>NZ_CALPBY010000001.1 GCF_943181405.1 Cellulosimicrobium sp. Marseille-Q4280
GACGGCGTCGTCGCGTACGCCGCGCTGCGCGGGGACGGACCCCAGGCCGTGGACTCGTCCGCCGTCGTGCGGTCGCGGCAGCAGGTCGCGCCGGGGGCCGTCGAGGCCGACCTGCCCACGACGGTCGTCGAGCTCACCGCGGGCCCGTCCGACGGCGCCGCGGCGCGCCTCGCGCTCCCCGTGGAGGAGTGGCCCGGGCGCCGGAACGCGTTCCTCGTCGAGCAGGCGGAGGTCGTGAGGGGGTGGGAGGTCGAGCCGGGGCGCCAGACGTCGTCGCGGCGGCTTGAGCTCGTCGGGCGGCTGCCCGAGGGCACCGACCTGCGCGTCGGCGTCTCGCCCTACCTGTTGTACGACGCCCCGCTGCCGCCGGGCGTGCAGACGTCTGCCGACGGCGTGCGCGGCTGGGGGGGCGGAGCCACGATCGTCGGCGCGGGTCGCCGCACCACGCCTGCGGGGGAGCGGGACGTCCTCGAGGTCCGCGAAGGGCTGCGGCGCAAGGCCGACCCCTTCTCCGCGCTCCCGATGGCGCTCACGCCGTCCCCCGGGCCGCAGACCGGGCCGCTCGAGGCGGCCGTCGCCGGCGCTGCGCGTCGTGCGCTCGAGACCTGGCGCGAGACCGGAGCGCTGCCGCTCGACGCGGCGTCGGACGTGCTGCTGCGCCGTCCTCCGCGGCTCGTCGGGCCAGGTGTGCTGCCGCGTCCGGTCGGCGACGACCTCGTCGGCGCCGTCACCGCCGCCGTCGAGCGGCTCGACGGGTCGTACGTCGCGGTGCAGGGCCCACCCGGGACGGGCAAGACGTACGTCGGTTCGCACGTGATCGCGCGCCTCGTGGAGCGCGGGTGGCGGGTGGGGGTCGTCGCGCAGTCGCACGCCGTCGTCGAGAACATGCTGCGCGCCGTCGTCGAGAAGGCCGGCGTGCCGGCAGGCATCGTCGCGAAGAAGCTCTCGGGCGACGGGCCGTCGCCCACCGCCGTGTGCGCGGAGCTCGACGGCGGCGCGCTCTCGACGTTCGCGACGGAGCCGGGCCCGCGCGTCGTCGGAGGCACCGCGTGGGACTTCTCGGCCGAGCGGCTCCCCGAGGGCACGCTCGACCTCCTCGTCGTCGACGAGGCGGGGCAGTTCTCGCTCGCCGCGACGGTCGCCGTCGCCCGCGCCGCGCGGAACCTCCTGCTGCTCGGCGACCCGCAGCAGCTGCCCCAGGTGAGCCAGGGCACCCACCCGGAGCCCGTCGACCGGTCCGCGCTCGGCTGGCTCGCCGACGGTCACCGCGTCCTCCCCGACGAGCTCGGGTACTTCCTGGCCCGCACGTGGCGCCTGCACCCGCGGCTCGCGGCGGCGGTCTCGACCCTCTCCTACGAGGACCGGCTGGGCGCTCAGCCTGTCGCCGCGCAGCGCCTGCTCGACGGTGTGCCGCCCGGGATCGAGCAGGTGCTCGTCGAGCACGCGGGCAACGGTGTCCGGTCCCGCGAGGAGGCGGCCGAGGTCGTCCGGCAGGTCGAGCGCCTCGTCGGGCGGTCGTGGACCACGTCGGTCGACGGGAGCGAGGTGGTCCGACCGCTCGGTCAGGCGGACGTCCTCGTCGTCGCCGCCTACAACGCGCAGGTCTGGGCCGTCCGGTCGGCGCTCGCCGCCGCCGGGTATCCGGACGTCCAGGTCGGGACCGTCGACCGCTTCCAGGGCAAGGAGGCGGTGGTCGTCGTCGTGACCCTCGCCGCGTCGTCCGCACGGGACGCCTCGCGCGGCCTCGGCTTCCTGCTCTCGCGGCACCGGATCAACGTCGCCGTGTCACGGGCGCAGTGGGCGGCGGTCGTCGTCCGGTCGCCCGCGCTCACGGACTACGCGCCGAGCACGCCCCGAGGGCTCGAGGAGCTGGGAGCGTTCCTCGGGCTGGGCGCCGCCCCGCCCGTCGTCGTCGACGAGCAGGGCGGTCCGGACCTCTAGAACTCGCCGAACCCGCCGCCGAAGTCGTCGAACCCGCCGCCGAAGTCCCCGAAGCCGCCGTCACCGCCCGGGTCGGCACCGGCACCAGGGTCGGCGCCGGACGCCTCGACGGCGCCCGCGTCGCCGGCACCGGCGTCGCCACCGTCGCCCGCGCCCGGGTCCTCGCCACCCGACGCCGCAGCGGCGTCCTCCGCGACCGGCTGCGAGGGGTCGCCGAACGCGGGTCCGAACATCGCGTTCGCGACGGCCGAGCCGATGACGACGCCCGCGACGGTCCCGAGCAGGCTCGAGCCGACCATCGAGCCGAACCCCGGCGCTCCGCCGGTCCGGCCGGCGAACGAGCGCTCCAGGGTGCCCGGCTGACGCATCTCGGCGCGCGTCGCCATGCGTGCGAGGTCCTGGGGCGTGTCGGTGAGGGCGCGCTCCGCGGGCGGCACGGCCGCGCCGAGCTCGGCGAGGACCTGGCTCCGCTGCTGGGGCGTGAGCCGTGCGAACGCCTCCGCGTGCGCCTGCTCGACGGCGTCCGGCGGCGCCGTGCGGAGCATGTACCGGTACCGGTCGATCGCGACCTGGTCCGGCGTGCGCGGCGCACCCGGCACACCCGGCGCAGCCGGCGCGGCGTCGTCGGGCGTGCCGTAGGCGGGACCGCCCGGGGGGTACTGCGTGGGGTATCGGTCCGGCTGCTGCGAGGGCGAGCCGTAGCCGCCCTGGGCGGAGGGGCCGCCCTGCGCGTCGCGCGGCTCGCGGCCGAGAAGTCGGTCGAGGAATCCCATGTTCGTCCTCCGGGGTCGTCGTCGGCGGGCGTCCACCCACCACTCGGGGAACGAGCACGGGGCGCGACCGGTTCCTCGACCCTGCCGAGCCCAGGGTTGCCGGTCACCAGGGCCGGTCCGTGCCGCACGACCCGGGTTTCGGCGCGACCGGCCTGGCCCGGGCGCACGAGTGCCCCCCGACCCGGAGGTCGAGGGGCACTCGTCAGATCAGTTCACGCAGCCTGACGGCCGCGGGAGATCAGATCGCGCGGATGTTCTCCGCCTGCGGGCCCTTCGGGCCCTGCGTGACGTCGAACTCGACACGCTGGTTCTCCTCCAGCGTGCGGAAGCCCTGCGACTGGATCGCGGAGTAGTGCGCGAACACGTCGGCCGAGCCGTCCTCGGGGGCGATGAAGCCGTAGCCCTTCTCGCTGTTGAACCACTTCACGGTTCCGGTAGCCATGGTTACTCCTTCAAGAGTGTCAACCTTCACCCCCCACGGTCGCGGGGGCGTACATCACAGGTGTTCGTCGTCAACTCTTGGGGTAACAAGGTCCGCCGGGGCTCCACCCGAGGGTGTCACCTCAGCGCGAGGACAAGCGAGGCACTGCAATCTCGCGCACAACCGTACAGCCTTCGTCCGATCCTGGCTATGGATCTGGAGACTTCTCGTGAGAGAGTCCCCGGGCCGCGCGTCGGCTCGTCTCCGAGGCGTCGACCGGAGCTCGACGACCGGTACGACACGCCTCCGTTCGACCTCGCCCCGGGGCCTCACCAGCGGCTTCGCCCGCTCCCGCAGCACCGGATCGAGCGGAGACCGGGCCCGTCCCGAGCGCACCGCGTGGTCGTCGCCGAGGCGAGCGCCGCCGTCGGGAGCGAGCGTGCGCGGCCGCGTGCGCCCCCGGTCCCGGAGACCGCGACGGTGCGCGGACCGGCCAGCGGGAGTGCCGCCGCGTCGGTGCCGCGCCGATCGCTCCGCCGCACGGGCGGGCTCCGGTCGCTGCCCGACGATGGCTGGTACCGCCGTACCAGCACCGGTCCGAACAGAGACCTGCGCGTTACGAGTCGGTAACAACTGGTAGCCGTCCGTGAAACCCGACGCGCCTAGGTTCGCCGCACCCAGGTACGCGGAGAGCGCCCCCTCCCGCGGATTTGCCGGGCCGGAGGTCCCTGCCGCAGCGCGGGGACCTCCGGGTGGCGGTCCGCAGGCGGGTTTCGACTGTCGGTGACCTGTGTCACTATTCAGCACGCTATTCAGTGTTGAACTCAGCGATCGACCGTGGAGGCGTGCGGCTCACGCCACCTCCGCGGGGATCTGGACCACGGAGGTTGGCATGCATCGCACAGCACGACGGGCGAGCGGGGGTGCTGCCCTGCTCCTCGCGGCCACCCTCGTCCTGACCGCCTGCGGACCCCAGTCCCAGGGCGGCGACGACGAGACGACCGAGACCTCGACGGAGACCAGCGACGCGGACTCCGGGGAGCTCGGCATCGTCCCCTCCGTGCAGATCGACATCGAGGGCGCGGAGGTCGAGGCCGAGGCGGGTGGAGACGCCGTCGACCCGGCCGGCGACGGCAGCGCGGAGTGCGCGGAGGGCACCGCGATCGCGATGGCCGGGGCCCTCACGGGACCGAACGCCGCGCTCGGTCTCAACATCCAGTACGGCGCCCAGGTCGCCGTCGACGCGTTCAACGAGGCGAACCCGGGCTGCCAGGTGGAGCTCAAGCCGTTCGACACCGAGGGCGACCCGCAGAAGGCGACGCAGGTCGCACCGCAGATCGTCGGCGACGAGAGCGTCATCGGGCTCCTCGGCCCGGCCTTCTCGGGTGAGACGGCCGCGACGGGCGACGTGTTCAACCAGGCCGGCCTGCTGTCCCTCACGGCGTCGGCCACGAACCCCGACCTCACGGCCAACGGCTGGACCAACTTCTTCCGCGGCCTCGCGAACGACGCCGTGCAGGGTCCGTCGGTCGCGAAGTACCTGGTGAACACCCAGGAGTTCGCGAGCGTCTGCGTCGTGGCGGACAACTCCGACTACGGCATCGGCCTCGCCGAGCAGATCACGACCGGTCTCGGCGACGCGGCGAACCCGGACTGCGCCGCCGAGGTGAAGACCGGTGACAAGGACTTCTCCGCAGCGGTCCAGATCATCGCGGGCGCCGACGCGGACGCGGTGTTCTACGCGGGCTACTACGCGGAGGCGGCACCGTTCGTGCAGGGCCTGCGCGACGGCGGGGTGGACCTCCCGTTCGTCTCGGCGGACGGCACGAACGACCCGCAGTTCGTCGAGCAGGCGGGCGCCGCGTCCGAGGGCGCGATCCTCTCGTGCCCGTGCGGTCCCGCGCCCGACGACTTCGCGGCGACGTACGAGGAGTCGGCCGGCCAGGCGCCGGGCGTCTACTCGGTCGAGGGCTACGACCTCGCCACGATCATGCTGACCGGCATCGCGTCGGGCGTCACCGACCGCGCCGCGATGATCGACTACGTCGCGAACTACTCCGGTGAGGGCCTCGCCCGCAACTACGAGTGGGACGACATGGGCGAGCTCGCCTCCGCCCTCATCTGGATCTACGAGGTCCAGTAGTCCGACGACGACGGGCGCCTCGCCCCGCACCCCGCCACCTGCGGGGCCCAGCGGGCGGGGCGCCCCGTCGTGGACCACGACCTCGCACGATCCGAGCCAGAATCCAGGGAGCGTCATGCCCGCTCTTGCCGACGCGCTGCTCGCCAGCGCGACCGCCGGTCCCCTCGTCCACCAGTCGCTCATCGACTTCGACCTCGCTGCCCTCGGCCGCAACTTCTGGGGCCTCACCATCGAGGGCCTCACGTACGGCGCGATCTACGCGCTCGTCGCCGTCGGCTACACGCTCGTCTACGGCGTGCTGCGGCTCATCAACTTCGCCCACTCCGAGGTCTTCATGCTCGGGATGTTCGGGCAGTACGCGACCCTCCTGCTGCTCGGCTTCTACCCGAGCGGCGACGCGTACGACAAGGGCATCGCGCTCACCGTGCTCTACCTCGGGATCGCGATGCTCGGCGGCATGCTCGTCGCGGGCGGCACGGCCGTCGGGCTCGAGCGCGTCGCGTACCGACCGCTGCGCAAGCGCGGCGCACCCTCGCTCGTGTTCCTCATCACGGCGATCGGCATGTCGTTCATCCTCCAGGAGTTCGTGCACTTCGTGCTGCCGAAGCTCACGGGCGGCACGCTCGGCGGCGTCAACGCGGAGCAGCCCATCCGGCTCGTGCAGCCGGAGGTGCAGTTCACCATCGGCGGCGCTCCCGTCACGAACATCACGCTGGTGATCATCCTGTCGGCGCTCGTCCTCGCGCTGGCGACGGACATGTTCATCAACCGGACGAAGTTCGGGCGCGGCATCCGCGCCGTCGCGCAGGACCCGGTCACCGCGACCCTCATGGGCGTCTCGCGCGAGCGCGTCATCATGCTGACGTTCCTCATCGGCGGCATCCTCGCGGGTGCCGCGGCGCTGCTCTACACGCTGCGCGTGCCGAACGGGATCATCTACTCCGGCGGGTTCATCCTCGGCATCAAGGCCTTCTGCGCCGCGGTGCTCGGCGGGATCGGCAACCTGCGCGGCGCGCTGCTCGGCGGTCTGATCCTGGGCGTCATGGAGAACTACGGCCAGGTCGTGTTCGGCACGGAGTGGCGCGACGTCGTCGCCTTCGCCCTGCTGATCATCGTCCTGATGTTCCGCCCGACGGGCATCCTCGGGGAGTCGCTGGGGAGGGCCCGCGCATGAGCACGTCGACACCAGCACCGCAGCCCGGCGGCGGCGCGCCGGTCCAGCTGCCGCCCGCCGGGCGCACGGCGACCAAGGACCGCCCGCACGGCGGCGTCGGGGACAGCTTCCGCCTCTGGTGGGACGCGCTCCCGCGCCCCGCCCAGTGGGCGGCGGGCGTCCCGTTCCTGATCTTCATCGCGCTCGTGCCGATCCTCAACATCCCCGTGCTGACCACGGTGGGCACGAACTTCGGCGGCGTCATGGCGCAGTTCGGCATGATCGCGCTCATCGCGATCGGCCTGAACGTCGTCGTCGGTCAGGCGGGCCTGCTCGACCTCGGGTACGTCGGCTTCTACGCGATCGGCGCGTACACCGTCGCGATCCTCACGAGCCCGGACAGCCCGTGGAACCAGACGGACGAGTGGCTCGCGACCGAGTGGGCCTGGCTCGCCGCGCTCCCGATCGCCGTCGCGATCACGGCGATCTCCGGACTGATCCTCGGTTCGCCGACCCTGCGCCTGCGCGGTGACTACCTCGCGATCGTCACTCTCGGGTTCGGCGAGATCGTGCGCCTGCTCGCCGACAACCTCGACGAGCTGACGGGCGGTGGCCAGGGCCTGCGCGGCGTGGCCTACCCCCGGCTCGGCGTCACGGAGGACCTGCCCAACGGCGTCTTCTCCGCGGGCAACGCGAGCGGCACGCTCAACTCGGGCGTGTGGTGGTACTGGGTGAGCCTCGTCTTCATCGTCATCTCGCTGCTCTTCGTCGGGAACCTCGAGCGGTCGCGCGTCGGCCGCGCCTGGGTCGCGATCCGCGAGGACGAGGACGCGGCGGAGATCATGGGCGTCCCCACGTTCCGCTTCAAGCTGTGGGCGTTCATCATCGGCGCGTCGATCGGCGGCGTCGCGGGTGCGCTCTACGCGGGACAGGTCCAGTTCGTCATCCCGACGAACTTCAACGTCATCAACTCCGTGCTCTTCCTGTGCGCCGTCGTGCTCGGCGGCCAGGGCAACAAGCTCGGCGTCATCCTCGGCGCGTTCATCATCGTGTACCTGCCGAACTTCTTCCTCGGCCGGACCGAGATCTTCGGCATCCCGATCAACGGCAACGAGATCGCGAGCTACCGGTACCTGTTCTTCGGCATCGCGCTCGTGGTGCTGATGATCTTCCGGCCGCAGGGCCTGATCCCCGTCCGGCAGAAGCTGCTCACCTACGGCCGTGAGCTCTACGTGGCGGCACGCCGGCTGGCCCGTTCCGGGAACGGAGCCGGCGGCTCGGCACGCCCGGGCGCTCCGGCGTCCGCAGCGGCGTCGGGCACCGGTGGCACGACGAGCGGCACGGTGAGCGGCACGGCGACCACGAGCGGGGAGGAGACCCGATGAGCACCCACGACCCGGGCGGCATCGGGGCCGGTGGCGAGCACGGCGACGAGCACCTCGCCGCCTCCGGCCGCGCCGACTCCACCCGCCCCGACACGTACATGCCGGGCGCGGTCCTGGACGAGCCGGTCATCGTCGACGTCGAGTCCGTGCGACCCGAGCTGGCGGACCCCGAGCTCGTCGACGCGATGGTCGCGCCGGACCGCGCCGTCCAGGCGAAGATCGGCGAGCCGCTCCTGCAGATGGAGCACGTCACCGTCCAGTTCGGCGGCCTCGTCGCGCTCGACGACGTGACGTTCGACATCCGGCGCGGGGAGATCCTCGGTCTCATCGGCCCGAACGGCGCGGGCAAGACGACGGCGTTCAACGCGATGACGGGCGTGTACCGGCCCACCAAGGGCCAGGTCGTGTTCGACGGCGCTCCCCTCGGCGCGCTCAAGCGGTACCAGATCACGCAGCGCGGCATCGCCCGGACGTTCCAGAACATCCGGCTGTTCAACGAGATGACGGCGCTGGAGAACGTCGTGGTGGGCACGGACGCGCGGCACCGCACGTCGGTGCCGGGCGCGCTGTTCCGCTCACCGCGGCACCGCCGCGAGGAGCGTGACGCGATCGACCGCGGCATGGCGCTCCTCGAGTTCGTCGGGGTCGGCGGCCGGGCGACGGAGAAGGCGCGCAACCTCTCCTACGGCGACCAGCGCCGTCTGGAGATCGCCCGCGCGCTCGCCACGGAGCCGAAGCTGCTGTGCCTCGACGAGCCCGCGGCGGGCTTCAACCCGGCGGAGAAGGAGGCCCTCATGGACCTCATCCGCCACATCCGCGACGACGGCTATACGGTGCTGCTCATCGAGCACGACATGCGCCTCGTCCGCGGTGTCACGGACCGGATCGTCGTGCTCGAGTTCGGCCGGGTCATCGCGGACGGCACTCCCGACGAGGTGACGAGCGACCCGAAGGTCATCGCCGCCTACCTGGGGGTCCCGGACGAGGAGCTGGTCGGGGACGCCGCCACCACGGACGAAGGAGGCAGCGGCGATGCCACTGCTTGAGCTGCAGGACGTGACCGTCGCCTACGGGCGCATCGAGGCGGTCCGGGGGATCTCCATCACGGTCGAGGAGGGCGAGCTCGTCACGCTCATCGGCGCGAACGGCGCCGGGAAGACCACGACGATGCGCGCGATCTCGGGCATCCGGCCGGTCGCGCGCGGGCGGATCATCTTCGACGGCAAGGACATCACGCGCATGAAGGCGCACCTGCGCGTGCTCGAGGGCATCGTCCAGGCGCCGGAGGGTCGGGGCATCTTCCCGGGCATGACGGTGATCGAGAACCTCGAGATGGGCGCGTACTCCCGCACCTTCGCCACCAAGGCCGAGCACGACGAGACCCTCGACCGGGTGTTCGAGCTGTTCCCGCGCCTCGCGGAGCGCAAGGACCAGGTGGGTGGCACGATGTCCGGCGGCGAGCAGCAGATGCTCGCCATCGGGCGCGCCCTCATGGCGCGCCCGCGGCTGATGCTCCTCGACGAGCCGTCGATGGGCCTCGCCCCGATGGTGATCCAGCAGATCTTCCGGATCATCTCGGAGATCAACGCCCTGGGCACGACCGTCCTCCTCGTGGAGCAGAACGCCCAGCAGGCGCTCTCGCGGTCCCACCGCGCGTACGTCCTGGAGACGGGTGAGGTCGTCCGCGCCGGCGGCGGCAAGGAGCTCCTCGCGGACTCGAGCATCAAGGAGGCGTACCTGGGCGTCGCCTGACGTCCGCGAGCGACGGCGAGCGCGCCTACCATCGTCTCGTGCCCCTGCGACGCCGCGCGGCCGCTGCCGACCGCCACACGTTCGAGCTCGTCGACGACGGGTTCGACGACGAGCCCGACCTGGACGGGCCGTCGTCCGCCGGGTCTGCGGGGCGCGTCCACTGGACAGGTGGGACCGGCCCCGGCGTCCGGGCGCACGACGACGTCGACGCAGGCGCGATCCTCGACGGTCTCGCCGGAGACGACGGCAGGCGCTTCGGCGACGGCACGCAGGGCGACGACGGCACGTTCGGCGACGGCCCGGACGGACACGGCCCGGACGGACACGGCCCGGACGGCGACGGCCCGGACGGTGAGGCCGCGGAGCCGACGCCCCGGTCGCCCCGGCGCCGCCGTGCGGTCGTGGGCACCGCAGCGGCCGTCGTGCTCGTGCTCGGCGGGATGACGGCGGTCGACGCGGTCACGCAGCACCTCCAGACGGCGCGACTGCGCGACGCGCCCGGGGGTCTCGCACCGATCGGCGACGCGCCGCGCGTCGCGTGGGAGCTCGACATCGAGCTCGCGGGTCAGCCGCTCGGTGTGATGCCGGGTGCGCTCGTCGTGAACGACGGGAACGACGTCGTCGGGTACGACCTCGACACGGGCGAGGAGGCCTGGCGGACGACGTTCGACGGGCCGACGTCGTGCGGCACGCTCGCCCAGTGGTACTCCGCGGTCTCCGTGGACGTCGAGGAGTCGTCGACGTGCGTGCCGTCCTTCGACGTCGCGGTCTCCGTGGCGAGCCCGGCTGAGGACTGGGACCCGGTGCCCGTCGCGGTGCTCGCCGCTGACGGCACGATCGAGGCGGCCCGGGAGCTCGGCCCGCCCTCCGGGCCGGTCGACGGCGCAGGTCCTGGTGAGGAGGTCCGCTGGATCCGCCCGTCCGCGGGCCCCGACGGGACGCTGCTCTGGGTCGGCCGCATCGGTCCGGAGGCGGAGCAGCAGGGCGAGAGGGTGCCTGTCGACGAGTCCACCGGGTTCGTCCCGGTCTCCGGCGACCCGCCCGACGTCGCGCTCGCGCTCCAGGACGTGGCGAGCGGCGACCTCCGGTGGAGCGCGGCCGTCCCCGCCAGGATGCGTGACGAGGCGTCGTACGAGTGCGCCCAGTGGGGTGCCTCGGAGGGCAGCGGCGAGGAGGTCGCCACGGTCGACCTCGACCAGGCGTGGGGCTTCGGCACCCACCGAGCGGTGCACGTGCAGGGCTGCGGCGTCACGGCGTCGTTCACCGCCGACGGCGTGCGCACCGACGACCCGGCCGTCGTGGGTGACGTCACCTTCGCGCACGGCGACGGCTACCTGCGGGACCCGTCCGGCGGCTCGGTGATGTACGGCGGCTCGGGCCTGTACGACGAGTCGGGAGATCCGCTGCGGTCGGCGCTCCTCGCGGCGGACGGGTCGGTCGCCTGGGAGGCGCCGGGCCTGCTCGTGCCGCCGCTCGCGACCGACGGCCGGTCGGAGCTGCGCTTCGTCAAGACGGGTCTGACGATCGCCGCGTTCGACGGGTCGGGCGCCGAGCTGTGGGAGCCGGACACCGTGGGCACGCCCGAGCAGGTCCTCGTCGCGTCGGCCCCCGCCGTCCTCGTGTCGGTGCGGGGCGCGCTCGCGGCCCTCGACCCCGCGACGGGACGGACCCGGTGGAGCGTCGAACCGTCAGCGCTCGGCGGGTCGGGCTTCTCGTCCGGCTCGGTGATGCAGGCGTTCACCGACGGCCGTTCCGCGATCCTCGTCCTGAGCACCGCTGCGCCGTCGGCGGCCCTCGTCGCGATCGACCTCGCCGACGGCCGGGTGCTGTGGACCGAGGAGGGCTTGCCGGACGCGTGGTCGTACCTCAGCGTCGAGGGGCGCCTCGTGTCCGTCGGCGAGCGCTCGGTCGCACTGCTCCGCTGAGCGTCGCTCCGCTGAGCGTCGTCGACACCCTGTCACTCCCGCGTCACCAGCAGGCGGCTCCCGGGTTCCCCGGTGACGTGCCAGACCGTCGTCCGGCCGGTGAGGTCCGTCGAGCCGAAGCGTCCCGCCGGGGACCACGTGGAGACGACCGGCCCGGGTCGCAGACGTGCGTCGTCGGCGGCCCACAGCGCCTCGAGCTCGAGCTCGGCCGCGGTGTCCCCGGCGTCGGCGCGGACGACGAGCCGCGCGACGCGGTCGGTCAGCGCGGCGTCCCGGGGGTCGACCGGGGACCGGAAGAACCGCGACGTTCCCCACGCGTCCCACAGGAGCAGCTCGGTCCGCATCCGGTGGGCGAGGTCGCCGAGCACGTAGCGCTGCACGATCGTCGGCCCGCCGAGCTCCGGGAGGCCGGGCGCGACGCCGTAGGCGGCAAGGTCCGTGCGGCCCTCGCGGTACGCGAGCCAGGCTTCCGCGGCGGTCTCGAAGGGTGCGCCCTCGCCCGTGGCGAGGTCGTGGACGTCGAACGCGCGCGAGCCGGCGGCCAGCTCGGGGTCGAACCGGACCCACCGCCCGGGCTCCCAGCGTTCCGCGACCACGTGGTCGGTGCGGAAGCCCTCGTCGAGGTAGCCGGCGAACCCGAGGCGCGTGCGCGCCGGGATCCCGTGCTCGCGCAGGATCGCCACCGCGAGCAGCGCGTGGTCGCGGCAGCAGCCGCCGACCTGCTGGGCGGGGTCGCGCGGGTCGGTGAGCGCGCGGCCGGGAGCGCGCCGGGTCGCGGTGTCGAGGATGGTCTCGACCCAGCGTCCGTCGACGTCGGCGAGCTGGTCGGGCGTGGGTGGGGTCGCCCCGGCCCGGTAGTGCACGACGGCGGCCGTGACCGCCGCGTGCAGGCTCGCCGGGTCGGTGGGGACGGCGTCGAGCAGGGTCGCGTGCGGCCCGGGGTCGGAGTACGGGCTGTGGGTGGCGTAGTCGGCGAGGTTCATGACGACACGGTGCGGTCTGCCCCTGGGGCAGGGTCAACCGGGACGACGACCTCGGCGACGAGCGCGTCGTCGTCGGTCGACCACGGCACCGGGTAGACCTCGCGCGTCGGGCCCGCGGGCCCCCCGCGCTCGCGGGCCGCCGCGAGGACCGCGCCGCTGTACGCGAGGATCTGCGGGTACCGGCAGTCGACCGCCGGCACGGGGACGACCAGCTCGGTGCGCGCGGGCTCGACGCGCAGGGCGACGCCTTCCGACGGGTCGACCGTCCCCTCGTACGGGACGCACGTCTCGATCCGGCCGGCCGCCGCGGTGCCTGGCGGCTCGTGGTAGACGACCCAGTGCTCCGAGCCCCACGTCGCGCCCTGCGCGTCGAGGTGCGCACGGATGCCGAGCACGTCCGCGGTGAACCGCGGGACGAGGCCTTCCTGGTCGACGAGCGCGGCGACGGTCGCGACCTTGCGCGCGGGGCAGCGGCGCTCGCGAACGGTGCCGGGTGGTCGCACCGGTGCCGGCTCCGGCAGCGCGCCGATCTGCCGAGCGGCGGCGTGGAGGGTGTCGCGTCGCGCCAGGAGCTCGGCCTGGTGCCCGGACCACCACGCGAGGAGGACGTCGCGCGCACGGTCGGGGGCGGCGTCGAGCACGTCCGCGATCGTGGCGAGCGGCATGTCGAGGCGGCGCAGCAGCGCGATCGAGCGACCTCGAGCGACCTGCGCGGCGGCGTACACGCGGTACCCGGTGCGCGGGTGGACGCGCGCGGGGGCGAGGAGCCCGTTCGCGTCGTAGAGGCGCAGGGCCTTCGGGGACAGGCCCGACGCGCGGGCCATGGCGCCGCTCGTCAGCTCGCCCGCCGCGGGGCTCGGGTGCGCGGCGCTCCGGTCCGTGTGCACGGGCCCGAGCGTACGGGCGCGGGGCTGGACGAGCGGCGCCGGACGAGCGGCGCCGGTCAGGCCGTGGCCGGCGCGTACGGCAGCACGGTCCGGACCAGCGCCAGGCGGTGCTCGGCCTCGCGGACCAGCTCGTCCGGGTCGGCCGCGCCGGCGACGGACCACACGGCGGCGGCGTCGACCGTCGGCCAGGCGGCTGCCGGGACGGGGCCCGACGGCCCGACGAGGCGTCCGAGCACGTCCTGCCGCAGCGCCTCGACCGACGCCGCGGCCTGGATGTCGTCCATGGCGGGCAGGGTCGCGAGGACGGCGAACCGGTCGCCGTCGACGCGGCCGGCCTCGCACCCGCCGGGCACCGCCGCGGCGAGCCGGGCGGCGACCTCGACGAGCACGGCGTCCCCGGCCTCCTGGCCGAAGCGGGCGTTGATCGCGGCCATGCCGTGCACGTCGAGCAGCAGGAGCACGACGCGCGTCCCGCCGCGCGCGACGAGGCGGCAGCGCCGGGTGAGCGAGTGCCACGTGGTGCCGCGCGTGGACAGGCCCGTCAGCGCGTCGTGCGACGACCGCTCGGCGAGCGTCCCGACGAGGGAACGCATGAGGTCGGCCGTGCTCGCGCTGCGCCAGGTCGACCCGGCGACGAGGACGTCGTCGTACCGGTGCTCCCCGGGGCGCTCCATCGCGAGGGTCGCGACCTCGGAGATCGACGCGTCGGGGCGCACGGCGAGCGGCGACCAGTCCGTGACGCTCTCGGTGGGTCGGCGCTCCAGCACGGCCCGGCCGTACCCGAGACGACCGGTGAGCGCCCCGGTGATGCCGGCCCGGGTCACGATGCCGGTGCGGTGGCCCCCCGCGTCGTCGTGCACGACGACGCACGCGACGTCGGCGGGGCGGAAGATCACCTCGAGCTGCCCGACGGGCATCGACGAGCCGACGGCGAGCACGGGGCGCGCGAGCTCCGCGACGACCCCGACCCGGTGCGCGCGCGGGCGGACGGCGACGTGCTGGGCCAGCTCGGCGAGGGTGTCGTGCACACCGGAAGTGTGGCGTCGCCGCAACCCGGGGAGGAAGGTCCGGGTCGAGTGTTCCGGCACTGTTCAGCGCGAGGACACCGACCGTTCGGCGGGGCGTCGCCCGGCGCCCGGCGGGACGTCGCCCGGGCGGGCTGCGGCCCCCCGGGACGAGCGCCGACCACTACCCTGGCCAGATGCCCGACGACGTCATCGCGCCCTCGTCCACCTCCGCCGCCCGACCTGGCACCCGACCTGGCACCGCCCCCGTCACGCCCCCGGCCGCGGCACCCGTCGCTCCCCGCCGCCCGACGTCGCGCACCCACCACGGGGAGACGACCACCGACGACTACGAGTGGCTGCGCGACAAGGAGTCGCCGGAGGTGGTCGCGCACCTGGAGGCCGAGAACGCGTGGACCGAGCGTGAGCTCGCCCACCTCGCGCCCCTGCGCGGGCGGATCTTCGAGGAGATCAAGGGGCGCACGCTCGAGACGGACCTGTCCGTCCCCGTGCGCCAGGGTGACCACTGGTACTACGCGCGGACGGTCGAGGGGCACCAGTACCCGGTGCACGCGCGCGCCCCGATCGATGCGACGCTCGGGAGCGACGCACCGTCGGCCTGGGTGCCGCCCGTGCTGGAGCCCGGGGTCCCCGTGCCCGGCGAGCAGGTGCTGCTCGACGACAACGTGGAGGCCGACGGGCACGACTTCTTCTCGCTCGGATCGTTCGACGTCTCGGTCGACGGTCGCCTCCTCGCGTACGCGGTCGACGTCGTGGGCGACGAGCGCTACGAGCTGCGCGTGCGGGACCTCACGACGGGGGAGGACCTGGCCGACGTCGTGCCGGGCACGTTCCCGGGCGCCGTCTTCTCGCCGGACGGCCGGTACGTGTTCTACCCGACCGTCGACGACGCGTGGCGCCCGTGGCGCGTGTGGCGCCACGAGGTCGGGACGCCGGCGACGCAGGACGTCGTGGTCCTCGAGGAGCCCGACGAGCGGTACTGGGTGGGCGTGGGGGTGTCGCGCTCGCAGCGGTTCGTCCAGATCGAGCTGGGTTCCAAGATCACGTCCGAGACGTGGCTGATCGACGCCGCCGACCCGGCGGGCGAGGCGCGCGTCGTCTGGCCGCGTCGCGAGGGCGTCGAGTACACGGTCGAGCACGCCGTCGTGCCGAGCACGTGGTTGTCGACGCCCGAGCACGGGGTCGGCGACGGGATCTCCCCGGATCCGGTGGGCGACCCCGTGCTCGGCGTGCCGACGACCGACGTGCTCCTCGTCCTCCACAACGACGGCGCGGAGAACTTCGAGCTCGCGGTCGTGGACGTCCCCGGCGCCACCACCGAGGCGGAGGCCGCCGCGACCGCCGCGACCGGGCCCGCCGGCGCGCGCGTCGTCGTGCCGCACGACCCGGCGACGCGGCTCGAGGGCGTCGACGCGTTCGCCGGCCACCTCGTGCTGTCCTACCGGCGCGACGCCCTCTCGCGCGTGGGCGTGATCGACCTGTCGGCGCAGACGGCGCCCCGCCCGGCCGGGCTGCCGACCCCCGTCCGCACGGGCGGCACCGCCGCTCCCGGCGAGCCGTGGCACGTGCACGAGGTGGAGTTCGACGAGCCGCTGTTCACCGCGGGTCTCGGGCCGAACCCCGAGTGGGACCAGCCGACGGTCCGCCTCTCCTCCACGAGCTTCGTCACGCCCGCGACGGTCTACGACCTGCGCGTCGGGACGGACGAGCTGACGCTGCTCAAGCGGCAGCCCGTGCTCGGCGGCTACGACCCCGCCGACTACGTGCAGCGCCGCGAGTGGGCGACCGCCGAGGACGGCACGCAGGTGCCGATCTCGCTCGTGTGGCGCAGGGACGCCCTCGGCCTGGACGCGACGGGGACGGGCGCGGAGCCGGCGCCGCTGCTGCTGTACGGCTACGGGTCGTACGAGATCAGCATCGACCCGGCGTTCTCGGTCTCCCGGCTGTCGCTGCTCGACCGGGGCGTCGTCTTCGCCGTCGCGCACGTGCGCGGCGGGGGAGAGCTGGGTCGCACCTGGTACGACGACGGCAAGATGCTCGCCAAGACCAACACGTTCACCGACTTCGTCGCCGTGGCCCGGCACCTCGTCGAGACGGGCTGGACGAGCCCGCAGCAGATGGTCGCGCAGGGCGGCTCGGCCGGCGGGCTGCTCATGGGTGCGGTCACCAACCTCGCGCCCGAGCTGTTCGCCGGCGTCCTCGCCCAGGTGCCGTTCGTCGACGCGCTGACCTCGATCCTCGACCCGTCGCTCCCGCTGACCGTCGTCGAGTGGGACGAGTGGGGCGACCCCCTGCACGACCCCGAGGTCTACCGGTACATGCGCTCGTACACGCCGTACGAGAACGTGCCCGACGACGCGTCCCGCTTCCCGCGGATCCTCGCCGTCACGAGCCTCAACGACACGCGCGTGCTGTACGTCGAGCCCGCGAAGTGGGTCGCGCGGCTGCGCGCGGCCGGCGCCCCGGCCCTGCTGCGCATCGAGATGAACGCCGGCCACGGCGGGGTGTCCGGGCGGTACGACTCGTGGCGAGAGGTCGCCTACGAGGACGCGTGGGTGCTCGACGTGCTCGGCCGCGCGGGCGGCGACGGGGCGGCATGACCGAGGACGAGCGCCCGCCGGGTACCGCGCGGCTGCTGCTGCGCCCGCTGGGCTACCTGGCGATCGGGTGCGTGTGGCTCGCGATCGGGCTGTTCCTGCTCGGGGCCTACACCGGGCTGGGCGTCGCGCAGGTGCTGTGGGGCGCCGACGTCGGGCCGATCTGGGAGATCGACGGTGAACCGATGGCCTGGGGTGCGGCGGCGCTCGTGGTCGTGCTCCTGGCCCCGATCGCGGGGCCCGCGGCGTGGTACCTCGGGTGCGCGTCGTGGCCGCTCGCCGCGCTGTCGTTCGTCTACGTCCTGCGTGCGGTGCGGCCCTCCTACCGGGGGGAGGAGCTGTCGTTCACGTCCTACGCCGCGCCCGGGACGACGCTCGGACCGCCGACCGCGACGAACGTCTCGCTGTCGCTCCACCCGGTGCGCCGCTCCGGCGTGACGGACGTGCTCATGCGGTTCTACGTCTGCGGGTGGCAGCCGGACGTGCGGGACGTCGCCGCCACCCTGCCCGCCGGCTTCGGCTGGGCGGCCGCGACCGTCGCCGCCTCCCCGTTCCTCTCACCGGGCGTCCGGGCGCTGCTCGTCGCGGTCGCGCTCGTGCTCTACGGGGCGACGGCCGTGCTGCTGCGGCGCCGGTGGGTCTGGCGTTTCCACCGCGAGCGTCCGCGCCCGGGACGCCGCGAGCGGACGGTGGCGCAGTTCGACGGCAGCGGCGGGCCGGTCCTTCGCGACGGGCCGCGTGTCGTGCGGTCGAGGCCGCAGTCCGCGGCGCACCGCGAGCACGTCGAGGTGGAGCGTGCGCGGGCCCGGCAGGAGACGGAGCCGCTCACCGCACTCACGAGCGACGCGATCGGCGAGCGACGCGAGCGGGCCCTCCGGGCTCGCGAGCGGAGGCTGCGCGAGCAGGGCCGGGCGGACGGGTAGGCCGACGAGCGCTGACCGTGCGGTCGCCGCTCGTCCCGGCACCGGGACCGGCGCGGTGGCGGGGAGAGGTCCCCGTGGACAACGGCGCGACGCTGAGTACGCTCGCGCGCATGTCGACCTACAGCTCCTGGCGCTCGGACCACGGCAACATGCAGGCACTCTCCGAGGAGCTGGAGGCGCAGGCGGCGATGGCGCGCTCGCGCGAGGCGTCGCTCAACCGTCGCCTGCGGTCGCTCGAGGGCGACCTGTCGAGCCGTGTGGAGGTCCTCCAGCGCCTCGTCAACGCCCTGATCGAGCTCGGCGAGGTGCGCGAGGAGCTCGCGCTCTTCACGCCCGCGCGCCGCGCGCGCGACGCCGCCCGCGCCCTCGTGCGCGCCGTCGTCTCGGGCGAGGGCGACGTGTCCTACCTGCGGCGCTCGCCGGACCTCGCCGACGTGCACGGGTACTGGCTCGTGCCGGCGGCGCTCGCCGTCGCCGACGTGCGCGAGGGGCGCCTCGACGACGACGCGGCGCAGGAGGCCCTCGTCCGCGACCGTCGGCGCGCGGCCGTCTTCCTCGTGGGGGTGTGCGCGCTCGTCGGGCACCCTGGCCTCGCTGAGCCCTGGCTGTCGTCGGTCCTCCACGCGCCCGCCGCGCCCGACGCGGGCTGGGGCAGCGCGACCGAGCTGTCGGCGCCCGACCCCGACGAGGGGGCGGTCGAGGCGCCCGTCACGGTCGCCGAGCGGGCGCTGTGGCTGGCCGCCGCGGCAGGCCTGCTCGGTCCCGCGGGCACGGAGAGCGTGCGCGACGCGCTCGCGCAGCGCGTCGGGCTGCTCGACGCCGGCGCTCGCGACCGCTTGCGCCTCGCGCTCCTCGCCGAGGCGCCCGCCCTCGGTGGGGGCGGCGACTCCTGGGGGAGCCCGTCGGGCGCTCGCGACGACCTCGAGGTCCTGCGCGCGTGGGCGGCGTGGGCGCGTGCGGCCTCCGACGGGCAGGGTGACGGTGCCTCGACCGAGCCCGCGCGAGCGGCGGTGCTGTCCGTCGTCTCCTCGGTCGTCGACGAGGGGGCGCCGGTCGAGCGTGACCTCCTCGGACGGGCCGAGACGCTCAGCGAGCGCGTCGGCCGGGCGCCGGGCGAGGAGCAGGAGTGGTCGGCGCCGGCCGAGAGCCTCGTCGACCTCCTCGCCGCGGACGCGCGCGGCGACGACCCGGACCGCGCGCGGCTCGTCGCGCCGCTCCTCGCCGAGGACCTCAGGGCGGCCGCGCACGACCTCGCCGCGCGGCTCGCGGCCGAGCCGGCGCCGTCGCGGACGCTGCGGCTCGCCGGCCGGTCCGTCACCGTCACGCCCACGGACGACGGCGCGCGCCTCGCCACGACGGCACGCGCGGAGCTCGTCGCTCGACCGGTCGACGGGATCTCGTGGCCGGTCGTCGGAGGCCTGGCCGCCGTGGCCGTCGTCGCGCTCGTGCTGGCGGTCGTGGTGACGCCTGCCTGGTGGTTCGTCGTGGCGCTCGTCGGGGCGGTCGCGGGGTACCAGGCGGTCGGCGGCGCGCGTCGGGCACGCGACCAGCGCGAGCACGTCCGCCGTCAGCTCGAGCTGTTCGACGCCGAGATCGTGCGCGCGCGGCAGGACGTGGCCGACGACGCGGAGCGGGCAGGGACCCGGTGCGAGGCGGTCGCTGAGGTCGTCGTCGAGCTCGACCAGGCGCTCGACGGGGTCCGTGCCTGACGGCCGTCCAGGGTCGTCGGGCAGCCGTCGTCGGGACCTCCGGCGGGCGGTTCGAACAGGGCTTCGAACGCTGGGTGAACTGTCGATGAACACTGGTCGAAGAATCCACAGGATGGTCGAGACCGCTCCCGGTGCGACCCCACCATGGAGTACGTGACCGAGACGCTCCTGCTGGTGCTCGTCGTCGTGACGGCTCTCGCCTTCGACTTCACCAACGGTTTCCACGACACGGGCAACGCGATGGCCACCTCCATCGCCACACGCGCCCTCAAGCCCAAGACCGCCGTCGCGCTGTCGGCCGTCCTCAACCTCGTCGGCGCGTTCCTGTCGCTCGCCGTCGCCGCGACCATCGCCAAGGGCCTGGTCGACGCGAACGTCATCACGCTCGAGGTGGTGCTCGCCGGTCTGGTGGGCGGCATCACCTGGAACCTGCTGACGTGGCTCCTCGGCCTGCCGTCGAGCTCGTCGCACGCCCTCATCGGCGGCGTCGTCGGGTCGGTGCTCGCGGCCGTCGGGACGTCGGGCGTCATCTGGACCGGCGTCGCCGCGAAGGTGCTGATCCCCGCGCTGCTCGCGCCGCTCGTCGCGATCGGCGTCGCGAGCGTCGGTACGTGGCTCGTCGCGCGGCTCACCCGCGACGTCCCCGAGGACACGAGCAACCGCGCGTTCCGCTGGGGCCAGGTCGGCTCCGCGTCGCTCGTCTCGCTCGCGCACGGCACCAACGACGCGCAGAAGTCGATGGGCATCATCCTGCTCGCGCTGATCGCGGGCGGCGCCGTCCCGGCCGACTCCGGGGTCCCGTTCTGGGTCATCCTGTCCTGCGCCCTCTTCATGGCGCTCGGCACCTACCTCGGCGGCTGGCGGATCATCCGCACCCTCGGCAAGGGCCTCGTCGAGATCGACTCCCGGCAGGGCATGGCCGCCGAGACGTCGTCCGCCGCGGTCATCCTCATGTCGGGCTTCTTCGGCTTCTCGCTCTCGACGACGCACGTCGCGACCGGCTCGATCCTCGGCTCGGGCGTCGGCATGCCGGGCGCGAAGGTCCGCTGGGGCCTCGCGGGCCGCATGCTCGCCGCGTGGGGGCTGACGCTCCCCGCCGCGGGTGTCGTCGGCGCGGTGTGCTACTGGATCCAGGCGGGGATCGGCGGTGTGCTCGGCACCGCGGTCGTGTTCGGCATCCTCGTCGCGACGGCCGTCGCGATCTGGGTGGCGTCGCGCCGCAAGCCGGTCGACCACAACAACGTGAACGACGACTGGGAGGCCGCCGAGCCCGCCGGGGCCGAGCCCGTCGAGCCCGTGCTGGCCGACGTCGCCGCGACCCCGGCCGTCGTGGCCACCGACGCCCCGGTCCCGTCGACCACCGAGCCGCAGGGCGCGCGACAGCGCGCCGGCGTCTGAGAGGAACCCCCGTGTCCGAGTTCATCGAGATCGACTCGCTGCTCAAGGTCGTCGTCGCCGGCCTGATCGTCGGCGCCGGGCTGCCCGCGCTGTTCGCGCTGGGCGTCCGGCTCGCCGCCGGCCGGACCACCCCGGCCGCGGTGGACGCCGACGGCGTGCACATGACGCCGTCGGGCGAGGTCGTGACGGTCGCGCGCCCGTCGACCGTGCGCATCATCGCGGCGGGCGTGTGCTTCCTGGTCGTCGTGCTCGCCATCGCCGGGGGGATCGTCTTCCTCGCCAACGGCGGTCACTGACACCTCAGCGCAGGCGCGCCTTCGCGGCGAGCACGCGCTCGACCGCTGCGTCGACCGTCGCCGCGAACGCCGGGTCGCCCGACGCACGCTCCACGAGCGCGTCGGCCATCTCCGCCACGACGGACGGGTCCGCCGACGCGAGGACCATGTCGCCGCCGGCCTCGATCGTCAGGACGGCGCGCTCGGCCGGCGACCAGGCCTGCACCTGGGCCGCCGCCGAGACGTCGTCGGTGATCACGACGCCGTCGAAGCCGAGGTCTCCCCGCAGCATCCCGTCCACGACCACGGGCGAGAACGCCGCCGGGCGGCCCGGGTCGATCTGCGTGTAGACGGCGGTCGACGTCATGACGAACGCCGCGCCGGCCTCGATGCCCGACGCGAAGACGGCGACCGACGGGTCGTCGCGCGTCGTGACGTCGTCGGTCACGCCCGCGTCCGTGTCGGTGTTCGCGGAGACGCGCCCGAGCCCGGGGAAGTGCTTGATCGTCACGTCGACGCCCGAGGCCTCCATGCCCGCGCTGAACGCGTTCGCGTGCGACGTGACGGAGTCCGGGGTGAACCCGTAGGCCCGGTCGAAGTACCCGATCGGGGGGTTCTGCGCCGCCGACTGCTCGGGCACGAGGTCCATGACCGGGGCGAGGTTGAGGTTGACGCCCGCGGCGGCGAGCTCCGACCCCCACGTCGTCGCCTGGTCCTGCAGCGCGGCCGGCCCGAGGCGCGACTGGTCGAGCGCCGTCGGGATCTGCGAGAACCCGGGCCCGCGCAGCACCTGCACGTTCCCGCCCTCCTGGTCGGTCGCGACGAACAGCGGCGCGCCCTGCGTGGTCTCCCCCGACACGAGCGTCGTGAACCCGGCGACGAGGTCCAGCGTCGCGGCCGTCCCGGCCTGCGACCGCCCCGCGAGGAACACGTTCCCCACGTGGTGCTGGGCGACGGCGTCGTAGCTCACCTGCTGCGGCGAGCGCACGTCGACCCCGACCATGAGGAGCTGGCCCACCTTCTGCTCGAGCGTCCAGCCGGCGAGCGGGTCCGGGGCGGGCGTCGTGGGCGTGGGCGGGGTGGCCGACGGCGCGGGCTCGCCGGTGCTCGTGGCACCGGGCGTCGGGGGCGACGCGACGGTGGCCGGTCGCAGCACGTACCAGACCACGGCGGCGATCGCCGCCGCCGTCGCGACCACGGCCACGACCACCCAGACGGTTCGGGCCCTGCTCGCCATGCGACCACCTCCGCCTGCCACCGTAGTGGGACGCGGTGTCCGTCAGCTGCCCGTCAGCTGCCCGTCAGTCGTGACCGGCGAGCGTCGCGAGGGCCTTCGCCCACAGGGCGTGCGCTCGCTCGGCGCGGTCCGCCGTCTCGATGTTCTCCTCGAGGACGCGCACCTGCGTGCCGGCGTCGTCGGGCTCGAGCGTGATGGTGATGTCGTGGTAGTTCTCCGGGGCGTCGGGGAGCTCCATGGTGGGCGAGAAGTGGGTGAACCGGAGCAGGCGCGGGCGCTCGACCGCGACGACCTCTCCCCAGTCGGCGAACTCCCGGCCCATGTAGTGACCCTCGAACGTCACGGGGCTGCCCGGCTGGTAGTCCGTCTCGACGTTCATGCCGAGCATCCACCGCGCGCCGGGGTGGACCATCTGGGACCACACCACCTCGGGCGGGCGAGCGACGTGGATCTCGGCGGTGGTGGAGTGGGGGGACATGCGAACCTCCTGAGACGTGCGTGAAGCAGGGCCGTGGGGCAGGGCCTGGGAGCGACCGTAGACCGTCCGGGCGCACGTGGCAGCCCGGGCGGTGATGGGCGGACCCGATCGAGCCTGGGTAGGTTCGTCGCGTGACCCGACTCGTGCTCCTCCACGGCCGCGACAACCAGGGCCTCGACGCGGAGGACCTCGAGCGGACGTGGCGCACGGTCCTGTCCGCGGGGCTCGCGGCAGCGGGCCGGCCGCGGCACGTGACCGACGACGACGCCTCCTTCGTCTACTACGGCGACACCCTCGCCGCGCTCGTCCGGGGTGACGGCACGCCTCCGCCCGTCACCGTGCACGCCGTGTCCGGCTCGCGGTGGGACCGGATCGACGTGGACCGACGCGCGGTCGCCGACCTGCCGGAGGACGAGCTGCGGTTCCTCGAGTCCGTCGCGTCCGAGGTGCTGCGCGCCGCGGGGGTGGGCGAGGCCCAGGTCGCGGTGGACGCGCGCGAGGGCGGTGCACCGACACCCCTGGGCGGTGCCGCGAGGGGTGCCCTGGGCAGCCTCGGGGAGCTGGGCGGCTGGGTCAACGCGCTGCTGTCCGCGCTCGACGCGTACGTCCCCGGGCTGAGCAGCGGCGTCCTCGTGCTGCTCGTGCGTGACGTCTGGGCGTACCTGCACGACGCGGACGTCCGACGGGTGATCGACGACGCCGTCGCGGCCGCGGTGCCGACCGACGAGCCGGCGGTGGTCGTCGGGCACTCGTTCGGGTCGGTCGTCGCGTACTCGGTGCTGCGCGAGCACCCCGACGCGCGACGCTGGGACGTGCCGCTGCTCCTCACGCTCGGGGCCCCGCTCGCCGTCCGCGCGATCCGGGACGCCCTCGCTGCGCGGGCGCCGCTGCGCGTGCCCGCCGAGGTGGACCAGTGGGTCGCGGTCCGTGACCGGCGCGACCCGCTCGCGTTCCACGGCCTGGGCCCCGCCGTGTTCCCGCTCGCACCGGGGTCGCCGCCGATCGAGGAGCTCGAGGTGGAGAACGACGCCCCGGGCCGCCACGCCGCCGCCGTCCTGCTCGACGACGGCCGCCTCCCCGCGGGATACCTCGCCCTCCCCGAGGTGGCGCGCCTCCTGCCGAGGTAGTACCCCGGTCCGCGAGGTAGCACCGTGGTTCCGCGAGGTAGTACCGCGGTCTCTACCGCGGTACTACCTCGCGCTGCTGCGGTACTACCTCGCGAGGGCGGCGCGGACGTCCGCGACGAACGCGTCCACGTCGGCGGCGGTGGTGTCCCACGCACACATCCAGCGCACCTCGACGCGGTCGGGCGTCTCGCCCGCGCCCCAGTCGTAGAACCGGTGCCGCTCGCGCAGGGCCGCTACGACGGCGCGCGGCAGGGTCGCGAACACCGCGTTCGCCTCGGTGGGCTGCGTGAAGACGATGCCCGACGCCGCGGGCCGGGTTCCGCCGTCGGGCTCCGGCGCCGAGACGTCGGGGTGCGCGACGTCCGCCGGCGAGAGGTCTGCGAGTCCGGCACGCAGCCTCGCGGCCATCGCGTTCGCGGCCCGGGCGTTGCGCACCCACAGCTCGTCGGCGGCGGCCATCTCGTCGACGTCCGCGACCGGGTCGCCGACGGGCTCGAAGAGCGCCAGGAGCTGCGCCGAGACGTACCGCATCTTCGAGGCGAGCTGCATCGTCGCCTTGCGGACGAACTCCACGCCGTCGACGGCCGAGGGGTCGAGCACGACCACGGCCTCGCCCAGCGCGAGGCCGTTCTTGGTGCCGCCGAAGGACAGCACGTCCACGCCGGCGTCGGTCGTGAGCGCGCGCAGCGGGACGTCGAGCGCCACGGCGGCGTTCGCGAGGCGCGAGCCGTCGAGGTGGACGCGCATCCCGCGCGCGTGCGCGGCGTCCGAGATCTCGCGGAGCTCCTGCGGCGTGTAGACCGTGCCGAGCTCGGTGGTCTGCGTGACCGACACGACGAGCGGCTGGGCGCGGTGGGGGTCGCCGAGGTCGGCCGCGAACCGGTCGACGGCCTCGGGCGTCAGCCTCCCGTCGGGGGCGGGAACGGTGAGGACCTTGATCCCGCCGACCCGCTCGGGGGCGCCGTTCTCGTCCGTGTTCAGGTGCGCGTGCTCGGTCGCGACCACGGCGCCCCACCGGGGCAGCATCGACATCAGGGCGATGACGTTGGCGCCGGTGCCGGTGAGCACCGGATAGGCGGTCGCCTCCCCGCCGAACCGGGCGCGCACCACCTCCTGCAACCGCGCCGTCCACGGGTCCTCGCCGTAGGAGACCTCGTGTCCGGCGCTCGCGGCGGCCAGCGCGGCGAGGACGTCGGGATGGGCGGGGGCGTAGTTGTCTGACGCGAACGAGCTCACGGGCACAGCCTAGGCATGCGGCGCGCGAGCGGCCCCGTCCGGGCCTACCGTCGGGAGGGACGCCGACGTCGGCGTCGCACTCGACGCTGGAGGTGCGCGATGACCACGATCCCCGACCCGGGCTCGGTGCCGGACGACCCGAACTTCACCGGTCTGCCGCGCGACGAGCGGGACACGTTCGCGAACCAGGCCGAGCCCACGGACCCTGCGGGACCGGCCGAGCCGACCGGTCCCGACCCCGGCGGTCCCGTCGAGCCCGGAGGTCCGGTCGAGCCGGTGCGGCCGGCCGAGCCCGTGGTGGAGCCCCCGAAGTCTCCCGGGCCGCCTGCCGACCCCTCGGCGCCCCCGCACGAGCCGGTGCCGGGCGAGCCGGTCCCCGGCGAGCCGCGCCCGAGCGACCCCGTACCGGACGACCCGGGCTGGCCGTCCTCGCCCGGCCCGCCCGTCGGCCCCGACGAGCCGACGCACGGCTGACGCTGGGCTGAGGCCCTGCGGACGCCCGAGACGGCCACGACGCCCCGCCCGGGCAGGACCCGGGCGGGGCGTCGCGCGTCACGGTGCCGTGCGTCGGCTCACAGGAGCCGACGCGCCTCCGGGTGCGTCACGCGCAGCCAGCGGAAGCCGTACCCGTCGAGGCGCACCTCGGCCGTCCCGTCCGGCGCCGGCTCGACGTCGTCGTGGTCCAGCAGGTCGACGAGCCGGGCGCCCTCGGGCAGCTCGCCGAGGGAGAGCGGCACGACGGCGGGGTCCGGTGACAGGTTGTGCAGCGTGACCATCGACGCGTCCTGCCACGTCGTGCGCAGCACGAGCACCGAGGGCTCCGGCTGGTCGAGGACGACGGCGTCGCCCCACCCGAGCTCGGGGCACTCCCGGTAGCGGTGCGCGAGCAGGCGCACGAAGGTCAGGAGCGAGTCGGGGTCGCGCCGCTGGTCGGCGACGTTGACGTGCTCGGGTGCGTAGCCGTCGTCGGGCAGGGGCGCGGCGAGACGTCGCGCGGGAGCGCGCGAGAATCCGCCGTTGTCCTGCGACGTCCACTGCATGGGGGTGCGCACGGCGAGACGGCCCGGCACGGCGAGGTTCTCGCCCATCCCGATCTCCTCGCCGTAGAACAGCACGGGCGTCCCGGGGAGCGCGAAGAGCAGCGAGTAGACCATCCGCAGCCGCCGCGGGTCCCCGCCCAGCATGGGCGGCAGCCGACGACGCAGCCCTCGCCCGTAGAGCTGCATGTCCTCCTCGGGGCCGAACGCCGCGAAGACCTCCTGGCGCTCGTCCTCGCTGAGCTTGTCGAGGGTGAGCTCGTCGTGGTTGCGCACGAACGTCGCCCACTGGGTGTCGTGCGGGATGGGCGGTCGTGCCCGCAGCGACGCGGCGAGCGGGCCGGCGTCGTGGCGCGCGAAGGCCAGGTACATGGCCTGCATGGCGTTGAAGTCGAACTGCATCGTCAGCTCGGAGCTCGTCGTGCCGCCGGGGTCGCCGTCCGCCGGGTTCCCGTCGCCGAAGAAGCGCGCCTGGTCCGGGTAGGGCAGGTTGACCTCGCCCATGAGGATCGCGTCGCCGGAGCGGCGGCCGAGGAACGCGCGCAGCACGCGGAGCATGTCGTGCGGGTCGTCGATCTCGTCGTCGGGGTTCGCGGCCGCGTCGGTCAGGGCGAACGGGACGGCGTCGACGCGGAAGCCCGAGATCCCCAGCTCGAGCCAGAAGCCGATCGTCTTGGCGATGGCGTCGCGGACCTTCGGGTTCGCCGTGTTGAGGTCCGGCTGGTGCCGGTAGAACCGGTGCCGGTACCACTCGCCGGTCTTCTCCTCGAGGGTCCAGATGCCGTCCTCCTGGTCGGGGAAGACGACCTGGTCCTTCGTGGACGGCGGCTCCTCGGCGCGCCACACGTAGAAGTCGCGGAACGGGTCGTCGGTCGAGCGGCGCGCGCTGCGGAACCAGGGGTGGCGGTCCGACGTGTGGTTGATGACGAGGTCGACGATGACGCGGATGCCGCGGTCCCGCGCGGTGCGGACCAGCTCGACGACGTCGCCCATGTCGCCCAGGCGCGGGTCGACGCCGAGGAAGTCGGTGATGTCGTAGCCGTCGTCGCGCTCTGCGGTCGGGTAGAACGGCATGAGCCACAGGCACGTCACGCCGAGGTCGGCGAGGTGGTCGATGCGCTGCACGAGGCCGGGGAAGTCCCCGATGCCGTCGTCGTTCCAGTCCATGAACGTCTCGACGTCGAGGCAGTAGACGACGGCGTTCTTCCACCACAGGTCGCCGGTGTCGCGGATGTTCATGCGGCACCTCCGGCCGTCGTCGAGGCGGCGGCCTCGCGGATCCGGGGCAGCAGCACCTCGCCTGCGGCGTCGAGGAACGCGTCCTGCTCCTGGCCGACGTGGTGCAGGTAGACCGCGTCGAAACCGCACGCGGTCATCTCGGCGACGCGGTCGGCGAGGCGCTGGGCGTCGTGCTCCACGAGGACGGTCCCGCGGACCTCCTCGGGCCGCACGAGGTCCGCGACGGCGTCGAACTGCTCGGGCGTCTCGAGGTGCCAGTTGACGCTCGGCGGCAGGAGGTTCGAGCGCCACTGGTCGTGCGCGACGGCGAACGCGGCCTCGTCGTCCTCGCCCCACGCGACGTGCACCTGCAGGGCCAGCTCGCCGCGGCCACCGGCGTCGCGGTACTCGCCGACGACGCGGCGCAGCGACTCCACGGGCTGGTTCACGGTGACGAGGCCGTCGGCCCAGTCGGCGTGGCGGCGCGCGGTCCGCGGAGTGACCGCCGCGCCGACGAGCCGCGGGGCGACGTCGGGCAGCGACCACACGCGCGCCCGGTCCACGGTGACGTGCCCGTGGTGCGTGACCTCCTCGCCCGCGAGCAGCGCCCGCATGACGTCGGCGCACTCGCGCAGCCGCTCGTCGCGCTCCGCCTTCGTGGGCCAGCGGTCGCCCGTGACGTGCTCGTTCATGGCCTCGCCGGAGCCCAGCGCGGCCCAGAACCGGCCGGGGAACATGGAGCCGAGGGTCGCGATCGCCTGCGCGAGGATCACCGGGTGATAGCGCTGGCCCGGTGCGGTGACGACGCCGAACGGCAGGTCGGTCGTCGCGAGCGCGGCGCCGAGCCACGACCACGCGAAGCCGGACTCGCCCTGCCGCTCGCTCCACGGCGCGAGGTGGTCGGAGCACATCGCCGCGTCGAAGCCCACGTCCTGCGCACGCCGGGCGGCGGCGAGGAGGGGGCCGGGCGGGATCTGCTCGTGGGAGGAGTGGAATCCGAGGGTGACCATGGCGCCCAGTGAACCCAGAGTCGCGCCGGCCCGCGCGTCGAGGGCGGTTTCGGTGGAGGGCGCGTGGTGGTCCGGCGCACGGAGGAGCCCCGCGCCGCCCGGTTCCCTACGCTGTGGCGGTGCGCCTGCTGACCTGGACGTTCGTCGCCTACCTCGCCGCCGTCGGGGTCGTCACGCTGTGGCCGTCGCCGCAGTCCACCGCGGCGCCCGGCTGGGCGACGGCGACCCTGGACGCGCTGCACGGCCTGGGCGTCCCCATGACGCTCCCGGTGCTCGAGGCGTCCGCGAACGTCGTGATGTTCCTGCCGTTCGGGGTGCTCGGGCTGCCGCTGCTGCGCGCTGCGGTCGCGCGCCGCGGGCGCCGGGAACCGGGCGTGGGGCGTGCCGTCGCGGTCGTGACCCTCGGGGCCGCCGCGCTGTCCACCGCGATCGAGCTGACGCAGAACCTCCTGCCCGGTCGGGTGCCCACGGTGCAGGACGTCGTGCTCAACACCGCGGGGGCGCTGCTCGGCGCGCTCACGGTCGCGGTCGTGCTGGCTCTTCTCGGTCGACGAGGCCCAGTGCGGTCGACGGCGTAGGTCGGCGCGCGGCGGCGAGGGCGCTCGGCGTCTCCCCCGAGTACCGGACGACGTCGTGCGTGAGGTGGCTCTGGTCGGCGTACCCGTGGCGGGCGGCGATCTCGGCCAGCGGGAGCACGCCGAGGTCGGCGGAGGCGTGCTCGAAGCGGACGACGCCCGCCGCCCGCTTGGGCGTGAGGCCGACGTTCTCCGCGAACACCGTCGCGACGTGCCGGTGGCTCCAGCCCGTCTGGTCGACGAGGTCCGCGATGCGGGCCTGCCCGCCGCTCGCCCGGATCTGCCGCCACATCCACGCGACCCACGGCGGGACCACGCCCGCGCTGCGCGCCGCGTGCCGGGTGAGCGCGGCCTCGACGAGCGTGAACCGCTGCTCCCAGCTCGCCGCGGACGCGACGCGGTCGGCGAGGTCGTCGCCCAGGCCGGGGACGACGTCGTCCACCGCGACGACCCGACGGGCCACCTCTGCGCCGGGGACACCGAGGACGCGGCGGACGCCGAGCGGGGTGAGGTACACCTGCAGGCAGTCCATCGTCCCGGCGAACCGGGTCGTCGCGTGGCCACCCGACAGGCCGGCGACGAACGAGCGGTAGGAGCGGCCCGCCCCCGCCCCGTCCGCGAGGTCGACGACCTCGAGCGCGCCGTCGAAGGTGAGGACGAGCGGGAGCAGCGTCCCGGCCGGCTGACGACGCATGACGGCGCCGGGGGCGCTCTCCGACAGCCCGACCATGCCGGCGACCAGCCCGGCGAGGCCCGGCCCCGGGCGGTGCCGGACGAGCGAGACGCGGTGGCCGTCGTCCATGACGGCAGTATGGCGCGCAGCGCGGCCGGTCCGGTACCGCCAGGTCACCTTTCTTCAAGCCGGCGCCGGGTCGCAGACACCAGCATCGACGTCATGAGACGACTGGTGATCATCGAGTTCCTGACCGTCGACGGCGTGATGCAAGGCCTCGGCTCGCCCGAGGAGGACACGGACGGCGGCTTCGCCCACGGCGGCTGGGGCGCGCCCTACGCGGCAGCGGTCCACGAGGCCGTCGCCGCGGACGGGTTCGGCCGGACGACCGGCTATCTCCTCGGCCGGCGCACCTACGAGAAGATGGCGGCGTACTGGCCCCAAGCACCCGCTGACGACCCGATGGCGCGGCACCTGAACGAGACGCCCAAGCACGTGGCGACACGGACCCTCACCGACCTCGGCTGGGAGGGCGCGCACGTCCTCGACGGCGAGCTGGAGGCAGCCGTACCGCGGCTCAAGACGGCAGGCGACGGCGACCTCGCCGTCCTGGGGAGCGGCGACCTGGCCCACCAGCTGATGGTGCGGGGTCTCGTCGACGAGCTCCGCCTCTTCGTCCACCCGGTGCTGCTCGGCACCGGCAAGCGGCTGTTCCGGGAGCTCCCCGTGCCACGGCCCCTCCGGCTCACGGCGTGCTCCACCACCAGCCTCGGCACGCTGGCGCTGTCGTACGACGTGCTCGGCCCCGGCACCGCGACGCCGTCCTAGCGGTACCTAGCGCAGATCGCCGTTGACGTACGTCCAGCGCCCGTCCTCCCGGACGAACCGGCTCTCCTCGTGCAGCCGGCCACGCGTCGCGGGGCCGCCGGTGCGCGAGCGGTGGTGGGCGACGAACTCGACGACTCCCGTCGCGTCGAACGGCCCGCCGGCCTCGACCCGCACGACGTCGAGGCGCCGCCACTCGAGGTCGTCGTCGAGCTCGAGCGTCGTGGGCCGGGTGGACGGGTGCCAGGTCGCGAGGAGGTAGTCGGCGTCGCCGACCGCGAACGCGCTGTAGCGCGAGCGCATGAGCGCCTCGGCAGTCGGCGCGTACGGGCCTGTCGTGTCGCCGACCGGCTCGGTGCGGAGGGCCGCGTGGTACCGGCCGCAGCACGCGCCGTAGGCGTCGCCGGACAGGCACGGGCACCGCGCGTCGTCGGGCACGGCCCGCCTGCCGGGGGACACGTTCACGACGCCGCCCCCGTGGGTGCCGCTCGGCGTGCGGCGGGCGCGCCGGGCCGGCCGGAGCGCTCGACCGCGTCGACGACGCGGTGGGCGACGTCCTCGAGCCGCGCGAGCCCGTCGGGACCCAGCGGCTCGAACAGGACCTCGCGCAGCAGCTCGGTGTGACCGCGGACCGCCCGGAGCAGTGCACGGCGTCCGGGGTTGCTCAGCACGATCCAGGTCCCGCGTGCGTCGTCGACGCACTCGGTCCGCTCGAGCAGCCCGCGCTCGGCCATCCGGCGGGACAGGTGGGAGACGCGGCTGCGCTCCCAGTCGAGCGCGGCAGCGAGCTCGCCCGTGCGCAGCGCGCGGTCGTCGGCGGCGTGCAGCACCGACAGCACCTGGAACTCCGCCGGCGACAGGTCGCCGTCCGTGCGCATGGCGGCCTCGAGCACCCGGTCGAGCGAGCGTCGCATCGTGAGGTAGGCGTCCCACGCGTCCCGCTCGGCGTCGTCGAGGATCGGGTGTCCCGTCATGCGGATGATCCTACCGTCGATGCGTGACACGTCACCGAGGACGCGTTACGGTGACACATCACCAATTTCGGTGACACGTCACTTTCCCTGGAGGAACCATGACCTCGACCCCGCGCATCGCGATCCTCGTCGGGAGCACGCGCACCGGCCGCAACAGTGCAGGCGTCGCGCACTGGGTGCTCGACCGGGCCGCGCAGCGGTCCGACGCGACCTTCGAGGTCGTCGACCTCGCCGACCACCCGCTCCCGCACCTCGACGAGGCGCTCCCGCCGCGGATGCAGCAGTACGAGAACCCGCTCGCGTGGGAGTGGTCGCGCGTGATCGACGGCTTCGACGGGTACGTCGTCGTGACCCCCGAGTACAACCACGCGCCGGCCGCCGTGCTGAAGAACGCGATGGACTGGCTCTACCACGAGTGGGCGGACAAGGCCGTGGGCTTCGTCGGCTACGGGGTCCAGGGCGGGTCGCGGGCCGTCGAGCAGCTGCGGCTCGTCGCGGGCGAGCTCCAGCTCGCGGACGTACGCACGCAGGTCGGCCTGTCGCTCTACGACGACTTCGAGGAGTACGCCCGGCTGGCGCCGCGCGCGCGGCACGAGGGGGACCTCGACGCCATGCTCGACGAGCTCGTCGCGTGGAGCGTCGCGCTCGCGACCGTGCGGGAGCGCAGGGCGGCCGTCGCCGCGGCGTGACCCACCGGTGCGCGGGAACCTGCGACCCGCACGGGACCCCGCGCGACGGCGCCCGCCCACCGGAGGGTGAGCGGGCGCCGTCGGGCCTGCTGGTCGCCCGGGGTCACGACCCGGGCGGGACGTGGGTCAGTCCTGCGGGTCCCACGGACCCCAGCGGTCGCCGGGCTCCTGGTTCCGCGTCCACCACTTGGCGGTGTACTCGGTGCCCTCGTGCGTCACGGTGTCGCCCTTGACGTACACGCGCGTCGGCTTCCACGCGCCGACGCCCGCGGAGTCGACGCCCGCGATCTCCTCCCACGGACCCCACGGGTCGCCCGGCGTCTGGCCCTTGGTCCACCACTGGGCCTTCCAGACGGCGCCCCCGTACGTGACGACCGCGCCGCCCTGGTACGCGGTGCCCTTGGCCCAGGCCGCCGGCTCCTCGTACGTCGGCTGGGCCTGCGGGTTGAGCTCGTCCGTCAGGACGGACTTCGCGGCGTTGGTGATCGGGTCGTCGAGCAGCAGGACGTCGAGGCCCTGCTGGATGTCGTTCGAGATGATCGCGCCGTTGTACCAGTACGCCGACCACGAGCCACCGAGGATCAGGCGCTCGGTCGACAGCGGGCCACGGTCGAACCACGCGATCTCGACGGGGTTCGCCGAGTCCGTGAAGTCCCACACCGAGATGCCGCCCTGGTACCAGGCCTGGACCATGATGTCGCGGCCCGGGACGGGGATGAGCGAGCCGTTGTGCGCGACGCAGTTCTCCGTCGGCGCCTGCTCACGGCTGATCTTGTAGTAGCTCTTGAAGACGAGCTGGCCGTCGACGATGTCGTAGATCGCGTCGGCGCCCTTCTCCGGGCCGACGGTCGCGTTGCACGTCGGTGCGCCGCCGCCGCCGAGCTCGTCGGTGAAGACGACCTTCGTGCCCTCGTTGTTGAACGTCGCCGAGTGCCAGAACGCGAAGTTCTCCGTGTCCCGGACCACCTCCGTCACGACGGGGTGCGCGCGGTCGGTGATGTCCATGAGGACGCCGTCGCCCATGCACGCGCCCGCCGCGATGTCCTTCGACGGGTACGTCGTGATGTCGTGGCAGCCCGACGTCGTGCTCGAGCCGTTGCCACCGGGGTTGCCCCCGTCCGGGAAGAGGACGGGCGTCGACACCACGGCCGACGACGCCGGGTCGTCGAGCGGGACCTGCACGACCGAGATGAGGTCGTGCGGCGGCTGGCAGTCGGGGAACGACGCGCTCGGGCTGTACGACGAGACGTAGACGAAGAGGTCCTCGCCGTCCTTGCTCGGCGCGAGCGAGTGCGTGTGGGAGCCGCACTGCGTCTCGACCGACGCGACGTACTGCGGCGACGTCGGCTCGGAGATGTCGAAGACCTTGATGCCCTCCCACGACTCCTTGACCGTGGCGCTCTGCGCGACGTTGTCGCACGAGTCGTTGCTGCGCGACGAGTCCGTGCTGAGCACGAGGAGGTCGCCGTGGACGGAGATGTCGTTCTGCGAGCCCGAGCAGACGACCTGCGCCACCTGTTCCGGGTTCCGCGGGTCCGCGACGTCGTAGACCGTGAAGCCGCCGTAGTTGCCGGCGAACGCGTACCGTCCCTGGAACGCGAGGTCGGAGCTGTACTGGCCCTCGGGGGCGAACGCGCCGTTCTTCGGGATGTTCGCGACGTGGGTCAGGTTGGGGCTGCCGGCGACCTCTCCCGGTGCCAGGACGTCTGCGGCCTGGGCGAGAGGGGCGAGGCGCTGGGCGGGCAGCTCTGCGGTGGACTGCTCGACGATCTCCGCGACGGCCTCGGGCGAGCCGTCGGACGGCTCGGCGAGGGCTGGTGCGGCGACCGCGAGGGAGGAGACGGCGAGTCCTGCGGCGAGTGCTGAGGCGACGATGCCCCGGCGTCGTTGCCTGTGCGTCGGTTGATGCACGGGGGAAACACCTCCTTGGTAGGGTTCTGCGAATTCTGACGGGCAATTCGAGGCTCGGCTACCCAAACCGGACACTTTCTGGCGAAGTTTTACACGGAGGGAACGGGCGGCGTGAGGAGTTTTCCTGGCGGTAACGTGCGGCGGCGTCGGCGCACGGTGGTTCTGACCTGCGCGGTCGTCCTCCCGGCGGTCCTCCTCGCGTCGGCCTGCACGGGCGACGGCGACGCGTCGGCCACGCCGTCGAGCGTCGTCGTGCAGCCGGAGCGGCCTGGCGAGGACGCGTCGACGACGGCGCCCGAGGACTTCGAGGGCCCGCCGTCCACGGGGGAGTGGAACCAGGCCGACGTCACGTTCGTGACGAGCATGATCGGGCACCACCTCCAGGCGCTGGACATGGCGGCGCTCGCGCCCGAGCGGGCGCAGGCGCCCGACGTGGGCGCCTTCGCCGAGCGCGTCACCGCCGCGCAGGGCCCCGAGATCCACGCGCTCGCCGCGTGGCTCCAGGAGCGCGAGCTGCCGGTCCCCGCCGAGGTCGAGTCGCTCGACGGCACCGGGCCGCGCGTCCCCGACACCGGGCACGACCACGAGCACGACGGGATGGCCGGCATGCTCAGCCCGGAGCAGATGACGGCCCTCGAGGCCGCGACGGGGGACGAGTTCGACCGCCTGTTCCTCGAGGGCATGATCCAGCACCACCAGGGCGCGCTCGACATGGTCGACGTCGTGCTCGTCGACGGGCAGGACACGTACGCGCTCGAGATCGCCGCCGACACCGCGGCCGGCCAGGGTGCCGAGATCGACCGCCTGCGCGGTCTGCTCGACACGCTCTGAGGCGCGCCGACCTGTCCGGACCGTGGGACCCGGCGGGGGGTCCGCGCCGTCGACAGGTCAGGGGACGGAAGAGCCGGGCGGGACCGCGAGCGACGTCCCGCGGTACGGGGCGAGGTCGGCCGCCTGCTGGAACGGGGCGCCGAAGCCGCTGCGGTCCGCGCCGTCCTCGGTCCGGACGAACGGCGCCGCCCGGTCCGCGGCGTCCTCCGGAGGTACCCCGTCCGCGACCAGTGCGGCGACGACGAGGTCGTGAGCCCGCGAGCGCAGGACCGTGCTCTCGGCCGTGCCCTCCGCGCTCGCCCGGTCGACCGTCGTCGTGAGTCCGGAGTCGAGGTCGACCAGGTGGCCCTCGACCACGGCGAGCGCCGGCGTGGTCAGCACGGCAGCGCCGGGTGCGACATCGCCCAGCACGCCCATGAGGAACCCGATGCGGGACTCGTAGCGCTCGGCAGCGTCCACCGCGGAGGCGACGTCGGCGCGGTGCATGCTGCCGACGATCACCCCGGCGTCGGACAGCGCCTTGTCGTGCGCGTCGAGCGCCCGCACGACGCCGGTGCGCAGCTCAGGGTCCGTCGGATCCGGCTGCGCCGGCGTCGGGCCGAGCGCGTCGACCACGGTCGCGTCGTGGTGCGCGAGCATCGTCGCGGTCCAGGACCGCACGCCGTCGGCCGACGCCATCGTCGCGGAGAGCGTCCGGGACAGGGCGTCCGGCTCCAGCAGGGGAAGGGTGCGGCCACCGCTCCCGTCGGGCCGCGGTGGTCCGACGTAGACTCCGACGGCGTCGAACGGCTGCTGTGCGGCGAAACTCGTGTCGAACGCCTCGACGTAGGGCGCGTAGGCGGCCGCGAGATCCGTCTGGGCGGTGGGTGACAGGGAGACGGCGGCGAGGCCGCGCGGTGCGTCCCAGGTCACCCGGGACAGCAGCAGCGCCGCGCTCTCCCGGTCCGTCTCCGACGGGCTCGCCGCTCCGTGCTCGACCGCGGCCCGGACGACCGCGGCGACACCCTCGCCCTCGTCCGGCCAGCCGCCGAGGGGGACGGCACCCACCCAGAGCGCGGACCGGGCGGCGACGAGGTCGTGGTCCGCGTCGCCGGCGAGAAAGCGCAGCGACTCCTCGGGGGAGCCCGCGAGCCCGCTCAGCGCGGCGCTCATGACGAACCGCCCGTCGCGCTCGAAGGAGAGGGCGGCCAGGGGGTCGGGCGAGGCGGCGTCGGCCTGCCGCTGCGCGTCGAGGCGTTCCAGCGCCCCGCGGTGCACCCGGGGTGCGCCGTGCGCCGCGCCGAGGAGCGCCGTGGCCGTCGCGGACCACCCGACGGGGATCGTGACCGTCCCCAGGTCGTCGACCACGGCCGCGCCGAGCGCCTCCTGCTCCTCGGGTGCGAGCGAGGACGCCCACGGGCCGAACGTGCCCGCGACCGCGAGGGCGATCGCGCCGTGGTGCGTCCCGGGGTGGAGGACGGAACCGTCGGGCCTGAGGTGGCCGCCCTCCAGCAGCACGTAGAGGTCCCCGGGCGGGGTCGTGGCGTAGAAGGCGGACCAGAACGCCTCGTCCGTCCCCGCCGCGCCGACGACCCGGGCGAGCTCCTCGACCGCCGCCGTCTCGCCGTCGTCGTCCAGCCCACGAGCGGCGAGGCGGTCGACGAGGGTGGCGGCCGCCAGACCCGAGAGCGTCGACGCCGCGCTCGCCGTGGCGCCGCCGCCCGACCACGTGGTGCGGAACGCCGACGCCTGCCCGCCCGAGGCGATCCACGCGCTCACGGCACGGACGTCCGTGAGCGGACCGAGCTGCGCCGCCGCGCGCCGCGACTCGGCCTGCTTCGCCTCGCGTGCGGCGCGCCAGTCCTCCTCGGCCCGACGCACCTCGTCGTGCGCCTCGGCCACGCGCCGGGCGGCGTCCCCCAGCGCGCTCCCGTGGGCAGCGCCCCACGTCTCGAGGAACGGGGCCCGGTGCAGCGCGTCCAGCTCGGCGTCCCTGCGGTGCACGTCGTCCAGCGCGGACCGACGTCGCGCGATCGCTGCCGCTGCCTCGAGCTGGCGGCCGAGGAGGAGGTCGGCCTGTCCGTGCAGGACGCGCGCCGCGGCGTCGAGCACCGCGCCCTGGGTGGACGCGCGCCGGGTGAGGTCGTCGAGCCGTCCGAGGGCGAGCGCGACGGCGTCGCCGCGCTGGGGCGCGACGGCCGCGCGCACGCGCGAGAGCTCGTCGCCCGCGACCCCGAGCGCGTCACGAGCCCGGGCCAGCGCCGCGGCCGTCCCGTGCAGCGCGGCGGAGTCTCCCGTCAGCGGCAGGTACTCGACGTCGGTCATGTCACGCCACCCGCGCCTGTGCGGGCGGTACGGCCGACGGCACGCCCCTCACCGCTCCCACGCCCGGCACCGGTCCCACGGCCCGCACCGCTCCCGACGGCACGAGGATCTCGGCGAGGCCCCGCGCCGCCCCGGTCTCCGCGCCGTCGAGCAGTGCCGCCGCCTCGCGGAGCGCCCCCGCGAGCTGGTCGAGCTCGGTGAGCAGGAGCCGCCGCGCCGGACCCCACGCGCCGAGCAGCCCGGCGACCGCGTCGGCGAGCACCGTGTCTCCCGCCGCCACCGGATCGACCGCCCGGTCCGCGATCTCCGGACCGCCGACCGCGAGGAGCGCACCGGCCGCCCCCGCCGTCAGCGCAGCCGCGAGCGCCAGCGCCTCGGTGTCCACCTCGACGTGCGCCACCACCGACCCCCTGTCGTCGCGGTCCCGAGGGCCGGCGGTCCTCGATCCGGTGCGACGCTAGCAACCGCGCGCCCGGTGACAGGGGTTGTCCACAGGCGCTGGTGGCGCGCGGACCAGGACCGATCGTTACGCTGCGGAGCATCGCGGGCGGCCCGCGACCAGGGAGGCGATCGGGCGTGAGCAGGTCGGGGGAGCGGGGACGCGTCGTCGTCGTGGGCTCCGCGAACGTCGACCTCGTCGTGGACGTGCTGCGGCACCCGGGCGCGGGGGAGACGGTGCTCGGCGGCGACCTGCGCCGGTCGCCGGGCGGGAAGGGCGCGAACCAGGCCGTCGCGGCCGCGCGCGCCGGGGGTGCGGACACGACCTTCGTCGGCGCGGTCGGTCACGACGACGGCGCGGGGTTGCTTCTCGCGTCCCTCGACGCGGCGGGCGTGCGGACCGACCGCGTCGCGCGCCTCGACGCGGCCACCGGCACCGCCCTCATCACCGTCTCGCCCGACGGCGAGAACACGATCGTCGTCGCCCCGGGCGCCAACGCCCACGTCCGGCTCGGCGCCGAGGACGCCGCGCGGGTCGCCGCGGCCGACGCCGTGCTGGCCCAGCTCGAGGTGCCGCTCGACGTCGTGCGCGACGCGGCGGCCGCACGCCGCCCGGGCGTCCCGATGATCCTCAACGCCGCGCCCTCTCGCGACCTCCCCGACGACGTGTGGGCTGTCGTCGACGTGCTCATCGTCAACGAGCACGAGGCCGCCGACCTCGCCGGCTCGCTCGGCTCGGCAGGAACGGGTGCGGCCGGCTCGGCTGGTGCCGCAGGCCACGACCGCACCGGCGACGCGCAGGGCGCCGGGGCGCTCGCGGTCCTGCTGCTCGCGCGCGTCCCGGCGGTCGTCGTGACGCTCGGAGCGGCCGGGTGCCTCGTCGCCCGGCGCGCACAGGGCGCGGGGGCGGAGCCCGAGGTCGTCGTCGTCCCCGCGTTCCCCGCCGACGTCGTCGACACGACGGGGGCGGGGGACACGTTCTGCGGCGTCCTCGCGGCCGCCCTCGCCCGCGGGGCGGACCTCACCGAGGCCGCACGCCGCGCAGCGGCCGCCGGCGCGCTCGCCGTCGGGCGCCCGGGAGCGCAGGACGCCGTCCCGGACGAGGCCGACGTCGTCGCCCTGGCCGCGGCGAGGGGCTGACGAGAACAGGACGGACGACCGCCGAGCACGGGGTCAGCGACCGGAATCCTCAGGAGACGGTCGCCGATCCCGTGCTCGGCGGTCGCCGACCCGGTGGTCGGCTGCTGGGTGCGAGTCAGCCGGGCGTCAGCAGGTCGTCGCGGGGTAGGCGACGGTCTTCACCGTCTGGATGCCCTTGCCGTCGACGTTCTTGTAGGCGATGAGCTTGGCCTCGCCCGCCGCGAGCTCGGCGACCTTCGCCGGGATGGTGTGCTTCACGGTCTGCCCCGCCGGGATCTTCGTGAACTTGTACCCGCCCGCCGGGCTCTCGACGCGCAGGTCGACCGGCACGGCGTCGGAGCTGGTGATCTCGATCGTCAGCTCGGCCTTCTGGGCCTTGCACGACGGCGTCGCGGTCCCGGAGAACAGCACGGCGGTGCTGCCCGGCGTGGCGCCGACCGTGTCCGCCGTCGCCGACTGGTCGAACGACGCGTTGCCGTAGGTCGCGAACCAGCCCTGCGCCGTCGCGAAGTCCTCGGTGAACGCGCGCGACAGGAGGAGCAGGAGCCGCGCCTTGATCGCCGTGAGGTCGCCGCCCGCGATGAGGCCGTTGCCCGAGCCGTACGACGACCCGGAGCCGGTGCGCGTCGTCGAGACGAACCACACGCCCTTGTCGCGGATCGCGGCGCTGCGGGCCTGGCTCATCGCGGACGAGATGCCGCCCGCGCCGGTGCCCGCGGTGACGATCCCCTTGACGCCCGCGTTCGCGAACGCCGTGACCGGCTCGCCGCCCGCCTGCTGGTACGACATGAGGATCTCGGTCCGGGGCAGGTTCTCGGGCGCGACGTCCGTCAGGTCGAACGGCGTGAACCAGTCCTCGGTGTCGCACGTCATGACGCGGGCCGGGGCGCGGCCGAGCGTGATGTTGTCGCCGTCGATCCAGCCGAGCACGCCGTACTCGCGGGTCTGGAACGTGTCGGTGCGGTACGAGTTCGACTTGGTGACCTCGCGGGCCGCCTGGATCTCGTCGTTGAGCATGAGCACCGTGCCGAAGCAGTACGTCTGCTGGGACGCCGCGACCTTGATCGCGTTGTACAGGTTGGCCGGCGCGTCGGTACCGAACACGAGGCTGTCCTCGGGGCCGTCTCCCGACCCCCACGGGCGCATCGAGCCGGACGTCACCACGGGCTTGCGGGACTGCACGGTGAGGTCGAGCCAGTACGCGAACTCCTCCTGCGTGTCCGTGCCGGTCGTCACGACGACGGCGTCCGCCGTCTCGAGCTGCTTCTCGACCTCGAGCGTCAGCGCGTGGAACTGCGCGATCGAGTAGCCGGACGAGCCGGCGTTGCCGAACTGCACCGCGGTCACGTCGGCGACGGCGTCGAGCTCGGGCCGCAGCGTGTCCAGCATGTCCTCCATGAGGTACGTGCCCGCGCGATAGCTCGTGAACGTGTCGCGGCCCGTGGCCTTGCCGGCCATGGTGCCGCCGGTCGCGACGACGACGACCTTCGGCTTGGTGCTCGCGGCGTTCGCGGTCGCGGTGCTGTACCGGGCGGACGCGATGCCGAGCGGGTTCGTCGCCGCGCCTGCGGCGAGCACGGGAGGCTGTGCGCCGTCGGCCCGCGCGGCGGCGGCCGTGGCGCGCGAGTCGGCGACCGAGTACGCGACGGTCGCGACGACCGCGGCGAGCGCGAGCGCGACGGCGACGACGAGCGCGACGACGCGCCCGGAGAGGGTCAGTGTGAGCGTTCTCAAGGTGTGGCCTTCCGTCGGTGGTCCCTGCGCGCCCGACGCTAGGCACTGCGTGTTGCCTGCGGGTTGCCCGGGTGTAAGAAGTACGCGCGTCCAGGAACCCCGCGTGTCCAGGAGGCGCACGCGTCCAGAAACCCCGCAGTCCGGGCGTCGACCCGCGCACGTGCATCGCCCACGTGCAGCCGGACTGCCGCCGTGCCATGCTCCGACGAGCGAGCTTCGCACCCGGGGGAGGGGCTGTGAGCACAGCGTTGCCGGAGACCGAGCTGCCGAAGCGCAGGGTCTACCTCGTCTTCGCCGGGCTCATGCTCGCGATGCTCCTCGCCGCGCTCGACCAGACCATCGTCGCGACGGCGCTGCCCACGATCGTGTCGGACCTCGGCGGCGCGGAGCACCTGTCCTGGGTCGTCACCGCGTACATGCTCGCGTCCACCGCGACGACCGTGCTGTGGGGAAAGCTGGGCGACCTCGTCGGGCGCAAGCCGCTGTTCGTCGTCTGCATCCTCATCTTCCTCGCCGGCTCGATGCTCGCCGGCACCTCCCAGACCATGGGGCAGCTCATCGCGTGGCGCGCCGTGCAGGGCGTCGGCGGCGGCGGCCTCATGGTGCTCGCGCAGGCGATCATCGGCGACGTCGTCTCGCCGCGCGAGCGCGGTCGCTACCAGGGCCTGTTCGGCGCCGTCTTCGGGGTCTCGTCCGTGGCCGGTCCGCTGCTCGGCGGGTTCTTCGTCGACAACCTCGACTGGCGCTGGGTCTTCTACATCAACGTGCCGATCGGGGTCGTCGCCCTGGTCACGGTCGTCGCGGTGCTCCCGCGGATCGCGTCGACCAAGCACCCGAGCATCGACTACGCGGGCATCATCCTGCTCGGCGTCATCGCGACGGCCATCGTGCTCGTCACGAGCCTCGGCGGCACCACGTGGGGCTGGAGCTCCGTCCAGGTGTACGGGCTCGCGGCGGTCGCCGTCGTGTCGCTCGTCGCGTTCGTGCTCGTCGAGCAGCGCGCCGCGGAGCCCGTGCTGCCGCTGCGCCTCTTCAGCAACCGGGTCTTCAGCACGGCGGCCGTCGTCGGCTTCGCGGTCGGGTTCGCGATGTTCGGTGCCATCACCTTCCTGCCCCTCTACCTGCAGCAGGTCAAGGGGGCCACCCCCACGGCGTCGGGCCTCCAGATGACGCCCATGATGCTCGGGCTCCTGCTGACGTCGATCGGGTCCGGGCAGATCATCTCCCGCACGGGCCGCTACAAGGTGTTCCCCATCGCCGGGACGGCGATCACGGCCGTCGGGCTGTACCTGCTGTCCCTCATGGGGCGCGACACGACGACGCTGCAGGCCGGCCTCAGCATGTTCGTCCTCGGCCTGGGGCTCGGCATGGTCAACCAGGTGCTCGTCCTCGCGGTGCAGAACGCCGTCGAGTACCGCGACCTCGGCACCGGCACGTCCGGCGCCACGTTCTTCCGCACGATCGGCTCGTCCGTGGGCGTCGCCGTGTTCGGCACGATCTTCGCGAACCGGCTCACCGCGGACCTCACGACCGGCGTCCCCCCGGACGCCCAGGGCCCGTGCGGGCCGGACGCGCTCGCGGCGTCGAGCGCCGCGCTCGCGCAGTGCCCGACGGACGTCCAGGACTGGTTCCTCGACGCCTATGCCGACTCGCTCTCGACCGTCTTCCTGTGGGCCGTGCCCGTGGCGGTCCTCGCGTTCGGCCTGTCGTGGCTCCTGCCGGAGACCACGCTCCGCACGTCCGCGCGCGACGGCGCCACACCCGACCGCGCCGAGGTGGCCGGCCACTCCGCCGGCGAGGCGTTCGCCCTGCCGTCGAGCCGCACGTCGCTCGAGGAGCTGCGGATGATCCTGTGGCGGCGCGTGGGCGTGCGCGACCCGCTCGCGGTGTACCGGTTCATCGCCCCCGAGGTCGGGCTCGAGCCCGGCCAGGCCTGGATGGTCACGCGCGCGTCGCTCAAGGGCTCGCGGTCCGTCCGGACCATGGCGGAGCGTTCCGGCCGGACGGAGGACCGGGTGCGCGACGTCGCGCGGTCCCTCGCCGAGCGCGGCCTCGTCACCGTCGAGGACGACCGGGACACCGTCGTCGCCACCGACGCCGGGCACGCCGCGGCCGCCGCGCTGCGAGCGGCCGAGCGGGACCGTCTCGCCCGGTACGTGGAGGGCTGGGACCACGAGCCGGACGTCGACGAGCTCGTGGAGCAGTTCGCCGACGACGTGCTAGCGGACCCGGTGCACGACCGCTGACCCGGCGCGCACGAGCGCGAACGACCTGGGAGGACCGATGGAGGAGACCGGCGCCGCGCTGCGGCGTGCGCACGCCCACGCGACGGAGTGGCTGGACTCGCTCGCGACGCGACCCGTCCCGCCCCGCGCGGCCGTCGACGACGTCGTGGCCGCGCTGGGCACGGACCTCCCCGCGGGCCCGACGCCGGCCGCGGACGTCGTCGACCTCCTCGCCGCCGCGTGCGACCCGGGTCTCACGGCGATGCCCTCGGGGCGCTTCTACGGCATGGTCATCGGCGGCAGCCACCCGGCGGCGCTCGCCGCGGACTGGCTCACGAGCGCGTGGGACCAGAACTCCGCGCTGCGGACGGTCACGCCGGCGCACACGGCGGTCGAGGACGTCGCGAGCGCGTGGCTGCTCGACCTCCTCGGCCTCCCGCCCGCGAGCGCGGTCGGGTTCGTCACCGGCGCGACGACGGCGAACTTCACGGCGCTCGCGGCGGCGCGGGGCGAGGTCCTGCGCCGGGTCGGGTGGGACGTGCGCCGCGACGGGCTCGCGGGGGCGCCGCGCGTGCGCGTGCTCGTGGGTGCGGAGCGGCACGAGTCGGTCGACCTCGCGCTGTCCTACCTCGGCCTCGGCGTGCCGGAGGTGGTGCCCGCGGACGACCAGGGCCGCATCCGGACCGACGCGCTGGCCGCGGCGCTCGACGCGGGCTCGCACTCCGACGGGCCGCCGCCGATCGTCCTCCTCCAGGCCGGGAACGTGCACTCGGGCGCGTTCGACCCGTTCACCGACGCGGTCGACGTCGCGCACCGGCACGGCGCGTGGGTGCACGTCGACGGCGCGTTCGGGCTGTTCGCGGCCGCCTCGCCGACGTACCGGCACCTCGTCGCGGGCTACGAGGCCGCCGACTCCTGGGCGACCGACGCGCACAAGACGCTCAACGTGCCGTACGACTGCGGTCTCGCGATCGTCGCGGACCCGGTCCCGCTGCGCGCGGCGATGGGCATGCACGGCGACTACCTCATCCAGAGCGACGCGGGCGACCCGTTCGACAAGGTCCCCGAGCTGTCCCGCCGGGGCCGGGCGTTCCCGGTCTGGGCGGTGCTGCGCTCGCTCGGGCGCGAGGGCGTCGTCGACCTCGTCGACGGGTTCTGCCGCCACGCGGCCGCGTTCGCGGACGGGCTGCGCGCGCTGGACGGCGTCGAGGTGCTGCACGAGGTCGTCTTCACGCAGGTGTGCGCGTCCTTCGGCAGCGACGAGCGCACGCAGGACGTCGTGCGCCGCGTGCTCGAGGACGGCACGGCGTGGATGTCCGGCTCGCGCTGGCACGACCGGGCCGTGCTGCGCATCTCGGTGAGCAGCTGGGCCACGACCGACGCCGACGTCCGGACGAGCCTCGACGCCCTGGCCCGCGCGGCGTCCGCCTGACGCGTCGAAGGCGTGGCGCACCGCCGACGCGAGGCACCCCCGACGCGAGGTACCGCCGACGCGAGGTACCGCCGACGCGAGGTACCGCCGACGCGAGGTACCGCCGAGCACGACATCGCGGTCGTTCTCGGGGTGAGAACGACCGCGAGGTCATGTTCGGCGGTGAGCAGCGTCGTGCTCGACGGCGCCCCCCGGCAGGCCGGCGGGCTCAGCGGTCCCGGTCGAACCAGCCGCCGAGGCCGTGCCGGTCGCCCCGCCAGTCGTCACGCCCTGAGCCCCAGCCGCCGTGGCCGCTGTGACCCCCGTGGCCCCCGTGGCCCGGCCGTGACCCCCGTGACCCTTCGTCTTGCCGAGGCTCACGGTGGTGACGCGGCCGTCGGGCGGCGCGCCCTCGCCCGGGAGCGCGTTCGTCGTCGCGACGAGGCCCTTGCCCGTCCACTCGACGGCGCCGGGGAGAGGTACCTCGACGAGCGTGCGGAGCCGGCCGCGCTCGACGACGGAGATCTTGCCGCCGAACAGCTCGGCCACGTAGACCGTCCCCGTCGGGGTGACGGCGAGGTCGGTGGCGGTGACGAAGCCGGTCGCGATCTGGCGCACGGTGCCGCGCCAGGGGTCGACGGTGAACACCACACCGCGCGCGACGTCCGGGTCCTCCGGGCCGCCGGGGAGCGCGGTCACGTAGAGCTGGCCCCGCGGCCCGACCTCGACGTCGGTCGGCACGGGCTCCCACCAGTACGTCTCGCCCACGACGCACTCCGGCCACCCGACCTGGCCCGCGACGTCCGCGGTCACGACCAGGGGCTGAGGTGGCAGGACCGCGACCGTGCGCAGGCCGCGACGGTCGTGCGCGAGGATCGCGTTCATGCCGGCGTCGGCGACGTACGTCGTGCCGCGCGAGGTCGTCGTCGCGTACGGGTGGGCGTCGACGATCCCCGTGTACGTCCCGGGCAGGAAGGCGTCCTCGGAGATCTGGTCGAGGCACGCCGGGTCCGTCTCGAGCAGCCCGTACGTCACGTCCCCGTCCGGGTTGCTCGCCGTCTCGAACGCGTGCACGTCGGCGAGCACGGTCGGTGCGCCCACGGGCGTGCCGCCGCGGTCCGTCCGGACCGTCTTGAGCACCGCCGACAGCGACGTGTCGCTCTCGCCGTAGAAGGTCTCGGTGAAGGTGATCGTCCGGTCCGCGTACGACACGCCCCCGACCTCGTGCCCGGCCTCCGCGCCGTGGAGCACGGTGGTGGTCCCGTCGCGTGCGACGGACGTGAGCAGCCCGGCGAAGTCCTGCGAGACGTAGGTGATGCCGTGCGGGCCGACGGCGAGGCTCAGGGGCCCGAGGAGCCCGCCGGTGACGTCCTTGACGGTGGGTGGGCGGGGTTCGGGCCGGCCGCCGCCGTGCGCGACGGCGGGGGTGGCGGCCAGCAGCAGCGTCGTGGCCGCGGCGGCCAGGACGGTGGGAACGCGTCTCATGGGTGTGCTCCAAGGTCCGGCAGTGCCCGACACCCGCAAGGGGACGGCCCGCGGTAGCGGGCACGCGAGGTCCGGGCGTGTTCAGGGATGTCGTCGGGCCGGACGACGGAGGCGCGCGTCGCGGGGCGACCGTGCCGGGGGCCGGCGGAGCCGGCCGCAGTTTCGGTGAGAGGTGGCTGTGACTCAGCAGTGAGCACGAGCCTCCACGAGTGTGCACCCTCCGGTCGGGGCCGCGCCAGAGCCCGGTCCCGGCCGGAGGGGTGAGATCCCGGATGAAGATCCCGGACGCGATGAGCGCTCAGCGCACCGCGACGTCGACCCACACGAGGCGGTGGTCGCTGCTCGGGAACGGGTAGACGCCCGTGAGCCGCGACAGCGGGTCGGCCTGGACCGGCCAGAACACGCCGGCGTCGCGCACGCGCAGGTCGCGCGACGGGAGCACGTAGTCGGCGCGCAGGTTGCCGGGCGCGGTGTCGGCGAAGTCCGCGGTGTCGTACGCGGGGTCGCCCTCGTGCGTCGCGTTCGCGCCGCCCTGCAGCGCGGCGGCCTCCGGCCCGCCCTCCGACGTGGGCAGCGGGTCGGTGATGCGCCGGTGGTCGAGGAGCTGGTCGATCGCCGCGTCCACGGAGTCACCGTCGAGCGGGTCGGCGTTCTGGTCGCCCAGGATCACGAACGACTCGCTCGGTCGCAGCCCACCGCGACGGCCGTCGTCGTCGTAGACGTACCGCGAGGCCTTGCCCGGCGTGACGTAGTCCGCCCAGAAGCGGATCTCGTCGTGGTTGCGGCGGCCGTTGCGGTCCTCGGGGCCGTCGAAGGTGGGCGGCGTCGGGTGCGAGGCGAGCACGTGCACGGTGCGCTTGCCGACGCGGACGGGGACGTCCCAGTGCGACTTGCTCGACAGGCGCACGACCTCGAGCTCCTCGGGCGTGAACCAGTCCGCCGGCTCAGGCGTCGCCGGGTCGTCCGGCAGGAGCGCGCCCGGCATGTCCTTCCAGAGGAACTCCTGGAACGTGCGGACGTCGCGCGTGTCGATCGGGTACCGCGACAGGACCGCCATGCCGTACTGCCCCTCGAACACGCCGAACCCGAGGGCGTCGTCCCCGCCGCCCACCGTCCCGTCGTTGTTGAGGTCGAACCCGCTGGGGATCCCCGTGTTCGACGGCGCCACGTACGCGTACCGGTACTCGATCGGCTGCGCGCCGCCCTGCGGGACCTCGAGGTAGTTGTCGCGGAACAGGTCGACGGCGCGGTGGTCGGGGACGTAGTCGAACTCGTTGAGGAGCACGACGTCCGGGCGCGTGCGCTGCAGGACCTCGGCGATCGTGGCGGCCTGCGCGTCGTCGGGCGTCGACAGGTCGGCCTCCAGCTCGCCCGCGGCGGCGCGGTTGAGGCTCGCGTTGTACGTCGCGACGCGCAGCGTCTCGCCCTTCCCGTGCCCGCTCCCGCCGCCAGGCCCGCTCCCGCCTCCGTGGCCGTGGCCGTGGCCGCCGCCGTTCCCGTGGCCGCCGCCGTGGGCGACGGCGGCCCCCGCCGACGCGCCGACGGCACCCAGCGCCAGGGTGGCGGTGAGCGCCGCGGCCAGCGCCGTGCGGGTCCGCGGGCGGGTGCGGGGACGGCTCGTGGTGGGGGTCGTGGTGCGGGATCGCGCGGTACTCGTGGTCACGGTCGGGCTCCCTCGTCGTCGACGGATCGTCCCCGCCACCGTACGAGGTCGGGGTGACGCCGGGAAGACCGGGAGGTGACTCCCCGGCGTCGGGTCAGAGCAGCCGCCGGGCCTTCTGGGCCAGCCCGTCGACGGAGCGCAGCCCGCGCGAGAGCGTCGTCGGCCCGCCGTGCTTCGCCTCCGTGCGATCCGCGATCGCCCGCGCGACCCGCGTCGCGACGGGGATGAGCACGGCCACGATGACGAGCGTGCGCAGCCGGCGTCCGAAGAATGCCCACATGGTCGTGCCTCCGGGGTGTCGAGGTCGTCGGACCCTGACCGTAGGGCGGCACCCCGGTGCTCGCGCGGCGGGAAGGGTCCGGCCCTTGCGGAGGCGGGCTCCACGGGCCGAAGGTGGGACGGGGCCGCGCGCAGCGGCACGGACGGAGATCGAGATGACGGACCAGCAGCCGGGCGGACCGGTCCCGCGCACCTATCCCCACGGCGTGCCGTGCTGGGTGGACACCGAGCAGCCCGACGTCGACGCGGCGCTCGCGTTCTACGGCACGGTGTTCGGCTGGTCCTTCGAGGACCGGCTCCCGCCCGGGACGGACGGCCGGTACGTCGTCGCGTCGCTCGGCGGGCAGCCCGTCGCGGCCATCGCCTCGGGGGAGGGGCCCGCGCAGTGGGTGACGTACGTCGCGGTCGACGACGTCGACGCGGCGGCGCGAGGCGTCGAGGACCTGGAGGGCGAGGTCCTCGCAGGGCCGACGACGGTCGGCTCCGCGGGCCGGATGGCCGTCGTGCGCGACCGCCAGGGCGCGACGTGCCGGTTCTGGGAGCCGGACGAACGCCTCGGGGCCCAGCGCGTCAACGAGCCCGGGACGTGGAACTTCAGCATCCTGCGGACGCCCGACCCCGAGCGGGCGCTGCACTTCTACGGGCCGCTGCTCGGGTGGGAGGTGAGTCCCGACCTCGGCGCCGGCATGGTGCGCGTGCCCGGGTACGGGGACCACCTGGCGCGGACGTCCGACCCCGGGATCCACGAGCGGCAGGCGAAGCTGCCCCCGGGGTTCGCCGACGTCGCCGCCGGGATCGAGCGGGCCGACGGCCCCGCGCGCTTCGTCGTGACGTTCGCCGTCGCCGACCGCGACGCGTCCGTCACGACCGCCGAGCGTGCGGGCGCGGCCGTCCTGTCGACGGTCGAGACGGACTGGTCGCGCGATGCGGTGGTCCGCGACCCGCAGGGTGCCGAGCTCACGCTCTCGCAGTTCGCCCCGAAGCAGCCCGTCTGACGGACGGACCCCGGGTCGCGCGTCCTGAACGCCGAACCCCGGGTCGCACGGCGATCGGACGGTCGATCGCCGCGCAACCCGGGGGTTCGGCGAACGGGTCAGTGGTGCGTCAGTGGCGCGTCAGCGTGCCGCGAGGTGGTCGATCTCCGCGGCGAGACGTTCGACCGTCGTGTCGTCGTCCACGTGCTTCGTCACGCTGCGCACGAGGCGGTCCCAGTCCTCGCGTTCCAGGGCGGAGAGCAGCTGCTGGAGCTGGCCCGTGCTCACGTCGAGCCCGGCGAGCCGGGCGCGCAGGCCCTCGGCGGTGACGGTCACGACGACGGTCCGCTCCGCCGTCGCCTCGCCGCCCTCGCCGGTCGCCGTCGCGACGACGGTGTGCTCGCCGAGCGCGAGGCCGCCGGCGGGGATCGTGGCGCCGTTCTCGACCGGCTCGCCGTCGAGCGTGAGCACGACCTCGTCGGCGTCGGTGGACGACGCGGCGGCGACGAGCGTCTGACCGCGCTCGACCTCGGTGCCCTCGGCCGGGCTGACGATGCTGACGGTCGGGGCGGGGGCCTGGGGGTCGACCGCCTGGCCCTGCGCCTCCTTCCAGCCGACGAACGCCCCGGCGCGGTCGGTGATGACGCCGTCGACACCGATCTCGGTGAGCCGCTTCCAGTCCGCCGCCGAGTTCACGGTGTACGGCATGACGGCGATCCCTGCCGCGTTGAGCTCTCCGACGACGCCCGGCCGCGCGAGCAGCGCCGCCGCAGACGGGTTGTACATGACCGCGCCGAGCTCCTGCGCGACGGCGACCGGGTCGGCGTCGAGCGCGCCACGGAGCAGGCCGCGCGGGATCTGCGGCGCGTGCTCGCGCGCGTACCGGAGAGCGTTCACGTCGAACGACTGCAGGACGACGCGGTCCTCGATCCCGGCGTCCACGATCATGTCGACGACGCGCTCCACCTCGGCGGACGTCTCCGGCCCCTTGATCTCGAGGAGCATCGTCGACGATCCGGTCCCCACGAGCTCCAGCATGTCGGCGAACGTCGGCAGGCGCTGGCCCGCGAACGCCGGGCTGAACCAGGAGCCGGCGTCGAGCCCGGCGAGGTACGACGACTGCAGCTGTGCGACGTCGCCCGACCCGTCGGTCGTCCGGTCGACGGTCTGGTCGTGGCTCACCACGGGGACGCCGTCCGCGGACGTGTGCACGTCGATCTCGACGTACTCGGCACCGGTGCGCATGCCCGCGGCGTATGCGGCGAGCGTGTTCTCCGGGGCGACCGACGAGTAGCCGCGGTGGGCGACCGTGACCGGCAGCTCGCCGTCGTCGCCGACCCAGGACGCGGGCTCGATCTCCGTGACGCTGACGTCGTCGATGCTCACGGTGGCGCCTGCTGTGACGAACCCGAGCGCGCCGCCGTCGGTCCGGTCGATGCGACCCTCGAGCACCTCCCGGCCGTCGAGGGCCCACGTCGCCTGCGCGCCCTGCACCTCGACGGCGAGCGCGACGTCGCGGCCGGTGCCCGCGTCGAACGGCGCCGACGCGGTGTACGGGACGTTCCACGCGTTCGCGCGCGTGCGCTGCGCGATCTCGACGCCGTTGCTCGCGGTCGAGGTGCTGCGCAGCACGGCCTGCCACCACGGCACGGCCCCGTCGGGCGCGACGTCGAGGATCGCGCCCGCCCAGCGGGAGGCGTTGTCGACCTGCTCGAAGCGCAGCGTCGCCTCGAGGCGGTAGTTCTCGAGCGAATCGCCGAACGTGATGCGTGCGGGCGAGGAGCCGTCGGGCGCGTCGCCCACGAGCCGGCCGTCCCGGACCTGCCAGTCGCCGAGGACGGGCGTCCAGCCGGCGGGGAGCGCGTCGCCGTCGAACGTCTCGGTGAGCACGACGTCGCCCGGTTCCAGGGCGAGCACGGCGGGCACCGCGCCGGCACCGGGAGCGGCGGGGAGCGACGCGGCACCGGCGGCGCCGGGGGCGAGCGTCCCGGCGGCGACCGTGGCGGCGACGAGCGCCGCGGCGAGGCCGGAGCGCCTCGCGGCGGGTCTGCGGGTCGGGCGGGTGGTGGTGACGGTCATCGTCGGGTCCTCCAGGCGTCGTGCTGACGGTTGCCCTGACGACGCTAGGAACACCGGGTGGCCCCCGCGCGACGAGCGGACGAACACCGCGCGTCGGTCGGGTGACGTCCCGAACCGGCCGGCCGGCCGTCCGGGCACCGCGGGAGCTCATCGTCCGGAGGGCGCGCCGGCGTCGGTGGGGCGACCGGCGCCGGCGCGCCTCCCGGGGTCGGGATCAGCAGTACAGGTTCGCACCCGTCGTCGTGCCGAGGATCTGCGCGAACCGCTGGAACGCGGTCACGCGGGACTGGACCTGCGCCGGGTTGCCGCCGTTGCACTCGATCGACCCGTTGATCGACCGGATCGACTCGCCGAACCCGGCGCCGCCGACGATCGCCTGGTGCCCGGACATCGTGCCCGCGCCCGACTGCGTGTTCCAGAACCAGAGGCCCGTCTTCCACGCGACGGCCGGGTCGGTCTCCACGAGGTACGGGTTGTTGAGCAGGTCGATGCCGAGCGCGTCGCCCGCAGCCTTGTAGTTGTAGTTCCAGCTCAGCTGGACCGGGCCCTTGCCGTAGTACGCGCTCTGGCCCGCGGGGCAGCCGTACGGCTGCGAACGGTCGCAGTAGTGCGGGTAGTTGGCCGTGTTGATCTCCTTGACGTAGACCAGGCCGCCGGTCTCGTGGTTGACGTTCGCGAGGAACGCCGCGGCCTCGCGCTTCGCGATCTCCGTGCCGCCCGCCGACGCGAACTGCGGGTAGGCCGAGAGCGCCGCGACCAGGCCGTCGTACGTGTAGAACGGGTTCCGGTTCGGGAACATCTGGTCGAACTGCGCCCGGCTGACGACGAAGCCGCCGGGCGTGCCCGGGTCGGTCGGGCCACCGGGGTCGGTCGTGCCGGCGCACGCGCCCTGCGAGCGCCACACGCCCCACTCGCCGGTGGTGCCGGGGCGCTCGTTCTGGGTCCACCAGCCTGCGCGCCAGTTCTGGCCGCCGTGCGACACGACGGCGCCACCGGTGTACACGGCGCCCGCGCTCCACGCGGGGGCGCACGCCGTGGCGGCCTGGGCGGACGGCGTCGGGCCGGCCGTGGTCAGCGCGAGCGCAGCGACGAGCGCCAGGGTGAGCGCGAGCAGCGCGGCGAGCGGCCGGGACAGCGGGGCCGGGAGCCGGGAGACACGGGTCTGAGCGGGGGAGTGCATCGGTGCACCTCTCGTCGGGATCGGGTCACCGACGAGCCTGTGCCGCCCGCCCTGGGATGGACAACCCCCGTACGGGGAACCCCGTAGTCGTCCGTCCCGCGTCCGGTCGCCCGGCTCCCGTGGCGTTCCGTCCGCCCGGCGTCCACGACGGCGCGCGCGGGTCTACCATCCGACCGCTCGTTCCTCGCGGCCTCCCGCCAGACCCGCCACGACCCGCGCGCGCCGTCGTTCCCGCCGGGCTCTCCGTGCGTCCCGGTCGGCTGCCGCGCTCCCGTCCCGGCGCCGTCCCACCTCGGCCCGTTCGTGCGAGGGGCGACGGGACGTGCCTCCGTGCTCGGCTCTAGCCCGGCACGGTCGCCGAGCGCGCGGCGACCACCGAGGGGTCGACCGGGACGCCGCCCGGGGGCAGCGGGGCGGGCCGTGCCGCGACCGAGCCGTGGCCCGCGACGTCGACGCCGACCGAGACGGCGCGCGCGGTGCCGTCGGTCACCTCGACCGTCGAGACGGACGCGTTCGGCAGCGCGGCGAGGCACGTCGGGTCGAGCGTCGCGAGGTAGGCGCCGAGCGTCAGCCCGTGCCCGACGACGAGCACGTCCCGGTCCTGCGTCGCACCCGGGCGGGCGGCGTCGTCGTGCGCGGCGACGATGCGGTCGAACACCGCGGCGACGCGGGCCATGAAGTCTGCCCCCGGCTCTCCCCCGCCGACGCCCGGGTGGGTGCCGGCGAGGACGGCGGGGACGAGCTCGGACCACGGCTCGACCGCGTCGAGCTCGTGCTCGGGCCGGCGCTCGAACGTGCCGAACGACAGCTCGCGCAGGTCGTGGTCGACCGTCATGGTCAGGTCGGGGTGGTGACGCAGGATCTCCATCGCCGTGAGGACGGCCCGGCCTTGCGGCGAGGAGTACGCGGTGTGGAAGTCGTGGCGCGCGAGGTGCTGCGCCGTCACGCGGACGCCGGCGCGGCCGGTGCGCGTGAGGGGGGAGTCGCACGCGCCCTGGAGATGGCGGCGCGCGTTGAGGACGGTCTGCCCGTGGCGGACGAGCGTGATCGTGAGGGTCATCGTCGGTGTGCCCTTCCGGTGGTTCCCGGTGTCGCGGTCGACCGCGACGCTAGCGCGCCGAGGTGACCGGGCGGCGTCGGGCAGGGGTCCGGGAGGAGTCAGGCAGGGGTCCGGTCGGTGACCGGGCGCGCTCGCTGCCCCGCGCCCTCGCCCTGCACCTGCTCGTCCCGCTGCGCCAGCTCGTCCCGTGCCGCGTCCTCGCCCTCCTCGCCGTGGTCCGGAACCGCGGGGTCCTCCGTGGCCACCGGCGCCGGAGCGGGCCAGGGGTCCTCGACGGGGACGCCCTCCGGCACGACGGTCCCCGCGTGCCGGTGGACCAGGACGGTCAGCAGCGCGACGACCCAGCCGAGCCCGATGCCCCAGGCCAGGGCGTCCTGCACCGGGGGCAGCACCTGGTTCAGGTCCGGTCCGGACAGCGACCCGAACACCTCGAGGCGGTGCGCCACCTCGCGCACCGCGGCGGCGGTCGCCGCCGCGGCGACGCACGCGAACCACACCGCGAGCCCCAGCGCGACGCGGCCGGTCGCCGGCGGCAGCCGCCGCGTCGCGAGCGCCACGAGCACGCCGACGACGAGCGCGACGACGCCGAGCAGCCCCAGCTCGACCGGCTGGTCGAGGAGGTCCTGCGGGCTCTCGCCCCAGCGCATCGCGGGCGGCGGGACGCGGCCGTCGAGCGGGCCGAGGACGTCGCGCGCCCACGACGTCGCGAGCAGCACCTGGCGCGCGAGCCCGGCGCCCGCCCACACGGCGACCGCCGACACCACGGCCGTGAGCACCGCGGGCAGGATCCGCACGTGCGGCAGGGCGCGCGCGTGCCGCGACCCCGCCGGGTCGTCGCGCCGGTCGTTGAGCGCGAGCGTCACGACGACGGCGAGGCCCACCACCCAGCCGTTCACCAGGCCCCAGTACCCGTCCACGAGCGCGCCGAGGAGACCCGACGTGCGCTCCGCCGTCCACGGCAGCGTCATGCCCGAGAACCAGCGCGCGGTCCCCGCGCCGACGGCCGCCGCCACCACGGTGAACCACACCGCGAGGAAGGCCGCCCAGCGGCCCGTCCACAGCGGGAGGCGCCGTACCGCGAGGAACGTGCCGAGCGCGGCGACGGCGCCCGCGAGGACCGCGGTGAGGACCGCGCTCCCGGTCAGCGGCTCGCCGCCGAGAACGAGGCCGGTCGGGTGCGGCAGGACGGTCCGGACGATCGCGCCGTGGACGAGGTAGGTGGCGTTCGCGTGCACCCAGTCGGCGGCCTGGCCCGTCAGCAGCCACAGCAGCGCGGTGAGCAGTCCGGCGACGGCGACGGGAGGGGCGGTCCTCGATGACGGCATCCTGCGAGGGTAGTGGCACCCGGGTGTCACGAAGCACGTCGAGCCGGACATCTCCGGCGGGCGCCGGAGGGGCGCGAGGTCGACCAGGCACGTCGTGGAGCTGACCGGCTGACGGGTCGTAGGGTGGGCGCCGTGCCGACCGCCGCCGACCTCGCCGCCGCCGTCGGGCAGCGGCTCGAGCAGACGCCCTACCGGATCGTCGACCCGCGCCCGGACGGGTTCACGATGCAGCTCGACCTCGCCGACGCGCGCTGGTGGGGCGTGCTGTCCCGCAGCGGTCTGCGGGAGACGTACGACTTCGTCGTCCGGGTCGAGCCGGACGGGCCGGGCTACTCGATCCTCGAACGCCGGACGCAGGTCGAGTGGGTCGTCGGCGCGCACGGCCCGCAGCCACGGCTCGGAGGGGTGCTCTCGGCGTCCCGGTTCGACGGGACGAGCTGGACGTACTCGGCGAAGATCCGGGTCGGGCTCGACGACGAGGGGCGGCTGCGCGCCGTCGTCGCCTACGCGTTCTCGCCGGTCCACGGCCGCCGCATCATCCGGGAGGCGGCGAGCTCGCTCGGGCTGCGCCTGCGGATGACCGGGCGGTCGAAGGTCGCCCTCGGGGCGGCGATCCTCGGCGGTGTGGTGGCGGTCCTCGGCGTCGTCGTCGCGATCGTGGCGTCCGGCGCCGCCTGACGCGCACGCCGTCCCGGCGGACGACCGCCGAGCCCGCGGGACCCGCGGAGGCGAGCCGGGCGCGACGACCGCAACCGAGGCCGATCAGTTCTCGTCGGTCCCCGCGTCTACCGTCCATGAACGCCGACCCGCCGCGCAGAGCGGCCGGGCCAGCAGGACCGACGACGCGGAGGCTGACATGAGCGAGCGCACCACCCACACCCTGGACGTGCCCGGTGCCGTCCTCACCTACGACGTGATCGAGCCCGGCACCCCGGGCGACCAGCCGCCGCTCGTCGTCATGGGCTCGCCGATGGGGGCCTCCGGCTTCACGCAGCTCGCCGAGCTGTTCGGCGACCGCACCGTCGTCCTCTACGACCCGCGCGGAGCCGAGCGCAGCACGCTCGCGCCCGGCGGCGAGGTGACCATGCCGCTGCACGCGGACGACCTGCACCGGATCGTCGAGGCGCTCGGCATCGGCCCGGTCGACGTCTTCGGGTCGAGCGGCGGCGGGATCGTCGGCCTGTCCTGGATCGAGCAGCACCCGGAGGACCTGCGCACCTTCGTCGCGCACGAGCCGCCGCTCACGGCCGTGCTCGAGGACCGCGAGGTCGCCGACGCGGCGGAGCTCGACATCGTGGCCACCTACCACCGGGACGGGTACGGGCCGGCGATGGCGAAGTTCATCGCCCTCATCAGCCATGTCGGCCCGCTGCCGGCCGACTACCTCGACCGCCCCGCGCCCGACCCCGCCATGTTCGGGATGCCGACCGAGGACGACGGCTCCCGCGACGACGTGCTGCTGTACGGCAACCTCGCGGCCCAGCCGCTGTACGCGCCGGACGTCGAGGCCCTGCGGTCGTCCGGGGTGCGGATCGTCCCCGCGGTCAGCGCGGACGGCGAGGGCACGCTCGCCTGGCGCGGCGGGGTCGCCGTCGCCGGGGCGCTCGGCGTCGAGGCCGTGACGTTCCCCGGCGACCACGGCGGCTTCATGGTCAGCGAGTGGTCGCCGGACAACGACCCCGCGGCGTTCGCGAAGACCCTGCGCGAGGTGCTCGCGGGCTGACCCGCGCGTCGAGATCGGCAGTGCGGCGTGAGACCGGTCCTCCAGAGGGCCGGTCTCACGTCATTCTGCCGATCTCGCGTCCTTCTGCCGATCTCACGTCCTTCTGCCGATCTCACGTCTCGCTGTCGATCTCAGGGCTCCGTCGTCCCGTAGACGGGGCGCGAGAAGGCGAGGACGATCCCCAGCCCCTGGCGCGCGGCGAGGAGCGAGCGGTCGTCGGGGTGGTCCAGGAGGTGGCGCAGCACGAGCGCGACCGCCTCGGCGTCGACGAGGTCGACGGCGCCCAGGTCTGGTGCGGCACCCGGCGCGCGCGCCCGCAGGAGGTCCTCGCCCTCGGCCAGGACGATGCGGGCCCCGTCGTGCAGGTCCACGGCCACGGACGGACGGCGCTCGCCCGGCACGACCCGCACGTCGGCGACGTCGTCCCAGCGCACGACGACGCGCGTCGTCTCCGTGCGACCCGTCGGCAGCTCGACCCCGTCGGGTCGCAGGACGACCGACCCGCGCAGCGGGGCGCGCACGTACAGACCGAGACCGCACGCGAACCCGAGCGCCGCCAGGGCGGCCACGAACCCGGCGAACCCCTCCTCGGCACGCAGCGCCAGCACGGACAGCACCACGCACCCGCCGAGCAGGGCGACGAGGATCAGCAGCACCGCGAGGAAGTCCACGAAGGGCGAGAGGCGCTCGCGGCCGCGCACTCCGCGGCGCACGCGAGTCCAGACCATCGCGCGCCGGTGCACGGGCACGGGTCGAGCGGTGCGGGTCACGGGACCAGTGTCCCGGATCCGTGGACCGCGTCGGCCCGGGTCGGCCGACGGCGACGTCCCGGGTCGGCGGTGGACGACCTCCCGCCTCAGCGGATGCGGACGCCTGCCTCGCGGAGCGCGTCGAGCATCGCGTCGAGGCCGAACGCGTCGACGGGACCCAGCGCGCCGGTACCCCGGACGCCGTCCTCGGCCGCCCGCAGAGCACCCCACGCGAGGAACCGGGCGGTGAGGTCGTAGGGGTCCGGCCCGTCGAGGCGGACGCGCCGCAGCAGCGCGCCGTCGGCGTCGCGGGCGTCGGCGACCACGTGGCTCCGCGACCGCGCGCGTCTCGCGGCGTCGGGGCCGCCGGACGAGCCGGTCGACCTGGCTTCGAGCACGCGGCGCACCCGGGGGCCGAGGCCGGGGACCCGGAGCGCGCCGGTGAGGACCGCCGTCGCCGCGGGCACGAGCCGCAGCGAGGGGGTCCTCGCGCCGATCACGACGTCGACGTCGCGCAGACCGGGCGCGAGCGCCGGCAGGGTGAACGGCTCGGTGCCGCCCGCCGAGACGCCCCGGACCCGCCGTCCGTGCCCGAGCTCGAAGGTCACGACCCGCGCGCCGACCCGCTCCGCGCGCAGGCGCCCGCCGCGGAAGGCGTACGACGGCTCGAGCACGACCCGCGCCGCGCTCGCCCGGGTGCCACCGCTGATGCCGCCCCCGCCGCTGCCGAAGTAGCCGATGCTCAGCCGCGTCGTGGCGTCACCCGCCTCGCGGAGCGCGAGGGCGCCTGCGACGTTGCCGGGCACCCAGTCGTGGCCGAACGCCGTGAGGAGCGCCGTGCCCGCCGCGTGGGCACGCGGGCCGTATCGCTCGACGACGTCGCGGATGAACGCGGGCTCGCCGGTCGAGTCGAGATAGACCGCGCCGGTGTCGATCGCAGCCTCGATCGCCGGGCCGCCGTGCCGCACGAAGGGACCCACCATCGACACGAGCACGTCGCCGTGCTCGACGAGCGCGCGCACCGTGGCCGGGTCGTCGACGTCGGCGATCGCCGTCTCGAGCCGCGGACCGGTCACGCTCGTCAGGTCGTCGACGAGCGACGCCAGCCTGTCGCGCGACCGCCCGGCGAGCAAGGGGCGCGCCCCGAGACGCACGAGCTCGTGCGCGACGAGCGTTCCGGTGTATCCCGTGGCGCCGAGCAGGACGATCCGCTGCATCCGGTGAGCGTACGAGCGCGACGGCGTCCTCGCGCGCTCCCAGCCGCCTGCGGAGGTGGCATCGCTCCCACATGCTGAGCGCTCTGTCGATCGACAGGGGACTTTTGCGCGTTGGCGACAAAACTTCCGTACACCTGTTGACACCGCTGTCTAGGTGGGGTGTGATGAATCTCAGTTGCCCCTGGAATCCACCGGGGGATCCGGACGTCGGGCCCAGGGGAAGCCGGGCGTCCGGACCGACCGCCGGCCCGCACGCATCGCGGCGTGCACCGGCACGGCCCTCGCTGGCCCTGGACCTCCTCGCGGCTCGGGTACCTGCCCACCGCGCGGTGCGCCCCGCCCGTCCGACAACCTGATCACGCCTCCGACGTACCTCCAGCGCGGGAACGACCCCGCGTCCTCAGTCGTGCCCTCGCGGCACGGGCCCCGGCCCGCGACCGCTCGATCGAAAGACGTGGCACCGAACGCCGCGGCGCGCCGACGCGCCGGGTCGACTCGGCATGCCTCCGTCCGGAAGGAGAACCATGTCCGCACCGACGACAGACGGTGAGTCCCCCACGAAGCCGCTGTCCCGACGCTCCCTGCTCGTCGGGGCCGGCGTCGTCGCCGCGAGCCCCGCGGCGGCGCTCGTGCTCGGCTCGGGAGGCAGCGTCGTCGCGGCCGCGCCCGCGGCCGCCGCAGGCTCGACCGCCGCGGCACCCGTCGCCGCCGCGGCGAGCGGCACCCGCAAGATCACGATGTACGCGGAGCGCATCGACGACCGGACCGTCGGCTACGGGCTCGAGCCGGGGAAGGCCACGGTGCCCGGCCCGATCCTCGAGATGTGGGAGGGCGAGACGCTCGAGATCACGCTGGTCAACACCACCGACCAGCGGCTGTCGATCCACCCCCACGGCGTGAACTACGACGTCAACAGCGACGGGAGCCCCTTCAACGACTCGTTCAACGAGCCGGGGGAGACCCGCACGTACGTCTGGTCGACCGTGCCGATGCGCCGCGACCGCGGCATCTGGATGCCCGGGAGCGCCGGCTACTGGCACTACCACGACCACGCGTGGGGCGAGCACGGGACGCCGGGCATCGCCGCCGGGCTGTACGGCGCGCTCGTCGTGCGCCGGGTCGGGGACGTGCTGCCCGAGAAGCAGTTCACCGTCGTGTTCAACGACATGCTCATCAACAACAAGGCCGCTCCGGACACGCCGATGTTCGAGGCGAACCTCGGGGAGCGCGTCGAGTTCATCTGCATCGGGCACGGCAACACGTTCCACACGTTCCACCTGCACGCGCACCGCTGGGCGAACAACCGCACCGGTCTGCTGTCCGGGCGTGAGGACGTGACCCAGGTCGTGGACAACCGCGACCTCAACCCCGGCGACGCGTTCGGGTTCCAGGTCGTCGCCGGGCTGGGGGTCGGGGCCGGCGCGTGGATGTACCACTGCCACGTCCAGTTCCACGCCGACGGCGGGATGGCCGGCATCTTCCTCGTCCGCAACGCCGACGGCAGCATGCCGACCGGTGCCCAGGAGTCCATCGACCGCTTCCAGGCGCACGGCGGGCACGCGGCGTCGGGCACGTCCAGCGGGACGACGGCGACCACGGAGCCCGGGGCGGACGCCGCCCCCACGGACCACGGCGTGGCGGGCCTGCCGCCGCTGGCGGTGCACACCGACCACTGACCCGGTTCCCGCACCACCAGGAGCCGTACCACCAGCCGTTCCACCCCGGCGCCCGGTCCCGTCCGGGTGCACCGCACCGATGACGAAGGAGTTGGAGAGTGCTATCCAGACGTGCAACGTCCCCCACCACGAGAGGGCGCTCCCGACCGGGAGCGCTCCGCTCGGTCGCCGTGGGTCTGACGAGCGTCGCGCTCGTCGCGAGCGCGGCCGTGATCCCGGCGTCCGCCCAGTCCGGCCTGACCACGGGCACCACCCCGACGGCGGCGCAGCCCGCCGCCGTGAAGACCGCGACGAACGCAGCGCCCGTGCGCGTGCTCGTCTTCCACGGCGCCCCGGACGCGCAGGACGACCCGGTCGTCGACGCGACGCAGGCCCTCTCGCAGCTCGGGTCCGCGAACGGGTTCGAGGTCGAGGCGTCGTCCGACCCGGCGGTCTTCACCGAGGCCGCGCTGAGCGACTACCGCGGCGTCGTCATGCTGTCGGCCGAGGGCATCGAGCTGAGCGCCGCCCAGGAGGCGGCGCTCCAGGCCTACGTGAACGGCGGCGGCGGGTTCCTCGGCGTGCGTGACGCGGCGCGCGCCCAGGAGGCGTCGCAGTGGTTCACGGGCCTCGTCGGCGCGCGCATCGCCGGCGCCCAGCCCGACGCCGCGGACGTCGCCGAGGTCACCGCGACCGCGGAGAACCCGCCGAACGAGGACGCACCGAACCTCGTCGACGGCGACCCCGGCACGAAGTGGCTCGCGTTCGAGCCCACCGCGACGATCACCCTGCGGCTCGAGGAGCCGCTCGAGCTCGCGCGCTACACGCTCATCTCGGCCAACGACTCCGCGGGTCGCGACCCGCAGAACTGGACGCTGCAGGGCTCGACGGACGGCGAGACGTGGGTCGACGTCGACGAGCGCAGCGACGAGGACTTCCCGCAGCGCTTCCAGCCGCGCGACTTCGACGTCGAGAGCGACACCGCCTACGGGTGGTACCGGCTCGACATCACGCAGAACGCGGGCGAGGGGCTGACGCAGCTCGCCGAGATCTCGCTGTTCGACGACGAGTCGGTGAACCAGCCGGCGCCCGAGATCCCGGTCGAGACGCGCACGGTCGACCTCATCGACCGGCAGCACCCCGCGACCGCGGAGCTGCCGCTCACGTGGGAGCGCGACGACAAGTGGCTCGACTGGGCCGACAGCCCGGCCGGCGAGGTGCACACGGTCGCGCAGGTCGAGCCGGGCCCCGACGCCGGGCCGACGACGAACCCCTTCCACCCGGTGTCCTGGTGCCGCGACTACGACGGCGGCCGCTCCTTCTACACCGGCATGGGGGGCACGCCGGAGAGCTGGGCGGACGAGTCGTTCCGGCAGCACCTGCTCGGCGCGCTGCAGTGGACGACGGGCGTCGTGCGCGGCGACTGCCAGGCCACGATCGCGTCGAACTACACGACCGAGCGCCTCTCGGCCCCGAACACCGCGGGCCAGCTCGACCAGAACGGTGAGCCGCACGGCCTGACGATCGCGCCCGACGGCACGGTCTTCTACATCGGCCGCGGCGCGTGCCCGACCGGTCCGATCCCGTCGTGGTCCAACCCCGACGTGGGCCTGGGCTGCGGCACGATCCACCAGTGGGACCCGGAGACGGGTGAGGTCGACCTGCTGACGACGCTCGAGGTCATGGGCAACCGCGGCAGCGGCGACGAGCTGGTGAAGAACGAGGAGGGCCTGCTCGGCATCACGCCGGACCCGAACTTCGCCGAGAACCACCACCTCTACGTCTTCTGGATGCCGCACGAGTCGATCGACACCGAGCGCCGCGTCGGCATGCGGACCGTCTCGCGGTTCACGTACGACCCCGCGGGGCCGAGCATCGACCAGAGCACGCGCGTCGACCTGCTCGAGTGGGAGACGCAGATCCACAGCTGCTGCCACGCGGGCGGCGGCATGGCGTTCGACGACGACGGGAACCTCTACATCGGCTCGGGCGACAACAACTCGTCCGGCGGCTCGAACGGCTACTCCGGCAACAACTGGACGCAGGAGTACGCCGGGATCAGCTTCCAGGACGCGCGCCGCACGTCGGGCAACACGAACGACCTCAACGGCAAGATCCTGCGGATCCACCCCGAGGCCGACGGCACGTACACCATCCCAGACGACAACCTCTTCCCGGTGGGCGAGTACCCCGCCGACAAGACGCGCCCCGAGATCTACGTCATGGGCGTGCGCAACATCTCGCGCCTGCAGATCGACCCCGATACCGACTGGCTGACCGCCGCGTGGGTGGGGCCGGACGCCGGCATGCCGGACCCCGAGCTCGGCCCGGCCAAGTACGAGACGGCGACGATCATCACGTCCGCCGGCAACCAGGGCTGGCCGTACTGCATGGGCAACCGCCAGCCGTACCGTGACCGGAGCAACGAGGACGCGAGCGTCCTCACCGGCTGGTACGACTGCGACAACCCGAAGAACACGTCGCCGCGCAACACCGGTCTGGTCGACATCCCGCCGGTGCGCGACAACATGATCTGGTACTCGCCGAGCGGCGGCGGCCCGGTCTTCCCGATCGGCGAGGACGGCATCCCGTCCTACGAGGACGACGAGGCCACCTACACGATCCCGTGGCTCCGCGGTGGCGGCCAGGCCGTCATGTCCGGCCCGACGTACCGCACGTCGCAGGTCGACCCCGAGTCGGACGTCGCCTGGCCGTCGTACTGGGAGGGCAAGTGGTTCCTCGGTGACCAGTCGAACTCGAACAACCGCACCGCGGTGACGGTCGACCCGGACGCCGTGGAGTCGCAGGGCGCCCCGGCGTTCATGGAGGACCTGCGCCAGATCCTCCCGGGCGGTCGTGGTGACGACCTGGTGCAGAGCTGGATGGACGCGAAGTTCGGTCCCGACGGCGCGCTGTACCTGCTCGACTACGCGGGCGGCTTCTTCAGCCTCGACCCGAACCAGAAGCTCGTGCGCGTCACGTACGACGGCGGGGCACCCACCCCGCTGCCGACCGCCACCGCGGCGAGCATCCAGGGCGACCCGCTGACGGTGGCCTTCACGGGCGCCCGCTCCGGCGGCGTGTCCTACCAGTGGGACTTCGGCGACGGCTCGACGTCGACCAAGGCGAACCCGCGGCACACCTACCCGCGGGTGGGCGAGTACGAGGCGACGCTGACCGTCACGTACGCCGACGGCACCACGGAGACGGTCACGGCCGACGCGAGCACGACGTGCACGCTGCCGGACGACCGCGAGACCGTCTTCTTCGGCGAGTTCGACTCCGGCGTCGCCAACGACGACCTGGGCGGCTGCACCATCGCCGACCTGTTCCAGGACGAGAAGGAGTGGGACACGCACCAGAAGTTCCTGCGCCACGTGAAGGCCGTCGCGAAGAGCCTCTTCGACGACAGCCGCATCACGGGCTCGGAGCGCAACGCTCTGGTGAACGCGGCCGCGCGGTCGCAGATCGGCGTCGACCCGGGCGGGTACCGGACGATCTTCGACGGCACCCAGGAGTCGCTGTTCGACTGGAAGCAGGCGCCTGGCGGCAGGTTCGTGCTGCAGCCCGACGGGTCGCTCCGCTCGGAAGGCGGCCTGGGGATGCTCTGGTACGCGGCCGAGGAGCTCGGGGACTTCTCCGTGAAGCTCCTGTACCGCGACATCTCGGAGGGGAACACCTTCGCGAACAGCGGTGTCTTCACCCGGTTCCCGAACCCTGACGCCCCCGGCGACGTCGAGTGCGCCGAGGGTCAGTCCCCGGCGTGGGTCGCGATCTCGTGCGGTCACGAGATCCAGATCTACGACGGCACGACGGGCGAGCCGCAGAAGACCGGCTCGGTCTACAACTTCGACCCGGTCGGTCTCGACACCCCGGGGCTGAAGCCGAAGGGCGAGTGGAACGAGTACGAGATCCGGGTGGTCGGCCAGCAGTACACGATCATCCGCAACGGCGAGGTCATCAACGAGTTCGAGAACTCGCCCGGCCAGGAGTCGTCGCGCGCGGGCGACCCGCCGACCGACCTGCGTCAGTTCGAGCGCGGGTTCATCGGGCTGCAGAACCACGGGAACGCGGACCTCATCGAGTTCCGTGACGTCCGGGTGGCCGACCTGTAGCACCCACCGGGCCGCCCGCGCGGCGCAGCGGCTTCCCGGGGCGCCGCCCCGGGGTTCTTCCGTACGACCGACCTGAACCACCGCACATCGACGAGGAGTGCACCCCCATGGAACGACACAGCGCGAGAGCGCGCGGCACCCAGCGGCTCGTAGCCGCCGTGGTCGCCGGCCTCACCGCCGCGACGGTCATCTCCGTCGCCCCGGCGACGGCGAGCCCCCTGCCGGCGGCCCTGCCGTCGGTCACCCAGCCGGCGGACGCCGAGGCCACCCAGGCCGTCGTCGCCGCCGAGCAGGTGCTGACCTGGACCGGCGACAACAGCGTCAGCGACTACAAGACCTTCCCCGCCACGGCGACCGCCGGTCCCGCGACGATCGTGTTCGAGAACAGCATCGCGACCGGCAGCACGTTCGGCATGAGCCACACGCTGACGTTCGACACCTCGACGCCGGGCTACAACCACGACGTCGACCTCAACATCCTCGCGAGCCCGTTCGACGCGAACGGAGGCCTGCACGAGGCCGAGGTCGTGCTCACCGAGGGCACGTACCGCTACTTCTGCGCGATCCCCGGTCACGGCGAGATGTGGGGCGAGCTCGTCGTCACGGGTGACGGTGGGGGCGGCGACGACACGACCGCGCCCTCGGTCACCGCGCAGGTGACGGGCGAGCAGGACGGCGACGGCGCGTACGTCGGCGGCGCGACGGTCACGCTCGCCGCGACCGACGACGACTCCGGCGTCGCGGGCGTCGAGTACGACCTCGACGGCGCGGGCTGGCAGGCCTACGACGAGCCGTTCGTCGTCGACGCGGTCGGGGCGCACACGCTCCAGTTCCGCGCGACGGACGCCGCGGGCAACACGTCCGAGGCGCAGACGGCGGAGTTCACCGTCGTCGAGGGCGAGGAGCCGGTCGAGGACACGACCGCCCCGGTCGTCGAGCCGATGGTCATGGGCGAGCAGGACGAGGACGGCGCGTACGTCGGCTCGGCCGCCTTCATGCTCCACGCCACCGACGAGGAGGGCGGCTCGGGCGTCGCGTCGATCGAGTACGCGGTCGACGGCACCTGGCTGCCGTACACGACGACCGTGCAGTTCACCGAGCCCGGCGAGTACGCGGTGCAGTACCGCGCGACGGACGAGGCGGGCAACGTCTCGGAGGTCGGCACGTCGACGTTCACCGTCGTCGCGGACGGCGGAGGCGAGGACACCACGGCCCCGACCGTGACGGCCGAGGTCACGGGCGACCTGGACGACAACGGCGCGTTCGTCGGGTCGGCGACCGCGACGCTCACCGCGACCGACGACGCGTCCGGCGTCGAGACCGTCGAGTACGACCTCGACGGCGCGGGCTGGACCGAGTACACCGAGCCGGTCGTCGTCGACGAGCCCGGCGAGCACACGCTCGTCTACCGGGCGACCGACGTCGCGGGCAACGTCTCCGAGGAGACGGTCACGGAGTTCACCGTCGTCGCCGAGGGCGGCGGCGAGGACACCACCGCGCCGACGGTCGCCACCGAGCTCAGCGGCACGCAGGACGACGACGGCGCCTACGTGGGCTCCGCGTCCGTCATGATCACCGCCACCGACGACGGGGGCGTCGCGTCCGTCGAGTACGACCTCGACGGCGCAGGCTGGGCCCCGTACACCGAGGCCGTCGTGGTCGACGAGCCCGGTCAGCACACGCTCGCCTACCGCGCGACCGACGAGGCGGGCAACGTCTCCGAGGCCGGCACGGTGACCTTCGTGGTCGTGGCGGGCGACGGGAGCGACACGGTGGCGCCCGAGGTCGACCACCGCGTCTACGGCCAGCAGAACGATGCCGGCGAGTACGTCGGTCCCGCGTTCGTCCGACTGCGCGGGACCGACGCCGGCTCCGGCGTCGCGTCGATCGAGTACCAGGTCGACGGCGGCGAGTGGACCCCGTACGCGAAGCAGATCTCGCTGCGCGCCCCGGGCGAGCACGTGGTCACCTACCGCGCGACGGACGTCGCGGGCAACGTGTCCGCGCCGGTGAGCGTCACCGTCGTCATCGAGGGCGGAGAGCCCGGCGGCGAGGGGCCCGAGGTCACCGCGGGCATCGGCGGCAGCCGCAACCGCGACGGCGCGTTCGTCGGTCGTGCGACCGTGACGCTCACCGCCGTGGACGAGGAGTCGGGCGTCGACCGCACCGAGTTCCAGGTCGACGGCGGCACGTGGCAGCGCTACGCCGCACCGTTCGTCGTCGCGGCGGACGGCGAGCACGTCGTGCGCTACCGGGCGGTCAACGGCGCCGGCGAGACGTCGCAGACGGGCGAGGTGACCTTCACGGTCGTCCAGCTGCTGCGCGACCGCTGCCCCGGCTCGGACGTGCGGCCGACCGTCGTCATCGACGGCAACGACAGCACCGTCGGGAACTTCGACGACGGCGAGGGCTGCACCGTCAACGACCACATCGCCGAGGACGACGAGTACCCGACGCACCGCGAGTTCGTCCGCCACGTCCGCGAGGTCACCCGTGACCTCGTCGACGAGGGCGTGCTCATCGGCGCCGAGCGGCAGCTGATCATCGCTGCGGCAGAGCTGTCGGACATCGGTCGCTGAGGCGCTGAGGCGCTGACGCGTCGAGGGCTGAGGTCCTGAGGCGCTGACGCGACACGGCACGGAACGGCGGGCCGCGCCCCCTCGGGGGCGCGGCCCGCTGCTGCGTGGTCGCGGACCGGTGCGTCGTGCGCGGCGAGGCCGCGCTCGTGCGCCGAACACGACCTGAAGGTCGTCAAGAGCTCGATAACGACCGTGAGGTCGTGGTCGACGGCGCGTGGTGTCGTTCTCGACCACGGTCGCGGGTGAATTCTCATGACCGCGGCGACGATCTCGCCCGGCGCACGTGACGTCGTCGGGCACGTGCGGTACGAACGGGTCATGCCGCGTGCGTACCCGCCCGAGCCGACGTTCCCCGACGACGGCGGGGCCGAGCGTGCCGTGTGGGAGGCGCTCGTCGACCAGCTGCCCGACGACGCTGTCGTCGTCCACGGGCTGCACCTCCAGGAGGAGGAGCACGAGTACGAGATCGACGTGCTCGTCGTCTGGCCCGGGGTCGGGCTGGCAGCGGTCGAGGTGAAGGGCGGGCACGTCGACCGGGTCGACGGCGCCTGGTACCAGGGCAGCGGAGAGCGGCGCCATCGGATCGACCCGCTGCGCCAGGTGCAGGGCGCGCGGCACGCGCTGCAGGCGCTCCTGGGTCGTCGGGACCTCTGGGCGGGGGAGGCGCGCACCGCGCACCTCGTGGCCCTGCCGCACCGGTACGTGCCGGCCGACTGGTCCGCGCTCGACCTGCCGCGCGACATGCTCGTCGACCGCGGCGACCTGGAGCGGCCGTTCGGTGTGGCGGAGCGCGTCAAGCACGCGATCGAGCGCCACGGTCAGGGGCACGCGCCGCTCGCGCCCGACGACGTCCCCGACCTCGTCGAGTCGCTCGCCGGTGGCTTCCCGAGCCAGGCGGAACATCTCGCGCTCGCGGCGCAGCACGAGACGCGGCTCGAGCAGATGACGCGCGACCAGTCGCGCACGCTCGACGCGCTCTCGGGCGTGCGTCGGATGCGCGTCGTGGGCGGCGCGGGGTCCGGCAAGACATGGCTCGCCCTCGAGCAGGCACGGCGTCGGGCGCGATCGGGGGAGCGCGTAGCGCTCCTGTGCTACTCGCGCGGCCTCGGCCGGTACTTCGAGCGGGTCGTCGAGCAGTGGCCGGCGCGTGACCGGCCCGCCTACGTCGGCCTGTTCCACGACCTGCCGCTCGCCTGGGGTGCGGAGCCCGGCGCCGACGACGACCCGGACTACTGGGAGCGGCGGCTGCCGCTCGCGCTCGGGGAGCTCGCGGACGGGCGCGGGCCGGGCGAGCTGTTCGACGCGGTCGTGGTCGACGAGGCGCAGGACTTCGGCGACCTGTGGTGGCCGTCGCTGCTCCGCTGCCTGCGCGACCAGGACGGCGGCGGGCTGTACGTCTTCATGGACGACGCGCAGCGCGTCTTCCCCCGCGAGGGTCGTGTCCCGCTCGAGCTCGTGCCCGTGACGCTGCACGAGAACCTGCGCTCGACGAAGCAGATCGCCCAGGTGTTCGGGGCGCTCTCGCCGGAGCGCATCACGCCGCGCGGGATGGAGGGGCCGCCCGTCCGGGTCGTCGACGTGCCCGCGACCGACGCCGTCGGCGCCGCCGATGACGCCGTGGAGGCCCTGCTCGACGAAGGCTGGGAGATCGGACAGGTCGCGCTGCTCGCGACCGGGCGCCGGCATCCGCAGCAGGTGAACGAGGTCCAGGCCGGCGGTCATGCTGCCTACTGGGACGCGTTCTTCGCCGAGGACGACGTGTTCTACGGGCACGTGCTCGGGTTCAAGGGCCTTGAGCGGCCGGTCGTCGTGCTGGCGGTCAACGGCGTGCGGGACGAGTCGAGGGCGCGCGAGATGCTCTACACCGGGCTCTCGCGCGCGAGGTCGCTGCTCGTCGTCGTGGGCGACCGGTCCTGGATCGAGCGCGTCGGCGGCGAGGCGGTGCGGCGTCGGCTCGAGCGGGCGGACGGGTGGGTCCCGGGCTGACCCGGTGAACGGCTCCGTGGACGGCCCGGCGGACGGCGGGTGGGACCGCCGTGGAAGGGTGGTGGCATGACGACCGTCGCCCAGCTCCGCAAGGCCGCGCTCACGCTGCCCGAGACCGTCGAGAAGCCGCACTTCGGGATGGTCGCGTTCCGGGTCCACGACAGGGGGTTCGTGTCGGTGACGACGGACGACGTCGTCCAGCTCCACCTCTCGGCCGACGACGTCGAGCGGCTGCTCGCCGAGCACCCCGGTGCGTCGCGGCTGACCCGGGGCGATTCCCTGCTCGGGGCTCGCGTACCGCTCGCCGAGGTGGACGGGCAGCAGCTCAACCACTGGGTACGCCGAGCGTGGCTGCACCGGGCGCCGAAACGCCTCGCGGCGACGGTCGCGGCGGGGGACGCGGCCAAGCCGGGGCAGGTCGGGGACCTTCCCGCGTCCATCGGTGGCCCGGCCACGCGCGCGCTCGCAGGCGCGGGTCTCACGTCGCTGTCCGACGTCGCGCGGCTGAGCGACGCGGAGCTGCTGGCTCTGCACGGGGTCGGGCCCAAGGCGGTGCGGCTGCTGCGCGAGGCGCTCGCGGGAGTCTGACGTGGATCTTGACGGCGATGACCATGGCGACCCTCCGCCCCAGAAGCCTCAAGAATTTGGCACCGTTGCCAAGTTGTTGGCATCAGCGGCGAGATCTCTTCGGCGTCACCAGGGGCCGACGAGCGGGATGAAGCGTTCCATCGCAGCGACAACTGATCGTGCGTCCTCGAGTCCCTCTCGCGCCTGGTTACTCGTGACGGGCTGGCTGTCGAGGTCGGGGTACTCGGAGTCATGACGGCGCAGTCGAAGCTCTCGGAACCTTCGGACGACGGTTCGGCCGTCGGGCCCGAGCTGAGCCTCGAGGACGTCCTGGACGACGCGGTGTCCTCCGCGCGCCGTCGGCCGCAGACCCTGCGTGGCGAGAACGGCGACCATCGACTTGCGCGCTGCGTCGTACAGCATGGTGAACGCGCCGGCAGGATCGACGTCCACGACGAGTGCTGCCGTCCGGAGGTGCTGCTCGGCCTGTTCGACGAGCAGCGCGGCGTGCTCGGTGGACGGGTGCACCGTCTGGAGCCGGCGCTGTTCGATGGCCGTTGCGACCACCCGCTCGCCCGTCGTCCACCGACCCCGAGAATCAGGCATCGTCGCCTCCGGAGGGGACGATCACGTCGACCGTCGCGCCATCGAGCACCGTGCGCTTGAAGCTGCTCGTGTCCTTCGCCCAGTCGTCGGCGCGTACGCGTCGGACGTTCACCTCGCGGTGCAGTCGGCGTTCGGACTCCTCGACGGCGTCCGCCAGCTCGTCGCGGTCGGGGTCGCCCACGACGAGGAGGTCGATATCGGCTGGCACCGGTCCCGGCTGCTCCTCGTAGCGAGCCGCCCACGACCCGTAGATGAACGCCTGCGTGATGCCTGCCACGCCGGTGAGCTCGTCGCGCAGGACGGCGAGCGGACCGAAGGTCACGGCGAGCAGCTCGACGAGCGGGCGGTAGACGACCGAGTCGGTGAGCACCCGGACAAGGCGCGTGTTGCCGCGCTTCGTGGTGTGTACCAGTCCGGCGTCCTCGAGACGCGAGACCTCCCGCGTCACTGTCGGAGCCGAGGTGTCGACCGACTCGGCGATCTCGGAGATGCTCTGCTCCCGGTCCGGCGCGAGGAGGATATGGGCGAGGATCTCGCCCTGCGTCCGCGACCGCAGCAGGGGGAGCAATAGCGGCGACGAAACTTTCATAAAACAGAGGCTAGCGGTCGTCTTATGAAAGCAACAAGGTTGCTCTCGGAGTCGGTGCCGCTGAGTCTCGTGGAGAACCGCGCGCGTGCGGCCCGACGGCGCAACTACTTCGCGGAGCTTCTCCCCGAAGGTCGGGTCCTGAGCGACCTCTCCGGCCGTGCACGCCTCGCGGAGAACGACGTCGTCGGGCTGCTCGCGCGCTACGGGCGCGACGTCGCCGGCGCCGTCGAGCTGTACGACCCCGAAACGCCCGGAGAGCCACGCACACCGCGCGCGACGCCGTTCAGCGAGGAGCAGGTCGGAGTGCTCCTCGGCGACACGCGAGGAATGCCGCTCGGGAACTCGCCGCTCGGCGGCAAGTCGTCCCTCGCCGGCGTGCAGGACAAGATCGTCCTCGCCCTCGTGGAGGGCGTCTGGCACCAGGTCCACGACGGATACCCGTCGACACACATCCTCAAGCCCCACTCCGCGGCGAACCCGACGATCATCTACGACGAGGAGTACGCGACGCGGATCGCCGCGCGCATCGGCCTGACGCACGGGACGGTGCGTCTGCACGACTTCGGCGGACGGACCGCCCTTGTGATCGAGCGCTACGACCGGTCGCCAGACGCTCCCCGTGGACGCCTCCACCAGGAGGACATGAACCAGGCGCTCGGTGCGCGCGGTGACGAGAAGTACCAGGAGATCGGCGGCAAGGTCAGTCTCGCGAGGATCGCGAGCGCCCTCCGTCGTGCCGCCGGTCCGACCGCGGTCGAGCAGCTCCTGCGATACGTCACGCTGACCGTCGCCGTCGGCAACCTCGACATGCACGCCAAGAATCTCTCGATGCTCCGCCTCCCGGACGGCTCCGCGCACATCGCGCCGATGTACGACGTCGTGCCGCTGCGGCACCAGCCGACCGACGGTCGGCTCGCCCTGGCCGTGAACGGTGCCTACGTGCACAGCACGGTCACTGCGGACGATCTCGTCGCGGAGGGTGAGGCGTGGGGTGTGGCGACCGCGCGGGATCTCGTCGCTACGACGCTCGGTGACGTCGCTGCCGTCGTCTCGGACGAGGTGCCCGACCCGCGAGCGCACCCCGGGCTGCAGGACGACGTCGCGCGCTTCACGAGCAACCTCCTCGCGGAGGGTGCCCTAGGTTAGGGCCACACTCGTGTCTGCTCGACGTGGATCGGTCAGCTCGGTGAGGACCCCGCGCCGAACTGGTCGAGGGCGTCCGCCAGCTGGGTCCACGCATCGTCCGTGCCGAGCAGGCGCGCGGTTCGCGCCGACACGCGGAGCGTGGCGACGAGCGCTGCTGCCTCGTCGCCACGCTCGTCGGCGTACCGGTCGTCGAGCAGGTGCGGTGCGTCGCGCTCCGCGTGCATCGCGACGACGTCGAGGAACACCGTGAGCGCTCGCGCGGCCCGACGACGCTCGGCCGCCTCGCGCTCGCGTCGCTCCTCGTCCGACTCGGCGGGTTCGGGCGCCGGTGTTCCGGTCCGGTCGGCGACGTCCAGGGTGGGGACGACGACGTCGAACCTGCCCTTCCACAGGCGGCTGAACGCCGCGTCGTCGGCGAGGTGGACGACCGTGCCGATCTCCGGTGCGTCCGGGTCGCGCTTCTCGATGCTCGCGCGGAGACCGGCCACCTCGTAGGCGAAGCGCAGCAGGTTGTCGTCGGTCATCGACGCCCCGACGACGAGCAGGTGCTTCGTCATCATCAGCGACTGGACGAGCGACCCGACGGGCTTCCACCGGGTGTCGTAGTGCACGAACGAGCTGCGCGACAGCACGATCGAGTCCGGGTGCTCCACGTCGCCGTGCATCTTGAGCAGCCACGGTCGGTCGGTGCTCGTGCGGTCCCACGGGAGCCGGTCGATGACGACCCGCTGGTCGTCGGACGGGCGGCCGGCCGTTGCGGTGACGGCCTGCTCGTAGAGCTGGTCGTAGTTGGTCGTCGTCGCCTCGCGCACGCGCATGCTCGCGAGAAGGGTGTGGGCGAGGCTTGGCCGGGCAGACGCCGCGGTGATGATCTTCGCGACGCGACTGCCCAGCGCCTTCTGCGTGTCCGCCTTGGCGCGCGCGGACCGGTCGGCGAGCGCGACCTGGATGAGCTCCGCCTGCTCGAGCGGGCCGAGCTCGCTGATGCGTTCGCGCACGTCGCTGTCCAGGTCCAGCTTCGCGACCAGGTCGGTGAGCAGGTGGCTCCACGACGGCAGTCCCGCAGCGATGCTCACACCGGCGCCGAAGAAGAGGGCGAGGTCGCCGTCGGCGGCGTGCTTGCCGAGCACCTGCGCTCGGGTCGTCGTCCCTTCCGGGAGCCCTGTGTGTCGGGCCAGCGCCCGACGGCGGTGCTGCAGCGCCGAGTAGTCCGCCCGGTTCGACGCCACGAGGGCGACGTCGACGCCGAGGTCGCGTGCGGCGTCGTGCAGGGTGGTGAGGAGCGCCGAGATGACCTGGCCGCGGCGCAGCCGGTGACCGCCGTAGCCGGTCCCGACGATCGGGAGCGCGACGAGCGGCAGGTCGCGACCCGCTGTCTCGGCAGCGGTGCGGAGACGGTCGGCCGAGTGCTCGACGATCGCGGCGACGGCCCGGCGGGCGGCGTCGCCGACGCCGTCGGGCGTGGTGGCGATGGTGTCGAGGAACCAGACCTCTGGCTGGTGCTTGGCGCTACGGCGGGACGTCCGCGCGGGGAGGGCGGCGCCGTGCCCCCAGCCGGTCGGCTCGACCTGGCTCCAGGTGGTCGCCGGCTCCAGGCCGGCCGCGTCGCGCCACCAACGCTCGACGTGGAACGCCGCGTCGGTCGGGATCACGACGGCGTCGGCGCTCAGCGCCTCGAGGCGGCCGTTGACGACGAAGAGGTGTCCCTCGGTCATCAGGCGGCTTCTGCGTCGGCGGTGGGATCGAGGTAGCGATTTTGCATCCACACGACGACGTCGAAGACACGCAGCGCCGAGATGTCGTCGCCGATGCCGGCCTCGTCGCGGAGGGAGAGGAGGTGGCGGTGGAGCGCGCGGTCGTCGGCGCGCAGCGCTGCGCGAAGTGCTTCCCAGAACGAGGCCGTGGGTGTGACCGCCTCCTGCACGACGCTGTCGTAGACCGGGATGAGACGGGGACGCTTGCGTGCCAGCAGCTTGCCTGCGGTGACCCAGCCGATGCCACGGACGTCGCGCAACGCCGCCCACAGGCGGTTCGGGGCCCAGTCGTCGGGGATCGACTCCACGTCGACGAGCTCGAGGTCGTGAGGGATCTCGGCGAGCAGGCGCGCGAGCTCGTCCGCACGAGACTCGAGGAGCTGGATCGCTCCGTGAGGTGGCACGTTCACCGACAGGAGCGAGACGGCGACGAGGTCGTCCGCAGTGAACCGGTCGGCGACGTCCGGGCGGTCACCTCCACCCGCCAGGCGCTCGAAGCGTGAGCCCGCCCAGCCAGACGTCCCGTCGACGGGACCGAAGTACCGGCGGAGGTGTTCGACGGCCTGGGCACGGGAACCGGGCGTCAGGATCTTCGGGACGTTCAGCGTCGAGGTCACGCGGCCACAGTAGGTGCGACCTCATGCCCGTCCGGCTCCACCGTGCGGGTGAAAACTGCGTGCACCTCTTGCGCATGTGCAGTTACTGCACATAGTGTCCTCGCATGACTTCGACCCCGGCGCGACAGTCCCGTCCTCGCCTCGACGCCGTGCGTGCGGCACTCAACGAGGCGTCGTGCGCTGCGCCGGGTGAAGCGGTCGAGCCGCTCGCCCGGGCCCGTGGATTTCTCGACGCCGCCCTCGACGAGGCGATGGCCGAGTCGTTGCTCGCCGGGGCGTCGATGCGGTCCGTCGCGGAGGAGGCGGGCGTCGCGCCCAACACCGTGCCGCCGCGGCTCGGTCGGACGGAGTCGCTCGGTGGCTACTCCGGTCCGGACGGCCGCGTCTCGGCCGAGGGTGTCACCCGGGCCCGCTACGACCGGGAGCGCGGCACCCCGCCGCCGGCCGCGCCGTCGTCCACGGAACCGCTGCGGTTCCGCCGACGCCGCAGCTGAGGCCAGCACCACTCTGCAGGACCCAGACCAGCAGCACGACGAAGGGAACCGCCATGCCTGACAACGCCCTCACCCATCTCGCCATGCTGCTCGACCGGTCAGGTTCGATGCAGTCGATCAAGACGGCCACCGAGCAGGGCTTCGACCTGTTCCTCTCCGAGCAGCGCGAGGCGCCGGGCCGCTGCACGGTCACGCTCGCGCAGTTCGACAACGAGTACGAGGAGGTCTACACCGACCTCGACATCCGCCAGGTCCCGCCGCTCGACCTGCGTCCGCGCGGTATGACGGCGCTGCTCGACTCGATCGGACGGCTCGTCCAGACGACCGCGCTGCGCATCGCGCAGCTGCCGGAGGAGCAGCGCCCGGGCGCGGTGATCGTCGGCATCATGACCGACGGCATGGAGAACGCGTCGAAGGAGTTCACGCACGCCGCGATCAAGGCGCTCGTCACCGAGCGCGAGGAGACGTTCGGCTGGACGTTCCTCTACATGGGCGCGAACCAGGACGCCATCGAGGTCGGAGAGTCGATCGGCGTGAAGCGCGAGCGGTCGCTCACCTACGACACGGCGAACGTCGATCAGGCCTACGCCGCGACGTCGCGCAGCATGGCCGCGATGCGCGGCGCCGTGTGGGCGGGGGCGGCCCCCGCCGCAGCGCGCGACCAGCACGCCGCGTACACGGAGGCCGAGCGCCTCAGCGCCGCCGCCCCCAGCGGCCGGCGGCGGGCGGCGCGCCCCACGGCTCGTCCCGAGGCCCGTCCCACAGCCCGGCCCGCCGGTGACGGCACGAAGGCGGCGCCGTTCTCCGAGGACGAGCTGCTCACGCACCTGCGGTCCGTCGTCGCGTCCGGCTCGCCGACACTGGCGGACGTGGCGACGTTCGGCGGGCGCGCCGTCGTCTTCGCCACGGTCCGCGGTGTCCCGGTGTTCCTCAACGCCGACACGACACGCGCCGCCATCCAGGACCTCGTCGACGCAGCGGAGCGAGGGCCGGTGCACTGGGCCGTCATCGCGAACCGGAAGGGTGAGCTCAACAAGGTCACCGTCCGGCCCGACGGCGCTCGCGTCCCGGGCTTCTACTGCTACACGCGTGACGTGCAGAGGGTGGCCGGCCCGCTGGGCGCCTCGGTTCCCGCCGCCCGCTGAGACGTACCCGACGGCGCTGGGCGAGTCGCGAGACGGCTCGCCCAGCGCTCGACTCGACGGAGGAGAGCGATGAACGAGAAGAATGAGCTGGTCAACGGCGCTGAGCTCTACCGCACGAATGGGCGTGGACGACTGCACGTCCTCGGGTGCAGCCACCTGCAGACGACCGACCTGTCGCAGCTGATCGTCGCCGACACGACTGATCGTGCCGAGCGGGAGCTGTGCAGCGAGTGCGACAAGGAGATCCGCGGCGTCGGCAGGACGGAGTACCCGTCGCTCGACGCAGCCTTCGAGGCGCTGAAGTTTCCGGTGGAGAACCGTCCGCGCATGCGAGAGATCGCAGCGGAGCTCGACTTCGACCTGGTGTGGGCGCCTCAAGCGCGAAGCTACATCGCCGCGGGACACCGAGACAGGCACGCGGCGGCCGCCGCGTACTTTAACCGCGGATTCGTCGACGTCCATCTCGACACCGGTGGGTATGCCCGGCACGAGCTGCCCACGGCGGTCCAGCGCGGGGGAGGAGACGGAAGACGGCAGGTGGCCGAGCGGAACGCCGCGACGTGCCCGACGTGCTTCCTGGAGCTCCCGGCGAACGGCACCTGCGACACCTGCGACTGAGCCGTGGTGTGCACGTCGTGCTCGAGCTGGACGACGTGCGCCGCGAGCTTGTCGACGACGTGCTGCGCAGCGGCGCCGAGCCATTCGTGCTGAGCGCCGTGCGCGTCGATCATCGGGCCGTCGAGCCGGCGAAGGAACGATTCCGGACTCTCGACCCGTCGACGCGCTATCTGACGTACGTCCGGTGGGCCCTTTCTCCCCGAGACACCCGCGGCGCTTGCCGCGCGAATGCGCGCCCGGATCGTGCTGCACGTGTGGGCGTTAGAAATCACTCATCCTCTGCTCGGTGCCCAAGGCCTCGTCGAGGACCTCGTCGCCGCCGGCAGATCCGCGCGGTGAAGTCGATATCGACGTCACGGTTCTCGATGTCGATAGTGAAGTCATCCTTGTGCTTCGCTGCGGGTGCTTGTGGCTTTCCTAGACCGACGACGTGGACTTGAGGGGTGCGGGAAGCAGGTCGCTGCGCCGGCCGTTCCACAGGACCACGAGCTCGTCACGTGCGCGCGTCGCCGCGACGTAGAGCAGCGACCGCTCGCGCAGCTCGCCGTCGACCCGATCGGCCTCGGGGAGCGACGAGAGCCCGGAGCCCCAGCCTCCTTCGTCCGACGAGACGCCGAACAGCACGACGCGCTTGAACTCCATGCCCTTGGAACGGTGCATCGTCATGACGAGCACGCTGCCCGATCCCGTCGCGGCGTCGTCCTGGATGAACTTCGCCTTGACCCCACGCTCGCTCAGCGCGTGGACCACCTTGTCGCCGATGTGGTTGGCGCGGACCAGCACGCCGATCGTCTCGGGAGGGTCGCCTCCGTCGCGCCAGCCGCGGACGAGCTCGGCGGCCTGTTCGTACTCGTCGAGGAGTGAGCTGGCCTTCACCTCACGCGGCACCGGCCCGGACCGCGCGGACCGGTAGCCGGTGGCCGCGGCGTCCTCGGCTTCCATGTCGATCCACTCCTCGCCCGCGAGCACTCCGACGGCGTAGCGCAGCACCTGCGCCGTCGTGCGGTAATTGAGCCTGAGGCGGCGTGAACGGCCCTGGATGTTGATGCCGTACCGGGAGAGCACGACCTTCTGCCCGTAGATGCGCTGTTGCGAGTCCTCGGCGAGGAAGAGGTCGTCCGGTCCCTGGGCGACGAGCGCACGCAGGAACACGAGACGGGCCGGGGCGAGGTCCTGAGCCTCGTCGACGAGCACGTGGTCGGCGAGGCGCGGCTCGCCCGCCGCCGCCCGGGCGTCGAGGTGGGTGGCCGCGATCATGGCCTTCTCGTCCCAGTCGGTCGACCCCGCGGCGTCGGCGGATGCGCGGTAGGCCTCCACGACCTCCCACACGGCGACGCGCTGCAGCCGGTTCAGCGCCACGCCTCGTCCGGGCCGGCGGACGCGCAGGTACTCGTCCCGCGACGTGATCCGGTTCGGGACGACGACGGTCGAGTACTCCGCGACGAAGAACGCCTGGCTCCGCAGCTCGGGTGCGAGGCCGGGACGAGCGGCCGAGATGGCGGCGTCCCACCGTGCGGCCGTCGTGAGATCGAGGACGTACGGCGAGCGCGGCCCGAGCACGGCGGCGACCGTCTCTCCCCAGGCGGCAGAGGCCACGTGGACGTCCTCGGCCTTCGCGAGCACCCGTCGCGAGAGCGCGTCGACGCCGGCCACGTACACGCCGGGGTCGCCGAGGTTCTTCGCGATCGGCAGAGACGGGTCGAGGAGCTTCAGCGTCTCCTGCAGCGAGGAGGCGAGAGTCCGGTTGTACGTGGTGAGGACGACGCGCGCCGCGGGGTCGGTGCGCGCGAGGTGCCGCGCACGGTGGAGCAGCACGACCGTCTTGCCGGTGCCGGCGCCGCCCGAGAGTCGGAACGAGCCGGTCCGGGCCTTGAAGGCGTAGTCGCGCTGCTCCGGGTGGAGGAACACCCGCCAGCGGCCGAAGTTGTCGTCCTCGATCGCGGCGCGCAGCGCGGCGTCGTCCTCGATGAACGCGAAGTCCATCTGCGCCGCGGGTTGCTTGAGCGCGTCGAGCAGCTGCTCGTCGCTCTGAGGGTCGGGCTCGACGGCGAGGACCGCCAGCCCGAGCTTCTCCTTGACCGTCGCGAGCCCGGCGCCGGTCGAGAGGTCGAGCAGCGCGTCACCCTGCCACGTCGCGGGGGCGCGCTCGGCGACGGCGAGCATCGCGTCCTCGGTCTCGGCCGTCGCAGCAGCGTTCGCGATCTCGACGTCGATGCCCAGGTCGACGAGGTCGGCGAGGGAGATCCCCTGCGTCTGCAGCAGGGGGTAGGTCGTGTGGTCGACGTCGTCCGGCTTCGGCCGCGGCTTTTCGACGAACGGCTTCTCGACGACCGGCTTCTCCACCGCGGGCTCGACGACTGACGCAGCCTCGACCAGCTCGGCGATGCCGTTGCGGGGGTTGATCCGCACGACGGCGGTCTTGGCCCGGCTGATCGCCTCGTCATGAGGGTAGGTGCCGAGGTACACGTAGTGCGCCTCGGCGGCCTGGCCCTGGATCTTGACGAGGAGGGCGCGCCAGAACTCGTTGACGCGGCCGGTCCGGATGCGGGAGTCGGCGGAGCCGTTGATCGGCTCGATGTGCAGGCCCGGGGTGGCGTCGTTCTCCTGGAGCTTCTCGAGGAACGCGTACGCGGCCTTGCGCACGGCGCCGTCGAGCTTGCCGAACGACGGTCCGAGGATGATCTGCGGCATCGGGGATGATCTCCGGTTCAGGCGGTCAGGGCCGCGCGGAGCGCGGCAGCTTCAGGTTCGACGACGACCCATCCGTCGGCGTGGAGGGTGCGGATCGTCTCGTGGTCCAGGTCGTCGACGTGCACGGTCACCTTACGGTCCGGCCACGACAGCGAGAGAGGTACGCCGTCGCCCACCTCGTCCCCGATCGTCGGTGCCCCGAGTCCCGACGCCGCGAGGTCGAGGAGCTCGACCAGCAGATCGTGCTCGGCCTCCGTGGCGAGCCGCGCCACAGCACGCCAGTCGGGGTACGCGTCCAGCCGTTCACGGAGCTCGGCCTCGACACGGCTGGACTCCTCGGCCTCGGCCAGGGAGGGCTGGACTGCCGGCTCCGCGCCCGTGAGCATCGACCGCGTCACGATCCGCAGCGGCAGCTCCTCGCGGAAGTTCAGCAGGTTGGCGAGGCGCAGCCACTCCCGCCACGAGGTCTTCTCGTCGTGGGCGAGAGCGTCGAGCGCGTCGTCGAGGACGACGGCGATCTCGAACGACTCGCCGACGAACGACCGGACGCCGATCGCGACCGTTCCCTGAGACCACACGCCGCCGAACTTGGTCCCGGGCGGGAGACCTGCGCCGTCGAGCACGTCGAGCGTGACCTGGTCCATGCCGATCTCGGCGGAGATCGCGCCGCCGTTCAAGGACGGCGCGACGAGCAGAGGCAGCCACCGGGCGAGCTGTGCTCGGCCGCCGCGGTCCGGACGCTGGACCCAGTCCAGCAGGAGGTCCAGCGCGGGACGGGTCACGAGCGCGACGGTGGCCGGCGACAGCGAGTCCTTGGCCTCGCTCAGGACGGCCGCGGTCGCCTGGGGGTGCAGCCACGGCACGTCCGCCGTGGACGGGTGCTGGCGGTCGAGGTCCTCCCACGTGAAGGCAAGCACCTGGTAGCCGAGGTCGCGCAGCGCCTGCCGCTTGGTGGCGTCGTCCGCGACCCTGTTGACGGCGGGGGAGGCGTGGAACTGCCAGCCGTCGGTGTAGATCGCCGTCGGCGGGACGTCCGGGCGGTCGCTGCGCAGCACGAAGTCGGGCTTGGTGCCGGCCTGGGCGACGAGGACCTGCGGCTCGAGCCGCCAGTGCGCGCCACCGGGCATGGTGATGGACCACGTGTTGCCGTTCGGTCCCGGCTTCTCGGTGATGGTCGAGCCCATCTTCTCCAGGCGCTCGCGGAGCACCTTGCGGAAGAGCAGCTCGATGTGCGACTCGGGGTCCGCGACGTCCGGCTCGTCCACGGTGACCGTCCACGGGCTCGCGGTCGGGACCTCGTCGTCGGCACCGACCTGCGACCGGCCGAGCAGGATCGACCGGAGGTGGCGCGTCGCGGAGGCCCGTGAAACGTGCTCCACCTGGTGCAGTGCGGCGTGGGGGAGCAAGCAGCGCTCGCAGGCGAGCTTTCCGTCGTGCTGGCAGGGGCACTCCTCGAGGTGCTGCCAGGCGTCGCGCAGCATCGACCAGACGGCCTCGTGGTCGGCGAGCTCGGCGAGGTAGCCCGTGCCGCCGCGGACGACGTCGTGCAGCAGCAGGGCCTCGGCGGGGCTGTCCGCCGCGGGGCTGGGGTCGACGACGTCCGTGACCTCCAGGTGGTCCGGGTCACCGCCGATCCGGATGCGCAGCGCGAGCAGCAGCGCGGCGCGCAGCGAGGGGAGCGAGAAGTCGTCGCCGAGGGTGACGGACTCGGGCAGCCGCAGGACGAGGCCCTCGGTGGTGAGGGACCGCGCGAGCGCGACCGTCCGGACCTTCTCGTTGCTGGCCTTGCGCAGCGGGCACCACGGGCGGTGCTCGGACGCGCGGTTGGCGCCGGTCGAGGTGTCGAGCTTGCCGCACTGCTCGCACACACGGAAGAGAGCGACGTCGTGCGGGTGCCCGGCGAGCTCGACGGTGGCGCCCTGCGCGGAGGCCTTGCCGAGGTTGAGCCACCGGATGGTCATCTGCCGCTGGTAGCGGGCGCCGAACCCGTAGTCCTCGACGAACCACTGGCGTGTGACGGCGGTCGGGTCGACGTCGGCGAGCGTCCGGATGGTGAAGCGCTCCCGCTCGCGCTCGTCGTGCCGGTCGTCGATGGTCGCCTCTTCGCGCCGGATGACGGACGAGACGCGCTTGAGCTCGACCACCTCGACCTGCTGCGCGACGTCGGCGATCCCGGGATCGCCGCACCGCGGGCACGACGACGGCGCGCCGGTGCTTCCCGGCGCGGTGGAGTCCGTGACGTCCTGCGTGTAGCCGCACCGCGGGCAGCACGCCCAGGTGCGGACGGCGTCGTCGTCCCGGCCGAGGTCGAGCGCGTCGATGGCGATGGCGTACCCGCGGGCGTAGAAGGTGGAGCCGGGCGCAAAGTCGCGCAGCGCCTGCGCCGAACCCCGGTTCAGCTCCATGTGCTCGGTGCGGTACTCCTGGGAGTCGGGGTCCACCCAGGACAGCGCGACCTCGAGCGACACGGAGTCGTCGAGGAGCGTGTAGTTGGGGAGCAGGCCGTGCTCCTCGAGCACGCCCACCCAGTGCTCGGTGGACGCCAGGGCCTTCTGGTACTGGGTGAGCTTGAGCGCGGCCTGCGCTGTGCGGAGCGCGCGCTCGTCGTCGCTCGTCGCGGCGGGCGACTCCGCCTTGATCCGCAGACCGTCGGCGGCGTTGATCGCCGTCTGGATCTCCTTCTCGCGGTACGCGAGGGTCTCCATGCGGGCTCGCCAGGCCTGGGACGCCGCGTGCGCACGTCCGGCCAGCTCGGAGGAGACGGTCTCGCCCGAGCTCGCGTCGACGGACGGCAGCGCCCACGCCCGCAGGCTGTCCTTCACGGCGTCGGAGATCTCGGCGAACCCGCTCAGGAACCGGTCGAGCAGTGCCGGGCCCTCGGCCTCGGACAAGGCGACCAGCTCGCCGAGGAACGTGCCCGGCTCGCTGCTGCCGAGCGCGTCGGAGGCGGTGCGCGGGTGCGGCGCGTCGGGCCGTCGCGCGAGCTCGTCGGCGAGGGACGCGACGTACTGGCGGCGCAGGATCTCTTCGGCGTCGAGGTAGGTCGCCGGCGGGCGCACGGCGCCGTTGATGACGCTCCCAGGATCGGTGAACCGCGGGAGCTGGTCGCCGCGTGCGGTGACGAACGCGAGCGCGAGCGCGTTGCCGGTGAAGCGCCCGGCGCGGCCGACGCGCTGCAGGTAGGACGCGACGGTGCGCGGCAGGGAGCTCAACATGACGGCGGAGAGCTCGCCGATGTCGATACCCATCTCCAGCGTCGGCGTGGCGACGAGGACGTTCGGTGCGTCCGGTTCGGGGTCGCTGGACTTGAACGCCGTCTCGTACGCCAGCCGGACCTCGTCCTCGAGCATGCTGGTGTGCTCGCGCGCGACGACGCGTGCCGGGTCGGAGTCCTCGTACATCCGGCGGTAGAAGTTGTCGGCGATCGTGTGCCGGCGCAGGCGCCCGGTGCACCGGGCGACGAGGCACGGCGCGCCGTCGAGCTGGTCGACAACGGTCGACGTCGCAGGCACCGTCGAACCGCAGTCGCTGCACTCCAGGCACAGTGCTCCGGAGCCGAGCGCGTCCATCCCTGCCGCCTGGACGGTGACGGTCCGGGGAGCGAGGTGGTACGTCGTGGCACCGGACGACGACAGGAGCGTGCCGACGAGGTCGAAGCGCGCGAGCTGCTTCATGAGCAGGCGCGCGAACGTCGCGGCCTCGGTCTTGTCGACGTGCAGGCACTTGTGCGTCCACGCCGCGTACCAGCCGCGAGATGAACCGACGGGCTCGAGGTCGTCGCCGGGTGCCTTCGCGCCGGCTCCGGTGATGACGGCGCCCCCGACGCGCGGATACCCCGGCGCGCTGGCCCCCTTGCCGAATCCGGGCATGCCGTCGTGACGCCGACGGCCGCCGGTGATCCACCAGCGGTTACCGTCCTCCTCGCGGAACTTCTTGAACCACTCGTGGTCGATCGCCCCACGGGTGCGCATGTGCTCGAGCACGCCGCGCACCCAGGCCCGGAGCTCGGCGTCGGTCGGCGCGAACCCGTCGAGCACGCCCTGCCGGTCGGCCTCGTCGAGGGCAGCGCTTGCAGTGGTGAGCAGCAGCTCGGGATCGGCTTCGACCTCGGCGACGACGGTCCCCGTCGCCTCGAGCGTGCGGCCGACGGCGGAGCGCAGCCCGTGCTCGAGCAGCACGTCGAGCAGCAGGCGGCGGCGCACGCGTCCTCGCACCGTGTGGTGGACCCTGGCCCAGGACGTGGCCTTCCAGAACGGGGCGAACTTCTCGCGGTCCGCGAGGTCCGGCGGGAGCAGTCGGTATCGCTTCTTCGCGTCGTCCCCGGCCTCGGCGATGACGCGGTCCACGAGTGTGTCGAGATCGACGGGATCGTCGCCGACGGCGTGGCGCAGTACGGCACGGAGGGTCAGCGCGTGCGAGCGGGACTGCACGAACCCGGCGCGGTGCGCGGCGTCCTGCACCGAGTCGGTGAAGACGAGCGCCTTCTTCTCCGCCGGGTCGAGCCCAGCGGTGCCGAACAGGCTGGACAACGACACCGACAGCAGCGTCGCGATGGCCGAACCGAGGAACCGGATGCCGTCCTTCTGCCCGCACGACGGGCAGTCGTCGTCCTTCGAGGGCTTGGCACCGGCGTCGTCCATGGGGTGCGCGAGAACCGGGAGGGCACCCTGGTCGGCGTCCTCGCCGTCCGGCGGTGAGGAGACGAGGCGGCGCTGCCCGACGAGGAACCACCACAGGCCCTCGATCTTCTCGCCGCCCTCGGCGCGCTCACCCTCGGCGGGGGCGTGGACGAGGGCGCGGAACCGCTCGTCCCCGCGCAGGTGACGGCCCCGGATGTCGTTGTCGTGCGTGTCCAGATCGGTCCCGGTCGGGGCAAGCGCGACGCCCCAGCCGGATCGGCCGCAGTGCCGGCAGTACAGCGCGGGGAACGCACGTGACTCGTCGCCGGACTCGTCCTCGTCGGAGTCCTGCACGACGACACCGTCGTCCTGCCAGCGGAACTGGGCGACGCCCGCGGTCGTGCGGTTCAGGCGCGTCAGCTCGCGGGTCCACAGGTGCACGTCTACCGACAGTGCGCCACGCCCTGTCTCCTTGCGCAGGTGCGACAGGGCGGAGAGCACCGCGGTGAGCGTCTGCTCGGCGCGGGCACGCCAGGCCGGGTCCGACGACGGTGTGAACACTTGGGCGGCGAGCTCGCCCAGGTCCACGGCGTGATCCGCGAGCCGGGCCAGGCCGTGGTGCCCCGAGACAAGAGGAAGCGCCTTGACGAGGGTCAGGAGGTCGTCGTTCGAGTCACCCGACAGGTCCGGGCGGGGCGACGCGGGGTCGACGTAGCCGGCGTCGCCGGAGCCCGCGCGGTACAGGTGGGACAGCACACTGCGGGTCAGGGCATCGGGGTCGGTCGGGTCAACCTCGGCGAGGTCGGCGAGCAGGGCGCGTGCGACGACGTCGTCCACGTCGACCGGGTGCAGCCCGAGCGCCTCGGTCCGGGTCACCGCGTCGCCGACCCACTCGTCGAGCGACAGGCGCGACTCGGTCACCACGGACTCCGCGACGAACTCCTCGCCGAACACCGTGCGGGCAAACTCCAGCATCGCCGTCGGGTCGCCCTTGTCGCCCAGCGTCGCGGACGTCGCGACGGGCGTGACGATCCCGAGCGGGCGTTCGACGTCGGCGTCGGTCAGCCCGGCGTCGGCTAGTGCGCCCGGCTCGGTGGGCCAGTGGGACTTCAGTGCGAGCCCTAGGCGCCGGATGAGCATGGCGACGTCGGTGCCCTGCGCGCCGTCGTAGGTGTGGAACTCGTCGAGCACCAGGTATTGCAGGGAGCGGGCGCTCGCGGACCACAGCTTCGCGTCCGCGTGGCGGAGCAGCAGCTGGTCGAGCATCTTGTAGTTGGTCAGGAGGATGTCGGGCGGTGTGTCGCGGATGATCGCGCGGTCGGTGATCAGGCCGGCGGTGCTGACCTTCGAGCGAGTGCCAACCTGCTGACCGGTGTAGAGCGAGGCGGTAACGCCGCCGAGCTCGGAGTTCCTGGTGAGTAGTTCTGTGAGGCGCTTCGCCTGGTCGTTGGCCAGCGCGTTCATCGGGTAGAGGATGACCGCCTTGATACCGCCAAGGCCCGCGCGCTTGGCCCGCAGCACGTGGTCGAGGATCGGGTAGAGGAACGACTCCGTCTTGCCCGAGCCAGTGCCCGTCGTGACCAGGGTGGGCTGCGGGCGGCGCAGCCCGCCGTCCGGCGCGAGCGACGACAGCCGCTGGAACGCTGCGGCCTGGTGGCCGTAGGGCGACGGGTAGCCGCCGTACCAGTCGAGCGAGTCGCGCCAGCCGTCGTCCGCGGGGCGGAACGGGAGGCGCAGCCGCACGTACGGGCCGCGAAACAGGCCTGTCTGAGGCGAGCGCAGGAAGTCCTCGAGCGACGCGCGCGTGCTGGCGTCGGCCAGGGCGAACGTCGTGCCCAGGTACTCGAGCAGCGCCGCGCGCAGCGAATCGGCCTGGGATACGGGGAGGAGCTCGGTCACGTCGGCATCGTTTCAGATTCGTGCGGCACGCTTCCAAGCTGAACGAGACCGGACAGCGATTCCCCATCCAACTGGAAGAGCTCGCACGCCCGACTGGCGAACGCGCAACCCCGCACAGAAGCCTCCGCGCCTTGTGGGAATGACGGGCCACACATCTTGGTGGAAGCCCCTTCAGGAGGTGTGCGGAGCGTAGAGGTCCCGCGGTTGGTCCTCGTCGGCTTCGTCGCGTTGCAGTTCGTCGTCTCCCCGGTCTTCGTTCGGCGCGCGCAGGCCCGGTTTCGTCAGTTCCAGACTTGCGAGGTGCCGCTGCAGCCGCCTCGACATCGGGAGGAAGGTGGCGAGAGTCAGCCCCCCGGAGAGAAGTGCACCCGCGACAGGGATCGCTTTGGCGACACCGCTCGCGAAGGTCTTCTTGGTCATCGCCACGCCCAGTAGCCCGGCGACATTCTTGACGGTGGGGTAGATGATGCCCTTGGTGAGCGCCTTCTGCGGCAGCTTCTTCACTGCTTGAGCCGCCATCATCTCGGCGACCTTCGTCACGCCAGCCTGTGCCACCGATACCCCGAACATGACGCCGATGAAGAGCGTCAGCAGGCTCTCGGTGGCTTCGTCAAGGTCCTCACCGCTGTTCTCAAAGAGATCCGGCCAGCTGTAGATGTACGCAAGTTTCTGCGTGACGCGGAGCAAGTGGCCCATGAACTGCGCCAGGTCCGCTGGCACAGAACCCAGCAGCGCCCAGCCCCCGGGAATCCCGGCCGCGGCGGAGAGTGCGGTCACCTTGCTCGTCTCAAACCTGATCGAGGAGTCCGCCGCTTCGCGAATCACCTCCAGAGGGATGCCAGCGGCCGCTGGGCTCTCTGCGATGGCACGACTGACCTGGTCCTCCGTGCAGTGTCGCTGCAGAGCCTTCCGGAGATAGTCAGCCCTGTCTATCCGCACGCCCGGGAGCTTCGCCGCAGCCTCGAGCAGCTGCGCGAATCCGAATCCGTTCTGTGCCACTTGCTGGTTCGCTGACATGGCGATGATCTACCAACTTTGAAGTCGAGTTTCGGATGGACGGAAGGTCATATCGCGAGGTGTGGGTCGAACCTACACAAGTCGGCTACGTCCCAGCGACGTCCGGAGTGATTTCACCCGCTCGTTGCGCATGACCTTCCCCAAGCGTGTGAGCGCACCAACCGCTCCTGCGAGCCTGGCGCTCTCGGCTCGTCATGCGCTGGGGACACCCTTGCCCGCGACGGCGGCGTTGACGGCCCGCTCCACCGAGTCCGCATCGAACGGCACCAGGACCCATCCGGACGACTCGATCAGTTCCCGGTCCGCGGTGGGGAGGGTATCCACGGTTGTCGTCAACCCGAGGTCCGGCCATGACAGCGACACGGGGATTCCCTCGACGAGCTCGTCACCGACCCTCGGCACCGGGAGGGCGTCCACGTCGGCCAGTGCCCGGAGCAGCGCTGCTTCCTCTTCCGTACCGGATCGGATCGCCTCGGCCCATTCGTCCGAGAGCTCAGTAAGCTCCGCCTGCTCCTCGTCCTCGGCAGCAATGACGGCTGTGAAGGTCTCAGCGGTTGACTCGTCCATCCAGTACGAGCTGGGGTTACCTCCGATGAAGCGCGATGGCATGCGGTGCCCGCGCTTCGCCGCAGCCCGGTCCGTGAACGCCAACGCTCCTGCCAGCGACCGGACGCTCTCCTCGCCCACACGTTCGGCGAGGACGGGCGCTGGAACCGGCTCCGGAGCGGCCGCGACAAGTGCGGCAAAGATGCTTCGTGCCCGTTCGCCGATCTCCGCCCAGTACCCCGCAGCGTCGTCGACATCCGTCTCAGGGTCCCAATGGGGCGCAGTCTCGTCGGAGGCCGACGGTGCTTCCGGGCGGTACAGCTGACGGATGTCCGCGAGCCGCCGCCCGTCCTCCAGCGACCAGAACGTCCAGCCGTTGGTGACACCGCCGCGTACGTGGCGGCCGGCGCGGGACGGGCTGTCGAACGACTGCCCTTCCACGACGATCTGACCGGACTCGGCAACCACGGCCGTCTTGGCCTGCCAGGTCCCTGGCCGCGGACGCAGCACCGTGCCCGCGGCGATCATCCCGGCGCGGACCAGCTCGGCCACCGTGACGCTCACCTGACCGCTCGTCCGGGCGTCCGTGACCTCGCCCGTGTGCTCCGCCGGTACCGGCCACACCGTGAGCAGTCCGTCGAGGAGCATCTGGGTCCGGACGTCGATGTGCTCCTCGTCCCAGCCGGACTCGCTCATCGTCAGCAGACGGCTGTTGAGCAGCAGGACGTCGTGCTGGGCGATCTTCGTGCGCTTGCCTCCGCGGCCGAGCCAGGCGGCGTTAGACGCCGACGAGTTGAGCTTGCTCGTCAGGAGCGTGAGGTTGCCCAGCCGGTGCACGTGGGCGTTGCGCGCGATCTCTTCCTCAAGGCTGTCGACGGGCCACTTCTTCTCCCAGGACTGCGGGAGCAGGTGCTCGATCGGGTACGAGCCACGCGGCACCTGCTGCGCGTCGTACTCGCCCCGCAAATGGTTCTCGGCGGCCTCGAGGAACATCCTCAGCCTTGTCCGCGAGAAGCGCCGGTAGGCCCGCTCCTCCTCGAAGACGTCGCGGATCTCGGCGTCGCCCGGCCAGTACGTGGAGGTGACCCGGAAGGACCGGAGGGTGTCCTCAACGCGTTGGACGAGGTCCTCTGCGGGCACGCCTCGCATCGCTCGGAGGATCTCGGCGACGGCACGTCCCAGTGACGTCGAGGTGAGCCGTAGCAGCGTGCGTCGCACGAGCCAGCTCTCGACGAGTCGGACGACGCCGATCACGACGTCATCCGGCAGAGCGCCGTCCACGGGGTGCAGCCGGAGCAGGATCGGAGTCAGCGCCGCCGATCCGATGGCGCGCGACCGATACATGCACATCTCGACCGGGTCGAGGCTGCGGCGGGTGTCTCCGACGGCGCGGGTCCAGCGCTCGTAGAGCTCGGCCTGAGCGCGCATGTCCGTGAGGACGTCCAGCATCGGGCGCCCGGCCTCGTGCTCCATGTAGTGCTTGAAGCGCGTGAACGTCGCTCGCGGGCGCACCTCCTCGGCGACCGTCGCGGCGAGCCACTGGTTGATGAACAGGGCCGCGTGCGTCGACGTCGCCCGCCCGACCGTGATCTCGGAGTCCCAGAACGCGGAGTCGAATGGCCATACGTCCCGGTACGCCGATCGCGCGTCTGCACCCTCCTTCGCAAGACGTTGGAACACGAGGTTCTTGACCAGGTCGGCTGCCGTCAAGGGCGTACCGCGAGCGTTGAGGGTCTCGAAGATCGCCTGGGAATCCTCGTTCGACTGCAGGTCGATGACGACGAACTGAATTCCGTTCGAGAGCGCGCCGGCCAGGAGCTCGGCACGCCGCCCGAGGTCGTCGGGCCGGGTATCCGCACTGACGTCGCCGTCGTCGTCCAGCCACTCGCCGACACAGCGCGCGAAGTAGGCGTGCGCTGCCGTGATGCGCGACGACGCGTGCGGCAGGGTGTCGTGGGTAACCGGCGGCTCCGCGTTCATGACGTCGTCGAACGCCGCGCGGTCGCGGTTCGTGTGCCGCACCTTGAGTCGTTGCTCCTCGTCGTCCACGAACGCCGGGTTGTTGTGGGTCAACGCTTCGAGCTGGGTGCTGTACCGGTCGAGCCCGCGTTCCTCAAAGGCAGCACCTGCGGCATCCATGAGGAGCTGCAACGTGGTCAGCCGCTGCTGGCCGTCGATGACGTTCCGCACGATGAGGTTTCCCATCGCTGACTCTTCCGCCTGGACGACGACCGCTCCCAGGAAGTGGCTCGCCCCGGTCGAGCCGCTGTGCCGGATCGACGCGATCCGGACGATGTCCTGCCACAGCGGCTCCCACTGGTCCTCCTCCTCCCACACGTAGGGGCGTTGGAAGAGCGGGACCATGATCTGCTGCGGCTGGATGAAGATCTGCTGCGGGGTCCGGACGTTCGTTTCCACTCTCGCGTTCCTCGTCCTTCGTGGTGGTGGCGACGGCGGTGGATCTTGCTGGGGGTGCGAATCTGCTGACAGGTGCGCGTCAGCCAGCGTCTACTCCGGAGCGGCAGGCTTTGCTCGTGCGGCGAGGCGGCGCTCGAACTCGGCGTAGGCCTGGCGCATGTGGGCCTCGCGGTCGAGGGTCTCGAACGGGAACTCGTAGAGGTAGTCGACGCCGCTGGCCGGGTGCGTCGAGGTGAGCTCCTCGTCCGTGTAGCGGCCGTCGTTGCCGCCCCGCTTGCGCCAGAGCGTCAGGACGGTGTTGGGCACGATGCGGCCGTTGGCGTCGAAGTGGTCGCGGCTGCGGTCGTAGCCGTAGAGCACCGGGAACTGCGTGCGGTAGATCGTGCAGAGCTCGTCCGCCGTGAGGCCCAGGGACAGGGCGACCAGCGCGTCGATCTCCAGGAGCGCCTGGCGGCGGTCCTCCGCACGACGCAGCGGCGTCTCCGGCGTCCAGGCCGGCCCCACATCGCCGAGGTCCACGAACCCGGAGCGCTCGGGCAGCCCGGTCCAGGAGTCGTCGGCGAACGCGTGGTCGAAGCAGTCGGCCCAGAGGTCGGCGTAGGCGTCGGTCACGCAGTTGAGGCGGAGCGATCGCAAGACGAGTTCCCCAGCGAACGCCCCGTCCACTGAGGGAAGACGGTTGACTGTGCGCGCTGAAATACCAGACTTTGGCGCGCTCCGAACGCCGAAGTCATGGACGAGTGACGCCATACCCGCGGATAGCAGTACTACGGCCCGAGGGGAAGAGGTGGGTGCGGCCGCAGAAAAGATTCCGTCGACGTGCGCAGCCCCAATCGGGATGAGTGCGGGGATCAGCGTTCGCTCGCCTGTGTTGGCTGCCATCCGGCGCCATGCAACTCGGTAGAAGCCCCGCGCGGCCACCGACTCAGTGCGGACGGTCGTGCCGTCCGAGCGGGTGGCGGTCTCTACGTCGCGAATCCACCGTGCGTCTACGGCGGGCACGGGCTGGATCGGATTGCCGTCTCGGCCAAGTATGACCTCGCGGGTCCAGTGCGTGTATGCCGCATCATATTTCGAGCGATCTCCCCGCGGCTTGTACGAAGTTGCAAGGATCGCGTCAAGCTGCAGCGACTCCAAATCAACATCGGTCCAGTCGCGGTGGTGTTTCATCGTCACGTTTGGCGACTTGAATGCTGGGTTTGCTACGAACAAGTGCGGCCCTTGAAGCACCGCGTCATCCCAGGATTCTGGCGCGCCCCAATCCGAGTCAAAATAGCCCTTAGCCTTGGTGGCGGCATTCTCCATCCATCCGAGCGAGAACTCGAGTCCGATCGAGCCGATCCTTGGAGCCTCCGCAAGACTATCCAGCACCGACGCTGTCGAGCGGTTCACCGCATAGACCATTCGGCTCTGGCGCGCGGGAGTTCCCTCGTCTTCCAGGACGTCGCGCCATGTTTCGAGCACATGGTCATCCACGCGGACAACGCGGGCCGCGTGCGGCCTTAAATCCCAATTGCCGTCTGGATCCTTGATTCCCGGTTCTTCGCCGGAGCCGTCGTGCACGAGCGATCTTTCGACAGTGTCCGGGTGATAGAGCGACGCCGCCTGCAAAAAGTTGGGCTTCTGACGTGACGCGTAGACGTTGACGCCGTACCGCTTTTGGTTCTGAATCTCAAAGAGTTGGAACTCGTTGATGAACTGCCAGTGCCGACGAAGCCGCTCGTAGGTCATGGCGCGCAGGGGCCCAGCTTTCTCATCCGTGAAGTGCGACTCGAGGTGAATCATCGCCGTCACGCCTGTCAACGACTGGTGGCGCCATGTCTGCTCCATGAAGCAGCGGTAGAGATCGGGAAAGAGTCCCGCGAGCAGGGGGTAGTTGGAGATATCGCTGACGTAAGCCGCCGTCGTGAGAACCTCAGCCGTGCTACCCACCACAAGTTCCACCAAACCCGGGAGGCTGAGCGTCGCCTTGCGGCGTATAGCTATCTCAGTTTGCGTCGCCGTTGCCTTGAGTTGCCACCACGGATCACCCTCAGCAAGTAGCGCTTCGGGATCCACCCTCGGCCGCACCCACGGTGGGTTCCCGACCTGCAGGTCGAACCCGCCGCGCCCAGCGAACACCGGCGCGAAGTCGAGCTTCCAGTGGAAGAACCCCTGCTGCGCGGCCACCTTCTCGCAGACGCGGAGCCACGGGTGCTCCGCGAGCACTTTCTCGGGGTCGAGCGCCTGCGCGAAGCCCAGGTCGAGCTCCTCGGCGGTGTTGAGCTCGTTCCAGTCGGCCACGTCGGAGAACGTCTGGTCGCCGCCGCGCCAGCGCTTGCCGGAGCCGGTGCTCGCGGCCGAGACGGTGACCCCGACGAGCTTCTGCAGCGCGTCGATCCACTTACCGAGCGACGGCGGATCGATCCGGACGCGACCGCGCTCGCCGCCGTCGGACACCTCGGTGCCCGCTCCCTCAGTCTCCACACTGTCGACCCGCGTGGTCAGCTCGTCCGTGAGCGGCCAGAACCACAGCGCGCACCAGGCGTCCATGATGCGGCGCAGGCGCTGATACGCCCCGCGCGCGTCAGCGAGGCTCGCCTCGATCTGCTCGCGGGTCACGGCCCCACCGGCAGGGAGGTCGTCGGCACCCCAGACGTCGACCTGCCGACGGATCTCGGACTCCGCGATCGTGAGCCGGCGCAGCGCGATGTCCCAGAGCTGCTCGACGCGCAGCGCGATGTCGTCGAGCGCCTTGGCCTGCGCGGCCGTCGGGCGCACGAGCACGCTCTTGCGCCACGCCTTGAGGCGGGCCAGCGCCTCGGGTGCGAGCTCCTTGGCCTCCTTCGCCTCGACGGCTGACCCCCAGCCCTCGGCCGGCAGCAGGAAGTGGTGGATGCCGCCGTCGACACCCGGCTCCGAGCCCTCAGAGTCAGGCGCCCCAGACAGGAGAGACACGTCGCGCGGGATCGCCTTGAGCCAGTCCTTCTTGGCCACCTGGTCGCGGCGAAACACCGCGCGGCGCGCCCCGATGAGCGAGTTGCCGCGCTTGAGGTGCAGTCCGAACCACGGTGCGCTCAGGCCCTTGCCCATGGTGTCGAGCCACAGGGAGATCTCCGCGAGCTCGACCGCGGTCGCGTTGAGGTCGACCCCGTACACCTGGTGCAGGGCGATGTACGCCTTGACCTTCTGGAGCTCGGCCGCGTACCTGTCCGGGTCGATCGACTCGCCGCGCTCCGCCTGGGCGCGCTTGAGGTACTCGGTAGCGAGCTGGCGCACGGCCTCGATCGCGAACGCACCCGACCCGAGGGCCGGCTCGCACACGGTCAGGTCGAGGATCTCCCGGGCGGACGTCGTCCGACGCACGCCGTCCGGGCCCTCCTGGTCGAGCAGTTCCTCCAACGCCTGCGACACCGTGAACCGGGTCAGCACCTCGGGCGTGTAGTACGACGCCGACTGCTGCCGCTCCCGGCCCGCGAGCCGGAACACGAACGTGCCCTGCTCGTGGACGACCGGCTTGAGCTCGCCCGTGACGGGGTCCGGCGTCTTGACGAAGTCCTTGGCCGCGATGGACTGGGACCTCACGACCGGGACCACCCACGAGCCCTTCTCGGAGTTCCCGTCCTTGGCGACCTCGTGCAGGTCCTCGGTGGCGAAGAAGCCCGTGTAGCTCATGAGGCCCTCGTACACCGCGCCGAGCTGGTTGATACCGAGCTCGGCGTACGAGATGAACCCGCGGTCCTTGCCCTTCGACTCCTTGCTCAGCAGCAGGTGCCGCAGCACCTGCTGCAGAGCCGCGTTACCCAGCCCGACGGCGTCGATGTGCGCGGTCGCCTTCGGCAGGAACAGGTCGGCCTTGAGCGGCTGGAACGTCAGGCCGTCCGCGCCGTCGTCGACGCGCTGCACCTCGCCGTCGACCCGCTCGCCGCGTGCGGCGCCCGCCGCGCCGTCGTGCCCGGAGTCGACGAGCGCAAAGAGCGTGCTCAGCGACTGGTACAGGTGCGTGCCGTGCTCGGAGCGCGGCCCGGCGATCTCCACGAGCGTCAGCTCGCGCAGTCGGTCGAGGCTGTACCCCTGCTCGTACGTCGGGTCGCCGACAGGCAGCACGCCGAGCTCCGGCGAGGCCTCCGCGAACAGCAGGAAGAGGATGCGGTAGAGGTAGCGCAGCGCGTGCCGCGCGAGTTCCTGCGCCTCCGCCTGCGGCAGCGGCTCCAGCCCCTGCGCGGCGCGGCGACGCACCACCTCGTTGGCGATGATCTCGATGGACAGCCGCACGCCCTCGCGCAGGTCCTTCGACACCCCGACGGTGTGCTTCACCGACTCGTCGAGGACGCCTGGCCACCAGAGGTTGCCCTCCGGGTCCGGGGCGAGCGACGCCGCCTCGACGCACGTCAGCGCAGTGTCCGTCTCGCCACCGCGCCTGTCGTCCGCGCGCTCGGCCACGAGCTGCACGTCGACGGCGAGGTAACGGCCCTCTGCCCAGCGGGTCTTCTCCGCGACGAGCATCCACCCGCCCGCCAGCACGAGCGCGAACTCCGGGGCGTCGTCCTGCACGAACAGGTAGGACAGCAGCCGCGCCACCGAGTGGATCTGCGTCTTCTCGTCGACGTCGTACGGCTCCAGCAGCGTCCGGTCGCGGCGGGCCGGCTTGGCGGGGTCACCCTTGACCAGCAGCGACTCGACATCCTTGACTGCGACGGCCTCGACGATCACGAGCGGCGCGGCGGCCTCCAGGCCGGTCGCGTGGATCCACTCGACCGGCCCGACGCGCTTGGACTGCAGCGCGATCGTCGAGTACCCGAGCACCTCGCGCAGTTCGGCGTACAGATCGGGCAGCACGGCGAACCGGCCGCCCGCCTCGCCGAGGCCCGCCAGCGTGGACAGCAGGTTCGCGCGCGCGCCCACGAACCGGGCGCGCGTCGTCTGCTCACCCTCCTTCGCGGCGTCGTCCCACGCCTTGCGGCGCTCGAGCACCTGCGTGCGGAACGACTGCTTGCCGTCCGTGCCGAAGTAGTGCTCGCTGATCCAGTCCTCGCCGACGACGATCGCGTCGCTCGCGGCCATCAGTGGTTCTCCTCGGTGTGGTTCGGGACGACGACGAGCAGCGGCCTCAGCAGCGTTCGCTGCGGCGCCATCTCGCGCGCCAGGCGCGACTCCTCGTCGATGTCCGACTGGCGGTTCGTGATGCCCACCTTGGCGGCCGCGGCCTCGCGGCTCATGAGCGCGGAGGCCTCCATGCGCCAGTGCTGGCTGCGCTTGAGCCACGCCTCGACGCGCTGCTGGGTCTCGGTCTCGATCGACGCGATCTGGTCGCCGACGGCGACCTCCGCCGACCGGACCGCCTGCCGGACGAACGGCTGGAACGACTCGGCGCCGTCGATCGCGCCGGTGTTGGTGACGCTGACGGCCAGGTGCGCGACGGCGTCGGGCGCGGACCCGTGCTTGGTCACCAGCCCGAACGACGGGCTGTCCTGGTTGGGGAACGCGACCGTCTGGTACGACGTCGCGACGACCTGCCCCCGCGCGTTGTACAGCGCGACCTGCACCAGGACTGTCAGGTCCTCGACGTCACCGCGCACGGCGAACACCTGGTTGCGGCCCAGCGACGCGAGCGCTCGGTCGGAGGCCCAGTCGACGATCGGGTGCAGCGGGCCGAGGAAGTGTGCCTCCGGCCAGGTGGACCGGGACTCCGCGCTCTTGGCGTTCGTCAGCTCCTGCTTGCCCTGCGCCAACGACGTCGCCAGGCGCAGCGTCTCGGTGACGTGCCGGTCGGCGAGGTACGACTGCGGCAGGACCTCGAGGCGCTGCTGCAGGTCGCGCGGGGGCTTGAGCGAGGCGATCGACTGGTGCGGGAACGTCTTCCACGCGACACCGTTCGTCGGCTCCTGGCCGGGCGTCGTGTAGATCTGGGTGAGCGCGTCCTCCAGGAACGTCAGCTCGTCGTCGTAGACGCCCGTGCGACCGCCGGTCTCCGGTCCGGCGGGTGGCTGCTGCCCCGGCGCCGGCGCGGCTGAGCTCGTGGCGCCGAGATTCATCATGCGTGCCAGGAGGCCCGCGGGGCCGTCGTCGGCGACGACCTCCTCGACCTCCTTGACCACGCTCTCCAGCGGCTTCGCCCGCCGCAGCACGTCCGCGATCGCGCGTTCCTCGGCCTTGACCGAGTACTCGCCCATGAGCGACGCCGTGTCTCCGAGCGCGGTGTGCGCGTGGTGCTCGCGGTCCACCAGGCGGGTCAGGACGCGGATGTCGCCGCCGAACCGGGTCGTCGTCTGCGGGTCCAGCAGCAGCGTGGTGATCTGCGGTGCATCCTTCTGTCCGTAGCGGTCGATGCGGCCGTTGCGCTGCTCGATGCGGATGAGCGACCAGGGAATGTCGTAATGCACCAGGTGGTGGCAGTGGCTGTGCAGGTTCACGCCCTCGGACGCCACGTCGCCCGTCACCAGCACGCGGATGGGGGAGGACGCCAGCTTGAACGACTCGACGATCTCCTGCTGGTCGACGTCGGACAGCCCGCCGTGCAGCACGACGACGTTCTCGTCGGTCAGGCCGAGGTCTTTCACGAGCTTCGCCTGCAGCCAGCCCAGCGTGGCCACGCGTTCGGCGAAGACCACGGCCCGCATCTCCGCGCCCTTGCGGACGCCGATGCCGCGCAGGTGGGCGAGCAGCGCCTCGTACTTCGCCGAAGGCTCGGACGTCGATCGCACGGCGAGCTCGTGCAGGCGCGTCAACGCGGCACGCTCGTCGGCGCGGGAGCCGGTGCCCGCCGATGCCCTGCGTACGGGGGAGGCGGGATCGGGTGACCCGATGCCGGGAAGGTGCGCGTCGACGTCGGGCATCTGCTCGGCGCTGTCGGGTGCGACGAGCGAGTCCTCGTCGTCGGACTCCTCGCGGCCACCCTCGAGGACGCGAAGCCGCTTGCGGACCGACTCCTCCAGCGCGGCGGGGGAGGACAGGAACGCCTTGGCGAGCGTCCACGGGAAGAGTGTTGCTCCGCCCTTGCCCGAGTACGGGCTGGCGCCGCCCGCCGGCCAGAGCCACGTGCGCTCCAGCTCGACCGCGATCTCCTCCTCGATCGGTGACGGCTTGACGAGGGTGTTCTGCGGTTCCTTGCGCTCCGCCCAGTCCGAGCCGACGACGGACGCGACCTCGGGAGAGTGGCGGTGGCGGCGGACGATCAGCCGCTTCACCTGCTCCTCGTCCAGCTCGACGCCGTCCGGCTTCACCGCCGACGGCTCGAGCATGCGGACCAGCGCGGCGAACGACTTCGGGTCGCCGTTGTGCGGGGTCGCGCTCGCCAGGATCATGGCGTCGGTCTGGCGGGAGAGCATCGTCGCGAGGCGGAAGTTCTGCGTCGACGAGTTCGTGACGTTGTGCGACTCGTCGATGACGACGGCGTCCCACCGGTGCTTGCGCAGGTGCGCCACGTACTTGTCGGACTTCAGCGTGTCGATCGAGATGATGACCCGCTTGAAGTACGCGAACGGGTTGCGGTTCGCCGGCAGCTTCTGGCGGATGCGCTGGATCCCGGTGCTGTCGAGGCGGACGAAAGGCAGTGCGAACCGGGTCCACAGCTCGAACTGCATCTGCTCGAGCACGTGCTTGGGGGTGACGACGAGGATGCGCTCGCCGCGGCCTCGCCGGGCGAGCTCCGAGAGGATCATGCCGATCTCGAGCGTCTTGCCCAGACCCACCGCGTCGGCCAGCAGGATGCGCGGGCGCAGGTTGTCCGGGTCCAGCGCCTTGCGCACCGCGGCGAACTGGTACGGCAGCGGGTCCGCGAGGGCGCGGTGGGCGGTGGTGAGCGAGTCCTCGGCGATCGGGACCGGCGTCTTGCGCAGCATCGCCTCGAGCCACAGCCGCGACTCGCGGTAACGGGGGGAACCGTCCGCGACGACGGTCGTCTCCGCCGGGTCCGCGACCACGACGTCGTCGATCGCCGTCGAGAAGATGGCCTCTGTGTCGCGGACGAGCTCCGAGAGCCCGACGACGTGGACGAAATGACCGTCCGTCGTCGGCTCCACCTGCGTGACGAGCCACTCCTCGTCGCGGACGACCACCGTCGACCCGGGGGCCGCGTTGAACTCCGTCCGTGACTCCGTCGCTGCTGTCACGTGCCTTCCCTTCAGTCCTTATGTGTGGCTGCGTGGGGTCCGGCGATCCACACAATCGCTCCGGTCATCATCTCTTGGACCGAGCACGTGCTGTCCTCACCCGACGGTGGAGCAGGACATGCCAGTCCCTGAAGGTAACGAGGGACGGGTCGGCGAACCCCCGTCCTTGTGGGTGAATTTTGCCGTTCGCCATCCTCTGGGCCAAACCAGCAGATAATGTCAGCCCGCTCAAGGTGATCTCTCTGAGGAGGGCCTGGTCGTGGCTCACGCCCACGTGACGACTGCTCGGCGTGAGCAGCGCATCCATCTCTTCAACGGCACGTGGGGTGCGCTGTGCTGCGCGTCACTGCTCACCGGCTGCGCTGCGAACACCTACTCGACGAACGAACCGAACGCCTACTCGCCGGGCGCAGCGGGATCCCATGCAGCCTCGCAGTCCTGTACGTCGCTCCTGGACAGCATCATCGCCCGTGTGCGTGACGGCGAGACGAGCGGTGCTGTCGACGTCGAGCTGGATGCGCTAGGGGATGGCTGCCCGTCCGAGTACGGCATCTTCGCCGACTACGCGTCCATCGACGGCTTCGCGCAGGCGGGCGCCGGTGGTGTCTGCTCGGACTACGCGGCCTACGGCGTCGACCCCGTCGCGATCGACCTTGCACGGCGGGATGGTCTGTGTGCGCCCGACACCTTGGGGGGAGTCGAACTCATCGGGTCATGGTCGTGCGGATATTCGCCGACCTTCAACGACGACTGGCACGACGACGTCCTCTGCACGAACGGCACGGAGGACGTCCGCCCATACCTGAGGGAATGGGACGACTACGTCACTGAGGAAGAAGTTATGGACTCCGCAAGGGAGTACGAGCAACAGCTCAACTCCCAGTGATCGTGGCCGCCCCATCGCAAGCGCGGTCTGGACTTTCAGCCGAGCGATGCCCCGGTGTCAAGCTCGGGAATACGGGGGGCGTTCGTGCTGATATACGCTGCCGCCAAACCCCGGGGCTTGCCACAGCCGATGTGATTCCCCGCGAGCCTACGCCTCCGCTCGTCGCGGCATGTTCGATCGGACCGGTTCCGGCGGTCCTGCCTCGAAGACATGCGAGCGGTGCCATCCGAGGTACTTCGCCCGGGGATGCAAGCCCTGGACCGGTTCGTGCAGTCGCTTCTTAAGATGAGGTTCGGCGAAGTACGTTCTCACGGCGGCGTTGTTGGCAATGGCTCGGTCCAACCGGTGGGAGACGAGGACTTCCAACTCATCGGTCACGGTCAGCAAGCCGGCGTCGAAAGCAGAATCGTGGGCTGCGCATGCGGCGTACCCGTTCGCGACGTCGAGCCGCTCCCTGCCGTCCGAGTTTCTCCACGGCTTGATGTGGCTCGCGCGAAGAAGCGTCGGACCCGATTCGACTCCTAGGGAGAAGCCGCAGAAGGCACACTCATACGCCCACGAAGTCAAGACCGAACGCGCGAAACGATGCTGGCCGATGCGGAGCGACGCGAGCATGAGGCGTTCTGTCACCTGTTCCTCGACGTCCTTGACGACCCAGCGATGGATCTCCCGCTCGACGACGGACTCCAGGGCGGCGACGTCGAGCTCGTCCTGGCCGAGGAGCTCGACTTCGCCACCGGTCTCCAGACCGAGGAAGTCGGGCAGCGAATCTCGGTCGACGCCGACCGTGCGGGCGGCGCCCAAGATGACTCGATATATATGGCTCATCGCCTGAAGGTTGGTTCGAAGCACCGAGCCGACGATGAGATCGTTGCGGGCGCCGTGAGAGCGAGAACCGTGAAGGTTGTTCATCTTGGCAATGATGCTCGTGGGCCGACGCTTGAAGAGCTGTGCGAGCGACTGGACCGGTTCGGGTGCCCTGTGGGCGCTTCCACTGCCGTATCGCGAGTGCTCGACCACGAACATGCCGGCCAGACACAGAAGCGTCTCGATCGGGAGGTAATCGACCTGATTGCGACCTGAAGGCCAGCTGCGTTCGAGGATCGCGCGCCATTGCTGGGCTGCTTTCGCAGTCGTCAGGTCGAGATAGTCGGCGGTCGACGCGGGCATGCGTGTGCCTGTTCTTGTGTCAGCGAACCCGAGCCGTAGAACGCTCGACCGTGCTGCTGATGCGTTGGGCGAGGTGCAGGAGTGAGGCGGCCTCGTTGCGGAGCTTGGCCCTGTCCGCGTCGGACATGCCCCGGAGGCGCTTCTCGAGGCTCTCGAGAATGCGGACCGACGAGTTGATCTGGCGACCCACCGCCAGCGCCTCGTTCCCGTGCTCGGCCTCGTGCGCCTCCTGCACGGCTTGCTTGGCGTGGGCGAGGTCGCGAGACTGCCGAAGAGCCGCCCGGCCGGCGGCATCGGCGACGACGTCAGCAAGGGTGCCGATCTCACGAGATTCTTTCACGACGGGGGGCCTTGCATCCCCGGCGCCGAAGATCCATCCGATGAGTTCCTCGAGCTCAGGCGTACGCTCGTGAGGCACGGGTGGCTCGCCCACCTTGAGCTGCGAAGCCAGCGGGGCACCGACATGCTCCCGGAGCGCACCGTTGGCCATCGCTACGGTGATCAGCGAGAACTCGTCCTCAGCCGCGGCGACCGTCTCTGTCGGAACCCCAGGCAAGTTCCGCGCCTGCTCGAGGATCTCCAAGTTTCTGTAGGCATTCCCGACCTTGACGCTGCTCGCGCCCATCAGTTTTGCAGCGTTCCGGATCGTCATCCCCTCGTCCTCGACGAGGTACTTCACGTAGCGCGCTTGCTCGAACGCGCGCCACTTCTTGATTCCGGTGAAGTGGCGGAAGCCGATCATCGGGGCGGCTTCCTCCCGGCTCGAGACGATGACGGTGGGGACCAGTGACGTCGTGGAGATGCCGCCTTGTGCAGCGATCGAGTGCCATCGGGCCGGCTTCGAGAAGGCGAGCCGGAACGCCTCATCGCTCAGCCCGAGAAGCGCGGTGACACGCCGATTGCCCTCGAGCACGACGAACGTGTCTTTGTCGCTCGGGTGTTGCATCACGACGATGTGCTCAGTCCCGAAGTACCCGTTGTCAACGATCGACTCGGCGATCTGGAAGGCGTCCGCTGTCTTCTCCAGGTACGCCGCGAGCGTAGCTTGGTCTGAGCCGCGCAACCGCTCGGGTAGTCGTGGGTTGCGTTCATCGAGACGAAGTCGGTCCAGGCCGATATGCGTGGTGTTGCCGGCCATGGCAGTACGGACGTCGGTAGACATGAAATGGATGCTCCGCAAATCGCGCTCAGCCCGGTCGCCCGTCGACCGGTCCCGTCAGGATCAGAACATACCCGCATCCGAGATGCGGCAGGTGCGACTCACTGGCTCGTGGTCGCGGTCAACCGCTGGACCGCGGTGAGGACTGCGGCCAGCCCCTCCCGTGTCACGGTAGACCCTCTCGACGTGTACGAGCTAGACCACGTGCCGCCAGCGATCTCCACGATGGCACGCGCGAGATCATGCTTGGTGCGGGCCTCGAGACCGAGGCCGAGGCGCTCGTCGACGAGCTCGAAGATCCGGCGAGGTTCGGTCGATCCTGAAGACATCGTCGGCGCGTCCACGCCGATGGCCAGTGCGATGTCACGAACGATTTCTTCCTTCTTCACGCCGGTCTCCCTACGACGGCTGCACACCTGTCTCCCTACGGCGGCTGCACACCTGCCGGAATCTACTGCATCCGCACAGTCCGCAGCCCTCTACGTCGGTGCCCGCGGGTAGGCTCCAGGCACGCTGTGCAAGTTGCCCGGAGGCGAGAGTGGCCCTGACGATCCCTGAGATGGACTCGACCCGCGACGTCGAGCAGTCCTACTTCGACGACGTGTACGAGATCCGAGAGCGGAAGCGCCAGTTTCGCGCAGGGGCCTACGTCGCCGCAGCAGACACCAAGGCCCGTACTGGGATGAAGCGCAATTCCGACGCCGACCAGACGCTGGGCAAGCCATCTGACCCTGCTGCCTTTCTCCGGATCGATACTCTCGACGGCGGTTGTCACTACGTAGGCAACGCTCCAGTCCAGGATGGCGGCGAACTCTACGTCATCTCTTGGAAGTCCGACGTCGCGCTAGAACTGAGGAGCGCCACAGTTGATGACGCACGTGGAGTGGCGCGTCTGCGGAATTTCGCATGCCTTCCGACGAATGTCATCGACTCCATCGGCGACCAGATCCTTGCGGAGCTCGCCCAGACCGTGGCCGATCTGGATGACAGCGACCTCGGAGTTGCCAAGGTCGACGCGATGCTTCAGGACGTCCTCAGCAGCGCGCGAGAGCCCGAGATGCGGAAGATCGTCGAGACGATCCAGGCGGCTCAGGCAGCACTCATCGGATCCGATGCCGACAGACTTCTTGTGATCCAGGGAGGTCCGGGCACCGGGAAGACAGCCGTCGCCCTTCACCGCCTCTCAGTCATACTTTTCCAGCAGCGGTCCCTCACCCCGGACGACGTCCTCGTCGTGGGGCCGAGCAAGACCTTCGCCCGATATATCGGCCGAGTGATGCCTGAGCTCGGCGATGACAAGGTGAGGGTCACAGACCTCGCGCAGATGCTCGGTGATGCTCGGCCGTCGTACAAGGACACCCCGGACGCTGCGCGACTCAAAGGTGACGTGCGCATGGTCGGATTTGTCTCGCGCGCTCTGCGTGATCGGGTCCGGGCACCAGAGGATGGGGTGACGTTCACGGTCTCCGGAGTCGGTCCTGTCACGATTGACGCTGGTGAGGTGTCGGAGGCGATCGGCCGATCGGTCGGAGGTCCTCTGGTTGAAGACCGCTCCCGGTTCCGGGAGGCGTTGAAGAACGTCCTTGTCGTGCGCGCGCGGGAAGCAGCCGCTGCTGCCCGCGTACCGGTACGTGGCGACATCGCGATGAGGATCGATGGAACCGAGGTCGAGGCCGCAGTCGCGCGGATCTGGCCCACCATGTCCCCCAGGGCGTTCCTCGCCAGCCTCTACGGTTCGTTCCCTCGACTGATTGCTGCCGCCGGTTCGGTTCTCCTCGCTGAAGAGGTTGCTCTTCTGCAGCGCTCGGTCGGCTCGAGGGTCGCTGACCAGCAGTGGTCCAGCGAGGACCTCTTCATGCTGGATGAGGTCGCCGCGCAGATGGGTGACATCCCGCCGGCGCGATTCGCACACATCGTCGTCGACGAGGCGCAGGATCTGTCGCCGATGCAGGTCCGTGCCGTTGCCCGTCGATCGCGCGACGGTGCCATGACGATGGTCGGAGACATCGCGCAGTCCACCGGCCACTGGGCGCGAGACAGCTGGAGCGACGTGTTCGACCTTGTCGAGACGAGCCTCCCCAAGGACATCGAGTATCTCGATATCGGATACCGCGTGCCCAGATCGGTGATGGATGTAGCGGCCCGCCTGCTCCCTCATGCGGCGCCCGATGTCCCCATGCCCAGAGTCGTCCGAGACGTAGAGCAGGGGCCCCGTTTCGTCGAGGTCGACGACCCGGAAGATATCGGGATGCGCGTCGCAGACGTCGTGCAGGAGCACTCGTCGCGCGGTCGGTTCGTCGGTGTGATCTGCCCTGACAGGAGTCGGGCGATGGTCGAGTCCACGATGCGCCGCCGGAGCATCAACTGGCAGGACGTTGACGCTGGAGGGTTGAGCAGCGCCATCAACCTTGTCAGTCCCGTGGCCTCGAAAGGGCTGGAGTTCGACTCCGTCGTGGTCGTGGATCCGAGCGGGATCGTCGAGGCAGGCCCGCAGGGTCTGCGGATGCTGTTCGTCGCTCTTACACGCACCACGGCGCACCTCGACATCGTTTATTCGTCGGGTGAACTTCCTGTCGAGCTCTTGCCACCGGGTCAGGGACGGGACGATGCGGAGACTGCGCATGCGCACTTCGCTGACGTTGAGATGGACGCGTCGGGCGGTGACAGTGATGCCGTGGACTCGTCAACAGTCGCCGAGAAGCGTCACGAACGGTCCAGGATCGGTCGCTCGTCGTCGCGTGGGCCTGATGGGGTGCCTCGTGCGGAGGACCTGCTTCTCACACCGCGCCAAGAGGCAGTCGTGGAGAGCGAGTCCCGGGAAATCCTGGCGATGCTCCGCGAGACCGTTGCCCCGGCGATCGTGGCTGCCGTGCTCGATCGCGCCCTCGTGCACGTCGGAAGCGCGACGACGAGCGCTCCGGGCTTGAGCGAGCGTCAAGAGCGGGTCGTCGATCGAGAAGCCGCTGATGTCGTGGGGCAGCTCGAAGAGACGCTCGCACCGACGCTCCATGCATCCGTACTCAGGCGGGCAATCCGGCAACTCGACTGACATCTGGTCCAACATGTCTGACAACAGCCTCATTGGGAGCTAAGCTGGCACATCGGTTGCCCGCCCACCGGCAGCTCACGAGCAAGCAAGGAGAGTCATGCCCGCGGAAGCTGATGCGGAGTTCACATTCATCGACCTCTTCGCGGGTGTCGGCGGGTTTCATGCCGCACTCGCAGAGCTGGGCGGGCGATGCGTCTACGCGAGCGAGAAGGACAAGCGAGCGTGGGAGGTCTACCAGAAGGCGTGGGGCACCCCGCGGCACGAGGGCAAGCCGTCCTTCTCTCTCGACATCCGGGATCACGTGAAGCCGCTGCCCGAGTCCGAACTGCCTGATCCTGAGAGGGACCTGCCGCAGATCCCGGAGCACGATGTCCTGACGGCAGGGTTCCCCTGCCAGGCGTTCAGCAAGTCAGGGAAGCAGAAGGGAACTCTCGACGAGACCCGCGGCACTCTGTTTTACGACATCCTGAGGATCGTCCGGGCACGGCGGCCAAAGATCGTCTTCCTCGAGAACGTCAAGAATCTGGTGGGGCCTCGGCATCGCGACACGACGTTCGAGACCATCATCGGGGGTCTCAAGGAGTTCGGGTATCTCGTCTCCCGTGTGCCGACGGTCATCAGTCCGCACCGCATCGTGCCCCAGGCCGGAGGCACCCCGCAGGTTCGCGAGCGGGTGTACATCATGGCCGTCCGGCGCGACCTGGTCGGCCGTGCTGCTCTCCCGTTCAGCGAGTTTACATACCAAAACTGGGACGTCGAGAGTTGGAACCTCCACGAACTTGAGCTGCCCGTGCTCGGAGGGCGGACCATCTTGGAGGCGCCTGGCGAGGATCTCCGACGGTACGAGGTATCCGGAGAAGAGCGCGCGGCGCTGGATTGGTGGGAGTCGCTTCTTCAGGAGGTGATCAAGGAGTCAGAGGCTACTGCCGCCCAACCGCGCTCTGATCGATGGATCCCCGGACATCCCATCTGGCTCAAGGTGCTTGACGAGGTCTGGCGCGGTAGGGAACTTGACGACGCCAAGACACGGGACCTGCCGTGGAAGGCGAATTTCATCCGGAAGAACGTCGACTTCTTCGAGGAGCGCGCGGGAGCCCTGGCGGCAGTCAGGCAGGCCTGGGACGAGAGCGGGCAGCCTCAACCGGATGCGCAGCGGGCGCTGAGCAGGGCAAAGTTTGAGTGGCAGGCGGGGCTTGAGAGGTCGATCTTCCACTGCCTCATCCAGTTCCGGCCCTCGGGTATCCGCGTGCGGCCCGCGACCTACACGCCGGCACTGGTCGCCATCAACCAGACGCCGATCTACGGGCCGGAGCGCCGTCGGTTGACGCCGCGTGAGGTCGGGAGGCTGCAGGCGTTCCCCGAACGAGTCCGTGACGCGATGGTGGCTCTGAAGCAAGGGGACGCGGAGTCGTACAAGCAGTTCGGCAATGCCGTCCACGTCGGCGCGGTGCGCTTCGCGCTCGCACAGCTCCTCACGCATCTCTCGCAGTGGGAGCTTGACCCCCCCTTGCTCCGACTCAAGGAGAAGCTCGACGATGTTGTCGGGGGGCAGCGTGGTTCCGAGTCGGATGGGATGCCGGGCCAGGGAATGCTGCGGCTGGAAGACCGGGCGGGATCTGAAGCCGCGTGACCCTCACGCCATCTCCGCAACAGGTCCCCGCCCACCCCGGGGCCAGCTCTCCAGCGATATCCAGAAGGATGAGCACGGCGAAGCGCCGCGACACCGCGCCAGAGCTGGCACTGCGACGCGAGCTTCACGCTCGAGGGTTGCGCTACCGGGTGGCGTTCCCCGTCCCTGGACAGAAGCGGCGGACGATCGACATCGCCTTCACCCGTGCGCGAGTCGCCGTCTTCGTGGACGGCTGCTTCTGGCACGGGTGCCCGGTGCATGGAACGTCGCCGCGAGCGAATGGACAGTGGTGGAAGGCAAAGCTGGCAGCCAATCGCGCACGAGACGAGGACACGGATCGGGTCCTGCGCTCCGTGGGCTGGCGCACTGTTCGCGTGTGGGAGCACGAGTCCCCGATGGAGGCGGCGGGGCGCGTAGAGCGGGAGGTGTGGGGCCAGGCGGCGACGCGGTGACGACACCGATTTCACCCGCTCGGACGAGTTCGGCGACTTGGGCTCCGGCGGCCGGACGCCTACGGTGTTTCCAGCCAATGGAGGGGCACCCATGACTCAAAGCGTCGTCGTCCGGCCAGGTGTCGGGATGCTCGCGCTCTTTCCCTCGATGAGCTACAAACCGTGGTACGCCATCGGCGAGTTTGTCGACAACGCCCTCCAGTCCTGGCGAGCAAACAAGGGGAACCTGCGGGCGGCTCACGGTGGTCGCGATCCCGTGCTCAAGATCGACGTCGACATCGACCGTGACCGGGGAACCATCGTCGTCACCGACAACGCGGCTGGCATCGCGACGGCCGATGTCGGCCGCGCGTTCACCCCAGCTGAGCCGCCGGCCGATGCGACGGGATTGTCCCAGTTCGGGATCGGCATGAAGAGTGCCGCCTGCTGGTATGCCCAGCACTTCGTCGTCACGACGACAGCACTCGGGGAGCCAGTGCGTAGGACGGTCAGCTTCGACGTTCCTCTGATCATCGAGACGAAGTCCGACACGCTCCCGGTCACGGAGACTTCTGCACCCGCGGAAGAGCATGGCACCACGCTCGTCCTGACTCGACTCAATCAGAGCCCGCCGACCGGACGTACCCTCGGCAAGATCCGGGACTATCTGCGGAGCATCTATCGGGAGTTCCTCGTCGACGAGGATGTCCACCTAGTCGTAGGGGGTGAACGGCTGCGTCCCGAGCCCGCCCAGTTGCTCACCGCTGCCAGATGGAACGACCGAGAGGCGCTTGCTTTGGAATGGCGCAAGGATCTCGAGGTCTCGCTGCCCTCTGGGCGGCGGGTCAGCGGATGGGCCGGGCTCCTCTCGAAGGGCTCGACCTCAAGAGCTGGCTTCGCGCTCCTCTACCGCGGCAAGGTGGTCCAGGGCGCCGGCGCGATGGCGAAGGATCCCGCCGATGCGTTCAAGCCTCAAGAGATCTTCGGTCAGGGCAATACTTTTCGATCGCAGCGTCTGGTCGGCGAGTTCGACGTCTCCGCCATCAACGTCACGCATACCAAGGACGCGCTGATCTGGGACGGCGAGGACGAAGAAGCCTTTCTGGGCGAGCTAAGGGAGCAGATCGATGCGGAACCTCTGCCCTTGCTTCGACAGGCCGACAACTATCGCGCTACAGAGCGGAACCGGTCTGTTCAGTCGACGGTGCGTAATGTTGTAGAAACCGTCGCGCAGCTCGTCGGGCGAACCGAGCGCGAGAATCCCTATGTTCATGGCGCGGCCGTCACCGTCGGCCCCGTCCCCCCCGAGGCGAACGATAGCGTGACCGAGAGCGCTTCGCCGGCCGTCGAACAGAAGGTAGAAGTCAGTGAGGCCGAGCTTGCCGTGCAGGGAGAGAGCCTCATCATCCGCGTCGTCGATGAACCTGCGGACTCCAAGAGTTGGCTGCGGGTCGAACGGGCAGGCGATGACTGGGTCATCTCGATGAACCGGGCGCACCGGTTCACCGAGTCGTTCGCCTACTTACCCGGCATGGATCTTGAGCCAATCTTGCGACTCGCCGTGGCGATCGCGCTTTCGCAGATCCACGCTCAACAGAGCGGATCGCGCGAGCCGCGGTTCTTCGTCGCAGAACTCAACAGGCTGCTGGCGGGTCCACTCGCTGAACGTACGGAGGCTGTCTCATGAACGCTGACGTCAATGGCGTTGCGACGCCCAATGCAGCGTGGACACCGGTCGCCGGCGATGAACTCGAGATGACACTCGAACGGTCAGGGCTCCCTGAAGCTGCCGCCTCCAAGGTTCGCAATGAGACCTTACGTATTCTCTCGAGATGCCGTGAACCCATCTGGCACTCCGAGGGTAGAGAGGCGGAACTGGTCGTCGGCGAAGTGCAGAGCGGCAAGACGCTCTCCTTTACTTCCCTCATCGCGGCGGGGCGGGACAACGGATTTCCGCTAGTCGTGGTTCTGGCCGGGACGAAGAAAAACCTTCGCGACCAGACGTTCGAGCGGCTCAAGCGCGATCTCGGCATGGACGGTGACGGGGGGCTCGCGGTGTGGAACGCCCTCAACGGCCCAGCGGGCGCTGATGCTGAAGGCGTCGTAAGGCTTCTCAACCGTTGGCAGGGGCGCAAGAGTGAGCGTGGCCGGGTGGCGACGGTAGCAGTGGTCCTGAAGAACCATGACGCACTGCGCAGCACCCGCGAGTTCCTCGCCGCAGTGACGGCGGCGGTCGGCAGCGTGCCAATCCTCTTTGTCGACGACGAGGGAGACCAGGCAGGACTGAACCTCGCCAAGGGCGGAAATGAGAGCACCACCTACCGCGCAATCCGTCTAGTCCGGGAAGCATCACCGAACCACACATACGTGCTATACACCGCGACTCCTCAGGCGCCACTCCTGATCGCGATGGAGGACTCGCTGTCCCCGAGGACGGTCAGCGTCCTCGAAGCCGGCCCCGACTATGTCGGCGCGGAGGCATTGTTCGAGAACCACACGAGCGATTTTGTACGCAAGATCACTGACAGCAACGACGCTCTCGATCCGGACGCGGTGGGACCACCATCGTCGCTCGTCACTTCGCTCGCGACCTATCTGTTGTCGCTCATCGTCGCGCAGCGTCGCCGGTCGCCCCGGCCGTTGAGCATGCTGATCCACCCCTCGTCGACGACCGATCTCCATCGGGCATATGAGAGGTGGATCAAGAAGATCATAGATCGGCTCATCACGGTATTCGAAGCGGACGATCGGGAACTACTTGAACAGACGAAGGCGGAAACCTTCGCCGCGGCCTACGAGGACCTCACGTCGACGGGCGGTGCAACCGTGCGTGGCGATGTGGTCTCGCTCGACGAGCTGCTGGAGGATCTTGAGGTCTATCTGCCGCAAGTCAAGGTCGTGACCGTAAACAGCGAAGACGGACGCGAAATCCAGTCGAACGACTGGCGTAGTCGTCCAGGCTGGATCGTGATCGGTGGCAACAAGCTGGACCGAGGATTCACAGTCGAGAACCTCGCAGTCACTTACATGCCGCGAGGGCCCGGGATCGGAAACGCCGATACCGTACAGCAGCGTGGGCGGTTCTTCGGATACAAGCGAACATACATCGATCTGCTCCGTGCTTGGCTCAACCCTGGGACGATCTCGGTCTACGAGAGCTACGTCGAACACGACCGTGTGATGCGTCACGATCTCGCGCTACTCGACCAGGAAGATCTTCCGCTTCGCGACTGGCGTCGCTCGATACTCCTCGACCCGGCGCTGAACCCGACACGGCGCGCCGTCATACGCCTCGACCTCTCGAGCCATCAAGTCCGTCCTGGTTGGGCCTTGGTTCAGGAGCGTCTCTACTCGGAGTGCCACCCCGATACCGAGGGTGCGGCGGACCTTGAGACACTCAAGCGTCTTGCGTCGGCCGATCCGCGTGACTTCCGGCCCGAACCAGCCGTAAGGAACTCGACTGTCCGGACGACGTGGGAGAGGGTTGCACCGGCGCTCGCTGGCTGGCGGGCCGCCGAGATTGAGAAAGACAAGATCTACTCCCTCCTCCTAGCCATCCAGGAGACTGCGGGGAGCGACTTTCCCACCGAAGTCGTGTTCATGAACGGTGGAGCCATCCGCCGTCGCGGTCCCGACACTGAGTCGAGGCAGACAATCATCGCGGTTGCGGGCAACATCGCTCTCGTAGATGACACTGATGAGCTCTCGATCGGAAACCTGATGCAAGGCGCCGACCCAGCAGACGGGAGCGTATACCCGGGGGATCGCGCGTTCGTCAGCGAGGACGCGATCACCCTCCAGGTTCACGAACTGGACGTCGAGGTGCCGTCTGCGGCGTCCGTGCGGGCGACGGCTCTCGCGATCCATCTCCCAGATGGCTTCAGCAGTCGGGTGCTGCTTCAGGACTAACGCGCGCTTGCGCTCTGCGCCTTTCCTGTGCGTAATGCGTCTGGCAGGGCTCCGTGCTAACGCTCGCGGGCGACGACAAGAGCGACTGCTAGTTGAACGCGGCCCGAGGTTCCGAGCTTTGCGTTCGCACTCTGGATATGTGTCTTTACCGTTGCCTCGCTGAGGAACAGCCGTTGGGCGATGTCCGCGTTGGACAGGCCGTCCACCACGAGCCGTGCGACGTCAAGTTCGCGCTCACTGAGCGCGGCGAGCCGTTTCGCTGCCTCTCGGCGGCCAGCCACCCCAGGCGCAGCGCTCACCTGGGCCATGACGGTCCGTGCCGCTCTCGGCGACAGCGCCCCGTCTCCTGCCGCCACGGCACGCACCGCCGCGACGATCTCCGCCGGTTCGGCGTCCTTCGCGAGGAATCCCGCCGCGCCGGCGTGCACGGCGTCGAGGATGACCTGCTCGGTGTCGAACGACGTCATGACGATGACACCGGGTGCCGTCGGGATCGCTGCGAGCGCGCGAGTCGCCGCGACGCCGTCCATGCGCGCCATCCGGAGGTCCATGAGCACGACGTCCGGGTGGTGGGCCTGTACGCAGGTGACGACCTCGTCGCCGTCAGCCGCTTCCGCCACGACCTCGAGGTCGCTGGCCCGCAGGATGGTCCGCAGCAGGCGTCGCACCATCGCGTCGTCGTCGACGACCATCACCCTGATCACGATCGAAGCCTAGCGACGACGCCCCACTCGTGGTCGGGACGCCCGCCCAGCATCGCTACAGCGCGGGTCGTTTCGTGCCAACAGCTCGACCGCACCGGCGTATCGACGGCGAGCTACGCCGTCGGGCGCTCCCACGGGAGGTGTGCCGTCACGACGAACCGGCCGTCGTCGACCCCCGCGCTGAACGTGCCGCCCACGGTCTCGCAGCGTTCGCGCATCCCGACGATGCCTGCGCCACCTCCGGGGATCCCCGTCCCGCCGGCGGTTGCGCCCGGGTCGCCGAGCAGCGGCACGTCGCCGTAGGGGTTGAGGTCGCGCGTCAGGGCGTTGCGGACGGTGATGTCGACGCCGTCGCCGGGCCGAGCACGCACGTCGACCTCGGCCCGCGCGCCGGGCGCGTGCTTCATGACGTTGGTCAGTGCCTCCTGCACGACGCGGTACACGGCTCGTGTCAGGGCAGGCGGCGCGCCGTCCGCGTCCGTCACGAAGACCGTCGCGGCGAGGTCCACCCCGCTCGCGCGGGCGTCGTCGAGCAGTGTCGCGAGATCGCCGAGCGCCGGCGCCGACCCCGTGTACTGCTCGGAACCGGCGCGCAGCGACGTGATGAGCGCGCGCATCTCGTCGAGGGCGCGGTGCGCCGACGAGCGCATGGTGCGAGCGGCGTCCACGACCTCCGGGTCGTCGGTCGTCACCTCGAGCGCGGACGCCTGGAGGGATACGACGGAGAGGTTGTGCGCGACGGTGTCGTGCATCTCGCGCGCGATGAGCTCGCGCTCGTCCTGGCGGGACAGCTCCGTGCGGAGCTCGTCGGCCTGCGTGCTGAGCACCTCGGCGCGGTGGGTCTCGACGGCGGCGACGCGCTCGGCGGCGTCGGCCTTGCCCACGTAGCGGCGGACCAGCCCGGCACCCATCGACACGGCCAGGAGCAGCACGCCGAGGATCACGTAGCCGATCGGCTCCAGGTACGAGCGCTCGACGGTGCCGGTCGCCACGGAGGAGAACATCACGGCCTCGCCGTCACGCGAGGCGTCACGCCAGAACGACGCCCCGACGGAGAGTGCCGTCGCGACCGCGCACCCCGCGATCACGTGCCATCGCCGCTCGCGTGCGACGACGAAAGGCAGCGCGAGGAGCGGCGCCGCGGCCCCGACCGGTGTGAGGATCCCGGCGGCGGCCGTCGACAGGCAGACGACGACGGCGTGCCGGTCCCGCCAGACCACGGCCGTCGCGATCCCTGCGACAAGGACCCACCAGAGCACGGTGGCCGCCATCTGGGGCCCGGACACCTCGCTCCCGTGGCGCATGGCGTCGAACGACGTGCTGAACATCCCGACGGAGAAGGTCACCACCACCGCGGCGACGGTCCCGAGGACCGAGAGCACGCCCAGCGCCGACGACGGTCGGCGCTGTCGACGCGGGCCGGGCACGGGTGCGTGACCCCGTGAGGCGGGGTACGGCGTCGGGCCGTACGAGGGGACGACCCCGGACTGGTGGGCCGAGCTGCCGGTGTGGGGTGACCAGCCCGCCGGTGGAGTGCCGTACGGCTGAGGCGTGCCCCGAGCACCGTGCGGGCCCCCGGCCGGCGGTGTGCCGGGCTGCGGCGAAGGGGGGTACATGGCGCGAGCATATGGCCGCGCACCGACGTAGCGGCTCGCCCGTTCGGCTCGTCCTGACCGCCGCAGACCCACCGATCGGCTGGCCCGGACGAGCCGGGCGGGGGATCCGGCGGCGTGCTCGCGAAGAGCACGATCTTCGGAGAACGCCAGCACGGCGGCGCCGACGAGCGGCGACGTCGAACCCACCGCAGGAGGCCACGATGTCCGCACCCACGCCCCACCCGCAGCAGCCCGGTCAGCCCCAGCCGTACACGACGCCCCACCACCCGGGCGCTCAGGGCCAGCCCGCCCCCCAGCCCGCCTTCGCCGCGCAGCCGGGGTACCACCCGCAGCCCGGTCACGCCCCTCAGCAGGGTTATGCACCGCAGCCCGGGCAGGCGCCGTACGCCGGCCAGCCGTACCCCCAGGGCTACCCCACCCAGGGTGCGCAGCCGGGCGTCCCGACGCCGCCGCGCAGGTCCTGGTTCGCGCGCCACAAGATCCTCACCGGCCTGGGCGTCGTCGTGCTCGTGGCGATCATCGGGGGCGCCCTGGGTGGCGGGGGAGAGGACGAGCCGACGGCGACCGCCGTGGCGAACGAGGCGCCGGCGGAGAGCGCAGCACCCGAGGGGGAGGCGCCGGAGCCTGCGCCGGAGGAGCCGGCAGAGGAAGCTCCGGCAGAGGAGCCCGCGCCCGAGGTGCCGGCGACGCCGGGCATCGGCACGGCCGTGCGCGACGGCAAGTTCGAGTTCACCGTGACGTCCGTGGAGACGGGCGTGCCGAGCGTCGGTGACGAGTTCCTCAGCGAGCAGGCGCAGGGTCAGTACGTGCTGGTGCACATGACGGTGACGAACATCGGCGACGAGGCGCAGATGTTCGACGGGTCGAGCCAGGAGCTCACCGACACCGTCGGCCGCACGCACTCCTCCGACGGCAGCGCGGCGATCTACCTCGGGGACGCGAACAGCTTTCTCACCGACATCAACCCCGGGAACTCCGTCGAGGGGACCGTCGTGTTCGACATCCCTGCCGATGCCGTGCCGGCGTCGATCGACCTGCACGACTCGTTCTTCTCGGGCGGCGTCGAGGTCGCGCTGGGCTGACGCTCACCGGGTGAAATCTGGACATGTGTCCAGAATCCAGCACGACCAAGAGATGGCCACCAGACGATCCAGCGAATGATCGCAGAAGGCGACGGCTGGCGGCAATGGCATGGCGCACTCACGAGATCAGCCCGTGTTCAACCATCCGGTGGTCATGTACCCGCCCTGCACGTTAAGGAATGTGTGATGACCACTTCTTCGTCGGGCGTCGTGCCGGCTCGTAGGGTGAGCGCAGAGATCGACCGCCTGATCACCGAGACGTCAGGCGCGGAGCGGGGGGCCTCATGAGTGTCCACGTGCCCACGTCCTCGTCGGAGGCGTCGGGAGCACGGCGAGAAGAGGCGCCCCGTCCCGCCGCATGGCCCGCTCTCACCGCGCTCGGCGCGGCTCTGGCAGCTGCCGTGACGGTCGTCGTCGCCGCGACGACGCCGCACTCGGACGTGCGGCTCTGGGCCTCGATCGTCGGCTACGCGTTGGGAGCCGTCGTCGTGACCGTTCTGGTGAGCGTTCACAAGAGCAAGGACAACCGGTCCCGTCAGCACCCGGAGTTCCGTCCCCGCCCGCTGTGGGACACCGTGCTCCGCGTCGCGCTCGTCCTCGGGCTCGTTGCCGCTGCCGGGGACGCCTACCTCCTCGCGACGGAGGTCTCGAAGTGGTGAGGGGTGCACGCGCGCTGGCGGCTGCTCTGATGGCGGCATCCGCGCTGGTGCCTTTCGGTGCAGCGACGTCGGTCGCGTCCGCTCCGAGCGCGCATCCTCGGACCGCCGCAGTGGCCGCCGCCGAGGCCGCCGATCTCAGCGCCCAGGGCGCGAAGGCGTTCGCCGACCTCTCCGCGTGCGTCGCGGCGAACGGGTCGCTGCTCGCGACCGTCGTGGTCGACGAATCAGGAAGCCTGCAGCAGACGGACCCCGAGGACCAGCGCGTCGGTGGGGTCGAGGCGGCGATCGACGCACTGGCCGGTCTCGAGAGCTCCGGCGGTGCCGAGCTCCGGGTCGAGGCCAATCTCGCCGTCTTCGGCTCGGAGTACACGGAGCTGGTCGCGTGGGGATCACCGTCGGGCGAGCACGGCCAGGAGCTGCTCGACGCCGCGTCGGGTGAGCTGCCGTGGCACGACGGGGGCCGGCTCACGGACTACCGGGCCGCACTGCGCGAGGCGCAGTCCGCGATCGACGTGCGCGCCGACCAGATCGGCGGGCCGACGTGCAAGGCGATCCTGTGGTTCACGGACGGGAAGCTGGACGTAGGAGACGAGGGTGCGGGCGAGGCCACGGCCGCGGCGCGCGAAGAGCTCTGCGTGCCGCAAGGCATCGTCGACGGTATCCGGGCGTCCGGGACGACGATCATCGCGCTCGCGCTCTTCACCGAGGGTGCGGAGGGTTCCGTCACCGAGGCCGACAGGGAGCAGCTGCGCGCGATCGCCGAGGGCACCGCCGCGGGCGGTGTCACCTGCGGAACGACGCCCATCCCGTCTACGTCCGCGTCCGGTGCGTATCTGCGCGCCGACCAGCCGGACGCGCTACGACGTCTGTTCAGCGGCGCCGGAGCCCTCATCCAGGGCGGCACACCGGCCGGCTCGGTGCTGTGCCCGGGCGAGGAGTGCACCGACGGGGTGCTGACGTTTCCCGTGGACCCCGCCGTGGGATCGGTTCGGCTGATCTTCGAGACCGAGGACGGTGCCGACCCCGTGACCCTGGTCGCCCCCGACGGCGAGGAGACGGTTCTCGCTGCGGGAGAGGCGGCGCTCCCCGCCGCCGAGGTCGCTACCTCGAGCCGGTCCGGTCTCTTCGTGACCGACGTGGTCCCGACGTCCGGAGCCGCCTATGGCGAGTGGCGTCTGGTGACCGACCCGGAGCGCGTCACCGTGATCGACCTCTACTACTTCTGGGGCGCCGAGCTCGCGGTCGACGCACCGGACGGACTGGTCCTGGGCGAGCAGAGCGAGGTCGTCGTCTCCGTCCACGGGCCCGACGGCACCGCGCTCGACCCGAGCCTGCTCAGCTCCGTCGCCGGGGACGTGCTGGTCGACGGCGAGCCCACGGAAGCCCGGGCGCAGGGCGACGGCACCTTCGCCGTCACCGTCGACCTGAGCGGAGGGGAGGCCGCCTCGGAGATCCAGATCGGTGCGACCGTGAGCGCGACGAGCGCCCCGAACGAGATCGCTCTCGGCCCGGTGACGGCGCAGACCACGCTCCCCACGCAGCTGCCGCCGTCGTACCCGACGTTGGCGACGTCGCGACTCGAGCTCGAACCGCTCGTCGGCGACGAACCGGCGACGGGCACGCTCACGCTCACCGGGTCGGACCGCGGCGACACGCAGGCATGCTTCGGCGCAGCCGAGCTGGCGGGGCCGCCGGACGCGGGGGCGCTGAGCCTCTCCGTGCCCGAGTGCGTCGACGTTCCCGCTGCCGAGACCGTCGACGTCGAGGTCGCCCTCACGTCAGGACACCCGGCCGACGGCGTCGTCACCGGGAGCCTGCCGGTCACGCTCTCCGGCGTCGACGCCGCGGAGGACGTGACCCTGGCCGTGCCGGTGTCTTCGACGATGAGCCGGCCCGTCAACGAGCTCGCGCGCTGGGGGATCGTCCTCGGTCTCGTCCTTCTCGGATTCCTCCTCGCAGCCGTCGTGGGCTGGATCGGTCGCCGGATCTCCGACCGGTACCCGCTCGGACCCGACGTCCGGTCCGCCTCGATCCCGGTCGAGGTCACCGCTGCGGGTGTCCGACGTGCCGGCGGCGGTGAGCTGGTGCGGCTCGACGACTTCGGCCAGCGTCTGCGCCAGCCGCACGCAGTGGCCGGGTTCGAGACCGACGGGCTCGCCTTCGACCGGTACGGCTCGTGGTGGCCGTGGTCGTCGCTGCACGGACGGGTCCGCGCGACGTCGGGCGCGATCGTCGTGACCGACGGCAAGCACGCGCAGACCCTGGACGCCGAGGCCGCGACAGCGCCCGTGGAGTTTCCCGGTACGCAGCAGTTCTACCTCGTCGTCGACCCGGCGCCCGTCCCCGGCGCCAGTGCGGTGGCCGACGCAGAGGGTCTCGTCACCGGGCGGATCGTCCTGCTGGCCGACACGCCGCACGGCATCCGGCCGGCGGTCGTGGCGTGGAGCGAGGCGCTGCGCGACTTCCAGGAGTGGGCGTCGATCGTCTCGACGGTCGAGGGCGCGCGCGCCGCGAGGGCTGCGGCCGGCGTCGACGCCGCCGCACCTCGACGTCGCGACCGCGGATCTCGCAGCGTGCGGGGCGGGCGGCAGCCGGCCGCCACCACGCCGGCAGATCCACGGACTCGTGCCGCGGCGGTGCCGGGAGGCGACGAACCCCCGACCCTCCTCGGCAGGCCGGACGGCTCGAGAACCTCGGTTCCGCCCGAGCCCGGTCCGGGCACGGACCGGCCGGCGTCCCCACGGCCTTCCGACACGCGGAGCGCCGCACAGTCGCCCGGCGCGACCGACGACGGGCCTCCGCCCTCCCTGTTCTGAGCGTCTCAGCCCCCGACCATCCAGAGGTGTCCACCATGCTTCGTCCCTTCCTTCTCGTCGGCGTCGGCGGTTCCGGCGGCAAGACGCTGCGTGTCGTGCGCGAGGACCTCGAGCGTCGCCTCGCACAAGCGGGCTGGACGGGTGACTTCCCGGCAGCCTGGCAGTTCGTGCACGTCGACGTGCCGACCCAGGCGGACGGCAACGACCCCGACCTGCCCGCGCAGCTCCCGGACCGCGACTACCAGGGCCTGGTCGCGACCGGGGTCGACTACCGCACGATCGACACCGCCCTGCTCCAGGGCGCCCGCGACACCCTGCGGGACGCCGTCGCGACGTGGCGTCCCGACCCCAACAAGGTCAACGTCCCCGCGTCCAAGGGCGCGGGGCAGTACCGCACCCTCGGCCGGATCATCACCATCGCCGGGCTGTCGCGCATCAACGAGGCACTCCAGCACGCGCGTCGCGCCCTGAGCGGCGCGGAGGTCGTCGGGGAGCTCGCCGAGGTCACCCGCAAGCTCGGCGGAACCACCTCGCCGAACGCGGGCGAGCCGACGGTGATCGTCGTCTCCTCGATCGCCGGTGGCTCGGGGGCGGGCGCCGTCATCGACGTGTGCGACGCGATCCGCTCGCTCTCGGACAAGTGGGCGGACGAGTCGGTGGGCCTGCTCTACGCCCCCGACGTCTTCGACTACCTCGCGCCCGAGGCGCGTCGCGGCGTGCGACCCAACTCGCTCGCGACGCTCGCCGAGGTGCTCAACGGCTTCTGGAACAGCAACGGCCCGTCCGACGCGACCACCGAGCTGTTCGCGCGCAACGGGGTCGCGCTCGGTGCCGCGCGCCGGTCCGGCCCGCGATACCCCTTCCTCGTCGGTGCCCGCAACACGAACGTCGCGTACAGGACGCAGAACGACGTGTACCGCGCGCTCGGCCGGTCCGTGGCGTCGTGGGTCGCGAGCCCGACGCTGCAGGACAGCATCACCGGCTACCTCCAGGGCAACTGGGCCAACACCGCGCAGGCGGTGTCCGACCGCCTGCCGCTGCACTCGCAGGGCACGGAGACACCGTTCTCGGCGCTCGGCTCTGCCCGGGTCGGCCTCGGTCGTGACCGGTTCGCGGACTACGCCTCCGAGCACCTGGCACGGTCCGTCGTCGAGCGCCTCGTCGGCCAGCACGAGACGCTGCGCCGCAAGGACGACGACCGCCCCGAGAAGCAGCTCGTCCGTGACACGGCCGACGACGTCTTCCCCGGATTCCTGCGCCAGTCGCGGCTCGACGAGCGCGGCGAGGAGAACAACGCGCTCGTCGACGCGCTGCGCCCGTCGGGACAGGCCGACGACGCCCATGCCCTGTCTGCGCAGATCCTCGGCCGGATCCAGTCCGACATCCCGCCGAAGGGGGAGAAGGTCGAGAGGCTCCGGCAGGCGGTGGTCAACGCGGTCAACGACAGGGCCGCCGCCTTCGCCTCGACGCAGCGCGAGGCGCGCTACGCCCAGGCTCGGGTCTGGGTCGCCGAGATCCAGGACCATCTCGCCGACCTGGTGGCGAAGCAGGTCGCACTCAGCGGCGCGCCGGTGACCGAGCAGGTCCTCCACCGGCTCACGGCGGAGCTGACCTTCGTGAAGGAGGAGCTCAAGCAGGAGGCGTCCAAGTACCGCCGCTGGGCCGCCGACGTCGCGCAGCCGGTCGCCCAGGCGCTCAACGACCCCGACGGGACGACCGTGCTCGCCACGACCGAGGCGCTGCGCTCGGCGGTGCGCGGGGCCGTCAACACGCTGCTCCTGCAGGCCGAGGCCGACGTGCGCGACCTGGCGCTCGCGCTGATCCCGGACCTGATCGACAACCTCGTCGAACCGCTCACCGCAGCCGTGCGGGCCGCGCACGAGCGACTCGCCGTCGAACGACACGACGCGGGCTCCGCCGTCGGGAGCTGGCCCGAGGGCGACGTCGTCCCGATCCGGCTGCGACCGGCGCCCAACGAGTTCCTGCTCGACCCGCCCGACGAGTACCCGGCGATCCTCGCGCAGCTCGTCGGCCGCACGACCGGGTCCCCCGACCCGCGTGACGCGCGTCGCGACGCGGAGATCCAGGTCCTGCTCGACGCGGATGAGATCGACGGGACGCACCAGGGTCTCGTACGCCGCACCGTCTCGTGGGTCCCGCGGGACCACCTCGTGACCGGGTCCGTGACCGCGGTGCCGACGCGAGCCGCCTTCGACGTCGAGGCGCGCTCCAGCCAGGTGCTCTTCCGGGCACGGACGTGGCTCGCCAAGGAGGGGACCGCCGTCGGCGGCTACATGGCCGAAGGGCTGCGGGACTACCTGAACCCCGACAAGGTCTCACCGACCGAACTCGACAGGAGGCTCAACCGCTTCGAGGGGCAGCTCGTCGCCGCGCTCAACGCGGCGGAGCCGCTGGTGTCCATCAACGCCTCCGTGCTCGTCAACGTGCACGGCCGCCACGAGCCGGCTTTCCTCAGCAAGTTCGGCGAGATCCCGCTCCCGGACAAGTCCCAGGGACGCGGTGTGGTCAAGCGTGTGCTGGAGTCCCGCGGGCAATGGACGGGCGACATCGAGAAGGCGTTCACCGACGGCAGGGGCGGGTTCATCGACGTCTTCACGCACCTCAGCGAGCCGTACGAGCCGGTCGTGTTCGACTCGCTGATGCGTCCCATCGCCGCGGACTGGGGGGCGAAGAACAAGGCCGCCGATTCGCGCGCCGAGTTCTGGCGCTGGCGGCGCTCGCGTCCGCTCAACGAGTTCCTGCCGCTCTCGCCCGACGTCCTCGATGCCATGATCCGCGGCTGGTTCGTCGCCGGCACGCTCCAACAGCTGGAGCTCGCCGACGACTCCGCGTCGATCTACGTACCCGCCGACGCGGGTGTGGGCGGCAAGATCATGCCGTTCCCGTCGCCGACGCTCCGCAACCTCGCGATCACGAGCGCGGAAGGACTCCCGGTCGTGCTCGAGTCGATCGTGCTCGCGCTCGTCGACGTCAACGGCCAGGAGTCGCTCACGCCCGTCCTGCCCTACACACGACTCGTCGTGCTCGGCGGCGGTGGCGGCGTCGCCGGTGACGAGGAGGGCATGAGCGTCGAGCTCAAGCGCTGGGTCCTCGACGGCGCGAACCGTCGTCCGGAGAAGGCGGCGCTCGGCGAGGGGTGGGAGGACCGCCGCAAGGCCGCCCTCGACCGCCTCGATCGGCTGCGCACCAGCTACACCCAGCACTTCGAGAGCATCGCGACGCGGAACGAGGCGCTGGAGTTCCCGCCGAGCTACGACCTGCGCCACCAGATCCTCGCGGCACTCGGTGATCTGCACCGTGCTGTGGAGACCATCGAGACCGCACCGGCAGGAGACTTCGGATGGGCCTGAGCGACCTGACCGTGTTCGTCGTCGCTGACGACGATCGCTCTCGCGACGTGCGTGAGGCGATCGCCGCCTGGACCGTCGAAGGCCTCGTGGACCCGTCCGTCTGGGTGTCTCCGCTCGACCTGGCGGTGATGCCTGCGGGCCCGCCGCGCGTCGAGGGCGAGTATCTCGGCGCCGACGAGCGGTCGACGGACGACCTCTTCCGCATCGTCGGGCGCCGGCGGCGGAGCACGGTCCGCGTCGTCGTCGGCCAGCTGATCGGGCTCGACGGCGCCCATGACGAGGCGCTCGTCGAGACGGGCCGTCTCGTCGCCCGAGCCCTGAGCGACGCGATCCCCCGCACCACGGACGGCAACGGGTACGGGACCTCCTTGCGCTGCCTCAACGTCGTCGTCCCCGTGAGCGGCGCGAGCGGTGTGTCGTCGGAGTGCCTCATCGGCGGGTGGGACGTCAACGTCGTCGTCTCCGCCGAGGACCGGCCCGACGTCGATCGGGCGAGCACGTACGTCCGTGACCCCGGGAACATCGCGGGCCACGCCGCCACGGCGCTCGCGGCGTGCGGCGGCGTCCTCACGGGGATCGACGAAGGAGTCCTCGACGTCCTGGGCGCGACCTCGTCGACGTCGAACGGCGTCGAGGTCCAGCTGCTCCGGGTCTCGGTACGCGCAGTCGTCGGGCAGGACATGGAGAGCCGTCTCGCCGTGCGGGCGCTCGCGGCGGTCGAGGACGAGCCGCTCGGTGCAGGGACCTTCGTCGAGTGGGGACGCCTCGCCGCCGACCCGCAGCGCGTCGTCGCGGACATCACCGACAATCTGCTGCGCTCGGATCCCTGGGGATCGGGACGGCCGGCGGGCGTCCGGAGCGTGACCCGTGCCCAGACGGCACCGTGGGACGCGATCAAGGAGGCGGTCCGCTTCGACGTGGGAATGTTCCCCACCGTCGTGCGCTGGATCGCCGGTCGCAAGAAGGCGGAGCTGGAGGACCGGGCCACGGCACTCGTCGTCGGTGAGGACGGCGACACGCAGATCCGCTTCGAGCCGGCGTCGCCGGACCGGATCGCCGCCGATGCCGCGCGGCACCTCCACCAGGTCGACCAGCGGGCCCACGACGCGGAGATCGAACGCGAGTCCGCGGCGGTGGCCTTTCCCGATCCCGGCTCGTGGGGCGCCCTGCGGGACGTCGCGTTCGCCGCCGTGGACGGCGGGGCGTTGCCGGACGCCGTGCCTGAGCCGCGGTACGCCGGTGTGCGGGAGATCCTCGCGCCAGGGCGCGTCGTCCCGGACGTGCTCGACGTGTTCGTCACCTCGTCCGGAGTGCGGCTCGTCCCGAGCGACCCGGTCGCCGTCCGGTCGTACCGGCTCGAGCTCGGTCATCGGATCCAGTCCGCTCAGCGGGCGGTCGTGCCGGGCGAGCCGGACGCGTCGTCGGATGGGGGTGGCGTCGAGCCGTCGCCCGCTCAAGCCCGCAAGCACGCCGACGCGGAGGCCCGTCTCGAGCGGCTGGGCGACGAGCGCGACCGGCTCGACGCCTGGATCGGAGGGGCCGAGCAGTCGGTCCTGTGGCTCCTGGCCGACGACATCGGGCGGCGACGCTTCGACTACGCCGGGAAGCAGGTCGCGGCTCGAGAGCGCATGACGACGGAGGTGCCGCCGCACGAGGCGCTGGTCCGAGCGAAGAAGCGCCTCACCGGCTGGTGGTACACCATCTGCGGGACGTGGTTGCTGGCGCTCCTGGTGGCCGCGGCGTTGCTCGCCGCCGGGGAGTCCACGGAGATCTGGGACTGGGTCGCCTGGCTCGGTGGCATCAGCGTCGTCGCGGTCGTGCTCCTCGGCGTCGGCAACCACCGGTTCTACAAGGCGGTGCGGACCTACGAGTGGGACCTCGCCACGACGGTGCAGCGTCGACAGCGGACGTCGGAGGAGATCATCTTCTACGGGCGGGAGTCGCGTCGCCTCGGTCAGCTGTACGGCACCTTGGTCGACTGGATCGCGATCATCAGCTGGGTGCTCCACCATCCGACCGGCAAGGTCGTCGAGCAGGCCGACGACGTGGACGACGAGGTCGTCGGGACGCTCCCCGCGGCGTTCGGTGTCGCCCGGACGGCGTCCGAGGACGACATCCCCGAAGGGACCGTCGTCCAGGCCGTGCGCAGGTTGCACCCCGTCGGCTGGGCCGCCGGCGACTTCGACCAGGCGTACGACGCGTTCCGGTCGACGCTCGCGTCCGACGGAGACACCGGGTTCATCGCTGCCGACCTCGACACCATCGCCGGCCCGTTCAACCCCAGACGGCTGCTGCTGAAGTTCTTCGCGGAGGGAGAGGCGGCGACGGCACTCACCGGCCGCGCCGTCGAGACGTTGCGTCGCACGGTGCACGACGAGCTCATCGTCCTGCCCACGAGGCGTGTGACTCGTCTCGGCCCCCACACGGAGGACGTCTCCATGCCGGAGCCTGTCTTCTACGAGGCCGCGACGCGCAGTGCCACGACCTTCGTCGTCGACATGTTCTCGCCCGCCGGGATGACGGGACGCAAGCACTATGCCGCGAGGTCCGCCGCGTGGCTTCCACGCCTCGCCCGGGCGAGCGGTCGCGTCGACGGCATCGAGTCGAGACCGTCCGGAGCCGACGTCGCCCTGCGCGCCGACGTCTCCGACCGGTTGGCGCTCGAGGAGCTGCGGCTGTTCAGCCGTCCTACAGCCCAAGAGGCACGTCCGAAGGCTGCGGTGACGGTGGACGACGGCGTCACGCCGTCCGACGCCGTCTTCCACTGAGAGGGGTATCGCGCATGTCGCGCGCACGCGTGATCGGACTCGTCGGGCTCGTGCTCTGCGCCGCGCTGGGACTGACCAGCGGGCTCCACGGGGCCGTCTTCATGGCGTTCCTCTACCTGGCGATCAGCGCGGGGTGGGGGATCGTGCGGGGTCGCACGTGGTGGGGTGCGATGCCGCGCGCGGTCGCCACCGGGTGTGCCGGCGTCGCACTGCTCCTCGCCGTGGGCGCGGCCGCGACGGCGCCGTCACCGGCTGACACCATTCCGCAGGCGACGACGTCCTCGCCGGTGCCATCGGGTGCCGTGGAGACGACGACGCCGGTACCCGAGAACTCCACGGAGCCGGTGGAACCGAGCGAGGCCGCGACCGAGCAGGCGGAGGCTCCGCAGGCGACCGACACGGAACCGGTCGCGGCCCCTGGCTCAGCGCTCGCAGCGGTGGGCTCGCTCGACGTCAAGGGCCGCGCCCCGCGCACCGGCTATGACCGCGATCTCTTCGGTCAGCGGTGGGCGGACGTCGATCGCAACGGCTGCGACCAGCGCAACGACGTCCTGCGCCGGGACTTCACGAGCTTCACGATCAAGACCGGTACTACCGGCTGCGTCGTGGCCACCGGCGTGTTCGCCGACCCGTACAGCGGGACCACCATCGACTTCGAGCGCGGGCAGGGCACCTCGGAGGCGGTGCAGATCGACCATGTGGTCGCCCTGTCGGACGCATGGCAGAAGGGGGCGCAGCAGTGGGACTCCGTGACCCGGGAGCTGTTCGCGAACGACACCCTCAACCTGCTGGCGGCGGACGGGCCGCTCAACCAGCAGAAGGGTGACGGCGACGCGGCGTCGTGGCTGCCGCCCAACACCTCGTTCCGCTGCGAGTACGTGGCGAGACAGGTCGCGGTGAAGGTCGAGTACGACCTCTGGGTGACCGAGGCAGAACGGCGCGCCATGATCGACGTGCTCTCCGGGTGCCCGGAGGAAGGCCTGCCGGTCCCCGTCGTGGTGGAACGCGCGGAGGAGCCACCGGCGGAGGCGCCCGCTGCGCCGCCCGCTGCGCCGCCCGCTGCGCCGCCCGTCGCACCTTCCGAGAGTGGCGGTGCGTGCCCGGTGAAGGGCAATCACTCGTCGTCGGGCGAGTGGATCTATCACGTCCCGAGCGGGGCCTTCTACGACGTCACTGACCCGGAGGAGTGCTTCGCCACTCCGGGCGAGGCGGAAGCTGCCGGATACCGGGCGTCCAAGCGCTGATACGGCGTCGCGGCCGTACGCCCACGGGTTGCCGGCCGGAAATCGGAATCACCTAGGGCAAGGACGAGTGGTTCACGTACGCGCAGCGGTGGTTCGAGCTCTGGTCGGCGAAGAGCCGGGAGCCTCGTCGGAGCCGGGGGGCGAGCGCGCCGACCGAACCTGTTGCCGGCCACAGGCAGAGACGCGCGAGAATCGCCTCGTGTCGCCCGAGTCATCGCCGCCCTACCCGCGTCCCACGCCGGCCGAGCTCGCCGCTGCACGCGACAGCGAGATCGACGACTGGCTGCGCCCCGACCTCGACGTGCTGTTCTGCGGCATCAACCCGGGCCTGTACTCGGCGGCCGTCGGGCTGCCGTTCGCCAACCCGGGCACCCGGTACTGGAAGGCGATGCACGCGGCCGGCTTCACCGACCGCGTGCTCGGCCCGTGGGAGCGCGACGTGTTCCTCGACGCGGGGCTGGGCATGACGAACGTCGTGCGGCGCGCGACGGCCCGCGCGGACGAGCTCGCGCCCGAGGAGATCGTCGACGGCGGTCGTCGGCTCGTGGAGACGGCCGAGACGTGGCGCCCGCGCTGGGTCGCGGTGCTCGGGCTGGGCGCGTACCGCACGGCGTTCGGCGACCGCCGTGCGACGACGGGCCCGCAGGAGCAGCGCATCGGCCCGGCGCGCGTGTGGCTGCTGCCCAACCCCAGCGGGCTCAACGCGCACCACACGGTCGCGACGCTCGGGGCGGTGTACGCGGAGCTGCGCGAGGCGGCGGGGCTGCCGGACCGCCGTCGGGCCTGACGCCGCGCTCCTGGCGGGGCCTGGCCCGGCGCAGCCGGCCGCCGCGGGGCCTAGCAGTACCCGCCGGCCCGACCAGCCTGCCGACCAAGCGGCCCGACCAGCCCGCCCGACCTCCGGACCGGAGCGCGCGAGCGCAACAGGGCGTGCCTACCGTCGACAGCATGGACGCCCAGGGAACCGCTCAGGGGTTCTTCGACCGCTACACGCGAGCGCTGCTGGACCGCGACGAGGAGGCGCTCGCCGACCTGTACGCCGTGCCGGCGCTCATCGCGTTCCCCCAGCAGTCGCTCGCGGTGGCCGACCGCTCGCAGACCGCCGCCTTCTTCTCCTCGGCCTTCGGCCAGTACGAGGGCGTCGAGGACACGAGCGCGGACATCACGGTGATCGCGGAGGCCCCGCACAGCATCTGGGCGGACGTCACGTGGCATCACGACAACGGCATGACGGAGCGGTTCGTCTACCAGCTCCTCGACACCGGCGACCGCTGGCAGATCGGCGTCCTCACGCCGCTGCCCACCGACTGACGATTGCCGTCACGCCCCGCCCGGCGTCGGCGACCGCCAGCCCATGACGCCGTCGAGCGCGCGCGTCCCGAGCGACGCCGCCCACGTCCCGGCCGCTCGCGCCCCGAGGTCTCGGGCGCCGGTCAGCACGGGCGACGTCCATCGCGTCGGGACGGCGACCTGCGCGGACAGTTTCATGACTTTCTCGACCCGCGGCCGTCGCTCGGCCGACCACTCCTGCAGCGCCGACGCGACGTCGAGCCCACCCGACCGGCGTGCCGCCGAGGCTGGCACGCGCGCGCCCAGCACCACCGCGTCCTCGAGCGCCTGGCACCCGCCCTGCCCGACGTTCGGCAGCATCGCGTGCGCCGCGTCGCCGACGAGCGCGACGCGTCCGGTCGCGAGCGTCGCCGGGGGAGCGGGCAGGCAGCGGAGCGCGTGCCGCAGCGTCTGCGCGGGGTCGACGGACGCGAGCAGCTCCGGGATCGGCGCGTGCCAGTCGGCGAGGCGCGCGCGGAGCTCGTCGAAGGACTCCGGCACGCCCGCCGCGTCGGCGACCGAGACGTAGGAGTACACCCGACCGTCGGCGAGCGGCACGATCCCGACGACGATCCCGCGGCCCCAGGTCTCGCCCCCGACGATGTCCGTCCGGGCCGGAGCGACGAGCCGCCACGCCGTCGACCCACCGTGCACGGGCCGCGGCGCGTCCGGCCACCACCGCGTCCGGGTGGGCGAGTCGATGCCGTCCGCCGCGACCACGAGGTCGGCCTCGACCTCCTCGCCCGACGCCGCGGCGTCGGGCGCGTCCGTCCCCGCCGGCCCCGCGCCGTCGCGCACGTCTCCTCCCGCGGGACCCGCGGCGTCGGCCACGTCCCCACCTGGCGACCCCGCGGCGTCGGACACCCGGACCACCGCGGGTCGCCCGCCGTCCCCGGCGTGCACGACGGCGGCGCTCGTCCCGAGCCGCAGCGCACCGTCGGGCAGGGCGTCCGCGAGCATGCCGACGAGCTGCGCGCGGTGCAGGACGAGCGTCTGGTCGCCGAACCGTGCGCCGGCGTCCGCCGTGTCCGCGCGCACGAGCCACCGGCCGTCGGGGCGGCGCATGCCGACCTCGCCCTGGAGGGTCGACAGCTCGCGCAGCGCGTCGCCGAGGCCGAGCGCGCCGAGCGCGCGCACCGCGTTGGGCGCGACGGCGATCCCGGCGCCGACGGGCTCGAGAGACGTCGCGCGCTCCAGCACCGTGACGTCCCAGCCGCCGCGCGCGAGCGCGACCGCGGACGCCAGCCCGCCGATGCCGCCGCCGATCACGACGGCCCGCGCGGTCACCGTCGTCCGTCCTGAGGTGCAGTCACCCGCAGACCGTACCGTCCGCCACGGCGCCTCCACCCCGACTCCGTCGGTGGTCGATATCGCAGTGTTTGCTCTTGCCCGAATGTGTTGACTCGTGTGCGTTCGCCAGGGACACTCAGATTCCCAGGGACGACGCTGCCCCGGGGACACCGCCCCTCACCGTCGAGAGGACACCGATGAGGCCACGCGCCCGGTCCACCCGTTCCCTGCCCTCGCTCGCCGCGCTCGCGACGAGCGCTCTCGTCGCGCTCGGCCTCGTCGCGTCCGCGACGACCGCCACCGCGGCCGCCCCGAGCACCGCGACCACAGGGCCCGTCGCAGCGCAGGCCGCTGCCGACGCGACGCCCGTGATCGCACCCGTGATCGACGACAACTTCCCCGACCCCGACATCCTGCTCGTCGACGGCGTCTACCACGCGTACGCGACGAACTCCGGCGGCGACAACGTCCAGCACCGGACGTCGACGGACCTCGTGACGTGGACCGAGCAGCCCGACGCCGCGCCCGAGCTCGGCGCCTGGGTGGGGGAGTGCAGCTTCAGCCCGGGCGGCGCGACGGACCGGTGCGTCTGGGCGCCCGAGGTGGCCGCGGTGGAGGGCGGCTACGCGCTCTACTACACGGCGCGCGACGCGACGACGGTGCGCCAGTGCATCGGCCTCGCGCTGTCCGACACCCCGGACGGACCGTTCGTGCCCGTCGGCGACGACCCGATCGTCTGCCCCAACGGCGAGGACGGCACGCAGGACCTCGGCGGCGCGATCGACGCCGGCACGTTCCACGACGGCGACCAGCTCTGGCTGCTGTGGAAGGCCGACGGCAACTGCTGCACGGGCAAGACGGCGATCATCTACGCCCAGCCCCTCTCGGCCGACGGCACGACGCTCACCGGTCCGGCGACGGAGCTCATCCGTGTCGACCGCGCGAACGAGGGTCGCGTCGTCGAGGCGCCGACGATCGTCGAGCGCGACGGCACGTACTACCTCATCTACTCCGCCAACGACTTCTACGGCGGCGCCTACCGGACGGCCTACGCGACGTCGGACAGCGTGACCGGGCCCTACACCAAGGCCACCACGGAGCTCATGACGAGCGACCGCTTCCGGGGCGACGTGCGCGGCCCGGGCGGCCAGGACGTCGTGACGACGCCCGACGGTGGCACCGCGATCGTCTTCCACGGCTGGAACGAGGCGTTCACGTACCGCGCGATGTACCTCAGCGACCTCGAGTGGTCGGAGGACGGCGTGCCGTCGGTCGCCGCCGCGTCCGACCGCTACCAGGCCGAGGACGGCGTCGTGACGAACGCGCGCGTCGTGCAGGACGGCAGCGCGTCGGGGCTCGCCAAGGTCGGCGGGCTCGACTTCGCGGACAGCTCGATCACGGTCGAGGTCTACGCCGAGGAGGCCGGCCCGGCTCTTCTGGGCGTCCGGTACGCGAACGGCTCGACGGACGGCGCCGAGCGCGTGCCGTCGACCCACACGATGACGGTCAACGGCGAGGACGCCGGGACCGTGACGTTCGCCCACACGACGTGGGGGAACTGGCAGACGGTCGAGCACGTCGCCGAGCTGGACGCCGGCTGGAACACCGTCACGCTGACCCGTGCCACGTTCTTCGCCGAGATCGACGCGATCGACGTGTTCCCCGTCCTCGACGAGCCGCGGACCGTCGTCCCGCCGGTGATCCCCGACGACGCGACGCGGTACGAGTTCGAGGACGGCGTGATCGTGCGCGGCTCCGTGGGCACCGCTGCCGGCGCGTCGGGCGGCGAGAAGGTCGGCGGCCTCGACTTCGCCGACAGCTCCGTGACGCTCCAGGTCCAGGCCGAGGAGGCGGGGCCGTACACGCTCGCCGTGCGGTTCGCGAACGGGTCGGAGCGCGGGGGGTACACGCTCTCGTCGACCGACTTCGTCACCGTCAACGGCGAGGACGCCGGGGTCGTCACCTTCCCGCACACGACGTGGGGCAACTGGCAGAGCGTCGAGCACGACGTCGAGCTCCAGGCCGGGCTCAACACCGTGACCTTCACGCGCGGCACCTGGTACACCGAGCTCGACGCGCTCGACGTCTACCCGCGCGAGGAGCCGCCGACGGAGATCGACGTCGCGGTGACCGCGCAGACCCGCTGCCTCGGCAACGCGGCCTTCGTCGCGGTGCGGGCGACCAACGACGGGGACGAGGCGCTCGCGCTGACGCTCTCGACGCCGTTCGGCGACAAGAGCTTCGCCCAGGTGGAGCCCGGCAAGAACGCGTACCAGTCCTTCAAGGTGCGCGGCACGGGGGCGGCAGGGGAGGCCACGGTCACCGCGACCGCCCCGGACGGGACGTCGCAGACGTTCACCGCGGCCTACGACGCGCCGAGCTGCGGCGCCTGACGCAGCCGACGAGCACTACCCGCGAGCCCGGCGGCCCCTCACGACGAGGGGCCGCCGGGCTCGTCCGTGCCCACCGGGCGGGACGCGTCGTCGTGCCGGTGGACGCCGGGCTGGTCGACGCCGGGCTGGTCGACTCCGCGCTGGTGGGCGCTGCGGCGCCGGGGGACCGGCACGCGGTCGAGGTCCTGCGCGACGGTGAGGTCGCCGTCGAACACGGCGCGGGCCTCGCGCTCGAACTCGCGCGGGTCGGTGTAGCGCTGCGAGAAGTGCGTGAGGACAAGGTGCCGCACGCCGGCCTCGGCCGCGACCTTCGCCGCCTGGAACGCCGTGAGGTGTCCCCAGCGTTCCGCCTGGTCGAGGTCGCGGTCGAGGAACGTCGACTCGATGACGAGCAGGTCGACGCCCTCCGCGAGCTCGAGGACGGCGTCGCACAGGCGCGTGTCCATGACGAACGCGAACGACTGGCCGGGGCGTGGCGCGCTCACGTCGTCCAGGGTGACGGTCCGGCCGTCCGGCGCGGTGACGACGCCGTCGCGCTGCAGCTGCCCGACGACCGGCCCCGCCAGACCGTGCCGCGCCAGGAGGGTGGGGTCGAGGCTGCGGCCGTCGGGCTCGTCGAGCCGGTATCCGACCGCCTCGAGCGTGTGATCCAGGCGGCGGTGGCTCAGCGTGAACCCGGGGTCGGGCCGGTCGGGTGACGGGGGGATCGTGCCGTCGGTCGTCAGCGGCTGCTCGAGGAGGTGGCTCCGGCGGTGGTGCGCCGACGCGTCGAGCAGGTGGTCGACCCACCGCTGGCCCGACGCCGGGTACGACACCGGGATCGTGTGCTGCACCCCGTCACCGCTGATGCGCTGCGCGACGCCCGCGAGACCGAGGCTGTGGTCGCCGTGCAGGTGCGTGATCGCGACGCGCGTGACGTCCGTCGCGGAGACGCCTGCGAACGTCATCTGCCGCTGCGTGCCCTCGCCGGGGTCGAAGAGGATCGCCTCGTCGTCCCAGAACAGCACGTACCCGTTGTGGTTCCGCGTCCGGGTCGGGACCATGCTGGCCGTTCCGAGGACCACGAGCTCCCTGCGCGACATGCCGACAGGGTGCCACGCGACGTCGTTGTCCACAGACCGAGAACACGGGTTCCGCCGGACGTCACGGTTCGCTAGGTTCTGGGGCAGTTCGTGCGGCGCGGCCCGGATCCGGGCGCGCAGGGGGTCTCAGGGGGTTGCATGCGTCTCGCGTCAGGTTCGTCGTCCCGTGCCCGACGGCGCGTGCTCAGCCTCGGTGTCGTCGTCGCCGTGGGGCTGGTTGTCGGTGGGTGCACGGGGGATGAGCCCGTCGAGCCCGAACCGTCGACGAGCTCGGCCGAGGAGACGCCCGAGCCGACCGAAGAGCCCGAGCCCACACCGACCGAGACAGGCCCGGTGAAGCCTGAGCGCCCGGCGGCGATGGAGCGGGAGGATGCCGAGGGCGCGGCGGCCGCGGCGGAGTACTTCATCGAGCTCTACCCCTATGTCATGGCGACGGGCGACACAACTGAGTGGCGGGCGATGTCCCACGAGACATGTGAGCCGTGTTCCGGATTCATCGATCAGGCCAGCACTATCGCCAGTCGCGGTGATGTCTTCGACGGTGGTGAGATCTCGGCCGAGGTGCCCGAGCCCGAGCGATACATCCGCGATGAAACCACAGGGATCTTTCCGCTCGATGTCCAATACAGCCAGGATGCGATGAAGATTCTGAGCTCGGCGGGGGAGGAACTCTTCTCATCAGACAAGACGTCGAACGAGAGGCGCGTCGAGATGGGGCTGCGCAATGGCGAGTGGGTTGTCGTAACGATCGCGGAGATTCCAGCGTGACGACTCGCGCGGCACTACGCCGGACACCGATGATCGCGCGCTTCAGCGCGGCTGCGGTCGCGTTGGGGTTCACCCAAATTGGCGCGGCACCCGCTCTTGCAGTCGTGCCTGACTACACAGATTTCACCAGTGAGTCCAAGGGCGGCGCCATTCACACGCAGGCGGTCAGAGAAGCGACCCGTGGCGGTGGTGTCTTCGTCACCGCCGGCGCCGAGGACCCGCCCGATCGTTACTTCTCCGCGACGCCTGCGCTGTGCTCGCTCGTGACCAGCTTCGACGGTCCGTCGACGCGCTACGACTTCGCATGTACCGAGGGCGAGCAGCTCGCCTACGAGGGCATCGAGTGCGGTCCGGACGAGTTCGCCGAGGGTGCGCTGTTCCGCGAGGTCCGGCAGCCGGACGGTTCGTGGGGTCCGCCGGAGCTCGTCGGTGACGAGGGCTGCATCACGCCCGCCGATCTGCTCGCCGAGGCGGAGCGCGAGTTCGCGACGCTGCCGATCGCGCCGTCGTCGATCGTCGTGCAGCCACCGGACGGCTGGACGCTCGTCAACGTCCCGACCATCACGTACACCGACTCCGCGGAGCAGACGTTCGACGCCACGCTGCTCGGCATCCCGGTGCAGATCCGCGCGACGCCCGAGTCGTTCGCGTGGGACTACGCCGACGGCAGCGCGCCGCTCGTCACGTCCGACCCAGGCGGGCCGTACCCGGACCACACCGTGCACCACACCTACGAGCAGCCGGTCGAGTCGCTGACGATCGGGCTGACGACGTCCTGGTCCGGGCAATTCCGGATCGCCGGCGCACCGACGTGGACGGACGTGCCCGGAACCGCGACGACGGCGAGCGCGGCCGAGCCGCTCCAGGTGTACGAGGCGCGCTCGCGTCTCGTCGCGGACCCCGTCGGCTGACGGGGGCCGGCCCGAGGAACGGTCGCGGCTCGTAGCGGCACCCCTCGACACCCCTCGCTGCTCACTGGACACCCCGCCCTGCTCACGGGTCCCCTCCGGCACCATGGCGGCGCCCTCTCGGTGCCTCCGGTGCCGTCTCGTTCGCCCCTTTCGTCGCACCGGCTGTCGAGGCATGCGGGGGTTCCGGACCATAGGGTGGTGGGGTACCCCACGAACCGGAGAACCATGCGCCTGCTGCTCGTCCGTCACGGACAGACCCCGTCCAACGTCGCCGGTCTGCTCGACACCGGCCACCCCGGCCCCGGGCTCACGGCGCTGGGTGCGCGCCAGGCCGCGGCGCTCCCCGACGCGCTCTCGGAGCGGGTGATCGATGGCATCGCCGTCTCGACCCTCGTGCGCACGCACCAGACCGCCTCACCGCTCGCGGAGCACCGTCAGCTCGAACCGCTCGAGCTGGACGGGTTCCGCGAGGTCGAGGCCGGCGACCTGGAGATGTCCGACCGGCACGAGGACCACCTGCTCTACCTCGAGACGGTGTTCGCGTGGGGTGGTGGCAACCTCACGCGTCGGATGCCGGGCGGCCCGTACGGGACCGAGTTCGTGGCGCGCTTCGACGACGCGGTCGCGAAGGTCGCGGCAACGGGCTGGCAGACGGCCGTCGTCCTCTCCCACGGGGCTGCCATCCGCTCGTGGACGAGCGTCCGCGCCGAGGGCGTCGACCTGCACGCCATGGCCTACACGCCGCTCGAGAACACGGGCCTCGTCGAGGTCGAGGGTGACCCGGAGAACGGCTGGCGCTACGTCGGCATGAGCGCCGGCCCCCTCGGTGGTCACGTCCTGGCGGACGAGCTCGCCGACGACCCGACCGGAGAGTCCGTCGCCGAGGAGCGCGCCGACGCCGAGTCCTGACGCGCGCTTCTCCCGCGAGCGGCCGCGCCGAGGGGCGCTCCTCGCCCGGGCGGAGCAGCGAGATCGGCAGGCGCGCGTGAGACCGGTCCTTCGTCGTGCCGATCTCGCGGCGAGCTGCCGATCTCGAAAGGCATTGCACACTTCTGGCTCTCGTCACGTCTGTGACATACGCTCGGCGGATGGTCGAACCGTCACAGCGCGCGAACCCGCCCTCGAACGAGCGTGCCCTCGAGCCCGATATCGTCACCGACCTGCGCGAGCGCATGACCTACGGCTCCTACCTGCACCTCGACACGCTGCTCGCGGCGCAGGAGCCCACCAGCACCCCGGCGCACCACGACGAGATGCTGTTCATCGTCCAGCACCAGACCACCGAGCTGTGGCTCAAGCTCGTGCTACACGAGCTCGTCTCGGCCCGCGACCTCCTCGCCGCCGACGAGCTCCAGGCCGCCCTCAAGCGGATCGCCCGCGTCAAGCACATCCAGCGCACGCTCACCGAGCAGTGGTCCGTCCTCGCGACGCTCACGCCCAGTGAGTACGCGCAGTTCCGCGGCTTCCTCGGGAACGCGTCGGGGTTCCAGTCGTGGCAGTACCGGGCGGTCGAGTTCCTCCTCGGCAACAAGAACGCGGGGATGCTCCAGGTCTTCGCGTCCGAGCCGGCCGCGCACGCCGAGCTCTCCCGGCTCCTCGGTGAGCCGAGCGTCTACGACGAGTTCCTCCGCTACCTCGCCCGCCACGGCCATGACGTCCCGGCACATGTCCTCGACCGCGACGTCACGCACGCGCACGTCCTCGACGACGACCTCGTCGACGTCTTCCGCCGCATCTACGACGACCCCGACACCCACTGGTCCGCCTACGAGACGTGCGAGGAGCTCGTCGACCTCGAGGACAACTTCCAGCTCTGGCGCTTCCGCCACATGAAGACCGTCCTGCGCATCATCGGCACCAAGCGCGGCACCGGCGGGTCGAGCGGCGTCGGCTTCCTCCAGAAGGCCCTCGACCTCACGTTCTTCCCCGAGCTCTTCGCCGTCCGCACGGAGATCGGACGGTCATGACGCGCCGGGTGATCGGCCGGGTCGTCGAGGGCGGGACGCTTCTCCCGCCGTTCACCGACGCGCACGTCCACCTCGGCCTCGTCGACGCGACCGCCCTCCTCCCGCACGGCATCGCCGCCGTCCACGACCTCGGCTGGGTGCCCGACGTCGCGGCGACGTGGGCTCGCGACGCCGAGTACTCCGGGCTCCCGGAGGTCGCGTTCGCCGGTGCGTTCCTCACCGCGCCGGGCGGCTACCCCTCCGACCGTTCCTGGGCGCCGCACGGCTCGGTCGCGGAGGTGTCGTCGCCCGACCAGGCGGTCGCCGCCGTCGACCGCCAGCTCGCGGCCGGGGCGTCGTTCGTCAAGGTCGCGCTCAACAGCGAGGCGGGTCCCTTGCCCGACGACGTCACGCTCGCCGCGATCGTCGCGCGCGCCCACGAGCGGGGCCGGGACGTCGTCGCACACGCGGAGGGGCCGGGTCAGGTGGCGCGCGCGTTCGAGGCCGGCGTCGACCGCCTCGCCCACGCCCCGTTCTCCGAGCGACTGCCCGACGACCTGATCCTTGCCATGGCGCGCCCGGGCCCCCACCCCCGCGCCGAGCACGACGCTGCGTGCGGTCGAGCACGACCTGAGGGCCGGAATGCGCCCGGGAACGACCCTCAGGTCGTGATCGGCACGGTGCCGGTGAGCCGCACGACGTGGGTGAGCACGCTCGACATCCACGGGTGGGGCACGCCGACGCCCGCGCAGGACGTCGCGATCGACAACGTGCGGCGCTTCGCGGCCGCGGGCGGCACGGTCGTGTACGGCACGGACCTGGGCAACGGCCCGCTGCCGGTCGGCGTGAACGAGCGCGAGCTGCGCGCGCTCACCGCCGCCGGGTTCGGCCCGGAGGCCCTCGTGCGCGCCCTCACGTCCACCACGTCCTCGAACTCCACCCGTCCCGCGAACTCCACCCGTCCCGCGGCCTCCACCCGTCCCGCGGGCTCCACCCGTCCTGCGGCCTCCACGCTTCCCGTGACCTCCGCCCTTCCTGCCGAGCACGACCTGGAGGACGGCACGAGCCGCGGGACGACCGCCAGGTCGTGCTCGGCAGAGCGGGTGACGTTCGTGCCGGGCGCACAGCCTGACGACCCGGACGACCTCCCGCGCTGGCTCGCCGGCGCCTCGACCCTGCACCTGGACGACGTGCTGCGCCCGGGGTTCACCCCGCCGTCGGGCACGACCACCCGGAAGGACCAGCCATGACTCCCACAACCGCGTCCCGCGACGACCACCCCGACCGTCCGGCCGACCATGCCGACCATGCCGACCATGCCGACCATGCCGACCCCGCCGCCGACCCCGTCGCCGACCGCGCCGCCGAACGTGCTGCGCGGGCGCGCCGGCTCGACGCGGCCGACCCGCTCGCGCACCACGTCGACGCGTTCGTCCCGTCGGACGACGTGGTCGCCTACCTCGACGGCAACTCGCTCGGGCGCCCGACACGCGCTTCTGCCGAACGCCTCGCCCGGTTCGCGACGGAGCAGTGGGGTGCGCGGCTCATCCGCGGCTGGGACGAGGAGTGGTACGAGCTGCCGCTGACGCTCGGGGACCGGATCGGCGCGGCGGCGCTCGGCGCGGCGGCGGGCCAGACGTTCGTCGCGGACTCCACGACCGTGGTCCTCTACAAGCTCGTCCGCGCAGCGCTCGCGGCCCCGCAGGTGGACGGGCGCGACGAGATCGTCCTCGACTCCGGCAACTTCCCGACCGACCGCTACGTCCTCGAAGGGGTCGCGCGCGAGCACGGTGCGACGCTGCGCTGGATCGAGCCCGAGCGTGACGCCGGCGTCACGCCAGACCAGGTCGCCGCTGTGCTCTCCGACCGCACCGCGCTCGTCGTGCTGAGCCACGTCGCGTACCGGTCGGGGTACGTGAGCGACGCGGAGGCGATCACGCGCCTCGCGCACGACGCCGGAGCGCTCGTCCTGTGGGACCTGTGCCACTCCGCGGGAGCGGTGCCCGTCGCGCTCGACACGTGGCGCGTCGACCTGGCGGTCGGCTGCACGTACAAGTACCTCAACGGCGGGCCGGGCGCGCCCGCGTTCGGGTACGTGCGCGCCGACCTGCAGGACGTCCTGACCCAGCCGATCCAGGGGTGGATGGGCAGCGCGGCGCCGTTCGAGATGGGGCCGGGCTACGCCCCGCACCCCGGACCGCGAGGGTTCCTCAGCGGGACGCCCGCGATCGTCGGGATGCTCGCGATGCAGGACATGGTCGACCTCATCGCCGACGCCGGCATGGACGCGATCCGCGCGAAGTCCGCCGCGCTCACCGAGCACGCGCTCGACCTCGTGGACGAGCTGCTCGTGCCGCTCGGTGCGCACGTCGCGTCTCCGCGCGACGTCGCCCGGCGCGGCAGCCACGTCACCGTCGACCACGACGCGTTCGAGGCGACGCTTCCCCTGCTCTGGGCGCGTGGCGTCATCCCGGACTTCCGTCGTCCGAACGGCCTGCGCCTCGGGCTCTCGCCCCTGTCGACCTCGTTCGACGAGGTGCGCGTGGGCGTCGAGGCCGTGCGCGACGCCCTCGCGGAGGTGATGTCGGGCCAAGTCCCCGCTGCGCGACTGGTCGACGACGCGCCCGACGCCCCGACGCCGTGAGCCGGCAGCTGAGCCCGGCACCTGACACCGACGACGTGGTCCTCGACGACCTCGACGCCCGCCCGGGCAGCGCGACGTCGCTGCTGCGCACGGTCGTCGGGCTGTACCTGCGCGACCTCGGCGGCTGGGTCGCCGTCGCGGATCTCGTCGCGCTGCTGGACGCCGTCGGCGTCCCGTCCGCGGGCGCCCGCAGCGCGGTCTCGCGGGTCAAGGCGAGAGGGCTGCTCCTCGCGGACGACGTCGGCGGTCGGCCGGGGTACCGGCTCGCCCCGGGCGCCGACGCGATGCTCGCGCGCGGGGACCGGCGCATCTTCGCCTACCGGCAGCAGGCCGACGACGACGCGTGGCTCCTCGTCTCGTTCTCCGTCCCCGAGGACCGGCGGGCCGCGCGCCACCAGCTCCGACGCCACCTCGGGGGGATCGGGTGCGGGACGGTCGCCGACGCCCTGTGGATCTGCCCGGCGCACCTGTCCGGCGAGGTCGAGCAGATCCTCGACCACCTGGACCTGCGCGACGCCGCGACGCTGTTCGTCACCGGGACGCCCCAGACCCACGGGACCTTCGCCGACGCCGCGGCTCGCTGGTGGGACCTCGACCGGATCGCCGCGCTGCACGGCACGTTCCTCGCGGCGCACGGGGACGCACCTCGGCGGCCCGGGCCCGACGACGCCGGGTCGTCCGGGTCCACCCTCTCGCCGCGGGAGGCGTTCGCCCGGTGGGTGCGCGCCGTCGACGACTGGCGGCCCGTCCCGTACGTCGACCCGGGACTGCCCCCGAGCGCCCTGTCCGCCGACTGGCCGGGGACGGCCAGCACCGCGCTGTTCGGTGCCCTGCGGGCCGCGCTCGCCGGCCCGGCGTCCGAGCACGTCCGAGCCGTCACGAGGGAGAGCCCAGGACGTCACGGCCGGCCGTGACGTGCATGCAGAGTGCCTGCATTGGCGCTAGGATGCCTGCATGGTGACGATCACGATCCGCGACGTCCCGCAGGACGTGCGGGACGAGCTCGCGTCGCGCGCAGCAGGCAGCGGGCGGTCGCTGCAGGAGTACCTGGCGGCGGCGCTCCGCGAGATCGCCGCGCGTCCGTCCCTCGAGAGCGCTGTGGTGGAGGTGCGCCGGCGCGCTCGTGGCCTGCCGGAGCTCGAGGTCGGCGACGTCCTGGCCGACCTCGCGGCCGACCGGCGGTGAGCAGCCGGTTGCCGGCGCATCGCGGCTCGAGCGGCCCGGCCCGGTCGCCGTCCGGCGGGGCGCCCCTCGGCCCGCTCGTCGTCGACGCGTCGGCGGTGCTCACGATGCTCGTCGACCCGGGCGCTCGCGGTGAGGCGGTCGCACGCCGCACGCGCGGGGTCGGCGTGCTCGACGCCCCGGACCTCCTGCCCTACGAGGTCGCGAACGTCCTCCGTCGTCGACGCGCGTCGGGGCTCCTGACCGAGCGTGAGGCGCGGTCCGCGCTGGAGGGCTTCGAGCTCCTACCGGTGCAGCTCTGGCCGTTCGCCGTCCTCGCGGCGCGGGCGTGGGAGCTCGGTGCGAACCTCTCGACCTACGACGCGTCGTACGTCGCGCTCGCGGAGCGGCTCCGCGGGACGCTGCTCACGGCCGATGCGCGGATCGCGAGAGCGTCGGGCATCCGGTGCGCGGTCGACCTGCTCTGAGAGGCCGGTGCAGCGGACGTGGAGCCGGCGAGCGCCGGCTACCGCGACCTCGACGTCAGACGGCGGTGCCCGGCGCGGCGGCGGGGACGATCCGCGGGCCCGGACCCGGGACGTCGAGCGTGCGCGGCGCACGGTAGGTCCACTCGCGATCGGCGTCGGTGATCCCGCGCAGCACGCGCGCGGGCACGCCCCCGACGACGGTCATCGGCGGCACGTTCCCCGCCACGACGGCTCCCGCGGCGACGACCGAACCCCGCCCCACGGTGACGCCCGGCAGGATGACTGCTCCCGTCCCGACCCACACGTCGTCCTCGATGACGACCGGCGCGGAAAACTGGGTGCCGTCGGGTCGCAGGTCGGGGTGCACGGGATGTCCGGTCGTCGAGATCGTCACGTTCGGCGCGAACATCACGCGGTCGCCCACGGTGATCTCCACGTCGTCGACGAGCGTGAGCCCGAAGTTCGCGTACACGCCGTTCCCGAGGCGCGTCGTGCTGCCGTAAGCCACGCGCAGCGTCGGCTCGATCCAGACGTCGTCGCCGACGGCGGCGAACAGCTCGTGCAGCAGACGCCGCCGCTCGTCGGTCGCCGACGGCCGGGTCGCGTTGAAGTCGTAGGTCAGGTCGGTCGCTCGTGCGCGCTCGGCGGCGAGGCCGGCGACGCCGTGGTCCGTGTACAGCTCGTGCGCCGCCATGCGCCGCCGGATCTCGCGTTCGTGCTCGTCCACAGGTCTGGGCTCCCAGGGATCGGGGTGGAGGTCGGGTTCGGGACCAGCCTCTCGCACCCGAGCTCGAACGGCGCACTCCGGGCCGGGAGATGCGCTCTCCCGTGCATCCCTGGAGCGGGAGCGGATCTCTCGCCGGCTGCCCTCAGGCGACGTCGCCTCCGCCGTCCGGCAGGACGATCGTCGTCACGACGTCCGTCACGGCGGGGCGTCGCGGCGTCGACCCGAACCCGAAGCGCACCGGCGGGTCGACGGACGTGAGGTTTCCCAGCGGCTCGCCGTCCCACGAGGACGTGACCTCGTCGAGCGCGTGCACGTCCGTGGCGCCGTAGTGCTCGACGCGGCCCGACCCTGCGCTCCCGCGCGTGCGCACGCCGTGCATCAGCGCTCGGGCGACGGGGTCGGTCACGGTCGTGAACCGTCGTGACCCGGCGACCCGATCCGGGACCGCCCGCAGTGCGTGCCCCAGGCCGGTCCGCCGCCCGACGACGAGCCGCGCCTCGAGCGGGCCCGCCGACACCTGCCACGGGCGAGGAACCCGATCCAGCCGCGTCCGGCGGCCTGCCGAGCCACCTGTCGTTTCGCCCGTCGTTCCGCCCGTCGTCCCGCCCGGCGGAGCCTCGACGTCCGTGACCTCGACGTCCACGACCTCGACGTCCACGACCCGCACGGCGACGACCTCGACCCGGTCGAACCGGTACGTCGAGGCCACGAGCTCGGCGACCTCCGCGGTCGGTGCGAGCAGGAGGCGCTCGCCGTCGGGTCGTTCCACCATGACGTCGGCGAACAGGCCGAAGGGCGAGCGGTCCCAGCGGCCGACGACGACCCGGGTCCCGGACGACGTGCCCCAACCGGCGATCCGGCCGTGGAAGATCAGGGCGGGCGACATCCGGGAAGCGTAGGCCGGTGCGTTCCTGGTCGCCCGTCGGTGGGCACGTGGCGTCGACCCGCGCTGCCGCACCGCCGCGCCGCCGTGCGGCCGCGCTGGCGAGCGACGGCGGGCGGCGAGACGCTCGACGGGAGGCGGCGACCGCCGTCGGGCAGCGAGCGCGAAGGAGGCCGACCGTGCCGAAGACGACCCGCAGCGGGGACGCGAAGGAGTCCGAGATCCCGAGCACGCTCCAGCGCTCGGACGAGAAGGCGCAGCGGACGTTCGCCAAGGCCTACGACGCCGCGATGGAGCAGTACGGATCCGCCGAGCGCGCAGGCCGCGTGGCGTTCGCGGCGCTCAAGCACACGCACGAGAAGGTCGGCGACCACTGGGAGCCCAAGGACGAGCCGGGGCCGTCGGACGAGCGCGCCGAGGAGGACGGCCTGGAGTCCTCGGCGGAGACGGCGGGCGGCGTGGACGCGAACGCGACCAAGGAGCACCTGCTCGACGTCGCGCGACGGCTCGACGTGGACGGCCGGTCGTCGATGACGAAGGACGAGCTGGTCGAGGCGATCCAGCGCGCGAACGACCGCGCGACCAGGCACGCTCGCGGCGACTGACGGACCTCGGCGTCGGCGACTCTGACAACTCCGGCACTCCGGGAGCAACCAGGACGGCTCTCCGGTGGCCTTCGTCACAGCCTGACGCGTTCACCCGCGCTCGCCCCCGGAGGTGCGTCCGGAGCGACCTACGGTGGATCCGTGGGTCGCCCCCGGCCCGCCGCCCGTGATGCCGACCCCCAGGTAGTGATGACCCTCTCGACGACGTCCGTGTCCCCTCTGTCCTCGGAGCTGTTGCTCCGGTCAACCGGTCCCCGGCGTCGACGCCGGACGCGCGCGGCCCTGACCGCGGCGGCCCTCGTCTCCGCGTCCCTGCTGCTCCCGACCCAGGGAGCCGTCGCAGCCGTAGAGCCGGTCAACCCGTTCGACCTTGCCGGTGGCTTCAGCGTCTACGCCCGCGGCGACGCGCAGCTCGACAACACCGAGACCGAGGGCGCGGTCGCCGTCGGCGGCGAGCTCGCCGTCCGTGCCGACGGGGGCATGTACGGGATCATCCACCACGCAGCAGGCACGGCCGACTACACGATCCCGACCGTCGACGGCGACCCGACGCGGCTCCTCGTCGGCAGCTACGCGCCGACGTCGGGCACGGTCGAGATCACGAACCAGGGGGTGCCCGCGGGCAGCGGCGGCGAGCTGGAGGGATATCTCAAGGTCGTCGGCGACGACCCCGCGTTCGGCACCTACGAGCGCGGTAGCTGGGTCCGGTACCGCACGGCCGTCGACGACGCACCGGCGATCGACGCGACGAACCAGGACTGGCCGGCCGACGCGGGGACCGTCGCGACGCAGGGAGACTCCGTCGCGGGGTACGTCGAGCAGGGTGCTACCGACCCCGACGTCGTCCGCCAGTGCCTTGCCGACCTCGTCCCCTCCGGAGCGGCGCACGAGCTGACCGTCACCGAGGACGCCGGCGACCGCGTGGTGCTCTCCGCGCTCGAGCCCGGCCGCCCCAACGTCGTGGACTACGCGGCGATCGCCGACGCGTACCAGGTCCAGTTCGCCGACGGGGTCCTGCCCTCGGTCGACGCGCCGCTCGTCGTCTCCGTGCCCCCGGGCACGACGACGGTCGAGGGCAAGGTCTTCGGAGCGCAGGGCGAGGCGTCGCGCTACGTCCTGTGGGACCTCTCGCAGCTCGACGGCGCGGTGACCCTCGACGGCGCGGGGACGCGCGTCGACGGCTCGGTCTACGCGCCCGACGCCGACCTGACCGTGAACGCGGCACCGCTCGACGGCCAGGTCGTCGCGCACGACCTCACGCTCCTCGGCGGCGAGGCGCACGCCTACCTGTTCGCCGGGGCGATCCCGTGCGAGACAGCGCCCGTCGACGAGACCGGCAGCATCAAGGTGTCGAAGGTCGTCGACGGCGACGCCGCGAGCAGTGTCCCGGACGGCACGGAGTTCACCGTCGCGTACGTCGTCGGCGGGACGTCGGGCGAGCTGACCGTCCCGGTCGGCGGTTCGCAGACGATCGACGATCTCCCGCTCGGCTCCGAGGTCGTCCTGTCCGAGCCGACGTTCCCGGAGGTCGACGGCGTCGTGTGGGGCGAGCCCGCCTGGGAGGTCGACGGCGAGCTCGTCGAGCCCGCCGCGGACGGTGTGGTGAGTGTCGAGGTGAGCGGTACCGACGGCGTCGAGCTGGTCCTGACGAACACGGCGGGCAGCGAGCCCGCGCCGGACCCGACCCCGGACCCGACCACGGACCCCTCCCCGAGCCCGACGCCGGACCCGACACCGACCACCCCGGACGCGACCGTCACGCCGACGGAGACCGCGACGGACACGCCGACGGACGAGGGCCTCGCCACGACCGGTGCGCAGACCGTGGGGATCGCCGTGGCCGCCCTCGTGCTCGTCGCGCTCGGCGCGGTGCTCGTCGCGCGCCGTCGCCGGAGCGTCTGACCGGCGACCCACAACCACCACGAGCCGACGCCGCGTCCCCGCCCGGGGGCGCGGCGTCGCGCGTCTCCCGAGGCGGCCACCTGATCGCCGCGTGCCGTTCACGGTGCGGACCGCTTCGGGACACCGGCCCTCCGTAGCGTGACAGCGCTTCCCTCCCCGGGTCCTGCGCTGCCACGGTGGTCCGACGGCCGTCGCTGCCGGGACCCCTGACCTGCGAAGGAACCCATGACCCCGCATGCCTCCCGGCAGCCCGGCGCGCTGACGCGCGCGGCCGCGGCGACGCTCGCCGCGTCGCTCGTCGGCACCGTCCTCGTCACGAGCAGCATCGCGACCGCCGCCTCCGCGGTCGCCGACGACGAGTCGCTCCTCAGCACGAGCGGCACCACGTGGCGCTACCTCGACGACAACACGAACCCCGCAGGCGCCGACGCGGACCAGCGCGTCTGGACCACGACGGCGTTCGACGACACGGCCTGGAAGTCCGGCACCGGCGCGTTCGGCGCGAAGCGCGGCCAGCCGACGGGCATCGGTGCGGCGTTCCCGATCACCACCCTGCTGACCCAGTACATCGCCGGCACGACGACGGACGTCCCGACGTTCTTCTTCCGCACCGACGTCGACCTCACCGCGACGGACCTCGACGGCGTCCCGGCGTTCGAGGGCGAGATCGTCTACGACGACGCCGCGATCGTCTACGTCAACGGCGAGGAGGTCGCGCGCCTCGGCGACGACGCCGGCGAGATCACGGAGAACCTGCAGTACCACGGCAACAGCCGCACGGACCCGGTGACGAGCACGTTCGTCGTCCCGGCGGACGCGTTCGCGCCGGGGGAGAACACGATCTCCGTCGCGCTCTACCAGGACGCCCCGACGAGCTCCGACATCTACCTCGACGTCCGCTCGCTCGTGCCGACGCACGGCGAGGTCCGCGACGTCGCGCTCAACGTCGGCGCGGACGAGACGCAGGCGAACGTCGCGTGGTTCTCGACCCTGCCCGGCGCGGGCGAGGTTCAGTGGACGCGTGCCGACGAGGCGACCGACGCCGCGGGCGACCTCTCGTGGGAGGGCGCGGCGACGGCGTCGTCCACGGGCGGCGCGTCCGCCGACGGCGCGACGTACCACCACGCCACGATGACCGGCCTGGAGGAGGCCTCCTCCTACGTGTACCGCGTGGGCAGCGCCTCCTCCGGCTGGTCGGAGCCCAGCACGTTCGACACCGGCACGTTCGGGGACGAGTTCTCGTTCCTGTTCGTCGGTGACGCGCAGATCGGCGCGAGCGGCAACGCCACGAACGACGCCGCGCGCTGGGCCGAGAACCTCGGCACGATGACCGCTCGCCACCCGGACGCGTCGTTCCTCGTCTCCGCGGGGGACCAGGTCGAGCACGCGGGCAGCGCCCAGCAGTACACGGGCTTCCTCGCCTCGCAGCAGATGCGCGAGCTGCGGTTCGCGACGCAGGACGGCAACCACGACACGGCGAGCGCGCTGTACGACCAGCACTTCGCGATGCCGAACGTCTCGGCCGAGCAGCGCCGCGACTACTGGTACGGCTACAACGACGTGCTCGTCGTCGGCATCGACTCGAACGACTGGAGCGAGGCGGACCTCGCCGGGCACGAGGCGTTCCTGCGCGACGTGGTCGGCACGCACGGCGACTCCTACGACTGGGTCCTCGTGACGTTCCACCACTCGCTGTACAGCCAGGCGTTCCACTCGCGCGACCGCGACGTCGTCGCGATGCGCGACGCCCTGTCGCCGGTGTTCAGCGACCTGGGCGTCGACCTGGTGCTCGCGGGCCACGACCACATCTACACCCGCAGCCACCTCATGGAGGGCACGACGCCGGTCGCCCCGGCGACCGACCCCGCCGTCGGCGACGTGCTCGTCCCCGACGAGGACCAGGTCCTCTACGTGACCGGGAACTCCGCGAGCGGCTCGAAGTACTACGGCTTCGACGGCGACAAGCCGTGGACCGCGCGCTGGGAGCAGGAGCGTACGCCGAGCTACTCCGACGTCGACGTCACGCCCGAGGCGCTGACGATCACGACCTACGAGACCGCGACCGAGCGCGTCATGGACCGGGTCACGCTGCAGCGCGCGCCGCAGGGCCCTGAGCTCGTCGAGGTCACCGCCCAGACCCGCTGCCTCGCGGGCACGGCCTACGTCGCGGTCCGCGCGACGAACGGCGAGGAGGTGCCGGTCGACGTCACGCTCGCGACGCCGTTCGGCACCCGCGCGTACGCGGACGTCGCGCCCGGCAGGGCGGCGTACCAGTCCTTCCCGACGCGCACGACGTCGGTCGAGGCCGGCACGGTCACGGTCACCGCGGCTCTGCCCGACGGCGGAGCCTCCCGGGCGTACGACGTCCCGGTGGATGCCCTGACCTGCTCCTGACAGCAGTGCCGAACCCGGGGTTGCGCGTCACGAACCTGCTGACGTGGCGTGCGACCCCGGGTTCGGCGTCACCGTGTGCCTGCGCGGCGTCTCAGCGCGCGGGAGCGGTCAGCGGCGGTTCGGCGGCGGGTACGCGCCGCTGCGGATCTGACGCATCGCCAGCCCGCGGGTGACCCAGGCGAAGATGCCGACCCCACCGAACGCCACGACCCCGATCCAGCGGGCGACGTTCTTGCTCTCCCCGGCCCAGGCACCCGTGAGCAGCCCGACGAGGAGCGCGACGGCCACGACCAGGGCGATCGTGCCCATGACGGGGAGCCAGTAGCGGACGAAGCGCACGGCACCCTCGGGCGTGCGCCGCCCGTTCCCGTGCGGCGCGGGAGGCGGTCCGGGGTGCTGGGGGTGGTGGCTCATCGGAGCGCGGTCCCGAGCGCGGCGAGTGCCGCGTCGGCGTCGGGGAAGGTCTCGTCCCGGATGGTCAGGGCACCGTCGGCGTCCACGGGCTCGGTGGCGACGCGCCACGTCCCGGCGTCGTCGCGGTGGACGGCCGCCGCGACGCTGCCGTCGAGCGTGGTCACCTTGAGGCTCGCGCTGACCGGCTGGTCCCCGGCGTCCTCGATCCCGCGCCGGGCGAGGTCGAGGCCGCCGTCCAGCAGGTCGGACCCGGGCCGCAGCGGCAGCACGTCCCACGTGTCGAGGCCGCGCGGGCTGACGAGCAGCCCGCTGCCGCCGACGCCGACGAGGACGGCGGCGTCGGTCCGGTCACGGCGGACGATGCCCACCTCGACCCACCGGTCTGCCCGGGTCAGCACGCCGCTCACGCCGCCCGCGTTGCCGAGGGGCGCGACCTGGCCGTCGGTCGCGACGGCGAGCCCGCGGACGAGCAGGGAGGACAGCCCGGCCCGGCGCGCCTCGGGGGACGGCTGCGTGTCCGCCAGGCGCAGGCTCTGCGCGGACTGCGTCGCGGCCGCGCCGGGCTGGAACGTCAGCAGGGCGACGAGCTCGAACGACGTGAAGGGCATCGCGGGGTTGCTCAAGGGGTTCTCCGGCTGGTGTCGGGTGCTCGGTCAGGCCGGTGCTCAGCCGAACCCGAACAGTGTACGGACGGGTGAGGTCACGTCGTCGACGAAGTCGCTCGCGGCGTCGACCGCGTGGGACGCGCCCTCCGCGATGTTCGACCCGACGTCGCCCGCGAACGACGTGGTGGCGTTCCAGGCGTCGCTCGCCATGCCACCGATCCACTCGGTGGTCTCCATGCCGTCGGGCGTGAGGAGGTTGAGGCCACCCCAGACGAGGCCGGCGACGCCGATACCGGCGGCGACGCCCCAGCCGACGGGGTTCGAGGCGAGCGCCGCGATGGCGACGGCGGTCCCGGCGCCGCCGATGGCCGTGCTGATGACGCCGTCCGCCGTGGCCCAGCCGTTCCCGTCGATGATGCCGTTGACGCCCTCGACGATGCCGTCCGCCATGGTGAGGGCGGAGAAGAGACCGCCCGCGGCGGTGAAGGCCGAGCCGAGCGCGGTGACGCCCTTGCCCGCGTTCGCGAGGAAGCCGAACTCGTCCAGGCTCGAGAAGATCAGGTCCGCGGTGCCGGCAACGAGGCCGCCGCCGGTGACCGCGTCGGACACCCAGCCCGGCAGGCCGAACCACCACGTGTCCTCGTCGGCGCCCGGCGTGCCGGGTCCGCCGGGTCCGCCCGGTCCACCGGGTCCGCCCGGTCCACCGGGACCGCCGGGGCCGCCCGGACCCCCGGGACCGCCCGGTCCGCCGGAGTCGGTGCTCGTCTGCTCCTGCTGGTCGGCGTTCGTCTGCAAGGACTCGGCATGACCGGCGAGCATGTCGGCGACGGAGGTGAGCTGCGGCGCCAGCGCCGCGTCCCACGTGCCGATGAACTCCGAGCGGTCGGGTCCCGACCACGGGCTCTGCGCCACCTGCGGCCCGACGGTCGACGCCACCGAGCGCAGCGTGTCGCTCGCGGTCCCCATCTGCTGCGCGAGAGCGCGCAGGGCGGCGATGTCGGCGCCCCACATCCCTGAGCTCACGCGTCCCCCTCGTCGTCTCGTGGATGCTGCGCGGGCCGTGCCCGCGCGGGTGTCGTGCGCCGGTGTGCTGCGCTCCGAGGACCCTAGCCGACGGCGGTGCGGGGCTCCCATGGGGAGAGGTGCCCATCGGCCCGCTCGTGCCACGATGGCGGCATGACGACGACGCCCGACGACCTTGCCGCGACCATCGCCTCCGTCGAGGCGCAGGAGCACGAGCTCGTGCTCGCCTCGTTCACGCACGACGACGCGTGGCGCCTCGGGTGCCTCCTCGTCGAGCTCGCTGCCGAGCGCGACCTCGCGGTGACGATCGACGTCCGGAAGGGCACGCAGCAGGTGTTCCACGCGGCGCGCGAGGGCACGACTCCCGACAACGACTCCTGGGTCGAGCGCAAGGTGCGGGTCGTGCAGCGGTTCGGGGCGTCGTCGTACCTCGTGGGCCTGCGGGCGCGCGCCAAGGGGACGACGTTCACCGAGCAGCACCAGCTCCCGCTCCAGGAGTACGCCGCGCACGGCGGGGCCTTCCCGGTGCGCGTCGAGGGCGTCGGGCCCGTCGGGGTCGTCACCGTCTCGGGCCTGCCGCAGGCGGACGACCACGCGCTCGTCGTCGAGGCGCTGCGGGCGTTCCGCGGCTGAGCGGCCGCCTGCCGAACCCGGGGTTACGCGTCAGTCGAGGCGCTGAGCGGCCCGTCACCCGGGGTTCGGCACGTTCAGTCCGCCGCACGACGACGGGCCGGTACCTCGGGAGGTACCGGCCCGTCGGGCCCGGCCGCGGCAGGGGAGGGGCGCGGCCGGAGCAGGGAGCGCGGCGTCAGGCCGCGCGCGTGACCTCGATGCGCTGCGGCGCACGGCCGGCGAACACGCCGGCGACGGTCACGGTGAGCACGCCCGCGTCGTACGACGCGCGGACGGCGTCGGCGTCCGCCGCCTTCGGCAGCGTGACGGTCCGGCGGAACTCGCCGAACCGCACCTCACGGATGCGTCGGCCGACCGGCTTCTCGACCGGCTCGGCGACGGGCTCCGCCGCAGTGCCGTCGGTCGCCTCCGAGCCCTCGGCGGGCTCGTCGGTGGCCTCGGGCGCCTCGACGACGCGCTGGTCGCGACGCTCGCCACGCACGACGAGCCGGCGACCCTCGAGCTCGACGGTCACGTCGCGCTCCGGGTCGACGCCCGGCAGGTCGAAGCGGGCGACGAGGTCGTCGCCGTCGCGGTAGACGTCGGCGGCCGGTGCGTAGCCGCTCCGCTGCGCAGGGGCGGCGGGACGGGTCCACAGGTCGCGGACGAGACGGTCCGCGGCCAGAGCGCCGAACGGGATCGGGGTGAGGGTGGTGGTCATGGTGACTCCTCCGGGTCTGCTGCCGCGGTGAGCCCGCGGCGTCTGACGGGATCAACCTTGAGCGATCCCGGCTCAATCCCGCGTTCGCGCACGACGAACGGCGACGGTACGGGTCGGCCCGTGCAAGGTCGCGCGGGGTCACCACACGATCAGAGCGAGGGGAGGACGTGATGACCGGAGCACTTCGCGGTCGCCGGGGCGCGGCCGTGCTCGTCGTCCTGACGGCGTGCCTCTCCGCGTGCGGTCCAGCGGTCCGAGGGCCGGACGACGGCGCCCCGGACGAGGCCTGGACGATCGGCGTCGCGCACGGCGAGGGGGACTGGATGTCGTGCGTCGAGGCGTCGGGCCTGTCGGTCGCCGAGATGATCTCCACGGCCGACATGCCGGCGTCGTCGGTCGGCGTGCGGTTCGATCCGGGGGTGTCCCGGTCGGAGGCGTCCGATGTCGTGCGGTGCATCGAGGACCGGCTCACGGCGGGCGAGGTGTCGCTGGAGCTGTCGCCCCCGCTCGCCCGGCCCGGCGTCGGCTGAGCCTCAGGGCCGCGGGCGACGGGCGGCGCGGCGAGCCTTGCGCGCCTCGGCGGCACGCTCCTCCGCCGCCTCGAGCGCGTCGTCGGCGGACCCCAGCTCGGCCCGTGCCTCGTCCTGTGCAGCGCGCGCGGCCTCCAGCCGGGTGCGGGCCTCGTCGCGTTCGTCGGCGAGCCGGGCGAGCTCGTCCTCGATGCGGCCCAGCTCGTCCTCCACCTGCCCGACGGCGTCGCTCGCCTCGCGCGCCAGCGCGTCCGCCTCGTCACGGGCGGCCTCGAGCCGGTCGACCTCGGCCGCGGTCTCCTCGACGGCGCGCTCGGCCTCGGCGAGCGGGTCCGGCTCCTCCGCTTCCGCGGGCTCTGCCTCGGCACCCTTGCCGCCGCCGCCGGCCTTCCCCTCGCCGGCGCTGCGGCGACCCTTCCGCGGACGTTCGCGGCCGTCGTCGCCCACGACGTGGAGGGTGACGACGTCCGCGGGCTCCCCGCCCTCGTCGACGATCCCGAACCCGACGTGCTGCAGCGCCTGGCTCAGGCGCCCGGCCTGCACGACGGCGCCTGCGTCCGGGTCCATGACGGCGGCGGTCAGCGTCTCGGCGAGGCGGTCGACCGCGCTCGAGGAGACCGCGCGACCGGCGACCTCGCCGGCCTTTCTGACGGTCCCGACCAGCGCCTCGACGCGCTCGCGACGCAGCCGGTCCAGAGCGGTCAGCCGGCCCCGGTCGCGGTCCTCGGTCGCGTCGCGCAGCTCGTCGCCGATCGCGACGAGCGCCGCGACCTCGTCGGGGTGCTCGCGAGCGACCTGGTTGACGACCCACGCCGCGACCGTCGGCTTGGGGAGCCGCCCCACGCGCTCGGCACCGACGGCATCGCCCGACGCCTTGATCCGTTTCGACGCCGCCGTGCGCGCGACGACGAACTGCTCGAGCGGCAGCGCGTACAGCTCGTCGAGCGCAGCGTTGAGATCGGCCTTGGTCATGCGCCCACGATGTCACCAAGTGCTCCATTCAAACACCGCTGTAGATGGCTCCATCCGCACCAGATTCACCCGCTTTCATCTCGGACGAGCGCGCCCGTCCGTGCGCATACTGTCGCGATCAGCCATGGAAAGGTGTGGAGAGATGAGACGAACATCGGTTGTCGTGACGGCAGGATTCGGATTGTTGCTGCTGAGCGCGTGCGGTGGGGAGGGCTCGCCCGAGCAGGTCACGGTAACCGTGACAGAGGAGGCCGCACAGCCGGTGCCCTCGCCCACCGAGCCGGAAGCGGAGCCGGTCGACGAGAGCGCACCAGAGGACTCCGCAGCCGCATCCGAACCGCCTGCCGCCGAAGTGGAAGAGACCTTCGAGATGCCTAACGTCGTGGGTCAGAACCTCCAGGATGCGCAAGACCTTCTTCAAACGCTGGACTCGTACGTCATGGATCAAGTCGACGCGACGGGACTTGAACGTTTCGCTGTGGACGATTCGAACTGGACGGTGTGTACTCAGGACCCCCCGGCTGGAACCGTTTCTCCTGTGTCGACGGTTGTGACGCTCTCAGCCGTGAAGCTGGATGAGACGTGCCCATAGTCTGCGGCGTCAGGCGGTCATGACGTCCATGTCGCTCGCGCGCAGCATCCGGGCGAACGCGTCCTCGGTGACGATCGGGATGCCGTAGCGGCGCGCCGTGCGGGCCTTGGTCGACAGCGAGTCCGGGTCCGCCGCGACGACGAGCCGGGTGCGGCGCGTCACGTACGCCCACGGCGCGAGCCCGGCCCGGCGCACGGCGTCCTCCCACGCGGGACGCGTGCGCCGCATCGACCCGGTGAGCACCACTTCGTCACCCGGCACGAGGACGAAGCGCTCCCGGTGCCCGACGCCGACCCGCGCGTCGCCCACGAGCCGCGCCCCGAGCGCGGCCTGGGATGCGGCGACGACGTCGTCGGCGTCGAGCCCGAGCTGGCCCGCGACCTCGTGCAGCGTCGGGTCCTCCGTGAGGGCGCCGAGCACCCCGGTCTCGTAGACCCGCTCGCCGAGGGCCGACGACACGGCGACGTCCAGGACGTCGCCCGCGAGGAGCGCGAGGTGGTCGCGGTGCAGCCGCTCGACGTCCGACCGAGACAGCCCGGCACGTCGCGCGGCGTCGACCAGGGCGCTGCGCTCCGTGTGCGACACGTACCGGTCGAGCAGCGCGAGGTCGAGCAGGGAGAGGTACTCGTCGGTCGAGCCCGCCGTGACGGTCGCGGACCGGGACGACCGACGTCCCCCCGCGCCGTCGGGCAGCGCCGTGGCGGCAAGGACGGGTGGTCTGTCGAGGGCCGCGAGCCAGTGGCCGTGGAGGCGGCTCGCGCCGCGCTGCACGGGCTCGACGTCGAGCGCGGGCGGCAGCGTCCAGCGAACGCCGTCCGCCGCGGCGCGGGCGACGTCCCAGCACTCGTCCTCCCGCGCGACGTCGAGGTAGTGCGCGAGCAGCCCCGCGGTGGCGCGCGCGTCCCCGAGGGCCGAGTGGACGCCGTCGTGCACCACGCCCACGGTCGCGCAGCACGCGGCGAGGCTCCGCGACCCGGTGAGCCAGCGCCCGGCGAGCTGCTGCGTGCACAGGCACGCGAGCGGGTCGATCGCCGCCGCGACGCCCGCGCGTCCGAGCTCGGCGCGCAGGAACCTGGTGTCGAAGGACGCGTTGTGCGCGACGAGGACCCGGCCGTCGAGCAGACGGAGGAGTGCCGGGACGACGCGGTCGAACGCCGGCGCGAGCGCGACGTCGGCGGCCGCGATGCCGTGCACGTGCTGCGGACCCAGGTCGCGACCGGGGTTGACCAGGGTGCACCACTCGTCCTCGACCCGGCCCGCGTCGTCGACCAGGACGACGGCGACCTCCGCGACCCGGTCGCCGAGGCGGGGGGAGAACCCGGTGGTCTCGAGGTCGACGACGGCGAATCCGGGCACGGGCACAGTCTGCCCGACGCCGCCGACGGGGACGTCCGACCGCGCGTGACCGTTTCCGTTCGGTTCCGCCGCGGCCGAGGTCGGTCCGGTCGGCCTGTGCGAGCCTGGTGCGCGTGCCCGGCCCGCTGACCCCCGACTACGCCCCCTGGACCTTCGACACCACGGCCTCGCCGGAGCAGCGCGAGGCGAACGACGAGCGCGTCGCGTCCCTCCGCGCGGCCGGCCACGCGATCGGTGACGCCTGCGTCGTCTCCGGCCTCGCCGACGTCGACGCCGACACGTTCGCCCTGGGCGACCGCAGCTACGTCGCCGCGCACGCCCACGTGACGGGCGACGTCGCGATCGGGGCGGACTGCTCGGTCAACGTCTCCGCCGCGATCCGGGGGGCCGTGACCGTCGGCGACGCCGTGCGCATCGGCAGCCACACGAGCATCCTCGGGTTCGACCACGCGTTCGACCGCGTGGACGTGCCGGTGTTCCGGCAGGGCCTCACGTCGCGCGGCATCACGATCGGCGACGACGTGTGGATCGGCGCGCACGTCGTGATCCTCGACGGGGTCGACGTGGGCGACCACGCGGTCATCGGCGCCGGCGCCGTCGTCACGCGCGACGTACCTGCGGACGCGGTCGCCGTCGGCAACCCGGCGCGCGTCGTGCGCGACCGCCGCACGGGCGAGCGGCCCGCCACCTCCACCGGCACCGCACCCCCGTCCGCGCCGGCCCGGCGCCCGGAGCCCGACGCCGAGCGGGCGCGCCGGCTCGAGCGCTTCGGCGCCGAGGCGTTGGCGGCCCTGCCGGCGCTCGTCGAGCGGGCCTTCGACGGCCAGGACCACCGCGACGCGCCCGGCGCCCCGCCGACCGTGCGCGCCCACTGCGACGCCGTCGAGCTCGCGGCGCTCGCGGGTGGCACGCCCGCGGGTCTGTCGCGCGACGAGCACGTCCGGCGCCTCACGGACCTCGTCGGTCCGGACGGTCGCACCCCGGAGCTCGGGCACGGGGAGAAGGTCCTGCCCGACGGCGCGGGGCCCGACGGCGCGCAACCTGAGGACGCGCAGCCCGACGGCGCGTGGGCCGACGGCGCGGCCGCGTACCACGTGCTGTGCGTCGGGTACGCGCTCGACCTGCTCGGTGCGACGCTGCCCGCCGTGCCGTCCGTGGCCGCGAGCGCCGCCGAGGTCGTGCGGAGGGTCGAGGCGCTGCCGTGGGCGACGAACGCGTGGGGTGCGGGGTCGACGATCGACACCGTCGGGACCGCGCTGACGTTCGCGGGCGAGGCCAGCGTCGAGGTGCCCGCAGGGGCGCGGGAGGCCCTCGTCGGCTGGCTCGTCGAGCACCGCGACCCGGTGACGGGGCTCTGGGGCGCCCCGCGCGCGTCCGACGGGTGGCGCGAGCCGGTCAACGGGACGTACCGGCTGGTGCGCGGCACGTTCGCGCAGTGGGGGACGGCCCTCGGGCTCGGGCGCGAGCTCACCGACTCGGTGCTGCGGCACGCGTCCTGCGGGGTGCTCGACGCGCCGCGAGTCACGGCCTGCGACGCGCTCGACGTGGTGCACCTGCTGTGGTGGGCGCGCCGGTGCGGCGCCGACGGCTACCGAAGGGCCGAGGCGGACGACGTCGCGCGCCACGTCCTCGACGGGATCGCCGAGCGCTGGACGCCGGACGGTCTGGCCTTCGCCCCGGAGGGGTCCCGGACGGCACGGGGCGGCACGGTGTCCGGGGTTCCGGACGGGCTGCCGAGCCTCCAGGGCACCGAGATGTGGCTCGCGACCGCGTGGTACGCCGCGGACCTCCTGGGCCGTCCGGGCGTCCTCGGGTGGGTGCCCCGCGGCATCCACGCCCCCGCGCCGCGCGTCTGAGCCTCGTCCCGGGTGGCGGCGGGCCGGCTCCCGGGCCACGGTGGAGCCACATCCAGCACCCCCACGGAAGGACGCCCCATGAAGGTCGCCGTCATCGGAGCGCACGGCAAGGTCGGTCGGCTGCTCCTGCCGATCCTCGCGGACCGCGGTGAGCACGCGGCGGGAGTCGTGCGGCGCGAGGAGCAGGTGCCGCTCGTCCGCTCCCTCGGCGCGGAGCCCGTCCTGCTCGACGTGGAGCACGCGTCGACCGAGGAGATCGCCGCGGCGCTCGACGGGTTCGACGCGGTCGTGTGGTCGGCCGGCGCGGGCGGCGGCGCACCGGAGCGCACGTACGCCGTCGACCGGGACGCCGCGATCCGCTCGATGGACGCCGCGGCGTCGGCGGGGGTCCGTCGCTACGTCATGGTGTCGTGGGTCGGCTCCGTCCCCGAGCACGGCGTCCCGGAGGACAGCAGCTTCTTCGCGTACGCCGACGCGAAGCTCGCCGCGGACGACCACCTGCGCGGCACCGACCTCGAGTGGACGATCCTCGGGCCGGGCACGCTCACGGACGACGACCCGACGGGCGCGATCACGGTCCTCGCGGACGACGCCGAGACACCGGAGGGCGCGGCGTCGCAGGTCTCCCGGGCGGACGTCGCGATGGTCGTGACGCAGGTGCTGCGCACGCCCGGGACCGTAGGCCGGTTCGTCCGGTTCACCTCCGGCGACGCGCCGATCCTCGAGGTGTTCGCGGAGTAGCCGGGCACGTCCCGCCCGAGGCCGAGGCCGAGGCCGAGCGCGGGTCGCGGCCGGCCCGAGGTCCCGGGCCCTGCACGAGAACGGCGACCGGGGTCCGTGCGGACCCGGTCGCCGTCCTCGTGCTCACCGCCGTGCGTCAGCCGCAGCTGATCGCGTCGTACGGCACCTCGTACACCTGGTGGCGCGGGTCGCCGTCGTTCCACCGGTACGCGCTGACCGTGGCGCTGCCGGCCTCGACCGACGCCGAGCGGGTGCTGAACGACTGGTACGCGTTCGAGCCGGACCCGACCTTCGTGAACTTCTTCTGGCCGAAGTCCGTGGCGATCCGGACGTCCGCCCACCCGGTCTCGTCGTTCGTCGCGCGCACCGCGACGTACGCCGTGCCGTTCAGGCAGCGGGCCTCGGCCGTGAGCGCCGTGAGCTCCGGGTTGCCCGCGCCGTTGACCGGGAACGTGTCGTCGGCGAGGGCCGCGACCGCGTGGCCGATCGCGCGCGACATGATGTCGAGCGCCGTCGGGTCCACGTTGTCGATCGTGTCCTCGGGAGAGTGGTAGTTCGGGTCGTAGAAGATGCCCTCGGTGCCGCCGAACAGCGCGACCTCCTCGGCGGTCTTCGAGCCGTCGGCGCCGGTGAACAGCCCGGACGCCGGGACGCCGTTGTTGATGAACGCCTGGTAGTCGGAGCGGCCCGAGAACTCGGTGTCGACCCACGGCTGCCCGATCTGGTCGAAGTAGTCCGTGAAGACGGCCTCGGTCTCGGCCGAGCCCTCCGGCACGGGGACCGGGGCCTCGTGCGTCGACTCGTCGGCGTCGTACACGCCGATGATGTAGTTCGGCGAGCCGACCATGTCGAAGTTGAGGTAGGTGGCGATGTCGTCGAGCGCCGCGGGGTCGTTCGCGACGAGGTCGTCGACGTAGTGCGTCGAGCCGACGAGCCCGACCTCCTCCGCGCCCCACCACGCGAACCGCACCGCGTTGTCGGGCCAGCCGTCCTCCTCCGCGGCGGCGGCGAGCTGGACCGCGACCTCGAGGATCGCCATCGAGCCCGACCCGTTGTCGTTGATGCCCGGGCCCTCCTCGACGCCGTCGAGGTGCGCGCCGGCCATGACGACGTTGTTCGCGCGGCCGCCCGGTGTCTGGGCGATGACGTTGAAGGTCTCGAACTCGTCGACGTGGTACTGGTAGTCGTAGGTCGCCTCGGCGGCGGCGCCCCCCTCGAGCGCGGCGAGGATCTCCTGGCCGTCCGACAGCGAGAGCCCGACCGTCGGGACCCACGCGCCCGCGGCACCGAGCGTCGGGTTCAGCGGTTCGTCGACGTTGTTGTAGAGGATCACCGCGACGGCCCCGTCGGCCATGGCGTTCGTGACCTTGATCGAGAAGGCGCACGTGCCGCGGCTGACGAGCGCGACGGCGCCCGTCGCGTCGACGCCGTCCCAGTCCGCGGCGGTGCAGCCGTGGCGCAGGTCGTCGACGGGCTGGACGATCGGCCCCGTGACGCCGTCGTCCGGGGTGGCGGGGGAGAACTCGGCGGCGTACAGGTCATCGGTCGGCTCGACCCCGGCCGCCGTGAGCGACAGGTCGTCCACGACGAGGTCCTCGAACGTGAAGTACTGGCGCTCGGGCGTGTACCCGGCGGCCGTCAGGGCCTCCTCGACGTACACGGCGCTGGCCTCGTACCCGGGGGTCTCGAGCGCGCGGCTGTTGCCGTTCGCGTCGGCGATGGCCTGCAGGTCCACCAGGCGGTCCATGACCGCGTCGCCGGTGACGAGGTCCTCGAGCGGGAGCGGGTCTGCGGCGGCGCGCAGGGCGCCGGCCGGGGCGGCGCCCACCGGCGCGGCGGACAGGACCGCGAGCACGAGGCTCGCGGCGGCTGCGGACGGGACGAACGATCGTGGTCTCACGCATCCTCCTCGGCAGTGGCCCCCGCCGGCCGCCCCCGGTCGTGCCGAGGGGTCAGCCGAGTCGCACACGAGACGCGACGGTGCGAGGACTCGTGTGATCGTGAGCGTAGGCGCTGCCCGGGGCGCCGTCGAGAGGTCGACGGCTCGGGGTCAGGCGGGAGGGCGGCTCAGTGTCGGGTCAGGGGCACTGGCGAGCGTTCGGCGCGGCGGTGAGCACGACCTCGGCGGCGTCGATCGTGAAGGTCCCCGCAGCGGGCTCGTGCTCGCACACCGTCCAGCCGCTCGACCGACCTGCGACGACGTCGCCACGACGCGCGTCGACCACCTGGACCGTCGTCGCTCCCTCGCGCTCGAGCGTGCGTCGCGCCTGCCCGAGAGAGGCCTCGACAAGGTTGGGCATCGTGTAGCCGGGCTCGATGCGGACGCGGACGTCGACGCCCTCGCTCTCCCCGGGGAGCGCCGGGTCCGCCGGGTCGGTGGTCGGGGTGTCGTCCGTCGGCGCGGGCGTCGGCTGGTCGGTGGGCGCGTCCGTCACCGGGCTCGTGGGGCCCGGCGGCGTGGTGGGCCCGCCCGCGCCGGGATCGACCGGCGCACGGCACGCCCCGAGGACGGCGACGACCACGACGGCCGTCACCACGGCACCACTCTGACGCACGACACAACGCACTGCTGCCCCCCGGCATCGGTGGGCGCCGCCCCCTGCGGCTCCCACGTCGAGCGTACGGGACGATTGCCCCCGGCGATCGAGAGCCGGGGTGTTTCAGGCGGACCTGTCCGCGATGTCCGTGCGGTCGGTGGCCGCACGGGCCGCACCGGGGCCCTTCTTGGGGGGCCGGATCGTCGGCACGTCGCCCACGATGGGGATGGGCCGGCGGTGGAACGGGAAGCCGTACCGCGTGACCAGGCCCGCGAGCGTCGTCAGGCGGTTGCGCGGTCCGATGAGGCCCATGATGTGCACGAACAGCCAGGCCAGCCAGGCGACCCCGCGCGTGAGCCGGACCTTCCCGACGACCTCGGCGATCGCTGCGCGCCGCCCGATGACGGCCATGGTGCCCTTGTCGAAGTAGTGCAGGGGCGCCGTCGGGCGCCCGTCGACGAGGGCCCGGATGTTGCGCGCGACCTGCGTGCCGGACTGGATCGCGGGCTGCGCGAGCTGCGGCAGTCCCGCGGGCGACGCGGCGATGTCGCCCGCCGCGAACACGCCGGGCAGGCCCTCGACCTGCAGGTCGTCGCCCACGACGACGCGACCGCCCTCGCCGCGCGGCAGACCCCAGTCGTCGACCTCCTCGTGCGGGTGCACGCCCGCGGACCAGACGGTGAGGTCGGAGCGGATGCGCGTGCCGTCGGTGAGCACGACGGCGTCGGGCAGGACCTCTGCGACGCCGGCCCCGAGGTGCAGGCTCACGTCGCGACGCCGCAGCTCCTCGGCGGCGTAGCGGCGCAGCCGCGGGTCGAAGGACTTGAGCACCTCGGCGCCGCGCTGGACGATCTTCACCTCGAACGCGTCGCCGTGGATCTCCGGGTACGCGGGCCGCAGCCCGGCGGTGCGCAGCTCGGCGAGCGCCCCGGCGACCTCGACGCCCGTCGCGCCGCCGCCCACGACCACGACCCGCAGCCCGTCGTCGGTGCCCGGCGTCGACGCCGCCTTCTCGAGCCGGACGAAGAGCGTGTCGCGGATCTTCATCGCCTGGGACCGCGAGTACATGGGGAACGAGTTCTCCTTGGCGCCCGGGGTGCCGAAGAAGTTCGCGGTGACGCCGTTGGCGAGCACGAGGTAGTCGTAGCCGACCCACTCGTCGTTGAGGAGCCGGATCCGCCGGCCCTCGTGGTCGATGCCGACGAGGTGCTCGTGCACGACCCGCACGTTCTTCTGCTTGAGCCGCAGGCCGCGCAGGAAGTACGTGACGTCGCCCGGGTTCAGGCCGCCCGTCGCCACCTGGTAGAGGAGCGGCTGGAACGTGTTGTAGACGCGGCGGTCGACGAGCGTGACGCGCACGGGGGCCTTCGCGAGCTCCTTGACCACGGCGAGACCGGCGAACCCGGCGCCGACCACCACGACGTGCGGCAGGGCGGTGGGTGGGGCGGACTCGGGCACGGGGCCTCCTCAGGGCGACGGGTGGTGGGGCCCGACGGCGCCCGCCACCTGCGTCGCGGACGTCGCCGACGACGCCAGTCAGGTTACGGCGGCCGCGCGCCGCCCCGGCGAGGGGGGGGCGCCCGCCGTCAGCCGCGGTGGCGCTCGACGTCGTCGCGGCCGAGGAGGTCCTCGCGCACGACGCGGCGCAGGACCTTGCCGATCTGCGAGCGCGGGAGCTCCGGCACGACGGCGAGCGTCCGCGGCAGCGCGTACCGGGCGAGGCGCTTCTCGCCCCACTCCCGGACCGCGGCGAGGTCGACGCGCGGCGGCGACCCGCCGTCGTCGGCCCCGACCGGACCGCCGGGCGCCTCGTCCAGGACGAGGACGGCCGCCACCTGCTCGTCCGAGCCCGTCCCGGGCAGGCCCACGACCGCGACGTCGCGCACGCCGGGCATCTGCCGCAGGTGCTCCTCGACCTGCGACGGGTACACCTTGAACCCGCCGGTGACGATCATCTCCTTGATGCGGTCGACGAGCGTGACCGTGCCGGCGTCGGGACCGTCCAGCGGCACCTCGACGACGTCGCCCGTGCGCAGCCAGCCGTCGTCGAGGAGCTGGCCCGCGGTCTCGTCGGGGCGCTGCCAGTAGCCCTGGAAGACCTGGGGGCCGCGGACGAGGAGCTCGCCCCGGACGGTCGGGACGCCGCCGTCCGGCGTGGTGGGCTCCGCGTCGCGCAGGTCGCCCGCGTCGAGCGCCTCGGCGTCGACGACGCGGATGTCGGTGCTCGGGAACGGCAGACCGAGGGTCCCGGGGCGGCGGTCGTCGGAGCAGGGGTTGCCGAGCGCGACCGGTGCCGTCTCCGTCATGCCGTAGCCCTCGATGAGCAGGCCGCCCGTGGCGTCCTCCCAGCGCTGTGCGGTCTCTGCGGTGATCGGCATCGCGCCGGCGAACGCGAGCCGGATCGACGACAGGTCGGCCCGGGGCTCCGCCGCCCGACCCTCGGAGCCGTCGCCGGACGCGGTCCCGGTGGCGGCCGCGACGATCCGGTCGAACATGGGCGCGACGCCGGGCAGGAACGTCGCCGGGCGTCGCTTCTGCGCGGCGACGAACGCCTGCGGGTCGAACTTCGGGAACGCGACGAGCGTCGCGCCGATGCGCGCGGGGAGCGTGAGGCAGAACGTCAGGCCGAACGCGTGGAAGAACGGCAGGACGCCGTAGACGACCTCCGCGCCCTCCGTGAACGCGGCCCACGCCTGGCCCTGCACGACGTTCGCGACGAGGTTGCGGTGCGTGAGGACGGCGCCCTTGGGCGTGCCCGTGGTGCCGCCCGTGTACTGGATGAGCGCGACGTCGTCGGAGGTCGGGTGGGGGAGCGCCGGCGGCAGGCGGCGCGCGCGACGGACGAGGTCGTGCCAGTCCGGGACCCCGGCGGGGACCGGGCCGCGCAACGCGTCGCGCTGGGCGCGGGCGCGCGCCACGGGCAGGCGCAGGGCCAGCCGTGACGCGGTGGGCAGGTCGCGTGCCAGGTCGACCGCGACGACCGTGCGGAGGTCGGGTGCCGCGTGCTCCGAGCCGTCGCGGGCGGCGAGGACCGCGGGCACGGCCTTGGTCCACACGAGGGCGACGCTCGCACCCGAGTCGGCGAGCTGGTGCGCGATCTCGTCCGCGGTGTACGTGGGGTTGTGCTCGACGACGACCGCGCCGAGGCGCAGGACCGCGTAGAACGCCACGACGTGGGCGGTGGTGTTGGGCAGGACGATCGCGACGCGGTCACCGCGCCGCACGCCGAGGTCGTGGAGGGCGCCGGCCGCGCGCTCCACCTCGGCGGCGAGATGCGCGTAGGTGGTCGTCGCGCCGAAGAAGTCGACCGCGACGCGCGCGGGCCAGCGGCCCGCGGCTGCGGTGAGGGCAGCGGTGACCGGCTCGTCGGGGATCTTCACGTCGGCCGGGACGCCCGGTGCGTAGCGGGACGTCCACGGCTTCGTCGCCAGCATGTTCACTACGCCACCGTAACCTACGGTTGCGTAGGTTCTGTGAGGCCCTCGTGCCCGCTCCTCAGGCGGGGTACCAGCGCGCGCCCCACCGGCGGGTCAGGCGGCGGTCCGACGCCGCCGCGAGGGTCCGCACGCCGGCCTCCACCGCACGCGCCACCGCGTGCGCCGCCTCGTCTCCGTCGGCGAGGAAGCGCACGGTGATGCGCGCCTCACCGCGCACGACGCCGACGTCGTACGCCTCGACGGTCGTGCGCTCGCGGCCGGCGGCGACGGCGGCGGGCAGGACGGACTCCGGGTCGGCGCCGGGGTGCAGCAGCCCGACGGCGAGCGTGACGCGGTAGGAGGGCACGGGCGCTCTCCGTCAGCCGAGCGCCGGCAGGCCGGCCTCGTCGCACGGGTCGAGCGCGACCGGGCCGGACAGGTCGAGGCGCACGACGTCGCCGTCCGCGGTCACGCGGACCGACCACCCGGCGGGGTCCTCGGCCTCGACGTACGCCGACCCCCCGTGCTCCGGGTGCACGACGTCCGAGGGCGCACCGAAGCCGTGCTCCTCGAGCGTGGAGGCGATCGCGTCGGGAACCTCCTCGAGCAGGTCGTAGGACGCCGAGCCCTCGCGCGTCGCGTGGGAGTCCAGGAGGAAGACGACGCAGCGGCCGTCCTCCTGCCCCGTCGCGGTGGGGACGTGGTCGTCGGCCCAGCCGTCGGCGCCGAGCACGCCGTCGACGTCGGCGCGGAGGGCCCGACCCGCCTCCGCGTAGGACGTGAGCGCGTCCGGCGGGGGTGCGGGTTCCGACGGTTCGGCGCCGCCACCGCACGCGGCCACCGCCCCGAGCAGGCCGAAGGAGAGGACCGGGCCGCCCGCGCGTCGTGCGGCGCTCACGACGCGGAGAGCACGGCGACGAGGAAGTCTGCGTCGGGGGACCACGGACGCAGGTCCCACGTCGAGAGGGCGAGGTCGAGCTCGGCGAGGTCCCCGACGCGCCAGTCCGGTCCCGGGTGGTCGGTGCGAGCGGCGTCGACGAGCACCGGGTCGACGTCCACGCCGACCACGACGTGCCCCCGCGCCGCGAGCTCCGCCCCCACCCGGCCCGGACCGCACCCTGCGTCGAGCACGCGCGAGCCGCGCGGCAGCATCGCGTCGACGAGCCGCGCCTCGCCCGCGAGGTCGGCGCCGTCGGCGGCCATGCTGCGGAACCTCTCGACGTACCAGGTGGAGTGGGACGGGTCGGCGGCGACCTTCTGCTCCCAGCGGGAGGGACGGGCGGTGCTCATTCCCCGACGGTACCCGGGCTGCGACAATCCGAGGATGAGCACCACGACCACCGCCCCCGTGACCGATCTCGCGTCGTCCGCCCCGACCGGTGCGCTGCTCGCCGTGTGCCGCGTGCACGCGCTCCTGCCGGACGCCGGCCCTATCGGTGTCACGGCGATCGACAAGAGACCCGTCGACGGGCCCGTCAAGGTGCGCCGCCTCGGGCTCTACGCCGACGTGCAGGCCGACCGCGCCGACCACGGCGGCGAGGAGCAGGCCGTGTACGCGTACGGGCAGGACGACGCCGAGTGGTGGGCCGGCGAGCTCGGGCGCGAGGTCACGCCGGGCCTGTTCGGCGAGAACCTGCGCGTGCAGGGCATCCCGGTGAGCGGCGCCGTCGTGGGCGAGCGGTGGTCCGTCGGCACGGCGCTGCTCGAGGTCACCCTCCCGCGGACGCCGTGCGCGACGTTCGCGCGCTACCTGGGCGAGGAGAGGTGGGTCAAGCGGTTCGCCGTCGCGAACCGGACGGGCGCGTACCTGCGGGTCGTGCGCACCGGCGAGCTCCGCGCGGGCGACGCCGTGACCGTCTGCTACCGGCCGGAGCACGGCGTGACGCTCCAGGACTGGTTCGGCGCGTGGACCGGCCGCGGGGCCGACCCGGAGCGTGCCGCCGACATCGCCCGGCGCCTCCTCGCGGCCCACCTCGGCGGCGACACGACCCTCGCGGACGAGCTGCGCGAGCGTGCCGAGATCGCCGCCGGCCACGGCGTGGACGACTGAGGCGCCCAGCCGACCGCGGCTACCCTTCGTCACGTGCAGGCCACGTCACCCGCGTCCGTCGTCCGTGATCTCCGGCCGCTCCTCCGTGAGGGGGTGCGCGGGCGGCTGTCGCTGGCCGCGGAGAGGCTGTGCGCCGTCGTCGCCGGCCCGGCGGCGGTCGGCTCCGACGCGTGGTGGGACGAGGTCGCCCGGATCGGCACGCCGCTGCGCGTCCCCGGCCCGGGGACGACCGACCTCACGCTCTTCCTCCACCGGGACGCTCACGCCGCCGCCGTGTACGTCGACGTCCAGCCGTTCGCCGACCGCTCGCACCTCGCCGACGGTCTCATGGAGCACGTGCCCGGGACCGACGTGTGGTGGGCGGCGTTCGCGACCGGTCCGCAGTGGGTCTCCGGGTACGGCTTCCTCCCGCTCGACGAGGAGCCGGTCGCCCCGGGCGGCAGGGACGACGCGGCGACGCGCGCCTGGTGGCTCGACCTCCTGGGGCGATCCGTCCACGACGTGCTCAACCCGTCGCCGTCGTACCGGGGTCTGCGGGGCGAGGCCCGCTCGGTCGCCCGCGGCCCGCGCGCGCCCCGCCCGCCCGCACTGCCCGACGGCGCGCCGCCCGGCGTCCTCGAACGGCGCACCTGGCAGCGGCCCGGCGCGGGCGCCTACCCCGTGTGGACGTACGTGCCGCCGGGCTCGGGCCACGCGCCGGCCGGGTTCCCGGTGGCAGGCCGGCGCGAGCTGCCGCTCGTCGTGCTGCACGACGGCCAGGTCTGGGCCGAGCAGCTCGACGCCCGCTCGCTGTTCGACGCCCTCGTCGCGCACCGCACGGTGACACCGTTCGTCGCCGTGCTCGTGGGTTCCCTGACCCGGGCCGAGCGCGGACGGGACCTGCCCGACAGCACGGCGTACTACGACGACCTCGCCGACCACCTGCTGCCCGAGGTCACGCGGCACCTCGCCGACCGCGGGGTCCGCCTCACGCGCGACCCCGCCCTGACCGTCGTGGCCGGGCAGAGCTTCGGCGGTCTCGCGGCGCTCCAGGAGGTGCGGCACCGTCCGGACCGGTTCGGGAACGCCCTCGCGCAGTCAGGATCGCTGTGGTGGCCCGACCTCGACGACGCGTCGGCGCGCGACGTCGCCGGCTGGCTCCGGACCGCGGGCCCGCGCACGGGCCGCACGGTGCTGCAGGTCGGGGCCCACGAGGGGACGATCACGGACGCGAACCGCGAGGTGCGGGACCTGCTGCGCGGCCGGCGCGAGCACGTGGTCCTCACCGAGGTCGACGGCGGTCACGACTGGGCGTGGTGGCACGCGTGCCTCGGCACCGGGCTGGCGGAGGTCCTCGGCCCGCCGAAGGGGACGGGATGGTCGCGCTGAGCGTCCGTCGTGCTCGGCGCGCGGGACGGTCCCGCTGAAGGTCAGCCGTGCTCGGCGCGCGGGATGCGCGGCGCGCGAGGGCCCCGGGGGCCGCGCGGCGGCTCGTTCGGCGGCCACTCGCCGTCGTCGGAGCCGTCGTCGGCGCTGAAGAGGAGGTCGTGCAGGCGCACCTGGACGGTCTCGACGTCGGGGACGTCGTGCAGCTCGAGGCCCGGCTTGTCGGTGGCGTCGGAGATGACGAGCGTCCCGCACCCGAAGAGCCGGTCGATCGGGCCCTTCTCGTAGTTGACGTCGTTGATGCGGTAGAGCGGGATGTCGCGGCCGGTGCGCGTGATGATGCCCGTGCGCAGCGAGATGCGCTTGTTGGTCACCGTGTACTCGGTGGTGCGCCAGCGCAGCCACGGCACGAAGACCCAGATCACGGCCGCGACGAGCGCGACGCCGGCGATCACCCAGCGCACGACCGGGTCCGGGACGAGGACGACCGCGACGACGACCGCCGCGACGAGGAGGGCCAGCAGCGCGAGGGGCCAGAACAGCGCCTTCGCGTGCTCCTTGAGCTCCATGACGACGTGCTCACCCTCGGTGAGGTGCTTCTCGCTCAGTCCCATGGGGAGCATGGTGCCACCTCGTGACGCGCCGGCCCAGGGCGTCCCACACCTGTGGACCGCGCCGCGAGGTCAGCCGTTCGCGGGCAGGTTCCAGCCCTCGATCGTGCGCAGACCGTGGCCGTACCCGAGCAGGCAGATCGTGGCCGTGCCGAGCTCCAGGCGTGCGCCCAGCCCGGGCTCGACGCCGAGCCACACGGTCGCGAGGACGCGCAGCACGTGCCCGTGGGCGAACAGCACGACGTCGTCGCCGTCGCGCAGCGTCGGCTCCACCCGGGCGAGGACCCGGGCGCAGCGCGCGGCCACGTCGTCGAGCGCCTCGCCGCGGTGACCGTCGGGCGAGGAGAGCACGTTGACCCCGTCGCGGAACACGAGCCACTCGCGTCCGAGCTCGGCGGAGATCTCGCGCGTCGTGCGGCCCTCCACCGGCCCGTAGTCCCACTCGACGAGGTCGTCGTCCGTCGGCACGTCGGCGAACCCCGCGAGGTCGGCCGTCCGTCGCGCCCGCTGCCGGGGGCTCGCGAGCACGACGGCGGGGCGTCGCCCGCGCTCGTCGGCCCACCGCTGCAGCCACACGCCCGCCGCGACGGCCTGCTGCTCGCCCGCGACGGTGAGCGGGATGTCGCTGCGGCCGGTGTGCCTGCCCGTCGCGCTCCACTCGGTCTCCCCGTGCCGGACGAGCACGAGCTGGGGGTCGGGTGCGGTGTCGTTCGCAGTCACGGGGGGCCTTCCTGCTCGGGGTCCGAGGGTCTCGGGCCTCCCAGCAGGATCCCCCGCGGTCCCCGTGGGCGCGCGGCGGGCAGCGCGGAGGGACGGTCCGGCGTCAGTCCGGGACGCCGTCGACCCCGTTGACCGCGAGGAACACGACGAGCGCGGCGAGGAGCACGACGGCGATCCCGGTCGCGACGAGCAGGACGGTGCGAGGGCGGACGCGCAAGGCTGGGCTCCGGTCGGTGTCGTTGTCGGTGTCTGTGTCTGTGTCCGTGTGTGTCTGGCGGGCCGGTGTGGGCGGCTCGTCCTAGTGTCGCGCAGGTCGAGCAGCTCCACGGTGAGGAGAAGGACGATGGCGCGCGAAGGCGGCGGCACGGACGGCATTGACGGTACTGACGGCACGGACGGCGCTCGGGCCACGGATCAGGACGAGCACACGTACGGCAGCCCGGAGTTCGACTGGTCGGTCCTCGAGGTCCCGACCGCGGCAGCCGTCGTGCGGGGCCAGCTCGGGTTCTCCTGGCTCGTCCTCGCGGACCGCCTCGCGACCGTGACGCAGGCCGAGCTCGAGTGGGAGCCGGGACCCGACGCGCTGCGGGTCGTGCGGCGCGGGGAGGAGCGCGCGCCCCGGACGCTCGGGCCGGGGGAGTGGGTCATGGAGTGGCCGGCAGGTCCGGAGTCGGCGCAGCCCCGCACGATCGCGTGGCTCGTCGCGCACCTCACGGAGGCGTTCTTCGAACGCTGGGAGTGGACGTTCGGCGACCACGAGCGGCGGCGCGACGCGGTGCCGTTCTCGGGCGAGGTGGGTCCTGCCGTCGACGGGCTGCGCCGCGGGGTGGACCGCTGGCGCGAGGGCGTCGAGGCGCTGCCCGACGACGAGATGTTCACGGTCGGCCTGAGCCAGGCCACCCCGATCGACGCGCAGTCCCCGTTCGCCCACCTCGTCGCGCACATGAACCGCGAGCTGATCCACCACGGCGCGGAGATCCTCCTGCTCCAGGACCTGTACCGGGCGTCGCACGTCACAGCGGCGCCGGGGAATCGGTGAGCCTCCTGGACAGTTGAACCGTCACATGACGCAGAACCCCTCGACGGTGAAGATCGACATCTGGTCCGACGTGGCGTGCCCGTGGTGCTACGTGGGCAAACGACGTCTCGAGACGGCGCTCGGGCGCCTCGAGGAGAGCGGCTTCGCGCCGCAGGTCGAGATCGAGTACCACTCGTTCGAGCTGTCCCCCGACACCCCCGTCGACTTCGACGGCACGGAGGTCGACTTCCTCGCCGGGCACAAGGGGATGCCGCGCGAGCAGGTCGAGCAGATGCTCGGTCAGATGACGCAGCTCGCCGCCGCCGAGGGCCTCGCGTACGACTTCGACGCCGTGCAGCACACGAAGACGCTGGCCGCCCACGAGCTGCTGCACCACGCGAAGGCGCACGGCAAGCAGGTCGAGATGAAGGAGCGCCTGCTCAAGGCCTACTTCGAGGAGGGACAGCATGTGGGCCGTCCCGAGATCCTGGCCGACCTCGCCGCCGAGGTGGGTCTCGACCGCGACGAGACCGTCGCCGCGCTCGAGGACGGCCGGTACGCCGACGACGTGCAGGCGGACATCGAGCAGGCCCGCGCCTACGGCATCAACGGCGTCCCGTTCTTCGTCGTCGACGGGCGGTACGGAGTCTCAGGCGCACAGGACCCGGCCGTGTTCGTCCAGGTGCTCGAGCAGGCGGCGGCCGAGGGTGCCGCAGCCTGACAGGCCTGCGACCAGGGCGACGCACGTCACAGGCGGTGCGGTGGAACCGAGACGCGGTATCACCGACACTGGACAGAAGCCCGCACCGCCGCCGGCACCGACTCCCACGTGCACCGGAGCCCGTGAATCCCACGAGGAGGATCTCCCGATGACCGACACCACGCTCTTCCACTCCATCGCCAACCCGCGCCGCACGACCCTCATGACCGTGTCCGCCGCGGAGGCCGCGGCGCCCCACCACGAGGACGCCCAGACGTTCACGATGGTCGGCTCCGACGACGCCGGCGCGTGCGTCGACGGGGTGTGCGCGCTGCCCGAGTGACGGGTGGGGCGGCCGGTCAGTTCTGCCGGTGGTCCTGGATCGAGAGCTTCGGTCCGCGGCGCGGGGGTCGCGCGCGCCCGGAGATCTCGAGCAGCCGCACGACGCGGTAGCGGTGCGGCGCGTAGGGGGCGAGGAGCTCGAGCATGCGGTCGTCGTCGACGCGCTCGCCGACGAGCACCCACCCCACCGCCTTCGACAGGTGGTAGTCGCCGACCGACACCGAGTCGGCGTCGCCGAGCGCGCGCTGCGCGACCTCGGCCGCCGTCCAGACGCCGACTCCCGGGACGAGCCGTAGCCGTGCGTGCGCTGCGGGCGCCCCGTGGGCGTCGAGCACGTCGGCGCACTCCTCGAGCCGTCGCGCGACCTGCGCCGCCGCGCGCACGGTCCGCGCGCGTCCCGGGTCCACCCCGGCCCGGTGCCACTCCCAGCTCGGGATGCCCACCCAGGTGGCGGCGTCGGGCACGACGAGCATCCCCACCCCGCCCGCGGGACCGGGGGCGGGCTCGCCGTACCGGCGCACCAGCGAGATCCAGGAGCGCCACGCGACGACGGTCTGCACGCGCTGCTCGAGGATCGCGGGCACGAGCGCCTCGAGGACGCGTCCGGTCCGGGGCACGCGCAGACCGGCCGCGCGGCGGTGGACGTCGTGGAGCGAGGGCGGCGGGACGAACCCGGACGCGTCGTCGTGCTCGCCCAGGAGGGCCGGGAGCCCGTCGAGCGCCTCCTCGGCGCCGGGGCCCCACGCGTGGCAGACGACGTCGCGCGGCCCCGCCTGGACGAGGCAGCACGTGACGGGTCCGGACGCGAGACGGCTCGTCCGCCAGACCTCGCCGGACGGCGACACGCGGACGGTCGGGTCGTAGGGCCCGCGCCGGAGCCGGGCGAGCGTGAGGTGGAGGTCGACCGGCCGGTCGGAGGTGAGGCGTCGGGCGCGGGGCTCATCCGTGCCGAGCACGGGATCGGCCACCGGTTCCGGCCGAGAACGGTCGACAGGCCCGTGCTCGGCGGGCTCCAGGCCCGTGCTCGGCGCGACGGTCACCGTTCCATGGTCGCACCCGCCCCCGACGCCCGAGCACGACGCTGCTCGCTGCCGAGCACGACATGGAGGTCGTTCTCGCCGGGATGACGACCCTCAGGTCGTTCTCGGCGGGGCGGAAGATCAGTCGAAGAGCGTGTCCATGCCCCAGTCGGGGGCCGCCGCACCAGCCTTCGTCGCAGCCGTCGCAGCCGTCGCAGCCGTCGCAGCCGTCGCGGCGGACGACGGCGCGGCTCGCCCGGGAGCGGCGGTGGGGTCGCCGAGCTCGGGGACGAGGGTCCCGTCGAGGTCGCCGCGACCGGCGGCCCAGTCCTGGGCGGCGAGGCCGGCGAGCTGGTCCGCGCGCTCGTTGAACGGGTCGCCCACGTGGCCGCGGACCCAGCGGAAGCGCACCGGCCCGGCACGCTCCGTGATCGCCCGGTCGATGGCCTGCACGAGCTCGAGGTTCTTCACCGGCTGACCGCCGGCGGTCCGCCAGCCCTTGCGCTTCCACGCGACGACCCACTCCGACGCGCACTTGATCGCGTACTGGGAGTCGGACTCGATGAGCAGCGGCTCGGCACCCGGGTGCGAGCGGACGGCTTGGAGGAGGGCCGTGAGCTCGGCGACCTGGTTGGTCCCGCTCACGGCACCGCCGGAGTCGAACGACCCGTCGTGGTTGATCCACGCCCATCCGATCGCCCCGCCGGGGTTGACCAGGCACGAGCCGTCGGTGCTGACAGTGATCACTGCGCTCCTCGATCCACTGTGCTCCTCGATCACGGACGTCCCCGTCCGCGGGCTGCGGCGCGGGGAGGCGAATGCGTCGGGGCACATTGTCTCCCGTCCGGGGACGACGTCGTGCACGCGTCCGGCGTCGAGGTCGACGGGCCCCGAGGGACCTGCCGTCCCGTCCCGCGGCACGACGTCGGGGACCCCGGTTCTCCCGCGGCACGGTCGGGGTCGCCTCAGGGGAGAACCGGGGGGATACCCCATGGTGGGAGGCAGGGCCGGTCGTCGAGGGTGGGGACATGGTCACGTGGGTGGGAGAGCTGTGGGGACAGGTCGAGTCATGGTTGCTCGCGCTCGTCGACTCCGTGTGGGCGCTGCCGACGCTCTTCGCGACGACCGCGGCCGACGGGTTCTTCCCGCCGATCCCCGGCGAGACGGTCATCGTCATGCTCGCGGTCGGGGCGCAGTCGGGCGGCGGGGTGGCCTGGGGGCTCGTCCTGCTCGTCGCGGCGCTCGGCGCGTGGTGCGGTGACCAGCTCGCCTACGCGCTCGGTCGCGCGCTCGGGACACGGGCGCTCCCCGCCCTGCGTGGCTCCCGCGGGCAGCGCACCGTGGGCTGGGCGGCACGAGCGCTCGACCGTCGCGGCGCGTCCGTCGTCCTGGCGGCGCGGTTCGTGCCCGTCGGGCGGACGGCGGTCAACGTCACGGCCGGTGCGGTGGGCTTCTCGCGGCGGCGCTTCATGGGACTCTCGGCGGTCGCGTCCGTGGTGTGGTCCGCGTACTCCGTCGCGGTCGGCACGCTCGCGGCCGCCTGGCTCGGCGACAGCCCGCTCCTGGCCGTGGTCGTCGGTGTCGTCGGGGGAGTGCTCGTCGGCGTCGTCGTCGACGCGGTGGTCCGGGTCCGCGCCGCCCGCCGGGAACGGTCCGTACTGACGTCGGGCGTCACGAACCCGGACCCGTCGCCGTCTGATCGCGAGGCGGCTCTGGTCTCGTGCTCCGCTCCGGCGAGGTAGTACCCCGGTCTGAAGACCGCGGTACTACCTCGCGGACCGGGGTGCTACCTCGCGGGAGAGGCGGTGCAGGTCAGGAGACGCCGAGCAGGTCGATGACGAAGATCAGCGTCTTGCCGGACAGGCGGTGGCCGCCGCCGGCGGGGCCGTAGGCGAGCTCCGGCGGCACGACGAGCTTGCGGCGCCCGCCCACCTTCATCCCGGGGATGCCCTGCTGCCAGCCCGCGATGAGGCTGCGCAGCGGGAAGTTGATCGACTGGCCGCGGTTCCACGACGCGTCGAACTCGTCGCCGGTCTCGTACTCGACGCCGAGGTAGTGGACGTCGACGGTCGAGCCGGGGGTGGCCTCCGGTCCGTCGCCGACGACGACGTCCTCGACGACGAGCTCGGTGGGTGCGGGCCCTTCGGGCGCGTCGATCTCGGGGCGTTCAGGCTGTGTGGTCATGCCGTCGATCCAACCACGTGCCGACGGACGGCGTCAGACGGACACCGCCGTCCCCGTCTTCGGGGAGGCGAAACACCAGGACGCGAAAGATCGCCATCATGGGAGGCATGGCCACCTCCCCCGAGCCGTCGTCCGGCGTGCCCGCAGAACCATCCGCCGGCGTCGCCCCGAGCGCCCGCGACGTGCGCCGGTGGCGCCGGTACCTCGCCGACGAGCGTGCGGAGGCGGCGTCCTACCGTGACCTCGCGAGCCGGCGCAGCGGCGAGGAGCGCGAGATCCTCCTCGCACTGGCCGACGCCGAGAGGCGCCACGAGCAGCACTGGCTCGACCTCCTCGGTGACGACGTCGGGCGGCCGCTGCGCGGCGACTGGCGCACCCGGAGCCTGGGCTCGCTCGCACGGCGCTTCGGTGGCGTGTTCGTCCTCGCGCTCGCGCAGCGGGCCGAGTCGCGGTCGTCGTACGAGACCGACGCGGACGCGACCGCGACGATGGCCGCCGACGAGCGCATCCACGAGGAGGTCGTGCGCGGCCTCGCGACCCGGGGGCGGAACCGCATGTCGGGGACGTTCCGCGCCGCCGTGTTCGGGGCGAACGACGGTCTCGTCTCCAACCTCGCGCTCATCCTCGGCATCGGGGCGTCGGGTGCCTCGAACCAGACCGTCCTGCTCTCCGGGCTCGCCGGGCTCCTGGCCGGGGCGCTGTCGATGGGCGCGGGGGAGTACGTGTCGGTGCGCTCGCAGCGCGAGCTCCTCGACGCGTCGACGCCGAGCCCGCACGCGTCGGCCGCGCTGCCCGACCTCGACGTCGACGCGAACGAGCTCGCGCTGGTCTACCGGGCGCGCGGGATGACTGCGGGCGAGGCCGAGGCGCACGCGTCCGAGGTGCTCTCGACCTACACGGCGCAGACGGAGATCGCGCCCGCCCCCTCGGTCGACGAGCACGAGACCCACGGCACGGCGATCGGCGCGGCCGTGTCGTCGTTCCTCTTCTTCGCGTCGGGTGCGCTCATCCCGGTCCTGCCCTACCTGCTGGGCCTGACGGGAGCGGCGGCTGTGGCGGTCGCCGGCGGTCTCGTCGGGATCGCGCTCCTCGCGACCGGTGCGACGGTCGGCCTCCTGTCCGGCACGTCGCCCGTGACGCGCGGGCTCCGGCAGGTCGCCATCGGGTTCGGCGCTGCGCTCGCCACGTACCTGCTCGGTCGGGTGTTCGGGGCAACGGTCGGGTGAAAATCGGTGCGTCGGGTGGTGTGACCGGCGGCACTCTGCCTACCGTGGCCCGGACCGGTCCTGCGACGGGCCGGCCATGGGGGATCGACACAGGGGACGGTCGTGGACGAGACGCAGGGACAGCAGCGCAGACGCTCCGGCGTCCGCCGCTGGGCGCTGCGTGGCCTGCTGACCCTTGGTGGTGCGGGCCTCGGGCTCGGCCTGGCCGTCGCGACCGCCGGTGGTGCGAGCGCCGCCGAGCGTGACCCGCTGGGCCTCGGCGCCGTCCTCGACCCCGTCACGTCGACGGTGCAGACCGTCGTCGAGCCGGTGGTCGAGCACGTGGTGGAGCCGGTCGCCGCACCGGTCGTGCAGCACGTCGTCGAGCCGGTGGCGCGCGACGTCGTGGCGCCGGTGACCGCACCCGTCGCCCCGGTGGTCGAGGCGGTCGCTCAGCCTGTGGCTCCCGTGGTGGAGCAGGTGGTGGAGCCCGTCGCACCCGTCGTCGACGCCGTGGCCGAGCCGGTCGCTCCGGTGGTGGAGCAGGTGGTGGAGCCCGTCGTCCCGGTCGTCGAGGCGGTGACGGAGCCCGTCGCTCCCGTCGTCCGCCCGGTCGTCGACGCGGTCGAGCCGGTCACCACGCCGGCCCTCGACACCGTGACCGACGTCGTCACCCCCGTGGTCGGCGCTCTCGCGCCGGTCCTCGACCCGGTGCTCGCGGCGACCGCGCCGCTGGCGCCCGTGACCACGCCGGTCCTCGACCTGCTTGCGCCGGTGACCGACGAGCTCGCGCCGATCACCGACCCGGTCCTCGGCCCGATCACCGGGCTCCTCGCGCCGGTCGACCCCCTGGCGCCGCTGCTGCCTCAGGTACCGGGACCCGGTGGCACCGGCCCCGGGACCCCCGGCACGCCAGCGCCGCCGGGAGGCTCGACCTCCCAGCCGCCGGGCGCCTCCGACGCCCCTGCGGCGCCGGGGACCGCCGCCGTCGCCGGACCCCCGAGCGGCGCGCCCGCGTCGTCGTCGGCCGGGGCCGGCGTCTCGCGCTCCTTCGCCGCGCCGGGTTCGCCCGTGACGCAGGACGTCGCCGGCGAGGGCTTCCCGGAGGCCACGGTCGCGACGCCGGCCGGCGCGTCCGGGACCGACGGCGGGCACCACGGCCCCGCGGACGGGGCCCTCGGCACCGCGCCCGCGCCGTCGGGCAGCGTGACCCCGCGCACGGCCGGCGGCGGCGCCGACGCGGCGCTCGGCGCCCACGCGGCCCTGGCGGCCCCCGACTCCTGGACCGTCGTCGTCGACGACGCGCGGTCCGCGCACCCGTCGACCTTCTTCGAGGTCCCGGTCTCTCCTGCCTGAGGCGGTCGCGCCGTGCCCCGAGCACGGCACGCGACCCGGCGCACCGAGCGCCACCACCTCAGACCAGGAAAGAGCACATCATGCACATCTTCTTCCGGCGTGCGCTGCGCACAGCGCTCGTCACAGGCGGCCTGCTGGCCGTCGGGGCCGGAGCGGCCCACGCTGCCGAGGGCGACCTCCTCGGCGATCTCGGGATCGACGTCTCGGTCGACGCTCCGTTGAGCGACGTCGTGGACGTCCTGCCCGACGTCTCGGTCGACGTCCCCGTGGACGTGCCGATCTCTGTGTCCGACGTCGCGGTGGGGGTGGTCGGCGACGCGAGCGTCGCCCCGGCCGAGGCCCCGCCCCGGCGCCCGAGGCGGCCCCCGCACCGGCACCCGAAGCGGCCTCCGCACCGGTGGCCGAGCCCGCGGACGTCGCCGTGGACGTGCCGGTGACCGTCCCGGTGGACGTCTCCGGCGTCGCCGTGGGCGTCCTCGGCGACGCCGCGGTGGAGCCCGCACCGGAGCCTCCGGCTTCGGCTCCCGCTCCGTCGCAGGACGCACCGGCGGAACCGGCCGCAGCAGCTCCCGACGTGGACGTCGACGTACCGGTGACCGTCCCGGTCGACGTGTCCGGTGTCGCGGTGGGTGTCCTCGGCGACGCGACCGTGACGCAGCCCACGACGGGCGGAGGAGCGGGCGCGCCCGCGTCGCCGCCCGCGCAGGGTGAGGCGGGGACCGTCGACGTCGACGCGCCGGTGACCGTGCCGGTAAACGTGTCGGGCGTCGCGGTGGGCGTCCTGGGCGACGCGGTGGTGACCTCCCCGGCGGAGGGCACCGCGGGCGAGACCCCGGCACCCGGCGGCGCGACCACCGACGACAGCTCGTCCGACGTGGACGTCGACGCACCGGTCACGATCCCGGTGGACGTGTCCGACGTGGCGATCGGCGTGGTCGGCGACGCCGTCGTCGGTTCCGGTTCGGGCTCGGGCTCGGGCTCGGGTCCGGGGACGGGCGGCGACGGCGCCACGGGTGACGACGGCGGTCTGCTCGACGAGCTTCTCGGCGCGGGCGGCCTCGTGGACGACCTCCTCGGGAACGGTGACGCTGACGGTGTCCTCGACGGCGTCCTCGGTGACGGTGGTCTGGTCGAGGACCTGCTGGGCGACGACCTGGTCGGCGGCGGGGACACCGGCGGTCTGCTGGACGGGGTCGCCGGTGACGGCGGTCTGCTGGACGGCGTCGTCGGTGACGGCGGTCTGGTCGACGGGCTGCCCGACCTCGACGTCGACCTGCCGGTGACGGTCCCGGTGGACGTCTCCTGCATCGGCGTGGGGCTCCTGGGCGACGCGAGCCTCGCCTGCCCGGCCGCCGTCGTCCCGACCGACCCGACCGACCCGACGGACCCGACGGACCCGACGGACCCGACGGACCCGACGGACCCGGTGGACCCGACGGACCCGACCGACCCGACCGACCCGACGGACCCGACCGACCCGACGACCCCGGGCGGCTCGGGCGGCTCGAACGACTCGGACGGCACGGTGATCCTGGTGCAGTACCCGACCGGCTCGGGGAGCGGTGCCGTGACGACCGGTGGGGTCGGCACGGCGGGTCCGGTGGTCGCCGCGTCGGGGCCGACTGCTCTCGCGACGACGGGCGCCGGCGGTGACGACCTCGGCCTGCTGCTGATGGCCGGCGGGCTCACGCTCGTCGGGCTGGTCATGCGACGCCTGCGCCGCAAGCCGTGGCTCGCGGACCCGGACGCGTACGCCCCGGTGTTCACCGAGCGGGGCTGACCTCACCGATCACGGGACCGCCCGGGCCTCGCGCCCGGGCGGTCTCCGTGGCGCGGTCGCGCAGGACGTGGGCGGGGCAGGCGACGTGACCGCCCCGGGGCGTCACCTCGGCCCGGCCTCGCTCTCACGAGGGAGGCCGGATCTCGGCGGGGCGGAGTCGCGCGATGCTCACGACCCACGCGACGAGCACGCACAGCGTGGCCGTGAGGGCGAAGTGGGCCAGACCTGCGGTGAGGGAGTCGGTCCCGGTGCTGCCGTCGATGGCATAGCCGGACAGCTCGCGGGTGGACCACAGCGGGAGGAGCCAGGCGAGGGAACCGGAAGGATCGACCAGGAGCTGGAGCGACATGATCGAGAGCAGCGCGAGCGCTCCCTCGAGCTCGCGCGTGATGACCAGGCTCACGAGCGCGCCCAGGGGCGCGGCGACGCACACCGTCGTGACCAGGAGCAGCGCGATGCCGCCAAGCCGCGGCAGGTCGGGCTGGGTGATCGCGACGAGACCGAAGTAGACACCGGCCATGACCAGCCCGACGGCGAGCAGCGCGAGCTGTCGGCCGAAGAACAGGGTGGTGGGCCGTGCGCCCACCACGCTGAGCCGCCGGTCGAGGTGGCGCGAGCCGACGTGGCTGAACAGCGACAGCGTCGCGACCGCCCAGCCGATCCCGAGGGCGAGGAACCGGATCGCCTGCCAGTGCACGTCGAGGCGGACCAGGTAGAAGACCAGCGGGAGCAGGAGGACGAGCACCAGCGCGACGCGTCGCCTGCTCAACTCGCGCAGGCTCGTCGTCGCGACGGTCAGCAGCATCACGTCTCCTCCACCGGGGCCAGCTCGAGCACGTGGTCGACCCGGTCGAGGTCGTGCAGGAGGTGCGTCACGACGAGGACGCCGGCACCGGCGTCCCGCCAGCGGAACAGCTGGTCCCAGAAGTCGAGGTACGAGTCCTGGTCGAACCCTTGGTATGGCTCGTCCAGCAGGATCAGGTCGGGCCGGCCGAGCTCGCCGAGCACGACGTTGAGCTTCTGCTGCGTCCCACCCGACAGTTGTGCCACGACGCCGTCCGTACGCGCCCGCCACCCGAGCTGGGCGGCGAGGTGATCGCCGAGCGCCACCGACTTCCGGGCGGTCATCCGGTGGGCTGCTCCGAAGAGCCGGAAGTGCTCCGAGGGTGTCAGCAGAGGGGCGACGCCGTTCTGCTGGGGCGCGTACCCGATCCGCTCGGTGCGCTCGACCGTCCCGGACGAGGGCCTGGTCGACCCGGCGCAGATGTTGAGCAGCGTCGACTTCCCGGAGCCGTTGGCGCCCACGACCGCGGCCACCTCGCCTGCCCGGAGGGTGAGGTCGACGTCGCGCAGGACGTGTCGCCGCCGGTAGCGCTTGGACACGCCCAGCAGCCGCAGGACGACCGGGCCGAGCACGCGCGGCAGCGGCGCCGCGGCGGCGGCGCCGGACCGTGCGGCCTGTGCCAGCGTCCCGGCGTAGGCGACGGCGGGCCCGTACATCGCGGCCGGCTCGACGTCGGCGGCCCGGGACTCGGACAGGGCGTCCGCGGCGAGCTCGTCGGCCTGGGGGACGCCGATCCCCAGGTCGGTCAGGCGACCGCGAAGCTGTCTCGTCCACTCCTCGGCCGTCGTCATGGCGTCGCGCCGTTCCGGGCGGTCGCGGTCTCCGAGGGCTTCACGACGGCGTCCACAGCGGTGCGGAACTGGCGCCACGCCACCCGGCGCTCTCGGACGGCCGCGCGGCCGTCGTCGGTCAGCTCGTAGTACTTCCGCGGTGGACCGGAGGTGGACGGCTCCTTCTCGGTGCGCACGAGGCCCTGCGTCTCCAGGCGCAGGAGCGCCGGGTACAGCGTCCCGCCCGGGACCTCGTCGAACCCGGCCTGCACGAGCCTCTCGACGAGCCCTCGTCCGTAGTCCCTGCTCTCGTCGAGCAGGGACAGGAGGCACGCGTCGAGAAGCCCGTGGAGCCACTGCTGCCGCACGGTACGAGTCACATAGGTAGATTAATTTTCTACCGGTAGTCAGTCCACCTACCCACCGCGGTCGGTCGGGTCTCGTCAGGCGACGACGAACACCAGGGCGGCGATGGCGAAGCCCATCACGCCGATGGCCGTCTCCATGACGGTCCAGGTCTTCAGCGTCGTCTTGACGTCCATGTCGAAGAAGCGGCCGACGAGCCAGAACCCGGAGTCGTTCACGTGGCTGAGCACCACCGACCCGGCGGCGACCGAGACGACGATCGCGGCGAGCTCGACCGGGTTGAAGGATCCCGCCTCGACCGCCGGGGCGATGAGGCCGGCCGCCGTAGTGAGCGCGACGGTCGCCGACCCCTGCGCCACACGCAGGATCGCGGCGATGAGGAACCCGGCGACGATCACGGGGAGGCCGAGGTCGCTGAGCACCTCCGCGAGCGCGTCGCCGATGCCGGTGGCGCGCAGCACGCCACCGAACATGCCGCCCGCGCCCGTGATGAGGATGACGGAGCAGACCGGCCCGAGCGCGGAGTCGAGGGTCTTCTCCAGCGCCGTCCCGGTCACGCCGCGGCGCTTGCCGAGGACCCAGGCCGCGACGAGCACGGTGATGAGCAGCGCGACGGGCGTCGCGCCGATGGCCCGCAGGGCGAGCACGCCGGGGTTCTCGCGGTCGACGGCGCCCGCGGCCCCCAGCGCGTCGAGGCCCGTGTTGGCGAAGATCAGGATGAGCGGCAGCAGGAGGATCGTGATGACCGTGCCGAACTTCGGCGGGTTCTCGAGCTGGTCCTCGTCGGCCTTGCCGAGGATCGCGGGGATCGGGAGGTCGATGCGCTTCCCGACGTAGCGGCCGAACAGGTAGCTCGTGACGTACCACGTGGGGATCGCGACGACGAGGCCGAGCAGGATGACGATGCCGATGTTCGCGCCGAGGAACTCGGTCGCGGCGACGGGGCCGGGGTGCGGCGGCACGTAGATGTGCATGACCGAGAAGGCACCCGCGACGGGGAGGCCGTAGAGCAGGAGCGACCCGCCGAGCTTGCGCCCGACCGAGAAGACGATCGGCAGCATCACGACGAGGCCGGCGTCGAAGAAGATCGGGAACCCGAAGATGAGGGACGCGAGCCCGAGCGCGAACGGTGCGCGCTTCTCGCCGAACTTGTCGATGAGGAAGTCGGCCATCACCTGGGCGCCGCCGCTCGTCTCGACGAGCCGGCCGAGCATCGCACCGAGCCCGACGAGCAGGGCGACGGTGGCGAGCGTCGTGCCGAACCCTGCCGTGAGCACCTCGATGACGGACCCCGTGGGGATGCCGGCGACGAGCGCGGTGAGCAGGCTGACGACGATCAGGGCGAGGAACGCGTGGAGCTTGAGCTTGATGATGAGGAACAGCAGGAGCGCGATGGCGCCCGCGGCGATCGCGAGCAGCGGGCCCGCGGTCAGGGTCTGGGTCCAGTCCTCGGGGGGCATGGGTGTCTCCGTCGACGTCGTGGGGATGCGGTCAGGTAGGTCAGCGGGCCTCGGCGGTGCCGCGCAGGTGCGCTCGCGCGAGGATCTCCTCCACGAGCTGCTCGGGCGGCGCGGCGATGTCGAGCCGGAAGCCCCGCTCGTCGTCGGTCAGGGGCTCGAGCGTGGCGAGCTGTGACGGCAGGAGCGACGTCGGCATGAAGTGCCCGCTCCGGTGCTGCATGCGATCGGCCAGGAGCTCGGGCGACCCGTCGAGGTGCACGAAGCACACCTGGCCGCGCGCGGTGCGCAGCAGGTCGCGGTACGAGCGCCTGAGCGCGGAGCACGTCACGACGCCGGACCGGCCGGCGTCGGCCTCGCTGCTCAGCCAGTCGCGGATCGCCTCGAGCCACGGCCAGCGGTCCTCGTCGGTGAGCGGGGTGCCCGCGCTCATCTTGTCGATGTTGGCCTGCGGGTGGAACTGGTCGGCCTCGGCGTAGGTGATGCCGAGGTGGTCGCCGAGGAGCGTCGCGACCGTGGTCTTGCCCGAGCCGGCCACGCCCATGACGACGAGGTGCTCGGGTGCTGGTGCGGTGGAGCCGGGCGCCTGCGCCGGCGTGCCGGGAGCGTCTTCGCGTTCCGTGCTGTCCATGCGGATTCCTGTCCGGTCCGTTCGGACCGACGTCGACCGTCGACGTCGGTGTCGCGGCGCGGCCGTCGCGCCGTGCGTTCGAGGATGCATCATTGATCACACCATTGGCAAGTGATTGATCACACCAATGGTCACCACTAGGCTCGACGTCATGGCGACGACGGTCCTGCACACCACCGTGCTCGACTCTCTCGGGCGTCGCATCACCAGCGGCGACGTCGCCGCCGGCACGCCCCTCACGCTCGACGCGATCGGGACCGAGTTCGGCGTCTCGCGCACCGTCGCCCGCGAGGTCATGCGCCTCCTCGAAGGGCTCGGCCTCGTCCGCTCCGGGCGGCGCGTGGGCATCGTCGTGCTCGGCATGGACGCCTGGAACGTGCTCGACCCGCGCGTCATCCGCTGGCGGCTCGAGGGTCCCGGTCGTGACGCGCAGCTCCGCACGCTCACCGAGCTGCGCCACGCCGTCGAGCCGCTCGCCGCGGCGGGCGCCGCACGGAACGCGACGCAGGAGGTCCGCGACGAGCTCGTCGCGACCGCCGCGCGCATGCGGATGCTCGGCGAGGCGGGAGACCTCGAGGAGTTCCTCGCGCTCGACGTGCGCATGCACGAGCTCCTGCTCCGATCGAGCGGCAACGAGATGTTCGGGGCGCTCGCCGACGTCGTCGCCGCCGTGCTCTCCGGCCGGACGCACCTCGGGCTCATGCCTGCGTCGCCCGTCCCCGAGGCGCTCGACCAGCACGAGGCCGTCGCGCACGCCGTCGCGGAAGGCGACGCGGAGCGGGCCGAGGCGGCGATGGCGGCGCTGGTCGGCGAGGTGCGCAGCGCGCTCGGCGGCGTCTCGCCGTCCTCGTCAGTCTGACCCGCCGAACCCGGGGTCGTGTCCACCCGGGCGGATCCGCGGCGCGCAACCCCGGATCGGCTGACGCTCACCCGGGAACGGCGAGAGGCCCGAGGGGGATGGGTCCCGGCAGGCGGTCCCGTCAGCGCGCGTGGAGCCGGACCTCCGCCGCCTTGACGACGAACCAGACGCTCTCGCCGGGCGCGAGGCGCAGCTCGGCCACCGCGCGCGGGGTGAGGTCGGCGGCGAGGCGCGGGGCGTCGTCGCGCACGACGGCGGACCGCTCGCCCGGCCGGAGGTCGTCCCGCTCGACCCGGCCCCACGCGCGCAGCAGCGGGCCGTGCGGCTCGACGCTCGTGACGACCACGCGCCACGCGTTGCGCGGGCTGCCCTCCGGCGTCGCGCGGTGGACCGCGACCGTCCGCGGCTCGAAGACGGCCACGGCCGCGGAGCCGACGGCGAGCGGCTCGCCCGCCGTCCCCAGCACCCCGGTCTCGGTGCCGCCGACCGACAGCGCCGCCTCGTGCTCGACGGCCTCGACGGCTTCGACAGCCCTGAGGGCGGACCGCGTCGAGACCGGCACGGGTTCGGTGACGTCCGAGACCACTCCGGCGAGCAGGTTGACGCCCGCGAGCCTCGCCGCGAACCGGGACCGCGGACGCGTCAGCACCTCGGTGGCCGGGCCGTCCTCGACGACGCGGCCGTCCTCGAGCACGACGGCGCGGTCCGCCAGGAGCAGCACGTCCAGCAGGTCGTGGGTGACGAGCAGCGTCGTGCGCGGCCGGTCGCGCTGCGCGTCGTGCAGCACCGAGCGCACGCGCTGCGCGACCCCGACGTCGAGCGACGCGAGCGGCTCGTCCAGCAGGAGGACGCGCGGGTCCGTCGCGAGGGCGCGGGCGATCGAGACCCGCTGCGCCTGGCCGCCGGACAGCTCGGTCGCGCGGCGTCCCGCGAGGTCGTCGACGCCGACCCTTGCGAGGACGTCGAGCGCGGTGGCGCCGGCCGCGCCTCGCCCGGCACCGCGAGCCCTCGGGCCGAACGCGACGTTGCCGACGACCGAGAGGTGCTCGAACAGGAGCGGGCGCTGGCTGAGCCACGCGACGCGTCGGCCGCGCGGCGGCTCGCGCGTGACGTCGGCCCCGTCGACCGTGACGCGAGCGGACCGGGCCGCGGCGGGGGGCAGCAGCCCGGCGACCGCCTGGAGCAGCGTCGACTTTCCCGACCCGTTCTCCCCGAGCACGGCGACGACCTCTCCGGGAGCGACCGTGAGGTCGACGTCGAGCCCTCGCCCCGGCACGACGGCCCGCACGGCGAGCGAGGCGGCCGGCTCCGCCGCACCCATGGTCGCCTCGGCGACTTCCGCCGGGGTCCGTCGCCCGACACGCGCCGAGGCCCGGCGACCGACGAGGGGTCGGGGTAGGGACGCGCGCCCGACCGTGGCGGGTCTGGCGGGAGCGTCGCGAGGAACGAGCGGCGCGGATGGTAGGTCGGGCGCGCGTCCCCACCTCGGCCCCGGACCTGAGCGCCCGGCACCCGCGCCGTCGAGCACGCGCGGACCGTGGACCCCGGCGGTGATCACCACCGCGACGACGACGAGCACGAACGACAGCGCGACCGCGGCGTCAGGGTCGGCGCTGCGCTGCAGGTAGATCTCGAGCGGCAGCGTCTGCGTCACGCCCTGGAGCGCGCCCGCGAACGTGATCGTCGCGCCGAACTCGCCGAGGGCCCGCGCGAACGCGAGGACGGAGCCGGACAGCAGCGCCGGCAGCACGCGGGGGAGCGTGACCCGGCGCAGCACGGTCGTCGGGCGTGCGCCGAGCGTCGCGGCGACGTCCTCGAACCGGGTGTCCTGGGTGCGCAGCGCGCCCTCGAGGCTGAGGACGAGGAACGGGAGCGCGACGAACGTCTGGGCCAGCACGACCGCCGTCGTCGTGAACGCGATCTCGATCCCGAGCACCTCGAGGTGCTGCCCGATCAGGCCACGCCGCCCGAACGTGTGGAGCAGCGCGATGCCGCCCACCACGGGCGGCAGCACGAGCGGGAGCAGGACCAGCGCGCGCGCGACCCGCTGCCCGGGGAACGTCGTGCGCGCGAGGACGAGCGCCATCGGCGTGCCGACGACGACGCAGCACGCGGTGGCGGCGAGCGACGTCCGCAGCGACAGCCAGAGCGCGTCGACCGCGGTCGGCGACGTGACGAGCGACCAGAGCCCCCCCGTCCCGTCCGCACCCGGCGCGAGATCGACACGGGCGGCCATCGCCACGAGCGGCACGACGACGAACAGGGCCCCGAGCGCCGCCGGGACGAGCAGCCAGCGGGGGAGCGTGCGCATCAGCCGGTTCCTGGCACGGCGCGGCTCATGGTCATGGTCACGGCGTGCCGAAGCCCGCCTCGGCGAGCGCGGCCCGGCCGGTCTCGCCGGTCACGAGGTCCACCCACGCCTGCGCGAGCTCCCGCTGCTCCGCCCCGGCGTCGGTCGCGGCCGCGACCACGGCGATCGGGTACGTGTTGAGCGCCGCGTCGGTCTCGGGCACGTCGACGACCTCGACGTCGTGCCCCGCGAGCGCTGCGTCCGTGACGTAGACGAGCCCGGCGTCGGCCTCACCCGCGGTGACCTTGCCGAGCACGTCGGTGACGCTCGCCTCCTCGCTCACGCGGTGGATCGTCACGCCCGCGGCGTCGGCGACCGTCTCCGTCGCGCTCCCGCACGGCACCTCGGGCGCGCACACGACGACCTTGACGTCGTCGCGGGCGAGGTCGGCGAACGACCCGACGCCCGCGGGGTTGCCCGGAGGCGTGACGACCGTCAGCGTGTTCGTCGCGAACGCGACCGGGTCGTCCGCGTCACCGGCCTCGACGACACGGTCCATGGTCCGCTCGTCGGCGGGCGCGAAGACGTCGGCCGGCGCTCCCGCGAGGATCTGGTCACCCAGGTCCGACGACCCCGCGAACGAGAGCGTCACCGTCACGCCGTCGTGCTCCGACTCGAAGTCCGTCGCGAGGTCGGTGAACACGTCGCGCAGCGACGCCGCCGCGAGCACGGTCAGCGTGCGATCCTGCGGTGCCCCGGCCTCCGCGTCCGCGCCGCACGCCGCGAGGCCGACCGCGAGCGCCAGCGAGCCCAGTGCGGCCGTGCCCCGGGCGGCTGCGCTCACGCTGCGCCACCAGGGGTCTCGACGATGACGGTCGTCGCCTTGACCACCGCGACGGCGAGACTCCCGGGCTCGAGCCGCAGCTCCCGGACGGCCTCCGTGCTCATGAGCGACACGACGCGCTGCCCGCCGCACAGCATCTCGACCTGCGACATGACCTGGTCGCTCACGACATCCGTCACGATGCCCACGAACCGGTTGCGCGCCGAGCGCGCGACCCCCGACGGGTCCGGCGTCGGGTGCGACTGCGCGACCGCGAACCGCGCGAGCTCCGCGCCGTCGACCACCTTGCGCCCGGCGGCGTCGGTGCTCGCGGCGAGGTCCCCGGCGTCGACCCACCGGCGGACGGTGTCGTCGCTCACGCCGAGAAGACTCGCGGTCTGACTGATCCGAAAGTGCGGCATGAGAACGATCATAGACCCGCATGTGCGGGTTGTTGCCCACTCTTGGGCAGTCGGTCCGCGGACGGTGCGCCGCCGGTGCTCGGGCTGTCCGCGCCGTCACCTCGCACGGTCGGCCGTGCGTCTGAGGAGCGCGGCCTTGACGCCCTTCGCATCCGACGTCGCACCGCCCGCTCGGCCGTCGTCTCGCCGCGGTCTCGGTCGTGCACGACGCCGCTGCGTCCGCTCCTCCACCCTCTCGCCCTGGCGATCCGGCCGGGACGCGCCGTCGCCGTCGGCTCGCGACCTCACCGCGCCGGAAGCAGGCCTGCCACGAGTGCGTCGATCACGTCGTCGACCGGGACCTCCGGGTCGACCGGTGTCGTCAACCGGTCGAAGAGGAGCCCGTCGATCGCGTAGTGGAACAGGGCGATCTCCCTGCGCCCGCCGGGCAGGCCTGCCGACCGGTTGAACTCGACGTCGGCCTCGAACCCCGCGCGCAGCCACGGCTCGAGCACGGCGGCGAGCTCCGGCCGGCGCCCGGAGGCGAGCCGCAGCTCGAACAGGGCTCGGGTGACGTCGGGGTCGGCGGACAGCCGCCGCACGATGTCGCGGAGGTAGTCGGCGAACAGCGCGCGACTGGGCTGCTGTGCTGCTCGCCGGGCCAGGTCCTCCGGTGTCGGCGCGAGCCGGGCCCCGATGCGCTCGAACAGCCCGGCGACGAGCGCGTCACGGCTCCTGAAGTAGTTCGACGTCGTTCCCGTGGGAACCCCGGCCTCGTCGTCGATCGCTCGATGCGTCAGGCCGCGCGACCCCTCGCGTGCGAGCACGGCGATCCCCGCGTCCGCCAGTGCGCTGCGTCGTGCCGGGTTCTTCGCCATGCGCCGACGATAGCCCGACCACTGCACCTGTTGTAGTCTCCAACCACTGCACCTGTAGTTATTGGAGACTCTGATGCGAGAAGTGACCTATTACGCCGCCGTCAGCCTCGACGGGTACATCGCCGGTCCGGGCGGTGAGTTCGACGCCTTCCTCGCCGAGGGCGATCACATGGGACCGATCTGGGAGCGGTTTCGTGGCACCGCGCCGACGCGGCTGGCCGAGGCGGTCGGCCTCCCGGTCGACGACGGCCCGTTCGACACCGTTCTCATGGGATGGAACACCTACGCCGTCGGCCTTCCCGACCACCACCTGCCGAACCCGTACGAGCACCTGCGGCAGATCGTCTTCTCCCGCGCGCACGAGGCGCCTCCCGGGAGCGAGGGGGTGCACGTCACGGACTCCGACCCGGTGGAGACCGTCCGCGCGCTCAAGCAGGAGGACGGCAAGGGGATCTGGCTGTGCGGCGGGGGCGTTCTCGCCGCGGTGCTCGCCGACGAGATCGACCGGCTCGCGCTGAAGATCAACCCCGTCCTTCTCGGTGGGGGGATACCGCTCTTCGGCGCGCGGGACTACGCGCCGCAGCGGTGGGAGAACACCGGCACGCAGACCTTCGGGTCCGGCGTGACGCTCGCGGAGTACGCCCGGTCGTGAGGTCCGCACCCGTCGGGGGAGGACCTGAGGCCCGAGGGCGCGGCTGCTCCACGATCGGGGGGTGTGGCACCCTCGTCCCGTGAACGACACGACCACCCGGGGCGACGTGCGCGTCGCCGTCGAGGACCCGTCGGCGACCGACGTCCTCGCGCTGCTGCAGGAGCACCTCGACGACATGTTCGCGACGTCGCCGCCGGAGAGCGTGCACGCGCTCGACGTCGAGCGGCTGCGGGTCCCGGAGATCACGTTCGTCACGGCGCGCTCGGCCGAGGGGACCCTGCTCGGCTGCGGCGCGCTCAAGGAGCACGCGGGCGGGCTCGGGGAGCTCAAGTCGATGCGCACGACGGCGGCCGCGCGCGGGCGAGGGGTCGCGACGACGGTGCTGGTGTTCCTGCTCGACGAGGCACGACGCCGAGGGATGGACCGGGTGAGCCTGGAGACCGGCACGGAGGCCTACTTCGCTCCGGCGCGTCGTCTCTACGCGCGGCACGGGTTCGTCGGGTCCCCGCCGTTCGCCGACTACACCGACGACCCGAACAGCGTGTTCATGACCCTGGGCCTCCAGGTCCGCTGACCGACGGCCACCACCGCCGAGAAGTGGGTTCCCGCCCCGAGCTCTGCTGATCCCGGGGCGGAAACCCACTTCTCGGCGGTGGTGGTGCTGTCGGCGTGCGGTGCGGTCATGCCTCGAGCTTCAGGCGTGCACCGAGCGCGACGGCCGCGACCACGGAGGCGCCTGCGACGAGCACGGCGTCCTTGAGGACGTACTGGCCCATGAGCGTCATGCCGTCGCCGAAGAGCTCGCCGAAGAACAGGAGCAGCGGGGACAGGATGCCGACCAGGGCGACGGCGAGCGCGAGCAGGCCGATCTTCAGGAAGCGGCCGGTGACGAGAGACAGGCCGATGAACGTCTCGAGCACGGCGGTGAAGAGCACCGCAGCGGTGCCGCCGACGAGCCCGAACGTGAGCGTCTCGACGGTGCGTGCGGCGATGGTCTCGGCAGGGCTGCCGCCCGGCACGAACTTCAGGACGCCGAAGCCGAGGAAGACCAGGCCGATCGCGACGCGCAGCGCCGGCACCGACCAGCGTGTGAGGAACCGCGCGGTCGCGGCGACGGCGGTGTCGACGTGCCCGGTGACCGTGGCGACGAGCTGACGCGTCGGCGGGGCGGCGGCCGGAGCGGCGGGACCGGCGGTGACCACCGGACGTGGTGCGACGGCCGGGGTGGCGTGTGTCGGGGCCGGGTGGAACATGGTGAAGCCTCCTCCAGGTGGTGGGAGCAGCCGGTGTGGCCGCCTCTGGAAGGAGGGGAGCGCAGGACCCCGTGGGGCGTCCTCGCGCCGTTTTCACCCAGGCGGGTGGCGGAGTGCCGTCACCGCCGCTTCGGCGCGGAGGACGGGTCCCAGCCGGGTCGCGGCTCGCGCGACGTCGTCGACGCGTCGCGCGAGCGGTACACGACGTAGGGCCTGAACAGGTACGGGACCGGCGCCGAGAAGGCGTGCACGAGGCGCGTGAACGGCCACACGGCGAACAGGAGCATCGCGGCGACGACGTGGACCTGGAACGCGGTGGGGACCCCGGCCATCAGCTCGGGCTGCGGCTGGAGGTACCAGAGCGAGCGGTACCAGGGGGAGATCGTCTCGCGGTAGTCGTAGCCGTGGCCGCCCGCCAGGATCTGGGTCTGCACGGTGGCCCACGCCCCCGAGAGGATGGATGCCCCGAGGAACACGTACATCCCCTTGTCCACGCGCGTCGTCGCGAGGAACACGGGCCCGGTGGTGCGCCGCCGGTAGATGAGGATGAGGAGTCCCGCGACGGCGACGACGGCCGCGACCGTTCCCATCGACGTCGCGATGAAGTGGTAGAACCCCTCGCTGATGCCGACGGCCTCGGTCCACGCCTTCGGCACGACGAGCCCCAGCAGGTGCCCGAGCACGACGAACAGCAGCCCGAAGTGGAACAGCGGCGAGCCGAGGCGCAGGAGCCTCTTCTCGTAGAGCTCGCTCGACCGGGTGGTCCAGCCGAACTTGTCGTAGCGGTACCGCCAGATCGACCCGACGACGAGCACCGCGAACGTCACGTACGGCAGCACGACCCAGAGCAGGACCTCGCCCGCGCTCACGCCGCTCATCGCCGTCCACCCCGCTCGTCCGTGTCCGTCGGCCCGAACGGCGCGAGCCCCTCGAGCCCGACCATCTCGCTCGGCGGGCCCGCCGTGACGAGCGCCTCGTAGCGGCGCTCGGCCGCCTCGTCGAGCGGCGGCAGCGTGAGGCACACGGCTTCGACGACCCCTGTCCACGGCGCTCCCGTGTCCGCGAGCGCCGCCCGCAGCACCTCGATCCCGTCGCGGTGCATGCCCAGGAGCCCGGCGGCGATGGTCGCGTCGTCGCCGGTCGTGCGGGCCGAGAACTCGAGCACGGTCGGCAGGTAGTCCGGCAGCTCCGGCCCGCCCGCGGACGTCCGGGCGGCGAGCTCCCAGCCGGCGGCACGGTACGCCTCGACGAACCGGACGAGCGCGATCCCGCGCCTCCGGGTGTCCCCGGCGGCGTAGTACGAGAGGTACATCGAGCACTTGCGCTTGAGGTCGAACGTCGCGACGTAGAGCGCCTGGAGCTCGCGGAGCCCGCGGGGACCGGGTCCGTCCGTCCCGCCCGTGCCCGACGCCGCGTGGTCCAGCAGGTCGCAGAACCCGCCGAGCCGCTCGGCCACCGGGGCCGGCAGCCCGGGCAGGGCGGGCCGGACGGCGGCAGCGGCGGCGAGCACGTCGTCGTCGGGATAGGCGAGCAGGAGCGAGGCGGCCATGTGCGCGGTCCGGCGCTGGGCCGCCGTCGTGGGGACGGGGGCGACCGCCCGGGCGGCGTCGTCGGCGGTCCTGGCGCCGCGGCGTCGGGCCCCTGGGCGCAGGCGGGGCAGCGGGAGGAGCGAGGTCATCGCACACCGCCCGTGGTGTCCGGGGGTCCGGGACTCGGGGGCTCGCCCGACGACTCCACGCCGCCGGGGGCGTCGTGGCGCGCGTCCTGCCGTCCACCGGGAAGCGTGCCGGGCGCACCGGGCGGGGTGCCGCCGCCCTGCCCGACCGCCGCCGCGTGACCCGTCTCCATCTCGGGCGGGAACAGCCCGGCGGGACGCCCCCTGCCGTCCCAGTTGAGCAGGTTCACGCGCGACGTGGTCGACGGCTCGTGCGGCGAGTCCGCCGTCTGGCGGGCCTGGAGCACGTGGAAGTTCTCGACGGCGACGGGCATCGGCTGCCCGGAGGACGACCCGAACGGTCCACCGCCACCCATGGTCGTCCCGCCGTACCCGCCCATGCCCGGGCCGCCGTCGACGTCGAGCGAGCACGCCATCTCGTCGAGCTCGCGCGCGATCTCCGTGTGCGCGGTGGGGATGACGTAGCGCTCCTCGTACTTCGCGATCGCCAGGAGCCGGTACATCTCCTGCACCTCGCGTCCCGTCATCCCGACCGCGGTCGCGTTCTCCTCGGGGAACGCGTTGCCGAGGTTGACCTCGCGCATCGACGAGCGCATCGCCGCGAGGCGTCGCAGCACCTTCTCCACAGGTGCCGTGTCGCCCGCGGTGAACAGCCCGGCGAGGTACTCGAGCGGGATGCGCAGCTGCGAGATCGCGGCGAAGAGCGTGCGCCCGTCCTCGCCGTCGTTGCCGGACGCCGTGACGGTGTCGACGACAGGGGACAGCGGTGGGATGTACCAGACCATCGGGAGCGTGCGGTACTCGGGGTGCAGCGGCAGCGCGACCTCGTACTCGGAGATGAGCTTCCAGATCGGCGACGCCTGCGCCGCGGTGATCCAGTCGTCGGGGATGCCCTCGCGACGGGCCGCGGCGACGACCTCGGGGTCGTGCGGGTCGAGCAGGATCGAGCGCTGCGCGGCGAGCAGGTCGTGCTCGTCCTCGGCGGCCGCGGCGGTCGAGACGCGGTCGGCGTCGTAGAGCACGAGACCGAGGTAGCGCAGGCGGCCCACGCACGTCTCGGAGCACACCGTCGGCAGCCCCACCTCGAGCCGCGGGTAGCACAGCGTGCACTTCTCGGCCTTGCCGGTCTTGTGGTTGAAGTAGACCTTCTTGTACGGGCATCCGGTCACGCACATGCGCCAGCCGCGGCACTGGTCCTGGTCGACGAGCACGATGCCGTCCTCGGCCCGCTTGTACATCGCGCCGGACGGGCACGACGCCACGCACGCCGGGTTGAGGCAGTGCTCGCAGATGCGCGGCAGGTAGAACATAAACGTCTTCTCGAGCTCTTCGGCGACGTGCTCGCTCATGTGCTGCAGCACCGGGTCCTGCTGCATGGTCGCCGTGGAGCCCCCGAGGTCGTCGTCCCAGTTCGCCGACCACGAGATCTGCATGTTCTCGCCCGTGAGCAACGACTTGGGGCGCGCGACGGGTGTGTGCTTGCCCTGCGGCGCCGAGAGGAGCATGTCGTACTCGTAGGTCCACGGCTCGTAGTAGTCGTGGATCGACGGCAGCTTCGGGTTGGAGAAGATCGTCGCGAGCTTCTTGAGCCGCCCGCCGGCGCGCAGCTTGAGCTTCCCGCTCCTCGTGCGGACCCAGCCGCCCTCCCACCTCTCCTGGTCCTGGTACGTCCGCGGGTAGCCCAGCCCCGGGCGCGTCTCGACGTTGTTGAACCACACGTACTCCACGCCCGTGCGGTTCGTCCACGCCTGCTTGCACGTCACCGAGCACGTGTGGCACCCGATGCACTTGTCGAGGTTCATGACCATCGACATCTGCGCCATGACTCTCACGCCGTCACCCCCTCGCGCCGGTCGACACGGTCACGTTCCGCTCCGGACTCGTCCCTCGCCCTGCGCGTCACCGTTCCACCGACCTTCACTGGTACCGGACCTCCTGCGAGCGCCGCCGGATCACCGTCATCTCGTCCCGCTGGTTGCCCGTCGGGCCGAGGTAGTTGAACGCGTACGACAGCTGCGCGTACCCGCCCGCGAGATGCGTCGGCTTGAGGAGGATCCGCGTCAGCGAGTTGTGGATGCCGCCGCGCAGCCCCGACGTCTCCGCGAGGGGCACGTCGATCGTCCGGTCGGTCGCGTGGTGCATGTAGACCGTGCCCTCGGGCATGCGGTGGCTCACGACCGCGCGTGCCACGACGACGCCGTTGCGGTTGTACGCCTCGATCCACTCGTTGTCCGCGACGCCGATCTTCGCCGCGTCGGCGGGGCTCATCCACACGTTCGGCCCGCCGCGCGACAGCGACAGCATGAAGAGGTTGTCCTGGTACTCCGAGTGGATCGACCACTTGTTGTGCGGGGTGAGGTACCGGACCGCGACCTCGGCGTGCCCGTCCGAGCCCGGGTAGCCCGACGGCGACGTGTCGCCCACCACGGGCGAGTCGCCGAACAGGCGGTGCATGTCGAGCGGCGGCCGGAACACCGGCAGGTGCTCGCCCAGCTCGATCATCCAGTCGTGGTCGAGGTAGAAGTGCTGGCGCCCGGTGAGCGTGTGCCACGGCTTGAGCCGCTCCACGTTGACGACGAACGCCGAGTACCGACGCCCGCCGTGCTCCGAGCCGGACCACTCGGGAGACGTGACGACCGCCGTCGGGCGCGACTGCACGTCCGGGAACGTGATCCGCACGCCCTCCTCCTCGCGGGCCAGGTCCGCGAGCGGCGTGCCCGTGCGCTTCTCGAGGTTCTCGAACCCCTGCACCGCGAGCCGGCCGTTCGTCGTCCCGGACAGGGCGAGGATCATCTCGCACGCGTGCGTGTCCTTGTCGAGGCGCGGGCGCCCGGCGGCCGGTCCGTCCTGGACGACGCCGTTGCTCCGGCCCAGGCGGCGCACCTCCTCGTCCGGCATGAACGCGACGCCCTTCGTCGCCATCCCGGCGGTGTCAGTGAGCGGTCCGAGCGCCGCCATGCGCGCCGCGAACGCGGGGTAGTCGCGCTCCACGACGACGAGCTTCGGCATGGTGCGGCCGGGCACGAGCTCGCGCTCCGTCATCGGGGCGCCGGAGTCGGGGAGCGCGCCGTGCGGCACCGCCATCTCGTCGGGGGTGTCGTGCTGCAGCGGCACGGCGACGAGGTCCTCGCGCACCCCGAGGTGCGTCACCGCCATCTCGGAGACCTTCGCCGCGATCGTGTGGAACGTCGCGAAGTCCGTGCGCGTCTGCCACGGCGGGTCGACCGCCGGGTTGAACGAGTGCACGAACGGGTGCATGTCCGTCGACGACAGGTCGTGCTTCTCGTACCAGGTCGCGGCCGGCAGCACGACGTCGCTGAACAGCGTCGTCGACGTCATGCGGAAGTCCATCGTCACGAGCAGGTCGAGCTTGCCCTGCGGCGCCTCGTCGCGCCACGTCATGGTCTGCGGCCGCCGGTCGGGCCCCGACTCCGACGCGTTCACCGCCGCGTCCGTGCCCAGCAGGTGCTTGAGGAAGTACTCGTTGCCCTTGCCCGACGACCCGAGGATGTTCGCGCGCCACACCGTCACGACGCGCGGGAAGTTCTCCGACGCGTCCGGGTCCTCGCACGCGAACCGCAGGTTCCCCGACCTCAGCTCGTCGACGACGTGCTGCGCGGGCTCCTTGCCCGCCGCGCGCGCCTCGTCCACCAGGTCGAGCGGGTTGCGGTCGAACGTCGGGTAGCTCGGCATCCACCCGCGCTGCGCCGACTCGACGAGCGTGTCGGCCGTCGTGCGCCCGGCGAACTGCCCCTGCGCGAGCGGCGACGCCAGGGCGTCCGCCGGCAGCCCGTCGTAGCGCCACTGGTCCGTCGCGAGGTACCAGAACGCCGTCCCGATCATCTGCCGCGGCGGGCGCACCCAGTCCAGCCCGCCCGCGTACTGCGCCCAGCCCGTGACCGGGCGGCACTTCTCCTGCCCCACGTAGTGCGCCCAGCCGCCGCCGTTCACGCCCTGGCAGCCCGTGAGCGTCGTCAGCGCCAGCATCGCGCGGTAGATCGTGTCCGAGTGGAACCAGTGGTTCGCGCCCGCGCCCATGATGATCATCGAGCGCCCGCCCGAGTCGAGCGCGTTCTGCGCGAACTCCCGGCCGATGCGCTCCGCGGCCGGCGCGGGCACCCCCGTGAACTGCTCCTGCCACGCCGGCGTGCCCGGCGTCGAGGGGTCGTCGTAGCCCGTCGGCCACTCGCCCGGCAGGCCGAGCTCCGGCCGGTCGACGCCGTACTGCGCGAGCATGAGGTCCAGGACCGTCGTCACCACGTGGTCCCCGACGCGGCGCACCGGGACACCGCGCACGACGACGCCGGAGCCGCCCGTGTGGGCGGAGGCGTCGTCGCCCGGCGTCGGGTCGAGGTCGAACCGCGGGAGCGCGACCTGGACCGTCTCGTAGGTGTCCGGGGCGCTGTGGCCGGGTCCGGCGGGGGCGGGGGCGGGCGGCGTCGGGGCTCGGGCTACCCTCCGCGCCGCTCGTCCCTCGCGTCGCTCCCGCCAGGCCCGCCACGCCCTTCGCCTCCGACGCCGCCCCCGTCCCCGCCTCCGCGGCCGTCTCGCCTTCGTGCGCTGCCGAGGTAGTACCGCGGTCCGCTGAGGTAGTACCGCGGTCTGGCGAGGTAGTACCGCCGTCGGTCGAGCCGCGGGTCGGGGCGCCGCCCGGGGCGCCGAAGAAGGCGCCGTGCGGGTCGGCGACGGAGAGGAGCGGGTCGATGTCGCCCAGGTCGAGGTTCCAGCGGCCCGCGTCGGCGTCGCCGTAGCGGTGGCCGAGGGAGCCGTTCGGGATCCGGGGCGTGCCGTCGGCGTCGAGGACCACCGTCTTGAACGCCGCGTTCGCGGGCGGGGAGCCGTCGGGCGCGGGCGCAGCGGCGGCCGCGGCGAGCATCTGGTCGGGCAGGTCCGCGGCGGTGAGGAACTTGGCCGGGAGGTACGTGCCGTCGTCGCGCTGCTCGAGGCGCACGAGGTGCGGGAGGTCCGTGAAGCGGGCGCCGTACTGCGCGAACTCGGGCGTGCGGCGTCGGGCGTAGTGCTCGGTGAGGATCACGTGGCCCATGGCCTGGGCGACGGCGCCGTCCGTGCCCGGCTGCGGGGCGAGCCACTCGTCGGCGAACTTCGTGTTGTCCGCGTAGTCCGGCGAGACGACCACGACCTTCTGGCCGCGGTAGCGCGCCTCGGCCATGAAGTGGGCGTCGGGCGTGCGGGTCACGGGGACGTTCGAGCCCCACATGATGCAGTAGGTCGAGTTCCACCAGTCGGCGGACTCCGGGACGTCGGTCTGGTCGCCGAAGACCTGGGGCGACGCGACCGGGAGGTCGGCGTACCAGTCGTAGAACGAGAGCATCGTGCCGCCGAGCATCTGCACGAACCGCGCGCCGACGCCGTGCGACACCATCGACATCGCGGGGATCGGGGAGAACCCGGCGACGCGGTCGGGGCCCCACCGCTTGATCGTGTGCACGTGCGCCGCCGCGACGATCTCCGCCGCCTCGTCCCACGACGCGCGCACGAGCCCGCCCTTGCCGCGCGCCGCCTTGTAGGCGCGCGAGGCGTCCGGGTCGGACGTGAGGAACTCCCACGCGAGCACCGGGTCGCCCCCGACGGTCGCCTTCGCCCGCCGGTACAGGTCGAGCAGGACGCCGCGCACGTACGGGTAGCGGACCCGTGTGGGGGAGTAGGTGTACCAGGAGAACGCGGCGCCGCGCGGGCACCCCCGTGGCTCGTACTCCGGCGAGTCCGGGCCCACCGAGGGGTAGTCCGTCTGCTGCGTCTCCCACGTGATGATGCCGTCCTTGACGTACACCTTCCACGAGCACGACCCCGTGCAGTTCACGCCGTGCGTCGAGCGCACGACCTTGTCGTGCGACCACCGGTCCCGGTAGAAGACGTCGCCCTCGCGACCGCCGCGCAGGAAGACGTGACGGAGGTCGGCGGACACCTCGCCGCGGCGCAGGTGCTTGCCCAGGCGGAGCAGCGCGTCCTCGACGGCGTTGTCGGGCACGGTGGACTGCGACATGCGGCCTCCTGGGCGAGCAGGGTGGGCGTGGTCGGTCGTCGTCCACTATGCCGAGGAACGTCGGGGACCGCGCGGCGAGCGCGCGGTCCCCGACGTGCCGGCTCCTGCGGGTGGTCAGCCGCAGTCGGCCGCCGCGAACGGGGTCTCGACGACGACCGGTTCGCCGTCGTCCCCGACGACGGTGAGGGACACGGAGCCCGCCGCGACCGACGCCGCCCGGGTGCTGAACGACTGGTAGGCGCTGCGCTGCGGCGCGACGTCCGTGAACGTGCGCTCCCCGGTGGGCGTCGCGAGGGTCACGTCGACCGGGGTGTCCCCGACGTTCTCCGCGCGGACGGCGACGTACGCCGTCCCGGCGAGGCAGCGGACGTCGGCCTGCGTCGTCACGGGCGGCAGCTCGCGCACCCGGATGTCGCGGTACGACACCACGTCCGGCGCGGAGCCGTGCGCCTGCACCCCCACGTACCCGACCAGGCCGCGGCTGCTCGAGTCCGGGTCGAGCGGCCGGCCCGGGAAGGGGACGCCGGGCAGGTTCTCGTACTCGTTGATCACGACGCCGTTGCGGATCACCGTGTAGTGCTGCCCGACGACGCGCACCTCCAGCTCGTTCCACGTCCCCTTGGGCGTGGGCATGGCCCGGTCGAGCCCGATGTCGGCGAAGCCGTAGATCGACCCCGTCTTGCGCGGGTCGTTCGACCCGCCCTCGGGCGAGTCGTTCACCTGGATCTCGTGGCCGCAGTTCACCGCGATCCACGACAGGTTGCCGGTCTCGCTCCCGTTGAAGGTCGTCGGGCAGCCTTCGACGGGCCCGTCCAGGGCGGGGAAGCGGACCTGCACGCCGCTGTTCCCGCGCAGGTCGCCCGGGGCGTCGTCGCGGAACTCGAGCGTCAGGGAGAAATCGCCGTACTGGCGGACCGGGTACCAGAGCGTGCCGAAACCGCCGTCCTCGCCGACCCGGCTGCGGATCGTGCCGTCGTCGAGCAGGTCGAACCCGCCGTCGCCGGCGTACTCCCACGCGTCGAACGACTCCTGCGTCCCGTCGAAGATCACCTCGTAGCCGTCGTCGGCAGCCTGGGGGGTGACGACCGGGGCGGCGGAGGCAGGCGTCGCGAGGGCGAACGCCACGACGACCGCGGTGCCGCCGGCGAGCCGGGCAGCGTGCCCGGTTCCCCACCGGGGCGCGCGGCGGGAGGTCACGGACCGGGAGGTGCTCATCGGAACTCCTTCGTTCGGCGGGCCACGAGGGAGCGGCGCCGGTGCCGTCATCCCTCCACCCACCCTAGGCACGTGCCCCGTGGTCTCGCGCGACGGCTGCGCCGGCTCCGGCGTCGGTACCGTGCCCCCATGAGCGAGCACCCGCGACAGCCCTCCGTCGACGTCCACGTCGTCGTCGTCACCGTGTCCGACCGCTGTGCGCGCGGTGAGGCCGAGGACCGGTCCGGCCCGCTCCTGGTCGGGCTCCTCGCGGACGCGGGGTACCGCCGCGTCGGCACCGACCTCGTGCCCGACGGCGCCGCGTCGGTCCGCGACGCCGTCGCCCGGGCCGTCGCCTCCGGGGCGCGCGTCGTGCTGACGACGGGCGGGACCGGCGTCGGGCCACGCGACCTGACGCCCGAGGGGACGCGCCTGGTCGTGGACCAGGAGGTCCCCGGCATCGCCGAGGAGCTGCGTCGGCGCGGCGCCGCGCACGTGGCCGCCGCGGTGCTGTCGCGCGGGATCGCCGGGACCTCCCCGGGACCGGACGGTCGCGTGCTCGTCGTCAACCTGCCCGGTTCGACGGGCGGGGTGCGCGACGGCTGGGCCGTTCTCGAGCCGCTCGTGCCGCACGTGCTGTCGCAGCTCGGCGGCGGCGACCACTGACCTCGCGGTCGCAGGTCCGCGCCGAACTCCGGGCGTCAGCCCCCGGCGAAGGGTGGCAGGACGTCGACGAGCTCGTCGGCGCTCACGGGTGCGGCGTCGTCGGACGCGCGGACGCCGCCCACGAGCAGCGAGCAGCGCGGCAGGACGTCGGCCAGGGCCGGGTGCCGCGAGACGAGCGCCGCGTGCAGCGCGCCGACGGTCGTCGCGACGACGGTCTCCGACTCGACCCCCGCGGCCTCGCGGGCACCGGCGAAGTACCGGACGGTCGCCACGGTCAGGCCTCCGGCGTCTCGGTGCCGGGCAGCTCGGGCTCCACGGTCCAGGCGAGAGCGAGCTCGGTGGCGCGAGCCAGCACGTCCTCGATCGGGTGGTCGGCCCCCTCGCCCGCGGCCATCCCGGCGACGTACCCCGCGATGAACGTCGTGAGCGGGGCCGCAGGACGCTCGACGCCGTGGGCCGCGTCGCGCGCGAGGTCGAGGACGGCCCCGATGTCGACGACCTCGGGGTCGAGGTCGTACTCGTCGACGAGGGCGTCCACCCAGCGCTCGAGGTTGGTCATCGCGGCCTCCTGTCCTCGGGGGTGGCGTCCGCCGCGCGGTCGGTCCCGGCGCGACGGTCGTGCTCGTGGGCATCCTGCCACGTGTCCACGTCGTCGGTGAGGCCGGCCGCGTCGTCGACGGTCCGGGCCGGCAGCGCGCCGAGCAGGCGGTGGGCGGGCGCGCCGTCGACGCCACCCGCCGCGCGCAGCCGCGCGACCGCGGCGTCGAGCGCGTCACGGCGGTAGAGACCCACGAGCCACTGGTCGCGGCCGTCGCGCACGGCGCGGACCGCGTCCACGCGGTCGCCGGTGGCGTCGGTGTCGGAGCCCGCGGCTGCCGCGAGCAGGAGCGGGACGGCGTCCGCGGCCTGGGGGACGTCGCACGCGAGCACGAGCACCCAGGGTGCGGCGGCGTCGGCGGGCAGGGCGGCGAGGCCCGCCGCGATCCCGGCCGCCGGCCCGCCGAACGGGGGGTCCTCGCGCGTCAGCAGGTAGCGGGCCGGCCCGACGGTGGGGTCGGCGAGGTCGGCCGGCCCGACGACGACCGTCGCCCGCGCGCCCGACGTCGCCGCGAGCGCGTGCTCGAGCAGGGGTCGGCCGGCGACGACGAGGCCCGGCTTCGGCGTCCCGAGCCGCTCCGCGCGCCCGCCGGCGAGCACCACGGCGTCGTACGGCGGAGGTCCGGACGGTTCGGCACCCGAGGCACGGTCCGGCAGCTGCCGAACCGGAGCGCCGGCTGCCGAACCGTCGGCGTGCCGGGTCACGGCTCGCGGTGCCAGTCGCCGGACTTGCCGCCGGTCTTCGCGACGAGGCGGACGTCCGTGAGCTCGACCGACTTGTCGAGGCCCTTGACCATGTCGACGACGGCGAGGCCGGCGACGGCGACGGCGGTGAGCGCCTCCATCTCGACACCCGTGCGGTCGGCCGTGCGGACGGTGGCCGTCACGTCCACCCCGTGGTCGCCCACGGTCAGGTCGACGACCGCGCCGTGCACGCCGATGACGTGCGCGAGCGGCAGGAGCTCGGCCGTGCGCTTGGCGGCGGCGATCCCGGCGACGCGTGCGACGGCGAGCACGTCGCCCTTCGGGACGGCGCCGTCGCGCAGCGCCGCGACGACGTGCGGCGAGCACCGCACGACGCCCGTGGCCGTCGCGGACCGGACCGTCGGCTGCTTCTCGGTGACGTCCACCATGCGCGCGTGGCCGCGCTCGTCGAGGTGCGTGAAGCTCATGCGCCCACTCTTCCACGGCTCCCCGCGGTCTCCGCCACGACGAGGTGTGCGGTCGTTGCCACGGGCGCCGCCGTGCCGCAGGATCGAGGGCATGCGCAGCTCACTCCTCGACCACGCCGAGCGCTCCGTCGAGCCCGGCAGCTTCCAGCTCCAGAACGACCGCATGCTCAAGGTCGACCTGACCGGCACGGGCGGGTTCTTCTTCGCCAAGCAGGGCTCGATGGTCGCCTACCAGGGTGACGTCGACTTCGCGTACGAGGGCTCGGGCGGCCTCGGGAAGATGTTCAAGAAGGCCTTCACCGGCGAGGGGATGTCCCTCATGAAGGTCTCCGGGAGCGGTGACGTGTTCCTCGCGCAGGACGCCGACCAGGTGTTCGTGCTCCACCTCGAGGACGAGGGCGTCACGGTCAACGGCGCCAACGTGCTCGCGTTCGAGAGCAGCCTGACGTGGGACATCAACCGCGTCGAGGGTGCGTCGATGATGAGCGGCGGGCTGTTCAACACGACGTTCCGCGGCACGGGCTCGATCGCCGTGACCGCGTACGGCACGCCGGTCGTGCTGAGCGTCGACGTGCCGACGTTCGTCGACATGCAGGCCGCGGTCCTCTGGTCGACGTCGCTGCAGTCGGCGGTCCGCAAGACGGCGAAGCTGGGCGCCGCGATCGGCCGCGGCTCGGGCGAGGCGTACCAGCTCGCGCTGTCCGGGCAGGGGATCGTCGTCGTGCAGGCCTCGGAGGGGCACCCGATCCCCGCCGCGAAGTAGTACCCGGGTCGCCCCGGCCCACGGCCGGTGGGGCGCTAGCTGGCCAGGCCCCCCTCGGGCGGGCCTCCCGCCTCGAAGTACGCGGTGCTCTCGGGATCGGCCGGGTAGTACATCTCGACCGCGACCTCGTCGAGGGTGACGTCTCGTGGCGAACCGAAGGTCGTGATGGTCGAGAACAGCCGCAGGTCCTGGCCGTCCACGCGCAGGTGCATGGGGATCGCGACGTCGGACTCGATCGACGGCTCCGTCCCCTCCTCGGCACCCGGGCCGAGCAGCTCCTCGTAGAGCGCCGTGAGGGCGGGGTCCGGCGCGGCGGCGAGCTGGCGCCCGATCCGGGCGCGGAACATTGCCCGCACGTCCGCCAGGTTGACGACCAGCGGTGCCAGCCCGCGCGGGTCGAGGCCGAGGCGCACCAGGTTGACGGGCGGTCGCAGCAGGTCGGGGGAGACGTGGGCGAAGAACGGCTCGACGGCCCGGTTGGTCATGATCACGTCCCAGCGGCCGTCGACGACGACCGCCGGGAAAGGCTCGTGCGCGCGGATCACCCGCGCCACGGCGCGGTGCGCCGCGGCCAGCTCGTCGTCGTCGAGCGGGCGCTCCGGGAAGCGCGGGGCGAAGCCCGCGGCGAGCAGGAGGCGGTTGCGGTCGCGCAACGGGACGTCGAGGTGGTCCGCGAGCCGCAGGATCATCGGTGCGCTCGGGTGGGACCTGCCGGTCTCGACCAGGCTGACGTGCCGGGGCGAGACGTCGGCGGCGATGGCCAGGTCCAGCTGGCTCAGGCGCCGTCGACGCCGCCAGGATGTCAACAGCTCCCCGACCGTGTGCACAGTCGTCGACGCTAGACGGTGCCGGCACGGTGCGCCATGACATGCCATGTCATCGACAGGGGGCGGGAGGCGGGGAACGGTGGGCGTCATGACCACACAGGGCACGACCACCGGCAGCGCCGGGGAGACGAACGTGGACACCGTGCGGCGGGTGCTCGGGGAGGTGTTCTTGGCGGGCGACGTCGGCGCACTCGTGCCCGTGCTCGACGAGAGCTTCGTGCACCATCGGCCTGACGGGACGTCGCGGGGCCGGCAGGAATGGGTCGCCGCCGTCCGCGAGACGGTGGCCGAGGCCCGCGGCGTGCAGGTGGACGTCCAGCACCTGCTGGCCGACGGCGACCACGTCGTCATGCATTCCGTACGCCGCCTGCCGGGTGGGCCCGCGGTCACCGGGGTGGACATCTGGCGGTTCGACGGCGGCCGGGTCGTCGAGGCGTGGGAGGTGCTCGAGCCGGCGGCGGAGGCGGCGGGGCACCTGCGGTGGTGGGAATCAAACGCCTGACCCGGGTGAGGAGACTCGACCTAGTCCAGGAGGAGCACGCGGACCGCGTCCCCCTCCGCCAGGGCCGTGACGTCCGCCGGCACGACGGCCACCGCGTCGGCGACCGCCAGCGCCGAGAGCCGGTGCGACCCGGAGCCCTCCCGACCGCGCTGCACCGGACGTGCGAGGACGACCCGCGCGTCGTCGGGCCCTGCGTGCCGCACGAGGACGAGCTGTTCGCGGCCGGGTGGCGACGCCCACCCTTCGCCCGCCACCCGGGTGACCAGGGCGCGCCGCGGTTCCGGACAGCCGCGCAGCCGGTCCACGACCGGACGGACGAACAGCTCGAACGACACGAACGCGCTCACCGGGTTGCCCGGCAGGGCCAGCCACGGGACGCCCCGCCAGCGCGCGAGGCCCTGGGGCTTGCCGGGCTGCATGCCGACGGCGACGAGCTGCGCGTCGGTGACCGCGTCCGCCCAGGGCGTCCCGGCCCGGGTGGCGGGGTCGAGCAGCCCGCGGACGACGTCGAACGCCCCGGCGCTCACCCCGCCCGTGGTGACGACGAGGTCCGGTGGTGCGACGGCGCCGTCGGGCCACGCGCCCGAGAGCACCTCGTCGAGCGCGACGCCGAGGGCCTGGACCGTGTCGCCCACGGCACCGCGCCGCACGACGTGCGCGCCCAGGGAACGCGCCGCGGCGGCGACGAGCACGGAGTTCGAGTCGGGGAGCATGCCGGGCCCGGGGACCGTCCCGGCGGCGACGAGCTCGCTGCCCGTCGAGACGACGGCGACGCGCGGCTCGCGGTGCACGGGCAGCGTCGCGTACCCCGCGGACGCGGCCACGGAGACGTGGCGCGCGCTCAGCCGCGTGCCCGACCCCAGCACGACGTCGCCGCGCCGCACGTCCTCGCCCCGGGCGCGGACGTGGGTGCGTCGCGCACCGCCCCGGCCTGCGACGGGGAGCGTCACCGTGCCGGTCCACGAGTCCGGGGACGCGGGCGAGCCGGGCACGAACCGGCCCGTCGACGTCTCCTCCACGGGCACGACGGCGTCCGCGCCGGCCGGGACGACGGCCCCCGTCATGATGCGCGCCGCCTCCCCGGGCCCGATGCGTGGTCCGGCAGCGCCGGGTCCGCCGTCCACCCCGGCCGGGCCGCCCGGGCCGCCCGCCGGGACGTCCGCGACGACGCGCAGCGTCACGGGGTCGGTCGGCGTGGCGCCTCGCACGTCGGCGGTCCGGACGGCGTAGCCGTCCATCGCCGAGGAGTCGGACGCGGGGGAGTCGAGGAGCGAGACCACGTCCGAGGCGAGCACGCGACCGAGCGCGGCGTCGAGGTCGTGCTCCACGACCGGCAGGGGGGCGACGAGGGCGAGCGCGGCGTCCACGTGCTGCGCGACGGTCCGCCGGTCCTCGGGAGGGGTCATGGGCGCACGCTACCGAAGTGCGGGTGCCGTCCGTCGACCACTGGGCTAGGTTGGAGGCGGAGTCAAGAAGCGGCCCGAAAACCCCCTGGATACAGGAGGACCACATGGCCCCGAACTCCGTGACCGCCGACAGCCCCGCGCAGACCACCCCCGTGCGCCCGGCGTCCCTCGCCGAGGTTCTCGCGCTCGGCACGCACCTCCTCGTCGGGCAGTACCGGGTCGAGATCGGCACCGGCACGTGGTGGTGGTCGGACGAGGTGTACACGATGCACGGCTGGGAGCCCGGCGACGTCGAGCCCGGGCTGGACGCGCTGCGCTCGCGCAAGCACCCGGACGACCGCGCCCGCGTCGTGCGTGTGGGGACCGAGGCGCTGCGCACGGGACGTCCCTTCTCGTGCGCCCACCGGATCGTGGACGGCCACGGCCGTGCGCGGACCGTCGTCATCACCGGGCAGGGGCGGCGCGACGCGAGGGGGCGCGTCGTCGAGATCGCCGGGTACGTCGTCGACGTGACGCCGGTGCAGCGCGAGGTGCTCGACCGCGAGGCGAACCGCGCGGTGACCCGGGCGTTCGTGACCGCCGCCGCCGTCGAGCAGGCGAAGGGCGTCCTCATGGCGGTCCACGGCGTGGACGACATGGAGGCCGCTCGGCTCCTCGCGGAGGGCGCGAGCGAGGCGGGGACCCCCGTGCACGACGCCGCGGCCCAGGTGATGGCCGCACTGACGAAGGCGGGCGGGGTCGGCCCGACGGCCGAGGCGACCGTCGCCGGAGCGCTCGCCGCGGTCAAGCCGCCGGCCCGGCCGCGCGCCCACGACGCCCAGCTCGCGCGACGTCGCGAGCCCGCCCGCAACTGATCAGGAGGTCGAGATGACGGACGACACCACCGCTTTCCCCGCCCAGCAGCAGGAACCGCCCGGTCTGACCGGGCCCATGGACCCGACGCCCGACCACGGCGAGCGGTCGTACCGCGGGAGCGGCCGGCTCGAGGGTCGACGGGCGCTGATCACCGGCGGCGACTCCGGCATCGGCCGCGCGGTCGCCATCGCGTTCGCCCGCGAGGGCGCCGACGTCGCGATCTCGTACCTGGCCGACGAGCAGGAGGACGCCGAGGAGACCGCGCGCTGGGTCCGTGAGGCCGGTCGCACGGTCGCGCTCCTGCCCGGCGACCTCACCGAGGAGGCGACGGCGCGCGCCCTCGCGGGACGGGCCGTGGCCGAGCTCGGTGGCCTCGACGTGCTCGTGAACAACGCCGGCTTCCAGTACGCCCGCCGCGAGTCGTTCGCGGACGCGACGACCGACGAGTTCGACCGGGTGCTGAAGACCAACCTGTACGCCCTCCTGTGGGTGACGCAGTCGGCGCTCGAGCACCTGGGCGAGGGGGCGAGCATCATCAACGTCTCGTCGATCCAGGCGTACCAGCCCTCGACGTCGCTGCTCGACTACGCGTCGACGAAGGCCGCGATCAACAACCTCACGGTCAACCTCGCGGCCGAGCTCGGTGCGCAGGGGATCCGGGTCAACGCGGTGGCCCCCGGGCCGATCTGGACGCCGCTCCAGCCGGCCACGCAGCCGCCGGAGAAGATCGAGCAGTTCGGCCAGGACACGCCGCTCGGCCGCGCGGGGCAGCCCGCCGAGGTCGCGCCCGCGTTCGTGTTCCTCGCGTCCGCGTCGGACGCGAGCTACGTCTCGGGGACGGTGCTCGGTGTCACGGGAGGAAAGCCCGTGTTCTGAGCCACGATGCCTCCCCCGGGGTCGCGGCTGCTCGGCCGATCGCCGCAGCCCGACGGGAGGACGGAGGACGAGCCAGCCGTGCTCGTCCGGGGGCGGGTCCTTCGCGAGAGCGACGGCGCCCGACCGGGACACCGGCCGCCACGCCTTGTGCGGGCGAGACGGCCCACCGCTCCCGCCCCGTCCGGGCCGCGCGCCCGGGCGGGGTTCCCGAACCGGTCGCCGGCGAGCCCGACGTAGTCTGGTACCGGACAGACCGAGAAGGAGCCGCACGATGAGCATCGAGCAGCGCACTGCCGACCTGGGCAGCACGACCGAGGACGAGCCCCGCGCGGCCGCGCCCGGCGCGCCGATCGTCGTCGACGGGCTGACCGTGACGGGACGCGTCGCGGACGCGGCGCGCGCCCTCGCCGACGAGCCGACGCTCCAGCAGACGCTCGACCGTGTGGTCGAGCTCGCGGTGTCGATGGTCGACGGCTGCGAGTCCGCGGGCATCTCGCTCATCTCGCGGGGTCGCATCGACAGTCCCGCGGTGTCGGACCCGCTCGTCGCGCGCGGGGACGAGCTGCAGTACGAGCTCGGCGAAGGGCCGTGCCTCGACGCGATCCGTCAGTCCCCCCTCGTGGAGTCCGGCGACATCGAGGCCGACGTGCGCTGGCCCCGGTGGGCCCCGCAGGTCGCGGACGAGCTGGGCGTCCGCTCGATGCTCTGCGTCCAGCTCTACACGTCGGAGACCGCCCACGGCGCGCTCAACATGTACGCGACGACACGGAACGCGTTCGGACCGGACGACCACCACCTGGCCTCCACCTTCGCCGCCGTCGCCGCCGCGGCGATCTCGGCGGCGCGGACCGAGGAGCAGCTCCAGTCCGCCGTGCAGACCCGCACTCTCATCGGCCAGGCGCAGGGCATGCTCATGGAGCGCTTCTCGCTGTCGGCGAGCCGGGCGTTCGCGGTGCTGAGCCGGGTGTCCCAGGACTCGAACGTCAAGCTGGTCGACGTCGCGCGGGAGATCGTCGAGACGCGCCGCGTCCCCGGGATCGACCGCCCCGACGCGCCGACGTCAGGATCCTGATCCCTCCAGGTCGGCTTCGCCGGCGGCACCCGCGGCGGGACGGCGCTCCGCGTCGGTGAGCAGCGCGTCGACGCGCTCGCGGGCCGCCTCGACGACGTCGCCCGAGGTGCCCAGCCCGCCCACGAGCCGCCGCGCCAGCTCGCGCACCGCGACGTTGGCGTCGTTGGACCGCTTGCGCAGCAGCTCGAACGCCTCGTCGGAGTCCACGCCGAAGGCGACCATGAGGACGCCCTTCGCCTGCTCGATGACGGAGCGCGAGGCGTCCGCGGCGCGGATCGCCGCGGTGGCCTCGCGACGCGCCGACTCCTGGTGGTGCTCGGTGACGTCCACGAAGTAGCCGGCGATCTCCGCGACCTGCCCGCTCGTGCGGTTGCGTCGGCCCTGCGCCGCGACGGCGAGGATGCGTGTGGCGCCGGAGGCGTCCACGATGCGGTGCATGGACCCGAAGGCGTGTCCGCTGCGTGCCGCGAGCGCGAGGGCGCGCACGCCCCGGTCGCGGTCGTCGGGATGGGTGTGCGACACGAGCAGCGAGGTCGTCGGCACGACCTCGCCCGGCGCGAACCCGTGCATGGCGAACACCTCGTCGGACCACCACCACCGGTCGGTCGCGAGGTCCACGCGGAAGCGGCCGACGGGCTGCGGCTCGCCCGCGACGAGGGCGGCGAGCACGGTGACGAGATGACCCTGGCTGGTGATCGCGAGCTGTGGGTCGTCGAAGGGCTGAACGGCGTCCATCGATGGGTGTCCCCGGGGGTCGAAGCAGGACGGAGCCGATTCCTGACCCCAGCAGTGGAAGATTAGCCCAGCGCGCGGCCGAAGGCGGTCCGCGACGTACGAGTGGTCGAGCAGGCGGCACCTGCTCCGACGGACGGAGGACGACATGGGTGTGGGCGCGGACGAGGCGCGGGCCGGGGACGACCGAGGCCGTGACGAGACCCCCGACGAGCGGTCCGACCGCAACTGGGTGGAGCTGCTGCAGGAGCTGCGCGTCATGCAGACCGGCGTGCAGATCCTCACGGGCTTCCTGCTGACGCTGCCGTTCCAGGCGCGGTTCGCCGACCTCGACGAGTTCCAGGTGGGCGTGTACCTGACGCTGGTCGCGCTGTCCGTGCTGACGACGGGTCTGTTCGTCACGCCGGTGAGCATCCACCGGGCGCTGTTCCGCAAGCATCGCAAGCCCGAGCTGGTGACGCTGAGCGACCGTGTCACGCGTGCCGGGATCGTCGTCCTCGCCCTGGTCTTCACCGGGACGGTCCTGCTCGTCGTGGACGTCGTCGTGGGCCGGACGGCCGCGCTCTGGGCGAGCGGTGCGGTCCTGGCGCTGCTGGCGACGCTGTGGCTCGTCCTGCCGCGCGTCGCGGTACGCGACGCGGTCCGCGACGCCTGAGCGAGACCGGCCGCCGTGCGGGGTCAGGCGGAGGCCGTTGCCTCGCGGGCCCGCACGCCCCGGCGGACCGGGCCGAGCGTGAAGAGGAGCGTCGCGAGCGCGGTGAGGGCGAGCAGCCCGAAGCCGAGCCCGTACGTCCCCTCGAGCTGGTAGACGGCGCCCATGAGCAGCGGCGGGATGAACCCGCCGAGGCCGCCCGCGGCGCCGACGAGGCCGGTCACGGCACCGACCTTGTCGGGCGGCGCGACCTTCGCGACGAGCGCGAACGTCGCGCCGGAGGACGCGCCGAGCGCCGCGGCCAGGCCGAGGAACGCGATGGTGCCGACCGGCACGAGGTCGGGCTGGAACGCGACGACGGCGGCGAGCGCCGTCACGACGACGAAGCACACGACCGAGACCGGGACGCCGCCGAACCGGTCCGAGAGCGTGCCGCCGACGGGTCGCATGACGACGGCGAGCACGACGAAGCCCGCGGTGCGCGCCGCGGCGTCGGACACGGTGAGGTCGTAGGCGTTGACCAGGAAGGTGGGCAGGTAGACCGAGAACGCGACGAAGCCGCCGAACCCGACGGCGTACAACCACGAGAGCTGGAGCGTCACGGGCATCCGGAACGTCGACCACGTGCGGGCCCAGAAGCCGCCGGCGGCCCCGGCCGCGCGCCCGGGCGCGTCGCGCAGCAGCAGCCACGACGCGACGGCGAACACCGCGAGGATCGCCGCGACGAGCAGGAACGGCGCCGCGTCGCCCCAGACGTCACGGATGCGGACGGTCGTGAACGCAGAGATCGCCGTGCCGCCCATGCCCATGCCGAAGATGCCGATCGCGGTGCCGCGCCGGGCCGGCGGGTACCACGCGTTGACGAAGGGCACGCCGACCGCGAACGCCGTGCCGCCGAGACCGAGGAAGAACCCACCGACGATCAGCGCGACGAAGCTGTCCGCGACGAGGCCCACGAACAGCACGGGCAGGATCGTGGCCGCGCTGACGAGCGGGAACATGAGGCGTGCGCCGAACCGGTCCGTGAGGGCCCCGACAGGGATGCGGCCGAGCGAGCCGACGACGACCGGCACCGCGACGAGGACCGAGACCTGGACGTCGGTGAGGTCGTACTGCTGCCCGTACGCGGCGCCGAGCGGGCTGATGAGCGCCCAGGCCCAGAAGTTCACGGCGAACCCGATGGTCGCCAGGGCGAGCATGAGCGTGGGGGAGGTGCTGGGTGCCGGTGGTCCGGCGGGGGCCTCGGGCGCGACGTGCCGGGGCGTCGCCGGGGTCTCGTCCTGCCGTGCCATGTCCGCTCCTGGGGGAGGTGCCCGTCCTCGGGCACGGGGAGGTTCGCCGTCGTCCACGCTATCGGCGTCGTCCCGGGCCCGCGCGACGAGCCGCCCGTAGCGTAGGGGCGTGCTCACCTGGCTCTTCGGCGGCGTCGCGCTGCTCAACGTCTACGCGCTGGTGCTCATCGTGCTGCGGGCCGTCGTCTACCGCACGACGGTCTACCGGCCGATGCTGCTCAACCTCGCGCTCTCGATCGTGCCCGTCTTCGTGCTCGGTGCGGTGGTCCTCGTCGACGCCGCGCTGCTCGCCGCGGGGGTGACGTCGTGGGTCGTCGCGACGGTGGCCGTGCTGGGGACGCTCGTCTGGCTGGTCCTGCTGCCGAACGCCGGCTACCTCGTCACCGAGCTGAACCTCAACCACCGCAAGGACGGCGAGGGGGTCCCGCTCTGGTACGACATCGTCGCGGTGCTGACGCTCGCGCTGTCCGGGGTGCTCAACACGGTCGTCAACGTGCTCGTCGCGCAGATGCTGTACGCCGTCGTGCGGTACCCCGAGGACGACGCCCCGTTCGCCCGGCCGGGGTCCTGGCTCGCCGTGGCCGCCGTGCTGGTCCTCGTCACCGTCGGGATCTACCTCGGCCGCTACGTGCGGTTCAACAGCTGGGACCTGCTGCACCCCGCGCAGTTCGTGCGCAAGCTCGTGCGGCACCTGCGCGAACCGGGGACGCTCGGCCAGGCCGTGCTGTTCTGCGTGCTGCACACGCTGCTGCTCGCCCTGGTCTACGCCGTCGTGGTGGGACCGATCACGACGGTGTTCGTCCGCGGGTCCTGACGGCACCGCTCGCACCACCGTAGGATGCGCGGCGTGACCACGACGCCGCCTCGGGCCGCCCGCGCCGTGCCCGTGGCGCGAGCCCTCGTCGGCACGTGGCCCCGCCGGGCGGCCCTCGCGGCCGTGCTCGGCGTCGTGGTGGGCACGACGGCGGCCGGGGGCCTCGCGAAGCACGTCGCCGCCGACGCGGGGCCGGCCCGGGCCGCCGCCGGCGAGCCGGTCCCGACCGGGCCGTTCGACCTCACCGTGCGGTCGTGGTCCGTGACCGACGACGTGCAGGTCTCCGCGCTCGAGGACGCCGGCGCGGACGCGTGGCTGCTCGTGGTCGTGGGCGCGCTCGACACCGATCGTGAGTCGCGCCGCCTCGACGACACCGCCGTGACGCTCCCGGCGGAGCTGCCCGCCGGCCTGGCGCTCGTGGGCGAGGCGGAGCCGGACCGTCCCGAGACGACGCTGCTCGTGCGCGACGCCTCGCTCTACCCCGTCCTGCAGCCGGGCCTGCCCGAGGACGTCGCGCTCCTGTGGCCCGTGACGGTCGAGGACGCGGGCGCGGTGTCCGACGACCCGGCCACGCCCGACGAGCCGCTCACCGTGACCCTGCCGACGTTCCGGTACCGGGACATGACGATCGGGGGCGGGAGGCGGTGGGCCGAGACGGGCGCGGTGGTGCTCGTGGACGTCCTTCCCGGCGACGTGCCGGCGGACGTCGTGGACCCGCCGGAGGAGGAGGTCGACTGGTGAGCGATCAGACCACCGAGGCGGCCGTCGTCGGGTCCGCGCGGCCGGCGCCGTCCGACGCGCCCGTGACCTCGCGGCCGCGGCGCGGCGACCGGGTCGTGACCGCCGTCCTGCTCGCCCTCGCCGTCGCGGTCGGGGCGGCGGTCTCGCGCGTCGACACGTGGTGGCCCACCCTCACGTCGACGACGACGCGCGGTGCCGTGGGCGAGGTCGTCACGGCGGGGCCCGTGCGCGTGCGGGTCGACGACGTCCGTACCGGCACGGTGCTCGAGGACGGCTTCGACACGCTCGCGACCGACGGCGTCTGGGTCGCCGTCGACCTCGCGGTGTCCGGCACGACGCAGGAGGCGGGCCTCGAGGTGCTGGAGCTGCGCGACGCCGACGGTCGTGACCACGAGGCCTCGCACCGGGTGCGCAACCCGATGATGAGCACGTTCGTGGACCCGGACGTCCCCGAGGCGGGGACGGTCGTCGTCGAGGTCCCGGCCGAGGCGCTCGAGGGGGACGTCGTGCTGCGCGTGCTCACGGAGCACCAGGACGCGGACATCGACCGCCCGCAGGCCGTCGCCGAGATCGACCTCGGCCGCGTCGGGCCGCCGCCGGACGGCGGCACCGTCGAGATGCTCGAGCCCGCGCTCGTCCCGGGCGGGTGGGGCGGTTGAGCGGCGTCGGCGCCGGCGGCGTCGGATGGCGGCGCGCGAACCGCTGGTGGCTGGTGGTGCTCGTGGTCGCGCTCGCTGCGCTCGGCGCGCTCACCTGGCGCTCCGACGCCGTGCAGGGGTGGTGGGCGTCGGAGCCGCACCGCGGCCACACGGCGGACGACGAGGGCTGGGCGCAGGTCGGCGACGTGCGGGCCCGCCTCGCCGGGACCGAGGTCGTCGACTGGCTCGACGACGGCTACGACGGCCGCGTCGAGGCCCCGGACGGGTACACCCTGTGGGCCGTCGACCTGTCGGTGCGCTCGGACGCCACGCCCGGCCCGGCGAGCGCGGAGGAGGCGTACTCCGCGTGCGAGGTCGTGCTCGTCGACACGTCGGGCCGCCAGTTCACCGCAGGCGCGTCGTCGCTGCCCGGCATGCCGGTGACCGATTCGCCGGTGTGCACGGGTGCCGTCTCCAGCCGCGCCACGCAGTACGTCCTCACGCCCGACGACGCCGAGCCCGCCGAGGTGCGCCTCGTCGAGCCGGAACTCCTGCCGGACTACTGGTCCTTGCCGGTCACCGCCGGGTCCGGCTGACGCTCGCGCGAGAGCCGCGCCGCGCGTCGCGTGCGCAGCGCAGACGGCAGTCCCAGGTTGGCGAGCAGCGCGTCGGCCGCGGCGGCGAGCAGCACGGTCGTGAGCACCTGCACGACGACCGTCGCGACGGTCTCGAGCGGGCCGATCACAGCGCGCCACGCGACGATGCCGGGCTGGCCGAGCACCGCCTGGGCCGCCGTGAGGACGGCCTGCTCGGCGAGCGTGAGCAGCGCGAACGCGACGCAGAACAGCAGGACCGCGCTCCAGCGGCTGCGCCACAGCATGCCGAGGGCGCCGACGAGGCCGCCGAACCGCCGACCCGGGTCGAGCATGAAACCCCAGGCCGCCTGGGCGCGCTTCTCGCCGAGCGTGCGGTTGACCCGGTCGACGACACGCGTCGCGCGTCCGTCGGTGCCGTCCTGCGCCGCGCGCGTCCGCGCGGGGTCGACGACGTCGACCGCCTCGACCCCGTAGACGATCGTGCCGAGCGTGAGCCACGCGAGCGGCACCACGAGCCCGGTGACGATCCCTGCGAGCAGGAGCGACGTCGTCGGACCGACGGCAGCGACCAGCGGCTCGAGGAGGTCCACGCGTGCGACGACGCCGTCCCACCACGTCGTCACCTCGACGACGACGACGCGCGACGTCCACCACTCGCGGACGCTCCCGACGACCGCCGTCACGGTGAAGGCGCCGACGACGATCCAGACGACCTCGCAGTACCCGGCGACGATGCGCACGGCGGCCGTGCGGGCGCTGCGTCGGGCCTCCCCGCCCGCCTCGACGACGCCCCGCTCCAGGCGCTTCGCGAGGCGCTCGAGGAGGGTACGGGCGAGCAGCGCGCCGGCCACGAGGAGCACGACGGTGAGCCCGAAGCCCTCGGGGATCGGGTCGGCGGTCTCGATCCCCGCACCGGCGGCGAACGCGTGGTCGAGCGCGGCGGAGTCGACGTACGCCTGCCAGTCGGACGACAGGCCGCCGTAGAACTCGTAGATGACGAGGTACGGGACGAGCACCGACGCGATCGACCCGAGGAGCGCGCGCACCTCGATCCGGTCGCGGTCGTCCCGCGGCTCGCGGCGCAGGACGTGCAGCATGACGACGATCCCGACGACCGTCGCGAGCGGCGAGAAGCACAGCACGAGCAGCCCGAGCTCACCCGACGACGGCGCGACCGTGAGCGCCGCCTGCAGCGCGAGCTCGTGGGCCACCTGGGCGAGCACCGCCACCGCGACGAGCGCGGGCCAGTGGCGCACGAGGAGGCGTCCGGCGTCGACGAGGACGCGCGAGCCCGCGCGCAGCACGGACGGCGCGGCCGGTGCGGCGCCGGCGTCGGGCGCGGGCGTCGAGGTCATCGGGACGGGGTCCGTCACGCGCGCCAGGGTACCGGGGCTGCGGGCCGGGGCCCGAGCTGGCTCACGACGAGCCGAGGACTACGACAGGAAGCGCGTGACGACGCGCTTGGCCTCCTTGCCGGCGAACCGGCGGGCGAGGACGCCGACACCCGCGGCGACGGCCGCGAACGTCACGGCGGAGACGATGCCGACCTCCTCGTCGTCGAGGTCCTTCGGCGCGTCGTGCCCCGTGACCTTCGCCCACACGAGCGTGACGAGCTTCTGCGCCGCCCAGCCAGCCGCGAACGTCAGCGCGACGGTCCCCACCTTGACGGCGAGGGTGGCCTTCTCCTCGGTGTCTGCCACGGGTGCTCCTCCATCGGGTCGGCGGTCCCGGCGGGGCCGGGTGCTGCGCACCACCGTAGTCCCTGGCCTGCGTCGACGCCGTGCGGCAGCCACCGCGGTGTACGCTCGCCGGGAACGACAGGGGAGCTCCCCGGGAGCTGAGAGTGCGGACCACCGCAGACCCTCGAACCTGATCCGGTTAGCACCGGTGGAGGAAGTCGGGAATCTCGATCACCCGTCCGCGTCGGCCTCCGCGCCGACGCTGGCGGATGGACCCCTCCTGAACGTCCGGGGAGGACACATGCAGCACACCACCCGTCGCCGAGCAGCGCGGCCCGGCCGTCACGTCACGACGGCGTCCCTCGCCGCGGTCACGCTCCTCGCCGCTGCCGCGTGCAGCGGGGGCGAGGACACGGCCGGGGGCGACGGCGCGTCGTCGGGCACCGTCACGCTCGTCACGCACGACTCCTTCGCGGTGAGCGACGACGTGCTCGCCGCGTTCGAGGAGGAGAGCGGGCTGACCGTCGAGCAGGTCGCCCCCGGCGACGGTGGCGCGCTCGTCAACCAGCTCGTGCTCACCAAGGGCTCGCCGCTCGGCGACGTCGTGTTCGGGATCGACAACTCGTTCGCGACCCGCGCGATCGACGAGGGCGTGCTCGACCCGTACACGCCCGCCGACCTCCCGGCGTCCGCAGAGCCGTACGCCGTCGGCGACGGCGAGCTGACGCCCGTCGACGTCGGCGACGTGTGCGTCAACGTCGACCACGCGTGGTTCACCGAGGCCGGGGTGCCGGAGCCCGAGACGCTCGAGGACCTGGCGGAGCCCGCGTACCGGGACCTGCTCGTCGTGACCAACCCCGCGACGTCGTCGCCCGGGCTCGCGTTCCTCCTCGCGACCGTCGGCGCGTTCGGCGAGGACGGCTGGGAGCAGTACTGGGCCGACCTGCGCGAGAACGGCGTCAAGGTCGTCGACGGCTGGTCCGACGCCTACTCCGTCGACTTCTCCGGCGGCGAGGGCGCGGGCGACCGCCCGCTCGTGCTGTCGTACTCGACCTCGCCCGCGTTCACGGTCTCCGAGGACGGGACGTCGTCGACGACGGGCGCGCTGCTCGACACGTGCTTCCGCCAGGTCGAGTACACGGGCGTCCTCGCCGGGGCCGAGAACCCCGAGGGCGCCCAGCAGCTCGTCGATTTCCTCGTGAGCGAGGCGTTCCAGGCCGACGTCCCGGGCCAGATGTACATGTACCCCGTCGACGACACCGTCGCGCTGCCCGCCGAGTGGGAGCAGTTCGCCCCGCTCGCCGACGAGCCGTTCGAGGTCGCGCCCGAGGACATCGACGCGCACCGCGACGAGTGGATCACGGCGTGGACGGCGACGGTCGTCGACTGACCACGCCGGCACCCTCCGCCGAGAACGGGGTCAGCCACCGGGTCGGCCGCCATCCGGTGGGCGACCGCGTGCTCGGCGGTGGATGGTCCCGTGCTCGGCGCGGGCTGCTGTGGGGGGTCGCGGCGGCGGTGCCGCTGGTGTTCCTCGGCGTGTTCTTCGCGTGGCCGGTCGTGGCGCTCGTCGCGCGGGGGTTCGTCGGGCCGGAGGGCGGGCTCGACCTGTCGGGGTTCGCCGAGGTGTTCTCCGACCCGCGGACGTGGCGGATCGTCCGGCTCACGCTGTGGCAGGCCGTGCTCGGGACGACGTTCTCGCTGCTCCTCGGCGTGCCCGGCGCGTACGTGCTGTACCGGTGCCGGTTCCGCGGGCGGCGCGTGCTGCGCGCGCTCGTCACCGTGCCGTTCGTCCTGCCCACGGTCGTCGTGGGCGTCGCGTTCCGCACGCTCCTCGTCGAGGGTGGGCCGCTCGGGTTCCTGCGGCTCGACGGGACGTTCGCGGCGATCGTCGTGGCGCTCGTGTTCTTCAACTACTCCGTCGTCGTGCGCACGGTCGGCGGGCTGTGGGAGCACCTCGACCCGCGCGCGGAGCAGGCGGCGCGCGCGCTCGGCGCGACGCCGTGGCGCGCGTTCCGCACGGTGACCCTGCCCGCGCTCGCCCCGGCGATCGCGAGCGCCGCGTCGATCGTCTTCCTCTTCTGCGCGACGGCGTTCGGCGTCGTCCTCGTCCTCGGCGGCATCCGCTACGGGACGATCGAGACCGAGATCTGGATCCAGACGACGCAGTTCCTCGACCTGCGCACCGCCGCCGTCCTGTCGGTCGTGCAGCTCGTCGTGGTCGTGGCGGCGCTCGCGGTCGCGAACCGCACGCGCGCGAAGCGTGAGCGGGCGTTGACGCTCACCGCCGCGTCGAGCGCTGCGCACCCGCTGCGGCTGTGGCAGCGCGGGTCGGGCGGTCCGGCGAGCGGCCGGCCCGGCGGTGACCTCCTGCCCGCCGCGCTGACCGCCGTCGTGGTCGTGGTGCTGGTCGGGCTGCCGCTCGCGACGCTCGTCGTGCGGTCGCTGCGCGTGCCGGGCGGCGGCTGGGGTCTCGACAACTACGCGAACCTCGGCACGACGGGCGGGCGCAACGCGCTGTCCGTCACCGTGTGGGAGGCGGCGGGCAACTCGCTGCGCACCGCGGCGCTCGCGACGCTGCTCGCGGTGGTGATCGGGGGCCTCGTCGCGCTCGTCGTGTCCCGGCGACCGCGGTCGCGCACGGGACGCCGGGCGATCGGCGCGCTCGACTCGCTCTTCATGCTCCCGCTCGGGGTCTCCGCGGTGACGGTCGGTTTCGGGTTCCTCATCACCCTGGACCGGCCGCTCGGGCTCGACGTCGACCTGCGCACCTCGGGCCTGCTCGTGCCGATCGCGCAGGCGGTCGTGGCGATCCCGCTCGTCGTGCGCACGGTGCTCCCGACGCTGCGCGCGATCGACCCGCGCCTCCGGGAGGCCGCCGCGACGCTCGGTGCCGCGCCCGGCCGCGTGTTCCGCAGCGTCGACGGCCCCATCGCCGCGCGGTCGCTCGGCCTCGCGGTCGGGTTCGCGTTCGCGGTGTCGCTCGGCGAGTTCGGCGCGACGTCGTTCCTCGCCCGCCCCGACACCGCGACCCTGCCCGTGGTGATCTTCCGGCTCGTCGGGCGACCGGGTGCCGAGAACCAGGGCATGGCGCTCGCGGCGAGCGTCGTCCTGGCCCTGCTCACGGCCGTCGTCATGCTGCTCGCCGAGCGGTTGCGCGGCGACCGCCCCGGAGGAGAGTTCTGATGGTGCACACCGACCCGACCGCGCGGCCCGTCGCGCCCGGCCCGGCGCCGCGACCCGTGCAGCACGCGGCGGACGGCGCGGGCCTCGAGGTGCGCGATGTCGTCGTCCGGTACGACGGCGCCTCCCGCCGGGACCCGCGCACGACGGCGGTCGCGGGCGTCTCCCTCGACGTCGCCCCCGGCGAGGTGCTCGCGCTGCTCGGGCCGAGCGGCTGCGGCAAGTCCAGCCTGCTGCGCGCCGTGGCCGGGCTCGAGCCGGTCGCCGGCGGCACCGTGCGCTTCGCGGGCGACGACCTCGCTGGGATGCCCGTGCACCGGCGCGGGTTCGGGCTGATGTTCCAGGAAGGCCAGCTCTTCCCGCACCGCGACGTCGCGGGCAACGTCGCGTACGGGATCGCGGACCTGCCGCGCGCCCAGCGGGACGACCGGGTGCGCGAGCTGCTGGGCGTCGTCGGGCTCGCGGGGTACGAGGGGCGCGCGGTGACGACGCTCAGCGGCGGCGAGCGCCAGCGGGTCGCGCTCGCGCGGTCGCTCGCTCCCCGGCCGCGTCTCCTGCTGCTCGACGAGCCGCTCTCCGCGCTCGACCGCGGGCTGCGCGAGCGGCTCGCTCTCGACCTGCGCGCCGCGCTGCAGGCGACCGGCACGACCGCCGTCTTCGTCACGCACGACCACGACGAGGCGTTCACGGTCGCGGACCGCGTCGCCGTCATGGACGCGGGCCAGGTGCTGCAGGTCGCGCCGCCCGAGGAGCTGTGGCGAGCGCCGTCGTCGCGCCGCGTCGCGGAGTTCCTGGGCTACCAGGCGTTCCTCCGGCTCGGGGACCTGTCAGGCCGAGAGGTCACCGGAGGGTCCACCCGCCCTGACGCGCCGCGCGGCGGAGTGCTGGCGATCGGGCCGCGGGGGTTGCGCGTCGTCGGGCCGGCGGACGTGTCAGGGTCACCGGTCACCGGGGTGACCGCTCGCCCTGACACGTGGCGCGGGACGGTCGTCGGGAGCGTCTTCCGCCGCGGTGCGACGGAGGTGACGGTCGACGTCGCGCTCCCGGGGGGCGCGGGACCCGCCCGCGTCGTCGCGCTCGCCGGCGGGCCCGCCTGGGCGGCGGGCGACGAGGTCGACGTCGCGCTGGACCCCGCGGGGTGCGCCGTCGTGCCGGCCTGAGCGTCGTCCACGGCCGTTCGGCGCGCGACGACGACGGGCACGTCCTAGCGTCGAGGGATGAGCGACGCATCGATCGGGGAGCAGCTTCCCGAGAAGGACGGCGGCAAGGCCGCCAAGATCCTCTACCGTCCGATCGGGCTCGTGAGCTCGATCGTCGGCGGGCTCGTCGCGGGGCAGGTGTTCAAGCAGGTCTACAAGCGCGTGGCCCCCGGAGACCGCAAGGACGCCCCCACCCCGCTGCAGTCGGAGTACCCGCTCAAGGAGATCGTCCTCGCGGCGCTGATCCAGGGTGCGATCTATGCGGTGGTGAAGGCACTCATCGATCGTGGAGGCGCCCGCGCGTTCGAGCGCTGGACGGGGGAGTGGCCCGGCGACTGACGGCTCGGCGGGGGCGTCCACCCTCTCAGGCCCCCCTGTCGGCGCCCGCGTCGTGCACGACGAGCGCGACCTGGGTCCGGTTCTCGACGCCCAGCTTGAGCAGCACGTTCGACACGTGCGCCTTGACGGTCGGGACGGAGAGGTAGAGGCGCGCCGCGATCTCGGCGTTGCTCGCGCCGCGGCCGATCTCGACCGCGACGTCCCGCTCGCGCGCGGTGAGCCGGCCCATCGTCGCGAGCGCCCGTTCGCGCGTCCCGCCCGCCGACGCCGCGGACGTCATGAGGCGCCGCGCGATCGTCGGCGACAGCACGGGCTCGCCCGCGGCCGCGGCGAGGACCGCGGCCACGATCCGCTCGGGTGCCATGTCCTTGAGCAGGTAGCCCGAGGCCCCGGCGTGCAGCGCGCCCACGACCTCCTCCTCGGAGTCGAACGTCGTGAGCACGACGACGGCCGGTGCGGTCGGCCGCGCCCGCACCCGGCGCGTCGCCTCGATGCCGTCGACGCCCGGCATCCGCAGGTCCATGAGCACGACGTCGGCCGGGTGCGCGTCGAGCACGCCCGCCACGGCGCCGCCGTCGGACGCCTCGCCCACGACCTCGATGCCGTCGGCCCCGTCGAGCATGAGCCGCAGCCCGGACCGCACGAGCGCGTCGTCGTCGACGACGACGAGGCGCGTGCGCCGGGGCTGCTCCGCGGGCAGGTCGGCGCTCATGCGCCCCACGGTAGCCGGGCGTCGAGGACCCAGCCCGCCTCGTGCTGGTCGTCGCGGGGCCCTGCGTCGAGGCGTCCGCCCAGCAGGTCGACGCGCTCGCGCAGGCCGACGAGCCCCGTCCCCGTCCCGCCCCGAACGGCCGGCGGGCCGCTCGGCAGGAGGCGAGCGCCGACGTCGGACACCACGACGCGCAGCTCGCCGGGCGAGACCGCGATCCTCAGCGCGACCGGGCTCCCGGGGGCGTGGCGCCGCGCGTTCGTCAGGCCCTCCTGGGCTACGCGGTACGCCGCGACGGCGACGGCGGGCGGCGGCACGGTGTCACCCGTGCGCTCGTAGGCGACGTCACCTCCCGCCTCGCGCACCTCGGCGACGAGCCGGTCGACGTCGGCGAGCGTCGGCGGGGGAGCGAGCCGGGTCCCGTCCGCCGGGCGACCGTCGTCGGGCACGTCGCGGAGCACGCGCACGACGTCGCGCAGGTCGTCGAGCGCCGCGCTCACGCCCTCGCGCACGAGCGCGGCGGCGGACGCGAGCCGCTCGGGCGGCGCGTCGGGCCGGTACTCGAGCGCGCCCGCCGTCGAGGCGAGGAGGGACAGGCGGTGGGCGAGGGTGTCGTGCATCTCGCGGGCGATCCGGGTCCGCTCGGCGAGGCGGGCCTCGACGACGCGACGCTCCGCGTCCGCCTCGGCGCGGTGCGCGCGCCCGCGCAGCGACCGCAGCAGCTCGGCGCGCGCCTGCCAGTACGCGCCCCAGCCGAGGAGCGCGGCGTGGACGGCGAGGTCGCACAGCAGCCACCAGCCGAGGGGAAGGGCGACGGGCCGCCAGAGTGCCTGGACCGCGTGACCGAGGAACCCCGCGAGCGCGACCGGCAGCGCGGTCCGCACGGGGTACCAGCGCGCGACGTGCAGCGTCGCGACGGTCGACGCGGGCGTCGCCGTGCCCGACACGGCGACGAGCACCGCGAGGGCGACCGCCACCGGGATCGGACGTCGCGTCCACAGCAGCGGGAGGGCGGCGACCGCGGCGACCGCCACGGCGACGTCGACAGCCGCCGCGGGCGACGACGCGTCCGCGTCGAGGAGGGGCACGAGCGAGAGGAGCGTGAGGACCGCGACGGCGGCCCAGGCCGCCGCGACCCACGACCACGGCATGACGCGCGCCGTCGGGTCGCGGCGCGCGGACGGCGTCGCGAGGACCGGGGGCCCGGCGAGGGGCGGGCAGTCGAGAGCGGGTTCGGGGATCGGGTCGTCGGCCGGGGTGACGGCCGGACCGCGCGGGCTGCGGGGGTTCGGACGGGGAGTGCTCATGGCGGCGACGCTAGGCCGCGCCGCCACCGACCGACACCGACCAAGGTCGGGGGTCGAGGTCGAGCGGTCGGGGGCGGCCACCGACTCCGGGTGGGTCGGCCGCCGACGTCGGGCGGGCGCGGCGGCGCGCTCCGCGGCGGGAGCGTGGTGGACGCCGGCACGAGGCCGGCCGCGGCTCCGGCCGCGTGACGAAGGAGGCCATCATGACCACGTCGCAGAACACCCCGCGCACCGCAGGGACCGTGCCGTCCGTCCGAGCAGGCTCCGGGCCGGACGACGCTCCTGGTACCTCGTCCACGGCCCGACGACGCGTGCCCCGCTGGACCGTCCCGTTCGCGGCCGCCGTCGTCGCCGCGGCCGTGTGGCTCGTCGGGACGGCCGCAGGTGTCGACGTCGCCGCCCGGTCGGGCGCGACCACGCAGCCGGTCGGGATCCTCGCGGTGGTCGTGGCCGCGCTCGTCGTCGGGTTCGCCGGGTGGGGCGTGCGCGCCGTGATCGGGCGCCTCCGCGCGTCGAGCCCGGGCCGCGGCGAGCGTGCGTGGCTCGTGACGTGCGGCGTACTGCTGCTCGTGTCGCTGCTCGGACCGCTCGGCGGCGTGAGCGCCGGGGCGGTCGTGGTGCTGCTCGCCGAGCACCTCGCCGTGGGCGCCGTCGTCGCCCTGGGGCTGCGCCGCTCGTGACCGACCGCCGACCACGGGATCACCCACCGGATCCGCTCGGAGACGGTGGGCCGTCCCGTGCTCGGCGGTCGTCGGCGGACCGATGAGTTGCGCGGGCGGTCGTGGTCCACCCCCGTGACCGCGCACGACCCGATCGCGCCCACACCCGGAGGAACCCATGGCGACGCTCGTCTCGACCCTGTTCATCTCGCTCGACGGAGTGGCCGAGATCGACCCGGAGTGGCACTTCCCCTACTTCGACGACAACATGGCGGCCGCGGTCGACGACGACTACCAGGAGGTCGACGTCCTGCTGCTCGGCCGCGTCACCTACGACAGCTTCGCCGGCGCGTGGCCGGACCGGGAGGCCGCGGGCGAGGAGGACGCCGAGTTCGCGAAGCGGCTCGGGGACACGCGCAAGGTCGTGGCGACACGTGGCGACCAGGACCTCGGGTGGCGCCACGTCGAGCGGCTCGACGGGGATCTCGTCGAGAGGGTGCGCGCGCTGAAGGCGGAGCCCGCCACGCGCCGGATCCTCGTCGCGGGGTCCATCTCGGTCGTGCGGCAGCTCCTCGCGGCCGGGCTGCTCGACGAGCTGCGCCTTCTCGTCCACCCTGTCGCGGCCCGCGCGGGCGAGCGCCTGTTCGACGAGGGCGAGCCCCGCTACCCGCTGACGCTCCTGCGGTCCGAGACGTTCCCGACGGGCGTCGTCCGCCTGGTCTACGCCCCGGCCGAGGCGCCCGCCGACACCTCCTACGAGGACGTCAAGGACAAGGTGCCGTCCGGGGCCGAGTGAGCACCCGGGTGAGCGACCGTCGCGCGCCGCACCACGACGACCGCCACGTCGTCCTCGCGCCCCCCGTCGTCGAACGCGTCGACGAGGTGGTCGCACACCGCGGCCGGCGCGTAGCCCGCGCTGCGTGCCGCGACCTCCGCGAGGCGGTCGACGGCGTCGAGCAGCGACCCGCCGCGCCGTTCGACGAGGCCGTCGGTGACCAGGACGAGGAGGTCGCCGTCGGCGAGGACGTCGGCGTACGAGGGGCGCTCGCCGGGGCTGGGGACGCCGAGCAGCCGCGAGCCCGCCTTCGCCTGGACGACCCTCCCGTCGGTCCGGACGACGAACGCGGGAAGGTGTCCGGCGTCCGTGACCTCGACCGCGCCGGTGCGCGGGTCGAGCACGCACACGCACACGGTGACGAACTCCGAGTGGTCCTGGCGCAGCGCGTCGTTGAGGAGGTCGAGCGCGCGGGCCGCGGGGTGGCCCTCCCGCAGGTAGGCGCGCAGCGTGAGCCGGACCTCGGCCATGACGGTCGCGGCGCGCAGCGAGTGCCCCTGGACGTCGCCGATGACGACCGCCACCCGTCCGTCGGGGAGGTCGAACGCGTCGTAGAAGTCGCCACCGACGTCGAGGCGGTCGTCGGCGGCCTCGTAGCGCGCGGCGACCTCGACGCCCCCGGTGACCGAGAGCGTGGCCGGCAGCATCGTGCGCTGCAGCGCGAGCGCGATGCGGTGCTCGGTGGTGAACGTGCGCAGGTTCGACAGCGCCACCGTCGCCGCCTCGACGAAGCGGTCCGCGACCTCCTGCTCCTCGGAGGTCGGCCCGACCGTCGGGTCGTCGAGCCGCACCCCGAGCCCGCCGACCAGCGCACCCTCGCCGTCGACGAGCCACAGGGTCCACCACGCCCCGTCGGCGACGCCGGCCTCCTCGAGCAGGGGACGCCACGGCGCCGGGACCTCGTCGGGCGGGAAGACGACGGACCGCAGGTCGGAGGGGGGCAGGACGGGAGCGGTGCCGCGGCCGCGCACGAGCCCGGCGTCGGGCGACGTGCAGACCGTGCGCAGCACACCGGCCTCGGCCACCACCATGGCGACGACCGGGCGACCGAGGACCGCGCACGCACCGCGCGCGGCGTGGTCGACGACCGCCTCCGCCGAGCGCGCCTCGTGCAGCGGGACGAGCGCCGTCGACAGCGCCTCGAGACGTCTCGCCGTCCGTCCGATGCCCCGCTGGGCGTCGTGCGTGCGGCACAGGGCGGTGATCGTCGCGAGGAACTCGTCGCGGTCGAGGGGTTCCGGGAGGTAGGCGTCGGCCCCGCCCTCGAGCCCGGCGGTGCGGGCCGCGGCGTCCACCGCCGTCGCCGACACGTGGAGCACCGGGACGTGCGCGGTCACCGGGTCGGCCTTGAGCCGCCGGCAGACCTCGCGCCCCGACACGTCCGGGAGGTTGACGTCGAGCACGACGGCGTCCGTCGCGCCCGTCGCCCTCTCCAGGGCCTCGGCGCCGGTACCGGCTTCCATCACCTGGAAGCCCGCGCGACGCAACCAGCTCGCCATGACGTAGCGGTGGGCCGGCGTGTCGTCGACGACCAGGACCGTCCGCGCCTCGCTCACCGGGTCGCCTCCGCGCGGCGCAGGGCGGCGACCAGGACGGTGCGGTCGATCGACGACTTCGCGAGGAACGGCACGGCCGCGAGCTCCGCCGGCAGCGGCGGCCGGGGACCGCTCGACATGAGGACCGTGGCGGTGCCGGGGTGGAGCGCACGCACGCGCGACAGCAGCGTCGGTCCGTCCGTCCCCGGCATGCGCACGTCGAGCAGCGCCACGTCGGCGGCGCCGTCGCGCAGGAGGGCGAGCGCGTGGGAGGCGTCGTGGGCGACGCTCACGCGGGCGGCGTCGTCGCGCAGCATCGAGACGAGCACCGACGCGTAGGGGCGGTCGTCGTCGACGACGAGGACGTGGCCGAGGGTGGTGCCGCGCTCCGGGGGCTCGGGCGGGATCTGCGTCCGTGGACCCTCGGCCGCCTCCGCAGCGACGGGCAGGGACGGCAGGCGCAGCGAGAACACGCTGCCCTCGCCGGGCAGGGAGGACGCGTCGAGCGTCCCGCCGAGCGCCTCGGAGGTCCGTCGCGCGTAGGGCAGCCCGAGACCCGTGCCACGGACCGTCGGCTGCAGGCGGTTGGGCACCTGGACGAACTCCTCGAAGACGGACTCGAGCTGGTCGGCGGGGATGCCGAGGCCGGTGTCCTCGACGGTCAGGCGGACCAGGTCCCCCTCTGGCTCCGCGGAGAGCCGGACGTGGCCCGTGTCCGTGAACTTGACCGCGTTGGTGAGCAGGTTGCGCAGGACGCGCGACACGAGCCGCCGGTCGGTCACGAGCGTGAGCCCGGCCGGCGCCTCGGTCCGCAGCGTCACGCCGGCGCGGACAAGCGGGAGGGTGGTGCCGCGCAGCTCCTCGAACAGCTCCGCCACGTCGACGCGTGCCGGTTCGACGTCCTCGTGGCCCGCCTCGGCGCGCGCGAGGTCGAGCAGCTCGTTGACGAGCGTGAGCAGCGTGTCGGCGCTCTCGCGGACGAACGTCACCTGCTGGGTCTGCTCCCCGTCGAGGTGGGAGTCGGCGAGGAGCGACGCCAGCCCGAGGATCGAGTTGACCGGCGTCCGCAGCTCGTGGCTCACGTTGCGCAGGAACCGCGACTTCGCCTCGTTCGCGGCGGCGAGCTCGCGGCCGCGCTCGTCGAGCTCGGCGTAGAGCGCCACGACGCCGGTGTTCGTCTCCTCGAGCTCGGTGGAGAGCTGGTCGTACATCGCGAGGACGCCGCGGTTCGTCTCCTCGAGCTCGACGTTCACGCGGCGGAGCTCCTCCCTCTGCAGGGTCAGCTCGTCGAGCGTCCGCACGAGGTCGGAGTTCTGCACGCGCAGCTCGTCGAGGGCGTCGGCGGTGTGCGCGGAGCGCGCGGAGCGCCGCGCCGCGGCGAGCGTCGCGTCGTCGAGGTCGGTCGACACCCCGAGGACCTTCGTGAGCACGACGCGCGCACCGTTCGGGTCCAGCTCGAGCGAGTCGACGAGCCGCCGCGCCGCGGGCAGGCCGCCGTCGCTGGAGTCGCCGTCGACGGGCAGCGGCGCCGACGCGACGACCTCGGCCCGCAGCGTGGGGCGCACGGGCGACGGCGTCACGGTGATCACCACCCGGGCGGATCCCGTGGCCACCGCCGCGCGCCCGACCTCCGAGAGCGCCGTCGCGACCCGCACCTGGTCCTGCACGTCGAGCCCGAGCCGGCGCCCGATCTCGCGCCCGGCCCGGCGGAGGGCGAGCACGTCGGTGTCGGAGAGCAGCTGCGTCGCGAGGAGGGTCGTGCTCACGCGTCACCCCGCGCGGTCGGTGGCAGCACCGGCAGCACGGCGACGCACGAGTCGTCGCGCCGCACCGCGTGGTCGCGCAGGACGACGCCCGCGACGACGAGGGGCGAGCGGGCGGCGAGACCGGGGTAGTCGGCGAGCGACCAGCGGCTGGTCAAGCCGTCGCTGTGCATCACGACGACGTCCCCCGGCTCGATCGGGTACGTCGTCTCGCGGAGTGCACGACCGTGCGAGCCGGCGATCCCCGGGTGGCTCACGAGGCCGCGCGTGCGGCCGCCGTACACCGAGCCGGAGATGTTCCCGAGCCCTGCGTAGCGCAGCGTCGGTCCTTCCACCCGGGCGACCGCGACGGCGGCGCCGCGCGTGCCGCCGAGCGCGCCGTGCACCCGCTGGAGCAGCGCGGCCGGCAGCCCTGCCGGGGCGTCGAGGAACGCGCGGACCGCGGCGCCCGACGCCGTCGCGGCGAGCGGCCCGTGCCCCAGCCCGTCGGCGACGAGCAGGGTGGTCACGCCGTCGTCCTCGCGCAGCGCGAACGCGTCGCCGCACACGGCCTGGCCGGTCAGCGGCCGCGTGATCCCGCTGGGCTCCCGGAGCCCTGCGGACGTGCCGGGTGCGGCGAAGACCGCAGCGACGACCGTCCCGCGACCCGGCGCCGTCCACGCGTCCCACGCCGTCGCGAGCCGGGGCAGGGTGCCGAGCCCGATGCCGAGCGTCCCGCGGCTGGAGGTGCCGTCCCGCATCGCTGCCGTGATGTCGCGCATTCCCGGTCCCGAGTCCACGGCGAGCACGTCGAGGACGGCGTCGCCGCCGGTCCGCCGCACGCGCACGAGCACCGATCCTGAGCCGGCGTGCCGACAGATGTTCGTGGCGAGCTCGGACACGACCAGCCCGACCTCCGCCGCGCGGTTCTCGCCGAGCCCCAGCCGCAGCGCGGCCGTGCCGGCGGCGCGGCGCACGCCCCCGACCGCCGACGGGTGGTCGACCGTGTGCCAGGCACCCTCGTCGACGACCGTGCGCCGGGCGTCGAGGCGGTCCGCCGAGCTCATCGGGTCCAGGTGGCGATCTCGACGCGGGTCCCTGCCCCGGCGGCGGTGTCGATGGTGAAGTGCTGGACGAGCCGGCGTGAGCCCGAGAGCCCCAGACCCAGGCCGCCGCCGCTGGTCCACCCGTCGGTCAGCGCGAGGTCGAGGTCGGGGATCCCCGGCCCTTCGTCGGCGAAGAGCGCGCGCACGCCGGTCCGCGCGCCGTCGCGCACGAGCTCGACCTCCGCCTCGCCGCCACCGCCGTACACGAGGGTGTTGCGGGCGAGCTCGCTCGCCGCGGTGACGAGCTTCGTCTGGTCGACGAGGGAGAGCCGTGCCTGCTGCGCCAGGGTGCGCACGAGCTGCCGCACCCTCACGACGTCGGCGTCCGTGCGGACGGGCAGGCGTTCGCCGGTCGACGTCGTCGGGGTCGTCATCTCTCCTCGCGCTCGGCGGCCGCGAGCAGCACGTCCTCGCCGGACTGCTCCTGCGGCGCGAGAAGGGCGAGACCACGCTCGACGTCGAGTGCCGTCCGGACCTCGCCGAGCGACAGGCCGAGCTCGACCATCGTGATGGCGACGGCAGGCCGCATCCCGACCACGACCGTCGTCGCGTCGAGCACGTGGGAGATCGCGGCGACGGAGGCGAGCATGCGGCCGATGAAGCTGTCGACGATCTCCAGGCCGGAGATGTCGATGACCACGCCCCTGGCGCCGGTCGCGGTGATCCGCTCGGCGAGGTCCTCCTGCAGCCGCAGCGCGGTGTCGTCCTGGAGGTCGACCTGGATCGACACGAGGAGCGTCGACCCGATCTTCAGGATGGGGACGCCGTCGTTCATGCCGGCAGACCGGTTCGCGCCCTGCTGCGGTTGGAGCGCAGCGCGTCGACGAGCGCGTCCGCGAGCGTCGCGCGCGTGCGGATGTCCCCGAACTCGATGCCGAGCGCGACGATCGTCTGGGCGATCTGCGGTCGGATGCCGCTGATCGTGCACTCGGCGCCCATGAGGCGTGCCGCGACGACGGTCTTGAGCAGGTGCTGCGCGACCTGGGTGTCGACGGCCGGGACACCCGTGATGTCGATGATCGCGTGCTCGCTGCCCGTGTCGACGAGCGTGTTGAGCAGCTTCTCCATGACGACCTGGGTGCGCGCGGAGTCGAGGGTGCCGACGAGGGGCACGGCGACGACGCCCTCCCAGAGCTTCACGACGGGGGTCGAGAGCTCGAGCAGCTGCTCGGCCTGCTCGCCGATGATCGCTTCGCGCGCGGACGCGAACGTCTCGAACGTGAAGAGCCCCAGCTCGTCCACGAGGCGCAGCAGGCTCGTGACGCCCGCCTCGGTGGACGCGGCGAGCTCGTACAGGCCCTCCTTGAGCGCGAAGATGCCGATCGCGGTCTCGCGGGGCGTGAAACCGAGCCGGGCGCGGGCCGCGGAGACGTCGGCGAGGATGCCGCGGAGCTGGTCGAACGCGGGGTCGGAGAGCGCCGTGCCCCCCGCGCGCAGCCCGTCGGTCAGCGCGTCGAAGATGTCGGACTGCTCGCGCTCGAGCTCTCCGCGGGAGGTGCGGCCGTGCAGCTCGCGGGCGGCCGTCTCGAGCCAGGCACCGCGCACGCGGTCGGCGTCGTCGACGAGGAGCTGAGCGAGGTGCTCGGGGGCGGTGGTGCCGGTCGAGGCCATCCAGGTTCCTTCCAGGAGAGAGCGACCGTCGCAGGGCTCAGCGGCGGTCGCGCGCGCCCAGTGTACGCAGCGCGCGCGCCCTCGCACCCGGAGCGGACGCGACGGTCGGCCCGGAGCAGGGCGCGCTCCGGGCCGACCGCGGTGGGGCGGTGGACCGTCAGTCGCGCAGCTCGAGGTAGCGCGTGATGAGGGCTTCCGTCGAGGGGTCCTGCGCGGCGAGCGCGGCCTCGTCGCCGGCGACCGCGGGCGCGATCTCGAGCGCGAGCTTCTTGCCGAGCTCGACGCCCCACTGGTCGAAGCTGTCGATGCCCCACACGACGCCCTGGACGAACGTGATGTGCTCGTACAGCGCGATGAGCTGGCCGAGGACGGACGGCGTGAGCGCCGGGGCGAGGATCGACGTCGTCGGCCGGTTGCCGGGGAAGGTCCGGGCGGACACGAGAGCCTCGTCCGTGCCCTCGGCCCGCACCTCGTCGGCCGTCTTGCCGAACGCGAGCGCCTTCGTCTGCGCGAAGAAGTTCGCGAGGAAGAGACCGTGCACGTCGGCGCCGGGCTGGACCGCACCGCCGTCGCCGACGTCGTCCGTGAGGGGGTGCGCCGGGTTCGCGACGGCGATGAAGTCGGCCGGGATCAGCCGCGTGCCCTGGTGGATGAGCTGGTAGAACGCGTGCTGGCCGTTGGTGCCCGGCTCGCCCCAGAAGATCTCGCCGGTCTCGGTCGTCACGGGGGAGCCGTCCCAGCGCACGCGCTTGCCGTTCGACTCCATCGTCAGCTGCTGCAGGTACGCGGGGAAGCGGTGCAGGTACTGCGCGTAGGGCAGGACGGCGTGCGTGTGGGCGTCGAGGAAGTTGACGTACCAGACGTTCAGCAGGCCCATGAGCACGGGCACGTTCTGCGCGAACGGGGTGGTGCGCACGTGCTCGTCGATCGCGTGGAAGCCGGCGAGGAGCTCCGCGAACCGCTCGGGCCCGAACGCGATGGCGAGCGACGTGCCGATCGCGGAGTCCACCGAGTAGCGGCCGCCGACCCAGTCCCAGAAGCCGAACGCGTTCTCGGGGTCGATGCCGAACGCGGCGACCTTGTCGAGCGCCGTCGAGACGGCGACGAAGTGCTTCGCGACGGCGTCCTGGCGCGCCTCGTCCGTGTCCTGGATCGCGCCGAGCTCGACGAGCTCCGTCCACAGCCAGTCGCGCGCGAGGCGCGCGTTCGTCAGCGTCTCGAGCGTGCCGAAGGTCTTCGACGCGACGATGAACAGCGTGGTGCGCGGGTCGAGGCCCGCGGTCTTCTCCGCGACGTCCGTCGGGTCGATGTTCGAGACGAACCGGACCTCGATGTCCTCGTGCTTGTACGGCAGCAGCGCCTCGTACGCCATCACGGGCCCGAGGTCCGAGCCGCCGATGCCGATGTTCACGACCGTGCGCACGCGCTCGCCGGTCACGCCCGTCCACTCGCCCGAGCGGACCGTGTCGGCGAAGCCGTAGACCTTGTGCAGCACCTCGTGCACGTCCGCGTCGACGTCCTGGCCGTCGACGACCAGGTGCTCGTCGTCGCCGAGCGGGGCCGGGCGCCGCAGCGCGGTGTGCAGGACGGCGCGGTCCTCCGTGACGTTGATGTGGTCGCCGCGGAACATCGCCTCCAGCCGTCCGCCCAGGCCCACCTCGTCGGCCAGGCGCGCGAGCAGCTCGAGCGTCTCGTCGGTGACGAGGTTCTTCGAGAGGTCGACCGTGAGGTCGGCCGCCTGGTGGGTCAGACGGTCCGCGCGCTGCGGGTCGGCGGCGAACCAGCCGCGCAGGTCCGGGTCCAGCGAGTCGCGGTGGGCGGTCAACGCGTCCCACGACGCGGTCGTGGTGGCGTCGACGGGCGGGGGAACGGGCGAGGTGGTCATGCGGGCCACGCTACTGACCGCCGCCGCCGCGCGCCCACCCCGCCCGGCCCGCGAGAGGTCCGCCGCTCGCCTGACGAACGTCCCGGCCGTCGTACGATCGGCGTGCGGCCGCGTCACGGACCACGATGGGTCGGGCGGCGCGGACGCGCCGCGACGACGGACGAGACGGAGGAGACATGGCCGAGGTGCTGCTGTTCCACCACGGGCTGGGAGTCACGGACGGGGTCGAGGAGATCGCGGTCCTGCTGCGTGACGCGGGGAACGTCGTGCACGTCCCCGACCTCTTCGAGGGCCGGACGTTCGACTCGCTCGAGGACGGGGTGGGCTACGCCGAGGAGCTCGGGTTCGACACGCTGCTCGACCGCGGCCAGGCGGCGGCCGACGCGCTCGGGCCGGGCCTCGTGTACGCGGGCGTCTCGCTCGGCGTGCTGCCCGCGCAGATGCTCGCTCAGACGCGCGCGGGCGCGAAGGGGGCGGTGCTGCTCGAGGCGTGCGTCCCCGTGTCCGAGTTCGGCGAGGCATGGCCCGACGCCGTTCCCGTCCAGGTGCACGGCATGGACGCCGACCCGTTCTTCGCCGGCGAGGGCGACCTCGAGTCGGCGCGCGAGCTCGTGGACTCCACGCCCGACGCCGAGCTGTTCCTCTACCCCGGCGACCACCACCTGTTCACGGACCCGAGCGTGCCGTCGCACGAGCCGGAGGCGTCGGCGCTGGTCGTCGAGCGCGTCGTGCGGTTCCTCGACGGCATCCGCTGACCGCGCCCGCTCAGCCGGCGGGGGCGTCCCCGGCGTCCTCCAGGCGGAGCTGCCACTCGGCGTCGACGCTCGTCGGCGCGAACCCGAGCGCGACGTTGATCGCGAGCATGTGGTCGTTCTCCTGCGCGTTCCAGGTGTGGACGCGCCGCGAGCCGGGGCGCGAGCGCGCGAGCTCGTCGAGCACCGCGACCTTCACGAGCAGGCCGAGGCCGTGGCCACGGTGCTCGCGCAGCACGAGCGTGTCCTCCTGGAACACGACCTCCGGCTTGTCGTGCGGGTAGGCGACCATCGAGAACCCCGCCAGCGTCCCGGTCGGGATGTGCTCCGCCGCCGCGATGACGTAGCCCTGGCCGCGGTCGTGGAAGTCCTGCGACGCCGTACGCACGCGCTGCGCGTCCCACGGGTCCTCCTCGATCTCCAGGCCAGCGCTCGGGGCGTCCGTGCTCATGCGCGTCTCGAGCACGGCGAGCTGGTCGATCCAGACGTCCGGCACCTCGTCCGTCCACACGTGCACGCGGTACCCGTCCGCGCGGCGCCGGGCGTCGTCGCGCAGGGCGTCGAGACGCTCGGCGGGCACCGGGAGCTCGAGCACCGAGTGCCGCACGACCTGCTCGAGCGCGAAGCCGCGGTCGAGCACGAACGTCGTCGCGGCGTCGTGCCGGGGGATGCGGCCGCTGCCCGTCGGTGCCTCGAGCGCGTCCGGGCCGGGCGGGGGCTCGGGCGCGAAGGTCGAGTCCGCCAGGATCACGCGCCGTCCTGCCTCGCGGGCGATCGCGAGCGCGTCCTCCCACAGCGCGGTCCCGATGCCACGGCCGCGGTGGTCCGGGTGCACGCCCACGTAGACGATCGCGGTGTGGGTGTTCCCCTGCAGCGGCAGGGCGATCATCGACCGGCCGACGACGTCCTCGGGGCGCGGCGTCCGGCCGCCGGCCGGGTCCTCGGGGTCCGCTCCGCCGTCGACGACGGCGACGCGCCGGACCGTGCGGCGGTAGTCCCCGCTGGCCACGCTGATGACGACCGTCCCGGCGTCGAGCGCGAGGTCGGTGTGGCCGTAGACCTGGCGGTCGATCGCCTCGCTGACGAGGACCGAGCCGTGCACCGCCCAGGCGTCGGGGGCGTCGGGCGACGCCGGGACGGAGTCGATCCGCACCGTCGTGGTGCCGGTACGGGTCGTGCTGCTCATGCGTCCTCCTGCGACGTGCCGGTGGTGGTGCCGGTCTTCTTCTGCCACGCCGCCCAGCCGCCCGCGGGCCGGAATCCCAGGGCGACGTTGATCGCGAGCATGTGCTCGTTCTCCTCGGCGTTGCCGGTGTGGATGCGCCGCGTCTCCGGGCGGGCCGCGCCGAGCGCCTCGAGGTTCGCGACCTTGACGAGCATCCCGAGCCGGCGGCCGCGGTGCTCGCGCAGGACGAGTGTGTCCTCCTGGTGCGCGAACTCCGGCCGGTCCTTCGGGTACTCGAAGAGCGTGAAGGCGGCGAGGCCGCCGGACGGCACGTGCTCCGCGACCGTCATGAGGAACCCGTATCCCTTGCCGCGCAGCTGGTCGACCCACGTACGGACGCGCCGCGCGTCCCACGGGTCCTCCTCGTAGTCGACGCCGCCGACCGGCGCGTCGGTGCTCATGCGGGTGAACAGGACGGCGACGTCGTCCACCCGCTCGTCCGGGACCTCGTCCGTCCAGGTCGCGAGGCGGTAGTCCGGACCGGCAGCGGCCCGCGACTCGGACCCGAACCGCTCGAGGAGGCCGTCGGTGACGGGCAGATCGAGGACCGAGTGCCGGTCGACCTGCTCCAGCGTGTAGCCGTGCGCCAGGGCGAACCGGGTACCGGGGGCGTCGGCGTCGACGCGCCCCGCCCCGGTCGTCGCGGCCACGGTGCCCGGCCCCGGTGCCGGCTCGGCGCCCTGCAGGGTGTAGCTCACGAGCGACGTGCGGCCGGCGTCCGCCGCGAGACGCTCGGCGATCGCGAGGAGGGCCGAGCCGATGCCCTGCCTCCGCGCGGACGGCCGCACGAACGGGTACGACTCCGCCAGGCGAGGGTTGCTCGTGGTCGGGTGGGCCACGAACAGGTGCGCGACGACGTCGTCCACCGTGGGCGGCGGGACGTCCCGTCCGAGCGCGTCGGCCCGCACGACCACGAAGCGCCGCTTCGTCGCGTACTCCTGGTGCCGCATCCCGGAGAGCGCGTCGCGCGCCTCGAGCGCCATGTCGTCGTAGCCGTGCGTCTCGAGCTCGAGCTCCCGGTCGACGTCGGCGACGGCCCGGTAGGCCCACGCCTCGGGAGCGTCGGCGGACCCGACCGGCGGGTCGTCGGCGAGCACCTCGACGAGGACGAGGCCCGGTGGGAGGTCGACGTCGACGACGGTCGACGCGGTCGTGCTCGTGCTGCTCATACCCTCAGGGTCACGCCGACGGGGGAGGGTGTCCACGGATTTCGCCACCCCGTGCGGCGGGTGGCGGGCGGCGACGGACGGAGGGCGACCGACGACGGCCCGGTCCCCGGAGGGCCGGGCCGTCGCGGCAGGCTCGGTCGGCGGGCCGACCGGGGCGCGTCAGGCGCGCTTGCGGTTCGTGAACCAGGACCAGGCGAAGACGACGATGAGCGAGCCGAGGAGCGCGAAGCCCCACGTGCCCAGGTCGAAGAACTCCTCGTTCACGTCCGTGTCGAAGACCGCGGACGCGATGAATCCGCCCAGGAGCGCTCCGACGACGCCGAGGATCAGAGTGACGATCCAGCCGCCCTGCTGCTTGCCCGGGACGATCGCGCGGGCGATCGCACCCATGATGAGCCCGATGAGGATCCAGCCGATGATTCCCATGTCACGTCTCCGTTCCTGTAGGACACATCCCGCCACCGCGGGGCGGTCACCCCGGGCGGCGTCGCTTCACCGTGGCACGGACGACCACTTCTCGCACGCCGGAGAGCCGTCGCGGGGTATGTCGTGGCAGGTCACGGCGGCAGGACCCGGACCTCGTAGGCTCGGGTCATGGTGACAGGCGGTGCGACAGGTGGTGCTGCGGCCAGGTCGACCGGCGGCTCCGCGACGAGCGCGCGCGTCGACAGCTGGCTGTGGGCCGTCCGCGTGTACAAGAGCCGGTCGCAGGCGACCGCCGGCGTCAAGGCCGGTCACGTGCGTGTCAACGGCGAGCGCGCGAAGCCCGCGACGAACGTCAAGGTGGGGGACCGCGTCGTCGTGCGGGGCGGTCTCGTGGAGAAGGTGCTCGTCGTCGAGAAGGTGCTGGTCAAGCGCGTCTCCGCGGCGCTCGCGGCCGACGCGCTGACCGACCAGAGCCCGCCCCCGCCGCCGCGCGAGCTCACCGTGCCGCTCGCCCTGCGCGACCGTGGAGCCGGTCGTCCGACGAAGCGCGAGCGGCGCGAGATCGACAGGCTGCGCGGACGCGGCTGACGAGCACCCGCCGACCCACCGGGCGGCCACGCCCGGCCGAGCGATGCACGTCGACGTGCATCGCTCGGCCGCGGGCGCACCACCCGGCGCGCCGGGCGGGTCAACAGGCGCCGAGGTCCTTCCAGACGCCCCACTGGCCGCTCTGGGCGGGGTTCTCGCCCGTCGTCCACCACTTGGCCTCGTAGGTCTTCCCGCCGTGCGAGACGCGCGCGCCGCCGAGGTAGACGCCGCTCGTCGACCAGACGGGTGCTGTGCAGTCGCCGGGCGGGTCGGTCGGCGGGTCCGTGGGCGGGTCGGTGGGCCCGCCCCCACCGGTGCCGATGGTCAGGTCGACGCAGTTGTAGAACGCCATCGGCGTGTTCGACACGTTCCAGCGGGCCAGGATCGTGTGGTTGCCCTGCGGCAGGCCGGTCAGCGTGTGCGAGATGTCGCTCGGCGGCTGCGCGCCTCCCTGGCTGAACGTCTTGAACAGCACGCCGTCGACGAAGTACTCCCACGTGCTCGTGTTGTGCGCCGCCGTGAGCCTCCACTGGAAGGTCACCGACGACCCGACCTGGGTGCGTGGCCACGGCTTGCTCGCGTCGTCGAGGATGCTGAAGCCGCTGCCGCCCGAGCACTGCATCGAGCCCTTGGCGGCCTCGACGCTCTGCGGCTCGTACCTGATGGACCCGCAGTCGAAGGACGTGGTGCCCTTCGCGCAGTGGTCCTGCCGGCTCGGCGGCGACGTGATCCAGCCGTGCGCGGACGCGCTGGGCGCGACGACGACGGGTGCGATGATCGCCGTCGCGCCGAGCACGGCCGCGAGGAGCGCCGCTCTGAGTCTTCGCATGATGTCTCGCTCTCCATCCGGTGGTGCGGGGTCCTCGCAGGCCCGCTCCCTCGCGGGCCGCACGCGGATCGGACCCTGTCGACGCTACGGAGGCGGGTCGGAACGGACAATCGTGTGAATCCCGTACGCGGCCCCCCGTACGTGCTCCGGCCCGACGGCGTCCGCCCGGGCTGGGCGGGTGCCGTCGGGCCGGGTGTGCCGGTGTGCCGGTCGGGTGCGTCAGGTCGTCAGCAGACGCCGACGAGCTTCCACGGTCCCCACTCCTCGGCGCCCGGGACGTTGTTCTGGGTCCACCACTTGGCCTCGTAGACGTTGCCGTCGTAGGAGATCTTCGCCCCACCGGTGTAGACGGAGGACGCGGACCACGCGGCGTCGGTGCACTCGCCCGGCTCGGGGTCGGTCGGCGGGTCGGTGGGGTCGGGGTCGGGCTCGCCCGGGTCGGTCCCGCCCGCCGTCACGGTGATGTCGACGCAGTTGTAGAACGCGTTGACGGTGTTCGACACGTTCCAGCGCGCGAGGATCGTGTGGTTGCCCGCCGGCAGCCCGGTGAGCGTGTGCGAGATGTCCTTCGGCGGCTGCACCCCGCCCCCGTCGAACGTCTTGAACAGCGTGCCGTCCACGAAGTACTCCCACACGCTCGTCGCGTGGTTCGCGGTGAGGTTCCACTGGAACGTCACCGTGCTGCCCGTGGTCGTCCGCGGCCAGGGCTTGCTCGCGTCGTCGAGGATCGCGTAGCCGCTGCCGCCGGAGCACTGCATCGAGCCCTTGGGGGCCTCGACGCTCTGGGGCTCGTACTCGATGGACCCGCAGTCGAAGGACGTGGTGCCCTTCGCGCAGTGGTCCTGGCGGCTCGGCGGGGAGGTGATCCAGCCGTGGGCGGAGGCGGACGGGGCGACGACGATCGGGGCGACGATCGCCGTCGCGCCGAGGATCGCGGCGACGAGGGCCGCGCGGAGCCTTCTCATGGGGACTCGCTCTCTGGTTCGGGGTGGGCCGACACCGCAGGGAGTCCGTGCTGTCGGCCGTTGACCCGACGAACGGTAGGCACGCGTCGCCGCCGCCTCAACGTCGGGGCGGGCCGCTCCGCGGCTACGGGGATCCCCGTACGAGCACGTCCCGTTCGCCGGGATGACGCCGTTCGGGCGGCGTGCGGGCCGGTCGTCGCGGAGGTCGCCGGTCGCGTGGAGGAGCGAGATCGTGTGGGGATCACGTACCCCGGGCCGGAGGTCCGGGCCGGTGGCACGGGCCGCTTCCTCGGACCGGTGCTCCGACGCGCGGGAACCCGACGGTCGCGCCCGGCTCGACGGCCGTGCCACGCGGAGGCTCAGTCGGCCGCGCCGGGCGGCGCGTCCTCCTCGCGCAGGCGCGGCTCGGTGCGCGACGCCGGTCGCAGCCCGGACTTGTCGGCGTAGAAGGCGCGCACGACGTCCATGTCGGCGCGCACGTCGCCCGTGAGCTCGACGGTCGGGCCGAGGCCGGTCGTCATGGTCGTGCGGTCGACGTACCCGAGCGTCACGGGCAGCCCGGCCTCGCGCGCGATGCGGTAGAAGCCGGACTTCCAGTACGTGCCGGCGCCGCGCGTGCCCTCGGGCGTGACGACGAGGGAGAAGACCTCGCCTGCGGCGAGGCGCGCGACGACGTCGGTCACGACCCGGCTCGGGTCCCGCCGGTCGACGGGGATGCCCCCGAGCGCGCGCATGACCGGTCCGGCCGGCCCGGCGAACAGCGAGTGCTTGCCGAGCCAGCGGAAGCGGATGCCCGTGCGCCACGCGATCGCGAGCATGAGGACGAAGTCCCAGTTCGACGTGTGTGGCGCGCCGATCAGGAGCGTCGGACGGCGGGTGTCGTACGGCTGGGAGCGCAAGGTCCAGCGGCTCGTCGCCCAGTAGGCGCGGGCGATGGCTCGGCGGATCACCCCGTCACGGTACCCGTGCGCCGCGCCGGGTCCGCCATCCCGGCGTCCTGGGCGCACGCCGGTCCACAGCGCGGGCGGATGCCGTCGACAACCGTCCCGGCGGATCGCTACCCTCCCGAGGAGGTCGGCCACCCGACCGAGCGCGCTGCTTCCCGGCGCACACCGACCGTCGACGGAGACCAGATGGACACGCTGCCAGCAGGTTCCCCCGCGCACCTGCGCACGCTCAACGCCCGCGCCGTGCTCGACTCGCTGGGCCGGGAGGACGCGCTCAGCCGGCCGGACGTCGCCGCGGCCACCGGGCTCGCGCGGAGCGCGGTCACCCAGACGCTGCGTGCGCTGGTCACGACGGGCGTCGTGACCGAGGCCGGGATCGACCGGGAGCGTCGCGGGCCTGCGGCGACCCGGTACCGGGTCGACCCCGACCACGGGTTCGGGCTCGGGGTCGACGTCGCGCGCGACCGCGTGCGGGTCGCGCTCGTCGACGTCACCGGCGCGGTGCGGGCGCGCGCTGAGCGCCGGGACGTCGCCGCGACCCCCGTCGCGCGGGCGCGGGCCGCCGCCGAGCTCGGGCGCGGCTGCGTGGCCGACGTGGCGACGCGCCTCGGGCGGGAGACGGGCATCGAGGTGAGCCGCGCGGTCGCGGCGGTGCCGGCGATCGTCGGGAGCGACCAGGAGACCGTCCGGCGCGTCCCGGGCTTCGAGAAGGGCGGGACGACGCTCCACGACGCGCTCGTCGACGCACTGGGCTGCCCGGTCGCGCTCGAGAACGACCTGAACCTCGCCGCGCTCGCCGAGCAGCGCGACGGCGTCGCCGTCGGCGTGCCGACCTTCGTCGCGCTCGGGCTGGGCGGGGGGTTCGGCGCCGGGGTCGTGGTCGACGGGAAGCTGCACCGCGGAGCCGCGGGCGGGGCGGGCGAGGTCTCGTTCCTGCCCCACCCCGAACGGCCCCTCGGGTCCGAGGTCCTCGGCGCGGTGTCGATCCGTGCCATCGCCAAGGAGAACGGGCTGCCGGAGGACGTGACGGTCCGCGACGTGGTCGACCGCGCCGAACGGGGCGACGGGGCCGCCTCGGACGTCCTGGACCTGGTCGCGGAGCGGATCGCCGTCGTCACGGCGACGATCGCCCTCGTCGTCGAGCCCGAGCTGTTCGTCCTCACCGACCAGGCGGCTCGGGCACCGATCGCGGACCGCGTGACGCGCTTCCTCGCCGACCGGGTCGCCGTCCTCGGCCTGCGCGTCGCCCCGTCCACGCTCGGGGCGGACGCGGTCGTCGTGGGCGCCGCCCGTGCGGCGAGCGACGCGCTGCGCGACGACGTGGTCCGGGCCGCCGTGGCCGTCGACGTCGCCCCCGCGGACGGTGCGAGCGGCGGGGAGACCGCCGACGAGCCCGAGGCCGCCGAGGCCGTGTCGTGACCGTGCCGCTGACGTCGCGCCTCGGTCTCGACCCCGGCACGCGCGCGATCATCCTCAACGCCGACGACTACGGCATGTGCCGGGCCGCGAACCGCGCGGTCGAGGAGCTGCTGCTGGCGGGCCACGTCGACTCCGCCTCGCTCATGGTCCCGTGCGCGTGGGCGCCCGACGCGCTCGCGTTCGCCGCCACGCACCCGCAGGCCGACGTCGGCGTCCACCTCGTCCTGACGAGCGAGTGGTCGCGGTACCGGTGGCGCCCGCTCACCGGGACGGGCACGTCCCTGGTCGACGCCGCGGGGTACTTCCCCGCCGACGTCGCCACCGTCGAGCGGCAGGCCCGCGACGAGGACGTCGCGGCCGAGCTCGCCGCCCAGCTCGACGCGGCGCTCGCCGCGGGGGTCGAGGTCTCGCACCTCGACAACCACATGGGTTCGGTCTACGGCCTCGAGACGGGCCGCACGTTCCTGCCCCAGGTCTTCGAGCTCGCGGCGCGGCACGGGCTGCCGTTCCGGCTCCCGCGGACGACCGACGGGATGGCGCTGCCTCCCGGTGACCTCCAGCCCGTCCTCGAGGAGGCGACGGCAGCGGCCGACGCCCTCGGCGTCGTCCTGCCCGACCGGCTGTGGACGCACCCGTTCGCGCTCGCGGGCGAGGGCACGCCGGGCGAGGAGGACTACGCGGAGGTCAAGGCCGGATTCCTCGACCTCCTGCGCCGCGTCCCGGCGGGGGTCACCGAGATCTACCTGCACCCCATGCTCGACGACGACGAGCTCGCCGACGTCGCCGACTACGGCGTGCCCAAGCGGGGCTTCGAGCACCGTCTGCTCGCCGACCCGGACGTCGCCGCCCTCATCGCGACCGAGGGGATCGTGCGGGTGGGCTGGCGCGACCTGCGCGCGGTGCAGCGGGGTGAGCGGTGAGCGGCTCCGCGGACGGGCCTCCGACCCCGGACGGCCCTCCGACCTCGCGCGGCCACGCGGCGTCGGGCACGGGACTGCTCGCCGCGGTGCGCGACCGTCGGCTCGTCGGACCTCCGACGCGGGCGCAGCGCGTCGCGTACGGCGCGTCCGCGTTCCCTGCCAACCTCCTGCTGCAGACGTTCTCCGCGTTCGTCGTGTACTTCTACGTCGACCACCTCGGCGTGCCCCCGGGCTGGGTCGCGGGCGCGATGGTCGCGCACGGGGTGCTCAACGCGCTGCTCAACCCGCTCGTGGGCGCGGCGTCCGACCGGCGGCGCACGCGCTGGGGCCGGCGCGTGCCGTGGATCGGGCTGGGCGTGGTACCCCTCGTCGTGGCGTTCGCCCTCGTGTGGATGCCGCCGCCGTTCGGGCCTGCGGGCCTCGTCGCGTGGTTCCTCGTGGTCGTCGCGGTGTACGACGTCGCGTACGTCGTCGTGGTCCTCAACGTCTCGGCGCTGTTCCCCGAGCTCTTCCGCACGACGGCGGAGCGCGCCCGGGGCAACGTGCCCCGCCAGGTCTTCGGGCTCGTCGGCATGATCCTCGGCACGGCCGGCGCGCCGCTGCTGTACGGGACGCTCGGCTGGACGTGGATGGCCGTCGCGCTCGCCGTCGTCAGCCTCGCGTTCTTCGTCTGGTCGTTCGCCGGGATGGTCGAGCGGCCGGTGGACGAGGCCGTGGTGCGCGAGCGCGAGGCGGGCGTGGGACTGCGCGACCAGCTGCGCTACACGTTCGCGAACCGCGCCTTCGTCACCTACGTGCTCGGCTCGCTCCTGCTGCAGAGCACGACGGCGATCGTCCTCGCCGCCGTGCCGTTCTACGTGCGGTACGTGCTCGGCGGGGCCGAGGCCGACGCGACGCTCCTCCTCGCACCGATCTTCGTCGCCGCGATCCCGTCCATCCTCGGCTGGTCGTGGGTCGTGCGCCGCGTCGGGCCCCGGACGGCGATGCTCTGGGTGGTCGCGGTGTACGGCCTCGCGACGACGCTGTACCTGGTCCCGACGACCGTCGTCGGGGCGGCCGTCGCCGGGCTGGCGGTCGGGGTCGGTGTCGCCGGGCTCATGCAGGTGCTCGAGGTGGCGCTCGCCCAGGTGATCGACGACGACGAGCGCCGGACCGGCCTGCGCCGCGAGGGCATGTACTTCGGCGCGAACGGGTTCGTCGTGCGCGGCTCGGTCATCGTGCAGGCGGTGCTGGTCGCCGCAGTGCTCGGCGCGAGCGGGTACGTCGAGGGCGCCGCGACGCAGGCTCCCGAGGTGGCGACGGGCGTGCGGCTGCTCCTCGGCGCCGTCCCCGTGGCGCTCGCGGCGCTCGCGTTCGCGTGCTTCTGGCTCTACCCGCTGCGCGGGCGGGGCGACGGAGACGGCGAGGTGCCGGTCGCCGAGGCGGTCGCCGACGCCGCAGCCTCGCCCACGGCGTCCGACCCCCTGCCGAGGTAGTACCCCGGCACCGCGAGGTAGTACCTCAGCACCGCGAGGTAGTACCCCGGTCGCGCGGGGTAGTACCCCGGTCGCGGGGGGTAGTACCCCGGTCGCGGGGGGTAGTACCCGGGTTGCGCGGGGTAGTACCCCGGTTGCGGGGGTTCGTACCCGCGGTACTACGTCGCGGGGTGGGTGGTTCCTCCGGGCCCGGCGAGCTCGTCCTCCGCGACGGCGCACAGGTCCGTGCCGGCGTCGACGTCGCGCAGGTCGCACGCGACCCGGCGCATGAGCAGGCGGAAGGAGTGGCGCTCCTCGGGCGAGAGCGTCCGCAGGAGCGCGTCCTCGGCGTCGCGCACCTGCGTGGCGAGCTCGGCGAGCCGACGGCGCCCGAGGGCCGTCGCGACGATGCGACGCGCCCGCCGGTCGGCCGGGTTCTGCTGCCGCTCGACGAGCCCGGCGGCGACGAGGTCGTCGACGAGGTAGGTCATGACCGTGCGGTCGATGCCGTGGCGCTCCGCGAGCGCGAGCTGGGTGGGCTGGTCGCCCTGGACGACGGACACCAGGACCTGGTACCCGCGCGTGCCGTGCGGCACGTCGACGAGCGCCTCCTCGACGGTCGCACGGTAGGCGCGCAGCAGGACGCCGAGGTGCCAGCCCAGGTCTTCGAGGTGCCCGGGCGTCGGCGCGAGGGCGGGGCCGTCGTCGGGCGTCCCCGGGTGCGTCGTCGGCTCTGTGGACGTGGACATGCGCCCAGGGTACCGCGGGAATGCTGTTGCGCCACCTATCTGTTACGGATATGTTCTGCTCGACAACACATCTTCGGATCGAGGACGCATGGACTACGGCCACGAGCTCCGCTTCGGCTCCTTCATCACCCCGTCGGCGGCGTCACCCCGCGACGTCGTCGACCTCGCCGTGCTCTCGGAGCAGGTCGGGCTGGACCTCGTGACGTTCCAGGACCACCCGTACCAGCCGGGCTTCCTCGACACGTGGACCCTCATGAGCTGGGTCGCGGCCCGCACCGAGCGCGTGCGGATCGCCGGCAACGTCCTCAACCTCCCGCTGCGCCCGCCGAGCGTGCTCGCACGGTCCGTCGCGAGCCTCGACCGGCTCTCGGGCGGCCGGGTCGAGCTCGGTCTCGGCGCGGGCGGGTTCTGGGACCCCATCGTCGCGATGGGCGGCGAGCGCCTCACGCCGGGGGAGAGCGTCGAGGCCCTCGACGAGGCGATCGACGTGATCCGCGGGCTGTGGGACACGTCCACCCGCGACCGGCTCGTCGCCGGCGGCGAGCACCACCGTGTCGACGGCGCCAAGCGCGGACCTGCGCCCGCGCACGACGTCGAGATCTGGGTCGGTGCGCTCAAGCCGCGCATGCTGCGCCTCGTCGGCCGGACCGCGGACGGCTGGCTGCCGTCGCTCGCCTACCTGCAGAGCTTCGAGGCCCTCGCGCGCGGCAACGCGGCGATCGACGACGCCGCCCGAGACGCCGGGCGCGACCCCTCCGCGATCCGCCGTCTGCTCAACGTGGGTGGCCGTTTCACGGCCGATCGTGGCAGCGGCTTCCTCCAGGGGCCGCCGCAGCAGTGGGCCGAGCAGGTCGCCGCCGTGACGCTCGAGCACGGCGTCTCGACGTACGTCGTGGCGGGCGACGACCCGACGACGCTCGCCGTCGTCGGCCAGGAGGTCGCCCCCGCGGCGCGCGAGCTCGTCGCAGCAGAGCGCGGCACGACCGGTACCGCGGGAGCCAGCAGCACCAGCAGCACCAGCAGCACCGCCGAGGAGGCCTGAGCATGACCGACTACGGCCACCCCCTCCGGTTCGGCACGTTCGTCACACCCCTCGCCGACGATCCCGACCTCACCGTCGCGCGGGCCGTGCTCGCGGAGGACCTCGGCCTCGACCTCGTGACGTTCCAGGACCACACGTACCAGCCGCGGTTCCTCGACACGTGGACCCTGCTGACCTACGTCGCGTCCGCGACCGAGCGGATCCACGTCGTGCCGAACGTCGTCAACGTGCCGATGCGCCCGCCGGCCGTGCTCGCGCGCGCCGCGGCGAGCCTCGACCTGCTGTCGGACGGCCGCGTCGGGCTCGCCCTCGGCGCCGGCGCGTTCTGGGACGCGATGGAGTCGATGGGCGCGCGGCGTCTGTCGCCCGGCGAGAGCGTCGACGCGCTCGCCGAGGCGGTCGACGTGATCCGCGCGATCTGGGGCGAGGACGTCGCTCGCGCCGTCCCCGCGGGTTCGCGGGGCGGCGTCCTGCTGCCCGGCGAGCACCACCGCCTCGAGGGTGCCGAGCCCGGGCCGGCGACAACGCGTCGCATCCCCGTGTGGCTCGGCGCGCTCGGGCCGCGCATGCTGCGGCTGACCGGTCGGGTCGCCGACGGCTGGCTGCCGTCGCTCGGGCGCATCGGGACCGACGGCCTGCGCGCGGGCAACGCCGCGATCGACGCCGCCGCGGCCGCGGCCGGCCGCGACCCGCGCGAGATCACGCGCGTCCTCAACGTGTCCGGCGTCTTCAGGGCAGACGAGGCGCCGCCGCGCGGCACGGGTCGCCCCGACCTCGTCGGGCCGCCGGAGGCGTGGGTCGAACGGCTGCTGCCGCTCGTGGTGGAAGAGGGCGTCTCGACGCTCGTCCTCGCGTCCGACGACGAGGCCACCACCCGTCGTTTTGCCGAGGAGGTCGTGCCGGCGCTGCGGGCGGCGGTCGAGCGCGAGCGCACGGCGACCGGCACGGACACGAGCCGCGTCGTCCCGGCCGCGGTGCGCGGGGCGCGTCGACCCGGCATCGCGTACGACGACGTCCCCGCCTCGCTCGCCGAGCGCGCCGTCGAGCCCGGCGACGCCCAGCACGCGGCCGTGCGCTCGACGTACCTGCGCGGCGGCTCACCCGGCCTGGTGCTGCGCCCCCGCGACACGTCCGAGGTGGTCGAGGCACTCGCGTTCGCGCGTGCCCAGGAGGTCACGCGGCGCGTCCCGCTGTCGGTCCGCTCCGGCGGCCACGGGATCAGCGGGCGCTCGACGAACGACGGCGGGATCGTCGTCGACCTCGGCGCGCTCGACGGGATCGAGGTGCTCGACGAGACGACCCGGCTCGTGCGGCTCGGGCCAGCCGCGCGCTGGGGTGATGTCGCGACGGCGCTCGCGCCGCACGGCTGGGCCATCACGTCGGGCGACTCCGGCGGCGTCGGGGTCGGCGGCCTCGCGACCGCGGGCGGCATCGGGTGGCTGGGCCGCGCGCACGGCCTGACGATCGACCACGTGCGCGCCGTGGAGATGGTGCTCGCCGACGGGTCGGTGGTCCGCGCGAGCGACACCGAGAACCCGGACCTGTTCTGGGGCGTGCGCGGGGCCGGGGCGAACCTCGGCGTCGTGGTGTCGTTCGAGCTCGTCGCCGACGAGGTCGGCGCGGTGGGGTTCGCCCAGATGGTGCACGACGCGTCCGACACCGCGACGTTCCTCGAGCGATGGGGCGCCGCCGTCGAGGCGTCGCCGCGCGACACGACGAGCTTCCTCCTCATGGGCCGCCCGCGGCCGGGCCAGCCGGTCGTCGCACAGACCATGACGATGGTCGACTCGGACGACCCGGACACCGTGATCGAACGCCTGCAGCCGTACGCGGCGATCGCGCCGCTCCTCCAGCAGGCACAGGCGCAGATCCTGCCGTACGCCGCCGTCGTGCAGGCGCCGCCGCGCGGGCCGCACGCCGGATCTGGTGAGCCGGTGGCTCGGTCCGGCCTGCTCGAGCACCTCACGCCCGCCGCGTCGGCGCGGCTCGCGGGCCTCGTCGCGAGCGGTGACACGTACTTCTTCCAGATCCGCTCCACGGGCGGGGCGGCGTCGGACGTCCCCGCCGACGCGACGGCGTACGCCCACCGGTCCGCGAACTTCGCGGTGAGCGCGATGGGCGCGAGCCGCGCACGTCTCGACGCGCGCTGGGACGCGATCGCCGACGTCTTCTCGGGCTCGTACCTGAGCTTCGAGACCGACCCTCGCCCAGAACGGGTCGAGGACGCGTTCCCGCCCGCGACGCTCGACCGGCTGCGCGCGCTGAAGCGCCGCGTGGACCCGGGCAACCTCTTCCGCGACAACTTCCCGGTGCTCGGCCCGGACGCCCTGGACCTCGCCCCCGCGAGGTAGTACCTCAGGAACGCGAGGTAGTACTGCGGTCCAGCGAAGGCGGACCGCAGTACTACCTCGCGTTACCGGGGTACTACCTCGCGTTACCGGGGTACTACCTCGCGTTACCGGGGTACTACCTCGCGTTACCGGGGTACTACCTCGCGTTACCGGGGTACTACCTCGCGGGACCGGGTGCTACCTCGCAGGACCGGGGTAGTACCTCGCGCTACCGGGGTACTGCTTCGGCGCCGGCCGGGCTGTCCTCCGGTGCCCGACGGCGCACGTGCAGCACCGCGTGGACGGCCAGTCCGGCGAGGATCGCCCAGAACGCCGCGCCGACGCCCCCGACGCTCACTCCCGCGGCGGCGACGAGCAGCGTGACGACGGCGGCCTCCCGCCCCCGCGGCTCCGCGAAGGCCCCTGCGAGCGCACCACCGAGCGCGCCGACGAGCGCGAGCCCCGCGGCCGCCTCGACCAGGCCGGGCGGTGCGGCGGCGACGAGCGCCGCGAGCCCCGCCGACGCGACGGCGAGCACGAGGTAGGCCCAGCCCGCGGTGTGGGCGGCGACCCACCGCCGCCGGGCGTCTGGGTGGGCCTCCGGCCCGGCGGCGAGCGCGGCGCTGATCGCGGCGAGGTTGATCGCGTGCCCGCCCGCGAGCGCCCCGGCGAGGGTCCCGAGCCCCGTCACGGTCATGGCCTCGCGCCACGGCACGCGGTAGCCGAACGACGCCATGACCGCGACTCCCGGCACGTTCTGCGACGCCATCGTCACGACGTAGAGCGGCACCGCGAGCCCGACGACGGCCTGCCACGAGAGCGCCGGGGCGGTGAGGTCGAGCCGGGGGACGGCGTCGGACCATGCCGGCGCGCCGGCACCCGCTGCCGTCACCACGACGATCGCGAGCGCCACGACGAGCGCCACCGGGGCGGCCCACCGTGGCGCGAGGCGCAGGAGGACGAGCCAGACCGCGACGACCGGCGCGACGAGGAGCGGCAGGTCCACGAGCGCGCGCACCGGCGCGAGGCACAGCGTGAGCAGGACCCCGGCGAGCATGGCCTGCGCGACGGGCCTCGGGATGGCGCCGACGAGATCGCCGAGCCGGGGCCACAGGGCGGTGAGCAGCACGAGCGCGCCCACGAGGCAGAACGCCCCCACCGCTGCCGGCCAGCCGCCCGCGATGGCACCCGTCGAGACGAGCAGCGCCGCGCCCGGCGTCGACCACGCGAGCGTGATCGGCGTCCGGTGGCGCCACGTGAGCCACAGGATGCCGACGCCCTGCGTGACGCACAGCGCGAGCAGGCCGGACGCCGCCTGCTCGGGCGTCGCGCCCACGGCCCGCAGCCCGGCGAGCACGACGGCGAACGAGCTCGTGAATCCGACGAGCGCGGTGACGAGCCCCGCGAGGACGGGCGGGGTGCGGTCGGACGGCATGCGGTGCTCCTGGATCGTTCCGTTTCCGGAACGCTATCAGGCATCGTTCCGGAAACGGAACGGTAGGCTCGGGTGCGTGAGCCACGACGACGCGTCCAACGACCGGGAAGAGGTCGCGCACGCCGTCGCGCGACAGCTCCGGGCGCTCCGGACGGAACAGGGCCTGTCGCTCTCGGGCCTCGCCGCCGCCGCCGGCATCGGGAAGGGCTCGCTCTCGGAGATCGAGCAGGGTTCGCGCAACCCCACGCTCGCGACCCTCTACGCCCTGGCCGGGGCGCTCCACGTCCCGCTCGCGGTGCTGCTCGCGGAGCGGGTCGGCACGCAGGTCTCCTCGGAGGGTGTCACCGCGCGCCTGCTGGACGCGCACCACGTGCCCGACAGGACCGCGGTCGAGGTGTACCACCTGCACCTCGACGCGGGCTCGCGCCGGACCTCGCCCCCGCACGGCACGGGCGTCGTCGAGCACCTGCTCGTCACGGACGGGCGGCTGCGCGCCGGGCGCGTCGGCGCCGAGGCCGAGATCGGCGTGGGCGACGAGCTGCGCTGGGTGTCCGACGTCGAGCACTCCTACCAGGCGCTCGGCGGCCTGTCGGTGGACGCGGTCCTCGTCATCAGGACGCCGCCCGGCGCGGAGGCCTGAGGGGCGCGCGCGAGGAACGCCGCGCGCGTCGTCGCCATGAGGGTGAGCAGCGCGCGCCGCTGGCCCTCCACGCGCCACGCCTCGACGATCCCTCGCGCCACGCGCTCGTGCAGGAGCGCGAGCTCGGTGGCCGCCTGCTGGTAGTCGCGCATCGCGCGGGCCGCGCTCGGCCCGGCAGTGCGGCGGGCCCACTCGCGGGCCTGGCGGCGGGCGGCGAGCGTCGAGAGCATCGCGAGGTCGGGCGGCCCGACGAGGCCGGTCGCCTGGTACGGCGCGAGGTTCCGGGCGATCGTCGCGACCGTGCGGCGGCGGTCGGCCACCAGGACGGCGACCAGCGTCGCGAGCACACCGAGGCCCACGAGGTAGGCGAAGCCCAGGCCGAGGAGGCCGAACCCGGTCGAGCCGTTCCACAGCGCGTGCAGCGCGATCGCCGCGACGAGCCCGCCGATCGGCGCCAGGACCCGCCGCGGCCCGCGCGGGGTCATGGCCGCGCTCGCGACGCCGAGGCCGATGAGGGCCGTGCAGAGCGGGTGGAGCAGCGGCGAGACGACGGCGCGCAGCACGAACGTCGGGCCCAGGGTGTCCGTCTGCGCGGCGGTGATGAAGTAGGAGACGTTCTCGACCGCGGCGAACCCGAGCGCGACGACCGTCGCGTAGATGATGCCGTCGGTCCACCCGTCGATCTCGTGCCGTCGGAACCACAGCATCCCGAACAGCACCGCGCCCTTGAGGATCTCCTCGACCACGGGCGCGACGACGGTCGCCACCGCGTACCAGCCGGTCTCCGCGCCCAGCAGCGGGCCGGCGACCAGCTCGAGGCCGAGCGTGTTGACGATCCCCGCGAGGAGCGTGGCGACGCCCGCGCCCCAGAGGAACGCGACGACGAGCGCGCTCGGCGGCTCGGGCTCCAGGCGGTCGAGCGCGAGCACGACGGGGAGCCAGATCCCGAGCGGCAGCAGCGCGAGCACGAGGCTCAGGCCGAACGACGCGCCGTCGAGCAGGGCGAGGGGGACGAGGCCGAGCAGGAGGCACACGCTCGACACGGCGATCGCGACGATGAGGCCGACGGGCGCCTTGCCGGGCAGCCGCCCGTCCAGCACGGCGCGCGGGTCGAGGGGGAGCGGGCCGGGCCCGTGCGGCGGGAGTCCCGGCGTGCGGCCGGGCTGCGGGTGCGTCACCCGCGGGATCGTACGCACCCGGCGCCGGTCCGGACAGGGCTGTCCAGCCGGGTCAGGTGCCGAACCCCGGCTTGTGCCGCCATCAGCCGCCCGAGGGGCACGCAACCCGGGGTTCGGCAGGCGAGCCCGTCACCGCTACGCGGCCTGCGACCACGCGGCGCGCCCGGCTGCCCGACGGCGCACGGTCGCGTCCTCCTCGACCACCGCGTCCGGCAGGACGACCGCTCCCGGCTCGACGACGACGTGCCCTCCGACGCGCGCGCCGCTCCCGACGCGGGCGCCGTCGCCGACGCGCGTGCCCGGACCGAGGCGGACGTTGTCGCCGACGGTGACGTCACGGCCGACGACGCAGTCCTCGTCGAGCCAGCTCCCGACACCGACGCGACAGCCCGGCCCGATCCGCACCCCGGCCTCGACGTACGTGCCGTCGCCGAGGGGGACGTCCTCGGGGACGTGGGCGCGCGGCGAGACGAGCCCGCCGCCGGTGTGCCGGACGTAGTGCTGGATCTCGCCGAAGTCGTTCTCGACCTGGACGCGACGGGCGACGCGGCGGCGGGTTCCGCGGGCAGGCTGGACCATGTGACCTCCTCGGGTCGGCTCGACAGGTTCTGCCTGACATAACGCCGATCCGGGGCGCAGGATTCCGGCGCACGGCGCCGGGTGGGTCACAGCGCGCGGGTGCTCGCGCGGACCACGAGGTCGGTGGGAAGCCGCAGGTGGGCGTCGCGCGGCCGACCCTCGAGGAGGTCGACGACCATGCGCAGCGCCGCGGCACCCATCTCGTGGATGGGCTGGCTGACCGTGGTCAGGGGCGGGCTGGCGAGCACCGACTCGGGCACGTTGTCGAACCCGACCACCGAGACGTCGTCGGGCACCCGCAGGCCGAGCTCGGTCGCGACCTCCATCGTGCGGATGGCCGACAGGTCGTTCGCGGCGAAGACGGCGGTCGGCCGGTCGGGCAGGGACAGGAGCTCGTGCGCGGGGGAGTCGGCGAGGTCGGGGCGGTAGCCGCCGACGCGCATCAGCGCGGGGTCGACCGCGATCCCCGCGTCCTCGAGCGCCTCGCGGTAGCCCTGCTCGCGGAGCCGCGCGGACTCGAGGTCCGGCCGGCCGCCGAGGAACCCGATGCGGCGGTGGCCGAGCGCGAGGAGGTGCTCGGTCGCGGCGCGCGCGCCCGCGAGGTTGTCGGAGTCGACGGTGGGGGCCCCGGACGGGCCGCGGTGCGGGTCGACGGCGACGACCGGGACCGTGCCGCTCGGCGCGACCACGGTCGGAGTCACGAGGATCGCCCCGTCGATGAGGGTGCCGGCGAGCCGTGACAGGTAGCGCTGCTCCCACCCGACGCGGTCGTCGCGGCGCAGCCCGCCGGAGTACGCGAGGAGCTCGTAGCCGGTGTCCTCGACGGCCTCGGAGATGCCCTTGAGGAGCTCGGTGGAGAACGGCTCGAACTCGGCGACGAGGATCCCGATGACGTTCGTGCGGCGGCTGCGCAGGCTGCGCGCGACGATCGACGACTCGTACCCGAGGTCGGCGATGACCTCGTGGACGCGCGCGGACGTCTCCGGCGCGACGCCGTACCGGTCGTTGATCACCTTGGAGACGGTGGCCACGGAGACGCCGGCGGTGCGCGCGACGTCGCCGATGGTGACCCGCCCGGACGCTCGCATGGCATGACCCTAGCGCCTGCCCGCCGGGCCGGGCTGTCGCGACACCGGTCGGACCACGATGTTTCGAAACCGTTATCGACAACGATTGACACGACCCTGCGCGGCCTGCCAGTCTCGGATGCACCCGCTGCCGACGACGTGCGGCGGAACGGTCCCGGACGGTGCAGGGACGGACCTGCAGTCTCGACTCGACGAAGAGGACGGATCCCATGAAGGCAAGGAAGCTCCTGGCGGTCTCGACCGCCGTGGTCGTCGGAGGGCTCGCCCTCGGCGCGTGCGGCGGGGGAGACGGCGGCGGCGCGGACGACGGCTCGACGGCAATGACGTTCTGGCACAACTCGACCACCGGCCCCGGCAAGGCCTACTGGGAGGACACCGTCGCCGCGTTCGAGGAGGCCAACCCGGGCGTGACGATCGAGATCCAGTCCATCCAGAACGAGGACATGGACGGCAAGCTCCAGACGGCCCTCAACTCGGGTGACGCGCCCGACATCTTCATGGCCCGTGGCGGCGGCAAGCTGGCCGACGTCGTCGAGGCAGGCCAGGTCAAGGACCTCACCGACCTCGTCGACGCGGACGTCGAGGAGGCGGTCGGCGGCGCGCTGAGCGCCATGACGGTCGACGACAAGGTGTACGGCATGCCCGTGTCGATCCTGCCCGGCGGCCTCTTCTACAGCGCGGACCTGTTCGAGCAGGCCGGCGTCAGCGGCACCCCGGAGACGATCGAGGACCTCGAGGCGGCGGACGACCAGCTCAAGGCGGCAGGCGTCGCCCCGATCGCGCTGGGCGCCAAGGATGCGTGGCCCGCGGCGCACTGGTACTACTTCTTCGCCCTGCGGTACTGCTCGCAGGACACCATGACCGAGGCGGCCGAGACCCGCACGTTCGACGCGCCGTGCTGGACCGAGGCCGGCGAGGCGCTCGCCGACTTCGCCGCGACCGAGCCGTTCAACGACGGCTTCCTCACGACGTCCGCCCAGCAGGGCGCCGGCTCGTCGGCGGGTCTGCTCGCCAACCACCAGGCTGCGATGGAGCTCATGGGCGCGTGGAACCCCGGCGTCATCGCGTCCCTCACGCCCGACGAGCAGCCGCTGCCGGACCTGCAGTGGTTCCCCTTCCCCGCCGTGGACGACGGCGAGGGCGAGCCCGGCGCGATGATGGGCGGCGTCGACGGGTACTCGTGCTCGGCCGACGCCCCGGACGCGTGCGCCGACTTCCTCAACTTCGTGCTGTCGAAGGAGTCGCAGGAGGCCTACGCCGACGCGTTCCAGACGCTCCCGGCTAGCACCGAGGCGCAGTCCGTGGTGACCGACCCCGCGCTCGTGTCGATCCTCGAGGCGTACAACGAGGCCCCGTACGTGTCGGTCTGGCTCGACACGCTCTACGGCCAGAGCATCGGCAACGCGCTCAACACGGCCGTGGTCAACATGCTCGCGGGCCAGGGCACCGCAGCGGACATCGTCACGGCCGTCAACGACGCGGCCGCCAAGGAGTAACCAGCACCATGACCGTGTCCCAGGGCATGTCTCAGGAGGCAGCCTCGCCGAAGGGCTCGACACGTGGGGACCGGCAGGACCGAGCCGGGGACGGGGGCGGTGCGCAGGCACCGACCCCGCCCTCGGCGGCCCGGCCCCGACGGGGCCCGGACGGTCGGTGGGCGAAGCGCGCCGAGATCGCGGTGCTCGCCGGGCCGGCGCTCGTCGTCTTCCTGACGTTCGTCATCGTCCCGGTCCTCATGGCGGCGTACTACGGCTTCTTCAAGTGGAAGGGCTTCGGGCCGCCGACGGAGTTCGTCGGTCTCGACAACTACCTCATCATCTTCCGCGACGCCGAGTTTCTCGCCGCGCTGCAGCACAACGGTTTCATCGTCGTCATGTCGCTGCTCCTGCAGGGGCCCGTCGCGGTCGCGGTAGCGCTCATGCTCAACCGGCGGATCCGCGGCCGCTCGATCATCCGCGTGCTGGTGTTCGTCCCGTACGTCGTGTCCGAGGTGATCGTCGGCACGGGGTTCAGCCTCATGCTCGCGACGAACGGCGCGGTGAACGACCTGCTCGGCAAGATCGGGCTGGACGTCCTCGCGGTCGACTGGCTCTCCGACCCCGACATCGCGATCTGGACGCTCCTGCTCATCATCTCGTGGAAGTACATCGGCTTCGCCGTGATCCTCTTCCTCGCCGGACTGCAGGGCATTCCTGACGAGCTGGCAGAGGCCTCGGCGATCGACGGCGCGTCCTACTGGACGACGCAGCGGTACATCACGCTGCCGCTCCTGGGTCCGACGCTGCGCATCTGGGCGTTCCTGTCGATCATCGGCTCGCTCCAGCTCTTCGACCTCGTCTACATCATCTGGGGCCAGTACGTGGCCTCGACGGCGGGCACCTCGACCATGGCGACCTACATGGTCGCGAACGGGCGCAACGCGGGGAACTACGGGTACGGCAGCGCGGTCGCGGTCGTGCTGTTCCTCATCTCGCTCGCGGTGGCGCTCGTCTACCAGCGGTTCGTCCTGCGTCGTGACACCGAGGGCGCGATCACGGAAGGGAAGAAGTGATGGCCACCGTCACCGCCGCACCCACCCCGCCCCGCGCGCCGGGAACCGCGGCGCCCCGGGCTCCGAAGGGCTCCGGCATCGGCAGGGGCGGTCCGCTCACGTACGTCGTCGCGTACCTGCTCGTCGGGATCTGCCTGGCACCCATCGCGTACATCGTGGTGGGCGGCTTCCGGACGAACGCCCAGATCACGGCGGACCCGTCCGGCCTGCCCAGCCCGTGGCAGCTCGAGAACTACCTCGACGTCCTGTCGAGCTCGATCTTCTGGCAGCAGCTCGGCAACTCGGTCGTCGCAGGCCTGCTCACGACGCTCGGCGTCGTGGTCCTCGGGCTCATGGCGAGCTACGTGCTCGCGCGGTACGCGTTCTTCGGCCGCGCCGCGATGTACTCGCTGTTCGCCGCGGGCCTCATGTTCCCCATGACGGTCGCGATCACGCCGCTGTACATCATGATCCGGAGCCTGGGCCTCATGAACAGCGTCGGCGGGCTGGTCCTGCCGCAGATCGCGTTCGCGCTCCCGACGACCGTGATCATCCTCGTGCCGTTCCTGCGCGCCATCCCGCGCGAGCTCGAGGAGGCCGCGTCGATCGACGGCGCGAGCCGGCTCGGGTTCTTCTTCCGGATGGTCGTGCCGCTGTCGGTGCCGGGCGTCGTGACCGTCGGCATCCTCGCGTTCGTCGCGAGCTGGAACAGCTACATGCTGCCCCTCTTCATCCTCAACGACGAGACGTCGTACACGCTGCCCCTCGGCGTGCAGGCGTTCGCGTCCCAGTACTCCGTGGACACGGCCCGCGTGCTCGCCTTCACGTCCCTGTCGATGATCCCCGCGCTCGTCTTCTTCTCGTTGTTCGAGCGACGCATCGTCGGCGGCCTCACGGGCGCCGTGAAGGGCTGAGGCCCGCCCCATCTCGCGCACGTCCGCGCGCACCATCGAAGGAGAACGGTCTCGTGACCGACGTCGTCCCCGCCGCACCGACGGCACCAGCACCGCCCGCAGCCCTCGCCGCAGCCGCACGGACAGGTCCGCCCGCAGCGCCCGCGGAGCCCGCGGCGCCACCGGTCTCGGAGCGAGTCCGCGCGCTGCACGCCCGCATGACGCTCGAGGAGAAGCTCGCGCAGCTCGTCGGCTACTGGATCGACCAGAACGGCACGGTCGCCCCGATGCAGTCGGAGATGACCGCGGGCCAGAAGGACTCGGGTCGTCTGGCCGAGATCACGCGGGACGGCGTCGGCCACTACACGCGGGTCTACGGCACGCGCCCGGTCGAGCCCACGGAGCGCGCGGCATGGCTGTGGGCCGAGCAGCGCCGGCTGGTGCGCGAGACCCGTCTCGGCATTCCGGCGCTCGTGCACGAGGAGGCCCTGCTGGGGCTCGCCGCGTGGAAGGCCGCGACGTACCCGACGCCGCTCGCGTGGGGCGCGTCGTTCGACCCGGCGCTCGTCGAGGAGATGGCGTCGCAGGCCGGTGGGTCGATGCGTCGGCTCGGCGTGCACCAGGCGCTCGCGCCCGTGCTCGACGTCGTGCGCGACCCGCGCTGGGGGCGTGTCGACGAGTGCATCGGCGAGGACCCCTATGTCGTGGGCACGGTGGGCACCGCCTACGTCCGCGGCCTGCAGGGCGCGGGCGTGCACGCGACGCTCAAGCACTTCGCGGGCTACTCGGGGTCGCACGCGGGGCGCAACCACGCGCCGGTGAGCGCGGGTCCCCGCGAGGTCGCCGACGTGTTCCTCCCGCCGTTCGAGATGGCGGTGCGCGACGGCGGCGCGCGCTCGGTCATGAACTCGTACACCGAGGTCGACGGCGTCCCCGTCGCGGCGAACCCCGAGCTCCTCACGGACGTGCTGCGCGGCCGGTGGGGGTTCGACGGCGTCGTGGTCGCCGACTACTTCGCCGTCGCGTTCCTCGAGGTCATGCACCGCGTCGCGGCGGACCGCGGCGAGGCGGCGGGGCTCGCCCTCGCGGCGGGCATCGACGTCGAGCTGCCGTCGGGCGACGCCTATCTCGAGCCGCTCGCGGAGCGCGTGCGCGCGGGGCTCGTGGACGAGGCGCTCGTCGACCGCTCGGTGCTGCGCGTGCTCGCGCAGAAGGAGGAGCTCGGCCTGCTCGACCCCGACGCGTTCGCGGGCGAGCCGCCGACGAGCATCGACCTCGACCCGCCGGAGCACCGCGCGACCGCCCGGCGGCTCGCGCAGGAGTCGCTCGTGCTCCTCGCGAACGACGGCGTGCTGCCGCTCGGCGGTGGCGCCACGTCGCCGGGCCGGGCGTCGGGCGCGACGTCCGGCACGGTCCCGGCGCGGGTCGCGGTGGTCGGGCCGAACGCCGACCGCGCCGAGGCGCTCATGGGCTGCTACTCGTTCGTCAACCACGTGCTCGCGCACCACCCCGGCACGCCGCAGGGCATCGAGCTGCCCACGGTGCTCGACGCGCTGCGCGACGCGCTGCCCGGCACGGACGTCGTGCACGCGCCGGGCTGCTCGGTCGACGGCGACGACACGTCGGGCTTCGCCGCGGCGGTCGACGCCGTGCGGGACGCGGACGTCGCGGTCGTCGTCGTCGGCGACGACGCGGGACTGTTCGGCCGCGGGACGGTCGGGGAGGGCAACGACGTCGAGACGCTCGAGCTCCCAGGCGTGCAGCGCGCGCTCGTCACCGAGCTCGTCGCGACGGGGACGCCCGTCGTGCTCGTGCTGCTCACGGGCCGCCCGTACGCGATCGGCTGGGCGCTCGACGACGCGGCGCCGGGCACTGCAGCACGGGGAGGCGCGGGCGACGCCCCGAGGCGACCGGCCGCCGTCGTGCAGGGGTTCTTCCCCGGCGAGGAGGGCGGCCGCGCGGTCGCGGACGTGCTCACCGGTGCCGTGAACCCCTCGGGGCGCCTGCCCGTCTCGCTCCCGCGCGCCGCGGGCGCGCAGCCGTACACCTATCTGCACCCCGTGCTCGGCGGGCCGTCCGACGTCACGTCGACCGACCCGACGCCCGTGCGCCCGTTCGGGTTCGGGCTCTCGTACACGACCTTCGCGTACTCGGACCTGCTCGTCGACGGGTCGACGCGTACCGACGGCGCGTTCGACGCCGCCGTGACCGTGACGAACACGGGAGACGTCGCCGGGACGGACGTCGTCCAGCTCTACGGGCGCGACGTGATCGGGTCCGTCCCGCGGCCGGTCGTGCAGCTCCTCGGCTATGCGCGCGTCGACCTCGCGCCCGGCGAGTCGCGGCGTGTGCTGTTCCGCGTCCCGACGGCGCGGCTCGCGTTCTCCGACCGCCGCCTGGTGCGCGTGGTCGAGCCGGGCGACGTCGAGGTGTGGGTCGCCGCGCACGCGGGCGTCGCACCCGCCGCGCCGCTCGGCGACATGACGGGCGGCGCGATCGTCGCGCAGGGAGCGACCGCACGCCGAGCGGTCGCGGGCGAGGCCACACCGCGCGCCGTCGTGACGTTCACGGGTGCCGTGCACGAGGTGACGGCCGCCGACGCACGGATCGTCGACGTCGAGGTCGGCGCCGCGCCCTGATCCGCGGCCCCCAGTCGGCCGAGACGTGAGCTTCCGCCCCTGATCCGCCCCGTTCGAGGGCGGAAGCTCACGTCTCGGCGCGTGCCGTGCGCCCGGTGGCGTTACCGTCGGGGCATGTCGTCGAGTGCCCGGACGCGGATCGAGGAGGACCTGCTCGGCCGGACCGAGGTGCCGGAAGACGCCTACTACGGCATCCACACGGTCCGCGCGACGAGGAACTTCCGCATCTCGGGCACGACGATCGGCGACGTGCCCGAGATGGTCCGCGGGATGGTCATGGTGAAGAAGGCGGCGGCGCTCGCGAACCGCGAGCTGCGCACGATCCAGCGCGACATCGCGGACGCGATCGTCGCGGCGTGCGACGCGATCCTCGTCGACGGGCGGTGCCTCGACCAGTTCCCGGTGGACGTCTTCCAGGGCGGGGCCGGGACCAGCGTCAACATGAACACGAACGAGGTCGTCGCGAACCTCGCGCTCGAGCTCGCCGGGTTCGACAAGGGGCGCTATGACGTCATCAACCCGAACGACCACGTCAACCGTTCGCAGTCCACGAACGACGCGTACCCGACGGGGTTCCGGCTCGCGGTGCACGTGCTCGTCGGTCGGCTGCAGGGAGAGGTCCGGCTCCTGGAGCGCGCGTTCGACGAGAAGGCGTCGGAGTTCGCCGACGTGCTGAAGATGGGCCGCACGCAGCTCCAGGACGCGGTGCCGATGAGCCTCGGGCAGGAGTTCGCCGGGTTCTCCGTCAACGTCGGCGAGGAGGTCAAGCGGCTGTCCGCCGCGGCCGACCTGCTGCTCGAGGTCAACCTCGGCGCGACGGCGATCGGCACGGGCCTCAACACGCCGCCCGGGTACCCGAAGGTCGCGACGCGCCGCCTCGCCGAGGTGAGCGGTCTCGCGACCGTCCCGGCGGAGAACCTCGTCGAGGCGACCTACGACAACGGCGCCTACCTCGCCGTGCACTCCGCGCTCAAGCGGCTCGCGGCCAAGCTCTCGAAGATCTGCAACGACCTGCGGCTGCTGTCGTCGGGTCCGCGCGCGGGCCTCGGCGAGATCAACCTGCCCGAGCTGCAGGCCGGGTCGTCCATCATGCCCGCCAAGGTGAACCCGGTGATCCCCGAGGTCGTCAACCAGGTGTGCTTCAAGGTCATGGGCAACGACGTGACCATCACGCACGCGGCCGAGGCCGGGCAGCTGCAGCTCAACGTCATGGAGCCCGTGCTCGCGCAGGCGATGTTCGAGTCGCTGCGGCTCCTGACGAACGCGTGCGAGGCGCTGCGGACCACGTGCGTCACGGGCATCACGGCCAACGTCGAGGTGTGCCGACGGCACGTGCTCGACTCGATCGGCATCGTCACGTACCTCAACGAGATCATCGGGCACCGCAACGGCGACATCGTCGGGGCGGAGGCGGCGCGGACGGGCGCGTCGGTGCGCGACGTCGTCGTGGCACGCGGCCTGCTCACCGCGGCGCAGGTCGACGCCGTCCTCACGACGGAGAACTTCCTGCGCCCGCGGTACACGGGCCGGTACTTCGAGGCCGACGAGCGCGGACTCCCGGCAGCGGGCGAGGAGGGCGAGTCGTCGCGCGTGGTCGAGTCCGACGACGCGGGTGGCGCACCGAGCGACCCGGAGCCGGAGGAGGCCGAGGGGGTCTCCCGCGGATAGCGTCGGTCCTGGTCCGCGAGCCCGTCGACGAAGAGACCTGGAAGGTGTCACCCGCCGACGAGCGCCTCGCCGAGGGGCGTGCGGACGTGCATGACGCGGTTGCCCTCGCGGCGAGCGTCGACGAGCCGCGACGCGCGGAGCACGGCGAGGTGGTGGGAGGTCGTCGAGATCGCGAGCGCTCCCGCTCCGGCGACCTCGCTCGTGGACATCGGCTCGTGCAGCGCGAGGAGGACGCGTGCACGTCCCTCGCCGAGCAGCGCGGCGAGGGACGCGGAGAGGTCCGCACCCGCCGTCGTCCAGGTCTCCGAGACACCGAGGGCGGGGTAGAAGAGCGTCGGCTGGGCGGGCCTCTCGGTCAGTGCGGCGCACCCTCGCGACATCACCGAGGGCACGAGGACCAGGCCGCTGCCCGCGCAGTCGAGCACCTCCTCGTGCTTCGCGAGGCGGACGCGGACCGCGTCGGAGCCCCACGTCACCGCCTCGTTGAGCGACGCGACCATCGCGCCGAGGCCGTGCGTCGTGACCCGCCGGGAGCGGATCCCGATGTCGGCGCGCAGCAGCCGCTCGACCTGCGGCCAGAACGGCGCGAGGGCGGCGTCCCAGAGCTCCTCCCAGGCGTCCGCGACGGCGGCCCTCGTCCCGGCGGGATCCTCGGCCATGGCCTGCAGGGCGCGCTGCTCGTCGTCCGAGGTGCGGAGCACGCGCTTGCCGAGGTCGACGCGCATCGGCCCGACGTCGGCGCGCCGGAGGCGGTCGAGCTCGTCACCGGGGCTCAGGTCCCAGTCAGGGGTCGACGTGAGGAAGTCGGGCATGTAGCCCTCGTCGCCCACGACGAGCCGCAGCAGCTCGAAGGCTGCGCGAGGCGCCTGCCGACGCGTGCTCCGCAACCATCCCCACTGGAGCGGGTGGTGCTGCGGGCGGGCGAGCACGCGGACCGCGTGCGCGAGCTCGTGCCCGGGGGACAGGCCGAACCGGATCGCGGACAGGTCGTCCGGTGCGAGCCGGAACTCGACCATCTTTCGATGCACGTCGAAACAGTAGCGGAGGTGTTCGCCGGCCCGGCACGGTGAGCGCACACCCGAGCAGAGGAGGCCACCCATGGCAGCCGTCATCCCCGCCGAGGACATCCGCGTCACCGGCTCGCGCACCCTGCGCTTCGAAGGTGCCGACCACGGCTCCGGCATCTCGTTCTTCCTCGTGACCAACGAGCCAGGTCAGGGCCCGGGCCTCCACCGGCACCCGTACTCGGAGACGTGGACCGTGCTCGACGGAGAGGCGACCATCACGGTCGGCGGCGATCAGGTCGTCGCGCGAGCGGGGGACACCGCCGTCGTCGGGCCGCACGTCTGGCACGGCTTCACCAACACCGGCAGCGGCACGCTGCGCGTCATGTGCGTCCACGCGTCCGCCACGATGATCCAGGAGAACCGCTGATGTCCTTCCAGGCCTACCTCGACGCCGTCGAGACGAAGACCGGTCTCACCCCGCGCGAGCTCGTCGAGCGCGCGCACGAGCAGGGCTTCGGCCCCGGCACCAAGGCGACGCCGATCGTGGAGTGGCTCGCCGCCGAGCACGGGCTCGGACGCGGGCACGCCATGGCGATGGTCCACGTCATCACCAAGGGCGACCGGATCAGCACGAAGCACGTGGGTACGGACGGCACGCACCGCGACGAGAGCGACCGGCTCTGGCTCGACGGCAAGGCCACCAGGCCCGCGGACTGGTGAGCGGGTCGGCGCGCGGTCAGGTGCTCGGTCCGTCGCGCGGACGGTCGCGGGTCATCGGGAGCGCAGGAGCGTGATGAGCTCGTCGGCCCACTCGAGCTTGCGGGCCAGGTCCGCGCGTCGCTCCTCGGCGGCGTGCACGTAGGCCGCGAGCCGGTCGCGCAGGTCGTCGTCGGTCCCCGACCCGGGCAGGGCGGCCGACGGCGCGTCCCCGTCGCGCGCGGCGAGCCGGTCCGCGACGTCGAGCAGGTCGGCCATCTCCTCGAGCGAGAACCCGAGCGGCTTCATCCGGCGCACGAGGAGCAGGCGCTCGACGTCGGCCTCCGTGTAGAGCCGGAACCCGCCGTCGGAACGGCCCGAGGGGCGCACGAGGCCGACCTCGTCGTAGTGACGCAGCGTCCGCAACGACAGACCGGTGCGGTCGGCGACGACGCCGATGTGCATGGTCGGCTGCGCGGCGGTGGGGCGGGGCTCGCTCATGGGGACAGTCTCCCGGATCGTGGACCGCGCAACCCTACCCTCACGTAAGGGTAGAGTTCTGCCCGTGCCGTCCGATGCTCACCCTGCCCTGCCCGGTCCCGCCCCCGCGCCCCGGCCCGTGACCGGCGCGCCCGAGGCCGACGAGTCCTACTCCGTCCTCGCTGCCCTGAAGTCCCCGCGCCGGCTCAAGACCGAGGTCCTCGCCGGTCTCGTCGTCGCCCTGGCGCTCATCCCCGAGGCGATCGCGTTCTCGATCATCGCGGGCGTCGACCCGCGTCTCGGGCTGTTCGCCTCGTTCACGATGGCGGTCTCGATCGCGTTCCTCGGCGGGCGCCCCGCGATGATCTCGGCCGCGACGGGAGCGGTCGCGCTCGTCGTCGCCCCGGTCGCCCGTGACCACGGTGTGGACTACCTCATCGCCACGGTGATCCTCGCCGGCGTGATCCAGGTCGCCCTCGGCCTGCTCGGGATCGCCAAGATCATGCGCTTCATCCCGCGCTCGGTCATGGTCGGGTTCGTCAACGCGCTGGCGATCCTCATCTTCCTGTCGCAGCTCCCGCACCTGCAGGACGTGCCGTGGATGGTCTACCCGCTCGTGGCCGTCGGCATCGCGATCATGGTCCTCATGCCGCGCTGGACGAAGGTCGTCCCGGCGCCGCTCGTCGCGATCGTGCTGCTCACCGCCGCGACGGTGACCGCGGCGATCAACGTCCCCACCGTGGGTGATGAGGGCGAGCTGCCGGGCTCGCTGCCGTCGCTGCTCTTCCCCGACGTGCCGCTGAACCTCGAGACGCTGCAGATCATCGCCCCCTTCGCGCTCGCCATGGCCCTGGTCGGGATCCTCGAGTCCCTGCTCACCGCGAAGCTCGTCGACGACGTCACCGACACCCACTCCAACAAGACCCGCGAGGCCTGGGGCCAGGGCGCCGCGAACGTCATCACCGGGTTCTTCGGCGGCATGGGCGGGTGCGCCATGATCGGCCAGACCATGATCAACGTGAAGGCCTCCGGCGCGCGCACCCGCATCTCCACGTTCCTCGCCGGCGTCTTCCTGCTCATCCTCGTCGTCGGTCTCGGCGACGTCGTCGCGATCATCCCCATGGCGGCCCTCGTCGCCGTCATGGTCATGGTCGCGATCGGCACCTTCGACTGGCACTCCGTGCGGCCCGCCACCCTGAAGCGCATGCCCAGGTCGGAGACCGCCGTCATGCTCGCCACCGTCGTCGTCACCGTGTGGACCCACAACCTCGCCTACGGCGTGATCGTCGGCGTCCTCGTCGCCATGGTGCTCTTCGCGCGCCGCGTCGCGCACTTCACGACCGTCACCCGCCTGGACGGTTCCGACGCGGACGACCAGCGCGTCTACGCCGTCGAGGGCGAGCTCTTCTTCGCCTCGTCCAACGGCCTCGTCTACCAGTTCGACTACGCCGGCGACCCGAAGGACATCGTCATCGACATGACGAAGGCCCACGTGTGGGACGCCTCCACCGTCGCGACGCTCGACGCCATCCGGACGAAGTACGAGGCCAAGGGCAAGACCGTCACCATCGTCGGCGCGAACCCCGACACCACCGAGCGCCTCGACCGGCTCGCGGGACGGCTCGGGGCGGGGCACTAGGGCACGACCTCCGGCGGTCCGTAAGTCTCTTGCCAGATGTGCAAGTCATCCATAGGCTTGCCGACATGGAAAATGACTCTCGGGGCGACCGCTCCGGCCGCGCCGCGCCCGGACCCACTCCGTCCGAGGCGCGCGAAGCGCTGGCCGGGCTCGAGGCCGACGACGCGCGGCTCGCCGAGCGGCTGGTCACGCCAGGGTGGTACCACCCGGTGCTCGGCGCGATCGTGGCCCTGATCGTCTGCACGCAGGCGTTGCCCTCCCCGGCGTCGGTCGCCTTCCTGCCCGTCGCGCTGTTCGCGCTGCCGGCGCTCGTCCTCGTCTACCGCCGGCGCTACGGTCTCTGGGTCGGCCAGCCGGCGGGACCGCGGTCGAAGCGCCTCCTCGGGACCATGGTGGTGCTGTTCCTGCTCTGCTTCGGCGCCGCGCTGGTCATCAAGTTCACCACGGTCGCGTATGCGTGGGTGCTGCTCCCTGCGGGCGTCGGGTTCGTCGCGTCCGTGGTGCTCGGCCGCCGCTACGACGACGCCCTTCGCCAGGAGCTGGGGGGGACGGTGGGCGAGGCGTGAGCGCCGGCACCGCGCCCGCCTTCAACGAGGTGATCCACTCGCCCGTGCGCCTCCGCATCTGCGGGGTGCTCCGGCGGGGCGCCGAGCTCGAGTTCGCGCTGCTGCGCGACACGCTCGGCCTGACCGACGCGAACCTCTCGAAGAACCTCCGCGTGCTCGCCGACGCGGGTTTCGTCACCGTGCGCAAGGAGAGCTCGCCCGCACGCACCGACGCGCGCCGCCTCACCTGGGTGACGCTCACCCCGGACGGGCGCCGCGCCGTCGAGGCCCATCTCGCCGCCCTCGCCCAGATCGCCGAAGGCTGACCGCGCCACGGCGTCGCGGTCAGGCCGCGCGTCGCCCTCGCCGCTGCAGGCGCCACCACCGCAGGGCGACGCCGACGGCGAGCACGCCGGCTCCCGCGGCGACGGCGGGCAGGGGCAGCGTGAGGACGAGCGCGACGCAGCCGACGGCGCCCAGCACCTGGGCGGCCCGCGGATAGAGGCGGTGACCGCCGGTCTGCCGCAGCGCCGACAGGTTGGCGACGAGGTAGTACACGAGCACGCCGAAGGACGAGAAGCCGATAGCCCCCCGCAGGTCCGTCGTGAGGACGAGGACCACGACCACGACGCCCACCACCAGCTCGGCGTGGTGCGGCACCGCGAACCGGGGGTGCACCGCGCCGAGCCAGCGCGGCAGGTCGCCGGCCCGCGCCATCGCGAGCGTGGTGCGGCTCACGCCCGCCAGCAGGGCGAGGAGCGCGCCGACGCTCGCGGCGACCGCGCCCACGGCGACGACGGCGGGCGCCCAGCCCCACCCGCCGGCCGCCGCGGCGTCGGACACGGGTGCGGCTGACCGCGCGAGCGCGTCCGGCCCCAGCACCGCGAGGAGCGTCGCCGCGACGACGCCGTAGAGCACGACGACCACGCCCAGGGCGAGGAGTATCGCGCGCGGGATCGTCCGCCGCGGGTCGCGCACCTCCTCGCCGAGCGTCGCGACGCGGGCGTAGCCGGCGAACGCGAAGAACAGCAGCCCGGCGGACTGCAGCACGCCGTACCAGCCGCCGTGCGCGCCGTCGGCGTCCAGGACCGCGGACCACCGGGCCTGACCGCCCGTAGCCCCCGCCGCCACGGCCACGGCGAGCGCGACGAGCGTCACCGCGACGAGCACGCGGGCCGCCTGGGCCGTGCGCGTCACCCCGCGGTAGCCGACGGCCGTGAGCACCACGACCACGGCGACCGCGACGGGACGCTCCCACCCGGGCGGGGCCGTGTACGCGGCGACGACGAGCGCCATGGCCGCGCAGCTCGCCGTCTTCCCGACGACGAACCCCCACCCCGCGACGTAGCCCCACCACGCGCCGAGGTGCTCGCGCCCGTACACGTACGTGCCGCCCGACGTCGGGTGCTGGGCCGCGAGCTGCGCGGACGAGGTCGCGTTGGCGAGCGCCACGAGCGCGGCGAGCGCGAGACCGACGAGCAGACCGGTGCCCGCGGCCGCCGCAGCGGGCGCGAACGCCGAGAAGACGCCCGCCCCGATCATCGACCCGAGGCCGATCGTCACGGCATCGGCGGTGCCGAGGCGACGGGCGAGGCGCGGTCCGTCGGAGTCCTGCATGGGCACAGGGTGGCAGACGCGGGTGGCGCGCCGGTGAACGCCTCGAGTTGTGGGTCGGTCGGAGCCACCTACCGTCGGAGAAGGGAGTCGGCGTGCGCCGACCACTTCGACGGAGGGGACCTGTCATGAGCCAGACGGAACCGGGCGGCCGCGGCACGGGCGAGGAGCAGGACCGGCGTGACGACGACCCGCAGGGGGAGCCCGACCTCGGCACCGGCGAGCCGGACATCGGCACGGCGGGCGCCTTCCCCGCGCTCGCGAACGACGCTCTTCCGAAGGACCCCGACGTCCCGACGGACGTCGACCCTGGTGACCCGCGCCGTCCTGCGGACGGTGGCGAGCTCGACGACGAGGGCGGCTCGCGATCCGACGGCCCGTCCGGCACCGACGACTGAAGGGGGCGCGACATGACCGACAGCGATCGCGCGGGCCAGAAGACGGACGTCCCCGCACCGGACGACCGCCGCAAGCCCGACGACCCGACCGACCTGCACGCGCCGTCGTGGAAGTACTCCCTGAAGAGCACGGTGAGCCAGTTCTCCCGTGACCAGTGCCTCGACCTGGCCGCGGGGCTGACCTACTACGCGGTCCTGGCCGCGGCGCCCGCGCTGCTGGCGCTCGTCTCGCTCCTCGGCCTCCTGGGCGACGCCGAGAGCATGGTCAACCGGGTGATGGGCTTCCTCGAGGGGCTCGTCCCGGAGGAGACCCTCACGACCATCGAGCCGCTCGTCGAGAACGCCGCCGGGGGCGGCGGGCGTGCCGGCCTCGCACTGGTCATCGGTGTCGCGCTCGCGCTGTGGTCGGCGTCGGGATACGTCGGCGCGTTCGGCCGGGCGATGAACCGCATCTACGAGATCGACGAGGGCCGACCGATCTGGAAGCTGCGACCCGTGATGCTGCTCGTCACGGTGGTCACCGTGGTCCTCGCGGCGCTCGTCGTCGCGGCGCTCGTCCTCACCGGACCGATCGCGCGCTCCGTCGGGGACGCGATCGGCCTCGGGTCGACCGCGGTCACGGTGTGGAACGTCCTCAAGTGGCCCGTCGTCATCGCGCTGGTCGTGGTGCTGCTCGCGATCCTGTTCCACGCGACGCCGAACGTGCGGCAGCCGAAGTTCCGCTGGATCAGCGTCGGCGCGGTCGTGGCGCTGCTCGTGTGGGCGATCGCGTCGGCGGCCTTCGGCTTCTACGTCGCGAACTTCGGGAGCTACGGCGCGACGTACGGCTCGCTCGCGGGCATCATCGTGTTCCTCCTCTGGCTGTGGATCACGAACCTCGCCCTGCTCTTCGGAGCGGAGCTCGACGCCGAGCTCGAGCGGAGCCGCGAGCTGCAGGCCGGGATCGCCGCGGAGGAGAGCATCCAGCTGCCGCCGAAGGACACCAAGGCCAGCGACAAGCGCGAGGCGAAGCGGCAGGAGGCCATCGAGCAGGGCCGCGGGATCCGTGAGTCCGCTGCCGCGAACGGTGCGGGCGGTGACGGTGCGGACGGTGACCGTGCGGACGGCGGCCGGGGGAGCGCTCGGCGCGAAGGTCGCGAGCGCGACGAGCGCGACCGTCGCTCCGAGACGACCGGGTCCTGACGCGCCGAACCCCGGGTTGCGATCCCTTCACGTGCGTGAAGGGATCGCAACCCGGGGTTCGCCGTCTTCGCGGGACGGTCAGGGCGTCAGGGCGTGACGATGGCGAAGTCCGGGTCGCCCGGGTCGAGGACGGCGCCGAGGCGCGACAGGACCGATGCGTCGCCGCTCACGTCGATGCCCGCGCCGGCGAGGGTCTCCGCGGTGAGACCTCCCAGCGCGAGCGCCGGCAGGGCCCCGCGCGTCGTCGTGAGGGTCGCGTCGGCCTCGCCCTGCTGTGCTGCCGCGGAGTACGTGAGGACCCCGTGGGCGAGGCGGAGCCGGTAGCGGTCCCCCGAGTCGGTGAGCACGACGTCCACCGACAGGTTCTCGTCCCAGGCGCGCGGACCGTCCACCTGGACGGCGAGGGCGTCGAAGAGCATCTCCGGGGAGAGCTGGGCCACCATGTCGGGTGAGCTCGTCGCGGTCGGGGTGCCGAACGCGCCGTCACGCAGCTCGGTCGCCCCCGAGAGGAAGAAGTTGCGCCACGTCCCGTTCTCCGCGCCGTAACCGAGCTGCTCGTACGTGTCGGCGAGCAGGTCGCGCGCTGCACCGTGGTCCGGCTGTGCGAACACCGCGTGGTTGAGGAGCTCGGCGGCCCAGCGGAGGTCGCCCGCCTCGAACGCGGAGCGGGCCTTCTCCACGACGGCGTCCACCCCGCCGGCCAGCTCGACGTACCGCGTGGCGCGCTCGACCGGCGTGTGCTCCCACAGGTGGGCGGGGTTGCCGTCGAACCAGCCGAGGTAGCGCTGGTAGATCGCCTTGATGTTGTGGCTGACCGAGCCGTAGTAGCCCCGGGTGCTCCACGCGTTCTCGAGCGCCGGGGGAAGGGTGAGCTGCTCGGCGATCTCGGTGCCGACGAAGCCCTTGTTGAGCAAGCGGACGGTCTGGTCGTGGAGGTAGCCGTAGAGGTCACGCTGGATCGAGAGGAACTCGACGACGCGGTCCGCACCCCATGTCGGCCAGTGGTGCGAGGCGAACACGACCTCTGCCTCTCCGCCGAAGAGGTCGACGGCCTCGGTGAGGTAGTTCGACCACGCGTGCGGGTCACGGACCACCGCGCCGCGCAGCGTCAGCAGGTTGTGCAGGTTGTGCGTCGCGTTCTCCGCCGCGCACAGCGCCTTGCGGTCCGGGAAGTAGAAGTGCATCTCCGACGGCGCCTCGGTGCCGGGTGCCATCTGGAACACGATGCGCACCCCGTCGACGACCTCCTCCTGGCCGGTCGTCGTGATCTCGTGCGTCGGCGGGATGAGCGTCACCGTCCCGGTCGACGTGGTCTGCCCGAGACCCGCGCCCACCTGGCCCTGCGGTCCGCGGGCGAGCACCGCTCCGTACATGTACCCCGCTCGGCGCGACATGGCCGTGCCGGCATAGACGTTCTCCGACACCGCGTGCTCCACGAAGCCGGCGGGGGCGATCACGGGGACGCGACCGGCGTCGACGTCCTCCTGGGTCGTCACTCCCTTGACGCCGCCGAAGTGGTCGACGTGGGAGTGCGTGTAGATGACGCCGGTGACGGGACGGTCGCCGCGGTGCTCGCGGTAGAGACCGAGCGCGGCGGCGGCCGTCTCGGTGGAGATCAGCGGGTCGATGACGATCACCCCGCTCGAGCCCTCGACGAACGTGATGTTCGACAGGTCGAGGCCGCGGACCTGGTAGATGCCCTCGACGACCTCGTACAGGCCCTGCTGGGCGACGAGCTGCGACTGCCGCCACAGGCTCGGGTTCACCGTGTCCGGGGCGTCCCCCTCGAGGAAGCCATAGGAGTCGTTGTCCCAGACGACGCGGCCGTCTGCGTGGGTGACGACGCCGGGCTCGAGCCGGCCGAGGAACCCGCGCGCGGCGTCGTCGAAGTCCTGGGTGTCGGAGAAGGGCAGGCTCTCGAGCAGCGCGCGCTGCTGCTGCTTGACGGTCTCGGTCGCTGGCTTGGGTGCGGTAGGCATGGCGCCAGAGTTGCAGCGGTCGCCATGGAGCGCATCCGGAAGAACGACGCGTTCCGGGGCCTCGCCCGAGGTTCAGCGCCTCGCGCTCGGCCCGAGCGCCTCGGGAGCACGCCCGGTGCCGGGGAGCGTCAAGGGCGCGACGACCGCGTCGTCCTCGCACCGTCGCCGAGGGGCAGATCGGTGGCGCAGCGGAAGCCGAGGTGGGAGGTCGAGCTGTCGTCGCTCTGCGGCGACCGCGCCGCGGGCCGGTACCGCAGGCAGTACTCCGGGGCGCACAGGTGCGAGCCGCCCTTGGTCACACGCAGGACCTGCGGGGACGTCGTCGGCGCGAGGAGGTCCGTCCGCGCACCCCGGGGGACGGGCGTGGCGTCGGCGGGGTGGTGCCGCGGGGCGTACACGTCCGACGTGCGCTCCCACACGTTGCCGATCATGTCGAGGAGCCCGTACCCGTTCGCGGTGTACGCGCCGACGGGCGACGTGCCTCCCCAGCCCTCGTTGCGGAAGGGGAAGGCGCCGACCCACGTGTTGGCCATCCGTCGCCCTCCCGGCAGGGCGTCCGCGCCCCAGGCGTACTCCGCGCCGTCGAGACCTCCGCGCGCGGCGCGCTCCCACTCGGCCTCGGTCGGCAGACGCCGGCCGGCCCACGTGGCGTACGCCGCGGCGTCGGCGTAGGCCACGTGCACGACGGGGTGGTCGGCCCGGTCGCCGACGTCCGAGCCCGGTCCCTCCGGGTGCCGCCACGACGCACCCGGCTGCCAGCGCCACCACTGCCGCCAGTCCTGCAGGTCCACAGGTCCCGCAGTGGGGGTGAAGACCACCGACCCCGGGACGAGCGACGCGGGATCTGCTCCGGGGAAGTCGGCGGGGTCGGGGGCACGCTCGGCGACCGTCGTCCAGCCCGTCGCGTCGACGAACTCGGCGAACTGGGCGGTCGTGACGGGGTGGCGCTCGAGCGCGAACGCGACCACCTGCCGCGGGTGCGCCGGTCGTTCCTCCGGATAGTGGTCGTCGGAGCCCATGCGAGACGTCCCGCCGGAGATCGTCACGAGCTCGGTGAGGGTCACCGGCTCAGCATAGGAAGCCATGGATCGGTCGGGCACCCGCGGCGCCACGTCCGGCGTCCCGCGGTGGGCGGCTACGGCCGGGTCGACTCGCCGCGATAGCTGCCGAAGGACCACAGGTTGCCCTCCGGGTCGGCGCACGCGAAGGTCCGGCCGCCGTAGTCCGGACTGCCGAGCGGCTGGATGATCCGCGCCCCCGCGGCGACCGCCCGGTCGTGGACCTCGTCCACCCGGTCGGTCACCACGTAGGCCCCGCCGGTACCGGGCTGCTGCGTCCACGGGGTGCCGGGCCGGTCGCTGCCGAGCATGACCCCGCCGCCCTCGGGCCACGTCAGCTCGGCGTGCTGGACGACGTCCCCGTCGGCGTGCACCGCGGTGGCGGCGAAGCCGAGGACCGTCGTGAGGAACTCGATCAGGGCGTGCGCGTCCCGGGCGCGGAGCGTCGGCCAGACGCTCGGGGCCGGAGCGGCGGGCGCTGTGCTCGTGTCCGTGCTGTTCTGCCTGCTCGTCTCTGTACTCATGGCACCACCGTGCCGCGCGGGTCGCCGGCAGGGATTGAAGGTTTCGGCGGAGTCCGCTCGGTGGCGTGATCCCCTGTGTATCCCTCGGCAGCGAGCGTGCCGTGCTCCTCGGCCAGCCAGCGTGCCGGGCTGGTCCCGACGAGCGAGCCGAAGTCGCGCGTCAGGTGGGCCTGGTCGGCGTATCCGCACCAGGCGGCGACGTCGGCGAGGTCGACGTCCGTGCCACGAGCGACCCGTCCGCCGATCAGCTCCTTCGCCCGCTGGAGCCGGAGCAGGCGGTTGAACCGCTTCGGGCCCACCCCGAGCTCCGCGGTGAAGACGGCGTGCAGCTGGCGCGGGCTGAGCAGCACGTGGTCGGCGAGGGACGAGATCCGCCCGGTGCCTCGGCGCCGCACGAGCCAGCGCCACGCCTCCGCGACCTCGGCCCGGACGGGCGGCCGGTCGGCGGCCCGCTCCACCTGGTCCTGGAGGAAGCCTCGCACCAGGGCGAAGCGGCCGGTCCAGCCGGGGCTCTCGATCAGCATGTCGCGGAGCCGACCGAGCCCCGGACCAGCCACGTCGCTGCCCTCGAACGTCCGCTGGCACAGCTCCGCGGCGGGCACCCCGAAGACCGCCCGCGCGGCCGTCGGGTGCACGGCGATCTGGATCCCGGACTGCCTCGGCGGCTGCCAGACGTACGCCGGCTGCGTGTGCAGCCCGGCCGCGACGACGTCGACGCGCGTGGCCGACGGCCCGGACGCCTCCTCGACGGACCAGCCGGTGACCACGGGCTCGTCGAGGGTGAGGACGAGGGTCAGGTGGGGCGACGGCAGCCCGCGGTGGATCGCTCTGTCGTGCCCCCGGGCGTCGTACCCGACGACCGCGCCGGCGACCCCGGGCATCAGTCCGTCCGCGCGCCGGAATCCCCACTCGGGAACGTCGGCAGCGCGAGCCATGCTCCATCGTGGCACGGTGCACCCGATCGGGCCCTCACGGTCGTCCGGCGACCGGCGACCGGCGACCGGCGGTCAGGCGTCGGAGGTCGTCCCGAACCCGGTCGGCCGGACGACCCGGGCCGGTACGCCCGCGACGACCGTGTCGGCAGGCACGTCCTTCGTCACGACCGCGCCGGCGCCGACGATCGCTCCGTCACCGATCGTCACCCCGGGCACGATCGTCACGGCCGCACCGAGCCAGACCTTGCGGCCGATCACCACGGGCGCGGGGACCATGTCGGCACGCCGGGCCGGGTCGACCGCGTGGTTCAGGGTGACCACGGTCGTGCCGTGCCCGACGAGCGTCCCGTCCCCGACGGTGATGCCGCCGGCGTCCTGGAAGCGGCAGCCCATGTTGACGAAGACGTCGCGCCCGAGGGCGAGGTTCTTCCCGAACTCGCAGTGGAACGGCGGGAACACCGTCACCGACTCGTCGACCGTCCGGCCGGTCAGCCGGGACAGCAAGGCCCGCACCTCCTGCGGCGTGCGGTACCCGGCGTTCAGCTCGGCGGTGATCCGCAGCGCCTCCTGCGCGGTCTCGTGGAGGAACGCGTGCTGGGCGGAGCCGCCCTCGATGACGGCTCCGCCACGGACGTGGTCGAGGAAGTCCTGCAGCTGCATCGATCGATCCTGTCGTCCGGGGCCCGGCGTGAGGGCGATGTCGTTCATCGGTCGCTCATCGGTCGCTCATCGGTCGCTCGTCGGTCGCTCGTCGGGGTGGCGTCGGCGCGTCGTCGCGGACGGGTTCGGCCGCCCAGGACGCGAGCACGCGCAGGCGTTCCGCCGACGGCGAGCCAGGCTCCGCCGTGTAGACGAGCAGCACCTGGCCCGGCTCCGCGGTGATGGCGAGCTCCTCGTACGCCAGCGTGAGGTCGCCGACCACCGGGTGGTGGAACCGCTTGGTCCCGGCGCCGTGCGTGCGGACGTCGTGAGCGCCCCAGAGCCGACGGAACGTCTCGCTGCGCGTCGAGAGCTCGCCGACGAGGTCCTGCAGGCCCTTGTCGTGCGGGTCCCGGCCGGCCTCGGCACGCATGATCGCGACACACATCTCGGCGAAGAGGTCCCAGTCGGGGTAGAAGTCGCGTGCCGCGGGGTCCAGGAACTGGAACCGGGCGAGGTTCGGGATGCGGCCGCCGTCGCCGATCACGGGGGAGTAGAAGGCCCGGCCGAGCGCGTTGGTCGCGATGAGGTCCTGGCGCTGGTCCCGGACGAACGCGACGCCGTCGGTGATCGCGGACAGCGCCCACTGCAGGCTCGGCCGGGGTGGCGCCGACCGGGTCGCGCGCCGGCGCGCACGCCCCGACGACGGGATGCCGTCGGCGGCGCGCGCGAGGTCGAACAGGTGCGCGCGCTCGGTGTCGTCGAGCTGCAGCGCCCGCGCCACGGCGTCCAGCACGGAGGCCGAGGCGCCGCCGACCGCGCCGCGCTCGAGCTTGGCGTAGTACTCCACGCTCACCCCGGCGAGCGTCGCGACCTCGCTGCGCCGTAGACCCGGGACGCGCCGGTTGGCGCCGCCGACGACGCCCGCCGCCTCGGGGGAGACCTTCGCGCGCCGCGACACGAGGAACTCGCGGACGTCCGCCCTGTTGTCCATGGTTCGAGGGTAGGCCGGGACCCGTGCACCCGAGGGAGTCCCTGGCGTGGGGTGCACCCCTGGTACACCCCACGCCAGGGACTCCCGGCCGCGCCCGGCGGCTGGTTCGCTGGCACGGTAGACCTCGAGAGAAAGGCACCACCATGCGTGCAGTCGTCATGTACGCCCCGGGCGACGTCCGGGTCGACGAGACCGAGCGGCCGACCGTCGTCGAGCCGACCGACGCGATCATCAGGGTCGCCGCGACGTGCATCTGCGGGTCCGACCTGTGGCCGTACCGCGGCGCGGACGACGTCGACCACCAGCCGATGGGCCACGAGTACGTCGGCGTGGTCGAGGAGACCGGCTCCGCGGTGCAGGAGGTGAAGGTCGGCGACTTCGTCGTCGGGACGTTCTTCTCCTCCGACAACACGTGCGAGATCTGCCGGGCCGGCTACCAGACCCACTGCGTGCACCGCGGCCCCGGGGCGGTCCCCGGCGCCCAGGCCGAGTACGCGCGGATCCCGCACGCGGACGGCACGCTCGTCGCCACGCCCGGCATGCCCGACGACGACCTGCTCCCCTCCCTGCTCGCCGCGTCCGACGTGCTCGGCACCGGGTGGTTCGCCGCCGTCGCGGCCGAGGCCGGTCCCGGCAAGACCGTCGCGGTCGTCGGTGACGGTGCGGTGGGTCTGCTCGGCGTCCTGGCCGCCAAGCAGCTCGGCGCCGAGCGGATCATCGCGATGTCCCGGCACGCCGACCGGCAGGCGCTCGCCCGGGAGTTCGGCGCCACCGACATCGTCACGGAGCGCGGCGACGCGGGCGTCGCGCGGGTCAAGGAGCTCACCGGCGGGCTCGGTGCGCACAGCACCATCGAGGCCGTCGGCACGCAGGAGTCGATGATGCAGGCCATCCGGTCCACCCGGGCCGGCGGGCATGTCGGCTACGTCGGCGTCTCCCACGACGTCTCGCTCCCCGGCCAGGAGCTGTTCTTCTCCGGCGTCCACCTGCACGGCGGTCCGGCGCCCGTGCGGCGCTTCCTGCCCGAGCTGATCCGGCTCGTCTGGGACCGGACGATCGACCCGGGCAAGGTCTTCGACCTCACCCTGCCGCTCGAGCAGGCGGCAGAGGGCTACCGGGCCATGGACGAGCGCCGCGCCACGAAGGTGCTCCTGACCCTCTGACCGGCCCGTCGAAGCACACAGCGAGAGGAAGGACCACCACCATGAAGCTGACGAGGAGCGGCGGCACGACCGCCCCGGGACCCGACGACTGGTTCACCGGCACCGTCTACATCGACGGGATCCGCAATCCTGACGACCAGTCCTCCGTGGGCTGCGCCCACGTGCGGTTCGCCCCGGGGGCCCGCACGGCCTGGCACCGCCACCCTCTGGGGCAGACGCTGTACGTGACCGACGGCATCGGGTACGTCGCGACCCGCGGCGGCGAGGTCCAGGAGATCCGGCCGGGCGACGTCGTCTACGTCGAGCCCGGCGAGGAGCACTGGCACGGCGCGACGTCGGACCGGTTCATGGCCCACGTCGCGCTCCAGGAGGCCGACGACCAGGGACAGGTCGTCACGTGGCTCGAGCACGTGACCGACGAGGAGTACGGACGCGGCTGACCGGGCGAGCCGCTGGTGACCGCACGCCCGACCTGAGCCGGGTGACCGGGGCGTGCCGCGATCTCCAGATGCCCCGCTCCCCCCGCGGGAGCATCCTGGAGAAGGCGGTACGCCGACGTCCGCCACGGACAGGGGGCACCACATGTGCACGGGCATCAGGTTCTCGGACGGTCACGACAACCTCTATCTCGCACGGAACCTCGACTGGACGAGCGGCTACGGCCAGCAGGTGGTGGTCACGCCCACGGGGTACGCGCCCCGGTCGCCGTTCGGCGCGGTCCCCGGTATCCGCCACGCGACCATCGGCATGGGCATCGTGGAGGACGGCACACCGCTCTACTTCGACTGCGGCAACGACGCGGGGCTCGCCGTCGCCGGGCTCAACTTCCCCGGGTACGCGGACTACGCGCCGGGACCCGTCGAGGGCGCGACCAACGTCGCCGCGTTCGAGGTCCCGCTCTGGGTGTGCTCGCAGTTCGCGAGCGTCGACGAGGTGGAGGCGGCGCTCGCGGACGTGGTGATCGTGGACCGACCGATCAACGACAAGTACCCCAGCTCGCTGCTCCACTGGATCGTGGGCGACGCGACGCGCTCGATCGTGGTGGAGCACACGAGCGACGGCATGCACGTCTTCGACGACGACGTCGACGTCCTGGCGAACCAGCCCGGGTTCGCCTGGCACCACGAGAACCTGCGCAACTACCTCAACACCTCGCCCGAGTTCCCCGAGGAGGTCGAGCTCGGCAGGGCACACCTCGCGCCGTTCGGCTCGGGATCGCACATGCGCGGGATCCCGGGCGACTACTACTCGCCGTCGAGGTTCGTCCGCGCGGCGTACGTCAACGACCACTACCCGACGAAGGCGAGCGAGGAGGAGAACGTCAGCCGCGCGTTCCACACGCTCCAGCAGGTCGCGATGGTCGACGGCTGCGCCGCGATGGGCTCGGGCGAGTTCGAGACCACCATCTACACGGGGCTCTTCTCGTCGAGGACGACGACGTACTACTGGAACACCTACGACGACCCGACGATCCGCAGCGTCGCGCTGGCGGACCGCTCGCCCGACGGGACGGAGCTCGTCGTCGCCTAGGGTGCGCGTATGAGCAACCTCAGCACGGTCGGCGACCGGGACTCGTGGCGCTGCTGGCTGTGCGACGAGCCGGTGGACCCTGGCGCCTCGGTGAACTCCGACCTCGGGCCCAGCGTGGACCTCGGCGCCACGACGTCGAAGAAGGCGAAGAAGCCCGCGGCGGGCACCGAGCGGCTCGCGCACCGCGCCTGCAACACGCGCAAGGGAGCGGTCGCGCCGGTCGTGCCGTGGTCTCCCGACCTCTTCGTCGTCGACCCCGCGCCCATCGTGGCGACCGTGGAGCGCCTCGGGCGCAAGGGAGGGCGCGAGGTCGTGGCCCGCTGCTCGAGCCGCGCGGACGCCGACCAGGCCGCGGCCTGGCTCGTGGACCGGTTGTCACGCCTGGCCCCCGGCCTGGCCGTCACGACGCAGGTCGAGCCGGGCGGCGGGCAGTTCCTCCTGGTGCTGCGCGCCGCCTGAGGCACGGCGGGTGGTGCGGCACCGGGGGATCCCGCGCCGTGGAGGGCGCGGGTATGCGCTGCCGTGCTACTCGATGGCACGCCGTAGCACGTGCGCGCTAGGATCTTGCCATGTCGCTCCGGCCCGAGGTCAGCCAGCGAGACCTGCGCATGCGCTCGAAGGAGATCATGGACGCCGTCGAGCACGGTCAGGGCTTCACGGTGACCCGGGACGGCCGCGGGATCGGAGAGCTCGTCCCGCTCCGACGGAGCCGTCGGTTCGTCCCCCGGGCGGAGTTCGCGGCGCTCTCCCGCACGGCTCCGGCGATGGACCTCGACGCGTTCCGTGTCGACCAGGAGGCGCTGGCGGGGACGGACCTGGACGACCCGTATGCCCGCTGAGGTGCGGCGCGGGCTGCTCCATACGGACATCCTGGTCCTCCGGCGGTCGATCGACGCGAGCGTTCTGCCCGAGGAGGTCGCGATCAGCGCTGTGACGCTCGCCGAGCTCGCGGCCGGGGTCCATCTGGTGGGCGGGGACGACACCGCCGCACGGGACGAGCGGGCGCGGCGCACCGACGTCCTGCAGCGGGCGGAGCACGAGTTCGACCCGATACCGTTCGACGCCGAGGCCGCCCGCGCCTTCGGCAGGATCTGCGCAGCCGTTCGCGGTGCGGGCAGGACACCGCGGCGCCGCGTGGCCGATCTGATGATCGCTGCTGTCGCGGCGGTCAACGATCTCCCGCTCTACACGACGAACCCTGACGACTTCGCGGGCCTCGAGGGTCTGCTCGAGGTCGTCGAGGTCGCTCGTCCGGTCATCGGCGACCGGGAGAGCTGATCACCGCCGCGTCCCTCGACTCGCGACCAGCGACCCGTCTGCGGTTCTGGTCAGGGACACTGGGGTGACAGCAATCTTCGCCGAGACAAGGAGTTCACAAGGTGCCCCAGGGAACTGTCCGATGGTTCGACGCCGACCGAGGGTTCGGCTTCATCGACCTCGGGAACGAGGCCGAGGACCTGTTCGTGCACGCGTCCGAGATCGTCGGTGACGACGGACCGAAGCTGCTGCGCGAGGGGCAGGTCGTCGAGTTCGAGGTGGGCGAGGGTGACCGCGGCCCGCAGGCGCGCCGCGTCCGTGTCACGGGCGATCGGGCCGCCGACGCGCCCGCGGGCGTGCTCGGCACCGTCACCTGGTACGAGCCGGCCAAGGGGTACGGCTTCGTCACGCCCGACGACGGTCGCGCCGAGGTCTTCGTGCACAGCTCGGCCATCGTCGGGGGAGGTGTGATCTCGGAGGGGCAGCGGGTCGCGTTCCTCGTCGTCGAGGGGGAGAAGGGGCCGCAGGCGGACCACCTGCTGCCGCTGGCGGCGGAGGTCGCACGGCCGACGTCGGACGGCGCGGACGGCACGGTGTCCTGGTACGACGACACCAAGGGTTTCGGGTTCGTCCTTCCCGACGGGGGCGGCGACGACGTCTTCGTGCACGTCAGTGCGCTCGGCCCGGGGTTGACCGAGCTCGCCGAGGGTGCGCGCGTGACGTACGACGTCGTCGCCGGCGACAAGGGGCCGAACGCCCGCAACGTGGAGCTCGTGCGCGGCTCCGGAGGTGCGCGCGCGGCCACGGATCGCGGTCGGTCGAGCCGTCCCTCGGGTTCCGGCGCGCCTGTGCGCGGAGGCGAGGGCACCGTCGCGCGCTACGACGCAGACCGCGGTTTCGGCTTCATCACGCCCGACGCCGGGGGTGCGGACCTGTTCGTGCACGTGTCGGTCGTGCGGGGCGCCGAGGTCCTGGAGGAGGGCGACCGCGTCCGCTTCAAGATTCGTCAGAGCGACCGGGGGCCGCAGGCCGACGGCGTCGAGCTGATCTGAGCGAGCCGGCCCTCCGACTTCGCGTCGTGAGGAGCGTGGCCGACCGCAGGGATTTGCCCTGGAGGTCCGCCCGCGCGGTCCCTAGGGTCGACGAGATGGACGCCCAGGAGATCCGCTCGGCCTACCTCGAGTTCTTCGTCGCGCGAGGGCACGCCGTAATCGAGCGAGCGCCCCTGGTGCTGCGCGAGGACCCGACGACGTTGTTCACCGGTGCGGGGATGCAGCCGTTGATGCCCTACCTGCTGGGCGTGCGGGAGCACGGTGCCGGGCCGCTCCTGGTCGACTCGCAGCCGTGCGTGCGGGCGCAGGACATCGACGAGGTCGGGGACCGACGGCACACGACCTTCTTCGAGATGCTGGGGAACTGGAGCCTGGGAACCGCCGACGTGGAGCAGCAGGTCCGGTGGTTCGCCGAGTTCCTCACGACGGTCGGTGTCGACCTCGGGCGCTTGTACGTGACGTGCTTCCGCGGGTCGCCCGAGCACGGGATCCCGCGTGACGACGCGGCGGCTCGGGCCTGGGTCACGGTCTTCACCGAGCACGGCGTCGCGGCACCGCTCGTGGACGTGGGCTCCCGTGCGGACGGCGACCGTGAGGGGATGCGCGGCGGTCGGGTCTTCCTCTACGACTCCGAGGAGAACTGGTGGAGCCGCGGCGGCGGCCTGGAGGGCACGCCGGTGGGCGACCCCTGCGGACCGGACTCGGAGGTGTTCTACGACCTCGGGCCCGAGCACCACGACCCGTCGGTCGGCGAGCCCCACCCCGCGAGCGAGGGCGGACGGTTCGTCGAGATCGGCAACCAGGTGTTCATGCGCTACCGCCGCACCAGCGAGGGCTTCGTCGCGCTCGACGAGCCGAGCATCGACTTCGGGGGCGGGCTCGAGCGCATCGCCGCGGCCGCCGCGGGGACCCCCGACGTGTTCGACGTGAGCCTCCTGCGACCCCTCGTCGACCGTCTCGAGGAGCTCAGCGGTCGCACGTACGCGGAGGACCCGCGTCCGTTCCGCGTGATCGCGGACCACGTCCGTGCCGCGACGTTCCTCGCCGCCGACGGGGTGCGCCCGAGCAACAAGACCCACGGGTACGTCCTGCGGCGGCTCGTCCGTCGGGCCGTGGTGCACGCTCTCCACCTCGGCCTGGAGGAGAGGTTCGCCGACGACCTCGTCGCCGTCGTGGCCGAGACGTACGGCGAGAGCTACGCGAGCCTGGTCGAGCAGCGCGAGGAGCTGAGCGCGGTCCTCCACGACGAGGAGGCACGCTTCCGTCGCACCGTGCACCGGGGGCTACGAGAGCTCGAGAAGCTCCAGGGCGCAACCGTCACCGGCGAGGACCTGTTCGTGCTCGCGGACACGTGGGGCTTCCCCGTGGAGCTGTCGGTCGACGAGGTCCGCCGCCGCGGCATGGCTCTCGCCACGGACTGGCGAGAGGTCTACGCGCTGCACCGTGAGCGCCAGCGCACGCGGTCGCGCGCAGCGGCCCGCTAGGGGAACCCGGCCCCGTCGGACGCGCGCGGGTGCGGACGTCGCCGTGCCCGGCCCTCGCGTCCCGTCGACGGGGCGAGCCGGCGCCGCCGGGAATGAACGGCTCGCGACCAAGGTTGAGCCAGGTGGACTCAAGTACGGCCGGGTGGACTTGCGAGACCCGCCACCAGGTGCCTACCTTGAGTGAAGCAGACTCAACCCGGTTCGCCCGGGGCGACCGTGCGCCGTCGTGCGCCACGGGGACCGGTGCGACCACAGCACAACGGAGGCAGCACACATGGCACGAGCAGTCGGGATCGACCTCGGAACAACCAACTCGGTCGTCGCCGTCCTGGAGGGCGGCGAGCCCACGGTCATCGCGAACGCCGAGGGTTCGCGCACCACGCCGTCGGTCGTCGCGTTCTCCAAGACCGGCGAGGTCCTCGTCGGCGAGGTCGCCAAGCGTCAGGCCGTCACGAACGTCGACCGCACCATCAGCTCGGTGAAGCGCCACATGGGCACCGACTGGGACGTCGAGATCGACGACAAGAAGTACACCGCGCAGGAGATCTCCGCGCGCATCCTCGGCAAGCTCAAGCGCGACGCCGAGGAGTACCTGGGCGAGCCCGTCACGGACGCGGTCGTCACGGTCCCCGCGTACTTCAACGACGCCGAGCGCCAGGCGACCAAGGACGCCGGCCAGATCGCGGGCCTCAACGTGACCCGCATCGTCAACGAGCCCACCGCGGCCGCGCTCGCGTACGGCCTGGAGAAGGGCAAGGAGGACGAGCTCATCCTCGTCTTCGACCTGGGCGGCGGTACGTTCGACGTCTCGCTCCTCGAGGTCGGCAAGGACGAGGACGACTTCTCCACGATCCAGGTCCGCGCGACGTCGGGCGACAACCGCCTCGGCGGCGACGACTGGGACCAGCGCATCGTCGAGCACCTCATCAAGCAGGTGAAGAACAGCTCGGGCGTCGACCTGTCCAAGGACAAGATCGCCCTGCAGCGCCTGCGCGAGGCCGCCGAGCAGGCGAAGAAGGAGCTCTCGTCCGCGACGAGCACCAACGTCTCGATGCAGTACCTCTCGATGAGCGAGAACGGCCCCATCCACCTGGACGAGAAGCTCACGCGTGCGCAGTTCCAGCAGATGACGCAGGACCTGCTCGACCGGACGAAGGCCCCGTTCCACAAGGTCATCTCCGACGCGGGCGTCTCGGTCTCCGACATCGACCACGTCGTGCTCGTGGGTGGCTCCACCCGCATGCCCGCCGTGACCGACGTCGTCAAGGAGCTCACGGGCGGCAAGGAGCCCAACAAGGGTGTCAACCCGGACGAGGTCGTGGCCGTCGGTGCCGCGCTGCAGGCCGGTGTCATCTCGGGCGACCGCAAGGACGTCCTGCTCATCGACGTGACCCCGCTGTCCCTCGGCATCGAGACCAAGGGCGGCGTGATGACCAAGCTCATCGAGCGCAACACGGCCATCCCGACGAAGCGCAGCGAGATCTTCTCGACGGCCGAGGACAACCAGCCGTCGGTGCTCATCCAGGTTTTCCAGGGCGAGCGCGAGTTCGCGCGCGACAACAAGCCGCTCGGCACGTTCGAGCTCACCGGCATCGCGCCGGCCCCGCGCGGCGTGCCGCAGATCGAGGTCACGTTCGACATCGACGCGAACGGCATCGTCCACGTCGGCGCCAAGGACCGCGGCACCGGCAAGGAGCAGAAGATGACGATCACGGGCGGCTCGGCGCTGCCCAAGGACGACATCGACCGCATGGTCAAGGAGGCCGAGGAGCACGCGGCCGAGGACAAGAAGCGTCGCGAGGAGGCGGAGACCCGCAACCAGGCCGAGGCGTTCGTGTACTCGACCGAGAAGCTCGTCTCCGAGAACAAGGAGAAGCTCCCGGCCGACGTCGTCACCGAGGTCGAGGCCGACATCGCGTCGGTGAAGTCCGCGCTCGAGGGTGAGGACGCCGCCGCCGTGAAGACGGCGCACGAGAAGCTCGTCGCGTCCTCGCAGAAGATCGGCCAGGCGCTCTACGCGTCGGCCGAGCAGGAGCAGGCGGCCGGCAACCCGGGCGCTGCGACCGACGACGCGACCGCCGCGGCGGGCGCGGGCTCGGCGCCTGACGAGGACGTCGTCGACGCCGAGATCGTGGACGACGAGGACGACAAGAAGTGACGTCGGACGACGCACGGGGCCCCGAGGAGCAGGCCGGCGAGACCGGTCAGGGTCCCGAGGACAAGCCCTTCCAGTTCACCGACAAGCGCAAGGTCGACCCGGAGACCGCCCGGCCGCGCGAGAGCGCGGCCGGGGCCGGCCCGGCGGCCGGTCCCGCGTCCGACGCGTCGGCCGGTGCCGGCGACGAGACGGGGACCGACCCGCTCGAAGGGCTCGACTTCGAGCCCTCGGGCGAGGCCGAGGTCGACGCCGCCGTCCTGGCCGCGAAGGCCGAGGCGGCGCAGCACCTCGAGTCGCTCCAGCGCGAGCGCGCGAGCTTCACGAACTACCGCAACCGGGCGCTGCGCGACCAGGAGGCCGCGCGCGCCAAGGGCGTGGAGGACGTGCTGACCGCGCTCCTGCCCGTGCTCGACGACGTGGACCGCGCCCGCCAGCACGGCGAGCTCACGGGCCCGTTCGCCGCGATCGCGGACAAGCTCGACGCGAGCCTCGAGCGGTTCGGCGTCCAGCGCTACGGGACGGTCGGCGAGGAGTTCGACCCGACGGTCCACGAGGCGCTCATGCACCAGACCGAGCCCGGGGCCACGGCCACCACGGTCAACCTCGTGATCGAGCCCGGCTACCGCATCGGCGAGCGCGTCGTGCGTGCCGCACGCGTCTCCGTCGTCGGCCCGGAGTAGCACCACCCTCGTGCCCGACGGCGCGGCGCACCTTCCGCGCGAAGGTGCGCCCCGCCGTCGGGCACGGGACGATCACGACCGGAAGCACCCGCAGCACCGCACGAAGGACAGACCCACGAGCACACGAGACACGACCCGGAGGGAGGCGCCGTGACCGGCCAGGACTGGATGGAGAAGGACTTCTACGCCGTGCTCGGCGTCCCCAAGGACGCCGACGACGCCGCGCTCAAGAAGGCGTACCGCAAGCTCGCCCGCCAGTACCACCCCGACCAGAACCCGGGTGACGACGCGGCGGAGGCGAAGTTCAAGGAGATCGGCGAGGCCTACGCCGTCCTGTCCGACCCGAAGGAGCGCGAGCAGTACGACGCGATCCGGGCGATGGCGGGCGGCGGCGCCCGGTTCTCCGCGGGTCCGGGCGGCGCCGGCGGCGCCGGCGGCGCCGGCGGCGCCGGCTTCGAGGACGTGTTCGGCGGGATGTTCGGCGGCGCCCCGGGCGGAGGGCGCGTGCGCTACTCGACCGGTGGCCAGGGCGGCGCCGGGTTCGAGGACATCCTCGGGTCGATGTTCGGCGGTGGGGCCGGGGGCCAGCGGTTCGCAGGCCAGGGCTTCGGCGGGCCGCAGGCCGGGGCCGACGTCGCCGCCGCGACGACGCTGCCCTTCCGGCAGGCGGTCGAGGGCTCGACCGTCACGTTCACCGTCGACGGTCGCCAGGTGACGACGCGCATCCCGCCCGGTGTGCGGGACGGCCAGAAGATCCGCCTGCGCGGCAAGGGGCGCCCGGGCAGCGCCGGGGGACCGGCCGGTGACCTCGTCGTCACCGTGCGCGTCACGCCGCACCCCGTGTTCGCGCTCGACGGGACCAACGTGCGCGTGAGCGTCCCCGTGACGTTCGCGGAGGCCGCGCTCGGCGCGACGATCTCCGTGCCGACCCTCGACGGGTCCACGGTCAAGGTCAAGGTGCCCGCGGGCACGCCGTCGGGCCGGACCCTGCGCGTCAAGGGTCGCGGGGTGCAGACCGCCAAGGGCACGGGAGACCTGCTCGTGACGGTCCAGGTGGCCGTCCCGCAGAAGCTGTCGAAGGCTGCGCGCGAGGCTGTCGAGGCGTTCGCCGCGGAGACCGACGGGTACGACGTGCGCGCGGACCTCGCGCGCCAGGCGGCGGAGTGACGGGGATGGCGTCGCGCGAGGGGCAGGGCGTCCCCGAGGACGCGCCCGTCCTGGTCATCTCCCAGGCGGCGGCGCTCGCGGGCATGCACCCGCAGACGCTGCGCCAGTACGACCGCCTCGGCCTCGTCGTGCCGCGCCGCGCCGCCGGGCGCGGACGCCGCTACTCGCTGCGCGACGTCGCGAAGCTGCGCGAGGTGCAGCGCCTCAGCCACGACGAGGGCATCAACCTCGCGGGGATCCAGCGGATCCTCGCCCTGGAGTCGCAGGTCGAGCGCCTCGAGCGCCGGCTCGAGGCGCTCTCGGCGCGGGTCGAGCCGGGCGGGCGGGTGTTCGCCGCGGCGGCGAGCGGCGACGTCGTCGTGGTGCCGCGCGGCCGCAGCGTGCGCCGTGGCGTCGACGACGCGCTGCGCGAGACGTTTGCCGAGCACGCCGAGGCGCGTGCGCTCGTCATCTGGCGCCCGGCGGGTCCCGCGGACTGAGCTCCGCCGCGCCCGGCCGCGACAATTCCGCAAGAATGACGTGCGCTAAAGACCATTCTTCGAGGAATTGTTAGTGAGGCCTTGCTTGCTATACACCCGCGAATTCCGGGAATACCGTGGAGAGCGGAAGCCCGGCCCGCCGGGTCCTCGGAGCGAGGAGACAACGATGAGCAGCCTCATGGAGATGCCCCAGGTCGTCGAGTGTTCCATCGACGGGTGCGGGTACAACCACGACCACGGGTGCCACGCGGGCGCCGTGACCATCGCCGGCCATGTCGGCGACGCGGAGTGCGCGACCTTCATCCCGCTCGGCACCAAGGGCGGGCTCGAGAAGGTCCTCGCCCACGTCGGCGCGTGCCAGCGGACCGAGTGCGTCCACAACGAGTCGCTCGAGTGCTCCGCGCCGTCGATCCGCGTCGGTGCGGGCCCGTCGAGCGAGATCAGCGCGGACTGCCTGACCTTCACCCCGCGCTGACGCGCGGGCCTCTTCGCCGGCGGTCGGGTCACCCACCGGACCGCAGGGACGCCCCACCCCCGGACGCCCCGGACCGAGCGCTCGCCGGCCCGGCCGGGGCGTCGTCGCGCCCGGCCGTCGCGCCTCAGCGTTGCAGCGTGTCGAGCAGCGCGACGGCGGCCGCGTGGGTCCCCGGCAGCGGCTCGGTCCACAGGCGCGGCGGGCGGCGCAGGATCGCGGAGACGCCGAGCGAGAGCCCGGTGCGCTCGATGCGACGGCGCAGCTCTGCCCGGACCGCCTCGCCGTCGACCAGGCGCTCACCGAGGACGACGAACAACCCGTTGCCGAGCGACGCCATGGGGTGCCCGTCCCCGAAGGTCTGCGTGAGCGCACGACCCATCGCCGCCGACCGGGCGAAGCGTTGCCACCCCGTCAGGTCGTCGACGGCAACGTCCACCACGAGCAGCCCGTGGGTGTCGCCGACGGGGACGCCCGAGCGTTGCGCCGCGCCGTACGTCTCCCGGAGCCGGTGCGTCAGGTACTGCGGCGTCGCGAGACCGGACTCCGGGTCGAGGACCTCCGGCGAGACCGGGGTCGCGGCGTAGCCCTCCGCCCACCCGACCGCGACGGCGCGCAGGAGCTCGAGGTCGGGCTCGCGGTCGTGCGAGCGGTACAGGCACGCCACGTCGTCGATCGCCTCGCCGATGCCGACGCCGGCCTCGCCGCGGGCCTGCCCCAGCCGCTCCGCGGCAGGGGAGACGTCGTTCCGCTCGACCACGGCCTCGGTCAGCGCGTCGACGGCGGGGTGGTACCAGTCGCCGGGGCGCAGCCAGACGGTCTCGACGCTCCTCTCGCGCCAGGCCTCGCGCAACAGCTCCGGGGCAGGCGCGGCGTACCCCTGGATGTGTTCCATGTACATGAGACGCTCGGGAGGCTCCCTCATGACGCGGTTTCGACGAGAATCTTCGGTGAGGTGCTGCAGCGGGTGAAACAGACTCCGGGTAGCGGGTAAAGACGGGACGAAGCGGGACGGTTCACCCCCCTGCGGGGTGGATCTGCTGGACCCCCTCCCTGGAACCTGGACAGGCGTCTACCATGAGCACCGTCGTACGTCTTGCTGCAGCAGGACGAAGTCCAGGGCGGTGGCATGACTGAGGCGCGAACACAGGTGTGGGGCGAGGCGTTGAGCGACGCCGAGCTCATCACCGCCGTGCGCGGTGGCGACCCGAGCGCCTACGGTGCCCTGTACGAGAGGCACGCTGCCGCGGCGCACTCGGTGGCACGGCAGTACGTCCGCTCGACGGTGGACGCCGACGACGTCGTCTCCGACGCGTTCGCCCGCACGCTCTCGGTCCTGCAGAACGGCGGCGGACCGGACGTCACGTTCCGCGCCTACCTCTTCACCGTCGTCCGCCGGCTGTCCTACGACCTCGTCAACGGTGCCCGGCGCACCCAGCCCACGGACGACGAGCGGACCTTCGAGTCCGCGTTCGGGCCGATGGCCTCGACGGAGGACCCCACGCTCGAGGGCTTCGAGCGATCGATCGTCGCGAAGGCCTATGCCGAGCTCCCCGAGCGGTGGCGCGCCGTCCTCTGGTACACGGAGGTCGAGAACCTCCCGCCCGCAGAGATCGCACCGATCCTCGGGCTCACCGCGAACGGTGTCTCCGCCCTGTCCTACCGGGCGCGCGAGGGCTTGCGCCAGGCCTACCTCCAGCAGCACCTGACGTCCGTGCCCGCCGAGGAGTGCCAGGGCGTCAACCCCCTGCTGGGCTCCTACGTGCGCGGCGGGCTCGCGAAGCGCGAGACGGCGCGCGTCGAGAGCCACCTCGACGGCTGCGGCGAGTGCCGCGGGCTCGTGCTCGAGCTCGGCGACGTCTCGCACGGCATGCGGGCGGTCATCGCGCCCCTGGTCCTCGGGATCGGCGCGCTGGGACTCGTCGGGACGGCGCTGCCGGTGTCCGGCGGGGCCGCGGTCGCTGGCGGTGCGGCCGCGGCCCTCGCCGGCGCCGGGGCGGGTCAGGGCGCCTCCGGCGGCGCGGCCGGTTCCGGAGGCACGGCGTCCGGCGGGACCGCGGGTTCCGGTGGTGCAGCGGGAACCGGTGGTGCAGCGGGAGCCGGTGGAGCCGCGACCGGCGGCGCCGGCGCGGTCGGCGGTGGCGGTGCGGCCGCTGGTACCGGGGCCGCGGGGAGCGTCGTGGTGGGCGGTGGCGCAGCCGGCACCGGGGTCGCTGCGGCGGGTGCGTCGGCAGCGGGAGCCACCGTGGCGGCCGGCGGCGCGGGCGCAGCCGCAGCAGCCGGCGGCCTCGCCGCGCTGGTCGCGTCCGCACCCCTCGCGGCCGCGGCCGTCGGCGTCGGAGTCCTCGCCGTAGCGGGGCTCGGTGTCGCGGGTGCCCTCGGCGTCTTCACTCCCGACGACACCCCGACCCCCGAGCCCACGGCCGCGACGAGCCCGTCGCCCAGCGCCTCGCCGGAGCCCTCCGGCTCCGCGACGACCGAACCGTCCACGGCACCCACGGACCCGTCGACGGACCCCACGTCGCCGACGAACATCCCCACCACGGACCCGACGACCCCGGAGGCGCAGCCGGGCGAGGACGCCGCGCCGGTCACCGACGTCCCGGCTGCGTCGCCGGTCGACCCGGGCACGACCCCGGTCGAGCCTGCTCCGTCGCCCGTCGTGCCCGCGCCGGCCCCGGTGGAACCCACGCCGGCCCCCACCGATCCGCCGCCCCCTCCGCCCGCGCCGCCCGCGCTCGAGCTCTCGCTCGGGACGGTCACGCTCGCCGCGCGCCAGCCCGCCGACCTCACGGTCATCGCGTCCAACACCGGCGGCCGGGACGCGGAGGAGGTGCTCGTCGAGCTGACCCTGCCGGACGGGGTCGCGACGGGCAGCTCGTCGCTCGTCACGGGCGGCGCGTCCGTGGCGCCCGCGATCCGGGCCGCGGCGCTGCCGTGCGGGAGCGCGGCGCCCCAGGCGGACGGGACGAGCCTGGTGACCTGCTCCGTCGGCGTGCTGTCGCCCGGTGCGAGCCAGGAGCTCGTGGTCCAGGTGACGGCGCAGTCCGGTGGCGAGTACTTCTTCCACGGTGTCGCACGGGCGAAGGGCGTGGAGCCCGTCCGCAAGGCGTTCAAGCCGACGTCCGTCGGTTACTACGGCGCCGAGGTGCGGGTCGCCGCCTTGTACACCGAGGGCCGTGCGTTCGCGCTGACGAACCCCGGGACCGTGGACATGGCTCTCGAGGTGCGCAACGCGGGCGACAAGGTCGCGCGCCAGCCCTCGGTCGAGTTCGCGCTCCCGGACGGTGTCGTCCTCGTGACCGAGGACGACGGCGCGCAGCGTGCCGACGGGTGGACGTGCCGAGCCGACGACCGCTCGGTGGTCTCGTGCTCCACCGAGGCCGAGCTGGCGCCCAAGCAGCGGACGAGCTTCGCCGTCGACCTGCTCGCGGACGCCGAGGACGTCGACGGTGCGCGGCACACGGTGACCGTCAGCGGCGACGCGGCGGAGGCGCACGACGGCGCGACGACCGTCGTGCTGGACGTCGCCGAGGCCTGGGCCGGCGCCGAGGACGGGCTGACCGACCCGGTCGTGCCCCGGTGCGGCGTGCCGGAGGACCGGGAGCGCGCGTCGATCCACGCCGAGTACACCAACACGACGGCCTACGACGACCTCACGGTCACCGCCGAGGCGGCGGGATCGGGCGCGTCGTCGGTCCTGGCACGTGGTGAGACCGGCGAGCTGCGCGTGGACGACGGCGTGCGGTTCCCCGCCGGGTCCGCCGCCCTGGTGCTCTCGACGACGATCGCGGACGAGACGTTCGAGCACCGTCTCGACGCCGGGTCCTTCGCCGCGCTGGACTGCTGGGACCCGACGTGGCTCACCGCAGCGGACGTCGGCGTCACGGCGGAGAACGTGGACGGCACCGTCCGGTACACGGCCGACGTCGTCAACGACACCGACGTCGCGATGGACGTGCGCCTGCTCGCCCCGACGGGCGGCACGTGGGACGACGTCGCGGACTCGGACGCCGCCAAGCTCTCTGCCGAGGGCGGCGCCGGCGCCATGGTCCTGGAGACCGGCCTGCGCGAGACCCCGCGGGGGAACGCGGTCCTGCGCCAGTACCGCTTCCACACGGACGCCGACGGCGACTCGAAGGGGTACCAGAGCCTTCTGCCGATCCTCCTCGACGAGCAGCGGATCGCGCCGGCCGTCGCCGAGCCGACCGTCGGGCAGTGCGTGTTCGACCCGGCGACGGACACGTCGTCGGCGCCCGTCGCGCTGCGCTACGACAACTCCGCGTCGACGCTGCCCGTCGTGTTCTCGGTCGACGGGCACGCCGGCGTCGCGCGGACCGTCCCTGCGGGGACCTCTCTCGACGTCGACCTGCCGCGCGCCGGTGCGGCCCCGGTCTCATACACGGTGCGGACCGACGGTGCGCGGCCCGTCGCCCGTGGAGTCCCGGCCGTGGACTGCTTCGTGTGGTCGGTCGGAGGTTCGGCGGCGTCGCGGTGGTCGGCGGAGACCGGTTCGGTGGTCGTCGACGGCACGTTCCGCAACGGGCACGCGGTGGCGCCGCTGAGCGTCGTGATGGACGCGGGGGAGCTGGGCACCACGGAGGCCGTGGAGGTCGCGCCGGGTGCGGAGGCGTCGTTCTCGGTCGACACGGGTTCGCGGGACGTCGCGGCCGGTGAGGTGACGTTCCGGGTGGCGCGGCTCGACGGGTCCGAGACGTCCCGCGAGGTGTCGGCGGCGTTCGCGGCGGTGCGGTACGCGCCGTCGGCGGCGGCCGCGCCGGGCGTGGGCGAGTGCGTGTTCGACCCGGCGACGGACTCGTCGTCCGCGCCGGTGTCGCTGCGGTTCGACAACTCGGCGTCCACGGTGCCGGCGGTGTTCTCGGTCGAGGGTCGCGACGACGTCACGGTCTCCGTGCGGGGTGGTGCGGTGCGCGACGTCCAGGTGCCGGGCGGTGTCGGCAGCGACGCGACGACCCTCGTGGTGCTCGCCGACGGCGCGCCGCTCGCGACGCACGACGTCGCCGGCGTCGACTGCTTCGCCTGGTCCGTCGACGGCGCGGTGTCGTCCGGCTGGGTCGTCGATGCCGGGACCGGGTCGGCCGTGCTCACGGGCACCTTCCGCAACGACCACCGGGCGGCGACCCTGCGGGTCGTCCTGGACGCGGGTGCACTGGGCAGCACCGAGCCCGTCGAGGTCGCGCCCGGCACGACCGCGACCCTCACGATCGGGACGCGCCTGCGCGACCTGCCCGCCGGGTCGGCGACGTTCCGCGCGGAGCGGACGGACGCGACCGGAGGGACGCACGACCTCACCAGGTCCTACGACGCGTTCACGTACGTGCCGAGTTGGGCGACGACGGCGACCGTCGAGACCCGGTGGCAGGACGGATCCGTGAAGATCGTCGGCACGCTGACGAACGACTCGCCCGAGACGATCGACGGGCGCATGCTCGGCGGCTCGTTCGGAGACTCGGCGCCCGTGCAGAAGATCGCGCCCGGGCAGAGCGCCACGTTCACGGTCGACACGAAGTCGCTCGACGTGAAGCCCGGCGCGGTGTCGTTCCGCCAGTACCGCTGGGTGCAGGACAAGGGCTTCCAGGACACGGGCCTCACGGCGCGGTACGGCCGCGCGGCGTACGAGCCGGACTGGTCCGCGACGGCGACCGTGAACGCCCGGTGCACGGGTGACACCGTCTGGCTCACGGCGAGCCTGCACAACGACTCCGCGGAGACCGTGCGCGTCGTCGCCACGACGCCGTGGGGCGCGCACGACCTCGGGGACGTCGCACCCGGCCAGGCGGCGAGCGCGGACGTCGACTCGGGCGCGCTGTCCGTCAAGCCCGGCAAGGTGACCTTCGACCTCTCCCGCACTCACCTCGGCAGCACGTTCACGCAGGCGCTCACGGTGCACGTCGACGCCGTCGACTGCGCCGTCGTGGAGCCGACGGTGGAGCTGGTCCTCGGTGACGCGTACTACGACGAGAGCCGCGCGCACTCCTACCGTGCGGTGTCGGCGCTGCTCGACAACTCGGGCTCGAACGTGCCGGTGACCTTCCGGGTCACGGGCCAGGGCAAGGGGTCCTGGGACCTCGCGGCGCGCGAGGTCCGCACCGTGGAGCTCGGCGAGGCGCCGTGGTCCGGTGCGTCGTACGTCGTCCACACGGACGCCGGGACGCAGAAGCTGACCGTCGACCCGTTCAGCGTGGCACCGCAGTGCGCCACCGAGTGGCAGCGTGACGTGTGGTACCCCCACTCGGCCACGGTGTCCTACGGGGGACTCACGTACGAAGCACGCAACGGCAGCATCGGCATCAGGCCCGACCGGGACCTGCTCCGCCTGTTCTGGGAGCGCGGGACGCCCTGCGGCGAGGGCGGGCCCGGCAAGGGCTGACCCACCGTCGAGCGGTGGCCGGGCGATCCGGCGACCGTGACGGGAGGACCGGTTCAGGAGGCGTCACGCAAGAACGCCTGCGAGGGCCTCCTCGATCGGGCGGTCGCCTCCCACCAGGTCGATCACCAGGCCTGCGGTGCGCGGCTCGTGGAGCACCTCCGCGATGACGAGCGCGACGTCGTCGCGCGTGACCTCCTCGCGACCGCCACCCGCCTTGCGTCGCTTGCCTCGTGGGCGGCCCCCGTCGTCCTCGACCGGCGCGAGCGCGACGAGCCCCACGCCGGGCTCGTCGGTGAGGCGACCCGGTCGCACGACGGTCCACCGCAGGCCGTCGCGCGCGCGGAGGTCGTCCTCCGCGGCGGCCTTGGCCCGGAGGTAGGCCCAGAAGGTGTCGTCGACCCCGTCGGGGCGCTCGTCGGCCCGCGCCGCCTCCGTGCCGCGCGACGAGACCAGGACGTAGCGCTCGACCCCTGCGCGCTCGGCGGCGTCGGCGAGCAGAGCGGCCCCGGCGCGGTCGACGGTGTCCTTGCGCTCGGCGCCGCTCCCGGGCCCCGCGCCGGCGGCGAACACGACGGCGTCCGCGCCCTCCAGCTCGAACGAGACGGCGACGGCGTCGTCCTCCTCGAGGTCGACGAGAGCCACGTGCGCGCCGATCTCCGTGAGGTCCGTGATCTGCGAGGCGGAGCGGACGAACGCGACCACGTCGTCGCCGCGCTCCACCAGGGTCCGGGCCAGGCGACGGCCGACCTGGCCGTGACCTCCCGCGATGACTGTGCGCATGGGCCGAACGTATCGCCGCTGGGGCGCGTGTGCGCGTCGGCAGGATCTCGTGACGCGCGGGCGGGAGAGCGCTGCCGGGCCTGCGGGAGCTCACGTACCCCCACGTCGTCCCGCGGCCCGGCAGCTCGGGGTCCTCAGGCGGCGTCCCCCGCGCTGCCGAGGACGACGGGGGTCTGCGGGTCGAACCGGTAGCCCAGGCCGCGCACGGTCGTGATGACGTGCTCCAGGCCGAGCTTCTCCCGCAGACGACGGACGTGGACGTCGATGGTGCGGCTGCCCGCCGCGACGGCGTGGTCGCCCCAGACGGTGTCGAGCAGCTCCGCGCGCGTGACGACGCGGTGGGACGAGCGCGCGAGGTAGGAGAGCAGCTCGAGCTCGCGGTGCGTGAGGCGTGTGCGTCGTCCCTCGACGGTCACCGACCGGTCCACGGGGTCGATGACCACGCGCGGCACGGGCGACAGGGTCGCGAGCCGCTCGCGGAACGCCGCGATGTCCTGGACCGGCGAGCGCTGCCCGGCGTCGAGGGCGCGGCTGGGCTCGGCGAGGGCGAGGGCGGTGTACGTCTCGGCGCTGGGCAGCCAGTCGCGGGCGAGCTCCCCGAGGGCCTCCGCGAGCTCGACGAGCTCGGCGGCCGGCGTCTCGCCCGGTGCGGCGTCGACGCCGACGTACAGCACGAAGCCGGGGTTGCGACGGGGAGGGGTCGGGCTGATGACCCCGGGCTGTGCTGCCGGTGCCGTGCGGGGCGGGGCGCCGTGCGGCGTCGGGACGGCGGCCGCGCGAGGGTGGCGGTGCGTGGGGCGGGGTGCGGTGAGCGTGGTCATGGTGGCTCCGGGTGCGTCGGGCCGACGGCGGCACCGGGGATCCGGCGGGTCGGCGGGTCAGGGTCTGAACGAGACGGGAAGGTGCGTTCAGGCCTGACAACAGACGCACATGACCGCTCCCGGGAGCACGCCGGACGGCGTGCTGACGGGACGGGTCGAGGTGCTCACGAAATGCAGCATGGCAGGGCGCGGGCAGCACCGCCAAGAGCAAGCGCGGAAAGTCTCACGATCCGGGACGATATCGTCTCGCCGTGCGGGCCTCGGCGGGGTGCGGAGGGGTCAGACGACGCCGTACAGGCGGTCGCCCGCGTCCCCGAGGCCGGGCACGATGTACGCCTTGTCGTTGAGGCGCTCGTCGACGGAGGCCACGACCACGTGCACGTCCACGCGGTCGCCGACGGCGGCCTGCAGCACCTGGAGGCCCTCGGGAGCGGCGAGCAGGCACACGGCCGTGACGTCACGCGCCCCGCGCGCGAAGACGTAGTCGATCGCGGCGACGAGGGTGCCGCCCGTCGCGAGCATCGGGTCGAGCAGGAACACCTGACGACCCGTGAGGTCCTCGGGGAGGCGGTTCGCGTACGTGACCGCCTCGAGGGTCTGCTCGTCGCGCTGCATGCCGAGGAAGCCGACCTCAGCGGTCGGCAGGAGCCGCGTCATGCCCTCCAGCATCCCGAGCCCCGCGCGCAGGATCGGGACGACGAGCGGACGCGGCTCCGCGAGCCGCACGCCCACCGTCGTCGTGACCGGCGTCTCGATCTCGTGCGGCTCGACCCGCACCTCGCGCGTCGCCTCGTACGCGAGGAGCGTGACGAGCTCGTCGACGAGGAGCCGGAACGTCGGCGACGCCGTGTCCTTGTTCCGCAGGACGGTGAGCTTGTGGGCCACCAGAGGGTGGTCGGCGACGTGCAGGCGCATGGCCTCCACGGTACTGGACTGCCGGCGCGGGTCGTCAGCGTCACGTCGGTCTAGCCTGGTGGACGGCTGACACGTCCGGGACGGCTCCGGCCTGCCAGCCCCCTGCCGCTCCCTGGGGCGGCGTTCCGCCGACAGCTCCGGAGGTCCCGTGCCCGACGACGACCCCCACGTCGACGACGCGTCCCGCCCTGGCCTCGCCCTCCCGTGGTCCGAGGGGTCGTTCCCGCCGGCCACCCTCTCCGCCCGCCGCCAGGTGTGGGACGCGCTCATGGGGCTCGCGCTGCACGAGGCGACCCACGCCCTCGCGAGCGACGACGTGCCCGTGGGGGCGCTCGTCGTCGGGCCGGACGGGCGCCTGCTGGGAGCGGGCCGCAACCGCCGCGAGGAGACCGGCGACCCGACGGCGCACGCCGAGGTCCTCGCGCTGCGGCAGGCCGCCGCGACGCTCGGGACGTGGCGGCTCGAGGGGTGCACGCTCGTCGTGACTCTCGAGCCGTGCGTCATGTGCGCCGGGGCGCTGGTCCTGGCGCGGGTCGGGCGGCTCGTGCTCGGCGCGTGGGACCCGAAGGCCGGCGCGACGGGCTCGGTGTGGGACCTCGTGCGGGACCAGTCCGCGAACCACGAGGTCGAGGTCGTACCGGGCGTGCGGGCGGACGAGTGCGGACAGCTCCTGCGGGACTTCTTCGGCACGCAGCGCTGAGCGCGGGTCTCCCGTGGTTCGGGGTGCGCCCGGGAGGGACGACGGCGCCGGGTCTACCATCCGCGGGCCTCGTTCCTCGGCCCGCTCCCGCCAGACCCGCCACGACCCGGCGCCGTCGTCCCTCCCGGCCGCACCGCTGTCTTCTCGCCGCAGCGCGTGGGCCTTCTCGCCTCAGCGCGTGAGCGTCTTCGTGGCGGCGGGTCGGCGTGAGGTCGGGGCGTCCGTCCGGCGGGACGGCGTCAGGTCAGGGCGTCCGCCAGAGCGGTGAGGGTCTCGGAGACGCCGGCCTCGACCTTGAGCGTCGCGAGGGGGTCGCCGCGGGTGGTGCCGCGGTTCACGATGACGACCGGCTTGCCGTCCTTCGCCGCGTGCCGCACGAACCGGAGGCCGCTCATCACCGTGAGCGACGACCCCGCGACGAGCAGCGCGTCGCCCGCGTCGACGAGCGCGTACGCGCGCTCCACGCGCTCGCGCGGCACGTTCTCGCCGAAGTAGACGATCTCCGGCTTGAGGACGCCGCCGCAGAACTCGCACGGCGCGGGCCGGAAGTGCGACGTTCGCTCGATCACGGCGTCGGCGTCCGGCGCGATCTCGACGTCGCCCACGTCGCCGATCGACTCGAGGAAGCCCGGGTTGAGCGCCGAGAGACGCTCCGCGAGGTGCTCGCGCGAGACCACGCGCCCGCACTGCAGGCAGATCACGCGGTCGTAGCGGCCGTGCAGGTCGATGACGTTGCGGCTGCCCGCGTCCTCGTGCAGCAGGTCGACGTTCTGCGTGATGAGACCGACGAGCACGCCCGCCTCCTCGAGGCGCACGAGCGCGCGGTGCCCCGCGTTGGGGTGCGTGCGGTGCACGTGCTGCCAGCCGACGTGGTTACGGGCCCAGTAGTGCCGGCGGAACGCCTCGTCCTGCACGAACTGCTGGTACGTCATGGGATTGCGGGGCGGCGAGTCGGGACCGCGGTAGTCGGGGATGCCCGAGTCGGTCGACACGCCCGCGCCGGTCAGCGCCGTGACGCGCAGGCCCCGCAGCAGCTCCGCCGCGTCCGTGACGGTCCCCGTGCGCGGTGCCGGGCCCGGGCCCGACGGCGGCGGCTGGCTCGGCCGCCACGTGAGCCTCGACGAGACCGTCGGGACGGGTGACGGCGGCGACGGCGGCACGTCGGCGGCGGAGGTCGCGACGTGCGCGGGGGAGGTGGTGGGGGCTGTCTGTGTCGGGTCAGGAGTCGGGTCGGGCACGCTTCCACGGTACGACGGTCCTGCGGGACCGGGTGTTCGGCACCGTGCGTCGAGGCTGGCGGCGCCGCCGTCGCGAGGTAGTAACGCGGTCGTGCGAGGTAGTACCGCGGTCGCGCGGGGTAGTACCGCGGTTGCGCGGGGTAGTACCGCGGTTGCGCGGGGTAGTACCGCGGTTGCGCGAGGTAGTACCGCGGTCAGGCGGGGTAGTACCGCGGTCGTTGTGCCCGACGGCGTGTGGTCGCCTGGCGTGTCGGGGGGTGGGAGCGCCGCGTCGACCATCCGCGCCGTTCGTCCCTCGCGACGGACCCGCCAGACCCGCCACGACGCGGCGCCCCACCTACTCCTCCTGGTATCGCTTCACCCTGGTCTGTGGTCACGTTGACCCCGGTACTACCTCGTGTGACCGGGTACTACCTCGCGTGACCGGGTACTACCTCGCGTGACTGCGGTACTACTTCGCGGGGTCGTCAGGAGGTGGTGGTCGCGTCGTCGTCGGTGTCCGGTGTCGTGTCGTCGCGGCGGCCGCCTCCCATCCCTCCGCCCATGCCGCCGCCCGACCACTCGCCGGCGGTCACGGGGGTCGAGGCGCTGCCGGTGGTGACGGTGTAGGACTCGCCGGTCGTCACGTCGGCCGAGGAGAAGACGACGTTCGAGGTGTCCTTCGTGACCGTGTACGTGACGAGATCGGAGCCGTCGGGGGCCGAGATCGTCACCGTGTCGCCGGCGCTCGCGGTGACGTCCGTCGCGAGCCAGCCCTGTGCGGAGTCGGTGGACGGGGCGACCGCCATGCCCGAGCTGCCGGCGGCGAGGAGCGTGCCGCCGGAGACGGCGAACGTGCCACCGACGTCGAGCGCACCGTTGCCATCGTTCGTCGGGCCGTTGACGACCGTGTCGCCGCCGGAGATCGTCAGCGTGCCGTTCGAGTCGAGCCCGTCACCGCCCGCGTCGACCGCGAGGGTGCCGCCGGAGATCGTCAGCGTCGAGCCGTCGTCCTGCTCCATCCCGCCGGCCCCGCCACCCTGAGGCATGCGGCCACCCGTGCCGCCGCCCTGCGGCATCTCGCCGTCGGTCGGCGGTTCGGGCATCTGGCCGTCGGCCGGCATCTCGGGCGGGGTGCCGCCGTCCGCCGGTGCGCCCTCGGGCGGGGTGGGCGTCGCGCTGTCGGTGCCCGGGGGCACCTGGTCCTGTGTGCCCGACGCCGTGGCGTCGCCCCGGTCGGTCGTCGTGCCCTCGGTCGTCGTGGTCGACCCGACGGTCGCGTTGAGGCCGTCGTCGCTCGCGGTGACGTCGACCGTCCCGCCGCTGACCGTGATGTCGGCGCCCTCGACGCCCTCGACCGACGTGAGGACGGTGAGGTCGCCGCCCGCGAGGGTGACGTCGCCGTCGGCGTGCACGCCGTCGTCGCCGCTCGACAGCTCGACCGTCCCGCCGGACACCGACACGGCGCCGTCCGAGTGCACGCCGTCGTCCGCGGCGTCGACCGTCACGTCCGCGTCGTCGCCGACGACCACGCCGACATCTCCCTTCAGGCCCTTGGCGGACGCGTCCTCCGCGACGGCCTCGCCTGCGCCCCCGGCGGTGGTCACGTCGACCGTCCCACCGGAGACGACGACGTCCGTGACGGACTGGACCCCGTCGTCGCCGGACGCGATCCGGATCGTCCCGCCGCGCACGTCGACGAAGCCGAGCGTCTCGTCGGCGTCCTCCGTGGACTTCAGCCCGTCGGCCGCGGCGGTCACGTCGAGCGTCCCTCCCGTGACGACGAGGTAGTCCTTGCCGCGCACGCCGTCGTCGCCCGCGTCGACCGTGAGGTCGCCGCCCGCGATGACGAGGCCGTCCTTCGAGACGATGCCGTCGTTCGCCGCGGACGTCACGCTCAGCGCGCCGGAGCCACCGATCACGAGGTCGCTCGTCGAGAACAGCGCGCCGTCCGGCTCGGAGTCCGCGTCCTGGCCGGAGTAGGTCGCGGCGTCCGTGAGGCGGTTCGTCGAGCCGTCGGCGAGGACCACGGCGACCTTCTCCGCGTCCTGGACGTCCAGCGCGGCGTTGGCCGTGGCGCTGACGTCGGCGCCGTCGAGCACGACCTGGACGAGCCCGTCGTCGGCGGTGTCCACGACGAACTGGCCGTCGAGCGTCCCGCTCAGCACGTACGTGCCGGGCGCGGTGATCGTCACGGTCGAGCCGTCGACGCTCACGCCCTCGCTCGACCCGCCCTCGACCGACGCGGTGTCGCCGTCGAGCACCACGGTGACGGCAGAGCTCGCGTCGTACGCGAGGTCGGTGTCGTCCGCGGTCACCTCGGTGTTGTCGGCGCGGGCCTCGTCCGGGGTCAGCCCGGCGACGGCCGTCGAGGCGACGGTCGTGGTGGTCGTGGATCCTGCCGTGGTGGACCCGGTGCTCGCCGAGCCGCCCGGCACGGAGCAGCCGGCGAGGACCGCGGCGGCCGCGGCGGCGGTGAGGTAGGTCAGAGGGCGGCGGATACGCATCAGAGGCTCCTGTCGTCGTGCCCGCGCGTGCGGGTGGGGGTCGTGGGGTCGTGGTCGGCCGGCGCGAGGGCCGCGCACGAGACCGTGGAAGAGGGCTCGGTGAGGTGGCGGCGGATGACGCGACGCCACGGGCCGTCGGGGAGGTCCGGCCGCAGGAGCGCCATCCCCGTGCCGTACTTGGAGATCCGCTCGGGCCGGTGGCCGTGCCGCCACAGCAGCCGGTCGAGGCCCGACGGCGTGGAGCCGCCCTTCGTCTCGACGATCACCAGGTGCGGCACCGCCCGCGTGGCGGGTGCGCCGTCGGGCAGGGTGGCGAGCTCCCACGCGAGCCCGGTGTCGACCGTGGCGCGCGCGCCGCCGTCGGGCCCGGGGAGGTGCAGGGTGGTGCGGCGGTAGCGGGAGACGAGGCCGGGCGCGAGGCGCAGGTGCGACGCGGACGGCACGCCCTCGTGGGCGAGGGTCTTGGCGACGAAGGCGTCTCCCTCGCCCAGCGTCGCCGGATCCTCGGGGTGCGGCTCGCGCTGCTTGAGCGTCACGCCGCGCGCGGCGCGCGTCTTGACCTCGAGGAAGCTCTGCCCGGAGTCGAGGTAGGTCCGGGTGCGGACCTTGAAGCGGCGCCGGCGGCGCGTCGCGGTGAGGTGGAACGACACGAGGTCCGGGGTGTCGAAGTAGACCGACTCGTAGCCGAACTGGCGCTCGCCGTCGATCTGCAGGACCCGGGCGTCGCCCGTGGTGACGAGACCGCCCAGGACGGCGACGGCGTCGTCCACGGTGAGGACGTACTTCCGGTCGACCCGGGCGAGGAGCGCCGCGGACGTCACGAGCTCGTCGAGGCCGACGGCGTCGAGCGGGTGGAGGGCGTCGCGGACTCGCCTGTGCGCGGTCGGGGCCCCGGGGACCGCGCGCGCGGTGGTCGAGGACCCGGTGGTCACGGTCGCGGCGGTCACGCCGGCACCTCCACGCGCTCGCCGGGCGGGAGCGGCGTGGGCGGTGCGGTCGTGGCGACCTCGGGGACCGCCAGGTCCGCGTGGTGGCCGGTCGGGCGACGTGCGTCGCGGCGGGCGTCGTAGCGGACGTCGACCCACGTGGTGTCGTTGACGAGGTCGACGCGCTGGACGCTCGCGCCGCGCACCCGTGCACCGAGCAGGTCCTCGACGTGGGCGACGAGGGCGTCCTCGTCGAGGAACGCGCGGTCCAGGACCATGCTCTGGGAGCGGGACCGGCGCAGGACGCGGGGGTGGTCGACGACGGCGATGACCGCCAGGACGAGGGCCGTGCCCGCGACGGAGAGCCAGCCGGTGGTGGCGCCGAGCCCGCCGAGCAGGCCGATCGCGAGCGCGGCGAAGTAGTAGGCGACCTCGGTCTGCGACAGCTCGGTGGAGCGCAGCCGGATGATCGACAGGACGCCGAAGAGCCCGAGGCCGAGCCCGGCGCCGACGGTGCTGGTGGCGAGCGTCGCGGCGACGGCCAGGACCCCGACGTTCACCCCGAGGTACGCGACGACGAGGTCGCGGCGCCGGTGGCGCGGGTGGTAGAGGCCGAAGGCGAGGACCGTCACGGCGACGAGGTCGACGACGTAGAGGAGTGGCTGGGACACGAGGCGGCTCCGGGGCCGGGGCGCTGAGCGCGGTGGTTGCTGACCCGTCCATTCCGCCGCTCGCCGCTGTGAGCCTGCTGTGCGAGGCACAGGACGCGTGTATGAGTCCTGTTCGCTCGCCGCGTCGCCGGGGTTCACCGGAGCGTGGCGCCGGTCGGCTGTGACCCGCGCCATGCGTCGGGCGCCCGGAGCGCCCAGGAAGTGATGTTAGCCTCACCTAAGCATCGACGGCCATGGACGAGAGGCAGGCATGTCGACCACCCCCACGCAGGCTCCTCGGCGAGCGCGCCCGCAGACCGTCCTCGACGTCCTCGAGACGACGTGGATCGCGCCGCACATGGTGCGCGTCGTCGCCGGCGGGCCCGGGTTCGCCGCGTTCCAGGGCAACGAGTACACGGACAAGTACGTCAAGGTGCTGTTCGCGAAGCCCGAGCTCGGCCTCGAGCCGCCGTACGACGTCGCGGCGCTGCGCGAGACGCTCGCCCCCGAGGACCTTCCTGTCACCCGCACGTACACCGTCCGCTGGGTCGACGACGCCGCGCAGCGCCTCGCGATCGACTTCGTCGTCCACGGCGACGAGGGCATCGCGGGGCCGTGGGCAGCGAGCGCTCGGCCGGGGGACCGGATCGTCCTCTCCGGCCCCGGTGGGCTCTACGCCCCGGACCCGGACGTCGACTGGCACCTCCTGGTCGGCGACGACTCGGCAGTCCCCGCGATCTCGGCGGCGCTCGAGGCGATGCCGCGCGACGCCGTCGGGCAGGCCTGGATCGAGGTCGCGACCGAGGCGGACGTCCAGGCGATCGACGCGCCGTCGGGCGTCGAGGTCACCTGGCTCCACCGCGGCGACGCACCCGCCGGGACGACGACGCTCCTGCCCGACGCCGTGCGCGCGGCGCCGTGGCGCGACGGCCGCGTGCAGATCTTCGCGCACGGCGAGCGCGAGGCGATGAAGGCGCTCCGCCGCGTCTTCGCCCAGCGCGGCGTGCCGCGCGCGGACCTGTCCCTGTCCGGCTACTGGGCGTACGGACGCGCCGAGGACCGGTTCCAGGCCGAGAAGCGCGAGCCCATCGGTCAGATCTTCGAGGACTGAGAGAGACCATGAACGCACTGACCCGCCGCGGCGCCGCCGCGCCCCGCCGCGCCGCCCTCGCGGGCGTCTCGGCCCTCGCCCTGCTGGCCCTCGCGGCCTGCTCCGCCGACTCCGGTGACGACACCGGGGACGGCGACGCCGCGCCGTCGGGCACGGAGAGCGCCGCGGGCGAGCAGTTCCCCGTGACGATCGAGACGGCGTTCGGCGAGGTCGAGATCCCCGAGGAGCCGACGCGCGTCGTCGCGCTCGGCTGGGGAGACGCCGAGACGGCGCTCGCGCTGGGCGTCGAGCCCGTCGGAGCGAGCGACTGGCTCGCGTTCGGCGGCGACGGCGTCGGCCCGTGGCTCGCCGACGCCTACACCGAGTCGCCGGAGATCATCGGCACGCTCGAGCCCTCCTACGAGCAGATCGCCCTGCTGGACCCCGACGTCATCCTCGACGTGAAGTCGTCGGGCGACCCCGAACGGTACGAGCGCCTCGCGGAGATCGCGCCGACCGTCGGCGTCCCCGAGGGCGGCGAGGCGTACCTCGCGCCCATGGAGGACCAGGTCTCGATGATCGCCACGGCGCTCGGTCGTGCCGACGCGGGGGAGGACCTGCTCGCCGAGGTCGACGACGCGTTCGCCGGCGCGCGCGAGGAGAACCCCGACTTCGAGGGGAAGACTGCGGTCATCGGGTCCTACTGGGCCGAGGGCTTCGGGGCGTACGTGTCGTCGTCGAGCCGCGGGGAGTTCATGCAGAGCCTCGGGTTCGTCACCAAGCCCGAGATCGACGAGGCCGCCGGCGAGGAGTTCTCCGCCAACCTCGGCACCGAGAATGTCGCCCTGCTCGACGCCGACCTCACCGTGATCCAGCCCATCGGCTTCGAGGCGGCCGACGTCGAGGCGCAGCCCGCGTTCCAGACCGTGCCGTCCGTCGCCGACGGCCGCTACGTGGTGTTCGACGACAAGGACCTGTCCAACGCGTTCTCGCTCGGCACGCCGACCGCCGTCGTGTACGCGATCGACAACGTCGTGCCGCTGTTCGCCGAGGCGCTCGGGGGCAGCTGACCGGTCGGCTGCCGGTCGGCTGCCCGGTCAGCCGGGAGGCCGATTCGGTGTCCGGGGCCCGGACCAGGTATCCTTCCTGGGCCGGTGCACCCGGCGAAGGTAGCGTGTCCGAGCGGCCTAAGGAGCACGCCTCGAAAGCGTGTGTGGGTGAAAGTCCACCGTGAGTTCGAATCTCACCGCTACCGCCACCCGAAGGGCCCCACCCGCGAGATTCTGCGGATATGGGGCCCTTCGTCGTACCCGGCCCTCCGCCTTCACTCCGTTTTGGCCTGTCGAGTGCACCATGAGTGATCCCTCGGGGCGGAGACTGCGGCCAGAGGCGAGCGGTCCTTGACTCAGTCGCCGTTAAACACCAGGTAGCGATGGGGTCGTTCGGCGACCAGCTCGACCATCTCCTTGAGTTCGTGCAACCCGCGCTCGAGACCAGGCGACGTTCGGGCGATCTGCTCGAGCTCGTCAGCGACCAGGCGCAGCTGATGGCGGTTGAAGACCGTGTCGTCGTACTCGTCGACGTTCCCGAGGAATGGGAGCCCCTGCCCCGTCGCCACTCGGAGGATGCCCCCGAGGTCGAGGTTGCCAAGACTGAGCACGGAGCCGCGGTAGTCGCGCACGAGCGCTGTCGTTCCCACGCCCACAAGTGTGCCAACGAGGCGTCGTTCATGGCAGATCACGGTCCACGGCGACCGCCTGGGTGACAAGCTGGTCGATCACTGTCCGCAGGTCCGGGGCGACGTGGGTGCGCTTCACGTAGTGCCTGACGGTCGTGCCCTTGTCGGAGTGGCCGAGCAGCACCGTGGCGTTCCCGATCGTCGTCGAGTTCGCGGCCTGGGTCGCGACGGTGTGTCGGAAGTCGTGCGGAGTCACCCTGGTGCCTATGGCCAGCTGGGCGTCGCGGAGCTGGTCACGAATTCGGCTGGGGGAGCGGGGCGTGCCCCGCGTGGACGGGAACACCAGCTCGTCGGGCCCGCCGTCGAGGCCGACGTCCAGTGCCTCGGTGATCGACGCGACGACGAAGGCCGGCAACGTGATCGTCCGGCGGGACGAGTCCGACTTCGGCTTGCCCTGCCGCACGAGCCGACCCTCGGCCCGGACGACCGTCCCGGTCACCGTGAGCGTCGGGACCTCCGCGCCGAGGTCGACGTCCGCCTCACGCAGCGCCAGGCACTCGGCGATCCGCAGCCCGGTGCCGAGCATCGTGTCGACGATCTGCGGCAGGAGCGTGACATTGCGACGGCCACGGGGCAGCGCAGGTCGGTTCTCCCATTCGCGGACGGCCTTGCGCAGCAGCGTGATGTCCTCGAGCCCGAGCGTGCGGACTTCGGCTCGTCGCGGCTTGCGTACGGTCACCGCGTCGCGGACCGGGTTGAACGGTGCCGCGCCGTAGCGGACGCACATCAGCATGACCTGGGACATGACGTTGCGTGCCTGCCGCGCGGTGTCGTACTTCTGCGCCGTGCTCAGCGCCATGAGCACGCGGTTCACCGCGACGGGTGTGATCTCCCGAACGCGCAGCGCTCCGAACGCGGGTCGCAGGTCCCGTTCGAGGACACCTCGGTACGTCTCCAGCGACTGCGTCGTTATCTGTCCCTCAACGCGCTTCTCGGCGACCCAGTGGTCGAAGACGATGCCCATGCGCGTCGCAGGGGTGACCTTCGCCGTCCCGGTGACCGCGGCCTCCGTACTGGCACGGTGCAGCCTGTCCTCGAGCGCGCGCTGAGCGGCCGCTCCGGATCGGCCTCGAGCTTCGACGGTCCGGAGGTTCCCGGCGAGGTCGCGAAACCTCGCCCGTGCGCGCCACGTACCGGGGGAGATCTCCGTCCGTGTGATCCGGCCCCAGCGGCCAGGCTCGATCGGCGTGCGTGCCATGCCTCAGCCCGCCGTGCCGGAGTCGGTCACGCGGTCGAGCCACTGCTCGACGTCGGTCGGCCGGTACCGGAGCCGCGCCCCGACCCGCACGACCTTGGGGCCGCCGCCCCGGCTGGACCACGCGTACACGCAGTGCAGCGTCACGCCGAGGTGCTCGGCCAGCTCCTCGGGCGTCATGAGGCGTCGGCGGGTCGTCGCGCCCTCGATCTGGCTCACGCTGGTGGTGCTCATGGTGGTTCCCCCTACGTCGTCGTGATGATGGGTGATCTGTTCTCGTGCCGTCGTAGCGGCGCGGTTCCGTAAAGGCCTGTTGGCGGCCAGATTCGGCGGTCTACGCTCTCCTCGAACCCGCCCAAGGCGGCCTACCCGGTAACAGCGCGTCCAGCCCGCAGTGTGGAGAGGGTGGCAGCCCGTTCAAGCCGGGCCGGGTCCGGGAGACCCTCACGCTGCGGGCGTGATCGGGACTCCGCCCTGTTGAGGGATGCGCAGCCCCAGTCGTTGGCCGGCTCCCTTCTGTGCCTTCCACTGCGCGTACTCGCGGGCGCGTGCTGCGGCCGCGTCGGCCAGTGCCTTGTCGCCTGGGTTGGTCCACCCGGAGCCCACGTAGGTCCAGGAGCCGACGACGAGGGTCGTCTCGTCGTCCTCTGCGAGGAGCCGCGTCTCGAGGTCGGCGACGTCCATCGGCGTCCCGTCGCGCTCGGCGTCGGCCTGAGCCGCTGAAACCGGACCCGAGCACGGCGCAGGCGGCCGAGCGGGATCGAGTAGCGCCGGGACTTGCTCGAGAAGTGGCCGCGAAAGCCCAGCATGTGCGCCCACTTCGCGAGCAACCGGTAGGGGCTCTCGACGCCACTGCCCGCAGACGCAGCCCTCGTCGTCCTCCGGGTCTGGCCCGGCGAGGCCGCGACACGCGGTACGGGCGCGCTCGGCGAGCCACCGGCACGTGCGGACCATGCGCTGGTGGTGCGGGCGCGGCATCGCGAGATCGGTCCCCGTGCCTTTGGTCGAGTACTTCGCGAGGTAGCCGGCCACCTGCTCGGGCCAAAGGTCGTCGGAGCCGTCGTCGTTCTCCGGTACGCCAGTGCGCACGCACCGCAGGTCGAGCTGCGTACCGAAGCGCAGCACGCGCGGGATGTTAGCGGCAGATACTGGATCGCGGAGGCGGTACCTGCCGCAGCGAACCATGCCATCACGATGCGGTCGAGTCACGACGCAACGTCCCGGCTCGTCCTAGCGACGGACGGTGTCTATAAACCGATGCAGCACCTCAAAATCGACTCCTGGTCGGAGGTCGCCGCCAAAGATCGCATCGAACGCGCTTCCTTGCTAAGTGGCCTAAGTCATTGGGAGGCCAATAACGATCCGGGCGGACGAGAACTACCTCGCGCCAAGTGCCATGACGATAAAGCCGTCGCCGTCATCCGTCGTCCATAGATCGCTGAAGCGGTGCGACCAGCAATAATTACGACCAATGCACATGGGTAGAAGGCGGGGACAAGGCCACAACTTTCGTGGCCGCTCGCCCGTAAAGGGTCGAAATAGAGTGCAAGTGTACGCCGAAACGGGAAGTGATCAATTTCGCTGAGCGGCGCCGTTGACGGATGCAGACTCTGAGGCTGTGCGCTCGTACCAGGCAAGGACGCGGCGGTGCACCGCCGACTGCACGTACCGAAAAACTGATGGCAGACCAATGCCGAAGAACATGGATGCGAGTGAAACCAGGGAGTATGCCACGACGCACGCTGCGGCGATGAACCCCAGAATTCCACCAAGCGCACTAGTTGACATGAACGGAATGGCAAAGACGGCCCCGGTCGTCGCAATAAGTCCAACAAAACTGAGCACCGTGGCGGCGATTACTCGCGATACCTTTCCGGCTACCGCCTGCAACCCAAGTGCGTGAGCCTCGAGGCGACGAGAGAGTTCTGTACTGTTGGCTTCTGACGCAGTTTGAATTGCAACGATCCGCTGATTGGCAGCTGCCGTGGCCTCGTGAGCGGTGCGCGCATCCTCGAGTGCTTCCTCTTGGATCGCTCGCCTGGCGCGCTCGAGGACTCTGCGCGCGCTTCCCTCGGTAAAAGCCTCAGGATCTGAGTGTGTCTCAAGCATTATCAGCGAACGTACTTGTAGGGACTGCCGAAGTAGAACGTAGTCGACCTCCGAAACTCTCTGAGTGACGCGGAGATCCTCGATCTTCTCCAGATACAATCGCCATACGTGATCCTCGGCGCGCATTATCGAATAGCTGTCAGTGACCAGGTTGCGCACGGGCAAATCCGGCGCCTTGATTTCCTGAGAGACCCACAGGTGCGTCGTTAGGGCAAAGTCGGGCATGCAGAGTGGAATCGACCCGCGGTCGATCTCGTCGAGTTTCTCAAAGGCCCTACCCGCCCTAACAAGAGCCATGTTGTGGGTTACGAAGATTGCGCTCGTCCGGTGGAGCGTCGTGGCGGATCGACCGCGTCGTAGGCGGTAGATTGCCGTGATCGAGCCCAGGTCTTTCTGGCGTGCGCTGGAACTGCTGTAGTTCACATGTTCCTGAAGCGTCCGTTCGAGAAGGTCTTCATCCAGAGTAAGCGCCGCTACGTGAGCTGGTTTAACTCGCACTTCGACGCCTATCGCGTCAAGCCGATCCTCCAAGCTGTCTGATAGCGCGATGACGTCGGTGACCTCCCAGCCCGCTGAGACCATGTATTCTGACGTCTCACCATAGTATCTCGCGGTTCCCCGCCTTACAATCTCCGTACAAGCGGCAAGTATCCCGCGGATCTCCCTGATCGTATGTTCGAAACAGGCGATCTTTGCCCCGCGGCCTGCTGCGAGGCGCGCGAGGTCCGAGGCGAGGTCCTCGAAGGCTGGGCCGCTGGCCCCGACGAGACGCAGAATGACTGTCGTGTCGAGATATATGGTCAAGCCGTCGAGTCTTGCGTCAAATTCTGCCGGGTCAGGGAAGTAGAGCGCGGAAGCAATGATGGCTCCCTTTGCGACGTGGGAAAGATACTCAAAAGCCTGAGCATCTCTTTCCTGCGCCTCGACTACAAAGGAGGCCACCACGAAATCGAGCGGTTCTGAACCATCCTCGATGGGAGGAAGCGAGGTGTTGTTGACCATTGCCGCAAGGAGGGGGGAGGTGTGGCGCTGGATGAAAGACCATAGCGCGTTGCCAAACTCCTCAGGCGAGACCTTGTGTTCGAAGACACGTTCGGCATGGGACGCGCCCTGGTAAATGAGGGCCTCGTACTCCCGGCTAGTTGCTGCCCGAACGCCGCTCAAGTCAAACCTCGCAAGGCGCTCTCGATCGATGTGCAGGACGCCATGCTGGCGCCTCAAGAGTTCGTTGCGGGCGGCACGACGGCTTATGGTCTGCAGCGCGGCGCCGGGCATGGTGAGGGCGAACTCGTCCTCGATCTCTCGTTGTAGCTCGGGTATCGCAACCACGTCGGTGCGTGAGTGGTAGAGCCGGTCAAGCACCATCGGTTCGAACCGGGAGAGGACGTCGCGTCCGAGGCGATTGGCATCAACAGTCAAGATTGCCATGGAGACTGCGGCGTCGGTCACCGTATACCTACCTGGCTCAGGCCAAGCGCCTTGTGCGCCCGGCTAGTCGGATGAGGACGACTCAAGAATGAATATGCGATGACGTGCGCGCGAGGTGAATTCAACGGATGCGAATGGATTCGCAGCAGAACTTGTGCTTTAGGCCGCTTCCGCAATCGCACGGTCGGTAGTTCCCCTCGACATACCCGCGAACTTCAGGATCTTCACGGCCGGCAGAGAACCAATCTGAGATCGAAGCGCCCTCAGAAACGCTTACGCTCATGGATGGTTCCGGAGGGATTCCCCACCGGTCACCCATCTGACTCGTGGAAGTCTGCACCCCCGATACCTCTTCGCTAAATTGCTGCTGGTGCTTGACGAGAGCTGTCCAGATCGGCAGGGAGCTCTTGTCCGTTTTGCGCCCTTCCACATAGGAAGACACCACAGGCACACCCGCGCCGGCCGCGGTTGCGAGCCCAGGCGTACCAGCCAAGAGATCCACCGTAAAACCTGCCAGAATTCCAAACGAAGAGTTCTTGAGCTTTACTCCAAACTCTCTCAGAAATCCTGAAGAAGCTGCAGACTCAGCTCTCTCGATGCTAGGGGTGAGAATCTCACGGTCCTGGTCGCGCGCAAAAAGGTCCAGGGCGTCCGCGTCCCCGACTGGAGCATTCTGGTAAGCGAAGTGGAGATCTCTCCGAAAAGCCCCGAAGGCGTCATCGTCATGTACGCGTGCAATGAGATCCGGTGATAGGCGAGTAAAGATTGGCATCTTGGACGCCAGCAGCGCTGAGGAGACCTGACCGGAGGGGGACGGGGCGCTGTCCAAACCTTCGGAGGCCAGCCACATTTCGTGTCTGAATGGGGCGGTATATGTGGCACCCATAGTGGTTGAGATTGCATACTCGCGCGCAAAATAGCGGATAGCGTGACCCTGGGCCCGTAGTAGTTGCTCATTCCGTTCCCCCCCAACGAAAGCGAATAAGCCTCTAACGTTGTCTTCGGTCGCAAGATCGCTGGGGCTGAATCTGCGAGCGTATGCGTCCATGTCGCCACTAAGCGCCGTGCTCAACATTTCCCTGAGTTGATCGATCCTATTACGTTCCCGCTTGACGAGTAGCTCGCCTGGTGCGAGCACCACAATGCCGCGATCAATCAGCGGCTTCAAATATTCGAGTCTTGCTAGGGCGTTCTCCATGAATGCGCGGGTGGCTCGTACGTTCGGCACTCCGTCAGGCCCAAGGAATCCTGGACGCGCGGACATCATGTGCTCGTTCGTGTACTGTTCGGGTGCGAACCAATCGTAAACCGGATCTCGTACAACAATCTGATCGGTGTAAAGCAGGCTTGTCAACAGTAGGTCGCCGTGTACTGACCCAAGGTTGGCCGATGGCCATCCGCCTAGGTACGATCTGTGACCCTTCGGTGGTTCGGTATTGATTTGCTCGATGTAGAGTTTCTGAACCTCTTCTCCAAGCTCGTACAGGGCTGACCCAGGCACGCTCCAGAAACTGCGCGAGTTCCGCAGCGTGAAAAAGTCCGAGATGAGTTCGACGACATTCGTTGTCACGAGGTGCTCCGTCTATTGCCCAGCCGCTGGTGCGTGGGGGACAGCATAACGATTGCCGCCCCGCGATGAGATCATCCCGCCGGGTGATTTCCGCGCTCTGGACCATGTACTGGCCCAGGCGCGCGGTGAGAACTTTCCGTACTGGCTCAAGGCGCGGCTTCGCCGCGCATCCGCCGTCCGGCGGGGCCCCGCGCTCCGCTCGCAAGCTCGCTGGCGCGCACCCCGCCGGATCGCCAGACGTCACGAAGAAGGCGGCTCCGGAGCTGGTCCGGAACCGCCTCACGCCTTGCACTTCACCCTGCGCGACCTCGCCCGTCGCGACTCGTCTTCACGCCATGCTCGACCACCACGCCTCATCCCGCGGGGCAGTCTCCAGCTCCTCTCTACGAGTCCGGACGTGCTCGATGAACCGGTCTGGGAGTCGGACGCCGTGGTCCACCACATAGTGCCGCAGGCCTTCGGGCCAGACGAACGTCCCGTCCGTGAACTCGAGATTGCCGTTTCGCTGTCCGCAGATTCGGCACGTAGACCAACCCATGTATGCGCTGGCGACGTGACCACGGGCGAGATAGTCGGCGGCCATGTCGCGATCCTCTACGTCCCACTCGGTGTCGACGAAACGGACCGGATTCGGCCAACCCGGTCGCGTGTGCGGCCCGTCCCAGTAGCCCATGACCGTCAAGGTCGCGTTGTGCACCTGCATCACCTCTCCATCCGGCCCCGTACCGACAGCCGAGCATCCGGCCGACTCCAGCCCGTGTCAAGGGCGCCTGCGGCGTCGCTGCGCGATGGCCTGCGCCACCCGTGACCCGGACCTCCGCCGACCTCTTGTGCTCCGCTATCGGTTCGGCGCCTCCGAGTGTCCCCGCCTGGCGTACGGTCACCGCGTGGACGAACTTCCGATTGGCCTGCGACTTCTTTCTGCGGCGGCGACTAAGGAACAACTCATCAACGCTGTCTGGGACCTCCGTGACTCGGCCTACGACGCCCCCGACACATGGACCGCGTTCAGTCAGAGGTGTTCTTCCAGTGCCTTGGCGAAGAGCTCGAACGTGGATCGGCCGACGGGGGCAGCGCTGTGCCGGCCGATTCTCTGGCCCGGGCTGTCGGTAGGGCGCGCGGGTAGTCGAACGCCGGTGAGGCCGCCACTTACCCTCCTCTTTGATGTCCAAGCGCCTCCCGAAGGGTCTGGCGCGCTGCATACCGCGACGAGCCATTTGGCCAGGTCAGGAGCGAGATCGTCCGGTACGAACAACCTCGTCCTAGGTCTGCGACCGAAGCTCACCGCTACCGCCACCCGAAGGGCCTCACCCGCAGAATCTTGCGGCTGTGGCGCCCTTCGTCGTACCCCGGCCCTCCGTCTTCACTCCGTTGTGCTCCGTGGACTGCGCGAGCGGGCGACGTCGGGCGCCCCAGCGCAGCCGCTGCGACCATGATGTGCATGGCCGTCCACGACCTCGGACCCCGCTGGAGATTTCTGCCAGTCACGCTGGGTACCTCGTTGGGCGTTCTGGGACTGGTCCTCGGCAACACGATCTGGAATGCTCCCACTCTCTGGGGGCCCTGCTTGATCGGTGGGTACCTCCTTGGCGGGGGCGTGTTCGCCATTCGGTACTTTCGCCAGCGCGGCGACGACGGCTGAACCCCATGCAGATGCTCCGAGACGCGCGTTAGGCGCGGTGCCGCGCGATCGCCGTGGCGCCGAGAACCCGGCACGGCAGCGGTGCGGGCCCGCCGTCGTCTCCCACCGCGCGGCGGGTGCGGGCGGCGAGCGCGCCGTCGTAGAGCGCGAGGAGCTCGGCAGCGAGAGCGCCCGGGTCGTCGGCGCCCGCGGCCTCGGCGAGCGCGCGCAGCCGGTCGTCGAGCAGCTGCGTGTCGGCGGCGAGCCACCGGTATGCCGGGTGCTCCGGGTCGGTGACCTCGACGGCAGCGGCGAGGAACGCGCAGCCCCGCGCGCCCGCACCGCTCTGAAACGTCTCGAGCGCGTCGAAGACCGAGAGTGCCCGCGCGTCGGGGTCGTCGCCGCAGCGGTCGAGGGCGTCGTCCCACGTGGCGCGCCAGCGCTCGTGACGACGCTGCAGGTACGCCGCGACGAGGTGGTCCTTGCCGGCGAAGTGCGCGTACAGGGTCGCCGGCGCGACCTCGGCTCTCCGCAGGATCGCGTCCACGCCTGTCGCGGCGATCCCGTGCTGGAAGAAGAGCTCCTCCGCGGCGTCGAGCAGTCGCTCCCGCGCCGGCCGCCGTGCGCCCGCTTTGACCATGCGGGTAGTGTAACGATCACTATGGTGAAACGATCGTTACGCCCCACGAGCACCACGCCCGTCGGGCTCGTCGCCTCGGGCGCCGGGTTCATCGCGGTGACCTACGGGATGGTCCGTTACGGATACGGTCTGCAGCTCCCGCAGCTGACCGCGGAGCTCGGGCTCTCGCCCACCGCCGCCGGGGCGATCGCCTCCGGCAGCTTCGCCGCCTACTGCGCGGCCGCGCTGTGGGCCCAGCGGTCGATGGCCCGGCGGTCCCCGAGGGTGGCCCTGTGGTTCGCCGCCGCGCTCGCGGCGTCCGGCGCCCTCCTGGTCGGCGCGTCCTGGTCGACGGCGAGCCTCGCGGTCGGCGTGCTCGTCGCGGGAAGCGCGGCCGGCGCCGCCTCGCCGGCCCTGGTCGCGGCGGTCGGCTCGACGGTTCGAGGCCCGTCGGCGGATCGCGCCCAGGCGGTGGTCAACGCCGGGACCGGTGTCGGCGTCGCGCTGGTCGGCGCGGCGACGCTCGCGGCGCCCTCGGTGTGGCGGCCGGTCTGGTTCTGCGCCGCGGCCGGCGCGCTGCTCACGGCGGTGGTCGTCGACCGGCGCGCCCGGTGGCCGCTGGGCCCGGAGGGCGCGGGCGACGGCGCGCGAGACCCCGACGCCGGCACCGACGCAGCCAGGACGATGCTGCGACCTCTCGTCGCCGCGTTCGTCGCCGGGACGGGCAGTGCCGCGGTGTGGACGTTCGGGCGCTCCCTCGTCACGGACATCGGCGGGCTGCCCGAGCGCACGACGGCCGCCCTGTGGTGCCTGCTCGGAGCGGCCGCGGTCCTCGGCGCGCTAAGCGGTGACGCGGTCCGTGCGCTCGGACTGCGTCGGGCGTGGGTCGTGACCGCGGCGGCGGCGGCGGTCGGCACCGCCGCTCTCGCCCTCGCGCCGGGGAGCGTCCTCGTCGCGGCCGTCGCGGGGGCGTTGTTCGGCGGCGCCTACACCGCGCTCAGCGGCGTCCTCATCGCCTGGGCCGGGATCCTCCGGCCGCTGGCCGCGGGGCGGACCACCGCGACCCTGTTCGTCGCCCTGACCGCCGGGCAGGCCGTCGGCGCCCTGGCGGCCGGAGGTCTCGCCGGGCTGGCCGGCGCACAGTCGGCGTTCTGGGCTGGAGCGGCGCTCCTGCTCGTCGCGGCCTCGATCCGTCCCGCCATGCCGCCATGCCGCCATGCCGCCATGCCGGCGTCCCGGCGTCCCGGCGTCCCGCCGTGCCGGCGGCGCCGGTCGAGCGCACACCGCACAAGGGCTCTGAGGGGCGGACCGCTGGGGAGTGACCGCTGAGCCCGAGCGCGTGGAGCTCCCATCGGGCGAGACCGCGACACGCGAACGTCATCAACCCGTGACGAGATGGTTTCGTTCGGACTCTGGCCGAATCGGGTGTCGGCCGATAGTGTGCAGGAGACCGAACAAACCCCGGAGCCCCAGTCCGGCGCACGAAGAGCAACGAGGCCTTCATGTCGTATCGCTCATCCCCAGCACCCAGACCCTCGAGGCGTGATCCCGTGAACACTGCACCCAGCCGGTCCCGATCCCGTACGGCGGGGGTGGCGCTCGCCGCCGCCACCGCCCTCGCCGCGGGGGCGCTCGCCGCGCCCGCGGCCGCAGCACCCCTGCCCACCGCGAAGCCCGCCGCGTCGGTCGACGGCCCGGCCGACATCAACGGCTACCGCAGCGTCGGCTACGTCATGTCCGACTCGCGCGTCACCCGCGACTTCCAGGTGGCCGACCTCGTCCGCACGGGCGCGATCGAGGACCTCACCCACATCAACTACGCCTTCGGCAACGTCACGTCCGACCTCGTGTGCGACATCGCCGACGTCCCGGGCGAGGGCGACCCGCTCAACGACTTCGTCGCGGAGGTCGCCGCCGCGGACTCGGTGGACGGCAAGGCCGACAAGCCCGGCCAGGCGCTCGCGGGCAACTTCAACCAGCTCCGCAAGCTCAAGGCGGTGAGCCCCGAGACCAAGATCCTCATCTCCCTGGGCGGCTGGACCTGGTCCGACAACTTCTCGGAGGCGGCCTCGACGCCCGAGGGCCGCACCGCGCTCGTCGACTCGTGCCTCGACCTCTACATCGACGGCGACCTGCCGGAGATCGACGGCAAGGGCGGCGCGGGCGCCGCGGCCGGCATCTTCGACGGCATCGACATCGACTGGGAGTGGCCCGTCACCGGCGGGGAGACGGCCAACGCCCGCCCCGAGGACAAGGAGAACTTCCTGCTCCTCATGGAGGAGTTCCGGGCCGAGCTCGACGCGCGCGGCGCGCAGGACGGCGAGGACTACCTCCTCACCGCGTTCGCCCCGGCGGGCGGCTGGAACGCGGGTCAGGGCGGCTGGCTCGACCCGCGCCTGTTCGCCGTCGTGGACTTCCTGAACGTCCAGGGCTACGACTTCCACGGCGGCTGGGTGCCGAACCAGACCGGTCACCAGGGCAACCTGCACCCCGACGGCACCCAGAACTGGGGCCTCGGGCTCGACGGCGCGCTGGCCATGTACGTCAACGCCGGGGCGGACCCGTCGCAGGTCAACGCGGGCCTCGCGGCGTACGGCCACGGCTGGTACGGCGTCGAGGACGGCACGCAGGGCTGGCAGCCGGCCGCGGGGTACGTGGGCACGAAGACGTACGCGGAGCTGCGGTCGTTCGGCGAGGCCTTCTTCGACCCCGAGATCGGCGCCAGCTGGCGCTACGACGGCGACCAGTGGTGGAGCTTCGACGACCCGACGTCGGTCACCGCCAAGGCCGAGTTCGTCGCGACCCAGGGCTACGGCGGCGCGATGTGGTGGGACCTGTCCGGCGACTACCGCAACGAGCTCGGCGACGCGCTCGGCTCGACGCTGCGCGCGGCGACGCCAGGCCCGGGCGTCGCGGACGAGTGCGCCGTGCCCTGGTACGGCACGGGCGTCTACACCGGCGGCGAGGTCGTCTCGCACGAGGGCTCGGAGTACACGGCCCAGTGGTGGACCCGCAACCAGGAGCCGGGTTCGAGCTCGGCCTGGAAGAAGGTCGGCCCGTGCGGCACGGCGCCCGCGGTCGAGGTGGCGGACTGCTCGGCGGAGTGGTCGCGCGAGACCGTCTACACCGGGGGCCAGAAGGTCTCCCGCGCCGGCGTGACCTACGTGGCCCAGTGGTGGACGAAGGGCGAGCTGCCCGGCTCCGTCACGTGGGGCGCGTGGGACCCGGTCGGTCTGTGCGCGTGAGCTGATGACGGCCGGGTGGCCACGCGCGACCCGGCCGGACGACGACGGCGGGCCCGGTCAGGACGACCGGGCCCGCCGTCGTGCTCCGGGCCGCTCAGCCCGCGCGCGCGTCGCGGCGCAGGTAGTTCCAGGCCAGGGCGCAGCAGACGATGCCGTTGACCAGCCCGACGACGACGTCCGCCGGCCCGTGCGCGCCGCGGTACAGGCGCGAGAACCCGATCGCCAGCGGGACGAGGCAGCACAGCACGGTCACGACGACGCGGAGCACGGGGTGCGTGATCCGCTGCGAGAGCAGGGCCAGGGTCAGGTAGAACGCGGCCGACGCGCCGGTGTGCCCGGACGGAAAGCTCGACGTCGGGGGTGCCTCGTCGAGGCGCGAGACGTCGGGCCGCTCCCGGCCCACGACGATCGAGGACGTGAGGAAGATCAGTGCCTGCAGCGCGACGGCGAGGGCGGGCACGATCGCGAACCACCACTGCCGCGTCCGCCACCACACGAGCAGCACCGCGAGCAGCGTCCCGCCGATGATGAACTCCGTGGTCCCGATCAGCGAGAGCACGTCGGTGACGGCGTCCCACGTGGGGGTGCGGCGCTCCTCGAGCCACCGGTTGACCGCCACCTCGCCCGGGAGGTCGCCGAGCGGACCGGTGACGAGGAAGCCTGTCGCGACGATGAGGACCCAGAGCAGGGCGCCGGGCAGGAACGCGCGGAGCCCGACGTCGCGCAGCACCTCCTTCGCCGTGGGCCGGGTCGTGTCGGTCTCGTAACGGTGCACGAAGGAGTGCATCAGTCCTCGTTCCTGGGAGCGGCACCGGGGGTGCCGGGGGGACGGGTGGTCGTCCATCCGTGGTATCCGACGGCGGACGCGCCGGCGACGGCGCCGCCGAGCAGGAGCCCGGCGACCACGTCGGACGGGTAGTGCGCGCCGAGGAGCACGCGGTCGGCGGCGGTGACGAGCCCGAGCGTCGTCGCGCCGACGACCGCCGCCGCGCGGCCGCGGCGGCCGAGCAGCGGCCAGACGAGGACGGTGAGCGCGACGCCGACGGCCGCGGCGTTCATCGCGTGACCGGAGGGGAAGCTGCTGCCGGGGACCGTCGTGACGACCTCGTCCACGACGGGCCGGGCGCGGTCGACGACCTCCTTCGCGCCGAGCCCGAGGGCCCACGCGCCCCAGATGGTGCCCGCGGCCCACGCGGCACGCGACGCGAGCCCGTGCCGGCGCCACGCCCAGACGCACACGCCCATCGCGCCGATGTTGAGCCACCGCGCCGCGAGCACCTCCTGGCCCACGAGCAGCCCGCGCTCGAGCACGGGCCGCTGAGCGGTGAAGCGGGTCGCCGCGGCGACGGCGGCCCGGTCGGCGTCGACCACGAGGCCCGACTCTGCCCGCACGAGCCAGGCCAGCGCGAGGACCGGGACGGAGGCCACGACGCCGTACACCGCGGCGCGCGAGAGCGCGCGTCGTCGCAGCTTGTCGGCGGGCACCCCCGGACACTAGCGGGAGAGAACCGCTCTCGCGCGAGGTCTGCCGGTTCAGGCGGGGAGCGCGGCCACCGCCTCGATCTCGACGAGCGCGCCCGGCCGGCCGATCCCGACGCGCAGCACGGTCACCGCGGCCGGGTGGGGTCCCCACACCTCGCCCACGACGGCGAAGCCCTCCATGAGGTCGGCCTCGGGAGCCAGGTAGATCGCGAGCCGGGCGACGTGCTCGGGGCCCGCGCCCGCGGCGTCGAGCACGGCGAGGACGTTGCGCAGGGCCTGGGCGGTCTGCGGGGCGATCCCGCCCTCGACGAGCTCGCCGTCGGGACCGGTCCCGTTCTGCCCGCCGACGTAGAGCGTGCGGCCGCTCTCGACGATCGTGCCCTGCGAGAACGCCGGGTTCGCGTGCAGCCCCGGCGGGTTGACGTGCGTGACGGTGCTCATCCTGGTCCTCCTGGGTGGTCGATCTGCGGACGGTCTGTCCTCACCGACGGTACGAGCCACCCCCGACACCGTTGAGTGCTGGGCATTTTGTCGTCCATAGGCCTCGTGAACGACAGATACCCAGCACTCAGCGGGCCAGGTCGGTCACGGCTGTGTAGGAATGGACAGGTGAAGCAGTCAGCAGGGCTCGTGCTCCACCGCGAACGGGGCGGCGTCGTGGAGGTGCTGCTCGGGCACATGGGCGGCCCGTTGTGGGCGCGCAAGGACGCCGGGGCGTGGACGATCCCCAAGGGGGAGATCGACCCGGGCGAGGACCCGCACGCCGCGGCGCTGCGCGAGTTCGCCGAAGAGCTCGGCGTGCCGGCACCACCGAGCGACGAGCCCGACCTCGACCTCGGGACGGTGCGGCAGCGCGCGGGCAAGCTCGTCACGGCATGGGCGCGCGAGGGCGACCTCGACGTGTCGGCGGTCGTGAGCAACGCCTTCGCGATCGAGTGGCCGCCGCGGTCGGGCCGCATGCAGGAGTTCCCCGAGCTCGACCGCGCCGGCTGGTTCCCGCTCGCGACGGCACGGGGCCTCGTGGTCACCGGGCAGGTCGAGCTGCTGGACCGGCTCGACGCGGCGCTCGCGACGCGGGAGAGATCGTCCGAACCGCAGTGAACCCGGGCAGTGCGAGGCCCCGGGACCCGACGGGTCCCGGGGCCTGCTCGTGCGGTCCGGTCCTCCGGAGAGAACCGGTCGGCCCGGGAAGGGCTCCGGTCAGCCCAGGAGGTACGGGGCGGCGACGAAGCCGGCCAGGAGGCCGACGGCGACGACCGCGACGGCGGACAGGTGCGATCGGCGTGCCCGTGCGGTCGCGCGGCGCGCGGTGTGGCCCAGGGCTTCGGTCATGGCGGTCATGACGGTCCTCTCGTCGTGGACGGTGTTCCAGGAGGAGAGACCGCGACCGGCGCGATCCATGACGCGGTTTCGGCAACCAGCTGACGCGATCCACGTCACACCTGACCGTCGAAACGCGTCGACCCTGGTTCATCATGATGAACCAGGGTCGTTCAGCACGCGCGCGCAACCGCGCCAGGGCTCAACCGGCGCGCAGGATCAGAGCGTCGCCCTGGCCGCCTCCGCCGCAGAGCGCGGCCGCACCGGTCCCGCCGCCCCGTCGCCGCAGCGCGAGCGCGAGGTGCAGCGCGAGACGCGCGCCCGACGCGCCGACCGGGTGGCCGAGCGCGATCGCGCCGCCGTCGGTGTTGACGACGTCCTCGTCGATCCCGAGGTCGGCGACCGACTGGAGCGCAACGGCCGCGAACGCCTCGTTGATCTCGACGAGGTCGAGGTCCGACGCCGCGAGACCCTCGCGCTTCAGCGCCGCCTCGATCGCGCGCGACGGCTGGGAGTGCAGCGAGCTGTCGGGCCCCGCGACCTGGCCGGCCGCGCCGATCTCCGCGAGCCAGTCCAGCCCGTTGCGCTTCGCGAAGGCGCGGCTCGCGACCACGACGGCTGCCGCGCCGTCGGACAGCGGCGAGCTCGACCCCGCGGTGATGGTGCCGTCCTCGACGAACGCCGGGCGCAGCCGCTCGAGCGCCTCGAGGGTCGTGTCCGCCCGTACGCCCTCGTCGTGGGCGACGACGACCGGCTCGCCCCGGCGCTGCGGCACGGTGACGGGGGCGATCTCCTCCGCGAGGTGACCGGCGTCGCGGGCGGCGGCCGCCCGCTGGTGCGAGCGCAGCGCGTAGGCGTCCTGCTCGGGGCGGCCGATGCCGCGCGTCGCGCAGCCGCGGTCGGTGAGCTCGCCCATCACCTCGCCGCTGAACGGGTCGTTCAGCCCGTCGTGCGTGAGCGAGTCGGCCATCGTCACGTCGCCGAACGCGAAGCCCGCGCGCGACCCCACGACGAGGTGCGGCGCGTTCGTCATGGACTCCTGGCCGCCCGCGACGACGACCGTCGCCTCGCCGGTACGGATGAGCCGTGCCGCGTCGATGATCGCCGTCAGCCCCGACAGGCACAGCTTGTTCACCGTCACGGTCGGCACGTCCCAGCCGATGCCCGCGTGGATCGCGGCCTGGCGGGCGGGTCCCTGCTTGGCGCCCGCCTGGACGACCTGACCGACGATCACCGTGTCGACCTGCTCGGGCGAGACCCCGGCCGCGGCGAGCGCACCGCGGATCGCGTGCGCGCCCAGGTCGGCGGCCGACAACGACGCGAGCGCGCCGCGGAACCGCGCGAACGGCGTGCGGGCCCCGTGCAGGAGGACGGGGGTGACCTCGTCCTCGGGGGTGACGGCTGCGCCGTCGGTCAGGGTGCTGGCGTCGTTGCTCATGGGATCCGTCCGGGAGTGCGGGGGAGGTGCCGAGGGAAGGGCCCGGCGCCGCGAGGAGGGGCGACGCGGCGCCGGGAGCGTGAGGGGCGCGCGCAGTGCGCGCGGCCCGGTCAGGCGAAGGCCGAGACGCCCGTGATGTCGCGACCGACGATGAGGGCCTGCACGGACTCCGTGCCCTCGTACGTGTGCAGGGCCTCGACGTCCGCGAAGTGCCGCGCGGCGCGGTTGCGCAGCAGGATGCCGTTGCCGCCGAGCAGGTCCCGCGCGCTCGACGCGATCTCCCGCGCGCCGCGCGTGCACGTGTACTTCGCGAGCGACGCCTGCGGGCCGGTGAGCTCGCCCGCCTCGTCGAGCCGCGTCATCTGCGCGACGAGGAGCTGCATCTGCGTGAGCGTCGACAGCATCCGGGTGAGGCGCTCCTGGATCATCTGGTTCGCCGCGAGCGGGCGGCCGAACTGCACGCGCTGCGTCGCGTACGCGACCGCGGTCTCGTAGCACGCGACCGCGTGCCCGACGGCGGCCCACGCCACCCCGAGGCGCGTCGCGAACAGCACGCGCGAGGTGTCCTTGAAAGACCGCGCACCGGGAAGGGCGTTCTCGGCAGGGACGAAGACGTCGTCGAGCACGACGTGCGCCTGCCAGATCGCGCGGAGCGACACCTTGCCGGTGATCGTCGTGCCGGTGTAGCCGGGGGAGTCCTGGGGGACGACGAAGCCGTGGACCTGGTTGTCGCCCTCCCCGCCCTCGCCGTCGACGAGCCGCGCCCACACGACCGTGATGTGCCCGGACGAGCCGTTGCCGATCCACTTCTTCTCGCCGTTCAGCACGTAGCCCTCGACGCCGTCCCGGGTCTCGCGACGGGCGGTGGTCTCGAGCGAGACGGAGTCGGAGCCGTGGGTCGGCTCGGTGAGGGCGAACGCGCCGATGATCTCGCCGCGCGCCATGGGCTCGGCGTACCGTGCGCGCTGCTCGTCGGAGCCGAGCATCTGGATCGAGCGGAGCGCGAGCCCGCCCTGGACACCGCAGATCGTCGCGACCGAGCCGTCGCCGCGCGACATCTCCATCGCGGCGAGGCCGGCGCCCATGAGGCTGACGTGCTCGCGACCCTCGACGTCGACGCCGTCGCGCAGGAGGTCGAGCTCACCGAGGCGCTTGACGAGGTCGAGCGGGACCTCGGCTCGCTCCCAGTACTCGTCGATGACGGGCAGCACCTCGTCCTGGACGAAGGCGCGCACGCGCTGCTGGTGCGCACGGTCGGCGTCGGTGGCGTCCGCGAACGCCCCGGCGTAGTCGACGTCGAGCGGCGTGGTGAGGTCGTAGGCGGGTTCGGTGACACCGGGCTTGATCGGCGTGGCGGGCATCGGTGCTCCTGGCTCGGACGGGCTGTCGGCCCGCCGGGAGGGTCCCCCTGCGCAGCCGCTCCCCTCCATCGTGCGCCGATACCCCGTCTCAGGTCAACCCGAGACGCAGTATCACGATGCTCCGGGCGCGGCAGCGCCCTGCGCGGCCGTCGCGGCGCTCTCGCGCAGTGCCGGGTCGCCGAGGAAGGCGCGGACGTCGGCGGCGACGTCGTCGGGCCGCTCCATCGCCGGGAAGTGCCCGCCGCGCGGTCGCTCGTTCCAGAACGGGAGCATGCCGTCGGGGTCGAGGATGCGCCGCATCAGCGGTTCGGTCCCGAACGCCGTCATGCCCTGCGGGCGGTCGTGGTGGCGTCCCCACGCGGCCGCCGAGTGCGCGGTCTCGTAGAGGAGGTTCGCGGCACCGTCGCCGGCCCGCCCGAACCAGCTCACGCTCACGAGGGCGAGCAGGTCGTCGACGTCCACGGCCTCCTCGGGGAGGTCGTGCGCCGGGTCGGTCCACTCGTGGAACTTCTCGACGATCCACGTGAGCTGCATCGCGGGCGAGTCCGTGAGCCCGTACGCGACGCTCAGCGGGCGAGTCGCCTGGACCTGGAGGTAGCCGAAGTCCTCGGTGCGCGCCGCGACGAGGGCCTGGTGCCGCTCGGCCTCGGCGGGCGTCAGGTGGTCGGTCGGCGGCGTGTACGCCGTCGCGATCGCGCCGGGGTCGGTCGACACGAGGGACGCGACGACCCGGTCGCCCGCGTCGAGGCACAGCTGCTCGGCGACGCCCGCGCCGACGTCGCCGCCGAAGACCGCGTACCGCTCGTACCCGAGCGCCCGCACGACCCGGTCGAAAGCGTCCGCGGTGCGGACGATGTCCCAGCCGTGCGAGGCCAGCGGCGTCGAGAGGCCGTACCCCGGCATCGACGGCGCGACGACGTGGAAGGCGGGTGCATCCCCGTCGGGCTCGGCGAGCAGCGGGGCGAGCCGCGCGAACTCCACGCACGACGTGGGATACCCGTGGCAGAGGAGCAACGGGGTCGCGTCCGCGCGCGTCGACCGCACGTGCAGCCCGTGGATCCGCTGTCCGTCCACCTCGGCGACGAACTGCGGCAGGCGGTTGAGCCGGACCTCCTGCGCGCGCCAGTCGAACGTCGTGCGCCAGCGCTCCGCGAGCCGGCGCGCGTAGCCCACGGGCGTCCCGCGGTCCCAGGCGTCCGTCAGCTCGGCGGGCCAGCGCGTGCGCGCCAGCCGCTCCCGGAGGTCGTCGACCTCCTCGGCGCTCACGGCGATCTCGTACGGTCGGACGTCCACGTCGGTACCCATGACAGGTCCTCCTCGGGGTGGTCGTGACCACCTCAGCGAACCGGGGGACGGGCGGGGTGTCTTGAACGGACGCGACACCCTGGCCGTCAGACCGGCTCGCCGCGCTCGCGCGACCGACCCGGCGTGTGCCCCGTCAGACGCTTCAGGTCGCGCGTGAGGTGGGCCTGGTCCGCGTAGCCGAGCCGGTACGCGACGTCGGCGATCGAGCGGCCCTCCTGCAGCCTCGCGACCGCCTCGCGCGCCCGCTCGATCTGGCGCACGCGACGCGGGGCGATCCCGACGGCGCGCGCGAAGTGACGCTCGACCGTGCGGACCGAGCAGCGTGCCGCGCCGCCGTCGAGCGCCGCCTCGACGACGTCGTCGTGCCGCACGACGCCCGCGGCGCTCAGGGCGGCCACGAGCCGGTCGACGTCGGTCGCGCCGAGGCGGACCGACGGGAACGGCCACAGGTCCCCGGCGAGCAGGAAGGCGCCGGGCGACGGCATCGACAACCGGTCCGTGCGGTCCCGCCACGTCGCGACGGGCTCGTGGGCGAAGTACGTGCCGGACGAGAAGCGCACCCCGAGGTTGTGGTTCCCGGCGAGGTACGGGACGGGCGTCGGCTTCGAGGACGGTCCGGAGAGCAGGACGCGGCGGGTGTCCGCGTGGACGGTGAAGACGAGGTCCCACCGGGCGTCCGCGGACGCGACATAGGTCCCGTCGGTGAGGTCCACGGTGGCCCACACGACGTCGACGGCGGGGGAGGATGCGGCGCGCTCCTCGTAGAGGAAGCTCACGCCCGCAAGTCTAGGACGGGGGTGCGACGCCTCCCCGGCGTAGGGTCGCCGCATGGTGACGTGGGACGACGACGCCTCGGCGGGTGCCTGGATCGCGGAGCGGCTCGGGCCTTTCGGGCCGCGCGTCGACGGCACGGTCCCGCGGGGCTACGCGGCGTACGCGTGCGTCCCGTTCCCCGAGGCGCACGGGACTCTGCTGTACGCGACGGAGGACGGCAGCCCGGCGCCGCTCGACGTCCTGGTCGACGTGCTGGAACCGTTCACCGGCGTCCAGCCGGTGCACGCCGGGCTGTGGACGGGGTTCTCGTTCCTCTACGACCACGGCACCGACCCGCGCCACAGCTCGGGGATCGGGGTGCTCGTCGGCTGGGCGGAGGACGAGCCGCGGCCGAGCGAGGAGGAGATCGCCGCCGCGCAGGCCGAGGCGTGGGACCAGCTCGCCCCGACGCTCGTCGAACGACCGGCGGCGCCGATGCTCCTGCTCCCGCACCGCGAGCACCATCTGTGGACGGGCACGCTGGCCGACGTCGCGGCGTTCCGTCACCACGGCCAGGCACCGAGCCTGTGGTGGCCCGAGGACCGGTCGTGGTTCGTCGGATCGGACGTCGACGCGGCCGCGGCCTACCTCGGCGGGAGCGAGGCGCTCGTCGACGCGGTGTGCGCGGAGCCGACGCTCGGCGCGTACCGGGTCGCGCCGTCGGACACGATGCTGTTCGAGGACGACTGAGGCGTCGCTCGCGCCCGTGCGGTCAGGCGGGTGCGCCGGCGGCCAGCTGCTCGGCCGTCGCGCGCCGGTTGATCCGCCACCACACGAAGAACCCGACGAGCGTGAACGCGCCGTAGAACACGTACATGAACGCGGACGCGTAGTAGCCGGCGGACACGAGGAGCGGCACGCCGACGATGTCCACCGCGACCCAGATCAGCCAGAACTCGACCCAGCCCTTGGCCATGCCGTACGTCGCGAGGAGCGAGCCCATGAAGATCCAGGCGTCGGCCCACACCGGTTCGAACGAGCCGAGCGCGCGGAACACGGGAGTGAGCACGGCGGTGCCGACGAGGAGGGCGACCACGAGGGCGATCCGCTGCCGCGCCGTCGCCCACTGCGGGACGACGCTCACGCCGTGGCTGTCGGCGTCCGCGTCACCGAGACGCTGCTGCGTGCGGCGCCACTGCACCCACCCGTAGACGGAGACGATGACGAACATGACCTGGCGGCCGGCCTGGCCGAGCAGGTTCACGGGGTTGGGCGTCGCGAACACCGCGCCGAGGAACACCGTGAGCAGCAGCAGGTTGCCGACGATGCCCACCGGCCACGCCCACACCTTGCGCCGCATGCCGCCCAGCGCCGATGCCAGGCCGAACCCGTTGCCGACGATCTCGCGCCACAGCAGGTGCTGGTCGCCGATCGTGAGCTGCGCGTCGAACAGCGCCATCAGGTCCATCGCTCGTCCCTCGTCCTTCCCGGGCACGAGGCTCCGGGGTGAGGGCGGGCGGGGCGTCGTGGGACCCGTGCGGGCCGCCGACGCCGTCGCTCACCACGGCGAGGAGGACCTCCACGGGTGCGGGCTCGTCGAGTGCTCGACGGACCCGTCCCCTCGGGGACGACCGCGCCGCACGTGCTTCCTCCCATCCGGACTGTCACCGTCGGTCCTGGAGTTCCACCAGGTCAACCGCGCATAGGGCGCGGGTCGCGGACTGTCACCGCCGGCTCGGAATTGCACCGACCCCGGAGCACGTTCGTGCGTACTGCGTTCTGCAACGGCCGATGCTACCCGGGCATTCCCCGAGCGCTCGTGCCCTGCGGGAAGACGGTCTCGAGATCGGCAGGTCGACGCGAGACCGGTCCGACGGCGCGAGATCGGTTCTCTGAACGACCGGTCTCGCGCCGTCCTACCGATCTCGCGATGGGGTCGGGATCAGGCGAGGGCGTCGCGGACCGCGCGGGCGACGTCGTCCGCGACGTCTGCTGCGCTCGCGCCGGCGTCCACGACCGTCACGACGACGCGGCGGCCGTCGGTCGTGCCGGTGCCGCGTGCCGGGGCCCCGGCGGTGTCGTCGGCGGTGAAGCGCCCGGCCGCGGCGCGGCGCAGCTCGGCGAACGCCTCCTCGAGCTGCGGGCGCAGGTCCTGCTCCGGGTTGCGGAGCCAGCGGCGCAGGAGCGCGTTGTGCACGGCGACCACGGACGCGGCGAACGCGATGGACGCGGTGGAGCGCCGCGCGTCGGGCGGCAGGGCGTCGCGCAGGTAGGCGGTGAAAGCACGCTCGTAGCGGTGCGTGGTCACGAGCTCGCGGTCGCGGAGCGCGGGCACCTGCTGCAGCAGGCGGTGGCGCGCGAGCGACGTCTCGCGCTGGCCGACGTGGTGGTCGAACACGAGCCGGGCGGCGCGGCAGACCTCGAGGTACGGGTCGACGGCCGGGTCCGGGACGAGGTTCCCCGCGGCGTCGGGCACGGGCCGGGTCCCCGCGAGCATGACGACCACCTCGTCGAGGAGGAGCTCGTGGTCCGCGAAGACCACGTCCTCCTTCGAGCGGAAACGGCGGAAGAAGGTGGCACGGCTGACCTGTGCGGCGTCGGCGATCTCCTCGACGGTGGTCTGCTCGTACCCCTGGCGGGTGAAGAGCTCGATCGCTGCGTCGACGGCCTGGGCATGGGTGCGGCTGCGGACGTCGGTCATGGACGGGACGGTACACCGGTACCGGGTTCCCGCTCGGGGGAGCGTGCTGGTGGGGGACGCGGCCCGGTGGCACGCTGGCCCGGTGACCGAACCACCCCGCGTGCACTCGATCCACGTCGCGAAGGCCCGGCGGCTGCCCACCCGCACCGTCCCGGCGGTCGAGGCGGAGGAGGGACGCGGGCTCGTCGGCGACCGGTACCACGGCTCGAAGCACCGGCACGTGACCGTGCAGACGCTCGCGGACCTCGCTGCGGCGTCGGCGGAGCTCGGGCAGGAGATCGACCCCGGTCTCACGCGGCGCAACGTGACCCTCACGCACGGTGACCTGCCGACGAAGCCGGGGTCGTTCCTCACGCTCGGCGACGTCGAGCTGCAGGTCCTGCGCATCGCCGCGCCGTGCCGGCTGCTCGACGACTGGATCGCGCCAGGGGCGATGCGCTCGATGCATCGGCGCGGCGGGGTGGTGTGCCGGCTGCTGTCGTCCGGGACGATCCGCGTCGGCGACGAGGCCCGCTGGAGCGCCCCGGCCGACGCCGCGGGGTCGGGTCAGGGCACGAGGCGGTAGAACCGGAAGAACGCGAAGTCGTCGACGGGCAGCACCTCGACGTCCGAGTACCCCGCCTCGCGCGCGTACCGCCGCAGCGTCGCGGGCCGCATGACGGTCCCCGTCCCCGCCGACGGCTGCGTGGAGAGGCCGTCGGGCAGGCACACGAAGAGGCTGTAGCCGTACATGATCCGGTCGACGTCGTCGGCCGGGGCGCTGAACTCGTCGGCGACCGCCTCGTCCATGACGACCACCACGCCGTCGGGCCGTACCGCCCGGCGCACCGCGTCGAGCACCTCGACAGGGCGGGGCAGGTCGTGCACGCACTCGAACGCGAAGGCGGCGTCGAACGCCCGGTCGACCGGCCCCTCGGACGTCGCGAGGAGGGCGAGCTCGGTCGCGTCGCCCAGGTGGAACGTGACGCGGTCACCGAGACCCGCTGCGTCCGCGGCAGCACGTGCCGCCGCGACCGACGGCCGGTCCACGTCGATCCCGTGCACGACGGCGCCCGGGTACGCCCGCGCGATCGCGAGCGTCGACCAGCCGAACCCGCACCCGACGTCGACGACGCGCGCCCCCGGCCGCGACAGCACGTCGTCGATCTCCGGCAGGCTCGCGAGCACCGGTCCCAGCTCGCGCTCGAACCACGGCCGGTTGACGTCGGCCTGGGCCTCGCGCGCGTCGTCGCCGAGCTGGTCCCACGACACGCCGCCGCCCGAGCGGTAGGCGTCCAGCAGGTGCGGGAGCTGCGGCCCGATGGCCCCGAGGAACCGCGCGAGCGGCGCGGAGTACGCGAGCGACGTCGTGTCCGTGAGGACCTCGGCGTGCGCCTCGGGGAGGGCGTAGCGGCGCTCGCGGGCGACGTCGTGCGGGTCGGCGTCGAGCGCGGGCCCGGCGCCCGGGTCCTCGGCCGCGAGGATGCCGGACGCCGCCTGCTGCTCGAGCCACTCGCGTGCGTAGCGTTCGTGCGTGCCGGTCGCCTCGGCGAGGGCCGTGGAGGTCAGCGGGCCGGACGAGGCGAGCGCGCGGTACCAGCCGAGCCGGTCGCCGACGTGCACGGAGAGCACGTCGATCGCGCCGAGCGTCGCGGTGAACAGGCGCTCCGCGAAGGCGTCGACGGGCGACGCGTCGTCCGCCCCTCCGTCTGGATCCCCCTGCTGCACGCTCGTCCGCTCACCGGTCGTCACGACGATCCCGTCCCACGTTGGCCGGGCGTACCGAGAGCGGCAGCGCCCGTCCCCCGACGGTAGACCCGTGAGAGGTCCCGCGTCGACGGGTCGAGCGGCTGAATCTCGACGGCCTTCCCGCCGAGTCTGCACGGACGCTGGTCCGCCCCTCGTCAGGCGGCTTAGGTTCGCCTATCCTGTGCTGCGTGACCCGGGACGAGACGCCGACCGGCGCGTCCCCGGGCGTGCCGACGCTCGCCGTGCGCGACGTGAGCATCCGCCACCACGTCCACCACGACGACGTCGCGCCGGACCTGCCGGGCTCCGCCGACGACGCGCGGAACCACCCGGCGCCGACCCCGAGCGGCGTGACGTTCCAGGTCCGCGCGGGCGAGGCGGTCCTCCTCCTCGGCCCGTCGGGGTGCGGCAAGTCGACCCTTGCGCTCGCGACGAACGGGCTGGTGCCGCACGTGGTCGGCGCCGACCTGAAGGGTTCCGTCCGCGTGCGCGGCAGGTCGACCCAGGACCACGCTCCGCCCGAGCTGTCGCGCGACGTCGCGATGGTGTTCCAGGACCCTGACGCGCAGGTCGTGACGGGGACCGTGCTCGACGAGGTGTGCTTCGGCCCCGAGAACCTGCTGCTGGCGGTCGACGAGGTCCTCGCGCGGGCCGAGTCGGCGCTGCGCACCGTGGGCCTCTGGGACCGGCGCGCCCACGACCCGGCGACGCTCTCCGGCGGCGGCCGGCAGCGCCTCGCCGTCGCGTGCGCGCTCGCGCTCGGCTCTCCGCTCCTCGTGCTCGACGAGCCCACGGCGAACCTCGACCCGGTCGGCACCGAGGAGGTCTACGCCGTGCTGCGCGACGTCGTGGCGCGCGGAGACCGGGCCGTCCTGCTCGTGGAGCACGACCTCGACGCCGCGGTCTCGCTCGTCGACCGGGTCGTGGTGCTCGACGCCGCGGGGCGCCTCGTCCTCGACGGCCCGGCGCGCGACGTGCTCGCCGGCCACGCGGAGGAGCTCGCCGGGCTCGGTGTCTGGCTGCCCACCGCGACGCTCGTCGCGCTGCGGCTGCGCGCGGCCGGCGTCCACCTCGACCCGGTCCCGCTCACGCCGGACGAGCTCGCGGCGGCGCTCGACGCGGTCCCCGTCCTGCCCGACCCGCGCCCGGCCGACCCTCGCCCGACCGGTACCCGGCGGACGGGCGCGCGGGACGGCGTCGGGCACGACCGCGACCGGACGGTGGAGGCGCCCGGCGCCGAGGCCCCTGTGCTCGTCGTCGACCGCCTGACGTTCCGCCGCGGCCGCGGCCGCGCGGCGACGACCGTGCTCCGCGACGTGTCCCTGACCGTCGCGCCCGGTGAGCTCGTCGCCGTCGTGGGCGCGAACGGCGCGGGCAAGACGACGCTCGCCCAGCTCGCCGCGGGCGTGCTGCGGCCGCGTCGCGGCGCGCTCGACGGACGCGTGACCGTCGCCGGCCTCGACCCGACATCCGCCGACCCCCGCGAGCTCGCGCAGCGCGTCGGCTTCGTGTTCCAGAACCCGGAGCACCAGATCGTCACGACCCGCGTCGACGACGAGCTCGCCCTCGGGCTGCGCGTGCGCGGCGTGCCGGAGGACGAGGTCGCGCAGCGCGTCGACGACGTGCTGCGGCGCCTCGGCCTCGCCGACCTGCGCGACCGGCACCCCTTCCTCCTGTCCGGCGGGCAGAAGCGGCGGCTCTCCGTCGGGACCGCGATCGTGTGCCGTCCCGACGTCCTCGTGCTCGACGAGCCGACCTACGGGCAGGACCGCGAGCGGGCGGCCGAGCTGCTCGACCTGCTCACCGCGCTCCACCTCGACGGGACGGCGGTCGTCGTCGTGAGCCACGACATGCAGCTCGTCGCCGAGCACGCGACGCGCGTCGTCGCGCTCGCCGACGGTGCCGTGCTCGCCGACGGCCCGCCGTCCGACGTCCTCGCCGACGAGGACGTGCTGCGCACCGCCGGTCTGCGCACACCGCCGCTCGCGCGCGCCACGCGGCACCTCGCGCACCCCGCGTGGCGGACCGTCACGCGCCTCGCGGACCTGCCCGCCGCAGACCTGACCGTCGCAGCCACGACCTCTGCGGGGGTCACGGCATGACGGCCGCCGCCGTGACGCGCGCGGCCGAGCCCGCGCACCTCGGCACGTTCGCCGGTCCCGCGTGGGACCTGCGCACGTACGACCCGCTCGTCACCGCCTTCGGCCCGCTGCCCGTCGTCGTCTACGTCTTCACGACGCGCGACGTGCTCACCCCGGCCCTCATCGGGCTCGCCGCGCTCACGGTGATCCTCGTGATGGTCCGGCCGCCCGGCCGCGTCGTGGCGTCGCTCCTGGTCGGCCTCCCTGCGCTCGCCGCCGTCATGACGGTGTCGTTCGGCGTGCTCACCGACCCGCGCGACGTCGACGACACGACGCTGCTCCTGACGGTCGGTCCCTTCGAGCTGTGGTCGGGTGCGCTCGCCGTAGGGCTCGCGACGAGCCTGCGCACGTGCGCGCTGCTGCTCCTCGTGCTGATCGGCGGTCTGTCGACGACCGGGCAGGACGTCGTGCGCGCGATGGTCCAGCAGCTCCGGGTGCCGTACCGCGTCGGCTACGCCGCGCTCGCGGCGCTGCGGTTCGTCCCGCGCTTCGGCCACGAGCTCGAGGTCATCCGCGCCGCCCACCGCGTGCGCGGCGTCGACCACGGCCGCGGGCCCCTCGCCGCCGCGCGGCGCCAGGTCGGCTACGCGGTGCCGCTGCTCGCGGGCGGGATCCGGCACGGCGAGCGCGTGTCGCTGGCCATGGAGGCGCGCGCCTTCGGGGCGCACCCCACGCGGACCGAGCGCGTCGTGGTGCCGTTCCGCGTGCGGGACGTCGTGTTCCTGCTCGCGACGTGGGGGCTCGCCGCCGCGGTCGCGCTCGTCGTCGTCCCCGCGCTCTCCGCCTGACCGCTCGACCGTCCGTCCACCACACCTCGACACCCGGAGCCACCATGTCCTCCGCACCTCGCCGTCAGTCCTTGACCACGCGGTACCTCATGACCTGCGCCGCGATCGGTGCCGCGACGGGCGTGCTCCTCGTCCCGGCCAACTTCGTCGCGGCGGCGCTCTCCTCCACCGTGCCCGTGCTGTACTCCGCGATGCTCGGCCTGTGGATCGTCGGGCCCGTGCTCGCCCTCGCGCTCGTGCGCCGCCCGGGTGCGGCCGTGCTGACGATGCTCGTCGCCGGGGTGATCAGCTCGGCGTCGCCGCTCGGGGCGTCGTCCATACTCACGTGCCTCATGGTCGGCGCGGCGCTCGAGGTCGCGTTCCTCGTGACGCTCTACCGCGTGTGGGCCCCGTGGCTCTTCTACGTGGCGACGTTCGTGTTCGCCGCGCTGTACACCTGGTCGGCGTTCGTCGCGTTCGACGCCGCGTCGATGGCGCCGGTCGTGCAGGTGCTCATCGTCGTGCTCATGATCGCGAGCTCGCTCGCCGGGACCTGGGCGGGTCTGCTGCTCGCGCGCCGTCTCGAGCGGGCGGGCGTGGCGCGCGGGCTCGCGCCGGCACGTCGTCCTGCGGCGACTGCGCCCGTCGTCGCGCCGGCCGAGCAGGGCTGACCGGAGCCGAGGAGGACGGGACCAGTCAGCCGCCGAGGAACGCGTTCATCGCGAGGACCGAGAACAGCACGGCCCCGGCGGCGACGGCGATCGCCACGACCCACCCGTTGGCCCGTTCGACGGGTGGCCCGGCCGGCCGGGCGGGTGCGGGCGTGCGGCGGCCACGGCGCGCGCTGAACCGCAGGCCGCGCGCGGCGGCGCGCGTGGGTGGGGTGGGCGGGGTCGTCGCGCGGGCTGGGGTCTGGCTCGTCACGGGTGCCTCCGGGATTCTCGGCGCCGCTACCCGACGCCGTACCCCAGTCTTCTCGGCCGGACGCCCTCCGCGCGTCGCCCGTTCGGTGGATCCTGCCGGCCGCAGGTGTGCGACCTGCGGATGACCTCCCGGTCGGCTCGGTCAGCGCGGCGCGTTCTCCTGGTACCGCGGGCCGCGTCGGCCGCCGCGGGCCACACGCTGGAGGTAGCGCACCTCGCGCAGCGCGACCGCGGCGGCGAGGACGCACGGGATCCACGCCCACACCCGTCCCCGCAGGACGAGTCCCAGGCACAGGACGGCGACGACGACGCCACCGAGCACCGTCGCGACGCTCGACCACCGGGTCCCGGTGCGGACCTCGTCGGCACGCTGCCACCAGCGGCGCAGCCGCTCACCGACGCCGCGGTTCTGCCCGTCCGCGGGCGGACGGCCGTCGGCGGGCGGACGGCCGTCGGCCGCCGTCACGAGGGGTTCCGAGCGGGCCGGGCGAGGGCCACGCCCTCGATGCTGCGCAGGGCCATCCGGAGGGCGTCGGCCCGGGACACCTCGCCCTCGGCGGCCATCGACCAGGCGTTGAACAGGGTCCACCACAGGGTGCGCACGAGCCACGAGACGCTGAGCTGGTCGTCGACCACGCCGTCCGCCTGCCCCCGTCGCAAGAGCGCGCGGACCGGCTCCTCCGCCTCCTCGGCCTCGGCCCAGAACTCGGGCTCGCCGTCGGCCACCTCGTTGAACAGCACCATGTACCAGGGGCCGAGGTCGAAGTACTCGAACGCCAGCCGCCGCAGCGCCGCCGCAGGATCACCGACGTCGAGCCGTGCGGCGGTGATCGCCGCGCGCGTCCGCTCGACCGCCTCGGCGCCGATGGCCTCGACGAGGTCCGCGCGCTCGGGGAAGTAGCGGTGCAGCGTCGTCCGCCCGACGTGCGCCGCCTGGGCGACGTCGGCGAGCGAGGCCGACTTGTCCGCGCTGAGCACCGACGTGGCCGCCTCGAGGATCGCGCGTCGCGTGCGCGCGCGGGCGGCGGTCTCCGTGGTCTCCGGGACCCCGGAGCCCGTTCCGAGGGTGCCGCGGGTCCGGGTCCCGTCGCTCGTCCGTGCCGTCACGTGCCTCACCCTAGCGACCGAGTGGATGGCACACACCTTGCCGACTGTGGAACATGCGTGTTCCACTTAGGATCACTCCGCTCCCGCATCCTTCCCCACAATGCCGTCAACTACAGTTGACAGCAGATCGGATGTCAACCATGGTTGACGGTATGGCCACCACCGACACCGCCGGCCCCCTCGCGGGTCCCGAACGCGCCGCTCCCGAGACCGAGCCGAAGGGGCCTTTCCTCCCGCGCCTCAAGGTGCTCTGGGAGTTCGTCCGTCCGCACCGCCGGACCCTCGCGCTGGGCCTCGTCCTCGGGCTCGGGACCACCGCGGCGACCCTCGCCACACCGATGGTGACGAAGTGGGTGCTCGACACGCTCGGCACCGGGGCGTCGCTCACGCCGGCCGTCCTGACCCTCGTCGGGCTCCTCGTGGTGGGCCTCGTCCTCGGGCTCTGGCAGTGGGTGCTGCTCGGCACGCTCGCCGAGCGTGTCGTGCTCGACGCCCGGTCGTCGATGGTGCGCCGGTACTTCAGCGCGAAGATCGGCGCCCTCACCGGACGGCCCACCGGCGAGCTCGTCACCCGGGTCACGTCGGACACCGTGCTCCTGCGCGAGGCCGCGTCGTCGAGCCTCGTCAACCTCGTGAACTTCGCGGTGTCGCTCGTCGGGACGATCGTGCTCATGGGCGTCCTCGACATGGTCCTGCTCGGCACCACCCTCGCCGCGATCGTCGTCATCGGCGTGCTCGTCGGCGCGCTCATGCCGCGCATCGCCAAGGCCCAGGAGAAGGCGCAGGAGTCGCTCGGCAGCCTCGGCGGCACGCTCGAGGGTGGGCTCCGTGCCGTGCGGACCATCAAGGCGAGCCGCGCCGAGGGCCGCCAGGTCGACCGCGTGCTCGCCGACGCGCAGGAGTCCGCGCGGCACAGCGTCCGCGCCGTGCGGACCGAGGCCGTCGCGTGGACCATCGCGGGCGGCGGCATCCAGCTCGCGATCATCGTGGTCCTCGCCCTCGGTGCGTGGCGCGTCGACCAGGGGCTCCTCGCCGTGTCGGGCCTCGTAGCGTTCCTGCTCTACGCCTTCCAGATCGTCGAGCCCGTCACCGGGCTGACGATGAACGTCACGCAGCTCCAGGCGGGCATCGCGGCTGCCGGCCGCATCCGCGAGGTCCAGGCGATCGAGGCCGAGGAGGACGAGCCGGGTGCGGCCGCGTACCGCGCGGCCACGCCGTCGCCCGCGCCCGCCGGCGCCGAGGCAGGCGAGGAGCGCGACGCAGGCGCGGCGTCGGGCACGGAGGCGGTGCCCGACGACGTCCCGCGCCTCGCGCTGCGCGGCGTCACCGCGCGGTACCTGCCCGGCGGCGAGCCCGTCGTGCACGACCTGGACCTCGACGTGCCGCACCGTGGTCAGGTCGCGATCGTCGGGCCGTCGGGCGCGGGCAAGACGACGACGTTCTCTCTCCTGCTGCGGTTCCTCCAGCCCGAGTCGGGGCAGATCCTGCTCGACGGCGTCCCGTACGACGCGCTGACGTTCGACGACGTGCGCCGCCGGTTCGCGTACGTCGAGCAGGAGACGCCCGTGGTGCCGGGCACGATCCGCGAGAACCTGCAGCTCTCCGACCCGGAGGCGAGCGAGGACGCGATGTGGGAGGCGCTCGAGAAGGTGCGGCTCGCCACGAAGGTCCGCTCGCTCGAGGACGGTCTCGACACGTCGCTCGTCGGCACGACCGTCTCCGGGGGCGAGCGCCAGCGCGTGGCCCTCGCACGCGCCGTCCTGCACGCGCCCGACGTCCTGCTCCTCGACGAGGCCACCGCCCAGGTCGACGGGCTCACCGAGGCCGCGGTGCACGCCGTGATCGAGGACCTCGCGCGCGACCGCGCCGTCGTGACCATCGCGCACCGGCTCTCGACCGTCATCGACGCGGACCTCATCCTCGTCATGGAGGCGGGTCGCGTCCGGGCGCGCGGCACGCACGCCGAGCTGCTCGCGACCGACGAGCTCTACCGCGAGCTCGTCGCCGCGCTGCGCATCGCGACCCAGGAGGCCCCCGCCGCCGCCTGAGCCCTGGTAGTACCTCGGTCCCGCGAGGTAGCACCCCGGTCCTGCGAGGTAGTACCCCGGTCATGGCTCCGGTCGTCGTCGGCGATGAGTTGGCCGGCCCGGCCCGGTCGGAGCAGCGTCAGGACGACGACGGCGGCCCGTGCGGGCCGCGGAGAGCGAGGGTGTGTCATGGGTCGTGTGACGTTCGACGTGGCGGTGTCGGTCGACGGGTTCTCGTCCCGCCCGGACCAGACCGCCGAGCACCCGTTCGGCGAGGGTGTGGACCTGCACGCGTGGATGTTCGAGACCGCGGACGAGAACGCCGAGGAGCTCGCGGCCATCCTGTCCGCCGGTGCCTACGTGATGGGTCGCAACATGTTCGGACCCGACCGGGGAGAGCTCGACCTCGACTGGTCGGGCTGGTGGGGGCCCGAGCCGCCGTACCACGCGCCGGTGTTCGTCCTGTCACACCACGAGCGCGAGCCTCTCGTGATGGAGGGCGGCACGACGTTCACGTTCGTCACGGACGGCATCGAGTCGGCGCTGCGCCAGGCACGCGAGGCAGCGGGGGAGAGGGACGTCTCGGTCACGGGCGGCGCCGCCACCATCAACCAGTTCCTCGCCGCCGGCCTCGTCGACGAGATCCGGCTGCACGTCGTGCCGCAGGTGCTCGGGCACGGCGACCGGGTGTTCGACGGCGTGCCGCCTCAGCAGCTCGAGATCGTGTCCGTGCGCGCCGCCTCGCGGGTCACGCACATGGTCTACCGGCCCGCCGGTCGGCTCGGCTGACCGCTCGCGGCGACCGGACGACGTGCCGAACCCCGGGTTGTGGGGCACCACGGAGCCTGATCGACCCATGACCCGGGGCTCGGCGGGGCGGCGTCGTCACGCTGCGGCGAACGGCAGGAGGAGGGGTGCCGCGACGACCAGGGCGACGGCCGCACCGGCCGCCACCACCGCCCACCACGGGCTCGCGGCGCCGCGTCCCGCCTGCTCGCGCTGCCGCGTGAGGGTCGTCCACGACACGCCGTCGAACCACCGCTCGCTCGCCGCGCTCGTCGTGTCGGGGTACCAGCCGGCCGGTGGCTTGCGCACGTCGCCTCCTCGCGTCGCGATGCTCTCGGGACGTGTGTGTCCCGAAGGAGGCGGATCTTGCGTCGCGCCGACGCGTCGGAGACGTCAGAGCGTGGCGACCTGCCGCGCGCCCTCGGTGGCGATGCGCTCGAAGACGGCCTGGTCTGCGGCGAACTGGGTCCCGGGGATCGGGCGGTGCAGCACGATCTCCGTGATGCCCGCCGCTGCGTACCCGGCCGCCGTCTCGACGAACGCGTCGACGGACTCCAGGGCGGGATCCGGGGTGAATCCTGTGAGCAGGATCCGCTCGACGTCGGACGGGTCTCGTCCGGCGTCGTCGCACACGGACTCGAGGCGCTCGACCTGCCCGCGGACCGCCGCCCGGGACTGTGCCGGCGTCGCGTCGTCACCGAGGCGCCCGTCGCCCGTCGTGACCCACGCCTGCCCGTACCGCGCCGTCAGCCGCAGCCCGCGCGGCCCGGTCGCGGCGATCGCGAACGGAACGCGCGGCGCCTGCACCGAGCCCGGGATCGTGCGTGCCTCGTGCGCGCGGTAGTGGCCCTCGCCGTGCGTCACCGCGGGCTCCGTGAGCAGCCGGTCCAGGAGCACGGTGAAGTCCCGCAGGCGGTCGGCCCGCTCGCGCGCCGACCACGGCTCACCACCCAGCACGCTCGCGTCGAAACCCGTGGTCCCCGCGCCGAGGCCGACCGTGATCCGCCCGTCCGAGACGTCGTCGAGGGTCATGACGTCCTTCGCGAACGTCACCGGCTCGCGGAAGTTGGGCGAGGTCACGAGCGTCCCGAGGCGGACGCGTCCGGTCACTGCTGCCGCCGCAGAGAGCGTCGGCACGGTGCCGAACCACGGGCCGTCGCGAAACGTGCGCCACGACAGGTGGTCGTACGTGTACGCCGTGTGGAACCCCAGGTCGTCGGCCTCGCGCCACACCTCCCGGCCCTCGCGCCACGGGTACACGGGCAGGATCACGGTGCTCACGCGCATGGGACGACACTACGGGCGCGCACCGTCGTCGCGCGTGCGCGCCGTCGCGTCGGGACGGGTCGGCGCCCGTCTAGGGTGGCGGGTGTGATCCAGCACACCGTCGCCTTCCGTCTCGTCCACGCCGCAGACAGCCCCGAGGAGGCCGAGTTCCTCACGACGGGCCGCAGCACTCTCACGGCGATCCCCGGCGTCCGGGACTTCACCGTCTCGCGCCAGGTCAGCGCGAAGAGCCCGCTCGCGTTCCAGTTCTCCATGGTGTTCGACGACGACGCGGCGTACGCCGCGTACGACGCCCACCCCGCGCACCGGGCCTTCGTCGCGGAGCGCTGGGTGCCCGAGGTCGCGGAGTTCCAGGAGCTCGACCTCGTGCGTCTCGACGCCTGAGCCGGCACCGAAGGACTGAGCGGGCACCGAGGGGTGCGTGCCGCCTCAGGCGCGTGCCGCGTGCCGGCCCCGCCGCGCAGGGGCGGGGGCGCCGTCGTCCTCCGACGCCGCGCCGTCCTGCGGCTCGTCCCGGCGTCCGCTCGGGACGAACGCGATCGCGACGAGCGCCGCGACGGCCACCAGGCCGGGGATCGCCACGGACGGTCGTTGCACCGCAGCGACGAGCGGGCCGACCCCGGGGACGCGCACCACCGGGACGAGCGCCTCGTCCACGACGTACGGGACGGCGTCGGGCGCGTCGTTGGCGTCCCCCTGCATCACGACGCTCGCGGCACCGGCAGACGCCGGTTCCGCGCTGACGACGCGGTGCGTGATGAGCCGGCCGGTCGCGTCCTCCAGGGTGGCGACGTCCCCGGTTGCGAGACGCCCGGCGTCGACGCTCCGGCTGATCACGACGTCCCCCACGTCGTACGTCGGGCGCATCGACCCCGAGGTCACGACGAGCGTCTGCACGACGCCCGCCTGGACGAGCACGAAGAGCACCAGGCCGAGCACTCCCGCCACGGCCGCGACCGTCAGCGCGACGTCGGCGAGACGCCTCACGACGCTCACGGAGCCGCCGCCCACGACTGCGTGACCGGCACCTCGGGGCGAGGCGCGAGCGTCTGACCGGCACCCGTGCCGAGCGTCCTCCCGGCCCCCCAGCAGTACACCTCGTCGTCGCTCGCGGTCGCGCACGCGTGCGACTCGCCGACGACGACGGACGTGAACGTCACGCCCTCGGGCAGCAGGGACCTGTCCACCGCGACGGGGGTGTCCGTCGACCCTCCGATGCCGACCGCGGTGCTGCCCAGCTGGCCGTCGGTGTTGCTCCCCCAGCAGTAGGCCGCGCCGTCGGTGGCCAGCGCGCACGCGGTTCCGCCTCCTGCCGCGACGTCGGTGACCACGACGCCCGCCGGCAGGGCGACCCGAGCCGGTGCGTCCTGCGTGCCCGTGATCCCGCCACCGTCGCCGATCTGGCCGTTCGCCCGGATTCCCCAGCAGTACGCCGACCCGCCGGCGGCCGCGCACGTGTGGAACGTCCCGCCGTCGATGTCCGTGACAGGCCGCGCGGTCATCGCGCCCGGCACCACGGCGGTGGGAGCGAGGACGGCCGTCCCGTTCTCGCCGTCGCCGACCTGACCCTCCTGGTTGCGGCCCCAGCAGTACGGCTCGCCGGCGGCCAGCACGCACGCGTTCTGGAAGTCCGTCGTGACGTGGTCGATCTGGACGCCTGGCGGGAGCTCGCTCGTTGGGTCGTCCGCGCTCGTCGGCAGGGCGATGGGGGCGTTGGCCCGGCTCTGCGGGTCGGACGGGTCGGTCGGGCGGGGGAACCCGACGTTGAGCCCCCAGCACGCGGCAGAGGCGTCGTCCGCGACCGCGCAGCTGGCGAACTCTCCCGCTCCGACGGTCGTGACCGTGCGACCGAACAGGGGGGACTCGTACTCGTTGGCGCCGGTTCCGGCCGGCTGGGCGTAGACGGCCACCGGGACCGGGGAGGGGGGTGCCTCCCAGGGCTGTGCCGTGTCGAAGTTGCCGAGAACACCGACGCCCCAGCAGTACGCGGCACCCCCCGCGACCGCGCAGGCGCGTGCGTTGCCCGTGTCGATGTCGGTCATGACCGCACCGCCCGTCGCGCCCGGCGCGACCGCGACGGGGACGTCCGAGGTCGTCGACGTGCCGTCGCCCAGCTGTCCGCTGCCGCCCTCGCCCCAGCACCAGCCCGCACCGGCCACGAGCGCGCACGTGAAACCCTCTCCCGCCGCGAGCATCTCCGGTGCGACGGTCGCGTCGACCACGACGGTCGCGCGGGCGTGCACGGGATCGGTCCACGTCGCTGACGTCGGTCGCACGACGGCCGGGCCGAGAAGTCCCACGACGAGCAGCACCGCCAGCACGGCGAGCGCGGCGAGCAACGGGCGCGGCGCGGGCCGGGTCGTACGGTCGCCCTCCGCCGGGATCCGGCGGACTCCGTCCGCTCGGGACACGCGGCCCCCTTCCGCCCGGGTCACGTCGTCTCGCCTCGGTCGGTGGGCCGTCGGCCTCGGTGCAGGACCGCGCCCAGCGCGACGAGCGCGAGCGCGGCGGCACCGATGGCGGCGACGTCCGCCCCGGTGGTCGCGAGCGGCGGTCCGCCGCTCCCTCCCCCACCCCCCGCGCCGTCGTCCGTCCCGCCGCCCTCCGCGTCGTCACCGACGAGATCGAGGCGGTAGACGACGGTCCCGCTCGTGTCAGGGGGCGCGCTGTCGGACAACGTCATCCCGACGCGGACGTGCACGATGCCCGTCGCCGGGACCGGGACCGGGACCGGGACCTGGAGCGCGGAGTCCGAGGAGGAGACCGGCCCCTCGACGAGCAGCGTCGCACCCGACGCGCACCCGGCCGCCGTCCACGGCTCGTCGCAGGACTCGACGACTGTCGTCAGGTGCGGCACGAGCTCGCCCTGCGCGCTGACGTCGGCCCGCACGATCGTCGCGGCCGACGGCGCGTCCACCCGGAGCGTCGTGACCGCGGACGAGGTCTCGCCCGGGGCGAGCGCGTCGAACACGAGGAGCTCGGGGTCCACGACGGCGTCGGCACCGGACGCGGGCAGCGCCGGGCCGACGTGCACCACGACGGCGAGGAGGGCGCCGCCGAGCGCACGTCGCGCGTTCCGTCGCGAGCGGGAGGGCACGTCGTCTCGTCAGGTCACGGGGTGACGGGCGCGACGGACACGCCGTCGACGGTGACCGCGAGCTCGCCCGACGCGTCCTGGACGACGGTGTCGTCGGCCGTGACGGTGACCTCGAACGCCACCGAGTCGCCCGGGGCGAGGTCCGCCGGGTCGTTGCCGCCGGTCGCGTACGCGACCGACGCCGTGACGCCGTCGGGCAGGAAGGGCGTGACCGTGATCGCGCTGACGTCGGCCGTCCACGTGCTCGTGGGGTCGTTGCGCACGTAGCCGGTCAGGACGGTGGTCTCCTCCGGGGCGACCTGCGCACCGCCGAGGTCCAGCTCGATCGTCGCGACGCCCTCCTCGGTGCCGTCCCACGTGTCCGACTCGGCCCAGGTCGTCGGCTCGACCGGTGCGCTCTGGTCCGCGGGCACGGCGCCCTGGATGTTGAACGTCCCCGTCGAGACGTCGGCCTGGAAGAAGACCTGGTCGGTCCACTGCGCGCTCGTGAGCGCGGCGCCCAGTCCGAGGACGGCCAGCCCGGCCAGCCCGATCTTGATCTTGCGCGCTCTCGTCGCCTGCATGGGTGCCTCCGTCGGTCGTGGGTCGGTCGGGTGAAACGTTTCGGCCCGCTTCCGCACGCTCTCCGATGCGAGGCGACCCTGCAACCGGAAGGCGTGCTCGACCGGCGGTCCCGGCCGACGAGCGGTGTGACAGGCTGAGCGCCATGACCCAGATCGACCTGCGCATCTTCACCGAGCCTCAGCAGGGCGCCTCCTACGAGGACATCCTTGCCGTGGCGAAGGCGACCGAGGACCTCGGTTTCGACGCCTTCTTCCGCTCCGACCACTACCTCGTCATGGGCGACGGCGACGGCCTGCCCGGCCCCACCGACGCCTGGACGACGCTCGCCGGGCTGGCGCGCGAGACGAGCCGCATCCGCCTGGGCACGCTCGTGTCCTCGGCGACGTTCCGCCATCCCGGCGTCCTCGCGATCCAGGTGGCGCAGGTCGACCAGATGTCCGGCGGCCGGGTGGAGCTCGGCCTCGGCGCCGGCTGGTTCGCGCGCGAGCACGAGGCGTACGGCATCCCGTTCCCGGAGAAGCGGTTCGGGATCCTCGAGGAGCAGCTCGCGGTGATCACCGGCCTGTGGGAGACCCCCGTCGGTGAGACCTTCTCCTTCAGCGGCGAGCACTACACGCTCACCGACTCGCCGGCGCTGCCCAAGCCCGCGCAGGAGCGCATCCCCGTGATCGTGGGCGGCCACGGCCCCCGGCGCACCCCCGCCCTCGCGGCGCGGTACGCGAGCGAGTACAACGCGGCGTTCCCGGACCCCGGCGTGCTTCCCGAGCGGTTCGAGAACGTGCGCGCGGCGTGCCTCGACGCCGACCGCGACCCCGACTCGCTCGCCTACTCGGCGGCGTTCGTCGTGGCCGTGGGCAAGGACGAGGCGGAGTACGCGCGTCGCGCCGCGGCGATCGGCCGCGACCCGGAGGAGCTGCGCCGCAACGGGATCGCCGGGACGGTCTCCGAGGCGGCGGACAAGCTCGCCGCAGCGGCCGAGCAGGGCGCGACGCGCTTCTACCTCCAGGTGCTCGACCTGCACGACCTGGACCACCTCCAGCTCGTCGCGGACGAGGTGCGCCCTCAGCTCGGCTGAGCACCACAGGCACGACCGCGGTGCCGCGTCGCGCGTCCGAGGGCTGGACACGCGACGCGGCGCCCCGGTGAATTCTCGGTTTCGGCCGGTGAACGGGTTGTTTCCGGCCTGTGGAGTCGCGACGTCCGCGCAGCCGGGTCGTGCGACGGCGAGCGACCTCCGGACGCGAGGGCGCACAACGACCCGTGGTCCGGTCGGGTGCTCCGGCGCCGGTCCGTTCGACGTCCGCGACCGGCACTGGCGTACCAGGACACGACCCGGCGCCGGCGAGCCTTCACCCGTGACACCACCCCGGGTGCCGGATACGTTCGCCGCAGACGACGAGGTGGCCCGCTCCCGAAGCGGGCCACCTCGACCCGTCTCCGGCCTCGTCCCGCGGGACGCGACCGGCAGGGGGCTCGACCGCACGCACGCAGGACCACTCACGACGCCGACGACGTCGCCGCACTCCGGGCGCAGAGAGCCCCGGCGTGGGCTCACGCCCGCGCCGACCCTCGGCACCCGTCTCTCGAGCCCACCGAGACCCGAGGACACGCGATGGCCGTCTCCGAGTTCGACCGTCTGGTCGTCACACCACGCCGCACCGAGTACGTGCGGCCCGAGCCCTTCGGTCCGCGCACCGAGCCCGAGCGCCTGACCGGCCCGCCCCGCGACGAGAACTCCGCGGCGCGCTCGCCGTCGCTCGTCATGATCATGCTGCTCGCGACGCTCGGGGTCGTCGCGTACGCGGTCTTCCTCCTCAACCCCGCCAACCGCGGCGACGCCCTCCCGTACGCCATGGTCATCACCGCCGAGACGGTGCTCGTCGCGCAGGCGCTCCTCGCCATGTGGACCGTGCTGTCCAGCGGCCACGACCCGCGCGGCTTCTCGTTCCACCACGCGAAGGACAGGCTCTTCGACGTCCCCGAGATCATCCGCGACGGCGCCGAGGACGACCCGACCCGCTGGAACCTGTACCTCCACGACCGGCCCGTCACGATCGACGTCCTCATCACCACGTACGGCGAGGACCTCGACACCATCGCGCGCACCGTGCGGGCCGCGGTCGCGATGCGCGGCAACCACCGCACGTGGGTGCTCGACGACGGCCGGTCCGACGACGTGCGCGACCTCGCCGCGCAGCTCGGCGCCCGCTACGTGCGGCGCCTGTCGAGCAACGGGGCGAAGGCCGGCAACGTCAACCACGCGCTCGCCATCGCGAAGGGCGACCTGTTCGTCATCCTCGACGCCGACTTCGTCGCGCGTCCCGAGTTCCTCGTCGAGACCGTGCCGTTCTTCGTCAAGGACGACGTCGCGTTCGTCCAGACGCCGCAGACCTACGGCAACCTCGACAACCTCATCTCGCGCGGCGCCGGGTACATGCAGGCCGTGTTCTACCGGTTCGTCCAGCCCGGGCGGAACCGGTTCAACGCCGCGTTCTGCGTCGGCACCAACGTCATCTTCCGCCGCGCCGCGATCGACGACATCGGCGGCATGCACACCGACTCCAAGTCGGAGGACGTGTGGACCTCGCTCATGCTCCACGAGCGCGGGTGGCGGACCGTGTACATCCCCACGACGCTCGCCGTCGGCGACACCCCCGAGACCGTCGAGGCCTACACCAAGCAGCAGCTGCGCTGGGCGACCGGTGGGTTCGAGATCATGCTCCAGCACAACCCGCTGAGCCCGCGCCGCAACCTCACGCTCGACCAGCGCCTGCAGTACACGGTGACGGCGACGCACTACCTGGCGGGCATCGCACCGCTCGTGCTGCTCCTCGTGCCGCCGCTGCAGATCTACCTGGACCTCACCCCGATGAACCTGACGATCTCGTGGGGCACCTGGCTGCTCTACTACGCCGGGTTCTACGTGCTGCAGATCGCCATCGCGTTCTTCACGCTCGGCTCGTTCCGGTGGGAGGTGCTCATGCTCGCGTCCGTGTCGTTCCCCATCTACACCCGGGCCCTGTGGAACGCGATGACGGGCAAGGAGCAGGCGTGGCACGTCACCGGGCAGAAGGGGAGGGCGTCCTCGCCGTTCAACTTCATGATGCCGCAGGTGCTGTTCTTCGCGTTCCTGCTCATCACGTCGGCGGTGGCGGTGTGGAAGGAGTGGGGCGATCCCCTGCCGAGCCTCGCGCTCGCGTGGAACGTCACCAACACGTTCATCCTCGGCGCGTTCGTCGTCACGGCGTTCCGCGAGTCGTCGGCGGCGAAGCGGGCAGCTCGTGGTGCTCGTGGTGCTCGTGGCGTCCGGGGGCGGGGAGGGGCGGCCGCTCGTCCCCACCACCTCGCGGGCGGCACGGCGTCGTGCGTCGTCCGTGACCGACGGCGCGCCCGCGCCGATCGCCGCTCGTCCTGCCGGAGGTGTCGCATGACCTGGTCCAACCGATTGCGCCTCGTCGCGGGGCTGCTCGCCGTCGTGCTCGTGTGCGCCGCGCTGACGCTCGTCATGAACAGGCGCCTCAGCCAGGCCACGAGCGAGACCGCCACGATCCGGGCCGAGTCCCTCGGGATCGGTACCGACTACGCCGGGACGGTGACCGAGTCGCTGGTCGACGAGGGCGACGAGGTCACCGAGGGCGACCCGCTCTTCACGGTGAGCAGCCTGACGCTGCAGCACGACCTGGCGATCGGCCTCGTGAGCGCCGACACCAAGGCGTACCAGGTGAGCGAGGACGGGACGATCACGCTCGTCGCGCCGTACGACGCCGTCGTGACCGAGCTGTCCGCGCGCGAGGGCGCGTTCGTCGAAGCCGGGTCGACGATCGCGACGCTGGACCGTGCGGGCTCGTTGTTCGTCGACGCCGAGGTGTCGCTCGACCCGAGCGACTACGCGCGCGTGCGTCAGGGCGCCCCGGTGACCATCGTGCTGCCCGACCAGAGCGAGATCCCCGGAGAGGTCGCGTCCGTGTCCGTGACGAACGCGGACGACACGGCGGAGGCGACCGTCGAGATCACGAGCGACGCGCTCGTCGACGCCGGGCAGGACGGCGCCGCGCAGTCCGGCCTCCTGAGTCCCGGGACGCCCGTGACCGCGAGCATCGAGCTGTACGACGACGGCGTGCTCGCCGGCGTCAACGAGACCTTCGGCCAGTTCCTCCGGAAGGTCGGGCTGTGACGCCCCGCCGGGGTGCCTCGCGTGATCGACCCGTGCGTCGTGACGTCGACCTGCGGAGGGTCGATCTCGCGCGCCCGGGTCGATCTTGTGGGCACCGGCCGCTGGTCGGGCGCGCTGCGGGCCTCGCCGCCCTGGCCGGCGCGCTCGCGCTCGGCGGCTGCGCGCTGTTCACGTCGGACGCCACGCCCGGCGACGCGGGTGAGGAGCGCGCGGTGGTGCCGGCTGCGGCGGACCTGACGGGGACCGCACCTGAGGTGGACCCGGCGATCCTGCCGCAGGAGTCCGTCGCGCCCGAGCCCGCGATGCGCCTCGCCGACGGGCTCCTGCCACCGACGAACCGCTGGTTCTCCGGGCTGGTGTTCGGCGAGGAGCCGCTTCCCGTCTTCCCGGTGCCCCTGGCGTTCGGGGTCACCGACGGCGGGTTCGGGGTCGGGCTGCCGGAGGTCCAGATCACCGAGACGTCGATCCTCGGCCCGTTCGTGCCGCAGGTCGGGGTGGACGTCGGGGCGACGGCGTCGCGCGTGACGGCGTACGACACCGCCTCGGTGACGCTCGAGCTGCAGGACGCCTCGGGGGCGGCCGTGGGGACGGTGCTGCTCGTCGAGGGCTCGCCCGTGCTCCGCTACACCGCGGCGACGGACCAGACGGCGGGCCTCACGCAGGCGTTCGCCGCGTCGGACGGGCTCGTGACCGCCGACGTCGACGGGCGCGAGTGGCTGCTCGTGGGACCGGGCGGCCCCTCGGACGAGTCCGTGCTCGGCGAGGACGGTCGCTCGCTCGACCTCGCCGCGGGGGAGTCGGTCGCCTTCCTCCCCGTCCCGGACGACCTGCCCGACGACGCGCTGACGACGCTCGCCGAGGCGGCCGCCGCCACCGTCACGGGGACGACGCTCGCCTACGGCGTGGCGGACGACGCCGTGACCACCGCGATCACGTACGCGACCGACGGCGGGGCGGACGGCCCGGGGACCGTCGTCGTGCGCCTGCCGCACCAGCGCGAGAGCGACGGCGCGGAGTGCGGGCTGGGGACCTACGCGACCGTCCGAGGCACGGTCGAGGTGTGCACCGCGAGCACGCTCGCGTGGGCGAGCCCCGCCGTCGAACCCGCCGGGACGCTGGACGTCGCGGTCCTCGACGAGGACGCCCAGGCCGAGCTCGCGGACCAGGTGCGCGCCGACTGGGGCGCGCACGAGCCGCTGCCGTCGGACACGTACTTCGGCGGCAAGTCCCTCGCGCGCGACGCCAACCTGCTCTCGCTCGCCGAGCAGCTCGGCGTCGACGAGGTGTCCGGGCCGCTCCGCGAGGAGCTGACCGCGGCGCTGCGCGAGTGGGCGGAACCGGACGGGTGCTCGGTGCGCTACGCGCGGTGCTTCGTCTACGACCCCGCGGTGCGCGGCGTGGTCGGGAAGACCCCGTCCTTCGGGTCGGAGGAGTTCAACGACCACCACTTCCACTACGGCTACTTCCTCTACGCGGCGGGCGTCGTGGCGGCGGAGGACCCGGCGCTCGCGGCCGACCTCGCGCCCGTCCTCGACCTCCTCGCGGCGGACGTCGCCGCGGGGGCCGGGAGCGACGATCTCCCGGCGCTGCGCGTGTTCGACGCCTACGCCGGGCACTCGTGGGCGTCGGGGTACTCACCGTTCGCCGACGGGAACAACCAGGAGTCGGCGTCCGAGGCGGTGTCGGCGTGGAACGGGCTCGCGCTCTGGGCGGCGGCGTCCGGGGACGACGAGCTCGAGGCGCAGGCGCGCTGGCTGCTGTCGGCCGAGGCGGCCTCCGCGAAGGCCTACTGGACCGACTTCGACCGCGACGACCCGGCGATCGACGGCTTCACGCCGAGCGTGACGTCGCTCGTGTGGGGCGGCAAGCGGGACTACGCGACGTGGTTCAGCGCCGAGCCGGGCGCCATGCTCGGCATCCTCGTGCTGCCCTCGCAGCCCGTCGCGGACTACCTCGCGGGGGATCCCGAGCGCATCCGGGCTAACCTCGACGCCGAGCTCGACGGCGCGCGCGACGCCGCGGCGTCGTGGGACGTGATGTTCGGCGACCAGCTCCTCATGTACGCGTCGCTCGCCGGACCCGACGACGCGACGTCGGCCCTGGAGGTCGCGCGCTCGCTGCCGGAGGAACGCATCGACGACGGCAGCACCCGCTCGTACCTCCTGGCGTTCCTCCTCACGCACGCCGCGGGCTGAGTCGACCTGCCGAACCCCGGGTTGCGTGGCACCTGAAGCGTTCCGTGCCGCTCAACCCGGGGTTCGGCGTGCTGTCAGGTATCTGCGCGGGGCCCGGAAACGGGTCGGTGACGTGCGGGCACTACCCTGCACCGGGGGTTTCCCACGAACGGCACGGACAGGAGAGTCATGAGCGCCATCGGGTGGCGGGTGCACGGGAACGGCAAGACGGTCGCGCCGGGGGACGTCGTCGACCCGGACGAGCGGCTGTCGTGGCCGCGGACCATCGGCATCGGCATGCAGCACGTCGTCGCCATGTTCGGCGCGACGTTCCTCGTGCCGCTCATCACCGGGTTCTCCCCGGCGACGACGCTCTTCTTCTCCGCGATCGGGACCGTCGGGTTCCTGCTCATCACGCGGAACCGGCTGCCGAGCTACCTGGGGTCGAGCTTCGCGTTCATCGCGCCGATCAGCGCCGCGACCGCGTCGCAGGGACAGTCGGTCGCGGTCGGCGGCATCCTCGTCACCGGTCTGGTGCTCGCGGTGATCGGGCTGGTGGTGCACCTCGCGGGTGCCCGCTGGATCGACGTCGTCATGCCGCCGATCGTCACCGGCACGATCGTCGCGCTCATCGGGCTCAACCTCGCACCGGTGGCGTGGGGCACGTGCACGCAGGAGGTGGTCGACGGCGAGATCGTCCAGTCGTGCACCAACGGATTCCGCGCGGCGCCCGTGACGGCGTTCATCACCCTCGCGTCGATCATCCTCGTCACGGTGCTCTTCAAGGGCATCCTCGGCCGCCTGTCGATCCTCGTCGGCGTCGTGATCGGGTACGTGGCCGCCATGATCCAGGGCGAGGTCGACTTCACGGCCGTGCGCGAGGCCGGCTGGTTCGGCCTGCCCGAGTTCGTCACGCCGACGTTCGACGTCGCGGTGCTCGGCCTGTTCGTCCCCGTCGTGCTCGTGCTCGTCGCGGAGAACGTCGGTCACGTGAAGTCGGTCGCCGCGATGACGGGAAGGAACCTCGACGACCTCACGGGCCGCGCGCTCTTCGCGGACGGGCTCGCGACGACGTTCGCCGGCGTCGGCGGCGGGTCGGGCACCACGACGTACGCCGAGAACATCGGGGTGATGGCCGCGACGCGCGTCTACTCGACCGCGGCGTACTGGGTCGCCGCGGCGACCGCCCTCGTGCTGTCGCTGTCGCCGAAGTTCGGCGCGCTCATCGCGACGATCCCCGCCGGGGTGCTCGGCGGCGCGACGACGATGCTCTACGGGATGATCGGCATCCTCGGCGCGCGGATCTGGGTGCAGAACCGGGTCGACTTCTCCGACCCCGTGAACCTCACGACCGCCGCCGTGCCGCTCGTCATCGGCATCGCGAACTTCACCTGGGTCCTCGGCGACCTGTCGTTCGAGGGCATCGCGCTCGGCACGGCCGCCGCGCTCGTGATCTACCACCTCATGCGGAACATCGCCCGGTGGCGCGGCACGAGCCAGGAGCCCGCCAGCCCGGCGTCGGCACCGGGCGGTGACGAACCGGCTGTCCACGACGCGCACTGACCCTGCCGAACCCCGGGTCGTGCGTCAGACGGAGTCCGTCCTGCCGCACGACCCCGGGTTCGCGGCCGACGCGTCGCGGGCAGCCCCGGGTTCGGCGAGCCGACGTCAGAGGCGCAGGCCCAGCGTCATGCCGCCGTCGTCGCCGGAGAGCTCCGTGAAGCCGAGGTGCCGGTAGAACCCCACGGCGCCGACGTTCGCGTGCGCCACGCCCAGGTGGACCCCCGGCACGCCGTCGGCGCGCAGCGCGTCGAACAGGGTCCCGAGCAGTCGCCGACCGTTGCCGCCCCCCTGCGCAGCGGGCAGGAGGTCGACGTGCAGGTGCGCGGGGAACTCGTCGACCACGCCGGGTTCCGGGCGGTGCGGCGTGTGGATCTGCTGCACGAGCGCCTCGTCCGGCGAGCCGTCGGGGAACGAGCCCAGCGGGTACCGCTCGCGCAGCGGCGGCCACCAGTCGCGCTCGCACGCGGCGTCGAACGCGACGGTGTCCCGCGCGCCGACGACATAGCCGACGGCGTCGCCGCCGTCGTCGAGGACGAACGCGAGACGCGGCTCGAGCGCGAGGTACGCCCCGAGGTAGACCTCGCCCAGCAGACGCGGGTCGGCGTAGAGATCGCTCGCGTCGTTGCCCGACGCGCCGGTGCGCAGGCAGATGTCGTAGAGGCGGTCGACCTCCGCGGGGTCGTCGACGCGCGCGGGACGGAGGGGCAGGGGGTTCATGAGGCAGCCGTTCGGGTGTCGCAGGGGTTCCGCCAGGCGGCGGACCGTCAGCCCTCCGCGGGCGGGACGGGCAGCGGGCGCGGCGTGATCTGGTCGGCCGGCACGCAGCCCTCCGGGTTCTCCAGCGGGACGTCCGCGGCGATCCCGATGAGCTCGAGGTCCACGAGGTCCTCGAAGTCGGCGCCGACGTACAGCGTCACGCTGGCGTCCTGGCGGGTGTCGAGCACGTACCCGGGCTCGGGGTAGTGGGCACCGAGCGTGTAGGCGGGGGCGATGCCTCCGGCCCCGAAGTGGATCTGCGTCCTCGCGAGGGCGTCGGGCTCGCCGTCACCGTCCAGGTCCTCGGCGTTCCCCGTGCCGACGACGGTGAACCCGCGCTCCGTGAGCACGTCCTGGTTGATGCCCGCGAGGGGCTCGTCCCGGCCCGACGCGTTGACGATCGTGACGTGCACGTCGCCCGACGCCGCCGGGAGGGCGCCCTCAGGGAGGCAGGGCACGTCGACGTCCGCGAGGGCGTCGACCACCTCCGGCGTGGAGAACGGCCGCGAGAACGGCGCGTCGATCGCGCCCGTGTACACCGCGAGCGCACCGAGGCCGGTGACCGCCAGGGCGGCGATGAGCAGCCCGAACACGACGGCCTGGCGCTCGTGGATGCGCCGGCGGCGCACGGAGCGGGCGCGGTCGGGCTCGGTGGTCACGCCAGAAACCTACCCGACGGCGCGGTCATCGGAGCGTCAGGACGCGGGCGTGGAGGATCGCGCGCTGCTGGAGCGCTGCACGGACCGCCCGGTGCAGCCCGTCCTCGAGATAGAGGACGCCGTCGTACTCGACGACGTGCGCGAAGAGGTCGCCGTAGAACGTCGAGTCCTCGGCGAGCAGCGCGTCGAGGTCGAGGGTGCGCTTGGTCGTCACGAGCTCGTCGAGACGCACCTGCCGGGGCGGCACGTCCGTCCAGTCCTTGACGCTCACCTTGCCGTGGTCCGGGTAGGGGCGCCCGTCTCCGACGGCCTTGAAGATCATGCGGCACATCCTAGGTGGCCGACGGCGGCCCGCACCCCGCGCTTCCGCGGGCGGTCACGCGGTCGTCACGTTCTCCCCACGAAGCGTCCGGCGCCCCGGGCCGGATCCGCCGGTCAGGATGTCGTCAGGGACCGGAGACCGGGCGTCAGGGTTCCGTCAGGACGGACCCGAGGCGCGTGCCGGCGGACGTAGAACGGCAGGGAGCGCGGATGTCGCGCTCCGGCCGCCGCGCTGAGCGCGACCGGCCGCCCGTCGTCGCGAAGGCGTCCTGCTCATGGCCGACCTGGCCTACCTCCTCCTCACCGTCGCGTTCTTCGCCGCGGTCGCGCTCGTCGCGCGCCGGCACGGATCGTCGGGAGGCACCCGGTGATGCTCCTCGACTGGGTCGCGCTCGCCGCGATCGTCGGCACGCTCGGCTACCTCTTCGTCGCGCTGCTGCGCAGCGACCGGGCACGGTGAGCGCGCCGTGCCCACGGACGTGACCACCGCACTGGACAGCGCACTGAGCACGGCGGCGAGCACCGGCACGGACCCCACGGTCGTGTGGGCCGCCGTCGGGCAGGTCGCGCTGCTCGTCGTCGCGCTCGCCGCCGTGCACGCCCCGCTCGGCGCGTACATGGCCCGCGTCTACACGTCGCCGCGCCACCTCCGGCTCGAGCGGGCGGGCTACCGCGCCGCGCGCGTCGACCCCGACGCCGAGCAGACCTGGAGCACCTACCTCTTCTCCCTGCTGGGCTTCTCCCTCGTCTCCGTGCTCGTGCTCTACGGGCTCGGACGCCTGCAGGAGCACCTCCCGCTCGACCTCGGGTTCACCGGGCTCGACCCGGCCGGCGCCTGGAACTCCGCCGTCTCGTTCGTGACCAACACGAACTGGCAGTGGTACTCCGGAGAGGCGGCCGCCGGGCACCTGCTGCAGATGGCCGGCTTCGCCGTGCAGAACTTCGTCTCCGCGGCGGTCGGGATGTCGGTGGCGATCGCGCTCGTCCGCGGGTTCGCGCGCTCCGGCACCGACGCCCGCATCGGCAACTTCTGGACCGACCTCACGCGCTCCGTCGTCCGGATCCTCCTGCCGATCGCGTTCGTCGCGGCCGTGGTCCTCGTCGCGAACGGCGTGATCCAGAACCTGAACCCCCACACCGCCGTCGAGACGCTCGCGGGCGGGACCCAGCACGTGCTCGGCGGGCCCGTGGCGTCCCAGGAGGCGATCAAGGAGCTCGGCACCAACGGCGGCGGGTTCTTCAACGCCAACTCCGCCCACCCGCTCGAGAACCCCCACCCCTTCACCAACCTCCTGGAGATCTTCCTGCTCCTCGTCATCCCCGTCACGCTGCCCCGCACGTTCGGGCTCATGGTCGGCGACCGCCGCCAGGGCTGGGCGATCCTCGGCGCCATGGGTGCGCTGTTCACGGTCGCCCTGGCCCTCACGACGTGGGCCGAGCTCGCCGGCCCGGGAGCCGCGCCCGCGGCCGCAGGTGCGGCCATGGAGGGCAAGGAGACCCGGTTCGGGCTCGCGGCGAGCGCGTTGTTCGCCACCGCCACGACCGGCACCTCGACCGGCGCGGTCAACGCCATGCACGACTCGCTCACCGCGCCGGGCGGGGGAGTGGTCCTCTTCACCATGCTCCTCGGCGAGATCGCGCCGGGCGGCGTGGGCGCCGGTCTCTACGGGATGCTCGTCCTCGCGATCGTCGCCGTGTTCGTCGCCGGGCTCATGGTCGGCCGCACGCCCGAGTACCTCGGCAAGAAGATCGGCCGCCGCGAGATCACGCTCGTCGCGCTGTACATCCTCACGACGCCCGCCGTCGTCCTCGTCGGCACCGCGCTGTCCGTCGTGCTGCCCGCCGGTCTCGCCGGCCAGCAGGAGACCGGCCCGCACGGCCTGTCCGAGATCCTCTACGCGTTCGCGTCCGCGGGGAACAACAACGGGTCCGCGTTCGGCGGGCTGACCACCGGCACGCCGTACTACGAGACGCTGCTCGGCCTCGCGATGCTCGTCGGCCGCTTCGTGCCCATCGCGCTCGTCCTCGCGCTCGCCGGCCGGCTCGCGAGCCAGAAGGCCGTCCCCGCGTCGGCCGGAACGCTCCCGACCCACCAGCCGCTGTTCGTCGGCCTGCTCGGCACCGTCGCGCTCGTCGTCGTCGGCCTCACCTTCATCCCCGTCCTGTCCCTCGGTCCCGTCGTGGAGTCCTTGTCATGAGCACGTCGTCCTCTTCGTCCGAGCGTCCGGTGGTGGCGTCACCTCCGAGCGCCCGTGGTTCCGTCCCCGACGGCGGCGGCTCGCCCTCCGGTGGTTCCGTGCCCGACGGCGGTGGGTCGGGTTCTGCAGGTCCCGTGCCCGACGGCCGTCGGTCGCGGCCGGCGCGGGCGCTCACCGGGGCGCAGGTGCGGGCGGCGCTGCCGGCCGCGGTGCGCAAGCTCGACCCGCGGGTGCTGTACCGGTCGCCCGTGCTGTTCGTCGTCGAGCTCGGGGCCGTCGCGACGACGGTGCTCGCGGTCGTCGAGCCGACGGCGTTCGCGTGGTGGATCACCGCGTGGCTGTGGGCGACCGTGCTGTTCGCGACGCTCGCCGAGTCGGTCGCGGAGGCGCGGGGGAAGGCGCAGGCGTCGAGCCTGCGCGCGACCCAGCGCAGCACGACGGCTCGGCGCGTCGTCTCGGCGAGCGCCGCCGGTCCGGTTACCGACGCGGCCGCCGCAGGACGCCTGCACGCGCTGCCCGCGACCGACGTCGCGTCGTCGGAGCTGCGCGTGGGCGACGTCGTCGTGGTCGAGGCGGGCGGGACGATCCCTGGCGACGGCGACGTCGTCGAGGGTGTCGCGTCGGTCGACGAGTCCGCCATCACCGGGGAGTCCGCACCCGTGATCCGCGAGTCGGGCGGTGACCGGTCCGCCGTGACGGGAGGGACCGTCGTGCTCTCCGACCGGATCGTCGTGCGCATCACCGCGCCCGCGGGGCAGACGTTCGTCGACCGGATGATCGCGCTCGTCGAGGGCAGCGAGCGCCAGCGGACGCCCAACGAGATCGCGCTGAACATCCTCCTGACGTCGCTGACGATCGTGTTCGTGCTCGCGGTGGCGACGCTCCAGCCGTTCGCCGCGTACTCGGGGGCGAAGCAGTCGATGGTTGTGCTCGTCGCGCTGCTCGTGTGCCTCATCCCGACGACGATCGGCGCGCTGCTGTCGGCGATCGGCATCGCGGGAATGGACCGTCTCGTGCGGCGCAACGTGCTCGCGATGTCGGGCCGTGCCGTCGAGGCCGCGGGCGACGTCGACGTGCTCCTGCTCGACAAGACCGGCACCATCACCCACGGCAACAGGTTCGCGACCGAGGTCCTGCCCGTCGGCGACGTCTCGGTGGACGAGCTCGCGGCGGCGGCGCGCCTCGCGTCGCTCGCCGACGAGACGCCCGAGGGGCGCAGCATCGTCGACCTCGTGGAGCGCACGTTCCCGGGTGCCGGCCTGCACGACGACGCGGGCGACCTCGCCCGGACGGGCGACCCCTCGCCGTCGGCCACCGACGACAGGCGCGACGAGCTGGCGGGCGCGACGCTCGTCGCGTTCACCGCGCAGACGCGCATGTCCGGGGTGGACCTGCCTGTGGCCCTGCCTGCGAACCTGCCCGGTGCGGGCGGCCCCCGGCGCCTGCGCAAGGGGGCGGGCAGCGCGGTCGAGCGGTGGGTGCTGTCGACCGGCGGCACGCTCGCCGGCCGCGAGGCCGACGCGCTGGCCGCCCACGTGGACGCCGTGAGCTCGCAGGGCGGCACGCCGCTCGTCGTCGCGGAGCAGGTGGGCGACGGACCCGCCCGGGTGCTGGGCGTCGTCCGGCTCAAGGACGTCGTCAAGGACGGGCTGCGCGAGCGGTTCGACGAGCTGCGCGCGATGGGCATCCGCAGCGTCATGGTCACGGGCGACAACGCGGTGACCGCCCGCGCGATCGCCGCCGAGGCGGGCGTCGACGACGTCCTGGCCGAGGCGACGCCCGAGGACAAGCTCGCGCTCATCCGACGCGAGCAGGAGGGCGGGCGGCTCGTCGCGATGGCCGGCGACGGGACGAACGACGCGCCCGCGCTCGCGCAGGCAGACGTCGGCGTCGCGATGAACACCGGGACGACCGCCGCCAAGGAGGCGGGGAACATGGTCGACCTCGACTCGAACCCGACGAAGCTCCTCGAGATCGTCGAGATCGGCAAGCAGCTGCTCATCACGCGCGGTGCGCTGACCACGTTCTCCGTGGCGAACGACGTCGCGAAGTACTTCGCGATCCTGCCCGCCATGTTCATGGGCGTGTTCCCCGCGCTCGGCGTGCTCAACGTCATGCGCCTGTCGAGCCCCGAGTCGGCGATCCTCTCCGCGGTGATCTTCAACGCGCTGGTCATCGTCGCGCTCGTCCCGCTCGCGCTGCGCGGCGTGCGGTACCGCCCGGCGTCCGCGTCGTCGATGCTGCGACGCAACCTGCTGATCTACGGCGTCGGGGGGCTCGTCGCCCCGTTCGTCGGCATCAAGCTCGTCGACCTGCTGGTCTCCCTCCTCCCGGGCTTCTGACCGCGCCACGCGGCCGGTTCGGCCGTCGCTACGGCCGGCACTCCCCACCACCCACCACCCACGACACGAGATCGAAGGACTCCTCATGCCCAGCACCTCGCCCACCCGTCCCGACGGCGGTCCCGCGGGAACGCCCCGCGCGTCGGTCGGCGGCGGCGTCGTCTCGCTCACCCGGCAGTCGTTCGCCGGGCTGCGCGTCCTCCTCCTCATGACCCTGCTGCTCGGCGGTCTCTACCCGCTCGCGGTGCTGGCCGTCGGCCAGCTCGGGTTCGGCTGGCAGGCAAACGGCTCGCTCGTGCGCGCCGACGGGTCGCGCGCGACCGCCGTCGACGACGCGGGTCCCGACGGCGCGCCGGTCGTCGGGTCGGCCCTCGTCGGCCAGGACTTCGGCGTGCCGGGCGCCGACCCGCAGTGGTTCCACGGACGTCCCTCGGCGGCGGGCGACGGGTACGACACCCTCGCGTCAGGCGGCTCGAACCTGGGGCCGAACAACCCCGACCTCGTCGCCGCGATCGAGGAGCGGCGGGCCGCGGTCGCCGCGGAGGACGGCGTCGACCCGGCCGTCGTCCCCCCGGACGCGCTCACGGCGTCGGCCTCGGGGCTCGACCCGCACGTCTCCCCGGCGTACGCCGAGCAGCAGGTCGAGCGTGTCGCGACGGCGCGCGGTCTGGACGTGGCGGAGGTCCGCGAGCTCGTCGAGGCCGAGGCGGCCGGGCGCGTGCTCGGCGTTGTCGGCGACCCTCGCGTGAACGTCCTGTCGCTCAACCTCGCGCTCGACCGGCTCGACGCGTCGGGCGCCGCGGGGACCCCGTGACTCCCGCACCCGTCCGGGTCGTGGTGGACTGCACGCATGGACGCTGAGCAGCCGCGCCGAGGTCGTCTCTCGGTCTACCTCGGCGCGGCGCCGGGCGTCGGCAAGACCTTCGCGATGCTCGACGAGGCCCACCGCCGCCGTGCCCGCGGCACGAACGTCGTGGTGGGCCTCGTCGAGACCCACGGACGCGACGCGACCGCCGCCAAGATCGGCGACCTCGAGGTCGTGCCGCGCCGCGTCGTCGGGCACCGCGGCGTGGAGCTCACCGAGCTCGACGCCGACGCGGTCCTCCTGCGGCGCCCCGACGTCGTGCTCGTCGACGAGCTCGCCCACACCAACGCCCCCGGGTCTCGTCACCCCAAGCGGTGGCAGGACGTGCACGACCTGCTCGCCGCGGGGATCGACGTCGTGACGACCGTCAACGTCCAGCACCTCGAGTCGCTCACCGAGGACGTCGAGGCGATCACCGGCGTGCGGCAGCGCGAGACCGTGCCCGACCACGTGGTCCGCGAGGCCGACCAGATCCAGCTCGTCGACCTCTCGCCGCAGGCGCTGCGGCGCCGGCTCGCGCACGGCAACGTGTACCGGGCCGAGCAGATCGACGCGTCGCTGTCGTCGTACTTCCGCGAGGGCAACCTCACGGCCCTGCGCGAGCTCGCGCTGCTGTGGCTCGCCGACCGCGTCGACGACGCCCTCACGCGCTACCGGGCCGACCACGCGATCTCCGGCACGTGGCCCGCGCGCGAGCGGGTCGTCGTCGCCCTCACCGGCGGACCGGAGAGCGCGACGCTGCTGCGCCGCGGCGCCCGGATCGCCGAGCGCGCCGCCGGTTCGGAGCTGCTCGCCGTCCACGTCCTCGCGACCGACGGGCTGGCCGCGGCGTCCCCTGCGGCGCTCGCGGCCGACCGCGAGCTCGTCGAGTCCCTCGGCGGGACGTTCCACACGGTCGTGGGGGAGGACGTGCCGTCCGCGGTCGTCGACTTCGCGCGCGGGGTCAACGCGACGATGGTCGTGGTCGGGGTGTCGCGGCACTCCCGGTGGCGCGAGGCGCTGCTCGGCTCGACGAGCGCCGAGATCGCGCGGCTCGCGGGATCGCTCGACGTGCACCTCGTGACCCACGAGCGGGCGCGCGCGGGCAGGGTCTCGCGGCGCGCCCTCAGCCCGCTCTCGGCCCGACGGCGCGTGGCCGGCTGGGTGCTCGCCCCGACGGCGCCGGCGCTGCTCACCGCGCTGTTCGTCGGCACGGGGGAGCTCGTCGGCCTGTCGACACAGGTGCTCGTGTTCCTGGCGCTCACCGTCGGGGTCGCGCTGGTCGGCGGGATGTGGCCGGCGCTCGCGTGCGCCGTGGTGTCGTTCCTGTGCATCAACTGGTTCTTCACGGCGCCCACCGGTCTGCTCACCGTCGCCGACCCGGAGAACCTGCTCTCGCTCCTGCTGTTCGTGCTCGTCGCGGTCGCCGTCGCGTCGGTCGTCGACCTGTCGGCGCGGCGGTCCGTCCAGGCGTCGCGCGCCCGGGCCGAGGCGTCGACGCTCGCGGGGCTGTCCCGCTCGGTGCTGTCGGGGGAGGACACCGCCGACGCCGTCGTCTCCCGCCTCGCCGAGACGTTCGCGCTGCGCCGGGTCGCGCTGGAGGAGCGCGCGGGCGGGGGCGGTGCGGCGGCCGGGTGGTCGACGATCGCCGAGGCGTCGCGCCCGGTCGACGAGCCGAGGCGCGACGTCGCGGGCCGCGCCCGTGCGAGGGGGCGCGACACCCACGGCGACGACGACCGGACGCTCGTCCGGGTCGACGACGACCGCCGCCTCGTGCTCGACGGTCGCCCCCTGCCGGCCGGGGACCGGCAGGTGCTCGACGCGTTCGGCGCCCAGGCGGGCATCGTCCTGGAGTACCGGCGCCTGCGCGAGCAGGCCGCGCGCGCCGCGGTGCTCGCCGAGGCGGACGCGACGCGCACGGCCCTGCTCGCGGCGGTGTCGCACGACCTGCGGACGCCGCTCGCCGCGATCCGCACGGCCGTGGACGGGCTACGCCTCCCGGACGTCGCGCTCGCGCCCGAGGACGAGGACGCGCTCGTCGAGACCGTCGCGACGGCGACCGGGCGGCTCGAGCAGCTCATCGACAACCTGCTCGACCTGTCACGGCTCCAGACGGGCGCCGTCGTGCCGGTCCTGCGAGCCGTGTCGCTCGACGAGGTCGTGCCGTTCGCCGTCGAGCCCGCGGCCGACCGCGTCGAGCTCGCCGTGCCGGACGACCTGCCCCTGGTGCGCACCGACCCGGGGCTGCTCGAGCGCGTGGTCGCGAACGTCGTCGGGAACGCGGTGCGCTTCTCGCCCGGCGACGTGCGGGTCACGGCTTCGGTCTCGCGGGACGGCGTCGAGCTGCGCGTCGTCGACCGCGGCCCGGGGCTGGACGACGCCGCGAAGGAGCGCATGTTCGAGCCGTTCCAGCGGCTCGGGGACACGAGCGGGAGCGGTGTCGGGCTCGGCCTCGCCGTGGCACAGGGCTTCGCGCGGGCCGTGGGTGCGACGATCCTCCCCGAGGACACCCCGGGCGGCGGCCTGACCATGGTCGTCACGGTCCCGGTGGCGGACCCCGGGCCGCGGACCGCCGACGCGTCCGGGGCGGCCGACAGGGACGAGGAGGAGCGATGAGCGCCGAGCGCGAGACGGCGGGGAACCGGGTGCTCGTCGTCGACGACGACCCGGGCCTGCTGCGGGCCATGGAGATCACGCTGCGCGTGCACGGCTGGGACGTCACGACGGCGGCGAGCGGGCGCGCGGGGATCGACGCCGCGGCGACGGCCCACCCCGACGTCGTGCTCCTCGACCTCGGTCTGCCGGACGTCAGCGGGATCGACGTCATCACCGCGGTCCGGGGCTGGAGCCGGGTCCCGATCATCGTGCTCTCGGCGCGCCAGCTCGGCGACGACAAGGTCGACGCGCTCGACGCGGGTGCCGACGACTACGTGACGAAGCCGTTCGCGATGCCCGAGCTGATGGCGCGGCTGCGGGCCGCGGTGCGTCGCGCGTCGAGCGAGCCGGTGCCCGACGACCCGGTCGTCGAGGCCGGCGACCTGCGCATCGACCTCGCGCGCCGCCAGGTGCAGCGCCGCGGCCACGAGGTGCGTCTCACGCCGACCGAGTGGGCGCTGCTGGAGCTGCTCGTGCAGCACCGGGGGCGCGTCGTCGGGCGCGAGCAGATGCTGCGCGAGGTGTGGGGACCCGCGGCGACGCGCGACACGCACTACCTGCGCGTGTACGTCGCGCAGCTCCGGCGCAAGCTCGAGGACGACCCGGCGTCGCCGCGGCACCTGCTCACGACGCCGGGCATGGGCTACCGGTTCGAGGTCTGAGCCGTCACCCGATCACCGCGGCGCTCTCCGGGTGTCGGAAGAGCCGTGGCCGGGACCGCAGCGCCAGGGCCGAGCCGAGCGTGATCGGGCCGAGCCGGCCGAGAAACATGAGGCCGACGAGGATCAGCTGGTGCGGGGCCGAGAGGTCTGCCGTGATGCCTGTCGACAGGCCTGTGGTGGAGAACGCCGACGTCACCTCGAAGAGGACGCGGTCGAGGCCGAGCGGTGACGTCGCGGTGATGATCAGCGTCGACAGCAGCACCGCGGCGACGCCGAGCAGCGCGACGCTGACGGCCTGGCGCTGCGTCGCGGCGGCGACGCGCCGGTCGAACGCCGTGACGTCGGGGTCGCCGCGCAGCTCCGACCAGATGACGAACGCGAGCACCGCGAACGTGACGACCTTGATGCCTCCCGCGGTGCTGGCGCTGCCTCCGCCGACGAACATGAGGATGTCCGTGCCGAGCCATGTCCCGCTGTTCATCGCGGAGGTGTCGAGGGAGTTGTAGCCGGCGGTCCGCGCCATGACGGACTGCGTGAACGCGGCGAGGACCCGGTCGCCCACGCCGAGGGCGCCGAGCGTGCGGGGGTTCGCCCACTCGGCGACGAGGAAGAAGAGGGTCCCGCCGGCGAGCAGCACACCGCTCGTGACGAGGGTCAGCTTCGTGTGCAGGCTCCAGCGCGACGCACCGGTCCGGCGACGGCGGGCACGGTAGAGCTCGAACAGCACGGGGAACCCGATGCCGCCGAGGACCACGGCGAGGCACAGCGGCACGCACGTCCACGGGTCGCCGACGAAGCCCACGAGCGAGTCGGAGTACAGCGCGAAGCCGGCGTTGTTGAAGGCCGAGACGGCGTGGAAGACGCCGTGCCACAGGGCCTCGCCGGGTGTCGCCCCGTACCCCACGACGAGCCGCGCGGCCACGAGCAGCGCGACGCCGCCCTCGACGGCGACGGTGACCCGCAGGACGCCGATCAGCACCGAGCGCACGTCGCCGAGCCCGACGCTGCGGGTCGACGCCGCGGCTACCAGCCGTGTCCGCAGGTCCAGGCGCCGGGACACGAGCAGCCCGAGGAGCGAGGCCGCCGTCATGACGCCGAAGCCGCCGAGCTGGATGAGCACGAGGATCACGACCTGGCCGAACGGGGTCCAGAACGACCCGGTGTCGACCACCGCGAGCCCCGTGACGCACACCGCCGACGTCGCGGTGAACAGCGCCTCGAGCGGCGTCGCGAGCCGGCCGGTCGTGGAGACCGGGAGCAGGAGGAGGAGGGTCCCGACGGCGATCGCCGCGGCGAACCCGCCGACGACCAGGCGCCCGGGCCGGGCCCCCTCCGACCGGAGCGGAGCACCGCGCGGCGACGGTCGACGGAGGATCGGGAGCAGACGCACGACCCCGGTCTACCGGACGACAGCGGCCCTCACGACGATCTTGACGGGATCATGACGCCGCGGGCGTCACCCGGCCTGCGCGACGAACCGCGCAGCGCCGGTCGGGGGCGCCCACCCGTCAGCGGCCGGTCAGCTCGGCCCGGTCCCACCACCACGCCGTCGCGATCCAGCCCGCGGCTGCGACGAGCGGTGCCGTCGCGAGCTGGAGGGCGGAGACGGTCGTACCCGGCCCGCCCATCCCGAGCCACAGTCCCGGCACGGCCCAGGGGAACCACGGACCGGCGCCCGTGAGGGTCACCACCTGCGTCACGACGACGACGCCGAGGACCGCGCCGACGCCCGCGAGCGCGTCACGGCCCCAGGTCGCGACGAGGCCGAACGGCAGCGCGGTGAGCGCAGCCAGGACGCCGCCCAGCGCGGCGCGACCGGCACCGGGCCACGGCGTGCCGGCACCGGGACCGGTGGCGGCACCGACGAGCAGTGCGACGACGACCGACCCGAGGCTCGCGGCGACGGCCCACGCCAGGACCGCCAGAAGCTTGGCCGACGCGAGCTCCGCCCGGGAGGAGCGGCCGGTGAGCAGCGGCTCCACCGTGCCCTCCGTGAGCTCCCGCCCGAACGACCAGCTGACGACGAAGCCCGTCGCGAGGAGCGACGCCACCGCGAGCACCTGCCCGCTCAGTCCCGTCACGGCCTCCCAGCCGACGCCGGGCACCATCGGGCGCACCTTGAGGGCGAGCGTGCTGTCGCCGCCGTGCTCGGCCGCGGCGGCGAGGCCGACAGCCAGCAGGGGGACCACCAGCACGAGGGCGGACGTCGCGACGCGCACGACCGTCGACCGGACGAGCTTGAGGAGCTCCGCGCCGAGAGCCACGCCGAGACCCGCGGCGTGGGCCTCGGACCGCGTCGCGCTCACGGTGTCACCTCGGGCACGGCGCCGCCGGTCGACGCCGCGTGCACGGTGCGGAAGAACTGCCGCTCGAGGTCCACGCCGTCCGGCGCGAGGGTGCCGGCCACCCGTCCGTCGTGGACGACGGTGATCGTCGATGCGGTCCGGGCCATCTCGTCCAGGTGGTGGCTCGACACGAGCACCGCCGTGCCGCCCGCGGCCCGCCGCAGGAGCGTCTCCCGGACCTCGATGACGCCGGCCGGGTCGAGCGCGCTCGTGGGCTCGTCGAGCACGAGGAGGGCCGGGTCGTGCACGAGCGCGGCCGCGAGGGCGAGTCGCTGGCGGTTGCCGTCGGAGAGCGTGCGGGCACGCCGGTCCGCCCAGCGGTCGAGCGCGAGGGCGGCGAGGAGCTCGTCGGTGCGATGGTCCGCGTCCTGGCGCGCGCAGCCGTGCAGCCGGGCCGCCGTGCGGAGGTTCTCCCGCACGGTCAGCTCGCCGTACGCGTGACCGCTGCCGACGTGACCGACCCTGGCCCGGACGCCCGCCGGGGCTCGCCAGGCCGGCACGCCCCAGAGCTCGGCCGTGCCGGCGCCCGGTCGCAGCAGCCCGACGAGCAGCCGCAACAGGGTCGACTTGCCGGCGCCGTTGAGACCGACGAGCGCGTGCACCTCGCCGGGGCGCACCTCGAGGTCGACGCCCCGCAGCGCGGGCACGTCGCCGAACGCCCGCGCGAGCCCGACGGCGCGGACGGCCGGTCGGTCGTCCGTCGTCTCAGGCACGGTGCTCGCCGGCCTCGTGCGTCGTAGCGGCCGCGAGGGTCGTGCGGTCCTGGATCGCGTCGACCGGGGGTGTGCCGACCGGGGGTGGGTCGGTCCGGGGCGCGTCGGCGCGCCCCGGGACCAGCACGTCGAGCGCCCGGCCCAGGACCGTGGACAGCTCCTCCTCGCCGGTGTCCGCCCAGTGGAGCAGCGCGGCGGTCAGCGCGGCGAGCGTCGCGCCGACGGCGGCGCGCGCCTCCAGCGGGTCGCACCCGTCGGCGACGAGCTGCTCCACGACCGCCTCCTCCGTGCGCGCGTTGTTCTGCCAGACGGCGCCGCGCAGCGCCGGGGTTCGTGCCACGATCCGCGTGCGTCGGCGCACGACGTCGACCGCGCCGGGAGGGATGCCGCGCCACGCGGAGCGCAGCCCGGCGACGGTGCGTCGCAGCGCACTCTCGCTGCGCGGCTGCTGGGCGACGGCCGCGACGAGGAGCGGGTCGTACGGGTCGTCGAGCACCACGCGCTCCTTCGCGCCGAAGTGGCGGAAGAACGTCATCTCGGTGACGCCGGCCGCGGCTGCGACCTGGGCCACGGAGGTCTCGTCGTATCCCTGGCGCTCGAAGAGCCCGAGCGCGTGGACGACGAGCGCGTCGCGCGTGCGCTCGCGTCGGCCGGGCTGGGAGCGGTCCGTCATGGCTCGATGTTAGTCACTAACATTGGGAGACGCGAGAGCAGGACGGCGCGTCCGCCGCTCGAGCAGTGACAGCCGGTGGCGCCAGGCTCCGGGTCTGGTGTTTCGCCGCGACGACGTGGAGGCTCTGTGGCAATGTCGTGACGACGGCGGCGCACGACGACGTGCGCCGAGGTGGGCTGTGTGGGTCGGAGGACAGCACTATGGGGGATCGTCGAACGGCGAGCGGCGGCACGACACGGCTCGGCCGGTCGCGGCAGGAACGGCGCGCGCGCCGGTTCCGTCGCGCCTGGGGAGCGGTCGGGACGGCGCTGCTCACGCTCCCGCTCGTCCTCGCGCCGGCGCTGCCGGCGGCGGCGGCGTCCTGGGCCATCGGCAAGTCGGAGACGAGCACCGGGCCGTACCAGCCCGGGCAGACCGTCACGTGGGTCGTGACGATCTCGTGCTCCGACCCGAACCAGGACCCCTGCACCCCGACCACCATGACGGACCCGATGCCGGAGTACGTCGACCTCGTCAGCGCGTCGATCCAGAGCGCCGGGACCGGCACCGTCAACCCGCAGATCGACGTCGACCAGGACACGGACACCGTGACCTACACGGCCGACAGCGTGAACAACGGTCAGCAGTCGCAGATCCTCATCACCGGGACCGTCTCCGACGACATCCCGTACAGCCAGGACGGCGTGCCGATCACCAACACGGCGACGGTGGACTCGGACAACGCCGAGCCCGCGTCGGCGAGCGACGACATCGTCCCCGAGGTCCCGCTGGTCCTCGACTCCGAGACGACGAAGTCCATCGACCCGCCAGGCGCGATCGCGAGCCCCGGCACCCCGGCGACGGTGACCATCGGCGGCACGAACACGTCGAACGACCCGGTGGACTCCCTGATCATCACCGAGCCCACGCCGGGGACCGACCCGAACCCGTTCACCTATCTCGGCTTCACCGGCTGGGGAGCCGTCATGTGGCCCGCGGGCGCGACGTCTGCGGACGTGACGTTCACCTGTGCCGACGGGTCGACCCCGACCGGCAGCAGCAGTGTCCCGAACACGCTGCCCGATCCGCCGGCCGGCTGCGAGGTCGAGGGCTTCACGGTCGAGTTCGACGGGACCATCGAGATCGGGGCCTCTGCGTCGATCCCGTTCGGCGTCGAGCAGACCGACGCGGTCACCGGGCTCACCGACAGCACCACGCTGACCAACACGACGTCGTCGAGCGTGGTCGACGGCGCCGACGAGTCGGAGCCGACGGAAGCCAGCGACACGTACGTCATCACGCCGCCGAACAACTCCGTCACGCCGACCAAGTCGTTCGACCCCGCCGTGGTCAGCGCCGGGTCCCCGACGACGGTCACCCTCGGTGCGACCAACGACGGCGACCCGACGACGTCGATGACGATCACCGAGCCCTCGCCGGGCACGGACAGCCCGTTCGAGGGCGACGACCCGCTGACCTTCACGGGCTGGGGCACCGACGGTGCCGGGGCTGGTGTCGTGTGGCCGAACGACGCCGACGCCGCGAGCGTCACCTTCACGTGCGCCGACGGGACGACGACCGACCCGATCGCCGCGGAGGCGGAGGACACGCTCCCGGACCCGCCAGCCGGTTGCGTCGTCGTCGGGTTCTCGATCGAGTACACCGGGAGCATCGTCACCGGTGCCCAGGCGACCGTCCCGTTCACCGCGGACACCGACCCGGACCAGGTCGAGGACAACGTCCTGCACCCGAACGAGATCACGGTGGACATCCCCAACGCCTCGGGCACCGCGGACGCGACCCTCGAGACGCTGACCGACCGGCTCGCCACGGAGACGACCAAGTCCATCTCGCCGTCCACGATCCCTGCGCTGCCGGGCCAGACGGTCGTCGTCGGTCTCCCCACGCAGCTCCTGCCCTTCGGCGAGGACGGGTCCACGACGAACGCCGACCAGGTCGTCATCCAGGACCCGACCGAACCCGGCGCCTCGCCGGAGTTCTGGGGCACCTTCACCGCGTCGTCGGTGCGGTCCACCGACGTTCCGGCCGGCACCGAGCTGACGATCAACTACTGGAACGGTTCCGAGTGGGTCGAGGCGCCCGACTGCGGCAGCCCGGTCGAGGGTGCGGCGACGGTGAACTGCGACCTGCCGGACGACGCCCAGGGCGTGCAGTTCGTCTACGACGACACGACGGGTGAGGGCATCCCGCCCGGCGAGAGCTTCGCCCCGAACTTCGTCGCCACGTACGACGGGCCGGAGGACCGCGAGGAGCCGATCGCCAACTGCGGCGCGTCGAGCGCGTCGAGCGACGCCGTCGCCCCGACCGACCCGGCCGAGGGCTGCGACACCGTGGACCCGTTCCCCGTGCCGGTGGGTCCGGGTGACCTCGATTTCATCGACAAGACCTTCCTCGCGCCGGAGGGTCAGAGCGGAGAGCCCTACACCCTGCGCGCCCGCACGCAGGACGAGATCACCGCACAGATCACCTGGTCGACCAACGGGTTCGAAGGCGTGGACCCGATGGTGATCAGCGACATCGCGGACCCGGTCGCGGCGGACGACCCCGCCATCGCAGGGTCGTTCTACGACGCCTTCAACCTGGTGCAGATCGCCGTCGACGACCCCCTGATCCAGTACGACCAGATCGAGAGCGTCGAGCTGTTCGTCGACGGCGCCTGGGTCGAGGCCTCGGGCGACCCGTGCCCGGAGGCGTGCGACGGTACCTTCCCGGGCTACACGCTGACGGCCGACGAGCAGGAGAGCGCGACGTCGGCGCGCCTGACGTACACCGAGTCGCCGGGGCGTGCGGCGTTCCCCTCGGACCCGACGGTGCCGGCCGCAGGGTCAGGCGTGGCCCGGTCGACGCAGGCGGACGGGCGGCACCTCGACCTCACGTTCCAGCTCCGTGACGACCGCCGCAGCGGCGGCCCGGCGCTCGGCGAGCAGCAGGGCGAGATCTACAACAACCCTGACGACCCGGGCCTCGTCAACGACACCGCGCGCGGCACCGCGACGTTCCAGGGGACGGACCGGACCGACACGGACGACGACGACGTCCTCATCCTCGACCAGCCCATCAACGTCGGGATCACCAAGGACTGGACCGGTGGTCCGCTGTCGGTCCCGCCGGAGGGCACCCCGTACGAGGACTTCCCGACGACGGTCGCCACCATCACCGCCTCGAACAACTCCGTGGCCCGGGTGGACCAGCTGCGCATCGCCGAGCCGTCGTACGCCAACGACGACCTCGTGGTCGAGCCGCAGGTCGCAGCCGGCACCAACCCGTTCGACGCGTTCACGCTGACGGACATCGTCGACGTCGTCCCGCCGGACGGCACCGAGACGACCACCGTGACGCTGACGACGGTCGGCGGCATCACCACCGACTACACCGAGGCCGAGGCCGAGGCGTTGACCGCCGCGCAGCTCGAGGACGTCGTCGGCGTCGAGGTCACCTTCGACGGGCGCATCGCGTCCACCGAGTCCGGCGACAACGAAGGCGTCCTGGAGATGCAGCTCAAGCTGCGCGAGCTCGACCGGTACACCGGCGAGCGGGTCACCGTGGACCACGACCCCAACCCGGTGCCGAACGGCGCCGGCGCCGAGGTCTCCGACCCGGGCGGAACGACGGCCCAGACGCCGCAGGCCTGGGACACCGCGGAGATGGAGCTCCAGGACGCGTCGATCTCGATGGTGGAGACCAAGTCGTTCAGCCCGGGCACGATCGTCGAGCCCGGCACGGACGCCGAGGAGAACCCGACGTCGATCCTGACGATCACCGGTCAGCCGACCGGCCCCTCGCGCGCGGTCGAGATGACGCTCACCGACGTGGACGGGAGCTTCTGGAACCAGTACGACCTGCTCGGGTTCGACGGCTCGACCCTCACCGCGCCGATCGACCAGGTCCAGGTGGACGCCTACACGGGCGGGACCTACGACGAGGCGAGCGACACCTTCACCGGGGGCACGTGGACCGACGGGGAGGCGTCCGGCACCTTCGCGCTGCCCGACGGCGTGGACGCGGCCGACGTCGTCGGTCTGCGGTTCACGTTCACCCGGGCCGACGGCGCGATCTGGGAGAACCCCGCCAACCCGACCCAGGCCGTGAACCTCGAGGTGCAGGTGCGCGACACGCTGCGTTCCGACCCGAGCACCACGGTGCCGAGCGACCTGGCCCTCAACGACCCGGCGCCGGGCGAGGCCGCGCCGGGCGTCGCCACCAACGACGTGACCGCCACGGTCACGGGCGCGGACCTGGTCTTCAACCCGGAGGACCCGGAGAACCCCGTCCCGGTGTCCAGCACCGCGGAGGCCTCGGGGACGATCACCTACCAGCACACCGAGAACGGCGTGAAGATCGTCAAGGACTTCGACACCGACATCACCGGCGGCACCAAGCCACCGAACACGCCGTTCCCCATGAACATCACGGTGACGAACGTCGGGAACCGGCCGATCTACGACCCGGTGATCGTCGACGACCCGATGCCGACGGACGCCGACGGGCCGCAGCTGCGGCTCGCCGACGTCGAGGAGCCCTTCTCGTACGCGCTCACGGAGCCCGGTACGCCACCTGTCGGCCAGCCCAACGGGCCGCAGATGCCCACCGACCCTGCGAACGTGGCCGTGGACCAGACCGGCAACATCGCGGGCCTGACCTTCACCTTCCCCGAGGGCACCGTGCTCGAGGTGGGGCAGGTCTACACGATCACCGTCCAGGTGCAGTTCCGCACGACCCTGGCCGCGAACACGGTGGTCGAGAACACCGCCGGGGTCACCGGCGACCGGCCGTGGGACGTCTGCCAGGCCCAGTCCGGCGAGGACGGCAGCACCATCGACGGCCGCCTCGACGAGGACACCGGGGCGTGCGAGGCAGACTCCGACGTGACGCCCGTCCCGTCCGGCGTCCTGTCCGAGTCGAAGCTCGTCAAGGCGACGAACGACGAGTACCCGCTCGGCATCATGGTCGATCCCGACCAGCCGGGGAGCGTCACCCCGGAGGACTGCCAGCCGAACGCGGCCGGGTTCTACGCCTACCCCTGCACGCCGATCATCCCGCCGGGTCAGAACGAGACGTGGCGGGTCCGGGTGGACAACGTGGGCAACCTTCCCATGGACAAGGTGGTGCTCTACGACCGTCTGCCGACCCCGGGCGACACCTCGTCCGACCCGACCAGCGCTTCGGAGCGCGGGTCGCAGTGGACGCCGATCCTCACGAACGACCCGCCGCCGCAGGTCGTCAACGCGCCGCCCGGCAGCACGACGACGTTCTACTACACGACCGTCGACGACTACTGCCCCGACGACCTGGTCGACCCGGTGAACGAGCCCACCTGCCCGGACGACCCGGAGACGGGCTGGGCCGTGCTGACCGCGGACACCTCGGAGGAGACCTACGAGCAGATCACCGCGATCAAGACCGTGATCGAGATGGCGCCGGACAACCTGTTCCAGCCGGGCAGCTTCATCGCGCTGGAGGCGACGACGACCACCCCGCCCGAGGTCCCAGAGGCGGGTGACCGGTCGATCGCCTTCAACTCGGCCGCTGCGTCCGGCGTCGTCGTGACCCAGACGGGGGAGATCAACTCCCTGCGCGCGGAGGGGGTCAAGGTCGGCGTCGCCACGGCGTCCGGCCCGCTCGAGGTGACCAAGCTCGTCACGGGTGACGGCGCGGAGAACGCGCCGAGCTCGTTCGACCTGGAGGTGCAGTGCACGTCCGCCGTCGGGACGTGGGTCGAGACCGAGCTCGACCCGATCCCGATCACGGTGACGCCGGGGACCCCGGTCGTCGTGCCGAACCTGCCGTACGGCGCGGAGTGCGTCATCACCGAGGGCGCGGACGCCGGGCAGACCCGCCTGGTGCTCGAGCCGAGCAGCGTCACGATCGACAGCGAGGACCCGGACGACCCGACGTCGATCACGGCGATCAACGTGTACGACCTGTCGAGCATCGTGATCGACAAGGAGGTCGTCACCGACGCGGTGGACCAGGACGGCGAGCCCGTCCCGTTCGGCCCGTTCGACGTCGAGGTCGACTGCACGTTCCTCGGCGAGGAGGTCTACGCCGAGGGCTACGGCCCGGGGCCCGGACCGATGGAGATCACTCTCGAGGACGGCGACTCGGTGACGCTCGCCGGGCTGCCCGTGGGTGCCGAGTGCACCGTCGACGAGACGGGTGCCGGGAACGCGTCGTCCACCACGATCACGGTCGACCAGGGCCTCCCGGGGCACCCGGTGACCACGGACGGCCCGTCGACGGACCTCACGCTCGTCGGTGACGTCCTGGGTGCGAGCACCAACGACGTCACCCTGACCAACACCTACGACGTCGGCGGTCTCGCGCTCCAGAAGGTGCTCGACGGCGAGGGCGCAGACGCATACGGCCAGGGGCCGTTCACCATCCACGTGGAGTGCACCTTCGACGACGGTGACGGCACCGGGCCGCAGACGGTCTACGACGCCGACATCGTGCTCGGCGGCGCGGGCCCGCTCGAGGCGGACGTCGCGAACCTGCCCACGGGCGCGGTGTGCGACATCGAGGAGACCGACAGCGGCGGCGCGACCAACCCGGACGAAGAGGCGGTCGTCGTCCCGGACCAGGTGACCGTCGGCAGTGGCGAGATCGCGGACGTCGTCATCACCAACACGTTCGACGTCGGCGCGATCGAGGTCGACAAGGAGCTCGCCGGGCTCGGCGCGCTCTACGGCCCCGGCCCGTTCGAGGTCGAGCTCGTGTGCACCTATGGCGACGAGGGCGAGGAAGTCCCTCTGACGATCCCCGGCGGCGCGACGCGCGTGCTCGTGCCGGGCGACCCCGTCGTCTACGACGGGCTGCCCGTCGGTGCGGAGTGTGTCCTGACGGAGACGGACGACTTCGGGGCGTCGTCGACGACGGTCACCGTCGACGGCGGCGAGCCGGTCGACGGCGCGACGGTGGAGATCACGGTCCCGCCGGTGACCGACGGCGACCCGACGACCGTTGCGGTGACGTACACCAACACGTTCGAGACCGCGCCGCTCGTGGTGGAGAAGGTCGTCGACGGCGAGGGGGCGGCGTTCGCGCCGCCGATGCCGGAGCTGCCGCCGTTCCCCGAGGTCCCCGACGGACCGATCGACCCCGAGACGCTCCTGCAGCTCCTGGAGGAGCTGGTGGAGTACCTCGAGGCCGTGCCGTACGAGGAGCTCCCGTACGCGGTCTCCCTGGAGTGCACCACCTCGCAGGGCGCACCGGTGGAGGTCATCCCCGGCGGTCCGGACCGGCGGTTCGGTCCGGGCTTCCCCGCGATCTACTTCGGGCTCCAGGACGGTGACACGTGCACCCTCACGGAGACCGAGGACGGCGGCGCGACGTCGACCTCGATCGACCCGAACCCGGTGACGATCGTCGGCGCGGAGCTCCCCGCGGAGCCCGTCCAGGCCGTCGTGACCAACACCTACGACGTGGGCTCGCTCGTGGTGGACAAGGTCGTGGACGGCGAGGGTGCCGAGGCGTTCGGCGCGGGACCGTTCGAGGTCACGCTCGAGTGCACCTTCGAGGGGGCGCCGATCGAGGTGCCGGGCGGACCGACCCGCGAGCTCGTCCCGGGCGAGCCGGTGACGTACGACGGGCTGCCGATCGGTGCGGAGTGCGTCGTGACCGAGACCGCCGCGGGCGGCGCGTCGTCGTCGACGGTGTCCGCGGTCGAGGGCGGCGAGCCGGGCGTCGTGGCGATCGCGGCGGACCCGGCCGCGGTGACCGTGACCAACACGTTCGACGTCGGTCAGGTCGTCGTGACCAAGGAGCTCGACGGTCCCGGGGCGACCGAGCACGAGGGTGACGAGTTCGTCGTCGCGCTCGCGTGCACCTGGGACGTCGACGGCGTCGAGACGGACGTGGTCCTGCCGGGCGGTGCGGAGCGCACGCTCTCCGCGGCGGACGACTGGACCGCCGTCTACGAGCAGGTCCCGCAGGGCGCGACGTGCACGGTCGCGGAGACGGACTCCGGTGACGCGGAGAGCGTCGCGATCGTCGTCGACGGAGCGGAGGTCACGACCGACCCCGCGGACGGCGTCCCGACGTCCGACCCGTTCGGCGTCCCCAACGGGGACGACGCCCAGGTCGACGCGAGCGTGACGAACACGTTCCCGAGCTCGGGCGGCGACCTCCCGCGGACGGGTTCGACGGTGCTCGCCGTGACGGCCTTGGCGGTCCTGCTCCTCGCGACCGGTGCGATCCTCGTGGCCGCACGCAAGCGCGAGGACGCCTGACACGAGGGCTCGCAGGGGGCTCGTCGGGGCTCGTCGGCACCGTCCGGCGAGCCCCGACGGCGTCCTGCACGGGATGATCACGGACGGAAGCGGCCAGCCCCCTGCCGTTGCGACGCTCGGGGCCGTAGGCTGGGGGGAGCCGTCGGCGGCACCGCCGGCGCTCATGTCCCGGCGCGTCGGACCGTCGGGACGTCCGAGAGGCCCGTCGCACCCGTGCGACGGGCCTCTGCGGTGCCGCCACCAGGTCGTCGAGCGGTAGCACGACGAAGGGCCCGTCGCGAGGCGACGAGCCCTTCGGTCCTGCGGAGGATGGGGGATTCGAACCCCCGAGGGCTTTTAACCCAACACGCTTTCCAAGCGTGCGCCATAGGCCACTAGGCGAATCCTCCTGGTGCACCACCGATCCTGATCACGGACCGGGGTAGCGCAACGAGGATACCGGACCGCGGTCCCAGGGCCGAATCGCGCCCCCTCCCGTGCCGGCGTGCACGCCTGCACGGTGCCCGACGGCGGTCGCCCGGCCCGGTTTCTGGCGAGGCCCGGTCCTGGGCTAGGCTGGGTGCAGACCCCTCGTGCGGCATCATCTCGCCGAACTCCCCCAGGGCCGGAAGGCAGCAAGGGTAGGTGAGCTCTGGTGGGTGCGCGAGGGGTCCTTCATGTCTGCGGCCGGCACCACGGATCGACGTCGCTCCCATCATGTGACCAGAATGGCGTCCACATCTTGGACGATCCGGCTCGGGGATTGGCGCCCACGCGCCTCACGTGCCCATGATGAACGACATGAGCTCGCTCCCCGTCGCCGCACCGGTCCCGCACGCAGCGTCCTGCGTCGCGGTGCCGTGTTGTCGCCGCGCACGGGGCGCCGGGCGAATGTGCGGCTGCTGACACCCGCGCCGTCGTCCCCCGCAGGGTCTCCCTGCACCTGACCGACCTGCTCCGTCGCCCCGCGCGCCCGGACCGGTCCACCGCTCGCCACGTGGCTGATGGCCCGTCGGAAGCACCCCGCACCCGATCCCGCAGGCACCCCTGCACCCCGTCGTGCCGACCTCGCGCGACCCCGTCGAAGGGCATCCCATGTCGTTCTCCACCACATCGTCCTCCACCGCCCGCAAGCGTCTGACCTGGGCGGCGGTCGCCGTCGCGTCCACCCTGGCCCTGACGGCGTGCTCCTCCGGCGACGACTCCGCGAGCACCTCCACCGGCGGCTCGGACGACCCGATCCGTGTCGGCGTGGTCGGCGCGGCCGACGACAAGTGGGCCGTGTTCCAGGAGCAGGCCGAGGCCGAGGGCATCGAGATCGAGCTGGTCGACCTCCAGGACTACACGCAGGCGAACCCGGCGCTGTCCCAGGGCGAGCTCGACGTCAACCAGTTCCAGCACCTGCAGTTCCTCGCGGGCTACAACGTGGACGCCGGGGACGACCTCCAGCCGATCGGCGCGACGGCCGTCTACCCGCTCGCGCTCTACTCGACCAAGCACACGTCCCTCGAGGAGATCCCGGACGGCGGTCAGGTGGCCGTCCCGAACGACCCGACGAACCTCGCCCGTGCGCTCCTCGTGCTGCAGGAGGCGGGCCTGATCGAGCTCGAGGACGGCGGGAGCTCGATCTCCACCGAGGCGGACGTGCTGCCGAGCTCCAAGGTGACCGTCACCCCGGTGGACGCGGCGCAGACCCCGATCCAGCTCCAGTCCGTCGACGCGTCGATCATCAACAACGACTTCGTCGAGGACGCCGGCCTCACGCCCGAGGACGCGCTCTTCGAGGACGACCCCGACTCCGACGCCGCCAAGCCCTACATCAACGTGTGGGTCGCGCGCGCCGAGGACTCCGGCGACGAGACGCTGCTCAAGCTCGCCGAGATCTCCCACTCGGCGGAGGTCGTCGAGGCCGAGGACGCCGCGTCCGGCGGCACCGCCGTCATCAAGGAGAACTCGCCTACCGAGCTGCAGGAGATCCTCGCCGGCATCGAGGACGACATCCGCAACGCCTCCTGACCCGAGCGACGCGGGGGTGGGCGGGCGACCGCCCGCCCTCGCGCGTCGTCGGGCCCGGGGGAGGACGATGGCAGACGGACCACGCACCCCGGCCAGGCGGCCCGGACCGATCCCCGCACCGGCACCCCGGAGGCCCGGCCTCCGACGAGAGGACCCGACCGTGACCGACGGCCCCCGCGACCCGGGTGGTGACGAGCAGCCCGCGATCGAGCTGCGCCACGTGAGCAAGACCTTCGGCGAGGGCGACGACGCCGTCCACGCCGTCGACGACGTCTCCCTGACCGTCCGGCGCGGAGAGATCTTCGGCGTCATCGGGTACTCGGGTGCCGGCAAGTCCACGCTCGTGCGGCTCGTCAACGCCCTCGAGACCGTGACGAGCGGCGAGGTCGTCGTCGACGGCCAGGTGATCACGGGCCTGCCCGAGCGGCGTGTGCGCGAGGTGCGCTCGCGCATCGGCATGGTCTTCCAGCAGTTCAACCTGCTGTCCTCGCGCACGGTCGCCGGGAACGTCGCCTACCCGCTCAAGGTGGCCGGGTGGTCGCGCGAGCAGCGGGCGGCGCGCGTCGCCGAGATGCTCGCCTTCGTCGGGCTCTCCGACAAGGCGAAGGCGTACCCGCGGCAGCTCTCCGGCGGCCAGAAGCAGCGCGTGGGCATCGCCCGCGCGCTCGCGGCGTCGCCCACGATCCTCCTGGCCGACGAGGCGACGTCCGCGCTCGACCCGGAGACCACGCGCGAGGTGCTCGCGCTCCTGCGGCGCGTCAACGCCGAGCTCGGGATCACCATCGTCGTCATCACCCACGAGATGGAGGTCGTGCGCTCGACGTGCCACCGCGTCGCAGTGATGGAGCACGGCAAGGTGGTCGAGACGGGCGACGTGTACGACGTCTTCTCCGCGCCCAGCGCCGACGCGGCCCAGCGGTTCGTCGGCACGGCCCTGCACGACCGGCCCTCCCGCGAGACGCTCGCGCGCCTGCGCGAGCGCCACCCCGGCCGTCTCGTCACGGTCGGCGTGCGCGAGGGGGCGAGCACGGGGACCGACCTGTTCCGCCTGCTGCGCGAGCACGACGTCGACGGTTCCGTCGTCTTCGGCGGCATCTCCGAGGTGGGGGAGCGGCCGTTCGGCTCGTTGACCGTGGAGCTCGACGCGCCGGAGGACCGTGTCGCGCCGTTCCTCACCGCGCTCGCGGAGCGTGCCGACGTCGTGGACCTCGGCACGGCGGCGCACCCGCTCGAGGACCCGCGCGTCGCGCGGCTCGCTGCCGGCCGCGGTGACGCCGGTGACGACGACGGGCCGCCCGGAGACGGGGGCGACCTCGGCGACCCGTACGGCACCGGTCGCGACACCCTCTACCGCCACGGCAACCTCGGAGGCCGCTGATGAACCGCGACTGGTCCACCCTCTGGCCGATCCTGTGGGAGGCCTTCGGCCAGACGCTCCAGATGGTGTCCGTGGCGCTGCTCACGGGCGGCCTCGCCGGTCTGGCGCTCGGCATCGCGCTCTACGTGACGCGCCAGGGCAACGTGCTCGAGAACCGCTGGGTGTTCGGTGTCCTCAACGTCCTCGTCAACATCGTGCGGCCGATCCCCTTCATCATCTTCGTCACGCTGCTCGGGCCGGTGACGCTCCAGGTGGTCGGGACGACGCTCGGCACCGAGGCGTTCATCTTCCCGCTGTCGGTGATGACGGCGTTCGGCACGAGCCGCATCGTCGAGCAGAACCTCGTGGGCATCGACCCCGGGGTCGTCGAGGCGGCGCGCGCGATGGGTGCGTCCTCGTGGCGCATCATCACGACGGTGCTCGTCCCCGAGGCACTCGCCCCGCTCATCCTCGGGTACACGTTCCTCTTCATCGCGGTGCTCGACATGTCGGCGATCGCCGGGATCATCGGCGGCGGCGGCCTGGGCAACTTCGCGATCGTGTACGGCTACCAGCGGTACAACTGGGGCGTCGTGGTCGTGACCGTGATCGTCATCATCGCGATCGTCCAGCTTGCGCAGCTCCTCGGGAACTGGCTCGCGCGCAAGGCTCTGCACCGCTGACGAGCCCGCGAGATCGACCCCTGCGTCGCGAGATCGACCCTCTGAAGGTCGATCTCGCGACGTACAGGTCGATCTCGGGGCAGAGCGCCGGTAGCGGCCTCGTGCCTGTCGGCGCCGACGTCTAGAGTGGCCGGGGTGAGCACCGCCCTGTACCGCCGCTACCGGCCCGAGACCTTCGCCGAGGTGATCGGTCAGGACCACGTGACCGCGCCGCTCATGCAGGCGCTGCGCAGCGGCAGGGTGAACCACGCGTACCTCTTCTCGGGCCCGCGCGGCTGCGGCAAGACGACCAGCGCGCGCATCCTCGCGCGCACCCTCAACTGTGCGCAGAACACGCCCCAGACCCCGATCGACACCCCGTGCGGAGTGTGCCCGTCGTGCGTCGACCTCGCACGCGGCGGTCCGGGCAGCCTCGACGTCGTCGAGATCGACGCGGCCTCGCACGGCGGCGTCGACGACGCGCGCGACCTGCGCGAGCGCGCGACGTTCGCCCCGACGCGCGACCGGTACAAGATCTTCATCATCGACGAGGCGCACATGGTCTCGCCCGCCGGGTTCAACGCGCTGCTCAAGATCGTCGAGGAGCCGCCGGAGCACATCAAGTTCGTCTTCGCGACGACGGAGCCCGACAAGGTCATCGGCACCATCCGCTCGCGCACCCACCACTACCCCTTCCGTCTGGTCCCGCCGGACGTGCTCGGCCCGTACCTCGAGGAGCTCTGCACCGCGGAGGGCGTGGGCGTCGGGTCGGGCGTCTTCCCGCTCGTCACGCGCGCGGGCGGCGGCAGCGTCCGCGACTCGCTGTCCGTCATGGACCAGCTCATCGCCGGCGCGGAGAACGGCCAGGTCGACTACGAGCGCGCCGTCGCGCTGCTCGGCTACACGCACGCCACGCTGCTCGACGACGTCGTGGACGCCCTCGCGGCGCGCGACGGCGCGAGCATCTTCCGCGTCGTCGACCAGGTCATCGCGACGGGGCACGAGCCGCGCCGCTTCGTCGAGGACGTCCTCGAGCGCCTGCGCGACCTCATCGTCATCGCCGTCTCCGGCGAGGAGGCGCAGGCCGTCCTGCGCGACCACCCCGCCGACCAGCTCGCGCGCATGCGCACCCAGGCCCAGAACCTCGGGATGTCCGAGCTCTCGCGCGCCGCCGACCTCGTCAACGCAGCGCTCACGGAGATGGCGGGCGCGACGTCCCCGCGGCTGCACCTCGAGCTGCTCGTCGCACGGCTCCTCCTGCCCGGCGCCGACGACGGCGCCGCGGGCTTCGCCGCCCGCCTCGACCGCCTCGAGCGCGGCGGCCTCGGTGCGGCACCCGCCGGCCCGGTCCCCGCCGCACCGGGCCCCGTCGTGTCCGGGCCGGTCGCCACCCTGCGTCCTGTGCCCGACGCCGCCGCGTCCGGGCCGGCGGTCTCCTCGCCGGAGCCCGGGCTCACCGGTGCCGCCGCCGTCCGTGCGGCGCTGCGCCCGGCCAGGGGAACCCTGCCTCCGCCTGCTGCGGCGACGTCGGCCCCCGCCCCGGCCGGCCCGACACCGGCCGCTGCCGTCGAGCAGCCCGGCCCCGTCGCGCAGGCCACCCCCGTCGAGCAGCCCGGCTCCGTCGCGCAGGCCACCCCCGTGGAGCAGACCGACGCCGTCGAGCAGGCCACCCCCGTCGAGCAGGCCACCGCGCCGTCGCAGCCGACGGGCGAGGGCACGGCGACGACGCAGGCGCCGGAGGGCGATGCCGAGCGCGTCCCGGCCGAGCGCGCACCAGGTCGCGGAGCCGCGCACATCCCGGCCGTCGAGGAGTCGGCGTCGGATGCGGAACCGACGGCGGAGCGGACGGACGAGCCCGCGGGTGCGCCGGCCGCCGAGCCGACGGAGGACCGGGCGGAAGGACGGGCGGAGCCTCCCGCCGAGGAGCCGACCGGAGCGTCGCCGGGAGCGGGTCCGGTAGAGCCGGCGGAGTCGCCGAGCGCGGCGCAGGCGGCCGCGCCCGCCGGGCAGCGCGAGGAGACGACGACCGCGGTCCCGTCGGGCGTGGCGTCCGGGGCACCGTCGATGACGACGGAGGAGCTGCGGCGGCGCTGGCCCGAGGTGCTCGAGACGCTGAGCTCGAGCCGCGCGACGTGGTCGCTCGTCAGCATGAACGCGCAGGTGGCGGAGCTGCACCCGGACGTGCTGTTCCTGGCGTTCCCGTCGCCGGGGCTCGCCCGGACGTTCTCGTCCTCGCGGCACACGGCGGCCGTCCAGGACGCCGTCTACCAGACGCTCGGTCTCCAGCTGCGGGTCGAGGCGCGCCTCGCCGAGGACGGTCATGGCCAGGGTCACGGAGGGGGCGGAGGCGGGGGCGGGGGCGGCTCGGCCCCCGTCGCCGGACCCGGGGATCCGGGGGGTGCCGCGGTGCCGGACCCGGGCGCAGATGTCGAGCCCGCGTCGTGGCCCGCTGACGACGCGGTCCCTGCGAACACCTCGCCGGGCGACGACGTCGCACCACCGGCCGGCGTGTCCTCTCCCGCGCGGGCGAGCGCCGCCCCGGTGCTCGCGAGCTCGCCGGTGGGCTCCAGCAGCGCGGTGCTGGACGCCTCGCGCGGCGGAGCCGTGGCGCTGCAGGAGCGACCGGTCCACCAGGAGTCGTCCCCGTCACCTCGGGCCACGGTGATCGACGCGGCCGACGCGGCATGGCTCGCGGGCGCACCGGCGACGATCGCCGTGACGGCGCCGTCGGATGCCGCTGGATCCGTCGACCCGTCCTCGCTCGGCGCAGCGCCGTCGCGCGGAGCCGCGCCCTCACCCGGTACGACGGCGCGCACCGCCGTCGCGGACGACCGGCCTGGTCCCTCGGGCGGCGCGGTCGATGCTGCCGACGAGGCGTGGCTGGCCGGTGCGTCGCTGTCCGAGCCACCCGCGGACCTCGACGACGGCCCGGAGCCGGAGCCGGTCGTCGAGCAGGAACGCCAGCGGCCCGCACCGGCGCCCGCGGCGGGGGAGACGCCCCGGCAGGCCGCGGAGCGCCGCGAGGCGGAGCGCCGTGCCTCCGTCCGGGCGACGACGCCCGTGCGCGTCGCACCGGAGGACGACGCGCCCTCCGCCGACGACCCGGACATCGTCTCCACGGGTCTGGTCGGCGCGCAGCTCGTCGTGCGGCTCCTCGACGGCAAGATCGTCGAGGAGATCCAGGACCCGGGCGCCTGACCGTGCCGCGCGGTGCGCTGCACCACGTCGAGCTGTGGGTTCCCGACCTCTCCCGCGCGGAGCGGTCCTGGGGATGGCTGTTGACCGCGCTCGGCTACGTGCCCTACCAGCGCTGGGAAGGCGGCCGGAGCTGGCGGCTCGGTCCGACGTACGTGGTCGTCGAGCAGAGCCCCGCCCTGGCTGCGGACGAGCACGACCGCACGCTGCCCGGCCTCAACCATCTGGCCTTCGACACCGGCTCGCGCAGCGACGTCGACGCTCTCGTGGCAGCGGCGGGCGAGCACGGGTGGGCGCTGCTCTTCGGCGACCGGCATCCGTTCGCGGGCGGTCCCGACCACTACGCCGCCTATCTCGAGGACACGGACGGCTTCGAGGTCGAGCTCGTCGCGACGTCCGGAGCGGCGGCCGGGCACGTCGGCGACGCCCCGTAGGCTGGGGGAGTGTACGAAGGCGCTGTCCAGGACCTGATCGACGAGCTCGGCCGACTCCCCGGCGTCGGGCCCAAGAGCGCGCAGCGCATCGCGTTCCACCTCCTCGCGACCGACGCCGTGGACGTGCGGCGCCTCGTCGACGCGCTCACCGAGGTCAAGGCGCGCGTCCGGTTCTGCGACACGTGCGGGAACGTCGCCGAGTCCGAGCAGTGCCGCATCTGCGCCGACCCGCGGCGCTCGGTCGACGTGATCTGCGTCGTCGAGGAGCCCAAGGACGTCGTCGCGATCGAGCGCACGCGCGAGTTCCGCGGGAAGTACCACGTGCTCGGCGGCGCCATCAACCCGATCGAGAACGTCGGACCGGGTGACCTGCGGATCGCGCAGCTCATGACGCGCCTCGCGGACGGGCAGGTCACGGAGGTCATCCTCGCGACCGACCCGAACGTCGAGGGCGAGGCCACCGCGACCTACCTCGCGCGCATGCTCGGCCCGATGGGTCTGCGCGTGACTCGCCTCGCCTCCGGACTACCTGTCGGGGGAGACTTGGAGTACGCCGACGAGGTGACCCTCGGGCGGGCGTTCGAGGGACGTCGCCTGATCGGCGGCTGACGGAAGGGACCGGCATGGGCGAGATCCAGCACGACCCGGAGCTGCGCGAGATCGCCGAGGAGACGGCCGCGGAGGCCCGCGCGTACCTCACGACGACGGCACAGGTCGCCGCCGGCGCGACCCCGGGGGCGGTGCTCCCGCTGCTGCTCCTCGCGCTGTCCGACGTCCTGGCCGTCGGCGCACGGCTCGGGGCGATGGGCGACGTCGTGCCCGTCGAGCGGTTCGAGCCGGACGCCGGCCCGGACACCGACCTCGACCCGCTGCGCACCGCGCTGTCCCGGCTGTTCGACGGCTTCGACGACTACGTCGAGATCACGGACCCGCTCGTCGGCGCCGACGTCGGGGCGGCGTCGTTGTCCGGCGACCTGGCGTGCGTCGCCGAGTGCCTCGCGAAGGGCTTGCAGCACTTCGAGGCGGGACGCGAGCTCGAAGGGCTGTGGTGGTGGCAGTTCTCCTACGTGTCGCTGTGGGGCGAGCGCGCCGCGAGCGGCCTGCGCGTCCTGCAGAGCGCCCTCGCCCACCTGCGGCTCGACGTCGAGGACGACGTCGCGGCAGAGGCGGAGTACGACGCCCTGCAGTCCTGACCGACCGGCTCAGGAGGCGTTCGCCTGGGCCTGCTCGTAGTGGTCGGCCAGACCGGCGAGGTAGGGCTCCCACTCGACGGTCGCGACGTCCCGCCCTTCGCGCACCGCGGTGAGCCGCTCGAGGTAGTACTCCCACCCCGGGCCGACGTTCCGGGCGTCGTCGGACGGGCCGAGCACCTGGCGGAACGTCAGCGTCGTGACGCCGTCCTCCTCGGCGAGGTCGAACGCGAGGTGCCAGGTCTGGTCCCCCATGGCGGTGTCCCCGGCGAACCGGTGCGGGGGCTCGCACCGCGTGATGCGGTACTCCTCGGGCTCGGGGTCGTCCCCCTCGGCGGTCATGAAGAACTGGACGCGGCCCGTCGAGGGGTCGCCCTCCCAGTACCCGATCCACCGGGCGAGCCGCTCCGGCTCGGTGAGGCTCGCCCACACGTCGGCGGCGGGGGCGCGGAACGTGCGCGTGACGACGAGCTCGGGGCCCGCCGGCCCGTGCTCGACCGTCCCGTGCGGCACGGGGCCCGTGGGGGCGGAGGGGGTCGGGGTCGTCGGGTCGCTCATGCGATCTCCTCGTGTCGGCCCGCGCCCGGCTCGGCGCGGCGCTCTCGGGTGGTGCGGCGGACCTCGAGGTCGAGGCCGTCGAGGGCTCGGGCAGGGACGGGTGGCACGACGCCGGCGAGGGCCGCGACGATCGCGCTCACGGGGGCGAGGGCGTCGGGGCGCAGCGAGTAGACGCGACGCCTCCCGTCGGGCACGACGGCGACGAGCCCGGCCTCGCGCAGGACCCGCAGGTGCCGGCTCACCCCCGGCCGGGAGACACCGGGCTGCGAGGCCGCGAGGTCGCCGGCCGACAGGTCTCCGCGGCGCAGCGCGAGGAGGAGATCCCGACGGACCGGGTCGGACAGGGCCTCGAACGCGTCCACCCACGAAGCGTAACCGATCGGTTACGCGTTGTCAGTGGACCCGGTGGACACGGAGGACGCTGACGCCGTGGTACCACTAGTGGGTGCTGCCAGCCTTCGTCCTCCCGTCCACCGGCGGGCTCGAGATCGACGGCCTGACGATCGCCCTCCTCGTGCTCGCCGCGCTCACGGCGGGATGGATCGACGCCGTGGTCGGCGGGGGCGGGCTGATCCAGCTCCCCGCGCTGCTGCTCGTCCCGGGCATCAGCCCGGTCCAGGCGCTCGCGACGAACAAGCTCGCGAGCATCATGGGCACGTCGGTCAGCGCGGCGACGTTCTACCGGCGCGTGGGTCCCGACCTGCGCACCGCCGGCCCGATGGCGCTCGCCGCCCTGGTGGGCGCGATCGGGGGAGCGGCGCTCGCGTCCCGGATCCCGGCCGACCTGTTCACGCCGATCATCCTCGTCGTGCTCGTGGCCGTCGCCACCTACACGATCGCGAAGCCGAAGCTGGGCCACGCGACGAACCTGCGCTGGGAGGGCAACGGCCACCGGTGGGCCGCGGCGGGCATCGGGCTCGTCATCGGCACCTACGACGGCCTGCTCGGTCCTGGGACGGGCACCTTCTTCGTCATCTCGCTCGTGAGCATCCTGGGGTACGCGTTCCTGCCGGCGTCCGCGCTCGCGAAGATCGCGAACTTCGCGACCAATGCGGGCGCGCTGATCTTCTTCGTCCCGTACGGCGCGGTCCTGTGGGGGCTCGGCCTCCTGATGGGCGCGGCGAACCTGCTCGGCGCGTACGTCGGCGCGCGCATGGCGGTCGCGAAGGGGAGCGGGTTCGTCCGCGTCGTCTTCGTCGTCGTGGTCGGTGCGCTGATCCTCAAGCTCGGGTCCGACGTCGTGCGCGACCTGGTCTGAACGCTCGCCCTCAGCGGCGGGTCGACTCGAGCGGGACGACGCGAGTGGGACGACGCGGGAGGGACGACGCGGGCCCCGACCCGGCGGCCGTCGTGCAGCAGGGGCGTGCTGCACGTCAGGCGTGCCCGGGTCGGGGCCGTCGTCGGCGGGGGTGCTGAGCGGCCCCCCGCCTGCTCTCGCGCAGGGCGGTCACACCGAGCGGTGCGGCCATCCCGTCGCGATGGTCTCCTCGTCCTCCCCCTCGGTCGCGACCTGCGACGTGTCCACGCCGTCCGGCGCGGGGGAGTCCGGCAGCGGTGGCGCCACGCTCCGGTCGAGGAGATCGGGCCGGTCGCTCACGGTCGTCACGCCGCTCGTGACCTTGTAGCCCTTCCTGCGCGCCGCGCGGGCGCGCTCGCCCGCCGAGCGCAGGCGCGGGTTGACGTACTCGTCGATGCCGAAGTTGACGAGCGACAGCGCCATGCCGAGCAGCGCGATGCACAGGCCGGCGGGGACGTACCACCACCAGTAGTCGGGGAACGCGCCGTTCTGCTGCGCCCAGAAGAGGATCGTGCCCCAGTTGAGGTTGGTGATGGGGATGACGCCGATGAACGCGAGCGTCGTCAGGCCCAGCACCGCGGCGGTCACCGTGCCGACGAAGCTCGACGCGATGATGGCCGTGAGGTTCGGGAGCATCTCGACGGCGATGATCCGGTGGATCGGCTCGCCGTTGGCCCGCGCCGCCTGGATGAAGTCGCGGTTGCGCAGCGACATGGTCTGGGCGCGCAGCACGCGACCGCCCCACGCCCAGCCCGTGATGGCGAGCACGGTCGAGATGAGGAGCAGGCTCGGGTTCTCGTACTGCGACGCGACGATGATCATCAGCGGCAGGCCGGGGAGCACGAGGAAGACGTTCGTCAGCGCGGACAGCGACTCGGAGCGCCAGCCGGCCACGTACCCGGCCGTGACGCCGACCACCACGGCGACCAGCGTCGCGATGATGCCGGACACGAACCCCACCACGAGCACGCCGCGCGTGCCGTAGATGATCTGGCTGAGCACGTCCTCGCCCATGTGCGTCGTGCCGAGCCAGTGCTGGCCCGACGGCGGCTGCTTGAGCGCCGTGAAGTCCTTGTCGAGCGGCCCGTACGGCGCGATGAGGTCGCCGAACACGGCCAGCACGGTGAAGAACCCGAGGATCGCGAGCCCGGTCAGCGACTTGCCGTTGCGGAACATCGCGAAGCCGCGCCCGAGGCGGGCTCTGCGCGAGCGGGCACGCGGGCTCGCCCCCGTGGGCGCCGGGGCGGACGACGTGGGACCGGTCGTCGTCCGGACGGGCGACGTCGGCCCGGAGGTCGGCGCGTCCGGCGCGGACGGCGTGCCGTTCGTGGAGGTCGAGGTGGACGTCATGGCTCAGGCCTCCGTCGCGCGGGTGCGCGGGTCGAGGGCGGCGTGCGCGACGTCCGCCAGGATGTTCGCCACGAGGACGGACAGCGTGATGACGAGGAACAGGCCCTGCATGAGCGGGTAGTCCTTCGCGTTCGTGGCGTCGAGGAGGAGCTTGCCGACACCCGGGTAGGAGAAGACGAGCTCCATGACGAGCGTGCCGCCGACGATGAACCCGAGGGACAGCGCGAAGCTCGACAGCTGCGGCAGGACGGCGTTGCGCGATGCGTAGCCGGACAGGACGCGGCGCGGGCTCAGGCCCTTGGCCTGCGCCACGGTCACGTAGTCCTCGTCGAGCACGGTGATGAGCATGTTGCGCATCCCGAGGACCCAGCCGCCGAGCGACGCGACGACGATCGTCAGCGCGGGCAGCGTGCCGTGCTGGATCACGTCCCACGCGAACTCGAACGACCACTCCGGGCTCGCGCCCTTGCTGTACGCGTGGGACGCGGGGAACCAGCCGAGCGCGCTGGAGAAGACGGCGATCGCGATGAGGCCCATCCAGAAGTACGGGACGGTCGACATGAACGTCGCGACCGGGACGATCGCGTCCGCACGGCTGCCGCGGCGCCAGCCGACGACCGCGCCCAGGGCGCTGCCGAGGAAGAAGCTGATGATCGTCGCGATGCCGACCAGGCCGAGCGTCCAGGGCAGGGCGACCGCGATGACGTCCCCGACGGGAGCGAGGCCCTTGGAGAACGAGCGCCCGAGGTCGCCGGAGAGCATGAGCCCCCAGTAGTCGACGTACTGCTGGAACAGCGACCTGTCCTCGTCGAGACCGAAGAGCGTGCGCAGCGAGGCCGCGGCCTCCGGGCTGACCTTGCCCTGGTTCTTCGCCAGGTAGGCGGAGACCGGGTCGCCCTTCATCATGCGGGGCAGGAAGAAGTTGATGGTGATGGCCGCCCAGGCGGTGAACAGGTAGAAGGCGGTGCGGCGGGCGAAGAATCTCACGGTCGGCTCCTCGACGCGTCGGTCGCCGCCCCGGCACCGGAGAAGTGGACCTCCGGGTTCGGCGAGGCGTCGCGCAGCGCGCGGGTGTAGGGGTGCTGGGGGTCGAGGATCACGTCGTCGGCGGGGCCGTGCTCCACGACGACGCCGTGGTGCAGGACCATGATCTCGTCGCTGAAGTGCCGCGCCGTCGCGAGGTCGTGCGTGATGTAGAGGACCCCGAGGTTCGACGCGCGCTGCAGCTCGGCGAGCAGGTTGAGCACGCCGAGACGGATCGAGACGTCGAGCATCGAGACGGGCTCGTCGGCGATGAGCAGCGACGGCCGCGACGCAAGCGCGCGTGCGATGGCGACGCGCTGGCGCTGACCGCCGGACAGCTCGTGCGGGCGGCGCTCGACCACCCCGGCGTCGAGGTGCACGCGCTCGAGGAGGCGGTGCACCTCGTCGTCGACCTCGTCCTTCGGGACCACGTGGTCGAGGAGCAGCGGCCGCTCGAGGTGGTGCCGGATCGTGTGCGACGGGTTGAGCGACGCGAACGGGTCCTGGAAGACCATGCGCACCTGCTGCCGGTAGCGGCGCAGCGCCCGGCCCCGCTGGGGGATCGGCGAGCCGTCGAGCAGGATGCTGCCCGACGTCGCGCGCTCCAGCTGGGTGAGGATCTTCGCGATCGTCGACTTGCCGCTCCCGCTCTGCCCGACGAGCGCGACCGTGCGCCCGGAGGTGAGGGTGAAGCTGACGTCGTCGAGCGCGAGCATGTCGCCCGCGCCGCGGACGCGGTAGCGCTTGCTGACGTGGGAGAGCTCGAGCGTGGTCATGCGACCGCACCTCCTGCCGCGCCGGCGTGGTGCCCGCGCACGAACCCGCCGCGCTCGCCCGTGAGGCTGGGGAACGAGCCGAGGAGCGTGCGCGTGTACTCGTGTTGCGCGTGGTGGTAGATGTTCGACGCCGTGTCGAGCTCGACGATGCGGCCCTGTCGCATCACGGCGATGCGGTCGGAGATCTCGAGCAGCAGCGGCAGGTCGTGGGTGATGAAGATGACGGAGAACCCGAACTGCCTGCGCAGGTCCGAGATCTGCTGGAGGATCTCGCGCTGCACGAGCACGTCGAGCGCGGTGGTCGGCTCGTCCATGATCATGAGCTGCGGCTTGAGGGCGAGCGCCATCGCGATCATCACGCGTTGGCGCATGCCGCCCGACAGCTCGTGCGGGTACGAGCGCAGGCGCTCGCGGCCCACGCCGACGAGGTCGAGCAGGTCGCCGCACTCGCGCGTCCGCTCGGCGCGGCTCATCCCGGGGCGGTGGGTCTCGAAGACGTCGCCGAGCTGCTTGCCGATCTTCGTGACCGGGTTGAGCGCGTTCATCGCGCCCTGGAAGACCATCGACGCCTTGTCCCAGCGGAACCGGCGCAGCGCGGTCTCGGACAGCGCGGCGATGTCGACGTCCTCGCCGGACTCGTCGTGGAAGACCGCGTGGCCCGACGGGATGACGGCGGGCGGCTTGAGGAGGCGCTGCACGCCGTACGCGAGCGAGGTCTTGCCGCAGCCGGACTCGCCGGCGAGACCGAGGATCTCGCCGCGGTGCAGCGTGAAGGAGACGTCGGACACGGCCTCGACCGGGGGGTCGACGTCGTAGACCACGCTGAAGTCCGTGACGGTCAGCAGGGGATCGGTGTTCACTCGTCCAACCTGTTCGTGGGGTGCGGGCGGTGCGGGGCGCGAGCACGCGTGCGTGGTGCTGCGCCGTGACGCGGCGGGTGCGCCGAGGACCGGGGCCCTAGCGCGCCCGCCGCGCGATGGTCACGACGGGTCGTGCGTCACTCCACCGGCTCGAGCTCGGTGAGGATGAGCACGGCCGACGGCTGCGTCGGGTCCGCGTTGGTGTACGGGTCGGCGTCGCTCGGCCAGCCCGTGTAGTTCCGCGTGTTGAACTCGCTGATGAACGGGCGCGTGCCGATCGGCATCGCCGGGACGTCCTCGACGAAGATCTTCTGGACCTTCTCGATCGCGGCGGTGCGCGTGGCGTCGTCCGTCGCGTTGGCGAACTCGTCGAGCGCGGCGGTCGCCTCGGGGTTGTCGTAGCGGCCGAAGTTGTAGTCCGCGGCCTCCCCGACCGGCTTGAGCCAGCGGCCGTCCATCATGTCGCTGTACAGGTCGTACGGGGTCGCGCCCGTCTCGGTCCAGTGCAGGATCGCGTCGAAGTCGCCCGTGCCCTTCGCGGCCCACCAGGAGTCGGAGTCGGGCGTCGTGACGGTGGCCTCGACGCCGAGCGCCTTGACCGACTCGGCGATGAGGCTGATGCCCGTGACGTAGTCGTTCCAGCCCTGCGGGACGGTGAGCTCGAACGTGACGGGCTCGCCGTCCGGGTCGACGAGCGCCTCACCGTCGAGGGTGTAGCCGGCGTCCTCGAGGACCTTCTTGGCGCCGTCCACGTCGACCGCGTACTCCTCGCCCTGGAACTCCTCGGCGATGTACGGGTCGCCCGCGGGCTGGGGGAGGCCGGTGACCGAGGTGAGCAGGGGCACGCCGTCCTCGCGCGCGATCTGCTGGTGCTGCGTGCGGTCGACCACCATGTTCACCGCCTGGCGGAACGCCACGTCGCTGAACGGCTTCTTCGTCGTGTTGACGAACATCGCGTCGACGCCGAGGCCGGCGGGGGCCCAGTAGACGTTGTGGTCCGGGTCCTTCTCGACGTAGGCCGACTGCACGTTGGGGAGGAACGCCTGCGCCCAGTCGGCGTCGCCGTTGGCGAGCGCGGTCGTCAGGGCGCTGTTGTCGTTGTACGACACGTAGTACAGCGTCGGGACCGCGAGCTCGCCGCCCCAGTAGTCGTCGCGCGCGGTGAGCTCGACGCTCTCCGTGCTGAAGCTCTCGAGCGTGTACGGGCCGGTGCCGACGGGCTCGGGGTTGACCTCCGTCGTCGGGTCGGCGACGCCCTCCCACACGTGCTTCGGCACGACGTAGCGGTGCAGCACCTTGTCCTGCTTCGCGTACATCGAGCTCGTGAACGTCAGCGTGACGACGTCGCCGTCGACCGTGACGCTCTCGAGCGGCAGCGCCGCGGTGTTGAGCTCCGGCGTGTCGAGGAGGATCTGGTAGGAGAACGCGATGTCGTCGGCGGTGAGCGGCTCGCCGTCGTTCCACGTCACGTCGCTCTGCGTGGTGAGCTGGACGGACGTGTAGTCGTCGGACCACACGATCTCCGACGCGAGCCACGGCTTGACCGGGTCGCTCGGGCTCACGACGTTGACGAAGCCCACTGGCTCGTAGATCGCGTTGACGTAGCCGAGCTTGAGCGCCGACGAGTCCCCGATCCACGGGTTGTTCGACTCGGTCGCGATCGCGCCGTCGGGCTTGGCGATCGTCAGGGCGGCGCCGCCGGCGCCGGTGGTCGTGTCGGTGTCGCCGTCGCCGGACGACGCCGAGCAGCCGGTGAGCACGAGGGCAGTCGCGACGCCGAGCGCGATCGCGGAGGCCTTCAACCTCATGAGTCTCTCCTTCGAGAACGTCGGCCCGGCCGGTGCCGGGACGAAAGGGGGCGGTGCAGGGGTGGTGCCGCGGTCCGGTGGTGGTGCTACTCCCGTCCGGTGGTGCTCTCCAGCGCCCGGACCGCGGTGTCCAGGCGGAGGTCGTCGATCGAGCGCCCGACCCGGAGCCGGTACGTCCCGGCGGGCAGGTCCCAGCGCTCGCTGTCGGTGTCCCACACCTCGAACCTCCGGCGCGGGACGGTCACGGTGACGTGGGCGGACCCGCCCGCCGCGACGTCGACGGAGGCGAACCCGCCGAGCCAGCGCGACGGTCGGTCGCGGTGCGCGACCGGGGCCTCGAGGTAGACCTGGACGGTCTCGCGACCGTGTCGGGTCCCGGTGTTGGTGACACGGACGACGACGGCGGCGTCGCCGTCGGGCGTCCAGGTCGCGGGTGCGACCTCGTCGTAGGACCAGGTGGTCCAGCCGAGGCCGTGCCCGAAGGGCGCCGCGGGCACGCGGCCCGAGCGCACCCAGGCGCGGTGGCCGACGTGCACGCCGTCGGTGTACTCGACCACGCCACCGGCGGGGACGGCGTGGGGGACCGGGACGTCGGCCGCGTCCGCGGGGAGCGTCCACGGCAGGCGTCCGGTCGGCTCGACGGCGCCCGCGAGGACGTCGGCGATCGAGTGCCCGGCCTCCTGGCCCGGGAACCAGACCCACAGCACGGTGCGCGCGCGGTCGAGCCACGGGAGGAGGACGGGGGCGCCGGCGTTGACCACGACGACCGCGTCCGGGTCGGCGTCGAGCACGCGCTCGACGAGCTCGTCCTGACGGCCGGGCAGCGCGAGCGAGGTCCGGTCCCAGCCCTCCGACTCGACCTCCTCGTTCGTCCCGACGACGACGACGGTGAGGTCCGCCGCGCGGGCGGCGTCGACCGCCTCGGCGATCTCCTGCTCGACGGACGGGGCCGGGACGCGGTGCCGCAGCTCGGCGCGCACCATGTTGCCGTAGCCCTGTGCGCGGGTGACGAGGAGCGACGCGGTGACGCGGACGCAGCGCGGGGCGTCGACGTGCACGAGCGCCGGGACGCCGACCGGGTTGTTGATCGAGGAGTCGAGGATGACCTCGACGCCCGAGCGGTGCGGGTCGTGCGCGACGACGACGCCGTCGACCTCGATCGTGTGACCGGGCACGGTGCCGACCTCGAGCGTGTGGTCGCCCGGCTCGTCGAGCAGGACGTCCGCCTCGAGCACGACGGTGTCGACCGTGTCCGGCAGGTCGCGCAGGAAGCCGTCCCAGTGCGCGAGGACCTCCTTGCGCAACGTCGCGCCCTCGGCGTCGAGCCACGTGACCTGGAGGGCCTGGTCGGGGAGGGACCGTGCGGTCAGGTCGAGGCGCGGTGCCAGACGGCGCGCGTCGCCCCCGCGGGACACGGTGAGCGACGCGTCGGGCCAGCGGGCGGCGAGTCCCTCGGCCGGGGTGACGACGTGCGTCGGGACGACCGTCGAGCTGCCCCCGCCGAGCACGTGCGGACGCACCGCGTTGGGGCCGGCGAGCGCGATCGAGCGCGGCGGGGGTCGGTCCCAGACGGGGTTCTCGGCGTCGGACCGCAGGACGACCGTGCCGCGCGCGGCGGTGCGGCGCACGAGCTCGCGCAGGTCGCCGTCGTACGTCAGGGGACGGGCCGGCTCGTCGAGCGCGCCCACCCGGCGGGCGAGGAGGAGGAGGCGCGCGACCTTGTCGTCGATCTCCGCCTCGGGCACGAGGCCGTCCTCGACGGCGCGCACGAGCCGGTCCTCCCAGGGCCCGCCGGGACCCGGCATGACGAGGTCGAGCCCGCCGTTCGCCGACTCCGCGGTGGTGTGCGTCGCGACCCAGTCCGAGACGACCGCGCCGTCGAACCCGAGCTCGCGCTTGAGGACGTCGGTGACGAGGTGCCGGTGGGCCGTCATCGGCGCCGTCTCGGTGTCGTCGTCCACCTGGTTGTACGCCGCCATGACCGACCACGCGCCGGCGTCGACCGCCGCCTCGAACGGGGCGAGGTAGACCTCGCGCAGCGTGCGCGGGTCGACGTGCGCGACGTAGCTCGTGCGGTCCGTCTCGGAGTCGTTGGCGACGTAGTGCTTGACGCACGCCGCGACGCCCTCGTCCTGGAGGCCGCGCACGACACCCGTGCCGATCTCCGCCGTGAGGAACGGGTCCTCGGCGTAGCACTCGAAGTGCCGGCCGCCCACGGGTGTGCGCTGGATGTTGACCTGGGGGGCGAGCACGACGTCGACGCCGTGGGTGCGCGCCTCGCGGGCGAAGGCCCGGCCGGTCTCGTGCGCGACGTCGCGGTCCCACGTCGCGCTGATCGCGCTGGGGGAGGGGAACAGGATCGAGGTCTCGCCCTCGACCTCGCTCGTGCCGCGGACGCCGACGGGGCCGTCGGACAGGACGACCGGGCGCAGCGCCAGTCCGTCGTGGCCGTGCGTGCGCCACATCGACTGCCCGGTGAGGAGCCGGACCTTCTCGCGGAGCGGCAGACGCTGCGCACGGGTGCGCAGGTCGTCGAGCTCCGGGGAGGCGTCGGCTCCCGGGCGGGACTGCGGTGTCACGAAGGCTCCTCGTCGTCGAGCGGCTGTGGCGATGAACTTACCGTGCAGTTAGTAAGTTGGCAAGAATCTGCGTCTCCGCAGGTCAGCGGGCATTTGTTCGACGGATGACGCCGACAGCGTGCTGCAGGAAGCGTCTGGGCATGCGTAGGATCACCCCGGCGCAGGCCCGTCGACGGCGGCCGGCCGGACGGGCTGCGCCGGAGACGGCAGACGGCAGCACCGTCAGCAGGGCGGACGACGGCGACAGCGGCGACGACGAACGGAGGCGACGATGCCCAGCAGCACGAGCGAGAGGCGTCCCCGGATGCGCGCGGCGACCGTGCGCCGTCGTGAGGAGATCCTCCGCGCCGCGATGGTGACGTTCGGCAGCCGCGGCTACCACAACGGGCCGCTCGCCGAGATCGCCGAGCAGGTCGGCATGACGCACGCCGGGATCCTCCACCACTTCGGGTCCAAGGACGACCTCCTGCTCGAGGTCCTGCGGTACCGCGACGAGACCGACGTCGCCGAGCTCGAGCCCCAGCACATCCCCGGCGGGCTGGAGATGTTCCGCCACCTCGTGCGGACCGCGTTCCTCAACGCCCAGCGCGCCGGCATCGTCCAGGCGTACGCCGTGCTGTCGGCCGAGTCCGTCACCGACGGGCACCCGGCGCGTGAGTTCTTCGAGATCCGCTACCGCACCCTGCGCGCCGAGGCCGTCGAGGCGTTCGAGGAGCTGTGCGCCGCGCGCGGCGTCGAGGCGCCGGCGACCGTGCGGCACGCGGCCGCCGCGATCCTCGCCGTCATGGACGGGCTCCAGGTCCAGTGGCTCCTCGACCCCACGCTCGTCGACCTCGGCGAGGTGAGCGAGTTCGCCATCGAGGCGATCGTCGCGGCCGTCGTCGAACCGAGGCCGTCGCCGCTCTGACCCGACCCCCGGCCCCGCGCGCGACCACGGTCCCGCGCGCGACCTCGGTCCCGCTCCCGACCGACCAGGGACCCTGTCGGGTGCTGCGGGCACCCGCGAGGATCGAGTCGTGCAGACCCTCGCCCAGGCGTTGACCCTCCAGTCCGACGCGGCCCGGGCCAAGGTCGCCGCCGCCCGGCACCCGGGTCGCTACCTCGTCGCGTCGGCGCTCGCGGGCGCCTACGTCGGGGTCGGCGTCGTGCTCATGGTGGCCACGGCCGGACCGTTCCTCGCCGCCGGCGCGCCGGCCGAGCGGCTCGTCGCAGGTTCCGTCTTCGCGGCGGCGCTGACCCTCGTCGTGCTCGCCGGCGCCGAGCTCGCGACGTCGGCGATGATGATCCTCGCGCAGGGCGTCGCGACGCGCACGGTCCGGCTCGGTCCCGCGATCGGGACGCTGACGTCCTGTCTCGCCGGGAACCTCGCCGGCTCGATGGCGTTCGCCTGGCTCGTGGTGCAGTCGGGCGTCCTGCGCACGAACGCCGCCGCGGGCGACATGGTCGCCACGATGCTCACCGCCAAGGCGCACGAGACCGGACCCGAGCTCCTCGCGCGCGGCATCCTGTGCAACGTCCTCGTGTGCGCCGCGATCTGGGCGTGCGGCCGGCTGACCTCCGAGGCGGGCAGGGCGATCGTGATCTTCTGGGCCGTCCTCGCGTTCATCGCCTCGGGCTTCGAGCACGTGGTCGCCAACATGACGACCTTCTCGCTCGGCCTCTTCACGGGCGACGGCTGGACGACGTGGGCCGACTTCGGGCGCAACGTCGCCTGGGTGGGACTCGGCAACCTCGTCGGCGGCGCGGTCGTCGTCGGCCTGGGGTACGCCGTCGTCGCGGGCGGCGACCGGGCCGGGAGGGCGGGTCCTCGCGGGCCGTCGCCCGGTGCGGTGCCGACCTCTCCGGTCCGTCCCGCGCGCAGCGCACGGGTGTAGTGTCGAGAACGTGGTTGATCGCCGGATCGGCCCACGCGAGGCCGATCGAACCAGCTCTCGCCCGCACCGCGACGACCCTGTCGCGGAGGACGACGGGTCGGACGCGCGGTGGGACGACGACGGTGGTTCCGAACCCGACCTGGAGGACGAGTCCCCGATCTCCTTGACTGGGACGCCTGGCGCCTCACCGCCCGCTGAGACAGCGGCGGATGCGAGCCGGCGAGCCGGCTCCGATGATCGGACGACGCCATGACCGCCACGACCGCCCTGTCCTTCGACCAGGTCGACGAGAGCACGCTGCACCTGCGCGGCGTCCTCGACACCATGCTGCCGCGCGAGCTCGGCACCGACGACGCGCCCGACGTCTACACCGTCTCGGCGGTCTTCTCGCGCCGGGTCTCGGGGCAGGAGCAGGGGCTCATCGAGCTGCCCGCCGTCACCGAGCTGCTGGCCGACCGGGGCTATCCCGGGATCCGGCTCACGGTCGAGGACCGCCGCCTCGTCATCGCGAACACGAACCTGGCGATGCTCGAGGCCGGGTTGGCACGGGAGATCGCGGCCGTGCTCCGCGACGTCGCGACGACGATCGCGACCGAGCGCACCCGCCGGGCCGACGAGCTCGCCGGGTGGCGCGCCACCGAGGTCCAGCGCGCTGCCACGGTCAAGACCGAGTCCGATCGTGTCCGCTTCGAGTGACCGGCCGACGGCGACCGGACCCGCGCCGCGCACGAGCGCGGCGACCCGCTCCGTAGCGCGCGACTACTCGGTCCTCGCGAAGATCGTCCGCGAGTCCGGGCTGCTCCGCCGCCGGTACACGTACTACTGGCTGCGGATGATCCTCACGCTCGCCGCGCTCGTCGGCGTCTGGACCGCGATCGTGGTCGTGGGCGACTCGTGGTGGCAGCTCGCCCTCGCCGCCGCGCTCTCGCTCGTCCTCGCCCAGCTCGCGTTCCTCGGGCACGACAGCGCGCACCGGCAGATCTTCCGCTCCCGGGCGTGGAACGACTGGACGGCGCGCGTCCTGGCGAACGGGCTCGTCGGGCTGAGCCACGCGTGGTGGACGGCCAAGCACGACGCCCACCACGCAGCCCCCAACCAGGAGGGCCACGACCCGGACATCAAGCCGGGCGTCATCGCCTTCACGCCCGCCGTCCTCGCCAGCCGCCGCGGCTGGCGCGGGTGGCTCGCCCGCCGGCAGGGCTGGTACTTCTTCCCGCTGCTCGCCCTCGAAGGACTCCACCTGCACGTCTCGAGCGTGCGGTCCGTCCTCCGCCGGGGCCGCGTGCCGCACCGGGGCGTGGAGGTCCCGGTCCTGCTGGCCCGGCTCGTCCTGTACCTGGTGGCCCTCGGCCTGCTGCTGCCTCCGGCCGTCGCCGGCGCGTTCCTCGCGGTGCAGCTCGTCGTGTTCGGCATCCTCCTCGGCGGCGCGTTCGCACCGAACCACAAGGGGATGCCCATCGTCCCGGCCACCGCCGACGTCGACTTCCTGCGCCGGCAGGTGCTCATGTCGCGCAACATCCGCGGGAACGCGGTCGTGGACCTCCTCATGGGAGGGCTCAACCGGCAGGTCGAGCACCACCTGTTCCCCAGCATGCCGCGCCCCAACCTCAAGCGGGTCCAGCCCCTCGTCCGCGAGTACTGCTCCCAGCTCGGCGTGACGTACACGGAGGTGGGGTTCTTCGCGTCCTACCGGATCGTCGTCGGCTATCTCAACGACGTGCAGGGCCGCGCACGCGACCCGTTCACGTGCCCCCTCGCCGCCGACCTCGGCCGCTAGCGGTCCGGGCGGACGTCCAGGCGATCCACGGCGGCTCCCAGGAGTCCTCCCAGGAAGCGCGCGTACGATCAGGACATCCGCGGCGAACGTGCCCCTCCTGAGGCGCGCGGGCCCGGAACCCCGGAGGAGGCCGTCATGGCCACCACCCCGCTCACCCCCGCGACCAACGGTCATCCCGGCGGCTACCGCCACGACCGCGCCGACCGGTCCCGCGAGACCGGGATCGAGAACGGGCAGGCGAAGGCCCCACGCAGCCGTGCCGGCGCCACCTGGGTCGGCATCTGCATCGCCGCCCTCGTCCTCGTCGCCCTCATCGTCTTCATGCTCCAGAACACCCAGCCCGTCGTCGTGTCGTTCCTCGGCATGCAGGGCTCCGTCCCGCTCGCGCTCGCCCTCCTCATCGCGGGGGTCGGCGTGGGCGTCGTCGCGCTGGTCGTCGGGACCGTGCGCATCAGCCAGCTCCGCCGACGGCTGTCGCGCACCACCGCCTGACCGTCGGCCGACCGGAGCCGTGTCCCGGCGGCCGCGCCGGGCGCGCCGGACCGGATGGCGGGACGGACTTGGCCCCGGCCCGGGCCGCGTGCCTATCATCGAGCGTCCCACAAGCACCCGGCGGGCCGTTGAGAGAGACGGAGGCCGGCGACAGACGGAGCAGCACGTGGCACTTGTCGTGCAGAAGTACGGCGGATCGTCGGTATCCGACGCCGAGAGCATCAAGCGGGTGGCCAAGCGCATCGCCGAGGCGAAGCGGGCCGGTAACGACGTCGTGGTCGTCGTCTCCGCCATGGGAGACACGACGGACGAGCTCATCGACCTCGCGCAGCAGGTCACCCCTCTCCCGCCGCAGCGCGAGATGGACATCCTCCTCACGGCGGGCGAGCGCATCTCGATGTCGCTGCTCGCGATGGCGATCACCAACCTCGGCGTCCGCGCCAAGTCGTTCACCGGCCAGCAGGCGGGCGTCATCACCGACGCCGTGCACGGCAAGGCGCGCATCGTCGACGTCGTGCCGCACCGCATCCGCGAGACGATCGAGAAGGGCCAGGTCGCGATCGTCGCGGGCTTCCAGGGCGTCACCGAGTCGACCAACGACGTCACGACGCTCGGCCGCGGCGGCTCGGACACGACCGCCGTCGCGCTGGCCGCGGGCCTCGACGCCGACGTGTGCGAGATCTACACCGACGTCGACGGCGTGTTCACGGCCGACCCGCGCATCGTCCCGAGCGCGCGCAAGATCGACCGCATCACGTACGAGGAGATGCTCGAGATGGCGGCGAGCGGGGCCAAGGTGCTCGCGCTGCGCTGCGTCGAGTACGGCCGTCGGTACGGCGTGCCGATCCACGTCCGCTCGTCGTTCTCCGGCAAGGAGGGCACGTTCGTCAGCGCCGACGCGTACACCGCCCGGCACCCCGCACCCACCCCTGGAACCAGCTCCGCCGACATCCCCGAGGAGACCGTCATGGAAGCCCCGATCATCTCCGGCGTCGCGCACGACCGCAGCGAGGCCAAGATCACGGTCGTCGGCGTGCCCGACGTCCCGGGCACGGCCGCGCGGATCTTCGAGGTCGTCGCGGGCTCGGGCGTGAACATCGACATGATCGTGCAGAACGTGTCGGCCGCGCGCACCGGGTTGACCGACATCTCGTTCTCGTTGCCCGAGGGGGACGGCCCGGCCGCGATGTCGGCGCTCAGCGCGCTGCAGGCGGAGATCGGCTTCGGCTCGCTCCAGTTCGACGACCAGATCGGCAAGCTCTCGCTCGTCGGCGCGGGCATGAAGTCGCACCCCGGTGTCTCGGCGAAGCTGTTCGGCGCGCTGCGCGACGCGGGCGTCAACATCGAGATGATCTCGACCTCGGAGATCCGGATCTCCGTCGTCACGCGCGAGGACTCGCTGGACGACGCGGTGCGCGCCGTGCACACCGCGTTCGAGCTCGACACCGCCGACGGCGAGGCCGTCGTCTACGCCGGCACCGGCCGCTGACCCGAGGACGAGAGGAACCGATCATGAGCACCCAGAACGACTCTGCCTCGGCAGGCCTGAGCGTCGCCGTCGTCGGCGCGACCGGGCAGGTCGGCGCGGTCATGCGCCGCCTGCTCGACGAGCGCGACGTCCCCGTGGCGAGCGTCCGCTACTTCGCGTCCGCGCGCTCCGCGGGCTCGACCCTGCCGTGGCGCGGCTCCGACGTCGTCGTGGAGGACGTCGCCGCGACGTCGACCGACGACCTGCGCGGGATCGACGTCGCGCTGTTCTCCGCGGGCGGCGCGACGTCGAGGGCCCACGCCGAGCGCTTCGCCGCGGCGGGCGCCGTCGTCATCGACAACTCCTCCGCGTGGCGCATGGACCCCGACGTCCCGCTCGTCGTCTCCGAGGTCAACCCGGCCGCGCTGCGCGAGGCGCGCAAGGGCATCGTCGCGAACCCGAACTGCACGACGATGGCCGCGATGCCCGTCCTCAAGCCGCTCGCCGACGAGGCGGGGCTCGAGCGCCTGATCGTCGCGACCTACCAGGCCGTCTCCGGCGCCGGGCTCGCCGGTGCCGAGGAGCTCCGGGCGCAGGCCGTGGCGGGTGCCGCCGCGGACGGCGAGGGCGCGGGGCTCACCGGCCTCGTGCACGACGGCTCCGCCGTCGCCCTCCCGGCGCCGTCGGCCTTCCCCCGCAACGTCGCGTTCAACGTCGTCCCGCTCGCCGGGTCGATCGTCGACGACGGCCTCGAGGAGACGGACGAGGAGAAGAAGCTCCGCAACGAGTCGCGCAAGATCCTCGGCCTGCCCGAGCTCGCCGTCGCCGGGACCTGCGTGCGCGTGCCGGTGTTCACCGGCCACTCGCTCGCGATCCACGCCGAGTTCGGCACGGCGATCACTCCCGACCGGGCCCGCGAGATCCTCGCGGACGCCCCCGGCGTCGCGCTGTCGGACGTGCCGAACCCGCTCGAGGCGGCCGGCAAGGACCCGTCGTTCGTGGGCCGCATCCGCACGGACCAGTCCGTCCCGGGCGGCCGTGGGCTCGTCCTGTTCGTGTCGAACGACAACCTGCGCAAGGGCGCGGCGCTCAACGCCGTGCAGCTCGCCGAGCTCGTCGCGGCGGACCTCGACGGCGTCCGCGCCGCCTTCGCCCCCGCCCTGGCGAGGTAGTACCGCAGTCCCCGCAGCAGGTCCTCGGTCGGCCCAGGTGTCCTGGGCCGGCCGAGCAGTACCGGCAGCTCGCGGGCTAGGGCCTCGTTCGCAGGCTGCGATGCATGGCGGCGCGCGGTGCCTCGGCGGCTGCCCGGTGGCGGTCCGGCGACAGGTAAAGCTGTTTGACACGTCGTCCAGATACGTAAAAAACAAGCGCGGAAGTTTACCTGTCCGTTAGTGTGCACTCCATGGCCTGGCACCCGGACGTCCGGTACGACGACCTGCCGCTGCTCCCTCCGCGGGTCGAGCTCGAGTCACGGCGCGTGCTGAAGGCGACGATCGGGGCCCGTGACGCGCTCGCTCGCTTCGACGCGCGGGCACGGGCATTGCCCAACCCGACGGTTCTCATCAACGCGATCCCGCTGCTCGAGGCGCAGGCGAGCTCGGAGATCGAGAACATCGTCACGACGACGGACGAACTCTTCTCCGCCGCCGTGACCGACGTGGCGGCCACTCCGGCCGCGCGCGAGGCACTTCGCTACCGGTCCGCGCTCCGCCGCGGGTACGAGCAGGTCGGCCGTCGTCCCCTGACTGCGAACACGGCCGCTGAGGTCTGCGCTGTGATCCGCGGCCATGACGAGGGATTCCGTCGCGGCGAGGTCTTCATCGGTGACCCGGCCACGCGACGTCGCGTGTACACGCCGCCCGCTGGACGGGAGGCGATGGACCGTCTGCTCGACAACTGGTCCGCGTTCCTCAACGAGCCGACAGACCTCGACCCGCTGGTGCGGATGGCCGCGGCGCACTACCAGTTCGAGGCGATCCACCCATTCACCGACGGGAACGGACGCACCGGTCGGATCATGAACGTGCTCATGCTGTGCGACGCAGGCTTACTGCACCTTCCGCTGCTCTACCTCTCGCGCTACATCATCGAGTCCAAGGACGAGTACTACCGGTTGCTTCGGACCGTGACGGCCGACGGCGCGTGGGAGGACTGGGTCCTCTACGTCATCGAGGGGGTGCGTGCCACGTGCGTCCGCACGAGTGAACTGATCGACCGTATCGAGGACGTGCAGGCGACGGTTCTTGACGACATCCGGGGCGTCGTCGGGTCCGCGAACCACGACCTCGCCGCACTGCTCATGGAGCACCCGTACGCGCGGTCGCTCGACGTCATGGAGCGCTGCGGGGTCTCGAGACCCACCGCGGTGAAGTGGCTGCGAGGACTCGTCGCCGGAGGAACGCTGCACGAGCTCAAGATCGGTCGCCAGGTCTTGTTCATCAACCAGCCGATGATGAGCGTGCTGACGGACTGAACCGCACGGTGCCGGTGCGGTGGAGCAGTCCGCGGCGCTCGACGAGGCTCTGCTCGTCCACCTCGGCCTCGCCCGACCGACTACCTCGGCCGACGCGTGCCGAGCGTCGGCGCGAGCACCCACAGCGCGACCGCCGCGAGCACGTGCCACACGGCGTGGCCCTGCAGCGTGACGCCCAGCGGCCCGTCGGTGTCGCACAGCGGCCAGCCGGCGCGGGTCAGCGTCCCGATCGTCCCGCCCAGGGCGAGGAGCACGAGGGCGGTGACCGTGCGCCGTCGGACGGCAGGTCGGCGCCTCGCCCGCACGACGCTCGCTGCCACCGCGAGCACCGCCACGACCACCTGCGCCGCGGTCGATGCCGGGACGCTCACCGCGGCGAGCGCGACGCCGGCGAGCGTCGGCGCGAGCCACCACCACGTGCGCATCCGGCGTCCGGTGAGGTCGGCGACGGCGTCCGCCGCGACGAGTGCGAGCGTGCCGAGCAGCGGCGGGTCGTGCGCCACGGGGTTCCACGACGGCGACGGCCCGTGCTGGACGACCGAGCCGACGCCGATCAGGACGACCAGCACGCCGAAGGTGAGCCGCACGTGTCGGGCGGCCGCGTCGTCGGGCACGGGAGGCGTGGTGCTGCCCGACCGCGCGTGGCGGCGGGCGCGGACCGTCGCCCCGACGACCGCCGCTCCCGCGACGACGAACGCGAGGCTCGTCCACGTGCTGAGCGGCTCGGCCCACGGCGTCCCGCCGGCGAGCTCGCACGCTCTGTCCATGCTGCCTCCCCGCGAGCCTCGACTCCACACCAGCGCACCACCTCGCGCAACCGGGGTATCACCTCGCGCAACCGGGGTACTACCTCGCGCACCCGGGGTGCTGCTTCGCCGGAACTCGGTACTCCCTGGCAATGAGGGTTGCGCCGCGAGGTGGGTCTGTGGTTCATTAGTCAAGTAATGAACCACTGAACACGCGAACCGGGAGAGGATGGGCGCCATGTTCGACGGTCCGGAACCCATCTACCTCCAGATCGCCCAGATGATCCGGGCGCAGGTCCTCGCGGGCGAGACGGCAGAGGAGGAGCAGGTCATGTCGACGACGGAGTTCGCGACGACGTTCCGCATCAACCCTGCGACCGCGGCCAAGGCGTTCGCGCTGCTCGTCGACGAGGGCGTGCTCTACAAGAGGCGGGGGCTCGGCATGTTCGTCGCCCCCGGGGCGCGCGACCGCCTGCTGCAGAGCCACCGCGAGAGCTTCTTCGCCGAGGTCCTCGACCCGGCCCTGGTCCAGGCCGACCTGCTCGACATCCCCACGGCCGAGATCGTGGCCCACGTCCTCGGCCGCCCGCGCCGCGACGACGGCCCTTCCGACCACCCGACCCACGACACCCCGAGGTGACCCCGTGACCGCCCGGCCCAGCTCCACCCCGAGCGCCGCCCCGACCGTCCCCGAGCCCTTCGGCGTCGAGCTGCGCGACGTCGTCGTCCGCTACGGGCGGTCCGACGACCTCGCGCTCGACGGTGCCACCCTGACGATCCGGCCCGGGACGATCACCGGCCTGCTCGGCCGCAACGGCGCCGGCAAGACGACGCTCGCCGCGCTCCTCGCCGCGTTCCGCCGGCCGACCTCGGGCAGCGTGCGCCTCGGGTCCGACGCCGAGCTCGAGGACCCGTTCGAGAACCCCTGGACCACCATGCACACCCAGCTCGTCCGCGAGAGCGGCGACGTGTGGGGCGACAGCAAGGCGAAGGACACGCTCGACTACTACGCCGCGCTCCGACCGCACTGGGACGCGGACCTCGCCGGCCGGCTCCTCGACGAGTTCGAGATCTCGCCCCGCAAGCACCCGGACCAGATGTCGCGGGGCAAGCGCTCGGCCCTCGGCGCGGTGATCGGCCTCGCGTCGCGCGCACCGCTGACGATCTTCGACGAGGTCTACCTCGGCATGGACGCCCCGAGCCGGTACGCGTTCTACGACGCGCTCCTCGCGGACTACGCCGAGCACCCGCGCACGATCGTCCTCTCGAGCCACCTGATCGACGAGGTCGAGCGGCTCTTCGAGGACGTCGTCGTCATCGACCGCGGGAAGGTGCTGCTCGCCGAGCCCGCCGAGGACGTCCGCGGGCGGGGCGTCAGCCTCACAGGTCCCACCGAGCTCGTCGACCGGTTCGTCGACGGGCGCGAGGTGCTCGCCCGGCAGCGCCTCGGCGGCACCGCCCAGGTCACGCTCTTCGGCACGTTCGGCGCCGACGAGCGGGCGGCGGCGACGGGGGCCGGCCTCGAGGTCGGGAGCGTGCCCGTGCAGGACCTGTTCGTCCACCTGACCCGACGACCCGGGTCCGACCGGGAGGAGGCACGATGAGCACCGAGACCCACCCGGCGCCCTCGGCGGACCGCGCGGCGGAGCGCGCCGCCCTGGTCGCCGCGGCGCACCGTCGCGGCGTCCGCGCGACGGCCGAGTACGCCGTCGGCGCGACGTGGGTCATCGGCCTGTGGTTCTGGGTGATCGCCCTCCTCATCGGCGGCATCATCCTGTTCGTCATGCAGCGCGCCGGCGACGTGGAGATCACGGCGGTCGGTGGCCCGGCGGAGTCGGCGCCCTACTTCCTGCTCGTCATGGGGATCGTCATGCCGCTGGCGATGATCGCGCTGCACGTCGCGGCGGGCGGGACCCGTCGGTCGTTCCTCCACGGCCTCGTCGTCTCCGGCGTCGTGATCGGCGCGACCTTCGGCCTCGCGGCCGCCGCGGTCGCGTGGGTCACGTGGTGGGCGGCGGACCGGTACGGCTGGCCGACCGAGCCGGAGATCGACCGTCTCTACACCGACGGCTCGCAGCTCGGGCTGGTCTTCCTCGTGCAGTCCGTGTTCTGCGCGGTCTACTTCCTCGTGGGGGCCGTCGTGGCGCTGGGCTACTACCGGGCGGGGTTCTGGCGCGGCACCGGCGTCGCGCTCCTCTCGCTCGTCCCGCTCGCGGTCGCCGAGCTCACCCTGCAGTCGGGCTGGTTCGGCCGGGCGCTGGCCAGCGCGGTCGGCCTGCCCGTGCTCCCCGTGTGGGGTGCTGCGCTCGGCGGCCTCGCGGCCGTCGCGCTCGCTGCGCTCCTTCTCCGCGCCGTCCTGCGGGACGTCGCCATCCGGCCTGTCGAGTTCGCCCGGAGCGTCACGACGGGCTGAACCGCACTCCCGGCACAAACCGAGCACGACCTCGTCCGACGGCGCTCCCGCCGCTCGGCGGGTCCCGCACACCCTCCCGGAGGTTCGCATGACCACCGCACCACGCCCGGCGGCCGCTGCCGCCACGGCGGTCGCCACGGCCGCCGCCACGAGCTCGCCCGACGCCGTCGCCCCCGTCATCGAGGTCCGGCACCTGCGCAAGACGTACCCGGGCCCGAAGGGCTCGGCCGCGCGCAAGGTCGCCGTCGAGGACGTGAGCTTCTCCGTCGCGCCGGGGGAGATCTTCGGCATCCTCGGCCCGAACGGGGCCGGCAAGACCACCACCGTCGAGTGCCTCGCCGGCCTGCGCGAGGCCGACGGCGGCTCCGTACGCGTCTTCGGCGTCGACCCGCAGACCCACCCGGAGCGGGTCCGCGACGCCCTCGGGATCCAGCTCCAGGAGTCGGCGCTCAACGAGAGGATCACCGTCGCCGAGGCGATGCGCCTCTTCGCGTCGTTCTACGAGGCGCCCGCCGACGCCGACGAGCTGCTCGAGCTGCTCGAGCTCGCGGAGCACCGCGGCGTCGCGTACGCGAAGCTGTCGGGCGGTCAGAAGCAGCGACTGTCGATCGCGCTCGCGCTCGTGGGCAACCCGCGCGTCGCGATCCTCGACGAGCTGACGACCGGTCTCGACCCGCAGGCCCGGCGCACCACCTGGGACCTCGTGGAGCGCGTGCGCGCCCGTGGCGTGACGGTTCTTCTCGTCACGCACTTCATGGACGAGGCGGAGCGCCTGTGCGACCGGCTCGTCGTCATCGACCGCGGACGCGTCGTCGCCTCGGGGAGCCCGGCCGAGCTGATCGACGCGCTCGACGACTCGCGGACGATGCGGCTCCGCGTCCCGGCCGTCGACCACGACGTCACGCTGCACACGCTCGCCGGTCTCGCCGACGTCGAGCGCATCGAGGTGGTCGACGCCGTGCGCCCGGCAGACCGCGAGATCGAGGTGCGCGGGTCGCGCCGGGTGCTGCCCGCCGTCGTCCTCGCGCTCGCCGAGCACGACATCGTGCCCGACGACGTCCGCACCCTCTCCCGGTCCCTCGAGGACGTCTTCGTGGCCGTGACCGGCCGCACGTACGACCCCACCGCGGCCGCCACCCCCGCCACGGCTGCGGCCCCCACCGCTGCTGCCCTCACCGCCGACCCCGCGGCCACGACCGCCGTCGGTGCCCACCGCGAAGGAGCCTCCCGATGACCACCGCGACCCTCTCCCCGTCGTTGCCGACGACCCGCGTTGCCGGGTGGCGCGGCTTCGGCACCCTCCTGACGACCGAGGCGCGGCTCTGGCTGCGCGACCCCGGGAGCGTGTTCTTCTCGCTCGCGTTCCCGACCGTCCTGCTCGTGGGCGTGGGCTTCGCGATCCCCGGCATGCGCGAGCCGATCGAGGGGATGGGCGCGCCGTGGGACGGCCTCACGGCGATCGCGACTTACGTCCCGGTGGTGCTCGCCGCGGCGGTCGCGACACCCGCCCTCACGACGATGCCCGTCTACTTCGCGACCTTCCGCGAGAAGGGCCTGCTGCGACGGCTGTCCACGACGCCCATGCGCCCGCAGGGCATCGTCGTCGCGCACCTCGTCATCAACCTCGTCGCGATCTTCGCCGCGGCCGCGGTCTCGCTCGTCGTCTGCCAGCTCGTGTTCGGCCTGGCCGCGCCCCGCCAGCTCGGGACGGTCCTGCTGGCCTTCCTGCTCACCGTCCTGTCGATGCTGTCGCTCGGGACGCTCGTGGCGGCGCGGGCGCCCAAGGCGAGCACCGCCTCGGCGGTCGGCACGCTGATCTACTTCCCGATGCTGTTCCTGTCGGGGATGTGGACGCCGGGCCCGATCATGCCCGACGCCCTGCGCGAGGTCGGGCAGTACACACCCCTCGGGGCGGCGTCCCAGGCGCTGACCGAGGGCTGGTTCGCGGACGGGTTCCCCACGCTGCAGATCGTCGTCATGGCGGTGTGGACCGCCGTCCTGCTCCCGCTGGCGATCAAGTTCTTCCGCTGGACGTGACGATCGCGCGGCGTGCCGAACCCCGGGTTGTGTCCCGATCCACGAGCTGATCGGGACACAACCCGGGGTTTCGGCACCGCGATCGGCCGCCCTCGGGCGGCGAGCGCCGCCGGCCGTGCCTAGCGTGGCGGCATGCGGCCCTTCCTGCTCCTCGCGTCCCGGGCCGAGGACGTCGCCGCCGACGGCGAGCACGACGCCGTGCTCCGCTTCTCGGGCCTGCGCCCGGGCGAGCTGCACCGTGTGCGCATGGAGGCGGGGCCGCTCCCACCGCTCGACCTCGACGACTACTCGGGCGTGATCGTCGGCGGCAGCCCGTTCGACTCGTCGAGGCCGGAGACCGAGAAGTCCGCCGTCCAGCGCCGCGTCGAGCGCGAGCTCGCGCCGCTGCTCGACGAGATCGTCGACCGGGACGTCCCGTTCCTCGGCGCGTGCTACGGCGTCGGGACGCTCGGGATGCACCAGGGCGCGGTCCTCGACGACACGTTCGCCGAGCCGATCTCGCCGGTGACGGTCCGGCTGACGCCCGAGGGCCGTGCCGACCCGTTGCTCGCCGACCTGCCGGACGCGTTCGAGGCGTACGTCGGGCACAAGGAGGCCGTGCGGGAGCTGCCGCCGCACGCGGTGCTGCTCGCGTCGTCGGACACGTGCCCCGTGCAGATGTTCCGCATCAAGGAGAACCTCTACGCGACGCAGTTCCACCCCGAGCTCGACCTCGACGGCATCCTCACGCGCATCGGCGTGTACCAGGGCTACGGCTACTTCCCGCCGGGTGCCGCCGGAGAGGTCGAGGCGGTGGTGCGGCGCGGCGACGTCCGGTTCCCGGGGCGGATCCTCGCGTCCTTCGTGCGGCGGTACGCCCGGGACTGAGCCGGCGTCGAGCGGGGTCGTGGCGACCCGCGGTGGTCAGCGCCCGGTGGGCTGCTCCGCGCCCGCGAGCGCGTCGGTACCGACGGCGTCGTCGGCGAGCGCCTCGGCCTCCGTCGCGAGGGCCTTCGCGCGGCGGTGCTCGCGGACCGACCAGGCGACGGCCGCGGCCCAGACGACGGCGACGAGGCCGAGGACGACGCCCTGGACCGCGCCGCTCGCGTCCACCCAGTCGGAGCGCAGGAGCGTGCGGACGTTCGTCAGGACGATGACGCCGCCGACGGCCGACCCGAGGATGCGCGGCGGCAGGTGCCGCACGAGCCAGGCGGCGATCGGCGCGGCGACGAGACCGCCGAGCAGCAGGGCGAGCACCCAGGTGAGGTCGATGCCCTGCGTGCCGAGCGAGAGGAGGAAGCCGAGCGACGCGGCGACGGCGACGAGGAACTCGCTCGTGTCGATCGAGCCGATGACCTTGCGGGGCTCGATGCGCCCCGAGGCGAGCAGCGCGGGCGTCCCGACCGGGCCCCAGCCACCACCGCCCGTCGCGTCGACGAAGCCGGCGACCAGCCCGAGCGGACCGAGGAAGCGCTTGCGCAGCGGCAGGCCCAGACGGCCCGTGGGCAGCCCGGCGACGGTGAACCGCGTGAGCACGTAGAGCCCGAGCGCGAGGAGGAGCAGCGACATCACCGGGGCGGCGACGTCGGTGGAGAGGCTCGAGAGGAACGTGGCCCCGGCGAACGCGCCGACCGCGCCGGGAACGCCGATGCGCAGCACGACCTTCCAGTCGACGTTCCCGAAGCGCCAGTGCGCGGCGCCCGAGGCGAGCGTCGTGCCGATCTCGGCGAGGTGGATCGTCGCCGAGGCGGCGGCCGGGTTGGTCCCGATGGCGAGGAGGAGGGTCGTGGACGTCACGCCGTAGGCCATGCCGAGGCTGCCGTCGACGAGCTGCGCGCCGAGGCCCACGAGGGCGAGCAGGATGAGGGTCCGCACCGCAGTCCTCCGTGGTCGGTCGGCCGGGCAGCGCCCGAGGTCTCCGACAAGGTTGACCGAGGAGGTCCAGTATGTGAAGCGCCGACCACATCGTGGGCGAGTGTTAACGGGTCGTCCGGGGCGGTGCCGTCGGTGCCGTCAGTGCCGTCAGTGCCGTCAGCGCCGCGGGTGTCGTGTCACGGGTTCTCCCACGCGTCGGCGCGCGCCGCGAGAGCGTGGACGCCGTCGGGCAGGTCGCGGCGCACGACGTCCGCGATCGTGACGCGGTCGAGGACGTCGCGCACGCTCGCGCGCAGCGCCACCCAGACCTCCAGCAGCGCCGCTGCCGACCCCTCGTACTCGAGGCTCGGCGGACGCTCGTCGCGCACGGTGACGAGCGGGCCGTCGACGGCGCGGAACACGTCGGCGAGCGTGACCTCCGTCGCGGGCCGGGCGAGCCGGTGCCCGCCCGAACGACCGCGGACGCTCGCGACGATGCCGGCGCGTCGCAGGTCGCCGAGGATCCGTTCGAGGAAGCTCACGGGCAGGCCCTGACCGGCCGCGAGGTCCTCCGCCCGCACGGGGTCGCCGTGCGGGGACGCCGCGAGCTCGGCGCACGCCCGCACCGCATAGTCTGCCTTCGCCGAGACACGCATGAGGCCATTGTGCCGTGGGTCGCACCGCTCCCGGGCGGGCGCGACGACGACCTGCCGGTCCGCCACGGTCCGCGATCCGATCTCACCCGGTCGGGCCGCTGCTCCGGGGCCCGTGGACGGCCTACGCTGTGACCCGTGGACGTGCGTGAACGCAACAACGTGCGGGTCGTGGGCACGCCGGGCGCGCCCACGATCGTGTTCGCGCACGGGTTCGGGTGCGACCAGTCGATGTGGCGCTTCGTCGCCCCGGTCTTCGCCGCGGACCACCGCGTGGTCCTCTTCGACCACTCGGGCTGCGGCGCGGCGCACCCGACCTCCTTCGACCCCGTGCGGCACGCCGACCTGAGGGGGTACGCGGCCGACGTCGTCGAGGTCGTCGAGGCCGTCGCGGACGAGCCGGTGATCTTCGTCGGCCACTCGGTGAGCTCGATCATCGGGCTGCTCGCCGCGGCCGACCGACCGGACCTGTTCGACCGTCTCGTGCTCGTCGGCCCGAGTCCTCGCTACATCGATGACGAGGGCTACCGCGGCGGTTTCAGCGCCGCCGAGATCGACGAGCTGCTCGAGACGATGGACGCGAACTACCTCGACTGGACCCAGGCGATGGCACCGGTCATCGTGGGCAACCCGGACCGTCCGGCGCTCGGCGACGAGCTCGCGGAGGTGTTCCGCCGCAACGACCCGGCCGTCGCACGCCAGTTCGCCCGCGTGACGTTCCTCGGCGACAACCGCGCGGACCTCGCGCGGGTGCGCACGCGCAGCCTCGTCGTGCAGAGCCGTGAGGACGCCATCGCGCCGCCGGAGGTCGGGCGCTACGTGCACGAGCACCTGCCGGGGAGCGACCTCGTCGTCATCGACGCCGTCGGCCACTGCCCGAACCTCTCGCACCCGACCGCGCTCGTGGGCGCGATGCGGGACTGGCTCGGGACACCCTGATGCCGAGGTCGCGGGCCGAGCGGTGGATGCTCGCGCCTGTCGCCCTGGCGCTCCTCGACGCCGACGCCCGGATCGTCGACGCGAACGACGAGCTGCTCCGCCTCCTCGACGTGCCCGACGTCGACGCGGTCGCGGGGCGACGCGTGGGCGACCTCCTCACCGTCGGCGGCCGCATCTACTGGGAGACGCATCTCGAGCCGCGCCTGCACGAGGCCGGCAGGGTGGACGAGGTCGCCGTCGAGCTGCGCACGCCGGGCGGACGGGAGCCCGTCCTGCTCACGGCGATCGAGCGCGACTGCCACGGCGAGCGCCTCGTCGACGTCGCGATGCTCGGCGCGCGCGAGCGCTCGCGCTTCGAGCACGAGCTCGTCGGTGCACGCCGCGCGGCCGAGGCGGCGGAGCGCCAGGTGCGGTTGCTGCACGGCACCGCCGCCGAGCTCGCGAGCGCCGCAGGGGTCGACGGCGTGGCGCGGGTCCTGCTGCGGGTCGCGGGGGCCCTGCTCGGCGCCCGGAGCGCGGCGCTGTGGGTCGCTCGCGACGGCGGTCCGTTGCGCCGCTGGGGGGAGGCCGACGAGGTCGAGCCGCCGACGGTCGACGAGATCGCCGAGACCACCACGCGCCCGGACGGGAAGGTCGTCGTGCCCCTGCGGACGGCCGGGGCGCTGCTCGGAGTGCTGGTCCTGACTCCCCGCGACGCGCCGGGCGCGGAACCCCTGGACCCCGCCACGCTCGCCGCCGCGGGCCAGGTCGCGGCGCTCGCGCTCGCCCGGGCGCACATGCACGAGCAGAGCGTCTCGGTCGCGTCGGAGCTGCAGCGCGCGATGCTCGCGGACGGGATCGTGCACGACCCGCGCGTCCAGGTCCTCGCGCGCTACCGACCGGGCGTCGACGACCTCCAGGTCGGCGGCGACTGGTACGACACGTTCCGCGTCACGCCCGACACCCTGGCGCTCTCGGTGGGGGACGTCGTGGGTCGCGGCCTCGCCGCGGCGACGGCCATGGGCCAGCTCCGCACGGCCGCCCGCGCGGCCGCGGACGCGGAGCTGGGGCCGGTGCAGGTCGTCGAGCGGCTCGACCGGTTCGTCGACCGCACGGGCACCGGCTTCATGACGAGCCTCGTGTACGCGGAGCTGGACCTGGTCGAGGGGGTCCTGCGGTACTCGTGCGCCGGTCACCTGCCCCCGCTGCACGTGCGGCCCGACGGCGACGCGACCTACCTGTGGAACGCGCGGTCGACCCCGCTCGGGGTCCGAGCCCCGACCCCACGGGCGGCGGACACGCTGCGCCTGGCGCCCGGCGACCTCGTCGTGCTCTACACCGACGGCGTGGTCGAGCGGCGCGACCGCTCGCTCGAGAGCGGGCTGGACGAGCTCGCGGAGATCGTCACGAACGCGTTCGCCGCCGGCCTGACCGGCGAGGAGGTCCTGGCCGCTCTCGTCGCCCAGGCACCCGAGCACGACGACGCGTGCCTCCTCGCGGTGCGCTGGCTCGGCCCCGGCACGGGCTCAGCGGACGAAGAACGGGCCGTCTGACGGCTGCGCGAGCCAGTCCGTCGCGTGGCCGAGGCGCTGGACCGACGAGCGGGCGACGTCGGCCGGGAGCGCGTCCGGGGCGAACCAGCCGACGGCGAGGGACTCGTCGTCGGCGACGTGCGCGGCCGCGGCCACAGCCGGGGACGTCGGCCGGCACAGGAACGCGAGGTCCAGGTACTGCGACCGGTCCCCGTTCGGGTACTGCACCGGTTCGGTCACGGTCACCGCGACGAGCGCCTCGACGACGACCTCCACCCCTGTCTCCTCGAGCACCTCGCGCGCCAGGCCGACCGCCGGGTCCTCGCCCGGCTCGAGGATCCCGCTGATCACGGCCCACTGCCCGCTGTCCGCGCGCTGCCCCAGCAGCACCCGTCCGTCGTCGTCCACGACGATCGCCGACACCCCCGGCATCCACAGGAGGTCGGTCCCGACACGGGACCGGAGGGCGGTGACGAACTCGGGGATCGGCATGGCCCGAGCCTAGGACGTCACCGTGCCGGGACCGCCACGCGAGACGGCCCGTCCGCCCCTCGGAGGCCCCGTGCTATCGTCCCCTCGTGACTTCTCAGTGGTATTGGCGCTTTACGCAGGCTCCCGGTGGGGCCGTGCGGGCGTTCGCCTGACCACAGATCACCACCCGGAGCCAGCACAGGGCCTTGGACGCGGACCGCGTCCGGGCCCTTCGTCGTCCAGACGGGCCGCTCCGGGGATCACGGGCGGTAGCAGGCCGGTACGCCTCCGTCTCGACGACGGTCCCGACCTACCGCAGCACGACACCAGGAGCCCTCCCGTGACCAGCACGACCGCCCAGCCCGCGAACGTCGGCCTCGATGCCGATACCGTCGACCCCGTGGACAGCCCCGAGCTGCAGGCCCGCACGAGCGACCTGCGCGCCCGTGCGCTCGACGCGCTCCCCGCCCCGCGGGCGCTGCTCGCCGACCTGCCGCTCGGCGCGACGCGCAGCGACCTCGTCACGACGTCGCGCCGCGAGGTCCGCGACGTCCTCGCCGGCGACGACGACCGCCTCCTCGTGATCGTCGGCCCGTGCTCCGTGCACGACCCGCAGGCCGCGCTCGAGTACGCGGGGCGCCTCGCCGCCGTCGCGCACGAGCTGGCCGACGACCTCGCGGTCGTCATGCGCGTGTACTTCGAGAAGCCGCGCACGACGGTCGGGTGGAAGGGCCTCATCAACGACCCGCACCTCGACGGCTCGCACGACGTGCACCACGGCTTGCGCCTCGCGCGCGAGGTCCTGCTCGGTGTGCTCGACGCGGGCGTCCCCGCGGCGTGCGAGTTCCTCGAGCCGACGAGCCCGCAGTACATCGCCGACGCCGTCTCCTGGGGCGCGATCGGGGCGCGCAACGCGGAGTCGCAGGTGCACCGCCAGCTCGCGTCGGGCCTGTCGATGCCGGTCGGCTTCAAGAACGCGACGGACGGCGACGTGCAGATCGCCGTCGACGGCTGCATCACCGCCGCGAGCGAGCACACGTTCTTCGGCATGGACTCGCTCGGCCGTGCGGCCGCGGTCGAGACCGCGGGCAACCCGGACTGCCACGTCATCCTGCGCGGCGGTCGCTCGGGCCCCAACTACGGGGTCGACGACGTCGCGGCGGCCCTCGCGGTGGCTCGCACCTCGGGCCTCGGCGGGGTCGTGGAGCACGGGCTCGTCGTGGACGCGTCGCACGGCAACTCGGGCAAGAGCCACGTGCGGCAGGCGGAGGTCGTGCGCGAGGTCGCGGCGCGCCTCGCCGAGGGCGAGCAGGGCATCACCGGCCTGATGATGGAGAGCTTCCTCGTCGCGGGCGCGCAGAAGCCCGCACCCTCGGGGCTGGTGTACGGGCAGTCGGTCACCGACGCGTGCATCGACTGGGACACGACGGCGGACCTCCTGCGCGAGCTCGCCGGCGCGGTCCGGGCGCGTCGCGAGGCCTGACGCGCGGGACCTCGACCCATCCGGGAGCCGTTCCGCGCCGAACCCTGGTCGTCCCGGGAGGTCCGGGACCGTGCACGCGTGAGGGGACCAGTGCTGGGGCAGACTGTCCGGGTGCCACCCTCCGTGACGACGAGCTCGTCGGGTGCCGTCGACGCCGCGCTGTCCGCGTGCGCCGGCGGCGACCCGGACGCGTTCGCGCCCGTGTACGACGCGCTCGCGCCCGTCGCGTACGGCACCTGCCTGGGTGTCCTGCGCGACCCGGACCACGCGGCGGAGGTGATGCAGGAGGTGATGGTCGAGGTGTGGCAGACGGCGACGCGGTTCGACGCCTCTCGCGGCTCCGCGCGCACGTGGGTAGCGACCCTCGCGCGTCGCCGCGCCGTCGACCGGGTGCGGGCCGAGCAGTCGCGCCGCGACCGTGACCAGCGCGAGCTCGACGCCGCGATGGCGGCGGCGCCCCGGGACGTCGTCGCGGAGGACGTCGAACGCAGCCTGGAGGGCGCGGCCGTGCGGCGGTGCCTCGAGTCGCTCACCGCGACCCAGCGCGAGGCCGTGGTCGACGCCTACTACGGCGGGTACACCTACCGTGAGGTGGCCGAGCGTCTGGACGCGGCGCTGCCGACCGTGAAGTCCCGCATCCGCGACGGGCTGACCCGACTTCGTGACTGCCTGGGGGTGCGCCGTGGCTGACGAGTCCTTCGGGCCGGGGGGCGCGGGGCCCGACGGCCGGCGCGAGGACGACGGCCGGGGCGTCGTGTGGGACCTCCTGCCCGCGTACGCGCTGGACGCCGTCGACGACCTCGACCGCCGCGCGGTCGAGCGGCTGCTCGCCGCGGACCCCGCCGCACAGCAGGCGCTCGACGAGTACCGCGACGTCGTCGCGGCGTTCGCCGTCGAGCACGCCCCGCCGGTGTCGGTGCGCGACGCCGTGCTCGCCCGGGTGGCGACGACGCCGCAGGTCCCGCTCCCCGGGCAGCCCGCGGCCGGGCAGCCTCTCGGGCAGCCCGTCACGGCGGAGACCCGGGCGAGCGGCGAGGCGCGCGCCGGCGCGGCCTCGACCCGCGCGCGCCTGCGCTGGGGCCTCGTCGCGGCGGCCGCGGCGGCCGTCGTGGCGGTCGCCGTGCCGACGACCGTGGCCGTGCGTGCGACGCAGGAGCAGTCGCGCCTGCAGGCGCAGGCGGACGCGGTGGCGCAGATGCTCGCGGACCCGACGGCCACGATCGTGCGCGGCGAGGTCGCAGGTGGTGGCGAGGCGTCGGTCCTCGTGGCGGGCGACGACTACCTCTTCCGCGCGTCGGAGCTGCCCGGGGCGGGCGACGACCAGGACTACCAGCTCTGGGTGGTCGGCGACGACGGGGGCGTGACCTCCGCCGGCGTGCTCGCCGAGCAGGACGGCACGGTCGAGCAGCTCGTGCAGGACGCGCCGGGGGTCGGCGTGGCCGTCACGGTCGAGCCGGAGGGCGGGTCGGAGCAGCCGACGACCGACCCGATCGTCGCGCTCGTCACCTGAGGTCGGCGAGGCGCGCCTCCAGGTCCCGGGCCTCGGCGTCGCGCGGTGACGACGGACGTGCGCGCCCAGGTCGGCGCCCCGGCGAGGCCGGTCCGTCGCAGAGGGTCGCCCGCGGTGGCGCCGCGACGACGAACGGCCCGGCCGCGAGGAGCGGGGCCGGGCCGTTCGTCGTGGTCGGAGGTCACATGGTCGGCATGAGCACCGAGTCGACGAGGTAGACGGTGGCGTTCTGCGTCATGACGCCGCCGCAGACGACCGTGGCGTCGTTGACCATGAGCTCGTCGCCCTCGCCCGTCACCTCGACGGTGCCGCCCTGGACGGTCGTCTGCTCGCCGACGACCTGGTCGGGCGTGAGCTGCCCGGGCACCACGTGGTAGGTGAGGATCGACGTGAGCATGTCGGAGTCGGTCTTCAGCGTCTCGAGGGTCGCGGCGTCGATCTTCGCGAAGGCGTCGTCGACGGGCGCGAACACCGTGAACTCGTCGCCGTTGAGCGTGTCGACAAGGTCGACCTCAGGGTTGAGCTCGCCCGACACGGCGGAGACGAGCGTCGTGAGCAGCGGGTTGTTCGACGCGGCGACCGCGACCGGGTCGGTCGACATGCCGGTGATCGAGCCGGCGCCGTCGGGCACCTGCTCGGCGTAGGCCTCGCAGCCCGCGCCGACGAGGTTCGCTGCGGGGTCCATCGCCATGTCGTCGGACGACTCCGTGTCCTCGGCCATGTCCTCGGACTCGGCGGAGTCGTCCGTCATGGCGTCCTCGCTCGCCTGCGACTCGGTGGTCTCAGCACCGGAGCCCGAGTCCGAGCTGCAGGCGGACAGGCCGAGGACGGCGAGGGTGGCGACGCCGGCCACGGCGTACGACGTGCGGGTTCGAGCGTTCATCGGTCTCTCCTCGGGTCGTGCCCCGCGGTCTGCGGGGCGTCTCGAGGGGTGTTCGGAGCCCTCGACCGACCGGATGGGTCCGGTTCCACGACCCATCCGGACGAGGCGGCGTGCCGAACCGTCGGCATGGAGACGCTGATCGTCATCGGACTGCTCGGGGGCCTCATCACGGGTATCTCGCCGTGCATCCTGCCCATGCTCCCCGTGATCTTCTTCGCGGGCGGCGTGCAGGGCGCCCGCCCACGGGACGACGGCGCGAGCTCGCCGCCGACCGTCTCGCCCGCGCTCTTCGCCGGGGCACCGAGGGCCGTCACCGTCGGCGGTGGTGCGCGACGCTCCGCCGGCGCGGGGACCGTCACGCTCGACGTCTCCCCGGACCCGGCGCGGGGCGAGCGGGTCGCCGCGTCGGGCGGCGCGTCGGTGGGCGACGCGTCAGGCAGCGAGGCTGCGGGAGGCCGCCGCCGGGCGCGGGAGCGGAAGCGCTCGTGGCGCCCGTACCTCGTCATCGCGGGCCTCGTGCTGAGCTTCAGCGTCTTCACGCTGCTGGGCTCCCTGCTCCTCACCGCGCTCGGGCTCCCGCAGGACCTGCTCCGGTGGGCCGGCATCGTGCTGCTCGTCCTCATCGGCATCGGCATGATCGTCCCGCGCGTCGAGGAGGTGCTCGAGCGGCCGTTCCAGCGCATCGCCGCGCTCGGCGCACGGCGCGGGGCGGCGCGGCAGGACCGCGGAGCGTTCGTGCTCGGCCTCGGGCTCGGCGTGCTCTACGTACCGTGCGCCGGTCCGGTGCTCGCGGCGATCACGGTCGCCGGGGCGACGGGCGACATCGGCCCGGGTACGGTCGCGCTGACGGTGTCCTTCGCCGTCGGCGCGGCGATCCCGCTCCTGGTCTTCGCGCTCGCCGGCCGCCGTGTCGCCGAGCGTGTCAAGGGCTTCCAGCGCCACACCCGGGGCATCCGCGTCACGGGCGGCATCGTCATGATCGCGCTCGCCGGAGCGCTCGCGCTGAACCTGCCCGCAGCGCTGCAGCGCGCGCTGCCCGACTACACCGGTGCGCTCCAGCAGCGCGTCGACGAGAACGAGACGGTCCAGGAGGCGCTCGACCTCGGCGGCCTCGTCACGGACGAGAACCGCGAGCTGTCGAACTGCTCGAACGGCGCGTCCGAGCTCGAGGACTGCGGCCCGGCGCCCGAGATCCGCGGCATCGACACGTGGCTCAACACGCCGGGCGGCGAGGCGCTCGCGCTCGACGAGCTGCGCGGCAAGGTCGTGCTCGTCGACTTCTGGACGTACTCGTGCATCAACTGCCAGCGCGCGATCCCGCACGTCAACGCGTGGTACGAGCAGTACCGGGACGTGGGCGAGGGGTTCGAGGTCATCGGCGTGCACACGCCGGAGTTCGCGTTCGAGCGCGAGACGCGCAACGTCGTCGCGGGCGCGGAGGACCTGGGCATCACCTACCCGGTGGCGCAGGACAACTCCTACGCGACGTGGACCGCGTACCGGAACCGCTACTGGCCCGCGCAGTACCTCGTCGACGCCGACGGGACCGTGCGGCACATCCGCTTCGGCGAGGGCGGCTACGAGGAGACGGAGAACCTCGTGCGCGAGCTCCTCGCCGACGCGAACCCGGGCGTCGACCTGCCCGAGCCGACCTCGGTGGGGGACTCCACACCGCAGGCCGCGACGACGCCCGAGACGTACTTCTCCATCAAGCGCGTCGTGAACTACTCCGGCGAGCCGCGGTACGCCGCGGGAGAGCAGGAGTTCGCGCTCACCGACGACCAGCCGCAGGACACGTTCTCGCTCGGCGGCACGTGGGACGTCGACTTCCAGGGCGCCACGGCGGTGTCCGACGGCGCGCAGGTCCGTCTCGCGTACCGGTCCACCGACGTGTTCGCCGTCCTGGGCGGCGAGGGGACCGTCACGGCGCGCGTCACGGCGGGCGGGCGGACGACGGAGCGGGAGATCGACGTGTCGGGGAACCCGACGCTCTATCCCGTGCTCGAGGGCGACGGCCCCACCGAGGGGACCGTCGAGCTCGACGTGCCGCCGGGGGTCCAGGTGTTCACCGCGACGTTCGGCTGAGCCGGCCGGTCCGCGGACCGGCCCCAGGACGGGCGCGCGGCGGCTGATGTCGAGAACAGGCGTACGGCCGCCGCGCGTCCTTGCTCGCTGCCCGACCGGCCGAGACCTCCGGGACGGCGCATCCCGTGTCCCGGACGAGGCTGTACAGTCCGCTCACCCGCTGTGACATCGCTGGAGATGCGCTGTGCCGGCGTCGCTGCCGCGGGCCCCGCGCCGAGCACGACGCGGGACGACGGTGTCTGACAGGAGAACGATGAGCGGACGGGTGTGGCGACGGGTGACGGCGGTGGTCGTCGGAGCGGCGTTGCTGGCGGGAGGGCTCGCCGGAACGGCCTCGGCGACGACGGCGGACCCGGGGTCCGAGGCGGACCAGGCTGGGGTGGACGTGGTGGACGTGGTGACCGTCGGGGGTGTGACGACCCCGAGGACCGTGATCCGGTCCGCGGCGCCGCGGACCACCGCAGGCTTCGCCTTCCGTGGGCCGCGCGTGATCGGCGGGTGCACCGCCGGTGCCCTGTGCCAGGCGCTGGGTGAGACCCGGGTCGCCTGGGACTTCTCGTCCGGACTGACGGAGGCCGCGGTCGAGGGCAACCGGATCGTGCGGGCGACGCTCGAGGGGACGGCGAGGCAGAGCGCGGCCTGCCGCACGGCGCCGGTCACGGTGCACGCGGTCGGTGGGATCGACGCGTCGACCAGCTGGTCCACGCACGCGCCGACCTGGGGCGACGTCGTCACGGGTGCCGTGGCCGAGGGCCGGTGCGACCGCTGGGGAGCGGTCACGTGGGACGTGACGGACGCGGTCCGGCAGGGGCTGGACGATCGGCGTGCCGTCGCGCTCGGGCTCTCGGTACCGGCCGGGAGCGGCTCGGCGCTGGTCGGGCCGCAGGCCTCGCTGCGGGTCGAGATCGGCCCGCCCCCGGGCCCGGCCGCGATCGCGCGAGGGACGAGCGATCCGCCCGGCCCGTGCGCGGTGGGCGACGACCGCCCGTCGATCCGCTCGGTGACGCCGTCCCTCGTGGCGGACGTCGAAGGCGTGGGGAACCTCCGTGCGCGTTTCGCGGTGTCGGACGTCGAGGACGGGGTCGAGCTCTGGTCCGCAGAGACCATGCCGCAGATGGCGGGCGGCGGCCCGGTCGTTGTCACTGTCCCGGCCGGTGTCATGGTCGAAGGTCGTGCCTACTCGTGGGACGTCCGCGCGGCGACCCCCACCGGGCCGTGGAGCGCTCCGACGTCGTGCGAGGTCGTCCCGGATCTCACACCGCCGGTCGTCACGCCCGTCGCCACGCCCGTCGAGGGCGAGCCGGCCGTCTACCGCGAGGGCCTCATCTCGGGCGGTGTGGGCATCCCGGGGGCCTTCGTCCTCTCGTCCGACGAGGCCGACGTGAGGATCGCGTACTCGTTCTCCAGCCCGGACGCCCTGGTGAACACCGTCGCTCCGGGGACGCGGGTCGACTTCGCCCCGTCCGCCAACGGTCCCCACACCCTGTACATGCGGGCCGTGGACGGCGCGGGTTGGGTCGGCCCGACCGGGGAGTACCGCTTCCAGGTCGCCAGGACCGCGCCGATGCGTTGGTCGTTCGACGAAGGAACGGGACTCGAGGCCCGGAACGCCGCAGGAACCGGCGCGCTCACGCTGAGCGGACCGGACCTGTGGGGCGACGGCCTGCACGCCGACTTCGCGGCCGATCCCACCGATCGCGCGCTCGTCCTCCGGGGCGGCGAGTCGGCAGCGTGGTCGCAGGTTCCTCTCGTCGCGACCGACAGGAGCTACTCGGTCAGCGCCACCGTCCGGGCGGACGACGCCGGGACGACCCGGGTCGCCGTGAGCCAGGCCGGTGCGCGCACCAGCGCCTTCGCGCTCGGTCAGCGCGAGGACGCCGCGTGCGGCACGCCGTCGGGCTCGTGCTGGGCGTTCTGGACCGCCGGGACCGACGTCGCGGACCCCGAGCTGGCGGTCGCGCTCTCGGGCGTCGAGGTCCGGCCCGGCTCGTGGGTCCGTCTCACCGGGATCCACGACGCGCGGACTCAGGAGAACCGGCTGTACGTGTGCGAGATCGGCACGGTCGACGAGCCCGCCTTCGGAGACGTCGTGCTCGCCGGGACCGCCTCGGGCGCGGGGACGGGATGGGCGTCGGGCGGGGCTCTCCAACTGGGCCGCGGCGGGGTCGCCGGCGCGTGGAGCGACCCGTGGGCAGGCACCGTCGACCGGCTCTCCGTCGCGGACGGGGTTCTGACGGAGAGCGACATGTTCCGCGAGTGCTACTCCTGAGCGCCAGGTATCCGCGGGAGGGTGGTCGGCCCTGACCGGCCGCGGCCGGCGGGCGCGCCGCTGACGAGGATCCCGCCCGGTGGGCTCACGGCTCACCGGGCGGGACCCACGCCGCCCACGGGGTGACGGTCGCGGTCGCGCCGTCGAGAAGGTCGAGGCCGGTCTCGGCGCCCGGGACGTCGGCGAACGGGACGACGCTCTCCGGCGTCCCGGGTACGGGTGCGACGAGCAGGCTCGTCACGAGCGCGGGTCCGTCGGCCGTGGGACCCCCGCGCCACGACAGCGTCGACTGCGCGAGGTCACCCGGCGCGAGCGTGACCGGTGACCCGACGGCGATCGCGTCGGGCTCGACCAGCACCTCCTGCTCGCTCCCGTCGGACGCGACGAACCGCAGCACCGGGCTGCCGGCGAGCACGCACGGGGCGTCGTCGTCGTTGCGCGCCGTGACGGCGAGGAAGCGGCGGCCGAGGGCGGCGTCGAACCACGCGGCGTCGAGCGTCAGGAGGCCGACCGCGCACGTCGTGCCGTCGGCCGGGACACCGGGGACGGACCCGCCGACGTACCCGGACCGGACGCTCGCGCCGCCGTCCTCCGCCGTGCCGTGGACCTGGTAGCCGAGCGGGTCCGCGCCGTACGTCGCCTCGTCGAGCCACCGGGCGACGGGAGCGGGGTCGCCCGAGCCGTACGCGGTCAGGAGGGGAGTGCCCGGCAGCACCGGCCGGCGCACCTCGTAGAGGACGGTGTCGACGCCCGGCCGGGCCGACGTGCCCGCGACGAGCGTCAGCAGCACGTCGTCGGGCACGGTGGTGCCGTCCGGCCCCAGGGCGAGGTTCACGGCGTACCCGGAGGTTCCCATCGCGGTCAGCCCACGGCCCTCGGCACGGACCGCCCCCGCCACGGGGACCAGGTCGGCGGCGTCGGCGACCTCGACGGACGCGCTCCCCGGTTCGAGCGCGACGCCGCGCACCCCGTCGACCGCGACGAGGCGGACCGCGTAGGCGACGGGGTCTTCGCCGAGGAGGTCCGGTGACGGGTCTCCGGTGGCGGGGTCGGTCCCGCGCGTGCCGCGGGCGACCGTCCCGTCGACGACCTGGAGCGTCGCGCCCGAGGCCGTAGTCCCGGAGAGACGCAACGACCACTCCGCGCCGCCGCGTGAGGCGGCGAGGATCTCGCGGGCGTCGTCGGCCGTGCGCTGCGCCGCCTCGGGGGCGGGGAGCGGGGTGTCGAGCGTGATCTCTGCCGAGGCGCCGCTGTACGCGTCCATCCGGGCGTCCGCGACGCCGGGCAGCGCGGCGAGCAGCGCCGTGGTGTCCTCGACCCAGCGCGTCGGGTCCTGCCCCTGCGGACCGGACCCCGTCGACGGCTCGGGCGAGGTCGTGGTCGGTGCGCCCTCGCCCGCGGTCGCCGTGGCGCGGAGCAACCCGGGCGCGACGAGAGTAGCGGTGACGGCGAGACCGACGCCGACGAGTCCGGCGACGACGGCCACCGCACCGCGGGTCCCGCGCGGGGGACGGCCTCCTGCGGCGTCGGCGTCACCGCTGGTCGGGGGAGGCGGTGTGCGCTCGTCGTCCACGGCGCCGACGGTACCGGCGACGGTCCGCCGCGGACCACCCTCTGGCAGGTCTGCGCAGGTCGCACGCCGACCCTTCACGGGAAGCGGTCCTGGGGGAGCTTCAGGGCACGGGCGGACCTCTCGGACACAACGACCAGAAATTCCCATACCAGGATTCACGCACCGCGGCAACACGTGGCATGATCCGGCCATGACAGTGCGGACGGCAGCGGAGCTCGCCGCGGTCGACGACCCCGCGTGGCCGACGCTCGCCCGGATGCTCGGGCGTGCCGGGGTGGACGTCGTCCCTGCGCCGGCGTGGTCGCTGGAGGTCCTCTACCGGCTCCAGGTCACCGTCCGTTCGACCTTGGGAGCGCTCGCACTGCACACCGGGGGGGTCCTGGTCGACGGCGGGTGGCTGCGCCTGCTCGGCGGCGGCGGCGCGGGTCTACCCGACCTCGCGAGCGTCAACGGGCTGGGCGAGCCCGGTGAGGACACCGCCGTGCCGTCGGTGCTCGTCGTCGCGTACGACGTCCTGGGCGGGACGTTCGCCATCAACGGTGGCGGCCTGGCCGGTCCGCTGGGGAACGTGCACTGGTTCGCGCCCGACGTCCTCGACTGGGTCGATCTCGGCTTCGGCCAGGCGGCGTTCCTCGAGTGGGCCGTGAGCGGCGGCACGGCCGACCTCTACGACCGGCTGCGCTGGCCCGGCTGGTACGGCGAGATCGGCGCCGTCGGCCTGGACGAGGGGCTGAGCGTCTACCCGCCGCTATGGTCGGAGGAGGGTCGCGACGTCGCGCGCGCCTCCCGGACGGCCGTGCCGCTCGGCGAGCTCGTGAACTGGCACTTCGAGATGGCCGAGCGCATGGCTCCCGTCGAGGACGGCGTCGACGACACCCCGCAGGGCGGCTACGCGGGCTGGACCGCGGGCCCGTAGGCGGGCCGCCACGAGACCTCCGTGCTCGGAGCGCCGCGCATCTGTATACAAGTGCGCAGCCGTGTGCCACGATGGCGACGTGACGACGACGCCCGTGCCGGCCGCCCTCCTCCGGGCCGAGCCCCTCGGTGGCGCGCGACGGCAGTCCGGGGCGCGCGCGGTCTACGACCTGCTCCGGACGCGCATCATCGACGGAACCCTCGCCCCCGGCGAGCGGCTCACCGAACCCGTGCTCTCCGCGCAGCTCGGCGTCTCGAGGACGCCGGTCCGCGAGGCCCTGCGTCTGCTCCAGGCCGAGGCGCTCGTCGTCGAGCTCCCGACCGGAGGCGTGCGCGTCGCGCCGCTCGACCTCGCCGACGCGCGTCGCGTGTACGAGGTCCGCGCGCGGCTCGAGGGCCTGCTCGCGCGGGACGCGTGCGAACGGGCCCGGCCCGACGACGTCGCCCGCCTCGAGCGCCTCGTGACCCTCATGGACGCGGTCCGCGACCACGAGGACGAGGTGCTGCGTGTCGGCGCCCAGTTCCACGGCGAGATCGAGGCGCTCGCGGACAACCGCTGGTGCTCCGCGCTGCTGCGTCAGATCCGCGGGCACGTCGACCGGTACCGCACGCTCGCCGCCCGCGGGCGCGTCGGCACGACCGATCACGTGGACGAGCACCGCGCGGTCGCCGCCGCCTTCGCCGGTGGCGACGCCCCTGCGGCCGAGGCCGCGATGGTCGCCCACATCGACCGCAGCGCGGCCCTCGCGGAGCAGGCGTTGCGTGCGACGACCGCCGACGTGTCCTCCGCGCCCGACGTGTCCCCGACCGCCCCTCCGACGACCGACTCCTCCACGACCGACGAGAGCTGAGCCAGCGATGCCGTACACCCACCACCTGCGCGTCTACCCCAGCGCCGAGCCGCTCGACCGCACGGACCAGCTCGCGTGGAAGCTCGCCGAGCTCGCGACCGACCCGGTCGAGGTCACGCCTGAGGTCGCGGACATGGTGATCAACCGCGTCATCGACAACGCCGCGGTCGCCGCCGCGAGCCTGACCCGCAGCCCCGCGGTGTCCGCGCGCGGCCAGGCGCTCGCCCACCCGTACACGCCCGGTGCCACCGTCCTCGGGTGCGACCTCGCGACCCGCACGAGCCCCGAGTGGGCGGCGTGGGCCAACGGCGTCGCGGTGCGCGAGCTCGACTTCCACGACACGTTCCTCGCCGCGGAGTACTCGCACCCCGGTGACAACATCCCGCCGGTCCTCGCGGTCGCGCAGCACGCCGGGGTCGACGGCGCGGCACTCGTGCGCGGCATCGTCACCGGGTACGAGATCCAGGTCGACCTGGTCCGGGCGATCTCGCTGCACCGGCACAAGATCGACCACGTCGCGCACCTCGGCCCGTCTGCCGCGGCCGGCATCGGGACGATGCTCGGCCTGGACACGACCACGGTCTTCCAGGCGATCGGCCAGGCGCTGCACACGACGACGGCCACACGACAGTCCCGCAAGGGGCAGATCTCGACCTGGAAGGCGCACGCCCCCGCGTTCGCCGGCAAGGTCGCGGTCGAGGCCGTGGACCGCGCGATGCGCGGCCAGACGTCGCCCGAGCCGATCTACGAGGGGGAGGACGGCGTGGTCGCGTGGCTCCTCGACGGCCCCGACGCGGCGTACGACGTCGTGCTCCCGGAGCCCGGCGAGCCGCGGACCGCGATCCTCGACACGTACACCAAGGAGCACTCCGCGGAGTACCAGTCGCAGGCGCTCATCGACCTCGCGCGCGCCCTGCACGACGAGCACCCGTGGCTCGCCGACCCCGCGAACGTCGCGAGCGTCGTCATCCACACGAGCCACCACACGCACTTCGTCATCGGGTCGGGCGCGAACGACCCGCAGAAGTACGACCCGACGGCGTCGCGCGAGACGCTCGACCACTCGATCCCGTACATCTTCGCGGTCGCGCTGCAGGACGGCGGGTGGCACCACGTCGACTCCTACGCGCCCGAGCGGGCCGCACGCCCCGACACCGTCGAGCTGTGGGGCCGGATCACGACGGCCGAGGACCCGGAGTGGACCCGCCGGTACCACGCGACCGACCCCGCCGAGAAGGCGTTCGGCGGTCGTGTCGAGATCGAGCTGGCCGACGGCGGCCGCATCGTCCGGGAGATCGCCGTCGCCGACGCGCACCCGCTCGGAGCCCGGCCGTTCGGCCGCGCCCAGTACGTGAAGAAGTTCCGCACGCTCGCCGCGGGCGTCCTCGAGGAGACCGAGATCGAGCGCTTCCTCGCCCTCGCCGAGCGGTTGCCGTCGCTGGACCCGGCCGAGGTCCGCGAGCTGACGATCGTCGGCCGGCCCGGCCTGCTCGACTCCGTGCCCACGCCGACCGGGCTCTTCGAGCTCGGCCGCGACACCCCGCCGGCCGACGTCGAGGGCGAGGGCTTCACGATGCACGAGCCGACCGAGGGAGAGGGCGCCTGATGCTGTACAGCCAGGTGACGCCGTCGGACAAGCGACGGACCTTCCGCGAGGCGCTCGCGACGGCCCGCAGCACGGGCGAGCCGCTGCGGCTCCCCGGCGCGTTCAACCCGCTCTCGGCGCGGCTGATCCAGGACAAGGGCTTCGAGGGGGTGTACGTGTCCGGGGCCGTGCTGTCCGCCGACCTCGGGCTGCCCGACATCGGCCTCACGACCCTCACCGAGGTCGCGGGGCGCTCGCAGCAGATCGCGCGCGTCACCGACCTGCCCGCGCTCGTCGACGCGGACACGGGCTTCGGCGAGCCGATGAACGTGGCCCGCACGGTCCAGACGCTCGAGGACGCCGGGGTCGCGGGCGCCCACGTCGAGGACCAGGTCAACCCCAAGCGGTGCGGCCACCTCGACGGCAAGGAGGTCGTCGGGCTCGACGAGGCCGCGAAGCGCGTGCGGGCCGCCGTCGACGCGCGCCGCGACCCGGGGTTCGTCGTCATGGCGCGCACCGACGTGCGCGGGACGGTGCCGGGTCCGGAGGGCCTGCGCGTCGCGATCGACCGCGCGAGAGCGCTCGTCGACGCCGGCGCGGACGCGATCTTCCCCGAGGCGATGAAGGACCTCGGAGAGTTCGAGGCCGTCGCCTCCGCCGTGGACGTGCCGGTGCTCGCCAACATGACCGAGTTCGGCAAGTCCGAGCTCTTCACGCGGCGACAGCTCGGTGACGCGGGCGTCGCCCTGATCATCTACCCGGTGACGCTCCTGAGGGTCGCGATGGGCGCGGCCGAGCGGGCGCTCGACGAGATCGCAGAGAGCGGAGGCCAGGGCTCCCTCGTCGCTGGCATGCAGACCCGCGCGCGGCTCTACGAGCTCCTCGACTACGCCGCCTACAACCAGTTCGACGAGGGCATCTTCACCTACCGGCCCTAGCGTGTCAGGGCCGCAGACCACCCCGGTGTCCTGCAGCCCTGACACCTGGGTCGGCTCCTGCTCGCGTCAGGTCCACGGATCACCCCGGTGACCCGTCGCCCTGACAACCCGACTGCCTCACGAAGGAGTGACTGCATGAGCACCCCCGCCAGCACCACCACCGCCGACGGGCCCGAGATCCGCAAGGGTCTCGCGGGCGTCGTCGTCGACGTCACGGCCGTCTCGAAGGTGAACCCCGAGACGAACTCGCTGCTGTACCGCGGCTACCCCGTGCAGGACCTCGCCGCGCGCCGCTCCTTCGAGGAGGTCGCGTACCTCCTGTGGCACGGCGACCTCCCGACCCCCGAGCAGCTCTCCGAGCAGACCGCCGCCGAGCGGGCGCACCGCGCGCTGCCGGGGAACGTGCGCAACGCGATCCTCGAGCTGCCGACGACGTGCCATCCCATGGACGTGTGCCGCACCGCGGTGTCGCAGCTCGGCGCGCACGACCCCGACGCCGAGGACTCCTCGCCCGAGGCCGAGCAGGCGAAGGCGCTGCGCCTGTGGGCGGCACTGCCCGCGGTCGTCGCGCTGGACCAGCGTCGCCGGCGCGGCCTGCAGCTCGTCGAGCCGCGCGACGACCTCGGCTACGCCGAGAACTTCTTGTGGATGACGTTCGGCGAGGAGCCTGACGCCGCCGTGGTGCGCGCGTTCGAGGTGTCGATGGTCCTGTACGCAGAGCACTCGTTCAACGCCTCGACGTTCACCGCACGCGTCATCACGTCGACGCTCTCCGACCTGCACTCCGCCGTCACCGGCGCGATCGGCGCGCTCAAGGGTCCGCTGCACGGCGGCGCCAACGAAGCCGTCATGGCGACGTTCGCCGAGATCGGATCGGCCGACAGGGCCGCGGCCTGGCTCGACGACGCGCTCGCGAGCAAGCGCAAGATCATGGGCTTCGGCCACCGCGTCTACAAGCACGGCGACTCCCGCGTGCCGACCATGCGCGCGACGCTCGACGCCCTCGTCGAGCACTACGACCGGCCGGACCTCCTCGAGCTGTACACGGCCCTCGAGACCGCCATGACCGAGCGCAAGAACATCCTGCCGAACCTCGACTACCCCGCCGGTCCGGCCTACCACCTCATGGGCTTCGACACCCCGATGTTCACGCCGCTGTTCGTCGCGTCGCGCGTCGTCGGCTGGACCGCGCACGTCATGGAGCAGCGCGCCGCCAACGCGCTGATCCGGCCGCTCAGCGAGTACGTCGGCGAGGCGCAGCGCGACGTGCCCTGACTCGCCGAGCACGACCTGAGAGTCGCCAGAGCGTCGAGAGCGACCCTCAGATCGTGCTCGACCGCGTGCGGGGTCGTGCTCGGCAGCCGGACGCTCAGCCGACGAAGGACTCCAGCTCGGCGCGGTCGACCGGGCCGTCGCGGTGGACGAGCGCCTTGACGTCGTCCATGCGCTCCCACACGTTCACCGCCATGCCGGCCTCGACGCGGCCGTCCTTGACCCAGAACGCGACGAGCTCGCGGTCGGCGACGGACCCGCTCACGACGACCTGGTCGTAGGCGTCCGGTCCGGCGACGAACCCGAGGTACTCCATCCCGACGTCGTACTGGTCGGAGAAGAAGTACGGCAGCTCGGGGTACGGGTCCGTCGCGCCGAGCATCGCGCGGGCGGCGTGCGGGCCCTGGTTGAGGGCCGTCGCCCAGTGCTCGACCCGGATCGACCGGCCGTAGCGGGCGTAGGGCACGCTCGCGACGTCTCCCGCGACGAACACGTCCGGGTCGGTGGTCTGCAGCGTCGCGGAGGCGACGACCCCGCCCGTCCCGGAGTCGATCGCGAGGCCCGCGGCCTCCGCCAGGCCGACGTTGGGCACCGCGCCGACGGCGACGAGCACCACGTCGGCGTCGACGTGCGTCCCGTCCGCGAGCGCGACGCCGGTCACCGCCCCCTCGCTGCCCGTGATCGCCACCGCCTGGGCGCGCCTGTGCAGGTGCACCCCGTGCTCGACGTGGAGCTGTCCGTAGAGCTCGCCCATCTCCGGGCCGAGCACGCGCTCGAGCGGGTGCGCGCCGAGACCGACGACGCTGACGTCCATCCCCGTCGAGCGCGCCGAGGCCGCGACCTCCAGCCCGATCCACCCGTCGCCGACGATCGCGAGCCGGCCCGCGCCCTCGCGCGCCGAGGCCTCGAACGTCGCGGCGAGCCTCTCGCTGTCCTCGAGCGTGCGCAGCTCGTGGACGCCGTCGAGGTCGATGCCGGGTACGGGCAGGCGCCGGGGCTCGGACCCGGTCGCGAGCAGCAGGGTGCCGTAGGGGATCGTGCGGCCGTCGGCGAGGGTCACGCTCCGCGCCGTCACGTCGACGGCCGCCGCGCTCGTACCGGTGAGCAGCTCGACGTCGTGCTCGGCGTACCAGGACTCGTCGAGCGGGAAGACGGAGTCGCGCTCGACCTCGCCGCGCAGGTAGTCCTTCGAGAGCGGCGGGCGCTCGTACGGTCGGTGCGGCTCGCGCGCGACGATCCGCACGTCGCCGTCGAACCCCTCGTCGCGCAGCGTCTCGACGGCCTTGGCGGCGGCGAGACCGCCCCCGACGACGACGATCGTCCCTGCGGCCACGATGCCCTCCCTCTTCCGGGGTTCCTCCGACGCCCTCAGTCTCTCGCGCGGGTCGCCCCGCCGCCCGACGCGTTCCCGAGAGGTTTCGCGGCCAGGTCCGGCGGGTGAACTTTGTCGCTCCGGGCACCGGATATAGCGGGACACAGAGGGCAAACATCCTGCCGCCGCGGAATCTGAACAACCGTCCAAGATGTGCAGTCGTGCGCACGCGTTGCACCATGTGCACATGCTCTGGGTGACGGTCGGTTGGGTGATGGTCGTCGTCGGGGCAGCAGCGGCGATCCTCTTCGCGCGCCGGGCCGGTCGACGGCCCTCCTCGGGCGCAGACGGCCTCGCGGTCGGCTGCGGCGGTGGCGTGGCGTTGTGGGGCGGGATCGTCGTGATCGTCGCCACGGTCCTCCAGGGACCGTGACGACGCGCCGGCCTTCCTCCCGCGCAGGGGGCTGGGAGGAAGGTCGGCATCACCCGCGCAGGGCCGCCGTCAGGCCCGCGACCTGCTCCCGGACGTGCGCGAACACCCGCGAGTGGACGTCCTCGGGTCGGCCGTAGGGATCCTCCACGTCCGCTGCACGGGCGCCGCCGAGCGCGGCCCGGGTACGACCCGCCGACGCGACGACCGCCCGCAGCCGCGCCGCGTCGCCGGCCTCCCGGGGGGACTGCGCCGGCGTGTGCTCGGCGAGCGCCACCAGCTCGGTGAGGAGGAAGGTCCTGCGCAGCGCGCCCGGTGCGAGCTCCAGCACGGCGGCCCGGTGGGTGGCAGTCATCGTCACCACGACGTCGCTCTCGTCGACGAGCGACCGCGTCAGCGCGCGCGCGGCGAACGGCACGGGCGCCACCCCGACGTCCGAGAGCCGGCGCGCGACCGGTTCGGCGACGGGCGCGCCGACGACGGCGCGCGTCCCGGCGCTCGACACCGCGACGGTGCCGTCGAGCGCGGCGGCCAGCATCAGGTGCGCTGCCGGGGACCGGCAGATGTTCCCGGTGCACACGACGAGCAGATCAAGCACGAGCGACCTTCCTCCGCCGACCGAGAGGGCGGGGTCTCGAGGGCGTGGTTAATGTAGCGCGAGCGGTCGCGCCCTGCCGGGCGCGGCTCAGGGGGCGAGTCGCAGGGGGCGGCATGGTGCACGACGGCTGGGGTCCACGATGGGCGGGCGCGACGCCCGCGGTCGACGTCGCGGAGCGTCCGCTCCCACCGGCCCGAGGGCACCGGCCCCCGGAGCGCGTCGCGCCGGCAGGGTCCCGGCGCCGCCGCACGCGGCGCGCGGTCGTCGCCGGGGTCCTCGTCCTCGTCGTGGTCGTCGTCGCCTGGCTGGCGTGGCTCGCCGCCGACGTGCTGCGCGCTCGCGACGCGCTCGAGCGCGCGGCGGACCGCCTGCCCGTGCTGCAGGAGCAGGTCGAGGGCGGCGAGGACGCGTCGGCGACGCTCGCCGAGGTCCAGGAGGCCGCGTCGACCGCCGCGGCGTCGACCCGGGGGCCGCACTGGCGGGTCGCCCAGGCCCTGCCCGTGGTGGGGGACGACGCGCGTGCGGTCGGCCTGCTCGCCGCCGCCGTCGACCGCCTCGCCGCGGACGCGCTGCCCCGCCTCGCCGCCGCCGCGGAGGTCGCGGTCCCCGAACGTCTCGCCCCGCGGGGCGGTGCGGTCGACCTCGCCCCGATCCAGGAGGCGCAGGCAGACGTGCTCGCGGCCGACGCCGCCGTCTCCTCCGCGCTGGAGACCGTCACGGCCATCGACACCACCACGCTCGTCCCCCAGCTCGCCGGACCGGTGGGCGACCTCCGCGGCCAGCTGGCCGACGTCCGCGCGTCGACCGCGACGGCGGCTCGCGCCGTCGACCTGCTCCCGCCCATGCTCGGTGCCGACCGGCCGCGCGACTACCTCGTGCTGGTCCAGAACAACGCCGAGCCGCGCGCGGTCGGCGGCATCGCGGGGTCGGTGCTGCACCTGAGGGCCGAGGACGGCAGGGTCGGGCTCGTCGAGGTCCGGCCCGGCAACGAGCTCGGCGGGTACGAGGCGAGCGTCGTCGACCTCGCGGGCGCGGAGGAGGCGTTGTTCGGGGACGATCTCGGGCGCTTCATGCTCAACGCCACGTCCACGCCGGACTTCCCCCGCGTCGCGCAGGTCGCGCGGTCGATCTGGGCGGACCGCACCGGGCAGACCGTCGACGGCGTCCTCGCCGTCGACCCGGTCGCGCTGCAGGGCCTGCTGGCTGCCACGGGGCCGGTGAGCTTCGCCGATCCCGGTGGTGCCGAGGTGACGATCACGGGGGACGACGCCGCGTCGTTCCTGCTCAACGGCGTCTACCGGCAGTACGAGGACCCGACGGTGCAGGACGTCGTCCTCGCCGGTGCGGCCGACGCCGTGTTCCGCGCGCTGACCGACCCCACGTCGGCGGACCCCGCCCGGCTCGTCGGCGCGCTCGCGCAGTCGGCGCGCGAGGGGCGGCTGCTCGTCTGGTCGGCGGACGCGGACGAGCAGGAACGCCTCGCCGGGACCGTCCTGTCAGGAGAGCTCGAGGGCTCCACCCGCGCACCCACCGGCGAGGCGTCGCCCGTCGTCGGGGTCTACCTCAACGCGTCGTCCGCGGCGAAGGTGGGGTACTACCTCGACACGTCCGTCGCGATCGAGGACGTGACGTGCCGACCCGACGGGTCGCAGCAGTTCACGGCCGCCGTGACGCTCACGTCGACCCTCACGGCCGACGACGCGGCGACGCTGCCGGGCTACGTGACGGGGGCGCGTGACGGCGACGGCACGATCCGCACCAACCTGCTCGTGTACGCGCCGTCGTACGGCGCGATCCGCGGTACGGACGGTGGCGAGGGTGATCTTGGTCTCTTCTCCCAGGTGCACGACGGCCTCGTCGTCGGCGGGCGCAGCGTGACGCTGCCGCCCGGTGGATCGGCGACTTTCCGCTACGAGATCGTGAGCGGGAAGGACCAGCGCGGGGATGTTTCCGTGCGGAAAACTCCTGGTGTCCGTTCCACGTCGGACACCGTTCCGACTTCCGAGTGTGGAGAGAGTGTGTTCTCCTGATGTCGCACGGCAGGGGGCCGTCGACGGGACGCGAGCGTCCCACGACGGGGTGGCGTGTCCGCTGGTCCCTTGCACCGTTCACACAGCAGGGGGCCAAGACATGAACATCCGACGTACCGGAGCGACGCTCCTCCTCACCGCCGCGCTCGCCGCGGCACCCGCCGCAGCGGCCATCGCCTACGAGGCCGACGAGTTCGAGGTCGGCATCTCGACGACGACACCCGCGCCGGGCGAGTCGTTCACCGTCACGGTGGGCGGGCCCGCGGGCAACCCGACGATCACGCTCACCATCACCTCGCCGGACGTGCCCGACGGTGCGATCTCCATCGCCGGCACCAAGGCGCTGACGAAGAACACCACGGACGGTTTCGCGTCGTTCACGGTGACCCTCGCGGAGCCCGGGACGTTCTCCGTCGTCGCGACGGACGCCGACGGCACCGTCCTGTCCACGCAGCAGGTCGTCGTGGCGTCCGACGCCGCGGGCGGCGGCAGCGGGACCGGCGGCGACGGCGCGGGAGCCAGCGGCTCGACGGGCTCGGGCGGCTCCGGGCTCGCGGAGACCGGCTCCGACGACGTGCTGCTCCTGGGCGGGGCGGCGCTCCTCGTCGCCGGCGGTGCCACGGCGGTCGTCGTGGCGCGCAACCGCCGCGCCGCGAACCGGGCCTGACGGCGGGCGGCGCCCACCGACAGGTGGGCGCCGCCGCCACATCTCTCACGGACCGATCCGTCGGTCCGCTCCGGCCCGGGACGATGACGTCCAGATCCGGGTCATCATCATCTCGGTACGCGCAGGCGCGTGGTCCCAGCCGTTCGTGGCGGGCCCGCGTCCTTGTGGCGTTGCCGCAGCACGGACGTCGCGGGGGGCACCATGACGTTGGAGAAGGATCAGGAGATCGGTCCGGTCGACATCGATCGCACCGCACCGGCGGACGACGCACCGCGCGCCGTCTCGCCGTTCGACACCGGACAGCTCGTCCGGATCGCGCTCGGCGCCTACCGGCGGCCGGGCTGGAAGACGCGGCTCGTGCGGCGGGTCGCGCTCGTCGACACCGTCGCGGTCCTCGTGGCGATCGCGACGGCGTACCTCGTCCGGTTCGACGGGATCGGCGGGACGACGCTCGACCTGCAGTACCTCGCCATCTCGCTCGGGCTGCTCGCCGCGTGGCTGACCGCGCTGCGCATGGCGTTCTCGCGCGAGGGCCGGCTCCTCGGGACCGGCGCGCCGGAGTACGCCCGGGTGGTCAACGCGACGGTGGCGGTGTTCGGCCTCGTGGCGATCGTCGCCTACCTCGTGAAGTACGACCTCGCCCGCGGCTACGTCGCGATCGCGCTCCCGGTCGGGCTCGTGCTGCTGCTCCTCGGGCGGTACGCCTCACGGCGGCGCCTCGTCAGGCTCCGGGAGCAGGGCCGCTGCCGCTCCAAGACCGTCGTCGTCGGCGGGCGCGAGGGTGCGGCACACCTCGTCGAGGAGCTGCGCAGGGCCAGCCACACCGGGTACGAGGTCGTGGGGGTGTGCGTGCCCGGCGGGCCGATCCAGCCCTCGGAGCGCGTGGCGGGCGTGCCCGTCGTCGGTGACGTCGGCGACGCCGCGCGGCTCGTCGAGCCCCTGCGCGCCGACACCGTCATGGTGACGGGCTCGGACCTCGTCACCCCGCGGACCGTCAAGCGGCTCGCGTGGGACCTCGAGCCCTGGGGCGCGGACCTCGTCCTCGCCCCCGCCCTCACCGACGTCGCCGGCCCGCGCATCCGGACGCGACCCGTCGCCGGGCTGCCGCTGCTCCACGTGGAGGCACCGGGGTACTCCGGCCCGCAGCACGTGCTCAAGCGGACGTTCGACGTCGTCGGGGCGCTCGTGCTCATCGCGCTCTTCTCGGTGCCGCTGGTCGCGACCGCGATCGCGATCACGGCGACCAGCCGCGGCCCCGTCCTCTTCCGGCAGGAGCGCGTCGGCCTGCAGGGCGAGCCGTTCACCGTGCTGAAGTTCCGCTCCATGGTGGTCGACGCCGAGTCGCGACTCGAGGACGTCCTCGGGAAGGGGAACGTCGGCGTCTTCTACAAGCCGAAGGTCGACCCACGCGTCACGTCGGTCGGACGCTTCATCCGCCGGTACTCGATCGACGAGCTCCCGCAGCTGTTCAACGTGCTCGGCGGCTCGATGAGCCTCGTCGGGCCGCGGCCGCAGGTCGCGCTGGAGGTGGACCAGTACGACGACGAGATCGGCCGCCGGCTCCTCGTCAAGCCCGGCCTCACCGGGCTGTGGCAGGTGTCCGGGCGCAACGACCTCACGCTCGACGAGAGCGTGCGGCTCGACCTCTACTACGTGGAGAACTGGACGATGGCGGGGGACCTGCTCATCCTGCTGCGGACCCTGCGAGCGGTGGTGGGGCGTGACGGTGCGTACTGAGCGACCTGCCACGCACCACGGCCGATCGGCGGGGGACGGCGGAGGCCGTCGGGCGCCGGTCCTCCGTCCCGTGATCGGCATCGCCACGTACCGCCGGCCGGACCTGCTGCGGGACCTGCTTCGGTCGGTCGGCGAGTCGGTCGGCGAGGAGCGGCCGAGGATCGTGGTCGTCGACAACGACCCGGCCGGCTCCGCAGCCGAGGTGGGTCCCGAGGCCGGCTACGAGCACGAGTACCACCGGGAGGACACGCCCGGGATCGCTGCGGCGCGCAACCGCATCGTGTCGCTGCTCAGGAACGACGAGGACGCCCTGATCTTCGTCGACGACGACGAGGTCGTGCCCGTCCACTGGTTCTCGACGCTCGTCGACGCCGTCCGCGACGCCGACGTGATCTCCGGTCCGGTCATCGCCAGATACGGTCACGACGTCCCTCGATGGGTCGCCCGTGGGGGCTTCTTCGACCGCGATCGCCAGGCGTCGCGCACGCCGACCCGGCACCCGGCCACCAACAACGTGCTGATCCGCGTCGAGGCGCTGCGCGCCCTGCACGGGGAGTGGTTCCGGGAGGACTTCTCCAGCACGGGCGGGAGCGACACGGAGCTGTTCGACCGGCTGCGGCGGCTCGGCGCACGCCTCGAGTGGTGCGACGAGGCGGAGGTGTACGAGGACGTCCCCCGAGAGCGCGCCACGCTGCGCTGGCTGTGGCGGCGCAACGTCCGCCTGGGCAACGTCACCTCGCGCGTCCGGCTCTCGGGGACCCCGCGACCGGTCCGTGTGCTGCTCGGCCTGGGCCGGATCGTCGTCGGTTGCGTCCTCAGCGCCGTGGACCTTGTGGGACGTGGACACCTGACGCGGGCCCGCGCCACGCACATCCCCAAGGGGTGGGGCATGGTCCGCGCGTCGTTCGGGGTCAACGTCGAGGAGTATCACCGCTGATGACCGACGTCGTGATGCTGTTCGCCGTCCTCATGGCGCCGATCGTGGTCCTGACGTATCGCCACGCGCCTCTGCTCGTCCTCGTCGTGGCTCTCGTCTCGCTGGCACTGCCGATCGTGGTGCTGGACGCCGATCCCTCCGCCAACGAGGTCCTGCACCCAGGACTGACCTCGTCGGCGCCCCGGATCCTGGCGCCGACGGTCGTCATGCTGGCGACGCTCCTGCCCCTCGCCGGCTGGCCCCGCTTCGCAGATCGTCGACCGCTCGTGGCGCTCCTCGCGGTACCGGTCCTCGTCGTGCTGGTGCTCGGTGTGTGGGACGGTACACCGGCGCAGTGGTCGGGGGCGGTCCACCTCTCGGCGGCCGCCGTCGCATGGGTGGCGGGTGCGCGGCTGTCCGCCTCCCTCGGCGTGAGCAGCCGACAGGACGGCGTGGTTCTCGCCACCGTTCTCGGCATCCTCGTGGCCCAGCTCCTGCTGTGCGCTCTGCAGGTCAGCGGGACGGCGTTCGCCGTCGAGGCGACCGACCAGGGACTCAGCCGTGCCCGTGGGTCGTTCGGGCATGCCGGCGATCTCGGGAAGGTCGTCGTCGCGCTCATGGCACTCGTTCTTCCCTGGACGGTCTCGGTCGTCTCGCGTCTTCGATGGACGGCGACGGCCGCGCTGGGCGTCGGATTCCTCGTGCTCGGCACGACGCTCTCCCGGGCGAACATCCTCGCGGGCGGAGTGCTCATCGTCGTGTGGGCCTTCGCCATCTCGCGGAGGCGGTTCAGCGGCCGGGCCTTCGGGATCGTCCTGCTGGCTGCCGCCGCCAGCATCCCGTTCCTCGGGACGCTCCTGCTCCGGTTCCGCCTCGACCCGGACGGGGGGTCGCGTCCTGAGCTGCTGCGTGCGGCCTTCGAGCAGCTCGGCCGGTCCCCGTGGTGGGGCACGGGTCCCAACTCCTACGTCGAGGTCGTCGGGCAGTACGACGCAGCCACCGCCTCGGGACTTCCGGTGCACAACGCCCTGATCCTCCTGCTGTGCGAGCTCGGGCTCGTCCTCTTCGTGCCGATCGCTGCGGCGGTCGGGGTGATGGCCGCTCGCGCCTTCGCAGCCCGCCGCACGGGTGATCCCCTTGCCTCGGCGTGCGCGGCCGCCTTGCTGGCCTGCCTGTTCGCGGGACTCCTCATCGCCGTCACCGGCTGGGGGATGCTCAAGGGCACGGTCCTCCTGACGTGGGTCCTGGTCCCCTCGCTGCTGTACCACCGGTTCGGACGAACCCGTCCGCAGCCGACCGTCGAGGCCGCACCGGCCATGGACCGTCATCCCCACGACCGTCACCACGTCGTGGGAGCAGGAGGTAGGGCATGACGAACGAGGTCAGGGAATCGCCGCTGGTGAGCGCCGTCATCCCGAGCGTCCTGCGGAGCGGGCTGCATCGCGTGGTGGCCTGCGCACGAGAGCAGCAGGTCGCCGGAGGCGTCGAGGTGGTGGTGGTGGTGGACACGGACGTGAGCGACGAGCAGCGGCGGGAGCTGGACGGCATCGCCGACGTGGTGATCCTGACGGGAGGTCGTCGAGGAGCCGGTGTGGCACGCAACCTCGGCGTGCGGTCGGCCACCGCACCGTACGTCGCCTTCCTCGACGACGACGACGAGTGGTGCGCCGGCCATCTCGCCTCGGCGATCGACGCGCTCGAGGACGCGGACGGCCGGGCCGACGTCGTGGGCGCCCGCGTCTGCCAGACCACGCCGGACGGGTCGACCTCCGGTCCGGTGCCCCGGCATCTCCTCCGTCCCGACCAGGACGTCCTCGAGTACCTCTTCCGGGGGCGTCGCCCAGACATCGCGCGCCCTTCGATCTACACGTCGACCCTCGTCGCGCGCAGGGAGGTCGCGCTGCGGTCGCCCTGGCGCGAGGGTCTGCCGAGGCACCAGGACTGGGAGTGGCTGCGCTCCGTGCAGGCCTCCGGACACGTCGTGCGTCAGTCGGCGCACCTCGGTGCACGCATCCAGATGGGATCCGTCGGCTCCATCTCGGCGACGAGCGACTGGCGGACGTCCCTGGAGTGGGGTCGGAGCTGGCGACGGGAGGCCAGTCGCGCCGTGTACGCCGACTTCGTCGCCGGGCAGCCGTTGCGCTACGCCATGCAGGCGCGGTCGTCGGCCGGTGTCCGGGCCTGCGTGCGCGAGCTCTCGTCGGCGGGTGCCTGGCCCTCGCTCGGCACGCTGGCTCTGGGACTGGGCGGTGCGCTGCCTCGGGGCGTCGCCCTCCGGGCGGTGACGCTGGCGGCTCGCGTGCGCGGGCCGCGTGGTCGGCGAGCTGGCGTCCTGGCGACGGCGGAAGGGGTCTCGCCGTGACGGGGCCGGTGACCGTCCACGTGATGAGTGGTCTCGGCAACCGCATGCGTGCCCTGTGCGGCGCGGCCGTGCTCGCCGACCGGTGGGGTCGCCGGCTGGAGTACCGCTGGCCGGTCGGTCGTGGGTTCGAGCCGCGGTTGGACCAGCTGTGGACGACTCCGTGGACGCCGGTCGGACCCGCGCGCGCTCTGACGCGCCGGCTCGGTGGCGAACGGCACACGGAGCGTCTGGAAGCGCTCGACACCACGACGTCTCGCCCGCTGTACATCCGCACGAAGCACGCGCTCCGGCTGCCGGCCGGGTTCGACGACTGGGGGACGGCGCTGCGGCGGGCCGCCGTCGTGGAGGAGGTCGCGCGACGGGTCGAGACGACCTGGGCCGGCCTGCAGGCGGAGCCGTACGTCGGTGTCATGGTCCGGGCGCACGCGCTCGCGCACGACAAGACGAAGGACGCCTCACCGATCGGCTGGTACGTGGATCGTCTCCGCCGGATCCGGGAGGAGCATCCGTCGATCCCGTTCTTCGTCTCGACCGATGATCCGAGCGCCGTCTCCCTCCTGGCCGACGAGTTCGACGACGTGCGGGCTCAGGACGACAAGGGCCGGTACAACTCGGTGGAGGGTGTCCAGGCAGCGGTGGCCGACCTCTACCTGCTCGCTTCCTCCGCCCACATCGTGGGGCCGTACTGGTCGAGCTTCGTGACGATGGCAGAGAAGCTCGCGCCCGGTGTGGGCTCGGAGAACAGCCGAGGGCTGACGGGGCCCAGCATGCCGGGTCCGGGGGCGCTCACGCGCGCGGCTGATCCTCTGCGGCCCTGGGAGAGGGCCGGATGACGCCCGACCGACCTCGCACCCGTGTCCTCCTGTCCGCGGCACGTCCGGCATCGAGCGGAAATCCCTACGTGCGCCTGCTCGCCGAGTCGCTGCGTCCCGAGGCGGACGTCCGCTTCTTCGACTGGCGGGTCGCGCTCTTCTCCCGGTACGACGTCTTCCACGTCCACTGGCCGGAACACCTGACGCGGGGGGCCGGCTTCCTGCGGACCGCAGCCAAGAGTGCGTTGTTCGCCCTCCTTCTCGTCGTGATCATGTGCCGGAAGACCGTCGTCGTCCGGACCCTGCACAACCGGGCACCGCACGAGCAGGGGTCGCCGGTCGAGAAGCTGCTCCACCGGACGCTCGACGCGATCACGGGCTCGACCATCCACCTGGTGCCGCCGAGCGCAGACGGCATGGTGGGGTTGCGCGACGTCGTGGTTCCCCACGGGCACTACCGCTCCGAGTACCTGCCGGTGGAACCGCTCAGGAGGGCGACCGGCACGCTCCTGTACTTCGGCCATGTCCGCCCGTACAAGGGCGTGCCGAGGCTGTGCGCGCAGTTCAGGTCTCTCCGACGCGAGGACCTGCGTCTCGAGGTGGTCGGACGTCCCATGAACCGGCGGATCGCCGACGAGGTCCGAGCCGCGGCGGGTGACGAGCGACGGATCCGGTTGACGCTGGCGGAGCTCTCGGCCGACGACCTCTCGCGGGCTCTCCGCGACGCGACCCTCGTCGTCCTGCCCTTCGAGGAGTTCCACAACTCCGGTTCGGTCCTCCTCGCACTCTCGCTGAACCGCCCCGTCCTCGTCCCGAGGAGCGAGGCGAGCGTTCTCCTCCAGCGCGAGGTGGGCGCCGAGTGGGTGCACACCTTCACCGGTCCTCTCACGGCCGAGGTGATCGGGCGGACGTACGACGCGGTCGCCGACCACGCGGAGGAGCAAGGTTTCGCTGCCGTGCGCTTTGACGGCCGCGACTGGTCGGAGGTCGCCGCATCGCACCTCGACGTCTATCGGCACGCGGCCAGGGACGGGGAGGGACATGTCCGCTCAGACCATCCCTGACCGTGCCCGCCGCGCGGCGAGCGGCGCGCGAGCCGTCGCCCTCGGGCAGGCGTGCCGATTCCTGCTGCAGCTTGCCGGTCTGACCGCCCTCGCGCGCCTCTTGACGCCGGCCGACTTCGGCCTCGTCGCGATGGTCACCGCGGTCGTCGGCATCGGCGAGGTGCTGCGGGACTTCGGCCTGTCCTCCGCAGCGATCCAGGCGAGGCAGCTGAGCCGCCAGCAACGGGACAACCTCTTCTGGTTGAACGCCGGGATCGGCGCGGCCCTGGCGCTCGGGCTCGTCGTCTGCGCCCCGCTCGTCCAGAGCTTCTACGGGCAGGACGGGTTGTCGAGCGTCGTGATGATGCTCGCGCCCGCTGTGCTCCTCAACGCTCTCTCCACCCAGTACCGCGCCGGGCTGACGCGCGATCTCCGGTTCACCGCGCTGGCCGTGAGCGACGTCGTCGCCCAGGCGGTCGCCGTCGCCGTCGCCGTCACCGTCGCCCTCACGCGAGGCGACTATCTCGCTCTCGTCGGTCAGCAGCTCGCGCTCGCGCTGGCAGGCCTCGTCATGCTCGCCGTCTGGTCACGGTGGGTGCCGGGGCTGCCGAGGCGCGCCGACGGCACGTCGCGGCTCGTGCGCTTCGGCGGGAACGTCGCGGCGACGCAGCTCCTCGGCTACCTGAGTCGGAACGTCGACACCCTGGTGATCGGACGGGCGTTCGGCGAGGCCGCCGTCGGGCTGTACGGCCGGGCCTTCCAGCTGCTCATGCTGCCGCTCAGCCAGATCAACGGCCCCGCGACGAGCGTCGCCCTGCCTGTCCTGTCCCGCAGCCAGGACGATCCGGCCGACTTCCGCAGGATGATCCTCCGCAGCCAGACGGTGCTCCTGACGTTGGTGCTCGCGGCGATCTCCCTGTTGTTCACGACGGCTCCGCTCGTCGTCGCCACCTTTCTCGGGGACCAGTGGGACGCCGTCGTGCCCGTCATGCGCGTCCTCTGCCTCGGCGGCGCGTTCCAGGCAGCCGGTTACGTGTCCTACTGGTGCTTCGTCGCTCTCGGCCGCACAGGCTCGCACCTGCGCTTCACCCTCGTGAGCCGACCTCTCCTCGTCGGGGCGGTCGTCGTGGGGTCTGCGGGTGGTGTGCTGGGAGTGGCAGGCGCCTACGGGCTCGGAGTGATGGTGGTCTGGTTCGGCGGCCTGTGGTGGCTGCGGGCCGAGGCAGCCGTGCCCACACGACAGATGCTCACCGACGGACTGGTCCTCGTGACGGTCTTCGGCGTGAGCGCCGGGGTCGGTGCCGGGGTGTCGACGTCGTCCGGCCAGAGCGGTCTCGTGGCCGCCGCGGCACTCGGCGTCGGCGCACAGCTCCTCACCCTCGCCGTCGCGTACCTGACGGTGCGCAGGTTCCGCGCGAGCGCGCGAGCCACCACGGAGTTCGTCCGCCTGGCCGTCCGACGCCCGCCCCGCCCGAAGAGTCCGAGGAGGACCGACGATGGTTGAGATCGTGCACTGGAACCCGGTAAGGCGCCGGCGGCGGGGCTTGGCCGGCCTCCTGACGCGCCCTCGCCCCGTCGACAACTTCGGGGATCTCCTGGGCCCGCTCGTCGTTCGGGAGATCGTGCGTCGCGGGGGCGGGGACCCCGAGGCGCGTCGGGACGGGCGACTCCTGACGGTCGGTTCGATCCTCTCGATGGCTCGGGCCGGCGACGTGGTCTGGGGAACGGGTGCGAACGGCAAGCTCCTCCACGAGGACTACGACCTGTCGCGGGTGGACGTCCGTGCCGTGAGAGGCCCGCTGACTCGCGCCTTCGCCCAGAGCAAGGGCGCCTCGGTCCCGGAGGTCTACGGCGACCCCGGCCTGCTCGTCGGACACCTGTGGACCCGAGCGGAGCTGGCCGGGGACCGGCCCGAGACGTCACGCCTCGTGGTCCCGAACTTCCACGACCTCGCCTCCGTCAGAGGCCGCCATCCGACGCTGTCGCCGCTCTCGCCCCTCGGGGACTGCCTCGGTGCGATCGCAGCGAGCGAGCTCGTCGTCGGTTCGTCCTTGCACGGTGTCGTCATCGCCGACGCCCTCGGGGTGCCTGCCCGCTTCGTCAGGTCGGCGACAGAGCCGGAGTTCAAGTATCGGGACTATCTCTCCGGGACGGGGCGGTCGGGCACCGCGATCGCCGACTCGGTCGACGAGGCGCTGGCGATGGGCCCGCACCCCGCTCCGTGCTGGGACCGGGACGCGTTGCTGAGAGCCTTTCCCGCCGGGCTGTGGGGGATCGAGGATCCGTCGCGGACGTCGGAGAGCCGGAGATCGGTCACGACGACAGGCGAGTCGGGTCTCGAACGGGGACCATGGGCAGTGCAACGCACCCACGAGACGTCCGGTGCGGAACAGGGGGCAGGATCAGATGGATCTTCGTGACTACGTCGCGCTTCTGCGCAAGCGGTGGGTCTCCATCGCGCTGATCGCCGTGACCGGTGCGGGGTGCGGCGTCCTTGCGTCGCTCGCGACGACGGCGACCTACGAGGCTCGCGCTCAGGTCTTCGTCTCCGTGCGAGGGTCGGACACGACGAGCGACCTGCTGCAGGGGTCGAACTTCACGGTGCGGCAGGTGAAGTCGTACACCGAGCTCGTGACGAGCCCGCGGGTGCTCGAGCCGGTGGTCGAGGAGCTCGGGCTGACCGACGACGCCGCCTCGCTCGCGGCACGCGTCCGGGCCGAGTCGCCGCTCGACACCGTGCTCATCGACGTCACGGCGACGGACGAGTCGCCGCAGCTGGCCGCGGCGATCGCGAACGCCACCGCCGGTTCGCTGGCGGACGTCGTCGGGGAGCTCGAGACGCCGGCCGCCGGCGGTGACTCGCCCGTCCAGATCAGCACCGTCCGCACCGCGACCGTGCCGTCGTCGCCGTCGTCGCCGAACGTCACGCTCAACCTCGCGCTCGGCCTCGTCGTCGGGCTGGCGCTCGGCGTCGGGCTCGCGGTCGCGCGCGAGCTGCTCGACACGCGCGTGCGGTCGACCGCCGACGTCGAGGCCGTCACCGACGCCCCGGTGCTCGGCGTCATCGGCTACGAGGAGGACGCGCCCGAGCACCCGCTCATCGTGCAGGAGTCGCCGCAGGCGCTGCGTGCCGAGGCGTTCCGTCGCCTGCGCACCAACCTGCAGTTCCTCGAGCTGGGCGAGCGGGCCCGCACCTTCGTCATGACGTCGGCCCTCCCCGGCGAGGGCAAGACGACGACGAGCATCAACCTCGCCATCACGCTCGCCGACGCGGGACAGCGGGTGGTCCTCGTCGACGCGGACCTGCGCCGTCCGTCGGTCGCCACGTACATGGGCATCGAGGGGTCCGTGGGCCTGACGACCGTGCTCATCGGCAAGGTCGCGCTCGAGGACGCGGTCCAGCCGTGGGGGAGCGGCGCGCTCGACGTCGTCGCCGCGGGCCAGATCCCGCCGAACCCGAGCGAGCTCCTCGGCTCCACCGCGATGTCGGAGCTCGTCGAGCGTCTCGGCGCGGAGTACGACGTCGTGGTCATCGACTCGCCGCCGCTCCTCCCGGTGACCGACGCCGCGATCCTCGCCCGGCGCACGGGCGGCGCCATCCTCGTGACGGGCGTGGGCGCGGTTCACCGCCAGCAGGTCGAGGGGGCCGTCTCGGCCCTGGAGACCGTCGGCGCACGGCTCCTCGGCGTCGTCGTCAACCGCGTCCCGCTCAAGGGGCCGGGGACGGGTGCGTACGGGTACTCGTACTACGAGTACACGAGCGAGGCGCCGCAGGAGCCGTCCCGCACGCGGCGCGCGGAGCCCGCGCACGGAAGCAGGCGCAACGTCCGCGGGCTGCTGCGGGTCGACCGACCCGCGCCGACGGCGGCGCCCGCCCGGCCGGCCACGGCTCCGTGCAGCCCGGTCGAGGAGCCCGCGGCGGAGCGCGTGCCCACGGGGACGCCGTTCGCGCCGGCGTCGACGTTCGACGAGGTCGTCGCGCCCCGCACCGGGCGCTGACGAACCGCAGGCCGCCTCGCGGCCCGCGCGGCGTGCAGGAGGCGCGCCGCGACGCACAGCAGGGGGAGACATGAAGATCTCGGTCATCGGGTGCGGCTATCTCGGCGCCGTCCACGCGGCGTGCATGGCGACGCTCGGCCACGACGTCGTCGGCGTCGACGTCGACGCGGCGAAGGTCGCGGCGCTCGCGTCCGGTCGCGCGCCGTTCTACGAGCCCGGCCTGCCGGAGCTCCTCGCCGAGGCCGGTGCGACCGGGCGCCTGAGGTTCACGACCGACGTCGCGGAGGCCGCCGACGCCGCGGTGCACTTCGTGTGCGTGGGCACCCCGCAGCGCGCCGACTCCTACGCCGCCGACCTCACCTACGTCGACGCCGCGTTCCGCGCCCTGCTGCCCCATGTCGCGCCCGAGGCGCTCGTGGTGGGCAAGTCGACGGTTCCGGTCGGCACCGCGGGACGTCTCGCGGCGGAGCTCGCCGCAGCACGGCCCGGGGCCGCGCTGGTGTGGAACCCCGAGTTCCTCCGCGAGGGCTTCGCGGTCCAGGACACGCTGCACCCCGACCGCCTGGTCTACGGCGTGCCGGACGACGGTGCGCGCGACCGGGCGGTCGACGTCCTCGACGAGGTCTACGCGGTCCCGATCGCGGAGGGCACGCCGCGGCTCGTGACCGACCGGTCGACGGCGGAGCTCGTCAAGGTCGCGGCCAACTCGTTCCTCGCGACGAAGATCTCGTTCATCAACGCGATGGCCGAGCTGTGCGAGGTCACCGGCGGTGACGTCACGCAGCTCGCCGACGCGATCGGCCTCGACGAGCGGATCGGCCGGCGCTTCCTCAACGCGGGCCTGGGCTTCGGCGGCGGGTGCCTGCCCAAGGACATCCGGGCGTTCATGGCACGCGCCGAGGAGCTGCACGCGGACCCCGCGGTCAGCTTCCTGCGCGAGGTGGACGCGATCAACCTGCGGCGACGCGAGCGCATGGTCGAGCTCACGGTCGGCGTGCTCGACGGCCGGCCGCTCGCGGGTGCGCGCATCGCGGTCCTCGGCGCGGCGTTCAAGCCGGACAGCGACGACGTGCGCGACTCCCCGGCGCTCGACGTCGCGGAGCGCCTGCACGCCCGCAGCGCCCGCGTCGTCGTGACCGATCCCCAGGCCGTCGCGAACGCACGCCGCAAGGCGCCGCACCTGCGCTACGCGCAGACCGTCGAGGAGGCGGTCGACGGCGTGGACGCGGTCCTCGTGCTCACCGAGTGGCGCGAGTACCGCGACCTCGACCCCGGGAAGCTCTTCGGGCTCGTGGCCGCGCCCCGCGTCGTCGACGGCCGCAACGCGCTGGACGCGGACGCCTGGCGCGGCGCGGGGTGGACGTACCGCGCCCTCGGGAGGCCGTGAGCGTGTCCCGGTGGGCGTCGGTCCCGGCCGTCCTGTGCGTCGCGCTCGTCGGCGCCTGCGCCACGACGGCAGGGGACGAGACCGCGCCCCGGACCGGGACGACGCGCGCTGCCGAGACGCGTCCTGCCGAGACGGCGACGACGCCTGCTCCCGAGGAGCTCGTCCTCGACCCGACCGATCCCGCGGCCTACGCCGACCTGGTGGTCTCCGAGACCAACGCGCTCCGCGTCGCGGCCGGGCTCGGCGCCCTGGCGACGGACCCGTGCGCGGCCGAGGTCGCCACGGATCGTGCGGCGGTGATCGTCGGGGGCCCGGAGCTCGAGCACGCCCCGCTGGACGACGTCATCGCGTCGTGCGAGCCGCCGTCGGGCGTGGCGGCGGAGAACCTCAGCCGAGCGGCGGCGAGCCCCGCGCAGGTCGTCGAGGCGTGGGAGGGCTCGCCGGGCCACCGCGCGAACCTGCTCGACCCGACCCTCACCCGCGTGGGCGTCGGGTGCGTCCTCGACGGGACGGGCGACGCCGAGCAGATGCTCTGCTCCCAGGTCTTCCTCGGCTGAGACGCCGCGGCGTGGGTGCCGTCGTCGCCGGTCGTCAGGCGTCGAGCGCCGTCCGCCACTGCTCGAGGAGGCGCGCCACGGCGCGGGTGTGCTCCCAGGGCATCTCGGGCGCCTCGGTCCGGCCGTCGGCGAGCGCGCGGGAGACGGCGTCCGCCTCGGCGGCGAACGGGTCCACGGGCGGTGACTCGACGACACGCTCGACGTCTCCCGTGTGCACGACGAACGACGCCGCCGAGCCGGCCCGGCTGCCGAACGCGTCGTCGAGCCGCAGGACGCCGAGCGTGCCCTCGACGACGGCGGACCGCGGCAGCTCCGCGACGATCGAGCACTCCACGGCGGCCGTGACGCCGTCGGCGGCGATCGTCGCCGACGCGTGCTCGTCGACCCCCGTCGGGCCGACGGTGCCTGCGACGTCCGTGAGGGCGAGCGCGGCGAGGTCCACGCCGGCCGCCGCGGCGATCCCGACGGCGAGCGACACCGGGTAGCCGCCGACGTCGAGGATCGCGCCACCTGCGAGGGCGGGGTCGAACAGCCGTCCCGTCCGCTCCGCGGCGGCGAACCCGAACGCCGAGGCGGCGTGGAGCGGGGTGCCGAGCGGGCCGTCGGCGACGGTCGCGTCCAGGACGCGCGCCAGAGGTCCGAACCGGTGCTTGTACGCCTCGACGAACGGCATGCCGGATGCGGCGGCGGCGGCGAGGACACGGTCCGTCTCGGCGGCGGTCGGCGCCACCGGCTTCTCGCAGAGCACCGCCTTGCCCGCGGCGAGCGCTGCGACGGCGAGGTCGGCGTGCGTCGTGTGGACCGTGGAGACGTAGACGGCGTCGACGTCGTCGCGCGCCAGGACCTCGGCGTACGTCCCGGTCACGGGAGCTCCGTGGAGGCGGGCGAACGCCGTCGCCCGGTCGTGGTCGCTGCTGGCCACGGCGTGAAGGGTCCCGTGCTCCGAGCGAGGGAGCGCCCGGGCGAACCAGCCGCCGATCTGCCCCGGGCCGAGGACCGCCCACCGTGTCGTCCGCATGCCGCGAACGTAGCAGCACGCGCAGCGCGGGGAGGCGACGGTCCAGCACACATGACGAGAGGCCCTCCGTCCAGCGTTTCCGCTGATCAGAGGGCCTCTCGGCTGGTCGGGGTGACAGGATTTGAACCTGCGACCTCTTCGTCCCGAACGAAGCGCGCTACCAAGCTGCGCCACACCCCGGTTGCCCACCACGCGTCGTCGGGCACTGCGAACAGTGCTCGGCGGCCAGGAGTTCCTGACCTTCCGCGGGGGAAGCCTGCCCAGAATAGCCGACGATGTGCCGTGCGACGAAACCGGGTCCACGTGACGTGGACGACGCCGGTCCGGCGCCCCGGCCCGGTCGACCGGACGCGCAACGCGACGTCAGCGCGACGTCAGCGTGACCAGCGTCGCCTCGGGCCGGCACGCGAAGCGGAACGGGGCGTACGGCGACGTCCCGGCACCGGCCGACACGTGCAGCCACGTCGACGCCTCGCCGCCGTCCTCGTCCGGCCGCGCTCCCGGCCAGCCGTGCAGGCCCTTCGCCCGACGGCGGTCGAGGTCGCAGTTCGTGACGAGCGCGCCGAAGCCCGGGACGCACAGCTGCCCGCCGTGCGTGTGACCGGCGATGATCACGTCCGACCCGTCGGCGTGCATCTGGTCGAGGACCCGGCGGTAGGGCGCGTGCGTGACGCCCAGGCGCAAGTCCGCACCCATCGTCCGGGAGAGCTCGGTCTCCGGGAACACGTCACGGTCCAGGTGCGGGTCGTCGACCCCGACGAGGTCGAGACGCAGGCCCCCGACCTCGACGACGTCGCGCCGGTTCGTGAGGTCCACCCAGCCGGCGTCCCGGAACGCCGCGGCCAGCTCCGCGGCGGGGAGCTCGCGCGGCGGCTCGGACCGGGAGACGCGCGCGTCCGGGAGGAGGTAGCGCGCCGGGTTCTTGGGCGACGGGGCGTAGTAGTCGTTCGACCCCATGACGAAGAGGCCGGGCGTGGAGTCGAGCAGCGGCTCGAGCGCGTGCAGGAGCGGGTCGAGTGCCTCGACGTGGGCGAGGTTGTCCCCCGTGTCGACCACGAGATCGGGCTCCAGCTCGGCGAGCGAGCGGATCCAGTCGATCTTGCGCTGCTGCGTCGGGACCAGGTGCAGGTCGGAGACGTGCAGCACCCGCAGGTCGCGCGCACCGGGGGGCAGGACCGGGACCGTCACCTCGCGCAGCGTGAAGAGCTTCGTCTCGACGTGGGCGTAGGCCAGCGCGCCGACACCCGCGACGGCGAGCGCCCCGAGAGCCTGCCCGGCGACGCGCCCGCGGGCGCTCAGTCGTTCCCCCCGCCACCGAGGTCACCGAGGAAGTCCTCGAGCGCGTCGCGACCCTCGTCGTTCCCCCGGTCGCCACGATCACCCCGTCCGCCTCCGTCGGCGTTCGCCGGCGGCTGGGCGCCCTCCTGGGCGGGGGGCGGGGTGTCGCCACCCGCCGGAGGGCCGGCGGGCGTGGACGGCGGGGGCGGGGAGCGGGAGCGTTGACCCTGCCCCAGTCGGGTGCCGCGAACTCGACGGCAGGCTTCCCGGCGAGCGCCTGGTCCATGTAGGCCTTCCAGGTGGGCGCCGCGAGGTCGGAGCCGAACCACCAGCGCCGCGAGACGCCGTTGATCGTGAACCCGTCGCGCATCTCGACGTCCGACTCGGCGTTGCCGATCCAGACGGCCGTCGCCACCTGCGGCGTGTAGCCGATGAACCACGTGTGCTTGTTGAGGTTCGCCGTCCCGGTCTTCCCGGCCGAGGTCCGGCCCTCGAGCTGTGCCTTCTTGCCCGAGCCCTGCGTCATGACGGACTGGAGGGCGTACGTGACCGTGTTCGCGACGGCGGGGTCGAGCGCGTTCGGGTTGCAGCTCGCGGCCGGCACGGGCAGCTCCGCGCCCTCCGCACCGACGACCTTCGTGATCGCGATCGGGTCGCAGTACGTGCCGCCGCTCGCGAACGTCGCGTACGCGGCCGCCATCTGCAGCGGCGAGGAGTTCTGCGTCCCGATGACCATCGAGGGGTACATCGACACGCCGCCCTCCTGCTCCGCGAGGCGGGACGGCTTGTAGCCGATGGACTCGGCCGTCGCCTTGATGTCGCACAGCCGCAGCTGGCTCTCCATCGACGCGTACGCCGTGTTGATGGAGTTGTACGTCGCCTGCAGCACGGAGATCGAGCCCTTGTTGTCGATGCCGTCGGAGTTGCCCGGGCGCCACGGCTTCGACTCGTTGCGCACGTTCGCGCCGCAGAAGTCGAAGTCGGAGTTGTTCCACGACCGGCTGTTCGCGTTGACGTTCTGGTAGAGGCTCCGGCCGCTCTTGAGCCACTCCGCGAGCACGAAGACCTTCCACGTCGAGCCGGGCGAGAAGCCGCTCGACGAGCCGTGCGCCTGGTCCACGTTGTAGTTCACCGCGGTCGTGTTCGGCGCGGGCTGCTCCGCGACGTCGTAGTCACGGTTCTGCGCCATGGCGAGGATCTTCCCCGTCCCCGGCTCGACGGACACGATCGCGTCCTCGATACCGGAGGGGTCCTCGGGCGGGACGGCCGCCTTCGCCTGCTGCTCGGCCGCGGTCTGCATCGCGGGGTCGAGGGTCGTGAAGATGTCCAGGCCGCCGCGGTACAGCAGCGCCTTGCGGTCGTCCTCGGTCTCGCCGAACGCCGGGTCGGAGATCATCACCTTCGTGACGTAGTCGCAGAAGAACGCCGCACCACCCGCCGCCTGGCAGCCGACCTCGACCGGCTTCACCTTGAGCGTGTCGGCGAGCGGTGTCGCGCGCGCGGTGTCGTACTCCTCCTTGGTGATGAACCCCTGCTGGTACATGGTGAGGAGCACGGTGTTGCGGCGGCTCTGCGACACCTCGGGGTTGCGCGTCGGGTCGTACAGCGACGGCGCCTTCGTGACCCCCGCGATGGTCGCGGCCTCGACCGGGGTGAGGTCCTTCGCGCTCTTGCTGAAGTAGTGCTGCGCCGCGGTCTCGACGCCGTACAGCGACGCCGCACCGAACTGCGCGATGTTCAGGTAGCCCTGGAGGATCTCCTCCTTGGTCATCCGCTTCTCGAGCGAGATCGCGAGCTTCGCCTCGCGGGCCTTGCGGCCCAGCGAGTTCTCCTTGGCCTCCCAGATCCCCATCGTGTCGTCCTCGCGGACGGCCTGCTCGATGAGGACGTTCTTCACGTACTGCTGCGTCAGCGTCGACGCGCCCTGCGTGTCCTTCTCGAGGAAGTTGTTCACCGCCGCGCGCGGGATGCCCTCGAGATCGATGCCCCCGTGCTGCCAGAACCGCTTGTCCTCGATCGCGATGACCGCGCTCTGCATCGCCACCGACACCTGGTCGAGAGGGACCACGATGCGGTTCTCGGTGTAGAACGTCGCGAGCTGCGTCGTGCCGTCGTTCGCGTACACGCGCGACTGCTCCGCGAGCGGTCCCGGCTCGAGGTCCGCGGGCAGCTCGTCGAACACCTCGAGCGCGCTGTCCGTCGCCGTGTTGGCACCCGCGGCCAGCGGGACGACCAGTCCGGCCGCGAGGACGCCGCCGACGCCGGACACCAGCACGAACGCCAGGAAGAGCGCCACGAGCTGGTACGCGTTGATCTGTCGACCGCGAGGGCGCACAGGGGAAGCCATGGTGCCAACCCTACGGGAGCCCTCCGTGCCCGGGCCCGGGAAGCCCGGTCCGGGCGGTGTGCGGGTTGTGTGAGCATCCCGAGGAACCGCGCCTGACGGGCCCCTGACCGGCCCACGACCGGCCCGCGACCGGCTCGGCGGGGTGGCGGGCGACACCCCGCGGGCGCGACGCCGGACGGCTACGCTCGCCCCATGGCAACCACCTGGGAGTACGCGACCATCCCCCTGATCATCCACAACACGAAGGCCGTCCTCGACCAGTGGGGCTCCGACGGCTGGGAGCTCGTCCAGGTCGTCACCGGACCGGACGGCAACGGCCTCGTCGCCTACCTCAAGCGCCCGACCGGGGAGAAGTAGTGGTCGACGGCGCTCCCGCCGCACCCGGCGCCGTCGCCGCGCGTCTCGCCGAGCTCGGCATCACGCTGCCCGACGTCGCCGCTCCCGTCGCCGCGTACGTCCCCGCCGTGCGCACGGGTCGGTACGTCTACACGTCCGGGCAGCTCCCGTTCGTCGACGGCGCCCTGCCCGCGACCGGCAAGGTCGGCGACGGCGAGGGCCTCGTCCCGCCCGACGACGCCGCGCACCTCGCGCGCGTCTGCGCGCTCAACGCGCTTGCGGCCGTCCACGCGCTCGTCGGGAACCTCGACCAGGTCGTCCGGGTCGTCAAGGTCGTCGGCTTCGTCGCGAGCGACCCGTCGTTCACCGGCCAGCCCGCCGTGGTCAACGGCGCGAGCACCGTCCTCGCCGACGTCCTCGGCGACGCGGGCGTCCACGCGCGCAGCGCCGTCGGCGTGGCGGTCCTCCCGCTCGACTCCCCGGTCGAGGTCGAGCTGGTCGTGGAGCTCGCGGAGTAGGTCCGCAGGCCCGCGCCACGCGCGGTCGGTGAGACGGCAGCAAGAGGTGCGGGTGGGGGCGGCGCCCCCACCCGCACCCTCACCCAGGGCGACCCGACGGGAGCCCTGTGGCGCGGCTCAGCGCGCGCGGCGCTCCAGGCGGTCCAGGTCCAGCAGCACGACGGCGCGGCCCTCGCGGCGGACCCAGCCGCGCGTCGCGAAGTCGGCGAGCGCCTTGTTGACGGTCTCGCGCGACGCGCCGACGAGCTGTGCGAGCTCCTCCTGCGTGAGGTCGTGCGCGACCCGGACGCCCTCGTCGGTGTCCTCGCCGAAGCGCGTCGACAGGTCGAGGAGCGCCTTGGCGACGCGACCGGGGACGTCGGAGAAGACGAGGTCGGCGAGCGTCTCGTTCGTGCGGCGCAGGCGGCGCGCGAGCGCGTTGAGCAGGTGCTTCGCGACGGTGGGGTGCTTCTCGATCCACTCGACGAGCTGGTCGTGGCCGAGCTCGTAGATGACCGAGTCGGCGACGGAGCTCGCGGTCGCGGTGCGCGGGCCCGGGTCGAACAGCGACAGCTCGCCGAACATCTCGCCGGGCCCCAGGATCGACAGCAGGTTCTCGCGCCCGTCGTTGGAGCGGCGGCCCAGCTTGATCTTGCCGCTCGCGATCACGTACAGGCGGTCGCCCGGCTCGCCCTCGCGAAAGAGCACGTCACCCCGGGAGAGCTCGATCTGCTGCATCGACTCGAAGAGGGTGCGCGTCTCGTCCGGGTCCATCGTCGCGAACAGGGGTGCGGAGAGCACAACGTCGTCGTCCACGCGGGGTGTCCTTCGTCTCGTCCTCGTCATCTTCCAGGCCCAAGTCTGCCCTACCGTCGCAACTCGGGTGTCGGCGGACCGCGCTAACGTGGCCGTGTGACCGACGCCGAGCAGGTTCCCGTGACCACTCCGAGCACGACGTCGCGAGGGGCCGCGCGCGGTTCGGCGTCGGGTGGTGAGTCGCGGCTCGGCCTCGTGCGGCGCGCGCGCCGCACGAACCGCGAGCTCGCGCTCACGTACCCGGACGCGCACTGCGAGCTCGACTTCACGACCCCTCTCGAGCTGCTGATCGCCACCGTGCTGTCGGCGCAGACCACGGACAAGCGCGTGAACCTCACGACGCCGGAGCTGTTCGAGACGTATCCCGACGCCGCGGCGTACGCGGCGGCGGACCGCGCCGAGCTCGAGGACATCCTGCGGCCCACGGGCTTCTTCCGGGCGAAGGCGCAGTCGGTGATCGGGATCGGGCAGGCGCTCGTCGAGCGGTTCGACGGCGAGGTGCCGGCTCGCCTCGACGACCTCGTGACCCTCCCGGGCGTGGGGCGCAAGACGGCGAACGTCGTGCTGGGCAACGCCTTCGGCATCCCCGGTCTCACGGTCGACACGCACTTCGGGCGGCTCGTGCGGCGCCTCGGCTGGACGGCCGAGGAGGACCCGGTCAAGGTCGAGCAGGTCGTCGGCGGGCTGATCGAGAAGTCCGAGTGGACCATGCTGTCGCACCGGCTGATCTTCCACGGGCGGCGCGTGTGCTTCGCGCGCAAGCCGGCGTGCGGCGCGTGCACCATCGCGCAGTGGTGCCCCTCCTACGGCGTCGGCGAGACGGACCCCGAGAAGGCCGCGGCGCTCGTCAAGACGGGCTGAGGGCGACCGCCACCACGACGCGGTCGGCGTCGATCCCGACGGCGCCCACGGTCGGTCGGCGCCCGCGGTCGGTGGGCACCCGCGGTCGGTCTCAGTCCCGGGCGACGCGCGGGAGCCAGTCGAGGAGGAGGCTCGTGACGTCGTCGGGCGCCTCCTCCGGCAGGTAGTGCCCGACGTCGGGCAGCACCTCGAACCGGAAGTCGCGCGCGAGCGCGGCGCCGTCGGCGTCGGCGAGCTCGCGCCGCAGCAGGCCGTCGCGCCCGCCGTGCACCTGCAGCGCCGGGACGCCGACGGGACGGCGCAGCGCGTTGAGGAAGCGGCGGCCGTCCGGGCGCGGGGTCGAGCGCACCGCCCAGCGCAGCGACTCCATGGCGGTGTGCGCGGCGAACGGGATGCGCATGACCGTGCGGTAGGTGGCGACGACGTCGTCGTCGAAGGCTCGGGCGGCGCCGTCGGCCAGGACGCGGTCCACGAGGTCGCCGGACGTGAGGGCGCGCTCGGGAAGGGTCGGGACCTGGAAGAACGCGAGGTGGCGACGCGCCGCCGGCGTGAGCAGGCGGCGCGACGACGCGTGCATGCGCGCGGGGTGCGGTGCGGAGAACGCGGCGACGCCCGCGGTCACCGCGGGCTGGAGGGAGGCCATCGCCCACGCGAGGCTCCCGCCGGTGCCGTGGCCCACGACGACGGCGCGGCCCGCGCCGAGCGAGCGGATCACCCCGGCGATGTCGCGGGTCCGGGTGGGGGCGTCGTACCCGATCGGCGGCTTGTCCGAGGCGCCGACACCGCGCAGGTCCATCGCGGCGACGCGGTACCCGGCTGCCGCGAGCGGCTCGACCTGGTGCCGCCACGCCCACCAGAACTGGGGGAACGAGTGGAGGAGCACGACGAGAGGCGGACCGGGGTCGCGGACCCCGCGGTCCTCAGGACCGGCGAGCGCGACGTGGAACCGCGCCCCGTTCGCCGGCACGAACTCGTGCCGCCAGGGTCCGTCGGGAAGGGCTGCCGTGAAGTCGGAGGTGTCGGCCGTCACCCGGACGAACCTACCGGTGCGCCGGCGCCTCCGTCCCGCGAGGTCCCGCGGGTTCCGCGCCCGTCGGCGTCCGCGGTGTCGTCGTCGGCCGCCGGGCGGCGGTCCTTGGGCGGGTCGAACCGGTAGCCGACGTTGCGCACCGTTCCGATGAGCTGTTCGTGCTCCGGGCCGAGCTTGGCGCGCAGGCGCCGCACGTGGACGTCCACGGTGCGGGTGCCGCCGTAGTAGTCGTAGCCCCACACCTCCTGCAGCAGCTGGGCGCGCGTGAACACGCGGCCCGGGTGCTGCACGAGGTACTTGAGGAGCTCGAACTCCTTGTAGGTCAGGTCGATGGGACGGCCGCGCAGTCGCGCGGTGTACCCGCTGGCGTCGATCGCCAGCTCGCCTGCGGAGATCTCCTGCGGCCCGTCGTCCGACGGCCCCCTGGCCGACCGCTCGATGACGAGCCGCAGCCGTGCCTCGACCTCCGCCGGGTTCGCGGTCTCGAGCAGCAGGTCGTCGGCGCCCCACTCGGCCGTGACGACCGTGAGGCCGCCCTCGGTGAGGACGAGCACGAGCGGCACGGTGAGGCCCGTGGCGTGCAGGAGCCGGCACGTGGTGCGTGCGGCCACGAGGTCGCGCCGCGCGTCGAGCAGGACGACGTCCGAGTCGGGTGCGTCGACGAGCGCGGACGGCTCCATCGGCAGGACCCGGATGCGGTGGGAGAGCAGGCCCAGCGCGGGAAGGACCTCGACGGAGCCTCCGGTGGCAGGGGTGAGGATCAGCAGGTCGGCCACTGCTGGCACCTCCTTCCGGGGACGGGACGCGCGTGGCGCCCGCCTCGTCGCGTCTCGTGGTCTCGCGGTCCACGGTCCGTGGCGCGCGTCTCGTCTGGTGGCGGGACGTGCTCGGTCCGTGGATGGTTACCGTATCGCGTGGTGGCCCGGCGGGCGGCGACGTCTCACGGCGGCGCACCGCGGGAACCTGCGGAGGGATGCGCGCCGCCCGGGCTGCGACCGTCGTCTGCGACACGTGTCTGCGACACTCTGAGGCGTGCTGTGCGACTCGACGACCTCTTCGACCCCCCGATCGGGGCGCTGACCGCTCGTGGACCTCTCGACCCGCGCCGTCGTCACGGCCTGCCTCGCGGCGGGCATCGCCGTCGCCGCCTTCTTCGGCCCCGTGCCGCTCGCGGCGGCTGCCGCTGCCCTCGCGCTCGTCGTCGCGATCGGCTGGCCGCGGCTCCTCGACATCCCGGTCCACGGCGGCACCCGCATCGTCATCGCGGTCGCCGGGGTCGGGGCCGTCGCCGCGACGGTGGCCACCCAGGGCGAGCCCGCGCTGCGACACCTCCCGGTGGTCCTCGCGCTGTCCGTCGTGCTCGCGTTCGTCGCGGAGCTGCTCCGGCGCGACGGGCGTCCGCGCCTCGTCGAGTCCCTCATCGGCACGGTGAGCGGGATCGTCGTCGCGGTGTCGTGCGCGGGATGGATCGCGACGGGACGCACCGACGCCGGCGCGTCGCTCGTCGTGACGTGCGCGGTGGCGCTCGCCGTCGCGTCCGCCGTGTCCGCGCTCCCGCTCGGCGGGTGGACGATCGCGGGTCTCACGCTCGCCCTCGCCGTCGTGGCCGGTGGTGCGGTCGGGTTCGTCATGCCGGACCTCGACCTGATCGACGGCGTCTGGTCCGGGGTCGTCGCCGGGCTGCTCGTCGCGTCGCTGCACGCCCTGTTCGACCAGCTGCCCGAGCTGCGGGGCCGATGGGGCGCGTTCTCGGCGACCGCGCTGCCGGTCGCCGTGGGCGGGACGCTGATCTTCGTGGTGGGCCGGGTGATCGTCGGATGACCGGAGGGCTCGGGGTGCCGGCGCTCGCGCTCCTCGGCGTCCTGCTCGTCCCCGTCGGGCTCGGCGTGTGGTGGCAGCGGCGCCAGGGCGTGGTCCGGACCGGTGCCCGACGCCGCGTGCCCGGCACGCGTGCCGCCCGGGTCGGCGGGGCCGACGAGGGAGACGCCCCGTTCGACTGGGCGGCGCACGGAGTGGACCTGGGCGCCCGCCGGACCTTCCTCCAGCTCTCCGCCGCGGTGTGCGCGCCGTGCCGGTCGACGGCGCGCGTGCTCGCGGAGGTGGCGGGGAGCCACGACGGGGTGCTGCATCGCGAGCTGGACGTGGACGACCACCTCGACCTCGTGCTCGCGTTCGGCATACTGCGCACCCCGACCGTCCTCGTCCTCGACGCGGACGGACGGGAGACGGCCCGCGCGAGCGGCGCGATGAACCGTCGCCAGGCGATCACGGCGCTGGCGGCCGGGGATCCGACGCCGGTCGCCCGCACGGGCTGAGCACCCCCGGTCCCGGCCCCGGGCCCCACGAACGACCCGGAACCCCGTGAACGACCCGACATCGGCGGCACACCGCCGGACCCCGAGGAGACCTCGATGACCGAACCCGTCGAGCCACCGGCGTCGCGCGAGCGAGCCGGCGCACCCGGTATCGACCCGCGCGGTCCCCGCGCCGCTGCGGGCATCACGGCGCTGCTGCTCGCGGTGACGATCCTCCTGTGGACGTCGACGGCGGCGCTGGTCCTCCTGGCCGTCGTGGCCGCGAGCTTCGCGGTCGGGGCCGTCGCGGGCGCGCAGCGGACGTGGCAGGCGTGGGTCTACCGCGTCGTCGTGCTGCCGCGCATCGGTCCGACGGACGAGCGCGAGGACCCGGCGCCGCCGCGCTTCGCCCAGCTGGTGGGGTTCGTCATCACCGCGGTGGGCGTCGTCCTCGGTCTGGTGGGCGTGCTCCCCGCCGTGCCTCTCGCCGCGGCCCTCGCGCTCGCCGCGGCCGTGCTCAACGCGGCGTTCGGCCTGTGCCTCGGGTGCGAGGCGTACCTGCTGCTGCGCCGGCTCCGCGCGGGCTCGGCCCCGGCGCGCTGACCTTCGGACCTGCCGCCGGGATCAGTACACGAGCGCCTGGGCGCCGTCGCGCAGGGCCTCCTCGACGAAGACCGCGGCGCCGGCGATGCGCACGCCCGGCAGGACGTCGTCGGGTGTGATGCCGCGGCGCGCCGCGCACTGCGTGCACACCGTGAGCGTCCCGGCGGCGAGGATCGCCTCGAGGAGGTCGGGCAGCGGCGCCGCGTGCTCGAGCTCGAGCTCGGCGGCGCGGCCCGGGAGACCGAACCATGCGGCCTCGCCCGTGAGCCACACGCTCACCTCGACACCCGCGGCGACGGCCGCCGCGGCGACGGTGAACGCCTGGTTGACGGCCTCGGGGCGGTCGAGTCCCGAGGTGGCCTTGACGACGAGCGAGCGGGCGGGTGCGGCGGACGGGCCCGCCGGGTGCACGGAGGTCACCCGGCCGAGCGTAGCGGGCGCCTCCTCCGGCGTGACCGGCGGCACGGTGCCGGGCGGCCGTCCGTGCGGGGACGGCTTGTAGGATCGGGCCCATGAGCCCGCACACTCTCGAGCTGATCTTCCTCGGCCTGCTCATCGCGGCCACCGTGACCATCACGTGGTTCGCCGGGTACGTCGTCTACAAGCTCTTCAAGGGTCAGCGCTGACCTCCCCGCCGACCCGGTCCTGACGTCCCGACCCCGGAGGTAGTCGCTCATGCCGTTCGAGTTCCCGGAAGGGCTCGCGCCCGAGGTGTACCCGCTCGCGTGGCTCGTGGGCCGCTGGCGCGGCGAGGGCGTCATCAAGTACCCGGGCGTCGACGAGACGCCCTTCGTGCAGGACCTCGTCTTCGACCACGACGGCGGTCCGTACCTGCGCTACGAGTCGACGCTGCGCGTCCTCGAGACCGAGGTGCCGTCGACCGTCCCCGGCGAGGGGGAGTGGCCGGAGCGCGACCCGGAGGCGCTCGACGCCGCGGTCGCCGACTCGACGGTGTGGTCCACGGAGACCGGCTACTGGCGCGTGTCGACGGACCGCCCCGAGGGTCTCGAGGACGACCGGCACCCGCTCGAGGTGCTCCTCGCCGACCCGGCGGGTCGCGTCGCGGTGTACCTCGGCGCGGTGGGCAACGGGCGCGTCGACCTCGCGAGCGACCTCATCGCGCGCACCGGGACCGCCGCCGAGATCGCGGCGTCCAAGCGGCTGTTCGGCCTCGTCGAGGGCCAGCTCCTGTGGGTCTGGGAATTGGCGGCCTTCGGTGAGCCGTTGCAGTCGTACGCGTCCGCGAAGCTGGACCGCCGTCCGGCGGTCTGACCGTCGGCGGGCCCGCACGGCCCCACCGGGCTGCGGGCGACGACCAAGGAGGACCCTGTGACCACCGGCTACACCAGCCCTCTGCTCTCCCGGCACGGCGCCGTCGAGGCGTCCGGCCCCGACGCGGGCGTCGCCTGGCACTACGGCGACCCCACCGGGGAGCAGCGCGCGCTGCAGACCGGGGGGGCCGTCGTCGACCAGTCGCACCTCGGTGTCGTCCGCGTCGCGGGACCGGACCGCCTCTCGTGGCTGCACTCGATCACGTCGCAGGACCTCACGAGCCTGGCCCCGCGCACGTCGACGGAGCTCCTCGTCCTGTCGCCGCAGGGCCACGTCGAGCACGCCGCGGCCGTCGTCGACGACGGCGAGGCGACGTGGCTCGTCACCGAGCGCTCGCACGCGCCCGGCCTCGCGGCCTGGCTCGACCGCATGAAGTTCATGCTGCGCGTCGAGATCGCCGACGTCACGGACGAGTACGCCGCGCTGGGTGAGCCCGTCGACGCCGAGGGCGTCGAGGGCGAGCCCGTCACGTGGCGCGACCCGTGGCCGCACGTCACGGGCGGCGGCACGCGCTACGGACCGCCGGAGGCCGAGCACCCCGGCAGCGAGCGCCCGTGGCGCCTCGTCCTCGTCCCGCGCCCCGACCTGGAGGACGCCGTCGCCGCGCGCGAGGCCGCCGGGTGGCGGCTCGTGGGGACGTGGGCGAGCGAGGCGCTGCGCGTCGAGGCGTGGCGGCCGCGGCTCGCGACGGAGGTCGACCACCGGTCCATCCCGCACGAGACGGACTGGCTGCGCACCTCCGTGCACCTGCACAAGGGCTGCTACCGCGGGCAGGAGTCGATCGCGCGCGTGCACAACCTCGGCCGCCCGCCGCGCCGGCTCGTCATGCTGCACCTCGACGGCTCGGGCCACCTGCTGCCCGTCGCCGGCGCGGAGGTCACGCTCGACGGCCGCGCCGTCGGCGCCGTGACGTCGGTCGCGCGGCACCACGAGCTCGGCCCGGTCGCGCTCGCCGTCCTCAAGCGCAGCGTCCCGGACGACGCCGTCCTGCTCGTCGAGTGCGACGGCGGGGCGATCACCGCGGCGCAGGAGATCGTCGTCCCGGGCGAGGGCGTCTCGGTCGACCGGCCGGGGCCGCGCGGCCCCGTGACCCGGGGCCTCACGCCGCGTGGCGAGGGCGCGCCGTCGAGCATGCTGTGACCCCGGACGCGCCATGACCCCGGAGGCCCTGTGACGCCGGACCCGTCGCGGGAGGCCGACGACCGTCCGGGCGCCGTCGACCTGGCGCGGACGGCGTGGCGCCGGCTCCTGCTCCGTGCGCGCGTACGCCAGGGGGCGTCCCGCGTCCGGGTCGCGTTCTGGCCGATCCTCCAGGCGGCGGCCGCAGCGGGTGTCGCGTTCGGCATCGCGCGGTACGGGCTCGGTCACACCGCGCCGTTCTTCGCGCCCGTCGCGGCCTGGATCTGCCTCGGGTTCAGCCAGGACCGCCAGCTCCGGCGCGTCCTCGAGGTCGCCGTGGGCGTCGCGATCGGGGTGGGTCTGGGCGACCTCGTCGTGCACGTCATCGGGTCCGGCTGGTGGCAGGTCGCGGTCGTCCTCGCCGTGTCGGCGCTCGCCGCCCGCTTCATCGACCGCGGCGCGATGCTCACGACGCAGGCCGGCGTGCAGGCGATCGTCATCGTCGGCCTGCCGGCCGCGCAGGCCGGCGGGCCGCTCGGCCGCTGGACGGACGCCCTCGTGGGAGGCGGGGTCGCGCTCGCCGTCGCGGCGCTCACCCCGGGTGACCCGCGGCGTCGGCCCCGGCTCCTGGGTGCGGAGGCGACGACGGAGCTCGCCCAGGTGCTCGACGTCCTGACGCGCGGGCTGCGCAGCCGTGACCGGGCCGACCTCGAGGCCGCGTTGGTGCGGGGCCGGGCGTCGGAGGGTGCGCTCGAGGAGTGGCAGTCGGCGGCGAAGTCGGCGCGCGAGCTCGCGCGCGTCAGCGCCGCCGGCCGGCGGCACCGCGACGAGCTCGGGGACCACGAGCGCCAGTCCGTGCTCGTCGACCGCGCGATGCGCAGCGTGCGCGTCCTCGCGCGGCGTGCGCTGCCTGTCGCGACCGGGTCGGACGAGCACGACCTCGCACCGGTCGCCGACCTCGTGGCCCGCTTCGCCGCGGGGACCCGCGTGCTGGCGGAGGCGATCGGCGCGGGCCGTGATCCCGCGGTGGCACGCGAGGTGCTCGTGGAGGTCGCCCGGACCGCGGACCCGCACGCCGTCGGGGAGGGGGACTGGCAGATCCAGTCGCTCGTCATGCTCCTGCGCTCGCCGCTCGTGGACGTGCTCGAGGCGTCCGGCGCGACGCCCGAGCAGGCGCGGACGGCACTGCCGGAGCTCTGACCCGCCGTGGGGACGGACCGGACGATCTTCACCCTGCACCGGGTGCCTCGCGGACGGTACGGTCGGGGGATGGAGGTCCCCGTCAGCGCGCTGCGCGCCGAGCTCAAGTCGTGGATCGAGCGGGCCCGGTCGGGGGAGGAGATCGTCGTCACGGAGCGTGGCGTCCCGGTGGCGCGGCTCACGGGCGTCGCCACGGCGGACCTCGTGACCGAGCTGACGCGCGACGGCGTCCTCAGCCCGCCGTCGACGGAGCGTCCGGTGCACGCCGTGACCGCGCCCGACGACGTGCCGTCGGCCCGGCCGGTCGGAGCGCCGGCCGCAGCGGCGCGGGGCACACGTCCGACCGGCGTCGCGGCGCTCGTGCGGCGCATCAGGCGCTGACCGCCGTGGCCCTCGTCTACTTCGACGCGAGCGCGCTCGTGAAGCTCTGCGTGCCCGAGCCGGGCTCGGTCCTCGCGAGCCGTCTGTGGAACCGTGCGGACGTCGTCGTGACCAGTCGGCTGACCGACACCGAGCTGCGCTCCGTGCTCGCTGCCGGCCTCCGGGCCGGCGCGCTCGGGGCGGGCGGCCACGCGGACGCGCTGGGCACCTGGGAGTCGCTGTGGCCCGCGCTGCACGTCGTCGAGGTCTCGAGCGACGTCGCGGCCCGCGCCGCGTCGCTGGTCGGGAACGCCTCGCTGCGCACCCACGACGCCGTGCACGTCGCGAGCGCCCTCACCGTCGCGCACGACGACGCGCTCGTGGCGGCCTGGGACCCGTTCGTGGCCTCCGCGGCGCGGGGCCAAGGACTGCGCGTCGTGCCGTGAGCAGTCACGTGAGCAGCCGCATGGGCCGGCGCACGGTGCCGCTGCGGCCGACCAGACCGTAGGCTCGTCGTCGTGACCGGAATCGTCGGATCCCTCCAGTGGATCGTCTACCTGCTCCTCACCCTCCTGGTGTTCGGGGTCCAGCTGTTCGCCCTGATCGACGCGGTGCGGCGGCCCGCGAGCGCCTTCACCGCCGAGGGCAAGCTGACGAAGCCGATCTGGCTCGCGATCCTCGGCGTCGCCGCGCTCCTCGGCTTCCTCTCGCTGCCGTTCGGCGGTCCGAACCTCGGGTTCTTCGGGCTCATCGCCGTCGTCGCGGCGATCGTGTACCTCGTCGACGTGCGCCCCCGTCTGCAGCCGTACGGCAACGGCCGCCGCGGTGGGCAGGGTGGCGGGCGCCCGAACGGGTGGTGACGGGCGTGCCGGGGACCGTGACGAGCACGGCGGACGTGGCGCGCGGCGCGGTGCCGCTCGCGGAGGTCGTGCGCGGTGACCTCGTGGAGTCCGTGCACCTGGGGCACCTCGTGCTGCTCGGCGGCGCGCACGACGCCGAGCCGGACCTCGTGCTCGGCGACGCGGACGCCGTGATCTGGCCGCGGTCGAGCGTCAAGCCGTTCCAGGCCGTCGCGATGCTGCGCCACGGGCTCGCGCTGCCGCCGCGCCTCCTCGCGCTCGCGGCGGCGAGCCACGACGGCGAGCCGGAGCACGTCGCGGGCGTGCGCGAGATCCTCGCCGGCGTCGGTCTCGACGAGTCGGCCCTGCGCAACACCCCTGACATGCCGCTGCACGCGCCCGCGGCGTTCGCGTGGCAGGTCGAGCACGGCGGGCCGTCGTCGGTGACGCAGAACTGCTCGGGCAAGCACGCGGCGATGCTCGCGACGTGCGTCGCGGCGGGCTGGGACACGCGGACGTACCTCGAGGCGGACCACCCGCTGCAGGTCGCGGTGCGCGAGGTCGTCGGCGAGCTGACCGGCGTCCCGGTCGACCACGCGACCGTCGACGGCTGCGGCGCCCCGCTGTTCTCGACGACGGTGCGCGGCCTCGCGCGCGGGTTCGGACGGCTCGGCGGGGCTCCCGCGCACGAGCCGGGTTCGGCGGAGGCCGAGGTCGCGCGGGCCATGTCCGCGTTCCCCGAGATGGTCGCCGGACCGCACCGCGACGCGACGCGCGCGATGCGAGCCGTCCCGGGTCTCGTCGCGAAGGACGGCGCCGACGGCGTGTACGGGGCGGGGCTGCCCGACGGCCGCGCGCTCGCGTTCAAGGTGCTCGACGGCGCGGCGCGACCCCGGCCCGCGGTGCTCGCCGCGGCGCTGCGTCGTCTCGGTGCGCCGGCCGTGCCCGGTGCGGACGCCGCCGCGCTCGACGCGCTGGGTGACGTGACCGTGCTCGGCGGCGGCCGACCGTTCGGTGCCGTGCGCGCGGTCGGGATCGAGGAGTCGTCGTGAGGGCCGTGCTGCAGCGCGCGACGCGCGCGAGCGTCACCGTGGTGCGCGACGACGGGACGCGCGACGTCGTCGGGGCGATCGACCGGCCGGGGATCGTCGCGCTCGTCGGGGCCACCCACGACGACGGCCCCACGCAGGTCGAGACCGTGGCCCGCAAGATCGCCGACCTGCGCATCCTCGACGGCGAGCAGTCCGTGCTCGATACGGGCGCGCCGGTCCTCGTCGTCAGCCAGTTCACGCTCTACGCCGACGTGCGCAAGGGACGACGGCCGTCGTGGAACGGTGCCGCACCCGGCGACGTCGCGCGCCCGCTCGTCGACGCGGTCGTCGAGGCGCTGCGGGCGCGCGGCGTCGAGGTCGCGACGGGCGAGTTCGGCGCGCACATGGAGGTCGAGCTCGTCAACGACGGCCCGGTGACGATCCTCGTCGACACCGGGACGGCCTGACCGCCGTCACCGCAGCCAGCCCCGCCGCCTGATGTACGCGAGCGGGATGACCGCGGCGACGAGCGTGAGCAGCAGCGTCAGCGTGAACCCGTACGGCCGGTCGAGCTCGGGCATGTGCGTGAAGTTCATGCCGTAGAACGACGCGATGAGCGTGGGCGGCAGGAACACGGCCGTGATGATCGTGAACACCTTGACGATCTGCGCCTGCTTGACGTCGAGCGACGTCATGATCGCCTGCTGGAGGTAGCGCACCTTCTCGTGCTCGAACCCGGCGTGCTCCTTGACGCCCTCGACGTCGGCGACGAGCGTCTCGACGAGCCCCGCGAGCACCGGGTCGGAGTCCGCGATCTCGCTGCGCAGGTGGCGAACGGCCCGCGCGAGCGAGAGCTGCGACTCCTGGGCGCGCGAGACGATCTCCTCGGCGCGGTTCATGCGCGTGATGGTCTCCTGCATGTCGCGGACACCGATCTCGCGACCGCGCGCGTCGACGCCGCGCGTGGCCTCGTCGATCTCGTCCGACATCTCCTCGAGCACGTCGCTGGCGTGCGCGACGACGCGGTCGGCCGCCTCGTTGAGCGCGTAGAGGAGCGCGTACGCGACCCCGTACGCCGAGCCGACGAGCCACGGCGTGCGGCGCATGCGCGCGATCGCCTTGTCGAACACCGGGTAGTGGCGCACGGGCTGCGCGGTCGCGACGACGTCGGGGGAGAGGGCGAGCACGATCCGCTCGTGCAGGACCTCGCCGCCCTGGCGCCGGGTCGCGGCGACCGGGAGGTAGACGTGCACGTCGGTCTCCCACACGCGGTCGCCGGCCGTCGCGAAGTCGACGCCGTGATCCGCGGCGCGGGCGGTGGCGTCGGCGTCGCCGGCCGGGACCTGGATCCACCGGGTGCGCAGGACGGCCGGGTCGAACCGCGGGGGCGCGGCCGTGACCGCGGGGACGGTCGCGTCCGCGCGGCTCGTCGTGCCCGCGTGAAGGGGCGCGCGCTCGGGCAGCAGGGTCGTCACGAGGCACCTCCGGCGGTGACGTGCGCGAGCAGCAGCGCGACGACGATGAACAGGTAGAGGCCGACCGTGAAGGAGATCGACTGGCGCTCGAGGTCGGGCCCTCGGCGTGTGCGGTCGTCCGGGCGGTGACGTGCCGGCGTCGACCGGCTGCTCGTCGGGGTGCGCATGGTCATGGGTCGTCCTTCTCGACGGCGCGCGGGCGACCACCGACGTCGGGGGACGACGACGGGTGCCCGGCGGGGAGGGCGGGTGCGGGGCGCGCGGTGGCGGGCGCTCGGAGCGCACTGGCGGCCTCCCCGCGCGCACTCCGCAACGGGCGGGTGCCCGGGGCGGTGCCGTCGACGACCGGTCAGCGTGCCGGTCGAGGACCACGAGGGGTGAGCGCGCAGTGCGCGGATCTATGACTGCTGCCGTCCGGCACGGTGCTCACCTCGCTCTCGTGGCGGCGCCTCCGCCGTCGCGGGGCGCACCTCTGCCCGGTGCGCACGACGTGCGCGACGGGGGTGGGTCCGGGTCAGGGTAGACCGCCAGGTCGTCGCCGGCAAGGTCCTCCGCGCGGAGGGCGCTCCGCTGGCGTGCCCGTAACGCCCGGGAAACGATGGGATCGCCCGCTGTTTACGGAGGGTTGTTAACATTTCACCCGGTCGTCGGGCAACGGTGCCCTCGGACGGAAGGGCCGACATGTCGGACAACGCGCTGGACCTCGTGATCCCGGAGCCCGCCCGGAGCGCGGACGCCCGTGCCGCACGGCGGCTCGAGCGGCTGTCGTCGCGGGCCCAGGAGACCGAGCTCGCCCTCGCGGCGGTCGTCGAGGGCCGGGGTGCGTTCGTGTGGACGGCCGAGCCGGGGATGGGCGCGAGCGCGACCCTCGAGCTCGTGTGCGAGGCGGTGGTCGCCGCGACGGTGGCCCACCCGCCCGTGGTGCTGCACTGCCGACCACCCGCGGGCGTCTCGGTGCCCGGCGCGACGGTCGCCGCGCTCGTCTCCCAGGTCGTCCAGCTCTCCGGCCGCGCCGTGCCCGCGCGGCTCGAGCGCGCGCTCGACGCCACCGACCCGGCCTACGCCTGCCTCGCGGAGGTCGCCGCCGTCGCGCTCGCCGAGCTGTTCGTCGAGGCCTTCGAGGCGACGACCGTCGTGCTCGTGGCCGACGACCTGCACCTCCTCGACGAGCGCAGCCGCGCGGTGCTCGTCGCGCTCGTCGGGCACCGTCGCACGCCCGTCGTCCTCCTCGCGACCGCTGCCGACGGCGCGCTCGACGCGTCGGTGACGCCGTTCGAGCTCCGCAGGGTCCCGCCGCTCGCCGCGGCCGACGCGCTGCACCTCCTGCTCGTGGAACGGCGGCTCGCCGTCGCGCCGCACGTCGCCGCGCACCTCGCGCGGCGGCTCGTCGGCAACGCGGCCGCGATCGTCCAGACCGCCGACCGCCTCACGCCCGAACAGCTCGCCGGCGGCGCGATCCTTCCCGACCCCCTGCCGGTCGTCCCGGCCGTACGGCGCCTGCTCGGGGACCGGCTCGCGCTCCTCACGGCGGAGCAGCGGCACGCGCTCCTCGTGGCGGCCGTCGCGGTCGTCGACCGGACCGAGCTCCTGCTCGCCGCCGTCGGCCAGACGATGGACGAGGTGCTCGACGGGCCCCTCGCCGAGCACCTCGCGCTCGTCGGCGGCAGGTTCGCATTCGTCGACCCCCGGGTGCGCGCGCTCGTGCACGGTGACGCCCGCCTCGCGGAGCGCACAGCGGCGCACTCCGCCCTCGCCGACGCCCACCGCCGTGCAGGGGAGGGCGACGTCGCCGTCTGGCACGGCGCGCTCGCGACCCTCGCCGGAGATCCCGCGCTGGTCCCCGGCCTGCTGCGCATCGCGCGGCGGCACCTCGAGCGCGGCGACGTCGTGTGGGCGCACGAGGTCGCGCGCGAGGCGGCGAGCCAGGCGGACGGCGACCACCGCGCCGAGGCGTTCGCCGTGGCGGGGATCGCGGCGCTGAAGTCCGGGCACGTCCAGGACGCGGCGGACTGGCTCCGCAAGGCGTCGCGCAGCGGGGACGACGCCCTGCGCGGCCGGACCCTCGGCCCGCTCGTCGCCGCCCTCACGCTCGCCGAGGGCCAGGTGCCCGACGACGTCCTCACGCCCTACCTCCGCCCCGCGGGTCCGGAGGGGCCCGTGTCGGCGGCGCGCCCGGGGATCACGTGCGGCGTCGTCACCGCGGCGCGGCTGCACGCTGAGCGCGGTGACGGGGTGAGCGCGAGCCAGCTCCTCGACACGGCCGCCTACCTCTGCCCGTCCGGTGCGGACGCGGACCCGACGACGCTCGCCGAGCTCGCCCTCGGCCGGACCTGGGCCGCGACGTTCGGCGTGGGGGAGCGTCCCGCCCACGTTCCCGACGACGGCCTCGGACCCGACCACGAGGCGTACGTCCAGGTCTGCCGCGCCCTCGCCGTCGCCGCCGACGACCATCCGGACGTCGCCGCGCAGACGCTCGCGAGCGCCGTCGCGTCGCTCGCCCCCGTCCGGGACGAGGCGCGCTGGTTCGACGGGCCCGCGACCGCGCTCACGCCGCTCGCCGAGGCGCACGTGCGCCTCGCCCAGGTGCTCGTCGACGTGTGGCGCGGCAACCTCACGCGAGCAGCCGACGAGATCGCCGACGCCGCGTTCCGGCTCCCGCTCGGCCTGCCCTTCGCCGGGCTCGGCGTCGCCGTGGCGCGGCGCGTCGACATGATGACCGCCGGTGTCGTGGGCAGCGTGGCGACGGCGCTCGAGGAGACGTGCGCGAGCCCCACGGCGCGCCCCGTCCGGCTCGGGCTCCTGGTCGACCGCGCGATGGGGGCCGCGTTCGCGCACCACGTCACGCAGGCCGCGACGCTCCTCGAGCTCGCCGCCGAGCGGGAACGGCCCGACAGCGCGCGCATGCTGCCGCTGCCCGGGCTCGACGACGTCGAGGCGTGGGTCGTCGCCGGGCGCGTCGACGCGGCGCACCGCGCGCTCTCGAGACGTCGCGTCGACGTCAAGGAGCTGCCGCCGTCGTTGCGCGCAGCCTCCCTCGTGCGGGCCGAGCTCGCGCTCGCGGCGCCCGAGGAGCTCGCCCAGCCCGTCGAGCGCGCGACGCGCGTCAACCGGACGACGGCCTCGCCCTACGAGCACGCGCGGACCGACCTGTGCGCGGCGCGCGCCCTCGTCCGGGCCGGCGAGCTGTCGCGCGCCCACGGGCTGTTCCTCTCGGCCATCGAGCTCTTCGCCGAGTCGGGGGCCGACGCCTGGGCGAACGCGGCCCGGGACGAGCTCGTCGACGTCGTGCGCCACCTGGGCGGGCACCACGACGACGACGTCGTCGACCGGTCGCCGACGGAGGCTGCGGGTGGACCCACCGCCGGGGCCGGAGCGGCGGGTGCGGGTGCGGTTCCGGGTGCGGCTGCAGGTCCGGGTGCCGGCGGCGGTGCGGCCGTCGGGGGCCTCGGCGGGGCGGCGAGGACGTGGAACCGGCCGGGTGCGGCGGAGCCGGGCCCGCCCGTCGCGCGCGTGCCCGACCGCTGCCGTCTCGCCGCACGGGAGAGCGAGGTGTCCGACGACGCGCTCGCGGAGCTGCGCGTGCGGTGGGCGGACGAGCTCACGGAGCGCGAGCTCGACGTCGCGCTGCTCGTCGTGCAGGGCGGGTCGAACCGTGAGGCGGCCGACCAGCTCTTCCTGTCGGTCCGCACGGTGGAGGTGCACCTCGGCCGGGTGTTCCGCAAGCTCGGCGTCCGGTCGCGGGTCGAGCTCACGGTGCTCGCGCACCGCGTGGGTCGCTGATCCGCGCGGGTCGTCTCGTCTCGTCGTCGTGCACAGCGACGCCTCGTGGGCGCACCGCAGCGCGCCGAACCCCGGGTCGTGCGTCGATCGGTGGCCGGAACGGCCGGCAACCCGGGGTTCGGCGCGTTGACGGGGCCGGGCAACCCCGGGTTCGGCGCGTTGGACGGGGGAAGTCCTCGCGGAGACGAGGGGCGCGCAATCAGCAGGCGATGGCGCCGGTTCGTCGGTTTTCGAGGTGTTCTGTCCTACGGGTTCTCCCCTACAGCGCGCGTAAGTTCAGATCGTGAACAATGTGGAGAGCGCGGATGTCCGGCGGACGGGTGCGCGCCTACGTTCGTGACGACCCCGGTGACGACGCCGGCCGCGGAGGCCGGGTCGTCGCCCACGACACCACGTGAGGCAGGACCCATGGACGTGTTCACCCGAACCAGGCGGACGGGACGCCGACGCGGCGGCCCCGCCGTCGCGCTCGCCGCGACCGTCGCCCTCGTCGCCGGACTGGTCGGCGGCGCCGCACCCGCCGGTGCCGTTCCCGCCGCCGAGACCGCCCCCGTCACCCGTCCCGGCGACAGCGACGTCAACGGCTACCGGAACGTCGGCTACTTCACGCAGTGGGGCGTGTACGGCCGCGGCTTCCCGCTCAAGAAGGTGCAGGACTCCGGGGCCGCGGCGGACCTGACGCACATCAACTACTCGTTCGGCAACATCCACCACCAGGACCTGACCTGCTTCATCGCGAACAAGGCCCAGGGCACCGGCCCGAACGGGTCCGACGGCGCGGGGGACGCGTGGGCCGACTTCGGCATGGGCTACACCGCGGCGAGCTCCGTCGCCGGGGTCGCCGACGCCTGGGACCAGCCGCTCGCGGGCTCGTTCAACCAGCTCAAGCAGCTCAAGGCCAAGAACCCCCACCTGCGCCCGATGATCTCCCTGGGCGGCTGGACGTGGTCGAAGAACTTCTCGAAGGCCGCGGCGACCGACGCGTCCCGCACGAAGCTCGTGTCGTCCTGCATCGACCTCTACATCAAGGGCAACCTGCCCGTGATCGACGGCCGCGGCGGTCCCGGCGCGGCGGCCGGTGTGTTCGACGGCATCGACATCGACTGGGAGTGGCCCGGCTCGCTCAACGGCGAGGTCGGCAACCACGTCGACGTCGTGAACGACGCGCGCAACTTCAAGCTCCTGCTCCAGGAGTTCCGCACCCAGCTCGACGCGTACGGCGCGCAGACGGGCAAGCACTACCTGCTGTCCGCGTTCCTGCCGGCGAACCCCGACGACATCGCCGCGGGCGGCTGGAACGACCCCGAGATCTTCGAGTACCTCGACTACGGCAACGTCCAGGGCTACGACCTGCACGGCGCGTGGGACCCGGCGCTCGCCGGGCACCAGGGGAACCTCTACGACGACCCGGCCGACCCGCGTGCGGCGAACCGGCAGTTCAGCGTCGACAAGGCCGTGGACGAGTACCTGCGCACCGGGATCGACCCGTCCCAGCTCGGCGTCGGGCTCGCGATGTACGGCCGAGGCTGGAAGGGCGTCGGCTCGGCCGAGCCCTGGTCCGCCGCGACCGGCGCGGCCCCCGGCACGTGGGAGGCCGGCAACGAGGACTACGACAAGCTCCGGACCCGTGGCCAGGATTACTACGACGCGGAGACCGTCTCGGCCTGGCGGTACGACGGGGACCAGTGGTGGAGCTACGACAACCCCCGGTCGGTCGCCGCGAAGGCGGAGTACGTCGCCGACCAGGGCCTCGGCGGCGGGATGTGGTGGGACCTGTCGGGCAACCACGACGGCTCGCTCCTCGGCGGCTTCACCGACGCCCTGCGCGCCGCGCCGGCCGGCCCCGTCGACGGGACCGACGGACCGACGGACCCCACCGACCCGACGGACCCGACGGACCCGACGGACCCCACCGAGCCGGGTGACGGGTGCCTGCCCGCCTGGTCCGCCGCGGCGGTCTACACGGGCGGCGCCACGGCGTCGTACCAGGGGACGAACTACCGCGCGAAGTGGTGGACCCAGGGCGAGACACCGACCGCGGGCGGACCGTGGGAGGCCACGGGCCCGTGCGGCGACGACCCGACCGACCCGACCGACCCGACGGACCCGACCGACCCGACGGACCCGACCGACCCGACCGACCCGGGCGAGTGCACCGCGGCCGCCTGGTCCGCGTCCGCCGTCTACACCGGCGGCGCGACGGTCTCCTACCAGGGCCAGAGCTACCGCGCGAAGTGGTGGACGCAGAACGACGTCCCCGGAGCGGAGCAGTACGGCCCCTGGGAGTCGCAGGGCGCCTGCTGAGCCGGCCCTGAGCGGCCGCGGGTACGGGGAAACCCGTACCCGCGGCCCTCGACCCGTGTGGATCTCCCCGATCTCGACGCCCCGCCGCGCTCGTCGGCGTGGACGGGCCGTCGAGGTCACCCCGCCGCCCTCCCCAGTGGGCTACGGGGTCGCTCCGATCGTGAAAGGCGAGTCACCGTGCACCTGCGTCGCGGCATCCTTCGTCCCCAGTCCGGCGGACGTCCCGCACACCCGAGGACGGAGGGGGCCGCGCCGCGGCCACCGCTGCCGGGTGCAGCGGCACGCTCCGGTCACGTCCTGGCGGTCGCGCTCGCCGTCGGCCTCCTCGCGTCGTGCACCGGGGCCCCGGGTGCGGGCAGCGGGCCCGACGGCGCACAGCCCACGGAGACGTCCGGCGAGGAGGCGTCCGACGCCGGCGGATCAGGCCCTGCCGGTGCGGGCGAGGACCACGCCGAGCACGGCGACCACGCCCAGCACGGCGGTCAGGTCGCCGTGGGGCCCCTCGTCCTGCCCGCCGCGGAGTACTGGTCCGTGATCCAGCCGGACGACGGCGTGACGCAGGTGCGTGCCGGGGGGTGCCCGGAGGGTGCCGTGTGCCCGAGCTTCGACATCCTCACCGGGCCCGCGCTCGACGGCGTCGACCCCGCCGCGGCGCACGTCCCCGACGGCGCGACCTGCCCCGGCGCAGACGCGCTCACGGCCCAGCCCGTCGCCGCGGCCGAGGAGTCGGAGGCGGTCGTGGGCGGCACACCCGCGACGCTGACCCGCTGGACGTTGTCGTGCGTCGACGGTTCCGGGACCGAGGTGCGCACCGCCGACCAGCTGCAGTGGTACGTCTCCGACGCTCCCGGCGGGCCGGTGCTCGTCGTCGACCGCTGGGCCTTCGAAGGTCTCGGGTCACGTCTCGCCGCCGGGTCCTGGCCCGCCTGAGGGCTCCTGCACGACGACGGGCTCCGCACCTCGCGAGGTGCGGAGCCCGTCGTCGTGGACCTGGGCCGTCCGGCTGACCGGACGAGTCGGTCAGCTCCTGCGCGTCCGGCGCGTCAGCAGCAGGATCGCCGCGCCGACGACCGCGAGACCGCCGGCGATCGCCGCGTACAGACCGACCGTCGCGCCGGTGTCCGCCAGGCCGGGCGCGTCGCTCGACGCGGACGTCACCGGGTTCGACACCTGCTGGGCGGGCGGCGGCGGGTCCTCCTCGCCGGGCGGGTTCGTCGCGCAGTTCGGCGACGACGGCGGGTAGTCCACCGTGACGACGGTCTCGGGGTTGACCTCGAAGAGCACCTCGACCGACGGGCGGACCCAGTCGAACTCGTCGCCCACGACCCACTCGCCGTCCTCCAGGCGCCAGCCGGGCCAGTCGGCACCACGGCCGTCAGGACCGACCACCGCGCCCGGCCAGATGACCCGACCGCTGAGCGGCAGCCCGGACTCGACGACGTCGTCGCCGGAGGGGTTCTGCCACGTGATGGTGACGGTGTCGTTCTCCGTGCCCGTGACGTCGACCGCGTAGTCGAGGTACGGCACGTCGCCGTCGCAGACGGGGGCGAGGACCGTGAGGTCGATCGTGGGCTCCGGCGGGACGTACGAGTCGTCGGTCGGGGTGGCGGCCTGGGCGGCCGGCGCGCTGAGCAGGCCGGCGATGCCGACGGCTGTGATGACGGCGAGCGTCCGGCTCGCGCGGCGGAGCCCTCTCGAGCTGCTCATGGCTTCCTCGTCTCGGTCTCAGGAGGTGCGGTGCTGGAAGGAGGGAGCCGGCGAGCAGCGGCGCTGATACCCGGCCACGGCTGCCCTGCCACCCCTCCCGGAAAGTCGGGCTGCGGCCACAGTATCGATGTCGGCGCTTCGAGTTGGACGATCGTCCGGGTGAAAAGAATGCCACCGGGGCATCGTTACCGGTCCGTGACGCGAATTCACCCTTCACGGCGGTGACGACGGCCGTCAGCCAACGATCGGGACGTCGGCACAGCGCTGCGCTCGGCGGCGGTCCTCGGCTCCGGTCGGAGACCGCGGGACCGTGGTCAGCCGCAGACCGGGACCTCGACCGTCTGCAGGCCGGGCGTGCGCGCCGTCGGGGTCGTCCACACGTCGAGGAGTCCGGGCGAGGGGTCGGGAGCGGCGTCGTCGGCAGGGGCCGACGTCGTGGCGAACGTGACCGTCGTGGTCTCGCCGGGCGCGAGGTCCACCATGACCGACACGGCGGCGCGGTCGCCGACGGTCCCGGGCTGGCCCGGCGCCGGCCGGTCGTCACGACGGACGTCGGTGGCGCTCTCGCCGCGCGGGGGGTAGAGCACGACGAACGTCCGGATGACGCCCGGGTCGACGCCGTAGATCCCGCCGCCGGTCACGTACCACGGCAGGCTCGTCGCGGCGTCTGCCGGCGCGGTCGAGGTCAGGTCGGCCGCGAACGTGTCGACGCGGCCGTCGGCCGTGCAGCGGCTCCCCGTGTGCCGGACGGCGGTGTCGAGGTAGTAGCCCATCTTCCCGCCGGTGCCGTCGTTGAGGAACACCCCGACGGAGCGCGCGGCACGGTCCGCGGTGTCGACGTCTCCGGCCACGACGGTGCCCGCGAGGCTCTCCTGCTCGTCGGCGTGGGCGGACCACAGCATCAGGCGGTGCTCGTCCGCGGCGCGACCGACGGCGTCGAGGGCCGTCGCAGGGTCCCCGCCGCCGCCGAGGAACGTGCCGATGACCGACGAGGCGACCGTCGCGAAGAACTCGTCGGTCGCCGGGCCGGGCTCGAGCTCCGCGTAGGCGTCCGAGAGCAGGGTGCGGACCACGGTCGTCGAGTCCACGGTCGTGCCCGCCACGTCGACGGGTCCCGTCGACTCGAGGAGATAGGACAGGGCGACGGGGTCGGTCGCGAGGACCCCGTCCACCTGCTCGCCCTGGGCCTGCGCCCACATCTCGGCGGAGAGCGCGGCCGCCGTCGGGAAGTCGGGCGTGAGCGTCGTGTCCTGGACGAAGCGCCCCACGCGGTCGGAGTAGAGCTGCTCGACACCCGGGTCGAGCGGCAGGACCGGCTCGTCGAACGGCGGCACGTCGCCGGTCGCCGCCTGTCGTTCGAGGACGACCCGGCCGTCGTCGACCGTGAGGACGGCGAGCGCCCCGGTGATGCCGCCGCCGGCGCGCAGCTCGGCGTTGCTGAGCGCGAGGACGAGGTAGCGGCGCGGGCCGTCGGCACCGAGCATCGCCGGTCCGAGCGTCGTGACGCGATCGGCGGTGCGCACGAGCGGGCGCAGCTCGTCGGTCGCGGCGACGAGCCGGTCGTACGGCTCCGCGACCTCCGCGTGCAGCGCCGCGCGGTCCACCTGCGCGTGGCGCGCGTCGATGTCGTCGAACGCGGCGGCCGCACGGGCCGTCAGCGGGGCCGCCGCCTCGAGCGGTGCGAGGTCGACCCTGCCGTCGGTGATCGTGACCGCGTCCCCGTCGACGACCGCGAGCACCTGGGACAGCGGGGGGAGGACGTCGGTGGCGAGGTCGTCGACCGTCGCCGCGGACGCCGAGTAGGCGCGCACGTCCTGCCCGACGACGGGGAGGTGGGCGGCGAGCGTCCAGAGGAACCCGTCGGTGCTCGCGCGCGCGGTCGCGGTGAGCGGCTGGACGTCGGCGAGGAGCGCGGACGCCGTCTCGACGTCCCCCGCGCGCAGCGCCTCCTCCGCGGCCGGGACCTCGGCCATCGCCTCCTCGAGGGCGTCGCGTGCGGTCAGGGCGTCACGGACGAGGAGCGCGGCTCCGACGAGGAGGAGGACGCCGAGCGCGACGAGCGACCAGCCCACCCAGAGTCCCCAGCGGCCGCGGCGGCGTCGCGGTCCCTCCGGCGCGGCCTGCTGGTGCTCCGCCCCGCCGGCGGCGTCGGTGGCGCTCATGGTGCTCAGCGTAGGGCGTCGACGGTGGCAGGATCGTGCCCGGAGCGGGTGAGGTACGGGTGATCCTGGGGCCGCTCCCGTCCCGGGCGGCGCCCGTCCCGCGGCCGGCCCAGGTGCTCGCGAAAGCCGACGACGCCGTCGTGCAAGGACCCGCCGGTCCGCGACACAGAGCGGTTGACGACAGCCGACGACAGCCCACGACAGCCGACGACACAGGAGCCGCCGTGACGACCGACGAGACGCCCGACGCGACGTCGGGTGCCGCGCGCGAGCACCTGCCGCACGACCCACCGCACCACGCACCGCACGACGCCGCGTGGTTCGCCGTGCTCTTCGGCGCGCACTCGGGCGCCCTGTACCGCTACTTCCGTCGCCGCCTGCCGACCGGTCAGGGCGCCGTCGGCCCCGACGCGGAGGACCTCGCCGCCGAGGTCCTCGCGACGGCGTGGCGTCGTCGCGAGGACGTGCCCGACGGCGCCGAGCTGCCCTGGTTGTACCGGACCGCCGGCTTCGTGCTGGCCAACCATCGGCGCAAGGCCCGGGCCGTCCCCGTCGCCGACGTGCCGGAGGAGTCGGACGCGGGTGCCGACGTCGAGCACGTCGTGGTGCAGGACGACGCGGTGCGGCGCGCGCTCGTCGCCCTGTCGCCGCGCGACCGGCGGATCCTGCTGCTCCACGCGTGGGAGGGGCTGACGGGCGACGAGCTGGCGGCCGTGCTCGGGGTGTCCCGCGGCGGGGCGGACGCCGCGCTGTCGCGCGCGCGGGCCCGGTTGCGCGCCGCGTGGGACGACGACGGGTCGGTCGCCGCGGCGCGTGCCCCGCAAGAGACCGGCGCCTGACGACACAAGCCCGGTGGACGACGCAACCGTCGGACCCGCGTCCTGCGCAGTACCTGGAGTCGACATGACCACGAACACCCCTGACGAGCCCACCGCGGCACCCGCTGACCGGACCGAGCGGGCCGGCGTCCCGGAGCCGGCGGACAGCACGGAGACGGTCCACGGCTCCGGTCCGGCCGGGACCGACGACGTCGTCCTGGACCGGCTGCGGGCCGCCGACCCGGCCGCCGGCGAGACGCCCGACCTCTCCGTGATCGAGGCGGCGGTCCGCGAGCGCGCTCCCGAGGCGTTCGCCGACACCCGCACCGGCACCGGCGACGCCGGTGCGGCGGCACCGGTCGTCGAGCTCCCGGTGGTGCCGGACGAGCTCGCCGCGCGCCGTCGTCGTGCGCCGCTGCTCGTGGCCGCGGCCGTCGCGGGCGTGCTCGTGGTCGGCGGGGGCGGTTACGCGCTCGGCGCCGGGACCGGTGCGGGGAGCGCGTCGGACGAGCAGGCCGCCAGCACGGCTCTCGCCCCGATCCAGCTCGGGTCGTCGGCGCAGGAGGAGTCGGCGGCGGCGTCCGACGCGGCGGGTGGCGGCGTCCAGAGCCAGCTCGAGGCCTCACGCGCGGCGACCGACATGGCCTACGGGGGGAGCTGGGGCGGGCGCACCGTTTTCCACCAGGACGGGCTGCCGACCGAGGGGGGTCGTGCCGACGCCTGGGCGTACGACGCGCAGGCCGTGTTCTCGGAGGAGACGGCACGCCGCGTCGCCGACGCCCTCGGGGTCGAGGGGGAGGTCCGCGAGGAGTACGGCGCGTACGCCGTCGGGTCGAGCGACTGGACGGGGCCGCAGGTCTCGCTCCAGCCCGACGGTCTCGCGAGCGTGTCGTTCAACGACCCGACGAAGGACCCGTGGGGCTGCGTCGTCGTGACGCCGATGCCCGCGGAGGAGGGCGGCTCCACCGACGGCGGCGACGGGACGTCGGCCGTCGACCCGGGGGCGTGCGTCGAGCAGGACCACGGCGCGCCGCCGAGCGGGGACGACGCGGTCGCGCAGCTGCGCGCCGTGCTCGGCGAGCTGGGCCTCGACGCCGGTGCGTTCGAGGTCGTCGCGGACGAGCAGCCCGCCGACCAGGGCGCCCCGCGGTCCACCACGGCGTCGGCGTACGAGGTCGTCGACGGTCGGCGCACGGGCGTCGCGTGGGGTGCGACGTTCTCCGGCGCGGGCATGTCGTCGCTCTACGGGTCGCTCGCCCCGCGCGTGGCGCTCGGCACGTACGACGTCGTGAGCCCCGCTGCGGCGGTCGAGCGGCTCGGCGACGCGCGGTTCTCCGGCGGGGGCCCGATCGCCTGGGCACGCGAGGACGTCGGGACGGCGGTCCCCGAGATCGGGGTCGCCCCCGAGGAGGCCGAGGTTCCCACGGTCCCGCCGACCGTCGCGGAGGGCAGCCGGTTTGCGTGGCCCGTGACCGACGTGACGATCACCGACGCGCGGCTCGGCGCGGCCGTCCAGCACCAGCCGGACGGCGCCGCGGTGCTCGTCCCGGCGTACGAGCTGACCGACGCCGGCGGGAGCACCTGGTCGGTGCTCGCCGTCGCGGACGAGCAGCTCGACTTCGCCGCCGCCCCCTGACCCGCCGCCCCCTTCTCCGCGCCGAACACGACCCGGCGGTCGTTCTGAGGCCCAGAACGACCGCCAGGTCGTGTTCGGCGGCGGACCGGGGCGGTCTCCGTCGCGGCTTTTGTCGTGCCCTGCGGCGAGTGCGAGCAGAACCGAACTGCTTTTGATTGACCACCGACAAAAGGGTGACTAGGGTCGCTGCAGGCCGTCGCCTCGGGCACACTCCCCGTGTGCTGCGGGCACCGGCCGGCGGTGGCAGTGAAGCCATCGTCGCGACACTTCGGTCCGCGCCCCGGCGCGTGCCCGACGGGAACGGGAGCAACGATGCACCACAACGCCTCTGGTCGGACCGGTCTGTGGCTCGTCGGGGCCCGCGGGTCGGTCGCGACGACCGCGACCCTCGGCCTCGCCGCGATCGTCGACGGCCGTGCCGCGCCCACCGGGTGCGTCACCGCGCAGGAGCCGTTCGCCTCCGCGCCGCTCCCCGCCTTCGCGGACCTCGTCGTCGGCGGTCACGACATCACCGACGTCTCCATGGCGAAGCACGCCGAGCTCCTCGTCGAGGCCGGCATGATCCCGCCCCGCCTGCTCGCCTCGACCCATGCCGCGCTGGAGCGGGCCGACGCCGAGGTGCGCCGGGGCTACGACGCCCGTCCGGGCGTCCTCGCGCAGGGGCCGCGCGAGTCCCAGCAGGCCGCGGCCGAGCGCCTCGCGGCCGACATCACCGACTTCCGCGAGCGCAACGGTCTCGCGCGCGTGGTCGTCGTCGACCTCGCGTCCACCGAACCGCTGCCCGAGCCCGCGCCGGAGTTCTCCGACCGCGCGCTGCTCGAGGCAGCCCTCGCCGACCCGGACCGCGCCGTCCTGCCGCCCAGCTCCGTCGTCGCGTACGCGGCGCTGCTCGCGGGCGCGCCCTACGCGGGCTTCACGCCGTCGGCGAGCATGGACCTGCCCGTCCTCGTCGAGATCGCGCGCGAGCGCGGCGTGCCCGTCGCGGGCCAGGACGGCAAGACCGGTCAGACCTGGCTGCGCACGATCCTGGCGCCCGCGTTCGCCGCGCGCGGCCTGCGGGTGCTCTCGTGGGCCGGTGCGAACCTGCTCGGCGGCGGCGACGGTGCGACCCTCGCCGACCCCGAGGCCGTCCGCAGCAAGCTCGCGTCGAAGACGCGCGGCCTCCAGGACCTCACGGGCAGCGAGGTCACCCCGCTGCACATCGACAACGTCCCCGACCTCGGCGACATCAAGGTCGCGTGGGACCACGTGCACGTCGAGGGCTTCCTCGGCTCGCGCCTCACGCTCCAGACGACGTGGTCCGCGTACGACTCGATGCTCGCCGCGCCGCTCGTGCTCGACCTCGCGCGCCTCCTCGCGCTCGCGGACGCCGCAGGGTGCGCCGGTCCGGTGCCCGAGCTCGGGTTCTTCTTCAAGGACCCGTGGGGCAGCGACGTGCACGACTTCGCGACGCAGACCGTCGCGCTCGCCGACTGGGTGCGCGACGCCGGTGCCCGCGTCGTCGGGAGGGCGGGGATGCACGGCTCGACGGGCGACGTCGTCGCGCCCGACGACCGGGCGTGACCGTGTCGACCAGCCTGCCGACCAGCCTGCCGACCAGCCCCACCCTGCGCGACCACCTCGACCTCGTCCGCGCCCCTGCCGTCCTGTCCGTCGTCGGCGACACGCTCGCCGGCGCGGCGGCCGCCGGGCACCGGACCACCCCTCGTCGCGCTCTGCTGCCGCTCGCGTCCGCGTGCCTGTACGCGGGCGGCATGGCGCTCAACGACTACTCCGACCGGCACCTCGACGCGCTCGAGCGGCCCGAGCGGCCCATCCCGTCGGGCCGTGTCACGCCGCGCCGTGCGCTCCAGGTGGCGACGGGACTCACCGCCGCGGGGATCGGGCTCGCCGCCGTCGGTGGCGGACGCCGCGCGCTCGCCGTCGCCGTGCCGCTCGCCGCGAGCGTGTGGACCTACGACACGGTCGCCAAGGACCGTCCCGTCGGCCCGGTCGTCATGGCGGCGTGCCGCGGCCTCGACGTCCTGCTCGGCGCGGGGGTCGGGCACCTGCGCGCGGCGCTGCCCGCCGCGACCGCGCTCGCCGCGCACACCGCGGGCGTCACCGTGCTCTCGCGCGGCGAGGTCCACGGCACGACGACGCCCGTCGCCGCGGCCGTCGGGGGCGGCACGCTCGCCGTGGCCGCGGCGGTCACCGCGGGCGCGCTGCGCGGCGACGCGCTCGGGCGCACCGCGCGCGTCGCGGCGGTCGCCGCCGCCGGGGCGTACGTCGCGACGTGCCTTCCGCGCCAGACGGACGCCGCACTGACGCCGTCCGCGGCCAACGCGTTCGCCGCGACCAAGGCGGGCATCCGCGCGATGGTGCCGCTCCAGGCGGCCTGGGCCGCCCGCGGCGGCGGCCTCGCGTCCGTCGGGGTGCTCGCCGCCGTGGAGGTCGCCGGCCGGCTGCTCCGGCGTGCGGGACGGCGTCCCGGCCGTGCCGAGATGAGCGAGACGTGAGCGCCGGGGACGAGCCGGGCAGCGGCGTCGGGCAGCGCACGCTCCCGTTCGCGCTCGGGTACGGCACGAACGGCTTCACCGACCACCCGCTCGACGACGTGCTCACGATCCTCGAGCACGAGGGCTACGAGGCCGTCGCCCTGACCCTCGGCTTCCCCCACCTCGACCCGTTCGCCCCGGGCTGGGGCGACCGCGTCGACGCGCTGCGGACGCGCCTCGCGAGCCTGCGCGACGGCGCGGGGATGCGCGTCGTCGTCGAGACGGGCACGCGGTTCCTCCTCGACCCGTACCGCAAGCACCGCCCGACCCTCGTCGACGCCGAGGCGGAGCCGCGACTGCGGTTCCTCGAGCGGGCCGTCGAGATCGCGGCGGGCCTCGACGCGGAGTGCGTCTCCTTCTTCTCCGGCGTCCTGCCCGACGACGCGTCCCCGGCCGACGGGTGGGCTCGCCTGCGCGATCGGCTCCCGGCCCTGGTCGAGCACGCCCACGGCCTGGGCGTGCGGCTCTCGCTCGAGCCGGAGCCGGGGATGCTCGTCGAGACGGTCGCCGACGCGCTGCGGCTGCGCGACGACCTCGGCGACCCTCCCGGCCTGGGTATCACGGTCGACGTGGGCCACTGCCTCGTCGTCGAGCCCGACGGGGTCGAGGGCGCGCTGCGCGCCGCCGCCCCGTACCTCGCGAACGTGCAGCTCGACGACATGCCCTCGACGCACCACGAGCACCGGCCGTTCGGCGAGGGAGAGATCGACCTGCCCCTCGTGCTCGCGACGCTCACGGACGTCGGGTACACCGGCGTCGCGGCGGTCGAGCTGCCGCGCCACTCCTACGACGCCCCGGGCCTCGCGCGGCGCAGCATGACAGCGCTGCACGACGCGTGGCCCGCGGGCAACGCCCCGCCCACCCCCAGGAGGTGCCATGACCGAGGACCAGACCCACCGGGTCGACGACGCGACCGGGAGCCCCGGCGAGCGCTGGCTCGCCGACGCGCTCGCCGAGGTGGCGCGCGACCCCGGTTCCGCCGCGCGCGCGTTCGCGCTCGCCGGTCGCAAGGTCGGGCGGTCCGCGCTGCGTCCGGACGGGGACCCCACGGGCGTCCTGCACGGCACCGTCGACGACGCGGCCCGCGCGTCGCTGGTCGTCGCGCTCGCCGACGCGCTGGGACCGGACAGGGGTGCCGCGCTCGGGGCGCGGCTCGCCGACCTGTACCAGCACGGGGACACCGCGGAGCGGCGCGGCGTCCTGCGCGGGCTCGACGCCCTGACCGAGCGCGGGAGGCTCGACGCGGACGTCGTCGCCGTCGGGACCGAGCTCGCCGCCGACGCGCTGCGCACCAACGACCAGAGCCTCGTCGCCGCGGCGGTGGGCCCGTTCGCGGCCGCGCACCTCGACCAGCACGCGTGGCGCCACGCCGTCCTCAAGCTCGTGTTCATGGGCGTGAGCCTCGACGCCGTCGCCGGTCTCGACGACCGCGCGGACGACGAGCTCGCGCGCATGGCCCGCGACTTCGCCGCGGAACGCCGGGCGGCCGGGCGCGTCGTGCCCGACGACGTCGCGCGCCTCGCGTCCGACGTCACCACCGGCCCGACCCGGCCCGACCAGACCACCCCCGGCACGTCGTCCACCACCGGAAGGAGCGCCTGATGCGCATCTTCGACCCGCACATCCACATGACGAGCCGCACGACGGACGACTACGAGGCGCTGTACGCCGCGGGCGTGCGCGCGCTCGTCGAGCCGGCGTTCTGGCTCGGGCAGCCGCGCACGAACGTCGGGTCGTTCCTCGACTACTTCGACTCGCTGCTCGGCTGGGAGAGGTTCCGGGCCGCGCAGTTCGGCATCCGGCACCACGCGACGATCGCCCTCAACCCCAAGGAGGCGAACGACCCCCGCTGCCGCGAGGTGCTCGACGAGATCCCGCGCTACCTGCTCAAGGACGGCGTGGTCGCCGTCGGCGAGGTCGGGTACGACTCGATGACGCCCGAGGAGGACGAGGTGTTCGCGCGCCAGCTCCAGATGGCGCGCTCCGTCGAGCTGCCCGTGCTCGTGCACACGCCGCACCGGGACAAGCTCGCGGGCACGCGGCGGACGCTCGACGTCGTGCGGGAGTCGGGGCTGCCGTCCGAGCACGTGCTCGTGGACCACCTCAACGAGACGAACGTCGCCCTCGTGCTCGACGCGGGGGCATGGGCCGGGTTCTCGATCTACCCGGACACGAAGATGGACGAGGACCGGATGGTCGCCATCCTCCAGGAGCACGGGACCGAGCGGATGATCGTCAACTCCGCCGCGGACTGGGGCCGCTCCGACCCGCTCAAGACGCTCAAGACCGGGCACGCGATGCTCGCCGCGGGCTTCTCGGAGGACGACGTCGACCGGGTGCTGTGGCGCAACCCCGTGGAGTTCTACGGGCAGTCGGGCAACCTCGTGCTCGACCCGGTCCCGGGGTTCACGGCCGGGGAGCTCCCGACCCCGGGCGTGGAGTTCGAGGGCTCGTCCGTGCTCCGCGGCGTGCGGGCCTGACATGCTCCTGTCGTACTGCACCAACGTCCACCCGGCCGAGGACCTCGACGGCGTGCTCGACCAGCTCGCGCGCTACGCCGCGCCCGTGCGCGAGGCGGCGGGGCTGGACGTGCTCGGCGTGGGGCTGTGGATGCCGGCAGTGCTCGCGCACCGGCTCGCGGGGTCGCCGGACGACCGGGACCGGCTCCGCGCGGCGCTCGCCGAGCACCGGCTCCAGGTCCACACCCTCAACGCGTTCCCGTACGGCGGGTTCCACGCCGACGTCGTCAAGCTCGACGTGTACACGCCCACGTGGGCCGACCCCGAGCGGCTCGCGTACACGCTCGAGTGCGCGGAGGTCCTCGCGGACCTGCTCCCCGACGGGGTCGACGGGTCGATCTCGACGCTGCCGCTCGCGTGGCGCGAGCCGTGGTCCGAGGCCGACGACGCCACGGCGACCCGCGCGTTCGCGGAGCTCTCGGCGGGGCTCCGGGACCTGCGCGAGCGCACGGGCAAGGTCGTGCGCGTCGCGGTCGAGCCCGAGCCGGGGTGCGTCCTCGACACCGTGGAGGACGTCGTGGCGTGGCTCTCCGCGCGGTCCGGTGCGGACCTGCCCGTCGAGCGGCGGATCGACCCCGAGCACGTCGGCGTGTGCCTCGACACGTGCCACCTCGCGGTGTCGTTCGCGGACCCCGCGGGCGCGGTGCGGCGGATCGCCGACGCCGGGCTGCGCGTCGTCAAGGTCCAGGCGTCGGCCGCGCTGCACGTGGCCGACCCGTCCGGCGCGGCTGCCCGCGACGCCGTGGGCGGGTTCGTCGAGAAGCGCTACATCCACCAGGTGCGCGAGCTCGCCGCCGACGGCACCGTGCTCGCCGCCGACGACCTGCCCGACGCGCTGGGCGACGGACCGGGTCCTGACGCGGGGGGCGACGTCGGGCACGACGCGGGGGTCGGCGTCGGGCACGCGCTCCCGGCGGAGGGCCCGTGGCGCGTGCACTTCCACGTGCCGCTGCACCACGAGCCCGAGGCGCCGCTCGCGGCGACGACGGACGTGCTGCGCGCCGCGGTCGCGGCCGTGCGGGAGGTGCCGCACGGCGACGAGGCGCACCTCGACGTCGAGACCTACACGTGGTCCGTGCTGCCCGAGGGCGCCGCGACCGACTCGCTCGTCGCCGGCATCGCGGCCGAGCTGCGCTGGGCGACGACCCACCTCATCCGCGCCGAGAACGACCTGAAGGACGTCACGACGCCGAGAACGACCCCCATGTCGGGTTCGGCGGCGACCGACGACGTGCTCGGCACCGAAGGAACGACCAGGAGGACCGCATGAAGCCCGTGCTGCTGCTCGACGTCGTCGGGCTCACGTCGACCGCGCTCGCCCACATGCCGCGCCTGCGCCAGCTTGCCGCGGGCGGCTGGCAGTCCGAGCTCGCGACCGTGCTGCCCGCCGTGACGTGCTCGGTCCAGTCGACGATGCTCACGGGCCTGAGCCCGGCCGAGCACGGGATCGTCGGCAACGGCTGGTACTTCCGCGAGCTCGGCGACGTGTACCTGTGGCGCCAGCACAACCGGCTCGTCGAGGGCGAGAAGCTCTGGGAGGCGGCGCGGTCGGCGCGCTCCGGCTACAGCAGCGCGAACGTCTGCTGGTGGTACGCGATGGGCATGTCGACGGACGTCACCGTCACGCCGCGCCCGATCTACCACGCCGACGGTCGCAAGTCTCCCGACGCGTACGTGCGGCCGCCGGCGCTGCACGACGACCTCGTGGAGCGGTTCGGCGAGTTCCCCCTGTTCACGTACTGGGGCCCGACGGCGTCCATCGCGTCCTCGCGCTGGATCGTCGACGCGACGCGGCACGTCCTGCGCACCCACGCTCCCGACCTCACGATGACGTACGTCCCGCACCTGGACTACGACCTGCAGCGGTTCGGGCCGAACGACCCGCGGGCCCACGCCGCGGCGGCCGAGCTCGACGCGACGCTCGCGCCGCTGCTCGACGACTGCGCGAACCAGGGCGTCACGGTGCTCGTCGTGTCGGAGTACGGCATCGCCGACGTCGACCGGCCGGTGCACCTCAACCGCATCCTGCGGCGCGAGGGCCTGCTCGAGGTCTACGTCCAGGACGGCAAGGAGCAGCTCGACCCGTGGGCGTCGCGCGCGTTCGCCGTCGCGGACCACCAGGTCGCGCACGTCTACCTCGGCGACCCGCAGGACACCGCGCTGCAGCGCAAGGTCGCCGACCTGCTCCGCGCGGTGCCCGGCGTCGACGAGGTGCTCGACCGCGAGGCGCAGGCCCGCTACGGGCTCGACCACGAGCGGTCCGGCGAGCTCGTCGTCGTGGCGGAGCCCGGAGCCTGGTTCACGTACTACTTCTGGCTCGACGACGACCGCGCTCCCGAGTACGCGCGCGGCGTCGACATCCACCGCAAGCCGGGCTACGACCCCGCCGAGCTGTTCTTCGACCCGGCGGACCCGCTCGCCAAGGCGAAGGCGGGCCTCAACCTCGTGAAGAAGAAGGTGGGCCTGCGGTACGCCATGAGCACGGTGCCGCTCGACGCGTCGTACGTGAAGGGGTCGCACGGTCGCCTGCCGACGTCGTCGGCGGACACGCCGCTGGTGCTGTGCTCGGACGCGGAGGTCCCCGCGTCGGTCGCGGGGCTCGTCGCCTCCGACGACGGGCAGGTGCCCGCGGCGGCGATCAAGGGTCTCGTGCTGGAGCTGCAAGGCCTCGGCGCCCGCGTCTGACCGCGGCAGCGCGAGGTAGTACCGGGGTAGCGCGAGGTAGTACCGCGGTCGTGCCCGACGACGCGTGGTCGCCCTGGGTGTCGGGGCGGGTGGGGCGCCGCGTCTACCATCCGCCGCTCGTTCCTCGCGGCTCCCGCCAGGCCCACCACGACGCGGCGCCCCACCCACCCCTCCCGGGGTCGTCTCGCCCTGGTCCTCGCTCGCCCGGCGCCATCAAGCCTCATCGGCACCGGACCGCGGTACTACTTCGCGCGAGGCCGGGGTACTGCTTCGCGCGAGGCCGGGGTACTGCTTCGCGAGGCCGGGGTACTGCTTCGCGAGGCCGGGGTACTGCTTCGCGCGGCCGGGGTACTGCTTCGCGCGGCCGGGGTACTGCTTCGCGCGGCCGGGGTACTGCTTCGCGCGGCCGGGGTACTGCTTCGCGCGGCCGGGGTACTACCTCGCGTGACCGGGGTACTACTTGGCGAGGCCGCGGGGCTTCGTCGTGCTGCTGTGGACGCCGACGGCGCCCGGTCCGTGGGGACCGGGCGCCGTCGGTGAGCCGTGATCGTGCCGTGCAGCCTAGGAGCAGCTCAGCGCCTCGAACGCGGCGTCGTACGACGTCGTGACCTCGGCCCCGTCGATCTCCGCGGTGGCGTCCACGGTCACGGAGTCCGCCTCGACCGACGTGTCGCGGACGGCGAACGCCTGGTACGCGTTCTTGCCCTCCTTGACGTTGTTGAACGTCCGGTCGCCGTACGGCGTGCTCACGGCGATGTCCGCCCGTGCGCCGGACTCGTTGAGCACGCGGACGGCCACGTAGGCCTTGCCCGCGAGGCAGCGCGACTCGGCGGTCACCGCGACGTCCACGGCAGCGTCGGACGTCGTGACGTCCACCGTCTGCCACCGCTTGCCCGGTGTCGCGTTGTGCAGGTGCAGCAGCAGGAGCTTGCCGCTGCCCTCCTCCGCGGCGGCCTCCGACCGGTGCACCGTGACGGGTGCGTCGTCCGCGCCGAGGTAGACCAGCTCGTCCTCGCCGTCGAACCAGTAGGCGGGGTCGTACGGGTCGCCCGTGAACGTGTCCGTGGCGTCGACGAGCTGGTCGGCGCCGGAGGCGTACGGCGAGTAGGTCCGCACCTGGAACGTCGGGACGGTGCCCTCCTCGATCCCGAGCGAGCCGATGCCCACCGGGATCACGACGACGTTGTTGTCGAACACCGAGGTGTCGACGTCGCCCCAGAGCGAGTTCACCGGCTGGAGGTCGATGTTGTCGCCGGCCTCGTACTCCGTGCCGTCCGGAGCCGTCCAGTCCTTGAGGGTGAACGTCGCCGCGAGGGTCAGGTCGGTCTCGCTGTTGTACTTGATGACCGCGACCTCGAAGTCCGAGGACCCGTCGGAGTCGACGTCGACCTCGACCGAGGGGCTCGCGACCGAGCCGAGGCTCGCCCACGGGCCGTCGACCGCGACGCCGATGCCGATGGTGCCGTCGGCCGGGTCGTCGCCGGCGGCCTCGAGCTGCGGTGCGGTCGAGGAGAACCCGACCGCGCGGATGTCCGCCGAGGCGATGGCCGTCGCCGACGTGCCCTCCGAGGCGTCGGCCTCGAGACGAGGGCTCGTCGCCTTGAGCTCGAAGGGCGCGAGCAGGGAGAACCAGCCGCCCGAGGCGACGCCCCGGCCGTCGAGGTCGAGCTCGGCGGTCTCCGCCTGCGCGCCGAAGGCGACCGGCTTGGCCGTGAGGTCGCTGACCAGTCGCGGCGACGCCTGCACCGGCACGCGGAGCTCGCTGCTGCCGTCGGTCGGCGTGAGCACGACGCGTCCGCTCACCGAGGACACGAAGTCGCGCGGGACACCGACGCCGGAGTCGGCCGACGACGTCGGGTCGAGCTCCTTCTCGAGCGTCGCCGGGTCCGCGGTGAGGGTCACGGTGACGACCGTCTGCTGCCCGGCCGGGACGGTGACCGTCGCGGGCGCGACGGAGACCGCCGCACCACCGGCCGTGCTCGACGACGTGAAGCCGGTCGCGTACGTGACCGGGGTGTCGCCCGTGTTGCGCACGGTGACGGCCTGGCGCTTCGTCACGGTCGCCGCGCCGACGTCGACGACGCCGAACGCGACCGACACGAGGTCGGACGCCTGCGACGCGTAGGCGAGCGTCGTGTTGCCCACCGCCTCGAGCGCGTCCACGCGGCCGGAGCCGATGCGCTCCGGGCCGTAGGCCGTACCGGTCCCGGACGGGCCCGTGAACACGTCGTGCGTCGCGGTGTTCATGACGGACGTCTTGATCTCCTGCGGGCCCCAGCCGGGCTGGGCCTGCTTGACGAGCGCCGCGATGCCCGTGACGTGCGGGGCCGACATGGACGTCCCGGACTTGATGCCCGCACCGTCGAGACGACCCGAGGCGGCGGAGGCGATGCCGGTTCCCGGAGCCGCGACGTCGGGCTTGACGACGCCGAGCGACCCGTGGACGCCGCGCGACGACCCGCTGTTGAGCGTGTCCGCGATCTCGGGGATCTCGACGAACGACGCCATCGCGTACGACGGCCCGATCGTCATGACGACCGTGCCCGCCTCGATCGCCGGGCGCAGCGCCGCGTGGCTCGGACCGGTGAGCTGCGCACCGGGGATGCCCTGGTTGCCTGCGATCCCGGCGACGAACGACTGGAGCTCGGACGACAGGAGCACGCCCGCCGCGCCCGCGGCCTCGGCGTTGTTGAAGCGCGCGGCGCTGCCGCACGCGCGCGTCGCGTCGTCGTCGTCCCAGAAGAGGAACGCGATCTTCCCGGCGACCGCCGCGGCCTGCTCCGGCGTGAACGCCTGGCAGCCGGAGAAGTCGTCGGCGACGAACGCGACCGGTGCGGTGACGTCCTCCTCGCCGCGGTACTCGACGGAGTTCTGCGCCGCGTACGTGCCGGCGAGCTCTGCGGGCTCGACGACCTCCACGGCGTCGAACGTCTGGGTGTTCCCCACGGAGTTCGCCACCGTGAGGGCCGAGCGCGAGTTGCCCGGCGAGCCGCCGACGTCGGTCACGTCGCCCGAGTTGCCCGCCGAGTTGACGGACAGCGTGCCGAGGCGCGAGAGCTGGTCGATGAAGAGGTTCTCCGGGTCGTCCGCGGGGGAGCCGGCCGAGCCGAGGGAGAGGTTGACGATGTCGAGACGGTCGGACAGGTCGCCGTCCTGGTCCGGGTCGGCCGCCCACTCGAGCGCGTCGACGACCACGCCGGTCGAGCCGCCGAGGTCGCCGAACACCTTGAGCGCGTACACGCCTGCCTCCGGCGCCGAGCCCGGCCCGACCTTCCAGTCGGAGATGTCGGTGAGCGTCGAGTAGTCGCCGTCGAACGTCGTGCCGTCGGCCGTGACGCCGTAGCCGGCGGCGGTGCCGGCGACGTGCGACCCGTGGCCCGAGCCGATCGTGTCCAGCGAGTCGATGGGGTTCTCGTCGGGAGACGGGACGAGCGTCGTGCCCTCGACGGTTCCCGAGGCGTCGTAGTCGTAGCCCGCGAAGTCGTGGCCGCCGAGGTACTTCACCTCGTCGTACGTCCCCTCGGGGACGGGGCCGTCGCCGCGCTCCCCGTACGCCTCGTCGTAGGCCTCCTGCGTGCCCGGGCCGCCGAAGTCCGCGTGCGTGTAGTCGATGCCGGTGTCGATGATGCCGATGCGCACGCCCTCGCCGGTGAGGCCCGTGCTCTGCCACGTCTCGGCGGCGCGCGTGAACAGGTCGGTGCCCTTGTTCGTGCGCTCCTTGGGGATGATGCGGTAGACCGTGACCACCTTGTCGTCGCGCGCGAGGTCGCGCACGCGGTCCGCGTCGCCCGTGACGACGACACCCGAGACGAGCGTGCTCGTCACCGAGACCTGCTGGGGGCTGCGTGCACCGGCGCTGCGCGCGGTCGCCTGCTGCGGGACGACGTCGTCCGCGAGCGTGGCGACCTCGGTCGCGTTGTCCTCGACCTCCTGCGGGCTCGCGCCCTGCGCGGCGAGGTCGACGCCCGACGGCGCGTCGAGCTGCACGAAGGCCGTCACCGTCCCGCTGGCGGCGGCGAGCGACGGCGCGACCTTGGTGGTCGGCTCGAGCCCGGCGTCCCTCTGGACCGCCAGACCGCCGGGTTCGTCCGGTGGTGGGGCGGCGACGGCCGGGACGGCGGCCGCGGCGACGACCGCGAGCCCCGCGGCGGCCGCGGTGAGGGACACGGGCAGAGAACGGTGCTTCATCGACACTCATTTCCCCGGCTGGACCGGTGGGTGGAGGGGAGCGTAAGTGGGCCCTGCGGGAAGGCGCCGACCGGTCGGACGGGTGCCCCCGTTGCACGGTAACCTCCCGGCGCCCTGGTTGCCCAGGGACAGCGTCGACCCGGTCGCGACAGGACGGCTGACGGAACCTAGGATTCCGCCCGGGGGCACGGGACGACGCTGTCCCGTGGGAGGCCCCTTCCCGCGTCAGGTCCACGGGTGCGACACACCGGGGGCGTGGCCCACGCAGAAGGAGAAACCATGCAGCGACGCCCGTCCCGCTTCCTGTCCGCCGCACTCGCGTCCGTCCTCGGCGCCGCCGTGGCCCTCGCCGTCCCGGCCATGGCGTCGGCCGTGGAACCCGACCTGACCGTGAAGACGTGGGAGCGCCCAGCGCCCGGCGCCGCGCCGTCCTCCGACGAGGTCTGCACCGCGCAGGCGCAGCCCGTCGTCGCCGGGCAGGACCCGTCGCTCCTCCCGCCGTCGCTCGTCGAGTGCTTCGACACGCTCGAGGACGCGCTCGCCCACGTGACCGGCAGCCCGGTACCGGCGGCCGAGGGCGTGGCCGTGGACGACCGTGCCGCCGTGCGCGCCGCCGTGGACTCGGCGAACGCGCGCAGCTCGGCCGACGCGCGCACCACCGCCGCCGCCGCGTCCTCGCTCGTGCTCGGGCTGATCCACCGCGACGCGAGCTACAAGGGGAGCCAGACTCTCCTGTGGGGCAAGGGCGGCAACGGGTGCTTCACCGGGTCGACCTACGGCTTCCCGAACATGGCGAGCTTCCTGCAGAACAACGTCATCAGCTCCGCCGAGTCGGTCGCGGGGTGCTGGAGCACGTTCTACGACGCGTACAGCTACGGGGGCGACCGCCGGAACTGCACGCCGAGCTGCGCGACGATGGGGTCGATGGACAACCGGGCGTCGTCGATCGTGTACCGCCCGAAGGGTCAGCTGGGCTGATCGTCACGCCGCGCCGCCGGGCACGTCGCTGGACCAGCGGCGTGCCCGGCCGTCGCCGAGCCGGGCCGGGCTCACCTCGTGCACGGTGACGGACCGTCCGAGCAGCTGCCCGACGGCGGCGCCCGCCTCCCGCGCGGCGCTCGCCCCGGCGGCGCCCGGCGCGTCGGGGACCACGTCGAGCACGACGCTCCCGTCGGCGTCCTGGTGGAGCTGCCACGCCGCCATGCCGTTCGCCTGCAGGTGCTGGGCGGCGTCGACCGACGGCACCCACGCACCGTCGGGCCGCAGGTACCGCACGGGGGAACGGCCCTCGAGGTCGTGGAGCTCGACCCGCCCGCCGCGCCGCACGATCCGGGCGTGGTCGCCGGTGCGGTAGCGCAGGAGGGGGAGGTACGGGTTCTCGTCGACGGTGACGACGACCTCGCCGCGGCCGCCGTCGATGACCGGGGTGCCGTCGTCGGCAAGGATCTCGACCCACACGCGTCGACCGGTCACGACGACGAACGGCCCGCCGTCGACGCGTGACGCGACGGCTCCCGTCTCGCGCAGGCCGTAGAGGTCGACGACGGGGACGTCCCACGTGGCGCGCAGGCGTGACCGTGCGACGTCGGACAGGTGCGCGGCCCCGCTGACGAGCGCGACGGGGTGCAGGTCGAGCCCGGCGTCGGCGAGGCGTGCGAGCGCGAGCAGCGGGAGCGGCGAGCTCGACACGACCTGCGGGTCCTGCGCCGTGAGGAACGCCTCGCGGTCGCCGGGGCGCGTCCACGCGCCGGGGTCGAGGTTGACGCGCGCCATGCTCGGCGCGGAGACGCCCGGACCGCGCCGGAACCCCGTCATCGCCGACGCGTACGTGAACGCCTGCCGCTGGTCCACGAGGTTCATCAGGCCCAGCCGGCCGGGCTCCGGCGCCCAGGCCGCGCCCGCGCCCGTGACGAGGTGCTGCAGGAGCACGAGGTCCGCCGCGACCGCCACGGGGTGCAGCGGGATGCGGATCGCCGCTCCCGTGCTGCCCGAGCTCGACCCCTCGAGCACGCGACCGAGGGGCACGTCGACGGGGACGAACGACGCGACGTCACGGCGCAGGTCGTCGCGCGTGACGGGAGCGACGGCGGCCAGGGGTGAGGCGGCGCCGCTCTCGCCGCGGTCGCGGGCCCGCCGGTAGCGCGGCACGACGGCGTGCGCCCTGGCCACGAGGTCCCGCACCCAGCCGGGCGGTTCGGTGTACGGCCTGCCGGGCGTGACCCTGTCCGCGGCGTCGGAGGACCGCGCGGTCCCGTCCGGCTCGTCGGGTGACCCCGAGGCGAGGCGTGCCGCGACGTCGTCGAGGAGGGGCAGGTCGTCGGTGCGCAGCCGGTCTCCGGTGACGTGGACCCAGACCGGGGCGGCGGGATCACGGCGCACGGCGTCGAGGGCGTCGCGGCCGGCGGCGTCGAGCGTGGGCCAGCGCTCGGCGTCGGTGAGCGCGACGGCGCCACCCGGGGCGTACTCGCCGAGCGCGAGGCCGTCGTCCGGCGCGACGGCCGGGGGTGGGTCCGTGCGTGCGGCCGGGAGCGCGCCCGGGCGCGGCTCGTCGGGCGTGCCCGCGGTCCCGGGTCCTGTCGTCACGTCTCCTCCGTCGTTCGTCGGCTCGTCGGTCAGTAGTTCGCGTACTGCGCGGCGGCCTCCTTGGCCCGCTTCTCGGCGAGCTCGCGCGCGAGCTGCTCGGCCCGGCGCGCCTCCTCGGCCATCTCGCGCGCGATGCGCCGCTGCTCGGCCGTGCTCACGGCCGTCCACCGGTCCTGCGCGACCTCCGGGCTCTCGCCCGCGGGCCGCAGCCCGAGCTCTCGCAGCACCGCACGCGCGAGCTCCTCGCGCGCCGCCGGCTCGTGGACCCACGCGGCCGCGGTCCGCAGCGTCGCGAGCTCGGGCACGAGCCGGGACACGAGCCCGACGAGCGCAGCGGGCGTCGCGGCGGCCCGGAGACCGGGGGCGGAGAGCAGGTGCTCGTCGCGCAGGAGCCAGCACACCGTCCCCGCGAGCGCCGCGTAGGGCGCGATCGCGCACAGCGCGTCCACCTCGCGCCGTGGGTCCCCGCGCAGGACGTCGACCGCGTGCGCCCCGGCGAGCATGTCGGCGGTGTCGGCGACGAGGGCGCCGACGACGACCGCGGGGTCGAGCACGTCCGGGGGCGTGTCGGCGAGGCGGCGCACGACGTCGGCGAGCGGCGGCCCCTCGACGGTGGACACCTCGGGCCGCGACCCGGTCTGGTCAGGGGACACGGCGTGCTCCTCCCGGTCGGTCGGCGCCGGACGAGGCACCTGTCGTCGCGCCCCACAGCTCACGTGCGAACGCCCGGGCGAACGCGACGAGGTCGCCCTGGGTCCGCACGGCGTGGACCCGGTAGCCCACGGCGTAGTCCCGCACCTTCTCGGCGTACGCGTCCGACACGTCGAGGACGAGAGTCCCCCCGCCACCAGCGGCGGCGACGGCACGGGCCGCCGTGCTCTCGTGCGGCAGGACGAGCTCGGCGTCGGGCCGCCCGCCCCAGCGGTGGCGGACGACGTCGTCGAACATCGAGACCACGCCGTCGTCGGAGATGACGGCGACGTGGCAGGGGCGCGTGCGCGTCGGCGGGGCGCCGTTCCGTGGGTCGCCGAGGTGGGTGCGCTCGAGCAGCGGCACGGGGAACGACGTCCCCCCGCCGAAGTGCGCGACCACCGCGTCGAGCACCCGGTCCTCGTCGCGCACGAAGCCGTCCGTGCCGGCGATCTGCTGCGGGCCGCTCCACGTCGTGGCCTGCACGCGCGCCCCGGCGCGCAGGGCCGAGAGGGCGAGGACGGCGCCCGCGAGCGCGATCGGCGCGACGCGCCGCGACGGGTCGGGCATGGACCCCGACGAGTCGAGGTACAGGTCGAGGTCGACGGGCACGCGGTCGGGCTCGTCGCCCGCGTCCTCGTCGACGGAGCGTCGCACGGTCGTGAAGCCCGGTACGACGACGGGCGAGCGCAGCAGCGAACCCGTCCAGTCCACCTCACCCAGGTCGTCGCCGACGTCCCACTGCTCGTGCGCGCCGAGCAGCGGCTCCGACGCGCGCACGTGCTCGCGCACGGGGAACGGCACGAGCAGCGGTGCCGCGTGCTCGCGATACCAGCGTCGCGCCGACGCCGCGGCGTCCGACGTGAGCCCCAGCAGCCGCAGCGTCGCGTCGTAGTCGGCGGGCGCGAGGCTCTGGCCGCCCGCGTCGTGCGCGCCGGTGCCGTCCCCTCCCTGGCCGGTGGACGAGACCGACCCGGCGTCCGGCGCCTCGGCGAGGCCGTCGTCCGTGCCCAGGCCGAGGTCGCCGACGACGCGCGGGTCGAGCGCAGGGTGCTGCACGGGCGCGACCGCCCGCGGGTCGGTCGCGAGGCCGCCCGGCACGGCCCCGGCGACCTCGTCCTGCCCGCAGACCACGTGGGGCAGCGAGCTCCGCCGGCGCTGCAGGTGTCGCCGACGCGCCTCGCGATCGCCGTGCTCGGGTCGACCCTGGCTCCGCGCGTCCCGCGAGGTGGCGTCCGGCCCCGCCTCCGACGCGAGCAGCGTGCGCAGCAGCGCGGCGAACCCGGCCGCGCCACCGACGGGGTCGTCCGCGTACGCGCGCACGAGGCGCGCGACGAGCACCGCCTCGCGCTCACCCACCGGGACGTCGGCCGAGGTCAGGTCGCCGCGCGGCAGCCCCCACAGGATCTCGTCCGCGCGCAGCACGGTCTGCATGACGACGCTCGTGCCCGGCCCGAGCGCGCGCCAGAGACCGGCCAGGTCGATCCCCGCGCGGCGCTGCAACCGGTCGTTGATGAGCAGGTCGCTCCAGAGGTTCGCGGTGAGCGCCGCGAGCTGGTCCTGGTCCACGAGCCCGGCGCGCGTGCGTGCGACGAGGAGCGCGCTCGTCGTGAGGTCGCCGGGCGAGAGCACGTGGTGCCCCACCTCGTGCGCGAGGACCGCGACCGCGTGGTCCTCGATCCCCAGCGCCACGACCTCGGCGAGGTCCACGTGGACGCTCACGCGCGTCGTCGAGAACCAGGCGAACGAACCCACGTCCGCCGGTGCGGTGCCCGGGCCGTGCAGGGTCGGCGCGCCCAGGCGCGTGAAGCGTCCCCAGGCGGCGAGCGCCTCGGGCCACGCGGCCTGCCAGCGCCTGCGCAGCGCCCCGATCTCGTCCGTGACCTGGCCGGGGCGTGCGTCGGCTGAGTCCGCCGAGGGCGCGCTCATCGGGTCCACCGCACCAGGAGGACGTCGTACGAGCCGGTCCGGCTGAGGAGCATGAGGCGACCGGACGGGGAGTCGACCGACGCGGAGCCGCTGAGGTCCGCCAGGTCCTCGGCGCGCACGGGTGCCGGAGCCCCGCCGCCCGCGCAGAACATGTCGCCCGGGTCGAGGTGCGCGACCGTCTCCTCGGCGTGCGGGGCGCGGGCGACGAACGCCCCGTGGACGTCGGCGACGAGCGTCCAGTCGACCGTCCCGGCACCGTCGGGCGCGAGCAGGAGCCACCGCAGGCCCGGGTGCCGCGCGTCCGCGCCGACGACGACCGCGGGGGAGAGCCACGGCCCGCCGAACCCGCGGAACCCGCCGAACCGGCCGAGGACGTGTGCCGGGCCGTGGACGCCCCGCAGCAGGACGGTCGGCGCCGCGCCGTCGGTGTCGCCGAGACCCGGCCACCACCACGGGTCGGCGGCGTGCCGGTCGAGGACGGTCACGAGATCGGGGCCACCGACCGTCTCGGCCCAGGCCGGCTCGTCGGTCGTCACGAGCGACAGCGCGGCCCGCGCGACGTGCTCCGGCAGGCGCCGCGCGGCGTCGAGGGCCGCGTCGCGGTAGCGCACGAGACCGCTGCGCCACGCCGCGACGAGCACCGCTCCGCGGACCAGGTCGACGGTCCGCGCGGCGGTCGTGCCGGTCGTGCCGGTCGCGTTCGTGCCGTCCTCCGTGATCGGGTCGGGCGCGGACGCGTGCGCGGCGTCGACGACGCGCCGGCTCCACGCCGTGAGGTCGCCGTGGGACCCGGGCCCGCCACCGACCGCGCGGGCGCCGTCCACGACGGCCGCCACCGTCACCGCGGGCGCGGTCGCGAGCCACCCTGTAAGACGCGGCACGACCTCGAGGACGGCTGCCCGCTCCGGACCGCCGGTGCGCCAGCGGCGCGCCGCCGCGAGCCGTGCGGTGACGTCGACGAGCGCGTCGCACGTCGCGGCGAAGGCTTCCGCCGCGAGCCGGTCGGCGAGCGGCTCGGCCGCCTGGGCGACCTCGCGGACCGCGTCCGCGAGCACGTCCCGCTCGGCGCCGTGCGCGAGGGCGCGGGCGAGCACGGCGTCGTACCGGTCGCGCGCCGCGAGGGCGCGGCTCGCGAAGGCCGAGCTCGCGGTGGGCGCCGCCGTCGCGGTGGCGGCCTCGGGCGACGCCACGACGTCGGGTGACCGGGCGGCCTCGGGCGACCGGGCGGCGTCGGGCAGGGTCACGTGCCGCTCCAGCGCAGCCAGGTGAGGTAGTTGGTGTACCGCTGGTGGGCGTACTTCAGCGCGAGGGCGTCCTCGTAGACGTGCCCGTGGAGCTTGGCGTGCTGCTGCCAGGACGCGAGCACCTTCTCGATGCGGGCGAGACGCCGGCGCACGTCCGCCTCGGGCAGACCCTCCAGGCCGGCGGCCAGCTGGTCGAGGATCTCGCCGACGTCGTCCCGGTCGTCGAGCCCCGTGGCGTCGTACTGGCGGCACGCGGTGTCGAACAGGTCGCGGATCCACGACACCCGGTCGGAGCGCAGCGGCTCGCGGTCGCGGTCGTCGAACGGCGCGGACTGCAGGTCGGGCAGCAGCTTGTCGTGCAGGACGAACGGGAGGACCGCGCGCAGGTCCGCGAGGTCCACCTCGGCGTTGCCGCGGAAGTACGCCATCGCCTTCGCGTACGCGACGAGCGACTGCAGCGCGCGGACGGACAGCCCGTTGAGCGTCTGCGCGCCCACGTCGCCGAGTCGGTCGCGGCCCGAGTCCGCCGTCGCGACCAGGTGGGGGTCCACGCCCGCGACACGTGCCGTGTCCTTCGTCCGGTACTCGAACTGCCACCCCGCGCGCTCGAGCACCTCGAGCTGGCTCGCGAAGAACTCGAGGCGACGGCGCACCGGCTCCGGGAGCGGCACGGCGAGGATCGCGGCGTGCAGCGCGGCGTGCTCCGCGGCGTCGAACACGATCTCCGGCGGCACGTTCTCCTCGGGCCGCACGCGCCGCTCCGCACGCGCGACGAGGTCGCCGAGGAAACGGTTGTTGAACGGCATCGCGTGCACGACGACGTCGATGCGGTCCCGCAGCGCGTCGACCACCTGGTACGTGCCGCCGCCCGCGTCGTCGTTCGCCGTGAGGTACCAGGCCGCGTCGCCCGTCTCGTAGACCTGGTCGTACACCTCGACGTACCCGTCCGCGAGGACGGTGAGCAGCGCCGACTGGGTGCGCGTCGGGATGCGGTTGTACTCGTCGACGATCTTCACGCGCATGCCGAGCCACGACCGCCACGCGACGTCGACGTCGGCGAGGCTGTCCGCCTGCACGAGGTCCTTCGGCAGCGGCGTGCCGAACAGGTCCGAGACCGTGAGCTGCGGGTGCCCGTGCTGCATCGCGCGCCGCACCTCGCGCACCGGGTAGCCCGCGAGCACGCCCATGAGCACGGCGCTCGCGGTCTTGCCGCGGCCCGGCCCGCCGATCATCAGGCACCGCCCGCGCACCGCGAACGTCAGCAGCGGCAGCAGCACGAAGCTCGAGTAGGACTGGTCGCTCGGCAGGTTCAGCAGCGCCTTGGAGTCGCCGAGCCGAAAGCTCGTCTCCGCGGCGCCCGGTGCCGAGAACTCGACGTCGTAATGCGGGGAGATGATCGCGTGGTTGACGACCCAGAAGTACGCCTGCCGCAGCTTCTCGTCGAGCGGCAGCCCGGTGCGCTTCTCGCCGTCGGTGCCTACCGCGTCGGCGACCGGCGTCCCGAACAGGTCGTCGACACCCAGGGCGAACGGGTCGCGGCCGTCCGTCCGACCTGTCGGCTGCGGCCGGGTCGGTGCGGAGGAGACGTGCTCGAGATCGGTCACGGGCCGATCCTGCCATCCCTCGTCGTCGGTCAGCAGGTGGTCCACAGGTCGTCCGCGCGGTGCAGGTCAGCGGGGTTCCCGGGTGGCGGCGGCGGGTCTACCATCCGGACCCTCGTTCCTCGGGTCCTCCCGCCAGACCCACCACGACCCGCCGCCGCCACCCGTCCACCCCGCTCGTCGTCCGCCTCACCTCAGCAGCGGGCATCCCCGGGCCCGGTGCCGAGCGCCCTCAGAAGGCGTCGGTGCCGGCCTGGGGGAGCGGGTCGGCGACGTACCGCGGGGTCGTGAGCAGCGGCCCGACGGCGGCCAGCGCCACGGCGAGCCGGGTCGCCCGGTCACCCCTCACCTCGAACCACGGGACACCGGGGCGGTCACCGTCCGGGGACGACAGCTCCGCCGGGCCGAGGTGGCGGACGACGTCGGCCGGGTCGGCGAGGTGCGGTCCGGTCGCGGCGAGCACCTCGCGGAAGCGGTCCTGCATCGCGTGGCGCACGTGCTCGCCGTCGCGCGTGCCGTCCTGGACGAACGGGATCTCGTCGCCGGTGAGGACGTAGAGGTCGGGACGCCGGGCGGCGGCCAGCGCCTCGACGCCCGGGGAGCGGTGACCGACGTAGCGCTCGTGCCACAGCGTCGTCGCGAGCACGTCGGTGTCGCAGACCAGGAGCGGCATGGGCGCGGTCGCGGCGGCGTCGTCCTCGCGCCGGGCCTGCTCGCGCGCGACGAGGTCGAACTCCGCGGTGTGCCACGGCGCCGTCGGTCCGCCGGGTCGGTCCACGGACCACTCGCGGCCGAACTCGAGGACGGGGTCGAGGCCGAGGTGCCCGGCGAGGTCGCTCGCGAGCGTCGTCGAGCCCGTGGACTCGGCCCCGAGCACGACGACGCGCCGCACGTACCAGGACCGCACGGCCGCGGGCAGCGCCCACCAGTGGGCCGCGGGGTCGGCGCGGACCGCCGAGCCGGACACCGGCAGGTTCCGGCGGTCGGGGTCCACCTGGACCCACGTGGCGTCGAAGCGCCGTGCGAGCTCGACGCCGTACCGGTCCGAGGTGAGCACCGCGTCGACGGGCGGGTCGTCCGGGTCGAGGAGTGCGCGCATGACCTTGACGTGCTCGTCCCACGCGTGCGGGTCGGCGTAGTCCACGGGCGCGTCGTCGAGCCCGTGCACGACGCGCGCCCCCGGGGCCTCGGCGCGCAGCCAGTCGGCGCGCAGCGCGGCGGGGATCGACTCGCGCGTCGACGCGAGCACCTCGACCGTGACGCGCTCGCACCGGGCGAGCGCGGTGCGTACGAGCTGGAGGTGGCCCGCGTGCGGCGGGTAGAACTTCCCGATCACGAGACCGTGGGCGAACTCCCTCACCGGGCCGACCCCGCGTCGTCGGGCACGACGAGACCAGCGGGGACGCCCGGCGTCTGCTCCGGACCCGGCACGCGCCGCGCCGCCGACCACTCCCGCAGGCCCTGGACGCACAGGGCGACGAACCCGACGTAGAGCACCGCGGTGAGCCACAGCCCCTGGCTCGCGTAGAGGCCCACGAGCACGACGTCCGTGGCGATCCACACCCACCAGTTCCCGATCCACTTGCGCCCGAGCATCGTCTGGGCGAGCAGGCTCGACGACGTGGTGAGCGCGTCCCAGAACGGCACGGTCGAGTCGGTCCACGCGGTGAGGACCGCGAAGAGCACGGCCGTGCACACGGCCGCCGCGACGATCCCGACCACCCACGCGGCGCGCGGCGTCCGGTGGACCACGAGCCCGCCGCGGTCAGGACCCCCGCGCAGCCACCAGTACCAGCCGAGCGCGCCGAGCACGAGGTACACGACCTGCAGGCCCGCGTTGGCGTACAGGCCCGTGCCGGTGAAGAGCACGAGGAACACGACGTTGTTGGCCAGCCCGACGGGAAACGTCCACACGTTCTGCCGCACCGCGAGCCACACGCAGGCCGCGCCCGTGACGAACCCCAGGATCTCCTCGACGCTCACGGGCGCTCACTCTACGAGGCCGGGATGCCCGACGGCGCGGGGCCGGGTTACGGTCGGGACGAACCCGGGCGCGTCCCCGGGACCCTCGACGTCGAAGGAGCACCCGCATGCCCACTCGTATCGCACGCACCGCCTGGAACGGCGGCCTGCAGGACGGCCAGGGCCAGGTCGAGCTGTCGAGCTCGAAGGTCGGCACGTACGACGTCTCGTGGCCGCGTCGTGCCGGCGACGACGCCGGCGGCGTCACGAGCCCCGAGGAGCTCATCGCCGCGGCGCACTCGTCGTGCTTCGCGATGCAGTTCTCGGCCGTGCTCGCCGAGGCGGGCGCGACGCCCGTCGCGCTCGAGGTCACGGTCGAGGTGGAGTTCGGCCCGGACCCGGCCGGCGGCTTCAAGATCCCGTCCATCGCCATCACGGTCCGCGGCGAGGTCGAGGGCATCGACGAGGCCGGGTTCCAGCAGGCGGCCGAGACGGCCAAGGCGACGTGCCCGGTCTCGAAGGCGCTCGCGGGCGTCGAGTCGATCACCCTGGACGCCGCGCTCGAGGGCTGAGCCCCGGCGCTGTTCCTCTCGCCGAACCCGGGGTTACCGGGTGCTCACGTCCGTGGGTGCCCGGCAACCCCGGGTTCGGCGCGTGCGGGCGCGAGACGTCCCGGCAGGACGTCCCGCGTCAGCGCGGCACGAGCGGCGGGGTCGACGTGCCGGCGCCGTCGCGGATCCCCGTGACGAGCTCGGCGAGCGTGTCCTTCGCCTCGTGGACCGGTGCCCAGCGCAGCAGCTCGTTCGCGAACGTCATGTCGAGCACGGGGACCCGCATCGCCATGTCGAGCCAGCCCTCGCCGACCGGGACGAGCCGCGCGCGCCACGCTGCCGCCAGTGCGGTGCGCGCCGTGCCGAACGGGACCTCGCGCCACGAGCCGTCCGCGACGACGTCGGCGACGTCCTGCGCGGTGAGCACGGTGGGGTGGGCGACGTTGAACGGGCCGGGGTGGCGCCCGACGACGATGCGCGCGTAGGCGTCGGCGAGGTCGTCGGCGTGGACCACCTGGAGGCGGAGCCCGCCGGGGAGCGGCACGGTCGGGAGGGGCTCGCGGCGCAGGGCGCGCGTCCCGAGCGGGCCGAGGAAGTACCGGGAGATCTCGGAGGCGGCGTCGCGCTGGAAGACCAGGGCCGAGCGCACGCGCGAGACGACGAGGCCGGTCTCGCGGTCCACGTCGTCGAGCAGCGCCTCGACCGCGGCCTTGTCCTCGGAGTACGACGACCCGGGCACGCCGTCGACCGGCCACGCCTCGGAGACGGGCGTGTCGCGCGCCTCGCCTGCGTAGCGCGCGGGGGAGTAGGCGCCGACGGAGGAGGCGACGACGAGGTGCTGCACACCGGCGCGCCGCACCGCGGCGACGACCCGACGCGTGCCCTCGACGTTGACGCGACGCAGGTAGCGCCGGTCGTGGCTCGGCTGGATCGCCCACGCCAGGTGCACGACCACGTCCGCCCCGGCGAACGCTGCGTCGAGCCGCTCGTCCGCGTCGGACGCGGCGACGTCGGCGTAGCGCCAGGTCGCGGCGTCGTGGGGGAAGCCCACGGTGCTCGACCCGTCGGCACGCGGCACGCGCCGCGCGACCGCGACCACGGACGTCACGGCGGGTTCCGTCGCGAGGCGGCGCAGCACCGCCGTCCCGACGTTCCCGCTCGCCCCGACGACCACCACGCGCATGTGCTGCCTCCCGCTCTCGGCCGGTCCCACCTGCCCCGACGCTAGCCCGCCGAGCCGGAGTTCGCGCGGGCGATGCCGAGCACGACGCCGCGCGCGGGCTCGCTGAGCTCGGGCACGAGGACGATGGTGCTCGCGAGCACGAGCCGCTCGATCTCGGCGCGCGTGAGGTCGCTGCCGCCGAGCCAGGCCGCGGTGACGTTCTCCACGAGAGCGACCCAGCCGCCGACGAGCAGGTCCCAGCGCGACGTCGGCGTGGCCCCGACGGTCGCGGCCGTCGTGGTCATCCGCAGGACGAGTCCCGCACGTACCGCGGCGAGGGCTTCCTGGGTGGCCGGGTCGTCGCCGAGCGTGCCGCGCCACAGGTCCTGCCAGACCCGGCGGCGCGACTCGACGGTGTCGAGGAACGCCGCGACGGCGAGCGCCGGGCGGTCGGCGAGAGGACGGTCGTCGGGCGCGACGGTCGCGCGCTCGAGCTCGGCGACGGCCTCGAGCACGACGGCCCGGCGCAGCCCGGACGTGGAGCCGAAGTAGTGGAAGACCAGGGCCCTGGACGCCCCCGCGCCGGACGCGACGGCGGCGGGTGTGAGGGCGTCGAGACCCTGCTCGTCGGCGAGGCGGGCCGCGGCGTCGAGGAGCTCGCGCCGTCGGTCGGCCGGTTCGCGCCGCGTGCGGCCCTGCGGCGAGTGCCCGCCGGCCGTGGGGGACGTGGTCATGGCACTGTTCTACGCGGCTGTTGACTGGAAGTCAATACGGCTCGTACCCTTGTTGACAAGAGGTCAACACGCGACGGCGGGCGGCACCGGGCATGCAGCCGGGAGCCCCGGTGGCGCAGGCGGGCGGAGGCGCGCACCGGTCGGTGCCGTCGCCGCAGGAAGGATGTCCCGAGGTGAAGATCACCCTGACCGGCGTGCGCGTCGACGGGCGGCGCGAGCCGATGCTCGAGCCGGTGGACCTGGCGTGGAGCACGGGCGAGACCGTGCTCGTCGCGGGGGAGCCGGGCCACGGGCACACCGCGCTCGCGCTCGTCGCGACCGGCCGCTTCGCGCCGAGCGCGGGCGAGGTCCGCCTCGGACCCACGCCGCGGGGCGCACGCACGGAGCCCGGCCCCGCGCGGGCCGCCGACCTGCGCGCCGTGAGCGCCGTCGTCGACGTGCCCGGCGTCAGCGAGCCCGACGACGCGCTGACCGTCGCCGCCGTCGTCGCGGAGGGCCTCGCGCTCGCCGGGCGACGAAGCCTTCCGACGGACGTGTCGCGGTGGCTCGCGGAGCACTCGTTGACCACCGACCGGGGACGGCGGCTCGACCAGGTCCCCGGCGTGGTCCGGACGGCGCTCCTCGCGGCGCTCGCGGCCGAGCGCGAGGGCGTGCGGTTCCTCGTCCTCACGCTGCCCGACCGGCACGGCGGCGAGCCGAGCGGGTGGTGGGAGGTCGCGCAGACGCTCGCCGCGTCCGGCCTGGGAGTGCTCGTGCAGTGCTCCCGCTCGTCCGCGCGGGACCTCGGCGTCGACCTCCCGCCCGCGCACGGCTCGTTCGCCGTGCCGCCGGTCGTGGCGCTGCGCTCCGCACCGGAGGTGACCCGATGACCGCCGTCCGCCTCGGGCTGTCGGAGCTGCGACGCCTCGCGTCGGGAACGCTGCCGCGCCTCGCGATCCTCGCGATGGCCCTCATCCCGACCCTCTACGCGGGGCTCTACCTCTTCGCGAACCACGACCCCTACGGCCGCCTCGACGAGATCCCGGCCGCGCTCGTCGTGCTCGACGAGGGCACCACGACGACTGATGCCAAGACCGGGGCGACGACGGAGCGCGACTTCGGCCGCGACGTCGCGGACCAGCTCCTCGACGACGGCGGCTTCGGCTGGGTAGAGACGTCCCAGGTGGACGCCGAGTACGGCGTGCGGTCGGGACGCTACGACGCGGCGCTGGTCATCGGTCCGACGTTCTCGGCGGACCTCGCGTCGGCGGGCGAGTTCGCGCCGCAGCAGGCGAGCCTCACGCTCGTCACGAACGACGCGAACAACTACCTCGCGCGCACCATCGCCGACCAGATCGTCGGGAAGGTGCGCGACTCGATCGCGGAGCAGGTGGGCACCGAGGCGGCGGACACGTTCCTGCGCGGCTTCGCGTCGATCCACACGAACCTCGCCGACGCGGTCGACGGCGCCGGCCGGCTCCTCGACGGGTCGACGCAGCTCCGGGACGGCCTGGTCACCGCGGACGACGGCGCGCACACCCTCGCCGACGGCGCGGCACAGGCCGCCGACGGCGCGGAGACCCTGCGCTCGAGCGTCGGACCGCTCGCGGACGCGGCCGAGCAGCTCTACGACGGCGCGGACCGGCTCGCGACGGGTCTCGCCACGCTGCGCGACGGCACGGCGACGCTCCCCGACGAGACGCGCCGGCTCGCCGACGGCGCGGCCCAGGTCGCGGACGGCAACGCGCAGGTCGCGCAGTTGGGGCAGCAGGCCGAGGACGCCGCCGCCCAGGTTCTCCCGGCGCTCGACACGGTCCGCGACGACGTGGGGACTGCGCTCGACGACCGTCTCGGCGACCTCGTCGACCAGGGCGTCCTCACGCAGGAGCAGGCCGACGCGGTCCGCACGGACGTGCAGGCGCAGGTCGCGCCCGTCCTCGACGCCCGGCGCGAGCAGGTCCAGGGTGCGGTCGACCAGGTGGAGGGCGCGTCCGCGCAGCTCGACCGGCTCGCCGACGGCTCGCGCCAGGTCGCGGACGGCGCCAGCACGCTCGCGGCCGCGACGCCGCAGCTCACGTCGGGCATCGCGACCGCGGCCGACGGCTCGGCGACCCTCGCCGACGGGACGGGGCAGCTCGCCGCCGCGACGCCGGCCCTGGTCGACGGCGTCGGTCGGCTCGCGGACGGGACCGCCCAGGTGTCCGACGGCGCGACGAACCTCGCGGACGGCACGGCGCAGCTGCGCGACGGGTCGGGCGAGCTCGTAGACGGCGTCACCCAGCTCCGGGACGGGCTCGCGGAGGGCCTCGGCCAGGTGCCCGACCTCGACGAGCAGACGCGGCAGGACACCGCCGAGACGATCGGCAACCCGGTGTCCGTGCACAACGAGGCGCTCGCGTCCGCGGGCACGTACGGCGGCGGCCTCGCGCCGTTCTTCCTCTCGCTCGCGACCTGGATCGGCGCGTACGTGCTCTTCCTGCTCGTGCGACCGCTCTCGACCCGCGCTCTCGCGGCGGGGCGCTCGGGGCTCGCGACGGCCCTGGGCGGTTGGCTCACCCCGGCCGCGATCGGCGTCGTGCAGGTCGCGGCGATGTTCACGGTGACGAAGTTCGCGCTCGACATCGACCCGGTGCACGGGGTCGGCACGGCCCTGTTCCTCGTGCTCGTGTCCGCGACGTTCGTCGCGATCCTCCAGGCGCTCAACGTCTGGCTCGGCGCCGCCGGCCAGTTCCTCGGGCTCGTGCTGATGCTCGTGCAGCTCGTCACCGCCGGCGGCACGTTCCCGTGGCAGACGATCCCGCAGCCGCTCCAGGGGATGCACCGGTTCCTGCCCATGACGTACGCCGTCGAAGGCCTGCGCCAGCTGCTCTACGGCGGGAACCTGGCGACGGTCGCGCGCGACGTGACGGTCCTCGCCGTCGTGCTGGCCGGGGCGCTCGCGCTGACGACCGTCGCCGCGCGCCGCCAGCGCGTGTGGACGGTGACGAAGCTCCAGCCCGAGCTCGTCCTCTGACGCCGAGGTACTTCCCCGGTCCGCTGAGGGTCGCACCGAGGTCCGCGAGGTAGAACGGCGGGTCGCGAGGTAGATCTCCCGGAGCTCTACCTCGCGACCTGCGGTTCTACCTCGCGTGGCGGCGTGGCGGTCGGTCACCGGGCGGACCGTGCGACGGCGCGCCGACGGACAGTGCGAGAATCACCGACGTGTCCGCTGAGATCGACGCCACCCCGACCCCCGCCCGGCAGCACGACGGGAACGGCTCGCGGCGGTCCGGCTCCGGCGCCGTCACCGCCGCCGAGGCCGAGCACGCCGCGGCGCTGCGCGAGGCCGAGCGCGCCGCCGACGCTGCCCGCACGGCGCTCGCCGACGCACTGCGCACCGTGACGCGCGGCGACGTGGACCCGTCGTCCCGTCGCCGCGCCGAGTACTCCACGGACGCCTCCAACTACCGCGTGCTGCCCGAGGTCGTGGTGCTCCCGCGGGACGTCGACGACGCGGTCGCCGCGCTCGACGTCGCGCGCGAGCTCGAGGTGCCGATCACGGCCCGCGGTGCGGGGACGTCGGTCGCGGGCAACTCGGTCGGCCCGGGCGTCGTCCTCGACTTCTCGCGGCACGTGCACCGCGTGCTCGACGTCGACCCCGAGGCGCGCACGGCCCGCGTCGAGCCGGGGGTCGTCATGTCGTCGCTGCAGCAGTCCGCGGCGCCGCACGGGCTGCGCTTCGGCCCGGACCCCTCGACGCAGAACCGCGCGACGCTCGGCGGCATGATCGGCAACAACGCGTGCGGCCCGCACGCCGTGGCGTACGGCCGCACGGCCGACAACGTGGTCGAGCTCGACGTCGTGGACGGGACCGGCCGGCGCTTCACCGCCGGGAAGGGCGACCCGACGTTCGCCGCGGTCCCCGGCCTGGCCGACCTCGTCCGCGAGAACCTGGCCCTGATCCGCACCGAGTTCGGTCGCTTCGGCCGCCAGGTGTCGGGGTACTCGCTCGAGCACCTGCTGCCGGAGAACGGCTCCGACCTGGCGAAGGCGCTCGTGGGGACCGAGGGCACGCTCGTGACGATCCTCGAGGCCACGGTCCGCCTCGTCCCAGTGCCGTCCAAGCCGACCCTCGTCGTGCTCGGCTACCCGGACATGCCGTCGGCCGCCGACGACGTCCCGACCTTCCTCGGCCTGAGCCCCCTCGCGGTCGAGGGGCTCGACGCGCGGCTCGTCGACGTCGTGCGCCGGGCCAAGGGCGACGCCTCGGTCCCGCCGCTGCCGCCCGGTGCCGGGTGGCTCATGGTCGAGGTCGGCGGGGCGACCCCCGAGGAGGCGATGGCGAACGCCGAGGCGATCGTCGCGGCGTCGGGCAGCGAGGCGACGCTCATCCTGCCCGCCGGTCCCGAGGCCACGAAGATGTGGCAGATCCGGGCCGACGGCGCAGGCCTGGCCGGGCGCACGCCGTCCGGGGAGCAGGCGTGGCCGGGCTGGGAGGACTCCGCGGTCCCGCCGGAGAAGCTGGGCGCCTACCTGCGCGACCTCGACGAGCTCATGGCGCGGTACGGCGTCGACGGCCTGCCGTACGGGCACTTCGGCGACGGCTGCGTGCACCTGCGCATCGACCTGCCGCTCGAGGCGTCGGGCTCGGTGCTGCGCACGTTCATGCTCGAGGCCGCCGACCTCGTCGCGAAGTACGGCGGCTCGCTGTCCGGCGAGCACGGCGACGGCCGTGCGCGGTCCGAGCTGCTCCCGGTCATGTACAGCCCGGAGGCGATCGCGCTCCTCGAACGCTTCAAGGCGCTGTTCGACCCGCAGGACGTCATGAACCCGGGCGTCGTCGTGCGCCCGCGGGCGATCGACGACGACCTGCGCCGCCCGCAGGCCCACCCCGTGCTCTCGGCGGTCGGCGGTGGGGGTGCCCCGGGCGCGACGGCGCCCGTGAAGGTCTCGAAGATCTCGCGCCGTGCCGGGTACCAGGGCTTCTCGTTCGCGCACGACCACGGCGACATGACGCAGGCCGTGCACCGTTGCGTGGGCGTGGGCAAGTGCCGCGCCGACACCAGTGCCGCTGGTGGGTTCATGTGCCCGTCGTACCTGGCGACGAAGGACGAGAAGGACGTCACGCGCGGTCGTGCGCGCGTCCTGCAGGAGGCAGTCAACGGGACGCTCGTCGGCGGTCTCGCGGCGCCCGAGGTGCGCGAGTCGCTCGACCTGTGCCTGTCGTGCAAGGCGTGCTCGAGCGACTGCCCGGCGGGCGTCGACATGGCGCAGTACAAGTCCGAGGTGCTCCACCGCACCTACCGCGGGAAGCTGCGCCCGGTCGACCACTACTCGCTGGGGTGGCTGCCGGTCTGGGCGCGGCTCGCGACGGGCATGCCGCGGTTCGTCAACAAGCTCTTCGGCATCCGTCCGGTCGCGAAGACCGTGCTCTGGGCGGGCGGCATGGACACGCGGCGCTCGATGACGACGTTCGCCGAGGTCCCGTTCCGCACGTGGTGGAAGCGCGGCGGCGCGAGCCAGGGCGTGCCGGGGCTGCGCATCGGCCAGGTGCCGGGACGTCCCGTGCGCGACGAGCGCCCCAAGGTCGTGCTGTGGACCGACTCGTTCAGCGACAACATGTCGCCGACCGTCCCGCAGGCGGCCGTCAAGGTCCTGACCGCCGCGGGGTACGACGTCGTGGTCCCCGAGCAGGAGGCGTGCTGCGGCCTCACGTGGATCAGCACGGGCCAGCTCGACGGCGCGCGCAAGCGCCTCGAGAACCTGCTCTCGGTCCTCGGCCCGTACGCCGTCAACGGCATCCCCATCATGGGGCTCGAGCCGTCGTGCACCGCGGTCCTGCGTTCCGACCTCGTCGACCTGTTCCCCGACGACCCTCGCGCGCAGGCCGTCTCGCGCGCGACGCGCACGCTCGCCGAGCTGCTCACGTCGGTGGACACGGCACCCGGCACGGACTCCGGGTGGCGCGTGCCCGACCTCTCGGACGTGACCGCGGTCGTGCAGCCGCACTGCCACCAGCACTCGGTGATGGGCTTCGCCGCCGACGAGCGCCTGCTGCGCGACGCCGGCGCGACGATCAAGGTCCTCGCCGGGTGCTGCGGGCTCGCGGGGAACTTCGGGATGCAGAAGGGGCACTACGAGACGTCCGTCGCCGTCGCGGAGAACGCCCTGCTGCCCGCGCTGCGCGACGCCGAGCCCGGCGACGTGTACCTCGCCGACGGGTTCTCGTGCCGCACGCAGGCCGACGACCTCGCCGGGGTGCAGGGCAAGGCGCTCGTCGAGCTCCTCGCCGAGCGCCTCTGACCCGCGGCCGGACCAGGGCCGCCCGGCCGACGGCCTGCGACTACCGCGCCGCGGGGTCGACGCGCACGACCATCTTCCCGACGTTGCCGCCACGCATCATGTCGAGGAACGCGTCGACCGCATGGTCGATCCCGTCGACGACGGTCTCGTCGTAGGCGATCTTCCCCTCGGCGAACCAGCCGCTCATGCGCTCGCGGAACTCGCCCGCGAGCCCGAGGTAGCCGCCGAGCGTGAAGCCCTGCATCGTCAGGCCGCGCGTGATGAGGTTCGCCAGGTTGTCCGGTCCGGGGGCGCGGTCGGTCGCGTTGTACCCGGCGATGGCCCCGCACAGGGCGACCCGTCCGCCGTCGTTCATGACGTCGAGCGCGGCCTCCAGGTGGTCGCCGCCGACGTTGTCGAAGAACACGTCGACGCCGTCCGGCACGAGCGAGGGGAGCTGCTCGCGCACGGGCGCGGCCTTGTAGTCGAGGGCCGCGTCGTAGCCGTAGCGCGACGTGAGGAGCTCGACCTTCTGCGGACCACCGGCGGAGCCGACGACGCGCGACGCGCCGAGCAGGCGGGCGATCTGCCCGGTCGCCGTCCCGACGGCACCCGCGGCACCGGAGACGAGGACGGTGTCGCCGGGCTTCATCCCGGCGATCGCGGTGAGGCCGACGTAGGCCGTGAGCCCGGTCATGCCCAGGATCCCCAGGTGGACCGACGACGGATGGCCCGGGATCTCCGGCACGACCCGGAACCCGGACGCGTCCTCCTGCACGACGTCGCGCCAGCCGTGCTGGTGGAGCACGAGCGCCCCGACGGGCATGGCGTCGACCGTCGTCTCGACGACCCGGCCCACCGCGCCGCCGGTCATCGTCTCGCCGAGCGCGAAGGGAGGGGTGTAGCTCTTCACGTCGTTCATGCGGCCGCGCATGTAGGGGTCGACGGACACGAACTCGTTGACCACGCGCACCTCGCCGGGGGCGAGGTCGCCGTACTCGACGGTGACGGTGCGGAAGTCGTCGTGCGTCGGCCAGCCCTCGGGACGGGTGGCGAGCTGGACCTGGGTGCTGCGGGCGGACGTCATGCGGAGGGCCTCCGGTGGGGTCGGGTGGTGCGGCTGCTGGTGGGTGCGGGCTCGGTCCTGCGAGCCGCGGCGTCGCGCGGCGGGTCGCGGCCGTCAGGCTGAGAGGGCGACGACGACCGCCAGGACCGCCAGGAGCGGTAGCGTCCCCTGCTTGACCGCGGCCGCGCGGTGCGCGCGGGAGGAGAGGAGCAGGACGAGCGCCGCCGCGAGCATCGAGCCGGTGCCGGTGAGCACGAGGGTCGTGCCGACGGTCGTCTCGCCCGCGACGTGGAGGACGACGCCGAGCACGGTGACGATCGCGAGGAACAGGTTGTAGAACCCCTGGTTGAACGCGAGCGACCGCGTGGCCTCGGCCTCCTCGGGCGTGGTGGCGAACGTGGCGCGGGCCCGGGGAGAGGTCCACGCGACGGACTCCAGGTAGAAGATCACGACGTGGAGCGCCGCCGCGGCGGTGGCGAGCACGAGTCCGACGACGATCACGCGACCACTTCCTCTCTGCCGCCGACGTCTGGTCGGCTTTCTGGACTGAGCGTTACACAACATATACTGGACTGCACGGTTCACAAAAAGCGAGGAGCACCCGTGGGCAGGCCGCAGTCGTTCGACACGAGCGCCGTCGTGCGCGCGGCGCGCGCCGCCTTCTGGGAGCACGGCTACGAGGACGCGTCGCTGCCGCTGCTCGAAGGTGCGACGGGGCTGCGCCGGTCGAGCCTCTACCACGCGTTCGGGAGCAAGCGCGGGCTGTTCGACGCCGCGGTGACGAGCTATCTCGACGAGGTCGTCCGCCCACGGCTCGCCCCGCTCACGGTCGCCGACGTGCCGCCGGACGCGGTGGTCGACTACTTCGTCGGGCTGCGCGCCGCCCTCGCCGCGCCGGGCACGGTCCAGGCGGACAGCGGCTGCCTGCTCATCAACGCCGCGGGAGCGCCGATCGGGAAGGACGTGGTCGTGCGCGAGACCGTGGCCGCCTACCGGGCCGAGCTGCGCGCCGCGATCCGGGCCGGCGTCGTCGCCCGCTTCCCCGACCGTGACCCGGCCGAGCACGACCGCGTCGCCGACCTGTGCACCGCGCTGCTGGTCTCGGCGTTCCTCCTCACGCGCGTCGACCACCCGCAGGCGCTCGCGAACCTCGACGCCGCGCTCGACCTGCTCGCCGCCGACAGGGCGCCGGCCCCGGCGTCGGCATAGAGGGGACCCGCTACCTCGCGGTGGCGGCGTCGACGGCGTCGGCGAGCCGCTGCACCGCCTCGTCGACCCGCGCGTCGGCGAGGTTGCCGTACCCGAGCACGAGCGTGGTCGAGCGTGCGCCGGGGGTGACCTGGTAGCGGCGCAGGTCCACGACCGCCACCTCGCGCGCCGCCGCCTCGCGCACGACGTGGGCCGCGTCGGGTGCGTCGTCGCCCAGGTCGAGCAGCGCGTGCATCCCGGCGGCGAGGCCGCTCACGGTCGCGCGAGGCAGGTGACGGCCGAGCGCGGCGAGCACCGCGTCACGACGGGCCCGGTAGCGACGCCGCGCCGCGCGCAGGTGCCGGTCGTACGCGCCTGCCGTGACGAGACGCGCGAAGGCGAGCTGCTCGACGGTGGACGGTCCCGCCGTCGGGCCGGCCGCGCGAGCGACGGCCTCGCGCCAGCGCGCCGGCACGACCATCCACCCGAGGCCGAACGCGGGGGAGACCGTCTTGCTGATCGAGCCGAGCAGCAGCACCCGGTCCGGGTTGAGGCCCTGCAGCGCGGCGACGGGGCGGCGGTCGTAGCGGAACTCGGCGTCGTAGTCGTCCTCGACCACGAGGCCGTCGACGTCGCGCGCCCAGGCCACGACGGCCTCGCGGCGCTCGGGCGTCAGTGCCGTCCCGGTGGGGAACTGGTGCGCCGGTGTGAGGAGCGCTGCGCGGGCGCCCGTCCGTCGCGACGCGATGACGAGCGCGCCCGTGTCCACGCCGTCCGCGTCCACGGGGACGGGCACCGGTGTCAGCCCGGTGCGCGTCGCGACGTCGCGCAGCACGGGCCAGCTCGGGTCCTCGACGAGCAGGTGCGTGTGCCCGGCGGCGGCGAGCGCGGCGGCCACGCGACCCATGCCGTCGGTCGCGCCGTGCACGAGCGCCACGGCGTCGTCCGGAGCGGCCGCGACGCGCGCGCGGCGCAGGTGTCCCGCGACGACCGCCCGCGCCGCCGGGTGCCCGCCCGGAGCCGGCGCGCCGAGGTCGTCGTTCGAGGCCGTCCCGGACGACGAGCCGAGGACGTCGCGCGTCGCGCGCACCCAGGCGTCGCGCGGGACGTGGCGCAGGTCGGGCACGCCCGGCGCGAGGTCGAACCGAGGTCGCACAGGAGGGGGCTGCCTGGCGGGAGGGACGGCGCGCGCGGGTCTACCATCCGCCGCTCGTTCCTCGCGGCTCCCGCCAGGCCCACCACGACCCGCGCGCGCCGTCCCTCCCGCCCCGCTCGTACCGCGCCGTGCCGCGCCCGCCGCGGAGACGCGCGTGGCGGAGCCCGTGCGGGCTTCGAGGAACCCCTCGGCGACGAGCTGCCCGTAGGCCTCGGTGACGACCCACCGGGAGACGCCGAGCGTCTCGGCGAGCTGCCGGCTCGGCGGCAGCGCGGAGCCCGCGCCGACGCGGCCGGAGCGGACGGCGTCGCGGATCGCGCGCTCGAGCCGCTCCACGCGCGAACCCGGCCCGGTGCCCAGGTCGAGCAGAGCCTCCCAGGCGAGGGCCGTCGTCGGGCCCGGAGCCGGAAGATCGGTCTGGTCGATGCTCATGGGATCGGACCGTACACCCATGCCGATCGCTCTCTAGCGTGGAGATGTCACCAGGAACACCCACGAACGGGAGACCGCATCATGCGCTACTGCACCATCGGCGACGGCCGCACGACCTTCGACGTCTCGACCCTGTGCCTCGGCACGATGAACATGGGCACCCTCGTGGACGAGGACACCTCGTTCGCGATCCTCGACCGCTACCTCGAGGCCGGCGGCACGTTCCTCGACACGGCGAACAACTACAGCTCCTGGGCCGGCGGCTACGGCCGGGACAGCGAGGACCTGCTCGGCCGCTGGCTCGCGACCCGCGGCGTGCGCGACGAGGTCCGCCTCGCGACCAAGCTCGGGGCAGCGAAGAAGGACCCGGCGCTGCCGCTGCAGAACGTCGCGCCGACGAACTACCAGGGGCTGGCCGCCGACGTCGTCGAGCGGGAGGCGCACGAGAGCCTGCGCCACCTCGGCGTCGACCACCTCGACGTCCTGTACGGGCACGTCGACGACCTCGACACGCCGCTCGCCGAGACGGTCGGCGCGTTCGGCAAGCTCCAGGCCGAGGGGGTGGTGGGGATCACGGGCATCTCGAACGTCGCGCTGTGGCGCGTGGTGGAGGCGCGCGAGGAGGCGCTGCGCCAGGGGATCGCGCCCTACGGGCTCGTCCAGCAGAACCTCACCTACGTCTACCCGACGCCCGAGCCGGGGCGGCACAACTGGGCGTCGTACGAGCTGCTCGACTACGTGGCGTCGACCGGGACGCCGGAACGTCCGCCGCTCGCCGTCGTCGCGTACTCGCCGATCCTCCAGGGCGCGTACGTGCGCCGCGACAAGCCGCTGTGGGACGGCTTCGACCACCCGACGACGCGCGAGCGCGTCCGCACGCTGCACGAGGTCGCGGGCCAGACCCGCGCCACGCCGAACCAGGTCGTGCTCGCGTGGCTCCTCGGCGGCGAGCACCCGGTGATCCCGGTGATCGGGCCGAGCACGGTCGAGCAGCTCGACGAGCTCCTCGGCGCGGCCGACCTCGACCTCGACCCCGAGATCCGGGCGCGCCTCGACGCCGTCTGAGGCCTCGTGTCAGGGTCACAGGTCGTCGGGGTGATCTGCGACCCTGACACAGCGCAGGACGTCGCGTCGTGTCAGGGCGACAGAACACCCGGGTGACCTCTCGACCTGACACGATCGGGGCATGGAGTTCCAGGACGTCGTGCGACGCCGCCGCATGGTCCGGCGGTTCATCGCCGACCCCGTCGACCCCGCCTCGGTGGACCGCGTGCTGCGCAACGCCGTCCGCGCCCCGAGCGCCGGCTTCGCGCAGGGCTGGGCGTTCGTCGTCCTGACCGAGCCCGACGACGTCGCGCGCTTCTGGGCGGCCTCGACGCCCGCGGACTCCGAGCGGGACATGAGCGCGTGGCTCGACGGCATGCGCACGGCCCCCGTGATCGTCCTCGTCCTCACGTCGAAGGACGCCTACCTGCGGCGGTACGCCGAGGACGACAAGGGCTGGGCCGACCGCGACGAGAACCGGTGGGCCGTGCCGTACTGGCACGTCGACGCCGGCATGGCGTCGCTGATCATGCTCCAGACCGCGGTCGACGAGGGGCTCGGCGCGTGCTTCTTCGGCGTGCAGCCCCGTGAGGTTCCGCGGCTGCGCGAGGCGTTCGACATCCCCGACGAGTACGCGCCGACGGGCGTCGTCGCGCTCGGCCACCCGGGCGACACCGGGCCGAGCGGGTCGCCGCGCCGCCGGGCCCGCAAGCCGCTCGACGACGTCGTGCACCGGGGCCGCTGGGGCGGTTAGCCGGCAGTGCCTCCGGCGTGCAGACCGGGTACGTGCTGCCCGACGGCGGCCCGCACCTCCGCGGGCAGCTCGCCCCAGTCGTCGATCGTGTCGAGGTCGGTCGCCGTCCCGGGCCGCTGCACGACGGCGGCCCGCAGCCCGCGCGCGGCGGCCTCCGAGAGGTGCGAGGCGAGGCTGTCGACGCCGAACCGGAACCGGAACGCCTGCCGAGCACGACCCTGCGGTCGTTCTGCGGCGGGTAACGGCTCTGAGGTCGTGCTCGGCGGGACCGACGCGTCCCCGGAGAGGACGAGCAGGTTCGTCCCCGACCGGTGCCGGTCGGTCGCGACGACGACCGGCGCGTCGTCGGCGAGCAGCGCGGCGACGTCGTCGGTCGTCAGCGCAGGGAGGTCCGCGTGCGCGACGAGCAGCCGCACGGGGCCGTCCTCGACCGCGATCTCACGACCCACCTCGACCGCCTCGTTCAGCCCCGGTCGGTCCGCGGGCTGCAGCACGATGCGGAGACGGTCGGCGTCGTCGGTGAGCAGCGGGGGCCCCTCCCCGTCTCCGGCAGTGCTCGACGCCTCCACGACGACGTCCCGCAGCGCGCGCCACGTGAACCGCGGGTCCGACGTCACGACGACCACCCGCTCCACCGCCTCGGACGCGAGGAGCGTCGCCACGACGTGCCGCGCCAGGACGGCGACGAGCCGGCTGCGCGCGGCCGGGTCGAGCACGTGCGCGAGCCGCGACTTCCCGGACGTCCCGTCGCGCAGCGGCACGACGGCGACCACGCGCCCCGGGCGACCCGACCCCGCCGGGCGGGCCGCGCCGTCGGGCACGACGGCTCCGGACCGGTCAGCCACGCGTCGCCGCCAGGATCTCCCGGGCGAGGCGCTCGCGGCCGTCCGCGCCGCCCATGACGGTGTCCGTGACGAGGACGCGCAGGCCGAGCGCCGCGACGTCCTCCGCGAGGTGCGCGTCGCGCTCGTCGATCACCATGTGGTCGACGAGCCCCGTGTAGAGGCGCGCGACGCCCAGCGCGGACACCTCGTGGCCGAGCGTCGCGAGCATCTGCGCCGCGGGCCCCTTGATCGCCCGTCCACCGACGATCGGGCTCACCGCGACGCGGTGCGCGCGCGACCCGACGAGCGCCTCGCGGACGCCGGGCACGCCGAGGACGGGCGCGACGGACAGGAACGGGTTCGACGGCGCGACGACCACGACCCGCGCGTCGCGCACGGCCTCGACCACCCCGGGCGCGGGGCGCGCGGCCTCGATGCCGTCGTAGACGAGCCCGACGACGTCGTCGGCGTGCTGACGACCCACGAAGTACTCCTGGAAGCCGAGCCGTCCGCCGGGCGTGTCGACGAGCGTCGCCACACGGTCGTCGGTGACGGGCACGACGCGCGCCCGCACGCCGAGCGCGCGGCTGAGCTCGGCGGTCACCGCGGACAGCGGCGCCCCGGCCCGGAGGCGGGCTGTCCGCACGACGTGCGTCGCGAGGTCCTTGTCGCCGAGCGTGAACCACGTGTCCTCGCCGAGCCGGCCCATCGCCTCGAGCGTCGCGTACGTCTCGCCGACCACGCCCCAGCCGCGCTCCTCGTCGGCGAGACCGGCGAGCGTGTACGTCACGGTGTCGAGGTCGGGCGAGATCGCGAGGCCGTGGAGCTCGACGTCGTCGGCGACGTTCACCACGACCGTGAGGTCCGCTCCCGCGCGGTCCATCCCGTGGGCGAGCCGCGCGCCCCCGACACCTCCGGCCAGCACGGTCACCGCGTCGGTCGCCACGCCCTCAGTCACGGACCGAGCCTACGTCGGGGGCGAGCACGGTCGGCGACGTGCCACCATGGGCCCCATGGCCGTCTTCGCCTTCTCCGTCGCCCCGCTCGGTGCCGGCGAGTCCGTCGCGGACTCCGTCGCCGAGGCCGTCCGCATCGTGCGCGAGTCCGGCCTGCCGAACCGCACCACGTCGATGTTCACCGAGATCGAGGGCGACTGGGACGAGGTCATGCCCGTCATCCAGCGGGCCACGGAGGCGGTCGGGGCCGGCGGTCACCGGGTGTCGCTCGTCGTCAAGGCCGACATCCGGCCCGGCCGGACGGGCGAGCTCACGGGCAAGGTCGAGCGCGTCGAGGAGCGTCTCGCGGCAGACGAGCAGGAGTCGGGGCACGCCTGACCTGCGGGTTTCCCGACGCCCGAACCGTACCGGTTCGGGGTGTTCGCGGGACTTGACCGCCGACGTAGGCTAAGCCGCAAACGCCCCCGCCCCGGACGCGTTCCGCAATGCAGCAGGAGACCCCCCGATGCCCCTCTTCGAGGTGGACGCCGAGCGTCCGTTGCTCGTCCAGCCGCCCCAGCCGGCCGGCGCCTTCGGGACCGACGCGCAGCGCGTGGTCGACGGCAACCTCGACAGCCTGCTGGGCGAGCAGATCTTCCCCGTCAAGGAGGGCGCGTCCGACGACGAGCCGCACCTCCTCGCGCTGGACGCGGCCGGGCTGCCGGTGGTCATCGAGGTCACGGCCGAGCTCACCGAGAGCGCCCTGACGGCCGCCCTCAACCACGCGGGCCGGGCCGGGCGCCTCACGCGCGCCGAGCTCGCCGCCCGGTACACGGGTGGGGCGTCACGCTTCCAGCAGGACGTCGCGGCGTTCTACGACAACGTGCCGCTCACGCGGTCGCAGGCCACGGCGCGCACCACGGGCGCACGGCTCATCGTCATCTGCTCGAGCGCCGCGCCGGGGATCGAGGACGCGCTCGACTTCCTGCGCCAGCCCGGCTCGCCCGTCGCGGTGCTGCGCCTCGGCGTGGTGCACGGCGCCGACGGTCGGCGCTTCGTGGACGTGTCGCCGCTCGCGGTCGGCCGTCCCGAGACGCCCCCGACGCCGGAGCGCACGCCCGTGCGTGCCCGGGAGGCGGCGCCCGCCTCCGACTTCGCGGACGGCGTCGCCGTGGGCCGAGCGCTGACCGGCAAGTTTCCCGTGGTGACGCAGCACGCGCGCTCGCGCGCCGAGCGGCGCCGCGAGCTCGAGTCGAGCACGACGTACGGGTCGACCCCGCCGTCCGCCGACGTCACCGGGCAGCTCGCGCCCGTGCCGCTCGAGATCCCCCTCGGTGGGCCCGCCGCGGAGGACGGGCTGCCGGTGCTGGACTTCGTGCCCTTCGAGGACCCGTCGACGGCGCGTCCCACGCCGGAGCAGCGCACGTGGTCCGACGAGCCGAGCACGTGGGCCGACCGCCGGCCCGCCGGCAGCGGGGACGACGCGCGCGTGCCGCGGACGTCGATCCTCACGCGCGAGTCGGTGCGCACCCGTGAGTCGTACCGGACGCGCGAGTCGATCCTCACCCACGAGTACGCCGCGCAGCACTCGCCGGCGTCGGAGCGCTCCTACGACCCGCTGTCCTACCAGCCGCCGGCCGGGCTCGAGCCCGACCCCCTCGTCGGTCGCGAGGTCGCCCCGGTGCCCGCGCCCGCCGTCGTCGACGTGCCGCTCGGTCCCGACGACGACCCGGACCTGGTGGCGCTCGCGCGCACGCTGGGGAGCCCGCGCCATCTCGTGTGGTCGCGTCCGCGCCGCGGCCAGCGGTTCGAGGCGGTCCTGCAGCCCGACGGCTTCATCGAGCTGGCCGACGGCGCCCGCTACCGGCACCCCGACCTCGCCGCCGTCGCGGTCTCGGGGACCGCGACGGCGGACGGGTGGAGCGTCTGGCGCCTCGGCGACGACGGCCCCTCGCTCACGGACGCGTTCCGCGCCCACCACGCCTGACCACCGGTGCGCGTGCTCACGAGCCCGGGCAGCGCGGTGGCCGGGGCCGTCGAGACGGTCCGGGCCACCGGCTGAGGCGTCGCCGCGCCGCGCCGTCAGTCCGCTGACGTGACCATCGCACGGATACCGACGACCAGGCCGACGACCGCGGTCGCGAGCGCGGCGACCCAGCCCCAGGCGACCGCGGTCGCGCCGAGGTCGCCCGCGAACAGCGCGCGCTCGGCGTCGACCACGTACTTCAGCGGGTTGACCGACGCGGCGACCTGCATCCAGCGCGGCCCCGACTCGAGCGGCAGCAGCATCCCGGACAGGAGCATGAGCGGGAACAGCACCGTCTGCTGGACCATCCAGAACATCCAGTCCTGCTTGCGCACCGCGAGGGCGAGCGCGTAGGACAGCGCGCCGATCCCGACGCCGAGCACGGCGAGCAGCGCGAGCCCGAGCACCGCGCCGACCGCGTGGAGCTCGAACCCGAACGGGAGCATGACGAGCACGACGATCACGGACTGCGCGACGATCGGCACCATCTCCTTGAGCGCGCGGCCCACGAGCAGCGACGACCGCGACAGCGGCGCGACGAGCATGCGCTCGTGCGCGCCGGTCTGGAGCTCGAACAGCAGGTTCGCGCCCGTCGCGGACGTGCCGAACAGCGTGGTCATGACGAGGATCGACGGGACGAACCACTGCCAGACGCTCCCCCCGAGCACCTGGGTCCCCCCGAGCGACCCCACGAGAAGCGGGCCGAACAGCACGAGGAAGACGATCGGCTGCACGAGGCCGAACACGACGGAGAACGGGTCGCGCACCACGGGCCGCAGCTCGCGCGCGAGGACGATGCCGGTGTCGCGGACGACATGGCGTCGCGACGGCGCACGTGCCGGTGCGGGCGGGGTCGCGGGGACGTCGGTGCGGGTGTCGACGGCGCTCATGCTGCGGTCCTCTCGGTAGGCCGGGTCGTCGTCCCGGCGGTGTCGGTGGTCGGTGCGTCGGTCGGCGCGTCGCTCGTGCCGGGGTGGGTGGCGCCGGCCTCACGGAGGCTGCGGCCGGTGAGGGCGAGGAAGACGTCGTCCAGCGTCGGGCGGTGGACGTACGCCGTCGCGACCGGGATCCCTGTGTCGTCCGCCGCGCGCAGGAGGCGGGGAAGGTAGGCGTCCCCACGCTCCGCACGCACGGTCACCTGCGACCCGTCCCGGGCGAGCACCTCGCGGAACCCGTCGACCCGGGCGGCGACCTCGACGAGGCGGGCGACGGCGTCGGGCACGGCGCCGTGCCGCCCGGCACCGCCCGGCCCGTCGGGGCCCGACGGCGGAGCCTTCACGCCGACGACGACGCGGTCGCCCGCGAGCTCGGCCTTGAGGTTCGCGGCGGTGTCGTCCGCGATGACCTCGCCGTGGTCGACGACGACGACGCGCTCGGCCATGGAGTCCGCCTCGTCGAGGTAGTGGGTCGTGAGCACGACGGTCATGGGCGCGCCCGTCGTGGCGACGGCGTCGGCGCGCATCCGGCCGACGTGCTCCCACAGGTTCGCCCGGTTGTGGGGGTCGAGTCCGGTCGTCGGCTCGTCGAGGAAGAGCAGCGCGGGGGAGTGGACCAGGCCCATCGCCACGTCGAGGCGGCGTCGCTGGCCGCCCGAGAGGTCGGAGACCTTGCGCGTCCTCTGGGCGGTGAGCTCGAGCACGTCGAGCAGCTCGTCGGCGCGGCGCCGGGCGGCACGACGGTCGAGACCGTGGATGCGTGCCTGGCTCACGAGCTCGTCGACGGCGCGCTGACCGTGGCCGGCCGCGTTCCCCTGGCCGACGTAGCCGATGCTGCGTCGGACGGCGTCGGGCTGCGCGACGACGTCGAGACCCGCGACGGTCGCCGTGCCCGACGTCGGGCGGATCAACGTCGTGAGCATGCGCAGCATGGTCGTCTTGCCGGCGCCGTTGGGGCCGAGGACGGCGACGAGCTCGCCGGGCGCGACGTCGAGGTCGATGCCGCGCACGGCGTGCACGGTCCTGCTCGCGTCGCGCCCGACGGGGAAGTCCTTCGTCAGGGCTCGGGTACGGATCACGGTGTCCTCCGGGGCGTGGTGGTCGGTGGTCTGGCGGATCGGTGGGTGACGCCGGTGCGGGACCGGCTGAGACCACTCTTCCCGGTGTAGCGGTCAGCTTCTGGCCTCTACTGCGTGCGATGCTGGCGGCATGCTCGAGACCTCCGGACGACTGCTCACGCTGCTGTCCCTCCTGCAGGCCCGCCGCGACTGGCCGGGCCCGGCGCTCGCGGAGCGCCTCGCCGTCAGCCCGCGCACGGTCCGACGCGACGTCGACCGGCTGCGCGAGCTCGGCTACCCGGTACAGGCCACGAAGGGACCGGACGGCGGGTACCGCCTCGACGCGGGCGTCGACCTGCCGCCCCTGCTGTTCGACGACGAGCAGGCGGTCGCCGTGGCGCTCGCCCTGCGCACGGCGACGCTCCCGGGGGTCGAGGACGCGGCGGCCCGTGCGCTCGCCACCATCCGCCAGGTGATGCCCGCCCGGCTGCGCGGCCGGATCGACGCGCTCGAGGTGACGGCGGTCCCGCGTGCTCGGGAGTCGGACCGTCCGGCGGTGCGTCCGGACGTCCTCGTGGCGATCGGCACCGCGGCACGGGAGCGGCGCGTGGTGCGCTTCGACTACGACGGAGGGTCGGGGGACGTGCTGCGTCCGGCGCACGCACCGGACGCTGCCGGCTTCCGGCCCCCACGCCGCGTCGAGCCGCACCACCTCGTCACGTGGGGCGGCAGGTGGTACCTCGTGGCCTGGGACCTCGAGCGCGACGACTGGCGCACGTTCCGGGTGGACCGGATCACGGTGCGGTCGGGCGACGGCCCGCGGTTCCGGCCGCGCGACCTCCCGGCGCCCGACGTCGCGACCTACGTGTCGCAGGCGTTCTCCCGTCCGGCGTGGCCGGTCCGCGGCACGGCCGAGCTGGGTGCGGGCGCGGACCACGTCGCGCCATGGGTGGGGGACGCCGCGGTCGTCGAGGCGCTCGGCGAGGACCGGTGCCGCGTCACGGCCGGCTCGTGGTCCTGGGGTGGGCTCGCCGCCTGGTTCGGCATGTTCGACGTCCCCGTGACGGTCGTGGGGCCGTCCCAGTTGCACGACGCCGCGCGGCAGGTCGCGGCACGGCTCGCCGGTGGCACGAACGGGCCCGCGGAAGCACCGGTGGGCGCACCGGAGGTGCGGTGAACGCGGTGAGCGGGGTCACCACGAGCGGGTTTGACCGCGCGCCCTGCGCCCCGTAATGTTCTCGAGGTCGCCCGGCAGGGAGGAACAGACACCACGGCGTAGCTCTTCGGAGCAGACGCGAAGTGGCTGGTCCCGCAGGCGAATCCCCTTCTTCAGATCGTGAGTGCAGCGTGCTGCGCCTGCGGTACTGTTCGGGGGCCCGATTCAGATCATTCTGAGCGAATTTCCGGTTTCGACCGGGTTCGGGACGAAGGTCCGGGTCTGGTAGGCTGGAGAACGAAGCCCCGCGCAAGAGTCGGAAACGACTGGAGGCGGTGTGTGTCGGTTGTTTGAGAACTCAACAGTGTGCTTGTTAGTCAATGCCAATTTTTGTCCCCTTTGTGGGCGTGGCTGGCTGGGTTGTCCCGTTCGGGGTGGCTGGTTGGTTGTGTCAGGGGATGTTTTTGGTTGATTTCGGAGAATGATCGTCAGATTGTTTTTCGTTTGTAGGCCAGTTTTGTGAACCTTTCGGGGTTCGCTTCGTATGGATTGTTCGCTGCCGGGTCTTTGGGTCTGGTGGTGGGCGTTGATCATTTACGGAGAGTTTGATCCTGGCTCAGGACGAACGCTGGCGGCGTGCTTAACACATGCAAGTCGAACGATGATGCCCAGCTTGCTGGGTTGATTAGTGGCGAACGGGTGAGTAACACGTGAGTAACCTGCCCTTGACTTCGGGATAACTCCGGGAAACCGGGGCTAATACCGGATATGAGCCGTCCTCGCATGGGGGTGGTTGGAAAGTTTTTCGGTCAGGGATGGGCTCGCGGCCTATCAGCTTGTTGGTGGGGTGATGGCCTACCAAGGCGACGACGGGTAGCCGGCCTGAGAGGGCGACCGGCCACACTGGGACTGAGACACGGCCCAGACTCCTACGGGAGGCAGCAGTGGGGAATATTGCACAATGGGCGAAAGCCTGATGCAGCGACGCCGCGTGAGGGATGACGGCCTTCGGGTTGTAAACCTCTTTCAGCAGGGAAGAAGCGCAAGTGACGGTACCTGCAGAAGAAGCGCCGGCTAACTACGTGCCAGCAGCCGCGGTAATACGTAGGGCGCAAGCGTTGTCCGGAATTATTGGGCGTAAAGAGCTCGTAGGCGGTTTGTCGCGTCTGGTGTGAAAACTCGAGGCTCAACCTCGAGCTTGCATCGGGTACGGGCAGACTAGAGTGCGGTAGGGGAGACTGGAATTCCTGGTGTAGCGGTGGAATGCGCAGATATCAGGAGGAACACCGATGGCGAAGGCAGGTCTCTGGGCCGCAACTGACGCTGAGGAGCGAAAGCATGGGGAGCGAACAGGATTAGATACCCTGGTAGTCCATGCCGTAAACGTTGGGCACTAGGTGTGGGGCTCATTCCACGAGTTCCGTGCCGCAGCAAACGCATTAAGTGCCCCGCCTGGGGAGTACGGCCGCAAGGCTAAAACTCAAAGGAATTGACGGGGGCCCGCACAAGCGGCGGAGCATGCGGATTAATTCGATGCAACGCGAAGAACCTTACCAAGGCTTGACATGCACGGGAAGCCACCAGAGATGGTGGTCTCTTTGGACACTCGTGCACAGGTGGTGCATGGTTGTCGTCAGCTCGTGTCGTGAGATGTTGGGTTAAGTCCCGCAACGAGCGCAACCCTCGTCCCATGTTGCCAGCGGGTTATGCCGGGGACTCATGGGAGACTGCCGGGGTCAACTCGGAGGAAGGTGGGGATGACGTCAAATCATCATGCCCCTTATGTCTTGGGCTTCACGCATGCTACAATGGCCGGTACAAAGGGCTGCGATACCGTAAGGTGGAGCGAATCCCAAAAAGCCGGTCTCAGTTCGGATTGGGGTCTGCAACTCGACCCCATGAAGTCGGAGTCGCTAGTAATCGCAGATCAGCAACGCTGCGGTGAATACGTTCCCGGGCCTTGTACACACCGCCCGTCAAGTCACGAAAGTCGGTAACACCCGAAGCCCATGGCCCAACCGGTTCGCCGGGGGGAGTGGTCGAAGGTGGGACTGGCGATTGGGACTAAGTCGTAACAAGGTAGCCGTACCGGAAGGTGCGGCTGGATCACCTCCTTTCTAAGGAGCTTCAACGCACGCCTCTTCGGGGGTGTGTGGTGGCCACGGCCCACGCCGTTCGCGTGTGGGGGTGGTTGCTCATGGGTGGAACATTGACGAAAGAGCGTCGGTCTCGCTGGTGTCAGTACCTGCGTCGCCTGGTCTGCTGGGTTCTCCTTCGGGGGGTTCGGTGGTGTCCGGGGGGTGTGGTGGAACATCGCGGGTGGGTCCGGGGCTTGTCGAGCACACTGTTGGGTCCTCAGGTCGCCGGCCACTTTGGTGGTGGTGCCTGGTACGGGTCGGTCCGTGGATCGCGAACCGCTCGCCGAGCTGGTCTTGGTGGGTAGGCGGGTCTGTGCGGGTCGGGGTCGTTGGTTGTTTGAGAACTGCACAGTGGACGCGAGCATCTTTGAAGTGATCAAGATGCAAAAAGTACGGGTGTGCCCTTCGGGGTGTGTCCGTGGTTTTTGTTCTTGGTCTCTGCGAATAGATTGTAGTGTGTGTGTCGAAGTTTTTAAGGGCACAGGGTGGATGCCTTGGCACTAGGAGCCGAAGAAGGACGTCGTAGCCTGCGATAAGCCTCGGGGAGCTGGCAAACGAGCTGTGATCCGAGGGTTTCCGAATGGGGGAACCCCGTACGAGTCATGTCGTGCGACCTGCACCTGAATATATAGGGTGTGTGGAGGGAACGCCGGGAAGTGAAACATCTCAGTACCGGCAGGAAGAGATATTCCGTGAGTAGTGGCGAGCGAAAGCGGATGAGGCCAAACCGGGCGCGTGGTAAAGCTGTCAGGCGTTGCGTGTCCGGGGTTGTGGGACCCTTCTGGTGGATCTGACAGTCCACCGGGGAGTCAGAAAGCCGTGTCATAGTCGAACCGCATTGAAAGGCGGACCACAGACGGTGCGAGTCCGGTAGACGAAATGGCGCGGCCTCCCGAAGGGGATCCCAAGTAGCACGGGGCCCGTGAAATCTCGTGTGAATCTGGCAAGACCACTTGCTAAGCCTAAATACTACCTAGTGACCGATAGCGGACCAGTACCGTGAGGGAAAGGTGAAAAGTACCCCGGGAGGGGAGTGAAATAGTACCTGAAACCGTGTGCCTACAATCCGTTGGAGCCTCCTTGGTTGGGGTGACAGCGTGCCTTTTGAAGAATGAGCCTGCGAGTTAGTGCTCAGTGGCGAGGTTAACCCGTGTGGGGAAGCCGTAGCGAAAGCGAGTCCGAACAGGGCGTCCATAGTCGCTGGGTCTAGACCCGAAGCGAAGTGATCTAGCCATGGGCAGGTTGAAGCGCGGGTAAGACCGCGTGGAGGACCGAACCCACCAGGGTTGAAAACCTGGGGGATGACCTGTGGTTAGGGGTGAAAGGCCAATCAAACTTCGTGATAGCTGGTTCTCCCCGAAATGCATTTAGGTGCAGCGTCACGTGTTTCTTGCCGGAGGTAGAGCTACTGGATGGCCGATGGGCCCTACAAGGTTACTGACGTCAGCCAAACTCCGAATGCCGGTAAGTGGAAGCGTGGCAGTGAGACTGCGGGGGATAAGCTCCGTAGTCGAGAGGGAAACAGCCCAGACCACCGGCTAAGGCCCCCAAGCGTGTGCTAAGTGGGAAAGGATGTGGAGTTGCACAGACAACCAGGAGGTTGGCTTAGAAGCAGCCACCCTTGAAAGAGTGCGTAATAGCTCACTGGTCAAGTGATTCCGCGCCGACAATGTAGCGGGGCTCAAGTACACCGCCGAAGCCGTGGCATCTGCGCGTAACTCAGGCCTTCGTGGTCCAGAGGCGCAGGTGGGTAGGGGAGCGTCGTGTGGCCGGTGAAGCCGCGGGGGAACCCAGCGGTGGAGGCCACACGAGTGAGAATGCAGGCATGAGTAGCGAATGACGGGCGAGAAACCCGTCCGCCGAATGACCAAGGGTTCCAGGGCCAGGTTAATCCGCCCTGGGTAAGTCGGGACCTAAGGCGAGGCCGACAGGCGTAGTCGATGGACAAGGAGTTGATATTCTCCTACCGGCGAAGAACCGCCCATACCGAGCCCGGTGATGCTAACCGCCCAAACCTGTCCACCGACCCTTCGGGGTCACCGGACAGGGGCGCGCGGGACCCGAACCGGTAGTAGGTAAGCGTATTAACAGGGGTGACGCAGGAAGGTAGCCCGGCGTGGCGATGGTAGTCCACGTCCAAGGCTGTAGGCCGTCGGGTAGGCAAATCCGCCCGACACGAGGCTGAGAGCTGATAGTGAGCGCGTATGCGCGAAACGGGTGATCCTATGCTGCCAAGAAAAGCCTCGGCGCGAGGTTCTAGCCGCCCGTACCCCAAACCGACTCAGGTGGTCAGGTAGAGAATACCAAGGCGATCGAGCGAATCGTGGTTAAGGAACTCGGCAAAATGCCCCCGTAACTTCGGGAGAAGGGGGGCCCGAAACGTGAACCGACTAGCTCGGGGAGCGTGGACGGCCGCAGAGACCAGGGAGAAGCGACTGTTTACTAAAAACACAGGTCCGTGCGAAGTCGCAAGACGATGTATACGGACTGACGCCTGCCCGGTGCTGGAAGGTTAAGAGGACGGGTCAACCCCTCGTGGGTGAAGCTCAGAATTTAAGCCCCAGTAAACGGCGGTGGTAACTATAACCATCCTAAGGTAGCGAAATTCCTTGTCGGGTAAGTTCCGACCTGCACGAATGGCGTAACGACTTCTCCGCTGTCTCAACCGCGAACTCGGCGAAATTGCACTACGAGTAAAGATGCTCGTTACGCGCAGCAGGACGGAAAGACCCCGGGACCTTTACTATAGCTTGGTATTGATGTTCGGTGCGGCTTGTGTAGGATAGGTGGGAGACTGTGAAGCCCGCACGCCAGTGCGGGTGGAGTCAACGTTGAAATACCACTCTGGCCGCTTCGGATGTCTAACCTCGGTCCGTGATCCGGACCAGGGACAGTGCCTGGTGGGTAGTTTAACTGGGGCGGTTGCCTCCTAAAATGTAACGGAGGCGCTCAAAGGTTCCCTCAGCCTGGTTGGCAATCAGGTGTCGAGTGCAAGTGCACAAGGGAGCTTGACTGTGAGACTGACAGGTCGAGCAGGGACGAAAGTCGGAACTAGTGATCCGGCGGTGGCTTGTGGAAGCGCCGTCGCTCAACGGATAAAAGGTACCCCGGGGATAACAGGCTGATCTTGCCCAAGAGTCCATATCGACGGCATGGTTTGGCACCTCGATGTCGGCTCGTCGCATCCTGGGGCTGGAGTAGGTCCCAAGGGTTGGGCTGTTCGCCCATTAAAGCGGTACGCGAGCTGGGTTTAGAACGTCGTGAGACAGTTCGGTCCCTATCCGCTGCGCGCGCAGGAAACTTGAGAAGGGCTGTCCCTAGTACGAGAGGACCGGGACGGACGAACCTCTGGTGTGCCAGTTGTTCCGCCAGGAGCACCGCTGGTTGGCTACGTTCGGAAGGGATAACCGCTGAAAGCATCTAAGCGGGAAGCCTGCTTCAAGATGAGGTTTCCATACCCTCAGGGGTGAGAGGCACCCAGCAGAACACTGGGTAGATAGGCCGGACGTGGAAACGGGGACCAACGACCCGTGCAGCTGACCGGTACTAATCAGCCGACAACTTCAACACCCATCACACTCTCATGCGACGCGTCCACTGTGCGGTTCCCGAACCACCAACCCCACCACCCCCACACCGGGGGCGGCACCCGGGAAAGTGTTCGACAGAGTTACGGCGGTCACAGCGAAGGGGAAACGCCCGGTCCCATACCGAACCCGGAAGCTAAGCCCTTCAGCGCCGATGGTACTGCCCTGGAGACGGGGTGGGAGAGTAGGACGCCGCCGGACAACCCTTCACCGAAGGCCCACCCCACCAGGGGTGGGCCTTCGGCATTTCACGATCATGACTTGTGGTCACGACCGGCGGGTCACGACCGGCGGGTCACGACCGGCGGGTCACGACCGGCGGGTCACGACCGGCGGGTCACGACCAGCCGTAGGACGCGACCCAGCGCACGATCTCGGCGAAGTACACGGCGCGCGGGCCCGGGGCCGACAGGGCGAGGTCGTGGATCCCGCCGGGGATGCGCACGACCGTGACCACGCGCCCGAGGTTCGGGGCGCGCCGGGCGAGCGGCTCGACGTCGAGCACGATGTCCGCGCTGCGCATGTTCTCCGTCCAGCGCGTGCTGAACAGCGAACGCTCGGCCAGGAGTACCAGGACCGGGCAGTCGATCGACAGTCCGCCCGCCACGTGCGCATGGCCGGCGATGACGGCGCGCAGCCATCCCGCCCGCACGGGGAACGAGGGCACCGGGCGCCACGCGTCGTCGATCGTCCACGCCCCGTCCTCCCGGTCGCGGAGCGTGCGCGCGTAGTACCCGGGGTCGATGCTGGGCAGCGGAGCGCGAGGCTGGAACCGCGCGAGCTGCCGGATCGCCGGGCCGGACACGGTGCGTGCGACGGACGACCCCTGGAGCTCCAGCCAGGGACTGTTGAGGATCAGCCCGCGCACCCGCCCGGGATGGCGGTGCGCCCACAGCGACGCAACGAGCCCCCCGGTCGAGTGACCCATGAGCATCACCGCGGCGCGCGCGCCGAGCTCTTCGTGGACGACGGCGAGAGCAGCCTCCAGGTCCGCGTCGTAGACGTCGAGCGAGTCGGCGTAGCCCGGTGTCTGGTGCGGCCGCAGGCTCCGGCCGTACTTGCGGAGGTCCAGCGCGTAGAACGCGGCACCCTGCGCGTGCCAGAGCGCGGCGAGCTCCGTCTGGAAGAAGTAGTCGCTCCAGCCGTGCAGGTACAGCACGGCGCGGGCCGGCCGCACCGCCTCGGGCGCCGGCGGGGCGTAGCGGACGAGGGTCGCGACGACCGGTCCCTCGTCGTCGTCGTCGAGCTCGAGGGTGCGCCGGACGAAGCCGTCGCCCAGGACGTCCGGCTCCCAGTCGTGCACGTCGGGCACGGGCCCCCTCCCCGGCGTGTTCAGAGAAGAGGCAGCATGCGGCCGAGGTCGGGCACCGCCTCGGACGTGTGCAGGGGTGCGAGGGCCTTCGCGAGCCGGTCGACGTCGTACCGTTCGCGGCCCGTCGCGAGCCGCACCCAGAGCAGCGGGTCGTGCACCTCGAGGCTCCAGCCACCGCGCACGACCACGACGTGCAGCAGCTCGGCCGCGACCGCGTCGAGCGCGCCCGGGTGGACGGGGGAGTCGTGGACCTCGGGGAACGACCGCGACAGGTCGTCGGCGTGCACGACGAGCTCGACGACGCGGGAGACCACCATGTCCTGGAGCGTGATCGGGCCGCGGCGCGCCTGGACGACCCGCTCGCCGTCGAGCTCGTCGAGCCGGGCGAAGGCCTGCGCGGCCAGGGCCTCGACCCCGCCGAGCCGGTCCGGTGCGAGCTCGGCGTCCAGGGTCCGCGTCGCCTCCGCGATCTCCTCCGCGCGGTCGGGATAGGTGCCGAGGTACTCGGCGAACGAGAGGGGCACCGTTCCCGGCTCGACGGGCCCGCACCGCGCGAGTGCCTCCATCACGCGGCCGAGATGGGAGACGAGCTCGCCGACAGACCATTCGTCGAGGACGCTCGGACGGTCTGCCGCGCGTCCCAGCTCAGCCCCGAGACCACGCAGCCAACCGTCGAGCCGGTCCCACTGGGCGCGAAGGTGGTCGGCCGCGGCGTCGACGTCGATGCTCATGCGCCCATCGTGCCCGCTCGGACGGTCGCGACGCACGCCAGGTGGCGCGTCGACCGGGACCGTCTCACTCGTGCGCGCGAGAGGGCTCGGGGAGGAACTCCGCGACGAGCGGCCCGAGCTGGTGGTGCTCGACGAGGAACCCGTCGTGGCCGAAGTCGCTGTGCAAGGTCCGGAGCGGCTCCGCACCGGGGATCCCCGCGGCGATCCGTGCGCAGTCGGCAGGGAGGAAGAGGCGGTCCGAGTCGACGGCGACGACGAGGGCCCGCGCGGTGATCGAGCCGAGCGCGGCCTCGACACCGCCGCGGTCCCGCCCCAGGTCGTGCGTGAGCATCGCCTGGGTGAGCACGAGGTAGGAGTTGGCGTCGAAGCGGCGGGCGAGCTTGTCGCCGTGGTGGTCGAGGTAGGACTGCACGGCGTAGCGCCCGTCGGTGAACGGGTCCTCGCCGCCCTGCGGGATCCGGCCGAACCGGGTGTCGATCTCCAGGGCCGAGCGGTACGTGGCGTGCGCGATCTGCCGCGCGATCCCGAGGCCGACGTGCGGGCCGTCGCCGTCGGCCGCGTCGTAGTAGTCGCCGTCGCGGAACCGCGGGTCGGCTCGGATCGCGCCGATCTGCGGGTGCGCCCACGCGATCTGGTCGCCGGTGGTCTGGGCGCCCGTCGCGATCGCCGCGAGCGACTCGACGCCGATGCCGGCCTCCGGGCCGAGGATCGCCCACTCGAGCACGCGGTGACCACCCATGGAGGCTCCGACGACGAGCGCCCACGACGTCACGCCGAGCGTGCGCGCGAGCTCGATCTCGACGGCGACCTGGTCGCGTGTCGTCACGCGCGGGAAGCGTCCGCCCCACGGCGCGCCGTCCGGTGCGGTCGACGCCGGTCCCGTGGTCCCCTGGCACCCGCCGAGCACGTTCGGGGCGACGACGAACCACCGGTCCGTGTCGATGGGCGCGCCCGGACCGATCAGGTCCTCCCACCAGCCCGCGGTGCGGTGGCCTGCGCCGGCCGGGCCGCTGACGTGCGAGTCGCCCGTGAGGGCGTGCAGGACGAGGACCGCGTTCGAGCCGTCCGGGGCGAGCGTCCCCCACGTCTCGTACGCGACGCGCACGTCGGGAAGACGCGCCCCGGACTCGAGGTCGAAGGTGCCGACGTCCGCGAAGCGGCGACGACCGACGTCGTCGCCGTCCCGCCAGGCGCTGCTCGCCGGGACCGCCGTCGTGGCACGAGGGCGCGACGAGGGGACCGCGCTGCGCGGGGGCGCGGGGCGGGTCGGGCGGGTCGGGGGGAGCTCGTCGGTCACGGGATTCACCGTCGGCCACTGTACGGCCGGGGCGCCGGTGGCGCCCCGGCTGTCCGGATACGTCATCGTGGGCTCGTCCTCCCCGTCACGCGTCCCGCGCGGACTTGGCGGCGGTGAAGCCGAGCTCGAGGTCCGCGAGGATGTCGTCGACGTGCTCGATCCCGACGGCGAGGCGCACGAGGCCGGGGGTCACGCCGGACAGCGCCTGCTCCTCGGGCGTGAGCTGGCTGTGCGTCGTCGACGCCGGGTGGATGACGAGCGAGCGGACGTCGCCGATGTTCGCGACGTTCGAGTGGAGCTGCAGGGCGGAGACGAAGGCCTGGCCGGCCTCCGCGCCGCCGTCGAGCTCGAACGCGAGCACCGCGCCGGCGCCGCGCGGCAGGTACTTCTGGGCGTTCGCGTGCCAGGGGCTCGACGGCAGTCCGGCGTAGTGCACCGTGCGGACGTCGTCGCGGGCCTCGAGCCACTCGGCGACCCTCTGGGCGTTCTGGACGTGGCGCTCGACGCGGAGCGAGAGCGTCTCGATCCCCTGCGCGATGAGGAAGGCGTTGAACGGCGAGATGGCCGACCCGAGGTCACGCAGGAGCTGCACGCGCGCCTTGAGGACGTAGGCCAGGTTGGCGCCGAGGATGCCGTTCACGCCCAGGTCGCGCGCGTAGACGAGCCCGTTGTAGGAGGGGTCCGGCGTGTTGAACCCGGGGAACCTCTCGGGGTCCTGCGCGAAGTCGAAGGTCCCGCCGTCGACGACGACGCCGCCGATCGCCGCGCCGTGGCCGCCGAGGTACTTCGTCGCGGAGTGCACGACGACGTCGGCCCCGTGCGCGAGCGGGCGCAGCAGGTAGGGCGTGGCGACGGTGTTGTCGACGACCAGCGGGACGCCGACCTCGTGGGCGACCGCGGCCACCGCCTCGATGTCGAGGACGTCGGCCTGCGGGTTGGGGATCGTCTCGCCGAAGAAGAGCTTGGTGTTCGGCCGGACGGCGTCGCGCCACGCCTGCGGGTCGTGCGGGTCGGTGACGAACGTCGTCTCGACGCCGAGCTTGGCGAGCGAGTAGCGGAGCAGGTTGTACGTGCCGCCGTACAGGCTCGGGGAGGCGACGACGTGGTCGCCCGCCTCGGCGACGTTGAGGATCGCGAACGTCGTCGCGGCCTGGCCGGACGCGAGCAGCAGGGCCCCGACGCCGCCCTCGAGCGACGCGATCCGGTTCTCGACGACCTCCTGCGTCGGGTTGCCGATGCGGGTGTAGATGGGGCCGAGGTCCCGGAGCGCGAACCGGTCGGCGGCGACGGACGCGTCGGGGAAGACGAAGGACGTGGTCTGGTAGATGGGCAGTGCGCGCGCCCCGGTGGTGGGGTCGGCGGACTGGCCGGCGTGGACCTGGCGGGTCTCGAAGGACCAGGCGGGTGTCTGCTCGGTGCTCATGGTCTCGCTCCTGCGGGTGTCGGTGGCAGTGCCGGTCGGGTGCCGGTCGGGTGCCGGTCGGGTGCCGGTCGGGTGCCGGTCGGGTGCCGGTCGGGTGCCGGTCGGGTGCCGGTCTCGGCGGGCGCGGGTGCGCCGGGGACGGCCGCAGGTGTGGGTGCTCGACACGGCCGCGGCGGGAGGGGCAGCGCACGGGGACGTGGTGCCCGGTCGTCGCGGGTACCGCCGTCGTCGGCGGCACCGGCCACAGGGCAGGCGAACGTGCGCTGAGGTCAGCAACACATTCGACGGGTCATGGACCGACAGTAGGCACGCGAGACGTGAGCCGGAAGGGCTGTCTCGTGATGCGAGACCACATGCTGAGAACGTCGGTCGGTCTCGGATCGCGCGTCTGCGGACCGCCGGGCAGACTGCAACGGGCGGCGCGTCGTCTGTCAACGCGACGCGCCGCGCAGGGCGGAGCGGGTTCCAGGGCTCGCGCCGCAGGAGGACGTCGCACGACGGGAGGGAGGGGCATGAGCGGATCGACGCGCGGTCGTGCGGTCGCGACGAGCGCCGCCGCGCCCCTCGCCCTCGCCCTCGGCCTGGGTGTCGGGTTCGCGCCCGCTGCGACGTCGGACCCCGCTTCCCCCTCGACGTCGGACCCCACGCCCGCCTCTGACGAGGACGTGCGCTCCGCGCGCGAGGACGTCGATCGCGCGAGCGGCGACGTCGCGGCGATTGAGGCCGATCTCACCGCGCTGCGGGACCGCCGGTCGAGCGCCCAGGCCGGTGTGCAGAGCGCCGCGGAGGACTACGCGGCCGCGCAGGCCGTGCTCACGGAGGCGGACGCGGAGCTGCGCACCGCGCGCGAGGACCTGGTCGTCGCCGAGGCGGCCGAGGACGAGGCGCGCGCCGCGCTCGGCGCGCTGTTCCGCGCGTCGCGCCAGGGCTCGAGCGACCTCGACGCGCTGCGCGCGGTGGTCGAGGCCGACGGCGTGGCGGAGGTCGTCGAGCGGGAGCAGGCCGGGCGGGTCGTCGGGCGCACGGCCAGCCGCGCGGTCGACGAGCACGCGACGGCCCGCGCCGTGGCCGACACCGCCCGTGCGCGCGCGGACGCCGCCCTGGTGCACCAGGAGGAGGTCTCCGGGCGGGCCCGCGCGGCGCTCGCGACGGCCGAGCGGGCGGCGGCCGAGCTCGACGCCGCGGTCGCCGACGCGGCAGCGCGCCGCGAGGGCCTCGTCGCCGAGCTGGCGCGGGCCCGCGAGACGAGCGTCGAGGTCGAGCGGCAGCGGCAGGACGCGCTCGACGCCGAGCAGGCCCGGGCCGACGAGGAGCGGGCGCGCGAGCGCGTGGGCGCGGGTGAGCCCGCGCCGTCGGGCACGGCCGGCGCGGCGGCGAGCCCGCCGGCCCCTGCCGCCCAGCCGCCCGCCCCGACCGCACCCCGGCACCGCCACCCGCCCCGGCACCGCCACCCGCCGCGGCACCGGCACCCGCGCCGGCCCCCGCACCGCAACCGACCCCTGCACCCCGGCCCGAGCCGCCACCTCCGGCGGCCCCGCCCGGCACGTCGGTCGGGAGCGCGGCGCAGGGCCAGGCCGCCGTGGCGTGGGCGCGGACGAAGATCGGTTCGCCGTACGTGTTCGGCGGGACGGGTCCGGGCTACGACTGCTCGGGCCTGACGTCCCGGGCGTGGTCCGCGGCGGGCGTGGAGATCACGCGCACGTCACGGTCGCAGTACCAGCGCGTCGCGAAGATCCCGTACGCGCAGCTGCGCCCGGGCGACCTGATCTTCTACGCGAACGACACGTCGGACCCGTCGACGATCCGGCACGTCGCGGTCTACGCGGGCGGCGGCAGGATGGTCGAGGCGCCGCAGCCCGGGGTGGACGTGCGCGAGGTGCCGATGCGCTGGACCGACGCGATGCCGTACGCCGGCCGGCCCTGATCGACGCCCGTCCGCGGCGCGTCAGGCCCGGCTCCCGTCAGCGCCGGCCCCGGTCAGGCCGGGCTGCCGTGGGGACTGCCCGGAGGCGACGGGGACGACGTGCCCCGCGAGCCGCTCGAGCTGGTCCCACACCGCCGCGAGCGCGTCGGGCGCGGGTGAAGCGGTCAGCGCTGGGGGGCGTACCGGCACCGGGAGGCCCCGTGGTCCGTCCGCAGGGGCGTAGACCTGCCCGCCGCGGGCGTGCGGGTCTGTGAGCGCGCGGACCGCCGACCACGCAGCGGTGTCCTTGCCCTGCGCCCAGGGCGTGAACGGGTTGCGCTGCACGGGGATCGTCTCGTCGCGGATGCCCGCCCGCTGCGGCGTTCGGGCGTCCACGCCGACGCCTGGCCGCGCGACGATGGACTCCACCGGCACCCCGGCCGCGTCCAGCCGCCGTGCCAGCTCGAGCGCGAAGACCTCGGTGACCGCCTTCGCCCGGGTATAGGCGACGACGCCGACCCGGGAGGTCCGCAGCACGTCCGTCACGGGCCGCCGGAGCCGGTCGACGAACCCCGACGACGTGTGGACGATCCTCGCCGCCCCGTGCAGCGCCCCGGTGCGGGCCATCGCCGGGAGCGCGTGCGCGACGAGGGCGACGTTCGCCACGACGTGCGTCCCGACCAGGGTCGGCAGCCCGTCGGCCGTGCGGTCCGTGGCGCGGAGAGCCATCGACCCCCCGTTGAGCAGCAGCCCGTCGAGCCGGTCGTACGCGGCCAGTGCGGCTCCCGCGGCGCGGACCGAGGCCGACGACGCCAGGTCGACCACGAGCCGGTCCGGCGACGCGCCGGGGACGTGCTCGCGGATGCTCGACGCCGCGACCGTCAGCCGGTCGGGCGAACGCCCGGCGAGCACGACGTGGGCACCGGCCGCGGCGAGCTGCTCTGCGGCGAAGTAGCCGATGCCCGACGTGGCTCCTGTCACGACCACCGTCCGCCCGCTCTGGTCGGGAAGGTTCTCCGGGTCCCATGCCATGGCACGCTCCTCTCATGCGGATGAAGTATCCGGATCACCGTAGCGCATTTGGATGAGCTATCCGCTTCCGGGATATGCTCGTGCCATGAGCTCCCGCCGCGCCGACGCCGTCCGCAGCCGTGAGCGCATCCTCCGTGCCGCCGCCCGGGCGGACCCGAAGAACCTGCGGCTCAACGAGATCGCCCGCGAGGCGGGCGTCGGCGTCGGCACGGTCTACCGCCACTTCGCCACGGCTCACGCTCTCGTGGAGGACCTCACCCTCGACGCCCTGACGGCCCTGGGGGACCTCGCCCGGGCGGCGTCGGCGGACCCCGACCCGTGGCACGGCTTCGAGGCAGCGCTCCGCGGTGTGGTGGACCTGCACGTCGAGGCCGGAGGGCTGCAGGCCGTGCTGCTCGCCCCGGAGGACGCGAGCCCGGAGGTCGCCACGCTCAAGGCCGAGGTCCTCGGTGCGCTCGGCGACGTGCTCGCGCGCGCCCAGCGGGCGGGTGCGGTCCGGGACGACGTGACCGTGGCGCAGGTCGAACGGCTCGTGTGCGGCGTCGAGCACGCCCTCCGCCTCGGCTCGCCGGACGACGACCGGGATGTCGTGGTCGGTGTCCTGGTCGACGGGCTGCGGGCGCGGGGGACGGACTCCCGGTGACGCACGACGGCGCCCCTCACCACGCGGGTGAGAGGCGCCGTCGGGCGGCGGTGCGGATCAGTGACCGGGCGTGTGGTACCCGGTGTCGATCGCACGCTGCAGCGAACGCTCGATCTCGGCCTCGGCCTCCGTGCGGCCCACCCAGTGGGCGCCCTCGACCGACTTGCCGGGCTCGAGGTCCTTGTAGACCTCGAAGAAGTGCTGGATCTCGAGGCGGTGGAAGTCGGACACGTCGTCGATGTCCTGGCGCCACGCCGCGCGCTGGTCGCCCGTCGGGACGCACAGGACCTTGTCGTCGCCGCCGGCCTCGTCGCGCATGCGGAACATGCCGAGCGCGCGGCAGCGGATCAGGCAGCCGGGGAACGTGGGCTCCTCGAGCAGCACGAGGGCGTCCAGCGGGTCGCCGTCCTCACCGAGGGTGCCCTCGATGAAGCCGTAGTCGTCGGGGTAGCGCGTCGACGTGAAGAGCATCCGGTCGAGACGGATCCGGCCGGTCGCGTGGTCGACCTCGTACTTGTTGCGCTGGCCCTTGGGGATCTCGATCGTGACGTCGAACTCCACTGCTGTCCTCCAGTCGTACCGGCACCGCGGTTCTCGGGCGGTGGCTGGTCGGGTTGATCGACGGACGACGCCGTCGTGCGGCTCCTAGTGTGACACGGGCACCCCCGTCGGACGGGCCCAGCGGTGCGGGTGAACGCTGCCCGGTGAGTGATAATGCGCACGTGCTCGCGCCCGGTCCCGTCCTCGCCGACGCCCGGCACGTCCGCACCGAGGGCCACGAACGGGGGAGTCGCATGGGTTGGGGAACGCGCGCGGGGGTGACCCTCGGCGTCGTCCTGACGCTCACGGGGGGCTACCTCGTGGCGGACGCCGCGGACGTCGTCCCGGGCCTGCTCACGACGGACCCGCTCCCGCCCGAGGCGGCACCGTTCCCCGACGCGCCCGGCGCGGTGGCCGCGCCTCCGCTCGTCGCCGGGCTGCCCGTGCTCGACGACGCGGCGCCGGTCCCGGCCACGGGGACCGTCCAGGAGCTCACCGACGCGCTCGTGGCGGACCAGCGCCTCGGCCCCCGCGTGGGCGCGCTCGTGCTCGACGCGACGACGGGCGAGGTGCTCGGAGAGTCGGGCGCCGGGACGGGCCACGTGCCGGCGTCGACGATCAAGGTGCTCACGGCGGCGGCCGCGCTCACGTCCCCCGGCCCGCACACGACGCTCACCACGCGCGCGGTCCTGGAGGGGCAGGACACGGTCGTGCTCGTCGGCGGCGGCGACATGATGCTCGCCGCCGGGGCCGGCGACCCCACGGCGGTCAACGGCCGCGCCGGGCTCGCGGACCTCGCCGCGCAGGTCTCCGAGGAGCTGCGCCTCACGGGCCGCACGACCGTGACGCTCCACCTCGACGACACCTACTTCACCGGCCCCGCGGTCAACCCTGCCGTGTTCCCCGGCAACGTCCCGGCAGGGTACATCGCGCCGGTCGCGGCGCTCGCCGTCGACATCGCGCGGCTCGAGGACGAGGAGTACGCGCGCCGGTCCGAGGACCCGGCTCTCGCCGCGGCCCAGGCGTTCGCGACGGCGCTCGGCGAGCAGGGCATCACGGTGTCGGGGGACCCGGTCCGTGCGCCCGCGCCCGACGACGGTCGCGTCGTCGGCGAGGTCGAGTCCGCACCTCTCGGCGACGTCGTCGACTACCTCCTGCAGCACTCCGACAACACGATCACCGAGGTCGTGGGGCGCGTCGTCGCGATGGACGCGGGTCTGCCCGGCTCGGCGGAGGGGGCGACGCAGGCCGTGCGCGCCGCGGTGGAACGGCTCGGCGTCGACCTCTCAGGCGCCGTGATCGCCGACTGCTCGGGGCTCGGGGACGGGTCGTCGCTGACCCCGCGCCAGCTCGCCGACGTCGTGCGCCTGCTCGCCGACGCGGGGCACCCGCAGCTGCGCACCGCGGCCGTCGGGCTGCCCGTCGCGGGGCTCTCGGGCACGCTCGACGACCGCTTCCTCGACAACGCGGGCCGCGGCGTCGTGCGCGCGAAGACGGGCAGCCTGCCCGACGTCACGTCGCTCGCGGGGACTGTCGTCACCGCCGACGACCGCCAGCTCGTCTTCGCGCTCATGACCGACGCCGTGCCCGACGGCGGCACGTACGGCGCGCGCATCATCCTCGACGACTTCGTCGGCTCGCTCGCGGAGTGCGGCTGCACCGGCTGACCCGCCCTGCCGGCTCAGCGGGCGCCTGGCGCTCCGTCGTCGGCCAACCAGTCCTCGACCTCGAGGCCGGGCACCCGGGAGAGCTCGCCGACGGTGCTCGTCACCATGACGAGCCCGAGCGACCGCGCGTGGCCGGCGAGGAGCGTGTCGTAGGGTCCGCCCTCGGCCTGCCGGAGCCGTGGGCGGGGCGCGTCAGGGATACCGTGGAGCGGTGACGCTCGTCGAGAAGCCGGACAGCCCGCCCGTCGGGCCGTCCATCGTGGACTGGTCCGCCGCCGCGCAGGTCGCCGGGCGCCTCGCGCGCCCCGGCCCGCAGGCGACGCGCGACGAGCTCGCGGACCTCGTCGACGGGCTGCGTGACGCCGCGGCGCGCGCCGTGCCGCACGTGCTCGACGTGACGCGCATGACCCCTGCGGGGGTCGCGCGACCGGCCGAGCTCGGTTCGGTGTTCGTCGTGGACCGGGCGCGCTGGGCGCAGGCCAACACCGAGATCATGGCGTCGCTCACCGCGGGGGTCGCGGACGCGCTGCTCTCCGACGGCTCCGACCGCCCGCCGCGCGTGCCGCAGGCGACGGCACTCGTCGGTGCCGCGCAGGTCGGGTCCGTGCTCGCCGTCCTCGCGAGCCGTGTGCTCGGGCAGTTCGACCCGTACAGCGCCGCGTCCGGCGGACCGGGCCGCCTCGTGCTCGTCGCGCCCAATGTGCTGCAGGTCGAGCGCGCGCTCGACCTCGTCCCGGCCGACTTCCGGCTCTGGGTGTGCCTGCACGAGCAGACGCACGCGCTGCAGTTCGCCACGGCGCCCTGGCTCGCGACGCACCTCCGCGACCGGGCCGGTCGCCTGCTCACCGACCTGTCCGCGTCGTCGCGCCGGCTCGCCGAGGCGCGGCTGCGGGAGAAGCTGCGGACCGTGGGCCGCGCGGTGCTCGACGCCGTGCGCGGTGAGGGCGGCACGCTCGTCGACGGCTTCCTCACGGACGACGAGCGTCGGCAGCTCGAGGACGTGTCGGCGGTCATGGCGCTGCTCGAGGGGCACGCCGACGTCGCGATGGACGCAGTCGGGCCGCGCACCGTCCGCACGGTGCGCAGCATCCGCCGGAAGTTCGAGGCGCGGCGCGACGGCTCGGGCGCGTCGGGTGCCGACGTCGTGCTGCGCCGCGTGCTCGGCATGGACGCCAAGATCGCGCAGTACCGCGACGGCGCCGCGTTCGTGCGCGCGGTCGAGAAGCTCGTGGGCCGCGACGGCTTCAACGCCGTGTGGGCAGCGCCCGAGAACCTGCCGACCGCTCGCGAGATCGCCGACGCGCGCGCCTGGGTGCGCCGCGTCCACGGCTGAGACCGTGGGCGGTCCGGCGCCCGTCGTCGCGGACGCGCGCCGCGCGGTGCGGACGGCGCTCGCGGACCTGGGTGACGGCGACCTCGTGCTCGTCGCGTGCTCGGGCGGCGCGGACTCGACGGCGCTCGCGGCGGCGGCGGCGTTCGTCGCGCCGCGCCTCGGCCTGCGGGCGGGTGCGGTCGTCGTCGACCACGGGCTCCAGGTGGGCAGCGCCGAGGTCGCGGCGGCCGCGGCGGCGCGCTGCCGCGACCTCGGGCTCGACCCGGTCGAGGTGCGCCGCGTCGTCGTGCCCGCGTCCGGCGCCGGTCCGGAGGCCGACGCCCGCGCCGCTCGGTACTCGGCGCTCGACGCCGCGGCCACCGCGCTCGGCGCCGCGGCGGTCCTGCTCGGCCACACGCTCGACGACCAGGCCGAGACCGTCCTGCTCGGGCTCGCGCGCGGCGCCGGCGCGCGGTCGCTCGCGGGCATGGCCCCACGTCGCGGGGTCCTGCGCCGCCCGTTCCTCGGGCTGCGCCGCACCGACACCGAGGCGGTGTGCCGGACGCTCGGCCTCGACTGGTGGGACGACCCGACCAACCACGTGTCAGGGCCACAGGTCACCGGGGCGGCCTCTCGTCCTGACACGGGGACGACGGCGCGCGCCGCGTCAGGGCCACAGGTCACCGGGGTGTCTCCTCGCCCTGACACGAGCGCGCCGCTGCGCTCGCGCGTGCGGGCCGCCGTCGTCCCGGCGCTCGTCGAGGTGCTCGGACCGGGCGCGGTCCCCGGGCTCGCGCGCACCGCCGACCTGCTGCGCGACGACGCCGACCTCCTCGACGCGCTCGCCGCCGGTCTCCTCGACCGTGCGCTGGTCGTGCCCGACGCCGGCCCCGCGGTCGCGCCCGTGGAGCTGGACCTTGCGGTGCTCGCCGCGGCGCACCCCGCGCTGCGCCGACGGGCCCTGCGGTCCGCCGCGCTGCGCGCGGGCTGTCCGGCGAGCGACCTGTTCGCGGTGCACGTCGACGCGCTCGACGCGCTCGTCGTCGGCTGGCGCGGGCAGGGTCCCGTGCACCTGCCGGGCGACCTCCGGGGCAGCCGGTCGTGTGGCAGGCTTGCTCTGGGTCCTCCGGGGCCACCCCTCCGCACGGACCCGGCACCCACCACCGCCCCCACCCCTGCACCCCAGACCTAGGAGCGTCACCCGTGGAAGCATCGGACGTCGCAGGCGACCTCGAGAACGTGCTGCTCACCGAGGAGCAGCTCGCCCAGAGGCTCGACGAGATCGCCGCGCAGATCGACCGGGACTACGCGGGCAAGGACCTGCTTCTCGTCGGCGTGCTGAAGGGAGCGGTCATGGTGATGGCCGACCTCGCGCGCCGCCTGAGCCACCCCGTCGAGATGGACTGGATGGCGGTGTCGTCGTACGGCTCCGGGACCAAGTCCTCCGGCGTGGTGCGCATCCTCAAGGACCTCGACGCCGACCTGACGGGCCGCAACGTGCTCATCGTCGAGGACATCATCGACTCGGGGCTCACGCTGTCCTGGCTCCTGTCCAACCTGCGCTCGCGCGGCCCGGAGTCGGTCGAGATCGCGGCGATGCTGCGCAAGCCCGACGCCGCGAAGACCGACGTCGACGTGCGCTACATCGGGTTCGACATCCCCAACGAGTTCGTCGTCGGGTACGGCCTGGACTACGCCGAGAAGTACCGCAACCTGCCGTTCGTCGGCACGCTCGCCCCGCACGTCTACTCGAGCTGAGCCGCGCCCGCGCCCGACGCCGCGCGGTCGCCCTCGTGGACGGCCGTGCGGTGCGCCCGTCCACGCCCTGGGCGAACAGGGCCGCGAAGCACAGCGGACGCCAAGGTCCAGCGTGTAGTTTCGAGCCCGAACACTTGCGCGAGCGGAGGGATCCGGGGCGCGCGCCCCGTCGCCGATGAACATCAAGAAGATTCTCAGTGGGCCGATCGTCTGGATCGTGCTCGGCCTCGTCATCCTCTGGATCGCGTTCACGACGCTGTCGCGACCGACGGTGCAGCGCATCGACACGTCCGCGGGCCTCGAGCTCCTGACCGGCGACACCGTCGACCAGGCGCTCATCGTGGACGGCGACCAGCGGGTGCGCCTGACGTTGTCCGAGAACTACGTGACCGACGAGGGCACGGACGACGAGCACGACTACGGCACGAACGTCGAGTTCTTCTACGTCGCGCCGCAGGGCGAGGCCGTCGTGGACGCCGTCGTGGCCGCCGAGCCCGCGGACGGGTACAACTCCGAGGTCGCCCAGCCGTCGTTCTGGTCGTCGCTGCTCGGGCTGCTCATCCCGTTCCTCATCATCGGCGTGCTGTTCTGGTTCCTGCTCTCGCGCATGCAGGGCGGCGGGTCGCGCGTCATGGGCTTCGGCAAGTCGCGCGCCAAGCTCGTCTCGAAGGACACCCCGCAGGTCACGTTCTCGGACGTCGCGGGCGCCGACGAGGCCGTCGAGGAGCTCCACGAGATCAAGGAGTTCCTCGCCGAGCCCGACAAGTTCCAGGCCGTCGGCGCGAAGATCCCCAAGGGCGTCCTGCTCTACGGGCCTCCCGGGACGGGCAAGACGCTGCTCGCGCGCGCCGTCGCGGGCGAGGCCGGCGTGCCGTTCTACACGATCTCCGGCTCGGACTTCGTCGAGATGTTCGTCGGCGTCGGCGCGAGCCGCGTGCGCGACCTGTTCACCCAGGCCAAGGAGAACTCGCCGGCGATCATCTTCGTCGACGAGATCGACGCCGTCGGCCGGCACCGCGGTGCGGGCATGGGCGGCGGCCACGACGAGCGCGAGCAGACGCTCAACCAGCTCCTCGTCGAGATGGACGGGTTCGACGTCAAGACGAACGTCATCCTCATCGCGGCGACGAACCGCCCCGACATCCTCGACCCTGCGCTCCTGCGCCCGGGCCGCTTCGACCGGCAGATCGCCGTCGAGGCGCCCGACCTCAAGGGCCGCGAGGCGATCCTGCGCGTGCACGCCCAGGGCAAGCCGATCGTCCCCGAGATCGACCTCGCCGCCGTCGCGCGCCGCACCCCCGGTTTCACGGGCGCCGACCTCGCGAACGTGCTCAACGAGGCCGCGCTGCTCACCGCGCGCAGCGGCGCCCAGCTCATCGACGACCGCGCGCTCGACGAGGCGATCGACCGCGTCGTCGCCGGCCCGCAGAAGCGCACGCGCGTGATGAACGTCAAGGAGCAGAAGATCACCGCGTACCACGAGGGCGGCCACGCCCTCGTCGCCGCGGCGATGCGCTACACGGACCCCGTCACGAAGGTGACGATCCTGCCGCGCGGTCGCGCCCTCGGGTACACGATGGTCATGCCGACCGAGGACAAGTACTCGACGACGCGCAACGAGCTGCTCGACCAGCTCGCGTACGCGATGGGCGGTCGTGTCGCCGAGGAGCTCGTGTTCCACGACCCGACGACGGGCGCCTCGAACGACATCGAGAAGGCCACCGCGATCGCGAAGAAGATGGTCACCGAGTACGGCATGAGCGAGCGCGTCGGGGCGATCAAGCTCGGCACGGGCTCGGGCGAGCCGTTCATGGGCCGCGACATGGGGCACACGCGCGACTACTCGGAGTCGGTCGCGGGCACGGTCGACCACGAGGTGCGCAAGCTCGTCGAGGCCGCGCACGACGAGGCGTGGGAGGTGCTCACGCAGTACCGCGACGTGCTCGACGCGCTCGTGCTCGAGCTCCTCGAGAAGGAGACGCTCAACCAGGCAGAGCTCGCCCGTGTCTTCGAGCCGGTGACCAAGCGCGACCCCCGCGACGTGTGGCTGTCGAGCGAGCAGCGCTCCGTCTCGCAGCGCGGACCCGTCCTCACCGACGCCGAGCGGGCCGCGCAGAACGGCCACCCGGTGATCCCGCAGGACGAGGCCGCGGCGGCGAACGACGAGCTCCCGCCCGAGCGCATCGGCGAGGTCCCGGCGGACTCGCCGCTCGACCGTGCCCTCGGTCGTGCCGAACCTGGTGACGGCGTGTCCGACGTCGCCGGGCCGGGACAGGCCTGATGACGGCGGACGGCGCCCCGAGCGGCATCACGCGCTCGCGGTCGGCCGAGGACCTGCCCGCTCCCGCGGACGTGCCCCCGTACGACGCCGAACGGGCCGAGGCCGCCGTGCGCGAGCTGCTGCTCGCCGTCGGCGAGGACCCGGAGCGCGAAGGGCTGCGCGAGACGCCGGCCCGGGTCGCCCGGGCCTACCGCGAGATCTTCGCGGGGCTGCGCCAGGAGCCGGGGGACGTCCTCACCACGACGTTCGACCTCGGCCACGAGGAGATGGTGCTCGTCAAGGACATCGAGGTGTACTCGACGTGCGAGCACCACCTCGTGCCGTTCCACGGCGTCGCGCACGTCGGGTACATCCCGAACGTCGACGGACGGATCACCGGCCTGTCGAAGCTCGCGCGGCTCGTCGAGGTGTACGCGCGGCGGCCCCAGGTCCAGGAGCGCCTCACGTCGCAGGTCGCCGACGCGCTCGTCGAGCACCTGCAGCCGCGCGGCGCCATCGTCGTCGTGGAGTGCGAGCACCTGTGCATGTCCATGCGCGGGGTCCGCAAGCCGGGGTCGCGCACCGTCACGTCCGCGGTGCGGGGGCAGATGCGGGACGCCGCGACCCGCGCCGAGGCGATGAGCCTCATCCTGGGCCGCTGACCCGTATGACTCCCGACCGCGCGCCGCGCACGTCGCGCTCGCGCCCGGTCGCCGGCCTCGAGGAGCTCGCCGGGCTGGACCGGACGCTCGTCATGGGCGTCGTCAACGTCACGCCCGACTCGTTCTCCGACGGCGGCGAGTGGTACGAGCCCGACGCCGCCGTCGCGCACGGTCGCGAGCTCCTCGACGAGGGAGCCGACATCCTCGACGTCGGGGGCGAGTCGACCCGCCCGGGGGCGAGCCGCGTCCCCGTGGAGGAGGAGCTGGCGCGCGTTCTGCCGGTCGTGGCCGCGCTCGCGGCGGACGGTGCGGTCGTGTCGGTCGACACCACGCGCGCCGTGGTCGCCGAGCAGGCCGTCGCGGCGGGAGCCCGGATCGTCAACGACGTCTCGGGCGGTCTCGCCGACCCGGACATGGCGGGCGTCGTCGCGCGCACCGGGGCCGCCTACGTGTGCATGCACTGGCGCGGCCACGCCGACGTCATGGACGACCTCGAGGACTACGACGACGTCGTCACGGACGTGCGCTCGGAGCTCGCCGCGCGGCTCGAGGTGCTGCACGCGGCGGGGGTGCGACGAGAGCAGGTGGTCCTCGACCCGGGCCTCGGGTTCTCGAAGTCGGGGGCGTCGAACTGGCCGCTCCTCGCCCGACTGGGCGAGCTCGAGGACCTCGGCCTGCCGGTGCTCGTCGGGGCGTCGCGCAAGCGGTTCCTCGGTCATCTCCTCGCAGGCCCGGACGGGCAGGCGGTCCCACCCCTCTCGCGCGACGACGCGACCGCCGCGGTCACGACGCTCGCCGCCGCGGCCGGGGCGTGGTGCGTCCGTGTCCACGCCGTCCGCGCGTCGGCCGACGCGGTCCGCGTCGTCGCGGCCTGGGACCGGGCGCGCGCCGCCGGTCCCGGTGCTGCGGTGGACGGGGACTCGACGGAGCGGCCCGCGACCTAGCAGGATGGGCGACGGCGGCACGACACCGCCGCGAGACAGCGATCGACAGCAACGGCACGAACGATCGGCACGACCGATCGCACGAGACAGCGGAGCACGACCGTCCCCGGACGCCTCGTGCTCCCACGTCAGGACGGGAGCACGACGTGACCACAGCGTTCGCAGGAGCGGTCCTCGACGCGGACGGCCGGCCGTTCGACCGGATCCGCCTCACCGGGCTCAGCGCGACCGGCCACCACGGCGTGCTCGAGCACGAGAAGGCCGAGGGGCAGCTCTTCCGCGCCGACGTCGTGCTGCACCTCGACACGCGCGAGGCCGCGCGCGGGGACGACCTCGCGGACACGGTGAGCTACGCCGGGGTCGCGGAGGACGTCGTCGCCGTCCTCGAGGGGTCGCCGGCCGACCTCGTCGAGACCGTGGCCGAGCGCATCGCCGCGACGATCCTCACGCATCCCGACGTCGTGGCGGTCGACGTGGCCGTGCACAAGCCGCAGGCGCCGATCACCGTGCCGTTCGAGGACGTCGAGGTCGTCATCCGCCGTGACCGCGTCGTCGTCCCGGTCGTGGCGCCCCTCGCCCGCCGGCAGGACGCGCGCGAGCAGCAGCCCGTCGCCCCGATCCCCGTCGGCTCCGTGGCGCCGGCCCTGATTCACGGCGTGGAGACCGTGCGCGACCCGGAGCCCGAGCCCGTGCTCGCCGAGGCCCCGGCCGTCATGCCGCCGAGCATCCCGCCCACGGGCGCGGTCGAGCGACCGACCGAGCCGGAGTCCTTCACCCCCGTGCCCGACGTCGAGTCCCCGACCGGGTCCTCGGTCACCGGTTCGCCCGAGGCCGGGTCCTCGGACGACGGACCGGCTGCGGCGGCGCCCACCACCGCTCCGACGGCCGCGGCGGTCGACGCGCTCGGCCACCCTGCCGGGGCCGTGCCGGCACCGAGCGCGAGCCCCGAGGCCGTCGAGGACCTGCCCCGGCCGGTGACCGACGACCCTCAGGTCGGCTCCGGTCCCCAGGACGAGGTCGGCGACGCCGCGCACCGGCCCACCGACGACGACGCCGAGCACCCGGCGACCGACGCTGCGTACGAGCCGGCCGCCGACGCCACGCGCGAGGCGCCCCCCGGCCCGGCGCAGGAGGCCGCCCTGCTCCACGAGGCGGCGTCGGCGCAGGAGCCGGTCCCGGCTCAGGACCGGGCCGGTCAGGACGTCCCGCCGGTCCCGCTGCCGGTCGGCGACACCGCGCCGGTGGAGACCCCGTCCGGGAACTCGGTGTCCGTCGTGGACGAGGTCGCCGACGGTGCGGCCGCCGGGTCCCCGACCGCCGGAGCGCCGGTCGACGAGGAGGTGCGCGAGCGTGACCGGATGGACGACGTCCCTGCGGACTTCGTCGAGGTCGTCCTCGCGCTCGGTGCGAACCTCGGCGACGCGCAGCAGACCCTGCGCGACGCGATCACCGACCTCGACCGCATCTCGGGCCTCGAGCTGACGGAGGTGTCGCCGCTCGCGCGCACCGCGGCCGTGGGCCCGGAGCAGCCCGACTTCCTCAACGCCGTGGTGCTCGCGCGCACGCGGCTGTCCGCCCGGGACCTCCTGCAGGCGTGCCAGGCGGTCGAGCGGTCGCACGGGCGCGTCCGGCACGAGCGCTGGGGGCCGCGCACCCTCGACGTCGACCTCATCGTCTACGGGTCCCTGACGGCGGTCGCCGACGACCTCGAGCTCCCGCACCCGCGTGCGCACGAGCGCGCGTTCGTGCTGGAGCCGTGGTCGCAGATCGACCCCGGCGCGGTGCTGCCGGGCCTGGGCGGTGGCCCCGTGGCCGCGCTCGCCGCGACGGCACCGGACCGTGCAGGGATCCGCTGGCTCGCGCTCGACTGGCTCACGGAGGGCGCGCCGAACCCGACGGGCGCCGTGCCGATCGCGAGCCCGGCTCCCGCGACGCCCGACGGCGGGGCGCCGGCTCCGGTCGCACCTCCGGCTCAGGCTGCACCTCCGGTCCCGGTCGTGCCGCCCGCGCCGACGCCAGCGCCCGCGGTCGTCGCACCCGCACCCGCACCCGCGCAGACGGCCCCGGCCGAACCGCCCGTGCCGCCCGCGCCTGCCGCACCGCCGGCCCCGGGCGCACCGCCGGCCCCGGGTGCGCAGGCCGGCCTGTCGGCTCCGGTCGCCCCCGCTGCAGGACCGGAGACCGTGCGCGACACCGAGCAACCGTCGCCGTTCCCCTTCGACCCGCCGTCGCCTCCCCGGCAGACGTCGCACCCGGCGTCGCACGCGACGTCCTCCCCGCAGGGTCAGCCCGTCACGCAGACCTCGCCGTTCCCGCCGATCACGGCACCGGCACCGGCACCGGCACAGGCACCGGCCGAGCCGCTCGTCGCGGTGCCGGTGTTCAGCCCGGTGCACCCCGACGAGCCGGAGCACCGCCACACGGGGGAGCCGTCGTGGCCCGGGGAGCCGTCGTGGTCGGCCGGGGCGGCCGAGCCGGAGCGCGGTGAGGGGATCATCCGCGGGGTGCCGTTCGCCCCGGTGAGCTCGCCGTTCGGGGCCCGCGGCGACGCGCCGACCGGCGCACCGGTCGCCGCCCCGGGGCCGCTCGCGGACCCCGCGCTGCACCAGGTGGTCCGTCCTGTCACGCCCCTGCCGCCCGTCCCGGCAGAGCCCGCGCAGCCGGTCCCGCCGGGGACCGAGCACTGGTCACCGTTCCCGCCGGTGTCCACCCCGCCGTCCGACCCCCAGCGCTGATGCGCCGCTCGTCCGTCCGGACGCTGCTGCTCGTCGCGGTCGTGACCGCGGTGGTGGGCTGGCTCGTCGTGCGGTTCGTCGAGGGCCGCGGCACCTACCTCCCGGCGGTCCCGTGGGTGGTCGACGTCGCGATCGTCGCGCTCGCGGCGGGAGTCTTCTGGGCGGGCTGGGCGGTGCGCGCGTACCAGAAGGGCCGCCGCCCGGGCCTCGACCCGATCCGCGCGGCGCGGACCTTCGTGCTGGCGAAGGCGGCGGCGCTCACGGGCGCGCTGCTCGCGGGCTGGTACGGCGCGCAGGTGCTCGCCGCGCTGCCCGACCTCGCGATCGAGGCCCGACGTGACCGCGCGGTCGCGGCCGGGATCGCGGTCGCGTGCGCCCTCGTCCTGGCCGCGGCGGGGCTGCTCGCGGAGCGGTTCTGCCAGCTCCCGCCCCCGGGGGACGACGACGAGCCGGGCGCCGAGCGCCGCAGGACGGCCGAGGCCGACGGCGAGGCCGGCGCCTCGGCCTGACCTCGACCCGGTGGCGTCCGCCGGATGGGAGAATCGAGACATGACCGACTCCGACCGAGCCCTGACGCGCGACGCCGCGGGTCCGTTCGACCCGCCCGGGATCGTGTGGTCGGGCGTGTCCCCACGGCTGATCACGGCGCGCCTCCTCTCGACGGCGATCACGCTCGCCGTCCTCGCGGTCCCGGTGGTCGTCCTCGCGATCCTGTTCCCGCACTGGTGGCAGTGGCTCGTCCTCGGCGTGCTCGCGCTGATCGGTCTCTGGACGGTGCTGCTGGTGCCGCGCCAGGTCCGTGCGATCGGGTACGCCGAGCGCGACGACGACCTGCTCATCCGCAAGGGCATCATGTTCCGCTCGCTCGTCGTCGTGCCGTACGGACGCATGCAGTACGTCGACGTGCAGGCCGGTCCGCTGGCCCGCAGGCTGCGCATCGCGCAGATCCAGCTCCACACGGCGTCCGCGTCGACGGACGCGATGATCGACGGTCTCGAGCCCGCCGAGGCGGACCGCCTGCGCGACCGCCTCGCGTCGCGCGGCGAGGCTCGTCTGGCGGGCCTGTGAGCGGCGAGGTCCCCGGCCCGGGTGCGCCGGCCACGCCGGACGCGTCGCAGCACGAAGCCTCGACGACGGCGCTCGACTGGCAGCGCGTGCACCCCGTCACGCCGCTCGTGCGCGGCTGGACGGTCATCGCGGTGCTGCTCGTCGTCGTGGGCCAGCAGACGCTCAACGGCCTGCCCGAGGGGCAGAACCTGCTCGAGGGCGACCGCTGGTGGCAGGTCCTGCTCGGCGTGCTGGCCATCGGCCTCGTGGGGCTCGGCTACTCGGCGCTCGCGTGGCGCATGACGAGCTACGCGGTCGACGACGAGTCCGTGCACCTGCGCACCGGGGTCCTCTTCCGCCAGCAGCGGCGCGCGCGCCTCGACCGCCTGCAGGCGGTCGACGTCGTCCAGCCGCTCCTCGCCCGGTTCTTCGGGCTCGCCGAGCTCAAGCTCGAGGTGGCGGGCGGCGGCGACTCGGGCGTCAAGCTCGGCTTCCTCAAGCAGGACGACGCGGACCGGCTGCGCGTCGAGCTGCTCGCCCGCGCCGCGGGCCTGCGCGTCGGGGCGGCGCCGTCGAGCCCGGCCGCCCCGCACGTGCCGGTCGGCCCCGCGGGCCAGCAGGGTCCCGGCACCACCGACGCGTCGGCGCAGGACGGGACGGCCACTCTCCCCGCGCCCCTGCAGGAGGCGCCCGAGCAGCCCGTCACCGCGCTCCAGCCGGGCCGTCTCGTCGCGTCGCTCCTGCGCTCGGGCGCGACCCTCGGCCTCGTCCTGGGCATCCTCGGCATCGTGGGCGTCGTCATCGGCACGCGGGAGATCGGCATCCTGTTCAGCGCGCTGCCGGCCGTCCTGGGCTTCGGCGGCTACCTGTTCCAGCGCTTCACGGGCGAGTTCGGCTTCCGTTCTGCGATCTCGCCCGACGGCATCCGCCTGCGCCACGGCCTCCTCGAGACACGCTCGCAGACCATCCCGCCCGGCCGCGTCCAGGCGGTGCGGCTGCTCCAGGGTCCGTTCTGGCGAGGTCCGGACTGGTGGCGTGTCGACGTGAACGTCGCCGGGTACGGGCCGAGCGCCGACGGGTCCCAGACGAAGAGCGTCCTGCTGCCGGTCGGGTCGCGCGACGAGGCGCTCGCCGCGCTGTGGCTGGTCCTGCCGGACCTCGGCACGGCCGACCCGCGCGCGCTCCTCGACGAAGGCCTGTCGGGCCGTGACGCGGGCGAGCACTTCGTGGCGATGCCGCGCAGGGCACGGCTCCTGGACCTCGTCTCGTGGCGGCGCAGCGGGTTCGCGGTGACCGACCGCGCGCTCGTGCTGCGCAGCGGGCGCGTGTTCCGCAGCCTCGTCGTCGTGCCGCACGAGCGCACGCAGTCCCTCGGGCTCGAGCAGGGTCCCCTGCAGCGCCGGTTCGACGTCGCGACGTTCGCCGTGCACTCGACCCCCGGCCCGGTCGTCCCGAAGGTCTACCACCTCGACTCCGCCGACGCCGCCCGCCTCCTCGACACGCAGGCGGCCCGTGCGCACGAGGCCCGCGCCCACCAGGGCCCCGAGCTCTGGATGCGGCGCGACGAGGTCCCGCTCGAGGCTCCGGCCGACCCCGTGCCCGGCTCCGTGCCCGACGGGCAGGACGTCGGGAGCGACGCGTGAGCGCGCCCGACGCCCGCCGCCCCGGACGGCTCGGCGTCGGCGTCGTGGGCGCGGGCCGCGTCGGCGCGGTCCTCGGCAGCGCGCTGCGCGCGACGGGGCACGCGGTCGTGGGCGCGAGCGGCATCTCCGAGGCGTCGCGCGACCGCATCGACGCGCTCCTGCCGGGCGTGCCCGTGCTCGAGGTGCCGCAGGTCGTGGAGCGCGCCGAGCTCGTGCTCCTCGCGGTGCCCGACGACGCGCTGCCCGGTCTCGTCCGCGGCCTCGCCGACGTGGGGGCGTGGCAGCCGGGGCAGATCGTCGTGCACACGTCGGGGCGCTACGGCGCCGCGGTCCTCGACCCGGCGCGGGCGGCGGGCGCGATCCCGCTCGCGATCCACCCCGCGATGACGTTCACCGGGACCTCGCTCGACCTGTCGCGCCTCGAGGGTTCGACGTTCGCCGTGACCGGTCTGACGCCGGTCCTGCCGATCGGGCAGGCGCTCGTCGTCGAGATCGGCGGCGAGCCGGTCGTGGTCGCCGAGGAGTCCCGCGGCCTCTACCACGCGGCGCTCGCGCACGGCGCGAACCACCTGGTCGTGCTCGTCGCGCAGGCGGCGCAGGCCCTCGAGGCGGCGGGGGTCGAGCAGCCGGGACGCGTGCTCGCGCCGCTCCTGTCGGCCGCGCTCGACGGCGCGACCCGGGCCGCGGACCGCGGCGCGGAGTCGGGCACCGGGGGAGCGGCGGGCGCGATCTCGGCGCTCACCGGGCCCGTGTCGCGCGGCGACGTCGGGACGGTCGTCGAGCACCTCGCGGCCCTGCGCGCGCTCGCGGCGACGAGCGACGCGGCCGACGTGCCGCCGTCGTACGTCGCCCTGAGCCGCGGGGCGGCGGTCCGGGCCCGCGCGAGCGGGCGCATCGACGGCTCCGCCGAGCAGGCACTGCTCGACGCGCTCGCGGCCGTCCCGGACGAGGCGCCGGACCTCGCGCACGACGACGACCAGGACGGCCCTCAGGAAGGACGACGATGACCCCGGACCGCCGTGCGGACCCGATCGACGACGGCTCGGGCACGGCCGACCACGGCACGGGACCGGCGGCGCCGCGCGTCGTCACGACGCGAGCCGACCTGCGCGCCGCTCTCGCCCGCGGCCGGCGCCGAGCGGTCGTCATGACGATGGGCGCGCTGCACGCGGGCCACCTCGAGCTCGTGCGGCGCGCGCGCGAGGCCGTGGGCGCGGAGGGCGAGGTCGTCGTCACGGACTTCGTGAACCCCCTGCAGTTCGGCCCGGGCGAGGACTACGAGCGCTACCCGCGCGACGTCGCGGGCGACGTCGCGCTCCTCGCGTCGGCCGGACCCGACGCCCGCGTGGACCTCGTGTTCGCCCCGGACGTCGAGGAGATGTACCCGGGCTTCGGGCAGGGCGGGGACGCGCCGATCGTGCGCGTGACGTCGGGCCGCATCGGGACCGTGCTCGAGGGCGCGTCCCGGCCGGGGCACTTCGACGGGGTCCTCACGGTCGTGCTCAAGCTCCTGCACCTCGTGCGGCCGGACGTGGCCGTGTTCGGCGCGAAGGACGCCCAGCAGCTCCTCGCCGTACGGCGCCTCGTGACCGACCTCGACCTCGGCGTGGCGATCCTCGGCGTGCCGACGGTCCGCGAGAGCGACGGGCTCGCGCGCTCGTCCCGGAACGCGTACCTCACGCCCGAGGAGCGCGAGCACGCGCTCGCGCTGAGCCGTGCGCTGCGCGCGGGGGCGGACGCGGCGGACGGGGGCGCGGACGCCGTCGCAGTCCTCGCTGCGGCGCGGGGAATCCTCGACGGGACCCCTGGCGTTGACGCGGACTACCTGGTGCTCGTCGACCCGGCTACCGTGGAGGACCTGGCGCCCGGCGCCGTCGGCCCGGGACTCCTCCTCGTGGCCGCGCGCGTGGGCACCACCCGACTCATCGACAACACGGCCGTCGAGATCCGTGCAGCCGCCGGTGCCCGAGACCCGGGCTCCCCGACGGCCGACGACCGTGCCCAGCACCCTGGAGGAACCGCGTGACCGCGCCGACCCCGCGCCCCGCCGAGCGACGCCCGGCATCGCTGCAGCGACCCATGATGATCGGCAAGATCCACCGCGCGACGGTGACCCAGGCCGACCTGCACTACGTCGGGTCGATCACCGTCGACGCCGACCTGCTCGACGCGGCCGACCTGTACCCGGGCCAGCAGGTCGACGTCGTCGACGTGACGAACGGCGCGCGGCTGACCACGTACGTCATCCCGGGCGAGCGCGGCGCGGGCCAGATCTGCATCAACGGCGCCGCGGCGCACCTCGTGGACCCGGGCGACGTCGTCATCCTCATCGCGTACGGGACGCTGTCCGACGAGGACGCGCGCACCTACCTCCCGCACGTCGTGTTCGTCGACGAGCGCAACCGCATCGTCGAGCTCTCGGACGAGCCGGGGCTCGTCCCGGACGTCCCGGCGGCGCGGGGCCTGGAGCCGAGCGGGCTGGCCTTCGCGGCCGTCCGGGCGGGTCACGACACCGGTCACGACACCGCCCCGGGCGCGGTGCGCGACGGCGTGCCCACCGGCCTGCCCGACGGCGCGGCGCACCGCGGGTGAGCGCGCTCGCCCGCTCCCTCGCCGCCCCGGAGCCCGGCTGGACGACGACGGCCGACGCCATCGTCGTCGGCTCCGGCATCGCGGGACTCACCGCGGCGCTCGAGCTGCGCACGCGCGTGCCCCGGGTCCTGCTCGTCACGAAGGGCGAGCTGTCGTCGGGCTCGACGGTCTGGGCGCAGGGCGGCATCGCCGCGGCGCTCCACCCGGAGGACTCGCCGGAGGCGCACCTCGCGGACACGCTCGTCGCGGGCGGCGGGCTGTGCGACCCGGTCGCGGTCGAGGTGCTCGTCACGGAGGGTCCGGCCCGCGTGCGCGAGCTCGTGGCGCTCGGTGCGCGGTTCGACCGGGCCGCCAACGGCGACATCGCCCTCACGCGCGAGGGCGGGCACCACGCCGACCGGATCGCCCACGCGGGCGGCGACGCGACCGGTGCCGAGATCTCGCGCGCGCTCGTCGCGCAGCTCGACGCCGTGCGCTCGGACCCGGGCATCGAGGTCATCGAGAACGCGCTCGTGCTCGACGTCCTCACGACCGCGCCCGGCTCCGACGGCGACCCGGCCGGACGGCCCCGGGCGTGCGGCGTGACCCTCCACGTGAAGGGTGAGGGCACGCGGGACGGCGTCGGCGCGGCACTGGCCCGGGCCGTGGTGCTCGCGACAGGGGGAGTGGGCCAGGTCTTCCGGTCCTCGACGAACCCGCCCCAGGCGACGGGCGACGGGATCGCGGCGGCCCTGCGCGCGGGCGCCGCGCTCGGGGACCTCGAGTTCGTCCAGTTCCACCCGACCGTGCTGTGGCTCGGGCTGGGCGCCAAGGGCCAGCTCCCGCTCATCTCGGAGGCCGTGCGGGGCGAGGGGGCGATCCTCCTCGACACCGACGGGCACCGCTTCATGCCCGCGCAGCACGCCATGGCCGAGCTCGCGCCGCGCGACGTCGTCGCGCACGCGATCGTCCGACAGATGGCCGCTACCGGGTCCGACCACGTGCTGCTCGACGCACGGCACCTCGGCGCCGACTTCCTGCGCTCGCGCTTCCCGACGATCACCGGGCGGCTCCTCGACAACGGCATCGACTGGACCGAGGAGCCTGTGCCCGTGGCCCCCGCCCAGCACTACCACTCGGGCGGGGTGATCACGGACCTGCACGGGCGGTCGTCCCTGGACGGCCTGTACGCGATCGGCGAGGTCGCCTGCACCGGCGTCCACGGCGCCAACCGGCTCGCGTCCAACTCGCTGCTCGAAGGGCTCGTGTTCGCCCACCGCGCGGCGCGCGAGATCACGGGTCGCGTCGCCGCGGGCGACCTCGTCCTCGGGTCGCCGTCTCCGCGCCCCGGGCCGTCCGCGCTCGTCGCCGCGGCCGCCCGGTCGCGGATCCAGTCGGTCGCGTCCGCCGGGCCAGGCGTCATCCGCGACGCCGAGGGGCTCGCCGCTGCCGAGCGCCGCCTCGCCGCGATCCGCACGGACGCGCACGAGGCGAGCGACGTCGTCGCGCAGCCGCAGGCCGCCGAGTGGGAGACGACGAACATCCACCAGGTCGCGACGGCCCTCACCGCGGCGGCGACGCTGCGCACCGAGAGCCGCGGCGGCCACTTCCGGACCGACTTCCCGGCGCCCGACCCGGCGTGGGAGCGCCGCGTCGTCGTCTCGCTCGACGACGACGGCACGCTGCTCGTCCGCTGACCGGCTCCCTGCCGAGCACGTCCTGAGGGACGTTCTGCGCGCGATGACGACCGCGAGGTCGTTCTCGACCGCGGGCGAGGTCGTGCTCGGTCGTCGCGCGGGCAGCTACGCCGGGGGCCCGTGAGCACCCCCGCCGAGCCCGTTCCCGCCCGCCCGTCCGAGGGCGAACCGCAGCCCGGCGTCCCGTCGCGCGTCGAGCCGGGTCTGGACCCCACGTGGGTCGCCGAGATCGTGGCGCGCGCGCTCGACGAGGACCTCGGGGCGGCGCCCGGCCGCGACGTGACCACCCAGGCGACCGTCCCGCCGTCGGCCACGGGCACTGCGCACCTCGTCGCGCGCGCGGACGGCGTGGTCGCCGGTCTCGTCGTGGTCGAGGAGGTGACGCGCCAGGTGGCCGCGCGGCTCGGGCTGCCGCCCGTCGCCGTGACGTTCTCCGCCCGCGACGGCGACGCCGTCGGTCGTGGCCACGTGCTCGCCGCGCTGACCGGCCCGGTCCAGGTGCTGCTCGTCGCGGAACGCACGCTGCTCAACCTCGCGTCGCGCGCGTCGGGCGTCGCGACGGCGACGCGCGCGTGGGCGCGCGAGCTCGACGGCACGGGGGCGCAGGTCCTCGACACGCGCAAGACGACGCCGGGCCTGCGTGCGCTCGAGAAGTACGCCGTGCGCGCCGGCGGCGGGACCAACAAGCGCATGGGCCTGTACGACGTCGCAATGGTCAAGGACAACCACGTCGTCGCCGCAGGCTCCGTGAGCGCGGCGATCGGGTCGATCCGCAGGGCGTTCCCCGACGTGCTGGTCCAGGTGGAGGCCGACACGACCGCGCAGGCGCTCGAGGCGCTCGACGCGGGCGCCGACTTCCTCCTGCTCGACAACATGCCGACGTCCGTCCTCGCCGAGACCGTCGCGGCCGTCCGTGCGCGCGAGGGCCGGGACGGCGTGCCCGCGAAGGTCGAGCTCGAGGCGACGGGAAACCTCACGCTCGACCGCGCGCGCGAGGTGGCCGGCACGGGCGTCGACTACCTCTCGGTCGGCGCACTCACGCACTCCGCCCCGATCCTCGACCTCGCGCTCGACCTGCTGCCGTCCGTCGAGTCCGTCTCGTCCGTCCCGTCACGGTCGTGACCCGGACCCTGTCATCGAGGGGGCGTCGGTAGAATCGTCCGCGTGACTCCCCCCGCCGGAAACCCTGATCCCTCCACGCCCGACGAGGACGACGTCCCCGAGCAGATCCAGGTCCGCCGCGAGAAGCGCGAGCGCATCCTCGCGCGCGGCGACGAGCCGTACCCGGTGGGCGTGCCGCGCACGCACACGATCGCCGAGGTCCGCGCGGGCTGGGCGCACCTCGAGACGGGCGAGGAGACGCAGGACGAGGTCGGGGTCGCGGGCCGCGTCGTCTTCCTGCGCAACACCGGAAAGCTGTGCTTCGTCACGCTGCAGGACGGCGAGGGCAACCGCCTGCAGGTCATGCTCAGCCAGGCCGTGGTCGGCGAGGAGTCGCTCGCCACGTTCAAGGCCGACGTCGACCTCGGCGACCACCTGTTCGCGCACGGGCGCGTCATCAGCTCCCGGCGCGGTGAGCTGAGCGTCTTCGCCGATTCCTGGAAGGTCGCCGCGAAGGCGCTGCGCCCCCTTCCGGTGCTGCACAAGGACCTGTCGGAGGAATCACGCGTCCGACAGCGTTACGTGGATCTCATCGCACGTCCCGCGGCGCGGGACACGGTACGTCTGCGCGCCGCCGTCGTGCGCTCGATCCGCGAGAACTTCTGGGAGCGCGGGTTCGTCGAGGTCGAGACGCCCATGCTGCAGACGCGCCCGGAAGGTGCCGCGGCGCGCCAGTTCGAGACGCACATGAATGCGTTCGACATCGACCTTTTCCTGCGCATCGCGCCCGAGCTGTTCCTCAAGCGCGCAGCGGTCGGCGGAGTCGAGAAGGTCTTCGAGATCAACCGGAACTTCCGCAACGAGGGCGTGGACTCCACGCACTCCCCGGAATTCGCGATGCTCGAGGCGTACGAGGCCTACGGCGACTACGACACCATGGCGGCGCTCACGAAGAATCTCGTGCAGCGCGCGGCGCAGGACGCTCTCGGCACCACGCTCCTGACCCTGGCGGACGGTACCGAGTACGACGTCGGCGGCGAATGGACGCAGCTGAAGATGTACGACTCGTTGTCGGACGCGCTGGGGGAGCAGATCACCCCGGAGACGTCGGTCGAGCAGCTGTTGTCGTTCGCGACGAGGTTCGAGCTCTCGTTCGACCCGAAGAACGTCAACCACGGGAAGCTCGTCGAGGGCCTGTGGGAGCACCTCGTGGGCGACCACCTCGTCGCCCCGACGTTCGTCCGCGACTTCCCGGTCGAGACCTCGCCTCTCACACGGGACCACCGCACGGTGCGCGGTCAGGTCGAGAAGTGGGACCTGTACGTGCGCGGCGTCGAGCTCGCGACGGCCTACTCCGAGCTCGTCGACCCCGTGGTGCAGCGCCAGCGCTTCGAGGCGCAGGCCTTGCTCGCCGCGGCGGGCGACGACGAGGCGATGCGCATCGACGAGGACTTCCTCACCGCGATGGAGTACGCGATGCCACCCTCGGGCGGCATGGGCCTGGGCATCGACCGCCTGCTCATGGCGCTCACGGGACTGGGTATCCGCGAGACGATCCTCTTCCCGCTCGTCAAGCCGGCCCAGTGACGGGATTAGGATCGAGATCATGAACGACGTGCTGCCCGTGCTCGGCGCCCTCGTCCCCTCGGTCGGCGTGGGGCTGCTGTTCTGGTTCGCCATGCGGTACATCGTGCGCGCGGACCGCAACGAACGAGCGGCTCTCGCGCGGCTCGACGCCGAAGAGGAAATGCGTTCGCGGGTGGCCGTGGATTCCGGTCGCGACGCGGCATGACGTTCGGGCCATGCACGGATTCATCGCACCGGACGACGTTATCCCCTGGACGCGCGGCAAAGACAATTGACGTGCTTGTCGTGCTGGGGCATGCTGGACAGGTCATCTCCTTCCTGTGAAGCGTGAGGAATCAACAGTGGCCCAGAAAGTCCAGGTAATTCTCGTGGACGACATCGACGGAGGGGCGGCGGACGAGACGGTGACCTTCGCGCTCGACGGCGTCTCCTACGAGATCGATCTCAGCACGAAGAATGCGCAGCAGCTGCGCGACGCGTTCGCCTCGTGGGTCGGCAACGCCCGCAAGGTCTCGTCGCGCACCTCCGCACGCCCGGCGGCGCGCCGTGGCCGCAGCACGGGTTCCGCCCGCGCGACCGAGATCCGCGAGTGGGCCCGGGCGAACGGACACAAGGTCAACGACCGCGGCCGCATCTCCCAGGAGATCCAGGCCGCCTACGACGCGGCGCACTGACGCTCGACCCGCACGGGGCGCACCACCTCTCGGTCCTCGACCGGGCGGCGGGCGCCCCGTCGTCGTGTCGGGAGCGGACGGGAGAGAAACTACGCTCGGGCTATGACCTTCTCGACGCGCACCCTGTGGATCGGCACCTACCCGCACCCCGGGTCGGACGTGCCGGAGGGTGTCTGGCAGGTCGAGGTCGACGTCGAGCAGGGCGCGTTCGTCGGTGGACGTCTCGTCGCCACGACGCCGTCGCCGTCGTTCCTCGCGCTGACGGCCCCCGTCCCGCCCGGGGGCGGCACGGCCCGCACGCTCTACGCCGTCGGGGAGACCCCGGAGGGCACTCTCTCGGCGTTCGACGTCTCCGCGGACGGCACGCTCCGGCCGCTGGGCCCGGGGATCCCCACCGGCGGCGACTCGCCCTGCCACGTCCTCGCCCGGCCCGGCGAGGTGCTCGTCGCCAACTACGGCGACGGCGTCCTCACGGTCGCGGCCACCGAGAGCGACGGCGCTCTCACGGGCTCGACGCGTCGGTACGGTCACGCGGGGACCGGACCCGACGCGGAGCGTCAGGAGGGACCGCACGCGCACTTCGTCGCGGACGACGGCGAGGGGGGCGTGCTCGTGGTCGACCTCGGGACGGACGAGCTGCGTCGGCACGACCCCGCAGCCGCCGAGGGCGCGCCGCCCGCGGTCGTCGCGACGTTCCCGCCCGGGACCGGGCCCCGACACCTGGCGACCCTTCCGGGCGGTCATCTCGTCGTCGTGGGGGAGCTCGACCCGGCCCTCTTCATCCTCGCGCCCGCGGGCGACGGCCGCTACGACGTCGTCGCACGGTACCCGGTGACCTTCGCCACCGCGCCGGACGGCGGACGGAGCTTCCCGTCGCACGTCGAGGTCACGCCGGACGGCGCGCGCGTCGTGGTGGGCGTGCGGGGTGCCGACGTGCTCGCCGTGCACGCGGTCGAGCACGGGCCGGACGGCGCGCCCCCGCGACTGCGCCACCTGGCTGACAGCCCGGTCGGCGGGACGTGGCCGCGCCACCTCGCGGTCCTGCTGCCGGTGAGCGGCGAGGAACCGACCCACGACCTCGTCGTCGTCGCGAACCAGCAGGACGACCCGCTGGCGGCCGGCGACGGGCCGTCGTCGAACCTCGCGCTCCTGCGCGTGCGCCGCAGCGACGGGCTCGGCGAGGTGCTCGACGTCCTCGCGCTCCCCGCCCCCGCCTGCGTCGTGGAGGCGTGACGCGGTGACCACCGGCCGCCCCGACGGCGACGCCCTGCGCGTCGCGATGCTGTCCGTCCACACCTCGCCCCTGGACCAGCCGGGAACGGGCGACGCGGGCGGGATGAACGTCTACGTCACCGAGCTCGCGCGCGCGCTCGCGCGGCACGGTGCGCAGGTCGAGATCTTCACGCGCGCGACGTCGTCCGCCCAGCCGCCCGTCGTCGAGGTCGCGGAGGGCGTGACCGTGCGGCACGTCGCCGCCGGCCCGTTCGAGGGACTGGACAAGAACGACCTGCCCGGGCAGCTCTGCGCGTTCACCGCGGGGGTCCTGCGCGCGGAGGCGCGGCACCACGTCGGCTGGTACGACGTCGTGCACACCCACTACTGGCTGTCGGGCCAGGTCGGGTGGCTGGCCGCCGACCGCTGGGACGTGCCGCTCGTGCACACGATGCACACGCTCGCGCGCGTGAAGAACGCCGCGCTCGCGCCCGGGGACGCGCCCGAGCCGCTCGGGCGGATCATCGGGGAGGAGCAGGTCGTCGCGGAGGCCGACGCGCTCGTCGCGAGCACCGACGCCGAGGGCGACGACCTCGTGCGCGACTACGCGGCAGACCCGGCGCGCGTCCACGTCGTGCCCCCGGGCGTCGACCTCGACCTCTTCTCCCCGGGCGTGCGCGACGGCGCCGGGCCGGCGGAGCGCGCGGAGCGGCGCCGCGCGCTGCGCGACGAGCTCGGTCTGCCCACCGAGGGCCGGCTCGTGCTGTTCGCCGGCCGCGTCCAGCCGCTCAAGGCGCCCGACGTCCTCGTCCGTGCGCTCGGCGTGCTCGCCGACCACGACGAGCCCGTGCCGACGCTCGTCGTCCTGGGCGGACCGAGCGGGCGCCCGACGGCTGTCCGGGAGCTCGAGGCGCTCGCCTACCAGCTGGGCGTCAGCGACCAGGTCGTCGTGCGGCCGCCCGTGGCGCGCGCGCTGCTCGTCGACTACTACCGGGCCGCCGACCTCGTGGCGGTGCCCTCGCACAACGAGACGTTCGGGCTCGTCGCCGCCGAGGCGCAGGCGAGCGGGACGCCCGTGGTCGCGGCTGCCGTCGGCGGCCTGACGACCGTCGTGGTCGACGGCGAGTCCGGCGTCCTCGTCCCGGACCACAACCCGTGGACCTGGGCCCGTGCGCTCGCGGACCTGCTCGCGGACGACGACCGTCGCGCCGCGCTCGCCGTCGGTGCGCGGCGCGTCAGCGAGCGGTTCGGCTGGGACGCCGCTGCACGCCGCATGCTCGACGTCTACGCCCAGGCGACGAAGGTCCGCGCGGCGCGCTGACCCCGGCGCGCGGCGGTCGCTGCGGGCCGTGCCCGGCGGTGTCAGGCGTCGGTCGTGCGCTCCAGCACGAGGACCGGGATCTCCCGCGTCGTCTTCTCCTGGTAGTCCGCGTACGGCGGGTACGCGGCGACGGCGCGCTGCCACCACAGCGCCTTCTCCTCGCCGTGCACCTCGCGCGCGACGTAGTCGTGGCGCTCGGCGCCGTCCTGCAGCTCGACCTGCGGGTGCGCGAGGACGTTGTGGTACCAGACGGGGTGCTCGGGGGCGCCGCCGAGCGAGGCGATGACCGCGTACTCGCCGTCGTGCTCGACACGCATGAGCGGGGTCTTGCGGACCTTCCCGGAGCGTCGCCCGAGGGTCGTCAGCACGACGACGGGCAGACCGTTCAGCGTCGTGGCCTTCGTCCCCCCGGACGTCTCGTACGTCTCGGCCTGCTTGCGGGCCCAACCGCTGGTGCTGGGTGCGTAGTCTCCGTGGATCGGCATGCCCGTCCCAACGTGCGTGCCGGGGGCGACATTCCCCGCGGACGTCCTCGCCGTGCGAGGACGTCCGTCCTGCGGCGGGCGGCATCGGTCACCGGCCGGTCACCAGCCCGTGGACCGGACGTGCCCCGCCCCGGAGGCGTGCGGCAGGATGGAGCCATGACCTACACCCTCGTGCTGCTCCGCCACGGCGAGAGCGACTGGAACGCCAAGAACCTCTTCACCGGCTGGGTGGACGTGGCCCTCTCCGAGAAGGGGATCGAGGAGGCGAAGCGTGGCGGCGAGCTCCTCGCGGAGTCGCAGATCTCTCCCGACGTCGTGCACACCTCGCTCCTGCGCCGCGCCATCACGACGGCGAACCTCGCGCTGGACGCCGCCGACCGCCACTGGATCCCGGTCAAGCGGTCGTGGCGCCTCAACGAGCGCCACTACGGCGCGCTGCAGGGCAAGGACAAGAAGCAGACCCTCGAGGAGTACGGCGAGGAGCAGTTCATGCTCTGGCGCCGCTCGTACGACACGCCGCCGCCGGAGATCGAGCTCGGCTCGGAGTTCTCGCAGGACGCGGACCCCCGCTACGCCGACGCGCCGGTCGTGCGCACCGAGTGCCTCAAGGACGTGCTCGAGCGCGCCCTGCCGTACTGGGAGGGCGAGGTCGTCCCCGACCTGAAGGCCGGCAAGACTGTCCTCGTCGCCGCGCACGGCAACTCGCTGCGCGCGCTCGTCAAGCACCTCGACGGGATCTCCGACGAGGACATCGCCGGGCTCAACATCCCGACGGGCATCCCGCTGCTGTACGAGCTCGACGAGGACCTGAAGCCCGTCACGCGCGGTGGCCGCTACCTCGACCCCGAGGCCGCCGCGACGGCCGCCGCGGCCGTGGCGAACCAGGGCCGCTGAGCGTCATCAGGGCGTGACGGCACGAAGGAGGCGCGGATCGACGATCCGCGCCTCCTTCGTGCCGCCGTGCCCTCTCGGCACCGGGCGGGGGATCAGGCCGTCGCGCGCGCCTGGCCCGACGGGATGCCGCGGTCGTCGGCGAAGTCGCCCGTCACCAGGTAGGTGACGCGCTTCGCGATGGAGACGCCGTGGTCGCCGAACCGCTCGTAGTAGCGGCCGACGAGCGTCACGTCGACGGTCTCCTGCGTCGTGCCGTCCCAGGAGTGGTCCAGCAGGGCCGTGAACGTGTCCTGGTGAAGGCGGTCCAGCAGGTCGTCGTCGCGCTCGATGTTCGCGGCGACCGTGAGGTCCCGTGTGGTGAGGAGCGTCGTCGTGCGGCGAGCGACACGCACCGCGGCGTCGTTCATCTGCTCGAACGTCCTGTGCAGCGTCGGCGCGATGGCACGCGAGGGGTATCGGCCGCGGGCGACCTGCGCGACGTGACGGGCGAGGTCGCCCATGCGCTCGAGCGTCGCGCTCATGCGCAGCGCGCTGACCACCACGCGCAGGTCGGTGGCGACCGGCTGCTGCTTCGCGAGCAGGAGGACGCAGCGCTCGTCGAGCTCCCGCTCGATGGCGTCGATGGTGTGGTCGGCCGCGATGACCTGCTGCGCGAGCTGCAGGTCCGCCGTGAGCAGCGCCTGTCCGGCGCGGTTCATCGCCGCCTCGACCAGCCGGCTCATCTCGGCCAGGTCGTCACCGACCTGCTTCAGCTCGGCCTCGAAGATCTCCCGCATCGCTTCCCTCTCGTCGTGACCGGACGGCACCGGACAGCACCGGTCGGCGCGCCCGGGACGCGCCGGCGCAGTGCTCCTCGTGGTCCTCGCAGGTTCCTGGCAGCCGGATGCGTCGTCGGCTCCGGTCACCTTTCCATCCGAGATGGTCCGCGCGATGAACGCCAGGACGCCGCAAGGTGAACTCTTGCCGTCCCGGTCCGGGGAGGGCCGCCCGCAGTCCGGGACGCGTCGCGGCCGACCGTACGCTGGACGTGTGGAAGCCGAGAGCCTCATCGAGGGCGCGACCGTGCTGCTGGCCGGGATCGTCGGCGTCGTCGTCGGCGTCATCGCCGCGGTCGCGTTCCGCCTGAGCGAGCGCGAGCAGCGCAGGGGCGCACCCGAACCGGCGCGCGAGCTGGACGAGGGTCTCGTCCGCGTGCTCGCGGTGCTGCGGTCGGCGGCCGTCGTGCTCGACGGCGAGGGCGACGTCGTGCGCGCGAGCCCGCCCGCGTACGCGCTGGGGGTCGTCCGCGGCGACGCGATCGCGCACGCCGCGATCCGCGACCTCATCGACGACGTGCGGCGCGACGGCGTGATCCGCGACGAGGAGCTCGAGCTGCCGCGCGGGCCGGTCGGCCGCGGCACCGTGCTGCTCCAGGTGCGCGTCGCGCAGGTCGGGCCCGACCACGTGCTCGTGCTCGCCGAGGACCGGACCGAGGCGCGCCGCGTGGAGGCGATCCGGCGCGACTTCGTGGTGAACGTGTCCCACGAGCTCAAGACGCCGGTCGGCGCGCTGGCGCTCCTCGCGGAGACGGTGCAGGACGCCGCCGACGACCCGGTCGCGGTGCGACGTTTCGCGGCGCGCATGCAGTCGGAGGCGACCCGGCTGTCCGCGCTCGTGCAGGAGATCATCGAGCTCTCCCGGCTCCAGGTGGCCGGAGCGCTGCAGCAGGTCACGGTCGTCCCCGTACGGGGGGTGGTCGAGGAGGCCGTGGACCGCGCGCGCACGACCGCGCAGGGCAAGGGCATCACGCTGACGACCGGCGGCGACCTCGACGCCGCGGTGTACGGGGACCACAACCTGCTCGTCACCGCGGTGCGCAACCTGCTCGACAACGCGGTCGCGTACTCGGGGGAGAACACGCGCGTCGGGGTCGGGGTCGCGCGGGCCGGCGACCTGGTCGAGATCGTCGTCGTCGACCAGGGCATCGGTATCGCGGCCGACGAGCAGGCCCGTGTGTTCGAGCGGTTCTACCGGGTCGACCCCGCGCGCTCGCGCGACACGGGCGGCACGGGGCTCGGCCTGAGCATCGTCAAGCACGTGGCCGCCGACCACGGCGGCGAGGTGACCATGTGGTCGGAGCCCGGCCGGGGCTCGACCTTCACGATCCGCATCCCCGCCGCGGTGCAGCTCCCCGCCGGCGCGGCCCACGACGGGCTCTCCGGGATCCCCCGGGGCGTCGGCGCTAGGAACGGTGCCGACGCCGGTGACACGAACGACACGACGAACGACGACGTACGGAACAAGGAGGTAGGCGCGTGACGCGCATCCTGGTGGTGGAGGACGAGGAGTCGTACCGCGACCCGCTGGCGTACCAGCTGCGGCGCGAGGGCTTCGACGTGGTCGAGGCGGCCACGGGCACCGAGGCGTTGGAGCAGTACGACGCGGGCGGGGCCGACATCGTGCTCCTCGACCTCATGCTCCCGGGCCTGAGCGGTACGGAGGTCTGCCGAGAGCTGCGCCAGCGCGGTGACGTCCCCGTCATCATGCTGACCGCGAAGGACTCCGAGATCGACAAGGTCGTCGGGCTCGAGCTCGGGGCGGACGACTACGTGACGAAGCCGTACTCGTTCCGCGAGCTGCTCGCCCGCGTCCGCGCGGTGCTGCGCCGCAAGGGCGGGGAGAACGGGCACGAGGTGGTCGACGACGGGACGCTCGAGGTCGGTCCGGTGCGCATGGACGTCGAGCGGCACACGGTGACCGTCGCGGGCGAGGTCGTGCCCTTCCCGCTCAAGGAGTTCGAGCTGCTCGAGCTCCTGCTGCGCAACGCGGGACGTGTCCTCACGCGCGGCCAGCTCATCGACCGTGTCTGGGGCACGGACTACGTGGGCGACACGAAGACGCTCGACGTCCACGTGAAGCGGATCCGCTCGAAGATCGAGCCGGAGCCGGCGTCGCCCAGGTTCCTCCTCACGGTCCGCGGCCTCGGGTACAAGATCGCCGACGGTGTGACCGTCCAGCCCTAGCAGCACGTCCCGGGACGGCCGAGAAAGGGGCGTCCCGGGACGATGCGCACCCTGCCCGGAAACGTCTGTGCACTGTTCACCTCGCGTTCATCGGGACTCGGTGAACGCGTCACCCGCTCCTCCTACCGTCCTGAGCGTCACCGGTACTCGCCGGTGCCTCGCACAGCTTCGAACAGGATGGATCGACTCGTGAAGCTCAGCCGAATCTCCCGCGCGGGTACCGCGGTCATGGTGGGCGCTCTCGCCCTCACGCTGGCTGCCTGCAGCTCCGACGGCTCGGACGGCTCCGACACCGAGCCGGGCGGCACCGAGAGCTCTGCCGGGGGCGACCTCGAGAGCCTCAGCGGCACGCTCGCCGGTGCGGGCGCCTCCTCCCAGGAGAACGCCGTCGCGGGCTGGATCGCCGGCTTCGGCGACATGGCTCCCGGCGTGACCGTCACCTACGACGCCGTCGGCTCCGGCGGCGGCCGCGAGCAGTTCATCGCCGGCGCGACGCAGTTCGCCGGCTCGGACGCAGCGCTCGACGAGGAGGAGCTGGCCGCGGCGCAGGAGCGCTGCTACGGCGGCGACGTCCTCGAGCTCCCGCTCTACATCAGCCCCATCGCGGTCGTCTACAACCTGCCGGACGTCGACGCCGACAACGTCAACATGTCCGCCGAGACGCTCGCCAAGGTCTTCAACGGCGACATCACCTCGTGGGACGACCCGGCGATCGCCGCCGAGAACGAGGGCGTCGAGCTGCCCGCGATCGACATCATCCCGGTGCACCGCTCCGACGAGTCGGGCACGACGGAGAACTTCACCGAGTACCTCGCGGCGGCGTCGAACGGCGCCTGGCCGCACGAGGCCAGCGGTGACTGGCCGGTCGAGGGCGGCCAGTCCGGCGCCCAGACGCAGGGTCTCATCGACACCGTGACCGGCGCCGAGGGCGCGATCGGCTACGCGGACGCGTCGCGTGCCGGCGACCTCGGCACCGTCGCGGTCAAGGTCGGCGAGGAGTACGTCCCGTATTCGCCCGAGGCCGCTGCCGCCGTCGTCGACGCCTCGCCGCGCGCCGAGGGCGCGTCGGAGACGCAGCTCGTCGTCGAGATCGACCGCGCCACGACGGAGGCCGGCGCGTACCCGCTCGTGCTGATCTCGTACTCGATCGCGTGCGGCACCTACGAGGAGCAGGCCGACGTCGACAACGTCAAGGGCTACCTCGGCTACGTCGCCAGCGAGGAGGGCCAGGCCCGCGCGGCGGAGCCCGACGTCGCCGGCGCGGCCCCGATCTCGGACGACCTGCGTGCCGAGGTCGAGGCAGCGCTCGACAGCATCACGGTCCAGGGCTGACCACCCCCGGGCGGGCGGAGGGCGACTCGTCCTCCCGCCCGCCCGAGGCGTCCCCGCATCTCGTCCCCACCACACGACGGAGCACCAGTGAGCGTCACCAGCCCACCCCGGCGGAGCGCCGAGGCCGCGTCCCCGCAGCGCGGGAAGCCGACGGCCGGCGTCGGCGGCAAGATCTTCTCCGGCCTGGCGCACGGCGCCGGCATCGTCATCCTCGTCACGCTCGCCGCCGTCGCGGCCTTCCTCGTCGTCGAGGCGTGGCCGGCCCTCACGGCGAGCCCCGAGGAGCTCGCCGAGATCTCCTGGTTCTCCGGGGGGTCGTTGCTCGCGTACATCGGCCCGCTCGTCTTCGGGACCGTCCTCGCGTCGGTCCTGGCGCTCCTGCTGGCGGTGCCCGTCTCCGTCGGCATCGCGCTCTTCATCTCGCACTACGCGCCGCGGCGCCTCGCGCAGAGCCTCGGCTATCTCGTCGACCTGCTCGCCGCCGTCCCGTCGGTCGTCTTCGGCCTGTGGGGCGCGCTGTGGCTCGCGCCGATCCTCGACCCGTTCTTCCGCTGGCTCTCCTCCGCGCTCGGGTTCATCCCGCTGTTCGAGGGCTACCAGGCCCCGGCGCGCAACATCATGACCGCGGCCGTCGTGCTCGCCGTGATGCTGCTGCCGATCGTCACCGCCGTCTCGCGCGAGGTCTTCCTCCAGACGCCGACGCTGCACGAGGAGGCCTCGCTGGCCCTCGGCGCGACGCGCTGGGAGATGGTCCGCCAGGCCGTCATCCCGTTCGGCCGCTCGGGCGTGATCAGCGCCGCGATGCTCGGCCTCGGTCGTGCGCTCGGCGAGACCATGGCCGTGCTCATGGTCATCTCGCCCGGGATGCTCTACTCCTTCTTCCTGCTCAAGCCGGGCCAGCACCAGACGATCGCGGCCAACATCGCGGCGCAGTTCCCCGAGGCGTCGGGGCTCTCCGTGAGCGTCCTCATCGCCACGGGGCTCGCGCTCTTCGTCATCACCTTCGCCGTCAACTTCGCCGCGCGCGCCATCGTCGCCCGCCGCAAGGACTTCTCGGGAGCCAACTGATGACCGTCGACACCCCCGTCCAGCAGACGGCGCTGGAGCTGACGGCGAGCGGCACGCGCCTCCCGCGCTGGACGCCCTGGGCCTTCGTCGGCGGGTCGCTCGTCGTCGCGTTCCTCGTGCTCCTCCTCGTCGCGTCGCCGACGCTCGGCGGCGTCGTCGGCCTGGGCGCCGTCCTGTACGCCGTCGGGCTGACGATCACGTCCCGCGTGGTCGAGGGCGGCCGCTACGCCGCCGACCGCCTCGCGACGACGCTCGTGACCTTCGCGTTCCTCCTCGCGATGATCCCGCTCGTCTCGCTCGTGTGGACCGTCGTCTCGAAGGGCGCGGCGCTCTTCAGCGGGGAGTTCCTCACCACCGACATGATGGGCGTCTACGGCGCGATGACGAGCGGAGGGGTCTACCACGCGATCGTCGGGACGCTGCTCGTCACCCTCGCGTGCTCCGTCATCGCGGTGCCGCTCGGCATCCTCACGGCGATCTACCTCGTCGAGTACGGCCGCGGCGCGCTCGCCCGCGGCATCACGTTCCTCGTCGACGTGATGACCGGCATCCCGTCGATCGTCGCGGGCCTCTTCGCGTTCGCGCTCTTCACGCTGCTCTTCGGCCCGGCCTACCGCGCGGGCATCATGGGCGCCGTCGCGCTCGCGGTGCTCATGACCCCGGTGGTCATCCGCTCGGTGGAGGAGATGCTGCGCCTCGTCCCGAACGAGCTGCGCGAGGCGTCCCTCGCCCTGGGCGTGCCGAAGTGGCTGACGATCGTCAAGGTCGTCCTCCCGACCGCGATGGCGGGCATCGTCACGGGCGTCATGCTCGCCGTCGCGCGCGTCATCGGCGAGACCGCCCCGCTGCTGCTGACCATCGGGCTCGTCAACTCGGTCAACTGGGACCTCTTCGACGGACGCATGGCGACCCTGCCGGTGTTCGCCTACCGCCAGTGGGCACAGGGCGGGACGGGCGTCGACCGCGCCTGGGCCGCGGCGCTCACCCTCATCATCATCGTGATGCTCCTCAACCTCGTGGCCCGCCTCGTCGGCCGCTGGTTCTCGCCCAAGAAGGGCCGATGAGCACCCCGAGCGCCGCGCGTGGCGGCGGAGCACACACGACCCCTCGGCCGGCGGCGCACCGCGCCGGGACCTCGGAAGGACCGCACGACATGAGCAACCGCATCGACGTCAAGGACCTCAACATCTACTACGGCGACTTCCTCGCCGTGCAGGACGTCAGCATGGCGATCGAGCCCAAGTCGGTGACGGCCTTCATCGGCCCGTCCGGCTGCGGGAAGTCGACGTTCCTGCGCACCCTCAACCGGATGCACGAGGTGATCCCCGGTGCGCGCGTCGAGGGCACCGTCGCGATGGAGGGCGTCGACCTGTACGGCAACGGCGTCGACCCCGTCGCGGTGCGTCGGCAGGTGGGCATGGTGTTCCAGCGTCCCAACCCGTTCCCGACGATGTCGATCAAGGAGAACGTGCTCGCGGGCGTCAAGCTCAACAACAAGCGCATCTCGCGGTCGGACGCCAACGACCTCGTCGAGGCGTCCCTGCGCGGCGCGAACCTGTGGAACGAGGTCAAGGACCGCCTCGACCGTCCGGGGTCCGGCCTGTCCGGCGGGCAGCAGCAGCGCCTGTGCATCGCCCGTGCGATCGCGGTGAAGCCGCAGGTGCTGCTGATGGACGAGCCGTGCTCGGCGCTCGACCCGATCTCGACGCTCGCGATCGAGGACCTCATCGCGGAGCTGAAGGACGAGTACACGATCGTCATCGTCACGCACAACATGCAGCAGGCGGCGCGCGTGAGCGACCGCACCGCGTTCTTCAACATCGCGGGCACCGGCAAGCCGGGTCGGCTCATCGAGATGGACGACACCGCGACGATGTTCTCGTCGCCGTCCCAGCAGGCCACGGAGGACTACATCTCCGGCCGCTTCGGCTGAGCCCCGAGCCCGGCTCCCGGGCCCGTGCACGACGGCGCCGCTCCCCACCGAGGGGAGCGGCGCCGTCGTGCTGCTCGGCGTGGCGCGGCGAGCCCGCGCCGGGCCGGCTCAGGGGATCAGGTGCGCGTACTCCTCGAGCGTCCCGTCGAGGACCGGCAGGGAGAGGGTCTCCTCCTCGCCCGTGCTCACGGAGACGGTCACGGGCAGGACGCCGCCCGGAGCGGCGTCGACGCTGCCGAGCTGGGCGTCGAAGCCGTCCTCGGTGCCGAGGTACACGGTCGACCCGGCCTCGACGGGCACGGTCAGGCCGGCGCCGCCCTCGGGGGCGAGCTCGAACTCGACGTCCTCGCTGGTGTCGTTCGCGAAGGCACCGATGACCGCGCCCGGCTCGCCCTCGCCCGCGGTGACGACCATGAGGTTGAGCCCGCGCAGGTCGTCCGTGAGGTTCACCCGGAGGCCGTCGGACGGCGAGTATGGCCGGTTCGTCTCGATGGGGGAGCACGCGGCGGTGGCGGCGACGGTCGCGACGACGACGGGGACGGCCCAGGCCCGCAAGGTCCGGCGTGCTCGGGTGGTCGTGGTGCGGGTCACGTGCTCTCCAGGGGCGCGAGGGGGCTGAGGGGTTCCGGGCCAAGCCTAGTGCGTCCTCGTCCGCGGGCGCTGCGCGCCGTTCCGGACGCGTTCGCGACCCGTTCGTGACGGGCACGCAGAGGCGTCTGACCTGCACGAACACCGGTGCGCGGGGGCGCGGAAAGGTGCCCGGGGCTCGGATATCCACAGAGGCCCGTGGTAAGATGGACCTCCGCGAAAGGGGACATCTGCAGATGACGTTCACAGTAGGCGAGACCGTTGTCTACCCGCACCACGGCGCCGCACTGATCGAAGAGATCAAGACGCGTACGATCCGCGGCGAGGACAAGATCTACCTCAAGCTCAAGGTCGCCCAGGGTGACCTGACCATCGAAGTCCCAGCCGAGAACGTCGACCTCGTCGGCGTGCGTGACGTCGTCGGCCAGGAAGGTCTCGACCGTGTGTTCGAGGTGCTTCGTGCACCCTACACGGAGGAGCCGACCAACTGGTCCCGCCGGTACAAGGCGAACCTCGAGAAGCTCGCGTCGGGCGACGTCATCAAGGTGGCCGAGGTCGTGCGTGACCTGTCCCGCCGGGACGCCGACCGGGGCCTGTCGGCCGGTGAGAAGCGGATGCTCTCCAAGGCGCGGCAGATCCTCGTCTCGGAGCTCGCGCTGGCCGAGCACACCGAGGAGGACAAGGCAGAGGCGATCCTCGACGAGGTCCTCGCGTCCTGATCCACCGGGCGGCTCGCACGAGGGCCCGGCGCTCGACACCACGGGAGGGTGGCCGTCCACGGACGGCCACCCTCCCGTCGTCGTCCCACCGGGCGCGACGGACGACCGGGCGGGACGGTCGGGCAGGTGCAGCACGGGATACCGTGTGGCCGTGCCGACTCTCGCCGTCCTCACCGCCGCAGGCTCCGGGACGCGCCTCGGGATGGACGTCCCGAAGGCGCTCGTCGAGCTCGACGGGCTGCCCCTCGTCGTGCACGCCGCGCGGCGTCTGTGCTCCTCGGGCGTCGTGGACGCGATCGTCGTGACGGCGCCCCCCGACCTCGTCGACCACGTCGGCGCGATGCTGCGCGACGACCCCGGCGTCGACCGTCCGGTGCGCGCCGTGGCCGGCTCGGGCACACGCCAGGCCTCCGTCGCCGCCGGGCTGCGAGCCGGCCTCGCCGGCGCGGACGCGGCGCCCGGTTCCGGTCCGGTCGACGTCGTGCTCGTGCACGACGCCGCCCGGCCCCTCGCGCCGCCCTCTCTCGTGCGGCGCGTGGTCGAGGCGGTGCGCGCCGGGCACGCCGCCGTCGTGCCCGGGCTGCCCGTGACCGACACCGTCAAGCGCGTCGACCCGACGGACCCCGACGACCCCGTCGGCGCCGAGCGGGTCACCGGCACCGTCGACCGGTCGGTGCTGCGTGCGGTCCAGACGCCGCAGGGTTTCGACCGGGCGCTGCTCGAGCGCGCGCACGCGGTCGCCGAGCACCGCGCGGGCGACGAGGCGGTGGCGGCGACCGACGACGCCGGCCTCGTCGAGGACCTCGGTCACGACGTGCACGTCGTCCCGGGCGACCCCGCCGCGGTGAAGATCACCACGCGGCACGACCTGCGCGTCGCGGAGCTCACCCTTCAGGAGTCACGATGACGACGGACCCGTCGGAGACCACCGTCCCGTCCACGCCGCGGGGAGCGCCCACGGCGTTCCCGCGCACGGGCGTCGGGGTCGACGTCCACGCGTACGCGGCCGAGGGCGACGAGCGCCCCCTGTGGCTCGGCGGCCTGCACTGGCCGGGGGAGAGAGGGCTGGCGGGCCACTCCGACGCCGACGTCGCCGCGCACGCCGCGGCGGACGCCCTGTTCTCCGCGAGCGGGCTCGGAGACCTGGGGTCGAACTTCGGCACGTCCGCGCCGGAGTGGGCCGGGGCGAGCGGTGCGAGCCTGCTCACCGAGGCCGCGCGCCGCGTCCGGGCGGCAGGGTTCGAGATCGGGAACGTCGCGGTCCAGGTGATCGGCAACCGGCCGCGCGTCGGCTCCCGCCGGCGCGAGGCGGAGGCCGCGCTCAGCGCGGCGGCGGGCGCCCCCGTGACGCTCACGGCCACGACCACCGACGGCCTCGGTCTCACGGGGCGCGGCGAGGGCGTCGCGGCCGTCGCGACGGCGCTCGTCGTGGCGGTCAGCCCGCCGGCGTGACCTGCACGCTCGTCAGGACGGAGCGCGCCTGCTCCGCCCCGGTGGCGTCCTCCACGGCGTGGGACGCGGTGAGGTACACCGTCCACGGCTCGCCGTCGGCGGCGGTCGACCCGACGAGGAGGACCTCCTGGGCGACCGGCGTCCCGCCGACGTCGACCGTGCCCGAGACGCGATAGGCGGGGGTCTCCCCGAGGGTCGTCGCGCCCTGGCCCTCCGCGTCGGGGACCCAGCCGTCGATCGCGGCGACGCGCTCCGCGGTGGCGGCGCCGGCGTCGTCCAGCGGGCCGCCCGCCGCCTCGCCCGTGACGACGACGTCGGCCTGGAACGCCGGGTCGCCGAACCCGTCGGGGGAGCGGACCGCGAACGCGCCGTCCTGAGTCAGGCGCTCCCAGCCCGCGGGGGCCGTCACCGAGACGGGGACGTCGGGCACCGCGTACGTCGCCGGGCTCGCGGTCGCGTCGGGCTCGCCGGAGGCCCCGCAGCCTGCCAGGACGAGTGCGGACGCCACGAGGGACATGGCGAGAAGGGGGCGGTGAGCAGCAGGTCGCACGGGGCTCCGTCTCGTCAGGCGCGGTGGCCGGGATGTCCCCGACGCGCCATTCTCGCGCGTGGTGGGCCCCGCGTGCCAGGCCGATCACGGACCCGTACGATCGGTGGGAAGCCTCACGATGTGTTTCACTTTCCCAGAGCACGACACATGGGATGAACCGCACATGAACCGTATGTCCGTCGAAGAACGCCGGGCCCAGCTCGTGGACGCAGCGATGACCATCGCGGTCCGCGAGGGGGTTGAAGCGGTGACCATCCGCGGGGTCGCCGCCGAGGCAGGCGTCTCCCTGGGCGTCGTCCACTACTGCTTCGAGGACAAGGACGAGCTCCTCCAGGCGATGGGCAACAGCCTCGCCCTCGTCGCGTCCGAGCCGGTCCGCGCGTCGCTCGACGCGAGCACCGACGTCGTCGTCCTCGCGCACGCCGCGGCGGACGCGCTGTGGGAGGGGCTGACACCCCGTCGGCACATGCGCCTGCTGACGTTCGAGTTCGCGACCGCCGGGGTGCGAAGCCGCGCGCTGCGGTCCGTCGCGCACGCGCACCTCGAGCAGACGTGGAACATGACCCAGGGGATCCTCGAGGAGGTCGCCCGGCGCGCCGGGGTGAGCTACCGGCTCGACGTGCGCTTCCTGTCGCGGCTCGTCGCGGGCTACATCGACGGCATCGAGATCGCGTGGCTGGTCGAGCAGGACGACGACGTCGCGATCGCGAGCTTCCACGCGCTCGCCGACTACGTCCTCACGCAGGTCGAGCGGCCCGAGGACGACGGGGTCCGGGCGAGCGCCTGACGAGTTCCGGCCTTCCGGCCGTACGAGCTCCCGGGCGGCTCGCGGCGACCTGCCGCCCGACCTACCGGCCGACCTACCGCCCCGGAGGCGGGCCGAGGACCGTGTCGGTGTACGGGTTCGTGAACACCCCACCGGGGTCGACGGCGTCCCGGACGGCGAGGAAGTCGTCGAACCGCGGGTAGAGCTCGCGGAAGCGCGCGGCGTCGAGGCCGTGGAGCTTGCCCCAGTGCGGTCGGCCGTCGACCTCGGCGACGATCCTCTCGACCGCGTCGAAGTACCGCTCGTGGGACAGCCGGGCGTACTGGTGGACGGCGACGTACGCCGTCGGGCGGCCGTGCGCCGTGGACAGCCAGACGTCGTCGGGTGCCGCGAAGCGCACCTCGACCGGGAACGGGACGTGCTCGCCCGACCGCTCCAGCCAGTCGTCGATCGCCGTCAGGACGTCGACGAGGCGCTCGCGCGGCACCGCGTACTCCATCTCGCGGAACCTGACCCGGCGGGACGTGACGAACACCTGGTACGACGGCGCCACGTACGTGCGCGGCGCGAGCGCGCGGGCCGCGACCTCGTTGAGGTGCGGCGTCACCCGCGGCACGGCCTTCGCGACCCGGTTGACGAGCTCGAACGCGCCGTTGGAGAGCAGCTCCTCGTCGATCCACGTGCGGGCGCGGGCGACGGCGCCCGGGCCGGTGCGCAGGCGCTCGAGCTCCCTCGCCTCCTCGTCGGGCGCGAGGCGGTTGTTGCGCTTGGTGAGCGCGCGCCGCGTGTGCGGGAACCAGTAGAACTCGACGTGGTCGTTCCCGCCGACCAGCCCGTCGTGGTCGTCGTCCGGCGCCGCGAGCCCGTCGAGCACCCGGGCGAGCGGCCACGGCTCCTCCTGCGCCCGCAGGAGGAACGCGGGGACCACCTCGAGCGTCACCGCGGACAGCACGCCGGTCGCGCCCAGCCCGAGCCGGCTCGCCTCGAAGAGGTCGGGATCCTGTGTCGACGTCGCCTCGCGGACCGTCCCGTCCGCGCCCACGACGCGCACGCCGCGCACCTGGGTCGGGAGCCCGCCGAGGCGCCCGCCCGTCCCGTGCGTGCCCGTCGAGATCGCGCCGGCGATCGACTGCCGGTCGATGTCCCCGAGGTTGCGCATCGCGAGCCCTGCGGCGGCGAGGGCTGCGTTGAGCCGGTGCAGGCGGATGCCCGCGCCGACCGTGACGTGCACCGCGTCGCCCTCGCGGGAGATGCGCTCGACGAGGCTCAGCCGGTCGAGGTCGAGCAGCAGCCCGTCCGTGACCGCCGCGGGTGTGAAGGAGTGACCCGCCCCGACGGCGCGCACGCGCAGACCCTCGTCCGCGGCGCCGGCCACGCGCGCGGCCAGGTCGGCCTCGTCCCGCGGGGTGGTCCGACGACGCGGGGTCGCGGTGGCCGTACCGGCCCAGTTCGTCCAGGGGAGGGCGTCGTCGCTGCTCACAGCACGTACTGTCTCACGCGCGACCCGTGCCGCGGCGAGGTCCCGGTGGCGTACGTTTCTCCCATGGGCGAGGCCACGACGACGGCGCGAGCGGTGGGGGGCCGCGACGCCGGGACCGACGAGCAGCACACCACGGGACCCGGGACAGGGACGTCGCCGTCCTTGCTGGCGCGCCTCACCCGGGCGACCGAGCGCCTGGACGGGCCGCTCGCCGTCGTGGACCTCGACCGGTTCGACGCGAACGCCGACGAGCTGATCGGGCGCGCCGGCGGCACGCCCGTCCGCCTCGCGTCGAAGTCGGTGCGCGTGCGTGCGCTCGCCGACCGCGCGCTCGGGCGCGGGTTCCGTGGCGTCATGGCGTTCTCGGTGCGTGAGGCGCTGTGGCTGGTCGGGCAGGGGACGCGCGACGTGCTCGTGGCCTACCCCAGCGTCGACCGCGGCGCGCTCGCCGCCCTGGCCAGGGACGAGGCGGCGCGCCGCGAGATCACGTTGATGGTCGACGACGCCGCGCACGTCGCGCTCGTCCGCCAGGCGCTGGCCGGGGTCGGCGTCGGGCCGGACGCGGCGCCGGTGCAGGTCGCCCTCGACGTCGACGCGTCCCTGCGCGTGGGTGTCGGACCCTTCGTCGCTCACCTCGGCACGCGGCGCTCGCCCGTGCGCACCCCCGACGACGCCGCCGCCCTCGCCGCGCGCGTCGTGGCGGAGCCGGGCCTGCGGCTGCGCGGCGTCATGTTCTACGAGGCGCAGGTCGCCGGGCTCCCCGACGGCAGCCCCGCGGTCCGCCTCGTCAAGCGCGCGTCGGTCGCCGACCTCGCCACCCGCCGTGGCGAGGTCGTGGAGGCGGTGCGGGGCGTCGTCGGGCACGACGTGGAGCTCGTGAACTCGGGGGGGACCGGTTCGCTCGAGACCTCGTCCGCCGACCCGGTCGTGACGGAGGTGACCGCCGGCTCGGGCCTCTACGTCCCCGGGCTGTTCGACGGGTACCGCGCGTTCCGGCCGCGAGCCGCGGCGTTCTTCGGGCTCGACGTGGTCCGTGTCCCCGCGCCGGGCTGGGCCACGGCGTTCGGCGGCGGGTACGTCGCGTCCGGGCCCGCGGCGCGCAGCCGGCTCCCGCTCGTCGTGACGTCCGGGTGGTCGCTCACCGGGCGTGAGGGGGCCGGCGAGGTCCAGACGCCCCTGCACCGGACGAACCGGCGGGCGGCCGACCTCGAGGTCGGCGACCGGGTGTGGTTCCGTCACGCCAAGGCGGGCGAGGTCATGGAGCGCTTCGACGTCGTGCACCTCGTGCGCGGCGAGGAGGTCGTGGACGTCGTGCCGACGTACCGCGGCGAGGGGCGCACCTTCGGCTGACCGCGACGCCGTTCGGACCGGGCAGCGCCGCCCCGGTACCCTTGCGGACGTGACCCTTCGCCTGTTCGACACCGCCACGCGGGACGTGCGCGACTTCGTGCCCCAGACCCCGGGCGAGGTCGGCATCTACCTGTGTGGCGCGACCGTCCAGGCCGCACCCCACATCGGTCACATGCGCTCCGCCGTCGCCTTCGACCTCCTCGTGCGCTGGCTGCGCCGCGCGGGCTCGCGCGTCACCCTCATCCGGAACGTCACGGACATCGACGACAAGATCCTCGCGAAGTCCGCCGCGGCCGGCGAGCCGTGGTGGGCGTGGGCCGCGACGTACGAGCGTGCGTTCACGGCCGCGTACGACGCGCTCGGCGTGCTGCCGCCCACCTACGAGCCGCGCGCGACCGGGCACGTCCCCGACATGGTAGAGCTCATGGAGCGGCTCGTCGGGCGCGGCCACGCGTACACCACCGGGCCGGGCGACGTCTGGTTCGACGTGCGGTCCTGGCGCGAGTACGGCTCGCTCACCAACCAGCGCCTCGAGGACCTCAACCCCGTGCCCGACGACGTCCCCGCCGACGCGCACGAGGCCGCCGCGAAGCACGACCCGCGCGACTTCGCGCTCTGGAAGGCGCCCAAGGACGACGAGCCGGCCACGGCGTCCTGGGAGACACCGTTCGGCCGCGGGCGGCCGGGCTGGCACCTCGAGTGCTCGGCGATGGCCCGTCGCTACCTCGGCGACACGTTCGACATCCACGGCGGCGGCCTGGACCTGCGCTTCCCGCACCACGAGAACGAGCAGGCGCAGTCGCACGCCGCCGGGTACGGTTTCGCGCGCCACTGGCTGCACAGCGCGTGGGTCACGCAGGGCGGCACGAAGATGAGCAAGTCGCTCGGGAACGGGCTGCTGGTGCGAGAGGTCCTCGAGACCACCAGCCCCGCGGTGCTCCGCTACGCGCTCGCGTCCGTCCAGTACCGCTCGATGCTCGAGTGGACGCCCGCGACCGTCACCGAGGCACAGACCACGTGGGAGCGCCTCGCCGGGTTCGTCGAGCGCGCCACGGAGCGCGTCGGGGACGTCGGCGACGTGCGCGACGCCGAGCTCCCCACGGCCTTCACCACGGCGATGGACGACGACCTCAACGTGCCCGCGGCGCTCGCCGTCGTGCACGAGCACCTGCGCGCGGGGAACTCGGCGCTCGCCGACCGCAGCAGCGCGGCAGACGCCGTCGCGCGCCACCACCTCGTCGCGCTGCGCGCGATGCTGGAGGTGCTCGGCCTCGACCCGGGCGACCCGCAGTGGGCCGACGCCGGCGACTCGCGCTACGCGGCCGCGCTCGACGCGGTCGTGGGCGCCGAGATCTCGGCCCGCGCCGAGGCGCGCGCCGCACGGGACTTCGCGACCGCCGACGCGATCCGGGACCGCCTCGCGGCGGCCGGGATCGTCGTCGAGGACTCCGCCGACGGCGCGCGCTGGAGCCTCGGCTGACCGAGCATGGACCGAGGGGCTCGCGCGAGACCCCCGGCCACCGCCGCCGCCCGCGACCCGCGCGGCGGCGCACCACGACCTGAACGACCGACGACACGACGGGCAGACCCATGGCAGGCAACTCACAACGACGCGGCGCGATGCGCAAGGCCGGGAGCAAGAAGGGCGCGACCGTCGGCTCCGGTGGTCAGCGCCGCAAGGCGCTCGAGGGCCGTGGCCCCACGCCCAAGGCCGAGGACCGCGTCTACCACCCGGCGCACCAGCGCAAGGTGGCCGCCGAGAAGAAGGCGGCGGGCCAGCGACCGGGCGGTGCGCGCAGCGGACGCGGCGGCTCCCCGAAGGGTCGTGGCGGCGTCCAGGAGATCGTCACCGGCCGCAACTCCGTGCTCGAGGCGCTGCGCGCCGGCATCCCCGTCGAGGCGGTCTACCTCTTCTCCCGTCTCGACGCCGACGACCGCACCCGCGAGATCCTCGACATCGTCTCCGGACGCGGCTACGAGCTGCTCGAGGTGGGCAAGCCCGAGCTCGACCGCCTCACCGACGGCGCCGTGCACCAGGGCGTCGCGCTCAAGGTCCCGCCGTACGACTACCGGGACGTCGACGACCTGCTCGACGCCGCGGCCGCGTCCGACCGGGCGCCGCTCATCGTGGCGCTCGACGGCGTGACCGACCCCCGCAACCTGGGTGCGGTCCTGCGTTCCGCCGGCGCGTTCGGCGCGCACGGCGTCCTCGTGCCCGAGCGTCGGGCGGCCGGCGTCACCGCGTCCGCGTGGAAGGTGTCCGCGGGCGCCGCCGCACGCGTGCCCGTCGCGCGGGCCACGAACCTCGTCCGCGCGCTCGGCGAGCTCAAGAAGGCGGGCTGCTTCGTCGTCGGGCTCGACGCAGGCGGCACGACGTCGATCGGCGAGCTCCAGCTCGCGACCGAGCCGCTCGTCGTCGTCGCCGGGTCCGAGGGCAAGGGGCTGTCGCGCCTCGTGCGCGAGGCGTGCGACGTCGTCGCGTCCATCCCCATCGACTCCGACACCGAGTCGCTCAACGCCGCCGTCGCGACCGGCATCTCGCTGTACGAGGTCGCGCGCCTGCGCGCGGCGGCGCAGGACTGACCCGACCGGCCGCCGTCGTCACTGCGACGGCGGCCTGCCGGCGGTCAGCCGTAGTACTCCGGGTCCTTCTCGCCCGGTGCGAGGCCGAGGATCGACTTCTCGTCCGGACGGTGCTGCAGCACGTTCTCGACGTACGAGCGCGTGGCCTCCGCCATCGGCACGTCGCGGCCCGCGCGCTCCGAGATGAACCACCGGTGGTCGAGGATCTCGTGGAAGAGCTGCGCCGGCTCGAGCTTGCGACGCAGGTTGCGCGGGACGGCCTGGATCGTCGGCTCGAACACGCCGCTGAGCCAGTCGTGCGCGACGAACTCCTCGTCGTCGTTCTGCCGGTCGGTGGCGGCGCGGAACGAGTCGAGGTCGTTGAGGAGGCGCCGGGCCTGGTTCTCCTGCACGTCGAGACCGGTGAGCCGGATCAGCCGCCGCGAGTGGTGGCCCGCGTCGACGACCTTCGGCTGGATCTGGACGGTCGTGCCGTCGATGTCGGTCGTGATGGCGAGCTCGCCGACGTCGAAGCCGAGGTCGTTGAGGTGCTCGATGCGCGCCGCGACCCGCCACCGCTCGTCGGCGCCGAACGACTCCGACGTCGTGAGGGCCTCCCACAGCTCCTCGTACCGCGCGACCAGGGCGTCGCCGATCGCGACCACGTCCACGTCCTCGTCGAGCAGCTCGCCCGCCGCGAGGTCCATGAGCTCGCCGATGATGTTCGTGCGTGCGAGGTCGACGTCGTACGAGCGCTGGCCCGGCGAGAGCTCGCGGTGCAGGTCACCGGTCTCCGCGTCCACGAGGAATGCCGCGAACGTGTCGGCGTCCCGGCGGAACAGCGTGTTCGACAGCGACACGTCGCCCCAGTAGAAGCCCACGAGGTGCAGCCGCACGAGAAGGACGGCGAGCGCGTCGATGAGACGCGTCGCGGTGTCCGGTCGCAGCGACTGGCTGAACAGCGCGCGGTACGGCAGCGAGAACTGCAGGTGCTCCGTGACGAGCACGGCCTCCAGCCGCTCGCCGTTCGGGTCCTTGCGGCCCGTGATGACGCCCACGGGCACGACGCTCGGCACCTCCAGCCGACGCAGCTGTCGCAGCAGCTCGTACTCCCGGTACGCGACCGTCTCACCGATCTCCTTGATCGCGATCACCCGGCCCGAGAGGCGGACGAACCGCACGATGTGCCGGGAGATGCCGCGGGGGAGCGCCGCGAGCGTCTCAGCCGGCCAGTCCTCGAGCGGGACGTCCCAGGGCAGGTCGAGGAGAGCCGGGTCGGGGGCAGACGCGGTGATCTGCAGGTTGTGCACCGTCACGGGTCCATTGTCCATGGTCGTGGGTCGTGGGTCGTGGGTCGTGGGTCGTGGGTCGTGGGTCGTGGGTCGTGGGTCGTGGTGGTCGGGTCCGCCGACGCCTGCGCGGGGGCGGGGCGGGTCTACCATCCGCCGCTCGTTCCTCGCGGCTCCCGCCAGACCCGCCACGACCCGCCCCACCCCCGCTCCGGCGTCGGCTCGTCCTGACGCCGAACCCTGGGTTGTGGGGCAGAGATGGGCTCCGGTGGCGCGTAAGCCCGGGTTCGGCGGGCTTCGGGGTGGACGACGAAGGGCGGGCCCGACGCGGAGGTCGGACCCGCCCCGTCGGCGGTGCGGAGGTCAGCTGAGGCGCTGGCCCGAGGCAGCCGAGAAGACGTGCGAGTTGCCCGGGCGGATCGCCACGTAGATGCGCTCGCCCTTGGTGGGGACGTTGCGCGGGTCGACGCGGACGATGACCTGGTTGTCGCCGGCACCCGAGTGGACCTCGGCCTGCGCGGCCAGCTCGCCCTTGAGGGTGCCGTAGACGAACGCGTCGGAGCCGAGCTCCTCGACGATGTTCACCTCGACGGGGAACGCGCTCTCGTTGGCCTGCGACACGACGTCGAGGGCCTCGGGACGGAAGCCGATCGTCACCTTGCCGTTGTCGGCCTCGGTGAGCTTCGCGGCCACGTCGCGCTCGAGCGGCAGGCGGGCCGGGCCGACCTCGGCGACGCCACCGTTGACGGTGAACGTACCGATGTTCATGGCCGGCGAGCCGATGAAGCCCGCGACGAACACGTTCTGCGGGGTGTCGTACATCTCGCGCGGGGTGCCGACCTGCTGGAGCAGACCGTCCTTGAGGACCGCGATGCGGTCACCCATCGTGAGGGCCTCGGTCTGGTCGTGCGTGACGTAGACCGTGGTGACGCCGAGACGACGCTGGAGCGACGCGATCTGCGTACGGGTCTGGACGCGGAGCTTGGCGTCGAGGTTCGACAGCGGCTCGTCCATGAGGAACACCTGGGGCTGGCGCACGATGGCGCGGCCCATGGCGACGCGCTGGCGCTGACCGCCGGAGAGCGCCTTCGGCTTGCGGTCCAGGTACTCGGTGAGGTCGAGGATCTTCGCGGCCTCCTCGACGCGCTGGCGGATCTCCGCCTTCGGCGTGCCGGCGATCTTCAGCGCGAAGCCCATGTTGTCCGCGACGGACATGTGCGGGTACAGCGCGTAGTTCTGGAACACCATCGCGATGTCGCGGTCCTTCGGCTGGACGTCCGTGACGTCGCGGTCGCCGATGTAGATGTTGCCCGCGTTGACGTCCTCGAGGCCCGCGAGCATGCGGAGCGAGGTCGACTTGCCGCAGCCCGAGGGGCCGACGAGGACGAGGAACTCGCCGTCCTCGATGTGCAGGTTCAGCTGGTCCACCGCGGGGCGCTCGGTCCCGGGGTAGAGCCGCGTTGCGTGGTCGTAGGTGACCGTAGCCATGATGGGTACATCCCTCCACCGGCAGGTACGTGCCGGACGATCCGTTGTGCAGTGACGTGCCACTTCGACGTAGCTGTTCGCGATGGCGGACGAGCGTGTCTTCGACGACACAAATGAAGTCGGACCCCCACGTAGACAGGGACCCGACGTCATCGTGGAGCCGATACTACCCCCGGCTGCTGAGTGCTAGGTCACACCCCGGTGCCGCCGAGGTCACGATCCGGTCCCGACCTCACCGGCCAGGGCGCGCGCGAGGAGGTCGAGCGCGGCGGCCAGCGTGTCGGCGTCGGGCACGCGCACCGCCGCAGCGGTCTCGCCGGGACCGACCTTGATGCCCAGGTCGTCGCCGTCGAGGATCGCCAGGGCCGTCTCGTCGGTCGTGTCGTCGCCCGCGTACAGGACGCGCGTGCGGCCGGTCGTCCCGGCGTCCTGCCCGACGTCGTCGCGCAGCCGGTCCACCGCCTCGCCCTTCGACACGGTGAGGACGGCGATCTCGACGACGTCCTTGCCGTGCATCGCGTGCAGCCCGAGGTGCTCGGCCACCGCGTCGGCCGCGGCCTCGGCCGCGAGGGTGTCCTCGGCGGAGGCGAGCCGCGTGTGCAGGACGGCGGCGCTCGGCTTGTCCTGCACCCAGGCGCCCTCGCGCCCGGCGACCGCGGCGGCCAGGCCGGTCCGCAGCTCGGCGAGCGCGCGCTCCTGGTCGTCGGTGAGCACGAGCGGCACGGCGTCCACCCCGTGCTCGGTCACGTGCCCGGTCTCGGCGCCGTGGCTCCCGACGAGGAACGTCCCGACCGGAGGTTCCCCGCGCTCGGCGAGATCGGTGAGGTTGCGCCCCGACACGAGGGCGAGCCGCGTCGTCGTCCCCTGCAGCGCCGCCGCGAGGCGGTCCACGGCGGCGCGGGCCGCGGGCGTCATGCGCGCGGCCAGGGGGTCGTCGACGAGGGGCGCGAGCGTCCCGTCGAAGTCGAGGGCGACGAGGCGCGCGCGGGGCGGCCGGTCGCCGTCGGCCGCGAATGCGAGGACGGCCTCGGCGACGTCGGGCGGCAGCGTGACGGGGGCCGGTGCACCCTCGCTCATGCCCGGCGCTCCACGGCGTCGCCCTGCTGACCCCGGTCGGCGGGCTCGGTGGACCCCGAGGAGCGGCGCGGCACCCGCGACGGCATGGCGGTCAGCACGCCGAGGAACGACTCCGACCACTTGGCGACGTCGTCCGTGAGGACACGGCGGCGCAGCCGGCGCATGCGCTTGCGCTGCTCGCGGTGGTCCATGTGCGCGGCCGCGACGATGATGTCCTTCATCCCGTCGATGTCGTGCGGGTTGACGAGCAGCGCGCCCGACGCGAGTTCGTCCGCGGCGCCCGTGAACTCCGACAGGACGAGGACGCCGCGGTCGTCGGAGCGGGCCGCGACGTACTCCTTGGCGACGAGGTTCATGCCGTCGCGCAGCGACGTGACGAGCATGACGTCCGCCGCGAGGTAGAGGGCGGCCATCTCCTCGGGCGGGTACGAGTGGTGCAGGTAGTGGATGGCCGCGTGCCCGATCTCGGCGTACTCGCCGTTGATGCGGCCCACGGCGCCCTCGACGTGCTCGCGCAGCTCCTGGTAGGCGTCCACGTTCTCGCGGCTCGGGCTCGCGACCTGCACGAGCGTCGCGTGCTCGACGTCGAGCCGGCCGTCCTGCAGCAGCTCGCCGTACGCCTTGATGCGGTGCCGGATGCCCTTCGTGTAGTCGAGGCGGTCGACGCCGAGGATCATGACGTCGGGGTCGCCGAGGTCCGCGCGGACCTCGCGGGCCCGCTGCTGCACCTCGGGCGTGCGCGCGAGCTCGTCGAACCGCCGCGAGTCGATGGAGATGGGGAACGCGGCGGCGCGCACGTGCCGGTCGCGCCCCTCGGCGGTGGGGACCGTGATCATCGGGCCGCGCGTGGTGTACGCGCGCAGCCTGCGGACCGCGCGGATGAAGTTCGCGGCGTCGCCCGCCCGCTGGAAGCCGACCAGGTCCGCGCCGAGGAGCCCGTCGAGGACCTGGCGCCGCCACGGGAGCTGCTGGAAGAGCTCGAGCGGGGGGAAGGGGATGTGGTTGAAGAACCCGATCCGCACGTCGGGCCGCTGCTCGCGGACCATCTGCGGCACGAGCTGGAGCTGGTAGTCGTGCACCCACACGACGGCGCCCGGCGCCGCCTGCGCGACGGCGGCGTCGGCGAAGCGCTGGTTGACGCGCCGGTACGCCTCCCACCAGGTGCGGTGGTAGGTGGGCGGCGAGATGACGTCGTGGTAGAGCGGCCAGAGCGTGTCGTTGGAGAAGCCCTCGTAGTAGCGCTCGATCTCGTCGGCGCTCAGGGTCACGGGGACGAGGCGCATGTCGTCCGCGTCGAACGGCTCGTGCGCGAGGTCCGGGGCGCCGGACCAGCCGACCCACGCGCCGTCGGACGCCTGCATGACCGCCTCGAGAGCCGTGACCAGGCCGCCCGGCGAGCGGCTCCACGAGACGTCACCCCCGGCGTCCACCGTGAAGTCCACGGGCAGCCGGTTGGCCACGACGACGAGATCGAACCCCTCTTTGCCTGACAACGGAATTCTCCTTGTGCTTCGATGGAACGCGGATGACGCGTCCCAGGGTAGACGGACGGTCGCGCACGGCGCGGGTCGACACCGAGCGTCCCGGGCCGCCGGACGTCGCGTCTGCGGCTACCTTGTCACCATGGAGGAGTCCACGCAGCGCGTCGCACCGACGGCGGGCGGACGCGGGCCGGCCCCCGGCAGCGAGGTCGGCGGCTACCTCGTCGGCGCGCGCCTCGGCTCGGGCGCCATGGGGACGGTGCACAGCGCGCACGACGGCGGCGGCAACCTCGTCGCGATCAAGTTCCTCCACGCGCACGTCGACGTCGACGCGGCGGCGCAGGGCCGCGAGCGGTTGCGGCGCGAGGCGCTGGCCCTGCAGCGGCTGCGACACCCCGCCGTCGCGCAGATCCTCGACGTCGAGCTCGACGGCCCGGACGCGTTCATCGTCACCGAGCTCGTCGACGGACCGACGCTCGAGGACGAGGTCGCGGACGGCGGCCCGCTCGACGCCTGGGACCTGTACGAGCTCGCGGACCAGCTCGCCGCGGCGCTCGAGGCCGTCCACGCGGCGGGCGTCATCCACCGCGACCTCAAGCCGAGCAACGTCCTCGTGGCGTCGCGCGGTCCCGTGCTCATCGACTTCGGCATCGCGCAGGGTCTCGAGGACGCGCGGGTGACGTCGACCGGACTGGTCATGGGCACGCCCGGCTACCTCGCGCCCGAGCTGCTCGAGGGCGCGGCGCCGAGCGCGGACACCGACTGGTGGGGCTGGGCCGCGCTGCTCGCCTACGCGGCCACGGGCCGGGCCCCGTTCGGCGTGCGGCCGACCGACGTCGTGCTCGCCCGGGCCCGCAGCGGACGACCCGACCTCGCCGGCCTCGGGCCCGTCACCGCACAGGCGCTCGCGGGCGCGCTGCACGCCGACCCCTCCCGGCGTCTCGGCCCGACCGAGGTCGTCGCGGCGCTGCGCCGGGCCGCCGACACGGGCGACGCCCCCACCCAGCTCGTCGGGCCGCCGACCGGCCCGACGCAGGTCGTGGCACCCGCCGCCGCCGTCGCGGGTGCCGCTGCGGGTGCCGCGTGGGCTGCTGCGCCCGCGGTCGTGCCGCCACCCCTGCCCGCGTCCCAGACGCAGGTGAACGACGGCCGTACCGTCGCCGTGCCCGCGGGTGGCCCGGCCGACCCCGACCTGCTCGACGACCTCGGGGCGCCCCCCTCCGACGAGGCCGGCGAGCCGCTGTACGTGCGGCCCGTGCCGGCGTCCCGGCGCACGGCGCTCATGCTCCTCGCGGTGCCCCTCGTCCTCCTGGGGGCGATGTTCCCCGGGCTCGCGTTCGGCGCCCTCACGCTGTTCGTCGTCCTCGCGCGCGTCGTCGGCGTCACCACGGAGTCCCTGCACACGCGCCGTGAGCGGCGTGGCGTCCAGCGCAGCGACACGGCGCGCTCCGTCGCCGCGTCGCCCTGGTACGTCCTCCGCGCGATCCTCGGCGCGCTCCCGTCGCTGCTCGTCGCGGCGTGCGCGGGAGTGCTGGTCGTCGTGGCGGGGTGGTGGCTCCTCGAGGCGGACCGCTGGGTCGTCGTCGAGGGCCCCGACGGCGGCAACCCGCCCGTCGTGACGACCGTCCTGCTCGTGGTCGCGATGCTCGCGGCGGTCGTGCTCGCGTGGGTCGGCCCGCTCACGTACCTCACGCGCTACGGGACGCGCACCGCGCTCGCCCGGGTCGCCCCCGGGCGCACCGGGACTCTCGTCCTCCTCGGCCTCGGGATCGCCCTCACCGTCGTGTGCGTGGTGCTGCTCGCGTCGGACCGCCCCGTCGAGTGGTGGCCGTTCCCGGGCCCGCCGGACCTGCGCTGAACCCCGGGGCGGGTGACCGGCGTCCGGTCGGCACCCAGGCCCGTCCCAGGCGGCGTGTGTAGTCTGGGCGCCGTGCTCCGGACGACGGTCACGCGCGGCCTCCCGCGCGGCGCGACGCGGGCGTCCGTCATGCCCGCGACCGGGCCGTTCCTCGGCCCCGTCGTCCTGCTCCTCACCGTCGCCGCAGCCCTGCTGACGACCCTCGCGGACCGCGGGTTCGCCGTCGTGCACCAGTGCGTGACCGTCCCCGGCGTCTGGGGGATCGCGGGGATGCACCTCGCGCTCGTCCACGAGACGCCCGACTGCCCGTCCGGGACGGCGCTCGGCGGTGACGGCGCCACGATGGTGACCGTGCTGGGCGTGCTCGCCGTGCCCGTCCTGCTGGGCCACGCGGTCGCCGCGCTCGTGGCCTGGGGCGTCTCGGCGCGCGTGCGCCGTGCGCACGCGCGGGCCCGCGAGCTGTCCGCCGGGACACGGCGTGTCCTGGCCGCACTCCTCGCCCGTGTCCTCGGCGCCTCGCAGGGACGGAGGGTCGTCGGGCCGCGTGCCCAGCGGCTGCCGCGGCCCGACGTCGTCCCCGCCGCGCTGCACCACCTCGCCGACGCCGTGGTGCGCACCCGGCGCGGACCCCCCGTGGCCGCCCTCGCCTGACGGCTCCCGCACGCCGAGCCCGACGGCGGCACGCCCCGCCCTCCGTCGTCCCCGCACGACGACCGCACCGCACCCGAAGGACCCACCATGCCCAGCAACGAACCCCAGACCAAGGCCCAGCGCCGCGACGCCGCGCGCGCCGAGGCCCTCGCGCTCCGCGAGGCGCAGGCCAAGCGCGACCGCCGCAACCGGCTCATCACGATCGGCGCGCTCGTCGCCGGTCTGGCCGTCCTCATCGGCGTGTTCCTCTACTTCTTCATCCCCGCGCTGAACGACCAGAACGAGACCATCGACGCCGTCACCGCGGGGAACCTCAGCGAGGTCACGAACCCCGAGAACTCCACCGACGGCGGCATCCCGATGGGGGCCGACGGCGCGGCCGGCACCGACAACGGAGCGGACGCCGTCGAGGTCGCGGTCTACCTCGACTACATGTGCCCCATCTGCGGCGACTTCGAGGAGGCGAACGGCGCGCAGCTCGACGCGCTGCGCGAGTCCGGCGACATCACCGTCGTGCTGCACCCCGTGTCGATCCTCGACCGCTACTCGCAGGGCTCGCAGTTCTCCACGCGTGCGGCGGCTGCCGCCGGCTTCGTCGCCGACCAGGCCCCCGAGGCCATGAACGAGTTCAACAGCATCCTGTTCGCCAACCAGCCCGCCGAGGGCTCCGAGGGCCTGACCGACGAGCAGATCGCGGACCTCGCCGAGCAGGCCGGCGTCCCCGCCGACGTCGCGGCACAGATCGCCGACGGCACGGCCACCGAGGAGTTCGCCGACTGGGCCGCGACGGCCACGAACCTCGTCACCCAGGACGAGTCGCTCGCCAACCCGCAGTCCGGCGGGTTCGGCACACCGACGATCGCGATCGACGGTGAGCGCTGGGACGGCAACTGGTCCGACCCGAGCGCGCTGCCCGCCGCGGTCGAGGCCGCACAGCAGGGCTGACGTCCGACCGGGTCGCGCCGGACGAGCGGGTATCCTGCTCTCTCGTCCGGCGCGAGCCGGTGCGCCGCCTTAGCTCAGCTGGTAGAGCACTCGCCTTGTAAGCGAAAGGTCGTCGGTTCGAACCCGACAGGCGGCTCCGCGCGAGCCCCCGACCTCCACGAGGTCGGGGGCTTCGTCGTCCTCAGCCCTCCGCGAGCGGGACCGGCTGGAGCTCGGGTGCCTTCGGCAGCCTCCCGTCGCCCGACGACGTCCCCGTGAGGCGGCGCTGCACCCACGGCCCGACGTGCGCGCGCACCCACTGCCCGTGCTGCCGCGCGCGGTCGATCGCGGGCGACGGCGGCAGGGGGGTCAGCGGGTCGTCCCAGGCCGCGTCGTCGGGCGCCTGGCCCAGCCCGACGAGCGCCGCCTGCGCGACGCGCCGGTGCCCCTCGGGCGTGAGGTGGATCCGGTCGTCGGACCACATGCGCCAGTCCTGCAGCGCGCGCAGACCCCAGAGGTCCACGACGTACGCGCCCTGCCGCCGCGCGATGGCCCAGATGTGCGCGTTGTAGACCCCGACGCGCGATCGCGTCAGCCCGACGAGCGGCGAGTGCGACGCGTCGAAGCCCGTGCCCATCAGCACGTCGATCCCCGCGGCCCGCAGTCGGGCGACCGCGTGCTCGAGGTTGCGCGCGAGGCGGTCGACGTCGGCGTTCGGACGCAGGATGTCGTTCCCGCCACCGATGACGCTCACGAGGTCCGGCTGCAGGGCGAGGGCCGCGGGCACCTGCTCCGTGAGGATCGACCGGAGCTTGCGGCCGCGGATCGCGAGGTTGGCGTACCGCAGCGGCTCGTCGCCCGCGGCGACACGGCGCACCGCGAGGTGCTGCGCGAGGAGGTCGGCCCAGCCGCGCTGGTGGTCGTCCTGGCCGGGGTACGGGTCCCACAGCCCTTCGCTGAACGAGTCACCGACCGCGACGTAGCTGTTCCAGCGCGGTGGGGCGGTCTCGGGGGCGGGCGTTCCGGCGGACGGGGAGGTCGTCGGGTTCGGCGTCGTCACCCGACCATTCTGCTCCTACCGCTCGCGTGGTCCCGGCAGCTCAAGGGGTCGCGGTGAGGGGCAGTTCCGCGGTGGTTCCCGGGACGCGCGCGCGGTCTACCATCCGCCGCTCGTTCCTCGCGGCTCCCGCCAGACCCACCACGACCGCGCGCGCGTCCCGTCCACCACCGCTCGTCCGTCGCCTCGCCACGACCTGCGGTACGGCCAAGACCCAGGACTCTCGCGGTCCAGGCCCCTAGGTGGTCGGCAGGTGCCAGTCGACGGGGGCGGCGCCTTGCGCGACGAGGAGCTCGTTGACGCGCGAGAACGGGCGGGAGCCGAAGAAGCCGCGGCGGGCCGAGAGCGGACTCGGGTGCGCGCTGGCGACGACGGGGGTGTCGCCGAGCATCGGGCGCAGCGTCGCGGCGTCGCGGCCCCAGAGGATCGCGACCAGGGGGGCGTCGCGCGCGACGAGCGCCCGGATCGCGGCCTCGGTGAAGGCCTCCCAGCCCTGGCCGCGGTGCGATCCCGGCTCGCCGGGACGCACGGTCAGGACCCTGTTGAGCAGCATGACGCCCTGGTCGCTCCACGCCGACAGGTCGCCCGTCGCGGGGGTCGGGGCCCCGACGTCGTCCGCGAGCTCCGCGAAGATGTTCTGCAGGGAGCGCGGCACGGGGCGCACGTGGGGCTGCACCGAGAAGGACAGGCCCATCGGGTGGCCGGGCGTGGGGTACGGGTCCTGCCCGACGACGAGCACGCGCACCTCCGCGAGCGGGCGCGAGAACGCGTTGAGGATGGCCGACGGCGCGGGCAGGTACTCGCGGCCGGCGGCGACCTCCGCACGGAGGAAGTCGCCCGTCGCGTGCAGCTGCGCCTCGAGGGGCGCGAGCGCCTCGGCCCAGTCGGGAGCCATGACGCTCGCGAGCGGGGGACGGGTCGTTCCGGGTGCGCTCTCCACGAGCACCGAGCGTAGCCCGCGCCCGGCGAGGACGAATGACACCGGTGTGGTTCGCTGCGTACCCTGGGGACGGTCCGACGGTCGCGACGCGATCGGGGCGGACGGTTTCGGTGACGAGAACGTGCACGACGGGAGGGAACCATGAGCGAGGCGGCACACGTCCTCGAGGGGCCCGGCGCGACCGCGCCCGACGGCAGCGACGACGCGGCGTCGGGACTGAGCGCGCGCGACCGGGAGATCCTCGACTTCGAGCGGCAGTGGTGGAAGTACGCGGGCGCCAAGGAGCAGGCGGTGCGCGAGCTGTTCGACCTGTCCGCCACCCGGTACTACCAGGTGCTCAACGCGCTCATCGACTCGCCGGCCGCGCTCGCGCACGACCCGATGCTCGTGAAGCGCCTGCGGCGCATGCGGTCCACGCGCCAGCGCGCCCGGACCGCGCGCCGTCTCGAAGGTCTCTGAGGCGGGGCGAGCCGTGGAGAACCGGCGAACCGGACGTTTAGCCATCGGCCTCGACCGGGCTACCCTGTCGCCGTGACGAAGAGCCGCTACCCCTACGCGCCCGACGAGTTCGACGCTCCCGCGCCGCAGGGTGCGCCCGTCGGCGTGCACCGCTCACCCCGCACCCGGTGGAGCAAGACCTGGCCGTTCCTCCTCGTGGCCGTGGTCTTCGCCGGGCTCGCGTACGGCGGCTTCACGCTGCTGTCGGACGGGAACGGCGAGGCGCCGCCCCAGGCGGAGTCCACCGATCCCGCCGGGGAGTCCACGGAGACGCCGGGCGACGGCGAGACCGAGGCGCCCGCCGAGACGGAGGAGCCCCCGGCCGAGACCGAGGAGCCCCCGGTCGAGGAGACCCCGGCCGCTCCGGACATCGACGGTCTCATGGCGGTCGCCGACCCGAGCGCGCTCGTCCGCGTGATGAACGACGGCGGTCCGACCGGCTCCGCGGGGACCGGCAAGGACGCCCTCGACGGGCGCGGCTTCACGAACACCACCGCCGAGGACTTCCCCGGAGAGTCGGGCGCGACGGGCAACGTGGTCTGGTACACCGAGAACCGCAGCGACACGGCGGCCGCCGTGGCGGCCATCCTCGGCATCCCCGCGGAGCAGGTGACCCAGGAGACGCTGCGTTCCGGCGACGTCATGGTCGTCATCACGACCGAGCTCACGCCCGCGGGCTGACCGGGCCCGCGTTCTCCTTCCGCCGGCCCGCCGTCGCCGCTAGGCTCGCCGTACCACGAGGCGGCGGTCGCCCCGTGGGTGACGACGCACGAGGAGATCTCGATGGCTCAGGGCACCGTGAAGTGGTTCAACGCCGAGAAGGGCTACGGGTTCATCACCCCGGCCAGCGGTGGTCAGGACCTGTTCGTCCACTTCAGCGCCATCCAGTCCGACGGCTACCGCTCCCTCGAGGAGGGGCAGCAGGTCGAGTTCGAGCTCGGCCAGGGCACGAAGGGACCGCAGGCCGAGGCGGTGCGGCCGCTCTGACCGTGCTGACGACGGTGCGGCCGAGGGACTGAGCAGGCGGGCGCGGTGGAGAACCTCGACGCGGTCGTCGTGGGCTCGGGCCCGAACGGTCTCGCGGCAGCGGTGACGCTCGCCCGTGCCGGGCTGACGGTCCGCGTGCTGGAGGCGCAGCCGACGGTCGGCGGCGGTGCGCGGACGCTCGACCTGGGCCTGGCCGACGGGGTCGTCCACGACGTGTGCTCGGCCGTCCACCCCATGGCCTGGGCGTCGCCCTTCTTCGAGGCGTTCGACCTCGGCGGGCGCGGGGTCGACCTCCTCGTCCCGGAGGTCTCGTACGCCCAGCCGCTCGACGGCGGTCGGGCCGGCATCGCCTACCGCGACCTCGACCGCACGGCCGAGCGGCTCGGCGGTCCCGACGGCGCGGCCTGGCGTGCGCTGCTCGGGCCCCTCGCGCACGGGTGGCGGGACGTCGTCGCGCTCGCGCTGAGCGACAAGCGCTCGGTGCCGGCCCGCGTGCTGCGGCCGAAGGGCGCCGCTGTCGCGGCCCGGTTCGGCGCGGCGGTGCTCGAGCAGGGCAGCCGTGCATGGGACCGTCGCTTCTCGACCGAGGAGGCCGCGGCGCTGCTCACGGGCGTCGCCGCGCACGCCATCACCCCGCTGCCCTCGCTCGCCGGTGCCGGGACCGCGCTGCTCCTCGCGGGGCTCGGCCACGCCCCGGGCGGCTGGCCGATCCCGCGCGGCGGGTCCGGTGCGATCGTCGCGGCGCTCGTCGAGGACCTGCGCGCGCACGGGGGTGACGTCGTGACCGGTCACCGGGTGGCGTCCCGCGCCGACCTGCCCCGGGCCCGGGCCTACGTGTTCGACACCGTGCCGCGCGTCGTCGCGGACGTCTTCGCCGACCGACTGAACCCGCATGCCGCGGCCTCGTTGCGGCGGTTCCGGCACGGCGACGCCGCGGCGAAGGTCGACCTCGTGCTCTCGGGGCCGGTCCCGTGGGCGGACGCGGAGGTCGGCCGGGCGGGCACGGTGCACGTCGGGGGATCGCGCGCCGACATGGCTTTCGCCGAGTCGGAGGTCGCGGCCGGCCGCCACGCGGAGCGCCCGATGCTGCTCGTGAGCGACCCGACCGTCGTCGACCCCGGGCGCGGGGCCGGCGGGCTCCGGCCGCTGTGGACGTACGCGCACGTGCCCGCCGGGTCGACGCGCGACGTCACGGAGGACGTCGTGGCCCAGATCGAGCGCTTCGCCCCGGGTTTCCGCGACGTGGTCGTGGCGTCGCGCTGCGTACCGGCCGCGGAGATGAGCCGGCACGACGAGAGCTACGTCGACGGCGACATCGCGGGCGGCGCGGTGACGATGTGGCAGATGGTCGCGCGCCCCAGCCTCCGCCCGGACCCGTACGCGGTCGGGCTGGAGGGCGTGTACCTCTGCTCCGCGTCGACGCCGCCCGGACCGGGCGTGCACGGCCTCGGCGGCTGGTACGCCGCGCGCCGGGTGCTGCGCCGCGAGTTCGACGTGCGCGACGCCCCGGACCTCGCGCCGCGGGAGGACCGCAGTCCGGCGACGTAGTGCCGCAGCTCAGCGAGTCAGCCAGCGGCGTCGAGCTCGACGAGTGCGAGGACGACGAGCGCGGAGCTCCACGACAACGGTGCGACCGCCGCGGGGGACCCGTCGGCCAGCACCTTCTCCGGGATCGCGCCGGACGCCGTGCGGTGCTCGTCGACCCAGCGCAGCCACTCGCGGGCGTCCGCACGGTCCTCGGCGTCGGACGACGACGCGGCGGTCAGGGCGTAGAGCGACGTCTGCGGCGTCCACGAGATGCCGTCCTCGCGCCACCCCGCACCGGGGGCGAGCCCACCGGCCGGCCGCAGCATCTCGGTGACCGAGGCCTGCCAGGCCTGTTGCGCGCCGTCGAGCGGCTCCGGCTGGAACGGCGGGAGGACGAACGCCGTCGAGGCGTCCCGTGGGCCACCGGTGACGTGCCGCGGGTACCCCTGGCTGCCGAACGCGTCCTCGACGGCGGTACGCAGACGCTCCGCGGCGCGCGACGTCTGCACCACGCGGGTCCACGGGCCCGCCGTGGCGCTCGCGTCGAGCACGACCTCCGCCGTGCTGCCTGCCGTGCTCTCGGCCGTGCCGGCTGCCTCCGCCGTCGTCGCCGGCCGGGGGACCCTGCCGAGTCCCGCGCCGTACACCGTCGCGCGGCGCGGGTGCTCGAGCGTCGCCGCGGTCCGGTAGAAGTCGGACGCCGCCTCGAGGCCCGCGAGGAGAGGCCCTGCGGTGCCGAGCGTGAGCGACGTCGGCTCGACCTCCCAGTAGTCGCTCGACGCCGGCGGCAGCGCGCCGGCTCCGGCGACGAGCGACAGCGCGTGGGCGGTGGACGCGTCGACGAGGGGACGCAGGCGGGCGACGACGTCGGCCCGGTCCGCCTCGGGAGCCTCGGCGACCACGACGGCCGCCGCCCACAGCGCCCAGCCGGTCCCGTCGGACTGGAGCCCGCGGTCGTCGGGGACGCCGGTGCCGTCCGGCAGGTACCGCGCGTGGAAGGACCCGTCCTCCTCCTGCACCTGGCCCAGGAACCCGAGCACGTCGAGGGCCTCGTCGACGTGACCCGTGCGGGCGAGCGCCGCCGCGGTGAACGACGCGTCGCGTGGCCACACGTACCGCCACTTGGGCGAGGGCGCGGCGAGCGACGCCCCGTTGTCGAGCACGAGGGCACGCAGGTCGAGCAGCGCGTCCTCGCCCAGGTCCGCGTACGGCCCGCCCGCCCCGGGGACCGTGCCTGCTGCGAGCCAGGCGCGCGAGGCGGCGGCGGCGTCGGCCGCGGCGGACGCGTCGAGGAGTGCGGCGGCGTCGATGGGTGCGCCCGCGACCTGCGCGAGGCGGTTCGCCTCGCCGTCGGCGGGGTCGACCCCCGCGGCGAGCACGGCGGCGTCCAGGCTCGCCGGGTCGAGGACGCGGCTCCCCTCGAGATAGGTCGCGGCGGTCCCGGACGGCAGGCGCAGGAGCGCGCCGGAGGTGACGGCGACACCGTCCTGGTAGAGGTCGATGTGCTCGCCCACCGGTTCGGCGGAGGCGGTCGCCGCGCTGAGCCCCAGGCTCGGGACCAGCACGAAGCCGGCCACCGCACCGAGGCGCCACGTCGCTGTTGCGCGGATCACACCGCGCATCCTAGGGGAGCGCGACCACGGCGGGGACCGGGCGCCGGATTCCGCCCGGCGCGATACCGCGAGGACGGGGGCGGCACTGTCTTGCACTCGCAGGGTGAGAGTGCCAATAATGGCGTTAGCACTCTCCTCGTGAGAGTGACAGAAGTGACCAGCGCAGGCAGCCGTCCAGGCGGGTGCCGCGCAACAACACCAGGTCGACAGGTGAGGCCCGCCCCGGCGGCGTGACATGAACGCCGCCCGACGCGGGTCGTCCGTCGCGGGCGCCCGCCGACCGCCGAAAGCCACCAGCGGAGGATCATTCCCCATGGCAAAGATCATCGCCTTCAACGAGGAGGCCCGTCGCGGGATGGAGCGCGGGCTCAACGTCCTCGCCGACACCGTGAAGGTCACCCTCGGCCCCAAGGGCCGCAACGTCGTGCTCGACAAGAAGTGGGGCGCGCCGACGATCACGAACGACGGCGTCTCCATCGCCAAGGAGATCGAGCTCGAGGACCCGTACGAGAAGATCGGTGCGGAGCTCGTCAAGGAGGTCGCCAAGAAGACGGACGACGTCGCGGGTGACGGCACCACCACCGCGACTGTGCTCGCCCAGGCGCTCGTGCGCGAGGGTCTGCGCAACGTCGCCGCCGGCTCGAACCCGATCGCTCTCAAGCGCGGCATCGAGAAGGCCGTCGACGCGGTGACCGAGCAGCTGCTCAACGCCGCCAAGGAGATCGAGACCAAGGAGGAGATCGCCGCCACGGCCGCCATCTCCGCCGGCGACCCCGCGATCGGCGAGCTCATCGCCGAGGCCCTCGACAAGGTGGGCAAGGAGGGCGTCATCACGGTCGAGGAGTCGAACACGTTCGGCCTCGAGCTCGAGCTCACCGAGGGCATGCGCTTCGACAAGGGCTTCCTCGCGCGCTACTTCGAGACGGACCCCGAGCGCCAGGAGGCCGTGCTCGAGGACCCGTACGTCCTCATCGTCGAGTCCAAGATCTCGAACGTGAAGGACCTGCTCCCCGTCCTCGACCAGGTCATGAAGCAGGGGCGCTCGCTCCTCATCATCGCCGAGGACGTCGAGGGCGAGGCCCTCGCGACGCTGGTGCTCAACAAGATCCGTGGCACGTTCAAGTCCGTCGCCGTCAAGGCCCCGGGCTTCGGCGACCGCCGCAAGGCCATGCTCCAGGACATCGCGATCCTCACCGGCGGCCAGGTCATCACCGAGACGGTGGGCCTCAAGCTCGAGAACGCGACGCTGGACCTGCTCGGCCAGGCGCGCAAGGTCGTCGTCACCAAGGACGAGACCACGATCGTCGAGGGTGCGGGCGACGCCGACCTCATCGCGGGTCGCGTGAACCAGATCCGTGGCGAGATCGAGAAGTCGGACTCCGACTACGACCGCGAGAAGCTCCAGGAGCGTCTCGCGAAGCTCGCGGGCGGCGTGGCGGTCATCAAGGCCGGCGCGGCGACCGAGGTCGAGCTCAAGGAGCGCAAGCACCGCATCGAGGACGCCGTGCGCAACGCGAAGGCTGCCGTCGAGGAGGGCATCGTCGCCGGTGGTGGCGTCGCGCTCATCCAGGCCGGTGCCGTGGCGTTCGAGAAGCTCGAGCTCGAGGGTGACGAGGCGACCGGTGCCGCGATCGTGCGCGCCGCGATCGACGCCCCGCTCAAGCAGATCGCGATCAACGCCGGTCTCGAGGGCGGCGTCGTGGCCGAGAAGGTCCGCAACCTCCCGTCGGGTCACGGCCTCAACGCCGCGACCGGTGTCTACGAGGACCTCCTCGCCGCCGGCGTGAACGACCCGGTCAAGGTCACGCGCTCCGCGCTGCAGAACGCCGCCTCCATCGCGGCGCTCTTCCTCACGACCGAGGCCGTCGTGGCGGACAAGCCGGAGAAGAACGCGCCGGCGCCGGGTGGCGACGGCGGCATGGGCGGCATGGACTTCTGATCCACGCCTGACCCGTCCGGCCCGTCCGGACGCACCAGCAGCACCGAAGGCCGTCGGCCGGGTTCGCCCGGTCGGCGGCCTTCGTCGTGCCGTCCCTGCGCCGAGCCCGGGGTTGCGGGCCGATGCTGGCCGCTGGTGGCGCACAACCCGGGGTTCGGCGGCATCCTGGGAGCGTGGTGGCCGCGTGTGGCCCGCGAAGGCTCGGTCCCGGCACGTGGACGACGCCGTCAAGGGTGCGGTACACACGCGTATAACGCCGCGTATACACATCGGACACATGCGACGGGCAGGATCACCGCCATGCACCTGACACCTGGTGACACCGAGAAGCTGCTGCTCGCCGTCGCGGGCATGGTCGCCCGCGACCGGCGCGAGCGCGGCGTGCTCCTCAACTATCCCGAGACGGTCGCGCTCCTCACCACGTGGGTGATCGAGCGGGCGCGCGAAGGCGTGAGCGTCGCCGAGCTCATGGTCTCCGGCCGCGAGGTCCTGGGCCGCGACGAGGTCATGGAGGGCGTCGCCGAGATGCTCCCCGACGTGCAGGTCGAGGCGACGTTCCCCGATGGTCGCAAGCTCGTCACCATCCACCAGCCGATCGCCTGACCGGCGACCCGTACGACCAGCAGCGCAGGACGGAGCCGACGATGGCGGGTATCAGCACGAGCGGGCCGGGCGCGATCCGGCTCAAGCAGGGCGCGGAGGACGTCCCGGTCGTCCTCAACGCCGACCGCACCGACGACGAGCGGATCACGCTCGTGGTGACGAACACCGGGGACCGGCCCGTGCAGATCGGGTCGCACCTGCACCTGCCTGACGCCAACGCCGCGCTCGACCTCGACAGGACCGCAGCGCACGGCTTCCGGCTCGACGTCCCGTCGGGAACGTCCCGCCGGTTCGAGCCGGGCGCGTCCGCCGAGGTCGAGGCCGTCGCTCTCCGCGGCCGACGCCGCGTGCCCGGCCTCCAGCGCGGCAAGCCCGACGGCGGTCGGCTCGACACCACGACGACCCCGGAGGACTGAGCGATGGTCGCGATCTCGCGCGAGCGCTACGTGGCGCTCTACGGGCCCACGAAGGGCGACCAGGTGCGCCTGGGCGACACCGACCTCTGGATCGAGGTCGAGGAGGACCGAACGTTCGGCGGCGAGGAGGTCGTCTTCGGCGGCGGCAAGTCGATCCGCGAGTCGATGGCGCAGGGGTCGACTACCCGTGCCGAGGGCGCGCTCGACACCGTGATCACCAACGCCGTCGTGCTCGACTGGTGGGGGATCGTCAAGGCGGACGTCGGGATCCGCGACGGCAGGATCGTCGCGCTCGGCCGGGCCGGCAACCCCGACGTCGCGGACGGCGTGCACCCGGACCTGCACATCGGGCCGTCCACCGACGTCGTCTCGGGCGAGGGAAAGATCCTCACCGCGGGCGGGATCGACTCGCACGTGCACCTCATCTCGCCGTCGCAGATCCACGAGGCGCTCGCCACGGGCATCACGACGGTCGCGGGGGGCGGTACCGGGCCCAGCGAGGGCACGAAGGCGACGACCGTCACGCCGGGTGCGTGGCACCTCGAGGCGATCCACCGCTCGCTCGACCGGCTGCCCGTCAACGTGCTCCTGCTCGGCAAGGGCAACACCGTGAGCGCCGAAGGGCTGCGCGAGCAGGCGATGGCGGGCGCAGGCGGCTACAAGGTGCACGAGGACTGGGGCTCGACGCCCGCCGCGATCGACGCGGCGCTGCGCGCGGCCGAGGACTGGGGACTGCAGGTCGCGCTGCACTCGGACTCGCTCAACGAGGCCGGGTACGTCGACTCGACGCTGCGCGCGATCGGCGGCCGGTCGATCCACGCGTTCCACGCCGAGGGCGCGGGCGGCGGGCACGCACCCGACATCCTCACGGTGGCGAGCCACCCGAACGTCATCCCGGGGTCGACCAACCCCACGCTGCCGCACACCGTGAACACCGTGGCCGAGCACCTCGACATGCTCATGGTGTGCCACCACCTCAACCCCGCCGTCCCGGAGGACCTCGCGTTCGCCGAGTCGCGCATCCGCGGCACGACGATCGCCGCCGAGGACGTGCTGCACGACCTCGGGGCGATCTCCATCACGTCGTCGGACGCGCAGGCGATGGGCCGTATCGGCGAGGTCGTGACGCGCACGTGGCAGGTCGCGCACGTCATGAAGGCCCGCCGCGGCGCCGATCCGGGCGGCGGCCGAGGCCCCGCGCTGCCGGCCGACAACCTGCGCGCGCGCCGCTATGTCGCGAAGTACACGATCAACCCGGCCGTCGCGCACGGCATCGACGGCTACGTCGGCTCCGTCGAGCCGGGCAAGGCGGCAGACCTCGTCCTGTGGGAGCCCAAGCTGTTCGGCGTCCGGCCGAGCGTCGTCATGAAGGGCGGCGCGCTCGTGTGGGGCGCGCTCGGAGACCCGAACGCGTCGATCCCGTCGCCCCAGCCCGTGCTCATGCGCCCGGCGCTCGCGGACGCGATCGGCGCGGACGTGTCGATGTCGTTCGTGTCGCCCGCCGCGCTGGACGACGGTCTCGAGGAACGGCTCGGTCTCGCGCGCCAGCTCCTGCCCGTCGCCGACACGCGCGGTGTCGGCAAGGCCCAGATGAGGCTCAACGACTACCTGCCGCAGATCCAGATCGACCCGGAGACGTTCGCGATCGAGGTCGACGGCGAGCTCGTCGTCCCCGCGCCCGCCGAGCGGCTGCCCCTCGCGCAGCTCTACTCGCTGTTCTGAGCCATGAGCGACACGGGAGAACCGGCACGCCGTGGACGCGGCGTCGAGGGCGGTGACACGGGGGGTGACGAGGGGGGTGGCCGGGCCGAGCTCATGCTCGCGCTGCTCGCGGACGCACGCCTCCCGACCGGCGGGCACACGCAGTCGGCCGGGCTCGAGCCCGCGCTGCGAGCGGACATGGACCCGACGCGTGCGCCCGACTACGTGCGAGCGCGCCTCGCGACCGTGACGCGCGTCGAGGCGGCGACGGCCGTCGTCGCGCGGCACGCGGTGCTCGCGGGTCTGCCCGACGCCGCGTGTGCGCCCCGCCGGCCCGCCTCGCCGTCGTCCGGGCCCGACGACGCGTGGTCGCCCACGTCCCGCGCCCTCGCCGACGCATGGCGCGCCTGGGCGGCGCGGACGCCGTCGCCCGCGCTGCGCGAGACCTCGCAGCGGCTCGGCCGCGGCTACCTGCGGCTCCTGCGCCGGCTCTGGTCTGGGCACCCGGGCGTCGTCGGGCTCGACGACGCGTCCCGCCTCCTCGCGGGCGACCGGGCGACGTCGGGCATGCCCGCAGGAGAGGACGTCCGGGCGACGTCGGGCCGGACGATGCGCGCGCCGTCGCCACCGCGCCCCGTCGTGCTGGGCGTGACGGCCGCGTGTGCAGGCCTGTCCGCGCTGCAGGTCGCGCGCCTCGTCGGCTACGAGGACGTGCAGACCGTCGCTGCGGCGACGCTCAAGCTCGCTCCGGTCGACCCGGTCGACGCGACCGGCTGGGTCGTCGCCGCACAGCCCGCGATCGACGCGCTCGCCCGCGACGTCGCCCACCTGACCGACCCCCGCGCGATCCCCGCGCACGGCGCACCGCTCGTCGAGCAGTGGGCCGAGATCCACGCCCGCACCACCGAGAGGCTGTTCAGTGCCTGACAACCTGACCGACCCGAGCACCGCCCCCGTCGCGACGTCCACGAGGTCCCTGCGCCTCGGCGTCGCCGGCCCTGTCGGCACGGGCAAGAGCTCGCTCATCGCGCTGCTGTGCCGCGAGCTGTCCGGAGTGCTGCAGCTCGGCGTCATCACCAACGACATCTACACCGACGAGGACGCGCGCTTCCTGCGGTCCGCCGGCGTTCTCGACCCCGAGCGCATCCGCGCGGTCGAGACGGGCGCGTGCCCGCACACCGCGATCCGCGACGACGTCACGGCGAACCTGCTCGCCGTCGAGGACCTCGAGGAGGACTTCGCGCCGCTCGACGTCGTGCTCGTCGAGTCCGGCGGCGACAACCTCACCGCGACGTTCTCGCCCGCGCTCGTCGACGCGCAGATCTTCGTGCTCGACGTCGCGGGCGGCGGTGACGTCGCGCGCAAGGGCGGCCCGGGGATCGCGCGCGCGGACCTCCTCGTCGTGAACAAGACCGACCTCGCGCCGTACGTCGGCGTCGACGTGCCGCAGATGGTCGCCGACGCGACGGCCGCGCGCGACGGCGGCCCCGTCCTCGCGCTCTCGCGGCTCGACCAGGACTCGATCGACGCTCTCACCGGGTGGCTCCACGGCCTGCTCGCCGAGCACCGGGCCGGCAGCCACGTGCCGCAGGACCCGGGGCCGATGGCGCCGCACTTCCACGCGGACGAGGACGCCGAGAACGGGATCGGGTTCCTCCACACGCACGAGGACGGCGACGCCGGTCACGACCACGACCACGCGCCGACCGGCGCGCGCGGCTGAGCTCGGCACGACAGCAGAGGACCGGAGAGGACCGGATGGACGGCACGACGCGGGTCGGGGTGACCCGGGCGGCAGGGCGCGTACGATGCGACCTGCGCCCCGGGGCGCTCAGCGCGCGCGTGCTCTCGACCGGCCCGGGCGTCGCGCGGGTCGCGCTCGTCGCCACGCGTGCCCTCCTCCTCGGCGGCGACCACGTGCGCGTCGAGGTGCACGTCGGGGAGGGCGTGGAGCTCGAGCTCGTCGAGGTCTCGGGCACCGTCGCCTACACGGGGCGCGGCCGGGCGGCGTCGTGGACGGTGGACGTCGTCGTGGGGGACGGCGGCCTCCTCGTCTGGGACGCGCTGCCGTTCGTCGTCGCGGAAGGGGCGGACGTCACGCGAAGCACCGACGTGCGGCTCGGTGCGGGAGCCGTCGCGCTGCTGCGCGAGACGCTCGTCCTCGGCCGGACGGGGGAGACCGGCGGTCGACTGCGGTCGAGCACACGCGCCGAGCACGTGTCAGGACGACAGGTCACCGGGGTGATCCATGACCCTGACACGGCGACACCGCTTCACCGCGTGTCAGGGTCACCGACCACCGGGGTGATCCCTGACCCTGACCCGTTGCGCGAGCTGTTCGTCGAGGACCTCGACCTCGGTGCGCACCGCGCGCTGCCCGGGATCCTCGGGACGGCGCGCGTCGTCGACTCGGTGCTCCTCCTCGGCACGCGGCCTCCGGCCGCCCGCCCGGACGACGCCGTCGCCACCGTGCGGCACCCGTTGCGCCTCGACCTCGACGGGCCGGGCGCCGTAGCGCGCCACCTCGGGGCGAGCACGCACGACGCCGGCCTCGACGCCGTCGTCGCCACGTGGGCCGCGGCGGCGCGTGCCGCCCGAGCGGCCGTCGTCCCGGACCCCGGCAACGACCCCGATCAGAGCATCATGCTGCAGACGACAGGAGCCTGACATGCACGTCCCCGACCACTTCCTGAACGACCCCACGTCGGCGACGACCGCCGTCGTCTCCCTCGCGGCCGTCGGGTACGCCGCGTACCGGGCGCGGGCCGACCTCACACCCGGCCGCGTCGCGCTGACCGCCGCGACGACGGGCTTCGTGTTCGCCGTGCAGATGCTGAACTACCCGGTCGCGGCGGGCACGAGCGGGCACCTCATGGGTGGGGCGCTCGCGGCGGCGCTCGTCGGGCCGTGGCTCGGCATGCTGTCCGTGACCCTCGTCCTGCTCGTGCAGGCGCTCGTGTTCGCCGACGGCGGGCTCAGCGCCCTCGGGACGAACGTGCTGCTCATGGCCGTGGTCGGCACGCTGGTCGGCTGGGCCGTCACGCGCGGCGTCCTGCACCTGACCCGCGGGCGCTGGTCGCCCGCCGCCGCGGGAGCGGGTGCGCTCGCGAGCGTCCCCGTGTCGGCGGCGGTGTTCGCCGGCCTCTTCGCCGTCGGCGGGACCGTTCCGGTGCCGGTCGGCGAGCTCGTCGGGCAGATGCTCTCCGTGCACGTGCTCATCGGGCTCGGCGAGGCCCTCATCACCGCCGGGGTCGTAGGCCTCGTGCTCGCGGTCGCACCGGGCGTCGCGGCGATCGAGCAGGTCTCCCGCGCCGCGCGCGGTGTCGGCGTGCCCGACGGCGCAGGGTCGGCCTCTCCGGCCCTGTCGCCGTCGGGTGTCGCGACCGCCGCTCCGGCGGGTGGCGTCCGCCGGGCCGTCGCCGCGCTCGGCAGCGGCGCGCTGCTCGCCGCCGTCGTGGTCTCGTCGTTCGCGGCGGCGACGCCCGACGGGCTCGAGGCGACCGCCGAGGCCGTCGGGTTCGCCGGCGCCGCGCGCGACCACGCCTTCGCCGAGATGCCGCTCGCGGACTACGGCGAGGTCGGCGGGATCTTCGTGGGCGTCGCCGGGTTCGTGGGCGTCGTGCTCGCCGTCGTGGTGACGTGGGCGCTGCTCGCGGGTGCCCGTCGGGCGCTCGGTGCGCGGGCGGTCGCCGCACCTGCTGCCTGACGCCGGTCGACGACGGCCCGTCGCACCCGGAGGGTGTGCGGCGGGCCGTGGCCGTCGGGGCGGGCAGGTCGGAGCAGCACGTGCGCGAGCGTGCTGCCGGTCCGTCGCCCGCCCCGGCACGGCCGTCGCCCGTCGTTGCCCGGGGCCGGGGACGACGCTCCGTTCAGCGCGGCAAAGCCGGGGGCCTACGCTGTCGCCGTGCACGACGACGTCACGTCTACCCGCCGTCCCTGGTACGCCGGCGCCGCCCTCGCGGTGCTCCTCGCCCTCGGGCTCGGGGTCGCGGCGGGTCTCGACGATGTGCTCGCCGTCGAGGCGACGCCGTCGGTCGCGGCGCCGGAGCACGCCGTCGCGGCCCCCGCCACAGCCGCCGCCGCTGCGCCCGCGGTCACGACCGTCGTCGTCCCCGACGACTCGCTGCGGCTCTCGCTCGCGGCCGACGCCGTCGTGGACGCGCTCGCCGCGCGCGGTGCCGCGACGACGGTCCGGGTGGACCCCGCCGGGACAGACCCCGCCACGCCCGCCCCCGCACCGGGCGAGCTGCGTGTGGACACCGACGCCGACCTCGGCTCCGACGACCTGGAGGCATACCGCGTCGTGGCGCTCGGGGACCCGACGGGTGCCGGCGCCTGGCGGCTCGACGCGGCCGACGTCGCGGGCGCGGCGCACGGGCTCTACGAGGTGGCGGACCGCATCCGCACCGGTCGTGACGCCCTGCCCGCCAGACCCGGCGAGCCGGGCGAGGGCGTCGTGCAGGAGCCCGCGCTCGGCATGCGGCTCGTCGACAAGGGCGCGACCGGCATCGAGCCCGACGCGCAGGAGTGGCGCGCGGGCGACCCGTACTCGCACAACGGCGGGTCGTTCGCCGACGCGATCCTGTCCGACGCCCCGTACGTGGACCAGGCCGAGCTGGCCGACGACGACGCGGACTTCCGGGGCTACGTCGCCTCGCAGCTCGCGCAGGGCTTCACGGGCGTCGTGATCCCGGGCTTCCTCGAGTACGTGACGTTCGACGAGGTGGGCGACGGTCAGGAGGTGTACGCGGGCGACGACGAGCACGTCGCGCGCGCGGAGGCGATGCGCTCCGGGTTCGGCCCGATGTGGGAGTACGCCGACGACGCCGGTATGGACGTCTACCTCCAGACCGACATGCTCATGCTCAGCACGCCGCTGGAGGAGCACCTGGCTGCGCGGGACCTCGACGTGCACGACCCCGAGCTGTGGGACGTGTACGCCGCAGGTCTCGACGAGCTCTTCACGGCGATGCCCGCGGTCGACGGCCTGATGGTCCGGATCGGCGAGGCAGGGCGCATCTACGACCTGCCGGGCTGGGACTACTGGTCCGAGCTCGCGGTCACGGACGACGCCGCGGTGCAGGCCATGCTCGCGGCCTTCACGCGCGTGGCGGAGGAGCACGGCAAGGACGTGATCTTCCGGTCGTGGTCGGTCGGGGTGGGCGCGGTCGGCGACATGCACACGAACCCTGATTCCTACGAAGCCGTGCTCGCCGGGATCGACTCGCCGTCGCTCGTCGTGTCGACCAAGCACGTCGCCGGGGACTTCTACTCGTGGCTGCCGCTCAACCCCACGCTCGAGGTGGGGGACCAGCGGCGCCTCGTCGAGCTGCAGTCACGGCGGGAGTTCGAGGGCTTCGGGGCGCTGCCGAACGATCTCGGCCCCGCGTACGCCGGCGCGCTCGAGCACTACCTGGCCGCCAACCCGCACGTCGAGGGCGTGTGGGCGTGGGCGCAGGACGGCGGACCGTGGAAGGCCGGCCCGATGAGCCTGTACCGCAAGTCCGGGTTCTGGCAGCTCTACGACCTCAACACGTACGCCGCGGCGCGCCTCGCCGTCGACCCGGCCACCGACCCGGGCGAGATCACCGCGTCGTGGGCGCGCGCCACGTTCTCCGACGACCCGGCGACGGTCGCGGCGGTCGGCGAGGCGATGGCGCTCTCGCGCGACGCGGTGACCCACGGCCTGTACATCGGCGCGTTCGCCCGGAACCAGGTGAAGGCCCTCGGTCTCGAGCCGCCGCCCATGATGTGGATCTTCGAGTGGGACATCGTCTCCGGCGACGCCGCCGCGCTCGACTCGATCACCTCGATCGTGGGGGACCGGCCCGAGGACGTCGAGGCCGCCGTCGCGGAGGGCCGCGACGCCGTGCGGACCGTCGGCCGGATGCGCGACGCGATCGCCGGGACCGACCCGGCGACGTGGCGCGACCCCGCGCTGCGCGAGCAGCTCCTCGACGCGATCGACTACGAGGCGGACCTGCTCACGGTGCTCGCGGACTATCGCGAGGTCGTGCTGCAGCACGGCCGCTGGCTCGCGACCGACGACGGCGCGGCCCGGGCGGCGTGGGCGGACGCCCGGGACCGTTTCGAGAGCTCGCGGTCCGCGCACGTCGCCACCTACGGGGACGACCTCTACCTGCCCGCCTACACGTTCACGGCCGCCGACCTCGGGCTCCAGCGTGCGGAGCGCGACCTTCCCGTCGCGTGGGCCGCCCGCGTGCTGGGGCTCGTGCTCGTCCTCGCCCTGGTCCTGGGCACGGCGCCGGGGCAGCGTCTTCTCGGGCGGGCCGCCCGCACCCGCACCCGCGTCGGTGCCGGCGACGGTGCCGGCGACCGCGACGCGCCGAGCAGGCAGGTGCCCGGTGCCCTCGCCCTGCGCGCGCTGTGGCTCGGCGCCACGCGGCCCTGGCGCGTCGCCTCTCTCGCAGGGGACGCCGGTCGCGCCGACCGCGTGCTCGTCTGGGCGCTCCCGGTGGGCGCCGTCGTGCTCAGCCGGGTCGCGTACACGTGGGCGCTCTCCTGGGTGCACCTCGTCGTCGTGCTCGGAGCATGGGCGCTGTTCGTCGGGGTGCTGCGGCTGACGGTCGGGCGTGCCGGGTCGTTCGGCCTCGCGGGCGCGGTGGGCGGCGCCGCGATGCTGCGAACGGTGGTCCTGCTCGCCGCGCTCTCGCCGACCGGGCCGGGCGGCTACTGGTACGGGCTGTGGGCGGAGCCGGGTGCGCGGACGGCGTACGTCGTGCTCGCGTTCGCCGGCTTCGCGTGGGTCGGCGTCGCGTCGTGGTTCGCGCTGCGGTCACTCGGCGCCGGCGTGCTCGGCGCGACGGGGCGGGTGCTGGTCGCCGCCGCGGCGCCGCTCGTCGTCGGCGGGCTGGCCGTCGCCGCCGTCGGGCTCGAGACGACGCTCACCGCCTGGAACGACCAGATGATGGTCCTGCCGTGGGGGTTGTCCCGGATCCTCGGGCTCACGGTGCACCTGGGCGTCCCGGCGGCTCTCCCGCTCGCGGTGGCGGTGCTCGGTGCCGTCGTCGGCGTGCTCGGTGCCGCGGCGTGGTGGTCCGGTCGCGCGCGGAGAGCGACGGGTCCGCCTCGCTGAGACCTCGGATCGCAGGCGGGAGTCGGCGTGACCGGATCGTGACCCTCCGACACGCAGCGTTAACACGAGGGTGAAACCGCCCGAAACACGGCCTCTCTAGCGTCGACACCAGTGGGCACGGTTGCGGACACGCTCTCGTATACATCCGCGTACACCTGCCCGCGGCACGCGGTCCTCCCGCCCCGGAGGCCGCGCCGACCCGCTGAAAGGACCTCCGGTGACACCTTCACGCGCCACGACCCGCCTCGCCCCGGCAGCCGCCCTCGTCGCCCTCACGCTCGTGCTCACCGCGTGCGGCGCGCGGACCGAGAGCGGCGACACCACCGGCGAGACCACCGCCGCCGAGAGCTGCGTCGACACCTCGGGCGACACCGTCAAGATCGGCTTCCTCAACTCGCTGTCCGGCACCATGGCCATCTCCGAGCAGACCGTCGCCGACTCGCTCGCCCTCGCGGCCGACGAGATCAACGCCGACGGCGGCGTCCTCGGCAAGCAGCTCGAGATCGTCCAGGAGGACGGCCAGTCCGAGCCCACGGTCTTCGCCGAGAAGGCCGAGAAGCTCATCACGAGCGACTGCGTCGCCGCCGTGTTCGGCGGCTGGACCTCGGCGTCGCGCAAGGCCATGCTCCCCGTGTTCGAGGCGCAGGACTCGCTGCTGTTCTACCCCGTCCAGTACGAGGGCCTCGAGTCGTCGCCGAACATCTTCTACACCGGCGCGACGACCAACCAGCAGATCGTCCCCGCGCTCGACTACCTCAAGGAGCAGGGCACCGAGTCGATCTTCCTCGTCGGCTCCGACTACGTCTTCCCGCGCACCGCGAACAAGATCATCAACGCCTACGCCGAGGCCAACGGCATGGAGGTCCTGGGCGAGGAGTACGCGCCGCTCGGACACACCGACTTCTCGACGATCGTCAACAAGGTGAAGTCCGCCGGCGCCGACGCGGTGTTCAACACGCTCAACGGCGACTCCAACGTCGCGTTCTTCAAGGAGTACAAGAACGCGGGCCTCGGCCCGGACGCGATGCCGGTCGTGTCCGTGTCCATCGCGGAGGAGGAGGTCGGCGGCATCGGCGTCGAGAACGTCGAGGGCCAGCTCACCGCCTGGAACTACTACCAGACCATCGACAGCCCCGAGAACGCCACGTTCGTCGAGGCCTTCCAGGCCGAGTACGGCGACGACCGCGTGACGTCCGACCCGATGGAGGCCGCGTACACGTCGCTGCACCTCTGGAAGGGCATGGTCGAGAAGGCCGAGTCGTTCGACGTCGCCGACGTCCAGGAGGCAGCGGGCGGCGTCACGTTCGACGCGCCGGAGGGCTCGGTGACCGTGAACGGCGACAACCACCACATCGCCAAGACCGCGCTCATCGGGAAGATCGGCGCCGACGGCCTCATCCACACCGAGTGGAGCTCCGAGGAGCCCATCGAGCCCGACCCGTTCCTCGAGGGCTACGACTGGGCCGAGGGCCTCTCCTGACGGTTCCGCTCGTCCCGCCCTGCTGAGTCCGGCGGGGGCCGGGGGTGCGCGCGCCGGGTCTACCATCCGCCCGCTCGTTCCTCGCGGGCTCCCGCCAGACCCACCACGACCCGGCGCACGCACCCCCGGCCCCCACCTCGTCTGGCCGGTCGCCTCAGCCCTCGTCCACCTCCCGCACGCACCCACCGGAAGGCGCGCCGCCCATGGATGTGCTGTTCTCCCAGCTGTTCGCGGGACTGAGCCTCGGCTCCGTCCTGCTCCTCGCCGCCCTCGGGCTGGCGCTCACGTTCGGCCAGATGGGCGTCATCAACATGGCGCACGGCGAGTTCATGATGGCGGGCGCCTACACGGCGTTCGTCGTGCAGGGGGTCGTCGGGAGCGCCGGCGTCTCGCTGCTCGTGGCGCTGCCGCTCGGGTTCCTCGTCGGCGGGCTGCTCGGTCTGCTGCTCGAGGCCACGCTGATCCACAGGATGTACAAGCGGCCCCTGGACACGCTGCTCGTCACGTGGGGCGTCGCGCTCGTGCTGCAGCAGGTCGCGCGCGACGTGTTCGGCGCGCCGAACGTCGACGTGCGGGCACCGTCCTGGCTGAGCGGGGCCTTCGACCTGTTCGGCCTCGCGGTGCCGAAGACGCGCCTGTTCATCCTCGCGCTGGCCGTCGTCGCCGTCGTGGCGCTCGCGGTCGTGCTCAAGGCGACGCCGCTCGGGCGCCGGATCCGCGCCGTCGTGCAGAACCGCGACCTGGCCGAGGCGAGCGGCGTGTCCACCCGTGCCACCGACCGGCTGTCGTTCTTCATCGGCTCCGGTCTCGCCGGCATCGCGGGCGTCGCGCTCACGCTGCTCGGGTCCGTCGGCCCGACGCTCGGCACGAGCTACATCGTCGACGCGTTCCTCGTGGTCGTCGTCGGCGGCATCGGGCAGATCAAGGGCACCGTCATCGCGGCGTTCGCGCTCGGGCTGCTCCAGGCCACCTTCGAGTACTCGACGACCGCGAGCATCGCCAAGGTGCTCGTGTTCGTCGCGATCGTCGCCTTCCTCCAGGTGCGACCCCAGGGCCTCGTGTCGGTCCGGACGAGGAGCCTCGCATGACCGCCGTCACCGAACGGGCTCAGACCCTGTTCCGCTCGTCGCGCGCCCGCGTGATCATCGGGTTCGCCATCGCCGCCGTGCTGCTCTTCGCGGTGGCACCCGCCACGCTCTCGACGTTCCGCCTCGGGCTGCTCGGCAAGTTCCTGTGCCTCGCGATGGTCGCGGTCGGCATCGGGCTCGCCTGGGGCCGCGGCGGGATGCTCACGCTCGGGCAGGGCGTGTTCTTCGGCCTCGGCGCGTACATGATGGCGATGCACCTCAAGCTCGCCGACGCCGCGCAGGTCGAGGGGTCGGGCGGCGTGCCCGACTTCATGATGCTCTACGGCTCCGGCGTGGTGCCGGGGTGGTGGGAGCCGTTCCGGTCGCCGGTCGTGACGATCCTCGCGATCCTCGTCGTCCCGGCCGGGGTCGCCGCGCTGCTCGGCTGGGCCGTGTTCACGCGGCGGGTCCGCGGCGCGTACTTCGCGATCCTGTCCCAGGCGCTCGCGGCCGCGTTCGCGATCCTGCTCATCGGTCAGCAGGCGACGACGGGCGGCACCAACGGCCTCAACGGCTTCCGGTCGTTCTTCGGCTACGACCTCGCCGACCCGGTGAACAAGCGCATGCTCTTCTTCATCGCCGCCGGGGCGCTGCTCGTCATGGTCGCGATCGCGCGCCAGCTCATGGTCTCCCGGTTCGGCGAGCTGCTCGTCGCCGTGCGGGACCAGGAGAACCGTGTGCGGTTCCTCGGCTACGACCCGGCGAAGGTCAAGGTCGTCGCCTACGCGGTCGCCGCGCTCATGGCGTCCGTCGGCGGGGCGCTGTTCGTTCCGATCGTCGGCATCGTCTCGCCCGCGGACGTCGGCGTCGTCCCGTCGATCGGGTTCCTCATCGGCGTCGCGATCGGCGGCCGCGCGACGCTCCTCGGGCCGGTGCTCGGGTCGATCGCCGTGAGCTGGGCGCAGACCACGCTGTCCGAGCAGTTCCCGTCCGGGTGGATCTACGCCCAGGGGGCCCTGTTCATCGTCGTCGTCGCGTTCCTCCCGGGCGGTCTGGCAGAGCTGTTCACCCGGTGGCGCCGCTCGCGCGGAGCTCCGGAGCCCGACGCCGGTCCCGCCCCGGGCGGCGACGTCACCTCCGGCGCCGGTCCCGACGAGACCGAGCGCACCGCCGTCGACGCACCCTCGGGGAGGGCCTCATGACCGAGCAGCACACCGCACCCGAGGCCCTCGAGGAGGGGGTCGCGGGAGACGGCCTCGACCTGGAGGCGGCCCAGGCCGTCCTCGGCGTCGACGACTCCCGGTTCCGGCACGACTATCTCGAGATCCGCGGCCTTCGCGTCGAGTTCGACGGTTTCGTCGCGGTCCAGGGCGTCGACCTCACGGTGACGGCGGGCGACCTGCGCTTCCTCATCGGGCCGAACGGTGCCGGGAAGACGACGATCGTCGACGCGATCACCGGACTCGCGAAGGCGTCGGGCTCCGTCCAGTTCGGCGGCGTCGAGCTGCTGGGGAAGAAGACGCACCGGGTCGCCCGCGCAGGAGTCGGGCGCACGTTCCAGACCGCGAGCGTGTTCGAGGAGCTCAGCGTCCTGCAGAACCTCGACATCGCCGCAGGTTCCCGGCGCGGGCCGCTCACGCTCCTGCGCCGGCGCGGACAGGTGCCCGAGTCCGTCGAGCAGGCGCTGGAGACCGTCGGCCTGACCCACCTGCGCGACACGCAGGCAGGGATCCTCGCGCACGGGCAGAAGCAGTGGCTCGAGATCGGCATGCTCCTCGTCCAGGACGCGCGCCTGCTCCTGCTCGACGAGCCCGTCGCGGGCATGAGCCAGGCCGAGCGCGAGCAGACGGGCGAGCTCCTGCAGCGCATCGGCGCCAAGAGGACGGTCGTCGTCGTCGAGCACGACATGGAGTTCCTGCGGGCGTTCGCCTCCTCGGTGACGGTGCTGCACCTCGGCCAGGTGCTCGCCGAGGGCACGTACGCCGAGGTCCAGGCCGATCCGCGCGTCCAGGAGGTCTATCTCGGCAGCGCCGGGGCGACCCGCGGCGCGCGACGACCCGGGCGGGACGCACCGGAGGGCGGGCCCGCGGCGTCGGGCACGCGGCCGACGGCGGGGCCGCAGGGCGCCGCGAGACACGAGGAGGAGGCGTGATGCTCGAGCTCACGGGACTGCACGCCGGCTACGGCCGGACCATGGTGCTGCACGGCGTGGACGTCACGGTGCCCGCGGGCGGCGTGGCCGCCGTGCTCGGCCACAACGGCGCGGGGAAGACGACGCTCCTGCGGACGGCCCTCGGCCTCCTCAAGCCGCGCTCGGGCACGGTCGTGCTCGACGGCGAGGACGTCACCCGGCTGCCGACGTACCAGCGGGTGCGGCGCGGGCTCGCGTACGTGCCGCAGGGCCAGCAGTCGTTCGGGGACCTCACGGCCCGCGAGAACCTGCAGCTCGTCGCCGACACGTCGCGCGAGGGGTCGCGCCGGCTCGACGAGGCGCTCGACCTGTTCCCGGCGCTGCGCGGCCTGCTCGGGCGACGCGCGGGACTGCTCTCGGGCGGGCAGCGCCAGCAGCTCGCGATCGCCCGCGCGCTCATCACCGGGCCGCGCGTCCTCGTGCTCGACGAGCCGACCGAGGGCATCCAGCCGTCGGTCGTCACCGAGATCGAGGACGCGATCCTCACGCTGACGGACGCGGGGGGGCTGTCGGTGCTGCTCGTCGAGCAGCACGTCGGGTTCGCGCTCGGCGCGGCGAGCGACTACGTGGTCCTGCAGTCGGGACGCGTCACGAGCCGCGGAACCGGCGGCGAGGACGCCGAGGCCGGGGTCCGTGCGGCGATGGCGGTCTGACGGCGTACGGCGGGCGCACGGTGCGGGAGGATGGGGCAGGGGACGCAGTGGCCGGACGAGCCGGGAGAGCCAGCATGGACATCGTGACCGCGACGCCCGGCTCGGCCGCGCGCTCCCTCCGGGACACCGTCTACACCCGGCTGCGCGCCGAGATACTCAACGGGCGCGTCGACCCGCGCGAACGGCTCACCGAGCCCAAGCTGAGCAAGCTCTTCGACGTCTCCCGCACCCCGGTGCGCGAGGCCCTGTCCCGCCTCCTCTCCGACGGGCTCATCGAGCGGACCGACTTCGGCTACGCCGTCGTCGTGCCGAGCCTGCCCGAGCTGCGCGACCTCTACGAGCTGCGCGTCACGCTCGAGCTGCGCGGGGTCGAGCGGATCATCGAGAACCCCGAGCTCCGCTACGACACGGGCGCGCTGTCCGCCGAGCTCGAGCACTGGCTCGGGCTGCGCGCCGACGTGCCCGAGCCCGACCCGAGCTTCGTCATGCTCGACGAGCGCTTCCACACGGTGCTGTCGCGCGCGGCGGGCAACGAGCGGCTCACCGAGGCCCTCGTCGCGGTCAACGAGAAGGTCCGCGCGGTGCGGATGTACGACTTCGTCGAGCCGGAGCGCATCCGCATCACGATCGACGAGCACGTCGAGATCCTCGAGCTCGCGCTCGCGGACCGGCTCCCCGAGGCCCGCACGGCCCTGCACAAGCATGTCGGGGAGTCGCTCGCCGTCGTCATGGAGCGCGCGGCCCGGGCGCTGTCACGCATGGCTCTCGCCGTCTGAGACCCGCGTCCGGCGGGGGCTCGGCGGGCCTAGAGTGGCGTCGTTCGACCCGACGGCGAGGCGCGCTCTCGCCCGCCCGCACGGCACCCGGGAGGGCGATGACCGCCACGCTCCTCGTCGCGAACCGCGGCGAGATCGCCTGTCGCATCCTCCGCAGCGCCCGTGACCTGGGGTTGCGGACGGTCGCCGTGCACTCCGACGCCGACCGCGGGGCGCGTCACGTCGGCCTCGCCGACCAGGCGGTGCGCATCGGGCCGGCGCCCGTCGCCGCGTCCTACGACGCGGCGGACCGGCTGCTCGCCGCGGCGGCGTCCGTCGGCGCCGACCTCCTCCACCCCGGGTACGGGTTCCGCTCCGAGGACGCCGTGTTCGCCGCAGCCGTCGAGGCCGCGGGCGTCGCGTTCGTTGGCCCGACCCCCGAGCACCTGCGCGCGCTGGGCGACAAGGCCCGGGCCCGAGAGCTCGCCGCGGCCTGCGGGCTCCCCGTGCTCCCCGGGTCGCCGCTGCTCACGGGCCCCGAGGACGCCGCCGCGCACGCCGCGGCGGTCGGCTATCCCGTCGTCCTCAAGGACGCGGCCGGGGGCGGCGGCACCGGGGTCCACGTGTGCCAGGACCCCGACGAGCTCGCGGCCGCGTGGCGGCGCGAGTCGTCCCGGCCCGGAGCCTCCGGCCGGCTGTTCGTCGAGCGCCACGTCGCCCGCGCGCGTCACCTGGAGGTCCAGGTGTTCGGTGACGGCGCGGGACGCGTCGTCACGCTGGGCGACCGCGACTGCTCGGTGCAGCGCCGTCACCAGAAGGTGGTCGAGGCCGCACCCGCGCCTGGGCTCGCCCCGGAGGTCCGGGCCGCGCTGCACGACGGCGCTCGCCGTCTCGCGGAGGCCGTCGCGTACCGGTCGGCCGGGACCGTCGAGATGCTCCTCGACGTCGACACCGGCGAGACGTGGTTCTGCGAGGTGAACCCCCGCATCCAGGTGGAGCACACCGTCACCGAGGAGGTCACGGGCGTCGACCTCGTGTCGTGGATGCTCCGGCTCTCCCTCGGCGACGCGAACGTCCTGGACGGGGTGGCAGCGTCCGGACCGTTGCCGGTCGGCGTCGCGGTGCAGGCCCGCGTGTACGCGGAGGACACCCGGCACGGACGACCCGCCGCGGGCACGCTCACGCGGCTCGAGCTGCCCGACGGCGTGCGGGTCGAGACCGGCGCGCGGGCAGGCGACGAGCTCGGCGGCCACGCCGACGCGCTCGTCGCGAAGCTCGTCGCGCACGCACCGACCCACACCGGGGCCCTGGACGCCCTCGGCACGGCCCTCGCGGCGACGCGCGTCGAGGGCGTGCCGACGAACCTCTCGCTCCTGCGGGCCGCGGTCGTCGACCCGGCCGTCCGTGGCGGGACCGCGACGACGAGCACGCTCGCCGGGCTGCAGGACCCGACGCCGTGGGTCGACGTGCTCGACCCCGGCGTGCTCACCACGGTCCAGGACTGGCCCGGTCGCACCGGGTACTGGGCGGTGGGCGTGCCGCCGTCGGGACCGATGGACGACCTCTCGTTCCGTGCGGGCAACCGCGCGCTGGGCAACCCCGAGGGCGCGGCTGGGCTGGAGTGCACGCTCTCGGGCCCGACCCTGCGGTTCTCGCACGCCGCGACGGTGTGCGTGACCGGTGCGCCGGCGCCGGTCACCGTGGACGGCGAGCCGGTGCGCCAGTGGGAACCGGTCGAGGTCCCGCCCGGGGGCGTGCTCGCGGTGGGCGCGCCGCACGCCGTCGGGCTCCGGACCTACGTGCTGGTGCGCGGCGGGCTCGACGTCCCGGCGTACCTCGGGTCGTCCGCGACGTTCCTCCTCGGGGGTGTCGGAGGCTACGCCGGCAGGGCCCTCGCCAGGGGCGACGTGCTGCACCCGCGTCGACCCGCGGACGCCGGTGCCGACGCCGACGACGAGGGCGTGGGCCTGGGCGACGGGTGGCCGAGGCCGCGGGCCGTGCCCTCCGACGAGCGCCCGCGCATGGGTCACTCCTGGGAGATCGCCGTCGCGACCGGGCCGCAGCCGACGCACCTCACGGCAGCTGCGCTGCGCCGGCTGCGCACCGCGTGGTGGCGTGTTCTGCCGCACGCCGACCGCACCGGGATACGGCTCTCCGGGCCGCCCCTCACGTGGGTGCGAGCCGACGGCGGCGACGCCGGGCTGCACCCCTCGAACGTGCACGACAACCCGTACTCCGTCGGCGCGCTCAACGTCAGCGGCGACACCCCGATCCTGCTCGGCCCGGACGGTCCGAGCCTGGGCGGGTTCGTGTGCCCGCTGACCGTCGTCGTCGGTGCGCGCTGGAAGCTCGGACAGCTTCGACCGGGCGACGTCGTCCGGTTCGTCCTCCTGGACGCCGACGAGGCGCGTGTCCTGCGCACCCGTGCCGCGGCGCGTGCCGTGGCGCGGGTCCCCGCCTCGCGGCGTACGGTCCCGGACGACGGGGTGCTCGCGCGCCGCCACGGGAGCGGGCCCGCCGGACGGCCCGCGGTGCGGTACCTTCGCGGCGCCGAGGACAACGTGCTCGTCGCGTACGGCGACGACGAGGGTGACGGGAGCAGCGGCGACCCGCTCCTCCTGCGGCTGCGCGTGCACGCCCTGGCGCAGGCGCTCGCGGCGCACGCCCCGCGCGGCGTCGTCGACGTGACGCCGGGCGTGCGGACGCTCCACGTCCACGTCGACCCGGACGAGCTGCCCGTCCGGCGCCTCGTGGGGCTGCTCGGCGAGCTCGAGGACGACCTCCCGCCCGCCGCGGAGATCGAGGTCCCGAGCCGCGAGCTCCACCTCCCGCTGAGCTGGGACGACCCCGCGATCCACGAGGCCGTCGAGCGGTACGCGGCGGCCGTCCGGGAGGACGCGCCGTGGCTCCCGTCCAACGTCGACTTCGTGCGGCGTGTGAACGGGCTCGGTTCGGTGGACGACGTGCGCCGCACCGTGCTCGACGCGCAGTACCTCGTGCTCGGTCTGGGCGACGTGTACCTCGGCGCGCCGCTCGCCCTGCCCGTCGACCCGCGGCACCGCCTCCTCACCACGAAGTACACGCCCGCGCGGACCTGGACGCCCGCGGACACCGTGGGCCTCGGTGGCACGTACCTGTGCGTCTACGGGATGGACAGCCCCGGGGGATACCAGCTCGTCGGCCGCACGGTGCCGATCTGGGCGCCCCACGCCCAGCGCGGCCCGTTCGAGCCGGGCGTCCCGTGGCTGTTCCGTGCGTTCGACCGCATCGTGTGGGACCCGGTCGACGCGACGGAGCTCGCGGAGCGGCGGGCCGCCGCACGGGCAGGGGTCCTCGACGTGCCGGTGACCCCGGGAACCTTCTCCGGGCGCGCGCATCTCGACCTGCTCGCGGAGCACGCCGACGAGATCGCGACCGTCGCCCGGTCGCGCCGTGCCGCGTTCGACCGCGAGCTCGAGGCGTGGACGGGCGCGGGCGAGCTCGTCGGTGCCCCCGGGCGCCGTGACCGACGGCGCCGCGGCGCCACCACGGACCCACCGCCTCCTGACCGGGCCGTGGAACGACGGGCCGCTGCCCGCACCACGGAAGGCAGCCCGAGTATCGTCGTGGAAGCGTCCCGCCACGCCGACGCGTCCGAGCCCGGAACGGGCCCGGACGGACGACCCGGCCGGGGACGGACAGTGCTCCGGGCCCCCCTCGGCGGCGTCGTCTGGCGGGTCGAGGCGCAGGCGGGTGACCGGGTGCCCGCGGGAGGCGCCGTCGTCGTGCTCGAGGCGATGAAGCTGGAGCTGCCCGTGACGACGACCGTGCCGGGGCGGGTGACCGAGGTCCTGGTCCGCCCCGGCGACCACGTCGCACCCGGGGAGGGGCTCGCCGTCGTCGTCACCGACGCGTGAGCCGCAGCCCACCGCGACCGCCGCCGCTAGCGGGCCACGAACAGGCGCGACGCCTGGGCCTCGGCGTCCGCGTACGTCTGCGCGGCCGACCCGAGGGCGGCCGTGATCGCGTCGAGCGCGGACTCGACCTGGACCTGCGTGCCCTGCCACTGGGCCATCACGCCCGTGAAGGCGTCCGCGGCGCCGCCGCGCCACGACGCCTGCAGGTCCGTGAGGTGCCGCATCATCGCTGCGACCTCCGTGCGGATCGCCGTCACCGACCCGCTCACGGCCGTGCTGGCCTGCGCGACGCGCGCGCTGTCGACCTCGTACCTGCTCATCGTCGTCCTCCGTCGTGTCCGGCGGCTCGTCAGGGCCGCGTGGCCCGGGCGTCCGCCGGGCTCGTCGAGGACGCTAGGGGAGCTGGTCGGTGGCCGGGCTCGAGGAGGCGGTGCGCCTGTGGACGGCCGCTCAGGCCGTGGAGGGTGTGGACGGCGCGGACCGTTGCGCCAGCTTGATCTGCTCCTTGCGCAAGCGCTGGAGCTCGGCATCGAGGTTCTGCCGAGCGGGCTCCTCCCAGGCCGTGCCGAGCGGGCTGGAGAACAGCGACCGCCGCTCGAGCAGCTTGGTGAGGATGGCCATGCGCGCCCGGACGTAGTCCTCGGGCGGGATGTGCGCGTACTCGTCGCGCACGTCCTTGAGGTATTCCTTGTAGCGCTGGGGCTCCGCGGCCAGCACCGCCAGGTCGGCGTCGCACAGCACGGCGCAGTCGAAGTCCGTGGGGTCGGGTGCGTGCCGCACGAGGGCGTTGACGAGGTGGGCGACGCGGCGCGCCGCGTCGTCGGGGACGCCGAGCTCCGTCAGCTCGGCCAGCGCGAGCGCCGCGCTCGCCGTCTCGTCCTCGCCGCCCTTGTTCGCGTACGTCGCGCGGCCCTTCGCGTCGAAGACCGCGCCGTGGTACCAGGCGGCGAGCCGGACGAGGTCGGGGTCGTGGGTCTCCTGGGAGAGCTCGTCGACCCGTCCGAGCACGTCCGCGAGGTGGCGCAGGTTGTGGAAGTTGCGACCCGGGGTGTCCCAGCGGTCGAGGAGTCCTTGCCCGACGCCGCGGATCGCATCGTCCGACGCGGTCGCTCCGGCGCCCCTGGCGCTGCGGACGAACGAGGAGAGGAACCACTGCGGTGCGTCGATGCTCGTGACGCCCATGGAATCAGCCTTCTTCGACGACGAGGGAGGAGCGGCACCGGTCGGGGAGAGCCGACCGGCAGACCCGACGTCGGCAGCGTCCTTGCCGGGCCTTCGGTCCCAGCCTAGGTCGATCCACCGACGACGACGCGCCATCGTAGCCCGTGCCCGACGGCGCGGTGTCAGGACGAGAGGTCACCGGGGTGACCTCTCGTCCTGACACGAGGCGACGGGGCGCCGTGTGTCAGGGGCACAGGTCACCCGGGTGACCCGTCGCGCTGACAGGGTGTGGTCAGGACGCGAGCGGGAGCTCCACACGGACGGTCAGCCCGCCGTCGTCGTCGGTCGAGCGCACCGAGACGTGGCCGCGGTGCGCGGCGACGATCGCCGCCACGATCGCGAGCCCGAGGCCCGAGCCGCCCGACGCACGGTTGCGGGACGAGTCCGCCCGGTAGAAGCGCTCGAACACGCGGTCCTCCTGCCCGGCGGGCACACCGGGGCCGTGGTCGCGGACCTCGAGCACCGCCGTCGCACCGCGAGCCGTGCCGTGCGGAGCGCGCTGGACGGTGCCGTCCGTCGGGAGCGGGGGCGCCTCGACGACGCCGAGGGCGATCTGCGCGGCCGTGCCGCGCGGCGTGTGCCGCGCGACGTTCCCGACGAGGTTGGCCAGCACCTGTCGCAGCCGGTCCTCGTCGCCGACGACGCGCAGCGGCTCCGGCGCGACCGACCCCGCCGCGAGCCCCACGACCTGCACGTCCCGCGACGGGTCGAGCGCGTGCAGGTCCTGCGCGGAGTCCTTGGCGAGCGCGGCGAGGTCGACGGGCTCGTGCCGCAGGGGCCGCCCCTCGTCGAGCCGCGCGAGCGCGAGCAGGTCGTTGACCAGCGCCCCCATGCGCGTCGCCGAGTCCTCGATGCGGCCCATCGTGTCGTCGACCTTCTCGGGCGTGTCGAGCGCTCCCATGCGGTACAGCTCGCCGTACCCGCGGATCGTCGCGAGCGGCGTGCGCAGCTCGTGGCTCGCGTCGGACACGAACGTCCGCATGCGCGCCTCCGACGCCTCCTGCACGGCGAAGGCCTCCTCGATCTGCGACAGCATCGCGTTGAGCGACGTCGCGAGCGAGCCGACCTCGGTCGTGGGCGGTGCCGGCCGCACGCGTCGGGCGAGGTCGCCCCCCGCGATCCCGGCGGCGGTCTCCTCGATCTCCCGCAGCGGACGCAGCGCGCGCTGCACCGCCATGTACGCGACCGCTCCGCCGATGAGCGCGATCCCGAGCGCGGACAGCGCGAGCGTGCGGCCCAGCACCTTGACCGTCTCGTGGATCCCCGTGAGAGGGAGCGCGACGAACGCGGTTCCCTGGACCTCGCCCGTCAGCTCGCTGCGGATGAAGAAGGGGACGACCCGCCACTTCGCGGGGTCGGACCCGCCGCTCGACGACACGGTGAACGGATCACCGGCGCGATCCCTCACCTCGGGGTCGGACATCGCCGGGATGTCCGGCTCGCCGTACCGCGAGACGGTCTGCGGCCAGCCGAGCGCGCTGCTGTTCCCGTCCCGGTCCCGGGCGACCACGTAGTAGTCGCTCGGGAGGACGCTGCGGACCGGCCCCTGGTTGAGGGTGGACTCGGCGACCTCGCTGGCCGAGCGCTCGAGCTGGTCGTCCACCTGGTCGACGAGGTACTGCGACACGACGGTGGTCGTCAGGAGCGCGGCGATCCCCTGCCCGGCGGCGAGCAGCAGCACGATGATCCCGACGAGCCGCGCCCGCAGCGGCACGCGTGCGAGCCAGCTCCAGCCCTCGGTAGGGACGCGCCGGCCGAACGGCCGCTGCGCCGTCGGGCCCGGGTCGCTCGTGCCCCCGGCCGCCGCGTCGCCGGACGTGCCCGACGCCGTGTCACCGGCAGGGCGCACGGCGTCGCCCGGGGGAGAGGGCGGCACCGCGCGCGCGTCGGTCGCCGTGCGGTCGGACCCTGCGCTCATGAGGACGACGGCGCGCCCGGCGGCTGCCGCAGCAGGTATCCGACGCCGCGCTTGGTGTGGATGAGCGGAGGCAGGGCGACGGGCGCTCCGTCGGGGCCGGGGACGGTGAGGTTGTCGATCTTGCGCCGCAGGTAGGAGATGTAGGACTCGACGATGTTCGCGTCGCCACCCCAGTCGTACTGCCACACGTGGTCGAGGATCTGCGCCTTGGAGAGCACGCGGCCGGCGTTGAGCATGAGGTAGCGCAGGAGCTTGAACTCGGTGGGGGACAGGTCGACGTCGATCCCGGCGCGGCGGACCTCGTGCGAGTCCTCGTCCATCTCCAGGTCGGCGAAGCGCAGCACGGCGTCGTCGACGGGCTCGGCGTGGGTCCGGCGCAGGACCGCGCGGATCCGCGCCACGACCTCCTCGAGGCTGAACGGCTTCGTCACGTAGTCGTCGCCGCCGACCGTCAGGCCGGTCACCTTGTCGCGCGTGTCGTCCTTCGCGGTGAGGAACACGACGGGCGTGCGCTGGCCCTTCTCGCGCATGCGGCGCGTGACCGTGAAGCCGTCCATGTCGGGGAGCATCACGTCGAGCACCACGAGGTCGGGCTCGACGTCGCGTACGAGCTTGAGCGCGCTCTGGCCGTCCGCGGCGGCGTGCACCTCGAACCCCGCGAACCGCAGGGACGTGGCCAGGAGCTCGCGGATGTTCGGCTCGTCGTCGACGACGACGAGGCGTGCCTCGGGAGTGCTCATGGATCCAGTGTGCGCGCGTCCTCTGGGAGCTGCCTGGGAGACCCCTCCACCGGTGCCGGCGCGGTCGTGGGCGGTGGCGTGCAGGATGGCGGGGTGCGCATCACCGTGGAGCAGCGGCGTCGTCTGCTCGTGGCCCGTCAGCTCGCCCTCGGCGTCGACCACCCCGGCCTGCCCGCCGCGCGCTCGGTCGAGGACGTGGTCGGGCGGGTCCTCGCGCTGCACGCCACCGACGCGCCGAGCGTGTACCTGTCGGTCCTCGCGCGCGTGCCCGACCTCGTGCTCGCGGACGTCCGCGACGCGCTGTTCGGGCGCCGCACCCTCGTCAAGGTGCTCGCGATGCGTCGGACGATGTTCGTCGTACGGCGCGAGCTGGTCCCGGTGGTGCACGCCGCAGCGGGGGCGGCCGTCGGGCGGCGGCTGCGGACCCGCCTGCTCAAGGAGCTCGCGACCCTGCCGACCGACCCGCCCGTCGAGGACGCCGACGCGTTCCTCGCGGAGGCCGAGCGTCAGGTGCACGCCGCGCTCGCGGAGCACGGGCCGCTGGACGGCGCGAGCCTCTCCCGGGCCGCGCCCGCGCTCCGCACCGCGTTCCTGCCGACCACCACGAAGTCGTGGGACGTGCGCCGGACGGCGACGAGCCAGCTCCTGTCGATGCTCTCTGCCGAGGGCGTGGTCGTGCGCGGCGAGCCGCGCGGCTCGTGGTCGTCGAACCGGCACGTGTGGACGCCGATGGACGACTGGTTCCCCGGCGGTATGCCCGAGCTCGACGAGCCGACGGCGCGCGTCGAGCTCGCGCGCGCCTGGCTCGCCGTGTTCGGGCCGGCGACCGAGAAGGACCTGCAGTGGTGGACGGGGTGGAACCTGCGGGACACGCGCGCGGCGCTCGGCGCTCTCGACGTGCGCGAGGTCGACCTCGAGGTGGGCGCGCGCGGCGCGACGGGAGAGGCGGCGGTCGCGCGCGGCGTCGTGCTCGCGCAGGCGCTCGACGACGGGTCGCTGGACCTGCCGGAGGACACGGCCGAGGGCGTCGTGTCGCTCGTGCCCTCGCTCGACCCGACGACGATGGGGTGGTACGTGCGCGACTGGTACCTCGGGCCGCACCGCGACCAGCTCTTCGACACGATCGGCAACGCGGGCGCGACCGTCTGGTGGGAGGGGCGGATCGTCGGCGCGTGGACCGTGCGGCGCGGCGGGGAGCCCGCGTACCGCCTGCTCGAGGACGTCGGAGCGGACGCGGAGGCTGCCGTCCAGGCCGAGGCGGCACGCATCGCCGCCCTCCTCGGCGGGGACGGCACGACCGCGTCGTTCCCCACGCCTCTGTACCGCGAGCTGCAGGCCTGAGCGCGCAGCCCGCGGCACGCGTCAGAGGTAGCGCAGCGGGTCGAAGTCGGCGAGCGGGATGATCCGCACGCGGGGCAGCATCGTCGTGAACGCGCCGGCGTGGTCCTCGAGGTCGAACACCTCGAGCCCGCGCGCGGTGAGCTCCGAGAGCCGCACGTTGACGAACTCGCGGAACGCGAGCACGCCCACGCGCCGGTCGGGGTCGCCCAGGAGGTTCTCGACCTGCGGCAGGAAGTCGCCGTCGTGGCTCGCGAGGAGGACGTCGCCCGGCCGGTCGCGCAGGGCGTCGAGCGTGCGCTGGATGCCGATGTCCACGACCTTCTCGCTGCCCGACCCCGCGAGCGGGATGGGCCGGTAGCCCATCGCGAGCAGCGCCTGCACGAACGACATCGGCATCTGCCCGGATGACGCGTTGAGGAAGAACAGCGGCGTGACGTCCTGACCCCACGCCTGACGCGCGAAGTCGACGATCCGGTCCCAGCGCGGACGCTCCTCGGGCGCCGGGCGGTGCCCGAGGACGTTCATGCCGAGCGTCGCGTCGATGTTCTCGCCGTCCACGACGAGGTACGTGCGGCGCGGCTGCTCGACGACGGGCGGGGGCGCGACGATCTGGGGGTCGGACATGCGGTCAGCCTAGCCGTGACCTGCGTGCCAGGTCCCGGCGGGCGGCCGTGCGACGTCGCGGTTTGCGTCCTCCGGGGGGCCACTGGGTACGGTCGTCCTTCGTGACCACGTTCGACACCTCGCCCGGCTCCGCCGGAGCGCCGTCCGGCACCGCCGGAGCCCCGCTCGACCTCGAGCGCCCCGCCGTGCGCGTGACGGTCGTCCAGAGCTCGCCGGACGTCACGCTCGACACCTACGCCGACCACCTCGACGCGGACCTGCACGTCGTGCGCGCCTACGACGGCGAGCCCGTCCCCACGGCGAGCGAGGTCGGTGACGGGCTGGTCGTGCTCGGCGGCCACATGTCGGCGTACGACGACGCCCGCGCACCCTGGCTCCCCGCGGTGCGGGAGCTGCTGCTCGGGGCGGCGACGTCCGGGGTCCCCACGCTCGGCATCTGCCTCGGCGCCCAGCTCCTCGCCGTCGCCGGTGGCGGACGGGTCGAGGTGGCCGCGCCCCCGGGCCGCGAGGTCGGCGCGACGCGCGTGTTCTGGCGGCACGGCGCCGAGGCCGACCCCGTCCTCGGGGCCCTCGCCGCCGGCGGCGCGCCGGTCCGCTGGGCTGCGAGCGCGCACGGCGACGCCGTCGTCGACCTGCCGGCCGACGCGGTGTGGCTCGCGTCGTCGAACATGTATCCCTACCAGGCGTTCCGCCTCGGCTCGGCGCTCGGCGTCCAGTTCCACCCCGAGGTCTCCTGGGCGAGCCTCGCCGGGTGGTGCGACCGCTACGACGACGTCGACACCGCGGCCGTGCTCGCTGGGTTCGACGAGCACGCCACCGAGATCGCGGACGGCGGACGCCGCCTCGCTGCCGCGTTCGTCGCCGAGGTGCGTACCGCCGTCGAGCGGCGGTTCGTCACCGCCTGAGGGTGAGCCGCTGAGGCGCTGAGCCGCTGAGCCGCTGGGGCGCTGAGGCGCTGAGGCGCTGAGGCGGGGCGGCGTCGGTCCGCGGTCGACGGCTCCACGAGGAAGGGGCCGGGTCTACGATCCGCCCGCTCGTCCCTCGCGGGCTCCCGCCAGCCCCGCCACGACCCGGCCCCTTCCTCGCTCCGCCGTCGACCGCTCGGCGGGGTGGCGCGCCGACAGGCTGTGACATGGCGGACCAGCGGTCGCGCGGTGGACGAGCGGTGAGACGGCGGACCAGCGGTCGCGCGGCGGACGAGCGGTGAGACGACGGACCAGCGGTCGCGCGGCGGACGAGCGGTGAGACGACGGACGAGCGGTGGGGGCGACGTCGGATGCGAAGGGCGTAGACGCCGCGCTCCGGAGACCGGAAGCCGACGGGCCGAGGCGACGGCGCGGCAGCCCGAGCACCGACGGCGCCCCCACCGCGGACCGGACGAGCGCCGATCTGCGGCGGGGACGCGCGTTCTCACCAGCCCGACGTCGGCGCGTCCTGGGTGCTCGTGCCGGACCCGATCTCCGGGGTGACCTGGGTGGGCGCGACCTGGGGCGCCGTCGACGCCGTGCCGCCCTTGAGCGCCGCGAGCCGCGCCTCGATCTCGATCGTCTCGCCCGACGACTCGAGCTCGGCGAACTGGGCGTCGATGCTCGACGCCGCGACCTCTGCCTGGCCCATGGCCATCGCCTCCTCGCGCCGCACCATCTCCTCGTAGCGCGAGATCTCGCTCGTCGGGTCGAGGACGTTGATCGAGCTGATGGCGCCCTGCACGGTCTGCTGCGCCTGGGCGCTCTTCTGGCGCGCGACGAGCGAGTCGCGCTTCGAGCGCAGCTCGCCGAGCTTGTCCTTCATGAGCGCGAGTCCGGTCTTGAGCTTGTCGACCGTCTCGCGCTGGGAGGCGATGAGCGGTTCCGCCTGCCGGACCTCGCCCTCGGCGGCGATCTGCTTGCCGAGCGCGAGCTTGGCGAGGTTGTCGAACTTGTCGGCGTTCGCGGAGTCGCCGGCCTGGCGGTAGCGGTCCGCCTGCGCGGACGCGGCGACGGCCTTCTGCCCCCACTCCTGCACCGCCGCGACGTCCTCGTTGTAGTCCTGCTCGGCGAGGCGCAGGTTCCCGATCGTCTGCGCGACGGCCTGCTCGGCCTCGGCGATGTTGTTCGTGTAGTCCCGCACGAGCTGGTCCAGCATCTTCTGCGGGTCCTCGGCGCTGTCGATCAGCGCGTTGATGTTGGCCCTCGTGAGCTGGGCGATGCGCCCGAAGATGCTCTGCTTCTCCGCCATGGTGCGTCTCCTGTCGATGCGTCGTGCCGTGACCGGGTCGTGATGCCTGCTGTCTCGTGCCGTGCCGTCTTGCCGTCGTGCCGAGCCCTGCCGAGCCCTGCCGTGCTGTGCCGTGCTCTGCCGTGCTCTGCCGTGACGCGGGTGCCGTGCGAGCCAGGTGCCCGACCGGGAGCACCAGCTCGTCAGAACCGCCCGCCGCGCCCCGAGCGGCCGCCCGACGACCTGCCGCCGGACCGCCCGCCCGAGCGTCCACCCCCGAATCCTCCGCCCCCGGACCCCCGCCGAAGCTGCCGCCGCCGAAGCCCCCGCTGCGACCACCCCGTCCGCCGCCCCCGCGCAGGATCGAGTCGAGCAGGATGCCGCCGAGCACCATCCCGCCGACGTTGCTCCCTCCACCCGACCCATAGCCGCCGCCACCGCCGAAGCCGCCGAGCCCACCGCCCTGCGAGGCGTCCCACCGGGACGCGTCCTGCTGGGCCAGCTGCGCGGCGGCCTGCGCCTGGGCGTCGGCCTGCTGGGCACGCTGCAGGGCCGACACGGGGTCGGTCGGCTGGAGGGAGCGCGCCTCGCCGAGCAGGCGGATGGCCTCCGAGAGCCTGGTCCGCGCCTCGGGGCCGACGGCGCCGCGCCGGGTCTCGATGAAGTCGTGGGTCGCCCGGACCTGGGAGTCCACGCGCGAGAGCGTCTCGCGCAGCAGCGCGTTCGCGCGGGCAACCTGCTCCGCGCGCTCCCGGAACGGGGCGAGCACGGTGTCGAGGGCGGCCTCCGCGTCGGTGAGGCGACGCAGGGCGGCGAGGGGGTCGCCGCCGTCGTGCACCGTCGCGGCAGCCTCGGCCGCTGACTGCGCCTCGGCGAGCGCGGGTGCCACGGTGGCGTCCTGCGGCGCGAGCCGACCGGCGTCCGCCACGTCCGCGCGGATCGAGGCGAGTCCCTTGTCCAGGCGGGCACCGGCCTGCGCGAGGTCGGTCCCGGCGCGGTCGACCGCGTCGAGGAGCGTGACCGCCTGGCCGACCGCGTTCTGGGCCGCACGCGCCAGCGCGACGGCAGCCGCCCGGTCCTTGCGGGCCAGCGACTCGCGGCCCCGCGCCACCGAGTCCTGCGCCCCCGCGACGAGCGCCTCCGCCTGGTCCGGGTTCTGCGCGACCGATGCGAGCGCCGTCGCGGGATAGGTGCGGGCGAGGGTGTCGAGCGTCGTGCGGGACGCCGGTACACGCGCCAGCACCTCGGTCGCGCGCTGGTCCGTCTCGTCGAGCACCTGCGGCGCGCGGGCCTGCAGGTCGCGCAGCTCGTCGAACGTCGCGGACTGGGCGTCGAGCTCGTCGGCCACGTCGTCGCACAGCGTGACGATCCGCGCGAGGAGGGCGCGCGCCTCGGGCTCCGTCTCCGGGATCGAGTCGTCGAGGCGCCGGCGCAGCGCGAACGCCTCGGTCACCTTCTGCTTGCCCGAGGCCAGGACCGCGGAGAACTGCTGCGTCGCCTCGAGCCCGAACTGGGCCTGCGCGAAGCCGAGCTCCTGCTCTGAGGTCTTCAGCGCGTCGTCGATCGCGACCAGCGCCGAGCTCGCCCGACGGTCCAGCTCGTCGGTCGGCAACGACTCCAGGCTGCCAGGGGCAGGCCCGCCCGCGGCGCCACCGTGAGCGCCGCGCTCCTGGCGACGTCGGCGGTTCGCGACGGCGCGTACCACGAGCACCACGACCAGCACCAGCAGCCCGCCCACCGCGAGCACGAGGAACCAGCTCACCCCGCCGCCGTCGCCGCCGGTCGCCGACTCCCGCGCGGTGTCCGCGGCGGCGATCGCCGCGCCCGCCCAGTCGTCCTCGCGCAGGTGGTCCTCGACGGTGGACGTGATCCGGTCGATGCCGGCGTCGCTCAGCGCGATGTTGTTGTCGTACGACAGCCCGTACCGCCGGTCCTGCGTCCCGACCGCGAGCAGGAGGTCGTCGACGCCGAGCCCCGACGCGTTCGCCGTCGCGTTCGCCCAGTCGATGCCGTCCATGCCGCCGAGGTCGGGCACGTACACCACGAAGAGCTGGAGGTCGGTGTCCGCCGCGAGCCGGTCGAGGGCCTCCTCGACCTCGCCCGTGCGGTCGCCGAGCACGCCCTCGGGGTCCGTGATCTCGCCCTCGACGTCGAGCGGCGCCTCGGCACGGACCGGTGGCCCGGCGGGGAGCGCCGAGGCGAACGTCGGGCCAGCCGTGAGCAGCACACCCGTCAGCAGCGTCAGGACGACGGCGACGCCGCGCCGGAACCCGTCGCTCGCCGTCGTGACGGGGGCAGGGGCGGTCGTGCGCACGAGCGGTCTCACGCGCCCGATCCTTTCCCAGCGGCTCCCTGCCTGCAATCGCTGGCACGACCTGCCGTTCCGTGCCGGGCGGGGACCGTGCTGCGCTGCGGTCCCCACCCTCTACTGCACGACGCCCAGGTCCTCGTTCTCGTGGTCGGACCTGGGCACCGTTCCGTGCCGGGCGGGGACCTTGCTGCGCTGCGGTCCCCACCCTCTACTGCACGACGCCCAGGTCCTCGTTCTCGTGGTCGGACCTGGGCGCCGTTCCGTGCCGGGCGGGGACCGTGCTGCGCTGCGGTCCCCACCCTCTACTGCACGACGCCCAGGTCCTCGGCGTCGACGATGCGGTAGGCGTACCCCTGCTCCGCCAGGAACCGCTGGCGGTGCGCCGCGAAGTCCTGGTCGACGGTGTCGCGCGCGACGACGGCGTAGAAGTGCGCCGTCCGGCCGTCGGCCTTGGGGCGCATGACGCGGCCGAGGCGCTGCGCCTCCTCCTGGCGGGACCCGAACGAGCCCGACACCTGGATCGCCACCGACGCCTCCGGGAGGTCGATGGAGAAGTTCGCGACCTTCGACACCACGAGCCGCGAGATCTCGCCGGAGCGGAAAGCCTCGAACAGGCGCTGGCGCTCGCGGACCGTCGTCGCGCCGGTGATGAGCGGAGCGTCGAGGTGGTTGCTCAGCTCCTCGAGCTGGTCGAGGTACTGGCCGATGACGAGCACCTGGTCGTCCGGGTGCTGCGCGACGATCTGCTCGACGACCCGGTTCTTGCCCGTCGCCGTGGCCGCGAGACGGTACTTGTCCTCGGGCTCCGCCACCGCGTAGGTCATGCGGTCGGACTCGGGCAGCGTGAGCCGCACCTCGACGCAGTCGGCGGGCGCGATGTAGCCCTGCGCCTCGATGTCCTTCCACGGCGCGTCGTAGCGCTTCGGCCCGATGAGCGAGAACACCTCGTCCTCGCGGCCGTCCTCCCGCACGAGCGTCGCCGTCAGCCCGAGCCGGCGCCGCGCCTGCAGGTCCGCGGTCATGCGGAAGATGGGCGCGGGCAGGAGGTGCACCTCGTCGTAGACGACGAGGCCCCAATCGCGCGCGTCGAGCAGCTCGAGGTGCGTGTAGACGCCCTTCCGCTTCGTCGTGAGCACCTGGTACGTCGCGATCGTGACCGGCTTGATCTCCTTGCGGGCGCCCGAGTACTCGCCGATCTCGTCCTCCGTGAGGCTCGTGCGCCGCACCAGCTCGTCACGCCACTGCCGCGCGCTCACGGTGTTCGTCACGAGGATCAGGGTCGTCGTCCCGGACCTCGCCATCGCACCGGCCCCGACGATCGTCTTGCCCGCGCCGCACGGCAGCACGACGACGCCGCTCCCGCCGTGCCAGAACCCGTCCACGGCCTGGGCCTGGTAGGGACGCATCTCCCACGGCTTCGGCGCGTCGCCCTCGGTGCGCGGCGGCGTCGTCGGGCTGAGCGCGATGGCGTGCTTCTCGCCGTCGACGTAGCCCGCGAGGTCCTCGGCGGGCCAGCCGAGCTTCACGAGGACCTGCTTGAGGTGGCCGCGCTCGGAGGGGTGCACGACGACGGTCGTGTCGTCGACCCGCTCGCCCACGAGGCCCGCGGTCCGCTTCGACTTGAGCACTTCCGCGAGCACGGCGCGGTCGGTCGCCTCGAGCACGAGCCCGTGCACCGGGTGCTGCGCGAGCGTGAGGCGCCCGTAGCGCGACATCGTCTCGGCGATGTCGATGAGCAGCGCGTGCGGCACCGGGTAACGCGAGTACTCGATGAGCGTGTTCACGACCTGCTCGGCGTCGTGGCCCGCGGCGCGCGCGTTCCAGAGCCCCAGCGGGGTGAGCCGGTACGTGTGGACGTGCTCGGGGGCGCGCTCGAGCTCGGCGAAGGGCGCGATGGCGCGCCGCGCGTCGCCGCCGCGCGGGTGGTCGACCTCGAGGAGCAGCGACTTGTCGCTCTGGACGATGAGGGGGCCGTCGGTCATGCGTCTCCTTGCCGAGGTAGGACCGGGGTCGTGCGAGGCAGGACCGGGGTCCTACCTCGCCGGGTCGTGGTCACCCGCGCGGGCGGGGGTGACGGAGGCGATGCGGTGCACCGCGACGGTGAGCTCGGCGTCGCGCGCAGGGTCCTGCGCGCGCAGCCGCCCGGCGTCCAGCGTCAACGGTCGCACGAGCCGTCGGGTCGGGGACCCGACGACCTCGAGCCACACCGACGCGCCGTCGGCGATCGCCTCGCGCAGGAGACCCAACGCGGCCGCCGGGTCCGTTGTTCCATCGTCCCCGGCCTGCCGGACCGCGCCCCGCACCGCTGATCCCTCCGCGTCCCCGAGCGCACTGTCCGCGTCACCCGCGGGCGCCGTGCCCGTGCCCGACGACGCCCGCGCGCCACCGCGACCCGTCGCGCCTCCCGGGGCGCCGGGCAGGGCGGAGCCGCTCTGCGACCGCCGGGAGGAGGAGGCACCGGGACGGCCCGACGGCCTGCCGTCGTCCTGCCCTCGGGCCGCCGCGTCGTCGGCCGCGCGCAGCCGCGCGACGAGCGCCGCGTACCTCTCGCGAGCCGGCCCGGGGCGCCCGTCCCCGGCCCCCGGCCCGTCGTCGTCGGCGCCGGGACCGAACCCCGCCGCCGCGGCGCGGGCGCGTCGTCGGCCGACCACGTGTCGACCGCCACCCGGCGGACCGGTGCGCCGGCCGCCGTCGGCCACCAGCACCCGCCCGTCCGGGCCCTCGACCGCCGAGACCACGCCGCGGTCGCGCAGCGCAGCCTGGAGCTCGCCCGCCGGGACGGCCGCGACGAGCACGGTCGGCGCGATCCGCACGAGCCCGAGGTGCCGGAGCGCGGGCGCCTCGACCATGCCGGCGAGCAGGGCCGGGTCCTCCGCGCGGACGTAGCTCGACGCCGATCCCACCCGCACGCGCCCGTGCCGGCGCGCGGCGTCGCGCACGAGGTACTCGAGCGGCTGGGGGACCGGCGTGCGGGAGTGCGCGGCGAGGTCGTCGAGCAGGTCGTCCGCCGTGCGCCCGTGGTCGAGCGCACGTACGACCGACTCGGCGGAGAACCGGACCGTCGTCGCGGCGCCGCGCGACTCGACGTCGGCCGCGATCTCCACGAGCCGGCTCAGCGCGCCCGACGGTCGCCCCGGCACGATGCCCGTGAGGTCGCCCTGCAGCAGCAGCTCGTCGACCTCGGGCGGCAGGACGGCCTCGAACGCGGCGGGGAGCGCCGGAGCGCTCTCCTCGCCCTGGCCGAGCAGCGCGCGCCCCGGCGCCGACAGCGCCCCCGCTCCCGTGACGCCCAGCAGCGCGGCCTCGCGCAGCAGCCCGGCGACGGCCTGCTCCGGCGGGACAGCGCGCGGCGTGCGCCAGCGCAGCACCTCGACGACCTCGGGCGCGCCCGGCCCGCGCCCGGGGAGGTCCGCGAGGACGTCCAGCACGGTGCTCCGCAGCCGCGGCACCCACGGACGCCACAGCTCCGGGTCGAGCGCGCCGCGCAGCGCACCCTTCTCGTCGCGGCTGCCCACGAGCCACGGCGTGCGTCGGGAGCGCCACCAGCCGCGCGCGAGCGCGGCCCAGCGATCGCCGAGGTCGTCGTCCAGCCAGTCCTCGGCCGCAGCGGTCGCGGTGAACGACGGCGGGTCGTCGCCGTCGTCCGCGACCAGCCCTGCGGCGGCGGCGAGCTCGACGACCGCTGCCGCCGTCGCGTCGTCGACCTCGAGCGTCGTGGCGGCGCGGCGCAGCTCCCGCACGCCGAGCCCGCCGGAGCGCAGCACGCCGGGCGGGTCCTGCCACGCCGTGACGAGCCGGGCCACGAGCCGCACGGCCTCGATCCCGGCGCTCGCGGACTCGGCGTCGACGGTCGTCGCCGGGACCTCGCGGACGTCCGGCACCGATGGGCTCGTGCGCACGTCACGGTGGGTGCGGCCGCCGCGCAGCGCGAGCCCGACCTCGCGCGGCAGGACGACGTGCCGGTCGTCGGTGGCGTGCAGGTACCCGCGGTCGACGAGCCATCCCACGGCGCGCCGGGCCGCCGGGTCGGTACGCGGTGCGACGCCGACGGGTGGCCCCCACGTGAGCGCGTCGAGGATGGCCGTCGCACCGGGCGGGGCGTCGGCGGGGAGCGGGACCGCCGGGACGTCGTCGGGCGCGACGCCCGCCGCAGGGCCGAGGCCGGCGGGGTAGGGCCCGAGGATCTCGGCCAGGCCGGGAGCGGGGCGACGGCTCGCGGGCCGCGCAGGGTCGGGGGACCAGACGAGCGCGGCCTCGGCGAGGTGCGCCAGAGCCTCCGTGGTCGACCGGACGCCTGCCGTGCCACGCGTGCCGAGCGCGGCGGCGACGTCGCGCGCCGTCGTCGGACCGGTCACCGGGTCCAGCAGCAGCACGGACTCGAGCACGTGCAGCTCGAACGCGCTCAGCCCGGCGAGAGCCCGCTCCAGGCTCGTGCGGCTCGACGCGCGGGCAGCGAGCGACAGGAGCGTCGACGGCGAGGGCGTGGCCAGGTCAGGGCGTCTGGTCAGGAGCGCGACGAGGCGCGCGTCGTCGCTCGAGCGCAGCGTGTCGCTGAACGTCGCGGACCGCCCGGACGTGGAGATGGCCATCCGTTCGATGCTACGCGGACGGAGCGCACGCGACGGCACGGGCCGTGGCGTCGTCGTCCGACATCGCGAGATCGCGAGATCGGCAGGAACGCGCGAGACCGGTCCTAGCAAGGACCGATCTCACGTGGAGGGACCGATCTCGCGTGGAGGGACCGATCTCGCGTGGAGGGACCGATCTCGCGTCGACGGACCGGTCTCGCGTCGACGGACCGGTCTCGCGTGGACCACCTGCTAGCGGCCGTGGGCGGTGACCCGAGGGAGCGGCGGCAGCAACCGGTCCGGGCGTAACGACCGGACGACCTCGGGCGGCAGCGCCGCCAGGACGCGGTGCTCGACGGACGCCGCCGAGTCCGACGCCATGAAGCGCAGCATCCGCCACCGGGCACGCTCGGCGGCTTCCTGACGGCGCTTCTCCTGGACAAGGACGCGACCCGGGTCGTCTAGCGGCGCGAGACCGTCGCCGGAGGTCCGGTACTTGACCAGCCCGTCGAACTCGAGCAGCAGCCGCCACTGCTCCCAGCCGGCGTCAGCGCGGACCCGGCCGATCGACGTACGGATCTCGAGCTGCGTCGTCGGACGCGGCAGGCCGAGACGGAGCACCACGTACCGCAGCCACGACTCCCACGCGGACTCGGCACCGGCGTCGGCGAGCTCGAGGACGTGCCTCGCCCGGCGGACGCCGCGCGCTCCGGGAACCTGGCGGTCCAGCACGGCGGCGACGTCCTCGCGTCGTATGCCGGACGCCAGCGCCGAGTCGGCGACGACGAGACCGTCGAGCGGGGGCGACGTGCGCAGGCAGTCCGCCACGGTGCGAGCGGGCGACGTCACCGGCAGACCGCCGAGGATCACACGCTCGCCCGCGCCGAGCGGAAGACGGTGCCGTGTCACGTCGTCCGCCGAGACGCTCGACGCGTTGTACGCCTGGACCACGTGCGTCGTCCGCGGTGGTGTCCACAGGCGGAAGCCGTGGAGGAGCGCGGCCGTCGTGTGACTCAGCGTGTGCTCGGCCGAGAGCTGGAGGTGGAGCGCCCGGGCGCGGTCGGCGGCGAGCTCGCGCTCCGCGACGTGTCGGGAAGAGGGCGGCGGGGACTGCGGGCGGTACGCGCCGCGTCGCACCCGTTCCCACGCGCCGTCGTGCACGGCCTGGGCCGCGGTGCCGGGCGGGTGCTCACGGGCGAGGAAGATCGGGCGGTCGTGGTCCGGGCTCATGGAGGGAGCGTGTCCCGCGCGCTCGCTCGTCGTCTCGAGCGAGCCGCGTGCCTGTGGACGGGCTCACCACCGCCGGGCCTCTGGACGGCCAGGACCCTGCCATCACGCCGTGACCCGTTGGCGCACGGGGGATGACCGTCGAGATCGGTCGGGCGGCGCGAGATCGGTCGGACGACGCGAGATCGGTCCTGCAGAGGACCGATCTCGCGCCAACCGGCCGATCTCGGTGCCGGGTCTTCGCACGCCGTCTCCCCGTACCCCGGGAGCGTCAGCCGCGCGCGGTGCGCCGGCACACCTCGTCCCATGGCGTCGGCTCGATGCCGAACCGCGCCCGAGCCGCCGAGTCGTCGAGGACGTACGGGCGCTCCCACTGGTAGATCAGCTCGCGCAGCTCGCGGAGCAGCGGCGAGAACAGCCCCGCGGCGGCGAGGCCCGGCCCGCGCAGCGACCGGACCCGCACGGGCGGCAGCCCGACGCTCGCGAGCACGTCCGTGAGCGCCTGCGCCTGGCTGCGAGGAGCGTTGCTCGGCGTGTGCCACGTGCGGCCGTGCGCGCCGGGGTCCTCTGCGGCCGCGACGAGGGTGCGCGCGGCGTCCTGCACGTCGGTGAAGGTGTGGGGCAGATCGGTGCGCCCCATCATCGTCACGCTCCTCCCGCGTGACGCCGCCGGGACGACGCGCGACACGTGGCCGTTCCCGCCGACACCCGGCCCCATGAAGTCGGAGCTGCGCACCTCGACGGCACGGACCCGGCCGGCCCGGTGCGCGGCGAGCGCGTCGGCCCACAGGCGGGCACGCAGCATGCCCTTGTGGTCGGTCGCGGCGTCGGGCAGGTCCCCCGTCATGGGGCCGTCGACGGGTCCGTACGGGTAGAGGTTGCCCGTGATCGCGTAGACCGCGCCGCTGTGCCCGGCGGCCGTGAGCATCGACGCGGCGAGAGGCGGCCAGACTCGTTCCCACTGCGTGTAGTCGCCGGGGTTCGCGCAGTTGTAGAGGACGTCCGAGCCCTCGGACAGGCGGCTGAGGGCGTCGGCGTCGGACGCGTCGAGCGCGACGTGGCGGACACCGGGGATCCCCGCGTCGCGCCCGCTGCGCGTCACGACGGTGACGGACGACCCGCGCGCGGCGAGCAGCTCCGCGACGTGGCGGCCGACCGGGCCCGCGCCGACGACGAGGTGGCGGTCGAGAGGGGTGCTGGGCATGACGGTCTCCGTTTCCGAGAGCGGTGCTCTCACTTCGAGGAGCCTGACACGGTCCGCCGGACAAATCAAGAGCAGTGCTCTCGTTGGTGGGCAGCGCTCTCGTCTGCCACGCTGGACCGCATGGCAGCACCCCGGAACGCCCGCGCCCTGGCCCGAGAGACCCTGACGCGCGAGATCCTCGACGCCGCGCGCGCACGGCTCGCGACCGACGGCCCAGGCGCCCTCTCGCTCCGGGCGGTCGCGCGCGACGTCGGCATGGTCTCGTCGGCCGTATACCGGTACTTCCCGAGCCGCGACGCGCTCCTCACGGCGCTGCTCGTCGAGTGCTACGACGAGCTCGGCGCCGCCGTCGAGGGCGCCGAGGCCGCCGTCGCGCGGGACGATCACCAGGGCCGCTGGCTCGCCGCGTCCCGGGCGCTGCGGGCGTGGTGCGTCGGGCGGCCCGGCGACTTCGCGCTGCTCTACGGCACGCCGGTGCCCGGCTACGCCGCGCCGCGCGACACCGTCGAGCCCGCGACGCGCGTCGTGCGGGTCCTCGTCCGGATCGTCGGCGACGCATGGGTGGCCGGGCGAGAACCCCTCCCGGCGCCGGAGGGCGCCGACGACGCCACCGCGCTCGTCGCCGACGCCCGCGCCTACGTCGCCGCGCGCGGGCTGGTCGGGCCGGACGCGCCGACGGAGAGTGTCGTGCGGACTCTCATCGCCTGGACGACCCTGTTCGGCACGGTCTCGTTCGAGCTGTTCGGGCACCTCGAGCGTACGGTCGGGGACCGCGCGTCGTGGTTCGACGCCGTCGCGCTCCGGCTGGGCGCGGACCTCGGCGTCGTCGGGCGCGCCGCCGACCCCGGGAGCGGTGCGCCCTGAGCTGCCGTCCGGCGGGCGGTATCGATGCGGCGACTGCCCGACGAGGCCGGTAGCCTGATGGCTCTGGTCCCTACGAGCACGAACGAGGTCTACGTGCCCACCGGCAAGGTCAAGTGGTTCGACACCGAGCGCGGCTTCGGCTTCATCGCCGACGACGACGGCGGCGAGGTCTTCCTGCACGCCTCCGCGCTCCCCGCGGGCGCGCCCGCCCCCAAGCCCGGAGCGCGCGTCGACTTCGGCGTCGCCGACGGCCGTCGTGGCCCCCAGGCCCTGGCCGTCAAGCTCCTCGACCCCGCGCCGTCGGTCGTCAAGGCGAAGCGCCGCTCGGCCGACGAGATGGCCGTGATCGTGGAGGACCTCATCAAGGAGCTCGACGGGATCGGCAACGGCCTGCGCCGCGGCCGCTACCCGGAGAAGGGCAAGGCGACGAAGGTCGCCGCCGTGCTGCGCGCGGTCGCGGACGAGATCGAGGCCTGAGCATGAGTGCCGTGGCAGCTGCCGAGGAGCGCGTACGCGGGGTGTCCGCGCGCGCCGCGCGCGACGCCGTCCTGACGGGCGCCGTCGACGTCGCCCGCGCCGCGGCCGAGGAGGTCGCGGAGAACCCTCAGGACGTCGGCGAGCACCTCGGCACGGTCGCGGAGGCCGACCGGCTCATCTCCCACCGGTTCGCGTGCACGATGCGCGGGTACTCCGGCTGGCACTGGACCGTGACCCTCGCACGCGTGCCGCGCGGGCGCGTCGCGACCGTGTGCGAGGTGGAGCTCTTGCCCGGCGACGGCGCGCTGCTCGCGCCCGCGTGGCTCCCGTGGTCGGAGCGCCTGCGGCCCGGCGACGTGGGCCCCGGCGACGTCCTGCCCTTCCGCGCGGACGACCCGCGCCTCGAGCCCGGCTACGTGCCGACCGGCGACGAGGAGGAGGACGCCGTCGCGATCGAGGAGCTCGCGCTCGCACGGGCGCGCGTGCTCTCGCCGGAGGGCCGGGACGAGGCCGCCGAGCGCTGGTACCGCGGCTCGCGCGGCCCGACGACGCGTGGCGCCGTCGCGTCGGCGGCCGAGTGCGGGTCGTGCGGCTTCCTCGTGCCCCTCCAGGGTGCGCTCGGCCAGGTGTTCGGCGTGTGCGCGAACGCGTGGTCGCCCGACGACGGCAAGGTCGTGAGCCTCGACCACGGTTGCGGCGCGCACTCCGAGACCGACGTCGACCCCCAGCCGAGCGACTGGCCCGACGCCGCGCCGCTCATCGACGAGATGCACGTCGAGCTCGTCTCGATGCTCGAGGCGGCGGCTCCGGCCGAGCCTCCGGCCGCGACGACCGACGTCGTGAGCGGGACCGGGTCGGCGGAGCCGTCGCGAACGGCCGAGGACGAGCCCGGGGCGTGAGCCACGACCCCCTCGGGACCGCGGCGCTGCGTCGCGCCGTCCTCGAGGCCTGGCGGTCCTCGCCGACCCGGCTGCGCGAGGACGCCAACACCGAGGAGGACCACGCGCACGGGTCCTACCGGGACCGCGTGGTCGTCGAGCTCGCGCAGAACGCCGCCGACGCCGCCGCTCGCGCCGGGGTGCCCGGCCGCCTGCTCCTCGCCCTGCGGCCGTCGGGCCGTCGGGGCACCCCCGGCGTGACCGGGGCCGGCCGCACCACCGGCAACGGCGGCACCACCGGCACCGGGGACGAGGCCTGGGTGCTGCGCGCGGCCAACACCGGGACGCCGCTGGACGCCGCGGGCGTGGCGTCGCTCGCCGCGCTGCGGGCGTCCGCCACGGGCGAGCAGCGCGCGGCGGGGGCGACCGTCGGCCGGTTCGGCGTCGGGTTCGCCGCGCTGCGCTCGGTGTCCGACGAGATCCGCATCGGCACCGGGGACCGCGCCGTCGGCTTCTCGCTGGACCGTACCCGCGTCGCGCTCCAGGAGGTCGTGCGCGACGATGCCGCGCTCGCGACCGAGGTCGCCCGGCGCGGCGACCGCCTTCCCGCGCTGCGGCTCCCGTTCCCTGCGACGGTCGTGGTGCCGGACGGCTACGACACGGTCGTCGAGGTCGTGCTGCGCGACGCGGCCGCGCTCGCCGCGGTGCGGGCGGAGCTGGCGACGGTCGGCGACCCGCTGCTGCTCGCGCTGCCCGCGCTGGAGGAGATCGTCGTCGACGACGACGACCGCCCGCCCCGACGGGTCGCGGACGTCGAGGAACGGTGGACGACGGTCCGCCGCGGCGGGTCGGTCGACCCGGAGCTGCTCGCCGGGAGGCCGGTCGAGGAGCGGTCGCGGAGCGGCTGGACGGTCACGTGGGCACTCCCGCACGACGCCGCACGTCCGGAGGGCGGGAACCTCCCGGAGCCGCCGCCGTCGGGCGCCGGCGACATGCTGCACGCGGCAGAGCCGTCGAGCGGTCGCGAGCTGCTGCGTGTCGTGCACGCTCCCACGCCCACCGACGAGCCTGCGACCTTCCCTGCGCTGCTGCTCGCGTCGTTCCCGCTCGACCCGTCGCGCCGGCACGTGTCCCCGGGAGCCCTGACCGAGCACGTGGCGCGCCGCGCGGGCGAGGCGTACGCGGAGCTGCTCGGGGCGGAGGCGACGCGACGCGGGGCCGACGTCCTCGGGCTCGTGCCGACGGGGCTGCCCGCGGGCGCCGTCGACGCACTCGTGCGTGACGCGGCCGCGGACGCCCTGCGACGCACGCCGCTCCTCCCCGTCGCGGGCTCACGTCACCTGGTCCGTCCCGCCGACGCGCGGGTGCTGAGCGGGGACGTCGGTGCCGACCCGGCCGTCCTCGGGGTGCTCGGCGTGCCCGACCTCGTCGCGGTGCCGCGGCACCTCGTGCCGGTCGCCCGTTCCCTCGGGGTGGAGGTGCTCGATCTCGCGGACGTCGTCGACGATCTCCGGACCCCGGTCGGCCGCGACGGCTGGCGCGCCCTCTACGACGCGCTCGCACCGCACTCCGCGGACCCGGCCGTGCGGGAGGCGCTCGGTGCTGTCCCCGTGCCCCTGGCCGACGGCCGCACCGTGCGCGGGGCGCGTGGGCTCGTCCTGCTCGACGCGCCCGAGGACCTCGACGCGCCTGGCGCCCTGCCCGCCCTCACCGCGCACGACGGCGCGGTGCTGGGCCTGCGCGTCGTCGACCCGGAGGCGGCGCACCCGCTCCTCGAGCGCCTCGGCGCCCGCCGGGCCTCTGTGCGCGACCTCGTCGCCGACGACGCGGTCCGCGCGCGCGTGCTCGCTGCGGCGGCTGCGTCCGACGACGGCGACGACGTCACGGCGGCGGTCGGGCCCCTGCTCGCGCTCGTCGCAGCGGCGGTGGCGACAGGTCTCGACGCCGCGCCGTTCTGGTGGGGGGAGCTGCCGCTCGCGACCGGGGACGGCGAGACGGCGGCGGCGCGGTCGCTCGTCCTGCCGGGCTCGTGGGCGAGCCGTGTCCTCGCCCTCGACCCGGTGGGTGCGGACGTGGTCGAGCGGTGGGGCGAGCCCGTGCTGCGGGCGGTGGGGGTCGTCGTCGGGCCGACCGTGCACCGGGTGCGCGACGTCCTCACCCCGTCGCCCGGCGAGGACCCGGTGCTCGCGCCGCACGGCGCGGAGGGCTGGCTGTCGGACTGGTCGGGATACCTGGAGCACCTGGCGCGCGCGCTCGGGGCCGGGGTGTTCGTGGGCGACGTCGCCGCCGTCGCGGACCTCGACGCGGTCGCCGACGACGCCTGGACCGAGGTCCTCGCGGCGATCGCCGCCGACCCTGCCACCCGGGCCGCGCTGCTCGAGCCGGTGCGGGCGCCGGGCGGGCGGGAAGCACCGTCGTACACGGCGTGGTGGCTGCGCGAGGAGCTGGGCGGGCCCTTCGCGCTCGGCGACGTCCCCCTCCTGCGCCGGGCCCCGCCTGAGCTCGCCGCGCTCGACGAGGAGGTCCTCGTCGCGCTCGGCGGTGTGCGACGCCTCGGCGGGCTCACGCCGGTCGAGTGGGTCGGGCTGCTGGACGCGCTGCCTGACGTCGGGTCACGGCTCGACGCCGACGACGCCGTCGCGGTGTGGCGCGCGCTCGCGGGGCTGGCGGGGCGCGGAGAGGAGCTGGACCCGGCCCCGGACCGGCTGCCGGCGATCGGTCCGCGGGGTGTGGAGGTCGCGGACGCGGCCGAGGTCGTGGTCGCGGCGGACCCGATGTGGTCTCCGCTGCGCCCGGTGGTCCCGGCGCCCGCGGACCTGGTGGGCGCCGTCGCCGACCTGCTCGACGTCGCCGTCGCGTCCCCGGCCCCACGACCCGACGGCGTGGGCCTGCCGCCTACCCCGCCGACCGACGGCGCGGCCGCGCCGCGCGAGGTCCCCGTGTCGGTGCGCCGGATCCTGCCCGACGCGCCAGGGACGTGGACCGAGCACGCGGACCTGCGGGTGCAGGGGGTCCGGGTGCCGTGGTGGGTCGTGGGCTCAGGGCCGGCGGTGGCCGTGCACGTCGGCGAGCCCCGTGCCCTCGCGCCCGCGCTCGCCGCGGCGGCGGGGAGGTTCGCCCTGCGGCACCTGGTCGAGGAGGTGCTGCGCGACCCGGAGAGCGCCGAGCGGGCCGTGGCGTCGTCGTTCTGGGACGACGCAGGGTGAGCGGCGCCGAGCTCTGCCGGGGTCAGCCGGTCGTGCGGTCCCGACGGTCGTCGCGCGGGACGACGGGGAGCTCGGCGGTGCCGGCACGGTAGCTCTCGCGGTGCCCGCGCTCCCACCACAGGCCGATGCCTCCGAGCGCGAGACCGACGACGCACGTCGCGACACCGCGGGCCGTGGGCATGCCCGTCGCGAGGAGCACGACGCACACCAGCAGGGCCGCCCCCCACAGCGCGACGCCCCACAGGATCACGGCGCGCAGGTCCACGCGCAGGGGCGCAGGCTCGGGCCGGCGGCGGTCGGGGTGGAGCAGGAGCGTGACGAACGTGGGCACGTCGCCATCGTACCGGCGGGCCTTTTCACCCGGTGATGCCCGTCACAGAGGGCGGTCTGGGATGTCTTACCTGGTGTGATGATCTCCAGCGTCGCCGACCGGCCCGCCGCGACGCTGCGGCGAGACGAGGCGACGTGCCTCCGCGCACGGCCGGGTATCTCGAGGCAGAACACCTGGACTGGACGACTGTCCAAACTCTTTCACTCCGACCCGGCGGCTGCAGGAAACGTTGCAATCCTGGGCCTGCGAGGTTCGAAGGATCGTGCAGCGCGGTGATCATCTCACCCGGGTGAAAGCCGATGAGAATTCGCTTTCTACTACTTCGACGAACCTAGGATGAGTCGCCATGCAGGGGTATCAGGAGTCAGGAGGTGGACACGTGTCCCACGACGTCGAGCACGACACACGACGCGGGCTGCGTTCCCTCCTCGGCGTCTCGCCCGCAGCGAGGGTCCGGGCGGCCCGGGCGGCGTTCACGGACCGGGACTGGCAGGTCGCCTACCGTCGCCGTCTCCTGCTCACCGACACCGTCGCCGTCGCCGTCGCCGTCCTCGTCGCCTACTTCATGCGGTGGGAGCAGTTCCTCTCGGACCCGGTCCGTAGCAACGTCCACGTCCCGTACGTCGTCCTCAGCGTCCTCATCGGCGTCGCGTGGTCCGTGTCGCTCGTCGCCACCCGCACCCGCGACCCGCGGGTGCTGGGCAGCGGGGCCACGGAGTACCACCGTGTCTTCGACGCGTCGTGGCGGCTCTTCGCCGTGCTGGCGGTCCTCGCCTTCCTCCTGCGATTCCAGGAGGCCCGCGGCTACCTCGCCTTCGCGTTCCCCATCGGTCTCGGCGGAGTCCTGCTCGGGCGCTACGCGTGGCGGCAGTGGCTCCACCGGCAGCGCGCCCACGGGCTCGCACGCTCCGCGGTCCTCGCCATCGGTCACCGCGAGCAGGCTCAGCGGCTCATCCGCGACCTCAACGGCCGGTCCGAGTCGGGCTACCGCGTCGTCGGGGTGTGCGTCCCGTCCGGGCGCATCGAGGAGGGGGAGACCGTCAGCGGGATCCCCGTGCTCGGTTCCCTGCGCGACGCCGGCGAGGTCGCCGCGAGGGTCGACGCCGACATCGTCGCGGTCTCCGGCTCCGACGCGATCACGGCCGACGTCGTGCGACGGCTCGGCTGGGAGCTCGAGCCCTACGGCGTGGACCTCATGCTGACCGCGGAGCTCGCCGACGTGGCCGGGCCGCGCATCACCATCACCCCTGCCGAGAGCGTCGCGCTCCTGCACGTCGACGCACCGCGCTTCACGGGGCCCCGGTTCGTCGTGAAGACGGCCACCGACTGGTTCGGCGCCGCGCTCATCACCCTCGTGCTGCTGCCCGTCCTCGTGGTCGTGGCGCTCGCCGTACGGCTGACGAGTCGCGGACCGGTCTTCTACCGCCAGGAGCGCGTGGGCCGCAACGGCCGCGTGTTCCCGATGTTCAAGTTCCGCTCCATGCGGACCGGTGCGGACCGCGAGATCGCCGCCCTCGTCCAGCAGAACGACGGCGCGGGCCCCCTGTTCAAGATGCGCGACGACCCGCGGGTCACGCGCGTGGGCAAGGTGCTGCGCCGGTACTCGCTCGACGAGCTCCCGCAGCTGCTCAACGTGCTGCGCGGCGACATGAGCCTCGTGGGCCCGCGCCCGCCGCTGCAGAGCGAGGTCCAGAAGTACGAGATGAAGGTGCGCCGTCGTCTGCTCGTCAAGCCCGGGCTCACCGGGCTGTGGCAGGTGGGCGGGCGCTCGGACCTGTCGTGGGAGGAGAGCGTGCGGCTCGACGTCTACTACGTCGAGAACTGGACCCTCTTCGGCGACTTCCTCATCCTCGCCCGCACGGCGCGAGCCGTGTTCGGCGGGCACGGCGCCTACTGAGGCGGAGGTGGTCCGTCGTGCGGGTCTCCGTCGTCGGGTGCGGCCGCCGAGGCGCGGTCCAGGCGGCGTGCCTCGCCGCAGCCGGTCACGACGTCGTCGCCCTGGAGACGGACCCGTCCGCCCGACGGCGGCTGCGTGCCGGGCTCCCCGCGACCGCCGAGCCGCGGCTGCGGCGGCTCCTCGCCCTCGCCCTGCTGAGCGGGCGGCTGCGGGTCACCGGTGACCGGACCGCCGTCGCCGGCGCTCGGGTCCACGTCCTGGCCGTGGGGACCGGTGCAGTCGCGGGAGGCCTGGCCGTCGGGGACGACGACGTGCGCGCGGGTGCCCGGACGGCGATGCTGCGCGACGCCGTCGAGCAGCTCGCCCCGCACCTGGGGCCCGGGGACCTCGTCGTCGGCCGCGCGAGCGTCCTGCCCGGGACCGCCGCGTGGCTCTCGGCGTCGCTCGCGGCCGACGGCGTGCACGCGGACGTCGTGTGGGTGCCGGACGAGCACCGGCCCGGCCACGCCGTCCTCGACACGCTGCGCCCCGCCCGCCTCGTGTACGGGGTGCCGGGCGGCACGCCGGGGGAGCGGGCTGTGGCGATCCTCGACGCGCTCCACGCCCTCCAGCTCGCCGCGGGAACGCCCCGTGAGACGGCCGGCCTCGAGCACGCGGAGCTCGTGGGAGGACCCGTCCCCGCCGTGCTCGGCGCGGCGTGAGGCGCGCCACGGCGGGCACCCTACCCCGGTTACGCCCTCGTAACCCGCGTCTGGCAGCATTCTCCCCATGTCTTCCCCCACCTCCGTCCGTGAGGACGAGCAGGCGCCCCCGCCTGCCCCCAGCTCGATCGACCGCTTCTTCAAGATCACCGAGCGCGGCTCGACGATCGGTACGGAGGTCCGCGGGGGCCTCGTGACGTTCTTCGCGATGGCGTACATCATCGTGCTCAACCCGCTCATCATCGGGACCGTGCAGGACGGCACGGGCCAGTTCCTCGGCGGCGGCGACGCCCCCGACTTCGGCAAGGTCGCCGCGGCGACGGCGCTCGTCGCCGGCGTCATGACCATCGCCATGGGCGTCTTCGCCAACTTCCCGCTGGGTCTGGCCGCGGGGCTGGGTCTCAACGCCGTCGTCGCGTACTCGATCGCGTCCCTGCCGGGCGTGACGTGGGCCGACGCCATGGGCCTCGTGGTGATCGAGGGCCTCATCATCCTGCTGCTCGTGCTCACCGGGTTCCGCGAGGCCGTGTTCCGCGCCGTCCCCGTCGAGCTCAAGACGGCGATCAGCGTCGGCATCGGCCTGTTCATCGCCCTCATCGGCCTCGTCAACGCCGGCTTCGTCACCGCGGGCAGCGGCACGCTCCTCGCGCTCGGGGACCTCGGCACGTGGCCGATCCTCGTGTTCGTCGTGGGTCTCGTCCTGACCATCGTGCTGTGGGTGCGCAAGGTCAAGGGCGCGCTGCTGATCGCGATCCTCACCGCCACCGCCCTCGCGGTCGTGCTCGAGAACACCCTGAACATCGGGGAGAAGGCACCCGACGGCTCGAACCCGGACGGCTTCAACCTCAACGCGCCGACGTTCGACGGCGTCGTGCAGGTCCCCGACTTCGGCCTCCTCGGGCAGTTCTCGCTGCTCGGCTCGTTCGAGAACATCGCGACGGTCACCGTCATCCTGCTGGTCTTCTCGCTGCTCCTCGCCGACTTCTTCGACACGATGGGCACGATGGTCGCCGTCGGTGCGGAGGCGAAGCTGCTCGACGCCGACGGCACCCCGCCGCGCTCGCGCGCCATCCTCGTCGTCGACTCCATCGCCGCGGCCGCGGGTGGCGCCGGGTCCGTGTCGTCGAACACGAGCTTCGTCGAGTCGACGACGGGTGCGGGCGAGGGTGCCCGGACCGGCCTCGCCTCGGTCGTCACAGGTGTCGCGTTCCTGCTCGCGACGTTCCTGTCGCCGCTCGTCGCGCTCGTCCCCTACGAGGCCGCGGCGCCGGCGCTCGTCTTCGTCGGGTTCCTCATGATGACCCAGATCGCGGGCATCTCCTGGAAGGACGTCGAGATCGCGATCCCGGCGTTCCTCACGATCATCGTCATGCCGTTCACCTACTCGATCGCGGACGGCATCGGTGCGGGCTTCCTCGCGTTCGTGCTCATCAAGCTCGCGCTGGGCAAGGTCCGGGCCATCCACCCGCTCATGTGGGTCTCGTCGGCGATGTTCGTCGTGTACTTCCTGCTCGGCCCGATCCGCGAGGCGCTCGGCCTGTAGGGCCGGTGCGTCGGACGGTGGTCGAGTCGCCGCTGGGGCGGTGAGCGCGGCGCGGGGGACGCTTGCGCCCTACCGGCTCGACCGCACCGTCCAGCGCGACGACCGGGGATCGCCGTCGGCCCTCCAGGACCTCCTGGGCCTGGAGGCCGACGGCCGACCCGCGGGCAGCCTGCTGGACCTCGTGCACAGGCACCCGGCCGGGTGCCTGTGGAGGTCATGGCGAGCCTCGACGACGTGCTGCGCGCCGGGCTCGCCACGCAGCGCGTCGATGTCGACGCGCTGCCCCTCGCCGCGCACGGTCAGCGAGCTGCCGCGCGCGGCACCGACACCCGGCCGACGCCGTGTCGGGGCTCTCGACGTACCGACCCCCGGTCACGCACGCGGTCGCGTACGTCCTCTGACCCGGGTCCCACCCGCTGACCCGGGTCCCACCCGCGCTCGCTCCTGCCGACGGCGACCCGGGTCTCTTTCATTACCCGAGGTAATGAGTTAGGGTAATGATCATGCCTGCTGCGGATCCCACTGCCCCGACCCGGAGCCAGTGCCGGCCCGCCACCCTCGGCGGCGAGCTCCGCGTCGCGCTGACGCGCATCTCCCGGCGGCTGCGCTCCCAGCGCGGCGAGGCCGACCTCCCCGAAGGGCAGTTCGGCGTCCTCACCGTCCTGCACAAGCACGGCGCCATGTCGCCCGGCGCGCTCGCCGAGCACGAGCGCGTCCGCCCGCCGTCCATGACGCGGGCCGTGAACCGGCTCGTCGAGCTCGGTCTCGTCGAGAAGGTCGAGCACGAGACCGACCGGCGCCAGGTCGTCGTCCGCCTGACCGACGTCGGCGTGCACGAGGTCAAGGAGACGCGGCGCCGACGCGATGCGTGGCTCACGCAGCAGCTGACCACCCTCACCCCCGACGAGAGAGAGACCTTGGCCCGCGCCAGTGAGCTGTTGATCAGGATCGCCGCCCGATGAGCGCGACGTTCTCCTCCCTGAAGTACTTCAACTACCGCGTCTGGTTCGGTGCCGCGCTCGTCGCCAACATCGGCACGTGGATGCAGCGCGTCGCGCAGGACTGGCTCGTCCTGACCGACCTCACGGACGAGTCCGGCATCGCCGTCGGCGTCGTCACCGCGCTGCAGTTCGCCCCCGTCCTCGCGCTGTCCGCCTGGGCGGGCGTCCTCGCCGACCGGCTCCCGCGCCGTCGGCTCCTCATGGCCACGCAGAGCGCCATGGGCCTGCTCGCGCTGGGACTCGGTGCGCTCGTGCTGTCCGGGCACGTCCAGCTCTGGCACGTGTACGTGTTCGCGACGCTGCTGGGCGTCGTGTCCGCGTTCGACAACCCCGTGCGCCAGACGTTCGTCGCCGAGATGGTCCCCGCCGACAAGCTGTCCAACGCCGTCGGGCTCAACAGCGCGTCGTTCAACGCCGCACGCCTCGTGGGCCCCGGCGTGGCCGGCCTGCTCATCGCCGTCGTCGGCTCCGGCTGGATCTTCGTCATCAACGGCGTGACCTTCGCCGCGACGATCCTCGCGCTCGGCTACATGCGGACGCGCGAGCTGCATCCGATGCCGAGCGCCTCCCGGCAGAAGGGGCAGATCCGCGAGGGCATCCGGTACGTGCGCGGCCGGAGCGACATCATCGTCATCATGGTCGTCGTCGGCGTCGTGTCGACGTTCGGTCTCAACTTCCAGCTCACCTCCGCGATGATGGCCAAGGTCGAGTTCGGCATGGGCCCGGGGGAGTACGGCATCCTCGGGTCGATCCTCGCGATCGGTTCGCTCACCGGCGCGCTCCTCGCCGCGCGGCGCGAACGGCCGCGCGTGCGCCTCGTCATCGGCTCCGCGTTCGGGTTCGCGGTCGCCACGGGGGTCATGGCGCTCATGCCGACCTACCCGAGCTTCGCCGTCGCGTGCATCCCCGTCGGGCTCGCGTCGCTCACCATGATGACCGCGGCGAACTCGACCATCCAGATGTCCGTCGACCCCGTCATGCGCGGGCGCGTCATGTCGCTCTACATGATCGTGTTCCTCGGCGCGACGCCGGTCGGGTCGCCTCTCATCGGCTGGGTCGCCGAGGCCTGGGGGCCCCGCTGGGCCATCGGCATCGGGTCCATCACCGCGGCGCTCGTCGCCGTCGGCGCGGCCGTGTGGGCCGTGCGCAACTGGCGCCTCGAGGTGCGCTACCGCGTCCTGCAGCGCCCTCACCTCCTCGTGCGCTACCTCGACGCGGGCACACCCGTCGAGACCGGCGCTCGCGCGGAGACGAAGCGTCGGCTCGGCACCGAGGACGCGCAGGAAGCGGCGCGCGCGGCCTGAACGCACTGCGCGTGTGGTCGGGCTGGGTGGCGAGCGCCCCCGACCACCCACGGGCGGATTCCAGCGGTCGTCGCACCACGTGTGGCCGGCGTGATGCTACGTGCTGACGAGGTCCTGTGAAGAGATGCTCGCGGTGGTGGTGATGTCGACGTCTCCGACGGCGGGTAGCGCGCGGCGCAGCGCTCGCGTGGCCTCGCTGGTGGCTCGGGTGGCGGCCGCGAGAGTGGTGTCCGGCGGGAGCTCGACGCGGGCCTGGACGGCGAGGCGGTGGCCGGACCAGCGCAGCCGGACGTCGGTGGCGCGCCCGAGGTCCGGGACGTGCTCGAGTGCGTGTCGTGCGCGGTGGGTGAGGTCGGGGTCGACGCCGTCGAGGAGGCGGCGTCCGACGTCGCGTGCGGTACCCCAGAGCAGGACGAGGATCGCGGCGGTGATGGAGAGGCCGACGATCGGGTCTGCGAGAGGGAACCCCGCCCAGACGCCGATCACGCCGAGCACGACGGCGAGGGAGGTGAACCCGTCGGTGCGCGCGTGCACGCCGTCGGCGACGAGTGCTGCGGAGCCGATGCGTCGCCCGACGCGGATGCGGTAGACCGCGACGGCCTCGTTGCCGACGAATCCGATGATGCCGGCGGCGAGCACCCAACCGAGGTTGTCCAGCGGCTGGGGGTCCGCCAGGCGGCGCACGGACTCCACGCCGGCGACGACGGCGGACAGAGCGATCATCGCGACGATGAACAGCCCGGCCAGGTCCTCGGCGCGTCCGTACCCGTAGGTGTAGCGGGTGGTGGCGGCGCGACGACCGAGGACGAACGCGATCCACAGCGGGACGGCGGTCAGGGCGTCGGAGAAGTTGTGGATCGTGTCGGCCAGGAGCGCGACCGACCCGCTGATCGCGACGATCGCGAGCTGGGCGGCCGCGGTGAGGCCCAGCACGACGAGGCTGACCTTGACTGCGCGGATGCCCTGCCCGCTGGCCTCGAGCGCGTCGTCGATCGAGTCCGCAGCGTCGTGCGAGTGGGGCACGAACACCTCGTGCAACCAGCCCTTGAACCCGGTGGCGTGCTCGTGCTCGTGCGTGTGCTCGTCGCGCGGGTGGTCGTGCCCGTGCTCGGGGTGGGCCGACGGGTCCGTGTGCGGATGGCGACGGGTCGCGGTCACGACGCGTCCCCGACGTGGCTCGGGTGTGCCTCGTGGTGGGCGGGCTGGTCGTCCACGGCGTGCTGCGCCTGGAACACCGCCTGCGTCACGAGGTTCCGTGCGTGCTCGTCGACCAGGGAGTAGAACACCCGGGTCCCGTCCTGACGAGTGCGCACGATCCGGCCCCAGCGCAGCTTCGCGAGGTGCTGGGAGACCGCGGTCGGTGCCTTCCCGACCGTCTCGGCGAGGGCGCTCACCGACTGCTCGCCACCACGCAGCGCCAGGATGATGCGCACCCGCGTCGGGTCCGCGAGGAGCGAGAACACCTCCGCCGCGAGCTCGACGTACTGGCTGTCGACCCCGAACGTGCAATCCTGCTTATCTGCGTGCATACGCAGATATTAGCCCTCGCCCCGAGCGGCTGCTCGAGCCGTTGCGTCGGGGGACTGCCGGTCCAGCGTCTTGCGGCGACGGAAGGGTCAGGCCAGGCGGTCGACGACGTGGTCGACGCACGCCGTGAGGGCGCGGACGTCGTCGGGGTCGATGGCGGGGAACATGGCCACGCGGAGCTGGTTGCGGCCCAGCTTGCGGTAGGGGAAGACGTCGAGGATCCCGTTCGCGCGGAGCGTCGCGACCACCTGGGTGGCGTCGACCGAGTCGTCGAGGTCGATCGTGCCGACGACGGTCGAGCGCTCGGCGGGGTTCGCGACGAAGGGCGTGGCCCACTCGCGGGCCTCGGCCCAGCCGTAGAGGTGGGTGGCCGACTCGGCGGAGCGTGCGGCGGCCCAGGCGAGGCCGCCCTGGGCGAGGAGCCACTCGACCTGCTCCGCGAGCATGACGAGCGTCGCGACGGCCGGGGTGTTGAGGGTCTGGTCCTGGCGCGAGTTCGCCGCGGCGGTGCGGAGGGAGAGCGACTCGGGCACCCAGCGCGTCCCGCTCGACTCGACCTCCTCCGCGCGCGCGAGCGCGTCGGGCGAGCACAGCGCGAGCCACAGGCCGCCGTCGGACCCGAAGACCTTCTGCGGCGCGAAGTAGTAGACGTCGGTCTCCGCGACGTCGACCGGCAGCGCGCCGGCGCCCGACGTCGCGTCGACGAGCGTGAGGGCGCCGCGCTCGCGCGAGCCGGGGACGCGGCGCACCGGTGCCATGGCTCCGGTCGACGTCTCGTTGTGGGGCCACGCGTGCACGTCGACGTCGTCGGCGGGCTCGGGGTGGGCGACCGTGCCCGGCGGGGCCGTGATCACCTGGGACGGATCGAGGAAGGGGGCCGCCGTCGTCGCGGCCGCGAACTTCGCACCGAACTCCCCGAAGGCCGCGTGCTGCGCCCTGCGGCGCACGAGGCAGGCCGTCGCGACGTCCCAGAACGTCGTGGACCCGCCGTTGCCCAGCACGACCTCGTACCCCTCGGGGAGGCTGAAGAGCTCCCCGAGGCCCTCGCGCGAACGCCGCACGAGCGACCTCACCGGCGCCTGCCGGTGCGACGTGCCGAGGAGCGACGTGCCGGCGTCGGACACGGCACGTACCTGGGCGGCGCGCACCTTGCTCGGCCCGGACCCGAACCGGCCGTCGGCCGGGAGCAGGTCCGCGGGGATCGTGATCTGGGCGGTGGTGTCGGCGGGCGATGCGTGCTCGGTCACAGCGTCACCCTACGCGCGCGCGAGGCGCGGGCTCGGCGGCGTCCGGGGGGCGTGGGGCGACGGCGCTCGTTCTTCCGGGATTCTCCCCGGAACGCGTCAGGGGATCGCCATAGACTGTCCCCCAGCCGACGGACGACAGGGAGCGCGACGTGACCGATCTGATCGATACCACCGAGATGTATCTGAAGACGATCTACGAGCTCGTCGAGGAGGGCATCACACCCCTCCGCGCGCGCATCGCGGAGCGCCTCGGGCACTCGGGCCCCACGGTGTCGCAGACGGTCGCGCGCATGGAGCGCGACGGCCTCGTCGTCGTCACGGGGGACCGGCACCTCGAGCTCACGCCGGCGGGCAACGACAAGGCGACGCGCGTGATGCGCAAGCACCGCCTCGCGGAGCGCCTGCTCACCGACGTCATCAAGCTCGACTGGGAGCACGTGCACACGGAGGCGTGCCGCTGGGAGCACGTCATGAGCGAGCTCGTCGAGGAGCGGCTCATCGGGCTGCTCGACCACCCGCACTTCGACCCCTACGGGAACCCGATCCCGGGGCTCGCGGAGCTGGGCGAGCAGTTCGAGGGCGTGGAGTTCCTCGACGGCGTCGTCCCCCTGCCCGCGTACGTCGCGCAGCGCGCGACGGGCGACGTCGAGGTCGAGGTCGTCCTGCAGCGCATCGCCGAGCCGATCCAGGTGGACGTCGAGCTCCTGGCGCGGTTCGCGGAGGCCGGGGTGCTCCCGCGCCGGACGCTGCTCGTGCGTCCGGCGAGCGGCGGTCTCGTGGTCCAGGGCAAGGGGTCCGAGATCGTCCTGGACCTCCCCGAGGAGATCGCGCGCCACCTGTTCGTCGCGCAGGGCTGACCCGCGTCCCCCGACCGGGGTAGCGCTCCCATGGCGCCCTGACCAGCAGGAACGCGATCTCGTGGGCTGCCCTGGAGCGACGGCTCCCGAGGGCCGTGATGGGAACGTGACATTTGGCAGGGTGTCCTGTACGGTCGGTGCTGCTCCATCGGAAGACCTGTCCGGCGGAGTCCTCGAGCGGAACGCCTAACCCTGTCGCTGCCCGAGGTTCACGACAACCCGACGACAGGGACGGGGGACCCAAATCCGGGCGCTGGAGACAGCGTCCTTGGGGTGAAGCCCGACGGACCTCGGTCCGTCAGGCCGGGTGTATCTCCCACCCGAACCCGACAGCTGACCTCGCAGGCGTCCAGGAGAGGCAACACGTGACCGTGAGCTCGACTCGCGCCCGCCACCGCGCGGCGCGGCGTCCTATGACGCCACTCAGCACCATCGCCCAGGCCGCCTCGGACCAGATGTCGACCGTCGGGCGCCGCACCGCCGTCGTCGCCGCGTCCTCCGGTCTCATCGTCTCGATGATCGGCGCTGCCGCTCCCGCGACCGCAGCCCCCGTCGACACGGAGCCGAAGCTCAACTCGGTCGACCTCAGCGCACTGACCGCGCAGGCGCGCCAGGCCCTCGAGGCCGCGCCGACCGTGACGGTCGCGGCCGACGCCGCGTTCTCGATCGAGGCCGCACCGGTGACGGTGACGCCGGCCCCCGAGCCGGAGCCCGAGCCCGAGCCCGTCGTCGAGCGGACCCAGAGCACGAGCCGCACGCAGGAGCGTGAGTCGACGCAGACCGTTGCCGAGGCGCCCGCCCAGGAAGAGGCCGCGGTCGCCGTCCCGGCGTCGGCCTACGGCAGCACGATCGTCTCGATCGCGGCGCGCTACGTCGGCGTCCCGTACGTCTACGGCGGCACCACGCCCGACGGCTTCGACTGCTCCGGCTTCACGAGCTACGTCTACGCGCAGGTCGGCATCAGCCTCCCCCGCACGTCGGGCGCGCAGGGCTCCGTCGGCACCAAGGTCCCGCGCTCCGAGGCGCAGCCGGGCGACCTGATCTGGACGCCGGGCCACATCTCGATCTACGCCGGCGACAACATGCAGATCGACGCGCCGCGTCCGGGCAAGACCATCCAGTTCCGTCAGATCTGGCAGTCGAACCCGACGTTCATCCGCGTCGCCTGACCCACGGCGCAGCGCAGCACGTCACACGAGCCCCGTCCCTCCGCGAGTCGTCGCGTAGGGGCGGGGTTCGTGGCATTCTTGACTCGTTCGTGACCTGCGGTGGAGGTTCTGCCCGGGGCGCCTCGGCGACGTCGGTCGCCGGACGGCACGCGGCCGTCGAGAGGAGAGTCACCCATGACCCGCACGGAGACCGTCCTGGTCGGCGTCGACGGCTCGGCGCCCAGCCTGCACGCCCTCGACTGGGCGGCCGCGTACGCGCTGCGCGTCGGCTGGTCGCTCCACGTGGTCTGCACCTACTCGCTGCCGTCGTTCACTGCGGCGTCCCTCGACGGCGGGTACGCCGCGCTCGACGACAGCGCCATCCAGGAGGGTGCCAGGGCGGTGCTCGAGGAAGCACGGGCGCGCGCCGACGCCGCGGGGGTGCGCGTCACCGCCACGGTCACGACGGGTGACGCCGCGGGTGTGCTCGTCGAGATGTCCCGCGACCACTCGCTCGTCGTCGTCGGGACCCGTGGCCGCGGCGGGTTCACCGAGCGGCTGCTCGGCACCGTGTCCTCCGCGCTCCCGGCGCACGCGCACTGCCCCACGGTCGTCGTCCCGTTCCGCGCCCGGACCAAGGGCGACGACGCCGCGACGGAGGAGCTGCCGGTCGTCACCCCGCTGCGCCGCATCGTCGTGGGCGTCGACGGGTCGCCGTCGGCCGAGATCGCCCTGCGGCACGCGATCCGCCAGGCCCGCGCGTGGGACGCCGAGCTCGTCGCGGTCGCCGGGGTGCCGGTCGGTGCGGGCGCCGGGTTGCTGGCGTGGCTCCCCGCGTCCATCGACCACGAGCAGGTGCTCGCCGACGTCACCGAGGGGCTCAACGTCATCATCGCCCGGCACGAGGCCGAGAACCCGGGGCTGACCATCAAGCGCATCGTGCTCGACGGGACCGGCGCCGAGCTCCTCACCGAGTTCTCCACCGCGTCCGACCTGATCATCGTCGGGTCCCGCGGTCGCGGGGGGTTCCGCGGCCTGCTGCTCGGGTCGACGAGCCAGGCCGTGCTCCACCACTCCGCGTGCCCCGTCATGGTCGTGACGAAGAAGTGCGACGACGTGGTCGAGTCGGGCTGAGGCTGCCGAGGGAGTACCGCGGTCGGGCCATCCTCTGCTGGTCCGGGGGAGACTCACTTCTCGGTGGGGGGACCACCTGCGAGGATGCGGCGATGCAGATCCATCGCCTGGGTGCTCACCCCTTGACTCGGTTCGGAAGTGCGGGCGTCGAGCTCGTGCCGGTCGGACGCGCGCTCGGTCCGGCGGTCGTGCACGTCGCGCGGATCGCTGCGGGAGGCAGCATCGGAGCCCACCCGGCGACGGTGGACCAGGTGATGACGGTCGTGAGCGGCAGGGCCCGGGTCGAGGGCGGGGACGGTGCCGATGCCCGGCTCGACACCGGTGACGCCGTCCACTGGGCTGCCGGCGAGGTCCACCGGACGTGGGCGCTGACGGACGTCGTCGTGACGATCGTGGAGGCTTCGGACGGCATCGAGGTCGCCGGCGCCGAGGCGTGACCGGTGTGCCGGCCGGACCTCAGCTGCGGTTGCGGTACAGACGCATCGTGATCGGGGCGAGGACCGCGGTGAGGACGACCGACGCCACGAGCACCCACATGATGCCGTCGAGGTCGGGCTCGCCCGCCATGAGGCTGCGGACGGCCGTGACGAGGTGCGTCACCGGGTTGATCTCGACGAAGCGCTGCAGGACCACCGGCATGGTCGACGGGTCGACGAAGATGTTCGACGCGAACGTCAGCGGCATGAGCACGAGCATCGACGTCCCCATGACCGCGTTCGGCGAGCGCAGCACGAGGCCGAGGGCCGTGAAGACCCAGCTCAGCGCGAACGAGAACACGAGCAGCAGCAGGATGCCGAGCACGACCCCGACCACACCGCCCGGCGGGCGGAACCCGAGGACGAGCCCGAGCGCGAGCGTGACCACCGACGCGATGGTGTAGCGGACGGTGTCGCCGAGCAGCGCGCCGACGATCGGTGCCGGGCGCCACACGGGCAGCGAGCGGAACCGGTCGAAGACGCCCTTCGAGATGTCGGTGTTCATCGTGTAGCCCGTGTAGATCGTCGTGAACAGCACGGCCTGCACGAGGATGCCCGGGAGCAGGAACTGCAGGTAGCTCTGCACGTCGCCCGCGAGCGCACCGCCGAACAGGTACGTGAACATGAGCGTGAAGATGATCGGCGACACGGTGACGTCGAACAGCTGCTCCGGGACGTGCTTGATCTTGAGCAGCGCACGCCACGTGTAGGTGAAGGTCGCCGAGACAGGGGAGGGCCGGCTCGGGCGGTGCTCGAGCGCGACGGCCTCACGCAGGGCGCTCGCCTCGGGAGCGCGCAGCTCCGCGGCAGTGGTGGGCTCGGTCGCCATCAGGCCACCTCCTCGATCTGCTCGTCGGGTTCGTCGACCGGCTGGCCGGTCAGGGCGAGGAACACCTCGTCGAGGCTCGGCTGCCCCAGCGTGAACTCGGGAACCGCGATGCCCGCGTCGCCCAGCGCGGGCAGGAGGTCCGCGACCGAGGTGGCGCCGTCGTCGGGCACGCGGGCCGAGAAGGCGTAGGGGTCGTTGGCGAGGGAGACGTCGGTGCCCAGCACGGCGCCCACGATCTCGGCCGCGCGAGTGCGCTGCGCGGAGTCGGCGAGCCGCACGTGCACCGCGCCCTCGCCCACCGAGCGCTTCAGCTCGGTCGCGGTGCCCTCCGCGATGACCTTGCCGTGGTCGATGACCGCGATCTTGTCGGCGAGCTGGTCCGCCTCCTCGAGGTACTGCGTGGTGAGGAGGACGGTCGCGCCGTCGGCCACGAGCACGCGCACGATGTCCCACACCTGGTTGCGGCTGCGCGGGTCGAGGCCCGTCGTCGGCTCGTCGAGGAACAGGACGCGCGGGCTCATCACGAGGCTCGCGGCGAGGTCGATGCGGCGGCGCATGCCGCCCGAGTAGGTCTTGACCTGGCGGTCACCCGCGTCGCCGAGGCCGAACGCCTCGAGCAGGTCCGCCGAGCGGCGGCGCGCCGTCCCGCCGAGGAATCCGTAGAGCCGCGCGAGCATCACGAGGTTCTCGGTCCCCGTCAGGTCCTCGTCCACCGAGGCGTACTGCCCCGTGAGCCCGACGACGGAGCGCACCTTGTCGGCGTCGCGCACCACGTCGTGGCCCAGGACGGTCGCCGTCCCGGCGTCGGGCTGGAGCAGCGTCGCGAGCATGCGGACGGCGGTCGTCTTCCCGGCCCCGTTCGGGCCGAGCACCCCGAGAACGGTGCCCTCGGGGACCGACAGGTCGATGCCGTCGACCGCCTTGGTCACCGACTTCTTGGACGTGAAGTGCTTGACGAGACCTCTCGCCTCGACGGCGAGGTCACCGGTCGACGAGCTCATGTCCCTCCTCGGGTCGCACGTGGCGGCACCCGGGCGGTCCCACCACCCACGCTCCGACCGGGCCGTCCGGCGGAACTCATCGGTGCACCCACCCATCGTGCGCCGAGCGTCCGACGCGGTCCAGTGAGATCTGTCAGCTGCCGAGGTCGTACCCCGCCCACCCCGACACCCAGAGCGACCACGCGCCGTCGGGCAAGACCGCGGTACTACTTCGCGGCCTGCTCCGCGGCGGCGAGCAGGACGCACGTGGCGACGCCGTCCATCGCGACGCGGACCTCCTCGAGCGGGGGCAGGGACGGCGCGAGGCGCAGCACCGTGTCCTGCGGGTCCTTGCCGTACGGGTAGGCGGCGCCGGCCGGCGTGAGCGCGATGCCCGCGGCCTTCGCGAGCTCGACGACGCGCGACGCGGTGCCGGGCCGCACCTCGAGGCTCACGAAGTAGCCGCCCTTCGGCTCGGTCCACGACGCGACGTCCCACGGCCCCAGCCGCTCGGCGAGGATGCCGGTCACGGCCTCGAACTTCGGCGCGAGGATGTCGCGGTGCCTGCGCATGTGCTCGCGCACGCCCTCCGCGTCGCCGAAGAACAGCGCGTGCCGGAGCTGGTTGACCTTGTCCGGGCCGATGGACCGCGACGACAGGTTCTTCCGGACCCACGCGACGTTGGCCGGCGACGACGCGAGGAACGCGACGCCCGCACCCGCGAACGTGATCTTCGACGTCGACGCGAACAGCACGACGCGGTCGGGGTTGCCCGCCTCCGCGGCGAGACCGATCGCGTCGACGGTCGTCACCTCGTCCTGCGTGAGGTGGTGCAGCGCGTACGCGTTGTCCCAGAGGATCCGGAAGTCCGGTGCGGCCGTCGGCATCGACACGAGCCGGCGCGCGACCTCGTCCGTCACGACCGAGCCGTCCGGGTTCGCGTACGTCGGCACGACCCACATGCCCTTGATGCTCGGGTCGTCGGCGACGAGCGCGGCGACGGCCTCGGCGTCCGGGCCGTCCGCCGTCATGGGCACCGTGACCATCTCGATGCCGAGCGCCTCGCACACCGAGAAGTGGCGGTCGTAGCCGGGCACCGGGCAGATCCAGCGCACGCGCTCCTCGCGGCTCCACGGTCGCTCGGACCCGGGGACGCCGAACAGCGTCGCGTCGGCGAGCGTGTCGTACATCATCGTGAGGCTCGCGTTGCCGCCCGCGAGGAGCTGGTCCACCGGGACGCCGAGCAGCTCGGCGAAGATGCGCCGGAGCTGCGGGAGCCCGTCGAGGCCGCCGTAGTTGCGCACGTCCGTGCCGTCGGCGTCCGTGTGCACTCCCTCGCCGGGCAGGGCGAGCAGCGCCTCGGACAGGTCGAGCTGCTCGGCGGACGGCTTGCCGCGCGTGAGGTCCAGCGTCAGCCCGAGCGCCTGCAGGTCCGCGTAGGCGCGGCGCAGGTCGTCGAGGGACGCGGCGAGGGCGGAGGGGGCGGGGTGCGCGGTGGTCACGCTCCGGACTCTACCGATCGTCGGCGAGCCCCGTCAGGGCATTCTCCAGCGCGGACAGCCCGGTCTCGAGGTCGTCGGCGGAGATGGTCAGCGGGGGCGCGAGCCGGATGGTCGAGCCGTGCGTGTCCTTGGCCAGCACCCCGCGCGCGAGCAGCGCCTCGCACAGGTCGCGGCCGGTCCCGCGCGCCGGGTCGAGATCGAGCCCGGCCCACAGCCCGACGCCGCGGACGCCGTCGAGCAGCCCGGCGCCCACGAGCCCGGCGAGGCGCGCGTGGAACGCCGACCCCAGCGACCGGGCCGCGGCCTGCGGCTCGCCGGAGCGCAGCAGGTCGACGACGGCGATCCCGACGGCGCACGCGAGCGGGTTGCCGCCGAACGTGCTGCCGTGCGTCCCCGGCGTGAGGACGTCGAGCACGTCGCGGCGGCCCACGACCGCGGAGACCGGGAGGATCCCGCCGCCCAGCGCCTTGCCGAGCGTCACGAGGTCGGGCCGGACACCCCACAGCTCGCACGCGAGCGTCGTCCCGGTGCGCCCGAGGCCGGACTGGATCTCGTCGGCCACGAGCAGCACGTCCCGATCGGCCGTGAGCGCACGCAGCGCGGGCCAGAACCCGTCCGGCGGCACCACGACCCCCGACTCGCCCTGGATCGGCTCCATGAGCACCGCGACGGTCGTGTCGTCGATCGCCGCGGCCACGGCGTCGACGTCGCCGAACGGCACGACGCGGAAGCCCGGCGTGTACGGGCCGAACCCGTCGCGCGCGTCGGGGTCGTCGGAGAAGGACACGATCGTCGTCGTGCGGCCGTGGAAGTTGCCCGACGCGACGACGATCGTCGCCTCGCCCGGCGCGATCCCGCGGACGTCATAGCCCCACTTGCGCGCGGTCTTGATCGCCGTCTCGACGGCCTCGGCGCCGGTGTTCATCGGCAGCACGGCGGTGCCGGGACCGTGGTCCGCGCCGCCCGTCGGAGCGCCGCCCGTCGTGAGCGGACCGACGAGCGCCGCGAGGGCGTCGGCGAACGGGAGCAGCAGGTCGTGGTCGAACGCGCGCGACGTGAGGGTGACGCGCCCGAGCTGGCGCGTCGCGGCGTCGACCAGCGCCGGGTGCCGGTGACCGAAGTTGAGCGCGGAGTACCCGGCGAGCAGGTCGAGGTAGCGGCGCCCGCCCGTGTCCGTGACCCACGCCCCCTCGGCGGTCGCGATCGTCACGGGGAGCGGGTGGTAGTTGTGCGCGAGAGTGCCGGGCACGCCGGGGGCGGGCGTGGCCGGGTGTGGCGTCGAGGGGCGCACGTCCTGCGCGGTCATGCGGCACCGCCGGCACGGAGCCCGCGCATCTCGAGCGTGCAGCACTTGGCGCCACCGCCCCCGCGCAGCAGCTCCGACGTGTCGACGCCGAGCGGTTCGTAGCCGCGCTCGCGCAGCGCTCCCGCGAGGTGCTCGGCGCGCGGGTTGTGCACGACGTGCGTCCCGTCGCTCACGGCGTTGAGCCCGAGGACGACGGCGTCCTCCTCCGTCGCGAGGAGCGCGTCGGGGAAGCGCTCGCGCAGGATCTCCTGCGCGGCGGGCGAGAAGGCGTCGGGGTAGTAGGTGACGTCGACGGCGGGTGGGCCGACGAGCGCGGGGTGAGCCCCGCCGTCGGGCACGGGGCCGCCCTGGTTGCCCCGCAGGACCGTGAGGGCGGTGTCGAGGTGGTAGAAGCGCGGGTCGACGAGCTCGAGCGTGACGACCTCGCGCCCCCAGAGGGCGGCGGCCTCGGCGTGCGCGGCGCGGTCGGTGCGGAACCCGGTGCCGGCGAGGACGACGTCGCCCGCGACGAGCAGGTCGCCCTCGCCCTCGTTGACCTGCTCCGCGAGGTGGGTGACGAACCCGTGGTCGGCGAACCACTTGAGGTAGGCGGGGCCCTCGGCGGCGCGCTCCGGGTGGAGGAACCGGGCGGAGTAGACGAGACCGTCGACGACGGTCGCGCCGTTCGCCGCGTAGACCATGTCGGGCAGCCCGGGGACGGGGTCGATCGTCTCGACGGTGTGCCCGAGGTCGCGGTAGGTGTCGCGCAGGCGCTCCCACTGGGCGACGGCGAGCGGCGTGTCGACCGGCCTGCTGCGGTCCATCCAGGGGTTGATCTCGTAGCTGACCGTGAAGTAGGTCGGCCGGCACATGAGGTATCGCCGGGGGTGGTCTGCGTGCATCGCCGCCTCCTCGCTGAGACCGGGCCGCGGGGTGGTGGCCCGGGGTGACCCGGGCGGTGGGTGTCCGGCCGGGTGACGTGCTGGCTGCCAGCGTACGTCCGGCGGTGGCCGGTGGCCCGGCGCCGCGCGCTTCTCGCGGAGGGTTGACGACGATAGTCTGTCGATATATCGTTAGCGTATCGCTGAGCCACTCGATGCGACTCGCGACCACCGCCCGCGGCGACGACACGTCGCCCGGGCGTTGGCCCTGGGCACACGCCCGGGCCCTCCAGACACCCTCACCCAGGAGAAACTCCATGAGCTACGCACACCAGAACCGGGGTCGTCACCCCGAGAACCTGTCCCAGCCCTCCGGCGACCTCGGCGGGCGCGGCCCGCGGCGTCGCCGTCGCGACGGCTTCCCGTCCGTGCCCGACGACGCGGCCTGGTTCCGCGGCGACGCACCCTCCGGCCGTGGTCGGGGCGGCGCTCGCCGCGGGCCCGGCGGCTTCGGCGGCCCGGCGGAAGACCCGCGCGGTCCCGAGGGCCGCGGCTTCGGCGGTCCCGAGAGGCGCGGTGGCCCGGCCTTCGGCCCCGGGTTCGGGCCGGGCTTCGGCCCTGGCGGGCACCGAGGTGGCCACCGCGGCCGCGGGCCGCGCCGTGCAGGCCGCGGCGACGTCCGCGCCGCGATCCTCCTGCTCCTCGCCGACCAGCCGATGCACGGCTACCAGCTGATCCAGGAGATCGGCGACCGGAGCGAGGGCCAGTGGCGCCCGAGCCCCGGTGCCGTCTACCCGGCGCTCAACCTGCTCCAGGACGAAGGGCTCGTGGAGCTCTCCGCCGAGGGCGGGCGCCGGCTCGCCTCGCTCACCGAGGCGGGACGCGCCGTCGTCACCGAGCAGGCGGACACGCTCGGCGACCCGTTCGCCGAGGCCGCCGGTCGCGGCGGGCGCTCGCGCCACGCGCTGCGGGCCGGCGTCGAGGCCGTCGCGGCCGCCGTCCACCAGGTCGCCCGCACGGGCACCGACGAGCAGGCGAAGGCCGCGGCCGAGCTGCTCGAGCGCACGCGCCGAGACCTCTACCTGGTCCTCGCCGGCCCGACGCCGTCGGACGCCCCCGCGGACGTGCAGGACGCGCCCGTGGCGGAGGACTCGCCGTCGGGCACGGGCGACGAGCCCACCGTCTGAGGCACCGGTCACCAGCCACGCCGAACCCCGGGTTGCGCCCCGATCAGACAGCTGATCGAGGCGCAACCCGGGGTTCGGCGTCTGCGTCGGCGGCGCGCTGCGGGAACGGGGGCCGACGGTCCGCTGAGAGGGCCAGGTCAGCCGTGCCGTGCGGTGAGCCGCGTCTCCAGCCGGCGCAGCGACGCGTGGAGCATCCAGCGCAGCACGAGGCCGACGAGCGGTCCCGTCACGGCCCGGGGGAGCGGGCCGGCGAGGTACGCGTCCTCCCACCACACGACGCGGCAGCGTCCGGCGCCGAGCGGCTCGACGTCGAACCCTGCGTCGCCGAGCAGCACGGGCCCTTCCTTGCGGACGCTCGTGCGCCCGGTCCGGCCGGCGGCGGTCGACGGCCGCTCCAGCGACGTCACGACCATCCGGTCGACGACGCCGCGCGCGCCGCGACCGACGAACGGCCCGCTGACCATCGCGAACCGGTCGCCGACCTCCGGACCGCGCCCGGCCGGCGTCGCCATCCGCGTCAGGGGGATGAAGCGGGGGTGCGTGCGCGGGTCGGCGACCCAGGCGAACGCGACCGTCGCGTCCACGGGCATCTCGCGGCCGACCGCGACCCGGTGGGACGTCACCCGGCGTCTCGCGTCGGGTCCTGCCGGCGACGACGCCCCGGCAGGAACCGGCGTCGTCCGCGTGACGGCGAGGCGTCCTCGGGAACGGGGACCAGGGTCGGCCTGGCGTCCTCTGTCGGTGCCTCGACGACTTCGAGGATCCGCCCGAACGTCGACGGCGGCGGGCCGAACGCCCGGCGCGACTGCGCGACGACGCCGTGCCCCAGGGCGCGCGCTCCCACGACCCCGACGACCGCGCCGATGCCGAACGGCACCAGCCTGCCGAGGGCGAGCCCGGACTGCTTCGCGAGCTGCGTGCGCAGGAAGCGGTTGCCCAGGGCCTTGTTGACCTTGACGAGCGTCCCGGCGGGCATCCGGGTCAGCAGCACCTTGCCCCAGGCGAGGCCCGAGCCCTGAGCGGCCTTCTCGACGTCGCGCGCGCCCTTCTCGCCGAGGACCGAGGCGAGCAGGAGCGCCCGGCGCCGGGCGACGTCGTCGACGGCGATCCCGTGCACGTCGGCGACGGCGAGCGAGAACGCCGCCGACGACGCGAAGAACGTCGCGATGTCGCTCGAGGTGAGGACGAGGCCCACGCCGGTGCCGACCGCCGGAAAGCCCGCCGCGGCACCGACCGCGCCTCCGGCGGCCTGGATGACGAGCAGGTACTCCCGCTCGAGGATGCGGATGACCTCGGCAGGCCCCGCCTCCGGGTTCCGACGGCGCACCGAGTCGACGTGCGCGCGGATCACCTGCGACGGGATCGTCACGGCCTTGTCGAGCGCGGCGTCGAGCAGCGGGGTCGGCCGGTACGCGGCCCACTCGACGGCGTCCTGGGTCGCGACGTCGTCCGGGTCGCGCGTGGCCGGCGGCGTCCCGTAGTCCGGGGCACCGCCGTACGGCGTCGGGGTCCTCGAGGGGTCCTGGTGGTGCGCCATCGCGTCTCCCGTCATCCGTGCGGTCCGGTCATCCGTCCCGTCTGGTCGTCCGTGCGTCCCGGTCAGCCCTGCGTCCCGGTCAGCCCTGCGGTCCGGTCAGGCCTGCGTCTCGACCTCGCGACCGGCGCCCTCCGGCTGGAAGAGGTACTCGACCTCGGCTCCCGCCTTGACCGTCCGTCCTACGGTGCACGCCTTGTCGATCGCTCGCGCGGCGACGGTGACCAGGCGGTCGCGCGCGTCGTCGTCGAGCGAGGTCAGGTCGATGTCGTACGTGCCCGTGATCTTCGGGTAGCGGTCCTCCTCGACGAGCTTGGCGCCCTCGACGTGGATCGTCACCTGGTAGTCGTCGCCGAGCCGGCGCGCGAACGTCCGGTCCGTGCTCATGCCGGCGCACGCAGCGAGCGCGATCTTCAGCAGCTCGCCCGGCGTGAACACCGCGCCCTCGCTCGCCGGGCCGATCGAGACCTGCGCGCCGCGCGCCGAGTGCCCGGTGTACGTGCGGTCGCCCGTGCGCTCGACCCACAGGGGGTCGGTCGGTGCGGGCGACGCCGCGGGGACGTCGCGCTCCGCCTCGTCGGCGGAGTTCAGGGTGCTCTCGGCAGGCTGGGTCGTCATGCGTCGATCCTCGCACTCCTCGGTCCGTGGCGGCCGGACGGTCCGCCCTCCGAGGAACGTGCGGGAGACGTCGGCGATTCCCCGCACGGGTTCGCGCCTCGACCTGCCGTCACGACGCCCGGGTGTCACGACGCCGCCCGCTGGTCGGTCAGGAGGGTGGCAGGCGGCAGAGCGCCGCGCGCCGAGAGGAGAACGTCATGAGGATCGTCGTCGTCGGAGGAACGGGGCTCGTCGGGAGCCAGGTCGTCGCACGGCTGCGGGACGCCGGGCACGAGGCGGTGGTCGCCGCGCCGAGCACGGGCGTGGACACGCTGACCGGCGCGGGGGTGGACGAGGCGCTCGCGGGCGCCGACGTCGTGGTCGACGTGTCGAACTCGCCGTCGTTCGCGGACGACGACGTGATGCGGTTCTTCACGACGTCGACGCGCACGCTGCTCGACGCCGAGGAGCGCGCCGGGGTCGGTCACCACGTGATCCTGTCGATCGTCGGCACCGACCGGACGGACGCGGGCTACCTGCGGGCGAAGGTCGCGCAGGAGGACCTCGTCCGCGGGTCGGGACGTGGGTGGTCGGTCGTGCGGGCGACGCAGTTCTTCGAGTTCGCGCGGTCCATCGCGGACGGCGCGACCGCGGACGGGGTCGTGCGGATCCCCCCGGTGGCCTTCCAGCCCGTGGCGTCGGCCGACGTCGCCCGCACGGTCGCCGACGTCGCGACGGGAGCGCCGCTCGACGGCCTGGTCGAGCTCGCGGGCCCGGAACGGCTGCGGTTCGACGAGTTCATCCGGTCGGCGCTCGCGGCTCAGGGGGACGACCGGGAGGTCGTCGCGGACCCTGAGGCCACCTACTTCGGGACGCGGCTGGTCGAGGACTCGATCGTCCCGCAGGGCGAGTCGCTGCGCGGCGGGATCACGTTCGCCCAGCACGCCGCGTGACCGGAGTGCCGCGAATGGCAGACGCGCGGTGCGTCGCCGTCGTACCGTGACGGCATGACGTCAGGACCGGGCACGGTCGAGCGCCCCGGGGCCCAGGAGGATCCCGGGGCGCTCGACGCGTTCCTCGAGGCGCGCCCCCAGCTCTTCGGCATCGCCTACCGCATGCTCGGCAGCGTCCCCGAGGCGGAGGACGTCGTGCAGGAAGCCTGGATCCGCTGGCAGGGCACGGACCGCGAGGTGGTGCGCAACCCGACCGCGTTCCTCACCACGACGGTCACGCGCCTGGCGATCAACGCGGCGACGTCGGCCCGGGCTCGCCGCGAGACGTACGTGGGGCCGTGGCTCCCCGAGCCCGTCGACACGTCCGACGACCCCGCGCTCGGCGCGGAGCGCGCCGAGGCGCTGGAGATCGCGACCCTCGTGCTCCTCGAGCGGCTCACGCCCGTGGAGCGTGCGGTCTACGTGCTGCGCGAGGCGTTCGGGTACCCGTACCGCCGCGTCGCCGAGATCCTCGACATGACCGAGGCGAACGCCCGCCAGCTCGCACGCCGCTCGCGCGAGCGGCTCGGCCGCCGCGAGGCCGTCCCGGTGGATCCCGGCGAGCACCGCCGCCTCCTCGACGAGTTCGTCGCGGCCGCGCACGACGGCGACCTCTCGCGCTTCGAGCGGTTCCTCGCCGACGACGTGGTCGCCCGCCCCGACGGCGGCGGGAAGGTGCACGCGTCGCGCGTCGAGCTCCACGGCGTCGCCCGCGTGTCCCTGTTCTTCGACAACGTGTGGCGCAAGAACTGGGCCGACGCTGACGTGCGCGTCGTCGAGGCCAACGGGCTGCCCGCGCTGCTCGTGCGGATCGACGACGCGCCGTTCGCGCTCGTGTCGCTCGAGGTGACCGCGCGGGGCATCGAGCACGTGTTCGTCCAGGTCAACCCCGACAAGCTCGGCGGCTTCGCGGCTGCGGCCTGACCGACCAGGTCCGGTCGTGGACGTGGGGGTGCACGTCGGTCGGCGACGGCGCGCCACCGTCAGCGCTCGGTGTCGTCGGGCTCCGCGAGGAGCGCGGGCTCGCCATCGGGGCCGAGCGGGGCCACGAGGACCAGCTCCTCGGCCTCGGGATCGACCCAGCGCTGGTAGCCGGGCCCGGTGTGCGCGGTCTCGAAGCGCACGGCGACGCGCCCGTCGTCGCCGACCCGCACGACCCAGCCACGACCGTCCGCCTCGGTCTGCACGTCCAGCCCGGGCGCGACGACGGCCGCCGTCGCGCGCACCGGCCCGGCCGGGACCGGTGGGGGCGGCGGTCCGGCGGCGTCCGGCACGGGCTGCTCGTCGGCGACCACCACGTCGTCGTCGAGGGGCAGCATGAGCTGCGCGTGCTCGGACAGGGCGTGGAACGAGGTGCCGAGCAGCCGCACGGGCTCGGTGACGTCCGCGAGCGCCAGTGCGCGGTGCGCCGCGGACCGCAGCGCGCCCTCGTCCGACGTCGGGCGCGGCAGCGTCACCGACCGGGTCAGCGTCGTGAACGACGAGAGGCGGACCTTGACCACGACGGTGCGTGCCGCGACGGCGTGCCGCTCCAGGCGGGCGAGCGCGGAGTCGACGACGCGGTCCAGCGCCCCGCTGATCGCGGCACGTCCGTGCAGGTCGGCGTCGAACGTGTGCTCCGCGCCGGCGGACTTGCGCTCGCGCACCGTCGTCACCGGACGGTCGTCCCAGCCGCGCGCGATCCGGTACAGGTTCGTGCCGCCGGACTCCCCGCCGATCGCGACGAGGGTGTCGAGCGGTTGTCGCCGCAGGTCGGCCACGGTGCGCACGCCGAGCTCGTCGAGGCGCGCCGCGGAGACCGGGCCGACACCCGAGAGGGCCCGCACCGGCATCGCGAGCAGGAAGTCGTCCTCGTCGTCCGGGTCCACGACCCGCACCCCGCCGGGCTTGGCATCCTCTGACGCGAGCTTCGCGACGAGCTTCGACCGGCCGAGCCCGATCGAGACCGACAGCCCGCTCAGCTCGCGTGCCCGCTCCCGGATCCTCAGTGCGAGCTCCGCGAGATCCGTACCCGGCCCGGCCGCGGCATCGAGGTCCGCGAACGCCTCGTCGATGCTGACCGGTTCCACCAGCTCCGTGACCTCGCGCAGCGCCGCCATGATCCGGTCGGAGTAGGCCGCGTACGCGGCGAACCGCGGCACGACGACCACGGTGGACGACGGGCACAGCCGGCGCGCCAGCTCCATGGGCATCGCCGAGCGCGCGCCGAACCGGCGCGCCTCGTACGACGCCGTCGCGACGACGCTGCGCGGACCGACCCCGCCGACGAGCACGGGGCGACCGCGCAGCGACGGGCGCTGGTGCTGCTCGACGCTCGCGAAGAACGCGTCGGCGTCCAGGTGCGCGATCGTCGCACGGGTGCGCAGCACCGGAGCGAGCGGCACGTGGGCGAGGTTCACCGCACCACTGTGCCGTGTCCCTCCGACACCCGGATGAGAGCGTCCTCCCGCCCGGTCTCGACGACGGCGTTCGTCTCGGTCCTTGGAGCCTCCGCCGACCCGCTCGGCGCGGCGGCCACGAACGCGGCGCGAGGCCGCTGCACCGAGGTGAGCGAGACGACGTCGCGACCGAACAGTCCCGCCGTGAGCCACACGGCCAGCACGCGGACCTTGCGCTCCCACGTGGGGATCGCGAGGACGTGGTAGCCCCGGTGCATGAGCCAGGCCAACGGGCCGCGCACCACGAGCCGTCGGTACTGGAAGATGCCGGAGCCGAGGCCGAGCGTCGCCACGACGCCGAGGCTGCCGTGCACGTAGGGGCGGGTGGCCCGCCCGCGGCGGGCGGCGACGAGGTTGCGCGCGAGACGCCGGCCCTGCCGGACCGCGTGCTGAGCGTTCGGCACGGTGAGCGCGCCCGGTCGCGGCACGGCGAGGTCGGGCACGGCGGCGCCGTCGCCCGCGGACCACGCGTCGTCGACCGGCGCGTCGTCCGTGCCCACCCGCAGGTCGGGGCGCACCACGACGTAGCCGCGCGCGTCGACGGGCAGGTCGGTGTGCGTCGCGACGACGGGGTTCGCCGCGTTGCCCGCGGTCCACACGAGCAGGCCGGAGGGGAACGACTCACCGGTCGAGAGCGTCACGACGCCGCCCTCGGCGGACTCGAGACCGGACCCGAGGTGCACGTGCGCGCCGCGCCGCTCGAGCTGCCGCACGACCCAGCGGCCCGGGCGCTCGGTCACCTCCGGCAGGATCCGGTCGTTGCGCTCGACGAGGTGGAAGTGCAGCTCCGACGCGTCGATCTCGGGGTAGACGCGCAGCAGGTCGTGCGCGAGCGACAGGAGCTCGGCGAACCCCTCGACGCCGGAGAAGCCGCCGCCGACGAACGTCGCGGTGAGCAGCCGCTCCCGCTCCGGCCCGGCGGGCATGCTCGCGGCGCGGTCGAAGGACGTGAGGAGCTGGTCGCGGATCGCGACGGCCTCCTCGACGTGCTTCATGCCGATCGCGTGCTCGCCGACGCCGGGGACGGGGAAGACGCGGGTCACGGCGCCGGCCGTGACGACGACCGTGTCGTAGGCGAGCGCGTACTCCTCGCCCGACGGTGGCCGGACGCGCACGACGCGGTGCGCGTGGTCGACGCGCGTCACCGACCCGTCGACGAGCCGCGTGCGGCGCAGGTGGCTCCGGTGGGCCACGGCCGCGTGCCGCGCCTCGACGGACCCGGCGAGCACTTCCGGGAGGAACGGCTGGTAGGTCATGTAGGGACGAGGGTCGACCAGGACGAGCTCGACGTCGCCGCGGCGCAGCTCGCGCCGCAGGTGCTTCTCGAGCTCTCGGGCCGCCGTGAACCCGGCGTAGCCCCCGCCGACGATGACGATGCGTTCCATGACCGCCTCCTGTGCGTCGCGCCCTCTGCGCGCTCTCACCCCCTCGACCACGCAGCGCGGGCTTTCGTGACGTCCTCGTGGCATGGCGTACGTCACGTCCGGACGATGCGCCTCGGGGCTTGACCTGGAGCACGCTCCAGGTCGCGTGCTCGAGGCATGTCGGACCTGCTGATCCCCGCTCCGCCCGTCGAGGTGCCGCCCGAGGGACTCCCCATCGGGGACGCCGCGCTCGCCGTCGGCCTGAGCGTCGACACCCTGCGCTACTACGAGAAGGAGGGCCTGCTGCTGGACCCCGCACCCCGCGACGGCGGCGGTCGCCGCCGCTACGGCGAGCACGACCTCGCGTGGCTCGCCGGCCTCGTCATGCTCCGCGAGACGGGGATGTCGATCGCCGACGTCCGCGTCATGGCCGACCTCAGCCGCCGAGCCGGGACCGAGGTGGAGCGGCTCGCCGTCCTCGAGCAGCACCGCGAGCGCGTGGTCGCAGAGCTGGAGCGCACGCGCCGCCACCTCGCCGCGCTCGACGCCAAGATCGCGTCCTACCGCGTGGCGACCGCCCCGTCCGACGAACCACCGACGCTCCAGGAAGAAGGAACCCGATGACCACCAGCACCGGCACACCCGTCCCCACCGTCCCGCTCGGCGACGGGCTGCGCGTCGCGGCCATCGGCCTCGGCGCCATGGGCATGAGTGCCTACTACGGCCCGACCGACGAGGCGGAGGCGGTCGCGACCCTGCGGCGCGCGGTCGACCTCGGCGTGACGTTCGTCGACACCGCCGAGGCCTACGGGCCGTTCGAGAACGAGAAGCTGGTCGGCCGCGCGCTCGGGGACCGCCGCGACGAGGTCGTGCTCGCGACCAAGGCGTCGGCCGAGACCGACGACGACGGCACGGTCCACGGCCGCAACGGCACGCCGGAGTACATCCGTCGGGCGGCCGACCGCTCGCTGCGACACCTCGGCACCGACGTGATCGACCTCTACTACCTGCACCGCGCCGACCCCGCCGTGCCGATCGAGGAGTCGGTCGGGGCGATGGCAGAGCTCGTGACGGCCGGCAAGGTCCGGCACATCGGACTCTCCGAGGTGTCGGCCGGCACGATCCGCCGAGCGCACGCGGTCCACCCGCTCGCGGCGGTCCAGTCCGAGCTGTCGCTCTTCTCGCCCGACGCCGTGCGCAACGGCGAGAAGGCGGTCATGGACGAGCTCGGCATCGGGTTCGTCGCGTTCTCCCCGCTCGGCCGCGGCGTCCTCACGAGCAGCGTCCGCAGTCTCGACGACCTCGCGCCGGGCGACGCACGCCGCGGACTGCCCCGGTTCCAGCCCGAGGCGTTCGCGGCGAACCTCCGCCTCGCCGACCGCGTGCGCGAGATCGCGGCCGAGAACGGCGTGACGGAGGCCCAGGTGGCGCTCGCGTGGGTCGTCGCGCAGGGGGCGGTGCCGATCCCGGGCACGCGCCGGCGCGAGCGGCTCGAGGAGAACGCGGGGGCGGTGCGCGTCCGGCTCACGGCCGATGCGCTGCGGCGCCTGGCCGACGCGGTGCCCGAGGCCGCCGTGGCCGGCCACCGCGACTCCTCGCCGGTGCCCGACGGTCACGACCGCTGACGCGTCCGTGCCCGACGTCGGTGCCCGACGTCCGCGCCCACCGTCCGAGACGCTCGGGCGCGCGTGTCACGGAACGGTGGCAGCCTCGGTCGTGACCAGTGACGGCTGGCACGTCGCCGGTCGCCCGGCCCCTCGTGGACCGTCCTCCCGAGCAAGGAGCACGAGCATGAGCATGAGCGAGCACGTCCTCGAACCACAGGCCCAGGAGTTCGCCGAGGCGACCTCGAAGCCTCCCTTCCTCTATGAGCTGGGGCCCGAGGGGGCCCGCAAGGTGCTCGACGACGTCCAGTCCGCTCCCGTCGACATGCCCGACGTCGACGAGGAGTGGCGCACCGTCCCGGCCGAGGTCGGCGACGTGGGCGTGCGCATCGTCCGGCCCGCCGGCTCGACGGGAACGCTGCCGGTCGTCCTGTACGTGCACGGCGGCGGCTGGGTGCTCGGCAACGCCGGCACGCACGACCGCCTCGTGCGCGAGCTCGCCGTGGGGGCGCGCGCGGCCGTCGCCTTCGTCGAGTACGACCGCTCGCCCGAGGCGCGGCACCCCGTCGCGGTCGAGCAGGCGTACGCGACCGCGCGGTGGATCACCACCGAGGGCGCGTCGCACGGCCTCGACGCGTCGCGGCTCGCCGTGGCGGGCGACTCCGTGGGCGGCAACATGGCCACCGTCCTCGCGATCCTCGCCAAGCAGCGCGGCGACGTCACCTTCGTCCACCAGTCGCTCTACTACCCGGTGACCGACGCGGGCCAGGACACCGGCTCCTACCGCGAGTTCGCCGACGGTCCGTTCCTCACCGCCCGGGCCATGGCGTGGTTCTGGGACTGCTACCAGCCCGACGTCGACGCGCGCGCCGACATCACCGCCTCGCCCCTGCGCGCGAGCCTCGACGACCTCGCCGGGCTCCCGCCCGCGCTCGTGGTCGTCGACGAGAACGACGTGCTGCGCGACGAGGGCGAGGCGTATGCGCGCCGGCTCCTCGAGGCAGATGTGCGCGTGACGAGCCTGCGCTACAACCACGTCCTCCACGACTTCATGATGCTCAACCCGATCCGCCCGACCGCCGCCGCGAGCGGCGCCGTCGCCCAGGCGATCGACACGCTGCGCACGGCGCTCGGCACCCGCTGACCGGCTCGTCGCACCTCACGGCCGGGCGTCGTCCGTCCGCCTCCCCACCGCACGTCCCGCACCGACACCCTCTGGAGAACCCCATGTCCGCACCCACCGTCGTCCTCGTCCACGGCGCCTTCGCCGACTCCTCGAGCTGGAACGGCGTCGTCGAGCGGCTGCGCGCCGCCGGCCTGACCGCCGTCGCGAACGCGAACCCGTTGCGCTCCCTGTCCGGCGACGCCGCGTACCTGCGCGACGTCCTCACCGCGATCGACGGCCCGGTCGTCGTCGTCGCGCACTCCTACGGCGGCATGGTCGCCACCCAGGGCGCGGCGGGTCTGCCGAACGTCGCGGGCCTCGTCTACGTCGGCGCGTTCGCGCCCGACACGGGCGAGAGCGCGTTCGAGCTCTCGGCGAAGTTCCCCGGGAGCACGCTCGGTGACGCCGTCGTGCCCACGCCGCTGTCGGACGGGGGTGCCGAGCTCACGATCCGCCAGGACCTGTTCCACCAGCAGTTCGTCGCCGACGTCGACGAGGCGACGGCCGCGCTCATGGCGGTGGCCCAGAGGCCCGTCACCGCGGCGGCGCTGAACGAGCCCCTCGCGGCCGAGCCGGCGTGGCGGACCGTCCCGTCGTGGTTCGTCCACGGTGCCGAGGACCGGAACATCCCGGCCGAGGTGCTGCGGTTCGTGGCCGAGCGAGCCGGTTCGCGCGGCACGACCGAGGTGCCCGGCGCATCGCACGCGCTCGGGGTCTCGCAGCCCGACGCCGTCGCACAGGTCGTGCTCGACGCCGTCCGCGCCGTGGGCGAGGCCGCTGCCTGAGGCCGCTCGTGCCCGGGGACGACTGCGGGCCTGGTGCCGTCCGAGGACGGCACCAGGCCCGCAGGGTCGTGAGAGGTCAGGCGTGGCTGCGCTTGGTGAGCGCGCCGTACACGCCGAGCGTGATGAGCGACCCGAGGATGGCGAGGAGCCAGGTCCGGAAGTCGCCGAGGTCGCCGAGGCTCGTGCCGAAGAGCACGGAGCCGAGCCATCCGCCGAGGAGGGCGCCGAGGATCCCCAGGAGGATCGTGATGATCAGCGAGCTGGTCTGCTTGCCAGGAAGGACGAAGCGCGCGATGAGTCCGGCGATGAGCCCGAGCACGATGTAGGCGAGCCAACCCATGGTAAATCTCCGTTTCGTCGGATCTGTGAGTTTTCCCCCTGCGACCGTGAACTCTGGCAGAGGTCGCGCGACCTCGCACGTCGAAACGTCCGACGGTGTCGTCGCGCCTAGACTGACGGCCGTGGCCACCGACTCTCCGTCCGCCGTCCCCACGCCCTACGAGGACCTCCTGCGTGACGTCCTGGAGAACGGGACGCCCAAGGGTGACCGGACCGGGACCGGCACGCGGAGCGTGTTCGGCCGGCAGATCCGCTTCGACCTCTCGCAGGGCTTCCCGCTGGTCACCACCAAGCGCGTGCACCTGAAGTCGATCGCGTACGAGCTGCTGTGGTTTTTGCGCGGCGACTCGAACGTGCGCTGGCTGCAGGAGCAGGGCGTGACGATCTGGGACGAGTGGGCCGACGCCGACGGCGAGCTCGGCCCCGTCTACGGCGTCCAGTGGCGCTCGTGGCCGACGCCGGACGGCCGTCACGTCGACCAGGTCGCCCAGGTGATCGAGCAGATCCGGAGCAACCCCGACTCGCGGCGGCACATCGTCTCGGCGTGGAACGTGGCCGAGCTCTCGACCATGGCCCTCCCGCCGTGCCACGCGTTCTTCCAGTTCTACGTCGCCGACGGCCGGCTCTCGTGCCAGCTCTACCAGCGTTCGGCCGACCTGTTCCTCGGCGTGCCGTTCAACATCGCCTCGTACGCCCTGCTCGTCCACATGGTCGCGGCGCAGACCGGCCTCGAGGTCGGCGACTTCGTGTGGACCGGCGGCGACGTGCACATCTACGACAACCACGTCGAGCAGGTGCGCGAGCAGCTCACGCGCGACCCGTACCCGTACCCGACGCTGCGCCTCGCGCCCCGCGACTCGATCGACGCGTACGAGTACGAGGACATCGAGGTCGTCGGGTACCAGCACCACCCGACGATCAAGGCCCCGATCGCGGTCTGATGCTCGGTCTGATCTGGGCCCAGGCGCGCGACGCCGCCGGGCGGCCCGTCATCGGCGCGGGCGGCACCATGCCGTGGCACCTGCCGGAGGACCTCGCGCACTTCAAGCGCGTCACGTCGGGCCACCCGGTGGTCATGGGGCGGCGCACCTGGGAGTCGCTCCCGCCCCGGTTCCGGCCGCTCCCGGGCCGGACGAACGTGGTCGTCACGCGCCAGGACGGCTGGGCACCGGACGACGCGGTGGCCGACGGCGGGCAGTCGCTCGGAGCGGTCGGCGCGCCGGTGCGCGTGGCCGGGTCGGTGGACGACGCCCTCGCCGTGGCGCGCGCCGCCGCCGGCGCGGACGGCGAGGTGTGGGTCATGGGTGGCGCCCAGCTCTACGCGGCGACGATCGAGCAGGCCGACCGGTGCGTCGTCACCGAGATCGACGCGGCCGTCGAGGGAGACACGTTCGCCCCGCCCGTGCCGGCGGGATGGTGCGTGGAAGCGGGGGAGTGGGCGACGTCGTCCACGGGCCTGCGCTACCGCATCGTCGTGCACGACCGCGGCTGACCTCGGCCGGCGCCGAACCGTCGGCGGCCTGAGGGGAACGGCGCACACGCGCGCAACTATGTTGACGCGCTATCTAGTCTGGCCTACGGTCTAGTGGTGATCGATGATGCGGAGTGGCCCAGCGAGTGGCTGCGCGGCGTCCTCGCGGTGTGCGTGCTGCGCGTGCTCGCCGACGGCCCGACCTACGGGTACGCGATCGCGGCGACGCTCGCCGACCGCGGGCTCGGGCCCGTCAAGGGCGGCACGCTCTACCCCCTGCTCAAGCGGCTCGAGGACGCGGGGTGGGTCGTCACCGAGTGGCGCGCGGGCGACGGCGGGCCAGGGCGGAAGTACTACGCGATGACCGATGCGGGGCACGACGAGCTCCGGCGCTCGGCCGCGCTCTGGGACGCGTTCGCCACCGTGACATCGACGATCGTCGCCGACGGCGCCTCGCGCCCGTCGCGGACCGAGGAGGAGCTCGTATGAGCAGCACGACCCGCGACCGTCGTCGCGCCAGGCGGTACGCCCTGGAGCGGGAGCTGGCCCCGCACGTCGACCCGGCCTGGACCGAGGCGGTGCTGCTCGAGCTGCGCATCCAGGGGGTCGCCGGTGAGCTGATCGGCGAGGTGCTGGGCGAGGTGGACTCGCACTGCGCCGAGAGCGGTGAGGACGCGCGGGAGGCGTTCGGCGACCCGATCGCCTACGCGCGCGAGCTCGGACTGCCGCCGAGCCCCGCGCAGCGTCCCGCCGCGACCGTGCGGGGCGTGCTGCCCACCCTGGCGCAGCTCGCGGGAATGTTCCTGACGCTCTGGTCCGTCCCCGGTCTGGCGTCTGCGGGCGCCGTCGAGATCACCGTCGGCCAGGCGCTCGCGGCCGTGGTCGCCGCGACGGCCCTCCTGCTGTTCGCGGGGCGGCCCGAGCCGGTGCTCCGGGGGATCGTCCGCCGCCCGGTCCTGGGGACGCTCGCGTTCGGGGCGGCGTCCGCGGCGCTCGTCGTCCCGCTCCTGCTGCTGCAGCGCACGCTCGTCGTGCTGCCCGCCACGGTGACGGTCGCCGCCGGGCTGGCGCTCCTGGTCCTCGGCGTGGTGGTCGAGCTGGCTCGGGCACGGCGACCCGACGACGCCGACCCCGTCGTGGCGCCGCTCCAGGACGAGGGGGCCGTGGCGCGGCGTCGGCGCGTCGACGGGCGCGTGCGGCTGCTCGGCGTGCTGCTCGTGCCGGCGTGGACGGTCGTCGTCGGTCTGCTCCTGTGGTGGCTCGCTGGCTGACGCCTCGCCTCCCGGCCAGTCCTCCGCGATCCGGTGCCGGGGTCTCAGAGGCCGGTCGGCTCGATCGGGTCCAGGCGCGGCGGCGGGACGGGGTGCGGCTCCTCGAGCGTCTCGACGTCGGCGTCCTGCGGCGCGGTGAGGCGCTCGACCGCTCCGTCGAGGTTGGCGGCGATCGCGGCCACGAGGCCGTCGGCGTCGCGCGCCTCGAGCCGCTCGACGATGTCCGCGTGCGACGCCGCGGAGTCGCGGCGCACCGCGTACTCGTCGCTCACGGTGAAGCTCGCGACGCGGACCTCGACGATGAGCGTCGTCATCCAGCGCAGGAGCCACGGGTTGCCGGCCGCCGCGACGAGCGTCCAGTGCAGCGTGAGGTCGGCGTCGCCGATGCGCCGCGCGTCCTCGGAACGTCCGGCCTCCACGAGCGCGTCGTAGGCGCCACGGACCGCCGCGACCTCTGCGTCCGACGCACGGGCGACGGCCAGGCGCGCGGCCGTCGTCTCGACCGTCGCCCGCGCCGCGTAGAGGGCGGGGATGCGCTCGCGACCGATGGTCACCACGCTCAGCCCGCGCCCGGGCGTCGCGGTGAGCAGGCCTTCCTGCACGAGGCGCTGGGCGGCCTCGCGGAACGGGCCGCGGCTCACGCCGAGCTGGCCCGCGATCTCGACCTCACGGATGGGGGAGCCGACGCGCAGGGCGCCGGAGTAGATCGCGTCGCGGAGCTCGCGGACGATGAGGTCGACCGTCGACGGGCGCGTCACCGGTGAGAGGAACGGCGCGTTGCCGAGCGGCGCGCGCGAGGCGGGGCTCATCGGCTCTCCTTCGCTGAGGTCGTGCGGTGGTGGGCCCGCCGGGCCGGGTGTGCGTGCGGGACGGTCGAGGTCACGATCCGGTATCACATCATCCCCTGTCGGAGGCCGGAGCGCGGCCCGCGGTCGAGCGACCGGCGCGCGTGCGGCGCGACGGTCGTGGAACAAGCGTCCGTGCAGGTCAGCGATCCTCTCGACCCCTGTGGAGCGGACGCCTCCGACGTCCGCCACGAGGCGGAGTCACCGAGTTGTCGTCCGATTGTAGACAATCCGACGGTAGGACGAGCAGATTGTCGAATGGTCGACATCGCGTTAGCGTGTTCGATCGTCCAGCCACCCACGACCGTCCGCCGCGTCACGCGTCGACGGGCACGAAGGGAACCATGACTTCCACGCGATCCACCGCGACCCGACGCCGCGCGCTCCTCTCCGCGAGCGCCGTCGGCCTCCTTGCCGTCACCACCGCCTGCTCGAGCGTCGACTCCGGGGGCGGGGGCGGCGCCGGCGGCGGGACCACGGAGGGCGGCAGCGGCACCCTCGCGGAGCTCCAGGAGAGCGGGACCATCACGGTCGGCTTCGCCGGCGAGGAGCCCTACAGCTTCCAGGACGACGGCGGTGAGCTCACCGGTGCCGCCGTCGCGCTCAACGAGGCGATCTACGGCGAGCTCGGCATCGACACGGTCGAGGGCACGCTCACCGAGTGGAACTCGCTCATCCCCGGCCTGAACGCCGACCGCTTCGACTCGATCAGCGCGGGCATGTCGATCCTGCCGGACCGCTGCGAGCAGGCCGCGTTCAGCGAGCCCGAGATCATGTACACGACGGCGTTCCTCGTGCCCGAGGGCAACCCCGACGGCCTCGACGACTGGCAGTCCGCGGTCGACGCCGGCGTCACCCTCGCGGTGATGGGCGGCGCCATCGAGGCCGGCTACGCCGAGGACACCGGTGTGGAGACGATCCAGGTGGGCAGCCCGCAGGACGGGCTCGACGCCGTCGTCGCCGGTCGTGCGGACGCGTTCGCGCTCACCGGGATCTCGCTGCGCGCCCTCGCGGAGCGGTCCGACGCCGCGGTCGAGGCGACCGAGGCCTTCGTCGCCGTCATCGACGGCGTGCCGCAGATCGGCGCCGGTGCCACCGTGTTCCGCCAGGCCGACACCGAGCTGCTCGACGCCTACAACGAGAAGCTGGCGGAGATCGTCTCCGACCCGCAGCAGTACGAGGACGTCCTCGGCCCGTTCGGGTTCACCGAGGCGGAGCGTCCCGTCGAGGGGCTGACCGCCGAGATGCTCTGCGAGGGCGACCTCGAGGCGATCGCCGACGAGCTCGGCCCGGAGCTGGGTCAGGACTCCTGACCCGATGTCCGACGACATCCAGACACTTCTCAACAGGCTCCCGCAGCTCGGGGAGAGTGTCCTCGTCACCCTGCAGCTCACGGTCGGCGGCGCGGTCCTCGCGATGGTCGTCGCCCTGCTGCTCGGGTTCGGCTCGCGCACCCGCACCCTGTGGGTGCGCGGGCCCTCCCGGGTGGTCGTGGAGTTCTTCCGCGGGACGTCGCTCGTCGTCCAGTTCTTCTGGCTCTTCTTCGTGCTCCCGGTGTTCGGGTTCAAGATGGAGTCGCTGGCCGTCGGGATCGTCGCGCTCGGCCTCAACTACGGCGCGTACGGCGCCGAGGTCGTCCGGGGCTCGATCAACTCCGTGCCGGCCGGCCAGTGGGAGGCGTCCACGGCGCTCAACCTGGGCCCGCTCCACCGCGTCCGGCGCGTGATCTTCCCGCAGGCGTGGGCCCTGATGATCCCGATGCTCACCAACCTGCTGATCCAGCTCCTCAAGGGGTCGGCGCTGGCGACCTACATCTTCCTCCACGACGTGAACTTCTTCACCGACCAGCTGCGCAACACCACGCAGGACACCGTGTTCTCCTACTCGGTCGGCCTGCTCGTGTACTTCGCGATCGCCTACCTGCTGACGCTCGGCATGAACGCGCTCGAGGTGCGCGCGAAGAACCGGCTCGGGGCCGGCCCGAGCCTGCGCGAGGTGCTGCGGCTGGCACCGGTCCCCACGACGGCGAAGGCAGGTGCGGCATGAGCGACATCTGGAGCTGGGAGCGCGCCTGGGACGTGCTGCCCGCCCTCCTCGAGGGCTTCAAGATCACCCTGGTCGCGACGGTCGTCGGCATGGCGATCGCCTCCGTGCTCGGTCTGCTCGTCGCCCTCGTGCGGCGGTCCGGGTCGCGGTGGGTGACCGTGCCCGTCGGTGTCGTCGTCGAGTTCATCCGGTCGACGCCGCTGCTCGTGCAGCTCGTGTTCGCCGCGCTGCTGCTGCCCACGGTGCCGACGCTCGCCATCGGGTGCACGGTGCTCGGCATCCACTACGCCACGTACATGTCCGAGGTCTACCGCGCGGGCATCGACGCGGTGCCGCGCGGCCAGTGGGAGGCCGCGACCGCGCTCAACCTCCCGCGCGGCCGGACCTGGCGTGCGGTCGTGCTGCCGCAGGCGATCCGCAAGACGCTGCCCGGGCTCGGCAACTACGCGATCTCCATGTTCAAGGAGACGCCGTTCCTGTTCGCCATCTACGTGGTCGAGATGTTCGCGGCAGCGCAGAACTACGGAGCCAACACGTTCTCCTACATCGAGCCGCTCACCCTGGTCGGCCTGATCTTCCTGGCGGCGAGCTACCCGACCTCGCTCCTCGTACGACGGATGGAGAGGCGCCTTGCCTGACGTGATCGATCCTGTGACCGAACCTGTGCCCGACCCCCTGCCCGACTCAGCGACATCCCCGGAGGACAGCGTGTCGACTACCCAGGGCACCACCCCCGCGATCGAGTTCCGCGACGTCGTCAAGCGGTTCGGCGACAACGTCGTGCTCGACGGCCTGAGCTTCAGCGTCGCCAAGGGCGACCGCGTGACGCTCATCGGGCCGTCGGGCTCCGGCAAGACGACGATCCTGCGCCTGCTCATGACCCTCGAGGAGTCGGACGGCGGGCTCATCCTCATCGACGGCGACCCGTACACGCACGAGTACCGCGGCCAGAAGCGGGTCGAGGTGCCCGAGAAGCGGCGGCGCGTCGTGCGCAACCGTGTCGGGATGGTCTTCCAGCAGTTCAACCTGTTCCCGAACATGACGGTGCTCGAGAACATCATCGAGGCGCCCGTGCACGTGCTCAAGCAGCCGAAGGGCGAGGCGATCGCCCGCGCGGAGCAGCTGCTCGAGCAGGTCGGGATGTCGGACAAGCGCGACTTCCGGACCAACCAGCTCTCGGGCGGCCAGCAGCAGCGCGTCGCCATCGCGCGGGCGCTCGCGATGGACCCCGAGATCCTCCTGCTCGACGAGGTCACGTCCGCGCTCGACCCCGAGATCGTCGCCGACGTCCTCGGGGTGCTGCGCGAGATCGCCGAGACGACGGACATCACGATGCTCCTCGTGACGCACGAGATGCAGTTCGCGCGCGACGTGTCGAACCGCGTGCTGATGTTCGACCACGGGCACATCATCGAGGAGGCTCACCCCGAGACGATGTTCACCAACCCGACCCACGAGCGCACGCAGGAGTTCCTCAAGGCCGTCCTCGGCTGACGTTCGCCCGTGCTCGGGTCCGCGGCCGACGGTTCCGCGAGGGGCGGGGCGGGTCTACCATCCGCCGCTCGTCCCTCGCGGCTCCCGCCAGACCCACCACGACCCGGCGCCCCCACCCCACCCACCTGTGCCGCGTCACCTCGGTCCGTGGTTCCGCGAGGGAGGACCGTGGTCCGGCGAGGTAGCACCGCGGTCGCGCGACGTAGCACCGAGGTTGCGCGAGGTAGTACGCCGGTAGCGCGAGGCAGCACCGTGGGTGCGGGCGGTCGCGCCGTGGTCCGTGGACGACGGCGGCCCGGTCACCTGAGGAGGTGACCGGGCCGCCGTCGGGCTGCTGAGTGTCAGTAGAGGCTGATCGCGAGGCGCTGGCGGGCCTTGCCGACGCGCGGGTCGGTGGGGCCGACGACCTCGAAGTAGTCGAGGAGGCGGACGCGGATCTTCTCCTTCGCGTCGGCGTCGGCACCCGGCAGGAGGTCGAGGAGGCGACCCAGCGCGTCGTCGACCTTGCCCCCGAGGAGGTCGAGGTCGGCGACGGCGAGCTGGGCGTTCACGTCGGACGGCGCGTCGGCCGCGGCCGAGCGCACGGCGCCCAGGTCCGCGTCGCGCGTGCGCCGCAGGAGGTGGACCTGCGCGAGCCCGGCGACGGCGAGGGCGTCCTTCGGGTCCTGCTTGATGGCCTTCTCGTAGGCTGCGACCGCGGTGTCGAGGTCGTCGCGCTCGATCGCGTCGAACGCCTCCTGGTGCAGCGGCGGCAGCTCCGGCTCGGGCTCCGCGACCGGCTCCGCGGCGTCGTCGGCGGGCGCGCCGTCCGGGGACGGGACGCGACCCGTGACGCCGTTGGCCTCGGCGGCCTGGAGGACCTGGTCGAGCACCTCGCGGATCTGCTCGACGGGCGCGGCGCCCTGGAACAACGGCAGCGGCTGGCCCTGCAGCACGGCCACGACGGTCGGGACGCCCTGGACCTGGAACGCGGCGGCGACCTGCGGGTACGCCTGGGCGTCGACGCGCGCGAGCAGGAAACGGCCCGCGTACTGGTCGGCGAGGGCGCCGAGGTCCGTGCCGATCTGGGCGTTCGCCTGGTCGGTCGGGATCCAGAGCAGGACGACGACCGGGTACTGCGCGGAGTCCTGGACGAGCTGCGGGAACGTCTCGTCGGTGACGTCGACGACGTAGCCTCCCGCGGCCGGCGCACCGCCCTCCGCACCCGGCGGAGGGGCCTGCGGGCGGGTGAGCGCGGACAGGTCGACCGCGCCGCGCACGTCGAAGGTGGGCTGGGTGGGTTCGCTCATGGATGCATCCTACGGAGCGTCAGGCGTTGGCCGCCGACGTCGCGACGTGCTCCGTCCCGAGCACCTGCATCTGCTCCTCCGAGTCCGCCGGCGGCACGTAGATCGCCACGACGTCGCGGTAGCCGACCTTGAGGACGTTGGTCGTCCCCGCCGAGCCGAAGAGCGCCTTCACGGACTCCGTGTCGGGCGGGACCTGCGCCCCGTCCTCGGCCGTCATGGACTCGGCGGAGGTCATCGTGCCGACGACGAGCGCGCCGCCGTCCGCCGTGCGCACCGACCGTACGGGCTGGTCCGGGTCGGGCGTGAAGGTCAGGGTGTACTTCCCGGCCGCCGGGGCGAGCGCGTCGTTCCACACCTTGGCCCGCTCCGCGAGCTGCGCGCGGAACGAGTCGTCCGGGAAGGACGCGGCGAAGCTCGACGACGACCCCACGTTGAGCACGTCGGCGTACTGCGCGACGGCATCGGTCGGCGTGACGAGGAGCGAGTCGTCGTCGGGCGCGACGGCCTCGCTCCCGATGGTCGGTGCCGCGAAGCTCGGCAGGGTCGTGCTCGGGAAGAGCCGCACCCATCCCCACAGCTCGTACTGGTCACGCGCCCCGTCCTGCTCGTAGACGCTGAGGCGCGGCGGCTGGAGGCTCTCCGGCTGCACGCTCACGCCGTACGACGTGCGGGGCCACGTCTGCGTCGTGGGGATGACCACCTGCTGCACGTCGGTCGGGAGCTCGGTGACCAGGTCCGCGTTCCCACGCGCCTTGGCGACGTCGAGCTGGCTCGTGCGGATGGCGAGCGCCGGCCCGGTGACGCGGCCCTCGAGCAGCTCCGGGTCGGTGGCCGCCCCGGCCTCCTCCAGCGTCGTCCCGACCGCGGCGAGGACGTCGTCCTGCTGGGTCTCGTCGAGGACGGGCGGCGGGGTCGCGGGGGTCTCCTCGGGCTGCGGCGTGGGGACCGGTGCGGCACAGCCCGCGAGCAGGACCATGCCGGCGGTCGCGGCGGCCGCCGGAGAGGGGAGTGCGGCGAGGGCGGGCGGTGGTGCGGTGCGGCGTCCTCATCGTGTGGCGTCCTTCGTCTCGTCCTCGTCGCGCGTGGCCTCGGGCGCCGGGGCGGCGCTGAAGCCCCGGCGCCGGGGGCCAGGCGTCCGCGCGGGTCACGGCGCTGTCCTGCTCCGTCGGGTGGGCGGCACCCGGGTCCACGACGGGCTGGGCCGCGGTCTTGGGGCGGCGGTCGCGCGGCACCACGGGGATCTGTCCGGTCAGCCAGGCGCGCCGGGGCTTCTGCGCCTTGGCCTGCTGCTCGGCGAGCCGGTCCGCCTCCTCGCGCTCGCGCAGCTCGCGACGCGTGAGCATCCGGACCTGCGCGGTGTCGGTCGGCGCCTCGCCGGGCGCGTCGTCCGACCCCTGGCCCGACGTCGCGGTGCCGCCGGCCGCCCCTGCGCCCGGTGCCGCTGCGGTCGCCGACCGGTTGCCGGCGGTCTTGCGCTGCGGGCGCATCCCGGCGGCGCCGATCCCCAGGCCGAGCAGGATCAGGACGATCCCGCCGATCACGCCGGGCCACAGGAAGGGCGTCTCGACCTCGCGCGGCCAGGAGAGCTCGATCGTCGGCGCGACCGCGCCCTCTCCCACGCCGGCGGCGAGGAGCTGCCAGCGCCCCGGCTGGTCGTCCCAGCGCAGGGTCACCGCGCCGGTCCCGGTGGCCTCGGCGACCCACATGTCGGAGCCGGCGGGGTCCACGCCGACGACGGGCTCCTCCTCCGAGGTCTCACCGTCCGCGGGCGTCTCGCCCTCGGCAGGCGTCTCACCCTCGGCAGGCTCCTCGGTCTCCGCGGGCGTCTCGGTCTCTGCCGCCTCGCCCTCGGCGGGAGTCTCGGTCGACGCCTCGCCGTCCGCGGGGGCCTCGGACTCCGGGTCCTCCGGGACGACGGCGCTCGTGGCGAGACGGTCCCAGTCCGCGAGACCGGTGACGGCCCCGTGCGGGTCCTCGCCGACCCAACCGGTGACGTCGACCTCGCGACCGATCGCCAGGGTCACCTGCTGCTCGTCGGGCACCGTCGCGCGGATCGTCACGCCGTCGTCCACGAGGTCGAGGACCCCGGGTTCGGTGACGAGCAGCGTGCCCTCGCCGTCGAACGCCGTGGTCGCGGCGACCGTGTCGCTGTCCCGCCAGACCGTGGCGGACGCGACGCCGAGACCCACCGCGACGAGCCCTCCCACGATCAGGACGGCGGCGATGATTCGTTGCAGCACCGAGTGTTCCCTTCGTCGACCGACGTTCAAGGATAGGTGCGAACGCCCTCGTGGATCGACCTGCGGGCGCTCGCGGTGGATCTCTCACCAACCGTTCACGACACGGCCGCGAGCCGGTCCCCAGGCTGTCACGGCGGCGCGGCACGAGCCCGGCGAGGGGTAGTCCGGGCCCCGCGCGGGAGGCCGGGCGCCGCCCCGCGAAGAGTCCCCGCACCCTTCACGGTGTGAGCCATTCCGGGTATTCAGGACAGCGGCCCTCCCCGTATCCTGGACGGACCACGTGGGGCCGCGGCGCGGACCGCCGCCCTCCGACCAGCGCTGGAGGGCACCTCGCCCAGCGGTGGAGTCCACGACGCACCACACCGGAGGTCATCGACGTGTCCGACGAGCGCACGCTCTTCCCCATCACCATGCGCGGCTACGACCGCGTCCAGGTCGAGGCCCAGCTGGCGAGGCTGGAGAAGGCGCTCGAGGACGCGCGCTCGCGGCTGGAGTCGTCCGACGGCCGGATCATGCAGCTGACGACCGAGCTCGGGGACGCGCAGCGCCAGCTGCGCGAGGCGGACCGTCCGTCGTACGCGGGGCTCGGGTCGCGGATCGAGCAGCTCATGCGCTCCGCGGAGGAGCAGTCCGCGGACATCCTCTCCCAGGCGAACGCCCAGGCCGCCGACATCATGGCGCGGGCCAAGCTGTCCGCGGGCCAGGTGCGCTCGCGCGCCGAGAACGAGGTCGCGGAGCTGCTCAACAGCGCGCGCCTCGAGGCGGAGGAGATCCGCACCACGAGCGCCTCGGAGGTCGAGAGCACGCTCGTGGGAGCCCAGCGCCGCGCCGAGGAGCTCGTGGGCTCCGCGGAGCGCGAGGCCGCACGCATCCAGAGCGCGATCGCCACGGAGGAGAGCGAGCGGCGTGCGTCGCTCGAGCGCGAGCTGGGGACGCTGCGCGCGTCCGTCGAGCGCGAGACCACGGAGCTGCGCGTCGGCACGGAGCGCGAGGCCGCGGAGCTGCGGGCCCGGGTCGCAGCCGAGACCGCGGCACAGCGCGAGGCGGCGGACCGCGAGACGTCCGAGCTGCTGGAGAACGCGCGTCGCGAGGCACAGCGCCAGGTCGACGAGGCACAGCGCAAGGCGTCGGAGGCCGCGAACGCCGTGACGTCCGAGATGGAGGAGCTCCGCGACCGGGCCCGGACCGCGCTGGCGGACGCCGAGCTCGAGGTGGTCCGTCGCCGCGAGGAGGCCGAGCAGGAGAACGCCGCGCGTCACCTCGCCGCCAAGACCGAGACCGAGAAGCTCGTCGCGACCGCGGAGGAGCACGCGTCCGAGGCCGAGAAGCGTGTGGCTCTCGCTCTCGAGCAGGCCGAGAAGGTGCGCGCCGAGTCGGACGCGTACGTCAAGGACCTCATGCAGAACGCCCGGCGCAACGCGGACCGCGTGGTCGCCGAGGCGCGCGAGTTCGCGGAGCAGACGGTGGGCGACGCGAAGGCGGAGGCCGAGCAGCAGCGCGCCGTCGCGCAGCGCCAGCTCGAGGACCTCACGCGTCAGCACGACTCGATCAACACCTACCTCGACGAGCTCCGCGGTCTGCTCGCCAGCGACACGGAGGGCGGCTCGAAGGCCGCGCCCCGGACCGACGCCGTCCCGGCGGGCACGCCCGCGCAGCAGGCGCGGGCCGCGCAGCTCGTGACGGCCGAGGTCCCCGAGGTCGCCGAGGAGCCGGCGAAGCCCGTCGCCACGGTCGAGGCGCCCCGGCGCGGAGCTCCGAAGGTCCCGGCACCCTCCGACCGTGGGACCGACGCGCCCGCCAAGGCCTGACCGATGACGGACCCCGCCGCTGCCGACGCCGACGCCTGGCGCCGGCAGCGGACGGAGGCGGCGGAGCACCAGCAGCGCGAGCTGGACCGCCGCCGGGCCCAGGAGTCGGCGGCAGCCCGCGCCCTCCTCGCCGGCTTCGTCGAGCGCGCCCGTGAGCGCGGCATCGAGCCCGAGTCGCTGCGTGCGCGGTCGTTCGACGGCCGCGCGACGTACCGCACCCCGGTGCTCGGGTGGTACCTGCGCAAGAACCGGTCGGTGGCCGTCGGGACGGACGGCGAGTTCTACGTGCTCGGGGTCCCGGCCAGCCTCGCCGCGCGCGTGCGCGGCGCGACGCTCACGCCGTCGGACCCGCCGCTCGTGCTCGGCAAGGGCGGGCGGGACGGCGAGTCGATCGACCTCGCCGACGCGCTCGCGCTGGTCCTCGACGGGTCCTGAACCCGGCGTCTCCTCCGCCCGTCACGACGCCGCCCGTCAGGACACCGCGCGCGCCAGGAGGTCGGCCAGCGCGTCCGCGACCGCAGCAGGGTCCTCGACCGCGCTCATGTGCCCGGCGCCCTGGACCTGGACGAGCTGCGCGTGCGGTGCCGCGGAGGCCATGTGCTCCGCCTCGGCGACCGGCGTGACCTGGTCCTCCTCGCCGACGACGATCGCGACCGGCCCGCCGAACCCCTCGAGCACGTGCGTCCGGTCGGGACGCGAGGCCATGGCCCGCTGCGACCACGCGACGCCGGTGGCCCGCTGGCTCCGGATCCACTCCTCGAGGCGAGACGTCAGGTGCTTGCGCGCCGCCTTGCTCGTCTCCCCGAGGAGCACCCCCGGCATGCCCAGCACGGCGTCGACGGTCTGCTCGGACGTCACGCGGTCGGCGATGCGCAGCCTGTTCGCCCGCGCCTCGTCGGAGTCGGCGGTGGACTTCGTGTCGACGAGACCGAGGCCGGCGACGAGGTCCGGGTGCCGCTCGGCGAGCGCGAGGGCGACGTAGCCGCCCATGGACAGCCCGGCGACGACCGCCCGCGAGACGCCCGCCGCGCGCAAGGACTCGGCCGTCGCGTCCGCCGCAGCCTCGATCGACGGCACCTCCGACCCGAGCGGGCTCTGCCCGAGACCGGGCAGGTCCACCGCGACGACGGTCGGCTCACCGGGGAGCGCGGCGGCGACGTCGGACCACATGCGGTGGTCGACCGGGAAGCCGTGCAGGAGGACGAGCGGCAGGCCGGACCCGTCGCGGAGGGTGAACGTCTCGAGTCGTCCCTGGGGCCGTGCAGTCGTCACGTCGTCCTCCTCGTGTCGTCGGTGCATCCGTCCGGCTCCGTCACGCCGGGCGCGCCACCCTCCACGCTGCCACGGACCGGGCCTCCCTGCCGTGGCGGGCGCCGATCAGTCCGCGACGCCGTCCCTGCGGCTCGCGTCGTAGCTCGCCTGGTCGGTGCTCTCCGTGTCCTGCTCGGCGGCACGCGACGCCCCTCCAGAGCCGGACCACGTCGTCGGCAGCGGCAGCGGGTGGCCGGGCAGGACGTGCCCGACGATCTCGTCGAGCACGCGCCGCACCGACGACTCCCCCACCCACAGGTGCTTCGCGTCCTCGACGCCGATGACCTCCGCCTGCCGTACACGCGCGAAGCGGCGGCGCGCCTCGTCCGGACGGAGGTAGTCGTCGAGCTCGGGGACGAGCACGACGAGCGGCTTGCCGAACGCGTCCCAGCGGTCGAGGTCCTCGTCCGTGGCGCGGTGCAGGGGCGGCGAGAGCAGGATCGCGCCCTCGACGGCCGGGTCCGCGCCGTGCTTGAGGGCGAGCTCCGTGCCGAACGACCACCCGACGAGCCAGGGGCGCGGCAGGTCGTGGAACTCGGCGTACTCGATCGCGGCGGCGACGTCGAAGCGCTCGGACTCGCCGCCGTCGAACGCGCCCTCGCTCGTGCCCCGGGGTGAGGACGTGCCGCGCGTGTTGAACCGCAGCACCGCGAGGTCCGCGAGCGCCGGGAGTCGCCACGCCGCCTTGCGGTAGACGTGCGAGTCCATGTAGCCGCCGTGGGTCGGCAGCGGGTGCAGCGTGAGCAGGGTCGCCGCCGGGTCGCGCTCCTCGGGGAGGGCGAGCTCGCCGACGAGCGTCAGCCCGTCGGCGGTGTGGAGCTCGATGTCCTCCCGGCGCGCGGGAAGGACGGTGAGCGAGCGGATCGGGGTGGGATCGTCGGCGGAACCGACGGGACCGGCAGGGCCGGCGGTGCTGTCCGTGCCGGCGGGCCGGGCGGGCGCGGGATCGGGTGCGGTGCTCATCGGTTCGAGCGTAGTTCCTCGGCCCCGGTTCCTGGCCGACGGTTGCCGTGCGGTCGGTCGTCAGCGGGGACGACGGCGCCCGCGGGCCTGCCAGCACGCCGTGTGCCAGTGCCGGCGGTGCTCCAGGGCGGTCTGCGCACCGAAGAACGAGTCCTCCTGCCACGCGACGACGTGGCCCGTGCCGGGCGGGATCGTCTGGTTGCAGCCCGGGCACAGGTATGACTTGTCGGCGCCGCGGACCGTGCGGACCGACCACTCGCCGTCGGACCCGGACTCGCGGCGCGCTCCCCCGAGGGCGCGGTCGAGGTCGAGCGGGGCGGGCTCGGCGCTCCAGGGTCGCTTGCGGGACGGTCGACGGGACGGCACCCCTCCATGATCCCCCGACGGCCGGGTCGTCACCGAACCCGGGCTCCCAGCGAGCGTCCAGACCGGACCGCTACAGTGTCCGGGCCGGTGCTGCACCCGAGGGTCGACCGCGTCGTCGTGACGTGGCTCGTCCGGTTGCGGCACAGACCCCGACGGCGCGCGCGTCGTCCCCTCGACCGAAGGACTCCCCCACGTGAAGCACCGCACCCTGCGCGGCGTCGCCGCGCTCACCCTCGGCGCCTCCCTCCTCCTCGCCGGCTGCGGTTCGGGCGACGGCGGGTCGGACGCCGAGACGTCGCCGAGCGCCTCGGCGAGCGACGCCCCCTCGGCGTCGCCCCAGGACCTCGCCGCGCTCGAGGCCATCACCGTCACGGGCGACCCTGGTGCCGAGCCGACGCTCGAGTTCGAGGCGCCTCTCGAGGTCTCCGCCGCGGTCACGAGCCTGCACGACGAGGGCACGGGCGCGGAGCTCGAGGAGGGCATGCAGGTGACGATGCAGTACGTCGCCTACAACGGGGCGGACGCGACGCGCGCCGGCTCCACGTGGGAGGACGACGCGCCGCAGTCCTTCACGCTCGGCGACCCGCAGTTCGACCTCCTCACGGAGCCGCTCCTCGGCCAGAAGGTCGGCGCGCGCCTCCTCTTCGCCGGGCCGGACCAGTCAGGCGGCACCGTCGTCAACCTCATCGAGGTCGTCGACGCGAAGGAGATCCCCTCGCGCGCCGAGGGCGAGGCGGTGACGCCGGCCGAGGGCCTGCCCACCGTGACGCTCGACGACACCGGCAAGCCGACGATCGAGATCCCCGAGGGCTACGAGGCCCCGACCGAGCTCGTCGCGCAGACGCTCATCAAGGGCGACGGCCCCGTCGTCACCGAGGACCAGACGGTCACCGCGCACTACACGGGCATGCTGCTCGACGGCACGGTCTTCGACTCGTCCTGGGACCGTGGCACGCCCACGAGCTTCTCCCTGCAGGGCGTCATCCCCGGCTGGACGCAGGGTCTCGCGGGCCAGACGGTCGGCAGCCAGGTGCTGCTCGTCATCCCGTCCGAGCTGGGCTACGGCGAGCAGGGCAGCGGCGACACCATCCCGCCGGACTCGCCGCTGGTGTTCGTCGTCGACATCCTCGCGGCGGAGTGACGGCCGCAGAGCGACCGTCGCACACGAGCTGACGCACAGGGCCGCCTCCCGATCACGGGAGGCGGCCCTCGTCGTCCGTGGCCCCGGGGAGACCGGCGCGTCGAGACGGCGACCGGTCGCGCGGAGACGGGGCCGCCCCCTGTGGCCGACGTCCCGAGCGACGTCGGGATCCAGCGGTCGCCGTAGGCTCGACGCATGACCGAACCTTCGACACCCCTCGCTCCTGCTGAGCATCCTGCGCCCGCTGCGCCCGCCGACGTCTCGACGCAACCGGTGGCCGGCGTGCCGCCCGAGCGGGAGGTCCTCACGTGGGAGACGTTCGGCGTGGCCGCGCGGGAGCTCGCGGAGCAGGTCGTGGCGAGCGGGTTCCGGCCCGACGTCGTCGTCGCGGTCGCACGAGGCGGCCTGCTGCCCGGCGGCGCGGTCGCCTACGCGCTCGGCACGAAGGGCGTGGGCACGCTCAACGTCGAGTTCTACACGGACATCGGCCAGACCCTCGCCGACCCGCGCGTGCTGCCGCCGCTCATGGACACGTCCGACCTGCCGGGCGCGCACGTCCTCGTGGTCGACGACGTCGCCGACTCGGGCCGCACTCTCGCCCTGGTCATGGAGATGCTCTCGCACCACGGCGCGGAGGCCCGGTCCGCGGTGCTCTACACGAAGCCGCGCACGATCATCCAGCCGGACTTCTCGTGGAAGGACACCGACCTCTGGATCACGTTCCCGTGGTCGGCGGACCCGCCCGTCGAGGGAGCACAGCCCCGCCCCGCGGACTGAGCCCGTCGACCGGTCGCGGCAGCCGACCGATCCCGTCGGCGACCGATAGACACCGACGACGACCGACAGACACCGACGACGACGGCCGCCGCCCCTCGCGGGGTGGCGGCCGTCGTCGTCGCTACGGAGCGAGGACGGGTCAGAAGTCCCAGTCGTCGTCCTCGGTGTTCACGGCCTTGCCGATGACGTACGACGAGCCGGACCCCGAGAAGAAGTCGTGGTTCTCGTCGGCGTTCGGCGACAGGGCCGAGAGGATCGCCGGGTTGACGTCGGTCTCGTCCTTGGGGAACAGCGCCTCGTAGCCGAGGTTCATGAGCGCCTTGTTGGCGTTGTACCGCAGGAACTTCTTGACGTCCTCGGTGAGACCGACGCCGTCGTAGAGGTCCTCCGTGTACTGCACCTCGTTGTCGTAGAGCTCGAAGAGCAGCTCGAACGTGTAGCCCTTGAGCTCCTCGCGCTCGGCCGGAGAGAGCTTCTCCAGACCCTTCTGGTACTTGTAGCCGATGTAGTACCCGTGCACGGCCTCGTCACGGATGATGAGGCGGATGAGGTCGGCCGTGTTCGTCAGCTTGGCGCGCGACGACCAGTACATCGGCAGGTAGAAGCCCGAGTAGAAGAGGAACGACTCGAGGAGCGTGCTCGCGACCTTGCGCTTGAGCGGCGAGTCGCCCTTGTAGTACTCCATGACGATCTCGGCCTTGCGCTGCAGGTTCGGGTTCTCCTCCGACCAGCGGAACGCGTCGTCGATCTCGCGCGTCGAGCACAGCGTCGAGAAGATCGACGAGTAGCTCTTGGCGTGCACCGACTCCATGAAGGCGATGTTGGTGTACACCGCCTCCTCGTGCGGCGTGATCGCGTCCGGGATGAGCGACACGGCGCCGACGGTGCCCTGGATCGTGTCGAGCAGCGTCAGGCCCGTGAACACGCGCATCGTGAGCTCCTGCTCCTGCGCGGTGAGCGTGTGCCACGACTGGATGTCGTTGGACACCGGCACCTTCTCCGGCAGCCAGAAGTTCCCGACGAGGCGGTCCCACACCTCGAGGTCCTTCTCGTCCTCCAGACGGTTCCAGTTGATCGCGCTCACGCGATCGATGAGCTTGAGCTTCCCGGTGGGAGTCATGCCGGATTCTCTCCTTCTGGTGGACGCGTCACCTGCTGCTCCGCGTCAGCGATACAGAACTTGCACGTCGGGCTGGTTCGGCCCTTGTTGGTGTGATGGCGCGTGTGTGCGCTTCGTGCGCTCGACGGCTTCGGGACGCCCTTCTGAGCCGCAGAGCGCTTTGCTCGGGTCTCAGCACTCGCCGTCTTGCCGAAGTTCGGGTTGAGCTCCCCGCGACGCATGGCCGACAGCAACGCACGGGTTTCCTCCGACACCGTGTGGCCATAGCTCGGATGATCGGGTCCGAACTTCCCGAAGTTCGGGTTCTCGGGCCCGACGAACGTTCCCTTGCGCTGTTCCGACCAGCGAGCACGCTGCTCGTCCGAGTGCTTGCCCCCGTAGAACGGGTTCAGCTCTCCTGGTCTGCTCAGCCCTTGGCGACCCGTAGACCTCTGACGCGCTGCTTCACGCTGCTCCGGAGTCCAGACGACGCCCGTCGGGCCGAGACCGCCCTCCGACACGTTCAAGAGCCGATGACCAGTCACCCGGAGGAAGTCGATCCATTCGATCTCGGACTCGCCCAGCGAATCGAGGTCAGCCCGAACGACCTCCAGGACGTCGACGGTGACCGCATCCTCCCCGTGCTTGCGCAGCCAGTCGCAGAACGGCGTCTTCTTCTCGTCACGCGCGTTGCGCAGATGCTGACGAAGCCGACGGGTCGTCGTCTTCGTCGTGAGGCCGACGTAGCGGTACTCGTCGGACTCGCGCAGGCGGACGCCGTACACGAGTCCGACGGGCGCTCGAACCGCGAGGAGTTCGTCGATCATCGCTACTTCCTCAGCTCACAGCATGCAGGAGACGCAGTTTTCCACCTCGGTCCCCTCCAGGGCCATCTGGCGGAGACGGATGTAGTAGAGCGTCTTGATGCCCTTGCGCCACGCGTAGATCTGCGCGCGGTTGACGTCGCGGGTCGTCACGGTGTCCTTGAAGAACAGCGTCAGGCTCAGGCCCTGGTCGACGTGCTGCGTCGCCGCGGCGTAGGTGTCGATGATCTTCTCGTACCCGATCTCGTACGCGTCCTCGTAGTACTCGAGGTTGTCGTTCGTCAGGTACGGCGCCGGGTAGTAGACGCGGCCGATCTTGCCTTCCTTGCGGATCTCGATCTTCGACGGCACCGGGTGGATCGACGACGTCGAGTTGTTGATGTACGAGATCGAGCCGGTCGGCGGGACGGCCTGGAGGTTCTGGTTGTAGATCCCGTGCTCCATGACGGAGGCCTTGAGAGCCTTCCAGTCGTCCTGCGTCGGGATGTGCACGCCGGCGTCGGCGAACAGCGCACGGACGCGCTCGGTCTCCGGCTCCCACACCCCGTCGGTGTACTTGTCGAAGTACTCGCCGGTCGCGTACTTCGAGTCCTCGAAGCCGGCGAACGCGCGCCCGCGCTCGATCGCGAGCCGGTTGGAGGCCGCGATCGCGTGGTAGGCGACCGTGTAGAAGTAGATGTTCGTGAAGTCCACGCCCTCGGTGGAGCCGTAGTGGATCCGCTCGCGCGCGAGGTAGCCGTGGAGGTTCATCTGCCCGAGGCCGATGGCGTGACCCCCCTCGTTGGCGCGCTTGATCGAGGGGACCGACTCGATGCTCGTCTGGTCCGAGACGGCGGTGAGCGCACGGATCGCGGTGTCGATCGACTTCGCGAAGTCGGGCGAGTCCATCGTCTTCGCGATGTTCAGCGAGCCGAGGTTGCAGGAGATGTCGCGGCCGACGTGCTCGTACGAGAGGTCCTCGTTGAACGTCGACGGCGTCGACACCTGGAGGATCTCGGAGCACAGGTTCGAGTGGGTGATGCGGCCCTTGATCGGGTTCGCCCTGTTCACCGTGTCCTCGAACATGATGTACGGGTACCCGGACTCGAACTGGAGCTCCGCGATGGTCTGGAAGAAGTCGCGGGCCTTGATCTTCGTCTTGCGGATGCGCGAGTCGTCGACCATCTCGTCGTACTTCTCCGTGACGGAGATGTCGGCGAACGGCACGCCGTACACGCGCTCGACGTCGTACGGCGAGAAGAGGTACATGTCCTCGTTCTTCTTCGCGAGCTCGAACGTGATGTCCGGGATCACGACGCCGAGCGACAGCGTCTTGATGCGGATCTTCTCGTCGGCGTTCTCGCGCTTGGTGTCGAGGAACCGCAGGATGTCCGGGTGGTGCGCGTGGAGGTACACCGCACCCGCGCCCTGGCGCGCGCCGAGCTGGTTGGCGTAGGAGAACGAGTCCTCGAGCAGCTTCATCACGGGGATGACGCCGGACGACTGGTTCTCGATGTGCTTGATCGGTGCGCCGTGCTCGCGGATGTTGCTGAGCAGCAGGGCGACGCCGCCGCCGCGCTTGGAGAGCTGCAGCGCGGAGTTGATGCCGCGCGCGATGGACTCCATGTTGTCCTCGATGCGCAGCAGGAAGCAGGACACGGGCTCGCCGCGCTGCGCCTTGCCGACGTTGAGGAACGTCGGGGTCGCGGGCTGGAAGCGGCCCGAGATGACCTCCTCGACGATGTCGAGGGCCTGCTGCTCGTTGCCGTCGGCGAGACCGAGCGCGACCATGCACACGCGGTCCTCGAAGCGCTCGAGGTAGCGCTTGCCGTCGAACGTCTTGAGCGTGTACGACGTGTAGTACTTGAACGCCCCGAGGAACGTCTCGAACCGGAACTTCTTGGAGTACGCGAACTCGAACAGCGACTTCACGAACGCGCGGTCGTACTTCGCGAGGACGGCCGGGTCGTAGTACTTGTTCTCGACCAGGTAGTCGAGCTTCTCCTGCAGGTCGTGGAAGAAGACCGTGTTCTGGTTGACGTGCTGCAGGAAGTAGGCGCGAGCGGCCTCGCGGTCCTTGTCGAACTGGATCTCGCCGTCCGGGCCGTAGAGGTTGAGCATCGCGTTGAGCGCGTGGTAGTCGAGCTGCGCGCTCGACAGCGACACCTTCTGCGCCGCCAGCGCGACGTCGCCCGTCCCTGCGCTCTCGGAGATCACGCCGGAATCTGTGACTGTCGTTGCCAAAATCGTCCCAATCCGTCGCGGACGCGCGCGGCGTCCTCGGCTGTTCCCAGGAGTTCGAAGGCGTACAGGTAGGGCACCTGGCACTTCGCGGAGATGATGTCGCCGGCGATGCAGTACGCCTCGCCGAAGTTGGTGTTGCCCGCGGCGATGACGCCGCGGATCAACGACCGGTTGTGGACGTCGTTCAAGAACTTCACGACCTGACGCGGGACGGCCCCACCCTCGTTGCCGCCCCCGTAGGTCGGGACCACGAGCACGTACGGCTCGTCGACCCGGAGGAACCCCTCGGTGGGTCGCGTCGGGATGCGTCGCACGTCGATGCCCAGGCCCGGCAGGTCGAGCCGCTGGACGAACCGGTGCGTGTTCTCGCTGACGCTGGAGAAGTAGACGAGCGACCCCACGGGGACCGCACCTCCGTCCTGCTGTGCTCGCGACCTGCTGTCGTGCTGCCAGGCGGCTCTCGCCGCCTCGGCGGTGCGGGCGGCGCCGTCTCCGGCCCGCCCGGCCGATCGTCGTCAGGCGACGACCGGGGAGACCTTCTGCGCGAGGGCGTTGATCTGGTCGGGGCGGAAGCCCGACCAGTGCTCGTCGCCGGCCACGACCACGGGCGCCTGCAGGTAGCCGAGCCCGCGCACCAGCTCGAGCGCCTCGGCGTCCTGGCTGATGTCCACGACGGTGTACTCGACGCCCTTCTTGTCGAGAGCGCGGTACGTCGCGTCGCACTGAACGCAAGCCGGCTTGCTGTAGACCGTGACGCTCATGGTGGTGACTCCTCGCTTCTCGTCCTGGGCCCGGTCCTCGGGGAGGGAGAAGAGTCTCTGACCTCGAAGGACACCGCTGGAACTACGTCTGTGTGATTCCCCGGAGAGCCTGCGCCCCCTGGGTGTGCAACCACTATACCTAGGGGTTCGGACACTGCCACCCCACTACATGTCGTGTCTGAACTTCACCCCGCGGAGTGTGGTAGCAGCCATGGATCCATGGTCCCAGGCCCCTCTGACACGCCCTTCCACACCCCGTCGTCCACCGCTCCGCGGGGTCGAGAACCGCGTCGTGACGCGGCCCGCGCGCCGTCGTCCACAGGGTGGGGACGACGTCGGTCCACACCCTGTGCAGGCCCGCGGACGCCCCCGCAGACCGACACGCGGCCACTTCGGACGGCCCACCAGAACGCCCCAATCCGGACACCCGAACCGCAGAACTCGTCGGCGTGTCGCGATCCGTCGGCGTGTCGCGCCGTCGAGCGACCAGCCGACCGATCTGCGACATACGTCACCCCGAACCGCCCCTCCTGCGGCAGATGAGAACGACCCGCGGGACCACGCGACCACGGGCCTACCCCGCCCTACCAGGTACTACCTCCCGCTACCGAGGTACGACCTCGCGCGGCCGGGGTACGACCTCGCGCGGCCGGGGTACGACCTCGCGGCGACGGTGAGCCGACGGACGAGCGGGCGGGCCGGAGCGGGCGGGGTCGCGGGTCGTGGAGGGTCTGGCGGGAGGCCGCGAGGAACGAGCGGCCGGATGGTAGACCCGCGACCCCGCCCGCGGAGGCCCGCCCGCGGACCCACACCCGCAGAGCCCCGTCCGCGGCCCTACACCCGCAGAGCCCCGTCCGCGGACCCACGCACGCGAAGGGCCCGCCCCCGGTGCACACCGGAGACGGGCCCTGCGACACGGGTCAGGCGGTCTCGTCGACGCCCGGAAGCACGTTCGACGTCGCGAGCCGGCGGTACCAGTGCGCCGAGTCCTTCCACGTGCGCTCGAGCGTCTCGTAGTCGACGCGGATGATGCCGAAGCGGCGGTCGTACCCGTAGCCCCACTCGAAGTTGTCGAGCAGCGACCACGCGAAGTAGCCGCGCACGTCCGCGCCGGCGTCGACGGCGGCACCGACGGCGTCGACGTGGTCGTGCAGGTAGGCGACGCGGCGGTCGTCGTGCACGCGCTGGGTGCCGTCGGCCGCGGTCGTCACCTCGTCGTCGAACGCGGCGCCGTTCTCGGTGACCATGAGCGGCTGGTCGGGGTAGGTCGTCGCGACGGACACGAGGAGCTCGGTCATGCCGGCGGGCTCGATGTTCCAGCCCATCGCCGTGTAGGGGCCGGGCTGCTGGACGAACTCGACGTCGGTGACCCCGATCCACGGGCTGTGGGTCGATGCGCCGTGGCCGTCGTTCTCGGCCCGCTCGCCGGTGCCGTCGTAGTGGCGCACGCGCACGGTCGAGTAGTAGTTGACGCCCAGGATCGACACGGGCTGGCGCACGAGCTCGAGGTCGCCGTCGTGCACGAACGACCAGTCGCTCACGTGGGCGGTGTCGGTGAGCAGGTCGGCCGGGTAGGCGCCGTCGAGGATCGGTCCCAGGAACGCGCGGTTGGCGAGCGCGTCGATCTTCCGGACGGCGTCGAGGTCGTTCGCGTTCGCGGGGTCGTCCGGGCGGATCACGTGGAGGTTCAGCGTGACGGACGTCTTGACGTCCTCGCCGAGCTCGTCGCGGATCGCCGCGACGGCGAGGCCGTGGGCGAGGTTGAGGTGGTGCACGGCCGCGAGCGCCGCCGCGGGCTCGGTGCGACCGGGCGCGTGGACGCCGGAGCCGTAGCCGAGGTAGGCGGAGCACCAGGGCTCGTTGAGCGTGGTCCACGTGTCGATGCGGTCGCCGAGCTCGCGCGCCATGTGCCGGGCGTACTCCGCGAAGGCGTAGGCCGTGTCGCGGTTGGCCCAGCCGCCGGCGTCCTCGAGCTCCTGCGGGAGGTCCCAGTGGTAGAGCGTGACGACGGGCTTGACGCCCTTCTCGAGGAGCGCGTCGACGAGGCGCGAGTAGAACGCGACGCCCTCGGGGTTGAGCGGTCCGGTGCCGCCGGGCTGCACGCGCGACCAGGAGATGGAGAAGCGGTACGCGCCGAGGCCGAGGTCGGCGATGTGCTGCACGTCCTCCGCCCACCGGTGGTAGTGGTCGTCCGCGACGTCGCCGGTGTCGCCGTTGAGGATGCGTCCCGGCGTGTGGGAGTAGGTGTCCCAGATCGACGGCGTGCGTCCGCCCTCGGCGGCGGCGCCCTCGATCTGGTACGAGGCGGTGGCCGAGCCCCAGACGAAGTCCGGGGGGAAGGCGCGGCCCGACGGCGTGGGCTCGGGGCTGGTGCCGGGCGTGGCCCCGGCGGGACGGGTGGGGGTGTCGGTCGTCACGAGATCCTCGCTGATCGGGTGCCGGGGCCTGGGCGGCCCCGGTGCGGGGGGCGGTGGAAGACCGGCGTGGTAGCGCTTCCATGCCGGTCTTCCCAGGGTACCTCGGTCAGGGCAGCACGAGCGTCACCGACCCGGGGCCGGCGGCAGCCGCCGTCGCGCCGTCGGCCTCGACCGACCAGCTGCCGGGAGCGTCGTCGGACGCGACCGTGAGCACCTGGCCGTCGCGCCGGACGTGGAACGTGGCCGATGCGCCGCCCGGCCTCGGGACGACGACGTCGCCCTCGTAGCCGTCGGGCAGCGCGAACGCCCGGAGCGTGACGCCGTCGGCCCAGTCGTACTCGGGGGCGTCGTCGCGCGCACCGACGGGGAGCACCGACCCCGCCCGCACGAGCACCGGCAGGGAGTCGAAGCCGTGCGTCTCGGTGACCCAGCGCGGCCCCGTCACGGTCGCCGGGAGGGTCCCGGCGGGACCGTCCGGCGCGCCGTCGACGAGCCGCGTCCACGTTCCCTCCGGGACGTAGTACTCGACCTGGCCGTCGGCACGGAACACCGGGGCGACGAGGAGCGCGTCCCCGAGCATGTACTGCGTGTCGACGAGCGCCGCGGTGCGGTCCGCGGGGTGCTCGAGCACCATCGGGCGCATGACGGGCACGCCGTCGGTGTGCGCCTCCTCGCCGAGCCGGGCGAGGTACGGCATGAGCGACATCTTGAGGCGCGTGAACCGTCGCGTGACGTCGACGGCCTCGTCGTCGAACGCCCACGGGACCCGGTAGGAGTCCGAGCCGTGGAGGCGCGAGTGCGACGAGAGCATGCCGAACGCGACCCAGCGCTTGAACACCGCCGGGTCGGGCGTGCCCTCGAAGCCGCCGATGTCGTGGCTCCAGTACCCGAACCCGGACAGCGCGAGCGACAGGCCGCCGCGCAGCGACTCCGCCATCGCGACGAACGTCGACTCGCAGTCACCGCCCCAGTGCACCGGGAACTGCTGCCCGCCGGCGGTGGCCGACCGGGCGAAGAGCACGGCCTCGCCGCTCCCCCGCTCCTGCTCGAGCACCTCGAACACGGCCTCGTTGTACAGGTGCGTGTAGTAGTTGTGCATGCGCTGCGGGTCCGACCCGTCGTGCCACACGACGTCGGTCGGGATGCGCTCCCCGAAGTCGGTCTTGAAGCAGTCCACGCCCTGCCGCAGCAGGCCGCGCAGCTTCTCCTGGTACCAGGCCCTGGCCTCGGGGTTGGTGAAGTCGACGAGCGCCATGCCGGCCTGCCACAGGTCCCACTGCCAGACGTCGCCCGCCGGCGTCGTCACGAGGTAGCCGCGCTCGCGCCCCTCGTCGAACAGGTGGGAGCGCTGCGCGATGTAGGGGTTGATCCACGCGCTGACGCGCAGGCCGCGCCCCCGCAGGCGCGCGAGCATCCCCTCGGGGTCCGGGAAGGTCCTCGGGTCCCAGACGAAGTCGCACCAGTGGAACTGCCGCATCCAGAAGCAGTCGAAGTGGAAGACGCTCAGGGGGATCTCACGCTCGGCCATGCCCTCGACGAAGCTCGTGACCGTGGCCTCGTCGTAGTCGGTCGTGAACGACGTCGAGAGCCACAGCCCGTACGACCATGCCGGGACGCGCGCGGGCCGGCCCGTGAGGGCCGTGTAGCGACGCAGCACGTCCTTGGGCGTCGGCCCCTGGATGACGTAGTACTGCAGGGCCTGGCCCTCGACGGAGAACTGCGCGCGCGAGACGACCTCCGTCCCGAGCTCGAACGACACCCGCTCGGGGTGGGCCACGAGGACGCCGTAGCCCTTGTCGCTGAGGTAGAACGGCACGTTCTTGTACGCGAGGTCGCTCGCCGTCCCGCCGTCCTCGTTCCACACGTCGACGCTCTGCCCGTTCTTGACGAACGCCCCGAACCGCTCCCCGAGCCCGTAGAGGTGCTCCCCCACGCCGAGGGCGAGCTGCTCGTGCACGTGCGAGCGCCCGTCGGACGTCGTCGCGATCCCGATGCTGCGGTCTGTCGACGAGGTGAGCACCGTGCCCTCGGCCTCGAAGTCGACGTGCCACGGGCCGTCGGTCCGCACGCGCGCGGTGAGCCCGCCCGAGGTGATCGTGGCCTCGGGCGCGCCGATGAGCTCGGGCAGCGCGACCTTGGCGCCGCCCGTCGAGCGGTCGAGACCGAAGTGCGGTCCGCGGTCGCGGCGCCCGCGGTGGTGCTCGATCCGGACGCCGATCACGCCCTCCGCGGGCGCGTCGAAGGTCACGGTGACGACCGGCTGGTTGAGGGTGTCGCCGCGCGTCGCGACGACCGCCGTGGGCGCGTGCACGACGAGGCGCTCGCCCTCGTCGACGACCTCGTCGATCGAGCGCGGGCGCAGCATGCTGACCCCGGGTCGCAGCTGCCAGTACCCGTCGGTGAACTTCATGGCGTCCTTTCGGTGGGATGGTCGACCAGCGCGGCGACGTCGTGCGCGGCGAGGTGCACGGCGTCGTCGACCGGTCGTCCGGTGAGGAGGTCGAGGTGGTGGCCGTCGACGGGCACGGTGACCGGCCCGGCGGTGTGGTTGAGCACGAAGCGCACGTCGCCGCGGCGCACGAGCTCGACACCGGGGGCGTCGCCCGCCCCGGGGAGGACGAGTGCGACGCCGGCGCGGTCGAGCGCGGCACCGAGGACGTCGCCGAGGAGGTCCTCGTCGGGGACGGTCGCGACGTACCAGGCGTCGCCGGCCCCGTACGCGTGCCGGGTCACGGCGGGACCGCCGGCGAGATGACCGTCGGCGAAGGTCGCGAGGACCGCGGCGCCCTCGGCCTCCAGGAGCTCGCCCAGCACGCCGGCCCGCGGGGCGGGGCCCGCGGAGAGGTCTGCCGCGACGTCGAGACCCACGCCGTCGTCCGGGAGCGGGACCCACTCCTCGCCGCTGACGCCGAGGACGTCGCGCAGGAGCGCCGGGAAGCGCCCGGTGCGCACGTGCGCGTTCTCGTCCGCGACGCCGGTGAACGGCCCGACGACGAGCGTCGTCCCCGCGTGCGTCGCCGTACGCAGCGCGTCCGCCGCGGCCTCGTCGAGGAGGTAGAGCTGCGGGACGAGCACGGCCCGGTAGCCGGAGACGTCGCGCCCGGCCGGGACGAGGTCGCACGCGACGCCGCGCGCCCACAGCACGCGGTACCAGGCGCGCAGCTGCTCGAGCGCGTCGAGGCGGTCCGTGGGGCGGGCGACCTCGCCGCTCGCCCACCACGACGGCCAGTCGACGACGACGGCGACGTCCGCCGCGACCCGTCCCCCGACGACCGGGGCGAGGCGGGCGAGGTCCGCGCCGAGGCGTCGCACGCCACGGTGCACGCGGGTCTCGGGTCCGGCGTGCGGGAGCATCGCCGAGTGGAAGCGCTCGGCGCCGCTGCGCGACGCGCGCCACTGGAAGAAGCACACGCCGTCCGCGCCGCGGGCGACCGCCTGGAGCGACTCGAGCCGCGAGCGCTCGGGGGACTTCGGGAGGTTGTGGGGGCGCCAGCTCACCGCGCTCGTCGCGGACTCCATGAGCAGCCACGGCGCGCCGTCGCCGAGCGAGCGCATCAGGTCCTGCGTCAGTGCGGCGTCGGCCGGTGCGCGCGGGTCGCCCGGGTCCGGGTACGCGTCGTCCGCGACCACGTCGACGTCCTCGGCCCACGTCCACGGGTCGATGCCCGGGAAGAAGCCCATGAAGTTGGTCGTGACCGGACGCTCGGCGTCGTAGGTGCGGATCAGGTCCCGCTGCTCGCGATAGAGGGCGAGGAGCTGGTCGGAGCAGTACCGGCGCCAGTCCAGCGCCTGCGACGGGTTGACGTGGTAGACCGTGCGGCGCGGGGGCACGATCTCGGACCAGTCGGCGTAGTGCTGCGACCACACCGTCGTGCCCCACGCCGCGTTCAGCGCCTCGACGGTCCCGTAGCGACGCTCGAGCCAGGCGCGGAACGCGGCGGCCGACTCGTCGCCGTAGCAGACCTGGCCGAACTCGTTCCCGACGTGCCACATGCGCACCGCGGGGTGCGCGGCGTACCGCGCGACGAGCGCGTCGGTGATCGCGAGCGCGTGCTCGCGGTACACGCGTGACGCGGGGCTGAACTGGTTGCGCGAGCCCGCCACGAGCCGCACGCCGTCCGGGTCGACCGGCAGCGTGTCGGGGTGCAGGACGCCGAGCCACGGCGGCGGCGAGGCCGTGGGCGTCGCGAGGTCCACGCCGACACCGTGCTCGCCGAGCACGTCGAGGACCTCGTCGAGCCACGCGAAGTCACGGGCCCCCGGCGACGGCTCGTAGCGCGCCCAGGAGAAGACGCCCACGGTCACGAGGTTCACGTGCGCCTCGCGCATGAGGCGCGCGTCCTCGCGCCAGACGTGCGCGGGCCACTGCTCCGGGTTGTAGTCGCCCCCGAAGCGCATCCCGTCCGGCGTGAGGGCCGCGAACCCCCGGCCGTGCGGGGATGCGTCGATCGCGTTCGTCGGCACCGTCGCCTACCTCCGTCGTGTCTCACGACGACGCGGCAGGGATGCCATCGTCGAAGCGTTTCAACACGCTAGCCTGTGACCTACGCCCTTGTCCAGGACGCCGCCGGGCGATCCCCGAGGATCACCCGCAGGCCGCGACGTCGTCGTCCCGACCCACCCTCGGAACAGCGCGATCGTCCCGACGAGCAGAGGATCTGCCCCATGACCGGCGCCGTCGCCGACCACCTCCCACCGAGCCCGGGCGACGCGCCGTGGGCCCCGGACCGCGAGCTCCTTCAGGCACGCTCGCACGCCCGGAGGATCGAAGCGCTTCCCTCGGTCGTCGACGGCCCTGGCGGCCCGGCCACCGGACGGTGCACCGTCCGCGAGCGCCGTCGACCGAGGTCCGACGCCCCGAGCGCCGCGCCAGGCGCTACCGTGTCCCCCGAGCGATCGCGCGGTCGAGCCGGTCTCGACCGCCGCGATCCCGTCAGCTGAGGAGAAGCAGTGGCCACCATCGAGGACGTCGCACGGACGGCCGGGGTCTCCGCGTCGACCGTCTCCTACGTGCTGTCGGGCAAGCGCAGCATCTCCGCCCCCACGCGCCGTCGCGTCGAGAAGGCGATCCAGCAGCTCGGGTACCGCCCCCACGCCGGGGCGCGCGCGCTCGCCTCGTCCCGGACCAACGTCCTCGCCCTCATGGCGCCGCTGCGCGCCGGCGTCGACGTCAACGTCATCATGCAGTTCGTCTCGGGCGTGCTCCTGCGCGCCCGCGAGCACTCCCACGACGTCCTCCTGCTGACCCAGGACGACGTGTCCGGCGCGGAGCGTGTCGGCTCCGGGTCGATGGTCGACGGGATCGTCGTCATGGACGTCGAGGCGCACGACGAGCGGCTGCCGAGCCTCGCGCGCCTGCGCCAGCCCGCGGTCCTCATCGGGCTGCCCGCCGACCCCGGGACGCTCAGCTGCGTCGACCTCGACTTCGAGGCCGCCGGACGGCTCGGTCTCGAGCACCTCGCCCGCCTGGGCCACCGCCGGGTCGCGTTCCTCGGGCCGCCGCCCGAGGTCGTCGCGCGCCACACCTCGTACGCTGACCGCGTGCTGCGCGGCTTCACGGTCGCCGCGCGCGACGAGGACGTGCACGCGCGCACCGTCGAGACCCCGACGGCCCGCGACGGGGTCGTCGCGTCCGTCGACGCGCTGCTCGAGCAGGAACCGCACCTGACGGCCCTCCTCGTGCACAACGAGGCCGCGCTGCCCCACGTCCTGGCACGCCTCGCGGAGCGGGGCCGCCGCGTCCCCGACGACCTCTCGGTCGTGACGATCAGCCCGGCGGACGTCGCGGCGGCCCAGGTGGTCCCCGTCACGGGCATCGACATCCCCGCGGAGCGCATCGGCCACGTCGCGGTGGACATGGTCATGGCCCGCATCGAGGACGACGAGCCCGCCGAGACCCGGTTGCTCACGCCGGTCCTCACCGAGCGCGGGTCGACGCGCGCGGCTGCCCGCTGACGCGGCCCCGCACCACGACCGCAGCCCCGCACCACGACGAGCGGCCGACCGGCCGGCGCAGGGGCGTGCGCCGTCCGGTCGACCGGCCCGTCGGGCTGCCGGGCCGTGCTCAGCCCTTGATGGCCCCGAAGATCACGCCCTTCGTGAAGTGGCGCTGCACGAACGGGTAGACGAGGAGGATCGGGACCACTGCGAGCACCATGATCGCCATCTTGACCGGCAGGCCCGTGACCGCACCCGTCGCGACGTCGACCTGGCCCGTGCCGCTGCCCGGGAGCGTGACGCCCTGCAGGACGTACGAGCGCAGCACGAGCTGCAGGGGCCACTTCGCGTTGTCGTTGATGTAGAGCATCGCGTTGAAGAAGGCGTTGAAGTAGCCGACGCCGTAGAACAGCGCGACCACGCTGATCGCCGCCTTCGACATCGGGGCGACGATCTGCCCCATGATCCGCCAGTCCCCTGCCCCGTCGATCCGGGCCGCGTCCGTGATGGACGCGTCGATGTTCATGAAGAAGTTGCGCAGGATGAGGACGTTGAACGCCGAGACCGCCCCGGGGAGGATGAGCGCCCACAGGCTGTCGATGAGGCCGAGGTTGCTCACGAGCAGGTACGTCGGGATCATGCCGGCGCCGAAGAACATCGTGATGAGGAAGACGAACAAGATCGTCCGGTGCCCCAGGCTCGACGGCCGCGAGAGCCCGTAGGCCGCGAGGACCGAGACCACCGTGGAGAGCACGGTGCCGATCGTCGTGACGACGATGGAGACCATCGCGGCCCGCGTGACGATGCCGCCGGACAGGATCTGCTGGTAGGCCGCGGTCGTGAAGTCGCCGGGGACGACGACCATCCCGCCCGAGCGGTTGATGTCGGCCTGCGTCGAGAACGACGTGAGGACGACCGTGTAGAGGGGGAAGAGGACGACCAGCACGATGAGGAGGAGCGCCAGCCCCTTCCCGGCCTGGCCGAACGGGCTCGGCGTGCCCTCCCACGCCGCGCGGTGCGGCGAGCGGCGCCGCCGGCGACGAGCCGCCGTCGGCGGAGCCGGGAACGGCACAGCGTCGGGGTGGCTCAGGGGCCCCTGCCCCGTGTCGTTGGTGATGCTCATGATTTCTTGTACACCCCTGCCTCACCGAAGACGTGCGCGAGCTTGTTCGCGCCGAGGACGAGCGCGAGCGAGACGAGACCCTTGACGAGCCCGGCCGCCGCGGCGAATGCCCAGTCGCCGTTGACGACGCCCTGGTAGTAGACGAAGGTGTCGATGACCTCCGACACCTCGGAACCCACTGCGGCGCGCTGCAGGATGAGCTGCTCGAACCCGACCGTGAGCGCGTCGCCCAGGCGCAGGATGAGGAGCAGGACGATCGTGGGCCGCAGCGCGGGCAGCGTGATGTGCCACGTGCGGCGCATCCGGCCCGCCCCGTCCATCGCCGCCGCCTCGTGGAGCGCCGGGTCGACCGTGCTCAGGGCGGCGAGGAAGATGATGATCCCCCAGCCCGCGTCCTTCCACACCGACTGCATGGTGATGAGGACGAGGAACGTGTCGGGGTTCGTCATGAGGTCGAACCCGGCGTACCCGTGCTCGGCGAGGACCCGGTTCACGAGCCCGGCGCCGCCGAAGAGCTGCTGGAAGATCGTCACGACGAGCACCCACGAGAAGAAGTGGGGCAGGTAGACGATCGACTGGATGGTCGTCCGGATCGCGGGCGTGATGACGCTGTTCAGCAGGAGCGCGAGCGCGATGGGGATCGGGAAGTAGAAGACGAGCTGGAACGCCGTGATGGCGAGCGTGTTGCCCACCGCCTCGAGGAACAGCGGGTTCGTGAAGACCCGCTCGAAGTTCCACCAGCCGACGAACGGCGAGTCGAGGATGCCGACGTAGGGCGAGTAGTTCTGCCACGCGATGACGTTCCCGAGCATCGGGACGTAGGCGAACACGACGAGCAGCAGCACGCCCGGCAGCGTCATGAGGAGCAGCGACCGGTCGCGGCGCAACCGCGCCCGCCACGACAGACGACGCTGCCCGGCCGCGTCCGGTCGTGCCGGCCGCGCCGTGCGGGCCCTCCGGCCCGGCGTGCCCGCCGGGCCGGAGGGGTCCTTCGTCGCCGCGTCCGCGCTCGGCGCGTCCGTGACGTCGGAGATCTCGGTGCTCACGACGAGCTCACTCGCCGTCGGTCTCTGCCGACCCGCCGTCGAGGATCTCCTGGTAGTACGCGCGCAGCTCCTCACCGCCCGACGTCCGCCAGGTCTCGACCGCCGCGTCGAGGTCGTCGAGGGACTTGCGCCCGCGGGCGATGTCCTTCTCCAGGTCCTCGAACGGCTGGCCGAGCGACGCGTACTGCGCCGGCTCGGTGATCTGCAGACCGTAGAAGAGCGGCTCCTCGACGTAGGGCGCGGCGTCGGCCATCCACGTCGTGAAGTCCTCGACGAAGCCCGGGTACTGGACCTTGGCGTTCACCATGGGCGGGCCGACGAGGAAGATGTACGACGGCTGCACCTCGGTCGCGGCGAGCTCGGTGGCGACGGGGAGGCGGTTGTCGTCGAGCGTGTAGTGCACGTCCTCGACGCCGTAGTTGACGAGCTGGTACTCGGCGGTGCCGAACGGCGAGGCGAGGAAGTCGGCCGCGGAGAGGAGCTCCTCGATCGCGCCCTCGGTGTCGGTCTTCTTGAGGTACGAGCACATGCTCGCGGCGCCGCCCTTGAAGATCTTCGGCTCGCCGCCGTCGGCCGCGATGAGCGGGAGGGGCTGCTGCGAGAACTCGGGGTTCGACGGCAGGTTGCGGCCGAGCGCCTCGTGCCACGCCCCGACGCCGTCCGAGGTCACGAGGACCTGGCCGGACTCGAACCGCTCCTTGCCGTCACCGGACTCGGCGACCGCGTCGGGGTGCACGGCGCCGGACGCGTAGAGCGTCGCGATCCACTCGAGCGCGTCGCGGTACTCCTGCGTCTCGACGCGGTGGACGAGGTTGCCCTCCTCGTCCTGCGTCCACTTCGGCACAACGGAGAACATCTGCGTCGCGAGGATCCACAGGTCGTTGCTCCCCCACTGGCGAGCGTCGGCGTCGCTGAGCGACGAGACGAACTCGAGCGCCTCGTCCGCGTCCGTCGGCAGCTCCGTGCCCTCGGGCAGGAGGTCCGCGCGGTAGAACGTCGCGTCGTTGACCAGCTCGCCGGGGAGCGGCAGGCCGTAGAGCTTGCCGTTCCACATGCACGCGCGCCACGCGTCCGTCGGGATGTTCGCGAGGTTGGGGTAGGCCTCGACCTTGTCGCCCTCGAGGTACGGCGTGAGGTCGGTGAAGATCGTGTCGACCGCCTGGCCGAAGCGCGGCGGGACGTTCCACGACGGGATGGTGACCCAGTCCGCGACGTCCTTCGGCGAGGCCAGCACGGCGGCGAGCTTGTCCCCGTAGGTGTTGCCGTCGGAGATCTGGAACGTGAGGTCGGTGCCGATCGCCTCGTTCACCGCGTCGAAGTACTGGTTGCCCTCGGTCGGGGGGATGGTCCCCCACAGCGGCGTCATGACGGTGTACGAGCCACCGGAGCCGGGCGGGGAGTCGAAGACCTGCACGAACTCCTCGGGCACCGTCTCGAAGCCGGCCGTCGAGCCCTCGACGCTCGGGAAGTCCGGCTCGACGTACTCGACCGGGACGTGGTTCGGGAGCACGGCGTCGTTGCCCACCTGCTGGTCCGGGTCGGCGACGTTGCCGCCGCCCCCGCCGCTGCACGCCGCCGTGAGTGAGACCGCTCCCACAGCCGCGAGGACGGCGCTCCAGCGCCGGCCGTTTCCGTGCCTGAATGCCCTCATCGACGTCGCACTCCTTCGTGACCTCGGGAGGGCTGCCGCTCTGCCGCCCTCCGGTGCCCGGGCCCCCGGGCAGCCTCGACATGCTCGGTGATGTCGAAGCGCTTCAACGGAGAGTACGGGCTGCCTCGGCCCAGTGCAAGACTCGTCAGGTCACCGTCCGGTCTCGGTACGGCCGCCGCTGTCCGGCCCGAGACGTGTGGCACCATGGGCGCGATGCGTCGCACGGTCGCGACGCGGCGTCGAACCGTTTCGAACACGAATTCGACGTGATCCCGTGCCAGGAAGGACGATGCCGTGCCGCCCGAGGCGATCACCGACGTACCCCCGTACCTGCGCGAGGAGCTGCCCGTCCCGGTCCGGGCGGCAGACCTCCTCGAGCGGCTCACGCCCGACGAGCGGCTGGCCCTGCTGCACCAGCACGCCCCGGCCGTCGACCGCCTCGGGCTCGCGCCGTTCCGCACCGGCACCGAGGCGCTGCACGGCGTCTCGTGGCTCGGCACGGCGACGGTCTTCCCCCAGCCCGTCGGCCTCGCGGCGACGTGGGACCCCGAGCTGCTGCGCCGCGTCGGCGAGGCCGTCGGCACCGAGGTGCGCGCCAAGCACGCGGCGGACGCGACCGTGAGCCTCAACGTGTGGGCCCCGGTCGTCAACCCCCTGCGGCACCCGCGCTGGGGCCGGAACGAGGAGGGCTTCTCCGAGGACCCGCACGTGACGGCCTGGCTCGCGAGCGCCTACGGGCGCGGCCTGCGCGGGGACCACCCGCGCGTGTGGCGGACGGTCCCGACGCTCAAGCACCTCCTCGCGTACTCGAGCGAGACCGACCGCGCCGTCACGAGCTCGCACGTCCCGCTGCGCCTCCTGCACGAGTGGGAGCTCCCGGCGTTCCGCGGCCCGCTCGCCGACGGGACGGCCGGCGCGGTCATGCCCGGGTACAACCTCACGAACGGCCGGCCCAACCACGTCGCGCGCGGTCTCCTCGACGAGATGCGCTCGTGGACCGACGGATCGATCGCCGTGGTCTCCGACGCCGCGGCGCCCACGAACCTCGTCGTCGGCGAGCGGTACTTCCCCGACCACGTCGCCTCGCACGCCGCGTCGCTGCGCGCGGGCGTGGACTCCTTCACGGACAACGACGCCGACCCGCACCTCACGCTCGAGCGCCTGCGGGTCGCGCTCGAGCAGGGGCTGATCTCGCAGGACGACGTCGACCGGGCGGCGCTGCGGGTCCTCGAGCTGCGCCTGCGCACGGGCGAGCTCGACGTCGCCGACGACCCCTGGTCCGGGGTCGGGCCGGACGCTCTCGACCTGCCGGCGCACCGGGCGCTCGCGCGCGAGGCCGTCGCGCGCTCGGTCGTCGTGCTGCGCAACGACCCTGCCGGCACCGGGGCGCCCGTGCTGCCGCTCCCGGCGGCCCCGGCGCGGGTCGCGGTCGTCGGACCGCTCGCGGACCGCGTGCTGCACGACTGGTACTCCGGGACCCCGCCGTACACGACGTCGGTGGCCGCGGCCGTCGCCGCGCGCTACCCGGACGCCGAGGTCACGGTCGCCGACGGCTCCGACCGCGTCGCGCTGCGCTCGACCACCACGGGCGCCTACCTCGAGGTCGGCGACGACCCGGCGGTCGTCACCGCGAGCTCCGCGACCGCCGGCGCGAGCGCCCACCTGGACGTCACCGACTGGGGCGACGGCGTGCTCACGCTGCGCTCGGTCGCGACCGGTCGCCTGCTCAGCGGGGCCTCGTGGATCGTGTCGGCCGACGCCGACCGCGTGGGCGGCTGGGTCGTCCAGGAGAGCTTCCGGCGTCACCTGCACGGCGACGGCACGTGGTCCCTGCAGCACGTCGCCTCGGGACGGTGGCTGCGCGTGCAGCACGGCTCGGGCCTGCTCGTCGCGGAGGCCTCCGGGCCGGACGGGGCCGAGCGCTTCGTCTGGCGCACGGTCCGCGCGGGCCACGAGGCAGTCGCGCAGGCCGCGTGCGACGCGGACGCCGTGCTCGTCGTCGTGGGCAACGACCCGCATCTCGCGGGCCGCGAGACCGAGGACCGTCCGCACCTCGCCCTGCCGTCGGCGGCCGAGGAGGTGTGGCGCGCGGCGCGGGACGTCTCCGAGCGCGCCGCCCTCGTCGTCATGTCGAGCTACCCGTACGTCCTCGGTCCGGCGACGCACGACGCCGCCGCGGTCGTCTGGTCGTCGCACGGCGGCCAGGAGCTCGGCCCCGGGCTCGTCGACGTCCTGTCCGGCGACGCCGAGCCGTCGGGTCGCCTCGCGCAGTCGTGGCCGGCCGCCGAGGACCAGGTCGGCCCGCTGCTCGAGTACGACGTCCAGCGTGCGGGGGCGACGTACCGGTACGCGGACCGCGAGCCGGCGTTCGCGTTCGGGCACGGCCTGACGTACTCCCGCGTGACGTACGCGTCGGTCGGGCTCGACCGCGGCAGCGTCGACGCCCCGGCCGCCTGGTCGGCGCGCGCCGTGCCGGACGCGGGTCGGGTGGTGGCGCGCGTCGTCGTGCACAACGGCGGCGACCGCCCCGCGGAGGAGCTGGTCCAGCTCTACGCCCTCGCCCCCGCGGGCCTTCCCGTGCCCGCGCCGCGACGCGTGCTCGTCGCGCACGCGCGCGTGCGGCTCGACGTCGGCGAGCGCCGGGAGGTGACGCTCGCCGTCGACCTCGCGCGCCTCGCGGTGTGGGACGTGACGGCGACCCCCGCCGACGACCGGCTCGCCGACCTGCTCGCCGGCGCCGACCCCGACCTGCACGTCGGGGCGTTCCGTGTGCAGGGGGCTACCTACGTCCTCGCCGCGGGCCCGTCGAGCGCCGAGCTCCCCGTCCGCGCGACGCTCCGGGTCGACGGCGTCGACCCGGCTCCCCGTCACGGTCCGGGCCTGCGCCTCCTGGCCCACGCGTTCAGCGCGTACGACGGGGTCGTGACCGCCGAGAGGACGGCCGAGGCGGGGTGGGCCGTCGACGTGGCGCCGGGACGCCGCGACGGGTGGGTCGCGTTCGACCGGGTGGACCTCACCGGCGTGGGGACGGTCGTGCTCGACGTCGCCCGGACCGGGCCGGGTGCGGCACGCCCCGTGCAGGTCGAGGTGCGGGCGTCGGGGACGGACGACGCGTGGGTCGCGCTCGCGGTCGTCGAGCCCGGACAGGTCGCCGGGAACGACGGCGACACCCCGGTGCGCCACCGGTGGCACGAGGTCGCGGGCGGTGTCGACGGCCCACCCGCGCGACAGGCCGACGGCCCGGCCCACGGCCGGGCCGAGGCCCACGACGTGCGCGTGGTCGTGCCCGCAGGCGTACGGCTCGGGGCGGTCCGCTTCGCGGGGACCGCGTCGGACGGCTGAGCCGCACGGCGCGACGGGCGGGACGCGCCGACGAGCAGGACCGCCGGGAGGGACCGGACCGATCTCCCTCCCGGCGCGCCGGTCAGCGGTCCGTGACGTCCGCGCCGCCCCGCAGGACGAGCCGGACGCGCAGGTCGGCGTCGGTCACGACGACGTCGGCCCGCCGGCCGGCGACGAGGCCACCCACGTCGTCGCGGCCGAGCACCTGCGCGGGCGTCCAGGACGCTGCGCGGACGGCGTCGACGAGCGGCACGCCCGACGCCACCGTCTCGCGCACGACGTCGAGCAGGTGGAAGGTCCCGCCCGCGATCGCCCCGCCGTCGGTGAGCCGTGCGACGCCGCCCGCGACGGTGACGTGCACCGGCCCGAGCTCGTACGCGCCGTCGGCCATCCCGGCGGCAGCCATGGCGTCGGTGACGAGCGCGACGGCGTCCGGACCCGCAGCTGCCCCGCCGTCGACGCCTGCGCCGACGAGGTCCATGACGCTGCGGGTCGTGCCGGGCGCGAGGTGCGTGCCGTCGGCGACGAGCTCGACGACCATCTCCCCGCGGGCCGCGGCCGCGAGGCACGCGGCGATCGGGCCGGGCTCGCGGTGGTGGAGCGGACGCATGCCGTTGAAGAGATGGGTCGCGGTGAGGCGCGCGGTCGGGCGCCCGGCCGCGGCGAAGGCCGCGCGGGCCGCGGCGATCGCCGCGTCGGTCTGCTCGGTGCTCGCGTCCGTGTGCCCGATGGACGGGACCGCGCCCACCTCGACGAGCGTCTCGATCACCCCGCCCGGCCCGACGACGCCCGATACCTCCGGAGCGACGGTCATCGTGCGCAGGTGACCGCGCGCGGCGGCCGCGATCGCGCGGACGAGGGCGGGGTCGCCGTCGAGCATGTCGTGCGGGTTCTGCGCGCCGCAGCGCACCACGGACAGGAACGGTCCCTCGAGGTGGATCCCCGCGAGCTCACCCGCGTCCGCGAGGTCCGCGAGCGTCGCGGCGCGCTCCAGCAGGACGTCGCGCGGCGCGGTGACGAGCGACGCGACCAGGCTCGTGGTGCCGTGGCGCAGGTGCTCCCGGGCGGCGACGCGCGCCTCGTCGGCGCTCGTGGCGTCGGGGAAGCTCGCCCCGCCGCCGCCGTGGTCGTGCAGGTCGACGAGCCCGGGCAGGATCGTGACCTCGTCCGCCGGAGCTGTCGCGGGGTACCCCGCCGCCTCTGCGTCGGCGCGCGGTCCCACCCAGGCGAGGCGCTCGCCGTCCACGACCACGACCCCGTCGTCGAGCACCCCGTCCGGGGTGACGACACGACCGCTGAGGACGATCGGGGCCGGGTGCTCGCCGGGACGCGGCGCTGGGTGCTCGTGAGCCATGCGGCCATTGTGGCGCACTTCGTACACCCGGCGCACAAACTCCCCGGTCAGGCGCCGCGAGACCGCAGGAGCCGCGCCGCACCCCGGCCGAGATGGCCCGCGAACACGCGCTGGAACGTGGGCACGGCCCACGAGATCGGGCGCAGCCACCACAGCACGGGTCTGCTGAAGACCTCGACGCGCCACCACAGGTCGCCCGCGTCGTCGCGCTCGACGGCGAAGAGCTCCTCCCCCACGAACGCGTGCCCGGGGAGCGTCCCGTAGCCGAACGCGACGCGGTCCTCGCCGCGCTCGACCCAGACGACCTCGCAGCACTCCCGCAGCACGATCGGACCGACGCCGAGCAGCGTGGTCACCCGACCACCAGGGGCCGCGACGGGGGCGTCGGCCTCGACCCGGACCCGCGCCGCGGCGTGGACCTGCCACGCGAGGAGCTGCTCGCCCAGCCACACGAGGTCCTGCGGCGGGTGCGCACGCCGTGACAGCCGTCGACGCACGGTGAGGTACCGGTAGCCCGCGGGGCGGTCCCCCGTGCGCGTGGCCCCGACCTCGGGGTAGGTGAACGTCATCGTGTCCTCCAGGTGTCGGCCCTCTGCCGGGCGGGACGGTCCGTCGCGCGGTCGCGGACGAGAAGTCGCAGCCCGAGCAGGCTGCACAGCACGAACCCGAGCGCGTTCGCGACCCCGTGGGTCGCGGCCATGACGTCGAGGCTCGGGTGCGGGAGGTCGAGCGCCTCGCCCGCTGCCCACCACACGGCGAGCAGCATCGAGAGCGCGACGACGACGGCGCCTCCACCGACGAGCGCACGAGCAACGGGGTCACGCCCGCCCGGGGCGAGCGACCGCACCGCGGCGAGCGACCGCACCGCGGCGAGGGCGGTGGCCCAGAGCGCGGCCGTGAGCACGAGCGCGCCCAGCAGCTCGGCGACGTCGCCGACGAAGTAGCCGACGAGCACGAGGAGCGTGCCGACGGGGACGCCCCAGGCGCCGACGACCGCACCCGCGTCGTCGGGCGCGAGGTGCGCGACCGTCCCCGCGACGAGCGCCGCGCCGAAGCCCGCGTACAGCATGTGCGGCACGGTCAGCGCGAGATAGGTGCCCGAGAAGCCGAGCAGCCCCCAGCCCGCCCTTTCCGCGACGAGCGCGCTCGCGCCCACGGCCGGTGTCGCGAGCGCGACGACCGTCGCGAGGTCGGCGCCGAGGGCAGACCACCACGCGAGCCGGTGGCCGTGCTCGTCCGACGACGCTGTCGACGCGGGCACCGGCGGGCCGCTCGGCAGCTGAGCGCGGCGCGAGGTGATCGTCCGCCGCACCGCCCCGAGCGCGACGCGGGCGGCGGCGCCGAGCAGCACGACCGTGGCGGCGGCGAACGCCGCAGCGAGCACCGCGGCAACCGGCCCGCGTGGCAGCACGAGGCTCACCGCGCCCGCGAGGCCGGCCAGCGGCCACGCGATGCTGCGCGGCGCCGGCACCGGCGGCGCACCTAGCAGCCGCAGCCCCAGCGGGAGGACCACGACCAGCCCGAGCACGACGAGCGCCGTCACCACCGCCATGCCGCCGGCGCTCATGCCCGGTCACCCACGACGTCGGGGTGGACCGACCGCACGAGGCGCAGCGCGTCGTCGACGACGCCTCGCGCAACCGGGAGCCGGGCGAGCCGGACCACGTTCCCGACGAGCCCCGACCCTCCGGCGACGAGCCGGCGCGTGCGGGCGAAGCCCGGCGAGGTGTCGTGGACCCAGAAGAGCGTGACGCCGAGCTGGGCGAGCCACAGCAGCTCGGGCAGGTCGGCCCGCAGCCGCGCCGGGACCGCCGGCTCTGCTCCGGCCACGACCTCCTCGAACAGCTCGCGCGACTGTTCGCGGGCCCCGGTCGACGCGCCCGAGAACGGGCTGGCGTCGGAGCCGGGCCGGATCGCCACGGACACGAACTCGGCGCCGAAGGCGTGGAACGGAGCGAACGCGTCGACCGACGCGCCCCAGACGCCGCGCACCCGCTCGGCGAGCGTGCCCCCGGCCGCGAGGACCGGCGCCGCGAGCGTCGCGTGCTCGCGCTGCACGTCGAGGTAGAGCTCCTGGACCAGCGCGTCCTTCGACGGGAAGTGGTAGTACGCGTTCCCAGTGCTCACGCCTGCCTCGACGGCGATCGCGCGCATCGTCGTGCGCTCGTACCCGACGTCGCGCAGCATGCGGATGGCGACCTCCCGCACGTGCGCCCGCGTGCGCTCGGACTTGGCCGTCGCACCGCTCACCGCGCCACCCGGACCACATTTCTGAACATGTTCAAAACTTAGCAGACGAAGAGCGCACAGCCCCACCACGAAGGAAGAACCCACGCGATGCCGAGGCGAGGAGGACCTGTCGGGTGCCCCACGAGGACGGTCGAGGGCGAAGGTGAGAGCCGAGGCGCGACGCCAGAGGGGGATCGGTGGCGAGGGCGAGGAGCGGCGAAGGTGAGGAGCGACGAGGGCGGACGGGACGGGTCCCGGCGGGTCGTGGCGGGGCTTGCGGGGGGGGCCCGGGGAAGAAGGGTCGGGGGGGAGAACCCGCCGGGACCGCCCCCCCCCCACCACCGCCGCGACCACCACCACGACCACCCGCGACCACCCCGCCGCGGGCCGGACGACGGCTCAGAAGAGGCGCGAGTCCACGTCGTCGACGCCACGCATCGCGTCGTAGTCGAGCACGAGGCACCCGATGCCCCGGTCCGTCGCGAGCACGCGAGCCTGGGGCTTGATCTCCTGCGCCGCGAACACACCCCGCACCGGCGCGAGCAGCGGGTCGCGGTTGAGGAGCTCGAGATAGCGGGTCAGCTGCTCGACGCCGTCGATGTCACCACGGCGCTTGATCTCCACCGCGACCGTCGCCCCCGTGGAGTCCTTCGCGAGGATGTCGACCGGGCCGATCGCCGTCGGGTACTCACGACGGACCAGGGTGTGCCCGCCCCCGAGGAGCTCGATCTGCGCGGCGAGCATCTCCTGCAGGTGGGCCTCGACGCCGTCCTTGACGAGCCCCGGGTCGACGCCGAGCTCGTGCCGGCTGTCGTGCAGCACCTCGTGGAGCTCGATCTCGAGCCGGTCGTCGCTCTTGGTGTGCTGGACGGCCCAGACCTCGCTCACCCCGCGCTCGCGCGCCTCGGGAGTGGGCTCGAGCGCCGCGAGCGAGCACGGCGGGCTCATCCAGTTCAGCGGCTTGTACGACCCGCCGTCGGAGTGCAGGAGCACGCTCCCGTCGGCCTTGACGAGGAGCACGCGGGTCGCGAGGGGCAGGTGGGCCGACAGCCGGCCCGTGTAGCGGGCGGAGCAGCGGGCGACGACGAGGCGCATGGGGCGGCGGGTCCTCCGGGTCGGGGGGCGAGGAGGGTATCGGTCAGACGACGACGTCACGCCTGCCCGGTGGAGCGGCCTCGAGCCACGAGGCGAGGCCTTCGTACGCACCGCGGGACATCGTCAGCTCGAAGTCCTGGTCCTGGTAGCGGCAGCGCACGAGGTACGTGTCCGGTCGGGACTCCGCGGTCGTCAGCGGCTCCCGCCCGGTGATGAGCAGGTCGTGGCGCGACCAGGTCCGGGCGGGACGCAGGGAGAGGGACCAGCTGCGCCACCAGTCGATGCGCCCGACGCCGTAGTGCGCGATCCCGAGGGTCCACGACCCGTCGCCGCCCGCCGGACGGGCGCCGCACTCGAAGGAGCCGACGCGGTGCGAGAGCGCGCGCAGACGGAACGCTCCCAGCCCGGCCACCACCAGGACCGCGAGCAGCAGTCCGAGGGCGATCCAGGCGGGGAGCGTCATGGTCGTGCGGTCCCGGTGATCAGCGGCTCGGTACGGACTCGACCGAGTCCGCCACGATCGTCACCTGGTTCGAGTCCACCGAGATGAACCCGCCCGTCACGTGGATCTCGGCGGGGGCTCCCTGTCCGCCCTTGATGCGGACCTGGCCCTCGCGCAGGACCGAGAGCAGCGGCGAGTGGTCCGCGAGGATGCCGATCTCGCCGTCCGCCGCGGGAGCGCTCACCTGCTGCGCGGTGCCCGACCAGATCTTGCGGTCTGCCGACACGAGGTCGACGTTCAGCTCTGCCACTGCAACTCCTCCATGCCCGGCGCTCGGTCCGGATCGGGTCCGGACACCGTCCCGGCGCTCCGTGGCCGGGACGACGTCCGTCGACGTTCCCCACGGTCCGTGGACGGACCGCGTGATGACGGTGCCGCGAGGTCGGACCGAGCCGGCCCGACCCCGCGACGCACGTCAGGTCAGGCGCCGTACTCCTTCTGGATACGGGCCCAGTTGCGCTCGAGGTCCTCGAGACCACCGATGTTGAAGAACGCCTGCTCGGCGATGTGGTCGAACTCGCCGTCCGCGATCTTCTTGAACGCCTCGATGGTCTCGCTCAGCGGCACCGTCGAACCGACGACACCGGTGAACTTCTCCGCCATGTACGTGTTCTGGGAGAGGAACTGCTGGATGCGGCGCGCACGCGCGACGACCGTCTTGTCCTCCTCCGAGAGCTCGTCCACGCCGAGGATCGCGATGATGTCCTGCAGCTCCTTGTTGCGCTGCAGGATCGACTTCACGCGCGTCGCGACGTCGTAGTGCTCCTGGCCCACGTAGCGCGGGTCGAGGATGCGCGACGTCGAGGCCAGCGGGTCGATCGCGGGGTACAGACCGCGCGACGCGATCTCGCGGGAGAGCTCCGTCGTCGCGTCGAGGTGCGCGAACGTCGTCGCCGGGGCGGGGTCGGTGTAGTCGTCCGCCGGGACGTAGATCGCCTGGAGCGACGTGATCGAGTGACCACGCGTCGAGGTGATGCGCTCCTGGAGCAGGCCCATCTCGTCCGCGAGGTTCGGCTGGTAGCCCACCGCGGACGGCATGCGGCCGAGCAGCGTCGAGACCTCGGAGCCCGCCTGCGTGAAGCGGAAGATGTTGTCGATGAACAGGAGCACGTCCTGCTTCTTCACGTCGCGGAAGTACTCCGCCATCGTGAGGGCCGACAGCGCGACACGCAGACGCGTGCCCGGCGGCTCGTCCATCTGGCCGAAGACGAGGGCCGTCTTGTCGAAGACGCCCGCCTCCTCCATCTCGACGATGAGGTCGTTGCCCTCACGCGTGCGCTCGCCGACGCCCGCGAACACCGAGACACCGCCGTGGTTCTGGGCGACGCGCTGGATCATCTCCTGGATGAGGACCGTCTTGCCGACGCCCGCACCGCCGAAGAGGCCGATCTTCCCACCCTGCACGTACGGCGTGAGGAGGTCGATCGACTTGATGCCCGTCTCGAACATCGTGGTCTTCGACTCGAGCTGGTCGAACGCCGGGGGGCGGCGGTGGATCGGCCAGCGCTCGGTGACCTCGATCGTCTCGCCCGGCTCGGCGTTGAGGATGTCACCGGTCACGTTGAACACGCGGCCCTTGGTGACGTCGCCGACGGGCACGCTGATCGGCGCGCCGGTGTCGGTCACCTGGGCACCGCGGACGAGTCCGTCCGTGGGCTTGAGCGCGATGGCGCGCACGAGCGAGTCGCCGAGGTGCTGGGCGACCTCGAGCGTGAGCGTGAAGCTCTTCTCGTCCTCGCCCTGCGAGGACAGGTCGATGTCGACCTGGAGCGCGTTGTAGATGTCGGGGATGGCGTCCGCGGGGAACTCGATGTCCACGACGGGGCCGATCACGCGGGCGACACGGCCGACGCCGGGCCCGCCGGAGTGCTCGACCTGTGCTTCCACGGTGGTGGCGGTCATTTCTGGCCTCGCTTCGCAGTGCCGGAGCGGGGTCCGGCGGTCTCGATGGAGATGGTCTGAGGAGTGGTGTCGCCGGCTCGGGCGACGGTGCGCGCTGTCATGACGCTGCCAGCGCGTCGGCACCCGAGACGATCTCGCTGATCTCCTGGGTGATGTCCGCCTGCCGCGCCTGGTTGGCCAGACGCGTGTAGGTGCGGATGAGGTCCTCCGCGTTGTCCGTCGCCGTGTGCATCGCCCGCTGGCGTGCCGCCAGCTCGGACGCCGCCGCCTCGAGGAGGCAGCTGAAGATGCGGCTGCGCACGTAGCGCGGGAGCAGCGCGTCGAGCACGGCCTCGGGCGACGGCTCGAAGTCGTACAGCGGCAGCACGTCGTGCTTGCCGGCGGGCGCGACGCCCTCGACGACCTCGAGCGGCAGCATGCGCACCACGCGGGGGCGCTGCGTCACCATGTTCACGAACTGCGTGTACACGATGTGCAGCTCGCTCACGCCGCCCTCGGCGGCCGGCGCGAGGAACGCCTCGAGGAGCGAGTCCGCGATCTCGGCCGCGACGTCGGCGTCCGGGGCGTCGGACCCGTACGACCACGTCCCGGCGAGCTCGCGCCCGCGGAACGTGTAGTACGAGATCGCCCGACGTCCGGACGCGTAGAGCGCGACGTCCTTGCCCTCGGCCGTGAGGCGCTCCACGAGACGCTCGGACTCGCGCAGGATCGACGCCGAGTAGGAGCCGGCCATGCCGCGGTCCGAGGCCACGACGAGCACCGCGACACGGTTCGTGTCGGTGCGCTCGCTCGTGAGCGGGTGCGAGGTCGAGGAGTGCGTCGCGACCGCGGACACGGCGCGCGTGATGGCACGCGCGTACGGGACCGACGCAGCGGTCCGCGCCCGGGCCTTGCCGATGCGCGAGGCCGCGATGAGCTCCTGCGCCCGGAACATCTTCTTCAGGGACTGCGTCGACTTGATCCGCTGCTTGTAGACGCGCTGGGATCCGGCCATGCTCAGCCCCTCTTCTGGCGGACGATCTGCTCCTGCTCGACGTCCACGCCCTCGTCCTCCGCCGCGTCCCCGCCGACCAGCGGCGAGCCGTCGGCCTTGAGGAAGCCGGCCCGCACGGCGTCGACCGCCGAGGCGAGCTGCGCCTCGGTGTCCTCGGCCAGCTTGCCGGTGTCGGCGATCACCGAGAGCACGTCCGTGTTGCGGCGCAGGTGGTCGAGCATCTCGGACTCGAAACGGCGCACGTCCTCGACGGGGACGTCGTCCAGCTTGCCCTTGGTGCCCGCCCAGATGGACGCGACCTGCTCCTCGACCGGGTACGGCGTGTACTGGCCCTGCTTGAGCAGCTCCATGAGGACCGCGCCACGGGCGAGCTGACCGCGCGAGGCCGCGTCGAGGTCGGACGCGAACATCGCGAAGGCCTCGAGCGAGCGGTACTGCGCGAGCTCGAGCTTCAGCGTGCCCGAGACCTGCTTCATCGCCTTGACCTGCGCGGCACCACCGACGCGGGACACCGAGATGCCTACGTCGACGGCCGGGCGCTGGTCGGCGTTGAACAGGTCGGACTGGAGGAAGATCTGCCCGTCCGTGATGGAGATGACGTTCGTCGGGATGTACGCCGAGACGTCGTTCGCCTTCGTCTCGATGACCGGCAGACCCGTCATCGAGCCCGCGCCCAGCTCGTCCGACAGCTTCGCGCAACGCTCGAGGAGACGGGAGTGCAGGTAGAAGACGTCACCGGGGTACGCCTCGCGGCCCGGCGGGCGGCGCAGGAGGAGCGACACGGCACGGTACGCCTCGGCCTGCTTCGACAGGTCGTCGAACACGATGAGGACGTGCTTGCCCTGGTACATCCAGTGCTGGCCGATGGCCGAGCCGGTGTACGGCGCGAGGTACTTGAAGCCGGCCGGGTCGGACGCGGGAGCCGCGACGATGGTCGTGTACTCGAGCGCGCCGGCCTCCTCGAGGGCGCCGCGCACCGCGGCGATCGTCGAGCCCTTCTGGCCGATCGCGACGTAGATGCAGCGGACCTGCTTCTCGGGGTCGCCGGTCTCCCAGTTGGCCTTCTGGTTGATGATCGTGTCGGTCGCGATCGCCGTCTTGCCGGTCTGGCGGTCGCCGATGATCAGCTGGCGCTGGCCGCGGCCGATCGGGATCATCGAGTCGATCGCCTTGAGGCCGGTCTGCAGCGGCTCGTGGACCGACTTGCGGGCCATGACGCCGGGGGCCTGGAGCTCCAGCGCGCGACGGTCCTCGGTCTCGATCTCGCCGAGACCGTCGATGGGGTTGCCCAGCGGGTCGACGACGCGACCCAGGTAGCCCTCGCCGACCGGGACCGACAGGACCTCGCCCGTGCGACGGACCTCCTGGCCCTCCTCGATGCCGGTGAACTCGCCGAGGACGACGACACCGATCTCGCGGACGTCGAGGTTCAGGGCGAGACCGAGGGTCCCGTCCTCGAAGCGCAGCAGCTCGTTGGCCATCGCGCCGGGCAGACCCTCGACGTTGGCGATGCCGTCGGCGGCCAGGGAGACCCGGCCCACCTCCTCGGACACGGCGCCCTCGGGCTCGTAGGACTTCACGAAGCTGTCCAGAGCGGCCCGGATCTCCTCCGGCCGGATCGTCAGCTCAGCCATTGCTCTTCTCCTGTCGTAACCGCGCCTCGTGGTTCGGGTGCGGTCGAACGTGTGTGGGTTGTGCGGCCGGTGGCCGGCGGTCGGTCGTCGGTCGGGAGATCGTCGGCTCGCGGGCGTCAGCTCACGAGTCGCCGACGAGCGTCGGCGAGACGGGACAGGACGGTGGAGTCCACGACGTCGGCACCCACCTGCACGCGCAGCCCGCCGAGCACGGCCGGGTCGACCGTGACGTTGAGCTGCACGGCGCGGCCGTACGCCCGCTCGAGCAGCGCACCGAGGCGGGTGAGCTGCGCGGTGTCGAGGACGACGGCCGACGTGACCGAGGCCACGAGGCGCTGGCGCCGCTCGGCCGCGATGTCGCCGAACCAGCCGAGCGTGGGCACGAACCGCCGGCCGCGCAGCGCACGCGTCGCGTGCTGGGCGAGCACCGCCGTCACGCGGTCGACCTTCCCGTCGAGCAGCGTGGCCACGAAGGCCGCGCGCCGCTCCGGGTCGGTCCCGGCGTCGGAGAGGACCTGTCGGGCCTCGCGCTGCCCGACGAGCGAGCGCGACACGCGGAAGAGCTCGTCCTCGACCTTCTCGAGGGCGCCCCGCGACTCGGCCGAGGCGAGCACCGCGTCGAGGCCGAGGCGCTCGATCGCGTCGCCCAGGTCGCGCTCGTGCGACCAGCGCGAGCGGACGACGCCCGCCACGAGGTCGACGACGCGGCCGTCGAAGCCCGAGCCGAGGACCGCCGCCACGAGCGCGGCCTTGTCGTCGCCCGACCGCGAGGGGTCGGCGAGCCCGCGCCGCAGCGGCGCCGACGCGTCGAGCGCCGCGGTGACGGCGAACAGCTGCTCACCCAGGGTGAGGCCGTCCTCCCCCGCCGACCGCAGGACCGGTTCGAACCGCTCCCGGGCCCGGTTCAGGGACTCTCCGCTCGTACCGCGCATCAGCTCTCCTCTGCGGCCCGACCGCCGACGGCGCTCGCCGTCGCGGGACCCGCGGCCTCGAGCTCGTCGAGGAAGCGGTCGACCACACGGCTCTGGCGCGCCGAGTCGGCGAGGGACTCGCCGACGATCTTCGACGCGAGCTCGGTCGCGAGCAGGCCGACGTCGTTGCGCAGCGAGATCGCCGCCTGCTGACGCTCCGCCTCGATCTGGCGGTGCGCCGTCTCGACGATGCGCGCCGCGTCGTCGGACGCCTTGGTCCGCAGGTCGGCCACGATGGCGCCACCCTCGGCACGCGCCTCCTCGCGGATCTTCGCAGCCTCGGCACGCGCCTCCTGGAGCTGCTGGTGGTACTCCGCCAGCGCCGCCGCGGCCTCCGCCTGGGCGGACTCCGCCTTGGCGAGGCCACCCTCGATCTTCGCGGTGCGCTCGTCGAGCACCGACTGGAACTTCGGGAGGATCGCCTTGTAGAAGACGACCGCGATGACCAGGAGGACGACGGACGACCAGAGGATGTCGTACGGGGCGGGGAGGAACAGGTCAATGCCCTGCGGCTCCTCGCCCGTCTCCGCCGCGACGTTCAGCGCGGCGGTCGCCAGCGCCGACATCACGCCGTGAAGAGGAAGCCGGCGACGAGACCGAGCAGCGCGAGCACCTCGACGAACGCGACACCGATGAACATGGTGGCGCGGAGCTGCCCGGCGACCTCGGGCTGGCGGGCGATGCCCTCGATGGTCTTGCCGATGAGGATGCCGAGACCGATGCCCGGGCCGATCGCGGCGAGGCCGTAACCGACGGTGCCGATGTTGCCGGTGACCTCAGCGAGAGTGGTGACGTCCACGATTGCTCGTTCCTTCCGTTGGGCGCCCGACCGGGTGACCGGGCGTCGCGTTGGTACTGCGCTTGATGGTGTGTCTGGTGGAGCGGAGTCGGCGCACGACCCGGGGGGTCAGTGCTCCTCCTCGAGCGACATGTTGATGTACACGGCCGCGAGGAGCGCGAAGATGTAGGCCTGCAGGAACGCCACGAGGATCTCGAAGAGCGTGATCGCGAAGCCGCCGACGAGCGTCAGTGCGCCGAAGGCCTTCATCGCGGGCACGGCCTCGAACACGAAGTACTGCGTCGCTGCGAAGCACAGGACGAGCATGATGTGCCCGGCGATCATGTTGGCCGCGAGTCGGATGGCCAGCGAGGCGGGCCGGATCACGAGGATCTGCAGCAGCTCGATCGGCGTGACGATGAGGTAGATCGGCCACGGGATGCCCGGGGGGAAGAGGTTGTTCTTCAGGTAGCCGCCGAGGCCGTGCTTCTTGATGCCGACCGCCCAGTAGGTGACGAACACCCACAGCGCGAGCATGATCGGGAGACCGATGCGGGACGAGCCCGCCAGGTTGAGCCCGGGGATCACGCTCGTGATGTTGAACGCGAGGACGGCGAAGAAGATCGTCGCGATCATCGGGACGAACCGGCGCGCGTTCTCCTTCCCCATGATCTCCTCGACGATCTGGACGCGCACGAAGTCGATGAGCATCTCGAGGGCGTTCTGGAACCGTCCGGGGACGAGCCGCGCGCGACGCGCCCCGATGACGAAGATCGTCAGCAGGACGACGGTCGCGACGACGCGGATGATCCAGATGCGGTCGATCTGGAAGATCGTGTCCTCGAAGAGGATCGCCGGGGGGAAGAAGTCGGCGATGGACGGCGCGTGGAAGCCACCTTCGCTCTCTGAAGCAGCGAGGAGCACGGGGGTCGCAAGCGTGGACAGGGTGGACTCCCAATGGTCGTGTGGTCCGGGCACTCACCACGCGATCGTGGGCACGCCGTCGGACCTGGCCGTCATGGATTCGCCGCTAGCCTAACGTATGGATCGGCGTGCTCACGCCGATCCTGGGGTGCTTGTGACTTTTTGCTCATGCGCCCCGGGCAACCGTCGCAGCGGGGCGCGGGGCGCCTCGCGAGGGTCAGGCGCGCGGCTCGACGTACGGGATCCTGCCGCGGTTCACGGCCCGGTAGTCCATCACCGCGGAACCGATCACGCCGACGAGCAGGACGCCCGCGAACACCCACCGGTCGTAGAAGTCCAGGCCCCGCAGCACGACGAGGACGGCGATCAGGACGACCATCTTGACGAGCCAGCTCCCCATGACGACGGCCGCCGTCGTCGTGGGGCTCGAGTCGACGGTGCGGAGCATCGCCCAGACGGTGGTGGCCGAGAAGACGAGGGCCACCGCGACGCCGAGCAGCGCGCCCCAGACGCCCGGCACGCCCGCGACCAGCGCACCGACCGCGACGCCCAGCACCGTGAGCGCCCCGAGGAGCACCAGGACGTCGCGCAGCGCGGTGCGGAAGACCGCGCGCACGGCCTGACCGTGGGGCCCGATCGTCTGCTCGTCGGCGCCGACCGTCCGCTCGTCGGCGCCCCGGCTCGGCTCGTCGGGCCCCTGCGCGGAACGGGCGGTCTCGTCGTCGGGGCGCGCGGGCTCGGGCAGGTTCGTGGACATCTCAGGCTTCCTTCGAGGGGAGGGTCGGGCTGGTCGCGACGGTCGGAGCGGTCGGACCGGTCGGCACCGTGGGCTGCGCGGCGGTCGTCGGCTCCTGGTCGTCGAGGAACCGGCCGCGGGTGCGCAGCGGGCCGAGCGTGAGGAGCAGCGCGACGACGGCCGCCACCCCGAGCCCGATCGCCACCGTGCGCACGTCCCAGTAGACGAGGGCGACGGCGCCGAACGCGAACACCGCGGTCCAGACGTAGAGGATGAGGACCGCGCGCCGGTGCGAGTGCCCGATCGCGAGCATGCGGTGGTGCAGGTGCATGCGGTCGGGGTGGAAGGGCGACTTGCCCGCGAGCACCCGGCGCACGACGGCCATGCCCATGTCGAGCAGGGGCAGCAGGATGACGGCGAGCGGCAGGAGGAGCGGGATGTACGCGGGCAGGGTCGCGGCCCCGGACGTCACGCCGGGATCGATGTTCCCGGTGACGACGATGGCCGCGCCGGACAGGACGAGGCCGAGCACCATCGACCCCGAGTCCCCCATGAAGATGCGCGCCGGGTTGAAGTTGTGCGGCAGGAAGCCGACGCACACGCCCACCAGGGCCGCCATGACCAGCGTCGCGAGGCTCGAGTAGTCGTCGGGGTTCGTGCGCAGCGTCAGCACGTAGGAGTAGAGGAAGAAGGCGGTCCCGCCGATCGCCACGAGGCCTGCGGCGAGACCGTCCAGACCGTCGACGAAGTTCACCGCGTTCATCGCGACGACCACGACGAGGATCGTCACGGCGAGCTGCATGCGCGACGACGGCAGCGTCAGGAGGTCCCCGGTCGGGAGCGTGTAGAGCACGACGCCCTGCGCCGCCATGAGGCCCGCGGCGAGCACCTGCCCGGCGAGCTTGGTCATCCAGTCGAGGTCCCAGATGTCGTCGGCGACGCCCAGCAGGCACACGATCGCCGCGGCACCGAGGATGCCCCACACCCGGCTGTCCACGTAGGGCACACCACCGACGTCCCGCACGAAGACACCTTCGAGGAACGGCATCTGCGAGGCGAGCACGACGGCGACGACGAGCCCGAGCAGCATCGCGACGCCCCCGAGCCGCGGCGTCGGGATCGTGTGCACGTCGCGCGCGCGCACCGCGGTGATCGCGCCCGTCCGCATCGCCACCCACCGGGCGAAGGGCGTCGTCAGGAACGTCACCGCGGCGGCGACGAGCATGACGAGCAGGTAGACCCTCACCCGCCGTTCGCCTCCGGCGCGCTCTCCGTGGTCTCGTCGCCGGCCTCGTCGCGTGCAGGGTCCGGGGTCGCAGCGCTCGCGTCCTCGGGCCCGTCGACGGGCGCGATCTCGCGCAGGCGCTCGAGGGGGACGGCACCGGCCCGCACGACGCGCAGCGTGCCCGACGTCGCGTCGACGATCGTCGACGCCACTCCCCCGGGCGCGACGCCGCCGTCGAGGTAGACCGCGACGGACTCCCCGAGCTGGGCGCGCGCGTCGTCGACGTCGAGCGCGGCGGGACTGCCGGTCCTGTTCGCGGACGACACCGCGAGCGGCCCCGTGCGCCGCAGGAGGGCGAGCGCCGCCTCGTGGTCCGGCATGCGCAGCGCGACCGTCCCGTGCGTCTCCCCGAGGTCCCACGCGAGCGACGGCTGAGCCTTGAGGATGATCGTGAAGCCGCCCGGCCAGAGCTCCTCCACGAGGCGGCGCGCGTCGTCGGGCACCTCGGTCGCGAGGCCGTCGAGCGTCCGCGCGTCGGGGACGAGCACAGGAGGCGGCATCTGCCGGCCGCGGCCCTTCGCGCCGAGGAGCGCGGCGACGGCGTCGGCGTCGAACGCGTCGGCGCCGATGCCGTAGACGGTGTCGGTGGGCAGGACCACGAGGCCGCCGCGGGAGACCGCGTTGACCGCCTCGTCGATCCCGGGGCCCCAGCTGTTGGGGTCGGTCACGGGGTGGACGGAGCTCACGGGTCCAGTCTTCCACGCTCGTCGGCCCGCTCGGCGCCGCGCGCCGCGAGGGTGTCCGCGCGGCGCGCGACCACCATCCGGTCGCGACCGGTGAGGTCCGTCAGGGTGCGGACGTCGACGAACGCCCCGGTCGCCTCGACCATGGCGCGAGCCGCCGCGGCCTGGACCTCGGCGTGCTCCATGACGTACACCCCGCCCGGGCGCAGGAGGCGGACCGCGGCGGCGGTCACCCCGCGCGGCACCTCGAGCCCGTCCGCGCCGAGGCCGTAGAGGGCGACCGCCGGGTCGTGCTCCGCGACCTCGGGGTCGCGCGGGACGGCGTCGGGTGGCACGTACGGCGGGTTGGACACGACGACGTCGCACGCGCCGTCGAGCCCGCCGGCGGCCGGGGTGCCCGCGAGGGCGCGGCGGGCGTCGCCGCGCACGAGCTGCACGACGGCGCCCGTCACCTCGCGCACGGCCGCGACGTTGCGCGCCGCCCACGCGTGCGCGTCCGCGTCGAGCTCGACCGCGTGCACCTCGGCGCCCGGCACCTCGCTCGCCACGGCGAGCGCGATCGCGCCGGAACCCGTGCACAGGTCGACCACGACGGCGCGTCCCTCCCGCGCGACGACCACGGCGGCCTCGTCGACCGCGACCTGCGCCACCTGCTCCGTCTCGGGCCGCGGCACGAAGACCCCCGGCCCGACGGCGAGCTCGAGGTGCCGGAACGGCGCGCTCCCCGTGAGGTGCTGCAGCGGGACGCGGTCCGCGCGCCGGGCGACGAGGTCCGCGAAGACCCGCACCGCGTCGTCGGGCAACGGACGGTCGAGCACGACGAGCCGCCGCACCTCGCCCGTGGACACCGCGAGAGCGTGTCCGAGCAGGATCTCTGCGTCCGCTCGCGAGCTCGTCACACCGCTCTCGGCGAGCGTGGCCGCGGCCCACCGCACCCACGGCGAAGGACGGGGGTCCGACGGCGGAGGCGAAGCCGTCAAGCCGTAGCGGAGCGAGCGCAGCGAGCGTGAGCGAGGCGAGCCGCCGCCGTCGGACCCCCGTCCGTCCGAGCCGCCGTCGGGCGCGCGTCCACCCACGACCGCCTCAGGCATCGCCGGCAGCCGCGAGCCGCGCGGCCTCGTCCGCGTCGATCGCCGACCGGACGACCGGGTCGAGGTCGCCGTCGAGCACGTGGTCGAGGTTGTACGCCTTGTACCCCGTGCGGTGGTCCGCGATGCGGTTCTCGGGGTAGTTGTACGTCCGGATGCGCTCGGAGCGGTCGACGGTGCGCACCTGCGACCGGCGCAGGTCGGCCGCCTCCGCCGCCGCCGCCTCCTGCTGGGCGGCGAGCAGGCGCGCGCGCAGGACGCGCATCGCCTGCTCGCGGTTCTGCAGCTGCGACTTCTCGTTCTGCATCGACACGACGATGCCGGTCGGCACGTGCGTGATGCGCACGGCCGAGTCCGTCGTGTTGACGGACTGCCCGCCCGGCCCGGACGAGCGGTAGACGTCGATGCGCAGGTCGTTCGGGTCGATCTCGACCTCGCCGGCGTCCTCGACCTCGGGGAACACCAGCACGCCCGCGGCCGACGTGTGGATGCGGCCCTGCGACTCCGTCACGGGGACGCGCTGCACGCGGTGCACGCCGCCCTCGTACTTGAGGTTCGCCCAGACGCCGAGCTCGGGCGCGGTCGGGGCGGACCGTGCCTTCACGGCGACCTGGACGTCCTTGTAGCCGCCGAGGTCGGACTCCGTCGCCTCGATGACCTCGGTCTTCCAGCCGCGCCGCTCGGCGTACCGCAGGTACATGCGCAGGAGGTCGCCCGCGAACAGTGCCGACTCCTCGCCGCCCTCGCCCGCCTTGATCTCGAGGATGACGTCGCGGCCGTCGTCGGGGTCGCGCGGGACGAGCACGCGACGCAGCCGTTCGGCCGCCTCGTCGGCCACCGCGCGCAGCGCGGGGAGCTCCGCGGCGAAGCCCTCGTCCTCGTCGGCGAGCTCGGCCGCGGCCTCGGCGTCGTCGGACGCGTCACGCCACGCCCGGTAGGCGCCGACGACCTGGTTGAGCTCGGCGTAGCGCCGGCCGAGGGAGCGGGCCCGCGCCGCGTCGGCGTGCACGGCCGGGTCGGCGAGCTGTGCCTCGATCTCCGCGTGCTCGGCGAGGAGCGGCCGCGTCGCGGCGAACTGGTCGGTCACGAGGGCTCCTCGGGGCAGCGGGGACGTGCAGGGCCGTGCAGACGTGCAGACGTGCAGACTCCTGCTGGCACGTGCGGCGTGCGAGCGGTGTCGCGGGAAGGCCCCGGACAACGCGACAGCGCCGGCGGTCCGAGCTCGTCGACTGCCCCTGGAGAGGTTGTCGGACTCGGACCACCGGCGCTGCGGGGGTGCTACTTGTCGGCGTCCTTCTTGCCGTAGCGCGCCTGGAACCGGGCCACGCGGCCACCGGTGTCCAGGATCTTCTGCTTGCCCGTGTAGAACGGGTGGCAGGCGCTGCACACGTCCGAGCTGATCTTGCCGGACGTCTCCGTGCTGCGCGTCACGAAGGTGTTGCCACAGGTGCACGTCACCTCGGTGACGACGTACTCGGGGTGGATACCAGACTTCACGATTGCTCCTTGGGTGAGATGCCTCCGGGTCAGGCCGGGTCACCCCGTGCCTGTGAACCGCAGGCGGGCCCGCGTGACGCAGGCCGACGAACCATTGTGCCAGAACGCGGGACCGTGCCGAAATCTTCCCGGCACGGCCCCGTGAAGAGCCTCGGCCGCGGGCGCGGCCCGGAGGCGGGTGTCAGATCGTGCGACCGACGTTCTCGTCGTCCGCGAGACCGCTGGGCGTCGTCTTCTGCACGTGCAGCAGGAACTCGACGTTCGTCGCGGTCTTCTTCAGCTGGCCGAGCAGCAGCTCGATCGCCTGCTGCTGGTCGAGCGCACCCATGACGCGGCGCAGCTTGTAGACGATGCGCAGCTCGTCCTGCGAGAGCAGCACCTCCTCGCGGCGCGTGCCGGACGCGTTGACGTCCACCGCCGGGAAGATGCGCTTGTCGGCGAGGTTGCGCGACAGGCGGAGCTCCATGTTCCCCGTGCCCTTGAACTCCTCGAAGATGACCTCGTCCATCTTGGACCCGGTCTCCACGAGCGCGGACGCGAGGATGGTGAGCGAGCCACCGTTCTCGATGTTGCGCGCGGCACCGAAGAACCGCTTCGGCGGGTAGAGCGCCGAGGCGTCCACACCACCGGAGAGGATGCGGCCCGACGCCGGCGCCGCGAGGTTGTACGCGCGGGACAGCCGCGTGAGCGAGTCCAGCAGCACGACGACGTCCTGGCCCAGCTCCACGAGACGCTTCGCGCGCTCGATGGCCAGCTCGGCGACGATCGTGTGGTCGGACGCCGGGCGGTCGAACGTCGAGGCGATGACCTCGCCCTTGACCGTCCGCTCCATGTCCGTGACCTCTTCGGGCCGCTCGTCCACGAGCACCACCATGAGGTGGACCTCGGGGTTGTTCGCGGTGATCGCGTTGGCGATCTGCTGCATGATGATCGTCTTGCCGGCCTTGGGCGGCGCGACGATGAGGCCGCGCTGACCCTTCCCGATCGGGGCGACGATGTCGATCACGCGCGGGGTGAGGCGCGTGGCCTCCGGGTTCTCCAGGCGCAGCCGCTCCTGCGGGTACAGCGGCGTGAGCTTCGTGAAGTCGGGGCGCTCGCGCGCCTCGTCGGGCGACATGCCGTTCACGGAGTCGAGGCGCACGAGCGCGTTGAACTTCTGGCGCGCCGTGTTGGCCGCGTTCTCGCCGTCGCGCGGCTGGCGCACGGCACCGACGATCGCGTCGCCACGACGCAGGCCCGACTTCTTGACCTGGCCGAGCGAGACGTAGACGTCGTTCGCGCCGGGCAGGTAGCCGCTCGTCCGGACGAACGCGTAGTTGTCGAGGATGTCGAGGATCCCGGCCACGGGCAGCAGCACGTCGTCGTCGGCCACCTCGATGTCGTCGAGGCCCGCGACGTCCGGGCCCTGGCGACCGCGACCACGCTTGCGGTCCCGCTCCCGGCCACGGTCGCGACCACGGCGACGGCGCCCGCCGCGCTCGTCGTCGAGCAGGGCCTGACGGTCCGCTGCACGCTCGCCGCGCTGGGCAGCCTGGTCGCCCTGGCGCGGAGCCTGCTGCCGCTCGGCCTGACGCTCCTGCTGGCGGTCGGGCTGCCGCTCGCCGCGCTGGGCGGCCACCTCGGCCGTGCCGTCGCCCGACGGCGCGCCGGCGCCCCGGCCCGAGCGGCGCGACCCGCGCTCGCCCGTCACGAGGCCGACCGCCGCCGCAGCACGGGCGGCGCGCTCGTCGGGCGTCTCGCCGTCCTCGCGCGGACGCACGCCCTGCTCGCCGAGCGCCTCGGCGACCGCAGCGGCGGCCTCGGGACGCACGTCGCGGGAGCGGTCGCGCCGCGAGCCGTTGCTCCGCGCGTCGTCGGCGCGGACGGGCAGGTCGAGCACGGGGGCGGCGCTGCGGTCCTCGCGGCTCGCCGCCGCGGGCGCGTCGGAGCGCGTCTCGGTGGTCTCGGCCGCGGCGCTCGCGGGCCGGTCCGCGCGGCGGCTGCGCGCCCGCGCGGGACGTGCCTCGGCGCCGTCCTGGGACGCTGCGGCCGGAGGCGTGTCGTTCTGGGGCGCCGCGCCCGCGGCACGTGCGGGGGCGCTCTGCTCGCCGGTGCGAGCACGGATGACGTCCACGAGGTCGCTCTTGCGCATCTTGGACGTGCCCTTGACCCCGAGCTGCGAGGCGAGCGCCTGGAGCTCCGGGAGACGCAGCGCGCTCAGCGCGCCGGTCCGGGCCTGACCGCCTGCAGCGGCCGTACCGGTCGCGCTGCTCGTGGCGGTGTCGATGGTGTCTGTCACGAAGGACCCTTCCCCCTCGTTTGCGCCCACCTCTCAGAGGGTGGGCCGCGGGTGGTCGACGCCCGGCGCGTGACGGCCGGAGCGCAGGTGTTACCACGCGTCAGTGGTACGACGACGTCAGCTGACGTGGGCTGGATGGCCTTCTCTCGGGCGGTCCTCACCTCGGCCGCACGGGACGGCGGTCGAGATGTGCGCGACGGGACGCCTGACGGGGCGCCCGACGGTACGGGAGAACGTGACCGAAGGCTGACCCCATCCTAGCACCGGGACTACGCCGTCCGGAGCCGCTCGGCGACCACGCCGCGCTGGTCGATCTCGATCGCGCGGACCTCCCAGTCGGCCGCCCCGCCGACGAGCTCGGCGACGACCTGGCCCACCCTGTCCGGTCCGGCCGCGTCGTCGAGCACGAGGACCGTGGGCCCCGCGCCGGAGACCGTCGCGGCGAGCCCTTCGGCACGCAGCGCCTGCACGAGCTCGAACGTCGACGGCATGACGTCGGACCGGTAGCCCTGGTGCAGCCGGTCCTCGGTCGCCTCGAGCAGGAGGTCGGGCCTGCGGGTGAGCGCCTCGACGAGGAGGGCCGCGCGCCCGGCGTTGAACGCGGCGTCGGCGTGCGGCACCGTCTGCGGCAGGACGCCGCGGGCGCGGCTCGTCGCGAGCCGCGCCGAGGGGACCAGCACCGTCGCGCGCACGTCGGGGTGCACGTCCAGGCGGGCGGCGCGCGCCCCGCCCGTCGTGCCGGTGAGCCATGCCACGGTCGCCCCACCCAGGAGGGCGGGCGCGGCGTTGTCGGGGTGCCCCTCGAGCTCGCTCGCGAGGTCCAGGACCGTGGCGTCGTCGAGCGCCGTCGGGTCCGCGACGAGCGCACGCGCCGCGACGATGCCCGCGACCGCGGCCGCGGCGGACGAGCCGAGGCCTCTCCCGTGCGGGATCCGGTTGACGCACGACAGATGCAGGCCGGTCTGGGGGGCCCCCGCGACGTCGAGCGCGGTGCGCAGCGCGCGCACGACGAGGTGGCTCTCGTCACCGGGGACCTCGCCCGCCCCCTCGCCCACGACGTCGACCACGACCGCGTCGGACGCGAGCGCCCGCACCTCGATCAGGTCGTGGAGCGCGAGCGCGAGGCCGAGCGCGTCGAAGCCGGGCCCGAGGTTCGCGCTCGTCGCGGGGACGCGGACCCGCACGTGGTCGGCGCCGAGCTGCATCAGCCGAGACCGAGCGCGTCGGCGATGGACACGACGTCGGCACCGACGCGCGTCGGCACGACCTCGCCGCCGTCCGCCGTGCGCAGCGCCCACTGCGGGTCCTTGAGCCCGTGGCCCGTGACCGTGACGACGATCCGCGCGCCGGCAGGGACGAGCCCGCGCTCGGCGCGCGCGAGGATCCCGGCGACGCCGGCCGCCGACGCGGGCTCGACGAACACGCCGACCTCGCTCGACAGGACGCGGTGCGCCGCGAGGATCTGCTCGTCGGTGACGGCCTCGATGACGCCGCCCGACTCGTCGCGCGCCGCCTCGGCGAGCTCCCACGACGCGGGGTTGCCGATGCGGATCGCGGTCGCGATCGTCTCGGGCTCGGTGATCGGGTGGCCCGCGACGATCGGCGCGGCGCCCGCGGCCTGGAAGCCCCACATCTGCGGGACGCGCGTCGCGACGGCGGGCAGCCCCTCGCCCGGGTGCCCCGGTGCCCCCTGACCCGCGTACTCGCGGAACCCGCGCCAGTAGGCCGTGATGTTGCCCGCGTTGCCGACGGGCAGCGCGTGGATGTCCGGGGCGTCGCCGAGCGCGTCGACGATCTCGAACGCGCCGGTCTTCTGGCCCTCGATGCGATCGGGGTTGACCGAGTTCACGAGCTCGATCGGGTGCGTGTCGGCCAGCTTGCGCGCAGCGACCAGGCAGTCGTCGAAGTTGCCGTCGACCTGCAGGAGGCGCGCGCCGTGCGCGATCGCCTGGCTGAGCTTGCCCATCGCGATCTTGCCGTCGGGGACGAGCACGGCGCACAGCATGCCCGCGCGCGTCGCGTACGCCGCGGCCGACGCCGACGTGTTGCCGGTCGACGCGCACACGACCGCCTTCGCGCCGCGCGCCGCCGCGGCGGAGATCGCCGTCGTCATGCCGCGGTCCTTGAAGGACCCTGTCGGGTTCATGCCCTCGACCTTGACGAAGACCTGCGCGCCGGTGCGGTCGGACAGCGCGGGCGCCTCGACGAGCGGCGTGCCGCCCTCCCCCAGCGTCACGACGCGCTCCGACACGTGCGCGGGCAGGCGGTCGGCGTACTCGGCGATGATGCCGCGCCACTGATGGGCCATCCGGCCGGTCATCTCAGGCTCCTTCGACTCTCAGGACGGACGTGACGGTGCGGACGGGCTCGAGTCCCGCGACGGCCTCGACGGTCGCCGCGAGCGCCGACTCCGGCGCGGTGTGCGTGGTGATGACGAGCTGGGCGACCGCCGGCCCGGCCGCGCCGCCCTCGACCGGCTCGGTGGCCTCGGGCGTGCCGGGCTGGCGCACGGCCTCGATCGACACGCCGTGCGCGGCGAGCGCCTGTGCGACCTGCGCCAGGACGCCGGGACGGTCGTCGACCTCGAGCCGCACCTGGTAGCGCGTGAGCGCGGCGCTGGGGGGCAGGATCGCGAGCTCGGCGTAGGTGGACTCCTGCGGGCCCTTGCCACCGAGCACGCGGTGGCGCGCGGCGGAGACGACGTCGCCGAGGACCGCCGACGCGGTGGGGGCGCCACCCGCGCCGCGGCCGTAGAACATGAGCTCGCCCGCCGACTCGGCCTCGACGAACACGGCGTTGAACGAGCCGCGCACGTTCGCGAGCGGGTGCGACGTGGGCACGAGGGCGGGGTGCACCCGCACGGAGACCCCCGCCGCGTCGCCCTCGGTCGCGCCGGAGCGCAGCTCCGCGATGGCGAGCAGCTTGATGACGTGGCCGGTCTGCGCGGCCCACGCGACGTCGTCGGCGGTGACGGACATGATGCCCTCGCGCGCGACGTCGTCCAGCGAGACGCGCGTGTGGAAGGCGAGGCTCGCGAGGATCGCCGCCTTGGCCGCGGCGTCGTAGCCCTCGACGTCGGCCGTCGGGTCGGCCTCCGCGAACCCGAGGTCCTGGGCCTCCCGGACGGCCTCCGCAAGGCTCATGCCCGTTGTGGTCATCTGGTCGAGCACGTAGTTCGTGGTCCCGTTGACGATGCCCAGCACGCGGCGCACGTGGTCGCCCGCGAGGGACTCGCGCACCGGGCGCACGATGGGGATCGCGCCCGCGACGGCGGCCTCGAAGTAGATGTCGACCCCGGCGTCGTCGGCGGCCTTGTAGAGCGTCGGGCCGTCCTCCGCGAGCAGCGCCTTGTTCGCCGTGACGACGGCCGCGCCCGCACCGATCGCGCGGAGCAGCAGGTCGCGCGCCGGCTCGATGCCGCCCACGACCTCGACGACGATGTCCGCGCGCTCGACGAGCGCCGCGGCGTCCTCGGTGAGCAGCGAGCGGTCGATCGCCGCGTCGCGCGGCGCGGCCGCGTCCCGGACCGCGATCCCCACGAGCTCGAGGCGCGCGCCGACGCGCGACGCGAGGTCGTCCGCCTGCTGCGTCAGCAGCCGCGCGACCTGCGTCCCGACGACGCCGCAGCCCAGGAGGGCGACGCGCAGGGGCGGGTGGGGCACGGCAGCAGCGGGCACGACGGACCTTCCTCAGGCAGTCAGGGGCGAAGCGGATCCGGCGCGCCTGGACGGGCACCGGCACCGCGCCGACAGGATACGGGCGCCCGGCCACCGGGCGCGCCCGCGCCCACGGGTCGGGAACCGCGCCGGCACGAGCCGCTCAACCCTGGTCGAGCGCGAGGAGGTCGTCGACCGTCTCGCGCCGCACGAGCACGCGTGCGGTGCCGTCCGAGACGGCGACGACCGGGGGCCGGGTCAGCAGGTTGTAGTTCGACGCCATCGACCGCCCGTAGGCCCCGGTCGCCGGCACGGCGAGGAGGTCACCCGCCCGCACGTCGCCCGGCAGCATCACCTCGTGCACGACGATGTCGCCGCTCTCGCAGTGCTTGCCGACGACGCGCGCGAGGACGGGCGCCGCGACGGAGGCCCGGCCGACGACCTCGGCGTGGTACTGCGCGCCGTACAGGGCGGGACGGATGTTGTCGCTCATCCCGCCGTCGACGGACACGTAGGTCCGGACGCGGCCGTCGTCGAGCGCCACCGGCTTGACCGTGCCGACCGTGTAGAGCGTGAGCCCCGCGGGTCCGACGATCGCGCGACCGGGCTCGATGGAGAACCGCGGGAGCGGGGTGCCGAGCCGGGCCGCGACCGCGTCCACCGCCCCTGCCACGTCCTTCGCTATCCGCTCGGGGTCGAGCGCGACCTCGCCGGGGAGGTAGGCGATGCCGTAGCCGCCGCCGATGTCCACCTCGTCGACGAGCACGCCGGTGCGGGCCGCCAGGTCGGCGCGGAGCTCGAGCACCGCGCGGGCCGCGACCTCGAACCCCGTCGGGTCGAGGATCTGGGACCCGATGTGCGAGTGGATCCCGAGCAGGTGCAGCTCGGGGCGGCGCACGACGTCGAGCAGCGCGGTCATGGCCGGCGAGTCCCCGGGTGCGTCGGAGTCGACGCCGGAACCGCGCGGCGCGGCGATCGACAGCCCGAACTTCTGGTCCTCGTGCGCCGTCGAGATGTACTCGTGCCCGCCGGCGTGCACGCCCGTCGTCACGCGGACCATGACCGGCGCGACGACCCCGCGCGCGCGGGCGGCCGCGGCGACACGGTCGATCTCCACGAGCGAGTCGACGATGATGCGCCCGACGCCGACCTCGAGCGCGCGGTCGAGCTCCGCGTCGGACTTGTTGTTCCCGTGCAGGCCGATCTCGGTGCCCGGGATGCCCGCACGCAGCGCGACCGCGAGCTCCCCGCCCGACGCCGTGTCGACCCGCAGGCCCTCCTCGCGCGCCCAGCGCGCGACGGCGACCGTCAGCAGCGCCTTGCCCGCGTAGTACACGTCGACGTCGGTCCCGACGGCGCGGAAGGCCGTCTCGAACGCCGTGCGGTAGGCACGGGCCCGGGCACGGAAGTCCGTCTCGTCGAGCACGTACGCGGGCGTGCCGACCTGCGCGGCGAGCTCGTGGACGCCGAGGCCCGCGACCTCGACCACGCCGTCGTCACGACGGCGCACGCCCCTCGACCACGGCTCGCCGGGGTGCATGCTCACATGCGCTCCGGTGCGGTCACCCCGAGCAGGCCCAGGCCGTTGGCCAGGACCTGGCGCACCGCGTCGTTGAGCCACAGCCGCGTGCGGTGCGTGTCCGTGACGTCCTCGTCGGGGTACGGGAGCACGCGGCGGTCCTTCTGCTGATACCACGTGTGGTAGTCACCGGCGAGGGCCTCGAGGTAGCGCGCGACGCGGTGCGGCTCGCGCAGCTCGGCGGCCTGGGCCACGATGCGCGGGAACTCCGTGAGGCGCCCGATCAGCGCCGCCTCCGTCGGGTGGTCGAGCAGCGACGGGTCGAACCCGTCCGCCCGGGCCACCGCGCGGTCGGCCGCGTTGCGGTCCACCGCGCAGGTGCGCGAGTGCGCGTACTGCACGTAGTAGACCGGGTTCTCGTTGGTCGCCCGCGTGAGCAGGTCCAGGTCGAGGTCGATGCTCGAGTCGGCGGACGAGCGCGTCAGCGAGTAGCGCGCGGCGTCGACACCGACCGCGCCCACGAGGTCGTCGATCGTGAGCACCGTGCCGGCGCGCTTGGACATGCGCACGGGCTCGCCGTCCTTGACGAGGTTGACGAGCTGACCGATGAGGATCTGGAGGTTCCTGCCCGGCTCGTCGCCGAACGCCGCGCACACGGCCATCATGCGGCCGATGTACCCGTGGTGGTCCGCGCCGAGCATGATGATGACCTCGTCGAAGCCGCGCTCGCGCTTGTCCAGGTAGTACGCGATGTCTCCCGCGATGTAGGCGGCCTCGCCGTCGGACTTGATGACGACGCGGTCCTTGTCGTCGCCGAAGTCCGTCGTGCGCAGCCAGGTCGCGCCGTCCTGCTCGAACACGTGACCGGTCTCGCGCAGCCGCGCGACGGCGCGCTCGACCGCGCCGGACTCGTGGAGCGAGTCCTCGTGGAAGTACAGGTCGAAGTCGACGCCGAAGTCGTGCAGCGACGCCTTGATCTCGCCGAACATGCGCTCGACGCCCCGGGCCCGGAACGCCTCGCGCGCCTCGTCGTCGGGCAGTGCGCGCGGGTCCGGCTCCCCCGCCGCGAGCGCGTCCGCGACGACCGCGTCGGCGATCTCGGTGATGTACTGGCCCCCGTAGCCGTCCTCCGGCGCCTCCTCACCGCGAGCGCGGGCGAGGAGCGAGCGCGCGAACCGGTCGATCTGCGCGCCGTGGTCGTTGAAGTAGTACTCGCGCGCCACCTCGGCGCCGCTCGCCTCGAGCACGCGCGCGAGCGAGTCGCCGACTGCCGCCCAGCGCACACCGCCGATGTGGAGCGGCCCCGTGGGGTTCGCCGAGACGAACTCGAGGTTGACGCGCTTGCCTGACTCCGAGTCGCCGCGGCCGTACGCGACACCCGACTCCACGATCGTGCGGGCGAGCTCCCCCGCAGCACCCGCCTCGAGCGTGATGTTGAGGAAGCCCGGCCCCGCGACGTCGACCGCCTTGACGCCCGGCGTCGCGGCGAGGCGCGTCGCGAGGTCCTCGGCGAGCGCGCGCGGCGTCGTGCCCGCCTTCTTCGCGAGCTGCAGCGCGACGTTCGTGGCCCAGTCGCCGTGCTCGCGCTGGCGAGGTCGCTCGACGTGCACGGAGGCCGGGACGGCCTCGGCAGGCAGGGCGAGGGTGCCGTCGGCGACGGCGGCGGCCAGGGCAGCGCTCAGCGCTTCGGAGAGCTCGTCGGGGGTCACGGGAGAATCCTACCGACGCACCACCCCGGGCCCGTCGCTGGTCGCGGTGGACGGCGGTCCCCCGGCGCGCGCGAACCGGTTGCCGACACCCTCCGGCGGGCTGGTAGTCTCGTGCATCGCGCCGCCGGGTCATCCCGAACGGCGCACGCCCTCGTAGCTCAGTGGATAGAGCGTCTGCCTCCGGAGCAGAAGGTCGTAGGTTCGAATCCTATCGAGGGCACCTCAGCCCCACAGGCGTCGGCATCTCCCGGACGCCGGCCCCGCACTTCGTTACGGTGTCCCCATGACCGACGGCGGCTACGGGGACTTCGAGTTCGAACGACGCTTCCTCGTGCGCGACATGCCGGAGGAGCTGCGCGACGCGCCCGCGCTGATCGTGCAGAGCTACTACCTCGCCGACGAGGGGTACGCGCTGCGCCTGCGGGCCACGGCCCCCGGTGTCGACGCACCCATGGACGCCGGCACGGACGCGGTCACGCTCCTCGACCGCTACGCCTCCGAGGTCGACCTGTGCACGCTCACCGTGAAAGGCCCGATGGCGGGAGGCACGCGGTACGAGGCCGAGCGCGAGGTCGACGTCGCCGTCGGGCTGCAGATGATCCGGCGCGGCGGGTCGCGCATCGTGAAGACGCGCTGGTCGGTGTGGCTCGGCGACGACGGCTGGGTCGTCGACGTGTTCGGCGGGGCGGACCACCCGCTCGTCGTCGCGGAGTGCGAGCGCTCCGGCCCCGTCACCGACCTGCAGATCCCCGCGTTCTGCGTCACCGAGCTCACGGACGACCCCCGGTTCTCGAACGACGCGCTCGCCAGCCGGCCCTTCGCCGGGTGGCGCACGGCCTACGCGGCCGAGCTCGCGGCGTCGGGCCCGCGCTTCCTCCAGGACTTCGGGCGCAACGAGCGCCTCGCCGGCCCGTAGCCGCAGGGCTCGGTCTCGGCCTTCCGGCCGTCGTGGCCGGGTGCTAGCGGGAGAGCGCGTCCGCGGCGGCGCACACGGCCGCGACGTCGGCGCGGACGGACCGGTGGTCCACCGGGACCCACCCCGGCTCGTGGCCGAAGAGAACCGCCCACGGGAGCAGCACCGGCGAGACGTGCGCGCGGTCCGCGTCGCGTCGTCGGGCCTCGGCCACCTCCTGCTCCACGGTGTCCTCGAGCGCGACGAGGTCGGCGCGCAACGCCTGCCCCTTCTCGGTCAGGTGGTCGCCGCGCCCCCCGGCGAGGTAGCCCTCCCGCCGCGCCGCGCGGGTGACGCGGGCCGCAGCAGCCCTCAGCCGCTCCCGGAGGCCCGCGTCATCGGGGTCGAGCCGCACGCGCACCCCGGGGAGGCAGGGGTCACCGAACAGCGCCACGAGGACGTCGGGCTCGTGCCCGGTCGCCCGCGACGGGTCGACGACCTCGAGGACCGGCACGACGGCCGGGGTCGGGTCGGGAGGCACCTCGGGTCGTCCTGGGGACGCGTCACGGATCTCGCGCACGACGCCGTGGAGCGCGAGGGCGAGGACCTGCGCCGCGAGCGCGTGCTCGGGACGGCGCAGGACGACCGCGGCGAGCAGGAGGTCCGCCATGCTCCGACCATAGCCGGGCCGGTCCGCACGGCGGGTCAGGCGCCGCCCATCTCCTCGACGCCCTCGGTGAACTCGAAGTGCCACGGCTCGTAGGCGCCGCCCCCGCCGCGCTTCGCCCACGGCGGGTTGGCCCAGCCATAGGTCTCGCCGTTCGCGTTGAGCCACGCGTACACGTCGCGCGACCCTGTCTCGATCGAGCACAGGTCGATGGCGAGGCCCCAGCCGTGCATCGACGTGCCGGGCCGGGCGGCGAAGCCGCCGCGCGTCGACTTGAGGGAGACCTGCGTGGAGAGGGTCCGGTACGACGAGACGAGGCACAGGTCGCGGCCGAAGCTCGCGCGGAACGCCTCGTTGAGCGCGGACAGCGCGACGGCGGCGTCGGGGCGGAGGAAGTCGCCGGCCTGCCACAGCTCGCACAGCTCGTGCTGGTCGAGGTTGCCGTTGGTCCCCGTGGGGCGGACGGTGGGGTCGCACCCGGGGAGGGGTTCGCGCTCGAACGACCGGGACGCGGCGTCGCTGCGCGCCGCGGTGCGCGGTGCGGCCGCGACGTTCTCCGAGAGCGCGGGGACGGTCGAGGCGGCCGTCGCGAGATCGAGGGCGCTCGGGCCGGCCGGACGCGCGTCGGGCTCGAAAGGTGACCTGGCCCCCAGGCCGTCGTCGGCGCCGGCGGACAGCGGCATCGCGATCGTCGCCATGGCGAGGGTGCTGAGCACGGCGACCCGGGGGACCCAGCGGTGCTGGCCCGGCACCTGGGCCTGGCTGCGACGCGGTCGACGCGGACCGTGCTCGGCCTCGCGACGTGCGCGGCGGGACTCGAGGGCGGGGACGTCGTCGGTCTGCTGCGACTGCACCCGCCACCTGCCTTCCCCGCTCGGAACGGACGTCGGACCGACCATGGCCGGCCGGTGAACGACACTGGCGACCGCGGTCAATCACGGAACAGTAACGAAGGCCTCCGGCGTTGCCAAGTCCCCTGGTCAGGGCTGCGGGAAGGTTCCCACACCACCCGGCCACCCCGACACCGCCACCCGGGGCCCTGCTGTGGCAGCCTCAGTGTGGCCGCCGCTGCATCGCGTCCCGCACCTCGCCGACGAGCTCCTCGAGGATGTCCTCGAGGAACACCACGCCCAGCGAGCCCTGCGGACCGTCGACGCGCGCAAGGTGAGCGCCCGAGCCCTGCATGGCGCGCAGCGCGTCCTCCACCTCGTCGTCCGGTGCCGAGACCGCGAGCGCCCGCACGCGCCAGCCCGGTACCGGGTCGTGACGCGTCGTGTCGTCGGCGTAGAGGACGTCCTTGACGTGGAGGTACCCCACGAGGTCGCCCGACGCGTCCGCGACGGGGAACCGCGAGAACCCGGTGCGGGCGACGAGACGCTCGAGCTCGTCCGGCGTGCACCCCTCGACGACGGTCACGAGGTCGGCGACGGGGACCATCACGTCGCTCGCGGTGCGCTCGGAGAACTCGATCGCACCCGACAGCAGGCCCTGCTCGTCCCGCAGCACGCCCTCTGCCTGGGAGTGCTCGACGATCGACTGGACCTCCTCGGCGGTGTAGGCCGACGCCACCTCGTCCCGGGGCTCCACGCCCGACCACCGCACGACGTGGTTCGCGACCCAGTTGAGCGCGACGATGACCGGACGCAGCACCCTGCCGATCCACACGAGCGGCGGCCCGAACCACAGCACGGCCCGGTCCGGCCCGGCCACGGCGAGGTTCTTGGGCACCATCTCGCCGAGCACCACGTGCAGGTAGACGACGACGGCCAGCGCGACGACGAACGCGATCGGGTGCGCGAGCGACGAGCTCACCCCGAGGGCGTGCAGGGGGTCCTCGATGAGGTGCGCGAGCGCCGGCTCGGCCACGACACCCAGACCGGTCGAGCACACGGTCACGCCGAGCTGGGCGCACGCGAGCATGAGCGAGACGTTCTCCATCGCCCACAGCACGGTCTGCGCACGCCGGTCGCCCCGTGCCGCGAGGGGTTCGATCCCCGAGCGCCGGGCCGAGATGACCGCGAACTCCGCGCCGACGAAGAAGGCGTTGCCCACGAGGAGCACGAGGCCGAGGAGGAGCGCGGTGGACGAGCTCATGCGCCCACCTCCGCGGGCGCCGGACGGACGTTGACGCGCTCGACGCGACGACCCTCCATCGCCTCCACCCGGACGACGACGCGGTCCGTGCCCTCACCCACGACGATCTCGTCGCCCGTCACGGGCACGCGCCCGAGGCGGGACATGACGAGTCCGCCGAGCGTCTCGTAGGCGGCGTCCTCGGGGACACGGAGCCCGGTCACCTCGGTGAGCTCGTCCGGGCGCAGGACGCCCGGGACGAACCAGGAACCGTCCGCACGCCGCGCGGCGCCGGAGCGGCGCCGGTCGTGCTCGTCCGCGACGTCGCCGACGAGCTCCTCGACGACGTCCTCGAGCGTCACGACGCCGGCGGTCCCTCCGTACTCGTCGACGACGACCGCCATCTGCAGCCCGAACCCGCGCAGCTCGACGAGCAGCGGGCCGAGGCGGACCGTCTCGGGGACACGAGGGGCGTCCACCATGAGCGCCGCGGCCGGCACGTCGGCGCGGCGCTCGTGCGGGACGGCCACCGCCCGGCGCAGGTGCACGAGGCCGACGACGTCGTCCCGGTCGTCGCCGATGACCGGGAACCGCGAGTGGCCGGTGCGACGGGCGGCGTCGACGACGTCGGCCGCCGTCGCGTCGCGGTCGACGACGACCATGCGCATGCGGTCGGTCATGACGTCCACGGCCGAGAGCGTGTCGAGCTCGATCGAGTTCGTGAGCAGCGTGGCGACGGACACGTCGAGCGTGCCCTCCTGCGCCGAGCGACGCACGAGGGCGGCGAGCTCCGTGGCGGACCGCGCGCCCGACAGCTCCTCGCGCGGCTCGACCCCCACGCGCCGCAGGATGGCGTTCGCCGACCCGTTGAGCACGGCGATCACCGGGCGGAAGAGCTTGGTGAACTGGCGCTGCAGGGGCACGACCTGCCGGGCCGTCGCGTAGGGGGCGCTCAGCGCGAAGTTCTTGGGGATGAGCTCGCCGACGACCATCGAGAAGGCGTTGACGGCGACGAGGGCGAGGACCCCGGCGAGGACGCCCGCGACGGCCTGGCTGAGCGGGGTGCGCCCGAGCCCGTCGGAGAGGAGGGAGAGGAGCGCGGGCTGCGCGGTGTAGCCGAGCAGGATCGTGGTGAGCGTGATGCCCACCTGCGCCGAGCTCAGCTCGGTCGACAGGTGCTTGAGCGCGGCGCGGACGCTGCGGTCGCGCCGGTCGTCGCGTCCGTCGGGTCTGTCGCCCTCCTCGTCGGACGGCTCGTCACCGGCACCGACGACGGCCGGGTCGAGGGTGACCAGGGAGAACTCCCCGGCCACGAAGACGGCGGTTCCTGCGGTGAGGAGCACCCCGAGCGCGACCATGACCCAGTCGCCTACCACGAGGTGCTCCACGGATATCGGGAGGTGCTCTTCATCGTGCGCAGCATGCTAGCGCCCGGGCGCGTCGGCGTCCCCGGGGCCGGTCGCCGGTCGTCCGCAAATCCGGCCGACCTGGGCTGACGTGTGCCACGCTGTACCCCATGGCAGATCCGAGGGCAGCGAGCGCATTCCCCAGCGGCGCGGGTGCAGGGCCGACCACGAGCCGCACCCCCGCTCCCCCGACCGGACCGGCCGGCCAGCAGAGCGCGACCGTGCTCGTCGTCGAGGACGAGCCGGCGATCGCGACGGCGATCGCGCAGCGCCTGAGCGCCGAGGGCTGGCGCGTCGAGGTCGCGCGCGACGGGCTGTCCGGCGTCGACGCCGCGACCCGCCTGCGTCCCGACGTCATCGTGCTGGACGTCATGCTGCCGGGCATCGACGGGCTCGAGGTGACGCGCCGCATCCAGGCCGAGCAGCCGGTGCCCATCCTCATGCTCACCGCGCGCGACGACGAGACCGACATGCTCATCGGGCTCGGCGTGGGCGCGGACGACTACATGACGAAGCCGTTCTCGATGCGCGAGCTCGTCGCGCGCATCAAGGCCCTCCTGCGGCGCATGGACCGCGCGGCGCAGGCGGCGAGCACGACACCCGCGGAGCCTCCCATGGCCGTGGGCGACGTGACGATCGACAAGGCCCAGCGTCGCGTGTACCGCGCCGGGGAGGAGGTGCACCTGACACCCACGGAGTTCGAGCTCCTCGTCATGCTCGCGAGCTCGCCCAAGACGGTGCTCACGCGCGAGCGCCTCCTCGCCGAGGTCTGGGACTGGGCCGACGCGAGCGGGACCCGCACCGTCGACTCGCACATCAAGGCGCTGCGGCGCAAGCTCGGCGCGGACCTCATCCGGACGGTGCACGGCGTGGGCTACGCGTTCGAGCCGCCCGCCGGATGACGACGCCCACCGGTGGGCAGGATCTCTCGGGTCCGTCCCGCAACCCGCCGCACCGGTCCCACACGATCCGGCCCCACCTGCCCGACGTCCGGCCGCTCGACTCGTTCCGCTCGCTGAAGATCAAGCTGGGCGTGCTCGTCGCGGCGACGGTGACGCTCGCCGTGCTCATCACGTGGATCGGGCTGCAGAACCAGCTCGGCCCGTCGCGCACCTTCCCCCTCGCGATCGTCCTGTCGCTCCTGCTGACCCAGCTCCTGGCGCGGGGCATGACGTCCCCGCTGCGCGAGATGACCGCCGCCGCCCGCGCGATGGCCGACGGCGACTACACCCGCCGTGTCCGGGCCACGAGCCGCGACGAGGTCGGGCAGCTCGCGGTCGCGTTCAACGTCATGGCGGAGGACCTCGCGACGAGCGACCAGGTGCGGCGCGAGCTCATCGCCAACGTGTCGCACGAGCTGCGCACGCCGATCGCCGCGCTGCAGGCGCAGCTCGAGAACGTCGTGGACGGCGTGACGCAGCCGACGCCCGCGACGATGGAGATGGCGCTCGCCCAGACGGAGCGCCTCACGCGCCTCGTCGCCTACCTGCTCGACCTGTCGCGCATCGAGGCCGGCGCGGCGGCGCTGAACATCACCGAGATCGAGGTCGGCGACTTCCTCGAGGAGAACGCCGAGGCGGTCTCCATGGTTGAGGCGGCCAAGGGCCTGCGGTACGTCGTCGACGTCACCCCGCCGGACCTCGTGCTCGAGGCCGACAGGGAGCGCCTCCACCAGGTGGTCGTGAACCTGCTCCAGAACGCGATCCGCCACTCTCCCCCGAACGGCGAGATCCGGCTCGAGGCGTACCCGGTCGACGACGAGGTCGTGATCGAGGTCGTCGACGAGGGTCCGGGCATCGCGAAGGAGGACCGCGAGAGGATCTTCGAGCGCTTCGCGCGGGCGAGCGCGACGGGGTCGCACCCGACGGGGTCGCACCCGACGGGGTCGCACCCGACGGGTGGCGGCTCGACCGGCGGTACCGGGATCGGGCTCGCGATCGTCCGGTGGGCCGTCGACCTGCACGGCGGCCGCATCGAGGTCGCCGACTCCCGTCGGGGTGCGACGATGCGGGTGACCCTCCCGGCGAGGGCCGGAGACCTCGCGCCGTCCCCCCTGGACGACGACGCGCTGTGACCACGCCGAACCGGTGAGATGCGTCACACACCGACCGCCCCATACCCCGTGATGGCCTGGAATTCCGCGCTCTTGCCCGGAGTCGAGGAGGGCGTTGCACCGCGTTTGCCTCGCGCAGACGCGACGTGAAGAACCTTGGCACGGCTCGCGCGGGAACGTCCCCCGCGGCCCTGCGAGCGGGGCCCGAGGGCCTAGGCTGGTGTGGTCCGGATGCCGGACGAGTCTGTGCCGGGGCGCGTCGTCGTCTAGCCGTCACGCGCCGACACGACTGTGACCGTACAGCGACCTGTGTGTGAAAGTGGGCGATCCTCGCGTGTCCCCGAAGGCTGAGTCAGAGGCGATCAGCGACGTCAGCTCCGTGTTCGGAGCGAACGAGTGGCTGGTCGACGAGCTCTACGAGCAGTACCTCAAGGACAAGAACGCGGTAGACCCCGCGTGGTGGGACTTCTTCGAGGACTACCGTCCGACGGAGCGCGACGACACGGGCGACGAGCCCGCACCGTCTGCGGCACCGGCGTCGGCGTCCACGAACGGCAGCCCCGCGCAGAGCGCGCCCGCTGCCCCGGCACCGGCCGCCCGACCCGCGGAGGCCACGAAGCCCACGCCGGTGACGGACGGCTCCGCCGCGGCCGAGGCCGCGCAGCGCGTCAAGGCCCCGAAGCTGCCCGCGGACCCCGCGGTCAACGCGGCGGTCGAGGCCGTGCGTGCGCACAAGCCCGTCGCGACGGCGCAGCCCGCCACCGCGCCGTACGCGCAGGTCCCGGCACGCAAGGTCGCCGCTGCGCCGGACGAGCAGACGGAGGCCGTCGACGACGTCCAGAAGCTGCGCGGCCCCGCCGCGCGCGTCGTGACGAACATGGAGTCGAGCCTCCAGGTCCCGACGGCGACGTCCGTGCGCGCCGTCCCGGCCAAGCTCATGGTCGACAACCGCATCGTCATCAACAACCACCTCGCTCGCGGTCGTGGTGGCAAGATCTCGTTCACGCACCTCATCGGCTTCGCGCTCGTCGAGGCGCTGGCGGACATGCCGGCCATGAACTCGAGCTACACCGAGCTCGACGGCAAGCCGGCCGTCAGCCAGCCGGCCCACGTGAACTTCGGCCTCGCGATCGACCTCGCCAAGCCGGACGGCACGCGCCAGCTCCTCGTCCCGAGCGTCAAGAAGGCCGACACGATGGACTTCGCCCAGTTCTGGGCGGCCTACGAGGACCTCGTGCGACGGGCGCGCGGCGGCAAGCTGGGCGTCGACGACTTCGCCGGCACGACGATCTCGCTGACGAACCCCGGCGGGATCGGCACGGTGCACTCGGTGCCGCGGCTCATGCAGGGCCAGGGCACGATCATCGGCGTCGGCGCGATGGACTACCCGGCGGAGTTCGCCGGGGCCTCGACCGAGCGCCTCGCGCGTCTCGGCATCTCGAAGGTCCTGACGATCACGTCGACCTACGACCACCGCATCATCCAGGGTGCCCAGTCCGGCGAGTTCCTGCGCATCCTGTCGCAGAAGCTGCTCGGCGAGGACGGCTTCTACGACCGCGTGTTCGCCGCGCTGCGCATCCCCTACGAGCCGGTGCGGTGGGTCCGCGACAACACGACGGACGCCGAGATCGAGGCGGCCAAGCCCGCCAAGATCGCCGAGCTCGTCCACTCCTACCGCTCGCGCGGTCACCTCATGGCGGACACCGACCCGCTCGCGTACCGCCAGCGCAAGCACGGCGACCTCGACATCCAGAACCACGGGCTCACGCTCTGGGACCTCGACCGCACCTTCCCCACGGGCGGGTTCGGGGGGAAGACGAAGTCGTCGCTGCGCGACATCCTCGGCCTCCTGCGCGACTCCTACTGCCGCACGGTCGGCGTCGAGTACATGCACCTCGCGGACCGCACGCAGCGCAAGTGGCTGCAGGAGCGTCTCGAGTCCGGCTACGCCCGCACGCCGCGCGAGGACCAGCTGCGCATCCTGCGCCGGCTCAACTCCGCCGAGGCGTTCGAGACGTTCCTCCAGACGAAGTTCGTCGGGCAGAAGCGCTTCTCGCTCGAGGGCGGGGAGTCCCTGATCCCGCTGCTCGACGCGATCCTGTCGAAGGCCGCCGAGAACGGCCTCGACGAGGTCGGCATCGGGATGGCGCACCGCGGTCGCCTCAACGTGCTCGCGAACATCGCCGGCAAGAGCTACGCGCAGATCTTCGCGGAGTTCGAGGGCAACCTCGACCCGAAGAGCGTGCAGGGCTCCGGCGACGTGAAGTACCACCTCGGGACCGAGGGCACGTTCACGGCCGAGTCCGGCGCGACGACGAAGGTCTACCTCGCGGCCAACCCGTCGCACCTCGAGGCCGTCGACCCGGTGCTCGAGGGCATCGTGCGCGCCAAGCAGGACCGCATCGACCTCGGGGGCGACGGGTTCTCCGTGCTCCCGATCCTCATCCACGGCGACGCGGCCTTCGCCGGTCAGGGCGTGGTGCCCGAGGTGCTCAACCTCGCCCAGCTGCGCGGCTACCGCACCGGCGGCACCGTGCACGTCGTCGTCAACAACCAGGTCGGCTTCACCACGGGCCCGTCGTCGTCGCGCTCGACGACGTACGCGACCGACGTGGCCAAGGGCTACCAGGTGCCGATCTTCCACGTGAACGGCGACGACCCGGAGGCGTGCGTGCGCGTCGCCGAGCTGGCCTTCGCGTTCCGCGAGCAGTTCGACCGCGACGTCATCATCGACCTCATCTGCTACCGCCGCCGCGGTCACAACGAGGGCGACGACCCGTCGATGACCCAGCCGCTCATGTACAACCTCATCGAGGCGAAGCGCTCGGTGCGCAAGCTCTACACCGAGAACCTCGTCGCGCGCGGCGACATCACGCTCGAGGAGGCCGAGCACGTCCTGCAGGACTACCAGGCGCAGCTCGAGCGGGTCTTCACGGAGACGAAGGAGGGCGGCTACACGCCGTCGGCCTCGAAGGAGCCCGTGGCGGGCCTGGAGCGCCCGGAGTCGCAGCTCGAGGACGCCGGCACGATGGTCGGCTGGCGCACCGCGGTCGACCCGGACGTCGTCGAGCGCATCGGTCAGGTGCACGTCGCGCCGCCCGAGGGCTTCACCGTGCACCCCAAGCTCGCGCAGCTCCTCGAGAAGCGCCGGCAGATGTCCGTCGAGGGCGGCATCGACTGGGGCTTCGGCGAGCTCCTCGCGTTCGGCTCGCTCCTCGCCGAGGGCACGCCCGTGCGCCTCGCCGGTCAGGACTCGCGCCGCGGCACGTTCGTGCAGCGCCACGCCGTCCTGCACGACCGCGAGACCGGCGCCGAGTGGACCCCGCTGCTCTACCTCTCCGCCGACCAGGCGAAGTTCTGGGTCTACGACTCGTCGCTGTCCGAGTACGCGGCGCTGGGGTTCGAGTACGGCTACTCCGTCGAGCGTCCCGACGCCCTCGTGCTCTGGGAGGCGCAGTTCGGGGACTTCGTGAACGGCGCCCAGACCGTCATCGACGAGTTCATCTCGTCGGCGGAGCAGAAGTGGGGCCAGTACTCCTCGGTCGTCATGCTGCTCCCCCACGGCTACGAGGGCCAGGGACCGGACCACTCGTCCGCACGCATCGAGCGCTTCCTGCAGCTCGCGGCCGAGGACAACATGACCGTCGCGCAGCCCTCGACCCCCGCGTCGTACTTCCACCTGCTGCGCCGCCAGGCGTACGACCGCCCGCGCCGTCCCCTCGTCGTCTTCACGCCGAAGCAGCTGCTGCGCCTCAAGGCGGCCGCGTCCCCGGTCGAGGAGTTCACGCAGGGCACCTTCCGGCCCGTGATCGCCGACGCCGCGGCCGACCCGGCCAAGGTCGACCGCGTGCTCCTGTGCACGGGTCGCGTCTACTACGACCTCCTCGCCGAGCGCACCAAGCGCGGGGACGAGAGCACGGCGATCGTCCGCCTCGAGCAGCTCTACCCGCTCGACGTCGACGCGATCCGCGCCGAGATCGCCCGGTACGGCGACGCCGAGGTCGTGTGGGTCCAGGACGAGCCGGAGAACCAGGGTGCCTGGTCGTTCGTCCACATCAACCTGCCGGACGACCTGCCGCGCGTGCGCGTCGTCTCGCGTCCGGCGTCGGCCTCCACGGCGGCCGGCACGGCGAAGAAGCACCAGGCCCAGCAGGCGGTGCTCCTCGAGCAGGCGTTCGCCCGCTGACGACCGACCGGCTCGCCGGGACCTGAGCACGACGAAGGCCCCCCTCCCACGGGAGGGGGGCCTTCGTCGTCGGCTCCGTCCGGCCGGGCCTGACCCTCACCAGCGGTCGTGGACCGCCGCCCGGATGTGCTCGTCGTAGATCTCGCGGATGCCGGACGCGAAGAGCGGGCCGAGCACCTCGGCCGATCCCGCGACGGCGTTGGACCGCGCCTGCTCGACGTTGCGCGCGCCCGGGATGACCGTCGTGACGCCGGGCTGCTGCCAGATCCACGCGATGGCCGCCTGGGCGGGGGTGAGGTCCTGCGCGACCGTGTCGCGCACGAGGTCGGAGAACTGGTGCGCCGCCTCGACGCCGGTCTCGAAGTCCACCCCGGCGAACGTCTCGCCGACGTCGAACGCGCTGCCGTCACGGTTGTAGGTCCGGTGGTCGTCGTCCGCGAACGTCGTGTCGCGCGTGTACTTGCCGGACAGCAGGCCGGACGCGAGCGGGACGCGCGCGATGATGCCCACGCCGGCCGCGGACGCCGCCGGCAGCACCTCGTCCAGGGGCTTGAGGCGGAACGCGTTGAGGATGATCTGCACGCTCGCGACACCGGGCCGCGCGATGGCGGTGAGCGCCTCGTCGACCGTCTCGACGCTCACGCCGTAGGACGCGACCGCGCCGTCGGCGACAAGGGTGTCGAGCGCGTCGTAGACCTCGTCGCGCGAGTAGACGGCCGTGGGCGGGCAGTGCAGCTGGACGAGGTCGAGCCGCTCGGTCCGCAGGTTCGCGCGCGAGCGGTCGGTCCACTCGCGGAACTTCGCGAGCGTGAAGTTGTCCGGGTCCTGCGCGTCCCGGCGGCCCATCTTCGTGGCGACGGTGATCCCGTGGCCGGGGTTGTCGGCGAGGTACGAGCCGATGATCTGCTCGCTGCGGCCGTCGCCGTACACGTCCGCGGTGTCGAAGAAGGTCACGCCGGCCTCTGCGGAGGCGTCGAGCACCGCGCGGGCGTCGCCCTCCTCGACGTCGCCCCAGTCGGCGCCGAGCTGCCACGTCCCGAGTCCCACCACCGAGACGAGCCGTCCCGTGCGTCCGAGCACACGTCGTTCCATCGTTCCTCCTCGTGCTGCGTCGGGCGCGCAGGCGCACGTGCCCGGGCACCGAGTCTGACGGGCGCGGGCCCATCGTGCACCCGCGCACGCCGAGTACCGTATGTGAGCGTGAACACCGACGCACCTTCCGGCGCACAGCTGCGCATCGCCCACGGCGACCACGTCGCCACGATCACCGAGGTCGGAGCGGCGGTGCGCGAGTACGCAGTCGCCGGCCGGCCGGTCTTCGTCCCGTTCGCCGAGGACGAGGTTGCCCCCGCGTTCAACGCCGCGGTGCTGCTGCCGTGGCCCAACCGCCTGCGCGACGGCCAGTACGAGATCGACGGCACGAGGTACCAGGTACCCGTCACCGAGTTCGCGCGCAGCACGGCGCTCCACGGGCTCGCGTGCTGGCAGCGGTGGACCGTCGTCGAGCACTCCGGCTCCGCGGTGACGCTCGAGCTGCGCCTCGTCCCCACGCCCGGCTACCCGTTCGCGCTCGTGTCGCGCGTCGAGTACTCGCTGAGCGACGCCGGGCTGCGCGTGCACGTCCGCACGACCAACGCCGGCCGCGGCACGGCGCCGTACGGGATCGGCTTCCACCCGTGGCTCTCCCCGGACGGCGCGGACCTCGACGACTGCACGATCCGTCTCGACGCCGTCTCGCGCGTCACGACCGACGACCGCCTGCTGCCCACCGGGACGGAGCCGGCGTCCGGCTCCTTCGACCTGCAGGAGACGCGCTCCCTGCGGGGTGTCGACCTCGACGACGCGTACGTCGACGTGACGCGCGACACGGACGGTCTGTCGTGGATCCGGCTCGGCGCCCCGGACGGGCGCACGGCGGCCGTGTGGATGGACGCGTCGATGGACACGTGGCAGATCTGCACCGGCGACCACGTGGGCGACGCCGCGTTCCGCCGCTCGGGCGTCGCGGCGGAGCCGATGAGCTGCATCGCCGACGCCTTCCGCACCGGGGAGCGGCTCGTGCGCCTCGCGCCGGGCGACTCGCACGAGGTGACGTGGGGCGCGACCCTCCTCTGAGCGCGGGCCGGTGGCCCGTGCGCGACGGTCGCGCCGGGCGCCGACACGCCGGGCGGACGGCCCGGGATCGACCGCGGCTCCCGACGTCGGGGAGAATGACCCCTGTGGAGGACGCAGCACGTCGAGAAGTCCGGATCTGCGTCGTCGGCGACGAGCTGAGCGCCGGCGTCGGGGACGCCAAGGCCCTGGGGTGGTCGGGGCGCGTCGTCGCGCGCACGCGCTTCGGCCAGCCCGTCTACGTCTTCCCGCTCGCGATCCCCGGGGAGACGACGACGGCCCTCAGCCAGCGCTGGGAGGCGGAGACCGCGCGGCGGTTCTCCCCCGAGCCCGACGTCGACAACCGGCTGGTCATCGGACTCGGTCGGCACGACCTCGACTCGGGCCTCTCCGTCGCGCGGTCCCGGCTCAACCTCGCGAACGTCCTGGACGTCGCGGAGTCGCGCCGCCTGCCGACGTTCGTCGTCGGGCCGCCGCCCGGCCACCCGCAGGACGCGGACCGGCTCGCCGAGCTCTCCAACGCGTTCGCGGACGTCGCGAACCGTCGTCGCGTGCCCTACGTCGACACGTTCAGCCCGCTCGTGACGCACGAGCAGTGGCTCGCGGACCTCGCCCAGAGCGGCAACGGGTTCCCTGGCCAGGCCGGTTACGGCCTCATGGCGTGGCTCGTGCTGCACACGGGCTGGCACGCCTGGCTCGGCCTGCCCGACGACGCGCCCTGAGCAGCGCCGTCGGGCAGGCCGGGCAGGCTGCGCCTCAGCCGCGCGAGACCGTGAGGTCGCCGGACACCGTGCTCGCGGACACGTAGGCGCCGCCCGCGGTGGGGGTCTCGACGGGGCGGTCGACGTGGTCGACCGACGTCGTGCGCTGCGCGGAGCTCTCGAGGCGCACGCCGTCGAGCACGGCCTTTCCGGTGACGCTGCGCGCCTTGAGGTTGACCGGCGCCCCGGCACCCAGGCGCACGGCGACGTCGCCGGAGACGGTGCGCGCGTCGACGAGCGGCGTGCTCTCGCGCGCGACCACCTCGACGCCGCTCGTCACGGTCGTGACCGACACGCGGCCGAGCGAGCCCGCGACGTTCACGGCGCCCGACGCCGTGCTCACGCGCACGTCGCCGACGTGCTCGACGACGTCCACGGGCGCCGAGGCGGTCTTCACGGAGACGGGGCCCGTCGTGCCCTGGACGCGCACGGGACCGGTCGCGGTCGTCACGGACAGGTCGGCCGTGGTGCCGGTGACGGTGGTGGCGGCACGCGCCGTCGTCACCTTGACGGGCACGTCGGCAGGGACGGTGACGCGCACGACGGCGCGGTCCTTGTCGCGCAGTCCCTTCGCGCGGTCGACGACGCCCTCGATGCCGGCGAAGTCGTACCCGATGCGCAGCTCGCCGTCGTGCGCGCTGACCTGCAGGGGACGCTCGGTGACGTCGCCGATCTCGACGTGCGCCCCGTCGGCGCGGTTCGGGTCCGCGACGACGTCGACGGAACCGTCGGTCAGCTGGACGACGACGCGGCGTACCTCGGCGACGTCGAGGGTCTGCGGGGTGGCGACCACCCAGGTCTCGGTGCTCATGCGATCTCTCTCCTCGTTCGGGGTCTGGTGCGGCTTCTGGTGCTGGTCCTGGTGCGGGATCTCGGTCGGCGTGCGGTCGTGGTGCCGCAGGGGTGCGTCTGATCCACCGTGCGTCACGGCAAGGTCGCCCGCACGGCCTTGCGCGCGCTGTCGAGGACGGTGCGCAGCGTGTCCACGGTGAGCTCGGTGACGACGCTCGACGCGTCGGCGCGGCGCAGGTCGGCGCGCACGTCCTCGCGGAAGCGCTGCACGAGCGCCTCGGCCTCCATGCGCCAGGCGTACGACTCGCGCCGGCGAGGGTCGGGCTCGCCCTCGCGCGGACGCGCGCGCGCCGACTGCGCGGCGGCGGCGAGCTCGGCGCGCAGCCCTTGGAGCGAGCCCTGGACCTCGGCGCGAAGCGCCTGCGCGCGCTGCCGGACGGTCTCGGCGATGCCGTGCTCGAGCTGTGCGACGTCGCCGCGTCGCGCCTCGATCTCGGCACGACCGGCGGGCGTGAGCTCGTACGTCGTCTTGCGTCCCTCGACGCTGCGCCGCACGAGCCCTTCGTCCTCGAGCCGTCCCAGGCGTGGGTAGATGGTCCCTGCGCTCGGGCGGTACGTGCCACCGAAGCGTTCGGTGAGCTCGGTGATGAGCTCGTACCCGTGCTTGGGCCCGGCGTCGAGCAGGGCGAGGAGGTACAGGCGCAGCTCGCCGTGGGCGAAGACCGTGGCCATCAGCGGTCCACCGGGCCGCTCGCGGCCGCGCGTGCGCGGGCTCCGGGCGTTCCCCAGGCCGGGCCGTCGCCGGTCGCGCGCCCGGGTGCGTCGGTCGAGGAGCGCTCCGCGTCCTCCTCGAAGGAGCCGCGCAGCACGGTCACGTTCCCGGAGACGGCGGACACCCGGACGGACGCCGCCGGTCCGTGCTGCGCCGGTCGGCTGAACGAGCCCGCCGCGCTCCGCTGCTCCGTCCCGTCGACGAGCAGCCGGCCGCTCACGCACCGGATCGCGTAGGACATGGCGTCGGGGTCGGGGAGCCGGACGAGCACGTCGGCGGAGACGGCGCTCACGCTGACCTCGGAGGGCGTCGTGCGGGTGTCGACCGTCACCGCGCCCGAGACGGACTCGAGCCGCAGCGAACGCAGCGCCCCCGTCGCCGTGAGCCCACCCGAGACGGACTCCATGCGGACCGTGCCGTCGTGCTCGCTCGCGGAGACCTCGCCCGAGACCGTGTCGACGCGCAGCTCGCCCGCCGTGCGGCTGGTCATGACCGAACCGGTGACCGTGCCCACGCGCACACCGTTCCGGAGACCTGCGACGAGACCCTCGCCCTGCACGGTGACGACCTTGGCGTACGTGGTCGCCGGGACGGCCACGTGCACGTCGGCCGCGTCCTTGCCGGTGTAGGTGCGAAAACGCTCGAGGAAGCCCTTCCAGCCGGCCTCGTACGAGCCGTAGCCGATCCGCAGGGTCGTGCCGTCCACCGCGACCTCGAGCGCGCGCCCGGTCACGGAGTGCACCTCGACGACGACGTCGGTCTGGGCGGGGTCCTCGTGGGCGACCACGTCGATGCGACCGCCGATGACCGTCGCGTCGAGCAGCGCGACGTGCTCGACCCCGATCGTCCGCGGACCGGTGACGGTCCAGCTCTCGTGCGTCATCCTGCGCCGTCCTCTCGTCCGCCGGGGCCCGCCCCTGAGGCAGTCCGCGGTGCTGCCCGCGCGGGGGTTCACCCTCGCGCAAAGTTGCGATATATCGCGTTCTCCGAGACACGATATATCGCGTTCAGGCGGAGGGCAAGGGATGACGTGTGGGACCATGGGAGGCGGACCGACACGCAGAGGGCGGCCGTTCCCGCCGAGATCCCTCGAGGACGGCGGCACTCCCCGAGACCATCAGGAGAACATCATGAGCAAGCGCGGACGCAAGCGTCGCAGCCGCAAGGGCAACGGCGCGAACCACGGCAAGCGCCCCAACGCCTGAGGCACGCACGCGCGAAGGGCCCGGACCGACGTCGTCGGTCCGGGCCCTTCGTCGTACGGGGAGCCGGCTGCGCGGGCCCCGCCGGACTCAGCGCGTCTCGACCACCGTCGTGGTCGTCGTCATGACGATGAGCTGCGCGTGGATCCGTGCGCGCAGGCTCGGCGGTGCCTGCTCGTGGCACGAGCGACGCACGAGCCGCTTCACGAGCTCCTCCACGCTCAGCTCGGCGAGGCACGGCGAGCAGTGCGCCACGTGGGCGCGCATCCGCAGCTCGTCGTCGGAGGTCATCTCCGAGTCGAGGTACTCGTAGAGGTGCAGCAGAGCGTGCTCGCACTCCGACTCCCCCTCGGTCGAGTGCGGGATCGGCGTGACCGTCTCGTCGGTCGCCCGCAGGCCCGGCGTCCGGCTCTCTGACGTGCTCACGACTCACCTCCAGGAGCCTTCGCCCCTACCAGTCCTCGCTGCGCGGCGTAGTCGGCCAGCAGCTCGCGCAGCTGGCGCCTGCCCCGGTGCAGGCGGGACATGACCGTACCGATCGGTGTCCCCATGATCTCCGCGATCTCCTTGTACGGGAAGCCCTCGACGTCCGCGTAGTACACGACCATGCGGCGGTCCTCGGGCAGCTCCTGCAGCGCGCGCTTCACGTCCGTGTCCGGCAGGCGGTCGAGCGCCTCGGCCTCCGCCGAACGCAGCCCCTGCGACGTGTGCGACGCGGCGCGCGCGATCTGCCAGTCCTCGACGTCCTCGGCCTGGGACTGCTGCGGCTCGCGCTGCTTCTTGCGGTACGTGTTGATGAACGTGTTCGTGAGGATCCGGTACAGCCACGCCTTGAGGTTGGTCCCCGGGCGGTACTGGTGGAACGCCGCGAACGCCTTGGCGAACGTCTCCTGCACGAGGTCCTCTGCGTCGGACGGGTTGCGCGTCATGCGCAGCGCCGCCGAGTACAGCTGGTCGAGGTACTGCAGCGCGTCGCGCTCGAACCGCGCGGCCCGTGCGGCGTCGTCCTCCGCGGCCGGCGCACGGTTCGTGTCGGTGTCGTCGTCCGTACCGGTGGTCGCGGAGACGTCGTTCTCCGTCCCCTCGGGCAGCGCGGAGGTCGGCGTCGCGGACGGCGCCGTCTCGGGGCTCCCGGGGATCTGCTCAGTCATCGACAACGAGCCTAGTCCCCTGTTCGTCAGGTTGTTCGCTGGGACGGACCTCGCGGCAGGACCGGCCGAGAAGGCCGCCACGAGTGCCTCGTCCGGGGAGGCCGGGGCGACCGCCTGAGCGGCGGTCGACCGGGCGTCGAGCAGGATGGTCACGAGGTGTGCAACCACCGTGCGCGGCGGCCCATTCCCGCGGGCAGGCACCTGGTGTGCCACGAGCCGGACATCGCTAGCGTGGCGACCATGACCACGACCGAGATCCCGTCACGCTTCCTCACCCTCCTGCGCGAGCAGGTCGCGCACGAGCTCGACGCGCACCAGCAGTACATCGCCATCGCGGTGTGGTTCGACTCCCACGACCTGCCCCAGCTCGCCGCGCACTTCTACCGCCAGTCGGTCGAGGAGCGCAACCACGCGATGATGATCGTGCAGTACCACCTCGACCGGGACCTGCCCGTCGTCATCCCCGGCACCGGCGACGTGCGCAACGACTTCTCGTCCGTCGTCGAGCCGCTCCAGCTCGCCCTCGACCAGGAGAAGCAGGTCACGGCCCAGATCGAGGCGATCTTCCGGGCCGCGCGCGAGGAGGGCGACGCGCTCGGCGAGCAGTTCCTCCTGTGGTTCCTCAAGGAGCAGGTCGAGGAGGTCGCGTCGGCGACCACCCTGCTCACCGTCGCGCAGCGCGCCGGGGACAACCTGTTCGACCTCGAGAACTACGTCGCGCGCGAGACGATCGGCGACTCGGGAGAGTCCGCGGACGCGCCCGAGGCCGCCGGCGGAGCGCTCTGAGGGCACCTCGTGTCCTGATCGCACCACCAGGTGAGGTGAGGGAGGGCGCGCGCGATCTACCACCCGCCCGGCCCGCCACGATCGCGCGCGCCCTCCCTCACCTCCCCCTCGCCCGTCGTCTCGCCCTCGTCCCGTCTCTCCCTCGTCTTCCGCGGTTCTCAGGCCCTCAGCACCCGTCGCCGGTGGCGCGCGGACCGCGGGCGCGGCAGGCTGGAGCGACACGCGACCGAAGGAGTACCGATGCTGCTGCGTCACCTCGCGAGGCCCATGCTGGCCTCCTGGTTCGTCTACGACGGCGTCCAGACCGCCCTCAAGCCGGCCGAGCACGTCCGCGCCGCACGCAGCGGCATCGAGATCGTCGAGAAGGGCGCCGGCGTGGAGGCCCCGCTGAGCGACGCGCAGGTCACCGCCCTCGTCCGAGTCCACGGCGTCGCCACCGCCGTCGCGGGCCTGTGCCTCGCCGTCAGCAAGGCGCCCCGCACGGCGGCGCTCACGCTCGCTGCGCTCACCGTCCCGCTCGCCGTCGTCAACCAGCCGTTCACCGGTGGTGAGGCCACCCGCACGGAGCGCACCCGCAAGTTCGTGGCCAACATCGGGGCGATCGGTGCCGCGCTCATCGCCGGGGCCGACTACGAGGGACGGCCGGGAGTGCAGTGGCGGCTCGAGAAGGCACGCCACGACCTGGCCCGGGCCAAGCAGGCGAAGCAGGACGCCGTCGTCACGAGCGCCAAGGGCACGGCGAAGAGCGTCAAGGGCACGGCGAAGGGCGTCACGGGTTCCGCGAAGCAGGCGTCCGCCGACGCCGGGCGCGCTGCGCGGCGGGCCGCCAAGGCCGCACGCGAGGCCGCCGAGCACGCCGCGAGCCTCACGTCGGGGGTCGTGCACGACGCCGGCGCGGCCGTGCGCTCCAAGGTCGCCTGAGCCTGCCGGACCCGGGGGTCGTGCGCCCACGGCGGGGCTGTCGTGGCACACGGACCCGGGCTCGGCGCAGGGCGTGCCGCGCAGACCAGGGTTCGGTGGTGCGGTGCTCGGCCGGGGTGAACCCGCGTCGCGCGTCCAGCGCCCGGGAGGGTCCGGCGTCAGGCCCTGCACCTCCACTAGCCTGGACGCCATGACCGACGCGCACCTCGCCGCCCCTGCCCCCGCCGACGCGGACGGCTGGGCCGCGCCGACGGCCGCCGGCCCGCTCGCCGCGACCGTCGAGGTGCCGGGCTCGAAGTCGTTGACGAACCGCCTGCTCGTGCTCGCGGCCCTCGCGGACGGCCCGGGCGTCCTGCGCGGCGCGCTGCGCAGCCGCGACGCCGATCTCATGGCGGCCGGGCTGCGCGCGCTCGGCGTGGGCGTGACCGAGGGCTCGTCCCCCAGCGAGCTGCACGTCGTCCCGGGCGCTCTGCGCGGGCCGGCGGACATCGACTGCGGCCTCGCCGGCACGGTCATGCGGTTCCTCCCGCCCGTCGCCGCGCTCGCCGACGGGACCGTGCGGTTCGACGGCGACGAGGGCGCCCGCGTGCGGCCCATGGGACCGGTCCTCACGGCGCTCCGCGCGCTCGACGTGAGCGTCACGGACGACGGCAGCGGTACGCCCACCACGCTTCCCTTCACGATCCGCGGTCGCGGCAGGGTGCGCGGAGGCTCGGTCGACGTCGACGCGTCGGCGTCGAGCCAGTTCGTCTCGGGGCTCCTGCTCGCTGCCGCGCGGTTCGACCAGGGCCTCACGCTGCGCCACGTCGGCACCACGCTGCCGAGCATGCCGCACATCGACATGACGGTGGAGGTCCTGCGCGAGGTCGGCGTCGTGGTCGACGACTCGCGGCCCGCGATCTGGCGCGTCGAGCCGGGCCCGATCACCGCGCGCGACGTCCAGGTCGAGCCGGACCTCTCGAACGCCGGGCCGTTCCTCGCCGCCGCGCTCGTCGCGGGCGGTACCGTCCGCGTCCCCGGCTGGCCGACGACGACCACCCAGCCCGGCGCGATGCTGGGCGAGCTCCTCTCGTCGATGGGCGGCACCGCGAGCCTCGACGGCGGGGTCATGTCCGTGACGGGGACCGGCGAGATCCGCGGCGTCGACGTCGACCTCCGCGCGGCGGGCGAGCTGGCACCGACGATCGCCGCCCTCGCGGCGCTCGCCGACTCCCCGAGCCGCCTGCGCGGCATCGCGCACCTGCGGGGGCACGAGACCGACCGCCTGGCCGCGCTCGCCACCGAGATCACCCGTCTGGGCGGGCAGGCGGAGGAGACGCGCGACGGGCTCGTCATCACGCCGCGTCCCCTGCACGGCGCGACGTTCCGCACGTACCACGACCACCGGATGGCGACGTCGGCCGCGCTCCTCGGCCTGCGCGTCGCGGGGGTCGCGGTGGAGAACGTCGAGACCACGGCGAAGACGCTGCCGGGCTTCGCGGGCATGTGGGAGCGGATGCTGGCCGGCGACGCCGCGCACACGTCCTCGCCGAGCCTGCCGACCGGACCCGTCGAGGGGGTGGCGGCCCGCTGATGGCACGCCGCGTCCCCGACGAGTCGGACTTCCGGTCCCGCCCCGGCAAGCGGGGCAGCCGACCGCGCACCAAGCAGCGCCCCGACCACGCGGACGCGGTGACGGGGTTCGTCACGGGGGTGGACCGCGGGCGGTACACGCTGCTCGTCGACGCGGACGGGCCCGACGAGCGGGTGGTCGTCGCGATGAAGGCCCGGGACATCGGGCGCACGCGCGTCGTGTGCGGCGACCGGGTCGACCTCGTCGGTGACGTGAGCGGCGACGACGGCAGCCTCGCGCGCATCGTCCGGATCCAGGAGCGCAGCGCCGTCCTGCGGCGCACCGCCGACGACACCGACCCGTACGAGCGCGTCATCGTCGCCAACGCGGACCAGCTCGTCGTCGTGACCGCCCTCGCCGAGCCCGAGCCGCGCACGCGCATGATCGACCGGTGCGTCGTCGCGGCGTACGACGCCGGCATGGACGTCCTGCTGTGCCTCACCAAGGCGGACCTCGCCGACCCGGCGCCGCTGCGCGCGCTCTACGAGCCGCTCGGCGTGTCGGTCGTCGAGACGCGGCGCGTCCCCGACGGGCTCGCCGCGAGCGGCTGGGCGATCGAGCCGCTCGACGCGGTCCGCGCCGCCCTCGCCGGACGCGCATCAGTGTTCGTCGGCCACTCGGGCGTCGGCAAGTCGACGCTCGTCAACGCGCTCGTGCCCGACGCGCGGCGGGCGACGGGGGTCGTGAACGACCACACGGGCCGTGGACGCCACACGTCGACGTCCGCGGTCGCGCTGCGTCTGCCCGGCGGCGGCTGGGTGATCGACACCCCCGGCGTGCGGTCGTTCGGGCTCGCGCACGTCGAGGTCGGGAACTTGCTGCGCGCGTTCGACGACCTGGACGAGGTCGCCGAGGCGTGCCCGCGCGGGTGCACGCACCTCGACGACGCGCCCGACTGCGCGCTCGACGAGTGGGTCGAGGCGTCGCCCGACGACGAGACGCGTGCGGCGCGGGCCGCACGGCTCGAGTCCTTCCGCCGCGTGCTGGCGTCGCGCACCGGCGCGGCCTGAGCCCGGAGCGGACGGTCGCACCGCTACGGTGTGAGCCATGACGCCCCCCTCGACGCGGAGCTACGACGACGACCTGCGCCTCGCCCACGTGATCGCCGACCAGGTCGACGGCCACACGATGTCCCGGTTCAAGGCGATCGACCTGCACGTGGAGTCGAAGCCCGACTCGACGCCGGTGAGCGACGCCGACCGCGCGGCGGAGGAGATCATCCGCGCCGGGCTCGGGCGGGCGCGAGGACGGGACGCGATCGTCGGCGAGGAGTACGGCGAGTCCGGGCACGGGTCGCGACGCTGGATCGTCGACCCGATCGACGGGACGAAGAACTTCGTGCGCGGCGTGCCGGTGTGGGCGACGCTCATCGCTCTCGCGGACGGCGACGAGGTCGTCGTCGGGCTCGTCTCCGCGCCGGCGCTCGGCCGCCGCTGGTGGGCCGCGAAGGGCACGGGCGCCTGGACGGGCAAGTCGCTCGCTGCGGCGTCCCGACTGCACGTCTCCGCGGTCTCGCGGTGGGAGGACGCGTCGCTCGCGTACTCCTCGCTCACCGGCTGGGAGGAGCGCGGACGTCTCGACCCGTTCCTAGACCTCATGCGGGGCGCGTGGCGCACGCGCGGCTACGGCGACTTCTGGTCGTACATGCTCGTGGCCGAGGGGGCCGTGGACGCCGCGGCCGAGCCCGAGCTCGAGCTCTACGACATGGCAGCTCTCGTGCCGATCGTCACCGAGGCGGGTGGTCGGTTCACGTCGCTCGACGGCGCTCACGGCCCGTGGGGCGGCAACGCCGTCGCGACGAACGGCCTCCTCCACGACGAGGTGCTCGGCCGCCTGGGCTGATCCGGCGGCGAGCGCGGAGGCGTCCGGGCGCGCCGTGTCAGGCGCGCGGCACGTCCGGGATCTCCGACCAGTCATACCAGAGCAGGTCGCGCTCGGTGACCCGGTCGAGCGCCGTGTCGAGCGCCGCGTCGGCCTCGGGCCCGTCGCCGTCGGCCGCCGCGAGCACGGCCTCGACGTCGGGGGCCGCCTCGGGCTCGTCGACGTGCACGCACACGACGGCGACGTCGGGCACGGTCCGCACGACCTGGACCGCGCTCGGGGCCGGGGCGTCCTCCTCGTCGTCGCCCGGCGCGGGCTCGACGGCCTGCACCGCGCCGTCGGGCACCTCGAGCGTGATGACGAGCCGCTGCCGCGGTGCGTCCGGCCGGGACGCGACGAGAGCGAGAGAGTCGTCCGCGGCCTCGAGCGCTGCCGCGTACTCCAGCCCTTCCTCGTCCTCGTCCGGGAGCGACCGGACGAGGGCCGACGTCACCGCGTGCGCGCCGCGCGGCGCCACCGTCCAGAGCGCGGCGTCGGCGGTGATTGTCACGGCGTCGAGCTCGTCGAGCGTGGCAGGCAGGTAGATGCGCATGGCCTCAGTGTGCCGTCTGGAGGTGACCGGTGCCGACCACGGGCGCGGACGTCTCGGAGCGTACGTGCGCGGCGAGCCGCGCGAGGGCGCGACGGGCCGGGCTCGCCGGCGCGACCTCGGCCAGGACCCGGCCCTCGCGCAGCGCGAGGTCGAGCGACCGGTCCTCGGGGACGGCCTGCAGGTCGTCCACACCGGCGTAGCGTGCCAGCGCCTCGCGCACGGCGCGCTCCGGCCGCGGCCCGACGACTCCCGAACGCACCCGGTTCACCACGACGACCCGCAGCGCTCCGGCCGCTGCACCGGTCTCGTCGAGCTCGTCGAGCGCGCGCACGAGGCGCTGGAGGGAGACCGGGTCCGCTCCCCCGACCACGACGACCACGTCCGCGGCGCCCAGCGCGCTGAGGGTGGCGGCGTTGCGCTGCGGAGCCCGCGTGTCGTAGGTCAGGAGCTCGTCGCTCTCGATGCCGAACCCGCAGTCGAGGACGGTCCAGTCCGCGACCGACCGCGCCACGTCCCACACGACGTCCAGCGATGGACCGGGCAGCTCCGGCCAGCGCGCGGCCCGGGCCAGCCCGGTGAGGACCTGGAGCCGCGGGACGACGGCCGGCGCGAGCGCCTGGAGACCGGTCGCGTCGAGCGCTCCGTGCCCCGCGCTGCGGGCGGCGGCCGCGAGCCCCGGCGACTCGTCGAGCATCCCGAGGTGCTGGGCCACCGACCCGCCGTACGTGTCCGCGTCGACCAGCAGGACCCCGGACTCGGGGCCGGTCGGCGCGACCGCGGGCAGCTCGACCTCCGCGGGACGACGGTCGCGCCGCGACCCGCGTCGCGGGGACGATGGCGGTCCCGCGAGCTCGGCGGCGAGGTTCACCGCGACCGTCGTGCGACCGGGCGCACCGGTCGGCCCCCACACGGCCACGACCCGCCCGACGCGGCGCGCCGGCTCGACGCCGACCGGTGCCGGTGCCGGTGTTCCGTGCGGGCCCTCGGGAGCCACGGCGACCGGCGGGCGCGCGACGACGGCACGGACGGCTTCCAGGAGCGAGTCTGCCGAGGCGGCAAGGTCGACGACGACGTCGACCCCGAGCGCCCGCAGCCTGCTCTCCTCCCACGACCCCGTCGGCGCCAGACCCACGACGCGGACACCGTGCCCATGGAGCTCGCCGACCACCTCCCGGTCGAAGGCGGGGAGGTCGGCGGACACGACCCCTACCTGCCCCGCACCCGCCGCCGCCGCGGCTCGCAGCTCGACGACGTCGGCGCAGCGTCGCGTCACCTGGAGACCGGGCACGTCGAGCGCGGTGACGACGTCGGCCTCGGACGGTCCTCGGACCGCGCAGAGCACCGTGGCGACGGCTGTCGCCCCGCTCATCCCGCACCGCCCACGGGGACGACGGCGATCGACCCCTCGCCCGCCACGGCGGCGAGCACCGTGGCGAGGTCCTCGGCCGCGACGAGGACGTGGATCGTCACCGGGCCGCCGGCGACGAAGGTCCCGTCGGCCTCGTCGATCTCTGCCACCGTCACGCCCTCGACCAGGGTCGCCGGTTCGACCCCTTGGTTCGGCGCGCCCTGCTCGCCCGTCGCGGACGGCGCCGGCGGCACGTGCCACAGGTCGACCTCGGCCCCGGCCACGATGCGGTCCGACAGCCCCGACGTGACAGGCACCGCGACGGCGCGCAGCGCGAGATCGGCGGTGGCACCCAGCGCGCTCGCCGGGACCAGCTCGCCGGACTCGACGGTCCGGAGCACCACGGCCTCCTCGGGGACGCCGTCGGCAGCGAGCAGGTAGCCACCCGTCTCGCTGCCGAGCCGGACCTCCACGACGCGCAGGTCCTCCGCGGTGACCCGGTCACCGGGCGTCAGCACGCCGTCGGCCGCGTACACGGCGTCCGTGTGCCCGGCGGCGCCGACCGCCCAGGACCCGAGCGCGACGGAGGCGGCGATCACGACCAGGCCGACGAGGAGCCTCGGGTCGCGCCACGTCGGTCGCCGCAGGCGGGTCGCCGTGCGGGCGGGCGAGGGCGTCGCCGTCGAGTCGCGCGAGGGGCGTTCCAGGGTCGTCGTCATCGAGTCCCGTCCGTGGTCGTGTCCGTGGTCCTGCACCTGCCTGCGGCCGGCGGCCGCGGTTCATGATCGTCGCTGCCGCAGCTCTGCGGGAAGGCATGTGGACAACGGTGGGGCCTCGCCGACCCCGTGCCAGACTTGCGGCATGGCCCAGCGCTTCCTCACCCTCGCCGACGTCACGGAAGAGCTCAACATCTCCGCGGCCCAGGCGTACGCGCTCGTGCGGTCGGGCGAGCTGCCCGCCATCCAGGTCGGCGGCCGTGGCCAGTGGCGCGTCGAGGCGAGCGAGCTCGAGGGATACATCCAGCGCATGTACGCGCAGACCCGCCAGCGGATCGAGGCCGGTGAGTTCGAGGGCTGACGCACGCCGCCACCATGCCGTCGCCGCGCCGTCGCCCGCGACGGCCGAACGTCCCCGACCTCTCCGACCGCTCCCCCTGCGTCGTGATCATCGTGCGGCGCCACCTGGCCAGGAGTCGCTGACGCACAGCAGCGCAGCGTAGGGGACCGACCGGGTACCGTGCCGCGCCCCCGGCGAGACCTCCAGGTCGACGTGGTCCTTGCCCACGCGGGAGATCCATCCCGGGTACGCGGCAGTGTGGACGCGCACCTGCACCGGCCGACGGTCCCGCATGAGGGCCCGCAGGACGTGGCCCAGACCGAGCCGCTCGGCCCGTCCCGAGGTCGCGGGTCGCGCGAACCTCCCCAGCCCCGTGACGGCCGCGACGGCCGCCGACGGGACGAGGTGCTGGCGCTGCTGCTCCTCCATGAGCACCCAGTCCGTGGCGACGTCGCGGACCTCGCCGGTGACCCGGGACCCGTCCCGGAGCTCGAGGGTGACGACTCCCTCCGTGCCTCGAAGCCGCTCGACGAGCGAGACGGTGGCGTGCTCGGCGCGCGTCAGGTCTGCCACCGCGTCGGCCAGCTCGGCGCGCTCGGCGGCGGCCAGCTGCGCCGCGAGGTCGTCGAAGAGGGCGTCCCACCGCACGCGCACACGGTAGCGGGAGGGGCACCCGGGCGGGTCCGCGCCGTCCACATCACGAGAACCCCCTAGACACCGACAACAAGCTGCACTTAGATATCGCCAACAGCATCAAACGATATCAAACGTCATCAACACATGCCGCGGTTGGCGAACGGCAGACTCAGGGGGACCCATGGAACGGCGATCTGACGCGCGACCAGCACCCGACGAGCCAGCCGCACGAGGCAGCGGCGTGCACGGGGGCTGGACGCTTCTTCTTCTGCTCGGCGCCCTGTCGGGAGCGGCGGTCGCTCTCACGGCGCGAGGCGTGCACGTCGCCGGGACCCTGCCCACCACGCGGTTCGAGGCCTACCTCGAGCTCGCGGCGGTCACCGTCGGCGCCCTGGTCGCCGCCTGGGTCGCCCTCAGCAGCGCGCTGGCGCTCGGCTGCCTGGCCGTCCGGGCCGGCGGGCGGACCTGGGCCGCCGGCGAGCGGATCGTCGCGCGCCACGCCCCTGCTGTCGTGCGCCGGGCGGCGCGCATCGGCGTCAGCATGACGGTCGGAGCCGGGCTGGTCCTCGGCGCAGGGACCGCCCACGCGACGGAAGGGCCGGACGCGGACCGGGCGCCGGTCGTCGCCGTCGACCTCGGATGGCGTGCGTCGGCCCCGGAGGTCGCACCCAGGACCGTGGCAGGAGGTCCGGTGACGTCCGCGGTCGAGACCGAACGCCGCGCGGACCGCCGGTCCGGCGACGCCGTCCCCTCCGTCGACGGGACCGACGCCCCCGACGGCACGACCGGGCCCGCGCCGGTGCCCACGGGCACGAGCAACGCCTCTGGTGTGCCGACCACCGACGACGCGCCCGCCTCCTGGTCGCTCCCCGTCGAGGCGCCCCGAACGACATCCGGGACCGAGGGACCACGGTCCGACGCGTCCACCGAGACCGGTCCTCGGCAGGCGGCCGCCCACCCCGTTCCCCCGACCGACGCGGACGCCGCCCTTCGCCCCGGTGGGACGGGTGCCGGCACGACGCTCGTTCGCTCGGGCTCGACACTCCCGGCCGCCGAGAGGGACGCCGCGCTGACCGTCACCCGCGAGCGGTCGGCGACCGGTACCGAGGTCGTGGTCCTGCGCGGCGACACGCTCTGGGACATCGCCGCCCGGTCGCTCCCCACCGCCGCCACCGACGCCGACGTCGCCGCGGCCGTGGCGCGGTGGCACGCGGCGAACGCCGCCGTCATCGGCGGCGACCCCGACCTCATCCGACCCGGCCAGGTGCTCGTCGCACCGTCGGCGTGACCCACCGTCCCGAACGACCGAAGGAGCCGACGATGACGACCAGCGTGCTCGACCCCCAGTCCGCGGTGACGGCGCGGTCCACCAGCGTCCCGACCGAGGCGAGCAGCGCCCGGCTGCTCCGGAGCGTCGGTGAGGCGCCTGCTGCGAGCGTCGACGTCCGCGACCCCCGAGCCGGCGTCCCGCGCCACGTGGCGCACGGGCGTCCTCTGGTCCCGACGACGCCCGTTCCGCTCCCGGACCCGACGCCGCTGTGCTGCGCCGTGGTGAGAGCCGCCGTCGAGGTGGTGCGGGGCGACCGTACGGTCCAGCAGCTCGCGCGCTGGGTGACGCCGGAGATCTACGAGGCGCTCGCGCGACGCGCGCGGGTCGTGCTCGACGCGGGTCTCGCTCCCGACACGGCGACCCGCCCCGTGACGGTCCGGCGCGCCCGTGTCCTGCGTCTCGGGTCGGACGTCGCCGAGGCGACGGTGGTCGTCGACGACGGCGACCGTGTCCGGGCAGCCGCCGCCCGGCTCGAGGAGCGCCGCGGGACGTGGCGCGTGGTCGCTCTCGAGATCGGGTGACCGGACCGGCGCTGCCGCGGCGCCGGTCGCTGACGCCGAAGACACGAGGAGGGGCGGTCGAAGACGACCGCCCCTCCTCGCGCACCCGGGGGGCGCGATACGCCCCCCGGGCCGGTCACGCCTCGTTCTGGCCGTGGCAGACCTTGTACTTCTTGCCGGAGCCGCACGGGCACTGGGCGTTGCGCGGCGTGCCCGGGAACGTCCGCCCGTCGCTCTCGACGGCGGTCGCCTCACCGTGCAGCGCGCGGCGCGAGCGGCGACCGGCGTCGCCCGTCACGACCGCGGCGCCCGTGGCGTCCTCGCTCGGGGCGCTGTACGAGAGCGGCACCTGACGGTCGGGACCGTCGAGGCCCTTCGCGATGAGCGTGCCGGCACGGTCGCCCGACGCAGCCGGGGCCACGACGGGCGCGCCCTCGGCGGCCGCCGCCTGCACCGGGGGCTCGTCGACCGACGACTTCTCGACCGACGGCGCCTCGGCGGGCTCGTCCTCGACCGGGGCGTCCTCCACCTCGTCGACCGGCGCGTCCTGCACCGGCGACGCGGCCGTCCGCGCCGCAGCGGACTGCGCCGCGGCGGCGAGACCGGCGGTCGCACCCGCGGACGCGGCGCCAGCCGCCCCACCGAGCGCCTGCCCCGCGGCGGACTGCGCCGCCTGGGCCGCCTGGGCGGCGTCGATCACCGCGGGCTGGCCCTGTGCCGCGCCGGGCTCGGCGACCTTGACCTCGAGGTTGAAGAGGAACCCGACGGTCTCCTCCTTGATCGCCTCGGTCATCGCCTGGAAGAGCTGGTAGCCCTCGCGCTGGTACTCGACGAGCGGGTCGCGCTGGGCCATCGCGCGCAGGCCGATGCCCTCCTTGAGGTAGTCCATCTCGTAGAGGTGCTCGCGCCACTTGCGGTCCAGCACGGACAGCGTCACGCGGCGCTCGAGCTGACGCATGTTCGCGGAACCGAGCTGCTCCTCGCGGTTCTCGTAGGCGATGCGGGCGTCGGACAGGATCTCCTCGAGCAGGAGCTCCTGCGTCAGGCGGGTCGCTCCCCCGGCCTGCTCGACGACCTCGTCGACCTCGATCGAGATCGGGTACACGGCCTTGACCGCGGTCCACAGCGCGTCGAGGTCCCAGTTCTCGGGGTTGCCCTCGGCCGTCGCCGCCTCGACGTAGGCGGTGATCACGTCGGTGAGGAAGTGCTGCACCTGCTCGTGCAGGTCCTCGCCCTCGAGCACGCGGCGGCGCTCGTCGTAGATGACGGTGCGCTGACGGGACAGCACGTCGTCGTACTTGAGGACGTTCTTGCGGATCTCGAAGTTGCGCGACTCCACCTGGCCCTGCGCGCTCGCGATGCCGCGCGTGACCATCTTCGACTCGAGCGGCACGTCGTCCGGGAACCCGGCGCGGTTCATCATCGACTCGGCGAGACCCGAGTTGAACAGGCGCATGAGGTCGTCCTGCATCGACAGGTAGAACCGGGACTCCCCCGGGTCGCCCTGACGGCCGGAACGACCACGCAGCTGGTTGTCGATACGGCGCGACTCGTGGCGCTCCGTGCCGAGCACGTAGAGACCGCCGAGCTCCTTGACCTCGTCGTGCTCGGCCGCGACGGCGGCCTTCGCCTTCTCGAGGGCGTCGGGCCACGCCGCCTCGTACTCCTCGGCGTTCTCCGCGGCGTCGAGCCCGCGGGCCGCGAGGTCGGCGACCGCCATGAACTCGGCGTTGCCGCCGAGCATGATGTCGGTGCCTCGACCGGCCATGTTCGTCGCGACGGTGACGGCGCCCTTGCGGCCGGCCTGCGCGACGATCGCGGCCTCGCGCGCGTGCTGCTTCGCGTTGAGCACCTCGTGCGGGACGCCCTGCTTCTTGAGCTTCGAGGACAGCAGCTCGGACTTCTCGACGCTCGTCGTGCCGACGAGGACGGGCTGACCGTGCGCGTGGCGCTCGACGATGTCCGCGACGACGGCGTCGAACTTGCCGTCCTCGTTCTTGTAGACGAGGTCGGCCTGGTCGAGGCGCTGCATCGGCCGGTTCGTCGGGATCGGGACCACGCCGAGCTTGTACGTGCCCTGGAACTCGGCGGCCTCGGTGTCGGCGGTACCCGTCATGCCCGCGAGCTTGGAGTACAGGCGGAAGTAGTTCTGCAGCGTGATCGTGGCGAGCGTCTGGTTCTCGGCCTTGATCTGCACGCCCTCCTTGGCCTCGATGGCCTGGTGCATTCCCTCGTTGTAGCGGCGGCCCGGGAGGATGCGGCCCGTGTGCTCGTCGACGATCATCACCTCGCCGTTGAGCACGACGTAGTCCTTGTCGCGCTTGAAGAGCTCCTTCGCCTTGATGGCGTTGTTGAGGAACCCGATGAGCGGCGTGTTGAGCGACTCGTAGAGGTTGTCGATGCCGAGGTAGTCCTCGATCTTCTCGATGCCCGGCTCGAGCACGCCGACGGTCCGCTTCTTCTCGTCGACCTCGTAGTCCGTGCCGCCGTTCAGGCGGCGCACGACCTTGGAGAACTCGCCGTACCAGCGGTTCGCGTCGCCCGAGGCAGGTCCCGAGATGATGAGCGGCGTGCGCGCCTCGTCGATGAGGATCGAGTCGACCTCGTCGACGATCGCGAAGTTGTGGCCGCGCTGGACGAGGTCGTCGGTCGACCACGCCATGTTGTCGCGCAGGTAGTCGAAGCCGAACTCGTTGTTCGTGCCGTACGTGATGTCGGCGGCGTACTCCTGGCGGCGCTGCGCGGGCGTCTGACCGGAGAGGATCACGCCCGTGGTGAGCCCGAGGAAGCGGTAGACGCGGCCCATGAGCTCGCTCTGGTACTTCGCCAGGTAGTCGTTGACCGTGACGACGTGCACGCCCTTGCCCTCGAGCGCGTTGAGGTACGCGGCCGTCGTCGCGACGAGCGTCTTGCCCTCACCGGTCTTCATCTCGGCGATGTTGCCGAGGTGCAGCGCGGCCCCGCCCATGAGCTGGACGTCGAAGTGCCGCTGCCCGAGCGTGCGGCGCGCCGCCTCCCGGACGGTGGCGAACGCCTCCGGCAGGATCTCGTCCAGGGTGGCGCCGTCGGCGAGGCGCGCCCTGAAGCGGTCCGTCTCCTCCCGCAGCTCCTCGTCGGTGAGATCCTCGAAGCTGGGCTCCAGCTTGTTGATCTGGTCGGCGATGCCGGACAGCTTCTTGAGGATCCGGCCCTCGCCGATGCGAAGGACCTTGTCGAGGATCGAAGGCACGCAGAACTCCCGTATCGATCGCGTCCCGGGCCGGGTGGTCCGGGAGGGCCGCGCTCCTCGCCGCACGGGTGCGTGCGGGTCGGGCGTCGGCAACGTCACACAACATCGTAGGGGAGCCTGGGGCCTCCCGGCCCCGTCCGCGTTCCGCCGACGACGAACCGCACCGCCCGCACGCCCGCACCGTCCGACGCCCGTAGGCTCGGGCCCGTGGCGCACGTGCTCGTGACGGGGATGTCGGGCGTCGGGAAGTCGACGGCGCTCGGCGGTCTCGCGGACCGGGACGTCGAGGTCGTCGAGACCGACGACGGCGACTGGTGCGTCGTCGCGCCGGTACCTGGCGCACCGCGCGGCACCGTCGACCGCGTGTGGCGGGAGGACCGGATGACCGCCCTGCTCGACGACCGCGCGGGGCGTCCGCTCGTCGTCGCCGGAACGGTGCCGAACCAGGGCAGGTTCCACGACCGGTTCGACGCCGTGGTCCTGCTCTCGGCGCCTCTCGACGTCATGCTCGACCGGGTCGCGCGGCGGGTCACCAACCCGTTCGGCAGGACCGAGGCCGAGCGCGCGCGCATCGTCGCCGACACGCGCGTCGTCGTCCCCCTGCTGCGTGCAGCGTGCACGCACGAGATCGACACGAGCGTGACGCCGCCCGACGCCGTCGTCGACCGGCTGGTGCAGCTCGCCCTCAGGCCGGGAGCTCTGTCGCCCTTCAGGCGGTGAGCTGCGTCGCGACCTCCGCCGCGAGTGCCGGCGCCAGGTCCCCGACGGGGGTGACGTCGACCTCCGGCACGCCGAGCCAGGCGCCGAGCACGGCGAGCTCGGCCGCGAGCCGGGCTGCGGTCTCGGCGCCCGCCGCCTGCTCGCGGTGCGCGGACAGCACGCGCAGCACGCCGGCGCGACGATCGGCCTTGAGGTCGACGCGCGCCGTGAGGGCTTCTCCCTCGAGGAACGGCAGGACGTAGTACCCGTGCACGCGCTTCGCCGCCGGGACGTAGATCTCGATCCGGTAGTGCACGTCGAACAGCCGCTCGAGCCGGGTGCGCTCGAACACCAGGGGGTCGAACGGGTTGAGCAGCGTCGTCGCCGTCGCGCGTCGCGGCAGCGCGGCGTCGGCGTGCAGATACGTCGGCTCGTCCCAGCCGCGCACGACGACCGGCCGCAGCGTCCCGGCCTCGACGAGCTCCACGAGCGCCGTGCGTACGGCCGGTCCAGAGAGCCGGAAGTAGTCCTTGAAGCACCGCAGCGTGCCCACGCCGTGCGCGCGGGCGCCGATCTCGAGGAGCTGCCGGACGGCGTCGGCGTCCGAGACCGGTGCCGCGGCGACCACCTCGGGCGGCAGGACACGCTCGGAAAGGTCGTAGCACCGCTCGAACGCCCCGTTGCGCCGGGCCGACGTGATCTCGCCCGTGAAGAAGAGGAACTCGAGCGCGCGCTTGGCGACGGTCCAGTTCCACCCCCACTGCGACCGGTCGCGGGGGTGGGCGCGCCCCTCCTCCTCGAGGATCGCGTGGACCTCGCTCGCCGTGATCGGCCCTCGATCGGTCACGAGCCGGCGGACGTCCTCCACCGTCTCGGAGTGGCTCATCTCGACCGCGCTGATCGCCCCCCACGCCTCCGTGCGGTACCGACGTCGTCGCCACTCGAGCAGCGGCCACGTCGACGGCGGCACGTAGGACGCGACGTGCGCCCACGTCTCGACGAGCCGACGCGGTGCCCGCCCGGCCGCACGGTCCAGCAGCGCCGTGTCGTACGGCCCGAGGCGCGCGTACAGCGGCATGAGGTGCGCCCGGGCGAGCACGTTCACCGAGTCGATCTGCACCAGCCCGAGCCGGTCGATCACTCCTTGCACGTGCCGCATGGTCGGCGCCCCGGCCCGCCCCTCTCCCCCGGCGCCCCCGAAGGGGCGCGGTCGGTGCAGACCCTGAGCCGCGAGCGCGACCCGCCTCGCCTGCGACAACGACATCGTCTCGACGGTGACCACCCCCCGATCCTGCCCGACCCCACCCACACGGAGCGGCGTCGCTGCGCGTCGTGCACGCTCGCGAGACCGCCGGGCCCCCGACGCACGACGGTCCGCCTCGCACGACGCGAGGCGGACCGGGCAGGAGCGGACGAGGTGAGGGTGGGCGCGCGCGACCGTGGCGGGTCTGGCGGGAGCCCGCGAGGAACGAGCGGGCGGATGGTAGGTCGCGCGCGCCCAACCCTCACCTCGTCCGGAGGCGACTCAGGACCGCGAGGGGTCCACGAGGGTCAGGCGGACTTCTCGACCTTCGCCTCGGCGCAGTCGCACGACGTGTCGAGCGCGACGACGCCGTAGGTCCACCCGCGTCGGCGGTACGCGACCGACGGGCGCGCGGTCTCGACGTCGACGAAGAGGAAGAAGTCGTGGCCGACCATCTCCATCTCGTACAGCGCGTCGTCGACGGTCATGGGCTCGGCGCTGTGCAGCTTCTGCCGGATCACGACGGGCGAGTCGCCGTCGCCGAGAGGCTTCTCGACCGCCTCACCGGGCTCGGAGGGCGCCGTGGGCGCCGGTGCCGGCGGGGCGGAGTGCGTCACCGGGTCGTAGGGACGGACGTCGACGGGCGGCACGACGGTGTGGTTCCGGTGGTCCTTGCGACGGTCGCGCACGCGGCGCAGGCGCTCGGCGAGCTTCTCCATCGCGAGGTCGAGGGCGCCGAACCGGTCGTCGGCCGCTGCCTCGGCACGCACGACGGGCCCCTTCGCGCGGACCGTGAGCTCGACGCGTTCACGGACCCCGGAGAGCCTCGGGTTGTTCTCGTGGGTGACCTCGACGTCCACGCGCTGCGCCGTGGGCGCGAGCTGCTGGACCTTGGCGAGCTTGTCCTCCGCGTGCTGGCGGAACCGGTCGGCCACCTCGGTGTGCCTGCCGACGACGACGATCTCCATGTGAGCCTCCACGAGGGTAGTGACGCCCGTTCCTCGAGCGTCGGTCCGGATCTGGTAGGGCACCAAGATCGGTGCCGGTGGTCTACCACCTCCTTGCGACGCCGGGGCGCCCCGCTCGGCGGGCTCGCGCGGGGACTCGGCACAGGTGTCCTGTGCGCCCGGTCCTCGCGACGACTGGCCCTCAGCCTAACCCGCGGTCCGGGGTGTCGGCAGTCTCAACGGGAGGTGAACACCGGGACCTTCGACCGTCGCCCGCGAGACCCGCGCGAGCGCGCGGAGAGGGTCACGGATCGCTTCGTGGTGACGGCGTGGCGGCGAGCACGAACGCCCCGAGGACGGGGATCCCGGCACGGGCGAGCGCCGTCTCGCACGCGGCGAGCGTCGCGCCGGTGGTGAGCACGTCGTCGACCAGGAGGACCGACGGCGCGGCTCCCAGGGCGCGGCGCACCCGTGGCCCACGCGCGAGCTCCACGGCGCGGAGCCGGTCGCCGCGGGCGCGCGACCCGAGCCCTACCTGGTCTCGTGCCAGCCCCCGCTGGCCGAGGACGTGCACGGTGCGCGCCGGCGCTCCCAGCCCTGCGGCGAACGCGGCCGCGAGGCCCGCCACCGGGTCACGACCGCGCGTCCGGCGTGCGGCCCTGCTCGTGGGTGCGGCCGCGACGAGGACCGGTCCGGAGGCGAGGACCGGGCGCAGGCGCTCGCCCGCGCGCCGGGCCGCCGCGCGGAGCGGCGCGTCGAGGTCTGCACGACCGCGGTCCTTCCACGCCACGACGACGTCGCGCAGCCCGCCCGCGTAGCCGGCGAGCGCCCAGACCGGGAGCGGGTCGACGTCGTCGAGCCGGTCGAGGCGTGGCGCGGTGGCCTCGCACCGCCACGGCGGGGCGTCCAGCACGGCGAGGCAGTCCGCGCACCAGCGGACGTCCGGCGTGCGGCACCCGGGGCACACCACGGGGAGCGCGAGGCGTGCGACGTCGCGCACCCCGCGCACCAGGACGGCGGGGGCGGTCCGCTCTCGGTCGGGGCGGCTGCTCATCGCCGCATCGTCGCTGCTCAGGCCCGTCCGCGCGCCCTCATCCCGACGCCCTGTGGACGAGCCGAGATCTGCCGGGCCTGTGGACGGCCGGGACGACGCCTCAGCCCGGATAGGTCGGGAGCCGCACCTCGGTCGCGACCCGCGTCCACAGCGAGGAGGACCCCGCCGCGTACAGGCTCCCGTCGCTCGTGCCGAGCAGCATCGTGCCGATGCCCGTGCCCGAGGCGAGCGAGACCGCGCCCTCGAGCGGTGACGCCTTGCTCGTCGGACCGCCCACGGGCACGAGGTGCACCAGCGGTGCGGTGTCGCCGATCGACCGTCCGAGCACGCCCAGCGTCGTCCGGTCGACCCACACCACCTGGGTCGCCGCGACGATCGGCTGCCCGACCCGCACCGGCTCGGAGAGCTCGGTCGGCAGGCCGTCCTCGTCCCGCAGGATCCCCGCGACGTGGACCTGGAGCCCCGTCCCCGTCGCGCTCACGACGGCGATCCGCGCGCCGTCGGGCGCGACCCGGAGGGACATGACGGTCCGGCCGTCGAGCCACGGCGCGGCCACCTCCGAGACGGTTCCCTCGAGGTCGGCGACCCGGAGCGACCCCGGCTGCTCCTGCGGCCCGCTCCACACGAGGCCGAAGCGGTCGACGCTCGGCGCGAGGAGGTTCTCGCCGTCCATGAGGAGGACGGACTCGGTGTCCGCCGTGGGTGCCGTCACGAGCCGGCGAGACCCGTCGCGCACGACGAACGTCGCGTCGGACGACGACCCGGTGAACGCCAGCGCGGTCGGCTGCAGGCCCGTGAGCGGGGCGACGGTCTCCACGGGCTGGGTGGACCGGCCGACGATGCTCGTCACCTGGTCGCCTGCGAGGACGACGGGGTCGTTCGGGGTGGTCGCCGGCCGCGCCGTGGTCTCGTCCACGGCGGCGAGGGGCACCCCTTCGACCGTGATCTGCACCTCGCGCGGCGAGGGGTTCCCCAGCGACGCCCCGAGCTGGGCCACGAGCACGGCGCGGTCTTCCGCAGAGGTCCCGGACACGGCGTCCGTGAGCGGCACCTCGACGGGGCCGGCCGGGGCCGCGGTCACCGAGTCGATGCTCAACGCGGTCCCGTCGGGGACGACGGTCGTCACCGAGCCCGCGAGCCACGGGACGGGGCCGACCAGCGTCTCGCGCACCGCGAGCGTCTGCCAGTTCCGGCTCGGGAACCACCGGGCGTCGGGCACGAGGTAACGACGGTCGACCGTCGGGAAGTACAGGTCGGTCGCCCGGTACGTCTGCACGAAGTTCGTCGCCGAGACCACGAGGCCGTCGTCCGTCGTGTCGACGCGCCACTGCCCCTCGTCGTCGCGCACGAGCCCGTACACGAGGTCGGTCGTCGTCCCGGGGACCTCCTCGGTGTACACCCCGTGGGCGTCGACGGTGCCCACGACGTCGGCGGCCGCGCGCACGGTCGCCACGCCCTCCTCGACGCGCGAGTCGTCGACCTCGAGCTCCGGCTCGGCGGCGAGCACGGCGACCTGCGCGAGCGGCGACCAGGTCGTGGCGGTCTCCGGCGTGAGGAACTGCGTGGCCACGTCGAACGAGCCGGACGCGCCCTGGGCCTGCGCCGCGAGGAAGCCCCGCACGATCTGCTCGGGCAGCGCGTCCTCGCGCGGGGCGTCGGCGCGCACGAAGACCGGGCCGCGCTGGGACAGGACCGTCTCGCCGTCCATCACCGGACCCGACGTCGGGATGGACGCGCACGCCGCGACGGGTCCGACCACGAGCGCCGCGGCGAGGGCCGCGAGCGCCGCGCGCAGCGGCCTGCGCCGCGCGACCCGGGTCCCGCTCATCGCCCGCCCTCCCGCACGGTGGAGCCGTGGTCTGCCGGTCCGGACGGTTCGTCCCGGCCGGTGTGCGCGGCGCGGTCGGGGAGCTCGGCAGGGCCGGGGACCGACGCCGGGAGCACCACGGGGATCCCTCCGGTGACCGACGGCAGGTCGGCGGGCCCGACGGTCCCGTCGACGTCCTCGACGACGGCGGCGTGCGCGCTCCACCCGCTGCCCAGACCCCGGTCGCCGGTCACCTCGGAGACCAGCGGGAGCGGCGAGGACTGGAGCCGGATGCCGGCACGGCGCGGCAGCGTGAGGCGGAAGCTCGCCCCGCGCGCGGGCCGTCCCCACGCCTCGAGCCAGCCGCCGTGCAGGTGGGCGTCCTCGAGCGAGATCGCGAGGCCGAGGCCGGTGCCGCCGGTCGTGCGGGCACGCGCGGGGTCGGCCCGCCAGAACCGGTCGAACACGTGCTGGACCTCGTCGGGCGTCATGCCCACGCCGTGGTCGCGCACGACCACCGCGATCGCGTGCCCGTCGCCCTGGACGGTGATCTCCACCGGCTTCTCCTCCGCGTGCTCGACCGCGTTGACGACCAGGTTGCGCACGATCCGCTCGACGCGCCGCGGGTCGACGTCGGCCGTGAGCCGCTCGTCGCCGAGGTGCACCGAGAGCCACACGCCCTTGCGCTCGGCGAGCGGTGCCGCATGGTCGACGGCGGCGCTGACGACGTCGCGCACGTCGCGGCGCTCGGCGTCGAGGACGGCCGCCCCCGCGTCGAACCGGGAGATCTCGAGGAGGTCGGCGAGGAGGTCCTCGAACCGGTCGAGCTGGGCCTGCAGGAGCTCCGTCGAGCGCCGCGAGACCGGGTCGAAGTCGTCGCGCGAGGAGTGCAGCACCTCCGACGCCATCCGGATCGTCGTGAGCGGGGTGCGCAGCTCGTGCGACACGTCGGACACGAAGCGACGCTGCAGCATCGACAGCTCCTCCATGCGCTCGATCTGCTCCTGGAGGCTGTGCGCCATCTCGTTGAACGTGCGCGCGAGCGAGGCCATCTCGTCGTGCCCCTTGACGGGCAGCCGCTCGTCGAGGTGACCGTCGGCGAGACGCTCCGCGACCCGCGCGGCCTGACGCACCGGGACGACGGCCTGGCGCGTGACGAGCGCGGTGATCCCGACGAGGAGGGCGAGCAGGACGAGCGCCCCGACGAGAAGGACCGACTGGAGGAAGGACAGCGTCTCCTGGTCCGCCTCGAGGTCGTAGAGGTAGTAGAGCTCGTAGGTCCCGCCGATCGGCACCTCGACCGTCGAGCCGACGACGACGCCCGGCACCACCGGCGACTCCGGGTCGCCCGGATCGCGCGGGATGGCCACCGACTGCCGCTGCTGCCCGCCGTCCGCGGCGAGCGTCTGCTCCCGCATCTCGGGCGAGACGAGCCCGTCGAGCTGGTCGTTCGACGAGAGGTCGAGCAGCGCCCCGGACGTCTCGTCGTCCGCGCGCCACAGGAAGACCTCCCGCGACGCCGAGCCGCTGTACAGCAGCATCGAGTAGAGGTCGTACAGGAGCGACTGCGCCTCGGAGACGCTGGACGCCGGTGAGGCGTCGAGCGTGCGGCGGGCCTGCGCCGTGGACTGCGCGCTCTCGAGGTCGATCTCGGCCAGGCGGCGCTCGAACAGGCCGTCGCGCATCGAGTCCGACAGGTACGCGCCGAGGGCGGCCACCACGACGACGCCGACGACGAGCGCCGACGTGACGACCCGCAGCTGCATCGACGAGCGCCACCGCCACACGGCGCGGCGCACAGCGGCCCGCAGCCGGAGCCGCAGCCGGGTCCACGCCCCGCGTCGCCGTGCACCCCTGCCGGCCGTCGTGCTCACGTCCGCGCCGCGCCCGCCTTGTACCCGACGCCACGGACGGTGAGCACGATCTCCGGGTTCTCCGGGTCGTGCTCGATCTTCGACCGCAGACGCTGGACGTGGACGTTGACGAGGCGCGTGTCCGCGGCGTGCCGGTAGCCCCAGACCTTCTCGAGCAGGACCTCGCGCGTGAAGACCTGCCACGGCTTGCGCGCGAGGGCGACGAGCAGGTCGAACTCGAGGGGGGTGAGCGCGATGGCCTCTCCGCCGCGCAGCACCCGGTGCCCCGTGACGTCGATCTCGACGTCGCCGATGGCGAGGTGCTCCGGCGCGGGCTCGTCCGTGCGGCGCAGGCGCGCGCGGATGCGGGCCACGAGCTCCTTGGGCTTGAAGGGCTTCGAGATGTAGTCGTCCGCGCCCGACTCGAGCCCCAGCACGACGTCGACCGTGTCGCTCTTGGCCGTGAGCATGATGACGGGCACGCCCGACTCCGCCCGGATGAGCCGGCACACCTCGGTGCCGTCCTTGCCGGGAAGCATGAGGTCGAGCAGCACGAGGTCGGGCTGCGCGTTGCGGAACGCCTCCAGCGCGAGGTCTCCGTCCGCGCAGAAGACGGGCTCGAACCCCTCCGAGCGCAGGACGATGCCGATCATCTCGGCCAGGGCGGTGTCGTCGTCGACCACGAGCACGCGAACCTTCATGCGCACATCTTGCCATCGCGGGGCGTGGGTACCGGTGGGCGCGCCCCCGTCGTGGGTCGGGGGCCCGTACTAGGGTGGCCTCGCCAGCGGTGCCGTGTCGTCCCCGAGACGATCGAGCAGGACACGAGCGGACGACCGGCGAACGATGTGCAGACGACGTTCAGACGACGAGCGAGGACGACAGCCCCGATGAGCACACCTGACGCCCCCGGCACGCCGGACGGAGCGACGCCGGACGCACCGGACGCGCGAGGGGCCGCCTCCGGCTCGGACGCCACGCCCGCGCAGCCGTCCGGGTGGGGGACGCCGTCGTACGGGCAGCCGGGATACGGCCCCGCGGCAGGTCCCGCGCCCGAACGGCCCCGGTACGGCCAGTACGGCCAGCAACCCGGCCAGCCCGAGCAGCAGCACGGACAGGGCCAGTACGGACAGCAGGGTCAGTACGGGCAGCCGGCCCAGGGACAGCCGGCCCAGCACGGACAGCAGGGTCAGTACGGACAGCCGGCCCAGTACGGACAGCAGCAGTACGGACAGCCGGGCCAGTACGGGCAGCAGCAGTACGGGCAGGGTCAGTACGGGCAGCCCGGGTACGGCCCGCCCGCAGGGTTCGGTGGTGCCCCGTACGTCCCGCCCGCCTCGAAGCCGGGGATCGTCCCGCTGCGACCGCTGACGCTCGGCGAGATCTTCGACGGGTCGTTCGGCGCGATCCGCCACAACCCGCGCGTCATGCTCGGCATGACGACGATCGTCGTCGTCGCCGCGACGATCGTGGGCGCGCTGATCGGCTACGCGTTCTCGGGCTACGTCGCGGACCTGTTCTTCGCCCTGCCCTCCGACGCCGGGCTCGGCGGGATGGAGTCGCAGTTCGCGACCCTCTACTCGACGCTCTTCGGGACGGGGATCACCACGGCGCTCGCGACGCCGATCGTCAGCGGCCTCCTCACCGTCTCCATCGGCCAGTCGGTCATCGGCCGCAGGGCGAGCGTCGGGGAGGTGTGGTCGCAGGTCGGGCGTCGCGCGTGGTTCCTCCTCGGGTTCACCCTGCTCCTCGGTCTGGCGTCGACCCTGCTCGTCACGGCGCTCGTGCTGCTCGCCGTCCTCGCATTCTCGGTCGACCCGGCGCTCGGGGGCGTCTCGATCCTCCTCGCGATCCCCGCCTATCTCGTGCTCGTGGTGTGGGTCGGTGTGCGGACGGGGCTGGTGCCGCCCGCGCTCGCGCTCGAGGGGCAGCCGTTCTGGGCCACGGTCGCCCGCGTGTGGCGGCTCACGCGCGGGTCGTTCTGGCGCCTCTTCGGCATCTACCTGCTCGCCTACGTCGCGATCTACGTCGTCACGCAGATCCTCATCACGCCGTTCAGCCTCGTCGGCGGGATCGCGCTGGGCGCCGGCCAGGTGTTCGTCGGCAACCTCGTCATGACCCTCGGGATCGCGGTGTCGACGATCGCCCTGACCCTCTTCCTGGGCAGCGTCGTCGCCCTGCTCTACATCGACGTGCGCATGCGGCGCGAGGGCCTCGACGTCGAGCTCGCCGCGGCAGCGAGCGAGCAGCCCGCGGCATGACCCTCACCCTGCTCTCCGCCGACGTCCCGGTGGAGCCCGGCGCCGAGGAGGCCCGACGCTGGGTCGTCGAGGAGCTCGCGAGACCGGAGTACAGCACGGACCCGTCCCTGCTGGCCCGCTTCCTCGAGTGGCTGGCCGGCCTGTTCGACGGCGCCCCGGCCCTGGACCTCTCCACGCCCTGGGTGGCGCTCGTCGTCGTCGCGGTCGTCCTCCTGGTCGCGGGGATCGCGTACCGGGTCGCGGGTCCCGTCCGCCTCTCCCGGCGACGCTCCACCTCGGCGGTCGTGCTCGAGGACGACACGCGCAGCGCCACCGAGCTGCGCGCCGCGGCCGACGCCGCCGCGGCGGCAGGGGACTGGGCGACGGCCGTGCTCGAACGGTTCCGCGCCGTCGTGCGCTCGCTCGAGGAGCGCGCGCTCCTCGAACCGCGACCGGGCCGCACGGCGTGGGAGGCGGCGCAGGCCGCGGGCGAGCGCCTGCCCGACGTCGCTGCCGACCTCGGGCGTGGCGCCCACCTCTTCGACGACGTCTGCTACGGCAAGGTGGCCGTCGGCCGCGACGCCGACACGTTCCTGCGCGAGCTCGACGCGCGAGCCACCGCCGCCCGCCCGCTCGCGCGCGCGGAGCTCGCGGCGGCCGGTGCTGCCCCGGACGGGGGTGGCGCATGAGCACGACGACGCCGCCACCTCCGACGACGGCCGCGGCTCCGGCCGACCCGACCCGTCTCGTGGCGACCGCGCACCTGCCGGTCGTGGGTGACGGCACCACGGGCGCCAGCCGGGCACGCCGCCGCTGGGCACGCGTCCGCTGGCCCGTCACGGTCCTCGTCGTCCTCCTGGCGCTCGCCGGTCTCTCCGCCGTCGCCCGCCCGACGACGTCGAGCACCCCGCTCGCACCCGACAACCCCGGCCCGGGCGGTGGCCGCGCCGTCGCCGAGGTGCTCCGTGATCGCGGCGTCGACGTGACGTACGTGCAGACCGTGGCCGACGCCGTCGCCGCGGCCGGCGACGACACGACGCTCCTCGTCGCGCAGAGCGACTTCCTCCTCGACGAGCAGGCCGACGCGCTCGTCGCGACCGCGGCAGACCTCGTGCTCGTCGCGCCGAACGAGTACCTCCTCTCGAGAGCGACCGGTGGAGCGGCAGAGCTCGTGTACGACTGGCCCGACGGTTCCGTGGTGCGCGAGCCGCGGTGCGAGGACCCCGCGGCGCGTGCCGCCGGCGGGATCGGCTCGGACGGCGTCGGGTTCTCCCTGACCGGTGCGGGTGCCGGGGCGAGCACGGTCGTGTGCTTCCCGTCCCCCACCGACACGACCGCCGGGGCCTACCTCGTCCACGAGGCCGACGACCGCACCGTGCGCGCCGTGGACACCGGGTCCGTCCTGCGCAACGACACGGTGGCCGAGGAGGGGAACGCCGCGCTCGCCCTGTGGACGCTCGGTGCGGACGAGCGTCTCGTCTGGCTCGTCCCCGACCCGTTCGACACCACCCTGTCCGGCGGTGACGAGCAGCCCGCGCTCGCGCTGCCCCCGTGGACGGGGGTCGTCGCGCTCCAGCTCCTCGTCCTCGTGCTCGTCGTCGCGCTGTGGCGCGGCCGGCGGCTCGGCCCACTCGTCACCGAAGACCTCCCGGTCGTGGTGCGCGCGTCGGAGACGACGCGGGGCCGCGGTCGGCTCTATCGCCGCGCCGGGTCCCGCGGGCACGCCGCCGCAGGACTGCGGGCGAGCGCGGCCGACCGGCTCGCCGGGCGCCTCGGCCTCCCCCGCTCCGCCGACGCGGCGTCCCTCGTCGACGCCGTCGCGCGCGCGACCGGGCGACCACCCGACCAGCTCGCCCACATCCTGTACGGACCCCCACCCGCCGACGACGCGGCGCTGCTCGAGCTCGCGCGTCACCTTGACCAGATCGAGAGCGAGGTCTACCACTCGTGACGCAGCACCCCGACGGCACGCCGCCCCAGCCCGACCGCTTCACCCCCGCACCAGGGCCCGACGCGCAGCCGCGCCCCTACGGCGACCGGCCGCACGACGAGCCGACCTCCGGTTCGGTCGCGGACCGCGTGAGCGCCGCCGCCCAGGGACCGGGCCAGGGCCCCGACGCGTCCCTGCAGCCCGGCGAGCAGCCGTACGCGCCACAGACGCCCGCACCTCGCCCGCCCGCGCCCGCGTACGGAGCCCCGCCCGCGCCGTCGCTCGAGCTGCGCCAGTCGCTGGCCGCCGTGCGCACCGAGGTCGGCAAGGCCGTCGTCGGGCAGGACGGCGCCGTGACGAGCCTGCTCATCGCCCTGCTCTGCAAGGGGCACGTGCTGCTCGAGGGCGTGCCCGGCGTCGCGAAGACGCTGCTCGTGCGCACCCTCGCCGCGTCGCTCGACCTCGGCACCAAGCGCGTGCAGTTCACGCCCGACCTCATGCCGGGCGACGTCACGGGGTCGCTCGTCTACGACGCGCGCACGGCCGAGTTCTCGTTCCGCGAGGGGCCCGTCTTCACGAACCTCCTGCTCGCCGACGAGATCAACCGCACGCCCCCCAAGACCCAGGCGTCGCTCCTCGAGGCGATGGAGGAGCGTCAGGTCTCCGTCGACGGGACGCCGCGGCCGCTGCCCGACCCGTTCCTCGTCATCGCGACGCAGAACCCCGTCGAGTACGAGGGCACGTACCCGCTGCCCGAGGCCCAGCTCGACCGCTTCCTGCTCAAGGTCGTGCTGCCGCTGCCCGAGCGCGAGCAGGAGGTCGAGGTCCTCGCCCGGCACGCGGCCGGGTTCGACCCGCGCGACCTCGCCGGGGCGGGCGTGCGGCCCGTCGCGGCGCGGGAGGTCCTCGACCGGGCTCGCGCCGAGGTCGCGCGCGTGCAGGTCGCGCGCGAGGTGCTCGGCTACGCGGTCGACGTGTGCCGCGCGACGCGCCACTCGCCCTCCTTGTCGCTGGGCGTCTCGCCGCGCGGCGCCACGGCCCTCCTCGCGACGTCACGCGCGTGGGCGTGGCTGTCCGGCCGCTCCTACGTGACGCCCGACGACGTCAAGGCCCTCGCGCACCCCACGCTGCGCCACCGCGTGCAGCTGCGGCCCGAGGCCGAGCTCGAGGGCGTCACCGCGGAGAGCGTGCTCGACACGGTCCTCGCGTCCGTGCCCGTCCCCCGCTGAGGCGCTCGACGTGGCCCTGACGTGGCGCGCCGTCGTGCTCGTGGCGATCGGCATCGTGCCCGTGCTGCTGTTCCCCGTGCCGGGCACGGTGCTCGTGTGGGCGCTGCTCGTCGTCGCCGTGTGCTCGGTCGACGTCGCGCTCGCCGCCTCGCCGCGGCGCGTCGCCATCGAGCGGCGCGTGCCGGGCTCGGTCCGGCTCACCGACCGCACGGCGTCGACCCTGACCCTGACCAACCTCGCACCGCGCCGACTGCGCGCGCTCGTGCGCGACGCGTGGCCGCCGTCCGCCGGGACGCAGGTCAACCGGCACGCGGTCGACCTGCCGCCCGGCGAGGCGACGCGCGCGGTGACGGTGCTGGTCCCGACGCGGCGCGGGGAGCGCGTGGCCGACCGCGTGACGATCCGCTCCTTCGGCCCGCTGCGGCTCGCGGCCCGCCAGGCATCGCTCCCGGTACCCGGGCGCCTGCGGGTCCTGCCCGAGTTCGCGTCCCGGCGCCACTTGCCGAGCCGCCTCGCACGCCTGCGCGAGATGGACGGCCGTGCCGCCGTACAGGTGCGCGGCGAGGGCACCGAGTTCGACTCGCTGCGCGAGTACGTCATCGGCGACGACGTGCGCTCCATCGACTGGCGCGCGTCCGCGCGGGGCCGCGACATGGTGGTGCGCACCTGGCGACCCGAGCGCGACCGTCGCGTGCTGATCGTCGTCGACACCTCGCGGACGTCGGCCACGCGCCTCGGGGACGAACCTCGGCTCGACGCGAGCATCGAGGCGGCACTGCTCCTCGCGGCGCTCGCCGGACGCGCCGGCGACCGCGTCGAGCTCATCGCGTTCGACCGCACCGTCCGCGCCCGGGTCGCGGGGGCAGCGGGTCCGCGGCTCATGCCCGCGATGGCCGACGCCCTCGCGCCGCTCGAGCCCGCGCTCCTCGAGACCGACTGGCCGGGCCTCGTCGGCGCGGTGCACGAGCGGCTCTCCCAGCGGGCGCTCGTCGTGCTCCTGTCGACGCTCGACGCCGCTGCTGTCGAGACCGGTCTGCTGCCCGTCGTCGGACAGCTCACCGCGAAGCACCAGGTGGTCCTCGCCGCGGCGGGCGACCCGGAGGTCGCCGAGCTGCGCGCGGACCGGACCGGCACCACGGAGGTCTACGACGCCGCCGCCGCGGCACGCGGGGAGATCGAGCGCGCCGCCGTCACGACGGTCCTGCGGCAGCGCGGGGTCGAGGTCGTCGACGCGCTGCCCGACGAGCTCGCACCGCGGCTCGCCGACACCTACCTCGCGCTCAAGGCCGCCGGCCGCCTCTGACGTCGCCGCCCGCAGCGCGAAGTGGTACCCCGGTCGCGCGAAGTAGTACCCCGGTCGCGCGAAGTAGTACCCCGGTCGCGCGAAGTAGTACCGCGGTCGCGCGAAGTAGTACCGCGGTCAGGCCCGACGGCGAGTGGTCGCCCTGGGAGTCGGGGGGGTGGGCGCCGCGTCTACCATCCGCCGCTCGTTCCTCGCGGCTCCCGCCAGACCCACCACGACGCGGCGCCCCCCGCCCCTCCCGGCATCGTCTCGCCCTGGCCATCGCTCGCCCGGCGCTGTCACGCTTCAGCGGCACCGGACCGGGGTACTACTTCGCGAGACCACGGGTCTCCCTCGCACACCGGTACTACTTCGCCTGACTGCGGTACTACCTCGCGCTACGGGGTACTACCTCGCGGTACCGGGGTGCTACTTCGCGGGACCACGGGTGCTACCTCGCGCTACCGGGGTACTCCCCGGCGGTCGGGGCCGCGTCGGTGCCACGGGGTAGGGTCGTGGCCGCACGATCCCCGAACCTCAGGAGACCCCGTGGCCTGGCAGCCCACCGACCCGCGCGACCGCGAACGGCGGAACCGGCGCGTCGCGATCATCGTCGTCGCCGCGCTGCTCGCGACGTTCGTCATCCCTGCGCTCGCCATCGTCCTGTCCTGAGCCGGCGGGAGGCGACGTGAGCGACGACCGGTACGGGCCGTGGCTGGATCACGACGCCCTGAACCGCGCGCTGCTCGCGCGCCAGCACCTCGCGCCCCGCCCTGACGCACGGGCGACGACCGCGTCCGACGCGGCCGCGGGGGTCGTCGCCGAGGTGGACCATCTCGTCGGGCTCCAGTCGCAGGTCCCGTCGTCGCCGTACCCCGGCCTGTGGTCACGGGTGCCGGGGTTCGCGACCGACGACCTGGGCGCGCGGCTGCTCGACCGGTCGGTCGTGCGGATCGCGACGCTGCGGGGCACGGTCCACCTCGTCACCGCCGACGACGCGTTCGAGCTCGCCGCCCACGCGCGCCCCGCGCTCGTCGCCTACCTGCGCGCGAAGAACCAGCACGGCGACGCCCTGCGCGACGTCGACCTCGGTGACCTCGAGCAGGCCGCCACCGACCTGCTCGCCGAGCCGCTCACGTCCGTCGAGCTGGGCCGACGGCTCGCCGCGCGCTGGCCGGACGTCGACCCGAAGCACCTCGCGTACGGCGCGCGATGCCTCCTCCCGCTCGTCCAGGTCCCCCCGCGCGGCCTCTGGGGCGCGAGCGGGCCTGGCACCACCACGACGTGGACCACGGCGCACGCGTGGCTCGGCGGCCCGACCCGCCGGTCCGCCGACGAGCTCGACGCCGTCGCGACGGCGAGCGACCCCGAGGCGGTGCTCGCCGCGCGCGTGCGGCTCGTGCGCCGCTACCTCGCGGCGTTCGGCCCTGCGACGGTCGCCGACGTGCAGCGGTGGTCCGGGCTGACGCGGCTGCGCCCCGCGGTCGAGGCGCTGCGACCCGAGCTCGTGACGTTCACCGGCCCCGGTCGACAGGACACCGGCCCGACGAGCGCCAGGAGCGCCGGTGCACCACGCGGCGTCGAGCTGCTCGACCTCGCCGACGCCCCGCGCCCACCCGGCGACGAGCCCGTCCCCGTCGTCCTCGCCGCCGACTTCGACAATCTCCTCCTGGCGCACGACGATCGCACCCGCGTCCTCGGCGCGGTCGCCGTGAAGCAGGTCGTGAGCATCAACGGGCAGGTCGCCGCCACGGTGCTCGTCGACGGCAGGGTGGCCGGCACCTGGGTGTGGACCCTCGACACCGCGGGGGACGAGGCCGTCGCGCGGGTGGACGTGCGGCCCCTCGTCCCGGCGGGGACCAGCGCCGACGACACCGGGAGCTCGATCGGCGCGCCGCACCCCGCGGCCCGGTTGGCCGAGGCCGGCGTCCGGGACGAGGTCGTCGCGCGGGCCGAGGACTGGCTGCGGGTCGCGGCTCCCGAGGCGCGACCGAGCGTCGTCGTCCACGCCTGAGCGCGGGACGGACAGGACGGGTCAGGCGGCGACCGGCGCGACGTCGCCGGCGTGGTCCGCCGAGAGGTCGCCCGTCTCTCCCGCGCGCACCGCGCGACGGCCCAGCACGATCGTGTAGACCCAGAAGCCCGCGAGAGCGATCGCGCCGATGACGATCTTCAGCCACCAGGGCAGGTCCGAGCCCGTGACGAAGCCCTCGATGAGGCCCGAGACCGCGAGCGCGATCGTCAGACCGATCGCGACCGTGACGAGCGCGCGCCCCTCCTGGGCGAGTGCGCGCGAGCGCGGCAGCGGCCCGGGGTCGACCCACGCCCAGAAGATCCGCAGCCCCGCCGCACCGGCGACGAAGATCGACATGAGCTCGAGCAGGCCGTGCGGGGCGATCAGCGTGAGGAACAGGTCGAGCTCGCCGTGCGCGGCCATCATCCCCCCGATCGACCCGACGCCGACCGCGTTGGTGAACAGCACGTACGCCGGGTAGACGCCCGTGATCCCCAGGCCGATGCACTGCGCGGCGATCCAGGCGTTGTTCGTCCAGACGACGGCCGCGAAGTCGAGGCCGGGGTCGTAGTACGACGCGAACGCGTTCTGGACGTAGTCCTCCTGGACGCTCGGCGGCCCCATCGACGCGAGCCCCTCGGGCGTGGTCGCGACCCACACGCCCGCGACGAGCGCGACGACGAGGAACGCCGTCGTGACGCCGACCGACCACCAGCGGATCCGGTACAGCGCCGCCGGGAGCGAGACGACGAGGAACCGCACGACGTCGCGCCACGCGGGCTCGTGCGCGCCCGCGATGCGGGTGCGGGCGCGTCCCAGGAGGTCGGAGAGCCGCGTGACGAGCACGGGGTCGGGGGCGACGGACCGGATCGTCGAGAGGTGGGTCGCCACGGCCTGGTACAGGCGCACGAGCTCGTCCGCCTCGGCGCCGTCGAGCGAGCGTCGCTTCGTCAGCACCTCCAGGCGGTCCCACTGCGCGCGGTGCACGTCGGTGAAGGCGTCGAGGTCCACGACCGATACCCTGCCACACGGGACGGTGGCCCGGCGGCGCGACCGGCCCGGCGACCCCGTCCGGCACCACCCGGTGCGTCGGACGGGACGGACAGACGAGGCGAGGAGCGAGGAGCGACGTGCGCGACGGCATCCTGATCGGTGAGGGCGTGGTCCTCGACGCGCGTCCCGCGTCCTTCCTCTCCCGGGGTCTCGGCTTCTTCCTGGACCTGGTCGCGATCGGGGTCGTCCTCGTCGCGTTCATGATCGTCGCGTCCCGGTCGCTGTCCTTCGTCGACCCGGACCTCGCGCCCGCGATCCTCGTCGCGGTCCTCGTGCTGGTCATGGTCGTCGTCCCGACGACGGTGGAGACGCTCACGCGCGGCCGCTCGCTCGGCAAGCTCGCGCTCGGGATCCGCGTGGTGCGCGACGACGGCGGCCCGGTCCGCTTCCGCCACGCGTTCCTGCGGGCGCTCGTGGGGGTCGGCGAGCTGTGGCTCACGTTCGGGACCGTCGCACTCGTCGCGTCCCTGACCAACGACCGCGGCAAGCGGCTCGGCGACATGGCGGCGGGGACGTACGCCATCCGCGTGCGGGGAGGCAGGGCGACGCTCGCACCGCTCGCGATGCCGCCCTACCTCCAGTCCTGGGCGTCGCACGCGGACATGCGCCGCCTCCCCGACGGGCTGGCGCTCGCCGCCCGGCAGTTCCTCGCCCGCGTCGACCGGCTCAACCCGGCGTCGCGGGCGCGGCTGGGTCAGGAGCTCGCCGGGCAGGTCGAGCGGTACGTCGCGCCGGGGCCGCCCCCGGGGACGCACCCCGAGACGTTCCTGCTGGCCGTGCTCGCCGCACGCCGGGACCGCGACCGGGTCACCGCGCGACGCCAGCAGGCGCTCGCCGCGGAGCAGGCCGAGCTCCTGCACCGGCTCCCGTACTCGGTGCCCGACCCGCCGAGGTGACCGGTCGCGCGGCGCCGTCGGTCCGCCGCGTGCCGCGCCCCGCCGGGCCCTCGAACCGTCCGACGGCACGTGCGATCCCCGCGAGGACGAGCCCGAACGCCCCGAACCACACGGGCCGGCTCGCCCACCAGTCGGCGGAGCCCGGCTCCGGGAGCGGCGTCCCGAGGACCACGAGCACGAACGCCACCACCGCGATCATCGCGGTGACGTGCCACAGGTAGACCGTCATCGAGCGGGCCGCGAGCGCCGCCACGACGCCGCGACCCGGGCCGTCCGCCCAGCGCACGAGGGCACCGCGCGCCGCGAGCACGAGCGCCACGAGGCCGACGGCGTGCAGCAGGACGGGCGCGGTCGGCGGGCCGAGGTTCGACATCGCGTCCCCCGGCATCCCGATGAGCGACACCGGGTACGGCCCGACGGCGACCAGGAGCGCCGCGAGCGCGAGCGCCCCTGCGCCGACCGCGACGAGCACGCCCCGGGACGGCACGACCGCGACCGGCGCGACGCGCCCGCGGCGCACCACACGAAGCCCGGCGCGTGCGTCGGCGTAGAGCATGCCGACCACGTAGGGGACGGCCCACACGAGCACGACGTCCACGAGCGCGAGCCGTTCGAGGCCGGCCCCGAAGCGCAGTGCCTCGACCGCGAGCGGCACCGCGGCGAGCCCCGCGACGACCCACCACCCCGCGGCGTGCAGCGCGCGCCGCAGCACCGGCGTGAGCGCGACGAGCACCACGTAGACGCCGAGGAACCACAGGAGCTGTGGCGCGAGGCGAGCGAGGGTCAGCACCGCGTCGTCGGGCAGCCCGAGGGCGAGGAGGACGCCCACCACGACCACCCACGCCCCGACGAAGACGCCGACCGGTCGTAGCATCCTCGGCAGTCGCCGGGCGACGAGGCGCAGGCCGGAGGGCGTCGCGCCGTCGGGCGTGCGCTGGAGCCCGTACGCGGCCGACGCGCCGGCCGCGAAGAACAGGAGCGCGAGCACCTGCAGCACCCACGTCGCGGCCCAGCCGTACCCGTGGGCGAGCGCGTTGCCGAGCTCGAGGTGCCGGCCGTCCCACGACGCGTCGGCCATGAGCCAGTGCACCGTCACGACGCACACCGTCGCGACGGCCCGGACGGCGTCGACGAAGACGTCGCGCGGTGGTCCGCCGGCGCGGTCGGTGGTCACGCGCTTCCCGACGGCGGCGCGCGGCCCGGCCGTCGGGGTCCGCACAAGCGGGTGCTTCGCGCCCGTCGGCCGGGGCGAGCGGGGTGGGTCGAGCAGGGCGGTCACGGGACGCTCCTCGGTGGGTGGGAGCCGGCGTCATCCGGCTCTCACCAGTCTCAAGAAACGCGCTCTGACCTGGAACGGGACCCTCCCCCGGCCTCCGCGCGGCCAGCCGCCCGACGGCACGGGGGTTCTCCCCCTCCCTCACGAGCCAGCGCCCCACCGGCCGGGACCGGTGAGGCGCTGACAGGGCGTGAGCGGCGTGCCCTACACCTTGAGGTAGCGCAGCACGGCGAGGACGCGGCGGTGGTCGCCCGCGTCCTGCGGGAGGCCGAGCTTGCCGAAGATGGACGTCACGTTCTTCTCGACCGCGCCGTAGGAGAGGAACAGCGTCTCGGCGATCGCGGAGTTCGACCGTCCCTGGGCCATCAGCTCGAGGACCTCGGTCTCGCGCGGCGTGAGGCGCGCGAGACCGTCGTCGGACCTCGACGCGCCCATGAGCTGGCTGACGACCTCCGGGTCGAGCACCGTCTGGCCCGCGGCGATGCGCGTCAGCGCGTCGACGAACTCGCTCACGTCCGCGACACGGTCCTTGAGCAGGTAGCCCACGCCCTGCGCACCGCCGGTCAGCAGCTCGCTCGCGAAGCGCGTCTCGACGTACTGGGAGAAGAGCAGGACGCCGAGGCCCGGGTGCGCCGCCCGCAGCGCGAGAGCCGCACGCAGCCCTTCGTCGGTGAACGTCGGGGGCATCCGGATGTCGACGACCGCGACGTCGGGCAGCGCGTCCTCGGCGGCGAGACGCGTCACCGCGGCGACGAGCGCGTCGCCGTCGGGCACGTCGGCCACGACCTCGTGCCCGCGGCGCGTGACGAGCGCGACGAGCCCGTCGCGCAGGATGGCCGAGTCCTCGGCGATGGCGAGCCGCATCGATGTCCTTCCGTCGGGGTGCGCGGCCATCCTCACACGCGCGCGGGGAGGAGCACCGTCACGACGGTCGGCCCGCCGACCGGGCTCGTCAGCTCGAACGAGCCGTCGACCGAGCGCACGCGCTCCGCGAGGCCGGCGAGACCGGACCGCTGGCCGTCGGAGCCGGGCTGCACGACGCGCGCCCCGCCCTGTCCGTCGTCGCGCACGCGCAGGCGCAGGCGCGCGGCGCGACCGGTGCCCTGCCGCTCGACGAGCACGTAGACGCCCGTGGCGCGCGCGTGCTTGACGGCGTTCGTCACCAGCTCCGCGACGCAGAAGTACGCGATCGACTCCACCGCGGGCGCGAGCCGGCCCGACGCCTCGACGTCCGGGTCGACGTCGACCGTGACGGGGAGGGGCGAGCGAGCGGCGAGCGTCTCCAGGGCGACGGCGAGGCCGTTGTCCAGCGCCGGCGGGTGGATGCCGCGCGCGAGCTCGCGCAGCTCGACGAGCGCCTCCTTCGTCGAGGAGTGCGCGAGGTCGACGAGGTCGAGCGCCTCGCCCGGGTCGCTCCCCGCGGCGAGCTGCTCCTTCGCCTCCCCGAGCTGCATCGCGACCGCGACGAGGCGCGCCTGGGTGCCGTCGTGCAGGTCGCGCTCGATGCGCCGCAGCTTGGCGTCGGCGTCCTCCACCGTGCGGCCGCGCGACTCCTCGAGGTCCGCGACGCGCAGGCTCGCGAGCGTCGGGCCGAGCAGCGCCACGGTGAGCGCGCGGAACAGGTGCGCGAAGGCGCGCGTGACGTGCGGCCAGACCCACAGGAAGAGCGCGCCCGCCAGCACGAGCCCCAGCTGGCGCACCGGGGTGTCCACGAACCAGTCGGTGCCGAACGAGGCGCCACGGTGCCACGAACCGTCGCTCGCCTGCTGGAGCGGCAGCCAGCGCGACCAGAACCAGTGCGTCATGGCGCCGAGGCCGACCGCGAGGAACACCGTGCTCGCGACGAACGAGACGATCGCGAGCGGGAGCGTCACGACGAGGAAGAGGAGCGCCCGCCACCCCGGGCCGTCGCCGAGACCGCTCCACATCGTGCGCCAGAAGCCGCGCGGCCGGACGTAGGGCGCCGGTGCCGCGACGTCGACGCCGAGCATCGAGCGCGCCATCGACCGGTACATCGCCCCCCAGCCGCGACCGCCGACCACGACCCAGCCCGCGACGAGGAGCCCGACGACGGTCACGAGGACGCCCGCGAGGAAGGAGACGGTGAACACCGCGTACGCGAACCCGAACGGCGCGAGCAGCAGCGCGAGCCACAGGTACCCGTACTCGCGCCACGTCCGGCCCGCGAACGGCGCGCGCAGGAAGGAGACCTGCCGGCGGTGGTCCACGTAGCGCGGGTCGGGGCGCGTCCCGGCGAACGCCGCCGCGGCGGCGGAGAGCGGGACGGGCGCAGGGGTGCCCGACGACGACGGCTCGCCCGAGGGAAGGACGCTGGGCTGGTCAGGGGTCACGGCGATCATGGTGCCAGTCTGACGACGGCGACGGCCCTTCCACCAGGGAGCGGTCCGCCGGAGCGGAGGGGGGACACCCCCCGGTCAGGGGACCTCCGTCACGACGCTGGCGGTGGCGGCGTCGACGCGGCCACGTCACCCGGGGCACGGCGACCGCCGGACCAGACCGACCATCCGATCACCGCCGCGAGCAGGACGACGCCGACCACGACGAGCCAGATGCCGTCGCCGCGCAAGGGCCCGAGCAGCCGGTCGTACACGACGCCCGTGGCGTTCTCGCGCGCGGAGGCGGGCAGCGCCTCCAGGTACGCCGAGCGTCCGAACGCGACGGCGCCGACGAGGAGCAGGCCTGCCGCGGCCCACGCCCCCCCGACCAGCCCGACGCCGCGCCGTCGGGCCGGGGAGACCCACACGGCGAGCGCGGCGAGCCCGACGACGACCCACGGCAGCCAGGCCGCGGCGCGGCCGAGCCACGTCACGCCCGTCTGGACCACCGTCACCTGCGGGAACTGGCCGAGCACGAGCTCCGGGTCGACGTCGTCGGGGATGCGCTCGGCGAAGGAGAAGCCGCGCTCCTCGAGCGCCCCGCGGACGTCCTGGACCACGGGCCCGAGGCTGAGCCGCACGACGCCGTCCTCCGAGGCCCGCACGACGTCGCCCTCCCCCGTCACGACGTAGACCACCGCCCGGTGACCGGCACGGTTGACGGTCTCCCACACCCCCGCGAACGCGTCGGACGTCACGACGCGCTCGACGACCTGGTGGACGAGGCGCTCGACCTGCCCGTACACGACGGGCGCGAGCGCGGCCGCGGCGGCGTCGGCCCGCTCGGTGGCCTCGGCCGAGAGCCGGGGCCTCGCCTCGGGGTCGATCGACGCGGCGAGGCCGTCCAGCACGGTCGCGGTCATCGACTCGATGTCCACGCGGGACATGACCTGGTCGGTCACGGTCTCGACGACCTGGTCCTGCACGGACTCCTCGTCGGCGAGGGGCCGCACGATCGCGACGTACCGCTCGGTGTCGAGGAGGGTGCCGTCGGCGTAGCGCGCGACGAGCGCCGCGACCGCGAGGACGGCGCTCAGCGCGAGCAGCAGCCCGCTCGCGGTCCACCGCACCCACCCGGGCACGCGACGGGCCCGACCAGGACCGGACGTCGATCGACGAGACTCCACCGAGCACCACCCTCACGTTGCGACTGCCGAGCCGTGGAACACGTTCCCACAGGTCAGCCGGTGCGGCGCGGGGTGCCCCGCGACCACCTCCTGCTCGGCGACGGTCGCCGAGGAGGTCGTCGCGGGGCCGGTCGCCCGGTGCTCGTCAGTAGCGGTAGTGCTCGGGCTTGTACGGCCCGGCGACGGGCACGCCGAGGTAGTCGGCCTGCGACGACGTGAGCTCCGTGAGCCGCACGCCGAGCGCGTCCAGGTGCAGGCGCGCGACCTTCTCGTCGAGCACCTTCGGCAGGCGGTACACCTGGTGCTCGTAGGAGCGCTCGCGGCCCGCCTCCGCCGACTCCACGGCGTCGCGGTACAGCTCGATCTGCCCGATCACCTGGTTGGAGAACGAGTTGCTCATGACGAACGACGGGTGGCCCGTCGCGTTGCCCAGGTTGAGCAGGCGCCCCTCCGAGAGCACGATGATCGACCGCTCCGCGCGCTCCCTGCCGTCGGCGCTCGTGCCGGCGGGGAAGGTCCACTCGTGGACCTGCGGCTTGATCTCGGTCCGCGTGATGCCCGGGAGGTCGGCCAGGCCGGCCATGTCGATCTCGTTGTCGAAGTGACCGATGTTCCCCACGACGGCCTTGTTCTTCATCGCGGCCATGTGGTCGGCGCGGATGACGTCCTTGTTGCCGGTCGTCGTGATGAAGAAGTCTGCTTCATCGAGGACGTCCTCGATGCGTGCGACCTGGTAGCCGTCCATCGCCGCCTGGAGCGCGCAGATCGGGTCGACCTCCGAGACGATCACGCGCGCGCCCTGGCCGCGGAACGCCTCCGCGGCACCCTTGCCGACGTCGCCGTAGCCCGCGACGAACGCGACCTTGCCGCCCATGAGGACGTCGGTCGCGCGGTTGATGCCGTCGGGCAGCGAGTGCCGGATGCCGTACTTGTTGTCGAACTTCGACTTCGTCACCGAGTCGTTGACGTTGATCGCCGGGAACAGCAGCTCGCCGGCCTCGGCGAGCTGGTACAGGCGGTGCACGCCCGTCGTCGTCTCCTCGGTGACGCCCTGGATCGCCTGCGCGACCGTCGTCCAGCGCAGCGGGTCCTGGTCGATCGCGCGACGCAGGACCGAGCGCACGACGTTCATCTCGTGCGTGTGGTCGGGCTCGCCCGGCAGCGTGTCGGGCGGGACGACGCCCGCGCGCTCGTACTGCAGGCCCAGGTGGACGAGCATCGTCGCGTCGCCGCCGTCGTCGAGGATCATGTTCGGGCCGCGCCGCTCGGCGTCCGCGGAGCCGTCGGCCGGCCACACGAGGATCTGCTCGGTGCAGTCCCAGTACTCCTCGAGGCTCTCGCCCTTCCAGGCGAACACGGGCACGCCGCGCGGGTCCTCCGGGGTGCCGTCGGGGCCGACGACGACGGCGGCAGCGGCCTCGTCCTGCGTCGAGAAGATGTTGCAGCTCGCCCAGCGCACCTCGGCGCCGAGGGCCACGAGCGTCTCGATGAGCACAGCGGTCTGGACCGTCATGTGCAGCGACCCGGCGATGCGGGCGCCGGCGAGCGGCTGCGACGCGCCGTACTCGGCGCGCAGCGCCATCAGACCGGGCATCTCGTGCTCGGCGAGGCGGAGCTGGTGACGACCCGCCTCGGCGAGCGCGAGGTCCCTGACCTTGTAGCGGCCGGGGAGCTCGTCGAAGCCGGGGGTCGTCGTGGGTGCTGGCGCCGTCGTGGACATGATTCTCCTTGGGGACGATCACGGTCGAGGTCTGCGCTGGGGGCTCCCGTCCGCGCCTGTCCGTCGGCCTCGCCGACGGACACCCCCACCCTACCCAGCGCGCCTCGGAGCCGGCCGGGGCGAGAACGCTGAGCGCGCGCGGACGCGCGCGATAGCACGATCTCTTGACCGAATCAAGATCACGAAGAGGTAACGATCCGCGATCCGGCGCGATCCGCACGATCGCAACGATCGTGGGTCAAGAATCCACCTGCAATCGTCCGCGATCCAGGGGACCTCGGTCGCAATTCGGCCTGGATTGAGGCAGGGTGCAGGTGAACCGATTGACATCGGATCAGCGTGAGGTCCTGTGTGCGCCGACCCTGCAGGGAGCGTCGGCCGGACGAGCCGCCCGAGGGAGGACGTCCGCGCACCGGGGCCTCTCCTCGTGCCCCTCACCGTCGACGTCCCCCGCTGCGGGGTGACCCGTCCGGTGCCCACGCGCTGGTCCACGGACGGAAGGTGGCGACACCGCCGCATGACAGCACTCAGCACCACCGCATCACCAGGGACGGAGGGATCCGTCGGCACCGCGCACGCCGGGACGGGCGAGCGCGAGACCGCGCTCTCGGTCCGCGACGTCTACAAGGTCTTCGGGCGCAAGCCCGTCGAGGCCGTGCGCCGGCTCGAGCAGGGCGCGTCGCGCGACGACGTCAAGCCCCTCGGGACCGCCGCGGTCATCGACGCGAGCTTCGACGTGAAGCAGGGCGAGATCTTCGTCGTCATGGGACTGTCCGGCTCCGGGAAGTCGACGCTCATCCGCATGCTCAACGGCCTGTGGAAGCCGACCTCGGGCCACGTCCTCCTCGGCGGCACCGACCTCGCGCAGGCGGACGCCCAGCAGATGCGCGCGCTGCGCCGCAAGCACGTGAGCATGGTGTTCCAGCACTTCGCGCTCCTGCCCCACCGCACCGTGCTCGACAACGCCGCCTACCCCCTGGAGATCCAGGGCATGGGCAAGGCCGAGCGCCGCGAGAAGGCGCAGCAGGCGCTCGACCTCGTCGGGCTCGGCGGCTGGCAGGACTCGCTGCCGTCGCAGCTCTCCGGCGGCATGCGCCAGCGCGTCGGGCTCGCCCGCGCCCTCGCGGCCGACACCGACGTGCTGCTCATGGACGAGGCGTTCAGCGCGCTCGACCCGCTGATCCGCCGCGAGATGCAGGAGCAGCTCCTCGAGCTCCAGCAGACGCTCGGCAAGACGATCGTCTTCATCACGCACGACCTCAACGAGGCCATGCACCTCGGCGACCGGATCGCCGTCATGCGCGACGGCCGCATCGTCCAGATCGGCACCGCCGAGCAGATCCTCTCCGACCCCGCGAACGACTACGTCGCGCAGTTCGTCGCCGACGTGGACCGCACGCGCGTCCTCACCGCGTCGTCCGTGATGGTGCGCCCGGCCGTCGTCGTCCCGATGGGTGGCGGCCCGCGCCAGGCGAGCCGCACCATGCGCGAGGCGCAGGTGTCGGCCGCGTACGTCGTCGACCGCCAGCGCCGCCTCCAGGGCGTCGTGCGCGATGCCGACGCGGTCACCGCGCTCAAGGCCGGCAAGGAGTCCCTCGACGGCATCGTGCGCGACGGCGTCGCGCCCGTCTCCCCCGACACCCCCCTCGCGGAGATCTTCGCGCCCGCCGCGGAGTCCCCGCTGCCGGTCGCCGTCACCGACGGCTCCGGCCGTCTGGTCGGCGTCGTGCCCCGCGTGACGCTGCTCGAGGCCATGGTCCCGGGCGACCAGCCCCGTACCGGCGAGGTCTCCGTGCCCGCGGTCCGGGAGGCCGTCGCGCACGGCCGCGCCGAGGACCTTCCGCCCGCGCAGGCCGCGCTGGCCGACCACCCCGTGGAGGACGGCGCCGTGGACGGCCGCCCCGTGACCGAGGGAGGTGCCCGATGACCGACACGCTCGTTCCCCGGCTGCCCCTCGGCGAGTGGGTCGAGGCCTTCGTCGACTGGGTGACCGACGTCTTCGACCCCGTCTTCGACGTCATCAAGGACGTGCTCACGAGCATCTACGACGTCTTCGAGACCGTGCTCGCGACCCCGCCCTTCTGGATCGTCGCGCTCGCGCTCGCCGCGCTCGCGCTCGCCGCCAAGGGGTGGAAGCTCGCCGTCGGCTCGCTCGTCGGCTTCCTCGTCATCGCCGGGGTCGCCCAGTGGGACAACGCGATGGACACGCTCGCGCTCGTGCTCCTGGCCACGGCGATCACCCTCGCGATCGCGATCCCGCTCGGCATCTGGGCGGCACGCGACGACCGGGTCTCGCGCACCGTCCGACCCGTGCTCGACTTCATGCAGACCATGCCGGCGTTCGTGTACCTCATCCCGACCGTCGTCATCTTCCTCACCGGCCCCGTGCCCGGCATCATCGCGACGATCGTCTTCGCGATGGCGCCCGGCGTGCGGTTCACCGAGCTCGGCATCCGCCAGGTCGACAAGGAGGTGGTCGAGGCCGGCCACGCGTTCGGCTCGACCCCGGGCCGGATCCTGCGCCAGATCCAGCTCCCCCTCGCGATGCCCACGATCATGGCGGGCGTCAACCAGGTGATCATGCTGTCCCTGTCGATGGTCGTGATCGCCGGCTTCGTCGGCGCGGGCGGCCTGGGGCAGCCCGTCGTCCAGGCGCTGAGCAGCATCGACGTCGCGCTCGGCTTCGAGGCCGGCCTGTCCGTCGTCATCCTCGCGATGTTCCTCGACCGCGTGACGTCGGCCCTCGCCGACCGCGCACCCGTCTCCCGGGCTCTCGCCGCCGCGCGCGTCTGAGCCACCGCCGGGCCGCCCGGCCCACCCCGCCAGCCGTCCGACGGCGCGTCCGCGCGCCGTCGGGCACCACCGCCCCCGGGTCCGCAGGACCCCAGGAAGGAATTCATGACCCCCGCACGTACCACCACCCGTCGCCGCACCGCGGCCGTCGCCACCGCCGCCGTCCTCGGCCTCGGCCTGTCCGCCTGCGCGTCCGACACCGAGTCCGGGGACTCCGGCGACGCTTCCACGGGCGAGGACGAGACGTCGGTCTCGATCGGCATCCCCTCCGGCTGGGACGAGGGCATCGCGGTCTCCCACCTGTGGAAGGCGATCCTCGAGGACGAGGGCTACGACGTCGAGACGCAGACGGCCGACATCGGCATCGTCTTCACCGGTCTCGCCGGCGGCGACTTCGACCTGCTGTTCGACGCGTGGCTGCCCATCACGCACGCGTCCTACCTCGACGAGTACGGGGACGACGTCTCCGACCTCGGCGTCTGGTACGACGACGCCAAGCTCACCGTCGCGGTGAACGAGGACTCCCCGGCCCAGTCGCTCGAGGACCTCGCGGACATGGCCGACGAGTACGGCAACAAGCTCGTCGGCATCGAGGCGGGCGCGGGCCTGACGAAGGTCACCCAGGAGGAGGTCATCCCGACCTACGGCCTCGAGGACATGGACTACACCATCTCGTCGACCCCGGCGATGCTCGCCGAGCTCAAGGGCGCGACCGACTCCGGCGAGAACATCGCCGTGACCCTGTGGCGCCCGCACTGGGCCTACGACGAGTTCCCCGTCCGCGACCTCGAGGACCCCGAGGGCACGCTGGGCGACGCCGAGGAGATCCACACGTACGGTGCGGGCGACTTCGAGGACCGCTACCCGACGCTCACGAAGCTCGTCGGGGCCTTCGAGCTGGACGACGAGCAGCTGTTCTCGCTCGAGAACATGATGTTCAACTCCGACGAGTACTCCGACGAGGATGCGGCCGTCGAGGCGTGGCTCGAGGAGAACCCGACGTTCGTCGACGACCTCAAGGAGGCCGCGGGCGTCTGACCCGCACCTCGACACCGAAGGCCGGCTCCCTCACGGGGAGCCGGCCTTCGTGCGTGTGCCGTCGGCGCTCAGAGCGCCCGGGCGTCGTCCTCGAGGAGGACCGGGATCCCGTCGCGCACGGGGTACGCCAGGGGTCGCTCCGCGTCCGTCGAGTGCAGCTCGGGCGCGCCGTCCGGGCCGGTGCCGTCCACGAGCGTCGCACCCGTCACCGGGCAGCGCAGGGCCTCGCGCACCCAGGGGTCGACGTTCAGGCTCATGCTCGCTCCTCGCTCGTCGTGCCCGACGCCGCGGCGTCGGCCGCGCGCACGAGCGACAGGACGTCGTCGCGCACCTTCTCCAGGATGTCCTGGTCCGCGGCCTCGACGTTGAGCCGCAGCAGCGGCTCCGTGTTGGACGCACGCAGGTTGAACCACCACTGCGGGTGGGAGTCCCAGTGCGAGACGGTCAGGCCGTCGAGCTCGTCGACGTCGACCGGTCCGGCGCCCTGCTGCGTCACGTAGGCCTCGACCACGCGGGCCCGCGCCGCGGGGACGTCGGCCACGGTCGAGTTGATCTCGCCGGAGGCGACGTAGGGCTCGTACATCTCCCCGAGCGCCGACATGGGGTGCGGCTGGTTCCCGAGCGCCGCGAGCACGTGCATCGCGGCCAGCATGCCCGTGTCCGCGAAGAAGAAGTCGCGGAAGTAGTAGTGGGCGCTGTGCTCGCCGCCGAACACGGCGTCGTTGTCGGCCATCTGCGCCTTGATGAACGAGTGGCCGACGCGCGTGCGCACCGTCCTCGCGCCCGCGGCACCGAGGAAGTCCGGGACCGCTCGCGACGTGATGAGGTTGTGGATCACGGTCGGGGTGCGCCCTGCCTCGAGCTCCTTGCCGACCTCGCGCAGCCCGACGAGCGCGGTGATCGCGGACGGCGAGACCGGGTCGCCGTGCTCGTCGACGACGAAGCAGCGGTCGGCGTCGCCGTCGAAGGCGAGGCCCAGGTCGGCGTCGTGCTCGACGACCGCGGCCTGCAGGTCCACGAGGTTCTTGGGGTCGAGCGGGTTGGCCTCGTGGTTCGGGAAGGTCCCGTCGAGCTCGAAGTACAGCGGGACGACGTCGAGGGGCAGCGCCGGCAGGCCTGCGCCGGTCCCGAGGACGGCGGGGACCGTGTACCCGCCCATGCCGTTCCCTGCGTCCACGACCACCTTGAGGGGACGGATGCCGGAGAGGTCGACGAGACCGCGGAGGAACGCCGCGTAGTCCGCGAGCATGTCGCGGTCGGCGACCGCGCCGCGCTCGTCCACGGCGGTCGGGAGGCCGTCGTCCAGGTAGCTCTCCGCGAGGCGGCGGACCTCCGCGAGGCCCGAGTCCTGCCCGACGGGGCGCGCGCCCGCGCGGCACAGCTTGATGCCGTTGTACGCGGCCGGGTTGTGGCTCGCGGTGAACATAGCGCCCGGCACGCCGAGCACGCCCGACGCGTGGTACAGCCCGTCCGTCGAGCAGAGCCCGATCCGGGTCACGTCCACGCCCGCGTCCGCGAGCCCGGCGGCGAACGCGTCCACGAGCTCCGGCCCGGAGTCCCGCATGTCGTGCCCGACGACGACGCTCGGCCGCGCGGCCGTGCCGCCGCCCGCGACCGGTGCCTCCGGGAGCACGACGGCCCGGGCGAACGCGGCGCCGATCGCCCTCGTCACCTCCGGGTTCAGCTGGTCCGGGACGGTACCCCGGACGTCGTAGGCCTTGATGAGGTGGGAGAGATCGCTCGTGGTCACCCGACAACAGTAGTGGGGACGGGCCGCAGGCTCTCCTCGGGTCCCGCCCGCGCGGCACCCGGGAGGTCGAGGGCCCTCGGCTACGCTGGCCGGAGAACTCATCGGACCGCGGAGGGCAGGACGCGCCCCCGCCCGACGGACGCGAGACCTCTCAGCATGCACAACCGGCACTTCCGGCTCGACAACACGGTCCAGCACTACGACTGGGGATCGCCCACACGGATCCACGAGCTCCTCGGCTCGACCCCGGACGGCCGGCCCGCCGCGGAGCTCTGGCTCGGTGCACACCGGAGCGCGCCGTCGACCGTGCTCGACGCGGCACCCGGCGACGTGCCCGAGCAGGTCTCGCTCGCCGACCTCGTGCAGGGCGACCCGGAGGGGATGCTCGGACGACGCGTCGCGGACGCCTTCGGCCCGCGACTGCCGTACCTGCTCAAGGTGCTCGCCGCCGACCGTGCCCTCTCGCTCCAGGTGCATCCTCGGCCCCACCACGCACGCGCCGGGTTCAACCGCGAGAACCTCGACGGGCTGCCCCACGGCTCGCCCGACCGCTCGTTCCACGACGACCAGCACAAGCCCGAGATGGTCGTCGCGCTCTCGCAGTTCGAGGGGCTCGTCGGCTTCCGCACCCCGCGCGCCGTCCTCTCCCTCCTCGACGGTCTCGACGGACCGCTCGTCGCGACCGTCCGCTCGGTGCTCGCCGCGGACAGGTCGGCCCGCGGCATCCGCGCCGCGTTCACAGGACTCGTCGCGTCGCGCCACGACGCGGGCACTCCCGCCGCGCTCGAGGCATCCCTCGAGTCCGTGCGCCGCCGCCTGGACGGCGGCTCTCCCTACGAGCGAGCCGACCGCACGGTCATGCTCCTCGCCGAGCAGCACCCCGGCGACCCCGGAGCCCTCGTCTCGCTCCTGCTCAACCGGGTGACCCTGGAGCCCGGCGAGTCCTTGTTCATCCCGGCCGGCGTGGTGCACGCCTACGTGAGCGGCCTCGGCATCGAGGTCATGGCGAGCTCGGACAACGTGCTGCGAGCGGGCCTCACGTCGAAGCGGGTCGACGAGGCGGCGCTGGTCGAGTGCGCCGTCTTCGAGCCGAGCGGTCCCACGGTCCCCACCGTCACCACGTCGGGCGACCGCGGACAGGTCCACACGTACCGGGTCCCGGTCGAGGAGTTCGGCCTCGTGGTCGCCGACGTCGACGAGGAGGAGACCCTGACGTTCCCGTCGGAGGGCCCTCGCATCGTCCTGTGCCTGGACGGGAAGGCGGTGCTGCACGGCACCCACGACGACCTGGTCCTCGCCCGGGGCGAGTCCGCGTTCGTGCCCCACGCTGCGGGGCCCCTGCAGGTCGGCGGGCACGGCCACGTCGTCTGCGTGTGGACGCCGTAGCGTGCGGACGCCGTAGCGTGCGGACCCCGTAGAGGACGACAGGCGCGCCCTGCCGGCGAACGCCGGGCTCAGTCCCCCTCGGCGCGCAGCACGCGCAGGTGGCCGCGCCGCCCGACCTCGGTCACGGCGGCCGGCTCGGGCTCGCTCCGGACCTTGCCCGCCTCACGGACGGCGTCCGCGAGCGCCGACAGGTCGTCGTCGCTCGGGCCGGTCTCGACGAACTCCGGGGAGAGCCGGACGACCTCCCACCCGCGCGGGGCGGTGAGTCGCTCGGCGTGCTCGGCGCACAGGTCGTAGCTGTGGGGCTCGGCGAGGTGCGCGAGAGGGCCCAGGACCGCCGTCGAGTCGGCGTACACGTAGGTGAGGGTCGCGACGGCGGCACGGACGCACGCCGTGCGCGAGCACTGCCTGACGGATCTCACGGGGTGACCTTACGCCCTTCGCCAGGTCGGTGGACGCGGCACACGCCGTCGCGGTCACGGTGCCGCGGCACGGCACGTCACGGCGAGGACCGCAGAAGGACAGCGGCCCGCCTGCGCGTCTACAGTCGTCGTGTGCGCGGCATCCCTTCCTTCCCCGGTTCCCGGCCCGAGCCGGCGGGGCGCGGTCGCCGGTCGCGCGACCGGGCCGCCGGTCGCCGCCCCCCGGCGCCGGTGGAGCAGGCGCCCGGCGAACCGTCGTTCGACGACCTCGACATCCCGCTGCGAGCGCCCGGACCGGGTGGCCAGGGCCCGGCGGCACGACGGCGCGACCGTCGGGGCCGCGGCCTCCGCGGGCCGCTCCTCCCGCCGTCCGCCCCGGCGAACCGGACGCGGGCCGAGCGGTTCGACGACGTCGTGGTCGACGTGGTCGAGCGCGTCGAGCGCACGTGGTCCAAGCAGCTCCGGGGCACCGAGTTCGCCGTCGAGGACGTCCCGCCGTCCGACCCCGCGCCGTGGGAGCAGGGCGTCGTTCCGCTCGGGCGGTGCTTCCCGGCGGAGTCGGGCCAGCCGTCCCGGGTCGTCGTCTACCGCCGGCCGGTCGAGGCGCGGGCGCTCGACGCCGAGGATCTCGAGGACCTCGTGCGCGACGTGGTGGTCGAGCAGGTCGCGCACCTGCTCGCCCGCTCGCCCGAGGAGATCGACCCGCGCTACACGGGCGACCACTGACGCCCCGACCGGGCGCCAGGACTAGGGGCCGAGCCCCGCCGTGCCCGACGCGCGGACCGCGACCTCGCGCGGCGCGGAGCCGTCCGCGACCGGGAGCAGCACGGAGAGCAGGCTCGGCGTCCTGTCGCCCTTGTCCCCGCTCGGCGGGCCGGCGCTCGCGAGCACGGACCAGAGCGGGACGACTCCCTCGGCGCCGCGGACGACGTCGACGGTGACGGTCGCCGGCGGGTCGTCCGACCCCTCCGGTCGCAACGACCCTGCGTCGAGCGTGGTCGTCGTCCCGGCCGGTACGGCGACCGTCTCCTCCCCGAGGAGCGACCCGTCGGCGGCGTAGCCGCGCACCGCGAGCTCGAGCTCTCCGGCAGGAGGGTCGGAAGCCCCGTCCTTGACCGGCACCGCGGCGAGCGACAGGCTCGACGACGTGCCGGGGACGAGCGCGACCTGGCCCGCCGGGGTCGACCCCGCGGCGTCGGGCTCCGCGAGCGGCACCGCCGCGATCCAGGCGCGGTCGTACTGCCGCTCGTCGTGGAGGAGGTCCGGGTCCGGCTCGCCGCGCCGGTCGACCGACCCCCCCGCGACGACGGGGACGTCGGCGTGGACCGCGACCGTGTACCGGCCTTCGGGCAGCCCACCCAGGGACACGTCCGTCACGACGCCCGGGGTGAGCGCGACCTCCTCCGCCCCGCGCAGCGGGACGACGCCGTCCGCACCGTGGACGACGACGCGCGCCGTCCCCGGGTCCGGGCCGGGTGCGAGCACGCGCACCTGCGGCGCGTGGGGGTCGTCGACGGCCTCGCCCACGCTGGCGAACCCCGTCAGCGCGACGTCGTGCGTCGGCTGGGTGCCCGGCACGACGTACTCGACCCCGAGAGGGACGAGTCCGTCGAGGGTGGTGTGCTGCAGGTACGCGGAGACGAGCCCGCCGGACGCCTCGACGTGCACGACGAGTCGACGCTGCTCGGGCGCGGCGGCCTCGACGAGCGTCACGACCTCTTCGCCGGGACCCACCAGCTGCTGCCCGCCGCCGGCGAGCACGGCCTCGCCGCCCTGGCCCCAGACGCTCACCTGGACGGTCGCGGGTGTCAGCCCGGGGTTCTGGAGCACGAGCTGCGCGCTGCTGCCGACCTCGGTGCTGCCACCGACGAGCCAGTGGCTGACCCCGGGCCGACCACAGCTCGCCGCGGCGAGACCCCTCAGGTCGCCCGCGGTGGTGACGGAGCCCACGGCCGCCGCGGGGCGCGGCGCGTCGCCGTCGCCCGGCCGGACCGCGAGCACGGACCCGACGGTCGGGTCCTCGACCGTCGTCGCGGCAGGACCGGCCGTGTCGGCGCCGGCGTCCAGCTCGACGCCCTCGCTGCCGTCGAGCGGTGTGAGCACCGACGTCGCGTCACCCGCGACCGCAGCCCGCAGCACGCTCGTCGTACCGACCGGCGCCGGCCCGAACTGTGCGTCCCCGACCGCCTCGGGGTCGGTGAGCCGCGCGGGTCCGGGGCAGACGAGGACGTCCTGCGCGGGGGCCACCGTCACGTGCTCGACGGGGTCGGCGACCTCCGGCTCGGGGACACGGTCCGTCAGGACACCGCCGAACGCCGCGACCGCGCCGACGGCGAGGATGCCGACCACCCCTGCGCCGGTCGTCGCGAGCCGACGGGCGACGGAGCGCCGGGCCGTCATCGTGCCACCGGCCGACGTCGCCGCACCGGGACCGCGAGCAGGACGTACACGAGCAGCACGACGCCCGTGACCGCCAGCCACCCCGTCCGGTGGTCCGCGGCGTGGTAGATCGTGAGACGTCCGTCGTCCGGTCCGACGGCGAACGCCTGCAACCCGCCCGTGAGCGCCGGGTCGACGGGGTCGAGCGCTCGCCCGTCGAGCGTCGCGCGCCAGCCAGGAGCGGCGTTCTCCGCGAGCACGACGGTGCGGTCCGCCGGCCCGGCTGCCACCCCGACGTCGACGGGGCGCAGTGCGCTCCGGTCGGCCTCGAGCGGCTCGACCGTGCCGTCGTCGGTCTCCAGTCGCGCGTACGAGGGTTCGACACCCTGTGGCGCGACCCGCCACGTCACCTCCGACTGTCCCTCCGTCATCCGTTCGAGGCCCGGCACCATGTCGAGCCGGGCGACCAGCTCGGCCCGGTCCTGGTCCGCCGGGACGGACGCCGGGACGAGGACCGCCCCGACGCCCAGCCGCGCGAGGCGCGCCGCGGCGTCGTCGGACGTGCCCGCGGTGAGCTCGGCGACCGTCGTGGGCAGGTCGGCCTCGACGGCCCCCGGCGCGACCTGCTGCCGCGACCGCACGACGGCGGACGAGTCCACGGCCTGGGGTCCGTCCCCGCGCAGCGCGGCGTACGCGACGACGCCGTCCTCCCCGGGCTCGAGCGTCAGGACGCGGGCCTGCCGTGGGGACGTCTGCGTCTGGCGGCCTACCGGTGGGACGACGGGCTGCGTGGTGGCGCGGACCGCTCCCACGCTCGCGTCGGAGCGGTCGAGGACCTGCGCGGTCCACGACGTGACCGTCCCGAGCGGGAGCAGGGTGACGACGAGCGCGAGCGCGACGACGCTGCCCGTGCGCCACGCGGCCGCGTCGCGCTCCGGGAGACGGGGCAGCCCGGCGAGCGCCGCGCCGAGGAGCGCGAGGAGCGCGAGGGACACACCCGCACCCGGCCAGCCCGTGACCGGCGCGTCGACCGACGGACCGGGCGCGACCGTCGTCGCTCCCGCGAGGATCCCCGCGCCGACCCCGGCGGCCGCGACGAACCAGGCGCCCGCGGCGACGCGGCGTCCCCGGAGGACCGCGACGGCGGCCAGCACGACGACGACGCCACCCGCGACGAGGGGCGCCCACCGCGCGAGGAGGTCGGCGGCGCCCGCCCCGTCCGCGCCGAACCACGGCTGGGGGGAGACGGGCAGGCCGAGCACCTGCTGCCACCCGGGGGCCGCGGTCGACGCGACCGGGGACCCGGGGTCGGCGAGCAGGAGCCGCCACCCGCCGTCGGACCAGGTGCGGGCGGCGTGCACGAGGAACGGGGCGAAGACGACGACCGCGGGGACCGGGACGAGGGCGAGATAGCGGCGGTGGCGGCGCACGCCCAGCGCGGCGACACCGAGCGCGAGGAGACCCGCGGGAAGCAGGACGGGCGCCCCCGCGACGGCCACCGCGAACGCGAAGCCGGCTGCCGCCGCCGCGGCGAGCGAGCCCGGTTCGGGACGGGGGGCGCGGCGTGGGGCGTCGGGCGTCGCCGGCGCCACGACGTCGACCCGCTGCAGCCCGACGGCACGCACGACGGTCAGCGCGACCCACGGCAGGGCGGCGTGCGCGAGGACGGCACCGACGCGCCCCGAGGCGACGGACGCGAGCAGGCTCGGCGCCGCGACCCAGACGAGCGTCGCCCACCCGCGCAGGGCCACCGAGCGCGTGAGCGTGCCGGCCGCGAACCATGCGCCCAGCCCGGCCACGAGGAAGCAGGCCGGGACGAGGACGTCGACGGCGGTCTGCGCCGACCCGCCCGCGAGCAGCGCACCGGGGACGAGCACGGAGACGAACGGGTCGGCAGGCGCCGACGCCCCGAGCTCCGTCGTCACCCACCCTGTCGTGGCCGCCCGCCACACGTCCCCGAGCGTGCTGCCGGCCGGGAGGACGCCTCCGCCGACGAGCCGCCCCCCGGACAGGAGCGGACCGACGAGCGGGCCGAACACGAGCGCGGTGAGCCCGCCGAGCGCAAGGACCACGCCGCCCAGCCCGGCACGACGGCGCACGGCGAGGGCGCGCAGCTCGCGTCGCTCGATGTCCGTGGGCGCCCACACGGTGCGCCGCAGCTCCGCCCGCGCGAGGCGACGGTCCCGGCGCTCCGCGAGGACCTCGCGCCACGTCCCCTTGAGCGGGCGCAGCGTGCTGCGCGGCAGCCGCGCGGTCCGCCCCGCCCGTCGGCGCGCCCGCACGACCGGCCCGACCCGTGCCAGCGCCCAGAGCGGCGCGACGATCTCGTCGCGCGCGTGGCCGGGCTGCTTGACGAGCAGGCGGTACATCGCGTGGAACGGGGCCGCGACGAGCATCGCCAGCGCGACGAACGGCACCCAGGGCAGCGCGACCCCGACGAGACGCGCGTGCAGGTGCGCCCGTCGTCGCTGGACGTACGACGCGTCCGGGTCGGGACGGGGCGCCTCCGCACCGGGCCGGCGCGCGGACCGGTCCCGCAGCCCGAGGAGCGAGGCCTGCACGTGACGCACGACGGCGGACGGGACGACGACCACCCGGTGTCCCGCGAGCCGGGCGCGGCGGCACAGGTCCAGCCCGTCGCCGAACGCACCGAGCTCCGGGTCCGTCCCGCCGAGCTCCTCCCACACGGTCCGTCGCACGAGCGCGCCCGCGAGGCCGACGGCGAGCACGTCGTCGCGCGCGTCGTGCTGGCCCTGGTCGATCTCGTCGTCGTCGATGCCCGTCATCCGGCGGCCGAGCGGCGTCGTCGTGAAGCCGACCTCGAGGAGGTGCCCCGGGCTCCCGGCCTCGAACGGGTCCGCCGGCTCGGACGCCGTGCCGGGCGACCAGCGCTCCTGCTTCGGGCCCGCGACGGCCACGGCGCTCGAGTGCTCGACGGCGCGCAGCAGCTCGGCGAGGGCGTCCGGCGCCGGCGCGGAGTCGTCGTGCAGGAGCCAGAGCCAGGTGCCCGCGTCGTGGTTCGCGAGGGCGGCGTCCACGGCGTCGCCGAACGAGCGGGCCCTGGGCGCCGCGACGAACCGGGCGTCGCCGAGGTGGAGGTCGGGGTACTGACCGGCGGCCCCCGCGCTCGCCGCGTCGACGACCACCACGGCGTCCGGGCCGCTCGTCTGGGCGCGCACCGCGGCGAGCGTGCGGCGCAGGTACGGGGTCTCGCCGCGCGTGACGACGACCGCGGTCACGCTCACGACGACGGGAAGCGCACCGGTCACCGTCGCGACGACGTCGGGCGCCGAGACCGGCACACCGGTCGGGGGTGACGCCGGGGGCGCGGCGCCGACGGGCGCGCGCACGACGGTCTGCGCCGGCCCGGGGAGGGCCGCGCGCGTGCTGCTCGTGAGGTCCGCGGAAGTCATGTCCCGTCGATCATGCGACGAGGACGGCGCCGGACCCGGCATTTGCGCGCCCCGGTGTGGCGGGGTGTCGGACCCCGCCGGAGAAGGCCCGCACGGACGTCGGGACGGCGCTCGTGCCGCCCGTCCCCTCAGGCCTCGACCGCCGTCAGACCACGCGGCGCTTGAGCTTGCGGCGCTCCCGCTCGGACAGTCCGCCCCAGATGCCGAAGCGCTCGTCGTTCTCGAGCGCGTACTCGAGGCACTCCGCGCGGACCTCGCAGCCCGTGCAGACCTTCTTGGCCTCGCGCGTGGACCCGCCCTTCTCCGGGAAGAAGGCCTCCGGGTCGGTCTGCGCGCACAGGGCACGCTCCTGCCATCCCATGAGCCCGTCGTCGACCGGCTCGCCGAAGAGCGGCAGCACCGGTGCTACCCGCTCCACCTCACGCCCTGCGTCGGAGGGAATGTCCGCTCCGGCTCCGTCCAGAATGTTCCACATCGTGCGCCCCTTCATGCCGTTCACGAGAAACTGCATTGAAGAAATTACACGCGTGTCGTCCTCAGCCGTCAAGCCGAAATGTGATAGCCCCGCGAAGGCGCCGGGGTGAAATCCCGACATGTCCGGACGCATAGCACACCGCCTAGGGTGGTGCCATGGTGACCTCTCCCCACGCTTCCACGGTCGGCCCCGATGCTCCCCGCGAACGCCCGGCTCACGTCGCTGACCTGCTGCGTCTGATCACCCGCGAGCCCGGCCGTCCCCGGCTCACGTGGTATGGCGACGACGGTGAACGCGTCGAGCTGTCCGGCGCGGTGCTTGAAAACTGGATCAACAAGACGACGAACCTGCTCGTCGAGGAATTCGACGCCGGGCCCCGAACGCGGGTCGTGATCGACCTCCCCGTGCATTGGCGCACCGTCGTCTGGGCGTTCGCCGTGTGGCGGGTCGGGGCGACGGCGGTGCTGGTCGAGGAAGGCGGGGTGACCCGGGCGCCCGAGCGACCGGACGTCGTCGTGACGACGCGGCCCGCGGAGTGGGACGACTCCGGGGCGGAGATCGTCGCGGTCTCGCTCCCGGCGCTCGCCCGCCGGTTCGACGGCGCCCTGCCTCCCGGCGCGATCGACGCGGCGTCGGCCGTGATGACGTACGGCGACCAGGTCGCCTGGGTCCCCGACCCGGACCTCGCCCTTCCCGCCGTCACCGGCACCGCCACCTGGGAGCACGCCGGTCTCGTTCCTCCCGTGACGCCCGAGGGGACGCAGGGCGGGACGGCAGGAGCCGGCCGCCGGGAGCTCCTGCCCACGGCAGGGCAGCCCCTGGACGGCGTCCTGCGGACCGCTCTGCGTCTGTGGGCGTCCGACGGGTCCGCGGTCCTCGTGCGGACGCAGGACCCGTCGCGCCTCGAGCGCATCGCTCGCGACGAGCGCGTCACCGGCTGACGCAAACCGCAGGGACGGTGCGGGGCGACGGGTCAGGGACGGCCGAGCGCCCGGTAGGTCCACCCGGCGGCGCGCCACGCGACCGGGTCGAGGACGTTCCGTCCGTCGAGGATCCGCAGCCCCGCGACCTTCTCCGCGAGCTCCGCCGGGACGAGCTCGCGGTACTCCTGCCACTCCGTGAGCAGCAGCACGATCTCGGCGTCCACGACGGCCTCGTCCAGGGACTCGACGAGCCGGAGCTCAGGATGCAGGCGCCGCGCGTTCGGGACGGCCTCGGGGTCCGTCACGCGGACGTCCGCGCCCTGTCGCGCGAGCTGCACCGCCACGTCGAGGGCCGGCGAGTCCCGGACGTCGTCGCTGTTGGGCTTGAACGCCGCGCCGAGCACGGCGATGCGCTTGCCCACGATCGAGCCGTCGAGCACCTCGCGCGCGAGGTCGACCATCCGGACCCGACGCCGGGTGTTGATCGCGTCGATCTCCTTGAGGAACGCGACCGCCTGGTCCGCGCCGAGCTCCCCCGCACGCGCCATGAAGGCGCGGATGTCCTTCGGGAGGCAGCCGCCACCGAAGCCGAGGCCCGCGTTGAGGAACTTGCGCCCGATGCGGTCGTCGTAGCCGATGGCGTCGGCGAGCCGCGTGACGTCCGCACCCGTCTCCTCGCACAGCTCGGCCATGGCGTTGATGAACGAGATCTTCGTCGCGAGGAACGAGTTCGCGGCGACCTTCACGAGCTCCGCGGTCGGGTAGTCGGTGACGACGCGCGGGGTGTGCTCCGACAACGGCCCGGCGTACACCTCGTCGAGCTGCGCGACCGCCAGCTCCCCCGCCTCGCCACCCGGGACGCCGTAGACCAGGCGGTCGGGGTGGAGGGTGTCCTTGACGGCGAAGCCCTCGCGGAGGAACTCCGGGTTCCAGGCGAGGGAGACGCCGGGAGCCTCGCGCCCGAGCCGCTCCGCGATACCGGCTGCGGTGCCGACCGGGACCGTCGACTTGCCGACGACCAGGTCGCCGTCGCGCAGGTGAGGGATCAGCGCGTCCACGGCGCTCTCGACGTACCGCAGGTCGGCGGCGTACTCGCCCCGTCGCTGGGGCGTCCCGACGCAGACGAAGTGGACCTGCGAACCGGCGACCTCGGCCATGTCGGTGGTGAAACGGAGGGCTCCGGTGCCGGAGACCTCGCCGAGCAGCTCGGGCAGGCCGGGCTCGAAGAACGGCGCGCGCCCCTCCGCGAGCGCGGCGATCTTCGCCTCGTCGACGTCGACCCCCACCACCTCGTGGCCGAGCCTGGCCATGCACGCTGCGTGCACGGCACCGAGGTAACCACAACCGATCACTGAGATTTTCACGACGTGTCCTTCGGGCCGATTTCGCGAGGAGGCTATCCGATCGGGACCCTACGCCCCAATCGCCGGCGGTGTGCCTGGCGCGCGCCGCTCGACCGCTAGGCTCGCGTGCCATGCCGTCCGCCCCTCCGCCGGTCCCTCCTGCCGTCCGAGTCGTCTGCGTCGTGTTCAACCCCGGCCCCGAGCTCGAGGCCTTCGTGCGCTCGCTGCGCACGGCGACGAGCGCGTCGTACGAGCTGGTCCTGGTGAACAACGGCGGGCCCAGCGCGGTCGTGCAAGGGCTCGTCGACGAGGGCGCGGCGCGACTCGTGGAGTCCGGGGGCAACCTCGGCTACGGCCGTGCGGCGAACATCGGCGCGCAGGGCTCCACCTCCCCGTGGCTGGTGGTCGCGAACCCCGACGTCGTCTGGGAGCCCGGGTCCCTGGACACCCTGCTCGACGCCGCCGCGCGCCATCCGGCGGCCGGCTCGCTCGGGCCGCGGATCCTCAACGAGGACGGCACGGTGTACCCGTCGGCGCGGGCGGTCCCCTCGCTGTGGCTCGGGGCCGGGCACGCGCTCCTGGTGCGCATCTGGCCGTCCAACCCGCTGTCCCGCCGCTATCGCCGGGAGAACCCCGCGGACCCCGGGGCCGAGCGCGCCGTCGGCTGGCTCTCGGGCGCACTCCTCCTGCTGCGCCGCGAGGCGTTCGAGGCGGTCTCCGGCTTCGACAGCGGCTACTTCATGTTCTTCGAGGACCTCGACCTCGGTGAACGGCTCGGCCGTGCGGGGTGGGACAACGTCGTCGTCCCCTCGGCGACCGTGACCCACATCCAGGGCGCGTCCTGGAAGCGCACGCCCGAACCGATGATCCGCGCCCACCACGCCAGCGCCCGACGGTACGTGCGTCGCCGGTACCGGCGCTGGTTCGAGGCACCGGTGCGCTGGGTCGCCGTCCTCGGCCTGCGCCTGCGCGAGCAGCTCGAGGTCGCCGGTGCGCGCCGGACCGCACGGTCCTGAGCGCTCCCGCGTGCGGCACAATGGCGACCATGCGTGGAATCATCCTGGCCGGCGGCTCCGGCACCCGACTGCACCCGATCACCCTCGGCGTGAGCAAGCAGCTCGTCCCGGTGTACGACAAGCCGATGATCTACTACCCGCTGTCCACGCTGATCCTCGCGGGCATCCAGGACATCCTCGTCATCACCACCCCGCACGACGCCGAGCAGTTCCGACGTCTCCTCGGTGACGGCTCGCAGTTCGGCGTCTCGATCAGCTACACGGTCCAGGCCGAGCCCAACGGCCTCGCCCAGGCCTTCGTCCTCGGCGCCGACTTCATCGGGGACGACTCCGCCGCCCTGGTCCTGGGGGACAACATCTTCTACGGCCCCGGCCTGGGCTCCCAGCTCACCCGGTTCGAGGACATCGACGGCGGCGCCGTCTTCGCGTACCGCGTGTCCGACCCGACGGCCTACGGGGTCGTCGAGTTCGATGCGCAGGGCCGCGCCCTGTCGCTCGAGGAGAAGCCCGCCGAGCCGAAGTCGAACTATGCGGTGCCCGGTCTGTACTTCTACGACAACGACGTCGTCGCGATCGCGCGCGACCTCGAACCGTCGGCTCGCGGCGAGTACGAGATCACCGACGTCAACCGCGAGTACCTGCGCCAGGGCCGGCTGCGGGTCGAGGTCCTCCCCCGTGGCACGGCGTGGCTCGACACCGGCACGTTCGACTCGCTCCTCGAGGCGTCCGACTTCGTCCGGACGATCGAGAACCGGCAGGGCATGAAGATCGGCTCGCCCGAGGAGGTCGCCTGGCGTCGCGGCTTCCTCACCGACGACGAGCTCCGCCGCCGCGGCGAGGCGCTCGTCAAGTCCGGCTACGGCTCCTACCTGATCAGCCTCCTGGACGCGTAGCCCGTCGCGCACCGGCCCGGGCCGCGTCCGGCCGCGGGGTCCTGGGGCATCGTCGGACGGCACCGTACTGTGGGCCCGTGACAACCGAGGAGCCCGGTGCCGCCGAGGACGACGGCCGCACCCCCACCGCCCGTGCCCGGTGGGTCCGCCTCGCGGGCCGCCTGGTCGCCGTCGTCGCCGTCGGGCTGTGCGTGTGGACGGTCGTCACGCAGTGGGACCGCATCTCGGGAGACCTGCGGTCGGCCGACCTGACGCTCCTCGTCGTGGCTCTCGTGGTCAGCGCCCTCGCGGGCCTCGTCCTCGCCACGGCGTGGTGGTACTGCCTACGGATCGTCGGGCACGGCCGCACCGTGACCGACGTCCTCGCCTGGTACTTCGGCGGCGAGATCGGCAAGTACCTGCCCGGGGGGATCTGGGCGATCGTCGGGCGCGGCGAGCTGTCGCTGCGCGGCGGGATCGACCGGCGCACCAGCTACGCCTCGACGCTCCTGTCGCTCGGCGCGATCGTCGTGTCCGGCGGGTGGTTCTGCGGCGTCGTCGGGCCGCTCGCCGTCGGTCTGGGCGACGCGCCGAGCTGGGTTGCCTGGTTCGCCCTCGCCCTCCCCGTGGGAGCGGTCCTCCTGCACCCGCGCGTCGTCGGGCTCGGGCTGCGGCTGATGCACGTCGCGCTCCGGGGAGACCGGATGCTCACGGTGCCGAGCTGGGCCGCGATGACGCGGCTGACCCTCCTGACGCTGCCCTCGTGGCTCTTCGTCGGCGGGGCCGCGGTGCTCGTCACCGCGTCCCTCGGGTACGCGCAGTCGCCCGCGGCCGTGTCCATGGCCGCCGTGGCCGCCTGGACGGTGGGGATCGTCGCGGTCCCCGTGCCCGCGGGAGCGGGGTTGCGGGAGATCGTCTTCGCCGCCCTGTGCGGACTCGGCGCGGCGCCCGGTGTGATCGTTGCCACGGTCTCCCGCCTGCTCTATGTTCTCGTGGACGGCGCCGCCGCCCTGGTGGCGTTCTCGTACCTTCGTCGAAGGAGCCGCCTGGCGGCGACCGAGGAGCAGCCCTGATGAGAGACACCGTCCTCCGCATGTCGAAGAGCGCCTACGTGTCGGGCATGAAGACGCTCGGGTCGGGCCTGCGCGCCCTGCACGTCCTCGACGACGCCCCTCCTCCCCGTGCCGCGCGCACCAAGCACTGGTTCTACAGCCTCACCCGCGTGTACGACCCCCAGGCCATGATCGAGATGGACGTCCCGTGGTGGACGTACGACGCGATCGACGCGGTGGAGTCATGGCTCGGCGGCCGCGAGCACGCGCGGATCTTCGAGTACGGGTCGGGGGCCAGCTCGCTGTGGCTCGCGCGCCGCGCCGGCGAGGTGCACTCCGTCGAGCACCACGAGGGCTTCTACGAGTACATGCGTCCCGCGTTCGAGGCGCAGGAGAACCTCAGCGTCGAGCTCGTCGAGCCGGAGGTCTCGGACCACCCCGCGGTGCCGTCCCAGAAGGAGGGGCAGTCCGGGCTCGACTTCGCCGACTACGTCGCGGCGATCGACCGCGCGGGCGGGACGTTCGACCTCGTGGTGGTCGACGGCCGCGCGCGCGGCGCGAGCCTCGCGCGCGCCGTCCGCCGGCTCGCGCCGGACGGTCTCGTGGTGTTCGACAACAGCCGCCGGGCCAGGTACCGGCCCGCGATCGAGGGCAGCGGGCTGCGCGAGACCCGCTGCACCGGGCTCACGCCCACGCTGCCGTACGGCGAGCAGACGTCGCTCCTGACCCCCGCCTGACCGCCCCGGCCGGTCAGCCCCGGCCGAGCACGGTGGGCGCGGCGAGCGCCCAGCGCTCCTCCCACGCCCCGATCGGCTCCACGCCCGCGGCGCGCAGGGCGTCGTGCCCCAGCACGGAGTACGCCGGGCGGGGCGCCGGACGGACGAAGCCCTCGCTCGTCGTCGGCACCACGCGGGCGCTCCCGCCCGCCGACGCCACCACGTGCCGGGCGAACTCGTACCAGGACGCGGAGCCCGACGACGTGCCGTGGTACGTCCCGCTCGGCGCACCCGCAGCCACGAGGCGCACGACGAGGTCCGCGAGGTCGACCGTCCAGGTCGGCTGACCGACCTGGTCGTCGACGACGGTGAGCTCGTCGCGCTCGCCGGCGAGCCGGGCCATCGTCTTCGGGAAGCACGCGCCGTGCGCCCCGTACAGCCACGCGGTCCGCACGACGAGGTGGTCCGGGGCCTCGGCCCGCACGGCCCACTCGCCCGCCGCCTTGGTGCGCCCGTAGGCGGACCGCGGCGCGGGTGCGGCGTCCTCCGCGTACGGGGTGGAGGCGCGACCGTCGAACACGTAGTCGGTCGAGACGTGCACGACCCGTGCGCCCGCGCGGGCGGCCCCCCGTGCGACGTTCGCGGCGCCCGTGCCGTTCACGGCGAAGGCGGCCGGCTCCTGCGACTCGGCGTCGTCCACCGCGGTCCAGGCGGCGCAGTTGACGACCACGTCGAAGCCCCGGGCCGCCGCGGCCGTCGCGCTGGGGTCCGTGACGTCGAGCGACCGGCGGTCCACCGGCACGACCTCGTCCCCCGAGGCCGCGACGGCCGCCACGACGTCCTGTCCCAGCATCCCGCCCGCGCCGACCACCAGCCACCGGCGTGATGGCCCGGTGGATCCGGTCCGCGTGGTCCCGTGGTCCATCGTCTCGTCCACGACGCTCCGTCCCTGGATGTGGGCCGCGCTCGGCGGCCTGCAGAGATGCGCCCGCCCGCGTCGCGCAGAGGGCCGCACCGTGCGCCCGGTCGGGGCACCGTAAGATCCTAGGGCCCGCCGCGCGACGTCCGCGGCGGGGTCCGCCACGACGTCCGGAAGAGGAGTACGACCGATGCAGCTCCGCGAGCTCGCCGTCCCCGGTGCGTGGGAGATCACGCCGCAACAGCACGGCGACCCGCGAGGGGTCTTCCTCGAGTGGTTCAAGGCCGGACCCTTCGCCGAGGCGGTGGGGCACCCGCTCGACCTGCAGCAGGCGAACTGCTCGGTCTCCGCCGCAGGCGTGCTGCGCGGGATCCACTTCGCCGACGTCCCGCCGGGACAGGCCAAGTACGTGACGTGCGCCCGGGGCGCGGTGCTCGACGTCGTCGTGGACGTCCGCGTCGGTTCGCCGACGTTCGGGCAGTGGGACTCGGTCCTGCTGGACGACGTGGACCGTCGGGCCATCTACCTCGGCGAGGGGCTCGGGCACGCCTTCCTCTCCCTCGAGGACGACTCGACGGTCCTGTACCTGTGCTCGACCGGCTACGCGCCCGGCCGCGAGCACGGGATCCACCCGCTCGACCCGGCGGTCGGCATCGAGTGGCCGACGACGGCGCGCGACGGCTCGCCGCTCACGCCCCAGCTCTCCGCGAAGGACGAGGCCGCACCCGGGCTGCACGAGGCGGCGGAGCAGGGCCTGCTCCCGACGGCCGCGGCCGTCGAGGAGTTCATCGCCTCCCTGCGCGCCTGATCGCGGCCTCGTACGCCTCCACGTGGACGCGGGCCGCGGCGGCCCACGTGAACTCCTGCGCGCGGACGGCGGCCGCGTCGGCGAGCGCCGCACGGCGCGCGTCGTCGGCGAGGAGCGAGCCCAGCTCGCGCGCGATGGAGGTGTCGTCCGTCCCGCAGTACGCGACGGCGTCGCCGCCCACCTCCGGCAGCGAGAGCTCGCGCGTCGTGAGCACCGTCGCACGGCAGGCCATCGCCTCGAGCACGGGCAGGCCGAACCCTTCCCCGAGGCTGGGGTAGGCGAGCACGCTCGCCCCACCGAGGAAGCCCGGCAGGTCGTCGAGCGGCAGATAGCCCGGACGGCGGACCGTCAGGTGGTCGGGCACGTGCGCGATCTCGGCGTCGATCCGGTCGTCCCACCCGCGGCCGCCCGCGAGGACGAGAGCCGGGGGGCTCTCGAGCCCGGCGCACGCCTCGACCCAGCCCCGGACGAGGGCAGGGACGTTCTTGCGGGGCTCGAGCGTCCCGAGGAAGCCGACGTAGGGCGCGTCGCCGACGTCGAGCGTGCGGCGCACCCGCTCGCGCTCGTCGGTGCTCGTCGGGTGGAACCGCGCGTGGTCCACGCCGTGGTACGCGACGAAGAACTTCCCGGCGTCGGCGCCGACGAGCCGGACGACCTCGTCCCGCGTCGCGCGGGACGGCACGACGAGCGCGTCCGCGCGCCGCGACGCGACCTTGATGGCGTTGCGGAAGAAGACGGCCTTGGACCGCAGGTGCAGCTCCGGCGTCGTGAAGAAGGTGGCGTCGTGGAGCGTGACGACGGTCGGTGCCCCCGTGACGAGCGGGAGCGTGTAGTGCGGCGAGTGCACGACGTCGGGACGCACGGAGCGCACGAGCGCCGGCAGGCCGGACTGCTCCCACGCCAGGCGCGTCGCCCGACGTGCGACGTGCGAGGGCGCGGGCACGAGCTCGGCGGCCGGCGCGACGCGCGCGAAGAGGTCGACGTCGCGTCGCTGGACGGCGAGGACGAGGTCGACCCCGGCGGCGACGAGCTCGGGGACGAGCTCGTCGACGTAGCGGCCGACGCCCCCACGGTCGGCCGGGACGGCGGTGGCGTCGAGGAGGACTCGCACGAGGGCGCTCCAGTTCCTGTGTCGCGATGGGAAGGGCCGGGAGACAGGGACACTAGCAAGGCCGTCCCCCGGGACGGGCAGCGGTATCATCGTCGACCGTGACCGCCCCCGGACCTCCTCGCGTGCTCGTCGTCGTGCCCGCGTGGAACGAGGAGGAGGCCCTGCCCGGCGTCCTCGACGACATCGAGGCCTCCATCCCCTGGGCGGACGTCCTCGTCGTCGACGACGGGTCGACCGACTCCACCGCCGCCTCGGCGCGACGCGGCCGGACGATGGTCCTCGAGCTCCCGCTGAACCTCGGCGTCGGAGGGGCGATGCGCGCCGGGTACAAGTTCGCGCGCAACCACGGCTACGACGTCGCGGTCCAGCTCGACGCGGACGGCCAGCACGATCCCGCCGAGGTGCCCAGGCTCCTCGAGGTGCTGGAGTCGCAGGGCGCCGACGTCGTCATCGGCGCCCGCTTCGCCGGCGAGGGCAAGTACGCCGTGCGCGGCCCCCGGCGATGGGCGATGCGGCTGCTCTCCGTGACCTTGTCAAGGGTCACGAAGACGCGCCTGACGGACACGACCTCGGGCTTCAAGGCCTCGAACCGTCGCGCGATCGAGCTGTTCGCGCGGGACTACCCCGCGGAGTACCTGGGCGACACCATCGAGTCGCTCGTCATCGCCGCGCGCTCGGGGCTGCGGGTCCGGCAGGTCGGCGTCTCGATGCGCCCGCGCGCCGGCGGCACCCCGTCCCACAACCCCGCCAAGGCGGCCGTCTTCCTCGGTCGCGCGGTCCTGGCGCTCACGATCGCACTGACCAGGCCCGTCGTCGTGCCCGAAGGAGACCTCCCTTGAGCGGATACGTCCTCGCCCTGGGCGCGTGCGTCGCCCTCGTCGTCTTCCTGGTCGTCCTCCTCCGCCGTCGCCGCCTCCGTGAGAAGTACGCGGCCACCTGGCTGGTGCTCGCCGTGGCCGTGTGCGTCGTCGGCGCGTTCCCGGGCGTCGTCGAGACCCTCGCGGGCGTGGTCGGCGTCGAGACGCCGAGCAACCTCCTCTTCGCGCTCGCCCTCGCGGTCCTGCTCGGCGTGTGCATCCAGCTGAGCGTCGAGACCACTGCGCTCGAGGAGGAGACGCGCGTCCTGGTCGAGGAAGTCGCCATGCTCCGCTTCGACGTCGACGTCCTCACCCGCGGTTCGCGCGCGCGCACCGACCTCGACGTCGAGACGCTCACCGATGAGGGCTGACCCCTCCAGGACGCGTGCCGACCTCGGACCGATCTGGGTGGCGTGCGGGCTGGGCCTCTTCGGCCTGTCCAACTTCGTCTTCCTCGCCCTCGTCGGCCGCGACCTCGGTCCCGCGGCCTCCGCACCCGTGTCGGTCGCGTGGACCGTGCTCAACGCCCTGGGCATCGGCCTGTTCCAGCCCTTGGAGCAGGAGACCGGACGCCGGCTGGCCGCGAGCCGGGCGACCGGGCGCGGCGCCAACGTCGTCACGGCGGTCCGGTTCGGGGTCGTGGCGTCGGCCGTCGTCCTCGTCGTGGGCCTCGCCCTCATGCCGTGGCTGGCCGACGTGTTCTTCGGCTCCGCCCAGGACATCGTCGTCGTCGTGGTCCTCGGTCTCGTCGGCCAGGCGCTCGCCTACTACGCCCGGGGAGTGCTGGCGGGTCAGGGACGCTTCGTCCGGTACGGCGCGCAGCTGGGCGTGGACGGCGCGCTCCGGATCGTCCTGGCGGGCGCGCTCTTCGCCCTGCCGGACGCGTCGCGCCTGTCCTACGGGCTCGTCCTCGTGCTCGCGCCCGTGGTCGCCACCCTCGTCACGGCCTCGCCGCGCGCGCTCCTGCACGTCGGGCGGGGACATCGCGACCTTCCCCGGGGGGCCGGGATCGGCGCCCTCGTCGCCGCGTCCACCGCGGCCCAGGTCCTCGCGAGCCTCGGCCCGATCGCCATGGCAGCGCTCGCCACGCCCGCCCAGCAGGGTCTCAGCGGTCGTTTCGTCGCCGCCGTGACCGTCGCCCGGATCCCGCTCTTCCTGTTCGCCGCGGTCCAGGCGGTCTTCCTGCCGTCCCTGGCGGGTCATATCGCGCGGCACGACGTCGTCCGGTACCGGACGGCAGTCCGCGGGGCGCGCCTCGCGGCCCTGGCTCTCGCCGTCTCCGGTGTCGCGGGCGTCTGGCTGCTCGGCGAGCAGGCTCTGGCACTGATCTACGGTCCGGAGTTCGCGGTCGGGCTCTCCACCCTCGTGGTCGTGGCGGTCTCCGGCGGCGTGTTCATGCTGGCGCAGGTGCAGGCCCAGGCGCTCCTCGCCCACGAGCAGGAGCGGGTCGTCGCGCTCGCGTGGGCCGCCGGCGTCGTCGGCGCGCTCGTCTCGCTGCCCCTGCCCGGCACGCTCGACCTCCGCGTCGCGGTCGCCCTGACGATCGGGTCGGCCGTCTCGTTCCTCGCCCTGACGATCGCCCTGCGCCGGACGGACCGCCGCTGGGACCAGCTCCGCCGAGAGGCCCTCCCGTGACCCAGCCCGACGTCTCCGTCGTCGTCCTCGCCTTCGGCGCCGAGGAGTACCTGCACGAGGCGGTGCGCGCGGTCCTGGCCTCCGAGGGTGTCACGATCGAGCTCGTCGTCGTCGACAACGGCTGCACCTCCGACGCCGTCGGGCGGCTCCCTGCCGACGAGCGCGTCGAGGTCCTCACCCCCGGCCGGAACCTCGGCTTCACCGGTGGGGTGAACCTCGGCGCCCGGCGTGCGCACGGGAGGTTCCTCGCCCTCGTCAACAGCGACGCCGTCGTCGAGCCGTCGACGCTGTCCCGCCTCGTCACCCACCTCGAGGGCGCGCCCGACGTCGGTGTCGCGGGTGCCACCGTCCTCCTCGCCGACTCCCCCGGCACCGTGAACTCGGCGGGGAACCCGCTGCACGTGCTGGGTCTGAGCTGGGCCGGCCGGATGGGGACGCCCGCAGCCGAGGTCCCCGCGGTCCGCGACGTCGCCTCCGCCAGCGGCGCGTGCCTGGTCCTGCGGCGCGACCTCTGGGAGCACCTGCGCGGGTTCCCCGACGAGTACTTCGCGTACATGGAGGACATGGAGCTCAGCTGGCGGTGCTGGCAGCAGGGCCTGCGCGTGCAGGTGCTCGGCGACGCGCGCGTGCTCCACCACTACGAGTTCTCCCGCAGCCCGCTGAAGATGTACCTCGTCGAGCGCAACCGCTGGCTGCTCCTGCTCACGTGCCACGAGCGCGCCACCCTCGCCGCTCTCGCGCTCCCGCTCGTCGCGTTCGACCTCGCGCTGCTGCTCGTCGCCGTCCTGCAGGGCTGGGGTCGGCAGAAGGTCGCCGGGTGGTGGTGGTGCCTCACCCACGCGTCGTGGATCCGTCGGCGTCGTGCGGTCGTCCAGCGCGCCCGGACCGTTCCGGACCGCGAGCTGTTCTCCCTCCTCACCGACACGTTCGACCCGGCGCAGACACCTCTCCCTCCCGCGGCGCGACCGCTCGAGGGCGTGCTGCGCGCGTACTGGTCGACCGCCCGCCGACTGCTGACGCGAAAGGGTCGACCATGACCCAGACCACGGTCTCCGCCCCCGCCGCCCCTGCCACCCCCGGCACTCCCGCGTGGGTCGAGCGGGTGTTCACCGCGCGGCGCTCGACACCTCGCGCCGCGTTCTGGTCAGCCTTCGTGGCGCTGTTCGCCGTCAGCGCCCTGTGGGCCGTGAGCAACCCGCTCATGGCGTCGGTCGACGAGCCCGCGCACGTCGTGAAGGCGGCCGCCACCGTGCGCGGTGCCGAGGACCTCTCGCCCGACGGTGCGGAGAACGGCATCGGCGTGGTGGAGCTGCCGAACCTGTACCTCCAGCTCTCGCTCTACCCCAACTGCTTCGCGTTCGACCCCGACCAGCCGGCCTCGTGCCAGCCGGACCTGAGCGGCGACATCGACACGCCGACGCCCGTCCAGACCTCCGCGATCAACTACAACCCGTTGTACTACGCGATCGTGGGCCTGCCGAGCCTTCTGCCCGGGGGCGGCGAGCACACGGTCCTTCTCATGCGCCTGGTGAACGCCGCCCTGGCCTCCCTCGTGCTGGCGCTCGCCGTGCGCACGATCGTCGAGCTCAGGACGCGACGCTGGCTCGGGCTCGCGCTGCTGCTCCCCGTCACACCGACGGTCGTGAACCTCCTCGGCTCGGTCAACCCCCAGTCGATCGAGGTCACCGGCGCGGCGCTCCTGTGGGTCGCCCTCCTCGCCCTGCTGCACTCCCCGGACGCCGCGCTCACGCCGCGGCGCCTCGTGCGGGTGGGGATCGCTGCGCTCCTCCTCGCCAACGCGCGGAGCCTCGGCCCGTTCTTCGCCGCCCTGATCGTGGTGCTGTGCGTCGCGAGCGTGCCCTGGTCGACGCTGCGGGAGGTCTTCCGCGACCGCCGACTGTGGTGGGGCGTGGCGGCGGGCGTCGCCGCGTGCGCGGTCGGCACGGCCTGGATCTTCGGTGCGAGCGCGGTACCCGACGGGGGCGGTTCCGGGATCCCGCTCCGCGACGCCGTGACCTTCACGCTCGGGAACACGAGCGCCTACGTGCAGCAGCTGATCTCCGCGCTGGGGTGGCTGGACGTCGCCGTCCCCGTCTGGCTCTACCTGCTCGCCGCGGCCACCATCGGCTTCGTGGTCTTCCTGGCCTGGGCCCTCGGCCGCTCGCGGGACCGCCTCCTGCTGGCGGGACTGGCCCTCGTCGTCTTCGCCCTCCCGATCGCGTTCCAGGCGGCGCAGGCGCAGTCGATCGGGTTCTTCTGGCAGGGACGCTACATCTTCCCGCTCTCGGTCGGGTTCGTGCTCCTCGCGGGCCTGGTCGTGTCCCGCGCGGCGGACGTGCTGCCGGGGTGGCTGCACACCAACCTGCTCGCGACCCTCGGCGTCGGCCTCGTCGCGGTGAACGTCGCCGCGTTCGCGGTCAACATGCACCGCTACGTCAACGGGGCCGCCGGCGGGTGGTTCAGCACGGACGCGGACTCCTGGGCGCCCGTCGCCCATCCGCTCGTGCTCGCGGCCCTGTACACCGCGGCCTGGGCAGCGCTGGTCGTCGTGGTGCTGCGCGCGACCTCGGGCGACGACCGTCGTCGTGCGCTGACCAGCGCGGAGACCTCCGACCGCTGACGAACGACGCCCACCGCGTCCGAGGAACGGACGCGCCCGGCCACCGGCGTGCGCCGACGCCCGTCCGACGGTGACTAGACTGCTGCACGTCAAGCGTCGCTCCGTCGAGCCCGCCTCCGTCCTCAGTGAGTGTGAGATGAAGCTGTTCGTCCAGGTCCCCTGTCTCAACGAGGAGGCGACCCTCGGCTCGGTCCTCGCCTCGATCCCCCGCGAGATCGAGGGTGTCGACGAGATCCACGTCCTCGTGATCGACGACGGGTCGACCGACCGCACCGTCGAGGTCGCACGCGAGCACGGAGTGGTCCACTTCGTGCGCCACACCCGCAACATGGGTCTCGCGCGGTCGTTCCGGGACGGCGTCGACTACGCGCTCAAGCACGGCGCGGACATCGTCGTGAACACGGACGGTGACAACCAGTACCCGCAGGAGCGCATCGGCGACCTCGTCGCACCCTTGATCCGCGGCGAGGCCGACATCGCGATCGGGGACCGGCAGACCGCCACGATCGCGCACTTCTCGCCGTTCAAGAAGCTCATGCAGGGGATCGGGAGCAAGGTCGTCAACTTCGCTGCCGGGACCGACCTGCCCGACGCGGCGAGCGGGTTCCGGGCGTACTCCCGGTCGTCGCTGATCCGTCTCAACGTGGTCACGCAGTTCAGCTACTGCATGGAGACCATCATCCAGGCGGGCAACAAGCGCCTGCGCATCGCGAGCGTGCCGATCTCGACCAACGCCAAGACCCGCGAGTCCCGCCTGTTCACGAACATCGGCCAGCACATGGTCAAGTCGGGACAGGCGATCTCCCGCAGCTACATCATGTTCAAGCCGCACACCGTGTTCGTCACGCTGGGGCTCCTGTTCCTCGTGGTCGCGCTCGTTCCGTTCGTCCGCTTCCTCGTGCTGACGCTCGTCGGGGACGCGGGCGACCACATCCAGTCGCTGATCTTCGGCGCCGCCATGCTCTTCGGATCGCTCCTCTGCTTCGCGCTCCTCGTCATCGCCGACCTGCTCAAGACGAACCGCACGCTCATGGAGGACACCCTCGAGCGGCTCAAGGAGATCCAGTACGGCCGACCCGATCGCGCGGAGCGGCCGACGCTGCCCGCGTCCGGGACGGTCGCACCGGCGTCGGTCCGCACGGCCGCCGCTCGAGACCCGCAGCCCGTCAGGGTCCAGGAGGAGCTTCCCCCGGCCGCGATCCGCTGAGACGACCGGTCGCGCAGTTTTCCTCTCCTGTCCGAGCCGTGGGAGGATGCCCGTCGGCGCACTCCGTCCCGGCGCACCACGCCACGGGCCGTCGGCTCCGTGCGGACGCACCCCGACCGGTCGTCGCGCCGTCCTCTCGGAGGAGGCGTCCGGCCGCGCCGGAGACCGCCCGTCCTGACCACCGCCAGGCCCGCGTGCCGCGGGCGAACACGACGACCTGAGGTGCACGCAGTGCTGAAGAAGCTCAAGAAGTTCGCGAAGGACGCGCTGGCCGTCCCCCAGGTCCGCCGTGCCTACGAGCGGACCACCCTCGGCGTCCTCGAGGTGTTCGGCAGCAACCGCCCCGCGGCGACCGCCTACTCGGTGCTCGGGCTCGGGACGTTCAACCGCGAGCAGTACGGCATCCTCGCGGGGCGGCGCGCGTACTACCGCAACCTCAGCCGCGCGCGTCACTCGCACGTGGAGCTGCGACGCAACGTCCACCGTCTGGAGAAGGGGATCCTCATGGAGCCCCGCCGGGAGGTGTTCGCCCGCGACTACATCGAGGAGACGGTCGACTTCTACGGGCTCGCCGTCCGCGGCCGTGGACCCGGCACGGGGATCGACGACGTCGAGCTGCGCTGGGCCGATGCCGTGCTCGCGGAGTACTTCTCCGTCGTCGCGCCCGGTGAGCCCGTGGTGGACCGCGCCCGCGCCGCCTACGAGGCGTTGCCCAAGCCGGACGGCGTCGTCGTGGACCGCCCGCTCTTCCCGTACGCGCAGTCCGACATCAAGCGCAGCGACGTCTCGTACGACGACCTCCTGGCGCTCGCCCACCAGCGCCGCTCCGTCCGGTGGTTCGAGGACCGCCCGGTGCCGCGCGAGCTCATCGACAAGGCGCTCGTGGTCGGTCGCGAGGCTCCCACCGCCTGCAACCGGCTGCCGTATGAGTTCCTCGTCTTCGACGACGCGGACGCCGTGCAGAAGGTTGCCTCGATCCCCTTCGGCGCGGGCGGCTACGGGCACCAGATCCCCACCGTCATCGTCGTGAAGGGGCGCTTCGACTCCTACTTCTCCCCCCGCGACAGGCACGTGCCGTACGTCGACGCGTCCTTGGCCGCGATGGGCTTCATGCTGGCGCTCGAGACCCTCGGTCTCTCCTCCAGCGTCATCAACTGGCCGGACTTCGAGCCGCTCGAGATGAAGATGCAGAAGACCCTCGGCCTCGCCCCGTACGAGCGCGTCGTCTTTCTCATCGCCGTCGGATACCCCCGGCCCGACGCCCTCGTCGCCTCCTCCCCGAAGAAGTCCTTGGACGTGATGCGTTCGTTCAATGCGCTGGCCGAGTGACAGGGTGGCGTCGGTCTCGGGAGGTCGGCGCAGAGCGCTCCGTATCGCGCTGACGGTCGTCGTCGTCGCGGTCGTCGGCTACTTCTTCGGCCGGTCGCTCCTCGACAACATCGACGCCGTCCGCGACATCGACTTCACCCTGGACGGGTGGATCGTCGCCTCGGTGCTCCTCTTCGCCTGGGCAGTCGTCGTCTCCGGCCAGCTCTGGGGCAGGATGACCTCCGAGCTCTCAGGGCACCGCGTCCCGGCGCTCGAGGCGATCCGCGTCCACTCGTTGTCCTGGCTGCTCAAGTACGTACCCGGCCAGGTCGGGTCCGTGGTCAACAAGGTGGCGTGGGCCAAGGACGTCGGGATCTCGCGCACCCTCGTCACGCTGACGTTCGTCTACGAGAACGTCTTCCTGCTCGTCGGTTCCCTCGTCCCGCCGACCGTGGTGCTCCTCGCGATGGGGACGTTCGACGTCAGCGGGAACGGGATGCTCGTCCTCGCCCTCGTGTCGCTCGTCCCGCTCCTCGCGCTGACGAACCGCCGGTTCTTCCGCTGGGCGTCGAACCTGCTCGCTCGCCGGACGCTCAAGCGGGAGATCCCGCACGAGTACTTCCTCACCTCGCGCCAGTCGCTGCGCTTCCAGGTCCTCTACCTGCTCCCGCGCGTCGTCAACGGGGTCGGTGTCGTCGCGATCGCGATCTCGATGATCGACCCTCCGGCGTCCACCTACCTCCCCCTCGCGTGCGCGTACATCATCGCGGGCGCCGTGGGGATCCTCGCCGTGTTCGTGCCGAGCGGCATCGGTGTCCGCGAGTCGGTGTTCGTGCTCCTGGCCACGCCGTACGTCCCCGTCGAGCAGGCCATCGTCCTCTCCCTGGCCGCGCGGCTCCTGGCGACGCTCGCCGACGCCGTCGTGGCAGCCCTCTACCTCGCGCTCAGAGCGCTCTCACACCGCAAAGGACACACAGCATGAGGATTGCGATCATCGGTTCGGCCTTCTCGGGCAACAAGGGTGCATCGGCGATGCTCGAGAGCTCCGTGCAGCACCTGAGCGCGCGTGACGAGGAGGCCCGGTTCGTCCTCCTCAGCATGTACCCCGACTCCGATCGTCGTCTGAACCCGTTCGGCAACGTGCGCGTCATGCGCGCGGACCCGGTGCGCCTCGGCGTGCTGATCAACGGCGCGGCGCTGCTCCACCGTCTCCTGCCGCCGGCACGCGCCGCGATCCGCCGGGCGGTGCCCGAGGTGCGCGCGCTCGCGGAGAGCGACGTCCTCCTCGACGAGGGCGGCATCACGTTCGTCGACGGCCGCGGGAAGTTCCTCATCTACAACGTCGCCAGCATCCTGCCCGCGCTGTTCGTCGGCACGCCCGTGGTGAAGGTCGCCCAGGCGATGGGACCCTTCGAGAGCGCGCTGAACAAGCTGGCCGCGCGGGCGATCCTGCCTCGGATGGCGGCCATCGTCTCGCGCGGCGCGATCACCCACGAGCACCTCGTCGGCCTCGGCCTGAAGAACGTGCACGCGGGTGCCGACCTCGCGTTCACGCTCGAGGTCGGTCCCGACGACGTCGCGGCGGCCGAGTCGGCGGTCGACCCGGCCTTCTTCGCCGACGGCGACGTCGTCGGCTTCTCCCCCAGCGCCGTGCTGGCGAAGTCCGCCGCGGCACGTGGCGAGGACTACGTCGGCCAGGTCGTGGCGCAGATCGACCACATCACGCAGACCCTCGGCCGCAAGGTCTTCCTCGTCGCCCACAGTGCACGCGCGCACACCGACAAGGTGCACAACAACGACCTCCCGCTGTGCCGGGAGATCGCCGCGCGGGTCGCCGACCCGGAGCGCGTGCTCTTCGTCGACGACGAGCTCAGCTCGCAGTCGCTGCGGCACCTCATCTCGCGGTGCGACGTGTTCGTCGCGTCGCGCTTCCACGCGATGGTGTCGTCGCTGTCCACCGAGGTGCCGACGCTGGTGATCGGCTGGAGCCACAAGTACCGGGAGGTCCTGGACATGTTCGGGCAGTCCCGGTTCGCGGTCGGGCACAAGGAGCTCACGGACGACGTCTTCCGGTCCCTCCTGGCCGACCTGCTGGCCGACCGCGAGGCCATCCACGAGGAGATCGCGACGGCGCTCGTCGACGTGCGTCGCACGGCGTTCCAGCAGGTCGAGCTGATCGAGGAGATCGCGCGCGGGCGGGCGTAGCTCCGGTCGTGGTCGTGCGACCCGGGCGCCTCGGTCCGTCGCGAGGGCTGACCGGAAGGCCGTCGTGAGCATCTAGGCTGGGCCGCGTGCCTTCCCGCCCCGTGCTCCGTGTGACGCTCACCGTCGAACAGCTGTGGCAGCCCGTCCCGGGCGGCTCCGGGACCTACGTGCGCGAGCTGACGCAGGGCCTCGCGGCGCGTGGGGACGTGTCGGTTGCGGGCGCTCGTGCCCGTGGCGGCTCGGCGGGAGCCCACGGCCTGCCCCCGGCCATGCCCGTGCACCGGTCCGCGCTTCCCCGCCCCGTGCTCTACGAGGCCTGGTCCCGCTGGCGGCGGCCCCGGCTCGCCGGTCCACGCCCCGACGTCATCCACGCGACGACGTGGGCGGTCCCCCCGCCCTCTGCGCCCCTCGTCGTGACGGTGCACGACCTGGCGTTCCGCCGCGCGCCGGAGCACTTCACCCCCCGGGGGGTCCGGTTCTTCGAGCGTGGCCTCGACATCGTCCGGCACGAGGCGGCGGTGGTCGTGACGCCGTCCGACGCGACGAGGCTCGACTGCCTCGACGCCGGCATCGAGGACTCCCGGATCCGGGTCGTCCCTCACGGCGCGGGCGGCCTCCCCGTGACGGAGACCGAGGTCGACCGGTTCCGCCGGCGGTACGCGCTGGAGCGGCCGTTCGTGCTCTGGTGCGGTGCGCTGGAGCCACGCAAGAACGTCGCGGGCCTCGTCGACGCCTACCGGCTCCTGGCCGCGCGCGGCGCCGACCTCGACCTCGTCCTGGCAGGCCCGCCGGGTTGGGGGGACGCCGAGCACGACGTCGCGTCCCGGCTGGCGGCCGTCCCCGCCGACCGGGTCCACCGCCTGGGTCCGCTGAGCGTGCACGACCTCCACCTCGCGTACGCCGCCGCGCGCGTCTTCTGCTTCCCGTCGTGGTGGGAGGGTTTCGGCATGCCGGTGCTCGAGGCCCAGTCGCACGGGACTCCCGTCGTCACCTCCCGCGGCACGTCGATGGCGGAGGTCGGCGGCGACGGCGTGGTCCTCGTCGACCCGGCCGACCCGGACGCGATCGCCGAGGGGATCGAGCACGCGGCCGGCGAGGGGCACGACGTGCTCTCCCGCGCCGCCGTGGAGAACGCCGCCCGGTACACGTGGGAGCGCTCGGCCGCGGCGCACGTCGAGGCGTACCGCGACGCGCTGGGGGTGGTCGCATGACCGGCCCGTCGGCGCCCAGGGTGCGAGCCGTCGTCGTCACCTGGAACGGTGCGGACCTCCTGCGCGAGTCGCTCCCGTCGCTGCTCGCCCAGGACGTCGCCGACGGGGAGCTCGACGTCCTCGTCGTGGACAACGGCTCGTCGGACGGGACGCTCGCGATGCTCGCCGCCGAGTTCCCGACGGTCCGGGTGGTCGCGAGCCCCGAGAACCTGGGCTTCGCAGGAGGGGCCGAGCTCGGTCTCCGGGACCTCGACGCCGAGTACGCCGTGCTGCTCAACAACGACGCCCGCTTCGAGCCGGACGCGGTGCGGAAGCTGGTCGAGGTCGCCGACGCCGAGCCCACGGTCGGCGCCGTGACGGCGAGGATCCTCCTCACGGAGCCCGACGCGCTCGGCCGGACGCTCATCAACTCGACGGGCAACGTCGTCCGGCCCGACGGCGCGGGCGGCGACCGGGACTGGCTCGCCGTGGACGGCACGGTCGACCCGGACCCCGACGTCTTCGGGTTCTGCGGTGGCGCGGCCCTCCTGCGGGCCGCCGCGCTCCGCGACGTCGGGTCGTTCGACCCCTGGCTGTTCCTCTACTACGAGGACACCGACCTCTCGTGGCGGCTGCGCGCGCACGGATGGGCGGTGCGCTACTGCGCGGCCTCGGTCGCGCACCACCGGCACGCCGCCAGCAGCGACACGACCAGCCCGCTGTTCCGCTACTACAACACGCGCAACTCCCTCGTCGTCCTCGGCCGGCACGCACCGCTGACCGTGGTCGCGCGGTCCTCCGCGCGCCAGGTCGCCGCGGCGGTCGTGCACAGCCTCCGCCGTTCCGAACGACCCGCCGTGACCGCCGCGCGGCGGCGCGCCGTCCTCGACGCCGTGCGCCGCGCACCGACGACCCTGCGCGAGCGGCGGCACCTCTGGCGCGGAGCGGCACGTGCCCGCGCGCAGGTGTTCCGGACCGCGTCGGCACGAGGTGCCCGCTCGGAGGCCCCTCCCCCGCCCCCTTCCGTCCAGAACCAGGAGATCACGTGACCGTCGTCGTCGTCGCCACCGCACCCACGTTCGCCGCGGCCCGCGCGACGGTCCGGTCCGTCGGGCGTGCCGCCCCGAGCACCCCCGTCGTCGTCCTCGCCCTCGACGAGGGCTACGTGCCTGCGCGCGACGAAGAGGTGCGACGCCCCGAGGACGTCGTCCCGGACGCGGAGCTGCACCGCTGGGCGGCTCTGCTCACGGAGGACGGGCTCGTGCGGCTCCTCGGCGTGCGCCTCGCCGCCGATCTCCTCGCCGCGGGACGCGAGGTCCTCCTGGTCGCCGCAGGCGTGGTCCTGCTCTCCTCCCCGGCGCGGATCACGGGCCTCGTCGGAGAGACCGGGCTCGTGCTCCTCAGCCGGACGACGGACCCCCTGGCACGCCTACCCCTGGACACCGCGGCGTCGCTCGTCCCCGGTCCGCGTCTGGCCTCCGAGCTGATCGCGCTGGGGCCGACGGTCCTGCCAGCGCTCCCGTCGCTCGTCCGTCTGCTCGAGTCGTGGGAGGTGGGCGACGCCGCCCTGGACCTCTTCGCGATGGCGGTGCCCGTGACCGTCGTGCGCGACGACGCCGCGCTCGTGACCCGCTGGAACACGCCGTCCACGGCGCGTTTCGACGAGGAGGGCGCCGTCCTGCGCCGGGACGGTCGGGACGTCGTCGCGCTGGACCTCGGCGGCCTCGACCCCGCACGGCCCTGGCTCTTCGACGCCCGGAGCGACGACCCGCCGATGCTCCTGCTCAGCGAGCACCCGGCGCTCGTGCGCCGGTCCGCCGCCGAGGCCGAGGAGCGTGGGCGGGACGTCCGCCCGGCGAGCCGGCGGTTCTCCACGACCGCGTCGGGCACCCCGCTCCACCCGCACCTTCGCCACGTCTTCCGGCGGGCCGCGTCCGCGGGCGGGACGTTCCCCGACCCCTTCGCCGCCGGGGCCGCGCAGGCGCTGACCGGATGGCTGCTCGACGTGCTCCCGACGGGTCATGACGCCGGCGTGGCTCGCTATCTCGCGGCGGCGTACGACGACCGAGACGACCTGCGGGCGGCCTTCCCGCTGGTCCCCGGGCCCGACACCCCCGCACTGGCGGCCTGGGCGCTGGCGAGCGGGGTCGGCGAGGAGGCCTACGACGCGGGGCTGATGCGGGACGCCGCGAGAGCCACGGCCGACGCGCAGCGGACGGCCCCCCTGCGTCAGCAGGGCCACCACCCGCACGGGGTCAACCTCGTCGGATACCTCACGGGTGAGCTCGGGGTGGGCGAGTCGGCGCGCCTCGTCGAGCAGGCGCTCACGGCGGGCGGCGTCCGGCACTCCACCGTGTCCGTGGCACGGAACCTCCAGAGCCGAACCTCGGCCGCCTACGAGGCGTCCCAGGACAACGAGGTCTTCGACATCACGCTGCTGTGCGTCAACGCCGACCAGACCCCGGAGATCGCGGCCGCCGTCGAGACCCTCACCGCGGGGTCCCGGCGGATCGGCATGTGGTACTGGGAGGTCGAGTCGTTCCCTGCCGACCACGCCGCGGCGTTCGAGCACGTCGACGAGGTGTGGACGGCCACGGACTTCGTGCGCGACGCCGTCGCCGCCGTCTCACCGGTACCCGTCGTCACCATGCCGCCGCCCCTGCCGCAGCGGTCGCCCGAGCGCCCGGCGCTCCCCGAGGGTCTCGGCATCCCCTCCGGTCGTCCGTACTTCCTCTTCGCCTTCGACTACCTGAGCACCGTGGAGCGCAAGAATCCCTGGGCGGTCGTCGACGCGTTCCGGTCCGCCTTCGCACCCGGCGAGGGACCGGTGCTGGTGCTCAAGACCATCAACGCCGACAAGCGACCAGCCGACGCGGAACGACTTCGGCTCCTCGTCGCGGGGGACCCGGACGTCGTGCTGCTCGAGGGGTACCTCTCCGCTGCCGAGCGGGACGCCCTCGCGGCCCGCTGCGCGTGCTACGTCTCTCTCCACCGGTCCGAGGGGCTGGGCCTGACCATCGCCGAGGCGATGGCGTGGGGCCGACCGGTCATCGCCACGGCGTACTCGGGCAACATGCAGTTCATGACCGAGGAGAACTCGTTCCTCGTGCCGTGGACGAGCACGCCGATCCCCGAGGGGGCCGACCCGTATCCCGCGGGGAGCCCCTGGGCGGAGCCCGACGTGGCCGCCGCCGCCGCGCACATGCGGACGGTCGTCGACGACCCGGAGCGAGCGCGAGCGGTCGGTCGGCGGGCGGCGGAGGACATCCGGACCTTGCACTCTCCCGGGGTCGCGGGGCGCCGGATGGCCGAGCACCTGGCCGGTCTGCACGGGGCGAGCAGGAACCTCGACCAGCGGCTCACGTCGCTGCGCGACGTCGTCGCCCGCCGGGGGCGGGCGCTGCGGGGATCCCTCCCCTTCACACGGTGAGGGCGGGCGCGGCGCGCCGTGGCGCTCCGCACCCGCCCTCACCGTCCGGTCAGGCGGCGTCCGGTCAGGACGACGGGCCGAGAGCCCTTCGCACGCGCCCGCCCGCACGTCGTGCGACCTCACCGATGCCCCCGGCGCGCAGGTAGTCCCGGGCCAGGGCGAGGTCCGCACGGAGCCCGCCTCGACGCTCGAAGCCACGGGCCACGGTCTCCGGTTCCCCCAGGTCGTAGTGGAGGTCGGCCGCCCGGCGCGGGAACCGGCAGAAGTCGACGAGCGGACGAAGCACCTCGGCCCAGCGGTACGACTCCGCGAAGCCCTTCACGTTCTCCCGTGCGGCGGCGATCGCCACGTCGTCGAACAGGTAGGTCTCGAGCGCCGCCTCGAGCGCCTCGACGTCCTCCGGGGGGACCGCGGCACCCAGGCCGTGCTCGGTGATGAGGCCGCCGAAGGTGTCGCCGCTCGTCGCGACGATCGGCAGCTCGGCCCAGAGGTAGTCGAGGATGCGCGTACGGAAGCTGAACGCCGTCTCGACGTGGTGGAAGTGCGTCGAGACGCCCAGGTCCGCGTCGAGCAGGTAGTCGGCTCGTTCGCCGTACGGGACCCATCCCTCGTTGAAGAAGATGTGCTTGCCCGTCAGGCCGAGCTCGTCGGAGAGCTGCTGGAGCTCCCAGGCGATCCGCATGTCCGGCACACCAGGGTTGGGGTGCTTCAGCCCGAGGAAGTACAGGCGCACCTCGGGGTGGCGGCGACGGAGCCGGTCGACCGCGCGCACGAGGGTCAGGGGGTCGAACCAGTTGTAGACGCCGCCGCCCCAGAGGATGACCTTGTCGTCCGGACCGATGCCCGGGACGGTGCCCTTGATGGCGTGCCGGCGCTGCACCGGGTTCTCGTCGGCGATGCCGAACGGGACGACGGCGATGAGCGAGTCGAGGCTCTCGTCCTCGTCGTAGACGGCCGCGTTCACCCGGCCCTGGCCGGCCATCTGCCCGAGCCAGAAGTCACGCTGCTTCTCGGAGGCGCACAGGACGAAGTCCGCCCGCGCGAGCTGCTCGTTGAGCACGCGGGTCGTCTCCCGGATCGAGCGGTCCCGACCGCTCGGACCGAGGTCCTTCGCCTGCTCGAGCTGCTCGAGGTGCATGGGGTCGTAGACGTCGGCGACGAGGATCTTCGAGCTCTCCTTGAGCCAGGGCGCGCCCTCGAGGAGGAAGCCCTGGAAGACGATGACGTCCGCCCAGTCGGTCTGCTTGCGCAGCTCCCAACCGTGCGCGTGCACGACGTCGAACTCGGGGGACTCCACCTTGACGCCGGCCGTCGACAGGAGCCGCACCTCGGCGACCGGGGCGAGGGCGTGCGCGATCTCCCACGCACGGATCGCCGGGCCGGCCATCCGCTCCAGGAGGGGCTCGCCGGTCACGACGAGCACGCGCTGCCGCGACACGAAGTGCTCGTCGATCCCGAAGGCCTCGACGAGGTCGTGGTGCGCCGTCAGGTAGCTCTCGATCGCGTAGGCCGGCTCGATCGCGTGCCGGAACAGCGGGAAGAGCTCGCGGTCCGAGCGTCGACGTCGTGCCTGCAGGTCCCTGCGGGACTCCGCGAGCGACGGGAGCTGCTCGACGAAGTAGTCGATGGCCAGCGGGCCCGTGAGCGCCATCTTCTCGATCTCGACGGTGGCGACGTCGTCGCCGCCGGGCGACCGCTGCAGGTCGAGCATCGTGGCGTCCGTGCCGGTGCGCGCGACCGACCGACGGACGGCGAGCGCCATCGCGGCCGGGAGGGCGCGCGCGAGCGACTCGTCGTCGAGGTTCTTGTACATCGAGAGCAGCGCGTTGCGCTCCAGGAGGTACGACTCCCGGTAGTTCCCGAACTTCTTCATCGTGACGTGGTGCTTGTGGTACGCCACGGACCCCGGGACGTACCGCACGCGGTAGCCGAGCAGGTTGAGACGCCAGCCCAGGTCCACGTCCTCGTAGAACATGAAGAACCGCTCGTCGAACCCGCCGACCTCGCGGTACAGCGCAGCGGGGACGAACATCGCCGCACCCGTGCCGAAGAGGACGTCCTTCGGCACGTCGTACTCCGCGGAGTCGGGCCACTCCGCCTCGCGCTTGTAGCCCATGCCGTACCAGGTGAGCGACCCGTCGACGTAGTCGACGAGCTTGCCCTCCCAGTCCAGGACCTTCGACGCGACCGCACCGATCGACGGGTCGGCGCTCATCGCCTCGACCGCCGCGGTGATCCATCCCGGACCGGGGCGGGCGTCGTTGTTGATGAAGCCGACCCACTGTCCCGTGGCGTGCGCGACGCCGGTGTTGCACCCGCCGGCGAAACCGAGGTTGCCGCCCGACTCCACGACCTTCGCGTGCGGCACGGCCGCACGGATCCGCTCGGCGCTCCCGTCCTGCGAGTCGTTGTCGACGACGATCAGCTCGAGCCGCTCGCTCGGCCAGTCGACCTCGTCGAAGGCCCGGAGGCACGTGATCGTGTCGTCCGCGCCCTTGTAGTTGACCAGGACGACGGAGACCACACCGTCGCGCACTGTCGGCTCGTTCACGTCGGCGTCAGCCCTTTCCTGCGAGGGCGAGGTCGTGGTCGACCATCCGCCCCACGATCTCGTCGAATCCTACGGTGGGCGCCCAGCCCAGGACGGAGCGCGCCCTCGAGGCGTCGCCCACCTGCTCGGCGGCGTCCGCGGGTCGGACGAACCGCTGGTCGACCTCGACGTGCGAGCGCCAGTCCTCGATCCCGGCGCGCTGGAGCGCGACGCGGACGAAGTCCTCGACCGAGTGCGTCGCACCCGTCGCGACGACGTAGTCGTCGGCCTCCGCGTGCCGGACGGCGCGCACCATGGCGTCCACGTAGTCCGGCGCCCAGCCCCAGTCGCGGCGGACGTCGAGCCGCCCGAGCGTCACGACCCCTCCGCCGTCCCGGGCGATCCGCGCGGCGGCCGCGGTGATCTTCCGGGTCACGAAGGACTCGGGCCGCCGGGGTGACTCGTGGTTGTAGAGCACGCACGTCGAGACCGCGAGACCGCGACCGCGGTAGACCGCCGCCGACTGGTGCGCGTAGGCCTTGGCCGCGCCGTACGGCGACAGCGGACGGACCGAGGTCTGCTCGTCCTGGGGCGTGCGGTCGGGCGACCCGAAGATCTCCGCGCTCGACGCCTGCAGGACGCGCACCGGCCGCCCGGACGAGTCCTGCGCGCGACGCGCGGCCTCGAACAGGGCCACGGCCCCCAGACCGCTCACGCTGCCGGTCTCCACCGGGTGGTCCCACGAGTACGCGACGGAGCTGATGCCGCCCAGGTTGTAGATCTCGTCCGGCCGGACGTCCTGGACGATCCGGGCGACGCCCTCGGCGTCCCGGAGGTCCCCGACGTGGACCTCGACCCCCTCCGGGACGGAGGTCCCGGCCGGGGTCGACGTCGAGTGCACGATGCCGTGGACCTCGACGCCCTCGGCCACGAGACGCTCGGCGAGGTAGGAGCCGTCCTGACCGGTGACGCCGGTCACGAGGGCTGTCGTCATCCCCGTCACCGACCGGCGTGCCCGGACTGCTCCCGGAGGTCGTTCTCGACCATCATCCCCACGAGCCCCGGGAAGTCGACCTTGCGCTCCCAGCCGAGCTTCTCGTGCGCCTTGGCCGGGTCGCCGATGAGCAGCTCCACCTCGGCCGGACGCATGAACCGCGGGTCCTGCTTCACGTAGCCGGACCAGTCCTCGATGCCGACGTGGGCGAAGGCGTGGTCGAGAAGGTCGCGGATCGAGTGCGTCTCGCCCGTCGCGACGACGTAGTCGTCGGCCTCCGGCTGCTGGAGCATGAGCCACATCGCCTCGACGTAGTCCCCCGCGAAGCCCCAGTCGCGCTTGGCGTCGAGGTTCCCGAGGACGAGGTCGTCCTGGAGACCGAGCTTGATCCGCGCGACCGCCTGCGTCACCTTGCGCGTGACGAACTCCGGGCCGCGGCGCGGGGACTCGTGGTTGAAGAGGATGCCGCTGGAGGCGTGCATGCCGTACGACTCGCGGTAGTTGATGGTCATGTAGTGACCGAAGACCTTGGCGACACCGTAGGGCGAGCGCGGCCAGAGGAGGGTCGACTCGCGCTGCGGGACCTCCTGCACCTTGCCGAACATCTCCGAGCTTGACGCCTGGTAGAAGCGGACCTTCGACGGGTCGTCGTTCGAGTAGAGCCGCACGGCCTCGAGGATGTTGAGCACACCCTTGCCGGTGACGTCGCTCGTCAGCGTGGCGTTCTCCCACGAGTAGGCCACGAACGAGATCGCGCCGAGGTTGTACACCTCGTCGGGCTGGGCGACCTGGAGCGCGCGCAGCAGCGACGAGAGGTCGGTCAGGTCACCCGTGACGAGCTTGACGTCGGGCACGGTCTCACGGACCAGGTCGAGCTTCGGGTTGTTCTGTCCACGGATGAGCCCGTAGACCTCGTAACCCTTCGAGAGCAGCAGCTCCGAGAGGTACAGACCGTCCTGGCCGGTGATGCCGGTGATGAGCGCGCGTGCCATGGTTCCTCGTCTGGTCGGTTTCGGGGACCGAGCAAGCGTAGCCGAGGGCCGAGGACCCGCGTCGAGGCGTGCACGGCGAGCCGTTCGTCGTGGATATGCTGGCGCCCATGCCCGACGGTCCCCTCATCTCGTACGCGCAGAACCACGAAGACGTGGTGCTCTGGCGCGCTCTCGGCCACGTCCACGGCGGTCGCTACGTGGAGGTGGGTGCCAACGAACCCCTGCGCCACTCGGTGAGCCGCACCTTCTACGAGAGGGGATGGTGCGGCCTGACGGTCGAGCCCGTCCCTACCTACGTGGAGGCCCATCGCCGCGAGCGTCCCCGGGACATCCAGGCGCAGGTCGCCGTGACGTCCGCCGACGTCGACGAGATCACGCTGCACCTCATCCCGGACAGCGGGCTCTCCACCCTCGTGGACGACGTGAGCGCACGTCACGAGGAGGCAGGTTTCGCCCACGAGGACGTCACCGTCGAGGCCCGACGGCTCGACGCGCTGCTCGAGAGCACGGGGTGGGAGCCCCGCGACATCCACTTCCTCCTCGTCGACGTCGAGGGTGCCGAGGCGGACGTCCTCGCGAGCATCGACCTGACCCACTGGCGGCCCTGGGTGCTGGTCATCGAGTCGACGGCCCCCTTGTCGACCACCCCGACCCACGACGTGTGGGAGCCCGCGATCCTGGAGGCGGGGTACGAGTTCTGCCTGTTCGACGGCATCTCGCGCTTCTACGTCGCCAGCGAACGGGCGGACGCGCTGCGGTCGAAGCTCTCGTATCCGGCCTGCGCTCTGGACGACTACACCCCGTACACGCTGGTCGAGGCGGAGTCCAACTACGCCCGCGAGCTCGGCGACAAGTCGAACCAGGTCTCCGACGTGTCGCGCCAGCTCGTGCACTGGCGCAACCAGGCGCTGGTGCAGTGGGCCGAGGCGCAGGCTCGTCAGCCGGCAGTGGACGAGTCCGCGCGCCAGGAGCTCGAGGCGATGCGGCGGACCTTGTCCTGGCGGGTCACACGACCGCTCCGCCTCGTCCGCCGGCTGGCCGCGAGGAAGGGTTCGTGACCTCACCCGCGACCGGCGCCGCGCGCTACCTGGACGCGCTCGACCGTCGGCTCGCGAGCGCGGCGGAGATCGTCCTCGGTACCGAGGGCAGCCCTGTCGACGGGCCGCCCGGGACCACGGCGGCGCAGCTGCTCCCGCTCCTCGTCGCTGCCGCACGGCTCGACGAAGCCGGGGACGACGTCCGCTGGCTCGTGCTCGTCGCCGTGTTCGCGCGATACCCCACGTCGGACGAGTTCGTCGCGTTCCGACGCTCGCTCGAGCTCGACGCGCCCGAGTCCGTTGAAGCGGACCTCCTGGCCACGGCGATGCGCAACCCTGCCCGTCACGCCGACGGACCGATGGTCATCGTCCGCTCGGTGGTCGTCGAAGTGAACTACAGCGCTCGCCACGACCACCACACCGGCATCCAGCGGGTCGTGCGCGAGACGGTGCCGCGGTGGGCCGACCACCACGAGGTCACCATCACCGCGTGGGGTGACGACAACGCGGCGCTCCGCACCCTGGCGCCTCGCGAGAGGGCTCGCGTGCTGTCGTTCGGCCAGGACACTCCGCTGCTCGAGTCGGAGACGGACTACGTCCACACGGTCGTGGTCCCCTGGCACACGCGAGTCCTGCTTCCGGACGTGCCCGTCGGGGCCGCGAGCGACGTCCTCGCGACGCTCGCTCGGTGGTCGGGCAGCACGGTCGGGCTGGTGGGCTACGACCTCATCCCCATCACGAGCGCGGACCTCCGTCCGTGGGGTGAGGCGAACGGGACGGCAGGGCTCCTGCACGTGGTCAAGCACGCCGACCGCGTGGCGTGCATCAGCCGTTCCGCGTCGGCGGAGTTCCGCGGTTTCGTGGAAGCCCTCCCGGCGCAAGGTCTCGTCGGACCGCACGTCGACGAGGTCCAGCTACCGGCCATCTCCTCACCGATGCCGGGCTCGGGCCTCGCACGCCCCGCGTCCGTACGCCCCGTCGTGCTCTGCACCGGTACGCGCGAGCCCCACAAGAACCACCGCGCCGTCGTCCACGCCGCCGAGCGCCTGTGGCGCGAGGGCGTGGACTTCGAACTCCGCCTCGTCGGCGGGTTCGGCTGGTCCGACGACCCGCTGGGCGACGCCACCGCGCGGCTCCGGGCCGAGGGCCGACCGCTCGTCGAGCTGGGCCGCGTCAGCGAGCAGGTCCTGTGGGATGAGCTGCGAGCGGCCGACGCGGTCGCGTTCGTCTCGCTGCACGAGGGCTACGGCCTCCCGATCGCCGAGGCGCTCTCGGTGGGTACTCCGGTGCTGACCACGGCCTACGGCAGCCAGGCGGAGGTCGCCGCCGACGGCGGGTGCGTGCTGGTCGACCCGCGCGACGACGACCAGGTGACCGAAGGACTGCGCAGGCTCGTGACCGACGGCGACCTGCGCGAGCGGCTCAAGGACGAGGCGCGGAACCGTCCGGAACGGACGTGGGACGACTACGCCGCCGACCTGTGGGACTTCCTGACAGGAGCGGAGCCGCCGAAGGGGGAGCACTGATGACGCCGACGAGAGTTCGGATCTGGCGACGGTCCGACCGCAACCAACCGCACATCGGCGCCGACACCGTCGCGGCGTGGTCCCGACGGGTCCCGATTCTCGCGGCGGCGCTCGACACCGCGGCAGAGGTTCCGGAGGTCTCCCCCGAAGCTGTCCGAGACGCCGTCCTCAGGATCGTCGACGCCTCCGATCCGGCACAGGTGTGGCTGGCCCTCGCTGTCCTCTCCGCGACCCTGCCCGACGACACCACCGTCATCGAGACGTCGCGGGCGAGCGAGTCGGACCCGTCCGCGCTGGTGCGCCGGCTCGGTCTCCTCACCACCGCGGAGTCTGCGCGGCGACGCGTCAGGGTGGAGTCGGATCGCACCGTCGTCGACGTCGCCCACACCGCGTCGACCACCCTCATGACGGGCATCCAGCGCGTGGCCCGCGAGTCGACGCGGCGATGGCTCGCGCACGACGTCCTGCTCGTCTCCTGGAGCGCCGATCTCGATGCGGTCAGGGAGCTCACGCCCGCGGAGCACGACCGCATCGTCCGCGCAGCGGCTGCGGTGGAGGACGAGCGCTCCGAGACGGAGCAGACGTTCGTCGTCCCCTGGCGGACCACGTACGTCCTGCCCGAGCTGGCGATCGACCAGGCGAGGACTGAGCGTCTCCGGACGCTCGCGCGATTCTCGGGCGGTGAGTTCACCGCCATCGGCTTCGACCTCATCCCGCTCACCACCGGTGAGACGACTGCGCCGGGGATGCCCGGTGCGTTCGCCGGCGCGATGACCGTGCTGCGTCACGGCGCGCGGGTCGCGCCGATCTCGCGGGCCGCTGCTGTGGAGTACGCGGGGTGGCGGACCATGCTCGGCGCGACGGGCCTCGGTGGACCGGTGATCGAGCCCGTGCTCCTGCCGGCCGAGGCACCGCCGTCGACCGAGAGCGATCTCGCGGACGCGTCCGAGCGTTTCGTCGTCGGCACACTTCCCCTCGTGCTGGTCGTCGGGAGCCACGAGCCGCGCAAGAACCATCGGGCGGTGCTGCACGCGGCCGAGGTCCTGTGGCGCGAGGGCAACGAGTTCTCGCTCACGTTCGTCGGGGGCAACGCATGGCGCAGCGAGGACTTCACCCAGCGGCTGCGCACTCTCCAGCAGCAGGGCCTGCCGGTGGAGTCGGCGTCCCGTGTACCGGACCGGCTCCTCTGGGCCGCCTATCGTCTCGCCCGGTTCACCGTCTTCCCGTCGCTCAACGAGGGCTACGGCCTCCCCGTCGCGGAGTCGCTCGCCGTCGGGACCCCGGTGGTCACCTCGGCGTTCGGTAGCATGGCGGAGATCGCCGACGGTGGCGGGGCCCTCCTGGTCGACCCTCGCGACGACGTCTCGCTGCGAGACGGCATGCGTGCCCTCCTCGCCGACGACTCGACGCTCCTCCGGCTCCGTGCCGAGGCGGCCACACGGTCGATCCGCACGTGGGACGAGTATGCGGAGGATGTGTGGCGCTTCCTCGTGGAGGGCGCTCCCCCGGCCCCGTGAGGCCGGACGGCACGACTACTGTAGGGCGACCTCACGGAACCCCCCGACCGATCAGGACGGCGATGAACGACCAGCGCTCTGCGCGCGCCTCGACGCTCGAGGCCGAACCCTTCCGCCCCGCGGGACCGCGTCCCGGCTTCATCGGTGGCACCGTCCAGTCGATCCGCGACATCGTGGCGCACCGGGAGCTCCTCGGGCTGCTCACCCGGCGCGAGATCAAGGCGCGCTACAAGGACAGCGTGCTCGGCTTCTTCTGGAGCCTCGCCCGGCCCCTCGCGATGCTCATGGTCTACTGGGTGGCGATCGGCAAGTTCCTCGGGGCCGAGCGCGCCATCCCCGAGTTCGCCATCTACATCTTCACCGGCCTGACCGCCTGGCAGCTCTTCTCCGACATCGTCCTCACCGGTACGGGCTCGATCGTCGCGAACTCCGGTCTCATCAAGAAGGTCTACGTCCCGCGCGAGGTCTACCCGCTCTCGGCCGTCGGCTCCGCGCTGTTCAACTTCGTGATCCAGCTCGGGATCCTCATCGCCTTCACCGTCGTGCGCGGGCAGTTCCCCGTCGGCGCCCGATGGCTCTACTTCGTGCTGGCCCTCGCGGTGCTCGTCACCTTCGCGACCGCCGTCGCGCTGTTCCTGGCCGCGGTGAACGTGTACCTGCGCGACGTGCAGTACCTCGTCGACATCTCGCTCATGCTGCTCTTCTGGGCGTCGCCGATCGTCTACTCCTGGAGCCAGGTGTCGCAGTATCTCGACGGGGTCCTCGAGACGATCTACCTGGCGAACCCCATGACGCAGGTCATCCTGGCCTTCCAGCAGACCTTCTGGGTCGCCGGCGACGGCCAGTCCGTGCCCCCGAACCTGGGGACGAACCTTCTCATCATGCTGGGTGTCTCCGTCGTCCTCCTCTGGCTCGGTCAGCGCACGTTCGCCCGCCTCCAGAGCAACTTCGCGCAGGAGCTGTGATGAGCACCCCCGTCATCCGCATCGACGACCTGTCCAAGCGCTTCGTCATCCGCAAGGAGAAGTCGCTCAAGGAGCGACTCGTCAACTTCGGGCGGTCCAACAAGCACAAGGACGACTTCTGGGCACTGCGTGACGTGTCGATGGAGATCGACTCCGGCTCAACGGTCGGGCTCGTCGGCCCCAACGGGTCCGGCAAGAGCACGCTGCTCAAGATGATCGGCGGCATCCTGCAGCCCACCACGGGCACGGTGAGCCTGCGGGGCCGGCTCGCGGCCCTCCTCGAGCTGGGGGCCGGGTTCCACCCCGACCTCACGGGCCGCGAGAACGTCTACCTCAACGCGTCGATCCTCGGGCTCTCGCGCGAGCAGACCGACGGCTACTTCGACGCGATCGTGGACTTCTCGGGCATCGAGAAGTTCATCGACACGCAGGTGAAGTTCTACTCCTCCGGCATGTACGTCCGCCTCGCCTTCGCCGTGGCCGTGCACGTCGACCCCGACATCCTGCTCGTCGACGAGGTGCTGGCCGTCGGGGACGAGCCGTTCCAGCGCAAGTGCATGGACCGCATCCGCCAGTTCCAGCACGACGGCCGCACGATCGTCTTCGTGAGCCACTCGCTCGACCAGGTGGCCGACCTGTGCGATCGCGCGGTGGTGCTGGAGCACGGACACGTCATCGCCGACGGCGAACCTCGTGAGGCGCTTCGCACACTCCGCACCGAGTTCGACCAGATCCGCCAGGACGACGTCCAGAGAGAGCAGAGCCGCCGCGAAGAGCAGCGCGGAGGCGCGGACCGTGGTGGAACAGAGCCTGGAACAGACCGGGTTCTCGTGCGCTCGGTAGCGATCCTGGACCAGGAGGGTCTGCCGGTGACCTCCGTCGATCAGGGTGACGACGTTACGATCAGAGTGACCGTCGACTCCGCCGACCCCGTGAGCGGGATCGTGGTGGGTACCGGTTTCGACACGGTCCTCGGGGTCAACGTCTACGGTACGAACACTGACCTGCTCGGTACGCGACTCCCTGACTTCTCCGGTGAGCTCAGCGTCGACTTCCACTTCTCCGACGTCCATCTCGGAGAGGGCGCGTACACCGTTCACGGCGCGGTGGCAGCCGAGAGCGGCGTCGAGCTGCACCGCCTGCGTGACGCGGGATCGCTGCACGTACAGACCGACGGCTCCGCCATCGGCGTGACGTGGCTCGACGCCCGCACGAGCTGGTCCACCGAGTTCAGCTCATCGTCCCAGTCGACACGCGGTCCGGCACCGACTGCGATGGGCTCCTTCGATGCTTGAGCTGCTGCTGCTCACCGTCGTCTTGGCGCTGATCTTTCTCGTCGTCGGCTTCCCCCTGGCTGTCGCGATTGGATCAGGCCGCGACGGCGTCGTCGCGACGGCCACGGACGCGGGACTGCTCGGCGCCACCTTCCTGCCCCTCGCGATCGTCCTGTGGGACTGGCTAGGGGTGTTCGGTGCCGCACTAGGCATCGTGTCGTGGGGGGCCGCGATCCTGTACGCGAAGTGGCGGCGGATGCCCTTGCCCTTCAAGCATGTTCGCTTCCCGGGCGTACCGCTAGTCGCAGCCGTGGCCGTCATCCTCACGGCGGGGACACTCCTGCGGCTGAGGGACGTCTCCTTCCTGCCGTGGCTCGGCGACATGGGCGCCTACGTGAACTGGGCCAACGAGCTCGTTCGAACAGGTTCGCTCGACGCGAGCTGGCCTCCCCTTTTCTCGGCATACCTGGCCGTCCCGTCCTTCCTCTTCGGCCCAGAACACGCCGCGTCGGCTGTGCTTTTCGCAGGAGTCATCCTGCTGGCCGCGGTCCCGAGACTGCTCGTCGCCCTCGGCGTCAACCGGTGGTTCGCCGTCGCGGCCCTGGCAGCTCTCGCCGTCAGCCCGCACGCCGTCTGGTACTCGTCGTTCACCGCGTCGGAGTCGCTGGCGGCCCCACTCTTCCTGCTCTGGCTCGTCCTCCTGCTCAAGATCCTTGGCAGGCCCGGCGGCGACGCCGGACTCACGACCGTTCTCGGCTTGCTGTTCCTGTCCATGTGCATGCTTCGTGGTAGCGCCCCTCTCCTCTTGCTGCCGCTGCTCGCCGTGTGGTTGCTCACGTTGCTCGTCGGATCTTTTCGGGCGTCTCGTCGAAGTGCGTGGTTGGTCGTCGCTGGCGCCACCACTGCGGCTTCTGTGTCGTATGCGTACGGGATCTCGCAGATCCACCGGTACTACGTCGACATGCAGCTCACCGAGATGCTCCCAGGGCGCGTGTGGGAGCGTCTCTCCGCTGCAGGCCTCTTCGACCTAACGCCGCAGACGTACGCGTGCTTGGTCCTCGTCCCTGCGTTCTTCTGGGCCGTCGGCCGGTGGATGCGCCCGGGCGCGCTCGCAGAAGCGACACCACGCCTACGGGTCGCCCTCGGGGCAGCACTCTCGATCCTCTGGCTGACGCTCGTCGCCTGGATGGCTTTGAAGGCAGGGGACGTGTCCGCCATCCTCGGACGCATGGGCTGGGCCGGCGTCCTGATCGCCGGACTGGCGCCACTAGCCTCCGCTTTCCGGTCCCCGCGTGCCCAGCTAGTCGTCGTCGTCGCCACGCTGTCCTCGCTCCAGTTCCTCGTTCTCCACGATCATCGGCTCGGTGGTCAGCGGGCACACACGTTCTTCCTCTACTGGGACCGATACCTTGTCAGCGAGCTGCTTCCAACCCTCTACGTCTTCGTCTTCGCAACCGTCGGCTGGGGAGCCGCCTACCTCGTCTCCTCCCGTCGCCGTCCCGGTACGGCGCACGCCGACCTGGCCGAGCACACTGGGACCGTGACGACGACCAATCTCCGTGCAGAGGGGGGGTGGCGTCTGCCGGCGATCGCCGCCGTCACGGCCCTGGCAGTCGCCGCACCCGGGCTCACTGCAATTCCCCCGATCATGCGGGGGACGACACTGGACGGCTCTTTCGATCTCATCCAGGATCTCGACGACGTCGGGGACGCCGACGTGCCCGTCGTCTGGTCCGCCAACGGGCCAGGCCTCCCGGAGGGTCACTTCTTCCCCAACACCCGCATGGCCTTCGCGCGTCCGCTCGAGTACACGTTTGGCCGCGACGTCCTCAACGATCCCGCCGCTGGGGACTTCGATCCTGATGAAGTTGTCTCGGCGGCATCCCTCGACCGATATGCGGCATGCTCCGGTAGCCGCACGCTCACCGTCATCGAGGCCGACGCCGGCGGCACGGACCTCGATGCGCGACTCGCCGACTCTGATCTCGCGGCTTCTCATGTGGCAGAGGTCTCCGGCGTTGTCGAGCTGCTCCATCAACCCGCGAGCTCGGGCTGGATCGATGTCGACTACACGTTCGACGTGTGGACAGTGGAGGTCGCCCGAGAACCCACGATCTTCCCTGCTGACTGCGACAGCTAGGGCGTCTACCTACCGACGGGTTCCCCCGTCAACAAGAAGCAGTCGGAAGCGCGTCGGACGTCACTGTCACGCTATGAAATACGGTGCGCGGCGGTCCCCGCAAGCCGCCCCGCTCGCGTCCGCCCAGGAACATTCCCACCATGGGTTGGTGGACCCCCCCGACATTCGGACCTCGGAACGGCGACGACGCGCAGCTTCGACACTTGTCACAGCTCCGGATCGGGTCGCCACCGTTCTGCTGATGCTGAGCATCGTGGTTTCGGTCGCGGTGCTCGTCGAGGTGTTCCGGCCGCTCGTTGTCGTCCCCCTCACACTCGTTCTCGTCGCCGTCACGTGGAAGGTCGTCCCCTCCTCCCTCGAGCCGACCCGGCGAGCAGTGGCTGGAACCCTTACGGCGCTAGGGATCGTCGTGGCGTGGTTCGTCGTCAACGTTCCGTTCGCCGCACGGTTCGTCGTCGTGACGCGCGACCCGGGATTCCTCACGCTCGAGGCGTTCTGGCTCTCGCGCAACGAGTCGCCTGATCTCCCGCTGACCAACTCTTCCGACCTCCTGGCCACGATCGAGGGGGTGAAGGTCGCGTCGGCCGCGTACTCGGTCAACGGTGACGTCCTCAACGTCCAGGGCGCCAAGCTGCTTCCCGGGATCCTCGCCGTCGGAGGATGGGTCGGCGGCGACGTCGGGGTCCTGATTGGGAATCTCATCGTGGGCGGCGTGGCACTCCTGGCGGTCTACTCCTTCGCCCGTCGGCTCGTCGGGCCTCTCTGGGGGCTGGTACCGCTCTTCGTACTGGCAGCCAGCGTGCCGTTCGCCGCCTTCACCCGCGCTGCGTACACCGAGCCGCTCACCGTCGCGCTCGGCTTCGCCGGCCTGACGATGGCCTGGTCCGCGGTCTCCGCACGCTCGCTGGTGCAGTATGCGGGCGCGGGCGCCCTCATCGGCGCCACGGCCCTCGCGCGCGTCGACGGCGCGGCGCAGGTCATCGGTCTCGTCGCGGCACTCGGAACCGCCTCCGCATGCGCGCTCCTCCCGATGGTGCGCCGGCCCCTCGCACGTGGACTCGTCGCCGCCTCCGCCGCCGCGCTCATCCTCGTTGGACTGGGCTTCCTCGATCTCGCCGTCCACAGCCCCAACTACCTCTCGAACCTCAGTGGACAGGTAACCATGGTCGCCCGGGCTCTGGCCTTCACCCTTGTCGGGGCCGCGGTGCTCAATGTGCCACGCGTCTGGTCCCCGCTCGCACGAGTCGTCTTCCGATCGCGGCGAGGGCTCGCCTGGGGAGCGGCAAGCGTTGTCGTGCTCCTCGCCGTCGTCCTGGCGAGCCGGCCGCTCTGGATGGAGAACCACCACACCCCGGCAGGGAGCCCCTACGCCCAGTTCCTCGAGGAGATCCAGGCGCTGGAAGGTCTCCCGCTCGACGGGAGCCGGTCGTACGACGAGATGTCCGTCAACTGGCTGACGTGGTACTTCGGGCCTCCGATGGTGATCCTCGCGTTCTCCGGTCTGGCGATCGCGACCTATCGCGCGATCCGACGACGCGACCCGCGATTTCTCGTGTTCGTCGGGGTCGTCGCCGCACCGAGCGCGCTCTACCTGTGGCGTGTCAGCATCACACCCGACCAGGTGTGGGCGATGCGACGGTTCCTTCCGGTCACCATCCCCGGGTTTCTCGTGGCCGCGACCCTGGCCATCGTGGTGCTCTGGGGACTCGCCCAACACTGGGCACGAGCCGTCGCAGTCCTCGGAACCGTGACGGTCGTCGTCTGGCCGCTCGTCACGTGGGGGAATCTCTTCACCGTCGTCGAGCAGGACGGCCGTTACGGTGAGGCGCGGGCGGTCTGCGACGCCGTGGGCGGGCGCCCGATCGCGGTGGTGGGCTCTCCGCTCCCGTATGAGGCGACCCTGCTCAGCATCTGCGGTACGGATGCCGTCGCCGTCGCCTCCGGTGCACCGGAGACGCTTGCACGTGTCCGCGACGCGTGGGGCGGTCAGGTCTCGGTCGTGGCTTTCCGCGGCGACGCCCTGCCCTGGGCCGGGACGGTCCCCCCTCCGCTGCGCACGACGACCGAGACGACCTGGGAGCGCACCCTCGAGCGATTACCGGACGACGCCCTGACCTCTCAGTCGCAGGTGTGGGTAGGACACGTCCAGCCGGACGGCAGTGTGGTTCCGGCACCGGCAGCGCCCTGACCGCCGCCCGCCCGTCCGACTGCCAAACCGACGGCGGCTTCGTCACTCGGGGAACCGGCGGAGTGCGAGGTTGCGGTACTCGACCGAGCCCGCGATCCCCTCCCGCACCGCGCCCTCACCACGCGTGAGCAGCACACCACCCCAGTACGACTTACCCCCGAAGTCCGGCGCGCGCCCGAGGAACACCTCGTAGTACCCGCCCGCCCGGTTGTTCGCCGCCTCCCGCGAACCCCAGACCCCCGACGCCACCGCAGCACGACCCGACGACGCGATCCGCCCACGCCAGTTCGCCACCTCCGACGCCGACGCCGACCGCCCGAGCATCACCTGGTACAACCGCCGCACGAACGCGTCGTCGTTGCCCCCCGACCGCTGGTAGAACTCCGGCGTCCGGTAGAACAACAACGCCACAGCGTCCACCGAGATGTCCCCCGACATCACACCCCGCGTCCAGCTGTTCAACCCCGCAGCATCCGGCTGACGACCGAGCACGTCCACGTACGCTTCGCGAACCCGCAGCCGCACGTACTCCTCCGACCGTGTCAAGGAGCGCACCACCGACTCCCGGCTCGTCCCCGACGCCAGCTTCGACGTCCACGTCGTCAACCCCGACGAGTCCGCCGCACGACCCAGCAGGTCGTCGTACAACGCCCGCACCACGGACCGCGCCTGGTTGAACGCCGCACCGTAGCCGTACGCGGTCGCACGGTCCCGGATGGACTGCAGGTGCGTGTAGCCGACCTGACCGGGGCAGGCGGTGTAGGCGACGTCACGGTGACCGAACGTCGTGGGCAGGGTGACCGTCGTCCCCGCCGGGTAGCGGGAGTTCTCCCCGCCGCGTGTCGTGTAGCTCATGAACACGTCGGGGCGCACCCCGTAGGCGCCGAGCCGGAACCCGACGACGTGCGCCACGGCCTGGACCGCAGCGTTGCTCGGGGCGACGCTCGAGTGGTCGCCGAGGAACGCGATGCCCACGGTCGACGTGTTGAAACCGCCCGCGTGCACGCCGATGATCGGCTTCGTCATGCTGTTCGCGCGGCCCTCGTAGACGTTTCCCCACTTGTCGACGACGAAGTTGTACCCGAGGTCGCACCACCCGCGGGTGTTGATGTGGTACGCCTGGTCGTTGCGGATGACCTGCATCGCCTGGGCGACGGACGTGTAGGAGTTGGGGTTCGCCGTGTGGTGGATGACGGCACCCACCAGGCGTGAAGCGGTGTCCGGGGTGCATGCCTGAGGAGCGGCTCCCCACCCTCCTCGGGAGATGACCGCCGGCCCGGCCGCAGCGGTCGCGACCGTGGCGCCGGCGCTCTCCACGAAGAGCGCGTTCGTCGTGACCGCCTCGCCCGTGGACGCGGCACCGGCCACCTCGGCCGCCGGGACCTCGGTCGGCTCGGGGGTGGAGATGAGCGTCAGACGGACGTCGGCCGGCAGCTCCTCCACCGCGTCGACGGTCGCCACCTGGACGGCGTCCGACTCACCGACGTACATCGTCCCCGTACCGGACCGGGTCTCGACCTCCGCGTCGACCGTGCCCGCGTCCGGCTGCTCGTCGGCGACCTCGAGATGCTGCCAGCCAGTCCAGTCCCCGTCCTGCGACCGGGTCCGTACCTGGAGCTCGGGCACCTCGACCGTCAGGTCGTCGGGCCAGGAGACGGCGACCGTCTGGAAGCCCTCGTTCTCCACGACCGGTCCCGCGGCGACGTCGTCCACGGCCTCGAGCTCGAGCTCGTCACCGGGGGCGACGGGCTCGGCCGGCTCGGCCGGAGGATCCGCCAGCGCCGGCTCGTCCGAGGGAGCAGCGCCGTCCTCGGCCTCCTCGGCGGCCTCGCTCTCGCCGGAGTCGTCGCTCGGAGCCTCGCTCTCCGGGCTCCCGCTCTCAGGAGCCTCACCGTCCGGGGCCTCACCGTCGGGCACCTCACCGTCCGGGGCCTCACCGTCCGGGGCCTCACCGTCGGGCACCTCACCGTCCGGGGCCTCACCGTCGGGCACCTCACCGTCAGGCGCCGCGCTCTCAGCGGTCTCGCCCGTGGCCGGAGCTCTCCGTGCCCCCGCCTGCGTCTGGGGGTCGGGCACGGAGACGTCCACGGCGAGCGGGTACTCGTCGATCCGGGGCTCCACGGACGCGTCCGCCGTGGGCAGCGCCGTCGCCGGAAGGAGCGGGGCCGGCACGGTCGGAGCGGGCAGGGACGGAGCGGAGGCGGTCGGACGCTCGACGGGCGCGACCATGGGCGGCCCGAACAGGGGCACCACCAAGGACGCGACGGCGACGAACGCGGGAACCACGGCTGGCGACACCATCGGCACTCCTCGGCGTGAACGGTTTGTACACGAAGTCAACGCCAGGTCCTCACCCTCGGCAAGGTGAGACGAACGGCGCGTCGTGATCCCGTCCGACGAACCTCAGTACAGTAGGTGCCGCCCGCAGCCCCTCTCGAAGGACCGTCACATGCGTCTGCTCGTCACCGGCGGAGCCGGTTTCATCGGCTCCAACTTCGTCCACCAGACGGTGCGTGAGCGTCCGGACGTCCGGGTGACCGTCCTCGACGCCCTCACCTACGCGGGCGACCGCACGTCGCTCGCTCCCGTCGCCGACGCGATCACGCTCGTCGAGGGCAGCATCACGGACGCCCCGCTCGTCGACCGCCTCGTCGGCGAGTCGGACCTGGTCGTGCACTTCGCCGCCGAGTCGCACAACGACAACTCGCTGAACGACCCGTCGCCCTTCGTCCAGACGAACGTCGTCGGCACCTTCACGCTGCTCGAGGCGGTGCGCAAGCACGGCACCCGCTTCCACCACATCTCGACGGACGAGGTCTACGGCGATCTCGAGCTCGACGACCCGGCGAAGTTCACGGCGAGCACCCCGTACAACCCCTCGAGCCCGTACTCCTCGACGAAGGCCGGCAGCGACCTCCTCGTCCGCGCGTGGGCGCGGTCGTTCGGCGTGCAGGCCACGATCTCGAACTGCTCCAACAACTACGGGCCGTACCAGCACATCGAGAAGTTCATCCCGCGCCAGATCACGAACCTCATCGACGGGGTGCGCCCGAAGCTGTACGGCGCCGGCCTCAACGTGCGGGACTGGATCCACGTGGAGGACCACAACGCCGCCGTCTGGAGCATCATCGACAAGGGTCGGCCGGGCGAGACCTACCTCATCGGCGCTGACGGGGAGAAGAACAACCTCGAGGTCGTGCGGACGCTGCTCGAGATCTTCGGGCGCGACGCGGCAGACTTCGACCACGTCACCGACCGACCGGGGCACGACCTCCGCTACGCCATCGACGCCTCCACCCTGCGGGACGAGCTCGGGTGGACCCCGCGATACACCGACTTCCGCGACGGGCTCGAGGCCACCGTCGCCTGGTACCGCGAGAACGAGGCGTGGTGGCGTCCGGCCAAGGCCGCGACCGAGGCGAAGTACGCCGCCGTCGGCCAGTGAGGCCTTCCGGCGGGTCCGCCACCGGCGGACCTGCCGGCGCTGACGGCGTCGGCGTTCTCCACGATTCCTCTACCCACCGGGTCCTGGGGCGACGCAGAACGGTGACCTCCACCGCCTATGCTCATCGGTCGTGAGCTCTCGGAATCGCGGTCGCACAGCACCGCACCGACCCCGGACCGCGGGCGGTCCGGCGCATGCGCGACGCCTGCCGTCGAGGTCGGTGCTGCGGGTGCTGGCGCTGTGCGTGACCGCGTGCGTGGCGTTCGCGGGCGTCGGCGGCGCGACCGCTCTCTCGCGGTTCACGGGGAACGTCGACGACGTCGACGCCGACACCCTGCTGGGCGACGACCGCCCCGAGGCCAGCACGCCCGATCCTGAGGACCCGAACGCCGGCACTCCCTTGAACATCGTCCTCATGGGCAGCGACGACCGGTCGGGAGCCAACGCAGGCCTCGTAGCCGACGACACCGAGGGCATGCGCTCCGACACGACGATGATCCTGCACATCTCCGCCGACCGGTCACGCGTCGAGCTCGTGTCGGTCCCGCGCGACTCGACGGTCGACGTCCCGTCGTGCCCGACGACGTCGGGCACGACGACGAACCCGATGTCGGGCACGAAGTTCAACTCCGCCTTCGCGGCCGGCGCGGACCTCGGCGGCGACGTCGCCTCCGGCGCCCTCTGCACGATGCGCACGATCGAGAGCCTCACGGACGTCCGGATGGACGGCTTCGTCGTCATCGACTTCGCCGGCTTCCAGGCGATGATCGACGCGCTCGGCGGCGTCGAGCTGTGCATCCCCGAGGCGGTGCACTCGCCGAAGGCCAACAACCTCACGCTCCCCGCCGGGGTGCAGATGCTCGACGGCGGGACCGCGCTGAGCTACGCCCGTGCACGCACCGGGCAGGGCCTCGGCGACGGCTCGGACCTCGGCCGGATCGGTCGTCAGCAGGAGCTGATGGCGGCGCTCGTCCGCACCGTGCTCGGGAAGAACCTCCTGACCGACGCCGGTGCGCTGGTGCAGTTCCTCGACGCGGTGACGAGCTCGTTGACCATGAGCGACAACTTCTCGTCCGTGACGGGACTCGCCGGACTGGCCTACAGCGCCAAGGGCATCGACCTTGGCAGCATCACCTTCATGACGGTCCCGAACGGCACCGACCCGACAAATCCCAACAACGTGGTGTGGACGTCCGACGCGGACCAGCTCTGGGACAACCTGAAGAACGACCGCCCGGCCGGAGCGACCGAGCAGGCCGGCGGCGAGCAGGATGCCGGTTCGTCCGACGCCACGCCCCAGACCGGCACCGGTCCGGCCGGGCCGGAGGACGCGACCGAGACGGCACCGGCCCCGGCCGAGACGAAGGACGCCGGCGAGGAGGCGTTCTCCGCGCAGGACGTCACGTCAGTGTGCGGGTGAGCGCCGATGACGCACGAGGGTACTGATCCGGGGCGACGCCCACCGAGCTTCACGCCGCAGGGCGGGAGGTCGCCACGTCCGTCGTCGGTCGACGACGCCATCACGATCGGCAACAGCGGTCAACGCCCCGCACCGGTGCGAAGGACGGTGGCCGACGACGCCGTGCGCCCCGAGCCGCGCATCCGACGCCAGTCGTCGCGAGAGGTCCCCGTCACGCCGACGCGCTCCTCGACACCCCCGCCCGCACGGCCCGCACGGCCGGTAAGCAGCGCGGCGTCCGCGTCCGCACTCCCGCCGTCCGTGGCGCCGGAGCGTACGCCCCAGCGACGGACGCCGTCGACCCGCGTCTCGTCGTCACCCCGCATCTCGTCGTCGCCTCGCGTCTCGTCGTCATCGCACGCATCGAGCAGCACGGCCTCGCCGGCTCGGCGTCCGGGCACGTCCCCGGCGCCTCCGGGTCGCCCGCCCGCGGGCAGCCCCAGACCGACGTCGCCCGCCGGGGCTCCGCGCGGGCGTGGCACCATCCGTGTGCGCAAGGGCCGCGTCGCCGTGCTCGTCGCCTGCGTCGTGCTCGTCGGGCTGCTCGCCTGGCCGATCGGCCTGCTCGTGTGGGCGAACGGCAAGATCCAGCACGTCGAGGCGCTCTCCGGTGCGGCCGGGACGCCGGGGAACACCTACCTGCTCGCGGGATCGGACGCGCGCGGCGAGGTCGTCGGCGAGGACGGCACCGAAGGCGCGAGGACGGACACGATCCTCCTCCTGCACGCTCCGTCGAGCGGGCCTGCGGCACTGATCAGCCTGCCTCGCGACACGTACGCCGAGATCCCGGACAACGGCGCCAGCAAGCTGAACTCGGCGTACTCCTGGGGCGGCGCACCGCTCCTGGTCCGCACGGTCGAGCAGCTGACCGGGCTCACGGTCGACCACTACGTGGAGATCGGGTTCGGCGGCGTCCAGGGAGTCGTCGACGCCGTCGGCGGCGTGGAGCTGTGCCTCGACTACGACGTCAACGACCCCAACAGCGGCCTCGTCTGGGCCGCCGGGTGCCACGTGGCCGACGGGACCACGGCGATCGCCTTCTCGCGCATGCGCTACTCCGACCCGAAGGGCGACATCGGTCGCGCCGAACGTCAGCGACAGGTGATCGGGGCCGTCACCTCGAAGGCGGCCGACCCGGGCATCCTCTTCCGGCCGGCCGACCAGGTCTCGTTGCTCGACTCCGGGCTCGGCGCGCTCACGGTCGACGAGAGCACGGGGATCGTCGACCTGGGCAAGATGGCTCTCGCGTTCCGCGCTGCGAACGGCCCCGACGGCATCACGGGCACGCCACCCATCAGCAACCCCGACTACCGTCCCGGGAACGTCGGCTCCACGGTGCAGCTCGACCCGGAGCTCGCACCGCAGTTCTGGGAGGACATCCGCGACGGCAACCTCCCGCCCGGACAGGTCGGCGGGCTCCCCCAGCCGTAGCCCGGACCGCAGCTCGGACCACGCCCCGGGCGCCCGGACGTCGCGGCACGTCTCGAGGCGCCCGTCAGCCCTCCGGACGCGCCGTCGCCCGGCCCGGCAGCTCGGAGGACGCGACGAGCTCGACCCGCTCGACCACGACGTCGAGGGGGTCGTCGGGAAGGTCGGGCACGGAGATCGCGAAGACCGCCGGGGCCAGGTCGTCCGTGCAGACGCGGTCCGTCCCCTCCTGCTCGGCGTCCTCGGCCGTGTACGACGCCACCTCGAGGACGTACGTCTCGCCGGCCCACCGGCCCGCACGCGGGGTGACAGGGCAGGACGAGCTGCCGCGGGTGACGACGAGAAGCTCGTTCCCCTCGCCGCCCCGCAGCACGACCGGCGACGAGTCGTCGTCCGACGTGATGTCCGACGCACGGTCCACGGCGTCCTGGAACACGGGGTCCTGAGGGTCGACCACGGCGACCGCGAGCTCGGCGGTCACGCTCGGTCCCTCGTCTCCCTCGGTCCCGGCCGTGGGACCGCAGCCGACGACGGCCACCGCGAGCAGCCCGGCGGCGGCGACCACGCCTGCTCGGGCGGCTGCGACGCGGAGGTCTCGCTGCACGTCCATACCCTGCCTGTGTCGGCCGGCCAGGCGATCTTGCCGACGACGCCGCGCGACCGTGGTCCGGCTACCGCGTCCGCGACTCCCGCAGGCGTGCGCCCTTCGCGCGCGCCTGGTCTGCCAGGTCCTCCTGGAACGCCACCATCCGCTCGCGCAGTCGCGCCGCGGCGTCGTCGGTCCCCGACGCGAGGATGCGCGCGGCGAGCAGGCCGGCGTTGCGCGCCCCGCCGATCGACACGGTCGCGACCGGGACGCCCGCGGGCATCTGCACGATGGACAGCAGCGAGTCCATGCCGTCGAGGTGCTTGAGCGGCACGGGGACTCCGATCACGGGCAGCGGCGTGACGGCGGCGAGCATGCCCGGCAGGTGGGCCGCGCCCCCGGCGCCGGCGACGATGGCGCGCAGGCCGCGCTCGGACGCGGAACGCCCGTAGTCGATCATCTCGACCGGCATGCGGTGCGCGGAGACGACGTCGACCTCGACCGGCACGTCGAACTCGGCCAGGGCGTCGGCGGCAGCCTGCATGACGGGCCAGTCGGAGTCGGACCCCATGACGATGCCGACGATCGGGTTGTCGCTCATGGTCAGTGCTCCTCGTCCGAAGGGTTCGCGGTCTGCGACCCGGGGTTCTCGCCGCGCAGGATCGCGGCGGCGGCGAGCGCACGACGGCGCACGTCGTCCAGGTCGTCGCCGCTCACGTTGACGTGCCCGAGCTTGCGGCCGGGCCGCACGCCCTTCCCGTAGAGGTTCACCTTCGCGTCCGGGAAGGCCCCCAGCACGTCGGGGAGCGCGTCGGTGAGCTCGTCCAGCGCAGAGCCGAGCACGTTCGCCATGACGGTCCACCGGGCGCTCGGCGCGGTGTCGCCGAGCGGGAGGTCGAGGACGGCGCGCAGGTGCTGCTCGAACTGGCTCGTCACGGCGCCGTCGATCGTCCAGTGCCCGGAGTTGTGCGGGCGCATCGCCAGCTCGTTGACGAGGATGCGCGACGGCGCGGCGTCGCCTGCACCGCCGGCCCCGGCCGCGTCGGCCGGCACCTCGAACATCTCGACAGCGAGCACGCCGGTCACGCCGAGCCCCTCGGCGATGCGCACGGCGGCGTCCCGGGCCCGCTCGGCGTCCTCGGCCGAGAGGTCCGGCGCCGGGGCGATCACCTCCGCGCACACCCCGTCGCGCTGGATCGACTCGACGACGGGCCAGGTACGGACCTCGCCGCGACCGTCCTCGCCGCCGGACGGGCGTCGTGCGACGAGCACGGCGAGCTCGCGCGCGAACGAGACCTTCTCCTCGACGAGGAGCGCCGGCCCGCCGGCCGCGGCGGCGTCGATCCACTCGACAACCTGCTCGGCCCCGCCGCCGGCCGTCGACACGACCCGCACGCCCTTGCCGTCGTAGCCGCCGCGCGACGTCTTGACGACGGCCTCGCCGCCGACCTCGGCGAGGAACGCGGTGAGGGCGGCGCGCGCGGCGTCGGGCGCGGTCGGCAGCGCCGCCCAGCGCGGGCACGGGGCGCCGAGCTCCGTGAGCCGGCGCCGCATGACGATCTTGTCCTGCGCGTGCACGAGCGCGTCGGGCCCGGGACGCACGGGGGTGCCGTGCTCGAGCAGGTCGGTGAGCAGGGCGTTCGGCACGTGCTCGTGCTCGAAGGTGAGCACGGCCGCGGCCTCGCCCCCGGCCGGTGCGATGAGCGCCCGGATCGCCGCCTCGTCCGACGCCACGCCCACGGGGGTGTCGGTCACGACCTGGGCCGCCGACGTGTCGGGCGCCTCGACGAGCACCCGCAGGTGCACACCGAGCTCCCCCGCCGCCGGGGCCATCATCCGTGCGAGCTGTCCGCCGCCGACCACGGCGATCACTGGTGCTGCCACGTGCACCCACCCTAGTGCCTGTGCGCGACCGCACCCACCGGCACCCACCGCCCCGCACGCTCCCAGGCACCCCGGGTAGCCTCGGTCCATGGCCCCCGGCACCAGCGCCCCGCGACAGCGGTTCGCCGACCGCGTGCGCGAGCTCGCGAAGTTCGGCTCCGTCGGCGCGCTCGCGTACGTCGTGGACCTCGGGCTGTTCAACCTGCTGAGCTTCGGCCCGGGCGAGGTGCTCGGCCACAAGCCCCTGACCGCGAAGGTCGTCTCCGTCGCCGTGGCGACGCTCGTCTCCTGGCTGGGCAACCGCTACTGGACCTTCTCCGCACGCCGCACGGAGACGCGCGGCCGCGAGCTCACGGCGTTCGTCGTCGTGAACGTCGGCGGGATGCTCATCGCCGTGGGGTGCCTCGCGTTCTCCACGTACGTCCTGGGCCTCACGTCGCCACTCGCGAAGAACGTGTCCGCGAACGTCGTGGGCCTGGCCCTGGGCACGGCGTTCCGCTACCTGGCGTACCGGCACCTCGTCTTCACCGGGTCGGCAGAGCCCGTCGAGGACGCAGAACCCGCCCGGGTCGGCTGACCGCCTCCGCCGCGCGAGCGCGGCGGAGGGTGCCGGCTCAGCGCGCCGGCGGAGGGTGCGGGCTCAGCGCCTGCGCCGACGGCGCCGTGACGGCACGGCGGTGCCGGTCGGCAGCACGACCCGCGGGTCGAGCCGGCGCGGCACGCCGGCGAGGAAGAGCGCGAAGACCGGCGGGCGGCGCTGGGCGAGCTCGAGGCGACCGCCGTCGGACGCAGCCAGGTCGCGCGCGAGGGCGAGCCCGAGCCCGGTACCGGCCCCGGACGTGACCTCACGCTCGAAGATCCGCGGTGCGAGGTCGTCGGGGACGCCCGCGCCCTCGTCGGACACCTCGGTGACCACCGCCCCGCTGGTGCCGGACGGACGCGCCCGCACCGTCGTCGTGCCGCCGCCGTGCTTGAGCGAGTTCTCGATGAGGGTCGCGAGCACCTGGGCGAGCGCCCCGGGCGTCGCGAGCACCTGGTAGTCGGGCGGCACGTCGACGACGAGCCGGCGTCCCGCCTTCTGGAAGGTCGGGACCCACTCCTCCTCCTGCTGGTGGACGACCTCGAGGAGGTTGACGGCCTCGGTCGTGCCGCCCTGCGCCTGGCGCGAGGACTGGAGCAGGTCGTCGACGACCCCCACGAGCCGCTCGACCTGCTCGAGCGAGATGCGGGCCTCCTCCTGCACGGCCGGGTCGTCGGACGCGAGCGAGATCTCCTCGAGGCGCATGCTCAGCGCGGTCAGCGGGGTACGGAGCTGGTGCGACGCGTCCGCGGCGAACTGCCGCTCCGCCGCGAGGCGTCCCGCGAGCCGGTCCGAGCTGCGGGCCAGCTCCGCGGCGACGAGGTCGATCTCCTCGACCCCGGAGGGCTCCAGACGCGGTCGCACCTGTCCCGAGCCGAGCTGCTCCGCGGAGGCGGCGAGGTACACGAGCGGCGCGGAGAGCCGGTTCGCCTGCCAGACGGCCATGACGATCCCCGCGGCGAACGCCACGACGGCGGCCGCCACGACGAGGATCACGATCTGGGCGGCACGCCAGTAGGCCTCCCAGTAGGAGATCTCGACGACGATCAGGGCCCCCGACTCCGAGGTCGTGGCCGTGCGGATCGCGCGACCCGTCACCTCCTCGCCGGCACGCAGGAGGGTGCCGTCGGGAAGCTGGACGTAGACCGACGCCGGGATGTCGTTGCCGGCGCCCTGCACGGCCTCCTCGATGGTCACGTCCGGGATCTCCTCGCCCGCGTCGACGCGCCTGTCGACCCGGGTGGCGAGACGGTCAGCGCGCGCCTGCACGTCGTCGGCCTCGCCCTGCAGGACGAACTGCGCGCCGAAGAACGCGAGGGGGAACCCCAGCAGGATCACGGCGACGGCGACCGCCGCCACCGTGGCCTGCAGCATCCGGCGCCGCACGCTACTCCTTGCCCTCCACGACCCGGTGGATCAGCTCTCGCCGGTCTCGAAGCGGAAGCCGAGCCCGCGGACCGTCGAGATGTAGCGGGGCGAGTTGGCGTCGTCGCCGAGCTTGCGCCGCAGCCACGACACGTGCATGTCGAGCGTCTTCGTCGAGCCGACGGGCTCGGACCCCCACACGTCCCGCATGAGCGCGTCGCGCACGACGACCGAGCCGGCGTTCGCGACGAGCACGCGCAGCAGCTCGAACTCCTTGGTCGTCAGGTGCAGCTCGCGCTCGCCCTGGAACGCCCGGTGCGCGGAGACGTCGACCCGCACGTCCTGCGCGCCGAGCTCCTCCTCGTCGCCCGTCTCGCCGTGGCTGCGGCGCAGCAGCGCCCGCACGCGGGCGAGCAGCTCGGCGAGCCGGAACGGCTTCGTCACGTAGTCGTCCGCACCGGCGTCGAGGCCGACGACGAGATCGACCTCGTCGGCTCGCGCCGTGAGCACGAGCACGGGAGTGCTGAGACCCTTGTGCCGGATCTCGCGCGCGACGTCGAGCCCGTCCATGTCCGGCAGACCGAGGTCGAGCACCACGATGTCCGCGCCGCTCGCGGAGTCGATCGCCCCTTGACCAGTTCCTTGGACGACGACGTTGTAACCCTCACGTGTCAGCGCACGCGCCAAAGGTTCGGCAATCGCCGGGTCGTCCTCCGCTAGCAGTACGTGGGTCATTCGCTCATGCTAGGGCATCAGTACGACTTCGGTCCCCTCGTGCAGCGCCTCCTGTCCGACCGTGGTCGGACGTCACACGGACCCCTCCTGCCTAGGCTGGTCGCATGGGATGGTACGCGCGGCTCGGGCAGTGGAACGAGGAGCACCGCTTCGGGGTCGACCTCACCCTCACGCTGCTCGTCGCGGTCGTCTTCGTCCCGTCCTCCGCCGCCTTCGCGCCGAACGCCGGGACCGTCGGCGCAGACCTCAGCGGTGGATGGGGTGCGGTCTGGGCCACGCTGCTCCTCGCGCCGCTGCCCTGGCGCCGCGTGCGCCCGGTCGCGTCGGCCGTCGCGGTCTTCGCCGTGGCGCTGCTGCACCTGCTCGCCGGCTACCTCCTGCTGCTGCCCGCGGACTTCGCCGTGCTCGTCGCCCTGTACTCCGTGACGGTCTACGGGCCGCGCTGGGCCCACCGCACGGCGATCGTCTCGGCGCTCGTGGGCGCGGTCGTCCTCGGCCTGGCGCTCGGGCTGCGCTCCGGCAGCCTCGCGGACCTGGCGACCATGGTCTTCTTCACGTCCGCCTTCGGCGGCATGACGTTCCTCGCCGTGTGGGCGTTCGGACTCGTGCGCCGCTCGCGGCGCGAGACCATCGCCGCGCTCGTCGACCGGGCGGAGCGGCTCGAGGTCGAGCGCGACCAGCAGGCACGGATCGCCACCTCCGCGGAACGGGCGCGCATCGCGCGCGAGATGCACGACATCGTGGCGCACTCCCTGTCCGTGATCATCGCCCAGGCCGACGGCGGCCGGTACGCCGCCGCCTCCGACCCGGCTGCGGCACAGCGCGCGCTGACGACCGTCTCCGAGACGGGGCGGGCCGCGCTCGCCGACATGCGCCGACTGCTCGGCGTGCTGCGCACCGAGGCGCCGCGTCCGTCCGGCGCCCCGGTCGCGGGGCCCGGCGCGCCCAGGGCCGCCCTCCCGGCCGCGGACGCGACGCCGGCCGGCGGGGAGCCGCCCGCGACCCTCCCGACGCTCGAGACGACGCCGCAGCCGGACACGGCCGACCTCGAGACCCTCGTCGCGCAGGTGCGCGACAGCGGCCTGCGCGTGTCCCTCGTCCGCGTCGGCCAGGCGCGACCTCTGCCCCCCGGCGCCGGCCTCACGGTCTACCGGGTGTGCCAGGAGGCGCTGACGAACGTCCTCAAGCACGCCGGGCCCGACCCGACGGTCACGGTCGTCGTGCGCTGGGACGCGACCTCGCTCTCGCTCCTCGTCGAGGACGACGGCCGCGGCGCGGCCGCGGAACCCCCGGGCGCAGCGCCGGGGCGGTCGGGCGGCTACGGCCTGCTCGGGATGCGCGAGCGCGCCGCCCTGTTCGGCGGGAGGGTGACGACCGGTCCGCGGCCGGCGGCGGGTCCCGCGCCCACCCCCCCTCCCCCCTGCCTCCGGGCACTCGCCGGGGCGCGGGGCCCAGGGGGTCGGCGCGGACGCGGGTCCCCCTACCGCCGCTCCCTCCTCGCGCGACCCCCGCGACGCCCGCGAGCCCTGCGGGGCCCGCGCCGGCGACCGGTCCGGCGAGCACTCTGCCCACCCCCACGACCGACAGGACGCCATGACCGACGCCACCGCCCTCCTCCCGTCCGACGAGCCCGCGAGCGCCCCGGTGCGCGTCGCCCTCGTCGACGACCAGCAGCTCGTGCGCGCGGGGTTCCGCATGGTCATCGACTCCCAGCCCGACCTGCAGGTCACGGTCGAGGCGGGCGACGGCCTGCAGGCGCTGCGGCTCCTCGCCGACCACCCGGTCGACGTCGTCCTCATGGACGTGCGCATGCCGCACCTCGACGGCCTGCAGACGACGGCACGGCTCACCGCGGCCGCCGCCGAGGGAGCGCACGTGCCCCGCGTCATCGTCCTCACGACGTTCGACCTCGACGAGTACGTCCTCGAGGCGATCCGGACCGGCGCGAGCGGCTTCCTGCTCAAGGACGCCCCGCCGGAGGAGATGCTCGCGGCCATCCGCACGGTGCACCGCGGGGACGCGGTGATCGCGCCGTCCTCGACACGACGCCTCCTCGAGCACCTCGTCACGGCGCTGCCCGCCGAGCAGGTCGCGGACTCCCCCGCGCACGCGGCCGTCGAGGGCCTCACGGAGCGCGAGCGTGAGGTGCTCCTGCTCATGGCGCGCGGCCGGTCCAACACGGAGATCGCGAGCGACCTGTTCGTCGCCGAGGCCACGGTCAAGACCCACGTCGGCCGGATCCTCGCCAAGCTCGGCGCGCGCGACCGGGTCCAGGCCGTCGTGACCGCGTACGAGACCGGCCTCGTCCGCCCCGGGGCCTGACGCCACCCGCGCCTGTCAGCGATCCACGGGCCCCGGGACCGGCTCGGTGCTGACAGCTCGAGACGCGATGCGACGGTCAGCGCTCCACCGGTCTCCGCGTCGGTGGGCCGCTGACAACCTCAGGGTCCTCCGCTACGCCGCGAGCGCGAGCCGTGCGAGGTGGTGCCGGACGATCGCGAGCACGCGCTCCGGCTCCCGCCGCGCGGCCATCGCCGGGAGACGCAGCCGGACGGTGCGCGCGTCGCCGCCGCCCAGCTCGGCGTCGCGCAACAGGTCGTCGTACCAGCGTCGGCGGTCGATGTGCCCGACGCCGTCGATCTCCACGACGAGCCGCCGCCCACCGGGCAGCCTCCACTCGACGTCGAGGAACCGCCACCGCCCGCTCGCGTCGCGCCGGCGGGACTGGCGAACCGGTTCCGGCAGCCCTGCCCGGCGGCACAGCCGTGCGAAGTCGATCTCGGCGAGCGAGTCCGTCCCGCCCGCGACGTCGCCGAGCGCGTGCCGCATCGTCCGTCGGTGTCGCACCGCGCCCACCTCGTCCAGCTTCTCGAGCAGCGCGCCGGGCGTCGTGAGGCGCTGCTGGACGACGGCCGCCATCAGTCCCGCGGCGGTCCGCCACGACGGCTGCCACGCCGCGGCGTCGACCGCCGCGCGCTCGACGACGTGGACGGGCAGCCCGTCGAGGTCGCCGACGTCGGCGGTCGCCGGACGCCGCGACTCGTGCACGACGAGCCACGGCGCGCGGTCCGCCCGCTGACCTCGCGCGATCACGAGATGGACCGGTGCCCGGTCCCAACCCGTCAGTCCGTGCAGAGCCAGGGCGGTCCACGCACCGATCGCCGCGTCCGGTGGCGCACCGAGGACGGCGGCCCAGAGCCGGGCCTCCCGGACGAGAGGGCCTCGGTGCAGCACGAGCACGTCCCGGCTGACGCGTCGCCACCTGCGGGCACGCTCCTGGTGGGCGATCTCGTCGCAGGTCACGCCGAGAAGCGTCAGCTGCGCCCGCGCCACCACCCCGTGCTGCCGGGACGCGAGCCCGCGCAGCCCGGTGACGTCGTCGAGAAAGCTCGCTCGTCCGCTCATGGGCGCGATCGTGCCCGTGCTCGACGTTCCGGTCGTGCCCCGGGGGGCGGCACTGTGGAGAAGAAGGTCGCCGACCGCTCCTGTGGACGGCGGCGGTCCGCGGGATCCCGCCGTCGGTCAGTCCCTCACGGCGACGAGAGCGTCCGGGCCAGCGGCGCCGTCGGGATACCGGACCTGTCAGCGCTCCCCCGGCCCGCAGACCCGCTCAGGGCTGACAGCTGAGAGGCCCGCGAACCTGTCAGCCGCCCACGGGTCTCCATACCTCCTGGACGCTGACAACCGCGGGGCGTCGCGTACGACCACGGGATGACAGCCCGCCCGTGAGGTCCCGACCGACGCCGGACGCGACGACGGCGGGCCGGTCCGTAGCGTCGAGGACGTTACCCGGGCGACGTCCCGGGTGCACCTCTCGAGACATCCGCACAGCAGCTGACACCAGGAGACGACGTGGACACGACCGTGTACCGACCCGCCGAGCCCGCACCCGACGGCGGCCCCGGAGCGAGGACGGCCGGCCCAGCGGTGCGCGCCCGCGCGCTGCGCAAGACCTATGGCACGGGCGAGGCGGTCGTGCGCGCGCTCGACGGTGTCGACGTGGACTTCGAGCGCGGGCACTTCACCGCGATCATGGGCCCCTCGGGCTCGGGCAAGTCGACGCTCATGCACCTGCTCGCCGGGCTCGACTCCGCGACGGACGGGCACGCGTTCATCGGCGACACCGACGTCACGCGCCTCAACGACAACGCGCTCACCCAGCTGCGCCGCGACCGCGTCGGCTTCGTGTTCCAGTCGTTCAACCTCCTGCCGATGTTCACGGCGGAGCAGAACATCACGCTGCCGGTCGAGCTCGCGGGCGGCACCGTCGACCGCGCGTGGTTCGACACCCTGGTCAGCACGCTCGGCCTCCAGGCACGCCTCACGCACCGCCCGAGCGAGCTCTCGGGCGGCCAGCAGCAGCGCGTCGCCATCGCGCGGGCGCTCATCGCCGCCCCGGAGGTCGTGTTCGCCGACGAGCCGACGGGCAACCTCGACTCGCGCTCCGGCGCGGAGGTGCTGAGCTTCCTGCGCCGCAGCGTCCGCGAGCTCGGCCGCACGATCATCATGGTCACGCACGACCCGGCGGCGGCGGCGTACGCGGACCGCGTCGTGCTCATCGCCGACGGCCGCATCGCGGGCGACATCGCCGACCCGACGCCCGAGTCGGTGCTCGCCGGCCTCGACGCGCTGCGCACGCTCGAGGTCGCCGGACCGGACGAGCGCGGCGACGTCGCGGCAGCGGGTGCGGCCACGGGGACGGTGCGCGCCTGATGCTCCGCCTGACCCTGGCGCAGATGCGCCGCAGCCTGGGCCGCCTCACCGCGGCCGGCGTCGCGATCGTCATCGGGACGGCCTTCGTCACGGCGACGCTCATCGCGGGCAACGTCATCACCCGGACCACCAACGACTCGATCGCCGCGCAGTTCGCGGACGCCGACCTCGTGGTGTCCGCACCTGCCGACCTCACCGCCGCGGACGTCGACGCGCTCGCCGCCGTCGAGGGAGTCCAGGCGGTCGACGCCGTACAGCTGACCTACCTGGACCTGTCCAACGGCTCGAAGCGCGTCTTCCAGATGGGGATCCCGACACCGTCGGACCCGCGGTTCCAGGCGCTGGAGGTCGTCGAGGGCTCGCTCCCGAGCGCGCCCGGACAGCTCGCCCTGCCCGAGAGCGTCGCCGAACGCCTCGACGTCTCGGTGGGCGACACCGTCGTGAGCCTGCGCAACGTGTGGGACGACTCGGCACCCGACGGCGGCGCGTACGAGGAGCTCCGCGACGAGCTGACGGTCGTCGGCACGACGGACGACCCGTACGGCGCGTACGCCCAGATGGGCGGTGCGGCCGTCCTCTCCGCCGCGGACGTCGCCGCGTGGGAGGCCGCGCAGCGGTCGGCCGAGGACGCCGAGCGCACGTACTCCGCCGCGATGGTCGGGCTCGCGCCCGGCACGGACCTCGAGGCGGTGCGCGCCGCGCTGGTCGCGCAGGGTCCGGACGGGTCGCGGGCCGTCACGCCGTCCGAGCACGCGCAGGACGTCGCGCGCAGCATGACGGGAGACCGCGACGTGTTCACGTTCGTCATCCTCGGCTTCGCCGCGGTCGCGCTGATCGTCGCCGCGCTCGTCATCGCGAACACGTTCCAGGTGCTCGTCGCCCAGCGCACCCGCACGCTCGCGCTGCTGCGCGCCGTCGGGGCGAACAAGGCGCAGCTCGCGCGCTCGGTGCTCTCGGAGGCGACGATCCTCGGCGTGGCGTCGTCGGTGGGCGGCGTCCTGGTGGGCGCCCTGCTCACGCAGGTCGCGCTGCTCGTCGCCCGTGGCGCCGACCTCGGCGTGCCCGTCCCCTCGACGATCACCGTCACCCCGGCGGTCGTGCTCGTGCCGCTCCTCGTGGGCACGCTCGTCACGCTCGTCGCCTCCCTGGCACCGGCCCGCGCGGCGACCCGCGTCGCGCCGCTCGAGGCCCTGCGCCCGGCCGACGCCCCGAGCGTGCGCGGCGGCGGACGCGTGCGCCTCGTGCTCGCGTCCCTGCTCACGCTCGGTGGCGCGGCGCTCCTCGCGGGCGGGATCGTGCTGGGTGCGAACAGCCCCGAGGCGGGGATCCTCGTCGGTGTCGCGGGCGGCGCGCTGTCGTTCGTCGGCGTGCTCGTCGGTGCCGTGTTCTGGCTGCCGAAGGTCGTCGCGCTCGTCGGCCGCCTCCTCGCGGGCACCGGGTCGACGGCGCGCCTCGCCGCGGCGAACACCCTGCGCAACCCGCGGCGAACCACGGCGACGAGCACCGCGCTGCTCATCGGCGTCACGCTCGTCGCGATGATGTCCACAGGTGCCGCGAGCGCCCGGTCGAGCCTCGACTCCGCCCTCGACGACCAGTACCCCGTGGACGTGATGGTCGCGGCCGACAACTACGGGTCGACGGACCAGCCCGTGCCCGACACGGTCGTGCGGGCGGTGTCCGAGGTGGACGGTGTCGCGGGGGTCGTCGGGCTCACCGGGACGGAGGTCACGCTGCCCGACGGGAGCTACGCCTCGGTGCACGGCGTGGAGCCCGCGGAGGCGCTCGACGTCGTCCGCTCGCCCGAGACGCTCGAGGCGTTCGGCGAGGGCACGGTCATGGTGCCCGAGTACTCCGCCGAGTCGTACGGCGTCACCGACGGCGACGAGCTGACGCTCACCGGACCGACCGGCGAGACGGTCGAGCTCACGGCCCACGTCGGGGCGATCGGCGACCGCTGGCTGATGACGACCGCCGACGCCCTGGCCGTCGACCCCTCGGCCGTCGTCTCGCGGCTGTGGGTCGGCCTGGGCTCGCCGGACGACGCGATGCAGGTCGTGCCCGCGATCCAGGACGCGATCGTCGGGACGGACGCGCCCGTGGAGGTGATCGGCGTCGCGGTCGAGCGCGCGACGATGCAGCAGGTCATCGACACGATCCTCGCGGTGATCGTCGGGCTGCTCGCCGTGGCGGTCGTCATCGCGCTCATCGGCGTGGCGAACACGCTCTCGCTGTCCGTCATCGAGCGGCGCCGCGAGTCCGCGACGCTGCGCGCGATCGGGCTCAGCCGTTCGCAGCTGCGCTGGATGCTGGCGCTCGAGGGCATGCTCATCGCGGGCGTCGGCGCGCTGCTCGGGATCACGCTCGGCGTGCTCTACGGCTGGGCGGGGTCGGCGACCGCGCTGAGCATCATGGGCGACGTGTCGCTCACCGTGCCGTGGCGGGACATCGTGCTCGTGCTCGTCGTGGCGCTCGTGGCCGGCCTGGTGGCGTCCGTCGTCCCCGGCCGGACGGCGGCCCGGACGTCGCCGGTCGCGGCGCTCGCGGTGGACTGACGCGCCACGGACGTCCTGGTCCGTGCCCGGACCGGACGTCCGGCGGACGCCCCTGCGGACAGTTGTCCACAGGGGCGTCCGTCGTCCCGGCGCGGGTGGCGTCCCAGGCGGCAGGATCGGCACGTGCCCGCCCCGACCGCTCCCGCTCCCCCGCAGCCCGCCCCTGCCCGGGCGGCTCTCCCTGCTCCCGGGGTGGCGGGCGCCGCCGCGCGGGTGACCCTGCGGCCGGGCACGGACCTGCTGCTCGACGTCGGCGTCCGCCTCGGCGACGCACGACAGGCCCTCGCCGACCTGACGTGCCGGCCCGAGCTCCTCACCGCACCGCTGCGCGTCGACGGCGTCCGCGTCGACGACGACCAGCGGTGCGGCACCCGACCCCTCCTCCCCGGCGCCACGCTCGCGACGGACGACGCGCGTGAGGACGCCGCACGCCCGTGGGCCGCGGACGTCCTCGCCGCGCCGTGGCACGTCGCCGTGGTGGGCGGCCCTCGCGCCGGCCGGCTGGTGCCGGTCACGCCCCCGGCCGCGCCGGGCCGGCAGTCCGGGGCGCGGACACCGGACGGCCTCGTCGCGGTCGACGCGCTCGAGGTGCGGTCGACCCGGGTCCGGCGGGGACACGTCGTGCGGGTCCGTGGCCCGCGGGGCGCGTTCCGGGTGCGGGCCGCCGACCCGGCCCGGCCCGCCGCCCGGGGCTCGGGGCGCCGGCGCCGCCTCTCGCCGAGGTGGGCGACACGCTGGCGCGAGGGGCACGTCGTCGTGCACGGCTCGACGACCTACGCGCTGCGGCCTCGCCCGCGCCTCGAGCACGCGCCCCGTGTGCCGCCCTCGGACGCGGTCGCGGTCGCGGGGACGACCGCGGGCCCCGAGGCGTCGCGCCGCTGGAGCACGCACCTCGCGACGGCGCTCACCCCGGCCGTGGCGTCGCTCGCGCTCGCGGTGACGTTCCGCCAGCCGCTGTACGCGCTGCTCGCCCTCGTCGGTCCGCTCGCCCTGCTGCTGCCGGCGCTCCTGGACGCCCGACGTCGTCGCACCGCCGGGCGCGACGCCGGCGACGGACCCGGGACGGGTCCCGGCGGCGTCCCGGGCCCCGGGCGGGGCGGCGTGCCGGCCGCGGCTGCCGGCGGGGCCGCGGGGGCTCGGTCCCCCGACCCTCTGCGGCCCCGCCCCGCCGACGTGCTCACCTGGGCAGCGGTCGCCCACCTCGCCCCCGACGACACCGTGCAGGCCGTTCCCGGCCGTGCGGTCGTCGATCATGGCCCCCCTGCCGGCCCACCGGCGGGCCGACCGACCGGGTCGACGCCGGGGTCCACCACGGACGACGGGCTCGGCGTCCGGCTGCCGGACGGCTGCATCGCGGTGGTCGGCCCGCGGAACGCGGCCCTCGCGGCAGCACGCGCCGTGCTCGCCGAGCTGCTGACCTCCGGGGCCGCCCCGACGGTCCGGCACGGACCGGGTGCGGCGTCCGACTGGTCCTGGTGCCGGTGGCTGCCGCGGAGCACGCTCGTGCGGAGCCTCGACGACGCCGCGGCCGCTGCCGCTGCCGCGAGGCTGCTCGTCGTCGACGGCGACCTCGCGCCCGGCGAGCTCGCTGCCGCGTGGGAACGGCTCGGCCCTGCGGGGGCACGCCTGGTCCTCGTCGCGCGCGACGTGCAGGCCGTGCCCGCGTGGTGCCGCACCGTCCTGGCGGTCGGCGGCGACGACGCCGTGCTCACCGGGGCGGACGGCGTCGGCACGACGACCCCGTACGTCGGCGTGGACGTCACATGGGCCCAGGAGCTCGCCCGTCACCTCGCGGCGGCCGAGCACCTCGGCCGGCTCCGTGCGCCCGGCGTCGCGACGGTCCCCGACGGCTGCGACCCTGCGGCGTCGACCCTCCCCGACGACGTCTCCCTGGGAGCTCTCCTCGGTGCACCGGCGGCGCCCGAGCCGGTCGGCGCGACGGTCGCGTGGGTCGCCGACCGCTGGCGGCGCGCCGCGACGCGCGACGGCCGAGGCCTCCCGGTCCCGCTCGGCGTCGGCCCGGGCGGTACGCCGGAGGTCGTCGACCTCGTCGCCGACGGTCCGCACGTGCTCGTGGCAGGCACGACGGGCGCGGGCAAGTCCGAGCTCCTCCAGTCCCTGGTCGCGGGTCTCGCGCTCGGACGCTCGCCGGCCGAGCTGACGTTCGTGCTGGTCGACTTCAAGGGCGGCGCGAGCTTCGGTGAGTGCGGGAGGCTGCCGCACGTCGTCGGTCAGGTGACGGACCTCGACGCAGGTCTCGCCGGGCGGGCGCTCGCCGGTCTGCGGGCGGAGCTCCGCCGTCGGGAGCGCGTCCTCGCCGCGGCGGGCGCCGCGAGCGTCGACGACGTGCCCGCGGGCACGCTCCCCCGGCTGGTCGTGGTCATCGACGAGTTCCGCGCGCTCGCCGACGAGCTGCCCGAGTTCCTCCCGGGCCTCCTGCGCGTCGCCGCCCAGGGCCGCTCGCTCGGCGTGCACCTCGTGCTCGCGACGCAGCGCCCCGCCGGTGCGGTGAGCGCGGACGTGCGCGCCAACATCACGCTGCGGCTCGCGCTGAGAGTCGTCGACGCCGCGGACTCGCGCGACGTCGTCGAGTCGCCCCACGCGGCGCTGATCCCCACCGGGACACCGGGGCGGCTCGTGCTGCGCCGCGGCGCCGCCCCACCCGTCGCGCTCCAGTGCGCGCGGGCCGGGGCACCGGTCCCGGTGCCGACGGCCGGGGTCCGTGCTGCCCCGGGCTGGGGCGCCACCACGCTCCCGGCCGACGACGCCCTCGCGCGCGGCGGGGGCGAGGGCACCCCGGCGCCGGACACCCTCGCACGGCTCGTCGACGCGGCCCGCACCGTCGCCGCCAGTGCGGGGATCACGACACCCGGCCCGCCGTGGCTGCCCGCGCTGCCGGAACAGGTCCGCGCGCGGGACCTCGGCGCCCTGGGCGCCCTGAGCGGTCCGGTCGACGCCCGGCGCGAGCCCAGCGGTCCGGTCGGCCCGGACACCGAGGGCGCCCTCGGGACGGACGCTCGCGCGACGCTGCCCCTGGCTCTCGGCGACGACCCCGACCACCAGCGTCGCGTCGTCGTCGGATGGGACCCGCGGGACGGCCACCTCGCCGTCCTCGGACGCGCGCGCTCCGGACGGACGACGACCCTGGTCGCCCTCGCGCACGCCGCCCTCGCGCAGGGCTGGCACGTCCACGCCGTCGGAGCGCGGCTCGGCGAGATCGCGGCGCACCCCGCCGCCGGGACCGTGGTCGACCGCTCCGACGCCCGGCGCGTCGCGCGGCTGCTGCGCCTCCTCGCGCAGCACGACGACGGACAGGACCGACCCGTCGGGGCGCTCGGCACGGCGCCCACCCTCGTCCTCGTCGACGACGTCGAGGCGGTCCGTTCGACGCTCTCGGCGCTCGCGGGGGGCGCAGGGGCCGACCTGCTCGCCGAGGCGCTCACGGAATCCGGCGCGGCCTTCGCCGTCGCCGGGTCCGGGCCGACCGTCGCCGGTCTGGCCGCGTGCATCGGGGTCCGCACGGTCCTGTCGTCCCGCGACCGCCACGACGACGTGTCCCTCGGCGTCCCCGCCCCGCTGGCGGGGCGAGGCGGCCCTCCCGGCCGGGCGGTGTGGATCGGCCCGGGGGAACCCCTCGTCTGCCAGGTCGTCCTGCCGGACGTCGACCCGGCGGACCCCGGCCTGGTGGACCCCGGCCCGTTGCGCCTCGCCGTTCTGCCGACGACGATCCGCGAGAGCGCGCTGCACGTGGCCGACCGTCCCCGCGTCCCAGGCCTGCCCGACGAGGTGCCCGTGGGGATCGGTGGTGACGACGCGTCCGTGCTCACGCTCGACGCGAGCCGCGGCGCCCTGGTCGTCGGTCCGCCCGGCAGCGGGCGCACGACCGCGCTCGTGCTGCTCGCCCGGCACGCACGGACCGTGGGCGTGCTGCGCGGGGTCCTCGCGCGCGACCGCTCGCTGCAGGACGTCGCGGGGCCGGGCGTCGCCGTCGGCGGACGCTTCTCGCCGGCCGAGGTCGGCCGCGTCCTCGATGCGGTCGTCGCGTCGGGTACGACGCCGGGGGCCTCCGGGGCTCCTGTCCTCGTCGTCGACGACATCGACCAGCTCGCCCAGCTGTGCGTGCTCGAGGCGGACCGCGTCGCGGCGCTGTGCCGCGAGGACGTGCGCCTCGTGGCGTCCGCGGCCACCGGGTCGGCGGTCATGGCGATGCGGGGTCCGCTCGCCGAGCTGCGCGCACGACGCTCGGGGATCGTCCTCGCGCCGGCGGAACGAGGGAGCGGCGAGGTCTTCGGTCACGACCTGTCGTGGCTCGCCGACCCAGGACGTCCCCGACCGGGGCGAGGCGTCCTCGTCGAGGGCTCGCGGCTCGCACCGGTACAGGTCGCGCTCCCCGACGGAGGATGACGGCGGTCCGGACCGGCCGGGACGCGGCTGCGCGCCACCGTCGCGCGGCCGTGCGACGGCGCGCGTGTCCCAGCGACGGCGCGCGTCTCAGGCGGCCGGACGGGCGTCGCGCGTCGTCGCCTCGACCACCGGCCGGAGCATGAGCAGCACGAGCACGACCACGGCGAGCACCAGGGCCACCGCGATCCACGCCGACGCCCCGGACTGCAACGAGCTGATCACGACGACGACCTGGAGGATCTGCCAGGTGGCGACGGGGGACCGGGCCCACCGGCGGCCCTGCAGCAGCCCGCGGACGCACAGGACGAGGAGTGTCGCGACGCCGAGCGCGAACACCACGAGGAACAGGCTCACGCCGACGGACCGGGAGCCACCGGCGAGCAGCTCGACGAGCACCACCGCCCCGCCCACGGCGAGCGCGAGGGCCTCGACGAGGACGCCCACGACGAGGGCGACGAGGGCCGGCGGGCGGTCCCCGGGGCCGGTCTCCGGACGGTCCTGCGGGGCGGGTCGAGGGGGCACGATCACCCAGCGTACGCCGCGACCTGGGCGTTCACTTCCGTGTGACGCACACCTCACGATTCATCCAGAGGAAACTTCCTCGTAACCCCTTGTGCTCGTCTTCACGAGGTGTGAACCTGGTTCAAGCATCAATTACCCCCCGCTCGGAACCTGGCCTTGCGGCGCCCACCGCGCAGCGTCATCACCTGCGTCCAGGTTCCCCCCGCACCAAGGAGATCACCATGGACTGGCGCCACCGCGCAGCCTGCCTGGACGAAGACCCGGAGCTGTTCTTCCCGATCGGCAACACGGGCCCGGCCCTGCTGCAGATCGAGGAGGCGAAGGCCGTGTGCCGTCGCTGCGACGTCGTCGACACGTGCCTCAAGTGGGCGATCGAGTCGGGTCAGGACGCCGGCGTCTGGGGCGGCCTGTCCGAGGACGAGCGTCGCGCGCTCAAGCGCCGCACCGCCCGCGCCCGCCGCGCCGGCTGACGCCCGCCCGCGGAGCAGCACCGCAGCACCTTCACGAAGGGCCGCCACCCCACCGGGTGGCGGCCCTTCGTGATGGAGATGCCCGACGCGATGCCCTGGCTGCACCCTCAGGCGTGACGCGACCCCGCGCCGTCACGCAGGACGAGCTGCAGGACGACCTGCGTGCCTCCCCCGGGGCGCGGACCCCACTCGATCGACCCGCCGAGCTCGTTCGTCACGAGGGTCTGGACGATCTGCGAGCCGAGACCGCTCTTCGCCACCCTGCCCGCGTAGGCGACGCCGCCGTCCGGCATCCCGGTGCCGTCGTCGGCGACGACGATGCGCACCGCGGACCCCTCGCGCTCGACCGCCACCTCAACCGTGCCCGACTCCTGCTTCGCCAGGCCGTGCTCCACGGCGTTCGTGACCAGCTCCGTGAGGACGAGCGCGAGCGGTGTCGCGTCCTCGGCGGGGACGAGCCCGAAGCTGCCCGTGCGGACGGTGCGCACGCTCGTGTCGGCGGACGCGACGTCGGCGGCGAGGCGCAGCGCCCGGCCGACCATGTCGTCGAACTCGACCTCCTCGTCGAGGGTCTGCGAGAGGCCCTCGTGGACCAGCGCGATCGTCGCGACGCGCCGCATGGCCTCCTCGAGGGCCGCGCGGGCCTCCGGGATGTCCATCCGCCGGGCCTGCAGGCGCAGGAGCGCGGCGACGGTCTGGAGGTTGTTCTTCACGCGATGGTGGATCTCGCGGATCGTCGCGTCCTTCGTGATGAGCTCGCGCTCACGGCGCCGCAGCTCCGACACGTCACGGCACAGGAGCACCGCGCCGATGCGCTGACCCGACTCCGTGAGCGGCAGCGCCCGCAGCGACAGCGCGACGCGGTGCGCCTCGATGTCGGTGCGCCACGGCGCTCGTCCCATGACGACGAGGGGCAGGGACTCGTCGACGGTCCGCTCGTGCTCGATGAGGTCGGTCGTCACCTCGACGAGGGACCGGCCGACGAGCGGACCGATGACGCCGAGGCGGTGGAAGCAGCTCAGGGCGTTGGGGCTCGCGTAGAGCACCTCGCCCTCGGAGTTGAGGCGGATCAGCCCGTCGCCGACGCGCGGAGCGCCGCGGCGCGGGCCCGTCGCGGCGTTGGGGAACGGGAACTCGCCGCGCGAGATCATCGCGATGAGGTCGTCGGCCGCCTCGACGTAGTTGAGCTCGAGCCGGCTCGGTGTGCGCCCGCTGCCGAGGTTGGTCTGGCGCGCGACGACGGCGATGGCACGACCCTCGTGGACGACCGGGATGGCCTCCTCGCGCACGGCGTACGCCCCGAACCAGCGGGGTTCGCGCGACCGCTGCGAGCGCGCCTCCGTGAGGGCGCGCTCGAGCTGCGGGCGCTGGCCGTCCGGGGCGTGCGAGCCGACGATGTCGTCGTAGTGAACGGTCGCGCCGGTCGAGGGACGGCACTGGGACACGGCGACGAAGTTGCCGTCCTGCGTGGGGAGCCAGAGCACCAGGTCGGCGAAGGCGAGGTCGGAGATCACCTGCCAGTCCCCCACGAGCAGATGGAGCCACTCGTTGTCACCGGCGCTGAGGTCGGCGTGGCGGGAGATGAGGTCACTCATGGCAGACACGGACCCCAGCGTAGTTGCGCGCGGCCCGTTAGAGTCCCGATGAGCGCCCACGCCCCGGGCGCGTCCCCGAGGAGGCCCCCGTGCACCTGAGCGTCGAGCTGCGCTATCCCGCACCCGTCCACGCGGTCGGCGCGATGCTCGCCGACGAGCCGTTCGTCCGGTGGCGTGCCGAGCGGTCGGGCGGGCCGGGCGGGGCGGTCGAGCAGGTCGACGTCACGGGCAGCGCCGCGGCGGGGTTCACCGTCGCGGTGCGCCGGGAGCTCCCGACGGACCAGATCCCGTCGCACGTGCGCACCTTCGTCGGGGGCCGGCTGGAGATCCGCCAGGCGGAGGCGTGGGAGCCGGAGCGCGACGGCACGCGGGCCGGCACCGTGTCGCTCGAGATCACCGGCGCCCCCGTCCGGCTGACCGGTACGGTCCGGCTCGCGGCGGACCCCGCCGATCCGACGGCCACGGTCCAGACGTACTCGGGGGAGATCAAGGCCTCGGTCCCGCTGTTCGGAGGTGCGATCGAGGAGGCCGCGGCGGGGGCCGTGCGCGGCGCGCTCGCTGCGGAGGAGCGCGCAGGGCGCGAGTGGCTCGCCCGATGACGACCCGTCGAGCGGTCTCGAACCGGTAACAATTTCGGCCGCATCCCCGGCCGAGGCGCGACGGTTACCCTTCTGACCTGCAAAGATGCGTCGGTGGGAGCGCGACCACCGCGCCCCCTCCGCCGACGGCGCTTGACACGCCCCACCCGGGCCGAGCACCATCGAGCCACGTTCATGGAAGCGCTACCACTCTGGAGTGGGAGCGCTGCCATCCCGTCCCACCGACAAGGGAGTCACCGTGCTGAGCAGCACCCGTACGACCCGCCGGTCCCGCAAGGCGATCTCCGCCGCTGCGGGCCTCGCGGCCATCACCCTCACCCTCACCGCGTGCTCGAGCGGCACGGGTTCCGACGACGAGACGTCCGGCTCGAGCGACGAGGAGATCACCCTCACCGTCGCGACGTTCAACGACTTCGGCTACACCGACGAGCTGCTCGCGGCGTACTCGGAGGAGCACCCCAACGTCACGGTCAAGCAGACGAAGGCCGCCAAGTCGGAGGACGCCCGCACCAACCTCACGACGAAGCTCGCCGCCGGTGGCGAGGGCCTCGCCGACATCGAGGCGATCGAGGTCGACTGGCTCCCCGAGCTCATGCAGTACCCGGACCTCTTCGAGGACCTGTCCGACGACGCGCTCGAGGGCCGCTGGGTGGACTGGAAGGTCCAGCAGGCGACGACGACCGACGGCAAGCTCATCGGGTACGGCACCGACATCGGCCCGAGCGCGATCTGCTACCGCCAGGACCTCTTCGAGGCCGCCGGCCTCGAGAGCGACCCGGCCGCCGTCGCCGAGCTGCTCGGTGGCGAGGACGCGACGTGGGACGACTACTTCGCGGCCGGTGCGCAGTTCGTCGAGGCGAGCGACGCGGCCTGGTACGACTCGGCGATGTCCATCTCGCAGGGCATGGTCAACCAGATCGACAACGCCTACGAGGAGTCCGACGGCACGCCGAAGGACCTCGCGGAGAACACCGAGATCAAGGACATCTACGACACGGTGCTCGAGCAGTCGACGACCAACGGCCTGTCCGCCGGTCTCGAGCAGTGGTCCGCCGACTGGGACGCCGCGTTCCAGAACGACGGCTTCGCCACGATGATCTGCCCGGCGTGGATGACCGGCCCGGTCGAGGAGCGCTCGGGCGGTGTCACCGGCTGGAACGTCGCCGACGTGTTCCCCGGCGGCGGCCTCAACTGGGGCGGCTCGTTCCTCACGGTCCCGGCCACGGGCCCGAACGCCGAGGCGGCCAAGGAGCTCGCCGCGTGGCTGACCGACCCGGCGCAGCAGACCACGGCCTTCGAGAACGCGGGCACGTTCCCGTCGCAGGTCGAGGCGCAGGAGTCCGAGGCGGTCCAGTCCTTCACGAACGAGTTCTTCAACGCCGCCCCGGTCGGTGAGATCTTCGTGAACCGTGCGCTCGCGATCGACGGCGCCCCGTTCAAGGGCGCGAACTACTTCGCGATCCACACGACGGTGCAGGACGGCATCAAGCGCGTCGACGTCGAGAAGACCGACGACGCCGCGTCCTCGTGGGACAAGACGCTCCAGTCCTTCCAGGACCTGGGTCTCTGACCTGACAGGGCCGGGTCGGCGCGCACGCGCCGGCCCGGCCCCGCCGTGCGTCCTCGGGCGCACCCACCCCCCCGCCCCGCGTCCCGCGCCCACGACGACGCAGGCCGCCGTACAGGAACCCACATGGCCGTCCTCACCCCCACCCAGCCCTCACCAGGGCTCCGCGGGCCGAACGAGCGCGCACCGCGCCGCCTCGGCTTCTCCCAGCGCATGAGCCGCTGGGACGTCAAGGTGTCCCCCTACCTCTACATCTCGCCGTTCTTCGTGCTCTTCGCGATCACCGGCCTGTTCCCGCTCGTCTACACGGCCGTCGTGTCCGTGTACGACTGGAACCTCCTGGGTGGCCAGGGCGACTTCGTCGGTCTCCAGAACTACTCCGACGTCCTCGCGCAGCCCACGTTCTGGAAGTCGCTGCGCAACACGCTGTCGATCTTCGTGCTGTCGTCCGTGCCGCAGGTGATCGCCGCGATCGGGATCGCCGCGCTGCTCGACCAGAACCTGCGCACCGCGACGTTCTGGCGCATGGGCGTCCTGCTCCCCTACGTCGTCGCACCGGTCGCCGTCTCGATGATCTTCGGTCGCCTCTTCGCCGACCAGTACGGCCTCATCAACGAGCTGCTGGGCCTCGTCGGCGTCGACCCGGTGCGCTGGCACGCCGACACCTTCGCGAGCCACGTCGCCATCTCGTCCATGGTCAACTTCCGCTGGACCGGCTACAACGCGCTGATCTTCCTCGCCGCGATGCAGGCCGTGCCGCGCGAGCTCTACGAGGCCGCGATCATCGACGGCGCCGGGCGCGTCCGCCAGTTCTTCTCCGTCACGGTCCCGCAGATCCGCGCGACGATCATCTTCGTCGTCATCACGTCGACCATCGGTGGCCTCCAGATCTTCGACGAGCCGCGCATGTACGACGCGCAGGGCCTCGGCGGTGCCGACCGGCAGTGGATGACCACGGTGCTGTACCTGTACGACGTCGCGTGGGGCAACCAGAAGAACTTCGGCCGCGCCGCCGCGATCGCCTGGTTGCTGTTCCTCCTCATCCTGCTCATCGGGATGGTCAACTTCCTCGTGACACGACGGATCTCGACCTCGGGAGCGCCCACGGGCGACTCCCGACGCGAACGCCGACGACGCGCGGCGCGTGCCCGTGCCGAGCTCGCCGCGGCGTCGCAGCCGACCTCCCCCGCCCGTCACGTCGGACCGTCGGCAGGCGGCTCGACGCCCAGCACCACCGATCGGAGGAAGCGATGAGCTCCGTCCCCGTCGTCGCCCAGACCGCCGGGCCGGGCGCCGCGCGCGCCGCAGCCCGTCGCCGTTCCGCAGGCAAGAACGTCGGCGGCACCCAGCGTCGTCCTCGCTGGGTCACCTACACGCTGCTCGGCATCGTCCTGCTGATCTCGGTCTTCCCGCTGTACTTCACCCTCATCCTGGGGTCGTCGACCCCGGAGGAGATCTCGCGCAACGCCCTGCCGCAGCTCCTGCCGGACTCGAGCCTGTTCACCCAGTTCGGCGAGGTCATCAGCTCTGACGCGATCAACTTCTGGAAGGCTGCGTGGAACTCCGTCGTCATCGCGGTGATCACGTCGCTGTCCGTCGTGCTGTTCTCGACGCTCGCCGGGTTCTCGTTCTCCAAGCTCCGGTTCAAGGGGCGCGGACCGCTGCTCGTGTTCGTCATCGCCACGATGGCGGTCCCGACGCAGCTCGGCGTGATCCCCATGTACATCCTCATGTCGGACCTGGGGTGGATCGGCAAGCTGCAGGCGGTCATCGTGCCGGCGCTCGTCACGGCGTTCGGCGTGTTCTGGATGACCCAGTACCTCGGTGAGGCGCTGCCGTACGAGCTGATCGAGGCCGCGCGCGTCGACGGCGCGTCGATGTTCCGCACGTTCTGGTCGATCGCCCTGCCCGCGGCTCGCCCTGCCGCCGCGATGCTCGGCCTGTTCACGTTCGTGCAGCAGTGGACCAACTTCTTCTGGCCGTCCATCGTGCTCAACCAGAGCAATCCAACGCTGCCCCTAGTCGTCCGGTCGCTGCAGTCGAACTTCTTCGTCGACTACTCGCTCGTCATGGCAGGCATCTTCCTCGTGACGCTGCCGCTCATCGTGATCTTCATGTTCACGGGGCGCCAGCTCGTCGCGGGCATCATGCAGGGCGCCGTCAAGGGCTGACCCGCCCTGCCCGACTCCGTACCCGACTGCCGGGCGGGCTCCTGACCGGAGCCCGCCCGGAGGTCCACCCGTACCTCTCGAAGGACAATCGACCCATGAGCCTCTTCGTCCCGTCCACGCCGCTCGCGCCCAACCCGGCGACGGCCACCGGCCGCGTCGAGATGCCGCACGGATTCCTCTGGGGTGCCGCGACCGCGTCGTTCCAGATCGAGGGTGCCGGGCAGACCGACGGCCGCAAGGACTCGGTGTGGGACGCCTTCGCCCGCGTCCCCGGCGCCGTGGTGAACGGTGACGACGGCCTGGTCGCGTGCGACCACTACCACCGGTACCGCGAGGACGTCGCGCTGATGCGCGAGCTGAACCTCGGCGCCTACCGCTTCTCGAGCTCGTGGGCGCGCGTCCGCCCGGACGGCGGCGCGGTGAACCCGCAGGGTCTCGCGTTCTACGACCGCCTCGTCGACGAGCTCCTCGACGCCCAGATCCTCCCGTGGATCACGCTGTACCACTGGGACCTCCCGCAGGCGCTCGAGGAGAAGGGCGGGTGGACGAACCGTGACACCGCGTTCCGGTTCGCCGAGTACGCCGTGACGATGCACGAGGCGCTCGGCGACCGCGTCGGGGTGTGGACGACGCTCAACGAGCCGTGGTGCTCCGCGTTCCTCGGGTACACGGCGGGCGTGCACGCCCCGGGTCGGCAGTCGCGGCCGGACGGTCTCGCCGCCGCGCACCACCTCCTGCTGGGTCACGGCCTCGCGGTGCAGGCGCTGCGCGAGCGCGCCCCGCAGGCGAACCTGGGCATCACCCTGAACTTCACGGTGGCGGACCCCGTCGATCCGGCGGACCCCGCCGACGTCGACGCCGCCCGCCGGATCGACGGCCAGTTCAACCGCGTCTTCCTCGACCCGCTCTTCCGCGGCGCGTACCCGCAGGACCTCCTCGACGACGTCGCGCCCTACGGGCTGCTCGACCACGTCCGGGACGGCGACCTGGAGATCGTCTCCACCCCGATCGACACGCTGGGCGTGAACTACTACAACGGCGGCGCGTTCTCGGCCCGACCGCAGGAGTCCGGCTCGGCAGACGGCGGGACGCGCCCCGAGGGCGTGCGCGACGAGGACGCCGGGGCGCAGGACGGCGCCCCGGTGCGCGAGACGTCGTCGCCCTACCCCGCCGCGGACGGCGTCCACGGCCACTCGCGCGGCCTGCCTCTCACGGACATGGGCTGGGAGGTCCAGCCGGAGGGCCTGACCCGCCTGCTCACGCGTCTGCAGGAGGAGTACACCGGTCCGCTCGGCGTGAGCATGTACGTCACCGAGAACGGCGCCGCCTACCCCGACGTCGTCGGTCCCGACGGCTCGGTCGACGACCAGGACCGGCTCGACTTCCTCGACGCGCACCTGCGTGCGACGAAGGACGCGATCGACGCCGGCGCCGACGTGCGCGGCTACTTCGCGTGGTCCCTCATGGACAACTTCGAGTGGGCCCTGGGCTACACCAAGCGCTTCGGCATCGTCCGCGTCGACTACGCGACGCAGGAGCGCACCGTCAAGGCCAGCGGCCGCTGGTACGCACGCGTGGCCGGGACGAACGTCGTGCCCGCTCGGGACGAGCCGGACGACGCACCGGCCGGCGCGAGGCCCTGATGAGCGCCGTGACGCCGTCGCGGCCCGCCCCCGGGCCCGTCACGGCAAGGACGCGGGATACTGGTCGGATGAGCACTCCGAGCATCGCCCCGACCTTGGACGAGGTGGCCCAGGCGGCGGGGGTCTCCCGGTCGACGGCGTCGCGCGCGATCAACGGTGGTCTGCGCGTCTCCCCCGAGGCGCAGGCGGCGGTCGACGCCGCCGTCGCCGAGCTCGGCTACACGCCGAACCGTGCCGCACGGTCGCTCGTGACGCGCCGCACCGACTCGATCGCGCTCGTGGTCCCCGAGCCCGACGAGCGCATCCTGACCGACCCCTTCCTCGCCGGCACGATGCGGGGCGTGAGCGCGGCGCTCGGCGGCACGGACCTCCAGCTCGTCCTCCTGTTCGCCCGCCCGGACGAGCAGCCCGGGCGGATCGTGCGCTACCTGCGCAGCGGCCACGTCGACGGCGCGATCGTGGCCTCGCACCACCGTGACGACGAGCTCGAGGAGGCGCTGCTCGCGACGCGCCTGCCCGCGGTGTTCGTCGGTCGCCCGTTCCGTCCGACGCCCGACCTCGTGTACGTGGACGTGGACAACGTCGAGGGCGGGCGGCTCGCCGCCCGGCGCCTCGTCGAGGCGGGGTGCCGCAGGATCGCCACGATCGCCGGTCCGCAGGACATGACCGCGGGCGTCGACCGGCTCACCGGCTGGCGCGAGGTGCTGCGCGACGCCGGACTGCCCGACGACGCCGTCGAGGTGGGCGACTTCGCCGCCTCGGGCGGGGCTGCCGCCATGGAGCGGATCCTCGCGGACCACCCGGACGTCGACGGCCTCTTCGCCGCGTCGGACCTCATGGCCGAGGGAGCGATGCGCGTCCTCGCCCAGCACGGGCGCAGCGTCCCCGGCGACGTCTCCGTGGTCGGCTTCGACAACCTCGCGAACGCCGCGACGACCTCGCCGCCCCTGACGACGGTCCAGAACCCGATGGTCGAGATGGTGCGCAACGCGACGGACCTCCTGCTGGACCTCGTCGCGCACCGCTCGGACGAGGTCAGCTCGTGCGTGCTCTCGCCCGAGCTCGTGGAGCGCGCCTCGGTCTGACGTCGCCGGGGAGGTGCCCGGGCCACCGGGCACTCCCCCCGACGCGCCGGGATCCTCCCCGACGGGGCGTCAGCGTCGCACGTGGCCGTACCGGTGCGTCGTGCGGCTCACGGCCTGCTCGTGGAGCACCGTGAGCAGCTCGCGCCGACCGCTCGCGACGACGGGGTGGTCGAGCACCGTCACGTCGCCGACGCGACCCGCCGCGGCGTCGTGCAGCCCCGGCGCCGTCCCGACGACGCGGACCCGCCCGTGCATGCGGCCGTCGGCCACGCGCGCGGCGAAGTCCTCGTCGGTCACCTCCACGGCCCGTGAGGCCCCGGGCGCCCCGGGCGCGGGGACGACCACGACGGGCACCCCGGCGGTGCGCGCGGCGTGCAGCACGCGCTCGACCTCGACGGCCGGCGCGTCGGACCCCGCGCGCACGGTGAGGAGCTCGACCGGCCGGTACCGGAAGACGTTCGACTCGGCCTGCAGCCCCGAGGGGTCGTGGGCGGTCGAGAACTCCCGCGCCCACCAGCGCGCGTCGTCGGTGCTCGCCCACGCGAGCCACCCTTCGGGCGAGACGTCGCGCGCGGGCGGGAGGCCGCCGTCGGGCGCGTCCTGCGGCTGCGTGAGGTCGCTCGCGACGCCGTCGTCCCACCGGCCGAGCTGCGCCACGTAGTTCGGTCCGCCCGCCTTGGCACCGGGGCCGACGGCCGACTGCTTCCAGCCGCCGAACGACTGGCGCTGCACGATCGCGCCCGTGATGTGCCGGTTGACGTACGCGTTGCCCACCTCGACGGCGTCGAGCCAGCGCACGACCTCGTCGTCGTCGAGGCTGTGGATGCCGCCCGTGAGGCCGAACGGCACCGCGTTCTGCAGCGCGATCGCCTCGTCGAGCGTCGCGGCCGTCATGATGCCGAGGACGGGCCCGAAGTACTCGGTGAGGTGGAAGGCCGACCCGGGCCGCACGCCCTCCTTGAGGCCCGGGGTCCAGAGCCGGCCGGTGCCGTCCTCGCCCGCGTCGAGGAAGCGCGGCTCGACGAGCCACGACTCGCCCTCCTCGAGCGTCGTCAGCGCGCGCAGGAGCTTCCCGGACGCGGCCTCGGTGAGCGGGCCCATGGTGGTCGACAGGTCGGTCGGCGGGCCGACCACGAGCGAGCGCACCGCGTCGACGAGCTGGCGCCGCACGCGCCGCCCCGTCTCGGTGGCCGGGTCGCCGGCCGATCCGACGAGGATCGCGAGCGACGCGGCCGAGCACTTCTGCCCCGCGTGGCCGAACGCCGAGCGCACGAGGTCGGCGACGGCGAGGTCGAGGTCCGCCGACGGCGTGACGACGAGCGCGTTCTTGCCCGACGTCTCCGCGAGGACCGGGCGCTCCGGCTTCCACCGCGCGAAGAGCTGGGCGGTCTCGATGGAGCCGGTCAGCACGACGCGCGCCACGCCGTCGTGCGTGACGAGGTGGGTGCCGAGCTCGTCGTCGGGCACGCGGACGTACTGCACGACGTCGTCGGTCGTCGGTGCGCCGGGTCCGGCGCCCGGACCGTCGACGAGCCCGGCGGCGGCGAAGGGCGCGGGGTCGGCCGCGACGGCGTCGCGCAGGCCCGCGTGGATCGCGTCGACGGCGACCTCGAGGCAGCGCGGCGTCGGGGGCGCGGGCTTGGCGATCACCGCGGACCCGGCCGCGAGCGCCGCCAGGACGCCGCCGACGGGGATCGCGACGGGGAAGTTCCACGGTGGCGTCACGAGCGTGACGCCGTCGGGCGTGAACCGCGCCCCCGGGTACGCGCCGGACGCGGGGTCGAGCTCGACGGCCCGGTCCGCGTAGTAGGCGGCGAAGTCGACGGCCTCGCTGACCTCGGGGTCGGCCTCGGCGACGGTCTTCCCGGGCTCGTGCACCATGGCGGCGACGAGGTCGGTGCGCGCCGCCTCGAGCCGCCGGGCGACGGCGCGCAGGGCGGCGGCGCGCGCGGCCGGGGCGACCCGGGACCAGGCCTCGGCGGCACGGCCTGCGCGCGCGACGACGTCGTCCACCGCGTCCGTGGTCGTGAGCTCCGGCGTCCGGACGGGCACGTACCCGCCGCCCGGTCCGGTCACCCGCCGTGCCCAGGCGCGGTGCTCCGCGACGGCCGGATCGGTGTCGGGCGCGTTGCCGAACCCCGGGTTGTCGCCCGATCCGGTCTCCGATGGCGACACGAGCCGGGGTTCGGCAGGCGCACGGTGCCCGACGGCGGCCGTCGGTGCGTCAGTCTCCCGGGCACGACGCCGCGGAGTCACGTCGGCCTCGCCGTGGTGGACGCCGTGGTGGACGGACGCGCGGAACGCGTCCTCCTGGCGCTCCATCGCGCTGCGTCCGTCGCCGGCGAACATCGCGTGGAGGAAGTTCTGCTCGGCGGCGTTCTCCTCGAGGCGTCGCACGAGGTAGGAGATCGCGACGTCGAAGTCCTCGTCGCGCACGACCGGGGTGTACAGCACGACCCGGCCACCCCTCCCCGCGTGCGGTCCGACGTCCACGCGGTCGCCGGCGACCTCGTCGCGCACCGCCCGTGCCTCGCCCGGCGCCATGCCCTGGAGCATCTCGACGTCGAGCGCGTGGCTCACACCGCGCGCCCTCCCGAGCAGGACCGCGAGCGCGACGTGGAACAGGTTGTGGCTCGCGACGCCGATGCGCACGGCGTCGGTCCGGGGCGCTCGCAGCGCGTGGTCGAGCAGGCGCACGTAGTTCGCGTCGACGTCGGGCTTGGTCGGGTACGGAGCCAGGGGCCACCCGTGGAGCTCGGCTTCCACCGCCTCCATCGCGAGGTTCGCGCCCTTGACGAGCCGCACCTTGACCGGCGCCCCGCCTGCGGCGACACGCTCGGTCGCGAACGCGGTCAGCCCGTCGAGCGCGCCGAGGGCGTCGGGCAGGTATGCCTGCAGGACGATCCCGGCCTCGAGGTCGCGGAGCTCGTCACGGCCGAGGACCGCCCGGAAGACCTCGGTGGTCAGCGCGAGGTCGCGGTACTCCTCCATGTCGAGGTTGAGGAACACGCCGTGGTCGCGCGCCGCGCGGTACAGGGGCAGCAGCCGCTCGACGACGCGGTCGCGCGACCCCTCGAGGTCCCACGTCACGAGCTGCGAGGCGACCGACGACACCTTGACCGACACGTAGTCCACGTCGGGGCGCTCGACCAGGGCGATCGTCCGCTCGAGGCGCGCACGCGCCTCGTCCTCGCCCAGCACCGCCTCGCCCAGGAGGTTGACGTTGAGCGCGTACCCCTCGGCCCGCGTCCGGGCGAGGTGCGCGCCGAGCCCCTTCCCGGCGTCGGCCACGAGGTGTCCGACGAGCTGGCGCAGGCGGACCCGCGCGGCCGGCACCACGACCGACGGCAGCACGGGCGCGACCCCTGCCCCGACACGCAGGAGCGTGCGGTCGACGGGACCCAGGAACGAGCCCGCGCTGCCCGCGAGCTCGCCGAGCCGCGCGAGGGCACGGGCCGCGACGCGCGCGTCGTGGGGGCGCGCGACGTCGTCGACGAACCGGACCGCGAGCTCGAGCCCGGCCGGGTCCGAGACGAGCGCACCCAGACGCTCGGCCGTACGACGCTCGCGGGACTGCGTCCGCGCGTCGCCCGGGCTCTCGGTCGCGCCGAGCCAGCGGCGGGCCAGCGCGACGGCGTCGTCGACGAGGTCCTCGGGCGAGATGATCGTGGTGCCGGCAGCGTCTCCGGGGGTGGGGAGTGGCCGCGCGGTGGCGTCGTCGCTCATCCCCCCAGCGTGCCTCGCCGCGCGCGACCTGTCTTGTACGATCCGGGACGACATGGCACGCCTCCGCGACAACGACGACCCGCTCCGGCACCCCGCCGGCACGGCGACCGCGGACGCGCTCCTCGCGGCGCTCAGCCCGGCGATGGTCGCGCTCATGGACGAGCTGCCCGACACGATGTTCTGCGCGAAGGACGTCACCGGGCGCTACGTCGCGGTCAACCCCGTGTTCGTCGCGCGGACGACCGAGCGCTCGCGCCGCGCCGTCGTCGGGCGGCGCGCCGGAGACCTGTTCGTGCCGCAGCTCGCGGAGCGCTACGAGCAGCAGGACGCCGAGGTGCTGCGCACGGGCCGCCCGCTGCGCGGCGAGCTCGAGCGCATCCGCCGGCTCGGCGGCACGTCCGGCTGGTTCCTCACCGCGAAGCTGCCCGTGCACGACGGCGCGGGCCGGCTCGTCGGGCTCGTGTCCGTCTCGCACGACCTGCGGGCGGGCGCGGCCGACGACGCCACGATGGCCTCGCTGTCCGCGCTCGTCGCAGCGGTCGAGGCGGACCTCGGCGCGCGCTGGACGACGGACCTGCTCGCCGCCGCGGCGGGCTGCACGCCGTCGACGATCGAGCGTCGCGTGCGGCGGGTCTACGGCGTGACGCCGCGCCAGCTCGTCCTGCGCACGCGCGTCGACCGGGCCACCCGGCTCCTCGCCGCGCGCGAGGGGACGATCGCCGAGGTCGCGGCGGCGTCGGGGTTCTACGACCAGCCGTCGTTCACGCGCACGTTCGCGCGGCTCACCGGCGAGACGCCCGCGCAGTACCGCCGCCGGGTGGCGAGGCACGGCGTCGGGCGCGAAGACTGGTGCCCATGACGACAGGACCCAGCACCTCACGACCCGACCTCTCCGGCATCCCCACCGCGACGCTCCCCGGCGGGGACATCCCGCTGCTCGGCCTCGGCACCTGGCAGTCCGAGGGCGACGACGCCTACCGCTCGGTGCGCCACGCGCTCGACGTGGGCTACCGGCACGTCGACACCGCGACGGGCTACGGCAACGAGTCCCAGGTCGGGCGGGCGCTCGCGGAGTCGTCGGTGGACCGCGCCGACGTCTTCGTCACGACGAAGCTCCCGCCGGACGCGGCCGGGAAGGAGCGCGAGACGATCGAGGCGTCGCTGCGCGACCTCGGCACCGAGTACGTCGACCTGTGGCTCATCCACTGGCCGCCGTCCGGCGAGGCGTCGCCGTGGGTGTGGGAGCGGTTCGTCGAGCTGCGGAACGAGGGCAAGGTGCGCTCGATCGGGGTGAGCAACTACTCCGTCGAGCAGGTCGACATCCTCTCCGCGCAGGTGGGCGAGACGCCTGCCGTGGACCAGATCCCGTGGAGCCCCGCGGACTACGACCGGAAGGTGGCGTCGGAGCTCGCGACGCGCGGCGTGGTGCTCGAGGGGTACAGCCCGTTCAAGCGGACCGACCTCGACGCGCCGGTCCTCGCCGAGGTCGCCGAGGCGCACGGCGTCACGCCGACGCAGGTCGTGCTGCGCTGGCACCTCGACCACGGCTTCGTCGTCATCCCCAAGTCCGTCACGCCCGAACGCATCGAGGCGAACTTCCAGGTCACGGGCTTCTCTCTCACGCCCGAGGAGCTCGCGGCGGTCGACGCGCTCGGCGGCTGATCGTGCCTCGCGCGGCCGGCACCGCCTCGCGGCTGCCGCCACGACACGGCCCGTCGGTCGCGGCGGGCTGCGTGTCCCACCGCCCGCGGTAGCGTGATCCCGGGCTCGGCACACCCCCGCCGAGCCCGGGATCACCTCGAACCGGAGGACCAGTGACGACGACGTCAGCACCCCAGACGACCCTGCCCACCACGACGGCACCGCCCACCCCCGAGAGCTCGCCGCCCGGCCACGCGCGCGCCGCAGCGCCCGACGCCGGACCGGCGCGGCGCGCTCACCAGGAGCCTGACGTCGGGTCCGCCCTCGCGACCGCGCACGCGCAGCTCGCCGGCGCCGTCGGGTTCCTCGGCTACGACGACGGCCTGCACGAGATGCTCGCGACGCCGCGCCGCGAGGTGAACGTCGCCGTCCCGCTGCGCCGCGACGACGGCCGCACGGTCCTGTTCCACGGCTACCGCGTCCAGCACAACGTGTCGCGCGGGCCCGGCAAGGGCGGGCTGCGCTACTCCCCCGGCGTCGACCTCGACGAGGTGCGCGCGCTGGCGATGTGGATGACGTGGAAGTGCGCGATCGTCGACCTGCCGTACGGCGGCGCGAAGGGCGGCGTGACGATCGACCCCCGCGAGCACTCCGACGCCGAGCTCGAGCGCGTCACGCGCCGCTACACGTCGGAGATCATGCCCGTGATCGGGCCCGAGCGGGACATCATGGCGCCCGACATGGGGACGAGCGAACGGACCATGGCGTGGGTCATGGACACGTACTCGGTGAACCAGGGGTACACGATCCCCGGCGTGGTCACGGGCAAGCCGATCACGGTCGGCGGGTCGCTCGGGCGCACGACGGCGACCTCGGCCGGCGTCGTGCACGTCACGAGCGCCGCGCTGGCCGAGGAGGACGCCGACCTCTCGGAGATCAGCGTCGCGATCCAGGGCTTCGGCAAGGTCGGGTCGCACGCCGCGGCGATCTTCGCGGCCCGCGGGGCGCGCGTCGTCGCCGTGTCCGACCAGTACGGCGGCGTGCACGACCCGGACGGCCTCGACGTGCGCGGCCTGCTCGAGCACGTGGCCGCGACGGGCAGCGTCGTGGGGTTCGAGCGTGGCGAGGCCGTCGACAACGACGCGCTCCTGGCGCTCGACGTGGACGTCCTCGTGCCGGCTGCCGTCGGCGGCGTGCTGGACGAGGACGCCGCCGGACGCGTCCGAGCGCGGTGGGTCGTGGAGGGTGCCAACGGCCCGACGACCGCCGAGGGCGACCGCGTCCTGGCGAAGAACGGCGTGACCGTGGTGCCGGACGTGCTCGCGAACGCGGGCGGCGTCGTCGTCTCCTACTTCGAGTGGGTGCAGGCCAACCAGGCGTACTGGTGGACCGCGCAGGAGATCGGGGAGAAGCTGGAGCACCGCATGCAGCACGCGTACGACGAGGTGTCGTCGTTCGCGCGGCGCGAGGAGCTGAGCCTGCGCGACGCTGCGCTCGTCATCGGCGTGCAGCGCGTGGCGGAGGCGCACCAGATCCGGGGTCTCTACCCGTAGCCCTCGAGCACGGGGTTCCCCACCGCCGAGCACGGGGTTCTCGACCGGATCTCGGCCGATCCGGTGGCCGACCCCGTGCTCGGCGGACGGTCCTGTCGACGCCGTGGGGCCTCGGCTCAGCCGCGGCGGCGCACCAGGACGGCTCCGATCGCCGCGACGAGCGCGACCGCCGACGCGGCGACGGCCGCCCACGCGACGGTCGTGTCCTCGAGCGGACCCGTGAACCGCCCGACGGCGACCCACGCGAGACCCCAGGACATGGCGAGGCCGATCCCGAGGGCGAGCGCGCGGCGTCGGGCGGTGAAAGCCGCCCAGGCCACGGCGAGCACCGCGGCGAGCGCGACCAGGACCACGGACCATCCCGTGGCGCCGAGGCCGAGCTCCCCGACCCCGGCGTCGGAGAGCGTCGCGGCGACGTTCGCGAGCGTCGCGACGCTCACCCAGCCGGTGTAGAGGCCGACCGTGCCGTCGAGCACGACGGCCTGGACCCGGCTGTCGGGCGTGCTGCGGACGAGGCGCACGACGATCACGGCGAGGACGGCCAAGAGCGCCGCGATCACCGCGACGCTCGCCGCGAGCCAGCCGGCCTGGACCACGCCGATCCATGCCGCGTTGAGCACCATCGAGGCGAGCACCCACCACGCGGTCGCGCGCAGGCGCGGCGTCGCAGCGTGGCGCGGGAGCACCTGGTACACCGCGAACACGAAGAGCCCGAGATAGATCACGGACCAGATGCGGAACGCCGGGTTGTCGGGCGCGACCGGCGTCGCGTCGGCCGACAGCGCTCCCCCGGCGGTCTGCTCGACGGCGGTGCCGCCGAACGCGCCCGCACCGTACGCGGCGGCGCCGGCGGCGACGAGGGAGCCGACGAGCACGACGACCTGGCGGACCCGGTCGGTGGTCGTCGGAGGGACGGTCAGGGACGAGGAGGCGGCGGCTGTCGTCATGCCTCCAGCCTGACATCACTCAGCATGCTGAGCATCTCGGGGGGAGGCCCGGTGGACGGCATTCGTCCCGTGACTCCGGGGACCGCTGGTATCCGCGCCAAATCGCCGCACAGGCGCGGCGCACGTGAAAGGCACGCCCGTGACCACGACCCTGCGCGCAGCGCTCTCGGTCCTCCTCCTCGTCGGTTTCTACGTCCTCGCGCTCGGCGCCGTCGTCGGCCTCGGTGCCGCCACCGTCTGGGCCTTCTCCGAGCACGCCGGGGCCGGTGCGGCCAAGATCGGCTTCCTCACCGTCGTCGTCGCGATCGGCATCCTCGCGGCCCTCTGGCGGGTCGCCCGCGCCGAGAAGCACCCGCCGTCGGGCGTCCTCCTCGACGAGCGCGACGCCCCCGAGCTCTGGGCGACCGTGCGCGAGCTCGCGCAGGTCGCCGACACGCGCCCGCCGGACGAGATCCGTCTCGTCGCGGAGGTGAACGCGGCGGTCAACGAGGAGACCCGGCTGCTCGGCCTCGTCGGCGGGACCCGGCGCCTGTTCCTCGGCGTCCCCCTGCTCCAGGGGCTCGACGCGGCGCAGCTCCGATCGGTGCTCGCGCACGAGCTCGGGCACTACTCCCGCTCGCACACGCGCCTCGGCCCTCTCACGTACCGCGGGCGCGAGGCGATGGTCGCGACCGTCCAGCAGCTCCAGGGCAACGTGGTCGGATGGCTCCTCAAGCAGTACACGAAGCTCTACCTGCTGGTCTCCGCCGCGGTGAGCCGTCGCCAGGAGCTGGAGGCCGACGAGCTCTCCGTCCGTGCCGCCGGCCGGGCGACCGCACAGTCCGCGCTGCGCGAGCTGCCCGCGCTCGACGCCGCGTGGGGCTTCTACGGCGCGCAGTACGTCGGCCTCGGGTGGGACCACGGCTACGCCCCCGCCCCCACCGACGTCTTCGACGGCTTCTCGCGGATGCTGCACGCCCGCGCCGAGGAGATCTCGACCCTCCGTGCCGACGCCCCGCCCGCCGAGCAGTCGCGCTGGGACAGCCACCCCTCGATCGCGGCCCGCGTCGCGGCGATGGAGAGGATGCCGGACGTCGTGGTCACCCGTGACGACCGGCCCGCGACCGACCTCGTCCCGGGGTTCGCAGCGCGCGCGACCCAGGTCGCCGAGGAGCAGGTCGACTACGGCTCACGGGCGCGGCTCGGTTGGGACGCGCTCGTCGCGACGACGATGCCGCTGCACGACCAGCGGGTCGCCGACACGCTCTACCGCGCCGTCGGTCGCGCCGCGGGCACGGGCCGGGGCAGCCTCTCGACGCTCCTCGACGTGGTCGACGCCGGTCGCCTCGACGCCGTGCGACGCGACCTCGTGCCGAACCTGCCGCTCGACGAGGCGCGCGAGGAGCTCGTCGCCGCGACGTCGGCCGCCCTGCGGGCCGCGGCGGTCACGTCCGGTGCCGCGTCGTGGCAGCCGTCCTGGACCGGGCCTGCGCGCCTCGTCACGCCCAGCGGCGAGGAGCTCGACCTGGACCCGGTCGCGCGCGAGGTCCTCGACGGCGCCGGCACCACGGCGGCTCGCGAGCACCTCGTCGCCCTGGGCGTCGACGTGACGGCCGCGGCACAGGTCGGCGAGACCCCGACCGCCCACGGCGGCGAGATCGTCGGCGGGCTCGCCAACGTCAAGGTCGACGGCGCGCCCCACGACGTCCTCGTGCTCGACAACGGGCTGATCCTCGTGCCGTGCCCGAAGAAGACCGAGGGCGGCAGGTCCCGCCTCGTCGGCCTCGTGCAGTCCGCTCCGGTGGACCGGCTCGCGGCCGCCCACCGCTTCCTCGCCTACGAGCAGATCGCCTCCGCCGTCGTCCGCAAGGTCACGCCCGCGCGCGTCGACCTCACGCTGCACGACGGCGCGACCGTCTCCCTGCACGAGACCTGGTCGGGCGAGCGGCTCACGAAGGACAGCGACGAGGCGCTCGTCGCGTACGTCATGCCGTACGTGCGCGAGGACCAGCCCGACGCCGTCACCGCCGGCTGAGCCCGCGCCGTCGGGCTCAGCACCCGGCGCGCGCGGGCGCGAGACGCCCGGACCCGCCGACGAGGACGACAGGGGTGCCGCTGTCCCGTGGGACAGCGGCACCCCTGTCGTTCCAGAGGGTTCCGGGGTCAGGCCAGCGGCTGGCGGTCCGCCCACGCGGTGAGGGTCGTGCGCGGCCCGGTGAAGAACGGGACCTCCTCGCGCACGTGGCGGCGCGCCTCGGTGTTCCGCAGCTCGCGCATGAGGTCGACGATGCGGTGCAGCTCGTCCGCCTCGAACGCGAGGATCCACTCGTAGTCGCCGAGCGCGAACGACGCGACGGTGTTGGCGCGCACGTCCGGGTAGTCCTTCGCCGCGAGGCCGTGGTCGCGCAGCATGGTGCGGCGCTCGGCGTCGGGCAGCAGGTACCAGTCGTAGGAGCGCACGAACGGGTAGACGCTGAGGTAGTCGCGCGGTGCCTCGCCCGCGAGGAACGCCGGGACGTGCCCGCGGTTGAACTCGGCCGGGCGGTGCAGCGCCACGTTCGACCAGACGGGCTCGAGGTGCGCGCCGAGCCCGCTCTGGCGCAGGCGCTGGTACGCGCCCTGGACGGACTCGACCGTCGGGCCGTGCCACCACACCATGAGGTCCGCGTCCGAGCGAAGTCCCGCGACGTCGTACCAGCCGCGGACGACGAGGTCGCCGTCCGTCGCGGCCGGGTCGTCGCCGCCGCCGACGGCGTCGAGCGCCTGCGTGACGAGCGCGGCCCGCTCCTCGGGGTGCGCAGGCAGGGGCGCCGCCGTCGCGAACACCGACCACATCGCGTAGCGGATGGTCGCGTTGATCTCGTCGTGGTCGGCGGGGACGCGGGCGGCGTCGCTCATCGGGGATCCTCTCGGGTGGCCGGGTGCCGGCGGGTCAGCTGTGGATGTCGGTGCTGCAGAGCGCGGGGACGCCGCTCGGCTCGCCGTCACGACGCAGGCAGCAGCCGGGCGCGCACACGGAGCGGAAGGCCGGCAGGTCGCCGACCGTCGCCTGCTCGACGTCCTCGCCGCGTGCCATCGCCGCGCGCTCGACGAGCAGGTCGACGAGGCCCCGCACGAACGGCTCGCGCGTGCCGACGGTGCCGGCCCGGACGGCCGTCATGCCCAGCTTCTCCGCGGTCTCGAGGGCCTCCGTGTCGAGGTCGTACGCGACCTCCATGTGGTCGGAGACGAACCCGATCGGCGACAGCACGACGTCGCGCACGCCGTCGGCCGCGATCGCCTCGAGGTGGTCGTTGACGTCGGGCTCGAGCCACGGCTGGCTGGGCGGGCCGGAGCGCGAGCAGTAGGCGAGGTCCCACGCGACGTCGTGGCCGAGGCGCTCCGAGACCTGCGCGACGATGACGCGCGCGAGGTCGAGGTGCTGCTCGGAGTAGGTCGCGAGCGCGATGCGCGACGCCGCCTCCATGGTGTCCGGGATGGAGTGCGTGACGAACACGAGCCGTGCGGCCGCGCCGTCGCCGCCCTTCTCGGCGAGCGCCGCGTAGCCGTCGAGCACCGCGTCGACGTTGGCCTGCGCGAAGCCCGGGTGGTTGAAGTAGGAGCGCACCTTGTCGAACCGGACCCCGGTGGAGCCGCTCTCGTCGAGCTGCCCGCGCTTCTCCAGCACCACGGCGAGGTCCTCGCGGTACTGGCGGCAGCCCGAGTACGACGAGTACGCCGACGTCACGAGCGCGACGGCGCGTTCCGCGCCGAGCGCCTCGAGCTCGGTGATCGCGTCGTCCGTGTACGGCTCCCAGTTGCGGTTGCCCCACACGACGGGGAGCTCGACGCCGCGGCGCGCGAGCTCGTCCTCGAGCGCGGCCTTGAGCTCGAGGTTCTGCTCGTTGATCGGGCTCTTGCCGCCGAACCCGTAGTAGTGCTCGCCGACCTCCTCGAGACGGGCGTCCGGGATCCCCTTGCCCGCCGTGACGTTGCGCAGGAAGGGCACGACGTCCTCGGGCCGGTTCGGCCCGCCGAACGAGTAGAGGAGCAATGCGTCGTACGGGCGGAGATCGGGGGCCGCGGTCGCGGCGGCATCGGCACGGGGCGAGGGGACGCCGGCAGGGGCGGCAGCGTCGTCCTGGGGGGAGAACGGGGGCATGGTCTCGATCATGGCACCTGGAGCCGGGCCCGCCCGCCGGGAAGCGGACGCGACGGACGTGACATTGACCAGACACCGTGTCACCTTCCCGGAGCCGGCCCGGACACCCGGCGCCGGCGTCCCGAGTTGTGGGCGCCCCGCCCGCACCTAGCGTGGGTCGGGTCGACGGCGAGGACGCCGTCGGCGCCGGCCCACGGACGACGGTGCCTCCCACCGCCGCGTCCCCCGGAGATCCCGGCGGGCGCACGGGCCGACGACGCCGAGAGTCTCGAAGGAGAGCTCATGGACGCACGACGCACCACGATGAGGTCAGGCGCCGCAGGGATCGCCGCGGGGATCGCGCTCGCCGCGGTCCTGCCCCTGGGCGGTGACGGCGACCGCGGCGGCGGCCACGGCCGCCCGGACGACCGCGGCGGGAGCGACCGGGCCCGCAACGTCATCTTCATCCAGGGCGACGGTCTCGGGCTGTCGCACCGCGAGGTGATCCGGCTGGCCACGGTCGGCAAGGACGGTCAGCTCGCCATGGACTCGCTCGAGCACGCGGGCTGGACGACGACCGACTCCGCCGACCCCGAGGAGGCCGTCACCGACTCCGCCGCGGGCGCGACGGCGTTCGCGTCGGGCGTGCGGACCTACAACGGCGCGGTAGGCGTCGACGCCGCCGGGAACCCCGTGCCGACGCTCCTCGAGCGGGCCCGCAAGGCCGGCAAGGCGACCGGTCTCGTCACGACCGCCCAGGTCACCGACGCGACGCCCGCCGCGTTCGGCGCGCACGTGCCCGACCGCGGCGACCAGAGCGAGATCGCCCGGCAGTTCCTCGAGAGCTCGCGGCCGGACGTGATCCTCGGCGGCGGCGAGGACTGGTGGCTGCCCGCGGGCGACCCCGGCGGCTGGCCCGACAACCCGCCGAAGGACCCGACCGAGCAGAGCAAGGGCACGGAGGGGGACCTCGTCGCCCGCGCGCAGCAGCTCGGATACACGTACGTGAGCGACGCCGAGGGCCTCGACTCCGCCGGGCGGGGCAAGCTCCTCGGCCTGTTCGCGAACGAGGAGATGTTCGAGCAGCGCAACGAGGGCGAGGGCGATCTCTACGAGCCCGAGGTCCCGCTCGTCGACATGACCGCCAAGGCGCTCGACACCCTGTCGCGCGACCGTGACGGGTTCTTCCTCGTGGTCGAGGAGGAGGCCGTGGACGAGTTCGCGCACCGCAGCAACGCGACGCGCACGATCCAGGCGGGGCAGGCGCTCGACGAGACGGTCGCGCTCGCGCTCGACTTCGCGGAGAGGAACCGCGGGACGCTCGTGCTCGTGGTCGGCGACCACGCCACCGGCGGCCTCGCCATCGAGAACGTCGACGACGAGGACGAGGGCGGCGAGGGCGCGACGGCCGAGGACGGCCCGTTCGACCTGGCCGGCTCCGACCTGCAGTTCACCGTCGACTGGACGACGGGCGGCCACACGGGCGAGGCGACGCCGCTCACGGCGCAGGGCCCCGGCGCCGAGCGCATGACCGGCGCGCAGCGCAACACCGACGTCCACGACGCGGTCCTGCGGGCGATGCTCGGTCGGGGCCGCGGCTGAGGCGACCGTCCCGCCGGAGCCGCGCGTCGCCGTCGAGCACGACGTGGCGCGCGGTCGAGAACGACCTGGGTGCCGTGATCGAGCTGGTCACGGTACCCAGGTCGTGCTCGGCACCGGCCCCGAGTCTGGCGGGCCGGCGGACCTCGGCGCCCGGGGTCAGCCCTTGACCGCTCCCCCGAGGCCCGCGCCCTGGAGGAACATGCGCTGGAAGACGACGAACAGCGCGACCGGGATGAGCGTCGAGATGGCGAGCGACGCGAGGAACACCCCGAGGTCGGTCGTCGCCTCGATCGACGGGAGGCGCACCGAGAGCGGCTGGATGTCCGGGTCCTTGAGCACGAGCAGCGGCCAGAGGAAGTCCTTCCACGCCGCGATGACCGCGAAGACGGACACGACCCCGATGATCGGCCGCGACATCGGCAGCACGATCGACCAGAACAACCGGTAGGGCCCGGCGCCGTCGACGCGAGCCGCCTCGAACACCTCGCGCGGCAGGCTGTCGAAGAACCGCTGGACGAGGAGCACGTTGAACGCGCTCGCGCCGGCGGGCAGCCAGACCGCCCAGAAGCTGTTCACGAGCGACTGCCCGAGCAGCGGCGGGTCGAGGATCGTCAGGTAGAGCGGCACGAGGAGCACGATCGCCGGGACGAACATCGTCGAGAGCACCAGCGCCTGGACGACCTTGCCGTACCGGGGCCGCAGGACCGACAGCGCGTACCCGCCCGTCGTCGCGACGACGATCTGCGCCGCCCACGACCCGACGGCCAGCCAGATCGTGTTGAGGAAGTACCGGCTGACCTGGACGTCGTTCCAGGCCTTGTCGAGGTTGTCCCACGCGATGCCGTTCGGGAAGACCGCCATGGGTGTGCGGAGGATGTCCTGCGTCGGGGTCACCGCGAACTTCGCGAGGAGGAGCATCGGCCCGAGGCCCACGACGACGAGGACCACGAGCAGGAGCACGTGCGTCGAGCCCATCCCCCACCGGATGCCCGGGCGCCGCCAGTCCGCCACGGACAGCGCCCCGCGGTCCTCGACGCCGTCGAGCGCCCTGCGCCGGCGGACGCGCAGTCGGCGCTGCTCCGCCTCGCGGCGCGAGCGGCTCGCGTCGGCCGCCCGCCGGGCCGGGTCGCCGCGTTCCGGGCCAGCGGGTTCCGGACCGGAGGTGCCGGCCGCGGCGGCCGCGGAGTCCTGGGACACCACGCCGATCTCGCTCGGGTTGTCGGTGGGCGAGAGGGTCATGACGTGCTCCAGGACCGGGTGAGCCGGAAGTAGACCAGCGAGAAGACGGCCAGGACGGCCGCGAGCATGAGCGACAGCGCGGTCGCGGCGCCGTAGTCGCCGCCGAGGCTGTTCTGGAAGGCGTAGCGGTAGATGAGCAGCAGGACCGTGAGCGTCGCGTTGTTGGGTCCGCCGCCGGTGAACAGGTACGGCTCGAGGAACACCTGCGCCGTGCCGATGATCTGCAGGATCAGCGTGATGAACAGGACGCCGCGCAGCTGCGGGAGCGTCACGTGCCAGATCTTGCGCCACAGCCCGGCACCGTCGACCTCGGAGGCGTCGTAGAGCTCGGGCGGCACGCTCGTCAGGGCGGCGAGGTAGATGATGATCGTCCCGCCCGCTCCCGCCCACGTCGCCGCGAGCACGAGGGACGGCATCGCCGTCGACGCGTCCTGCAGCCACGGGTACGGGCCGAGACCGACCCAGCCGAGGATCGTGTTGAACACGCCCGTCGGGCTGCCGCTGTAGAAGAACTTCCAGAGCAGCACCGCGACCACCGGCGGCACGACGACCGGGAGGTACGCGAGCGCCGAGTACAGGCCGCGCGCGCGGCGCACCTCGCGCATGAGGACCGCCGCCACGAGCGGGACCGGGTAGCCGAACAGCAGCGCGAGGAACGCGAAGTACACCGTGTTGCGCACCGCCTTCCACAGCAGCGGGTCGGCGAGCACCTGGCGGAAGTTGTCCAGCCCGACGAACGTCGGGTCGCTCACGAGGTTGGTCTCCTGGAAGCTCATGACCACCGCGCGCACGATGGGGAACCACGAGAAGAGCCCGAAGATCACGAGCAGCGGGAGCAGGAAGACGAGGTTGGGCAGCCCGCCGCCGCGCAGCCACGTCGCGGGGCTGCGGCGCCGGTCGGCACGACCGGCGCGTGGGGCGGGTCCGGGGGCACGGCCGGTCCGCGCGTGCGTCGCGCGGGGCGGTGGCGGCGGTGCGGTGGTGGCGGTCACGAGTGTCCTTCGCGTGCGGTGGAGGGTGCCCGACGACGGGAGGTGCGTCCCGTCGTCGGGCACCGGTGGGGTGCCGGTCCGACCGGTGGGGGGCGCCACCGGCCGGACCGGGTCGGACGGCCCGGTGCCGGCCGGGAGGTCAGCCCTGGTCGAGCAGGGCCTGCGCCTCGTCGTTCGCGCCCTCGAGGAGCGCGTCGACGTCGGCGTTCTCGTCCGTGAGCACGGCCTGCACGACCGGGTCGAGCAGGGCGTAGATCTCCTGCGTCTTCTGCGACGGCTCACCGACGAGCGGCAGGTCGAACATCGTGTCGGTGTAGCCCGTCATCTGGTCGAGCGGCACGTTGACGAGGTCGGAGATCCACTCCTGGTTCTGCTCGTACTGCTCCTGCGAGAACATCGGCAGGACGGGCGTGCCCACGGGCTGGTCGTTCGCGACGAGCGTCTCCGCGTCGGCGACGGCACGGTCCTCGTCGACGAGCTTGGCGAGGTAGAAGAAGTCGATCCACTTCATCGCCGCCGCCTTCTTCTCCTCCGCGACGTCCGCCGGCATGGCTGCGAGCGTGCCGCCCGTGAGGACACCGGCGTCGTCACCCTCGAGCGGGAGCGCGGCGAGGCCGTACATGGCCGGGTCGATCGCGTTCGTCTGCACGAGCGCGGTGTAGACGTCGGAGCCCGACGTGTACATCGCGACCTGGCCGGCCGCGAACGCCTGGTTCATGGTGCCCCAGTCGAGCAGGAAGTTGCTCCCGAGGGAGTTGTCCTCCCACCGCATGGCCTGGAGCCACTCGAGCGCCTCCTTGGTCCCGTCGTTCGTGAGGGTCGACGTGGCCGTGCCGTCGTCGGCGACCTCCTGCGTGCGGCCGCCGCGGGCGAACGTGTTGACCGTGAGCTGCCAGCCGCCCGTGTTGTTCTGCGACATCTGCATGTAGCCCGCGACGCCGGGGTTGGCGTCCGCGATCGTCTTCGCGGCCTCGCGGACCTCGTCCCAGGTGGTCGGCGGGTCGTCGGGGTCGAGCCCGGCCGACTCGAAGAGCTGGCGGTTGTAGTGCAGGCCGACGCCGTACACGTTCTTCGCGGGGATCGCGTAGACGTGACCGTCGGAGCCCGTGCCCGCCTCGATGATGGCCGGGTTGAACTTGTCCGCGTAGGGCAGGGTGCGGAACTGCTCGTCGAGGTCCGCGAGCTGACCGTTCTCGACGAGGGTCTTGGCGTCGGTGAACGGGATCTCGAAGACGTCCGGCAGCGTGCCGCCCGCGAGCTGCGGCGCGAACGTCGTCGCCTTCCACTCGTACTCCTCCGGCACGACGTCGATGTCCGGGTTCGCGGCCTCGAACTCCTCGACCTGGGCGTTGAAGGCGTCGATCGCCTCCTGCTCGGAGCCCGGCAGGAGGGAGACCACCTTGAGGGTGACCTTCCCGTCCCCGTCCGTGCCCTCGTCGCCGTCTCCGTCGCCCGAGCCGCTGCTCGAGCACGCGGCGAGCGTGCTGATCGCGAGCGCCCCTGCGAGGGTGAGGGCGATCGCCTGACGTGTGGACTTCATCGTCACTCCTGTGTCCGGTGGTGCTGGGTGCGTGCTGGGTCGGGTGCGGTGGTGCTGGTGCGGTGGTGCCCGGTCACTCGCTGCTGGGTGCTCAGAGCCGGAGCCACACCGCGGTGTCGGTCACGAGCCGCGCGGGTGCGTCGTCGCCCCCCTCGGGCTCGCTGCGGAGGAGGACGTGCGCGCCGGCGGGCAGCGGCACGTCCTCGGTGCCGAGGTTGACGACGCACGCGACGTCCCCCCGGGAGAACGCGAGCACGTCGTCGCCGAGCACGACGCCACCGAGGGTGTCGAGCCAGCGGAACGTCTCGTCGTGCAGCGCGCGCTCGGCCCGGCGGGCCGCGAGCACGCGACGGTAGAGGGAGAGCACCGACGCGTCGTCGTGCTCCTGGGCCTCGACGGACACCTCGCCCCACCCGGCCGGCTGGGGCAGCCAGGCCGCGGCGCCGCCGTCGGGCCCGAACCCGAACGTGGTCCCGCCGCGCGTCCACGGGAGAGGGACCCGGCAGCCGTCCCGGCCGGGGTCGACACCGTCCGAGCGGAAGTGCATCGGGTCCTGGATCGTGTCGAGCGGGAGGTCCTCGACCTCGGGCAGGCCGAGCTCGTCACCCTGGTAGACGTAGAGCGAGCCGGGCAGGGCGGCGGTGAGCAGGGCCGCGGCCCGTGCCCGACGGCGACCGGTCGGCAGGTCGGTCGGCGTCCCGAAGCGCTTGCTGAGGAAGGCGAACGAGCTGTCCTCGCGGCCGTAGCGCGTCACGGGACGGGTGACGTCGTGGTTGGACAGGACCCACGTGGCCGGCGCGGAGACCGGGGCGTGGGCGTCGAGCGTCGTCTGGACGGACTCGCGCAGCGCCTTGGCGTCCCACGGGCGGGCCATGAAGTCGAAGTTGAACGCCGTGTGCATCTCGTCGGGGCGCAGGTACTGCGCGAAGCGTGCGCGGTCCGCGAGCCACACCTCGCCGATGAGGACGCGCGGCTCGTCGTAGGACTGCGCGACCGCGCGCCACGAGCGGTAGATGTCGTGGAGCTCGTCGCGGTCGACGTGCGGGTGCTCGCCGGGCGCCGGGTGCGCGGGGACGACGTCGGGCAGCGCCGGGTCCTTGACGAGCTGCGCGGCCGAGTCGATACGGATGCCCGCGGCGCCCCGGTCGAACCAGAAGCGCAGGATCTCCTCGTGCTCGCGGCGCACGTCGGGGTGGTTCCAGTTGAGGTCGGGCTGCTCGGGAGCGAAGACGTGCAGGTACCACTCGCCGGGCGTGCCGTCGGGGTTGGTCGTGCGGGTCCAGGTCGAGCCCTGGAACTCGGAGACCCAGTGCGTGGGGATCCCCGCCCCGTCCTCGCCCGTGCCGGGGTGGAACCAGAACCGCTCGCGCTCCGGGGAGCCGGGCCCGGCGGCAAGGGCCGCCCGGAACCACTCGTGCTCCGCGGAGACGTGGTTGGGGACGACGTCGACGATCGTGCGGATCCCCAGCTCGCGCGCCTCCGCGATGAGCTGCTCGGCCTCGGCGAGGGTGCCGAACTGGGGGTCGATCGCGCGGTAGTCCGCGACGTCGTACCCGCCGTCGGCGAGCGGCGACACGTACCAGGGCGTGAACCAGATGGCGTCGACACCGAGGTCGCGCAGGTAGGGCAGGCGGCTCCGGACTCCCGCGAGGTCGCCCGTCCCGTCACCGTTCCCGTCCGCGAAGCTGCGCACGTAGACCTGGTAGATGACCGCGCTGCGCCACCACTCCTGGCCGGGCTGGTCGTCGCTCACCGGGACCTCTTCCTCCTGGTCGGCGCTCCCGCTGCGGTGCGGGTGCCGTGCTGCGTGCCGCCGTCGCCGGTCTCCCGGCGTCGGGACGACCGTCGTCCGCGGGGCGGTGACTGCGTCGTCGAGGATGACAGTAACTAGGCGACTGGTTCGACGCAAGAACCTGACATACTCGTTATTGAAACGCTATCTCTTGACGTCGAGAGGTCGACGATGCCTTGCGACGAACTCGGCAGACGCGACCGCTCGGTGCCGAGCCCCGGGTTGTTGCGCTCTGACAGCGCCGAGCGCCGCACCACCCCGGGTTCGCGCGGACCGCGCGGAGGGGGCGTGGGCCAGCTGCGGGGTGCGGTGCGGGGGTGCGGCCCGGTGCGCGCGGCGCTACGGCGCGATCGGCTCGCGCCCGGTCGAACGGGCCGCCGCGGTCGAGCGCCGCACCACGAGCTCGGGCTCGAACAACAGCTCGTCGCGGGACACGTCGGCGCCGGCGATCATGCTCGCGAGCAGGTCGACCGCGGCGCGGCCCATCGGCTCGATGGGCTGGCGCACGGTCGTCAGCGCGGGATCGGTCGAGTTCATGAGGTTGGAGTCGTCGTAGCCCACGACGGACACGTCGGTCGGCACGTCGAGCCCTGCGCGCCGCACGGCACGGACCGCGCCGAGCGCCAGCGGGTCGCTCGCGCACACGATCGCCGTCGCCCCGGCCTCGAGCAGCCGGTTCGCCGCAGCCTGCCCGCTCTCGAGCGAGTACTGGCTGTGCGCGACGAGCGTCGGGTCGAGCCGGAGCCCGTTGCGCTCCGCGAACGCCTGCGCCGCGGCGAGCTTGCGCTCCGACGGCACGTGGTCCGACGGCCCGAGCAGCAGCCCGACGCGCTCGTGCCCGAGCGAGTACACGTGGCCGAGCGCCTGGTTCATGGCGACGAGGTCGTCGCACGAGACGCGCGGGAAGTCCAGGTCCTCGATCGACGCGTTCATGAGGACGACGGGCAGGCCGAGCTTCTCCAGGCGGCGGAAGTGCGCGTGGTCGGCCCGGCGCTCGGCGTAGAACCCACCCGCGAAGATGACGCCCGAGACCTGCTGACCCAGGAGCAGGTCGATGTACTCCGCCTCGGTGACGCCGCCGGCCGTGCGTGTGCACAGCACGGGCGTGAAGCCCTGCTGGGCCAGCGCACCCCCGATGACCTCGGCGAACGCCGGGAAGATGGGGTTGACGAGCTCCGGGAGCACGAGCCCGACGAGGCGCCCGCGCTCGCCGCGCAGCTTGGTCGGTCGCTCGTAGCCGAGCACGTCGAGGGCGGTGAGCACCGCGTCGCGCGTCGCCTGGGAGACGCCCGGCTTGCCGTTGAGGACGCGGCTCACCGTCGCCTCGCTGACCCCGACCTTCGTGGCGACCTCGGCCAGACGTCTCGACATGTCGCCGACTATACGCCCGTACGCAAGCGGCTTGCGTGAACGACCGTGTCGCGACGCATTCTTGCGCGGTCACGCCGGTGGTCGGAGGTCGTCGGCCGCAGTCCTCGGAACCGCGGTCCGGTGGCCGCGGTTTCGTCCGTCCTGAGGGTGCGGCTAGGCTCGTTCAGTGTCCTTCCAAATGTCGCAAGGGCTGGTCCCCCGTCCGGTGTCGGTGACGCCCGCGCCGGGCGTCGTGGTCCTGGCCCCCGGCAGCGTCGTCGCCCACGATCCCGCGCTGCGGCCCGCTGCCCGCTGGTGGCGCCGCGTCACGGAGGACGCGTTCGGTCTCGACCTCGTCCCCCTGCCCGACGGCGCTGCCGCCCACGACCCGACCGGGACCACCGCGACGGTGCGGTTCGCGGTCGACCGCGACCTGCCGCCGTCGGGCTGTCGGCTCACGGTGGACGACGCCGGCGTGCGCGTGGACGCCGCCGACCTCGACGGCGCGCACGCCGCCGCCCAGACGCTGCGGCAGCTCGCCGGCCCGGCGGCGTTCCGTCGCGCTCCGGTCGGACGGGACCACGGCGGCCGCCCCTGGACCGACGGGCAGCCTCGACCCGTCGCGGGTGCCCTCACGCTGCCGCACGTCACGATCACGGACCACCCCCGGTTCGCGTGGCGCGGGGTGCTGCTCGACGTCGCGCGGCACTTCCTGCCGAAGGCCGACGTCCTGCGCTTCGTCGACCTCGCGGCGGCGCACAAGCTCAACGTCGTCCAGCTCCACCTCACGGACGACCAGGGCTGGCGCATGGAGATCGAGCGCTACCCGCGCCTCACGGAGGTCGGTGCGTGGCGGCGCGAGTCGGGCGTCGGGACGTGGCGGGCCGGGGTGTCCGACGGGCGGCCGCACGGCGGGTCCTACACGCACGACGACCTGCGCGAGATCGTCGCGTACGCGCGCGAGCGCGGCGTCACCGTCGTCCCGGAGATCGACGTCCCGGGGCACGTCGAGGCGGCCGTCGCCGCCTACCCGGAGCTCGGGACGCGCAAGACCCCGCACGCGGTCCGGACCACGTGGGGCGTGAGCACCGAGGTCCTCGACCCGTCCGAGGAGTCGCTGGCGTTCTTCCGGGACGTGCTGGACGAGGTCCTCGACGTGTTCGACGCCCCGTTCGTCGCGCTGGGCGGCGACGAGGTCCCGACGACGCTCTGGCGCGACGACCCCGCGATCGTCGCGCGGGCCGCCACGCTCGGGCTCGACGACGTCGCCGACCTGCACGGCTGGTTCCTCGCGCGCCTCGCGGAGCACGTCGCGTCGCGAGGCCGTCGCGCGGTCGTGTGGGACGAGGCGTTCGGCCCCGCGCTCCCCCGCGACGTCGTCGTGGCGTCGTGGCGCGGCTGGGCGGCCGGGGCGGACGCGCTCGCCGCGGGGCACGACGTCGTCATGGCGCCCGAGCAGGTCGTGTACCTCGACCACCGCGAAGGAGACGGTCCCGACGAGCCGGTGCCCGTCGGGTTCCTGCGCACGCTCGAGGACGTCTACGCGTTCGAGCCCCTCCCCGGCGGCCTGGCGGACGCGGTCGCCCGCGCCGGCGCCGCCGCGTCGGGCGCGCTGCTCGGCGGCCAGGCGCAGGTGTGGACCGAGCACCTCGACTCCGTGCGCCGCGTCGACTACGCGGCGTTCCCGCGCCTCGCGGCGTTCGCCGAGGTCATGTGGTCCCCCGCCGCGGACCGGTCGGTCGGCTCGGCGGCGTCGCTCGAGTTCCGCGCGCGCCTGGAGACCCACCACCTGCCGCGACTCGACGCGTACGGCGTGGAGTACCGACCGCCGTCGGGCCCGCACCCGTGGCAGACCCGGCCGGGCGTGCACGGCTGGCCGCGCGACCTCGCGGCCGAGCTCGCCGCGGGCGGGCTGCGCGGCGTCGGCGGCTGGGTCGAAGGGCGCGACCGGCACACGGGAGGACCGGCGTGAGCACGGCCCGGTCCTCGGCGGGGCTCGGCTGCGCGACGCTCGTCGTGCGCGGCGCGCGCCTGCCTCTCGCGCACGGCGGGCTCGCCGGCCCGGTCGACGTCGTGGTGTCCGCGGGGCGCGTCGCGTCGGTCTCCCCGGCGGGTCGGAGGGACGCGCTGCCCGACGGCGCACGCGTCCTCGACGCGGACGGACGCCTCGCGCTCCCCGGGTTCCTCGACGCCCACGTGCACGGCGCGGCGGCCGTCCTCGACGACGACGTCCAGCTCGCGATGCTGCGCCAGGGCGTCACGGGGATCGTGGTCGGCCAGGACGGCGTCGGCTACGCGCCCTCACCGGGACGGGGCGAGGCACGACCGGGCAGGACACGAGCGGGCGCGGCGGGCTCGCTGCGGGAGGACTCGACGGAGCCGCTGCACGACGCCCAGGGCTGGGCGAGCGCGTACTTCGCGGCGATCGACGGCGAGCACCCGACGTTCAGTGGCGGGTCCGTGGCCGACCTGCTCGCGACGTACGACGGCACCACGCGGGTGAACGTCGGGTATCTCGCGCCGCACGGCACGATCCGGTACGCCGTCCTGGGCCCCGCGGCGCGCGCCGCGACGCCTGCCGAGCTCGACCGCATGGCCGCGATGCTCGCCGCGGCCCTCGACGACGGCGCCCTCGGGATGTCGACGGGCCTCGAGTACGTCCCGGCCGCGTACGCCGACGAGGACGAGCTCGTCGCGCTCGCCCGCGTCGTCGCGGCGCGCGGGTTGCCCCACGTGTCCCACATGCGCGGCTACGAGGACCGGGCCGGGCCGGCGTTCGCCGAGCTCGTGCGCATCGCACGCGCGGCGGGCGTCGCGACCCACGTGTCGCACTACCACGGCCCCGCCGACGAGCTCCTCGGCGACGTCGACCACGCGCACGCCGCCGGTCTCGACGTCACGTTCGACTCCTACCCGTACCTGCGCGGCTGCTCGATCCTGTCGATGGTGTCGCTGCCGACCTGGCTCCCGATCGCCGACCCCGACGCGACCGTCGCGGCCCTGCGCGACCCGGTCGTCCTCGACCGGCTTCGTCGCGAGCACTTCCCGGCGCTCGCGGACCTGTGGCCGCGCGTCACCATGGCCGCCGTCCCGACCGGGCCTGCGGCCGGCGCACCGTCGGAGCGGACCGGTGCACCGGCCGCGACGGAGGACCTCGCCTGGACGGAGGGCCTGGCGCTGCCCGACGTCGCCGCCCGGCTCGGTCTGCCGCCCGCCGATGCCGCGGTCCGGCTCCTCGTCGCGACGCGCCTGCGCGCGAGCTGCGTGTTCGCGCAGCCCCCGACGAGCTCCCCCGCGTCGGTGCGGGCACTTCTCCGGCATCCCGCGCACGTCGGCGGGTCGGACGCGATCTACGCGCCCCTCGGCGGCGGGGGTCGCCCGCACCCGCGCGGCTGGGGCGCCTTCGCGCGCTTCCTCGCCGAGCACGTGCGTAGGCTCGGGGACTGGACGTGGCACGACGCCGCGACGCACCTGTCCACCGCCCCGGCGCGACGCTTCGGCCTCGCCGACCGCGGGACCCTGGTGCCGGGTGCGGTCGCCGACGTCGCGCTCGTCGACCCGGACCGGGTCCAGGACGAGGCGACGTACGAGCGGCCGCGCGTGCCGGCGTCGGGCATCGACGACGTGCTCGTGGCGGGCGTGCCGGTCCTCGTGGGTGGTGCCCTGACGGACGCGACCCCGGGACGGCCCCTGCGTCCGGGCCGGCGCCCGGGCTCGGGTCCGAGCTCGCACCCGGGCCAGGGTCCAGGCCGGGACGTCCACGACCGCGAAGCCGAGCAGAGGAGCACCGCATGACCACCGGAACCCCCGCACCGGGCGAGCTGCGCGCGTGGGCGGGCGACGTCGTCGGGCCGCGGACGAAGGGCCTGCGGCTCGACGCGCCCGCGACGGTCGCCGAGGTCCTCGCGCCCGTGCCCACGACCGACGTCGACGACGGGGGCGGCGGCGGCGAACCGCGCGGTCCTCGCATCACGGACGACCGCTTCTCGTGGCCGCTCCTCACGCTCGACGACGCGGCGCTCGACCACAACGTCGGCCTCGTGGCGCGCCTGTGCGCGGAGCGCGGCGTCGAGCACGCGCCGCACGTGAAGACGGCGATGTCGCGCGCGCTGTACGCGCGCCAGGTCGCGGCGGGCGCCTGGGGCGCGACGGTGGCGACGCCCGGCCAGCTCCGAACAGTGCGCGACTGGGGCAGCGAGCGCATCTTCCTCGCGAACGAGCTCGTCGACCCGCGCGAGCTCGCGTGGCTGCGCCGCGAGCTCGAGACCGTCGGGTCGCTCGAGGTGTGGCTGTACGTCGACTCGACGCGGGGCGTCGACCTCCTCGCACGCGCGTTCGCAGGCACCGAGGCGGAGGTGCTCTCCCGCCTCGGCGTGCTCGTCGAGATCGGCGTCGTCGGAGGCCGCACGGGCGTGCGCAACGACGTGGAGGCGCTCGACGTGGCCCGTGCCGTCCACGCGACCGGGCTGCGCCTGCTCGGCGCAGCGGGCTACGAGGGGTCCGTCGCCGGGGGCACGAGCGCGGAGCAGCTCGACGCCGTCGCCGCGTGGTGCCGCCACCTGCGGGAGGTGGGTGCCGCGCTCGTGCGCGCCGGACTGGCGGGGGCCGACGAGCCGCTCGTGCTGTCGGCGGGCGGCAGCTCGTTCCTCGACGTCGTGCTCGCCGAGCTGCCCGGCCCTCTCTCGTCCCCCGAGGCCGGCGGCGCGATGGACGGGACGGGCGTCCTGGACCTCGACGTGCGCGTCGTCGTGCGCTCGGGCGCCTACCTCACGCACGACCACGGTTTCTGCGCGCGCATGGACCCGTGGGGCCGCATCCCCGGGGCCGAGCCGCTGCACGCCGCGGCGACGGTCTGGGGGCAGGTGCTCTCGGTGCCGGAGCCGGGTCTGGTGATCTGCGGCGTCGGGCGCCGGGACGTGTCGTTCGACATCGACCTGCCCGTCGCGCTCGCACTGCGCTCGCTGGGCGACGACGGCGAGCTGCGGCCCGCGCGCGAGCTCGCCGGTGCGCGCGTCACCGCGCTCAACGACCAGCACCTGTTCCTCTCCCTCGACCCGTCGCCCGACACGCCGGCGACGTCGCAGGTGCGCCCCGGCGACGTGATCGGGTTCGGCATCTCGCACCCGTGCACGACGCTCGACCGCTGGCACGTCGCCGCCGTCGTGCGCGGGGACGAGGTCGTCGACCTCGTCACGACGGACTTCTGACCGGCCTGCGCACCTGCGCCGTCGCACACCACGAGAACCTCCCGGAGGACCCGCATGAGCACCGAGAAGACCGCCGTCTCGACCCCCGACGCCCCCGCGCCGGCCCACACGTTCCACCAGGGCGTGCGCAAGGGCCCGTTCGTCCAGGTGTCGGGCCAGGGCCCCGTGGACCCCGCGACGAACGAGTACCTGTACCCGGGCGACGTCGCGGCCCAGACGACGCGCACGCTCGAGAACGTCCGGGCGATCGTCGAGGCGGCCGGCGCGACGTTCGACGACGTCGTCATGCTGCGCGTCTACCTCACGAAGCGCGAGGACTTCCCGGTCATGAACGAGGCGTACGGCGCGTTCGTCTCCGCGCACACCACGAACGGCGTGCTCCCGAGCCGCACCACGGTGTTCACCGGGCTGCCGCGCGAGGAGATGCTCGTCGAGATCGACGCCTTCGCGATCGCGGGCTGACGCCCCGACCCGCTGAGTGCTGGGTATCTGTCGCTCGATGAAGCCTGCGACGACAGACTTCCAGCACTCAGCGAAGGGGGTGGGCGGGGCGGCCTAGGGTCGTGCGCATGAACGGAGCAGCGGCATGATCGGGACGATCGCCGTCGAGGGGTACCGCTCGCTGCGGCACGTGGTGCTGCCGCTCGGGCGGGTCACCGTGGTCACGGGGGCGAACGGGACGGGCAAGTCGAACCTCTACCGGTCGCTGCGGCTCCTCGCGCAGTGCGCGCTCGACGGTGCCGTCGGGGCGCTCGCGCGCGAGGGCGGGCTGCGCTCGACGCTCTGGGCCGGGCCGGAGCACGGGTCCCGTGCGACGCGCGACGGCGAGCTGCAGGGCCGGCTCCGCACCGGTCCCGTCGCGCTGCGGCTCGGCGTCGCCGGCGTCGAGGCGGCCGACCTGGGCTACGCCGTCGACCTCGGGCTGCCCCAGGACGGCGGGTCGGCGTTCGCGCTCGACCCCGAGATCAAGGTCGAGGCCGTGTGGTCCGGCCCGGTGCTGCGCCCCGCGACCCTCCAGGCCGAGCGGCGCGGTCCGGCCGTACGCCTGCGGGACGACGACGGCGCGTGGGTCACGTCGCCCGCGCGCCTGCGCACGTTCGACAGCATGCTCGCCGAGCACGTCGACCCCGTCGGCGCGCCCGAGGTCGTCGCGGTGCGCGAGGCGCTGCGCTCGTGGCGGTTCTACGACCAGTTCCGCACCGACCCGCTCGCCCCCGCCCGCGCGGTGCAGGTGGGGACCCGCACGCCCGTGCTCGCGCACGACGGTGTCGACCTCGCCGCTGCGCTCGAGACGGTCCGCGACCTCGGCCGGGCCGACGAGCTCGACGCGGCGGTCGCCGACGCGTTCCCGGGGGCGCGCGTCGAGGTCCGCGCCGACGACGGCCGGTTCGGGCTCGCGTTCCACCAGCAGGGTCTCCTGCGACCGCTCTCCGGCGCGGAGCTCTCCGACGGCACGCTGCGCTACCTGCTGTGGGTCGCCGCGCTGCTCAGCCCGCGACCCCCGGCGCTGCTCGTCCTCAACGAGCCGGAGACGAGCCTGCACCCGGACCTGCTGCCCGCGCTCGGCACGCTCGTCCACGCGGCGGCGCGGGACACGCAGGTCGTCGTGGTGACGCACTCGGCCCCGCTCGTGGACGCGCTCCGCCGGGCCGCGGCGTCGGGCACCGCGTCGGGCGGTGCCGACCTGCCCGGTCCGGACGACCTCCAGGAGGTCGCGCTGGAGAAGGCGTCGGGCGAGACGGTCGTCGCGGGTCGCGAGGGTCTGCTCGACCAGCCGGCGTGGCACTGGCCGAAGCGCTGACCGCCACCGCTCGCGCTGCCCGCGCGTCAGGCGCGTGCGGCGAGGACGAGGCTCGTCACCGTCGCGGCGAGGTCCGTGAGCCGCGACGCGGTGCGGTCGAGCAGGTCGTCGAGCGCGATGGGGCCCGGGGCGATGCTGAAGGCCGCGGCGATCCCGGCGGCCCTCGCCTGGTCCGCCGGGAGGAGCACGCGTCCGGCGAGCACGACGACGGGCGGCCGCCGGGGCGCCTCCGCGGCGAGCGCGCCGATCGCGTCGGCGACCTTGCCGTGGACCGACTGCGAGTCGAACGACCCCTCCCCGGTCACGACGAGGTCCGCGCGGCCGATCTCGCCGGGGAGCCCGATCGCCTCGGCGACGAGGCGTGCCCCGGGCTCGAGCTCCGCCCCCACGGCGGCCACCAGCCCGGCGGGCACTCCGCCCGCCGCGCCCGCACCCGCGAGCCCGCCGACCGACACCCCGGTCTCGCGCTCGAGCACGGCCTCCCAGCGGCGCAGCGCGTCGTCGAGGTATGCGACGTCTGCGCCCTTCGCCCCCTTCTGCGGGCCGAACACGTGGGCCGCTCCGCGCTCGCCGTGCAGCGGGTTCGTCACGTCCACCGCGAGCCGCCACCGCACGGCGCGAGCGCGGGGGTGCAGGGACGCGAGGTCGAGGCGCGCGACGCGCGCGAGCCCCTCGCCGCCGTCGGGCACGGGCTCACCGTCCTCGTCGAGGAGGCGTGCACCGAGCCCCGTGAGGATGCCCGCTCCGCCGTCGGTCGAGGCGGAGCCGCCGAGGCACACGACCACCTCCTCCACGCCCGCGTCGAGGACGGCCGCGGCCGCGGCGCCCGTCCCGAGCGTGTGCGCGTGCAGCGGCTGGAGGGCGACGTCGCTGACCTGCGGCAGCCCGCTCGCCTCCGCGAGCTCGACCACGCCGACGCGGCCGTCGGCCGAGACGCCGTAGCGCGCGGTGTGCGGGCGGCCGATCGCGTCGACGGTGGGCACCTCGCGCGCCGGCACCCCCCAGACGGCGAGGAGGGTGTCGAGGGTGCCCTCGCCTCCGTCGGCCATGGGCAGCTCGACGACGTGCGCGTCCGGGACGACGCTGCGGACCCCTGCTGCGACCGCGTCGGCCACCTCGGCAGCGCTCAGGCTGCCCTTGAAGGAGTCGGGCGCGACGACGACGCGCAGCGGGCTCTCCCCGCGCGGGGCGGGACGGACGGGTTCGGTGCTCGGCGCTGAGGACACGCGGCGATTCTAGGCAGGCACGTCGGTCACGGGCGGGTCGACGGCAGGTTCGTCCTGCGTGTTTCCCACCACACCGGCACCGCGCGGGAGGTCGGGCCGGACCGCGGGGATCGTCGCCTGGGCGGCGCGGAGCCGTTCGAGCAGGGCGCCGAGGGTCTCGAGCTCGTCGTCGTCGAGCGCACCGCCGACGTAGGTCGCGATCGCTCGCGCGTGGGCGCGGCCGATCGTCCGCTGCCGCTCGGCGCCGAGCGGCGTGAGACGCACGAGCGTGCCGCGTGCGTCGCCGGGGTCGGCAGAGCGGTCCACGAGGCCCCGGCGCTCGAGCCGCTCGACCATGCGGCTGAGAGACGGCTGGCTGAGGAGGATGAGCGCGTTGAGGTCGCGCAGCCGCATGCCGTCGCCCGGGCCCTTCGTGAGCGAGAAGAGCACGTCGTACTCGCGCATCGTCAGGTCGTCCCAGACGGGGTCCGACTGCAGGCGGCGCACGAGCGCGACCTGGGTGCGGAAGAGGGACTCCCACGTCTCCACGGCGAGGCGCGCGCTGCCGACGTCCCGGGCCGACTCGCTCATGACACCTCCGGTCGATGCGTTCGCATCGACCCTACCGGCAGGGCGAGGGCCTCACCGGCCGAGGCGTCGCTCCCGCTGGGAGTAGGACCGGAGCGCGCGCAGGTAGTCGACGCGCCGGAAGTCCGGCCAGTACGCCTCGCAGAAGTAGAACTCCGAGTGCGCGCTCTGCCACAGGAGGAACCCGCCGAGGCGCTGCTCGCCCGACGTCCGGATGACGAGCTCCGGGTCCGGCTGTCCCTTGGTGTACAGGTGCTCCTCGATGTGCTCGACGTCGAGGTTCTCCGCGAGGTCGTCGAGCTTCGCCCCGGCGTCGGCCTGCTCGCGCAGGTACGAGCGGACCGCGTCGGCGATCTCGTGCCGACCGCCGTAGCCGATGGCCACGTTGACCTGGAGCCCGTCCACAGCGGCGGTCCGCTGCTGGGCCTCGCGCAGCGCCGACGCGAGCCGCTCGGGCAGCAGGTCCAGACGCCCCATGACGCGCAGTCGCCACCGACCGGACTGCGCGAGGTCGCGCACGGCGTCCTCGATGATGTCGAGGAGCGCCGAGAGCTCCTCCTGCGAACGGGAGAGGTTGTCCGTGGAGAGCATCCACAGCGTGACGACCTCGATGCCGAGGTCCTCGCTCCACCCCAGGAACTCGTCGATCTTGTCGGCGCCGCGACGGTGACCCGTGGCGGCCGTCTCGCCGAACGAGCGGGCCCAGCGCCGGTTGCCGTCGAGGATCACGCCCACGTGTCGCGGGAATCCCTCGCGCGAGAGCGACGCGGCCAGCCGACGCTCGTAGAGTCCGTACACGGGATGGGGCAGTCGCACGACGGTTCCTCGGCGGTGGGCTCGGTGGGTGGTCTGGTCGTGGTCGGCAGCAGGGCGGTGCCGCGAGGCGCGACGACCCGGCCGACCGGACTGCCACACGGTACTCCTCGGCGCACCGCGGCCAGGGCCGCTGGTCTCGGACGACGGTCCCCTGCCCAGGATCTTCACACCGGAGGCGGCACCCTCGGCGTGGACCTACGCTTCCGTAACTTACGATGGCGTAGGTCGCTGGGAGCACGCCCGCGACCGACCGACCGACCGCTGAGCGACACCCAGGAGGACCGGTGGCACGAGCGACGTCCGACCGCGACCCGGCACCCGAGTCCGGCCCGACCGCACCTCGCGGCACGCAGCCCGACGAACCCGCCACAGGCTCGCTGGAGAACGTCCGCGACTCCGTGACCGACGCCGTCGCGCAGGTCGCCGAGGCGGTCAAGCCCCGGTTGCGCGGCTGGATCCACGCCGGGACCTTCCCGCTCGCCCTCGTCGCCAGCATCGTGCTCGTCGCCATCGCACCACCCGTCGCGGGCAAGGTGTCCTGCGCGATCTTCGGGCTCTCCGCGTGCCTGCTGTTCGGGACGAGCGCCGTCTACCACCGCGGGACCTGGTCGCCCCGCGTCGCCGGCATCCTCCGCCGCGCCGACCACTCCAACATCTTCCTCATCATCGCGGGCACGTACACCCCGCTCGCCGTGCTCCTCCTCCCCCAGCGCACGGCCACGATCCTGCTGGCGATCGTGTGGAGCGGAGCGCTCCTCGGCCTCCTCGCCCGGATCTTGTGGCTCGACGCGCCCCGCTGGGTCTACGTCCCGGTCTACGTCGCGCTCGGCTGGGTCGCCGTCGGCTACATGCCGCAGTTCTGGACCACCACGAACGGGCCCGCGATCGTCTGGCTCGTCGCGATCGGGGGCCTCGCCTACACGCTGGGCGCCGTCGTCTACGGCATCAAGAAGCCGAACCCCAGCCCACGCTGGTTCGGCTTCCACGAGATCTTCCACGTGCTCACCGTCGTCGGGTTCGGGTGCCACTACGCGGCGATCATGCTGGCGGCGGTCGCCGCGCGCTGAGCCCGCGCGTCGGGAGGTCAGCCGAGCGGGACGACGGCGTAGCGGCGGTTCGCGAGGGAGGGGTTGCGTTCGCGCACCGCCGCGAGGGCGGAGGGGTCGAGGTCGGCGCTGCGCAGCTCGGCCTCCTCGCCCAGCTCGAGGCCGACCTGGCCGTCGGGGCCGACCAGGAGGGACCGGCCGGTCACGCCCCTGCCGGCCTGCCCCACCGCGAGCACGACGGCGGTGTTCTCGATGGCTCGCGCCCGGGCGAGCGTGCGCCAGTGGTCGGCCTTGAGCGGTCCCGCGGCCCAGGCGGCCGGGACGACGAGCACGTCCGCGCCCGCGTCGACGAGGCGCCGCGCGCTCTCGGGGAACCGCAGGTCGTAGCAGGTCATGACGCCGAACGCGAGGCCACCGAGGCGCAGCACGAGCGGCTCGGCGGCCGGGTCGCCCGCCTCGAGCCGGTCGGACTCGCGGTGGCCGAACGCGTCGTACAGGTGGACCTTGCGGTAGACGCCGGCGAGCTCGCCCTGGGCGTCGACCGCGACGACGGCGTTGACGGCCTTCCCCGGAACGGCCGCCGGCAGCAGCGTCCCGGCGACCGCCGCGACACCGTGCTCGCGCGCGAGGCGTCGGAGCCCCGTGACGAAGGACCCGTCGAGCGGCTCGGCGTGCTCCGGTCCGGTCCCGCCCGGGTCGAACGCCGCGGCGTACTCGGGCAGCACGAGCAGGTCGGCGTGGACGCGCGCGGCCTCGCGGAAGGCGGAGCGCACCGCGACGAGGTTCGCCGCGTGGTCGGTCGACACCTCGAGCTGGCCGAGGGTGACGCGCGCACCGTCGGCCACCGTCAGGCGTCCCGCCGCGGGGTGCCCGACGTCGCGTCGCCGCCCGGCGTGCGCCCGTCACCGGGAGCTGGCCCGTCGCCGGGTGTCCGCCCGTCGCCCGGTGCGGCACCGCCGTCGCCTCCGGCACCGTCCGGCGCCGTGCTGCCTGCCGGACCCGTGATCGGGCCGTCCGGGCCGATGCCCTGCACCTCGGCGTTGTGCCGCATGCGGCGGAGCTGGCGCGAGAGCGCGAAGAACAGCGCGACCGCGGCGAGCGCGACCGCGAAGATCGCGAGGAAGCCCGCGAGCCCCGGCGACACGTCGGTGGGCTCGAGGTCCTCGCGCAGCGGGTCGTCGGACGGGCTCGGGGTCGCCGTCTCCGTGACGACCTCCGCCGCCCACCCGGGGCCGCCCGCGACGGCGAGCGCCCCGTCGCCCGGCACACCCAGGTCGAGCAGCACGCCGTCGAGCAGCCCGGCGTCGACCGGGCCGGAGCCGAGGGACCCGGTCACCGCGCTCATGCCGCGCTCCCCGACGTGCCGACGTGCTCGCGCACGCCCGCGAACAGGTCGTCCTCGGGAAGGTCCACGGGCACGCGCGACTCCGCGAGCTCGTACTCCTCGAACGGCCACACGTCGACCTCGAGGTCGCGCGGGATCGCGAAGAAGAAGCCGTCGGGGTCGATCTGCGACGCGTGCGCGATGAGCGCGGCGTCGCGCTGCGCGTAGTAGCGCGCCACGGGGACGCGCGTCGTGACCTGGCGCTCCGGGATCTCGCGCGCGGACCGGGACTCGACCCAGTCGCCGAACGGCGACTCGAGGCCGGCGCCCTGCATCGCCTCGTGCAGCGTCCGGATGCGGTTCATCGAGAAGTCGTGGTTGTAGTACAGCTTGAGCGGGGCCCACGGCGCCGCGCCGCCCTCGCGCCGGTAGCGGTCGGGGTCGCCCGCGGCGTGGAAGGCCTCGAACGCGACCCGGTGGCACATCACGTGGTCGGGGTGGGGGTACCCGCCCGACGGGTCGTAGGTGGTCATGACGTGCGGGCGGAACTCGCGTACGAGCTCGACGAGCGGCGCCGCCGCCTCCTCGAGCGGCACCAGTCCGAAGCAGCCGTCCGGCAGGGGCGGCAGCGGGTCGCCCTCGGGCAGGCCGGAGTCCACGAAGCCGAGCCACTGCTGACGGACACCGAGCGCCCGCGCGGCCGCCGCCATCTCCTCGCGGCGCAGCGCCCGCATGCCCTCGACGTCCGCGGGGCCCGTCCCGAAGCTCGGGTTGAGGATGTCGCCGCGCTCACCGCCCGTGCACGTCGCGACGAGCACCTCCACGCCCTCCGCCGCGTAGCGGGCCGTGGTCGCGGCCCCCTTGCTCGACTCGTCGTCCGGGTGCGCGTGCACGGCGAGGAGCCGCAACGGCTCCTGCTCGCCGTGGTCGCGGCGGGGCGTCGGTCCGGCCGTGGGATCGGCCACTGGTCCTCCCGGGATACCTCGTGCGTCTCCGCGCAGGCGCCCGGGCGCGCGACACGGTCGGGTCCCGGCCGTGCCACGGCACCTGCCGGGCTCTGCGAAGATGGTCGAGGACCATGATCCCCCACCCCGCCCACCGCTGACGAACCCCGCCGCAGCCGGACCCGCCCCCGGCGACCGCGACGGCCGGAGCCGACCGGCGGGCCGCCGAACCAGGACACCCCGACGTGACGAACGAGACCACCGCCCCGCGCCCGCCCCCGCCACGCCCGCACGGCCGCCCGCGGGACGGTACGGGCCGGAGCCGACGGTGCGACGTCGACGCCTGGCGATCGCGGCGATCGCGGCACTGGCAGTGGTGGGGCTCGCGGTCGTCGTCGCCATCGGGATCCGGTTCGCGAGCGAGCCGGTGCGGCACAAGCTCGTCGGGTTCGACGTCGTGGACTCCGAGCGCGTCGACGTGACGTTCGAGGTCTCCATGGAGCCCGGGACCGTCGCGGAGTGCACCGTCGACACGATGGCGGACAGCTACGCGCAGGTCGGCACGCTCGACGTGACCGTCGGCCCGGTGGACACGCTCGAGTCCCGCTGGACCGTGAGCGTCGCCACGTCCGAGCTGGCGACGACGGGCGTCGTCGAGTCGTGCCGCGTCGTGGAGTGACCCTTCTCACCCGCTCACCCCGGCCCTCCTGGACCGCGCCCCGGCCGTGAGCCCGGGGGTCGTGACCTGCGTCGTCGTCGGCACGTGGGTGCCCTTTGATACCCTGAGGGATTCCTGCGCAGGACTGCGCCCGGACGAGCCGTGCCCGTCGAGACCGACGCGCCGGCCGCCGTCGGGCACCGGAGCACCGCGCGGAGACCCAGCCACATGCGCTGCCACCCGGGCAGCGTCACCGACCCGGGCAGGCAGGCGCACCGCGAGAGCTCGCGCCTCGGCTGCCCGCACCTGCACGGCCGCCGAGGTGCGGCCGTCGACCATGGAAGGAAGGAGCGAACCGTGACCAACACCACCGTCACCTGGCTGACCCAGGAGGCGCACGACAGGCTGCAGGCCGAGCTCGCCCACCTGTCCGGCGAGGGCCGCACCGAGATCGCCGAGCGCATCGCCGCCGCGCGCGACGAGGGCGACCTCAAGGAGAACGGCGGCTACCACGCCGCGCGCGAGGAGCAGGCCAAGAACGAGGCCCGCATCCGCGAGCTCACCGAGAAGCTGCGCAACGTGCAGATCGGCACGCCGCCGGACGACGGCAAGGTCGAGCCCGGCATGGTCGTGACCGCCGAGGTCGCGGGCGACGAGATGACCTTCCTGCTCGGCTCCCGCGAGATCGCCGGCACGACGGACCTCGACGTGTACTCGCCGACGTCGCCGCTCGGCGCCGCGATCGACGGCAAGTCCATCGGGGACGCGACGAGCTACACCGCGCCCAACGGCAACGAGATCGCCGTGAAGATCACCGGCGCCAAGCCGTTCGAGGGCTGACGACCTCCCTCACGACGACGCACGCCTGCCACGACGGCCCGGCACCCATCGGGTGCCGGGCCGTCGTCGTACCACCAGATCCCGCGGTCGTGCCCACGAGATGCGGCTCGTCGTCGCTCCCGCCGCACGTCGGACGACCACTTCTCGCCTCTCGATCCCTGCTCCGGGCAGGCCGGTGCCGCCGTCGTCCACAGTCTCGGTCCGGGGCCACCACGGCGAGGCGGGCGACGCCACACTGACCGACGTGCTGCCACCCCTTCCCGAGCCTCCGTTCCTCGTCGCCACCGCCCTCGCCTTCGGCGCGACCCGCCGCCAGCTGCGGTCGCCACGTCTGCACGCACCGGTCCGCGGGGTGCGCATGGACGTGGGCCTCGCCGACGACGTCCGCGGCGTGACCGCGGCGGTGCAGCTCGTCCTCCCGGACGACGCGGCGTTCTCCCACACGACGGCGGCCGCACTGTGGGACCTGCCGCTGCCGCGGGGCGTCACGGGGACGGGCCCGCTCCATGTGACCGGCCCCGCTGGCCGGCGGTCGATCGACGCCCTCCACGTCGTGTCGCACGCCGGGCTCGCGCCGGTCGACGTCGCGGTCCGGCACGGGGTACGCACGACGCGACCCGACCGCACCTGGGCCGACCTCGGCGCGCTCGTCGCAGGCCGGCAGGCGGGACCGTCGCTCGGGCCGACCGACCTCGTCGTCGTCACGGACGCCCTGCTCCCGGGCGCGGACGAACCCGGCCCTGCCCTCGTGAGCTGCTCGAAGCGCGACTCGCGACATGGTCGGGTCGCCGGGGCTCCACGTCGCTGACCCTGGCGCTCGAGCGGTCGCGCCGGTTCGTCGACTCACCGATGGAGACGCGGCTGCGGCTGCAGCTGGTCGACTCGGGGTTTCCGTGCCCGGTCGTCGGCGCGGACGTCTTCGACGACGACGGCCGGTGGGTCGCCCGACCGGACCTGTGCTGGCCTGGGCTGCGGATCGCGGTCGAGTACGACGGCGCGCACCACCTCGTCTCCGCGAAGCAGCGCCTGGACGACGTCGCCCGTCAGGAGGAGCTCGAGCGGTTGGGCTGGCGCGTGATCGTGCTGTTCGCGCACGACGTCCTGCGGCGATGGCCCAGCACGGAGAGCCGCGTGCTCCAGGCCTTCGTCGACCGCGGCGTCCGTCCGGACGAGCTGCCCGACGCCCCGGACGTGGCGACCCGGCCACGCGTCGTGACGCCGTCCTGGTCGCGATCGTGACCCGCGGTGGCTCCCGTCCGGCCAAGCGAGATGCGAGTAGTGGTCGTCGTCGAGCGTGCCGGAGCGACCACGAGTCGCGTCTCGCCAGGTCGCGAGGTCAGCCGGGCGACGTCCGCTCCGACCGCTCGACGCGGTAGCCCTCGGCGCGCAGCCGCGCGACGAGCTCGTCGCAGTGCTCGGGACCCTTCGTCTCGACCTGCATGCGCACCCACGCCTCCCCGATCGCGAGCCCGACGTCCGTGCGGTCGTGGTCGATGTGCATGACGTTCCCGCGCAGGGAGGAGATGATCTCGAGCAACCCGGCGAGCGCGCCGGGCCGGTCGTCGAGCAGCACCTGGAGCTGGATGTACCGGCCCGCTGCGGCGAGGCCGTGGCGCACGACGCGCAGCAGGACGAGCGGGTCGACGTTCCCGCCGGAGAGGACCACGACGACCGGCCCCTCCAGGGGCGCAGCACCCGCGGTCGGGTCGGCGACGTCGAGCGCGCGCGACGCCGCGAGCAGAGCGGCCACGCCTGCCGCCCCGGCCGGCTCGACGAGGAGCTTCGCGCGCTCGGCCACCATGAGCAGCGAGCGGGAGATCTCCTCCTCGGTGACGGTGCGCACCTCGACGCCGTGACGGGCGAGGATCTCGAACGGGACGGCGCCCGGCGTGCCGACCGCGATTCCGTCGGCCATGGTCGCGGCGACCCGCGACGTCGTGGGCTCGCCGGCGGCGAGCGACGCCGGGTAGGCCGCGGCGCGGGCGGCCTGCACGCCGACGACACGCACGTGCGGGGCGGCCTCCGCGAACGTCGCCGCGAGCCCCGCGACGAGCCCGCCGCCGCCGAGCGGCGCGACGACGGTCCGCACGTCGGGCACCTGCTCGAGGATCTCGAGCGCGATCGTGCCCTGCCCGGCGACGACGTCGGGGTGGTCGAACGGGTGGATGAGCACCGCACCCGTGCGCTCCGCCTCGGCCCGCGCCGCGGCGAGCGTCGCGTCGACGTCCTCCCCCACGAGCCGGACCTCCGCCCCGTACTGGCGGGTCGCCGCGACCTTGGGCAGGGCGGCGTCGACCGGCATGTACACGACGGCGCGGATGCCCAGCAGGCCGGCGGCGAACGCGACGCCCTGCGCGTGGTTCCCCGCGCTCGCCGCGACGACGCCGCGCGCCTTCTCGTCGGCCGAGAGCCGGGCCATGCGCACGTACGCGCCGCGGACCTTGAACGACCCCGCGCGCTGCAGGTTCTCGCACTTGAGCAGCACGCGGACGCCGGCCGCCTCGCTGATGGCGCGCGACGTCTGCACGGGCGTGACCGTCGCGACGCCGTCGAGCAGGCGGGCCGCGTCCCGGACGTTGGCGAGCGTGACGTGGTCGGGACCGCTCATGCGGACGGGCCGTCGCCGGCGTCCTCGGTGCTCGCGACGGGAGAGTCCTCCTGGCCCGGCGCGGCGCGGCGGCGTCCCACCCACGTCCGGCGGGTGGGCTCGTCGAGATCGGCCTCCGCGCGCGTGACGACCGGGGGCTGCGGGCTCCCCCGGACGACGACGCGGTCGTCGGTCCCGAGCTCGGGGAACTTGTCGTGCCCGTGCAGGTAGAGGACCACGGTGTTGAGGACGGCGGCGATCGGGACCGCGAACAGGGCCCCGAGGATGCCCGCCGCGAAGCTGCCCGCCGCGACGACGAGCAGGACCGCGACCGGGTGCAGCGAGACCGCGTGCCCCATGAGGAACGGCTGGAGGATGTGTCCCTCGATCTGCTGCACGAGCAGGACGATCGCGAGCATGATCAGCGCCTGCGGCCAGCCCTGCGCCACGAGGACGACGAGCACCGCGATCGAGCCGGTGACGATCGCACCGACGATCGGGATGAACGAGCCGACGAACACGAGGATGGCCAGCGGCAGCGCGAGGGACGGCACGAAGAACGCCGCACCGATGCCGATACCGACGGCGTCGACCGCGGCCACGAGGATCTGGGTCCGGGTGTAGGCGGACAGCGTGATGATGCCCCGGCGCCCCGCCTGGTGCACGCGGTCGCGCGACCGGAGCGGGAGGAGCCCGACGGCCCAGGACCAGATGGTCCGGCCGTCGAGCAGGAAGAAGAACGTGCAGAACAGCGCGATGAGCGCGCCCGCGAGCACGTGGCCGACCGTGGTGGCGGCGCCCAGGGCGCCGGACACGATGCTGCTCTGGTTCTCGGAGAGGGCGGACTGCGCCTGGTCGAGGTAGGAGTCGAGCGTCACCGAGTCGAGCTTCAGCGGGCCGTCGGCGAGCCAGGCGGTGAACTGCTGGAACCCCTCGACCGCTTGGTCGCGCAGCTCCTGGAAGCCGCTGACGATCTGCTGCCCGGCGAGCGTCACGAGCCCCGCGACGACGAGCAGCAGCCCGAGGAGCGCGACGCCCGACGCCAGCCCGCGCGACATGCCGAGCCGGCGCTGGCAGAACCGCTGCACGGGGGTGAGCAGCACCGTGAGCAGGAGCGCGACGGCGATCGGCACGACGATCACCTTGAGCTGCGTGACGACCCACAGGGTCGCGGCGACGAGCGCGCCGATGAGCAGCAGCCGCCACGACCAGGCGGCGGCCGCGCGCACCGAGTCCGGCACCGCCGCCGCACCGGGTCGACCCGGCGGGAGCGGGGAGGGGTCTGCGGTCTGCTCGTGCTGGTCCGGCCGGTCGGTCTGCGCGCTCACAGCGCAACACTAGGCGAGCGGGCACCCGGTCGCGCGTACCGGCACCACGCGTCCGCCGGATCTGCCTCGTCCGGCGGTGTGCGTCACGACAGCGCGCGGTCGAGGTCGGCGATGAGGTCCTCGACGTCCTCGATACCGACGGACAGGCGCACCAGGTCGTCCGGCACCTCGAGCGCCGTGCCGGCGACCGAGCCGTGGGTCATGCGCCCCGGGTGCTCGACGAGCGACTCGACCCCGCCCAGCGACTCCGCGAGCGTGAAGACCTGCGTGCGCCCGCACACGTCGAGCGCCTTCGCCTCGGTGCCAACGCGGAACGACACCATGCCGCCGAACCCGCTCATCTGGCGGGCCGCGACCTCGTGGCCCGGGTGGGACGCGAGACCCGGGTAGATCACCTGCGTCACGGCCGGGTGCTGCTCGAGGAACGCCGCGACGGCCGCGGCGTTGGCCTGGTGCCGGTCCATGCGCACCGCGAGCGTCTTGAGCCCGCGGAGCGTGAGCCACGCGTCGAACGGTCCCGCGACGGCGCCGGACGCGTTCTGGTGGAAGCCCACCGCGCCCGCGACGTCGGTCCCGCCCGCGGGCGACGCGAGGCCGCCGGGGAGCTGGGCGCTCGCCGCGACGACGAGCGCTCCCCCCACCACGTCCGAGTGCCCGCCGACGTACTTCGTCGTCGAGTGCACGACGACGTCCGCGCCGAGCGCGAGCGGCTGCTGGAGGTACGGCGTCGCGAACGTGTTGTCGACGACGAGCAGCGCGCCCGCCTCGTGAGCGATCTCCGCGAGCGCCGAGACGTCCGAGATCCCGAGCAGCGGGTTCGTCGGCGTCTCGACCCACACGACCTTGGTCGACCCGGGTCGGACGGCGGCGCGCACCGCGTCGAGGTTCGCCAGGTCCGTGAGGTCGACCGGGGTGTGCTCGATCCCCCAGGGGCCGAACACGCGGTGGACGAGCCGGTACGTACCGCCGTACGCGTCGTTCGGGAACACGACGTGGTCCCCCGGGCGCAGCACGGCGCGCAGGAGGGTGTCCTCCGCGGCGAGGCCGGACGCGAAGGCGAAGCCGCGCGCGGCAGGCGACCCGTCCGCCGTCGGGCCCAGCCCTCCGGACTCCGCGGCCGCGAGTGCCTCCTCGAGCGCCGTGCGCGTCGGGTTCGCGGAGCGCGAGTACTCGTACCCGCCGCGCAGGCCGCCCACACCGTCCTGCTTGTACGTGGAGACCTGGTGGATGGGCGGGACGACGGCGCCCGTCGTCGGGTCCGGGTCCTGGCCCGCGTGGATGGCGCGGGTGGAGAAGCCGGTCGTGGTCCAGTCGGGGTGCTCGCTCGAGGTGCTCACCGTCCCAGACTACGGTCGCGGCCCGAGCCCGCCACGGTCACGGCCCGCGGTGGCGCGGCCCGACGGCGCGCGGCACGGTGGGAGCACCAGGGCAGCGACCGGCCGCGACCGGTGGTGCCCGCGACGCGGACGGAGGCACGGATGAGGATCGACCTCGACGGCAGGACGGCGCTCGTCACCGGCTCGGCGCAGGGCATCGGGCTGGCGATCGCCCGGACCCTCGCGCGGTGCGGGGCGAGCGTCGTCGTCAACGGGCGGTCGGAGGAGACGTCGCAGCGCGCCGCGGAGGACGTGCGCGAGCACGTGCCGGGCGCGCAGGTCCTCGGCGTCGCGGCCGACCTCGCCACCGACCAGGGCACCGCGGCGGTGCTCGAGGCGGTGCCGCGCGTCGACGTGCTCGTGAACAACCTCGGCATCTTCGAGAGCGCGGACCCGCTGGAGATCGACGACGCCACGTGGCGGCGCTACCTCGAGGTGAACGTCCTCGCGGGCGTGCGCCTCACGCGCGCCTACCTGCCGGGGATGATCGACCGCGGCTGGGGTCGCGTGCAGTTCATCGGGAGCGACTCGGCGGTCGTGATCCCGGCGGAGATGATCCACTACGGCGTGACGAAGACGGCGCTGCTCGGCGTCTCGCGCGGGTTCGCCAAGGCCGCTGCGGGGACGGGCGTGACGGTGAACAGCGTGCTCGCCGGCCCGACGCACACGGGCGGCGTCGAGACGTTCGCCCGGAGCCTCGTCGGCGACGACCTGCCCTGGGACGAGGCGCAGCGCGTCTTCATGCGCGAGCACCGGCCCCAGTCGCTGCTCCAGCGGCTCATCGAGCCCGAGGAGATCGCGCACATGGTCGCGTACCTGGCGTCGCCGCTCGCGTCCGCGACGACGGGTGCGGCCGTGCGCGTCGACGGCGGCTACATCGACGCGATCGTCCCGTGAGACCCTCGGCGGAGCGCCCAGGCGCGTGCCCGGGGCAGGAACACACTCCGGCCGCGCCGCGTTCTACCCCGTGCCAGGACGATGCGTCGTGGGCCAGCGCCCCGGTCGTCCCGGTCCCTTCAGGAGGTAAGCGATGAACTCGATCTTCGACGCGATCTTCGGCTCGTCCGGCAAGACGACGATGGTCGCCCCGGAGGACACGCTCCCCGGGCGTCAGTCCCCCGTCCTGCAGACCCCGCGCCCGCACACGGTGCTCGGCACGTCGATCACCGGCCCCTGGCCCGAGGGCACGCGCGTGCTCTACCTCGCGATGGGCTGCTTCTGGGGTGCCGAGGAGATCTTCTGGCAGGTCCCGGGCGTCGTGAGCACCGCCGTCGGGTACATGGGCGGCACGACGCCGAACCCCACCTACGAGGAGGCGTGCAGCGCCCGTACGGGCCACACCGAGACGGCGCTCGTGGCGTACGACCCGACGAAGGTCTCCGAGGAGGAGCTCCTCAAGATCTTCTGGGAGCGCCACGACCCGACGCAGGGCTACCGCCAGGGCAACGACGTCGGCACGCAGTACCGGTCCGCGGTGTACTGGACGACGCCCGAGCAGGAGGCCGCGGTCCGCGAGACGGCCGAGCGCTACGGCAAGGTCCTCGAGGCGAAGGGCTACGACCCGATCACGACGGAGAGGCGCCCCGCGTCCGAGGCCGGTCCGTTCTACTACGCCGAGGACTACCACCAGCAGTACCTCGACAAGAACCCGAACGGCTACCGCTGCCACGCCACGACGGGCGTCCCGTTCCCCGACGCCGCCTGATCGTCTCCCCGCTCTGACGGCCCTCGACCACCCGGTCGAGGGCCGTCCTCATGCCGTCGGGAGACGCCGCGGCCGGGTCCGGTCCTCGTCGGCAACGAGATAGCGGGCCCAGATGAGTGCCTTGCGGTACGGCCCGTCGCCGTCGGCGTCTCGCTGGGGCTGGTCGAACTCGACCCAGTACTCCAGCTCGCCGGCTTCCGCGCGCGGGTTTCTGATCGGCACCGGTGCCGCCATCGCGCTGACGGTGCCGGAGAACTCCTGGAGCCACGGTCCGTGCCACGCCCGGTCGTGCACGACACGGACCCGCGTGCCGGCGGGCCAGGCTCCTCGAGGCCATGCGCGCGGCAGGGCGACGCCGATGATCGTCTCGACCGCCCGCCGGTCACGGTCGTCACTGGGGCCGTCAGTCACCCTGAACCACCAGGCGCCGGACCCGTTCGCGCACGGCCGCCGACCATGCGACGGGGTCTGCATCGTGCTCCCGGCACTCGTCGAGCCACCCGTCGAAGGTCGAACGGATGTACTCGAACTCGTGGACGTGCTCGCCCGGCCCTCCGTGGCGGATCAGTCGTGGGTCGTCCGGGTCCCGCGTCAGGTCGAAGCCGTGCAGGTGCAGGAGCGCCGTCATGACGAGAGGCTGCGCCTCGACAGGGGAATCGGCCATGACGTACGGATCCGCCCAGCGATGCACCTCCTCGCGGCTCACGCCGCCGCGCACCAGCGCCGTCCACCACCGTTCGACCTCGCGACGAGAAGGGCCGCACAGCACCACCATGGGGAGAGCGTACGACTGCGCGAGGACGGTGTGTCGGTACGCCGACGGGGCAGCGCCACCGAGGGTTCCATTGCGCGTGCCGGTGCGTCCGGGGCGTGCGTAGATGGAGAGCATGACCTCCCTCCCCCGACTCACGTCCCAGGACGGCACGACCCTCCCCGCGATCGGCTTCGGGACGTACTCGCTGCGGGGGTCGGGTGGGGCCGAGACGGTCGTGCGGGCGATCGAGGCGGGGTACCGGCTCATCGACTCGGCGTTCAGCTACGAGAACGAGGGCGCGGTGGGCGCGGCCGTACGGCAGTCGTCGGTGCCGCGCGACGAGGTGCTCGTGACGTCGAAGCTGCCCGGGCGGTACCACGCCTACGACGACGCCGTCCGCACCGTCGAGGAGTCGCTGTTCCGTACGGGACTCGATCACCTCGACCTCTACCTGGTCCACTGGCCGAACCCCGGCGTCGGGCGCTACGTCGAGGCGTACGAGGCGCTCGTCGCGTGCCGCGAGCGCGGGCTGGTCCGCCACGTCGGTGTCTCCAACTTCCTGCCCGACCACCTGGACACGGTCATTGCGGCGACGGGCGTGACACCCGTCGTGAACCAGGTCGAGCTGCACCCCTACTTCCCGCAGCACGACCAGCGCCACGCCGACGCCGAGCGGGGTGTCGTCACGGAGGCGTGGAGCCCGATCGGGCGGGCGGGCGAGCTCCTCTCCGACCCGGTCGTCACCGCGGTCGCGGCGGCCCACGGGGTCTCCCCGGTGCAGGTCGTCCTGCGCTGGCACGTCCAGCTGGGCGTCGTGCCGATCCCCAAGGCGTCGTCGCCCGAGCGCCAGCGGGAGAACCTCGACGTCTTCTCCTTCGAGCTGTCGACGCACGAGATGAACGCCCTCACAGGCCTCGCGCGCGCCGACGGTCGGACGAACGACCAGGACCCCGCGGTCTACGAGGAGCTCTGACCCTGGGCCTCGGAGTCGGGCCCTCGTCCGGCCGGCCCGCGGCCGTCGCGCGGCCCGAAGACCCGCAGCGCCTCGGCGTCGCTCGCCGCCGACCGGACGAAGTACTCGGCCCACTCCCCGACGCCCGGGTAGTCGCTGCCGGCTACCACCGCGGCGACGGCCGCGTCGACGTCGACCTTCGTGTGCCGCAGCGACACCTGTCCGTCGTGGAGCAGCGCCCACGCGCCGCCGGGCCGCCCGTACGGCATGCCGACGCTCCCCGGGTTCACGACGAGCCGCCGGTCGACGAGCCGCACGAACGGCATGTGGGTGTGCCCGCAGAGCACGGTGCGGACCGCGGGGTCAAGGCCGCCGAGGACGTCGGCCCATCGCTCCAGCGACGAGTCGACGAGCACGACCTCCTCGTCGTCGCGCGGCGTGCCATGGCAGCACACGACGCGCCCGAACCCGCGCACGACGATCTCGACGGGGTGCGGCAGGCCCGCGAGCAGCTCGACCTGGTCCGGCCGGAGCTGCGCCGCCGCCCACGGCACGACCGGGTCGGGCACCTCCCCCGCGCCGTCGCGCGCCCAGGAGACGAGCTCGCGGTCCGCGTTGCCGCGCACGAGCAGGGCGCGGTCACCGAGCGACGTGAGGCGGTCGAGCACCTCGACCGGCTGCGGGCCGGCGGCGTGGTCACCGGTCACGACGACGAGGTCTGCCACGCGCACGTCGGGCTCCGCGAGCACGGCGTCCAGCACGGGGAGCACGCCGTGGACGTCGGACAGGACGGCGACGACGCCGAGCTCGGAGGTGGGTGCGGTCATCGACCCACGGTCCCACGGAACTCCTTCGGACCGCCCCACCGGTCGCCCACGGTCCTGCCACGCGCAGGTCGTGACGCGCTCCCGCCGCGCGGGCATGGCACCGTGTGCACGTGACGTCTTCCCCCGGCCCGTCCGTCGTCGTGCCCGACGCCGCCCTACCGCCATGGGCCGTCGGCTCGCCGGCCCGCCTGCTCGCCGCCGCGCTCGTCTCGCTGTCCGCGGTGCTGCTCTTCGCGGTGCACGTGCGCCCGCTCGGCTATCTCCCGCTCGTGCTGGGCGTCGCGCTCGGCTGGGCCGTCGATCGTGTCCTCGGCCGTGACCTCGCCCTGATCGGCGTGGGCCTGGGGATCATCTCGGCCATCTCGCTCGAGGCCGACCTGTCGGACGCGGGCATGGCGCGTTTCACCGTCGCCCTGTCGCTCGCGGTGCTCGTGCCCTGGGCGCTGTCGCGGTTCGCGTTCCACGACCGGACGATCACGTTCCCCGTCGCGACCGGCCGGCGCTGGTCGCGCGGCCAGATCGTCTACCTCGCCGTGGTCGTCGTCGCGGGCTACCTCATCCTGCCGTTCTACTTCATCGGCTCGGGGGCGTACCGGAACTGGCCGGAGGTGACGAGCGGGGCCGAGATCGCGCGGCTGTTCGTCGGGGTGAACGCCGTCGGGATCTGGGACGAGCTGTTCTTCGTGTGCATCGTCTTCGCGCTGCTGCGCCAGCACTTCGGGCTGTGGACGGCGAACCTCCTGCAGGCGGCGGTGTTCGTCTCGTTCCTGTGGGAGCTCGGCTACCGCGAGTGGGGCCCGCTGCTGACGATCCCGTTCGCCCTCGTGCAGGGCTGGATCTTCTCGTGGAGCAAGTCGTTCACGTACGTCGTTGCCGTGCACCTGCTGTTCGACCTCGTGGTGTTCGGCGTGCTCGTGCACGCCCACAACCCCGAGCTCTTCGACGTGTTCGTCACCGCTCCCCGCTGAGGCCCTGCGGACCAGCCCGCGCTCAGAAGGGTCGCGCGACGAGCAGGCGCCGGACGCCGTCGACCCGGCACGCCGCGTGCACCGCGGTCGTCCCGGGACCTGCCAGCACCAGGGTGGTCGCGACCACGACGCCCACCCCGACCGCCGCGCCCGCGACGACGTCGTGCGGGAAGTGCGCACCCTGCGCGACGCGCGCCGCGCCCACCACGACGGCGAGCGCGACGGGGAGCACGACCCACAGCACGACGTCGATCGGTCGCGCGACGACCGCGTGGCGAGGCGTCCGCCCGCCGAGGAGACGTACGGCCGGCGCTCCCGCGACGACGACCGCCGTGGCGAGCGCGAAAGCGATCGCCGTGTGGTTGCTCGGGAACGACCAGTCCCCCGCCGGCGGGCAGTGCGCGACCTCGACGAGCTCCCAGCACCCGCGCGGCTGACGGACCACGGACTTCACGAGCTCGCTGGCCCCGTAGGCGAGGACGGCACCCACGCCCGCCGTGAGCGTCGTCGCCACGGCGACGTGGCCGCCGTGCCGCGAGCGCAGGAGGACGACGCCGCACAGCGCGACGAGCACGAGCACGCCGCCCTCGGCGACGAGCCCGGTCCACGGCAGGTCGCCCGTGCGAGCGGTCAGCGCGACGTACAGGCCCTCGCTCGGACCGCGCAGCAGCAGGGCCAGGACCACGACGAGCGCCGCGCCACCCAGCCACGCGAGCGCCCGGGTGGTGACGTGCGGGCGGGGAGCGCCGGCGTCGGGCGGCGTGTCGTCCGGGTGCAGGACACGGTCGAGGACGGGTGCGGGACGGGACGAATCGGGCGAGCTCACCGGTCGAGGGTAGACAGGTGAACAGCGGATGAACATCAGCCCTCGGTCGGACGTCGAGCGTGTCGTCGCACGACCGAGGGCGGACCCGACCCTCTCGATCCCGGCGGTGCTACTCCTGCGGGTCGAGCGGCGGCACGTAGAACGCGGTGGTCGCCGCGACGCGCGCCGCGACGGTCCCCTCGTCCAGGCCGTCCGCCGCGGCCAGGGCGGCGCCCCAGGACTCGCTGCTCGCGGTGTTGAACGCCCGCACGGCGGGATCGGTCGCGAGGGTCTCGGGGTCGATCGCCCCCTCGACGCCGGCAAGGTGCAGCCCGAGGCCGAGGAGCGCGCCGTCCCAGCCGACGCCGACCGCTCCCGGGCCGAACTGGTCCCACATCTCGGGCGGGGTGACGGCGGTGTGGTCGAGCGTGAGCCGCGTCCCGTCACCGTCCGGCTCGAGACGCACGTCGACGATCGAGGAGTCCTCGGGGCCCACCGGGCCCATGACCCACGTGAGCTGCAGGTGACGCGGCGCGTCGCACACGCGGATCTCCCCGCCCGCGTTGCCCTCCGTCTGGTAGGTGCCCCCGACGCGCAGGTCGCCCGTGACGGGCAGGAACCAGCGCGGGAGACGCTCGGGGTTCGTCACGGCGTCCCAGACGTCGTCGACAGCCGCGGGGTACGTCCGCGAGAGGCTGACGACGCGCGCCTCCCCCGCGGGGAGCGTCCCGCGCCCGACCCTGCGTCGCACGTTCTCCAGCTCGGCGATGAGGTCCTTCATCCTGCCCTCCAGGTGGTGTCGGTGTCGTGCTTCTCGTCGGTGGTCGACGGCGCTCGCGCCCCCCGCGCGGTGTCGTCACCGCCTCCGCTCGCGGCACGGTCCGCGGCGAGCCGCCGTTCGCGTGCCCCGCGCGCGAGCTCGGTGCCGAGCGCGTCGAGCCGCTGCTCCCAGAAGCGCCGGAGGCCGGCGGCCCAGTCCTCGACGTCGCCCAGCGGCGCGGGGTCGAGCGCGTAGAGGCGTCTGGTCCCCTCGGCACGGACGGTCGCGAACCCGCTCGTCCGCAGGACGCGCAGGTGCTGGGAGACGGCAGGCTGGCTGATCGAGAACTCCGCGCCCACGAGCGCGACGACCTCGCCCGCGGACCGCTCGCCCTCGGCCAAGTGCTCGAGGATGCGGCGGCGGACGGGGTCGCCCAGCACGTCGAACGCTTCCATCGCTCCAGTATAGAAGCGAGTACTTATATAAGTCAATGCCTATGGAGGTCGACGGACGAGCGCCCGGCTCGAGAGACGCACTCCTTGGGCGCAGCGCTCGAGCCTGGGCGCAGCGCTCGAGCCTGGGCGCAGCGCTCGACGAGAGCGCCTCGGTCGCCCTCGAGACCCGGGTTTCAGCGACCCCGGCCCTGCCCGCGCCCCCGCGCTTCCCGCCGCCCGCCTTGCCCGAACCGCCCTTGCCTGCGCCCTTGCCCGAGCCGCCCTTTCCCGCGCCCTTGCCGGGACCGCCGCCCTTGCCCAGGCCGCTCGTCCCGGCGCTCCTGCCGCCCTTCCCGGGTCCCCTGCCCGAGCCGACCTTGCCGGCACCCCGGCCCGTGCCGCCCTTCTCGCCGCGCGGGCCGCCCGGCTCGGCCGCACGCCCCGACGCCGCGGCGTCGGGCGCCGGGGACCGGCCGCGCGAGCTGTTGACGGTCCGGCCGCGGACGATGCCCACCATCTCCTCGACGAGGTCGTCGTCCCTCTCCGCCAGCCAGGCGAGCGCGACGGGCGCGGACGGCGCGCCGTCGAGCCGCCGGTGCACGACGTCCTTGCGGTGGTGCAGCCGCGCGAGCGACTGCGGGACGACGAGGACGCCCACCCCCGCCGCGACGAGGACCACGGCGTCGGCCGTCGTCGCGGGGCGCTCGACCGCCGCGACGCCGGGGGGCGACGGGGCGTCGTCCGCGGCCCCCGGCTCGCCCGCCCAGGGGACGACGTCGTCGAGCGGGCGCTGCAGGACGTCGTCGTCGAGGTCGCCGAGCGCGACCGCCTCGTCGGGGTCCAGCGCGGCGAGCAGGTGGTCGCGCGACGCGACGACGACGGACGTCTCCTCGTAGAGCGGGATCGCCGCGAGGACGTCCTTGTCGACCGGCGGCCGGAGGAGCGCGGCGTCGGCCTCTCCCTCGCGCAGGACGCGCTCGGCGTCGGCGGCGTCGGCCGCGACGAGGTCGAGCGGTACGTCAGGGTGCCGCTCGCGCCACGTGCGGACCCACTTCGCCGGGGTCGCCCCCGGGACGTACGCGAGCCGGAAGCGGGGTCCGCCCTGCTGGCCGACCTCGTGACCAGGAGTCGTGCCCGCGCCGCCCTCGAGGGTCGCGTCGCTGTCGTCCTCGGGGGTCGCGCCCGTGTCGTCGTCCACCCGACCACCCTAGGTCCGACGGCGCCCCGCGACCGGACCGGGCCGGGCCGGGCCGGGCACCGGGGGCCGGCACCCCCCGGGCGGACGGCCCGACCCGCTCGGAGGACATACCCTGGGCGCATGAGCCCGAAGCACTCCGCGCAGTCGATGAAGCCCGCCACGGCGGCCAAGAAGCTCGGGGTGTACCTGCCCGCGACGCCCGAGGAGTTCCGGGCGAGGGAGATCACGCGCGCGCAGCTCGAGGAGCTCGAGAAGAACCCGCCGGAGTGGCTCGCCGACCTGCGTCGCAACGGCCCGCACCCCCGGCCCGTCGTCGCCGGCCGTCTCGGCGTCTCGATCTCCGGCCTCACGCGGGGCGGGCTGACGGAGCCGCTGACCACCGAGCAGATCGACGAGCTGCGCCAGGACCCGCCCGCGTGGCTCGCCCAGGAGCGCGAGGTCCTCAAGAAGGTCCGCGCCGAGGAGGAGCGGCTCGCCGCGCAGCAGTCCCGCAAGGCCTGAGCCAGGTCGTCACCGCGGCCGGTTCGGCCACCTGTCGGCCACGTCCGCCCACCCGACGAGCGGGGCGGAGACCGCAGGTCCTCTCGACCGTCAGGCGCTCCCCGCCGCGCGGTCGGTGTGGCCGAGCGACAGGTCGGGGGCGACGGCGTCCCGCACGCGGCGCTTGAGGTCGGGGATCTCGGGGAACCCGCCGTCGGCCTTCCGGTCCCACAGCAGGACCGGACCGTCCCCGGCGTCGAGCGTGACGCGGAACACACCGTCCGTCCCGGGCACGAGCGCGACCTCGCCGAGCCGGGTCCGGAAGGTCTGGAGCAGCTCCTGCGCGACCCACGCGGCGCGGAGCAGCCAGCGGCACTGCGTGCAGTACTCGACCGCGACGCGCGCCGTCCCGCGCGGCTGGTGCGCCGGAGGCTCCACGATCTCGCCGGCGGGCAGGGGTCGTGCGGCGTCGTCCGTCATGCAGCCCAGCCTAGGGTCGCCGCCCGGGCGTCACGTGCCCCGCTCGGCGGGCAGCCGACCGGACGCGACGGCTGCCTCGAGGGCCGCGTAGTCCTGCTCGACGACGTCCGCGTAGGCGCGGGCCCAGCGCGCGACGGACGCGTCGAACGTGTCCGAGCGACCCAGGTAGCCGAGCACCATCCTCGCGCCGGGCGACTGGCTGTGCGCCCGCGCGAGGACGCGACCGCACAGCCCGCCGTACCGCGAGAAGAGTGCGGGGTCCAGCCGGTCCAGCTCGACGGAACCCTTCATGTCCCGGAACTGGCGCCAGAAGAAGTCGACGCGTGGGCGCCCGGTCCGGTCCGGCGCCTCGACGGTCGTCCAGCCGAGGAAGGGGTCGGAGTGCGCCTGGAGGATGCGCTGGGCAGCGACGACGCGCCGCCCCTGGGACGGCTCGGCCCGCGCGGGCCTCAACCCGGCAGGCAGGGCGTCGACCATGCCGCCGTAGCGCGCGAGGACCGACGTCGAGGCCTCCTTCAGCTGGAGGACGAGCGGCTCCCCCGCGGGCCCCTCGAAGAGCAGGATGTAGCAGCGCGTGCCGACGCTGCCCACTCCCACCACGCGCAGCACGAAGTCGACGAGCGTGAACTGCCCGAGCAGGAGCCGGAGGTCGGAACGCAGCGGCTCGCGGTACTGCTCGAACATCGTCGTCAGCTCGTCGAGCGACACGCGGTCGACGTGCTGCGTGACCGGCGGCTGGTCGACGATCCGCGACCGCCCGTCCGCCGTGCGCGTCGTGATCCGCTCCACCACCTGCTCGGACGTGCGCCGGCGCGCCTTGCGTGCCGTGCGGCGCAGCTCTTCCCGCCCCTCCTTGCGCATCGTCGGCGCGATCACGTCGGTCTCGACCTGGTAGGCGAACCGGTCGAGCGCGCTGCGGGCGAACAGCTCCGCGAGCGCCTCCCGGTAGCCGCGGACGGCGAGCCGTGCCGCGTCCGCGCACTCCGCCTCCGCCATGCCCTTGTCCCGTCCGCCGACGTACATGCTGGCGGCGAGGCGCTTGACGTCCCACTCCCACGGGGCGTCGCACGCCTCGTCGAAGTCGTTGAGGTCGAACACGAGGCGCCGCTCCGGCGAGGCGAACAGGCCGAAGTTGGACACGTGCGCGTCGCCGCACGCGACGACGTGGACGCCCGTCCGCGGGCCGTCGCGCAGGTCGTGGGCCATGGTCGCGGCGGTGCCGCGGTAGTACGCGAACGGGGACTCGAGCATGCGTCCGATGCGCAGCGGCACGAGCTCCTGCAGGCGGTCGCGGTTCTGCTCCTCGACGATCGCGACCGGGTCCCGCTCCGGGAGGACCAGCTCGCCCTGGGCCCGGCGCGGCGCGCGCTCCCGGAGGGTGCGGCCGGCGGCACGTGACTCGTCGAGCGTCCTCGGGACGTCCATGGTGGCCTCCTCGGACCGAGAACCGCAGGCTAGCGCGCGCACGCGGGCACCGCGCGCCGGTCGGTCGGGGAGACTGGGAGCGTGACGACGCCCGACCTCGACGACCTGCTCGCCCGGCTCCGCACCGACGACGGCGGACCTCTGCGCGAGGACTCCCCCGTCGCCGTCGACGCCGCAGACCGCCTGCTGCTCGACGAGGCGGCGCCGTGGCTCGCGGCGGCCGACGCGGGCGACGTCGCCGTCGTCGACGACCGTTTCGGCGCGCTCACGCTCGGTGCCACGGCTCTGGTCCGGGGGTCGTCCGGGGGCGCGACGACGGACGAGCCGGGACGCGCGGACGGCGTCGTGCGGGTACACCAGGACGAGTGCACCGCGGAGGCGGCGCTCGCCGCGAACGCGGCGTCGACCGGGAGGCTCGGCGCCTACCAGCAGCACGCACCGGGTCCGGGGCTGCTCGCGGGCGCGCGCGTCGTCCTGCTGCGCCTCCCCCGCGGGCTCGCCGCCCTGCGGGACGTCGCGGAGCACGTCGCGCGCGAGGCCGACCCCGGCGTCGTCCTGCTCGCGGGCGGGCGCGTCAAGCACATGACACCCGCGATGAACGACGTGCTCGGCGAGTCGTTCGCCGACGTGCGCGCGAGCCTCGCGCGCGGCAAGTCCCGCGTCCTCGTCGCGCGGTCCCCTCGGGCTCCCGACGCCGGGACCCCCTTCACCTACCCGGTCACGGTCGACCTGCCCGACGTCGGTCTCGCGGTCGCCGCGTACGGCGCGGCGTTCGCCGGCGCGAGCCTCGACCTGGGCACGCGGTTCCTCCTCGAGGCCCTCGAGGGCGCGGTCCGCGACGAGCGCTCGGGCGGAGCGGCGGCGCGGGCGACGTCGGGCGCAGCGGCCACCCGCGGGAGCGAGCCGCGCGACGTCGTCGACCTGGGGTGCGGGACGGGGATCCTGGCGACCTGGGCCGCCCGACGGTGGCCGGCCGCGCAGGTCGTCGCCGCGGACCGCTCGGACGCGGCGGTGCGCTCGGCCGCGCTCACGGCGCGGGCCAACGGCGTGGCCGACCGGGTGCGCGTCGTGCGGGACGACGCGGGCGCGACCCTCGCGGACGTGAGCGCCGACGTCGTGCTGCTCAACCCGCCGTTCCACGAGGGCGCGGCGCTGCGCACGGACGCCGCGCACCGCATGTTCGCGACGGCGGGCCGGGTGCTGCGGCCGGGCGGCGAGCTCTGGTGCGTGGTGAACTCGCACCTGCGCCACCGCCCGGCGCTCGAGCGCGCGGTCGGCCCGACCGTCCAGGTGGCGCGCGACCGTCGCTTCACGGTCACCCGCAGCACGCGTCGCTGAGCGTCGCGCCCCGCGGACCGGTCACCCGACCCGACGGCCGCTCCCCGACGGCGTCACTGCACGTCGACGACGTCGACCACGAACACGAGCGTGTCCGTGCCGCCGATGCCCGCCTGGGGGACGCCGCGCTGGCCGTAGCCGTGCTCCGGCGGGATGGAGAGGAGCACCCGCGAGCCGACGTTCTGCCCGACGAGGCCCTTGTCCCAGCCACCGATGACGGCGCCGACGCCGATGGGGAACGCGATGGTGTCGCCGCGGTCGTAGGAGTTGTCGAACACCTGGCCGCCCCACGTCTGGCCGAGGTAGTGGACGACGATGTTGCGCCCGGAGGTCACGGCGGGACCGTCCCCCTCGGAGAGCACGACGACCTGGAGGCCGTCGGGCGCTGCGGACTCCGGGAAGGTCAGGGTCGGCTTGTCGCCGAAGGAACCCGAGGCGGAGGGCAGAGCGGTCTGCTCGGCGGGCTGGTCGGTCACGAGGATGCCTCTCGTCGGTGAGCTGGGATGTGCCGCGCGCACGCGGCCCGTCCACCTTACGCGGCGCGTCCTGGGAGGGCTCGAGAGCCCTCGGGCGGAAGGCCTTGCCATCCGCGGCTAATGCTATTAGCCTTTTGGCTATGACACAGCGCCAGACGTCTCCCGTCGTCCACCACCTGTCGCGACCCGCGGGCCGCCTCGCGTACACCGACGAGGGCACGGGCCCGCTCGTCGTGGCCGTCCCCGGCATGGGCGACCTCCGCGCGACCTACGACGACGTCGCCCCCGCCCTCGTCGACGCCGGTCACCGCGTCGTCGTGATGGACCTGCGCGGCCACGGCGACAGCGGCACGACGTTCGCGACGCACGGCGACGAGGCCACCGCGTCGGACTACGTCGCGCTCGTCGAGCACCTCGACGCCGGGCCCGCCGTCCTGCTGGGGAGCTCGATGGCCGCCTCGGCCGCCGTGGTCGCCGCGGCCGAGCGGCCGGACCTCGTGCGCGGCCTCGTCCTCCTCGACGGGTTCCTGCGCGAGCCGGCCTCGCACGCGAAGCAGCGCGCGATGCGCCTGCTGTACCGCGCGCTCTTCGTGCGACCGTGGGGCGCGGCGGCGTGGGCGTCCTTCTACGGGACGCTCGTCAAGGGCCGCCGTCCCGCACGGCTCTCCGCGCACCAGGCCGCGATCCGCGCGAACCTCTCCGAACCCGGCCGGTTGCGCTCGTTCCGGCACCTGTGCCTCCAGCTCGACCACTCCGTCGTCGAGCCCCGGGTCCCGCGCGTGCAGGCGCCCGCGCTCGCGATCTTCGGCGCGCTCGACCCGGACTATGCCGACCCGGTCGCCGAGGCCGCGTGGGCCGAGGCGTCCCTCGGGGCGACGACGCTCGTCCTGCCCGAGGTGGGCCACTACCCGCAGCTCCAGGCACCCGACGAGGTCGTGGCCGCAGTCCTCCCGTTCCTGGCCGGGCTGCCGGACGCGGCGGCCGTGCGCGCGACCGGCGAGCAGGAAGCGCGCGGGACCGGCGAGCGGGACGAGCGCGCGACCGGCGAGCGGGGAGCGCGGAGCGGCGGCCGTGGCTAGGGCCGGGCTGTCGCGCGACGCGGTGGTGCGGATCGCGCTCGGGCTCGTCGACGACGGCGGGCCGACCGGCTTCGCCGACCTCTCGCTCGCGAAGGTCGCGGCGCAGGCCGGCGTCGCGACCCCCAGCCTGTACAAGCACGTCGCGTCCCTGGCCGAGCTGCGGCGCGAGGTCTCGGTCGTCTGCGTCGAGGACCTCACGCGGGCGATGACCGACGCGACGGTCGGGCTCTCCGGCGCCGACGCCGTCGTCGCGCTGGCCCACGCGATCCGCGACGTCGCGCGGTCACGTCCTGGCCGGTACGCGGCGTCGCAGGTCGCGCCGGACCCGGACGACCCCGCGGCGGCGCCGCTGATCGAGGCCGCGGCACGCAGCGTGCACGTCGTCGCCGCGGTCCTGCGCGGCTTCGACCTGCCCCCGGACCGCACGATCGACGCGGTCCGCTCGCTGCGGGCGAGCGTGCACGGCTTCGTGCACCTCGAGCTCGGCGGCGGCTTCCGCCTCCCCGACGACCTCGACGCGAGCTTCACCGCCCACGTCGCGATGATCCTCGCCGGCCTCGAGAGGCTCGCCCGGCCGTCCTGACCCGGGCCCACCCGCCGAGCACGGGATTCTCCACCGGATCCGGTCGGAAACGGTCGCAGATCCCGTGCTCGGCGGTGGATGATCCCGTGCTCGGCCGCGGCTCAGGTCGCGAGGAAGCCCAGGAGGTCGTGACGCGTGAGCACGCCCGCGGGGTCGCCGTCCTCGACGACGAGCAGCGCGTCGGCGTCGTGCAGCGCCTCGCGGATCGCCTCGACGCCCTCACCGGCCCCGATGAGCGGGAACCGCGGCTCCATGTGCTTGTCCACGCGGTCGGCGAGCGACGCGCGCCCCGAGAAGACGGCGTCGAGCAGCTCCCGCTCGCTCACCGACCCCGCGACCTCGCCGATCTTCACGGGCGGCTCCGCGCCGACGACCGGCATCTGCGAGACGCCGTACTCGCGCAGGATCTCGATCGCGTCGCGCACGGTCTCGTTGGGGTGGGTGTGCACGAGGTCGGGCATGCGACCGTCCTTCGCGCGCAGGACGTCTCCCGCGGTGACACCCTCCTCGGCGGGCAGGAAGCCGTACGACCGCATCCACGCGTCGTTGAAGATCTTCGACATGTAGCCACGACCGCTGTCGGGCAGGAGCACGACGATCACCGCGCGCGCCGCGGCCTCGGGGTCCTCGTCCTGGAGCCGGCGCGCGAGCCGCAGCGTCGCCTCGACCGCCATGCCGCACGAGCCGCCGACGAGCAGGCCCTCCTCGCGCGCGAGCCGTCGCGTCATGGCGAACGAGTCCGCGTCGGTCACGGGGATGACCTCGTCGGGCACCGCGGGGTCGTACGCGGTGGGCCAGAAGTCCTCGCCCACGCCCTCGACGAGGTACGGGCGCCCGTCCCCGCCCGAGTACACGGAACCGGCCGGGTCCGCGCCGACGACGCGGACCCGCCCGCCGTCGTCGGGCCCGCGGTCCGCCGAGGCCTCGTGGAGGTACCGGCCGGTCCCGGTGATCGTGCCGCCCGTACCCACGCCCGTGACGAAGTGCGTCACGCGTCCGTCGGTGTCCGCCCAGATCTCGGGCCCGGTGGACTCGTAGTGCGACAGGGGCCCGTTCTGGTTGGCGTACTGGTTCGGCTTCCAGGCGCCCGGGATCTCCTGCACCAGCCGGTCGGAGACCGAGTAGTAGGAGTCGGGGTGGTCCGGCGCGACGGCCGTCGGCGTCACGACGACGCGCGCCCCGTACGCGCGCAGCACGTCCCGCTTGTCCTGGCTCACCTTGTCGGGGCAGACGAACACGCAGTCGTAGCCCTTGCGCTGCGCGACGAGCGCGAGCCCGACCCCGGTGTTCCCGGACGTCGGCTCGACGATCGTGCCGCCCGGCCTCAGCTCGCCCGACGCCTCGGCCGCCTCGACCATCTTGAGGGCGATCCGGTCCTTCACGGAGCCGCCGGGGTTCACGTACTCGACCTTGGCGAGGATCGTCGCCGACAGCCCTTGCGTGACGCGGGTCAGCCTGACGAGCGGGGTGCCGCCGACGAGCTCGGAGATGTGCTCTGCGTATCTCATCCTCTGATCATCGCCGATCCCGGGACGCCTCACCGACCGCGCGGAGCGGGCGGTCGCACGCCGCACCAACCCGGACACCCCTCCGGCGGGAATTTCCGTACGGTGTAGAACGTTGGCCCGTCTGCCTGCCCCCGATCGAGAGGTGCTCCGTGACCACGACCGCCCCCACCGCCGTTCCCGCGACCAGCGCCGTTCCCGCGACCACCGCCGTTCCCGCGACGAACACCGTCCCGCCCCTGCCCTCGCTCGCCGACCAGGCCGAACGGCTCGTCGCGCTCGGTGTCCCCGCGCTCGCCGGGCTGACGGACGACGCCGTGCGCACGGCGGCCGCCGAGCTCGCGACGACGGCCCCGCCCGGCTCGCTCCTCGTCGTCGACCCGGCGCTCGCACCGCCGTCCGCCCTCGCCCCGCTGCTGCGCCTGCCGGTGCGCGGCGGCGAGAAGGACGGGTTCGTCGTCGTCGACATGGACGACGTCGACCGGTTCGCCCCGATCGACGGCCTCGAGATCCCCGAGGGCGCGGTGTACGCCGTGACCGCCGTCGAGCGCGGCGACGAGATGGCGAACTGGTCGCCCGACGAGGCGCTGCCGGAGATCACGCGCCGCGGTCGCACGCCCCTGCTGCTCGCCGAGGGGATCCACTGGGCGCTCCAGGTGCCGGGCGTCGTCGCGCGCAACCACTGCTACATGACGATCGGCTCCCGCCTGCGCAAGCCCGGCGGGACGCTCGACACCCGCACCCCCGCGATCTGGATCTCCAACGGCACGGGTCGCGACGGCCGCGAGCGCCGCGGCGCGCCGAAGGTCGGCTGGTGCTGGGCGGGCAACCGCCACACGTGGCTCGGCTTCGCCTCCGCCGCCTCTCGCCACCACCTCCCGGCCTGACACCACCACCTGCCTGGACGTAGGCATGAGATGGGCCCGGTTCTCGGTGAAGAACCGGGCCCATCTCGCGCCCAGGACGGGCGGGGGTCAGCCGAGGAAGCCCAGCAGCGCGACGAGCACCACCGCGACGACGAGCCCCACGACGAGCACCGGGCGGCCCGCCGCCTCGCGCGCCGTGAGGCGGCCCAGCCCGGCACCGACCGCCGCGGTGATGCCGACGACGAGCGCCGCCCCCGCGATCAGCGCGCCCCCGCCGCGCGCCCCGGCGTCGGCGAGCTGGTTCGCCAGACCGCCCGCGAGGAGCGATCCCCACAGGGCGCCCGCGACGAGCCCGAGTCCGGCGAAGACGAGCGCGGCCCGACCGTCGGTCGCGCCCTTCGTGACCCGCGTGCCGAGCCACGCGACGGCCGCGCCGGCGGTCGGGACGCTGAGCAGGACGAGGAGCGCGGCGAACGGCAGGTACGCGGGCGGCGCGCCGGACAGGACCATGTACAGCACCTGGACGCCGAGCATCGCCGCCGCGGCGACGGCCAGGCCGGCGGCAAAGACCGGCACCCGCGGCGGAGAGGTCTCCGCCGCGGGTGCCGGTCCGCGTGAGTCTCGCGCCACCGTCAGTCGCTGCTCTGCAGGATGGCGAACAGGCGCAGGAACTCGAGGTAGAGCCAGATCAGGGTCACGAGCAGGCCGAACGCGGCCGACCACGCGAACTTGGCCGGCACGCCGCCCTCGACGCCGCGCTTGATGGAGTCGAAGTCGACGATGAGCGACGCGGCCGCGAGTCCCACCGCGAAGAGGCTGATGACGATGCCGAGCGTGCCGCCGCGCAGGCCCCAGCCGTCGAGCGCGCCGAACATGAGCAGCACGACGTTGACGAGCGAGAACGCGAGGTAGCCGACCATCGCGATGATCAGCCAGCGCGTGAACTTCGGCGTGACACGGACCTTGCCGGAGCGGAAGAGGAACAGCGCCGCGGCGAAGGTCGCGACCGTCGCGACGACGGCCGACGGCACGACGCCGTCGTAGAAGCTCTCGTAGTACGCGCTGATGCCACCGAGGAACACACCCTGGGCGACGGTGTACAGCGTGATGAGCAGCGGGCTCGGGTTGCGCTTGAACGCGTTGACGAGACCGAGCACGAGGCCGGCGATCGCGCCGATCGGCCACAGGCCCGGCGCGATCAGCCACGTCGCGGCGCCGACGACCACGAGCAGGGCCAGCAGGCCGCCCGTCTTCATGATGACGTCGTCGTACGTGAGGCGCTTGGTGTCCGCGGTCGTGGCGGCCGGCGCGTCGTACATCTGGTTCAGCGTGGCCGCGTCGGCGGCCTGCGCGCCGTGCTGGCCCCACTGACCCGCCTGGGGCGGCGTGCCGTAGGCGGGGTTCTGCCCCTGCGCCGGCGGCGTGCCGTACGCGGGCCCCGCCTGGGTGGCGGCCCCTCCGCGCTGGTTCTTCGGATCACCGAAGACCGCGCTGTTGTTGAAGACGGGGTTGCTCATGAGCTCCTCCTGGTCGCGGCGTCCACTCTTGCAGCGGGCCTCGTCATCGGCGTTCCTGCCTCGAGTCGGGTGTCGCTGGCCTGACGTTCATCCTACGGAACGTGCGAGTCCCGGTCACTGTTCCCGCGGACGATCCCGTCGTCGCCACCGGTGGCCCACGAGGACCACGCACCCTGACCGGCGTACACCGCACGGGGTACGCCAGGCGAACCACCGGGCGCCGAACATACGCCGGAAGGTGGCTGACCGGCGTCGGGCACCGGACCTAGGCTCGACGACGACCCCACGACACACACCCGAGCGGGCCGCGGCCCGCACAGCACCCTGGAGAGGGCGAGCCATGATCGAAGCACGCGGCCTGACCAAGCGGTACGGGCCCAAGACGGCGGTGGACGGCATCTCGTTCACCGTCCGCCCCGGGACCGTCACCGGGTTCCTCGGCCCGAACGGCGCCGGCAAGTCCACGACCATGCGCATGATCATGGGACTGGACCGCCCGACGGCCGGGACCGTCACTGTCAACGGACGCCCCTACGCGCAGCACCGCTCCCCCCTCACCGAGGTGGGCGCGCTGCTCGACGCGAAGGCCGTCCACACCGGGCGCTCCGCCTACAACCACCTCCGCGCGATGGCCGCCACCCACGGCATCCCGACGAAGCGCGTCGACGAGGTCATCGAGATGACGGGCCTGCAGTCGGTCGCGAAGAAGCGCGTCGGCGGCTTCTCGCTCGGCATGGGGCAGCGCCTCGGCATCGCGTCGGCTCTGCTCGGCGACCCGAAGACGCTCATCCTCGACGAGCCGGTCAACGGCCTCGACCCCGAGGGCGTCCTGTGGGTCCGCAACCTCGCGAAGTACCTCGCGTCCGAGGGCCGCACGGTCTTCCTCTCGAGCCACCTCATGAGCGAGGTCGCCGTCACCGCGGACCACATCGTCGTCATCGGCAAGGGCCGCATCATCGCGGACGCCCCCGTGGGCGACATCGTCAACGGGACCCAGCAGCGCACCGTCCGCGTCCGGACGCCGCACGCGACCCAGCTCGCGGAGCTCCTCACGCGCGACGGCTCCACCGTCACGAGCGACGAGCCCAGCCTGCTCGTCGTCTCGGGAGCCGACGCCGCGGGCATCGGCGAGCTCGCCGCCGCACAGGGCTTCGTGCTCCACGAGCTCACTCCCGTCGCGTCCACGCTCGAGGACGCGTACATGGCCCTCACGGCCGACTCCGTCGAGTACCAGACCGAGTCCGCGCAGATCCACGTCGGGCACGGCGCCACGGGTTCCGTCCCGGCCGGCGTCGCGCCGGGCGCACCCGTCCAGACCCCCGAAGGAGCGCAGCGATGACCGCCGCAGCAGTGTCCGCCGGCCCCACGGCGACCCGGGCCACCCCCTACCGCCTCGGCTTCGGCCACGTGCTGCGCTCCGAGTGGATCAAGTTCCGCTCCCTGCGCTCCACCTGGTGGACGATCGGCACGACGATCGTCGTCATGGTGCTGTTCAGCCTGTCGATGGCCGCGTCGCTCAACTTCGCCGCCGACTCGCCCGAGATGGCCGCGGAGATGGGCAACATCTCGACGGTCCAGGCGATCGTCCTCGGGTACATCTTCGCCCAGCTGTCGGTCGCGGTCCTCGGTGCGCTCGTCATCACCGGCGAGTACTCGACGGGCATGATCCGCTCGACGCTCGCCGCCGTCCCGACCCGCCTGCCCGCGCTGTGGGCCAAGGCCGGGATCATCGGCGTCGTGACCTTCGTCGTGGGGCTCGTCGGCATCGCGCTGTCCTATGTGGCGACCGCGCCGATGCTGTCCGGCAACGACCTCGTCCCGGACCTCGGCGACCCGGTCGTCCAGCGCGTGATCCTCGCGTGCGCCGGCTACCTCGCGCTCGTCGCCCTCCTGGCGGTCGGGGTCGGGACGATCATGCGCCACTCCGCCGGCAGCATCTTCACGCTCGTCGCGTTCCTCTTCGTCCTGCCGCTGGTCGCGAGCTTCCTGTCCCAGGACTGGGTGCGCGACGTCGAGAAGTTCCTCCCGATGAACCTCGCGACGGCCATGATGACGGTCAACGACGCCGACGCCGGGATGGTCGAGGTGCTCTCCCCGGGTGCCGCGACCGGGGCGATGGCCGGGTGGGCCGTCCTGTCCCTCGCCGTCGCGGCCTTCGTGCTCAAGCGCCGGGACGCGTGACCACCCCGCACCTCACCCCGCCGACGCCGGACGAGCCCACCGCTCGTCCGGCGTCGGCCGCTCCGCGCACGCTCGCCATGCGGCCGGCGCCGCAGCCGTTCACGGAGCTCGACGCCCGTCGCCTCGGGCCCGTCCGCCGCTACTTCGCCCAGCACCCGCGCGTCATGGACTGGGTCGTCGTGGGGCTCTTCGTCGTGCCGGGCCTGTTCTACGCGCTCGCCATGCCCGAGGGCGCCGGCTCGGACCTCGCAGTGCTCGCGTTCTCCCTCGCCGGTGGTACCGCGCTCCTGTGGCGGCGCCGGCGCCCGGTGACCGTCGCACTGGCCGTCGCCGTCCTGGGGTCCGCCGCGATCGGCGTCACGGGTGACACCGCGGGCTACGAGGTCGCCGCGATGTTCGCCCTCTACGCGGTCGCAGCGGCACGGTCGCCCCGCGTCGCCTGGCCGACGCTCGCGGCCGTGGTGCTGCCGATCTCGACGGCGACCTTCCTCTGGTACCACATGAGCACCACCGAGGACGGCGAGTTCGTGCGGACGAGCGCGGCACCCGGCGAGCCGACGGTCGACCGCGTCGTGAGCGTCCTCGTGACGACGATTCTGTGCCTGATCGCCATGGCCGTCGGCTCGAACGTCCGCGCCCGGCGGCAGCACGTCGCCGACCTCGTCGAGCGCGCCAACTCGCTCGCCCGCGACCGCGACCAGCAGGCGCAGCTCGCCGTCGCCGCGGAGCGCACGCGCATCGCGCGCGAGATGCACGACGTCGTCGCGCACTCCATCACCGTCATGGTGGCCCTCGCCGACGGTGCGAAGGCGTCCGGCGCCAAGAACCCCGAGCTCGCGGGCCACGCCCTGGACGAGCTCACCGAGACCGGGCGCGCGGCGCTCGCCGACATGCGCCGCGTCCTCGGCGTGCTGCGCGAGCCCGGCGCGGGGACCACGTCCGCTCCCCTCGCCCCGACGCACGAGCCCACCGAGCTCGAGGACATCATCGAGCGTTACCGCACCGCGGGCCTGCCCGTGCGCCTCGTCCGCCGGGGTGCCCAACCGGCGCTGGAGCCCACCGTGCGTCAGGCCGCGCACCGCATCGTGCAGGAGGCGCTGACCAACGTGCTCCGGTACGCGCCGCTGTCGCCGATCGTCCTCGTCGAGGTCGTCCGCTGGGACCGCACGGCGTCGCGCGAGGGAGACTGGCTCGAGCTGCGCGTCGTCAACCGGTCCGGTCGGCGGCCCGGCGAGGGCACCGGCGTCGACGACCGCGCCCTGCCGCCGTCCGTGGCCGCGCACCACCCTGCCGACGTCCCCGTGGGCACCGGGCGCGGCATCATCGGGATGCGCGAGAGGGCGGCCGTGCACGGGGGTAGCGTGACGGCCGGCCCGGTCGGCGACGGCTGGGAGGTCGTGGCGCGCCTGCGCCTGGACGGAGAGCACCGATGACGGGAACGGGAGGGGCCGTGGGCCACGACGACGGGACGGCAGCAGGGGGCACGATCCGCGTGCTGCTCGTCGACGACCAGGCGCTGCTGCGGATGGGCTTCCGCATGATCCTGGCCGCCGAGGACGACATCGAGGTCGTCGGCGAGGCCGGGGACGGCGCGACCGGCATCGCGCAGGCGTCGGCGCTGCGCCCCGACGTCGTGCTCATGGACGTGCGCATGCCCGGGACCAACGGCATCGAGGCGACGGAGCGGATCGTCGCCGAGACGCCGTCGTCGCGGGTCATCATCCTCACGACGTTCGACCTCGACGAGTACGCGTTCTCCGCCCTGCGCGCCGGCGCGAGCGGGTTCCTCCTCAAGGACGCGAAGCCGGGCGAGCTCGTCGGTGCGATCCGCGCCGTCGCGAGCGGCGACGCGGCGATGTCCCCGCGCATCACGCGGCGGATGCTCGAGATGTTCTCCGGGCAGCTCCCGGAGGACGGCGCGGCACCGGCCACCGCGGCGACCGGTCGCGACGACCCCCGGCTCGCCCAGCTGACGGCCCGCGAGCTCGAGGTGTTCGAGGCGCTGGGCGAGGGCCTGACGAACGCCGAGATCGCCGAGCAGTTCGTGCTCTCGGAGGCCACGGTCAAGACGCACGTCGGCCGCGTGCTGGGCAAGCTCGGCCTGCGCGACCGCGTGCAGGCCGTGGTGCTGGCGTACGAGACGGGTGTGGCCCGGCCCGGCTGACCGCGCCCCGCGGCGTGCCCGCCTGCCGTGTCGACCCGCGAGTCGTCGCGGCGTGCGAGCGACGCCTCCGCTTCGCAGGGTGGAGGCTCACCTAGCGGAAGGGCTCGCCACCATGACCGACGACACCACCAGGGACGAGCAGCGGCCGACGGCGCCGGAGGCGCACGGCACGCGACACCACGAGCACGACGAGGGCCGCCACGCCTCGCCCGCGCCGCGGAGCGCGACGGGATGCCCGTGGCAGCCGGGCGGCCCGGACCCGCGCGCCCAGGCCGGCGACCGGCTGACGACGGCCCAGGGGCTGCGGGTCGACGACACCGACCACTCGCTGAAGGCCGGGCCGCGCGGTCCGCTGCTCGTGGAGGACCACCACTTCCGCGAGAAGATCACGCACTTCGACCACGAGCGGATCCCGGAGCGCGTGGTGCACGCGCGCGGCGCGGGGGCGCACGGCACGTTCCGCGCCTACGGCAACGCGGCGAGCGTCACGAGGGCGGCGTTCCTCGCCGAGGCGGACCGCGAGACCGACGTCTTCGTGCGCTTCTCGACCGTGCTGGGTTCGCGGGGCTCGGCCGACACGGTGCGTGACGTCCGCGGGTTCGCGACGAAGTTCTACACCGCCGAGGGCACGTTCGACCTCGTCGGGAACAACCTCCCCGTCTTCTTCATCCAGGACGCGATCAAGTTCCCCGACGTCATCCACGCGGGCAAGCCGCACCCCGACCGCGAGATCCCCCAGGCGCAGAGCGCGCACGACACGTTCTGGGACTTCATCTCCTCGCACACCGAGTCCACGCACATGGCGATGTGGGCGATGTCGGACCGCGGGATCCCGCGCAGCTACCGCACGATGGAGGGCTTCGGGGTCCACACGTTCCGCCTGGAGGCGAGCGACGGGACGACGTCGCTCGTGAAGTTCCACTGGAAGCCCGTGCTCGGCGTGCACTCGCTCGTGTGGGAGGAGGCGCAGATCGCCCAGGGCGCCGACCCCGACTTCCACCGCCGCGACCTCGCCGACGCGATCGACGCCGGAGCGTTCCCGCAGTGGGAGCTCGGGCTGCAGGTCATGCCCGACACCCCTGAGGAGACCTTCGAGGGCATCGACCTGCTCGACCCGACGAAGATCGTCCCGGAGGAGCTGTGCCCGGTGCAGCGCGTCGGGGTCCTCACGCTGACCGCCAACCCGACGAACTACTTCGCCGAGACGGAGCAGGTCGCGTTCCACGTCGACCACCTGGTCCCCGGCATCCAGGTCACGAACGACCCGCTCATGCAGGGCCGGCTCTTCTCGTACCTCGACACGCAGCTCTCGCGCCTCGGGGGTCCCAACTTCGCGCAGCTCCCGATCAACCGCCCGCACGCGCCCGTGAACGACATGCTGCGCGACGGCATGCACCAGACCGCCGTGCACGAGGGGATCGTCGCGTACAAGCCCAACGCGATCGACGACGACCGTCCGCTCGCCTCGCCGGAGGACGGCTTCGTCACGATCGCCACGCCGGTCGACGGCGCGAAGGTCCGGCAGAGCCCCGTCTCGTTCGCGGACCACTTCACGCAGGCCCGGCTGTTCTGGCTCTCGCTCACGCCGGTCGAGCACGCGCACGAGGTCGAGGCGTACACGTTCGAGCTCGGCAAGTGCCGTCGCGCCGAGGTCCGCGAGCGCATGCTGGCGAGCCTCGCGCAGGTGGACGCCGAGCTCGCGACGCGCGTCGCGGCCGGACTCGGTCTGCCCGCACCGGACGCGGAGGTGCCCGACGCCGTCCCCTCCCCTGCGCTCTCGCAGGTGCCGCAGGAGCCGGGTCGTGTCGACGGCCGCGTCGTCGGCGTCCTCGTGTCCGACGGCGGGGACCTGGGCGTGGTGGACGCCCTGCGGTCGGCGCTGGGCGACGATCAGGTGGTCGTGCGCGTCGTCGCCGCCCACGGCGGTGACGTGACGTCCGGCGGCACGTCCGAGACCGTGGACCGCACGATCCTCACGACGCGCTCGATCGAGTACGACGCCGTCGTGGTCGCCGACGGCACCGCAGGGACACCGATCGGCACCGACCCGCGCACGGCCGTCCTCCTGCAGGAGGCGTTCCGGCACGGCAAGGCGATCGCCGCCGTCGGCGACGGCCAGGACGTCCTCACGGCGGCCGGCATCGACACCGCCGCACCCGACGTCACGACGAACGACGCAGCGGCCGACCCCTCCGACCTCGCGCGCACGCTCCGCACGGCACTCGGCCTCCACCGCTCGTGGGAGCGCCTCGCCACCCTCGCGGGCCTCACGGCCTGACGGCAGCGAACCCTGGCCGCGGACGACCGCGACCAGGGTTCGCCCGCGCGACCGCGGTACTACCCCGCGCTGCCCCGGTACTACCCCGCGCTACACCGGTACTACCTCGCGCGACCGCGGTACTACCCCGCGCTGCCCCGGTACTACCCCGCGCTACTGGCGTACTTCCTCGCGTTCGGGGGCACCGGGATGGCGAGACGAAGGACGAGCGGGCGGTGCGACGTCGGATGCGAAGGGCGTCAAGGCCGCGCTCCTGAAGCGGACAGCCGACCGCCGGAGGTGACGGCGCGGCCAGCCCGAGCACCGACGTCGCACCGCCCGCGGACCGGACCGGACCCGGAACCCCGGGACCCGGGGACTACGCCCGCGCCGCCCCCACCGTCTCGGACTCCACGCGCACCGACTCCTGAGCCTTCGCCGCCCGACGAGCCCGGCGCTTCTCGCCGCGGCGCTCGACGAGCAGGTACAGCACCGGCACGACGACGAGCGTGAGCAGCGTCGAGCTGATCAGCCCGCCGATGACCACGAGCGCGAGCGGCTGGGAGATGAACGCGCCGCCGCCCGTGATGCCGAACGCCATCGGGGTGAGCGCGAAGATCGTCGCGAGCGCGGTCATGACGATCGGACGCAGACGCTTGCGCGACCCTTCCAGCACCGCGTCGTCGAGCGAGCGCCCGCGCTCTCGGTACTGGTTGATGAGGTCGATGAGCACGATCGCGTTCGACACGACGATGCCGATGAGCATGAGCATCCCGATGAGAGACGGGACGCCGAGCGGCGTCGACGTCGCGAGCAGCAGGAGGAGCGCACCGGTCGCGGCGAACGGCACCGAGACGAGCAGGATGAGCGGCTGCACGAGCGAGCGGAACGTCGCGACCATCACGACGTAGACGATGAGGATCGCGGCGAGCAGCGCCATGCCGAGGTCGGCGAACGCGTCCTCCTGCTGGGCGGCGACGCCGCCGATCTCCACCGACGCGCCCGCGGGCAGGTCGAGCTCGTCGACCGTCGTGGTGAGCGCGGCGGTGAGCGAGCCGAGGTCCTGGCCCGCCGGCGTCACGGAGACCGTCGCGCTGCGTTCGCCGTCGAGGCGCGTGATCGACGTCGGGACGGCGACCTCCTCGATCGTCGCGACGGACGTCAGCGGCACGGGTCCGGCGGCGCTCGGGATGACGAGCGCCTCGAGCTCGGCGACCGTCGCCGGCCCCTCGCCTTGCGACACGACGACGTCCACGGGGCCGTCGCCGAGGTCGACGCTCCCGACCGGCATCGGCGACATGACCGAGGCGACGAGCCCGGAGAGCTGGGTCTCGGTCAGGCCCGCGGCGGTGGCGGCGTCGCGGTCGACGCTCACCTGCACGGTCGACTGCTCGGCGGCGAGGTTGTTCGTGACCTCGATCGCGCCGTCGGTCGCGGCTGCCGCCTCCTGGACCTGCTGCGCGGCGGCGGCGAGCGTGTCGGGGTCGGTGGTCCGCACGACGAGGTCGACGGTCGAGGAGCCCATGAGCGCCTCGCCGCCCGCGACGGTGATCTCGGTGGTGGCGTCGGTGCCGAGGTCGGCGACGGCGTCGCGGATCGTGTCCTGCGCCGCGGTGCCGTCGGCGTCGTCGGCCAGCGTCACGGCGAAGCTCGCCTGCGGCGTCGAACCGCCGCCGAAGAACGCCGCCGCGGCGACGTCACCCTGGCCGACCGTCGTCTGGACGGTCTCGACCTCGTCGAGACCGAGCAGCGCGTCCTCGACGGCGCGCGCCGCCTCGTCCTGGGCGGCGAGCGTCGTGCCGGGCTCGAACGACTCGGTGACGGTGAGCGTGTCCTGGCCGGAGTCGCCGAGGAAGTTCGTCTCGAGGCGCGGCACGAGCGCGAGCGTCCCGACGAGGACGAGCACGGCGACCGCGAGCGTGACGACCGGGCGGCGCAGCGAGGCCCGCAGCGTCGGCATGTAGGCGCGCTGCCAGATGCCGCGGCGCTCCTTCGCCTCGGCCTCGGCGCGCGTGCGCTCGGCGACCTCGGCCGCGCGGGCGACGGACTCCTCCGAGCCGTCGTGCTCGACGACGCCCTTCGGCGGCTTGATGAACCAGTACGCGAGCACCGGCACGATGGTCAGCGCGACGAACAGCGAGGCGAGCATCGCGATGGCGACCGTGACGGCGAAGGGCCGGAAGAGCTCGCCGACCATGCCGCCGACGAGCGCGATCGGTGCGAACACCGCGACCGTGCAGATCGTCGAGGACGTGATGGCCCCGCCGACCTCCCGGACGGCCGTGAGGATGGCCTCGCGCTTCGGCTCGCCGTACGACAGGTGCCGCTTGATGTTCTCGATCACGACGATGGAGTCGTCGACGACGCGGCCGATCGCGACCGTCATCGCGCCCAGGGTGAGGATGTTCAGCGTGTAGCCCGTGGCGTTCATGACGATGAACGTCACGCACAGCGACAGCGGGATGGAGATCGCCGACACGAGGGTCGAGCGCAGGGACGCGAGGAACAGGAGGATGACCACGACGGCGAACAGCAGGCCGAGCCCGCCCTCGGTCGCGAGGCCTTCGATCGACTCCTCGATGAACGGCGCCTGGTCGAACACGACGGCGACGCGCACGCCCTGGTCGGCGAGCGCCTCGTCGAGGTCGCCGAGCGCGTCCTGGACGGCGTGCGAGATCTCGACCGTGTTGCCCGCAGGGGTCTTGGTCACGGCGATCGCGAGCGACGGCTCGCCGTCGAGCCGGGAGTACGACGTCGCGTCGGCGTCGACCTCGGCGACGTCGGCGACGTCGCCCAGCGGCACGACGCCCGCCGCGCCCTGCAGCGGGAGCGCCGCGAGCTCGTCGACGCTCGTGATCTGCGAGCCGATCTGGACCGTGAGCTCGGTGTCGCCCTCGGTCACGGTGCCGCCGGGGATCTGGACGCCGTTGTCGTCGAGGAGCGTGGAGACGTCGGCGGACGAGACGCCCGCCGCGGCGAGCGCCTGCGGGTCGAGGTCGACGCGCACCTCGCGGTCGGCGATGCCGGTCACCGCGACGGAGCGCACCTCGTCGATCTCCTCGAGCCGCGGCACGAGCACGGACTCGACGACGGAGCCCAGCTCGGCCGCGTCGAGCTCGTCGCCGCCCTCGGCCCCCGCGGCCGCGAGCTGGATGACCGGGAGGTCGTCGATCGAGCCCGTGACGACCTGCGGCTCGACGTCGGCCGGGAGCTGGGACTGGATGCGCGTGACCGCGGTCTGGAGCTGCTGGGCCGCCGCGTCCATGTCGGTGCCGTAGTCGAGCTCGACGGTGGTGGCGGACAGGCTCGTCGACGCGGTCGAGCTGATGCCGGCGACGCCGTCGACGCCCTGGACCGCCGCCTCGAGCGGCTCGGTGACCTGGTCCTCGACGATCTCCGGCGCGGAGCCCGGGTAGACGGCGACGACGGCCGCCGCCGGGATCTGCAACGACGGGATGAGCTCCTGCTTGAGCGAGCCGAGACTGACCACGCCGAAGATCGCTGCCGCGACCGTGACGAGGGCGACGACGGCTCGGTTCGCGAGCGACGTGCGGGCGAGTCGGGACACGGTGCCTCCAGGCAGCGAGGAAGATCGGAGGAGAAGGGACTTCGACGCCGTCGTCGATCGTTAGCCTAACGCTAAGCATCCGTGCGGAGTTCCGGGTACGGTCACGTCGTGGGAGACGAGCACACCGACCGCGCCGTCGAGCGGCAGGACGCGGGGCGCGACGAGCAGGCCGACGAGCGCCGCGTGCTCGTCGGCCGCGTGGAGGAGGCCGGCGACGTGCTCAGCGAGATCTTCCTCGCGCAGCGGCTCGAGCCGATCCTCACGACCCCGCTCACCGTGCAGCAGCTGCGCGCGCTCGCCGTCCTGCAGCTCGACGGGCCGTCGGGCGCCCACCATCTCGCCGAGGTCCTCGGCGTCTCCGCGGCGACGGTCTCGGGCATCGTCGACCGGCTCGTCACGGCGGAGATGGCCGAACGCCGCCCCGACCCGACCGACGGGCGCGTGCGCCTCGTCGCGGCGACGGGCCGCGGGGCGGAGGCCGTCCGTCGGCTGGCGGCGCGCGAGGAGCCGACGCAGCACCTCCTGGAGCGTCTCGACCTCGACGACCTGCGCGCGCTCGTGCGCGGGATCGTCGCGCTGGCCGACGCGGCGCGCGCCGAGGCCGACGCGCGCGGCTGACGCCCGTCGGACGCCGGCCGCGACCGTTGCCTGCGGCGGCGTCACACCTCGCCGAGCGCCTCCTCGGGAGTCCCCTCGACGGCGCGGGCACGCCGGTCCCAGCGCGACCACAGGACGCGCTCCCCGAGCTCGCCGGCCATGCGGTGCGCCGTCGCGAGGAACACGACGACCCCGACGACGAGCACGCCCGCGCCGACCCAGAAGGGCGCCGTCGCCGAGACGGGGTGCAGCAGCCCGGCGATGACGGGCGCGGGAGCGGCGAAGCCCCAGCGCACGAGGTTGAACGCGCCCGTCGTCACGCGCCGGTCGGGGTCCCCGAGCGCGAGGGACAGGTCGGTGAGGTTGGCGTTCGCGATGCCCATGCACACGCCCGCGAGGACGAGCACCACGACCGACCCGGCGGTACCGACGTCGAGCGCGAGCAGCACGAGCGCGACGAGCACCCCGAGGATCGCGATCCCGAGCGTCTGCACGGCACCGACGCGGTGCGCGAGGCGGTGCCCGACGACGAGGATCCCGACCGCGAGGCCGACGCCCCACGCGGTGAACACCAGGCCGAGCGGGATCACGTCGAGGCCGAGGAACACGGGCGTGTAGCCGAGGACGACGAAGAAGCAGAAGTTGTACGCCGCGGTGACGGCGGACAGGGCGAGGAAACCGGGCTTGCGGAAGAGCCGGAACACCTGGCCGACGCGCAGGGGCGCCGGCTTCTCCACGGGGTCCTTCAGCCGCGTCACCGAGACGAGCAGCGCGACGACCATGAAGACGCCGCACACGAGGAACGGCACGCGCCACGAGATGCCGCCGAGCAGGCCGCCGAGCAGCGGTCCGACGGCGAACCCGAGCCCCACGCACGTCTCGAACAGCGCGACGACCCACTCGCGGTCGTTGGCGAGGGAGACGAGCAGGACCATCGCCGTCGCGAAGAACATCGCGTTGCCCAGACCCCACAGCCCGCGCAGCGCGGCGAGCTGACCGATCGTCGTGCTGAGCGCGGCGAGCACCGCCGCGACGGCGACGAGCGACACGCCCGCGACGAGGATCTTCTTGTAGCCGAAGCGCCCGGTCGCCAGGACGGCTGGGATCATCCCGAGCGCCATGACCGCGATGTACGCGGTGAAGAGCAGCTCGATCTGCCAGGTCGAGGCCCCGATCTCCGCGCCGATGACGGGCAGGATCGGGTCCACGACGGCGATGCCGGCGATCGCGAAGAACGCGGTCAGGGCGGTGGCGTAGATGGCGGTGCGGTTCGGCTCGTCGCGTGTCGAGGCCACGTGGTGCTCGCTCTCCGTAATTAACTGTATCTAGCAGGTACTTCCCTGTAGAATACACCTATGTATGTTGCTCGAGGAAACAACCCGGTCGGCGACGACGCGGCACGGGACGTCGTCGCCGCGATCGAGCTCGAGGTCGCCCAGCTGCTGCGCCGGGCCGAGCGCACCTCGGCGTCGGGGTCCCCCGGGACCGCTCGCGGGGGTGCGCGCACCGGCACGCTCGACCGGTCGGGCTACCTGCTCCTGCAGACGCTCGCCACGCACGGCCCGCAGAACGTCAACGCGCTCGCCGCCCGGCTCGGCCTCGACGCCTCGACGGTGACACGCCAGGTCGTCGCGCTCGACCGTGCGGACCACGTCCGCCGCGTGCGCGACCCGCACGACGGCCGGGCGGTGCTCGTCGAGCCGACCCCGGAGGGCCTCGACGAGCTCGCGCGGCACCGTGCGACGCGCGCGGCCCTGTACGCCGACGTGCTGGGGGGGTGGTCACGGCTCGACCGGTCGCTGCTCGCCGAGCTCCTCGCACGCCTCAACGCCGACCTCGACGACTTCCGCCGGCACCGCGACGACGGCTGAGCACGACACCGGCCGCGCAGGACGCGTACGACGGGCGCCACGAGCGCCGCGCGCGCGACGGCTGCGGAGCTCACGGGGCGGGGAGCGCCCACCGGATCGCGCGCGTGACGACCGCCCCCGCAGGCCCGGCTTGCGCCGGCGGCACGAGCCGCACGGGCGGCAGCCCTTCCCTCGCCCACGGCGGCAGCGACGCGCGGGCGGCCGCCGCGAGCCCGGCGTAGACCGGCCTGACCACGGCGGGCAGCGGCGGCTCCACGAGGAGGAAGCGCGCCGCGTCGAGCGCGGCGGGCGTCACGGCAAGCTCCGGCCGGTAGGCGGCGATCGCCGCCTCCAGCTCGACCCAGGAGAGCGGCACGTCCTCGACCCCGAGCCGACGACCGACGTCGCCCGCCCGCGCCACGTACTCGTCGCACCTCGCGCGGTCGAGCGGGTCCGCACCGAACAGCTGGTGCGCGACCAGGAAGCTCTCGGTCTCCGCGACGTGCACCCACCGCAGCAGGTGCGGGTCGCCCGCGGCGTACGGCCGCCCGTCCGGGGTCGTCCCGCGCACGCGGTGGTGCACCGCTCGGACGGCGTCGACGGCACGCTGCGCGTCGTCCGCCGTGCCGAACGTCGTCGTCGCGATGAAGGTCGACGTGCGCTGGAGCCTGCCCCACGGGTCCCCGCGGTACCCCGAGTGCGCGGCGACGCCCGCCATCGCGAGGGGGTGCAGGCTCTGCAGCAGCAGGGCGCGCAGGCCGCCGACGAACATCGAGGCGTCGCCGTGGACGCGCCGGACCGGCGAGGTCTCCTCGAACCAGCGCGGACCGGGGGTGTGGTGGATGCGCGCGCGGGTCGCCGCGGCGTCGGGCCCGGCGACGCGCGCGAGGATCGCCGCGCCCGCAGAGCGCCGAACGGGTGAAAGGGCGTCCAGCATGTCCTGATCGTCCCACCGCAGCGCGAGCACGCACCTCCACGGTCCGCTCGCAGCCCTATCCTGTGCTCGCGGGCGGCGCCCGTGGGTGCGCCTCCGGACCGGCCGGCAGGTCGTCCGGGACGTGCTCGGAGGCGTCGTGGGAATCAGGTCGCGTGTTGCGGCGAACCGTCGGACCGTCGCCTCGGCGACCGTCGTGACCCTCTTCGCGACGACGCTCGTCGCCGTCGCCGCGCTGTCCGAGGGCGAGGCGTCCGCGGAGGTCGACCTCAACGACTCCGGCGTGTGGGTGACGAAGACGTCCACCGGCCTCGTCGGCCGGTTCAACGCCGAGTCCCAGGCGCTCGACGGCTCCCTGCTCTCCGGGAGCACGTCGTTCGACGTCCAGCAGCAGGCGGGCCGGGTGCTCGTCGAGGACCTCGCGACGTCCGCCGCGAGCCCTGTGGACATCGCCCACCTCGTGCTCGACGGCTCCGTGCGCGCACCGGCCGGGTCCCAGGTCCGCTCGGGCGGCGGCACGGTCGCCGTGCTGGACACCGACGAGGGCACGCTGTGGGTCATGCCGTTCGACGCCGCAACCGGCCTCGACCCCGAGAAGTCCGAGCCGGTCGCCACCGTCGGGGAGGGCGGCACGCTCGCCGTCTCCACGGACGGCACGGTCTTCGTCGCCGACCCTGCCGAGGGCGTCCTGCACGAGGTCCGCACCGGTCCGGACGGCGTGGCCGAGGAGCCGACGTCGTCCGCCCTCGCGGTCTCCCCCGGCGCGGACGTCGAGCTCACGACGGTCGGAGAGGTCCCCGTCGTCCTCGACCGGACCGCCTCCACGCTCGTGCTCCCGTCGGGCAGCGTGGTGAGCCTGGCCGACGGTTCCGAGGCGCGGCTCCAGCAGCCGTCCGCCGAGTCGGGCTCCGTCGTCGTCGCGACGGCCACCGGTCTCGTCACGCAGCCCCTGCGCGGGGGCGACGCGGTGGTCAGGCGTGCGAGCGGCGTCCCGGCGCCGCCCGTCCAGCTCGACGGCTGCACGTACGGCGCCTGGTCGTCCTCCGGGGAGGTCGTGCGCGACTGCGACGGGACCGAGCGCGACCTGCAGCGCACGCTCGACGGCGTCGACGCTCGCGCGACCCTGCAGTACCGGGTGAACCGCCACGCGATCGTGCTCAACGACCTGGCGGCCGGAACCCTCTGGATGGCCGCGGACGAGTTCGAGGTCGTCGACGACTGGGACCAGGTCAAGCCCGAGGACGCCGAGGGCGAGGAGTCCGAGAGCGAGGAGAGCTCGCCGGAGCAGGTCGACCAGGTCCTCACCGACCGCTCGAAGCCCAACCGGCCGCCGCTGCCGAACGACGACCTCCTCGGCGTGCGCCCCGGGCGCACGACGATCCTGCCCGTGCTCGCGAACGACGTGGACCCCGACGGCGACGTCATGACGGCGGAGGTCGCCGGCGCCGGGCCGGACGGCGTGCTGGTCCAGCCCGTCCTGGGCGGCGCGGCCCTCCAGGCGACGGTCCCGGCGGACGCCGCGGGACGCTCGTCGTTCACGTACCGGGTGAGCGACGGCCGGGCCGGCGGGACCGCCGAGGCCGACGTCACGCTCGAGGTCTTCGGCTGGGACGTCAACGAGCCGCCCGCGCAGACCGGCGAGCCCGTGCTGAAGGTCGTGCAGGGCGGCACGGCGTCGATCAAGGTCCTCCCCTACTTCCGCGACCCCGAGGGCGACGAGCTCTTCCTGTCCTCGGCGAGCACGTCGGGCGCGGGCGACGAGGTCCGCACCCTCCCCGACGGCACGGTCGAGTACCGCGACGCGGGCGCCGCGCCGGGCCGCAAGATCGTCGAGCTGCTCGTCTCCGACGGTCGCGTCACGGCCGAGGGCCGCCTCCTCGTCGACTCCGTCCCCGCCGACCAGCCCCCGACCGCCGTCAACGACCACGTGGTCGTCCCGTTCGGCGAGACCGTCACGGTCTCGCCCCTGCGCAACGACTCCGACCCGGACGGCGACGCCCTGCGCCTCGTCGGGGTCGCCGAGCAGGCGCCCGCGGAGATCACGCCGAGCTTCGAGGCCGGGACGTTCGACGTGCGCTCCACCGAGGCGCGGTCCTACGACCTGACGTACGACGTGAGCGACGGCCAGTCCGTCACGACGGGCCTCGTGCGCGTCGACGTCGTCGCCCCGGCCGACGACGACGCCCCGCCCGTCGTCGTGTCCGACCGCGCCCTGCTCCCCGCCGACGGCTCGACCCTCGTCGACGTGCTCGCGAACGACACCGACCCCGCCGGCGGCGTGCTCGTCGTCCAGTCCGTCGACGTGCCGGACGGATCGGGGATCTCCGTCGCCGTCCTGGCGCACCAGGTGCTGCGCGTCACCGAGGTGCGCCGCCAGTCGGAGCCCGTGACCTTCCGCTACACGGCGTCCAACGGCACCCGGACCGCGGTCGGCGAGGTCAGCGTCGTGCCCGTCCCGCCGCCGGTCGAGCTGCGCCCGCCCACGGCGCTGCCCGACGAGGTCACGGTCCAGGCCGGCGACGTCGTCGACATCCCCGTGCTGCGCAACGACGTGCACCCCGACCAGCTCGAGCTGACGCTCCAGACCGAGCTCGAGCAGGACGTCGACCCGGCCGTCGGGGAGGCGTTCGTCTCCGAGGACCTCGTCCGGTTCCGCGCCGGGGCCGAGGCGGGGACGACGTACGCGATCTACCGCGTCCGCGACGTCAACGGCCAGGAGGACTCGGCCCAGGTGACGATCCGGGTCCGGGCGGACGAGGACAACGCCGCGCCGCGCCCGCCCGAGGTCGTCGCCCGCGTGCTCAGCGGGACGACGGTCCGGATCGCGGTCCCGCTCGGCGGCGTCGACCCCGACGGCGACTGGGTGACCCTCTCGGGCGTCGCGTCGCCGCCCGGCAAGGGGTCGGCCGAGCTCGTCGACGGCTACCTCGAGTACACCGCCGCGGCGACGGCCGTCGGCACGGACAGGTTCACCTACGCGGTGGTCGACGCGCGCGGTGCGACCGCGACCGGCACCGTGCGGGTCGGCATCTCGGTCCCGGCCGCCACCAACCAGCCGCCCGTCGCGGTCGACGACGAGGTCACGGTCCGTCCGGGGCGCACGGTCGCCGTCGACGTGCTCGACAACGACAGCGACCCCGACGGCGACCGGCTCTCCCTCGTCGCGTCGGAGGTCGAGGGCACGCTCGAGCTGCCCGCCGAGGTCGTGGGCGACCGCGTCGTCGTCACCACCCCGCCCGACGACGGGACGTCGACGTTCTACTACGCCGTCCAGGACACGTTCGGCGCGCGTTCCTCGGCCGCCGTGACGGTGGTCGCACGCCGGGACGCGCCGCTGCTGCCGCCCGTCGCGCACGACGACGTCGTCGCCGTCGAGGCGGTGCTCGGTCGCACGAGCGTCGACGTCGCGGTGCTCGAGAACGACGAGGACCCGGACGGGACGGCGCAGGAGCTCACGGTCGAGGTCGCGGACGAGGACGTCGTCGTGGACGAGGACGGCGTGCTCACCGTCCCGCTGACGACCGACGCCCAGGTGATCACGTACTCCGCGACCGACGTCGACGGGCTCAGCACGCGCGCGTTCGTGCGCGTGCCGGGGCTCGGGACGGCCGAGGAACCTGTCCGGAAGCCCGTCCTGCGGGCCGGGATCACCCCGCTCGAGGTGCTCAGCGGCGAACCGCTGACGATCGACGTCGCCGACTACGTCGTCGTCGCCGAGGGCCGCACCCCGCGCCTGACCGAGGAGTCTGCGGTCACGGCGTTCGAGGGGACGCGGGAGGTCACGGGCGCGACGACGATCGTCTACACGTCGCGCGCCGAGTACGCCGGCGCGGCGGGCGTCACCTTCGAGGTCACCGACGGCACCGGGCCGGACGACCCCGACGGTGCGACCGCCGTCCTGACCCTCCCGATCCGCGTGCTCCCGCCGGAGAACCTGCCGCCCGTGCTCGGCGCGCCGACGGTCGACGTCGCGGCCGGCGAGGAGACCTCGATCGACCTCGCCCGGTTCGCGACGGACCCGGACGAGGACCCTCTGACGTTCACCGTCACCGGGTCGGCCCCCGGGCTGACGACGACCGTCGAGGGGACCACCGTCACCGTCCGCGCCTCGGCCGACGTCCAGCGCGGCACGACGCTCGCCGTGCCCGTGCAGGTGAGCGACGGCGAGAACCCCGGGGTCGGCGGCGAGCTGGCCGTGACCGTCGTCGCGTCGACCCGTCCGCTCGCGACGCTCGTCGACGACGTCGTCGAGGACGCGCACCAGGGGGTCGAGATCTCGGTCCCCGTGCTGCGCAACGACAAGAACCCGTTCGAGGAGGTCGGGCCTCTCGAGCTCCTCGGGGCCGCGGTCGACACCGGTGACGGTTCCGCCCAGATCGACGGCGACGAGGTCCTCGTGACCCCGGACGAGTCCTTCGTCGGCGTGCTCGTCGTGCGGTACCGGGTCCAGGACGCGACGCAGGACGTCGAGCGGCAGGTCGAGGGCAGCGTCACGGTCACGGTCCTCGGCAAGCCCGAGGCGCCGACCGCGCCCCAGGTCGAGGAGGTCCGCTCGAAGACCGTCGTGCTGTCGTGGGACCCGCCGAACAACAACGGCGCGGAGATCACGGGCTACACGGTGACGTCGCAGAACGGGTACGAGAAGGCGTGCGCGACGACGACGTGCACGCTCGACGCGCTGACGAACGACGTCGAGTACACGTTCACGGTCGTCGCGGAGAACGCGGTCGGCCCGTCGCCGGCGTCGCCCCCCTCGCCGCCCGCGCGGCCGGACGAGAAGCCGGACCCGCCGGCAGCACCGACCCTGACGTTCGGCGACAGGTCCCTCACGGTGACGTGGGAGAACGCGACCTACACCGACAGGTCCCCCATCCGGTGCGTCAACCTCGAGATCGTCCCCGCACCGGACGACGGAGTGTTCCGCAAGTCGTGCGTCGCGGGTACCGAGACCGTGTGGTCGGGCCTCGACAACGGCGTGCCGTACACGGTGACCGTCCAGGCGGTCAACGACGCCCCGGAGCCGTCGGAGTGGGGCGCCGCGTCGGACCCCGAGGTCCCGGCCGGCGTGCCGGACGCGCCCGCCGCGCCCAGCGCGACGCGCACGGACAGCGCCGTGAACGGCGGCGTGATCGGGGTGACGTGGAGCACGCCGTTCGAGAACGGTGACGCCGTGACGACCTACCACGTGCAGCGGTTCCGCAACGGCTCCCCGGACGGCGCGACCGTGCCGGTCGCCGGGAAGACCTCGTTCTCGGCGACCGGCCTCGACAACGAGTCGTCGTACACGTTCACCGTCACCGCCCAGAACAAGGCCGGCAGGGGCGCGACGAGCGCCGCGTCGGCCGCGGTGATCCCCTACGGCAAGCCCGGGGCACCCGGGACACCCTCGGCCGCGCTCATCTCCGGGGACACGAACGGGAAGGCGCGCGTGACCTTCGGGGCGGCGGACGCCAACGGCGACGCGGTGACGTACACCGTGCGGGCGAACGGCACCGGCGGCCGGAGCATCCAGACGACCGCCACGACCTCCACCTTCACCGGTCTGACGAACGGGCAGCCCTACACGTTCGACGTCCAGGCGTGCAACGCCGCGGGGTGCTCGGCGTGGACCGGCCGGTCCGGCTCCGTCACTCCGTACACGACCCCCAGCACTCCCGGGGTGTCGTGGACGAAGGCGTCGGCGACCGACGGCTACTTCACCGTGAGCGGGCCGAGCTCCGACGGCGGCAACGCCGCGCGCGTCGAGTGGTCGCTGTCCGGCTCGGAGAGCAGGAGCGGCACCGGGACGGGGCGCATCGACCTCGCGGGCGGGTACTCGCGCAGCTACACCGTGCAGGCGCGCGCGTGCAACGCCGCCGGCTGCTCGGGGTACGTCTCGGCGTCCGGCACGACCGACGCGCCGCCCCCGCCGCCGAACCCGCGGGCGTGGGTGGTCCGCGGGCCGCAGAGCAACGTCGCCGGCTGCTCGGGCTACATGTGCACGCAGTTCCGCGTGCACGCGAACGCGGACTTCCCGTCGGGCTCCCACTCGTTCCAGTGCTGGAGCAACGCGAACGGGTACGACCACAACATCTCGGGCAACTCCTACACCCGGACGCTCAACGCCAACGGCTTCGTCGACCTGCCGTGCGTGCTCGGCAACGCCTACATCAACGGCGGGCTTGCCCAGGCGTGGGTCGTGATCGACGGGACGCACTACGAGAGGACGACCTGGCCCGCTCCCTGACGCGCGGCGCCGCTGCCGCGGCCATCTATCCAGAGGAATCTCTGCAAAGAAACCCTTGCAAAGAATCCTTTGGATAGATATCGTCGTGGGCATGAGCACGGACGACGTCGGAGCGACAGCCCCCGAGGAGCACGAGGAGTCCCTCGGGCCTGCCCAGCTCAAGGCCCTGGCCCACCCGTTGCGGATCCAGATCCTCGACCTGCTCTCCGCGCACTCGGCGCTCACGGCGAGCGGGATCGCCGAGCTCGTCGGCGAGTCGAGCGGGTCGACGAGCTACCACCTGCGTCAGCTCGCGCGCCACGGCTTCATCCAGGAGGTCGCCGACCGCGGCACCGGCCGCGAACGGTGGTGGGAGCGCCGGCCCGGGGGCTTCCGGGTCGGGCTCCCGGAGGACCCGGACGACGTCGCGGCGATCGCTACCACCCTCACGGTCGCCCTCGAGTTCGAGAAGGCACGCGCCCGCAAGATCCAGTCGCTCCTGGAGAACTCGCAGACGCTCGATCGCGAGTGGCTCGACGTCACCCGGCTCACGACGACGGCGATCTGGCTGACCGCGGAGCAGATGGCCGAGGTCGGCGCGGCGTGGGAGCAGTTCTCCGACACCCTCGACCGCTTCTCCCACCAGGAGCAGACGCCGGGTGCCCGGCCCGTCCAGGTCCACTTCAACCTCTTTCCCCTCGTCGACGGCAAGGAGAACCCCTCGTGAGCGCGTACTCCCCCACCCTGCCCCGCACCGCCGAGCTGCACGGGGTGGACCGGCTGCTCGTCCGGGTCGGTTCGCACCTCACCGCGCTGGGCCGACGCCGCGCCGCCGCCCGCGCCCAGGCGCTCGCGGCGCGCACCGCCCGGTCCGAGGGCGTCGCCGCCCGGGACGTGCTCGCCCGCCGGCACGTCGAGCGGCTCGACGACAACGCCGCGCAGACCCACCCCCTGCTGCTGCGCTGAGACCGTCCTCAGGCACCGGATGGGGACTTCTGCCCCCTCGGTGGCCTGTCCCCCGCTCTCCCGCCCCGGCTATGCTCGTCCGGGCCGCTCGCGCCGACCAGGGCCGTTCCCGGCCTCGCTCCGCCGGTGCAGGCCGAGCCGAGGTACCAACCGGGGGAGTTCCGTGGGTTTCCTGCAACGTCTCAACGAGAACCGTCGCGCCGTGGCGTCGGTGACGACGGTGTCGGTGTTCTCGACGGCACTGGTGGGACTCGCGTGGTTCTACGAGGGCGAGGCGACGGCCGACGTGGAGCTGAACGACTCGGGTGTGTGGGTGACGAAGACGTCGTCGGGGCAGCTGGGTCGGTTCAACTACGAGTCGCAGGCGATCGACGGTGTGCTCGTGGCGGGGTCGGCGTCGTTCGACGTGCAGCAGGACGAGGGTCGGGTGCTGCTGGACGACGAGGGGACGAGCACGGCGTCGCCGGTCGAGGTGGCGCACCTGACGCTGGACGGGCAGGTGCGGCTGCCGGCGGGGGCGCAGGTGGCGTCGGGGGGTGCGACGACGGCGGTGCTCGACGGTGAGGAGGGCCTGCTGTGGGTGCTGCCGTTCGACGGTGCGACGGCGTTCGACCCGGAGGAGACGGAGCCGGTCGCCGAGGTCGAGGGTGACGGTGCGCTGACGGTCTCGGGCGACGGCACGGTGTTCGTCGCGGTCCCGTCGACCGGGACGCTGTGGACCGTGGAGACGTCCGACAAGGGCGTCGTCCAGGGCGCGCCCGGCACCGCGAACCTCCCGGTGGGCCCCGGCGCCGACCTCGCGGTGACCGCCGTCGGCGACGAGCCCGTCGTCCTGGACCGCTCGGCGTCGACGCTCGTGCTCCCGGGCGGGAAGACCGTCCTCCTCGACGACGGCGAGGGCGCGCGGCTGCAGCAGCCGTCCGCCGGGTCGGCGAACGTCGTCGTCGCGACGTCGTCGGGGCTCGTCACCCAGCCGCTGGACGGCGGTGACGCGCTGACGCGCGCGGCGCAGGGATCGCCGTCGGCGCCCGTGCAGCTCGACGGCTGCACCTACGGCGCGTGGGGGTCCACGGCTCAGGTGGTCCGGGACTGCGCAGGCACCGATCGCGACCTGGACAAGCGGCTCGAGGGCGTGGACCTGCAGGCTCGCCTGGAGTACCGGGTGAACCGGCACGTGATCGTGCTCAACGACCTGGCGGCCGGGACGCTGTGGATGGCGGCGGACGAGTACGAGAAGGTCGACGACTGGGACGTGCAGCTCCCGGAGGAGGCCGAGGGCGAGGAGTCCGACGCCGAGCTGACCAACCCGGAGCAGGTGGACCAGTTCATCGCGGACCGGTCGCAGCCGAACAAGCCGCCGCAGCCGAAGGACGACGTGTTCGGGGCCCGCCCCGGGCGCACGACGATCCTGCCGGTGCTCGCGAACGACGTCGACCCCGACGGCGACGTCATGACGGCGACGGTGGTGGGCGACGGACCGGACGGCGTGACGGTCGAGCAGATCCTCGGGGGTGCCGCGCTGCAGGCGGTCGTGCCCGAGGACGCCGAGGGCACACTCGGCTTCCGGTACACGGTCTCCGACGGTCGCGGCGGGACGGCGGAGGCCGGGGTCTCCCTGAAGATCTCCCCCTGGGACGAGAACGAGGCCCCCGAGCAGACCGGCGACCCGGTGCTCAAGGTCGCGCAGGGCGGGACCGCCACGATCAAGGTGCTGCCGTTCTTCAAGGACCCCGACGGCGACGACCTGTACCTCGCGTCGGCGGACGCGACGGTCGCCGGGGACGAGGTCCGCTCACGACCCGACGGGACGGTCGAGCTCCGTGACGGCGGCGGCTCGACCGGCCGCAAGATCGTCACGCTCGCGGTGGCCGACGGCCTGGGCGGCATCGCGGAGGGCAAGCTGCTCGTCGACGTCGTCGCGGGCCAGCAGCCGCCGATCGCGGTGAACGACCACGTGGTCGTCCCCGCCGAGCAGTCCGTCACCGTCGAGCCGCTGCGCAACGACAGCGACCCGAACTCGGACGCCCTGCGCCTGACGGCCGTCTCGGAGCACGACCGGGCGCTCATCACGCCGAACCTCGACGCCGGGACCTTCGCGTTCGCGGCCGACGAGCCCGGCTCGTACGACCTGACGTACCAGGTGACCGACGGCCCGGGCGTCACGACGGGCCTCGTCCGCGTCGACGTGCTGCCGCCCGACGCCGCGAGCGGCCCGCCGATCGTCGTCGCCGACACCGCGCTCCTGCCCACCGGCGGCACGACGCTCGTCGACGTGCTCGCCAACGACACCGACCCGGCCGGCGGCGTGCTCGTCGTGCAGTCGGTCACGGTGCCCGAGGACGCCGGTGTGTCGGTCGCCGTGCTCGCCCACCAGATGTTGCGCATCACCGAGATCCGGCGGCTGGACGGCCCCGTGACCGTCGAGTACACGGTCTCGAACGGGACGCAGTCGTCCACCGGGCAGGTGCGCGTCGTCGCCGTGCCCGCCCCGACGAAGCTGCAGCCGCCGAACGCCGTCGCCGACGAGGTCATGGTGCACACGGGCGACGTCGTGACGATCCCCGTCCTGAAGAACGACACGCACCCGGACGGGCTCGAGCTCTTCCTGCAGACCGAGCTGGAGCAGGACGTCGACCCGGCGCTGGGCGAGGCGTTCGTCTCCGAGGACACCCTCCGCTTCAAGGCCGGCGCGGAGGCCGGCACCGCGCACGCGATCTACCGCGTGCGCGACGCCAACGGGCAGGAGGACTCCGCCCAGGTCACGATCCGCATCCGCGACGACGAGGACAACGAGCCGCCCCAGCCCCGCGACATCGAGGCCCGCGTCCTGTCCGGCGCGGCCGTGCGCGTCGACGTCCCTCTCCTCGGGATCGACCCCGACGGCGACTCGGTCCAGGTCACCGGCGTGGCCTCGGCACCGAGCAAGGGCACCGCACGCGTGGTCGACGGGAGCCTCGAGTACAGCGCGTCGAAGAGCTCCACCGGCCTGGACACGTTCACGTACTCGGTGCTCGACGCGCGCGGCGCGACCGCGACCGGGACCGTGCGGGTCGGCATCTCCCGACCGGCCGAGACCAACCAGTCGCCGGTCGCCGTCGACGACGAGATCACCGTCCGGCCGGACCGGACGGTCTCGGTCGCGGCGCTGCGCAACGACACCGACCCCGACGGCGACCAGGTCGCCCTCGTCCCGTCCGCCGTCGAGGACGAGCACGACCTGGGCGCCGAGGTCGTCGCCGACCGCATCGTCATCACGTCCCCGCCGGACGACGGGGCGTACACGTTCTACTACGGCATCCAGGACACCTACGGGGCCCGTGCGACCGGCGCGATCACCGTGAACGTGGCCGCCGACGCCCCGCTGCTGCCCCCCGTCGCGCGCGACGACGCGGTCCAGGTCGAGGACATCCTCGGCGAGACCGAGGTCAGCATCCCCGTGCTGGCCAACGACGAGGACCCCGACGGGGCCGCGACGGAGCTCGAGGTCTCGACCGACGCGCAGACCGCGACGGTGAGCGAGGACGGCGACCTCGTCGTGACGCTCACCGAGCAGCGTCAGGTGCTCACCTACACGGTGACCGACGTCGACGGGCTCACCGCGAGGGCGTTCGTCAGGGTCCCCGGCCTGACCGACCAGGTCCCGACGCTGCGCCCGGGCACGTCCCTCGAGGTCGTCGCCGGACAGTCGCTCGACATCGACATCACCGAGCACGTCCTGGTGGTCGAGGGCCGCACGCCGCGCCTGACGACGGAGGAGACGGTCAAGGCCACGGAGGGCTCTCGCGTGGTCACGTCGGTCACGCAGATCACCTACACGCCGAGCCCGGAGTACCACGGGCCGGCGTCGGTCACCTTCGAGGTCACCGACGGCTCCGGGCCTGACGACCCCGAGGGCAACGTCGCGCTCCTCACGCTCCCGATCACGGTCCTGCCGCCGGAGAACCTGCCGCCGGAGCTGCGCGACGCGACCCTCGAGGTCGCTGCGGGCGAGGAGGCGTCCGTCGACCTCGCGCGGTTCGCGACCGACCCCGACGGCGACGCCCTGTCGTTCAAGGCGTCGGCGCCGGGTCAGGGGATCACCGTCTCGGTGGAGGGCTCGACGCTGCTCGCCCAGGCGACGCCCGAGGTGTCGAAGGGCACCGTCGTCGAGGTCCCGGTCACGGTCTCCGACGAGAACAACCCGCCCGTGGCGACGCAGGCCCGTCTCACCGTGGTGGCGTCCACGCGGCCCCTGACCCGCGCGAACGACGACGCGGTCCCCGACGCCCACCAGGGCAAGGAGACCGTGGTCCCCGTGCTCGACAACGACTCGAACCCGTTCCCCGACACCCCGCTCACGCTCCTCAACGCGGTGGTCGAGACCGGCCAGGGCTCGGTGTCGCTCGCGGGCGACCAGGTGGCCGTCACCCCGCGCGAGGACTTCGTCGGCGTGATGGTCGTGCGCTACCGCGTGCAGGACGCGACGCAGGACCCCGACCGCGAGGTCGAGGGCCGGATCCAGCTCACCGTGCTCGGCAAGCCCGAGGCACCCCCCACGCCGCAGGTCGAGGAGGTCCGCTCGAAGACGGTCGTGCTGTCCTGGGACCCGCCGAACAACAACGGCGCCGAGATCACCGGCTACACCGTGCGGTCCCAGAACGGGTACGAGAAGGCGTGCGGCACCACGACCTGCACCCTGGACGGGCTGACGAACGACGTCGAGTACACGTTCACCGTGTTCGCGACCAACGACGTCGGCGACGAGTCCCTCACCGCCGCGCGGAAGAACGCGACCTACACCGACCGGTCCGCGATCGAGTGCGTCAACCTGCGCATCTCCCCGGCCCCCGCCGGCGGCGCGACCGACAAGACGTGCCTGACCGAGACCACCACCACCTGGGAGGGCCTGACCAACGGCCAGGCCTACACCGTCCAGGTCCAGGCCGAGAACCGCGCACCCGACCCGTCCGAGTGGGGCGAGACCTCCGCGTCCGAGACCCCCGCGGGCAAGCCCGCTGCGCCCGCGGCGCCGACCGCGCGGCGCACGTCCATCGGCGCCACGTCGCAGATGGAGGTCTCCTGGACGGCGCCCGACCCGAACGGTGCGGCGATCTCGCAGTACTCGGTCGACGTGCTCCAGGGCGGTTCCGTCGTGCGGACGGTGACCGCGGGCGGCGGTGCGACGAGCACGACCGTGGGTCTGCCCGCCGACACCACCGGGTACACGTTCCGTGTCCGGGCGCACAACAAGGCCACCGACAAGTTCGGTGACGCCGAGAGCTCCCCCGCGTCCAACGCGGTCCGCGCGTTCGCCGCGCCCGGCGCCGTCTCGGGCCTCAGCGCACGCGCCACGGGGTCGGACGGGCAGGTCGAGCTCTCCTTCGGCGCCGCGACCGGCAGCGGCGTGCGCGCCGACGAGATCCGGTACCAGTACAACGCCGGCGGCGGCTGGGCCGCCCTCGCCGCGAACAGGGTCGTCGGCGGCCTCACCGACGGCCGCGAGGCGACGATCCAGGTCCGCGCGGTCGCCGGCGTCGACGGCGCCGACGAGCCGGGACCTGCCTCGAGCGCGACGGCGACCCCCTACGGACCGATCCCCGCGCCGACGCTGACGGTGAGCGGCGGAGACCGCGCCATCACCTACAGCTGGTCGACGTCCGACAACGGTCGCCCGTACACCACGTCGGTCACCGGTGCCGTGCGCTCGAACAGCGCGTCCGGGTCCGGGACGCTGAGCGTCGGCTACTCGGAGACCCGGGAGATCTGCGTGACCGTCACCCCGACCGAGGGTGCGGCGAACCAGACCTGCCGGAGCGCGACGTCCGACAAGCGGCCCGAGCCCGTCCTCCAGGCGTACAAGGGATCGAACTACCCGTCCGTCACGTGCACCCACTCGTCGTGCGCGATCGTCGACCTGTCGATCTCCGGTGCGGAGCCCAACACGCCGTTCACGGTGTCGTGCTGGACGAGCCACAACGGCGACCACATGTTCGAGGGCACGCGCACGTACTCCGTCGACCGCAACAACCGCCAGCTGCGGACCGACGCGAACGGGAACTTCCCGCGGAGCGGGATGTGGTGCCACTACGGGCAGCCGGGCGCGCAGGTCTGGATCCGCACGAACGCGTTCGGCGACTCCCGCACCGTGACCTGGAGCTGATCCCTCAGCGCCTCAGCCGTGCCGGCGGAACCAGCGCCGGCGCGGCGGCGGGCTCGGTTGGCCGGCACCCGCCGCGCTCCCGGTGTCGGCCGCACCGGGATCGGCCTGGGCCTCGACCGGGGCGGGTTCGGCCTCGACCCCGACCGGTGCTGGATCGCCGTCGGCAGGTCCGGCGTCGGCAGGCCCGGCGTCGACAGGCTCCGCGGCTGGTCGCGCCGTCGCCTGGATCTGCGTGATCCGGGCGGAGTCGTCGAACGCCACGGTCACCGCGCCGCCCGGGACGACGAGCACGACCGCCCCGTCGTCGCCCGGCTCCACCTCGAGCCCGCGGCCGTGCGCGTAGGCGAGCACGGCACGACGGTGGTCGACGACGGTCACGGCGAGCAGGCCCTCGCTCAGCGTGCGCACGACGCGCGGCACGCTCGGCGAGGGCAGCTCGAGCGTGGGGTGCTCGAGGAGGAACCAGGCGCGCGTGCCGCCCCCGACCGGTGCGCTGTAGTGCGCGAACGACCCGGTCGTCGTCTTGGCCGCGAGCGTGAGCCGGTGCGGCAGCTCCTCGGACAGCGAGAACTCGGCGGTCGTCGTCTCCGGCAGACCGGCGCCGCGGGTCTTCTCCGCCGCCACGAGGACCTCGTCGGGGAAGTCGTTGACGTTGTGCCAGGCCCACATCCAGGTCCCGGGTCCCGGGGCGGACGTCCCGAGGAACTGCAGCCGGCACCCGGTCGCGACGCCGGTGGCGGACGTGAAGGTGAACGTGCCCGTCGACAGGTCCGCGTCCCACGAGTCGTCACCGTAGAGGTCGGCGAGGTGCAGCTCGTGCTCGTGGGACAGGAACGCGGCGTCGTCGACGAGGTCCTGGAGGACGGGCGGCTCGGTCATGCATCGAACGTAGCCCCGTCGGGTGCGCCCCGGCGGGCAGCGACACGGGGCCGCACAGAACGCCCCGAGATCAGGCGGCGGCGAGAGACCGGTGGCGCGCGACGCGCGCGGAGGCGGCAGGACCGGACCTCGCGCCGCGGTGACGCGCCGCGAGGGCGGCACGCGCGGAGGGCCGGGCCCCGGCGGACGACAGGACCAGCACCGGGCCGACGGGACGCAGCTCCTCCCCCGTCCGGGCGACGAGGTCGACGAGCCGGATCCCGAGCGCAGCGCAGACCGCTGCCAGAACCTCCGACGACGCCTCCTTGCGACCTCGCTCGACCTCGGACAGGTACGCCGTCGAGACCCGGGCCGCGGTGGAGACGTCGACGAGCGTGCGCCCCTGGGCGAGCCGTGCACGGCGCAGGATGCCGCCGATCACGTGACGCAGGAGAGGCTCGGGACGCCTCGTCGGGCTCGGCCGTGACGCGGCAGCGCCGCCGGTCGCGAGGGTCTGTCCGTCCATGCCGGTCACGCTACCCGCGCCCCGGTCCGGTCGTCGCCGGGCCGGGGCGCGGATCTGCTGCGGGCGTAAGGCTCACCAGCCCTCGAGCGTCTGAGCCATCTGCCAGAAGCGGATCTCGTGCCGGCAGCTCAGCTCGAACGCGAGCTCCATGCGGGCGCGCTCGGCCTCCCCGGCGTCGGCGGCGAGCGCGTCGAGGCGCGCCCGCAGGTCGGCGAGCACGTCCTCGGTGCGCTCCGCCGCGTAGAACTCCCACCACCCCGCGAGCGGGTGGTCGGCGGCGATCGCACCCGGCGTCGACGCGCGATCGTCGAGCCAGAAGCGCCGCGCCGACCAGATGTACGTCCACGGGCACGGGAGCAGCGCGGCGAGCAGCACGCCGAGGGAGTCCCGACCCGCGGCGAGCATGTGGTCGACGTACGCCTGCGCGCTCGGCGCGAGCCGCGAGACCTGCGCGTCCTCGTACCGCACGCCGAGGAAGTCGCACATCGCGTGGTGGGCGTGGGACTCGTCGTCGAGCAGGAAGCCCGCCTTGCCGTGGAACCACGCCGCCCACGCGCGGTCGGGGGCGAGCGCCATGCCGAGCCCGTAGCAGCGCAGGTACGCCGTGAGGTACTGGTGGTCCTGGCCCACGTAGTGCCGGACGGCTGCCGGCTCGACCGTCCCGTCCCGCAGCCCTGCGAGGAACGGGTGGTCGTAGAACTCGGCGAACAGGTGCGCGTACCGACGGCCGAGCCCGGCGGTGAAGCCGTCCTCGTCCGCAGCGACGAGAGCACCGGGGATCCCGGTGGTCGGGGTGGTCAGGGTGGTGATGGCAGACGTCGTCATGCCCACGTTCCTCCGCTCGTGCTAGCGAGATCAGGTTCGACGGGTCCGGGCGGCCTCACCGCTCGTCTCGGTCCCTCGGCCCGGCGCTCGTCGCCCGGGCGGGACACCCCGCGTGGTTCGTCGGCACCCTAGCAGGAGCCCCACCGGCTGCGCGGGAGGGTCCCGTCGGGCGGGAGCGCCCCGCCGGGTCGACCATGGAGGCATGTTCCGGAGCCTCTTCCCGATCCTCACGGTGGCCGACGTCGAGCGGTCCCTCGGCTTCTACCGCGACCTCCTCCGGGGCACGGTGGCGTACGCGTTCCCCGACGACGGCCCGCCCGTGTACGTGAACGTGCACGTGGGCGTGTCCCCGCTGGGGATCGGCCTCGCCGACGAGGCGGACGTCCGCGGCGGCACGACGCTGTGGGTGTACGTCGACGACTGCGACCGTGCCGTCGAGCACCTGGCCGCCGCGGGCGTGACGGTCGTGGAGCCGCCGACGGACCAGCCCTGGGGCGAGCGCGTCGCGCGCGTGCAGGACCCGGACGGCAACCTCGTGGTCCTGGGCCAGGAGGCCGCGCCGCCCGCCGAGCCGGACGGACCGACGGGGCTCTCCTGAGCGTGCCCCCAGCGGGACTCGAACCCGCACTGCGCCGGGTTTAAGCCGGCCGCCTCTGCCAGTTGGGCTATGGGGGCGCGCCCCGAATCTACCGGGTGCTCGACGCGCCCGGTCAGGTCCGCGACGCGGGGCCTTCCCGACGCGCGACGAGGGGCGGGCCGCACGCGCGGCCCGCCCCTCGTCGTCGGGCAGGATGCCGACTCTCGCCGGGCGGTCGGGACCTGCTCAGGAGGCCTTGGCCGCCGGCGTCCTGTCGTCCGCGTCGATGGTCGCGTCCGACCCGCCGGCCTCGGCCGCGGCCGCCGAGCCCTGGGCGCTCTGCTTCACGGGCTCGCCGTCCTTCTTCGGCGGCACGGAGGCGGTGCGGAACTCGGCGCGCGGGTCGTGCAGCGAGCCGAGCGAGACGAGCTCGCGCCCCATGAGGAACTGCCCCATCCAGCCGATGAAGATGCGGATCTTGCGGTTGCCCGTCGGCATCGCCATGACGTGGTAGCTGCGGTGCATGAGCCACGCGAGCACGCCGCGGAGCTTGAAGACGCCGAACAGCTCCGCGACGCCCTTGTACAGGCCGAGCGACGCGACGGTGCCGACGTTCTTGTGGCGGTACTCGACCGGCGGCTCGCTGTGGAGCTCGAGCGCGAGGTTGTCCGCGAGGCGCGTCGCCTCACGGATCGCGTGCTGGGCGTTCGGGGGGCAGAACTTGCCCGGGTTCAGCACGTCCGGCACCGCGGCGCAGTCCCCCGCGGCCCACGCGTTCGGCACGACCTCGCCCTCGGCGTCCGCGACCTGCAGGGTCGGGAGGACCGTGACGCGCCCCATCTTGTCGACCGGCAGGTCCGAGGCCTCCTTGATGACCGGGTTCGCCTTGACGCCCGCGGTCCACACGATCGTGTCCGAGTCGAACTCGACGCCCGTCGACGTGACGACGTGGCCGTCGACGCACGAGGACAGGAACGTGCTGAGGTGGAACTCGATGCCGCGCTTCTTCAGCTCCTCGAGCGCGTAGCCCGCCATCGGCTCGCTCAGCTCGGGCAGGATGCGCCCGGCGCCCTCGATCATGACGAAGCGGAGGTCCTTCTCCTCGATCGTGGCGTAGTTGCGCGTCGCGTAGCGGGCCATGTCCTCGATCTCGGCCATCGCCTCGATCCCCGCGAACCCGCCGCCCACGAACGTGAAGGTCAGCATCCGGCGCCGCAGCGTCTCGTCCCACGTGGACGAGGCGACGTCCATGCGGTTGAGGACGTGGTTGCGGACGGCGATGGCCTCCTCGACGTTCTTGAAGCCGATCGCGTGCTCCGCGAGACCCGGGATGGGGAGCGTGCGCGAGACGGAGCCGAGGCCGACGATGAGGTGGTCGTAGGTGACCGAGTAGTCGTCGCCCTCCTCCGGGTGGATCGTCACGCGGCGGTTGCCGTGGTCGATCGCCACGACCTTGCCCTGGAGGACGTCCACGCCCTTGAGCGCGCGGCGGTGCGGCGCGACGACGTCGCGACCGTCGATCGACCCGGCGGCGGCCTCGGGGAGGAAGGGCGCGTAGGTCATGTACGGGCGCGGGTCGACGACGACGATCGCCGCCTCGCGGCGACCGAGCTTCTTGCGCAGGCGGCGCGCGGCGTACAGGCCCACGGATCCGCCGCCGAGCACGACGACGCGCGGCACCTTGCGGGGCCGCGGCGAAGCGGTCTGGGCACGGCTGACCGAGGTCAGGTCATTCTGAGGCATGGTTCCAGAGTATTACTGCTCCCGGGACGCGCGAGCCCGGGCGTCCGCCAGACGGGCGTGATCCCGCGCACGCCGGACCGCCCAGAGCGGTCGGAGCGGTCGAAATCGTGCGGAAGCCGACGTGCCGAACCCCGGGTTGCGCGCGCATCAGCCGGCTGATCGCGACCTGTCCCGGGGTTCGGCCGGCGCACCCTGCTGGTCGCCGGCCTCGGCGGGCATACTGCTGCGGTGCCGACCACCGACGCCCCGACGGAGCCCGAGCTGCTCCGGGCACGGCTCCGCACCCAGCGGCGCTTCCGCCTCACCGAGCTCCTGGTCGCCGCGCTGACGCTCGTCGTGATCCTGGCGATCCTGCTCGCCCTGCCCCCGGGTGCTGACGAGAGCACCGACGAGGTCACCGGCGCGATCGCCGCGATCATGGTCGTGATCGGCCTGCAGTGGGCGCTCATGCTCCGGCTGGGCTGGCGCGTGTACGACCGGCCGGCGAGCAGGAGGCTCCGGCGCAAGGCCCCGTTCCGAGGCTGGTGGGCCACCCCGTTCACCCCGCTCCTCGCCCTCGCGCTCGCGCTGCCGTGGGCCCTCGACGGCGTCCTCGGCACCAGGGAGACGCTGGCCGAGGACCTGTGGCTGCTCTTCCTCCTGTTCGTGATGGCCGCCGGACTCGGCCTGCTCGCGGTCCCCGCCGTGCTCGTGCCGGTCGAGATGCTGCTGCGCGGCGTCGTCAGGCTGGTCACGGCCCGCGGCCCCGCGGACCGGCAGGAAGGGACGAGCTACCTCTGGGGAGCCTTCGGCATCGCGGCGCTCACGACGTTCGTGCTGGTCGTCGGCGCCGGTGCGGACTTCGACACAGGCGGGCGCGCGGCCTGGGGCAGCGTCGTCCTGGCACTGCTCGGCGTCCCGCTCGGCTACGACGTCCGGAGCCCCGTCCTCCTGTGGGTCGGCCGGGTCGTGCTCTACGCGTTCCTCGCGTACGTGGTCGTCGAGATCGTCCGTCGGCGGCGCTCGTCCGGCAGGCCCGCCGCCGAGAAGTGACCTGCCGCCCCGACCGGGTCAGGCGATCGACCAGGCGATGCCGTCGAGGATGTCGTGCTCGCTCGTCACGACGTCGGTGAGCTCGCCACCCGCTGCGGCGACGTCGTCGCGCACCCGCGCCACGACCTCCGACCAGACGAGCGCCCCTGCGCCGATGACGTCGACGCGCCCCGGGTGCATGAACCCGAGCGCGGCGCGGTCGGCGCGCGAACGGTGCAGCAGGTCGTCGCAGGCGGCGAGGACCTGCTCGACGGACAGGACGGCGCCGTCGATCCGGTCGCGGTCGTAGGCCGCGAGGCGCAGCGCGTGCGCGGTCACGGTGGTGACGGACCCGGCGAGCCCGACGAGCGTCGCGGCCCGGCCGAGCGGCACGACGCGGGCCGCCTCGTCGAGCGCCGCCCGGACGTCGGCACGAGCGGCAGCCTCCTCGGCGGGCGTCGGCGGGTCGCTGCGCAGGTGCCGCTCGGTGAGGCGGACGCAGCCGACGTCCATCGAGTACGCGGCGTCGGGCGTCGACGTGCCCAGCACGAGCTCCGTCGACCCGCCGCCGAGGTCCACGACCACGTACGGTCCCGGGCGCAGGCCCGCGACGGTCGACGTCGCGCCCCGGAACGACAGCGCCGCCTCCTCCTCGCCCGACACCACCTCCGGCTCGACGCCGAGCGCGTCGAGGACGCCCTGCACGAACTCGTCGCGGTTCTCGGCGTCGCGCGTGGCAGACGTCGCGACGAACCGCGTCCGCGTCGCGCCCAGCTCGGCGACGACCGCGGCGTAGCGGCGTGCGGCGTCGAGCGTCCGCTCGAGGGCCTCGGGGGCGAGCCGCCCCGTGCGGTCCACGCCCTGCCCGAGGCGGACGACCTCCATGCGGCGGTCGAGGTCGGTCAGGGTGCCCGCGACGGGGTCGACGTCGGCGACGAGGAGGCGGATCGAGTTGGTGCCGCAGTCGATCGCGGCGACCCGAGACGCGCCCGGCGCGGGAGGGGTGGGGACCGAGGCGACGCGCTGCGCGGCGGGAGCAGGGTGGAACCGGATGTCATGCGCCCAGCCTGCCACCCCGCGCCCCCCGCACGCGCCCCGGCCACTGGTCGACCGCGACCACGAACGAGGGCGAACGTCGTCCCCGCAGGGCATGATGTGCGCTGCGACGCCACACGGCGCCCACGAGGCACGGAGGAACCATGCACGATCCCGGGGGCCCGGCGCCCGCACACCGGGCGGGGCGGTCGCGAGCCACGACGGACGGTGTCGACCATGCCGACGTCGACCGGCCGGCGCTGCTCGCGGCGGCCGCCCGGGCGGCGGGGCTCGGGACGTTCCAGTGGGACCTCGTCACGGGCGCGCTGCGCTGGGACGCGGCGCTGCTCGACGTCTTCGGGTACGACGAGCAGACCTTCGGCGGCACGATCGACGCCTTCAACGCCCGGGTGCACCCGGACGACGTCCGCCCGGTCACGGCCGCGCTCGACCGGGCGATCGCCACGTGCGGCGTGTACGAGGCGGAGTTCCGGGTGGTGCGACCGGACGGCACGACGCGCTGGCTGACCGCCCGTGGCCGGGCGCTCGCCGGACCGTCGGGTGCCGCCGAGCAGGTCGTCGGCGTCACGACCGACACGACGGCGCTGCGTGCGGGCGAGGAGCGGGTCCAGCAGATCCTCGAGGACATGACGGTCGGCTACTACTGGCTCGACCCCGAGTGGCGCTTCGGCTACGTCAACGCCGAGGCGGAACGGATCCTCGGCAGCCCGCGCGAGCACCTGCTCGGAGGGGTGGTGTGGGACCTCTTCCCCGCGGCGTCGGGCTCGACGTTCGGGGACGGCTACCGCGAGGTCGCGCGGACCGGGGTGCCGGTCGTCTTCGACGCCTACTACCCGGCGCCCCTCGACGGCTGGTACGAGGTCCGCGCCGTCCCGGAGCGCGGCGGGGTCGCGGCGTACTTCACGGAGATCACGGAGCGTCGTCGTGCGCTCGAGCTCGCCGAGCGAGCACAGGCACGTTCAGCGCTCCTCGCCGCGGTCGCCGCCGACCTCGCCGAGACCCTCGACCCCGTCAAGGCCCTGGAGGCGGTGCTTCCCCATCTCGTGCCCGGCGTCGCCGACTTCGCCATCGCGAGCACCCTCGACGAGGGCCCGGCGCCGTGGAAGCAGCGGCTCCACGACGTGGCGGCGCTGCACGCCGACCCTGCCGCGCAGCCCGTCCTCGACCGGTACCGCGCGATCCGCGTCCCCGCCCTCTCCCCGTCGTCGCTCATCGCGGAGACGCTCGCCGGCGCGCCGCACGCGCTCCGGTCCGGGACACCGCGCCCCGGAGACCTCGTCGAGGAGGGTCCCGCGCACGACCTGCTCGTGAGCCTCGCGCCGCACGCGTTCGTCGTCATGCCGCTGCGCGGGCGCGGGCACGTGCGTGGGCTGATCACGCTCGTGCGAGGAGCCGAGCGCGGCGACTTCACCCAGCCGGACCTCGCCGCGCTGCGCGACGTCATGGCGCAGATCGGCCTCGCGCTCGACAACGCCCACCTCCACGCGGTCCAGCGCGACCTGGCCGAGGAGCTCCAGCGCAGCCTGCTCACGCCGCTGCCCGAGCCCGACCACCTGCACCTCGTCGCCCGCTACGCGCCGGCGACCTCCGGGGCGCAGATCGGCGGCGACTGGTACGACGCGTTCCTCGTGCGCGACGGCAGCACGTGCCTCGTCATCGGCGACGTCACCGGCCACGACCTCCGGGCTGCGGTCTCGATGGCCCAGGTGCGCAACCTGCTGCGGGGCGGCGCGCACGCCGTCATCGAGCCGCCGGCCGCGATCCTCGCGTCGCTCGACTGGGCGATGCACGACCTGGCCGTCGGGACGATCAGCACCGGCATCCTCGCCAGGGTCGAGCAGCCGGAGGATCTCGAGGAGCGGGACCTCCGGAGGCTGCGCTGGTCGAGCGCCGGCCACCTGCCACCGCTCCTCATCCACCCGGACGGGACGGCCGAGCTGCTGCACCGGCGGGCGGACCTGCCGCTCGGCGTGCGGGTGCACACCGACCGCCAGGACCACACCCAGCTGATCCGTCCCGGGTCGACCGTCCTGCTCTACACGGACGGTCTCGTCGAACGCCGCGGAGAGTCGCTCCTGGTCGGCCTCGAGCGCCTGCGCAGCGCCGCGGAGAGCCTCGGGGGCCTGACCCTCGACGAGCTGTGCGACGGCCTCATCGCGGACCTCGCGCCCACGCGCGAGGACGACATCGCGCTGCTCGCGCTGCGAGCGTTCACGGCAGAGGCCCCGCGACCGCCCGAGGCCGGCCCCGAGGTGCTCCCCGAGGACCTCGTCGGCTCGCCCCGCCCCGACGCCTGACGTCAGGCGCTGCGGCGACCGTCCGTCGTGCCGCGCCCAGGCCGCCCCACCCGGACGGCTCGCCGGGGCACCGCTCAGCAGGTGCAGCGGTCGGGGCGCCAGACGTCACGCACGCGCAAGAGCGCCTCGTCGCCGAGCGGGTTGACGCCCGGGCCTGCCGCGAGCGCGTGCCCGACGAGCACGTGCAGGCACTTCACGCGCGTCGGCATGCCGCCCGCGGAGATCCCGTCGATCTCGTCGACGTGCCCCAGCGCCTCGCGCTGCCCGAGGTAGTGCTCGTGGGCTCCTCGGTAGGCCGCGGCGAGCTCGTCGTCCTCCGTGAGACGGTCCGACATCTCCTTCATCACGCCGTTCGCCTCGAGGGTCGACGCCGCGGCGACCGCTCCCGGGTGCGTCAGGTAGAACGTCGTGGGGAACGGCGTGCCGTTCTCGAGCCGGGGCGCCGTCCGCACGACGAGCGGGCGCCCGCACACGCACCGCGCCGCGATGCCCACGACGCCGCGCGGGGGGCGGCCGAGCTGCTCGGCCAGCACCTCGAGGTCGTGCGGCGTCACCGCGGCGGCGGGGTCGTCTACGGGGATGGCCAGTCGGGCGTCGGTCACGGCAGGTCCTCGGGAAGGCGTCGGGTCAGGGCGTCGTGGGCTCGTGCCCGACGGCGCGCGGCCGGCTCCGGCCGCGGCGTCACCGGTGGCGACGCCTCACCCATTCTCCCCGGTCGTCGCACCCTGCTCGTCCGTGGCCGGCGGACCCGTCTCCCCGACCGGCGCCTCGTCGGGCTCGGCAGCGCCACCGCCGCCCCCGGCGTCGTCCTGCCCGGGCGTCGACTGCTCGCCCGCGACCTGCACCGACTCCCACATCGCCTGGTACCACGGCGTCCCGTCACGGCTCTCCACGGGCCCGTCGGGGATCGCCTGGCCCGTCTGCGGGTCGATGCCGTCGGGGACGGACTCCGGGTCCAGCACGCGCCAGGGCCGCTCTCCCGGCATGACGTAGTTGAGCCGGTCGCGCGCCTCCCGCTCGACGTACGCGTCGTCGCCCCAGCGCTCCAGCTCCGCCTCGAGCCCGTCGTGCTGCGCCTGCGCGTCGACGAGGTCGCTGCGCAGCACGCGCAGCTCGTTCGTCTGGGTCACGTACGCGCGCACGGTCGGCAGCAGGAGCACGACCGCGAGCAGCCCGACGACCGACAGCACGAGGGCCCGGACGGTCACGACCTCCGGGAGGAGGAAGCCGTGCCGGCTCCGCCGCCGGTCCTCCGGTGCCGGACCCGCCGGGCGACGCGCGGCGGCCGGGCGCGCCGCCGGACGACGCGCCGACGCGCTCGTCCCGGCGCCTGCACGGGCCGCGGACCCCGCACTCTTCGCGGAGGAGCCGCCGTCGGGCCTCGCCGAGGACGTGGCCGAGGCCTTCGACGAGCCCGTCCGTGATCCCGAGGCGGGGCGCGCGGAGGCTCGGGGACGCGCGGACGCACCGGGGCGCGGAGGGCGACGCGAGGACGGCATGCCCCGATTGTGCCGCCGTCCCGCGTCCCGAGGGGTCAGTACGCGCGGGGCCGCCCGAACGTGAGCGGGTCGACACGGTCCCTTCACCCGGTGCGCGCACCGTCGGGTGCCGTCAGGGACGGCGTCGCGACGACGGAGCGCTCCCGACGACGCGGAGGCCCGGCGGACCGTGACGGTCCGCCGGGCCTCGGCGTGCGGTGCGGACGCTCGTCCGCCGCGGTCGGGCCTGGTCAGCCCGACCGGCGCGGGTGGGTCAGGCCGACCAGCGCGGGAACGCGGAGCGCCCGGCGTAGCGCGCGGCGTCGTCCAGGGCCTCCTCGATGCGCAGGAGCTGGTTGTACTTGTTGATGCGCTCGCCGCGGGCGGGCGCACCGGTCTTGATCTGGCCGGCGTTCGTCGCGACGGACAGGTCGGCGATCGTCGTGTCCTCGGTCTCGCCCGAGCGGTGCGACGTCATGGCCGTGAAGCCGTTGCGCTGCGCGAGCTCGACGGCGTCGAGCGTCTCGGTGAGCGTGCCGATCTGGTTGAGCTTGACCAGGAGCGAGTTCGCGGCCTTGAGCTCGATGCCCTTGGCGAGGCGCTCGGGGTTCGTGACGAACAGGTCGTCGCCGACGATCTGCACGCGGTCGCCGACCTCGGCCACGAGCTGCGACCACGAGTCCCACTCGTCCTCGGACAGCGGGTCCTCGATGGACACGAGCGGGTAGTCGCGCACGAGCTGCTCGTAGTAGGTGATCATCTCGGCCGGCGTCTTCGCGCCGCCCTCGAACCGGTACGCGCCGTCCGTGAAGAACTCGGTCGCGGCGACGTCGAGCGCGAGCGTCACGTCGGTGCCGGGCGTGAAGCCGGCCTTCTCGATCGCGACGAGGATGAGGTCGAGCGCCTCGCGGTTGTTCGCGAGGTTCGGCGCGAAGCCGCCCTCGTCGCCGAGGCCCGTCGCGAGGCCCTTCTCCTTGAGCACGGACTTCAGCGCGTGGTAGACCTCGGCGCCGGTGCGCAGCGCCTCGCGGAACGACGACGCGCCGATCGGGGCGACCATGAACTCCTGGATGTCGACGTTCGAGTCCGCGTGCGACCCGCCGTTGAGGATGTTCATCATCGGGACGGGCAGGACGTGCGCGTTCGGGCCGCCGACGTAGCGGTACAGGTCCAGGCCGGCGCTCTTCGCAGCGGCCTTCGCGACCGCGAGCGAGACGCCGAGGATCGCGTTGGCGCCCAGCTTGCCCTTGTTGGGCGTGCCGTCGAGGTCGATGAGCGCGGCGTCGATGAGACGCTGGTCCTCGGCCTCGAAGCCGATGAGCTCGGGGGCGATGTCGTCGATGACGGCGTTCACGGCGCCCTCGACGCCCTTGCCCAGGTAGCGGGACTTGTCGCCGTCACGACGCTCGACGGCCTCGAACGCACCGGTCGACGCGCCCGACGGCACGCCGGCGCGGGCGAACGTCCCGTCGTCCAGGACGACCTCGACCTCGACGGTCGGGTTCCCGCGGGAGTCGAGGATCTCGCGCGCTCCAACGGCTTCGATGCTGGCCACAGGTGCTCCTTCAGGCAGGGGGCGCGCAGGCGCTCCGACGGCGGCCGACCCGGGCAGGAAGAACCCGGGGCGCCGCGTGCGCCCGCGACGGTGGTGGGGGTTTACGACCCCAGCCTAGTGCCCGGATGTGACCCGCGCCGCTCCGTCCGCCCTTCGAGCGCGCGGTCGTGACCTCGGCCGGTCGCGCCGGGACCAAGGTCCCCACGGGCTCGGGCGACGCCTGCCGGTGAGGGTCGCGGCGATCGGGACGCGGCGGTCAGGCGGGCGGCGTCCCGGCCGACGCCGTCGTCTCGGCGGCGGTGATCGCACCCTCGACCCGGCGCAGCTCCGCACGCAGCGCCGCCTCGGCGTCGATGCCGTCCGCCTCGGCCTGCACGACGAGGGCGAGCAGCTCGCGCCCGAGCCGCTCCGGCGCCGTCGGGCCGGGGACCGGTGCCGCGAGCGCCGACTCCGCCACCCCGCCGAGCCCGCCGCGCCGGGTCCGCGAGAGGACCTTCTGCGCCCGGGCGAGCGCGCCCTGCGTGTGGGAGACGCCCTCGAGCACCGACGAGCGCTGCTTCTCGGCCTTCTTGATCGCGTCCCACTGGGCGTGGAGGTCGGTCGTCGTGGCGGCGTCGGCGCCCTCGGCGAACACGTGCGGGTGCCGGCGGACGAGCTTGGCGACGAGGTCGGCGGCGACGTCGTCGACCGTGAACGGGTCCGGCTCCTCGCTCGCGATACGGGCGTGGAACAGGACCTGCAGGAGCAGGTCGCCGAGCTCCTCGCGCATGCCCGCCCGGTCACCGGTCTCGATCGCCTCGGCGAGCTCGTGCGCCTCCTCGAGCAGGTAGTGGACGAGCGACGCGTGCGTCTGCTCGCGGTCCCACGGGCACCCGCCGGGCGAGTACAGGCGGTCCATCACGGCGACGGCGGCGCGCAGCCCGTCGGTCGTCGGTGCGGTGACGGGCTCGGGGGCGGGGGCGCTCATCGCCCCATCGTAGGGAGGGCAGCGGCCCGCGCGGTGCCGCTCTCTGCTCGCCCTCTGCTCGCCGAGCACGTCCTGCCGACCGCCGACCGTGCGGCCGTGGCCCGTCCAGCCGTCCGGACGAGCCACGACCACACGGTCGGCGTGGGACGGTCAGGCGCAGGACGTCCCGTCGTACGACGTGTCGAGCGCGCGGGTCTCCTGCTCGCCTCCGACGTCACCCGTGACCGTCACCGTGGCCGTGCCCGCCGGGACCGACGTCGCCCGGACGGCGAACGACTGGTAGACGGTCTTCCCGGGCGCGACGGCGGTGGACGTCCTCGTCCCGTAGGGCGTCGCGAGCGACACGTCGAGCGGGACGTGGGCGCCGTTCGTCGCGCGGACCGCGACGTACGCCTTCCCCGCGAGGCAGCGGGCCTGCACCTCGACCGTGACCGGCAGCTCGGGCTCGGCCACCCCCACGAGCTGCGCCACGCCCCACCGGGCCGTCGACTGGTAGCCCGTGCCCGACGGGTCCGCCCAGTTGCGGATCGCCGTGCGCGCGCCGTCGGCGGCGTCGTTGACCTGGACGTCGAGGCCGTGGAACGACCCCTCGCCGCCGTTCTCGAGGAGGCTGATCGCCACCTCGACGACGTACCCGTCCGCGGTCCGCTCGACCGCGCTCGTCACGCGTCCGCGCTGGAACGCCTCGTCGCCCGTGCCGAACGACACCGCGTTCGCCGCGCTGATGCGCAGCTGCATGTCGTCGTACCGGTAGGCCCCGTTCTTCGCGTTCCCCGCGTCGACGTAGATCTCCACGGAGTCCTGGACCCACGGGTCGGAGCCCGAGACGTCCACGACCGGGTCGGCGACCTCGGCGAGCACGTACAGGGTCTGGTCCTTCCACAGCGTGCGCACCGTCGCGACGGCGCCCCCGCTGCCCTGCACCTCCTTCGCCGTGGTCACGGGCCCGCCCGCGGTGTCCCACGCCGCGTCGACCGCGCCGTCGACGTCCGGCGCCACCGGAGCCTGCGCCACCTCGAGGAACGACAGCGGCTCGAGCAGGCGCAGCGTGCCGGTCGCGCCGGTCGTGTTCCACCCGGTGGTCGTGGCGCCGTCGGTGACACGCACGTCGAGCGCGAGCGTGTCGCCCTCCGCCGCGGCGTCGAGCGGGAGGTGCGCGACCACGTCGTACCCGCCCTCGCGCTCGGTGACGACCGCGCTGGTGCCGGCCGTCGTCGTGCCGTCGCGGCCCACGACGTGCTCCGCGCCGTCGAGGTCGAACGTCACGGCGTCGCCTGCGTCCGTCGGGTCGGCCGGGTCAGCGGGGTCGTCGATGCTCGCGAACGCGGTGAGGTGGTCAGGCGCCCAGCGGAGCTGGAACGCCGCCTCGCCGGCCGGGACGGCGAACCGGTGCAGCGGGAGCTGCCGCCACACGATCGCCGAGGTCGCGCCGTCGTCGAGCGGGACGTCGCCCGCGAAGACGTCGGCCGTGCGCAGCCGGGCGGGCAGGTCGCCGTCGACGACCCCGTGGTAGGCGGGCTTCGCCTTCAGGGAGTCGTCGAAGACGAGCGGTGCGCCGCTGCTCGCGCGCCAGCTGCGCCCGTCGGTCAGCCCCCACACCGTGACCGAGTACAGGTCGTCGGCGTGCTCGCGGAAGACCCGGAACGCGTCGCGGTAGTAGTACCCCTGCTCCACGAGACCCGCCTGGGTCACCGGCGTGCCGGTCGTCACGTCGAGCTCGGTGACGGCCTGCGTGACGGGCAGGTCGGCGAACCGGTCGATCGCGCCCTCGAGCGCCGAGACGGGCATGGCGAGGCTCACGTGGAACTGGTGCCCCACGCCGTCGACGGGCACGCCGCGCGCCAGGAGGCGGTCGACGAGCGCGCGGTAGCGGTCCTGCTTGCCGCCCTGCTCGGTGTTGTAGTCGTTGATGAACAGGGTCACCGGGCGCTCGGCCGCACCGCTGGCGGGGTCCGCCGCGTAGACGTCGTTGAACGCCTCGTCGGCGTACTCGAACGCGAGGTCGAGGTACTCCTCGCCGAGGACCCGGAACCACTCGGAGCGGCGCAGGCCGTCCGGGTTCTCCCCACCGTCGGACACGACCTCGTTGACGACGTCGAACGCCGTCACCGGGTTGCCGCCGCCGAACGCGCCGTACTCCTGGGCGAGCCAGCCCGCGACGTCGAAGACGTGCGTGCGCAGACGGTCTCGCAGGACCTGCTTGTCCGCCTCGGACGTCGTGAGCGGCGAGCCGTCCGCACCTTCGAAGAACCACGCCGGTGTCTGGCTGTGCCACACGAGCACGTGCCCGTACACCCGCAGGTCGTGCTCGGCCGCGAAGTCCATGAGCTCGACCGCCTCGGGGTGGGGTCGGAAGGTGCCCTCGGCGTCGTACCAGGCCTCGGGCTTCATGTGGTTCTCGGCCGTGACCTGGTCGAAGTGGCGCAGGAGCAGCTCGGACGCGGCACCGGCGGTCTCGCGCGAGTCGATCGCGACACCGACCGGCATGTCCAGGGTCTCCTTGATGCCGGTCAGGTCCTCGACGGCGGGAGGTGCGGCCGTGCGCAGGACGACGTCGTCGACGAGCAGGTCGCTCGTGTTGTCGCCGTTGTAGTCCGTCTCGAGGTAGAGGAGAGCGGAGTCCGCGTCAGCCCCCTGGAACGACGCCGTGACCTGCGTCCAGCCGCTGTTCGTGATCCCCGAGAGCTGCGCGAGGGTCGAGTACGACGTGGCGCCCCCGACCGTGCGCGCGATGCTCAGCCAGACGTCGTCGGCGGGCTGACCGTCCGCGAAGCGGACCCAGGCGCTCAGCTCGTACGTCGTGCCCGCGGCGAGGAGACCGGTCACGTCGTGGCCGATCCCGTCACCCTGGCCGTCGCGGTCCGTGACGACCGCCGCCTGCGTGCCGTCGTGCGCCACGGTCGTGAGGCCGAGCGTCGGCGTCGTGGCGTCGCCCGCGCGTGGGACCCACCCGTCGAGGCCGTCCTCGAAGTCGGTCTCGACGAGGGCCTGCCCGGTGGGCGCAGGCGTGCCCTGCGGGAACGGGAACGTCCACCCGTCGGCGAGCCGCTCGGTCACCACGGTCTTGACCGCTGCGAGCGTGCCGGACCGGTCGCCGCCGCCGTCGTGCGCGAGGACGACCTCGCCGGGCTTCATGGCCGCGCGCAGGTTCGCGGTGAGCGTCGCGACGTCCTGCGTCTCCCAGTCCGCGATGGTGTTCGTGACCGCGAGCGGCTGCATCCCCAGCGCGACCGCGACGGCGGGCGTTCCGCCCCACGAGCCGTTCGGCGCGCGGAAGAAGGGCACGGGGTACGTGGGGTCGTCGAGCGCGGTGCGGATGATCCGGAGGTTCTCGACGAGGTCGGCCCGGACCTGGTCGGCGGTCCACGCACCCATGTCCGCGTAGCCCGTCGAGTGGTTGCACAGGACGTGACCGTCGTCGACGATGCGGCGCAGGATCTCCGCGCCGCCCGGCGCCTCGACGTTCTGGCCGATCACGCAGAACACAGCGTGGAGGTCGTGCTCGGCGAGGAAGTCCAGCAGGGCGGGCGTCGTGCCCGGGTTCGGGCCGTCGTCGAACGTCAGGGCGGCGACGTCGCCCGTGCCCTGCGCGAGCCGCACGGGCGTCGTCACGGGGTTCACCGCTCCGCCGGGGACGGCGTCGCCCGGGTCGACGGCGTCGCGCGCCGTCACCAGGACGTCGTCGACGAGGAACGACGGGTGCGCGCCGGCGATCGGTGCCGCCTCGACGTAGAGCGTCGCGGCCGTCAGCGCGTCGGGCATCGTGTACGCGCCGCCGATGCGGACCCAGCCGTCGGCGGTCGTCGCGACGGAGCCGCCCACCCACGTGTAGGCGTCACCGGCGGCGCTCGTCTCCTGCACCGTGAAGTGCAGTCCGGAGGACCCCTCGGCGCCGGCCGGCAGCTTGACCCAGGCTTCGACGTCGTAGGTCGCGCCGGGCTCGAAGAGCGTCGCGACCGACGTCGCGGGACCGTTCCACTCCCCGGTGCGGCCCGTGACGTGCAGGCTGCTCGCGCCGCCGTGCGCCTCGGTGCCCGTGAGCGAGAGGGTGACCGGGCCGCGTGGCCCCCACGGTGCGGCCGAGCCTTCAAAATCGTTCTCCAGAACGATGTCGATATCGTTATCGACTTGCGCAGACGTCTCCCCCGCCGGATCTTCGACACCCATCGCGCCACCCGCTCCCCCGCCCACGACGAGGGCCGCAGCCACTCCCGCCGCGACGGTCCTCCAGGTCCTTCGCATCATCGCTCCCTTGCGATCGCTCAACCGGGCGCGCCGGTGCGCCCGCTCTCACCCTAGGGGTGGGGGCGCCGGCAGGACAACGGTTGAACAAATCCTGGCGACGATCGCGGCCGCAGGGCCGGAGCAGCGCCGCACCGCACCTCGGGACCACGGACCCGTGCATCCCTGGACCGCAAGGCCTAGCGTCGAAGAGAGGGCCGGCATCGGCCGCCCCACGACGAGAGGACAGGAACATGGGCACGCACCGTCGCTGGGCCGACCTCAGCAGAGGTCAGCAGGTCGCCGTCGGCGTCGTCGGGGCCGTCCAGGTCACGCTGACGGCCGCCGCCTACCGCGACCTCGCGAAGCGCCCCGCAGACCAGGTCAACGGGACGAAGCTCGCGTGGGGCATCGCCCTGCTCGTCAACTGGGTCGGCCCGATCGCGTACTTCCTCGACGGCCGCAAGGGCTGACACCGGCTCGCGACGCCGGCTGCGCGCCGACGCCGACCGCGCGTGCCGACCCCGGCTGCGCTGTGCCGACCTCAGCCGCGGGCGGCCGTCCCCACCGTCGCCGCCGCGCTGACCTCGCCGAGGACGACCGCGTCGATGAGCTGGCGCGCCCACTGGAGCACCTCGGTGCCGCGCAGCGGACGACCGCCGATGCGTGCCGTCGTCGGGTACGGCACGAGGAACGCGCGGATCGCGGGCTTGAGCATGGTGCCCGGGTAGAGGCGCTTGAGGCGCAGCTGCGCCGACTCCGGCAGGTCCACGGGGGCGAACCGGATGAACTTGCCCTGCGCGGTGACGTCCGTGAGCCCGGCCCGGCGCGCGTGGTTGCGGAAGTCCGCGACGTCGAACAGCGCGGACGCGACGTCCGGGAGCGCTCCGTACCGGTCGACGAGCTCGGCGCGGACCTCGGCGAGCTGCGGCGCGTCGGTCGCGGCGGCGATCTTCTTGTACGCCTCGAGGCGCAGGCGCTCGGTCGCGATGTACGACTCGGGCAGGTGCGCGTCGACCGGGAGCTCGATCGAGACCTCCGGCTGCTCCTCCGGACCGTCGCCCCGGAAGTTCGCGACGGCCTCGCCGACCATCCGCACGTACAGGTCGAACCCGACGCCCGCGATGTGCCCGGACTGCTCCCCGCCGAGCAGGTTGCCCGCGCCGCGGATCTCGAGGTCCTTCATCGCGACCTGCATGCCCGCCCCGAGGTCGGTGTGGGCGGCGATCGTCGCGAGGCGGTCGTGCGCCGTCTCCGTGAGCGGCCGCTCCGGCGGGTAGAGGAAGTAGGCGTACGCGCGCTCGCGCCCGCGGCCCACGCGCCCGCGGAGCTGGTGCAGCTGCGACAGCCCCAGCATGTCGGCGCGCTCGAGGATGAGCGTGTTGGCGTTGGAGATGTCCAGGCCGGTCTCGATGATCGTCGTGCAGACGAGGACGTCGAGCTCCTTCTCCCAGAACGCCCGGATCACCTGGTCGAGCTGGTGCTCGTTCATCTTGCCGTGCGCGACGCCCACGCGGGCCTCGGGGACCAGCTCCCGCAGGCGCGCCGCCTGCCTCTCGATGGTCTCCACCTTGTTGTGCACGTAGAAGACCTGTCCCTCGCGCAGGAGCTCGCGCCGCAGCGCGGCGGCGATCTGCTTCTCCTCGTACGCGCCGACGTACGTGAGCACCGGGTGGCGCTCCTCGGGCGGCGTCGCGAGCGTCGACATCTCGCGGATGCCCGTGACCGCCATCTCGAGCGTGCGCGGGATGGGGGTCGCGGACATCGCGAGCACGTCGACGTTCGTGCGCAGCTGCTTGAGCGTCTCCTTGTGCTCGACGCCGAACCGCTGCTCCTCGTCGATGATCACGAGGCCGAGGTCCTTGAACCGGATGTTGCCCGTGATGAGGCGGTGGGTGCCGATGACCACGTCGACCTTCCCCAGCCGCAGGCCCTCGATCGTCTCCTCCGACTCCTTGGCCGTCTGGAAGCGCGACAGCGCCTTGACGGTGACGGGGAAGCCCGCGTACCGCTCGGAGAACGTCTCGAAGTGCTGCTGCACGAGCAGCGTCGTCGGCACGAGCACCGCGACCTGCTTGCCGTCCTGGACCGCCTTGAACGCGGCGCGGATCGCGATCTCCGTCTTGCCGTAGCCGACGTCGCCGCACACCAGGCGGTCCATGGGGACCGTCTTCTCCATGTCGGACTTGACCTCGTCGATCGTCGCGAGCTGGTCCGGCGTCTCGACGTACGCGAAGGCGTCCTCGAGCTCGCGCTGCCACGGCGTGTCCGCACCGAACGCGTGCCCCTGCGTCGCCATGCGGGCCGAGTACAGCCGGATGAGCTCGCTGGCGATCTCGCGGACGTGCTTGCGCGCGCGCGACTTGGTCTTCGCCCAGTCCGCACCGCCCATCTTGTTGACGCTCGGCGACTCGCCACCGGTGTACTTCGTCACCTGGTCGAGCTGGTCCATCGGCACGAAGAGCCGGTCCCCCGGCTGCCCACGCTTGCTGCTCGCGTACTCGATCACCAGGTACTCGCGCGTCGCCGCGTTGCCCCCCGTGCCGAGCGTGCGCTGCACGAGCTCGACGAAGCGCCCCACGCCGTGCTGCTCGTGGACCACGAAGTCGCCCGCCTTGAGCTGCAGCGGGTCGACGACGTTGCGCCGCCGGCTCGGCATCTTGCGCATGTCGCGCGTGCTCGACCCGGCACGGCCCGTGAGGTCGGACTCCGAGAACACCGCGAGCCGCAGCTCCGGGACGACGAAGCCCTTCCCCACCATCGCCGGTGTGACGAGGACGATGCCGCCCTCGGGCTCGTCGTCGAGGCGCGACACGAGCCGCGCCGGGGTGTCCGCCGCGCCGAGCTGCTCGACCATGCGCTTCGCGGGGCCGTGGCCCTCCGTCGTGAGGACGAGGCGCCAGCCGGCGTGCTGGAGCCCGCGGATGTCGTCGAGCGCGCGCGCCACGTCGCCGCGGTACGACTCCACGTCGCGCGCGCCGATCGTGAACGTCGGCACGCCGTGGGCGCTCTCCCCCACGCGCGGGCCCGTCGTGCCCGACGCCGCGCGGTCACCGCCCGCACCCGGCCCGCCCGCTGCGGGCGGGGCCGTCGGGTCGAGCGCCTCGTCCAGGTCCGGGTTGTCGAGCGCGAACGACGACAGCGTCCACCAGCCCAGGCCGCGGCGCTGCGCGACGGCCCGGACGTCGGAGAACGTCGCGAACGACGCCGAGGAGAGGTCGAGCGGCGTCTTGCCCCCCGCGACCGCGCCGGTCCACGCCGCGGCGAGGAACTCCTCGGTCGTCGCCACGAGGTCGTGGGCGCGCCGACGCACGCGCTCGGCGTCGTCGAGGACGAGCAGCGCGTCGTCCGGGACGAGCTCGAGGACCGGGACCATGCGGTCCACCAGGACGGGCGCGAGCGACTCCATGCCCTCGACGGCGATGCCCGCGGCCAGCCTGTCGAGCATCTCCGTCGCGCCCGGCAGCTCCTCGACCAGCGCCGCGGCGCGCGCGCGGACCGCGTCCGTGAGGAGGATCTCGCGGCACGGCGGCGCCCACAGCCCGTGCTCCGCGATCTCGAGGCTGCGCTGGTCGGCGACCGCGAACCAGCGGATCTCGGAGACCTCGTCGCCCCAGAACTCGACGCGCAGCGGGTGGTCCTCCGTCGGCGGGAAGACGTCGAGGATGCCGCCGCGCACCGCGAACTCGCCGCGTCGCTCGACCATGTCCACCCGCGAGTAGGCCGCCGCGACGAGGCGCTCGGCGGTCTCCGTCATGTCGGCGGAGTCACCCGGGTGGAGAGCGACCGGCACGAGGTCCCCGAGCCCGTCCACGACGGGCTGCAGGAGCGCACGGACCGGCATGACGAGCACCCGCACAGGACCTGACGGTCCGATCTCCACGTCCGGGTGCGCGAGCCGTCGGAACACCGCGATCCGCTTCGCGACCGTGTCCGCGCGGGGGCTGAGCCGCTCGTGCGGCAGGGTCTCCCAGCTCGGAAGGACCGCGACGAGGTCCGCCAGGTCGTCCGGGAGGTACGCGCGCACGCTCGCGGCGAGCTCGTCCGCGTCGCGTCCCGTCGCCGTCACCACGACGAGCGGCCGCGACCCCGCCGTCCACTCGCCCGCGCCCGACGCCGCCGCAGCGGCCCGCGCCGCCACGTCGCCGTCCGGCACCGGCCCGGTCGCCCGGGCGCCGGCCATCGCGGCGAGCAGCGGGGGCCGGACACCGGCCGGGCCGACGACGTCCGCCTCGCCCCGCGCGCGCACGTGCTCGACGGCGGCCGCCGCGGCAGGGTCGGCGAGCAACGTCGGCAGGATGCCGGTGAGGTTCATGCGTTCGGTTCCTTCCGAGGACGGCGGTCGGCCCGCGGCGTCGGGCGAGGAGTCACGGGGCGCGTCGGTCGAGGGGGCAGCATGAACGGCCCGGACCGTGCGGCTCGTGGAGGCCGGGTCCGGGCTGGTCCTGCAGCGCCGACCAGCCTACGCCGGAGTACCGACACCGGCAGCGACCCGCTGCCCACGGCAGCACGCGCCGCGCCGCGACTTTCACCCGCCGGAGCTCGTGTGCACCCGTGACACCGCCCGCACTCCTCCGCCATGCTCGACGGGTGCCCTCCTCCTCGGACCGGCCCGACGGTGCGCCCGCACCGGCGCGGCGCCGGCCTCCCGCGCAGGCCGTGATGCTCCTGCTGATCCTGGGCGCCTTCGTCGTGCTCTGGGCGGCCTCCCACCTCACCGCCGCCGGCCAGCAGGCGGACGCGGGCGCCTTCCGTACGCTCGCCCCGCTCCACGACTCCGGCGCGGACGTCGCGGGCGCCCTGCGGCGCGGGCTGCCCGTGGCGTGCGCAGCCGTCGCCGCGGTGCTCGGCGTGGTGGCCCTCGTGCGCCGGGCCTGGCGCGACCTCGCCGGCGCGCTGCTCGTCACCGTCGCCACCGTCGGTGTCGCGGTCGGGCTGCGCGAGCTCCTCGTGCGCCCCGACCTCGGCGGCTACGGGTACGCGCACCAGACGTTCCCGAGCGGGCACGTCGCCGTCGTGGGAGGGCTGTGCGTCGCGATCTGGATCCTCTGGCCGTCACCGGCGACGCGCCCGGTGGCGGGGTGGGCGGGTCTCGCCGTGACGGGCCTGTCCGCGCTCGCGTCGGTCGTGACGTACGCGCACCGCCCGAGCGACGTCGTCGGGTCGCTCCTCGTCGCTGCCGCGGCCACGGTGGCGGTGTCCTGGGCGTTCGACGTCCCGCGGCGCACGCTCGCCAGGCCGGCGCGCGACCCCCGGGCGACGGGCACGCCGTCGGACGGCGTCAGCGCGCCGGCACCCTGACCGCCCGTGCGTAGAGGTCCTCGTAGCGGTCGACGACCCGTTCCCACGTGAAGTCCTCGACCCGGGACCGGCCCGCCGCGCCGATCCGTGCGGCCGCCGCCGGGTCGTCGAGCAGACCCAGGACCGCGCCCGCCAGCGCCCGCGTGTCCTGCGGGTCCACGAGCACCCCGTCCACCCCGTCGGTGACGATCTCCGGAGGGCCGCCGCGCGTCGTGGCCACCAGGGGACGTCCGGAGCGCCAGGCCTCGAGCACGACGAGCGGTGCCGCGTCCGCCCGGCTGGGCACCACGACCACGGCGGCCTCGGCCATCCGGGCCGCCACCTCCGGCGGGTCGAGCCGGCCCGGGAGGTCGACGCGGTCCTCGAGCCCGGCTGCGACGACGCGGCGGCGCAGCGCCGCCGCCTCGCTGCCGTCCCCCACGACGACGAGCCGCGCGCGGTCGCGCAGGGCGGACGACGCGAAGGCGTCGACGAGCAGGTCGAAGCCCTTGACGTGCTCGATCCGGCCGACGGCGACGACCACGGGTTCGCGTGCGGTCGGACCGGGCACGGAGGTCGTCGGGGGCAGGGGCCGGACACCGACCTCCAGGTCGTGCTCGGCCAGGTCGTGCTCGGCCAGGTCGGGCCCGGCCAGGTCGGGCCCGGCGGACGGCGTCCCCACGGAGAGGTCGACGCCGTTGGGCACGACCACGGCGTCGGGCGCCCCGAACCGTGTCAGGTCGTCGGCCACCACGCGCGAGCACCCCGTGACGGCGGCCGCCACGCCGACCGAGCGTTCGAGCGCCGCGCGCAGCAGGCGCGAGTGGTCGAACACGGCATGGTCGTCCGCGAACGTCTCGCCGTGCGAGCTCACGACGAGCGGGGTCCGGGTCAGCGTCCGCAGCCCGAGCGCGTAGGCGCCGTTGGGCCCGAAGCACTGCACGTGCAGGACGTCCGGCCGGAAGGCCCGGTAGGCCTTCGCCCACGCGATCGCCGCGGCCGGTGCGGCCAGCGCGAACCGCGCGACGTCGCCCGCCCGGCGCGACGGCTGGGGGGTCGGCAGGTACCGCACGAGGACGTCGTCGACGAGCCGGGGTCCGAGGTGCTCGCCGCGGTCGACCGTCCAGACCTCGACCGGCGTCCCGCGCTCGGCGAGGACGCGCGCGACGTGCCGCACGTGCGACTCCACGCCACCCGTGTAGGGGTCGAACGAGCTCGCGACGAGGGCTACGCGCCGCTCCGTCATCCGTCCCTCACCGTCTCGCGGAAGGTCCCGCGCTCGCCCGACGATCACCCGCTCATCACCCGCTCGCGCAGGTCCGTGGGGGTACCGACGCCACTAGAGTGGGCAATCCTACCGACCGCGCCTTCCGCTCCGAGCAGGCCGGACGGCACGTCCCGAGGGAGAACCGCCCGATGCCGCAGCTCGTCGTCGCGACCGTCGCGGTCGAGGTCCCCATGGGCGCCCAGGTCTACCAGGAGGAGGTCGCGGCACGCGCCGCCACCGCCCTCACGAGCGACGCCGACGGCACGACCGGCCCCGAGGCCTGGAGCGTCGACCGCGCCGTCTTCCGGTCGTTGCGCTCGCCGCTCGCCGGCACGCACCGGCTCCCGCTCGGCCGTCTCGCCGGCGCCGGCGCGGGCGTGCGCCGGGCGGTCGGCCGCGCGGTGTACCCGCGCGGCGCCGTCGTGCACCGGGTCGGTCTCGACCTCCCCCCGCACCCCACGCGCGACGTCGTGGCCGTGCAGGACGTCGTGTCGTGGCGCTACGACGACGAGTCCGCCCCGGTGCGGGCCGCCGCCGAGGAGGTCCGTCGTGCGGCCGCGGTCGTGACCGTCTCGGAGTTCAGCGCCGACGAGGCGGCCGAGGTCCTCGGGCTCTCGGAGCGGCCCGTCGTCGCGTACAACGGGGTCGACCCCGTGCACTTCGACGCCACGCCGCTGCCGCGCGAGCGTCTCGCCGCGCTCGGCGTGGAGGGCCCGTACGTGCTGCACGCCGGCGGGGCCTCGCGGCGCAAGAACCTCGACGAGCTGGCGGTCGCGTGGCGCGCGGTGCGTTCCGCGCGTCCGGACCTCACGCTCGTGATGTCCGGGCCCCCGCACCCGCGCCGCACGTCCCTCTTCGCCGACCTGCCCGGGACCCGGCTCGTCGGGCGCCTCCCCGCCGACCTGATGCCGGGGCTCGTGGCGGGGGCCGCGGCGGTCGTGGTGCCGTCGCTCTACGAGGGGTTCGGCCTTCCCGCCCTGGAGGCCATGGCCTCGGGCGTCCCGGTCGTCGCCGCCCGCACGAGCTCGCTGCCCGAGGTCGTGGGCGACGGCGGCGTGCTCGTCGAGCCCGACGGCGCGAGCATCGCCGAGGGGCTGCTGTGGGTCACCACCGACGACCCGGCGGTCGCGTCGACGGTCGAGCGCGGCAGGGCCCGCGCCGCCACGTTCACGTGGGAGCGCAGCGCGGCCCGGCACGCCGCGGTCTGGCGCGCGGTCGCCGAGCGCGGCTGACCCCCGGGCCGCCCTCATGCCGTGGGCTCCCACGCACGGATCGCGCTGATGGTCGCGATCCACTCGCTCTCCGTCGCGAGCGGGATGAAGTCCGGGTGCAGGCCGCCCACGATCCCCGTGTAGTTCGCGGCCAGCACCGGCACGTCGCGCTCCGTCGTCATCGGGAGCGACACCCGCACCGCGGTGGCCTCGACCGGCTCGAAGGAGAACAGCGCCACGCGGTCGAGGAACTGGTCGGTCTGCTGCGCGACGTCGTGCCACGTCCCGTCGGTCGCCCGGACCGAGACGGTGTAGTCGCGCAGGCCGGACGTGCAGCACCGGATCCCGGCGGTCGCGACCGCGACCCGGTCGATCGTGCGGGGGCCGTCGGTGGCGACCTCGACGGCCGGTGCCTCGTCGACCGACCCGTCCGCGAGCCGGCCCGAGCGCCAGGGCTCGCGCACCGCGAACGTCCCCGACGTGACGACCTCCGGGTCCCCGGCGTCCTCGTGCGTCGACGTGGCCGTGACGGGGCGGCCCTCGAGGACGTCGTCGCCGAACGTCTCGACCGGCGCGACCTCGAGCCCTGCGCCCGCGGGGGCGACGAGCAGGACGGGCGCACCGTTCACCGGGATCTCGACGCCCTCCGCGGGGATCTCGAGGCCGCGCTCGGCACCGTACGCGTCGCGCGCCGTCACCGTGACCGGACCTCCGGACGCGGAGAGCCGCACGGAGGTCGACAGGTCCTCGGACCACACCGCGAGGAGCTCCGCCCCGGCGTACGTCGCGCCGGTGCCGTCCGCACGCACGGCGTGCACTCCCGGGGCTCCGGTCCCGACCGCCCCGGGCGGCCCGAAGCCCTCGAGGAACGGCGCGCTCGCCGCGAACGCCGCGCCGGCGGGCTTGACGTACTGCCCGTACTGCAGGAGGGACCACGAGTTCCCGGCCTCCCCGAACCCGCCCTCGGAGAAGAAGTACGTCCACTCGTCGACGCCCTCGACGCCGTACCAGAGCAGCTTGCGCACGACGTCGGACCCGCCCGCCCAGAAGTTCGCGACGCCGTCGGACCACCACCCCGTCTCCGTGTCCCACACGGGGACGTCGCCGCACGGGGCGATCGCCGCGCGCAGCTCGTCGAGCTCGGCACCGTCCTCGGAGAAGCCCTCTTCCTCCCACGACCGGTTGAACCCGGTGTACGGGTGGATCCCGACGACGTCGAGCGAGTCGCAGCCACCGGCCGCGACGAGGTCGGCCCACCACTCCGGCTCGACGCCGAGCGTGTTGCCCCCCACGACCACGACGTCGCGGGACGCCGCGCGCGCGCCCGCGGCGAACGGCGCACCCACCTGCTCCTCGTACGCCGCGGCGTCGTCGAAGCCGGTGTTGTTCGGCTCGTTCCAGGGCTGCCAGTGCCGGATCTGCGGCGCGCGGTCGAGCATCTCCGCGACGATCAGCCGCGCCCAGCCCTCCCACGTGCCCGCCTCGACCGCGGCCTGCTCGGCCTCCCCGCCCGACCCGAGCTGCAGGGTGAGGATCACACCCGTCTCGTCCGCGAGCTGCGCCGCAGCGGCGAGCTCGGCGAACGGGTCGACGTCGGCCTGCTCCTCGCCCTCCTCGTCGTCGGACTCGAAGGCGGCCTTCGGCAGCGAGTCCCAGACCAGCTCGTCGGCGTCCGGCTCGGCGGTCGGGTCGGGCACGATCGCACCGAAGTCGAGCTGCGTGCGGTGGCTGCCCACGCCGAGCTGGTCCGCGAGCTGCACGCCGCGCAGCGGACCGGCGCCGCCCCAGTCGGCGCCGTCCGCGAGCGCCGCGGGGTCGAGGTCGCTGCCTGCCGCGGCGACCGTGTAGCGCAGGCACGTGCCCGACACGGCCTCGCCGGTGGCGACGTCCACGAGCGCGGCGTCGACCTCGTACACCCCGGGGCGGGTCGTGGGGAGCTCGAGCGGGACGTCGGCACCGTCCGCGGGCAGCTCGACGACGGTCTCCTCGCCCACGACCGGGTCCCACACGCGCGGGTCCCCGCGCACCTGGTACCGCAGCCGGTAGGCACCCGCGTGCGCGGCCCACGCGTCGTCGAACGCCGCGACGACGCGCGGCTCGGTCCCGTCGGGGAAGACGCCGTAGGGCGCGTCGACGAGCAGGCCGGCACCGAGGCCGAGGCCGCCGAAGAGCTCCTCGTTGGCGGCGTTGTACTTCACGGGGGCGCCGAGCTGGTAGGCCATGCGGTCCGCGGTGATCTCCGTGACCGAGAAGCCCCCGTCCTCGCCGTGCGTGAGGACGTAGTAGGGCGCGGCGCCGTCCGTCCCGTCGCGCAGGACGGGCGTGCGCTCCCACAGCGCGAACGGCTGCTCGAGGTCCTTGTGCGTGTCGGGCCAGACACCGCGGAAGACGCCGTCGCTCCCCCACCAGCGGAAGCCCAGGTTCTCCTGCGCCGCGAGGAGACCGTCGCCGCTCTCGCCGGTGGACGGACCCGTCGTCGTGCCGGTCGCGTCGTCGACCCACGGCACGCGCGGCACGCCGAACGGGCGACCGCGCTCCCACGAGGCCCCGAGGGCCACGGCACCCTCGTCGCCGTCAGGGCCGACCGACCGCAGGTCTCGCGACCGCCGCTCTCCGTCACGCTCGTCCGACTCCACGAGGGCGGTGCCGTCGGGGAGCTGGGCGAGCACGTCTCCCTCGAACGGCACGGTGCCGACGAGCTCGCCGTCGGCGGAGACCTCGTGCAGCACCTCGCCGGCCTCCTGCACACCGACGACGGTCCGGCCGTCGACCGTCCAGCGCACCGTGCCGTAGAGGTCGAGGAGGTCCCCCGCCGTGTGCTCTCCCTCGGGGATCGCCGCCGACCAGGTCGTCGAGCCGTCGGGCGCGACCTTGAGGAGGTCGCGCCGGTGCATGAGCGTGTCGAGGAGGTAGACGCTCCCGTCGGGGTCCACCTCGAACGACCCGGTCGTGAAGGTCTCGCTCGCGCCGTCCCAGTCGAGCTCGACCGGCGTCGTCGCGACGAGGTCGCCCGTCGCGAGGACGTAGCGCGACACGGTGTACGTCGCCTCGCGGTCCCACTCGAGCACGTACGCCGAGCCGTCGAGCACGCGGAAGGTCACGAGCTCGCCGTCGTCGAGCGTGACGACGTCGTCCACGACGGTCCGGACACCGCCGGGGTCCTCGGCGCCGGCACCGTCGTCCGTGACCTGGTCGAGCCGCGGGAACCCGCACAGCGGCAGCGCACCCTGCTGCGTGACCGGCGCGGTCGCCGGCACCTCCGGCGTGGCGAGGACAGGGGTCGTACCCGACGCCGGTCCCGTGCCGCTGCCCATCACGACGGCGGTGACGATCCCGACCGCCGCGGCGACGAGACCGCTCATCGCGGTGACGTCGGCTCGGCGTGGTGCCGTCTCGACCTGCTCGTCGTCGCTCATCCACGCCCTCGCCCTCGGGAGGCCCGGCACCGCGTGCCGTTCCGGCGATCGTAGGACCGCGGGCCCCCCGGGTCCGAGCATCTCGCGGGACTTTCACCCGCGATCTCCGGGGTCTGCGCGCGATTCACCCTGTCGACCCGACCGTCCGCACGGTCCCGGCGACTATCTTTCATCTGTGCAGGCGACGACGACAGACCACGCGATCACCGTCGCCGGGTTGGGCAAGACCTACCGGCTCGGCGCCTCCGGCGAGCGCTCGTCCACCGCGGCGGCCGCCGCGATCCAGTGGGTCCGGTCGACGGGGAAGCAGCGGTTCACGCTCTTCGAAGCCCTCGACGACGTGTCCTTCGAGGTCCCGCACGGCGAGGCGCTCGGGATCGTCGGGCGCAACGGGGCCGGCAAGTCGACGCTGCTCAAGATCCTCACCCGGGTGACGGCACCGTCGCGCGGGCGGATCGAGCTCAACGGTCGCGTGGGTTCTCTGCTCGAGGTCGGGACGGGATTCCATCCCGAGCTGACGGGCAAGGAGAACATCTACCTCAACGGCGCCATCCTCGGCATGACGCGCAAGGAGATCCAGAAGCGCTACGACGAGATCGTCGAGTTCTCCGGCATCGAGAAGTTCCTCGCGACACCCGTCAAGCGGTACTCGTCGGGCATGTACGTGCGGCTCGCGTTCTCCGTCGCGGCGCACCTCGACACCGAGATCCTCGCGATCGACGAGGTCCTCGCGGTCGGCGACGCGGAGTTCCAGCGACGCTCGATCCAGAAGATGCGCGAGGCCGCCCAGGGCGGTCGCACCGTGCTCTACGTGAGCCACCAGCTCCAGACCGTCCAGGCGCTGTGCTCGTCCGCGATCCTGCTCGACCGGGGGACCCTCACGTACTCGGGCACGGTCGAGGGCACGCTTCAGGCGTACCGGGACAGCTTCGAGAGCTTCGCCGCGGCCCAGTCCGATCCGAAGAAGCGGCCGGGCAACGGCAAGGTCCGTCTGTCCTCGGTCCGCATGGAGGACGAGTTCGTCAAGTCCTCGCAGGACATCGTCGTCGACTTCGAGGCGCCGGCGAGCAAGAAGCTCATCGGGACCTACTTCGTCTCGATGCACATCAACAACGACCAGGGCACCGTCATCGCGCAGTGCGACTCACGGCTCGTCGGGAAGTGGTTCGACCCCGAGGAGGCCCAGCGCGGTCGGCTCGTGGTGCGGGACCTGTGGCTCAAGCCCGGCCAGTACACCGTGGACGTGTACGCGTGCCAGGCGGGCGTGCTCGACGCCTGGGAGGGCGCGTGGCGCTTCGAGGTGCTGCCCGACCTCCCGTACCCGGAGTTCACCGAGACGTCGAGCACCGAGAAGGGCATGGTCTTCGTGAACTTCGAGTACGAGGGGGTCTGACGTGGAGCACACCGTCCAGCGCACCGTCATCACGCCCCCGGGGCGTCTCAACCTGCCGTCGTGGCGCGAGCTGTGGGCGGCGCGCGAGGTCGCCGTCCGCCTCGCGCTGCGCGACGTCATCGTGCGGTACCGGCAGACGATCTTCGGCGTCACCTGGGTGATCATCCAGCCGCTCGTCAGCGCGGGCATCTTCACGATCGTGTTCGGCGAGATCGCCGGCCTGTCGACCGGAGCGATCCCGACCTTCCTGTTCACGCTCGCGGGGATGCTCGCCTGGAACCTCTTCAACGGGTCGCTCGGGCGCGCCGCCGGATCCATGGTGGGCAACCAGTCGCTCGTGCAGAAGGTGTTCTTCCCTCGTCTGCTCGTACCCATCTCGAGCCTCGCGTCGGTCGTGCTCGACTTCCTCGTCGCGCTCGTCCTCGCCGTGGTGCTGCTCTTCGTCTACGGCATCAACCCCGGATGGGCCGTGCTGCTGCTCCCCGTCTGGGTGCTCCTCATCCTCATGATCGGGACGGGCATCGGCCTCGCGGCAGCGGCCTACATGGTGAAGTACCGCGACGTCGGCTACGTCCTGCCGTGGCTCGTCCAGATCCTGCTGTACGCGAGCCCCGTCGCCTACGCGCTCTCGTCGGTCCCTGAGGACCTGCGGTGGCTGTTCGACATCAACCCGGTCACGTGGTTCCTCGAGACCTTCCGCTGGTCGCTGCTCGGCACCGACCTCCCGCCCACGTGGCAGGTCGTCGCCCTCTTCGTCGCGGCACCGATGATCCTCCTCGCCGGGACTCTCGTCTTCCAGAAGAACGAGCGCGAGTTCGCGGACTTCATCTGATGCGGCTCACGGCGTACGTGCTCCTCGCGGATCCGAGCTTCCTCGGCGCGAGCCTGCGCGCGTACTACCACCTGGTCGACCGCGTCGTGCTGTCCTACGACGTGACGGGGACCTCGTGGACCGGCACCCCGCTGCCGGTCGACGAGTGCCTCGCCGTCGTCGACGCGCTCGACTCGGAGCGCAAGTGCGTGCGCGCGCCCGGGAGCTTCGCACGACTCGACGAGCACCCGCTGGACAACGACACCTTCCAGCGTCAGACCGCGCTCGACGCCGCGTCCGACGGGGCCGACTGGGTGCTCCAGCTCGACACGGACGAGGTGATGCTCGACCCGTCGGCGTTCCGCACGTCGATCGACGCGGCGGAGAGGTCCGGCGCGTCCGGCCTGCACTTCCCGTCCCGGTGGTTGTACTCGCGCGTCGCACCCGGTCGCTACCTCGAGGCGAGCACGCGGCTCGGCCGTCCGTCCGCGTCCTTCCCGGGACCGCTCGCCGTGCGCGCCGGGACGAGGCTCGCCCACGCTCGGCAGGCCGACGTGCCGCTGTACCGCGTCGACCTGCGTCCGTGGAACACGGACCCGAGCCACCGGCACGACGAGATCGTCCACGAGGTCGTCGGACCCGACAGCGCGGTCCTGCACTTCTCGTGGGTCCGCACGCCGGAGGCGATGCGCAAGAAGTTCGGCTGGTCGGGACACACCGCCCACTACTCACGGCCGGACGTCTACGAGTCGTGGGTCGAGCGATCCCGGCACCCGCGCCGCACCGTGCTGACCTCGCCGTGGCGCCGGCGCGACTGGTTCCGCCTCGTGTCCGTCCCCGAACCGCCGGGAGGCGAACCGTGACCCTCACCGTGAGCGTCGTCGTCGTGACGTACGGACGACCCGAGAGCGTGCGCGAGTGCCTGACGCACCTCGAGCGGCTCCGTACCGCCCCGCTGGAGGTGATCGTCGTCGACGCCACCCCGGCGGACACGACGCGGCGGCTCGTGCGCGAGGAGTACCCCGAGGTCCGGCTGGTCCACAGCACGCTGGGCCGCGGCACGACGCCGGAGTCGCGCCAGATGGGCTTCGCCCTGACGCGCGGCGACGTCGTCGCGTTCATCGACGACGACGCGTACGTGGCCGAGGACTGGCTCGACGAGCTCGTGCGCCCCTACGCGGACCCGGCGGTCGTCGCGGTCGGCGGTCGCGCGGACAACGACATCCCCGGCGAGGAGTCCGAGGGCCTCGGACAGATCGGTCGGCTGCTGCCCGACGGCCGGCTCACCGGCCACTTCGGCGCTGATCCCGGCAGGGTGATCGAGGTGGACCACCTGCTCGGCGCGAACATGTCGTTCCGGCGCAGCGCGCTGGACGCCATCGGCGGGATCCGTGGCAACTATCCCGGCACGTGCCTGTGCGAGGAGTCGGACATCTCGCTCCGGCTGCGGGCCACCGGTGGGAAGCTGCTCTTCACGCCGCGCGCTGTCGTCCGGCACGTCGCGGCACCGTACGGCATCGGCGGCAAGCGGTTCGACCGCCGGTACCTGTACTACCTGCGTCGCAACCACGTCGTGATGCTCGTCCGCAACTTCGGGTGGCGGGATCCCATCACGCGTCACTACGCGGGGACCGCGATCCGCGCGCAGCACGCCTACCTCCGCGAGGCGGGTCGTCGCCTCCGGCCGTTCAAGACGGACGGGACCCGACGCTCCCTGCGCAAGCGTGCGACGTCTCCGATCGTGCTCACCCGCGCCGTCGCCGAGCTCGCCGGACTCGCGGCCGGGATCCCGGCGGCCGCCGTCGCACGGCGCAGGGACGCCCGGGACGGAGTCGCCACGCCGTCCGTGCGGGGCTGAGCGCGATGTCGAGCCGCCACGTCCACCTCATCACGCCGGGCGACCACTTCTCACCTCTCACGGGGAGCGCCGTCCCGACGGTCGTCCACGGGCTCGCCTCCGCGAGGAGGACGCCCCGCTCGACGGTCCTCGTGGCGCACGGGACCTACGAGACCCGTTACCCGAGCGCCGACGTCGTCGAGTACGCCGAGTCCCCGCAGCGCCGGAGCGACCGGTACCTGGACCTCGTCGCGGCCGCGCTGGGTTCCCCGAGGCCAGGGGCACGACGGCGCCTCGCGGCGGCTCTCCGGGACCAGGACGAGTGGCCCGACTCGGTGGTCCTCGCCCACAACGCACCGCAGGCCGTGCCTCTCGTCGCCGCGAGGCACGCACCGGTGCTCTACGCCCACAACCAGCTGCTGCGCACCTACGGCCGGCGCGAGGCCGCACGCGTCCTGCGCCCGGCGGCCGCCGTGGTCTGCGTGAGCGAGTTCCTGGCGGACGAGACCGCACGGATGCTCCCGCCGGAGCTGAGCGCCCTGGTCCGTGCCGTACCGAACGGCGTCGACGCCGAGCAGTTCGCCGGCCCTCGCGCGCCTCGCGAGACGGCGACGAGGATCACCTTCGTGGGCCGGGTCATCCGGGAGAAGGGCGTGGACGTCCTGCTCGACGCCGTCCGGGCGCTCGACCGGCCCGACCTCCACGTCACGGTGGTCGGTCGACCGGGGTTCGCCGCGGACGCCCCCCTCTCCGCGTACGAGGAAGGCCTGCGCCGGACCGCGGCGACGACGCGCGCGACCGTCGAGTTCGCCTCGTTCGTCCCCCGGCCCGACCTGCCCGAGATCCTGCGGCGCACCGACGTCCTGGTCGTGCCGTCCGTGTGGCCCGAGCCGTTCGGTCTCACCGCACTCGAGGGCATGGCCGCGGGCGCCGCGGTCGTCGCGTCCGAGATCGGAGGTCTGCCGGAGGCGGTCGGCGACGCCGGGCTCCTCGTGCCCCCCGGGGACGTCGCCTCCCTCGCAGCGGTCATCACGGCGCTCGCCGACGACGAGGCCCTCCTGGCGCGCACCCAGGCCGCCGGGAGGCGTCGGGCCGTCGAGTGCAGCTGGACGCGTGCCAGCGAGGCGCTCGACGCCGCGCTGTCCGCCTCGCCCCGGCGCGCGACGGGAGCTCGACGACCATGACGCGACGCACGCGCACGCTGCGGCTCCGGGACGTGACGGCTGAGGACGCGTCGCGCTGGATGGACCTCGCGGCACGAGCCGTGGAGCCGAACCCGTTCCTCGACCCGTCGTTCCTCCTGACGGCCGACCGCTGGTTCCCGGACACGGAGGGGATTCTTCTGGTCGTCGTCGAGGAAGCCGACCGGATGCTCGCCCTCCTCCCGCTGAGCGTCGAGCGACGCTTCCAGGGCCTGCCGGTCCCGTTCGCGACCACGGCCGGTCCGTTCCTCGCCCGGCGCGCACCGCTGTGCGCCCCGCTGGTCGACGGGGACGGGACCGCCGAGATCCTGACGACGATGCTCGACCACCTCGCCGGGCGCGGCGCAGGGCTGCCCGGCCTGCTCGAGCTCACCCTCTTCCCGGGTACCGGGGCCCTGCACGACGCCTTGTACGACGCGGCGCGCGCCACGGGCACCCCCGTGATCGAGCGGTACCGGTTCGAGCGCGCGTGCATGCGACCGGTCCCCGCGCCGGGAACCTGGCGCGACGGTCTCAGCCCGGGACGGCGCAAGAAGATCGGGCGGTTCGAGCGAGCGCTCGAGCGCGAGATCGGCGCGCCGCTCGTCAGCGAGGCCCGCGGCGACGACCCCCAGGCGTTCGAGGACTTCCTCGACCTCGAGGCCGCGGGGTGGAAGGGCACGACGGCGCGGGGCGGCGCGCTCCGGGTGACCCCGAACGCCGCCGAGTGGTTCACCGAGGTCGCGGACGGCTTCCGCGCCCGAGGGCTCCTCCGGGTCTTCAGCCTCCGGGCCGGGGACGTCACGCTGTACATGTCCGTCAAGCTCGTGTGCGGAGGGGGTGTCTTCGGCGTCATGGACACCTACGACGAGCGCTACGCCCGGTGGAGCCCGGGCGTCGTCGGCCGCGCGGCCGAGGTCGACTTCGTCCTCGCCCAGGCACCGCGCGTCGAGTTCTTCGACCAGTGCATGCACCCCAAGAACGTCGAGAGCTCGGCGCTGTACCCTCAGCGACGCTCGCTCGTCGGCCTGCTGCTCGCCCCTCGTGGGGCGGCGAACCGCACGCTCGTCCGCTCGCTCCCGCGGCTCGCCGCCGCGCGCGACTCCCTCCGCCGGCTCCGCCGGCCGGCGGGCACGCCGCCGAGCGACGAGGAGCCGCGATGAACGGCAGGCCCGCGCGGCCGCTCCTCGTCCGGCACCGCGACGTCGAGCGCGCCGGCGGGTCCGCGGGGCGCTTCCACCGGGTGTCCGTGGGCCGCGGCCTCGTGCCCCGGCTCGTGACCGGCGCTCTCGGGACCTTCTGCGTCGACACGACCGATCGCGTGCACGCCATCACGTACGACGACGGCCCCGACCCCGAGCAGACCCCGCCGATCCTCGACGTGCTCCGGCACTGGGACGCGCACGCGACCTTCTTCGTCCTCGCGGACGCGGTCCGGCGCCACCCCGACGTCGTCGCGCGCATCGTGGCCGAGGGGCACGAGCTCGCGCTGCACGGCACGGACCACCGCTCGCTCCTCACCCTCTCGGACGCCGAGGCGGTCGCGACGGTCCGTGCCGCGAAACGCCTCGTGGAGGACGTGGCGGGACGGCCCGTGCGCCTCTTCCGGCCGCCGTACGGTGCCCACACGCTGCGTCAGGCGGTCGGCTTCCGGCGCCTCGGGCTCGACCTCGTCCTGTGGTCGGGCGACGCGGTCGACTGGCTCGACGACGACGCCGAGGCCGTCGCGGACCGCGCGGTGGACGCCGTGTTCCCGGGCGGGATCCTGCTGCTCCACGACACGCGGGCGGACCCCGAGACGATCCGGCCCGGCGAGAGGCTCCCGGCGTTCGACCGCGCGGCGGTCCTGGACCGGCTCCTGTCCCGCACCCGCGCCGCGGGCTTCCGGGAGCTCACGGCCGGTGAGCTCGTCGGCCGGTACCGCCGGGTGACGAGCCTCGCGCGTCAGCGGATGGTGCGACCGTGACCGACGGCCTCCCCGAGCTCTCCGTGGTCGTCCCGGCCTTCGACGCAGCACGGACGATCGAGGTGCAGCTCGGTGCCCTGCTCGCGCAACGGCCCGAGCACCCGTGGGAGGTGCTGGTCTGCGACAACGGGTCGACGGACGGCACGCAGGCCCTCGTGACGCGCTGGCGGCGCCGGATGCCGGAGCTGCACCTCGTCGACGCCTCCGCGGTCCGTGGCCCCGGGGCGGCACGGAACGCCGGCGCGGCGGTCGCCCGCTCTCCGCGCCTCGCGTTCTGCGACGCCGACGACCGCGTCGGTCCCGGGTGGGTCTCCGGGATGCGCCGCGCGCTGGACGAGCACGACGTCGTCGCGGGGCGGTTCACGACGGTGACGACGTCACGACACAGCGTCGCCGTGTCCTGGTCGCCGCAGGAGCACGGCCTGACCAGCATCCCCTGGCTGCCGGGGTTCGTCACGGCGGGCGCGGGCAACCTCGGTGTGCGCGCCGCGACGTTCCGTGCCGTCGGGGGCTTCGACGAGAGCATCTCGACGCGCGAGGACGACGACCTCTGCCTGCGTCTGCAGCTCGCCGGGCACCGCCTGGCGTTCGACCCGACCCTCGTGCTCGCCGTGCGCCCCAGGGAGGGCGTCCGCGCCGTCTACGCGCAGGCCGTCGCCTACGGCGCGGGCTCGCGCTGGCTCGAGCACCGCTACGCGGTCGTGGCGCAGGCGCTCGCCCGCCGCGCCCCGGACGACGGCGACCGTCCGAGCGCGGGCGAGCTCCGCGACGACTCCCAGGGTGGTTCGCCACCGCGTGCGTCGTCGGTGGTCCGGCGCGCCGTGCGCAAGGCTGCCCGCCTCGGCAACCCGTCGGACCTCGCCGACGTCGTCTGGCGGCTCGGGTTCTCCCGTGGCCGACGCGTCGTCCCCGACCCCCGCACGCCGCAGGTCCCGCTCGCGCCCGACCTCGCCTGAGCGAGGTGTCAGGTCGGGCGGCCGCGGCGCAGCGCCCGGCGGACGAGACGTGGTGTCCAGGTCGCCAGCCGGATGGCCGCGACCCAGCTCATGGCCGCCGCATACCCGGCCTTGCCGCGCGGCGTCGTGGGCCACGGCTTGGTCCAGATGCTCAACCAGACGGTCGTCCCCGCGCGCAGCTCACGCACCGAGGCCCGTGCCGCGTCCCGCGGCGGTCCCGACTCCGTGAGGTCCGCCATGCCCTTCGCGATGCGGACCGACTTGGTGGTGAGCTCCGACCAGGTCGGCCGCGACGGGTGGTCGACGACGGCGCCGGCGGCGTAGACGAGGCGGCGACCGCCCGCTCGGAGCCGATGTCCGAAGTCGTCGTCGCCGCCCGACTGGAGCGCGGCGTCGAACCCGCCGACGCCCCGTACCGCGTCGGCCGTCGCGACGAGGTTCGCCGTCGCGGCGAAGTGGAACGTCGTCACGAAGCGCTCCTGGTCGAACCCGTGCACCGACTCGTACAGCTCCGGTCCGGTGACGGGTTCGGGGCCGTCCCGGAACACGAGCCGGATCTGGCCTCCCACGGCGTCCGGTGCGTCGAGGCCCCGGAGCGTCGCGACCGCCGTGCTCAGCCAGTCGCGCCACGGCCGGCAGTCGGCGTCGGTGAACGCGAGCACCTCGCCGGTCGCAACCTCGAGCCCGGCGTTGCGGGCCGCGTAGGAACCCCTCCGCGTCTCGCCGACCATGACGAACCGGTCGTCGTCGGGGAGCGCCGGCCGCAGGTCGGTGGTCGACGCGTTGTCGACCACGACGACATCGAACCGGTCGGCCGGGTAGTCCTGCTCCGCGATCGCGTCGAGACAGAGCCTCAGGCGCTCGACGTCGTTGTAGACCGGGATGATGACCGTGACTCTCGGCAGGTCCTCAACCCGACGGGGAGCGTCCTCCATGCGTCTCTCCTCGTCCGGGGATCGCGGGTCGTCCACGACACGCCGAGCATAGCCGTGGCTCCCCCACGATCCCCCGGCGCCCGGCGCCGGCCCGTGCCACACCCGGATGTCGCCCGGGTGAATTCGCGACGAGCGGCCCGTGCACAGTTTCCGTTGCCATAGGGTCGCCGTGTGGATCTCGCGACTGTCGTGCCACCCGGTGCACGTGTCCTCGAGATCGGGGCCACGGACGGGGTGCTCGCGCGTGCCCTCGAACGGTCGGGGCTCGCCACGCACTATCTCGGACTGGTCCCGCCGCACCTGCTCGACGCGGTCCGGTCCGACGTCGGCGACGACCTCGCGCACCGCGTCCATCCCCTGACGACGCCCGACCAGGCGATCCGCAACAGCACCGACGTGCTCGTCCTCCGCGGGCCCTGGACCCGTGTCCTGTGGGCCCACCGCGACCTCCACCACGTGCGGCTGCTCGCCGTCGAGGCGGGCTCGGGCCCGCTCGACCTCGAGCGACGCGCCGCAGCGCTCTCGGCGCGGACGATCGGCCGGCTCCGACCACGGGGTCGAGCCACGTGCGAGGGCGTCCGTCTCGACCTCTACGAGGTGCCTCAGCACGGCGAGCCCGCACCGCGGACGTACTTCTCCCCCGTGTGGGGGGCGGCCGGCCTGGCGGCGCGCCTCAAGGAGGCAGGACTGCGCTACGCGGTGCTGAGATGGTTCGAGTCCCTTCCCGAGATCGCTCCCGGCGAGGACCTGGACGTCCTCGTGGCCGACGACGACGCGGACGCGTTCCGAGCGCTCGTCGAGTCGGAGCCCGGGACCTGCCCCGTCGACCTGTACAGCGCATCCGGCCTGGACCACTCCGACTACCTGGGTGCTGCCTACTACCCGCCGCAGCTGGCGACGGGGCTCCTCGACCGTGCGGTGGTGCATCCCAGCGGGTTCCTCACGCCGGCGCCGGAGGACCACCTGCGCTCGCTCGCGTACCACGCGGTGTACCACAAGGGGCCGACGTCGGGGTTCCCGTCCGGTCTGCTGGGACCGGCGGACCAGGAGCCCGAGCACGACTACCCGACCGCCCTCGCACGGCTGACCACGCTCCAGGGCGCACCGCCGCTGCGGACGCTCGAGGACGTCGACGCCTATCTGGTGGCAGTGGGGTGGCGCCCACCGCTCGACGCCCTGCGTCGCTTCGCGCCGTCGAACCGGTGGATCAGGGCGGCGCTCGGGGAGACCCAGGAGATGCAGGCCGAGGAGTCGGAGCTCACGGTCTTCCTCGTCCGGGAACGGACGCTCGCCACGCTCACGCTCCCCGAGGTGCTGGACGAGCTCGAGCACGTCGGGTTCGACGTCGTGGCGACGGTCGAGCTGGACGACGCGGCGCGTTCCCGCACCGCTCAGAGCCTTCGCGGAGGCAACTGGGGCAAGGGTCCGTTCCCCGTCAGCGGCGGAGACCCGAGAGTCGTCGTCGCGGCGCTGCACCACGACCCCGAGGAACCGCACCCGGACCTCCTGTCGCGCTACCCGCACCTGACGAACGCGGAGGTCGTCGTCGCGAAGCGGAGGGTGCGGGACGCGGTCGAGGCTGCCACCCACGCCGGTGCCGCGTTCAACCCGATCCACTCCTCCGACAACGAGCAGGAGGCCTGGGAGTACCTCGAGATCGCCGCCCCCGGGTCCGTGGCGGCGATCCGCGCCGACGTCGGCGAGCGGCGCGGCGAGCTGCGTGGCGAGCTCCCGGTGCTGCGCACGCTGAGCCGTGGACGGCGCGCCCGCGTCGAGGTCGTCGAGGGCCCGGACGGTCCTGTCGTCCGCAAGACGTTCGCGCGGGGGTTCCTCCGTTTCAAGGACCGTGAGCTCTGGGCGATGCGCGAGCTGTCCGGACTCGTGGACGCCGTGCCGCCGGTCCTCGACTCGGGGGCGAACTGGTTCACGTGCCCGTTCTTCGACGACGTCCTCGGACCGCTCGACACTTCCCGTGGACCACGGCTCGTTCCGCTCGGGGTCCTGCGGGAGATGGTCGCGGTCCTGCGTCGGTTCCACGAGCTCGGCTACGACCTCGTGGACGCCAAGCCTCAGAACTTCGTCGTCGACCGCAGGCTCGGCCTCCGGGTCGTCGACTTCGAGTTCCTGCACCGGTACGCGGGCGACCCACCTCCGTTCGCTCGGAGCGCGAACTTCGTGGGAGTACCACCGGAGCTCGCCGTCGACCGCCCCGTGGGCGACATGTCCTACGAGAAGCGGTGGCTGCCCTACACCGGCATGCCGCTGGACGTCCTCCTGGACGGGTCGGACCGCGAGCAGCGGTCACACCGCCTGCGCTACCGCACCGTCCGGGTCGGCACCGCGCCCCGCACCCGCGTGTCCGCGCTGGCGCGGCGCGCCTACCGGTCGGCCCGCGGGACGAAGGGCGCTGTTCTCTGGCGCTACACACTGTGGGCCAGGCGTCGCGCACGGTCGGCCGGACCGGTCGACCCGCCCTCCCGGGGCGCGGGACGCGCATGACCCTGCGAGCGGTCCGCGCGGCGAACGGCTCCGCGGTGCTGGCAGGGGCGAAGGTCGCCGTCGCCCGTTCCTGGTCCGTCGCCCGTGGGGTGCGCCGGCTCGCCGCGGCCAAGGCCACCTCCCGCCGGGCGGTGCTGCCGTACGCGCCGCTGCTCCGACGCGGTGTCTACGTGGCGGACGACGGTCGCACCTGGAGACGCTGGCGGCAGCCGGTGCCCGAGCACCTGCGCCGGACCCGACCGCCCCAGCACGGTCCGAGGCCAGCGCCGGGCGTGACGAGGATGGTCGCCCGTCTGGCGAGGACGGTCCGCGTCGCGGCACCGCCGGTCTGGCTGGTCGGCCGCGGCGGGCCTACCGGCTACTCGATCGCCACGTCGACGCACGACGGCGGGCTCGTCCTGCTCGACCCCTCGGGGGGCCGCGTGGCGCGGGTCGGCGGCGGCACCGGCGTCGGCAGCGACTACGTCGCCCTCCGCAGCCGCTACGGGGCGCACGTCCCCATGCCGGCGTTCGAGGTCCACGACGGCATGGTCGTCGAGGAGTTCGTCGACGGGGTGCACTTCCTCGAGCTGTCGGCCACGGAGCAGGTCGCCGCGGTCAAGGTGCTGCTCGGCAGCTACACCGCGCTCGTGCGCGCCGAGGGCGGCGGTTCCAGCGCGGACCGCCTGGGCGACGCCCTCGCGCTCGTCGAGCACTCGGCCCTCCCGCCGGCCATGCGCGCCTACGTCGACCCGCCGGCGCTGCGGCACGCGGCCGCGTCGTGGCCCCTCGTCCCGTCGGGCACCGATGCGAACGTCAAGAACCTGATCGTCGTCTCCCGGCGGACACCCGTCCCGATCGACCTGGTCACCGTCCGCGACGACCCGTTCTTCTACTTCCCGCTGGGGATCGTCGGGAACGCGCGAGGTCCCGTCCTGCAGACCTACCTGGACGGAGGGCTCGACGGCGAGATGCACCGCCTCTTCCAGGCGGCCGGGTCCCGGTTCGACGCGAGCGCCTCGGGGCGCCTCTCGCTCCTCGCGGCCCGGGTGCTGGTCGCGACGCTCCACCAGGCGCGCCGCGAGGGGTTCGGCGCAGGTTCGGCGCGCGTCGGGGCCGTCCTCGAGGAGCGATGGGGCGAGCTCCGCTCCACGGCACCGGCGGACTGGTACTGAGGGCGCTGCGCGCCGTCAGGAGCCTCCGTCGGCGGGTCGCACGGGGCGCAGCCGGGTGACGGGTGCGGTCGGGGCGAACCGCAGCGCCCACGTCCCGTCCGCGAGCGCCGCACCGACCCGCCGCTCCCGCAGCGCGGTCCGGGCCGCGCGACCGGCGCTCCACCACGCGAACCGGTCGTTCGCACGCAGGCGGTCGTCATACGCCCCGACCAGGTCGGCGCGCCCCTCGTCGAGGGCGGCGGCGCGGTGCACGCGCAGGATCGTGCGGATCGCGGTGGCGAGGTCGCGGTACGAGCGCGTGGTGTTGGACGGGTGGTAGCGGTAGTCGACGAGTGCCTCGTCGACGAACGCGAACGGACCGTGCGCCGCGGCGTCGAGCACGAGGTCGAGGTCCTCTCCCTGGCGGTACGCGGGGTCGAACCCGCCGATCGCGTCGAACGTCTCGCGCCGGATCACGAGGTTCGGCAGCATGACCCCCGGCCCGCGGATCACGTCGCGGCGGTCCGCCGCCGCACGCTGGTCCGCCTCGACGACGACGTCGCCGGCGGCGTCGATCGTCCGCATCCCGCAGTAGCTGACGACGACGTCGGGGCGGGGCGCCATGACCTCGACGTGGCGGCGCAGCCGGTCGGGGTGCCAGCGGTCGTCGTCGTCGAGGAACGCGACGAGCTCGCCCGTCGTCTCGAGGACCCCCCGGTTGCGCGCGGCAGAGACACCCGACGGCTGCGTGCGCACGACCCGGGCGACCGGGAACGCGTCGGTGATCGTCCGCAGCGCGTCAGGATCGGGCGACCCGTCGTCCACGACCACGAGCTCGGCGGGGGGCAGTGTCTGGGCGACGACCGAAGCGAGGGCCTCGGCGAGGAACGGCCCGCCTCGGTTGGTGGCGACGACGACGGACACCCGCGGAGGGTCGTCGGCGTCCTCCGCCGGGCTGCGCCCTTCGTCCACGCTCATCGGGGCCTCTCGTCGACGTCGCCCGGCCGGGGACCGGGCGGGGTGAAATCGGCGGGATCTCGCCGGATCCGCCGACCGCTGGGGGACAATCTCCCACATGAGGATCCTCCGCGTCTCGCACAGCGCCGTGGTCGACGCGTGGCGCGAGCGCGAGCGGGAGCTGCGCGCCCTCGGCGTCGACGTCCGGCTCCTGTCGGCGCGTGCGTGGGACGAGGGGGGCGCCTCGGTCCGTCTGGTCCCCCGCCCGGGTGAGCCGGTGCGCGGGGTGCGCACGTTCGGCTCGCACCCGGCGCTCTTCGTCTACGACCCGCGCCCGCTGTGGCGCGCGCTCGGCGAGGACTGGGACGTCCTCGACCTGCACGAGGAGCCGTTCGCCCTCGCCACGGCCGAGATCCTCGCCCTGGCGCGCCTGCGAGGGCTCCTCACCCGCCGCTCCGCACCGCCCTACGTCCTCTACTCGGCCCAGAACCTGCGCAAGCGGTACCCGTGGCCGTTCCGATGGTTCGAGGCACGCGCCCTGCGTGGTGCGGCCGGGGTGTCGGTGTGCAACGAGGAGGCCGCCCGCATCGTGCGGGACAAGGGGGCGCGCGGCAGGGTCGCGGTGATCCCGCTCGGGGTCGACCTCGAGGCCTTCGCCCCGCCCCGTGGTCGCGCCGGTGGGCCGGCCGGCCCACCGGCAGCGCACCACGCCGCAGGCGCCGGCGTTGCGCGCCGCCTGTGCGTCGGGTACGCCGGGCGCCTGGCGCCGCACAAGGGCGTGGACACGCTGCTCGACGCGGTCTCCGGCGACGCGGGGACGGAGCTCGTGCTCGCGGGCGACGGCCCGCAGCGCGCCGCGCTCGAGACCGCCGCACGTCCCCTCGCCGACCGGGTCCGGTTCCTCGGCCCGCTCGACGGCGGCGACCTCGCCGCGTTCTACCGCTCGCTCGACGTGCTCGCCGTGCCCTCTCGCGAGACGCCGGGCTGGGTCGAGCAGTTCGGGCGCGTCGCGGTCGAGGCGATGGCGTGCGGCGTGCCCGTCGTCGCGACGAGCACCGGCGCCCTGCCCGACGTCGTCGGCGGCGCGGGGCTCCTCGTCCCGCCCGACGACCCGGCAGCCCTGCGCGCCGCGATCGCTCGGGTGCGCGACGAGGTGGGGCTCGCGGACGAGCTGCGCGCCGCGGGGTCGCGACGGGCCGCGGAGTGCTCGTGGACGGAGGTCGCGGCGCAGTACCTCGAGCTGTACGGCACGGCCGCGGGCGGTCGCGGTGCGCGCCCGTCGCCCGCGCACGGTGCGTCCCCGGCCCTCGACCTGCCCGCGACGCCCCCTGAGGTCGTCGTCGTCGCCTACGGCGCGCCGGCGATGGTGCGCGACGCGCTCGCGCCCCTGGCCGGGAAGTACCCGATCACGGTCGTCGACAACTCGTCGCTGCCCGCGATCCGCGAGATCACCGAGCTCGCCGGCGGCCGGTACCTCGACCCGGGGCGCAACGGAGGCTTCGCGGCAGGCGTGAACCACGCCCTCGCCCACCGCCAGGTCCCCGGCGCCGACGTGCTCCTCCTCAACCCGGACGCCGTCGTGACCCCCGAGGACGTCGAGACGCTGCACCGCGCCCTGCACGCGCGGCCCGGCGTCGCGAGCGTCGGCCCGGAGCAGGTCGACGACGACGGCACGCCGGCGCGCGTCGTCTGGCCGTTCCCGTCCCCTGCGGCGACGTGGATCGAGGCCGTGGGTCTCGCGCGGTTGCGGCGGACACCTCCGGGGCGTTCCTTCGTCATCGGCTCGGTGCTCCTGCTGAACGCCCGCGCCGTCGAGGACGTGGGCGGGTTCGACGAGCGCTTCTTCCTCTACGCCGAGGAGACCGACTGGGCCTACCGCGCCGTACGGCGGGGCTGGCGGCACGTCGAGGTGCCTGACGCCAGGGCGCTGCACCTCGGCGGCGCGACGAGCAGCGACCCGGCACGCCGCGACACCCACTTCCACGCGTCCCAGGAGCGCTACCTGCGCAAGCACCACGGCGCGCTCGGGTGGGAGGCGGCCCGCGCCGGTGCCGTCCTGGGCGCTGCGGGCCGCACGCTCGTCCTGCGCGGGCAGGACCGGGAGAGCGCTCGACGGCGACTGCGGCTGTACGTGCACGGACCGGTCCGTGCGGAGGCCGCACTGTGATGCCGCCCAGCCTGCGTCTGCCGTGGCGCCGGCCGGTCCTCTACCGGGCACCGGACGTGCCGGGCGCGCTCCGGGCCCGGGTGGGCGGCGCCGTCGCCTGGGTCGCCGGTGGTGCGGTGGTCGTGGCGCTGCTCGGCGTCCTGGGGTTCGTGGTCCCCGAGTTCCAGACGGCGGCGTTCGGCGCGGCCCTGCTCGTCCTGGTCGTCGGTCTCACGGCGTACGAGCCGGTCGCCCTGCCCATCCTCGCGATGCCGGCCCTGGTCGTCGTGCAGCGTGTCGGGGGCGGGGGCGTCGACCTCTCGCTCAGCGACTTCGCACTGTTCGGTGCGTTCTGGTTCGCGTTGTTCTTCTCGCCGCGCCCCTTCTCGAGACCCATGCGGGCGATGCTGTGGCTGTCTCTCGTCTACCAGGTGGCGACGCTGTTCACGGTGATCGTCAACCCGTTCAGCGCGAACGTCGTGGAGTGGTTCCACGCGTGGCTGTCCGTGGCCGGCGCGCTCGTGCTCGGCTGGGCGGTGGGCCGCTCGGGCCGCGCCCGGCTCGGACTCACGCTCTTCCTCGTCCCCTGCCTGGCCATCGCCGCGCAGACCTGCATCGTCGCGCTGCAGCAGCTCGCGGCCGGGAACACGGGACCCGTGTACGTCGACTTCCCGATCGCGATGCACAAGAACTTCATCGGCTGCGTCCTCGCGTTCGCCGCGCTGACGGCGTACGCGCGCCCCTGGTGGGTCGGCTGGCCCCGCTGGTTCGCGCTCGCCTCCTTCTGGCTGTGCTCCGTCGGCGTGCTCGCCGCCCAGGCACGCCAGGCGCTCATCGGCCTCGCGATCGGCATCATGCTCATCACGCTGCGCGGGGACCCCGACCGCAAGCGGTCCAAGGTCATCCTCCTCGCCGCGATCCCGGCGATCTACTTCGTCGTGCTCGCGGTCCAGGAGCAGCTGTCGTCCGACAACGAGTTCAACTCCGCCAACCAGCGGCTCACCTGGTACGCCGACTCGATCGACGTGTGGCAGCGCAGCCCCTGGGTCGGGATGGGCCTGCGGTGGTGGACTGCGGGCGTCACCGAGTTCGTCTTCCAGCCGCCCAACGTGGAGCTCGAGGTGCTCACCTCGGCGGGGATCGTCGGGCTGGTCGGGTTCCTCGTGCTCTTCGTCGGCGGCATGGTCGTGCTCTGGCGCATCAACCCGCGGTTCGGGACGCTCGCCTTCTCCATGCTCATGATGCGCTTCGTCCAGGGGCAGTTCGACCTGTTCTGGGTGTCGGTCCAGGTGACCGTGCCCTTCGTGATCGTCGGGGTGTGCCTCGGCGCCGAGTCCTATGCCGAGTCCCGGCAGCGCGCCCGGGACGCGACCGGCCGCGACCTACCGCTCGAGGAGCTGCGATCCGTGCAGGAGATGACCGCCCGATGAGGATCGTGCAGATCGCGCCCGAGATCGCGCCGGGCAGCGGGGTCGGCGGCGTCGCGCACCACCTCGAGGAGTCGTTCGTCCGCGCCGGCGTGACCACCGAGCGGTTCACGATGGCGGAGGCGCACGGGACGTGGCTGCCCGAGCCCGGCGAGGGACTGCGCGGCCGGCTCTCCCTCCTCGCGCGCGTCGTGTGGTTCTCGACCGTCGGGACCGCTCTGGCGCGGCGGTTCCTCGCGACCCGGCCCGACGCGGTCTCGATCTGCCACAACGACGTCCTCGCGGGCGATGTCTACGTCAACCACGGGATCCTGCGCGTCGCGATGCGCGCCCGGGGCGGGTACGCGTGGCGCATGGCCCGCAACCCGCTGCACCTCTTCACGGCGGCGCGCGACGCCGTGCGGTACCGGGGGCGGACGCACCGGGTGGTCGTCAACCTCACGCGGTCCGAACGGGAGGCGCTGCGCGGCACCTATCCCGGCCTCCGGGTCCCCGCGGTCGTCATCGGCAACGGCGTCGACGTCGCGCGCTTCGCTCCCCCGTCCGCGGCCGAGCGCGTCGCCGCCCGGTCCGCCGCCGGGGTGCCCGACGACGCGACGCACGTCGTGTTCGTCGGCCACGAGTTCGACCGCAAGGGGCTCGGGCTGCTCCTCGACGCCGCGGCGACCGTCCCCGGCGTGCACGTGAGCGTCGTCGGGGGCACCCCGGACATGCTGGCCGGCGTCCGTGCCCACGTCGAGCGCCTCGGGACGTCCGACCGCGTCCACCTCGCGGGTCGCGTGCCGGACCCCCTGCCCTGGCTGCACACCGCGGACGCACTCGCGCTGCCGAGCGCCTACGAGGCGAACGCGCTCGTCGTGCTCGAGGCGCTCGCGTGCGGCGTGCCCGTCGTCGCCACCCCGGTCGGGTACGCCCCCGACGTCGTCGAGGACGGGCGGAACGGGTGGCTCGTCGACCGCTCGGCCGCAGGAGTCCGACGCGGTCTCCTCGCCCTCGTCGCGCTCGACGACACCGGTCGCGACGAGGTCTCCCGGCACGCTCGGCAGAGCGCCGAGCGGCACGACTGGGACGCGGTCGCCCGCCGGTACGTCGCGCTCGCGAAGGAGCTGTCGTGAGGATCCTGCACGCGGTCCGCTCCGACGGTTTCGCCGGCGTCGAGCGGCACGTGGCCCGCCTCGCGCGCGCCCAGTCCGCCGCCGGGCACGCCGTCGCCGTCCTCGGCGGGGACCCGCCCGGGATGCGCGCGACGGTGGGCGACCCGTCCGTGCCGCTGCGCCCGGCCGCGACGACCGGTGACGTCCTGGCGCTCCTGCGGCGCCACGGCCCCGCGGCGGACGTGGTCCACGTCCACATGACGGCGGCCGAGGTCGCGGCAGCGGTCGCGGACGTCACGACGCGCGGGTTCCCGCCCGTCGTGACGACCCGCCACTTCGCGCGACGCCGCGGGAGCGGTGCCCGCGGCGCGGCCGTCGCCGCCGTCGCCGCGTCGGCCGTCCGTGCGCAGGTCGCGATCAGCCGCTACGTCGCCGAGCACGTGGACGGACCGAGCACCGTGGTCCTCCCGGGCGTCGACCCCCGGCCCGACGGCCCCGCGGCCCGGGAGCGCGAGCGCGTCGTCCTCGTCGTGCAACGGCTCGAGCGGGAGAAGCGCACGGACCTCGCGCTCGACGCGTTCGCCGCGTCGGGGCTCGCCGAGCAGGGCTGGAGCCTCGAGGTCGCGGGCGACGGCGCGCTGCGGGGGGAGCTGGCGGCGCAGGCAGACCGGCTCGGGATCTCGGCGCGGACGCGGTTCCTCGGTGCCCGCGACGACGTCGAGGCTCTCATGGCCCGTGCCGCGGTCCTCGTCGCGCCCTGTCCGGTGGAGGGACTCGGGCTCAGCGTCCTCGAGGCCATGGCGAGCGGCCTCCCCGTCGTCGCGGCGGCGGCGGGCGGGCACCTCGAGACCCTCGCCGGCGTGGACCCTCTCGCGCTCTACGCGCCGTCGGACGCCCGGGCAGCGGGGCGCAGCCTCGCGGTGCTCGCGGGCGACCCGGACCGGCGCGACGCCGCCGCAGCGGTGGCCCTGGCGGTCCAGCGCGAGCACTACACGCCCGCCGCGCAGGTCGCCGGGACGCAGGCCGTCTACGAGCAGGTGCTCGCGTGAGCGGCGGACCCTCCCTCGTGGTGCTCTCCCTCGAGGGCTGGGACGACGTCTGGCGACGCAACCAGTACCTCGTCGCGGAGCTCTGCCGTGCAGACCCGACGCTGCGCGTGCTGTTCGTCGAGCCGGCGGCCGACCCTCTGCACCAGGTCAGCCGCCGAGCCCTCCCCCGGCTCGGCCGCGGCCTCCGTCCGGCTCCGCCGGTGGACGGCGTCCGGCCGGGCCAGCTGCTCCTGCACCAGCCGACCAAGTGGCTCCCACGACGCGTCGACCCGCGTGCCGACCTCCGGCTCGCCCGGGGCGTCGTGCGCACGGTCGCGCGCGCAGGACTGCGCCGACCGGTGCTGTGGGTCAACGACCCGTCCGGTGCGTCCGTCGTGCGCCGCACGGGGTGGCCGGCCCTCTACGACGTGACCGACGACTGGCTCTCCGCCGACCGCACCCCGGCCGAGCACGACCGCCTGGTCGCCGACGAGCGCACGCTGCTCGACCGCTGTGCGGAGGTGACGGTGTGCTCCGCGGACCTCGTTCGGCGCAAGGGTGCGGAGCGCCCGGTGACGCTCGTGACGAACGGCGTCGACCTCGAGCGGTACCGCGCAGCGCACGCTCGCCCTGCCGACCTGCCGGACGGTCCTGTCGCGGTGTACGTCGGGACGGTCCATCCGGACCGGTTCGACGTGCCCCTCCTCGCCGCCACGACGCGGGCGCTGCGCGGTCGGGCCCGTGTCGTCCTCGTGGGGCCGGTCGTGGACGTCCCGCGCGACGGCCTCGAGGCGCTCGAGGGCGAGGGCGTCGCGCTCCTGGGGCCACGGCCCTGGTCGACCGTCCCCGCCTACCTGCGCCATGCCGACGTGCTGCTCGTGCCGCACGTCGTGGACGACTTCACGGAGAGCCTCGACCCGATCAAGCTCTACGAGTACCGCGCGGTCGGCCGTCCCGTCGTCACGACCCCTGTCGCCGGGTTCCGTGACGAGCAGGGGGTCCACGTCGCCGATCGGGCACGCTTCCCGGACGCGGTGGTCGACGCGCTCGGGTCGGCGAGCCTCCCGGTGGCCGGTCCGCTCGGCGGCGAGCCTCCCTCCGTGCCGACGTGGCGGGGTCAGGCGGTGCTCATGCGTGCGGCCGTCGACCGGACACGTCGTTCCAGACCTGTGTGAGCACCTCGGCGGTGCGCGCCGCCGGGAACCTGCGGAGGGCGGACGTCCGGGCCCGCTCGGCGCGCTCGCGCGCCGCCTCGGGATCCGTGAGGACCTCCCGGAGCGCCGCAGCCAGCGCCGGCACGTCGCCGGGCGGGACGAGGAGGCCGAGCTGCTCCGGGTCCTGCACGTCGTCGAGAAGGATCTCCTCGACGCCACCGGCGCGGGTCGCCACGACGGGCACCCCGCGCACCATGGCCTCGACGACGACCTGGCCGAAGGGCTCGGGCACCGGCGAGGCGTGCACGCAGACGGTGGCACGGTCGAGCTCGGCGCGCGTGTCCGGGACGAAACCGACCAGCTCGACCCGGTCCTCGAGGCCCAGCGCCCTCACCTCGTCCCGCACCTGGGCGGCATAGCTCTCCGCGCCGAACGCCGGCTCGCCGACCAGCCGCAGCCGGACCCCCGCCACGTCGTCGACGAGCGCACGCAGCGCACGGACGGTCTCGAGCTGCCCCTTGGTCGCGCTCAGGCGGCCGACGAGGACGACGACCGGTCCGGCACCGGGCTGCGGCTCGCCCGACGTCCCGAGGGCCGCGGCCTGGTCGGGTGCGAACCCGGGGTAGGCGACGGCCGTGGGGACCGGCAGGGTCGCGGCGGTCGCGCGCGAGTTCACGACGACGGCCGAAGGGACGCGGGACAGGCCCCTGACGAGGTGGACCAGCGGGCTGGGCAGGTAGTCCGTGGCGATGCGGTCGTGGACGTGCCAGACGAGCGGGCGACGCGCCGCCCGGGCGGGCACGAGCGCGAGCAGGTCCGCCTTGAGCGACGTCGAGTGCACGACGTCGGGACGGAGCGCGCGGACCCGTCGTGCCAGGTGCCACAGGAACGGGACGGTCCGCAGCGCGGCGACCACGGTCCAGGGCGAGAGGCGAGCGGCGCGGGCGCGGTCGGCGCCCACCACGGAACCGCTCAGCGGGACGATCTCCACCTGCACACCGACCTCCTCGAGCCGACCGCGCAGCTCGCCGTCGGCGAAGAGGAGCGCGCGGACCTCGACGTCGTCCCCGAGCGCCTCGCACGCACGGACCAGGGCGAGCTCCGCACCGCCGAGCTCGGCCGTGTGGTCCAGGACGAGGACCCGCAGCGGGCGGTCGTGCGCCGCGCTCACCACCGGAAGGGCCGCTTGCGCACGACCTTCTGGGTCTCGCCCTCCTCGGTCTCCTCGGGCATCGCCGGCTCGACCTTGCTCCACGTCGGGGCGAGGACGGTGCGGCGCCCGGCCGCCGGGCCGCGGGCGGCGCCGCTCATCGAGGGCTCCGCCCGCCCCGCCCTGGTGGCGTGCTCGACGGGGACCGACGCGGCGACCACGCTCGCCCGCCGTGTCGCGCTCTCGGCCGGGTCCGCCGGCTCTACCGGGCGATGCTCCGAGCCCTGCTCGGCGATCGAGGACGGGTCGGGCGCTGCCCGCTCCTCGGCACCCTGGTCGCCGTTCACCGCGCGCGAGACGTCCTCGTCGGAGGCGACCGGGCCGCCCGCGCCCGAGTGCGCGCCAGGTCCTACGGAGCCGTGGTCCTCGACCGCCTCGGCCGTCGGGTCACCGTACGTGGAGGCGTAGAGCATGCGGCGGTCGCCCTTGACCCCCGTGATGGCGATCCCCAGCAGCGGGACGTTGCTCGCCCGCAGGCGGTCCGTCGCCTCGACCAGCACGGCGCGGTCCGTCCGTCCGGCGGCGGCGATGAGGACGACACCGTTCGAGTAGCCACCGAGGATCGTCGCGTCGGCGGCCGCGAGGACGGGCGGCGAGTCGATGACCACCACCTCGGCGTGCTCGCGCAGGCTCTCGACCAGCTGCCGTGCTCGTGCGGTCGCGAGGAAGTCCGCGGGGTCCATCTCCTCCTCGGGAACCGGCATGACGCGCAGGTTCGGGACCGTCGTGGGACGCAACGTCTGCTCGTCGCCCTGCCACGACTCCGGGGGAGGGAGCATCCGGTCGAGCTGGGGACGCCTCAGGTCCCCGGAGAGCGCGATCGTCCGCCGCCCGCTGAGCGCGAAGGACGCCGCGAGGTTGGCGGTGATGAAGGAGCGCGGGGCCGACGGGTCGGCAGCCGTGACCACGACGACGGCGTGCTTCATGCCGGCCGTGGAGACCTGGATCGCGGTCCGCAGCTCGCGGATCGACTCGGTGAACGGCGTCGCGACCTTGCTCGCGACGGGGAGCGCGTGCGTGCTCCCGAACTCCTTCTCGGCAGGCCGCGTCGCGAAGAGCTCGGCGAGGACGGGCGTCTCGGTCAGCCGGGTCGACTCCGCCGCCGATCTCACCCGGACGTCGAGGCCGCGCCGCGCGAACGCGAGCCCGATCCCGGCGACGAGGCCGACGAGGACCGCGAGCGCGAGGACCGTCGCACGGGAGAGACCGAGCGCCTCAGCGCCGGAGGCTGGCGAGACGACCTCCCCGGGCACCGCGATGCCGCGCAGCGAGTTGCTCTGGATCGTCAGTGCCGAGTAGTCGTTGACGATGATGTCCTGCTCCGCGAGCGCGAGCGGGTCGCCCTCGTCGAGGCCGAGACGCAGGCGGACGTCCTTGAGCTGCTCGGCGAGCGCTTCGCGCCGAGCCTGGAACTCCTCGACCTGCGCGGCCTGGATCGTCACGAGCTGTGCCGCGTACGCCTCGGCGAAGGCGTTCGCGACCTCGACGGACCACGCCTCGTCGGGCGTGGTGGCGGCGATGTCGACGACTCTCGTCTCGCCGTCGACCTCCGCCGTCACCAGGGCGGCCAGCTCCGGGGCGCTCGACGTCGGCTCGCCGAGGGCGGTCGCCGCCGCCTCGGCGACCTCGGGCGAGGTCACGTCGTCGGGATCGGTCGCGACGGTGACCTCGACGAGCTCCTCGCCACCCTGCGCGCTCTGCACGCCGTACAGCTGCACGGTCGCACTGGCGCGGTACAGGGTGTCCTGACGATCGAGGTAGAACAGCGCGCCGGCGACCACGACGAGGACCGCGGCGAGGACGTAGTACTTGCCGGCCCAGACGGTGTGGACGAACTCCCGGATCGTCATCGGTCGCTCCTCCTCGTGCCTGGTCCGTCCGCGGTGCCGGCACCGCGCGTGCGAGGGTCGACGATCGCGCGGAGCCGCGTGACGAAACGGTCTCGGCCGAAGGTCGCCACGTGCGCCGTCACGGCGTCATCATCCCACGGGCGAGCCGCCGCGGTCTCGACGGCTGCCGCCACGAGGTCGGGGCGCGGGTCGTCGAAGAAGACTCCGTTCACCCCGTCGGCCACCGTGTCGAGGTAGCCGCCGTCACGCAGCACGACGCTCGGGCGGCCGAACGCGCCCGCCTCGAGCGGTGACAGCCCGTAGTCCTCGTACGACGCCGCGACGAGCGCGGACGCGTTCCGGTACGCCCAGCGAAGCGTCGCGTCGTCGACCCGGCCGAGCAGGTGGACGCGTCCGGCGGCGTCCCCGCGGCGCGAGGCGGAGCGGGCCGCGAGCGTCTCCAGCCGTGCGCGGTCCGGCCCGTCACCGACGACCACGAGCTCTCGACCGGTCGCCTGAGCCGCCTCGACGACGACGTCCACGTTCTTGTACGGCAGCAGCCTGGCGACGCACAGGAGGAAGCCGGGCTCGACCCCGGGCGCCGGGCTCTCCGGACCGGCGGGGAGCATCGCCGGTGGTGGCGGCAGGACCTCGGCCTCGATGCCGTAGGCCTCGCGGACCGCGCGCTGCGTCACGGTGGAGTTCGCGAGGTAGACGTCTGCACGCCGCGCCGCCGCGGCGTCCCACCGGCGGAGCCGCGGCGTGAGGATCCCGAGCGCCGCGGCGGCCGCACGGCGCCGGGCACGGTGCGCGAGGGCTCCGTCCTGGGGGCCGAGATAGCGGTCGCGCTGGTAGAGCCACCGCGCGGGGGCGTGGCAGTAGACGACCGTCCGCCCTGCCCCCCGGTAGCCGTGGGCCCAGCCGGTCGACGACGCGACGAGGACGTCCGCGTCGACGACGCGCTGGCGGTCGACCGCGCCGGCGAGCAGCGGCAGGGCGAGGCGGTGGTTGCGGCGGAGCAGACCGAGCCGGTCGATGCCCGAAGGCCGCAGGTCGACGTCGGCGAACTCCGGGAAGGTGCCGTCCGGGTCGTAGAGCGTCGTGTACATCGGCGAGCCCGGGAAGGCGTCGGCGAGCAGCAGCGCGACCCGTTCGGCGCCACCACGCTGGGTCGCGTAGTCGTGCGCGAGGGCGACTCCCTCCGTCATGGCACCTCCCCGCGCTGGCCGTGCTCGGACCGACCCAGCCTAGGTCGGACCCACGGGGACAAGGGGCGCGAACCGGGACATCACCCGGGTGAAACGGGCACGCGAGGAGCCGTCAGACCCTCGAGTGGAACTTTCCCTGCGCCGCGAGCAGACCTTCCGTGAGGACCATCTCGACCGCGTCGGCGGCGTCGTCGAGCAGGAAGGGCAGCTCCTTCGCCTCCGAGCCGGAGAAGTTCTTCAGCACGTAGTCGGCGGTGTCCATGCGTCCCGGCGGGCGACCGACACCGCCGCGCACGCGCACGTAGTCCTTGGTGCCGAGGGCCTTGGTGATGTCGCGGAGGCCGTTGTGCCCGCCCTCGCCGCCGCCGATCTTCAGCTTGACGGCGCCGAACGGGATGTCGACCTCGTCGTGCACGACGAGCACGTGGTCCGGGTCGACGCCGTAGTACGACGCCAGGCCGGACACGGGCCCGCCCGACACGTTCATGTACGTCGACGGCTTGGCGAGGACGACGCGCGGGCCGGGTCGGCCGCCGGGGAGCACGCCGATCCGGCCCTCGCCGACGGCGGCCTGCGCGCGCGGGTGCCGCGCGAGGCGGACGCCCGCCCGCCCCGCGAGCACGTCGAGGACCATGTGGCCCAGGTTGTGCCGGTTGGCCGCGTAGCGGTCCCCGGGGTTGCCGAGCCCGACGACGAGCCAAGGCTGGTCGGTCATGTCACCTCGTCCTTCGTGCAGGGTGGGCGGCGCGTCGTCCGCGGGCGCGCGAACGCCCGGCACCGTCACGGTACCGGGCGTCCGTCGAGAGGTGCGGCGGCTGCCGCGCCGTCGAGTGCCGTCGAGGGCCGTCGAGGGCCGTCGAGGTCCTCGACGGCTCAGGTCACTCGGACTCGGGGCTCTCGGCCTCGGACACGGCGGCCTGGGCGGAGGCCTCGGCCTCGGACGCCTCGAGGTCTGCGGAGTTGTCCTGCGGCACGGAGATGTAGACGACGGCGAGGTCGCCCTCCGAGACGAGCGTGGTGCCCTTCGGCAGCTTCACGTCGCGCGCGAAGACGGTCTCGCCGGCGGCCAGGCCCTCGATCGAGACCTCGACCGACTCGGGGATGTGCGTGGCCTCGGCCTCGACCGACAGCTCCTGCAGGTCGACGAGGTGGATGGTGCCGGGAGCCGACTCGCCCGTGACGTGGACGGGGATGTCGACGGAGACCTTCTCGCCCTTCTTCACGAGGAGCAGGTCGACGTGCTCGATGACGTTGCGGACCGGGTCGCGCTGGACGTCCTTGGTGATGGCGAGCTGCGCCTTGCCCTCGAGCTCGATCGAGAACAGAGCGTTCGAGTGCTTGAGCGCGAGCATCGTCTCGTGGCCCGGCAGGGTCACGTGGAGCGGGTCGCTGCCGTGCCCGTAGAGGACGGCAGGGATCTTGCCGGCACGGCGGACGCGGCGGGCGGCGCCCTTGCCGAACTCGGTGCGGGTCTCGGCGGCGAGCTTGATCTCGGACACGTGGATCACTCCTGGAAGAACGTTGCGGGCCGGCCACCAGTGGGGAGCGGTCGGCTGTCCGGACGGTGAGAGGGCCCCCCGGACGGGCGGCTGCGTCGGCGCGGGACACGTGACGGGCGCGCGAAGGACGACCGCCCAGTCGATTACGGAGATCCAACAGGTCTGGCTGACTCTCCGGTTCGCGCTCCCCCCTCGCGGGTGGTGCGCGTTCGCCGGCCGTCAGACGTCCCTCGCCGAGGCAACCTGACTACTGTACCCGGGCACGGCGCCGCCGCGAAACCCACGGCGGCGCCGTGCTGCCCGGGGCGGCGCTCTACTGCCCGGGGGCGGCGAACAGCTGTGCGACCTCCGCCGCGCCGAGCGCACGGTCGTACAGCCGCACGCCGTCGATCCGGCCGTTCATCGGCCGCGTCCCGTCGGACTCCGCCCCGATGCCCAGCCGCAGCGAGTTCGTGCCGATGCTCGCCGGGCCGGCCGTGGAGGCCTGCTCGACGCCGTCGACGTAGATCCTCATCCGCGACCCGTCGTACGTGCCCACGAGGTGCACCCACGCCCCGCTCGTCGGGTACGGGGTCGTGGTGTCCACGCGGTACGTGTCGCCCGAGGACGCGTGGTTGAACCGCAGGAACGCCGTGCCCGCGCTCGCCAGGCCGAGCTCGTAGCCGTCCGTCGCACCCTGGGCCGCCTTCTTCAGCACGTACTGCGTCGCCTTCCGCTCAGGCTGCACCCAGGCCGAGACGGTCATCGGACCGGACAGGTCCAGCGCGGCCTTGTCGTCGACGCGCGCGAAGTCGTCCACGCCGTCGAGCCCCAGCGCGGAGCCGCTCAGCCCGGTGGCCCACGTGGCCCCCGAGCGCAGGGTGGCGTGGCTCGCGCTCGGCGAGGCGTCTGCCGCCGTGGTGCCCTGTCCCTCGTCGAACGACCAGGCGCCGATCGCCCCTGCCGGGACCGACGGGGTCGGCGTCGGTTCCGGCGTGGGGGTCGGGGTCGGTTCCGGCGTCGGTTCCGGCGTCGGCTCCGGCGTCGGCTCCGGCGTCGGCTCCGGCGTCGGTTCCGGCGTGGGGGTCGGGGTCGGCGTCGGTTCCGGCGTCGGCTCTGGCGCGGGAGTCGGGGTCGGCTCCGGGCTCGGCGTCGGCTCCGGTGACGTGGGCTGGGTGCCTCCCTGGAACAGGGCACCGACCTCCGTCGCCGACAGCGCACGGTCGTACAGACGCACACCGTCGACCGCGCCCTTCATCGGCCGGAACCCGCTCGGCTCCGCACCGATGCCCAACGGCAACGAGTTCGCCGCCACGCTCGCAGGCCCCACCTTCGACGCCTGCTCCACACCGTTGACGAAGATCCGCATGCGCGAGCCGTCGTACGTCCCCACGAGATGCATCCACGTCCCGTTCGTCGGGTACGACGACGAGGCCTCCACCCGGTACGTATCACCCGACGACGCATGGTTCAGCCGCAGGAACGGCTTGCCACCGCTCGCCAGACCCAGCTCGTAACCATCCGTCGCACCCTGCGCCGCCTTCTTCACGACGTACTGCGTCCCCAGCTGCTCCGGACGGATCCACGCCGAGACCGTCAACCTCGCCGTCAGGTCCAGCGCCGCAGAGTCCGGGACACGGACATACCCCGTCGCCCCGTCCGAACGCACCGCGGTCCCCACCACACCCGGGACCCAGCTCGCACCACCGACCAACGCACCCGCACCACCCCACCCCGACGAGTCCGCAGCAACCACACCCTGCCCCTCGTCCAGACCCCACGCACCCACCAGACCGTCAGCGGTCGACACGCGCACGGTCACCGTCGCCGGCGCCGACCAGAGGTCTCCTGCACGCACCCGGAACGTGAACGAGTCGACGCCCGTCCGTGCACCAGCCGCATACGTGAACGCGCCGGTGCCGGGGACGAACGACGTGAGCGACCCGGCCGTCGGCTGAGAGAGCAGCTCGAAGACGAGCGGGGCGTCGGTCGCGGCCTGGGCGACGAGGGCGCCGCTGACCGTGCCACCGGCGGTCGTCGACACAGTCGTGTCCTGGGCCACCGGTGCACCCGGTGCCGTCCATGCGAGCCGGACGGCTCGCGCGGTCGACGACGACGCCGCCATGACGAGGACCTCGCCCGGGACGTTCGACTTCGTCGCCGTGGCGTTGTTCCACGCACCGTCGAGGACCGTCTCGGGAGCGGCGTCGAAGTCGGGCGCGATGCGCGAGGTCTCCTTGACGAGGATGTCGTCGAGGTTGGTGCTGCGCGTGTAGACGACCCTCAGACGGTCGGTGACGTCGTCCACGAGCACGACGCCGCGCGTCCCGATGCGGTCGACCTCGTGCAGCGGGTCCCACGTCCCGTTCGGGTGCCGCACGAGCAGCCCGACGACCGTCTCGTTCGACGAGTCGTACGACGTCTTGACCGCCGCGTAGAGCGTCCCGTCGTCGGCGAGAGCGACGTTGAGGTGGTCGTCCGCCATCCCGCCACCGACGGGCCGTGCCGAGCCGCCCGCCGGCACCTCGTCGGCCGTCCAGGTCGAGGGCGACGCCCCGTCGACGTGGGTCCGGAAGCCGAACCGCTTCGTGCTCTGGTTGGACCACAGCACACCGATCTTCTTGCCCGGCATCGCCGTGACGACCGCGATGTCGTCGTCGGTGATGCCCGAGGCCACCGTGACGGGCGACGAGAAGGACGAGTAGGGCGCGTCGCTCCAGCGCACCTGGACCTGGCTCGAGGTGTCCGAGGCGACCCACATGCGGCCCGTGGAGTCGATGTCGACCGTCGCCGTCTCGCTCCCGGGCAGGGAGACGGCGGTCGCGCCGGTCCGCGCCGCCCAGGGCACGTACGTGTTGGACTGCGGGTCCCGCTGGATCGACACGAGGGTCGTCGTCGGTCCGTGCAGGAGGACGTGGGCGACGTCGCCCACGGTCTTCACGTCGGCGCGCACGTCCGTCCGCTCGGAGATCCGGGTGACGTTCGTCCAGCTCCGGGCCGCGCTGTCGTAGCGCCAGACCCACGTCCCCGAGGGCGTCGCGCTCGCCGAGGCCAGCACGGCCCACCACGTCCCGCCGGCGCTCCAGAGCTTGGACTGCGGCTTCTCGCCGGTGTTGCCCGTGAGCGGGATCCCCGTGGAGGTGATCGCCGTCGTGGCCGGGTCCTCCGGCGCCGCGGCGGCCGTCGGCTCCGGCGGCTGCCACGCGAGGGTGAGCAGGCCCGGGTCGGAGGACTTCGAGCCGACCTCGACGAGGTACTCGTCGCCCTCGACCGCGTCGAACGTGACCGACGAGGTCCGCACGTCGCCCTCGTCGTCGTTGGTCGCGACGGGAGCGTTCGTGGCGGAGCCCGGGTAGACGGTGAGGACCGTGTCGATCTCGCTGCCGTGAGTCGAGAAGGTGATCGGTCCGCTCGCGGGCGCCGTCCAGCGCCACCACATCGCCGAGGCGGTCACGTCCGGGCCCTCAGGACCGGACTGTCCCGGGTCGAAGTTGGCGGCGACCTCCTGGCCGACCGACCCGCCGATCGGCGCGCCCTCCGCCTCGGTGTCGCCGACGATGGCGGTCACCTGGGACGAGCCGCTGCTCCACGGCGTCCCGGGGAGGGCGATGCCGAGCCCGACGGTGCCGAGCGCGAGCGCGACTCCCGCTGCGAGGAGGGCGACCCAGCGCCGGCGGGAGCGGTCGAGGGGTGAGGCGTGTGGTACCGACATCGTGCTCAGTCCTGCTTCCGTGCGTCCGGGGAGCTGCGACGCCACCGAACGACGCGTCACCCCCCGCGCACGGCTCCTGGGCAGATCGAACCACCTCCGCCCCCCTCGGTGCGACGGGTTCCGGCGAAGTTCACCCACGACGGCACGACCTCGCACGGCACACTGCACCCAGACCCCGTCAATTCGCCCGTCCCATGGGCCCGACGGCGCTCCGCGCGGGGACGGCCGGACGCCTCGCCCGACCCGGTCCGCGACCGGGCGCGGGCGTCGTCAGCCCGACGTCGGCCCGACGTCAGCCCGACGTCACGGCGGCCGTCGTGGCGGCGACGGTGGCCCCCACGACCGTCGCCGCGACGACCTCGTCCAGGTACGCCTTGAGCGCCGCGCTCCCCCAGCTCCCCGCGGCGACCTCCTTCGCCCGTCGGTCGACGGCGGTGCGCCGGCGCAGGGTCCGGCGCTCGTCGCCGTCGACCACGGCCCCGCGCGCCCCGCCCGCGGCGAGCGCCTGCCCGGCCTGCCCGCTCGCGGCGAGGATGCCGACGAGGGCCGCGGTGCGCTCGTCGGGCCGTTCTCCGTCGACGAGAACCCGCCACAACAGCCTGCGCACGGCGTCCTCGTGCCGGGTGTCCACGGCAGGCCAGCGGGTCGTCGGGAAGATCCCGAGGATCCGGCCGGCCTCGCGTCGGAGCACGCCCCGGCCCGCGAGCGCGGCGACGGCCCGTTCCGCGGGCCTGCGCTTCGCGAGGAGCGGGACGAGCGTCTTCGGCTTCGACCCCTCCTTGGACCGCACGACGTCGAGCGCCTCGTCGAGCAGGTCATTCCCGGTGACCGTCGTGTCCCGGACGACGATCCGCCCGATGCGGCCGCCGTCGCCGTCGCCCGCGAGGTCGGCCCGGCCGAGCAGCGCGAGCTCGACGAGCAGCGCGCCCGCGGCGACCTGCTCGCGGTGGGTGGCGTCGACGACTGTCTTGCCCGTCTCGTCGTCCAGCGTCAGCAGGAGGTAGTCCTCGAGGATGAGCATGGTTCCACGGTAGGACGCGCGACGAGACCGCCGTCGTGCCGAATGTCACGCGTGGGCCGTGACGCGTTCCTGGATCACGGTTCCCGGAGGACGAGGACGGCCTGGTCGCCCGTGACGTGGAGAGTCGCCGGGTCGCACCCGTCCTGGGTGACGCGGACCGTCCAAGGCGGCGCGATGTCGGACGACACCAGCTCCCCGGAGACGACGTCGGGGCACGAGGCCCCGAGCAGGCTCGTCGGATCGGGGTCGACGGCGTCGAGGAAGGTGAGCGTCACCGCGCTGCCGGTGTGCTCCTCTGTCGCGACGCCGCGCACCGACGCGACGAGGCCGAGCAGGCAGACGGCGGCGACGACGGCCGCGACGGCGCTGCCCCAGCGCAGCGTCGTGAAGCGGCTCCAGGTGAGGGCGTACAACCCGGCGCTCTCGAGCCGGTATGTGACCCACCCGAGGATCGTCAGGTCCCGCTCGACGACGAGGCGTCGGCTCTCGAACGCTCGCGCCTGCACCGGGACCAGATCCGGGTCCGCAAGGGTGCTCACGACGTTCCGCTGGTCGGCCACGGCACGCTCCCGGCGGGCCTGCAGTCCGGCGACGTCCGTCGCCCACAGGCCGAGGAAGGTCGCGGGTTCGGCGGCGATCTCCGCGCGCAGGCTCGCGTACTGCGGCTCGGTGGCGACTGCGCGGAGCGTCACGATCCTGGGCGCGAGGACACGCGCGGCGAGCGCGACGACGGAGCCCAGCGAGGCGAGGACACCGGCGCCCCAGAGCAGCGCCGGCCAGGTGACGGCCCCGGCGTCGGACACGACACCGGCGACGGGGAACGCGGCCGCGAGGAACGCGACGAGCGCGATCGTCGAGGTGGCGAACCACTTCGCCACGTCTCGCAGGCGCGCGGTCGAGGCGTCGTAGGAGGAGATGCGCGCCACGGTGAGGGCGGTCTCCACCGGCCGGGCGTCCGGCGGGCTCGGTGCCTCGCGCGGCGCGCGCGCCCACCGCACGTCAGTCCTCCGAGGGCGTGGCGAGGTCGTCGAGGTCCTCCCCGCCCCGCAGGTCGCCCCGCGCCGGGTGCCGGTCGGGGCCCGCTCCTCCGAGCGGGACGACCCATCGCTGCCCGTCCCACTGCAGCAGCCGTCCGCGGATCCACCGGTACTCGTCCACGTAGCTGCCCGGTTCGTCGGTCATCGCCACTCCTCAGGTCGTCGGACCCGCACAGTTCACGGTCGACCCGACGCCCCTGCGTGGCAAGGATGAAATCCGGCCGTCAGTCCGCGAGCTCCCACCGCACGGTGACGCTCGCACGCACCTCCTGGGTCCCCGGCTCGACGACGAGCGCGTCCCCCGCCGCCTTCGCCGCCATCAGCCGCGGCAGCGGCGCCGGTCCCCCCACGTCCTCGCGGATCTCGACGACCGGCCCGAGCGACCGACCGGCGAGGCGCGCGTACTGCTCGGCGCGGGCGCGCGCGTCCGCGAACGCGTCCTCGCGCGCGGCGGCGGCGAGCGGTCCCGGGTCGCCGACGGCGAGGCTCGTCGAGTCGAGCCGCGCCACGGGGCCGGCGGCGTCGAGCGCGGCGCGCACGACCTCACCGGACCCCGCGACGTCCCGCACGGTCGCGCGGAGGGTGAGACGCGCCGTCGTGCGCGGGCCGTCCTCGCGCTGCTCGGTCCACGTGGACGTCTGCGACGTCCGCAGGTCCGCGGCCGCGACGCCCGCCGCGAGGAGCGCGTCGCGCGCGGCGGCGAGGCCGGCGTTGGCGCGGTCCAGCGCCTCCTGGACCCCGGGGGCGGAGGCCTCGGTCCCGAGCTCGACGACGGCGACGTCGGGCGCCGCCGTCGCCGCGCCCTGGCCGGTGGTCGTCACGCCGGAGGTGCCCATGCCCGTCTCCCGCCCACGCTCCGGAGAGCGCTCAGCTGTTGCCGTCGAAGAGCGAGGTGACGGACCCGTCGTCGAACACCTCGCGGATCGCGCGCGCGATCAGCGGCGCGATCGACAGGACCGTGAGCTGCGGGAACCGCTTCTCGGCGACGATGGGCAGCGTGTCGGTGATGACGACCTCGCTCGCACCGCTCTCGGACAGGCGCTGCGCAGCCGGGTCGGACAGCACGCCGTGGGTCGCGGCGACGATGACGGACTTCGCGCCCGCGGCGAGGATCACGCGCACGGCCTCGGCGATCGTGCCGCCGGTGTCGATGAGGTCGTCGACGAGCACGCAGTCGCGCCCCTCGACCTCGCCGACCACGCGGTTGGCCACCGACTGGTTCGGGCGCGTGATGTCGCGCGTCTTGTGCACGAAGGCGAGCGGGCCGCCGCCGAGCTTCGCCGCCCACTGCTCGGCGACGCGGATGCGGCCGGCGTCGGGCGAGACGACAGTGACGTTCGACGTGTCGACGCGCGTGCGGACGTAGTCCGTGAGGATCGGCATGGCCCACAGGTGGTCCACCGGGCCGTCGAAGAAGCCCTGCGTCTGCGCGGCGTGGAGGTCGACGCTCATGAGGCGGTCGGCGCCCGCCGCCGTGAACAGGTCGGACATGAGGCGCGCCGAGATCGGCTCGCGGCCGCGGTGCTTCTTGTCCTGGCGGGCGTACCCGTAGAAGGGCTGCACGACCGTGATGGTGCGGGCCGAGGCGCGCTTCGCGGCGTCGACCATGAGCAGCTGCTCCATGATCCACTGGTTGATCGGCGCGGTGTGGCTCTGGAGGATGAAGACGTCCGCGCCGCGGACCGACTCCCCGAACCGGACGTAGATCTCCCCGTTGGCGAAGTCGTACGCCGTCGTGGGGAGCAGGTCGATGCCCAGCTCGCGCGCGACGTCGTTGGCCAGCTCGGGGTGTGCGCGCCCCGAGGCGAGGACGAGGGACTTGTCCCCGTTTCCGGCGATCGTGCTGCTCATGCGGTGCGTTCCTTCGGTGTCCGGGTGGGGTCGGTCGGGGTTCTGGGGCGGACGCTCGTGCGGCAGAGTCTGCCGCGTCAGTCCGTGGAGCGCGCGCTGCGCAGCGCGTCGAGCGTGCTCTCGAGGTCGGGGCCGGGCGCGGGCGGCGTCGGGCGGTCCGCGGTCGCCGCCGCCGAGTGGTCCGCGAGCTGCGCCTGCGCCTGGGCGCCGACGGGCGGTGCCTCGGGGTCGGTCGCGCGCGCGGACGCCGCGGCCTCGGCCGCGGCCGTGCCCGGCCGACGGCGAGCGACCCAGCCCTCGATGTTGCGCTGCTGCCCGCCGCTGACGCCGAGCGCGCCGGCGGGGACGTCGCGACGGATCACGGAGCCCGCCGCCGTGTACGCACCGTCGCCGACGGTCACGGGCGCGACGAACATGTTGTCCGCACCGGTGCGCGCGTGCGACCCGATGACGGTGCGGTGCTTGTTCACGCCGTCGTAGTTGACGGTCACCGACGCCGCGCCGACGTTCGTATGGTCGCCGATCGTCGCGTCGCCCACGTAGGACAGGTGCGGGATCTTCGAGCCCTCGCCGATCTCGGCGTTCTTCGTCTCCACGAACGTCCCGATCTTGCCCTGCGCGCCGAGGACCGTGCCGGGGCGCAGGTAGGCGAACGGGCCGACGCTCGTCCCTGCGCCGAGCACCGCGAGCGTCCCGTGCGTGCGCGTCACCGTCGCGCCCGCGCCGACCTCGGTGTCCGTGAGAGTCGTGTCGGGGCCGACGGTCGCGCCCTCCGCGACGACGGTCGCCCCGTGGAGCTGCGTCCCGGGCAGGAGCGTCACGTCGCGCGCGAGCTCGACGTCGACGTCGACCCAGGTGGTCGCCGGGTCGACGACCGTCACGCCCTCGCGCATCCAGTCCTCGAGGATCCGGCGGTTCAGCTCCGCGCGCAGGACCGAGAGCTGGACGCGGTCGTTGACGCCCTCGACGACCGTCGGGTCGTCGGAGAGCAGGGCACGCACGACGCCGCCCTCGCCGCGTGCGGCCGCGACGACGTCGGTCAGGTAGACCTCGCCCTGCGCGTTGTCGCGCCCGAGGGTGCCGAGGCCACGACGCAGCACGGCCGCGTCGAACACGTAGATCGACGCGTTGATCTCGTGGATCTCGAGCTCGTCGGCCGACGCGTCCTTGTGCTCGACGATCCGCTCGACGTCACCCGAGGCGTCGCGCACGACGCGGCCGTAGCCGGTCGCGTCGGCGAGCTCGGTCGTCAGCATCGTGACGGCGTTGCCGTCCGCGACGTGCGCCGCGAGGAGCTGGGCGAGCGTGCCGCCGTCGAGCAGCGGGGTGTCGCCGGCGGTGACGACGACCGGGCCCTCGAGCCCGTCACCGAGACCACGGCCCTCCTCGCCGTCGGGCACGCCGTGGACGAGGGACAGCGCGTGCGCCTTCGCGTCGAGCGCGGCGAGCGCGCACTGCACCGCGCGGCCGGTCCCGGGGATCTCGTCCTGGTCGACGACGAGCGCGCCGGCGTCGACGCCCAGCGCGTGCTCGGCGACGCGGTCGCGCTCGTGCCGCACGACGACGGCGAGCAGCTCGGGGTCGAGCGAGCGGGCCGCGACGAGCACGTGACCGAGCAGGCTGCGGCCCGCGATCGTGTGCAGCATCTTCGGGGTGGACGACTTCATCCGCGTGCCCTCGCCGGCGGCGAGGACGATCACGGCAGCGGGGACGACGGTCGTGCCGGTGCCCTGCTGAGCTTCCATGGATGTACCCCTCGGGATCGGTGGCTCGAGCTCCGCCCCCAGGACTCGAACCTGGACCAAGGGCACCAAAAACCCTTGTGCTGCCGATTACACCAAGGCGGAACGGACCGTGACGCCGTGCCGGTCGGTACCGGTCCGGGCATCGCGCCCGGGGCCGCGGCGGCAGGAGGTCCGGGAACAGTCTGCCAGGTCGCCGGTCGTGCCCGACGCCGCACGGCATGATGGACCCCGTGGCCGAGTCCAGACGTACCCCCCGTTCCCGCATGACCGCGAGCCAGCGACGCGAGCAGCTGCTCGCCGTCAGCCGCGGGCTCTTCGCGGAGAAGGGCTTCGAGGGGACGAGCGTCGAGGAGATCGCCGCCCGGGCCGAGGTGTCCAAGCCGGTGGTGTACGAGCACTTCGGCGGCAAGGAGGGCATCTACGCGGTCGTGGTCGACCGCGAGGTGCAGGCGCTGACCGCCGCGCTGTCCGGTGCGCTGGACCGCGGCGGGCACCCGAAGGTCCTGCTCGAGCACACCGCGCTCGCTCTCCTGTCGTACATCGAGGCGTCCGAGGACGGCTTCCGCATCCTCGTGCGCGACTCGCCCGTCGCCCAGGCCACCGGGACCTTCTCGAGCCTCATCGGCGACGTCGCGACGCAGGTCGAGCACCTCCTCGCGGACCAGTTCCGTTCCAACGGCCTCGACCCGAGGACCGCACCCCTCTACGCGCAGATGCTCGTCGGGATGGTCGCGCTCACCGGTCAGTACTGGCTCGACGCGCGCAGCCCCAAGAAGACCGAGGTCGCCGCGCACCTCGTGAACCTCGCGTGGAACGGGCTCTCCGGGATGGTCAAGAAGCCGGCGCTGACGAAGACCGACTGACCGGTCCCCGTGCCCGGCCAGGTCGTGACGAATGTCCTGGGCGGCATCCCGAGGCCGGTGGTTGGCTGGTGCCATGCCGACTCTCGAGATCGACTCCCTGACCAAGTCGTACGGCACGGTCCATGCCCTGCGCGGCACGTCGTTCGACGTGCGCGACGGCGAGATCTTCGGCTTCGTCGGGTCGAACGGGGCCGGCAAGACGACGACCATGCGGATCGTGCTCGGCGTGCTCGCCGCGGACGGCGGCGAGGTCCGCTGGGACGGCCGCCCGGTCGACCTGGCCGCACGACGCCGCATCGGCTACATGCCCGAGGAGCGCGGCCTGTACCCGCGGATGCCCGTGGGCGCCCAGCTCACCTACCTCGCGCGCCTGCACGGCCTGTCCGCGCGGGAGGCCGACGACGCGATGGAGCGCTGGACCGAGACGCTCGGCGTCGAGGGACGACGCGGCGACGAGGTGCAGAAGCTCTCGCTCGGCAACCAGCAGCGGGTCCAGCTCGCGGCCGCGCTGACGCACGACCCGGACCTTCTCGTGCTCGACGAGCCGTTCTCCGGTCTCGACCCCGTCGCGGTCGACGTCATGAGCGGCGTGCTGCGCGACCGCGCCGCCGCAGGCGTACCCGTCGTCTTCTCCTCCCACCAGCTCGACCTCGTCGAGCGGTTGTGCGACCGGGTCGGGATCATCAAGGACGGCACGATGGTCGAGGTCGGCACGATCGACGAGCTGCGCCGGACCGAGACGCAGCGGTGGGTGGTCGACGGCCCACCCGGCGCCACGTGGATCGGCGCCGTGCCCGACGCCCGGGCCGTGAGCCTCGAGGGCTCGCGCACCGTGGTGGAGCTCACCGGCGCGGCCGGCGGCACCGACGTCGGACGCGAGCAGGCCGTGCTGCGCGCCGCCCTCGCGGCGGGTCCCGTCCGCGAGTTCTCCCTCGTCCGCCCGTCGCTCACCGAGCTCTACCGCGACGTCGTGAGCTCCCCCGCGGACGAGACGTCCGCGGCGACCACCGTGGAGGTGCCGGCATGACCACGACCCGACCCGCCCGACAGACCGACAGGCCGGTCGAGCGCGCCGTCCCGGGCGGGGCCTCGCTCTCGCCGTGGGGTGCGATCCGTCTCGTCGCGGGCCGCGAGATCACGACGCGCCTGCGCTCGAAGTCGTTCGTGTGGCTGACCGTGATCCTCGTCGGGGCGGTCGTCCTCGGCGGGTTCGTGCTCAACGCGGCGAGCTCGTCCGGCCCGACCGCCGAGCGCGTCGGCGTGACGTCGACCACCGCCGACCTCGCCGGCGCGATCACGGCGACCGGGGAGGCGCTCGGCACCGAGGTCGAGACCGTCGAGGTCTCCGACGACGCCGCGGGCGAGCAGCAGGTCCGCGACGGCGACCTCGACGCGCTCGTCACCGGCTCCGCCGACGACCTCACGGTCGTGGTCGACTCCGAGCTGTCCACCGGGCTCACCGCCGTCTTCACGACCCTCGCGCAGCAGTCCGCGCTCGCCGACGCCGTCACCGCCCTCGGCGGCGACCCCGCGCAGGTCGCGGGCGACGTCGCGACCGCCGAGCCGACGGTCCGCACGATCGGCGAGCCGAGCGAGTTCGACCCGACGCGCTACGTCACCGGGCTCGTCACGGGCGTGCTGCTCTTCATGGCCATCATGATCAGCGGTCAGCTCATCGCCCAGGGCGTGGTCGAGGAGAAGACGAGCCGCGTCGTCGAGCTGCTGCTGTCCACGGTGCGCCCGTGGCAGCTCATGGCGGGCAAGGTGCTCGGCATCGGCCTCGTCGGGCTGGGCCAGGTCGCGCTGGTCGTGGCGGCCGGCGTCGGGACGGCGCTCGGCCTGGGGCTGGTCGACACCTCGACGATCGACCTGGGCGCGGCCGCCGCGTGGGCGCTCGTGTGGTTCGTCGTCGGGTTCGTGAGCTACGCGCTCCTCATGGCCGGGCTCGGGGCGCTCGTCTCGCGGCAGGAGGACGTGGGCGCGGTCACGACGCCGGTCACGTTCCTCATGGTCGTCCCCTACATCGTGGGTGTCTCGGTCGCGCCGTGGGCGCCCGACAACCCGCTCGTCGTCTGGCTGTCGTACGTGCCGCTGTGCTCGCCGCTGCTCATGCCGGTGCGCATCGCGCTCGGCAGCGCGGAGACGTGGGAGGTGCTGCTCGCGCTGGGCCTGTCGCTCGCGCTCATCCCGGTGCTCGTGTGGCTCGCGGCGAAGATCTACTCCAACGCCGTCCTGCGCACGGGCGCCCGCGTGAAGCTCAAGGACGCCCTCCGCACGACGTAGCACCGCACTCCCCCGAGGTCGTACCGCAGTTCCCCGAGGTAGCACCGCAGCGGTACCACCTCGGGGAGCTGCGCCGTCAAGAGTCTTGACGTCGAGACACGTCGAGTACCCTCGCGTCATGGAGCAGCAGCACGACGCGCGCTCGCCCGGGCAGCAGCACGGCGAGCGCCCGGACGAGGTCGACCGCATCGTCGCGGCCTGGCAGCGCGAGCGGCCCGACCTCGAGCTCGAGCCGCTCACGGTGTTCTCCCGCGTGGACCGCCTGGCCCGACACCTCGACCGCGCGCGCCGGACGGCGTTCGCGCACGCGCACCTCGAGACGTGGGAGTTCGACGTGCTCTCCGCGCTCCGCCGCGCCGGGGACCCGTACCGCCTCTCCCCCGGCGCGCTCGTCACGCAGACCCTGGTGACGAGCGGGACGATGACGAACCGGATCGACCGGCTCGAGTCGCGCGGGCTCGTGGAGCGCCGACGCTCCCCCGACGACCGCCGCGGCGTCCTCGTCGAGCTCACGCCGGACGGGCTCGACCGGGTCGACACCGCCATGACGGACCTGCTCGCCGTCGAGGCGCGCATCCTCGACACGCTCGCGCCCGCCGAGCGACCCGCGCTCGCCGCTCTCCTGCGTACAGTCGTGGGGCAGTTCGACGACTGATCCGCGGGCCGGGCGACCCTGACGCGTCCTGGCGCGCAGCCGCCCCAGGACCCGGAGGACACATGGCCACGCCCGCTCGCGCGTTCCGCGGCGGGATCGACGGGGTGCTGCTCGTGGCCGTCCTCCTCGTCGCGGTCAACCTGCGGGCCCCGCTCACCGCTCTTCCGCCGGTGGTGTCCGACGTCGCGGCCGACCTCCACCTGACGGCAGCCGCCGCGGGGCTGCTCACCGGGATCCCCGTCCTGTGCTTCGCGCTCGCGACGCCCGCGGTCGCCGGGATCCTCGGCCGCTCCTCGCTGCGCACGGCGATCGCCGTCGCGCTGCTGCTGATCCTCGCGGGGACGCTCCTGCGCTCGGCCGACCTGTCGGGCGTCGCCGGACCGGTCGCGGCGGGGACGTTCGCGGGGACGGTGCTCCTCGGACTGGGCATCACGACGGCGAACCTGGCCGTCCCGATGATCGCCCAGCGCGACTTCCCCGGGCACGTGGGCACCGTGACCGGCCTGTACACCGCGGCGATCAACGTCGGGACCGTCGCCACGACGGCGCTCACCGCGCCGCTCGCCGGCGCGGTCGGCTGGCGCTGGGCGCTCGCCTCGTGGGGCGTCCTCGCGGTCGTCGCGCTCGTGTGGTGGCTCCGCGCGGTCCCCCGTGAGGCCACGGGGCGCGCCGCCTGCAGGCGGGGCGGTCCGCCGTCGGGCACGACGACGCCCCACGGGCCGCGTGATCCCGGCACGCCCACGGACGACCAGGCCCTGGCGACGGCGGCGGCCGAGGGCGTCACGGGGACCGACCCGACGGCCGCCCGAGACCGCCACGTGCTCGCCACGCCGTTCACGTGGTGGCTGTGCGCGATGTTCGCGCTGCAGTCGTCGAGCTTCTACGCCCTCACCGCGTGGCTCCCTCTGATCCTCGAGGACCTCGCGGGGATCCCGAGCAGCGCGTCCGGGGGCGCCGCCTCGCTGTTCCAGGGGTTCGCGATCCTGGGCGGCCTCGCCGTCCCGCTCGCGACGCGCCGCCTGTCGATGCGCACGACGTTCGTGGGGATCGCCGTCCTGTGGCTCACGCTGCCCGTCGGCCTGCTGGTCGCGCCGGGAGCGTGGGTCGTGTGGGCCTCTGCGGCGGGCGTCGCGCAGGCGGCGAACTTCGTCGTGATCTTCACGCTCGTCGCGCAGCGGTTCCCGACGGTCCGGCAGGGCCGCCAGGCGTCGGCGACCGTGCAGTCGGTCGGCTACTGCTTCGCCGCGGCCGCACCGACGGCTGCCGGCGCCCTGCAGACCGCGACCGGCACGTGGACGACGCCGGTCGCGGTGGTGCTCGGGGGGCTGCTCGTGATGACGGCGATCGGTGCGGTCCTCACGGGCGTGCCGCGCCCTCGCACGAGCTAGCGGCCGATCTCGCCGAACCTGTTGACCGCCTCGTCCACTCTTGTTTATGGTGTACACACAGTTTGCCTCATACACACAGCGTGCGGTCTACACATCGTGTGCGACGCACACCGACGACAGGAGAAGGCGATGGACGAACCGATGATCGCCGTCCAGGGACTCGAGAAGTCCTACGGCGACCACCGCGTGCTGCGCGGGGTGGACCTCACGGTGCGGCGCGGCGAGATCTACGCGCTGCTCGGGCCCAACGGCGCGGGCAAGACGACGACCGTCAACATCCTCACGACGCTCGTCCGGCCGGACGGCGGGACGGCGACGATCGCGGGGGCCGACGTGCTGCGCGATCCGGGCCGCGTGCGCGAGGTCATCGCGCTGACCGGCCAGTACGCCTCGGTCGACGAGTTCCAGACCGGGGCGGAGAACCTCGTCATGATGGGGAACCTCGCGCACCTGCCGCCCCGGTCGGTACGGCGGCGGGCCGCCGAGCTCCTCGAGCGCTTCGACCTGACCGGCGCCGCGGACCGCCGCGTCGGCACCTACTCCGGCGGCATGCGCCGTCGGCTCGACCTCGCGATCAGCCTCGTCGCGGACCCGGCCGTGCTCGTGCTCGACGAGCCGACGACGGGTCTCGACCCGGCGTCGCGCTCCCAGCTCTGGGACGTCGTGCGCGGGCTCGCCGCCGACGGCACGACCGTCCTGCTCACCACGCAGTACCTCGAGGAGGCGGACCGCCTCGCCGACTCGATCGCCGTCCTGGACGACGGCCGCGTCGCCGCGCGCGGGACCGCCACCGAGCTCAAGGCGCTCGTCGCGGGCGACCACGTCCGCGTCGCGTTCGAGGACCACGCGAGCCTCGCGGCCGCCGTCGGGCTCGCTGCGCGGCTCGGGATCACGACCACCGGCACCGACGACAAGGACCTCTCCCTCACGGCCGCGAGCGACGACCCGGTCCGCACGATCCGCGACGTGCTGGCCGCGGCCGACACGAACGGCCTCGCCGTGAGCGGCGTCAGCGTCGTCAGGCCCACGCTCGACGACGTCTTCCTCGCCCTGACCTCGAAGGAGTCCGCACGATGACCACGACGGCCACCACCACGCTGCCGGCTCGCAGCGTCCGCGGCACCGCTGCCCGCACCCGGCAGTCGCCCGCGACCGCCCTGCGCGACGTGCGCACGATGGTCGTGCGGGAGACGCGGCGCCAGCTGCGCAGCGTCGACGGCCTCATCACCGCCTTCGCCCTGCCGGTGATGATCATGCTCGTGTTCGTCGTCATCTTCGGCGGCGCGATCTCGGGCGACGACTACATCGACTACGTCGTCCCGGGCGTGCTCGTCATGTGCCTCGGCTTCGGGTCGGCGACGGCGGCCGTGGGCGTCGCGCAGGACATGTCGTCGGGCACGATCGACCGGTTCAGGACGATGCCGATCTTCGGCCCGTCGACCCTGTGGGGGCACGTCGTCGCGAGCATCGGCCGCAACCTCGCGTCCGCCGTCGTCGTCGTGGCGGTCGCCTACGCGCTGGGCTTCCGGGCGGACGCCGGCCTCGCCGACTGGCTCGGGCTCGTGGCCTTCGCGGTGCTCTCCGTGCTGACCTTCACCTGGCTCAGCGTGGTCCTCGGCCTCGTGCTGAGCGTCGAGGCGTCGCAGTCGGTGAACTTCATCTTCCTCTTCGTCCCCTACCTCAGCTCGGGCTTCGTCCCGATCGACACGATGCCGTCGTGGCTCCACGGCTTCGCGGAGCACCAGCCGTTCACACCGATCATCGAGTCGTTCCGCGGCCTGCTGAGCGGCGCGCCGGACGCGACGACGATCCTCACCGCGGTCGCCTGGCTGGTCGGCTTCCTCGTGGTGAGCTGCGTCGCCGGCGCGGTGCTCTACCGCCGTCGGACCGCCCGCTGACCCGATCTCGCCGACCGTGCGGTCGTCGCCCGTCCTGGCACCCGGGACGGGCGACGTCGGCATGCCCGGCGCGGTGACCGGCGCGCGGACGACACGGCGGCCCCGTGGGCGGGATTCTCGGGGAGGATGAGGGCATGACGGACGCACCCGACCTCCCGGCCCGGATCGCGCTCGCGTGGGGCGTCGCCGAGCGCCCCGAGCGCGCGCCGAAGCGCGAGCTGAGCATCGAGCGCATCGTCGAGGCGGCGATCGAGATCGCGGACGCCGAAGGCCTCGCCGCCGTCTCCATGGCGAAGGTCGCGCAGAGCCTCGGCTTCACGACCATGTCGCTCTACCGGTACGTGACGAGCAAGGACGACCTGCTCCTCCTCATGCAGGAGTCGGTCCTCGACGTCGAGTACCCGCCACCGCACGACCCGGCGGACTGGCGCGCCGAGCTGCGCGAGTGGGCCCAGTTCACGACGGCGGTGTTCCTCTCCCACCCGTGGTTCCTCGACATCCCGATCACCGGAGCGCCCCTCACGCCGAACAACCTGCGCGGCGCCGACGCCGGGCTCCGGGCGCTGCGCTCGACGCCGCTCGACGAGGAGGAGAGCATGTCGGTCATCCTGCTCCTCAGCGGGTACGCACGGAACGCGGCCCGGCTCGAGTCCGAGCTCGCGCGCGCGGTCCGCGACGCGGGCGGCGACGGCGTCGACGGGTCGTCCGTCGCCGCAGCGCTGCGGGGCCTGGTCGACGAGGTCCGCTTCCCCTACCTGCGTCCGCTCGTCCTCTCCGGTGCGTACGGCGCGGAGGGACAGATCGACGACACGTCGTGGGGGCTCGAGCGCATCCTGGACGGCCTCGCGGTCTACGTCGACGCGCGGGCGGCAGGCGCCCCGGGAGCGGGTCGGGACTTCGGGGGCGCACCCGACGCGACCCCGGGCGAGGCGCACGACACGGACGACGGGCTCCCCGCCCGCGACGGAGGCGCCTGCTCCGTGCCGGACGAGGTGGCGGTGCACGTCCGCGACCCGAAGGTGAAGAAGGCGGCGCTCAAGCGGCGCGACGCCGAGCGGCGGCTCCGCGAGGGGCACAAGAAGGTGCGGGAGCTCGAGAAGGCGCTGCGCGAGGCGCAGCGCGCCGAGCGCGACGCCGCGCGGGCGGCCGTGGAGAAGGCCCAGGCGTGACGCCGAAGGGCGCCCACCGACGTGGGCGCCCTTCGTGCGGCAGACCGTCGCGCGGCCGGCCGTGCCGACCGCGGGGGATCACTCGGCGAGGGCGAAGCCCGAGGTCCAGGAGGTCTTCTCGGCGGCGGCGAGCGTGAGCTGCAGGAAGCCCAGGGCCTCGAGCTCGTGCGCCCGCTTCAGGGACCCGGCGTCGACGACGCGCACGCCCGTGATCGCCGCGGCGAGGGCGGCCTTGGCGTCGGCGTCGTCGCCGGCGACGAGGACCGTCGTCGGGAGCGGGCCGACCTGGCCGGATGCCAGGGTCGCGGCGAAGGTCGTGTTGAACGCCTTGAGCACGCGGGCACCCGGCACGCGCGCCTGGATCTCGGCGGCGGCGGACGATCCGGCGGGGACGACGAGCGCGTCGAACGTCGCGAAGTCGAGCGGGTTGGTGAGGTCGACGAGGACCGTGCCGTCGAGCTGGCCGTCGTACGCGTCGAGCACCCCGGCGACGGCCGGGTACGGCAGCGCCAGGACGACGACGTCGCCCGTGATGGCGTCGCCGATCGTGCCGGTGGTGGCGCGCGCGTCGACGTCGACGGGCTCGCGGGTCAGGACCTGCACGGAGCTGCCCGCCGCGAGGGCGAGCGACGCGACGGCCGAGCCCATGTTCCCGGCGCCGACGATCGTGATGCTGCTCATGGTGACTTCCCTTCGCACGCCGACCGACCGTCGGCATTAGTTGTTGCTACAACAAACAAGGTAGCCCGGTATGCTTGTAGCGTCAACTGTTTCCGGGTGCGCCCGGTCACACCCGGAGGAGGACACGATGAGCGAGCCCCGCTGGCTCGACGAGACACAGCTCGACGCGTGGAAGCGCCTCGTCGCCGTCGTCGAGCTGCTGCCCGGAGTCCTCGACGCGCAGCTCCAGCGCGACGCCGACCTCAGCCACTTCGAGTACTACGTGCTCGCGATGCTCTCCGAGGCGCCGGGCCGCACGCTGCGCATGACGCACCTCGCGTCCGCGACCAACGCGACCCTCCCCCGCCTCTCGCACGTCGTCGCACGGCTCGAGAGGCGAGGGCTCGTCGAGCGCCTGCCCTGCCCCGAGGACCGTCGCGCCACCAACGCGCACCTCACCGACGACGGCTGGAAGAAGGTCGTCGCGACCGCCCCCGGGCACGTCGCGACCGTGCGCGACCACGTCGTCGACGCGCTCACGGACGAGCAGGTCGCCCAGCTCGACGACATCGCGAGCGCGATCCTCGAACGCGTCGACCCCGACGACCGCATGGGCTTCCGACGCCGCTGACGCCTGGCTGCGCGGGGCGCCCCCCGAGCGCCCGCCGACACCGTCCGGCTCTCGTCAGCCGGCGACCTCCGCGGCCTCGAGCCAGGCCGCCTCGAGCTCGTCCTTCTCGGCGGCGAGGACCCGCAGCTCGGCGTCGAGCCCGGCGACGGCGGCGTAGTCCGTCGCCTGCGCCGCGATCTTGTCGTGCAGCCGCGACTCCAGCTCGGCGATCTTGCTCAGCCGGCGCTCGATCCGGTTGATCTCCTTCTTCGCCGCGCGCACGTCGGCGGCGCTCGGGGCCGTGGGACCGGCCGGTACGCCGTCGCCCGAGGGACCCGACGCTCCGCCCGACGCGCCGCCCGCCCCCGCGGGCGCAGCCGGCGCGCGCAGGGCCGAGCCGGTCTCGCCGCTCGCGATCGCGGCACGGCGCAGCTCGAGGTACTGCTCGACCCCGCCCGGCAGGTCACGGATCCTCCCGTCGCCGAGCAGCGCGACCTGCCGGTCGGCGACGCGCTCGAGCAGGTAGCGGTCGTGCGAGACGACGACCAGCGTGCCGGGCCAGCCGTCGAGCAGGTCCTCCAGCGCAGCGAGCGTGTCGGTGTCGAGGTCGTTCGTCGGCTCGTCGAGCAGGAGCACGTTCGGCTCGGCGACCAGGAGCCGCAGGAGCTGGAGCCGACGCCGCTCGCCACCGGAGAGGTCGCGCACGAGCGTCTGCGAGCGCTCACGCGTGAAGCCGAGCCGTTCGACGAGCTGGGACGCCGTGAGCTCCTTGCCGTCGACGACGACCGACCGCTTCTCGGACTCGATCACCTGGACCACGCGCAGCCCGGCGATGTCGTCGAGCTCCTCCACGTCCTGGGTCAGCTCCGCGACGGCCACCGTCTTGCCCCGCTTGACCCGGCCCGCGTCGGGCTCGCGCCGCCCGGCGAGGAGTGCGAGCAGCGTCGTCTTGCCCGCGCCGTTGACCCCCACGACCCCGTAGCGGTCGCCCGGGCCGAGACGCCACGTGACGTCGTCGAGCAGCACGCGCCGTCCCGTGTCAGGGTCGGGCGTCACCCCGGCGACCTGTGACCCTGACACGTTCGTGCCGGGGCGGGCCGGGACGCTGACCGTGACGTCCTCGAGGTCGAGCACGTCCTTCCCGAGCCGCTTCGTCGCGGTGCGCGTGAGCTCCATCGAGTCGCGCGGCGGCGGGACGTCGGCGATGAGCGCTGCTGCGGCGTCGAGCCGGAACTTGGGCTTGCTCGTGCGCGCGGGCGCCCCGCGGCGCAGCCACGCGAGCTCCTTGCGGAGCAGGTTGTCGCGCTTCTCCGCGGTGACGGCGGCAGTCCGCTGCCGCTCGGCGCGCGCGAGCACGTACGCGGCGTACCCGCCCTCGTAGCCCTCCACCTCGCCCGAGCCGTCGCCGCGCACCTCCCACATGCGCGAGCACACGGCGTCCAGGAACCACCGGTCGTGCGTGACGACCACCAGCGCGCCCCGGGCACCCGGCCGCGCGAACCGGTCGCTCAGGTGCTCCGCGAGCCACGCCACGCCCTCGACGTCGAGGTGGTTGGTGGGCTCGTCCAGGAACAGGACGTCGTGGTCCGCGACGAGCAGGGCCGCGAGCGCGACGCGCCGCCGCTGCCCGCCGGACAGGGTGTCCGCGGGCTCGTCGAGGTCGAGGTCGGTGAGGAGGCCGTCGTGCACGCCGCGGACGGCCGCGTCCGACGCCCACGCGTGCGTCGCGGCGTCGCCGTGCACGAGGTCGCGGATGGTCGCCCCCGTGCCGACGTCGTCGCGCTGGTCGAGGAGACCGACCCGCAGGCCGCCCACCTGGGTGACGCGACCGCCGTCGGGCCGCTGCGTGCCCGCGAGCAGCCGCAGCAGGGTCGACTTCCCGGCCCCGTTGGGGCCGACGATGCCGACACGGTCGCCGTCGTCGAGGCCGAGCGAGACGTCGTCGAGGAGGGTGCGGGTGCCGACGGTCAGCGAGATGCCGTCGGCCCCGAGGAGATGAGCCACGCACCGAGCGTAGGCGCCGCCCGGTGGGTCCGGGAAAACCAGGGGCTGTCGAAGCGCTTCGAGATCGCGGGGATCCACGGCTCCGTGGGCCGGTAGGGTGCCCGCATGTCGCTCTTCGACCTGCCGCTCGCCGAGCTCGAGACCTACGCGCCGACCCTCGACGAGCCCGACGACCTCGACACCTTCTGGACCACGACGCTCGCGGCGTCGCGTGCGGCCGGGGGCGACCTCGCCGAGACGGTGCACGTCGAGCGCGTCGAGACCGGGCTCGACCTCGTCACCGTCGACGACGTGACCTTCCCGGGGTTCGGCGGCCACCCGATCAAGGCCTGGCTGGTCCGGCCCGCGCGTCCGGACGGGCCGCTCCCGGCCGTCGTGGAGTTCATCGGGTACGGCGGCGGTCGAGGCCTCGCGCACGAGCACCTCGTGTGGGCCGCCGCCGGGTTCGCGCACCTCGTCGTCGACACGCGTGGCCAGGGCAGCCGGTGGGGCACGGGCGGCGGGACGCCGGACCCGGTCGGCTCAGGCCCTGCGACGCCGGGGTTCCTGACGCGCGGCATCGAGGACCCGCACGACCACTACTACCGGCGCGTCTTCACCGACGGCGTCCGCGCCGTCGACGCGCTCCGCTCGCTCCCGGGCATCGACCCGGCACGCGTCTCCGTGGCCGGCACGAGCCAGGGCGGCGGCATCTCGATCGCCGTCGCGGGGCTCTCCGAGGGGCTCGTCGCGGCGATGCCCGACGTCCCGTTCCTCTCCCACTTCCGCCGCGCCGTCGAGATCACCGACCGCGACCCGTACGGCGAGATCCGGCAGTACCTCGCCGTGCACCGCGACGCGGAGGACACCGTGTTCCGCACGCTGTCCTACCTGGACGTCGCGCTGCTCGCCCGCCGCGCGACGGCGCCCGCGCTGTTCTCCGTCGCGCTCATGGACGCGACGTGCCCGCCGTCGACCGTCTACGCCGCGTTCAACGGCTGGGGCGCGAAGGCCGTTGCGGCCGCCCAGGCCGGTCCGGTCGAGCGGCAGATCGACGTCTACCGGTACAACGACCACGAGGGCGGCCAGGGCTACCGGTTCGCGCAGCAGCGCGCCTGGCTGCGCACGCACGCCAGCACCTGACGATCGGCCCGACGGCGGCGCCTCCTCTGCCCGACGGTCAGCCCGTCGCGGTGGTCCCCGCCCGGCCGCGCCGAGGTCAGTGCGCGACGACGCGCGCGCCGCCCGCGGGCGCCGTCGTGCACCACACGCTGTCGCACGCGTCGGCGGCGGTCCACGTCGCGCCGATCGCGAGCGCGTGCTGGCGGCTGCGGGCGAGCGCCGCGACGGTCGGTCCCGACCCGGAGACGATCGCACCGAGCGCGCCCGCCTCGCGCGCGACGGCGAGCGTGCGCTCGAGCTCGGGGCGCAGCGCGAGCGCGGGGCCCTCGAGGTCGTTGCGCAGCGCCTGCCCGAGTCCCACCGGGTCCCCGGCCCGCAGCGCCTGCATGAGGGTGGTGTCGTCCGCGTGGTCGAGCCCGGCCGGCCCGCCGACCGTCTCGTCGAACGCGCGGTAGACCTCCGGCGTCGAGAGCCCGTCGGCCTGCACGGCGAACACCCAGTGGAACTCCCCGCGCGTCATCGCCGGGGTGAGCACGTCCCCGCGGCCGGTCCCGACGGCGGTGTGCCCCACGAGCCCGAACGCGACGTCGGCTCCGAGCCCCGACGCGAGCCGCATCAGCTCGGCCCGCGACAGCCCCGTCTCCCACAGCGCGTCGCACGCGACGAGCGTCGCGGCGGCGTCCGCGGACCCGCCCGCCATGCCGCCCGCGACCGGCACGCCCTTGACGACCTGGAGGCGCACGTCGGGGTCGACCCCGGCGTGCTGCGCGAGCGCCTCGGCCGCCCGCCACGCGAGGTTGGACCCGTCGGTCGGCACGACGTCGGCCTGCAGGCCCTCGACGGACAGCGAGATCCCGGAGCCGCGCGGGGCCTCGTGCGCGACGACCTCCTCGCTCAGCCCGACCGCCTGGAAGATGGTCACGAGGGGGTGGTAGCCGTCGTCCTGCAGCGCGCCCACGCGCAGCGACAGGTTGACCTTCCCCGGCGCACGCACCCGGACACGGGGGGGCGGCGCGAGCGCGATGCTCGTCGGAGGCGGGGGGCTCACGCGTCCACTGTGCCAGGTCGCCCGCCGGCCGCGCGCGGCGAGGTGCGACCGCCGGTCACCGTGGGCAGGTGCTCGGCGATGCGCGCGAACGCGACGACGTCGAGCGTCTCGCCGCGCGCCTGGGGGTCGACCCCGGCCGCCTCGAGCGCGGCCGCCGACGCCGCCGACGAGCCCGCGATCCCCGCGAGCGCGGAGCGCAGCATCTTGCGCCGCTGGGCGAACGCGGCGTCGACGACCGCGAAGACCTGCTCGCGGGTCGCGGTCGTCGTGGGGGGCTCGCGCCGGTCGAGCGCGACGAGCGCGGAGTCGACGTTCGGCACGGGCCAGAAGACGGCGCGACCGACCGTCCCCGCCCGTCGCGCGGACGCGTACCACGCGGCCTTCACCGACGGCACGCCGTAGGTCCGGCTCCCGGGCGGCGCGGCGAGGCGGTCCGCGACCTCGGCCTGGACCATGACGAGCACGCGCTCGAGCGAGTCGAAGCGCTCGAGGAACGTCAGGAGCACGGGCACCGCGACGTTGTAGGGCAGGTTGGCGACGAGCGCCGTGGGCGCATCGCCCGGGAGCGACGTCACGTCGAGCGCGTCCGCGCCCACGACCTCCAGCCGGTCGCCGAGGTCCGGCACGTGCGCCGCGACGGTCGTCGGGAGCTGCCGCGCGAGCACGGGGTCGATCTCGACGGCGACGACGCTCGCACCCGCCTCGAGCAGGCCGAGCGTCAACGACCCGAGGCCCGGCCCGATCTCGACGACGCGCTCCCCCGCCCGCACGTCGGCCGCACGCACGATCTTGCGGACCGTGCCGCCGTCGTGCACGAAGTTCTGGCCGAGCGTCTTGGTGGGGCGCACGCCGAGGCGCCCTGCCAGGTCGCGGATCTCGGCCGGACCCAGCAGGGCGCCTCGGGTGTCGTTCATGAGCAGAGAGCCTACCGACACGCCGGAGGGCGGGGCGCTCGCGCACCCCGCCCTCCGACGTCGTCCACCTCAGGCTGTCAGCGCAGCCCGAGCTTGCTCGAGCACGCGGGCCACTGGCCCCAGCCCGAACGGGCCTGGAGCGCCTGGGCGCGCTGCGTCTGCTCGGCGGCCGAGGCCTCCGACGGGAGACCGGAGCCGCCCATCGCCTGCCACGTCGGCAGCGAGAACTGGTAGAGGCCGTAGTAGCCGTTCCCGGTGTTCGTCGCGGGGTTCCCGCCGGACTCGCACTGGGCCAGCGCGGCCCACACGCCCTCGGGCGCGGAGCCCAGGTCGGCGGCGGGGGCCGGGGCGGCAGCGGGCGCGGACGCACCCGACGACGCGCTGGACGACGCACGCGGCGTCGGCGCGGGCTCCGGCTCGGGGGCCGGACGCTCCTTCGTGCCCTGCACGAGGATCTTCGCCACCGGCGGGGTCGTGACGCCGTCGGAGACCAGCTCGCGCGACTCCTCGGCGCCGTCGACGGTCGTGACGCGGTGGACGGTCGTGTGCACGCCCTCCACGCCCTCCTGCTTGACGACCGGGTCGAGGTCCTCGTACCGGTTCGGGTCCTCCTCGGTGGTGGTCTCGAACGGCACACCCTTGGTGGTGGGCACCTCCTCGACCTTCACGCGCTGGACAACGAGGGAGACGGCGGCCTCGTCGGCAGCCTTCTCGTCGGCGGCCTTCTCGTCGGCGGCCTTCTCGTCGGCGGCCTTCTCGTCGGCGGCCTTCTTCTCGGCGGCCTTCTCGTCGGTCGTCGCCGTGACGGCGTCGGTCTGGGCGACGTGCACGCGGTCGAGCTCACCGAGGACGACGCCCTGCTGGTCGAGGATCGCGTCGATGCCGATGCTGCCGTCGGGCGCGACCTTGGTCTCGCCGTCGGCCACGACGGCCACGGGGCCGTCCGCGTCGAGGCGGATCGGCAGGGAGGCGCGCTCGCCGGAGCGGGACGCCACGAGGCGCACGTCGCTGCCGCGCGAGGCAAGGGTCGTCAGGGCCTCGTCCGCGTCGAGCGCGGTCAGCCAGACGGAAGACTGGGTGCCGTCCACCTGGACGGGGACCTCGCGCCCGTAGCGGACGACGACGTCGCTCCCGCCGCGCAGCGCGGCGTCGACGTCGGGGACCACCTGGTCGCGCTCGCCGACGGCGACGCCCTGCTCCTCGAGCAGGCCGTCGACGGAGCCGGCGAAGGTCGTGACCGTGGTGATCTCGCCGTCGACGTCGAGCTCGACGGTCTTGTGCGCCGTGCCGTACGCGACGGCGCCGGTGGCGAGGAGGACGGTGGCGGTCGCGCCGGCCACGAGGGGCCAGCGGCGACGGCGGCGGGCCGTCGTGGCCGCGGGGCTCGTGGAGCCCTCGGCGGCGGAGGTGTCGGAGAGGTCGAGGGGCTGGGTGGTGTCGGCGCTCTCGGGCGCGCCGGCCGCGTCAGCGGTCCGGTGGAAGGGGTTGTTCACTCGGGTCCAGTCGTCGTGGTTCCCGGGCACGGGAGCTCGACGGCGCGGGTGCACCCCTGCGGACCGCGGACGCACGCAGGCGTGCGAACCACGGCGGACGCACCGTGGTGCGACCCGCAGGTCTCGAGCGGCCGATCCGGCTGCCGGCGCCTCCTCGACACCCCTTCCCCAGGGCCCGACGGCGGCGCACCGCCCGACCGTCCGCGTCCCGGCGACCCGACCCGGGAGGGGCGGACGACGGCACGGCTGACGCACGAGCGACGATCGACCGTAACCGATCTGTTATCGAACTCCAAGCAGTACCGCGTTAAGATGAGCGGTTCTGTCCGTTTATCACCGTGAATGTCGCCGCGCTCTCCACGCAGTCCTCACGCGTGGACCCCACCACCCGACGTCCCCTCAGCCGCTCCTCGCCCCGCCGCCCGCACGGCCCGCTCCCCTACCCGGGCCAGCACGCCGCGGAGCTCCGGCGGTTCCAGCACGGTCAGCTCGACCTCGAGCGACAGCAGCATGCCCACCAGGTTCGCCATCGACGAGCCGCCGGTCTCGAGCACGCACGCGTCGGGGCCGTCGTCGGACAGCACCCCCGCGGCCGGCGTGAGCCGCTCCGCCATCACCGCCGCGGGAGCGTGCAGGCGCACGCGCGCCGTGTGCGGCCACGCCGTCGCCCCGACGCCGCGCAGGACGTGGGCGACGGCGTCGCCCCCCGGGACCTCGCGCGGCGCGAAGCGCGCACCGCCGGGCGTGCGCAGCCGGAGCCGGTCCACGCGGAACGTGCGCCAGTCGTCCCGGTCGGTGTCGAACGCGAGGAGGTACCAGCGCCGGCCGACGTGCACGAGGCGGTGCGGGTCGACGGCGCGCAGGCTCGTCGACCCGTCATGGCCGCGGTACTCGAGGCGCAGGCCGACCCGGTCGCGCACGGCCGTCGCGACGTCGGCGAGGACCTGCGGGTCGACCGCCGGCCCGCCGGCCGGGACGCTCACCACCGCGGCCCGCAGCGCGTCCGCGCGGGACCGCAGCCGCGCCGGGAGGACGGCGTCGAGCTTGACCAGCGCGCGCAGCGCCGCCTCCTCGCTCCCGGCCACCGTCCCGCCCGTCGCCGCGCGCAGCGAGAGCACGACGGCGGTCGCCTCCTCGTCGTCGAGCAGGAGCGGCGGCAGGGCCGAGCCGGCGCCGAGGCGGTACCCGCCCGCGACGCCCGGCGTCGAGCGGACCTCGTACCCGAGCAGGCGCAGCCGCTCGACGTCGTTGCGCACGGTGCGCGTCGTGACGCCGAGCCGCTCCGCGAGCTCCGGACCGGTCCAGGTGGCGTGCGCCGGCAGCAGGGCGAGGAGACGCAGGAGGCGGACGGAGGTGTCGAGCACCGTCCCAGTCTCCCGCGCCCGTGCCGAATGCGGAACCGCACGTTCCTCGATCGGTCGTAGCGTCGTCCTCGACGGCCCCGACGAGGGCCTCGACGGTCCGATCCGGGCCCGACACGACGGGACGACGGGCACCCGCCCGACGACCGCCCAGCACATCGAGAGGACGACCACCATGCTGCGAGGGATGGCGACGCTGAACCTGTGGGCCGACGACCTGGAGGCCGCCTCGGCCTGGTACACCACCGTGCTCGGGATCGAGCCCTACTACGTGGTCCCGGGCGGCTACGTGGAGTTCCGCGTCGGGGACCGCGAGGACGAGCTGGGGATCATCGCGCGCTCGTACTCGCCGCGGCCCCAGCCCGAGTCACCGGGCGGCGTGGTCGTGAACTGGCACGTCGACGACGTCCGGGCGGCCTTCGCGCGGCTCCTCGAGCTCGGCGCGACCGAGTACGAGGGAGTCGTCGAGCGCGGCAACGGCGAGGGGTTCGTGACGGCGTCCGTCGTCGACCCGTTCGGCAACGTCCTGGGCATCATGCAGAACCCGCACTACCTGGAGGTGCTCCGGCGGTGATCGGGCCGGTCAGTACCAGCCCTTGGCGACCGAGTGCGACCACGCCGAGCACGGCGTGCCGTACCGGCCCTCGATGTAGCCGAGGCCCCAGGTGATCTGGGTCGCCGGGTTCGTGCGCCAGTCGTCGCCGGCGCTCGCCATCTTCGAGCCCGGCAGCGCCTGCGGGATGCCGTAGGCCGACGAGCTCGGGTTGTCGGCGTCGACGCGCCAGTTGCTCTCCTTGGTCCACAGCTTGTCGAGGCACACGAACTGGTCGTCGCCCCAGCCGCGCTGCGCGGCGAGCGAGCGCCCGACCGCGCGCGCCGACCCGGGGTCCACCGAGACGGAGATGTCCATGGTCCCGACCTTGATGACCTCGTTGCGGGGCTCGGTCGTCACGTTGCGCGTCAGCACGGTGCGGGCGACCTCCGCGCCGCCGAGCGTCTGCACCGCGTACGTCGTGACCGCCTCGCCCACGCGTCCCGACTGGACGACGACCCGGTGGCCCTTCGGCAGGTTGGGGTCCTCGACCTCCTCGGTCGTGAACGGCAGGACCTCCGTGAGCGTGTCCGACGTCGCCGCCGCCCTGCTGACGAGGACGAGCATCCCGTCCACGGCGGCGGCGTCGAGCGGGACGGACGTGTCGTCCTCCTCGCCGAGCACGATCCCCGCGGTCTGCAGCACGCCACGGACCGTCGCCTCGGCCGTCGTGATGGGCATGACGGCGCCGTCGACCGCGATGTGCACCGTCTTGAGCGTCGACACGCGCACCGGCTGGCGGCCGAGCGACGCCGAGCGCGACACGTCGGTCACCGCACCCTCGGCGCGCGGCCCGAGGAACGCGAGCAGCTCGCCCACCGTCCGCGCCGTCGTCGCGATCGTCTGCTCCTGGCCGTCGATCTCGACCACGACGTCGTGGCTCGTCCGGACCACGATCGTCCCGCCGTCGGGCGCGGAGGAGCCCAGCGCGGGCTCGACGAGGTCCTCCGGCGCGACACCGACGTCCTGGTAGTCGAGCACCTCGGCGACCGTGCGCCCGTACGCGGAGACGTCGTAGAGCGTGCCGTCGACGTCGAGGGTCACGCTCTTGTGCAGCGTCGCGAACGCGCCGGTCACCCCGACGAGCCCGACGACGACCACTCCCCGGGCGACGAACCGCTGCACGCGGCGGCGCGTCGTTCCGTCAGGTGCGAGCACGCGGGCGGTCCCTTCTCGGCGGGCCGGGCGTCCGGCGAGCGCCGGGCGAGAGGTTCGGGGCGTCGTCGGCAGACCGCGGACGACGCACGGACCCGACCGTAGCCGAGTCGTGGCCCTGGGCGAAACCTCCCGTTCGTGCCGGGCGTCCGACGGTGCGTGTCAGCGGCCCGTCAGCGGCCCGTCATGGGTGGGTCACCACGGCCCGTAGACCTCGACCGACGTCGCCGCGACGCGGGTGCACACCTCGGCGAGCGGTACGCCGGTCACCTCGGCGACGGTACGGACGGTCGCCGGCAGCACGTACGGGGCGTTGGGGCGACCGCGGTACGGGTGCGGCGTGAGGTACGGCGCGTCCGTCTCGACGAGGACCTGCCCGAGCGGGACCTCGCGCAGCGCCGCTCTCAGCTCGTCGTTGGCGCGGAAGGTCACGGGCCCGGCGAACGACAGGTACCAGCCCTGCGCCGCGCAGGACCGGGCCATCTCGGCGTCTCCCGAGTAGCAGTGGAAGACGGTCCGCTCGGGGGCCCCGTCGCGGGAGAGCACGTCGAGCACCTCCGCGTGCGCGTCGCGGTCGTGGATCTGGAGCGCGAGCCCGAGCTCCTTCGCGAGCGCCACGTGGGCGCGGAACGACTCTCGCTGTACACGCTCGCCCTGCGGACCTGTACGGAACAGGTCCATCCCGGTCTCGCCGATCGCGCGGACCCGCTGGTTGTCCCGGGCGATGCGCGCGATCTCGGCGATCGCGTCGTCGAGCGACGTGGCATGGTGCGGCCGCGGGTCGGGCTCGAGCCCGTCCGGCCCGACCTCCCGGACACCGCCGTGCAGGACCGCCTCGTTCGGGTGGATCGCCACGGCACCCAGGAGGCTCGCCACCACCCCGCCGGCGCCGTGGTCGCCGCGCAGGAGGGCGTCGGTCCAGCGTGCCGAGGGCAGGTCGCACCCGACCTGCACCAGGCGGTCGACGCCGACGGCGGCCGCGCGCTCGAGGTGCGCCGCGACGCTCGGGGGCGGGACGTCGTCGGGCAGCACGTGCGCGATCGAGTCCAGGTGCGTGTGGTTGTCCACCACGGGGACCGGCAGCGGCTCCGGGTCCGGCGGCCATCCCCGCTCACGGCTCTTCGCCATCCATCCTCCTCAGCCGAACCAGCGCCGCAGCAGTTCCGCGGTCACGCGAAGCAGTACGCGGTCACGCGAAGCAGTACGCGGTCCCGCGAAGCAGTACGCGGTCCCACGAAGTAGTACTGCAGCCTCGCGAAGTAGTACCGCAGCCGGGACCGCGGTACTACCTCGCGGAACCGGGGTACTACCTCGCGTCAGGCGTCCTCGCGCAGCCGGTCGAGCTCCTCCTCGACGATCGACTCGTCGAGCTTGGTGAAGACCGGCGTCGGCTTGCCGACCGGCGTCCCGGGCACGACGGCGCGCGGCTGCCACGAGGGGATGCCCTCGCCACCCTGCCCGCTCCGGTAGTCCCCGGTGATGACCGGGTAGTGCCGCGAGTCGTCGTCGAGGTCGGTGACCTCCTCGATGCGCGGCTGCGGCGCGAAGGTGCCCGTCCCGCCGAACGCCTCGTGCACCTGCTGAGCCGAGTGCGGCAGGAACGGCGAGAGGATCGTGTTGAGGTCGCTCACGGCCTGCGTCACCGTGTGCAGCACGGTCCCGAGGCGCTCAGGGTCCGTCTTGAGCTTCCACGGCTCGGTGTCCGAGACGTACTTGTTGACCTCACCGACCGTCTTCATGGCCTCGGCCACGGCGGCGCGCTGGCGGTGCGTCGCGATGAGGTCGCCGACCCGACCGAACGCCGTGGTCGTCGTCGCGAGCACGCCCTCGTCGATCGGGTGCCGCTCGCCCGGGGTCGGGATCTCGCCGAAGTTCTTGTGCACCATGCTCGCCGTGCGGTTCACGAGGTTGCCCCAGCCCGCGACGAGCTCGTCGTTCGTGCGGCGCTGGAAGTCCGCCCACGTGAAGTCGACGTCCTGCGTCTCCGGGCCGGCCGACGCCACGTAGTAGCGGAACGCGTCCGGCTGGTAGCGCGCGAGCATGTCGCGCACGTAGATGACGACGCCGCGCGACGACGAGAACTTCTGGCCCTCGACGTTGAGGAACTCGCTCGACACGACCTCGGTCGGCAGCTGCAGGTTGCCGTACGGACCCGGAGCGCCGCCCTTGTTCCCCCGCCCGTCGTAGGCCAGCAGCTCGGCCGGCCAGATCTGGGAGTGGAACGTGATGTTGTCCTTGCCCATGAAGTAGTACGAGCGCGCGTCGGGGTCGTTCCAGTACGCGCGCCACGCGTCGGGGTCGCCCGTGCGTCGCGCCCACTCGATCGACGCCGACAGGTACCCGATCACCGCGTCGAACCACACGTACAGGCGCTTGCTCGGGTTGTCCTCCCAGCCCTCGAGCGGGACGGGGATGCCCCAGTCGATGTCGCGCGTCATGGCCCGCGGCCGGACGTCGTCGAGCAGGTTGAGCGAGAACTTCAGGACGTTCGGGCGCCACGCGGTCCGGGTGCGCAGCCAGTCGCCCAGCGCGTCGACGAACGCCGGCAGGTCGAGGAAGAAGTGGTTCGACTCGACGAACTTCGGCGTCTCCCCGTTGATGCGGCTCTTCGGGTTGATGAGGTCGATCGCGTCGAGCTGGTTGCCGCAGTTGTCGCACTGGTCGCCGCGAGCGCCGTCGTACCCGCAGATGGGGCACGTGCCCTCGATGTAGCGGTCCGGCAGCGTGCGGCCCGTCGACGGCGAGATCGCGCCCATGGTCTTCTTCTCGACCATGTAGCCGTTCTTGTGCACCGTGCGGAACATCTCCTGCACGACGGCGTAGTGGTTGCGCGTCGTGGTCCGCGTGAACAGGTCGTAGGAGAGCCCGAGCTGCTGCAGGTCCTCGACGATCACCCGGTTGTACCGGTCCGCGAGCTCCTGCGCGCTGACACCCTCCTTGTCGGCCTGGACGAGGATCGGCGTGCCGTGCTCGTCGGTGCCCGACACCATGAGGACGTCGTGACCCGCCATCCGCATGTGCCGGCTGAAGACGTCCGAGGGGACACCGAAACCTGCGACGTGACCGATGTGGCGCGGGCCGTTCGCGTACGGCCACGCCACGGCCGAGAGGATGTGGGTCATGGGGCCCGATCCTAGTCGGCCGGTCCGCGGCGCCGTGCGGCGTCTCGGTGGAGGCGCGCCCGTCCCGGTTCCGGGCGAGGCGGGGCGGGGTGTCGCGGGTCTACCATCCGCCGCTCGTCCCTCGCGGCTCCCGCCAGGCCCACCACGACCCGCGACACCCCGCCCCGCCTCACCCTCGGTGTGCTGCTCACCCTCCAGCGGGACGGCGACGGGCCCGCGACCTCCGCCAGAGGTCGCGGGCCCGCGGCGAGGCGTGCGTCGGCTCAGTACCAGTTGACGGACTGCGAATGCGACCAGGCGCCGCACGGGGTGCCGTACGAGCCGGCGATGTAGTCGAGGCCCCACGCGATCTGCGTCGCGGGGTTGGTGGCCCAGTCGGCGCCCTTGCTCGCCATCTTCGAGCCGGGGAGGGACTGCGGGATGCCGTAGGCGCTCGACGTCGGGTTGTCCGCCGACGGGTTCCAGTTGGACTCCTTGGTCCACAGCTGCTCGAGGCACTGCCACTGCGAGCCGGTCCAGCCGCGCTCGGCCGCCATCTGCTGGCCGATGGTGCGCGGGTCCTTCGGGCGCTCCTTGGTGCCCCGGACGACGACCGCCTCGACGGGTGCCGTGGTGACCTCCTCCGACACGGGCTCGCGCAGCCACTCCTCACCGTCGACGAGCGTGACGTCGGTCACCGTGGTCGTGACACCGTCGCGACCCTCCTGCTCGACGACGACGGGGTCGTCGCTGTAGCGCGCGGCGTCGGTCTTCTCGACGGTCTCGTGCGCGACGGGCGTGGTCTTCTCCTGGCGCTCGACGACGACGCGCTGCACGACGAGCGAGACCGCCGGCGTCTCGGCGGCGGCCGCACGCGTCGCCGCGGCGTCGGTGGCGTCCGCGCTCTCCGCAGCAGGGGCCACGCGCTGCACGCTCACGCGGTCGAGCTCTCCGAGCTCGATGTCCCGGTCGGCGAGGAGGGCGTCGACGCCGACGCCGCCGTCGGGCGCGACCGTGGTCTTCCCGTCGGCGACGACGTTCACCGGTCCGTCGGTGTCGAGGTCGAGGTCGAGGGCGGCACGGTCGCCCGAGCGGGACGCGACGAGCCGGACGTCGCCGCCGCGCGCTGCGAGGGTCTCGAGCGCCTCGTCGGCGTCGAGCGCGGTGAGCCAGACGTCGGACTCCTCGCCGTCGGTCTGGACGGTCACCTGCTTGCCGAGGCGGACGACCACCTCGGCGCCGTCCTCGAGGGACGCGTCGGCATCGGGGGCGACGAGGTCGCGGGAGCCGACGTCGACGCCGGCAGCGTCGAGCGCTCCCTGCACGGACCCGGCGACGGTCGTGACCGTCCGGGTCTCGCCGTCGACGTCGAGCGTCACGGTCTTCTGGGCCTCGCCGTAGGCGACGGCGCCAGACCCGACGAGGGTCACGGCGGTGACGGCGGAGATCGTCGCCCAGCGGCGGCGGCGCGTCACGCGCAGCGTGCGGGCCGTGCGCAGCGCCGTGCGCGAGCTCTGCGCGCTCTCGTGCGAGGGCGGGGTGCTCGGTGTCTCGGTCGGGTCGGTCGGGTTCGCGGGCGCGCTCGTGCGCAGGCGGAAGAGGTTGTGCACTGAAGGTCCAGTCGTCAGGGGTCCCGGGCACGGGCGGTCGACGGAGCGCTGGCTGCGCGTTCTCGGGCACCGGCGTGCCGTGGCACGGGCGTCACCGAGGTCGACCCGCCGATCCGGCGGTCCTCCGGCGTCGTCGCTCGCGGACAGGGCGAGGGACGGCCGCGTCCCGGTCTGGCCGCATACACCCAGGAGGGGTCGACCGCACGACGGGACACTCGACCGTAACCGATTCGTTATCGAAGACCAAACCGGCAGGCCACCGCGCCGCCGTCACCGGACCGCGAAGCGCGGGTCGATCTCGCTCACCCCACCGGCGAGATGCGCACGCGGAGCAGGCGATCGTCGCCGTCGCGCGGCTCGCCCCGCCCGTCCGTGTTGTTCGTCAGCACGTAGAGCACCGCGCTGCCGTCGTCCCCCTGCGGGGTGGCGGGGTCCACGACCACCGTCCGCAGCCGACCGAGGTCGGTGAGCACGGCCTGGGGCGCGCCGAACGCGTCGGGCGACGCCCCGCCGTCGGGCGACGCGAACGGGACGCGCCACAGCATCTCGCCCCGCAGCCCGGCGAGGTACGCGCCCTCGCGCGTGGCCGCGAGACCGCTCGGCGACGCGTCGTCGGTCGCCCACGTCGTCACCGGGTCGACGAACCCGGCCCCGGCACCGCCCGCCCCCTCGACGTCCGGCCAGCCGTAGTTCGCGCCCGGCTCGACGACGTTGAGCTCGTCGAACGTGTCCTGACCGAACTCGCTCGCGAGCATCCGTCCCGTCGCGTCCCACGCCAGGCCCTGCACGTTGCGGTGACCCAGGCTCCAGACGGGCGACGCCGGGTCGGGGTTGCCGGGAGCAGGAGCGCCGTCCCCGGTCACGCGCAGGATCTTGCCCGCGAGCGACGCCGGGTCCTGGGACGTGCCGCGCTGCTGGGCGTCCCCCGTCGCGACGTAGAGGTACCCGTCCGGACCGAACGCGAGCCGACCGCCGTCGTGCGTGCTCGCGGCGGGGATCCCCTGCACGACCGGGGTCAGCGCCGACAGCTCGCCGCCCGTGAGCGTCCCGCGCAGCACCTCGTTGCCGCCCTGGGCCGTCCGGTGGACGAACACCTCGCCCGGCGCGTCGCCGTCGGCCGGCCCGACGGCGACGCCGAGCAGCCCTGCCTCTCCCCCGGTCACCGTGCCGTCCCGCAGCTCGTCCGCCCCGGGTCCACCGACGGGTGCGACGGCACCGGTCGACGGGTCCACGACGACGAGCGCACGCTCGTCGCGCAGCGACACGAGCAGCGTCCCGTCCGGCAGCGGCGCGAGACCCCACGGCGCGTCCAGCCCGGTCGCGACCTCGGCGACCTCGACCCGGACCTCGGGCACGACGACGAGCCCGGGCTCCGCGGACGCCGTGGGGGTCTCGGGGGGCTCCGGCGGCGTCGACGTCTCGGCCCGGGTCTCCGTCGCGCTGCCCGACGGCGTCGGCGTGTCCCCACCCGTCCCGTCGCCCGTGCACGCCGCGAGGAGGGCGACGAGGACCGCGCCGGCCACGCCGAGGCGTGCGTGCGTCGTCCCGGGTCGAGGTGGCATGGCTCCATCGTGACCCCGGCGCCGCGGAGCCGCACACGCTCGTCGCGCGGATCACGTGATGCGCGTCACACTGGAACCACAGGGGTGTGATCCGCACGCCCGGGCCCGAAGGAGGCCGCCATGCACCCGAAGGTGCTCAGCTTCGTCGTCGCCGCGATCGCCTACGGCATCACCCTCGTCGTCGCGAACCTCGTGCTCGGCGGCATGCACATGAGCTGGCTGTGGGGGATCGTCGCCGTCGCGCTCTTCACCGTGACCATCGCCCTGCTCCGCCCGCTCGTGGTCCGGCTCCTCGGCAAGCACGTGCACGGCTGGACCTGGACGCTCGGCCTCGTGACCGTGCTCGGGTCGTTGATCGTCACGACCCTGCTCTCGCCGTCGAGCGGGTTCGACATCGACGGGATCTGGACGTGGGTGTGGGCGACGCTCATCGTGTGGGTCGGGACCGTCGTGTACGACCTCGTCGACGACCGGGCCGTCGCCGCCGCGGGTCGCCGCGTGGAGCGGCACCGGCAGGGACGCCGCGGGCAGACGCCGCCGACGGCCGCGACCGCCTGAGCGTCGCGCCGCAGGTGGACGTCCTGGGCGCGGGTGCGGGCTACTGGAGGCGGGTTAGGCCGCGCTTGAGGCCGCGGACGGCCTGGCCGATGCGGTGCTCGTTCTCGATGAGGGCGAACCGGACGAACTCGTCGCCGCCCGGGCCGAAGCCGACGCCCGGGGAGACGGCGACGTCGCACTCCTCGACGAGGTGGGTCGCGAACTCGATCGAGCCCATGTCGCGGTAGGGCTCGGGGATGCGTGCCCACGCGAACATCGTGCCGCCGGGCTTGTGGATGTCCCAGCCGATGCGCTGCAGGCCGTCGTAGAGGGCGTCGCGGCGCGACTCGTAGACGGACGAGATCTCCTGCGGGTGCTCGCTCGCCTCGTTGAGCGTGACCGTCGCGGCGATCTGGATCGGCTGGAACGTGCCGTAGTCGAGGTAGCTCTTGAGCTTCGCGAGCGCGCCGACGACGTCGCGGCGACCCACGAGGAACGCGACGCGCCAGCCCGCCATGGAGAAGGACTTGGTCATCGAGTAGAGCTCGACGGCGACCTCGCGCGCACCGTCGCACTCCATGATCGACGGCGGGCGGAACCCGTCGAACGTCATGTCGGCGTAGGCGAGGTCGTGGACGAGCACGACGTCCTTGTCGCGCGCCCAGTCGACGAGGCGCTGCAGGTCCTCCTTGGTCGCGACGGTCGTCGTGGGGTTGTGCGGGAACGACAGCACGACGACGCGCGGCTTGGGCCAGCCCAGCTCCCACGCCTCGATGATGCGGTCGATGTACCCCGCGGCGTCGGTCCCGTCGCCGATGGGGACCTGCCGCGCGTCGGCGCCCGCGAAGTACGGGCCCCAGATGTGGATGGGGTAGCTCGGCGTGGGGACGAGCGCGACGTCGCCGGGCTGCAGCAGCACCCACATGAGGTGGCTGAAGCCCTCCTTGGCGCCGATCGTCGAGATGATCTCGGTGTCCGGGTCGAGGCTCACCCCGAACCGGCGCTGGTAGAGCCCCGCCACGGCCTCGCGCAGCTTGGGGATGCCGCGCGACGCGGAGTAGCGGTGGTTGCGGGAGTTCTGCGCCGCCTCGGCGAGCTTGTCGACCGCGATCTGCGGGCTGGGCAGGTCCGGGTTGCCGAAACCGAGGTCCACGACGTCGCGACCTGCTCGGCGTGCCTCGATCTTGAGCCCGTCGATGATCGTGAAGACGTAGGGCGGCAGACCGGGGATCCGGCGGAACTCCATCGCAGTGCTCCTGCTCGTCGGGGTGCCCGCGGTGCGCGGGACTCGGGTCCCGGCAGCGTACGCCCGCGAGCCGTGGTCCGGTCGCGGCGTCCACGACGCCCGCCCCTGCCTGTCCCCGTCCGCCGTGCTGCCCGCACAGCCCTGTCGCCCCCGTCGCGCGCCCCCTACGGTGAGAGGCAGCCGAGACCGCGACGTCGCCGAGGACGCCGGGCTCGCACCCGACCGAGGAGCTCCCATGCTGGTCCCCTACCTGACCGTGCACGACGCCGCCGCCGCGATCGACTTCTACGCCCGCGCGTTCGGGGCCCGGGAGACGGGCGAGCGCTGGGTCGAGGACGACGGCCGCGTCGGCTTCGCCGCGCTCGAGGTCGGCGACGACACGTTCTTCGTCTCCGACGAGTACCGCGAGGTGGGCGCGTACGCCCCCGCGACGGTCGGGCACTCGACCGTCGCCGTCGTCCTCGGGGTCGACGACGTCGACGCCACGTACGCGGCCGCCCTCGCCGCCGGCGCGACACCCGACCGCGCGCCGAGCGACCAGGGCGCGGAGCGGCGCGGCTGGCTCGTCGACCCGTTCGGCCACCGGTGGGCGCTCGAGTCGCCGGCCGGCTGACCCGGACCGCCCGGCTCCCGCCGGGCGGAGCCGCGCCCGGCGGCCACGTCACCCGCCGGACGACCACCCGAGGTTGCGCGCCATCTGCTGGAGGGTCGCCACCGTCGTCGCGTACCGCTCCGGCGACACGCCCTCGGCGACGCGCTCGCGCGACCGCGACACCGCGTCGAGCAGGTCGTGGTACGCGTGGTTCCCGGCGAGCGTGACCGACAGGCCGGCGTCGGACCGCGCCACCCACCCCCGGCGCACGAGGTCCTCGACCTCCGCGCTGACCGACGCCGCGTGGCCGCCCCCCGCCGCGCCCGTGAAGGGTGACAGCACGCCGTCGACGGCGGTCTCCTCGCTCACGCCGTCACGGATCGTGTTGAGCACCTGCCAGTGCCGGCGCGTGAGACCCGTGTGCTGGAACACCTCGTCGAAGCTCTCGTCGATGAGCCGGTCCACGAGCTTGAGCCAGTAGCCGATCGGACGGTCGGTCGTCATGGGTCCTCCACGCGGTGCTCGGGCGTCCCCCCACTGTGGCACCACCCGCGAGGGCGCGCCCGGCGTCCCGTACGCCGGTGGACGGTGGCAGAGTGGACGTCATGAGCGAGAGCACGCGGGCGCCGCGCCGCGCCCTGATCGTCGTCGACGTCCAGCCCACGTTCTGCGAGGGCGGCGAGCTGGGGGTCGAGGGCGGGAACGCCGTCGCGCAGCGCATCGCCGCCCACGCGCGCGACCACCGCGACCGGTACGACCTCGTCGTCACCACCCAGGACTGGCACGTCGACCCGGGCGAGCACTGGAGCCCGGCGCCGGACTTCGTCGACACGTGGCCGCCGCACGGCATCGCGGGCTCCGCGAACGCCGAGCTCCACCCGGCGCTCGCGGACCTCGCGCCGGACGTGTCCGTGAAGAAGGGCGAGTACCAGGCCGCCTACTCGGGCTTCGAGGGGGTCGACGTCGCAGGCCACGCGCTCGCGGACCTCCTGCGCGAGGCCGGCGTCGAGTCGGTCGACGTCGTCGGCATCGCCGAGTCCCACTGCGTCCGCGCGACGGCGCTCGACGCCCACGCGCTCGGCCTCGACACCCGGGTGCTCACCAACCTCACCGTGCCCGTGACGCCCGAGCTCGGCGCGGCGGCGCGCGAGGAGCTCGCGGCGGCCGGCGTCACGCTGGAGGCGAGCGAGGCCGCCTGAGCGCACCCGCCCGGGAGGCGCCCCGGGTGGCATCGCAATGCCCTCCCGGCACGTGGGTGCGTGCCACTACTCTTCGGCGTGCTGCCGTCCGCACCGTGCCGACGGCCACGACACACGGAGCGACCTCATGCCGCGCTTTGCCCTGCGCACCCCTGCCGCCCTCCTCCTCGGTCTCGCCGTGCTCGGCACGAGCGCGTGCGGACTCCTCCCGGGCTCGGAGCCGGTGCGCGACGAGTCCGGCGCCATCACCGAGGCGGACACCGACGCGGACGTCTTCAGCCTCGCCGTCGGCGACTGCACCAACGACGGGGACGAGGCGGAGAGCACGGAGGCCGCGGAGATCGCGACCGTGTCCGTGGTGCCGTGCGACGAGCCGCACGACAACGAGATCTACTCCTCCCACCTCCTCCCGGGCGACGACTACCCCGGGGAGGAGACCGTCCTGCAGACCGCCGACGAGGTCTGCCACGAGGCGTTCGCCGGGTTCGTCGGCCTGGCCTACGAGGACTCGGTCTACGACTTCTGGCCCATGTACCCCACCGAGGCGAGCTGGGCGCAGGACGACCGCGAGGTGCTGTGCCTCGTCTACCACGGCGACCTCGAGCCGGTCACCGGCACCCTCGAGGGCATCGCCGGCTGATCACGCCGATCACCCGCTGACCGACGCCGCGGCGCTCACCCCTTGCGGGCCTCGAGCGCCGCGGCGTAGAGGTCGCGCTTGTGCACCCCTGCGCCCGTCGCGACGTCCGCGACGACGTCCTTGAGCCGCTCCCCGCCGTCGACGCGCGCGAGCACCGCCGGCACGAGCTCGACGACCGGGACGGGGCCGCGCGCGGGCGCACCGCCGACGACGACGCAGATCTCCCCGCGCAGCTGCTCGGCCGCGGCTCGCTCCGCGAGCTCGGCGAGCGTCCCGCGCAGCACCTCCTCGTACGTCTTGGTCAGCTCGCGCGCGACGGCGGCCGGCCGGTCCGCGCCGAACGCGTCGGCCATCGCCGCGAGCGCCTCCGCGACGCGGTGCGGCGCCTCGAAGAACACGAGCGTGCGCGGCTCGTCGACGAGCGCCGCGAGGGTCCTCGACCGGTCCCCGGCCTTGCGCGGCAGGAAGCCCTCGAAGCAGAAGCGGTCGGTCGGCAGGCCCGAGAGCGCTAGGGCGGTGAGCACGGCGCTCGGACCGGGCGCTGTGGTCACCGGGACGCCCCGCTCGACCGCGCGCGCCACGACGCGGAACCCCGGGTCGGACACGCTCGGCATCCCGGCGTCGGACACGACGAGCACGGTCCCCCCGCCCTCGACCACGTCGAGCAGGTCGTCGGCGCGCTCGGACTCGTTGTGCTCGTGGAAGCTCGTGACCCGCCCGCCGACCTGGATGCCGAGCCGGCCCGCGAGCCCGTGCAGCCGTCGCGTGTCCTCGGCCGCGACGACGTCGGCCTCGGCGAGCAGACGACGCAGGCGCGGGCTCGCGTCCTCGGCGTTGCCGATCGGCGTGCCCGCGAGCACGAGGTGACCCGCCTCGCGGGGTGTCGCTGCGGCGTCGGGCAGGTCGGTCGCGGGGCTCATGGTGCCCAGGGTTCCACACGGGCGACCCCCTACGATGGCCTGCGTGTCCCAGCCGCCCGCCGACGCGCACCCCGGGTCGACGCCCCTCGCGCCCCTGCCCGACGACGTCCCGGGACGCAGCGACGACGCCTCGCCCGGCACCTCGTCGCCCGCCGGGTCCGCGCCGGGCGACTCCTCGCCGGTCCCCGCCGACGAGGCCCCGGACCTGAGCCACCGGGACCGTCTCCTGCTCGCGCTCCTCGGTCCGCGTCGCCTGGCGCTCGGAGCGACGGCGCACGACCGTCTGTGGGGCTGGCTCGGCGTCGCGATCGTGGCGGCCGTGGCCGCGGTGCTGCGGCTGTGGAACCTGGGCCGTCCCGGCACGCTGATCTTCGACGAGACGTACTACGTCAAGCAGGCGTACACGCTGCTGCGGGTCGGGTTCGAGGCGGACTGGCCGGACGAGCCGAACCCGGCGTTCGAGGCCGGCGACGTCGACACGTACCTCCCGACCGCCGACTACGTCGTCCACCCGCCGCTCGGCAAGTGGATGATCGCGCTCGGGATGAGGGCGTTCGGCGGCGCGGAGAACCCGTGGTCGTGGCGTATCGCGTCGGCGGTGGTGGGCGTGATCGCGGTGGTGCTCGTGGCGCGCATCGCGCGCCGCCTCTTCGCGTCGACGGCGATGGGGATCGTCGCGGGCTCGCTGATGGCCGTCGACGGCGCGGCGATCGTCCACGCCCGGACGGGCCTGCTCGACAACATGCTCATGCTCTGGGTGCTCGTCGCGTTCGGGTGCCTGCTCCTCGACCGCGAGCAGGCCCGGCGGCGGCTCGCCGAGCGGTGCGGTGCGGTCCTCGACGCCGGGGGAAGGATCGGCAAGTACGGACCAGGGGGGATCAGCGGCCTCGGCTGGCGCTGGTGGCGGTTCGCCGCCGCCGTGTCGCTCGGTCTCGCGTGCGGCGTCAAGTGGTCGGGCCTGTACTTCCTCGCGGTGTTCGCCGTGCTCTCCGTGCTGTGGGACGCGACGGCGCGCCGCACGGTCGGCATCAGGCGCTGGTGGGAGGACGCGCTCCTCGTCGACGCGATCCCCGCTGCGCTCGTGATGCTGCCGACGGCAGCTCTCGCCTACCTCGCGACGTGGACGTCGTGGTTCCGCACGCCCGCGTCGTACATGCGGCAGTGGGCGCTGGAGAACCCCGGTGAGGGCGTGCCGTGGCTCCCGCCCGCGCTGCGCTCGCTGTGGGAGTACCACCTGAAGATGTGGGACTTCCACACCGGCCTCTCGTCCGAGCACCCGTACGAGGCCCACCCGCTCGGCTGGATCGTGCAGTGGCGCCCCACGTCGTTCTACTGGCGGTCCCAGGACGCGGGCGAGGCGGGCTGCGAGGTCGAGCGCTGCGCGCGGGCGATCACGTCGCTCGGCAACCCGGTGCTGTGGTGGACGGCGGCGCTCGCCGTGGTCGTCGCCGTCGTCCTGCTGCTGCGGCTCAAGGACTGGCGCGCGCTCGCGGTCCTCAGCGGGCTCGTCGCGGGCTGGGTGCCGTGGTTCGCCTACCCGGAGCGGACGATCTTCACGTTCTACTCGATCGCCTTCACGCCGTGGGTCGTGCTGACGCTCGTGTACGTGCTGACCGTCGCGCTCGAACGGACGGAGCACTCGCGCGTCGGCCGCTCCCGCGTCCGCGTCGGCATCACGGTGCTGCTCACGACGATCGCCGCCGTGAGCGTGTTCTTCTACCCGGTCTGGACCGGGATGCAGGTGCCGTACTGGTTCTGGCACCTGCACATGTGGCTGCCGAGCTGGATCTGATCACTGGTAGCTGACGAAATCCGGCGTCGGCCGGACCGCCCACGTCTGCTCGGGCGTCAGCATCGGCGCGTCCTCGTCGTAGAAGTTCTTCCACCCCCAGAACACCCCGGCCGGCGCGTCCCGGTGCAGGTTCGCCCACGTCGCGGCCTTCGCCTCCTGACCGCCCTGGCCGTCGGCGTGGATCACGGTCGCGAGCTCGGGATGGGTGGTGTCGAGCCGTTCGCGCTCGCTGATCATCGAGAGCCGGAACTGGTGCAGCAGGAAGATCTTCTGCGGCAGGTCGCGCTCGCGGACCAGGGAGGCGAGGTAGTCGCCCACGGCGTTCACCTCGTCGACTCCCACCGAGCCGATCTGCGCGAGGTGCACCTGGTCCGGGCCGAGCCGCCACTCCGGGTCGAGCGCGACGCCGACGTGCGGCTCGACGACCAGGTCCTCGTACGCCCGGACCTGCGTGAGGAAGTCGGTGCGGCCGGGCTGGAAGTCCAGCACGACGTAGACGCCCGCGTCGCGCGCCGCCTCGACGTAGGGCCGGGCGAGGTCGGCCGACCGCTCGTTCGAGTAGTTGCCGTCGCTCCCCGCCGAGCCGGACGCGACGGTCGTGATGATCTCGAGCGTCGGCACGACGGGCTCGCCCGTCAGCGCCTCGTACTGCGCCGCGTGCTCCTGCGCGCGGGCGATCGTGGCGGGCACGTCCTGCTCGCCGAGCACGCCGAGCACGGGAGCGCCGGGCGACCCGTACAGCGCGACGTAGCGCTTGCCGGGCAGCGCGATCTGTCCGCCACCGGGCAGCTCGACGCCCGTCGCAGCCGTCTCGACGCGCCACGTGAGGTCCTCGGCGGTGCCGAACGACGGGCCGAGCCCCACGGTGCCCGACGTCGCACCGTCGGCCTGGGCGTCGTGCACGCCCTCGACCGTAGCGGACGTCGCGCGCGGGTCCCCGCCCGGCACGTCGAGAACCGTGGCGCCCGACGCGCGGGCGGTCGCCCCGGCCACGGCGCTCGCCGGGGTCGTGGTCCGGTCGGTCAGCGCGAGGGTGCCCGCCGACGTCTCGGGCTCGCCCGTCGCGGGCAGGTCGGCCAGCGCCGCGTCGAGCGCCGCAGCGTCCGGCTCGCCGTCGGGCGCGACGGCCGCGGGGTCGACCGTCACCGTCACGACGTCGTCGAGACCCGGGACGGCGCGCGTTCCGGCGTCCGACGGCGTGGCGTCCGGTGCGTCCGCCCCGCCCGTCTCCGTGCCGGGGGCCGGTCCGGCCTCGACGAGCGCCAACCCCTCGACGCCCAGGCGTCGCAGCTCCTCCGAGACATCCTCCCCACCGTCGCCGTCGCTCACGACGAGCACCGGGCCCGCGACGGACTCCGCCGCGGCGCCGGCCACGGCGAGCGTCGCCGCGTCGGCGGCCGACGCGGTCGGCACGAGCACGGCGAGCGGCGCGGCCTCGAAGAACGTGCGGCTCGCCGAGAGCGTCAGCCCGGCCGGGTCCTGCTCCGGCAGCGTCGCCACCCCCTCGACCGTCGCGGCCCGCGCCGACGGTGCCGTCGGCTCCTCCGTCGTCATGCCGCTGCCGTTCGGGGTCGGGTCGGAGGGCGAGCCGCCCGTGCAGGCCGCGAGCCCCGTCCCCACGGCGAGGACGGCCGCGAGGGCGAGCACGCGCCGTCGGGCACGGGTGCGGGCGGACCCGGCAGGGTCCCGGACGGGGTGGGTGCGGGGAACGGTCATCCGATCGATCGTCGCAACGTGCCGCGCGCCGCGCGACCTCAGCGAGCGATCTCGGCGGTGTCGTCGGTCACCCCGCGAGGCAGCCTCACCAGTCGACCTGCGGCGTGGGGTGGAACGCGCGGCCGTCGCGTCGCCACGCGGCCGCCTCGACCGCGACGCGACGGCGGAAGTCCTCCCAGTCCTTGCGCTCGGGCGTCGTCCACGCGACCTCGGCCACCGCGGACAGGCGCGGCAGGAGCATCGTGAACAGGTCGTCGGTCGTGACGATCCGTTCCGTCCACACGGCGCCCTCGACGCCCTCGATCGACGACGGCGGCAGGCCCTCGACGACGCCCTCGGGCTCCCAGTCGTAGGAGTCGCGCAGCTCGACGAGCCCGGCCCACTCCTGGCCGAGCGGGAAGTCCGCGGTGTACTTCATGTCGAGGTAGACCTTGTTCGCCGGGGACAGCAGGACGCGCGCGCCGGCCCGTGCGGCGTCGGCCAGGTAGGTCAGGTCGGCCTTGTGGGTGTCCCAGTACTGGACGATCGTCCCGGGCCGCAGCGGGGCCTTCGCCGCCTCCTGCCACGCGACCGGTGTCTTGCCGGCCTCGCGGATGATCCGCTCGCACAGCTCGACGAACCGCGCGTACTCGTCGGGCTCCATCGTCAGCACCTCGTCGCCGCCGAAGTGCACGTGCTCGCCGTCGGTCACGTGCGCCAGGTCGGTGAAGACGTCGCGCAGGAAGGGCTCGGTCGCCGGGAGGTCGAACGTGAGCCGCGAGAAGCCGACCTCGATGCCGGTGTACGCGTCGGTGGGCACGCCGTCGGGCCGCAGGTCCCCATACACGTGCGTCGCGGCGTTGATGTGCCCGGGCACGTCGATCTCGGGCACGACGCGCACGAAGCGCTCCGCCGCGTAGTCCTGCAGCGCCCGGAAGTCGGCGAGCGACAGGTGACCGCCCTTCCCGCCCGAGCAGTCGCCGTCGGACGAGAGCTTCGCGAGCTCGGGGCGCGACGGCGACTCGATCCGCCAGCCCTGGTCGTCGGTGAGGTGCAGGTGCAGCACGTTGAGCTTGTACGCGCTCAGCACGTCGACGACGGCGCGCAGCGCCTCCGGGCCGGAGAAGTGGCGCGCGACGTCCACCGACAGCCCGCGCCACGGGTAGCGGGGCGCGTCGACCACGACGACGAACGGCAGCCGCGCCGTCGGCTCACCACCGCCGGACGCCGGGACGGGCTCGACGAGCTGGCGCAGGGTCTGCGCGGCGTGCAGCAGCCCGGCGGCGTCCGGGGCGGAGAGCGTCGCACCGTCGGCGTCGACGACGAGCGAGTAGCGCTCGTCGCTCGTGGACCCGTCGGGTCCCGCCGAGGGGTCGACGCGCAGCTGGACGGGCAGGTCGGCGGGCGGGCCGACGTCCGGCTTCCCGGCGCCCGCGGGAAGGGTCGCCTCCAGGAGCCGGGTGACGAGGTCCTCGAGCCTCGCAGCCGCGTGCTCGTCGAGGCCGTGCGCTCGCACGGTGACGCCGGTCAGGGACACATGACCGCCGGCGTGGCGGACGTCCAGGGGCTGCGGGATGAGCGAGACCATCGGAACCTCGTTGTCGTGGGCTTGGTCGTACGGCGGCCGATCGAATCGATTCGGCATTTGTGAGGAGCACACCGTAACCCGCGTCCGGCCACCGGGCCAAGAGCCCTTGCCCGGCCTACGGAGCCGCGGCCACGTACCGCGGGGCGGGCTCGAGCGCCAGCACGCCCGCGACGTCGAGGGCCGGGTCGGACGAGCCCGTCGTCCACCCGGGGACCGCGTCCGTCGGCGATCCCGACACCACGCCGTCCCACGCGTCGACCCGTCGCTCGTAGCCGCCCGAGGCGATCGACTGCACGACGACCGCGAGCTCGCCTGCCCCGGCGTCGAGGTCCGCGAGGCCGCGGACCGCGTCGGCGGCCGGCGTCTGCACCACGAGCAGCTTCTGCGGGAGCGCGCCGGAGCGCACCGTCTCGCCCAGCAGGACCGCGACCGCCTCGACCTCGGCCGCGTCGACGGTGCCGGACCGGACCGCACCCCTGCGCGCGGACACGTCGAGAGCGACCCCGACCCCGGGGAGCGCGAGCAGACCGGCGTACTCCGCGACCTGCTCGTCGAAGGTCGCGCGCCCCGGCTCGAAGGAGAGGACGACGTGCACGCCGGCGGCGGCGGCCGCGTCGACGAACGGCCGGAGCTCGTCCGCCGGCACCTCGGTCGAGTAGTCGCCGTCCGTCCCGGCGCTCGACGACGACCGGGTCGCCCGGACCTCGACGACGGGGACCGCGGGGCCGCCGCTCTCCGCCGCGAAGGCGTCCGCCGCAGTGCGTGCGTCCGCGAGCGCCTCGGCGGCGTCCTCGGCGTCGACCGCCTCGAGCCGCGAGGTGACCGCGTCCGCCCCGACCGCCACGTACCGCGCGTCCCCGGCGAGCACGAGCTGCGTCCCGGACGGCAGCAGGACCCCGGACTCCGCTGCCCGCACGCGCCAGCCCAGCTCCTGCGACGTGCCGAACTCCGCACCGATCCCGACGACGGCGAGCGCCTTCGCCTGGGAGATCGTCTCCACGACCGAGGCATCGGCGCGCGGGTCACCACCGGCGACCTCCACGGGGAGCGCTCCCGCTGCGCGAGCCGTGGCGACGGCCGCGACCTGCGCCTCGCCGGGCTGCGAGAGGACCAGCACCTCCGTGAGCACGTCGGCCTCGCCCCGGGCAGGCAGCGCGTCCTGCAGGTCCTCGAGGTCCCGTGGGTCGATCTCCCCCTCGGGCGTCAGGGCGTCGACGTCGAGGCGCACGCTCGTCACGTCGTCGAGACCTTCCAGGGCCTCGGAGCCGTCGTCGCTCGCGTCCGCCCCGCCGCTCTGCGCACCGCCCGGCGGGACCGGGTCCTCGGCGACCTCGACGACCGCGACGGCGCCGAGGCGGTCGAGCTCGGTCCGCACGCCGCCGTCCGAGATCCCGCCGCCCACGAGGAGGACCGGTGCCGTGAGCGGTGCGGCGACGGCCGCTGCGGTCGCCTGGGCAGCGACGTCGCCCGCGGCCGCGAGCACGACGACCGGCGCGGCGTCGAAGAAGGTCTGGCTGGCCGTGAGGGCGAGCTCCGCCGGGTCTGCGGAGCCCAGCACGAGCACGCTGTCCGCCGGCTCCGCCGCGCGGGCGACCTGCGTCGGCGCGGGCGAGGCACCCTCGGCACCTGCAGGCTCCGCGGCGCACCCGGACAGCGCCGGGACGACCGCCACCGAGAACGTGGCAGACGCGGCGAGCGTGACGAATCGGACCTTCCGTGGGTTCACGTCCCCATCATCGCGTACGCCCGGGAGCCGATCGACCCGGCACGTGACGAAGTGGTGAAGAGCGGACCGTGACACACCTGGCCAGGACCTGGCGGCGGCGTGTCGTACCAGGGCATACTGGCCGCGCCGTGCCCACGAACCGAGGAGCGACTTCCATGTCCACCCCCGACCAGCCCCAGCAGCCGCAGGAGCCGAACCCGTCCGGACCGCCGTCCTTCGGCGGACCGCAGCAGGGCGGCTCCCCGCAGTACGGGGCGTCGACGCCGCAGGGCGGAGCTCCGCAGTACGGGGCACCCCAGGCGCCCCAGTACGGCGCACCCCAGGCCCCGCAGTACGGCGAGTCGACGCCGGGCTACTCCGCTCCCGCGCAGAACCCGGGCAAGACGCTCGGGATCGTCGGCTTCGTCCTGTCGTTCCTCGGCTGCCTGTCGATCGTCGGCATCATCCTGAGCATCGTCGCGCTGAACAAGTCCAAGAAGGCCGGCTACGGCAACGGCCTGGCGATCGCCGGCATCATCATCGGTGTCCTGGTGCTCATCGGCACGATCATCGGTGGTTGGGTCTTCTGGCAGGGTGTCCAGATCCTCAACGAGGCCTGCGTCGGCGTCCCGTCCGGCGAGACGGTGGTCTACGAGGGTGTCAACGTCACCTGCCCGTGACACCGACCTTCCCGGAGCCCGGGGTCGCGACCACCACGGTGGTCGCGGCCCCGGGCTCTTTCGTCCGACGACGAGAGGCGCCGCCGCTCACCGCCCGCGACCTGCCCGACCGCCTCTTCCGAGACCCCTCCCCTGGACGAGTCGTTCGAGTCCGGCGTAGCCGACACGCTCGCCCTGGTCGCCACCGAGGAGGTCGCCGACCCGTGGTGTCGGCGCCTGATCGTCGACACCACCGTTCTCATCGGCATCGAGCGCGGCCACGGCTGCGATGCGGCGAGCGTCGCTCCCGCCGCCAAGACCGGACTCCTGATCCGACCCGCGACAGCAGGGCCCGCTTCGACGCCCCGCCCGGTGTCCGACTCGCCTGACCTGCCCGCGCTGCGCACCACGCCGCCCTCCGTCGAGCACCGGCAGGTCGTGCACAGGGATGTCCAGCGACAACGACGAAGGCCGGAACCGTTGCGGTTCCGGCCTTCTGCGGTGGAGCTAGGGGGATTCGAACCCCCGACCTTCTCATTGCGAACGAGACGCGCTACCAACTGCGCCATAGCCCCTCGAGCGGTGTACAGACTAACACCTGGGGGCCGTGGTCCTGCAAACCGGTGCCGACACGAAGCGCCCCCCACGGACAGGTGCCGGCCACCTGTCGGGCTACTGCCCCGCCGCGCGCCGGCGCGCGAGGATCTCGTCCAGGGCCAGCCCCAGCGTCTCGGTGCTCGGCTTCTGCGCGTCGCCCTCGGCACGCTCCGGGGCGGCGGTCCGCTCGGGCATCGGCACGGCGGCGGCGGTCCCCGCCGCAGCCGGACGGACCGCTGCGGGCGACGTCTCGTCCTCGGCCAGCGGAGCCGGCTCCCGCCGGGGCGCGGTGGGCTTCATCGTGTACGTCGGCCGTGGCACGGGGACCGGGTCCCAGGCACGCCCCGAGGGGACGCGGTCCTCGGTCTGCTCGGTCGTCTCGGCCGTCCCAGCAACGACGGTGGTCGGCACCTCGTCGCGCTTCTCCGGGCGCGCCGAGGAACCCTCCGCGGGGTCGTCGTCGGTGCGTGGGGTGCTCGAGCCGGCGCGCGACGTCCCGCGCCCCGAGCCGCCCGGGGTCGCGACGGTGGCCGCGGCGCTGTCCGCAGCGGCGGTCGCGCCGGCCCGCGCGAGGTCCTTCGCGGTGACGCGCGGGATCATCTGCGTGCTGAGCTGCGAGCCGTGCACGGCCCGTCCCGTCACTCGCGGACGGACGTTGCGGGGGGCGGCGGGGCTGCCGGCGACCGTGCCGCGCGCGGCACGGGCCTCCGCCCGTCGCTCGGCGAGCCACGCGGCGTCGGCCCGCTGCGCGGACAGCACGGCGCGCCGGCCGAGGACGAGGACCAGGGCCAGCAGCGCCGTCGGGACGACACCCGCCCACCACGCCACGAGGCCCAGGCCGACGACGACCCAGACGGCGACGCTGGCGAGCAGCAGGACGACGGTGAGCGCGAGCCGTCGACGCGCGGCGGCCGCGCGGCGTTCGAGGAGGGCGAGGCGGGACGTCGACGGACGCCCGACGTCCGGGACCGCACCCCGTGGGGATGACGCGCTGCCGCTGATCTCCATGGCGTCCTCCACCTCGTCGTGCGTCCGACCGTCCGACCGGTCCGATCGTGCCGTGCTCGTCGTGCTCGTCGTGCCCGCCGTGCCTTCGGTACCCGTCGTCCTCTGCGTGGCACCCGGTGCGGAGCCGAGCAGTGCCCGACCCCCGCCCGTCGGCGCCGCCGCGACGGCGAGCGTCCCGTCGAGCGTCGGCACCAGCCGCTCGGGAGTGCCGAGGCCCCGCCCGGCGACGGACAGGACACGCAGCGCGCCCGAGAACCGGTCCTCCGTGCGCGCCTCCAGCAGCTGCTGGCGGTGCTGCACGCGGTGGGGTACGTAGTACCCCAGCCACAGCAGGACCACCGCGAGCGCGACGATCCCCGAGGCCGATTCCACGTTCCGACGGTAGGCGAGGGCCTCGCACGCGTCCTGGACGCGCCCCGGCGTGTCGGGCGCCCGGCATCCGCGGCACGCCCGACGCCGTGTGTCCGACGCCGTGTGCCCGACGCCGCGTCAGCCGCCGGCGCGGCGCGTCGCCTGCCAGCGCGCCAGGAGTCCGTCCGGGACCTCCTCGGTCGTGATCGCGAACGTGCGGTGGTCGCGCCAGGCGCCCTGGATGTGGAGGAACCGCTCGCGCAGCCCCTCGTCGCGCAGCCCGAGCTTCTCGACGACGCGCAGGCTCGGCCCGTTCTCCGGGCGGATGTTGATCTCGATCCGGTGCAGGCCGAGCACGGCGAAGCAGTAGTCGACCGACATGGCGACGGCGGTCGGGATGATCCCCCGGCCGGCGACGTGCTCGCTCACCCAGTAGCCCACGCTCGCCCCGCACAGGGAGCCGTAGGTGATCGAAGAGACCGTGAGCTGGCCGACGAGCTCGCCGTCGAACTCGACCGCGAAGGGCAACGACGAGCCGTTGCGTGCCTGCGAGGTGAGCGCACGGACGTACTCGCCGAACGTCGGCGGACCGCCGGGTCCGGGGCGTGGAGAGGTCGCCTCCCACTGCTCGAGCCACCCGGCGTTGCGGGCCCGCAGAGTCATCCAGTCGTGGGCATCACGCCGGCGCAGCGGGCGCAGCACCACGGACCCGTCGAGCGTGTCCTCGCGCAGCGTGACCGGCCAGGGCCTGGTGAGGGTCCACGCGCGCGCCGTCCTCCCGGTCATCGTGGCGTCCTTCGTGCGGCGTCCATCCTCGGCCTTCCTCGCGCGTGCCGAAGCACGGACGACCCGGCCTCGCTGACAGGGTGTACCACGGTCGCGGCCGACGCCACCAGCCGCGACCGTGGCGCGGTCAACCGAGCGTGACGACGACGCGAACCTCGCTGCCCACCGGCTGCACGGGGATCGGGAGCGCCGGGTCGTGGTCGACGCCGTCGACGGTCACGGCCCGCACGCCCTTGGAGACGTGGTCGGGGTTGCGCACCTCGATCTCGTAGACGGCACCGCGCCACTCGCGCCGCACCTCGAACCCGTCCCAGTCGCGCGGGACCGACGGGTCGACGACGAGGCCGTCGAGCGCGAGCCGCACGCCGAGCACATACTTGGTCACGGCGGTGTACATCCAGCCGGCCGTGCCGGTCAGCCAGGGGTTCTGCGCCGTGCCGAACCACTCGTGGTCGCGGCCGTAGAGGAACTGCACGTAGGCGTACGGCTCGGCCCCGCGGACCTCGATGTTGTCGTTCTGGTGGTACGGCAGGATCGCGTCGTAGAGCTGCACGGCCTCGTCGCCGCGGCCCAGCAGCGCCTCGGCGATGATCGGCCACGCGTTGGGGTGGGAGAAGATCGCGGCGTTCTCCTTGATGCCCGGGTACACGCGCGTGACGAACCCGACGGTGTCGTCGACCTGCGTGAACGCCGGCCAGTTGAGGTGGCTGCCGTACTCGGAGCCGAGCAGCTCGCGCACGGCGTCCATCGACGTCTCGCCGCGCTCCTGCGTCGTGATGCCGGCGATGACGGGCCACGCCTGGTGCTCGAGGAAGATCTTGCCCTCGGCGTTCTCGGCCGAGCCGATCTTCACGCCGTCGCGCGTGTAGCCGCGGATCCACCAGCGGCCGTCCCAGAGCTGGGCGTCGGCGACCTTCGCGATCCGCTCGCGCTCGGCGGTGAACCGCACGACGTCGGCCTCCGCGCGCTCGTCGCCGGCCGCGGCCAGCGGCTCCGCGATCTCGAGGAACGCGCCGATCGCCCACGCGTGCAGGAACGTCACGAGCGACGTCTCGCCCCCGCCGAGGTTGAGGCAGTCGTTCCAGTCCGCGCGCAGGCCGAGCGCGACGCCGTTCTGACCCACCTGCTCGGCGGAGAACTCGAGCGCCTTGACCAGGTGGTCGTAGACGGTCGCGGGCGTGCCCTCGGCGAACGGGATCTCGAGGTCGAGGAACCCGCGGTCCCCCGTCTCCTTGACGAACTCCACGACGGACGGGACCAGCCACAGGTGGTCGTCGGAGCACGTGTCCTCCAGTCCGTGGATCAGGTCCTTCGGGTCCACGGTCGGCACGATCGTCGGCGACGGGACGTCGGGGAGCTTCTCCGCGTCGGGGTCGAACGCCCTCGGGTCGAACAGGTGCAGCCCGTACCCCGCCTCGGTCTGGGCGCGCAGGAGCTCGACGATCCGCTGCCTCGTCTTCGTCGGGTTCGAGTGGATGACGCTCAGGACGTCCTGGGCCGTGTCGCGGTAGCCGAGCCCCGCACGCCCCCCGACCTCGACGAACGACGCGAACCGAGACCACTGCACGCACGTCTCGGCCTGGAGCAGCGTCCACGTGTTGATCATCGTGTTCATGCCCTCGTGGGGCGTCCGGATGCGGAGCGCGTCCTGCTTGGCCCTCCAGTACGCGGCGAGGCGTGCGCGCTCGGCGTCGACGGCCGGGACGTCGGCGTGCAGGTCCGCGTACTTCGCCTGCATCGCCCGGCCCGCCGCGTCGCGCGAGCCGTAGCCCAGCAGGTAGACGAGGCGCTTGGTCTCTCCGGGCTGCAGCACGATCTCGTGCTGGAGCGCCCCGCAGTGGTTCTGCGTCGTCGCGCTCGTGTCGGAGCCGTGGCCGCGCTCGATCGCGATCGGGTTCGACTCGGTGCGGTACGGGCCGATGAAGCTGTCGCGCAGCGAGTCGTACGACGACGGCGTCTCGCTCGACGCGAAATAGTGGAACGTCCACGGCTCGTAGTAGAAGTCGTACTCGACGATCCCGTCCTCGTACGAGGACCCGGACGCGTACAGCGACATCTGCAGGTTCTGGTTGTCGATGGTGATCGTGTGGAAGCTGAACTCCACGTAGCCGGAGACCGTGAGGCGCCGCTCCCGGTCCGTCGTGTTCGTCAGGCGCACGTCCCACACCTCGACGTCGTCGTCGACCGGGATGAAGACGGTCTGCTCGGCGTCGACGCCCTTGTACTCGGCCCGGAAGGTCGAGTAGCCGAGCCCGTGCCGCGTGGTCCACCGGCCGGCCCCGCCCGCGGCGTCGACCTCCTCGTCCGGCCCGACGAACGGCTTGCCCACCGGCTGCCACGACACCGACCAGTAGTCGCCGTCGTCGGCGTCGCGCACGTACACGTAGTGGCCGGGGCGGTCGAGCGGCACACCGTTGGGACGGAAACGCGTGATGCGGCCCTGCTGCGAGCTCTTGTAGTACGAGTACCCGCCCCCGGTGTGGGACAGGACCGTGCACAGGTCCTTCGTGCCGAGGTAGTTCGTCCACGAGACGGGGACGTCGGGGCGCTCGACGACGTACTCGTCGCGCGCGGTGTCGAAGCGGCCGTAGCGCATCGTTGCTGGGGTTCCTCTCCGGGGGGCTGCTCGGGTGGTCGTACGTGCCCGACGGCGCGTGGTCGCCGGGGTGGGTGCGTCCGGCTCGTGCCGGGTGCGGCTCAGACGCCGGCGGTGACGAAGCCGCGGAGCCAGTCGAGCAGCTCGCCGGCCTTCTCAGGGCTGTCCGCCTCGACGAACATGCGCAGCACGGGCTCGGTGCCGGAGAAGCGCAGGAGCGCCCAGTTGTCGTCCTCGAGGAGGATCTTCGTGCCGTCCAGGTGGGAGACGGACACGACCGGGTAGGGACCGACGTGCGTGAGCGGCTCGGCGGCGAGCCGACGCGGGACCTCGACGCGCATCTCCGGCGTCGCAGGCACCCCCGCCTCGAGCGTGTACAGGCGGCCGGTGATCTCGTAGACCGTCGCGCGCAGCTCGGAGATCCGCTTGCCGGTGCGGGCCAGCATCTCCGCGACGAGCGCGCACGCGAAGATCCCGTCCTTGCCGAGGATCCAGCCCCGGATCGTCAGGCCGCCCGACGACTCTCCGCCGAGCACCGCGCCGATCTCCTCCATCCCCGCCGTGACGTGCTTGAACCCGACCTTGACCTCGCGCGACTCCTCGCCGAAGTGCGCCGCGAGGCGGTCGAGCAGGTGCGTCGTCGCGAGGTTGCGCACCACGCCGCCCGTCTCGCCGCGCACCTCGTGCAGGTACCAGTACAGGAGGAGCAGGAGGTCGTTGGTCGAGATGTACTCGCCGGTCTCGTCGACGATGCCGATGCGGTCGGAGTCGCCGTCGGTCGCCATGCCGAGGTCGTAGCGCCCGCCGCCCTGCCGGATCATCGACACGAGCGTGCTGAGGCGCTGCAGGTCGGGCGCCGGCGCGACGCCGCCGAACAGCGGGTTGTGCGCCGCGTGGATGAACTCCGAGCGCACGCGCATGTCGGACAGGATCGTGCCGAGCGTGAGCTGGCTCGTCCCGTACATCGGGTCGACCACCACCTGCAGGTCCGAGCCGCGCACCGCGTCGACGTCGATGATCCGCTCGATCGCGTCGACGTACGGGTCGGTGAGCGCCCGGTCCACGACGACGCCCGTGCGGCGCGCGACGTCGATGTCGAGCGTGATGACGTCGTCCACGGAGAGCGCGTTGGCCTCGTCCTGGTACCGGTCCGTCTCGTCGTCCAGCGGCAGCGACCCGTCCTGGCGGAACACCTTCATGCCGTTCCACTCGGGCGGGTTGTGGCTCGACGTGACGATGATCCCGTACGCCGCGCCGAGATACGGGGCGGCGAACGTCACGAGAGGCGTGGGGACGTCGTCGGGCAGGAGCGTGACCGCGATGTTGTTGCCCGCGAAGACCTCCGCGGCGGCGATCGCTGACTCGCGCGACAGGAAGCGGCGGTCCCCGCCGATGACGACGCCCTTGCCGTCGAGCCCCTGGCGCACGGTCTCGTTCGCGATGGCCTGGCACAGCCGGCGGACGTTCGCGAGCGTGTAGCCCTCGCCGATCACCGCACGCCAGCCCCCGGTGCCGAACACGATCTTCGTGTCCGTGTTCTTCGTCGGGACGAACAGTCGCTTGAGGACGACGTCCGCGGCCTCCTGCAGCTCGTCGGGCGTGTTGATGCCGCGCACCTCGTCGGTGTCGTAGATCCGGTACGAGGAGATCCGCCGACCGGCCCCGATGACGCGGCGCGCGAGCTCGGTGAGCCGGTGCTCGCCGCCCGCCGCCATGGCCTCGAGCTCGCGGAAGAGCAGAGCCGGCGAGGCGACGTAGGCGCCCACGTTGACCTCGGGTCGCTCCCCCACCGGTGCGCCCGCGCGGTCCTCCGGCTCGAGGATCGCGCTGATCTCGCCGTCGGCACGCACGACGAGGCCCGAGCTCGGCTGCGGCTCGTCGACGACGGCCGACAGCAATGACAGGTCGGCCCCGGTCAGCGTGTGGCGCGTGAGCACGCCGAGGAGCGACTCGGGACGCAGCAGCGGCGTGTCCGCATAGGCGACGAGGACAGGACCGTCCGCGCCCACGCCGAGGACGGACGCGACCGCCTCACGGGCCGCGAGGACCGCGTCACCCGTCCCCCGCGGCTCGGGCTGCTCGACGTAGACGACGTCCTCGCCGAGCAGCTCGCGCACCGTCGGGTCGTCGGGCGAGACCACGACGACGACGCGGCGCGGGTCGACGACCTTGCGCACCGTCGCGACGGCCAGCTCGACGACGGTCGCGTCCCCGAGCGGCCGGGTGAGCAGGTCGCGCGACGCGGCGTCGTGACCGGCGGCGAGGACCACCGCGGCACGGGTGGCCCGGAGCGGCGACGCGGTGGCCGAAGCGCCGGACGGACGGGGCGCCGGCGCCGTGGACGGACGGCGCGTCGGTTCGGTGGACGGAGCGGTCGTCAGGGCGGTCGTCGGCGCGGTCATGGCGTCCTCACTGGTCGGCGCAGGCCGGCCCTGACACGAGCGGCAAACGCTTTTGTCAGGAGTCCGTACTAGTACGATCCCGATCATAGGTCCGTCCGGAGCGTCCAGGGAACCCCGTACCCGTGCACGACGGGCGAGACATCCCCCGCGCGGCGGACGGCCCATCGCGGCGCCCGGGTGACAATAGGGACATGAGTGGCCCGGACCAGCCCTACCCCCTGCACGGAAGCATCGAGGTCGAGGACGCGAAGGAGATCCTCCGCAAGGCCATCCGGACGAACCGACAGTCCCGCTCGGAACGGCTCCGCAAGGAAGCGGCCGTCGCCATCGCGGACGTGATCGAGACGATCCCCGAGGTCGCGGCGGCGACGTGCGTCGCGACCTACGCCGCCCGCCCCACCGAACCCGGCACCGCCGAGATGCTCGAACGGCTCGCCGCGCGCGGCGTGCGCGTGCTGCTGCCCGTGCTCGGCGCCGGGCTGCAGCGCGACTGGGCCGAGTACGCCGGCCCGGCGGACCTGCAGGTCCGCGCGCCCGGCCGCCCGCCCGAACCCGGCACCGCACCCCTCGGGCCCGAAGCCCTCGCGCTCGCCGACGTCGTCGTCGCGCCCGCGCTCGCCGTCGACTCGCGCGGCGTACGGCTCGGCCAGGGCGGCGGCTGGTACGACCGCGCCCTCGAGCACACCCGGCCCGGCGCCAGGGTCGTCGCAGTCGTCTTCCCCGAGGAGGTCTACGACGCCGACGACCGCCCCCTCCCCCTCGAACGGCACGACAAGACCGTCGACGCCGTCGCCACCCCCCTCGGCTGGCGCTGGCTCCCCTGAGCCTCTCGTCGTTGATGCGCGCTGGCCGTCAGTGCGTGCCTGTGGCTGGGCTGGGTGGCCGGACCGGGTCACGCGCTCGGGCTGCCGCGCCGTCACCTCCGGTCCGTCGTCCTCGCTTCACGCGCGCGGCTCTACGCCCTTCGCACGTCACCCGCCCCGACCCTCGTCGTCTCACCCCAGTCGTCCCGCACCAGGCCGTGACGAGCACGACGCGCCCGGTCCGTCGGCCGGCGGCAACGCGCACCACCAGCCCGCGTCACGCCATCGCGCGCCGACAGGCACGACCGACCCGCACCGTCGGGCGGTGACGGGCAGGACGAGCGGCGGGGTCGAGGTGTGTGCGAAGGGCGTAGAAGCGCGCGCGAGAAGGCGACCCGACAGGAGGTGGCGACGGCGCGCCAGCCCGAGCACACACGTCGACCCCGCCGCGGACGCGACCACGAGCGCGCCAGCCCAAGCACACACCTCGACCCCGCCGCGGTCACGACCACAGGCGCGCGACCCGAAACCCGGCTACGGGACGAGCGTCAGCTCGTCCGTCCCCGCGTCGGCGACGGCCTCGACGGTGAAGGGCCAGGCGAAGGTCTCGCCGCTCGCCCAGGTGCCGAGCTGGTCGTCGTAGTGCTTCGACGCCGGGTGGCCGGACGCGCCCGTCACGGTGACCCACGTGGAGCGGTCGAGATCGGCGAGGTCGACGACCATGCGCATGGACGGTCCGGCGGTCACCTCGAAGGAGCCCGACGCCGCGTCCCAGGCCGTCGCGTTGACGATGGACGACCCACCGGGCATGCCCACGGGGTCGGGGTTGACGTAGTCGCGCACGGGCGCCGGGATCGACGACCCGCCCAGGACGGGGTGCTCGAGCGCGAGCTGGTGCAGCTTGCCCCACGCCCAGTCGCTGGGCTGCTTGCTCTGCTCGACGGTGAGGTCGAGCCGGGCGGAGATCAGGGCCTGCGTCAGCACCTCGTCACGGGTCTCGACGACGCTCACGGTCTGCCGGTCGTCCCAGAACGCGTCCGTGGGGTTCTCGACGAGCCGCTGCACGACGGCGAGCCACCGGCTGCCGCCGCTCGGCCGCGCGGACTCCGGCAGCTCGTCCCAGAACGTCAGCTCGAGCAGGTTGCGCCACACGGCGGCGAAGTACGCCGCGGCGGCGGAGTCGGTGTCCGTCCGGTAGTCCCAGTCGGCGAGGAGCTCCTGGCCCTGGGCGGCGAAGTCGTCGTCGATGTCCTGGTCGAGCAGGATCGGGACGAGCGCCTCGGCGTAGGGGCTGCGGTCGTCGACCTGGATCTCGTTCATGGTGTCGACGTCGACCGCCCGCCCGGCTGCGATCTCCTCCTCGAGGAGCTGGCGGATGCGCTGGGAGCGGTATCCGTAGTCCCAGTCCGTCGTGAGGAACGGTTCGAGGCCGGCGGGCAGCACGGCCTGGTTGGCAGCCACGACGAAACCCTCGGCGGGGTCGACGACGCGCGGCATCTGGTCGCTCGGGACGTAGCCCTGCCAGTCGTAGCGTGGGTCGGACCCGTCGCGGGGCCACGTGCCGTCGGACGGCACGGCGGCGTCGGGCACCGCCTGGCGGACCGGGATCTTCCCGGGGGCCTGGTAGCCGATGTGGCCGTCCGCGGTGGCGAAGACGATGTTCTGCGCGGGCACCTCGAACAGGGCCGCGGCGGCCTGCATGTCCTCGGCGTTCGCGGCGAGGTTGAAGGCGAAGACCGCGTCGGCGGTGCGGCCGGGCTCGAGCGCGGTCCACTGGAGCGAGACGGCGTACTCGCCCAGGCGTGTGTCCGGAGCGGGGGTGTCCTCGGCGGAGGCCGTCGCGGGGACGACGGTCGAGACGATCGGGCCGTGGACCGTCGAGCGGATCTCGAGCTCGACGTCGTCCCCACCCGCGACCTCGAGGGTCTCGGTGCGGACGTCGAGCGGCTCCCACGTGTCGCCGCGCAGGTACGTGTCGTCGCGCACGCGCTCGACGAAGAAGTCCGTGACGTCGGCGCCCATGTTGGTCAGCCCCCACGCGAGCTGGGCGTTGTGCCCGATGACCACGCCCGGGAACCCGGCGAAGGAGAAGCCCGCGACGTCGAAGGCGCAGTCGGGGCCGACGGTCGTGCAGTGCAGTCCCACCTGGGCCCAGATGCCGGGAGCGGAGAGGCCGAGGTGCGGGTCGTTCGCGAGGATCGGCTGCCCGCTCGCCGTGTGCTCGCCGGAGACGACCCACGAGTTCGAGCCCGTCCCCTCGCCGCGCCCGATGAGGACGGGGACGGCGGCGAGCGCGCGGTCCGCCGACGCGACGGCGGCCTGCAGGCCCTCGGACGAGTACGTCTGCGCGGCCTCCGGCGAGAGCTCGGCGGAGACCCGCTGCGGGTTCTCGAGCTCGCCCGGCTGGAGGATCGGCGCGTTGACGTCCGAGGGGTATGCCGGGAAGAGCTCGGCGACGCGCGCGGGGTCCTGGAGGGTGCCGTACGCGAGCGCCCGGTCGAGCTCGTCGTCGTAGTTGCCGCGCAGGTCCCACGCCATGGCCTTGAGCCACGCGAGCGAGTCGATGGGGTCCCACGGCTCGGGCTCCGCGACGTCGACCTGGAGGCCGAGCACCGTGTACTCGAGCGCGACCTCGCCCGGGCTGCGGTTCTCGAGGTAGGCGTTGACGCCCTCGGCGTAGGCCTGGAGGTACGCCTTCGTCTCCGGGGCGACGATGTCCCACTCCTGCTCGGCGACCTCGCGCCACCCGAACGTGCGCGTGACCTTGTCGGCCGCGATCGCGTCCGGGTTGTCGCCCACCAGCTCGGTGAGCCGTCCGGACGTGACGTGCCGGCGGTAGTCCATCTCGAAGAAGCGGTCCTGCGCCTGGACGAAGCCCTGGGCGCGGAAGAGGTCCTCTGGGGTGTCGGCGTAGATCTGGGGGACGCCCTGCGCGTCGCGGAGCACCGTGACCTCGGCGTCGAGCCCGGTGAGCGTGATCTCGCCGCCCGTCTGCGGCAGCGGCCGGCGGACCGTCGTGACGACGAGCACGGTCACCGCCACGAGCACGACGACGAGCAGGGCAGCGACGGCGACGAGCACGCGCCGGCCGGTGCGCCGCGCCGGGCGCGTGCCGGTCACGGTCTCAGGGTCGTCACCGGCAGGCTTCTCGACGGGTTCGTGCGCAGACACGGTGCGAGACTACCCCGGCCGGGGTCCACGCCCGCCCGCGTATGATTGGCACTCGGAAGATTCGAGTGCCAGCGAGTGTTGACCTGGCGGCAGAGGCCCGGCCCCCGTCGAGTCGCCGTCACGTGAACGAGGAGAACCCGTGCCCACCTACGCGTACACCTGCACCGCCTGCGGTCACGCCTTCGACATCCACCAGTCCTTCGCGGACGACGCCCTCACGGTCTGCCCGGAGTGCTCCGGGCGCCTGCGCAAGGTGTTCTCGTCGGTCGGCGTGACCTTCAAGGGTTCCGGCTTCTACCGGACCGACTCGCGCTCCGGCGGGAAGTCCGGGTCGGCGTCCACGAGCGCGAAGAGCTCGTCGAACGGCAGCGCGAGCAGCCCGAGCACGTCGTCCGGGTCCTCCTCGGACGGCACCTCCTCGAGCTCGTCCTCGTCGACGAGCTCGACGGCGAGCACGCCCGCCTCCTGACCGGTACCGGTCAGCCGCGCGGCAATCTGCCGCGCACGGTCGACCACAGGCCCGCGTCGTCGGCATCGCCGCTGCCGTGGCGGGCGTCACCACCGCCGTCGTCCCCAGGGACGGCGGCGGTCCTGCGCCGCTCCCCGCTACGGTCGCGGCCATGGTCTCGACCCCTCGACCCGGCGGCTCCCTGCCCGACGACGCCCGTGCGCGTGCCCGCTCGGTGCGCCGTCGTGCCGGGGTGCTGTGGTGGCGCCTGCGGTTCGCCGTCGCCGCGCTGTGCTGCGGCGTCGCCGCGGCCACGGCCGTCTCGGCACTGAGTCCTGATCCTCCGCCCACCGTCTCCGTCGTCGTGACCGCGCGCGAGGTCTCCGCCGGTGCCGAGCTCGCCGCGGCGGACGTCCGGGTCGTCGACGTCCCCGCTGACCTCGCGCCCGAGGCGCTGCGGTCGCCGGACGACGCCGTCGGACGGTCCGCCTCCGTCCGTATCGCGCCGGGGACCGCGCTGCAGGAGTCGCTCGTCGCTGCGGGCGACCTCGTCTCCGCGGCGCCGCCCGGCACGGTCGTGGCTCCTGTGCGCCTCGACCCCGGGATCAGCGGGCTCCTCGCCGCCGGCGACCGGGTGGACCTGCTCGTCGCGTCCGCCGCCACGGGCCTGACCGGCGTCGCCGGCGAGCCCGCACCGGCCGACGGTGCGAGCCCCTACCTCGCGCGGGGCGCCGTCGTCGTGCCCGGTCGGCCGGGCGAGTCGGCCTCGGGTGGGTTGCTCGGCTCGCCGACCGTGACCGGTGAGCAGGTCACGCTCGTCGCGGTGCTCCCCGAGGAGGCGGAGCGGCTCGCGGCCGTCGCGGGCTGGGGCCAGGTGACGGCAGTCCTCGTCCCCTGAAGCCACGGCCTCGGGCTGTCGGACGACGACCGCGCCCGAGCTCTCTGTTGCCTCACGTCCGAGGGGTTGGAAGGATCCTCCGTGCACTGACGTGGCGCCGCTGCCACGCGGCCCACCGACGTGAAGGGATCTACCGGATGAGTGTGCTCAGCGGGTTCAAGGAGTTCGTGCTGCGTGGGAACGCGATCGACCTGGCGGTCGGCGTGGTCATCGGCGCGGCGTTCACCTCGATCGTCACCGCGATCGTCAACGGGCTGATCAGCCCACTCATCGCGATGATCTTCGGCAAGCCGGACATCTCGAACATGTGGAAGATCGGCCCGATCAACGAGGCGACGATCAACATGGGCCTGATCCTCAACGCGCTCCTGCAGTTCCTGCTCGTCGCGGTCGCGATCTACTTCGTCATCGTGCTGCCGATGAACCACCTCGCCGCGCGACGCAAGAAGGACGTCGAGCCCGAGCCGGAGGCCCCGGCCGAGGACGTCCGCGTCCTCCAGGAGATCCGCGACCTGCTCGCCGCGCAGGCCGGCGCACCGGGTCAGGGCGGACCGGGGGCGCCCGGTGCAGGACCCACGGGCGGTCCGCTCGGTGGTCACCCCGACCGGTTCTGACCGGCTCCGACCGGAGCTCTCGGCGGAACGAGGCCCTCGGCGCACCGCGTCGAGGGCCTCGTCGTGCCTGCCCCGCCGCGGTTCGTGCCCACGGCGCGGCCGCCCCGGGTCGTGCGTGTCAGTGCTTCCCGTAGTGCGGGGGCACGTCCTGCAGCAGTCGGTCGTCGTTCTGTCCGCTGCCCGCGCCGTCGGTCGTCGCCGGGTCCCCCCAGCCGCCCGGGCGCTCGTCGTCGCTCACCCCGGCAAACGCCGTCGTCTCCGTGCCGCGACGTACCGCGCGGCGAGGCCGCCGGGCGCCGGGACGTCCCGGCGTCGGCTCCTGGGAGGTGTCGTCGTGCGGGGCAGAGGTCACGGGACCATCGTCGCACCGTGCAGGCACGCGCCACCAACCTGTCAGGCCCACGGATCACCCCGGTGACCCCCCGCCCTGACACCCTCGCGGAGCCACCTCCGTGTCAGGGGCCACAGATCACCCTCGTGACCCCTCGCCCTGACACGGGCGCGGGCCGTCAGAGGTCGTCGACGCCGTGGTCCGCGTCGTCGTCGAGCACCGGCACGACGACGATCCGGTCGCCACCACCGGTCTGGGCCACGCCCCCGGTCTCCGGCAGGCGTGCGTCGCGCACGTCCTGCACGACGCGCCGGATGCGCTCGGCCTCCTTCGCGGGATCGAGGAACGCGGCGGCCGACCACACCTGCGCGACGGTCCAGCCGATCCGTTCGAGCCGCTCGGCGGTCTGGCGGTCGCGCACGCGGACGCTGCGCTCGGCGACGTACGCGGTGTCGTCGGTGAGGACGGCGACGAGCAGCTCTCCGGGCAGGTCGGGGTGCCCGACGACCAGCGGGATGCGGTCGCCGTCGCCGACGCCGTAGTCGGTCTCGACCACGAGCCCGGCGCGCCACAGGCGCTCCGCGAGGTCGAGCACGAGCCGGTCGGGGGTGCCGCCCACGTCGACGCCGTTGCCGAGCGTGACCTGGTCGGCCACGCCGTTGCGCTGCTCGGCCAGGTCGAGCACCTCGGCGAGCAGCTTCGCGCCGCCGCCGCGCAGGCGCTCGGGGTCGAGGTCGACCGCGGCGAAGCAGGACACCACGTGCAGGCGCCTGCGCGTCGCGCCGACGGTGTCGAGCAGCATCGCCTCGCTGCCCGAGGTGTTGAGGATGCCGAAGCGGTGCAGGACGCGGCCGTGCGGCGTCCGCCCGAAGCCCACGGACAGCACGATCGTGTCGCGCACGAGGCCGGCGACGCCCGAGACGTCGGCGACGACGACCGGTTCGGGCCGCGACGCGGAGAAGAAGCCGGCGAGCGCCGGGTTCTGCCGCACCTCGACGAGCAGCGCCTCGCGGATGCGGTCGGCGTGCAGCTGCGTGACGGTGACGATCGCGAGCGACTCGTCGGGCCGGGTCAGCGCGTGCTCGATCGCGACCTCGACGACGCGGTCCACCTCGACCTGCGTGCTCTCGACCGCCCCGGACGTCGGGTCGGGCATCCCGGCGCCGTCGACGACGTCGAGCCGGACGAGGGCCTCGGCCCGGGGCAGGGGCGCGGGCCGCAGGACGCCGGCGTAGCCGTGCTCGGCGAGGAAGGTCGTGACGTACGGGTCCCGCTGCGAACCGTCCGCGAGGAGGGTGACGGTCGGGAGCAGGTCGGCCAGGTCGTGCACCGTCGACGCCGAGGACGCCCGCGGGTCGCCGACGGCGACGACCTGGCGCCCGCGCGCGAGCGCCGAGAGGACGAGCTCGACGGGAGCGTGCTCGATCGCGTCGAGCACGACGAGGTCGACGGTGCGGGTGGGCGGCAGCAGGTGCGGCACGAGCGTGGGCGTCGCGACGACGACGGGCCGCAGGCGCCGCAGCACGTCCGGGTGCTTCTCCGACGTCTCGCGGAGGCTGACGAGCCGCCCTTCGAGCAGCTCGGTGAACAGGTCCTCGGCCTCGTCGCGGTGCTCGCGCATCGCCGTGGCGAGGTGCTCACGCACCGCGACGCGCACGGGGGAGGCGAGCGACGCGACGTGTGCGCGGTCGAGCTCCCGGAAGCGCCGCGCGAGCGCGTCGAGCCCGGCGCCGTCCTGCCCGGCGAGCGCGTGGTCCTGCGCGAGGACCTGCTCGAACACCGAGCTCCACCACGCGAGCTCGAGCTCCGGACCGACGAGGTCGGTCTCGACGCGCCGCTCGGTGAGGTCGGCGAGCAGGTCGTCGAGCCCGGCGGCGGAGAGCCGGCGCAGCACCGCCGTGCGGGCGGGGAGGCGGTCGAGCGACTCCGTGTCCTCGGCGAGCGTGTCGAGGCGCGCGGCGAGGTCGACGAGCGGGAGGTCGAGCAGCCCGGCGCCCTGGGGCGTGCCCGCGAGGACCGGTTCGATCTCCTCGACGTCGATGCGGACGGCCTCGTGCGTGTCCTCGATCGCCGCGAGGCCCTCGGGGAGGCGCGGCCAGCCGCCACCCGGTGCCTGCCTCTGCCAGACCGCCCGCTGGGCCTGGACCTCGACGAGGGCGGCGTGCAGGTCCGGGACCCGGACGCCGGGGCGGACCATGTCCCGCGCCTGGCGGCGCAGGCGGCGGCGCGCGAACCATCCCATGTCGACGCCGTGCGCCTCGCGCCACTGGCGGGTGGCGGTCGCCTCGACCATGTCCTGAGCGGTGCGCTCGAAGATCATCGGCTGGAACACGTCGAGCGTGCCGCGCATGCCGCCGAGCATGCGGAGCTGGTCGCCCCACTGCCGCAGCGTCGTGGCAGGCGTGAGGCCGGTGACCTCGGCGACCCGCTCGACCTCTGACCGCAGCTGCGGGAGCGTGTGCGTGCGCACACGCTCGACGCGCACCAGCACGTCCTGCGCCTCCTGCCGGGTCGTGAGGTTCGCCCCGTACCAAGGGGTCGACGTCGCGCGCGTCGTGAACGCCCCCAGCTCGGCGGCGTCCCGCAGGTCGTCGGCGAGCTGGTCGCGCTGCTGCCCGACGGCGAGCACCACCTCCGGGGCCAGGCGCACCGTGGTGTCGGGGGCGGGCCGCTCGGCGACGATGCGCGCGAGGGCCTGCAGCGCGTCGTAGGCCGAGACGTTCCACGGCTCGCGGACCAGGTGCAGCGCCTCGATGTACCCGGCGAGCCGGGCCCGGGAGCCGAGCAGGGCGTCGCGCGTGCGCTCGACCGCGTCGTCGTCCGCGGGTTCCGGCTCGGTCGCCATCGCGGACAGCAGGCGGTGCGAGACCGTGGCGCGCCACGTGGGGTCGGGGGCGACGTCGAGCACGAGGCCGCCGAGCCCGAGGCTCTCCAGACGCGCGACCAGCGCGTCCGCCGCGCGCCGGTGCCCGGGGACGTAGAGGACCTGGCGGCCGCTCGCCGCGGCCTCGGCGACGACGGCGGCGAGCGTCCCCGCGACGTCGGACCCCGCCGGCGCGTCGACGAACAGGTGGGAGCCGCTCGCGAGCGCGTCGACGACGTGGCGCTGGGACGGGTCGAGGTCGCCGACCCCGCGCTCGAGCTCGGGGTCGGCGTCGCCGACGCGTGGGCCGGGCAGCTCGCGCCGCACGGTCGCCGCGACGTCCTCGTCCCCCGCGAGCGCGGCGACGATCTCGTGCCGCTCGAGGCCGGCCACGAGCTCGTCGAGGTCGTCGACGAGGACCTGGCCGGGGTGCACGAACGTGCCGGCGAGCACGCGGTGCGTGAGGCCGAAGTCGTCCAGGACGGCGCGCCCGAGCGCCGCGATGCGGTCCGTCGCGTCACCCGGGTCGAACCCGGCACCGGTGAAGGTGCTGCGTGCGAGCGTCACCGGGTCGAGCAGCGCTCCGTGGGCACGCAGCGTCCGGGCGAGGAGCGGGTTGATCTCGGCGGTCGGCTCGAGCGTGAGCTCGTAGTCCGTCTCGCCGTCGCCGCGCGGCGTGATCGTCAGCGGTCGCAGGAGCACGGGGGCCCGGACGGTGCGCACACCGGCGTCGGCGGGCTCCTCGGCGGGGGCGTCCGAGCCCGGCTCCCCGTCCGCGGCCTGCGCGCCCGGGTCCTCGCCCTGCGCCGGCAGGGCCGCGGGGCGCGCGTCGTCGGACGCTGCGGCGGGCACCGCGCCGGAGTCGGAGCCGGACACGTCGGCGGAGCTCGTCACGTCGTCGGGCCCGCCGTCGGTCACGTCCGCCGGGGGCGCTGAGACCTCGATCGTCGCCGTGCCGGGCCGCGACGCGCGGCCGGCGACGCGCGCGAGCGCGCCGACGTCGTCCGCCGGCCGGGAGGGCGACGGCTCGCTCTCGGTCCAGGTCGCGACGCCGATCGCGAGGTACGTGGGCGCGACACCGTAGCGCTGCGCGTGCTCGGCGGCGCGGACCACGACGGCGCGTGCCCGACGCCGCGCCGCCGGGAGCGAGCCGCCCTCCCGGAACAGGTTGGACAGCCGGGTGGGTCGGCCGGCGAAGAGCTGCGCGACACCGGACGGGTGGGCGGCCGTGAGATCGACGACGGCGTCTCCGAGGAGCGAGATGTCGGCGAGCGAGGACCCGCCGGCGAGCTCGACGAGCCCGGCGCGCCACCGCGCGACGGCCTCCTCGACGAGGTCGGCGGTGGTGGGCGGGCGCACGAGGACCGGGCGCTGCGGCACCGCCTCGTCGTCGACGTCCGGGGGCGTCCCGGCGGGGTCGGTGGGCAGCCGAGCAGGATCGGCCACGTTCCGGGCGGCTGAGCTGGTGCGGGCTGCGGCGTTCACCCTCTGACGCTAACCGTGCCGGTGCGGCGCCCGGTCGAGGCACGCCGGGGAAGGTTCCCCGAGCACGCGACCGCCGAGCGCATCACCGTGGCGGTCCGGCGCCGCGACGAGCACGAATCGCCCGCCGTGCGGACCAGGACGGTCGTCCGGGCGGTTTCCTGGAGAAGTCCTGGGAAATGGCGACGTCGGCGTTCTCCCGGGAAATGCAAAGCGCCCCGGACCAGCGGTCCGGGGCACTGCCCTCCGGCTCTGGGCCGGGACGTAGAAACGGAGCGCACCGCGCAGGGGGCAGGCGATGCGCTCCGTCGGGCACTAGTTTGCACGCTTCACGGGGGCGCGTCAACTCGCCTCCGGGTGAAGCCTCGCGACGTGGCGCGATGCGTCCTGTGCGGCACGGAAGACATCTGGACGACCGTCCATGTCCGGCGCCCGAATGGGTCGTTCAGAACCGCACGACGGCGCGTCCGCGCAGCGTTCCGTCCCACAGCCTGCCGTACGCCGCAGGGGCGTCGTCGACGTCGAACACCTCCGTGTGGACGGTGAGTCGTCCCTGCTGGGCGAGCTGCAGGACCTCGAACAGCTCCTGCCGATATCCCCAGTACGGCACGAGGAACGACGCCTCGTACGGGGACTGGAAGAAACCGACCTTTGCGGACGGCATGCCGTGCCCGATACCGACGAGCGTGAAGTCCCCGCCGACTCCGACCAGCTGCTGCCCGAGGTCGATCGTCGGCTGGACACCGGCGAAGTCGACCACGAGGTCGGCACCGCGCCCGCCCGTGAGGTCCTTGACCGCCTCGACGGCGGACGAGTCCGACATCAGGGCGTGGTCGGCGCCCACCTCGCGCGCGAGGGCCAGCTTCTCCTCGGTCACGTCGAGCCCGACGACCTGGGCCCCGCTCAGGGCCTTGAGGATCTGCACCCCCACGTGGCCGAGGCCGCCGACGCCGAGCACGACCGCCGTCGTGCCGGCCGTGAGCTTCGGCAGCGACCGCTTGATCGCGTGGTACGGCGTGAGACCGGCGTCCGTGAGCGGCGCGGCCTGGACGGGGTCGAGGTCGCCGATGGGCACGAGGTGGCGGGGCGAGTCGACGATCATGTACTCGGCCATCGCGCCGGGTGCACCGAGCCCGGGAGGGGCGATGCCGAGCTCGGCGGCGCGCAGGCAGTAGTTCTCCTGGCCGGCGGCGCACCGCTGGCAGACGCCGCAGCCCCACGGCCCGTAGACCGCGGCCGCGGTGCCGACCAGGCTCTGGTCGACGCCGGCGCCGACCGCCTCGACGACACCGACGCCTTCGTGGCCGAGGGTGAGCGGCAGCCCGTAGGCGTACTCGTCCGCGGGCTGCTCCATGACGAAGACGTCGGAGTGGCACAGGCCCGCGGCGGAGACCTTGAGCAGCACCTCCCCCGGCTTCGGCTCTGGGGTCTCGATCTCCACGACCTCGGGTCGTGCGCCGATCTCTCGGTACTGGACGGCCTTCATGGCCACTCCTCTCGCCTGGCTGTGCTGCTGACGCCGGGCGGTCCACCGAGGGGACGGTTCGGGGACCGCCCGGCTCTTCCACCATAAACCTCCACACGCGTCTAGGTTCTGGGACGTTGGTCACTCCTCGGGCGCCGACACACGATCTCCTCCTTCCGTCACGTCCCGGTCACCTGCGCCCGCGGGCGCGCCCACACCCCGTGGCTACGCTGGAAGGACGCCCGCCCCGACGCCGGACCGCGGAGCGCCCGGCGCAGGCGCCGGCCGGAGGAGAGCGGGCGCGACCAGCCACCCGACTCGAAAGACGCGGACCACAGACGACGTGACGACCTCCCCCAGCACCCGCCCGTTCCCGGGCGCGCCCACCGACGCGCCCGAGGCGCCCGACGAGAAGGCCCCCGAGGCGCCGAAGCTCTCGCTCACGCAGATGATCGCGAGCGCCCTCGCCGCCGTGAGCACGACGGTGCTGCTCTCGTACTTCGGCATCGCCGGGACGATCATCGGGGCCGGTGCGGCGAGCGTCATCACCGTCGTCGCGAACTACGCGTACACGCGGTCGATCCAGAAGACCCACGAGCAGCTCAAGCCCGTCGTCAGCCACCTCGCGCCCCGCCCCCGCGGCGGGACGGCGAAGCTGCCCGCGGTCCCTCGCGGCGACGACACGCAGCCGCTCCCCCGACCGCGTTCCGCTGCGCCGGACGACGCGGCGGTCGTCTCGCGTGGCAGCGTCGCGGCCGAGGACGGCGGACGCGGACCCGTCACCGCGACCGTCGGCACGCCTGTTCCTGCCGACGACGACGCGCCGGCGCCCGACGACGCGCGCCCCGGTCCGTGGTTCCGCCTCATCGACCGCTACGGGACGGGCAAGGTGCTCGCCGTCTCCGCCGCGGCGCTCTTCGTCGTCGTCATGGGTGTCGTGCTCGTCGCCGAGCTCGTGATCGGCAAGCCGATCTCCGACGCCGTGCGCGGGCAGGAGGGGTCAGGGACGTCGATCAGCCGCACGACGACGACCGACGACGGCGGCAGCGAGCCCGGGACGGGGACCGTGACGCCTCCGCAGGAGCTGCCCGACGGCGGTACCACGACACCCTCCCCCGACCCGTCCGCACCCTCCGACGACGCCACGGACGTGCCGACGGACGAGCCCTCGGACGCGCCGACCGAGGTCCCGACCGACGAGCCCACCGATCCGGCCACGCCGACGCCGGAGCCCACGGAGCCCGCGACCCCCGGCACCGGTGAGACCGGCGGCACCGGCACGCCCGGTGGCGGGACGGAGACAGGCGGGACGGACACGGGAGTCGGTGGCGGTTCGGGATCCGGCGGGACGACGGGCGGCTCGGCCGAGCCGGCCCCGTCGCCGTCGACGTCGACGTCGACGTCGGGAGCTGACGGCACGTAGCCCTTCCGCGAACCTTCCGCGTCGAGGAGCATGGTCCTCATGGCCCGACGACGCGTCTCCGGACGGTCCGTCCCCACTGCCTCGGCGGCACCCGCGCTCGTCGCGCTGGCGATGCTCCTGTCCGCCTGCGGCGGTGGAGCCGGCGGCGTCCCCGACCGGGAGCCGGACGTGACGGGCGTCGTCGAGCGCACCGGGACCGGTGCCCTCCTGACGGAGCCGTCGGACGACTACTTCGACGGCATGAGCCTGATGGTGACGGAGACGCCGTTCGTGGGGGCGGACGGCGAACCGATCGAGTCCGCCGGTCTCGCGACGGGGGACGAGGTCGAGGTGTGGCTCACCGGCTCGTGCGCCGAGTCGCACCCCGTGCAGTGCGAGCTGGTCGCGGTGCGGGTCGTGGGCTGACGCCGACCGCTCCCGCTCATGCCACCGGGGCGTCGGGCGGGAGCATCGGCCAGTCGGTCGGCGGGTCCTCGCCGACCCGCCCGTCGATCGCCTCGCGGAGCAGGTCCATGTGACCGGTGTGCCGCCCGTACTCCTCGATCATGTCGTGCAGGTGGCGCCTCACCGTGGGACGGGTGTCGCCGAACTCGAGGTGTCCGGGCTGGTCCAGCCCGCCGTCGGCCACGAGCTCGCGCAGCCGGACGCGCGAGCGCCCGACGGCAGCTTCCCACAGCCCGTACACCTGATCGGCCGTCTCGTCGGGGTCGACGGTGAACTGCCAGCGTGCGACGTCCTCCTCGGGCACCGAGAGGAACGTGACGGGCGGCCGCCCCGCCATGCGCCAGCAGAACACGTCGTCCTCGCAGACGGCGAGGTGCTTGAGCAGGCCGCCGACCGTCAGCTCGGACGTCGGGACCGCCCGGGTACGGAGCTGCTCCACGTCGAGGCCGTCGGCCTTCCAGCGGAACGTGGCACGGAGCCGCTCGAGCGTGCCGACGAGGTGCTCGACGTCGGTGCCGGCGAGCGGGGGCTCCCAGGGCGGATCGGTCATGGTGCGGCCTCTCGTCTCGGCGACGTGACGTGCCTCACGCTATGCGCGGCCACCGACAGGGTCGGTGGCCGCCAGCGAGCGCCGCCGACGAGCGCCGACGAGCGCCCTACGAGCGTGCCGGGCCGCCGTCCACGCGGTCGGCGTTCAGGACCGTCCGGACGGCCCGGTGGAGCCTCCCCGCCGGGTGATCTTGCCCAGCAGCTCCTTGGCCTTGCGCTGGTTCTCCGGCTTCGACATCTCCCGCTGGGCGACGCGAGCCGCCTTGACCGCGATCCCGCTCTTCGTGATCTTTCCCAGGAATCCCATGGCACACCTCTCTCTCGCCGTCGTCGTGCGAGCGTAGGGCAGGGTCTGCGGACACGCGCGAGGGCGACGCCACCCGCCGATCGGTCTCCCCCGGTGGCGCTCGAGGTCTGCCCGTCTGCCCACCATCGGACCGAAGGGTCTAGCGTGGGTTGGCACCATGGACGGCACGGACGACCTCGCCGCAGGGCGTGCGGCGTATGCCCGGGGCGACTGGCAGGTCGCCTACGGCGCGTTGTCGCGGGCTCGCGAGGTGGCGGGGCTCGAGGCACGAGACCTGGCACGGCTCGGCGGCGCCGCGTGGTGGGTCGGCAGCGCGCAGGAGTCGCTCGAGATCACCGAGCTCGCGTTCCGCCTCCTCGAGGACGAGGGCGACGCCGACGGCGCAGCTCGCCGAGCGCTCGACCTGACGGTCCTCTGGGGCGGCCGGGGCGACCTCGTCGTGGCGTCCGGCTGGCTGAACCGTGCCCGCCGCCTGCTCGCCGACCTCCCGGAGAGCGCGACGCACGGCTACCTGTTCTACGGGACCGGCGCGCTCGCGCTCGCCCGCGGCGACCACGAAGGACTCCAGCAGGCCGCCGACGGCACCGCGCGGGTCGCGCGACGCACCGGCGACCTGGCTGTCACGTCCCTGGCCCTCGTGCTGGCCGGGCTGAGCGACCTGCAGCGCGGCCGCGTCGCGACAGGTTTCGGCCAGCTCGACGAGGCGATGCTGCCCGTGCTCGCCGGGCGGCTCGCCCCGGAGTGGGCCGGCGAGGTGTACTGCACGGTCATCCACGCGTGCCACCAGCTCGCGGACCTCGACCGGATGCGGGCCTGGACGCAGGCGACCGAGCAGTGGTGCGAGCAGTTCCAGGGCGAGGGCATCTACTCGGGGATCTGCCGGGTCCACCGGCTCCAGCTGCTGTGCACGCAGGGCGGGGGCGCGGCGGTCGAGGAACAGGTCGAGCGCAGCGGGGTCGAGCTCGAGGGCCGCAGCAACTGGGTGGCCGCCGAGGCGTTCTACCAGCTCGGCGAGATCAGGCGGCTCCGCGGTGACCACGACGGCGCCCGCGCGGCGTACGACCGGGCGCGAGGGCTCGGCACGGAGCCGCAGCCCGGCGAGTCCCTCCTCCTGCTCGCGGCCGGCGACGGCGGCGCCGGCTGGTCGAGGCTGTCCCTCGCGCTCGCGGGCAGGGACCCTCTCTCGTCCGCAGCCCTGCTCGCCCCGGGCGTGCGGATGGCCCTCGAGCTCGGCCTGGTGGACGAGGCGGAGGCCTGGTGCGCGCGCCTCGAGGAGACGGCAGCACTGTTCGACACCCCGGGCCTGCGCGCCTGGGCGGCGCACGCCCGGGGTGCGGTGCAGGTGGCCCGGGCACACCCCGCTGATGCCGTGCGCACGCTCGAGGCGGCGGCGCGCAAGTACCGCGGCCTGCAGTGCCGCTACGAGACCGCGCAGGTCTACGAGCTGCTCGCGCACGCACACCGCGCCACGGGCGAGCCGGGGGTCGCGGACGCCGACCGCGCGACGGCCCTGGCGATCTACCGCGAGCTCGGGGCCCTCCCGGACGTGCGGCGCCTCGACCGGGGTGCGCTCCCCGGCGGGCTGACCGACCGCGAGTGCGAGGTGCTCTCCAGCGTCGCCTCGGGTCTGACGAACCGGCAGGTAGCCGGTGAGCTGTTCATCAGCGAGAAGACGGTGAGCCGGCACCTGGCGAACATCTTCACGAAGATCGGCGTCTCGTCGCGCACCGCGGCGGCCGCGTGGGCGCACGAGAACGGGGTCCCTCGGCGACCCGCCACCTGAGGTACGACGACCGCCCGGGCGCCGCACCGCCGTCGGGCACCTGCACCGTTCTGCCCACCCACGGGTGGCCGGGATGCGCCGAACACCCGACGCGCCGTCCCTCCCCGCGCGCCTAGCGTCAGATCACGCGAGGTGATCGAGGCGGAAGGAGGCCCGCGGACATGGTGGTCGACGTGGCGCTCGCCGCCGGCGGCGTCTCGACGGTGGTCTTCGCGAGCAGCATGCTCCCGATGGTCGTCAAGGCCGTCCGCACGCGGGACCTCGAGTCGTACAGCCTGCCGAGCCTGCTGATGACCAACCTCGGCAACGCCGTCTACTCGCTGTACGTCTTCGACCTGCCGGCGGGACCGATCTGGGTGCTGCACACGTTCTACCTCGTGACCAGCGCGCTCATGCTCGCGCTGCTCCTGCGCCACCGGTCCGGTCCCGCGGCCGCGCCGCGACCGCCCGTGCGCCGGCCCGCGCCGGCGGTCCCGCGGTCAGCCCAGACGCTCGGCGGCCAGCGCGTCGGTGAGCAGCGCCACCAGGGCGTCGAGCTGCACGTCCTTCGACGACGCGCCGTCGTCGTCCGACGCCCCGTCCAGCGCGCGGGCAGCCAGACCGGACTTGCTGTCGATGAGCTCGGCGATCGTGGCGTCGATGGTCTGGGCGGCGATGATCCGCCAGGCGGTGACGGGCTCGTCCTGCCCGATCCGGTGGACGCGGTCGATGGCCTGGGTCTGCTCGGCGTCGGTCCAGGACAGCTCGGCCAGCACCAGGTTGGAGGCGACCTGGAGGTTCAGCCCCACCCCCGCGGCCGTCAGGGAGCACACCACGATCGACACGTCGGGATCGTTCACGAACGCGTCGATGTTCTTCTCGCGCACCTTCGGCGTCTGGTCGCCGCGGATCGAGGCGTAGCGGATGCCGCGCTGGGCGAAGGTCTGCTCGGCCTCGTCCATCACGTCGACGTGCTTGGCGAAGAACACGACCTTGCCGACGTTGCGCGCGAGCTGCGCCGCGTAGTCGGCGGCCGGCCCGGCCTTGGCCTGGCCGATCCGGCGGACCATCGTGAACACGTTCTCGCCACCGGTCTTCGAGCTCGAGTCCTTGAGCTCCGCGGCCGCCACCCGGCGCGCGAGGTCGAGGTCGACCTCGCCGCCCACCGTGTCGGCGGCGTCGGCGCCGGCGCGCGCCGCCTCGGCGGAGCGATAGCGGTCGGCCAGACGGCGCGCGAGCGCGGTCTCGGCGGCACGGATCGAGCGGCCGGCAGCGCCGTCGAGCTCGACCGGCAAATCCGCCACCCGGCGGGCGGGGATGTCGGCGACGACGTCGGCCTTGCGGCGGCGCACGATGCCCATGTCGATCACGGCGGCCCGGGCGGCGGCGTAGAAGCCCCGGTCCGCCGGGGTGAGACCGGTGTCCTCCAGGGCGGTCATGAGCCTGCCGAGCGGCTTGGTGTCGTCGATCCAGCCGAGGAACTGCCAGATCGCCCGGAAGTCCTCGATGTCGTTGATGAGCGGGGTGCCTGTGAGGGCCATGAGCAACGGCCGCGCGGTGCGGGTCCGGATCCGCTCGGAGAGCGCGAGGACGTGCTGGGAGCGCTGGGATCCCTTGTTCTTGATGAAGTGCGCCTCGTCGACGACCATGCCGCGGAAGCCGAGGTCGCCGAGCCAGCCGACGTGCCTGTCGAGCAGCTCGTAGTTCACGATGACGACGTCGGCGAACGCGTCGACCTTGTCGCCGTCGCCGTGGACGACCGTGGCGCGCCGCAGCGGCGTCCACATCCCGACCTCGTGCGCCCAGTTCGTCTTGACGACGTTGGGCACCACGACGAGCAGCGGGAAGGCGTCGGCCGCCTGGGCCGCGAGCAGCGCCTGGGCGGTCTTGCCGAGCCCGGGCTCGTCGGCGAGGAGGAAGGTGCGGTGGCCGCGGGCGGTCGCCGCGACGACCTGGGCCTGGTGCGGCATGAGCTCACGGCCGAAGGACGCGGACAGCGAGCGGGCCTCGGGCAGCGGCATGCACGCCGGTGCGCCGGGGCCGGCCTGCTCGAAGGACCGGAAGAGCGGTTCAAGCAGCTCCCAGCCGGCCAGCCGGCGTGCACGCGCAGCCGTCCGCTCGGCCGCGGCCTCGAAGTCCGGCGCGAGGAAGGGGTTGGCCAGCTGGCGCGAGATCACCGACCGGGGCACGACCCGCTTCTCGGCGGGGATCGCAGCCGGAGAGGTCGGCTGGGCCGACGAGGGCGACGAGGCCGACGGCGTCGGCGCGGCGGGCGCGGGCGGCGCAGTCTCCTCGGGCGGCTCCAGCCCGCCGGCGCGCATCACGGTCGCCTTGTAGTCGCGCGCCGCGTCGGAGACCCGGGCGTCCTCGGCGAGCAGCGTAAGGAGCGTGGTGTCCCGGACGGCGATCTTGGCCAGCAGCGTCGCGACGCCGTCGAGCCGCTTGAGCTCCTGGTCGCGCTTGCCCGCGGTCAGGGAGGCGTCGGCCATCACCCGGGCCCGCTCCTCCCGGACGAGGAGCGCGGCGACCTGGAACTGCGTGCGCACGGCGGGACGCGTCGGCGGTCGGCGGACCGCGCCGTCGAGCTCGCGGGCGATCCCCGCGAGCACCGGGATGATCCCCTTCTCGGAGGGTCGTGGTGCGCGACGGCGCTGGGCGCCGGGGTCAGGGCGCGCGCGACCGGTCCGCCGCTGGCCTGCTCGAGCCACGTCTCCTCCTTCGTTCCATTCTCACACCGACCGCGGCGCAGCACGCCGGGTCACGACCTGCCCGGCGGACAGGTCGGCGCCGTGTCGAAGGGCGCAGCCTCTCCGCACGACCGCCGCCTCCGGGCCCCCACGAGCGAGCGAGCATGCGCGCTCGTGGCGAGGGACACCGCTCGACCAGCCGTGACGGGCGGGCTCCCCCGCACTCTCACGTCGCGCGACGGACGAGCCGCAGCGCGAGACGGCCTGCCGACCGCACGCTCAGCAGGAGGACGACGCCTTCACGCCTCCTGCGCCCCGTCACCGAGGAGCCTCGGGACGAGCACTACCGTGGACACAGCCACGCTGTGCGCCTGGGCAGATTCGAACTGCCGACACCCGCTTTAGGAGAGCGGTGCTCTATCCCCTGAGCTACAGGCGCGTGGCCCTGGGGCAGGGCCGCAGCACAGCCTAGCCGCCACTGGCCGTCGGACGCGAAGCGCGCCCCGCGTCGTCGGGCACGTGCCGGGCGTGCCGCACCGCGCGAGGATGGGCTCGTGACCCCCGAGCCCACGCACCCGCGGAAGATCGTCCTCGACTGCGACCCGGGCCACGACGACGCCGTGGCGATGCTCCTCGCGCACGGCTCCCCCGCGATCGACCTCGTCGCCGTGACGACCGTCGCGGGCAACCAGACGCTCGAGAAGGTCACGCGCAACGCCCTGTCCGTCGCGGAGGTCGCGGGGATCCACGTGCCGGTCGCGGCGGGCTGCGACCGCCCGCTCGTCCGGCCGCGGATCGTCGCCCCCGACATCCACGGCGACTCGGGGATGGACGGTCCCGTCCTGCCTGCCCCGCGCCGCGCCGTCGACCCGCGGCACGCCGTCGATCTCATCGTCGAGACGGTCCTCGCGGCGGAGCCCGGCGAGATCACGCTCGTGCCCGTCGGTCCGCTGACCAACATCGCGACGGCGGCGCGCAAGGAGCCACGCATCGTGCCGCGCGTGCGCGAGGTCGTGATGATGGGCGGAGCGTTCCACGGCGGCAACCGCACGCCCACGGCCGAGTTCAACGTGCTCGCCGACCCGGAGGCCGCGCACGTCGTCCTGAACGAGGCGTGGCCGGTCACGATGGTCGGTCTCGACCTCACGCACCAGGCCGTCGCCACCCCCGACGTGCGCGACCGGCTCGCCGCCCTCGGCACCGGACCGGCGCGCTTCGTCGGCGAGCTGCTCGACTTCTACGGCGGCACGTACAGCGCCACCCAGGCCTTCCCGCACCCGCCGGTCCACGACCCGTGCGCCGTCGCGTACGTGGCGGACCCCGACGTCATGACGACGCGCCGCGCGCCGGTCGACGTCGAGCTCACCGGCGCCCTCACGACCGGCATGACCGTCGTCGACCTGCGCGGCGACGAGCCGGCCGAGTGCCGCACCCAGGTCGGCGTCACGCTCGACCACGACCGCTTCTGGACCCAGGTCGTCGACGCCCTCCGCCGCATCGGTGACCCGTCGTAGCGACCGCTAGCAGGCCGCCGCGGCGCGTCCTGTCGATCGGACGAGCGGCGACGACCTGCTGGAGGCGGCGCACCGAGCGGCTGGCGGTGGAGCGAGGGGTGGGGCGGGTCGTGGTGGGTCTGGCGGGAGCCGCCAGGGACGAGCGGCGGATGGTAGACCCGCCCCGCCCCTCGCGGAACCGTCCGCCGCGGACCCGTGCACGGGCGGACGACAGCCGAGGGCGGCCTTGAGGAACTCCTGCGTGCGCTCGTGGGTCGGGTTGGTGAACATCGTCTCGGGGTGAGCCTCCTCGATTAAGTGCCCCTGGGCGAACAT
>NZ_CALPBY010000002.1 GCF_943181405.1 Cellulosimicrobium sp. Marseille-Q4280
GGTTCGGTGCGCCGATCGACACGGGGGCGGGGGAGGACCTGTTCGCGCAGGTGCGTCCGGAGGATCTGCACCGGTACGGGTTGATCCCGGAGTTCATCGGTCGGTTGCCGGTGATCGCGTCGGTGGGGGCGTTGGACGCGGAGGCGTTGGTGCGGATCCTGACGCAGCCGCGCAACGCGCTGGTCAAGCAGTATCAGCGGATGTTCGCGATCGACGGGGTGGAGCTGGAGTTCACGGACACCGCGGTGGAGGCGGTCGCGGAGCAGGCGTTGCTGCGCGGGACGGGGGCGCGGGGGCTGCGCGCGATCATGGAGGAGGTGCTGCAGCAGGTGATGTTCGACGTGCCCTCGCGTGATGACGTGGAGCGGGTCGTGATCACCCGCGAGGTCGTGCTGGACAACGTCAACCCGACCATCGTGCCGCGCGCCACCACCCGCACCCGCACCCCCCGCGAGAAGTCCGCGTAGACCGTCCCCGACCGGACGGCGCCGGAGCGTCAGGCGTCCGTGCCGACCTTCGCGCCGTACAGGTCGTCGATCGTGCCGGCGAAGTCCTCGACGACGCGGGCGCGCTTCACCTTGAGCGACGGCGTGAGGTAGCCGTTCTCCTCCGTGAAGTCCGTGTCGAGCACCGTGATCTTGCGGATCGACTCGGCGCGGGACACGGCCTCGTTCGCCCGCTCGACGGCGCGGTCGAGGGCGTCGAGCACCCCCGCGTCCTTCGCCGCCGTCGCGACGTCCATCGCGGGCAGGCCGTGGGTCGAGAGCCAGCCGGGCAGCATCTCGTGGTCGAGCGTCACGAGCGCGCCGATGAACGGACGCTGGTCGCCGACGACGACCACCTGGCTGACGATCGGGTGCGCCCGCAGGCGGTCCTCGAGGACCGCCGGCGCGACGTTCTTGCCGCCTGCGGTGACGATGATCTCCTTCTTGCGCCCGGTGATCCGCAGGTAGCCGTCCGCGTCGAACGAGCCGAGGTCGCCCGTGCGGAACCAGCCGTCCTGGAGCGCCTCGGCGGTGAGGTCCGGCCGGTTGCGGTAGCCGCGGAACACGTGGTCGCCCTTGACGAGGAGCTCGCCGTCGGCGTCGATCCGCAGGGCCGTCCCGGGGAACGCGGGTCCGACCGTGCCGATCTTCGTCAGTCCGGGGAGGTTCACCGCGGTGGGCGCCGTGGTCTCGGTGAGGCCGTAGCCCTCGAGGATCCGCAGGCCCACGCCGCGGAAGAAGTGCCCGAGGCGCTCGCCGAGGGGTGCGCCGCCGGAGATCGAGTGGGTGAGCCGGCCACCCATCGCGCCGCGCAGCGTGCGGTAGACGAGACGGTCCGCGACGGCGTGCTGCACCTTCAGGGGGAGCGACGGTCCGCGCGGGGTGTCGAGCGCGCGCGAGTACGAGATCGCGACCTTGGCCGCCCAGTGGAACGGCTTCGCCTTCCCGCCGGCCCGGGCCTTGTGCTCCGCCGAGTTGTACACCTTCTCGAACACGCGGGGCACCGCGAGGAGGAAGGTCGGCCGGAACGTCCCGAGGTCGGCGACGAGGTTCTTCGTGTCGGAGCTGTGCGCGAGGACCGAGTCGGCCGCTACGACGACCACCTGGATGAACCGCGCGAAGACGTGCGCGAGCGGGAGGAACAGGAGCGTGCGCGCCCCGGGGGAGTCGAGGATCTCCGCGAGGCCTGCGCGACCGTTCATCGCGAGGTGGACGAAGCTGCGGTGCGTGAGCTCGACCCCCTTCGGGCGCCCCGTCGACCCGGACGTGTAGATGATCGTCGCGAGGTCGTCGGCAGACCGGGCGGACCGACGGCGGTCGACCTCCTCCACGGGGACGCCACGACCGGCCGCCCGCAGCGCGTCGACGGCGCCGTCGTCGATGACGAGGACGTCCTCGAGGCCGGGCAGGTCGTCACGGACGGACGCGACGGACGCGGCGTGCTCGGCGGTCTCGACGACCGCGAGGCGGACGTCGGCGTCGGAGCAGATCCAGTGCACCTGGTCGGGGGACGACGTCTCGTACACCGGGACGGGGACGGCGCCGACCGACCAGGTCGCGAAGTCGAGGAGCGTCCACTCGTACCGCGTGCGCGACATGATCGCGACGTGGTCGCCCACCGCGACACCGCGGGCGACGAGGCCGCGCGCCACCGCCAGCACGTCGTCCGCGAACTCCTGGACCGTCATCGTCGACCACGCGCCGCCCGGCGCGTCGCGTCGCTCGATCATCGGGGCCGACGCCGCACGCGCGACGCGGTCGAGCAGGAGCGTGCTGATGGTCGCGCGAGGGGAGACCTCGACGAGGCTCGGCGACACGTGTTCCGTCATGAGGACTCTCCGCTGAGTGGGACGGTCAGGGTGGGACGGCGTGCCACTTTACTCCGTACTCGCGGTACTGCGTTCCACCGTCCCTGCCGCGGGGTCCGGCCGCACGCCCGTGCCCGACGTCGGAGCACCGCCATCGGCGGACCTAGGATCGGGGGGTGACGACGAACCCTGAGCAGCCGGCGCCGTCGGGCGCGCGGGAGATCCCTCCCGAGATCCTCACGCTGCGCGCCAGCATCGACAACATCGACGCGGCGCTCATGCACCTGCTCGCGGAGCGCTTCAAGTTCACCCGACGGGTCGGCGAGCTCAAGGCCACGGGCGGACTGCCCCCGGCCGACCCCACGCGGGACCGGCAGCAGATCGAACGGCTCACCGGCATCGCGTCGTCGGCCGGTCTCGACCCGGAGTTCGCCGAGGCGTTCCGCGAGTTCATCGTCCACGAGGTCATCCGTCACCACGAGCACATCGCCGCGGAGCACGCGGCCGCCGGGGGCTCCGTCCCCGTCCTCGACACGTACTCCTGAGCGCTCCCCGGTCGTCGGGTGGCGCGGTGGCGGGGCCTGCCGATCTGACGGACCCTGGTGTGGACCGAGGGCGGGCCGCCGCGGTCCGTGGCGAGCCCGCCCGTCTGCCGACGGACGTCATGAGGTGTTCGCATGAAGATCGATTGGCTCAAGCCTCTCCTCGGCCACCCGGGCCCTTTCGCGACGGTGTACATCGACGCGACACGGGCCAACGAGGCCGCGGACCGCGAGGTCGAGAACCGGTGGAAGGGCGTGCGTCGCCAGCTCCACCAGGAGGGAGCGCCCGACGCGGTGCTCGACGACCTCGAGGAGGTGGTCCTGCGGCCGACGAGGGTCGCGGGCCTGCACGGGCGCGTGCTGATCGCCGACGACACGGGGATCCTCGTCGACCGGGTCCTCAAGGACCCGCCCGCACAGACGAAGGGAGCGTGGGGCCCCGTCCCCGCTCTGCTCCAGGCCGCGCGCGCGGCCGACGAGTCGGTGGACTACGTGCGCGTCGTGGTCGACCGCCAGGGCGCCGACCTCACCTGGTCCGTCGCGGGCGGCCACCTGCCGTACCAGGAGCCGGAGAGCGTCGAGGGCGGCCACGACGTCATCAACAAGGTGCGCACCGGTGGCCTGTCGCACAAGCGCATCGAGTCGCGGGCCGAGGACTCCTGGGAGCGCAACGCCGAGGTGGTCGCCACCGAGCTCGAGCGCCAGGTCGCCGAGCACCGGCCCGAGCTCATCCTGCTGACCGGTGACGTCCGCGCCGTCCCGCTGCTGCGCGGGGCGCTGAAGCGTCCGGTCGAGGAGCTCGTCGTGGAGGTGCCCGGCGGCGGGCGCGGGGCAGGGATCAACGAGGCCGCGTTCGAGGCCCACGTCAGCGACGCGCTCGACAGCTTCCGCGAGAGACGGCGCGAGAAGGTGCTCGCCGAGTACCGCCAGGAGCAGGGACGCGAGTCGGGGGCGGTGACGTCGATCGAGGACGTCGTGGCCGTGCTCGCGCGGGGCCAGGTCTCCGAGCTGGTCCTCGCCGACGAGTACGGGCAGGACACCGCGCTCGACGGTCGCTCGCTGTGGATCGGTCCGAGCCCGCTCCACATCGCCGCGACGAAGGAGGCCATCGAGGACCTCGGCGTCACCGACGGGCTGGAGAAGCTGCCGGCGACCGTCGCGCTCGTGCGCGCGGCGATCGGCCAGGACGCCGGCCTGACGTTCGCCCCGGAGGGCAGCGTCGAGCTCATCGAGGGCGTCGGCGCGACCCTGCGGTGGACGGACGAGGGGACGCCGCGCGAGGTCGCGGCGACGATGTCCGGGGACGACTCGCGGCTGCGCGGCGAGATCATCTGACCGACGGGCGACGCCCTCCTCGCCGGGAGCGAGGAGGGCGTCGTGCTGCGTGGCCGACGAGGCCGCCGGTTCAGGCCTTCTTGCGAGCCTCCGGCTCGCCGAGCTCCGAGGTGACGACGACGATCCCGCCCTGGACGGCAGGGTCGCCCTGGCCCTCGGCCGCCTCGACGAGGTCGAGCGACCCGGTGACGCGGCCGCCGTTGCGGACGTCGACCACCGCCGCCTCGACGCCGGCGAGAGAGGCGCCGGGGACGGCGACGGTCGCGGCGAGGATCGGCGTGCGCATGGACACCTTGGCCTCGGACTTGACCTTGCGCAGCGCGGCGAGCGCGTGGCCTGCGGCAGCGAGCACGGCGGGGTCGGCGTCGCCTGCGGCCGAGCGCGCGACGTCGGGCGTGGGCCACGGCGCGCGGTGGATCGAGCCCTCGGAGGCGCGCCACCAGGACCAGACCTCCTCGGTCGCGAAGGGCACGAACGGCGCGAAGAGGCGCAGCAGCGTGTCGAGGGCGATCGCGAGCGCGACGCGCGCCGACCGGGTCTCGGGCGAGACGTCCGACGCGGTGGCGCCCGCCCCGTAGGCGCGGTCCTTGACGAGCTCGAGGTAGTCGTCGCAGAACGTCCAGAAGTACGTCTCGGTGATCTCGAGCGCGCGCGTGTGGTCGTACGCCTCGAACGCCTCGGTGGCGCGCTCGACGACCGACGCGAGCCCCGCGAGCATCGCGCGGTCGAGCGTCTCGGTGACGGCCGCGGGGTCCAGGACGATCTCGCCGGTACCCGTCTCGGCGTCGACGCCGAACGAGAGCGCGAACTTCGACGCGTTGAGGATCTTGATCGCGAGGCGGCGCCCGATCTTCATCTGGCCGACCTCGAACGCGGCGTCCGTACCGAGGCGCGCCGACGCCGCCCAGTAGCGCACCGCGTCCGAGCCGTGCTCCTCGAGCAGGCCCATCGGCGTCACGACGTTGCCCTTGGACTTCGACATCTTCTTGCGGTCCGGGTCGAGGATCCAGCCCGAGATCGCCGCGTTCTTCCAGGGCAACGAGCCGTGCTCGAGGTGCGAGCGCACGACGGTGGAGAACAGCCACGTCCGGATGATGTCCTGGCCCTGGGGGCGCAGGTCCATGGGGAAGACGCGCTCGAACAGGTCGGTGTCGACCTCCCACCCGCCGGCGATCTGCGGGGTGAGCGACGACGTCGCCCACGTGTCCATGATGTCGTTCTCGCCGACGAAGCCGCCCGGCTTCCCCCGCTGGTCCTCGGTGTACCCGGCGGGCGCGTCGGACGAGGGGTCGACGGGGAGCGCGTCCTCGGACGGCACGATCGGGTGGTCGTGGTCCAGCTCGCCCGACTCGAGCACGGGGTACCAGAGCGGGATCGCGACACCGAAGAAGCGCTGGCGCGAGACGAGCCAGTCCCCGTTGAGGCCGCCGACCCAGTTCTCGTAGCGCACGCGCATGAAGTCGGGGTGGAAGGCGAGCTCCTTGCCCCGCTGCAGCAGCTCGCCGCGCAGGTCGCGGCGCTCGCCGTCCGCGGTGGTCCAGTCGCGGCCGCCGTTGCGGATGTACCACTGGCGTGAGGTGACGATCTCGAGCGGCTTCTCGCCCCGCTCGTAGAAGTTGGCCATGCGCTGCGTCGGCACGGGCTCGCCGACGAGGTCGCCCGAGTCCCGCAGGGCGTCGACGACGACCTGGCGCGCGGAGAACGTCGTCTTGCCGGCCATCTCGGCGAAGAGCCCCTGACCGGTGTGCGACGTCACCCACTCGGGGGTCTCGCGCACGATGCGCCCGTCGCGCTGGATGATCGACCGGGTCGGGAGCTGCAGCTCGCGCCACCACTGCACGTCCGTCAGGTCGCCGAACGTGCAGCACATCGCGATGCCCGCGCCCTTGCCCGGCTCCGCGGCGGGGTGCGCGAGGACGGGGAGCTCGACGTCGAACAGCGGCGAGCGCACGGTCGTGCCGAACAGGTGCTGGTAGCGCTCGTCGTCGGGGTGCGCGACGAGCGCGACGCACGCCGCGAGCAGCTCGGGGCGCGTGGTCTCGATGTGCACGACCTCGCCCGTGGCCACGCCGTCGGCGGTGCGGTGGAAGGCGACCTTGTGGAAGTGGCCGGGGTACTCGCGCGCCTCGAGCTCGGCCTGGGCGACCGCGGTCTGGAACGTCACGTCCCACAGGCCCGGCGCCTGTGCCTGGTAGGCCTCGCCGCGTGCGAGGTTGCGCAGGAACGCGCGCTGCGCCGCGGTGCGCGACCGTGCGTCGATCGTCTGGTACGTCTGCGCCCAGTCGACCGAGAGACCGAGGCGGCGCCAGACCGCCTCGAACTGCTTCTCGTCCTCGACGGTGAGGCGCTCGCACAGCTCGATGAAGTTGCGTCGGCTGACGGGGACGTCCGGGGTCTTCGACGACTTCCCCTCGCCGCCCTCCTGCGGGGGCACGAAGCCCTCGACGTAGGGCAGCGTCGGGTCGCACCGCACGCCGTAGTAGTTCTGCACGCGCCGCTCGGTGGGCAGGCCGTTGTCGTCCCAGCCCATCGGGTAGAAGACCTCGAGGCCGCGCATGCGCTGGTAGCGGGCGACGACGTCGGTGTGCGTGTAGGAGAAGACGTGGCCGACGTGCAGCGACCCGGACGCCGTCGGGGGCGGGGTGTCGATCGAGTAGACCTGCTCGCGGGTCTTCGTCCGGTCGAACGCGTACGTCCCCTGCTCGGCCCAGCGCGCGCCGTGCAGGTCCTCGAGCCCGTCGATGCTCACGCGGTCGGGTACTCCCGTGACCACCGCGCGGACGACGTCGCCGGCTACCTGGCCGGCGGTGGGGGTCGTTGCTGCAGCGGGGTCTGCCGCGCCTACGGGCGCGTTCGTCGGGAAGTCGCTCATGGTCGCCCATTCTCCCAGATCCCCGGGTGCCGACGGACGGCGTCTCGCCGCGTGGCCGCGGCGACGCAGGCGCCCGCTCGCCGCCAGCGGAGTCCCCGGTCGTCCGTCCGGCGGGCCCGGCTGCCTGGGCAGGGCGGCGTGCGCGCCGCCCAGCTGTGCGGAGAGCCACTCGGCCGTCCGCAGGACCCACTCCCACGTCGCGGGCTGCAGGGTGACGAGCGGCTGCCTGCTGTAGAGGAACAGCCGGTCGTCGACCACCTCCACCGACACCGGGACCGGTGCCCCCACGATGCCGCCGACGACGTCGGGGGAGAGCACGGCCCGCGCCTCGTCCTGGGCGCCGTCGAGGCACGAGACGCGCACACGCCCGCCGAGCTCGCCATCGAGCTCGAGCTCCTGCGAGCGGTCGAGCGCGTGCGGGGCCGGGGCGCCCCGCGAACCGTCGGTGCGTCGCGTCTCGACCACGAGGTGGGGCAGCGCCCGGTCGAGCGTGACCATCGCGTACCACCAGGCATGGATCTCGACGGCCTTCCCGCGCTGCTCCTGGTAGCTGTACGCCGCGACCTCCACGGGCCGGGGGCCGCGCGTGCGCACGACGTCCCGTGCCGTGCGCGGTCGCCCGACGCCGAAGAGCATCCCGGGGCGGTCGGGAGCCTCGATCGACGGCTCGAAGTCGAAGCCGTTCGCGGCGGCGAAGCGGCTGAGCCGGTACGTCTGCTCGCGGCCCTGCGCCGAGCCGCGTCGCATCGCCACGGCGACCAGCCCCAGGGTCACGACCGCGGCGGGCACCGCGAGCCAGGGCAGGACGCCGAGCGGGGTGTCGACGCCGAGCGCGTGCAGCCCCAGGGCGACGAGGGCCAGCACGACGGCGATCGCGGACGCCACGACGGCGAGCGCCAGCGCGCCGAGGAGCGTCCCGACGACCGCACCGAGCACGACGCGGCCGGGCGACCGGGGGCCGTGGACCGTCCGCGAACGGTGGTACGCCCGGACCGCGGCGGGATCGACGGGCTCGACGAGGGCGCGGGTGTCGAGCGACGGCGGGACGCCGGTCGGGTCGGGGTGCACGTCGCGAGGGTAGCGGGCTGCGAGACGGCGGTCGCGCGCCGGGCATAAGGTCGGTCGTATGTCCTCTGACCTCACCGTCGGCTACGCAGCCATGCTCGAGCAGTTCCACCCCACCGAGGCCGTCGAGCTCTCGGCGTACGCGGAGTCGCACGGCTTCTCCGGCACGATGGCGGCCGACCACTTCCAGCCCTGGGTCCCCGCCCAGGGGCAGTCGTCGTTCGTCTGGAACGTCCTGACCGCGCTCGGCGAGCGCACGTCCGGCGACCTCGGCCCGGGCGTCACCGCCCCGACGTTCCGCTGGCACCCGGCGATGGTCGCGCAGGCCTCCGCGACGCTCGCCGCGATGTACCCCGGCCGGCACTGGCTCGGTCTCGGTTCCGGAGAGGCGCTCAACGAGCACGTCGTCGCGGGCTACTGGCCCGAGGCGCCCGAGCGCATCAACCGCATGTTCGAGGCCATCGACGTCATCAAGAAGCTCTTCACGGCCTCGCTCGCGGGCAAGGACGTCAAGCACTCCGGGCAGTTCTACAAGATGGAGTCCACGCGGCTGTGGACGATGCCCGAGGTCCCGCCGGAGATCCTCGTCGCCACCGCGGGACCCGTGACCGCCAAGCGTGCGGGCCGCCACGCCGACGGTCTCATCACGGTCGGCGCACCCCTCGAGAAGATCTCCATGCTGTTCGGCAAGTTCGACGACGGCGTCCGCGAGTCCGGGCGAGACCCGCAGTCCATGCCCAAGGTCCTCCAGCTCCACCTCTCCTGGGCGGAGACGGACGAGGAGGCGCTCGCCAACGCGATGCACGAGTGGCCCAACGGCGGCATGAAGTTCCCCAAGGCCGACATCCGCTCGCCGCACGACTTCGAGCAGATGGCCAAGCTCGTGCGCCCGGAGGACTTCGAGGGCCGCATGGTCATCTCGGCGGACCCCGACGAGCACCGGGCCTACATCCAGAAGTTCGTCGACCTCGGGTTCGACCGCATCTACCTCCACAACGTCGGGCGCAACCAGCGCGAGTGGATCGAGACGTTCGGGCGCGACGTCCTGCCGAAGCTCTCCCGATGACCGGACCCGGGTCCGTGCCCGACGGCGCGCCGCCGGAGGGTGCGCCGGCCCGCCTGGTCGCGTGGGCGCCGTCGGGCCTGGGGGAGGTGCACCCCGGCGACGACCTCGCGGTGCTGGTCGGCGACCTGCTCGCGCGGGACGCGCTCGCGGGCGGGGAGCCGCTCGCCGAGGGCGACGTCGTCGTCGTGACGAGCAAGATCGTGTCCAAGGCGGAGGGTCGGGTGGTCGCTGCCGACGACCGCGAGCAGGCGATCTCCGACGAGACGGTGCGTGTCGTCGCGACGCGCGAGCGGCCCGGTCTCCCACCGCTGCGGATCGTCGAGAACCGCCTGGGGCTCGTCATGGCGGCCGCGGGCGTCGACGCCTCGAACACGCCCGAGGGGACGGTCCTGCTCCTGCCGCTCGACCCGGACGCCTCCGCCCGCTCGCTGCGCGCCGCGCTGCGCGGCCGGTTCGGCGTCGAGCGCCTGGGCGTCGTCGTGACCGACACGATGGGCCGCGCGTGGCGCGACGGCCTCGTCGACGTCGCGATCGGCGCGGCGGGGGTCGCGGTCGTCGACGACCTGCGGGACGGCGTCGACGCCCACGGGCGACCACTGTCGGTCACCGTGACCGCCGTCGCCGACGAGGTGGCGTCGGCGAGCGAGCTCGTGCGCGGCAAGGCGGACGGGCGCCCGGTCGCCGTCGTCCGCGGGCTCGGTGCGCACGTGACCGCCGACGACGGGCCCGGCGCCCGCGTGCTCGTCCGAGCGTCCGCGGACGACCTGTTCCGCGAGGGGAGCGCGGAGGCGCACGCGCGGGGACGCGAGGACGGGTACGCGGAGGGGTACCGCGACGGCTTCGCCGAGGCGTTCCGCGAGGGCGGGGCCGGTCCGCAGGTCGACCCGCAGGGCCGGGACGGGCGAAACGCCTGGCCGTGACGGGGGCGAGCGCCTAGCCTGCCCGGATGCTTCCCTCTTCCTGGATCGAGCACCGCCGACCTGACGACCGCGAGCCCGTGGGCTGGATCCGCCCGGAGGGAGACGAGTGGGTCGCCGTCTCCCTGCTCGGGCGAGACCTCACGGGGCCGGTCGACTGGCTCGCCGCGGAGGAGGCGCTCGAGGCGACCGGGCTGTCGTGGCTCGCCGACGTCTGGACGCTCGAGCAGGACGGCGGCGAGCCGCTGCGCGTGCGCCTCGTGGAGGTGACGCCGGACCGTGTCGTGGTCCAGACCGACGACTTCGGCGCGATCGACGTCCGCGTCGTCCGGTACGAGCTGCCGTGGCCCGCCCCGGACGCGCTGCGGCCGCGGCGTGCCGGTGACCCCGACGGCTGGGTACCGGTCGGCGGCTGAGGAGCGAGGGCTCGCACCCGCCCGCCGCCGTCGGCGTCAGCCCGCCAGGCCCACGAGGTGGGCGCTGTCGTCCCAGAGGCGTCGGGCCAGCTCGTCGTCGCGTCCCGCCTCGGACGGCTCCGGCCACGTCATCCGTCCGCGTCGCAGCGCCGCGTAGGAGCGTCCCGGCGGGGGCGCGACGTGCCCGAGCGCGAGCGCGGAGAGGGCGCGACCGGCGTCGTCGCGACCGTTGAGGGTCGGGTCGAGCCACCGGAGCGGCGCTCCGACCGGGCTGCCGAGGACGGACCACACCGTCCGCAGCCGCCGGGGGAGTGCGCGGACCAGGCCCGTGCCGAACACCTGACCGGGGTCGAACGCCACCGCTCGCAGCCCGCGCGACCGCAGGTCCTCGACGCCGGACAGCGCCCGCACCGTGAGGACGGTGCACAGCTTCGACGCCGTGTACGCGTGCTGCCCGGCGCGCCGCGGTCGGTCGTCGCGCCCGGGGTCGCGCTCGGGGAACGCGAGCAGCGTCGCGTCCGCGTGCCGCGGCGGCGCGAGGCCCGCACGGGTCGCCGGGTCGTGCGCGCCGCTCGTGGTCAGCACGACGACGGCTCCGTCCGCGAGCAGCGGCAGCAGGAGGCGGAGCACCAGGTAGTGCGCGAGGTGGTTCACCGCGAACGTCGTCTCGAAGCCGTCGGCGGTCCGCTGCTCGACGCCCGGCCGGACGACGCCCGCGTTGAGCACGAGCGCGTCGATGCGCCGGTCGCCGAGACGGTACCGGGTCGCGGCCGCGAACTCGCGGACGGAGTCCAGCCGTGCCAGGTCGAGCGGGACGGCCTCGCCCTCCGACGTCGTCCCCCGCGCCCCGACGAGCACCCGGGCGCGCCCGGGCTCCGCGAGCCGTCGTGCGGCGACCAGCCCGAACCCCGAGGTGCCGCCGGTCATGACGACCGTCGACGTCGCCCGTCGCGGCGCCGGAACCCGGCCCTGTCGGCCCGGCCGACCCTCCACCGTGGTCATCTCGCCGGTGCCGGATCGACAGCTGCGGCGACGACGTGCCGCAGCGTGACCTCCAGCGGGGTGGTGCACCGGTGCACCCGGTCCCCGCGCGGTCGGAGGAGGCCCTGTGCGCCGGCGTCGGCGAGGGCGACGAGCTCGTGGGCGAAGGGCTCGGGAACGCCCGATGCGGTCAGGGTCGGCACGCGGTCGTCCCGGGGGACGACCACGACCTCGAGGTGTCGCCCGAGCGCCGCTCCCAGCAGCTCGGCGACCTGGCGCTCGCTGTACGCGGGCCCGTCGAGGTCGACGACCTCGTCGGCCTGCGGTGGCGCGAGGAGCGACAGCGCGACGAGCTCGCCGACGTCGCGGGTCGCGACCATCGGCACCGGTCCGTCCGGGTCGTCGTCGAGGACGGGGTAGACGCCGGCGGTCGTCGCGGCCGGCAGGGCGTCCTCCACCTTCTCCTGGAAGTGCGCGGACCGGACGACGCTCAGCGTCGCGCCCGTGCGACGCAGCCCGCGCTCGAGATGGTGGAGCCACCGGATCGGGCCGGTGCCCTCGACCAGGTCGGCTCCGACCGACGACAGCACGACGACGTGCCCGACGCCGCTCGCCCCGACGGCGCCGGCGATCGAGTCGGCGAGCGCACGATGCCCCGCGTCGCCGGCGGTCTCGTCGGTGGGGAGGAGGACGAACGCTCCGTCGCTTCCCCGGAGCGCCGCGGTCAGGGCCGCACCGTCCCCGAGGTCGGCCACCGCGACCTCGGCCCCGCGGGCGGCCCACGCCTCGCCCCGGGCGGGATCTCGCACGACCGTCCGCACGGGGGCACCCCGGCGCAGCAGCTCCGCCGCCGCCGCCGACCCGACGTGTCCGGTCGCTCCGGTGATCGTGTACATCGCCGCCTCCTCGCGTCGTTCCGTCCTCCTGTGCTCCCAGTGAAGCGAGGCAGCGGGGGAGGGTCCATGTCCGGGACGCGCGATCGCCTGTCCGTGCGTCTACCGTGAGGACGTGGATCCGTTCGCCGACCTCCTGGACGGCGTCCGCGCCCGGACGGCGGCCTTCTGCCAGGCCGTTCTCGAGCCGCCGTGGGCGCTGCGCATCGCCGACGGGGCGCCGCTCGCGCTCGTCATGACGATGCGGGGGCAGGCCTGGGTGGTGCCCGACGGCGGAGAGCCCGTGCACCTGCGGACGGGTGACGTCGCGCTCGTCAAGGGCCTGGCGCCGTACACGGTGGCCGACGACCCTGCGACGGTCCCCACGGTCGTCGTCCTGCCGGAGGACCGGTTGCGGACGACGGAGGGCGTCGACGTGACGGACGAGCTGCTGCGCGCATGGCGCTCCGCCGGGGCCGGGGCCGACGGCACGACCGTCGTCGCGAGCGGCACGTACCGCGTGACCGGCGACGTGACGGCACGCCTGCTCAGCGCGCTGCCGTCGGTCGTGCTGGTCCGTCGGGCCGAGGTCGAGGGACCCGTGATGTCGCTCCTCGGCAGCGAGGTCGGGCGCGACGGCCCGGGTCAGCAGGTGCTCCTCGACCGCCTCCTCGACCTGGCGCTCATCGAGACGCTCCGGGCGTGGTTCGCCCGCCCGGGATCCGCGGCGCCGGGGTGGTACCGCGCGCAGGGCGACGCCGTGGCCGGACCGGCGCTGCGGGCCCTCCACGACGACCCGGCGCGGCCCTGGACCGTCGCGGAGCTGGCCGCGGACGTCGGCTGCTCCCGGGCGGCCCTCGCGCGCCGGTTCACCACTCTCGTCGGCGAGCCCCCGATGACGTACCTGCGGGACTGGCGGATCGCGCTCGCCGCGGACCTCCTGCGCTCGACGGATCTCACGGTCGACGCGATCGCGCGACGGGTCGGGTACGCCAACCCGTTCGCACTGAGCGTCGCCTTCAAGCGGGCGCGCGGCACGTCGCCCGCACGACATCGCGCGGGCGACGCGGCCGTGCCTCCCGCGAGGGAACCGGGAGGGGGCGACTCGTCCCGTCCGCGGGCTCAGCCCGCGTCGGTCGTGCCCTCGTAGAGGCCGACATGGTTGCCGTCGGCGTCGGTGAAGATGGCCCACCACGACGTCGGGCTGATCTCCGAGCGCTCCATGACGACGGTGCCGCCGAGCTCACGGACCTTGGCGAGGGTGTCGTCGATCGAGTCGACCTCCACGTAGCTGCGCGGCTGCGTGAAGCCCTCCGAGCGCGGGGCGAGCCCGCCACCGCTGATCTTGTTGGGTGCCTGCCACATCGGGTAGCCCTCGAAGCCCGGGACCTCGGCGATCTGCCAGCCGAACAGCTCGCCGTAGAAGGTCGTCGCTCGGCTCGTGTCGCTGACCGGGATGTCGATGTGGGTGATGTCGCCGTGCGCCACGATGCCTCCGAGCCCCGATGATCGGCGGACGGGACCGCCCGCCTCCGCCAGGCTAGGACGTCTCGGCCGCCCCGTCACCCCTCCCCGGGTCGGCCGGTGCGGACCCGGCGCCGTCCGGGGCCGTGTGCTCGGCCGTCGCGACGAGGCCCGGCGCCGCCTCGCGGGCGGTCTCCTCCGGCGACTCGTCGGGCGACCCGTCGAGCGGCTCTGCGGCGCGCGGCGGTCCGTCGTCGGGCGTCGTCGTCGTGACGGCGCCGGCCGCCACGTCGTCGCCCGAGAGCCAGCGCAACCAGCCGGAGCGCGGGTCGCCCTCCAGCAGCAGCGCGCGGACGAGCAGCGTGAGCGGGATGGCGAGGATCGCGCCGAGCGGGCCGATGACGAACGTCCAGAAGACGACGGACACGAAGCTCAGGGTGAGGCTGAGGTTCACGGCGTCGGCGACGAACTTGGGCTGGACGAGCACCTGCAGGACCACGTTGACGACGCAGTAGACCGCGACCACGCCGAGCGCGAGCTGCCAGCCCCCGACGACGAACGCCATGATCGCCGGCGGGACGAGGCCGAGGACGAACCCGATGTTCGGCACGAAGTTCGTGACGAAGGCCAGGATCGCCCACACGACGGGCGCCGGGACGCCGAGGATCGTCAACGCGATGCCGTCGATGACCGCGACGACGGCGCCGAACGACGCGTTGACGACGAAGTAGCGGCGCACGCCGCCGCTGAACCGCGTCGCGCGGTCGATCGGCCCGGCCTGGCTCGCGCCGAAGACGTCGTACGCCGTCGAGTACCGGGCACCGTCCGCGGCCATGAAGATGGCGTACGCGAGAACGAAGAAGAAGGCCGTCGCGATGCCGAGCACGACGCTGCTCACGTCACCCGCCAGCGACAGGAGACGCGCCGGCTCGAGCCAGGCCGTCGCGGCGTCGGCGATGTCCGTGTCGATACCGAGCGCGGCGAGCTGGTCGACGAGGTCGAGCATCGCCTGCTGGAGCTGCGGGAGGTACGACTGCACGAGGTCGGCGAACTGGAAGCCCGCGAAGACGAGCATCGCGAGCAGCGCGGCGAGGATGAGGTAGGCGACGACGATCACGGCGGTCGTGGCGGCCCATCGCGGCCACCCGCGCCGCTCGAGCGGATGACGCACCGGGTGGCAGATGATGACGATCACCGCGGCGAGGAGGATCGGGGCGACCACGTCGTTGGCCGCGTAGAGACCGGCGAGCACGACGACCCCCGCGGCGAGCGTGAGCAGCGTGCGGGTCGCGGGGGCGAGCGAGGGCGCGGCGGGTGTCGACGTCACGCGCCGACAGTAGCGGGCGTCAGGCCTTCGCGGCCTTCGCCGCGGCCTTCTGCTCCTTCTTGAAGGCCCGGACCTCGATGAGCGACTCGGCGCTCGTCACGTCGGCGATCGAGCGTCGCGAGCCGTCGTCGCCGTAGCTCCCGGCAGCCTCGCGCCACCCGGACGGCTCGACGCCGCGCTGCTTGCCGAGGAGCGCGAGGAAGATCTTGGCCTTCTGCTCCCCGAAGCCCGGGAGCGCGCGGAGCCGGGCGAGCACCTCGGCGCCCGTGGGCGCACCGTCGGCGCCGGGTCGCGTCCAGACCTGCGTGACGTCGCCGTCGTAGTCGTCCACGACCGCGTGCGCGAGCGCCTGGACCCGTGCCGCCATGGAACGGCCGTAGCGGTGGATCGCCGGAGGCGTGGTCGCCAGGGTCACGAACGCGTCCGGGTCGGCGTCGGCGATCGCGTGGGGATCGACAGACCCGAGGCGGTCGCGGATCTTGCGCGGGCCGGCGAAGGCGTGCTCCATCGGGTACTGCTGGTCGAGCAGCATGCCGACGAGCAGCGCGAACGGGTCGCTCGACAGGAGCGCGTCGGTCTCGGGGTCTCCGGTGATCCACAGGTCGCGTGCCATGCGTCCCATGATGACAGCCCCGCGAGGAGGCGGTGCCGCTGCCGGATAGACGGCCCGCGGGCCGGTCCGGTCGGCCCCGCGAACCCGTGCCTCCGGGCCGTTGACAGCCGGTGCCCGCCAGAGGACCGTGAGAGGGGTACGAAGGAGTACGCCATGCGTCGTCGAGTGCTCGTCTGGATGTCCGTCCTGTCGCTGCTGCTCACGGGAGCGTTGCTGACGGGGACCGTCGCCACGGCCCCCGCGGCGTCGGCCCATCCGTACTGCGGGCAGGTCTGGGGCTCGCTCGCGAAGGGCGCGCCGGGCATGTCCGCCGGTCGGCTGACCGACGTCCGTGCCGGCCGCCACGGCTGCTTCGACCGGCTCGTGCTCGACGTCGACGCCCCGCTCACCGCGTGGTCGGTGCGCTACGTGAGCCAGGTCGTCATGGACGGCTCGGGGGCCGTCGTCCCGGTCCGGGGCGGGGCGCGGCTGGAGGTCGTGGCACGTGTCGGTGTCATCCCGACCGATGCGTTCTTCACCGGCGTGGGAGGCACGCTCGTCGACACGTCCGGCTACCGCACGTTCCGTCACGTCGCGTGGGCCGGCAGCTTCGAGGGCGTGACGACGGTCGGGCTCGGGGTGCGGGCGCGGCTGCCGTTCCGCGCGTTCGTCCTCGCCGGCCCAGGCTCCGGGTCCCGGCTCGTCGTCGACGTCGGGCACGAGTGGTGCGCGACGGGCCACCGGGACTGCTGAGGCCGGCGGAGGCCTGCGAAGGCCGGAGGGCGGGAGGAGGTCCTCTCCGGGTCAGGGCAGGGTACGGAGCCGCCCGGTGCGGAACTCCTCGACGCCGGTGCGGCGCAAAACGGCGCTCGTCCAGCCCGGCAGGAGCGCGAGGCCGCCCTCCCCGGTGAGGCGGCGGACGTCGTCGACCGCGTAGTCGACACCGCGTCGCTCGAGCACGAACGACCCGGCGGCGTCGACGTTGCGCACCCAGTCGACGTCCGGGCCGTACGTGAGGGCGAGGACCACGCGCACGTGCTCGCCCCCACGGTAGGCGAACGCGAACACGGGCGTCCGGTACTCGCGCCCGCTGCGGCGTCCGACGTGGCGGACCACCGCCATCGGCCCGATCCCCGTCGCGACCCGCAGCATCACGGGGTTGAGCACGTGCTTGTTCGTCCGGGTGACCCAGTGCGGCATCGGCATGCCCCATGGTCGCGCGGCGGGGCGAGGTCGCGCGACCTATCGTGACGAGGTGCCGACCCGACTGCTGCTCCTCAGCGACACGCACGTGCCCGCACGCGCCCGGGTGCTCCCCGAACAGGTGTGGCGCGCCGTCGACGCCGCGGACGTCGTCGTGCACGCCGGGGACTGGGTGGACGGTGCGCTCCTCGACCAGCTCGAGGCGCGCGCGGAGCGGCTCGTCGGCGTCGCGGGCAACAACGACGGCCCCGAGCTGCACGCCCGGCTGCCGGAGGTGGCGCGGACGACGGTCGAGGGGCTGCGCGTCGCCGTCGTGCACGAGACCGGTGGCAAGGACGGGCGCGAGCGCCGCGCGGACGCCGCGTACCCGGACACGGACCTGCTCGTCTTCGGGCACAGCCACATCCCCTGGGACACCACGACACCCGGCGGCATGCGGCTGCTCAACCCCGGCTCGCCGACGGACCGTCGACGCCAGCCGGTCGGCACGTACCTCACCGCGGTGGTCGACGACGGGATCCTGCGCGACGTCGTGCTCGTCCCGGTCGAGCGGTGAGCGCGCCGGGCGCCCGCGCGGCCCGGTCCGGTCGCGGTCCGGTCAGGCCGCGCCGGCGCGCTCGCGGTGGACCGCGGGGCTGACGCCCCGCACGCGCTTGAACGCCGCGCTGAGCGCGAACGGCGTGCCGTACCCGACGGCGCGCGCGACGGACGTCAGGGTCGCGTCGTCCGCGAGGAGCAGGTCCGCGGCGAGGTCGAGGCGCCACCCGGTGAGGTAGGTCATGGGCGGCTCGCCCACGAGCTCGGTGAACCGCCGGGAGAACGCGGCGCGCGAGAGCCCGACCTCGCGCGCGAGCGACTCGACCGTCCAGGGGTGCGCCGGGTCGTGGTGGATGAGGCGCAGCGCAGCGCCGACGACGGGGTCGGCGTCGGCGCGGTACCAGCCCGGGGCGTCGGGACCGGAGAGCCACGTCCGCAGGCACGAGATGAGCAGGAGGTCGAGAAGACGGTCGAGCACGGCCTCCTGGCCCGGCAGGTCCTGCACGACCTCGCGCGCCAGCAGCTCGACGAGGGTCGCGTCGACGTCGCCCCGCCGCAGCACGACGCGCTGGGGAAGCACCCGCAGGATCCGCCGGCCCACCTCGCCGTCGAGCGGGTAGGTCCCGGTGACGATGACGGTCTCGCCGTCCGGGTCGTTCCCCCACGAGCGCACGCCGAGCACGGTCATGGGGGAGGGACCGCCGTCGACCGCGCGGCAGACCTCGGTCGGGCCGATGACGACCTGGGGCGGGGTGGTGGGGCAGTCGGCGACGACGTAGTGGTCAGGTCCGCGGAACAGGACGACGTCGCCCTCCTCGACCAGCACGCCGGGGTCCGGGTCGACGCCCTGCTGCGCCGGGCTCTGCGCCGGCCCGACCCAGCCCGCGCCGCGCAGCACCGGCACGATCGTCAGCGGCGCCTCGTCCTCGATGCGCAGCCCCCACGGCGCGCGCAGGTGGCTGCGCAGCAGGAACGCGCCGCGGGCGCGAGGTCCGTCGAGCAGTCCGGAGACCACGTCCATCCGGCCAGCGTACGCGCGACCCGAGGCCCGGACGGCGACGTGGCGTCTCCTGACCCGGCCACGGACGGTCGGGGATCGGTGACCCGGCGGGGTCGTGCTCCTCCCGTCCGCGAGACGATCGCGCATGGGGTCGAGCGTCCCGGCCATGGAGCGTCTCGCCGGACCTCTGTTGACTGTCTCTCGACACCGTACGAACTGCCGACAGGAGAACGCCATGAGCTCGACGAGCCCGACCACGACGATCCGCCCCGAGGACCGCGAGACCGCGTCCCCGGCACCCGGGACCGTCCTCGTCCTCGGGGCGACCGGGAAGTCGGGGCGCCGCGTCGCAGACCGCCTCGACGCGCTCGGCCTCCCGGTCCGCCGCGGCTCGCGCAGCGGTGCCGGCGCCGCCCGGTTCGACTGGGACGACGAGACCACCTGGGCGCCCGCGCTCGCCGGGGTGCACGCCGTGTACGTCGCGTACGCGCCCGACCTCGCGGTCCCCGGCGCGCCCGAGACCGTCACGCGGTTCGCGGCGCTCGCGCGCGGGGCCGGGGTGAGGCGTCTGGTCCTGCTCTCCGGACGCGGCGAGACGGAGGCGCAGCGTGCCGAGGCCTCCGTCGCCGACGTCTTCCCCGCCCGCGTGGTCGTGCGGTGCGCGTTCTTCGACCAGAACTTCAGCGAGAGCTTCCTCCTGGACCCCGTGCGCGAGGGGACGCTCGCGCTGCCGGTGAGCGACGTCGCCGAGCCGTTCGTCGACCTCGAGGACGTCGCCGCCGTCGCGGTCGCCGCCCTGACCGACGACGCGCACGCCGGCCAGGTCTACGAGCTCACGGGACCGCGACTGCTCACGTTCGCGGACGCCGTCGCCGAGATCGCCGCGGCGAGCGGGCACGACGTCGCGTACGTGCCGATCACGATGGACGAGTTCACGGGCGGGCTCGCGGAGGCCGGGCTGCCCGACGATGTCGTCGACCTCATGCGCTACCTGTTCGCCGAGGTGCTCGACGGGCGCGGCGCCCACCTGACCGACGGCGTCCGGCGGGCGCTCGACCGTGAGCCGCGGGACTTCGGCGAGTTCGCGGTGCGCGAGGCCACCGTCTGGTCTGTCGGAGCGCGCGGCGCGGCGGGGGAGCGGTGAGCGCGTTCGAGGTCCTCGTCGTCGCGGCTGCGGTCGCGACGGGGCTCGCGGGCGGCGTGCTCTACGCGTTCTCGGCGTTCGTCATGGCCGGGCTGCGGCGGCTCGACCCGGGAGCGGGCGCCGCGGCGATGCGGTCGATCAACGTCACCGCGGTGCGGCCGCCCCTGATGCTCCTGCTCGCGGCGTCCGTGCTCCTGCCCGCCGGCGCGGCCGTCGTCGGGCTCGTGGGCGGCGCGGACGGCGCGGGGTGGGCGCTCGCGGGCGCGGTCGTCGCGCTCGTCGGGATCCTCGGGATCACGGCCGTCGGGAACGTGCCGCTCAACGACCGGCTCGATGCCGCGACCGACCCGGCGGCCGAGTGGCTGACCTTCGTGCCGCGCTGGCTCGCGTGGAACCACGCCCGCACCGCCGCGGGTGCGGTTGCGACGGCGCTCCTGGCCGTCGCCCTCGTCGTCTGAGTCGACCGTGTCAGGGCGACGGGACACCCGAGTGACCCGTGGCCCTGACGACGATGACTCGGCAGCTCGCTGTCAGGGCGACGGGTCACCGTGGTGACTCGTGGCCCTGACACCCGACGGTCGCCCCGGAATAGCCGCGACCGGGACGCGGTTGCCGCCGACATGAGCCACGTCACACCTGCTGAGACCGGTACCGCCGAGGACGCCACGATCCGCCGGGTCCTCGAAGACACCGGGACCTGGGCCGTCGTCGGCCTGTCGAACAACACCGCACGGGCGGCGTACGGCGTCGCGCGCGTGCTGCAGCGGGCGGGCAAGCGCGTCGTGCCCGTCCATCCGTCGGCCGAGACCGTCCACGGCGAGCAGGGGTACGCGTCGCTCGCCGACATCCCGTTCCCCGTGGACGTCGTGGACGTCTTCGTGCGGTCCGAGCTCGCGGGCGACGTCGCCGACCAGGCCGTCGCGATCGGCGCGAAGGCCGTGTGGTTCCAGCTCGACGTGATCGACGAGGACGCCGCGCAGCGCGTGCGGGACGCGGGGCTCGACATGGTCATGGACCGCTGCCCCGCGATCGAGCTGCCGCGGCTGGGGCGTGTGGCATGAGCGCCGTCGTGGACGGCGGCACGGAGCTCGGACGGCGCGCCGCCGCCCGCCTCGCCGACGACCGGGTCCTGTGGCTCGTGACCGTCGACCCGCACGGCACGCCCCAGCCCACCCCGGTGTGGTTCCTGTGGGGTGCCGGCGGCGACGTCGTCCTGCAGAGCCAGCCGCGCACCGCAAAGCTGCGCAACGTCCGGGCGAACCCGCGCGTGGCGGTCCACCTCAACAGCACCCGGTCCGGCGGCGACGTCGTCGTGCTCACGGGCACCGCGACGGTCGACGACGGCGGCCTCACCTCCGCCGAGCGCGCCGCCTACGACGAGAAGTACGGCGCCGACATCGAGGGCCTCGGTACGACGCCCGACGGCTTCCACGCCGACTACTCCGTCACGGTGCGGGTCCGGCCGGAGAAGCTCCGGGGCTTCTGAGGCGGTGCCGGTCAGTCCCGCGGTGAGAACGTGAGGACCGGCCGCCCGGTGCGCGGGTGCACGAGCACGTCGCACCGCACGCCGTAGACCGGCTCCAGCACGTCGGGCACGAGGACGTCGCGGACGTCCCCGGTCGCGACCACGCGGCCGCCCGACAGCAGCACCACGTGGTCGCACGTCTGCGCCGCGAGCGTCAGGTCGTGGAGCGCCGCGAGCACCGTCACGCCCTCGTCGGCGAGGCGTCGTAGGACGCGCATCGCGTCGAGCTGGGCAGCGATGTCGAGGTGGTTGGTCGGCTCGTCGAGCAGGATCAGCGCCGGCTCCTGGGCGAGCGCGCGGGCCATGTGCACGCGCTGGCGCTCCCCGCCGGAGAGCGTCGCGACCTCGCGATCCTCGAACGCCTCCATGCCCACCGTCGCGAGCACGCCGCGGGCGACCTCGCGGTCGCGCGCGGAGTCGCCCGCGAGCAGAGAGCGGTGCGGGATGCGACCGAGCAGGACGGCATCGAGCACCGTCAGCGGCAGCTCGGTGGTCGCGTCCTGCTCGACCAGCGCGAGGACACGTGCCCGACGGCGCCGCGGGACCCTCAGCAGGTCCTCGCCGCCGAACCGGACGTCGGCGGGCGCGTGCGCGGTGGCGGGTGCCGACGGTGGCAGGATCCCCGCGAGCACGCGCAGGAGGGTCGACTTCCCCGAGCCGTTGGGACCCAGCAGCCCGCTCACGGCCCCGGGCGGCGCGGTGACGTCGACCCCGTCGAGGACGAGGCGGCCGTCGACGGACCACGACACCCGGGCCGCGTCGAGGCCGGCGCCGTGCCCGACGCCCGGACCGGGGGCAGCGCCACCGTCCCTCGGGGCGGGCGGTGCCTGCACCGAGGCGGGGGACGTGACGGGCAGGTCGGGCGACGTCGTGCGGGTCTCGGTCACGCCGTCCTCCTCCCGCGCCACAGGAGCAGCGCGAACACGGGCGCGCCGATCGCGGCGGTGACGATCCCGACGGGCAGCTCGCGCGGCGCGAAGACCGTCCGGGCGAGCGTGTCCGCCCACACGAGGAACGACGCGCCGAACAGCGCCGAGAGCGGGAGGAGCAGCCGGTGCCGCGCACCGGTGAGGAGCCGCACGGCGTGCGGCAGGATCAGCCCGACGAACCCGATCGAGCCCGACTGCGAGACCAGCGCCCCGGTGAGCAGCGCGACGCCGACGAGCAGGACCCAGCGCACGCGCTGGACGTCCACCCCGAGGGCCGACGCCGCGGTGTCGCCGAACGTGAACGCGTCGAGCACGGACCCGGTCGACGCGAGAAGGGTTCCGAGCACGAGCGTCGCGACGCCCGCGACGGCGACCGACGTCCACGTCGCTCCCGCGACGGAGCCCATGAGCCACGACAGGATCTCGCGGTACGAGTCGCCGGTCGCCGACCAGAAGATGACGAAGCTCGTCGCCGCGGCCGCGAGCTGGCTCACGGCGAGCCCGGCCAGCACGGTGCGGCTCGGTGTCAGGGTGCCGACGGCGCCCGCGAGCGCGAGCGTCGCGACGAGCGCGACGACTGCTCCGCCGAACGCCGCGACGGGGAGCAGGACGGTCCAGCCCACGACGAGCACGAGCACCGCCCCGAGCGAGGCACCGGAGGACAGCCCCAGCAGGTACGGGTCCGCGAGCGGGTTGCGCGTGAGCGACTGCATGACGACCCCGCACACCGCGAGCCCCGCGCCGACCGCCGCGGCGGTGAGCACGCGCGGCAGGCGCAGCTGCCACACCATGCCGTCCTGCAGCGGGCCGAGCGGCTCGAGACCGAGGAGCCCGCCGAGGCCGAGGTGGGACGCGACCGACCGCCACACGTCGCCCACCGCGAGGTCCGCCGGGCCGATCGTCACGGCGACGAGCACGGTGACGACGAGGAGCACGACGCTGCCCGGCACCCACCACGCGGCGCCCCGACGCGCGGACGTGCGCCCGCCCGCGGAGGGCGCGGGGGCGGCGTCGGGCCGGGTGCGCAGCGTCGTCACAGGTCGAGCGCCTCCAGCTGTGCGGCGAGGTCCACCACGGCGTCGACGTTGCGCACGCCGGCCTCCGTCGCCGGGAACGGGATCGTCAGGTAGCGGCCCTCGCGGACCGCGGTCATCTCGGCGGTCGCGGCGTTCGACTCGAGTCGCTCGATCTTCGCCTCCGCGCTGTTCCACGTGGCGTCGACGAGCACGAGGACGTCGGGGTCCGCCGCGATAGCCTCCTCCCACGCGTAGGAGGTCCACGTGTCCTCGACGTCGGCGGCGACGTTCTCCAGCCCGACCGCGTCCATGATCATCTGCGGCGCGCCGATGCCCGCGCCGACGTACGGGATGTCGTCGCCCGACGAGTACCAGAGAGCGGTGAGCCCGCGGTCGTCGGGCGTGACGCCGTCGAGGGTCGCGCGCTGCTCCGCCACCAGGTCCGACGCCGCGTCCTGGGCGTCGAAGATCTCGCCGACCTCGGTGATCTCGGCGAAGACGTCGTCGAAGGTCAGCGGGTCGGGCATGTACGCAGGCGCCTTGCACGCGGCGGGGGAGACGTACGTCGCGACCCCGAGCTGCGCGAGCGTCTCGCGGTCGCCCGCGCCGTCCGCCGTGAGGTTCGACTCCCAGCCCGCGTACACGAGGTCGGGCTCGAGCCCGAGGACGGCCTCGGCGCCGGGCACCTGGTCGGACAGCGGCTCGGCGACGGCGGGGACCTGCGCCGCGGTGTCGGCGAGCGAGTCGGGGACCGGTCCGTCGAGGAACGCCGACGCGACGATCCGGTCGCCCAGGCCGAGCGCGAGGAGCATCTCCGTGGTGCTCGACTTGATCGTCACGACGCGCTCGGGCGCCGCGTCGAACGTCACCTCGAACCCGCAGTCGTCCACCGTGAGCGGGTAGCCCGTCGCCGTCGTGCCGTGGCCGGCGGTGCCCGACGGCGCGGCCTCGCCGTCCGTGGTCGGGTCGCCCTCGCCCGCGGTCCCCGACGAGCACGCGGCGAGCAGGGCGGCGAGCCCGACGGCGCCCAGGGACGTCGCGGCGGCGCCACGGCGAGGACGGGGACGGCGGGGGTGCAGGACGGCGGACGAGGTGCGGCGTGACGGCACGGATGCTTCTCCGGGGACGAGGTGGGCCCGAGCCGCACGACGGCGGTCCCACGGGGACGCCGGTGCCGGCTCGGTACGGTGCTCGACGCGCCATCTCGCGTCCTGCGGACCCGCGGCCCAGTACGGGGTCGCTCCGACGGGCAAGATCGACGGCCCGCGGTCCACCGTCCAGCCTACACAGCGCTCGGCCGCGAGGGGTGGGCGGCGGCGGCGGTGCACGGCGTGGCCCGGCGGACGCGGCCGTCCTCGCCCCGCCGGCGCGTGGCAGAGTGTCCGTCGTGACCGAGCCTGTGAACCCGCCTGCCGACACCTCCACGACCCCACCCCTGCGCGCCGTGGTGACCGGCGCGTCGTCGGGCATCGGCGAGGCGTGCGTGCGCCACCTGCGGGCGCGCGGCTGGGACGTCGTCGCGTTCGCGCGGCGTGCGGACCGCCTGGCGGACGTCGCGGAGCGCACGGGCGCGCACCCGGTCGTCGGCGACGTGACGTCCGACGACGACGTCGCGCGCCTCGTCGCGGAGGCCTCCGCGCGCGGACCGGTGCACGCGCTGCTCAACATCGCCGGCTTCGGGCTCGGCGTCGACCACGTCGACGAGGCGAAGATCGACGAGTGGCGAGACATGTACGAGACGAACGTGCTCGGCACGATCCGCGTGACGAAGGCCTTCCTGCCGCTCCTGCGCGCGTCGCGCCGCGGCGACATCGTCCTCATGACCTCGACCGCGGGGCACGACACGTACGTCGGGGGGTCGGGGTACGTCGCGTCGAAGCACGCGCTGCTCGGCGTGGCCAAGACCCTGCGTCTCGAGCTCGTCGGCGAGCCGATCCGCGTCATCGAGATCGCGCCGGGGCTCGTGCACACGCCCGAGTTCTCGCTCAACCGCTACCACGGCGACCGGTCCGGGGCGGACGCCGTGTACGCGGGCGTCGAGGACCCGCTGACCGCCGACGACGTCGCCGACGTCGTGACCTTCGCCGTCACGCGGCCGCACCACGTGAACATCGACTCGCTGATCCTGCGGCCGGTCGCGCAGGCGTCGACGTACTCGCTGTGGCGCGCCCCGCTCGAGCCGAAGGGCGTCCCGGCGCACGAGGACGCGCACCGGGACGCCTGACCGCCGGGCCGTGTCCCGGGGGCGTCGGACCACCAGGGTCAGATCCGCGTCGCCACGAGGAGCAGGTACTCCCAGCGCATCGCCCCGTCGGCGTCGAGGGACCGGTCCCCGAGGTCGCGCAGCGCCGCGTCGAGCTCGGCCAGCCGGTCGGGGTCGCCCTCGAGGCTCCGGCGCACCGCGATGGTGGGCCCGTACCGGGAGGCGAAGTACGCGCGGAACGCCTCGCCGTCCGCGAACAGCGTGACGGGCAGCGTCCGCAGCTCGGCCCGGACGTCGGTCACGCGGTCGCCCAGCAGCGACCGCACGTGGGTCTCGTCGCCCCACAGCGGGGGCGGCTGGGCCCCGGGCGGCGGAGCGGGCGCGAACGGCTTCATCGTCGCGAACATCTGCCCGATGAACCCGCCGGGCGTCCAGCTCGCGAGCCCGATCGTCCCGCCCGGCCGCGTGACGCGCACGAGCTCGTCCGCCGCCTCCTGGTGGTGCGGCGCGAACATGACGCCGATGGTCGAGAGGACGACGTCGAACGACGCGTCCGCGAACGGGAGCTCCTCCGCGTCCGCCTGCTGCCACACGAGGTCCACGTCGCGCTCGGCCGCGACCCGCCGACCGGCGTCGAGCAGCTCGGGCGTGAGGTCGGTCGCGACGACGTCCGCGCCGCGCGCCGCCGCCGCGATCGCCGCGTTGCCCGTGCCCGCCGCGACGTCCAGCACGCGCTGACCCGGGTGCACGGCGCACGCGTCGACGAGGTCGTCGCCGAGGTCGTGCACCACCTCCGCCGCGACGGCCGGGTAGTCCCCGGACGCCCACATCGCGCGGTGCTTCGTCTTGAGGTCCGAGAGGACCACGGTGTCCGTCATCTGCTTCTCCTGCTGCCGGGCCCGCGGTAGCGGGCCGTGGTGGTGGGTCACGTCACCCCAGGCTCGCGCTCCCTCCTCGGGGCATCCAGTGCTGGATCTGTACCGCCACGCCCGCTCCGCGGGCACTGGTGCGGTTCCGTGCTCGGGCGTCTACTGGAGGAGCGGACGAGGAGGCGGCGATGGCGACGTACGGCCAGTTCTGCCCGGTGGCCAAGGCCATGGAGGTGCTCGACGAGCGGTGGACGCTGCTCGTCGTGCGAGAGCTCCTCGCCGGGAGCACGCACTTCAACGAGCTCCGGCGCGGGAACCCGAAGATGTCGCCGGCACTCCTCGCCAAGCGCCTGCGCACGCTCGAGCGCGCGGGGGTCGTCCGGCGCTCCGAGGTGGGGGGCCGGCCGTCGTACCGGCTGACGGCCGCCGGCGAGGAGCTGCGGCCCCTGGTCGAGTCGCTCGGCGCGTGGGGCGCGCGCTGGATCAGCGAGCTCGGCGAGGAGGACCTCGACCCGCACCTGCTGTTCTGGGACGTGCGGCGCACCGTCCCGGTCGCCACCTGGCCGCGCGAGCCGACGGCCGTCGAGTTCCGGCTCGACGACGTCGAGGCGCGGGTCGCGCGCTGGTGGTTGGTCGTGCGCGACGGTGACGCGGACCTGTGCGACGTCGACCCCGGGCTCGACCCGGCGGTCGTCGTCCGGTCCGGGCTGCGCACCCTCACGCACGTCTGGCGGGGCGACACGACGTGGGAGCGCGCGCTGCGCAGCGGGGACGTGGTGCTCGACGGTCCGAGCGCCGCGCGCCGCAGCCTGCCCGCGTGGCTGGGACAGTCGGACCTCGCGCGCGTGCCCCGACCTGCCGCGTAGGCGTGCCAGGCTGGGGTCATGACGGCATCCCGGCGGCACCCCTCGTTGCTCGCGGCGCTCGCGGGCGTCGTCGCCGCGGCCGTCGGGTTCGCCGTGGCCGAGCTCGTGGCCGCGTTCGTCGCACCCGGGGCGAGCCCGCTGTTCGCGGCCGGCGCCGGCGTCGTCGACGTCGTGCCCGCGCCGCTCAAGGAGTGGGCGATCGCGACGTTCGGCACGGCGGACAAGGTCGTCCTGCTGGGCACGATGGGCGTGGTGCTCGCAGCGGGCGCGGCGCTCGCTGGATGGCTCGAGCTGCGGCGCCCGCCCACGGGCGCGGTGCTGCTGGGCGCCGTCGGTGCGGTCGGCGCGGTCGTCGCTGCGACCCGACCGGGGTCGAGCCCGGCGTGGGCGCTGCCCACGCTCGTCGGGGTCGCCGCGGCGGTCCTCCTGCTCCGCGCGGAGGTCGGCACGCTGCGTGGGCCCGCCGAGGTCGCGCGTCCCGACGGCGCAGCTCGTGCTGATGATCCCGCGTCCGGCGCCGGTCCGTGGACGGCCGCGGGAAGCGGCAGACCGGGCCTCGACAGGCGCCGGTTCCTCCTGGTGACCGGACTCGCGGCAGCCGCGGGCGTGGTCGCGCTCGCGACGTCGCGAGCCGTCTCGGCCGGGTCGCGCGCCGTGACCGCGGCGCGCGAGGCGCTGCGGCTGCCCGCGCCGTCGGTCACGGCCCCTGCCGTCCCGGCCGGCGCCGACCTCGGCGTCCCCGGGCTCGCGCCCTACGTCACCCCGAACGACGACTTCTACCGCATCGACACCGCGCTGCGCGTGCCCCAGGTGGACCCGGACACCTGGACGCTGCGTGTCTCCGGTCTCGTCGACGAGCCGTTCGAGCTCACGCTCGCCGAGCTCCTGGCGCTCCCGCTCGTGGAGCACCACCTGACGCTCACGTGCGTCTCGAACTCCGTCGGGGGCGACCTCGTGGGCAACGCGCTGTGGCTCGGCTACCCGGTCCGTGAGCTCCTCGCGCGCGCCGGCGTGCAGGACGGCGCCGACATGGTCCTGTCCACGAGCGCCGACGGGTGGACGGCGAGCACGCCGCTCGAGGTGCTCCAGGACGAGGAGCGCGCGTGCCTCCTGGCCGTCGGCATGAACGGCGAGCCGCTGCCCGCCGAGCACGGGTTCCCGGCGCGGCTCGTGGTCCCTGGGCTGTACGGGTACGTGTCCGCGACGAAGTGGGTCACGGAGCTCGAGGTGACGACGTTCGCCGACGACGTCGCCTACTGGTCGACGCGCGGGTGGAGCGAGCGCGGCCCGATCAAGCTCGCGTCGCGCATCGACACGCCGCGCGCGAGCACGTCGGTCGACGCGGGCGAGGTCACCGTCGCGGGAGTCGCGTGGGCGCAGCACACCGGCATCGAGGCCGTCGAGGTCCGCGTCGACGACGGCCCGTGGGAGACCGCGACGCTCGCCGAGACCGTCGGCCCCGACACGTGGCGGCAGTGGTCGTACGCGTGGGACGCCGACGCCGGCGACCACCGCCTCACCGTGCGCGCGACGGACGCCGACGGGCAGGTCCAGACCTCCGACGTCGCGGCTCCGGCGCCCGACGGCGCGAGCGGCTGGCACGAGGTGGACGTCCGCGTCGGCTGAGTCGGGAGCATTGCGCTTGCCGGGGGTTGTCGGGGCGGCCTCTGCCTGGCAGCATGTCCGCGTGACCTCGACCGCGCGCCCCACGAGCAGCCCGCTCGTCGTCGCGCGCCCGCAGGTCGCCCCGGCCTCGTCCTGTTGTTGACGGCTCGCGGCGCCACGCGCAGCCGACCAGGTGTCCGCGAGCAGCCTCCCGTCCCTCCCTCCCGGTAGCCCGACGAGCACGTCGGGCACGGAGCGCAGGGGCGCGACGGTCGCCGGTCTTCCGTGAGAGCCATCGATGACTCGCACGCTCGGGACCGGTCTGCCTCCCTGACGCCCGTCACCGAAGGACGCGAGACCACCATGTACCTCCCCGGCACCACCGCACAGAGCCCGGCCAGCACCTCGGCCGCGACCCCGCCGCTCACCCTCGAGTGGCTCGTCGCGCGCGACATCGACGCCTACACCGCCCGTCGCCGCGCCCGAGCCGCCGCGCAGACCGAGCGACGAGCCGGGTTGCACGCCCCCGCTACCATGGACGCACAGGCATCGACCCGGCCATCACCGGTGAGCCTCCGGAAGAACGGGACCCGCGGCGTCGTGCACGCGTAGGCGGCGGGTCCTCAGTAGAACCGGACGGGCAGGCCCGTCACAGCCTTCGACGAGCGGTCGGCGCGCACGCGCCGGCAAGCGAGGTGGTACCGCGGCACCCTCCCTCCGGGGCAGGGACGTCGTCCTCGCAGGAGAGCACGACCCGGACCACCACTCATCGGAGCCTCGAGACCATGGCCTACCCGCTGCACCGTCCGCCCGCCCCCGAGGGGACCGTCGAGACCCATGCCGGCGCGTCGTTCGGCATCCCCGCGTCGCCGGACCTCCCGGCGATCGAGCGCGAGATCCTCGCGTACTGGGACGCGGACGACACGTTCCGCGCGTCGGTCGAGCGCAACCACGCCGGGGAGAACGGCAGCAACGAGTTCGTCTTCTACGACGGCCCGCCCTTCGCCAACGGCCTCCCGCACTACGGCCACCTGCTCACCGGCTACGCGAAGGACGTCGTGCCGCGCTACCAGACCATGCGCGGCAGGCGCGTCGAGCGTCGGTTCGGGTGGGACACGCACGGCCTCCCGGCCGAGCTCGAGGCGATGGACCAGCTCGGGATCAAGACCAAGGAGGAGATCCTCGAGCTGGGGATCGAGCGGTTCAACGACGCGTGCCGCGCGTCGGTGCTCAAGTACACCGACGAGTGGCGCGACTACGTGACGCGCCAGGCGCGCTGGGTGGACTTCGAGAACGACTACAAGACGCTCGACCCCACGTTCATGGAGTCGGTCATGTGGGCGTTCAAGTCCCTGCACGAGAAGGGTCTCGTGTACGAGGGCTTCCGCGTCCTGCCGTACTGCTGGAACGACCAGACGCCCCTGTCCAACCACGAGCTGCGCATGGACGAGGACGTGTACCAGGTCCGCCAGGACCCGGCCGTCACCGTCGGTCTGCGCCTCGTGACGGGCGAGCTCGCGCTCGTCTGGACGACGACGCCCTGGACGCTCCCGTCCAACCTCGTCGTCATGGTCGGCCCGGACGTCGACTACGTCGTCGTCGAGTCGTCCGCGACCGGGGTGAAGGAGCGGTACGTCCTCGCCGAGGCGCGGCTGCAGGCCTACGCGCGCGAGCTGACGGACCCCGGCGCGGACGGCGCCGAGGGTGACCTCGCGTCGCAGGTCGTGGATCGGCTCAAGGGCTCCGACCTGCTGGGCCGCGCCTACACGCCGCCGTTCTCCTACTACGCCGGCCACGCGAACGCGCACCGCGTCGTCGAGGCGGACTTCGTCACGACGACCGACGGCACGGGGCTCGTGCACGGCGCCGGCGCGTTCGGCGAGGACGACAAGGTCGTCTCGGACCGCGAGGGCATCGAGCCCGTGCTGCCGGTGGGGCCCGACGGGAAGTTCACGTTCCCCGTCGTCGACTACGAGAGCCTGCAGGTCTTCGACGCGAACGCGCTGATCATCGACCACCTCAAGGGTCGGACGCGGCACGACGCCGCCCGGCTGCAGCCCGGTCGCGACAGCGAGGAGGTGCCCGACGTGGCCCTCGGCGCGACGAGCCCGGGCACTGTGCTGCTGCGCCGCGAGTCGTACGCGCACTCCTACCCGCACTGCTGGCGCTGCCGGCGGCCGCTCATCTACATGGGCGTGTCGTCGTGGTTCGTCGCGGTGACGACCTTCAAGGACCGCATGCTCGAGCTCAACGAGCAGATCGCGTGGACCCCGGAGCACATCCAGCACGGGCAGTTCGGCAAGTGGCTCGAGAACGCGCGCGACTGGTCGATCACGCGCAACCGGTTCTGGGGCAGCCCGGTCCCCGTGTGGAAGTCCGACGACCCGCAGCACCCGCGCATCGACGTCTACGGCTCCTTCGAGGAGATCGAGCGCGACTTCGGCACGCTCCCGCGCGACGAGAAGGGCCGGCCGGACCTGCACCGCCCCTACGTCGACCGCCTCACGCGCCCCAACCCGGACGACCCGACGGGCCGCTCGACGATGCGCCGCGTCGAGGACGTCCTCGACGTGTGGTTCGACTCGGGCTCCATGCCGTACGCCCAGGTGCACTACCCGTTCGAGAACGAGAGCTGGTTCGCGCACCACAACCCCGCCGACTTCATCGTCGAGTACATCGGGCAGACGCGCGGCTGGTTCTACATGCTGCACATCCTGTCCACGGCGCTGTTCGACCGCCCCGCGTTCCGGTCGGCGATCTCGCACGGGATCGTGCTGGGCTCCGACGGGCGCAAGATGAGCAAGTCGCTGCGCAACTACCCGGACGTCAACGAGGTCTTCGACCGCGACGGCTCCGACGCGATGCGCTGGTTCCTCATGGCCTCGCCCATCCTGCGGGGGGGCAACCTCGTCGTCACCGAGGACGGGATCCGTGACGCCGTGCGCCAGGTGCTCCTGCCGCTGTGGAGCACGTACTACTTCTTCACCCTGTACGCGAACAGCTCCAAGGCGCAGGCGCGCGCCGGGGCCGCAGGGGGCGAGCCGTCGCCCGACGGCGGCGGCTACGTCGCGCAGCGCGTCGCGCCCGAGCGCGTGGCCGGGCTGCCCGCGCTCGACCGGTACCTGCTCGCGCGCACGCACGACCTCGTGGCACGCGTGACGGACCAGCTCGACGCGTACGACATCGCCGGCGCGTGCGAGACCGTGCGCGAGCACCTCGACGTGCTGACCAACTGGTACGTGCGCACGCAGCGCGACCGGTTCTGGGCCGAGGACGCCGACGCGTTCGACACGCTGTACACCGCGCTCGAGACGCTCACGCGCGTCATGGCGCCGCTCGCGCCGCTGCTCACCGAGGAGGTCTGGCGCGGCCTGACCGGCGGCCGGTCCGTGCACCTCGTCGACTGGCCGACGGTCGACGGCGCGGAGGCGGACGCCGGTCTGGTCGCCGACGACGCGCTCGTCGCAGCGATGGACGAGGTCCGGGCCGTGGCGTCGTCGGCGCTCGGCCTGCGCAAGGCGCACCAGCTCCGCGTGCGTCAGCCGCTCGCTCGCCTGACGGTCGTCGTCGACGACCCTGCCGCGCTCGCGCCGTACACCGACCTGCTCGCGCGCGAGCTCAACGTCAAGGCGGTCGAGCTCGGGTCCACGGACTCCGACGCGGCCGAGCGGTTCGGCGTGACGCAACGCCTCGCGGTCAACGCCCGCAAGGCGGGCCCGCGCCTCGGCCGGGGCGTGCAGGCCGCGATCCAGGCCGCGAAGGCCGGGGCGTGGCGCCAGGAGGACGACGGGAGCGTCGTCGTGACGACGCCGGACGGTGACGTGCCGCTCGTCGAGGGCGAGTACGAGCTGGCGACGGTCGTCGCGGCTCGCGAGGGCGGGGCCGACGCCGACGGAGGACCGACGGTCGCCGCGGCCGTGCTGTCCGGCGGCGGGTTCGTCGTGCTCGACCTCGTGCTCGACGACGCGCTCCTCGCCGAGGGGTACGCGCGCGACGTGATCCGCGACGTCCAGGACGCGCGCAAGGCCGCGGGCCTTGACGTCGCCGACCGGATCCGCCTGGCGCTCGACGTCCCCGGGGAGTGGGTCGCTGCCGTCGAGGAGCACCGCGAGCTCGTGGCGCGCGAGACGCTCGCGGTCGAGGTCGTGGTCGACACGTCGCCGACGGACCAGCGCGCGGTGCGGGTGGAGAAGGCGGGCAGCCGCGGGACGAGCGAGACGGACGGGGTGACGGCGTGAGCGCGAGGGACGACAGGCGGCCGACCGGCAAGAAGTCCGCAGCCACCGCGCGCGACGCGGCGCAGGACGCCGCCGCGCAGGAGTCGCTGCGCGAGGTCTACGGGCACATCATGGCCCGCGCCCCCGAGCACGACATCGACCCGACGCTCGACCGCGTCCGGCGCGTGCTCGAGCTGCTCGGCGACCCGCAGCGGTCGTTCCGGGTCGTCCACCTCACGGGGACGAACGGCAAGAGCTCGACGGCGCGCATGGTCGAGCGGCTCGTGCGCGAGCACGGCCTGCGCACCGGGCTCTTCACGAGCCCGCACCTGACGAGCGTCACCGAGCGCATCCAGGTCGACGGAGAGCCGCTCTCGGCCCGCCGGTTCGTCGAGGTGTGGGAGGACGTCGCCCCGTACGTCGGCGTCGTGGACGGCGAGTCGCAGGAGGCGGGCGGCCCGCGGCTGAGCTTCTTCGAGGTGCTCACGGTCATGGCGCTCGCGGCCTTCGCCGACGCGCCGGTCGACGTCGCGGTCGTCGAGGTCGGTCTCGGCGGCACGTGGGACTCCACGAACGTCGTCGACGGCGACGTCGCGGTCATCACGCCCGTCGCGCACGACCACGAGCGGTGGCTCGGGAGCACGCTCGAGGAGATCGCGGGGAACAAGGCCGGCATCGTCAAGGACGGTGCCACCGTGGTCGTCGCGGAGCAGGAGCCCGAGGTGCTCGAGGTCGTGCTCGACCGCGCGCGCCAGGTCGGGGCGCGGGTCCTGCGCGAGGGCGTCGACCTCGAGGTCGCGCAGCGTCACGTGGCCGTGGGGGGCCAGCTGCTCGACCTGCGCACCCCGGTCGCGCTGTACACCGAGATCTTCCTCCCGCTGCACGGCGCGCACCAGGCGCACAACGCGCTGCTGGGCCTGACCGCCGTGGAGACCCTGATGGGCGGGAGGTCGCTCGACGGCGCGCTCGTCGAGACGGCGTTCGCGGACGTGACGTCGCCGGGCCGCCTGGAGGTCGTCCGGTCGAGCCCGGCGGTCCTCGTCGACGCCGCGCACAACGCCGCGGGGGCCGAGGCGCTCGTCGCCGCGCTCGACGAGGCGTTCGACTTCCGGCACCTCGTCGGAGTCGTGGGGATCATGGGCGACAAGGACGCCGAGTCGCTGCTCGCCGCGCTCGAGCCCGTCCTGGCGGAGGTCGTCGTCACGCGGAACAGCTCCGACCGGTCGGCCGACGTCACGGACCTCGCCGAGCTCGCCGCGGAGGTCTTCGGCGAGGACCGCGTGCGCAGCACGGAGCGGCTGGACGAGGCGCTCCAGATGGCCGTCGACCTCGCCGAGGCCGCCGACCCCGTCGGCGTCGGCACCGGGACCGGTGTCCTCGTGACAGGGTCCGTCGTCACGGTCGCCGACGCACGGATCCTGCTCGGGCGCGGCTGACCCCGCTCCGCGCCCGGTGCCGGGCGCGGAGCGGCTGCTGCCGCGTCGTCGGGCACCGGCGCGCGCCGCCTGTCGCCCGGGTGTTTGATGGTCTCAGCGCCGTCGGGCGGGGCAGGCCCGGCACGCCGCCGACCGACGACGGAGGAACCACCGTGAAGAAGCTGCTCAACGACCCCCAGGACGCGGTCACCGAGTCCCTCGCGGGCTTCGGCCTCGCGCACGCCGACCTCGTCGAGGTGCACCTCTCCCCGCCGTTCGTCACGCGCGCCGGCGGCGCGGTGGCCGGCAAGGTCGGCCTCGTCTCGGGCGGAGGTTCGGGCCACGAGCCGCTGCACGCGGGCTTCGTCGGCGCGGGCATGCTCGACGCCGCGGTGCCGGGCGCGGTGTTCACGTCGCCCACGCCGGACCAGATCGTGCCCGCGGTGCTCGCGGCCGACTCCGGTGCGGGCGTGCTCGCCATCGTCAAGAACTACACGGGCGACGTCCTCAACTTCGAGACCGCGGTCGAGCTCGTCGAGGCCGAGGGCACGCAGGTCACGAGCATCCTCGTCAACGACGACGTCGCCGTCGAGGACTCGCTGTACACCGCGGGACGCCGCGGCGTCGCCGGGACGGTGTGCGTCGAGAAGATCGCGGGCGCCGCGGCGGAGCGCGGCGACGACCTGGGCGCCGTCACCGAGATCGCGGGCAGGGTCGTGGCGAACGTCCGCTCGATGGGCGTCGCGCTCACCGCCTGCACGGTGCCCCACGTCGGACGGCCGAGCTTCGACCTCGAGGACGACGAGGTGGAGATCGGCATCGGCATCCACGGGGAGCCCGGTCGTCACCGCGTCCCTCTCGCCCCCGCCGACGACGTGACGCAGATGCTGCTCGACCCGGTCGCCGACGACCTCGGCCTCGCGGGCGGCGAGGACGTGTTGCTGTTCGTTAACGGTATGGGCGGTACCCCGTTGTCGGAGCTGTACGTCGTCTATGGTCGGGCGAGGAGGCTGCTCGAGGAGCGCGGCGTGCGCGTCACGCGGTCGCTCGTGGGCAACTACGTCACGTCGCTGGAGATGCAGGGGGCGTCGGTGACCGTGCTGCGCCTGGACGACGAGCTCACCGCGCTGTGGGACGCTCCCGTCCGCACGCCTGCGCTGCACTGGTGACGGTCCGGGTGCTCGCGCTCGGGGCGCCGGGCGGCGGGCGCTCGCCCGCGACGCGTGCGGTCTCCGGAGCCGGCGGTTCCGCCGGTTCTGCGGCAAGGAGAGGTGGGGCATGACGCTGGACGTGGCCTGGGCGGACCGTTGGGCTCGGCTGAGCGCCGAGCGGATCGCGGCGTCGAAGGACGAGCTGACCGAGCTGGACCGACAGATCGGGGACGGTGACCACGGCGAGAACCTCGACCGCGGCTACCGTGCCGTGGTCGCCAAGCTCGACGTGACCGAGACCCCCGAGCAGATCGGGGACCTCCTCAAGCTCGTCGCGACCACGCTCATGTCGTCGGTCGGCGGCGCCTCCGGTCCGCTCTACGGCACGGCCTACCTGCGTGCGGCCAAGGTCACGGGCCTCGCCGAGCTGGACGCCCAGGGCGTCGTCGCCCTGCTCGAGGGCGCCCTGGAGGGCATCACCGCGCGCGGCAAGGCCGTCGTGGGGGAGAAGACCATGGTCGACGCGTGGCAGCCCGCGGTCGACGCCGCGGAGGCGGCGGCGCACGACGGCGCGACGACCGCCGAGGTGCTCGACGCCGCGGCGCGCGCCGCGCGGGCCGGGGCCGAGGCGACCGTGCCCCTCGTGGCCACGAAGGGTCGCGCGAGCTATCTCGGCGAGCGCAGCGCCGACCACCAGGACCCGGGCGCGACGTCGACGGCGATCCTGCTCGAGGCCGCGCGGGACGCGGCCGTGGACGCCCGCGGGGCGGTCTGAGCGTGGCGGGCAGCGGTCCGGCGCCCGCGCGCGCCCGTGTCGCCCTCGTCCTCGTCTCCCACTCCCAGCGGCTGGCCCAGGGCGCGGTCGAGCTCGCCGCGCAGATGGCTCCCGGGGTGGTGCTGCTCGCCGCCGGCGGCACGGACGACGGCGGGCTCGGGACGAGCTACGACCGCGTCTCCGGCGCGGTGTCGGACGCGCTCGCGGTCGCGGACGGCGTGGTGGTCCTCGCGGACCTCGGGTCCGCCGTGATGACGGTGGAGTCCGTGCTCGACCTCGAGGACGAGCTGGACGGCCGGGTCGCGCTCGCCGACGCCCCGTTCGTCGAGGGTGCGGTCGCCGCGGCCGTGACGGCGCACGGGGGAGGGGACGTCCCGGCGGTCCTCGCCTCGGCGGAGCACGCGGGGAGCACGTTCGCCCCGGCCGGCGTCGGCGCCACCGAGCAGGGCGCGGCGGACGGCGACGCGGCCCCGCGTCCGGACGAGGTGCCGGGCGGCGCAGTCGCAGCAACGGTGACCCTGCGCAACCCGCTGGGGCTGCACGCCCGTCCCGCTGCGGTCCTGGCGCGCCTGATCGCCGGGTACGACGCCTCGGTGACGATCGACGGCGTGAACGGAGCGAGCGTGCTCGAGCTCATGAAGCTCGGGGCCACGGGTGGGCAGCAGCTCTCGGTGACCGCGGACGGTACGCAGGCACGCGAGGCGCTGGACGCCGTCGTCGGTGCGGTCGAGGGCGGGTTCGGCGAGGTCTGATCGTGTGATGCACCTCACCCAAGAGTGCAGTTGCTGCAAAATTGCGCCGACTGCAATAATCTCAGGGTGATCGCGAACTCGTCGACCCTCGAGACCTCCGGCGGGCTCCGTGCCCGCAAGAAGCAGCGTCGGCACGACGAGCTCGTCGGGGCGGCCCAGCGTCTCGTCCTGGACCGCGGTCTCGACGCCGTCACGGTCGAGGACATCTGCGACGCCGTCGGGGTCTCGCCCCGCACGTTCTTCAACTACTTCCCCTCGAAGGACGACGCCGTGCTCGGCCTCGAACCCTTCGCGATCCGGCCCGAGGTCGCCGCCGCGTTCGTCGCGGGGGGACCGACCGGCGTCCTGCTCGACGACCTGGCCGTGCTCGTGGGAGACGTGCTCGGGCAGCAGACCGTCACGCCGGAGCGGATGCAGTGCACGGTCGAGCTCGTCACGCGCGAGCCGCGACTCCTCGCGCGGCACGTCGCGTGGGTCGAGGAGCACCGCGCCGAGATGGTCGAGCTCTTCACCGCGCGCCGTCTCGTCCTGCCGTACACGGCAGACCCGGAGCTGCTCGCCCTCGTCGTCATGACCCTGCTCCGCGTGAGCACGCTCGAGTGGCAGCAGGGCGGTGGCGAGGGAAGCCCCGCCGACCACCTGGACGACGTCGTGCGACAGCTCCGCTCGCTCCTCGCGCCGGCGCCCCACGACTGACCGCGCCCCGCGCGACCCCGAGATCCTGCGACCGGCAGCACGCCGGCCGACCGCACCCCCCGACGACGGGCCCGCGCGCCCGCCGGCGCACGCGTCCCGTCCCGACCGAAGTGGAACCCTCATGGCCAGCCCTCAGACCGCCTCGCCCGCGGCACCGACGGACGGCGGCAAGCCGCTCGTCGTCCTCACCCCACGCACCGTGTGGGTGATCTTCGGCGCGCTCATGGCGTCGATGTTCCTGTCCTCGCTCGACCAGTCGATCGTGGGCACCGCGATGCCCACGATCGTCGGGGAGCTCCACGGCGTGGAGCACCAGGGCTGGGTCATCACCGCCTACATCCTCGCGATCGCGATCGTCATGCCGCTCTACGGCAAGTTCGGCGACCTCTGGGGCCGGCGCTGGCCGTTCCTCGTCGCGATCGGCCTGTTCACTGTCGCCTCCGCAGGGGCCGGCTTCGCGCAGTCGTTCCCCGAGCTCGTCGCGTGGCGCGGCGTGCAGGGCCTCGGCGGCGGCGGCCTGATGATCCTCTCCCAGGCGATCATCGCCGACATCGTGCCCGCCAAGGACCGCGGCAAGTACATGGGCCCGATGGGCGCCCTGTTCGGCATCGCCGCCGTGATCGGCCCGCTCCTCGGCGGCTGGTTCACCGAGGGTCCCGGTTGGCGCTGGGCGTTCTGGATCAACGTCCCCATCGGCATCGCCGCGTTCGTCGTCGGCTGGGTCGCCCTCAAGCTCCCGACGCACCGCTCCGGGCGCAAGATCGACGTCGCGGGCATCTTCTTCATGGTCGTCGCGACGTCCGGGATCGTCCTCGTCACGAGCTGGGAGTCGCTCACCTCGTCGCGCGGCTACGACTGGTCCGACCCGTGGCTGCTCGGGCTGGTGGCAGCCGTCGTCGTCTCGATCGCCGCGTTCGTCGTCGTCGAGAACCGCGCCGAGGAGCCGCTCCTCCCGCTGCACCTGTTCAAGAACCCGACGTTCACCATCGCGACGCTCATCGGCCTCGTGCTCGGCATGGGCATGTTCTCCGCCCTCGCCTTCCTGCCGACGTTCCTGCAGATGTCGACCGGGGCGGGCGTGACCGAGTCCGGGTTCCTCATGCTGCCGATGATGGTCGGCGTCATGCTCACCGCCATCGGCTCCGGGATCGCGATCACCAAGACCGGCCGCTACCGGATGTTCCCGATCGCCGGCCTGGCGATCACCGCGCTCGGCATGATGTGGCTCACCCAGATCACCGGCGACATGTCCATGGTGCTCTTCGGCGCGATGATCTTCGTCATGGGAGCCGGCATGGGCCTCGTCATGCAGACGATCGTCCTCGCGGTCCAGAACTCGGTCGACCCGCACGAGCTCGGCACCGCGACGAGCGCCAACAACTTCTTCCGCGAGATCGGCGCCGCCGTCGGCACCGCGCTGTTCTCGACCATCTTCACCTCTCGCCTGGCCGACAACCTCGCGGGGGTCTTCGCAGACCTCCCCGCGGGCAGCGTGCCGGAGGGCGCGGAGGGTTCGTCCCTCACGCCGGAGATGGTGCAGGCGCTCCCCGAGCCGGTGCACACCGGCGTCGTCGACGCCTTCACCGACGCGCTCGCGCCGGCCTTCTGGTACCTCGTCCCGCTGGTCCTCGTCGGCTTCGTCCTCGCGCTGTTCCTCAAGGAGGTCCGCCTCTCGGACGTCGCGGGGATGGTCGCACGCGGCGAGGCCGTCGCCGACCCGGGGCAGGCGCGTCCCGTGGTCGACGGCGCGCCCGACGAGCCGGTCGTGGCAGTCGTCGGCAGCGAGCCCGCGACGGCCGCGGCGCCGGGTCACGGTGGGTCGGAGACGCCGTCGGGCGACCGTCCGCGTGACGACGCGCCGGTATCCTGACCAGGTGAGCTCCACCCCGTCGTCGCCGGCCCCCGCCCCGCAGCCGTCCCGCCACGGCCGCGCGGCGGGGCCGGTGCGCCCGTCGCCAGGCGACCGCATCAAGCCCAAGAAGTCCGCGAAGGAGCAGTTCGCGTTCACGACGCTCCTGCTCGAGGCGTTCCTCGTCGTCTTCGCCACCCTGGTCGCCTACGGCCTGCGCGACATCCCCTACTCCCGGGGTCCGCTCGAGCTGCCCACCCCGGCGTCGATCTGGATCGTCGGGGGAGCGCTCTTCGTCGTGCTCGTCGTCCTGTCGCGCATGGTCGGCACGCCCGGCGGGTACGTCGGCGGGTCCGTCGTGCAGGTGCCCGTCCTCGGCTTCGGCCTCGTCGTCCCGATGATGTTCGTCGTGGGCGGCATCTTCGTCGCGCTGTGGATCGTCTCGCTGCGGCTCGGCGGCCGCATCGACCGCGAGCGCGCCGCGTACGACGCCGAGCACCCCGAGACGGCACCCAACGCCGGCTGAGCCGTCCGGACGGTTCGGGGACGGTCCCTCGCCCCCGGTAGGCTCGCCGCCATGACCGACGTCGCACCCGCCGTGACCGAAACGATCGAACGCACCCTCGTCCTCGTCAAGCCCGACGGCGTCCGCCGCGGCCTGTCCGGCGAGATCCTCCGCCGCATCGAGACCAAGGGCTACACGCTCGCGGCCGTCCGCCTCCTCGACGCGACCCCGGAGCTGCTCGCCGCGCACTATGCCGAGCACGAGGGCAAGCCGTTCTACCAGCCGCTCGTCGACTTCATGCTGTCGGGCCCGATCCTCGCGGTCGTCGCCGAGGGTCAGGGCGTCATCCCCGGCTTCCGCTCGCTCGCCGGCGCCACCAACCCCACCGAGGCTGCGCCCGGCACGGTCCGCGGCGACCTCGGCCGCGACTGGGGCCTGAAGGTCCAGCAGAACCTCGTCCACGGCTCCGACTCGCCCGAGTCCGCCGTGCGCGAGATCGCGCTCTGGTTCCCCGAGCTGGGCTGACGACCGGGTCATCGGCGGGCGCAGGGCAGCGCCCGCCGACACCTTCTCGGGGGAGGGGCGGGTCGTCGACCCGCCCCCCCCCCGCTCCGGTGTCGGCTCGTCTGGACCGGCACCACGCACGTCTGGCAGTCGAGCCGCATCTCACCTCCTGGCCGAACCCCGGGTTGTGTGGCACGAACCGGTGTGTCTGACGCACAAGCCGGGGTTCGGCGCGTGACGGTGGCGCACGACCCCGGGTTCGACGCCGGGCCCGTCGGTCGACGACGTGTGCCTCGCCTGCCGCTCGCGTCCTCGGGTCGCCTGCCGCTCGCGGCCGCCGAGATGCGCGGGATCGTGGGGAGGCCGGTCTAGGCTCGGGCCGTGCACCTCAAGACGCTGACGCTCCGGGGCTTCAAGTCGTTCGCCTCCGCGACGACGCTGAGCTTCGAGCCCGGCGTGACGTGCGTCGTCGGGCCGAACGGCTCGGGGAAGTCGAACGTCGTCGACGCGCTCGCCTGGGTGATGGGGGAGCAGGGTGCGAAGACGCTGCGCGGCGGCAAGATGGAGGACGTCATCTTCGCCGGCACGACCGGCAGGCCGCCGCTCGGGCGTGCCGAGGTCGCGCTGACGATCGACAACACCGACGGCGCGCTGCCGATCGACTACACCGAGGTGACGATCTCCCGCACGCTGTTCCGCAGCGGTGGCTCCGAGTACGCGATCAACGGGTCGCCCTGCCGCCTGCTCGACATCCAGGACCTGCTCTCCGACTCGGGCCTCGGGCGCGAGATGCACGTCATCGTCGGGCAGGGACAGCTCGACGCCGTGCTGCGCGCGACGCCCGAGGACCGGCGCGGGTTCGTCGAGGAGGCCGCCGGCGTCCTCAAGCACCGCAAGCGCAAGGAGAAGGCGCTCCGCAAGCTCGACGCGATGCAGGCCAACCTCACGCGGCTCGCCGACCTCACGTCCGAGGTGCGACGCCAGCTCGGCCCGCTCGGCCGGCAGGCGGAGATCGCGCGCAAGGCCGCCACGATCCAGGCCGACGTGCGCGACGCCCGTGCCCGCCTCCTCGCCGACGACCTCGCCCAGCTCATGGCGACCCTCGAGCAGGAGATCGCCGACGAGGCGGCGCTCCGCGCACAGCAGGCGGACGTGGAGCGGCAGCTCGCCGGCGCGCGGGACCGGCTCGCGGCCGACGAGCGTGACGCCGCCGCCGCGGCCCCGGCGCTCGGCGCAGCGACCGACGTCTGGTACCGGTTGTCGTCGCTGCGCGAGCGCCTGCGGGGGACGCAGACGCTCGCCGAGGAGCGGCTGCGGCTCCTCGGCCGGCCGGAGCCCGCGCACCGGGGCCAGGACCCCGACGAGCTCGAGCGGCAGGCAGAACGCGTGCGGGCGACCGAGGCGGAGCTCGAGGACGAGGTCGCGCGGGCGCGCGCGGCCCTCGACGCCGCCGTCGCGGAGCGCGAGGACGCGGAGGCGTCCGCGGGGGAGGCGGAGCGCGCCGTCGCGACGCTCCTGCGCGGCGCCGCGGACCGGCGCGAGGGGCTCGCGCGGCTCGCGGGCCAGGTCGCCGCACAACGCTCCCGGGTGGAGGCCGCGGAGGCGGAGATCGGTCGCCTGCGCGAGTCGCTCGCGGAGGCCGAGCGTCGGGGCGCGCAGGCGAGCACCGAGTTCGCCGTCCTGGAGACCCAGGTGGTCGGCGTCGAGGAGGGCGAGGAAGGGCTCGACGCCGAGCACGAGGCCGCGGCCGACGATCTCGAGCGCACGGCGACAGCGGTGGCTGCCCTCGAGGAGCAGGCGAGCCGCGCCGAGCAGGAGCGGGCCACGTGGAGCGCGCGCATCGACGCGCTCGAGCTGAGCCTCGACCGCAAGGACGGCGCCGGGGCGCTGCTCGCGGCCGACCAGGTGGGCGTCGTCGGCTCGCTCGCGGCGATGCTCGGCATCGAGGCCGGCTACGAGGACGCGATCGCGGCGGCCCTCGGCCCGGCGGCCGACGCGGTCACGGTCGAGTCCGTCGACGCCGCGGTCGACGCGCTGAGGTACCTGCGGACCGAGGACGCCGGCCGCGCGGGGCTCGTCGTCGCCGGGGACGCGGGCGGCGACGGTGCGGCGGACCGGGCCGCGACGCCTCCGCTGCCCGACGGCGCGCGGTGGGCCGTCGACGTCGTGACCGCGAGCGGCGGCGTCGGGCGCGTCGTGGCGTCGCTCCTCGCGGACGTGGCCGTCGTCGACGACCTCGCGCGGGCCCGCGAGCTCCTCGCGACCCGGCCCGGGGCGGTCGCCGTGACGCGTGCGGGCGACCTGCTGGCCTCCGGGCGCGCCTGGGGCGGCAGCGCGTCGGCGCCGAGCGTCCTGCACCTGCAGTCCGCGCTCGACGAGGCCCGGTCCGCCCACGGCGAGGCGACCGCGCGCGCCGAGCGCGCCCGGTTCGGTCTCGTCGCCGCACGAGAGGCGCAGACCGCGGCGCGCGCGCGCCACGATGAGACGCTCGAGCGGCTCAACGAGTCGGACGCCCGTCTCGCGGCCGTCGCCGAACAGCTGGGACACCTCGGTGCCACCGCGCGGTCGGCCGCCGCCGAGGCCGAGCGTGCGCGGGCGACGCTCGCGCGGGCGTCGGACGGGCTCGACGAGGCCCGGGCGGCGCTCGCCGAGCTCGTCGAGCGGCTCGACGTCGCGCAGGAGGCGCCGGAGCAGTCGGAGGACGCGCTGACCGACGCCGGCGCCGACCGGGACCGGCTCGCCGCCGGAGCGGTCGCGGCCCGCGCGCGCGAGACCGAGGCGCGGCTCGCGCTGCGCACGAGCGAGGAGCGGGCCCGTGCCGTCGCCGGGCGCGCCCACGGCCTGGCCCGTGCGGCCGCAGCAGAACGTGACGCGCGAGAGCGCGCGGCACGGCGCGAGGAGGTCCGCGCCCGCCAGGCCGCCCGGGCGGCCACCGTGCGCGACGGCGCCACGCGCGCGCTGTCCGCGCTCGAACGATCCCTCGCCCGGGCAGGCGAGGAGCGCGACGCGGCCGAGGCCGCGCGGGCCGAGCGCGACGCGGCCGTCACCGCGGCGCGGGCCGCCGTCGACGGGCTCGCGACGCGACTGCGCGAGCTCACCGACGTCGCGCACCGCGACGAGGTCGCCCGCACCCAGCAGCAGCTGCGCATCGAGCAGCTCCAGGTGCGCAGCGTCGAGGAGCTCGGCCTCGCCCCCGACGTCCTCGTCGACGAGTTCGGCCCGCACCGCCCGGTCCCGGTCACGGGAGCGGCGGCCGACGCGGACGCGGACGAGGACGACGAGGCGCGCACCGTGCCCTACGACCGCGCCGCCCAGGAGAAGCGGCTGAAGGCCGCCGAGCGCGACCTCGGCCGCCTCGGGAAGGTGAACCCGCTCGCCCTCGAGGAGTTCGCGGCGCTCGAGGAACGGCACAAGTTCCTCGCCGACCAGCTCGCGGACCTCAAGAAGTCCCGTGCCGACCTGCTCGAGATCGTCCGGGAGATCGACGAGCGCGTCGAGCGGGTCTTCGCGGACGCCTACCGGGACACCGCGGAGCAGTTCGAGCGGGTCTTCGCGCGCATGTTCCCCGGCGGGGAGGGGCGGCTCGTCCTCACCGACCCGGACGACCTCCTCACGACGGGCATCGAGGTCGAGGCGCGGCCGGCGGGCAAGAAGGTCAAGCGGCTCTCGCTGCTGTCGGGGGGAGAGCGCTCGCTCACGGCCGTCGCGCTGCTCGTCGCGATCTTCAAGGCGCGGCCGTCACCGTTCTACGTCATGGACGAGGTCGAGGCCGCGCTCGACGACGTCAACCTGGGTCGTCTCCTCGAGATCTTCCGCGAGCTCCAGGAGGACTCGCAGCTCATCGTCGTCACCCACCAGAAGCGGACCATGGAGATCGCCGACGCGCTGTACGGCGTGACGATGCGCGGCGACGGTGTGACGACCGTCATCAGCCAGCGCCTGCGCGAGGCGCGCGAGCCGCAGCCGGCGTGACCTGCTGGTCGTGAACGCAGCCACCCGGACGAACCGTCAGCGTCCGCGCGGACCGGACAATCACCGAGAAAACGTTGCAATTCCGCGCCTTGTGAAGATGTGGTGCTGATTGGTCGCCCTCCCGCGCGCCGGTTCGCTCTCGCCCTCTTCCCCCGGATACTGGGACCCATGGTGTGGATGTTCGTGTGGCTCGGGATCGCGCTCGGCGCTGCCGCTGTCGTGTTCCTCTTCGCGAGCGTCGTCGCCCGGTCCGAGTCGGCCGCCACCGACGACCAGGGTCTCGGGGGGTTCTGGCGGAACTTCCGTGGCGGGCTGCGCCCGGGACGCCGGCGGCGCGGCACGGAGGAGGCGCGCCACGTCGGCACGGTCCGTCTGCCCAAGCCGGTCGACTCGACGATGGACGAGTTCTTCACCGCGACAGAGGTCTCCTCGAGGGCCTACGTCGACGCCGAGGAGCTCACCGAGGTGCTGCACCGAGCGCGCGAGCGGGCGACCCGTCCGCTGCACGTGCACGTCGAGCGCTCGCGGAGCGCGGCGCTGCCCGCCGCGGCCCCGACGGACGACGGCACGGACGACGGCGCGACGACCGTCTGAGAGACTGCCCGCGTGAACGACCTCCTTCCTCTCTGGATCCTGCTCGGCCTCCTCGTCGTCGTCGGCCTCGTCACGGGCGGCGCGATCTCGGTCCGCCGCCGTCGCCGGGCGCCGGGCGCCGGGCCCGCCCCTCGGCCGACGGGCGTCACGACGCCACGGGCGGCGGAGCACGCCGACGACGGACCGCGAGGTACCGCCGCGACGGCGGTGCTCGACCCCGACACGGCCGTCGTCGAGCCCGAGACACCCTCCGCGCCCGCCGTCGAGCGCCCCGAACCGGTCGGGGGGCGCCTCGTCCGGCTGCGCGAGCGGCTCGCCCGCTCCGGCTCCCCGCTCGGCGCCCGCCTGCTCTCGGTCCTGTCGCGCGACCACCTCTCGGAGGACGACTGGGACGAGCTGGAGGAGACGCTCCTGCTCGCCGACGTCGGCGCGGGCCCGGCCGGAGAGCTCATCGAGAGCCTGCGCACCAAGGTGCGCGTGCTCGGTGTGCGGGACGCTGAGAGCGTGCGATCCCTCCTGCGCGAGGAGCTCGTCGCGCTCGTCGACCCCACGTTCGACCGGTCGCTCGCGACCACGCCCACGACGACGCAGGACGGCCAGGTCCCGGCCGTCGTGCTGGTCGTCGGCGTCAACGGCACGGGCAAGACGACGACCGTCGGCAAGCTCGCGCGGGTGCTCGTGGCGGAGGACCGCAGCGTCGTGCTCGGTGCGGCCGACACGTTCCGCGCCGCCGCCGCGGACCAGCTCCAGACGTGGGGCGCGCGCGTGGGCGTGCCGACCGTGCGCGCGGACCGCGACGGCGCCGACCCTGCGGCCGTCGCGTTCGACGCGGTGCGCCGCGGGCGGGTCGAGGGCGCCGACGTCGTCCTGGTCGACACGGCGGGCCGCCTGCAGAACAAGGCAGGGCTCATGGACGAGCTCGGCAAGATCCGGCGCGTCATCACCAAGGAGGCGCCGCTGTCGGAGGTCCTCCTCGTGCTCGACGCGACGACGGGCCAGAACGGTCTCAACCAGGCGCGCGTGTTCGGCGAGGTCGCCGGCGTGACCGGGATCGTGCTCACGAAGCTCGACGGCACCGCCCGTGGTGGCATCGTCGTCGCGGTGCAGCGCGAGCTCGGGGTCCCGGTGAAGCTCGTCGGGCTCGGAGAGGGTCCCGACGACCTCGCCCCGTTCGACGCAGGGGAGTTCGTGGACGGACTGCTGGGGGGCTGACCGAGGTCACGGACGTATCACGGTCCGATCACGCCCGTGTCGCGATCCGGACCTCCTGAGCACCCGGACGACCCCGGAAACGGAACGTTTACCTCCGAGCGCTGCATGTCACACCCGCGTAACACGACGACACTCCCGGCGAAACCCGCTCCCACCAACGTTGTCCCCGACCGGCCGCCCGGCTGGCGAGGGGAGATGATCCGATGGAGTGGGACACCGGGGCTACCGCGTGGATGCTGATCTCAGCATCCCTCGTGCTCCTGATGACGCCCGGACTGGCGTTCTTCTACGGCGGCATGGTCCGCGCCAAGTCCGTGCTGAACATGATGATGATGTCGTTCGGGGCCATGGCCGTGGTCGGCGTCGTGTACGTGCTGTGGGGCTGGTCGATGTCCTACGGCGAGGCGGGGACGGGCGGGCTCTTCGCGAACCCGTTCGCGCAGTTCGGTCTCTCGGGAGCGATCACGGACGCCGAGGGCAGCGCCGTCGCCAGCACGCTCGGCAACTACCCGAACGTCGTCGACATCGCCTTCCAGGTGACGTTCGCGATCATCACGGTCGCGCTGATCTCCGGTGCGCTCGCCGACCGCGTGAAGTTCGGCACCTGGCTCGCGTTCACCGCGATCTGGGTCACCGTCACGTACTTCCCCCTCGCCCACATGGTGTGGGGCGGCGGCTTCCTCTCGAGCAACGAGAACGGCCTCGCGGCGATGGTCTTCGGGACGACGGACGGCGCAGCCACGGTCGCGCCGATCGACTTCGCCGGCGGCACGGTCGTCCACATCAACGCCGGTGTCGCGGCGCTGGTGCTCGCGCTGCTCGTCGGCAGGCGCAAGGGCTTCGGCTCCGAGCCGATGCGCCCCCACAACCTGCCGTTCGTCATGCTCGGCGCGGCGCTCCTGTGGTTCGGCTGGTTCGGCTTCAACGCGGGCTCGGCGTTCGGCGCCAACGAGACCGCCGGCCTCGCCTGGGTCAACACGACGTCCGCGACCGCCGCGGGCATCATCGGCTGGCTCCTCACCGAGAAGATCCGTGACGGCCACGCCACGTCGCTCGGCGCCGCGTCCGGCGTCGTCGCGGGCCTCGTCGCCATCACGCCCGCCGCGGGCGCCCTCACCCCGGTCACGTCGATCGTCCTCGGTGTCGTCGCCGGTGCGCTGAGCGCCCTCGCGGTCGGTCTCAAGTACCGCTTCGGCTACGACGACTCGCTCGACGTCGTCGGCGTCCACCTCGTCTCGGGCCTGTGGGGTACCGTCGCGATCGGCTTCCTCGCCGCGGACACGGGCCTGTTCTTCGGCGGCGGTGCCCAGCAGCTCGTCGTGCAGATCCTCATCGCCCTCGTCGCGATCGTCTTCTCGGCGGTCACCACGCTGGTCATCGGCCTCATCCTCAAGGTGACCATGGGCTGGCGCGTCAGCGAGGACGCCGAGGTCGGCGGCATCGACCTCGCGGTGCACGGCGAGACGGCGTACGAGTCCATCCAGCAGGGCAGCGTCATCAAGGAGGTTCGGGCATGAAGCTCGTCACGGGAATCATCCAGCCCCACCGTCTCGACGACGTGAAGTCGGCGCTCGAGGCAGCGGGTGTGCGCGGCATGACCGTCAGCGAGGCCAGCGGCTACGGCCGGCAGAAGGGCCACACCGAGGTCTACCGCGGCGCCGAGTACACGGTCGACCTGGTCCCCAAGGTCCGCATCGAGGTGCTCGTCGACGACGCCGACTCGGCCGTCGTCACCGAGGTGATCGTCAAGGCCGCGCAGACCGGCAAGATCGGCGACGGCAAGGTCTGGACGGTCCCGGTGGAGGACGTCGCCCGGGTGCGCACGGGCGAGCACGGCCCCGGCGCCCTGTGAGGATGCTGATCCGCGCATGACGGACAACGCCGACACCCCGACCACGGGCGGGGTCGCGGGGGGATCGGCGGAGCACGGTACGGAGGTCCCGCACCCCGACGGGGTGCGGGACCTCCGCGCTCGCACGCTCGAGCTCGCCCGCTCCATGAGCGGGCGCGGCCGCAGCGGCGTCGCGCGCCGCGCCGCCGTCGTCGACCTCGTGACCACGAGCCTCGCGATGCTGTGGAAGGAGGCGACGGACGACGTCTCCCCCGACGGGATCGCGCTCGCGGCCGTCGGGAGCCTGGGCCGCGGCGACATGGGCCCGGCGAGCGACCTCGACCTGGTGCTCGTGCACGACGGGCGCACGCACTCCGCGGAGGAGATCGCCCGCGTCGCGGAGCGCCTCTGGTACCCGCTGTGGGACGCGGGCGTCGACCTCGACCACTCCGTGCGGTCGCTCTCGCAGTGCCGCCAGGTGGCCTCGAAGGACGTGCCCGCGGCCGTCGGCTGGCTCGACGTGAGCGCCGTCGCCGGGGACGCCCTCGTGGTCCACCGCGCGTCGTCGGCGGTGCTGACCGACTGGCGGTCGGCGTCGCGCCGCCGGCTCCCCGAGCTCCTCTCCTCGACCCGCGACCGGGCCGAGCGCTCCGGCGAGCTCGCCTACCTCATCGAGCCCGACCTCAAGGAGTCGCGCGGCGGCATCCGGGACGCGGTCGTCCTCTCGGCGCTCGCGGCGACGTGGCTCACGGACCGGCCGCACGGGTCGGTCGACCGTGCCTACGCCCACCTGCTGGACGTGCGCGACACGCTGCAGGTCGTCACGGGCCGCCACACGAGCCGCCTGCTGCTCGCGGACCTGGACGAGGTGGCCGACATGGCCGGGCACGACGACCCCGACGAGCTCCTCGCGAGCCTCGCCGAGGCGGGTCGGGAGATCTCCTACGCGCTCGACACGACCGTGCGCCGGGCCCGCCAGGCGCTCCAGCGTCCCTCGGTCTCGCGCCGGCCCGTGCTCATCCGCGGTCGCCGCGCAGCGCCGCGCCTTCGCTCCGTGGGCGACGGCCTCGTGGAGCACGACGGCGAGCTCGTGCTCGCCGTCGACGCGCACCCGGCGTCCGACCCCCTCCTGTCGCTGCGCGCTGCGGCGACCGCCGCGCGCACCGGCCTGACCCTCTCGCCGGTGTCGGTCGCGAGCCTGGCCGAGTGCCCTGCGTTGCCCGAGCCCTGGCCGAAGGCCGCCCGGGCGGCGCTCCTGTCGCTGCTGGGGTCGGGTCAGACGCAGGTGGCGGTCTGGGAGGCGCTCGACCTCGCAGGCGTCGTCACGACGTGGATCCCCGAGTGGGCCGGCGTGCGCAACCGTCCGCAGCGCGCCGCGGTGCACCGGCACACCGTGGACCGTCACCTCGTCGAGGTCGTCGCCCGTGCGTCGCGCGACCGCAAGGACGTGGCGCGGGGTGACCTGCTCGTGCTCTCCGCGGTGCTCCACGACATCGGCAAGCGCGCGGGCGCGCAGGACCACTCGGTCGAGGGAGCGCGTCTCGTGCCCGTGATCCTCGGGCGGATGGGTTTCGACGCGGGCGTGGTGTCCGACGTCGAGCGCCTCGTGCGCCACCATCTCACCCTGTCGCGGCTGGCGGTGAGCGAGGACCCGGACGACCCCGCGACCGTCGCCGAGCTCGCCGCGGCCGTCGACCACCGGCCCGAGCTCCTCGAGGTCCTGCGAGCCCTCACGGAGGCGGACGCCTCGTCGCTCGGCCCGAACGCGTGGACCGCGTGGCGTGCCCGGCTCGTCGACGACCTCGTCGGCGCGACGATGCGGGTGCTCCGGGCGGACGACGACGCCGGGCCCCGGGCGCCCGGGTAGGCTTGACCCTCGCGGACGCGCCGTACCGTGCCCTCTCGGTGAGACGGAGCCGGGTGGTGCGCGTCCGCTCCCGAGACGACCGGCGACTGGTGAGGATGACGCGGTGTTCAACACGCTGTCGGACCGACTGACATCGACCTTCAAGAACCTGCGGGCGAAGGGTCGGCTGTCCGAGGCGGACATCGACGCGACGATCCGGGAGATCCGTCGCGCGCTGCTCGACGCCGACGTCGCCGTGCCCGTCGTCCGGGAGTTCACCGCGACCGTGCGCGAGCGCGCGCTGTCCGCGGAGGTCTCAGGGGCGCTCAACCCGGCGCAGCAGGTCGTCAAGGTCGTGAACGAGGAGCTCGTCGCGATCCTCGGCGGGGAGAGCCGGGGGCTGCGGTTCTCGAAGACCCCGCCGACGGTGATCATGCTCGCCGGCCTCCAGGGCGCGGGAAAGACGACCCTCGCGGGCAAGCTCGCCCTGCACCTGCGCGAGCAGGGACACACGCCGCTGCTCGTCGCGGCCGACCTCCAGCGGCCGAACGCCGTCACGCAGCTCTCGGTCGTCGCCGAGCGCGCGGGCGTCCCGGTGTTCGCCCCGCACCCGGGCAACCAGAGCGGCGTCGAGGTCGACGACGTCATCGGAGACCCGGTCGCGGTCGCTCGCGACGGGCTCGAGACGGCACGCCAGCGCCAGCACGACGTCCTGATCGTCGACACCGCGGGCCGTCTCGGCCTCGACTCCGTGCTCATGCAGCAGGCCGCGGACATCCGCGACGCCGTGAGCCCCGACGAGATCCTCTTCGTCATCGACGCGATGATCGGTCAGGACGCCGTCGCCACCGCGAAGGCCTTCGAGGAGGGCGTCGACTTCACGGGCGTCGTGCTCACGAAGCTCGACGGCGACGCGCGCGGTGGTGCGGCCCTGTCCGTCACCGGCGTCACCGGTCGCCCGATCCTCTTCGCGTCCACGGGCGAGAAGCTCACCGACTTCGAGGCCTTCCACCCCGACCGCATGGCGTCGCGCATCCTCGACATGGGCGACGTCCTCACGCTCATCGAGCAGGCCGAGAAGGCGTTCGACGCCGAGCAGGCCGCGAAGATGGCCGAGAAGCTCGAGTCCGGTCAGGACTTCACGCTCGCGGACTTCCTGGTGCAGATGCAGCAGATGAAGAACATGGGCTCGATGAAGAAGATGCTCGGCATGCTGCCGGGCATGGGCCAGATGCGCGAGGCGCTCGAGAACTTCGACGAGCGTGAGGTCGACCGGATCGAGGCCATCATCCGCTCGATGACCCCTGCGGAGCGCGAGAATCCCAAGATCATCAACGGCTCGCGCCGGGCCCGCATCGCGAAGGGCTCCGGCGTGCGGACGTCCGACGTCAACCAGCTGCTCGAGCGGTTCGCGGGCGCGCAGAAGATGATGCGCCAGATGGGCCGCGGCGGGGGTGTGCCCGGGATGCCCGGCATGGGCAACCTGCCGGGGATGGGCGGCAAGAAGTCCCGCGGGCGCCAGGTGCCGCAGCGCAAGGTGAAGGGCAAGTCCGGCAACCCGGCGAAGCGCGCGGAGCAGGAGCGCGCCGCGGCGGCACGCGCCGCGGGGGAGTCCGTGCGTCCGGCGTCGCCCGCAGGGTCGGCGTTCGGGGTCGGCACCGGCGCGAGCACCCAGGCACCGCAGGTCCCTGACGACCTCGAGCTGCCGCCGGGGTTCGAGAAGCTCCTCGGCCGCTGACCGCACGTCCCACCCTCCTCACCCTGGAGCCGCATGTCCGCGCTGGAAGGCCCGTCGCTGCACGTCCGCGGCCATGTCCTCATCGGTGACGACCGGGAGGTCGGCGACCTATGGGTCAAGGGCGGCCGCGTCAGCCTGACCCGCCCGTCGGCCCAGGGCACGAACATGGTCGACCTCGAGGGCTGGGTGCTGCCCGGTCTCGTCGATGTGCACTGCCACGTCGGGCTCGGCGCTGACGGCGCGGTCGACACCGCCACGGCCCAGGCCCAGGCGCTCGCGGACCGCGACAGCGGCGTGCTGCTCGTCCGCGACGCCGGCTCCCCGGCGGACACGCGGTGGGTGCACGGTCGGCGCGACCTGCCCCGGCTCGTGCGTGCCGGTCGTCACATCGCGCGGCCGAAGCGGTACCTGCGGCACTACGGGCTCGAGCTCGACGACCCGGCGCAGCTCCCCGAGGCCGTGCGTCGCGAGGCTCGCGCCGGGGACGGATGGGTCAAGCTCGTCGGGGACTGGATCGACCGCGACCTGGGCGACCAGGGGGACCTGCGCCCGCTGTGGCCCGACGACGTGCTCGCCGAGGCCGTCGCGGTCGCGCACGCCGAGGCGGCCCGCGTCACCGTGCACGCGTTCTCCGACGAGGTGATCCCGTCGCTGCTGGCCGCCGGGGTCGACGGGATCGAGCACGGCACGGGCATCCACCCCGACCTCATGTACGAGATCTCGGAGCGTGGCATCGCCGTCACGCCCACGCTGCTCCAGGTCGGGCGCTTCGAGGACATCGCCCGGCAGGCCGACGGACGCTACCCGAGGTTCGCCGCCCGCCTGCGCCGCCTGCACGCGCGCCGGTACGAGCAGGCGCGCGCCCTGCACGACGCGGGGATCCAGCTCCTGGTCGGGACCGACGCGGGCGGGACGATCGGCCACGGCCGGCTCGCCGACGAGTGCGCCGAGCTCGTCGCCGCCGGGATCCCGCCCGCCGCCGTCGTCGCCGCGGCGAGCTGGCAGGGTCGCGAGTACCTCGGCTTCACGTCGCTCGTCGAGGGGGCGTCGGCCGACTTCGTCGTCTACCCGGCCGACCCGCGGCTCGACGTCGAGGTCCTGCGCGCGCCGACCGCCGTCGTGCTGCGGGGCGAGATCGTGCGGCAGTAGCCAGGTTGGCCGGGCCCCCGGCCGTCTGGCACAATGGCCCCGTACTCGGCGTGCCCGGCCCCTCTCTCCGTGCTCGCCGTGTCCTGAACCCCACCCACGTCCTGGTCCCCACCGGACGCGCGCGGGTTCACCCATACCAGAACCAGGAGTGACCACCACAGTGGCCGTCAAGATTCGTCTGAAGCGTCTCGGCAAGATCCGGGCGCCGTACTACCGTGTCGTCGTCGCGGACTCGCGCACCAAGCGTGACGGTCGCGTCATCGAGGAGATCGGCAAGTACCACCCCACCGAGGAGCCCTCGTTCATCGAGATCACCTCGGACCGTGCGCAGTACTGGCTCGGCGTCGGCGCGCAGCCGACCGAGCAGGTCCTCGCGCTCCTCAAGATCACCGGCGACTGGCAGAAGTTCAAGGGCCTGCCGGGCACCGAGGGCACCCTCCGGGTCAAGGGCGAGAAGGCCGACCCGGCCGCCGCCATCGAGGCCGCCGCCGCCGACGCCGAGAAGGTCAAGGCCAAGGCTGCCCAGAAGAAGTCGGAGCCCGCACCCGAGGCTGCCGACTCCGCCGAGACCGCAGCTGCCGGCGACGAGGCCTGATGCTCGCCGAGGCCCTCGAGCACCTGGTGCGCGGCATCGTGGACAACCCGGACGACGTCCGGGTCGGCTCGAAGACGCTGCGTCGCGGTGACCTGCTCGAGGTCCGGGTCCACCCCGACGACCTCGGCCGCGTGATCGGTCGTGGCGGGCGTACCGCGCGCGCCCTGCGCACGGTGATCGGGGCCCTGGCGACCGACGGGCCCGTGCGGGTGGACGTAGTCGACGTCGACCGCCGCTGAGCGTCCTCGAAGGACCACGTCCCGCGAGGGACTCGAAGACCCGGCCCGCCGCGAGGTGGGCCGGGTCTTCTCGCTCCTGGACCCGTCCGGGACACGGACCGCCCGAGCACGGGCCGTCCCACGACACGACCAGAGGAGCACGACCATGCAGCTCACCGTCGCCCGCGTCGGCAAGGCGCACGGGCTGCGCGGCGAGGTGGCGCTCGACCTGCGCACCGACGACCCGGAGACCCGGCTCGCCGTCGGCGCCGCCCTCCCGACCGAGCCGGCCGATGTCGGCCCTCTCGTCGTCGCGTCGGTGCGGGTGCACCAGGGGCGCTGGCTCGTCCGCTTCGAGGGCGTCGGCGACCGGACGGCCGCGGAGGCGCTGCGCGGGACCCAGCTCGTGGTCGAGGTCGAGGAGTCCGACGAGGAGGACGCCTGGTACTCGCACGAGCTCGCCGGCCTGCGCGCCGAGTCGACGGACGGCACGGAGCTCGGCCGCGTCGAGGGTCTGGAGGAGGCCCCGGCGCACGACCTGCTCGTCCTGCGCGAGCCCGACGGCACCCGCACGCTCGTCCCCTTCGTGCGCTCCATCGTGCCGGTCGTGGACGTCCCCGGGGGGCGCGTCGTGCTGGACCCGCCCGGCGGCCTGCTCGCGTCCGACGCCGACCGGCTCGACGTCGCGACGCCCGAGGAGGGCTGACGTGCGGATCGACGTCGTCACGATCTTCCCCGACTACCTGGCCGCGCTCGACCTGTCCCTCGTGGGCAAGGCGCGGACGGCGGGGATCGTCGACGTGCGTGTGCACGACCTGCGCGACTGGACGACCGACCGTCACCGAACGGTCGACGACACCCCGTTCGGCGGGGGAGCGGGCATGGTCATGCGTCCCGACGTGTGGGGGAGGGCGATCGCGGACGTCGCGCGCCCGGAGCCTTCCGGAGAGCCCGACGGCGCCGGCGTCCCGGGTGCGCGCGCGCACCTGGTCGTCCCGACGCCGTCGGGCCGTTCCTTCACGCAGCGCACGGCGGAGGCGCTCGCGGGGGAGGACCACCTGGTGTTCGCGTGCGGGCGCTACGAGGGGATCGACGCGCGCGTCGCCGAGCACCACCGTGCCGCCGGCGGCACGGTCAGCGAGCTCTCGATCGGCGACTACGTGCTCAACGGCGGTGAGGTGGCGACCCTCGTCATGATCGAGGCGGTGGCCCGCCTGCTCCCCGGCGTCGTCGGGAACCCCGAGTCGCTCGTCGAGGAGTCGCACGGCGCCGCCGGGCTGCTCGAGTACCCCGTGTACACCAAGCCGCCGGCGTGGGAAGGTCTCGAGGTCCCGGAGGTCCTGCTGTCGGGGCACCACGCACGGATCCACCGGTGGCGCCGGGACGAGGCGCTGCGACGCACGGCCGCGCGGCGGCCCGACATGGTCCGCGCACTGGACCTCGCGGCGCTCGACCGTCGCGACCTCGAGGTCCTCGCCGAGTCGGGCTGGACGCCTCGCGACGGCCGTCTCGACCGAGAGGGCTGACGGCCCGGCGCGGCGGTGTGGCAGAATGGACCCTCGGTGCGCGCCGACTCCCGGACTCTGCCACAGGGGACGTCCGGGACACGACATCAGCTCGACGGCACGACACGCACCGCCCTGACGAGATCAGCCCGGGTCATCCTGGGCCACGAGCACGCGTCCCGACCTGTGGCGGGCGAGGAGAACATCATGCACACGCTGGACAGCGTCGACGCAGCATCGCTGCGCAGCGACGTCCCGGACTTCCGTCCCGGTGACACGCTCAAAGTCAACGTCAAGGTCGTCGAGGGCAACCGCTCCCGCGTCCAGGCGTTCCAGGGCGTGACCATCGCGCGCCAGGGCCACGGCGTCCGCGAGACCTTCACGGTCCGCAAGATCAGCTTCGGTGTCGGCGTCGAGCGCACGTTCCCCGTGCACTCGCCCTCGATCGAGTCGGTCGAGGTCGTCACGCGCGGTGACGTCCGCCGCGCCAAGCTCTACTACCTGCGTCAGCTTCGCGGCAAGAAGGCGAAGATCAAGGAGAAGCGCGAGACGCGCTGACCGACCGCAGCCACGAGCGGGCGGCCGTCCCCACGGGGACGGCCGCCCGTCCGGGTTTGACGGGCATCCCGGCGTGTCCCGACACCCGGTCCGTTTCCCGGAAGTCGTCCGAAGGTGGCAAGGTGAACGCGTGACCGACAGCGCCCCCACCCGTGGCCCTCGACCTGACGCCCGACCCGAGCGCGGGACGGAAGCGGTCGACGACGGCGGAACCCCTCACGGCGCGGCTGCCGGCGCGCATCTCGAGCCCGCCGACGACGGACCCGGCGCGGACGCGCCGCCCGCGACCGAGGCGCCGGCGCGCAGGTCGTCGCTCCTGCGCGAGACCGCGATCATCGTCGTGAGCGCGCTGATCCTCTCGCTCCTCATCAAGACGTTCCTGGTCCAGGCGTTCTTCATCCCGAGCGCGTCGATGGAGGACACGCTCGTCGAGGGCGACCGCGTCATGGTCTCGCGTCTCGTGCCGGGCGTGTTCGACGTGCACCGTGGCGACGTCGTGGTGTTCAAGGACCCGGGCGGGTGGTTGCCCCCGGCAGTGCCGGAGGAGCAGAGCGCGCTCACGGAAGCCGCGACGGCCGCCCTGACGTTCATCGGCCTCCTGCCGCAGGACACGGGCGAGCACCTCATCAAGCGTGTCGTCGGGACGCCGGGCGACCACGTGGTGTGCTGCGACGCCGAGGGCCGCGTGAGCGTGAACGGCGTCCCGGTCGACGAGACGTACATCAAGCCCGGATCGGTGCCCAGCCAGGACCCGTTCGACCGGACCGTGCCGGACGACATGCTCTTCGTCATGGGGGACAACCGGCAGAACTCGCAGGACTCTCGCTACAACACCGGCAAGCCGGGCGGCGGGTACGTGCCGATGAGCAACGTCGTCGGCACCGCGTTCGTCAAGGTCTGGCCGCTGTCCCACGCGGGCCTGCTCCGCAACCCCGGCGACGTGTTCGCCGACGTCCCCGAGCAAGAGCCGTGACGAGCGGGACGGCAACCGCACCCCGGCGCAGCAGCTCTCGGGCCGCCTCCGCGCCGGGGAGCAGCACCCGGCGTCGGCCGGACCTGCGCCACGAGCGCGCGATGCTGCGCGACGGCGCGCGGTACGTCGCGGGGATGGACGAGGTCGGGCGGGGTGCGCTCGCGGGACCGGTGTCCGTCGGCGTCGTCGTCGTGGACCTGGCGACGAAGCCGTGCCCGCCGGGACTCACCGACTCGAAGCTCCTCACGCCGGCAGCACGGGAGGCCCTCGTGCCGCTCGCGCGCGCCTGGTCGCTCGCGTGGGCCGTCGGGCACGCGGGACCCGCGGAGATCGACGCCCACGGGATCGTCGGCGCCCTGCGTCTCGCGGGGCGGCGTGCGCTCTCCCAGGTGCGGCGCACCGTGGGCGACGTCGACGCGGTGCTCCTCGACGGCAAGCACGACTGGCTGAGCCGGCCGACGGTCGACCTCTTCGAGGCGTTCGAGCTCGACCCGCACGACGACGGCCTCTCCGACCCGCGCGTCCGCACGCTGGTCAAGGCCGACCTGCAGTGCGCGTCCGTCGCCGCCGCCAGCGTGCTGGCCAAGACCGAGCGGGACGCGCTCATGACGCGCCTCGCACGGCAGTACCCGGCGTTCGGGTGGGACCAGAACAAGGGATACGGCGCAGCGACGCACGTGGAGGCGCTGCGCGAGCACGGCCCCACCCCGCAGCACCGGCGCAGCTGGCGCCTGCCGGAGCGCGGCGAGGAGCTGTCTCCGGTGCTCGACGGGACGGGACCCGCGGGTGCACCGGACGCAGCGGACGCCGTACCGGTCTACGGGCCGCCGGTCGTCGCGCTCGAGCTCGACCCCGAGGCGTCGCTCCCGACCAGCTGAGCGCGGCCGGACCGGCGCGGGCGTCCCGATGGTCCATGATGGAGACGTGAGCGCCGAAGACCTCGAGAACTACGAGACCGAGATGGAGCTCGCGCTGTACCGCGAGTACCGAGACGTGGTGGGCCTCTTCTCGTACGTGGTGGAGACCGAACGTCGCTTCTACCTGGCGAACCAAGTGGACCTCCAGGTGCGGTCGGCCGCCGGAGAGGTGTACTTCGAGCTGCGGCTCGCCGACGCGTGGGTCTGGGACGTGTACCGCTCGGCACGGTTCGTGAAGTCCGTGCGTGTCGTCACCTTCAAGGACGTCAACGTCGAGGAGCTGGCGAAGGCCGAGCTCCAGCTGTAGGCCTCCGTGCGCGGCCGTGACGTTCTGTACCGCCGCGACGTTCTGTGCCGCTGCGACGTGCTGGGCAGCCGTGCCGCGAGATCTCCGCGATCCTGGCCGTCCACAGGCCCGCATCCGGTCGTCCCGGTCCACACCGGGCCCTCGACGTCTGGTGGAGGTGGCGTGCCCGGCCCCACGGTGGTGCGCGGAGGTGAGCCATGGGAGCGAAGGACGCCGTCGGGCGGTACGGGGAGAGGGTGGCTGCGGCCCACCTGGTCGAGGCGGGCTGGACCCTGCTGGACCGCAACTGGCGCGGGCACGGAGGCGAGCTCGACGTCGTGGCGCTCGACGGCGACGTCGTCGTGGCGGTCGAGGTCAAGACCCGTCGGGGGACCGCCTACGGGCACCCCGCGCAGGCCGTCACGCCGCTCAAGCTCGCGCGGCTGCGCCGCCTGACCGGGGAGTGGCTCGCGACGCACGACGTCCGGGCGAGGTCGGTACGGATCGACGTCGTGGCCGTCCTGGTGCGCCGCGCCGGCGCCGCGCACGTCGAGCACCTCGTGGGCGTGAGCGCCTGATGGCGCTCGGGATCACGAGGGCCGTGGCGCTCGTGGGGCTCGCCGGGCACGTCGTCGAGGTGCAGGCGCACCTCGCCGCGTCCGTACCGGGTTTCGTGCTCGTCGGGCTCCCGGACACGGCGCTCAGCGAGTCGCGCGACCGGGTGCGGGCCGCCGTCGCGTCGTCGGGGCTCACCTGGCCCCAGCGCAAGATCACGGTGAACCTCTCCCCGGCCGCGCTGCCCAAGTCGGGGACCGGGTTCGACCTCGCCATCGCCGTCGCGACGCTCGCCGGGGCACGGCTCCTGCCCTCCTCGGCGGTCGAGGGCGTGGTGCACCTCGGCGAGCTCGGGCTCGACGGCCGGCTGCAGCCGGTGCGCGGTGTGCTGCCCGCCGTCGCGGCAGCGGTGGACGCGGGCTTCCGCGACGTCGTCGTCCCCGCCGCCGACGTGGCCGAGGCGAGCCTGGTCCCCGGCGCGCGCGTCGTCGGTGCCGTGAGCCTCGCGGACGTCGCCCGGCTGCACGGTGCCGACCTCGACGGGCCGGGACTCGTCGACCCCGTCGTGCCCGCGCGTCCCGCGGTGTCACGGCAGCGCGACGGAGACCTGTCGGACGTGCTCGGTCAGGACGAGGCGCGGCACGCGCTCGAGGTGGCCGCCGCGGGTGGGCACCACCTGCTGCTCGTCGGCGCGCCCGGCGCGGGCAAGACGATGCTCGCGGCCCGCCTGCCCGGCATCCTCCCGGACCTCACGGAGAGCGAGGCCGTCGAGGTCACCTCGGTGCACTCCGTCGCAGGCGTCTTCGACCCGGGCGGCGGGCTCGTCCGCCGGCCGCCGTACGAGGACCCGCACCACACGGCGACGCCCGCGGCGATCGTCGGCGGCGGCACCGGGATCCCGAGGCCGGGTGCTGCCTCGCGAGCGCACCGGGGCGTCCTGTTCCTCGACGAGGCCCCCGAGTTCGGCGCGCGCGTGCTGCAGACGTTGCGGCAGCCGCTCGAGCACGGCGAGCTCGTCATCCACCGCGCAGCAGGCTCCGCGCGGTACCCGGCCCGGTTCCAGCTCGTCCTCGCGGCGAACCCCTGCCCGTGCGGCAGGAGCGTGGGCAAGGGCCTGGACTGCACGTGCAGCGCCGTCGCGCAGCGCCGGTACTTCGGCCGGCTCTCGGGCCCGCTGCTGGACCGCGTCGACGTCCAGGTCGAGGTGCGTCCGGTGACACGCGTCGAGCGGACGTCGGCCGTCCCGCCCGAGTCGAGCGCGACCGTGGCAGCACGCGTGCTCGCCGCTCGGGAGGCCGCCGCCCTCCGCCTCGCCGGGACCGGCTGGCGGACCAACGCCGAGGTCCCCGGGACGTGGCTGCGCGACCGGCTCGGTCCGGACCCGGGTCTCCTGCGGGACGTCGACACGGCGCTCGACCGTGGCACGCTCAGCCTGCGCGGCGCGGACCGCGTCCTGCGGCTCGCGTGGACCGTGGCCGACCTCACCGGCCGCGACGCCCCGTCCCGGGCCGACGTCGGGGCCGGGCTCGCACTGCGGACACGGGGCTACCGTGCGTGAGCGCCGGGACGGGACGACCGCGAGACCTCGGCCGGCCTTCGACGTCGCCGACGAGCGCCTCGCCCGCGCGGCCTGGTCCCGGCTCGCCGAACCAGGTGACGAGGTCGCGGGCGCGCTCGTCCGTGCGCTCGGGGCGTCCGACGCCCTCGCGTGGGTGTACGACGCCGCGGGCGACCCGGCCGAGGCGCGGCGAGGGCTCGTCGCGGCCGCGGGGCGTCATCCCGGGACGGGAGACGCACGGGCGGGCGGACAGGCCGCGACAGATCTCGCAGCACTCATGGTTCCCGCGAGAGGCGGACCGGGCGTCGCGGGAGCGGGCCACGACGACGAGACGGCCGACCGGTGGGACGTCGGGACCGACCGCCGCCCTGCGGCCCCCGTCGCGCGTGTCCTGCGGGCCGTCTCGCGCTGGGCGCCTCGCCTGGACGGGATGGACCCGAGGCGCGAGCTGCACGTGCTCGCCCGGCTCGGCGGAGCTCTCGTCGTCCCCGGCGACCCGGGCTGGCCGACCGGCGTCGACGACCTCGGCGCAGCCGCCCCCCTGTGCCTCTGGGCCCGCGGCGTCCCGGACCTCGCGACGCTCTCCCGGCGGTCCGTCGCCGTCGTGGGCGCACGCGCCTGCACCGACTACGGCAGGTACGTCACGGGGGACGTCGCGACGGGTCTCGCCGACCGTGGCTTCACGGTCGTCTCCGGCGGCGCCTACGGCATCGACGCGGCAGCCCACCGGGGCGCGCTCGCGGTCGGCGGCCCGACCGTCGCGTTCCTCGCCGGCGGTGTCGACCGGTTCTACCCGGCCGGAAACGTCGAGCTCCTGCGTGCCGTCGTCGACTCGGGCGGCTCCGTGGTCTCCGAGGTCCCGCCGGGCTCGGTGCCGAGCCGCGTCCGCTTCCTCATGCGCAACCGGCTCATCGCGGCGTTCGCCACGGCGACGGTCGTGGTGGAGGCGGCGTGGCGCTCGGGCTCGCTGAGCACCGCGGCGCGAGCGGCCGAGCTGTCCCGTCCCGTCGGCGTCGTGCCGGGGCCCGTGACGTCGGTGGCGTCATCGGGGTGCCACCGGCTCCTGCGTGACGGGGCCGCGGTGTGCGTGACCGACGCCGACGAGGTCGCCGAGCTCGCCGGGGCCCTCGGGCAGGACGCGGCACCGTCCGGACCTCGGTCGGACCAGGCGCGGGACGCCCCCCACGACGGCCTCGACCCGGTGGAGACGCGAGCGTGGGAGGCGCTGCCGCTGCGCTCGGGCAGGCCGGTGGAGTCCGTCGCGCGGGCGGCCGGCCTCGCGGTGCCGGAGACGATCGCGGCGCTCGGCCGGCTCGAGCTGACGGGACTCGCCGATCGAGTGCCGGGCGGATGGCGCCGCGGCGACGCGCGCGCCCGGTCCCGGCCCTGACCGACGGCGACGGTCCCCGGGCGCGCGTGCCGGGCCGGCCGCGCGACGTGCCGGGCGGAGAGCCTCCGGTCGGGCGCCGCGTCGCCGCGGCACACTGGGGGAGTGCGCGACGAGACGGAGGAGCAGGGTTCGACACCGGGGACGCCGCCGCACGACGGGGGAGACGCCCCGGGCCGGATCCCGTTGCCGCACGGCATGCAGGTCGCGCTCGACGAGTTCGCCACGTACCTGGAGGTCGAGCGGGGCACGTCCGCGCACACCGTGCGGGCCTATGTCGGCGACGTCGACGGCCTGCTGCGCCACGCGGTCCGCCAGGGTGCGGTGACGCTCGCCGCCGTGGACCTCGCGGTGCTGCGTTCGTGGCTCACCGTGCTCTCCGAGCGTGGGCTCGCCCGCACGACGCTCGCCCGTCGTGGAGCAGCGGCCCGGGCGTTCTTCGACTGGGCGCGCACGACCGGTCGGGTCGCGACGGACCCGGCGACGCGGCTGGCCAGCCCGCGCGTGGCCCGCACCCTGCCGACCGTCCTCGCCGTCGACGCCGCGGCACGCCTCCTCGACGTGGCCCGGGCGGCCGCGGACGAGGGGGATCCTGCACGGCTGCGCGAGTGGGCGGCCGCCGAGCTGCTCTACGGCGCCGGGGTCCGCGTCGGCGAGCTCGCGGGCGCGGACGTCGACGACGTCGACCTGGACCTCCGGACCGTGCGCGTGCTGGGCAAGGGCGCCAAGGAGCGTGTCGTGCCGTTCGGCGTACCGGCGGCGCGCGCCGTCGGTCGCTGGTTGCGCGAGGGGCGCCCGGCTCTCGTCACCGAACGCTCGGGTGCGGCGCTCCTCCTCGGGGACCGCGGTGGCCGGTGGGGGCAGCGGCAGGTGCGGGACGCCGTGCACCGGCTCGCGGCGGCGGCCGGCGTGGACGACGTCGCGCCGCACGACCTGCGCCACAGTGCCGCGACCCACCTCCTCGCGGGCGGCTCGGACCTGCGCAGCGTGCAGGAGATCCTCGGGCACTCGTCGCTCGCGACGACGCAGCGGTACACGCACGTCACGGCGGAGCGGCTGCGCAGCTCCTTCGAGCAGGCGTTCCCCCGCGCGTGATCCCGTCGCGGGACCGGGTGCCGGGGCCCTCGGTCAGGCCGACGGGAGCAGCACGATCGGCGGGCGTCCACCGAGCAGGGCGAGCGGGTCGACGTAGCGGTCGCCGCGGCGCACCCCCCAGTGCACGCACGTCGCGGCGCAGTGACCGCCGTGCTGGGACGCCGTCGCGCCGTCGGATCCGGGCACCTCGGTCGTCCCCACGACGTCGCCGGGAGCGACACGGTCGCCGGGCCTCGCGTCCCCGGTGACGGGTTCGAGCGAGGTCCGCAGACCGTCGTCGTGCAGGATCACGACGACGCCGCGCCCCGCCACCGGTCCGGCGAACGTGACCACCCCGGCGTACGGAGCCCGCACGGCCTCGCCCGGCGAAGCCGCGAGGTCGACACCGCGGTGACCGGGCAGCCAGTCCTGCGCGGGCGGGTCGAAGGGAGCGAGGACGCCCAGACCGTCGAGCGTCCGGTCCAGCGGCGGCACCCAGGCGCCGGTCGCCACGACGGCGTCCGACGTGATCGGAGCTCCCGCAGCACCGGAGGCCGCAGCACGGGAGACCACCGCGCCGGATCCGGGCGGGGACGGCAGCGCGAGCGCGTGGACGAGCGCGACGACGAGCACGGCGACGACGCGGCCGACGCGCGGGGTGCTCCGGGAAGCGAGGAGCGACGCCGCGGTACGGCCGAGGACGACGCGGTGCTCCGTGGCGCGGGAAGGTCTCATCCGGACAGCGTGACGGCTGGGTCGTGCGGCGCGGGCCGCCGGTACGGTCCTGTGGACCACGACATGCTCCGAGGGCCGCCTGTGGTCGACGCCGGGGCGCGCCGTCCGGCCCCGCCCCGACCCCGGGGCCACCGGCGCCGTGCCCCGAACTGCTGGGCCGTCGCACCCCGTGAGCCACCGTCGCCCGGTCCCGGTGCGCCCGCGGTCCGACCGTCCGCCGTGCGGCACGGCGTCGGGTAGACTGGACCGCGCGATCGGCACGACCGTGAGCCACCTCGACACACCTCCTCGCACCCTCGGGTGCCGGGCGGGAGGCGGCAGGCCGCGTCGGTCGACTTCGCGCGTCATGTTCCCGCCTCCTCCCGGCTGCTGTCGGGTGTCCGGCGGGCCGCGTCCGGCGTCGGTCCTGCTCGTGCGAGCGAGCGGGCGTCGGCTCGGGTGACGCCAGGGGTGCGTACCGCCGTGGTCCGCACCGACCAACCGCAACGCGGCCCACCTTGCGAGGGGGCCGCCCAGAGCGTGCGTGCACCGGGAGGATCCCGGGCCGCACGGTGAAAGGACGTGTCATGGCCGTCGTGACCATGCGCCAGCTCCTCGAGAGCGGTGTCCACTTCGGGCACCAGACCCGCCGTTGGAACCCGAAGATGAAGCGGTTCATCCTCACGGAGCGCAACGGCATCTACATCGTCGACCTCCAGCAGTCGCTGTCCTACATCGACCGCGCCTACGAGTTCGTCAAGGAGACCGTCGCCCACGGCGGTTCCATCCTCTTCGTCGGCACCAAGAAGCAGGCGCAGGAGCCCGTCGCGGAGCAGGCCGCGCGCGTCGGCATGCCCTACGTCAACCACCGCTGGCTCGGTGGCATGCTCACGAACTTCACCACGGTGCACAAGCGTCTCCAGCGCCTCAAGGAGCTCGAGGAGATCGACTTCGACGACGTCGCCGGATCGGGGCTCACGAAGAAGGAGCTCCTCGTGCTGCGCCGCGAGAAGGACAAGCTCGCCCGCACGCTCGGCGGCATCCGCGACATGGCGAAGGTCCCCTCCGCCGTGTGGATCGTGGACACCAACAAGGAGCACCTCGCGGTCGACGAGGCGCGCAAGCTCAACATCCCGATCGTCGCGATCCTCGACACCAACTGCGACCCGGACTCCGTGGACTACAAGATCCCCGGGAACGACGACGCGATCCGCTCCGTCACGCTGCTCACGCGCGTGATCGCGGACGCCGCCGCCGAGGGTCTGCTCCAGCGCCACTCCGGCCGCTCGGGTGCCGAGGCCGGTGCCGACGCCGACGCCGAGCCGCTGGCCGAGTGGGAGCGCGAGCTCCTCGCCGGTGCCGAGCAGCAGCTCGAGTCCGACGAGGCCGCCGCGAACGCGTCCGCCACCGAGGGCGCCTCGGGTGCCGAGGAGGCCGTCGCGCCGGGTGCGGACGCCGCGCCCGCCGTCGAGGTCGCTGCGGAGGCCGCCGAGGCCGAGGCCACCCCCGCTGCGGAGGCCCCCGCTGCCGAGACCGCCGAGGCGCCTGCCGCCGAGGACGCTCCGGCCGAAGAGGCCCCGGTCGCCGAGGCCACGGAGACCGACGAGTCCAAGTGACGTCCCGGGGCGCGCGGCGGGCTGTCCCGCCGCGCGCCCCGTGGCGCGCCGGGGCGTGCTCCGACCTCCGGCCGGCACTCGTCACGCACCACCCCGCACGTACCCGTGACACACCACGAGTGAGGACCCACCATGGCGAACTACACCGCCGCTGACATCAAGGCGCTGCGCGAGCGCACCGGCGCCGGCATGCTCGACGTCAAGAAGGCTCTCGACGAGGCCGGCGGCGACGCCGACAAGGCCCTCGAGATCATCCGCGTCAAGGGACTGAAGGGCGTCGCCAAGCGCGAGGGCCGTTCGACCTCCGAGGGCCTCGTGGCCGTCGACATCCGCGACGTCGAGGGCGGCCAGGTCGCGACGCTCATCGAGCTCAACTCCGAGACCGACTTCGTCGCGAAGAACGAGACGTTCATCAGCCTCGCCGACCGCGTCCTCAAGGCCGCCGCCGAGGCCGGCGCGCGTGACGCCGACGCGGCGCTCGCCGCGGACGCCGACGGCGAGACGGTCCAGGAGGTCATCGACAACCAGGCCGCGACGCTCGGCGAGAAGATCGTCCTGCGCCGCGTGACCCGCGTCGCGGGCGAGCGCGTCACCGCGTACCTGCACCGCACCGCTCGCGACCTGCCGCCGTCGATCGGCGTCGTCGTCGCGACCGACGCGGCCGGCGAGTCCGTCGCGAAGGACGTCGCCCAGCACGTCGCCGCGATGTCGCCGACGTACCTCTCGCGCGACGAGGTCCCCGCGGACACCGTCGAGAACGAGCGCCGCATCGCCGAGGAGACCTCGCGCAACGAGGGCAAGCCGGAGGCCGCGCTCCCGAAGATCGTCGAGGGTCGCCTGAACGGCTTCTTCAAGGACGTCGTGCTCGTGGACCAGCCGCTCGCGAAGGACCCCAAGAAGACCGTGGGTCAGGTCGTGTCCGCGGCCGGCGGCACGATCACGGAGTTCGTGCGCTACCGCGTCGGCGCCTGACGTCCCCGCAGGCCCGGTCCTCCCGCTCGTCGCGGGAGGGCCGGGCCATGCCGCACCCGGGTCGCACCGCGCGACCCGGGTGCGCGACCAGCACGACGAGCAGCCGTCCCCGCGACGCGGCGACGGCCCGGACGCCCCGCAGGGGCGACGACCAAGGACAGGTGGCGACAGTGACCACAGGTGACCAGACCCGGGACGGCGCCGACGCGACTCCGCGCCGCGTCCTCCTCAAGCTCTCGGGCGAGATGTTCGGCGGGGGCCAGATCGGCCTCGCGCCCGACGTCGTGCAGCGCGTTTCCCGGGAGATCGCGGACGCGGTCGCCCAGGGCGTGCAGGTCGCGATCGTCGTCGGCGGCGGCAACTTCTTCCGCGGGGCCGAGCTGTCGCAGCGTGGCCTCGACCGGGCCCGCGCGGACTACATGGGCATGCTGGGCACGGTCATGAACTGCCTCGCGCTCCAGGACTTCCTCGAGCAGGCCGGCGTGAAGACGCGCGTGCAGACCGCGATCACGATGGGCCAGGTCGCCGAGCCGTACATCCCGCTGCGCGCGATCCGGCACCTCGAGAAGGGGCGCGTGGTGATCTTCGGTGCCGGGGCGGGCATGCCGTACTTCTCGACCGACACGGTCTCGGTCCAGCGGGCGCTCGAGACCCACTGCCACGAGGTCCTCATGGGCAAGAACGGCGTGGACGGCGTCTACACCGCCGACCCGCGCACGGACCCGACCGCCGTGAAGTTGGACCACCTCACGTACACGGACGCGCTCGTCAAGGACCTGGGCGTCATGGACGCCACGGCCCTGAGCCTGTGCCGCGACAACGACGTGCGCATGCGCGTCTTCGGCATGGGCGAGCCGGGGAACGTCACCCGGGCCCTCGTCGGGGAGAATATTGGCACACTGGTCACGACGAACTGACGAGCAGCTCGCAGACGACGAGACGTGACCGACCGAACGAAGGAGCACTGGGTGATCGACGAGACCCTCCTCGAGGCCGAGGAGAAGATGGACAAGGCGGTCGAGGTGGCCAAGGAGGACTTCGCCACGATCCGCACCGGCCGGGCGAACCCTTCGATGTTCAGCAAGATCACCGTCGACTACTACGGGGCCCCGACCCCGCTGCAGCAGCTCGCCTCGTTCCAGACCCCCGAGGCCCGCACGATGATCGTGTCGCCGTTCGACAAGAGCGCGATGTCGGCGATCGAGAAGGCGCTGCGCGACTCCGACCTCGGGGTGAACCCGTCGAACGACGGCAACATCATCCGGGTCGTGCTCCCTGCCCTCACCGAGGAGCGTCGGCGGGACTTCGTGAAGCTCGCGAAGTCGAAGGCCGAGGACTCGCGCGTGTCGATCCGCAACGTGCGGCGTCGCGCGAAGGAGGAGCTGGACCGCATCGCGCGTGACGGCGAGGCCGGCGAGGACGAGGTCGCGCGCGCGGAGAAGGAGCTCGAGGGCCTGACGAAGCAGCACGTCGACCAGATCGACGCGCTCCTCGTCGGCAAGGAGAGCGAGCTGCTCGAGGTCTGAGCCGTCCGGCTCCCGAGCACCGTGCCCATGTCAGACATCTTCCCGTCCACCGCCGGTGCCGACCCGTCCGCGGGGCGGCCCGTCGGTCCGGAGACCGGGGGCGCGGCGGGCGGTCGCGCGCCGCGCGCCGGGCGCAACCTCCCGGCGGCGATCGCCGTGGGCCTCGGCCTCCTGGTCGTCGTCGCCGCGAGCCTCGCGTTCCGGCCGGAGCCGTTCGTCGCCCTCGCCGTCCTCGCCGTCGGCGCGGCCGTCTGGGAGCTCGCCAAGGCTCTCGAGCGCCGTGACCTGCACGTCCCCGTGCTGCCCCTGCTCGTCGGGACCGTCGGGATCCTCGTCTCGTCGTACTACTCGGGTCCCGAGGCGCTGCTCGTCTCGTTCATGCTCACCGTCGCGGGCGTCGTGGTCTGGCGCGTCATCGACGGTTCGGGCACGGCCGCGGTGCGCGACGCGGCCGCCGGCACGTTCGCGGCGGCGTACCTGCCCTTCATGGCGGGGTTCGTCATGCTGCTCCTGGCCCAGGACGACGGCCGCGTCAAGGTGCTCCTGTTCATCCTGCTCGCCGTCGCGAACGACGTCGGCGGGTACGTCGCGGGCGTGCTGTTCGGCCGGCACCCGCTCGCGCCGTCGGTGAGCCCGAAGAAGTCGTGGGAGGGCCTCGCGGGCTCGTTCGTCCTCGCGACCGGGGTGGGTGTCGTCGGTGCCGTCGTGGGCCTCGGCGCGAGCCCGCTCGTGGGTGTCGCCCTGGGGATCCTCGCGCCGCTCACGGCGACGATCGGCGACCTCGCCGAGTCGATGATCAAGCGCGACCTAGAATTGAAGGACATGGGGTCGCTCCTGCCCGGTCACGGAGGCATCCTGGACCGCCTGGACTCCATGCTCCTCACCGCACCGTTCGTGTACGTGCTGCTCACCATGGCCGTGTGACCACGGCGTGCCCCGCCCCCCACGCTTGGACCTTCCATGACCGTCCGCCCGCCCGCTCCGCCCCCGCCCGCTCGGTCCGCCCCTCGGCGGAGTCGAAGCCGCTCCCGCTCGTCATGTCCGCGCCCCGGCGCGGCAAGCCGCCGCGGCACTTCGCCGACCTCGCGCCGGAGGAGGTCCGCGAGGCCGTCGTGGCGCTGGGGGAGAAGCCGTTCCGGGCCAAGCAGCTCGCGACGCACTACTACGCGCACCTCACGCGCGACCCCGAGGCGATGACGGACCTGCCGAAGGCGTCGCGCGACGTCCTCACCGACGCGCTCTTCCCCCCGCTGCTCACCGCCGCGCGCCGCATGGAGGCCGACGGCGGCACGACCGTCAAGACGCTCTGGCACCTCTTCGACGGCGCCAAGGTCGAGTCCGTGCTCATGCGCTACCCGCAGCGCACGACCCTGTGCGTCTCGAGCCAGGCGGGCTGCGGCATGGCCTGCCCCTTCTGCGCGACGGGCCAGCTCGGCCTCACGCGCAACCTGTCGATCGCGGAGATCGTCGAGCAGGTCCGTGCCGCGGGACGGTCGCTCGCCGACGGCGACATCCCGGGCGGCCCCACCCGCCTCAACAACCTCGTGTTCATGGGCATGGGTGAGCCCATGGCGAACTACAAGGCCGTCATGGGCACCGTGCGCCGGCTCGTCGCGCCCGCCCCGGACGGTCTCGGGATGTCGGCCCGCAACATCACGGTCTCGACGGTCGGCCTGGTCCCGGCGATGCGCAAGCTCGCCGACGAGGGCATCCCGGTGACGCTCGCGCTGTCGCTGCACGCGCCCGACGACGACCTGCGCAGCGAGCTCGTGCCCATCAACACGCGGTGGAGCGTCGACGAGACGCTCGACGCCGCGCGGCACTACTTCGAGGTCACCGGTCGCCGCGTGAGCATCGAGTACGCGCTGATCAAGGACATGAACGACCACGCGTGGCGCGCCGACCTGCTCGGCGAGAAGCTCAACGCGCGCGGCCGCGGCTGGGTGCACGTCAACCCGATCCCGCTGAACCCGACCCCGGGGTCGATCTGGACCGCGAGCGACCCTGCCGTCGAGGCGGAGTTCGTGGCACGATTGCGCGGGCACGGGATCCCGACGACGATCCGTGACACCCGCGGCAGCGACATCGACGGCGCCTGCGGGCAGCTCGCTGCAGAGGAGGACGAGTGAGTTCGCTGTTCACCACGGTCTCGAAGACCCGGAACGGGTACGACCCGGAGGAGGTCGACGACTTCTTCGAGCACGCACGTGACGTGTACGAGGGGCGTGCGTCGGACCGGCTGACGAGCACCGAGATCCAGACGTCGGTGTTCGACCTCATCCGGGGCGGGTACGACACGCACGAGGTGGACGCCGCGCTCGACCGTCTCGAGGGGGCGTTCATCGCCCGTCAGCGCGCGGAGTACGTCGCGGCGCACGGGCAGCAGGCGTGGATGAACGCGCTCGCGGAGCGCGCCCGCACGCTGTACGGGCGCCTGGGCCGGCCCGACGGCGAGAAGTTCGCGCCCGCCGAGCGCGGCAAGCCCGCGTACGACATGGACGACGTCGACGACCTGTGCGACCGGCTCGTGGCCTACTTCGACCGCCAGGTCCCGATCACGGCCGCGGAGATCCGCTCCGCGACGTTCGGGCGTGCCCGCGGCCGCGACGGCTATGCCGAGGGCGCGGTCGACGCGTTCTTCGCGCGGGCCATCGAGGTGCTGCTCGGCGTCGAGTGACGCAGGACCCGGGCTCTGCCCGAGCCCGGGCAGCGGCGACGGGCCCGGTCGGGCCGACGGCCGTCTCGTGACGGCCGACCCTCGGACCGCGTCCCACCCGGTCGTCCGACGGGCGGTGGCACGGCTGGCCGAGGTCAACGCACGTCATCCGTGGAACCACAACGAGCACTTCCACCCGTGGGTCGTGCGGCGCGTGCCCCGCGGTGCCCGGCTCGCCCTCGACGTGGGGTGCGGCGCGGGAGCCCTGCTCGGGGTCCTGCGCGGACGTGTCGAGGCCGTGCACGGCATCGACGCCGACGCGGGGATGGTGGCGGCCGCGCGTGCGCGTCTCGCCGGCGACCCGCGCGTGACGGTCCGGCGGACGGCGTTCGACGCCGTCGGCTCACCGCAGGACGTGCTGCGCGCCGAGGCGCTGCCGGACCCCGAGGCGCTGCCGGACCCCGAGGCGCTGCCAGGCCCCGAGGCTCTCCGCCCCGGCGATCCCCGCCCGGACGTTCCTCGTCCTGGCGTGCCCGGGGCCGGCGGTCCCACCGACGCGGGCACCGAGCCGCAGGCGTACGACGTCGTGACGATGGTGGCCGTCCTGCACCACCTCGACCTCGAGGACGCCCTCGCACGGGCCCGGGACCTGCTCGCGCCCGGTGGCAGGCTGCTCGTCGTCGGCCTCGCGCGCGTGGCCTCGCCGCGCGACGTCGCCGTCGACGTGGTCTCGGCGGTGCTCAACCCGCTCGTCGGGATGGTCAAGCACCCGCGGCGGGCGCGTCCGGGCGATCCCGGGGCCGACGCGCCGGGGATGCCCGTCCGCGCCCCCGGACGCTCGGTCGACGAGATCGTGCGGGCGGCTCGCGCGCTGCTGCCGGGCGCCCGGGTCCGGCGCCGGCTGTTCTTCCGGTACACGCTCGAGTGGACGAGCCCCGGCCGGCGCTGACCGGCCCGACCCCGTCGGCAGACCGACGGGACCCGGTCGCGGCCGGTGCGGTCAGGTCCGGCAAGCCTGGGAGGATGGTGACCATGCACGATCGCCCGTCCACCGCGCCCCGCTCCCTGACGATCCTCGGGTCGACCGGATCGATCGGGACCCAGGCGATCGACGTCGTCCGGTCCCACCCGGGCCGGTTCCGCGTCGACGCGCTGTCCGCGGGGGGCGGCGACGTGGAGCTGCTCGCGCGCCAGGCCGCAGACCTGGGCGTCGCGGCGGTGGCCGTGGCCGACGCGACCCGGGCGGGCCCGCTGGAGGCCGCGCTCGCCGACGCGTTCGCGGGTCGCGACGCGGCCCCTGAGCTGCTCGCCGGACCGCACGCCGCCGCCGAGCTCGCCGGGCGGGGGAGCGACGTCGTGCTCAACGGCGTCACCGGGTCCGTCGGCCTCGGCCCGACGCTCGCCGCGCTGCGCGGCGGGTCGACCCTGGCCCTCGCCAACAAGGAGTCGCTCGTCGCGGGCGGCGCGCTCGTGCGGGCCGCGCAGCAGCGCGCGGACCAGATCGTGCCCGTCGACTCGGAGCACTCCGCGATCGCGCAGTGCCTGCGCTCGGGAGGGCGCGGCGAGGTGCGCCGGCTGGTCCTCACCGCCTCCGGCGGGCCGTTCCGCGGCTGGGCGGCGGACGACGTGAAGGCCGCGACCGTCGACCAGGCGCTCGCGCACCCGACGTGGGCCATGGGCCCCGTGGTCACGGTCAACTCGGCGAGCCTCATGAACAAGGGCCTGGAGCTCATCGAGGCGCACCTGCTGTTCGACGTGCCGGTCGACGACATCACCGTCGTCGTGCACCCGCAGTCGGTCGTGCACTCGATGGTGGAGTTCGTCGACGGCTCGACGATCGCCCAGGCGTCGCCCCCGGACATGCGCCTGCCCATCGCCCTCGGGCTGAGCTGGCCCGAGCGGCTCGACGTCGTGACCCCGCCGTGCGACTGGACGCGGGCCACGTCGTGGACGTTCGAGCCGCTCGACGACCAGGCGTTCCCCGCCGTGGGTCTGGCGCGCGCCGCGGTCGCGGCGAGCGCCACGCACCCCGCGGTCTACAACGCGGCGAACGAGGAGGCCGTCGCGGCGTTCCTCAGCGGACGCGCAGGTTTCGGTGACATCGTGACGACGGTCGAGCGCGTGCTCGCGGCGCACGGGGGAACCGCGGCGGACCGTGTGACGTTGGACGACGTGTCCGCCGCGGAGGACTGGGCGCGGGCACGCGCGAACGAGCTGCTGGGCCGGCGCTGAGCGGGGCCCGGCGGGACCGAGGATCGAGGACCGGTCGGTGAGCGACGAGTCGAGGGACGGGTTGAGGAACGTATGGCAGTCGTGATCGGCGTCGCCGTCTTCGTGCTGGGGCTCGTGGTGTCCATCGCCCTGCACGAGGTGGGCCACATGGTGCCCGCGAAGAGGTTCGGCGTGCGCGTGAGCCAGTACATGGTCGGCTTCGGCCCGACCCTGTGGTCGCGTCGCAAGGGGGAGACCGAGTACGGGGTCAAGGCGATCCCGCTCGGCGGCTACGTCCGCATGGTCGGGATGATGCCCCCCGCACCGGCCGGCGCCCGTCCGCGCGGCCAGGGCTTCTTCTCCCAGGTGGTCGCCGACGCGCGCGACGCGAGCACCGAGGAGATCCGGCCCGGCGAGGAGCACCGGGCCTTCTACAACCTCTCCGCGCCGAAGAAGGTCGTCGTCATGCTCGGCGGCCCGTTCATGAACCTGCTCATCGCCGTGGTGCTCACGCTGATCGTCTTCGTCGGCATCGGTCTGCCCGCCGCCACGACGACGGTCGCGAGCGTCACGCCGTGCGTCTCGGGGACCGTGACCGCCGAGCAGACGCAGTGCGCGGCGGGGGACCCGCAGTCGCCGGCCGCGGCGGCCGGCCTCGAGCCCGGCGACACGGTCGTGTCCTTCGATGGCGCCCCCGTCGGCTCGTGGGAGCAGCTCTCCGGCATGATCCGCGGGGCGGCCGACGAGAGCGTCCCCGTGGTCGTCGAGCGCGGCGGCGAGGACGTGACGCTCTCGATCACGCCCGTCGAGGTGCAGCGCCAGGTGGTCGCCGAGGACGGGACGCCCGTCGTCGACGACGCGGGGGAGCCCGTCACGGAGCCCGCCGGCTTCGTCGGGTTCACGCCCACCGCCGAGCGGCAGTCGCTCGGGGTCGGTACCGCCCTCGAGGCCACGTGGCAGCAGGTGAGCGGCACCGCGGCGATCGTCGTGACCCTCCCGGTCAAGGTCGCCGACGCCGTCCACGCCACCTTCACCGACGCGCCGCGCGACCCGAACGGCGTCGCGAGCATCGTCGGCGCGGGGCAGGTCGCGGTCGACATCGCGGGCAGCGACAGCGAGGTGGTCGCGCAGGTCCAGCAGTTCCTGCTCCTGCTCGCCGCGCTCAACGTCGCGCTGTTCGTGTTCAACCTCATCCCGCTGCTCCCGCTCGACGGCGGCCACGTGGTCAACGCGCTCTACGAGGGCGCGAAGCGTACGGCCGCGCGAGTGCGCGGCCTCCCGCGCCCGGGCCCCGCGGACGTCGCCCGCATGATGCCCGTCGCGTACGTGATGTTCGTGGTGCTCATCGGCGTGGGGGCGCTGCTCATCCTCGCGGACATCGTCGACCCGGTGCAGCTCGCCTAGCGCGCCGGTCAGACCTCCTGTGGAGGTTCCGCGACGATGTGCCGGACCGACAGGGAAGGTGACCTGCCGGACAGGTCCGACGTGCGCCGTCGGGCACGGGCGCGGGGGATACTAGGGGGCGTGAGCGTACCCATCAGCCTCGGAATGCCCGCCGCCCCGCCGCCGGTCCTCGCGCCGCGCCGCCCGACCCGCAAGATCAAGGTCGGCAAGGTCGAGGTGGGCGGCGACGCGCCGATCAGCGTCCAGTCGATGACGACGACGAAGACGACGGACATCAACGCGACCCTCCAGCAGATCGCCGAGCTCACGGCGTCGGGCTGCGACATCGTGCGCGTCGCGTGCCCGACGCAGGACGACGCCGACGCGCTGCCGGTGATCGCGAAGAAGTCGCAGATCCCCGTCATCGCGGACATCCACTTCCAGCCGAAGTACGTCTTCGCGGCGATCGAGGCCGGGTGCGCGGCCGTGCGCGTCAACCCGGGCAACATCCGGCAGTTCGACGACCAGGTCAAGGAGATCGCCCAGGCGGCGAAGGACCACGGCACGTCGCTGCGGATCGGGGTCAACGCGGGCTCGCTCGACAAGCGCCTGCTCGCGAAGTACGGCAAGGCGACGCCCGAGGCGCTCGTCGAGTCGGCGGTGTGGGAGGCGTCGCTGTTCGAGGAGCACGACTTCCACGACTTCAAGATCTCCGTCAAGCACAACGACCCCGTCGTCATGGTCCGCGCCTACGAGCTGCTCTCGCAGGCGGGGGACTGGCCGCTGCACCTCGGCGTGACCGAGGCCGGGCCGGCCTTCCAGGGCACGATCAAGTCCGCGACCGCGTTCGGCGCGCTGCTCAGCCAGGGCATCGGCGACACGATCCGCGTGTCCCTCTCGGCCCCGCCGGTCGAGGAGGTCAAGGTCGGCAACCAGATCCTGCAAGCGCTCAACCTGCGCCCGCGCAAGCTCGAGATCGTCTCGTGCCCGTCGTGCGGCCGGGCCCAGGTCGACGTCTACACGCTCGCGGAGAAGGTGACCGCCGGCCTCGAGGGCATGGAGGTCCCGCTCCGCGTCGCGGTCATGGGCTGCGTCGTCAACGGCCCGGGCGAGGCCCGCGAGGCCGACCTCGGTGTCGCGTCCGGCAACGGCAAGGGGCAGATCTTCGTCAAGGGCGAGGTCGTCAAGACCGTGCCCGAGTCGCTCATCGTGGAGACGCTCATCGAGGAGGCGCTGCGCATCGCCGAGACGATGACGCCCGAGAACGACGCGCAGGCCGGTCCGCCGGTCGTCACCGTGGGCTGACCACGGTGGCACGCTGGCGTCCGTCGGTCCCGGCCCTGCGGCCGCGGGCCGGGTCGGACGCGCGCGAGCTCTCCGACGCCGACGTGCCCGAGGCGCTCGCGGTGTGCGCGACGGACCCCGTGGCCTCCGCCCTCGCGGCGGCGCGCCTCGAGGTGGCCCTCCGCGTCGGCCTGCGGGCCGCGGGCGGCCACGCGTGGGGATTCCCCGGGCACGGCCCTCTGGAGGCCGTGTGCTGGGCGGGCGCCAACCTCGTCCCGGTGCTCCCGCCGACGCTCGACGACGTCGACCGCCGTGCCGCCGTGGCCGGCTTCGCGGCGTTCGCGCAGCGTGGCGGTCGCCGCTCGTCGTCGGTCGTCGGGGAGCGCGCCGCCGTGCTCGCGCTGTGGGGCGTCCTCGCGGAGACGTGGCCCGCGCCCCGCGAGGTGCGCGCCGACCAGCCGTCGCTCGCCATCGACCGCGCGCCCGACGTCGACCCGGACCCGTCCGTCCGCCGCTCGACGGTCGCGGAGGTGCCCGTCGTGCTGCCCGCGTGCGTGCGCATGTTCACCGAGGAGGTCGGGTACTCGCCCGTCGAGGGCGGTGGTCGGGCGTACGAGGAGCGGGTGCGCTCCCTCGTCGCGGCCGGCCGGTCGTTCGTGCGCCTCGAGGGGCCGGGCGCCCGGCCGCACGTGGTGTTCAAGGCGGAGCTCGGCGCGGTGACGAACCGTGTCGCCCAGGTGCAGGGCGTGTGGGTCGACCCGCGGTACCGCGGTCGCGGCCTCGCCGCACCGGGGATGGCGGCCGTCGTCTCCCTCGCCCGGCAGGCGGCACCGGGGTCGTCGGTCCGTCCTCCCGTCGTCTCCCTCTACGTCAACGACTACAACACGAGGGCGCTCGCGACGTATCGCCGCGTCGGCTTCGAGCAGGTGGGGACTTTCGCGACCGTCCTGTTCTGAGCCGGCGTCCCGCCGCCTCACTTGAGCAGGCGCGACAGGCGACGGTCGGCGAGCACCTGCCCGCCCGTCTGGCACGTCGCGCAGTACTGCAGGCTCCGGTCGGCGAAGCTCACCTCGCGCACCGTGTCCCCGCACACGGGGCACGGCTTCCCGGTCCGCCCGTGCACGCGCATCCCGGACCGCTTCGCGTCCTTGAGCTCCGCGGCCGGCCTGCCCGACGACGCCGCGACGGCCTCGCCGAGCACCTCGCCCACCGCGGCGTGCACCCGGGCGACCTCGTCCGGCGTGAACGAGCGCGTGAGCTTGAACGGGCTCGTCCGCGCGGCGTGCAGGATGTCGTCGGAGTAGGCGTTGCCGATCCCCGCGATCGAGGACTGGTCGCGCAGGAGGCCCTTGACCTGCTGGTTCCGCGCGGCCATGAGCCCGGCCAGCACCTCGGGCGTGAACGCCGGGTCCAGCGGCTCGACGCCCAGCGTCTCGATCGCGCGCACCTCGGCCGGGTCCCGCACGAAGTGCACCGCGAGCCGCTTGCGCGTGCCGGCCTCGGTGAGGTCGAACCCCGAGCCGTCGTCGAACCGGACGCGCAGCGCGAGCGAGGCGATCTTCCCGCCGCCGCCACCGCCGAGACGCGGGCGCACCGGCGTCGTGGGCGCCTTCTCCGACCAGCGCAGCCAGCCGCCGCGGGCGAGGTGGAAGACGAGGTGCAGCGCGTCGTCGGCCGCCCCGTGCGCGCCCGGGGGTGCGGTGGAGGGCGACACGGCGAGGTCGAGCCACTTGCCGTGCCGGCGCGCCCCCGCGACGGTGCCTCCGACGAGCGCGGTGACGGGCGGGTCGAACGTCTTGAGCGCAGCGATCTGCGCGACGTCGGCGGCGACGACCGTGCGTCCCGTGGCGCGGTCGTCGAGGAAGCGGACGAGGGCCTCCACCTCGGGGAGCTCGGGCATGGGGCCATCCTCCCCGCCGGTAGGGTTGGGCGCATGTCTTCCGTCACGTCCGGCGCCGTCCCCGCGCGCCGCTCCAGCACCGGCGCTGCCGACCTGCTGCGCCTGTCCTCCCTGTTCGTCCGGACGCTGCGCGAGGACCCGGCCGACGCCGAGGTCGCGAGCCACCGGCTCCTCGTCCGCGCGGGCTACATCCGCCGCGCCGCCCCCGGCATCTACACGTGGCTCCCGCTCGGTCTGCGCGTCCTGCGCAAGGTCGAGGCCGTCGTGCGCGAGGAGATGGCCGCCGCGGGCGCGCAGGAGGTGCACTTCCCGGCGCTGCTGCCCAAGGAGCCCTACGAGGCGACGGGCCGCTGGACGGAGTACGGGCCGAACATCTTCCGGCTCAAGGACCGCAAGGACGGCGACTACCTCCTCGCCCCGACGCACGAGGAGATGTTCACGCTCCTCGTCAAGGACCTGTACTCGTCGTACAAGGACCTGCCGCTGACGATCTACCAGATCCAGACGAAGTACCGCGACGAGGCGCGTCCGCGCGCCGGGCTCATCCGCGGGCGCGAGTTCGTCATGAAGGACGCGTACTCGTTCGACGTGTCCGACGAAGGCCTCGAGCGCTCGTACGAGGCGCAGCGGGACGCGTACCGGCGCATCTTCGAGCGCCTCGGCCTCGAGTACGTCGTCGTCGCGGCGACGTCCGGCGCGATGGGCGGCTCGCGCTCGGAGGAGTTCCTCACCCCGACGCCGATCGGCGAGGACACCTTCGTGCGCTCCGCGGGAGGCTACGCGGCGAACGTCGAGGCCGTGGTCACGCCCGTGCCCGACGCCGTCGACTACACCGCCGCGCCCACCGCGCACGTCGAGGACACCCCGGGCACGCCCACCATCGACTCGCTCGTCGCCTTCGCGAACGAGCACCACCCCCGCGGCGACCGGGCGTGGACCGCCGCGGACACGCTGAAGAACGTCGTGCTCGCCGTGACGCACCCGGACGGGCGCCGCGAGGTCGTCGTCGTCGGCCTGCCGGGCGACCGCGAGGTCGACCTCAAGCGCGTCGGTGCGGCGTTCGAGCCCGCCGAGGTCGAGCCCGCGACGGACGCGGACTTCGCCGCGCACCCCGAGCTCGTCAAGGGCTACCTCGGCCCGCAGGTGCTCGGCCCCAACGTCCAGCGCGAGGCGCCCGACGCGCGCGACGACGCCGCCGACGGCGAGCCCGTGCGGCACTCGATCCGGTACCTGCTCGACCCGCGGGTCGTCGCGGGCACACGCTGGATCACCGGGGCGAACGAGGACGGGCGCCACGTGTTCGACCTCGTCGCCGAGCGGGACTTCTCCGCCGACGGCACCGTCGAGGCCGCCGAGGTGCGCGCCGGCGACCCCGCCCCGGACGGGTCGGGCCCGCTCGAGCTCGCGCGCGGGATCGAGATCGGCCACATCTTCGCGCTCGGCCGCAAGTACGCCCAGGCCCTCGGCCTCACGGTGCTCGACGAGAACGGCAAGCAGGTCGTCGTGACGATGGGCTCGTACGGCATCGGCGTCACGCGTGTGCTCGCGGCCCTCGCCGAGGCGAACCACGACGACGCCGGGCTCGCCTGGCCCGCGCACGTCGCCCCGGCGCACGTGCACGTCGTCGCCACCGGGAAGGACGCGAGCATCTTCGAGGAGGCCGACCGGCTCGCGACCGAGCTGGCCGCGCGCGGTGTCGAGGTCGTGTACGACGACCGCCCGAAGGTCTCGCCGGGCGTGAAGTTCAAGGACGCCGAGCTGCTCGGCGTGCCGCTCCTGCTCGTCGTCGGCCGTGGTCTCGCCGACGGGGTCGTCGAGGTGCGCCCGCGCGCGGGCGAGGCCGTGCAGGTCGCGGTGGGAGACGCCGTCGAGCACGTCGCGCAGCAGGTGGACGCGCTGCTCGCCTGAGCAGGCCGTGTCCGAGGCCGCCGCGTCCGGTGCTCCGGGACGCCGGAGCGGGGCCCGTCAGGAGGCGGGCTGCTGCTCCGGCATCCCGGGGAACGCGACGGGCGCCGCGCCCCACGCGAGCGCGGCGAGCCACGAGTCGGTGAGCAGCGCGAGCGCGTCCCCGCGGGACTCCGGGGCGGCGGTCGCGACGAGCGACGCGTACGACGCCGTGAGCTCCGTCTCGAGCCGCCGGGCGAGCGTCGTGACGTCCTCGCCGTCAGGGAGCACGTAGGCGGTCCGGCGCGGGTCCTGGTCCGTGCCGTCGGTCCCTGCGGCGAGCGCCCAGGCCTGGGCCCGCGCGCGGTGCTCGGCGGCGCGGGCGACGGCCGCGGTGCGGACGTCCCCGTCGACCTGGGCGCCGCGCACCTCCAGGGCGTACCCGGCGGCGTCCTCGGCGGCGACGAGCGTCGCGAGGTCGGCGGCACCGACGCCCGAGGGCGTGTCCTCGACAGGGACGACGGCGACGTCGAGGTCCGTCGCGGCCTCGGAGCCCGTCGCGGCGGCGAGACGCTGCGCCGAGACGTGCTCCGACGCCGCGACCGACGCGAGCAGTCGGGCGAGCTCCGCGTCCTGCGTCAGGTCGGCGGACGCGCGCGTGCGCTGCGCCGCCCCGACGAGCGCCGTCACGACGTCGTCCGTGGTCGGCGCCGCGGTGCTCGTGCCGTCCGCCGTCCCGTCCCCGGTGACCGGTGCGTCCTGCGAACCGTCGCCCGCGGGGTCGTCGGGACCCTCGTCGTCCCCCTCACCGGGGGCCGGCGACGTCGTGACCTCGACCGGTTCGGGCGAGCTCTCGCCGTCGGTCTCCGTGGGCACGGGCAGGCCCGACTCGTACACGCCGCCGAGCGCCTGCACGTGCTGCTCGGCGAAGCGGCCCGCCTCGTCGAGCGCCGCGAGCACGGTCGGGTCGGTGACGGTCGGTGCCACGGCGGCCGCGAGGTCCTCGACGGCGAGCGCGTCGTCCACGGCGGCCCGGCGGACGACCTCGTGCACGTCGGGGCTCGGCTCCGTGGGCTCGGGGGTCTCGAGCCGCACACCGCACCCCGCCACCAGCAGGGTGGTCACGAGGGCGAGCGCCGCGAGCACCGGCCGTCGGTGGCGGCGGCCGTGGACCAGGGGCCGAGGGCTGCGCAGGGCGACCCGCCCGGAGGCTCCGGGCGCGAGGCGGGCAGCGGTGGCGTCGGGTGTCATCGGGGGCGATGATGTCATGTTCCGGGTGCGCGAGTCGTTACGCTGGACCCTGGTCGAGAGACAGCACAACAACACACCGGTCGTATCCGTGCCCGGCGTGGGAGCGGACAGGAGCTGAGTGATGGCAGGGCAGGCGGGCCGACAGGCCGCTGGGGAGACCGGCGGCAGAGGCGGTGACGCGCTCCGGGAGAGCGTGCGCCGGGGACTCGAGCCGGTGGTGGACGAGGCAGGGCTCCACCTCGAGGACGTCACGGTCTCCCGCGCCGGTGCGCGGTCCGTGGTCCGGGTGGTCCTCGACCTCCCCGAGGATGCGCAGGGCAGCCTCAGCCTCGACGCGGTGGCCGAGGCCACGCGACCGATCTCCGCCGCGCTCGACGAGCTGGACGCCCTTCCCGGCGCCTACACGCTCGAGGTCTCGACGCCCGGCACCGACCGGCCGCTGACGGAGCGCCGCCACTTCCTGCGCGCGCGCGGCCGGCTGGTGCGGCTCGTCCTGGCCGACGGCGGTTCCGTCGAGGGGCGGCTCCGCGCCGTCGACGACGCCGGGCTGCACCTCGACGTCGCCGGTCCGCGCGGCGCGACGACCGACCGCGTCGTCGCCCTCGGGGACGTCGCGCGCGGGCAGGTCCAGGTCGAGCTGAAGCGCGCGCTCGAGGCCGACCTGCCGGAGCTCGACGCCGACGACACGGCGGATGCCGACGACGAGACCGCGGGCCGCGGTCCCCACGACGAGGAGGTCTGATCGATGGACATCGATATGAGCGCGCTGCGCCTGCTGGAGCGCGAGAAGGACATCAGCCTCGACGTCCTCGTCGCCGCGATCGAGCAGGCCCTGCTGTCCGCGTACCACCGCACGCCCGACGCGTACCCCCGGGCGCGCGTCGAGCTCGACCGCAAGAGCGGCCACGTCACGGTCTGGGCCCGCGAGGAGCTCCCGGCGACGCCGTCGGAGGACGACGACGAGGACGCGCCGCGCGGTCCCGTCGAGCACGGCCCCGAGTTCGACCACACGCCGGCGGACTTCGGCCGCATCGCGACGTCCACCGCGCGCCAGGTCATCGTGCAGCGCCTGCGGGACGCCGAGGACGACCAGATCCTCGGCACGTTCCGCGGCAAGGAGGGCGAGGTCCTCGCCGGGGTCATCCAGCAGGGCCGCGACCCGCGCGTCGTGCTCGTCGACGTCGGCGGGACCGAGGCGGTCCTGCCGCCGCACGAGCAGGTCCCGACCGAGGAGTACGTGCACGGCGAGCGCCTGCGCGCGTACGTCCTCGAGGTCGCCCGGGGAATGAAGGGCGCGCAGATCACGTTGAGCCGCACGCACCCGAACCTCGTGCGCAAGCTGTTCGAGCTCGAGGTCCCCGAGGTCGCGGACGGCTCCGTGGAGATCACCGCGATCGCCCGCGAGGCGGGACACCGGTCCAAGGTCGCCGTGCGCTCGACCGTGCCGGGGCTCGGCGCCAAGGGCGCGTGCATCGGGCCGATGGGCTCGCGCGTCCGCGCGGTCATGGCGGAGCTGCACGGCGAGAAGATCGACATCGTCGACCACAGCGACGACCCTGCGCGCCTCGTCGCGAACGCTCTCTCGCCGGCCCGTGTGTCGTCCGTCACGATCGTCGACGCGGAGGCCCGCGCCGCCCGCGTCGTCGTCCCGGACTTCCAGCTCTCCCTCGCGATCGGCAAGGAGGGGCAGAACGCCCGGCTCGCCGCGAAGCTCACGGGGTGGCGGATCGACATCCGCTCCGACGAGGGCGGCGACGGTGCGTCTCCCGACCACCGGAGCTCCTCCGCCGGCGAGGCCCCGACCGCGGGTCGAGAGCCCGCGGAGCGGTAGCGCGCACGGTGCCTCGGTCACGTACCGCGGGGCAGCGCGCTAGACTGTCATCGACCGGGCCGCGTGCCCGCATCCCGACCGTGCCCACGGACCTCCCCCCGAACCCCGGAACTCCGGTGTCGGGTCCGGTCCGCACGTGCGTCGGGTGCCGGGAGCGCGACCTGAGATCCGTCCTCCTCCGTCTGGTCGTCGACCGGTCCGGCACGAGCGCCGACGAGCCCCGGCTCGCGGTCGACGTCCGGCGGTCGCTCCCAGGGCGCGGCGCGTGGCTCCACGCGACGACGCGGTGCCTCGAGGCGGCGGAACGCCGGCGGGCCGTCCCGCGGGCCCTGCGACTCGTAGGCCCGCTCGACCTCGCCGCGGTCCGCGCCGTCGTCGAGGCCCAGCAGGAGAAGGACGATCGAACCGCGCGTCACGACCAGGACCCCGGATGACCCGGGCCGGGTCACCCTGTGGCCGCACGCACGGCCGCACTGCACGACACGTCGACAAGGAAGCGGGTTAGAAGCCGATGGGCACGCGATGAGTACCCAGCGATGAGCACCCAGCACTAACGACGGTCCTCCCTGTCCGGGGCGGGCCGAGACAGGAGAGTTGTGGCAAAGGTCCGCGTCTACGAGCTCGCGAAGGAGCTCGGGGTGGAGAGCAAGACCATCATGACCAAGCTGACGGAGCTCGGTGAGTTCGTCCGCTCGGCATCCTCGACCATCGAGCCACCGGTGGTCCGCAAGCTGCGCGACGCCTTCCCCGCCGGGGGAGCAGCGCCGAGCCGTCCTGCGGCCGCCCGTCCGGCGCCCGCGGCGGCGTCGAAGCCCGCAGCACCGAAGCCCGCCCCGAAGGCGGAGCCGCGCCCGGCACCGGCGACGGAGGCCCCTGCCGCCGAGGCACCGGCCACGGCGCCCGCGCCGCAGGCACCTGCGGCCGAGGCAGCGGCGCCCGCAGAGCGTCCGGCGCCCGCGCCGGCTCCTGCGCCCGCGCAGAAGCCGACCGCCTCGCCCAAGCCGGGCGGTGGCTCCAACACGCCCGCGCCGCGTCCCGGCGCACGCCCCGGTGCGTCGCGCCCGGGCAACAACCCGTTCGCGCCCAGCCAGGGCATGCCGCGCCAGGGCGGTCCTCGCCCCGGCGCCCCGCGCCCGGGCAACAACCCGTTCGCGCCCAGCCAGGGCATGCCCCGTCCGGGCAGCCGTCCTGAGCGCACCGACGCCGGGGCTGCTGCCGGTGGTGGCGAGCGCTCGGGCGGTCCCCGTCCCGGTGGTCCCCGCCCCGCGCCGCGTCCCGGTGGTCCCCGTCCGAACCCGGGCATGATGCCGGGCCGCACCTCGGTCGGCCGTCCCGGTGAGCGTCCTGCTCCCGGTGGTCGTCCCGGCGGCGGCGGTGGCGGCGGAGGCCGCGGTGGCTTCGGCGGCCGTCCCGGTGGCGGTGGCGGTGCCCCCGGCGCCGGTGGCGGTTTCGCCGGTCGCCCCGGTGGTGGCGGTCGTCCCGGTGGCGCAGGCCGCGGGTCGACCCAGGGTGCCTTCGGTCGCGCCGGCGGACGCCCCGTCCGTGGACGCAAGTCGAAGCGGGCGAAGCGCCAGGAGTTCGAGCAGATGCAGGCGCCGTCGCTCGGCGGCGTGCAGGTTCCCCGCGGCAACGGCAAGACCGTCGTCCGCCTGCGGCACGGCTCGTCCCTGAACGACTTCGCCGACAAGATCGACGCGAACCCGGCGAGCCTCGTCACGGTGCTGTTCCACCTCGGTGAGATGGCGACCGCGACGCAGTCGCTCGACGAGGACACGTTCGGCACCCTCGCGTCCGAGCTCGGCTACATCATCGAGATGGTCTCGGCCGAGGAGGAGGACCGCGAGCTGCTCGGGTCGTTCGACATCGACCTGGACGCCGAGCTCGAGGCCGAGGGCGACGACGAGCTGGCGGCGCGTCCGCCGGTCGTCACCGTCATGGGGCACGTCGACCACGGAAAGACCAAGCTCCTCGACGCGATCCGCCAGACGGACGTCGTCGCGGGCGAGGCCGGCGGCATCACGCAGCACATCGGTGCCTACCAGGTGCGCCACGAGCACGAGGGCAACGACCGCGCCATCACCTTCATCGACACCCCGGGTCACGAGGCGTTCACCGCCATGCGTGCCCGTGGTGCCCAGGTGACGGACATCGCGATCCTCGTCGTGGCCGCCGACGACGGCGTCATGCCGCAGACCATCGAGGCGCTCAACCACGCCCAGGCGGCGAACGTCCCGATCGTCGTCGCGGTGAACAAGGTGGACAAGGAGGGGGCCAACCCCGCCAAGATCCGCCAGCAGCTCACCGAGTACAACCTGGTGGCCGAGGAGTACGGCGGCGACACGATGTTCGTCGACGTCTCCGCGAAGCAGAACATGGGCATCGACGACCTCCTCGAGGCCGTCCTGCTCACGGCCGACGCCTCGCTCGACCTGCGCGCCAACCCCGACAAGGACGCGCGCGGTGTCGCCATCGAGGCCAACCTGGACAAGGGCCGCGGCGCCGTCGCGACCGTCCTCGTCCAGTCCGGCACGCTGCACGTCGGTGACGCGATCGTCGCCGGCACGGCCCACGGCCGCGTCCGCGCGATGTTCGACGAGCACGGCACCGCCGTGACCGAGGCGGGCCCCGCCCGTCCGGTCCTCGTGCTCGGGCTCGCGTCCGTGCCGAGCGCCGGCGACACGTTCCTCGTGGCACCCGACGAGCGCACCGCCCGTCAGATCGCCGAGAAGCGCGAGGCCGCCGAGCGCGCCGCCCTCCTTGCCAAGCGCCGCAAGCGCATCAGCCTCGAGGACTTCACGCAGGCGCTCCAGCAGGGCAAGGTCGAGACCCTCAACCTCGTCCTCAAGGGCGACGTGTCGGGTGCCGTCGAGGCGCTCGAGGACGCGCTGCTCAAGATCGACGTCGGCGAGGAGGTCGAGCTGCGCGTCATCCACCGCGGTGTGGGTGCCATCACGCAGAACGACGTCAACCTGGCGACGGTCGACAACGCGATCATCATCGGCTTCAACGTGAAGTTCGGCGAGCGCGTCGAGGACCTGGCCGAGCGCGAGGGCGTCGACGTCCGCTTCTACTCGATCATCTACCAGGCGATCGACGACGTGGAGGCAGCGCTCAAGGGCATGCTCAAGCCGGAGTACGAGGAGGCCCAGCTGGGCGCCGCGGAGATCCGCGAGATCTTCCGCTCCTCCAAGTTCGGCAACATCGCCGGGTCGATCGTCCGGTCCGGCGAGATCCGCCGCAACGCCAAGGCGCGCGTGCTGCGCGACGGCAAGGTCGTGGGGGACAACCTCACGGTCGAGTCGCTCAAGCGGTTCAAGGACGACGCGACCGAGGTCCGCGAGGGCTACGAGTGCGGTATCGGGCTCGGGTCCTTCAACGACCTGCAGATCGGCGACACGATCGAGACGTTCGAGATGCGGGAGAAGCCGCGTTCCTGACGTTCGACGTTGCTCGGGGGCGGTCACGTTTCGTGGCCGCCCCCGGGCGTACCTGCGGCGCCGGCTCACCTCCGGACCGTGACTCCGCAGGGCGGCGGCGGGTCTACCATCCGCCCGCTCGTCCCTCGCGGGCTCCCGCCAGACCCACCACGACCCGCCGCCGCCCTGCTGCGCCCCGGTCCTCTGCGTGCGCCCCCCGGCTCGGCCGGGGACCACGGCGCGGCGTACGGTCGTCCCGTCATCGAGCCGGCGCCGCCCGGCATGAAAGGAAGAATGTCATGGTCGATCACCCTCGGGCGAGGAAGCTCGCCGACCGGATCAAGGTCATCGTCGCGCAGATGCTCGACACGCGGATCAAGGACCCGCGGCTCGGGTTCGTCACCGTCACCGACGTGCGCGTGACCGGGGACCTGCAGAACGCCTCGGTGTTCTACACGGTCTACGGCACCGACGAGGAGCGGGAGGGCACCGCCGCCGCGCTGGAGAGCGCGAAGGGGATCATCCGGTCCGAGGTCGGCAAGCAGACGGGCATCCGCCTCACGCCGACGCTCGAGTTCCACCTGGACTCCGTGCCCGAGACGGCGGCGCACCTCGACGCTGCGCTCATCGAGGCCCGGCGTCGTGACGCCGAGCTCGCCGCGCTGCGCGAGGGCAAGTCCTTCGCGGGCGACGAGGACCCGTACCGCACGCCCGAGCAGGGCGATGAGCGCGCCGAGGACTGACCGCCCCGCGCCGCCGCCGCGGCGCCCGACCGCGCCCGACGGGCTCCTCGTCGTCGACAAGCCCGCGGGCTGGACGAGCCACGACGTCGTCGGGCGCGTCCGGCGGCTCGCCGGCACGCGCAAGGTCGGGCACGCCGGGACGCTCGACCCGATGGCCACCGGCGTGCTCGTGCTGGGCGTGGGTCGGGCGACGAAGCTGCTGACGTACGTCGTGGGCGCCGACAAGGAGTACCGGGCGACCGTGCGCCTCGGCGTGACGACGACGACCGACGACGCCGAGGGCGAGGTCGTCGCCCGGGCCGACGCGTCCGGCGTCGTACGGGCGGCCCTCGACGCGGAGGTGGCACGCCTCACGGGCGACATCCTCCAGGCGCCGAGCGCGGTCAGCGCGATCAAGGTCGACGGGAAGCGCGCGTACGCGCGCGTCCGTGCGGGCGAGCAGGTCGAGCTCGCGGCCCGGCCCGTGACCGTGTCGCGGTTCGACGTGCACGACGCGCGCACGGTCGCGCCCGGCACCGCCGGCCTGCCCGACGACGTCCCCGCGGCCCTCGACCTCGACGTCACCGTCGTGTGCTCGTCGGGCACGTACGTCCGTGCGCTCGCCCGGGATCTCGGGGCCGCTCTCGGCGTCGGGGGACACCTCACGGCGCTGCGACGCACGCGGGTCGGCGGCTACGCCCTCGAGGGGGCCGTCACGCTCGAGGAGGCCGAGGCGCAGGCCGACCGGGACGAGGTCCTCGCCACGGTGCCGCTCGCCGACGCGGCGCGCGCGACCTTCCCGGTGCGCGACCTCACCGACGCCGAGTCCGTCGCGCTGTCCTACGGTCAGTGGGTCGCGGCGTCGGGCGCCGCAGGGACGACGGCCGCGATGGCGCCCGACGGCACGCTCGTCGCGCTCGTCGAGGACACCCGCCGGGGCGGTGCGGACCTCGCGCGGCCCGTCCTCGTGCTCGCGCCTGCGTGACCTGCACCACACCACCGACCTCCTCGCGGGGGTCGCGCGGTCACGACGGCCGGTCCCCGTCGTGGCAGGCTTGACCCTCGCGACACCGTCGCCCGGCAGGACGTCGGCACGCCACCGGCCGGACGACCGATCCCTACACCACCCGAGGAGCTCGCACGTGCACCTGTGGACGGCCCTGAGCCAGGTCCCGTCGGGGTTCGGCCCGACCGTCGTGACCCTCGGCAACTTCGACGGCGTCCACCGCGGCCACGCACAGGTCCTCGGCCGCATCGTCGACCTCGCCCGGTCGCGCGACGCCCGGGCCGTCGCCGTGACGTTCCACCCGCACCCCGCCGTCGTGCACCGGCCGGACGAGGCGCCCGAGCTGATCACGGGCATCGCGGACCGGGTCGAGCTGCTCGCGGCCACCGGCCTCGACGCGGTCCTCCTCGTGGAGTACACGCTCGGCTTCGCGCGCCAGACGCCCGAGGAGTTCGTGCAGACGTACCTCGTCGACGGCCTGCACGCCGGGACCGTCGTCGTCGGTCACGACGTGCGGTTCGGACGGGACAACTCCGGCACCCTCGCCACGATGGTCGAGCTCGGCGCGCGCCACGGGTTCGAGGTCGTCGCGATCGACGACGTCGGACAGCACCAGGGCGTCCCCGTCACCGAGGGCGACGCCGGGCACGACGCCCGCTGGTCGTCGACCGGTGTGCGGGCGCTCCTCACGGCGGGCGACGTCCGGGAGGCGGCGCGCATCCTCGGGCGTCACCACCGGGTGCGCGGAGCCGTCGTCCACGGCGACGCGCGCGGTCGCGACCTGGGGTTCCCGACGGCCAACCTCGGGGAGATCGCCGGCATGGTCCCCGCGGACGGCGTCTACGCCGGATGGCTGGAACGCCCGCAGCTCGCCGCCGCCGACCCGGACCACCCGGACGTCCGGCTGCCCGCCGCGATCTCCATCGGCACCAACCCGACGTTCGACGGACTCGAGCGGCGCGTCGAGGCCTACGTGCTCGACCGCACCGACCTGGACCTCTACGACGAGGACGTCGTCCTCGAGCTCGTCGACCGCCTCCGGCCGACGCTGCGCTTCGACGGCGTCGAGCCCCTCGTCGCGCAGATGCACGACGACGTGGCGCGCGCGCGCACGGTGCTCGCGGCCGACGTGGGTCCCGCGGCGTGAGCGCGCCGGCCCTCGAGGCACGCGGCCTCCGGGTCGGCTACGGGGACGTGCCGGTCTGCGCGCCGGTCGACCTCACGGTGCGCGCCGGCGAGGTGTGGGCCGTCGTCGGACCCAACGGGAGCGGCAAGTCGACCCTCCTGCGCACGCTCCTCGGCCTCCAGCCGCCGCTCTCGGGTTCGGTCGCCGCGTTCGGCCGCCCGGTCGACGAGCGCGAGCGCGCCTTCCGCGCGCGCGTCGCGGGCGTCCTCGACGACGACGCGTACTTCCCGGGGCTCACGGTGCGCGAGCACCTCGTCCTCGTGGCGCGCGGCCACGGCGTACCGCGCGCGGGCGTGGTCGTCGACGCGCTCCTCGACCGCTTCGGGATCGCCTCGCACGGCGGGGCCTTCCCGACCGAGCTCTCGTCGGGCCAGCGTCGCAGGCTCCTGCTCGCCGCAGGGTTCGTCCGCCCGCGCGACCTGCTCGTGCTCGACGAGCCCGAGCAGCGGCTCGACCCGGGCATGCGCGCCGACCTCGCGGTCCTCCTCGGCGACGAGGCCCGGCGCGGCACGGCGGTCGTGCTCGCGTCCCACGACCCGGTGCTCGTCGGCGCTCTGGAACCGCACGGGCTGCTCGTCGGGGACGACGCGTGCACCGTCCTCGCCTCCGACCGGACGCGCGACGTGCTCGCCGAGGTGCGGTGACACGCCCGTGAGCGAGCTGTCGTCGGGCGCCGGGCGCGGCCCCCTGCCCGAGGTGCGCACCGACCCGGACGAGCTCCTCACCGGTCGTGAGCTGCGCACGCTCACGGCCCGCGCCGTGCGCGCCCGGGCCGACGCCGGTCCGGGCGAGGTGGTCGTCGACGTCGCCTACGCCGTCGTGTCGGCGCTGCTCGCGGTCGGGATGGTCGCCGGTGCCGCGAACGTGGTGCGCGGGGTGCTGCTCGCCGACCCGGGCGCCGACGCGGACGTCGTGCTGAGCGCGTCGACGGTCCGGGCGCTCGTGACGTGCGCGTTCCTGGCCGTCGTGCTCGCCGCCGCCGCTCGCCTCGGGCCGCTGGGGGTGGGCAGCGCGGGCGCGCGGTGGTGGCTCCCGGCGCCGTCCGGGCGCGGCGGTCTCCTCTCGCCGTCGTACGCCCGCGCCCTGCTCGCCGGCGCGGGTCTGGGCGCGCTCGGGGGAGCGGCGATCGCGCTCGGGACGGCCGCCGGTGTCGTCGACGCCGCGCGGGCCGCGCTCGCCGTCGGCGTCGTGGCCGTGCTCCTCGTCGTCGTCGCGGGACTCGTCCAGCCGCACGCGCGCGCCACGGCCCGGCTCGCGCGCTGGGCGGACGTCGCCGTCGCCGTCGTCCCGGTGGCGGGCGTCGCCCTCGTGCTCCGGGGCGGCGCGGACGTCACGGCGACGCTCCCGCCGCTGGTGGTCCTCGTCCTCGGCGCCGTCGCGGCCGGTCTCGCCGTCTGGTGGTGGACGCGCCGGGAACGCCTGGGCGCCCCCGTCCTGCGCGCGCAGGGGTCGGTCCTGGACCACGTGGGCGGAGCGGTGCTCTCGCTCGACGTCCGCGAGCTCGGTCGTGCGTTCGCGCGCGCGGGCGGGGCGCAGCGGCGCGTCCGGCGCGCTGCGTCGCTGCGCGTCGTGCGCGGACCCGCCACGGCGGTCGTCGCGGCCGACCTCGTGCTGCTGCGCCGCAGCCCGACGTCGCTCGCGCACCTCGCCGGCCTCGCGGCGCTGCTCGTCGTCGTCCACCAGGTGCCGGCGCTCGCGTCGGGCTTCGGCGCCTTCGTCGTGCTGGTCGCCGCGGGTCTGCGCGCGGCGCACCTCGGGGCGGAGGGCGCACGGACCGCCGACCTCGTCCCGGTCCTCGACGCGCTCGTGCCCGTCGGCGCGCGGGTGGGGCGGCTCGCGCGCGTGGTCACCCCGGCGCTGACGGCCGTCGTCTGCCTCGGTCTGGGCGTCGTGCCGCTCGCGCTCGGCACGGGCGACGCGCGGTGGCTCGTCCTCGCCGGGCTGTGCGGCGTCGTGCAGGGCGCCGCAGCCGTCCGCAGCGCGTACCGCACCCCGCCCGACTGGTCGGCCCCGCTCCTCGCCACGCCCGCCGGCGGGATCCCGACCGGTGCGGCCGCCGCCTTCCGCGTCGGCCCCGACGTCGCGCTCCTCGGCTCCGTCCCGCTCGGGGTCGCGCTCCTCGTGGGATCCGCGGGCTGGGGGACGCTCGTGGCGCAGGCGCTCGCAGCGGCCGTCGCGCTCGCCGTGGTGTCGCACGTCCGGTCGCGCTGACCGCGAAGGTCACGAACCCTCGGCGCTCGCCTCCCTCCGGGTGTGAGGCGCATCACAGCCGTGCTGCGCCGTCGCGGCCCTGTCGGCCGCCTCGCAACGTCCCACTCACAGGAAGGCTCGAGCCATGGAGGCTCAGCAGAACCCGGCGGCCACCGTCGCCGAGGACGTGGTCGACGCCGTCGCCCCCGACGCCGTCGACCAGGCGTCCACCCCGATCGGCCGGACCGTGCGCAGCGTCGGCCACGGATCGACCGTCGCCGCCGTCGACGACACCCCCGACGAGCGCGTCGACCCGGCGTCGTCGAACGCACCGCTCCTGCCCGCCGCGGAGGCAGCCGTCGCCCGCGACCACCTGCTGCACCGGTACGACTCCACGACCGCGTTCGACTACCTTTTCCCGGAGCTCGCCGACCGGTTCCCCGCGTTCCACCTGCCGGTGGGCGACGGCGCGACGGCGAGCACGGTCCAGGCGCTCACGGCCCTCGGCACGGCCATGGTGGCCCGTCCGGCGCCGGTGCCGGGGCGACCGCCGGTCGACCTCAACTCCCACGTCCCGGCCGTCTACACGTACTGGGGCCAGTTCATCGACCACGACATCACCCTCAACACGAACGGGCCGGACACGACGTCCGGCGACGGCGGCGACCAGGCGCTGGGCGACGTCGACGCGTCCCCGTTCGCGGTCTTCGGCCCGAAGGTCGTCGTCCGCTCGCTCCACAACGGCCGCCACCCCGCCCTCAACCTGGACTCGCTCTACGGCAGCGGGCCGGTGTTCGAGGGGGAACCGGGCGTCGGCACCACGCGCAGCGAGGCGTCGTACGTCCCCGGGTCGGCCAAGCTCCGTCTCGGCCGTATCGCGACGGAGCCCGTCGCGTTCCCCGGCGGCCCGACGTTCGCGCTCGTCGCGCCCGGCGACGACGCGCAGCGCGACCTCCCGCGCGACGAGACGGGTTCTCCGCTCATCCCGGACGGGCGCAACGACGAGAACCTCGTCGTGGCGCAGTTCCACCTCGCGATGATCCGGTTCCACAACGCGGTCGTCGACTGGGTCGGTGAGTTCGAGCCGTGGGTCCGTGTCGGGGGCGAGCGCGCAGTGTTCGAGCGCGCGAGCCAGCTCGTGCGGTGGCACTACCAGTGGCTCGTCGTCAACGACTACCTGCGCACGCTAACGAAGCCCGGTGTGCTCGACGCGGTCCTCTTCCGGGACACGTCGGTGTACCGCCCGCGCTACCCGATCTCGATGCCGCTCGAGTTCGCCGTCGCGGCGTTCCGCTTCGGCCACTCGATGATCCGCGACACGTACGACTTCAACGTCAACTTCACGGGGCCGCCGCCCGCCAACGCGAGCCTGGTCCAGCTGTTCCAGTTCACGGGCAACGGCGGCAGCCTGTTCCCGGGACCGTCGGGCGGCCCGGCGCTCCCGTCGAACTGGCCCATCGAGTGGACGCGGTTCGTGGACAAGGGCGACCCGTCGCCGTTCCGCATGGCCGAGAAGATCGACACGTTCCTCGCTCCGAGCCTCGGGACGCTCGTCAAGGAGGGCGTGCTGCCCGACGAGCCGCCCACGCACACGCCGCAGCAGCTCGCCGCGAGCGCGCTGCAGAAGCAGCTCGCCCAGCGCAACCTCCTGCGCGGCTACATGCTCGCGCTCCCGACGGGTGAGGCGGTCGCGAACGCGCTCGGGGTCACGCCACTGACGACCGCCGAGCTCGAGGACCGTGCCGGCGACGACGTCAAGCAGGCTCTCGCCGCCCTGCGCGGAGGCGACCACGGCGGCACGCCGCTGTGGTACTACGTGCTCAAGGAGGCGGAGGTCCAGGGCAACGGGAGCTTCCTCGGCGACGTGGGGAGCAGGGTGCTGGCGGAGACGTTCGTGTACCTCCTGCGTCAGGACGACACGTCCTACGTGCGCGCGAGCAACCACTGGACGCCCGCGCAGGGAGTGCACTTCGAGGACGGGTCGCTCGTCCTCACGCTGCCGGACGTCCTGCGGTTCGCAGGCGTGCTGCCCGACGCCGCGGGGGAGTTCCGCGGCGACGGCACCGCCGGGCACGACGGCGCACCGTGACCTGACCGCCAGGCCACCAGGCCACCAGGCCACCAGGCCACCAGGCACGACGGTGCGGCCTCCCTCGCGGGGAGGTCGCGCCGTCGTGCTGCGTCCGGTCCGCGGTCGAGCCGCCGGTCGAGCCGCCGGTCGAGCCGTCGGGCCGGCCGCCGGCCGGACCGCGCGAGGGTGTCCACCTGGTAAGATCGACGGGCCGTCTGATCGGCCGCGGATCCAGAGAGCCTCAGGAAGTTCCTCCTGACGCGCCGCGCAACGAACCCGAAGGAGAACCGTGCCGCTCGACACTGCCACGAAGCAGCGCATCATGACCGAGTACGCGACGAGCGAGGGCGACACCGGTTCGCCGGAGGTCCAGATCGCGATGCTCTCGCAGCGCATCAAGGACCTGACTGAGCACCTCAAGGAGCACAAGCACGACCACCACAGCCGTCGTGGCCTGCTCCTCCTCGTCGGCCAGCGTCGCCGTCTCCTCGGCTACCTGCAGAAGGTCGACATCAACCGCTACCGCAGCCTGATCGAGCGTCTCGGTCTGCGCCGCTGAACCACCCTCTCCAGCCCGGTCCCCTGCGGGGGCCGGGCTGGTCTGGTGAGATGTACCCGTAGAACACCCACTGCGCCGCCGGCCTCTCGTTCGGTCCTCGGTAGTGGCCCACGGACCCCGTCGCGCGTCGTCCTCCCGGACGACGGACGGGTACCGCCGTGGACCTCGATCGAAGACCGCCGAGCGTCGAGCGCGACCGGAGCCCTCTGCGCGCCACGCGCGCGAGCGGCACGGACCGGAACCCTCGACAGGGCTACCCGGGCGGCGCTTCGAGAAAGGGAGGGCACCCGTGGAGGGTCCCGAGATCCAGTTCGCCGAGGCCACGATCGACAACGGTCGCTTCGGCACCCGCACCGTCCGGTTCGAGACCGGGCGCCTCGCCCGTCAGGCGGCGGGCTCCGTCGCCGCGTACCTCGACGACGAGACCATGCTCCTGTCGGCCACGACGGCCGGCAAGCACCCCAAGGAGCAGTTCGACTTCTTCCCGCTGACGGTGGACGTCGAGGAGCGCATGTACGCCGCGGGCCGCATCCCCGGCTCGTTCTTCCGCCGTGAGGGCCGTCCCTCGACGGACGCGATCCTCGCCTGCCGCCTCATCGACCGCCCGCTGCGCCCCCTGTTCGTCAAGGGCCTGCGCAACGAGGTCCAGGTCGTCATCACCGTCCTCGCGATCCACCCGGACGACGCGTACGACACCCTCGCGATCAACGCCGCCTCGGCGTCGACGCAGATCTCCGGCCTGCCGTTCTCCGGCCCGGTCGGCGCGGTGCGCATAGCGCTGATCGACGGCCAGTGGGTCGCGTTCCCCAAGTACTCCGACAAGGAGCGCGCCGTCTTCGACATGGTCGTCGCCGGCCGCAACGTCGTCGCGGCGGACGGCTCGACCGACGTCGCGATCGCCATGATCGAGGCCGAGGCCACCGACAACGCGTGGGGCCTCATCAAGGACGAGGGCGTGGGTGCCCCGACGGAGGACGTCGTCGCCGAGGGCATCGAGGCGGCGAAGCCGTTCATCAAGGCCCTGTGCGACGCGCAGGCCTCGCTCGCCGCGCAGTCCGCGAAGCCGGTCCGCGAGTTCCCCGTCTTCCTCGAGTACCAGGACGACGCGTTCGCGGCCGTCGAGGCCGAGGTCGCGGCGGACCTGCGCGACGCGCTCGCGATCGCGGACAAGCAGGACCGCGAGAACCGTCTCGACGAGATCAAGAACGAGATGGTGGGCAAGCTCCAGGCCGGGTTCGACGGCCGCGAGAAGGAGCTGTCGGCGGCGTACCGTTCGCTGCAGAAGAAGCTCGTGCGCCAGCGCGTCCTCACGGACGGCGTGCGCATCGACGGTCGTGGGCTCGCGGACATCCGCACGCTCTCGGCCGAGGTCGAGGTGCTCCCGCGCGTGCACGGCTCCGCGCTGTTCGAGCGTGGCGAGACCCAGATCATGGGCGTCACGACGCTCAACATGCTCCGCATGGAGCAGCAGATCGACTCGCTCGGTCCGGAGACGCGCAAGCGCTACATGCACAACTACAACTTCCCGCCCTACTCGACCGGTGAGACCGGCCGCGTGGGCAGCCCCAAGCGTCGCGAGATCGGGCACGGCGCCCTCGCCGAGCGCGCGCTCGTGCCGGTGCTGCCGAGCCGCGAGGAGTTCCCGTACGCCATCCGTCAGGTGTCCGAGGCCCTCGGCTCCAACGGGTCGACGTCCATGGGCTCGGTCTGCGCCTCGACGCTGTCGCTCCTCAACGCGGGCGTGCCGCTGCGCGCGGCCGTCGCGGGCATCGCGATGGGCCTCATCTCCGACACGGTCGACGGTGAGACGCGCTACGCGGCGCTCACCGACATCCTCGGGGCCGAGGACGCCTTCGGCGACATGGACTTCAAGGTCGCCGGCACGCGCGAGTTCGTCACGGCCATCCAGCTCGACACCAAGCTCGACGGCATCCCCGCCTCGGTGCTCGGCGGCGCGCTGACCCAGGCGCGCGACGCGCGCCTGACGATCCTGGACGTGCTCGCCGAGGCGATCGACGTCCCGGACGAGATGTCCCCGAACGCCCCGCGCGTCATCTCCGTGAAGGTGCCGGTCGACAAGATCGGCGAGGTCATCGGCCCCAAGGGCAAGATGATCAACCAGATCCAGGAGGAGACGGGCGCGGACATCTCCATCGAGGACGACGGCACGGTCTACATCGGCGCCACCGACGGCCCCTCGGCCGAGGCCGCCCGCGCGGCGATCAACGCGATCGCCAACCCGCACGTCCCGGAGATCGGCGAGCGCTTCGTCGGCACCGTCGTCAAGACGACGTCCTTCGGCGCGTTCATCTCGCTCTCCCCGGGCAAGGACGGTCTGCTGCACATCAGCCAGATCCGCAAGCTCGTGGGCGGCAAGCGCGTCGAGAACGTCGAGGACGTGCTCTCCATCGGCCAGAAGGTCCAGGTCGAGATCGGCGAGATCGACCCGCGCGGCAAGCTCTCGCTGCACGCCGTGGTCGAGGACGCCGGTGACGGCGCCGCGGAGGACGCTCCGGCCACCGAGGGCGGCGACGCCTGACGTGCCCTGGGACCTCCCGCTCGTCCCGGCCGGCAGCGCCGGGGCCGAGCTGACCGCCGGGCAGGACGGTGCGACCATCCGTCGCAGCGTCCTGCCCGGCGGGGTCCGCGTGCTCACCGAGTCGATGCCGGGCCTGCGCTCGGCCACGATGGGCGCGTGGGTCGGCGTGGGCTCGCGCGACGAGACCGACGGCCACTTCGGCTCGACCCACTTCCTCGAGCACCTGCTGTTCAAGGGCACCGCGCGTCGGTCCGCGATGGACATCGCCGAGGCGTTCGACGCCGTCGGTGGTGAGGCCAACGCGGCGACCGGCAAGGAGCACACCTGCTACTACGCGCGCGTGCTCGACACCGACCTGCCGATGGCGGTCGACGTCATCACGGACATGGTGACCTCCGCGCGCCTCGACGCCGACGAGCTCGAGACCGAGCGCGGCGTCATCCTCGAAGAGCTCGCGATGAACGACGACGACCCCTCGGACGTCGTCCACGAGGAGTTCGCCGCGGCCGTCCTCGCCGGCCACCCGCTGGGGCGGCCGATCGGGGGCACGCCCGACACCATCAACGCCGTCCCGCGCGACGCCGTGTGGGAGCACTACCGCTGGCACTACCGGCCCGAGACCCTCGTGGTCGCGGCGGCGGGCGGCGTCGACCACGACGTGCTCGTCGGCCAGGTGGAGCGAGCCCTGACCGACGGCGGGTGGTCGCTCGACGCGGCCGCAGCGCCCCGCGCGCGGCGCGACCCCCACGACCCCGCGCTGGCGGGCGTCGGGGCCGACGGCGTCGAGCTGACCATCCGGCGCACGGTGGAGCAGGCCAACGTCATCATCGGCGGGACGGGACTCTCCGCCACGGACGACCGCCGGTTCACGCTGTCCGTCCTCAGCGCCGCCCTCGGCGGGGGCATGAGCTCGCGCCTCTTCCAGGAGATCCGCGAGAAGCGCGGTCTCGCCTACTCGACGTACTCGTTCGCGTCGGGTCACGGCGGCATCGGCACGTTCGGCCTCTACGCGGGCTGCGCGCCCTCGAAGGTCGACGAGGTGACCGCGCTGCTGCACGGCGAGCTGGACCGGTTCGCCGACGACGGCATCACGGGCGCCGAGCTCGACCGCAGCATCGGCCAGCTCGCGGGCGGCCTCGTGCTCGGCCTGGAGGACTCGGGCTCGCGCATGAGCCGCCTGGGCAAGGCCGAGCTCGTCTACGGCGAGCTGCTGAGCGTCGAGGAGTCGCTCGACGCCATCCGGTCGGTCACCGCGGACGACGTGCGCAAGCTGGCGGGCGAGCTCGCCTCGCGTGCTCGTTCCGTCGTGCGCGTCGGTCCCTTCGGCGACTGAGCGCCGCCAGGGCGGACGCGCACCCGCGACCGCGTCCTGACGGTCCGCCGCACGGCCGTCCCTCCCGCACGGGAGGGGCGGCCGTCGTCGTGCTCGTCGTCACCCGGTCGACCGGGACGCGTCGACCCGCCGGATAGGGTGGCGGGCGTGAGCGAGCAGAACACCACCAGGCAGACCACCTCGGGCCCGCTGCGGGTCGCCGTGCTGGGCGCCGCGGGCCGCATGGGCGCGACCGTGTGCGCGGCGGTCGACGGCGCCCCCGACCTCGAGCTGGTCGCGCGCCTCGACGCGGGCGACACGATCTCGGCGGCGACGCTCGGCGGTGCGGACGTCGCCGTCGACTTCACCGTGCCGTCCGCGACCGAGGCGAACGTCCACGCTCTCGTCGACGCCGGGGTGCACGCCGTGGTCGGGACGACGGGCTGGACCGACGAGAGCCGGGGCCGACTGGTCGAGCACCTCGCGCGCGCGGCGGACGACGGACGACCCGGCCTCGGCGTCCTCATCGCCCCGAACTTCGGGCTCTCCGCCGTGCTCGCGATGACGTTCGCGGCCAAGGCCGCGCGCTACTTCGAGTCGGCCGAGGTCATCGAGCTCCACCACCCGGACAAGGTCGACGCGCCGTCGGGCACCGCACGGCACACCGCCGCCGCGATCGCCGCGGCCCGTGCCGACGCGGGCGTGGCGCCCGCCCCCGACGCCACGGAGACGGGCTGGGAGGCTCGCGGTGCCGACGTCGACGGCGTGCGCGTGCACGCGGTGCGGCTGCGCGGGCTCGTCGCGCACGAGGAGATCCTCTTCGGCAACCCGGGGGAGCAGCTCGTCATCCGGCAGGACTCGTTCGACCGCGTGTCGTTCATGCCGGGCGTGCTGCTCGCGGTGCGCGAGGTCGTGTCGCGACCGGGCCTGACCGTCGGGCTCGAGAACGTGCTGGACCTGGCGTGAGCCACGGTGCGCCCCGCGACCCGGGCGGTCCCGTCGGGCCGCGGGCACGCCGTCCGTGGAAGGCGATCGTGGGCGCGGTGCTCGTCACCGCGCTGCTCGCGCTCTACGTCTGGCAGGTCGCGGGCCGCGCCGCCGCCCTGATCCGGACCGGTGAGCCGGCCGCGATGGCCATCGGCGCGGGCGTGCTCGTCCTGCCGCTCCTCGTCGTCGGGCTCGTGGGCCGGGAGTTCCTCCTCGCGGGGACCGTGCAGCGGATGGCCGACGAGCTCGCCGGGTCCGGGCGGCTGCCCGTCGACGACCTGCCGCGGTCACCGGGGGGCCGCGTCGACCGGGCCGCCGCGGACGAGGCGTTCGGGCCGTACCGGGCGGCGGTGGAGGCCGAGCCGGAGAGCTGGGAGGCCTGGTACCACCTCGCGTTCGCGTACGACGCCTCGGGCGACCGGAAGCGTGCCCGCGAGGCGCTGCGCTCGGCCGCCCGCCTGTACCGCGCACGTCCGCGCTGACCGCTCCCCGGTCGCGCGACCTGACGGCACTCGGCGGCGGACGCGCCCCGGCCGCCGGCTCACAGGCTCGTCCAGCAGTAGAGGCGGTGCCCGTCGTCGTCCACGCGCACGCACAGTGCCGCCAGCTCGTGCAGCGCCCCCGCCAGGTCCCGGGGGTCGGAGCCCGCGAGCTCGTCCGTCGCGGCCCACCGGACGGCGATCTCCTCGACCGTGGCCGACGTCGCGGCGGCGAGCGCGGCGACGAGCTCGTCGGACACGGTGACCACCCACGGTCCCTCGTCACCCGCCGTCGCGACGAGGGAGCCGTGCCGAGGAAGGCGGACGACCTCCGCGTAGGGCCGGCCGACGAGGAGGCTCGTCAGCGTGCCGAGCACCACGAACGGGTCGATGCCCTTGAGCTCGACCGCCGCGAACGTGCGGCGCATCGTCGCGGGGTCCACGGCGCCGGGTCCCTCGACGGCGACGCTCGCGGCGTGCTCGTCGCCGACGGCGGCGAAGTAGTCGGTGAGGAGTCCCATGGCGGTCGATCCTCGCAGCGCCGTGGGCGTCGTGGGTCACGACCGTGTCACCGTCGTGTGACGAATCCTCTGAGGGGGCGGGGCCGGGGGCGCGGTGCGCAGCCCGTCAGACCTCCGCGACCCACCGGTGCTCGACGACGTCCCGCACGCCGGTCGCGAGGGTGCGGGTGCGGCCGTCCGGTCCGAGCCCGGCACCGGAGAGGAACGCCTCGCGCCCGGCGTCGCCGTCGAGCACCCACGTGACGACCTCGGTCGCGCCGTCGCGACGGAGCCGGTCGACCGCGGCGGCCAGGAGGCGCGAGCCGTGTCCGCCGCGCTGGTGCCGGGGCTCGACCTCGAGCGCGAGGAGCTGCCCGGGCGCGACCGCCGCGAACCCGACGACGTCGGCGCCGTCGCACGCGACGAGCACACCGAAGCCGGGGCCGGGCGGCGCGGAGATCGCGGCCGCCCACTGCTCGCGCATGCGGACGGTGTCGAGCGCGTCGAGGACGTCGTCGCCGAGCACCTCGTGGTGGTCGGCACGCCACGCGCCCACCTGGATCGCGGTCATCGCGACGTCGTCGCCGGGGACCGCGGGTCGTACGGAGACGTCGGCGGTCTCGCGGAAGAGGCTCATGGGCCCACCCTAGGCGGGCCGACGGTGCGCACCGTCAGCCCCAGCCGAGCGCGCGCAGCCCGGCGGCGGTCGCGGCGGCGAGCAGCACGACGACGATGAACGGCGCCCGCAGCGCGAGCGCGACGGCGGCGACGGCGATCGCGGGCAACCGCGCGTCGACGACGATCGCCTGTCCCGCGGCGAGCGTCTGCACGGCGACGAGCGCCCCCAGGAGGGACGCCGTGACGAGGGCGGCGGTGCGGGCGACGCGCTCGTCGGCGAGCCAGTGCTCGGGCACGAGGTGGCCCGCGAGCTTGAGCGCGAAGCAGACCGCGGAGGCGACGAGGACGACGAACCACACGGTGGCGGGGGACATCAGGACTCCTTCCGCGGGCGGCGTCGGGCGTCGACCTGCCCGACGACGATCGCCGTCGCGGCCGCGGCGAGCACGGGCAGACCCGGGGGCACGAGCGGGATCAGGACGACGGAGACGACGACGGCGGCGGCGACCGTGAGCTGCACGGCCCGGGTCGCGAGGCGCGGCCACAGGAGCGCGAGGAACGCCGCGCCGGCGGCGGCGTCGAGGCCCCAGGTCCGCGGGTCGCCGAGCGCGTCGCCCGCGAGCGCGCCCACGAGCGTCATGAGGTTCCAGAGCACGAAGACTCCGGCCCCCGTGAGCCAGAAGCCGGCACGTGCGGCGCGGCGCGAGCGCTGCGCCGTCGCGACGGCGGCGGACTCGTCGATCGTCAGCTGCGCGCCGAGCACCTTCTGCCACGCGCGCAGCGCGAGCAGCGGCCCGAGCTGTGCGCCGTAGAGGCTGTTGCGCACGCCGAGGAGACCCGCGGTGGTGATCGCCGCAGCCGCGGTGCCGCCCGCCCCGACGACGCCGACGAGAGCGAACTGCGACCCGCCGGAGAACATCAGCAGGCTGAGCGCCATCGTCTGCGCGACGTCGAGCCCGGCGACGACGGAGAGCGCGCCGAACGAGACGCCGTAGAGGCCGGTCGCGACGGAGACCGACACGGCCTGCCGGACGGCGCCGCGGACCTCGTCCTCGACGGCGGCCTCGACCGCGTCCTGCACGCCCTCCGGCCCGGTCACGCGTGCGGGTCCGCGGGGCCCTCGCCCGCTGCCGCGGCGTTCGCCGCGCGCTGGTGCGCCGTGAGGGACATCCGGTCGATCGCGGCGAGGGCCAGCGCCGAGACGACGAAGGCGAGATGGATGACGACCTGCCACAGCATGACGTCGTTCGAGATGCGTCCGCTCGAGGACTCGATGAACGTGCGGAGCAGGTGGATGGACGAGATGCCGACGATCGACATGGCCAGCTTGGTCTTGAGGACGTTCGCGTTGACGTGGCTCAGCCACTCCGGCTGGTCGGGGTGACCCTCGAGCCGGATGCGCGAGACGAACGTCTCGTAGCCGCCGACGATGACCATGATGAGGAGGTTCGAGATCATCACGACGTCGACGAGGCCCAGCACCGCGAGCATGATCTCCTCGGCGCCGAAGACGTGCGCGACCATCTCGTGCGTCTCGGTGTCCTCGACCACGTGCTCGCCCGTGAAGCCGCCCACGATGAGGTGCCAGAGCTCCTTGAGGAACTGCCACACGTAGACGACCTGCGCGACGATGAGACCGAAGTAGAGCGGCGCCTGGAGCCAGCGGGACGCGAAGATCATGTAGCCGACGGCCGTGACCCGCGCGCTCGGGGACGGGAGGTTCGGGGCGGTCGGGGCAGGTGCGACGGGCACGGGCGTGGTCTCTCCGGGAGGTCGGGCGGCGCGGGGGAGCGGGCGCGCTGCGCTCGGCGAGGCAGGGCCGGCGTCAGGCTACCAACGGTCGACCGACGGGCGTCCCCGGTCCGGTGAACCGTCCCGGGTCCCGGCTGTCACAGCGCGACGTACACGGTCTCCTGGTACTCCTCGAGCCCGGCCTCGCCGCCCTCGCGCCCGAGACCGGACTGCTTGAGGCCGCCGAACGGCGCGCTCGCGTCGGAGACCATGCCCCGGTTGATGCCGATCATCCCCGCCTCGACCTCCTCCGAGACGCGGACCGCGCGGTCGAGAGACGTCGTGTACGCGTAGGCGGCGAGGCCGTACTCGGTCGCGTTGGCCAGCGCGATGCCCTCGTCGTCGTCGCCGAACGCGACCACGGGCGCGACCGGCCCGAAGATCTCCTCGGTGACCACGCGCGCGTCGGGGTCCACGCCGGAGAGGACCGTGGGCGCGTAGAAGTGCCCGACGTCGCGCGGCCGGCGAGCGCCGGTGAGGACCTGGGCACCGCCGTCGGACGCCGCCCCGACGAGCTCCTCGACCGCGTCCACCGCCTTCGCCTCGATGAGCGGTCCGACCTGCACGCCGTCCTCGGCGCCCGGTCCGACGCGCAGGCCCTCGAACGCGGTGGCGAGACGCTGCGCGAACTCGCGCGCCACGGCGTCGTGCACGAGGAAGCGGTTGGCGGCGACGCAGCTCTGGCCGGCGTTGCGCAGCTTGGCGACGAGCGCGCCCTCGACGGCGGCGTCGAGGTCGGCGTCGGCGAACACGACGAACGGTGCGTTGCCGCCGAGCTCCATCGAGGTCCGCAGCACCTGCTGCGCGGCCTTCTCGAGCAGCGTGCGCCCGACGGCCGTCGAGCCGGTGAACGACAGCTTGCGCAGGCGCGGGTCGGCGAGCAGCGGCTCGCTGACGTCCGACGCGCGCGAGGAGGGCACCACGTTGACGACGCCCGCCGGCAGGCCGCGGTCGGCGAGCTCGGACCGCACGACCTCCGCGACGAGCGCCGTCGTGAGGGGCGTGAGGCGAGCGGGCTTGACGACGACGGTGCACCCGGCGGCGAGCGCCGGGCCGATCTTGCGCGTCGCCATCGCGATCGGGAAGTTCCACGGCGTGATGAGCAGCGCCGGGCCGACCGGGCGGCGATGGACGAGCTGCCGGTTCCCGCCCGCCGGGGCGGTGCGCACGAGACCGTCCGCGCGGACGGCCTGCTCGGCGTACCAGCGCAGGAAGTCGGCGCCGTACAGCACCTCGGCGCGGGCCTCGGCGAGCGGCTTGCCGCACTCCGCCGTGATGAGGGCCGCGACGTCGTCGGCGCGCGCGACGAGCCGGTCGTAGACGGCACGCAGGACCTCGCCGCGCTCGCGCGGCGGCGTCGCGCGCCACGCGGGGGCGGCCCGGTGCGCGGCGTCCAGGGCGCGCAGGGCGTCCGCCGGGCTCGCGTCGGCGACGTCGAACAGCGACTCCTCGGACGCCGGGTCCTCGACCTCGAACGTCCGCCCGCCCTCGGCCGGTCCCCAGCGTCCGTCGACGAGCAGGCCCGTGGGCACGTGCGCGACGAGCGCGGGGGACAGGTGGGACGCCGACGCCGGACGGGACATGGTCCGAGTATCGCCCCAACCTCCGGACGGCGCAGCGCCCGGCGGTGCGCGGCACGGTAGTTTGTGCACATGGTCCTTCCCACCACCCCCGCGCGCCCGTTCGGGGCCGTCCTCACCGCGATGATCACGCCGATGACGCCCGACGGCGCCGTCGACCTCGAGGCGGCGGCACGGCTCGCGGAGCGTCTGGTGGACGGCGGCAACGACGGGCTCGTGCTCAACGGCACGACGGGGGAGTCCCCGACCACCCACGCCCCGGAGAAGGCGGACCTCGTGCGCGTCGTCGTCGAGGCCGTGGGGGACCGGGCCGCGGTCGTCGCAGGGGCCGGCTCCAACGACACGGACCACGCGCTGCGGATGGCCGAGCAGGCCGCCGAGGCGGGGGCCGACGGCCTGCTGGTCGTGTCGCCCTACTACTCGCGGCCGAACCAGGAAGGCCTCTACCGGCACTTCGTCGCCGTCGCGGACGCCACCGACCTGCCGATCATGCTCTACGACGTCCCCGGCCGCACCGCGGTCCGGATCGCGGCCGACACCTACGCACGTGTCGCCGCGCACGAGCGGGTCGTCGCGACGAAGGACGCGTCGGGTGACGTGTACGCCGCGGCCACGCTCGCCGCCTCGACCGGTCTCGCCGTGTACAGCGGGGACGACACGCTGCTGCTGCCGTTCCTCGCGCACGGCGGAGCGGGCGTCGTCGGGGTCGCCTCCCACGTCGTCGCGTCGCGGTACGCCGAGGTCGTCCGCCGGTTCGACGCCGGCGACCACGCAGGCGCCCTCGAGGTGTTCCTCACCACCGTCCCCGTCATCGACGCGCTCAACGCCGCAGGGTTCCAGGCGGTGATGGCCAAGGCCGCGGTCGAGCTGCTCGGCATCACCGGCAACCGCCACCTGCGCCTGCCCAACGTCGCGGCGAGCGAGGAGGAGGTCGCGCTCGTGCGCGACGCCCTCGCGGCCGCGGGCCTGCTCCCGGTGGGAGCACCGGTCGCGTCGTAGCGCGACCACCCAGACATCGATCCATCGGCTCAGCCACGACAGGAGGCCTCATGAGCCACCCCCATCCCGAACTCTCCCTGCCTCCCGAGCTCCCGGCCGGAGGGCTGCGCATCGTGGCCCTCGGCGGGCTCGGCGAGGTCGGGCGCAACATGGCCGTCCTCGAGTACGACGGGCGGCTGCTCGTCATCGACTGCGGCGTCCTGTTCCCCGAGGACCACCAGCCCGGCGTCGACCTCATCCTCCCGGACTTCGACTACATCGCCGACCGTCTCGACGACATCGAGGCGATCGTGCTCACCCACGGGCACGAGGACCACATCGGCGCCGTCCCCTACCTGCTGCGACTGCGCCGCGACATCCCGCTCGTCGGGTCGCAGCTCACGCTCGCGTTCGTCGAGGCGAAGCTCAAGGAGCACCGCGTCTCGCCCGTGACGCTGGCCGTCAAGGAGGGCCAGGTCGAGCAGCTGGGCGTGTTCCGGTGCGAGTTCGTCGCCGTGAACCACTCCATCCCGGACGCGCTCGCGGTGGCGGTCACCACCGGGGCGGGCACGGTCCTGCACACGGGCGACTTCAAGATGGACCAGCTCCCGATGGACGGTCGGATCACCGACCTGCGCGCGTTCGCGCGCCTCGGCGAGCAGGGTGTCGACCTCTTCATGGTGGACTCCACCAACGCCGAGGTCCCCGGCTTCGTCACGCCCGAGGTCGAGATCGGCCCGGTGCTCGACACCGTGTTCGCGCAGTCGGAGAAGCGCATCATCGTGGCGTCCTTCTCCTCGCACGTGCACCGCGTCCAGCAGGTGCTCAACGCGGCGCACCACCACGGGCGCCGCGTCGCGCTCGTCGGGCGCTCGATGGTCCGCAACATGACCATCGCCTCCGAGCTCGGCTACCTGAAGGTTCCCGAGGGCGTGCTCATCGACCTCAAGAAGGTCGACTCGCTGCGCGACGACGAGATCGTCCTCATGTGCACCGGGTCGCAGGGCGAGCCCATGGCCGCGCTGTCCCGCATGGCGAACGGCGACCACAAGGTGTCCGTCGGCATGGGGGACACCGTCATCCTCGCGTCGTCGCTCATCCCGGGCAACGAGAACGCCGTCTTCCGGATCATCAACGGCCTCACCCGGCTCGGGGCGCGCGTCGTGCACGGCGGCAACGCCAAGGTGCACGTGTCCGGTCACGCGAGCGCCGGTGAGCTCCTCTACTGCTACAACGTCATCAAGCCGAAGAACGTCATGCCGGTCCACGGCGAGGTGCGCCACCTCGTGGCCAACGGGGCGCTCGCGGTCCGGACCGGGGTGCCGGCGGACCGGGTCGTGCTCGCCGAGGACGGCGTCGTCGTCGACCTCGTCGACGGGAAGGCGTCCGTCGTCGGTGCCGTGCCCTGCGGGTACGTCTACGTGGACGGGTCGAGCGTCGGGGAGATCACCGACGCGGAGCTCAAGGACCGGCGCATCCTCGGCGAGGAGGGCTTCGTCTCCGTCTTCGCCGTCGTCGACTCCGCGACCGGGAAGGTGCTCGCCGGTCCGCAGATCCTCGCCCGCGGCTTCGCGGAGGACGACGCGGTGTTCGAGGGCATCCGGCCCGACCTCGTCCAGGCGCTCGAGGACGCGATCGCGGGCGGCGCGACCGACACGCACCAGCTCCAGCAGGTGATGCGACGGGTCATCGGACGCTGGGTGTCGAACCGCCTGCGCCGTCGCCCGATGATCGTCCCGGTCGTCGTCGAGGCGTAGCCGTCGCCCCCCGGGATCGCCGTCCGGTGGACGGCGGTCCGGGGGACGGTGCCGCGGCCCTATCCTGGCGCTCCGCTCGAGCCCAGGAGGCCGACCTTGTCCTTCCGGCACCCCGTCGGGGTACCGCCGCGTCACCACGACCAGCACGATCTCCCCGGTCAGCCGGTGCGTGGGCGCTCAGGGCCTCCTGCCACGTGGGAGGCCCTTCCGCCGTCGTGGGCGCTGCCGCGCCCGGTCCCCAGGGCGCTGGGTACCGCGTCGGTGGTGCTCGCGGCGCTCGTCGCGGCGACGCAGGTCGCCGCCTTCGCGCTGTCGTTCTCCGTGGTGACGACCCTGGAGGACGCAGTCGCCGGGCTGCCGGTGTCCCTCGCCGTGCTGTCCTCGTACGACGGCACGACGTACGCGATGTTCGCGGCCGAGCTCGCGGCCGGGATCGTGACGATCGTGTGGCTGTGGCGCAGCCGGACGTTCGCCGAGCACGCCGCACCGGGCTGGCACCACGCGCGGCCGCGCACGTGGGTGTGGCTCGGCTGGATGCTCCCGGTCGTGGCGTTCTGGTTCCCGTACCAGGTGGTCCGTGACGTCCGTGCGGCGACCCTGCGGGGCAACCGTCCGGGACTTGCTCCGTGGTGGGCGGCGTGGATCGTCGCGGCGATCGCGTCGCAGCTGTCCGGGCGGGCCCTGTCGTCGGGCGAGCCCGACCTCTGGAGCGCGCTGCCGGTGCTCGACGGCATCGGGGCGACGGCGTTCGTGGCCGCCGCCGTGCTGTGGGCCCGGATCGTCCGCGAGGTCGCGGCGGGCCAGCGCGCGGCCGTGGCAGCGGCGACGCAGCCGTCGCCGGGTTCCTGACCCCCTCGCCCGGGGACGCCGTCACATCGTGACGAGCGCGCGGCCGACGGCGCGCGTCGCCGTCCGGTAGACCGCCTCGCGCGCGGAGCCGTCCCCGGGGACGAGCCCGGCGAGCTCGAGCGAGACGAGGCCGTGCACCAGCCCCCAGAGCCCGAGTGCGGCGGTCTCGGCCGTCGGGGGAGGGGCGTGGGGGACGACGCGCGCGACGGCGTCGCGGAGCACGAGGAACGTGGGTTCGTCGACGGCGCGGGTGTCGCCGCCGGGCCGCACGCCGCGCGCGAACATCACCGCGTAGAAGTGCGGGTCCGCGAGCGCGAACGTCCGGTAGGCGTCGCCCAGCGTCGCGAGGTCGGCTGCCGGGTCGTCGGTCCGGCCGGCGGCGTGCAGGTGCGCGGCGAAGCGGCGGAACCCCTCGGCCGAGACGGCGGCGACGAGGTCGTCGCGGCTGCCGAACAGCGCGTACACCGCGGACGCGCTCGTCCCGGCCGCGCTCGCGACGGAGCGGACCGTGACGGCGGCCTCGCCGTGCTCGGAGATGGTTCGCGAGGCGACGTCGAGGAGACGGTCGCCCAGCGCTGCGTCGTGCAGTCGAGGTCGAGCCACGGCACGAGTCTAGAGACCTTGACGACGGTGTGCGAACGGTGTTCTATAACAGTGTTCGTAAAGTGTCCCACCCACCCGGCAGGCGTCCCGCCGCCGGGTCGGTCCCTCGGACCCGGAGGTCCCCTCGTGCTCGAGCTCACCGACCCCGCACGCATCACCGCGGGCATCGTCCTCCTCTCCGTCGTCGGCATCGAGTCCGGCGGGGCGTTCCTCGTGAAGGTGGTCACCGGCAAGGTCGCCGCGACCGGCTTCCAGACCTCGTTCTTCCGCGCCGGTCATGCGCACGCCGGCGTGCTCGTCATCCTCGGCCTGGTCTGCCTCCTGCTCGCCGAGGCGACGGATCTCACGGGGCTGTGGCGCTGGCTCGGGGCGACGGGAGTCCTGGTCGCCGCGATCCTCATGCCCGCGGGCTTCTTCCTGTCCGCGATCGGTGCAGGGCGTGACGTGCCCAACCGTGCCGTCGTGCTGCTGCCCGTGGGTGCCACGGTCCTCGCGGCCGGGCTCGTCACCCTCGGGGTCGGTCTCCTCCTGGCCTGAGCCCGGGCCGAGGACGTACCGCAGCCGGCCGCAGCAGCCCGACGGTGCGTCAGCCGCGCAGCGCCGCGAGCTGGTCGGCGTGCCAGTCGGCGACGTACCCGGTCAGCCGGGGGTCGGTAACGCTGCGTCCGCCCGACCCCGCCCGCTCGAGCGCGTCGAGGTAGGAGCGGTCCGCAGCGAACCGCCGGGCGACGGACGCTCTTCCCGCGGCGGGGGAGCCGTGGCCCGGCACGAGCACCCGGACGTCGCGCGCCGTCTCCTCGAGGGCGTCGAGCGCGGCGCGGTACGTGCCGACCGGGTCGGGTGCGCTCGTGTCGACGAGAGGCACCTCGGTGTCGGACAGCATGTCGCCGGCGAGCAGGACGCCCGCGACGACGAGCGCGGCGTGGCCGGGGGCGTGCGCGTCGTGCCCGACGACGTGCGGTGGCCCCACGGCTCTCGGCAGGCCTGGCCGCGCGGGCGGGACCGGCCGGGCGGCCGAGACGACCGGGCCGCCGGGCCACGGGAGGGTGTCCGCGTCGGCCGGGAGCGCGTCGAGGGCGCCCACGAGCCCGGGGTCGTGCCCCGGTGCCTGCGCCTGGGTGGCCGCCAGGATGTCGTCCCGACGGCCTCGCGCCTCGGCCGCGGCGCGCGCCGTCGCCCACCTCGGCACGCGGCCGAGGTCCTCGTGCCAGAGCAGGTGGTCCCAGTGGGGATGTGTCGAGAACCCGGCGGTGACGCGCCAGCCGCGCGCCGCGATCGCGCCCGCGAGCGCCCCGCACTCGGCGACGGTCACGCCGGGGTCGACGACCAGCGCCTCGCCGGCGGGTGCGACGACCACCGTCGACGTCGTGGCCCACAGCCCGGCGGTGGCGACGTGCACACCGGGTGCGACCTCGACGAGGACGCGTGGCAGCGCTGCGCGCCCTTCGCCCGGACCTGTCACGTCGACCCCCTCGCAGACACACGTGGGCGGGTCCCCGCCCGTGTCGTCCCCCACGGGTAGGTTAGGACCACTATGGCGACCCGTACGTCCCCGCAAGCGCGTCGGGCCGCGGCCAACCGCAGCACGACCGCCCGGACGGCGTCGCGCGGCGGTTCGTCCACGGCCCGCGGAGCGTCGCGCGCGGGCACCGGTCGCCAGAGCACCTCGACCCGGCGTGCGCCGGCGAGGCGACCGGCGTCGCAGCCCCCGTGGCCCGTGCGAGCGCTGCGCGGGCTCTGGCTCGGCGCGGCCCACGGCGTGGGGGCGGTCACCCGCAAGATCGGTAAGGGAGCGAGAGAGCTGGACCCCGCACATCGGCGCGACGGCGTCGCGTTCTTCCTGCTCGCCCTCGCGGTCGTCGTCGCCGCCCGGGAGTGGTGGGGCATCTCCGGCACGTTCGGCGACGTCGTGCACGCCGTCGTCGCGGGCACGTTCGGGCTCGCCGGCGTCGCGGTGCCGGTCCTGCTCCTGTGGCTCGCCGTGCGGATCATGCGGCATCCCGAGCGCGCGCAGGCGAACTCGCGGGTCGCGATCGGCCTCACGCTGATCGTCGTGTCCGTGTGCTCCCTCGTGCACGTCGCGGAGGACCTGCCCGCACCGCGCGACGGTTTCGCCGCGGTGCAGGACGCGGGCGGGATCGTCGGCTACCTCGTCGCGACCCCGGTGACCACGGGGCTCACCGAGTGGTTCGCCGTGCCGATCTTCCTGCTCGTCGGGTTCTTCGGGCTGCTCGTCGTGACCGCGACGCCCGTCCACCGCATCCCGAGCCGGCTGCGCGGCGTCTACGACACGCTCACGGGCAACCACCGCGCCGAGGACGTCGAGACGGACGCCGACGGGCTCCCGCTGGCCGAGGGCGTGTCCCGTCACGACGGCAGCGAGGACGGCGCCCCGACGGGCCGGCGACCCCGCAAGCCGCGCAAGACCAAGGCACAGCGCGCCGCGGAGGCCGCGGAGATCGAGAAGCCCGACGGCGGCTTCGCCGGCGACGAGGCGTTCGAGACCGCGGCGTTCCTGGACTACGAGGACGGCACCGCGCGCCGCGGCAAGGGTCGCAAGAGCGGCGACGACCCCGCGCCGGGCACCGCGCCGACCGAGGCGGTGCCGGCAGTGGGGCTCGCGGGGGGACAGGGCCCGGCGCAGGACACCGCGGCTGCCGGGCTCGGTGCCGTCGCGGCCACGCCCGACGACGGTCCGGGCGGCATCCCGGCGCCGCCGCCCCCGAGCGCGCCGCTACCACGCGGCGTGCAGCCCATGCTCGAGGGCGACACCGTGTACCTGCTGCCCAACGAGGACTCCCTGGTCAAGGGCGCGCCGCACAAGGTGCGCTCGGCCGCGAACGACCGCGTCGTCGAGGCGCTCACCCAGACGTTCGACCAGTTCGAGGTGGACGCGAAGGTCACGGGCTTCACGCGCGGCCCCACGGTCACGCGCTACGAGGTCGAGGTCGGTCCCAAGGTCAAGGTCGAGCGCATCACGTCGCTGTCCAACAACATCGCGTACGCGGTGGCGAGCGCCGACGTGCGCATCCTCGCGCCGATCCCGGGCAAGTCCGCCATCGGGATCGAGATCCCGAACACGGACCGCGAGACGGTCGTCCTCGGCGACGTTCTGCGCTCGTCCGCGGCGCGGCGCACCGAGCACCCGATGGTCATGGGTGTCGGCAAGGACGTGGAGGGCGGCTACGTCGTCGCGAACCTCGCGAAGATGCCGCACATCCTCGTCGCGGGCGCCACTGGCGCCGGAAAGTCGAGCTTCATCAACTCGATGATCACGTCGATCCTCATGCGCTCCACCCCGGAGCAGGTGCGGCTCGTGCTCGTGGACCCCAAGCGCGTCGAGCTGACGATCTACGAGGGCATCCCGCACCTCATCACGCCGATCATCACGAACCCCAAGAAGGCCGCCGAGGCGCTCGACTGGGTCGTGCGCGAGATGGACGCGCGCTACGACGACCTCGCCGCGTTCGGGTACAAGCACATCGACGACTTCAACGCCGCGGTGCGCTCGGGCAAGGTCAAGCCGCTCCCGGGCTCGGAGCGCAAGATCGCGACGTACCCGTACCTGCTCGTCGTGGTCGACGAGCTCGCCGACCTCATGATGGTCGCGCCGCGGGACGTCGAGGCCTCGATCCAGCGCATCACGCAGCTCGCGCGAGCGGCAGGGATCCACCTCGTCCTCGCGACGCAGCGCCCGTCGGTCGACGTCGTCACGGGCCTCATCAAGGCGAACGTGCCGTCGCGGCTCGCGTTCGCGACGTCGTCGCTCGCCGACTCGCGCGTCGTGCTGGACCAGCCCGGCGCGGAGAAGCTCATCGGCCAGGGAGACGCCCTCTTCCTGCCCATGGGCGCGGCCAAGCCGATGCGCGTGCAGGGGGCCTGGGTGTCCGAGTCCGAGGTGCACTCGGTCGTCGAGCACGTCAAGGCACAGCTCAAGCCCGTGTACCGCGAGGACGTCGCGCAGTCCGTCACGAAGAAGCAGATCGACGACGACATCGGCGACGACCTCGACCTTCTCCTGCAGGCGGCGGAGCTCGTCGTGACGTCGCAGTTCGGCTCGACGTCGATGCTGCAGCGCAAGCTCCGGGTCGGGTTCGCCAAGGCGGGGCGGCTCATGGACCTCCTCGAGTCCCGCGAGATCGTGGGGCCGTCTGAGGGCTCGAAGGCGCGCGAGGTCCTCGTCACGCCGGAGGAGCTGCCGTCAGCGCTCGCGCTGATCCGCGGCGAGCCCGTGCAGGAGGTCTTCGACGGCCAGGCCGAGCCGGCCGCACCGGGTGACGGCGCCACCGGCCGCGACTACTCCGACGGCACCGACGGTCATCTGCCGCCCGCCGCCCAGGAGTACCACGACGGTGCGGACGTCGAGTCGGGCTGGCGCTGAGCGAGCCGGAACCTTCGTCAGGTCGGGGTGGTCGACGACGACCGGCTCGTCACCCGAGGGCGGGCCCGGTCAGCGTCGGGTACCGGAGCGACGGCCGGCTCGGGTGCGACGTCCGCTGCGTCGGCGGACGGGCCGTCGGCGAGGACCGCAACCGCGACACCAGCCACCAGGACGCGTGTCGGCCGTCCTGTCCCGCGGCGTCGGTGGTGTGACGAGGCCGGGAGCGTACCGCAGTCGGCCGACCGCCCGGCAGCCCCTAGGCTGGGTTCGTGGTCACAGCCGTCCCCTCACCGTGGAACTCCGCGAACTTCGTCACGATGGTCCGGATCCTCCTCGTCCCCGTCTTCGCGTGGGCGCTCCTCGTCGACGGCGGAGACTCCGTGACGTGGCGGCTCGTCGCGACGGGGATCTTCGTCCTTGCCGCGGCGTCGGACCGCCTCGACGGGTATCTCGCGCGGCGCTACGAGCTCGTGACCGACCTCGGAAAGCTGCTCGACCCCATCGCGGACAAGCTCCTCATCGGCACGGCGCTCGTCCTGCTCGCATGGCCGCTCGGCGAGCTGCCCTGGTGGGTGCCGGTCGTCGTCCTCGCGCGCGAGCTCGGCATCACGGTCATGCGCCTCGCGGTGCTCAAGTACGCGGTCATGCCCGCGTCGCGCGGCGGGAAGCTCAAGACGGTCCTCCAGTCGGTCGCGATCACGCTCTTCCTCCTGCCCCTCGCGCACCTGCCGACCTGGATCGGGGTGGTCGCGTGGATCGTGCTCGGGGCCGCGATCGTGGTCACCGTGGTCACGGGCGTCGAGTACGCGTACCAGGGCTGGCGCCTGCGCCGCGACGCGATCCGCAGCGCGCGAGCCGCCGCGGGCCAGGGGCCGGCGACCGTCCGGTGACCGGGGCGGCCGAGCGGCTGCTCGCCGCGCTCGAGGCGCGGGGATGGACGGTCGCGACGGCCGAGTCGCTCACCGGCGGGCTCGTCGCGGCGGCGATCGTCGACGTGCCGGGTGCGTCGCGCGTCCTGCGCGGCGGAGTCGTCGCGTACGCGACCGACGTCAAGGCATCGGTCCTGGGCGTCGACGCCGGGCTCCTGGCCCGCCGCGGCGCCGTCGACCCGGACGTCGCGACGCAGATGGCCGCGGGCGTGCGGACGGCCCTCGGTGCCGACGTCGGCGTGGCGACGACCGGCGTCGCAGGACCCGACCCGCAGGACGGCCACCCGCCGGGCCTCGTGCACGTGGCCGTGCGGACGCCGGCGGGCGGGGCCGTCCGGACGTTGCAGGAGACGGGCGACCGTGGCGAGGTGCGGCGCGCAGCCAGGACCGCAGCCCTCGAGCTCGCGCTGCGGGTCGTCGAGGAGAGCGCGGGCAGCAGGGCCGACGTCCGAGGCCGAGCCTCGCGCGGGTGAAATCCTGCCCGCCCACGGCGGCTCCTGCGCGCGCGGCGTGGAGGGACGGTGAATCCCGCGCAGGCGGGCCGGAAGCACGCGTCCGAGCGGGAACAACACCCCGCACCGGCGCGTTGCACAGCACGTGATCGCGAACAGGACCGCCAGTCGACCCGTCGGCCGTCCGGACGCCTCCTCCACGGGGCGTCCCGGCACCCGGGCCGGGGACGTGAGCGGGCAGCGAGCGGGGTACGGTAGGACGACCCCCGCACGCGGGGTACGTACGAGCACCAACAGTTCGCGCACCCAGGTGGGAGCCCGGCCGGCTCCCGGGGGCGCACGGGACACGGAAGGGGGCCACCAGATGATTGTTCTTCGACGTGAGATCGGGGACGTGCTGCGAGACGCTCGCCAGCGACAGGGGCGCACCCTGCGCGAGGTGTCCTCCGCCGCACGTGTCTCGCTCGGATACCTGAGCGAGGTCGAGCGCGGCCAGAAGGAAGCGTCGTCCGAGCTGCTCGGGTCGATCTGCGAGGCGCTCGACGTCCCGCTGTCGCTCGTGCTGCGCGAGGTCAGCGACCGCGTCGCCGTCGCCGAGGGGCTGCTCATCCCGGACACTATCCCGGCCGACTTCGCGACGGCCGTGCTCGGGCGCCAGCACCCCGAGGGGACGACGCGCCGCGAGGACCTGCAGCCGGTCGGCTGACAGCAGGCCTGCCCGGCGTCGGGTGGGCGATCGAGCTCAGCCGTTCGGGCTCTGGCAGCACGGGCAGTAGAAGATCGGCCGGTCGTAGGGCGGCTCGTTCGCCCGACCGACCTCGACGGGCGTGCCGCACCGGTGGCACGCCCGTCCTTCTCGTCCGTGGACGTGCCGGACGTAGCCCGCACCGCGAGAGAACCCGTTCTGGACGCTGTGCTGCACCAGGCGGCGCGCGGTGAGCAGGAGCCCGGTGAGGTCGGGTACCTCACGCACGGGCGTCCACGGCCAGATCCTCAGGGCGTACAGCGGCTCCGCGGTCCAGATGGTGCCGAGCCCGGCGACCAGGTGCTGGTCGAGCAGTGCCTCCGCCACGGGGACGCCGGTCGCGCCCCTCTCCGGGCGGTGGCGAGGGCCACCGCCCCCGACGGCGTCGTCGGCCAGGAGGCGCTCGACGGCGTCGTGGACGCCCCGTTCGGGGAAGTCGTCGGCGAGCACGTCGGGTCCGAGGGATCCGACGATCCTGTGCTCGTCCGCCGTGCGGAGCACGTGGAGCATGCCGATGCGCACACCGAGGGCTGTCCACCAGGCGTTCGCGAGGACGACGCGCACGGTCGGACCAGCACCGCGCGCCGCCGACGTGCCGGTGCGCGCGACGTGCCACTCGCCCTCCATCCGCAGGTGGGTGTGCAGCGACCAGCCGTCGTCGAACCGCGTGAGCAGGTGCTTGCCGTACGGCACGACGGACGTCACCGTCCGGCCCACGAGGTCGTGCTCCGCCGCGCTCGGCCACCGCAGCTCCGACCGGACGATCACGCGTCCGGTGAGCGCCTCGTCGAGCCGTGTCGCCGTGAGGCGCACGACGTCACCCTCGGGCACGCGCGCCTCCTCTCACGCCGCCCTGAGGCCGCGCGGCGTCGCGCGGAAGCCCGCGTCGAGCAGTGCGCGCGCCGCCTCGTCCGCCGGGGTGCGCGACGTCCCCGCGCCGGCCAGGGCCTCCACGCCGTCGATGCGCTGCACGACGACCTTGCCGAGACGCCCTGCACGGACGGCGTCGACGAGCGCGGCGCACGCGTCGGCGAGCCGGGGGCCCTCGACGAAGGACAGCACCGATCGCCCGCCACGCTCGACGTAGAGGGCGAGGTCTCCCTCGCTCAGCACGACGACGGCGCCGGCCTTGCGACCAGGCCGGTGCCCGCTCGCCCCGTCCTCGCCCGCTCCCGGTCGCGACGGCCACGCGAGCGCCGCGCCGTAGGGGTTGGCCGGGTCGGTCGCTGCGAGGAGGAGCGTGCCCGGCCGGGTGCCGGCACCGGGTGCCGTGACGCCGGGCGCCGACTCGATCGCGCGCTCGCGGTCGAGGCCGTCCGTGCGGAGCTGGTCGACCGCCCCGGGCAGTGCGAACTGGGAGCCGCCCAGGTGCTCGACGAAGTAGCCCCGCCGTGCTGCGCCCGTCGCCTCGAGCTCGGTGAGCACGCGGTACACGTTCCGGAACGACCCCGCCACGCCCTCGGCGGGTGCGACGGCTCGCGTCAGCACGCCGTGACGGTCGAGCAGCACGCGGGCGAGGGCGTGGGCACGCCTCGTGGGGTCCGGCTCGCGCTCCGGGAGAGCCGACCAGCGGCCCCCGCCGCCGCGCAGCGTGGACTCGGGCGACCGGGAGCCCGCGGGCGGGCCCAGCCCGGCGAAGCGCGAGCGGGCCATCGGTCGGGCACGCGCCGGCGCGCGAGGAGCCCGGTGCGCGCCTCCCGCGCTGCCGAGCCGCGAGCGCAGCGCCCCGAACCCGTCGTTCGTGACGTGGCCCGACCAGACGAGCTCCCACAGCGCGTCGAGCGTGGGTCCCACCTCGGCCCCCGCCCGCTCGGCGAGCACGGGCAGGAAGTAGCCCCCGGAGCCGCGGAGAAGGTCGAGCAGCGACTGCGCGAGCGGGGCGTCGGGTTCCGGTCCTCCGTCGGGCAGGGTGAGCGGCGCCCACTCCGCGAGGTGCACGCTCACGAGCCCGTCACCGCCGCCCGACCCCGGCAGCAGTGCGTGGCCGCACCACACGACCTCGCCTGCCGTGGTCAGCTCGTCGAGCATCGTCGGGGTGTAGTCGCGCACCCGCGCCGGCAGCACGAGGGTCTCGAGCGCCGACGCCGGCACGGCCGCCCCGGACAGCTGCTCGACGACGCGCAGCACGCCGTCCGTGCCGCGGTGCTGGCCGAGACCCTGCCAGCGGGGCAGGAACACGCCGAGCGTCTCCGACGGGACCGGCTCGACCTCCGCGCGCAGGGCGGCGAGCGAGCGGCGGCGCAGCACGCGCAGCACCTCGGCGTCGCACCAGTCGTCGCCCGTGCCGCCGAGCGCCTCGGGGCGCAGCCGCCCGCGCACGACGAGGCGCGCGGCCTCGAGGCGCTCGAGCGCGTGCACCACGACGGCGACGCCGAGGCCGAGTCGTGCCGCGAGGTCGTGCGCGGAGAACGGCCCCCGCGTGCGGGCGTGGCGGCGTACGAGGTCGCCGAGCGGGTCGGGGACCGGTTCGGTGAACACCTCGGGGATGCCGACGGGCAGGGCGACGCCGAGCGCGTCGCGCAGCCGTCCGGCGTCCTCGACGACGGCCCACTGCCGGGCGCGCTCGTCGGGGACCCCGGCGAGCCGGACGGCGATCACGCGACGGGTCGCCTCGAGCTCTCCGAGCCAGTCTGCGACGTCGGCCCGCACGTCCTCGCGCGTGCGCGCCGCGAGCTCGTCGTGCGTGAGCGGCCCGAGCCGGCGCAGCACGTCCCACAGGTCCTCCGCGTGCCGCGCCTGCCGCTCGGGCGCGAGCGCGCCGAGCTCGGCCTCCGTCCGCTCGATCGCGGCCGGGTCGAGCAGGTCCGCGAGCTGCGCGCTCACGCCGTCACCGCCGAGCAGCTCGGCGAGCAGCGTCGGGTCGAGGGAGAGCGCGGCCGCGCGGCGCTCGGCGAGCGGGGCGTCGCCGTCGTAGAGGAACTGGGCGGTGTAGCCGAACAGGAGCGACTGGGCGAACGGGGACGGGGTCGGCGTGGTCACCTCGACGAGCCGGACCCTTCCCTGCTCGAGGTCCCGCATGAGCCCGGTGAGCGCGGCGACGTCGAAGTCGTCCTGGAGGCACTCGCGCGCCGCCTCGAGCACGATGGGGAACTCCGGGTACTGCGACGCGACCGAGAGCAGCTGCGCAGAGCGCTGGCGCTGCTGCCACAGCGGCTGGCGCCGGTCGGGCCTTCGCCGCGGCAGGAGCAGCGCGCGGGCCGCGGCCTCGCGGAAGCGCGACGCGAACATGACCGACCCCCCGAGCTCGGAACGCACCGCGTCGAGCACGTCGTCCGGGTCGAGCAGGAGGTCCTCGACGGGCACCGGGGTCTCGCCGCGCGACCGGTCGTCGTCCCCGCCCGTGCCCGGCGCCGCGCCGAGCCACGAGTCGCCCGCGTCGGGCAGGCGCAGGACGATGCCGTCGTCGGCGTGCATCGCCGCGGCGTCGACCCCGTAGCGCTCGCGCAGCCGCGCGGCGAGCACGAGCGCCCACGGCGCGTGCACCTTCGCGCCGTACGGCGAGTGCACGACGACGCGCCAGTCGCCGAGCTCGTCGCGGAACCGCTCGACGACGACGGTGCGGTCGTCGGGCACGCGGCCCGTCGCGGCCCGCTGCTCGTCGAGGTACGCGACGAGGTTTGCTGAGGCCCACGTGTCCAGGCCGGCGTCCGCGAGGCGCGACCGGGCGGCCTCGCCGTCGGTCGCCACGAGGGCGTCGGTCTCGCGCACCCACGCGCCGAGCGCCCGCCCGAGCTCGGCCGGGCGCCCGGGGGAGTCGCCCTTCCAGAACGGCAGGCGCCCGGGGATGCCGGGCGCCGGCGTCACGAGGACCTGGTCGGGGGTGATGTCCTCGATGCGCCACGTGCTCGACCCGAGGGTGAACGTGTCGCCGACGCGCGACTCGTAGACCATCTCCTCGTCGAGCTCGCCGACGCGCTTGCCCCCGCGCGGGGCCCGGCCGCGCCCCGCGGTCCCGCCGTCCCCGTCCGGACCGGTGGACACGTCGGCCCCGGTCGCGAGGAACACGCCGTAGAGACCGCGGTCGGGGATGGTCCCGCCGCTCGTCGCGGCGAGACGCAGCGCGCCCGGGCGCCCGGTGAGGCGGCCCGACGCGCGGTCCCACACGATGCGGGCGCGGAGCTCGCCGAAGTCCTCGCTCGGGTAGCGACCCGCGAGCATGTCGAGCACGGCGTGCAGCGACGCGTCCCCCAGGTGGGCGTACGGCGCGCTGCGGCGCACGAGCGCGGCGACCTCGTCCACGGTCCACGCGTCGACCGCGACCATCGCCACGACCTGCTGGGCGAGCACGTCGAGCGGGTTCGACAGGACGTGCAGCTCCTCGATGCCGCCCGTGCGCATGCGCTCGGCGACCACCGCGGAGGGGACGAGGTCGCCGCGGTGGGTCGGGAAGACGACGCCGTGCGAGACCGCGCCCACCTGGTGGCCGGCGCGACCGATGCGCTGCAGCCCGGACGCGACCGACGGCGGCGCGCCCACCTGGACCACGAGGTCGACGGCGCCCATGTCGATGCCGAGCTCGAGGCTCGACGTCGCGACGACCGCGGGCAGCCGGCCGTCCTTGAGCTCGGTCTCCGTGCGGGTGCGCTCGGCGCGGCTCATCGACCCGTGGTGCGCCCGGGCGATCACGGGCTCGATCCCCGAGCTCGCGCCCGACTGGGCCTGGACCTGTGCGGCGGTCACCGTGCCGGGGTCGAGCACGTCCTCGCCCTGCCGCTCGGCCCACAGCTCGTTCATCCGGGCCGTGAGGCGCTCGGCGCCGCGCCGCGAGTTGGTGAAGACGAGCGTGGACCGGTGCGCGGCGACGAGGTCGACGACGCGCTCCTCGACGTGCGGCCACACCGAGGGCCGGGGCGGCCGGGCGGCGTCGGACCCGCCGGGCCGCGAGGTGGCCGGACCGGAGAGGTCGCGCTCCCCGGGCGGCAGCGGGACGAGACCCGGCAGGCCGCCGGGCGCGGCGCTCGCGGTCGCTCCCGGGCCCGGACCACCCGGAGGATCCGGCGGACCCGGCGGGACCTCGGGGAACCCCGGCAGACCACCCGTGGTACCGGACCGGGCCGTGGGCGCCGAGAGGTCCGCGAGGTCCGGGACGGGGACCACGACGTCGACGTCGATCCGCTTGGTCGAGGGCGGCTGGACGACGACGACCTCGCGCCCGCCGTCGGCCTCGGAGCGGTGCCCCGCGAGGAACGTCGCGACGGCCTCGACAGGCCGCACCGTCGCCGACAGGCCCACGCGCTGGGCCGGCGGTCGCTCGTGCGCCGCGAGGAGTGCGTCGAGGCGCTCGAGCGAGACGGCGAGGTGGGCGCCGCGCTTCGTGCCCGCCACGGCGTGGATCTCGTCGACGATCACGGTCTCGACACCGACCAGACCCGCGCGCGCCTGGGAGGTCAGCACGAGGAACAGCGACTCGGGCGTCGTGATGAGGATGTCGGGCGGGTGCGTCGCGAGCCGACGTCGCTCCGTGGCCGGGGTGTCGCCCGTGCGCGTGCCCACGACGACGTCCGGCACGTCCTGGCCCAGCCGCACGGCGGCCTGGCGGATGCCCGCGAGCGGGGAGCGCAGGTTGCGCTCGACGTCGGCCGCGAGCGCCTTGAGCGGCGAGACGTACAGGACGCGGCACCGCTGCTCGCGCTCGGGGAGGGGCGTCGTCATGATCCGGTCGAGCGACCACAGGAAGGCGGCGAGCGTCTTGCCGGAGCCCGTGGGCGCCACGACGAGGGCGTGCCGGTCACCGGAGACGGCGTCCCACGCACCGGCCTGGGCGGCCGTCGGGGCCTCGAACGCGCCCGCGAACCACGCGCGCGTCGGCGCGGCGAAGCGCGCGAGCGGGTCGGCGGGGTCGGAGGTCACGCCGCCATTCTCGCCGCGACCACCCACACGCGCTCGCGCCCTGCCTCTCGGTCGCCGGGACCGCGGCGTCCTCCGCGCATGGCAGGCTGGTCCCGTGCGCTATCGCGAGTTCTGGGAGCTGGTCGACGAGGTCTTCGGCGACGCCTACGGGCGCACCCTCGCGAGCGACCAGGTCCTCACCGCGCTCGAGAACCGCACGGCGGCCCAGGCGATCGACGACGGCGTGGAGCCCCGCATCGTCTGGCACGCGCTGTGCGACGCGCTCGACGTGCCGGACGCCCGGCGGTGGGGCCGTGACGAGCACCGGCAGGCACCGCCGGCTCGCTGAGCGGGCACGAGCCGCCGCGCAGTCCTGGACCGGCTCGCGCATGATGACCTCATGACGGACGCAGCCCGGGGTCGCGCACGGCCGTGGCGCGTGACGGCCGCGGACGTACGAGGCGCCCTCTGGTCCCTGGTCTCGACCGCGGCGGGGCTGGGCGTCGCGGTCGCCGTCGTGCCCGGGGTCGAGGTCTCCAACGTCGCGGCTCTCCTCCTGGCGTCGCTCGTCGTCGGGGTCGGTGACGTCCTGCTGCGGCCGCCGCTCCGCGTGGTCGCCCGACGGCTCGGCGTGGTGGGCGCCCTCGTGTCGGGCCTCGTCGCCCAGGTGCTCGTCGTCTGGGCCGCGCTGACCCTCCTGCCCGGCTTCCGCATCGCGACGTGGCCCGACGCGATCGCCGTCCTCCTCCTGGCCGGCTTCGTCATGGCGGTCGGCCGCTGGCTCGTCGGCGCGAGCGACAACGAGTACGTCCTCGGGGACCTCGTCCGGCGGGCGCGGCGCAGCGCAGGACTGTCGGGACGCCCCGGGGTGCCGCTCCGCGGGACCGACGGGGCGGCCTCCGACGGCACCGACGGCACCGACGAGCGCCCGGCAGGTCTGCTCGTCGTCATGCTCGACGGCGTAGCGCGCCCCACGCTCGACTACGCCCTGCAGGCGGGGCTCGCCCCGACGCTCGCCCGCTGGCTCGGCGACGGCACGCACCGCCTCTCGACCTGGTGGGCGCGCGTCCCGGCCACGACCCCGGCCAGCACGATCGGGCTCCTGCACGGCTCGACCGAGCACGTGCCGGCGTTCCGGTGGTGGTCGCGCGAGCTCGGCCGGCTGGTCGTGACGAACCGACCGGCCGACGCGGCGCTGGTCGAGGAGCGCACGAGCGACGGAGAGGGCCTGCTCGCCGGCGGCGGGGTGGCCGTCTCGACGATGTTCTCCGGCGACGCCGCGACGAGCCTGCTCGTCATGAGCCGCGCGTCGTCCGGGCTCGGTCCGGGCCAGATGTTCGTCCGCTTCTTCTCCAGCCCGTTCGTGCTGGTGCGCGCGGTCGTGGTCGCGGTGGGCGAGCTCCTCAAGGAGCTCTACCAGGGGTGGCAGCAGGCCGTGCGGCGCGTCGAGCCGCGGGTGTCGCGGCTCGGCTGGTACCCGGTGCTGCGTGCGGGGACGAACGTCGTGCTGCGCGACCTCAACACGACGCTCGTCGCCGAGCAGCTCGTCCGCGGCGCGCCGGTCGTGTGCGTCGACCTGGTCGACTACGACGAGATCGCGCACCACGCCGGGCCCCTGCGGCCCGAGTCGATGCGCGCGCTCGAAGGGCTCGACGGCGTCCTCGGGCTGTGGGAGCAGGTCGGGGCGCTCGCGCCGCGGCGGTACGAGATCGTCGTGCTGTCGGACCACGGGCAGTCCCTCGGCGCGACGTTCGAGCAGGTCGTCGGGCGCTCGTTCCTCGCGGAGGTCCGACGACTGATGGCGCTCGCGGGCGGGCGGGGTGCCGACGTCGTGGGCGCCGAAGGCGAGGGCAGGGTCGACGGTCGTCGCCGCGCGACGGCGCCGGACAGCGAGGAGTGGGGCCCGGCGAACACCGCGCTCAACGCGCTGCGCCGTGACGACGGACCAGGGCGGATGATGGTCGGCCCCGACCGTGCGGAGCGGACGGACGGCGAGGGGGCGGCCGAGGAGCCCGGGCTGCCCGAGCTGCCCGAGGTCGCCGTCGTCGGCTCCGGGAACCTGGGCATGGTGTGGTTCTGCCGCGAGCCGCGCCGCCTCACAGCTGCGGAGGTGGACGACCGCTGGCCGGCGCTCGTCCCGGGCCTGCTCGCGAACCCTGCCGTCGGCGTCGTCGTGACGCACGGGACGGACGGCGCGGGGACGCCGACGCTCGTCGCACGGGGCATCGCCGGCTCGCACGACCTGCGGACGGGCGACGTCGAGGGCCTCGACCCGCTCGCGCCGTACGGCGCCCGCGCGGCGGCCGACCTGCTGCGCGTGGCGCGGCTCGACGACGCGGGCGACCTCGTGCTCGTCTCGAGCGTCGACGACGTCGGCATGGTGCACGCGTTCGAGGGGCTCGTCGGATCGCACGGCGGCCTGGGCGGGGCGCAGAACCTCGCGGTGCTCGTCCACCCGGCGGGCCTCGTCGTCCCGGACGAGGACCTGGAGGACGTCGACGGCGAGCGCGTGCTTGTCGGGGCGGAGGCCGTCCACCGGTGCCTCGTCGCACGGTTGGAGGAGCTCGGGGTGCGTCCACGACGACCGACCGCTGGGCACCGCCCGGCGGCCACCCGCGAGGCCGCCGACGACGAGGGCGCCGACGTCGGGGGAGCCGTGGGCGCCGGGCGGCGGGACGTCCCGCCGCGGCACCCCCGTCGGCCGGGGGAGACGAGCCCGTGATCCTGAGCCTGACGTGGCTCGGCCACTCCACGGTCGTGCTCGACGTCGCGGGTCCGCAGGGCGGGCGGGTCCGCCTCGTCACCGACCCGCTGCTGCACCGCCACGCGGGTCTGCTGCGCCGGCGTGGGGAGCGGCCCGCGCCGGCCTGGCGCGACGCCGACGCGGTGCTCCTGTCCCACCTGCACCACGACCACGCCGAGCTCCGCTCGCTGCGCCTGCTGCCCGGAGCGCCGGTCCTCACGGCGCCGGCGAACGCGCGCTGGCTCCGGGCGCGCGGTCTGCGCGGGGTCGGTCTCGAGGACGCGTGGCACCCCGTGGGCGACGTCCGGGCCGGCGTCGCGGTCCGTCTCGCGCCCGCCGTCCACGGCCATCGGCCGATGCCGCACCGGCCCAACGCCGTGAGCGGTCACCTCGTGCGGGTCGGCCCGGCGCCGGACGCCGAGCCGGGCGGAGGTCCCGACGGCGCGGCGCGCGTCTGGGCCGTCGGCGACACCGAGCACTTCGCGGGCATGGCCCGGCTGCCGGCGCTCGCGGGCGGCCCGGTCGACGTCGCGCTCGTCCCGGTCTCCGGCTGGGGTCCCCGGCTGTCGGGAGGGCACCTGGGCCCGGCGCAGGCGGCGCGCGTGTGCGCGGAGGTCGGCGTCCGCGTCGCCGTGCCGGTCCACTGGGGGACGCTCCACGCGCCGGGTGGCCGCGACCTGCCACGCGGGTGGATGGACCACGCGGGCGCGGCGTTCGAGGCGGCGGCGCACCGCGAGGCGCCCTCGACGCAGGTCGTCGTCCTGCAGCCGGGCGAGTCCTGGGAGATGCCCCGCCGTCCGTGACGCGGTCCGGGGCGTGACGGCGACACGCCGGTGGCGATGCGCTGGTCGAACACCTGTTCGGCTAGAGTTGCGCACAGGTGCCCGCCGGGGCGCGGACCGCAGCGGGACCGTCACGGTGATCCACAGGTCGGAGCACCGCCGGCACACGGTGTCGGTGGCTCCCCGTACTGTCGGGCACGACGACGACGGAACACGACCGAAGGTGACCGACATGCCCGCACCTGCAGACCGCGAGAAGGCGCTCGAGGCAGCCCTCGCCCAGATCGACCGGAGCTTCGGCAAGAACTCCGTGATGCGCCTCGGGGACGAGGGGCGCGCGCCCGTCGACGTGATCCCGACCGGCTCCATCGCGCTGGACGTGGCGCTCGGCATCGGCGGACTGCCGCGCGGCCGTGTCGTCGAGATCTACGGCCCGGAGTCCTCCGGCAAGACGACCGTCGCGCTGCACGCCGTCGCGAGCGCGCAGCGTGCCGGCGGTATCGCCGCGTTCATCGACGCCGAGCACGCGCTCGACCCGGAGTACGCGAAGAAGCTCGGTGTCGACACCGACGCGCTGCTCGTGTCCCAGCCGGACACGGGAGAGCAGGCGCTCGAGATCACGGACATGCTCATCCGGTCCGGCGCGCTCGACATCATCGTCATCGACTCGGTCGCGGCGCTCGTGCCCAAGGCCGAGATCGAGGGAGAGATGGGCGACAGCCACGTCGGACTCCAGGCCCGCCTCATGTCGCAGGCGCTGCGCAAGCTCACCGGTGCCCTCAGCTCGTCCGGCACCACGGCGATCTTCATCAACCAGCTCCGCGAGAAGATCGGTGTCTTCTTCGGCTCGCCCGAGACGACGACCGGTGGCAAGGCGCTGAAGTTCTACGCGTCGGTCCGCCTCGACATCCGCCGGATCGAGACCCTCAAGGAGGGGACGGACGCGGTCGGCAACCGCACGCGCGTCAAGGTCGTGAAGAACAAGATGGCGCCGCCGTTCAAGCAGGCGGAGTTCGACATCCTCTACGGCGTCGGCATCTCCCGCGAGGGCGGCCTCATCGACATGGGCGTGGAGCACGGCTTCGTGCGCAAGTCGGGCTCGTGGTTCACCTACGGCGGGGACCAGCTCGGCCAGGGCAAGGAGAACGCGCGGTCGTTCCTGCGCGACAACCCGGACCTGTCGAACGAGCTCGAGAAGAAGATCAAGGAAAAGCTCGGCGTCGGGCCGCGCGTCGACGCGCCCGCCGACACCGGCGCGGCCGTCACGGCCGCCCCGGCGCTGTCGACCGAGTCGGCGGCACCCGCCGCGGCCAAGGCTCCGGCTGCCGCGGCCAAGGCGAAGAAGCCGTTCTGACGGGCGAACGCCAGCGGGCACGCGAGCGTCGCGCGGGGGACAAGGGCCCCGCGCGGCGCTCGCGCCCGTCGCTGCACGAGCTGGTCGAGAACGGTGAGATCACCGATGCCGAGCTGACCGAGCGCGCACGCGAGACGGTGCTGCGGATGCTCACCGCGGCGCCCAAGAGCCGCGCGGAGCTCGCGCAGGCGCTCGCGCGCAAGGGATACCCGGAGCACGTCGTGCTGCCGCTCCTCGACCGGTACGAGGAGGTCGGTCTCGTCGACGACGCCCAGTACGCCGAGATGCTCGTGCGGACGAGGCACTCCGAGCGCGGGCTGTCACGCCGGGCGATCTCCCAGGAGCTGCGCCGCCGGGGGATCGACGAGGACACCTCGGCGACGGCCCTCGAGCAGGTCGACGACGACTCCGAGGCCGAGGCCGCACGCGACCTCGCCCGGTCCCGGCTGCGCCGGACGGCCGGGCTCGATCGCGACGTGCGGATCCGGCGCGCCGTCGGGACACTCGCCCGGAAGGGCTACTCGCCGGGCCTCGCGTTCGAGATCGTCCAGCGCGCGCTCGACGAGGAGGTCGCCGCCGCGGAAGGGTGCGACCTGGACGGGTGAGAGCTCCCGTCGGCGCACCCGACCGAGGCCACCCGTCCGCCGGGCAGGGGCGCTGGACCGCAGGAGGCAGCGCGAGGCCACTGTCCTCCGGGTGACGTGACGGGCGGTCCGGGAGTGCCCGGATCGCCCGTCGAGGATCAGCGCGCGGTGGTCGCGGCCCCGTCCGGGACCGCTCCGCCTCCTGCCGTGACGGTCGGGTTGCCGATACCGGGGCCGGCTGTCGTCGCACCGGACGTGCGTCCCTTGAGGAACCGGGAGAGGTACTGCGCGGCGGTCGTGAGCAGCCAGTTGATGACGATGAAGATGACGGCCGCGACGGTGAGCGTCTGCAGGTTGTTGCCGTTGCCGTTGCCGAAGATCTGCGCGGCACGCAGCAGCTCGTTGTAGACGATGATCTGCCCGAGGGCCGTGTCCTTGAGCACGACGACGAGCTGGGACACGAGGGCCGGGAGCATCGCGATGAGCGCCTGCGGGAGCTGGATCGAGCGCAGCGTCTGCCCGCGGCTCAGGCCGATCGCCATCCCCGCCTCGAACTGCCCCTTCGGCAGGTTGCCGACGCCCGAGCGGACCAGCTCAGCGATGACGGAGCCGTTGTACAGCACCAGGGCGATGACGACGGCGAGGAACGACGGCTGGTCCACCTGGTTGAGGCCGAGCAGCAGCCAGAAGAAGATCATCAGCAGGAGCACCGGCACGGCGCGGAAGAACTCCACGACGATTCCGCTCACCCAGCGCACGGGCTTCAGGTGGGACAGCCGGCCGGAGCCGAGGACCAGTCCGAAGACGATCGCGCCGGCGATCGCGAACGCGGCGGCGCGGAGCGTGTTCCGCAGGCCGGGGATGAAGTAGTCCTCCCACGCGCTCGCGGTGAACACCGGTCCCCACAGGTCCCAGGAGAGCTGACCCTTGCGCTCGAGCTCGAGCAGGACGAGTGCGGCGAGGCCGAGCACGACGACGGCGCCGACCACGTTGCCGATGAGGATGTTGCGACGTGCCCGGGGGCCGGGCGCGTCGAAGAGGATGGACTGCTGCGAGCTCATCGGCGCACCGCCAGTCGGGTCGAGAGGGACGTCGTGAGCAGGCCGATCGGGATGACGAGGATGACGTAGCCGATCGCGAACGTGAGGAAGATGATGTAGATGTAGCTCGAGTTGAACTCGATCATCGTGCGCATGAGGCTCGACGTCTCCGTCGTGACGCTGGCTGCGGCGGCGACGGTCGAGTTCTTCAGCAACGCGATGAGCGTGTTGCCGAGGGGGGCGATCGCGCCGCGGAACGCCTGCGGCAGGATGATCAGGCGGGCTGCCGGGAGGAACGACAGGCCGATCGCCCGCGCCGCCTCGGCCTGCCCGATCGGGACGGTGTTGACGCCGCTGCGGATCGACTCGCACACGAAGGCCGCGTGGTAGACCGTCAGGCCGATGACCGCGAAGCGGAAGAAGTTCGTCGCGAAGTCGTCCGAGAGGCTGATCTGCAGCTGCGTCCACACACCGAGGACCATGAACGTCATGATCACGGTGAGCGGCGTGTTGCGGAGCACGTTGACGTAGGCCGTCCCGGCCCAGCGCAGGCTCGGGACCGGCGAGATCCGCATGAGGGCCAGGAGCGTGCCGAGGACCAGCGAGAGGATCGCGGCCCAGAACGTCAGCTGGATGTTCACCCAGAACGCGCCGATCACGTCGTACTGGGCGAAGAGCTCGCCGAACTGGGAGAGGGAGTCACCCACGGTGCGTCAGACCTCCGGGAAGGTGGTGCGGCGGTGGCCGCGATGGACGGTCGAGGGGAGCGGCGCGCCGCGCGCGCCGCTCCCCTCGGGCCGGGTCAGGCGCAGGCGTCGACCGTCGGCGGGTTCTCGCTCGAGTTCGGCGTGTACCCGGTGCCCTCGGTGTTGGCCGTGACGGCCTCCTCCCAGGAACCGTCCTCGATCATCTCCTCGATGGCCGCGTTGATGTCCTCGCACATGTCGCTGTCCTGCGGGAGGCCGACGCCGTAGCGCTCAGTCGAGAACGGCGCGCCGACCACCTTCACCTTGCCCTGGTTCGCGGGCTGGGCCGCGAGGCCGGCGAGGATGATGTCGTCCGTGGTCACCGCGTCGACCTGTCCGGCCGTGAGCGCCGTGACGCACTCGGCGTAGCCCGGGCGCTCGAGGAGCTGGACGCCCGCGGCGTACTCGTCCTTGATGCGCTGCGCGGACGTCGAGCCCGTGACCGAGCACAGGTTCTTGCCCTCGAGCGCCTCGGGCCCGGTGATGTCCGTGTTGTCCTCGGCGACGAGGAGGTCCTGCCCGGCGACGAAGTACGGTCCGCCGAACGCGACCGTCTCTTTCCGCTCGTCGGTGATCGAGTACGTCGCGAAGATCATGTCGGCCTGGCCGGTCTGCAGCATGGTCTCGCGCTGGGCGGACGGCGCCTCGACCCACTCGATCTGGTCCGCCGAGTAGCCCAGCTTCTCCGCGACGTAGGTCGCGACGTCGACGTCGAAGCCGGTGTACTCGCTGCCGTCCTGGTAGCCGAGGCCGGGCTGGTCGAACTTGATGCCGATGGTGATCGAGTCGCCGCCGCCACCGCCCTCGGTCTGCTCGGGGTTCGTGGTCGTGCTGTCGGCGCCGATCTCGTCGGGGTCGCCGCCGCACGCGGCGAGCGTGAGGGCGGTGAGTGCGGCGAGGACGGCAGCACCTGCGTGTCGTGTGCGCATGGTTCGTACCCTTCGTGAGTGGTGGCCGCCCGCCGAGGTGTGCCTCGTGCGGACGCCCGGATGGGGGGTCGGTCGGAACTCAGTGGGTGAGGATCTTCGAGAGGAAGTCCTTCGCGCGGTCGCTCTTCGGCGCGGTGAAGAACTCCTCCGGGTGCGCCTCCTCGACGATCTGGCCGTCGGCCATGAACACGACGCGGTTCGCGGCCTTGCGCGCGAACCCCATCTCGTGCGTGACGACGATCATCGTCATGCCCTCCTTCGCGAGGGCGACCATGACGTCGAGGACCTCGTTGATCATCTCCGGGTCGAGCGCCGACGTGGGCTCGTCGAAGAGCATGACCTTCGGACGCATCGCGAGCGCGCGGGCGATCGCGACGCGCTGCTGCTGCCCGCCCGAGAGCTGGGCCGGCATCTTCTGCGCCTGGTTCTTCACCCCGACGCGGTCGAGCAGGGCGAGGGCACGCTCCTTGGCGTCCTTCGACCGCTCGCCGCGGACCTTGACCGGTCCCAGGGTGACGTTGTCGAGGATCGTCTTGTGCGCGAAGAGGTTGAACGACTGGAACACCATGCCGACGTCGGCACGCAGCCGGGCGAGCGCCTTGCCCTCCTCGGGCAGCGGCACGCCGTCGATCCGGATCTCGCCGTCGTCGATCGTCTCGAGTCGGTTGATCGCCCGGCACAGCGTCGACTTGCCGGACCCGGACGGGCCGATGACCACGAGCACCTCGCCGCGGCGGACCGTGAGGTTGATGTCCTGCAGGACGTGCAGCTCGCCGAAGTGCTTGTTGACGTCGTGCAGCTCGACCAGCGGGTCGCCCAGGGCCTCGTCCGCCGGTCGGGCGGTCACGGCAGCGTCCGACGGCAGGCCGGTCGGCATGTCGGACGGCTCGTCGGACGGCAGGGGGGAGTCATCGACCATTTTTCGAACATAGGGGGCAACTGTTGCCACCGCCACCGAATCGCGCAACAGTCAGGCAACAGTTCCGTAACACCGGTGGCCGCGCCGTACCCTGGACGGTGATGTCCACGATCGCCCCCGCCCCGCTCCCGACCGCCGACACCCCCGACGGCGGCCCCCGCACGTACGTCGTGCGCACGCTCGGCTGCCAGATGAACGTCCACGACTCCGAGCACATGGCCGGGATGCTCGAGCAGGCGGGGTACACGCGCGCCAGCGGGGCGGACGAGGCGGCGAACCGCGCCGACGTCGTGGTCATCAACACGTGCGCGGTGCGTGAGAACGCGGCGACCCGCCTGTACGGCAACCTCGGCCAGCTCGCCTCGGTCAAGGCGCAGCGCCCGGGCATGCAGATCGCCGTCGGCGGCTGCCTCGCGCAGAAGGACCGCGGGACGATCGTCGACAAGGCACCGTGGGTCGACGTCGTGTTCGGCACGCACAACCTCGACGCGCTCCCGGTCCTGCTCGAGCGCGCGCGCCACAACGAGGCGGCACAGGTCGAGATCGCTGAGTCGCTCCAGGTCTTCCCGTCGACGCTGCCCACCAGGCGCGAGTCGGTCTACGCCGGCTGGGTGTCGATCAGCGTCGGCTGCAACAACACGTGCACGTTCTGCATCGTCCCCCACCTGCGCGGCAAGGAACGCGACCGTCGCCCGGGCGAGGTGCTCGCCGAGGTCGGGGCGCTCGTCGACGCGGGCGCGATCGAGGTCACGCTGCTCGGCCAGAACGTCAACAGCTACGGCGTCGAGTTCGGCGACCGCGGCGCGTTCGCCAAGCTCTTGCGCGCCTGCGGGACGGTCGAGGGCCTCGAGCGCGTGCGCTTCACGTCGCCGCACCCCGCCGCCTTCACCGACGACGTGATCGCGGCGATGGCCGAGACCCCGAACGTCATGCCGCAGCTGCACATGCCGCTCCAGTCCGGGTCGGACCGCGTGCTGCGGGCGATGCGTCGCTCCTACCGCTCGGAGCGCTTCCTCGGCATCCTCGACCGCGTGCGCGCCGTCATGCCCGACGCCGCGATCACGACCGACATCATCGTCGGCTTCCCGGGGGAGACCGAGGAGGACTTCGCGGAGACGATGCGCGTCGTGGAGGCGTCGCGGTTCGCGTCGGCCTTCATCTTCCAGTACTCGCCCCGCCCCGGGACGCCCGCCGCCACGATGGACGGCCAGCTGCCGAAGGTCGTCGTCCAGGAGCGCTTCGAGCGCCTCCAGGCGCTCCAGGAGCGGGTCGCCGGCGAGGAGTCGGCACGCCAGGTCGGCCGCACGGTCGACGTGCTCGTCACCGAGGGTCCGGGGCGCAAGGACGGTGCGACGCACCGTCTCACCGGCCGCGCGCCGGACAACCGCCTCGTGCACCTCGCCCTCCCGGCGGACGTCGGGGTGCCCGACGCCGCGGTCTCGCCGCCCGCCGTCGCGCAGCCCGGCGACGCGCCCGAGGTGATCGACCCGCGCCTCGCCGAGGTGCCCGACGCGCACCTGCCGCGGCCGGGCGACGTCGTCACCGTGGAGATCACGCGCTCGGCACCCCACCACCTCATCGCCGACTCGGCGCTCGCGGGGGGCGCGTTCGCCGTCCGGCGCACGCGCTCGGGCGACGCGTGGGCGACGCGGGAGCGCGCGCGCCTCGGCGGCGTCGAGGACGACCACGGGCACGGCGGGGCGGCCGCGCCGTCGGGGCCGGTCTCGCTCGGTCTGCCGACCGTCCGCGCCTGACCGGACGCGGGCTGCGGCGGCCCGACGGGCGAGCGGGTGGGACGACGTCGGATGCGAAGGGCGTAGGGCCGCGCTCGTCACCCCGCGGCCGAACGACCGGGGCGCGGGCGCGGCAGCCCGAGCACCGGCGTCGTCCCAGCCGCGGACCCGGCCACGCCCGACGGCCCCGGCTCAGTCCTCGACGGTCCCCGGGGGCAGCTGCGCCCCGATCGCGTGGAAGAGCTGCACGGCGGTCCCGAGGCCGCACGAGACGGTCTGCGAGAGCTGGGCGTCCGTCGCGCCGTGCTCGAGGTCGACCGAGACCTCCGCGTACACCCCGAGCCGGCCCGCCTCCTCGCGCACGTAGACCTTCGGCCAGATGCGCTCGCGGTTCCAGTCGTTCACCGCCTGGAGCGTGACCAACCGCGCCTCGAGGGGGAGGGTCGTGGACCACCGGCCGCGGACCTGCAGGATCTCGGAGCGGTCGCCGAGCAGGAGGAACCAGAACCGGTGACCGTCCCACGTCCCGGTGATGTCGCCGTCGTCGTCGACCCGGAAGTGGTAACCCCGACGAGTGAGGTGGTCCCCGACGCGCGACATGGACAGCGGCCGCGGGCGCTCCGCCTCGGCCGGGATCGACTCGGCGGACTTCGGGCGGCGGTTGCCGAAGAGGCGGGCGAACCAGCCCGTGCGCGACTGCGTCATGGTGCCTGCCTCGCCGGGTCCGGGTAGAACTCGTCGAGCGCGTCGAAGAACATCGAGCCCGTGCTCAGACCGCACTGCAGCAGCTGGTCGAGCTGGTCGTCCGTGACGCCGTGCTCGAGGTCGACGGTGACCTCGGTGAAGACCTGGATCATGCCGTTGTCGCGCACCCGCGTGTACGTCTTGGGCCAGATGCGGTCGGCGTTCCACTCGTTGCAGAACTCGAGCACCTCCTCGAGGCGCTCGATCGCGAGGTCCCGGTTCCACTGCCCGCGGACCTGGAGGATCTCGTCGTGGTTGCCGAAGAGCAGGAAGTAGAAGAGACGGCCGTGCCACAGGCCGCCGACGTCGCCGTCGGAGTCCACGAAGTAGCTGTACCCGCTGTCGGTGATCCACTCGACCACCCGGGGGAGCGCGAGCGGCGAGGGTGCCCGGTCGTCGGCGGTGACGACCTGGCCGAGCTCCCTGGCCAGGAGGTCCTCGACCTGCGAGCGGAGCGCGTCGTCGTCGAGCCGCCCCGTCCCGGCGTCGTCGGAGATCCCGCCGGGCTCGTCCTCCCGCCGGTCGTCGTCACGCTCGCCGAAGAACCTCACCGTCCCACCGTACTCGGCGACGGCGTGTCCCGTCGCGCTCGTGCCGCACCGCGGGCCGTCCCACCGGTCTCGGTGCGGCCCGCCGGTCGCTACCGTGGGTCGCGTGAGCACCCGCGCCGTCGTCCTGCCCGCCACGCCGCTCCTGGTCCCCGGGGCCGCGGGGCGCGCGGACGTCCTGCGGGAGGTGCGCGCCGCGACGCTCGCCGCGCTGCGCGAGCTGACGGCGGGCGTCGCTCCGGTCGTCGTGGTCGCCGCCGTCCCCACGGGCGGCGTCGTGCGCGGACCCGCGGCCGCGTCGCTCGCCGCCGCGGGCGTGCGGCGCGCGGAGGTCGATCGTCCGTGGGTCGATCCCGCCGGAGAGCCGGCCGGGACTCAGGAACCGCCCCTCCGGCGGGCGGGGGTGGGGGCGTCCGTCGCGCTGCTCGCGCTCGGGGCGTGCGGCCTGCGGGGTGCGGTGGACGTGGTCGAGGTCGGCCCGGACGTCACGCCGGACGGTGCGCGCGACCTCGGGCGCGAGCTCCGTGCCCGGGGTGCGTCGGTCGTCGTCGCGGACGACCCGCGGTCGGCGTCGACCGCCGTCGTGCTCGACGCCTTCGTGGACGGCGCCTGGTCGGTCCGGTCGGCGGAGCTGCGCGACGAGGTCGTCGACCGCGGCTACGCGGTCCGCCGCTACCTCGACACGGCCGAGGACACCGTCCCGGACCACGACCCCGCCGTAAGGCTCGGTGGCACCACCGTCGGTGCGCCGGGGCACCGGTACCGTTCTGCGGGTGAGCCCTGAGCACGTGACGCGCACGTCGTCGAGCCCGGTCGTCGTCGCCGTCGTCGGCCCGACGGCGACCGGCAAGTCGGACCTCGCGCTCGACCTCGCGCAGCGCCTCGGTACGCCGGGCGCACCCGCCGAGATCGTCAACGCGGACGCCTACCAGCTCTACCGCGGCATGGACGTCGGCACCGCCAAGGTCCCCGCGGCCGAGCGCCGTGGCGTGCGCCACCACCTCCTCGACGTGCTCGACCCGAGGGAGGACGCGTCGGTCGCGCGGTACCAGGACGAGGCCCGGGCGGCGCTCGACGAGATCGCCGGGCGTGGCGCACGTGCGGTCGTGGTCGGAGGTTCCGGGCTGTACGTGCGCGCGCTCCTCGACGACATGCGCTTCCCCGGCACCGACCCTGGGGTGCGCGCCGCGCTCGAGGAGCGCGCGGAGCGCGAGGGGACGCGCGTGCTACACGACGAGCTGGCACGGGTCGACCCCGCGGCGGCGGCGAGCATCGGCCCCGCGAACACGCGGCGGATCGTGCGCGCGCTCGAGGTCGTCGAGCTCACGGGCGAGCCGTTCACCGCGAACCTCCCGCGTCAGGAGTACGTGCGCCCGACGCTGCAGATCGGCCTCGACTGCGACCGTGCCGTGCTCGACGCCCGCGTCGAGGGCCGGGTCGAGCGCATGTGGGAGCTCGGCCTCGTCGACGAGGTGCGCCGCGTCGAGGCGGCCGGGATGGGACGCACCGCACGACGCGCGGTCGGGTACGCGGAGGTGCTGGCGCACCTGCACGGGGAGGTGACGGAGGCCGCGGCACGCGAGGCAGTCACCGCCAACACGCGCCGCCTCGCGCGCAAGCAGATGGGCTGGTTCGGGCGCGACCCGCGCGTGCACTGGCTCGACGCGCAGTCGCCCCGCCTGCTCGACGACGCGCTCGCACTCGTCGCCGAGGCGGACGCGGGCCGTGGGCTCCCGGCGGACCGCCGGGGCGCGGACGAAGCGGACACGGGCGAGCCGGTGCGCCGTAGTCTGGGCTCATGACGCGCACCCGGTTCACGAAGGGCCACGGGACCCGCAACGACTTCGTGCTGCTCGCCGACACGAAGGGCGAGCTCGACCTCACGCCCGAGCTCGTCCGCGCGCTCGCGGACCGTCGCAGCGGCATCGGCGGCGACGGCGTGATCCGGCTCGTGCCCACGGCGCTCGTGCCCGAGTCGCGCGACGTGCTCGCGCAGGACCCGCACGCGATCTGGTTCATGGACTACCGCAACGCCGACGGCTCCGTCGCGGAGATGTGCGGGAACGGCGTGCGGGTCTTCGCCGCGTTCGCCGAGAGCCTGGGCCTCGTGAGCTTCGCCGGCGGCACGGAGGTGCCCGTCGGGACCCGGGCGGGCGTCAAGCGCGTGCGCAAGGAGGGCGACTGGTACGCGGTCGACATGGGGCCGTGGTTCCTGCCCGGCGGGCGTGACGCGCTGCGCGCGGGCTTCGACGCGACGGTGGTCGTCCGTGGCTGGGAGGTCCCGCGCCCCGCGCTGAGCGTCGACCTGGGCAACCCGCACACCGTGCTCGCCCTCGCGCGCGAGGACCTGCTCGCGGACGCCGACCTCACGGGCGCCCCCGTCGTCGAGCCCGTGCCGCCGCGCGGCACGAACGTCGAGCTCGTCGTCCCCCTGGGCGAGACGGTCGAGGAGGACGGCACGGTCGTCGGGCACGTGCGCATGCGCGTGCACGAGCGCGGGGTGGGGGAGACGCCGTCGTGCGGGACGGGCGCGTGCGCCGCCGCCCTCGCGGTGCGCGTCTGGGGCGGTCCCGACGCCCCGGACACGTGGTTCGTCGACGTCCCGGGCGGGACCGTGCGCGTCCGGGCGCTCCCGGGCGACCACGTCGAGCTCGCGGGACCGGCCGAGCTCGTCCACTCCGGCGAGGTGGACCTCAACCGGCTCCTCGAGCCCCCCACGTCCGGCATCCTCGGGGCGGTCATCCGGCAGCCCGCCGCCGATCAGGAGACTGCGGACCACGCGCCGCACGACGCCCCGGCGACGGGCGCGGACGACGAGCCAGCCGTCGTCTGAGCGCCCACCTGGCGCGGTCAGCCGGCCGGAGCCGTGACCTCCAGGACGCGGAAGCCCTTGGCGCTCGCGGCGCGCCCGACCGCGGCGCCGGGCAGCACGGGCTCGAGGTGCTCGACGAGCCAGCGCTGCAGCGAGTCCGCCCCGAGGTTGCGCTGCACGACGAGGTGCGCGACGCCGCCGGGCGCGAGCCGCGGCAGCCACCGCAGCAGCATCTCGTGGAGGGCCTCCTTGCCCACGCGGATCGGCGGGTTCGACCACAGCGCGGCGAACGCGACGTCGTCGGGCACGCCGTCCGGCGTGACGGCACGGACGCCGGTGAGGCCGAGTCGCTCCGCGTTGCGCCGGACGAGATCGAGCGCGCGCTCGTTGACGTCCACCGCCCACACCGTCGCGTCCGGCGCGTCGAGGGCCATCGTCAGCGCGACCGGACCCCAGCCGCACCCGAGGTCGAGCACGTGCGCCCCGGAGCCGGCCGACCTCGCGGCGAGGACGTCGCCGAGCGGCGGGACCGTGCGCAGCAGCACCTGCGTGCCGAGGTCGAGGCGGCCCGGGGAGAAGATCCCGGACGCCACCTCCACCTCGACGTCCCTCCCGGCGAGGCGCACGGCGAGGCTGCGCCGCTCGGCCGCGGAGGCAGGGTTCGCGGTGAAGTAGTGGTCCGGCTCGTCGCTCACGAGGCGTGATTTTACGGGGCGACCGTGTGCCCGCCGTGGAATCCGTTGGCACCGGGACGTTTCCGCGTGCCACGCTTGTTGTACCGACGGGCGCACAGCGCGCCCGCGACCCACCCCCGACCGGAAGGCGGCACATGACCCAGACCCCAGCGAACCCCACGTCGGCCCGACCAGAGCCGACCGACGCGACGCGGGATATCGCGAGCGACGTCGTGGCGCGGGTGCTCGCTCGGGCCGGGACGGCGCGCGCCGAGGGTGGCACGGTCCACGCGGAGCACGACGGCGAGCAGCTCGACCTCGCGGAGCGCGCGTCGCTGCGCCGCGTCGCGGGCCTGTCCACCGAGCTCCAGGACGTCACGGAGGTCGAGTACCGGCAGCTGCGGCTCGAGAAGGTCGTGCTCGTCGGGCTGTGGAGCTCGAGCCGTGACGCGCACGAGGACGGCGCCGCGTCGAGCGCGGAGGACGCGGAGATCTCGCTGCGCGAGCTCGCCGCCCTCGCCGAGACCGCCGGGTCCCAGGTGCTCGACGGCGTGATCCAGCGCCGCGCGAAGCCGGACCCCGGCACCTATCTCGGGTCCGGCAAGGCCGCGGAGCTGGCCGACGTCGTCGCCGCGAGCGGCGCCGACACGGTCGTGATCGACGGCGAGCTCGCGCCCTCGCAGCGCCGTGCGCTCGAGGACATCGTCAAGGTCAAGGTCGTCGACCGGACCGCGCTGATCCTCGACATCTTCGCCCAGCACGCCAAGTCCCGGGAGGGCAAGGCCCAGGTCGAGCTCGCCCAGCTCGAGTACCTCCTGCCGCGACTGCGCGGCTGGGGCGAGTCGATGTCGCGTCAGGCCGGTGGCCAGGTCGGCGGCGCCGGCGCGGGCATGGGCTCGCGCGGTCCCGGTGAGACGAAGATCGAGCTGGACCGGCGGCGCATCCGCAACCGCATGGCCAAGCTGCGCCGGGAGATCCAGGCCATGGCCCCGGGCCGCGAGACCAAGCGGTCGTCGCGCAAGCGCCACGAGATCCCCTCGGTCGCCATCGCGGGCTACACGAACGCGGGCAAGTCGAGCCTCCTCAACGCGCTCACGGGCGCGGGGGTGCTCGTCGAGAACGCGCTCTTCGCGACCCTGGACCCGACGGTCCGGCGCACCCGGACCGAGGACGGGCGCGTGTACACGCTCGCCGACACCGTCGGCTTCGTGCGCGCGCTCCCGCACCAGCTCGTCGAGGCGTTCCGGTCGACGCTCGAGGAGGTCGGCCAGTCCGACCTGCTGCTGCACGTCGTCGACGCGTCGCACCCGGACCCCGAGGGCCAGATCGCCGCGGTCCGGCACGTGCTCGCCGACATCCCGGGCGTCGAGGACGTCCTCGAGGTCGTCGTGCTCAACAAGGCCGACGTCGCCGACCCGGAGGTCGTCGACCGCATCCGGCGGCGCGAGCGCCGCACGGTCGTCGTGTCGGCCCACACGGGCGCGGGGATCGACGAGCTGCGTCAGCTCATCGCGGACGAGCTCCCGCGGCCCGACGTGACGATCGACGTCGTCGTGCCCTACAACCGCGGCGACCTCGTGCACCGCGTGCACACCGAGGGCGAGATCGACCACGAGGAGCACACGCCCGAGGGCACGCTCCTGCGCGGGCGCGTCGCGGAGGCGCTCGCGGCCGAGCTCGCCGGGGCGGTCGCGAGCGCCTGAGCGACGCCTCGCGCCGCACCGCCGACGGCGTCGCACGGCACCCTTCGTGCCGTCGCGGCGCCGTCGTGCGTCGTCCACAGCCCGTGGGTCCGAGCCCGGGTCGTCGGCGCCCGACCGTAGACTCGACGGGTGCCTCCCGTCTCGCCCGCCACGAACCGTCCGACCGAGGACACCGCGGCGCCGGACGGCCCGCCGTCCCGTGACGCCGCGGCGCTCGCCGGGGTCCCGGACGTCGACACGCTGCTCGATCTCGCCGTCGGCCGGCTCGGCGGCGCACGCCGCGACGGGCAGCACGCGATGGCGACCGCCGTCGCCGGGTCCATCGGGAGCGGCGAGCACCTCGTCGTCCAGGCGGGGACCGGTACGGGAAAGTCGCTCGGCTACCTCGTCCCGGCGGTGCGGCACGCGGTCGCGGCCGACGAGCGCGTCGTCGTCTCGACCGCCACCCTCGCGCTGCAGCGCCAGGTCATCACCCGTGACCTGCCGCTCGTCGCGGAGGCGATCGGCGCAGAGCTTCCGCGCCCTGCCTCGATCGCCCTCCTCAAGGGGTGGCACAACTACGTGTGCGTCCACAAGGTCGCGGGCGGCTACCCGACGGACGAGCCGACGCTCTTCGACCTGCCCGGCGAGACGGCCGGCGCGACCGACCACCCGCCCGCGCGGGCCGACGGTCGCGCGGCACCGTCGCTCGGGGAGCAGGTCGTGCGGGTCCGCGAGTGGGCCCAGGAGACGGAGAGCGGCGACCGGGACGACCTCGTCCCCGGCGTGAGCGACAAGGCGTGGCGCCAGGTCTCCGTGACCGCGCTCGAGTGCCTCGGGCAGCGCTGCCCGCTCCTCGCCGAGTGCTTTCCCGACAAGGCACGGGCGGCCGCGCGCGAGGCCGACGTCGTCGTCACCAACCACGCGATGCTCGGCATCGCGGCGATGGGCTCGCCGGGCGTCCTCCCGGAGCACGACGTCCTCGTGGTCGACGAGGCGCACGAGCTCGCGGACCGCGTGACGGCGGCGGCGACCGTCGACCTCTCGGTCCCCGCCATCGAGGGAGCCGCACGCCTCGCCCGGCGGCACGGGGGCGCTGCGACCGAGGCGCTCGACGCCGCCTCGGCGGCGTTCGGCACCGTGGTCGGGGCGCTGCCCGCCGAGCGCTTCCCCGACGGGCTGCCCGACGGCGCGCGCGACGCCGTCGCGGCGGTGCGCGACGCGGCGCGCGAGGTGCTCTCGCGCCTCAAGCCCGAGACCGGCGTCCAGAAGCCCGCGACGCCGGACACCGGCCTGAAGATGGCGCAGTCGGCGATGCTCCAGCTCTTCGAGGTCGCCGAGCGGATGGCCGGGGACCCGACCGGCCACGACGTGCTGTGGTGCTCACGACCCGGCGAGGGCGGCTGGACCGCCGACCGGTTCGGCGAGGGAGCGAGCAGGCTCCACGCGGCGCCCCTGGGCGTCGCCGGCCTCATCCGTACGCACCTCCTCACCGAGCGGACCGGGGTCTTCACGTCCGCGACGCTCGCGCTCGGCGGGACGTTCGACGCCGTCGCGCGCACGTTCGGGCTGGGCGGCGGGTCGGACGGCGAGGAGGCGCCCTCCTGGCGAGGACTCGACGTCGGCAGCCCGTTCGACTACCCGCGTCAGGGGATCCTGTACGTCGCCAAGCACCTGCCGACGCCCGGTCGCGACGCCGCGACGGAGCACCAGCTCGACGAGATCGCGACGCTCGTCGAGGCCGCGGGCGGCCGGACGCTCGGCCTGTTCTCGTCGCGGCGGGCGGCCGTCGCCGCTGCCGAGGCGATGCGTGAGCGGCTCGACGTCCCCGTCCTGTGCCAGGGCGACGACCAGCTCCCCACGCTCGTGCGCGAGTTCGCCGACGACCCGGCGACGTGCCTGTTCGGCACCCTCTCCTTGTGGCAGGGCGTAGACGTCCCGGGCCCCTCGTGCCAGCTCGTCCTCATCGACCGCATCCCGTTCCCGCGTCCCGACGACCCCGTGCGCTCCGCCCGCGCCCGTGCCGTCGAGGCGGCGGGCGGCAACGGCTTCATGCAGGTGTCCGCGACGCACGCCGCGCTCCTGCTGGCCCAGGGTGCGGGGCGCCTCGTCCGCTCGACGACCGACCGCGGTGTGGTCGCGGTCCTCGACCCCCGGCTCGTCACCGCACGCTACGGGACGTTCCTCACCCGGTCGATGCCGGGATTCTGGCAGACGACCGACCGCGAGGTCGCTGCCGCTGCGCTGAGGCGCCTCGCCGCCCTAGGCTGAGCGCATCCCACGAGACGGAGGCGCGATGACCGACGCAGGCACCACCTTGCCCACCCCCGCGCAGGCGCCCGCCGGGAGCCCGGTCCCGGGCTCCGCGGCACGGACCACCAAGCTGGCGATCGTCGGGGCGGGTGCCGTCGGGTCGACGCTCGCGTACGCGGCCCTCATGCGGGGGGCGGCCAGGACGGTCGCCATGCTGGACGTCAACCGGGCCAAGGTCGAGGCGGAGGTCCTCGACCTGCAGCACGGCATCCAGTTCATGCCGATGGCGAAGGTCGAGGGGTCCGACGACGTCGCGGTGTGCGCCGGTGCGGACGTCGTGGTCGTGACCGCGGGGGCGAAGCAGAAGCAGGGCCAGACGCGGTTGGACCTCGCCGAAGGCACGATCGGCCTCATGCGCAGCATCCTCCCGGGGCTGGTCGAGGTCGCGCCGGACGCCGTCTACGTCATGGTGACGAACCCGGTCGACATCGTCACCTACGCGGCGCTGAAGTTCTCCGGCCTGCCGCCCGAGCGCCTGTTCGGCAGCGGCACGGTGCTCGACTCGTCGCGCCTGCGCTTCCTCGTCGCACAGCACTGCGGCGTCGCGGTGCAGAACGTCCACGCCTACATCGCGGGCGAGCACGGCGACAGCGAGATCCCTCTGTGGAGCTCGGCGACGATCGGCGGCGTCCCGCTGCTCGACTGGCCCGGGATCGCGGGCCACCCTCCGCTGTCCGAGGACGCCCGCGAGGAGATCGCGCACGAGGTGGTCCACTCCGCCTACCGGATCATCGAGGGCAAGGGGGCGACGAACTACGCCGTCGGCCTCGCAGGCACCCGCATCATCGAGGCGGTCCTCGGCGACGAGCACCGGCTCCTGCCCGTCTCGACGCTCCTGGACGGTGACTACGGGATCGACGACGTGTGCCTGTCGCTGCCGACGCTGATCGACCGCCGGGGCGCGAGCGAGCGTGTCGAGGTGCCGCTCTCCGACGCGGAGCTGACAGGTCTCCGGAGCTCGGCAGAGTCCTTGCGCGCGGTCGCGCGGCGGTTCGGCCTGTAGGAGCGGAGCACGACGGCGGGCCGGTGATCCCCCGAGGAGGGATCACCGGCCCGTCGTCAGGTCGGTCGAGCGGCCCGGGGGCGCGTAGAGGTCGGGAACCGTGCCGAGTCAGAGACTGCGCAGGACGGACACGACGCGCCCGAGCACCTGCGCGTCGTCACCGGCGATCGGCTCGTACGCGGAGTTGTGCGGCACGAGCCAGACGTGGCCGTCGCCCCGCTTGAAGGTCTTCACGGTCGCCTCGCCGTCGATCATCGCGGCGACGATCTCGCCGTTCTCCGCGACGTTCTGCCGGCGCACCACGACCCAGTCGCCGTCGCAGATGGCGGCGTCGATCATCGAGTCGCCCTGCACCCGTAGGAGGAAGAGCTCGCCGTCGCCGACGAGCTGACGCGGCAGCGGGAAGACGTCCTCGACGACCTGCTCGGCGAGGATCGGTCCGCCCGCGGCGATCCGGCCCACCACGGGGACGTACGACGGCGCGGGGTGCGCCTCGTCGTGCACCTGGTCGTCGGCGACGCGGACGAGGGGAACGGCACGACGGCCGTCGTCGGGCTGCACGACCTCGATGGCGCGCGGACGGTTCGGGTCCCGGCGCAGGTACCCCTTGCGCTCGAGCGTGGTGAGCTGGTGCTTGACCGAGGACGGGCTCGTCAGGCCGACGGCCTCGCCGATCTCGCGCATGCTCGGGGGATATCCGCGCTGCTCGACGCACGAGCGGATCGTGTCGAGGACCAGGCGCTGTCGTGGCGTCAGGCCGTCGCTGCCCGCCGTGCCGTCGGGGAGCTCGCGCACCTCGGCGAGCCCCGCGCTCGTGTTCCTGCCTCGTCCCGCCATCGTGGTCTCCGCCCTCGTCGCCTCGCGGTCGACGCCCGCCCGGAGGTCACCTGCCCCGTCCGGCGCGCCGTCCTCCTCGTCGGTGGTGCCCCGCCGCGCTCGCCGGGGTACCGGTCGACCCGATCCGGTGCGTCGTCCCTGGCGGGAGGCGTTCCGGGCCGGACCTGTCGATGGACATGTCCGGCGAACCGACCTGGTCCCAGGCTAGGGGAGAGAGCGACACGAATCAAACATCTGTTCGAGCATGTCTCGACTCGGCGCGCCGGACGTGGTAGACCTTCGTACAGGTGTTCTACGCACAGGTGTTCGATCCGGATCCCGGGTCGACGACACAACCCCGCCGGGCCGGAGCGACCGGGGAAGGCGCTCCGGCGCCGGCGGGGGACGGAGGTAGTGATGGCGAGCATGACGGCGACGTGGGGCGAGCAGGGTCTCGCGCGATCGGGTGGTGGCGGCGTACCAGAGGCGCCGCTGCGGCTCACGCGGCGAGGACGGGTCGTCCTGGTGGTCCTCCTGGCGCTCCTGGTCGTGCTCGGCGCGCGCGTGGGCAGCGCCGTCGCAGGGTCGGCAGGAGAGCCCGAGGAGGTCCGGGTCCACGTGGTCGCGGCGGGGGAGACGCTCTGGGACCACGCGTCGGCGCTGGCCACGCCCGGCGAGGACGTGCGCGACGTCGTGGCACGGATCGTCGAGCTCAACGGGCTGTCGTCGTCGGGTCTCCGTGCCGGGCAGCGGCTGCTGCTCCCGGTCGACGCGTGAGGCGCCGACCCGGCGCTGTGACCTACGACACGCGCCCCCGCTCGTCCAGTGCGCCGCCCTGGGTTGCACTCCACGCTTAGGCGGGCCTAAGTTAGTGTCACCTCACTGGCCTGGCTGGGGGGCCGGGCAGGAGGCGGGGTCGGCGGTCATCCGCGACCCCTGAGCACGTCGGAGCGCGCGAGGCGAGTCGCGCGCGAGATGGGGACGGGGGCGTCCCGACGGGGGCGACCGGAGACGGTCGCCCCCGTTCTGCATCTCCGGGGTCCGCCGCGGCGCACATCTGCTCCGTCCACTGCTCCGTCCTCGGGACGTCGGCGTGTTGCACCCTCGCAGGGCGGCGTCATACGTTCGTCGCGCCGCCCTCGCCCTGCGAGGTGCCGGGGAGCCCAGCCGAGGAGAGCCGTCATGCACTGCCCGTTCTGCCGCCACGCGGACTCTCGTGTCGTCGACTCACGGACGTCCGACGACGGCGCGTCGATCCGTCGCCGGCGTCAGTGCCCGCAGTGCCAACGACGCTTCACGACGATCGAGACGGCCAGCCTGTCCGTCGTCAAGCGGTCCGGGGTCACCGAACCCTTCTCGCGCGAGAAGATCGTCAACGGCGTCCGCAAGGCCTGCCAGGGTCGGCCCGTCAACGAGGACGACCTCGCGCTCCTCGCCCAACGGGTCGAGGAGACGATCCGGGCGAGCGGGAGCGCCGAGCTCGACGCGTACGAGATCGGTCTCGCGATCCTCGGCCCCTTGCGCGAGCTCGACGAGGTGGCCTACCTGCGGTTCGCGAGCGTGTACCAGGCGTTCGACTCCCTGGAGGACTTCGAGAGCGCGATCACGTCGCTCCGGGTCGAACGGGAGGAGCGGACCGCCGCCCGGCTGGCCGCAGGCGACGACGGGCGCGCGGTGCACGGACCCGGCGGGCCCGACGCTGCCGGCAGCGACGCCGGGGCGGCCGGCAGCGCTGACGTCGCGGGGTCGTCGACGTCCTGACCCGGTGCCGGCGAGGACGCTGCGAGTCAGAGGTCGCTCGAGCGTGAGGCCCAGAGGTTGATCCCGGTGTCGGTCGGGATCGACTCGACCGCGCGCAGCTCCTCGTCGGTGAGGGCCGGTGCCTCGAGGGCGGCGAGGTTGTCGTCGAGCTGACGTGCGGAGCTGGCGCCGAGGAGCACCGAGGTGACTCGTCCGTCGCGCAGTGCCCACGCGATCGCCGTGGCGGCCAACGTCCGGCCGTTCGCGCGAGCGAGGGCGTGGAGCCGGCGTACGTGCTCGAGGTTCGCCTCCGAGAGGAACTCCTCGCGCAGCGGTCCGCCACGAGCCGCTCGCGAGCCGCGCGGCGTCCCGCGGAGGTAGCGGTCCGTGAGCATCCCCTGGGCGAGCGGGGAGAAGGCGACGACACCCAGCCCGGCGTCCGCCGCGACGTCGAGCACGCTGCTGCCCGACTCGTCCGGGACCTCGATCCACCGGTTGAGCATCGAGTACGAGACCTGGGTGACCACGAGCTCGACCCCGAGCTCGGCGGCGACGTGCAGCGCCTCGCGCGTGCGCCGAGCGGAGTACGACGAGATCCCGACGTACCGCGCGCGCCCCGAGCGCACCGCGGTCGCGAGCGCGCCGACGGTCTCGTGGAGCGGGGTGGTCGGGTCGAAGCGGTGGCTGTAGAAGACGTCGACATGGTCGAGGCCGAGCCGGCGCAGCGACGCGTCGAGCGACGACAGCAGGTACTTGCGCGAGCCGCCCTCGCCGTACGGCCCGGGACCCATGCGGTACCCCGCCTTCGTCGTGACGACGAGCTCGTCGCGGACGGGGCGTAGCTCGCGCGCCAGGAGGCGGCCGAGCGAGGACTCCGCCGCGCCGCCCGGGGGACCGTAGTTGTTCGCGAGGTCCAGGTGCGTCACGCCACGGTCGACGGCGTGCAGGACGATCTCCCGCTGCGTCGCGAACGCGTCGGCCTCGCCGAAGTTCTGCCACAGCCCGAGCGAGACCGCGGGGAGCGTCAGCCCGGTCCGGCCGAGCCGTCGGTGCGGGAGGTCGCGGGAGCCGGTGACGGGGGCGTCGTCGGGAGCGGTGTCAGGCACGTCCACGACGCTACCCGAGGCCGGCGGCCGGAAAGGACTGGCGCCAGGGCCGGGCGTGGGGGAGGCTGGCGGAGTGCCCGGACCGTCGGGCTCCCGAACCACCTGACGTCGGCTGGTTCTCGATCCCAGCCGACCCACCTGACCCCGAGGACGAGGAGAACGCGATGGCGTCCGACCAGCAGCGCCCAGCAGCCGAGACGGCACCCAGCGACGAGGCCAAGGCGAAGTTCCGCGAGGCGCTCGACCGCAAGAACGCCGCCCGGCACCGTTCGGCGGACGGGGACACGAACACCGGTTCCGTGCACGGGTCCGAGACCGTCGGGCCGGTGCAGCGCACGTTCCGCCGCAAGTCCGGCTGACCGCTCGAGCCGCCCTGACGGGACCTGCGTCGCCACGCGCGGCCGGGTCCCGTCGTCGTCCCCGGACCGTCGCGGTCGTCAGGGCAGCGTCGTCAGGGCAGCGCCGAGGGGCAGCGTCCCCCCGGGCGGGTCGCGTCAGGGGCGCGTGCCGGGTGACCGGTCGGTGTCCGACGCAGGTGCGGCGGCACGGTGGAACCGACGCCCGCTGACGGCGTGCGGATCGATCCTCACCCACTCCTCGGTCGGGACGTCGACGAGGGGCACGAGCGGCTCGGCCGCAGACTCCGCGGCGGAGACCTGCTCCGCCGTGTCGAGGCGGCGCGCCGTCCCGTGCACGACGACGCTCCACGCGGAGTCCCCGTCGACCCCGTCCCACTCGAGCGCGACGCGGTCGTTCGTGACGAGCGTCGCCAGCTTGGTCCCCGGGATGGTGCGGAAGGTCAGCGTGCCGTCGTGGGCCCGCACGCTCACGGGGTAGATGTCGGGCTCGCCCCGGACGCTCACGGCGAGCCGCGAGACCCGCGTGCCCGCGATCAACGCCCAGCAGGTCGTGGCGTCGAGCACCTCGGGGGCGTCGTTCGTGTATCCGGTCATGCTCCATCGTCGCACCGCGGCGCCACCGGCGCGCAGACGACGAAGGTCCCCGGTGACGGGGACCTTCGCACCCGGCGGTCGAGCGCCCGGTCAGTCCAGGACGCGCAGGGCGATCGTCTGCTCCATGTCGGCGAGCGCGCTCACGACGGCCGGCTCGACGCGCGAGCCGACGTCGGTGACGACGTACCCGAGCTCGCCCCGCGTCGCGAGGAGCTGGCCCTCGATGTTGGTGCCGTGCTCGGCGAGCGTGGCGTTGACCGCCGCGAGCACGCCCGGCGTGTTGCGGTGCAGGTGCGTGATGCGCGTGATCCCCGTGGTCTGCTCGAGCGCGAGGTTGGGCACGTTGACGCTGAGGGTCGTCGAGCCGGTCGTCAGGTAGTCCCGCAGCTTCGACGACACGAACTGCCCGATCGCCTCCTGCGCCTCCTCGGTCGATCCGCCGATGTGCGGGGTGAGGATGACGTTCGGCAGGCCGCGCAACTCCGAGTGGAACGAGTCGCCCTTGCGCTTCGGCTCCTCGGGGAACACGTCGACGGCGGCTCCCGCGACGTGACCCGACAGGATCGCCTCGCGGAGCGCGTCGTAGTCGACGACGAACCCGCGCGACAGGTTGAGGAAGATCGCGCCCGGGCGCATGCGCGCGATCTGCTTGGCCCCGAACATCCCGGCGTTGCCCGCGCGGCCGTCGACGTGCAGCGTCACGACGTCGGCGGTCTCGAGGAGCTCGTCGAGCGTGTCCATGCGGCGGGCGTTGCCCAGCGCGAGCTTCTCCGCCGTGTCGTAGAACACGACGGACATGCCCAGGTTCTCCGCGACGACCGAGAGCTGCGTGCCGATGTTGCCGTAGCCCACGATGCCGAGCGTGCGTCCCCGGACCTCGTGAGCGCCCTCGGCCGACTTGTCCCACACGCCGTCGTGCAGCGCGCGGTCGCGCTCGGTGAGGCGGCGCGTGAGCGCGATGATCTCGGCGAGGGCGAGCTCGACCACGGAGCGCGTGTTCTGGAACGGGGCGTTGAAGGCGGCCACGCCCTGGGTCGCGGCCGACCGCAGGTCGATCTGGTTGGTCCCGATGCAGAACGCCCCGAGCGCGACGAGGTCGGGCGCGTTCTCGAGCACGGTCGCGGTGACGTTCGTCTTGGACCGGATGCCGAGCAGGTGGACGCCCTGGAGGGCGTCGATCAGCTCGGACTCGTCGAGCGCTCCGGTGCGGACGGTGACGTCGATGCCCGCGGCCTCGAGGTTCGAGGCGGCGAGCGGGTGCAGGTTTTCGAGGAGGAGGGCGCGTAGCACACCCCCATGGTGCGCCTGGTCCGCGGTGCGGACCAAACGGGTCTTGGCCCTCGGGACGACGTGAACGCCGCCCGACTACCGGGAGCCGAGCCCTGCCGGCAGGGGACGGGCGTGCACGACCGCGAGACGCTGGGTGGGCCTCGTCATCGCGACGTAGAGGTCGGACGCCCCCGACGCGCCCGCGGCCACGTCGGCGGGCTCGACGAGGACGACCGCGTCGAACTCGAGCCCCTTCACCTGCACGGGGTCGAGGACGACGACGGGCGCGTCGGGGTCCGCGCGCCGGCCCGGGGCGTCGAGGCCCAGCGCAGCCCGCACCGCCGGGAGGGCCGGTGTCGTCGCCACGACGGCGACGCGCCCCGCCTCGCCGCCGACGAACGCCGCGCGGGCCGACGCGACCTCGCGGCGCACCGCGTCCAGGACGACGTCGCCCGGGACCGGGGCGCCCGGCCCGCCGGAGCCCTCCACGCCGTCGTCGACCGCGACGAACCGCAGCGAGTCGGCAACCTCGCGCGCCGACGTGAGCGGCGAGACGGGCAGGCCCGCGGCGACGGCGGCCTCCCGCGCGGCGTCGGCGACCGCGGCCGGGGTGCGGTAGTTGACGGTGAGCTCGGCGAGGCGCCAGCCGTCGCGCAGCACGGGGTCGAGCGCGCCCGACCACGAGCGGGCGCCCGCGAGCGACGACGTCTGCGCGACGTCGCCGACGATCGTGAACGACCGCGTCGGGCACCGGCGGACCAGCATCCGCCACGCCATCGCGGACAGCTCCTGCGCCTCGTCCACGACGACGTGCCCGTAGGTCCAGGTCCGGTCCTGCGCCGCGCGCTCGGCCGTGGTGAGCCGCGGGCCGCTCGCCGCGAACCGCTCCGCGAGCACGTCGGCGTCGACGATCCCGCCGCCCGCCCCGGACGACTCGAGCACCTGGCGCGCGTACTCGAGGTCGCGAGCGCGCTGCGCGGTCTGCGCCGCCGCCTCGGCGCGCGAGGCCTGGTCGTCCTCGCCGAGCAGGTCGGCCGCCTCGTCGAGCAGCGGGACGTCCGCCGCCGTCCACGGCGAGCCCTTGGGGCGCTCGAGCAGACGACGCTCGGCCGGCGAGAGCTCGGGAGCAGCCTCTTCGAGCCGGTGCGGCTTGGTGTACAGGTCCTCGACGAGCCGCTCGGGGGTGATGGGCAGCCAGGCGAGGTTGAGCGCGACCCGGACGTCGTGGTGGGACCGCAGGTCCTCGAGCGCGATCGTGCGGTCCTCCCCGACGAGCGGCTCGCCGAGCTGCGCGGCGTACTGGTCGACGAGCCGCCCGAGCATGTCGCGCACGAACGTGACACGCGCGAGGTTGTGCGGCTTGTGCGTGCGTCGCGCCTTGGCGATCGCGTCGCGCACGTCGCGGCGGCGGACGACGAGGTCGTGCCCGTCGAGCCGGAACGGGACGTCCTGCGCGGGGACGCGCTCGCGTGCGCGCACGGCGCGGCGCACCGCCGTCGCCATGACCGCCCGGCCCTTGACCTGCGCGACGCGCGGGTCCTCCTCGCCGTCCGCGACGAGCCCGGGCAGGAGGTCGGACACCGTCGTGCTGACGACGCCCGTCTCGCCGAGGGACGGCAGGACCTGGTCGATGTACCGCAGGAACGACAGGCTGGGGCCGACGAGCAGCACGCCCGAGCGCTCGAGCACGCGCCGGTGCGCGTACAGGAGGTAGGCGGCGCGGTGCAGCGCGACCGCGGTCTTGCCCGTCCCCGGCCCGCCCTGGACGACGAGCGCGCCGCCCAGCGGGGAGCGGATGATCGCGTCCTGCTCGGCCTGGATCGTCGCGACGATGTCGCCCATCCGGCCGGTGCGGCCCGCGGCCATCGCGGCGAGCAGGGCGCCCTCGCCGGAGAGCGTCGAGCCCGCGACGTCCGCCGGCGCGTCGAGGTCGAGCAGCTCGTCCTCGATCCCGGTCACCTCGCGCCGGTGCGTCACGAGGTGGCGCCGGCGCACGACGCCGTCGGGCTGCGCGGCGGTCGCGCGGTAGAAGGCCTGCGCGGCCGGCGCCCGCCAGTCCGTCAGGAGGCTCGTGTGCTCGGCGTCGGTGAGCCCGATGCGGCCCACGTAGCGGCGTGTCGAGTCCTCCAGGTCGAGCCGGCCGAAGGCCAGGCGGTCCTCCACGGCGTCGAGCTGCGCCACGCGGTCCTCGTAGAGCGTCGCGAACGCGTCGCGCTCGCTGCGGTTCTGGGGCGACCCGGACGGCCCCGACCGGCGGACCGCGTCGAGGCGCGCGCGGGACGCGGCGCGCAGCTCGTCCAGACGTGCGTAGAGGATGTCCACGACCTCCTGCTCGAGCCGGAGCTCGTCCGAACGTCCCACGTCTTCCTCTCGTCCGTCCTGCGCCGTCCTGCGCCGGCCGCTGCCGTCTGGTGCCGGCTGGCGCCGGCCCGGCGACCGACCGCGTGCCACCTGCCGCGACGCGGCCGTCCATTATGGCGCACCCCGTGCACCTCTCCGGCACGTTCGGGGCGTCGTGCCGGGGTCGGACGGGCGGGGCCGCTAGGATCGGTGGCCATGGCGACTGGTCGGGAGCGGACGTCGTGACCGGCGAGGCCCGGCACGACCCGGTCGCGGGGACCTCCGGAGCCGGCAGCACCGGCAGGGCTGCCGGTGAGCCGGCCAGGTCCGTGCTCGCCCCGTCCGACGTGCTGCGGATCCTTCTCGTGGAGGACGACGACGGCGACGCGCTCCTCGTCGAGGAGCTGCTCTCCGACGCGAGCCTCAAGGTCGAGCTGCACCGCGCCACGACGCTCGACCTCGCCCTCGAGATGCTCCCCACCCGTCCCGTGGACTGCGTCCTCCTCGACCTCGGCCTCCCGGACTCCGTCGGCCTCGGCGGCGTCGAGCGGCTGCGCGCGGGCACGAGCCCGCCCGCCCTCGTCGTGCTCACCGGGCACTCGGGGATCGACCTGGGCGTCCAGGCCGTCGCGGCGGGCGCCGACGACTACCTCGTCAAGGGCGAGGTGGACGGCGACCTGCTCGGCCGCTCGGTGCGCTACGCCGTGCAGCGGCGCAAGTCGGAGGAGCAGCAGCGGGCGCTGTACCGCAGCGAGGTCCGGGCGGCCGAGACGGCCCGGCTCGAGCGGGCACTCCTGCCCACCCCGCTCGTCCAGGACGAGCGGCTCGCGGTCATGGTCGGCTACGTGCCCGGCGGGAACGGGCTCCTCGGCGGCGACTTCTACGACGCGGTCGAGCGGCCCGACGGCTCCGTGCTGTGCGTCATCGGCGACGTCGCCGGGCACGGACCCGACGAGGCCGCGCTCGGCGCGACGCTGCGCACCGCGTGGCGCACGATCGTCCTGTCGGACACGGACCCTGCGGCGATCCTGCCGCTCCTGGAGCGCGTCCTCGTCCCGGAGCGCGCACGCCCGGAGGTGTTCGTCACGCTCTGCCAGGTCGTCGTCGACCCCGGCCGGCGGTACGCCGACATCCACCTCGCCGGGCACCTCGCGCCGCTCCTGCTGCAGGAGCGCGCGACCGAGGTCCCGACGACGGCCCGCGGGCGCGCGCTCGGGATCCCGGTCGCCGGCGGGTGGTCGGCCCAGCGTGTGGAGCTCGGCGGCCGCTGGGCGCTCATGCTCTACACGGACGGGCTCGTCGAGGCGACCGTGCAGGACCCCGCCGTGAGCGCGCGCGGGGCGCGTCCGGAGCGCATCGGCGTCGACGGCCTGCGGCGCGCGGTCGACGCGGCCCTCGAGCAGGGGACCGAGGGCATCGTGGAGCGCGTGTTCCGCCGTGTCCGCGACCTGCACGGCGGGCCGCTCGCCGACGACGCGGCCCTGCTCGTCATCGGGTGGGCGGGCGACGACGCACCCGTCCCCGCCGAGCGCACCGCGACGCTCGCCGACTCCGACGAGTGGGCACGGTGAGCGCGGCGCGTCGAGCCCCCACGCTCCGCCGGCGGCTCGGGTGGTCGCTCGTCGTCGCCGGGGTGATCCTGCTGGGAGTCGTGACGACGTCGGCCCTCGCGCTCTCGCGCGTGCTCACGCTCCAGGACGAGATCACCGGGCCGTACTTCGACGCCGTCACCCAGGCCGACTCCTCGTTCGTCGCGCTGCTCGACACGGAGTCGGCGGTGCGCTCCTACGCGGCGACGGGCGACGACACCGCGCTCGAGGCGTACGGGCGTGCCGTGGGGGGTGACGCGACCGTCTCGATCGCCGACCCGGCGGACCTCGCGCGGCTCGGTTCCGGCGACGGCCTGACCGTCGCGCACGACGAGGCGCTGCGCGCGGTCGAGGCGTGGTTCACCGAGTACGCCGAGCCCGCGATCGAGTCCACGGGCCGAGCGGGCGCGGGCACCGTCACGCGGGTGGAGCGCGCCGAGGGGGCCGCGCTCTTCGCCGAGGCGCGCGCCGCCACGGGGCGCTACGTCGCGGACCTCCGCGCGGAGCGGGCGGAGGCCGTCGAGGCCCTGGACCGCTGGAGCCGCGTCCTGTTCGGCAGCGTCCTCGTGCTGGTCGGCGCGGCGCTCGCGGTGGGGATCATCCTGTGGGTGTGCCTCAAGAGGTGGGTGACCGAGCCCGTCGCGCAGCTCGCGCACCGCGTCCGGCTCGTGAGCTCGGGCCAGCTCGACGAGCCCGTCGTCACGTCGGGTCCCGCGGAGATCGCCGACCTCGCGCAGGACGTCGAGCACATGCGCGTCGAGCTCGTCGCCCAGGTCGCGGAGATCAAGGCGTCCCACGCGGACTCGGCGCGCGCGCACGAGCGGCTCGAGGAGCAGGCGCGTGAGCTCGAGCGCTCGAACCGCGACCTCGAGCAGTTCGCGTACGTCGCCTCGCACGACCTCCAGGAGCCGCTGCGCAAGGTGGCGAGCTTCACCCAGCTGCTCAAGAAGCGGTACGGCGGCGAGCTCGACGACCGGGCCGACCAGTACATCGACTTCGCCGTCGACGGCGCCAAGCGCATGCAGCGCCTCATCCAGGACCTGCTCGGGTTCTCGCGCGTCGGCCGGACGGGGACGGAACGCGTCGACGTCGACCTCGAGGCGTCCCTCGGGCTGGTGCTCGACGACCTGTCGGAGGCGATCACCGCGAGCGGCGCCACCGTCACGCACGACCCGCTGCCCGTCGTCGTCGGGGAGCGCGCCCTGCTGCAGCAGCTCCTCGCGAACCTCGTCGGGAACGCGCTGAAGTTCCGGTCGCCGGACCGCCCCCCGGTCGTCCACGTGGGCGTCCTCGCACGCGACACCCACTGGGAGATCTCGGTCGCCGACAACGGCATCGGGATCGACCCCCAGTACGCGGAGCGGGTGTTCGTGATCTTCCAACGGCTGCACGCGAAGGACGTCTACGAGGGCACCGGCATCGGGCTGGCGCTGTGCAAGCGCATCGTCGAGTACCACGGCGGCCGCATCTGGATCGAGCCGCGCGACGGTGGCACGACGGTCCGCTTCACGCTCGCCCACGCCTACGTGCACGCGCAGGTCGGCTACGCTCGCACGGACGACGCCGGCCCGGGGACGGGCCGCGACCACGAGGAGACCACCGCATGAGCCACGGCACGAAGCCCATCGACGTCCTGCTCGTCGAGGACGACCCGGGCGACGTGCTCATGACGCGCGAGGCGTTCGAGGACCACAAGGTCACGAACAGGCTGTCGGTCGTCTCCGACGGCGTGAGCGCGCTGGCGTTCCTGCGCAAGGAGGGCGAGCACGCCGACGCCCCGACGCCGGACCTCATCCTGCTCGACCTCAACCTGCCGCGGATGGACGGTCGCGAGGTCCTCGCGGAGCTCAAGGCCGACGCCGTCCTGCGGAAGATCCCGGTCGTGGTGCTCACGACGTCGGAGGCCGAGGAGGACGTGGTGCGCAGCTACTCCCTCCACGCGAACGCGTACGTGACGAAGCCCGTCGACTTCGACCGCTTCATCGACGTGGTGCGACAGATCGACGACTTCTTCGTCTCGGTGGTGCGGCTGCCCGGTCGCTGACCGCGCGCCTCGCCCTGCGCCGTCGGGCGTGCACCCGCGGGCACCGGGAAGGATCTGCCGGTGCGACGCGTTGTCGACCACAGGCCTCCGCGCGCACGACGGCGGACGGCGTGGGACGTGACGAGGAGGACGGATGCTGGACCCCCGGGAGATCTACGAGCTCGACGAGGACGCGGTCGCGCGCCTGTGGCCGAGCGCCCCGGAACCGGGCGCCGGTCCCGTGCTGGTGCACGCGATCACCGGCTTCGTGGACGCGGGGAACGCCGGCGAGCGCGCCGTCGAGCACCTGCTCGACGGCGGTGAGGTCACCCGGCTGGTGACGTTCGACGTCGACCAGCTCCTGGACTACCGCTCGAAGCGCGCCACGATGACGTTCAGCACCGACCGGTGGTCGGCGTATGACGAGCCGCACCTCGTCGTCGACCACGTCCGCGACACCGAGGGGACGGGGTTCCTGCTGCTGCACGGCGCAGAGCCCGACCTGCAGTGGGAGCGCGTGGTCGCCGCGCTGCGCGACGTCGTCGACCGGCTCGGGGTGTCGCTGACGGTCGGGATCCACGGGATCCCGATGGGCATCCCGCACACGCGCCCGCTCTCCGTGACGGCCCACGCGACCCGCCCGGAGCTCGTCGCGGAGCACGCGTCGTGGTTCGGGACGGTGAAGGTGCCGGCGAGCCTCGCGGCCCTGCTCGAGCTGCGCCTCGGTCAGTCGGGCCATGATGCGGTCGGCTACACCGTGCACGTCCCGCACTACCTCGCCCAGTCCGCCTACCCGCCCGCGACGGTGGTCGCGCTCGAGCACGTCCAGCGCCTCACGGGCCTCGACCTCGCGACCGCCGGTCTCGCGGAGGCCGCGCAGGACGCGACGACCGAGGTCGAGCGGCAGGTGCACGACTCCGAGGAGGTCGCGGCCGTCGTCCGCGCGCTCGAGGAGCAGTACGACGCCTTCGCCCGCGCGGTAGGCCGGACGAGCCTGCTCGCGGACACCGCGCCGATCCCGACCGCGGACGAGCTCGGCGCCGAGTTCGAGCGCTTCCTCGCGCAGCAGGGGGACTGACCGCGCGGCCCTTTGTCCCGACAAATCGGCACGAGACGTCGCGATCCGGCGTGGCACATCCCACACCGTCCGTGCCAGACTGTCACCCGCTGCAGTGACGAGCTCGCGCACGACCCGGTGCCGGCCGCACGGGTCGCCGCGTGATCGAGCGGCCCGGACGGCGTCCTGCCGGCCCTCGGGGCCGGACACCGGCGAAGGACGTGGGACCTCGTCGTGTGGCGCACGGGGTGGACGAAGGGTCCGCTCGCTGACGTCCCGGACGGACAGAAGGTCAGAGGAACAGCATGGCGCAGGGTTCTGTGAAGTGGTTCAACGCCGAGAAGGGCTTCGGCTTCATCGCGCAGGACGGCGGGGGTGCAGACGTCTTCGTGCACTACTCGGCGATCGAGACGCAGGGGTACCGCACGCTCGACGAGGCGCAGCGGGTCGAGTTCGAGATCACCCAGGGCCCGAAGGGCCCGCAGGCGGAGAACGTCCGCCCGCTCTGACGGCCGCACCGGTGGCCGAAGGCCACCGAGCGGTCCTCGCACAGGAGCCGCGCCCCGGCACGGGGCGCGGCTCCTGTGCGTCCGGGCGGCGGCGCCGGTCCGGGCGCACGGCGTCGGGTGAGGACCGCACGGCGTCGGGGCCGGATCGCACGGGATCGGTCGGGCGTGGACGTCAGCTACCCGTGGCCGTCAGTGGACGGCGGGGGCGCGGCGTTCTCCGGCGGGTCGTCGAACGGCCGGGCCGCGCCGACGAACGCCTCGAGCTCGGCTCCGACCAGGACACGGGCGGGGAGCGGGAGGGTCCGTGCCGCACGCGACAGGCCTGCTGACGCGAGGTCGATCGACGTCGGCCCGGGGCGCACCGCCACGAGCACGAGGTTCCCGTAGCGCCGGCCCTTGAGCTGGCCGGGCTCCGCGATCGCGGCGAGCCCGACCGCGTCCCGATCTCTCGGCCGATCGCTCGGCCGGTCGCTCGGCCGGTCGCCTGCCGGGTCGCCGGGGCGCGATCCTGGAGGCGGCCCGGTCGTGCCGTCGGTGGCCGCGACCGCTGCGAGCGTCGCGAGCTCGCGACGTGCGGTGGTCAGCGGCGGACGGTCCGCGCAGTTCGCCAGGTACACCCCTCCCGGGCGCAGGACGCGCCGCACCTCGCGCGCCGTCGCGGTCGTCACGAGGTGCTCAGGGGTGGCGTCCCCGGCGAACACGTCACGGACGACGACGTCGAACGCCCCGTCGGGGAAGGTCGTCAGCGCGTGGCCCGCGTCGTCGGCCCGCAGGCGCAGCCGCGGCGAGCGCGGCAGGTCGAACCACTCGCGCACGAGCTCGAGGAGCCGCGCGTCGAGGTCGACGCCGACCTGGGTCGAGCCGGGTCGGGTGTGCTCCACCCAGCGCGCCAGGGTGCACCCCGCGGCCCCGAGGTGGAGCACCCGCAGGGGGCCGGGCGGCGCGTGCTCGATCACCGCCGCCATCTGCTGCATGTACTCGAACGCGAGGAACCCGGGGTCGTCGAGGTCGACATGAGAGCTCGGCACGCCGTTGACGTACAGGGTCACGGCCCCGTCGTGGTCGGGGTCGCGCTCGAGCCGGGCCGTCCCCGTCGTCGTCGCGACCGCGCCCTCGGGCAGGTCACGGCCGTGCGCGGCGACGGCCCGGCGACGACGGCCGCGCGGTGTGGGTGGCTCGGGGGACGCTGTGTCGGCACGAGGGGACCGGCGGGTGCGACGAGCCATGGGCCCCACCGTACGGCGTCCCGGCCGACGTGACGGTCGGCTGACGGCTCCGGCGGCGTTGACAGCAGTCGAACACGTGTTCGATAGTGGTGTGGGAGGTGCGCGATGACGAAGGACATGAGAGGGACCGCTCCGGCTCCCGTCCCGGGCGAGGTCGGGCGGATGCTCGCGCGCGCGGACGCCGAGCTCGTCTCCGCGGCGGTCGCGACGGACCCTGCCGAACGGTTCGTGCACGCGCACCTGGGCGCGCTGCGGGCTGCGGCGGCGGTCGTCGCGCTCCGCGGTCGGCCGGTGCGTCGCGGTCGCGCCCGCCCCGTGTGGGACCAGCTCTCCGACGCCGAGCCGGAGCTCGCCGCGTGGTCCGTGTACTTCGCCGGTGGCGCCCGGGTGCGCGCCGCCCTCGACGCCGGGAGGTCCGACGCGGTGGACGCGCGCCGTGCCGACGAGCTGCTGGCGTGCGCCGAGGACTTCCGCGACGAGGTCGCGATGCTCGTCGATCCCGACGCGGGCTTCGTGCGTCTGCCCGGCGTGCGCACGGTCGCGTCATGACGTGGGGCCCATGATGAGCCGGGGGTGGCGATGAGCCGCGGGCCGCGGGCCGCGGTGCGTCGTGACTGGGGTGCCGACGAGGACGGCTGCACCATCCTGCACGTCGACATGGACGCGTTCTTCGCCTCCGTCGAGCTCGCGCGGCGCCCCGAGCTGCGTGGCCGTCCCGTGATCGTCGGCGGCGCCGAGCGCGGGGTCGTCCTCGCCGCGACGTACGAGGCGCGCGCGTTCGGGGTGCACTCGGCGATGCCCATGACCGCGGCGCGGCGTGCGTGCCCGCAGGCGATCGTCGTCCCTCCGGACCACGGTCGCTACCACGACGTCTCGCGCTCGGTCATGGCGATCCTCGGCGAGGTCACGGCGCTCGTCGAGCAGGTGAGCGTCGACGAGGCCTTCCTCGACGTGAGCGGCGCTCGCCGGCGGCTCGGTCCGCCCACGGTGATCGGCGCCGCGCTGCGCGAACGGGTCCGGTCCGCGCACGGCATCACGTGCTCGGTCGGCATCGCGAGGACGAAGTTCGTCGCCAAGCTGGCCTCGACGCACGCCAAGCCCGACGGGATGCTCCTCGTGCCGGCCGCCGCCACCGTCCCCTTCCTGCGCACGCTGCCGGTGGGTGCGCTGTGGGGCGTGGGGGAGCGCACCGAGCACGCTCTGGCCCAGTGGGGGATCCGAACCGTCGCCGAGCTCGCGGACACCGACGTGCCGGTGCTGCAGGCGGCGGTCGGCAGGGTCGCCGGCGCGCACCTGCACGACCTCGCGTGGGGTCGTGACCCGCGGCCCGTGGTGCCGGAGCGGTCAGAGCGCTCGATCGGCGCCGAGACGACGTTCGAGCACGACCTGCGTGACCTCGGGGCGGTGCAGGACCGTGTTCTCGAGCTCTCCGACCGGTGTGCGGCGCGGTTGCGCCAGCAGGGGTTCGTGGCCCGGACGGTGAGCGTGAAGGTGCGCACGAGCGACTTCCGGACGGTGACCCGGTCCCGCACCCTCGGGTCGCCCACGGACGTCGCGCGAGAGATCTACCTCGTCGCGCGCGAGCTCGTCGCCGGCGTCGACCTGCACGGGCTCGCCGTGCGCCTCGTGGGGGTCCGTGCCGAGGGCCTCGAGGGCCGGCAGGGGTCGGTCGCCCAGCCCACCCTGGAGGAGTCGGTCGACGAGCACGGTGCCACCCGACGGCGCGCGGAGGAGGCCGTGGACGCCGTCCGAGGCCGGTTCGGGGTGAGATCCATCGCGATGGGGCCCCGAGGACGCCGCTCGACTACCACCCCCGCTGATGTGGATCTATCCTGAGGGTGTCACTCGACCACCGCGGAGAAACGGGGTGCTCATGCCTCTGTCTGAGTACGAGCAGCGGGTATTGGAGCAGATGGAGCGCGCCCTCACGACGGACGACCCGCGTCTGGCCAACACGCTCCAGTCGCCGCGTCGCCGGTCGGCGCTGAGATACGTCCTCGTCGGCGTCGGTGTGGTCGGGGGCCTGCTGCTGCTGGTCCTCGGCGCGGCGACGTCCCAGACCTGGCTCGGCGTCGTGGGTTTCGTGCTGATGTTCGGGGGCGTCGTGCTCGTCTTCCAGACGCCGCGCCCGGCGAAGGGTGGCCCGATCGGCACCGTCGACGCCGACGGCCGTGTCCGCCCCGCGAACCCGGCGCCGGCTCCCCGGAAGTCGTTCCTCAGCCGACTCGAAGAGCGCTGGGACCGCCGTCGCGAGCACGGCGGTCGCTGAGCGACCGCTCGACCTCGGTCGAGATCGTCTCGACGAGCTCGGCGAGGCGGGTCGGCTCCGTCGCCGCACCGCCGCGGGCGTAGCGCTCCGTCTCGAGCGCCGTGACCAGCGCGACGAGCGCCTCCACACCGGCGTCTGACAGGTCGGTGCCCGACCGTTCGCGCACGGCGGCCGCGACGGTCGTCGGCACGTTGCGGGGCGTCGTGGACGCCTGCCACGTGACGCCGAGCCCGTCGAGTCGTGCGGTCAGCTCGACCCAGGCGCGCTCGGCGTCCAGCTCGCCGTCCGGGCGGGACCGCCGACGGGCGACGAGCCACAGCGCACCCGCGGCGAGAGCGACGACGAGGAGCGCAGCCGCGACGACGAGCCACGACGCCCCGGAGCCGTCGACCGCCCCGTCGGTCCCACCCGTCCCGCCGCCGACCGTGGGCGCGGGCGTCACGGGAACCTCGGGACCGGGTGCGACGCCAGGTGTCAGCGCGTCGCTCGGGTCCGTCAGCCCAGGGACCGCCGAGCTCCCCACGGGCGTCGCCCACGTGGGCGCGGGACCCGTCTGCTGCGCGGGCGTCGGTTCGAACCGCACCCAGCCCTGGCCGGGGTAGTAGAGCTCGGGCCAGGCGTGCGAGTCACGTCCCGTCACCTGGAACGTCGTGTCGTCGGTGCGCTGGCCCGGGAGGAACCCGACCCCGAGCCGTGCGGGGATGCCGAGCGTGCGCGCCATCATCGTCATCGCGGTGGCGAACTGGACGCAGTACCCCGTGCGCTGCTGCAGGAAGTCCCACACCGCGTCGCCGGACTCGCCGGCGGGCACCTGCGTCGAGTAGGTGAAGACCGATGCGTCCCGGAAGTACGTCTGGAGGGCGAGCGCCTGGTCGTACCGCGTCGGCGCGCCCTGGACGACCTCGGCGGCGAGGTCGCGGATGTCCTGCTCGTGGGACGACGCCGGGACGTCGAGGTAGTTGGGGTCGTCCGGGTCGGTGCCGCCCGCCGAGCGGAGGGTGTCCGCGTCGAGCGCGCGGGGGTAGACGGTCAGCTCGTAGCCCGAGCCGGCGCTCGTCGCCCGGGTCCCGAGCACCTCGTCCCGCACGGGGTCGTACGTCCAGTCGCCGTCCACGTCGAGCGTGCGCGGCTCGGTCGGGATGGGCAGCTTGGTGTCCCGGAGCGACTCGAGCGTGACCCGGACCGTGCTCGGCTCCCCGCCGTCGGCGTCCTGCGGCCAGAGGATCTGGTCCGGGCCCTCGATCTCCGTCCCGTCGCGATCGGCACCGCGCCGCCAGTTCGTGCCGTCGAAGCCCGTGAGGGTGAAGACCCGCAGCGGACCGACCTCCTGGCCGTCCGTGCGGTACTCGAGGACGACCTCGTCCGAGCGCTCCGCCAGGTCGCGGCGCATGTCGAGGTCGTCGGAGAGCCGGACGGTGTCACCCGTCGACGAGAACAGGCGGGTCCACGACGACGACGCGACCTCCGGCAGGGTCGCGCTCGCGGCGCCGACGCCGAGGCCGACGGTGGCCACGGCGAGGGCAGTCGCCACCGCCGTCAGGGCGCGCGTGCCGCCGAGGGCGCGCTGTCGCCCGTGGTTCTCGCCAGGGCCTGCTCGGCGGAACCCGCGGTGCGGGTTGTCGACGGCGAGCAGGAGCACCAGGGCGCTGACGGTGAGGACGAAGGCGCCCGCGGGGACGTCGCCGACGATGACCAGGCCGGGGATCCAGAGCGCGAGCAGCGGGAGCCCGACCCCGGCGCCGAGGCGCAGCCCGCCCGCCATCAGGTCGGCGACGAGGAACACGACGACGGCGCCCCCGACGGCGAGGAGCTCGATGGGCAGGCTCGGGTCGATCGGGGCGACCTCGGCGAGCGTGAGCTCGCGCCCGGTCTGGAGCCGCGTCAGGAGACGGTCGACGTTCGACAGCCCGATGAGGACCGAGAACCGGTCGGTGGGGCCGCCGTAGAGGCCGAGGAGCGCCCACGCGCCGACGACGAGTCCTGCGAGCGACGGGAGGAGCGCCGCGGGGGGCGCCAGCTCCTCGCCACGGGCCGAGCGGGACCGCTCGAGGACGTACCGGCTGAGCCCGGTCACGAGCGCGAGGACGGCGAGCGTGCGGACCGCGGTGCGTGTCCAGTCGCCGGGGCCGATCACCGTCGCGAGCGCGTACGTGGACGCCGCGACGGCGACCGTGACGCACAGGGTCGTGGCGAGGACGCGCGCGCCGAGCCCGGCGGGGGCCGCCGAGCGGGTTCGGGTGGTCGCGGGGGTGCTCATCGCACACCGTCCATGAGGAGCGTCCAGGCGTTCTCGAGCGGGGTCCCGGCGTCGACGAGGGCGACGTGCCAACCGGTCGCGCGCAGCGCGTCCACCGTGTCCTGGGCCTCCGTGCGCTGGGACGACCACGTCCGCGGGCGCACCACGAAGGCCCAGTGCAGGGCGTCTCCGGCGATCGACGCCACCGTGCTGCGCGCGACGGGACCGAGCGGTCCGAGCACGGCGACGGTGATCTCGCCCGGGCGTCGCGCCGTGCGCAGCGCCTCGGCGGTCGCCGCCGCGGCACGGTCGGTGTCGGACAGCCCGTGGTGGCCGTGCAGGTCGACGGTCGCGTCGAGCAGGTCCGCCGGTCCCTCGCCGGAGCGGTTGGCGGTGAAGCCGGAGGTGTCGACGACGGGCGCCAGCGAGGTCGCGACGAGGCGGACCGGGTGGCCCGCGTGCAGCAGGGACACGCCGACGGAGGCCGCGCACTCCACCGACCACTCGCCGTCGGCGAGCGCGTGGCCGCTGCTGCGCCCGAGGTCGGGGTGCGGCAGGAGGCCACGGTCGAAGATCACCGTGACCGGGGGCAGGCTCGCGCTCTCGTCGGACCGGACCATGAGCTGACCGTGACGGGCCGCGCTCGCCCAGTGGACGCGGCGCGGGTCGTCCCCCGCGACGTAGTCGCGCAGCACGGAGTCGTCGCTCGACGCGAGCCGTGCGCCGGACGTCGAGCGCTCCTGCTCGCCGAAGGCGCGGGTGCCACGGACCGGCAGGTCGACGGTGCGCGGCCACACCGCGACCGAGGTCGCCTCGCCGAGCTCCTGCGTCGCGCTGACGAGACCGAAGGTGTCGACCCGCGTGGTGAGGAGGGGACCGAGCGACCAGCGCCCCCGACGCATGGGCCGCAGGCGGTACCGGACGGCGATGTGGTCGGGCCGCGTCGCGACCTGTGCGCGCAGGGATCCCTGGTCGCAGAGCTCGTGCGCGGCCTGCTCGCTGATGCGCAACCGCGCGAGCGTGCCGGCGGTGGTCACCGACCGCCGCGCCGCGGAGACGGTCAGACGCGCCGTCGTGACCTGGCCCGCGACGGCGGGGTTCGGCTGGACGCGCCGGGCCACACCCAGGGCGCGCCGGCCGCGGTCGATGCGGCGGGCCGTCATCCAGCACCACGCCGCGACGACGGCGAGCACCGCGGCCGCACCCAGCCCGACGACGTCGGGCAGGCCCAGCGTGACGCCCGTCGCGACGAGCACGGCACCGGCGACGAGGAGCGACGTTCCGCGTCGGGTGAGGCGCGCCCGGGCCAGGGTGCGGCCGAACCTGCGCAACCGGGGCAGGGCGGAGAGGCCGCGCACGTCAGCGCCGCTCGGGCTGCCGCTCGGACGGCTCGCGCGCCGGCACCGGCGTCTGCGCCAGGATGGCGGACACGACGGCCGGGGCGTCCAGGCCGGCGAGCCGTGTCTCCGTGGTGATGACGAGGCGGTGGGCGAGCACCGGCACGGCGAGGTACTGGACGTCGTCGGGCAGGACGTGGTCCCGTCCCGACATGGCGGCGAGGGCCTTGGCCGCGCGCAGCAGCTGCAGCGACGCGCGCGGTGACGCGCCGAGCCGCAGGCCGGGGTGCTGGCGTGTCGCCGTCACGAGGTCGAGCACGTAGCGCTTCACCGCGGCCGCGGCGTACACCGAGCGGACGACGTCCGCGAACCGCAGGACGGCCTCCCCGGTCGTCACGGGGCTCAGGTGGGCGAAGGGGTCCTCCGCCTCCTGGCGCTCGAGCATCAGGATCTCGGCGTCGAGGTCCGGGTAGCCGACCGTGAGGCGGGCCATGAAACGGTCGCGCTGCGCCTCGGGGAGGGGGTACGTCCCCTCCATCTCGACCGGGTTCTGGGTGGCGACGACCAGGAACGGTCGCGGCAGCGGGTGGGTCGTGCCGTCGACGGTGGTCTGTCCCTCCTCCATGCACTCCAGGAGGGCCGACTGCGTCTTGGGCGACGCCCGGTTGATCTCGTCCCCGATGACGATGTTGGCGAACACCGGACCGCGACGGAACTCGAAGCGGTGGTCGGCCGCGCGGTAGATGTTGACGCCCGTGAGGTCGCTCGGCAGGAGGTCGGGCGTGAACTGGATCCGGCCGACCTGGCAGTCGATCGTGCGCGCCAGCGCCTTCGCGAGCGTGGTCTTGCCGACGCCCGGCACGTCCTCGAGGAGCAGGTGTCCCTGGGCCAGCAGGACGGCGACCGTCACGTTGACGAGGTCGGGCCTGCCCGTGACGACGGACTCGATGCCGGATCGCATGCGGGACGTCGTCTCGACCAGCTCGTCGAGACCGGCGGGCGTCGCGCCCGGGTCCTCGTGCTCGTCGGGCGACGCGACAGGGGCGATGTCGGGGAGCACGGTGACCTCCGTCGTCGGTGGTGGCGCGGCCGGCGGAGGGGGAGTCCGCAGGTGGGACGAGCCTAGTTGACGAGGACCCCTGGTCCGAGCGGAGGGCGAGGACCGCGGGGTCGAGCCTCGCACGGGTGCCGCTCGGGGCACGTCACGCCGCCGCGCCACGCCCGTGGGGAGAACTCCCCTCCACCTGACTCCACCAGCCTGACCTGCGGAGATCCTGCGAAGAGGGGTGAAATGCTGCCGCTTCCCCGAGAGCGGTGGAGCGAAGTGGAGTACCGTGGAGGAACTGGGAGCAGGAGGGGAGGTGCCAGGTGCATGTCCGGCTTCGTGGACGACGTCCTCGGTGGTTCCTCGAGCCTGCTTCTGGGGACCTTCACCCCTCGTCTGGACGACAAGGGGAGGCTCATCCTCCCCGCGAAGTTCAGGCCCCGGCTCGCGTCGGGGCTCGTCATGACGCGCGGTCAGGAGCGCTGCCTCTTCCTGCTGCCGATGGACGAGTTCCGCCGCATGTACGACCAGGTCCGGCAGGCGCCCGTGACGAGCAAGCAGGCACGGGACTACCTGCGGGTCTTCCTGTCGGGGGCGAGCGACGAGATCCCCGACAAGCAGGGCCGGATCTCGATCCCGGCTCCGCTGCGCACGTACGCGGGGCTGGACCGCGACGTCGCCGTGATCGGCGCGGGCACCCGCGTCGAGATCTGGGACGCCGCGGCCTGGGAGGCCTACCTCGCGGAGCAGGAGTCGGCGTACGCCGACACCGCGGAGGAGGTGTTCCCGGACCTGCGCTTCTAGGACGGGCTCGGGTACCCGTCCGGTGAGGTCTCCTCCCGCCCGGTCTGGCGCACTTCCCCGGCGCCAGAAAGGACGCGGAGGGAGACCTGACCGGACGGTCCCCGGGACCGGTGGCCGAAGGACGCAGCACGACGACGCACGAGACACGCTGAGAGGAAGGAGGACACGATGAGCACCACGCCCGACGACGCGGCCGAGCGCCACGTCCCCGTCCTCCTCCAGCGCTGCGTCGACCTGCTCGCGCCGGCCCTGCAGGAGCCCGGTGCCGTCCTCGTGGACTGCACGCTCGGCATGGGCGGGCACACGGAGGCGGTCCTCGAGCAGCTCCCCGCGGCGCGGGTCGTGGGCATCGACCGCGACCCCGAGGCGATCGTCCGGGCGTCGCGCAGGCTCGCGCGGTTCGGCGACCGGTTCCGCGCCGTGCACGCGGTCTACGACGAGATCGGCGACGTCGTCGCCGACGTCGTGGGCGGGCCCGTGCAGGGCGTGCTCATGGACCTCGGCGTCTCGTCGCTGCAGATCGACGAGAGCGAGCGGGGCTTCTCCTACGCGCAGGACGCGCCGCTGGACATGCGCATGGACCCGACGACCGGCCGCACGGCCGCCGACGTGCTCAACACGTACGACGAGCGCGAGCTCACGCGCATCCTGCGCGAGTACGGCGAGGAGCGGTTCGCCCAGCGGGTGGCGCGCGCGATCGTGCGCCGTCGCGAGCAGGAGCCGTGGACGCGCAGCGGCGAGCTCGTGGACCTGGTGCGGGCGTCGATCCCGGCCGCGACCCGGGCGACGGGCGGCAACCCCGCCAAGCGCACGTTCCAGGCGCTGCGCATCGAGGTGAACGGCGAGCTCGAGGTCCTCGCGCGGGCCGTCCCCGCGGCGGTCGACACGCTCGCCGTGGGCGGGCGGGTCGTCGTCGAGGCGTACCACTCGCTCGAGGACCGCATCGTCAAGCGGGTCCTCGCCGCGGGCTCGACGGTCGACGTCCCGCCCGGGCTGCCCGTCGTCCCCGACGAGGCGCAGCCCTACCTGCGTCTGCTGACCCGCGGCGCGGAGGAGGCCCCGGCCGACGAGCGGGAGACGAACCCCCGCTCGGCGTCGGTGCGGCTCCGTGCCGCCGAGCGCATCCGCCCCACCCCCGAGCACCGCCGCCCGCGAGCCAGCACGCACCGACCGGACCGACCAGGGGAGTGGAACAGATGAGCGCACTGAGGTCGACCGCGGCCGCCCGCCCGCTCCCGCGCACCGCACGCCCGCAGTCCAGGCCCGCACGCCCGGAGCTGAGGGCGCTGCCCGGCGGGGCGACGGAGCGCGGCGCGCGATCCCGCCTCGAGCTGGTGCGCGCGCCGCTGCAGGCGCGCTCGCGCGTGCCGTTCCTCGTCCTGTGCATGTCGCTCCTGGGTCTGGCGCTCCTGTGTGCTCTCCTGGTGAACACGACGATGGCGCAGAACTCCTACGAGATGTCGGAGCTGCGGCGGGAGGTGGGCCAGGTGCGCCAGGACGCGCAGCGTTTGCAGGCGGAGGTCTGGGACGCCAAGGCGTCGTTGCCCGAGCGCGCGCGCTCTCTCGGCATGGAAGAGGCCCCGAGCCCGAGCATGGTCCGGCTCTCCGACGGCGCGGTCCTCGGCGTCGCGGAGGAGGGGGCCGGGCAGTGACGGCGCGGGCGGGAGGGCGCGACCGCGCCGAGCGCTCCGGCGCGTCCGCGGGCCGCTCGTCCGCCCCGCGGGCGGCCGCACCTCGTCCGACGACTCCACGCCCCGCGACCGCGCGCTCGTCCGCCCCGCGGCCGGCCACGGCTCGCGCGGCCAGCGGTCGGTCGTCCGCCGCTCGCGCGGCCACGGGTCGGCCGTCCGCCGCGACGTCGGGCACGCAGCGGGCCGCGGCAGCGCGGTCCTCGACGGCGCGGTCCGCGTCCGGGGCGCCCCGTGCTCCGCGGTCGGGCGGGTCGGGCCCTCGCCGCCCCGCACGCCCGACCCGTCCGCCCCGCGAGCCGGGCCGTCCTGAGAGCCGGCAGCGCTGGCTCATGGGGGTCGCCACGCTCGTGGTGCTGCTCTTCGTCGGCCAGCTCGTCAACGTGCAGGTGATCAAGGGGCCGGCGCTCGCGGCCGCCGCGCGCGACGACCGGCTGCGCAGCACGACGATGATCGCGCACCGCGGCGACGTCACCGACGCGGACGGCGTCGTGCTCGCGACCTCCGTCGACCGGTACACGATCGGCGCGGACCGCACCGCGATCCAGTCGTTCACCCCGGGCAGCAGGAAGCTCGCGGACGGCACCGAGCTCACCGAGGGCGGTGCCGTCGGGGTCGCGAAGCTGCTCGCGCCCGCCCTCGGGGAGTCCGCACCCGAGCTCGCGGCCCGCCTCAACGGTGAGGGCTACGTCGTCCTCGCGAAGGAGGTCACGCCGGAGGTCCAGAGGGAGATCGCCGAGCTGCGCCTGTCGGCCTTCATCCGCGCCGACGCGACGAGCGAGCGGTCGTACCCGGCAGGGACGGTCGCCGGGAACCTCGTCGGGTTCGTGGACGCCGACCAGGTCGGCCAGGGCGGGGTCGAGGCCGCCTACGACGACCTCCTCGCCGGGACCCCCGGGTCGCGGGCGTGCGAGGCAGGTCTCGGTGGACAGCTCATCCCGACCGGGCAGTGCGAGACCGAGCCGGCCGTGCCGGGGGAGAACCTTCGCCTGACGATCGAGCACGACGTGCAGTGGAAGGCGCAGGACGCGGTGGACCGCGCGGTGCGCGAGTCCGGCGCCGACTTCGGGATCGCCGTCGTGCAGGACGTCCGCACGAGCGAGCTCGTCGCGCTGGCCGAGTCGGGGACGGTCAACCCCAACGACCGCACCACCGACGCGGTCGCGCGCCCGAGCCGGGCCGTGTCGAACATCTTCGACCCCGGCTCGACGGGCAAGGTCGTCACGATGGCCGCGGCGCTCGAGGGCGGGTACGCCGACGCGGCGACGCAGTTCGAGGTGCCGTACCTGTACACGACGCCGAACGGCCAGACCTTCAAGGACTCGCACGAGCACGGGGTCGAGCGGCTCACGCTCGCCGGCGTCCTCGCGGAGTCGTCCAACACCGGCACGGTCCAGGTCGGCGAGCGCATCCCGAAGCAGGTGCGCTACGACTACCTGAACAAGTTCGGCTTCGGCCAGTACACCGGCCTCGGCCTGCCCGGCGAGTCCGCGGGCATCCTGCACCCGGCCGACGCGTGGGACGGCCGCACGGAGTACGCCGTGCTGTTCGGGCAGAGCGTGTCGGTCAACGCGGTCCAGGCGACGAGCGTGTTCTCCACGGTCGCGAACGGCGGGCTGCGGGGAACCCCCCGCGTCGTGGCGGGCACGACGTCGGCGGACGGGACCTTCACGCCCGCCGAGGCGGAACCGCCCACGCGCGTGGTCTCGCAGGAGACCGCCGACACCGTCCTGCAGATGATGGAGACCGTGGTGGAGGACGGCACGGGGTCCGCCGCCGCGGTCCCCGGCTACCGCGTCGCGGGCAAGACCGGGACGGCCGAGGCGGCGGGTGCCGACGGGCAGCTGTCCGGGATCATGGCGTCCTTCATCGGCGTGGCGCCGGCCGACGACCCCCGGTACACGGTCGCGGTGTTCCTCAAGAACCCGCGCACGTCGATCTACGGCGGTGTGGTCGCGGCACCGGTGTTCTCCCAGATCATGGGCTTCACGCTCGAGCACCAGGGCGTCGGGCCGAGCACCGAGCCGTACGTGCCGCTGCCGACCACGTGGTGAGCGTCGTGGCGATGGTCGCGGACGACGTCCGTCCCGCCGTGAAGGTCCCGTGAAGCGCGGACCGGAGGCCTCCGCGGGGCCAGGAGTCGGACCCCGGCACGGTAGGTTCTACACGTGACATCCCCGATCGACCGCATTCGTCCCGCCGTGTCCGCACACCGCACCGTGGGGGACGCGGCCGTCCGGTTCGGGCTCGCGGTCCGTGCCGGCGCGAGGGACGCCGACGACGCCGCGGCGGTCGAGATCTGGTCGGTCGCCTCCGACGACCGGGCCGTCGCCGACGGCGACCTCTTCGTCGCGCTGCCGGGTGCCCGCGCGCACGGGGCCGGGTTCGCCGCGGCCGCCGTCGAGCGCGGTGCGCGCGCGGTCCTCACCGACGAGCAGGGTGCCCTCCTCCTGGCAGACGCCGTGACGGGCGTCCCCGTCCTCGTCGCCGACGACCCGCGGTCGATGCTCGGCCCGCTGGCCGCCTGGGTCTACGGCAACCCCGCGGACGGGTTGACGACGTTCGGCGTCACGGGGACGAACGGCAAGACGACCACGACGTACCTCCTGGACCACGCGCTGCGCGCGCTCGGCTGGAAGGGCGGGCTCATCGGCACGGTGGAGATGCGCTCGGGCGACCGGGTCCTGCCGAGCCGGCTGACGACGCCCGAGGCGGCGGACCTCCAGGCGCTCCTCGCGGCGATGCGCGAGGACGAGGTGAGCACGCTCGCGATGGAGGTCTCGTCGCACGCCCTGGCGCTGCACCGCGTCGACGGTCTCGTGTTCGACGTGGTCGGGTTCACCAACCTCAGCCAGGACCACCTCGACTTCCACGGCGACCTCCAGGAGTACTTCGAGGCGAAGTCGCTGCTCTTCACGCCCGACCACGCGCGCCGCGGCGTCGTCGTCGTGGACGACGCGTGGGGGGAGCGGATGGTCGACGCCGCCCGGGTGCCCGTCGCGACGCTCCGCGTGGCCGGGGGAGGTCCGGACGCCTCGCCGGCCGACTGGACCGTCTCCGACGTCGAGGCGGTCGCTGCCGGCGGCACCTCGTTCACGCTGCGCCATCGCGACGGGCGCGCCGTCCGGACGTCGACCGGGCTCCCGGGCGGCTTCAACGTGGCGAACGCCGCGCTCGCGCTCGCCATGGTCCTCGAGGCCGGCTCGGACGCGCGTGACGTCGAGGAGGCCCTCGCCGCCGCCGGCGGCCTGGCACCTGCCGTGCCGGGGCGCATGGAGCTCGTCTCGACCGTGCCGCACGAGCCGCGCGTGATCGTCGACTTCGCGCACAACCCCGACGCGCTCACGCTGGCGCTCGACGCGCTGCGTCCGACGACTCCCGGCCGGCTCGTCGTCGTGTTCGGCGCGACGGGCGACCGTGACCGCGGCAAGCGGCCGACCATGGGCACGGTCGCCGTCGACGGCGCCGACGTGGTCGTCGTGACCGACGACGACCCGCACGGCGAGGACCCCGCCGCCATCCGGGCCGAGGTGCTGCCCGGGGCCCTGGCCGCGCGCGACGCGCTGCGCGCCGCCCCGGTGCCGCGCGACGTCGTCGTGCGGGAGGTCGCGCCGCGGGCGCGCGCGATCCGGGAGGCGGTCGCCGCCGCCGGTCCGCAGGACACCGTCCTCGTCGCGGGCCGTGGCCACGAGGTGTGGCAGGAGATCGCCGGCGTCGACCACCCGCTCGACGACCGCGTCGAGGCCCGCGCGGCGCTCGCGGCCCGGACCGGTGCGCCCCCGGACCCGTCCCGCACGACCCTGCCCGGCGCGTCCGCGGGTACGCCCTCCGCGCCGACCGCCACCGAACCTCTCGCGACGACGCACGACCCGAAGGAGCACCACGCATGATCGAGCTCACTGCGGCCGAGGTGGCCGCAGCGACCGGTGGACGCCTGTCCGCCGACCCCGACGTGCGGGTGGGCGGCCCCGTCGTCGTCGACTCCCGCAAGGTCGTGCCGGGCGCGCTGTTCGTCGCGCTGCCGGGCGAGCACGTCGACGGGCACGACTTCGCGCCCCGGGCCGTCGCGGACGGCGCGACGCTCGTGCTGGCCGCCCGGGAGCTGGACGAGCCGTGCGTCGTCGTGGACGACGTGCAGACGGCGCTCGGCGAGCTCGCCCGGCACGTGCTCGCGACGCTGCGCGAGCGGGGGGACCTGCGCGTCGTCGCCGTGACCGGGTCGGTCGGCAAGACGACGACCAAGGACCTGCTGGGTCAGCTCCTGCGCGCCGAGGGGCCGACGGTCGTCCCGCAGGGGTCGTTCAACAACGAGATCGGCCTGCCGCTGACGGTGCTCGAGGCGGACGGCTCGACGCGGTTCCTCGTCCTCGAGATGGGCGCGAGCGGCGTCGGCCACCTCACGTACCTGACCCGCATCGCGCCGCCCGACGTCTCGGTCGTGCTCACGGTGGGCAGCGCGCACCTCGGCGAGTTCGGCGGGATCGAGGCCGTCGCGCGCGCGAAGGCGGAGATCGTCGCGGGCCTCGCGCCGGGCGGGACCGCGGTGCTCAACGCCGACGACCTGCGCGTCGCCGCCATGGCCGACGTGGCGCCCGGCGAGGTCGTGACGTTCGGGACGATCCCCTCGGCGGACGTGCGCGCCGAGGACCTGCGCATCGACCGCACCGGACGCGTCGCCTTCACGCTGCGCACGCGTGCGACGGCCGACGGCACGTCGGCGGACGGCACGACCACCGCCGGTGGGACGACCGCGGAGGCCGCCGTGACGTTGGGCCTCGTCGGCGAGCACCACGTGACCAACGCGCTGGCCGCCGCCACGGCGGCACTGCGTCTCGGGGTCGCTCTGCCCGACGTCGCGGCCCGCCTGTCGGACGCGCGCGCCCTGAGCCCGCACCGCATGCAGGTGACCGAGCGCGCCGACGGCGTGACGGTCATCGACGACTCGTACAACGCGAACCCGGACTCGATGCGCGCCGCGCTGAAGGCCCTCGCGGTCGTCGCGGGGCGGGACCGACGCTCGGTCGCGGTGCTCGGCGAGATGCTCGAGCTCGGCGACGACTCGCGCGTCGCGCACGACGACATCGGCCGTCTCGTGGTGCGATTGAACATCAAGCTGCTCGTCGTGGTCGGCGAGGGTGCCGGGGGCATCCACGACGGTGCGACCCAGGAGGGTTCCTGGGGTGACGAGACGCGCTTCGTGCCCGACGTCGCGGTGGCCGCCGCGCTGCTGCGCGAGGAGCTGCGGGAAGGGGACGTCGTGCTCGTGAAGGCCTCCAACGGGTCCGGCCTGTGGCGTCTCGGCGACGAGCTCGCCGCGGCGGACCCGGCCGTCACGTCCGGCCTGTCCGACCGTGCCGTCGCTCCCGGCGAGCCGCAGGACGGTCGCGCATGATCGCGGTCCTCGTCGCGGCGGGAGTCTCGCTGCTTGTCGCGCTGTTCGGGACGCCGCTGTTCATCCGCTTCCTCGTGCACCGCAACTACGGGCAGTTCGTCCGCCAGGACGGCCCGACGGCGCACTTCACGAAGCGCGGCACGCCGACGATGGGCGGCGTCGTCATCATCGGCGCGACGCTGCTCGGCTGGGCGATGTCCTACGTGGTCTCCGGGCGCTTCCCGAGCGTCTCGGCCCTCCTCGTGCTGTTCCTCATGACGGGCCTGGGGCTCGTCGGGTTCCTCGACGACTTCACGAAGATCAAGAAGCAGCGCAGCCTCGGCCTGACGGCGCGCGCGAAGATCGTGGGCCAGGGCGCCGTCGGCATCACGTTCGCCGTGCTCGCGCTGCAGTTCCCCAACGAGAACGGCCGGACGCCCGCGTCCACGCGCATCTCGTTCCTGCGCGACACGAACCTCGACCTCGCGTTCGCGGGCGTGACGATCGGGTTGATCCTCTTCGTCATCTGGGCCAACTTCCTCATCACGGCATGGTCCAACGCCGTGAACCTCACGGACGGGCTGGACGGGCTCGCGACGGGCGTGTCGCTCATCGTGTTCGGCGCCTACATCCTCGTGAGCATCTGGCAGCTCAACCAGACGTGCCAGCGGATCGTCTCGGCCGGGCCGCGCTGCTACGAGGTGCGCGACCCGCAGGACCTGGCGATCATCGCCGCAGCCATCATGGGGGCCTGCTTCGGCTTCCTGTGGTGGAACGCGAGCCCGGCCAAGATCTTCATGGGCGACACCGGCTCGCTCGCGCTCGGCGGCGCGCTCGCCGGGCTGTCGATCCTCTCGCGCACCGAGATCCTCGCGGCCATCATCGGGGGGCTGTTCGTCATCATCGTCATGTCGGACATCATCCAGATCGGCTTCTTCAAGATGACCGGGAAGCGCGTGTTCAAGATGGCGCCGCTGCACCACCACTTCGAGCTGTCCGGGTGGGGCGAGGTCACGATCGTCATCCGGTTCTGGCTCATCGCCGGGCTGTTCGCCGCCCTCGGCATGGGGGTCTTCTACGCCGAGTGGGTGGTCGGCTAGTGGTGCGCGACCGTCACGACCTCGCCGTGCCGCTCGCCGACGCCCGGGTCGTGGTCGCCGGTCTCGGCGTGTCCGGCCGAGCCGCGGCGGCCGCCCTGCGGCCCCGGGCGGCGCGTGTCGTCACGCTCGACGACCGCGCGGACGACGCCGACGTGCGCTCCGCGGACGCCGTGGACCTGGGGGAGACGGACCTCGTCGTGGCCTCGCCCGGCTGGTCGCCGAGCCACCCGCTCCTCGTCGGGGCCGCCGCTCGGGGCGTCCCCGTCTGGAGCGAGGTCGAGCTGGCGTGGCGCCTGCGGGTCGACGGCCCTGCGGGGCGCCCCGCGCCGTGGCTCGCGGTCACCGGGACCAACGGCAAGACCACGACGGTCGAGATGCTCGAGACGATCCTGCGCACCGCGGGGCTGCGCGCCGCCGCGGTCGGGAACGTCGGGACCCCGGTCGTCGAGGCGGCGCTCGACCCCGGGCTCGAGGTGCTGGCGGTCGAGCTCTCGAGCTTCCAGCTCCACTTCACGCACACGACGTCGCCCGAGGCGGGCGCGGTGCTCAACGTCGCTCCCGACCACCTCGACTGGCACGGCGGGATCGACGCCTACGCGGCCGACAAGGGCCGGGTCTACGAGGACGCGCAGGTCGCGTGCGTCTACAACGTGGCCGACGCGCGGACCGAGGCGCTCGTGGTCGACGCGGACGTCGTCGAGGGTGCCCGGGCGGTCGGGTTCACGCTGGGCGCGCCCGCGCGCGGGCAGCTCGGCGTCGTCGAGGGCGTGCTCGTCGACCGGGCTTTCCACGCTCCGGCGGACGCGCGCGACCGGCACACCTACGCCGCGGAGCTCGCCACGCTCGACGACCTCGCGCACCTCGCCGGCGCCGACGGGCAGGTCCCGGCGCACGTCGTCGCGAACGCCCTGGCAGCCGCCGCGCTCGCCCGGGCCCACGGCGTGCCGGCCGTGGCGGTCCGTGACGGGCTGCGCGCCTTCCGCACCGGTGCGCACCGGATCCAGCAGGTCGCGACCGTCGACGACGTCGCGTACGTCGACGACTCGAAGGCCACCAACGCGCACGCCGCCTCCGCGTCCCTCGCGGCGTTCGCCGCCGGGACCGTCGTGTGGGTCGCGGGCGGCCTCGCGAAGGGTGCGTCATTCGACGACCTCGTCGCGTCCCGCGCCGACCGGTTGCGCGCCGTCGTGCTCATCGGTGTCGACGCGGACCCGTTCGCCGCGGCCCTCGCCCGACACGCGCCGGATATCCCCGTCGTGCGCGTGGATCCTGGCGACACTGGGACGGTGATGACCCGTGCCGTCGACTCCGCCCGCCGCCTCGCCGCCCCCGGCGACACGGTGCTGCTCGCCCCGGCGGGGGCGTCGATGGACCAGTTCCGCTCGTACGCGGCGCGTGGCGACGCGTTCGCCGACGCCGCCCGTGCCCTCGCGCCCGAGCACGGGTAGCCGATGACGCAGACCGCGAGCGGCCGGACCTCGACGTCGCGCACGGGGAAGGCGCCACGACGCTCCCCGGGAACCGCGCCCCGCACGGCCGCCCGGCCCGCGCGGACGGCCCCGGCCCCCGAGCGGCAGTGGCTCGGCCAGTGGAACAGCACCGTGACGAGCTACTACCTGCTCGTGGGCGCGACCACGCTCCTGACGATCATCGGGCTCGTCATGGTGTTCTCGAGCTCGGCCGTCACGGAGATCGCGGAGGGCCGTTCGCCGTTCACCGCGCTCCTGAGCCAGGGTCAGTTCGTCCTCATCGGCCTCCCCGTGCTGCTCGTCGCCGCGCGCCTTCCCGTGCGCTGGTACAAGGCGCTCGCGTGGCCGGCGCTCGTCGTCGCGCTCGGCCTTCTCGTGGCCGTGCTGTTCGTCGGGTCGAGCCGGGGTGGGAACACGGGCTGGATCGCGCTGGGCGCCTTCTCGTTCCAGCCGTCCGAGATCGCGAAGCTCGCGCTCGCCCTGTGGCTCGGGGTGGTCCTCGGCCGCAAGCAGCACCTGCTCGGCCGGTGGCGCCACGTCATCGTCCCGGCGGTGCCCGGGGCGCTCGTCGTCGTCGGCCTCGTGCTGGGCGGCCACGACCTCGGGACCGCGCTCGTCATCATGCTCCTCGTCGCGGGCGCCTTCTTCGTCTCCGGCGCGAGCACGCGCCTGCTGGGGCTGGGCGCCGCGGTCGCCGCGTTCGTCGTCGGGTACGCGTTCATCCTCCAGCAGGACGGTGGCGACCGGCTCGGGCGCATCATGGCGACGTACGGCGAGTGCACGGACACGCTCGGGGAGTGCTACCAGCCGACGCACGGGCTCTGGGCGCTCGGCACGGGCGGCCTGACGGGGGTCGGGCTGGGCGCGAGCCGGGAGAAGTGGAACTACCTCCCGGAGGCGCACAACGACTACATCTTCGCCGTGATCGGCGAGGAGCTCGGTCTGCTCGGGACCCTGCTCGTCCTGGGCCTGTTCGTGGTGCTGGGCCTCGCGATGAGCCGGATCGTGCGGCGCCACGACGACCCGTTCGTCAAGATCACGACCGCCGCGATCGCGTGCTGGATCGTGGGTCAGGCGTTCATCAACATCGGCGTGGTCATCGGGCTGCTGCCCGTGATCGGCGTGCCGCTGCCGCTCGTGTCGGCGGGCGGGACGGCGCTCATCATGACGATGGCGGCGCTCGGCGTCGTCATCTCCTTCGCGCGCACCGAGCCCGGCGCGGCCGAGGCGCTCGCCGCGCGGGGGAGCGTCGTCCGCCGTTCCCTCGCGGTCGTCGGCCGGGCCGCCAGGCCGCGCCGCCGCACCACCTGAGCGCAGGGCTCCGGCGTCGGGTCACCCGGCAGGAGCACACCCCCAGACCAGAGGACGACGCGGCAACCGCCGCGCAGGGAAGGACGACGAGGTACGTGACGACGATCGGATCTGTGGTGCTCGCGGGCGGCGGGACGGCGGGGCACGTCAACCCGCTGCTCGCGGTGGCGGACGAGCTGAGGGCGCGGGAGCCCGGCCTCGTGGTGACGGCGCTGGGGGTCGCCGGCGGACTCGAGGACGATCTCGTGCCCGCACGCGGCTACCCGCTGCGGCACGTGCCGCGCGTCCCGCTGCCGCGCCGGCCGAGCGCCGAGTGGATCAACCTCCCGGGCCGGTTCAAGGCGGCGGTCGACGCCGCGGGTGCGGCGATCGACGAGTCCGGCGCGCGTGTCGTCGTGGGTTTCGGCGGGTACGTCTCGACGCCTGCCTACGTCGCGGCGCACCGTCGTGGTGTGCCCATCGTCGTGCACGAGCAGAACGCGCGGCCGGGTCTCGCGAACCGGGCCGGCGCGCGCTGGGCGGCGCGCGTCGGGGTGACGTTCGAGGGCACGCCGCTCAAGGGCGGGGTCGTCACGGGTCTGCCGCTGCGCCGCGAGATCGCGGACCTCGTCACGGCGCGCTCGACGGATCCCGCCGGGGTGCGGGCTCGCGCCGCGGCGAGCCTCGGGCTCGACCCGGCCGCGCCCACGCTCGTGGTCACGGGCGGCTCCCTCGGCGCGCAGAGCCTCAACGTGGCCGTCTCCGGCGCGGCGGGCGAGCTGCTGGGCGCGGGCGCCCAGGTGCTGCACCTCACCGGCAAGGGCAAGGACGGCCCCGTGCGGGACGCGGTCGCCGGCGTGGCCGTCGGGGGCGCGCGCTACGACGTGCGCGAGTACCTCGCGGAGATGCAGCTCGCGCTCGCCGTGGCGGACCTCGTGGTCTGCCGGGCCGGTGCCGGCACGGTGGGCGAGCTCGCCGCGCTGGGGATCCCGGCCGTGTACGTCCCGCTCCCGATCGGCAACGGCGAGCAGCGGCTCAACGCCACGCCCGTGGTCGACGCCGGGGGCGGCCTGCTCGTCGACGACGACGCCCTGGACGCCACGTGGGTCGCCCGCAACGTGCCGGGGCTCCTCGGCGACCCCGTCCGCCTCGCGGCGATGGCGCGCGCCGCGGCGGGTGCCGGGGTGCGCGACGGCGCAGCGCGCGTCGCGGACCTCGTCGCCGAGGCCGTGGCCGAGGGGACGCGTCCGTGAGCGGCGACGCCCGGGACGTGGAGCGACTGGAGGACCTCGGGACCGTCCACCTCGTCGGGATCGGCGGGGCGGGGATGTCCGTGGTCGCCCGGCTGCTCGCGGCCCACGGTGTCCCGGTGCAGGGTTCCGACGCGCGGGAGGGGGAGTCGCTCGCCGCGCTCCGCGCCGACGGCCTGCGCGTCTGGGCGGGGCACGACGCCGGGCACGTCGCGGGGGCGGACACCGTCGTGGTGTCGAGCGCGGTGCGCGAGAGCAACCCGGAGCTCGCCGCGGCGCGCGCCGGCGGTCTGCGCGTGCTGCACCGGTCGCAGGCCCTCGCCGCCCTGATGGCGCAGGGCCGTGCTGTCGCGGTCGCCGGTGCCCACGGCAAGACGACGACCTCGGCGATGATCGCCACGGTGCTGCGCGGGGCAGGCGTCGACCCGTCGTTCGCGATCGGCGGGACGGTGCTCACCGCGGACGGCCCCGTCCCGGGCGGGCACCTCGGCGCCGGCGACGTCCTGGTGGCGGAGGCGGACGAGTCGGACGGGTCCTTCCTCAACTACGCGCCCCAGGTCGCCGTCGTGACGAACGTCGAGCCCGACCACCTGGACCACTACGGCTCGCGCGCGGCCTTCGAGCAGGCGTTCATCGAGTTCGCCGCCCGAATCCTGCCCGGCGGGACGCTCGTGGCGTGCGCCGACGACGCCGGCTCCCTCGCGCTCGCCCGCGCGCACGCCGCGGGCGGGGGAGCGGTCGTCACGTACGGCACCGGCCCGGACGCCGACCTGCGCGTGCGCGACGTGCGGCCGGTCGCCGCGGAGGGTGCGCGCGGGGGTGTACGGGCCGCGCTCGACGGGAGCGTCGCGGGCCGGGCGGTCGACGGTCTCGACCTCGTGCTGCGCGTCCCCGGTCACCACAACGCGCTCAACGCGACCGCGGCCGTCGCGACCGCGGTCCTCCTCGGCGTCGACCCCGGCGTCGCCGTGACGGCGGCGCACGACTTCCTCGGCACGGGCCGACGCTTCGAGGCACGCGGCGAGGCGGGCGGCGTGCGCGTCGTCGACGACTACGCGCACCACCCGACGGAGATCGCGGCCCTGCTCGCCGCGGCGCGGCCCGTGGCGGACGACGGCCGCGTCGTCGTGCTCTTCCAGCCGCACCTCTACTCGCGCACGCGGGCCTTCGCGCGCGAGTTCGCGGACGCGCTCGGCGCCGCGGACGTCGTCGTCGTGACCGGGGTCTACGCGGCGCGCGAGGACCCGGACCCGGCCGTGGACGCGTCCACGATCGTGGACCTCGTGCGCCCGGGGGTGGCGACCGCGGTCGAGGACCGGCTCGAGGCGGCCCGTCGGGCCGCCGACGCCGCACGCCCCGGTGACCTCCTCCTCACGGTCGGTGCGGGCGACGTGACCGAGCTCGGCGCCGTCGTCCTCGAGCGCCTCGCCGCGCGGGACGCGGGGACCGACGGCTGATGCGCCCGCCCCCTCGCCCCCGACCGGCCGCGCCGCGGCCGGACCGACCGCGCGCCGCCGACCGCGCGCCGGCGACGCCCACGACGACCGACGCGTCGTCCGAGGGTGCGCGCGGTCGGTCCGGGGCGCGCGGGCGGGGCGAGGAGCGCGACGCGTCGCGCGAGACACCGGTCCGGCCGGCCGCACGCCCGGTGCTGCGCGCACGCGACGTCCCGACGGCGCCCGTGCCGCGCCCCGGGACGGAGCTCGTCCGGGCGTCCGCGCCGCGCTCCCCGCGCGGTGCGTCGACCGGTCCCGGCTCACGGGCCGGAGCGGACGGCGCGCGCGGACCCGCGACCGCGCCCGTGGGCGTCGTCTCGCACGGCATGGCCCAGCGGCTGGCCGAGCGCGACGCGATGCGGCGTCACCGCGTCCTGCGCCGCGTGCTGTGGTGGACGGCCGGCCTCGTGACCGCGGCCGGCCTCGGGTGGGTCGCGTTCTTCTCGCCGGTCCTCGGTCTCGACCCGCAGGACGTGACGATCAGCGGCGAGGGCACCGTGATCGACCCCGCGCAGGTCTCCGCCGCCGTGGCCGAGGAGCAGGGCGTCCCGCTGCCACGGCTCGACACGCTCGCGCTGCGCGAGCGCGTGCTCGCGCTCAACGGGGTCCGGGACGTCGAGATCCGGCGGACGTGGCCGACCGGGCTCGACGTCCGGCTCGAGTCCCGCGAGCCGGTCGTCGCGGTCCCGGTCGAGGAGGGGTACGCGCTGCTCGACGCCGACGGCGTCCGGGTGCGCACGGAAGCGGCCGTCCCCGACGGGCTGCCCGAGGTCGACGTGCCGCTCGACGACGCAGGCCGGCGCGCGCTCGAGTCGGCGCTCGTGCTCGTCAACGCGCTGCCGCCCGAGCTGCACGCACAGGTGGCGGAGGTCTCGGCGACGACGCGCGACGCCGTCGTCATGAGGCTGCGCGACGGCGTGACGGTCGAGTGGGGCAGCTCGGAGGACGCGGCGCTCAAGGTGCGCGTGCTCCAGACGCTGCGGGCCGTGCCGGAGAACGCGGGCGTGACCGTCTACGACGTCTCGGCGCCGACGCTGCCGGTCACGCGATGAGCCGCTCCGCCGCCGTCCGGCGGCCCAGGACGAACGAGGATCCCCGACACGCGCAGGCGGGTCGTTGATGAAGGGAATGTCGGCCCCTACCGTCGACACATGGCACAACCTGACATAACTCTAACCCTCTAGTTGAGGGTGAAGGTTCAGGGCTGACAGATCGAGAGGCATCGACGTGGCAACTCCGCAGAACTACCTGGCAGTGATCAAGGTGGTCGGCATCGGCGGCGGTGGCGTGAACGCCGTCAACCGGATGATCGAGGTCGGCCTCAAGGGCGTCGAGTTCATCGCCATCAACACCGACGCGCAGGCCCTGCTGATGTCGGACGCCGACGTCAAGCTCGACGTCGGCCGCGAGCTCACGCGCGGGCTCGGTGCCGGCGCCGACCCCGAGGTCGGCAAGAAGGCCGCCGAGGACCACGCCGAGGAGATCGAGGACGTCCTGCGCGGCGCCGACATGGTCTTCGTGACGGCGGGCGAGGGCGGCGGTACCGGCACGGGCGGCGCGCCCGTCGTCGCGCGCATCGCACGCTCGCTCGGTGCGCTGACCGTCGGCGTCGTGACGCGACCCTTCACGTTCGAGGGTCGCCGCCGCTCCGTGCAGGCGGACCAGGGCATCGAGAACCTGCGCAACGAGGTCGACACCCTCATCGTCATCCCCAACGACCGGCTGCTGTCGATGTCGGACCGCAACGTCAGCGCCCTGCAGGCGTTCCACCAGGCCGACCAGGTGCTGCTGTCCGGTGTCCAGGGCATCACGGACCTCATCACCACGCCGGGCCTCATCAACCTCGACTTCGCCGACGTCAAGTCGGTCATGCAGGGAGCGGGCAGCGCTCTCATGGGCATCGGCTCCGCGCGCGGCGAGGACCGCGCCGTCCAGGCGGCCGAGCTGGCGATCTCCTCGCCCCTGCTCGAGGCGAGCATCGACGGTGCGCACGGCGTGCTCCTGTCCATCCAGGGCGGCTCCGACCTCGGTCTCTTCGAGATCAACGAGGCCGCACGTCTCGTCCACGAGGCGGCCCACACCGAGGCGAACATCATCTTCGGCGCCGTGATCGACGACGCGCTCGGGGACGAGGTCCGGGTCACGGTCATCGCAGCCGGGTTCGACGGCGGTGCGCCCCAGGTCCGCGGCGACGGTCGCGGGCTGGGCCAGGTCGCGGGCTCCACCCAGCGTCCGGCGACGAGCGCGATCCCGGCCGTCCCGGGCGCGCGTCAGGTGCCCCCGGCGCCGGCGCCCACGACCGGTGCGCACACCCTGCCTCGCCCGGTGGTCCCCATCGCGACCGAGGGCGACGACGTGCCCGTCACCCTCGACGGCGGGAGCGGACCCGTGCCGGTGCAGCCCGTCGCCGCCACCCCGACGTTCACGGTCGTCGGGTCCGAGCAGGCCGCGAACCACAACGCCGACCCCGCGGCGGGGCGCCAGAACCCGTCCGTCGAGGTGCCCCCGCGCATCTACGACGAGGAGCCCGCGCGTCGCAAGGTGGAAGAGCTCGACGTGCCCGACTTCCTCAAGTGACGACCGACCGGCTCCCCGTGCTCGAGGTCGACCTCGGGCCCGGGGTCCGGGCGGGCTTCACGACCCGGGCGGGCGGGGTGTCCCCGTCTCCCTGGGACAGCCTCAACCTCGGTCTGGGCGTGCACGACGACGCGGCGCGGGTGCGGGCGAACCGGCGCCGGGCCTCGACGTGGCTGGGGCGGTCGGTGCGGTTCTCGACGCAGGTGCACGGGACCGAGGTCGTGGTGCTCGACCGCGAGCCCGCCGACGGCGGACCGGGCGACGCCGACCCGGTGGACACCGTCGGGGACGCGGACGCGCTCGTCGCGACGGGGGCGTCCGCCGTGGGGCTCGGCGTGCTGGTCGCCGACTGCGTGCCCGTCCTCCTCGCGGACGCGGGGTCCGGCGTCGTCGCGACGGCGCACGCCGGACGGCGCGGGCTCGCGGACGGAGTCGTGCCTGCCGTCCTCCGGTCGATGGCCGCCGCGGGGGCGGACCTGCGGAGCGTGCGGGCCGCCGTCGGTCCTGCGGTCTGCGGGGCGTGCTACGAGGTGCCGGCCACGATGCGCGACGAGGTCGCGGTCGCACGACCGGCGACCTGGTCCACCACCTCGTGGGGGACGGCGGCGCTCGATCTTCCCGCGGGGGTCGCGGCCGACCTCGAGGCGGCCGGGGTCGCGTCGGTCGAGCGCACGCACGTCTGCACCGTGGAGGACGACCGCTGGTTCTCCCATCGCCGGGCGACGCGCTCGGGAGCGACGACGGGACGGTTCGCCGGGCTCGTGGCGCTGGCTCCCGCCTGAGCGGCGGCGACGGCCGCCGTGCCCGCAGCCGACTGCCCGACCGCGCCGGACGGTGCCCGAGCGAGCCCGAGCGGGCCGTTCCGAGGTTCACCCGTCCCGGGCGTGTCGCGCCCGGGCGTCGCCAGGTGCTCGGTTAGCGTGGGTGCACCGGTCGGGCGGCCGGTGTCCGACGGTACGAGTTGAGGACGGAGCAAGGCCCATGGCGGGAGCGCTGCGCAAGACCATGCTGTATCTGGGCCTCGCGGATGATCGCGGCGAGGACGAGCGGGACGAGTACGTCGACGAGTACGACGAGACGGGGGCGGACGTGCCACAGGACTACCAGGCCCAGGTGACGCCGTTGCACCGTTCGCTCGGTCCGCGGGAGGTGCCGCAGACCAGCATGTCGGCCGCCGAGCTGCGCCGGATCACCACCGTGCACCCGCGTTCGTACAACGACGCGCGCGTGATCGGCGAGGCGTTCCGCGGCGGGACGCCGGTCATCATGAACCTGTCCGACATGGACGACGCCGACGCCAAGCGCCTCGTCGACTTCTCCGCCGGGCTGATCTTCGGGCTGCACGGGGCGATCGAGCGCGTCACGAACAAGGTCTTCCTGCTCTCGCCGGAGCACGTGGAGATCACCGGCGAGGAGCAGGCCGCCCCGCCGCCGGACACGCGTGCGGGCTTCTACAACCAGAGCTGACCCGGCGCGGCGCGGGTCGCGCGGACCGGAACCGGCGCGACGTCTGGCACAGTTGTCCCCGTGATCGTGGACCTCGTGACCGGCATCCTCGGGTTCGTCCTGTGGCTCTATCTCATCCTCCTCATCGGGCGCCTCATCTTCGACTGGGTGCAGGTGTTCGCACGGGAGTGGCGACCCAAGGGGGCCGTGCTCGTGCTCGCCGAGGTGATCTACACCGCGACGGACCCTCCGCTGCGTCTCCTGCGGCGCCTGATCCCGCCGCTCACGCTGGGGCAGATCCGGCTCGACCTGGGCTTCGTGGTGCTGTTCCTCGCCGTGACGATCGCCCTGCAGGTGGTCCAGGGCATCTGAGACGCACGTCACGCGCTCTAGCCCCTGCACCGCCCGCGGGGGCGCGACCGTACGTCCGGTTCGCCCCTGCTCGTGCCGTTCGCTCGGCGCGCGAGCGCGGCCGTGGTCCGGGCTCCGGACGGCAAACTCCGCTACGTTGGATCCTGGCGATCGCGAGGTCGCCCGGACCGAGACGCTAACGCTGATGAGGTGAACCGATGGCACTGCTCACTGCAGAGGACATCCTGAACAAGAAGTTCGCGGCCACGAAGTTCCGCGAGGGGTACGACGTCGAAGAGGTCGACGACTTCTTGGACGAGGTGGTGAGGACGCTCAACTCCGTGCAGGAGGAGAACGAGGACCTCAAGTCCAAGCTCGCCGCCGCGGAGCGTCGCGTCGCCGAGCTGAGCCGGGCCGACGCGTCCTCCGCAGCAGCGGCCCCCGCGCCCGTCGAGGCGCCGAAGCCGGCACCGGAGCCCGAGCCCGCTCCCGCTGCCCCCATCTCGCAGGCCGTCGTCACGAAGAACGCGGCAGAGCCCGAGTCGGCGACCGGGATGCTCCAGCTGGCCCAGAAGCTGCACGACGACTACGTGCGCTCGGGGCAGGAAGAGGGCGACCGGCTCATCGCCGAGGCGAAGGAGGAGGGCACGCGCATCGTGCGCGAGGCCGAGGAGACCTCGCACCGCACGCTCTCCCAGCTCGAGCAGGAGCGCTCGCTGCTCGAGCGCAAGATCGACGAGCTCCGCCTCTTCGAGCGCGACTACCGCACGCGCCTCAAGAGCTACCTCCAGAACCTCCTCGGGGACCTGGACAACCGGGGCAGCGCCCTCCCGCCGCGCAGCAACGTCGGTGGGTCCGGTCGCGCGAGCGACCTCGCGTCCGGCATCTAGCCCCAGCGTCGACCGTCCGGCAGCGGCCGGTACGCACGCGCACCGCGATCCCTCCCTCCCGGGGGACGGCGTGGTGTGTTGTGCGTGCCGGCCGCTGCGTCTACTCTCGCGTGACTCGATCCAGGAGGGGCAGATGACCAAGCTCACCACCGCGGCCAGGTCGGCCGTGCGCGAACAGTTCCCGAACCTCGCGAAGGACGTCAAGACCTTCCCCGTGCGCGAGGGCGAGGAGCCGTGGACCCTGCGTGAGGTCGAGGAGCTGGCCTCGGAGCTCCTGGCGGAGAAGGAGCGTCTGGAGAGCGAGCTGGCCCAGGCCGACGAGGCCCTGTCGAACCTCCTGCGGGACTCGGGCGACGGCGCGGGCGACGACCAGGCGGACTCGGGGTCGAGCGCGCTCGAGCGCGAGCAGGAGCTCACCCTCGTCAACAACGTGCGCGACCTGCTCGCCCAGACCACGCACGCTCTCGACCGCATCGCTGCGGGCACCTACGCGACGTGCGAGGCGTCGGGCCTGCCCATCGGCAAGGCGCGGCTCCAGGCCTTCCCGCGCGCCAACCTGTCGGTCGAGGCGAAGCAGCGCGAAGAGCGCCGCTGACGCGCACGGCACGAGCGGGGTCCGCTCGCCGGAGGTCGCGAGGCCCGTCGAGCGACGTGCTCGTGGCAGACTTGCCGCCGATGTCCACCTCCTCGCGCCCCGAACCCCTCGACCCCGTCGAACCGCCGTCGCGTCCCTCGACCCACCGGCCCGACGGCCTCGCGCCTGCCACGCAGGATCCGGCCGAGCCTGGCACTGCCGTCCCGGCGGGTCGGTCGCGCGGACGCCTCGTCGCCTGGACCGTCGGTCTCGCCGTCCTGGTCCTCCTGCTCGACCAGCTCACCAAGTGGTGGGCGGAGTCGACCCTGGAGCTCGGTGACGACCCGGTCCAGCTCGTCGGATCGCTGCTCGGCCTGCGCCTGCTCTACAACCCCGGTGCGGCGCTGTCGATCGCGACCGGCATGACGTGGCTCCTCACGATCGTCGTCGTCTCGGTGGTCGTGGTCATCGTGCGCATGGTCGGCAGGATCGGCTCGCGCGGCTGGGCGATCGCGCTCGGCCTGCTGCTCGGGGGCGCGGTCGGGAACCTGGTCGACCGGATCTTCCGCGATCCCGGTTTCGCGCGCGGGCACGTCGTCGACTTCATCGACTACGCAGGCTTCTTCGTCGGCAACGTCGCGGACATCGCGATCGTCGCGGCCGCCGTGATGATCGTGGTGCTGTCCCTGCTCGGCATCGGCCTCGACGGCACGCGCCAGGGTCGCGACGGCGAGGACTCGACGGACGCCGTCGGGACGACCTCGGTCGAGGACGGTCCGCGGGGCGCCGACGCCACAGAGGGGGAGGCGCGGTGAGCCGGCGCTCGCTCCCCGTCCCCGACGGCCTCGCCGGCGAGCGCGTCGACGCGGGTCTCGCGCGGCTCCTCGGGCTGTCGCGCACGCGTGCCGCCGAGCTCGCCGCCGAGGGCGCGGTGCGTCTCGACGGCCGCGAGGTCGGCAAGTCCGAGCGACTCGTCGCGGGCTCCTGGCTCGAGGTCGACGTGCCCGACGCCGCGCCCGCCACGGTCGAGGTCGTCGCCGAGCCCGTGCCCGGCATGGGCATCGTGCACGACGACGAGGACCTCGTCGTCGTGGACAAGCCGGTCGGCGTCGCCGCACACCCGTCGCCGGGCTGGACCGGCCCGACCGTCGTCGGCGCGCTCGCTGCCGCGGGCTACCGGATCTCGACGTCCGGTGCTGCCGAGCGCCAGGGCATCGTGCACCGCCTGGACGCGGGCACGTCCGGGCTCATGGTCGTCGCGAAGAGCGAGACCGCGTACACCGCGCTCAAGCGCGCCTTCAAGGAGCGCACGGTCGAGAAGGTCTACCACGCGCTCGTGCAGGGTCACCCCGAGCCGACGACCGGGACGATCGACGCGCCCATCGGTCGCCACCCGAGCAGCGACTGGAAGTTCGCGGTGACCGCCGAGGGCAAGCCCTCGGTCACCCACTACGAGGTGCTCGAGATGCTCCCGGCGGCGTCGCTCGTGGAGGTGCACCTCGAGACGGGTCGCACGCACCAGATCCGCGTGCACTTCTCCGCGCTGCGCCACCCGTGCGTCGGCGACCTGACCTACGGCGCCGACCCGGTCCTCGCGTCGCGCGTGGACCTCAGCCGGCAGTGGCTGCACGCGATGCGGCTCGGCTTCGAGCACCCGGGCACCGGGCAGTGGCTCGAGCTCGCGTCGCAGTACCCGGACGACCTCGCGCACGCGCTCGACGTCCTGCGTGGGGCGTACGCGTGAGCGCCTCCGTACCCGACCCGCGCGCCGCGCGGCTCGTCGTGGAGCGGGTGCACGACGACGCCGGGCTGGCCGCCGCGCACGCCCTGCGGCTCGCCGTGTTCGTCGACGAGCAGCAGGTGCCCGCCGAGGAGGAGATCGACGACCTCGACACGGCTCCCACGACGACGCACGTGCTCGCGCGGGACACGCAGCAGGGCGGTGCCGTCGTCGGCACGGGGCGACTGCTCACCGACCCGGCGCACCCGGGAGAGACGCACATCGGTCGCGTCGCCGTCGCGGCGTCGGCTCGCGGGACCGGCGCGGGCGCCGCGGTGATGCGTGCCCTGGAGGAGATCGCCCTCGCCGAGCACGCCGTCGCAGGGCCGGACGGTCGCCCGACGGTACGCGTCGAGCTCTCCGCGCAGGTCCAGGCGATCGGCTTCTACGAGCGCCTCGGCTACACCGTCTCGGGTCCCGTCTACCTCGACGCGGGCATCGACCACCGGGACGCCGTGAAGACCCTTGCGTCCTGACGGACGTCGCCGCCGACCGGGCGCACCGGCGGGAACCGGTGCTGACGACGTCCGTCGCGGCGACGGGAGGGCGCCTTGAGCGACGTCTGGCCCCTCGTGCACGGCGAACGCGCGGCGTTGATCCGCGACCTCGAAGGTCTCGACGACAGGCAGTAGGACGAGCCCTCGCTCTGTGCGGGCTGGAGCGTGCACGACGTCGTCGCCCATCGGGCCGTGGTGCCGGCGTTGCGCCACCAGGCGCGCACACGGGCCTCCCTCGGCGGTGCCGAGGAGCTGGTGTCCCGAGTCCGGCTCGTGGCGACGGCCGCCGACGTCGCCCTGGGCGACGGCCCGGAGGTGCGAGGGCCCGTGCTCGACCTGCTGCTGGTCGCCTGCGGGCGGCCGGCCGGCCGGGATCTCGACGGGCCCGGGCTCCACCACGTGTGAGACGCCGCACGGTCCGGTGTGAGACGCCGCACGGTCCGCCGGAGGTGCGCCGGAGCGTCGGAGGCCCCGCCTAGGATCGACGCATGCCGACCGCTACCGAGGACTTCGTCCACCTCCACGTCCACACCGAGTACTCGATGCTCGACGGCGCGGCGCGGATCGGGGACCTGTTCGACGAGGTCGAGCGGCTCGGGCAGAAGGCCATCGCGACGACGGACCACGGCTACGTGTTCGGTGCGTTCGAGTTCTGGTCGCGGGCACAGGCGAAGGGCATCAAGCCGATCATCGGCGTCGAGGCGTACATCACGCCGGGCACGAGCCGGTTCGACCAGACGCGCGTGCGGTTCGGCGAGAAGGGCCAGGAGTCCGACGACGTCTCGGCGCGCGGCGCGTACACGCACATGACGCTGCTCGCGAAGAACAACGAGGGTCTGCACAACCTCTTCCGCGCGTCGTCGCTCGCCTCGCTCGACGGGCAGATGGGCAAGTGGCCGCGCATGGACCGCGAGCTCCTCCAGCGGTACGGCAAGGGCCTGATCGCGACCAGCGGGTGCCCGTCGGGGGAGATCCAGACGCGACTGCGGCTCGGGCAGTGGGACGAGGCCGTCCGCACCGCCGGCGAGCTGCAGGACGTCTTCGGCCGCGAGAACTTCTACGTCGAGCTCATGGACCACGGGCTCGAGATCGAGACCCGGGTCACCAAGGACCTGCTGCGGCTCGCGGAGACGATCGGCGCACGCATCGTCGGCACGAACGACCTGCACTACGTGCGCGAGGAGGACGCGTCGAGCCAGGAGGCCCTGCTCGCGATCAACTCGGGCTCGACGCTGGACGACCCGGACCGGTTCAAGTTCGACGGCACGGGGTACTACGTGAAGTCGGCTGCCGAGATGCGGCGCGTCTTCGCCGAGCTGCCGGAGGCGTGCGACACGACGCTGCTCATCGCGGAGCAGTGCGAGGTGTCGTTCGACACGAAGGCCAACTACATGCCGCGGTTCCCCGTCCCGGAGGGCGAGGACGAGACGAGCTGGTTCGTCAAGGAGATCGAGCGCGGTCTGCACCGCCGCTACCCGGACGGCATCCCGGACGCGTCGCGCAAGCAGGCGGAGTACGAGACCGAGGTCATCGTCCAGATGGGTTTCCCGGGGTACTTCCTCGTGGTGGCCGACTTCATCAACTGGGCCAAGGAGCAGGGCATCCGCGTCGGGCCGGGGCGTGGGTCGGCAGCGGGGTCGATGGCGTCCTACCTCATGGGCATCACCGAGCTCGACCCGCTCAAGCACGGTCTGATCTTCGAGCGGTTCCTCAACCCCGAGCGCGTGTCGATGCCCGACGTCGACGTCGACTTCGACGAGCGCCGGCGCGGCGAGGTCATCCGGTACGTCACGGAGAAGTACGGCGACGACCGCGTCGCGCAGATCGTCACGTACGGCACGATCAAGGCGAAGCAGGCGCTCAAGGACTCGTCGCGCCTCCTCGGCTTCCCCTTCGCCATGGGGGAGAAGCTCACCAAGGCGATGCCGCCGGCGGTCATGGGCAAGGACATCCCGCTCGCGGGCATCTTCGACCCGAAGCACGAGCGCTACGCGGAGGCGGGCGAGTTCCGCCAGCTCCACGACACCGACCCGGAGGCGCAGCGCGTCGTCGAGCTCGCGCGGGGCATCGAGGGGCTGAAGCGTCAGTGGGGCGTGCACGCCGCAGGCGTCATCATGTCGAGCGACCCGCTCATCGACATCATCCCGATCATGCGCCGTCTCCAGGACGGCGCCGTCATCACGCAGTTCGACTACCCGACGTCCGAGGGCCTCGGCCTCATCAAGATGGACTTCCTCGGGCTGCGGAACCTGACGATCCTCGACGACGCGCTCGAGAACATCGTCATGAACGGCAAGGACCCGATCGAGATCGAGACGCTCGAGCTCGACGACCGCGCCGCGTACGAGCTGCTCGGTCGCGGGGACACGCTGGGCGTGTTCCAGCTCGACGGCGGGCCGATGCGCGCGCTGCTGCGCCAGATGCGCCCTGACAACTTCGAGGACATCTCCGCCGTCATCGCGCTGTACCGCCCTGGCCCGATGGGCATGAACTCGCACACGAACTACGCGCTGCGCAAGAACGGCCTGCAGAAGATCGAGCCCATCCATCCCGAGCTCGCCGAGCCGCTCGCGGAGGTCCTCGACGAGACGTACGGCCTCATCGTGTACCAGGAGCAGGTGCAGAAGGCGGCGCAGGTGCTGGCCGGGTACTCGCTCGGCCAGGCCGACCTGCTGCGTCGCGCGATGGGCAAGAAGAAGAAGGAGATCCTCGACAAGGAGTTCGTGCCCTTCCACGGGGGCATGAAGGAGCGCGGGTACTCCGACAAGGCCATCCAGGCCGTGTGGGACACGCTCGTCCCGTTCGCCGGGTACGCGTTCAACAAGGCGCACTCCGCCGGCTACGGGCTCGTCTCCTACTGGACGGCGTACCTCAAGGCGAACTACCCCACCGAGTACATGGCCGCGCTGCTCACGAGCGTGCGCGACGACAAGGACAAGTCGGCGCTGTACCTCAACGAGTGCCGCCGCATGCACATCACGGTCCTGCCGCCGGACGTCAACTCCTCGGCGGCGAACTTCACGGCAGTCGGGCACGACATCCGCTTCGGCCTCACCGCGGTGCGGAACGTGGGCCGCAACGTCGTCGACGCGATCGTCGCGACGCGCGAGGCGAAGGGCGACTTCACGTCGTTCACCGACTTCCTCGACAAGGTCCCGGCCGTCGTGTGCAACAAGCGCACGATCGAGTCGCTCATCAAGGCCGGAGCCTTCGACTCCCTCGGCCACGCGCGTCGCGCCCTGCTCGTCGTGCACGAGCAGGCCGTGGACTCGGTCATCAGCGTCAAGCGCAAGGAGGCCGAGGGGCAGTTCGACCTGTTCGCCGACCTCGGGGCGCAGGACGACCCGACGATGTCGTTCAGCGTCGACGTGCCCGACCTGCCGGACTGGGACAAGAAGCAGCGCCTCGCGTTCGAGCGCGAGATGCTCGGTCTCTACGTGTCCGACCACCCGCTCTCCGGGCTCGAGCACGTGCTCACGCGCGCGGCGGACACGGGGATCGCGGCGCTCATCGCGGACGAGGGGCGCCCGGACGGGTCGACGGTCACCGTCGCGGGTCTCATCACGTCGCTCCAGCGCAAGATGAGCAAGAACGGCAACCCGTGGGCGGCCGTGACCATCGAGGACCTCGAGGGCGCGGTCGAGGTGATGTTCTTCGGCGAGACGTACCTCGCGTACTCGACGATCCTCGCCGAGGACCAGGTGGTCGTCCTCCGTGGTCGCGTGCGGCGCCGCGACGACACGATGCAGCTCCAGGCGATGGAGGTCTCCCTCACGGACGTGTCCGTGGGAGCGGAGTCGCCGGTCGCGGTCCGTGTGCCGCACACGCGGTGCGTCGAGCCGGTCATCACCCGGCTGCGCGAGGTGCTCGCGACGCACCCGGGCTCCGCGGAGGTCCACGTGCAGGTGCTCGAGCCGGGCAAGACGACGGTCGTGCGCGCGGGGGACGCCCTGCGCGTCGAGAGGTCGCCCGCGCTGTTCGGTGACCTCAAGGCCCTGCTCGGCCCGTCGTGCCTCGTGGGCTGACCCCGTGCCGAAGCCGCGTGACCCGGACCTGCGTCACGACCTGCGTATGAGGTCGTGGGACGACGGGACGGCCGACCACCGGTTCCGTGTGGTGCCCGCGGCGTACGTGCTGTTCCGCCGGGCCGGGGAGCTGCTGCTGCAGCTCCGGGAGGGGACCGGTTACCGGGACGGGCACTGGGCGGCGGCCGCGGCGGGCCATGTCGAGCCCGGTGAGTCCGTCGTCGAGGCGGCGGTGCGCGAGGCGCACGAGGAGCTCGGCGTCACGGTGGAGCGGTCGGCCCTTCGCCCCGTCTGCACCCTGCACCGCGGGGTCCCGGCGGGTCCCGCGCTCGAGCAACGCGTCGACTTCTTCTTCGAGGTCACCCGCTGGAGCGGTGCGCCGGCGCTCAAGGAGCTCGACAGGGCCTCCGACCTGCGGTGGTTCCCGCTCGACGCCCTGCCCGAGCCGGTCGTGCCGCACGAGCTGCAGGTGATGCGAGCGCTGCGCCACGGAGACGTCCCGCCGATCATGATCTCCGGGTTCGAGGGCTGAGCCGCCAGAGGTCCCCCGACGGCCGTCCCGGCGGCAGTGCGGCGCGGTCCCACTAGGCTCGGTCGCGTGATCCGACTCAACCCCGAGCAGCGCGTCTTCGTCACCGAGCGCCATCTCGCGACGCTCACCACACTGCGTGCGGACGGTTCGCCCCACGTCGTCCCCGTCGCCTTCACCTGGGACCCGGAAGCCGGTGTCGTCCGGATCACCACCAACCGCGCCTCGGTCAAGGCCCGGAACGCGCGGCGGACCGGGCCGGACGGTGCGCCCGCCCGTGCCGCCGTCTGCCAGGTCGACGGCGGACGATGGATGACCCTCGAGGGCACGATCGAGGTCGTCGAGGACGCGGACGAGGTGGCCGACGCCGTCGCCCGGTACGCGCGCCGCTACCGACAGCTCAGCCCCAACCCCGAGCGCGTCGTCCTGCGCCTCACCCCCGACAAGGTGATGGCCTCGACCTACATGGCCTGACCTACAGGCCGGACCTACCGGCCTCGCGCCGGGGGCACGTGCACGCCGTGGTACGCCAGGGCCGCGAGGAGCTCATGGTGCCCGCGCCCGACGCTCCAGTGCACCGCGGGCATCCCGGCGACCCGCGCCGCCTCGACGTTCCTCGCCGTGTCGTCCACGAACAGGATGCTCGACGGCTCCGCGCCGATCCGGCGCGCGGCCTCGACGAAGAAGTCCGTGGAGGGCTTGGCCACGCCCAGGTCGTAGGAGTAGCAGCTCACGTCGAACAGCGCGTCGTAGCCGAGCGTGGTCCGCATGTGGACGCCGCGCTCGCGCTCCTGGTTCGTCCCGAGGTGGACGCCGTAGCCCGCGCTGCGGAGCTGCTCGACGAGCCGGACCGACTCGGCGACGACGTCGATGCGCAGCCACACGGCGCCGTACACGACGTCGGCGGGTGCGGACACGCCGTACGCGGCCAGCGCGTCGGCGAGGAAGGGCAGATAGTCCCCGCCGGTGCCGGCGAGGAACGGCAGCTCGTCGCTCCACGTCGCGTGCAGGAACTCGCGCGAGCGCGCGCCCAGGTAGGGCTCCATCGCGGCGTACCAGCCGCCGGGCACGTCCTGCAGGACGCCGTCGGCGTCGAGCAGCACGTGGCGGACCGTCACGAGCGGGTCAGGCGACGGTCGCGCGCTGCGCGCCCTGCGGGTGGTCGACGGCGACGGTGTCGCCACGGTGGAGCTGGCGGCCCCTGCGGGTCTCGACCTCGTCGTTGACGCGCACCTCGCCGTCCGCGATCAGCTCACGCGCGTCGGCCCCGGAGTCCGCGAGACCGGCGAGCTTGAGGAACTGCCCGAGCCGGATGACGTCGTCGGAGATCTCGACCAGGGTGGCGTGGCGTGCGTCCATGGCGCCTATCGTCCCATCCCGGCGATCGAGGGCACCCACGCCGCACTGCGCGCCCTCCTCGCAACCTCCTCGACTACGACCCCGATCCCCACCCGGCTGAGTCACCTCGGCGTGTCACGTCCTGGTGGCCGAGATCCTCGCCCGTCGCGGGGACTACGACGCTCGCAGCTCCTGATCATCCGTGGACATCCTTCACTCCCCATCGTGCCCGAGGTGTCGATCACGACCGCGGCGCGCACCGTGGGCGCGCGCACGGCGGGCAGGACGATGCCGGGCAGGCGGCGCAGCCGGTGTGCGGGGAGAAGCCGGGCGCCGTCAGCGGGTGGGAAATCCGGGGATGCCGCAGGCGAACCAGGCCTGCGCGGCGTAGGTCTGGCCGATGCGGCCTTCCTTGATGATCGCGGACCCGTTGCCGTCGGCGGCGATGTGGTGCAGGACGCCGTACAGCGTGCCGCCGGGCTGGGTCGGCTGCAGATTCCTGAAGGACCGGCGCTCACCGACGCCCAGGACGAACGACTCGTCGACGCCGATGACGCCGGTCGGCTTCCAGTTCGTCGCGACCACCACACCGACCCGGTGCTCGCAGTTGTTGACGAACGTGATCGACGCCCCCGGGTGGATCGTGATGGGGGCTGTCGCGGCCTGGGCCGGCGGGGCGATCATCAGGGCCGCGGTGAGAGCCGCGACCACCGCCAGGCCGATGCGCTTGCGTCGTGTCTGTGTCGTCACCCCGCGAGCCTACGAAGGACCACGAACCCCGTCGATGGGGACCTGTGTCCATCGACGACCGCAGACGTCAGCAGCCCGCGGCACCCGCCAGCACGATGGCGAGCAACAGCTCGTCAGGCCCGAGTCGCAGCACGGTCGTCCCCCGAGTTCGACCGCGTTCCCGGGCCCGCGGTACGACGCCCGACCCTGCCCGCTGCCTTGATGGCCGGCTGGAGCGCGGCGAGCAGCCCGTCGCGGTGCTCGTCGCTCAGAGCGGTCTCGAACCGACCGTCCGGACGCGACCGGTGGGCGAAACCCTCCCTCCGCATGCGGCGGACACTCCTAGACTCGGGGCATGATCACCCGCATCGATCTCCGAGGCCGCACCTTGTCCGCGCGCGAGCTCGTCGCCACCCTGCCCCGCGCAGAGCTCGGTGTCGAGGACGCCGCACATCGTGTGGCCCCGATCATCGAGGCGGTCCGCACCCGGGGCGCCGAGGCGCTGCGCGAGTACGCGGAGCGGTTCGACGGTGTGCGTCCTGAGCACCTGCGGGTACCGGCGACGGCGCTCTCGACGGCGCTCGCCGACCTCGACCCGACCGTCCGGGACGGCCTCGAGGAGGCGATCCGCCGCGTGCGGCAGGTCCACGCCGCGCAGCGGCCCCAGGACTTCACGGTGCAGCTCGCCCCCGGGGCCCAGGTGCGCCAGCGCTGGGTGCCGGTGCAGCGGGTCGGTCTGTACGCGCCGGGTGGGCTCGCCGTCTACCCGTCGTCGGTCGTCATGAACGTCGTCGCGGCGCAGGAGGCCGGCGTGCCGAGCCTGGCCGTCGCGTCCCCGCCGCAGAAGGACAACGGCGGGCTGCCGCACCCGACGATCCTGGCCGCGTGCGCGCTGCTCGGCGTCGACGAGGTGTACGGCGTCGGTGGTGCGCAGGCGGTCGCGATGTTCGCCTACGGCGCCGCGGGCAGCGAACCGCAGGACGGCGACGTGCTGTGCGAACCCGTCGACGTCGTCACCGGCCCGGGCAACGTGTTCGTCGCCGCGGCGAAGCGCCTCGTGCGCGGAGTCGTCGGCATCGACTCCGAGGCAGGTCCCACCGAGATCGCGATCCTGGCGGACGGCTCCGCCGACCCGGGGCACGTCGCGGTGGACCTCATCAGCCAGGCCGAGCACGACCCGTCGGCCGCGGCCGTGCTCGTCACGCCGTCGGTCGAGCTCGCGGCGGCGGTCGAGTCCCGGCTCAAGGACCTCGTGCCGTCGACCAAGCACGCGCAGAGGGTCGCGCAGGCGCTCGCGGGCCCGCAGTCGGCGGTCGTCCTCGTCGACGACCTCGAGCAGGGCCTGCAGGTCGTGGACGCCTACGGCGCCGAGCACCTCGAGATCCAGACGGACGACGCCGCCGTCCTGGCCGAGCGCGTGCGCAGCGCGGGCGCGATCTTCGTCGGACCGTGGTCGCCGGTCTCGCTCGGCGACTACATGGCAGGGTCGAACCACGTCCTGCCGACGGGCGGGTGCGCGCACTTCTCGAGCGGTCTGGGCGTGCACAGCTACGTCAAGGCGGTCCAGGTGATCGAGTACGACCGGGACGCGCTGGAGGTCGTGGCCGACCGCATCGTCGCCGTCGCGAACGACGAGGACCTGCCCGCGCACGGCGAGGCCGTGCGCGCGCGCTTCCTCTGATCGACGGCGCGTGCCCACGGACGGACACCAGGTGCGCCGGGCGCGTCCAGCGGACGCCCCGGCGCTCGTCGGGCTGCGCGTCGAGCTGATGCGGGCCATGGGGGAGGCCGACGCCGACGGGCCGGCATGGCAGGACCGCGCGCTGACGTGGTTCCGCGACGCCCTCGCCGAGGACGACGCGGCGGCGTTCGTCGTGGACGAGGACGGCGTCGTGGTCGCCGGCGCGCTCGTGACCCTCGGCCGCGGGGCACCGTCGGCCCGCAACCCTCGCGGGCTCACGGCCCACCTCTCCAACGTGTGCACGCTGCCGCCGGCGCGAGGACGCGGCCACGGGCGCGCGTGCGTCGAGGCCGCGATCGCCTGGGCGCGCGAGGCGGGCGTCGACTCGGTCTCGCTGCACGCGACGCCCGACGGCGAGGAGCTGTACCGCTCGCTCGGCTTCGTCGACGCGACGTACACCGAGCTGCGCCTGCGGTGGTGAGGTTCCCGTCGACGGGCCGACCCGTCGGTCGTCGTGCTCGGGCTGACCCGGCCGACCGTCGTGCTGGTGACGCTGCGCCCGATCCTCCTCAGCGCACGCCGAGAACGAACGGGTAGACCGCCGCGGCCCCGGCCTGACGGAGCAGGCGCGCCGCGACGGTGAGGGTCCAGCCGGACTCGGTCCAGTCGTCGACGAGGAGGACGCGCCTCCCGGCGAGGCCGGCGAGCGCGGCGGGGGACAGCTCCAGCTGGAGCCGGCCCGCGACGCCGGACAGGCGCGTCGCGGAGTTCACGTCGTGGCGGCCGGGCTCCTCACGACCCGGCACCGGCCCGATCGCCCCGATGAGCGGACGCCCGAGGTACGCGGCGAGGCCGGTCGCCAGGTGATGGGTCAGCACGGGTCGCGTCACCGACCGGACCGCGACGACGCCGTCGACGAGGAGGGGACGGGCCGACGCCGCGCCGGCTGCCGCGTCGCTCGCTCCGTCGCCGGGTCCGGCGCTCCCCGCGGCACCGGCAGACCCGTCGCCGCTCGTACCTCCGCCGTCCTCGGACGGGGAGGCGGGGCCGTCCTGCGACGGCGCTCGCAGCGCGTCCCACTCGTCGAGCACGCGGGCGGCCGCGCGGCGCAGCGGGACGGGGGTCTCGCCGTCGGGCGCCCCCGGAGCGAACAGCTCGCGGAGCGGTGCGGACCAGCCGAGGCCGTCGAGGCGCGCCACCGCGCGCCCGGGCTCGGCCTGCTCCTGGGCGGGGATGCGGCCTCGGACGTCGAGCCCGAGGCGATCCATCCCGCTCGGCCACTGCCGGCGCGCGACGACCTCGACGCCGGGGCGGTCCATGTCGGCGCGGGCCGCCGCGACCGTCTCCGCGTCCGGCAGGGCGGGCAGCGTGACGCCGTCGCACCGGTCGCACCGACCGCACTCCCAGCCCGCCTCGAGCTCGGGGTCGTCGAGCGCCGCACGCAGGAAGGCCATGCGGCACCCCGTCGTGGCCTCGTAGTCGAGCATCGCGCGCTGCTCCGCCGTGCGCGTCTCCTCGACGCGCGCGTACCGCTCGGCGTCGTACTCCCAGGGCGCCCCGGTCGACTCCCAGCCGCCCTTGACGCGGCGTACCGCGCCGTCGACGTCGAGCACCTTGAGCATCCCCTCCAGGCGCGACCGCTTGAGGTCCACCTGGGTCTCGAGCTGCGCGACGGACTGTGTGCCGCCGCCGTCGAGCGCCGCGAGGGTCGTCCGGACCTGGGCCTGCGGCGGGAAGGCCGTCGACGCGAACCACTCCCAGATGCGACGGTCCTCCTCGCCGGGCAGCAGGACGACGACCGCCGAGTCCACTCCACGGCCGGCTCGACCGACCTGCTGGTAGTACGCGATCGGCGAGCTCGGGGCACCGAGGTGCACGACGAACGCGAGGTCGGGCTTGTCGAAGCCCATGCCGAGCGCCGACGTCGCGACGAGCGCCTTGACCCGGTTCTCCTTGAGGTCCTCCTCGAGCCGCTCGCGCTCCGCCGGGTCCGTCTGCCCGGTGTACGCGGCGACGGCGAGTCCCGCCGACCGGAGCTGGCTGGCGACCTGCTCGGCGGCGGACACGGTGAGGCAGTAGACGATCCCGGACCCGTCGATGTCCTGCAGCGCCTCGGTGAGCCATGCGACCCGCGACGGCTGGTCGGGCAGCGGGAGCACCGCGAGGTGCAGCGACTCGCGGTCGAGACCGCCGCGCAGCACGAGGACCTCGTCGGACGTCCCCGGCCCGCTCGGGGCCGCGGCGGCGTCCGCGTGCACGCCGAGCTGCTCCGCGACGTCGGCCGTGACGCGCGCGTTGGCCGTGGCGGTCGTCGCGAGGACGGGGATGCCGCTGGGCAGGTCGGCGAGGAGGGTGCGGATGCGGCGGTAGTCGGGCCGAAAGTCGTGGCCCCAGTCGGAGATGCAGTGCGCCTCGTCGACCACGACGAGACCCGCGTCGGCCGCGAGGCGCGGCAGCACCTCGTCGCGGAAGCCCGGGTTGTTGAGCCGCTCGGGCGAGCACAGCAGGACGTCGACCTGGCCCGCCTCGATCGCGGCGTGCACGTCGTCCCACTCGGTGACGTTCGACGAGTTGATGGTCACCGCGCGGATGCCCGCCCGAGCCGCCGCGGCGACCTGGTCGCGCATGAGCGCGAGCAGCGGCGAGACGATGACGGTCGGCCCGGCGCCGCGTTCGCGCAGGAGCTTCGTCGCGACGAAGTACACCGCCGACTTGCCCCACCCGGTGCGCTGCACGACGAGCGCGCGGCGTCGGAACGCCACGAGGGCCTCGATCGCGCGCCACTGGTCGTCGCGCAGTCGTGCGTCGTCGCGTCCCACGAGCGCTCGCAGGGCCGTCTCCGCGTCCTCGCGCAGCGACTCCCCGTCCAGCAGACCGCGGAGCATCGCGAGCTTCGCGCGGCGCGCCGCTTCGCCGTCCGCGGCTCCGGCGGCGGGGGAGCGGGGCGCCGTCGGAAGCTCTGCCGCGGGCGCCACCGACGGCGGTCCCGAGACCGGCGCGGGCGTCGGCGCCGACGCGTCCACCTGCCCTGGCGCCCCGTCCGTCCCGGGGCCGACGGCGGCCTGTGCTGCGGGCTCGGACCACGGCGCGTCGTACGGGTCGTCGAGCGGCGGCTCGTCGGCCGGGTCGAAGGGCAGGTCCGCGTACGGGTCGGTGGAGCTCACCCGCCCGATCGTAGGCGCACCCACCCATGTGCAGGCCCCTCGTCCCCAGGCGGGTGTGCAGAGCGGCTGCGAGCGCGGGTGCCGCACGGGTTGCAGCACGGGTGCGGCTCCGGTCCTGTGGGCGACGCTCCGCGGTGACGCTCGGCCGTCCGAGACCGGTGGCGGTCCCGTCAGGAGCGCATGTCCATGACCACGCGACCGTCGATGCCGCCGGCCTCCATCTCGTCGAAGATCGCGTTGATCTCGTCGAGCGGGCGCACGGTGTACGTCGGGCTCACCTTGCCGCGGGCGAAGAAGTCGATCGCCTCGGCCATGTCCTTGCGCGTGCCGACGATCGACCCGCGGACCGTCAGGCCGAGCAGCACCGTCGTGAAGATGTCGAGCGGGAACTTCTCCGGCGGGAGCCCCACGAGCGAGACGGTCCCTCCGCGGCGCAGCGCACCGACCGCCTGCGGGAAGGCGTGCGCGTTGACGGCCGTGACGAGCGCGCCGTGCACCCCGCCGCCCGTCTGCCGCTGGATCTCCGCCGCGACGTCGGGCGACGTGGCGGCGTCGACCGTGACCTCGGCGCCGTGCCTGCGCGCGAGGGCGAGCTTCGCCTCGTCGACGTCGACGGCGGCCACCCGGCGGCCCATCGCCACGGCGTACTGGACCGCGATGTGCCCCAGACCGCCGATGCCCGAGACCAGGACCCACTCGCCCGGCTTGGTGTCGGTGACCTTCAGGCCCTTGTAGACGGTGACGCCCGCGCACAGGATCGGGCCGACGGCGGACTCGTCGACGCCGTCGGGCACGACGGGGCAGTAGCGGGCGTCGACGAGCATGTACTGCCCGAAGGACCCGTCGACGGAGTACCCGCCGTTCTTCTGGGCCGGGCACAGGGTCTCCCAGCCCGTCTCGCAGTACTCGCACTCGCCGCACGCGCTCCACAGCCATGCGTTGCCGACGAGGTCGCCGACCCGCACGCGCGTCACCTGGTCCCCGACCGCGACCACGTGCCCGACCCCCTCGTGCCCGGGCACGAACGGCGGAGCGGGCTTCACGGGCCAGTCGCCGTGCGCGGCGTGGAGGTCGGTGTGGCACACGCCCGTGTAGTCCACCTCGACGAGCGCCTCGTGCGGTCCGGGGGTCGGCACCTCCACCTCGTCGATCGAGAGCGGGCGGGCGAAGTCGTGGACGACGGCGGCGCGCATGGTGGTCATCGCGATCTCCTCCGGTGGATCGGGGACGATGAGGGTCTCTCGCTCTCGACGCTACGCGCACGGACCGACCGGCGTACCGCCCCCGGCACGACCGAGGACTCATGCCGTCGCGGTCCGGGACCTTCGTCTCTCCACGACCAGGGCCAGCGTCCCGGCGACGACCGCGACCCACTCCGCCACCGCGGCGAGCACCTGCTGCGTCCCGCGCACCGTCTCGTCGACGCCGAAGAACCCGACCGTCGTCGACAGGTAGAACGCCGCGAGGGTGAGCGCCCCGAAGCCGACCGCGCCCAGCAGCGGCAGCCAGTGCCGCCACACGAGCACGAGGATGCCCAGGACGAGTCCCGCGACCGCGTTGAGCAGGAAGAGCGGCCCCACGACCTCGATGTCGGCGTACCCCTCGACGTACAGGACGAGGTGGACGTCGGCCGACAGCAGCAGCCCGGCGGCCGTCAGGCCTCGGAGCACCCACGCGCCGCGGGCGCGCGGCCCGGGCGACGGGGGACCAGGAGGTCCGGTGAACGTCATCGTGGCTCCGTCCGGTGGACGAGCGAGGGTGCCGGGTTGGGCGTGCGGGCCGACGAGACGGTCGGCCCGTGCCCGGGGGCGGGCCTGCGCCCCCGGTGCTTCAATTGAAGCGCCGTCCTGCGTGCAGCGCTCGTCGGACGGCGCTCGTCGGACGGCGCTCGTCGTGCGGTGCCTGCCGGACGACGCCTGCGGGGTCGACGACGTCCCCTCCCGGTACACCGCTGCGACGGAGGCCATCATGGACGGACCGCACCGCGACGAGGGGATCGTCGACCGGCACGCGCCCACCCGGCGAGCGGTCCTCGCCGGCTCCGGCTCGAGCGCGGCCCTGCTGCTCCTGGCAGCGTGCGGCGGCGGGGCGCCGTCGGGCACGGGTGACCGGTCCGGGACGGCCGGCGAGGGTGCCGGGGCCGTGGCACCGGGCGAGGTCCTCGCGCGGGCCGACGACGTCCCGGTGGGCGGTGCGCTGAGCGTCACGGTCGGCGGTGCGCAGCTCCTCGTGACGCAGCCCGAGGAGGGGACGTTCGCCGCGTTCAGCGCGATCTGCACGCACCAGGCCTGCACCGTCGCCCCGGGCGACGGGGAGCTGCTCTGCCCGTGCCACGCGTCCCGGTACGACCTCGCGACCGGGGCGGTCCTCGGGGGCCCGGCGCCCGAGCCGCTCCCCGAGGTGCCCGTCACGGTCGCGTCGGGCGAGGTGACGTCGGCCTGACGCCTCGGCAGCGCACGGTGCGAGGACGGTGACCGCGTTCCGGACGTCGACGTCGTGGAGCGGCGGTCGGTTCGTAGACTGTGGAGGTGACCCCACCCACCGTCGCCGGGACCTCCGGGCTGCCGCTGCGCCCCGAGCTCGCGGGCATCGAGCCGTACGGCGCGCCGCAGCTCGACGTGCCCGTCCTCCTCAACGTCAACGAGAACCCGCACGCGCCGGGTCCGGCCGTCGTCGCGACGATCACCGAGAACGTGCGGGCCGCTGCCGCCGGCCTCAACCGGTACCCCGACCGCGACTTCCACGCGCTGCGTACCGACCTCGCGGCCTACCTCGGGACGGAGTCGGGCGTGCACCGCGAGCCCGAGCAGCTGTGGGCGGCCAACGGGTCCAACGAGATCATGCTCCACGTCCTGCAGGCCTTCGGCGGGCCCGGGCGCACCGCGGTCTCGTTCGCGCCGACCTACTCGATGTACCCGGAGTACGCGCGCGACACGCACACCGCCTGGGTCGTCGGGCGCAGGGCCGAGGACTTCTCGCTCGACCCCGAGCACGCGCGTGACGTGATCGCCCGGGAGCAGCCGTCCGTCGTCCTGCTCGCGAGCCCCAACAACCCGACGGGCACCGCGCTGCCCGCCGCGACGGTCGAGGCCGTGTGCGAGGCGGCGCTCGCCGTCCGCGTGCCGACGGGCGACGGCGAGGCACCCGCGGTCGTCGTCGTCGACGAGGCGTACGGGGAGTTCCGGCGCGCGGGCACGCCGTCCGCGCTCGAGCTGCTCGACCGCCACCCGAACCTCGCGGTCACGCGCACGATGTCCAAGGCTTTCGCGCTCGCCGGGGCTCGCGTGGGATATCTCACGGCGTCGCGCGAGCTCGTCGACGCGCTGCGCGTCGTGCGGCTGCCGTACCACCTGTCGGCCGTCACGCAGGCCGTCGCGCGGGGCGCGCTCGCGCACGCGGACGAGCTCCTGGCCCAGGTCGACGCGCTGCGCGCCGAGCGCGACGCGACCGTCGCGTGGCTCCGCTCGCTGCGCCACCCGGACGGGCGCGCGCTCGAGGTCGCCGACTCCGACGCGAACTTCGTGCTCTTCGGCACGTTCCCCGACCGGCACGCGGTCTGGGCCGGCCTGTTGGAGCGCGGCGTGCTCATCCGGGAGACTGGGCCGGACGGATGGCTGCGGGTGTCGATCGGCACCCGCGACGAGATGCGGGCGTTCCGCGACGCCCTCGTGGAGGTGGCAGGACTGTGAGTCGTACAGGGCGCATCGAGCGCGCGACGAGCGAGTCGAGCGTGCTCGTCGAGCTCGACCTCGACGGGACGGGACGGACGCAGATCTCGACGACCGTCCCGTTCTACGACCACATGCTCACCGCGCTGGGCAAGCACTCGCTCATCGACCTCACGGTCGAGGCGACGGGCGACACCCACATCGACGCGCACCACACGGTCGAGGACGTCGCGATCGCCCTCGGCGAGGCGCTGCGCGTCGCGCTCGGCGACAAGAGCGGCATCTCGCGCTTCGGCGACGCGACGGTCCCGCTCGACGAGGCGCTCGCCCTCGCGGTGGTGGACGTGTCGGGCCGCCCGTACCTCGTGCACTCGGGCGAGCCCGAGGGGCAGGAGTACCACCTGATCGGCGGCCACTTCACGGGTTCGCTCACGCGGCACGTGCTCGAGTCGATCGCGCACCACGCGGGCATCTGCCTCCACGTGCGCGTCCTCGCCGGCCGCGACCCGCACCACATCGTGGAGGCCCAGTTCAAGGCCCTCGCCCGCGCGCTGCGCGCCGCCGTCGCGCCCGACCCGCGCGTCGACGGCATCCCGTCGACCAAGGGAGCCCTGTGAGCACCGACCCGACCCCCGGCGTGCCGGACGACGACCTCGCCCGCGGCGACGCCCTCGAGGGCCTTGAGATCCCGGACGACCTGTCCTCGCTGACCGGCGGGTCGAGCCCGGATCTCGTCGCGCTCGTCACGCAGATCGCGGGCGCCGAGCCGCTCGCGGCGGCGTGCTCGCTCGCCCAGGTCGAGGCCGACGTCGTCGCGACGGACGTGGGCGCCGTCGCGGTGCTCCGGGACCGGACCGGTGACGCTCCCGCGCTCGCGGCGGCTGCGCTGTCGACGCTCGTCAAGGGCGTCCCGCTCATCCTCGTCGAGCGCCGGGGCGAGCAGCTCACGATGACGCGCTGGAGCGACGGTGCGGTCGGCGACGCCCTCGCCCCGGGGCTCGTGCTGGGCGGTGCCCCCGAGGCGCTCGAGGACCTTCTCACGGGTTCGAGCACGGTCACGGACCTCGACGGCGTCGTCGCGAGCTCGTCCATCTCGCGGTGGAAGGCGATGCGCCTGCTGACCGCCGCCGGTCGTCGGGCGCGCAAGAAGTGAGCGCCGTGAGCGCAGGGCTGGTGACGGGCCGCCGGCCGTCGGTGGTCGTCCTCGACTACGGGTTCGGCAACGTGCGTTCCGCGGTGCGTGCCCTCGAGCGGGTCGGCGCGGACGTCGAGCTCACCGCGGACCGCGCCCGCGCGCAGGACGCCGACGGGCTCGTCGTACCCGGCGTCGGGGCGTTCGCCGCCGTCATGCAGGGCCTGAGGGCGGTGCGCGGGCACGAGATCGTCGGGCGCCGGCTCGCCGGCGGGCGGCCGGTCCTCGGCATCTGCGTCGGCATGCAGGTGATGTTCGAGCAGGGGGACGAGCACGGCACGCTGGCCGACGGTCTGGGGGAGTGGCCCGGGCTCGTCGACCGCCTCGAGGCGGAGATCGTCCCGCACATGGGCTGGGACACCGTCGACGCACCGGAGGGCACCGTCCTCTTCGACGGCATCCAGGACGAGCGCTTCTACTTCGTGCACTCCTACGCGGCGCGCTCCTTCCCGCTCGGCGACGACGTGCCCTCCGGGTCATCGATCCGGCGCCCGCTCGTCACGTGGTCCGACCACGGGGGACGGTTCGTCGCCGCCGTCGAGAACGGCCCGCTGTCCGCGACCCAGTTCCACCCGGAGAAGTCCGGCGACGCGGGCGCGGCCCTGCTGGAGAACTGGGTCCGTACGCTCTGACGCGACGTCCGGTGCACGGACGGCGGAACCCGCCGCCCGTCCCCGGGACCGTCCGACCACCCGGCGCGGGAGCCCGCGCCACGACCGATGGAGAACCTCGTGACCGACCGCCTCGTGCTGCTCCCCGCCGTCGACGTCGCCGACGGCCAGGCCGTCCGCCTCGTCCAGGGCGAGGCGGGCTCCGAGACCTCGTACGGCGACCCGCTCGCCGCCGCTCTCGACTGGCAGTCCGGAGGCGCGGAGTGGATCCACCTCGTCGACCTCGACGCGGCGTTCGGGCGAGGGTCGAACGCGGAGCTCCTCGCCGACGTCGTCGGCCGCCTCGACGTCCAGGTGGAGCTGTCGGGCGGGATCCGCGACGACGCGTCGCTCGAGCGCGCGCTCGCCACGGGCGCGCGTCGCGTGAACCTCGGCACCGCGGCGCTGGAGAACCCCGGGTGGACGGCGAAGGTCATCGCCGAGCACGGCGACGCGATCGCCGTCGGTCTCGACGTGCGCGGCACGACGCTCGCCGCGCGCGGCTGGACCGAGGAGGGGGGCGACCTCTGGGAGGTCCTCGACCGCCTCGAGGCCGCAGGATGCGCGCGCTACGTCGTGACCGACGTGACGAAGGACGGGACGCTGCGCGGACCGAACCTCGAGCTCCTGCGCGACGTCGCCTCGCGCACCGACGCCCCGGTCGTCGCCTCGGGCGGCATCTCGAGCCTCGCGGACCTCGAGGCGCTGCGCGCGCTCGTCCCGGCCGGCATCGAGGGCACCATCGTCGGCAAGGCGCTGTACGCCGGGGCGTTCACGCTGCCGCAGGCGCTCGACGTCGCGGGCCGGCCGTGACCGTGGGCGACGGCACCCACGGCCACCCTCCGGACCGTCCGGAGGCCGACGCCTCCGTCGACGCGGCGTCGGGCACCGGGAAGGCGCTGCCGCCGTCCTCCGGCTTCTCGGGCGACGACGGCTCGGCCGACCCGGAGCTCACCGCGACGCTCGCCGCTCACGCGGGCGGCTCGGCGACGGTCGCCCAGGTCGTGCACCGGCTCGCGAGCACGCGCGTCCTCGTGCCGATCCTCGCCGAGCTCGAGTCGTCGGCCGAGGGGGAGAACGGCCACACCGTCGACAAGGAGGCGTCGGCGGGCGTCGTCGCGCTCCAGGCGCCGGACGGCCGCCGCGCCCTGCCGGTGTTCACGTCGGTCGCGTCCATGGCGGCCTGGCGCACGGACGCGCGTCCGGTGCCCGTGGACGCGCGCCGCGCGGCGCTGTCCGCCGTGAGCGAGGACTGGGCGCTGCTGGTCGTCGACCCCGCGGGCCCCGTCACCGTGCTCGTGCCGCGGCCGGCGGTCTGGGCGCTCGCGCAGGGCAAGGAGTGGGAGCCCGCCGTGGCCGACGGCGTCGTGGCGCCCGCGGTGCAGGACGCCGTCGCGTCCGCCGTCGACGGCGTGCCGCACGTGGCGCGCGCGTGGGCGGAGCCCGGACGGCGTGCCGAGGTCGCGGTCGTCCTGCGGATCGACGCAGGGCTCGACCGTGCCGGCCTCGACGCGGTGCTCGCCCAGGTCAACGCCGCGCTCGCGGGGAACGACGTCGTGTCGGCGCGCGTGGACGGCCTCGAGCTGCGGATCGGCCGGGCGGACTGAGCGTCCCGGCCGGCCCGGACGGACGGCGTCAGCCCCGGCGGAACCGGCCGATCGCCCAGGCGAGCGACGCAGCCACCCCGACGACGGCGAGGACGGCCTGTCCGCCGAGCACGACGCGGTTGACGTCGACCGCGGGCTGCCAGCGCACGCCCGCGTCGTCGACCACGTACACGCCGGTGGCCTTGACCCGGACGCCGAACCCGCCACCGCCGCCCGATCCCTCGCCGCCGGCGTCACCGCCGGCGTTGCCGGAGCCGGGGCCGTCGGACGGCTTGCCGGAGGGCTCGGGCGCCTCGGACGGCGCCGCCGACCTCCCGATGTGGAACGGCCAGTCGGCCGCCCCCTTGCCGGACAGCTCGCCGGAGCCGGAGCCCCAGCCGGACCCGGTGCCGCCCCAGACCGTGGCCACGGGGATGACGAGCGTGGAACCGCGCTCGTACGCCTCCCCGTAGACACGGCGGACGGTGAGGGTGTCGCGTGCAGCCTGCGTGATGTGCGCCGGGTCGACGGCGGGTGCGTCGCCGGGGCTCGCGTTCGTTGCCATGCGGCCGAGACTAGACCTCCGGGGCGTGTCGCGCGCGGCTCAGCCCGAGCACTCTTCCGCGGCGCTGAACGAGGACTCGTCGGCGAGGAGCTCGCGCAGCGTGCTCACCGGCACGAGCAGGCTCTTGTCGGTCGAGGTCTTCGCGTAGACGACGCCGATGACCTCGCCCGCGTCGTTGAGCGCTGCGGACCCGGAGCTCCCGGGCTCGACCGGCGCGTCGGTGACGAGCACCTCGCCGAGGTTCTCGTGCAGCGGGTCGGTCGTCGTCCCGATCACGGAGCCCTCGGTGACCGTGAGCCGGCCGCCCTCCGGGTACCCCACGACGGTCACCGGGTCGCCGGGCGCCGGGTCGGCGGCGGCGAGCGTCGGAGCGGACGGCAGGTCCTCGGCGGTGCGGACGATCGCGAGATCGGCGAGCCCGGCGGTGCTCGCGGTCTGGGCGGCGATGTCCCGACCGTCGTAGGTGAGCAGCTGGAGCGAGCGCGACGAGTCCACGACGTGCTTGTTCGTCACGAGCGTGCGGGCGTCGAGCGCGAACCCGGAACCCGTCGAGAGGCCCTCGCAGCCGACGTTGCGGATCCGCACGGCCATCCGCCGCACCGTGTCCGAGCCGTCGGGGGAGAGGACCTCCGACCCGGCGGGCTCGCCCGGCGCGGCGAACGACGGGACGACGCTCTGCGGCACCGGGTCGGGCAGCTCCGGCAGGATGCCGCACCCGGCGACGACGGATGCCACGAGGACGGTCGCGACGAGCGCGCCCGGTCGAGGCCGGGACGTGGTCCACCGGGGTGCGCGCGCCGGCGTGCGCTGCGATGCCCCCGCTCGTCGGGTCCGCGAGCCGCGGGTCATCCCGCGAGCTCCTGCTGGAGCTGCGCGTTCGCGTCGGTCGCCGCCTGGCACAGCTCGTCGACCTGGCCGGAGAAGCGCTCGAGGTCGGCCGGGTCGTACGCGTCGCGGTTGTTGAGATAGCCGATGAGCTGGGACTGCGCCGTCGTGCACTGACCGAGCGCTGCGGCGACCTTGCCTGCGGCGTCGGAGACCCGGCTCTGGTAGTCGAGGTACTGCTGCGAGGCCTCGTTCTCGTCGCCGAGCTGGGCCTTCTCGTTCGCGAGCTCGGCGATCCGGTCCTGCGCGGTGGTGAGCTGGCCCCGGGCCGACTCGAGCTCGGCGTTGGCGCCGTCCAGGTCGGCCTGCAGCCGTGCGACGTCCTCGCCGAGCGCCCGCGCCTGCGTCTCCCAGTCGGCACTGTTCTCCTGCCAGCGCGTGGTGGTGACCCAGAGGTAGGCGCCCACCCCGACCGTCCCGGCGAGCAGCAGGGAGAGGAGGACGATCGTCACGACCACCCACGTGCGCCGGCGTCGGCGCGGGGGAGCGGCGGGCGTCGCGCTCGGCTGCCCCGGCCCGTCCGGGGGTGCGTCGGCCGACAGGCCGTCGGCCCGCCAGGGACGATCGGTCGACGGGCCGACGGGCGTCGGGCCGGGGGCAGGGTCGACGGACGCAGGGTCGACGGACGCAGGGTCGACGGACGAAGGGTCGCGCGGCGCGGGGACGACCGGCGGCGGGCCGTCGGGGGCCGTGCTCCCGGCCGGCGGCGGCGGTGGCGAGGTGCTCAACTCACCGCACCCGTGAACTTCTCGCCGGGACCCTCACCGGGGGCGTCCGGGTAGACCGAGGCCTCGCGGAAGGCGAGCTGGAGCGAGCGCAGACCGTCCCGCAGGGACCGTGCGTGCTGGTTGCCGATGTCCGGCGCGCTCGCGGTGACGAGGGCGGCGAGCGCGTTGATGAGCTTGCGCGCCTCGTCCAGGTCGAGGTGGCCCTGGGCCTCGGCGTCCTCCGCGAGGCCGCACTTCACGGCGGCGGCGCTCATGAGGTGCACCGCGGCCGAGGTGATGACCTCGACGGCGGCGACGTCGGCGATGTCGCGCACGGCGTCCGTCGAGGGGTCCTGCGCGGGGGCGTTCTCGATGCTCATGGCGTCCATCTTTCCATCCGGCCCGACCGTCGCGGTCGAGGCGACCCACGACGGTGCCGATCCGTCGCCCACACCTGCGCCGAGACATGGGAAACCGCCTCGGAACCGTACGGTCCCGGGGCGGTTTCCCACGTATCGACGCCCGGTGGGCGCCGGTCGACGGACGTCAGACGCGCACGGGCTCGCTCGCCGTGCCGGGCTCGCCTGCCTCGATCGGGGCACCCTCGGCCTCGAGCGCCACGCGCAGCGCCGCGCCGAGCTCGGCGTCGACGTTCGTCCAGTACTGGATGGCCCGCTCGCGGATGTCGACGCTCTGCACGCCGCCCACGTGGCCCGTGATCGTCTCGAGGAACCGGGCGCGCGCCGGGCCGTCGAAGACCTCGCGGTAGAGCGTGCCCGCCTGGCCGAAGTCGTCGTCCTCGGGGTGGAGCGTCGCGGCCGCGCGCGTGAGCTCGCCGTCGGCCTCCCAGCCGGTGGACTCGGCCGCACGGGCCGGGTCGGCGTGCGCCCCGCCCCGGCTGTTCGGCGCGTAGACCGGCGTCGTCGCGGAGGAGAAGCCGTAGCGCATCGCGCCGTCCTTCGCGTACGAGTGGCCACCTTCCTCGGCGCCGCGCGGGGCGTTCACCGGGAGCTGGGCGTGGTTCGTGCCGACGCGGTACCGGTGCGCGTCCGCGTAGGAGAAGATGCGCGCGAGGAGCATCTTGTCGGGGCTCGCCGCGATGCCGGGCACGAAGTTGCTCGGTGCGAACGTCGCCTGCTCGATCTCGGCGAAGTAGTTCTCCGGGTTGCGGTTGAGCTCCATGACGCCGACCTCGACCAGCGGGTAGTCGCCGTGCGGCCACACCTTCGTGAGGTCGAACGGGTTGAACCGGTACGTCTTCGCGTCCTCGTACGGCATGACCTGCACCGACAGCGTCCAGCGCGGGAAGTCGCCGGTCTCGATGTGCTCGTAGAGGTCACGGATGTGGTGGTCGGCGTCCGAGCCCGCGAGCTGCGCCGCCTCGTCGGCCGACAGGTTGTCGATGCCCTGCTGGGTGGTGAAGTGGTACTTGACCCAGAAGCGCTCGCCCGCGGCGTTGATCCACTGGTAGGTGTGCGAGCCGAACCCGTCCATGTGGCGCCAGCTCGACGGCAGGCCGCGGTCGCCCATGAGCCACGTGACCTGGTGCGCCGACTCGGGCGACAGGGTCCAGAAGTCCCACTGCATGTCGTTGTCGCGCAGGTTCGACCCGGGCAGGCGCTTCTGCGAGCGGATGAAGTCGGGGAACTTGATGCCGTCACGGATGAAGAAGACGGGGGTGTTGTTCCCGACGAGGTCGTAGTTGCCCTCGCTCGTGTAGAACTTCAGCGCGAAGCCGCGCGGGTCGCGCCACGTGTCGGGCGAGCCGTGCTCACCGGCGACGGACGAGAAGCGGGCGAGCATCTCGGTCTCCGTGCCGGGCTGGAGGACGGCGGCGCGCGTGTACGCGCTGACGTCGCCGGTCACGGTGAAGGTGCCGAACGCGCCGCCGCCCTTGGCGTGGACGACGCGCTCCGGGACGCGCTCGCGATTGAACTGCGCGAGCTTCTCGACGAGATAGTGGTCGTGCAGGACGATCGGGCCGTCGGCGCCGACGGACTGCGAGTGGGCGTCGGACGCGACGGGCGCTCCGGCGTTGGTCGTCGTGTGCGGGGAGGTCATGAGGCGCTCCTTCCAGCGGACCCGGCGAGCGAGCGCGGGGTCCGTAACGGGATCATCGTGAGATAACGGGCGTCGATGGGGTGCGCGAGGTCCACCGGTCCACCCAGTAGGGGTCAGGGCGCGCAGTCGGGGCACAGGCCCCAGAACGTCACCTCGGCGGTGTCGATCCGGAACCCGGAGGTGCTGCTCGGGGTGAGGCACGGGGCGTGGCCCTCGGTGCAGTCGACATCGGAGACGGCGCCGCACGCGCGGCACACGACGTGGTGGTGGTTGTCGCCGAGGCGGCGCTCGTAGCGGGCGGGGTGGCCGGCCGGCTCGATGCGCCGGAGCAGGCCCTTGTCCGTCAGCGTGTTCAGGACGTCGTAGACCGCCTGCACGGAGACGGAGCCCAGCGTCGCGCGCACCGCCCGCAGCACGGTGTCGGCGTCGGCGTGCTGGCGGGTGTCGACGGCGTCGAGCACCGCGAGCCGCGCCGCCGTGACGCGCAGCCCGTGCGCGCGCAGCTCAGCCTCGTGGTCCGTCCCGTGCGGCAACCGCGCCGCACGCTCGGGTGCGGCGGAGGACCGCGTCGATCCCGTCGTCATGACGTCAGCCTAACCCGCTTCTCTGGAAGAGTTCCAATGATGGAGGGCATCTAGTTCACGGCCGCACGGTGACCGGCGCAGGCCGACGCTCGGCATGCCGCCGACCTCTGGTAGTCTTGATGGCTGACCGACCTGCACGACGTGCGTCGGTGATCAGGTGCGGCCACCGGCCGTCCGTGAGCACCGATGCGGGCCAGTGCGGGTGCGCAAGTGGATCCCATCCCACCCGGGTCTCGACCGTCGACGTGATGTCGCGACAGAGGCCGGGTCCTGGTCCGGACGGCTCGCCCTCGTGGTGCGCCGCCCAGACGTGGTCGTCGTGGTGCACCCACGGCTGCCGGAACGATGGCCTCCGCCCTGCGCTCAGGGACGGGGGCCTTCCTCGTACCGGGCGGTCTACCGACGACTTCCTAGGAGCATCACATCAGCGAGCCTCGCATCAACGATCGGATCCGCGTCCCCGAGGTCCGACTCATCGGTCCTGGCGGGGAGCAGGTCGGCGTCGTCCGCACCGAGGTTGCCCTGAGCCTTGCCCAGGACGCGGACCTCGACCTCGTCGAGGTCGCCCCGGACGCCCGCCCGCCCGTCTGCAAGCTCATGGACTTCGGCAAGTTCAAGTACGAGTCGGACATGAAGGCGCGCGAGGCGCGGCGGAACCAGGCGAACACGGTCCTCAAGGAGATCCGTTTCCGGCTGAAGATCGACCCGCACGACTACGGCACCAAGAAGGGCCACGTCGAGCGGTTCCTCTCGGCCGGCGACAAGGTCAAGGTCATGATCATGTTCCGCGGCCGTGAGCAGTCGCGCCCCGAGATGGGCGTCCGCCTGCTGCAGCGCCTCGCGGACGACGTCTCCGAGCTGGGCTTCGTCGAGTCGATGCCCAAGCAGGACGGGCGCAACATGACGATGGTGCTCGGCCCGGTGAAGAAGAAGGCCGACGCCAAGAGCGAGCAGCGCAAGCGCGCCCAGGAGGCCGAGCCGCGGCTGACGAAGTCCGCGCAGCGCGCTGCCCAGCGCGAGCCGGACGCCCCCGAGGGGGACGTGTCGGAGGTCGAGCAGGACGCCCAGGTCGCGAGCCCGGTCACCGAGGCGCCCGTCGCGGAGTCCCAGGTCGCGGAGCCTGCGGCCGAGACGCCCGCGGAGGCGCCGGTCGAGGCCGCCGCTCCCGCGAAGGCCCCCGCCCCGGCGAAGGCTCCTGTCGCTCCGAAGGCCCCCGCGCCGACGAGGGCGTCCGCGCCGGCGAAGGCTCCGGCCCCGGCCAAGGCGCCTGCTGCGCAGCGTCCTCGGGCGCAGTCCGCGGAGCCGGCCCGACCGGCCGCACCGCGTCCCCCCGCGCCGCGGCCGGCCGCGGCACCGGCCCCGGCGGCGTCGGGCACGGCGAAGCCTGCGGTGCCGCGGCCGGCACCAAGCCGGGCGCCCCGCCCCGCGCCGAAGCCCACCCCCCGCGGCAAGGCCGGCTGACGGCCGGCCCACCGACCGAAACTGCTCGGGGTCCGGACCCACCGGCCCGGACCCGAACACGTCGGCCACCGCGAGGTGGCTGACCGGACACAAGGAGACACGGCAGCCATGCCGAAGAACAAGACGCACTCGGGTGCCAAGAAGCGCTTCCGCATCACGGGTACCGGCAAGGTCATGCGCGAGCAGGCCAACGCTCGACACCTGCTCGAGCACAAGGCGACCAAGCGCAAGCGCCGCCTCGCCCAGGACCAGGTGGTCTCGCCCGCCGACGTCAAGTCCATCAAGAAGCTGCTCGGCAAGTGACCCGGTCGCGGTGACGGCACCCCGTCGCCGACCGGCTCACCCTGAGCCCCGAACTGCAAGGAGCATCACGTGGCACGCGTGAAGCGGGCGGTCAACGCCCAGAAGAAGCGCCGTACGACCCTCGAGCGCGCAGCGGGCTACCGCGGCCAGCGCTCGCGCCTCTACCGCAAGGCGAAGGAGCAGGTCACCCACTCCCTCGTCTACTCCTACCGTGACCGCAAGGCGCGCAAGGGAGACTTCCGCAAGCTGTGGATCCAGCGCATCAACGCGGCGTCGCGCGCCCAGGGCCTGACGTACAACCGCCTCATCCAGGGCCTCAAGGCCGCGGGTGTCGAGGTCGACCGTCGCCTGCTCGCGGAGCTCGCGGTCAACGACGTGGCGGCGTTCAACGCGCTCGTCCAGGTCGCGAAGGACGCGCTCCCCGAGGACGTCAACGCGCCCAGGGCCGCGGCCTGAGCATCCACACCGACGCCACGGACGCCCGGCCGGTGCCCGATCCCCTCGACCCCACGCTGACGAACCCTCGCAGCGACCGGGTCAGGGCGGTCCGGGCCCTGTCCGGGCGTCCGGCGCGTTCACGGCACGGTCAGCTCCTCGTCGAGGGCCCCCAGGCCGTGCGGGAGGCCGTCCGGCATGCCGCGGCCCGCGTGCGCGACCTCTACGTGACGCCGTCGGCGGCGCAGCGCTACCCCGAGATCGTCGCCGACGCACGCGCCGCCGCGCTGCACGTCCACGTGGCCACCCCGGAGGTGCTCGCGGCGATGAGCCCGGACGCGCAGGGCGTGCTCGCGGTCGTGCGCGAGGAGCGCCCCGCTCTGGACGACGCGCTCGCGACCGCCGCCGCCGGAGCCGCCGGGCCGCTGCTGGTCGCGGTCCTCGCGACGGTCCGCGACCCGGGCAACGCCGGGACCGTGATCCGCGCCGCGGACGCCGCCGGGGCGGACGTGGTCGTCCTCGCGGGCGACAGCGTGGACGTGCACAACCCCAAGGTGGTGCGGTCGACGGCAGGTTCGCTGTTCCACCTCCCCGTCGTGTCGGGCGTCGCGCTCGACGAGACGGTGGACGCCCTGCGCACGGCAGGTCTGCTCGTCCTCGCGGCCGACGGCGCGGGGGACCACGACCTCGACGACCTCCTCGACGTCGCGGGCAGAGAGAGCGCCGTCGGTCCCGACTCCCGTGCCCAGGAGCTCCCGGACCTCGCCCGGCCCACCGCGTGGGTGTTCGGGAACGAGGCATGGGGGCTCCCCGAGCAGGACCGCGCGCTCGCGGACGCGGTCGTCCGCGTCCCGATCCGCGGCCGGGCCGAGTCGCTCAACCTCGCGACCGCGGCCACCGTGTGCCTCTACGCGTCCGGGCGCGCGCACCGCGGGGTGCGCCGGTGAGGGTCTTCGCCGCGCTGTATCCCGACGTCGCCGCGTGCGACCACCTCGACCTGGCGCTCGGGGCGGTGCGGGCGCAGGAGGCGGTGCGGCCCGACGGTGCGCCCCTCGTGCGCTGGACGCCGCGCGAGCTGTGGCACCTCACGGTCTCGTTCTACGGCGAGGTGCCCGACGGCGCGGTCCCCGACCTCGTCGACGCCCTCACGGAGGTCGTGGACGCCACGCCGCCGCTCGAGCTCAGCCTGCACGGGGCGGGCGTCTTCGACCGGCGGGTGCTGTGGGTGGGTGTGGGCGGACCTCGCGTGGACCTCGACCACCTGCGTGCGCTGAGCTCCGCGGCCGCGGAGGCCGGCTCGGTGGCCGGCGTGCACGTCGACCGCCGCCCGCGCCAGCGCGCGCACCTCACGGTCGCCCGGGCCGCGGCGGGTGCCCGCCAGGCGGACCGGCGGGCCGGACGGCGCGGGCGACCCGCGGGACCGACGCTGCGGGACGCGCTCGAGGCGCCGGCCGCGGCGCTCGCCGTCTACGACGGTCCCCGCTGGCAGGCGACGCGGCTCGCCGTCGTCGCGTCCGACCTCGGTGCCGGCCGGCCGGCGCACCACGAGATCGCGTCGCTGCTGCTCGCCGGCGCGCAGGCCGGTCCGGGCGCGTCGTCCGCCCCTCCGGGCGTCAGGCGCTGAAGCCGACCCACAGGGGGGTGACCACGAGCGCGGCGAGCAGCACGCCGAGGACCGTCGTCGCCGCGCCGAGCACCCGGCTCGGTCGCACCGGCGTCATGTCCCCGCGGGCGCGCGCGGCGCGTCGACGCGCCGCGTGAACCACCCAACCGACGACGCAGCCGACGCCGAGCACGGGACCGACCACGAGGATCGTCGAGTAGGGCGCGACGACTGCCGCGCTCTCGGGTCCCAGGCCGGACGCGGCGCGACCGAGGGCGAGCACCGTCAGCACGGCGCCCGCACCCGGCACGAGCCCGCGCCGCAGCGACGACCAGAACCCGCGGTCGCGCCGGTACCCGCGCGCGGAGGGCGGTCGGGACGCCGCGTCGGGAGCCCCGGCCGGGCCGTGGGTCGTGGTGCCCGACGACGTCCCGGCAGACCGCCGGTCCGGTGCGCGTGCGCCGGGCCCGGCAGGAGGGGGCCGCGCGGTGAGGTCGGCGTCGAGCGTGCGCTGCAGCGGGTCCTGCGGGACCGCGGCGCCCCCGTACACGGGCCACGCCGGCCCGTCCTGCGTCCTCTCCGCCACGCGCACCATCATGCCCCGACCGGGTGGCGCAGCGCTGCCGTGCGAGGATGAGGGGGTGACCGCGCGAGCTGATCGTCGATTTCCCGGGCCCGTCACGGGCCCGCGCTGCTGACGCGCACCGTCACGCCTCCTCACCGGGACGCGGACGCGACCGGTAGGTCGGGGCCCGGACGGGCGCCCTAGAATGTCGCGGACGCGCCCGGCGCGTCCGCGCGTCCGGCCCTCGTGATGCGCCCGTGGGCCCTCCCCACCGTCCAGCCAGCTGTCCCGACATCGCCAGGAAGGCTCGTATGTCCAGCCCTGACGCCGCCGTCGCCCCCGCGAGCGACGGCCCTCCCACCGACGCGCCGTCGCCGCTCGACGCCGACGCCCTCCAGCGGGCGCTCGACGCCGCGCTCGCGGCCGTCGCCGCGGCCCGCGACCTCGACGCCCTGAAGGCCGTGCGCACCGAGCACACCGGCGACCGCAGCGCGCTCGCGCTCGCGAACCGGCAGATCGGCTCCCTCGCGCCCGAGGACAAGAAGACCGCCGGCCGGCTGCTCGGGCCGCTGCGCGGTCGCCTGAACCAGGCCCTCGCCGCGCGCCACGCCGAGCTCGAGGCCGAGCGCGACGAGCGGGTCCTCGTCGAGGAGGCCGTCGACGTCACGCTGCCGACCGACCGCGCCCCCCGCGGCGCGCGCCACCCGCTCGAGACGCTGCAGGAGCGGGTCGCCGACTTCTTCGTCGGCCTCGGTTGGGAGATCGCCGACGGCCCCGAGGTCGAGGCGGAGTGGTTCAACTTCGACGCGCTGAACTTCGGTCCCGACCACCCGGCGCGCCAGATGCAGGACACGTTCTACGTCGCGGGCGACGGCGACGAGCCGTCGAACCTCGTGCTGCGCACGCACACGTCCCCCGTGCAGGCGCGCTCGCTCCTGGCGCGCGGTGTGCCGCTGTACGTCGCGTGCCCGGGCAAGGTGTTCCGCACCGACGCGCTCGACGCCACCCACACGCCCGTCTTCCACCAGGTCGAGGGCATCGCGGTCGACGAGGGCCTGACGATGGCGAACCTCCTCGGGACGCTCGACGCGTTCGCGCAGGCCATGTTCGGCCCGGAGGCGCGCACGCGCCTGCGCCCGAGCTTCTTCCCGTTCACCGAGCCGAGCGCCGAGATGGACCTGTGGTTCCCGCAGAAGAAGGGCGGGCCCGGCTGGATCGAGTGGGGCGGCTGCGGCATGGTCAACCCGAACGTGCTGCGCGCGGCGGGCATCGACCCGGAGGTCTACTCGGGCTTCGCGTTCGGGATGGGCATCGAGCGCACGCTCATGCTGCGCCACGAGATCGCGGACATGCACGACATGGTGGAGGGCGACGTGCGCTTCTCCGCCCAGCTCGGAAGGGGCGTCTGATGCCGTACGTCGACCTGGACTGGCTCGGCGACCACGTCGAGCTCCCTGCGGGCCTCACCGCCGAGCAGCTCGCTGCGGACCTCGTGCGCGTCGGCCTCGAGGAGGAGGAGGTCCACGGCGCGGCCGTGACGGGTCCTCTCGTCGTCGGGCGGGTCCTCGAGCTCTCGCCGGAGCCGCAGAAGAACGGCAAGACGATCAACTGGTGCCGGGTGGACGTCGGCGCGCACAACGTCGACGGCGTCCCCGCGGCCGACGGGGGCGAGCCGCGCGGCATCGTGTGCGGGGCGCACAACTTCGGCGAGGGCGACCTCGTCGTCGTCGCGCTCCCGGGCGCCGTGCTGCCGGGACCGTTCGCCATCGCGAGCCGCAAGACGTACGGCCACGTGTCCGACGGCATGATCTGCTCGCAGCGCGAGCTCGGGCTGGGCGAGGACCACGACGGGATCATCGTGCTCCCGCGCCTCGGGTTCGCCGAGGCCGACCTCACGCCCGGCCAGGACGCCGTCGCGCTCCTCGGCCTGGGGAACGAGGTGCTCGAGATCAACGTCACCCCGGACCGCGGGTACGCGTTCTCCTACCGCGGGGTCGCGCGCGAGTACGCGCACTCGACCGGCGCGCGCTTCACCGACCGGGGCCTCGCGGCCTCGCTGCCGACGCCGCCCCCGGCCGCGACCCCCGACGGCTTCCCCGTGGAGGTCGACGACGCGGCCCCGGTCCGCGGCATCGACGGGTGCGACCGCTTCGTCACGCGCATCGTGCGCGGCATCGACCCGGCCGCGACGACGCCCGCGTGGATGCAGCGCCGCCTCACGGCGTCGGGCATGCGGCCCATCTCGCTCGCGGTCGACGTGACGAACTACGTCATGCTCGACCTCGGCCAGCCTCTGCACGCCTATGACCTCGCACGGGTCGCGGGCCCGATCGTGGTCCGCCGCGCGCAGCCGGGCGAGCGCCTCGTCACCCTCGACGACGCCGACCGGAGGCTCGACGCCGAGGACCTCCTCATCACCGACTCGCCCGACGGCGCCCGCGGCTCGCGGGTCCTCGGGCTCGCGGGGGTCATGGGCGGGGCGTCCTCGGAGGTCGGCCCGACCACGACGGACGTCCTCGTCGAGGCCGCGCACTTCGATCCCGTGTCCGTCGCGCGCACGTCGCGCCGGCACAAGCTGTCGAGCGAGGCGGCGAAGCGGTTCGAGCGCGGCGTCGACCCCCGGCTGCCCGCGGTCGCGGCGCAGCGCGTCGTCGACCTGCTCGTCGAGCACGGCGGCGGCACCGCCGACGCGGCGGTCTCGGACCTGGACCACGTCCCGGCGCCCGTTCCCGTGCGGCTGCCCGTCACGGAGCCGGAGCGGCTCGTCGGCGTGGCGTACTCGCTCGAGCAGATCGTGGGCACGCTGGGCGCGCTGGGCTGCGACGTCGCGGACGGGCCGTCGTCCGGTGGGACGGACGTGCTCGTGGTCACGCCCCCGACGTGGCGACCCGACCTCACCGGGCCGGCGGAGCTGGTCGAGGAGGTCGCGCGGCTCGTCGGCTACGACGAGATCCCGTCGGTGCTGCCGAAGGCGCCCGGCGGCCGCGGCCTGACCCGCGAGCAGGCGGTCCGCCGCTCGGTGGCCCGTGGCCTCGCCGAGGCGGGCTTCGTCGAGACGCTCAGCTACCCGTTCGTCGGGGCGGCCGAGCTCGACGCGCTGCGTCTGCCTGCCGACGACGAGCGCCGTCGTGCCCTGCGACTGGTCAACCCGCTCGCCGACGACCGGCCCCTCATGCGGACCGACCTGCTCACGACGCTGCTCGAGACCGCGCGCCGCAACGTCGGTCGCGGGATGACGGATCTCGCGGTGTTCGAGACCGGGCTCGTGACACGACCGCGCGTCGACGCCCCGGCCGCGCCCTCGCTCCCGCCGGGCGTGCGCCCGACGGACGACGAGCTCGCGGCGCTCGCGGCCGCCGTGCCGGACCAGCCGCGCCACGTGGCGGGCGTGCTCGTCGGCCGGCGCGAGCGCGCCGGGTGGTGGGGCGAAGGGCGGGCCGCCGACTGGACCGACGCGCTCGACGCCACCCGGCTCGTCGCGGAGCACGTCGGTGCCGAGGTCGTGGTGAGCGCCGACACGGCCCGCGCGCCCTGGCACCCGGGCCGCTGCGCGCGGATCGAGCTCGCCGACGGGACCCTCGTCGGGCACGCGGGCGAGCTGCACCCGAAGGTGCTCGAGAACCTCGGGCTGCCCGCGCGGTCGGTCGCGTTCGAGGTGGACCTCTCGGCGCTGCTCGCCGGGTCGAGCGCTGAACCGCTCGTCGCGGCGCCCGTCTCCACGTTCCCTGCCGCGAAGGAGGACCTCGCGTTCGTCGTCGCCGCCGACGTCACGGCCGAGGCGCTGCGCTCCGCGGTGGCCGACGGTGCGGGCGAGCTCCTCGAGGACCTGACCCTCTTCGACGTCTTCACCGGGGAGCAGGTCGGCGCGGGCCGCAAGTCGCTCGCGTTCTCGCTCCGTCTGCGGGCCGCCGACCGGACGCTCACGGCCGACGACGTCGCGCGCGTGCGGGCGGGAGCCGTCGAGGCGGCGCGCGAGCGCGTCGGGGCGGAGCTCCGGGCATGAGCACCGGCACCCCCGTGGACGCGGGCGTGGCGGGTGAGCCCGTCGCGCCTGCACGGACGGCGCTGGTCACCGGGGCGTCGCGCGGCATCGGCCGCGCGATCGCCGTCGGTCTCGCCGCTGCGGGGCTCGACGTCGCGCTGCTCGCTCGGGACGCCGCGCGGCTCCGCGACGTGGCCGACGAGATCACGGCCGGGGGCGCCGGGCACGCCGTCGTCGTGACGGCCGACGTCACCGACGTCGAGGCGGTGTCCGCGGCCGTCGCCGCGGCGGAGGGGGAGATCGGCGGCATCGACCTGCTGGTCAACAACGCCGGACGCGTCGACGCCGAGGTGCCGCTGTGGGAGGCGGACCCCGACGAGTGGTGGGCGATCCTCGAGACCAACGTCCGCGGGCCGTTCCTGCTCGCGCGCGCCGTCGTCCCGGGCATGCTAGCTCGGGGCGGGGGCCGCGTCGTCGACCTCAACAGCGGCGCGGGGTCGCACGACATGGTCGGCGCGAGCGCGTACAACGCGAGCAAGACGGCGCTCCTGCGCCTCGGCGCGAACCTGCACCGCTCGGGCTACGACCGAGGGCTCCGCACGTTCGAGGTCGCGCCCGGTGTGGTGCAGACCGACATGACGGGTTCGATGGTCATGCACCGGGGGCGCACGGAGTGGACGCCGGTCCAGCGCACGGTCGAGATGGTCGTCGCGATCGCCGGGGGCGGCCTCGACGCGTTCTCGGGTTCCTTCGTCCGTGTCACGCACGACTCGCCGGACTCGCTGCGGGCCGCGCTCGACGACGCCGCCCGCGGCGGGCGTGCGGTGCCCGGCCCGGACGGTCGCCGGCTGCGGGTGACGCGCTGGGGCGACGACGACCCGATGCCCGGCGAGCTGCCCCGCCGCTGACCGGCCTGCGTCACGAGGCGCGTCCTTCCCCGCTCGGGAAGGGCGCGCCTCGCGGCATTTGTACGCAAGGTCACCCGCCGATTAGTTGAATGTTCACCTAACAATCGGCGATGCTCTCCTGGACACCTGACCAGGACCGAGCGGACGGCGCGGTCGCGGTTCGACCACAGCACCCCGGAGGGCGACGGATGACCACGACACGACCGGTCCGCCAGTGGAACGGCATGACCGTTCCCGACGCGGGCACGTACGTGCTCGACGAGGCGCACAAGCGGGTGGGTTTCGCGGGGCAGCACATGATGGTCTCGCCGGTGCGGGGCGAGTTCACGCGGGCGAGCGCGACGATCCTCGTGGGACAGGACCCGCTGGCCTCCACGGTGACGGCGACGATCGAGTCGGCGAGCCTCACCACGCACCACGCCGACCGGGACGTCCACCTCCACAGCGCCGACTTCCTCGACGTCGAGACGTATCCGACGCTCGAGTTCCGCAGCACCGGCGTCCGGTGGCAGGGGAGCCAGGACGACGCGATCCTCGCCTGGGCGCGGCTGCGCAACCGCTCGCCGGAGCGCGCGACCGTGGCCGCGGAGCGCACAGCGCCCGCCGAGGCCGGACACTTCGTCGTGAGCGGACTGCTGACCATCCGCGACGTCACCCACCCGATCGACCTGAGGATGCGCTACGGCGGCGCTCGCCGTGACCCCTACGGCCGCGACATCTTCGGCTTCCACGCCACGGGGGAGTTCGACCGCGAGGACTACGGGCTCGTGTGGAACGTGCTGCTCGAGACCGGCGGCCTCCTCGTCGGCAAGAAGGTCTCGCTCGAGATCGCCGGAGAGGCGATCCACCAGGAGTGAGGACGGGCGGCGCGCCGCGACGGCGCACCGCACCGCTAGCATGAGCGGACCGACACGGGGTGCCCCGGGACACCGGGGCTGAGATCACACCCGTCGAACCTGATCTAGCTCGTACTAGCGAAGGGATGTCCGGCGATGACGCTCGCCCCCACGACCTCTCCTGCACCGCGACCCTCGCGTCCGCGCGTCCTGTCGGTCGCCGGGACGGACCCGACCGGCGGTGCCGGCATCCAGGCGGACCTCAAGGCCTTCTGCGCGCACGGCGCGTACGGGATGGCCGTCACGACCGCGCTCGTCGCGCAGAACACGCACGGCGTCCGTTCCGTGCACGTCCCCGGGGCGGCGTTCCTGCGCGAGCAGCTCGACGCGGTCTCCGACGACGTCGAGATCGACGCGGTGAAGATCGGGATGGTGGCGGACGCCGCGAACGCGCGCGAGATCGGTGCGTGGCTCGACGTCCTCGGTGCGTCGCGCCGTGACCGCGGAGGCGTCGCGCCGTACGTCGTGCTCGACCCCGTCATGGTCGCGACCTCCGGCCACCGGCTCCTCGACGCCGGCGCCGAGCAGGGCGTGCGTGACCTCGCGACGCGCGCCGACGTCGTGACCCCGAACCTGCCCGAGCTCGCCGTCCTCGCCGGGACGCCCGTCGCGGCGACGTGGGACGAGGCGCTCGTCCAGGCGCGCGCGTTCGCCGCGGCGAGCGGGACGGCGGTCCTGCTGAAGGGCGGCCACCTCACCGGCGCGACGTCACCCGACGCTCTCGTGGAGCCCGGCTCGACCGAAGGCGGCGCGGGTCGCGTGACGACGTTCGACGCGGGGCGCGTGGACACGCCGCACACGCACGGCACCGGGTGCTCGCTCTCGGCGGCCCTCGCGGCGCTGCGCCCGCAGCGCGCGGGCTGGCCGGAGGCGGCGCGCGACGCCAAGGAGTGGCTCACCGGCGCGCTGCGCGCGGGGGCGGCGCTGCAGGTCGGGACCGGCCGCGGGCCGGTCGACCACCTGCACGTGACGTCGCCGGTCGAGGAGCCGGTCGTCGAGCCCGTCGACGAGCACGATGCGGGCGGCGCCGGGTCTCAGGCGCGTGCGACCTCGGTCCCGGTGGGGTAGACGCACTCCGTGCCGGGCGGCCACCACCGCCACCGCGAGTCGACCTGGCTCGAGGCGACCCCGTCCGGCCGCTCGGCGACGCATCGGTCCTCGCCCTGCCGGACGCCGATCGTCAGGTAGTAGACGACGAGGACGCCCGTGAGCAGGACGGCGAGCACCGTCGCGGTCCGCCGGAGCGCGGGAGAGGGGCCGCCGTCGGACCCGTCCTCCTCCCCGGGTCGGGCCGGGACCCAGTCCCAGCTCATGCCTCGCGTCCGGAGCCCGACGCCGCGGCGTCGGGCACGAGCAGCACCTTGCCGGTGGTGGCACGCCCCTCGAGCGCACGGTGCGCCTCGGCGGCCTCGGCCAGCGGGAAGGTGGCACCGACGCGCGCGTGGAGGGTGCCGCCCGCGACGGAGCCGAGCACCTCGGTCGCCCGCTCGACGAGCTCGGTCCGCGTCGCCGTGTGGTCGCCGAGCTTGGGGCGCGTGAGGAAGACCGACCCGGCCGCGTTGAGGCGCTGCGGGTCGAACGGCGGCACCTGACCGGACGAGCCGCCGAACAGCACGAGCGTCCCCCGGCGGTGCAGCGACGCGAGCGACGCGTCGAACGTGTCCTTGCCGACCGAGTCGTACACGGCGGCGACGCCGTCGCCGCCGGTGAGCCCGCGCACGATCTCCGGGAGGTCGTGCGACAGGTCACCCAGCGCCGTGTACTCGATCACGTGCTCGGCGCCCGCGCCGCGCGACAGCTCGGCCTTCGCCGGCGTCGAGACCGTCGAGATCACGTGCCCGCCCCGCGCGACGACCATCTGGGTGAGCAGCAGCCCGACCCCGCCGGCACCGGCGTGCACGAGCACGCGGTCGCCCGGGCGGACCGGGTACGACGACGTGCACAGGTAGTGCGCGGTGAGGCCCTGCAGTGCGACGGCGGTGGCGTCCTCGAACGTCACGGCGTCGGGCACGTGCAAGGCCTCGCGTGCCGCGACGACCACGAGGTCCGCGTACGAGCCGGGCGCCTCCGTCCACACCACGCGGTCACCCTCGGCGAAGTCCTCGACGCCGTCCCCGACCGCCAGCACGTGGCCGGCGCCCTCGCTGCCCACGACGTGCGGGTACTGCATCGGGTACACGCCCGAGCGCTTGTACGTGTCGATGAAGTTGACGCCCGCGACCGCCGCGCGGACGAGGAGCTGCCCGGGGCCCGGTGTCGGGTCGGGCAGCTCGCGGTACTCCAGGACGTCAGGGCCACCCGCCTCGCGGGCCACGATCGCGTGCATGGGCCCAGCCTAGGCGGGTCGCGTGGGCGGGTCGGCTGACGTGCTCGGGCTGCCGCGCCGTCACCATGGTCTGTCGGCTCACGTCCTGGGAGCGCGACTCTGACGCCCTTCGCACGTCAACCGACCCACCCGCCGTCGCCTCGGCCTGGTCTCGTCCCGGTCCGCACTCGTCGCGAGCCCCTGGCATGTATAAGTATGTATAGTGATGCATATGACGATCACAGTGGCGGTCGCCGGGGCGTCCGGGTACGCGGGCGGGGAGATGCTCCGCCTGCTCGCCGGGCACCCCGACGTGGAGATCGGCGCCGTGACGGCGCACAGCAACGCAGGGACGCTCCTCGGTGCGCACCAGCCGCACCTGCGCTCGCTCGCCGACCGCGTGCTGCTGCCGACGACCCTCGAGCACCTGGTGGGCCACGACGTCGTCGTGCTCGCGCTGCCGCACGGCGCGTCGGGCGAGATCTCCGCGCAGCTGCCCGACGACGTGCTCGTCCTCGACCTCGGTGCGGACCACCGGCTGGAGTCCGCCGCGGACTGGGCGCAGTTCTACGGCTCGGAGCACGCCGGCACGTGGCCCTACGGTCTGCCCGAGCTCCTGCTCACGCAGGACCCCGGGGCAGGCGCCACGGAGACGCGACAGCGCGAGCGGCTCGCCGGTGCGCGACGGATCGCGGTCCCGGGCTGCAACGTCACCGCGGTGACGCTCGGTCTCCAGCCCGGCGTCGCGGCAGGTGTCGTCGACCCGCGCGACGTCGTCGCGGTGCTCGCGAACGGGTACTCGGGGGCCGGTAAGGCGCTCAAGCCGCACCTGCTCGCGTCGGAGGGCCTGGGCTCGGCGCAGCCGTACGCCGTGGGCGGGGGCCACCGGCACATCCCGGAGATCGTGCAGAACCTGCGCGCCGCGGGCGCACCGGCCGTGCGGATCTCGTTCACGCCGACGCTCGTGCCGATGGCGCGCGGGATCCTCGCGACGGTCTCGGCGCCGCTGGCGGACGCCGTCGCAGGCCTCGGGCCCGCGGAGCTCGACGCGCGGGTGCGCCAGGCGTGGGACGACGCGTACGTGGGGGAGCCGTTCGTGCAGGTGCTGCCCGAGGGGCAGTGGCCGAGCACGGCGATGACGCTCGGCGCCAACACGGCGCTGATCCAGGTCGCCGTCGACCACGCCGCGGGGCGGGTCGTGACCGTCACCGCGATCGACAACCTCGTCAAGGGCACCGCGGGCGCCGCGGTGCAGTCCATGAACATCGCGCTCGGCCTGCCGCAGACGGCGGGCCTCACCACCGAGGGAGTCGCCCCGTGACCGTCACGTCGCCCCAGGGCTTCCGGGCCGCCGGCGTCGCCGCCGGGCTCAAGTCGAGCGGCGCGCAGGACGTCGCGCTCGTCGTCAACGACGGGCCGCTCGACGTCGCGGCCGCCGTCCTCACGAGCAACCGCGTGTTCTCCGCGCCGGTCGCGTGGACGCGCCAGGCCGTGAGCGACGGGCGCGCGACGGCCGTCGTGCTCAACTCGGGCGGCGCCAACGCGTGCACCGGACCCGAGGGCTTCGCCGACACGCACCGCACGGCCGAGCACGTCGCCGACGTGCTGTCCACGTCCGCAGGGGACGTCCTCGTGTGCTCGACCGGTCTCATCGGTGTCCGGCTGCCGATGCCCGAGCTGCTCGCCGGCGTCGAGGCGGCGGCCGTCGCTCTCGACGACCCGTCGTCCGCGACGACGGGCGGGGGCGACGCGGCGCTCGCGATCATGACGACGGACACCGTGCCCAAGACGGTCGAGGTCGTGCGCGAGGGGGCGGCCCCCGCATCGCTCGACGGCGGAGCGACCTGGTCGGTCGGCGGCATGGCCAAGGGCGCTGGCATGCTCGCGCCGGGGCTCGCGACGATGCTCTCCGTCCTCACGACGGACGCCGTCGTCGACGCCGAGACCGCCGACGCGGCCCTGCGCGCCGCGACCCGGACGACGTTCGACCGGGTCGACTCCGACGGCTGCATGTCCACCAACGACACGGTGATCCTGCTCGCCTCCGGGGCGTCGGGCGTCTCCGTGACGCTCGACGAGCTCACGGACGCGCTCACCGAGGCGTGCGCCTCGCTCGCGCGCCAGCTCGTCGCCGACGCCGAGGGTGCGAGCCACGACGTCGCCGTCACGGTCGTGAACGCGTCGGACGAGGACGCGGCCGTGGCCGTCGCCCGGGCCGTCACGCGCTCGAACCTGGTCAAGGCGGCGATCTTCGGCAACGACCCGAACTGGGGTCGGATCGTCTCCGCCGTGGGCACGGTGCCCGAGGACGTCGCGCCGTTCGACGCGCTCGCCCTCGACGTCTCCGTCAACGGCGTCCAGGTGTGCCGGGCGGGAGGAGTCGGCGAGCCGCGCGAGCTCGTGGACCTCGCCGCCGACCGGGAGGTGCGCGTCGTGGTCGACCTCCACGCCGGCTCCGCGACCGCGACCGTCTGGACCAACGACCTCACGCACGACTACGTCCACGAGAACAGCGCGTACTCCTCATGAGCGACCGGACCAGCGAGACCGTGACGGCCCCGGCAGCGACGAGGACCGCGCACCCGGGAGCGCCGTCCGAGGACTTCGTGTTCGACACCCGCACCGACCTGCGCCCGGACCAGAAGGCGGAGGTGCTCATCGAGGCGCTCCCGTGGCTGGAGGAGTACGCCGGCGCGCTCGTCGTCGTGAAGTACGGCGGCAACGCGATGGTCGACGACCGGCTCAAGGCGGCCTTCGCCGAGGACATGGTCTTCCTGCGCCGCGTCGGCCTGCACCCCGTCGTCGTGCACGGCGGCGGCCCGCAGATCTCCGCCATGCTCGCCCGGCTCGGCATCGAGTCGGAGTTCCGCGGCGGCCTGCGCGTCACGACCCCCGAGGCGATGGACGTCGTGCGCATGGTCCTCACGGGGCAGGTCTCGCGCGAGCTCGTCGGCCTCATCAACGCGCACGGGCCGTACGCCGTCGGGCTCTCGGGCGAGGACGGCGGCCTGCTGCAGGCGCAGCGCCGGCACGCCACGGTCGACGGCGAGCCCGTCGACGTCGGCCTCGTGGGCGACGTCGTCGAGGTCCACCCGTCCGCCGTCCAGGACCTGCTCGACGCGGGGCGCATCCCCGTCGTGTCGACCATCGCGCCCGACCTCGAGGACCCGACGCAGGTGCTCAACGTCAACGCGGACACCGCGGCGGCGGCGCTCGCGGTCGCGCTCGGCGCGAAGAAGCTCGTCGTCCTCACGGACGTCGAAGGGCTCTACACCTCGTGGCCGGACAAGGGCTCGCTCGTCGCGCAGATCACGCGGTCGGAGCTCGCCGCGCTCCTGCCGTCCCTCGAGTCGGGCATGGTGCCGAAGATGGAGGCGTGCCTGCGCGCCGTCGAGGGCGGCGTCACCGCGGCGACGGTCATCGACGGCCGCGTCCCGCACTCGCTGCTGCTCGAGGTCTTCACGACCCAGGGCAGCGGGACCATGGTGGTCCCCGACGCCCTGACGGGAGGTGCCGCGTGACGCACGACGGCTCGACCGGCACGACGGCCGTCTCGTCGTCGGGCGGCGTCCTCGACACGACGCCCGGATCGGTGCAGGAGTGGACCGAGCGGTACTCGCACGCCGTGATGGACACGTTCGGCCCGCCGCAGCGCGTGCTCGTGCGGGGCGAGGGCGCCTACGTCTGGGACGCCGACGGCAAGCGGTACCTCGACCTGCTCGCCGGGATCGCGGTGAACGCGCTCGGCCACGCGCACCCGACCCTGACGGCCGCGGTGAGCGCCCAGCTCGGCACGCTCGGGCACGTGTCGAACTTCTTCGGCACGCCCACGCAGATCGCCCTCGCCGAGCGCCTGCTCGCGCTCACCGGCGCGCCCGACGGGTCGCGCGTGTTCCTCACGAACTCCGGCACCGAGGCCAACGAGGCGGCCTTCAAGATGGCTCGCCGCACCGGGAAGCCCCGGGTCCTCGCCCTCGAGGGCGGGTTCCACGGCCGCACCATGGGCGCGCTCGCGCTCACGAGCAAGGCGGCGTACCGCGAGCCCTTCGAGCCGCTCCCGGGCGGCGTCGAGCACGTCGCGTTCGACGACGTCGCGGCGCTCGAGGAGGCGTTCTCCGCCGAGGCGGTCGCGGCGCGCGGCGAGGTCGCGGCGCTCGTCGTCGAGCCCGTCCAGGGCGAGGCGGGCGTCCGGTCGCTGTCGCCGGGCTACCTCGTCGCCGCGCGCGAGCTCACGGCCGGCCACGGCGCGCTGCTCGTGCTCGACGAGGTCCAGACCGGCGTCGGGCGCACGGGGTCCTGGCTCGCGGTCCAGCAGCCCGACCTCGGTGGCGGGATCCTGCCCGACGTCGTGACGCTGGCCAAGGGGCTCGGCGGCGGCTTCCCCGTCGGCGCGGTGATCGCGTACGGAGAGCGCGCCGCGACCCTGCTCGGCCGGGGGCAGCACGGCACGACGTTCGGCGGGAACCCCGTCGCGGCGGCGGCGGCGCTCGCGACGCTGGGCGTCATCGAGCGCGACGGGCTGCTCGACAACGTCCGGACGGTCGGCGCGCTCCTGCGCGACGGCATCACGGGGGCGGGCAACCCGCTCGTCGCGGGCGTGCGAGGTCGAGGTCTGCTCCTCGCCGTCCTGCTCTCGCGGCCTGTCGCCGCCGACGTCGCGCGCGCGGCGCTCGACGCCGGGTTCATCGTCAACGCCGTCGCGCCCGACGCGATCCGGCTCGCACCACCGCTCGTGCTCACGCCCGACCAGGCGCGCGACGTCGTCGCGTTCTTCGCGGACCTGCGCCTGCCCGATCCCGAACCGACCGAGACGAGGACCTGACGATGACCCCGGTGGCCCCGCGGCACTTCCTGCGCGACGACGACCTCACGCCCGCCGAGCAGCGCCAGGTCCTGGAGATCGCGCTCGCGTTCCGCGACGACCGCACGTTCCGCCAGCCGCTCGCCGGACCGCAGGCCGTCGCGGTGCTGTTCGACAAGCCGACGCTGCGCACCCAGGTCTCGTTCGCGACGGGGATCGCCGAGCTCGGCGGCTTCCCGCTCGTCGTCGACGGTCGCCTCGCCGGGATCGGCGTGCGCGAGTCGATCACCGACACGACCCGCGTGCTCGACCGGCAGGTCTCCGCGATCGTCTGGCGCACCTACGGCCAGGACCGCATCGAGGAGATGGCCGGCGTCAGCCGGGTCCCCGTCGTCAACGCCCTCACGGACGACTTCCACCCGTGCCAGATCCTCGCCGACCTCCTCACCGTCGCGCAGCACCGCGGCGGCACCGCGGCCCTGCCCGGCCAGACCCTCGCGTACGTCGGGGACGGCGCGAACAACATGGCGCACTCCTACCTGCTCGGGGGCGCGACCGCCGGGATGCACGTCCGGGTCGGCACGCCCGACGGCTACCCGCCGGCGGCGGGGTTCGTCGCGGACGCCCAGCGCATCGCGGCGGAGACCGGGGGGTCGGTGCTCGTCACGGCCGACCCCGTCGAGGCGGTGACCGGGGCCGACGTCGTCGCAACGGACACCTGGGTGTCGATGGGCGACGAGGACGAGGCGGCGGAGCGCGCGCTCCCGTTCCTGCCGTACCAGCTGAACGCCGAGCTGCTCGCGCACGCCGCGGACGACGCGATCGTCCTGCACTGCCTGCCCGCCTACCGGGGCAAGGAGATCACCGCCGAGGTCGTCGACGGTCCGCAGTCGGTCGTGTGGGACGAGGCCGAGAACCGCCTGCACGCGCAGAAGGCCCTCCTGACGTTCCTCCTGGAGCGGTCGTGACCGAGGGGCGAGAGGTGGACGCCACGGAGCGTGCCGACCCGGCGCACGGCCGGACCGCCACGACCAAGGCGGCGCGCCACGCGCGCATCGCCGAGATCGTGCGCCGGACCGAGATCCACTCGCAGGCCGAGCTCGCCCGGGAGCTCGCGGCCGACGGCCTGACCGTCACGCAGGCGACGCTCTCGCGCGACCTCATCGAGCTGCGCGCCGAGAAGGTGCGGGGGCCCGCGGGGGCGCTCGTCTACGCGGTCCCGGGGGAGGGCGGTGACCGCAGCGTGCAGAGCGCCGAGTCGCCCGAGTACCTCGCGGCCCGGCTCGCGCGCCTGTGCTCCGAGATGCTCGTCTCGGCGGAGGCGTCGGCGAACCTGGTCGTGCTGCGCACGCCCCCGGGAGCTGCGAACTACCTCGCCTCGGCGATCGACCACTCGGTCCTGCCCGGCGTCCTCGGGAGCATCGCGGGCGACGACACGATCCTCGTCATCGCGCGCGAGCCCGACGGCGGCGCGGACCTCGCCCGGCGCTTCCTCGACCTCTCGGGTCCTGGCGCCTGACGCGTCGGCGCCTGCGTGCGCCCCTGCCACACTTGAACCCGGACCTCGGCGACGGGGCGCTGGGACCATGAGCGACGACGAAGGAGCGGGCGTGCCCGAGAACGACCACGAGACCGAGATCACGACGGACGCGGCGACCACCGGGCGCGTGAGCCTGTGGGGCGGCCGGTTCGCCGGCGGGCCGAGCGACGCGCTCGCGGCGCTCAGCAAGAGCACCCACTTCGACTGGCGCCTCGCCGGCCAGGACATCGCCGGCTCGAAGGCCCACGCCAAGGTGCTGCACGCCGCGCGGCTCCTCGACGACGACGAGCTCGAGGGCATGCTCGCGGCGCTCGACCGCCTGCGCGACGACGTCGCCTCGGGCGCGTTCGTCGCCGCGGACGACGACGAGGACGTCCACACCGCGCTCGAGCGCGGCCTCATCGAGCGCGCGGGCCCGGAGCTCGGCGGCAAGCTGCGCGCCGGGCGGTCGCGCAACGACCAGATCGCGACCCTCACGCGCATGTACCTGCGCGCCGAGGCCCGGACGATCGCGGGCCTCGTGCTCGACGTCGTCGACGCGCTCGTCGAGCAGGCCGCGGCCCATCCCGGCGCCGCGATGCCCGGTCGCACGCACCTGCAGCACGCGCAGCCCGTGCTGCTCGCGCACCACCTGCTCGCGCACTCCTGGCCGCTGCTGCGCGACGTCGACCGGCTCATCGACTGGGACGTGCGCGCCGCGCGCTCGCCGTACGGGTCCGGGGCCCTCGCGGGATCGTCGCTCGGCCTCGACCCGGCGGCGGTCGCGTCCGAGCTCGGCTTCGACGGCCCCGTCGAGAACTCGATCGACGGGACCGCGTCGCGCGACGTGGTCGCCGAGTTCGCGTTCGTCGCCGCGATGATCGGGATCGACCTGTCGCGGCTCGCCGAGGAGGTGATCCTCTGGGCGACCAAGGAGTTCGGCTTCGTGCGGCTGCACGACTCCTACTCCACGGGGTCGAGCATCATGCCGCAGAAGAAGAACCCCGACGTCGCGGAGCTCGCGCGCGGCAAGGCGGGCCGGCTCGTCGGCGACCTGACCGGGCTGCTCACGACGCTCAAGGGCCTGCCGCTCGCGTACAACCGCGACCTCCAGGAGGACAAGGAGCCGGTGTTCGACCAGGTCGACACGCTCGAGGTGCTCCTGCCCGCCTTCTCGGGCATGGTCGCGACCCTCACGTTCGACACCGACCGCATGGCGTCGCTCGCGCCGCAGGGCTTCTCGCTCGCGACCGACGTCGCGGAGTGGCTCGTGCGCGACGGAGTGCCGTTCCGCGTCGCGCACGAGGTCGCGGGGGCGTGCGTCCGGGTGTGCGAGGAGCGGGGGATCGAGCTGTGGGACCTGTCCGACGACGACCTCGCCGCGATCTCCGAGCACCTCACGCCGGGCGTGCGCGACGTCCTGAGCGTCGAGGGCTCCCTCGCGTCGCGCGACGCCGAGGGCGGCACGGCCCCCGTGCGCGTCGCCGAGCAGCTCGAGGCCGCGAAGGAACGCTCTGCGGAGTACCGGTTCTGGGCGCAGGGCTGAGCGTGTCCTCGCGCGCCCGTGTGGCGGTGGTCCGTCCGCACGTCCGGACGGACCCTCGTCACCAGCCCGACGGTCCGGAGGGCGTGCCCGGCGGCGGGTGCGCGTGAGCGTCGGTCCGGCGGTCCTCGCGGAGATCGTGCGCCGTGTGCACGACGCCGATCCGCGCCTCGTCCCCGCACCGCACCCGGGCGGGTGGCCGGCGCACGGCCCGGACGCGACGTCGGGCATCCGGCTGGTGGTGGTCGACGGCCCCGCCGGGTCGGGGAAGACGACGCTCGCGGCCCAGCTCGGTGAGGCGCTGCCCGCACAGGTGCTGCACATGGACGACCTCTACGAGGGCTGGCGCGGCCTCGAGCCGGCCTGGGCCCGGCTCGACGGGTGGGTGCTCGCGCCGCTCGCCTCCGGCCGGCCGGGTCGGTACCGGCGCTTCGACTGGGGACGCGACACCTTCGCCGAGTGGCACGACGTGCCGCCCGCGCCGTTCCTCGTCGTCGAGGGGTGCGGCGCGGCGCGGCTCGAGGCAGACGCCGTCGCGGCGCTGCGCGTCTGGGTCGAGGCGCCCGACGACGTGCGGCTCCGCCGGGGCCTCGACCGGGACGGCGAGGAGTCGCGCGACCACTGGCTCGCGTGGATGACCGCCGAGCGCGAGCACTACGCGCGAAACCGCACGCGCGAGCGGGCGGACCTGCGCCTCGACGGGTACGGGGGCGTCGTCGTGACGCCTCCTGCCGGGCGGTGAGCACCGGCCCGGGTCACGGCGTAGATTGCCGACCACGGAGGTGGTGCCATGAACACGGACGCGACGGCCGAGACGGCCGAGACGGCTGACGGTGCGCGCGTCGTCGGGCCGTGGGACGCACCCGGCCGGGGCTGGTACGCACGGGACGTGCACGACGTCGCGCGGGACCTGCTCGGTGCGCTGCTCACCCGCCGCAGCGTCGACGGGGACGTCACGCTGCGGATCACCGAGGTCGAGGCGTACGACGGCGAACGGGACCCCGGATCGCACGCCTTCCGCGGCCGGACCGACCGCAACCGGGCGATGTTCGGCGAGCCGGGACGGCTGTACGTCTACCGTCACCTCGGCCTGCACCACTGCGTCAACGTCGTCACAGGTCCCGTGGGACGCGCCTCGGCGGTGCTCCTCCGGGCGGGCGAGGTGATCGAGGGGGCCGAGGTGGCCCGGTCACGCCGCGCCGCCGTCGGACGGTGCGACTCCGACCGGCAGATCGCCCGTGGCCCGGCGCGCCTCGCGGTCGCGCTCGACCTGGACCTGCGCCACTACGGCGCAGAGCTCACGGATCCTGCGGGAGCGCTGGTGATCCACTGCCCGGACCGACCCCTGCGACCCGCGATCGCCACGGGACCCCGGGTCGGGGTCTCCGGCGAGGGCGGCGACGGCGCGCTGTACCCGTGGCGCTACTGGCTCGCGGGCGACGCCACCGTCTCCGCGTTCCGCAAGGTGAGCGCCCGCGCACGGTGACGTGCGGCGAGCGGCGACGTCGGCCGCCGCACGCGGAGGGGTGCGCCGCGGCGCGCGCCGACACGGCACACTAGGACCGCGGCCCGCACGGGCCGCGGTGCACGTGCCCGATCCGTGGGCACCGGACGAAGGAGTGATGGTGAGCGACGTTCTCGACGAGCTGCAATGGCGAGGCCTGGTGGCGCAGTCCACCGACGAGGTCGCGCTGCGCGCCGCGCTGGCCGAGGGCCCGATCGCCTACTACTGCGGCTTCGACCCGACCGCGCCGAGCCTCCACCACGGTCACCTCGTCCAGCTCGTCGTGCTGCGTCACCTGCAGCTCGCCGGGCACCGCGCGGTGGCACTGGTCGGCGGCGCGACGGGGATGATCGGTGACCCCCGACAGTCGGGGGAGCGGGTGCTCAACACCAAGGAGACCGTCGCCGAGTGGACCGAGCGTCTCAAGGCGCAGGTGTCGCGCTTCCTCGACTTCGAGGGGGACAACCCGGCGCGCCTGGTCAACAACCTCGACTGGATCTCGGAGCTCTCGGCGATCGACCTCCTGCGCGACGTCGGCAAGCACTACCGCCTCGGGACGATGCTCGCCAAGGACACCGTGGCGCGCCGGCTGCGCTCCGAGGAGGGCATCAGCTTCACGGAGTTCAGCTACCAGATCCTGCAGGGCATCGACTTCCTCGAGCTGAACCGACGCCACGACGTCACGCTGCAGACGGGCGGCAACGACCAGTGGGGGAACCTGCTCTCCGGCGTCGAGCTCGTCCGCAAGGCCGAGGGCAAGGCCGTGCACGTGCTGACGACGCCGCTCATCACCAAGGCGGACGGCACCAAGTTCGGCAAGACCGAGGGCGGCGCCGTGTGGCTCGCCCCGGACATGATGAGCCCGTACGCGTTCTACCAGTACTGGCTGAACGCGGCGGACGACGACGTCGTGGGCTGGCTGAAGATCTTCACCTTCAGGTCGCGCGAGGAGATCGCCGAGCTGGAGGCCGCGGTGCGCGAGCGTCCCGGGGCGCGCGAGGCGCAGCGGGCGCTCGCGGGCGACGTCACCACGCTGGTGCACGGCGCGGCCGCGACCGAGGCGGTCGTGGCGGCGAGCCAAGCGCTCTTCGGTCGGGGTGAGCTGGGAGCGCTCGACGAGCAGACGCTCGGCGCCGCCGTGGCCGAGCTCCCGAGGACGCCCGTGCGCGCCGGCGACCCCGTCGTCGACCTGCTCGTCGGTGCGGGGCTCGTCGCCTCGAAGGGCGCGGCACGCCGGGCCGTCGCCGAGGGAGGGGCCTACGTGAACAACGTGAAGGTGACGGACGAGGACGCGGTCGTGAGCGCGCAGGACCTGCTCCACGGGCGGTACGCGTTGCTGCGCCGGGGGAAGAAGACCCTCGGCGTCGCGGTCGCCGGCGGCTGAGCCGGCACGTCCGAGGGGCACGGGCTGTTCGCGGCTCGTGCCCTTCGGGCGTCCGGGCACGTCCTGGTGCGCCCGCCGGCGCCGCCGAAGCAGCGGCCCGAGGGCCCGGAACCGCGGAATCCTGCGGATTTGGCAGCAGGCTCCAGCGCGTGTAATGTTCTCGACGTTCGCCCGGCAGGGAGGAACGGACACCACGGTGAAGCTCTTCGGAGCAGGCACGAGGTGGCTGGTCCCCCGGGCGGTCCCCCTCTTCGAAAGACTGGGTGCTTCGTGCGCTCGTCCCGCTGAGGGGCTGCTGGGATCGCCAGCTCGCCTCGAATCTCGGCCGCAAGGACGAGTTGGAGAGCGGGGGGAGGGCCTGGTAGGGTTGAGAAGTTGCCCCAAGCGAGGTTGGGCCTGAGGGTCTGGCTGAGTTGGTGTGTGTCGGTTGTTTGAGAACTCAACAGTGTGCTTGTTAGTCAATGCCAATTTCTGTCCCCTTTGTGGGCGTGGCTGGCTGGGTTGTCCCGTTCGGGGTGGCTGGTTGGTTGTGTCTGGGGATGTTTTTGGTTGATTTCGGAGAATGATCGTCAGATTGTTTTTCGTTTGTAGGCCAGTTTTGTGAATCTTTCGGGGTTCGCTTCGTATGGATTGTTCGCTGCCGGGTCTTTGGGTCTGGTGGTGGGCGTTGATCATTTACGGAGAGTTTGATCCTGGCTCAGGACGAACGCTGGCGGCGTGCTTAACACATGCAAGTCGAACGATGATGCCCAGCTTGCTGGGTTGATTAGTGGCGAACGGGTGAGTAACACGTGAGTAACCTGCCCTTGACTTCGGGATAACTCCGGGAAACCGGGGCTAATACCGGATATGAGCCGTCCTCGCATGGGGGTGGTTGGAAAGTTTTTCGGTCAGGGATGGGCTCGCGGCCTATCAGCTTGTTGGTGGGGTGATGGCCTACCAAGGCGACGACGGGTAGCCGGCCTGAGAGGGCGACCGGCCACACTGGGACTGAGACACGGCCCAGACTCCTACGGGAGGCAGCAGTGGGGAATATTGCACAATGGGCGAAAGCCTGATGCAGCGACGCCGCGTGAGGGATGACGGCCTTCGGGTTGTAAACCTCTTTCAGCAGGGAAGAAGCGCAAGTGACGGTACCTGCAGAAGAAGCGCCGGCTAACTACGTGCCAGCAGCCGCGGTAATACGTAGGGCGCAAGCGTTGTCCGGAATTATTGGGCGTAAAGAGCTCGTAGGCGGTTTGTCGCGTCTGGTGTGAAAACTCGAGGCTCAACCTCGAGCTTGCATCGGGTACGGGCAGACTAGAGTGCGGTAGGGGAGACTGGAATTCCTGGTGTAGCGGTGGAATGCGCAGATATCAGGAGGAACACCGATGGCGAAGGCAGGTCTCTGGGCCGCAACTGACGCTGAGGAGCGAAAGCATGGGGAGCGAACAGGATTAGATACCCTGGTAGTCCATGCCGTAAACGTTGGGCACTAGGTGTGGGGCTCATTCCACGAGTTCCGTGCCGCAGCAAACGCATTAAGTGCCCCGCCTGGGGAGTACGGCCGCAAGGCTAAAACTCAAAGGAATTGACGGGGGCCCGCACAAGCGGCGGAGCATGCGGATTAATTCGATGCAACGCGAAGAACCTTACCAAGGCTTGACATGCACGGGAAGCCACCAGAGATGGTGGTCTCTTTGGACACTCGTGCACAGGTGGTGCATGGTTGTCGTCAGCTCGTGTCGTGAGATGTTGGGTTAAGTCCCGCAACGAGCGCAACCCTCGTCCCATGTTGCCAGCGGGTTATGCCGGGGACTCATGGGAGACTGCCGGGGTCAACTCGGAGGAAGGTGGGGATGACGTCAAATCATCATGCCCCTTATGTCTTGGGCTTCACGCATGCTACAATGGCCGGTACAAAGGGCTGCGATACCGTAAGGTGGAGCGAATCCCAAAAAGCCGGTCTCAGTTCGGATTGGGGTCTGCAACTCGACCCCATGAAGTCGGAGTCGCTAGTAATCGCAGATCAGCAACGCTGCGGTGAATACGTTCCCGGGCCTTGTACACACCGCCCGTCAAGTCACGAAAGTCGGTAACACCCGAAGCCCATGGCCCAACCGGTTCGCCGGGGGGAGTGGTCGAAGGTGGGACTGGCGATTGGGACTAAGTCGTAACAAGGTAGCCGTACCGGAAGGTGCGGCTGGATCACCTCCTTTCTAAGGAGCTTCAACGCACGCCTCTTCGGGGGTGTGTGGTGGCCACGGCCCACGCCGTTCGCGTGTGGGGGTGGTTGCTCATGGGTGGAACATTGACGAAAGAGCGTCGGTCTCGCTGGTGTCAGTACCTGCGTCGCCTGGTCTGCTGGGTTCTCCTTCGGGGGGTTCGGTGGTGTCCGGGGGGTGTGGTGGAACATCGCGGGTGGGTCCGGGGCTTGTCGAGCACACTGTTGGGTCCTCAGGTCGCCGGCCACTTTGGTGGTGGTGCCTGGTACGGGTCGGTCCGTGGATCGCGAACCGCTCGCCGAGCTGGTCTTGGTGGGTAGGCGGGTCTGTGCGGGTCGGGGTCGTTGGTTGTTTGAGAACTGCACAGTGGACGCGAGCATCTTTGAAGTGATCAAGATGCAAAAAGTACGGGTGTGCCCTTCGGGGTGTGTCCGTGGTTTTTGTTCTTGGTCTCTGCGAATAGATTGTAGTGTGTGTGTCGAAGTTTTTAAGGGCACAGGGTGGATGCCTTGGCACTAGGAGCCGAAGAAGGACGTCGTAGCCTGCGATAAGCCTCGGGGAGCTGGCAAACGAGCTGTGATCCGAGGGTTTCCGAATGGGGGAACCCCGTACGAGTCATGTCGTGCGACCTGCACCTGAATATATAGGGTGTGTGGAGGGAACGCCGGGAAGTGAAACATCTCAGTACCGGCAGGAAGAGATATTCCGTGAGTAGTGGCGAGCGAAAGCGGATGAGGCCAAACCGGGCGCGTGGTAAAGCTGTCAGGCGTTGCGTGTCCGGGGTTGTGGGACCCTTCTGGTGGATCTGACAGTCCACCGGGGAGTCAGAAAGCCGTGTCATAGTCGAACCGCATTGAAAGGCGGACCACAGACGGTGCGAGTCCGGTAGACGAAATGGCGCGGCCTCCCGAAGGGGATCCCAAGTAGCACGGGGCCCGTGAAATCTCGTGTGAATCTGGCAAGACCACTTGCTAAGCCTAAATACTACCTAGTGACCGATAGCGGACCAGTACCGTGAGGGAAAGGTGAAAAGTACCCCGGGAGGGGAGTGAAATAGTACCTGAAACCGTGTGCCTACAATCCGTTGGAGCCTCCTTGGTTGGGGTGACAGCGTGCCTTTTGAAGAATGAGCCTGCGAGTTAGTGCTCAGTGGCGAGGTTAACCCGTGTGGGGAAGCCGTAGCGAAAGCGAGTCCGAACAGGGCGTCCATAGTCGCTGGGTCTAGACCCGAAGCGAAGTGATCTAGCCATGGGCAGGTTGAAGCGCGGGTAAGACCGCGTGGAGGACCGAACCCACCAGGGTTGAAAACCTGGGGGATGACCTGTGGTTAGGGGTGAAAGGCCAATCAAACTTCGTGATAGCTGGTTCTCCCCGAAATGCATTTAGGTGCAGCGTCACGTGTTTCTTGCCGGAGGTAGAGCTACTGGATGGCCGATGGGCCCTACAAGGTTACTGACGTCAGCCAAACTCCGAATGCCGGTAAGTGGAAGCGTGGCAGTGAGACTGCGGGGGATAAGCTCCGTAGTCGAGAGGGAAACAGCCCAGACCACCGGCTAAGGCCCCCAAGCGTGTGCTAAGTGGGAAAGGATGTGGAGTTGCACAGACAACCAGGAGGTTGGCTTAGAAGCAGCCACCCTTGAAAGAGTGCGTAATAGCTCACTGGTCAAGTGATTCCGCGCCGACAATGTAGCGGGGCTCAAGTACACCGCCGAAGCCGTGGCATCTGCGCGTAACTCAGGCCTTCGTGGTCCAGAGGCGCAGGTGGGTAGGGGAGCGTCGTGTGGCCGGTGAAGCCGCGGGGGAACCCAGCGGTGGAGGCCACACGAGTGAGAATGCAGGCATGAGTAGCGAATGACGGGCGAGAAACCCGTCCGCCGAATGACCAAGGGTTCCAGGGCCAGGTTAATCCGCCCTGGGTAAGTCGGGACCTAAGGCGAGGCCGACAGGCGTAGTCGATGGACAAGGAGTTGATATTCTCCTACCGGCGAAGAACCGCCCATACCGAGCCCGGTGATGCTAACCGCCCAAACCTGTCCACCGACCCTTCGGGGTCACCGGACAGGGGCGCGCGGGACCCGAACCGGTAGTAGGTAAGCGTATTAACAGGGGTGACGCAGGAAGGTAGCCCGGCGTGGCGATGGTAGTCCACGTCCAAGGCTGTAGGCCGTCGGGTAGGCAAATCCGCCCGACACGAGGCTGAGAGCTGATAGTGAGCGCGTATGCGCGAAACGGGTGATCCTATGCTGCCAAGAAAAGCCTCGGCGCGAGGTTCTAGCCGCCCGTACCCCAAACCGACTCAGGTGGTCAGGTAGAGAATACCAAGGCGATCGAGCGAATCGTGGTTAAGGAACTCGGCAAAATGCCCCCGTAACTTCGGGAGAAGGGGGGCCCGAAACGTGAACCGACTAGCTCGGGGAGCGTGGACGGCCGCAGAGACCAGGGAGAAGCGACTGTTTACTAAAAACACAGGTCCGTGCGAAGTCGCAAGACGATGTATACGGACTGACGCCTGCCCGGTGCTGGAAGGTTAAGAGGACGGGTCAACCCCTCGTGGGTGAAGCTCAGAATTTAAGCCCCAGTAAACGGCGGTGGTAACTATAACCATCCTAAGGTAGCGAAATTCCTTGTCGGGTAAGTTCCGACCTGCACGAATGGCGTAACGACTTCTCCGCTGTCTCAACCGCGAACTCGGCGAAATTGCACTACGAGTAAAGATGCTCGTTACGCGCAGCAGGACGGAAAGACCCCGGGACCTTTACTATAGCTTGGTATTGATGTTCGGTGCGGCTTGTGTAGGATAGGTGGGAGACTGTGAAGCCCGCACGCCAGTGCGGGTGGAGTCAACGTTGAAATACCACTCTGGCCGCTTCGGATGTCTAACCTCGGTCCGTGATCCGGACCAGGGACAGTGCCTGGTGGGTAGTTTAACTGGGGCGGTTGCCTCCTAAAATGTAACGGAGGCGCTCAAAGGTTCCCTCAGCCTGGTTGGCAATCAGGTGTCGAGTGCAAGTGCACAAGGGAGCTTGACTGTGAGACTGACAGGTCGAGCAGGGACGAAAGTCGGAACTAGTGATCCGGCGGTGGCTTGTGGAAGCGCCGTCGCTCAACGGATAAAAGGTACCCCGGGGATAACAGGCTGATCTTGCCCAAGAGTCCATATCGACGGCATGGTTTGGCACCTCGATGTCGGCTCGTCGCATCCTGGGGCTGGAGTAGGTCCCAAGGGTTGGGCTGTTCGCCCATTAAAGCGGTACGCGAGCTGGGTTTAGAACGTCGTGAGACAGTTCGGTCCCTATCCGCTGCGCGCGCAGGAAACTTGAGAAGGGCTGTCCCTAGTACGAGAGGACCGGGACGGACGAACCTCTGGTGTGCCAGTTGTTCCGCCAGGAGCACCGCTGGTTGGCTACGTTCGGAAGGGATAACCGCTGAAAGCATCTAAGCGGGAAGCCTGCTTCAAGATGAGGTTTCCATACCCTCAGGGGTGAGAGGCACCCAGCAGAACACTGGGTAGATAGGCCGGACGTGGAAACGGGGACCAACGACCCGTGCAGCTGACCGGTACTAATCAGCCGACAACTTCAACACCCATCACACTCTCATGCGACGCGTCCACTGTGCGGTTCCCGAACCACCAACCCCACCACCCCCACACCGGGGGCGGCACCCGGGAAAGTGTTCGACAGAGTTACGGCGGTCACAGCGAAGGGGAAACGCCCGGTCCCATACCGAACCCGGAAGCTAAGCCCTTCAGCGCCGATGGTACTGCCCTGGAGACGGGGTGGGAGAGTAGGACGCCGCCGGACAACCCTTCACCGAAGGCCCACCCCACACGGGGTGGGCCTTCGGCATTCACCATCCTCCACAGCGTGCGCGATCATCCGCGCGGGCGGCGTGTTGCCGCCAAGGCAGCGGTCGCTGACCGCGCGCAGCCGGCGTGGGAGGATGATCAGCGCACTTCTGTACGGGGAGGGAACCCTGGTGAACGACACCCACGACGGCTCCGATCGCGAACGTCCGTCCTCCGACGGGCCGCGCGACGAGCGCGGCGGTCGGGACGACCGAGCCAGGACGTCCGGCCAGGATCGCGGCGGACGTGACGGCGCGCCCGGCCGCTCGGGCTCCTCAGGCGGGCAGCGACCGCCGCGAGGCGCGGGGGCGCCGCGCAGCGACCGCGGCTCCGGTGAGCGCGCCGACAGGCGGGCACCGGTACGGCGCGAGGACGAGGGCCGCAAGGCCTTCCCGCGTCGGGACGACCGCGGTGGAGCGCGAGCGGGCGCGCGAGACGACCGCCCGACCGGCAGGGACGATCGCCGGCCCGGGCGGGACGACCGTCGGACCGGGCGGGACGACCGCGCGGGTCGCGACGATCGCGCAGGCGGTCGTTACCCCGCGCGTCGTGACGACGGTCCGGGGCGTCGCCCAGAAGGCGCCGGCGGTCGCGACGGCGCCCGTCGCGACGGCGGCCGCGGACCGCGGGACGGCCAGCGTGAGGGCAGGACGGGGAGCGCTTCCGAGCGGTCTCGGGGATACGAGCGGCGTGACGGCGGAGCGCGGTCCGACGGCGACCGTCGGAGCCATGCCCCGCGCGGTGGCGCAGGTCGTGACCGTGCGCGGTCCGACGAGCGTCCGGCACCGCGGCACCCCGCGGGCCCTCCCGTCGCGGAGGACGTGACCATGTCACAGCTCGACCGCTCCGCGCGGGCGCGCCTGCGGACGCTGAGCAAGGACACGGCGGAGGTCGTGGGCAAGCACCTCGTCATGGCGGGACGGCTCATCGACACCGAGCCCGAGCTGGCCTACGAGCACGCGCAGGCGGCGGTCCGACGTGCCGGTCGGGTCGACGTCGTCCGCGAGGCGGCCGGTCTCACGGCCTACAGCACGGGCCGTTACGCCGAGGCGCTGCGCGAGCTGCGCACGGTGCGTCGGCTCAACGGCTCGTCGGAGCACCTGCCGATCATGGCGGACTGCGAGCGGGGCCTGGGCCGTCCGGAGCGGGCCCTCGCGCTGGCGGCCTCCGACGAGGCGCGCACGCTCGACGACGTGGGGCGGACCGAGCTCGCGATCGTCGTCAGCGGGGCTCGCGTCGACCTCGGGGAGCTCGACGCCGCGCTGGCCGTGCTCGCCCACGTGCCGACCGCCGGTACGCGGGGCGAGCTGGGAGCCCGCGTGCAGCAGGCGAAGGCGTCCGTCCTCGAGGCGGCGGGACGGACCGAGGAGGCTGCGGAGATCCTCGCGGGCATCGACGCGTCGTTCCTGGTCACCGGTCCGGGTGACGACGACGAGGACGTGGTCGTGTACGACCTGTCCGACGACGAGCTGGCCGGGACCGACGACTCCGCCGGGACCGACGACTCCGGCGCGACGGCGACGGGCTCTGCCGCGACCGGTTCCGTCGCGACGGGTTCCGCTGCGACCGGTTCCGCTGCGACCGGTTCCGCCGCCCACGACGGGACCGAGGACGCGGGCGTGCAGGCCGGTGGCGTGCCGTCGGAGGAGGACGGGCGGTGAGCGGCGGTCTGCTCGCGAGCGAGGTCGCGCTGGACGAGGCGTACGACCTCGCGCTCGTCGACCTCGACGGCGTCGCGTACCGGGGCCACGATCCGATCCCGCACGCGGCCGAGAGCCTGACCGGTGCTCGCGCGCGGGGGATGCGGCTCGTCTTCGTGACGAACAACGCGTCGCGCGAGCCGGGCTCCGTCGCGGAGCAGCTCACGGGCCTGAGCATCCCGACGACCGCGGACGAGGTGCTGACCGCCGCCCAGGCGGCGGCCGCGCTGCTGCGCACGCGGCTCGAACCCGGGGCGCGGGTCCTGGTCGTCGGCGGCGCCGGACTGGTCACCGCCGTGCACGACGCCGGGCTCCAGATCGTCGAGAGCGCCGACGACGACCCCGTCGCCGTGGTCCAGGGATTCGCGCCCGAGCTGGGCTGGACCCAGCTCGCGGAGGCGGCCTACGCCGTCCAACGTGGCGCCTGGCACGTCGCGAGCAACCTCGACCTGTCCCTGCCGACGGCGCGCGGGTTCGCGCCGGGCAACGGCTCGCTCGTCGGGGCCGTGCGCGCGGCGACGGGGGTCGAGCCCGACAGCGCCGGCAAGCCGTCGCCCACGATGTACCGCCTCGCGATCGAGCGCGCCGGAGCCCGGGCGCCGCTCGTCGTCGGAGACCGGCTCGACACGGACCTGGCGGGCGCCCGCGCCGGCGGGTACCCCGGTCTGCACGTGCTCACGGGCGTGAGCACGGCGCGCGACGCGATCCTCGCCGAGCCGGGCCTGCGCCCGCACTTCCTCGGGGCCGACCTGCGGTCGCTCCACGAGGCCCACCCGGCGCCGGAGGCCACGGACGACGGTTGGTGGACGTGCGGGCGGAGCGCGGCACGGGTCGAGGACGGGGCGTTGCGCCTCGACGTGCGCGGTCCCGCGACGATCGACACCGTGCGGGTGGCGGCGTCCGCGGCGTGGGCGACGGTCGACGAGGGCGGCGTAGTCGACGCCGCGAGCGTGCCCGAGATCGCCGTCGGCTCGCACTGACCCGGCACCAGGGCTGCCCGTGACGTCGGAAGATCGCGGCGCGGCAGTCCTCGAGGTGCCGGTCCGGTGGGTCGTAACCGGTAGCGTGGGCGGCGGCGGTCACGAGGCCGCCGTCGCAGCACCGGAGGGAGCAGAGATGGCGGACGGGAACGTGCCGGGCGTCGCGACACCGGGCGACCTCCGGCGCCGCGAGGTCGTCCTCGCGTCGGGGCCCCACGACGTACCGGGAGCGGTCGACGCGTCCGGCGCGCTCGACGACGCGCTCGCGCGGCTCGACCACCTCGACTCGCTGGCGACTCCGGCGCACGTGGAGGTGCTCGAGGCGGTGCACGAGGCGCTCGTGGCCGACCTGGCGCGCTCGGAGGACTGAGCGTGGCGGGAGGCTCGGGTGCTCGTCTGGACGGCGAGCTGGTGCGACGCGGCCTCGCCCGCTCGCGGCGCCACGCGGCAGAGCTCCTCGCGGCAGGCAGGGTGACGCGGGACGGTCTGCCGGTGACCAAGGCGTCGCTCGCCGTCGGGACGCCGACCGTGCTGGCCGTCGTACCCGACCCGGACGACCCCGGGTACGCGTCGCGAGCCGCGTTCAAGCTGGCCGGGGCGCTGGACGCGCTCGAGGCGCTGCGCGGCGGCGTGCCGGGGCTGCCGGCGCCGCCCCGCGTCGACGGCGCCCGCTGTCTCGATCTCGGTGCCTCGACCGGCGGGTTCACCGACGTGCTCCTGCGCCGGGGCGCTCACGAGGTGGTCGCGGTCGACGTCGGGCACGACCAGCTCGTCCCTGCCCTGCGTGCGGACCCGCGGGTCGAGGTCCACGAAGGGCTCAACGTGCGCGACCTCGTGCCCGAGCACGTGGGCGCCGTACCGGACCTGGTGGTGGGCGACCTGTCCTTCATCTCGCTCGCGATGGTGCTCCCGGCCGTCGCCGGTGTCGTCGGCCCCGGGACGGACCTGCTGCTGCTCGTGAAGCCGCAGTTCGAGGTCGGTCGCGACCGGCTCGGCAGCGGAGGCGTGGTCCGCGACCCGTCGCTGCACGCCGAGGTCGTCACGTCGGTCGCCCGTCACGCCGCGCTCGCCGGGCTGCGGCCGGTGGCGGTGGTACCGAGCCCGTTGCCGGGACCCAGCGGGAACCGCGAGTACTTCTGGTGGCTGCGGGCGGGCGACTCCCGCGAGGTGGACGACTCCGCCGTGGCCGAGGCTGCGAGGCGCGCCGTGGCCTGGGACCCGGCGCCCGGGGCCGACGCCCCACCCGTCGCCGTCGTGCTTCCCGCACCCGGTCGCGAGACCGCGCAGACCATCCGCTCGACTGGAGGAGCACCGTGACACGTCGCGTGCTGATCGTCACCCACGGCGGACGCCCGGAGGCGGTCGTCGCGCTGCGTGAGGCGGTCACCGAGCTCGAGGCCGCGGGCTTCGCCGTCACCCTGCACGACGACGACCTCGCCGAGACCTTCGGCGACCACATGGCGCTGACCCGTGTCCGCGAGGGGGTCACCGAGTCCGAGGTCGTCATGGTGCTGGGCGGTGACGGCACGATCCTGCGGGCGGCAGAGCTCACCCACGGGACCGAGGTCCCGATCCTCGGCGTCAACCTCGGTCACGTCGGGTTCCTCGCCGAGAGCGAGCGCGAGGACCTCCACGCGGCGGTGGCACGTCTCGTCGCGGGGGACTACACGGTCGAGGAGCGCACCGTCGTCGAGGTGCGTGTGCATCTCCCGGACGGCGGTGAGCCGCTCACCGGCTGGGCGCTCAACGAGGCGACGGTCGAGAAGGCCCAGCGCGAGCGCATGATCGAGGTCGCGATCGGCGTCGACGGCCGGCCGGTGTCCTCGTTCGGGTGCGACGGCGTCGTGACCGCGACCGCGACGGGCTCCACGGCCCACGCGTTCTCCGCGGGCGGGCCCGTGATGTGGCCCGAGGTGGACGCCGTCCTCGTCGTCCCGCTCGCGGCCCACGCGCTCTTCGCCCGCCCGCTCGTCGTCGGGCCGCGGTCGACCGTGACCGTGGACGTCCTGCCGCGCTCCGCGTCGCCAGGCGTGCTGACGTGCGACGGCCGACGCCGCATCGACCTGCCCAACGGCTCGCGCGTCGAGGTGCGCCGCAGCCCTACACCGCTGCGGTTCGCCCGGCTGAGCACCGCCCCGTTCACGGACCGGCTCGTCTCGAAGTTCTCGCTGCCCGTGGTGGGCTGGCGCGAGCGCGCAGCCGACATCGCCGCCACGACGACAGCCGCCACGACGACAGCCGCCACGACGACAGCCGCCCCGACGGCGAGCCGCGCGTCCGTGGCGCCCGACCCTGAGGAGGAGTGAGCGTGCTCGAGGAGATCGTCATCGAGAACCTCGGCGTCATCCGGTCGGCGCGCGTGCCGCTCGGACCGGGCCTGACCGTCATCACGGGGGAGACCGGCGCCGGCAAGACCATGGTGCTCACCGGCCTGGGCCTGCTCATGGGCGGCAAGGCCGATCCCGCGACCGTGCGGCCGGGTGCCGCGACCGCCGTGGTCGAGGGCCGCGTGCGGGTCGTGGACCGTCCAGCGGTGGCGCGCCGGGTCGACGACGCAGGCGGGGAGGTGGACGACGACGGCACCGTCGTCGTGCTGCGGACCGTCGCCGCAGAGGGCCGCTCGCGCGCGCACCTCGGCGGGCGGAGCGTGCCGCAGGGCGTGCTCGCCGAGCTCGCGGACGACCTCGTCACCGTGCACGGGCAGTCGGACCAGCTCCGCCTGCGCACGGCGAGCAGGCAGCGCGAGGCGCTCGACGCGTTCGCCGGACCCGAGCACCGCGCCCTGCTCGACCAGTACCGTGCCGCCTGGGCGGAGCGGAGCGCGCTCCAGGCGGAGATCGACGACCTCACGACCCGAGCCGGCGAGCGGGCGCGCGAGGCCGAGCTCCTGCGCCTCGGCCTCGCCGAGGTGGAGCGCGTCGACCCGCAGCCGGGCGAGGACGTCGAGCTCGCCGCGCTGGTGGCCCGTCTCGGCAACGTCGAGGAGCTGCGCGTCGCGGCACAGCTCGCGCACGACGCGATCGCGGGCGACGACGCCGCCGAGCAGCAGGAGGACGCCGTCACCTCGGTCGACCGCGCTCGCCGCGCGCTCGAGTCGGCGGCTCCCACCGACCCGGCGCTCGCACGGTTCGCCGAACGGCTCGCCGAGGTGGGGTACGTCCTCGCGGACGTCGCCACGGAGATCTCCGGGTACGTCGAGGACCTCGCCGCGGACCCGGCGGGGCTCGAGACGTCGCACGCGCGGCTCGCGGAGCTCGGCACGCTGACCCGCAGCTACGGCCAGACGATCGACGACGTGCTCGCGTGGGCGAGCGACGCCGGGCTGCGCCTGCTGGACCTCGACGACGGCGGTGAGCGGCTGCGCGCCGCGACGGAGCGGCGCGACGAGCTCGACGCGGAGCTGGGGAGCGTCGGCGCCGCGGTCACGGCGTCCCGCGACCGCGCGGGCGCGGAGCTCGCCGCGGCGGTGACGGACGAGCTGCGCGGTCTCGCGATGAGCGGTGCGAGCCTGGTGGTCGACGTCGCTGCGGCGGACGAGCCGGGCCCGTGGGGTGCGGACGCGGTGACGTTCTCCCTCACCCCGCACCCCGGCGCGCCGCCGCGGCCGCTCGGCAAGGGCGCCTCCGGGGGCGAGCTCTCGCGCGTCATGCTCGCCATCGAGGTAGCGCTCGCGACGTCGGCCGTGGGTGCCGACGGCAGCGGGCCGGCGCTGCCGACGTTCGTGTTCGACGAGGTCGACGCGGGGGTCGGGGGGAAGGCGGCGGTCGAGGTGGGCCGGCGGCTCGCGGCGCTCGCACGCCGGGCGCAGGTGGTCGTCGTGACGCACCTCGCGCAGGTCGCGGCCTTCGCCGACGACCAGCTCGTGGTGACGAAGTCCTCCCCGGAGCGCGACGAGGACGGCGACGCCGACAGCCCGGTGACCGTGACGGGCGTGCGGAAGGTCACGGGGGAGGACCGGGTGCGCGAGCTGGCGCGGATGCTGTCCGGACAGGAGGACTCCGACGCGGCCCTGCGGCACGCGCACGAGCTCCTCGAGTCGTCGGTCGTGGGACGATAGGGCACGATGAAGCTGACTCTGCGCAAGACCACGCTGCCGGAGACCGGACCCGACACGTTGGGCCCGGCCAGGGTCGACGCCCGGACGAAGGCCCTGACCAAGCGGCTGCAGCCGGGCGACGTCGCGGTCATCGACCACGTCGACATCGACCGCGTGGCGGCGGACGCCCTCGTCGCGGCGAAGCCCTCGGCGGTCCTCAACGCTGCCCGGTCCGTGTCCGGCAGGTACCCGAACCTCGGCCCCGACATCCTCGTCGCGGCCGGCATCGTGCTCGTCGACGACCTCGGACCGGCGATCATGGCGATCCCGGACGGCCGCGAGGTACGCCTCGACGGGAACAAGATCCTGCTCGGCGACGACCTCGTCGCGGAGGGCGTCGTCCAGACGGAGGCGACGGTCGCCGACAGCCTCGAGGAGGCGCGCGCCAACCTCTCGGCCGAGATCGAGTCGTTCGCCGAGAACACGATGGACTACCTGCGGCGGGAGCGCGAGCTCCTGCTCGACGGCGTCGGCGTCCCGGACATCCGTACCGAGATCGACGGCCGCCAGGTGCTCATCGTGGTGCGCGGCTACCACTACCGCGAGGACCTCGCGACGCTGCGGCCCTACATCAAGGAGTACCGGCCCGTGCTCATCGGGGTCGACGGTGGCGCGGACGCCATCCTCGACGCCGGCTGGAAGCCGGACCTGATCGTGGGCGACATGGACTCGGTGTCGGACCGTGCCCTGAGCTGCGGCGCGGAGATCGTCGTGCACGCGTACCGCGACGGCAAGGCACCGGGGCTCGAGCGGGTGAAGGAGCTCGGGGTGGACCCCGTCGTGTTCCCCGCGACGGGCACGAGCGAGGACATCGCGATGCTCCTCGCCGACGACAAGGGTGCCGAGGTCATCGTCGCCGTCGGCACGCACGCGACGCTCGTCGAGTTCCTCGACAAGGGACGGGCGGGCATGGCGAGCACGTTCCTGACGCGCCTGCGGGTCGGTGGCAAGCTCGTCGACGCCAAGGGCGTCTCGCGCCTGTACCGGCACCGGATCTCCAACGTCCAGCTCACGCTGCTGTCGCTCGCGGGGCTGTTCGCCGTCGTCATGGCGCTGCTGTCGACGTCGGCCGGGCAGACGTTCTTCGGGCTCGTCGGCGCACGGTTCGACGACCTGACCTCCTGGATCGGCGCCCTGTTCGGCGGAGGCTGACCACCGGCGGCACCACGGCGCGACCACGGTCGCCCGAGGAGTCGCCCGGTCGCCGGCGGCACCCGCCTGCCGGCCCTCCGGACCGCACCCGACCACCTGACCACCTGCAGCACGCACCGAAGGACACCACCGCACAGTGATCGACTTCAGGTACCACATCGTCTCGTTGATCTCCGTCTTCCTCGCGCTGGCGGTCGGGATCATCCTCGGCGCCGGGCCGCTCCAGGGCGCGATCGGCGACCAGCTCACCGGGCAGGTCGAGCAGCTGCGCGCCGAGCGCAACGAGCTGCGCGACGAGCTCGACCGGGCGAACGTCACGCTCGACGACGGTGCGCGCTACATCGAGGCGGCCGGCCCTCAGCTCGTCGCCGGGTCGCTCCAGGACCGTCGCGTGGCCGTCGTCGACCTGGACGGTGCCGACGGTGAGCGCGACGAGCAGATCGGCGCGCAGCTCGAGTCCGCGGGCGCGAGCGTCGTCGCGCAGGTGCGTCTCACGGACTCGTGGACGAGCGAGGAGGAGGTGAGCGCGCGGGACACCGTGGCGGAAGGGCTCGCCGACAAGCTCGGCGACGTGCCGGAGGACGCCTCGACGGACCAGCGGCTCGCGCGCGCTCTCGCGCTCGCGCTGACGGGCACGTCCCCGCAGGACCCCGACGCGCGCAGCGACGAGGCCGTGGAGCTCGAGACGCTGCTCGAGCGCTTCGCACTCGTCGACGTGGTCGAGGAGCAGGTCGCGCCGGCCGACGTCGTGCTCCTCCTCGCCGGACCGGCGCCCGAGCAGGCCACCGATGCTGCGGCGGAAGCCACCGAGGCGCCCGCTCCCGACACCACCGTGATCGACATCGAGGTCCAGGTCGCCGTCGCGGCGCAGGACGTCGCGCAGGCCGCCCTCGTCGCCGGGAGCACCGCGGTGCCCGGTGACCTCGTCTCCACGATCCGCGGCTCCGAGGAGCTCGCGGCGAACCTCTCGACGGTGAGCGGGACCGAGGCCGAGCCCGGTCGCATCAACGTGCCGCTCGCGCTCGCGGCCCGGCTCGCGGACCAGGTCGGCCAGTTCGGCTTCGAGGAGAACGCCACGGCGGTCATGCCGCCGGCGGTCGAGCTGCCCCCTGTCGTCCGCGGCTCGGAAGGTGCAGACGACGCCGAGGGCGCCACGACGAGCACGACGACCGACCCGGGCGAGGGCTGACGTGGGGCGCGCGGGATCCGTGCTCCTGGCGGCCGCGGTCGCCGCGGCTACGACGGCTGTTCTGCGGCGGGCGCTCGAAGGTCGCTCCCCGGGCGGTGCCGAGCGCTGGACGCGCACGAACCACCGCGGCGAGCCCATCAGCATGCTCGAGGGTCCCGCCGTCGCCGCCGGCCTCGTCGCCGGAGCGCTCGCCACGGGCGCCGACGCGCGCACGCGGACGGCGACCGCGCTCGCGGCGGCAGGTGGCGGCGCCTTCGGCCTCGTCGACGACCTCACGGAGGACACGTCGACGCGCACGAAGGGGCTGCGCGGGCACCTGGGCGCGCTCGCGCACGGCACGGTCACGACCGGCGGGCTCAAGGTGCTCGGCATCGGCGCGACGTCGCTCGTCGCGGCGGCCGTCGGCACCCGCCGCCGCGGCTCGGCGCTCGGTCACCTCGTCGACGTCGGCGTCAACGGCGCCCTCGTCGCGGGGACCGCCAACCTCGTGAACCTCCTCGACCTGCGCCCGGGCCGCGCCCTCAAGGCGTCCGCGCTCGTCTCCGTGCCGTTCGCCGGGTCGGCAACCGGTGGGACGACAGGCGCCGTCCTCGGTGCGGGCGCCGCCGCCGCACCGGCAGACCTCGGCGAGCGCGACATGCTCGGCGACTGCGGGGCGAACGCACTCGGCGCCGTGCTCGGGAGCCAGGTCGCGTTCGCCGCGCCGCGGGCCGTGCGCTGGCTCGCGCTCGCGGGCGTCGTGGGGCTGACCCTGGCGAGCGAGAAGGTCAGCTTCTCGGCCGTCATCCAGGGCAACGACGTGCTGCGGCGCGTCGACACGTGGGGGCGGCGCGCCGCGTGAGCGGACGTCCCGGGCGCCTGCGCGCGGCGACCCAGACGCTCGCGGGCGCGGCCGTGATGATCACGGTCGTGACGGTCGCGAGCCGTCTCGTCGGTTTCGCGCGGTCGCTCGTGCTGTCGTCGACGCTGGGCACGACCGGCGTCGGGACGGCGTACTCGTCGGCGAACATCCTGCCGAACGTGCTGTTCGAGGTGGCGGCGGGCGGGGCGCTCGCCGGCGCCGTCGTGCCTCTCCTCGCGGGGCCGATCGCGCGCCGCTCGCAGGCGGACGTCTCGCGCATCGCGTCGGCGGTGCTCGGCTGGACGCTGCTCGTGCTCGTGCCGCTGGGCGCGCTCCTCGCGCTGCTCGCGGAGCCGATCGCCGCGACGCTCATGTCGAGGTACCCGGAGCTCGTCGACGTCACGGCGACGTTCGTCCGCGTGTTCGCGCTCCAGGTCCCGCTCTACGGCGTCGCCGTCGTGCTCGGCGGCATCCTCCAGGCGCACAAGCGGTTCTTCTGGCAGGCGTTCTCCCCGTTGCTGTCGAGCCTCGCCGTCATCGCGGTCTACCTCGTGTTCGTCGGGCTCGCCGACGGGAACCAGGCGGACGTCGCCGCGCTCTCGGGCCAGGCGATCGCGTGGCTGGGCTGGGGGACGACCGTCGGGGTAGCGGTCCTCGCGATCCCGCTCGTCGGGCCCGTGCTGCGGACCGGGACCCGGCTGCGGCCGCGGCTGCGGTTCCCGCACGGCGAGGGCGTGCGGGCGCGCAACCTCGCTCTCGCGGGCGTCGGGGCGCTCGTGGCGCAGCAGCTCTCGGTGCTCGCCGCGATGGGCGCCGCGCTGCAGTTCGGCCCCCAGTCGACGTTCCCGACATACACGTTCGTGCAGCAGGTCTACCTCCTCCCGTACGCGGTGCTGGCGTTCCCGCTCGCGACGAGCGCCTTCCCGAGGCTCGCCGAGCACGTCGCCCACGCCCGCCAGGACCGCTTCCGCGAGCTGCTCGCGACGACGACACGCGCGCTGGTCGTCGTCTCGGGGCTCGGCGTCGCGGCGCTCGTCGCGGCGTCCGGGCCGGTCGAGGTGGTGTTCGCCGCCGTCGCGCGGACGACCGTCGAGGGCCTCGGGGCCGGCGTGGCGTGGATGGCCCCGGGCATCGTCGGCTACGCCCTGATCCTGCACCTGTCGCGCGCGCTCTACACGATCGACCGCCAACGCGCCGCGGTCGTCGCGACGGTCGCGGGGTGGGTCGTGGTGGCGGTCGCCGTCTTCGTCCTGCCGGCCGTGACGGGCGCGCGTGACGCCGAGGGCGTGCTGTCGATGCTCGGACTCGCGACCACGCTCGGCATGACCGTCGCGGGCGCGGGTCTGCTCCTCGGCGTCCGGCGGTTCGCCGGGGTCGCGGCGGTCGCCGGCGTGCTGCGCACGCTCCTCGTCACGGGTGTCGGATCCGCTGCCGGAGCCACCCTCGGCGCGCTGCTCTCCCGTGCGCTCCTGCCGGACGACGCGGGCTGGCTCCCGGCCGTCGGCGTCGGGGCCCTCGCGGCGGTCCTCGCGGGCGTCGTCGTTCTGGGGACGTCTCTCGTGGTCGACCGTCCCGCGTTGCTGGGCGTCGTCCGCCGTGGGGCGACGGAGCCGGCGCGCACCGAGGACGGACCGGTCGACACGTCGTCGTCCTGAGGGGAGCACGGCGAGGTGTGAGGCGACCGACGTCGTGCGGGCGCCGGGTCCGCGTGCCGTCGCCCGGGCCGCTGTTAGGATGGAGTTCCGTGGCAGATCACCTGAACCGGCCCTCCTCCCGCCTCAACGCCTCGGGCGCTCGATCCGAGCACCGCACCGCGCACGTCTTCGTCACCGGCGGCGTCGCCTCCTCGCTCGGCAAGGGCCTGACCGCCTCGAGCCTCGGTCGTCTGCTCCGCTCGCGCGGACTGCGGGTCACCATGCAGAAGCTGGATCCGTACCTCAACGTCGATCCCGGGACGATGAACCCGTTCCAGCACGGCGAGGTCTTCGTCACCGAGGACGGCGCCGAGACGGACCTGGACATCGGGCACTACGAGCGCTTCCTCGACGTCGACCTCGAGGCGTCCGCGAACGTCACGACCGGTCAGGTGTACTCCCAGGTCATCGCCCGCGAACGGCGCGGCGAGTACCTCGGCGACACGGTCCAGGTGATCCCGCACATCACCGACGAGATCAAGTCGCGCATGCGCGCCCAGGCGGGCGAGGACGTCGACGTCATCATCACCGAGGTCGGCGGCACGGTCGGCGACATCGAGTCCCAGCCGTTCCTCGAGGCCGCGCGCCAGGTGCGCCACGAGCTCGGCCGCGACGACGTGTTCTTCCTGCACGTCTCGCTCGTGCCGTACATCGGGCCCTCGGGCGAGCTCAAGACGAAGCCGACGCAGCACTCCGTGGCGGCGCTGCGCTCGATCGGCATCCAGCCCGACGCGATCGTGCTGCGGGCCGACCGCGTCGTTCCCGACCCGGTGAAGCGCAAGATCGCGCTCATGTGCGACGTCGACAACGAGGCCGTCGTCAACGCCGTGGACGCACCGAGCATCTACGACATCCCGCGCGTGCTGCACTCGGAGGGCCTGGACGCCTACGTCGTTCGGCGCCTCGGCCTGCCGTTCCACGACGTCGAGTGGGACGGCTGGAGCCAGCTCCTCGAGCGCGTGCACGAGCCCGCCCACCGGGTCGAGGTCGCGCTCGTCGGGAAGTACATCGACCTGCCGGACGCCTACCTGTCCGTCACGGAGGCGCTGCGCGCCGGCGGCTTCGCCAACGACGCGAAGGTCACCATCCGCTGGGTCGCCTCCGACGAGTGCCAGACGCCGGCCGGCGCCGACGACGCGCTGCACGGCGTCGACGCGGTGCTCGTGCCGGGCGGTTTCGGCGTGCGCGGCATCGAGGGCAAGCTCGGCGCCTTGCGGTGGGCGCGCGAGAACAAGGTCCCGACGCTCGGGATCTGCCTCGGTCTCCAGTCGATGGTCATCGAGTACGCGCGCAACGTGCTCGGTATCGCGGACGCGTCCTCGACGGAGTTCCACCCGGAGACGTCGGACCCGGTCATCGCGACGATGGAGGAGCAGCTCGCGATCGTCGGGGGCGACGGCGACCTGGGCGGCACGATGCGCCTCGGCTCGTACGAGGCGGCGCTCGTGCCGGGATCGGTCGTCGCGAAGACGTACGGCGCGGAGCGCGTCTCCGAGCGCCACCGCCACCGCTACGAGGTGAACAACGCGTACCGCGGCCGTCTCGAGGAGGCCGGGCTCGTCGTCTCGGGCGCGTCGCCGGACTCCTCGCTCGTCGAGTTCGTCGAGCTGCCCGCGGACGTGCACCCGTACTACGTGAGCACGCAGGCCCACCCCGAGTTCAAGTCGCGCCCGACCCGCGCGCACCCGTTGTTCGCCGGGCTCGTCGCGGCCGCGCTCGAGAACCAGGCGGACTGAGTGGCCGCCGACCTGGGCGACGCGACGTCGCCGGCCGGTGCGCGCCCGGACGAGCCGGTGGCGGACGCGCTCGCGCCGCGACCGGTCGTGGAGACGTCCCTCGTGCACGAGGGACGCGTCTTCGACCTGCGCTCCGACGTGGTCGAGCTCGATGACGGACCCGTGACGCGCGAGTACCTCGACCACCCGGGGGCGGTCGCGGTCGTCGTCCTGGACGACGACGAGCGCGTCCTCCTGCTGCGCCAGTACCGGCACCCGGTCCGGCGTGAGCTGTGGGAGGTGCCCGCGGGCCTGCTCGACGTCGACGGGGAGGACGCCCAGCTCGCCGGCGCTCGTGAGCTCGCCGAGGAGGCGGACCTCCGGGCGGGTCGCTGGGACGTGCTCGTCGACTACTTCACGACGCCGGGCGGCTCCAACGAGGCGCTGCGCGTGTTCCTCGCGCGCGACCTGTCGCCGGTCCCCGAGGCCGAGCGGTTCGCGCGCGAGGCCGAGGAGCTCGACATGGAGCTGCGCTGGGTCCCGCTCGACGAGGCGCTCCGCGGGGTCCTCGCGGGTGAGCTGCACAACCCGTCGGCCGTCGTCGGCATCCTGGCGGCGGCCGCGTCGCGGGCAGGCGGCTGGTCGTCGCTGCGCCCGGCCGACGCGCCCTGGCCGGAGCGCCGCGGCGGCTGAGCCGGTCGCCCCGGACGCTCAGGCGCCCGGGGCGACCGTCGCCGTCGTGGGAACCTCGAGCGCGCCACGCGTCCGTGTCGTGAGGACCACGCGCGTCGTGCCCGCCACGAGCAGCGCGGACCCCAGCATGTGCAGCCCGACCAGCAGCGCGGGGAGCCCCGTGAAGTACTGGACGTAGCCGATCGCGCCCTGGGCGAGCGTGATGGCGAGCAGGAGCCACGCCGCCCGGCGGACGGTCTCGGACGCCGACCGGACCCGGACCAGGTAGACGACGAGGACGGCCACGAAGGCCCACACGGACCACGCGTGGAGCTTGCTCATGAGCGCCGGGTCGACGGCGAGGCGGTAGCCGACCTCGGAGTCGCCGCTGTGAGGGCCGGCGCCCGTCGTGATCACGCCGAGCACCACGACGACGGCGGTGAGCCCGCCGAGCACCCACGCGAGGGTGCGCGTGGGCACGTCGACGGTCGGCACGGGCGGCCCGTCGCCCTCGCCGGAGCGGTGCAGGAGCAGGAGCGAGACGGCCACGAGCGCCGCCGAGACGACGAAGTGGAGCGAGACCCACCCCGGGTGCAGGTGGAGCAGCACGATGACGCCGCCGATGACCGCCTGCGCGGCGACGCCGAGCAGCGGGACGGCTCCGAGCACGCGGTACGACAGGACGCGTGAGCGGTCCGTCCAGACCAGCACGAGGGCCGCGATCGCGATGACGCTGAGCACGCCGGTGAGCGTGCGGTTCCCGAACTCGACGAACTGGTGGTACGTCGTCTCCGGGTGGAACTGGGCGGTGAACTGACCGGGCTCGCACTGGGGCCAGGTCGAGCAGCCGAGCCCGGAGCCCGTGAGCCGGACCGCGCCGCCCGTGACGATGATGCCGATCTGCGCCACGAGGTTCGCGACGAGCACGGGCTTCGTCCAGCGTCGCCAGCGGGCGAGGCGGTCGGGGTGCTCCGCACCGCCGGCCGTGGTGTCGGTGCCGATGCCGATGGCCGTGTCGCGCGCGGGAGGCGTTGTGCTCACGCGTCCCACGGTATCCGGGCACGCGGTCACGCCCGGAATCCTGCGGGTGTGAGATGCGTCCGCGCGGGCGCTCAGGTCCAGCGGAACAGCTTGCCTGCGCCCCAGCCGAGCGCCGCGGTCCACCCGAGCAGGACGACCACGGAGAACGGCGGCACCGAGCCGTCGAGCAGCGCGCCCCGCATCGCCTCGCCGAGCGCGCCGGAGGGGAGGAGCAGGGCGACGTGGGCGAGCGGCCCGGGGAGCTGCTCCGCGGGCACGAGCACGCCGCCGCCGACGGTGAGGAGCACGAGGACGAGGTTCGCGACGGCGAGCACGCCCTCCGCGCGCAAGGTCCCGGCGAGGAGCATCGCGAGCGACGTGAAGGCCGCGGTGCCGAGCAGGACGGCGAGCACCGCCGCCGGGACTCCCGCGAGGACGGGCTGCCAACCGAGGGCCAGCGCGACGCCGGAGATCACGATCACCTGGACGACCTCGACGGCGAGGACGCCCAGCACCTTGCCCGCGAGCAGCCCGCCGCGGCCCAGGGGAGTGGTCGACATGAGGCGCAGCACACCGTTGCGGCGGTCGAACGCCGTCGCGATGGCCTGGGACGTGAAGGCCGTCGACATGACGGCGAGCGCGAGGACGCCGGGCGTCACGAAGTCGACGCGCGACGCGCCACCCGTGTCGAGGTCGACGAACGACGTGAGGACGAGCCCCAGCAGGAGCATCACCGGCAGGACGACCGTCACGAGCAGCTGCTCGCCGTTGCGCAGGATCATGCGCGTCTCGAACGCGGTCTGTGCCACGACGCGTCGCCACGCGGGTGCGGCGAGCGCGGAGACGGTCGCTGCGGGGCCTGCGGCCACGGGCGCGGCCGTCGACCGGCTCGTGGTCGTCGACGAGTTCTCGGGCGTGGTCATCGCAGGTGCCGTCCCGTGAGGTCGAGGAACACGTCCTCGAGCGTGCGACGGCCCACCGTGACGCGCGAGGCCAGGACGCCGCGAGCGGCGAGCCACGTGGTGAGCACCACGAGCGTCGCGGGGTCGGCGGGCCCGGTGAGGGTGTACGAGCCGGGCTGCGGCTCGGCGACGAGCCATGCGGCCCGCGTCAGGTCGTCGGACAGCGCCGTGGGGTCCGCGAGCGCGGCGTCCAGGCCTGCGAGGTCGAGCCCGGGTTCCGCCTCGAAGCGCACCGTCCGGTCGGCCTCGCCGTCCGCCCCGGCCTCGAGGAGCGAACGCGTGGCACCCGCGGCGATGACCCTGCCGTGGTCGACGACGTAGACCTGGTCCGCCAGGTCCTCCGCCTCGTCCATGAGGTGCGTCGTGAGGACGATGGCGACGCCGTCGGCCCGCAGCTCGCGCACGAGCTCCCACACCGCGTGCCGGCTCTGGGGGTCCATGCCCGCGCTGGGCTCGTCGAGGAACACGACGTCGGGCCGCCCGACCACGGCGGCGGCGAGCGCGAGGCGCTGCCGCTGGCCGCCCGAGAGGCGTCGCACGGTCGTGCGCGCGAAGCTCTCCAGCCCGAGGCGCTCGGTGAGCTCGCCGACGTCGCGCGGCCTCGCGTACATCGACGCGACGTGGCGCAGCATCTCGAGCGCGCGGACCCCGGTCGGCAGGCCGCCGTCCTGCAGCATCACACCGACCCGGGGGCGCAGGTCGCGCGCCTCGGAGACCGGGTCCAGCCCCAGCACCCGGACGCTGCCGGCGTCGGGCGCGCGGAGGCCCTCGCAGCACTCGACGGTCGTCGTCTTCCCCGCGCCGTTCGGTCCGAGCACCGCGGTGATCGCGCCGCGCTCCGCGGTGAGCGACACGCCGTCGACGACGGCACGACCGTCGTAGCGCTTCACGAGGTCGTGCACGAGCACGGCAGGGGCGGGCACCCGGCCGATTCTAGGGGTCTCGCGCGTCACCGAGCCGCCCCGCGGGCCCGGACGGCACGGCTGTCGCGTACGCCACATCCGTGCCCGCAGGACGCGGGTCTGAGGGTGGCCTTGCTTGCGCTCCGGCAATTAGGGAACAACCATGTTGTCTATATCGGGGGCGCGTCGTGCGCGCGAGCGACCCGGTCCCTGATCCACCGACGACCCGCAGAGGACGCACCGCAGGAGGTGAGCATGGCAGCAGGAGCAACCCCGCCCGGCATGCTGCGCCCCGTGGTGCACCCCGCGGACGCGGACGGACGCACGCGCGAGCGCGTGCTCGAGCTCGTCGCGAGCGCGGGCCCCGTGAGCGCCGCCGACCTCGCGGCGACCCTCGGCCTCACCCCGGCCGCGGTCCGCCGCCACCTCGCCCTCCTCGAGGTGGACGACCTCGTCGCCGTGCACGACGCCGGTCACGCCACCGGGATGCGCGGTCGCCCCGCGCGGCGGTACGTGGCGACGTCCGCCGGACAGGGCGAGCTCTCGGGCACGTACGCCGACCTCGCCACCGACGCCCTGCGCTTCCTCCGCGACGTGGCCGGTCCCGACGCCGTCGAGCGGTTCGCGCACGAGCGGCTCGCCGAGCTCGGCGAGCGCTACGCCGGACGCCTGGACGCCGACGACGTCGAGGGCCGGGCCGCGCAGCTCGCCGCGGCGCTCGCGGACGACGGCTACGCGGCCAGCGTGCGTCCCGTCCCCGGGACCTCGGCCGTGCAGCTGTGCCAGGGGCACTGCCCCGTGCAGCACGTCGCGGAGGAGTTCCCGCAGCTGTGCGAGGCCGAGGCCCAGGTCTTCGCCCAGCTCCTCGGCTCGCACGTGCAGCGTCTCGCGACCCTCGCCGGGGGCGGGCACGCGTGCACGACGAACATCCCGCTCCACCCGGCCGCCCGGCTCCCGGGCGCCGGTGACGTCCGGACGCGCGGGAGACCGCCGTCGGGCACGGGCTGACAGCACCGCACGACGACCCGTCACCACCTGACCACCCGCACGACCGCACGACGCCGGGTATCCCGGCCGCCCCGAACCGACTGCCCCCTCCGCATCGACGGACAGTGGAAGGAACACCATGAGCGCTCCCACCCAGGACGCCGCCGGCACGGCTCTGCCGACCGGTGAGAAGCAGACCGACGACGAGATCATCGCCTCGATCGGCTCCTACGAGTACGGCTGGCACGACAGCGACGCCGCCGGGATGTCCGCGCAGCGCGGGCTCTCCGAGGAGGTCGTGCGCAACATCTCCGCGCTGAAGAACGAGCCGGAGTGGATGCTCAAGGGCCGCCTCAAGGCGCTGCGCCTGTTCGACAAGAAGCCGATGCCGAGCTGGGGCTCCGACCTCACGGGCATCCACTTCGACAAGATCAAGTACTTCGTGCGCTCCACGGAGAAGCAGGCCACGAGCTGGGACGACCTGCCCGAGGACATCAAGGCCACGTACGACCGGCTCGGCATCCCGGAAGCGGAGAAGCAGCGCCTCGTCGCGGGCGTCGCGGCGCAGTACGAGTCCGAGGTCGTCTACCACCAGATCCGCGAGGACCTCGAGGCGCAGGGCGTCATCTTCGTCGACACGGACACGGGCCTGCGCGAGTACCCGGAGCTCTTCCAGGAGTACTTCGGCACGGTCATCCCGTCCGGTGACAACAAGTTCGCGGCGCTCAACTCGGCCGTGTGGTCGGGCGGGTCGTTCGTCTACGTGCCGCCGGGCGTGCACGTCGAGATCCCGCTCCAGGCCTACTTCCGCATCAACACGGAGAACATGGGCCAGTTCGAGCGGACGCTGATCATCGCGGACGAGGGCTCGTACGTGCACTACGTCGAGGGCTGCACCGCGCCGATCTACTCGAGCGACTCGCTGCACTCCGCGGTCGTCGAGATCATCGTCAAGAAGAACGCGCGCGTGCGCTACACGACCATCCAGAACTGGTCGAACAACGTCTACAACCTCGTGACCAAGCGGGCGACCGCGGCCGAGGGCGCGACGATGGAGTGGGTCGACGGCAACATCGGCTCGAAGGTCACCATGAAGTACCCGGCGATCTACCTGCTCGGCGAGCACGCGCGCGGCGAGACGCTCTCCATCGCGTTCGCGGGCGAGGGCCAGCACCAGGACGCGGGCGCGAAGATGGTGCACGCCGCGCCGCACACGTCGTCGTCGATCGTCTCGAAGTCGGTCGCGCGCGGCGGTGGCCGCACGTCCTACCGCGGCCTGGTCCAGGTGCTCGAGGGCGCCTCGCACTCGGCCTCGACCGTGCTGTGCGACGCGCTCCTCGTCGACCAGATCTCCCGGTCCGACACCTACCCGTACGTCGACGTCCGCGAGGACGACGTGTCCATGGGGCACGAGGCGACGGTCTCGCGGGTGAGCGAGGACCAGCTGTTCTACCTCATGTCCCGGGGCATGGAGGAGACCGAGGCGATGGCCATGATCGTGCGCGGGTTCGTCGAGCCCATCGCGCGCGAGCTGCCCATGGAGTACGCGCTCGAGCTCAACCGCCTCATCGAGCTGCAGATGGAAGGGTCCGTCGGCTGATATGACCACCACCACCATTCCCGAAGAGGCCGGACTGACCACCGACCACTCGCGCGCGCAGGCCGACGGGGCGCACTCCCACGGCGTCGTCCCGCAGGGCTCGCGCGCCGAGCGCCTCACGTCGTTCGACCTCGCCGACATCCCCGTGCCCTCCGGGCGCGAGGAGGAGTGGCGCTTCTCGCCCGTCGCGCGGCTCGCGCCGCTGTTCGACGACAAGCTCGTCGGGCAGTCCGGCGGCGGCGACGTCCGTGTCACGGTCGTCGAGGCGCCCGAGGTGCAGGTCTCGATCGTCGGTCGCGGCGACGAGCGGCTCGGCACGGCCGGCAAGCCGGGCGACCGGACCGCCGTCACGGCGTGGAACTCCTTCGAGCAGGCGACGGTCATCACCGTGCCGAAGGAGGCCGTCGCGTCGGACGTCACCTCGGTGCGCGTCGAGGGCCACGGCGCCACGCCGACCGCGAGCCATGTCCTCGTGCGCGCCGAGCGGCACTCCGAGGCCGTCGTCGTGCTCGACCACATCGGTGCCGCGACGCTCAACGAGACGGTCGAGATCGTCGTCGAGGACGGCGCCCACCTCACCGTGGTCTCGGTCCAGGACTGGGCCGACGGCGCGGTGCACGCCTCGTCGCACCGTGCCCGCATCGGTCGGGACGCGCGCCTCAAGCACGTGGTCGTGACGCTCGGCGGCGACGTCGTGCGCATCACGCCCGACGCGGAGTTCACCGCCGAGGGCGGTGAGGTCGAGATGGTCGGCCTGTACTTCGCGGACGCGGACCAGCACCAGGAGCACCGCCTGTTCGTGGACCACGCCGTCCCGCGCTGCAAGTCCCGCGTGACGTACAAGGGCGCGCTGCAGGGCGAGGGTGCGCACACGGTGTGGGTGGGCGACGTGCTCATCCAGGCCGCGGCCGAGGGCACCGACACGTACGAGCTCAACCGCAACCTCGTCCTCTCCGACGGGGCGCGCGCGGACTCCGTGCCGAACCTCGAGATCGAGACGGGCGAGATCGAGGGCGCGGGTCACGCGTCGGCGACCGGCCGGTTCGACGACGAGCAGCTCTTCTACCTGCAGGCCCGGGGCATCCCCGAGATCGAGGCGCGCCGTCTCGTCGTGCGCGGCTTCTTCGCCGAGCTCATCCACGAGATCGGCGTCGAGTCGGTCGAGCAGCGCCTGCTGGACGCGATCGAGCGCGAGCTGAGCAAGTCGATGTCCGTCATCGACGGGACGGCCGAGGGCGTGGCGTGACCGCACAGCTCGCCTGCACCACCGCGGACCTCGGACCGGAGGAGGCGCTGCGCGTCGAGCTCGCGTCCGCCGCGGGTGCCACCGTCGAGGTCGCCGTCGTGCGCGACGGCGACGGCGGGTGGCACGCCATCTCGGACATCTGCTCGCACGGGGCCGTGTCCCTGTCGGACGGCGAGGTGGAGGGCTGCTTCGTCGAGTGCTGGCTGCACGGCTCGCAGTTCGACCTGCGGACCGGTCAGCCCACGGCGCTCCCCGCGATGCGGCCCGTGCCCGTCTACCCGGTGACGGTCGACGGCGAGCGCGTGCTCGTCGACGTCGACTCCACCGTCGGCACCCCCTGACACCCGGCCCGAGCGGCCGCACCCGAACGTCATCACCACACTTCTGGGAGAACCACGAATGTCCACTCTCGAGATCCGCGACCTGCACGTCAGCGTCGAGACCAAGGAAGGGCCGAAGCCGATCCTGCGCGGCGTCGACCTGACCATCAACAGCGGCGAGATCCACGCCATCATGGGACCGAACGGCTCGGGCAAGTCCACGCTCGCCTACTCCATCGCCGGTCACCCCAAGTACCAGGTGACGAGCGGCTCCGTGACGCTCGACGGCGAGGACGTCCTCGCGATGAGCGTCGACGAGCGCGCCCGCGCCGGCGTGTTCCTCGCGATGCAGTACCCCGTCGAGGTGCCGGGCGTGAGCGTCTCGAACTTCCTGCGCACCGCGAAGACCGCGATCGACGGCGAGGCCCCCGCGCTGCGCCACTGGACCAAGGACGTCAAGGGCGCCATGGAGCGCCTGCGGATGGACGCGTCGTTCGCGGAGCGCTCGGTCAACGAGGGCTTCTCGGGTGGTGAGAAGAAGCGTCACGAGATCCTCCAGATGGAGCTCCTCAGCCCGAAGTTCGCCGTCCTCGACGAGACCGACTCCGGCCTCGACGTCGACGCGCTGCGCATCGTCTCCGAGGGCGTCAACCGCGTCCACGGCAACACCGACGCAGGCTTCCTGCTCATCACGCACTACACGCGCATCCTGCGCTACATCAAGCCGGACTTCGTCCACGTCTTCGTCGACGGCAAGGTCGCGGAGCAGGGTGGCTCGGAGCTCGCGGACCGCCTCGAGGAGGAGGGCTACGACCGCTACCTCGGCGGCTCGGTCGAGTCCGCCTCGGCCGCGTCGGCCTGACCGAGCGGTCCCGACCGCACGGCGCCGCAGCACCTGTGAGGAGACGACCATGACGACCACCGCGCACACCGCCGGCCGGCTCGACGGCAGCCCGTCGCGCCTGACGGCGGGCGAGCTCGCCGCCGTGCGGGCGGACTTCCCGCTGCTCGAGCGCACCGTGCGCGGTGGTCGTCCGCTCGTCTACCTCGACTCCGCGGCGACGTCGCAGAAGCCGCAGGTCGTCCTCGACACCGAGGTCGACTTCTACGAGGAGCGCAACGCCGCGGTGCACCGCGGCGCGCACCAGCTCGCCGAGGAGGCGACCGAGGCGTTCGAGGACGCCCGGGCCGACGTCGCGGCGTTCGTGGGCGCGCGACCGGGCGAGATCGTCTGGACGTCCGGCGCGACGGCCGCGATCAACCTCGTCGCGTACGGCCTGTCGAACGCGACGCTCGGCCGTGGGGGATCCGCGGCCCGCCGCTTCGCGCTCGCACCGGGCGACGAGATCGTCGTCACCGAGGCGGAGCACCACGCCAACATCGTGCCGTGGCAGGAGCTCGCGGCACGCACGGGCGCCGTGCTGCGGTGGTTCGAGGTCGACGACGACGGGCGTGTGCGCGTCGAGGACGCGGCCACGGTGATCACCGAGCGCACGCGCGTCGTCGCGTTCACGCACGTGTCGAACGTGACGGGTGCGATCACGCCGGTGGCGCCGATCGTCGCGCGGGCGCGCGAGGTCGGCGCCCTCACGGTGCTCGACGCGTGCCAGTCGGTGCCGCACCTGCCCGTCGACCTGCCGGCGCTCGGCGTCGACTTCGCGGTCTTCTCCGCGCACAAGATGCTCGGCCCGACGGGCGTCGGCGCGCTCTACGGACGGCGCGAGCTGCTCGAGGCGCTGCCGCCCGTCACGACCGGCGGGTCGATGATCGAGGTCGTCACGATGACCGAGTCGTCGTACATGGCGCCGCCCCAGCGGTTCGAGGCGGGCACGCAGGCCGTGGCGCAGATCGTCGGGTTCGGTGCCGCGGCGCGGTACCTGCACGAGCTCGGCATGGAGGGCGTCGCCGCGCACGAGCACGACCTCGCGGCCGAGCTCCTGCGCGTCGGGGAGATCCCGGGCGTGCGGGTCGTGGGTCCGCGCGAGCCTGTCGACCGTCTCGCCGTCGTGTCGTTCGTCGTGGACGGCGTGCACGCGCACGACGTCGGGCAGGTGCTCGACGACGCGGGCATCGCCGTGCGCGTGGGCCACCACTGCGCCCAGCCCCTGCACCGGCGGTTCGGCGTCGCGGCGACGGCTCGCGCGTCCGCGTCGGTGTACACGACGCGCGAGGACGTCGACGCGTTCCGGGAAGCGTTGGCGGGGGTCCGCGCGTTCTTCTCGGTGGACTGAGAGGACTCCGGATGAGCTCGATGGAGCAGATGTACCAGCAGGTCATCCTCGACCACGCGAGGACCCCGCACGGGCGAGGTCTCGTCGAGGTGACCGACGGCGCCCCGAGCGGCCAGTCGCACCAGGTCAACCCGACGTGCGGCGACGAGGTGACGCTGCGCGTGGAGCTCGGCGGCCTGGCCGACGGCGACGCCGCGGGACCCGTGGTCCGGCGCGTGAGCTGGGAGGGACAGGGGTGCAGCATCTCCCAGGCGTCCCTGTCGGTGCTCACCGACCTCGTGACCGGCCGTCCCGTGACCGAGGCCGAGCACCTCGGCGAGGTGTTCCGCGAGCTCATGGGCTCGCGCGGCAAGGGCCTCGACGAGGCCGCGGAGGACGAGCTGGAGGACGCCACGGCGTTCACGGGCGTCTCGCAGTACCCTGCCCGCATCAAGTGCGCCCTGCTCGGCTGGGCGGCGCTGCGGGACTCGCTCGTGACCTCGGGCGCACTGGACCGGGTCGCCACAGACCAGAACCGCGCGGCGCACGCTGCCGGGGCAACAACGGAGGAGAACCGATGAGCACCGAGACCGGCGCACCCGTGGAGGGTGTCGCACCGAGCCCGCCGAACGTCGCGGACGTCGAGGAGGCGCTGCGCGACGTCATCGACCCCGAGCTCGGCATCAACGTCGTCGACCTCGGCCTCATCTACGGCATCCAGATCGACCAGAACAACCACGCGGTCATCGACATGACGCTCACGTCCGCGGCCTGCCCGCTGACCGACGTCATCGAGGACCAGTCCGCGCAGGCGCTCGACGGCCTCGTCGACGGCTTCCGCGTCAACTGGGTCTGGATGCCGCCGTGGGGCCCGGAGAAGATCACCGACGACGGCAAGGACCAGCTCCGCGCGCTGGGGTTCAACGTCTGACGACTGCCTCGCACCACCGACGCCGCGCCCCCGTACGGGGGCGCGGCGTCGTGCTGTCGCGACAGCGACGAGGGAGGCCATGACCGACCGGGCTCACCCGGCGTCGCCGCCCGTGTCGTCGCTGTTCACGATCTGGTTGCGGATCCTTCTGGTGCGTTGACGTGGACTGTCCTGAGTGTTGGGATATGTGCGCCCACACCACTTTTCGGAGGATCACGTGACACAGCAGGACCAGACCGGCTCGGGCGGATCGCGGCAGGCGCGCTACCGCGGCAGGCACCTCCCGATGGTCGCGGTGGTCGTCGCGGCGACGATCGCCACCGCCCTGGCCTACAGCGGCATGGTCCTGTTCGGTCTCGAGGTCGCGCACATGTCGCCGCTCGAGGCGTACGGCCTGGCGGGCTTCCTCGAGGTCAGCCTCGTCGCCGTGGCGCTCATGGCGCGCAACGCGGCGCTCGAGGGCCGCCCGTACGGCATCCTCCTCACGCTCACCTGGGTGCTCTCGGGCACGTCCGGCGTGTTCGCGGCGCTCCACGAGATCGCCGTCCCGACCGACAGCACCCCGTACATGGTGGTGTTCCGGTTCGTGCCGCCGCTGGTCGCCGCGCTCATGTGGCACCTCGCCCTCGTGGGGGAGCGGCACATGGTCACGGGCCACACCCTCGACGAGCGTCGCCGCGAGACGCGCGTCCACGGGTACGTCACCGCCCTGGAGCAGTGGCGCGACGCACGCGTCGACAGCTCCGGCTCGGCGGCTGACCTGCGCAAGGTCCGTGCCGCCCACCAGCGTCAGCGCGCCGCTCGGGACGGTGCCCTCAAGCTGCTGACGGTCGAGGACTTCGAGCGCCGCATGCAGATCTGGGTCGACCGCCTGGAGGCCGCAGAGCGCCACGCCAACCGGCTCGACCTCATCGGGGCGAGCTCCGTCAAGCGTGGCACCGCCCGTGGGCCGGCCGAGACCTCCGCGGACCTCGCGGCCCGGACCGCCGCGCCCGCCGAGGCGCGCGGCCCGGAGAGCCTCGCGCTGGAGTCGGCGCGCGACGCCGATGTCCGCGCGATCGAGGCCCCGCAGTCCGTCGTGCCGACTCCGGGACGCCGGGCCGGCGCGGCACGGGCCGAGGCTCCGGTCGTCGATCCGGACGAGCAGCCCTACGCGCCCGAGACCGCCTTCGAGGCGCTTCCCGACCTCTCGGCGCGGGTCAAGGAGGTGTTCGGGCGCACCGGACCGCTCCCCTGGGACCAGCCCGTCCCGGACACCACCGGCGCGGCGCAGGCCGTCGAGCCCGCAGCCGTGACGGGTCACACCCGGCGCGTCGAGGTCTTCGACCTCGACCGTCCCCGAGGGGGCGCGCAGGCCGCGGCGACCGGGACCGACGAGGCCTCGCTGGGCGAGGACCCGACCGCCGAGCGCGACCGCCGCATCGTCGAGCTCGCCCGCCAGGGCCTGAACCAGCGGGAGATCGCCCAGCAGGTCTCGGCGTCGCGGTCGACCGTCAGCCGCATCGTGCGCCGCTACGAGGACCAGAAGCCCGTGGCGGAGGACGACCGGGAGCTCGCGAACGCCTGAACCAGACCGTCACGCACGACGGTCGCGGGCTGAACGGCCTGAACGGCCTGAACGGCGTGACGGCGGAGCCGGCCACGGCGACACGACACGCTCCCGGCGGGTCCGGGCCCGGTGGGCGGCGGTCCTCTAGCCTGACGACATCCCGTCAGCAGACGGGGACCGTGCGCCGAGCGCTGGCAAGGGAGTCGCGCGTGCGCGTCCTGCTCGTCATCGACCAGTTCGAGGATCCCACCAACGGGACGACGATCTCGGCCCGGCGCTTCGCGAACGCCCTGCGCGGGCGTGGCCACGAGGTGCGCGTCGCGTGCTGCGGCGACGCGGCTCGCGTGACGTCGACCCCGAGACCTCCGCGGACGACGTCGTGCGCTACCGGCTCGAACGGCGTGGAGCGTTCGCGTACGCCTGCCGGCTGGTCGTGCCGGTCGTGCCGATGGTCTTCACCTACGGCCGACGGTCCCGGTGGCGCCCCCGGCCACCGCTGCGGCTGACGATCCTCCCGGCCGAGCGACCCCGGGGCGCCGGCCCTGCCGACGTCGTCGAGCTCATGACCCGGTGCCGTGCGGCGATGGAGGCGGTCGTGCTGGAGTCTCGCGGCGACGTCGCCCGGTGGTGAGCCCACCCGGCCTACGATGCTCCTGCCGGTGACGGTGCCGGCCGCACGACAGAAGGAGTCACGACGCCCATGCTCGCCGCGTGGGGCGCGCTCGCCCTGCTCACCCTCGTCCACCTCGTGGCACAGCTCACCGGCGCCTCGACGCTCGCCGACACGTCGCAGTGGTTCCTCATGCCCGTCCTCGCGGGCTGCCTGTGGCTCGCCACGCGGTCCGCGGCCGGTACGGTACGACGCCGCTCTCGCCTCGTCCGCCTCACGCTCCTCGCACTGGGCTTCTCGTGGCTCGGGGACACCGCGCCGGACCTCGCCGACGGCGACGCCGCGTTCCTCGTCATGGTGGGCTTCTTCCTCTGCGCCCAGGTGACCTACACGCTCGCGTTCTGGCCCTACCGTGCGGGCTCCGTCCTCCGACGCCCGACCGCTCTCGCGCCGTACGTGCTCGCCCTCGTCGCTCTCGTCGTGGCGTGCGCGCCCGGTGCGGGAGCGCTCCTCGTCCCGGTGGTCGTCTACGGGCTGTGCCTCGTCGCGATGGCGGTCACCGCCACGGGTGTCGACCGCCTCGCCGCCGTCGGCGGTGCGGTCTTCCTCGTGTCGGACGCCCTCATCGCGCTGGACGCGTTCGCCCCCAGGTACGACCTGCCTGAGCACGGCTTCTGGGTCATGCTCACGTACGTCGGAGGCCAGCTGCTCCTCGTCCTGGGCGTGCTGCGTCGTGAACGCAGGACCGTCCTGACCCGCGCCGAGGACGGCGTCGCGTGGGCATCGACGTGACTCTCGCCCGCGTCGTGCAGGCGGGGACCAGCCCACGTCGACGGTCGACGAAGACGCTCGCCGTGGTCCTCGACGACGGCGACACGTTGGCGCGAGCTCTTCCGAGGAGCGGGCTACCGATGCTCGGCCGCACCGACCCGTACGGTGACGTCACCCTCAGCCGGACGGAGATGGGTCAGCTCGTCTCCGAGCTCCGGACTCTGGCCGGACGCGCCGCACGCGGCGACGTCGCGGTTCTGGTGCAGGTCCTCGACCTCGCCGTGCGGTGCCGAGACGCTCCGGGCACGGAGCTTCGGTTCGAGGGGGACTGACGGCTTCGGTCCGTCGGTTCAGTGCGGCGCCTGGGCCGCGACGGAGGCCGGTCCGGACCGCGCGAGCCGGTCGACGAGTCGTAGCGGGCTGGGGATCCGCCCGTCGCCGGGCAGGTCCACGACCAGCCTCGCCGCGGCCGTCAGGTCGATCCCTGTCGCGGTGACGTGCAGCGGACGACCGCTCGTGCCGCGCAGGATGCTGACGGCGTGCGTCGCCGGGCGGAACCGTTTCTTGGCGACGCCGACGATCGCCCGTGCGACGCCGGACTGCGCGACGTGGGCACCCAGCCCCGGGGTTCCCTGTGGGTCGAGCGTGACGTAACCGTCGACGATCAGCAGGTCGATGGTGGCGACCTCCGCGAGGACCGCGATCAGCGGCGGGAGCTCTCTCTCGAAGAAGCGCCCCGGCACGTAGGGCTCGACTGTCGGCACCGAGATCGTCCGGGTGTCGATCACGGACAGGAACGACGGGTCGGCGGCGACCACGACCGCGGCGTGCGCGCCGCCCTCGTGAGGGTAGTGGACGTCTACCGCCGCCGAGCGCCCCAGCCCGCCGAGAGGATCCCCGAGCCGGGCCGGAGCCGTCGCCACAGAGTCTCTATCCGACGGCCGTGATCGGGGAGGAGAGCGGCGTGCCCGAGCCGTCGCGGCGCTGATCGGCCTCGGGCAGCTCGGCGGACTGGCCCCCCGCACCCGTCGCGCGCGGCGGTCCCTGCCCGACCCAGGCGAGGATCAACGCGTCCTCGCCCTTGAGGAAGCGGTGCGCCCGGACTCCGCCCGTCGCGCGCCCCTTGCCGGGGTACAGCTCGTACGGCGTCACCTTGGCGGCGCCCGTCTGGGTGCCGGGCAGCGCGCCCGACGACCCGGCGACGGTGACCACGACGGCGAGGTCCCGCACGTCGGCTGCGACGACACCGAAGAATGTGACGCGCTGGCCGTCCGCGAGCCGGATGCCCGCCATGCCTGCCGCCGACCGGCCCTGCGGCCGGACGGAGCTCGCGTCGAAGTGCAGGAGGCTCGCGTCGCTGCTGACGAGCACGAGCTCGTCCGCGTCGGTCGCGGGTGCGGCGCCCACGACGGCGTCGCCGTCCTTGAGCCCGATCACCTCCCACGCGTCGCGGTTGCTGGGGACGTCTCCCGGCAGGACGCGCTTGACGACGCCCTGCGCGGTGCCGAGCGCGAGCGGGGGAGCGTCGGCGTCGAGCGAGGCGATGGTCACGGCCTCCTCGCCCGGCTCGAGCGCGACGACCTCGCTGAGCGGCACGCCGCCCGACAGGCTCGGGGCGCCGTCCGTCGGGGGGATCGCGGGCAGGTCCAGGACGGAGACGCGGACCAGGCGCCCACGGTTCGTGACGAGGCCGATCTCGCCGCGCGCCGTCGTGCGGACGCGGCCGCGCAGGACGTCGTGCGCGGCCCGTGCGCCGCTCCGTGCCGGCTCGGTGTCGTCGCTCGTCCGGGCCAGCAGGCCCGTCGCCGAGAAGAGCGCCCAGCAGGGCGTGTCGGCCACCTCGAGCGGCACGGCCGCCGTCGTGGTCGGTGCGGCGCCCGCGGACTCGAGCAGGATGGTGCGTCGCGGCGTGCCGTAGGTCTTCGCGACGTCGGCCATCTCCGCGGAGACGACGGCGCGGAGCTTCGTGTCGTCGCCGAGGATCTCCTGCAGCGCGGCGATCTCCTGGCGGAGCGCGTCCTGCTCCTTCTCCAGCTCGACGCGGGAGAACTTCGTCAGGCGGCGCAGCTGGAGCTCGAGGATGTACTCGGCCTGCGGCTCGGACAGGTCGAAGACGGCCTGCAGGCGCTCGCGCGCGGCGCGCGCGTCGTCCGAGGAGCGGATGACCTGGATGACCTCGTCGATGTCGACGATCGCGATCAGCAGGCCGTCGACGAGGTGCAGGCGCTCCGAACGCTTGCGCAGGCGGTGCTCGGACCGGCGGCGCACGACGTCGATGCGGTGGTCCACCCAGACGACGAGCAGCTCGCGCAGGCCGAGCGTGCGCGGCTGGCCGTCGACGAGCGCGACGTTGTTGATGCCGAACGAGTCCTCGAGCGGCGTGTACCGGTAGAGCTGCTCGAGCACGGCCTCGGGGTTGAAGCCCGTCTTGACCTCGACGACGATGCGCAGGCCGTGCTCGCGGTCGGTGAGGTCCGTCGCCGCGGTGACGCCCTGGATCTTCTTCGCCTTGACGCCCTCGGCGATCTTCTCGATGACCTTCTCGGGGCCGACGACGTACGGCAGCTCGGTGAAGACGATGCCCTTGCGGCGCGGCGTGAGGTTCTCGACCCGGGCGGTGGCCCGCGTGCGGAACGAGCCGCGTCCGGTACGGTACGCGTCGCGCACGCCGTCGAGCCCGACGATCTTGCCGCCCGAGGGCAGGTCCGGCCCGGGCACGAACCGCATGATCGCCTCGAGGTCGGCATCGGGGTGCTGCACGAGGTGGCGCGCGGCGGCGATCACCTCGACGAGGTTGTGCGGCGCCATGTTCGTCGCCATGCCGACCGCGATGCCCGACGCCCCGTTGACGAGCAGGTTCGGGATCGCGGCCGGGAGGACCTCGGGCTGGGTGAGCTTGTTGTCGTAGTTGGGCACGAAGTCGACGACGTCCTCGTCGAGGCCGGTCGTCATCGCGAGCGACGACGGGGCGAGACGCGCCTCGGTGTACCGGGAGGCGGCCGGTCCGTCGTCCAGCGAACCGAAGTTGCCGTGCCCGTCGACGAGCGGCAGGCGCAGGGAGAAGTCCTGCGCGAGGCGCACGAGCGCGTCGTAGATCGCGCTGTCGCCGTGCGGGTGCAGCTTGCCCATGACCTCGCCGACGACCCGCGCAGACTTCACGTGCGAGCGGTCGGGGCGCAGGCCCATGTCGGCCATCATGTAGAGGATGCGGCGCTGCACGGGCTTGAGCCCGTCACGTGCGTCCGGCAGGGCGCGCGAGTAGATGACGGAGTAGGCGTACTCGAGGAACGACCCCTCCATCTCCGTGGCGACGTCGACGTCGACGATCGTCTCGTTCACCTCGGCCGGGTCGAGCGAGGGGGTCGAGGGCTTGCGCGCCATGGTCGTGCGGGCTCCTGCCGGTCGGTGCGTGGGGACGCTGGTCGGGGTGGCGGACGGCCTTCCCGCCGGACGCGAGGGTAGCCCACGCGTCCCACAGCCGGACCACGCCCCCGGCCGCTCAGGACGATTGTCCTCCTCGACCGGGCCGCGCGGGTGCAGGCGCACCGCGCCGCCCACCGCATAGCCTGGGGGCGTGAGCGGCGCCGACGTCGGGTCCCACCCCATCCAGCACCCCGTCGACTACCCGGTCGAGTGGGAGGCCGACGTCGTCCTGCGCGACGGCACGACGACGCACGTGCGCCCGATCCGCCCCGAGGACGCCGACGCCCTCCAGCGCTTCCACGTCTCCCAGTCCGAGCGGTCGACGTACCTGCGGTTCTTCGCCCCGATGCAGCGCCTGTCGGACCGCGACCTCGACCGGTTCACGCGCGTGGACCACTCCGACCGCGTGGCGCTCGTCGCCGTCCGGCCTCGCAGCGGCGTGCCCGACGACGGCGCTGCGGGGGAGCAGGACATCATCGGTGTCGCACGGTTCGACCGCACGACCGGGCGGGAGGCCGAGGTCGCGTTCAACATCGCCGACTCGGCGCAGGGCCGCGGCCTCGGGTCCGTGCTGCTCGAGCACCTCGCCGCCGCCGCGCGCGAGCTCGGCGTGCAGCGGTTCACGGCGGAGGTGCTGCCGCAGAACGGCAAGATGCTCGCCGTCTTCCGCGAGGCCGGTTACGACGTGCGCCAGCAGATGGACGACGGCTTCGTCGTCGTCAGCGTGGACCTCGACCCGACGGAGCGCTCGCGGGCCGTCATGGCCGACCGCGAGCACCGCGCCGAGGCGCGCAGCATGCAGGGTCTGCTCGGCGCGTCGAGCGTCGTGCTCGTCGGTCCGGACGACCCGGCCACGGAGGAGCCCGCGGGCATCGAGTCGCTCCTCGCGCACCGCGCGCTCGCCGCGCTGCGGCACGGCGCGGGCGTCGAGGTCCACGTCGTCGGACAGGACCTGGCCGGGGCGCCCCGCTCCGGGACCTCGCTCTCCCAGGCCTCGCGACCCGGGACCACACCCCCCGCCGTCGGTCCCGACGCCGTGCGTGTCACCGCGCACGCGTCGCTCGCCGACGTCCCGGCCCCCGTGGACCTGGCCGTCGTGTCGCTGCGACCTCCCGAGGCGATCGACGCCGTACGGCACCTCGCGCGCCTGGGCGTGCGGGGCGTCGTCGTGCTGTCCGCGGGGTACGCGGAGACGGGCCCCGAGGGCCTCGCGCTGCAGCGCGAGCTCCTGCGCGTCGCGCACACCGCCGGCCTGCGCGTCGTGGGCCCCGCCAGCTACGGACTCGTCACCCATGGCGCGTCGTCGGGCGGCCCGACCCTCGCCGCGACCCTGGCGGACGAGCTGCCGCGACCGGGCGTCGTCGGGCTGTTCTCCCAGTCCGCACCCATGGCCGTGACGCTCCTGGCGACGACGGCGCGCCGCGGGCTGGGCGTGTCGTCGTTCCTCTCGGCGGGACACCGGGCCGACGTGTCGGGCAACGACCTCATGCAGTACTGGCAGGACGACCCCGCGACCCGGGTGGTGTGCCTCTACCTGGAGTCGATCGGCAACCCGCGCAAGTTCTCGCGCATCGCGCGCCGGCTGGCGTCGGTGAAGCCCGTCGTCGTGGTCACCGCCGGCCGGTCCGGCCACGTGGTGCCCCCGGGGCACGCCGTGCGCTCCACGACCGCCCCGCGGCGCACGCTCGACGAGATGCTGCGCCAGTCCGGCGTCATCCGCGCGGAGAACACGCACCAGCTCATCGACGTCGCGCAGCTCCTCGCGCACCAGCCCCTCCCCACCGGACGGCGCGTGGGCATCCTGGCGAGCTCGGCCTCGCTCGCGGCGCTCGTCGCCGAGGCGGCCGCGTCCGCCGGGCTCGTGGTCGCACGGTCCGACTTCCTCCCCGAGGACGCCTCGTCCGAGCGTCTCGCCGAGGCCGTCGACGCCCTCTACGCGCCCGACGCGTGCGACGTCGTCGTCGCCGTCCAGGTGCCCACGGTCCGTCCGCGTCGCGTCGACCTGTCGCACGCCCTCGCCGCTGCCGCCGCGCGCACGCGACGGACGACGGTGGCGAGCATGCTCGGCCTGCACGGTCTCACCGACGAGCTCTCGGCCCCCGACCCGCACGCACCGACGTCCCCCGCCGAGGGGGCGGACGACGCCGCGGCCGGGAGCGCGGCGACGGCGCTCTGCCGGGTGCCCGCCTACTCCACGCCCGAGGACGCCGTGGCCGCGCTCGGCGCGGTCGTGCGCTACGCGCGCTGGCGCGAGGCCGACCACGGCTCCCCGGTCCGGCCCGCAGGCGTGGACGGGGCACGTGCGCGCCAGATCGTCGACCGTGCCCTCGCGGGCGCCGCGGAGGTCGACCTCGACCCTGCGGCGACCGCCGACCTCCTCGCGTGCTACGGCGTGCACGTCTGGCCCGCGCGGCGCGTGCGCACCCCTGACGAGGCGGTCGCCGCCGCGCGCGAGATCGGCTGGCCCGTCGCGCTCAAGTCCACCGCGCCGGGTCTGCGTCACCGCGCGGACCTCGGCGGCGTGCGGCTCGGGATCGCCGACGAGGCGGAGCTGCGCGCCGACGTCGACCAGATGCGCGAGGCGCTCGCGGCCGTGCTGCCGGGCGCCGCGGACCAGCCGCTCGAGGTGCAGGCGATGGCCGACGCGGGCGTGGCGTGCGTCGTGCGCTCCACCGAGGACCAGCTCTTCGGCCCGGTCGTCTCGTTCGGTCTCGCGGGCGACGCCGTCGACCTCCTGGGGGACGTCGCCTACGGCGTGCCCCCGCTCACCGACGTCGACGTGGCGGCGATGGTGCGGTCGGTGCGCGCCGCGCCCCGCCTGTTCGGCTACATGGGGACGCAGGTCGCCGCCACCGCCGCGCTCGAGGACGTGCTGGCGCGGGTCTCGGTGCTGGCGGACGACCTCCCGGAGGTGCGCAGCCTCGAGCTGTACCCGGTCGTCGTGTCCGAGCACGACGCCGCGGTGCTCAGCGCGCGCGTGAGCCTCGCCGACGCCCAGCGTGCCGACGCGCTGCGGCGGGCGCTGCCGGGCTGATCGCGCGGACCGCGGCGTCGTCCACACGCCGGGTCGGGCGGGCTGGCCGCGCGCGACCGACGGGTGGGAGAATGCGCGGGTGCCCTCAGCAACCCCCGACGCGACCCCTGACACGGCTCCTGATGCGTGGACCGACCTGACGACCCAGCTCCACCGGGCCGGGTACTACCCCGAGCTCGTCGCGGACGTCCTCGACGTCGCGGTCGCCGGCGAGGAGATCGTGTCCCACCTCGTGCTCCCGGAGACGACGTTCGACGCGTCCGAGGTCCGTCGCCACCTGACGGTCCTCGTGCTGACCCCGACCCGGCTCGTCACCGCGCACGTCGACGACCACCCGGCCGACAGCGAGAACCCCTCGGCGTCCGCTGCGGCGACGACGGAGTCGGTCCCGCTGTCGGAGGTCCGGTCCGTGTCGCTCACGCACGTCGTCGCAGACCCGCAGACGCACCGCGGCGGCAACCTCCCGCTCGAGGTGACCCTCGCGCTCGGCTGGGGCGCCGTCTCGCGCGTCGACCTCGAGCCCGCGGCCTGCCCCGACCCGAGCTGCGAGGCGGACCACGGTCTGACCGGTCAGATCACGCCCGACGACGTCGTGGTCCGCGTCAGCGCCGAGGCCGAGGGGCGCGCGGCCGTCGGTGCCGCGGTCGACTTCGCCAAGGCGCTGTCCCGCGCGACCGCGCAGCGCACCCGATGACGTCGGTGCCCGCCCGGACGGCGCAGCACGCGCCCGTCGACGCGCCGCAGCTGGCCGACGGGCTGCTCGCGCCCGACCAGGGCACCGGATCGCTCGCGGCCGTGCTGCCGGCAGCTCTCGACGCGCTCGGCGTGCCCGTCACGACGGCGACCGGCATCGAGGGCGGAGCCGCGCGCACCGCCCTGGACCTGCCGCGCGCGGACCGCGTGTGCGTCGTGCTCGTGGACGGCCTCGGGCACCTCAACCTCGCCGAGCGGGCCGGTCACGCGCCGTTCCTGCGCTCGCTCCTGCCCGACGTCCGCCCGCTCACCTCGACGTTCCCCAGCACGACCGCGGCGGCGATCGGTGCCTTCGGCACGGGGACGGCACCCGGGCGCACGGGCATGCTCGGCTACACCCAGCGCAACCCGGTGACGGGCGGGCTCGCCAACATGGTCTCCTGGGAGGGAGCGCCGGCCCCCCACGAGCTCCAGCGCGAGACGCCTCTCCTCGCCGTCGCCGCCGAGGCCGGCGTGGCCGTCACCTCGACCGGTCCCGCGCGGTTCGCCGGCTCCGGCATGACCGTCGCCGCGCTGCGCGGCGGGACGTACGCCGCCGCCGACCCCCTGGAGCGGCGCGTGGACGCGGCGCGTCTCGCCCTCTCCCGGCCCGGGCTCGTGTACCTCTACTGGGGCGAGGTCGACAAGGCCGGCCACCACCACGGCTCGGGCTCCTGGCAGTGGGGGGACGAGCTCGAGCACCTCGACCGCGAGCTGTCGCGCCTCGCGCGCTCGCTCCCCGCGGGCACGCTGCTCCTCGTCACCGCCGACCACGGCATGATCGACGTGGACCCGGGACTGCGCCGCGACGCGGCGACCGACCCGGTCCTCGACGAGGGCGTGACGCTCGTCGGCGGCGAGCCCCGCGCCGTCCACGTCTACACCCAGCCTGGCGCGGCGGGTGCCGTCGCGGCGCGCTGGCGCGACGTGCTGGGGGACGACGCTCTCGTCCTCGAGCGCGAGGAGGTCCTCGCGCGCGGCCTCCTGGGCCTCCACGCCCGCGACGACGCGGTCCGGGCCGCGGGCGACGTGGTCGTGGCGATGCGCGGTCGCGCGACCGTCGTCGACTCCCGCACGCAGACCGCCGCGTCGCTCGCGCTCGTCGGCGTCCACGGCTCCCTCACCGAGCGGGAGATGCGGGTCCCGCTCCTCGTGGCGGGGCGCTGACGCCATGGCAGAGCTCGTCTTCTTCTCCGGGACCATGGACTGCGGCAAGTCCACGCTCGCCCTGCAGCTCGACCACAACCACGCGGCGCGCGGACGGCGCGGCCTGATCTTCTCCCGCGACGACCGCGCCGGGACGGACCGGCTCTCCTCGCGGCTCGGACTCGAGGTCGCGGCGCTCGAGGTCACGGACGCCACCGACTTCTGGGAGCTCGTGTCCGCCCAGCCCGTCCCGGTGGACTACCTGGTGTGCGACGAGGCCCAGTTCTACTCGCCGGCCCAGGTCGAGCAGCTCGCGCGCCTCGTCGACGAGACGGAGGTCGACGTCTTCGCGTTCGGCATCACCGCCGACTTCCGCACGCGGCTCTTCCCCGGGTCCGCACGCCTCGTCGAGCTCGCCGACCGCGTCGAGGTGCTCCAGGCCCACGCGCTGTGCTGGTGCGGCGCACGGGCCACGCACAACGCGCGCACGGTCGACGGCCGGATGGTCGTGGCGGGGGAGCAGGTCGTGGTGGGCGACGTCGGTGACGGCGGCGGTGAGGTGGCGTACGAGGTCCTGTGTCGTCGGCACCACATGCGTCGGATGACGACCGCCGCGGCGCGCGCGCTCGCGCCCGCCGACGGGCTGTCGCTCGACCTTCCGGACTGAGGCCCGTCAGCCCTCGGGCCGCGCGCCGAACACGATCTCGTCCCAGCTCGGGACCTTGGCACGGGAGCGGTTCTTGCCCTTGCGCGGCTCGCGCGCACCCGGGCGTCGTGCGGGCTCCGGCTCCGGCTCCGCTCCGGACGCGTCGCCCCGCGAGGCAGCCTCCGGCGCGTCGGCGGGGTCGGCGTGCGGGTCCTCGGACCGCACGGCGTCCTGCGGGTCTCGAGCCGACGGGTGGTCCCGGGTGGCGGCGGGGTGCGGGTGGTCCGCCTCCTCGCGCGCCCGGATCGACGGGAGGTGCACGACCGTCGCCCCACGACCCTGCTCGTCGTCCTGCCCGCCGTGCTCGCTCCCGGGCCGGTCGGTGTCCCGGACGGCGGGATCCGTGCCCGCGTCCGTGCCGTCCCGCAGCGCGACGCGCGGGCCGAAGCCCTCGAAGGGCTCCTGCCCCGGAAGGTCCGCCGCAGCCCCCGCGGGCTCGGTGCGCGGCCGCACACCCCGCCGTCGGCCCAGGTCGTCCAGCAGGTCGGCGGTGCCGTCCGGCTCGGGCGTCACCGGCTCCGTCCGGCGGCGCGCGGCCCCGGCGTCGACGTCGAAGACCGCCGCGGTCCCCGGCGACGGGTCCGGGTCCGACTCGGGCTGCGACAGCCAGCGCGCCTCGTCGTCGAGCGCGTGCAGCGCGCGCGACGCCGGGTCGTACGTCCAGCGCGCGGTGCGCGGACCCGACGAGACCTGGAACGTCGCCGTCACCACCCATGCCGCGCCGTGCTGCCTCGCCGCGCTCCACACCACCCCGGCCGGGTCGACGTCGCGGGCCACGAGCCGGCGCGCCGCGAGGTCGTCGATCGTCGGGGCGTCGTCGCCGTGCCCCTGGGGCGACCGCCGCACCCGGTCGACGACGTACTCCTGCTCCGCCACCACCGGGCCGGCGAAACGGCGCACGCTCTCCACGGGGATCCCCGCGGCCTCCGCGACCTCCTCGACGTCGTCGCCGGCGCGCAGCCGCGACTGGATCTCACGCGGCGAGAGGTTGCGCTCGCCCTCGGCCCGCAGGTGCTCGAGGTGCGGCCTGTCGCGCCGGACCGCGGCGCGCAACGACTCGGTGATGGGCAGCAGGTAGTGGGCACCGCCCACCCCGCCGAGGACGAGGTGCTCCCCGTCCTCGTGCAGTCTCACCAGCTCCAGCTCGTCCATCAGCCCTCCCGTGTCGCCGCGCCCGCTCCCTCGAGGGTGCCATCCTCGCGCGTGCGGCGGGTGCAACCCGCCCGGTGTGCCGCGGACTGGCCGCCTTGGGATGATGCGCCGTGTGATCCTCGACCTCGTCCCCGGTGACGCCCTCGAGCTCGGCGGCGTGTTCTGCGCGGCGCTGTCCGGCGGTCTCGCTGCCGTGCGCAAGCGCTACGACCTCGTGGGCGTGCTCGTCCTCGCCTGGGCGGCGGGACTAGGCGGCGGTCTGCTCCGCGACGTGCTCATCGGCGCGATCCCGCCCGTGGGCATCTCCGACTGGCGTCTGGTCGCCGTCGCCGCGGCCGCGGGGATCGTGACGTTCTTCTGGCACCCGCGGCTCGAGCGGCTGCGGCGCAGCATCGTCGTGCTGGACGCCGGGGCGCTCGCGCTGTTCGTGCTCTCCGGCACGATGAAAGGGCTGGAGTACGGCGTCGGGCCGCTCGCAGCCGTCTTCGTCGGCGTCCTGACCGGTGTCGGTGGCGGGATCCTGCGCGACGTCCTCACGAGCGAGGCGCCGCTGCTCTTCCAGGACAAGCAGCTCTACGCGATCCCGGCGCTCGCGGGAGCCGCGCTCACGGTCGGGCTGTGGGAGGCGGACCTGCTCGGCCCGCTCTCCCAGGCGGGCGTGCTCGCGCTGATCTTCGGCTTCCGCCTGCTGTCGCTGCGTCTCGGCTGGTCGGCCCCCGGGCCGTGGGAGGGTCGCCCCGGGCGGCGCGGTTCCGGCAGGATGTGACCGTGCACTCCTTCATCGACGACCCCCGCCTGCCCGACGACGTCACGGTCGCCGACCTGCGCGAGCTCGCGGAGCGGCTCGCGCGCGCTGCCGGCGACCTCGTCCGCACAGGCCGCCCCGACCGTGTCGAGGTCGCGTCGACCAAGTCGTCGGCCACCGACGTCGTCACCCGGATGGACGCCGACTCGGAGGCGCTGCTGCGCCGGGAGATCGCCGCCGCGCGTCCGGACGACGCCGTGCTCGGCGAGGAGGACGGCGCGTCCTCCGGCACGTCGGGCATCACGTGGGTGGTGGACCCGATCGACGGCACGGTCAACTACCTGTACGGCGTCGCGTCGTACGCGGTCTCCGTCGCGGCCGTGGTCGGGGCCCCCGACCCGCAGGAGTGGACCGTGCTCGCGGGCGCCGTGCACTCCGTCGTCGACGGGCGCACGTGGACCGCCGGCCTCGGCGGGGGCGCGACGGTGGACGGCCGCTCCCTGCGGGTCGTGGAGCCGACGTCGCTCGCCCAGTGCCTCGTCGGCACCGGCTTCGGCTACGACGCCGACCGGCGGCGCGCGCAGGCCCGCGTGCTCGTCGAGGTGCTCCCGCGGGTCCGGGACATCCGACGGCTGGGCTCGGCGGCGATCGACCTGTGCCTCGTGGCGAGCGGCGAGCTCGACCTCTACTACGAGCGCGGGCTCAACCCGTGGGACATGGCCGCCGGAGGCCTCGTGGCGCAGGAGGCGGGCGCCGTGCTCACGGGCTTGCGCGAGCGCGCGGCAGACCACGAGATGACCGTGGCGGGAGCGTCGGGACGGGTCGGGGAGCTCGTCCGACTCCTCGAGGACGTGGGCGCCGACGCCGACGAGTGACCGTGCGCCGGGGGTCGTGACGAAGGACACCGGGCGCGTCGTGCGCCACGGGGTGCATCCGCCCCGGAAATGGTGCAGAATCCGGTGGCCCGCCGGGAACAATTCCGGTGCGCCGTGCATTGATCAGCGTGCACGTGCCGCGACGACCTCGGGGCACGCCACGTCCCGGGACGCACCCCCGCGTCCCGCACCCGCGCTCGTCCGGAACGGCCGGCCATCGCCGGCGGAACCGGGTGCGCGTTGTCGCGATCGACGAACTTCCGGAGAGTGACCCCACAGATGGCAACAGACTACGACGCCCCCCGCAAGAGCGAAGAGGAGCTCAGCGAGGACTCGATCCAGGAGCTGCAGGCTCGTCGCTCCGACAAGAGCTCGGGCGTTGTGGACGAGGACGAGACCGAGGCGGCGGAAGGCTTCGAGCTTCCCGGCGCGGACCTGTCCGGCGAGGAGCTCTCCGTCCGGGTGCTGCCGCGCCAGGCGGACGAGTTCACCTGCTCGAGCTGCTTCCTCGTGCACCACCGCAGCCAGCTCGCGTACGAGAAGAACGGGCAGCAGATCTGCTCGGAGTGCGCTGCCTGACCCGCGCCCGCACGTCCTCGTCGGCCGTCGTCCCCACCAGGGGACGGCGGCCGACGTCGTGCAGGGGAGACGGGCCGGTCCGCCGCCGGGCGCGGGCCCGGCCGTTCAGCCGTCCGAGCGGGCAGCGCGCCGCAACGCGTCCGCGAGGGCCTGGGGCCGGCGTGTGGAGACGAGCCAGTACGGTGTCGGGTCCTGCGGGTCGTCGAGCGTCACGTGGACCCCGGTGCGGGCCCAGGCGCGCAGGCACACGAAGGCGCGCGCATCGAGACGCGGTCCGAGCTCGCCCCGCATGGCGTCGGCGTCGAGGGTCGTCACCTGACCCAGCAGCACGACGGGGATCGACGCGCGGCCCGCGCGGAACGTCCCGTCCTGGACGGACACGACGGGCGACGTCCACCAGAGCCCGACCAGGCCGGCCACGGCGGCGAGTCCCGCGACGCCGAGCGCGATCGCGTGGCTCGCGGGCCACAGCGCCACGCCGAGGACGGCCGCGAACCCCACGACGGCGGCCCAGCCGCCGACGCCGGGCAGGACGCGCTCGCGGAAGCCCGGCCCGACCGTCCCGGGCGCCGGGGCGTCGGTCGGGCGGGGGGAACGGTCCGGGGCGTCGGTCATGCCTCCATCATCCCAGCCGCCCGGCGTGCCCCCGGAACCGGGGCCGTGCTCGCACCCGGCAACCGTGCGCACTAGGATCTGCCGGGTGCCGACCGACCAGCAGCCCACGCCCGGCGACGTCGACGTCCTCATCACCCTCCTCGACGACGTGCCGCTGCCGGCGTACGCCCACCCGGGCGACGCGGGCGCGGACCTCGTGACCACGGTCGACGTCGAGCTCGCCCCGGGCGAGCGCGTCGTCGTCCCGACCGGCGTCTCGATCGCGCTCCCGGACGGGTACGCGGCGTTCGTCCACCCGCGCTCGGGCCTCGCGGCGAAGCACGGCCTCACGGTCGTCAACGCGCCCGGCACGGTGGACGCCGGCTACCGCGGCGAGATCCGGGTGACGCTGCTCAACACCGACGCGCGCGAGGCGGTCGTGCTGCGCCGCGGTGACCGGGTCGCCCAGCTCGTCGTGCAGAAGGTCGAGCGCGCGCGCTTCGTCCGCGCCGAGCGCCTGCCCGGCTCGCACCGCGGTGAGGGCGGCTTCGGGTCGAGCGGCGGGTGGGCCGCGGCGACCTGAGGTCGTCCGAGGTCACGGTGACCCTGCCGGCACGTTCGCGCAGGGCCGATCCACACCCCGCGGACGAGTGGCGATCGCCACGGCGCGCTGGGGCTACTGTGGAAGGGTCGGGGCGAGCGCCCCGGCTGGAGTCCCGGCGGTGGCCGGGCAGGTGAAGGAGCTCTTTCGTGGGTCTGTTCCGTCGCTCCCCGTCGTCGCAGCCGGCTGAGCCACCGGCAGCGCAGGACGCCGCCGACACCGTCGACGCCGCGACCCCCGGGACGGGGACGAGCGCGGCAGGCGAGGCGAACGCCCCCGGTCGCGGTCCCTACGACTCGTCGCAGGTGCCCGAGCGTGGTCCGCGCGTCGACCTGGGTGCCGTGTGGCTCCCCGGCGTGCCGGGCATGGAGCTGCGCATGGAGGTCGACAAGAAGACCCAGCGCATCACCGGTGTCGCGTGCGCGGTCGCCGGGTCGGGCCTGCAGGTCCAGGCGTTCGCCGCCCCGCGCTCCGAAGGCATCTGGGACGAGATCCGCGGCGAGATCGCCGCGTCCGTCACGAAGCAGGGCGGGACGGTCGACGACGTCCCCGGCCCCTTCGGCCGCGAGCTCATCGCACGCATCCCCGCGCAGGCGCCCGACGGCCGCACAGGGGTCCGCCCCGCGCGCTTCGTCGGGGTCGACGGCCCGCGCTGGTTCCTGCGCGGCGTCCTCACGGGGAAGGCCGCGGTCGACCCGCAGGAGGCACGGCTCCTGGAGTCGGTGTTCGCGAACATCGTCGTGGTGCGGGACCAGAGCCCGCGCCCGCCGCGCGACCTCCTCACCCTCCACCTCCCCGGCAAGGCGCCCGCCCCGACGGCCGCCGTGCCGGCGGGCACGCCCGAGGCGCCGTCGTTCGACCCGCTCACCCGTGGCCCCGAGATCACGGAGATCCGCTGACATGTCCCCGACCCTGCGTGCCGCCTGGCAGTCGGCGCTCGCCTCCCAGGAGGAGGTCGCCGCGGACGAGGAACGGGTCGAGGCGGCCCGGCAGACCGGATGCCGCGCCGTCGCGGACCTGCCGAACCGCCGGCGGGCCAAGGTCACGGGCATCCTGCGCTCCGTCGTGCTCCGGCCCCGTGAGGGTGTGCCGACGGTCGAGGTCGAGCTCTACGACGGCTCCGGCGCGATCGACCTCGTCTGGCTCGGCCGTCGGCGCATCGCGGGGATCGAGCCGGGTCGTCGCGCGCTCGTCGAAGGCCTCGTGTGCGACGTCGACGGGCGGCGGACCATGTTCAACCCCCGCTACGAGCTGCTCCCCAAGCCCGGGGAGTGACCGGCGCACCACCCGAGCCGCGACCGTGACCGACCGCGCACCGGCGCCCGGCGGGCGCCCGTCAGCACACCCCGAGGACGCCACATGACCAGCACGCCCCCGTCGGGACGCCCCGGCCCCGAGCACCCGTCGACGCGACCGGACGGCACGGACGCCGGCGACGTCGCGCACGAGGCCGACGTGGTCGAGACCGTCGTCGACGACGTCGCCGCGCCCGAGGACGGGCCCGCACGCGGCGTCCGCGCGCTGGCCGGCGAGCAGTTCTCCGTCGCCGAGGCGGTGGGCGGCGTCCGTGGGCTCGTCGAGTCCGTCGCGCCGGGACTCGTCTTCGTCGTGCTCTACGTCGCGACCTCGGACCTGACGTGGGCGCTCGTCGGCTCCGTCGCCGTCGCGCTCGTGGCGGTGGGGGTCCGGCTCGCGCAGCGCACGCCCGTGACCCAGGCCCTCGGCGGGCTCCTGGGCGTCGGGATCGGCGTCTTCTGGGCCTGGAGGTCCGGCGAGGCGCAGGACTACTTCGCGTGGGGGCTGTGGACCAACGCCGCGTACCTCCTCGCGCTGCTCGTCTCGCTCGCGATCCGCTGGCCGCTCGTCGGCCTCGTCGTCGAGGGCTTCCGCAGCGGCTTCGGCACGGGGACCGCACGGTCCGCCGACGCCGAGCCGGCCGTCGCGGCAGAGCCTGACGCCGGGCCGGCCGGCGCGGCAGAGCCTGGTGCGTTCGCCCGCTGGGCCGAGGTGTGGCGCTCCGACCGGACGCTGATGCGCCGCTACGCCGCCGCGACGTGGCTCTGGGTCGGGCTGTTCGCCGCGCGGCTCGCCGTCCAGGTGCCGCTCTACCTCGACGGGTCCGTCGGGTGGCTGGGGACCGCGCGACTCGTCATGGGCATCCCGCTGTGGGCGCTCGTGCTCTGGCTCACCTGGGTCCTCGTGCGTCGTCCTGCGGCAGGTCGTCCGGCCTGAGCAGGGCGGCGTCCTCGGCCTCGGGGGGCGGCAGGACGTCGAGGACGTCCCGGACCGGGGCGTCGTCGTCGGCCGTGGCGGTGGCCGTGCCCGTCGTCGGGTCGGTGACGGGGCCCGCGGCGGCGTCCGTCGGCGTCGCGACGAGGAGCCGGGAGAGGGCGTCCTCGTCGGCCTCGTCGCCGGTGACGAGGAGGAGCTCGTCACCGGCCTCGAGGGTGTCGTCCTGGCTCGGCGCGATGGGGCGCGTGCCCCGCACGACCGCGGCGAGCACCGTGTCCGGGGGCCACGCGACGTCGCCGACCCGTCGGCCGACGAGGGGCGAGGACACCGGCAGCGTGACCTCGAGGATGTCCGCGCCGGACTGGTGGAAGGTGAAGATCCGGACGAGGTCGCCGACCGCGACGGCCTCCTCGACCATGGCGGTCATGATGCGCGGCGTCGACACCGCGACGTCGACGCCCCACGACTCGTCGAACATCCACTCGTTCTTCGGGTTGTTCACGCGCGCGACGGTGCGCGGCACGCCGAACTCGGTCTTCGCGAGGAGCGACACCACGAGGTTGACCTTGTCGTCGCCCGTCGCGGCGACGATGACGTCGCACTCGTCGACCTTCGCGTCCGCGAGGGTCGAGAGCTCGCACGCGTCGGCGAGCAGCCAGTCGGCGTCGGCGACCTGCGCGACGCGCATCGCGGCGGGCTGCTTGTCGACGAGCATGACCTCGTGGTCGTGGCTCAGCAGCTCGCGGGCGATCGAGCGGCCGACGGAGCCCGCCCCGGCGATCACGACGCGCATCACTCGACCTCCGTCTTCGGGGCGTGCGTGAGGACCCGCTCGACGGTCGGTGCGTCGTCGGTGCCCATGAGGACGTGCAGCACGTCGTTCTCCTGCAGGACGGTGCGGTCGGTGACGGTCACGCCGTCCCCGAACCGGCTCACGAAGGCGATCCGCGCGCCCGACGCCTCCTGGATCGCGCGCACGGTGCGGCCGATCCACGCGGGGTGGAAGTCGAGCTGGGCGAGCCGGACGCGACCCGACGGGTCGCGGTACTCGTCGGTCGCGCCCAGGGGCAGCATGCGACGCAGGACCTGGTCGGCGGTCCAGCGCACGGTCGCCACCGTGGGGATGCCGAGCCGCTGGTAGATCTCGGCGCGCTGCGGGTCGTAGATGCGGGCCACGACCTTCTCGACGCCGAAGGTCTCGCGCACCACGCGGGCCGACAGGATGTTCGAGTTGTCGCCGTCGGAGACCGCCGCGAACGCGTACGCGTCCTCGATGCCGGCCTGCACGAGGGTGTCGCGGTCGAAGCCCATGCCCGTCACCTTCTTCCCCGTGAACTCGCCGGGGAGCCGGCGGAACGCGTCGGGGTTCTGGTCGACGACGGCGACGGAGTGTCCGCTCGCCTCGAGCGACTGCGCGAGCGTCGCACCGACGCGGCCGCAGCCCATGATCACGAAGTGCACGCAACGAACGCTATACCGCCCGCAGCCCGCCCGTGCCGTGAGACCGGCGACCGGCCGACGACGGGCATAGCATGAGGCCTCGTGTCGGAGATCGCTGATGCCGCCAAGCGGCTGCTCGTCGGACGCCCCGTGCGGAGCGAGCGGCTGGGGCACACGCTGCTGCCCAAGCGCATCGCGCTGCCGGTGTTCGCGTCGGACGCCCTCTCGTCGGTCGCGTACGCGCCCGACGAGATCCTCCTGACCCTCGCGGTCGCGGGCCTGGCGGCCACGACGATCTCGCCGTGGGTCGGCCTCGCCGTCGTCGTCGTGCTGCTCACGGTCGTCGCCTCGTACCGGCAGAACGTGCGCGCGTACCCCTCGGGCGGCGGCGACTACGAGGTCGCGACCGTGAACCTCGGCCCGACGGCGGGCGTGGGCGTGGCCTCGGCGCTCATGGTCGACTACGTGCTCACCGTGGCCGTGTCGATCTCGTCCGGGGCCCAGTACGCGGCGAGCGCGATCCCCGCGCTGCGCGGCCACGAGGCGACGTTCGCGATCGTGCTCGTCGTGCTGCTGACGCTCGTCAACCTGCGCGGGGTCAAGGAGTCCGGGAAGCTCTTCGCGATCCCCGTGTACCTCTTCATGCTCGCCATCGGCTCGACGGCGGTCGTCGGGTTCTTCCGGTACGTCACCGGGAACCTGCCGCCGGCCGAGAGCGCCGATCTCGAGCTCGTCGCGGAGAGCGGGTTCGACCAGGGGCTCGTCGGGATCGCGGGAGCGTTCCTCGTCGCGCGCGCGTTCGCGTCGGGGTGTGCGGCGCTGACCGGGGTGGAGGCGATCAGCAACGGCGTGCCGGCGTTCCGCAAGCCCAAGTCGCGCAACGCGGCGACGACGCTCGCGCTGCTCGGCGGCATCTCGACGGTGATGATGCTTGTGATCCTCTTCCTCGCGAGCGCGACCGGCGTGCACTACGTCGAGGACCCGCACGAGCAGCTCACCCTGAACGGCGAGCCGCTGCCGGCCGACTACGTGCAGCACCCCGTGCTCGGACAGCTCACGGAGTCGGTGTTCTCCGGTGCGCCCTTCGTGTTCGTCGCCGTCTCCGTGGTCACGGGCCTCATCCTCGTCCTCGCGGCGAACACCGCGTTCAACGGCTTCCCGGTGCTCGGCTCGATCCTCGCGAAGGACGGCTACCTGCCCCGGCAGCTCCACACGCGGGGCGACCGGCTCGCGTTCTCCAACGGCATCATCACCCTCGCCGTCGCCGCGATCGTGCTCATCTGGGCCTTCGACGCCCAGGTCACGCGGCTCATCCAGCTCTACATCGTCGGCGTCTTCGTCTCGTTCACGATCTCGCAGCTCGGCATGGTGCGGCACTGGACGCGTGCGCTGCGCACGGAGCACCAGCCGCGCGAGCGTGCCCGCATGCGCCGCTCGCGGGTCGTGAACTCGGTCGGGCTCGCGATGACGGGGACCGTCCTCGTCATCGTGCTCGTCACCAAGTTCACGCACGGGGCCTGGATCGCGATCCTCGCCATGGGCGTCGTGTTCGTGCTCATGCGCGCGATCCGCAAGCACTACGACACGGTCCGCGACGAGCTGGCCCTCGGGGACGACCTCACCCAGGCCCGCGCCCTGCCGAGCCGCGTCCACGCCATCGTCCTGGTGTCGAAGATCCACCGGCCGACGATGCGCGCGCTCGCCTACGCGCGCGCGTCGCGCCCGTCGGTGCTCGAGGCGGTCACGGTGGGGGTCGACCCGGAGGACGTCACCGAGCTCATGCGGGAGTGGGAGGGGCTCGACCTCCCCGTCCCGCTGCGCGTCCTCGACTCCCCGTTCCGCGAGATCACGCGACCCGTCCTGTCCTACGTGCGGTCGGTGCGGCGCGAGTCGCCCCGCGACCTCGTGGTCGTGTACATCCCGGAGTACGTCGTGGGCCACTGGTGGGAACAGCTCCTGCACAACCAGAGCGCGCTGCGGCTCAAGGGCCGGCTGCTCTTCACGCCCGGCGTGGTCGTGGCGTCCGTGCCGTGGCAGCTCGCGTCGACCGAGGGCCAGACCGGCCTCGAGGGGGAGGGCTTCCGGTCCCGCTTCCCGGGCATGTGACGCGTCCGTGGCCGTCGGGGACCGCTGAGGGCCGCCGCGCGGGGAGCCACCGGGGATACTGGGTGGCATGCCCTCCTCCCCGCGCGGCCGCGCCGCAGCACGTACCCGTCCGAACCCTCGACCTGAGGTCGAGGTCGAGATGGAGGTCGAGGTCGGTCCCGTCGCGCACGGTGGGCACTGCGTCGCCCGCCACGACGGTCGTGTGGTCTTCGTGCGGCACACGCTGCCCGGCGAGCGCGTCCGCGCACGCGTGACCGAGGGGGGCGAGGGTTCGAAGTTCTGGCGCGCGGACGCCGTCGAGATCCTCGAGCCCTCGCCCGACCGGGTGCCGTCCGTGTGGCCGGAGGCGGGTCCCGGCGGCGTCGGCGGCGGCGAGCTCGGGCACGTCGCCCTCCCTGCCCAGCGCCGCTGGAAGGGCGACGTGCTCGCCGAACAGCTGCGGCGCCTCGCGCGCCTCGATCTCGACGCCCGGCCTGACCTTCAGGTGGAGGTCGAGGGTCTGCCGGGAGACGACGAGTCCGGCGGCCTCGGCTACCGCACGCGCATCGACCTCGTGGCCGACGACGACGGTCACGCCGGGATGCACCGGTTCCGCTCGCACGACGTCGTCGCGCTCGACGCGATGCCGCTCGCGACCGACGAGGTCGCAGGGCTGGCCGAGCAGGAGAAGGTCTGGACGCGACGCTGGCGCCCCGGGACGCGCCTCGAGCTCGTCGCCCCGACCGGCTCCGCCCCGCTGCTCCTGGTCGACGGCGAGCCGTGGCGCGGGGGGTCCCTGGACAAGCGGACCAACGCGCGACGCAGCGTCGTCGAGCACGTGACGGTGGGCGGTCGAGAGCACGCGTACCGCGTCGCGGCCGACGGCTTCTGGCAGGTGCACCACCGCGCCCCCGCCGCGCTCGCGGACGCGGTCCTGGCCGGAGTGGGCGACGTCGACGGCGCGCGTGTCCTCGACCTCTACTCGGGCGCCGGTCTCTTCACGCTGCCGCTCGCGGCGGCGGTCGGGGCGAGCGGGGCCGTCGTCGCCGTCGAGGGTGACGAGCGGGCCGTGCGCGACGCGCGGCGCAACGCGCACGGCGTGGAGAACGTCCAGCTCAACCACGGTCCGGTCGAGCACGTGCTCACCGGGCGCGGTGAGGGTGCGGACGCCGTGGCGCGCGGGGGAGCGGACGTCGTCGTGCTCGACCCGCCGCGTGTCGGTGCAGGCCGCGCCGTCGTGGAGGCGGTCGCCGGGACGGGTGCCGGGCGCGTCGTGTACGTCGCGTGCGACCCTGCCGCACTGGCGCGGGACGTCGCGTATCTCGGCGAGCACGGCTACGACCTGCGCAGCCTGCGGGCGTTCGACCTCTTCCCGCACACGCACCACCTGGAAGCGGTCGCGGTCCTCGAGCGTTGAGCAGTCAGGAGCCCTGGACCGTCCGGTCGTCGTCGCGCGGCCGGCGAGGGCGGACGGGAGCACGGAGATGGGCGAGCAGGTGCGGGAGGGGTCGACCCGGCAGTCCGGGAGGTCGGCGCAGCCGGACGACGTCCGCGACGTCGTGGGCGTCGGGGTGCTGCTGCCGAACGGCAGGCTCGCCGGTCGCGCGTTCGCGTCGCGCGCCGACGCCGAGGCGTGGGCCCGGCCCGAGGAGGGCGAGCAGGTCGTCGAGCTGAACGTGCTGTGCGACTGCGACCTCTGACGACCGGACCTGACCTGCAGCTTGTGTGTCCGGTAGATATCTTGACGTCAAGATATGTGCGCTATGCTGGTCGCGGTGCTGGTCCCGGCGCCGACGGACGCGAGCGCTCGACGTGCGCGCGACCCCGGCCGGACCGCCGCACCGGCCCGGCGTAGGCTGGGCGAAGCCCCCCAGAACCATGGCATCCGTGCCACCGTCTCGCCACGAAGGAGCCACGAGTGAGCAGCGTCGACACGTTCGGGTCGAAGGGAACACTGGAGGTCGGTGGGAGCTCGTACGAGATCTTCCGCCTGTCCGCCGTCGAGGGTGTCGAACGCCTCCCGTACAGCCTGAAGATCCTCGCCGAGAACCTCCTGCGCACGGAGGACGGCGCCAACATCACCGCCGACCACGTGCGCGCGCTCGCGTCGTGGGACCCCGCGGCGCAGCCCGACACCGAGATCCAGTTCACGCCCGCGCGCGTGATCATGCAGGACTTCACGGGCGTCCCCTGCGTCGTCGACCTCGCGACGATGCGCGAGGCCGTCGTCGACCTCGGCGGCGACCCGTCGCGCATCAACCCGCTCGCGCCCGCCGAGATGGTCATCGACCACTCCGTGCAGATCGACGTCGCGGGCCGCCCCGACGCGTTCGAGCGCAACGTCGAGATCGAGTACGAGCGCAACCACGAGCGCTACCAGTTCCTGCGCTGGGGCCAGACGGCGTTCGACGACTTCAAGGTCGTCCCCCCGGGCACCGGCATCGTGCACCAGGTGAACATCGAGTTCCTCGCACGGACGATCATGACGCGTGAGGTCGACGGGGTCCTCCGCGCCTACCCCGACACGTGCGTCGGCACCGACTCGCACACGACGATGGTCAACGGCCTCGGCGTGCTCGGCTGGGGCGTCGGCGGCATCGAGGCCGAGGCGGCCATGCTCGGCCAGCCCGTGTCGATGCTCATCCCGCGCGTCGTCGGCTTCAAGCTCTCCGGCTCCATCCCGGCGGGCGTGACCGCGACCGACGTGGTGCTCACGATCACACAGATGCTGCGCCAGCACGGCGTCGTCGGGAAGTTCGTCGAGTTCTACGGCGAGGGCGTGGCCCAGGTGCCGCTCGCGAACCGCGCGACCATCGGCAACATGAGCCCCGAGTTCGGCTCGACCGCGGCGATCTTCCCGATCGACGGCGTGACCCTCGACTACCTGCGTCTCACGGGCCGCAGCGAGGAGCAGCTCGCGCTCGTCGAGGCGTACGCCAAGGAGCAGGGCCTGTGGCTCGACCCGACGGCGGCGACCTATGTCGAGCCGGCGTTCTCCGAGTACCTCGAGCTCGACCTCTCGACGGTCGTCCCGTCGATCGCCGGCCCGAAGCGGCCTCAGGACCGCATCGAGCTCACCGAGGCCAAGGAGTCGTTCGCCTCGGCGATCCTCGACTACGTCGGCGCCGAGGAGGCCGCGCCCTTCACCGGGCTCGACGAGTCCGTCGAGGAGACCTTCCCGGCGTCCGACCCGATCGCGGCGGCCGCGCACGACAACGAGTCCGACCACCCGGTCGCCCCCGGCCACGGCGACAGCGCCACGCGTCCGCACAAGGTCGTCCCGGTGACGCTCGGTGACGGCACGACGACGGAGCTCGACCACGGGCACGTCGTCATCGCCTCGATCACGTCGTGCACGAACACGTCGAACCCCTCGGTCATGCTCGCCGCGGCGCTGCTCGCGAAGAACGCGGTCGACCGCGGGCTCGCGTCGAAGCCGTGGGTCAAGACCTCGATGGCTCCGGGCTCGCAGGTCGTGACGAACTACTACGAGAAGTCCGGCCTCTGGCCGTACCTCGAGAAGCTCGGCTTCCACCTCGTGGGCTACGGCTGCGCCACGTGCATCGGCAACTCGGGTCCGCTCGCCGAGGAGATCTCCGCGTCGGTCAACGAGCACGACCTGTCGGTCGTCTCGGTGCTCTCGGGCAACCGCAACTTCGAGGGCCGCATCAACCCCGACGTGAAGATGAACTACCTCGCCTCGCCGCCGCTCGTCATCGCCTACGCGCTCGCCGGCACGATGGACTTCGACTTCGAGGGCGAGCCGCTCGGCACCGACCCGCACGGCGAGCCGGTGTTCCTCAAGGACATCTGGCCCTCGCCCGAGGACGTGCAGGCGACGATCGACTCCTCGATCGACCGTGACATGTTCACCAAGGACTACGCGGACGTCTTCACGGGCGACGACCGGTGGCGCGCGCTCGAGACGCCCGAGGGCGACACGTTCGAGTGGGACACCGAGTCGACCTACGTGCGCAAGCCCCCGTACTTCGACGGCATGGCGGCCGAGCCGTCGCCCGTCACCGACATCTCGGGCGCTCGCGTGCTCGCGAAGCTCGGAGACTCGGTGACGACGGACCACATCAGCCCCGCGGGCGCCATCAAGGCGGACTCGCCGGCCGGCAAGTACCTCGCCGAGCACGGCGTGGGCCGTCGCGACTTCAACTCCTACGGCTCGCGCCGCGGGAACCACGAGGTCATGATCCGCGGCACGTTCGCGAACATCCGCCTGCGCAACCAGCTCCTCGACGGCGTCGAGGGCGGCTACACGTACAACTTCGTGAAGGACGCCCAGGACACCATCTACGACGCCGCGCAGGACTACGCCGCCCAGGGCACCCCGCTCGTCATCCTCGGCGGCAAGGAGTACGGCTCCGGCTCGTCGCGCGACTGGGCCGCCAAGGGCACCGCGCTCCTGGGCGTGAAGGCCGTCATCACCGAGAGCTTCGAGCGCATCCACCGCTCGAACCTCATCGGCATGGGCGTCCTGCCGCTGCAGTTCCCGGCGGGCGAGAGCGCGGGGTCGCTCGGGCTCGACGGCACCGAGACGTTCGACATCGCCGGCGTGACGGTCCTCAACGAGGGCAGCACGCCCTCGACCGTGAAGGTCACGGCCACGAAGGGTGACGGCACGACCGTCGAGTTCGACGCCGTCGTGCGCATCGACACCCCGGGCGAGGCGGACTACTACCGCAACGGCGGCATCCTGCAGTACGTGCTGCGCTCGCTCGTCGCCTGACCCACCAGCAGGTCGTCGGGGTCTGCCCGACGCCGCACGCGCACCCGGCGGGGCGCTCACCTCTCGAGGTGGGCGCCCCGCCGTCGTCCTTGCACGGTCTGCGCGTTGCGGGCAGGAAGGGGGCAGACTGGGACCATGGCAGCGAGCGAGAACGCGACCCGGCCGACGGACGCGGACGTCCCGGCGTTCCTCGCCGCGGTCGATCACCCGGTCCGGCGACGGGACGCGCAGCGGCTCGTCACGCTGATGGCCCGGGTCACCGGCGAGGAACCCCGACTGTGGGGCCCGTCGATCGTGGGGTTCGGCACGTACCACTACCGTTACGAGAGCGGCCGCGAGGGTGACATGGCCGCCGCGGGGTTCTCGCCCCGCAAGGCGGCGACGACGATCTACCTCGCCGACGGCGTCGCCGAGCACGCCGACCTGCTCGCCCGGCTGGGGCCCCACACGGTCGGCAAGGGCTGCCTCTACGTCAAGGACCTCGACCAGGTGGACCTCGACGTGCTCGAGGAGACCGTGCGGCGGTCGTACGCGTCGGTCACGGGCACGCCGGTGCGCGGGCACGTCTCGGGGCCGTCGGCCGAGCCGGCAGGCTGAGCCGGCGTCCGCGACGTCCGGACGGGCCGGCGCCGGCGCTCGGTCGAGCGCCCGCGTCACTCCTCCGCGAGGACCTGCGCGAGCGCCTGCTCGCCGATCGCCCGCAGGTGCGGCGCGTCGTCGGAGTGCGACAGCAGGATCGACGTGAACAGGACGGCCCACGCGAGCGAGCGGTCCCACGTCGCGTCGTCGGTACCGCACGCCGTCGTCACGCGGTCGCGGAACGTCGCGCGCGCGGGCGGGTCGAACGTGAGCCACGCGGTCGCCAGGTCGGTCGCCGGGTCTCCGCTCGTGACGTCGCCGAAGTCGACCACCGCGGCGAGGGAGGCGGCACCGGCCGCGCTGGGCCCGTCACCCGGCGTGGCGATCAGGTTCGCCGGGTGGAGGTCCCCGTGGAGCCAGACGGCGGGACCGTCCCGGTCGGGCGTGCCGCAGAGGCGCGACCACAGGTCGAGCAGCGGACCGGGCTCGGGTACGGCACCCGAGGCGAGACGCTCGCGCACGGCGGCGTCGCGCGTGGCGAGCGGGACGCCCCGGTAGGGGTTGGCGGGTGCGTCCTCGGGTGCGGGGACGTGGAGAGCCGCGACGACGTCCGCGAGCGGTCCGGCGAGCCCGTGGCGCGCGGCGGGCTCCACCCGCCACGCGGGGACGCCGTCGAACCACGGGACCACGCTCCACGACCACGGGTAGACCGGGGCGACGGACCCGTCGGACGGCCGCCCGACACGCACGGGTGCGGGGACGGCGACGGGCAGCGACGGGGCGAGCGCGGGGAGCCAGCGCTGCTCGTTCTCGACGAGCTGCGCGGCGGCGGCGCGCCGCGGCAGCCGCAGCGCGAGGTCGTCGCCGAGGCGCAGCACGACGTTGTCCCAGCCGCTCGCGGCGACGACGATCGGCAGTCCCGCGAGGTCGGGGTGCTGCGCGGTGAGCAGGGCGCGGGCGAGGTCGACGGTGACGTCGGCCTCGGCGGAGGGCATGAGAGGCACCTCGCGACGCTACCGGAGGTCCCGCCGTCCGGACAGCGACCTCAGAGGGGCGCGTCGAGCGTGCGGGACCGGTCCCAGGGCTCGGTCCACCCGAGGCGGTCGAACAGCGCGTCGAGCAGGCCACCCGTGAAGCCCCAGACGAGGTGGTCGCGGCCGTCGGCCCGGGTGAGGAACCCCGGGCTCCTGTGCACGCTGCGACCCCGGCGCACGGTCACCGTGCGACGTCGCTCGGGGTCGAGCAGGTCCGCGACCGGGACGCGGAACACGTGCGCCGACTCGGCGTCGTCGACCGCGCGGACCGGCGTGGGACGGGCCCACCAGCCGAGCACGGGCGTCACGAGGTGGTTGCTCACCGGGACGGGGAGCTCGCCGAGCGTCCCCAGCACCTCGACGCCGGAGCGGTCCAGACCGGTCTCCTCGACGGCCTCGCGCAGCGCGGCGTCGACGGCGTCGTCGTCGCCCGGGTCGACGCGGCCGCCGGGGAAGGCGACCTGTCCCGGGTGGTGGCCGAGGGTGGTCGCGCGGGCGAGGAGGAGGACGTCGAGGTCCCTCGCGACGGCCCGGGCGGCGTGCTCCGACGGCACGCCGTCGAGGACGCCGAACAGCATGAGGACGGCCGCCGGGCGCGCACGCTCGTCGAGCGCGCCGACGGCGACGCGCCACGGCGACGGCCAGTCGCCGCCGTCGTGGGGGAGCGCGGCGAGCTGGTCGCGGGCGGAGGGGGAGCCCGTCGGGCCCTCGGTCACCGGCACGAGCGAGGTCACCAGCTCACGGGGAGCGGGCGGCCCTCCTCGTAGCCCGCGGCGGACTGGATGCCGACGACGGCGCGCTCGGCGAACTGCTGCAGGTCCGCGGCGCCCGCGTACGTGCACGACGACCGCAGCCCGGACGTGATCTCGTCGAGCAGGTCCTCGACGCCGGGGCGCTGCGGGTCGAGGAACATCCGGCTGGAGCTGATGCCCTCCTCGTACAGGCCCTTGCGCGCGCGGTCGAAGGGCGAGCCGCCCGCGGTGCGCGCGGCCACGGCCCGCGCCGACGCCATGCCGAAGCTCTCCTTGTAGAGACGGCCGGTGCCGTCGTCGTGCAGGTCGCCGGGGGACTCGTAGGTCCCGGCGAACCACGAGCCGATCATCACCTGCGACGCACCGGCGGCCAGCGCGAGGGCGACGTCGCGCGGGTGGCGGACCCCGCCGTCGGCCCAGACGTGCTTGCCGAGCTCGCGCGCCGCCGCGGCGCACTCCAACACAGCGGAGAACTGGGGGCGCCCGACGGCGGTCATCATGCGCGTCGTGCACATCGCGCCCGGGCCGACGCCGACCTTGACGATGTCGGCGCCCGCCGCGACGAGGTCGCGCACGCCGTCGGCGGTGACCACGTTGCCCGCGACGACCGGGACGTCCGGCGCGACGGACCGCACGGCGTCGAGGGCCTGGAGCATCTTCGTCTGGTGACCGTGCGCGGTGTCGACCACGAGCACGTCGACGCCCGCGGCGAGCAGCTCCTTGGTCTTGGCCGCGACGTCGCCGTTGATCCCGACCGCCGCGCCGACGCGCAGGCGGCCCTCGGCGTCCAGCGCCGGGGTGTACACGGAGGAGCGCAGCGCACCCTTGCGCGTGAGGACGCCGACGATCGCGCCGTCGCGGGTCACGGGCGCGACCTTGAGGCGTGCTGTGTAGAGCTGGTCGAACGCGGCCTCGAGCCCGGCGCGCCCGCCGTCGAGGACCGACGCGTCGAGCACGAGCGGGTGGTCGGTCATCACCTGGTGGACCTGCGTGAACCGGTCGACGCCGGTGCAGTCGGCCTCGGTGACGACGCCGACCGGGCGACCGTCGTCGACGACGACCGCCGCGCCGTGGGCGCGCTTGCCGATGAGGGTGAGCGCGGTGTGCACGGTGTCGTGCGGGCGGACGACGACCGGCGTCTCGATGACGGGGTCCTTGGACTTGACGTCCGCGACGACGTCGGCGACGACGTCGGTCGGGACGTCCTGGGGGAGGATCGCGATCCCGCCGCGCCGCGCGACGGTCTCCGCCATGCGGCGGCCGGCGACCGCGGTCATGTTCGCGACGACGAGCGGGACGGTGGTGCCCGTGCCGTCCGCCGACGAGAGGTCGACGTCGAAGCGGGACGTGACCTCGGAGCGCGACGGGACGAGGAAGACGTCGCCGTAGGTGAGGTCGGTCGCGGGGGTCTGGCCGGGCAGGAAGCGCATGGGTCCCATCCTACGGTGGTCGCCCGGGTTGTCCGCGGTACGGAACTCGAGTTCCATCGCGTGCGCGTGCGCGGCCGCCGCCGGTGCGACGCGCGACGGAGTGTGCGTCAATGGCGTGAAGGTCTCGTCCCGCCGCGCACCGGTGCGCGGCGCACCGCCGCGCAGCACCTAGAGTTGTCGGGCTGGTCGGACGGGAACGGAACGGAGCACTGCATGAGCCTGTTGAGCACGATCACCTCCCCCGAGGACGTGCAACGGCTGACGCCGGCCCAGGCCCGCGAGCTCGCCGCCGAGATCCGCGACTTCCTCGTGGAGTCCGTGTCGCGCACGGGCGGTCACCTCGGCCCGAACCTCGGCGTGGTCGAGCTGACGATCGCGATGCACCGCGTCTTCTCGTCGCCGACGGACACGTTCGTGTTCGACACGGGGCACCAGTCCTACGTGCACAAGCTCCTGACCGGTCGCCAGGACTTCTCCGCGCTGCGCAAGAAGGACGGGCTCTCGGGATACCCGTCGCGCGCCGAGTCCGAGCACGACGTCGTCGAGAACTCGCACGCCTCGACCGCCCTGTCCTGGGGCGACGGGATCGCGAAGGCCAACGTCGTGCGGGGCCTGACGGACCGCCACGTCGTCGCCGTCATCGGCGACGGCGCGCTCACGGGCGGCATGGCGTGGGAGGCCCTCAACAACATCGCCGAGTCGCAGGACCGCCGGCTGATCGTCGTCGTCAACGACAACGGGCGCTCCTACTCGCCGACCATCGGCGGCATGGCGCACCACCTGTCGACCCTGCGCACCACGCGCGGCTACGAGAGCTTCCTCCAGTGGGGCAAGCGGACGCTGACCCGGTCCGGTGCGCCCGGGCGGTTCGCCTACGAGTGGCTGCACGGCCTGAAGAAGGGTCTCAAGGACGTCGTCGCGCCGCAGGGCATGTTCGAGGACCTCGGCATCAAGTACGTCGGGCCGATCGACGGCCACGACGTCGAGGCGATGGAGCACGCGCTGCGCCGCGCCAAGGCGTACGGCGCGCCCGTGCTCGTGCACGCGATCACCGAGAAGGGGCGCGGGTACTCGCCCGCCGAGCAGGACGTCGCGGACCGCTTCCACGCGGTCGGCCAGATCCACCCCGAGACCGGGCTGCCCGTCGCGCCCTCGCGGTTCGGCTGGACGAGCGTCTTCGCGGACGAGATCGTCCAGATCGGCCGTCGGCGGTCCGACGTGGTCGCGATCACCGCGGCCATGCTCGAGCCGGTGGGCCTCAAGCCGTTCTCCCAGGCGTTCCCCGAGCGCACGTTCGACGTGGGCATCGCCGAGCAGCACGCCGCGACGTCCGCGGCGGGCATGGCGTTCGCCGGGCTGCACCCGGTCGTCGCCGTGTACGCGACGTTCCTCAACCGCGCGTTCGACCAGGTCCTCATGGACGTCGCGCTGCACAAGGCGGGCGTGACCTTCGTGCTCGACCGCGCGGGCATCACCGGCGACGACGGCGCGAGCCACAACGGCATGTGGGACATGGCGATGCTGCGCATCGTCCCCGGCCTGCGCCTCGCGGCGCCGCGCGACGAGGAGACCCTGCGGACCGCGCTGCGCGAGGCCGTGGACGTCGACGACGCCCCGACCGTCGTGCGGTACCCGAAGGGCGCGCTCTCCGAGGCGCTGCCCGCGCTCGACACGGTCGACGGCGTGGACCTGCTCGCGGTGCCCGCGGACCGCGCGGACGAGGCCCAGGTGGGCGACGGCGCCGCAGCAGAGGGCTCTCCGCGTCGCCGCGTCCTGCTCGTCGGTCTGGGCTCGATGGCGCGCGTCGCGCTCGGGGCGGCGGAGTCGCTCACGACGCACGGCGTGGACGTCACGGTCGCGTCGCCGACGTGGGTCCTGCCGATGCCGAGCGCGCTCGTCAAGCTCGTGGGCGAGCACGACCTCGTCGTGAGCGTCGAGGACGGCGTCGCCGACGGCGGCGTCGGGTCGCTGCTCGCGCAGCGTGCCCTCGAGTCGGGGGTGCGCACGCCGGTCCACGCGGTCGGCCTGCCCGCGCAGTTCCTCGACCACGCGAGCCGCGACCAGGTCGTGACGGCGTTCCGCCTCACGGCTGCCGACGTCGCCCGCGACGTGCTCGACGGGCTCGCGGCGCTCGGGCGCGACTGAACCGCGCAGGTTCGCCGCGCCCGACGTGCGCGACGACACTGCTCGTCGCCTTGCGTCATCGAGATCGGCACATCGGCGCGAGATCGGTCCTCCGGAGGACCGATCTCGCGCTCGGCGACCGATCTCGCGCTCGGCGACCGATCTCGCGCTCGGCGACCGATCTCGCGCGGACCGCTCGACCGGGTGGCGGCCACCTGCGCTACGGTCGGGCCCATGATCTGGCTCCTGGACCTCGACAACACCCTGGTCGGGCGCGACGTCGCCTTCGCCGCCTGGGCCCGTGGCGCGGTGGCCGAGGTGGGCGGCGACGAGTCCGACGTCGCCGCGATCGTGGCGGCGGACCGGGGAGGGCACGCCCCGAAGACCGACGTCGCGCGCGTGATCGTCGAGCGGCTCGGCTGGCGGGACGAGCTTCCCGCCGTGGTGGAGCGCTTCCGGCAGGGGATCCTCGAGCACGTCGAGGCGTACCCGGGCGTGCTCGCCGCGCTCGACGGGCTGCGTGCGGACGGGCACCGCGTCGTCGTCGTGACGAACGGCACGTCCGCGCAGCAGCGCGGGAAGATCGCCCGCTGCGACGTCGCACCGCACGTCGACGACGTGGTGGTCTCCGACGAGGAGCAGGTCGCCAAGCCGGACCCGCGCCTGCTCGAGATCGCGCTCGAGCGCATCGGCGCGGGCGCGGCCGACCGGCGCGAGGTCTGGATGGTCGGCGACGCCGCCCACCTCGACGTCGCGGCGGGTCGCGCGGCGGGCGTCCGCACGGCCTGGGTCTCGCACGGGCACGCCTGGGCGGGCGGCCCGGTGCCCGACGTCGTCGGCGCGACGACGGTCGAGACGCTGGCGCTCGCGGCGGCGGCGTCCCGGGTCGCCGCGACCGGCCCCGGGACGCCCGCCCCGCTCTAGCGGTCGCTCAGGAGTGCGTGACCCCGACCGCCTTCTCGACGACGACCCGCAGGTCCCCGCCCGACTCGGCGAACCACTCGCGCTGCCGGGCGGCCCCGTTGCCGCGTGACCACAGCCGTCCGAGCAGCTCGGTCACGGTGTCGAGGTCGCCGGTGTCGACGAGCGCGTCCCGCACGTGCGCGACGAGCTGCCCCACGACGTCGTGCGCGGGGGCGGGGCGCCAGGTGAGCGGCGAGACGAGGTCTTCGGCGAGCCCCGAGCGCCCGGCGCGCCACGACGCGGTGCGCAGGAGCTCGGGCCGCAGCTCGGGCGCCGCCGTGCCCGCCGCCGCCTCGCGGGCCGACGTCTCGACGAGTCCGCGCGCGAGCGCCGCGACGAGCGTCGCGGTCTCGGGGTCGAGGCACACGTCGGCGATGCGGATCTCGACGGTCGGGTACCGCGCCGAGAGTCGCGCGTCGAAGTACACCATCGCCTGGTCGAGGATGGTGCCGGTCGCGACGAGGGAGGCGACGGCGTCGTGGTACGCCTCCGGGCTGCCGAACGAGCGCGCCGGCCCCGAGGTGGGCCACCGCGACCACACCTGCGACCGGAAGCTCGCGTAGCCGCTGTCCTCGCCCTGCCAGTAGGGCGAGTTGGTGCTCAGGGCGAGCAGCGTCGCGAGCCAGGGGCCGATCCGGTCGAGCACGGCGACGCCCTCGGTGTCGTCCGCGACGGCGACGTGCACGTGGCACCCGCTCGTGAGCTGCTCGCGCGCGGTCAGCCCGAACGCGGCGCGGGCCTCGAGGTAGCGCAGCCGTGCCACCGTCGTGCCCTCGAACGGCAGCGGCGACGTGGAGAGCGCCGCGACGCGGGCCCCGACCCGGTCGGCTGCCTCCTGGGCGCGTGCCCGTCCGGCGCGGATCTCCTTCGCGAGGTCCTCCAGCTCGGTGCGCGGGTGCGTCGCCGTCTCGAGCTGCTCCTCCATGAACTCCGACTCGAGCGAGCCGGTCCCGCCGTCCTTGTCCGACGTCCCCGTCGCCTCCAGCGCCTCCTGGGCCTTGGCGACGGGACGGCCGTCCTCGCCGACGAGCAGGAACTCTTCTTCCACACCTACGGTCCGTGTCACCCGGGAAGTGTCACACGGACCGGCCCCGCCCGCGTCGCTGGTGATGTCCGTCAGGGCGCGGCGCTGCCGTGCGGCGTGGGGTGAGCCGTCGACCATCCTTGTGAAGGTGATCACAAGGGTGGTCCGTGGCGCGTGGAAATGGGACGGGATCGTTGAGATCCCGCCGTTCCTCCCCGTCGCGCCCGGCTCGGGACCTAGGTCACCGGGACGCCCGGAACCGCCCCACGGACGGCTGGACGTCCCTAGCCTGGAAGTGGCGACGGAGCCCGGGGCAGGGCTACCGGGAACCGGCCGGCGCGCGGACCAGCGCGTGAGGCACGAAGGAGGACCGATGACCAGCGTTTCCGAGGCACCGCGCACGCAGGGCGGGACCCGTCCGCAGACCGACGACGCCCACGTCCCCGCCTGGGAGGGGTTCGTGGACGGTCCGTGGCGCGACCACGTCGACGTCCGCGACTTCATCCAGCGCAACTACCGCCCCTACACGGGCGACTCCTCGTTCCTCGAGGGCCCGACCGAGCGCACGACCGGCATCTGGGCGACGCTCTCCGCGATGTTCCCCGAGGAGCGCGAGAAGGGCGTCTACGACGTCGACCCGCACACCCCCGCGGGCATCACGGCGCACGCGCCCGGCTACATCGACCGGGACAACGAGATCGTCGTCGGCCTGCAGACCGACGCGCCGCTCCGGCGTGCGATCATGCCGAACGGCGGCTGGCGCATGGTCGAGGGCGCCCTGAAGACCTACGGCTACGAGGTCGACGAGGCCCTGCAGAAGGTCTTCAGCGAGTACCGCAAGACCCACAACCAGGGGGTGTTCGACGTCTACCCGCCGAACGTCCGCGCGGCCCGCAGCTCGCACATCATCACCGGTCTCCCGGACGCCTACGGACGCGGCCGGATCATCGGGGACTACCGCCGCGTCGCGCTGTACGGCGTCGACGCCCTCGTCGCGGCGAAGACGCTCGACAAGCTCGAGCTCGACACGCTCCCGTTCACCGAGACGGTGGCGCGCGAGCGCGAGGAGCACGCGGAGCAGATCCGGGCGCTCGGCGAGCTCAAGGAGATGGCCGCGACCTACGGGTACGACATCTCCGGCCCGGCGACGAGCGCCCGCGAGGCCGTGCAGTGGCTCTACTTCGCCTACCTCGCCGCCGTGAAGGAGCAGAACGGCGCCGCGATGTCGCTCGGGCGGACGTCGACGTTCCTCGACGTGTTCATCGACCGCGACCTCGAGGCCGGTCGCATCACGGAGTCGCAGGCGCAGGAGATCGTCGACGACTTCGTCATCAAGCTGCGCATCGTGCGGTTCCTGCGCACGCCCGAGTACGACGCGCTGTTCTCCGGCGACCCGACGTGGGTCACGGAGACGATCGCCGGCATGGGCGAGGACGGCCGTCCGCTCGTCACGAAGAGCTCGTTCCGGTTCCTCCAGACGCTCTACAACCTCGGCCCGGCACCGGAGCCCAACATGACGGTCTTCTGGAGCCCCGAGCTGCCGCAGGGGTTCAAGGACTACTGCGCGCAGGTGTCGATCGACACGTCCGCCGTGCAGTACGAGTCGGACGAGCTCATCCGTGCGGCGTGGGGCGACGACGCGGCGATCGCGTGCTGCGTGTCCCCGATGCGCGTCGGCAAGCAGATGCAGTTCTTCGGCGCGCGCGTCAACCTCGCCAAGACGCTGCTCTACGCGATCAACGGCGGGCGTGACGAGGTCTCCGGCAAGCAGGTCTCGCCCGTGGCGGCACCTGTCGAGGGCGACGTGCTCGACTACGACGACGTCATGTCGAAGTTCGACGCCACGATGGACTGGCTCGCCGCCACGTACGTCGAGGCGCTCGACTGCATCCACTGGTCGCACGACAAGTACGCGTACGAGCGCCTCGAGATGGCGCTGCACGACAAGGACGTGCTGCGGACGATGGCGTGCGGCATCGCCGGCCTCTCCGTCGCGGCGGACTCGCTGTCGGCGATCCGCTACGCGACCGTGAAGGTCGTGCGCGACGAGCGCGGGATCGTCGTCGACTACGACACCGAGGGCGAGTTCCCCACCTTCGGCAACGACGACGACCGGGCCGACGAGATCGCCGTCGACCTCGTGGAGCGGTTCATGGCGAAGGTGCGCACGCACCCGACCTACCGCGACGCGGTGCCGACGCAGTCGGTCCTGACGATCACCTCGAACGTCGTGTACGGCAAGGCGACGGGCAACACGCCCGACGGCCGCCGCGCCGGCGAGCCGTTCGCCCCGGGCGCGAACCCGATGAACGGCCGTGACACGCACGGCATGCTGGCGTCGGCGCTGTCCGTCGCGAAGCTCCCGTACGACGAGGCGCAGGACGGCATCTCGCTGACCAACACCGTGGTGCCGAGCGGCCTCGGGCGGACGAAGGAGGAGCAGGTGACCAACCTCGCCGGCCTCCTCGACGCGTACGTCGGCTCGAATGGCTACCACATGAACGTCAACGTGCTGAACCGCGAGACGCTCCTGGACGCCATGGACCACCCGGAGAACTACCCGCAGCTGACGATCCGCGTGTCCGGCTACGCGGTGAACTTCGTCCGCCTCACGCGCGAGCAGCAGCTCGACGTGCTGTCGCGCACCTTCCACGGCGCGCTGTAGCCGCACCGCGCACCACGAGGAGACCCGATGATCGTCACCCTTCCCGCCCCCGCCGCCCGCACCGGGCGAGGCTGCGGCGTCCCCGCGGGCAGCGTGCCGCCCGACGACGCCACGCGCCTCGAGGTGCCGGACGCCGCGGCGGACCCCGCGACGACGGGCTCGCCGGTGGGCCACGCCCGCCGGGCGGGCGCAGGCCTGGACGGGCTGACGGTCGCGGACGTGGACCGGGCCGACAAGCTCGCGGCGATGCGCGCGGGCGAGCTCGGCTCGGTCCACTCGTGGGAGCTCGTCACCGCGGTCGACGGGCCGGGGACGCGCCTGACCGTGTTCCTCAACGGCTGCCCGCTGCGGTGCCTGTACTGCCACAACCCCGACACGTTCGCGATGAAGGACGGCAAGCCCGTCACCGCGGACGGTCTCCTCGCGCGCGTGCGGCGCTACCTGCCGGTCTTCCGGGCGACGCACGGCGGGCTCACGCTCTCGGGCGGCGAGGTGCTCATGCAGCCCGCGTTCGCCGCCCGGGTCCTGCGTGGCGCGAAGGCCATGGGCGTGCACACCGCGCTCGACACGTCGGGCTTCCTCGGCACGAACGCGACCGACGCGATGCTCGACGACACCGACCTCGTGCTGCTCGACGTGAAGTCGGGCGACCCGGAGACCTACCGTCGTGTGACGAGCCGCGACCTCGAGCCCACCCTGCGGTTCGGGCGCCGGATCGCCGAACGCGGCCTCGACGGGCACGCGCCCGAGGTGTGGGTGCGGTTCGTCCTCGTCCCGGGCCTCACGGACGACGTGGAGAACGTCGAGAAGGTCGCGGAGTACACGGCCTCGCTGAACGCGACCCGTCCCGGCACGGTGACCCGCGTCGAGGTGCTCCCGTTCCACCAGATGGGCCGCGACAAGTGGGACGCGCTCGGACGCACGTACGCGCTCGAGGACGCGCCGGCACCGTCGGCAGAGCTGACCGACCGCGTGCGCGACCAGTTCCGCGCGCACGGCCTCACGACGTACTGAGCGCAGCTGACGGTGCGCGCCGACGACCTGGAAGAGGTCACGTGGGGCGTCGTCGTGGTCACCGAGGCCGGTCTCCGGGCAGAGTGGTACCGTGCTGGTATCACTTCGACCAGGAGGCTTCCATGGCCATGACGTTGCGGCTCGACGACGAGGCGCAGGCTGCGCTCGAACGGATCGCGCGCCGGGACGGCGTCTCGGCGAACGTCGCGGTCGGCCGCGCCGTCGTGGAGTACGACGCCAAACGGCGGGAGCTGCGCGACCGGCTCATCGCGCAGATCGTCGAGGAGGACCGCGAGCTCCTCGACCGGCTCGCGCAGTAGCAGTGGTCGTCTACCTGGACGAGGACGACCTGCTCGCCGCTGCGGACGCCTTTCTGGGTGCTCCCGCAGCCGTGCGGGACTACGGGCTGCTCTCGTCGGCTCTCGCGCGCCCCGGGGCGTCCATGTTCGGTGTGGAGGCGTATCCGGGGCTCGACGAGAAGGCCGCTGCTCTGCTGCTCTCGCTGACGAAGAATCACGCACTCATCGACGGGAACAAGCGCCTCGGCTGGGTCGGGGCGCGGCTCTTCTACGCTCTGAACGGTGCGCGACTCGCCATGCCGCAGGACGACGCGTACGACCTTGTCATCCAGATCGCCGCCGGCGAGGTCGAGGACGTGCCGACCGTCGCGGCCAGGCTCGCAGCCTGCGTGATCCGCAGCGAGACGTGACCGAGGACGTGCCGCCGCGCCGTGACGTGGCAGCGGCGCGGAAGGCCGTCGACGACGGGGATGCGCTCGCCGCGTTGCTCGAGCGGTTCCTCGGTGCGCCGTCGGTGGCGCGCGAGCACGTCCGTGCGGCGTTCGGGGACAGCCGCGAGGAGAAGGTCCTCGCCCATCTCGACGGCGTCGACGTGGCGGCGCTGCGCGACGTGACGCGCGAGCGGCTGCGCCTCGGCACGCTCACCGACGCCGGGGTCGCGACGGTCGGCGAGGTCGCACGCCTCGGCCGCAGGGGGCTCGAACGCGTCCCGGGCATCGGCCCGCAGACCGCGACCCACCTGCTCGCCGCTGCGGAGCAGGTGGCGCGCGCCGTGCGCGAGAGCCTGCGGTTCCGCATCGACCTCACCCCGACCGATCCCGTCGCGACAGCGCTCGTCCAGGCGCTGCACTCGCTCGACCAGGCCGAGGCCGCCCTCGCGCGGTACGGCGACCAGGCGCGACGCGCGCTCGCCGAGCACGAGCGCGTGCACGACGACGCCCGCGTCGCGGCGAGCAGGACCCGCCGCTTCTTCGCGTGGGGGGAGCGTCGCCGTCGGACGTTCGCCGCCGTCGCGACCCTCTCCGCGCTGGGCGACGAGGCGCGCGCCACGGGCCTCGCCGAGGACGCGCGCCGGGTCGTCGCGCTGCTGGCCGAGCCCGGCCGGCCGTACGACGTCTGGGAGGACTTCCGCCGCCGCTCCGCCGCGTACTACGCGCTGCTCGACGGCGTCGCCCCCACGGGACGGGATCTCGCCGCGACCGAGGGTCACCTGCCGGCGGAGCTCGTCGAGCGCGTCCAGACGCAGGCGCTCGACGAGACGCTGCTCCGCGCTTCGCTGCGCGGGTACCAGGCGTTCGGCGCACGGTTCGCGCTGGCTCAGCGGCGCGCGATCCTCGGCGACGAGATGGGCCTCGGCAAGACCGTCCAGGCGATCGCCGTCATCGCGCACCTCGTCGCGGGCGGCGCGACGCACGCCGTCGTCGTGTGCCCCGCGAGCGTGCTGACGAACTGGGTGCGCGAGCTGCGCGCGCACGCCGACCTCACGGTCCACGCGCTGCACGGCGAGGCGCGCGAGGAGGCGGAGACGGCATGGCGCGCACGCGGTGGCGTCGCGGTCACGACGTTCGCGGGGCTGCGCGCCGCGGGGACCGAGACGTTCCTGGCGTCGGGGCCGGCCGTCGTCGTGGTCGACGAGGCGCACTACGTCAAGAACCCGGAGGCCAAGCGTTCGCTCGCCGTCGCCGCGCTCGCGGCCGGGACGCCACACGTGCTTCTCCTCACGGGGACGGCGATGGAGAACCGCGTCGAGGAGTTCCGCACGCTCGTGGGCTACCTGCATCCGGAGCTCGCCGCCGGCCTCGACGCCGCCGCGGGTGCTGCGGGCCCCGAGGCGTTCCGCCGGGCCGTCGCGCCGGCCTACCTGCGCCGCAACGCCGAGGACGTCCTCGAGGAGCTGCCCGAGCTCGTCCAGGTCGACGAGTGGGAGGACCTCGGCGCGGTCGACGGCGCGGCGTACCGGGAGGCGGTCGCGACCGGCGGGTTCATGGCGATGCGGCGCGCGGCGTTCGCCGTGGAGCACGCCGAGGACTCGGCGAAGGTGCGTCGCCTGGTCGAGATCGTGGCCGAGGCGACGCAGAACGGGCGCAAGGTCGTCGTGTTCTCCTTCTTCCGCGACGTCGTCGACCTCGTCGCGCGGGTGCTCGGCGACCTCGCCGTCGGCCCGCTCTCCGGGTCGGTGCCCGCTGCGGCGCGGCAGACGATCGTCGACGACTTCACCGCCTCGCCGGTCCCGCGTGCGCTCGTCAGCCAGATCGACGTCGGGGGAGTGGGCCTCAACCTGCAGGCGGCGTCCGTCGTCGTGCTCTGCGAGCCGCAGACCAAGCCGACCACGGAGGCGCAGGCGATCGCCCGCGCACACCGCATGGGTCAGGTCGAGACCGTGCAGGTCCACCGGCTGCTCACGCAGGACAGCGTCGACGAGCACCTCGTGCGGATCCTCGACACCAAGGCGCGGCTCTTCGACGCGTACGCGCGGCGCAGCGCGCTCGCCGAGGAGGTCGCGGGCGCCGTCGACGTGTCGGAGGCTGCGCTCGCGCGGACGATCGTCGCCGCGGAACGGGCGCGGCTCGTCGTCGACCCGCGCGTCACGTCGGTCGAGGATGCGGTCGTCGACGGGCTCTGACCGACGCGCCGTGCTGCGGGGCACGCACGCCGTCGACGAGGATGGGCTGATGCCCGACACCACACCCGACGTCCAGGTGGGCGCTCTCGCGATCAACGTCACCGTCCCCGACGACCTCCGCTGGACCGACGAGCGTCGCGGCGAGGTCTTCCAGCTGCAGACGATCACGGTCCGCCTCCTGCCGGACGGTCACCTCGCGGCCAAGGCGTACGGCCGGCCCGTCGCCGGCGGCCGCGGCGGCTACGTCTCGTTCCGCGTCCCGGACCGCCCCGAGCTCGCCGCGCTGATCGAGGCGGGCGCCACCGCCGCGTCGCGCCGGTGGGCGGAGCACCGCGGGCTCGAGTAGGCCGGGTGCGGTATGCAGTACCGGGCCCTACCGTGACCGTATGACCACCGAAGCCCAGGAACCCGTCACGCTCACCCCGTTGCCCGAGACCTGGTCGACGGCGCTCGCGGTCGTCGCGCACCCCGACGACATGGAGTTCGGCGCGGCCGCTGCCGTCGCACGGTGGACCGGTCAGGGCAAGCGCGTCGTGTACTGCATGGTGACGAGCGGCGAGGCGGGCATCGACGGCATGGACCCCGACGTCGCGCGCGGGATCCGCGAGGCCGAGCAGGTGGAGTCGGCGCGGCTCGTGGGCGTCGACGAGGTCGAGTTCCTCGGTCTGCCCGACGGTGTGCTCGAGTACGGCGTGCCGTTGCGGCGCGAGATCGCCCGGGTCGTGCGGCGTCACCGTCCGGACGTGGTGATCACGGGGAACCACCGGGAGGCGTTCCCGAACGGCGTCCCGAACCAGGCCGACCACGTCGCGACCGGCCGTGCGGTCCTCGACGCCGTGCGCGACGCGGGCAACCGCTGGATCTTCCGGGACCAGGTGGAGGACGAGGGGCTCGAGCCGTGGGGCGGCGTCGAGCAGGTGTGGGTCTCCGGCTCGCCCACGGCGACGCACGTCGTCGACGTCAGCGCGACGTTCGACGCGGGCGTCGCGTCCCTCGCGGCGCACGCCGCGTATCTCGACGGCCTCGGCTGGGAGGGCTTCGACCCGGCCGAGTTCCTCGGGTCCATGACCCGGCCCGCGGGCCAGGCGCTCGGCGTCGAGCACGCGACGACGTTCGAGGTCGTCAGGCTGACCTGGGACTGAGGCTGCCCGGTCGGCGTCGTCCGCGACCAGGCCCTCGTCACCGTCGACCAGGCGGCCGTGGCCCGTCCGGAGCTCCGGACGGGCCACGACACGATCGGCACCGGGTGGTGCCGGGAACCTCAGGCGTGCTGGACCGCAGCGGCCGCCGGGACGTTCGCGACGCCGTCGGGCAGGAACCGTCGGCCGAGGACCTTCTCCGAGTAGCCCGTGCGGTCGAGGTACGGCGTGATGCCGCCGAGGTGGAAGCCCCAGCCTGCTCCGAGGATCATGCACAGGTCGACCTGCGACGGCGAGGACACGACGCCCTCGTCGAGCATGAGCCCGATCTCCTGCGTGAGCGCCGTCAGCACGGAGTCGAGCACGCCGGCCTCATCCAGGGCATCCTCACCGCCCGCGGTGCCGTCGCCGAACACGGCCTGGATCGCCGGGTCGACCGGCTTCGGCAGACCGCGGGGTGCGTCGAGCACGACGGGGATCTTCTCGTCGACGATGCGCTGCAGCCCGGGGGAGACCGGGAACCGGTCGCCGAGGTCCTCGCGCAGCGACGTCAGCACGTGCAGGCCGACGGCCGGACCGACGAGGTCGAACAGCGCGAACGGCGGCATCGGCAGCCCGAGCGGCGCGACCGCGCGGTCGGCGACCTCGACCGACGTCCCGTTCTCGACCGCCTCGACGATCTTGCCCATGAGGAGGATGAGGAGGCGGTTGACGACGAAGCCGGGCCGGTCCGCGACGAGCACGGCGGTCTTGCGGAGCTTCTTCGTCATGGCGAACGCGGTGGCGAGCGCGGCGTCGTCCGTCTTCGCCGCCTGGATGATCTCGACGAGCGGCATCTGCGCGACGGGGTTGAAGAAGTGCATCCCGACGACGCGCTCCGGGTGGCGCAGGTCGGCCGCCATCTCGGTCACGGACAGCGCCGACGTGTTCGTGAGGAACACGGTCTCGTCGCCCACGACGCCCTCGAGCTCGGCGAACACCGTCTTCTTCAGGCCGAGGATCTCCGTGACCGCCTCGATGACGACGTCGCAGCCCGCGAAGTCGCCGAGCTCGGTGGTGCCGTGGACGTTCGCGACGATGCGGGCGCCGGCGTCGCGCGACATGCGCCCGGAGCCGACGAGCTTCTCGACCGTCGAGCGGACGTAGGCGAGGCCCTTCTCGACGCGATCGGCGTCGAGGTCGCGCATGACGACGGGCACCTGGAGCCGCTGGGCGAACAGCAGCGCGATCTGCGCCGCCATGAGGCCGGCACCGACGATGCCGACCCGGGTCACCGGCCGCGCGAGCTTCGCGTCCGGCGCGCCCTGCGGCCGCTTGCCCTTCGACACGAGCTGGAACGCGTACACGCTCGCGCGCATCTCGTCGCTCATGATGAGGTCCGCGAGGGCCTCGTCCTCGGCGGCGAACGCCTCCTCCTTGGTCGCCGTGCGCGCGGCGGCGACGAGGTCGAGCGCGCGGTACGGCGCGGGCCGCGAGCCCGCCACGACGGCGTCGAGCCGCTGGCGCGTGCCTGCGACGACCGCGTCCCACACGGGCTGCGGGTCGAGCTCGCGGCGCTCGACGACGACGTCCCCGCGCAGGACCGCCTCCGCCCACCGGATCGAGGACTCGAGGAAGTCGGGCGCGTCGAACAGCGCGTCGACGAGGCCGATCTCGACGGCCTCCTTCGCCTTGAACGGCTTGTTCGCCGCAGGACGGGCCAGGATGACGTCCATGGCCTTCTCGACCCCGAGCAGGCGCGGCACGAGGTACGCGCCGCCCCAGCCGGGCACGAGGCCGAGGCCGACCTCGGGCAGGGCGAGCGCCCCGGCGTCGGACGCGACCGTGCGGTAGTCGCAGTTGAGCGCGATCTCGAGGCCGCCGCCGAGCGCGACGCCGTTGACGAACGCGAACGTCGGGACACCGGTCCGCTCGCGCAGCCCGCCGAGGATCGCGTACGCGGCGTGGCCTGCGCGACCGAGCCCGAGCGCGTCCTCCCGGCCCTGGATCGCGGCGGCCTGCGTGAGGTCGGCGCCGGCGGCCAGGAAGTAGGGCTTGCCCGTGACCGCGACGGCGACGATCTCGCCGTCGGCCGCACGCCGCTCGATCCGCTCGAGCGCGGAGCGGAGCTCCGCGAGCCCCTCGGGCCCGAGCGTCGTGGGCTTGGTGTGGTCGAGCCCGTTGTCGAGCGTGACCAGGGCGAGCGTGCCCGTCCCGCCGGGGAGGGCGACGTCGCGCACGAGCGAGTGCGTCACGCGCTCCCCGCGCGCCGGGGCCGAGCCGCCGTCCCGCTGCGCGGACGGCTCGGGGGTGATGGTCTGGTCGGCGGTCGTCGTGCCGGGCCTGCTGGTGGTCTCGGAGGTCGTCTCGCTCACGGTCAGTTCTCCCCGTCGGTCGCGGTGGTCGTGTCGGCGGCGCCGTGGCCGGAGTAGTCGGCGTGGTGCGGGTTCTCCCAGATCACGGTGCCGCCCATGCCGAGGCCGACGCACATGGTCGTCAGGCCGTAGCGCACCTCGGGGTGCTGCTCGAACTGCCGCGCGAGCTGGGTCATGAGACGCACGCCCGACGACGCGAGCGGGTGGCCCATCGCGATGGCGCCGCCGTAGAGGTTGACCCGCTCGTCGTCGTCGGCGAGGCCGAAGTGGTCGGTGAACGCGAGCACCTGGACGGCGAAGGCCTCGTTGATCTCGAACAGGCCGATGTCGTCGATCGTCAGGCCCGCGGACGCGAGCGCGCGCTCCGTCGCGGGGACGGGGCCGTAGCCCATGACCTCGGGGTCCACGCCCGCGTAGGCGTAGGAGACGAGGCGCATGCGCGCGGGCAGGCCGAGCTCGTCGACGACATCGCCCGCGGCGAGCAGGCACGCCGTCGCGCCGTCGGTGAGCGGCGACGCGTTGCCCGCGGTGACCTTGCCCCCGGGGCGGAACGGTGTCTTGAGGTCGCGGATCGCGTCGACCGTGGTGCCGGGGCGCGGGAGCTCGTCGGCGGTGGCGAGGCCCCAGCCGAGCTCGGTCGACCGGGTCGCGATCGGCACGAGGTCGGCGGAGACGTCGCCGTTGGCGAGAGCCTTGGCGTACTTGGCCTGGCTCGCCACGGCGTAGGCGTCGGCGCGCTCCTTGGTGAGGTGCGGGTAGCGGTCGTGCAGGTTCTCCGCCGTCGCGCCCATGACGAGCGCGGACGAGTCGACGAGCTTCTCGGCGACGAAGCGCGGGTTCGGGTCGGAGCCCTCGCCCATGGGGTGGTGGCCCATGTGCTCGACACCGCCCGCGACGACGACGTCCTGGGCACCCACGGCAACGTTGGCGGCGGTCGTCGTGACGGCCGTCATCGCCCCCGCGCACATGCGGTCGATCGCGAACCCGGGTACCGACTTCGGCAGCCCCGCGAGCACGGCGACGCTGCGCCCGAGGGTGAGGCCCTGGTCGCCCGTCTGCGTCGTCGCGGCGAGCGCGAGCTCGTCGATGCGCTCGGCGGGCAGCTCGGGCCGACGCCGCAGGAGCTCGCGGATCGTCTTCACGGCGAGGTCGTCGGCGCGCGTCTCGGCGTAGATCCCGTCAGGGCGCGCCTTGCCGAACGGGCTGCGCACGCCCTCGACGAAGACGACGTCGCGCACGGCACGACGGCGTGCCGCCTGGGTGGGTGCGTGGGCCTCGGGGGCGGTCGCGCCGTCGGCTCCTGGGGCCACGGTGTCGGCCACGGTCATGGCATCTCCATCCGGTCGGGTGGTCCGGCCGGGTCGGGCCGGGTCAGATGGTCGGGACGGCGGCGTCCGGAGCGACACCGCTCAGGTGATACACGCTACCGCGAGTATCGGGAAAGCACGAGGACGATGCTACGACACATCGAGACCCGGTATCGCCCCTCTGGCGAGGAGGGCGATACCGGGTCTCGGTGGAGCCTCGGGCAGGAGCGCGGTCAGCGTCCGCCGCGCAGCTTCCGCACGACCTTCTTCGCGGTCGGCAGGCCCTTGTTCCATGCGGAGTACCACATCGAGAACGGCACGTCGACGCTCTGCACGAGCTCGTCGTCGTGCTGGGCGAAGCTCCGCTTGAACTCGCTGATGCCGTCGTTGAGGAGACCGTTCATGTCGTAGCGGACGAGCCCGGCCTCCTGCGCGAGCGTGATCGCGTGCCACTTGACCGGCGCGTTCGCCCGCAGCTTCCGACCGGCGTCGTTGATGCCCCCGTAGAGCTCGAACGACGTCGTCGCCGACGCCACGCACCACACGAACGACACCGGGGCGCCCTCGGAGAACGCCGCGACGAGCACCGAGTGCTCGCCGAGCTCGCGGTGGATCGCGAGGTAGTACTCGTCGTCGTGCAGGGCGAAGCCCGCCCGCTCGGCCGTCTCGTGGTAGACCGCGAGGACCTGGCGGACGTCGGCCTCGTCCGTGACGCGGCGCACCTCGAGCCCGCTCCGTGCGGCCTTGCGGATGTCGTACCGCGTCGACTTGCCCATCGCGGCCGTCAGCTCGTCCGGGGTCTTCGTGAGGTCGAGGATCAGCGTGACCGGGTAGAGGATCGGGTTCGCGGCGTCGCGCGCGTCGGGCAGGTCGAGGTGCGTACCCGCGGGCCAGTCCGGCTCGATCGTGATGCCGACGCCCCCGACGTTCTCCTTGCACCACGCCACGACCGCCCGTGTCACGGCGTCGCGCGCGTCGTCGTCGCCCACCCCTGGCCCGGCGCCCCAGCCGTCGGGACCGGGCGCCACGACCGGGCCGCGCGGCACGTGGCACAGCGCCTTGAACTGCGCGGGCAGGGACCGTACGAGCACCTGCGCGAGGCCGACGGTGCGGCCCGCGCCGTCGACGGCCTCGAGGCGGCGCGGCGTCCAGGCGCCCGTCGCCTTGACCTCGCCCCAGCCCCAGAGCTGCAGCGGGTGGCCGCCGAGCGCGTTCACCTGGGCGTCCCAGGTGTCGCGGTCGGTCACTGTCCGGATCGTCAGGTTCGTGTCGTGCACGGCCCCGACCCTACCCGTCCGCCTACCGGTCCGACACGTCCGCGAACGCCGCCGCGAGGCGCTCCGCGAGCAGCCCGACCTGCCACTCCCGCGCGCCCCGGCCGCGCAGGAACGCGGCCACGCCGGCGGCGTCCGCCGGGTCGGGCGGGGTCCAGCACACGCGCCGCAGGGCGTCGGGCTGGAGCAGGTTCTCCGCCGGGACGGTGTGCTGCTCCGAGAGCTCCTGCACGACGGCGCGGGCCGCCTCGAGCCGTGCGGCGGCACCCGGGTCGCGGTCGGCCCACGCGCGCGGCGGGGGCGGGGCGTCGGAGCGCGGCCCGCGCACCGACGGCAGGTCGCTCGCCGGGAGGGCGAGCGCGGTGTCGATCGCCTGCTGCCAGTAGGCGGCGCGCCGGCGCGTGCCCTTCCCGGCGAAGGCCGGCAGGGCGACGAGCTGGGCGACGCTGCGAGGCAGGGCTTCGGCGGCCGCGACGATCGCCCGGTCGGGCAGCACGCGACCCGGGGCGATGTCCCGCCGGCGCGCGTTGACGTCGCGGGCCTCCCACAGCGCGCGCACGACGGCGAGACGGCGCGCGTCGCGCAGCGTGTGCGTCCCGGACGTGCGCCGCCACGGGTCGACGCGCGGCGGCGGCGGGGGAGCCGTGCGCACCGCCTCGAACTCCTGCGCCGCCCACTCCGTCTTGCCGGCCTCCTCGAGTCGTGCCGCGAGCACGTCACGCAGCTCGACGAGGACCTCGACGTCGAGAGCGGCGTAGCGCAGCCACTCGGGCGGCAGGGGCCGCGTCGACCAGTCGACCGCCGAGTGCTCCTTCGCGAGGCCGAGGCCGAGCAGCTCCGCGACCACGGCGGCGAGCCCGACCCGCTCCATGCCGAGCAGGCGCGCCGCGAGCTCGGTGTCGAAGACGCGCGCCGGGAGCAGCCCGAGGTCGACGAACCCGGGCAGGTCCTGCGACGCGGCGTGCAGCACGAACTCGGCGTCGCCCACCGCCTCGCGAAGCGGAGCGAGGTCGGGGACGCCCACCGGGTCGACGAGCGCGGTCCCCGCGCCCTCGCGCCGGACCTGGACGAGGTAGGTGCGCTGGCCGTACCGGTACCCCGACGCGCGCTCCGCGTCGGCCGCGACGGGACCCGTCCCGCGCGCGAACGCGTCGACGACGCGCGCGAAAGCCTCCGGGGTGTCGACCACGGGTCCCACCCCGTCCGACGGCTCGGAGAGCGGCACGACGACGGGGGAGACCGCGCCGTCGTCCGGGGCGTCGTCGGGCTGGTCGAGGGGTGACGGTGCAGGTGCTGCGGCCGAGCTCATGGACCTACGGTATTGCGTCGCGCGGGCAACGGTGTGATCCCCTCGGGCAGCGGAGGCAGACCTGCGGCCGTGCACAGGAGCTGTGCCCAGGCCGCCAGGTGCGGCCCGAGGTCGGTCGTGAGCGGCGTCCAGGACGCGCGCATCTCGAGCTCGACGTCGTTCGCGCGCCCCGCGAGGGCGCCGAAGCTCTGGGACAGCACGCGGGTGACCGTGCCGCCCTCGGCCCGGGTGGACGCCCCGGTGTCGCGCAGCGCGTCGGCGAGCCAGGTCCAGGCGACCTCGGCGAGCATGTCCTCCGCCGCCATCTCGGGCTCGAGCGTGGCACGCACGAGCGTGACGACCCGGAACCGCCCCTGCCACGCCTCCTGGCCCGCGGGGTCGTGGAGGAGGATGAACCGGCCCGAGGCGAGGTCGGGATCGTCGTCGACCTCGCCGGCGACCTCCCCGGTGAGCGCGACGGAGAACGGCGCGATCCGCCGTGGCGCCGGGACCTCCCGCAGGGTCACCTCGGGGCGCACCCGGCGGGCGGCGACGGAGTCCAGCGCCGCGCGGAACTCCGCGGGCGCGTCGGTCCCGTGAGCGGTGATCACCCTCTGCACACTACGAGCCCGCGCGCACGGTGAGGGCCGCGGCGCGCGCGGACGTCACCGAATCGTGACCGCGATCGTCACCACCGCTGACCACGCCCGGATGCTGGCCACGTCCGGAGCCGTCGAGGACGGGGGACTAGGCTGTCCGCGTATCCGCCCCGTACCGGCTGCACCTGCCCGCCGTCGCGTCCGTCGGTGCCGCACGCGCGGCGTCGCCCGGCCGTGGACGTGCCCTCGAGGTCGCCGGTACCGATCTCCGAGGAGCAGGGAAGCAGATGGCAGCACGAGCACAGATCGGTGTGACCGGACTCGCGGTCATGGGTCGCAACCTGGCCCGCAACTTCGCCCGCCACGGCTACACGGTCGCGGTGCACAACCGCTCGTACGCCAAGACGGAGTCCCTGATCGCCGAGGCCGGCTCCGAGGGTGACTTCGTCCCGTCGGAGTCCATGGCCGACTTCGTCGCGTCGCTCGAGCGCCCGCGCAAGGTCGTCATCATGGTCAAGGCCGGCGCGGCGACCGACGCGGTGATCGACGAGCTCGTCCCGCTGCTCGAGGAGGGCGACATCGTCGTCGACGCGGGCAACGCGCACTTCCCCGACACGATCCGCCGCGAGCAGGCGCTGTCGGCGCAGGGCCTGCACTTCGTCGGCACCGGCGTGTCCGGCGGCGAGGAGGGCGCGCTCAACGGCCCGTCGATCATGCCCGGCGGCACGCGCGAGTCCTACGCGAGCCTCGGCCCGATCCTCGAGGACATCTCCGCCAAGGTCGACGGCGTCCCGTGCTGCACGTACGTCGGCCCCGACGGCGCCGGCCACTTCGTGAAGATGGTCCACAACGGCATCGAGTACGCGGACATGCAACTCATCGCCGAGGCGTACGACCTGCTCAAGCAGGGGCTCGGCGCGTCGGCCGCGGAGATCGGGAAGATCTTCGAGGAGTGGAACACGGGCGACCTCGAGTCGTTCCTCATCGAGATCACGGCAGACGTGCTCCAGCACGTCGACGCGCAGACCGGCTCGGCGTTCGTCGACGTCGTGCTCGACCAGGCGGAGCAGAAGGGCACCGGCCGCTGGACCGTCCAGAACGGCCTCGACCTGGGCGTCCCGATCACGGGCATCGCCGAGGCGACGTTCGCGCGCGCGCTGTCCGGCTCCGTCCCGCAGCGCGAGGCGGGCCGTGCGGCGCTGCCCGCGGACGCGCAGGCGTGGGACGTCACGGACCGCGACGCGTTCGTCGAGGACGTGCGCCTCGCGCTGTACGCGTCGAAGGTCGTCGCGTACTCGCAGGGCTTCGACCAGATCGCCGCGGCGTCGGCCGAGCTCGGCTGGGACATCGACCGCGGCGCGATGGCCCGCATCTGGCGCGGGGGCTGCATCATCCGTGCGCGCTTCCTCAACCGCATCACCGAGGCGTACGAGCGCGACGCGAACCTCCCGCTCCTCCTCGCCGACGAGTACTTCACCGGCGCCGTCGGCAACGGCCTCGCCGCGTGGCGCCGCGTCGTCGCGCAGGCCGCGCTCAACGGCGTGCCGACGCCCGCGTTCTCGTCGTCGCTCGCGTACTACGACGGGGTGCGCGCCGAGCGCCTGCCCGCCGCGCTCATCCAGGCACAGCGCGACTTCTTCGGCGCGCACACGTACCGCCGCGTCGACGGTCCGGGCGTGTTCCACACCGAGTGGACCCGCGACCGGAGCGAGACGCGCGAAGGCGACGCGTGAGTCGAGGCGTCGTACGCCCGGCCGTCGTCCACCCGATCATCCTGGGTGGCGACGCCGGCGCGTACAGCCTGGCCCGCGCGTTCCACGAGGCGTACGGGGTGCGCAGCACGGTCGTGACGATCGTCTCGACGCGCAACATCCGCTACTCGACCATCCTCGACAACGTCATCGAGCCGCAGCTCGACGACCCCGAGGTCATGGTGCGCACGATCCGGGACGTCGCCGCGCGCGCGAAGGCGCCCGCGATGGTCGTCACGTGCGTCGACTGGTACGTGCAGGCGCTCGCCGAGCACCGCGCGAAGATCGAGGACGTCGCCGTGGTCCCGTACACGACCACGGACCTGCTCGACCGTGTCATGGACAAGCAGCGCTTCTCCGAGCTCTGCATCGAGCTCGGCGTGCCGCACCCCCGCACGGTCGTGCGCCACGGCGGCGAGCGCGTCGGCGAGCTCGACCTGCGGTTCCCGATCATCGCCAAGCCCGGGGACAACGTGGCCTGGCACCGCACGTCGTTCACGGGCAAGCGCAAGGTCCACGAGCTCGCGGACCGCGACCAGCTCGAGTGGCTCCTGCGCACGGCGGGCGAGGCGGGGTACCGCGAGCCGTTCATCGTCCAGGAGTTCGTGCCGGGCAACGACGCGCAGATGCGCATCATGACCACCTTCTCGGACGAGAAGGGGCAGGTGCGCATGGCGCACGGCGGCCACGTGCTGCTCGAGGAGCACACCCCGGGCACGCTCGGCAACCCGGCGGCGATCCTCACGGGACCGCTGCCGCAGATCGAGGCCGACGCGCGCAAGCTCGTCGAGCACCTCGGCTGGACGGGCTTCGCGAACTTCGACATCAAGGTCGACCCGCGCGACGGCACGGGGTACTTCTTCGAGCTCAACCCGCGCACGGGCCGCTCGAACTTCTACCTCACGGCGAGCGGCATCAACCCGGCCATGTACTGGGTCGGAGAGCACCTGCAGGGCGGGCGCGTGCCCGACCCCCGGCGCGTCCCGGTCCTCTACCGGATCGTGCCCGGGTTCCTGCTGCGCCGGTACGTGCGCGACGCGACCGACCCGGCGGTCGCCGCACGGGTGCGCAAGGTCCGGCGCGTCGGCCATCCGCTCAAGTACTCGCGGGACCGCGCGTGGCGCCGCGACCTGTGGGTCCGCGTCGCCGAGCTGCGCCAGGTGCAGCGGTTCCGCGAGTTCTACCCCGTGGCCGCTGCGAAGGCCGCGTACGTGAGCACGGGCGCCCGGACGGACGCCGCACGGGACGGTGGGCGTGGCTGACGCGCCCGCGGGACCCGGCCCGGCGCTCGGTGCGGTCGGTGCCGGCGACGACCGGCCGCCCGTCGGCGTGATCGGCGGCGTCGGGCCGCTCGCGACGGCGTACTTCCTCCAGCTCGTCGTCGAGCTCACCGAGGCGGAGCGCGACCAGGACCACCTGGACATGGTCGTGCTCAACCACGCGACGATCCCGGACCGCACCGCGTTCGTGCTCGGGCGCTCCGCCGACGACCCCGGACCCGTCCTCGCGCGCGACGCGCGCCGCCTCGAGGCGTTCGGCGTGTCGTTCCTCGTCATGCCGTGCAACACGGCCCACCACTTCACGCAGCAGGTGGTCGACGCCGTGAGCGTGCCGTTCGTGTCGATCATCGACACGACGGTGGACGCGGCGCGCGAGCGCGTCCCGGGGCTGGCGACCGTGGGTCTGCTCGCGACGGCGGGCACGGCCGCGGCGGGCGTCTACCAGGACGCGTTCGCCGCCCACGGCGTGACCACGGTCGTGCCCGACGACGCCGACCAGGCGCTCGTCTCGCAGATCATCTACGAGCAGGTCAAGGCGGGTCGGCCGGTCGACGTCGACACGTTCCGCGCCGTAGCGGGGCGCCTCGTGGAGCGCGGCGCGTCGGTGATCGTCCTCGGGTGCACCGAGCTCTCGGTCGTCGCCGTGGACCACGGCCTGCTCGCCGACCCGGTCTACCTCGACTCGATGGACCAGCTCGCCCGCGCGACGATCCGTCGCGCGGGCCACCGCGTGCGGGACTGAGCAGCCCGGCCGGCGGCGTCCTCGGGACGCCTCAGCCGGCGCGCCTCAGCCGAGCTCGCTCGTGCCGGAGTACAGGTGCAGGACCGGCACGTGGAGCTCGTCCCGCGCGCGGGAGGCCCAGTCGCGGTGGAACGTGTCCTCGACCGCGTGCGGGTACGTCACGACGACGACCTCGCGGACGTCACCGGCCGCCACGGCCTTGCGCAGCGCCGGCAGCGGGTCGTCCTCGGTGACGGTGCCGTCGGCGTCGCGGCCGGCGGCGCGCAGCTCGGCGACGCTGCGCTCGAGCTGCTCTGCGGCGGTGGCCTTCGCCTGCTTCTCCGAGGGCTCACGACCGAGCACCTCGTCCCACGCCTGCTTGAGCTCGCCCACGCTGAGGTGGTCGATCAGCGCGGAGACGAGGTTGCGCTCGGTGTCGGCCGGCACGAGGACGCGATAGGCGAGCGTCTCTCCCTCGTGCAGGGACAGCATGTGCTGGACGTCGGCCGGGTTCAGCGTGTCCTCGGTGAGGACCAGGATCGTGTCGGTCACGCGCGTCAGCCTATCGGCAGGAGCCAGCGCGCGAGCGTCGTGCCGGCCGGTGCGCCGGGGCGGGCGTGGGGACTGTGCAGCAGGTGGGTGAGCCGGGCGCCGCGCGGCGGGCCGACGGACGGGCCCGACGGCGCGGCTCCCGCGACGATGCGTCCGGGCCCCGGGCCGACGATGCCGGGTGTCGTCGTCACGCACAGCTCGTCGACGAGGTCGGCGCGCAGCAGGTCGCCGAGGAGCGACGGCCCGCCTTCCGTGAGCACGCGACGCAGGCCGCGCCCGGCGAGCGCCGCAAGGCCGGCGGCCAGGTCGACGTCAGGCTCGGAGCCGGCGGACCCGCCGCCGTCCGACGTGTCGCCGTCGGTGACGAGGAGGCGGTCCTCGGGAAGTCCGCGCTCGCGCACGATCCTCGCTCCGGTGCGGCCCGTGATGACGAACGGCGGACGCTGAGCGCCCGTGAGGTGCTCGGGGACGAGGCCCGTGCGCGTCACGACCGCGAGCTCGAGCGGCGCCTCGTGGAGGTGCTCGAGACCGCGAGGACGGCCCAGCGTCGTGTAGCGCTCGGCACGGGCCGTGCCGGCGCCGACCAGCACGACGTCGGCGAGGGCGCGCAGCACGCGGAAGACGCGCCAGTCCGCGTCGTCGTTGATGGACCCGGAGCGTCGGTCGGGTCCCCACGCGGCGCCGTCGATGCTCGCGACCATGTTGGCGCGCACGGTCGACGAGCCGCGCGCGGGCGGGCCGTCCGCGTAGAGCGCGGCGAGCTCGTCCTCGCGGGGGTCCGGGTCGATCCTCCGCGGCGCGGGGAGCAGGAGGTCGAGCGGCGGCAGGTCGTCCCGTCCCGCGGGCGGCTCGCCGATCGAGGGCACCGAGGGCGTGGACCCGGGCGTGGGCGTCGTGGCAGAAGTCACAGCGGCCACGGTAGCGGCAGGCGTAGGCTGGATCCTCGTGACTTCAGCGCCAGCCACCGGCGGGACCACCGCGCCGACGGGTTCGACCGGACCGGACCCCGCCCCGCGAGACCCGGGATCGCGGGAGCAGGTCGCGCGCGTCGCCGCCCTCGCGGCCGTCCGGCCGTCCGTCCCGCCGTCACGGCTGCTCGCCGACCTCGTCCCGCCGCCGCACTTCGCCGACGCGCGGTTCGCCACGTACCGCGCCAACCCGCGGTACCCCAGCCAGGAGCGGACCGTCGCGCGGCTCGAGGAGGTCGCCGCCGCCGTCGTGAAGCCCCCGCGCAAGGGTCTCTTCGCACGCCGCACCACGGCCCCCGCCGTGTACATGGACGGCGGGTTCGGCGTCGGCAAGACGCACCTGCTCACCTCGCTCGCGCACGCCGTGGGGCTCGACGTCAGCGCGTACGGCACGTTCGTCGAGTACACGAACCTCGTCGGGGCGCTCGGGTTCCTGGCGACCGTCGAGGCGCTCGCGACGAAGAAGCTCGTGTGCATCGACGAGTTCGAGCTCGACGACCCGGGCGACACCGTGCTCATGTCGCGCCTGCTGCGCGAGCTCGCGGACCGCGGCGTCGCGCTCGCCGCGACGTCGAACACGCTGCCCGAGGCGCTCGGCGAGGGCCGGTTCGCCGCCGAGGACTTCCTGCGCGAGATCCAGGCGCTCGCCGCGCGGTTCGAGGTGCTGCGGGTCGACGGCGAGGACTACCGCCACCGCGCGGTCGTCACCGACTCGGCACCGCTGCCCGAGGACGTCGTGCGGACGACCGCGGCGAGCGTGCCGGGGGCGACGCTCGACGCCTTCGACGACGTGCTCGCCCACCTGACGCACGTGCACCCGAGCCGGTACGGCGCGATGCTCGACGGCGTCGCGGCCGTCGCCCTCACGGGCGTGCACGCCGTCACCGAGCAGTCCGCGGCGCTGCGCCTCGTCGTGCTCGTCGACCGCCTGTACGACCGGGACGTGCCCGTCCTGCTCGGCGGCGCGGGGGAGGCGGGCCTGTTCACCGACGAGATGCTGCGCGGCGGGTACCGCAAGAAGTACTACCGCGCGCTGTCCCGCCTCGGCTCGCTCGCGGAGGACGGCCGCGCCCTCGTCTCCCGCCCGCAGGACTGACGCAGAACCGCGTCAGGTCGCGGCGAGGCGCCGCTTCTCGACCTCGACGTCGAAGTCGGCCGGCGGCCAGCCGAGGTCGAACCGGCGCAGCGCGTCGAGCAGGAGCTCGCTCACCGCGAGACGGGCGAACCACTTGCGGTCGGCGGGGATGACGTGCCACGGCGCGATCTCGGTGTTCGTGCGGTCGAGGACCGTCTGGTAGGCGTCCTGGTACGCGGGCCACTTCGAGCGTGAGTCGACGTCGCTCGGGTTGTACTTCCAGAACTTGTCCGGGCGCTCGAGCCGCTCCCCGAGCCGGGCGCGCTGCTCCTCGAACGACACCAGGAGCGCGACCTTGACGATCGTGGTCCCCGACGAGACGACCTTCTCCTCGAAGCGGTTGATCTCGTCGTACCGCTTCTCGAGGACGTCGTCGGGCACGAGCGAGTCGACGCGCGCGACGAGCACGTCCTCGTAGTGCGACCGGTCGAACACGCCGATGTGCCCGGGGCGCGGAAGGGCGCGCCGGATGCGCCAGAGGAAGTGGTGCCGCAGCTCCTCGGGTGTCGGGACGCCGAACGAGCGGTGCGCGACGCCCTGCGGGTCGACGAGCCCGACGACGTGCCGCACGATCCCGCCCTTGCCGGAGGTGTCCATGCCCTGGAGGACGAGCAGCACCGACCGCGAGCCACCCGACCGGCCCTCGGCGAACAGCCGCTCCTGCAGGTCCGACAGCTCGTCGGCGTGGTGCGCGACGAGCGCCTCGCCGGCGGCCTTGTCCCCGCTGAAACCGGGGGTGGAGTGCCGGTCGAACGCCGCGAGGTCGAAGCCCGACGGCGCGCGCAGCACCTCCGTCGGCGGGGCGTCCCAGTCGGGGGCCGTGCCACCCGCGGCACCGGACCTCTTCGCGGATGCGCCGGACGTCGCGGAGGACCCCTTGCCGGAGTGCTTCCCCCCGCCGTGCTTGCCTCCGTGCTTGCCGGAGTGCTTGCCCGACGTCTTCGTGCCCGAGCTCTTGTGGGACTTCTTCTTCGCCGCAGCCATGGGCGTGAGCGTAGTCACACCCAGGACACGACGGCGACGGAACGCGCGGGAAGGTCGACGATCCGTCCCCGGACCTCCGTCGCCGGGTCCCACGCCGCGAGCAGTCGGGGCGAGCCGCCGAGGGCGAGCTGCAGGGTCCGACGTCGGCGGCCCAGGTTCACGGCGACGGCGATCGTCCGGCGCTCCACGACGAAGGCCGGCCCGTCCTCGGGGCCACGTCTGCCCTCCTCGCCGGACGCGTCGTCGTCCGCGCCCTCGGGGCCGTGCACCGTCACCGCCGACAGGTCACCGGAGCGCACGTCGGCGCGCGTGCGCAGCCCGACGAGGGTGCGGTACCAGTCGAGCAGGCGCGCGTGGTCGCCGTCGTGACGCTCGGACCAGTCGAGCACGCTCGCGTCGCGCGTCGCGGGGTCCTGCGGGTCGGGCACGACCGGGCCCCCGTCCACCGCGCCCCAGCCGTGCCCGGCGAACTCCGCGGCGCGGCCCTCCCGGACCGCCCGGGCGAGCTCCGGGTCGTCGTGGTCGGTGAAGAACTGCCACGGCGTCGACGCCCCCCACTCCTCGCCCATGAAGAGCATCGGGGTGAACGGGGACAGCAGCACGAGCGCCGCGGACGTCGCGAGACCTCCGGGGTCGAGCGTCGCCGACGGCCGGTCGCCCTGCGCGCGGTTGCCCACCTGGTCGTGGTTCTGGGTGCACACGACGAACGCGTGCCCGTCGGTCCCCTCGGGCACCGGCCGGCCCCAGGGCGTGCCGCGGAACGTCGACCACGTGCCGTCGTGGACGAACACACCCGTCAGCGCCTTGCGCAGCACGGCGACCGACCCGAAGTCGACGTAGTAGCCGTCGCGCTCCCCGGTGAGGAGCGCGTGCAGCGCGTGGTGCACGTCGTCGGCCCACTGCGCGCGCATGCCGCGACCGCCCTGCTCGACGGCCGTCACGGTCGCCGGGTCGTTCTCGTCGGACTCGGCGATCAGGGTGAGCGGGCGGCCCAGCTCCTGCTCGACGCGGTCGACCCGCCGCGCGAGCTCGGCGAGCACGTGGGTCGGCGAGTCGTCGACGAGCGCGTGGACCGCGTCGAGACGCAGCGCGTCCACGTGGAACTCGACGAACCAGCGCTCCGCGTTGTCGACGACCCACTCGCGCACCTCACGGCTGCCCGAGCGGTCGAGGTTGACCGCCGCACCCCACGGCGTGTGGTGGGCGTCCGTGAAGTACGGCCCGAACTCGGGCAGGTAGTTCCCGGACGGACCCAGGTGGTTGTAGACGACGTCGAGCACGACGGCGAGACCTCGCGCGTGCGCGGCGTCGACGAAGCGCTGCAGCGCGCGCGGCCCCCCGTAGGGCTCGTGCACCGCGTAGAGGTGGACGCCGTCGTACCCCCAGCCCCGGCGGCCCCCGAAGGCCGCGACGGGCAGGAGCTCGACCGCGCCGACGCCGAGGTCGACGAGGTGGTCCAGGCGGCCGATCGCGGCGTCGAGCGTGCCCTCCTCCGTGAACGTCCCGACGTGCAGCTCGTACAGGACCTCGCCGCGCACGTCGCGACCTGCCCAGCCGTCGTCGGTCCAGGCGAACGACGGGTCGAACGTGCGGCTCGGACCGTGCACCCCGTAGGGCTGCCACGGGCTGCGCGGGTCCGGGCGGCCGGGACCGTCGTCGACCGCGAAGCCGTAGTCCGTCCCTCCCGGCAGCTCGTGGTCGTAGCCCCACCAGCCCGGGACGTGCGCCCCGACGAGACGCAGCGACTCCCTGCGGGCGTCGTCGAACGTGCCCGAGCCCGGCCGTGGGAGGAGCAGCTCGACGGTCCGCGCGGTCGGCGCCCACACGAGCGGTCGAGGTCCCGGCACGGAGAGCATCGGGGTCCCGCGCGGCGGTGGGGCCGGCGTCATGCGCCACCCGCCTCGACGAGCAGCGCGACCGGCAGGTCCGCCAGGAGCTCGGCGACCAGGACCGGCCCTGCGGGGTGCACGCGGTCAGTGAGCACGTCCCGCCACCCGCCGGTCGCGGCAGGCAGCGCGACGACGTGGTCGCGCCACCCGCCGAGACGCCGGACCGTGCCCTGCAGGCGGGTCGCGACCGTCACCGCGCGCGGCGTGCCGTCGAGCGTACGGGCGAAGGCGAGCGCGCACGGGGTCGACGTGGCGACGGGCGAGTAGCCCGCCCCGGGCCCGACGAAGGCCTCCGGGAGGTCGCGACGCAGCCGCAGCGCGCGCGACGTGACGAGGAGCTTCTCGTCGGCGAGCGTCCGTGCGCCGCTGCCCTCGTCGAGCCGTGCGAGGCGTTGGTCGAGGTCGCGGACGTCCACCGGGCGCCGGTTGTCCGGGTCCACGAGCGTGGGGGAGTATCCCTCGCTGCCCTGGTACACGTCCGCGACCCCCGGGGCGGTGAGCTGCGCGAGCTTGATGCCGAGGCTCGCCGCGCGCAGCTCCTCGCGGTGGTCGTGGGACCAGCGCGCGAACGCGGTGAGGACCGCCGGGTCCTCCAGCGCGCGCCGCGCGAGGTCCTCGACCGCGCGCTCGTACGCCTCGTCGGGGCTCGTCCACGACGTGCGGACCTTGGCCTCGCGCAGCGCCTTGCGCAGGTAGTCGACGAGACGGTCGGCCGCGATCACCCGGTGCTCGTCGCCGGAGCCCGCCGGCCTGTCGGCGGCATCGGTCCTGTCGGTCGCGGCCCGCGCGTCGGGCAGCCACGTGCCCGCGACCGTCTGCCACAGCAGGTTCTCGGCGAGCCCGTCGACGAGCACGCCGCGGTACGGGGCGCTCGCGGACCGGACCTCCTCGACGAGCCGTGACCAGCCGGTCGCGTCCTCGGCGAGGACCCCGAGCGCCGCGCGGGTGTCCTCGCCGCGCTTCGTGTCGTGCGTCGACCCGGCCGTGAGCGCGAGCGGTGTGAGCGCCGAGAAGCGCTGGGCGAAGGCGTGCCAGTCGTGCACCCCGAGGCTGAACCGGTCCGGCTCGCCGCCGACCTCGCACAGGCTCGAGAGCTCGGTCCAGCGGTAGAACGCGGTGTCCTCGACACCCTTCGCGGTCACCGCGCCGCACACCTGCTGGAACCGGACGACGAGCTCGTCGCGGCGCGCCTCGCGGCGGCGCCCCGCGCTCCCGACCTCGCGCCCGAGCACGAGGTCGACGACGACGTCGAGCGTGTCGCCGCGCTGCGGGTCCAGGCGCGCGCGGGCGCGCGCCGCGGCCTCCTCGACGGCACGCACGGCCTCGTGCCGCGGCGTGACGCCGGGCTCGACGTAGGCCCGGTACCGGTCGAACGCGACGAGCAGCTCGCGCAGGCACTGGTGCAGGGCGCGCCACGTGTGGTCGCGCAGGCGCGGGTCGTCGTGGCAGACCGCGGCCGCGAGGTCCGTCAGGCGGTGGACCTCCGCGTACAGCGGTCCGGCCACGACCTCGTGCTTGGCCTGCTCGACGACGCCCTCGAGCCCACCCGCCAGGTCGCCGGTGAGACGTGTCATCACCGCGTCGAGCCCGGCGCGACCGCCCGGGTCGACGAAGAGCTGCTGGAGGCGCCACGCGACGTCGTACCCGGTGGTGCCGACCGTGGCCCAGTCCGGCGGCACCTGCTCGTCGCCCGCGAGGATCTTCTCGACGACGACCCAGGCGCCGTCCGTGCGCTCGGCGAGCCGGTCGAGGTACTGCCCGGGGTCGGCGAGCCCGTCCGGGTGGTCGATGCGCAGGCCGTCGACGACCCCGGACGTCACGAGCTCGAGCAGGAGCGCGTGCGTCGCGTCGAACACGGCCTCGTCCTCGACGCGCACCGCGACGAGCGAGCCGACGTCGAAGAACCGCCGGTAGTTGAGCTCCTCGTCGCCGACGCGCCAGAACGCCAGGCGGTAGTGCTGCCGCTCGACGAGCTCGGCGAGGGGGAGGTCCTGCGTGCCCTCGCGCACGGGGAACACGTGCTCGAAGTACCGCAGGACGGTCGTGCGCGTCCCGCCCGGAGCGTCGTCGGCCGCGACGTCGGAGCGTGGGTCGACCGTGCCGTCGTCGGGCGCGTCGGGGACGACGATCTCGTCGAGGACGAGGTCGCCCGCGGCGAGCGCGTCCCCGAGCCGCACGCCGAGCACGGGCATGAGCAGCGCCCCCTCCCCGGCGGACCAGTCGACGTCGAACCACGACGCGTACGGCGACTCGGGGCCGTCCGCGAGCACGGACCACAGCGCGCGGTTGTGCCATGCGGGCGTCGGGACGGCCATGTGGTTGGGCACGACGTCGAGCACGATCCCGAGCCCCGCGTCCCGCGCGGCCGCGGCGAGCCGGTCGAGCCCGGCGCGGCCGCCCATCTCGGCGCTGATGCGGGAGTGGTCGACGACGTCGTAGCCGTGCGTCGATCCCGGCGCCGCCTGGAGCACGGGGGACAGGTAGAGGTGCGTGACGCCGAGGCGCGCGAGATACGGCACCTGGCGCGCGGCGGCGTCGAACGTGAGGTCCGGCCCGAGCTGGAGCCGGTAGGTCGAGACCGGGGCGGCCCGGTGCGACGGCGCGCCCGGCTCCGGGTCGCGCACGGCCTCGCCCGTCCGCTCCGTCGCCGTGCCGGTCATGCGCCCCGTCACCGGAGCGGAGGCCGGGTCAGGACGATCGAGCTGCGGCCCGTGACGGGCACGGTGTCGCCCGGGCGGAGCTCGTCGCCGAGGTCGACCGTGCCGTCCGTGTCGAGCACGACGGACCACGACTCGCCGTACTCCGCGCCCGGGACCGTGAACTCGAGCACGTCGTGGTGCGCGTTGAGGAGCAGCAGGAACGAGTCGTCGACGATCGGCTCGCCGCGGCGGTCCGTCTCCGGGATCGCGTCGCCGTTGAGGAACACCATCACGGACCGTGCGAACGCCTGGTTCCAGTCCTCGGAGTCCATGCGCGAGCCCGTGATGTCGAGCCACTCGATGTCCGGCAGGTGCGCGGCGTCGTCCGCCGTGTCCTCGGCGCCGCGTCCCACGAAGAAGCGCCGTCGGTGCAGCACGGGGTGGTCGCGGCGCAGCCACACGACGCGGCGGGCGAACTCGAGCAGCGCGCGGCGCTCCTCGGCGTCCGGGTCCGCGGGCACGTCGTCGTCGTGCGACGGCGGCTCCGCCGAGTGGGCGTCGTCGACGATGCCGCGCCAGTCCATCCACGTGATCTCGCTGTCCTGGCAGTACCCGTTGTTGTTGCCGCCCTGGGTCCGGGCGATCTCGTCGCCGTGCGCGAGCATGGGCACGCCCTGGGACAGGAGGAGCGTCGTGAGGAAGTTGCGGCGCTGGCGGGCGCGCAGCGCCCGGACCTCGGGGTCGTCGGTCGGACCCTCGACGCCGCAGTTCCACGAGCGGTTGTGGTTCTCGCCGTCCTTGTTGTCCTCGCCGTTCGCCTCGTTGTGCTTGTGGTCGTACGACACGAGGTCGTTGAGCGTGAAGCCGTCGTGCGCGGTGACGAAGTTGATCGACGCGATGGGCTTGCGCCCGCTGTGCTCGTAGAGGTCCGACGACCCCGTGAGCCGGCTCGCGAACTCGGGCAGCGTCGAGGACTGGCCGCGCCAGAAGTCGCGCACCGTGTCGCGGTAGTCGCCGTTCCACTCGGTCCACAGCGGCGGGAAGCCACCCACCTGGTAGCCGCCCGAGCCGAGGTCCCACGGCTCGGCGATGAGCTTCACCTGGGAGATGACCGGGTCCTGCTGCACGATGTCGAAGAAGGCCGAGAGGCGGTCGACCTCGTGGAACTGGCGCGCGAGCGTCGCCGCGAGGTCGAACCGGAACCCGTCGACGTGCATCTCCGTCACCCAGTACCGCAGCGAGTCCATGATGAGCTGCAGCACGTGCGGCGAGCGCATGAGCAGCGAGTTGCCCGTGCCCGTGGTGTCGAAGTAGTGCGCCTCGTCGCCGTCGACCAGGCGGTAGTAGGCCTTGTTGTCGATGCCGCGGAAGCTCAGGGTGGGCCCCATGTGGTTGCCCTCGGCCGTGTGGTTGTACACGACGTCGAGGATCACCTCGATGCCCGCCTCGTGCAGCGCCTTGACCATGGACTTGAACTCCATAACCTGCTGGCCGCGCGTCCCGTAGGCCACGTACCCGTTGTGGGGCGCGAAGAAGCCGATCGTGTTGTAGCCCCAGTAGTTCGACAACCCCTTCTCGACCAGGTTCGGGTCGTTGACGAACTGGTGCACGGGCATGAGCTCGACCGCCGTGACGCCGAGCGTCACGAGGTGCTCGATCACCGACGGGTGCGCCATGCCCGCGTAGGTCCCGCGCAGCTCCTCGGGCACGTCCGGGTGGAGCATCGTCATGCCCTTGACGTGCGCCTCGTAGATCACGCTGTCGTGGTAGTCCCGGTTCGGCGGGCGGTCGTGGCCCCAGTCGAAGAACGGGTTCACCACGACGGAGACCATCGTGTGCTCGGCGGAGTCGTCGTCGTTGAGCGCGGCGCCCGACGACGGTCGCCCGGTCTCCCCGTCGCCGCCGGCGTCGGGGGCCTCGCCGGCGTCCGCGCCGTCACCGGCGGCACCGGGGGCGGCCGCGTCCGGCTGGTCCTCGCCGAACCGGTACGAGAACAGCGACTCGTCGCCGTCGATCTGACCCTCGATCGCCTTGGCGTACGGGTCGAGGAGGAGCTTCGACGGGTTGCACCGGTGCCCGTTCGCCGGGTCGTACGGACCGTGCACGCGGTAGCCGTAGCGGGTACCGGGGTCGACGCCGGGGAGGTAGACGTGCCACACGTGGGCGTCGACCTCCTCCACCTCGACGCGCTGCTCGGTGCCGTCGTCGTGGAGCAGGCACAGCTCGACGCGCTCGGCGACCTCGGAGAAGAGGGCGAAGTTGGTCCCCGAGCCGTCGTAGGTGGCCCCGAGGGGGTAGGGGTGGCCAGGCCAGGTCTGCATCCCCAGAGGATGTCACGGGCCACCGACCGTCGCCCTGGGGAGTCGCCGTCGGGACTGAGACGCGCACCACATCTCATTGTCGGTAAAAAAGTGTGCCAAGCAGGCGTCGTCGTCTCCGCACGAACCCGTCCTGGCCGCACCACCGAGCCCGGACGAGGGACCGCGTGCGGGTGCCCGGGGGACCTGGTAGACCCGTGGCATGAGCACCGACCCGCGCCGCACCGACGATCTCAACCAGTCCGACATCGCCTCGGCCCGGCTGTCCCCGCACCGCGACGACGAGGAGGAGCGCGGAGACGTCCTGACGGGGGGCGACGCGACGAAGGCGCCGCACTCGTTGTCGGAGACCGAGCGACGTCCGATCGAGGGGGCGTCGTCCGGGACGTCGTGGGACGACCCCGACGAGCTCTGAGCCGGGCGGGCCGCACCACGGGCCGCACCGGCCGGTCTGCGCGCGGCCCGGTCGCGGGAGGGCTCAGTCCAGTCGCGGCAGACGCGCGGCGTCGACGGGCAGGATGCGGGGCATCCCGGCGGGCGCGACGGCGCTGAGCGCGAGGTAGCGCGCCTCGGCGCGGTGCAGGCGGATGTGCTCGTCGACGGTCCAGTCCGGTCCGTTCGTCAGGACCATCCCGCACGAGCACTCGATCGTCACGCGGCCCGACCCGTCCTCGCGCACCTGGCCCGTGGTGACGTGCGCGGCGCGCGCACCCGCCTTGGCCCGGCGCATCGACGCGCTCACGGGTTCGGGCCGCTCCACGTCGTGGGTGCCGCAGCCTGAGGTCGCGCTGTCGAGGGTCGGGGGAGCGAGTTCCACGGGACGAGCCTAGACGCCGGCGGTGCGGGCGGTCGGCGCGTCCTCCTCGGCGTCGTCGTGCGAGTGGGCGAGGCCGAGGGCGTGCGCGCGCTCGTGCTCGCGCTCCGCCGCCTCGCGCGCGGCGATGCGCGCGCGGACCTCCTCGCGGCGCAGCGGCGGGACCGTCGGCGGCGGCTGGCGGCGCTCGGGGAGCTCGTCGAGCAGGCGCGCGACGATCTCCTGGATCTCCGACACGGCGCGCTCGAACGGCTCCTCCGTCGCGGCGCTCGTGCGCTGGATCCCGGTCACCTTGCGGACGAACTGACGGGAGGCGGCCTCGACCTCCTCCTCCGTCGCCGGGGGGACGAGGCCGCGCAGGGTCGTGATGTTCCGGCACATGCCCTCGACCGTACGCCGGGCGCCGCCGCCCGGGGAAGGGCGCGTGCACGGGACACTACGGGGGTGGACCCGATCGCCCGCCTCCTCGCCGCGCCGCCCGACCTGCCCGTGGGGGGCCACCTGGCCGAGGTCGTCGGCGGCGCGCACGACGTCGGGGCCGTCGTCGTCCAGGCGCCGCCCGGCACCGGCAAGACGACGCTCGTCCCGCCGGCCCTCGCGGACGCGCTGGAGGGGCGCGTCGTCGTGACGCAGCCCCGCCGGCTCGCCGCGCGCGCCGCGGCGCGGCGCCTCGCGTCCCTGCTCGGCGAGGAGCTCGGCGGCACCGTCGGGTACACCGTGCGCGGCGAGTCGCGGACGTCGCGGCGCACCCGGGTCGAGATCGTCACGACCGGCACGCTCGTGCGCAGGCTCCAGCGCGACCCCGAGCTGCCGGGCGTGGCCGCCGTCGTCCTGGACGAGGTGCACGAGCGCCACCTGGAGGACGACCTCGTCCTCGCCCTCCTGGCGGACGTGCGCGAGAACCTACGTGACGACCTCGTCCTCGTCGCGATGTCCGCGACCGTCGAGGCCGAGCGCACCGCCCGGGTGCTCGTGGGTCGTGCCGGTACGGACCGGGACGTCGTCCCGGTGGTGCGCGTCGAGGGCGCGCTCCACCCGGTCGACGTCGTCTGGTGCCCGGCGAGGGGTCCGCGCACCGACGCCCGGGGTACGGCGCGCGCGTTCTGCGACCACGTCGTCGCCACGACCCGCCGGGCGCTGGACGAGCGCACGGGCGACGTGCTGGTGTTCGTGCCGGGAGCACGCGAGGTGGACCTCGTGTCGCGGGGTCTCGCCGGCGTGGACGCGGACGTGCGCCCGCTGCACGGCCGTCTGCCCCCGCGCGAGCAGGACCGGGCGCTCGATCCCGGTCCGCGACGCCGGGTCGTGGTCTCGACCGCGGTGGCGGAGTCCTCGATCACGGTCCCCGGCGTGCGGGTCGTCGTCGACGCCGGGCTCGCGCGCGAGCCGCGCACCGACGTGCGCCGCGGCCTGCCCGGCCTCGTGACGGTCGCGGTGAGCCGGGCGGGCGCGGAGCAGCGCGCAGGCCGAGCAGGCCGTGAGGCGCCGGGGGCGGTGTACCGGTGCTGGTCGGAGGGCGATCACGCGCGCCTCTTACGGCACCCGGAGCCGGAGATCCGGACCGGCGACCTCACCGGGTTCGCGCTCGAGCTCGCGTGCTGGGGCAGTCCCGACGGCGCCGGGCTCGCGCTCCTGGACCCGCCGCCCCCGGCCGCCTTCGCTGCGGCGCGCGACGTGCTGCACGGGCTGGGCGCGGTCGGGCCGGACGGCGTGACACCCCTCGGGCGCCGCATCGCCGCGGTCCCCGCCGACCCGCGTCGTGCGCGAGCGCTGCTCGACGCCGTCCCCGGGGTCGGCGCGCGACGTGCGGCAGAGGTCGTCGCGCTGCTGTCGGAGGACGTCCGTGCGCCGGGTGCCGACCTGCCTGCCGCGCTGCGCGGGTTGCGCCGCGGCGGACCGGGTTCCGCCGCCTGGGCGGCGCAGCGGGACCGGCTCGAGCGTGTCGCACGGGACGCGGTCGACGCTGCCACCGGTCGGCGACCGGCGGACGCCGATGGAGGCCCGCGCCTGCCCGACGACGCCGCGGTCGGCCACGTCGTCGCGCTCGCCCACCCGGACCGGGTCGCGCGCCTACGGCCCGGTGGGGAGTCGTACCTGATGGTGTCGGGTGCCGGCGCGTCCCTGCCCCCGGGTTCGCCGCTGCAGGGCATGCCCTGGCTCGCCGTCGCGGACGTGGACCGCGCCGCGGGCCGCGCGGACGCCGTCGTCCGGTCCGCGGCTCCCCTGGACGAGGCGACGGCGCGCGCCGCGGCCGCGGGCGAGCTCCGGACGTCGGGCGTCGTCGAGTGGGAGTCGGGCCGCGTGCGCGCGTCGCGCGTGACGTCGCTCGGCGCGATCGAGCTCGTGCGCGACCCGTGGCGGGACCCGCCCGCCGACGCGGTCGCCGCGGCGGTTCGCGACGGGCTGCGCCGGGACGGGCTCGACTCCCTCCGGTGGAGCGAGGGTGCGGTCCGGCTGCGCGACCGGCTCCGGTTCCTGCACCGCGTTGTGGGGGAGCCGTGGCCCGCCGTCGACGACGACGCGCTCCTGGACGGTCTCGACGCCTGGCTCGGTCCCGACCTGCCCGCCGTCGCCCGGGGGAGGGGCGCGGACCTCGTCGGCGCGCTGCGCCGGCTCCTGCCGTGGCCCGAGGCGGCGCGGCTCGACGAGCTCGCGCCCGAGCGCCTCGAGGTCCCGAGCGGGTCACGCGTGGCCGTGAGCTACGCCGAGGACCAGCCGGTGCTCGCCGTGCGGCTCCAGGAGACGTTCGGCTGGACCCGCACGCCGCGCGTCGCGGGCGGTCGCGTGCCCGTGCTCCTGCACCTGCTCTCCCCGGCGGGCCGACCCGCCGCGGTCACGGCCGACCTGGAGTCGTTCTGGGTCCAGGGCTACCCGCAGGTGCGCGCGGAGCTCCGCGGCCGGTACCCGAAGCACGCGTGGCCGGAGGACCCCACCACGGCGGCGCCGCTGCGCGGCACCCCGCGGCCACGACGTCGGGACTGACCGAGCTCCGGGAGCTCGGGCTCCGAGCGGGGTCGTCGTGGTCAGGCGAACCGGGCGGACACCGCGACCGACTCGCCGACGTCGAGCCGGACGTCCGCGAGCCGGATGCCTGCCGGCAGCTCGGCCGCGAGGTCGACGGTCTGGCCCTGCGCCTCGTCGACGTGCTTGCGCGCCGCGAGCAGGGCGGCGGCGACCACCGGGTTGCGGCTCGTCAGGCTCAGCTCCCGCACGGTGAGGACCATCGCCGCGTCGACCTCGATGCTCGCCCGCGCATGGATGCTCGCCGACAGGATGCCCTTGCGGACACGGGCGAACCCGGTTCCTCGAGCGGAGCGTGATCCCGTCGACTCGATCTCGACGTCGAAGGAGGAGAGGGAGAGGCCGCCCAGCGTGCGGAGCGGCTCCTCGACCAGCCGGCGCGCGGTCGCGACGAGCGCGTCCTGCGGTGCGGCGACGCGCACGTGCCCGACGAGCGGCGCGTCGTCGTCCGGTTCCACCGTCTCGACGCCGAGCGACCCGTCCGTGCCCTCGACCCACCGGAACGGCACGTCCTGCGCCTCGAGCACGAGGTCGACGGGGACGCCTTCCATCGTGACGGGGTGCGCGTCGACGCGCAGGCGCCGCAGGACGCCGTCCTCGCGCGCGGCCGCGTCGGCGGGCACCGGAGCCGCACGCTCGTCGGTGGGCGTGGCGTCGCCGTCCGCCGAGAGCGTCGGCCTGACGACCACTCCGCTGAGGTCGACGTCGAGGGTCAGGACGTCCGGGCCGTCGACGGTCGCGCTCACGCGCAGCCGGTCGAGGTGCTCGACCGCACCCTCCGCGAGGTCGCCCGCGACCTCCTCCACCAGCGCGGACCGCACACGTGCGGCCAGCTCGGCACCGGTCACCGGGCGGGGCGCGCGGCCCAGCAGCAGGACGTCGGGCCGGTCGTCGGCCCGACGGCGATCGTCGGTGCTGATGTCCTCGGTCGTGCGATCGTGCGCCATGGCGGTGAGCGTAGCGGGCGCGGGTGGCGACGGTTCGGCACGTCGCGGACAGGGCGCGGCCGGACCTCACGACGACGCAGGACCCCCGACGACAGCGGGCCGCTCCGGAGTGCTCCGGAACGGCCCGTGCTGATGCTCGGTGGGCGATACTGGGATCGAACCAGTGACCTCTTCCGTGTCAGGGAAGCGCGCTACCGCTGCGCCAATCGCCCGAGTGGCAACCCCGAGGAGTGCTTCAGGGTTGCTGCTCGCGAGGTGGAGATGGGATTCGAACCCACGTATACGGCTTTGCAGGCCGCTGCCTCGCCTCTCGGCCACTCCACCGTGAGACACGTCCTCTCTCTCGCTCTCGAGAGAGCCGGTCTGAGAAGGGCCTCCGAGCGGATGACGGGATTCGAACCCGCGACCCTCACCTTGGCAAGGTGATGCTCTACCAACTGAGCCACATCCGCGCGGCCGGACTGTCGGAGGACGTCGATCGAGACTCGAAGGTCGAGAGATCGTGCGTACCCGGCGTTCCGGCGCGTCCACATACTAGCCGACTTTCGGCCGAGTTCCCGCATCCGGGGGGCACGTCGGTGTGCGGTGGGCTACGCGCGCGTGCACCCGGCCCGAGGGACGCGAAAGGCCGCCCCGGTCATGCCGGGACGGCCTTCGTGTCGTGCTGGTGGGCGATACTGGGATCGAACCAGTGACCTCTTCCGTGTCAGGGAAGCGCGCTACCGCTGCGCCAATCGCCCAGGTGGTCCTGCAGGTGGTGCTGGTACTGCGTAGGAGGTGGAGATGGGATTCGAACCCACGTATACGGCTTTGCAGGCCGCTGCCTCGCCTCTCGGCCACTCCACCGCGACCTGCTCCGACGCCCCCGAGGGAGCCGTCGAGAGTGGGCCTCCGAGCGGATGACGGGATTCGAACCCGCGACCCTCACCTTGGCAAGGTGATGCTCTACCAACTGAGCCACATCCGCGCGGCCGGTCCTTCAGAAGACCCTTTCGGTGTCCCCGGCGTTCCGGCGCGTCCCAGACATTAGTCGACCGGAGCGCCCGACGTCCAACCGGGGCTTGGCCCGCCGTCAGCCTGCCGTCAGCCTGCCGTCAGCCTGCGGTCGGCGGACACGGGGTTCGGGGCGACGCGGCCGGCGAGGCGATGGGTAGCGTGGGCCCGTGCCAGGACCTGGGAGGACGCCCGACGACGCCGGGGCTGCGCGCTTCTCCGGCCGCGCCGCGCGCGGCGTGCTCGAGTGCGTCGACGTGCGGCGTACGCCCGAGCGGCTGCGCACCGGAGGTCCCTGGTTCGTCGTCGCCGACTTCGACGGGCCCGAGGTCGGCGGGCGCGTGCGCGCCTGGCGCTTCGCCGAGCGCGTCGAGGCCGACGACGCGACCTGGTCCGCCACCGACGGCACCGGAGGCGCCGACGCGACCGGCAGCCCCGAGGGTGCCGCCGCGCCGGTGTGGCAGGGCCCCGCGCCGACGTCGTGGACGAGCTCGCTGAGCCGCCAGGCGTACGAGAGCGCTGTCGCGCACGTGCGTGACGAGGTGCGCGAGGGCGAGGTCTACCAGGCGAACGTGTGCCGCGTCCTGAGCGCGCCTCTCGTTCCCGGCGGCGCGGGCGAGCCGGACGCGCAGGCCCTCGCCCGGCGTCTGGCCCGTGGGAACCCGGCCCCGTACGCGGGCATGGTGCACGTCCCGGCGAGCAGCGGCGTCGACCCGGTGTGGGTCGTCAGCGCGTCCCCGGAGCTGTTCCTGGAGCTGCGCGACGGCGTGCTCACGTCGGGGCCGATCAAGGGGACCGCCCCCACCGCGGACGGGCTCACCGCGAAGGACCACGCCGAGAACGTCATGATCACCGACCTCGTGCGCAACGACCTCCAGCGCGTGTGCGACCCCGGGACGGTCGAGGTCACGGACCTGCTCGCCGTGGAGGAGCACCCCGGGCTCGTGCACCTCGTCAGCCGCGTCGCCGGCCGGGTGCGCGACGACGTGCTCGACGCGCCCGACCGGTGGCGGCGCGTGCTCGACGCGACGTTCCCGCCCGCGTCCGTCTCCGGCGCACCGAAGTCCTCCGCCCTGCGGGTCATCGCCGCGCTCGAGACGGCGCCGCGCGGCCCGTACTGCGGGGCGGTCGGGTGGGTCGACGGCGACGACGCGGTCCTCGCGGTCGGGATCCGCACGTTCTGGTGGTCGGACGGCGTGCTGCGGTTCGGGACCGGAGCGGGCATCACGTGGGGGAGCGACCCCGCGCGCGAGTGGGAGGAGACGGAGCTCAAGGCGCGCCGCCTCGTCGGGCTCGCCTCCGGCACACTGGAACCATGACGCAGCCGTTGCCGACTCCCGGAGCTCCGACCGCACCGCCCGAGAACCTCGTCGTGTGGGCGGACGGCCGTCTCGTCACGCCGGGCGACCGAGCCCTGAGCGCCGTCGACCACGGCATCACCGTCGGCGACGGGGTGTTCGAGACGTGCGCGGTGTTCGACGACCAGGCGTTCGCCCTCACACGGCACCTGCGCCGCCTCGCCCGCTCCGCCCGCGGCCTGGGTCTGGACGCGCCCGACGACGCCCTCGTGCGCGACGCCGTCGCGCAGGTCCTCGACGAGGCGCGCACCCGGGCGTCGGGCGGCGCGGGCGCGGTCGGCCGGCTGCGCATCACCGTCACCGCGGGGATCGGGCCGCTCGGGTCGGGCCGCACTCCCGGCGCGCAGACGGTCGTGGTCGCGGCCGGTCCGGCGACGATCGTGGCCCGCGGACGGGCCGTGCGCTCGCCCTGGACGCGCAACGAGCGGTCGGCCGTCGCGGGCCTCAAGACGACGTCGTACGCCGAGAACGTCGTCGCGCTCGCCGACGCCGTCGCGAAGGGCGGCGACGAGGCGCTCCTCGCGAACACGCAGGGCGAGCTGTGCGAGGGGACGGGCGCCAACGTCTTCGTGGAGCGCGACGGCGAGCTCGTCACGCCGCTGCTGTCGTCGGGGTGCCTCGCGGGCATCACGCGCGAGCTGCTCCTCGAGTGGGCCGCCGAGGACGGGCTGCCCGTGCGGGAGGCGTTCCCGGGCGAGCTGCCGTTCGACGTGCTCGACGAGGTGACCGACGGCCGTGCCGGGCTGCTGCTGACCGGGTCCGTGCGCAACGTGCAGCCCGTCGCGTGGCTCGACGGCGTCGACGTGGAGGCGGGGACCGTGTCGCTCGCGGCCCGGGAGCTGTTCGAGCGCAGGCGGCGCGAGCGCCTCGATCCGTGACCGTTCGTGCCGGTTTCTCGATCCGGTCCGGTTCAGGCTAGTATCGACCTCGCACTCGGGCGATTGGCGCAGTGGTAGCGCGCTTCGTTCACACCGAAGAGGTCACTGGTTCGAACCCAGTATCGCCCACCGAGACGAGAGGCCCCCGGGCCGGCGGAAGACGCCGGTCCGGGGGCCTCTTGCTGTCCGTTCCGGCGCCCGGGCCGGAGCCGTCCCGCCGGCCGAGCCGCAGGAGGCGGACGTCAGGACGTCGGGACGAGGACGCCGTCCAGAACGTCGGGCAGGTCGGCGACGCTGTCGACGACGTGCGTGTGCGGCGCCGCCTCGAGGACGTCACGTGGCACGCCGCCGCTGAGGACGCCGACCACGAGTCCCGCACCCGCGTTGGTCCCGGCCTCGAGGTCCAGCACGGTGTCGCCGACCGTGAGCACCTGCCGCACGTCGGTGACGCCCGTGCGCTCCATCGCGCGGAAGACCATGTAGGGCGCGGGCCGCCCGGCCGGGACGTCGTCGGTGGTCACGACGGCGTCGACGACGCCGTCCTGCCAGCCGAGACGCTCGAGCAGGAGCCCGGTCACGTCGGCGGAGAACCCCGTGGTGAGGGCGATCCTCGCGCCGAGCCCGCGCAGCACGGCGAACGCGTCGAGGACGCCCGGCATGGGGACGGGCGGGTCGGCGTCGTACGCCTCGCGCAGGAGGCGCTCGAAGTCGACGAAGGTCTTCTCGACGGCGGACGTGTCGCCCCCGAGCTCGAGCAGGGCGCGGATGGCGGTGCGCTTGTCCGCGCCCATCCAGCGTGCGACGTCGGTGACGGTGGCGGAGCTGCCGTGCCGGGCCACGGCGTCGTGCAGCGCGCGGTAGACGGCGCTGCCCTCCTCGACGGTGGTGCCGGCGACGTCCAGGGCGGCGAGTGCGATCACGGTGTGGTTCCTTCCGAGGGTGTGCGGGGTCGTGGTGCGGCGGGTGCGTGCGGTCCGTCAGGCGCCCGGGGCCGGCTCGGCCCGATCGGGCTCGACGTGGTCGAGGCCCGCGCGGTCGAGCACCTCGACGGCGAGGCCGAGGCCGGTCGTCATGCCGATGCCCGTGGTGAGCGTGGCGACGTGGACGCCGGGCTCGGGCTCGGCGAGGAGGACCTCCCGGTCGGGGGCGGTCGCGTAGGTGCCCTGCCAGCGCTCGACGACGCGCAGGTCGTCGCGGCCGAGCAGGTCGGTCCCGAGGCGCAGCAGGACGTCGTAGCCGGCCTCGTCCTGGAACACGGGCGCGTCGACGTCGCGCACGTGCGTGTCGCCGAGGATCAGGGTCCCGTCCTCCTGCGGGGTGGTCATGAGGTTGACGTCCCACGCGGCCCCGTCGGGGTCCGCCGCGGCGAGCTCGGCGGCGACGTCCGCCGCGGACGGGCACGCCGCGAGCGCCGCGTACCGGACCGTCGACCAGCCGGTGAGGAGCGGCGTCGTGAGCGGGATCCGTGAGCCGGGCCGGACGCGCAGCATGTGCAGGCGGCACCTGCGGAGCCCGGCGTGGGCAGCGACGTCGGGCAGGAGCCGGTCGAGGTCGTGGTGCGTCGCGACGACGACGAGGTCTGCCGTCAGCGTGCCGCGGGTCGTCTCGACGCGGCCGGTCGACACCGCGCGCGCCGCGGTGCGCCACAGGAACCGCACGCCGTGCGCCTCGAGCCACGCGGCGAGCGCCGGCGCAGCCGACCGCGGGTCGACCTGCAGGTCGAGCGGGAGGAACGCGCCACCGACCACGGCGTCCGGTCGCACGGGCAGGACCGCGCGGACGTCGCCGGCGTCGAGGAGGCGTACCTCGTCGTCGCCGCGCTGCTCGGCGAGCTCCGCGAGCAGGCGCATCTCGGCGGCCGTCCGGGCGACGACGTGCGTCCCCGTCCGCGCGACCCGGAAGCCCGCGGCTGCGCCGAGCGCGAGCCAGCGTTCGCGCGCGGCGAGCGCGTACGCCCGGGCCTGCCCGGCCTGGGCCGTCACGCACACGTGGCCGAAGTTCTGGACGGACGAGCCGACGACGCCCGCCGCCTGCTCGACCACGGTCACGCGGTGGCCGCGCCGGTGCGCCTCGGCGGCCACGCCGAGGCCGACGACGCCTGCGCCGACCACGACGACGTGCTGACCGCGGTACGACGCACTGCGCCCCTCGGGGGAGATCGTGCTCATGGTGTCCTCTCAGTGCCGCGGGCGGCGTTCACCTGCGGGCCATCCGGCCCGGGTACGGTCCGCGCGTGACCAGGTCGACCGAGATCGTGCGCGTGCTGTCCGACGAGCTGACCCGCCTCCCGTCCGGGAGCCGGGTCGCGTCGGAGGCGGACGTCGGGCGCCGGTTCGGCGTCGGCCGCGCCGCCGCCCGGGCGGCGCTCGAGGAGCTCGAGCGCCGCATGCTCGTGAGCCGCATCCAGGGCGTCGGCACGTTCACGCGGCGTCGGGTCGACTACCTCGTCGCGCCGGGCCGCGCCCCGTCGTGGAGCCGGACCCTGCGGGAGGCCGGGGCGACACCTCGCACGGTCGTCCTCGCGTGCGACGAGGTGCCGCTGCCCGACGACGTCGCCGCGGCGCTCGCCTGCGCGGCGGGCACGCCGGGGTTCCGCCTGGTCCGCCGGTCGTTCATCGACGGCATGCCCGCGGCCTGGGGCGTGGAGTGGCTGGCGACGAGCCTCGTGCCGGAGCTGCCCGCCGCCCTGCGGCACGAGGAGTCGCTCGACGCGATCCTCCGCTCGACGGCACGCGTGCTGCCGGAGCGCGCGTGGACGCGCGCCAGCATGGAGTCCGCGCCGGAGGAGGCGAGCACGGGCCTCGGCTGCCGGCCCGGCGACCCGGCGTGGCTCATCGCGAGCCTCGCGCGCGACGCCGTGGACGGGCGTCCGCTGCTGTCGACCGAGCGGTGGGTGCGCGCGGACGCGGTGCGGGTCGTCGTCGAGCTCGGCGAGGGCTGAGGCCCTCCGTACCCGGACGCCGTGCCGGCTCACGGGGCCACCGCCGTGCGGGGCGCGGCGGCGGGCGGCCCGGTGAGAAGCGCGCCGACCGAGGCGAGGTCGACGGCCGGGGTCACGAGCTCGTGCCACGGGGCGACGTCCCGGGTCCGGGAGAGCAGGTCGAGGGCGGCGCGCAGGTGGTGCGGCTCGTAGTTGTGCACCCCGGTGACCGTGAGCCAGCCGCGCACGACCCGTTCGGGGTCGAGCGGCACCTCGGGGCCGGGCGCCACGGAGCCGGCGAGGACCAGACGACCGCCGACGTCGAGGACGTCGAGCGCGCGAGCGACCGCGGTGCTCGCGCCCGACAGCTCGATCGCGACGTCGACGAGGCCGACGGGTTCGTCCGTGGCGCGCGCGGACGTCGCGCCGAACCGGAGCGCGAGGCCGCGGCGGCCGGGGTCGGGGTCGGTCACGACGATCTCCGCCGCCCCCGCGTCCCGCGCCGCCGCGACGGCCGTGATGCCGAGCATCCCGGCGCCGCTGACGAGCACGCGCCGTCCCTCGAGCGGTCCTGCCGCCTCGACGGCCGCCATGACGGTCGCGGTCGCGCAGCCCGCGGGCGCCGCGACCGCGTCGGGCAGGCCGTCGGGCACCCGGGCGAGCGTCGCGCCGTCGGGCAGGACGACGTGGCGCGCGTAGGTGCCGCTGAGCGGCCACTCGGACGCGAACGCCTCGTGCCCCACCTTGCGGACCGCACGGCACTTCGCGCTGCGGCCGGTGAGGCAGCGGTCGCACGCGCCGCACGCCACGGTCACGCCCCACACGACGCGGTCGCCCACGGCGAGCGGCACGCCGTCGTCGGCGAGCGGGGCGTCCGGGCCGAGGCGGACCACGTCGCCGACGGCCTCGTGCCCGAGGACCGACGGGGCGGGCGCCGACCGGCGCCCCGACACGGTGTGCCGGTCGCTGCCGCACACGGTCGTGAGGCGGACGCGGACGAGGACCTCGCGCGGCTTGAGATCGGGCAGCGGGACCTCGGTCAGACGGACCACGTCACCGCCCTCCCAGAGCGCGACGGTGGTCAGGTCAGCTGTGCGCGGATCCATCCGGAGAGCCTCTCGATGAGCAGGACGACGACGAACACGAGGAGGACGATCCCGCCGGCCACCTCGAAGTGGAGGGTGCGGATCGCTTCGAAGAGCAGGAAGCCGACGCCGCCCGCGCCGACGATCCCGAGGATCGTGGACGTGCGGATGTTGACGTCCAGGAGGTAGAGCGACGACCCGACGATCGACGGCATGCCCTGCGGGAGGACGGCGGAGAACAGGACCTTCCACCACCCGCCGCCCACGGAGCGCACGGCCTCGGCGGCGTCGGTCGGGATCTCCTCGACGGCGTCGGCGACGAGCTTGCCGAGGAAGCCGATCGACCCGATACCGAGCGCCATCGCGCCCGCGACGGGGCCGAGCCCGACCGCCGCGACGAACACGACCGCGAGGATGAGCTCGGGGATCGCGCGGACGACGAGGATCGTCGTGCGCGCCGCCGCGTGGACCACGGGGTGGGGCGCGACCGTCCGTGCCGCCAGGAGGCCGAGCGGGAGCGACAGCACGACGCCGATCCCCGTGGCGACGAGCCCGATCGCGAGCGTCTGGAGCATCGCCTCCCACAGCGCCGGGCCGAGCGACGTGAGGTCGGGGGGGAACATCCGGCCGGCGACCGCGAACAGGTCCGGTATCGAGGTGACGAGCTCGCGCGGGTCGATGTCGAGCCGGACGAACGAGAAGACCGTGAGAGCGAGCGCTGCTGCGCCCGACGCGAGGCGCACCACCCGGTCGCGGTGGTAGCGCGGTCGGCGCGGCGCGAGCAGCGAGCGGCGGATCGCCATGGACACCAGCTCCATGGCGGCCACCAGGACGAGGATCACGGCGACGATCCCGAGCGCCTTCGGGTACACGAGGCCGCGCAGGGCGTCCTGCAGCGCGAACCCGATGCCGCCGGCCCCGACGAACCCGAGCACGACCGACGTGCGGAGGTTGATGTCGACGCGGTAGACGAACGCCGAGACCCACGCCGGCACCACCTGGGGCACGACGCCGTTGAGCAGCTCGCGCAGCCGCCCGACGCCCACGCTGCGGACCGCCTCGCGCGGGCCGGGGTCGGCGTCCTCGATCGCGTCGGCGAAGAGCTTGCCGAGCATCCCGACGGAGTGCAGCGCGAGCGCGAGGACGCCCGGCAGGACGCCGAGACCCAGCGCCCGCACGAAGAGCACGGCGAACACCAGGTCCGGCACGGCGCGGCAGAACGTGATGACGCCGCGGGCGAGCGTGGCGACCAGGGGGTGCGGCGTCGTCGTGCGGGCGGCGAGGAACGCGAGCGGCACCGACAGGACCGTGGCGAGCACGGTGCCGAGGAACGCCATGAGGACCGTGTCGAGGGCGAGCGTCGCGACGCGGGCCGGGTCGTCGAGGCGCGGCGGCATCATCCGCTCGACGAGGTTCGCCACGTCCTCGCCGCCCGCGACGAGGGTCGGGAGGTCGAGGCCGATCGACGACGCCGCGCCGAGCGTGAGCAGCACCGACCCGCCGGCGAGCCAGCGCAGCGTGCGCTGCTGCCGGGTGGGCCGGGGCCGGACGGGGAACCTGCCCCCGGACCGGTCGTCCCCGTGCGGCGTGGACCGCGACGGTGCAGGCAGCGGCCGGTGGGGCGCCGGGGCCGGGGCCGTCACGCGCTCGCCCCGACGGCCACGGGCTCGGCCGGCGTCCCGGGCGCGACCCGCCGGTAGATCGCCATGGCCTCGTCCTTGGTGAGCCCCGCGGCGGGGCGGTCGAGCACCTTCTCGCCGTGCCGCAGACCGACGAGGCGGTCCGCCCAGCCGAGCGCCAGGTCGACCTGGTGCAGGGTGCACACCACGGTGAGCCCTTCCTCGGCGCACACCCGGACGAACAGGTCCATCACCGCACCCGCGTTCTCGGGGTCGAGCGACGCGACCGGCTCGTCCGCGAGGACGAGCTGCGGGCGCTGCATGAGCGTGCGCGCGATCGCGACACGCTGCTGCTGCCCGCCGGAGAGCGTGTCCGCGCGCTGGTACGCCTGGTCGGCGAGGCCGACGCGCTCGATGTGGGCCAGCGCCTCCTCGCGCATCCGGCGCGGGTACGTCGCGATGCCGTACCGCGGCCCGCGCACGCGACCCAGGCCGCCGACGAGCACGTTCTCCAGGCACGTGAGCCGCCCGACGAGGTTGAACTGCTGGAACACAAAGCCCACGTCGGTGCGCAGCCGGCGCAGCTCGCGCGACGACGCGCGGTCGACGCGCGTTCCGGCCACCTCGACCTCCCCCGAGGTCGGGCGGTGCAGCCCGTTGAGGCAGCGCAGGAGCGTCGACTTGCCCGAGCCCGAGAGACCGAGCAGGACGAGCAGCTCGCCGCGCGCGACGTCGAGGTCGACCCCCGCGAGGGCCGTCGTCCCGTCGAACTCCTTGACGAGACCACGGACCCTCACGAGGGGCTCGCCCGCCGTCGGACCTGCGGGGGGACCGGGGACGGTACTGCCCGCGGTGGTCGTCGTGGGCACCGTCAGCCCTCGCACTTGTCGGACTTGGTGAGCGTGCAGACCTCGCGCGTGCCGTCGTAGTCGGCGTCCTCCGCCGGGGCGAAGCCCCACGCGTCCTCGTCCGTGAGCAGGCACTCGCCGTCGCAGAAGCCCTGCGACAGCAGGTACTCCGAGTTGGCCTTCTCCGTGATGAGCCCGGTCAGCGTGGCGATGCTCTCCTCGCCGAGCGCGTCGTTGCCGACGAACAGCGACCCCGAGATCTTCGGAGACTTCCAGACCTCCTTGAGGTCGCCCTCGGCGAGGTCGCCGGCGGCGGGCAGCGTGTCCTCGACCATCGACTGCATCGCGAACCCGGCCTCGCAGTCGCCTGCGGCGACGGCCAGCGCCGAGGCGTCGTGGCCGCCCGCGAAGACGGGCTGCACGCCCGCGGCGAGGTCCTTCTCCGTGCCGGACTCGATGACGCCGGCGTCGATGAGGCCCGAGCTCGGGTAGAGGAAGCCGGACGTCGAGCCGGGGTCGACGAAGCACACGCTGCGGCCCTCGAAGTCCTCGAGGTCGTCGATCTCGGCGTTGTCACCCTGCGTGATGCCGAGCGAGTAGTAGCCGGGCTCGGCGCCCTCGGCCTCGATGACGGCGCCGAGCGGCGTGATCGCCGCGTCGTTGTGCGTCGCGATGACGTAGGCGAACGAGCCGAGGAACGCGATGTCGACCTTGTCCGCGATGAGGCCCTCGATGACGCCCGCGTAGTCGGACGCCTGGCTCACCTCGACCGTGGAGCCGGTCTCCTCCTCGAGCATCGCGATGATCGGCTCGTAGCCGGCGGCGAGGTCGGTGGAGTTCTCGGCGGGGATCGCGCCGAGGCGCAGCACCTCGGGGAAGCCCGAGGTCGTCGTGGCGGCCTCGGACGCGTCCGACGCGGCGCTCGTCCCGCTGCACGCCGAGAGCGTGAGCGCCGTGACACCGGCGAGCGCCACGGCGGCGAAGGTGGTGGTGGTCGTCTTCATGGGGTCGTCTCCGGTCGTGACGTCTTCGGGGGGCGTCCGGGGTGGCCGCCGTCGAGGAGTCTGGGAGAGCCGGGAGAACCGTCGGCCCTGGGACGGTGAACGGGGCATGAACGGTCGTTCACCGTCTCGCCAGGTCGTCCGGACAACATGCCGCCATGCCCGCACCGACCGCTGCCACCGTCCCGTCCCGACCGGGAGGAGCCTCCGGCCGACCCGACGACGAGACCCGGGACGAGACGCGCGACGTGAGCCGCGCGCCGCGCGACTACACGCTCGACGACGTCGTCGCGGTGCTGCCCGACCGGGTCGTGGACGACGCCCGGGTCGTCGTGCGGGACGGCCTGGTCGTGGAGGTGGGCGTGGCCCCGCCCGGGAGCCGTGCGGAGCTGCACGGCGGGGGAGCCCTCTGCCTGCCCGGGCTCGTCGACGTGCACACCGACGTGCTCGGGCACGAGGCGCGCCCCCGTCCGGGCGCACGGCTACCGCTCGACCTCGCGGTCCGCACCGCGACCGACCGGCTCGCGACCGCCGGTGTCCTCACGGCGTTCCACGGCGTCGCCTACGGCGAGCGGACGCCCGTCGGGCTGCCCGCGGGCGAGCCCGAGCCCGCGGAGGTGCTCGCGGCGCTCGCGGTCGACGCCGCGCACGAGGACGGCGCGCGGGTGCTCCACCGGGTCGACATCCGGTGCCCGTCCGCGGTCGCGACGCTGCGCGGCGTGCTGGGGGACCCGGGTCGGCGGGCGGACGGCGCACGCGGGGTTGCGCCGCTCGTGTCGCACGAGGATCACACGCCCGGCATCGGGCAGTACGCACGCGCCGAGACCATGGAGCGCTGGCTCGTCGAGCGCGCGGGCATGTCGTCGGCCGGCGCGCGCGAGCACGTCGCCCGCTGGCGCGCCGACCGCGAGGAGCGGTCCGAGGTCGCGGCCGCGACGCTCGACTGGCTCGGGTCGCTCGCCCGGGCGGGGCGGGTCCGGCTCGCCGGTCACGACCCCGAGACGGTCGAGGACGTCGAGGCGCTCGCGGCGCGCGGAGGCGCCGTCGCGGAGTTCCCGACGACGCTCGTCGCCGCCCGCGCGGCACGGGCCGCGGGCCTGTCGGTGGTGGCCGGTGCGCCGAACGTCGTGCGCGGGGCGTCGCACACCGCCAACGTGTCGGCCCGCGAGCTCGTCGCACTCGGCCTCGTCGACGGGCTCGCGTCGGACTACGTCCCGGCGACGATGCTCGCGGCGGTGGACGTCGTCGTGCGCGAGGGCCTGGCGACGCTGCCCCGCGCCGTCGCGCTCGTGACGTCGGGCCCGGCCCGGGCCGCGGGCCTCGACGACCGCGGCTCGCTCGTCCCGGGCGCCCGGGCGGACCTCGTCCTCGTGCGACCGCGCGGCGGGTGGTCCTCGGTCGTCGCGACGCTGCGCTCGCGGCCCTGAGACGCTCGTGCAGGTCGGTCGTCACCGCTCCGCCGGCGGTGGCCTGCGTGCGACGACCGGAGAGCGCTCCTAGGGTCGGGAGACGACCGCCCGACGACGGAGGACGGATGGCCTACCGCGAGCACGAACGCACCCTGAGCGCACCGGACGACTGGACCGTGCCCGACCTGGAGGTCGACGGCACGACCGTCGAGCGCGCCGGGACCGTGCGTCTCGACGCCCTCTACTACGACACGCCGGACCTGCGGCTGCTCGCCCGGGGGATCACGCTGCGCCGTCGCACCGGCGGCGACGACGCGGGGTGGCACCTCAAGCTGCCTGCCCCCGGTGACGCGCGGGACGAGGAGCGCCGACCGCTCGGCGACGACGGCGACGCGCTTCCGGATCAGCTCCCGGAGCCCCACGCCGCGCCGCAACCTCCGGACGATCTCGTCCGGCTCGTCGCCGGCCTGGCACGGCGCGCGCCGCTCGTCCCCGTCGCGCGCCTGCGCACGCAGCGCCGCGTCGTCGTGCTGCGCGACGCACGGGGCGCGGCGCTCGTCGAGGTCGCCGAGGACCGGGTCGCCACGGAGCGCCTCGTCGCGGCGGCGTCCGAGGAGGACGCCGACGCCGCGCCGGGGACGAACGCCGAGCCGCACCGGGGGCGCCGCACCGACGCCTGGCGCGAGATCGAGGTCGAGATCCTGCCCGCCGGGCACGAGACGGACGACCCGCAGGCGCTGCTCGACGCGGTGGTCGACGCGCTGGTCGACTCCGGCGCGCACGCGGAGCCGAGCGGTCCGAAGCTCTCGCGCGCGCTCGGCGACGCCGTACCGGCCCCTCGGGCGACGAGCACGTCGGACCGCGACCGGGACGGCTCGGCGGGCGCCGTCGTCGTGCGGTACCTGCGCGAGCAGGTCGACGCGCTCCTGGACCGTGACCCCGACGTGCGCCGCGACGCACCGGACGCGGTGCACAAGGCCCGCGTCGCCGCACGACGCCTGCGCAGCGCGCTCGCGACGTTCCGGCCGCTCCTCGACCGCGAGGTCGCCGAGCCCGTGCGGGAGGAGCTGCGGTGGTGGGGCCGCGTCCTGGGCGAGGCGCGCGACGCCGAGGTCGCCCGCGACCGGATCCGCGTCGTGCTCGACCGGCTGCCGGACGAGCTCGTCGTCGGGCCGGTCCGGGCGCGTGTCGTCGACGAGCTCGACGGCCGGTACCGGGAGGCGCTGCGCACCGCGGTCGCCCAGATGGGCGAGGACCGCTACTTCGACCTGCTGACCGCCCTCGAGGACCTCGCCGACGACCTGCCCCTCACCGACCGGGCCGCCGGCGCCGCTCCCGACGTCCTGCCCGCGCTCGCCCGCACGGCCTGGAAGCGCACGCGCCGTCGGGCGAGGGGTGCGGCCGCGGTGGAGGGAGAGCGCCGCGACGAGCTGCTGCACGACGTCCGCAAGGCGGCGAAGCGCGCGCGGTACGCGGGGGAGTCCATGGAGCCGGCGGTCGGCAAGGACGCCGCGCGCTTCGCGGAGCGCCTCGAAGCCGTGCAGGACGCGCTCGGCGAGCACCACGACGCCGTCGCGCTCGCGCGGTCGCTGCGCGAGCTGGGGATGCGGGCGAACCTGTCCGGCGAGAACGGGTTCAGCTACGGGCTGCTCGTCGGCATCGAGCGGGAGCGCGCCGACCGGGCGCTCGCGGACTTCGACGACGCGTGGGAGCGGGCTCGCCGCAAGCGCTACCGCCGGTGGACCGCGCGCTGACCGAGGGCACCGGAACGGCCCCGGTGGCGCACCGCCGTGCCGTGGCGGTCGGTCCGTCTCCGGGCTAGCGTGCGAGACGGGCGCGGGCCGACCGCGCCGACCCACCGCGCACACCAGGGAGAGCGGCCATGACGGAGAAGGCACCGAAGAGCGAGGGGGGTCTCGGCGACCTCCTGGGCCAGGCCAAGGAGTTCCTCACCGACGAGCGCATCGACCAGGTCGCGGGAGCGATCAAGGGCGTCGCGCCGGACTCCGTCGACAAGCACGTCGACACGCTGGCGGACAAGGCGAAGGACGCCAACGGCGACGACGCCGACCGCCGGGACGTCCCCGGCACGGGCGTCGGGGGCAGGTAGCCCTCGACGCGGCGTCGCGGCCCGTCCCGGAGGTATCCGGTTCGTCCCGCGTGCGCGGGTCGGTACGATCGAGGGGCGCCGTCGACGACGGCGCCCCTTCGAGCGCCCGGCACCGGCCGCGAGCCTCGATGACCGCTCACCGAGGACGCCACGGCGTCCTCCCGCCTGCAAGGAGCAGCACGTGTCGGACGTCGTCCAGCCACCAGTCACCACCGCCCCCGAGTCCGGGACCGTCACGGTGGAGACGGCGACGACGGGCACGGAGCTCTTCGCCGACCGCCGCGACGTCGTCGTCGTGCGCGTGAACGGCGCGCTCAAGGACCTCGACACCGCGCTCGCCCCGGGCGACGAGGTCGAGGGCGTCACGATCGACTCGCCCGACGGGTTGTCCGTGCTGCGCCACTCCGCGGCGCACGTCCTCGCCCAGGCCGTCCAGCAGGTGAACCCGGACGCAAAGCTCGGCATCGGGCCGCCCATCACCGACGGGTTCTACTACGACTTCGACGTCGAGACGCCCTTCACGCCCGAGGACCTCAAGGCGCTCGACAAGGCGATGGCGCGCATCGTGCGCGAGGGCCAGACCTTCCGCCGCCGCGTGGTCACCGAGGACGAGGCGCGCGCCGAGCTCGCGCACGAGCCGTACAAGCTCGAGCTCATCGGGCTCAAGGGGTCGTCGGACACGGCCGCCGAGGGCGCGAGCGTCGAGGTCGGCGGCGGCGAGCTGACGATCTACGACAACGTGCGCGGCGCCGGGCGCGAGAGCGAGACCGTGGTCTGGAAGGACCTGTGCCGCGGCCCGCACCTGCCCTCGACGAAGCTCATCGGCAACGGCTTCCAGCTCATGCGGTCGGCCGCCGCCTACTGGCGCGGCAGCGAGAAGAACCCGCAGCTCCAGCGGATCTACGGCACGGCGTGGCCCACCAAGGACGAGCTCAAGGCGTACCTCGAGCGGCTCGCCGAGGCGGAGCGCCGTGACCACCGCCGCCTCGGCAGCGAGATGGACCTCTTCTCCTTCCCGGACGAGATCGGCTCCGGCCTCGCGGTCTTCCACCCCAAGGGCGGCATCATCCGCTCCGAGATGGAGGAGTACTCGCGCAAGCGGCACGTCGAGGCGGGCTACTCGTTCGTCAACAGCCCGCACATCACCAAGGCGAAGCTGTTCCAGGTGTCGGGCCACCTCGACTGGTACGCGGACGGCATGTACCCGCCCATGCACCTCGACGAGGAGCTGGACGACGACGGCACCGTGCGTCGCGCGGGGCAGGACTACTACCTCAAGCCGATGAACTGCCCGATGCACAACCTCATCTTCGACGCGCGCGGCCGCTCCTACCGCGAGCTGCCGCTGCGCCTGTTCGAGTTCGGCACGGTGTACCGGTACGAGAAGTCGGGCGTCGTGCACGGGCTGACCCGTGCGCGCGGCTTCACGCAGGACGACGCGCACATCTACTGCACGCGCGAGCAGATGCGCGACGAGCTCACCTCGCTCCTCACGTTCGTGCTCGACCTCCTCAAGGACTACGGGCTGGACGACTTCTACCTCGAGCTGTCGACGCGCGACCCCGAGAAGTCGGTCGGCGACGACGCGACGTGGGAGGAGGCGACCCGCACGCTCGAGGAGGTCGCCACGGCGTCGGGCCTCGACCTCGTGCCGGACCCGGGCGGCGCGGCGTTCTACGGGCCGAAGATCTCCGTCCAGGCCAAGGACGCGATCGGCCGGACGTGGCAGATGTCGACGATCCAGCTCGACTTCAACCTGCCGGAGAAGTTCGAGCTCGAGTACACCGCTCCCGACGGCTCGCGCCAGCGCCCGGTGATGATCCACCGCGCGCTGTTCGGGTCGATCGAGCGCTTCTTCGCCGTGCTGCTCGAGCACTACGCGGGCGCCTTCCCGGCGTGGCTCGCCCCGGTCCAGGTCGTCGCGGTCCCCGTCGCGGAGCCGTTCAACGACTACCTGGCCGACGTCGTCGCGCAGCTGCGCGCGCAGGGCATCCGCGCCGAGGTGGACTACTCGGACGACCGGTTCGGCAAGAAGATCCGCAACGCGAGCACCCAGAAGGTGCCCTTCACGCTCATCGCGGGCGGCGAGGACGTCGAGGCGGGTGCCGTGTCGTTCCGCTACCGCGACGGGCGCCAGGACAACGGCGTGCCGGTCGCCGAGGCGATCGAGCGCATCGTGTCCGCCGTGCGCGACCGCGTCCAGGTCTGACGCCGCGGTGGGGGACGACGCGAGGGGCAGGTCGGGCGTGGACGACGTGACGGTCGAGCCGCCGGGGGACCACCCGCGGTTCGACGACGGTCTCGAGAGGCTCTGGACGCCGCACCGCATGGTGTACGTCGGTGGGCAGGACAAGCCGACCGACGACACCGCGGGGCAGTGCCCGTTCTGCCGGATCCCGTCCCGCTCGGACGAGGACGGGCTCATCGTCGCGCGCGGCGAGGTCGCCTACGCCGTGCTCAACCTGTACCCGTACAACCCGGGCCACCTCATGGTCGTGCCCTACCGCCACGTCTCGGACTACACCGGGCTCACCGGGGCCGAGACGGCCGAGGTCGCACAGCTCACGCAGACCGCCATGCGCGTCGTCCGCGCGGTGTCCGCGCCCGACGGCTTCAACCTGGGCATGAACCAGGGGACCGTCGCCGGCGCGGGCATCGCCGCGCACCTGCACCAGCACGTCGTGCCCCGGTGGACGGGCGACGCGAACTTCCTGCCCGTCGTCGCGCACACGAAGGCGGTGCCGGAGCTGCTCGCGGACACGCGCGCCAAGCTCGCCGCGGCCTGGGAAGCGCAGCCGCAGCAGTCGCAGCACAGGACGGCCGGCGCGGGGGAGGGGAACCACTGATGTTCGGCCGTCTCCGGGCCCTCACGACCCGGCTCTTCACGCCGCTCGCCGCGCTCCTGCTGCGCCTCCGCGTGAGCCCCGACGCCGTGACCGTCGCCGGGACGCTCGGCGTCGTGGCCGGCGCGCTCTGGCTCTTCCCGACCGGTCACCTGTTCGCCGGGACGATGGTCGTCATGGTCTTCGCGTTCTCCGACGTGCTGGACGGCGTGATGGCCCGCCGCGCCGGGCGCTCGGGCCCCTGGGGCGCGTTCCTCGACTCCACGCTCGACCGGCTCGCCGACGCGGCGCTGTTCGTCGGGCTCACGCTGTACTTCGTCCGGGCCGACGACGCGCGCCTCACCCCCGACCTCGCGGCCTGGGGGACGTGCGTCGCGCTCGCGTGCCTCGCGCTGGGCGCCGTCGTGCCGTACGCGCGAGCGCGCGCCGAGAGCGTCGGCATGACGGCGCAGGTCGGGATCGCGGAGCGTGCGGACCGGCTCGTCGCGGCGCTCGTCGCCGCGGGGATCGTCGGGCTGGGCGTGCCGCCCGTCGTGCTCGTCGTCGTGCTCGGCCTCCTGGCCGTCGCGAGCGCCGTGACGATCGTGCAGCGCGTGGCGACCGTGCGCCGGCAGGCGCTGGCCCTCGCGGGCGGCGACGACGGACGGACCGACGAGACGGAAGGTGCCCGCTGACGATGGGGATCGACACCGGCAAGGCGTTCACCTTCGCGTGGCGCACCGCGCACAAGGTGCCCGAGCCGATCCTGCGCGGCGTGTTCAGCGCCGTCGCGGACGTGACGTGGCTCCTGCACGGCGGCGGCGTGCGCCAGCTCGAGAAGAACCTCGCGCGCGTGCGCCCCGACCTGGGTCCCCGCGGGGTGCGCCGGCTGTCGCGCGCCGGGATGCGGTCCTACATGCGCTACTACCGCGAGGCCTTCACCCTGCCGGCGTGGACGCCCGAGCAGGTCGCGGCGCGCGTCCGCGTCGTGGGCGAGGAGAACGTCCGCCGACTCCTCGACGGCGACCGCAGCCCCGTGCTGGCGCTGTCCCACCAGGGGAACTGGGACCTTGCGGGCGCCTGGGCGACCCGCCGTCTCGCCACCGTCCTCACGGTCGCCGAGCGGCTCGAGCCCGAGGAGGTGTTCCAGGAGTTCCTCGCGTTCCGGACCGGGATCGGGCTCGAGATCCTCGCTCTCGGCGACGGCGACGTGTTCCGCGACCTCGTGCGCGGGGCGCGCCGTCCCGGGCGGATCATCCCGCTGCTCGCCGACCGCGACCTCACCGCCCGGGGCATCGAGGTCGACCTCTACGGTCGGAGGGCCCGCGTGGCCGCCGGCCCGGCCGCCCTCGCCGTCACCGCCGGGGCCCCCCTGGTCCCGGCCGCCATCTGGTACGAGCGCCTGCGCGGTGCCCGACGCCGCGCGGCGGGGACGCCGTGGGGCCTCGTGATCCGCTTCTTCCCCCCGGTCGACGTGCCGGCGGACGTGCCGCGCTCGGAGCGGGTGGCCGTCGCGACGCAGGCCTGGGTCGACGCGTTGAGCGTGGCGATCCGCGAGCACCCCGAGGACTGGCACATGCTGCAGAAGGTCTTCGTCGAGGACCTCGATCCCGAGCGGTACGCCCGCACGCAGGCCGCGGCGGGCGAGGACGCCGCCGTCACCCCGGCGCAGGGCGACCAGGAGCCCGCCGCATGAGCCTGCGCGTCGGCATCGTGTGCCCCTACTCGTTCGACGCGCCGGGCGGCGTGCAGTTCCACGTGCGCGACCTCGCCGAGGCGCTCATCGCCCAGGGGCACGAGGTCTCCGTGCTGGCGCCCGCGGACGACGACACCCCGGTCCCCGGCTACCTCACTCCCGTGGGCGGCGCGATCCCGGTCCGCTACAACGGGTCCGTGGCCCGCGTGACGTTCGGCCCCCGGACCATCGGCCGGGTGCGGCGCTGGCTCGACGCGGGACGCTTCGACGTCCTGCACCTGCACGAGCCCGTCAACCCGTCCCTGTCCATGAGCGCGCTCTGGACCGCGCAGGGGCCCATCGTCGCCACGTTCCACACCTCGCTCGTGCGCTCCCGGGCGCTGCAGGTCGCCTACCCGCTCGTGCGCCAGAGCCTCGAGAAGATCGACGCGCGCATCGCCGTGTCGGAGGACGCGCGGCGCACGCTCGTCGAGCACCTGGGCGGGGACGCCGTCGTCATCCCCAACGGGGTCTACGTCGACACGTTCGCCGGCGCCGTGCCGCAGCCGCGCTGGCAGGGCACGCCGGACGCGCCGACCATCGGGTTCCTCGGCCGTCTCGACGAGCCGCGCAAGGGACTGCCCGTCCTGACCGACGCGATCCCGCGCATCCTCGCGGAGGTGCCGGGGGCGCGGTTCCTCGTCGCCGGCCGCGGCGACGCAGGGAAGGACGAGGCCGTCGCCGCCCTGGGTGAGCACGCGTCGTCCGTGGAGTTCCTCGGCGGCGTGAGCGACGAGGACAAGGCGAGCATGCTCGCCTCCGTCGACCTGTACATCGCGCCCCAGACGGGCGGCGAGAGCTTCGGCATCGTGCTCGTCGAGGCGATGAGCGCGGGCGCGTGCGTCGTCGCGAGCGACCTCGGCGCCTTCCGTCGCGTGCTCGACGACGGTGCGGCCGGTGCGCTGTTCCCCGTCGGCGACGGCGCAGCGCTCGCGGCGACGGTCGTCGAGGTCCTCGCCGACGCCGGCCGGCGCGAGGCGTACCGCGACCGGGCCCGGGAGTTCGTCCGGCGCTTCGACTGGTCCGCCGTCACCGCGGAGGTGCTCGCCGTGTACGAGATGGTCCTCGCCGCGTCCGAGGCGGTCATCCCGGTGCACGAGGACCCGCGGTCCCGCCGCGGCGGTCGCCTCCTCGGACGGACGCGCGGCGACCGGGACGAGGAGGCTCGCGCATGACCTGGTCGGAGACCGCGATCCTCGTCGTGGCCGTCTTCGTGCTCGTCGGCTGGCTCCTGTGGGTCGCCGCGTCCCGGCTCGACCGCCTGCACCGCAAGGTCATGGCGTCGCGCCTCGCGCTCGACGCCCAGCTGGTGCGTCGCGCGTCGGCCGTCGTCGACCTCGCGGCGTCGGCCGAGCTCGACCCGGTGACCTCGGTCCTCCTCGCCGAGGCCGCGCACGCGGTGCTGGACGACGACGCGGACGCACGGCGCCTCGTCGAGAGCGTCCCGGGACTCGGTACGCAGGACGCGCCCCGCCCACGGCTGCTGCTCGGTGGCATGGCGCCGTCGCGCGCGCTCGCCGAGTCCGACCTGTCGGCGACGCTGCGGTCCGCCCTCGAGGACGCTGAGGACGTCGCGGAGCTGCGTGACGACCCGGCGGGCGACGAGCTCCTCGGCAACCTCTCGGCGGCCTGGTACCGGGCCCAGCTCGCGCGCCGCTTCCACAACGAGGCGGTCGCCCAGGCACAGCGCGTGCGGAGCAAGTGGTGGGTCCGGCTGTTCCGGCTCGCGGGGCACGCGCCGATGCCCGTGACCGTGGAGCTCGACGACGCCTGGCCACCCGGTCTCGGCCGTCCCCTCGAGCCCGCCGGCGGGGCCTCCTGAGCGCCTGGGGCCCGGACGCGCCGCAGTAGGATGGTCGTGGTGTGCGAGCATGTGCCCGCCACCGCGCACGCACCGCTCCCACCGGCTTCTCTCCACCTCGCCGGGGGCCGTCGGCGCGACCCGCGGAGGCCCGGCCGTCCGCCTCGTGACGGTCGTGCGCTCCCTCGAACCGAACGTGTGAGGTACCGGTGACCAACGTGTCCGAGCAGAACGTCCCCGCCGAGAAGGTCCCCGCAGGCGCTGCGCCCGCCGCAGAGGGCTCCGTGGGCACCGCGAAGGTCAAGCGCGGCATGGCGGAGATGCTCAAGGGCGGCGTCATCATGGACGTCGTCACCGCCGAGCAGGCGAAGATCGCCGAGGACGCCGGCGCCGTCGCGGTCATGGCGCTCGAGCGCGTCCCGGCCGACATCCGCGCCCAGGGCGGCGTCTCCCGCATGTCGGACCCCGACATGATCGACGGCATCATCGCGGCCGTCTCGATCCCCGTCATGGCGAAGGCGCGCATCGGGCACTTCGTCGAGGCGCAGGTGCTCCAGTCGCTGGGCGTGGACTACGTGGACGAGTCCGAGGTCCTCACCCCGGCCGACTACGCGAACCACATCGACAAGTGGCAGTTCACCGTGCCGTTCGTGTGCGGCGCGACCAATCTCGGCGAGGCGCTGCGCCGCATCACCGAGGGCGCGGCCATGATCCGCTCCAAGGGCGAGGCCGGGACGGGCGACGTGTCCAACGCGACGACCCACATGCGCACCATCCGTGGCGAGATCCGCCGCCTCACCTCGCTCCCCGAGGACGAGCTGTTCGTCGCCGCCAAGGAGCTGCAGGCGCCGTACGAGCTCGTCAAGGAGGTCGCTGCCACCGGCAAGCTCCCGGTCGTCACGTTCACCGCCGGCGGCATCGCGACCCCGGCCGACGCGGCGATGATGATGCAGCTCGGCGCCGAGGGCGTCTTCGTGGGCTCCGGCATCTTCAAGTCGGGCAACCCGGCGCAGCGAGCTGCCGCGATCGTCAAGGCGACGACGTTCTACGACGACCCCGACGTGATCGCGAAGGTGTCCCGCGGGCTCGGTGAGGCGATGGTCGGCATCAACGTCGACGACATCCCCGTGCCGCACCGCCTCGCCGAGCGCGGCTGGTGACCCTGTCCGCGCACCTGCCGGCACCGCCGGCGAGCCTGGACGGCCGGGCGTCGCGGTGACGGACCGGACGGACGCGCCGTCGTCCCTGGGTCCCGACTGGGTGCTCGGGGACGACGGCCTCTTCTTCCGGCGCGGCGCGCGCGTCGTCCTGCTCGACGACGCCGACCGCGTCCTCCTCGTCCGGGGTCACGACGTCGACCAGCCCGAACGGTCGTGGTGGTTCACCGTCGGAGGTGGCATCGACGAGGGGGAGGACGACGCCGCGGCGGCCCTGCGCGAGGTGCGCGAGGAGACCGGCATCGCGCTCGACCCCGCCCATCTCGTGGGGCCGGTCTACACCCGCAGCGCGGTCTTCGACTTCTACCGGCAGCACTGCCGCCAGGACGAGGTCATCTACCTCGCGCGGCTGCACGGTGAGGTCCTCTCGGGCGAGGACCTCAGCCGCGACGGATGGACGGACGTCGAGCTCGACGTCGTCGACGAGATGCGATGGTGGGACCTCGACGAGCTCGCGCGCGTCGAGATCGAGGTGTTCCCCGAGGGACTCGTCGACCTCGTGCGGCCCCTGCTGCACGGCTGGGACGGTGTGACCCGCCACCTCGGGCTCGCACGCGAGCACTGACGCCGGGCCGGGAGCGAGCGGGCCGCCGAGGTCAGGCGCGGCGCGCGGCGACGCGCCACACGATGCCGCCCAGCAGCAGGCCGAGGCCGAGCAGACCGCCGCCGATCGCGAGGATCCACAGCAGCACCGTGCCGCCCACGGTCGCGAAGAACTCGCCGAAGCGCCAGCCCTCCGTCACGACGAAGGACCCGGCGTCCGCGTCCTGGGACGTCGCGACCGACACGGTGCACGTGCCGTCGTCGGTCGCCGTGAACTCCGCGACGGTCGCGGCCGACGTCGTGCCCGTGCCGGACGACCCGGTCACGGCAGGGGACGAGACGAGGACGGTGGTGCCGCCGCACGTCACCGTGACGTCGTCCGCGGCGAACGCGGCGTCCCCGGGGCCGCCGACCGCCCACACGGTGTACGGCTCCCCGCCGGCGACCGTGACGTCCGCCTCGCCGGGCACCGCGCCGGACGCGATCGCCGCCGAACCCGGCGACCCTCCGCTCGTGACGACGCCCGTCGGGATCGCGCGCAGGAAGAGCGTCACGCCGAGCACGCCCGCGACGAGCGCGCCCACGAGCACCACGGCGCCCGCGACGATCAGCACGGTCGCGCCGCGCGGCGCGCGGCGAGGCGTCGGTGCGACCGGCGGCGGGCCGCCCCACGCCGGTGCGGGGGGACCGGGAGGAGGGCCGGGCTGCGCCGCAGGCGGGTACGTCACGTCGGCGACCCTACCGGCCGACGTATCATCACCCCTCGTGACGATCACGATCGGGGTTCTCGCCCTGCAGGGCGACGTGCGCGAGCACCGCGCCGCGCTCGAGTCCGCAGGTGCCCGCACCGTCGGCGTCCGCCGACCCGAGGAGCTCGCGCAGGTCGACGGCCTCGTGCTCCCCGGGGGCGAGTCGACGACCATCGACAAGCTCCTGCGGATCTTCGAGCTCGACGAGCCCCTGCGTGCGCGGATCGCCGAGGGCCTGCCCGTCTACGGCTCGTGCGCCGGCATGATCCTGCTCGCCGACCGCATCCTCGGCGGCACGGCCGACCAGCGCACCATCGGCGGGCTCGACGTGACCGTGCGGCGCAACGCGTTCGGCCGCCAGGTGGACTCGTTCGAGACCGACCTCGCGTTCGCCGGGCTGCCCGGGGACGACCCCTCGGTGCACGCGGTGTTCATCCGCGCGCCGTGGGTCGAGGACGCCGGACCGGGCGTCGAGGTCCTCGCCCGCATCCCGGACGCGAGCACGCCGGGGATCCCCGACGCCGCCGCCGGTAGGATCGTCGCAGTACAGCAGGGATCGCTGCTCGCCACGTCGTTCCACCCGGAGATCTCCGGCGACGCGCGCGTGCACGAGCGGTTCGTCCAGATCGCGAAGGGGTAGGAACGCATGTCAGGGCACTCCAAGTGGGCCACGACCAAGCACAAGAAGGCGGCCATCGACGCCAAGCGCGGCAAGCTCTTCGCGAAGCTCATCAAGAACATCGAGGTGGCGGCGCGCACCGGCGGCGGTGACCTGGCCGGCAACCCGACGCTCTTCGACGCCGTCCAGAAGGCCAAGAAGTCGTCCGTGCCGAACGACAACATCGAGCGTGCGGTCAAGCGCGGCAGCGGCGAAGGTGCCGACGCCGTCGACTACCAGACGATCATGTACGAGGGCTACGGCACCAACGGGATCGCCGTGCTCGTCGAGTGCCTCACCGACAACAAGAACCGCGCCGCCGCCGAGGTGCGCACCGCGTTCTCCCGCAACGGCGGCAGTCTCGCCGACCCGGGCTCGGTCTCGTACCTCTTCTCGCGCAAGGGCCTCGTCGTCGTGCCCAAGGCCGACGGCGTCACCGAGGACGACGTGATGCTCGCCGCGCTCGACGCCGGGGCCGAGGACGTCACGGACTCCGGCGACGTCATCGAGGTGCTGTGCGAGGCGAGCGACCTCGTCGCCGTCCGCACCGCCATCCAGGACGCCGGGATCGAGTACGACTCCGCCGACTCCGTGTGGCACCCGTCCATGGAGGTCGAGGTCGACGCCGACGGCGCGCGCAAGATCCTGCGCCTCATCGACGCGCTCGAGGACAGCGACGACGTGCAGAACGTCTACGCGAACTTCGACGCGTCGGACGACGTCATGGCGGAGCTCGAGAACGACGACTGACCCATCGCTCGACCGACGGCGGTCGTGCTCGGGGAGGCCGGGCGGGCGGGGTGCGCGCGGGCTACCATCCGCGCCCCCGTCCCTCGGGCGCTCCCGCCAGGCCCCCCACGACCGCGCGCACCCCACCCGCCCCTCCTGCTTCCGGCCGGCGGTCCGCGTGATGCGGCGTCGTCGGCTCGACGGTCCCGCTGCGCGCCTCGGCGGATGAGGCAGCAGGTCGTGAAAGGGTGACGGGGTGCGCGTGCTCGGAGTGGACCCTGGACTGACCCGGTGCGGCGTGGGGGTCGTGGACTCGTTGCCCGGGCGCAAGGCCGAGATGGTGGCCGTCGGGGTGCTGCGATCCGACCCCGAGCTCAGCGTGGACCTGCGGCTGCTGCGCATCTCGGAACGACTGGACGCGTGGCTCGACGAGCACGTGCCCGACGTCGTCGCGGTCGAGCGGGTGTTCGCGCAGAACAACGTCGGCACCGTGATGGGCACGGCGCAGGTCGCCGGGCTCGCGATGGTCGCGGCGGCGCGCCGCCAGGTCCCGGTCGCGCTGCACACGCCGTCGGAGGTCAAGGCCGCCGTGACGGGGAGCGGGCGGGCGGGCAAGGAGCAGGTGCAGCGCATGGTCGCGAGCATCCTCGGGCTGGCCGAGCTGCCGAAGCCCGCCGACGCCGCCGACGCGCTCGCGCTGGCGATCTGCCACCTGTGGCGGCCCGCCGGAGCGCTGCAGGGCGGCGAGCGGCACGAGCTCACCCCGGCCCAGCGCGCCTGGGCGGCCGCCGAGCGCACGGCACGCCGCGGGCGTGCGTAGGCCGCGTCGGAGCCCCGGGCTAGAGTGACCCGTCGTACACCTGTTCGCACCGCTCGTGCCGTGACTCGTCCCGCACGTGCGCGCCCCTGCGCCGCCCCCCACGGGCCCGGCGCCCGTCGATCGGAGGACACCGCGTGATCGCGTCGCTGAGCGGGACGGTGGCGAGCGTGCAGCTCGACCGGGCGGTGCTCGACGTCGGGGGTGTGGGCTACCTCGTGCACGCCGCACCCGCGACGCTCGCCGGGCTCCGCGTGGGCGAGACCGCGCGCCTCGCCACCAGCCTCGTCGTGCGAGAGGACTCGTTCACGCTCTTCGGCTTCGCCGACGACGACGAGCGCTCCGTCTTCGAGACCGTGCAGACCGTCAGCGGTGTCGGCCCGCGCCTCGCGCTCGCGATGCTCGCCGTGCACACGCCCGACGCGCTGCGGCGGGCCGTCGCGGGTGCGGACATCGCGGCTCTCGTGCGCGTCCCCGGCATCGGGAACAAGGGCGCCCAGCGGATCGCGCTCGAGCTCGGGGACAAGCTCGGCGCGCCGACCGGGGCCGACGCGCCCGTCGCCGGGTCGGGAGCCGGCACGCCGGCCGCCGTCGAGGACCGTCGGGACCAGGTCGTCGAGGCGCTCGTCGGGCTCGGGTGGAACGTCAAGGCCGCGGACGACGCGGTCTCGACGGTCCTCGCCCAGGCGGGGGTCGACGTCGTCGAGGCCGCCGACGTGGCAGGCGCACTGCGCGCCGCGCTGCGCGTGCTCGGCGGGCAGAGGGGCTGACGATGGCGGACTTCGACCGGGTCGGGGCGGGCGGCTTCCCCGAGGACGGCTTCACGTCCGAGCGCATCGTCGCCGCGGGCGCCGACGACCTCGAGCGCGCGGCCGAGGCGGCGCTGCGCCCACGGCGGCTCGAGGAGTTCGTCGGGCAGCGGGTCGTGCGCGACCAGCTCTCGCTCGTGCTGCAGGCCGCGCTCGCGCGGGGGAGCACGCCCGACCACGTGCTGCTCTCCGGGCCGCCGGGTCTCGGCAAGACGACCCTGGCGATGATCATCGCCGCCGAGCTCGGCGCGTCCCTGCGCGTGACCTCGGGGCCGGCGATCCAGCACGCGGGCGACCTCGCCGCGGTGCTGTCCTCGCTCGAGGAGGGCGAGGTGCTGTTCATCGACGAGATCCACCGCCTCGCGCGGCCCGCCGAGGAGCTGCTCTACATGGCGATGGAGGACTTCCGCGTCGACGTGGTGGTCGGCAAGGGTGCGGGCGCGAGCGCGATCCCGTTGAGCCTGCCGCCGTTCACGGCGGTCGGCGCGACGACGCGCGCCGGCCTGCTGCCCGCGCCGCTGCGCGACCGGTTCGGGTTCACGGGTCACCTCGACTTCTACTCGGGCGAGGAGCTCGAGCGCGTCCTGACCCGCTCCGCGGGCCTGCTCGGCGTCGCGCTCCACCCCGACGCCGCGCACGAGATCGCGGGTCGCTCGCGCGGGACGCCGCGCATCGCGAACCGCCTGCTGCGGCGCGTGCGCGACTGGGCGCAGGTCCGGGGCGACGGCAGCCTCGACCTGCGCGCCGCGCGCGCCGCGCTCGAGGTGTACGAGGTGGACCCGATCGGGCTCGACCGGCTCGACCGCGCGGTGCTCACGGCGCTGTGCACCCGTTTCAACGGGGGCCCGGTCGGCCTGACGACGCTCGCCGTCACGGTCGGTGAGGAGGCCGAGACGGTCGAGACCGTCGCCGAGCCGTACCTCGTGCGGGAAGGGCTGATCGGACGGACGCCACGGGGTCGCGTTGCGACGCCCGCCGCGTGGGCGCACCTCGGGCTGACCCCACCGCGCGACGGCGGCACGCTCTTCGACGCCTGACGGTGCGACGCACCAGCGGCCCGAACCACCCGGGGCGCCCGTGACGGCCGTCACAGGGCGTGCCGCGGAGGGCCTAGACTGGACGGACCTGCGGGGAACTCCACGACCGAACGGCTCGTTGGTGAACCGTGCGCGCGCGCCTAGACTGCCGCGCAGAACCCCGCCGACGAACAGGACACGTGAGACCCCGTCATGGATATCAGCTTCATCCTCATCCTCGCCCTCGCAGCCGGTGCGATGTTCCTCATGACCAGCCGCACCCGCAAGCAGCAGCGCGAGGCCCAGAACTTCCGGTCCGAGCTCGCTCCGGGCCAGGAGGTCATGACGGGTTCGGGGATGTTCGGCACGATCGTCGACGTCGACGACGAGGCGGACATCATCACCATCGAGTCCACCCCCGGCGCGCAGACGCGCTGGCTGCGTGCGGCGATCGCCAAGCGCGTCGACGTGCCGGTGGAGGAAGAGACCGAGGAGCTCGTCGAGGGCGAGGAGCCGGCTGCTCCGGCCGCCGCCTACGGCAGTGCGGCTACCATCTCCTCCGGCTCGTCGAAGGACGACGCCGACGACCTCGTCGTCCCCGACGACCTGTCCGGCCTCACCGACGAGAAGGCGGACAAGGACCGCGACCGTCGCGACGAGGGCACGGACAGCAAGTGACCACCCGCCGGCCGCACGCGCGGCCGGACTGACGCGATGGGCCCCCGGGCCCATCGCACTCGCACGAGAAGAGACGGACAGTTGGCCACCAGCAGCACACGAGCGAGGCCTGTACGGACCCTCGTCTTCCTGGGCGTCCTCGTGGTCGCCCTCTTCGGGAGCCTCTTCGCGGGGACGAAGCTCGACCCGCAGACCGCCGACGACCCGGGCGGCGCGAGCCTGACCCCGGGTCTCGCGCTGGACCTCGAGGGCGGCACGCAGATCATCCTCGAGCCCGTCACGACCGACGGTTCCGAGGTGACGCCCGAGGCGATCAACGAGGCGATCAACGTCATCCGCCAGCGCATCGACGCGCAGGGAGTGTCGGAGTCGGAGATCACCCGGCAGGGATCGGGCAACATCGTCGTCGGCATCCCCGGTGAGCCGAGCCAGGAGACGATCGACCTCGTCAGCCAGTCGGCCCAGATGCGCTTCCGGCCCGTGCTCGCGGTCGGCGCCCCGACGGCCGTCCCCGCCGAGGACGCGGCCGCCGAGGACGGGGCCACGGACGACGCGGCCGCCGACGACGCTGCGCCTGACGCGACGGAGTCGGCCGACGCCCCCGCCGACGCGGCGACCGACGGTGCGACCGAGGAACCGACCGACGGTGCGACGTCGGGCACGGAGGACGGCGAGACCGTCCGCCCGGAGAACCCGAGCGACCTCGCCCAGATCACCCCCGAGATCCAGGAGCAGTTCGACGCGCTCGACTGCACGGTCCCCGAGAACCTCGTGGGCGGCGACAGCGGCCCGACGGACAGCGCGTTCGTCGCGTGCTCCGCGGACGGCCTGGCCAAGTACGTGCTCGGCCCGGTCGAGGTCGAGGGCACCGACATCGCGAACGCCAGCTCCGGGCTCCGCGTCGGCCAGACCGGCGCCGTGACCAACGAGTGGGTCGTCAACCTCGAGTTCGACGGCGAGGGCACCACCCAGTTCCGCGAGGTGACGACGCGTCTCACGACCCTGCCGTCCCCGCAGAACCAGTTCGCGATGGTCCTCGACGGCCTCGTGATCTCCGCGCCCGTCTCGCAGGTCGCCATCCCCGACGGCAAGGCCGAGATCTCCGGGAGCTTCACGCGGGACAGCGCCGCGACCCTCGCGAACCAGCTGAACTTCGGCTCGCTGCCCCTGACCTTCGAGGTCCAGAGCCAGCAGCAGATCTCGGCGACCCTCGGCTCCGAGCAGCTCCAGAAGGGCCTGCTCGCGGGCGCGATCGGCATGCTGCTCGTGGTGATCTACTCGCTCTTCCAGTACCGGGTCCTCGGGCTGGTCACGGTCGCGTCGCTCACCGTCGCAGGCCTCTTCGCGTACGGGATCATCACGCTCCTGTCGTGGACGATCGGCTATCGCCTCTCCCTCGCGGGCGTCGCGGGCCTCATCGTCGCGATCGGAATCACCGCCGACTCGTTCATCGTGTACTTCGAGCGCATCCGCGACGAGCTGCGCGACGGTCGCACGCTGAACTCCGCGGTCGAGAAGGGCTGGGAGCGCGCACGCCGCACGATCCTCGCCTCCGACGCGGTGAACTTCGTCGCGGCGATCGTGCTGTACTTCCTCGCGGTCGGTGGCGTGCGCGGCTTCGCCTTCACCCTCGGGCTGACGACGCTCATCGACATCGTCGTGGTCTTCCTCTTCACGCACCCGCTGATGCAGCTCCTGGCGCGGACGAAGTTCTTCGCGACCGGCCACCCGTGGTCGGGCCTGGACCCGCGTCGCCTCGGGGCGCGCAGCATCCGGTACGCGGGCCGTGGCCGGGTCGTCACCACGCCCGGGTCGAGCAGCGCCGTCGAGGACGCGCCCTCGTCCCCGGAGCCGGACGCCGCCCCGGCACGCACCCGTGCCGAGACGCCCGCTCGCGAGACCGTCGCGGCCGGCGTCGGAGGCGGTGACGGGCCACGCATGACGATCGCCGAGCGGCGGGCTGCACAGCGGCGGGCCGCCGTCGAGGGAACCGTCGAGGACCAGCCTTCCGACGCGCCGTCGTCCGCGGGCGAGAACGAGGAGAAGCACTGATGGCCAGCGGATTCGCCCAGTGGGGCAACGACCTCTACACCGGTCGCCGGTCCTACGCCATCGTCGCGCGGCGCAGGCGGTACTTCGTCGCGGCGATCGTCGCGGTCGTGCTCTCGCTGGCGATCATCGGCGTCCGGATGGCCGGAGGCGGCCTCAACCTCGGCATCGAGTTCCGCGGTGGCTCCGAGTTCACCGTCTCGCAGGCCGCGGACACGTCGCAGCAGCCGGCGATCGAGGCCGTGCAGTCCGTCGCGCCCGAGGAGGTGCCGCGGATCTCGACGGTCGGCGCGAACAGCGTCCGCGTCCAGACGGCACAGCTGAGCAACGAGGAGGTCGAGGACGTCCGGGCAGCGCTCGCCGACGCCTACGAGGTCGAGGTCGGGGACGTCACGAGCGCGTTCATCGGCCCGACCTGGGGCCAGGACGTCTCGCAGAAGGCGATCGTCGGTCTCGTCGTCTTCCTCCTGCTCGTGAGCCTCGTCATGACGGTCTACTTCCGGAACTGGCGCATGGCCCTCGCGGCCGTCGTCGCGCTGTTCCACGACCTGATCGTCACGGTCGGCATCTACGCGCTCATCGGCTGGGAGATCACCCCGGCGACGGTCATCGGTCTGCTGACGATCCTCGCGTACTCGATCTACGACACCGTCGTGGTCTTCGACAAGGTGCGCGAGAACACGACCGGCATCCTCAACCAGACCCGGAGCACGTACGCCGAGCGCGCGAACCTCGCGATCAACCAGACGATGGTCCGGTCGATCAACACGTCCGTCGTCGCGCTCCTCCCGGTCGCCGCGATCCTCTTCATCGGGGCGTTCCTCCTCGGCGCCGGCACGTTGCGCGACATCGCGCTCGCGCTGTTCGTCGGCATGGCGGTCGGTGCGTACTCGTCGATCTTCCTCGCGACCCCCCTCGAGGTGGCGTTCCGCGAGCGCGAGACGGCGATCTCCGAGCACACGCGCAAGGTCCTCGACCTGCGCGCGGACCGCGCGGCGGAGCTCGGCGACGAGGGAGCCGAGGACGCGGTCCTCGCCGCGGCGGGTGTCGACGGCAGCCGCCAGCTCCAGCCGGGTGCGCACCAGGGGAACAGGGCGCAGCCGCGGAAGCGGCGCACCGCCCGATGACGGCCGAGCACGTCCCGGCCGCCGGGACCGACGGCCTGCGGGCCGTCGGTCTCGGCGGCCTCGGACCCGACCGGTCGGCGCGGGTGCTCGAGCTGGTGCGGTCGGTGCCCGACTACCCGGGACCGGGGATCACGTTCCGCGACATCACCGGCCTCCTCGCCGACGGTGACGCGTTCCGGCACGTGATCGAGGCGCTGGGTCACGTGGTCGACGCCGTCGACGGGGGCATCGACCTCGTCGCCGGGCTGGAGGCCCGTGGCTTCCTGCTCGGCGCGCCGCTCGCGACGCACCTCGGGGTCGGCTTCGTCCCGCTGCGCAAGGCGGGCAAGCTCCCGCCGCCGACGGACGCCGTGACCTACGACCTCGAGTACGGCACCGCCACGATCGAGCTGCGCGCGGGAACACTGCGACCCGGCGCACGCGTTCTGGTGGTGGACGACGTGCTCGCGACGGGCGGTACTGCCGCCGCGGGAGCGGAGCTGGTCGAGCGGGCCGGAGGCGTCGTCGTCGGGCTGGCGTTCCTCATGGAGCTCGACGGTCTGGGCGGTCGCGACCGCCTCGCGGGACGCGGGGTGACCACGCTCCTGCACGTGGGGTCGTAGGATTGCCACTCCGGTCGGTGCGGCAGGTCGTCGCACGAACGTCGGCGCACGTCGGCCGCACACGGAGGGAGGCGCACATGAGCGAGGACACCCGGACGTCGTCCGCGCCTGCCGGCCAGCCTCCCGCGACCCCGGGGGGCGGCGGGACCGGAGGGCGTGGCGTGCGGTCGCGCCTCGTGCGGTTCGGGACGCGGACCGGCGGGGGAAGCCCGGCGCTCGAGCCGCTGCTGCAGGCGGTGCGCACGAACCATCCCAAGTCCGACCTCTCCGTCATCGAGCGGGCCTACGGGACCGCCGAACGGGCGCACCGCGGCCAGCTGCGCAAGAGCGGCGACCCGTACATCACGCACCCGGTCGCCGTCGCGACGATCCTCGCGGACCTCGGGTTCGACGGCTCGACGCTCGCCGCGGCGCTCCTGCACGACACCGTCGAGGACACCGAGTACTCCCTCGACCAGCTCCGTGACGAGTACGGCGACGAGATCGCGATGCTCGTCGACGGCGTGACGAAGCTCGACAAGGTGACCTACGGGGACGCCGCGCAGGCAGAGACCGTGCGCAAGATGGTCGTCGCCATGGCGCGGGACATCCGCGTGCTCGTCATCAAGCTCGCGGACCGGCTGCACAACGCGCGCACGTGGAAGTACGTCTCGTCGTCGTCCGCCGAGCGCAAGGCGCGCGAGACGCTCGAGATCTACGCGCCGCTCGCGCACCGGCTCGGCATGAACACCATCAAGTGGGAGCTCGAGGACCTGTCGTTCCAGGCCCTGTACCCCAAGGTGTACGACGAGATCGTCCACCTGGTCGCCGAGCGCGCACCGGCGCGCGAGGAGTACCTCGCGGTCGTGCGCGAGCAGGTCACGGCCGACCTGCGCAGCGCCAAGATCCGCGCGACCGTCACGGGCCGGCCGAAGCACTACTACTCGATCTACCAGAAGATGATCGTGCGCGGTCACGACTTCGCGGAGATCTACGACCTCGTCGGTGCGCGCGTCCTCGTGGACAGCGTCCGGGACTGCTACGCGGCGCTCGGCGCGCTGCACGCCCGGTGGAACCCGGTGCCGGGGCGGTTCAAGGACTACATCGCGATGCCGAAGTTCAACATGTACCAGTCGCTCCACACGACGGTCATCGGCCCGGGCGGCAAGCCCGTCGAGATCCAGATCCGCACGCACGAGATGCACCGGCGCGCCGAGTACGGCGTCGCCGCGCACTGGAAGTACAAGGAGACCGCGAAGACGGCGGGGCGGACCGAGAAGGGCGACCCCGCCGCCAACGACATGCGCTGGTTGCGCCAGCTCGTGGACTGGCAGCGCGAGACCGCGGACCCTGCGGAGTTCCTCGACTCGTTGCGCTTCGAGATCGGCGGCGCGGAGGTCTACGTCTTCACGCCGAAGGGCGACGTCCTCGCGCTGCCCGCGGGATCGACCCCGGTCGACTTCGCGTACGCGGTCCACACCGAGGTCGGGCACCGCACGATGGGCGCCCGCGTCAACGGACGGCTCGTCCCGCTCGACTCGACGCTGGAGAACGGTGACGCCGTCGACGTCCTGACGTCCAAGTCGGAGAACGCCGGCCCGAGCCGTGACTGGCTCGCCTTCGTCAAGAGCCCTCGCGCACGCAACAAGATCCGCCAGTGGTTCTCGAAGGAGCGTCGCGAGGAGGCCGTCGAGCACGGCAAGGACGCGCTCGCCAAGGCGATGCGCAAGCAGAACCTCCCGATCCAGCGCCTGCTGTCCCACGAGACGCTCGTCGCGCTCGCGAACGAGATGCGTTTCGCCGACGTCACGGCGCTGTACGCCGCGATCGGCGAGGCCCAGGTCTCGGCGGCCAACGTCGTGTCGAAGCTCGTGCAGTCGATGGGCGGGGACGAGGGCACGGTCGAGGACGTCGCCGAGACGGCTCGCCCCGGCCAGACGGCGCGGCGCGTCCGCACCGGCGACCCCGGCGTGATGGTCAAGGGCGTCGACGACATCTGGGTCAAGCTCGCCAAGTGCTGCACGCCCGTCCCGGGTGACGAGATCATCGGGTTCATCACCCGCGGGCAGGGCGTGAGCGTCCACCGCGCGGACTGCGCGAACGTCGTCGGGCTGCGGAACCAGCCCGAGCGCATCGTCGACGTCACGTGGACGACCGGCAGCAACGCGATGTTCCTCGTCCAGATCCAGGTCGAGGCCCTCGACCGCGCGCGGCTCCTCTCGGACGTGACCCGTGTCCTGTCGGACCACCACGTGAACATCCTCTCGGCGACCGTCTCGACGTCGAACGACCGCGTCGCGATGTCGCGCTTCGTCTTCGAGATGGCCGAGCCGGCGCACCTCGCCCAGGTGCTCAGCGCGGTGCGCAAGGTCGACGGCGTGTTCGACGTCTACCGCATGACGGGATCGCGCGCCGAGCCGGCGCCGCCGCTGCCCGCCTGACGTCGGACCGCCCGCCGGGCGTGTCGGCGATCTCGCGGGGCGTCGCGGTCGGCGAGGGTGTCGCGCGGCGCGCCCGCCGGGCGTCGCCTGCGGGCCGGTGGCAGCATCGGGCGCATGGACCTGCCCGTGATGCCGCCCGTCCTGCCCATGCTCGCGAAGTCGGTCCTCGGCGTGCCCGAGCCGGACGCCACGCCCGGCGGCTACGTCTACGAGCCGAAGTGGGACGGCTTCCGCGCGATCGTCTACCGCGACGGGGACGAGGTGCGGCTCGACAGCCGCAACGCCCGCCCGATGGAACGGTACTTCCCGGAGGTCGTGGACGCGGTGCGGGCCGCGCTGCCGGAGCGGTGCGTCGTCGACGGCGAGATCGTCCTGGTGCAGGACGGTCGGCTCGAGTTCGAGGTGCTCCAGCAGCGCATCCACCCCGCGGCCTCACGCGTGCGCCTCCTCGCCGAGCAGACGCCCGCGAGCCTCGTCGTGTTCGACGTCCTCGCCCTGGGCGACGACGACCTGACCGGCGCCCCGCTCGCCCGTCGCCAGGAGGCCCTCGACGCGCTCGCGCTCGACGGGCCGCAGGTGCACGCCACCCCGCGCACACGGGACGTCGTCGTCGCGCGCGAGTGGTTCGACACCTTCGAGGGCGCCGGGCTCGACGGGGTCGTCGCGAAGCCGCTCGACGGGACCTACCAGCCGAACAAGCGCGCGATGCTCAAGATCAAGCACGGTCGAGAGGCCGACGTCGTGCTCGCCGGCTACCGGCTCCACAAGACCTCGACGCCCGCGGAGCCGCTGCTCGGCTCACTCCTGCTCGGCCTGTTCGACGACGCGGGGCAGCTGCAGTTCGTGGGCGTCGCCGCGTCCTTCCCGACGGCGCGCCGTGCGGCCCTCGTGGCCGAGCTCGCGCCGCTCGTCGTGGAGCCGGGCACACCCGAGGCGGACGCGCACCCGTGGTCGGGCTGGGAGAACCCGGCCGGGGAGCGCATGCCCGGCGCGGTGTCGCGGTGGAGCTCGGGCAAGGACCTGTCGTTCACGCCCCTGCGCCCCGAGCGGGTGCTCGAGGTGGCCTACGACCACATGGAGGGCGCGCGATTCCGCCACACCGCGCAGTTCCGGCGGTGGCGAGACGACCGGGAGCCGTCGTCGTGCACCTATGACCAGCTCGAGGAGCCCGTGCGCTACGACCTGACGAGCATCCTCCCGGGGGCGCCGGGGGTCGGCTGACGGCTCGCCGTCGGTGGACCGTCACACCTGGGGGCGGTCGCGGTCCTTGCTCGGCTGGACCCGCTTGGGCTCGCCCGGCATCTTGGGGTACTCCGGGGGATAGGGCAGGTCGCCCAGGCCGTGCTCGGCCTCGTCGCGCCGGGAGAGCTCGAGCGTCGCCTCGAGCGACGCACCGGGGTCGTCGCGGTCTGCCCGGAGCGGTGCGAACAGGTCGCCGACCTCTGCGAACCGCGCGGGCATCGTCCGGATGTCGAAGTCGTCCGGGTGGACGTCCGCGAGCTCGTCCCACGTCACCGGGGCGGAGACGGTCGCACGGTGGTTCGACCGGATCGAGTACGCCGACGCGATGGTGCGGTCGCGGGCCATCTGGTTGTAGTCGACGAAGATCTTGGCGCCGCGCTCCTCCTTCCACCACTTCGTCGTGACCTGGTCGGGGAGGCGGCGCTCGAGCTCGCGCCCGATCGCGATCGTCGCGCGGCGCGCGGCGACGAAGTCCCACTCGGGCGCGACCGGCACGAACACGTGGATGCCGCGCCCGCCCGACGTCTTCGGGAAGCCCGTCAGGCCGAGCTCGTCGAGCACCTCGCGCAGGTGCGGTGCGACGCGGACGGCGTCGTCGAAGTCCGTCCCCGGCTGCGGGTCGAGGTCGATCCGGAGCTGGTCGACCGCCTCGACGTCCTCGCCGCGCACGGGCCACGGGTGGAAGGTCAGCGTGCCGAGGTTCGCGGCCCAGGCCACGACGGCGAGCTCGGTGGGGCACACCTCGTCGGCCGTGCGCCCGCTCGGGAACGCGATGCGGGCCGTCTGCACGTAGTCGGGCGCGCCCTTGGGCACGCGCTTCTGGTAGAAGGCGTCGCCGCTGTTGTCCGTACGGGTGCTCATGCGAGCACCCTCGAACACGCCCTTCGGCCAGCGCTCGAGCGTCGTCGGCCGGTCGAGCAGTGCCCCGAGGATGCCGTCGCCGACGGCGAGGAAGTACTCGACGACGTCGAGCTTGGTGACGTCCCGGCGGGGGAACACGACCCGGTCAGGGCTCGTCACGCGCACCGTGCGTCCTCGGACGTCGAGCTCCACCGGTGGCGTCTTCGCTGCGGCCATGGCGCCCAACCTAGCCCGGCGGGGTGGCCTCGGCGAGCAGGACGTCGAGGACCTCGCGAGCCTTCTCGCGCCCGGGCCAGCGGAACCGGAGCTCGAGGGAGCGCGCGGCGGCGGCGACGTCGAGCTCGCGCGCCGACCGCAGGCACCGCAGGATCTCGAGCGCGGTGGCGCGGTCGCAGCGGGTCGCGACGTCGAGCGCGGTGCGTCGCGGGTCGGTCACCAGGATGCCGGCGACGACCTCCGTCTCCGAGCGCAGCACCGCGGACTGCCGGGGGACACGGCCCGGCAGCGGCGTCGGTCGATGGGTGCCCGGCGGGTAGAGGACGTCGAGCCGGACGGGGCGTCGACCGCCGCACAGCACCCAGGCGGCGCCGGCACCCGCGAGCACGGTCCGCGCCGGCACGAGGTCACGGACGGCCAGGGCCCGCAGGGTCGGGGTCTGCGGGACGCGCGCGGGTGCGGCGACGCCGTCCCAGACCTCGACGAGCGCTCCGCGTCGCACGAGGTCGCCGTACGCGACCTGGCCGCCCACCTCGGACGGCCGCACGAGCAGCCCGACGTCCACGGCGCGCGGCGCGAGCAGGCGCGCGAGGGGTGGGTAGGTCTCGGTGGGCGCGTCGTCCCGGAGGCCTGAGGCGGGGCGCTGGTGCGTGCCGGTGCTCATCCCCACACCGTGCACGACGACGAGCGGACGCGAAAGGGCCGGCGCCCGCCTGTGGACGGGTGCCGGCCCCTGGTCGGTTCGGGACGACTCAGCCGCGCGAGTCCTCCGCCGCGCGGACGACCTGCTCGAGCCAGGCGCGACGAGCCGTGAGAGCGGTCTCGAGGTCGGCGACGGCGCGCTTGTCCCCGCGCTCCTGCGCCGCGGCGAGGTCGGCCTCGAGGGCCTCGATCGCGGACTCGAGCTGGGCCGCGGCACCCTCGGCACGTGCCCGCGTCTCCGGGTTCGTGCGCGTCCACTGCGCCTGCTCCGCGTCGCGGACGGCGTTCTCGACGGCGCGCAGGCGTCCCTCGACACGCTGGAGGTCGCCGCGCGGCACCCGACCGGCCTGCTCCCACCGCTCCTGGACGTCCCGCAGGGCCGTCTTCGCGGCGGCGAGGTCCCGAACGGGCACGAGGGCCTCGGCCTCGGTGAGGATGGCCTCCTTCACCTCGAGGTTCGCCGCGTACTCGGCGTCGGTGGCGGAGCTGGCCGCGTCGCGCGCCTGGAAGAACGCGTCCTGCGCCGAGCGGAACCGCGCCCACAGCGCGTCGTCGTCACGACGGCTGGCGCGCCCGGCCGCCTTCCAGCGAGCCATGAGGTCGCGGTACGCCCCGGCCGTCGGGCCCCAGTCGGTGCTCGTCGCGAGGGCCTCGGCCTCCTCGACGAGCTTCTCCTTCTCCGCCTTGGCGGAGGTGTTGCGCTGCTCGAGCTCGGCGAAGTAGTGGCGCCGCTCGCGGTCGAACGCGGTGCGCGCGTGGCTGAACCGCTTCCACAGGGCCTCCTCGCTCGCCCGGTCGATGCGGGGGCCGGAGCGCTGCGCCTCCTTCCAGCGCTCGAGCAGGCCGCGGAGCTCCTCGCCCGCGGGACGCCACTGCATGCGGCTCGGGTCGGTCGCCGCGATCTTCTCGGCCGCCTCGATGATCTCCGTGCGGGCGGCGAGAGCGGCCGACTTCGCGGCGGCACGCTCGGCCTCGAGCTGCTGGCGACGCTCGCTCGCGACCGTGCGCAGGCCTTCGACCTGGGCACGCAGCGCGTCGAGGTCCCCGACGGCGGACGGCTCGGCCGTCTCCTCGGAGAGCCGCGCGAGCGTCTGGTCGATCTCCTTGACGGACAGGTCCGTGCTGGTGAGGCGGGCCTCGAAGAGAGCGACCTTCGCCTGGAGGTCGAGGTAGCGGCGCACGTAGAGCGTGAGCGCCTCGTCCGTGTCGACGCCCGGGAACTGGCCGACGACGCGCTCGCCCGCCGCCTCGCGCACGTGCACGGTGCCGTCGTCGTCCACTCGGCCGAACGCCGCGGCCGCCTTGGCGGCGGGCGAGTCGTCGGCGAGGGCCGGCACCGCCCGCTCGAGCGGGATCGCGGTGGCCGGGGACGCGGCGGCTGGGGAGGCCGGACGGCGCGGGCTTGCGCGGGGGTGCGGGACGGCGGAGGGCTTGGGCCGCGGTGCCGGGCGGGGGTCGGGCGACCGGCGACGCTCGGCGCGGCGGGGGCCGGGGTGGCCTTCTCGGTGGACTCGCCCTGGTCTGCGGTGGGCGCGGGTGCTTCGTCGTGCTCGGAGGTGTCCTCCGTCGCGGAGCCCGTGCCGGCGCCCTCTGCCGGAGCGGGCTCCTCCACGTCGGCCTGGGGCTCCGTCGCCGCCTCCGACTGCGCTGCGGCTGAAGCGGGCTCGTCCTCGACCACCGCAGCGGGTTCGTCCGCGGCTGCAGCAGCAGGTTCGTCCTCGACCGCAGCGGGCTCGTCCGCGGCTGCAGCAGGTTCGTCCGCGGCTGCAGCGGGCTCGTCCGCCGCGGCCTCGGGCGCCTCTGCGGACGCCGGGGCGTCCACGGGAGCGGCGGACGAGGCGGTCTCGCTCGCCTCGGTCTCGCTCGCCTCGGTCGTCTCGGTCTCGGTCTCGGTCGCCTCGACCCGTCCGGTCGCGTCCGCCTCTGCGGGCTCCGTCACCGGCGTGCTCGCCTCGTTGTTCGCGGGATCGCTCACTGGGTCTCAACTCCTTCGATGGTGACCGGGGTCGCGGGGGAGCCGTCGCCGGCCCCGTCCGCGGTCCCCGCGTCAGCGACTGCCTGGACGACGTCCAGACCGGATGTGATGGTGCCGAACACTGTGTAACCGCCCGCCGCGTCGGCCGGGATGGTCGAGTCCTCGTAGACGAGGAAGAACTGGGAGCCCATCGACTCGCCGTCCCCGCCCTGGCGGGCCATGGCGACCGTCCCAGCGGGGTACACGTCGTCGGAGGGGGCGTTCTCGATGGGGCCGAAGCTGTAGCCCGGGTCGCCGGTCCCCGTGCCCGTCGGGTCGCCGCACTGCAGCACGTAGATTCCCGAGGTGGTCAGCCGGTGGCACGACGTGTCGTCGAAGTACCCGGAGTCGGCGAGCGCGACGAAGCTCGCCACCGCCTGCGGCGCGGCGGCGCCGTCGAGCGAGAGGGTGATGTCGCCGACGCTCGTCGTGAGCGACGAGGTCCATGCTCGCCCCTCGGCGGCGGACGCCGGCGGCAGGGTGTGCTCGCCGGTGCTGCCCGGCGTGGCGGCGGCCCCGGGCTCCCCGCCGGGGTCCGTCTCGGAGCTCTGCGCGGCGGACAGCGCCCACCAGACGACGACACCGATGACGAGCAGGGCCAGGACGACACCGACGATCGACCACCGGCGCTGGCGTCGCGCACGCAGCTGCGCCTGGCGCTGCTCCCACTTCTCCTGGCGGCGGCGCGCCTGCTCGCGCTCCCTGCTCTTCGTCGACACCCCAGCTCCTTCGTCGTCCGCCGTGACGGCGCGCGCGGTCGACCACGGTGCGCCCGCGGTCGGTACGGGACAGTCTAGGCACCGTGGGCGTCGGAGCCCCGCGGATTCTCGCGCCTCAGGTCACGGTCCGGTATCGACCTCGCCGCTCCCGGTCCGGACGGCGGCACGTCGGGACGCTAGCCTCGGGCCGTGGACGGACGGACGGGACACGGCCCGACGACGGCGGACGACGACGGTCCCGACCGGGGCGCGCCCACCGGGGGGCTCGAGGTCGAGGTGGTCGTCGCGCCGGTCTTCGGGACGAACTGCTCGCTCGTCAGCGCCCATGGCGGGGACTGCGTCGTCGTCGACGCAGGTGCGGGCGTCGGGGACGCGGTCACGGCGTCGATCGAGCGACGTGGTCTCGTCCCGCGCGCCGTCCTCGCGACCCACGGCCACGTCGACCACACGTGGGACGCTGCCGTGCTGTGCGAGCGCTTCGGCGTGCCGCTCGTCCTCCACGCCGCGGACGCGTACCGGCTGGCGGACCCGTTCGGCACGCTCGAGCGACGGCCCGCGGCCTCGGCCGGGCCGGGCGTCGCAGGAGCGGCGCTGGTCTCGGGGCCGCTCGGCGAGGCGCTGCGCGCCGCCGGGGCGCACCCGACCGACTACCGGGAGCCGTCCGACGTGCAGACGTTCGAGGCCGGCGCGGGACACGAGCACGCGCTGCGCTTCGGTGAGCTCCTCCTGAGCGCGGTCGGGGCGCCCGGGCACACCGAGGGCTCCACGCTCTACCTGCTCGGCGCGCCGGGGTCCGGTCTCGTGCTGAGCGGCGACGTCCTCTTCGCGGGGTCCGTCGGCCGCACGGACCTGCCCGGGGGCGACGGGGCGACGATGGCGCGGACCCTGCGGGACGTCGTCGGGCGCCTGGACCCGCGCTGGGACGTGCTGCCCGGCCACGGTCCCACGACGACCGTCGCCCGTGAGCTCGCGACCAACCCGTTCCTCGCCCGCGGCTGACCCCCCTCGCCCGCGACCGGTCCGCCGCGACCCGCCGCGATCCGACCCGCCGCGATCCGACCCGCCGCGATCCGGCCCGCCGCGATCTCGACCGGTGCGCACGGCCGCGGGACGATTGCCGGTCACCGGGCGGTGTCTGGAAGGATCAGGTCCCATGGCCAGGCCCACACCCCTCTCCGGATTCCCCGAATGGCTGCCCGACGGACGGATCGTCGAGCAGCACGTCCTCGACGTGCTGCGCCGCACGTTCGAGCTGCACGGCTTCGCGGGGGTCGAGACGCGCGCGGTGGAGCCGCTCGACCAGCTGCTGCGCAAGGGCGAGACGTCCAAGGAGGTCTACGTCCTGCGCCGGCTCCAGGAGGAGCCGGGGGAGGGCGACGAGGCCCGGACCGGGCGACCCGAGAAGCAGCTCGGCCTCCACTTCGACCTCACCGTCCCGTTCGCCCGCTACGTGCTCGAGAACGCCGGGCACCTCGCGTTCCCGTTCAAGCGGTACCAGATCCAGAAGGTCTGGCGTGGCGAGCGCCCCCAGGACGGGCGGTTCCGTGAGTTCACGCAGGCGGACATCGACGTCGTCGGCGCCGGCGAGCTGCCGTACCACTTCGAGGTCGAGCTCCCGCTCGTCATGGCCGAGGCGCTCGGTGCGCTGCGCGAGATCGGCGTCCCCGAGGTCCGCGTCCTCGTCAACAACCGGCGCGTCGCCGAGGGCTTCTACCGCGGGCTCGGGCTCGACGCCGTCGACGACGTGCTGCGCCAGATCGACAAGCTCGACAAGATCGGCCCCGACAAGGTCGCCGACCTCCTCGTCGCGGAGGCCGGCGCGACGCCCGAGCAGGCGGACGCGTGCCTGGCGCTCGCCGCGATCAGCGGCACGGACACGTCCGTCGTCGACCGCGTGCGGGCGCTCGCCGCCGAACGAGGCGTGACGAGCGAGCTCATGGAGACGGGGCTGGCCGAGCTCGCCGCCATCGTCGAGGCGGCGAGCGTGCGCGCTCCCGGGGTCGTCGTCGCGGACCTCAAGATCGCGCGCGGCCTCGACTACTACACGGGCTCCGTCTACGAGACCGTGCTCGTGGGGCACGAGCAGCTCGGCTCGATCTGCTCCGGCGGCCGTTACGACACGCTCGCGTCCGACGGCGCGACGACCTACCCGGGAGTCGGGCTCTCGGTCGGCGTCTCGCGCCTCGTCTCGCGCCTGCTGTCGGCGGGTCTGGTGCGTGCCACGCGTTCGGTGCCCAGCGCCGTCGTGGTTGCCGTGACGAGCGAGGAGTCACGACCGGCGTCGGACGCGGTGGCCACCGCGCTGCGTGCGCGCGGGATCCCGGTCGAGGTCGCGCCGAGCGCGGCGAAGTTCGGCAAGCAGATCCGGTACGCCGACCGACGTGGCATCCCGTTCGTGTGGTTCCCCGCCGACGGGCAGCTCGACGACGCGGGCGACACGCGACCCGACCAGGTCAAGGACATCCGGTCCGGCGAGCAGGTCGACGCGGACGCGGCGTCGTGGGTTCCGCCCGCCGAGGACCTCTGGCCCCGGGCCGTGCCCGGGGCCTGATCCCCGCGCACCGCGGTGTGCGGCGTCGGGGTGCTCGCCGGTCAGCCGGTGAGCGCACCGAGGCCGGTCAGCCAGCCTGCGCGCGCGCCGAGCACGACGACGCCCGCGGCCGCGGCGAGGACGGCCACGCCCGCGAGCACGTCGAGCGGGCCGAGAGCGACCGGTCGGGAGGTCGTGCGCGGCCCCGCCCCGAGCCCGCGTGACTCGAGGGCGATCGCGAGGCGTTCGGACCGCCGGATCGCGCCGACGAGCAGCGCGAAGGCCGCGGCGCCCAGCGCGCGGGGAGAGCGCGGGAGGTGCCCCGCGGTGCGACGCGGGTCACGGACCGCCTGCGCGCACCGGATCGTGTGCCACGTGCCGGGGAGCTCCTCCAGCAGCCGGTGCGCCGCGAGCACGGCGAACGTCCACGTGGCGGGCAGCCGGGCGTGCTGGTGCAGGCTCGTCATGAGGCGCACCGGATCGGTCGTCAGCACGAGGGTCAGGGAGAGGACGCCGACGAACAGCGTGCGCAGCGCGAGCGAGACGCCGATCGTCAGCCCGGTCGAGCCGACGGTGACGGGGCCGATCACGACGGTGTCGCCGCCCGGGCGGGTCAGGACGTTGACCACGAGCAGGCTCGTCGCGAGCACGAGGAACGGCACGTGGCCCACGGCGACGGCCCGCAGCGGCACCCGCCCGAGCGCCAGGAGCGCGGCGAGCGCGAGGCCGTAGCCGATCGCGGGGGTCACGGGGTCCGTCACGAGCAGCGCGGCGGTCGACAGCACCAGCACCGTCGCGAGCTTCACGGTCGGGTTCCACCGGGCGAGCGGGCTCATCCGTGCACCGCCGGGACGCGGTCGCCGTGGCCGGGCCGGCACCGGGCGAGGAGCGCGTCGTCGAGCGCACGGACGAGCGCGCGCAGCCCGACGCCCTCGCCCCGGCCCGTGCGCGCCCACCACTCGAGCAGCGGCGGCCGGGCGAGCCGCGCACCGGCGCACAGCGCGTCGTCGGCGAGCGCCGCCGACGTCTCACGGTCCGCGACGACCTCGCCGTCGACGACGACGGCCACGCGGTCGGCGACCCGCGCGACGAGGGTCAGGTCGTGCGTGACGAGCGCGACCGCGCCCCCGCGGTCGGCGAGGTCCCGCAGGACCCGGGCGGTCGCGTCGGACTGGGCGCGGTCGAGGCCGAAGGTCGGTTCGTCCGCGAGCAGGACCGGGGGATCGAGCACCGTCGCGGTCGCGAGGGACAACCGCCGCTGCTCGCCGCCCGACAGGCGGAACGGGTTCGCGTCGGCGAGGTGGGTGAGCCCGTACGCCGCGAGCGTCCGCGCGACGCGCTCGTCGAGGTCCGCGACGCCCGCGAGGCGTGGCGACCACGCGACCTCGTCGCGCACGGTCCGTGCGAGGAGCTGGTGCTCGGGGTCCTGGAAGACCATCGCGACGGGCGCCGGCCCCGCCACGGTCAGCGTGCCCGACCTCGGTTCCAGCCCGGCGAGCCCGCGCAGCAGCGTGGACTTCCCGCTCCCGTTGGGTCCGACGACGGCGAGCACCTCGCCGACGTGCAGGTCGAGGTCGACGTCGCGCACGACCGGTGCGCCGGACCGTGTCACCGTGAACGCGCGCGCACGGAGCGCCACGGGGGGTGCCGGCGTGCCTGCCGTGGCAGGCAGGGCCCGCCCGGCCCGCGCCGGACGGTCGGCGGACGGGCCGGTGCGCGAGGAGGAGGCGAGGTCGACGAGCCACGCGTCGGTGCGGTCGGAGCCGAGAGGCCCGGGGGCCCCTGCGGCCTCGAGCAGGACGTCGAGAGGGAGCCAGCAGCCGAGCTCGAGGAGCCGCTGCGCGTGCTCGCGCAGGACGGCGCGGGTGGAGCCGTGCGCGACGACGCGCCCGCTGTCGTCGAGCACGAGCGTGGCGTCGGGCAGGTCGCCGAGCTCGTCGAGGCGGTGCTCGACCACGACGAGCGCCCGGCGCCGCCCCGGGCCGTCGGCGAGCCGGGCGACGAGGGCACCCACCTCGCGCGCGCCCTGAGGGTCGAGGAGCGCGGTGGGTTCGTCGAGGACGAGCAGCGCGGGGTCGGTGACGAGCGCGGCGGCGAGCGCGACGCGCTGCGCCTCGCCGCCGGAGAGCGCGTGCGTCGACCGCGAGCGCAGGTGCGTCGCCCCCGCCGCGGCGAGGGCGTGCTCGGTCCGGTCGTCGACCGTGGCCGGGTCGGCGGCGCGGTTCTCGAGCGCGAAGCGCAGCTCGTCCTCGACGCCGCCGAGGCACAGCTGGTCGCCGGGGCTCTGCTGCACCAGGCCGATCTCCGCGGCGAGGCGTGCCACAGGGACCTCCCGGGGGTCGTGGCCGGCGACCTGCACGTCGCCGGTCACGTGCCCGGGCAGCGTGTGCGGGACGACCCCGGTGAGGACACGCAGGAGCGTCGACTTGCCGCACCCGGACGGTCCGACGACGAGCAGCCCGGTCCCCTCCGCGACCTCGAGGCTCACCGCGTCGAGCACGGGGACGGCGTCGTGGCCGACGCTGACGGACAGGCGCCGCGTCCGCACGGCCGCGGTCCCGGGCGCGGCGGGGGCGGGCGCGACCTCAGCCACGGCGCGCCCCGATGGCGAACGCGTCGAGGGCGCCGGTGCGCGCGAGCGCGTCGCCGAGCAGGCGTGCCGCGATCCCGCACAGCAGCACGCACGACACGACCTGGACGCCGAGCCGGAGCATCGCGTAGTCCTGGCCGAGCCAGCCGAACCGGACCGCGTTGAACGCGTACGTGACGAGGGCCGCGCTCACGCCGGAGGCGACGAAGACCCACCACCCGTAGCGGCGGTAGCGCGTGAGGGCGAAGGGCAGCTCGGCTCCCGCCCCCTGCACGAGCCCGACGAGCAGCAGGAGCGGTCCGGCGGGCGAGGCGAGGAACACGACCTCGACGAGCGCGGCGAGCGTCTCCGTGAGGATCCCGACGCCCGGCTTGCGCACGATGTACGTCGCGAGCGGTCCGACGACGATCCAGGCGCCGGCGAGCACGTTCGCGGCGAGGTCGGCGAGCGGTCCCAACGCGAGCTGGAGCGGCGCCCAGAGCTGGACGAACGCCCAGTACACGAAGCCGAACACGACGCCCAGGACCGCGACGAGAACGGTCTCGTGGAGCGTCAGGCCGTGAGGTCGCCGGGACGCTCCTGGCCGGGGCGTGACGGGTCGTGCGACGGGTCGGGCGGTGGGCTCGGTCATGCGGGTCCCTTCGTCGGGCCGCGACGGGTGCACGACGGCGCGTCCCGCACCCGCGCGCGCACGTGCCCCGGGTGCGCGGTCGCGCGGGCGCGTGCAGGCGCAGGGGACGGTGACGTCGGCCCTGCTCCCTTCGCTGGTACGAACCAGATCAGGTTCCACGGGTCTGCCGGTGGGACACGGATGTCCGGCCGGCACTCTCAGCGCTCGTGCGCTCCCCGGGGGCGTTCGTGCCGACCCTAGGGGCAGACGCGGCTCGGGACAATCCCCCGTCTCGGGGAGCGGGCGCGTCGGCCTCCGCCTCGCCGGCCGCCCACCTCGTCCGCACGCCACCTTGACACCGGCGTCGAACACCTGTTCGAATCATGGCGTGAGGTGGGACGGACAGGCGATCGGCGTCGACGACGGGGCGCTCCCGGGGCTGGAGCGCGCCGGTCTCGTGCGCAGCGTCCGCACACCCGAGTTCGCCGGGATCACGTTCCACGAGGTCACCGCCAAGAGCGCGCTGTCCAAGGTGCCCGCGATGTCGCGCATGCCGTTCCGCTGGACGATCAACCCGTACCGCGGCTGCAGCCACGCCTGCTCGTACTGCCTGAGCCCACGGACCCCGGTCCTCCTGGCCGACGGCACGCACCGGCCCGTCGGCGAGCTGCGGGTGGGCGACGAGATCGTCGGTACCGAGGCGCACGGCGCCTACCGCCGGTACGTCCGCACGCGCGTGCTCGACCGCTGGACCACGCGCAAGCGTGCCTATCGCGTGACGCTGGCCGACGGGACGCGTCTGGTCGCCAGCGGCGACCACCGGTTCCTCACCGAACGGGGGTGGCGACACGTCGTGGGGGGCGACGGGCGTCGCGCCCACCTCGCGCTGGGCGACGTGCTCGTCGGGCCGGGACGTCACGCGCTGCGCGACCTCGCGGCCGCGCCGGACGGGTCCGCGCCGGTCCTCGGTCGCGACGTCACCGGCGGCGAGGGTCTGCGGGTCGAGGCGCTCGAGGCCCTCGGCGGCGCGGGCGACGAGGTCGAGCTGGTCGACATCACGACCGGGACACGCGACTTCGTCGCCGACGGGGTCGTGAGCCACAACTGCTTCGCGCGTCCGACGCACCAGTACCTCGACCTCGACGCGGGCGAGGACTTCGACCGCGAGGTCGTCGTGAAGGTCAACGTCGACGACGTGCTGCGCGCCGAGCTGGCGAAGCGGTCCTGGGTGCACGAGCCAGTCGCGCTCGGCACGAACACGGACCCCTACCAGCGCGCCGAGGGCCGCTACCGGCTCATGCCCGGCATCATCAGGGCGCTCGCGGACTCCGGCACGCCGCTGTCCATCCTCACCAAGGGCACGCTCCTGCGCCGCGACCTGCCGCTGCTCGTCGACGCGGCGTCGCGCGTCGAGGTCGGGATCGGGGTGTCGCTCGCGCTCCTCGACCCCGGCCTGCAGGCGTCGGTCGAGCCCGGCACACCCAGTCCTCGCGCGCGCCTGGACCTGATCCGCGCGGTCCGCGACGCGGGCCTGCCGTGCGGCGTCATGGTCGCGCCCGTGCTGCCCTGGCTGACCGACTCCACGCACGCGCTCACCGACCTCCTCGACGCGGTCAAGGACGCGGGTGCCACCGGTGTGACCGTGCTGCCGCTGCACCTCAAGCCCGGGACGCGCGAGTGGTTCATGTCGTGGCTCGCGCGCGAGCACCCGCGCCTCGTCCCGGGGTACGAGCGGGTCTACGAGCGCGGCACGTACGCGTCGAAGGCCTACCGGTCCTGGCTGTGGGACCGCGTGCGCCCGATGCTCGAGACCCGGGGCTTCGCCGTCTCGGGCCACCGCGGCCCGTCGGGCGTCGAGGGTCGCTACCGACGCGGTGAGCTCGGCGGCCTCGGAGCGGCCGAGCCGCCCGTCGACGGCGCGTACCCCCGTGGCAGCCTCGCCCGGGAGACCGCCGTGCCGCCGACCGCCGGAGCGCTCGCGGGCATGCCGGTCGACGGCGGCGCGCTCGACCTCGCGGGCGGCGGCGTGGAGCAGGTGCTGTTCTGAGGCTCGCTCAGGCGGTGCTCGCCGGCACCGGAGCGACACGCACGATCTCCGTGCGGGCCACGACGCGGTCGCGCACCTCGGCCAGCGCGACACGCGCCGGGTCCGCCATGTACTCGGCGAGCGCCGCGTCGTCGGGCATCTCGATGACCTGCACCTCGCAGGGCGGGGTCGGGTCCTGGCCGGGCAGCGCGCGCACGCGCTGCACCACGCGACCGCCGTGAACCGGCACGAGCGCGAGGACCTCGTCCTCGTAGCGGGACAGCGCGTCGGCGTCACCGGTCGGCCACAGCAGGACGCACAGCATGATCGTCATGCGCCGCACGGTACGCCCGGACGCGTGGTCGCGTCAGCCGTCGGCGAGGCGGGCCGGGAAGCCCCCCGTCGCCACCGGGCCCCAGCGTGTGATCGTCACCCGCACGAGGCACTTGCCCTGGGCCACCATCGCCGCACGGTACTCGTCCCAGTCCGGGTGCTCGCCGGAGATCGCTCGGTAGTAGTCGACGAGCGGCTCGACCGCGTCGGGCAGCTCGATCACCTCGGCCGTCCCGTCCACCTGGACCCACGGGTCCGAGAACCCCGGCCCCAGCGACAGCAGCGACGCCTGCGGGCGACGACGCAGGTTCGCGGCCTTCGCACGCTCGGGGTACGTCGACACGACGACCCGGCCGGCGTCGTCGACCCCGTACGTCACCGGGCTCAGCTGCGGCGAGCCGTCGGAACGCGTCGTGACGAGCACCCCGTCGTGGCGCGAGCGGAGCAGGTCGACGAGCTCGTCGCGCTCGATCCGGCGGGCGGTGGCGATGGTGCGGGGCATGCGGAACCTCCTGGTGGGCTCGTGTGGGTCACCGACTAGACTCGCACGGGCGCTCGCGCGCCCCGACCCCCCGACGCACTCCCTGGAAGGACGAACTCCGTGCTCCGCACCCACACGGCCGGCTCACTGCGGGCCGAGCACACCGGTCAGACCGTCACCCTCACGGGCTGGGTCGACCGTCGGCGCGATCACGGGGGAGTGGCCTTCATCGACCTGCGCGACGCGTCCGGCATCGCCCAGGTCGTCGTCCGCGACGAGTCCGTCGCCCACCCGCTGCGCAACGAGTTCGTGCTCCAGGTGACGGGCGAGGTCTCGCGGCGCCCCGAGGGCAACGAGAACCCGAACCTGCCGACGGGCGCGATCGAGGTCCTGGCGAGCGACGTCGTCGTGCTCAACACGTCCGAGGCCCTGCCGTTCCAGGTGTCGACGGCGCTCGCGGACACCGAGACGATCGGCGAGGAGGCGCGGCTCAAGCACCGCTACCTCGACCTGCGCCGCCCCGCGCCGGCCCACGCGCTGCGCCTGCGCTCCAAGGTCAACCAGGCGGCGCGCCGCGTGCTCGACGCCGAGGAGTTCGTCGAGATCGAGACGCCGACGCTCACTCGCTCGACGCCCGAGGGGGCTCGCGACTTCCTCGTGCCCGCGCGCCTGTCGCCCGGCTCGTGGTACGCGCTCCCGCAGTCGCCGCAGCTGTTCAAGCAGCTCCTCATGGTCGCCGGCATGGAGCGCTACTACCAGATCGCGCGCTGCTACCGCGACGAGGACTTCCGCGCCGACCGCCAGCCCGAGTTCACGCAGCTCGACGTCGAGATGAGCTTCGTCGAGCAGGACGACGTCATCGCGCTCGCCGAGAAGATCCTCGTCGCGCTGTGGGAGCTCGTCGGGTACACGATCCCGACGCCGATCCCGCGCATGACGTTCCACGACGCGATGCGCCTGTACGGCTCGGACAAGCCGGACCTGCGCTTCGGCAACCCGCTCGTCGAGCTCACGGACTACTTCAAGGACACCCCGTTCCGCGTCTTCCAGGCGGAGTACGTGGGCGCAGTCGTCATGGCCGGCGGGGCCTCGCAGCCGCGCCGCCAGTTCGACGCGTGGCAGGAGTGGGCCAAGCAGCGCGGCGCCCGCGGCCTCGCCTACGTGACGTTCCAGGAGGACGGCACGCTCGCCGGCCCGGTCGCGAAGAACCTGTCCGACGCCGAGCGCGAAGGGCTGCAGGCCGCGACCGGCGCGCAGCCGGGGGACGCGGTGTTCTTCGCCGCGGGGAAGACGTCCGACTCGCGTGCGCTGCTCGGCGCCGCGCGCCAGGAGATCGCGAAGCGCACCGGCCAGATCGACGAGGACGCGTGGGCGTTCGTGTGGGTCGTCGACGCACCGCTGTTCAAGCCGACCGGAGATGCCGCCGACGACGGTGACGTTGCTCTCGGCCATTCCGCGTGGACGGCGGTGCACCACGCGTTCACGTCCCCGACGCCGGAGTGGGTCGACACGTTCGAGTCCTCCCCGGGGGACGCGCTCGCCTACGCGTACGACATCGTGTGCAACGGGAACGAGATCGGCGGCGGCTCGATCCGTATCCACCGTCGCGACGTGCAGGAGCGCGTGTTCGACGTCATGGGCATCGGGCCCGAGGAGGCGCAGGAGAAGTTCGGCTTCCTCCTCGACGCGTTCAAGTTCGGCGCGCCGCCGCACGGTGGCATCGCGTTCGGCTGGGACCGCATCGTCGCGCTGCTCACGCAGTCGGACTCGATCCGCGACGTCATCGCGTTCCCCAAGTCGGGCGGCGGCTACGACCCGCTGACGCAGGCGCCCGCGCCGATCACGCCGGAGCAGCGCAAGGAGGCCGGCGTCGACGCGAAGCCCGCCGCGAAGGGGGAGCCGGGGAACCTCCCGGCCGCCGCCGCGGAGTGACCACCAGCGCCTCCCGCGAGGGCGCACCGACCCGGGACGACCGGGACGGTGCGCCCACGCGCGTCTCACGGGGCGCGCAGGTGCCGGCGGCGTGGGCACGGCACCCCGTGATGCGCCTGGAGCTGCACGCCTGCGCCCTCCTCGACGTCGTCGTGGGGGACGACGCGGTCGTCGTGCTGCGCGCGCTCGACGACGGCGGTGCGGGGCTGTGGGGACTCGGCACGCCTGACGGCGTCGCGCACCTCCTCCTCGGGGCGCCGCAGCTCGCCGCGGGCGTCGTGCGTTCGTCGCTCCCCCGAGGGACGACAGCCGCGGCGTCTGCCCTCGTCCGGGGCTCCGTCGAGCGCCTGCCGGCGCACCTGCGCACGGAGCCCGTCTCGCGATGGGACTGGTTCACCGCGACGACCGACCCGCCGGCCCAGCCGGGGGAGAGCCGCGTCGCCGCGCTCGACGGGCGGGACGGACGGGCGGCGTCGCGCGCGCTGCTCGACCGGGCGAACCCCGCGGCGGAGCTCGACCCGCACGACCCGGTCACGCGGTGGTGGGGCTGGAAGGACGACGCGGGTGTCGTGCGTGGGGTCGGGGCGCCCGGGGTGCCGGCCCGGGGTCCCGTGGGTGCTCGGAGGGATCGCCACGGACCCGGCCGCGCGGGGCCGGGGCATCGCGCGCGCGGTGACGGCAGCGGCGACCCGGGCGGGGCTGCGGGAGGACCCGATGGTCGTGCTCTGGATGTACGCGGACAACGGTGCGGCCCGGCGGGTGTACGAGCAGGTGGGTTACCGCGTCACGCAGGCGTTCGAGTCCCGCCGCTGATCCGGCGGGCCGCCGCGCCGCGTTCGTGCTGGTCCGCGGCGTCGGTCGCGCGCTTCTCGACCGGTCTCTCGTCCCCGACGGTGACGCGACGTTCCTCGACGTCTCGCAGCCCGATGGGGGGGGCGGCCGTCGATCTTGAGCGGATCTTGAGGGTCCGCTGCGCTCCGCGCGGGGCGATGCCGAGGTCCGGCGGTCAGGATCTGCGTAGTTGAATCCGCAACGACCTACGAGGTGCCTCTTGACCGCAGTGCTGACCGAGCCGACCACGGCCGCGACGACGGACGACGTCCCGGCCTTCGGCGCCGAGCTCGACCGCTACGAGTTCACCCCCGACGAGATCGTCGTCCACGAGGCGCCGCGCAGCGCCACGATCGGCGCCGTCATCCCGGCCTACAACGAGGCTGCGACCATCCGCTCGGTGCTCAAGGGCCTGCTGCGACAGACGCGGCTGCCCGACGTGATCCACGTCGTCGTGAACAACACGACCGACAAGACGTTCGCGAAGGCCTCCAAGCTCGCAGGGGAGCACACGGTCGAGCGCAAGGGCCGTCGCCAGACCACGCGCGTCTACGTCCACGACCTCGGCGCGCTCGCCGACAAGAAGGTGGGCGCCCTGAACTACGGCTTCCGTCTCGTGCGCGGGGCCGACTACCTGCTCGGCGTCGACGGCGACACCGTCCTCGCGAAGGACGCCGTCGAGCGCCTCGAGGCGGAGATGGACTCCGACCCGCGCATCGGGGGCATCTCCGCGATCTACACCGTCGACGCCACCGCGACCCGCGGCCCCCTCCGCCGCTTCCTGCTCACCGGGCAGCGCGCCCAGTTCGCGGCGTTCAACATGCAGAACCTCCTGCGGGGACGGAACATGGCCGTCCTCGGTGGGCAGGCGTCGCTCTTCCGGACGACCGCGCTCGAGGACGTCATGGCCGCACACCACCAGCGCAACCCCTGGGTGAGCGACTCCGAGGTCGAGGACTCCCTGCTCAGCCTCCAGATCAAGTCCCTCGGGTACTCCACGAAGATCAGCGCGACCGCCCGCGCCGTCGTCGGCGGGATGACCACGCTGCGCGCGCTCGACGGTCAGCAGGTCAAGTGGAACTACGGCGCGATCGACCTCATGTGGCCCGGTCAGCGCGGCGACACCCGCGGCCAGCCCTTCCACCCCAACCTGCGCCTGCGCTGGATGGAGAACGTCGGCATGCTCGTCAACGCCGCGACCCGGCTCCTCTTCGGGCTGCTGCTCGCGGGCGCGCTGAGCATCAGCGCGTTCGAGTTCTCCCCGATCTGGCTCCTGCCCCCGGTCGTCGCCGTCGCCCTCAACGTGCGCATCGCCCTGTCCATGAAGGACCGCACGTGGCGCGACGTGCTCTTCGCGGCGACGCTCGTCCCCGCCGAGACGTACATGTGGATCCGCGTCGGGCACTTCGTCCGCGCATGGTCGAAGTTCCTCTCCCAGTCCCGCACCGACAACTGGGCCGCACAGGCGAAGGCCGAGCGTGGCAGCGGGTGGGCCTACCTCAGCCCGCTCCTCGTCGGCGCGGTGGCGCTGGCTGCCGTCGCCTGGATGTGGACCACCCTGCCCCTGGCGGCCCAGTCGACCGCTCTCACGATCGGCTGGCCCGTCCTCGGGGTCGTCACCGTCCTGCAGACGCTCTTCATGCTGCGCCGGCTCGTGCGCCGCCAGCACGGCCTGCGCGCGTGAGCCGGGCCGTCGGCCTGCGACGGGCCCGCATGCGGCGCACGTGGGCGGCGCTCGCGGACGAGCTCGACGGCGACCACGCCTCCGTCGAGCGGTTCGCGCTGTCGTACGCGGAGCGGCTCGAGGCCCGCGTCGAGCGCGTGGGACGTTCGGCGTCCGCCGGGGACACCGCGGACGCCCGGGCGGCGCTGCTCTCCGTACGCTGCACGTCGGCGATGCTCGGGGCGGACCTGGTCGAGACGAGCGCGACGCACGCCCTCGCCCTCCTGGGCACGGACGGGCCCGCCGCGGTCGTGCGTGAGGGCCCGCTGCTGCGCGCAGCGGCCGCGCACACCCTCGGTGACGTCGCCGCGGTGCTCCTCACGTGGCGCGACGGCTCCGCTCAGCCGACGTGGTCGAACCGGTAGCCGACGCCGCGGACGGTGCGGATCCAGCGCGGACGCGCGGCGTCGTCGCCGAGCTTGCGCCGGAGGTTGGCGAGATGGACCTCCACGCCACGCCGGTCGGCGTCCGCTACGGGCGTGCCGGCGTCGTACTCGTCCCCCCAGAGCACCCGGACCAGCGCGTCCTTGGCGAGCACCCGGCCCGGTGCCGCGGCGAGCGCCGCCAGCAGGTCGAACTCGCTGCGCGTGAGCTGGACCTCGGCCCCGTCCACGTGGGTCGTCCGAGCGTCCACGTCGACCACGAGACCGTCGGCGACGACGCGAGCGGTGGCCGGAGCGGACGCTCCCGGTCGGGTGTCGTCCCCGCCCTGCTCCGCGACCACCGGTGCTCCTGCCCCGTCCGCGGTCGGGGCGCGTCGAGGGCGGCGCAGCAACGCCTCGATGCGCGCCCGCAGCTCGCGCGGCCGGAAGGGCTTGGTCTGGTAGTCGTCGGCACCGGCGTCGAGGCCCATGAGCGCGTCGATCTCGTCCGTGCGGGCCGTGAGCATGACGACGTACGTGTCCGACACGGCGCGGATGCGCCGGCAGGCCTCGAAGCCGTCGATGTCCGGGAGACTGACGTCGAGGGTGGTCACGAGCGGGTCGATCTCCTGCACGAGCGCGACACCCTCGCGGCCCGTCGCCGCCGTGCGCGTCACGAAGCCGGCCTGGGTGAGCACCGTGTCGAGGAGGTCCCGGATGTCCGGGTCGTCCTCGACGATCACGGCCGAGCGGCCGTCGTCCCCACCGGGGGCTGCGTCACGCGGGTGCTGTCCTGCCGGCATGGCGTCACGTTAGCCGCGGTCCTCGCACGTCGCAGCCCGTCGGGCGGCGCACTCAGTGCGAGATCGACAACCGCCGGTGGACCCGGCGCAGGGGTTCCGGCGCCCACCAGTTGAACCGGCCGAGGAGGGTCATCGTGGCCGGGACGAGCAGGAGGCGCACGATCGTCGCGTCGATGAGCACCGCGACCGCGAGGGCGAAACCCACCTCCTTGATGACGAGGAGCTCGCCGAACACGAAGCCCGTGAACACGACGACGATGATCGCGGCCGCCGACGTGATGATCCGGCCGGACCGCTGGAGCCCGAGCCGGACCGCCTCGTCGTTCGCGTACCCGGCGTCGTAGAGCTCCTTGACGCGCGCGAGGAGGAAGACCTCGTAGTCCATCGCCAGCCCGAACGCGAAGGCGACGACGAGCGCGACGACGTAGGTCTCGATCCCGCCGACCGACGAGAACCCGAGCAGCCCCTCGAGGTGGCCGTCCTGGAACACCCACACCAGCACGCCGAGCGACGCCGCGAGCGAGAGCACGTTCGTGAGCAGCGCCTTGAGCGGGATCACGACCGAGCCGGTCATGAGGAACAGCAGGACCAGGGTCGCGCCCACGACGATCCCCACCGCCCACCACACCCGGTCCCCGAGCGCGTCGAGGAAGTCGACCTGCCCGGCTGCCTGGCCCGTGACCCACACGTCGGTGCCCGCGTCGAGCGCGCGCACGTCGCGCACGACCGAGACGGCCTCCGGGCTGCCGGCGTCGCCGCCCTCGACGTGGATCCCCACGACCGCGTACCCGTCGAGCGGCGTCGCCGGGTCCACGCGCGCGACACCCTCGACGCCCTCGACCTCGTCGGCCCAGGCCTGGGCGTCCTCGACCTCGCCGTCGACGACGGCGAGGACCTGCGGGCCCGCGCTCGACGGGTACTCGGCCGCGAGCTCGTCGACGAACTCGCGCTGGGGCGAGCTCGTCGGGAGCAGCTCGATCCCGGAGTTGCGCACGTGGATCCCGAGCACCGGGAGCGCCAGGACGACCAGCACGACGACGGTCCCGACGAGCACCCACAGCGGATGGCGCTGGACGCGCCCGGCGAGACGTGAGAAGACGCCCTCGTCGGACTGGACGTCGGCGGTGCGCTCGAGGACGCGCCGCAGCCCGGGGACCCTCCCGAGGAGCCCCGGGCGGGCGAGCCGGCGACCCGTGAACGCGAGCAGCGCCGGCACGAGCGTGAGCGCGGTGGCGACGGCGATCAGCACGACGGCGAGCCCCCCCGCACCCACGGAGCGCAGGATGTCCGGCCGGAAGACCATGAGGCCCGCGATCGAGATCGCGACCGTGAGCGCCGAGAACGCGACGGTGCGACCGGCCGTCGCCATCGTGCGGACGAGCGCGGCGTGCACCACGCCGTCGCCGCGTCGTCGTCGCAACGACGGGTCGTCACCGGCGTCGATGAGCCGGTGGAGCTCCTCGCGGAACCGCGAGACCACGAGGAGCCCGTAGTCGATCGACAGCCCGAGCCCGAGGACGGTGACGACGTTGACGACCGACGCGTCGACGTCGAGCAGGTACGTCAGGCCGAACAGCGCGCCCAGGCCGCTGCCGATCGACGCGATGGCCCCGGCCATGGGCATCGCCGCGGCGAGGAACCCGCCGAAGACGAGCACCATGATGAGCAGCGCGACCGGGAGCGCGACCTTCTCGCCCGTCGTGAGGTCCTCCTGGACCTGTGCCGTGATCGCGTCGATGATCAGACCGTTCGACGCGACGAGCCCGGTCGCGTCAGCCGCCGCGTCGGGCGCGGCCTCGGTGAGCTCCCCGGGCACCGCCTCGAAGTCCTGGATGACCTGGGCGGTCACGTCGTCGGACCGCTCGGGCTCCAGGTCGGTGCGCAGGGTGACCACCGTGAGGAAGCCGTCGCCGCTCTCCGCGACGAGCGGCCGGGCCGCCTCGTCCTCGACGCCGCCGGGCAGGACGTACGGGTTGATGACGGTCTCGACGCCCTCGATCGCGACGAGGCCCGCGTTCACGTCCGTCATGGCGTCCGCGACCGCGGAGTCCGCCGGGTCGACGCCACGGACCAGGAGCGTGACCTCGGGCCCGCTGTCGTCGTTCTCCGCGAGGATCTCGTCCGCGCGCTCGCTCGGGGATCCGGGCACGGTCGGTGCGCCGGTCGTCACGCGGTCGAACAGGCCCTCGCCCTGGACGCCGAACAGCGCGAGCGCGAACCCCACGGTCGTGAGCACGACCCAGACGAGGACCGTGAGACGGGGATGGCGGGCGATGCGGCGACCGAGGCTGGAGAACACGAGCGTCAGCATCCCACCCGGCCTCGTGGCGTGTCAGATCGCGCCGTGCCGCTGTGGACGACCTTCACCCGACCTCCCCGAGCGCCGTCGCCGTCGGTGGCGGTGCGTAGGCTCGTGCTCATGCCCACCGCGCCCTCCGCCGACCTCTTCGGCGGCGACCTGTTCGGTGCTGCGACCTCCGGCACCCAGGGGACGCCGCGCCCCGGTCCCGGCGCGCCCCTCGCCGTCCGCATGCGGCCGGCGACGCTCGACGAGGTCGCCGGTCAGTCGCACCTGCTCGTGCCGGGCTCGCCGCTGCGCCGGCTCATCGAGGTGGGCGCGCCGGGCGCGTCGCGCGCGGCACCTGGCTCCGTGATCCTGTGGGGCCCGCCCGGTACGGGCAAGACGACCCTCGCGTACCTCATCGCGACGGCGTCCGGGCGCCGGTTCGTCGAGCTGTCCGCCGTCACCGCCGGCGTCAAGGACGTGCGCGCCGTCGTCGAGGACGCGCGCCGCCGCCTCGCGACCGGTGGCGAGGAGACCGTCCTCTTCATCGACGAGGTCCACCGCTTCTCCAAGTCCCAGCAGGACGCGCTGCTGCCGAGCGTGGAGAACCGCTGGGTCACGCTCGTCGCCGCGACCACGGAGAACCCGAGCTTCTCCGTGAACTCCCCGCTGCTCTCCCGGTCCCTCCTGCTCACGCTCCAGCCGCTCGACGACGACGACGTGCGGGCCCTCGTGCGGCGCGCCGTGGCCGACGAGCGCGGTCTGGACGGCCTCGTCGCGCTCACGGACGAGGCGGAGGGCCACCTCGTCCGGCTCGCCGGCGGGGACGCGCGCAAGGCGCTCACGGTGCTCGAGGCCGCGGCCGGCGCCGCGCTCTCCGACGCGCAGGACGCCGGGGTCGTCGGGCCGACGGTGGAAGCCGCCGCCGAAGAGGGCGGGCACGCCTCGGAGGGCGCCGTTCCCTCGGAGGACGCCCCGCCCGCGGCGCGGCCCGACGCCGCCGTCGTCGACCTGGACACGGTCGAGCGTGCCGTCGACGTCGCGGCCGTGCGGTACGACCGGGACGGCGACCAGCACTACGACGTGGTCTCCGCGTTCATCAAGTCGATGCGCGGGTCCGACGTCGACGCGTCGCTGCACTACCTCGCGCGCATGATCGCGGCGGGGGAGGACCCGCGGTTCATCGCACGCCGCATCGTCATCGCGGCCGCCGAGGACGTCGGCATGGCGGACCCCTCGGCGCTGCAGACGGCCGTCGCTGCCGCACAGGCCGTGCAGCTCATCGGCATGCCGGAGGGACGCATCGTCCTCGCCGAGGCGGTCGTGCACCTCGCGACGGCACCGAAGTCGAACGCGGCGTACCTCGGCATCGACGCGGCCCTCGCCGACGTGCGCGCCGGCCGGGCGGGCTCCGTGCCACCGCACCTGCGCGACGCGCACTACCCGGGGGCGAAGCAGCTCGGCCACGGCGCGGGGTACCGGTACGCGCACGACGCGCCGCACGCCGTCGCCCCGCAGCAGTACCTGCCGGACTCGCTCGACGGCGCCCGGTACTACACGCCGAGCGACCGCGGCTACGAGCGTCAGGTCGCCGAGCGGCTGGCGCGCGTGCGGGAGATCCTCGGCTCCCGGGTGCGGTAGACTTCTGAGGTTGCCTTCCGGCGACCACCTGGGACCTCGGCCCCGACCCCCGTCCTCCGCTCCGGAGGACGTCGCGGTCCATCGGCTGGTCCCGCACCCGGGTCTCGACGTCTCGTCGAGGACCACGGGTGTGACGTCAGTACCCACACGACAGGAATGAGATACCGCTGTGACGTCTGTCAAGCGCTCGCGCCGCCAGGTCCGCCTGAGCCGCGCACTGGGCATCGCCCTGACCCCGAAGGCCGTCAAGCACTTCGAGAAGCGTCCGTACCCCCCGGGCGAGCACGGCCGCGCCCGTCGCCGCACCGAGTCGGACTACGCGGTCCGTCTGCGCGAGAAGCAGCGTCTGCGCGCGCAGTACATGCTCCGCGAGAAGCAGCTCGCCCGCGCGTACGAGGACGCCCGCAAGGACAAGGGCCTGACCGGTGAGGCGCTCGTCGAGAACCTCGAGACCCGTCTCGACGCGCTCGTCCTCCGTGCCGGCTTCGCCCGCACGATCCTCCAGGCGCGCCAGCACGTGACGCACCGCCACATCCTCGTGGACGGCAAGATCGTGGACCGCCCCTCGTTCCGCGTGAAGCCGGGCCAGACCCTCCAGGTCAAGCCGAAGAGCCAGGCGACCACGCCGTTCCAGGTCGCGGCCGCGGGCGCGCACCGCGACGTGCTGCCGGCCGTCCCGGCCTACCTCGACGTCCAGCTCGAGAAGCTCAGCGCGATCCTCGTGCGTCGCCCGAAGCGTGCCGAGGTCCCCGTGACCTGCGAGGTCCAGCTCGTCGTCGAGTACTACGCTCGCTGAGTCCCGCTCCGGACGCCTCGCTCACCGCTTCGTCGGCGAGCGAGGCGTTCGTGCGTCCGGGCTGGTCCGGCCGACAGGTGCCGACCGGCCGCCCGGGCCGCCCTGCGGCCCTTCGACGGCGCAGGGCGGGTAGTGTTTCGCGGAGCCCGCGCGTGCGGCGTGACCTGCACGTGTCCAGCAGGTGACCCGCACGGCGACCGTCGGGCGCGCACCCGCCGAACGTGATCCGTCGTGATCAGGCACAGGAGGAAGAATGTCCCTGGGAGATGTGGCCGGCCTCATCGCAGCCGTCGCCTTCGTGCTGCTCGTGGGCCTGCTCGCGGTGCCCCTCCTCAAGCTGGGTCGTGTGCTCGACGAGGCGCGCGCGAGCATCAAGGAGGTCACGGACCACTCCGTGCCGATCCTCGACGAGGCGGCGACGACGGTGGCGACCACCAACAGCCAGCTCGTCAAGGTCGACACCATCACGACGTCGGCCGCCCAGGTGAGCGAGAACGTCTCCGCGCTCACCGGCCTGTACGCCGCGACCTTCGGTGCGCCGCTCGTCAAGGTCGCGGCGTTCACCTACGGCGTCCGGCAGGCGTTCGCCCGCTCGTTCGGTCGTTCGTCCGGCGGCACCCCGTCCGGTGAGAAGGGCGCGCGCTGATGCGCCGCGTCTTCTGGGTCGGCGTCGGCGTCGCGATCACCGTCGTCGTGGTCGTGAAGGGCCGGCAGGTCCTCGCCCGCTACGCGCCGGCGTCGCTCGTCGACCAGGCGACCGACCGGGTCAACGGCCTCGGGGAGAGGGCCGTGCACCTCGTCCGCGACTTCCGCACGGAGTTCACGACGGCGCGCGACGCGCGCGAGCGCGAGCTCATGGCGGCCCTGCTCGCCGAGGGGCAGGAGGACCCCGACGCGGTCCGGGCGCGTCGCGCCACCGCCGGCCGGCACACGAGGCCGGACGCCCGAGCCGACACCGACGACGTCGAGGACCTCCTCGGCTACTCCTTCTGACGCCGAACGCCAGCCCGAACCCTGAGGCCCTGACGGGCCCGCAGACCCCACGAAGACCGAAGGACATCATGCGCACCGCCGAGATCCGCAAGCGCTGGCTCGACTACTTCGCCGACCGCGATCACACCGTGGTCCCCTCGGCGTCCCTCGTCTCGCCCGACCCGTCGACGCTCTTCACCATCGCCGGCATGGTCCCGTTCATCCCGTACATGACCGGCGAGCAGACGCCGCCGTGGGACCGCGCGACCAGCGTGCAGAAGTGCGTGCGGACGCTCGACATCGACGAGGTCGGCAAGACGACGCGCCACGGCACGTTCTTCCAGATGAACGGGAACTTCTCGTTCGGCGACTACTTCAAGGAAGGCGCGATCACCTACGCCTGGGACCTCATCACGAGGCCGCAGGCCGAGGGTGGCTACGGCTTCGACCCCGAGACCATCTGGGTCACCGTCTACCACGACGACGACGAGGCGCGTCAGCTGTGGAAGCGCATCGCCGGGCTGCCCGACGAGCGCATCCAGGCGCGCGGCAAGGCGGACAACTACTGGACGACGGGCCAGCCCGGGCCGGCCGGCCCGTGCTCGGAGATCTACGTCGACCGGGGACCCGCGTACGGCAAGGAGGGCGGGCCCGTCGTCGACGAGGACCGCTACCTCGAGATCTGGAACCTCGTGTTCATGCAGTACGCGATCGACGACGTGCGCTCCAAGGAGGAGTTCCGCATCGTCTCCGAGCTCGCGCGCAAGAACATCGACACCGGCATGGGGCTCGAGCGCGTCGCGTACCTGCTCCAGGGCAAGGACAACCTCTACGAGATCGACGAGGTCTTCCCGGTCATCTCGGCCGCGCAGGAGCTCTCGGGGAAGCGCTACGGGGCCAACCGTGACGACGACGTGCGCATGCGTGTCGTCGCCGACCACGTGCGTTCCGCCCTCATGATCATCAGCGACGGCGTGCGTCCCTCGAACGAGGGCCGCGGCTACGTCCTGCGTCGCCTGCTGCGCCGCTCGGTGCGCGCGATGCGCCTGCTCGGCGTGGAGGACCAGGCGCTGCCCGCGCTGTTCCCCGTGAGCCGCGACGCCATGGCCGCCTCCTACCCGGAGGTCGCGACCGACTTCGAGCGCATCTCCTCGATCGCGTACGCGGAGGAGGACGCGTTCCGGCGCACGCTGACGTCCGGGACGACGATCCTCGACACGGCCGTGTCGAGGGCGAAGGCGACGGCCGGCGCGAGCGGCACGCCCGTACTCGGTGGAGACCAGGCGTTCGCGCTGCACGACACCTACGGGTTCCCGATCGACCTCACGCTCGAGATGGCGGCCGAGCAGGGCGTCCAGGTCGACGAGAAGGCGTTCCGCTCCCTCATGGCCGAGCAGCGCACGCGTGCCCGCGCCGACGCGCTCGCCAAGCGCTCGGGCGGCGTGGACACCGCTGCGTACGAGTCGCTCGCGACCGAGCTCTCCGCGCCCGTCGAGTTCCTCGGCTACACCGAGTCGACCGCGGCGGTGAAGGTCGCCGGTCTGCTCGTCGACGGCGTGCCCGCCCCCGCGGCGACCGCCCCGGCGGACGTCGAGGTCGTCCTCGACCGCACGCCGTTCTACGCCGAGGCCGGCGGCCAGCTCGCCGACCACGGCACGATCGTGCTCGACGGCGGCGCGACCATCGAGGTCGACGACGTGCAGCGCCCGATCAAGGGCCTGTCGGTGCACCGCGGTCGTCTCGTCGAGGGGACCGCGGCGCTGGGCGACCCGGGCACCGCGACGATCGACACCGCGCGTCGCAAGGCGATCAGCCGCGCACACTCGGCGACCCACATGATCCATAAGGCGCTGCAGGAGTCGCTCGGCAAGGACGCGACGCAGGCCGGGTCGGAGAACGCGCCGAGCCGCATCCGCTTCGACTTCCGCCGCTCGTCGGCGGTGCCGGGCGGCGCGCTGTCGGAGATCGAGGAGCGGGTGAACACCCAGCTCGCCGAGAACCTCGACGTCACGGACCAGCTCATGCCGATCACCGAGGCGCGCGCGATGGGCGCGATGGCCCTGTTCGGCGAGAAGTACGGCGACGTGGTGCGCGTCGTGTCGATCGGCGGGGACTGGTCGCGCGAGCTGTGCGCGGGCACGCACGTGCAGCGCACGGGCCAGCTCGGCCTCGTCACGCTGCTCGGCGAGTCGTCCATCGGGTCCGGCGTGCGCCGCGTCGACGCGCTCGTGGGCGACGGCGCGTACGGCTTCCAGGCCAAGGAGCACGCCCTCGTCGGGCAGCTCACCGGCCTGCTCAACGTGCGCAGCGACGAGCTCCCCGACCGCGTGGGCTCGCTCGTGTCGCGCCTGCGCGACGCGGAGAAGGAGCTCGCCCAGCTGCGGCAGGCGCAGCTCCTCGCCGTCGCGGGCAGCCTCGCCGCAGGCGCGGAGCGTGCGGGCGACGTGCGCGTCGTCGTGCACGACGCCGGGGAGGTCGCCTCGGCGGACGACCTGCGAGCGCTCGCGCTCGACGTGCGGGGGCGCCTCGGCGAGTCCGAGCCGAGCGTCGTCGCCGTCGGCGGCGTCGCGAAGGGCCGCCCGCAGGTGGTCGTCGTGACGAACGCGTCGGCCCGCGCGGCAGGGCTGCGTGCCGGCGCGCTGGCGAAGACCGCCGCCCAGACGCTCGGCGGCGGCGGCGGCGGCAAGGACGACATGGCCCAGGGCGGCGGCACCGACGTCTCGGCGCTGCCCGCCGCGCTGCAGGGCGTGCGCGACGGCGCGGCCGCGGCCGCGTGACGGTGGCCGCCGGTCCCTCGCCCGACGCCGGGCGTGCCCTCCCTCGGGGGGCACGCCTGGGCGTCGACGTCGGCAGCGTGCGTGTCGGCCTCGCCGCGAGCGATCCAGACGGTCTCGTCGCGACGCCGGTCGAGACGCTTGCCCGGGACGCCGCCGCAGGTCAGGGCGTCCCTCGGAGCGTCGCCCGCATCGCGGCGGAGGTCGAGGAGCGGGGCGCGGCCGTCGTGTACGTCGGCCTGCCGCGGCACCTCTCCGGCGCCGAGGGCAGCGCCGCGCAGGACGCCCGGGCGTACGCTGAGTCGGTGGCTCGTGCCGTCGCACCCGTCCCGGTCCACCTCGTCGACGAGCGGATGACGACGGTCAGCGCCCACCAGGCGCTGCACGCCGCAGGGCGCTCGGGCCGCAAGCACCGCGCGGTCGTCGACCAGGCGGCGGCCGTTATCATCCTGCAGACCGCTCTCGACGCCGAGCGGGGCGCGGGAGCGCGCGCCGGAGAGCCTGTAGACCCGACAGGAGACCACCGACAGTGACCGACCTGTTCGAACGGCCCACCGTCCAGGGGGACCAGCAGCCGTCGCGCTCGTCGCGCTCGGCGGAGCGCGCGCGCCGCGCGGCGAAGAAGCGCAAGGCGCGGCGGCGTCGTCGCGCCGCGATCGTCGTGCTCGTCTCGCTGCTCGTCGTGGGCGGCGCCGGGTACGTCATCTCGCAGAACGTCACGAGCCTGTTCGGGTTCGACAACCCGCTCGAGGCGAAGGACTTCGAGGGGCCGGGCACCGAGCCCGTGGACGTCACCATCGAGCCGGGCTCGACGGGACGCGACATGGGGGCGGCGCTCGTCGACGCGGGCGTGGTCGCGAGCGCCGCGGCGTTCGTCGACGCGTTCGAGGCGAACGGCAACGCGGGGACGATCCAGCCCGGGACGCACACGCTCCTGCAGGGCATGCCGGCCAAGGACGCGGTCGCGCGCCTCGTGGCGAACGACAGCCGGGTCGAGACGAAGATCACCATCCCGGAGGGGTGGACGGTCCAGCAGGTGCTGGATCGGGCGTCGTCGGTGACCGGTATCCCGATCGAGGAGTTCGAGACCGCGATGGGGGACACCGCGGCGACGGGCCTGCCCGCGGAGGCGAACGGGAACTACGAGGGCTGGCTGTTCCCCACGACGTACGTCCTCGAGCCGGACGAGACGACGGCTACCGGGATCATCGCGCGCATGGTCGGCCAGACCGTCATGAAGCTCGACGAGGCGGGCGTGCCCCCGGCCGACCGCGAGACGGTGCTCATCAAGGCGTCGCTCATCGAGCGCGAGGCGAAGTACGCACCGGACCGCCCCATGATGGCGCAGGCGATCGACAACCGGCTCGAGGCCGGTATGCCATTGGAGATCGACGCAGCAGTCGCGTACGGGCTCGACAAGCCCGGGACCGAGCTCACGCGGGCAGACCTGGACGACGCCTCGAACCCGTTCAACACCTATGAGCACAAGGGGCTGCCGCCTTCACCGATCGCCAGTCCCGGATCGGAGTCGGTCGCGGCGGTGCTGAACCCGGAGCCCGGGACGTGGATCTTCTGGACCGCCGTCAACCTCGAGACGGGTGAGACGCGGTTCGCGACGACCTACGCCGAGCACCAGACCAACGTCGCGGAGCTCCGCGCGTGGCAGGAAGCGAACGGCGGGTGACGGGCCGCCGTGCCGCGGTCCTCGGTCATCCGGTCGCACACTCCCTGTCGCCGGTTCTGCACCGCGCCGCCTACGACGCGCTCGGGCTCGACGGCTGGCGCTACGAGGCGATCGACACGACCGAGGAGCAGCTTCCTGCGCTCGTCGCGTCGCTCGACGCGTCGTGGGCCGGGCTCAGCCTGACGATGCCGCTGAAGCACGCCGTGATCCCGCTGCTCGACCACGTGGACCCGCTCGCGAACGTGGTCGGCGCGGTGAACACGCTCGTGGTGCAGCCGACGGGCGGTCGGCGCCCGACGTTCGTCGGGACGAACACCGACGTGCACGGCCTCGTCGCGGCGCTCCGCGAGGGGCTCGGAGAGCGCTCCGTGACGTCGGCCGTCGTGCTCGGCGCGGGTGCGACGGCCGCGTCCACCCTCGCGGCCCTCGCCGAGCTGGGCTGCACCTCACCGACGGTGCTCGTCCGCTCGCTCGGCCGCACCGGCGGTCTCCAGCGTGCCGCGCACCGCATGGGGGTCGAGCCGCGGTTCGAGGTCCTCGACTCGTCGGGCGCGTCGGTGCTCGGTCGCCTCGCCGGTGCCGACGTCGTCGTCGCGACGTTGCCCTCCCACGCCGCGGACCCGGTCGCGGACGCGATCGCGACCTCGGGGACGACGCCCGGCGGGGTCCTTCTCGACGTGGTCTACGACCCCCGGCCGACGGCGCTCTCCGCGGCCTGGTCCGCGGGGGGCGGGACCGTCGTCGGGGGCGAGCGCATGCTCCTGCACCAGGCCGCCGAGCAGGTCCGTCTCATGACGGGTCGCCTGCCCCCGTTGGCGGCGATGGACACGGCTCTCGAGTCGGCGCTCGCCACCGCCTGACCCTCACCGCCCACCGGACGCGTACGGCTCGCCCGTCCTGCGTCCTCGCCGCGCTCGCCTGGCCTCCGGGCGCGGCCCGGTGTTCAGCCCGATGATCAGCCCGATGATCAGCCCAGGCCGTACGCCCGGACGACGGCGTCGCCGCCGCCTGCGGCCAGGGCGGCGCCGAGCACCATGAACGGTCCGAAGGGGATCGCCGTGGTGCGGGACGCCCGGCGCAGCGCGAGCAGCGCGACCGCCCACGTGCCCCCGAGGACGAACGGCGCGACGAGCCCGACGGCGAGCTCCGACCAGCCGAGCCACGCGAGCGCGGTCCCGAGGAGACCGGCGAGCTTGACGTCGCCGAAGCCGAGACCTGGCGGGTGAACGAGGCGCAGCGTGGCGTACGCGCTGAACTCGAGCAGCCCGCCGCAGAGCGTGCGCACGAGCGCCGGACCGTCACCCGTCGCCAGCGCGGCACCGCCGAGGAGCGTCGCGCCCGCCGCCCAGGTCGGGAGCAGGATCGCGTCGGGCAGGCGGTGGGTCCGCGCGTCGACGACGGCCAGCAGCGTGCACGCCGCAGCGAGGAGAGCGACGGCCGGCGTTCCCCAGGCGAGGCCCGACCACCACGCCGCGACGGCACCGGCACCCAGCGCCGCGAGACGGGCGCCACGACCTGCGACGGCGAGCTCCGTCCGAGCACGCCGCGTCCAGGGCGCCCTCGTTCCGGACACCGTCCGCGGCGCTGCGTCACCCGCGGCGCGCTCGTGCCCGTCGACCTCCCGGCGGCGGGCCCGCGTGGCCCGGACCGGCGCTGCCCCCTGCTGCGTCATGCGCGGCACCGTAGCGCGCCCGCGGGGGCCCGCGCCGCCGTCGTCCACAGGCCCTTCCGTCGCGGGTGGTCCGCACTGCGGGCGCCCGCCGGACGCGTCCTGCGCGCGTGGGAGGATGGCGATCATGCTGCGTTGGTTGACATCGGGTGAGTCGCACGGTCAGGCGCTGGTCGGGATCCTGGACGGGCTCCCCGCGGGGGTCGAGCTCACGACGGCCGACGTGCAGGCCGCGCTCGCCCGCCGTCGCCTCGGCTACGGTCGCGGGTCGCGCCAGAAGTTCGAGCAGGACGAGCTGCGGATCCTCGCCGGCCTGCGTCACGGGCGCACCCAGGGCGGCCCGCTCGCGCTGGAGATCGGCAACTCCGAGTGGCCGAAGTGGGTCGACGTCATGTCGGCGGACCCGGTGCCGCCCGAGGCCCTCCTCGTCGACGCGGGCACGGGCGACACGCGCGAGATCGCGCGCAACCGGCCGCTGACGCGCCCGCGCCCCGGCCACGCCGACCTCGTGGGCATGCGCAAGTACGGCTTCGAGGACGCGCGCCCGGTCCTCGAGCGCGCGTCGGCGCGGGAGACCGCGACGCGCGTCGCGCTCGGCACGGCAGCGGCGAAGTTCCTCGAGCAGGCGCTCGGCGTCCGACTGGTCTCGCACGTCGTGGCCATCGGCCCGGTCGAGGTGCCGGACGACGCGCCCGTCCCCGGCCCGGACGACGTCGCCGCGCTCGACGCGGACCCGGTGCGCTGCCACGACGCGGCGACCTCCGCCGCGATGGTCGCGGAGATCGACGACTGTCAGAAGGCGGGCGACACGCTCGGCGGGGTCGTCGAGGTGCTCGCCTACGGCGTGCCGTCGGGGCTCGGGACGTACGCGCAGAGCGACCGCCGCCTCGACGCACGCCTCGCCGCGGTGCTCATGGGCATCCAGGCCATCAAGGGCGTCGAGGTGGGCGACGGGTTCCGCACCGCGCGCCGCCGCGGGTCGGCCGCGCACGACGAGATCGAGCGCGGCGACGACGGCCGCATCCGTCGCCTGAGCAACCGCGCGGGCGGCGTCGAGGGCGGGATGAGCAACGGCGAGGTCGTGCGCGTGCGCGCCGCGATGAAGCCGATCTCCACGGTGCCGCGCGCGCTCGCGACCGTCGACGTGGCCACGGGGGAGACCGCGACCGCGCAGCACCAGCGCTCCGACGTGTGCGCCGTCCCGCCGGCGGCCGTCGTCGCCGAGGCCATGGTCGCGCTCGTGCTCGCGGAGCAGGCGCTCGAGAAGTTCGGGGGCGACTCCGTCGCGGAGGTCCGGCGCAACGCCGAGGCCTACCTCGCGGCGATCCCGGAGCTGCAGCGCTGATGACCCCCGTCGCCCCCGGCACCCGCCCGGTCGTCGTCCTCCTCGGGCCGCCCGGCAGCGGCAAGTCCACCGTCGCGCGCCACCTCGCGGACCGGCTCGGTCTCGCGCAGCGCGACACCGACACCGACGTCGAGACGGTGGCCGGCATGCCCGTCGCCGACATCTTCGTCGAGCACGGCGAGCCGCGGTTCCGCGAGCTCGAGCGCGAGGCCGTCACGACGGCCCTCGCGACCCACGACGGGGTGCTCGCCCTCGGCGGCGGCGCCGTCCTCGACGAGCACGCCCAGGCGGCGCTGGAGGCCTACGCGGCCCAGGGCGGCGTCGTGGTGTTCCTCGACGTCAGCCTCGCGCACGCCGCCCCGCGCGTCGGCTTCAACCAGTCCCGCCCCCTGCTGCTCGGCAACCCCCGCGCTCGCTGGGCCGCCCTCATGGAGGCCCGCCGTCCCGTCTACGAGCGTCTCGCGACCGTGCGCGTCCTCACCGACGCGCGCACGCCCGCGCAGGTGGCGGACGAGATCCGCGCGCACCTGGCGCAGCAGGGGAGCGCCCCCGACCACCTCGCGCCCGCCGCAGGACGCACGACCACGGAGGACCCCGCGTGACCGACACCACCCCGGCCGACGCTTCCGCCCCGGCACCCGCCCGGGTGCGGGTGTCCGGCGACCAGCCCTACGACGTCGTCATCGGGCGCCACCTGCTCGGTGAGCTGCCCTCGCTGCTCGGCGACGGCGTGCGCCGCGTCCTGGTCGTGCACCCCGCGGCGCTCGCCGCGACCGCCGACGTCGTCCACGAGGACCTCAAGGCGTCGGGCTACGAGGCGTTCGTCGCCGAGGTGCCGGACGCCGAGGAGGCGAAGACCGCCCAGGTGGCCGCCTTCCTGTGGGGCGTGCTGGGCCAGGCCGACTTCACGCGCTCCGACGCGATCGTCACGGTCGGCGGCGGCGCGACCACGGACCTCGGCGGCTTCGTCGCCGCGACGTGGCTGCGCGGCATCCGCGTGGTGCACGTCCCGACCACGCTGCTCGCGATGGTCGACGCGGCGGTGGGCGGCAAGACGGGCATCAACACGGCCGAGGGCAAGAACCTCGTCGGGTCGTTCCACCCGCCGGCGGGCGTCCTGTGCGACCTCGCGTCGCTCGAGTCGCTCGGCCGCTGGGACTTCGTCGCGGGGCTCGCGGAGGTCGTCAAGACGGGGTTCATCGCGGACGAGCGCATCCTCGAGCTCGTCGAGGAGCACGCCGAGGCGCTGCGGGAGTGGGGCGTGCGGGAGACGACGCCCGAGACGTGGGCGGTCGTCGCCGAGCTCGTCGAGCGGTCCGTCGCGGTCAAGGCGAGGGTCGTGGGGGAGGACCTCAAGGAGTCGGGCCTGCGCGAGATCCTCAACTACGGGCACACGCTGGGCCACGCGGTCGAGCTCACCGAGCGGTACCAGTGGCGCCACGGCGCGGCGGTGTCCGTCGGGATGGTGTTCGCCGCCGAGCTGGCACGCCTCGCGGGCAAGCTGGACGACGACGTCGTCGAGCGTCACCGGACGATCCTCGGCACGCTCGGCCTGCCCCTCACGTACCGCGGCGACCGGTGGGAGCAGCTGCTCTCGGCGATGCGCCGCGACAAGAAGTCGCGCGGCGACCTCCTGCGGTTCGTCGTGCTCGACGACGTCGCACGCCCCACGCGGCTCGAGGGCCCCGACCCGACCCTGCTCGCCGCCGCGTACGCGGAGATCAGCGCCGACGCTCCCGTCGGACGCGGTCCCGTCGCCCTCTGACCCGATGGCGCGACCGGCCGACGGACCGACCGCTCACGAGCCGGTCGAGGACCTTCCGCCCGACGACCCCGACCTCGCGGCGATCCGCCGGCGCGAGCAGCGGATGCCGAGGGCGCTCGCCGTGGGCCTGGGTGCCGGGGGCGTCGTCGCGGCGGCCTCGGCCCTCCTCGCCTCCGGCGCCGTGCGCTGGGCGGTCGCCGTCGTCGCCGGCCTGCTCCTGCTGGCCGCCGCCGGGTCGGTGGTCGCGCTCGTGGGGGTGCACCGACGATGGGCGCCGGCGGTCGGCGCGGTACCCGTCGCGCGCTGGACGGGGACGGGCCGCGGGAGCCCGGAGCCGTCGTCGCGCGTCACCGTGGTGGAGCTGGCCGGCGAGCTCGTCCCAGTCCCCACGGCCCGGTACGCGCACCTCGAGCTCTACCGCCCGCGCGCGCTGCGAGGACCCGTGACGCTCGAGGTCTTCCGGCTCGCACCGGACGGTCGTACCGGCGGCCCGGTGCGGGTGGGGTGCGCGGGCCGCGTCGCGTGGGCCGCGGCGCTCGAGCTCAGCGACGAGTTCCGACCGCGCCGGCGCGAGCCACGCCGCCACACCCCGGACCTCTCGCGGTACTGACGCCGCCCGTCGCACCTCGTGCACGGGGTGCGACGTCGGGGCGGAACCGTCCTGTCAGGGGCGGGGCGCGCGCCACCGCCCGCGACGGGCGAGGACGTCGCGGAGCATGTCGGCGCGGTCGGTGACGATCCCGTCCACGCCGAGGTCGATCAGGCGCTCCATGTCCTCGACCGCGTTGACGGTCCACACGTGCACCGCGAGACCCGCGGCGTGGGCGGTGCGCACGAACCGGCGGTCGACGACCCGCATACGGCCCACGCGCTCGGGCACCTGCAAGCAGTCCACGCCCACCCGGCGACGCCGCAGCGGCGCCCCGGTCCGAGCGGCGATCAGCACCGCGGCGACCTCCGGCTGCGCGGCGGACGTGGCGACGGGCCGGGACAGGCGCGCGACCGTGGCGCGGCGCCGTGCTGCGGAGAACGACGCCACGCAGACCCGGTCGTGCGCGCGCGTGCGCTCGATGACCTCGGCGACGGGAGCGACGGCGGCCGACGACTTGACGTCCACGTTGACGCGCAGGTCCGGCCACGCGCCGAGCAGGTCCTCCAGGGCCGGGACCGGCTCGCGCCCGCCGATGCGCGCACGCCGCACGGTGCGCCACGGCTGGCGCGCGACGAGGCCGTGCCCGTCAGTCGTCCGGTCGAGGGACGCGTCGTGCAGCGCGACGGCGACGCCGTCGCTCGTCGCGTGCGCGTCCGTCTCGACGTAGCGGTAGCCGAGGTCGCGCGCGGCCTCGAACGCCGCGAGGGAGTTCTCCAGGCCGGTCGGCGCGAACCCGCGGTGGGCCAGCGCGACGAAGCCCGCGTGCAGGTACGGGGTGCTCCGGAGGGCGTCGGTCGTCACCGTGCCAGCGTGCCCGACGGCGCGTCGCCTCGCCCGCCGGGCCGGCGGGTGCGCGGCGCGGTGCGGACGGCGCGGGTGCTCGACGCGGGTGGACGACGCCGGCGGACGGCGCGGCAGCCCGGGCGCGCCCGGCGTTAGGGTCGGGGCATGGAACGCGTGCTCGTGCTCAACGGACCCAACCTCGGCCGGCTCGGCGTGCGGGAGCCCGAGATCTACGGGTCGGCGACGCTCGCCGACCTGCGCGAGGCGGCGGTGCGGTGGGGCGGCGAGCTCGGTCTCGATGTCGAGGCGCGCCAGACGGACGACGAGTCGCAGATGCTCGCGTGGCTCCACGAGGCCGTCGACACCCGGGCGCACGTCGTGCTCAACCCCGCCGCCTTCACGCACTACTCGTACGCGGTGCGCGACGCCGCGGCCCAGGTCACGACGTCGGGTCTGCTCCTCGTCGAGGTGCACCTGAGCAACCCCGCGGCGCGTGAGTCGTTCCGCAGCCACTCGGTCGTCGGCGCGGTCGCGACCGGGACGGTCGCCGGCTTCGGGTTCGACTCCTACCGGCTCGCGCTGGAGGCGGTGGGCGCCCGCCTGAAGGGTGACGGTGCCCAGCCTTGATGGCTCCGCGTCAAGGCTGGAGTATTGATTGCCACGGATCAAGGGCATAGCCTGGAGAACATGTTCGTCCTGACGGTCGACCAGCGGGGGAGCACGGGGCACGCCGACCGCGTGCCGGCGCTCCTGCGCCACCTGCGCGAGCTCCTCGACGGACGCCCGGGCGTCGTGGTGGGGTTCGACCGCACCGTGGGGGACGAGGTGCAGGGGGTGCTCGACGACCCCGAGACCGTGCTCGACGTCGTCCTCGACCTCCTGCGCGACGGGGGCTGGAGCGTCGGCCTGGGCATCGGACCGGTCGACGAGCCGCTCCCGGCCGTGTCCCGCGAGGCGTCGGGCGAGGCGTTCGTCCGGGCGAGGGAGGCCGTCGACCAGGCGAAGTCGCGCACGGCCACGGCGCCCGTCGCCGTGCGCGGTGGTCGGCCCGGTCGGGCCGAGGAGGTCGAGGCGCTCGTGCGGCTCCTCGCGGCCGTCGCCGCACGACGGAGCTCGCCCGGGTGGGAGGCCGTCGACACCCTCGCGGATGTCGGTGGCACCCAGAAGGATGTGGCCCGCCGGCTCGCGATCAGCGAGCAGGCGGTGAGCCAGAGGCTGCGCTCCGCGCTCTGGCCCGAGGAGGCGGCGGCACGGCCCGTCGTCGTGAGGCTGCTGGGGGAGACCGACGCATGACGGAGCCGGTGACGATCGTGTGGACCGTCGTCGTCTGGGCGGTGGCGCTCGCGGCGAGCGTGCTCGGCGGCGCACCCGTGACGCAGGGCGTGCTGCGTGCGGCAGCGCGCCCCGGGAGGCCGCGGAGGCTGGGGCGCAAGGGCGCTGCCGACCCGGCGTCGGTGCCCGTGCCGCCGCCTCCCACGACGGGCACGATCGGGACCGAGGCGGTCAAGGCCCTGCGTGGCGGCACCTGGATCGGCTTCCTCGAGCGCTTCGCGATCACCGGCTGCCTGCTGGCGGGGTACCCCTCCGGCATCGCGTTCGTCGTCGCGATCAAGGGCCTCGGGCGCTACCCCGAGCTGCGCGAGCACCCCGTGGCGTCCGAGCGCTTCGTGGTCGGCACGCTCGCCTCGATGTCGTGGGCGGCGGTCGTCGGCGTCGTCGCCGACGGCGTGCTCGGCGCGCTCCGGTAGGATCGACGAGGCCCATCTGCCGCTCCGCCCTCGACCGGACGTGACCGTCCGCCAGAGCCGCGCGTTCATCGCGTGCCCGGCGCCTCGTGCCGAGCCCGGTGGGACGGCCACGTGCAGCCCCCAGAAGACCCTGCGACAGGAAGACGAACGTGGCGACGACCAACGACATCAAGAACGGCACCGTGCTCCGGATCGACGGCCAGCTGTGGAGCGTCATCGAGTTCCAGCACGTCAAGCCCGGCAAGGGTGGCGCGTTCGTCCGGACGAAGATCAAGAACGTCCTCACGGGCAAGACCGTCGACAAGACGTTCAACGCCGGCCTGAAGATCGAGACGGCCAACGTGGACCGCCGCGACTTCCAGTACCTGTACATGGACGGCGCGGACTACGTGTTCATGGACACCTCGACCTACGACCAGATCACCGTCTCCGCGGCGACCGTCGGCGACGCGAAGGACTACCTCCTCGAGAGCCAGAACGTGCTCATCGCGTCGAACGACGGGCAGCCGCTGTACGTCGAGCTCCCGCCGTCCGTCGTGCTCGAGATCACCTACACCGAGCCGGGCCTGCAGGGCGACCGCTCGACCGGTGGCACGAAGCCGGCGACGCTCGAGACCGGCGCGCAGATCCAGGTCCCGCTCTTCCTCGAGCAGGGCACGAAGGTGAAGGTCGACACGCGTGACGGGTCGTACCTCGGCCGCGTGAACGACTGACGGGCCGGCGCACTCACATGGGAGCACGCACCAAGGCGCGCAAGCGCGCGCTCGACGTCCTCTTCGAGGCGGAGCAGCGCACGGTCGACCCCGCGACGCTGCTCGCGGACCGCATCGTCGACCCGGGCGCCGCGCAGTCCGCGGTGCCCCAGTACACGGTCGAGATCGTCGAGGGTGTCCTCGCGCACCGCGACCGCATCGACGAGCTGCTCGAGACGTACTCCCACGGGTGGACGCTCGAGCGCATGCCCGCGGTCGACCGCGCGCTGCTGCGCATCGGCGGCTGGGAGATCCTCTTCAACGACGACGTCCCGGACGTCGTCGCGATCGACGAGGCCGTCGACCTCGCCCGCTCGCTCTCCACGGACGACTCGCCGTCGTTCGTCAACGGGCTCCTCGCCCGCATCGTGGAGATGAAGCCGACGATCACGGCCTGAGTCCCACCGCGGCCCGCCTGGACGGTGGCGGCGCGGCGTCGGCCCGGTGTGACCGACGCCGCGTCCCACCGGGCGGACCCGCCCCTGGTCCGCCCCCGCCGCCGGGTAGGGTGAGGACCGTCAGACATCCTTTAAGGCCCGTCCTGTGAGGCGGGGAAGGAGGTCGCCGGACATGAGTTCTGGCGCTGCTGTGCCCACATCCCCCTCGACACCCCCGTCCGACGGGACCGTCGTCATGACGGCCGCGGACATCTCCCGCGCGCTGACCCGCATCGCCCACGAGATCGTGGAGCGCAACAAGGGGGTGCGCGACCTCGTCCTCCTCGGCATCCCGACGCGCGGCGTCCCCCTCGCCGACCGGCTCGCCGAGCGCCTCGCCGCGATCGACGGCGAGACCTCCGCGTCGGCGGACGCGCACGGGATCGTCGGCGAGCTCGACGTGACCATGTACCGCGACGACCTGCACCGGCACCCGACGCGCCCGATCGGCGCGACCCGCCTGCCGGCGTCGGGCATCGACGGCAAGGTCGTCGTCCTGGTCGACGACGTGCTCTACTCCGGCCGGACGATCCGCGCCGCGCTCGACGCGATCAGCGACCTCGGTCGCCCGCGCGCCGTGCAGCTCGCCGCGCTCGTCGACCGCGGGCACCGCGAGCTGCCGATCCGCCCGGACTTCGTCGGCAAGAACCTGCCCACCTCGACGAGCGAGCGCGTCGGCGTACGCCTGCACGAGGTGGACGGCGCCGGGACGCAGGACGCGGTCGTCATCCGCTCGGCGCCGCAGCCCGACGTGAGCGGGGAGGCCGGCGCATGAGGCACCTGCTGTCGACCCAGGAGCTCGCCCGCGAGGACGCGATCCGCATCCTCGACACCGCTGCGCAGATGGCCGCGACCCAGTCTCGCGAGATCAAGAAGCTGCCGACGCTGCGCGGGCGCACGGTCGTCAACCTCTTCTACGAGGACTCGACCCGCACCCGCATCTCGTTCGAGACGGCCGCGAAGCGGCTGTCGGCGGACGTCATCAACTTCTCGGCCAAGGGGTCGAGCGTGTCGAAGGGCGAGTCGCTCAAGGACACGGCCCTGACGCTCCAGGCGATGGGTGCCGACGCGGTCGTGGTGCGGCACCAGGCGTCGGGCGCGCCGCACCTGCTCGCGCACGCGGGCTGGCTCGACGCGGCCGTGGTCAACGCCGGGGACGGCACGCACCAGCACCCGACGCAGGCCCTGCTCGACGCCTACACGCTGCGCCGGCACCTGTCGGGCAGCGCTCTGGAGGCGCCGGGCGCGTCCGGGCCGGACGACGCCGCGGCGCGCGGTGCGGACCTCTCGGGCCGGCACGTCGCGATCGTCGGCGACGTGCTGCACTCGCGCGTCGCGCGCTCCAACGTGCACCTCCTGCACACGCTCGGTGCGCGCGTGACGCTCGTCGCCCCACCGACGCTCCTGCCGGTGGGCGTCGAGACGTGGCCGTGCGACGTGTCGTACGGCCTCGACCCGACGCTCGCGGGCGACGGCCCGAACGGGGCGGCCGACGCCGTGATGATGCTGCGCGTGCAGCGCGAGCGCATGAGCGGCTCGGGCGCCGGGGGCGGGGCGTTCTTCCCCAACCCGCTCGAGTACTCGCGCAAGTACGGCCTCGACGCCCGGCGTCTGGCCCTGCTGCCGGAGCACGCGGTCGTCATGCACCCGGGGCCGATGAACCGCGGCCTGGAGATCTCGGCGCAGGCGGCGGACTCGCCGCGCGCCGTCATCGTGGAGCAGGTCGCGAACGGCGTCGCGGTCCGCATGGCCGTGCTCTACCTCCTCCTCGCGGGGACGGACGCGCCCGGGACGGTCGGGGACCCTGCCGTGCCCGCCGCAGCCCCGGTCACCGCCCCGCCCGTCACCTCCACCGAAAGGGTCGCCACCCCGTGAGCAGCGCCGCAACCAGCACCACGTACGTCCTGCGCGGGGCACGCCCGCTCGGCGGCGAGCCGGTCGACCTCGTCCTCGCCGACGGCGTGGTCGCCGAGATCGCGCCGACGGGCGGCTCCGCCGCGGGTCGCCGCGCCGGGGACGACGTCGTCGTGGTCGACGCGACCGACCTCGTCGCGCTGCCCGGCCTCGTCGACCTGCACACCCACCTGCGAGAGCCGGGGCGCGAGGACGCCGAGACGATCGAGTCCGGCACCCGCGCCGCGGCGGCGGGCGGGTTCACCGCGGTGCACGCGATGGCCAACACGACGCCGGTCGCCGACACGGCGGGCGTCGTCGAGCAGGTGTGGCGCATCGGGCGCGACGCGGGCTGGGTCGACGTCCACCCCGTGGGCGCTGTCTCGGTCGGCCTCGCGGGCGAGCAGCTCGCCGAGCTCGGCGCGATGGCCGACTCCGCCGCGCGCGTGCGCGTGTTCTCCGACGACGGCAAGTGCGTGTCGGACCCGATCCTCATGCGTCGCGCGCTGGAGTACGTCAAGGCGTTCGACGGCGTCGTCGCGCAGCACGCGCAGGAGCCGCGCCTCACCGAGGGCGCCCAGATGAACGAGGGCGTCGTGTCCGCGGAGCTGGGCCTCGCGGGCTGGCCCGCGGTCGCGGAGGAGGCGATCATCGCGCGCGACGTGCTGCTCGCCGAGCACGTGGGCTCGCGCCTGCACGTGTGCCACCTGTCCACGGCCGGCTCGGTCGAGATCGTGCGGTGGGCGAAGGGCCGGGGCATCGACGTCACCGCCGAGGTCACACCGCACCACCTGATCCTCACGGACGACCTCGCGCGAGGGTACGACCCGACGTTCAAGGTCAACCCGCCGCTGCGCACCGCCGCGGACGTCGAGGCGGTGCGGGCCGGGCTGGCCGACGGGACGATCGACATCGTCGCCACCGACCACGCGCCGCACCCCGTCGAGGACAAGGACTGCGAGTGGGCCGCCGCGGCTTTCGGCATGACCGGGCTCGAGACCGCGCTCGCCGTCGTCCAGGAGACGATGGTCGACACGGGCCGCCTGACGTGGGCCGACGTCGCGCGCGTGCTGTCCGCGAACCCGGCCCGGATCGGTCGCATCGACACCGGCCCGACGGCCCAGGGTCGCCCGCTCGAGGTCGGCGAGCCCGCGAACGTCACGCTCGTGGACCCCGCGGCGCGCCGCGTCGTCGACGGCTCGACCCAGGCCACGGCGAGCGTCAACACGCCGTTCCAGGGCCGCGAGCTGCCGGGCCGCGTCGTCGCGACCTTCCTGCGGGGCCGCGCGACGGTGCTCGACGGCGCCCCGGTCGAGGAGGTGCGCGCGTGAACCTGCCCCAGCCGGTCGCGGTCGGCATCTGGGTGGTCCTCGGCGTCGTCCTGCTCACGCTCGTGCTGATCGGGCGCCGCCGCCTCGCGGGCCGGTCGAAGGGCGTCGTCCCGACGCCTCCCGCCGTGCCCGCCCCGGGCGACCGCGGTGCCGTCACGCTCGGTCCCCTCGACGCGCTCTACGTCTCGAGCACGCTCGCGGGCGACTGGCTCGCCCGCGTGGGCGCCCACGGTCTGGGCGACCGGTCGCGCGCCGTCGTCACCGTGCACGACGGCGGCCTGCACGCCGCCCGGTCGGGCGCGCCGGACCTGTGGGTCCCCGCCGCTGCCGTCTCCGGCGCGGCGCTCACCCCCGGCATGGCCGGCAAGTTCGTCGGCAAGGAGGCGATCGTCGTCGTCTCCTGGGCCGTACCCGCCGAACCCGTGCCCGCCACCGACGGCGGTGCGCCGGCACTGGCCGAGACCCCGCCGTCACCCGCCCCGGTGCTCCTGGACACCGGCCTCATGCCCCGCCACGACGACGACGTGCCGCGCCTGCTCGACGCGGTGCTCGCGCTCGTGCCCGCCGACACGAACGTCGCCGACCCGAACGTCGCCGACCAGAACGACAAGGAAGCACAGTGACCAGCTCAGCGACCTCCGTGACCGCGGACCGGGCCCTGCTCGTCCTCGAGGACGGCACCGTCCACGCCGGGCGCGCCTACGGCGCGCGCGGCACGACCGTCGGCGAGATCGTCTTCAACACCGGCATGACCGGTTACCAGGAGACGCTCACCGACCCCTCCTACCACCGCCAGATCGTCGTCATGACCGCCCCCCACATCGGGAACACGGGCGTCAACGACGAGGACCCGGAGTCGCGGCAGATCTGGGTCGCCGGGTACGTCGTGCGCGACGCCGCGCGCCGGCCGTCGAGCTGGCGCTCGGTGCGCACGCTCGACGACGAGCTCGCCGAGCAGGGCATGGTCGGCATCAGCGACGTCGACACGCGCGCGCTCACGCGCCACCTGCGCGAGCTCGGCGTCATGCGCGCCGGCATCTTCTCCGGCGACGCGCTCGTGCGCGACGGGTACCCCCGCACGACGGAGGACCTCGTCGCCGAGGTGAAGGCCGCCCCGGCGATGGCCGGCGCCGACCTGGCCCGCGAGGTCAGCACGCCCGAGGCGTACGTCGTGGAGCCCGTGGCGGGCTCGACGCCGGACGGCGCGCCCGTCGCGACGGTCGTCGCGGTCGACCTCGGGATCAAGTCGATGACGCCCCAGCGGCTCGCGGAGCGCGGGGTGCGCGTGCACGTCGTGCCCGCGGCGACGACGAACGACGAGATCGACGAGATCGCGCCCGACGGCGTCTTCTTCTCCAACGGCCCCGGCGACCCGGGCGCCGCGACGCACGAGGTCGAGCTCCTGCGCGGCGTCCTGGACCGCGGCACGCCGTTCTTCGGCATCTGCTTCGGCAACCAGATCCTCGGCCGCGCGCTCGGCTACGGCACGTACAAGCTCGCGTACGGGCACCGGGGCATCAACCAGCCCGTCATGGACCGCCGTACGGGCAAGGTCGAGGTCACGGCGCACAACCACGGTTTCGCGGTCGACGCACCGGTGGACGCGGAGTCCGTGGCACCGCACGACGGCGGCCGCTACGGGCGCGTCGTCGTGTCCCACGTCGGTCTCAACGACCAGGTGGTCGAGGGGCTCGAGTGCCTCGACCTGCCCGCCTTCTCCGTCCAGTACCACCCCGAGGCCGCGGCCGGCCCGCACGACGCCGCGTACCTCTTCGACCGCTTCGTCGAGCTCATGGCCTCCCGCCCCGACGGCGGGGCCGCGAGCTCCGAGGCTGCCGCCGACCTGCAGACCACCAAGGAGAGCTGACCGTGCCTCGCAGAACCGACATCTCCAGCGTCCTGGTCATCGGGTCCGGCCCGATCGTCATCGGCCAGGCCTGCGAGTTCGACTACTCGGGCACCCAGGCGTGCCGCGTGCTCAAGGAGGAGGGCCTGCGGGTCGTCCTCGTGAACTCGAACCCGGCGACGATCATGACGGACCCCGAGTTCGCCGACGCGACGTACGTCGAGCCGATCACGACCGAGGTCCTCACGTCGATCATCGCCAAGGAGCGCCCCGACGCGCTCCTGCCGACGCTCGGCGGCCAGACCGCCCTCAACGCGGCGATCGCGCTCGACGCGGCGGGCGTCCTCGAGGAGTACGGCGTGGAGCTCATCGGGGCGAACATCGCCGCGATCGAGAAGGGCGAGGACCGCCAGCAGTTCAAGGACGTCGTCGAGAAGTGCGGCGGGGAGTCCGCGCGCTCGGCGATCATCCACACCGTCGACGAGGCCCTGGCCGCGGCGGACGACCTCGGCTACCCGATGGTCGTGCGCCCGTCCTTCACGATGGGCGGACTGGGCTCGGGCATCGCCTACGACGAGACCGACCTGCGGCGGATCGTCGGCCAGGGCCTGCACTACTCGCCGACCACCGAGGTGCTCCTCGAGGAGTCCATCCTCGGCTGGAAGGAGTACGAGCTCGAGCTCATGCGCGACAAGAACGACAACGTCGTCGTCGTGTGCTCGATCGAGAACGTCGACCCGGTCGGGGTGCACACGGGCGACTCGATCACCGTCGCGCCGGCGCTCACGCTCACGGACCGCGAGTACCAGCGCCTGCGCGACATCGGCATCGCGGTGATCCGCGAGGTCGGCGTCGACACCGGTGGCTGCAACATCCAGTACGCGGTGCACCCCGACACCGGGCGCGTCATCGTCATCGAGATGAACCCGCGCGTGTCGCGCTCCTCGGCGCTGGCGTCGAAGGCGACGGGCTTCCCCATCGCGAAGATCGCGGCGAAGCTGGCCGTCGGGTACACGCTCGACGAGATCCCCAACGACATCACGCAGGTCACCCCGGCCTCGTTCGAGCCGACGCTCGACTACGTCGTCGTCAAGGTGCCGCGGTTCGCGTTCGAGAAGTTCCCCGCCGCGGACGACACGCTGTCGACGACCATGAAGTCCGTCGGCGAGGCGATGGCCCTCGGGCGCAACTTCACCGAGGCGCTCGGCAAGGCGCTGCGCTCGATCGACAAGGGCGGGTCGGTGTTCCACTGGGACGGCGAGCCCGTGACAGGCACCGAGCTCGACGAGCTCCTCGTGCAGATCGCCCGCCCGACGGAGAACCGCATCATCGGCGTCCAGCAGGCGCTGCGCGCCGGCGCGAGCGTGGAGCAGGTGTTCGACGCCACGAAGATCGACCCGTGGTACCTCGACCAGATCCAGCTCGTCAACGAGGTGGCCGCCGCGGTGGCCGGCGCGCCGGCGCTCACGCAGGACGTGCTGCGCGAGGCGAAGAAGCACGGCCTGTCCGACGTCCAGGTCGCGCGGCTGCGCGGCATGGGTCCGGCGGGGGAGGCGACGGTCCGCGAGGTGCGCCGAGCCCTCGGCGTGCGCCCCGTCTACAAGACGGTGGACACGTGCGCGGCGGAGTTCGCGGCCCGCACGCCGTACCACTACTCGTCGTACGACCTGGAGACCGAGGTCGCACCGCGAGAGCGCGAGGCGATCATCATCCTCGGCTCGGGCCCCAACCGCATCGGCCAGGGCATCGAGTTCGACTACTCGTGCGTGCACGCGGCGCTCACGCTGCGCGACCGGTACGAGACCGTCATGGTCAACTGCAACCCCGAGACGGTCTCGACCGACTACGACACGTCCGACCGGCTGTACTTCGAGCCGCTGACGTTCGAGGACGTCCTCGAGGTCTACGAGGCCGAGCTCGCGGCCGGACCCGTCAAGGGCGTCATCGTCCAGCTCGGCGGCCAGACGCCGCTCGCGCTCGCGCAGCGCCTCGCCGACGCGGGCGTGCCCATCCTCGGCACGAGCCCCGAGGCGATCGACGCCGCGGAGGACCGCGGCGAGTTCGGGCGCGTGCTCGGCGAGGCGGGCCTGCCCGCCCCGGCGTTCGGCACCGCCCGCACGCTCGAGGCGGCCACCGAGGTCGCGGCGCGCATCGGCTACCCGGTGCTCGTGCGCCCGTCCTACGTGCTCGGCGGCCGCGGCATGGAGATCGTCTACTCGGTCGACCAGCTCACCGAGTACGTCGAGCGCGCGCTGGCCGCCGCGGCCGCCGACGAGCGCACCGCGGGCGGCCTGCTGCCCGCGCCGCTGCTCATCGACCGCTTCCTCGACGACGCGATGGAGATCGACGTCGACGCGCTGTACGACGGCACCGAGATGTTCCTCGGCGGCGTCATGGAGCACATCGAGGAGGCGGGCATCCACTCGGGCGACTCGGCGTGCGTCCTGCCGCCGGTCTCGCTGTCCGAGCAGGAGATCGAGCGCATCCGCCGTTCCACGGAGGCGATCGCGAAGGGCGTCGGCGTCCGGGGCCTGCTCAACGTCCAGTACGCGCTCGTGTCCGACGTGCTCTACGTGCTCGAGGCCAACCCGCGCGCGTCGCGGACCGTGCCGTTCGTCTCGAAGGCGACGGGCACGTCGCTCGCGAAGGCCGCGGCACGCGTCATGGCCGGCGAGTCGATCGCGGAGCTGCGCGCCGAGGGCGTCCTGCCCGCCGAGGGCGACGGGGGAGACCTGCCGCTCGACGCGCCGATCGCCGTCAAGGAGGCCGTGCTGCCGTTCAAGCGGTTCCGCACGGCGGACGGCACCGTCGTCGACACGGTGCTCGGCCCGGAGATGCGCTCGACGGGCGAGGTCATGGGCTTCGACCGGAACTTCCCGCTGGCCTTCGCGAAGTCGCAGGCGGCGGCGTTCGGCGGCCTGCCGACGTCGGGGCGCGTGTTCGTCTCGGTCGCCGACCGCGACAAGCGCTCGATGGTCTTCCCGGTCAAGCGCCTCGCGGAGCTCGGCTTCGAGATCCTCGCGACCGCCGGCACGGCGAGCGTGCTGCGCCGCAACGGCATCGCGTCGACCGTGGTGCGCAAGTTCTCCTCGGGTCGTGGCGCCGACGGCGAGCCGACGATCGTCGACCTCATCACCGCGGGCGAGGTCGACATGGTCATCAACACCCCGTCCGGGCAGGGCGCGCGCGCCGACGGGTACGAGATCCGTGCCGCCACGACCGCGGCGGACAAGCCCATCGCGACGACGGTCGACCAGCTCGCGGCGGCGGTGCAGGGCATCGAGGCGGTCCTCGCGGGGCCGTTCGAGGTCGCGAGCCTGCAGGAGCACATGAACGGGACCGGTCTCGGGGGAGCCACGGCAGCGACGGAACGGACGGTCGCGAGCGCGGCGGCTGCGGTCGCAGGGCAGCGGGCCGGCGCGTGAGCGCGGCGTTCGGCGCCCGCCTCGCGGCGGCGATGGACGACCACGGGCCGCTGTGCGTGGGGATCGACCCGCACGCCGAGCTGCTCGCGGACTGGGGCCTGCCCGACGACGCGACCGGGCTGCGCGACTTCGGCCTGCGCGTCGTCGAGGCCGTCGGCGGCCGAGTCGCCGCCGTGAAGCCGCAGTCGGCGTTCTTCGAGCGGCACGGGTCGCGGGGCGTCGCCGCCCTGGAGGACGTCGTCGCGGCGGCCCGGGCGGCGGGCACGCTCGTCGTCATGGACGCCAAGCGGGGCGACATCGGCTCGACGATGGCCGCCTACGCCGACGCCTACCTGCGGGACGGCTCGCCGCTCGCGGCCGACGCGCTCACCGTGTCGCCGTACCTCGGGTTCGGTTCGCTGCAGCCCGCGGTCGACCTCGCGCTCGGCTCGGGACGTGGACTGTTCGTGCTGTGCCTGACCTCCAACAAGGAGGGCCACGAGGTGCAGCACGCGCGCCGCGGTGCGGGGGCGGACGTCGAGACCGTGGCGGCGCAGATCGCGCGCGAGGCGGCGCTGCTCAACGCGCCGGCCGTGGCGGCGGGTGACGCGCTCGGGTCGATCGGCCTCGTCGTCGGGGCGACGGTCGGCGACGCCGCAGCCCGGACCGGGAGCGACCTCGCCGCGGTGCACGGGCCCCTGCTCGCGCCGGGCGTGGGCGCGCAGGGTGCCGGGGCGGCCGAGCTCGCCGCCGTGTTCGGCGCCGCGCGCAGCCAGGTCCTCGCCTCGAGCTCGCGCGGTGTGCTGCGGGCCGGGCCCGACGTCGCGGCACTGCGCGCGTCAGCGCGCGCGGCGTCCGACGAGGCGACGGCCGCGCTGCGCGGCTGATCCCGGGGCCCGCCGGTACCGGTCCGCACCGGCGCGCCGCCGGGCCGGGACCGGGCCCGTGCGGGGGTGGCCGGGGCCACGACCTGCGACACTGCCCGCATGAGCACCGACGACGCCGCGACGCGCGCCACCGCCCCGACCACCGCGATCCCGCCCCTCGGCGCGCCGACGGCCTCACCGGGCCCCGCCGTGCCCGGGGCGCTGGAGATCGAGGGCACCTGGAACGCGCGCGATGTCGGTGGGCGCGCCGTGCCCGTGGGGGGCACCGGGCCGCTGCGCCCGGGCGTCCTCCTGCGCACGGCGAGCCTGTCGCGCCTCACCGCGAGCGGCCAGGCGGCGCTCGCCGACCTCGGGGTCACCACCGTGCTGGACCTGCGCGGCGACGACGAGCTCGAGCGGGACGGGGTCGACGTCGTGCCCGGCGGGGTGACGGTGCTGCGCCGGGGCATGGACCCCGCGCGCGGCCTCGGGTCCGGGTCCGACGAGGTCGGCGGGACCCGGTCGGCCGACCCCGCGGCGCTCGTCGCGAGCCTCGTCACGGCGCCCGACCCGGCGGTCGTCGCGCGGCGCATGATGCTCGGGGTGTACGAGACGTTCGTGCGCGACCCCGGGATCCGGGCGACGGTCGGCCGGGTCCTCGCTGACCTCGCGGCCGCGCCCGGAGCCGTGGTGGTGCACTGCTCTGCCGGGAAGGACCGTACGGGGTGGGTGGTCGCCCTCGCCCAGCACGTCGCGGGCGTCGGCGAGGACGACCGCATGACGGAGTACCTCGCGAGCGCGGCCGCAGCCGACGGGCTCGCGGCGGTCGTCCCGCCGATCCCGGGTCTCGACGCGGCCGCGCTCGGTCCTCTGCTGACGGTCGAGCCCGACTACCTGAGCAGCGCGTGGGAGCTCGCGGAGCGCGAGCACGGCGACATCGACGGGTATCTCGCGGCCTGCGGGGTCACGGACGACGTGCGGGACGCGCTCGCGGCGCGGCTCGTGCCCTGACGGCGCCCCGACGCGCGGTTCCCGGTCGTTGCCTGCCGCGTGCGGGGTCGCTACGTTCGAAGGGCCGACGTCCGCGCAGGTGGGCCGGGGAACGACCCGGCGTGCGGTACCCGCGCGGATCCGGCAGAGTGGGCCCATCCGCCTGACGACGAGTAGGTGACTTGAGTGGCACTACCACCCTTGACCCCAGAACAGCGCGCGGCCGCGCTCGAGAAGGCCGCGGAGGCCCGACGGGTCCGCGCCGAGGTGAAGAACCGCCTGAAGTACTCGCAGGGCTCGTTGAAGGAGGTCATCGAGCGCGGGCAGACGGACGACATGATCGGCAAGCTCAAGGTCGTCTCGTTGCTGGAGTCGCTGCCCGGCGTGGGTAAGGTGAAGGCTCGCGCGATCATGGAGGAGATCGGGATCGCCGAGACACGTCGTGTCCGCGGCCTCGGCCCCCACCAGTCCGCGGCCCTCATCGAGAGGTTTGGCTGACATTTCCGCACACCCGCCCGTGCCCCGTCCTGCCCGTCTGACCGTCCTGGCGGGACCGACCGCCGTCGGGAAGGGCACGGTGTCCGCGGACATCCGCGCCCGGTACCCGGAGGTCTGGTTGTCCGTGTCGGCGACGACGCGCGACCCCCGCCCGGGCGAGCAGGACGGCGTGCACTACCTGTTCGTCGGCACGGACGAGTTCGCCCGCATGGTCTCGGAGCACGAGCTGCTCGAGTGGGCGGTCGTCCACGGCCGCAACAGCTACGGCACCCCGCGGCGGGCGGTCGAGGACCGGCTCGCCGCGGGGGTGCCCGCGCTCCTCGAGATCGACCTGCAGGGGGCACGGCAGGTGCGGGCGTCGATGCCCGAGGCCCGGTTCGTGTTCCTCGCCCCACCGAGCTGGGACGAGCTGGTCCGCCGCCTCGTAGGGCGCGGCACCGAGGACGCGGAGGAGCGGGAGCGGCGGCTGACCACCGCGCGCGTGGAGCTCGCCGCGGAGTCGGAGTTCGACCACGTCATCGTCAACGACGACGTGCACCGCGCGACCGACGAGCTCGTCCGGGTGATGGGGCTCGAGCCGCGTCCCGTCGACGCGGGACCCGGCGCCGGGCCTGCACCAGGGAGCGGTGCGCAGCGGGCGGCGGCGCGCACGGAGTAGACTGGGAGGTCGGTGCGTGCGGCGAGCCGCCGCCGCCGACCTCCCGGGACGACCGTCGCGGGCGTCGTCGTCGGCCGCGTCATCCCCTCCCGCGCGCCGCACCACCGTACGAAACCGCTGCAGCGACCGGCTGCAGGACCCGAGAACCCCACGGAGCGAACTGTGTCCGGAACCGTCGCCGCCCCCGAGGGCATCACCGACCCGCCGATCGACGACCTGCTCGAGCACGTCGACTCGAAGTACGCGCTCGTCATTTACTCGGCGCAGCGCGCGCGTCAGATCAACGCGTACTACTCGCAGCTGAGCGAGGGCCTGCTGGAGAACGTCGGCCCGCTGCTCGAGACGCGCAACCAGGAGAAGCCGCTGTCGATCGCCATGCGCGAGATCAGCGCCGGCCTCCTGACGATCGAGAGCTCCGAGCCCGCCGAGGGCTCCGAGGACTGAGTCACCGACCGCCCCGCCCGGCTGCTGCCGGGCGGGGCGGTCTCGTGCGCGAGGAGCCCCATGAGGATCGTGCTCGGCGTCAGCGGCGGTGTCGCGGCGTACAAGTCCGTGCTGCTGCTGCGGCTCCTGCGCGAGCAGGGGCACCGGGTGCGGGTCGTGCCGACGGCGTCGGCCCTGCGGTTCGTGGGCGCGCCCACGTGGGAGGCCCTGTCGGGCGAGCCCGCCACGGACCAGGTGTTCGAGGACGTGGAGCACGTGCCGCACGTCGCGCTCGGCCAGGGCGCGGACCTCGTGGTCGTGGCCCCGGCGACCGCCGACCTGCTCTCGCGGGCGGCGACGGGGCGCGCGGACGACCTGCTCACGTCCACCCTGCTCACGGCGCGCTGCCCGGTGGTGATGGCTCCCGCCATGCACACCGAGATGTGGGAGCACCCCGCCACGGTGGCGAACGTCGCGACGCTGCGGGCCCGGGGCGTGCACGTGATCGAGCCGGCGTCGGGTCGGCTCACGGGCGCCGACACGGGACCGGGACGGCTGCCCGAGCCCGAGGAGATCGCCCGCACGGCGCTCGAGATCGCGACGCGCGCCGCGGACCCGGTGCCGGCCACGGACCCGGGCCAGGGCGAGCCGTCCGTGCAGGGGCAGGACCTCGCCGGGCTGCACGTCGTGGTGTCCGCGGGCGGGACCCGCGAGCCGATCGACCCCGTGCGGTTCATCGGCAACCGGTCCAGCGGCCGCCAGGGTGCGGCGCTCGCGCGCGCGGCGCAGGCGCGCGGGGCGCGCGTGACGCTCGTCGCGGCGAACCTCGACGGCGAGGTGCTGGGACCCGACGCGGGCACCGCCTCGGCGCCGGTCCCCGACATCCACGTCGTCCCGGTCGAGACCACGGCGCAGCTGCGCGAGGCGGTGCGGACGGCGGCCGCGACGGCGGACGTCGTCGTCATGGCCGCCGCGGTGGCCGACTTCCGGCCGGTGAGCGCACCGGGGGCGAAGATCAAGAAGGTGCCCGGTCAGGGGCCGGCGCCGATCGTGCTCGTGGAGAACCCGGACGTGCTCGCCGAGCTCGCGCACGAGCGGCTGCGCCCGGGACAGGTGGTCGTGGGGTTCGCGGCCGAGACGGGGGACGGCGCGGGCTCGGTGCTCGACCACGGGCGGGAGAAGGCGCGGCGCAAGGGCGCCGACCTGCTCGTCGTGAACGCGGTGGGCGACGGTCGGGGCTTCGGCGTCGACGTGAACGACGTGACGATCGTCGACGGCTCGGGCGAGGTCGTCGCCACGTCGTCCGGCTCGAAGCGGGAGGTCGCGGACGCGGTGTGGGACGCCGTCGTGACCCGGGCGGCGGCGGCCGCCCGCTAGATGTGATGTCCAGGGAGGTTGGTCAGCCGGCTGACCGGTGGCTGGTTGCCGATCGCGCTGTGGAGCCTGTGGTGATTGTAGAAGTGGAGCCATCCGGGTAGCGCGGCGCGGCGTTCGGTCTCTGAGGCGTAGAAGCGGGCGTAGGCCCACCCGTCGGCGAGCGTGCGGTGGAAGCGTTCGATCTTGCCGTTGGTCTGCGGGCGGTAGGGCCGGGTTCGCTTGTGCTTGATCCCCAGCCTTGTGCAGGCGTCGCGCCAGGCGTGGGAGCGGTAGGCCGACCCGTTGTCGGACAGCACCTGCTCGACGTGCACCCCGCGTGCGGCGAACCAGGTCACGGCGCGTTCGAGCACGTCGACCGCGGTTGCGCCCTTCTCGTCGGACCGGATCTCGGCGTAGGCGAGTCGGGAGTGGTCGTCGATCACGGTGTGCAGGTAGGCGGTGCCGATGCTCGGGTTGCCCTTGGCCGTGCGGCCTGTGCGTAGAGCGGTTGCTGCTTGGTTCCGGTAGCCCTGTTGCCGCCCGACGTAGCGCCACCCGCCCCCGTCGGGGATATTGCCGAACTTGGTGACGTCGACATGGATCAGTGAGCCGGGATGGTCATGCTCGTAGCGGCGCAATGGTTCGCCGGTGACCCGATCGATCCGGGTGAGCCGGTTGATCCGGCACCGCACCAGCACCGCATGGACCGTGGAGGCGGGCATGTGCAGGCGCCCGGCTATCTGGACCGGTCCCAACCGGTGTCGCCACCGCAGCCGCACGACCTGCTTGACCAGATGTTGCGGGGTGCGGGTCGGGCTGTGGTGCGGGCGCGAACTGCGATCGGCCATCCCGGCCACGCCCTCGGTGCGATATCGCTCGGCCCACTTCCTCGCGGTGCGGGCCGAGACCATGAACATCTTCGCCGCGGCCGTGTAGGTCCAGCCGGACTCGACGACCAGCCGCGCCAGCCGCAGTCGTGTTCTCGGGGTGAGCAGGGCGTTAGCGTGTGACACGAAGGCCTCCGGCGGGTGGAAGTGGTTCCTCGACAGCTCCACTTCACAACCGGAGGCCTTCGTCATCCGGTAACCCGCCCCCGTGTCGTCATCACGGGATCCGGACAACCTCCCTGGACATCACAGCTAGACCGCGATGTCTCACCTGTCGGATGCTTGCGCCCACCCTGCGGGACGGTACGCTGTGCGCCATGGCTGATCTCCGTCTCTTCACGTCCGAGTCCGTCACCGAGGGTCATCCGGACAAGGTCTGCGACCAGATCTCGGACGCGATCCTCGACGCGATGCTCGCGCAGGACCCGACGTCGCGCGTCGCGGTCGAGTCCATGGTCACGACCGGTCTCGTGCACGTCGCGGGGGAGGTCACGACCGACGCGTACGTCGAGATCCCGCAGGTGGTGCGCGACGTCGTGCGGCGCATCGGGTACACGTCGTCCGCGATCGGGTTCGACGCGGACTCGTGCGGCGTGTCGGTGTCGATCGGCCAGCAGTCGCCGGACATCGCCCAGGGGGTGGACAAGAGCCTCGAGGATCGCGACGACGCGGCCGCGGGGCACGACCCGCTCGATGCCCAGGGCGCGGGCGACCAGGGCCTGATGTTCGGGTACGCGAGCGACGACACGCCGAGCCTCATGCCGCTGCCGGTCTGGCTCGCCCACCGGCTCGCGGAGCGCCTCGCCCAGGTCCGCCGGGACGGCACGGTCCCCGGTCTGCGGCCGGACGGCAAGACGCAGGTGACGATCGGCTACGACGGCGACCGGGCCGTGTCCCTGGACACCGTGGTGCTGTCCACGCAGCACGACCCCGACGTCGTGCAGGAGAAGCTGCACCGCCTGATCGCCGAGGACGTCGTCGCCCCGGTGCTCGAGGCCGCGGGCGTCGACCTGGACACGCGCGAGACGCGGCTCTTCGTCAACCCGACGGGGACGTTCGTCATCGGCGGCCCGCGCGGCGACGCCGGTCTGACGGGTCGCAAGATCATCGTCGACACGTACGGCGGCATGGCTCGTCACGGCGGCGGCGCGTTCTCCGGCAAGGACCCGTCGAAGGTGGACCGGTCGGCCGCGTACGCGACGCGCTGGGTGGCGAAGAACGTGGTCGCGGCGGGCCTGGCGCGCCGCTGCGAGGTGCAGGTCGCGTACGCGATCGGCAAGGCGCACCCGGTGGGCATGTACGTCGAGACCTTCGGCACCGAGACGGTGCCGGTCGAGCGCATCGTGGCCGCGATCCGCGAGGTCTTCGACCTGCGTCCCGCGGCGATCATCCGCGACCTGGACCTGTTGCGCCCCGTGTACGCCGCGACGGCGGCCTACGGCCACTTCGGCCGCGAGCTGCCGGACTTCACGTGGGAGCGCACGGACCGCGTCGCGGCCCTGCAGTCCGCCGTCTGAGCGCCGCACCGGCCCGCACGTCCTGCCCGCGCCCGGCTCCGGCCGTGCGGGTGGGCCGTGGTGGGATGAGGTCGTGAGCAGCGAGGACGGGACCGTTCGGGGTGCGGGAGGGCGCGTGCCCTTCCGGGACGTGGACGGCGAGGACGTCGGCGACCCCGCGCGCACGGTCCAGGACGTGCTCCCCGGCATCGACGTCCCCGCTCCGGAGGCGCCGCGGCGTACGGCGCCCGTGGGGGCGCTGGAGCTCGCCACCGAGCTCCCGGTCGCCCAGCTGGTGCTCGACCTCGCGCCCCCGCACCTGGACCGTCCGTACGACTACCTCGTGCCGGCGGCGATGTCCGACGCCGCGCAGCCGGGCGCGCGCGTCAAGGTGCGGTTCGCCGGGCGGGACGTCGACGGGTACGTCCTGGCCCGGCTCGACCGTTCGGAGCACGTCGGCCGTCTGCAGCCCGTGCGGCGGGTCGTGTCGCCCGAGACGGTGCTGGCGCCGCAGGTGCTGCGGCTCGCCCGGTCCGTCGCCGACCTGTACGCGGGCACCCTGCCGGACGTGCTGCGTCTCGCGGTCCCGCCCCGGCACGCGCGCGCCGAGCAGGGGCTGACCGCGGGGACGGTCCGGGTGCCGGCCGGCAGCGACGCGGCGGAGGAGTCCACCGCGCACGTCACGACGACCGTGACCACGACGGGGACGGAGTCCGGACCGTCGTCCGGCGCGCCGGCGACGGCGCCCACCGGTCCGGGCGCGGCCTCGGTGTGGGGGGCCTACCGGGCCGGTCCCGCGTTCCTCGCCCACCTCGCGCGCGGCGGCGCACCGCGCGCCGTCTGGACCGCGCTGCCGGGGCTCGCCCCCGCGCCGGACCGCCCTGAGGGAGGCGGACCCGCGGCCGGGGACGGAGCGGCAGGTCGCGGTCGACGACGCGGGAGCGCGGGCACGGTCCTGCCCGTCACGCACTGGGCGGCGGCGGTCGCGGAGGCGGTGCGCGTGGTGCGTGGCGTCGGACGGGGCGCGCTCGTCGTCGTGCCGGACGCGCGTGACGTCGACCAGGTGTGCGCGGCGCTCGCGGCGGCGGGCCTGGGTGCGTGGGACCCCGCGAGCGGTGGCGAGGTGGTCCGGCTCACGGCCGACGAGGGACCCGCGCCGCGCTACCGGGGCTTCCTCGCGGTCCGGCGCGGTCTCGCGCGCGTCGTCGTCGGCACGCGCGCGGCGGCGTTCGCGCCCGTCGCGGACCTGGGGCTCGTCGTGTGCTGGAACGACGGCGAGGACACGCTGGCGGAGCCGCGCGCCCCGTACCCGCACGCACGGGAGGTCCTCGCGCTGCGCAGCGAGCAGGAGGGCGCGGCGTACCTGCTGGGCGGACACGGGCGCACCGTCGCGGGGCACGCCCTGCTCGCGCGCGGGTGGGCGCACGACCTCGCGGCGGCGCGCGACGTCGTGCGGTCCCGGGCGCCGCGCGTGCGCGCACTGACGTCGGTCGAGCTCGCCGCCGAGGGCCCGGGTGCCGCGGCGCGCATCCCCACCGCGGCGTGGCGCGCGGCCCGGTCCGCGCTCGAGCACGGACCCGTCCTCGTGCAGGTGCCGCGGTCGGGGTACCTTCCCGTCGTCGCGTGCGCGCGGTGCCGCACGCCCGCGCGCTGCACGGCCTGCCACGGCCCGCTCGCCCTGCCGGGGCCGGGCGCGGCGCCGCAGTGCGCGTGGTGCGGCGCGCTCGCGGGCGGCTGGTCCTGCCCCGAGTGCCACTGGACGGGTCTGCGCTCGGTCCGCGTGGGGTCGCAGCGCACGGCGGAGGAGCTGGGCCGTGCGTTCCCGGGCGTGCCGGTGCGGATGTCCGGCGCGGGGGCGGCCGGCGGCGTGCTGGCTGCGGTGGGCGGCGAGCCGGCCCTCGTCGTCGCGACGCCCGGCGCGGAGCCGGTCGCCGACGGCGGGTACACGGCCGCCCTGCTGCTGGACGCCGCGGTGAGCACCGCGCACGTCGGGCTCGACGTCGCGCAGGACGCCCTCGCGCGCTGGCTCGCCGCGGCCTCGCTCGTGCGCCCGGCGGGCGACGGCGGTCAGGTGCTCCTCGTCGGCGACGCCGCGCCCGCGCCGACGAACGCGCTCGTCCGGTGGGACCCCGCGGGTCTCGCGGACCGCGAGCTCGACGAGCGTGCCGAGCTCGCGCTGCCGCCCGCCGTGCGCGTCGCCGCCGTCACGGGCGACCGTGCCGCGGTGGCGGCGGTCCTCGACAGGGTGGGGCTCGCGGGACCGGACACGGTGCTCGGACCGGTCGAGGTCGCCCCCTCGCGGCCCGACGACGCCCCCGACCTCGCCGGCGGTGCCGCTCGTCCGGTGCGCGCCGTCGTGCGCGTCCCGCACCGGGACGGGCGCGAGCTCGCCCGCCAGCTCGGCGCCTCGCTCGCCGTCCGCTCGGCACGACGCGAGAGCGGTTCCGTCCGTGTGCAGCTCGACCCGAAGGAGATCCTGTGACCGACCGCCACCGCGAGACGGGTGCCGCCCCACGAGCGGTCGACGCCGTGCTGTACGACTTCGGCAACGTCCTGGTCGGCTGGGACCCGTACCGCGCGTACGACGGGCACGACGCCGAGGTCGTCGAGACGTTCTTCGCGGACGTCGACTTCCCCGCGCTCAACCACGGGCGGGACGCGGGGGCGACGTGGGCCGAGGCCCGCGCGGCGGTGGCCCGCAGCCACCCGCACCACGTCGACCTGCTCGACCGGTACCTCACGCACTTCACCGCGACCCTCTCCGGACCCGTGGAGGGGTCGGCCGAGCTCGTGGACGAGCTGCGCGGGCTGGGGCTGCGTCTGTACGGGCTGACGAACTGGTCCGCCGAGCTCTTCCACCACGCCGCCGACGCCGCGCCCGCGACCACCTTGATGGACGACGTCCTCGTCTCCGGCCGGGAAGGTCTCGCGAAGCCGGACCCGGCGATCTTCGAGCGTGCGATCGGGCGTTTCGGCCTCGACCCGCGACGCACCCTCTTCACCGACGACAGCGCCGCGAACGTCGACGCCGCCGCCCGGCTCGGGTTCCGTACGCACCTGTTCCGGGGGACGCCCGGCCTGCGAGCCCTGCTGCGGGACCTCGGTGTCGACGTCGCCCGTCCCCGCCCGAGCTGACCACCGCGCGCCCGTCCGCCCGGCCGCCGGTGCCGCCCGCCCCGGGCCCGCGGCACGGTCGTGCCGCGTCCCCGGGCGCCGTCGTCCCGCGGCCCGGGACCTAGACTCGGGCCCATGCGCCTGCTGTTCGCCGGGACCCCGGACACCGCGGTCCCCTCTCTCGACGCCCTGCTCGGCTCCCGCCACGAGGTGGTCGCCGTGCTCACGCGCGCCGACGCCCCCGCGGGACGCGGGCGTCGCCTCACGCCGAGCCCCGTGCGGGTGCGGGCGCAGGAGGCGGGTGTCCCCGTCCTGACGGGTCGACCCCGCGGCGAGGAGTTCCTCGCCACGCTGCGCGACCTGCAGGTCGACGCGGCGCCCGTCGTGGCGTACGGCGAGATCCTGCGCCCCGACGTCCTGGCCGTGCCGACGCACGGATGGGTGAACCTGCACTTCTCCGTGCTGCCCGCCTGGCGCGGTGCGGCGCCGGTGCAGCGCGCGATCATCGCCGGCGACGAGGTGACCGGCGCGACGACGTTCGTCCTCGAGGAGGGCCTCGACACGGGCCCCGTCCTCGGGACCACGACCGAGACGATCCGCCCCCGCGACACCTCCGGCGACCTCCTCGGCCGCCTCGCCGTCTCGGGCGCCGGGCTGCTCGTCGCGACGCTCGACGCGCTCGAGGACGGCACCCTGCGGCCTCAGCCCCAGCCCGCCGACGGCGTGTCCCACGCCGCGAAGCTCACGACCTCCGACGCGCGCGTGCGCTGGGACGTGCCGGCGCTCGCGGTCGACCGCCTCGTGCGCGGCTGCACGCCCGCCCCGGGTGCCTGGACCACCGTCCCGGACGCGTCGGGAGGTCCGACCCGCCTCGGTCTCGGCCCGGTGACGCCGCGCCCCGACGTCACGGACCTCGCACCCGGCGCGCTGAGGGCGGGCAAGCGAGAGGTCCTCGTCGGCACGGTCACGCACGCCGTCCAGCTCGGCGACGTCGCACCGGTGGGCAAGAAGCACATGCCCGCCGCCGACTGGGCGCGCGGCGCACGGCTCCGCGAGGGCCTCGTGCTCGGCGCGGCGGAGGTGGCGGCGTGACCGCGGGCAGCGGGGCGCGCGGGTCCGACGACCGCCGCCGGGACCAGGGGTCGAACGCACGTTCGAGCGGTCGTCCCGATCGAGGCGCGCGTGACGACAAGGGGTCGAACGCACGTTCGAACCCGGCCCCCCGAGGAGGGGCCGGTGCGTCGAACACGCGTTCGACGTCCGCCTCCGGCAGCGGTCGCTCGAGCCGCGACGGCGGTGCCGAGGACGCCCGCCGCGACGCCCGCGGGCGCCAGCGCGGCGCCGCCCGGTCCCGCGGCGAGGCGAGCCACTCCTCCGTGGCCCCGTCGCAGCGCCGCAAGGGCACCGACCCCGCGCGCACCGCCGCCTTCGACGTCCTGCGCGAGGTCGACGGCTCCGACGCCTACGCCAACCTCGTGCTGCCCCCGCTGCTGCGCCAGCGCGAGATCCGCGGGCGCGACGCCGGGTTCGCCACCGAGCTCGCCTACGGCACCCTGCGCCTGCGCGGACGCTACGACGCCATCCTCGCGCGGTGCCTCGACCGACCCCTCGACCGCCTCGACCCGCCCGTCCTCGACATCCTGCGGCTCGGCGCCCACCAGCTCCTCGGCATGCGGGTCCCGCAGCACGCCGCCGTCTCGGAGACCGTCGGCCTCGCCCGCGCGTGCACCGGGGCGGGCAGCGCCCAGCTCGTCAACGCCGTCCTGCGCCGCGTCGCGCGCACCCCGCTCGACGACTGGCTCGCCCAGGTCGCCGCCGACGCCCCGGACGAGCTCACGGCGCTCGCGGCCACCGGCTCGCACCCCGTGTGGGTCGCCCGCGCCCTGCGCGACGCCCTCGCCGGCGCGGGCCGCGACCCGGGAGAGCTCGCCGACCTCCTCGCCGCCGACAACGACGCGCCCCGCGTCACGCTCGTCGCCCGCCCCGGGCTCGCCGACCCCGACGAGCTCGCCGACGACCGCACCACCCCCGGCCGCTGGGCCCCCACGGCGCTCGTCCTCGACGGCGGCGACCCCGCCGCGTTCGGCGCCGTGCGCGACGGGCGCGCCGGCGTGCAGGACGAGGGCAGCCAGCTCGTCGCCCTGGCCCTCGCCGCCGCCCCGCTCGGCGACGGCGGCGCGGACGGCCCGTCGGTCGGCCCCGACGCCCGCTGGCTCGACCTGTGCGCCGGCCCCGGCGGCAAGGCCGCGCTCCTCGGCGCCCTCGCCGCCGAGCGCGGGGCCCGCCTCGTCGCGAACGAGGTCCAGCCGCACCGCGCCCGCCTCGTCGAGAAGGCGCTCGCGGCCGTGCCGCCCGATGCGGTGGAGGCCGTGCGGACCGGGGACGGGCGCGACGTCGGGCAGGACGAGCCCGCCGCCTACGACCGTGTGCTGCTCGACGCCCCGTGCACCGGCCTCGGCGCGCTGCGCCGCCGACCCGAGTCTCGCTGGCGGCGCACGCCGGGCGACGTCGCCGTCCTCACCGGGCTCCAGCGCGCCCTGCTCGCGTCCGCCCTCGATGCGGTGCGACCCGGGGGAGTGGTCGCCTACGTCACGTGCTCCCCGCACCTCGCGGAGACCCAGGTGGTCGTCGCGGACGTGCTGCGCCGGCGCGACGACGTCGAGATCCTGGACACGCCCGCGGTGGTCCGCGGTGTCGTCCGGCCGGAGTCCCGTGACGCCGTGGACCTGGGTGCGCGCCAGGACGTCCAGCTGTGGCCGCACGTCCACGGCACCGACGCCATGCACCTCACGCTCCTGCGACGCACGGCCGGCTGATCGCGCCGGCTGTCGGGATATCACGCCGCGGATCCGGTGTCGTGTTAACCTGACCCAACGGTCGCGTCAGCGAATCACGACACCGGAGGGTCTCATGGCCGACACCTGGACCACGCCGCGCAACCCGCGCGACCTCGGCACCTACCTCAGCCACGTCCGCAGGGCCCGAGGCCTCACCCAGGCGCAGGTCGCCGACGACCTCGGCATCACCCGCCAGTACCTCTCCGAGCTCGAGAACGGCGTCGAGAACCTCTGGGTCCAGCGGCTCTTCGAGCTCCTCGACGTCCTCGAGGTCGACCTGCGCCTCCAGGAGCGCCCGTGACCCTCACACCCACCGTCACGGCCTGGCTCTACGACACCCCCGTCGCGACCCTCGCACCCGCCGACGCCCGCAGCGCCGACGGCACCCACCGCGTCACGCTCACCTGGACCCCCGAGGCGCTCGACCGCTGGGGACGCAACGCCCGCGTGCTGTCCCACCTCCTGCCCCTCACCGCGCCGGACGACCCACCACCCCACCCCGCCCGCGTCGCCGCCTGGCTCGACGGGCTCCTGCCCGAGGGACGCACCCGCGACGCCCTCGCCATCGACGCCGGCATCGACCCCGACGACACGCTCGCCTTCCTCGCCCGCTACGGCCACGACACCGCCGGCGCCGTCCTCCTCACCGCCGCCGGGCACACCCCGCCCCACCCGCACCACCCGAACCCCTCGACGACGCCGCCGTGGCACGCCTCCTGCGCGCCGCCGCCGCCCGCGCCGGCGGCACCGAACGGCACGAGCACCTCACCAGCTCCCTGCCCGGCATGGAACCCAAGATCACGCTCCTGCGCGACCACCACGGCTGGGCACGGCCCCACGGCACGAGCCCCACCACCCACATCCTCGGCCGCCCCCCCTCCGACTCGCCCCCGCCGCCCTCGCCACCACGGAGGCCGCCAGCCTCGACCCCGCCCGCCGCACCGGCCTCACCACCGTCGACGCCCACGTCACCGAGATCGAGGGCGAACGCTGCATCGTCGTCACCCGCTACGACCGCGTCCCGCACCCCACCGGCATCCGCCGCGTCCACCAGGAGGACACCGCCCAAGCGCCCGGGATCAACACCCGGGACCCCGAACGCAAGTTCCAGCACGGCCGCGCCCTGCCCTCCCTCGCCCGCATCGCCCGCGTCCTGCGCGACGACGGCACCCGGCCCGACCCCCTCCTCGCCCTCACCACCTTCAACCTCGCCATCGGCAACACCGACGCCCACGCCAAGAACATCTCGCTCCTGCGCCACGACGACGGCACCGTCCGCCTCGCCCCCGCCTACGACGTCTCCATGCACCTCCACCACCCCCACGCCTCCCGCACCTTCGCCATGGACGTCGCCGGCACCCGCGACATGGACGCCCTCACCGCCGAGCACCTCGTCACCGAAGGCACCACCTGGGGGCTGCCCCGACGCCGCGCCCACCGCGTCGTCACCCGCACCCTCGACGACCTCGCCGGAGCGCTCGCGGACGTCGACCGTGACGCCCACCCCGGGGTCGGGCGGCGCGCGTGGCGCACGGTCGAGGAGCGCACGGCCACCCTGCGCCGCCAGGCGGCGAGCCTCTAGCCAGGAACCGTCCCGGCGGTCCCGGCGGTCCCGGCGGTCCCGGCGTCGTCCGCCGGTGTCGTCAGGGTGCGCTGCAGGAGGATCGTGTCGACCCACCGGCCGTGCTTGAAGCCGACCGCGGTCAACCGTCCCGCCTCCACGAACCCGAACCGGCGGTGCAGCGGGAGGGAGCCCGCGGCGTCGGGCACGTCGGCGACGACGGACACCACCTGGCGCACGCCCGCGGCGCGGAGCGCGTCGAGCAGGGCGTCGAGGAGCGCCGTGCCGATGCCCTGACCGGTGTACCGGGGGTCGAGGTAGATCGTGTCCTCGACGGTGTGCCGGTACGCGGCCTTCGGCCGCCAGGGGGCGGCGTAGGCGTACCCGGCGACGACGCCGTCGACGTCGGCCACGAGGAACGGGAGGCCCCCGTCGGCGAGCTCGCGTCGCTTGGCCTCCCAGCGCCCGACGTCCCACGGCTCCTCCTCGAAGGTCACCTGCGTGTCGCGGACGAACGGGGCGAAGATCTCCACGACGCGCGGGAGGTCGGCGGCGACGAGCGGACGGACGGTGGCACGCGGCGGGGGAGGGGAGGAGTCCACGGGGCGATCGTAGGGTGCGGCGCGCAGAGGGTGGCGCCCTAGGCTGGTGCCCATGGCAGCCCTCATCGCCCCGAGCATCCTGTCCGCCGACTTCGCCAACCTCGAGCGGGACCTCCGCGCGATCGAGTCCGCGGACTACGCGCACGTCGACGTCATGGACAACCACTTCGTGCCGAACCTCACGCTGGGGCTCCCGGTCTTCGAGCGGCTCGCCCAGGTCTCCCCGGTGCCGATCGACGCGCACCTCATGATCGACGACCCGGACCGCTGGGCGCCGGCGTACGCGGAGGCCGGCGCGGCGTCGGTGACCTTCCACGCGGAGGCGGCGACGGCGCCCGTGCGGCTCGCGCGCGAGCTGCGCCGGCTCGGGGCACGGGCCGGCGTCGCGCTGCGCCCCGCGACGCCCGTCGAGCCGTTCCTCGACCTGCTGCCCGAGGTCGACATGATCCTCGTCATGACGGTCGAGCCGGGCTTCGGCGGCCAGTCGTTCATCGACGGCACGCTGCCCAAGATCCGCCGCGCGCGGGAGGCGGTGAGCGAGGCGGGCCTCGACGTCTGGATCCAGGTGGACGGGGGAGTGTCGCGGTCCACGATCGAGCGCGCGGCCGACGCCGGCGCGAACGTCTTCGTGGCGGGGTCGGCGGTCTACGGGGCCGAGAGCATCCCGGGGGAGATCCAGGCGTTGCGGGAGCTGGCCGAGGCGGCCCACGTCCACTGACGTCGCGCTGACGCGTCCCGGCGAGCGAGACCGTCGCAGCGGCTGCCGCTGCGCGATCGCCGTCGACGTCCCTCCTTCAAAAAAAGTGTGCCAAGCGCGCATCACCACACATCACCACCCAGCAGCACCCACCACCAGCACGGAAAAACCAGGCCCGGCCGGCGTCCGAGGAACGCCGCCCGGGTCGAGCTCGTGCCCCACGCGTCGGCGTTCACGTTCGTGTTCACGTCCGTCCGGCCACCGGACCATGGGGGAGGGCCCGTGCCGGTGTGGCATCCTGGACGGCAGCAGTACGCACGAACGTGCTCCGGGGTCGGTGCAATTCCGAGCCGGCGGTGACAGTCCGCGACCCGCGCCCTATGCGCGGTTGACCTGGTGGAACTCCAGGACCGACGGTGACAGTCCGGATGGGAGGAAGCACGTGCGGCGCGGTCGACCCCTCGGGGGAGCCGGCCACGTGTGACCCGGACGGTCGTCCGGTTCCGCGTGAGCCGTCGACCTCGGCGAGCCGACCCGCCGTGGTGAGCGTCGGCGTCGGGTCCCACGGGCCTTGGCGACGCGCCCGCCCTCGCCCCGGAGTACCCGTGCCCGGCAGGACGAGGACCGATGGGCGCGCAGCACCTGACGATCGACGGCGCGATGTCGCGCGCGCTCGAGCTCGCCGCGCGCGGCCCGGCGTACGGCCCCAACCCGCGGGTGGGCTGCGTCCTGCTCGGCCCGCCCACGGGTGCGGGCCCCGTGCCCGACGGAGCGGCCGCCGACGCCGTCGACACCCGGGTGCGCGTCGTGCTCGCCGAGGGGTACCACCGCGGGGCGGGCACGCCGCACGCGGAGGCCGCGGCGCTTGCCGACGCCCGTGAGCGCGGGGTCGACGTGCGCGGCGCGACGGCGGTCGTGACCCTCGAGCCGTGCGCGCACGTCGGACGTACACCACCCTGCGCGGACGCGCTCCTCGCGGCCGGTGCGGCCGAGGTCGTCCACGCCGTCGACGACCCGAACCCCGCCGCGGCGGGCGGTGGCGCGCGCCTGCGCGCCGCCGGCGTCCGCGTCGTGAGGGGCGTGCGCGCAGCCGAGGGCTCCGCCCTGCTGCACGTGTGGCTCACCGCGGTACGCCGCGGGTCGCCGTACGTCACGCTCAAGACCGCCACGACGCTCGACGGGTTCGTCGCCGCGCAGGACGGGACGAGCCGCTGGATCACCGGCCCGGAGTCGCGTGCGCACGCCCACCGCGTCCGGGCGACCGTCGACGCCATGGCCGTTGGCTCGGGCACCGTCCGCGCCGACGACCCGGCGCTCACCGCGCGCGTGCCGGGTCCCGACGGCGTCGAGCGGCTCGCCGACCACCAGCCGCTGCGTGTCGTCGTCGGGCGCTCGGGGATCCCACCGCGCGCGCGGCTGCGCGGCGAGGGCGGCGCTCTCGTGCACGTGCGCACGCACGACGTGGCCGAGGTGCTCGCGGAGCTCGCCGCGCGCGACGTGCGGCACGTGCACGTCGAGGGTGGTCCGACGCTCGCGACGGCGTTCCTCGCGGCGGGCGCGGTCGACGAGCTGCACGCCTACGTCGCCCCGGTGCTGCTGGGGTCAGGTCGGCGCGTCGTGGGCGACCTGGGCGTGACGACGATCGGGGCCGCGCGGCGGTTCCGCACGATCGAGGTACGGCGTGTCGGTGACGACGCGCTGACGGTGTCGAGACGGATCGGCTGAGAGGCAGGAGAGACCGCATGTTCACGGGGATCGTCGAGGAGATCGGCTCGGTGCGCGAGATCGCGTTCCCGGGCGGCGGAGGCACGGACGCGGTGCTGACGATCGAGGGGCCGCTGGTGACGTCGGACGCGTCGCCGGGTGACTCGATCGCGGTCGACGGCGTGTGCCTCACCGTCTCCGCGCTCGGCGACGACGGGACGTTCCGGGCCGACGTCATGCCGGAGTCGCTGCGCCGTACGACGCTCGGCGACCTCCGTCCGGGGTCGCGGGTCGACCTCGAGCGGGCGGTGCGCGTGGACGCCCGGTTGGGCGGCCACGTGGTGCAGGGGCACGTCGACGGCGTCGCGACGCTCGCGAGCCGCGACCCGGGTGACCGCTGGGACGACCTGGTCTTCTCCGCGCCGGCCGCGCTCCTGCGCTACGTCGCGGAGAAGGGGTCGATCGCGGTGAGCGGGGTCTCGCTCACGGTCACGCACGTCGACGACACGACGTTCGGCGTCTCCCTCATCCCGACGACGCTCGAGGCGACGGTCCTCGGCGCGCTGACCCCCGGGGACCGCGTGAACGTCGAGGTCGACGTCCTCGCGAAGTACGTCGAGCGGCTGCTCGCCACCGGAGCGTCGTCGTGAGCGGGGGCGACGCCGTGGCGGACGACGCGGTGACGGGCGGGGTGCGGCTGGGCACGGTCGAGGAGGCGCTGGCGGCGCTCCGTGCGGGGCGGCCGGTGCTGGTGGCGGACTCCCCGGACCGGGAGAACGAGGCGGACGTGGTGTTCGCGGCGCGGGACGTGTCGGCGGAGTGGGTGGCGTGGACGATCCGTCACTCGTCGGGCTACCTGTGCGCGCCGATGCCGGCGGCGCGGGCGGACGCGCTGGAGCTGCCGTTGATGGTGCCGCGGAGCGAGGACCCGCGGCGGACGGCGTACACGGTGACGGTGGACGCGGCGTCGGGTGTGACGACGGGGATCTCGGCGCAGGACCGGGCACGGACGTTGCGGGTGCTGGCGGACCCGGGGTCGGGTGCGGGCGACCTGATCCGGCCGGGGCACGTGCTGCCGTTGCGGGCCGTCCCGGGCGGGGTGCTGCACCGTGCGGGGCACACGGAGGCGGCGGTGGACCTGGTGCGCCTGGCGGGCGCGGGCGAGGTGGGGGGCATCGCGGAGCTGGTGCGCGACGACGGGTCGATGATGCGTCTGGAGGACGCGGCGGCGCTGGCGGAGCGGGACGGTCTGGTGCTGCTGACGATCGCGGACCTGGTGGCGTGGCGGCGGGTGCACGACCCTGCGGCGACGGAGCCGTCGGGTCCTGCGGGGGTGGACCGGGGGCTGTCGGTGCGGCGGGTGCACCGGACGGCGGAGGCGGCGCTGCCGACGGAGCACGGCGTGTTCCGCGTGCGGGGGTACCGGGACCTGCGGACGGGGGCGGAGCACGTGGCGCTGGTCCCGGCGGAGCAGGTGCCGGGGGAGCCGGTCTCGTCCCGCCCGTCCGCGAGCGCCGGTGGGGCGGTGGCGCCGGTGGTGCGGGTGCACTCGGAGTGCTTGACGGGGGATGCGTTCGGGTCGTTGCGGTGCGACTGCGGTCCGCAGCTGCGGGTGGCGATGGCGCGGGTCGCGGCGGAGGGTGGTGCGGTGGTGTACCTGCGGGGGCACGAGGGTCGGGGGATCGGCCTGCTGGCGAAGCTGGGGGCGTACGAGCTGCAGGACGCGGGTCTGGACACGGTGCAGGCGAACCTGGAGCTGGGGTGGCCGGCGGACCGTCGGGAGTACGGGGCGGCGGCGGCGATCCTGGCGGACCTGGGGCTGTCGCGGGTGACGTTGCTGACGAACAACCCGGCGAAGGTGACGGGTCTGGTGGCGCACGGGATCGACGTCGCGGGGACGGAGCGGATCGAGGTGGGTCACGGGGAGCACAACCGGGCGTACCTGGTGACGAAGAAGGTGGCGATGGGTCACCTGCTGGAGACGATCGAGGCCCCGGGTGGGGTCGGGGCAGCTGTGTCGGTGTCGGACGAGTCGGGCGAGACGGAGGAGGGGCGATGAGTGGTGCGGGTGCGCCGTCGATCGAGGTGGACGGGTCGGGGCTGCGGGTGACGGTGGTCGCGGCGAGCTGGCACACGGAGGTGATGGACGGTCTGGTGGCGGGTGCGCGGCGCGCGCTGGCGGCGGCGCACGTGTCGCACGTGTCGGTGGTGCGGGTGCCGGGGTCGTTCGAGCTGCCGGTGGCGGCGGCGCGGGCGGTGGAGCACGGTGCGGACGCGGTGGTTGCGCTGGGTGTGGTGATCCGTGGGGGGACACCGCACTTCGAGTACGTGTGCCAGGCGGCGACCCTGGGGTTGACGGACGTGAGCGTGCGGTCGGGGGTGCCGGTGGGGTTCGGGGTGCTGACGTGCGACGACGAGCAGCAGGCGCTGGACCGTGCGGGTCTGCCGGGTTCGCGCGAGGACAAGGGTGCGGAGGCGGCGGAGGCTGCGGTGGCGACGGTCGTGGCGCTGCGGTCCCTGTGACGGTGGGTGCTGCGTCGTCGGACGGTGTGACGTCGTGCCCGGTGGGCGGACCCGCGACGGGTCTGCCGGGGGCGCCGGATACCCTGGGTCGTGTGAAGACGTTCGAGTCCCTGTTCGCCGAGCTCTCGGAGAAGGCCACGACGCGACCCGCCGGTTCCGGCACGGTCGCGGAGCTGGACGCCGGGGTGCATGCGATCGGGAAGAAGGTCGTCGAGGAGGCGGCCGAGGTGTGGATGGCCGCCGAGTACGAGGGCGACGTGAAGACGGCCGAGGAGATCTCCCAGCTGCTGTACCACCTGCAGGTGCTCATGCTCGCGAAGGGCCTGAGCCTGCAGGACGTGTACGAGCATCTGTGAGCGGCCCCCGCGGGTGGCGTGACCTGCCGCCGTCCGCGAGCGCCGCTCGTCCGATCTCCCGCCCGTGCTCCTGTACCCACCGTCTCCCCTGAACGAAGGTTCCACCATGCTGCGTATCGCCGTCCCCAACAAGGGGTCCTTGTCCGAGCCCGCCGTCGAGATGCTGCGCGAGGCGGGGTACCGCCAGCGGCGCGACTCGCGCGAGCTGGTGCTCGCGGACCCGGACAACGACGTCGAGTTCTTCTTCCTGCGTCCGCGCGACATCGCGGTGTACGTGGGGTCGGGGACGGTGGACGTCGGGATCACGGGGCGTGACCTGCTCCTGGACTCTGGGGCGGACGCCGTGGAGCACATGCAGCTCGGGTTCGGCGGGTCGACGTTCCGGTACGCGGCCCCGACGGGGGCGGTGACGTCGCTGGCGCAGGTGCAGGGGCTGCGGGTGGCGACGTCGTACGAGGTGCTGGTGGAGGGTCACCTGCGGTCGCACGGCGTGGACGCGACGGTGGTGCACCTGGACGGCGCGGTGGAGTCGGCGGTGCAGCTCGGCGTGGCGGACGTCGTGGCGGACGTGGTCTCGACCGGCACGACGCTGCGGGGCGCGGGGCTGGAGGTCTTCGGTGACCCGATCCTCGAGTCGGAGGCCGTGCTGATCCGTCCGCGCGCGGTCGCGGAGACGGACGTGCCGGCGGGTGTGGAGGTGCTGAGCCGTCGTCTGCAGGGTGTGCTCACGGCGCGCCAGTACGTGCTCATGGACTACGACGTGCCGGTGTCGCTCGTGGAGCAGGCGGTGGCGATCACGCCGGGCCTGGAGTCCCCGACGGTCTCGCCGCTGCACGACCGGGACTGGGCGGCGGTGCGGGCGATGGTGCGCCGCGACCGGACGAACCAGGTGATGGACGCCCTGTACGACGTGGGTGCGCGCGCCATCCTGGTGACGTCGATCCACGCCTGCCGCATCTGACGGCCGCGTCGGTCGGCCGCTTGCCGGACGCGCGGTGCGCCGCCCCGGAGCCGCGGTGGGTCGTGCCGTGGTGTGAGACGGTGGCGGCATGAGTGGTGCGCCGTTCCCGGAGGCGGGGCTGCCCGGAGACCGCCGCGACGATCCGTACCGGGTGTTCCGGCCTCGCTTCGGCCTGGTGTCGGCGTGGGCGACGGGCGTCGTGGTGGTGGGGGCCTGCGTCGTGGTGGGTGTCCTCGCGACGGGCCCGCTCGGGACGTCGTGGGTGAACCGGCTCTCTCTCGCCGCGTTCGCGCTGTTCGCGGCGTGGCTCCTGTGGCGCCTCGGCGGGGTGCACGCCGTGCCGAGCCGTGCGGGTCTGCGCGTGCGCAACGTCATCTACACGCGCGAGCTCGAGTGGGCGCAGGTGGTGTCGGTGCGGTTCGGCAGCGGCGACCCCTGGGTGCGGCTCGACCTGGCGGACGGGTCCACGCTCGCGGTGATGGGGATCCAGCGGGCCGACGGCGCGCGCGGCGACCTCGAGTCGCGTCGTCTCGCCGCGCTGGTCCAGGCGCACGGCGAGGCGCGCGAAGGGCACGACCGTTAGCACGGGTCGGCATCCGTGCCGCGTCGCGCTCGCCCCCGGGACGCTGCAGGGACGGTCGTCCCGCTGAGGCTGCTGCACGGGAGAGGCCCCCACCCGGTCCGGGTGGGGGCCTCTCCTCGACTCGTCAGACCTCAGGCGGTCAGTACGACGTGCGCTGGCGCGGCTTGCGGTCGTCGTGACGGTCCGCGCGGTCGCGACGCTCGTCGCTGCGACCCGAGGGGCCGTGGGCGCCGCGGGGACGGTCGCCCGTGGGGCGCGGTGCGCGGCCCCGTGCCGGCGGCGCGCCCTCGTCGACGCGGATCCGCAGGAACTTGCCTGCGACCCGGGCCCGCGAGATGCGGTCGAGCGTCGCGTCGTCGAGCGGCGCGGCGATGTCGACGAGGGAGAACGACGGGAAGATGTCGATCTTGCCGACGTCCGACCCGTTGAGACCCGCCTCGTTCGTCAGCGCACCGACGATGCCGCCCGGCTGCGCGCCGTGCGTGTGGCCCACCGACAGGCGGTACCGGGTCCCGACGGCGTCGCGACGGATGCCGCGCGTCCCGTCACCGTCGCGCCGGCCCGACGCGCGGTCGCCGCGAGACGCACCACGGTCGCCGGAGCGCTCGGTGCGGGCCGAGCGTGCCTGGTCGCGGGCCTGCGCCCGCTCCGCCTCGAACCGCTCCTGCTCCTCGAGGGCACGCGGGCCGTCGTCCCCGACGGCGAGCGCCACCAGCGCGGCGGCGAGGTCGACCGGGTCGACGTCCTGCTCGGTGACGAACGAGCGCACCATGTCGGCGTACATCGCGAGGCGCCCGGCCTCACGACGCTCCGGGACCTGCTGGAGGAGGCGGCGCGCCTTGTGCGCGGACACGTCCGCGGGGGAGGGGATCTCGACCTCCTGGAGCGGCGTGCGCGTGGTGCGCTCGATCGCGCGCAGACGCCCGCGCTCGTGCGGCGTGACGAAGCTCAGCGCCTCGCCCGTGCGGCCCGCACGACCGGTGCGGCCGATGCGGTGCACGTACGCCTCGGGCTCGCCCGGAAGGTCGAAGTTCACCACGAGGCCGATGCGGTCCACGTCGAGGCCACGGGCCGCGACGTCGGTCGCGACCAGCACGTCGAGGGCGCCGGAGCGCAGTCGCTCGACGATCTTCTCGCGGTCCTTCTGCGCGACGTCGCCCGAGATCGTGGCGGCGGAGATGCCGCGCTCGACGAGCGCGGAGCCGACCTCCTCGGCCGCGCCGCGCGTGCGGGTGAAGACGATCGCGGCGTCGGCGTCCGACGTCGCGAGGACGCGGGCGAGCGACCCGGTCTTGTGGCGGAACGGCACGACCGCGTAGGTCTGGCGGACGCTCGTCACGGTGGAGGACTGGCGCGAGACCGCGATCTCGACCGGGTCGTTGAGGTGCTCGGCAGCCACCCGACGGATCGGGGCCGGCATGGTCGCGGAGAAGAGGGCGACCTGACGCTCGCGCGGCGCGCGGGAGAAGATCGTGTCGACGTCCTCCGCGAAGCCCATGCGGAGCATCTCGTCGGCCTCGTCGAGCACGAGGAAGCGCACGTCGTCGAGCACGAGGGTGCCGCGCTCGATGTGGTCGATGACACGACCCGGGGTACCGACGACGACCTGCGCGCCGGCCGCGAGCGCCCGCTGCTGCGGCTGGTACGGCGAGCCGCCGTACACCGCGAGGACGTCGACCCTGGGCAGCTGCGCGGCGAACGTCTCGATCGCGTCGGCGACCTGCATGGCGAGCTCGCGCGTCGGGGTCAGCACGACCGCCTGCACGCGGCGCAGCGCGGGGTCGATCGCGGCGAGCAGCGGCAGGCCGAACGCGGCGGTCTTGCCGGTGCCGGTCTGCGCGACACCGGTGATGTCACGGCCCGCGAGGAGCGCGGGGATGGCCTGCGCCTGGATGGCCGACGGCGTGACGAAGCCGAGGTCGGCCACGGCGCGCCCGAGCGCGGCGGGGAGCCCGAGGGACGCGAACGTCGCGTCGTCCACCGCGGGAGCGGCGGGGGTGGAGTCGGTGGAGGAGTGGTCGAGGGCGCGCGAGGGCGCGACGACGTCAGCAGTCATGGGGCGGTGAGGACCGTTTCGTGTCGGGGTGGGGAGTGGCGTGCGGTCGCCAGGTCGGCTCTCGCAGGTCGCACTCCCGAACACACCTGGCCGGGCGCCGACCGCGGCCGATGACGGCCGTGCGGGCGGGGGATCCGGCCACTCTCACAGAACACGCGGGACGAGCGACGAACTCCACAGGTGACCACCATCCTACCGGAGCGGGCGGACCGGGGCCGTGACCGGGTCGGTGACGTCGCTCACCCGGTGAGCGACGCGCGTCCGCAGACCGTTCCCCGGGACGCGACGGGGTGATTTCGGACGACGCGTCCCGCCCGCCCGGAAATGCGCACCCCGGGCGGGGTGCGCCGTACGTAGGATGGTCGCGCGGCGCGAGCCGCGATCCTCAGGCGAGGCAGGACGAGCAGGGGCGGTGAGCGTGGCACCAGGGCAGCGGGTCAGCTCCCGTGTCGTGACCGTCCCGAACGTCATCAGCTTCCTGCGCCTGCTGCTGGTCCCGGTGTTCGCGGTCCTCATCGTCGAGGGCTACGACGTCTGGGCGCTCGTCGTCCTCGCCGTCTCGGGCGCGTCCGACTGGCTCGACGGCGTGCTGGCCCGCCGCCTCGACCAGGTGAGCCGCCTCGGGCAGATGCTCGACCCCGCCGCGGACCGGCTCTTCATCCTCGTCACGCTGCTCGGTCTCGCGTGGCGCGACGTCGTGCCGGTGTGGCTCGTGGTCGTCATCGTCGCGCGCGACCTGCTGCTCGTCTGCCTGCTGCCGTGGCTCGCCCGCCACGGGTACGGCCCCCTGCCCGTGAGCTTCGCGGGCAAGGCCGGGACGTTCGCCCTGCTGTACGCGTTCCCGCTGCTGCTCCTCGCGGAGATGCCGGGCTGGCTCGGCGACGTGGCCGCGGTCGTCGGGTGGGCGTTCACCTGGTGGGGCATCGGCCTGTACTGGCTGGCCGGCGTGCAGTACGTCGCGCAGACCCGATCCCTCGCGGCGACCGGCGACCTCGGCACCGGTGCAGGCGCGCACGGTCCGGAGGGGACGCCGTGAGCCAGGACCCGCAGCCCGCACGGACCGGCCCCGTCGACGCGTCCATGACGCTGCTCAACGAGGTGATGCACCGCCCGCTCGACCCCGGGTACGCGGCCGCCGCGGCCCGCCGCGCCAGGGACGGCGACGCGCCGCGCGGGCGGGGGCGGACCGTCCTCCTCGTCGTGCTCGCCGTCGTCCTCGGCCTCGTCACCACCGCCGCGACCCTCGACCTGCGAGCGCCGCAGCCCGCGGTCATCGAGGCTCGCGCGACGCTCGAGCAGGAGATCACGGACCGGCAGGCCGACGCCGACGCGCTCGCGACCCGCTCCAACGAGGTCTCCGCGGAGATCGAGGCGCTGCAGGACGAGGCGCTCGGCGGCCTCAGCGACGACGTGCTCGCCGACCTGCAGCGGGAAGGCGCGACCACCGGGTCCCAGGCCGTCGAAGGGCCCGGCGTCGTCGTCACCCTCGACGACGCGAGCGGGGGGCTCGGCGCGGACGACACGACCTCGGCGAACCTCGTCCAGGACTCCGACCTGCAGCGCGTCGTGAACGCCCTGTGGTCCGGAGGGGCTGAGGCCGTCGCGATCAACGACCAGCGCCTGACGGGGCTGTCCGCGATCCGCAGCGCGGGCGACGCGATCCTCGTCGACCTGCAGCCCCTCGTCCCGCCCTACCACGTCGAGGCCGTCGGCGACGCCGACGCGATGCGGACGGCGCTCGTGCGCACCGGCGCGTCGGACTACCTGCGGCTGCTCAGCACGCAGTACGGCATCCAGTCGGGCGTGACCGCGCAGAGCAGGCTCGAGATCCCTGGCCGGCCCAACCCCACCCTGTACTTCGCGCGCGTCCCGGGCGCGCCCGTAGAATCCGACCCGGACCCCGCCGGCGACGGGTCCTCGCCCGAGGATCCCGCGCCAGGGGACGTGGCCGGCACCACCGAGGAACGGCAGGAGAGCGTCGAATGATCGCAGTCGTCGGACTGGTGGTGGGCATCGTGGCCGGGCTCGTCCTGCAGCCCACCGTCCCCGTCTACCTCCAGCCGTACCTGCCCATCGCCGTGGTCGCCGCGCTCGACGCGCTCTTCGGCGGCCTGCGCGCGATGCTCGACGGCATGTTCGACGACAAGGTCTTCCTCGTCTCGTTCCTGTCCAACGTCGTCGTCGCCGCCCTCATCGTGTTCCTCGGCGACCAGCTCGGCGTCGGGAGCCAGCTCTCCACCGCCGTCGTCGTGGTCCTCGGCATCCGCATCTTCTCCAACGCGGCCGCGATCCGCCGCCACGTCTTCAAGGCCTGACGATGGTTGCCGCGCCCACCGGACCTCCGGACCCCGAGCGGGACGACACCCCCGTCGACGAGACGCCCGTCGACGAGACGCAGGACGACCGCACGCAGGACGAGGACGCCGCGAGCGCCGCACCTGTCGACCCCGCGGCCCCGGGCGACCGGGATGCCCTCGGAGAGGACGAGCTCCCCGCGGACGCCGGAACCGAGCACGGCGACGACGCGTTGCGCGACCCACCGGCGTCCGACCGCGACGCCGCCACGCCGAGCGACGACGCACAGGGAGACGCCGAGCCGGACTCCCGGCGCGACGAGGACGCTGATCACCCCGACGCCGTCGCCGCGGACGACCGCGACGACCATGGCGACGCGGACCCCGACGTCGACCAGGACTCGGACCCCGACGCGGACCACGGCGCGGACCAGGGCGCGGGCGGGGACCCGGACCGGGATCGCCGCGCGGGAGAGCCGCCCACGGGTGACCGGCAGCTCGCCGAGAGCGGGGCGCCCACCGAGGAGCCCCCCGCCTCGAGCAGCCCGGTCGACGACACCGCGGACGACTCTGCCGGCACCTCGGACAGGACCGCCGAGCCGGTCGAGCCGGTCGAGCCGGTCGAGCGGGCGCCCCGCGGCGCGGCGGCGACGTCCGACGAGCCCACGACGACGCCGCACCGACCGGCCCCCGGCGGGCGGCACGGCGGGGGCGCGCTCCCCGAGCCGCAGGGGTTGCGCGGGCTGGGCAGGGTCCTGCGGCCCCGGGCCAGCCGGTCCCAGATCATCGTCGGCCTGCTGTGCGCGCTGGTCGGGTTCGCGCTCGTCGCGCAGGTGAGCCAGACCCAGGAGGACCAGCTGTCCTCGTTGCGGCAGAGCGACCTCGTCCGGCTGCTCGACGACGTGACGCAGCGGTCGGGCGAGCTCGAGGACCAGGTCTCGTCCCTCGAGGCGACGCGCGACGAGCTGCAGTCGGGCTCCGGCCGCGCACGCGCCGCGCTGGAGGTCGCGCAGCAGCAGGAGCAGACCCAGGGCATCCTCTCGGGACGCCTCCCGGCGCAGGGGCCGGGCGTCGAGATCGAGGTCGTCGAGGGCGAGACACCCCTCGACGCGTTCTCCCTGTTCAACGTCCTCGAGGAGCTGCGCAACGCCGGGGCCGAGGCCATGGAGGTCAACGGCGTGCGGCTCGTGGCGAGCAGCTATTTCGAGGACACCACCGACGGGGTCGTGGTCGACGGCCAGCCGATCTCGTCCCCGTACCGGTGGACGGTCATCGGGGACCCGTCGACGCTCGAGACGGCGCTCGAGATCCCGGGCGGCGCGATGGCGACCCTCCGCGCCGACGGGGCGCGCACCACCATCCGCCAGCAGGAGACGGTCGACGTCACGTCCACGCGCGAGCCTGCCGAGCCCCGGTACGCGACGCCCGTCCCCGCCGACGACTGAGCGACGGGCGGTGCGCCGGTACCTCGGGACGCTTCCGGTGCTCTCCCGCGCCGGGTAGGTTGGGTGTACCGCGTCGGATGCACCGCATGACCTGCGGGTGTAGTAGTTTTCCCGCAGAAGGAGCGAAGCTCCCGATGCGTGACGAACCAGGTCACGAGGAGGGCGCCGTGAGTCCCGAGGAGGCGAGATGACTGTCCCAGGTGGTGCTGGCGTGCCGAACCGGGCGGGGAGCGACACGACGATCAGCTTCGGCCGGATCGAGGCACCTGTCGAGGAAGGTGTCCAGCCGGGTGGGCTGAGCCCCGAGGAGGTGGCCGCCGTCGCCGCGCTGCCGCGGCACTCCGCGCTCCTCATCATGCAGCGCGGACCGGGCCAGGGGTCGCGGTTCCTGCTCGACGCCGAGCGCACGGTCGCCGGCCGGTCGGAGCACGCCGACATCTTCCTCGACGACGTGACCGTGTCCCGCAAGCACGCCGAGTTCGTCCGTGAGGACGACCGCTTCGTCGTGCGCGACGTCGGCTCGCTCAACGGCACGTACGTCAACCGGAGCCGCATCGACGCCGCCGCGCTCGGCACGGGTGACGAGGTGCAGATCGGCAAGTACCGGCTCACGTTCCACGCCAGCCCGCACGCGGGCACCCCTGCCGGCGGGTCGGCCCCGCAGTCGTGAGCGCGTCGACGAGCGCCGTGCGCGTCCCGGACCCGGGGGAGGACTCCGGTCCGGAGCCGTGGCCGCACGGGATCTCCCGGCGCGCGACGATGCGGATCTCCGACGTCCTGCGCGCGCTCCGGACCGAGTTCCCGAACGTCAGCCACTCCAAGCTGCGGTTCCTCGAGGAGCAAGGCCTCATCGACCCCGTGCGTACCGCGTCGGGCTACCGCCAGTACAGCCCCGCCGACGTCGAGCGCCTGCGGTACGTCCTGGTGGAGCAGCGTGACCGGTACCTGCCGCTGAAGGTCATCAAGGAGAACCTCGCGGCGCTCGACGCCGGCACGGCCGCGGAGGGCATCGTGCCCCGCCTCGCCACGGCCGACGGCGATCCCGGCTCGGCCGCGGTCCGCCAGCGGTACACGGTCGACGCGCTCGTGTCCGCCGCGGGCGTCGACCGGGCCCTCGTCGACGGGCTGATCGAGGTCGGCGTGCTCACCCAGGCGCCCGGAGGGCAGCTCGACGCGCACGCCCTGGACGTCGTCGTGCTCGCGGCGGGACTCGCGGAGTACGGCATCGAGCCGCGGCACCTGAGGTCGTTGCGCACGGCCGCGGACCGGCACGTGAGCCTCGTGCACCAGGTGGTCGCCCCGTGGCGCAGCCAGCAGACCGCGTCCGCCCGCGCGCACGCGGGCACCGTCGCGGGGGAGGTCGGCGAGATGTGCTCACGGCTGCACACCGTCTTCCTCCGCCAGGGCATCGACGACCTGACCCGCTGAGCCGCACGAGGCGGGTCCCCCAGACCTGCCAGATGCCCGCGACCGTCGTACCGTGGACGGGTGAGCGACGACGTGCCGATGGTCCCCGTGGAGGTCCTCGGCGTCCGTCAGCAGCAGCGGGACCAGGAGATCGTGGTGCTGCTGCTCGACGGCGCGTCCGACCTCGTCGTGCCCATCGTCATCGGTCCGCGCGAGGCGAGCGCCATCGCGATGGCGCAGGCCGGTCTGCCCACGCCGCGACCGATGACGCACGACCTGCTGCGCGACCTGCTCGAGGCGGTCGACGTCCGGCTCGAGCGGGCCGAGATCGTCGCGCTCGACGGCGGGATCTTCTTCGCCGAGCTCGTGCTCAGCAACGGGGCACGGCTCGACTCCCGGGCGTCGGACGCCATCGCCGTCGCGGTGCGCACCGGCAGCCCCGTGCTCTGCTCGGCCGAGGTGGTCGCGACCGCCGGCGTCGAGGTGGTCGACGTCACCCAGCAGGAAGAGGTCGAGCGGTTCCGCGACTTCCTCGAGCACGTCACCCCCGAGGACTTCACCACCGAGGAGTGACACGAGCGAGGAGCGCTTCCCGTCATCACCGCAGCATCCGACTCAACCGGACAGAACGGACCTTCGACCTCAGGTCGAGGGTGAAGGACCGCCGTGCAGGGGGTGAGGTGGGCGACACGCCCGACGCGTCGGCTCGTCGGTCGTTGACGGCCCCCTGCGGCGCCCATAGCGTGGACGAGGACACCCCAGGAGGCGACAGTGAAGAGCAGCGGTGAGGCGAGCGTCGGGTCCGGCGCGACGGTTCCGCACGGTGCACAGGGTCTCCTCTTCGGGGAGGACATCACCGAGCAGGACACCACCACCGGCTACCGCGGCCCCACCGCGTGCCGGGCCGCCGGCATCACCTACCGACAGCTCGACTACTGGGCACGCACCGGACTCGTCGAGCCCACGGTGCGGCCCGCCGCGGGGTCGGGCTCCCACCGGCTGTACAGCTTCCGCGACATCCTCGTCCTCAAGGTCGTCAAGCGACTGCTCGACACCGGCGTCTCCCTCCAGCAGATCCGCACCGCCGTCGAGCACCTGCGCGAGCGGGGCGTCGACGACCTCGCGCAGATCACCCTCATGAGCGACGGCGCGAGCGTGTACGAGTGCACGTCGCCGGACGAGGTCGTCGACCTCGTCCAGGGTGGACAAGGAGTCTTCGGCATCGCCGTAGGTCGCGTGTGGCGCGAGGTCGAGGGCACGCTCGCGGAGCTGCCGACCGAGTCGCTCGAGGACGTCGCCGAACCCGAGGTGAGCGAGCAGGACGAGCTCGCCGCGCGCCGTCGGGCACGCTCCGCCGGCTGACAGCCGCCGTAGGGCCGGCGGGCCCCGCTCTGTGGAGCACGTCACACGCCCGGCGAGGCCCCTGCGCCGGGGTGCGTGGGAGGATCGGCCCGAAGCCGGTCGGGGTCGGCAGCGCAGACCCGTGGCCGGACGGTCCGTCGGATGGAGTGCCGTGTTCTCGAAGGTCCTTGTCGCCAACCGTGCCGAGATCGCCGTCCGCGCGTTCCGCGCCGCGTACGAGCTCGGGGCGCGGACGGTGGCCGTCTTCCCGCAGGAGGACCGCAACTCCGAGCACCGCCTCAAGGCGGACGAGGCCTACGCCATCGGCGAGCCCGGGCACCCGGTGCGGGCCTACCTCGACATCGAGGAGATCGTGCGCGTCGCGCGCGAGTCGGGTGCCGACGCCGTCTACCCCGGCTACGGCTTCCTCTCCGAGAACCCCGACCTGGCGCGCGCGTGCGCCGACGCGGGGCTGACGTTCGTCGGCCCACCTCCCGAGGTCCTCGAGCTCGCCGGCAACAAGGTGCGCGCGCTCAGGGCGGCGCGCGAGGCGGGGCTGCCCGTCCTCGCGTCGTCGGAGCCGTCCGCCGACGTCGACCAGCTCCTCGCCGCGGCCGACGCGGTCGGGTTCCCCGTGTTCGTCAAGGCCGTCGCGGGCGGTGGCGGGCGCGGCATGCGACGTGTCGACACGCGCGAAGACCTTCCCGAGGCCCTCGCCGCCGCGATGCGCGAGGCCGACGGCGCGTTCGGCGACCCGACGGTGTTCCTCGAGCGGGCCGTGCTGCGGCCCCGCCACATCGAGGTGCAGATCCTCGCCGACGGCGCCGGGAACGTCGTGCACCTCTACGAGCGCGACTGCTCGCTGCAGCGCCGGCACCAGAAGGTCGTCGAGATCGCGCCCGCCCCGAACCTCGACCCCGCGATCCGCGACGCGCTGTGCGCCGACGCGGTGCGGTTCGCGCGCCACATCGGCTACCAGAACGCCGGCACCGTCGAGTTCCTCGTCGACACCGTCGGCGAGCGCGCCGGCCAGCACGTGTTCATCGAGATGAACCCCCGGATCCAGGTCGAGCACACCGTGACCGAGGAGGTCACCGACGTCGACCTCGTCTCCGCGCAGATGCGCATCGCGGCGGGGGAGACGCTCGAGGACCTCGGGATCCGTCAGGAGGACGTGCGGGTCAACGGTGCCGCCCTGCAGACCCGTATCACGACGGAGGACCCCGCGAACGGGTTCCGACCCGACACCGGCCGGATCATCGCCTACCGCTCGCCCGGCGGGGCGGGCGTGCGGCTCGACGGTGCGACCGCGACCGCCGGGTCGGAGGTCTCCGGCCACTTCGACTCCATGCTCGTCAAGCTCACGTGCCGCGGTCGCGACTTCCCGACGGCGGTCCGCCGCGCCCGGCGCGCGCTCGCCGAGTTCCGCATCCGGGGCATCCGCACCAACATCCCGTTCCTCCAGGCGGTGCTCGCCGACCCGGAGTTCGTCGCCGGGAACGTCGCCACGTCGTTCATCGACGAGCGCCCCGAGCTGCTCTCCGCCCGCGAGAGCGCGGACCGGGGGACGCGGCTCCTCGCCTACGTCGGGGACGTCACCGTCAACCGCCCGCACGGCGCACCGCGCGCCGTGGCGGACCCGGCGCTCAAGCTGCCCGCGCTCGACCTCGGCGTCGCCGCGCCGCCCGGCACGCGCCAGGAGCTCCTCGAGCTCGGCCCGGAGGGCTTCGCCCGCGCGCTGCGCGCCGAACAGCGCCTGCGCGTCACCGACACGACGTTCCGCGACGCGCACCAGTCCCTGCTCGCGACGCGCGTGCGCACGCACGACCTCGCCGCCGTCGCGCCGTACGTCGCGCGCGCCACACCCGGTCTGCTGTCCGTCGAGGCGTGGGGCGGGGCGACGTACGACGTCGCGCTGCGGTTCCTCGGCGAGGACCCCTGGGAGCGGCTCGCGACGCTGCGCGACGCGATGCCCAACCTCGCGATCCAGATGCTGCTGCGCGGGCGCAACACCGTGGGATACACGCCCTACCCGACGCAGGTCACGCGCGCGTTCGTCGCCGAGGCCGCGGCGACGGGGATCGACGTCTTCCGCGTCTTCGACGCCCTCAACGACGTCGACCAGATGCGCCCCGCGATCGACGCCGTGCGCGAGACCGGGACCACGGTCGCCGAGGTCGCCCTGTGCTACACCGGCAACCTGCTGGATCCCGCAGAGGACCTGTACACGCTCGACTACTACCTGCACCTCGCCGACCGCATCGTGGAGGCCGGGGCGCATGTCCTCGCGATCAAGGACATGGCCGGGCTCTTGCGCCCCGCCGCCGCCGCGCGACTCGTCGCCGCCCTGCGCGAGCGGTTCGACCTTCCCGTGCACCTGCACACCCACGACACCGCGGGCGGCCAGACGGCGACCCTCCTTGCCGCTGCGGCGGCCGGCGTCGACGCCGTCGACGCCGCGAGCGCCGCCCTGGCGGGGACCACGAGCCAGCCGTCGCTGTCGGCGCTCGTCGCGGCGCTCGAGCACACCGAGCGTGACACGGGGCTGTCGCTGCGCGCCGTCGCGGACCTGGAGCCGTACTGGGAGGGCGTGCGGCGTGCCTACGCGCCCTTCGAGTCCGGGCTCCCTGGACCGACGGGCCGCGTGTACGAGCACGAGATCCCCGGGGGTCAGCTGTCGAACCTCCGGCAGCAGGCGATCGCGCTGGGGCTCGGGGAGAAGTTCGAGCAGATCGAGGCGATGTACGCGGCCGCGGACCGCATCCTCGGTCGCCTCGTGAAGGTGACGCCGTCGTCGAAGGTCGTGGGCGACCTCGCGCTGCACCTCGTGGCGGCCGGCGCCGACCCGGCGGAGTTCGCGGCGAACCCGCAGGCGTTCGACATCCCGGACTCGGTCGTCGGGTTCCTCGGCGGAGAGCTGGGTGACCCGCCGGGCGGGTGGCCCGAGCCGTTCCGGTCCCGGGCGCTCGAGGGGCGCGCCGCACGTGCCGGCGTGACCCCGCTGACCGACGAGGACGAGGCGGAGCTCGCGCAGCCGGGCCCGGTGCGCCGTCGTCGGCTGAACCACCTGCTCTTCGCGGGACCGACGAAGGAGTTCGAGCAGGTGCGCACGACGTTCGGGGACGTGTCCGTGCTGGACACCCCGACGTACCTCTACGGGCTGGAGCCCGGCCAGGAGGTCGCGGTCGGCCTCGAGAGGGGCGTGCGGCTCCTCGTCGGTCTCGAGGCGATCGGGACGCCGGACGGACGCGGGATGCGGACCGTGATGTTCACGCTCAACGGCCAGCTGCGCCCGATCCAGGTCCGGGACCGCGCGGTCGACGCGGACGTGCGGGCCGCGGAGAAGGCGGACCCGACGCAGCCGGGCCAGGTCGCGGCGCCGTTCGCGGGCGCGGTGACGCCGGTCGTGGCGGCCGGCGACGTCGTCGAGGCCGGGCAGACCGTCGCGACCGTCGAGGCGATGAAGATGGAGGCGGCGATCACGTCGCCCGTCGCGGGCACGGTGCAGCGCGTCGCGATCGGCGCCGTGCAGCAGCTCGAGGGCGGCGACCTGGTCCTGGTCGTCGGGTGAGGTCGGACCGGACGGAGGAGCTCATGCAGATCACGTTCCACGGGCACGCGTGCGTCGCCCTGCGCCACGGTGGCACCGACGTCGTGATCGACCCGGGCTCGTTCTCCGACGCGGCCGGCGCGCTGCGGGACGCGGACGCCGTGCTGGTCACGCACGAGCACGCGGACCACGTCGACCCGGACACGCTCGGCACCGCCCTCGGTGCGCGCGAGGACCTCGAGGTCTGGGGGCCTGAAGCCGTCGTGTCGGGCCTGCGTGCGACCCTGCCCGACGACGCGGCGCGGCGCGTGCACGCGGTCTCGCCGGGGGACGGGATCGACCTGGGCGGTCTCGAGGTCGTGGTGGGCGGTGGCCGGCACGCGGAGATCCACCGCGACGTGCCGCGGATCTCCAACGTCACGTATCTCGTGCGGGGCGGGGGCGTGGCGGTGTATCACCCGGGGGACTCCGTCGACCTGCCCGTGACGCGGGACGCGAACACGGTGGACGGGCCGCAGGACGCGCGCCTCGACGTGCTGCTCGCTCCCGTGTCCGCGCCGTGGCTGAAGATCGGGGAGACGATCGACCTCGTGCGGGCGCTCGACCCCCGCGTCGTCGTCCCGGTCCACGACGCTCTGCTCTCGCAGATCGGCCACGGGTCGGTGGCTCGGCTCCTCGACCACGCGCGCACGGGCGGCACGTACGAGTACCGACGGTTGGGCGCGGGGGAGTCGTTCACCCTGGCCGTCGACGCGCACACCGTGGCGGAGGCGGTGCTGCGCGAGCATCCCGAGTACTCCGAGGTCGCGCTGCTCGAGGACGACGAGACGGTGCCGCCCCGGCCCGAGGAGGACGCGGCGGACGCCGCGCGCGAGCGCTCCTGAGCCGGAGCGCGCTACAGCAGCGGGCGCAGCGGTGTGAGCACGACCTCGCCCAGCTTGGCGGCGAGCGACCGGGTCTCCCACTCGGCGAGCGTCAGCTCACGCGTGTTCGACAGGTCGACCGCGAAGATCTTCTCCATCTGCTCCGCCACGCCCTCGTCCGTGATCTCGAGGTTGACCTCGTAGTTGCCCGTGAGGGACAGACGGTCGATGTTGGCGGTCCCGATCGTGGTCCACCGGCCGTCGATGGTCGCGGTCTTCGCGTGCACCATGGCGTCCAGGTAGAGGTGGATGCGCACGCCGCCCTTGAGGAGCGAGGTGTACAGGCCACGCGCCAGCCAGTCGGCGACGACGTGGTTGGAGCGCTCGGGGACCAGCACGCGCACGTCCACGCCGCGCGCTGCCGCGGTGAGGAGCGTCGCGAGGATCTCGCGGTCCGGGATGAAGTACGCCTGCGTGATGTAGACGTGGGAGCTCGCGCGGTCGATCGCGTCCAGGTAGATGCCGCGGATGGGGAACACGAGGTGCGCGGGGGCGTTGCGGGCGGCGCGCAGGCGAGGCTCCCAGTGCATCGACCCCGGGTCGGCGAGCATCGGCTGGCCCTCCGCGCGGTTCGCGTTCCAGAAGTCGACGAACGCGTTCCGCAGCTCCCACGTGCTCGGCCCCTCGAGCCGGACGTGCGTGTCGCGCCACTGCGTCGCGTACAGGGCGCCGATGTTGTAGCCGCCGACGAAGCCGATCTGGTCGTCGACGACGAGGATCTTGCGGTGGTCGCGCCCGGACTTGCGGACGTTGAGCATGAGGATCCCCGGCCGGAACACGGGGTACCGGATGACGTGGACCGACTCGGGGAGGTCGTAGAAGTCGCGGGGGACGACGAGGTTGGCGAACCCGTCGTAGATGACGAAGACCTGGACTCCCCGCTCGCTCGCCTCGACCAGCGCCTGCTTGAACTGCTCACCGACCGCGTCGGCCTTCCAGATGTACGTCTCGAGCAGGATGCACTGCTGGGCACCGCGGATCGCGGCGAGCATCTCCTGGTAGAGGTCGTCGCCGAAGGTGTAGACGGTGGCCGTCGTCCCGGCGACCTCGGCCTCGGCCGGCGCCGACCTCGGGAACGAGGCCTCGGTCGTGTTGCGTCGCTTGCGGATCGCGTCGGCGACGACGAGCGCGCCCGCGACCGTCGCCGGGACGGCGACGGTGAGGACGAGCGCTCGTGCCGCGATGCGCCGGGCCAGCTGCCAGGAGATGTCGGGGAGGATGCGCACGTGCTCACCGTAGTCGCCGCGGCCCGCGATGCGAGCGCAGCGGCGAGGGGCACGCGGGTGACGTCCGTCCCGTCCGTCCTGCTGGGCGCCCCGGGACGCGCCCGGGGACGCCGGCACGACATCAGTGCGAGCGCAGCGCCTTGACCAGCTCGGCCTTGCGCATCGAGGAGCGGCCCTCGATGCCGATCTCCGCCGCACGCCGGCGGAGCTTCTCGACGGTCCAGTCGTCGTAGTCGCCGCTCGTGCCGCCCTTGCGGCCGACCGACTTCCGTGACGACCCGGCGGCGGCGTTCGCGATGCGCGCCGCCTTCTCCTTCGAGTCGCCCTCGTCGCGCAGCTTCTCGTACAGCTCCGGGTCCTTGACGCTCGGTCCGGGGTCACGCCTGGGCATGGTCGCCTCCTCGGTCGACGGGTGTGGCGGGTGTCGTGCAACCGCCCGCTCCTCCCAGCGTCGCCGCGCGGTACGTCCCTCGCACGTCGGCCCGGTCGGTGCCCTCACGTCACTCGTGCACGACGAGCTGACCGAGCGCCGGGTCCAGGTGGACCAGCCGTCCGCCGACCGCGCGGAACCCGGCCGCGCCGAGCGGGTACTCCTCGTCCCAGACGACGTCGCCCCGCTCCAGGTCGAGCGCCACGACCCGAGCACCACCGGAGCCGTCGAGCGAGGTGATGACGAGTGCGGCGACGAACCCGTCGGTGAAGGCGCCGACGATCTGGTCGGTCGTCCCCAGGCTCTCGCGCTCCCACGACCAGACCTCGCGACCGGAGGCGAGGTCCACGCCGAGGACGACGTACCCGAGGTCGAGCGCCGCGGTGCCGTCGGCCACCACCACGACCTGGGAGACGGTGCCGCTGAGCGTCCAGCGCTCGTTCCCGGACAGGTCGACCGCCTGCACGCCGCTCGGTACGAGGAGGAGCCGGGTCGGGTCGGCCGTACCGTCCGACGCGAGGGGCACGAGAGGACGACCGGGCACGATGCGCTCGACCGTCCCGTCGGTCCGGACGAGCTCGGTGATCTGGACCGCGCCTGTCGCCGAGCCGCTCGTCGTGCGCAGGAAGGTTCCGGCGCGAGACCCGAGCACCTGCGACGTCACGGGTTCACCGCGGTCGTCGACGCGGGCGCCGTCGAGGGTGAACACGGCGCTGAGCCGGCACCCGCGCAGCACGATCAGGCCGTGCTCGACGCGCGCCGTCGCGTACGCCGACACCTGAGGGCGGCACAGGTCGGTCCGGGCGAGGTCGTCGGGAGCGACGGTGGACCGCCAGCGCACGGAGGCGTCCGTGGCGTCCTGCACGGCGACCTCCAGCACGCCGCCCGTGCGCTGCCACCGCACGACGTGGCCGTCCGGGACGGCGATCGCCCGCCCGAGACCGTCGCCGAGGTCGGTGCGCGAGGCGACCGTCCCGTCCGCGCTCAGGACCCAGGCCCGCGGGTCGTCCTCAGGGCCGGTGAGGCACACGAGCGCGTCCAGCGGTGCGCTCGACAGGTCCTCGGGCGAGGGCCCGCAGCGCGGCGGACCGCCGAGGTCGGCCGACCAGCGCGCCTCTCCGTCGGACGGGTCGAGTCCCACGACGGTGTCCGACTCCACGACGACGAGGGCGTCGCCGAGGGCCCACGCGTCGAGACCGGTCGTGCTGGTCGTCCACTGCCCGACGGGCGGCGTCGCGAGCGACGCGACCCCACCGTGCGCGTCGAGGAGGGCGAGGCGACCGGCCCGCGACTGCCAGAGGCTGCTCGCCACGAAGACCGCGGCGACCAGGGCGACGGCGACCACCGCCGTCACGACGCGTCGTCGTGCCGACGGGGGGCCACCACCGGCGGAGGGCTCGACCGGGAGGTGTCGCTCCCCGGGTGTCGCGCGCCGTCCGTACGAGGGGTCGGGCCGGACCGCGTCGTCCGGTGCGAGCTCGTCCGTCTCGACCAGCTCGAGCCGCCGGAGCGCGTCCTCGCGCCGGTTCGCGACCATGCAGCGCACACTACTCCGCGCTGCTGTGGCGAGGGCCCGCCTCCTGACCGCCCGCGAGCGCCCCGCTGAGGGGGTGGGACCGGATCGCCGCGGCGAGCTCGCCCTCGATACGGTCCAGGTAGACCCCGGTCGTGGCGATGGACGCGTGACCGAGGAGCTCCGCGACGACCTTGACGTCCCAGCCGTCGGCCGCCAGGAGGGTCGCGGTCGTGTGCCGCAGCGCGTGCGGTGTGGCCTCGCGCCGGTACTGGTCGGGCATGCGGTCGATGCACCGACGCAGCAGCGCGCGCACGGCCTGGGCGTCGATCCTGCGCCCGCGCCACGAGAGGAGCAGCGCGCGCTGCGCGTCGGCGTCGTCGGGACGACGGGATCGCAGCAGCGGGCGCAGGCGTGCGAGGTACTCCTCGAGGGCGTCCGCGAGCGGCGGGGACAGCTCGACCGTCCGTACGTGACCGCCCTTCCCGTGGATGCGCCATCGCGTCCGGTCGGGTTCGCGGGCGAAGTCGTCGACGTCGGCGCGCACCAGCTCGGAGACGCGTGGCCCCAGGACGAGGAGCAGCGCGACGACGAGGCGGTCCCGCAGGCGTAGGTCGTGGTCCTGACGCGAAGGGCCGACCGGCGCGTCGTCGGTGGCCACCGTGAGCAGCGCCGCCGCGGACCCTGCGGAGAGGGCCGTGCGCGCGACCCGGAGGCCGTCGCGCAGACGGGCCGGGGGAGCGGCCCACTGCATGGGGTCGGCCTGCACCCACCCCTCTCGGGACGCGTGGGCGAAGAACCGCGTGAGGGACTGCCGGAACCGGTTGACGGTCGCGGGGGAGCGGCCGGTGCCGCCGGGCTTGCGGGTCGCGTCCTGGTAGCGGAGGTCGGGAGTCGTCTGGTAGCGCACGAGCACGTCGTCGACGTCGTCGCCGGTGACGTCGTCCAGGGTGCGCCCGGGACCGACGAGTCGCGTGAACTCGCGCACGTCGCGGACGTAGCTGCGCTGCGTCGTGACCGAGAGCACGCCGCGCACGGTCTGCGACGCGACGCTCGCGAGGTAGCGGTCGGCGGCGTCCTGGACGGTGACGAGATCGAGGCGGGGCGGTGCGACCATCCCTCGCGGTCTCCCTTCGGCGTGGACGCCGGCCAGGGTGGCCGGGCACGCCGAGCCTAGGCCCGGGCACCGACACCGCAGGTCAGAGCGGGTGGACGACCTCGCCCAGCGACACGACGCCACGGTTGCCGAAGAACGCGTCCTCACGCAGCGTCGTGATGCTCCCGGACGGCACCGGGAAGGTCACGTGCCCTACCGCCTCGACGGGCATCCCGATCCACGCGGCCACGACGAAGGTCGCCGCGAAACCGTGCGTCACGATCACGAGGTGGTCACCGTCGTGCGATGCCAGAGCGGTCGACGTCGCCGTGTAGACACGGATCGCGAGGTCGAGACGCGTCTCGGCGCCGTCGACGCCCTCGTGGTGACGCAGCCGGTCACCGACCCGCGGGGGCGGGACGAAGCGGGCGTCCAACCATTCCTGCGGCCGGCCCTCGGCGACCCCGTACGACTTCTCGCGCAAGCGGGTGTCGTAGCCCGGCACGACGTCGAGGGCGCGGCCGATCGCGTCCGCGGTCCGGCGCGTGCGCTGCAGGTCCGAGGCCACGATGCCCGTACCGGCGGCTCCGGGGATCCGGTCGCGCAGGACGGCGCCGAGCCGGTCCGCTGCACGGGCACCCGCCGGCGTCAGGTCGGAGTCGTGCTGACCCCCGACGATCCCGTCCACGTGGTGGGTCGCCTCGGGGTGGGTGACGAGGTGCACCGTCCGGGCCCGGGGCGGGACCTGGCCGGGGACGGGTGGCGGGGGAGCGGACGGCGCAGGGAGTGGTTCCGGGGGCACGGGATCCACCCTTTCATGAGGGTGCGGGGCCGGACACCCGACCCTCGAGCCGCTGCCGCGCCGCACGAGGTGGCTGCGCGAGGACCGCTCGGGCGATGAGCGGGACCCACGCAGGACGGCTGTGCGCGTCCTGGGCGTCACCGCTCCGATAGGATGGTGTTGACCTAAACACACTGGTTTAGCCCTAATGTCCGATTCTAGAGATCGTAGCCGAACCCGCGGTCCCTGGCCAGGGTGAGCGACGCCGTGGTCGCGGGGCCGTCGCGTCGGCTCGAAGGCTCGGTGGTGGTGTCCGTGGCAGGCGTCGCGCCGAAGGCGCTGCCGTGAGGCAGAGTCGGCACCGGCCGGGCGGAGCGCGCAGGGGACACCGTGCGCCAGGTCCAGACGCAGGCCGTCGCGAGGCTTGCGGCGACGGCGACGAGCAGGAACGCGACGAGCGAGACGATGACGACCGGCACGGCGACCAGAGCGCCCAGAAACCTCGAGGCGTCCCGGGGCTCGCCGTCACGCACGCGTGGGCGCTCACGGCGCGTTCTCGGCGACCGCAGCTCGGCGACGGGTGCCGTGGGCACGACGACGGCGCGGGCCGGTCGGGCCGCGGCAGGTGCAGTCGTCGTCGTCATGCTCGGGGGGAGGTTTCACCGCCGCCCGGTGATGCACGACGACACCTCTGTCCTCGGCGAAGTGACATAATGTCCATTATCGGCGCTTAGACTGGTGCGCGTTGCCCTGGATGCAAGGACTCGCACCTCGCAGCGAGATCGACGTGCGCGTTGGTCGGTGGTCTCGCCCCTCCGTACGGCTCACCCGATGATCTCTATCGGGGCGAAGGGGTTCTGTGCGCAACCGACGCTCGGGTCGATCTCGCAGATCGTCTTGGCGCCCTGGAGTCTGAGGGACACCTCGGCTTTGCCGATCGGGATGTCGTCCGGGACACGGATGGTGCCCTGTGCAGAACCGTCGCTCTCAGGGTCCAGAGAACCGAGAGTCGTCGAGTGGCGCATGTCCGGGTCGCTGTCGGGCTCCGCAGAGACGATCGAGACCTCGTACCGAGCGTGTGCCGGCATGCTCGGCTCGCAGTCCACATCGCCCTCGCGCCCAACGGTCTCGATCTGCAGGACATCGCCAGGTGCCGCACTCTGCGGCGTCACAGTCGGGTCTTCAGGCTGGCAGTCCGCCGTCAGATCGGCACCCGCAACGCTCGAGCAACACGTCATCGCTCCCAAAGCGACGCTGACGACGGCAAGGCGTAGCGCCCGCGCCGCCCGGGGCGAGGTCCCGCTGGGGAGCGCAAACCGATACCGCGTCACGATCTCGCGTCCTGCGACGGGGCGACCCTAGCGCCAGAGGATGCCACTGAGGTCGCCTCGCTCCCCCGGACGGGTGCCGATCACTCGCACCAGTCGAGCACGCACACCTACCGGTTCACTACGGCGAGCTGCATCTGATGCCGTACCCCCACGTGACCGATGGGCGAACGGGATGGACGGAAACCAGGCTGCGGCGGTGCACGGTGCTCTGACCACGCCCTGGTACGACTGAGTCACGGCTCGGATCCAGGCGTCGCACTCCCCCGGCGGCCGCAGCCTGTTCGCTGTCGCCGCTCCGACAAGTGCGCAGAGGCCGTCCGAGCTCCTTGACCGCATCCGGCCCAAACTCGACAGTGACTATACTCAGAACTGAGGTACGTCATGGACCATTCCCGGAGGAGCACGATGCCAGTGGCCACCCCGCCGCTCGGGCGACGCGAGCGGAACAAGCAGGCCAAGCTCGAGCGCATCACCGCGGCCGCGAGCGAGCTGTTCGAGAAGCACGGGGTGGACGAGGTCACCACGCAGCAGATCGCCGACGCGGCGGACATCGGTACGGGCACGCTCTTCCTGTATGCGAAGACCAAGGGCGAGCTGCTGCTCCTCGTGCAGAACACCCACTACGCAGCGGCCCTGGAACGCGGACGCGCCGCGGCCGCGGGTGCCGCGACGGCGCTGGACGGGGTGATGGCGCTGGTCGCCCCGGTCGTGGAGTGCAACCGGGTCCAGGTCGACAACGGCCGTACGTATCTCCGGGAGATGGCCTTCGGCGATCCGGGCGAGCCCCACCACGCCGAGGCATTGTCGATCGTCGCGGAGACCGAGGAGGCCGTTGCCAGCGTCCTGACCGGCCGGTCGCAGCTGCCCGCTGCGGAGGCCGCGACGCTGGCCCGGGTGGTCTCGGCGATCCTGCTTCTGGAGCTGGGGGCAAGCCTGAACGCGGAGTCGAGCATCCCGGGGCTCCTCGAGAGCATCCGCACCCAGGTCGCAGCGATCCTTCCGCGCTGACGGCACTGCGGATACTGCCGGGAGAGGCTGTCTCTCCGCATGGTCGGCTGGCGCCTCACCGCCGCCTGGCCGGTCGTGTCGCCCTTCCGGCTCGGTGATCCCGATGGATCACGGGGCGAGGAACTTCGCGGCGACGGGGGCGAACTGCTCCCAGTGCTGGAAGATGCCGCCGTGCCCGGAGTTGGGGTAGATGATCAGCTCGGAGTCCTTGATGCGCTGGTGCAGGTCCGCGGAGAGGATGGAGGGCACCATGCGGTCGTTGTCGCCGTTGGCGATCAGGGTGGGCTGGGTGATCACCGAAAGGTCCGAGGGCGCGGAGCGGCCGAACTTCTGGATGGCCTTCAGCTGGGTCCGGAACGCCGTGGGGCTGATGGACCTGTCGCGGTCGAGGGTGCGCTCCTGGAGCCGCTCCACGAATGCCTTGCCGGCCCTCTTGCCGACCCCGTCCCGGTTGAAGAAGAGGAACTCCTTCGGGTCGGACCGGGTGACGGCGGCGCGCACGATGTCCCAGTACGTCACGCCCACGACCTTGTCGATGTTCCTGCCTCCGCGAGGACCGGTGCCCGTCAGGACGAGCCTGCGCACCAGGTCGGGGTGCTTGACGACCAGGTCCTGGGCGATCATGCCGCCCAGGGAGAACGCGAAGACGTCGATCGTGTCGTCACCGAGACCCTTCGTGATGAAGGCGTACGCGTCGTCGGCTGCTTCCTCGATCGTGTCGGGGACGGTGCCGGAGGAGGCGCCGACACCGCGCTGGTCGAACGTGATCACGTGACGTGTCTTCGCGATCGCCTCCACGATGCGCGGATCCCAGTTGTCCAGGGTCGCCGCGAGGTGCACGAAGAACACGACGGGGATGCCACCCTTCGGGCCGAGCTCGCGGTAGGCGAACGTGGTGCCTCCCGCGGTGACGGTCTTCGCCGGTGCCTCGGCGTACGACGTGATGACGGGTTCGGAGACCGTGCTCACGATGGTGACTCCTTCGGTCGTTCGTCGTGCTGGTTGATGCGTAGCTGACGTCGGGTCACGCGCCGGTGATCACGACCTTGCCGCGGAGCCCACCCTGGGCCAGGGCTTCGAGTGCCTGCGGGGTCTGGTCGAACGGAAACGTCTTTCCCACCACCGGACGAAGCGTGCCGTCCTCGACGAGGGCGGCGATCTGCCGCAGCTGGTCGCCGTCGGCGGCCATGAGGAGGAACTCGTAGCTCACGCCGAGCTTCTTCGCCTGCCGACGGATCTTCCCGCTGAGCGCGGAGACAGCTAGGCGTAGCACCGGGTTCAGGCCCGCCGCCCTAGCGAACGCAGGGTCTGGCGGGCCGGAGATCCCGATCGCCTTCCCACCTGGGCGCAGGACGCGCAGGGACTTCTCGAGGTTCTCTCCGCCGAGGCTGTCCAGCACCAGGTCGTATCCGGAGAGCTCGGTCTCGAAGTCCTGCGTGCGGTAGTCGATCACGACGTCAGCGCCGAGGTCTCGGACGAACTCCCCCGAGGCCGTGGTCGCCACCTGTGCGCCGAGGTGCTTCGCGAGCTGGATCGCGACGGTGCCGACCCCACCGGCACCGGCGTGGACGAGAACCTTCTGGCCCGGCTTCACGTTGCCCTTGACGACGAGCGCCTGCCACGCGGTCAGCGCCACGAGCGGGAGCGACGCCGCCTCGACGGGACCGATCGTGGCCGGGGCGGGAGCGAGGTCGGCCTCGTCGATCGCGATGCGTTCGGCGAACGTTCCAATCCGCCCGTCCCGGGGGCGGGCGAACACCTGGTCGCCTGCCGTGAACCTGGTGACGCGCGCGCCGGTGCGGGTGACGGTGCCGGCGACATCGTGCCCGAGGGCGAGGGGGGTCTTGTAGGGCAGGATCGCCTTGAACTCTCCGTCCCGGATCTTCTCGTCCAGCTGGTTCACCCCCGCAGCCACGACGCTCACGAGCACGTCGCGATCGCCCACGTCGGGCTCGGGCACGTCGGACTCGTGGACGGCCTGCTTGTACTTGTCGAACACGAACGCTCGCATGGTCCTCTGTCTCCTACGGGATGGCGGTCAGTGGTGCAGGAAGCGGCTGGTGAGCGCGGTGACGGCTCGCGGCTCTCGACGCGGCCCCGTACACGAAGTCCGGGAAGATCCGCACACGCGCGTCGAGGGACCGCTGGAGCAGGGCGTCGGCGCACCCCGGGCGGGACCATCCGGTCGATATCACCGTGCAGCCCTGTTTCCTGGCCATTCACCGAGCATGATCAAGTCTGAGTCTGATCAGTAATTCTGTCAAGCAGGCTCCGTACACCGGGGACCCGTGCGACACCCGGGGTGAGGGGCCACTCGCACGCCCGGCGCGCGCCCCTGCCGGGTGGAATCGAAAGCCGATGAGAAGTGGCGCCGACCGCAGTCTGAGCACTGTCCGGCCACTCGCGCTGCGCGCGCATCACGGGAGAGGAACGAGATGAGACCACTTCGCTACTCGATCAACGTCACGCTCGACGGCTGCTGCCATCACGAGGCAGGGCTCTCCCCCGACGAGGAGTCGATGCGCTACTGGACCTCCGAGATGGCACGAGCCGATGCCGTCATCTTCGGCCGGGTGACCTACGAGATGATGGAGTCGGCGTGGCGACGACCGGCTTCGGGCACGTGGCCCGACTGGATGGACGAGTGGAAGATCCCGTTCGCCGAGACCCTCGACCGCGCGAAGAAGCACGTCGTGTCGACCACGCTGAGCGGGGTTGACTGGAGCGCCGAGCTGGTGCGAGGCGACGTGGGGCAAGCGGTTCAGCGGCTGAAGCAGGAGCCGGGCGAGGGTCTGTTCGTGGGTGGCGTGACGCTCCCCCTGGCGTTGGCGGACCTGGGACTGATCGACGAGTACGTCTTCCTCGTGCAGCCGGTGCTCGCCGGGCACGGACCGACGTTGCTCGCCGGTCTGCGCGAGCGCATCCAGCTCGAGCTCGTGGATCGCCAGGAGTTCCGGTCCGGGGTGGTCGCCCAGCGGTACCGGCCCACGCGGGCAACGGTGTGACGCAATTGGTCCTGACACGTCGGAACGACGGCTCTTGACGATTCCTCACGCGCGGGCGCAGTAGTCCAAATCCGTTCGACGGGCAACAGTTTGGGCCCACGAGAGCACCGTTCAGTCGAAGGAGCCTCGCTGGATTCCGCCCTGCTGACGGTCGATCGTGCCGTCTCCGAGACGCTCGTCGATCGCGGCGTCCGGATACGGGCCGAATATCTTCCAGGGGCTCGACGCACCTTCCGGAGACACCGCCCGAAGCGCGTACTGGCCGCGTCTCAGCGCGACGTGGTCGACACCGGGTTCTAGGTCAAGAATGTGCTGGTAGTGGGCGACCATGGGCGTGGAGCTGTCGGACTCTTGTGCCGAGAGGTACATCCACGTCCCCGACGTCCGGATGATCCGCGTCACGGGAGACTGAGCATCCAGTACTTCAGCACTCGTGACGATTGCATGGCCGGCGTCGGGTACGTCTGCGGTGCGCCGCCACCACATGCGTACCTGCCTTCCTCATGGGTGCCTGATCGGGCCCATGCCACTGGACCCGACACGATACAGTCCATGCCGTTCGTTCCGGAGGCCACGCTGCGCCCTCCGCTGCCGGCGTGGCTCTACCCCGCCGAGGGTAGGCCGAGCGACAGCCCGATGAGTTCCAGGTCGAGCGCAGGTCACAGCCTTCGACGCGCCGGCACATCGACACGGTCATCCGAAGGAGACGACATGGGCAAGCTCATCTACTCGATGATCACCTCGCTCGACGGCTACGCCGAGGCGGCGGAGGGCGACCTGGGCGTCGGCGCCGAGGTGGAGGAGGTGCACACGTTCATCGGTGACCTCTTCCGGCCCGTGCGCACGTTCCTCTACGGCCGGCAGATGTACGAGACGATGGTGTTCTGGGAGACCGCGCACGAGGACCCCGACGCTCCCCCGCACATCGTGCAGTACGCCCGTGACTGGCAGGCCGCGGACAAGGTCGTGTACTCCACGACGCTGGAGTCGCCATCGAGCGAGCGGACCAGGATCGAGCGAACCTTCGACCCCGACGCGGTGCGCCGGCTCAAGTCCGAGACCGATCACGACCTCTCCGTCGACGGCCCGAACCTCGCCGCGCAGGCGATCGCGGCGGGCCTGGTGGACGAGTACCACCTGTTCACCACCTCGAGCGTGGTCGGCGGCGGCAAGCGGTTCTTCCCCGACGGTGTGCGCCTCGACCTCGAGCTCGTGGACCAGCGTGCGTTCGACTCGGGTCTCGTCTACACGCGCTACCGCACCCGCTGAGCCTTCGGCCGCCGGTGCGTGCGGCACTCCCCCGCTCCTCGCCGGTGCCGACGCCGACGCCGGACCGGACGACGTCGACACGACCGGTCGCGTGAGGAGCACCGGCTGCTGGACGTGCTGAGATGGCACCTATGGCCGATACGTCCCTGCCCACGCTCGAGATGCTGTGGGAAGCGTGCGACCCTCACGACGCGCTCGCCGAGAGGTTCGGTCTCCAGGACGCGGGCTCGGCGGCTCGCTGGGTCGCGACGGTCCTCGACGACCACTGGGGTGTCCGGGTCGACGCGTGCGAACGGATCGTGATCAGCGACCACAACGCGCTGGCGTGGGTCGCTACCCCGTCGGGCGACCGGCTCGCCAAGTGGTCGGTCGTGCCCGAGCGCTTCGCGCGGCTGACGCAGGTCGCTCGGCTCACGCACTGGCTCCACCGTGAAGGGCTGCCGGTGTCAGCACCGGTCCGTTCGCTGGACGGCGATCTCCAGGTAGAGGTCGACGACGTCACGATGAGCCTGCAGGACGTGGTCGACGGTGAGCTGCTCGACGTCGACGACCCTCAGCAGGTCCGAGCCGCCGGTGCCGTCCTCGCCCGGCTGCATCTCGCGCTCGCGACCTACCCCGACGCCGACCGGGCCGTCGCGCCGGCCGCTCCCCCGGCCCCCGTGGCGACCCGGGTCTCCGACTGGCTCGGCTCGCTCCGCGACCACGTTCCGGCAGCGGCTCGCACCATCCTCCGACGGCTGGTCGACGACGCACCCGCCGACCGGCTGCCGACGCAGCTCGTGCACGGTGACTTCCGCTCGTCGAACGTGATCTGCCGGGGCCGGGACGTCGCCGCGGTGATCGATCTCGAGGAGGTCAGGCTCGACCACTGCGTCGTCGAGGTGGCTCGGTCGGCCGTCATGCTCGGCACGCGCTACCGGAACTGGGGGCCGGTCTCGGCCGAGGTCCGTGCGACGTTCCTGGCGGGCTACGAGACCGTCCGGCCGCTGACACCGGCCGAGGCCGGCTGGTGGGACACCCTGGTGCTCTGGCACGCCTGGGCGCTCGTGCCGCCCGGCGAGGACCCGACGGGGTGGGGACGCTCGGCGCACGACCAGCTGGAAGACCTGGCACGCGCGCGCTGAGCCTCGGCCGTACGGGACCGGCCGGCCTCAGTCGTCGAAGACGTTCCAGCAGATCGGGCTCCTCAGGCGTTGGTCGTCGAGGACGAGCTCGCGAACCTCCTCAGGGATCCGCTCGCGCTGCCAGTCCCGCTCGGCGACGCGGGCCGCCTCGCCCTGCCCCCTCGTCGCTGCCTCTGCCGCCGCCGCACGGATCGCGTACGCCGCGGCGCCGAGGTCGTGCGCCGCGACGTGCGCGACCGCGACCGCCTGCCCGGCCGCGAGCGCCGCGTACTTCGCGGGGGCGGGTTGGTCGCGTCCGGCGGCGTTCGCGGGGAACGCGGCGCGGTGGGCGTCGCGCACGGGTACGTCGCCGCGCATCCAGCCGCGTGCCGTCTCGAGGGCGCCCCGGGGCCGTGTGTCGTCCGGTCGGGCCTGTTCGAAGAGGGGCAGGACGTGGTCGGCGCAGAGGATCGCCCACTCGGCGAGCAGACGATGGTGGTCGTCCGTCAGGGATCCCCCGCGGCGCACGGTGATCAGTCGGGGGTCCCTGTCGGTCGGGAGGATGGGCATGCGGCGATTGTGCCGAGAGGGGCTGGGGGTGGGCAATCGCCTCACGCCGCCTGCGGGCGAAGGGAGCATGGTTCGTGCCGTGCCGTGCCGTGCCGTGCCGTGCCGTGCCGCGTCGTGGCGTGGCGTCCGGGCGTCGTCGGTCACCCGGGGCGCTGTTCGGCGGCGTGCAGGAAGCGGCGCAGCTCGTGCGTGACGGCTTCGGGCGCCTCGACGGGGCTGGCGTGGCCGGGGCCGGTGAGGACGACGAGCTCGGAGCCGGGTAGGGCGTGGTGCAGGGCCTCGCCGACCGCGACGGGCGCGCGGACGTCGTGGTCGGCGTACAGCAGCAGGGTGGGCACGTCGATGTCGGGCAGCACGTGGCTCTGGTCGGGGTGGCTCGCGTGGGCCATCGCCCGGAAGCCTCGTGGGCGGGTCGCGCGGACGCTGTCGACGAAGGCGACCACTCGCTCGCCCTCGGCGGAGGGTGAGAACAGGGACGGTGCCATCGCGGTGACGAAGACGTCGGGTGGCAGCGTCGATGCCCGCAGCGAGCGCGCCAGCCTCAGGTCGGCCTCCGCGGGGCCGAGGGAGCCGACCCAGCCCGCGTACCCGCTCACGAGGGCGAGCGACCGGACGACCCGGCGGTGCCGACGGGCGACCGCGAGCGCCAGGGCTGCCCCGAAGGAGAGCCCGACGAGGTGGGCCTGCTCGATCCGGAGCGCCGCGAGGACGGCAGCGAGGCAGTCGGCGTAGCCGTCCATGCCGAGCTCCTCCGGAGGGTCGTCCGACGCTCCCGCGCCGGGTGCGTCCCAGGCGATCACGGTGAACTCGTCGGAGAGCGCGTCGAGCTGTGCGCCCCAGGTGGCGCGGGCGTCTCCCACGAAGCCGTGCAGCAGCAGCACCGGGGGCCCGGCCCCGGCGCGCTCGTAGGCGATGCTCAGCCCGCCGACCTTGACGCGCACACCTCGATCGTCGGACGGTCCGCGTGTGGGAGCAACGGCTGGGGGTGTGCGCGCCGGGGAGCTCAGCCCTGCTCGGCCCCTACGTAGGCGGCGAGGTGCTCCCCGGTGAGCGTGGCGCGCTGCGCCACGAGGTCGGCGGGTGTGCCCTCGAAGACGACGCGGCCGCCGTCGTGCCCGGCGCCGGGCCCGAGGTCGATGATCCAGTCGGCGTGGGCCATGACGGCCTGGTGGTGCTCGATGACGATGACGGACTTGCCGGAGTCGACGATGTGGTCGAGCAGGCGCAGCAGGTTCTCGACGTCGGCGAGGTGCAGCCCGGTGGTGGGCTCGTCGAGGACGATCACCCCGCCGGAGTCCCCCAGGTGCATCGCGAGCCTGAGCCGCTGGCGCTCGCCGCCGGAGAGGGTGTTGAGCGGCTGGCCGAGCTTGACGTAGCCGAGGCCGACGTCCTTGAGGTGCGCGAGGATCTTGTGCGCGGCGGGGATCTTCGCGTCGCCGTCGTGGAAGACGTCGTGGGCTCGTGCCACGGAGAGGTCGAGCACCTCGGCGATGTTCAGCCCGCCCAGCGTGTACTCGAGCACGGACGCCATGAAGCGCTTGCCGCCGCAGTCCTCGCACGGCGTCTCGACGGTCTCCATGAACCCGAGCTCGGTGTAGATGCGCCCGTTGCCCTTGCAGGTGGGGCAGGCGCCCTCGGAGTTGGCGCTGAACAGGGCGGGCTTGACGCCGTTCGCCTTCGCGAACGCCTTGCGGATCGGCTCGAGCAGGCCGGTGTACGTGGCGGGGTTGGAGCGGCGCGAGCCCTTGATCGCGCCCTGGTCGACGACGACGACGCCCTCGTGCCCTGCGAGGTTGCCGTGGATCAGCGAGCTCTTGCCCGAGCCCGCGACACCGGTGACGACGGTCAGGACGCCGGTGGGTACGTCGACGTCCACGCCTCGGAGGTTGTTCTGCGACGCTCCTCGGATCTCCAGCGCGCCGGACGGCGTGCGCACGGACTCCTTGACGGCGGCGCGGTCGTCGAGGTGGCGGCCGGTGAGCGTGTCGCTCGCCCGCAGCTCTTCGACGGTCCCCTGGAAGCAGATCGTGCCGCCGTCGGTTCCGGCGCCGGGGCCGAGGTCGATCACGTGGTCGGCGATGGCGATCGCCTCCGGCTTGTGCTCGACGACGAGCACCGTGTTGCCCTTGTCGCGCAGGTCGAGCAGCAGGGAGTTCATGCGCTGGATGTCGTGGGGGTGCAGGCCGATGGTGGGTTCGTCGAAGACGTAGGTGACGTCGGTGAGCGCGGAGCCGAGGTGGCGGATCATCTTGGTGCGCTGCGCCTCTCCCCCGGACAGCGTGCCCGCGGGCCGGTCGAGCGACAGGTAGCCGAGGCCGATCTCGACGAACTTGTCGAACAGGTGCAGCAGGCTCGCGACCAGCGGGGCGACGCCGGGGGCGTCGACGCCCCGCGCCCAGTCGGCGGCGTCGGAGATCTGCATGCGGCACACGTCCGCGATGCCGGCCCCGTTGACCTTCGCCGACCTGGCGGACTCGTTGAGACGCGTGCCGTCGCACGCCGGGCAGGGCACGAACACGGCCGCTCGTTCGACGAACGCCCGGATGTGCGGCTGCAGCGACTCGGGGGCCTTGCTGAACACCGACTCGCGCAGCTTCGGGATGAGGCCCTGGTAGGTCATGTTCATCCCGAGCGCCTTGACCTTCCCCTTCTCGCGGTAGAGGAAGTCGTGCCGCTCGGTCTCGGTGTAGTCGCGGACCGGCTTGTCGCCGTCGACGAACCCGGACTCGGCGAACCCCTTGACCATCCAGCCGTCCGCCTTGTAGCCGGGCACCAGGATCGCGCCGTCGTTGAGGGACCTCGACTCGTCGACGATGACGGACAGGTCCAGGTCGGAGACCGTGCCCCGGCCCTCGCACTCGGGGCACATGCCGCCCAGGTACACCTGGTTGCGCACCACCTTCTTCTCCGTCGTGCCGTCCGCCTTGTCCGTGCTGAACACGCCGCTGGCCGTCGAGGTCGGGACGTTGAACGAGAACGCCGTCGGCGGCCCGACGTACGGGTCTCCCACGCGGCTGAAGAGGTTGCGCAGCATCGCGTTCGCGTCCGTCACGGTGCCGACGGTCGACCGGACGTTGGCGCCCATGCGTTCCTGGTCGACCAGGATCGCGGTGGTGATGCCCTCGAGCACGTCGACGTCCGGCCGCGGCAGCGACGGCATGAAGCCCTGCACGAACGTCGAGTACGTCTCGTCGATGAGGCGTCGCGACTCGGCGGCGATCGTCGCGAACACGAGCGAGCTCTTGCCCGAGCCCGAGACCCCGGTGAAGACGGTGAGCCGCCGCTTGGGGATCTCGACGTCCACCTCACGCAGGTTGTTCTCGCGGGCGCCCTGCACGCGGATGACGTCGTGGGTGTCGGCGGCGTGCGGCACGGACGCTCCCGACGTCGTGGCGTGGCTCGGGGTCTGCGTTGCGGTCACCCTGGGGGCTCCTTCGGGTCGTGGTGCGGGGGGCGTGGTGGGGACGACCGGCGGCGGCCCGAGAACTCATCGTCGCACCGCCGCTGGGCGCGGTGGCGTGCGGCAGACCGGGGACGCACACGGCGGCGGTCCTCAGCGCCCCACGGACGGGCCGGTCACCGGACCTCGTCGATGCGGACCATGTTGCCCGCGGGGTCGCGGAACGCGCAGTCGCGCACGCCCCACGGCTGCTCGGTCGGCTCGGAGACGACCTCGGCGTCGGCGGCCTGGAGGTGCTCGAACGTCGCGTCGAGGTCCTTCGTGGCGAGGATGATCGACTGGTAGGCACCCTTGGCCATGAGCTCGAGGACGGTGCGGCGCTCCGCGTCGGTGACCCCCGGGTCGGCGGCCGGCGGCGTCAGGACGAGGCGGACGTCGGGCTGCGACGGCGCGACGAAGGTGAGCCAGCGCATGGCGCCCTCGCCGACGTCCATGGTGAGCTCGAAGCCGAGGAGGTCGCGGTAGAAGCCGAGAGAGGCCTCGGGGTCGGTGTGCGGCAGGAACGTGGTGTGCAGGGTGATGTCCATGCCTCTCACGCTAGGTGCACGTCCACGGCCGGCGCTTCTCGATTCCTGACCGGTCGGCTGGCCTGCTTGGTCACGCACGACGGCAGCTCGCCCGCACCCGCCGTGAGGGCACGGCGCGCGTACTCGCTCGGGGACATGCCCACGAGCTCGGTGAAGCGCGTGCTGAACGTGCCGAGGGACGAGCTGCCGACGGCGAAGCAGACCTCCGTCACGCTGAGGTCGCCGCGGCGCAGGAGCGTCATCGCGCGCTCGACGCGACGCGTCATGAGGTAGGAGTACGGCGACTCGCCGTAGGCGGCCCTGAACTGGCGGCTGAGGTGGCCGGCCGACATGTGCACGCCGCGTGCGAGCGCCTCCACGTCGAGCGGCTGGGCGTACTCGCGGTCCATCCGGTCGCGGACGCGGCGCAGCAGGGCCAGCGTGCGCAGGTGCGCGTCGTCGCCTCCGATGCTGGTCACGGTCCCGATCGTAGTTCGCCCCTCCCTCGTGCGGCAGGGCGGCCGTACGATGCGCCCGTGGATCTCGAGCAGCTGGTGGCGTACGTGCGCGCGCACGGGGACGGCGTCGTCTCGACGCTCGGTCCGGGTGGCGCACCGCAGGCCGCGTACCTCGCGCTGACGGCGACGGACCGGGGCGAGCTCGTGCTGGACGCGCGCGCGTCGTCGCGCAAGGTGGCGAACGTGCGGCGCGACGGACGGGTGGCGGTCGTCGTCGGCGGCGCGGACGGCACGACGCTGCAGGCCGAGGGTGTGGCGGACCTGCCCTCCGGCGCGGAGCGGGAGCGGTGCGCCGTGGCGTACGCCGCCGCGTTCCCGCAGTTCGCGGCCTCGCTCGCGGACGACGGCATCGTCGTCGTCCGCGTGACGCTCACCTGGGCGCGCCACGGGGACTTCCGAGGTGCCGTCCCCGTGACGTCGGACGTCGCCCTCCCCTCCTGACGCCGCGCCGCCGCCAGGCCGGCGAGGGGCCGGCGAGGGGCCGGCGAGGGGCCGGCGTCAGCTCCGGGCGACCTCGGCCTCCATCGCGTCGAACTCGGCGTCGACCGCTGCGTCCGACCTCGCGGTGGCCCGGCTGACCAGGACGGCGACGAGCAGGTTGAGCAGGAAGCCCGGCACGATCTCGTACATGGCGTCGCTGAGCGCGGAGACGTTCCCCCACACGAGCACGACGACGGCACCGGTGACGAGCCCGGCGAGCGCCCCCGCCGGCGTGAGCCTGCGCCAGTAGAGGCTCAGCAGCACGATCGGCCCGAAGGCGGCGCCGAACCCGGCCCACGCGAAGGCGACGAGGTCGAGGATCGCGGAGTCGTCGTCAAGGGCGAGGACGGCGGCGACCACCGCGACGGCGAGGACTGCCCCGCGCCCGAGGAGCAGCTCGGTCTTCTCGGAGGAGCGTCGCCGGGCGAGGTTGTACAGGTCCTCGACGAGCGCGGAGGAGCACACGACGAGCTGGCTCGACATCGTGGACATGATCGCGGCGAGGACGGCGGCGAGGACGAGCCCGGCGACGAACGGGTGGAAGAGGATCTGGCTGAGGACCAGGAACACGGTCTCGGGGTCGTCGAGCGGCAGGGCGGGGTCGTCGGCGAAGTAGGCGATGCCGATGAGGGCGGTCGCGACGGCGCCGCCGGTCGTGAGGAGCATCCAGGTGAGGCTGATGCGGCGCGCGACGGTCGCCTCCTTGACGGTACGCAGGGCCATGAAACGCACGATGATGTGGGGCTGGCCGAAGTAGCCGAGTCCCCACGCGGCGGTGGAGACGATCGCGACGATCCCGAGGAACGCGCCCTCGTTGCTGAGCCCGGAGAACAGGTTGAACGCGTCCGGGTTGACGGCCCGGGCCTCGTCGACGACGGCGCCGACACCGCCCATCTGGGTGACGGCGACGACGGGGACGGCGATGAGGGCGGCGAGCATGAGCAGGCCCTGGGCGACGTCGGTGAGGGTGGCGCCGAGGAACCCGCCGAAGAGCGTGTAGCCGAGGGTGACGACGGCGACGACGGCGAGCCCCGTGAGGTAGGGCCAGCCGAAGGACGACTCGAAGAACTTCCCGGCGGCGACCATGCCGCTGGAGACGTAGAACGTGAAGAACACGAGGATGACGAGGGCCGCAGCGATGCGCAGGGGCCGGCTGTCGCCCTTGAGCCGCTTGGAGAAGAAGCTCGGGATCGTGATCGCGTTGTCGGAGATCTCGGTATAGGCACGCAGCCGGGGGGCGACGAACCGCCAGTTGAGCCACGCGCCGATGATGAGCCCGATCGCGATCCACGCCTCGACGAGCCCGGCGGCGTAGATCGCGCCGGGCAGGCCGAGCAGGAGCCAGCCCGACATGTCGGACGCGTTGGCGGACAGCGCGGCGACGGAGGGTCTGAGCCCGCGGTTGGCGAGCATGTAGCCGTCGAGGTTCTGCGTGCGGCGGTAGGCGTAGTACCCGATGCCCAGCATGACGAGCAGGTAGAGCACGATCGCGGCGAGCTGGTAGTCCCGGTCCGACATGGCGGCCTCCTGCGGGCGTCGTCGACGACAGTTCCGTCCTCGGCACGCTACGCCGCACCGGGCCCGACGGCGCCCCGGGGGCGTCGGCGTGCCGCCACAGGACGGCCCGGCCCGGCGGCGCTCAGCCGAGCAGGCGGGCCTTCGCGCGGGCGTACTCGGCGTCGGTGAGGTCGCCGGCGCGGTGCAGCGCGGCGAGCCGCTCGAGCCGCTCCACGAGGTCCGCTCCCCCGTCGGCGTCGGAGCCCGAGGTGCTCGGGGCATGCACGTGCCACACCCGGCGCGCGAACACGCCCGGCCGGTGCTCGGAGCCGCGCGACGCGGTCCGCAGGCGGGGCGTGCGCGGGGACGGCGAGGTGCGGTCGTCGATCGTGACGGCGCCGGGATGGGCCCCCCGCAGCGCACAGGCGAACCGGACGAAGCGCTCCGCGGACCGGTCGAGCACGACGGCCCGCGACGTGCCGGGGGCGCTCGCGGCCCGTCCCCCGGCGGCGGGTCGTGCCGGGTGCAGGTGGACCACGACGCCCTCGCCGATCGTGACGGTGACGCGACCGGCGGGCAGCTCGACGCGCGCGCGGGTGCCGTCGGGGCCGAGAAGGTGGAGCCGCGTCCCGTCCCACACGAGGCGCCCGCCGGCGACGTGGAACATCGCGGGGTAGCGCGGGTCCGGGGTGAACCGTCGGGCGGTGGCCCGGTCGGGATCGGCCCGGCGGGCGGTGACGCCGATGCTGCGGCGCGCCGGGCGGGCGGGGGCGTCGGTGCCGTGCTCGTCGTGCGCTGCCGTCATGGATCCGCTCCCCGTCCTGCCGGTGCCCCGTCGTGCCGATCGTCCCGGACCGGGAGCGCCGGCGCAAGGGCTCCGCCGGCGCCGTGGCGCGCGCCCGTGCAGGTCAGCGGCGCGGCGGACGGGAAGCGGCGGTCCCGGTCAGGTCAGAGTCCCCCGAGGAGGGCGGTGAAGTCGGGGGTGTCGGCGAACGGGTCCGCGGGGCCGCTGCTGGTGCGCAGCGCGACCTTCTCCGCGAGCTCGCGACCGGCGCGCGCGATGCGTCGCGGCAGCCCTCCGCCGGAGTCGGACTCGCCCGCGGCCCAGTCGTCGGTCGCGGCGAACACCGACGTCGTGGCGACGTCGGCGCGCAGGTACGTGAACAGCGGGCGCAGCGAGTACTCGAGCGCGAGCGAGTGCCTGGCCGTGCCGCCGGTCGCGCCGAGCAGGACGGGCGTGCCGGTGAGCGCGTCCTTGTCGAGGACGTCGACGAAGGACTTGAGCAGGCCCGAGTAGGTCGTGGTGAACAGCGGCGTGGTCACGACGATGCCGTCCGCGGCGTAGAGGCGGTCGAGCACGCCGGCCAGCTCGCCCGTGGGGAACCCGGTGAGCATGGTGTCGACGACGGCGTGCGCGTGGTCGCGCAGCTCGACCGTCTCGACCTCGGCGGTGACCCCGAGCGCGCCGAGCTCGCGGACGGCGGCCTCGCCGAGACGGTCGGCAAGCAGCCGGGTCGAGGAGGGCTTGGACAGGCCGGCGGAGACGACGACGAGGCGCCGGTCGGTGCCGCCGGGGGTGGTCTGCTGGGTCATGCGGTGCTCCTGGTGCTGCGATGTCGTGCGTGTGCTGCGGCGTGCTGCTGCGAGCCCGTGGCCCGCGGTGGCCCGACGGCGCCGGTCCCGAGGTGCGGTGCCCGCACCCCGTGACCGTACGCCGTCGGGCGGTTGCTCGCGGAGGAGCGTCAGAGGCCGAAGGCCGAGCCGGCGCGCGCGGGCTGCTGCGCGGAGGCGTCGTCCTCGGCGGTGCGACCGGTCCACCGGTCCTCCGCAGCGCCGACGTGACCGGCGTGGGTCTCGCCCGCGGCGCGGGCGGCGGCCACGCGCTCGGCGTGCGTCGGCGGGCCGGACGGCACGTGCGCGGGGCGCGCGGCCTCCGCCTCGCGGCGCAGGACCGGCACGACCTCGCCCGCGAGGAGGTCGATCTGCTCGAGGACCGTCTTGAGGGGCAGCCCGGCGTGGTCCATGAGGAACAGCTGGCGCTGGTAGTCGCCGACGTCCTCGCGCATCGCCCCGTAGCGGTCGATGACCTGCTGCGGCGAGCCGACGGTCAGCGGGGTCTCGCGCGTGAAGTCCTCCATCGACGGCCCGTGCCCGTACACGGGCGCGTTGTCGAAGTAGGGGCGGAACTCGTCCCACGCCTTCTGCGAGTCCTTGCGCATGAAGACCTGGCCGCCGAGGCCGACGATCGCGGTGTCCGCGGGCCCGTGACCGTGGTGCTCCCAGCGCTGCCGGTAGAACTGCACCATCTGCTTCGTGTGGCTCATGGGCCAGAAGATGTTGTTGTGGAAGAACCCGTCGCCGTAGTACGCGGCCTGCTCCGCGATCTCGGGGCTGCGGATCGACCCGTGCCACACGAACGGCGGGACCCCGTCCAGGGGGCGCGGCGTGGAGGTGAAGCCCTGCAGCGGGGTGCGGAACTTCCCCTCCCAGTCGACGACGTCCTCGGTCCACAGGCGGCGCAGCAGCGCGTAGTTCTCGACCGCGAGCGGGATGCCGTTGCGGATGTCCTGCCCGAACCACGGGTACACCGGGCCGGTGTTGCCGCGACCCATCATGAGGTCCATGCGCCCGTCGGTGATGACCTGGAGCATCGCGTACTCCTCGGCGAGGCGCACCGGGTCGTTCGTCGTGATGAGCGTCGTGGACGTCGACAGGACGATGTCCTTGGTCACACCCGCGAGGTAGCCGAGCATCGTCGTGGGCGACGACGGCACGAACGGCGGGTTGTGGTGCTCGCCCGTCGCGAAGACGTCCAGCCCGGCCTCGTCGGCGTGCTTCGCGATGGTGAGCATCGCGCGCACCCGCTCGGTGTCGTCCGGGGTCCGGCCCGTCGTGGGGTCCGTCGTCACGTCGCCGACGGTGAAGATGCCGAACTGCATGGTGCGCTCCCAGTGTCCTCTGACGTCCTATTGTTCATGCGTTTGCATGTACATGCGGCTCAACCGGACACCCTCCGTGTTTGTTCCCGACGCCGCAGCCTGGCCGTGGAGCGGCGGATCTCACGCCGCGCGAGTTGCGCGGGGCATCGAAACCCGGGAGCCTGGGACGGCGACGCGCCGTGGCGGACCCGGCCCCGACGTCGCGCGGCCCGCCCGGCGGGCCGCGACCGCGACGTTCACCGGACCTTCACCCCGCGTCGGAACACCCCACCACGACACGGCGTTGCGTACTCGTAGACCGGGCACGCTCGCACCCACGGGCCCGCCCCGTACACCCCCGACGATCCTCTGGAGGACACCATGGCCGACCGTTCGCTGCGTGGCATGAGCATCGGTGCGAAGAGCATGGAGTCGGACGAGGGCGTCGACTTCGCGCCCCGCTTCCAGGCGCACTACGACTGCCCCAACGGCCACACCATCATCCTGCCGTTCTCGACCGACGCCGAGGTCCCTCCCGTGTGGGAGTGCCGCTGCGGCGCCGAGGCGCTCCTGCGTGACGCCGAGCGCCCAGAGCCCAAGGCCGGCAAGCCTGCCCGCACCCACTGGGACATGCTGCTCGAGCGCCGCACGATCTCCGAGCTCGAGGAGCTCCTCGACGAGCGCCTCGACCTGCTGCGCGCCGGCAAGCTCCGCCGCTCCGCCTGACGCCCGCAGCCGACCGAACCGGTCGGCGCGCGACGGCTGCTCGCACGAGGGCCCGGTCCCCACGGACCGGGCCTTTCCTGCGCCCGGCCCCGTCGGCGTCCCGACCGGCGCATGCTCGCGGCGCCGGGTCCGGCGGCTACGGCCGGTGCGTGCGACCCCGCCGGACGAACGACGCGAGCTGCTCCGCGCGACGTCGGGCACCCCACACGGTGACCTTCCACAGCGCCTCGGCGACGATGGCCCGGCTCATCTTGGACCGCCCCGCCGTGCGTTCGACGAACGTGATCGGGACCTCCACGACGCGACCCCCGGCCCGGGCGACGCGCCACGCCATGTCGACCTGGAAGCAGTACCCGTGCGACTCCACGGCCGCGAGGTCCAGCGCCCGCAGCGCGTCCGCCCGGTAGGCGCGGAACCCGGCCGTCGCGTCCCGCAGCCGCAGCCCGAGGGCGAGCCGCACGTACGCGTTGCCGCCCCGCGAGAGCACCTCGCGGTGCCACGGCCAGTTCTCCACCTCGCCGCCCGGCACCCAGCGCGACCCGATCACCAGGTCCGCTCGCCCCGACCGGCCCGCGCTCGCGGCGCCGTCCGGAGCGCCTGCCGGGGCCGCGGCCAGCGCGTCGAGCAGGCGCGGCAGCTCCTCCGGGCGGTGCGACCCGTCGGCGTCCATCTCCACCACGACGTCGTACCCGCGCTCCAGTGCCCACCCGAAGCCCGCGACGTACGCGGCCCCCAACCCCTCCTTGCCCGCGCGGTGCAGCACGTGCACCGCCGCGTCCCGGCCGGCGACCGTGTCCGCGAGGTCGCCCGTCCCGTCGGGCGACGCGTCGTCGACCACGAGGACGTCCGCGGCCGGGACCGCCGCGCGCAGGCGCGCGAGCGTCCCCGGCAGGGTCAGCGCCTCGTCGTACGTCGGCACGACGACGAGCACGCGCCCGGGTCCGTCGTTCACCGGCGGCCCTCCTGGGCGTCCTGGCCGTCCTGACCGTCCGCTGCGGCCGCCGAGGCGCCGGGCCCGGCACCGGTGGTGCCGTCGGCGGGGCGTCCTCGCCGGCGCTCGCGGACCGACCCGACGACCCCGGCGAGGACGAGACCCGCGGCGAGCAGTCCGACGACGAGGGCGGGCAGGCCGCCGGCGCGCACGGACGGCGTCAGGTCGGTACGCAGCGGCAGGGACGCGACGAGCTGGTCGGCGGTGAACAGGTCCGTGCTCTGCAGCAGGGTGCCGTCGGGCGCGACCACGCCGCTGACCCCGACCGTGGACACCTGGACGGTCGCGCGCCCGGTCGAGATCGCGCGCAGCCGTGACATCGCGAGCTGCTGGGTCGACTCGGCCGTGTACCCGAAGGACGCGTTGTTCGTCGGGACGATCAGGACCTCGGCACCGGCACGCACCGCGTCGCGTACGAGCTCGTCGTAGGCGACCTCGAAGCAGATGACGACACCCAGCGGCACGGTGCGCCCCAGTCGTCCGGAGGCGAGGTCGACCACGCCCGTCTCGCCGCCGGGGATCATGTCGATGGTCACGCGGTCGACCTGGTCGGAGAAGACCCGCAGGAGCGGGCGCAGCGGCATGTACTCGCCGAACGGTGCGGGGTGCTGCTTGGCGTACCGGTCGACGACGCCGGCGCCCGGCTCCCAGAGCAGCGCCACGTTGTACCGCCCGCCCGTCTCCGGGAACTCCTGGGCGCCGACGAGGATCGGGGCGCCGACCTCGCGCGCGGCGTCGTCGATCGCCGCGGCGACCTCGGGGGCCTCCTGCGGGTCGAGGTCCGAGCCGTTCTCCGGCCACAGCACGACATCGAGGTCGCCCGGGTCCACCTGGTCCAGCAGCGCGACGGTGCCGTCGAGGTGGTTGTTCAGCACCTCGGCCCGGTTCGCGAACGACCCGAGCCCCGGCTCGCCGACGTTGCCCTGCACGGCGCCGACCTCGAGCGTGCCGGCCTGCGCGCGGGTGTCGAGCGGCACGAGCAGCGGCGCGGCGACGAGCGCGCCCGCGACGAGGAGCGGCACCACCACGGGGGCGGTCCCGCGCGTGCGGTCCTCCCGGTCCTCCCCTGGCGTCCCGGGCACCGCGTGCGCCGCGGCGGCGCGGCGCCGCACGACGGCGAGGACGGCGGCGGCGAGCAGCGAGCCGACGAGCGCGACGAGGACGGAGACGAGCACCTCGCCGCCGAGCCACGCCGCGCGCCCGAGCGGGGAGCCGGCCTGGGAGAACGCGAGCCGGCCCCAGGGGAACCCGCCGAACGGCACCTCGGTGCGCGCCTGCTCGACGCCGACGAACAGCACCGTGAACGCGACCGCCTGCCGGCCGGGTCGGCCCCGCAGCCAGGACCAGCGCCGCGCCCACACCCACGCAGCACCCAGCACCGCGACGAAGCAGGCCTCCATGACGGACAGCGCGATCCAGGGGACGGTGTCGGTCGCCTCGTTCGCCCACCACAGGTGCGGCAGGAAGAACGACAGTCCCCACACGAGACCGACCAGGGCGCCCCACCGGGCGTCGTCGCGACGCAGCGCCCAGAACAGCAGGCCGACGCCGACGAACGCGGCGGGCCACCAGCCGCGGTCGGGGAACGCGGCATCCGTGAGCAGGCCACCGAGGAGCGCGAGGAGCAGGGTCAGCGGTCGGGAGACGGGACCGCCCGCGTCACGTCGAGGGCTCGGAGCGGGCCGACCGAGGCTAGGGTCGGTCGCGGACGCTGGGGCTGGCACGGGGTGCAGGATACGCCACGTGCCTGCACGGCCTCGGTGCGTGGCGGCCGCGGGCGACGAGCGGGCGACGCACGGACGACGGGAGCGCGCAGCAGGGTGCGGCGGGCCCGCGCGTCCTTCGGCCCGTGCCCTGCCGCCACCGGCTGGGCACGTTTTCTACTGAGCGCGCGGGCCCGGCCAGACACACCCGTCGCGGCATGCCGAGGGATCGTCGGCGGTGGCAGATCCCCCTGCGGCCGCAGGGGCCGGAACACCCTGTCGAAACTACTCCCGCTCCCCGCGCTGTCAACCGGAACCAGTTCCGGCGTGCGCGGACCTTCTCACCCGAACGTGTCGAACAGCACGACGCCGTCTCGCACGGTCTGCAGGCACGTGGGCCGCGGGGCGTCCCCACCGAGCTCGGGCAGGAGCGGCGTACCCGAGCGGGCGTCCGTGCTCCACGACGACGCGGGACGCCCGAGGGTGCCCTGCACCACGAGGTGCTCCGCGCGCCACACCGCGAGGTGCGCGGGCGCGCCGACGCGCAGCTGGCCCGCGCCCGTGTGGTCCAGGCCGGCGATGCGCCACCCGCCGCGCGTGTGCGCCTGGAACGCCGCCCGCGCCGAGACCCGCTGGTCCAGGTCGACGTGCGACATCGCCGCCAGGACCCCCGCCCACGGGTCGAGCCGCGTCACCGGGGCGTCCGACCCGAAGGCGACCGGCACGCCCGCCCCCGCGAGGTCCGCGAACGGGCTCAGCCCCTCCGCGCGCGTCGCCCCGACGCGCGCCGCGTACATGCCGCCGGGGCCGCCCCACGCGGCGTCGAACGCGGGCTGGACGCTCAGGGACACGCCGAACAGCAGCAGGGTCGCCAGCGCGGTCGCGTCGACGAACAGCGCGTGCTCGACCCGGTGCCGCGCCGCACGCACCGAGCCCGCCCCGTGCACGTCCGCCGCCGCCTTGAGGCCCAGCACGAGCTCGTCCATCGCGCGGTCGCCGATGACGTGGAACCCGCCCTGCGTCCCGGCCGCCGCGACCGCGGACAGGTGGTTCGCGATCTGCTCCGCCGTCAGGTACAGCGCGCCGCGCTCCCCCGGCACCGGCGCGTCCCGGTACGGCTGCCGCATGGCCGCCGTGCGCGACCCGATCGACCCGTCCACGTTGAGGTCCCCCGCGATGCCCGCCAGACCCGGCACGTCCGCCAGGAGGGAGCGCGCGTCGTCGGCCGTCGTGCACAGCTCGCCCCGGTACCCCACGACGTGCGCCAGCCCGCCCGCCGCGTCGTGCGTCAGGTCGAGCACCTCGCGCAGCCCGGCCCGGGTGTCGATGTGCGGTGCGCTCATCTCGTGCACCGACACGATGCCCTGCTCCGCCGCGGCGCGCAGCGCCGCCCGGTACAGCTCCGTGCGCCGCCCCGGCGACACCTCGCGCGCCAGGTCCCGCGCCACGTGGTGCGCCTCGCCGGTCACCCACCCCGACGCGTCCCACCCGGGCCGGCCGTCGAGCCCCGCCCGCCGCGCGAGCGCCGCCGAGACGACCGCGGAGTGCACGTCCACGCGCGCCGCGTACACCGCCCGGCCACCCGCCGCGGCGTCCAGCTCCTCCGCCGTCGGGGGACGCCCCTCGGGCCACGACCGCTCGTCCCACCCGAACGCCAGCACGACCTCGTCGTCCCCCGCCACGGCGGCAGCCTTCGCCACCGCGTCCAGCGCCGACCCGAGCGACGTCACGCCGGCGCTCGCGGACAGGTCCACCCCGGCGAGGGCGAGGCCGATCTCGAACAGGTGCACGTGCGCGTCGACGAAGCCGGGTGCGACGAGCGCGCCGTCGAGCTCGACCACCCGGTCGGCCCGGGCGGCGAGCCCGTCGGCGGTGTCGTCGGCGCCGATCCAGGCGATCACGCCGTCGTCGACGAGCAGGGCCTCGGCGAAGGGGTCGGCCGAGGAGTGGATCACGCCACCGCGGTACAAGGTTGAGGCCACAATCCTTCACCATACCGCCACATTCGCGGTGTTCGTGCAGGTGGCTCCGTCACACGCTCGAGTATGCGACCACGCCGCGGCGCAGCCGCTCGATCGCCTGCACCGCCGTGCGCCGCAGCGCAGGGGTGGGCGCGGCACCCGCGAGCTGGTCGAGCACGTCGATGACCTGCTTGCACCAGCGCACGAAGTCCCCGGCCGCGATCTCCGACCCACGCAGGACCGCGTCGAGGCTGCGTCCCACCGCCCAGCGGTGCACGGCGGTGACGAGACCGTCGTCGAGCTGGCCCGTCGCCTCCAGGCGGTGCGCGCTCTCCAGGTCCTCGACCTCGGACCACACGCGCACGGTCGCGTCGAGCGCGCGGGCGAGCGGACCGTGCGGCCCGCCGGGGACGTTCGGCTCCGTGGGCTCGTCGCGGCGCCCCGAGTACACGCACGTCGACACCACCGCGGCCAGGGCCGGGGCGTCGAGGTCGTCCCACACGCCGCGCCGCAGGCACTCGGCGAGCAGCAGGTCGTTCTCGGCGTACAGGCGGCGCAGCCACCGCCCGTCCGCCGTGATGCGCAGCCCCCCGGCGTGCACCGTGCCGCCGGTGGGCTCGCCGCCGGTGTCGGGTGCTGCGTCGAACGCGTCGCTGTCGAGCGTGTCGGCGTCGAGCGTGTCGGCGGCGCCAGGGCTCGTCGCCCGCTGGTTCTCGGCCCGTTCGAGGTACCCGAGCTCGAGCAGGACGTCGCACGTGCGGTCGAACAGCTTGGCGATCGACCCGGTGCGGCCCTCGACGCGGCGCACGAGCTGGTCGTGCTCCTTCTTGAGCCGGGCCCACCGCTCGGCCCACCGGGCATGTTCCTCCCGGTCGGGGCACCCGTGGCACGGGTGGGCCCGCAGCTGCGCGCGCAGGCGGGCGAGCTCGGCGTCGTCCGCGGCGCCGGACCGCCCCCGCGCGGCCTTCCCGGGGCGGCCGCCGGGCTCGTCGAGCGCACCGAGCGCGTTGCGCAGGCTCGACGCGAGGTCGCGCCGCTGCGCCGGGACGCGGGGGTTGAACGCCTTGGGGACCTTGACCCGTGCGACGACGCGGATCCCGCCGGGCGCGTCCGCGACCGTGAGCTTCTTCACGGCGCGGTCCTGCGTGAGCACCGTCGGGCGCGGCCCGTCGAACCCGGCGCCCTCCCCCGGGTCGAGCACGACGACGTACCCCGCCCGGCGGCCGGACGGAACCTCGACCACGTCGCCGGGGCGCAGCCGCTCGAACGCCGCGACCACCTCGGCGCGTCGCGACCTGGACGCCGCCCGGGACAGGTCCGTCTCGCGCTGGGCGATGCGGCGCCGCAGGGCCGCGTACTGCGAGAAGTCGCCGCGGTCGCACGTCATGGCCTGCGCGTACCCGTCGAGGGCCTCGGCGTGCGCCTGCGCCTGCTTCGCGAGCCCGACGACGCCGCGGTCGGCCTGGAACTGCGCGAACGACGTCTCCAGCACGTCGCGCGCCCGGTCCCGCCCCACCTGCGCGACGAGGTTGACCGCCATGTTGTACGTGGGCCGGAAGCTCGAGCGCAGCGGGTACAGGCGCTTGGACGCCAGGCCCGCGAGCTGCACGGGGTCCAGGCCGGCGTGGTCCACGACGACCGCGTGCCCCTCGACGTCGATGCCGCGCCGCCCTGCGCGCCCGGTGAGCTGCGTGTACTCCCCGGGGGTGACGTCCACGTGCGCGGACCCGTCCCACTTCACGAGCCGCTCGAGCACCACGGAGCGCGCGGGCATGTTGATGCCGAGCGCGAGGGTCTCCGTGGCGAACACGACCTTGATGAGGCCGCGGCTGAACAGGTCCTCGACCGTCTCCTTGAACACAGGCAGCATGCCGGCGTGGTGGGCCGCGACGCCGCGCGCGAGGGACTCGCTCCACGTCCAGTACCCGAGGACGTCGAGGTCCTCGGTCGGGATGGTCGCGGTGCGCTCCTCCGCGACCCGGCGGATCTCCGCCTCCTCCTCCGCCGACGTGAGCCGCAGCCCCGCGGTCAGGCACTGCGTGACCGCGCCCTCGCACCCGGCGCGGGAGAAGATGAAGTAGATCGCGGGCAGCAGCGCGTCCTCGTCGAGCGCGTCCACCACGGAGAAGCGCGACGGGGTACGCCGCGAGAACCCGGACCTGTCGGGACCCGGTCGACGGCCGCCGCGCCCCCGGTACCCGCGGTCCCCCGCGCCGCGGCGCCCGCCCGGGCCCGACGTGCCCGAGCGTGGCGCAGCGCGGAACGCGGCGAGCAGGTCCGGGTTGATGGGTGGGTTCACCCCGGGGTCGGTCGGGTCGACGTGCCCCGCGTACAGGTCGAGCAGGTCCGCCCCGAACCCTGCGCGGCCCGCGTGCCGGTCCGCGCCCGTCGGGTTCGCCGACGCGACGAGGACGTGCTGCCACAGCGGCACGGGGCGGCGCTCGCTGACGACGACGGTCGTGTCGCCGCGCACCATCTCGAGCCAGTCGCCGAACTCTTCCGCGTTGGACACGGTCGCGGACAGGGAGACGAGCTGCACGTCGTCGGACAGGTGGATGATCACCTCTTCCCACACGGGTCCGCGGAACCGGTCGGCGAGGTAGTGCACCTCGTCCATGACGACGTACCCGAGGCCGTCGAGCGCGGTGGACCCCGCGTAGAGCATGTTGCGCAGCACCTCGGTCGTCATGACGACGACCGGGGCGTCCCCGTTGATCGTGGTGTCCCCGGTCAGCAGGCCGACGTTGTCGGCGCCGTGCCGGCGCACGAGGTCGGCGTACTTCTGGTTCGACAGCGCCTTGATGGGGGTCGTGTAGAACGCCTTGCGCCCGGTCGCGAGCGCGAGGTGGACGGCGAACTCGCCGACCACGGTCTTGCCCGCCCCGGTGGGGGCCGCGACGAGGACGCCCCGCCCCTCCTCGAGGGCTTCGCACGCGCGCTCCTGGAAGTCGTCGAGCGGGAAGTCGAGGACGTGGCGGAACTCGGCGAGCCGCGTGCGAGCCGCGGACTGGCGCGCGCGTGCGGCGGCGTACCGGGCGGCGGGTGAGTCGGCGGACGTGTCAGCTGCCGTCATGGCCTCAGCCTACGGTCCGGCGCCCACCTCGCTCGGCACGTCCCCGTCCGCTGCGGGGTGGTGGTCAGGCCGTGGGAGGCGTGGACGTGAGCACGTGCAGCGCCCCGGGGACGATCTCGACGCGCAGGGGCAGCGGGCCGAGGTGCTCGCCGTCGGCGAAGGCGTGCGGGGGCGTCGCGCCGGCGGCGGTGGGCTCGATCGTCACGACGCGGGCGCGGACCGTGCCGACGCCCGGGTTCGTGAGGTGCCGTCCGGCGTACATGCCGGGGAAGATCGCGGCCGCGCCGCGGCGCGTGAACGGTCCGGCGAGGACCACGTCGAGGAGCGCGTCGTCGACGAGCGCGTCGGGCGCGATGCGGATCCCGCCGCCGACGCGAGGTCCGTTGGCGACGGAGACGAGCGCGCCCGGGGATTCCCAGACGAGGGTCGGCCCGTCGGGTCCTGCACCCGGCACGAGGGGCGCGCCGGCGATGACGTCGGGCGGGCTGCCGGTGCTCGGGGCGTCGGGGACGCCCGCGAGGGTGACCCGGTACCCGTAGGGGCGGTAGCGCGCGATCTCGCGCAGGGCCGAACGCGCGTAGCGGGCGCGCCCGCGGGGCCAGGTCGCGGCGTTGGCGTACGCGTTGACGGCCGCGTCGACGCCCGCGGACAGCACGCCCGCGTACCAGCGGGGCACCATGACGCGCGATGCCTCGCGCGACGCCTCGTGCGGCGCCGTGCCGGGCGGTGGTGCGGTGGGCCCGTGTCCGCCGGGTCCGGTCGTGGCACGGGTGTCGCCGGTGGCCGGCGTGGTGACGCGGGCGGCGTCGACGGCGCGCGTGGTGCGGTGGGTGAGGGCCCGCACGACGGCGTCGACGCACGGGTCGACGCGTCCTGTCGGGAGGCCGAGGGCGTGCGCGAAGTCGTTGCCGGTCCCGACGGCCACGATCCCGAGCGGCGTCCCGGTTCCGGCTGCCGCGTTGACGCCGAGGTGCACCATGCCGTCGCCGCCGACGACGACGAGCGCGTCGACCCTGCTGCGCCCCGCGTGCCCGCGCACCGCGGCGTCGGCGGACTCCTGCGCGAGGGCGAGGCTCGGGGCGCTGAGGTCGACGACGTCGTGACCGGCGGAGCGCAGCGCCGCGGCGGTGCGCTCGCCCCCGGTGCGGCCGCGTCCGCGGCCCGCGGTGGGGTTGACGACGAGCCCGACCGTGCTCACGGGCGTCCCGCGCGCCGCACGGGGCGCGGGTGGTGCGCTCGGTTCACAGGGCGAGCCGGGCGGCGTCGCGCTTGTCGGCGCGGCGGTCGTGCAGGTAGCTGATGCCGAGCGCGCCGAAGTACAGCGCGCAGATGGGCAAGGCGACGAAGATCATGGTCAGCGCGTCCGGGGTGGGCGTCATGACGGCCGCGAAGACGAACGCGATGAGCACGGCCCAGCGCCAGCCCTGGGCCATCGTGGAGGCGCGCATGAGCCCGGCGGAGTTGAGCGCGACGAGGACGACCGGCATGACGAACGCCAGGCCGAACGCCAGGACGAGGCGCATGACGAAGCTCAGGTAGCCCTGGGCGTCCGCGAGGTTCGTCGCGCCCTCCGGGACGAAGCCCGCGAGGATGTCCACGGCGTGCGGCAGCACCCACCACGCGAGGAGCGCGCCGCCGAGGAACAGCGGCACCGAGCCCGCGAGGAAGCCGACGGCGTACCGCTTCTCCTTGGACGTGAGCCCCGGGGTGATGAACGCCCACAGCTGGTAGAGCCACCAGGGGCACGAGACGATCACGCCGAGGAAGAGCGAGACCTTGACCTTCATGTCGAGCGCGGACGCGAGGCCGGAGAAGTTCAGGCTGATGACCTTGTTCTGCTCCTCGGCCGCCTGCTGGAGGGGGGCCTGCAGGGCCTCGAGCAGCGGTTCGTAGAGGACCCAGCCGACGAGTGCGCCCGCGACGAGGCCGCATGCCGCGAGGAAGAGCCTCTTGCGCAGCTCGAGCAGGTGCTCGCGCAGCGCCATCCGCCCCTCGGGGTCACGACGGGTGGTGCGTGACACCGATCACCTCGGGGAGGAGTCGTCCGGGGCGGGCGACGTGGTCCCTCCGGGAACGGTCGACGTGCCGGTCCCGGGGACGCGGTCGGTCGGGGTGACGGAGGAAGGAGGCGTCGTGGGGGTGTCGTCCTCGTTCAGCTCCTTGACCTCCTTCTTGAAGATCTTGAGCGACTGACCGACGCTGCGCGCGAGGTCGGGGAGCCGGCGCGCCCCGAAGAGCAGCAGGATCACGACGACGAGCACGATGATGTGCCAGGGCTTCAACATGCCCATGTGCGACTCCTCCTCGAGGACCGGGTACGACAGGTCAGAAGTCTACGCGTTGAACCGGCGCCATCGTGCCCACACCTGTTCGTCGCGCTGCCGGCGCAGGACACGCCGTCCGGCCTTCTCGGCCCGCAGCGCGTCGACGCGTCCGCGCAGCACGACGGGGTCGTCGTACAGCGTGGGTGCCGTGGACGGCTGCTCCGCCTCGAGGCGCCGCGCGATCTCGTCGGCGCGCGTCCCGAGGTCGCTCGCGACCTGCGAGGCGCGCGCGAGCTCGCGCCCCAGTCCCTTCACCGAGCGCCACAGGCGCCGGGCGAGGAAGAACGCGCCCACGAGCGTGCCCACGACGAGCAGCGTCCACACCCAGAACCACATGCCGCCCACCCTAACCAGCGGGAGCGTCGTCGAGGCGCGCGTACGCGGCGAGGGCGGCGCGCGCCGTCTCCCGCACGTCGTCGGCGACGGACGCCGGCTCGACGGAACGCACGTGCCGGGCGCGCGCCAGGAGGAGCTGGCGCAGCCACACCGGGTTGGTGACGCGCAGGCGCACCTCGAACGCGCCGTCGGGCAGGTCCCGCACGGACTCGACCGGCACCTGCTCGGCCACGGTCCGTGCCTGGCTCGCGAGGACGAGCGTCGCGAGGGGGGCGTCGCCCGCCGGGGTGAAGTCGACGTCCGGGTCGACGTCGTGCGCCTGGACCGGGGTGTCGAGCTCGACGGCGTCGAGGATGCGGTCGACGCGGAACGTGCGGCGCCCCTGCGCGCGGTGGCACCACGCGAGCAGGTAGGCGTGCTCGTCCTGGGTGTGCAGGCTCACGGGGTCGATCTCGCGGTCCGACGCCTCGTCCGCCGCGGTCACGTAGCGGATGCGCAGGCGGTGCCCGGCGGCGAGGGCGCTCGCGATCGTCGACACGACCTGCGGGTCGCCCTCGGGCGCGAGCCGCACGTCGAGCGCCGCGGCGGCCTCGCCCGTGGCGTCGGTGAGCTTCGTCAGGACGGACTCGACGACGCGCGCCCGCTCCGGGTCGGCCTGCACGGCGCCCGTCTCACGCATGGCCCGCAGCGCGGCCACGAGCGCCACCGCCTCGCGCGTGCCGAGCCGCAGCGGCCGCGTCATGCCGCGCGCCTCCGTGAGGCGCACGACGCCACGCTCGATCGAGTCGGCGTCGAAGTCGATGAGGTCGTCGGGCCAGTAGCCGGGCGTGCCCGACACCCACAGGGCGTCGACGTCCTCGAGCACCTGGCGCTCGCTGACGCCGAAGTGCCGCGCGAGCTCGCCCACGGGCACCGGGCCCGCGCCGTCGAGGTAGGCGACGATGCCCAGCAGGCGCACCAGCCGGTCGTCCGCGCGCTCAGCCACGGTCCTCCTCCCCCACGCCGCTCGACCCGCCCAGCCCGGCGGCCTCCTGCAGCCGGCGCACGACGACGTCGCGCAGCTCGGGTGGTTCCAGCACGAGCACCGCGTCGCCGTAGCCCACGACCTCGTCGGCCAGCGCGGTCCGCACGTCGAACGGCACCTCCACCACGTCGCGCCCCGGACCGGGCGCACCGGCGGCGGGGATCGAACCCACGACCTTGCCGCGCGCCCGCAGCGCCGCGGCGCGCTCCGGGACGACGGCGAGGCGCGCGACCCCGCCGGCGCCGTGCCCGCCGAGGAACGCGTCGACGTCCACGTGCTCGGGCACGTCGAACGCGTCGCGCGGTCCCGTGGCACGTACCCGGCCCTCGACGCGGCTGAGCCGGTACGACCGCGGCGCGTCCCGGTCGGCGTCGAACCCGACGAGGTACCAGCCGCCGCGTCGCGCCGCGATGCGCCAAGGCTGCACGCGCCGGGGCCGCACCTCGCCCGTGCTCGCCGCCCGGTACGTGAACGACACCGCGCGGCGCTGCGAGATCGCGTCGAGCAGCGTCGTGTACGCGTCGCCCACGGCCCGCACGCGCGGCACCAGGCCCGCGACGGCGTCCATCGCCGTCTCCCCCGCGCCCGCGGCGCGCAGCTTCGTCAGCGCGCGCGAGATGTCCGTCCGCAGCGACTTGTCCTGCCAGAACTGCGCCGCCAGGGCCAGGACCCCCAGCTCCGCCGGCGTGAGGTCCACCGCGGGCAGCGCGTACGCGTCCTGGTCGATGCGGTACCCCACCTCGTCGGCGTGCCCGCCCGCGTCGACCGTGACGATCGGGATGCCCAGGTCCCGCAACGTGTCCTTGTCCCGCTCGAACATCCGCTCGAACGCGTCCGGGGACGGCGCGTCGCCGTACCCCGCGACGCTCGTGCGGATCTGCTGCTTCGTCATCGACGCGTTCGTGTTCACCAGCGCGATGACCAGGTTCAGCAGCCTGGCGGCAGGGTTCGACGGCGCGCCCGGCGCGGGCGGTGCCGCGTCGGGCGAGGACCAGGGGGTGCGGGGCTCGGGCATCGGGCACCACGCTACTGGTCGATAGGGTGAGCGACGTGATCACGTGGCGAACCGGGACCGTGGTGTCGCGAGGACGGGCCTGGCCCGGCGCGCAGGAGCTCGCCGTCGAGCTCGACGACCCCCTCGCGGGTGCGGACGACACACCCCTCGCCACCGTCCGCGCCCTGGCCTACACCGACCTCGTCGGCACCCCCGACGCCGGGGACGGCCTCCTCCTCAACGTCTCCGCCCTCGCGCGCGGCCTCGGCACCGGCGGGTACGCCCTCGTCGTCGGGCCCGCCGCACCCGGCACCCCCGTGCCGCCCGACCCCGCCCCCGGACCCGGCCACCTCGTCAAGGCCCGGTACACGCCCCTGCAGGCCCTCGTCCTCGGCGTCGACGAGCAGGAGTCGCCCCACCACGACACCCTCCGCGACGCCGACGACCTCCACGCGACCCCCGTCGTCGTCGCCGACCTCCACTCCGCCCTGCCCGCGATCGTCGCCGGTGCCCGGCACGCCGCGGCGCTCGCGGGCCGGCCCGCACCCCGCGTCGCCTACGTCATGACCGACGGCGGCGCGCTGCCCGCCGCGTTCTCCCGCACCGTCGCGACCCTGCGCGAGACCGGCTGGCTCGAGGCCTGCGTCACCGTCGGGCAGGCGTACGGCGGCGACCTCGAGGCCGTCACCGTCCACACCGGCCTCCTCGCCGCCCGCCACGTCGTCGGCGCCGACCTCGTCGTCGTCGCCCAGGGACCCGGCAACCTCGGCACCGGCACCCGGTGGGGATACTCCGGCGTCGCCGCCGGCGAGGCCCTCAACGCCACCTCGACCCTCGGCGGCCGGGCGATCGCCTCCCTGCGCGTCTCGGGCGCCGACCCCCGCGACCGCCACCTCGGCGTCTCCCACCACTCCCTCACCGCCTACGGGCGCGTCGCCCTCACCGCGTGCGACGTCGTCGTCCCCCTCCCGGAGCCCGACGTCGAGTCCCTCCCCGGGTGGGGACCGCACCTCACCGCGCGGATCGCCGAGCAGGCCGCCACCCTCGTCGCCCCCACCGGGCGCCACCAGCGCGTCGACGTCACCACCGACGCCTTGCTGCTGCGCGCCCTGCGCGACGCCCCCGTCCGTCTGTCCACCATGGGACGCGGCCTCGACCAGGACCCCGCCGCGTTCCTCACCGCCGCCGTCGCCGGCGTCCACGCCGAGACGCTCGCCCGGGCATGACCGCACCGCAGGGGGCACCCACGACACCGCCCGGCACGACGCACACGACCCCGTCCCGCCGTCCCGGCCCGCGCCACGTCGCGCTCGTCACCACCCTCGCCACCGTCGTGCTCGCCGCCGCCGCCACCGGCACACCCTGGAGCTGGAACACCCCCGGCTGGCTCTCGTCCCTCTCCGGAGACCAGGCACCGCCCCCGAACCACCCCCGCCCCGGTCACACCACCGGTCGAACCACCACCCCCGCCACCCCTCGACGACGCCCCGTTCGGCCTCGGCGACGTCCTGCTCGCGCTCGCCGGACTCGCCCTGCTCGTCATCGCCGTCCTCGCCCTGCGCAACGTCCTCGCACGCATCCGCCGCAGCGGCACCCCGCACCCCCGTCACCGCCACCCCGGGCACACCCTCCTCGGCACCCCCGAGGACGACGTCGCCCCCCACCTGCGCGACGGCCTGAGCACCGCCCAGCAGCACCTCACCGCCGCCGTCCCCCCGCGCGACGCCGTCGTCGCCGCCTGGGTCGCCCTCGAGGACGCCGCGGCGCTCGCGGGCGCGCACCGCGACCCCGCGCAGACCCCCACCGAGTTCACCGTCGCCGTGCTCGACCGCACCCGCGCCGACCCCGGAGCCGTCGCCACGCTGCGTGGCCTCTACCACCGCGCCCGGTTCCGCGACGCGGACATCGGCACGAGCGACGTCCAGACCGCCCGCGACGCCCTGCGCCGCCTCGCCGACGACCTCGCGATCGACGCCCCCGACCGGACCCCGGACGCATGAACCACCTCCCGGCGATCCTGCGCCGCGCCGCGCCGCCCGCGATCCTCGTCGTCCTCACCGCGATCGCGCTCGTCGTCCTCGGATCCTCCGCCGCCCACGCCGTCATGCTCGCCGCCGCCGGCCTCAGCGCCCTCCTGCTGTGGCACAGCGCCGAGTACACCGCAGACGGGACCTGGCCCCAGGTCCCGCCCCTGCACCGCGACGGCGCCCGACGCGACGTCTCCGACCTCGGCTGGGCGATCCTCGGCAAGGACGGACGCGTCACCGACCGCGCCGCCCGACGCGTCCGCACCCTCGCCGACCACCAGCTCGCCCGCCACGGCCTCCACGGAGACCTCGCCGACCCCCACGTCGCCACCCGCGCCGAGCCGCTCCTCGGCACCCCGACCGCCCACGGCCTCCACGACCACGCCACCCACGGCACGCTGCCCACCCCCCGGCAGCTCCAGACCTGGCTCGACGCCGTCGAACGACTCGCCACCACGCCGCCACCCGACGAAGGGACACCCCGTTGACCTCCTGGACCCCCCGGCCCGACGACCGGAGCGCCGACGCCACCGCCCACGTCGCACCCCTCCCCGTGACCGACGTCGCCGAGCACTCCCGACGCATCCTCGACGAGGTCGCCACCGCCGTCGTCGGCATGCGCGAGACCCTCACCCTCGCCCTCGCCACCGTCCTCGCCGGCGGGCACGTGCTCTTCGAGGACGTCCCCGGCCTCGGCAAGACCCTCGCCGCACGCAGCCTCGCCCGCGCCCTCGGCCTCGACTTCGCCCGCCTCCAGTGCACCCCCGACCTCCTGCCCTCCGACATCACCGGGTCCGCCGTCTACGACCCCGCGACCCGCACCTTCGAGTTCCGCCCCGGTCCCGTCTTCACCGGCCTCTTCCTCGCCGACGAGATCAACCGCACCGCCCCCAAGACCCAGTCCGCGCTCCTCGAGGCCATGGCCGAGCGCCAGGTCACCGTCGACGGCACCACCCACCCCCTGCCCCGCCCCTTCCACGTCGTCGCCACGTCCAACCCCGTCGAGTACGAGGGCACCTACCCCCTGCCGGAAGCCCAGCTCGACCGCTTCATGGTCCGGCTCGCCGTCGGCTACCCCGCCCGCGACGAAGAACGCGAGGTCCTCACCCGCCGCGTCGCCCGCCGCCACGACGACCCCACCGTCACCCAGGTCGTCGACCACCGCACCGTCCTCGCCATGCAAGCGGGCGTCGAGACCGTCGACATCGACCCCGACGTCATCGGCTACTGCGTCGACCTCGCCGCCGCCACCCGCACCCACGACGCCCTCGAGGTCGGCGCCTCACCCCGCGGCTCCCAGAACCTCGCCCTCCTCGCCCGCAGCGTCGCCGTCCTCGACGGCCGCGACTACGTCCTGCCCGAGGACGTCAAGCGCGTCGCCGTCCCCGTCCTCGCCCACCGCCTCACCCTCACCCCCGCCGCCTGGGCCGCCGACCGGCACCCCGAAGCCCTCGTGCGCTCCCTCCTCGCCACCGTCCCCGGCCCCACCACCGTCGCCGGCGGGCGCGGGTGAGCATCCCCGACCGCCCCACCAGCGCACCCGTGTGGCGCACCACGACGGCGCTCGCGGCCGGGACGACCGTCGGGGTCGTCCTCCTCGCCGTCGGGCTCGTGGCGCGCCGCGCCGACGTCGCGCTGCTGGGGCTGCCGGCGCTGCTCAGCGCGACGTGGGGGCGGACGCGGCGTCCTGAGGGCCTCGTGACGGTGGCTGTCGCACCCGAACCCGAGGCACCCGCCGGAACCCTCGGCGCCCGGCTGCGGATCACCTCCCCGCCGGGCGTGGAGACCGTCAGCGTCCGCGTCGTGGGGCCGGCGAACCTCACCGCCGAGCGCACCCTCGCCGTCACCGGCACGACGGAGCGCGAGATCGCCGTGAGCACGCGATCGGTCCGCACCGGGCCGCAGCCGTCGTACCGCGTGGACCACGCCGCCTACGGCCCCGAGGGCGTCGAGGAGCAGGTCCCGTCCACGACGGTCGGCCCGCCGCTGCTGGTCCTGCCGCGCCCGGTGACGCTCGGCCGGGTGCCTCTCGCCTCCCGCCTGCGCGGGCTCGCCGGTCCGCACACGTCACGCCGGCCCGGCGAGGGCTCCGAGCTGCGCGACGTCGACGCCTTCCGGCCCGGGGACACCGTGCGACGCGTCGACTGGCGGGCGACCGCGCGACGCTCCCCGGCGCTCGACACGCTCTACGTGCGCCGCACGTTCGGCACCGCGGAGGCCACCGTGGTGCTCGTGCTCGACTCGCGCGACGAGGTCGGCGCCGACCTCGCCACGTGGGGCGGCGTCGGGTTCCGGCGTCCCGACGAGGCGACGTCGCTCGACCTCGCGCGCCACGCCGCGGCGTCCGTCGCGCAGGTCGTCCTGGACGCCGGCGACCGGGTCGCGCTCGACGACCTCGGCCAGCTCCGCCGGCCCGTCCGTCCCGGTGGCGGGCGGCGTCACCTGCGGCGCGTCCTGCACGGCCTCGCGCTCGCGCGCCCGGTCGGTGACCCGTCCACGCGGCTGCGCCCCCCGCAGGTCCCTGCCGGTTCGGCCGTCTACCTCTTCTCGACCCTGCTCGACGACGAGGCGCCCCGCCTCGCGCGGCAGTGGCACGACGCCGGGCACGTCGTCGTGGTCGTCGACACGCTCCCGCCGGTCGCGGTCACCGACGCGGACCGACGGGTCGTGCTCGCCTGGCAGATCACGCGACGGGAGCGCGAGGACCGCGTCGACGTCCTGCGCGCGGCCGGGGTCGACGTCGTGCGGTGGCTGCCCGACACCCGGACCGACGCCGGACGGACGGAGCCCGACGCCCGCGGCGCGCTCGAGATGGCCGCGCGCCGGCACGAGCGCCGTCTGGCGCGCGCCCCGCGAGCCGGCCGTGGTGGTGCGCGATGACCGGGCTCCGGGCGTCGCGCGACGCCCCGGAGGCGACGACGCCGCCCCGCGTCGAGGTCGGGACCGGCGCGACCGTCGGTGGGCTCGTGCTGCGCGTCGCGCTCCTGCTCGTCGCCACCGCGTACACGGGGATCGCGCTGGTGCCCGTCGTCGGGGACCCGGCCCTCCGGTGGAGCCTCGCCGTCTTCGTCGGAGCGATCGTCGCGGGGCTCTGCCGACCGCCCGTCCCGCACGTCCTCGTGGTGCTCGGCGGGCTCGCCCTCGCCGGCGGTCCCGGACCGTTCGACCCCGTCGTCCTCGCCCTCCTGCCGCTCGCGCACCTCGTGCTCCGCCTCTCGTGGTGGTGCGCCCACGTCCCGGCGACGGCCGCCGTCGAGGTGCGCGCGCTCGTGCCGGACGCGCGTCGCCTCGTCGTGATCCAGGTGGCGCTCCAGCTCGTCGGGCTCGTGCTCCTGCTCGTCGCCGGGGCGTCCGCGGTGCCGGTCGGTGTCGCGCTCGGTGGGCTGGCTCTCCTCGGCCTGACGGTGCTCGTCCTGCCGCGGGACTGACGCTCGACCTGCGTGCCGCGCAGGACCGGACCAGGATGGAGCCGACGGAGCCGTCCGCCCGTCCGCCGCCTCCGGCGGCGTGCGCACCGACACGAGGAGGCGCCACATGGCTGCTCGTCCCGACCTGCCGAAGTACACCGTCCCGTCGCTCACGCCCGAGGAGGGAGCGAAGGCCGCCGCGATCCTGCAGCAGCGACTGCACGCGCTGAACGACCTCCAGCTCACGCTCAAGCACATCCACTGGAACGTCGTGGGCCCGCACTTCATCGCCGTCCACGAGATGATCGACCCCCAGGTGGACGCCGTCCGCGCCATGGTCGACGCGATCGCGGAGCGCATCGCCACGCTCGGCGTCTCGCCGCAGGGAACCCCCGGGTCGCTGGTCGCTGCCCGGACGTGGGACGACTACTCCCTCGGCCGGGACTCGACGATCGCGCACCTCGGTGCCCTCGACGAGGTGTACGTGGGCGTCATCACCGAGCACCGTGAGGCCGCGACCGCGACCGAGGGCATCGACGACGTGACCAACGACCTGCTCATCGGTCACCTCCACGAGCTCGAGCTGTTCCACTGGTTCGTGCGGGCGCACCTCGAGTCGACCGGCGGGGCTCTCTCCACCGCCGGCGCCGACAGCGAGAAGGGCGCCGCTGCGCAGGCTGCGGACGGTGCGGTCGGCGAGCCCTGACCCGCCTCTCCCACGAAGGGCGCGTCTCCCCCGTCGGGAGGCGCGCCCTTCGCGTGCGCCATGGTCTTTCGGCGCTCTGTGGTGAGGTCTGTCGGGTGGCGAGTAACGAGTAGGGCGCGCTTGGCACACTATTTATATCGACAAACGGACTACGGTGATCGCATGCCGCCTACAGAACCCCCCGTCCGCCAGCTGCGCCTCGTCGTCGAGGCCGAGGACTACGACGCTGCCCTCACGTTCTACCGCGACGTGCTGGGTCTCCCCGAGCGTGTGGCCTATGCCGACGGTGACGACGAGCGGGTCGCCATCCTCGACGTGGGGCACGCGACGCTCGAGATCGCGAACCCCGCGCACAAGCGGGCGATCGACGACCTCGAGGTGGGCCGACAGGTCGCCGGGCACCTCCGCGTCGCGTTCGAGGTGGACGACGCCGCGGCCGCCACCGAGCGCCTCGTCGGCGCCGGCGCGCAGCTCGTCGCTCCCCCGACCCGCACGCCGTGGAACTCGCTCAACTCACGGCTCGACGCCCCCGCCGGTCTTCACGTCACGCTCTTCCAGGAGCTCGGCGGCGAGGAGGGCGTCCCGCCCGGCGTCCGCACCGAGACCCGGGCCGACGAGGATCCCGTCCGGCCCGACGGGCCCTGACGCCTCGACCCAGGCGCGGCGCACCTGCTCGAACCGCGTCGGCAGAGGGGCCCGCACACCGCCGTACCGGGCGTTCGTCCGGTGCACGAATCGGCGCCACGAGAGCACGAGACCCTGCTTCGTGATCGGCAGGCCGCTCGAGATCGTCACTCCGTTGTCGTGCGTGTGGTGCACGGTGAGCAGCAGCGCGCGGGGCACCGAGCCCTCGAGCTCGGCGGCGAGCTCCTCGCGCACCGCCATCCACCGGCGCAGCACCACGACGACGCTCGCGCTGAGCACGTGCTCGCGGACCGTGCGGTGCTTGCCGTGCGTGAGCACGACCCTCCCCTCCCCCGCTCGCGGCCCCGCCGGCCCGAGGTCGATCGCGTCGGCGGTGCAGCGCAGCAGGTCCGAGTAGCGCGCGCCGGTCGCCCGGGTCAGTCCCGTGATGACCGCGAGGCGCACGGTCTCGGGCTTCGCCGCCTCGACCATCGCCTCCGTCGCGAGGAGACGCCACACCCACTCCGCCTCCGCGAGCGAGACGGTCGGGCGCGGATACCGGCCCACCGGCGGGCCGAGAGGTGATCCCCCGGCTCGAGGCTCGGAGTCGGTCGCTGCGGGAGGTGCCATGGTGGGGAGGATACGCGCTTGGCACACTTTTATCTGTACGACGCGCGCGAGCCCCAGCAGAGCTGTCGCGCGCCACCTCGAGCCGACTCCGCCGCTTCTTTGCATACCTATGCGAGATGGCGCATACTCTTCTCCATGTCCAAGGTCCTCACCTCCCTGCCCGTCGGCGAGCGCGTCGGCATCGCGTTCTCCGGTGGTCTCGACACGTCCGTCGCCGTCGCCTGGATGCGCGACAAGGGCGCCGTGCCCTGCACCTACACCGCCGACATCGGCCAGTACGACGAGCCGGACATCGCCTCCGTCCCGAGCCGCGCCACGGCCTACGGCGCCGAGGTGGCGCGACTGGTCGACTGCCGCGCGGCGCTGGTCGAGGAAGGACTCGCCGCGCTCGCGTGCGGCGCGTTCCACGTCCGCTCGGGCGGGCGCTCGTACTTCAACACCACTCCCCTGGGCCGCGCCGTCACCGGGACGCTCCTCGTCCGCGCCATGCGCGAGGACGACGTGCAGATCTGGGGCGACGGGTCGACGTTCAAGGGCAACGACATCGAGCGGTTCTACCGCTACGGACTCCTCGCGAACCCGCACCTGCGCATCTACAAGCCGTGGCTCGACGCCGACTTCGTCACCGAGCTCGGCGGGCGCACGGAGATGTCGCAGTGGCTGCTCGCGCACGGGCTCCCCTACCGCGACAGCACCGAGAAGGCCTACTCGACCGACGCCAACATCTGGGGCGCGACCCACGAGGCGAAGACGCTCGAGCACCTCGACACCGGCGTCGAGACCGTCGAGCCGATCATGGGCGTGCGCTTCTGGGACCCCGAGGTCGAGATCGCCACGGAGGACGTGACGATCGGCTTCCACGAGGGTCGTCCCGTGTCGATCGACGGTCAGGAGTTCGCCTCGCCCGTCGACCTGGTGATGGCCGCGAACGCGGTCGGTGGCCGGCACGGCCTCGGCATGTCGGACCAGATCGAGAACCGGATCATCGAGGCGAAGAGCCGCGGCATCTACGAGGCCCCGGGCATGGCGCTGCTGCACGCCGCCTACGAGCGCCTCGTCAACGCGATCCACAACGAGGACACGCTCGCCCAGTACCACAACGAGGGCCGGCGGCTCGGGCGCCTCATGTACGAGGGCCGCTGGCTCGACCCGCAGGCCCTCATGATCCGCGAGTCCCTGCAGCGCTGGGTCAGCACCGCCGTCACGGGCGAGGTCACGCTCCGGCTGCGCCGCGGCGAGGACTACTCGGTGATGGACACGTCCGGGCCTGCGTTCAGCTACCACCCGGACAAGCTCTCCATGGAGCGCACCGAGGACTCGGCCTTCGGCCCGATGGACCGCATCGGCCAGCTCACCATGCGCAACCTCGACATCGCCGACTCGCGCGCCAAGCTCGAGCAGTACGCCGTCCTCGGCATCGTCGGCAGCGCGCACGCCACGCTCGTCGGCGCCGACCAGGGGCAGACCGCGCTCATCGGCGCGATGGCCGAGGGCGGCGCCGAGGTCATCGCGTCGCGTGGCACGGTGGACGCCGACGACGAGCTGCTCGATCGCGCCGCGATGGAGAGCGGCACCGACTGACCGTAGGGTCGGCGGGTGGGGACGAGCACGGGCGCCGACGAGCTGCCGGGCACGATCGCCCGCCCGGTCGACCACGAGCTGGTCGTCAAGAGGTCGCGGTTCCTCACCCACCTCGCGCCGGTGGCGGACGTCGCGGCGGCTGACGCCGTGGTCGCGCGCGTGCGCAAGGAGCACTGGGACGCGCGTCACCACTGCGTCGCGCTCGTCGTCGGCCCGCACGCGGACCAGCAGCGTTCCACCGACGACGGCGAGCCCTCCGGCACCGCGGGCGTCCCCATGCTCGAGGTGCTGCGGCATCGCGCGCTCACGGACGTCGTCGCGGTGGTCACGCGGTACTTCGGCGGCGTGCTGCTCGGTGCGGGCGGGCTCGTGCGCGCCTACTCGTCCGCGGTGAGCGAGGCCCTGGACGTCGCGCGCGTCGTCCGTCGCGCCGTGCGCACGGTCGTCACCGTCGACGTCCCCCACGCCGACGCAGGTCGTCTGCACGGCGTGCTGCACGACTGGGCGGGCACGCACGACGCCGTCCTCGCGGGGGTCGCGTACGAGGAGGTCGCGCGCTTCACGGTGCTCGTCGCGCCCGCCGACCTCGCCCGGTTCGACGCCGACCTCGCGGCCGCCTCGGCCGGCGGGCTCCGTGCGCGCCGCGGCGAGGACCGCGTCGTCGACCTGGACCGCTGAACCTCGTGTCAGGGCGACGGGTCACGCGGGTGACGTGTCGCCCTGACACGGGCGCGCAACGCACGACGTGTCAGGGCGTCAGCACACCCGAGTGATCTCTCGCCCTGACAACCCGTCAGTCGCTCACGCCGTCCGGGCCCACGACGGCGCCGTCGGGCACGCGCGCGGCGCCGCCCTCGTCGTCGAGCCGGGCGTCGTCCACGACGGTCACTCCCCCACCGAACGACCAGTCGCCGCGGACGGTGAGCGACCGGGCTCCCCGCAACGACGGCGTGCCATCGTCGAAGCGCGCGTCGAACCCCGCGATGGTCTTGTAGTGCGCCGGGTCGAGGTCGACGAGCGGCGCGTCGGCCCGCGCGACGAAGCGGTACGCGTCGTCGAGCTCGTAGACGTCGGAGCGCAGCACGAGGAGGTCGTTCGTCGTCTTGACCGGGAGGAACCGGTCCCGGCCGACCTCGATCGCCACCGCGCCGTCGAACACCTCGACCGCCGCGCCCATCGCCGACTCGACCTGGATCACCTCGGGTGACGACGAGTCCGTCGGGTCGACCGTCTTCGTGTTCCGGATGAGCGGCAGCTCGAGCACCCCGCCGGTCCGCTCGAGCTCGGCCGCGAGCGCCTCGAGGTCGAACCAGAGGTTGTTGGTGTTGAAGTAGCGGTGGCGCGTGATGTCGGCGGCGGCGTCCGCGTCGGCGTCGGGTGTCTGGGCGGTCTCGCGCAGGACGATGCGGCCGTCGGCGCGGCGCACGACGAGGTGGCCGCCCTTGCGGTCCGCGGGCGTGCGGCGAGCGACCTCGGCGGCGAAGGGGGCGCCGGACGCGGCGAACCAGCCGGCCATGGCGGCGTCGGGCGCTGCGCCGAGATTGTCGGAGTTGGAGACGCTGGCGTACCGGTAGCCGGCGTCCAGGAGCGCGCGGAGGGCTCCTGACGCGTAGAGGGCGGTGTAGAGGTCGCCGTGGCCGGGCGGGCACCACTCGAGCCCGGGGTCGGCGGGCCAGTCGACGGGGGTGAGGTCGGTGGCGAGGAGCTTGGGCTCGCGGTTCTGGAGGAAGTCGAGCGGGAGGCCCTCGACGGCGAGGTCGTCGTGGGGGGCGAGCGCGTCGAGGGTGTCGGCCTGGGTGCGGAAGCTGTTCATGAGCAGCAGCGGGAGGGTGGCGCCGGTGGCGTGCCGGGCGGCGCGGACCTGGGCGACGATGACGTCGAGGAACGTCAGCGGGTCGGCGTCGGCGCCGCGGTGCGGGTCGGCGTCGCGCACCGTGAGGAGGGACTTGGCGCGGTCCATGCCCATGGAGGTGCCGAGGCCGCCGTTGAGCTTGATGATCGCGGTGCGCCCGAGGGCGGTGCGGGCGTCGTCGGCGGGGACGTCGAGGGCGTCGCGGTGGGCGACGTCGGTGAGGGGCTCGACGTCGGCCTCGGGGATCATCCCGGTCTCCCCGGACTCGAGGAGGCGGTAGAAGCGGGTGAAGACGTCGATGGCGGCGGTGGCGACACCTGCCTCGCGCATGCGCCGCTGTGACTGCTCGAGACCGGGGGCGTCCGTCTGGCTGCTCATGTCCCGATGCTAGGGGCGGGTGCGCGGTGCGGGGCGTCGACGGCGCGGGTGAGACGCGGGTCACATGTCTACGGTGGGCTGATGGACGACGCCTCGGTGGCCGGAGCGGCCGAGTGGCTGGGCTCGTGGTTCTGGGCGGGTGGGTACGACGTCGCGCGCGAGGTGCTGCAGCGCGGCACGGCGGCGGTGCTCGTGGTGGCGTTCTGGGCGGTGATGCGCCAGTGGCGGCCGCTGCTGGGGGTGCGGGGACTGACGCCGGCGGTGCGGGTGCTCGACCGGACGCGGTGGCGGGACGGCCCGAGCGTGCTGAGGTGGCGCTGCACCGACGGGTTCGTCGTGGCGCTCGGGTGGGGTGGTGCGTCGCTCGCGGCGCTGCTCGTGGCCGGGGTGCCGCAGCTCGGGCCGTGGTGGGTCACGACCCTCGCGTTCCTCATGCTGTGGGTCGTCTACCTGTCGGTCGTGAACGCCGGGGGGCGGTTCTACGGGTTCGGGTGGGAGTCGCTGCTGTGCGAGGTGACGTTCCTCGTCGCGTGGCTGGGCTCGTCGGGCGGGGGCGTGGCCCCTCCCGTGCTGGTGATCCTGCTGGCGCGGTGGTGCCTGTTCCGCGTGGAGCTCGGCGCGGGGCTGATCAAGATCCGCGGGGACCGGGCGTGGCGGGACCTGACGGCGCTGGACTACCACCACGAGACGCAGCCGCTCCCCGGACCGTTCTCCTGGCACGCCCACCACCTGCCGCGGTGGTGGCACCGGGTCGAGGTGGCGGGCAACCACGTGACACAGCTCGTGGTCCCGTTCCTGTTCTTCGCGCCGCAGCCGGTGGCGTCCTGGGCGGGCGCCGCGGTGGTCCTCACGCAGCTGTGGCTCGTGGTGACGGGCAACTTCGCGTGGCTGAACTGGTTGACGGTGGTGCTGGGGCTGTCGCTCGTGAGCGACGGGTCGTGGGCGGCCGTGGGCGGCTGGCTCGGCCTCGCACGTTCCGCGCCGTCCCCCGGGGGTGTGCCCGACGGCGCGGGCGGCCTCGGCGGTCCGGTCGCCCTGGTCGTGGTGGTCGTCGCGGTGAGCGCGCTGCTGGTCGCGCTGAGCTACCGCCCGGCTCGCAACCTCGTGGCGCGCCGCCAGCTGATGAACGCGAGCTTCGACCCGCTGCGGCTGGTCAACGCCTACGGCGCGTTCGGATCGGTGACGCGACGCCGGGACGAGGTCGTGGTCGAGGGCTCGACCGCGCGCTCCCCCGGGCCGGACGACTGGGTGGAGTACGCGTTCCGCGGCAAGCCGGGCGACGTGCGCCGTCGTCCGCCGCAGGTCGCGCCGTACCACCTGCGGCTCGACTGGCAGATGTGGTTCCTCGCGCTGGGCTCGCCGGAGGTGCGGTGGTTCGAGGTGCTGCTCCTACGGCTCCTCGAGGCCGATCCCGCGACGCTGCGCCTGCTGCGCGCGGACCCTGACGCCGGTCCCGCCGGGCCTGCGCCGCGGTGGGTCCGTGCGCGGCTCTTCCGGTACCGGTTCTCGACGCGCGACGAGCGCCGGCGCACGGGCGCGTGGTGGGTGCGGCACGAGCTCGCGGTCCTCGTCGACCCGGTGGACCTCGCCCGGATGCGACGTCTCCTCGGCCCGGCGGCCTGAGCAGCCCTACTCGAAGCGCGACGGGTCGCCCGCACCGACGCGCACGACCTCGGGCACGCCGTCGGACACGTCGACGACCGTGGTGGGCGCGCTGCCGCGCTCGCCGCCGTCGACCACGGCGTCGATCACGTGGTCGAGCTCCTCCTTGATCGCCCACCCGTCGGTGAGCGCCTCCTCCGAGCCCGGGAGGATGAGAGAGCTCGACAGGATGGGCTCGCCCAGCGCGGCGACGATCGCCTGGGCAACGGTGTCGTCCGGGATGCGCACGCCGACGGTCCGCTTCTTCGGGTGCGCGAGGCGGCGCGGCACCTCGGACGTCGCGCGCATGATGAACGTGTACGGGCCCGGGGTCGCCGCCTTGATCGCGCGGAACGCCGAGTTGTCGACCATGACGAAGTGCCCGAGCTGGGCGAAGTCCGCGCACACGAGCGTGAAGTGGTGCTTGTCGCCGAGGTGGCGGATGCGGCGGATGCGCTCCGTGCCCTCGCGGTCGTCCATGCGGCACCCGAGCGCGTAGCCGGAGTCGGTCGGGTAGGCGACGAGCCCGCCGTCGCCGAGCAGCGCGACGACCTGCGCGATCACGCGGGGCTGCGGGTTGTCGGGGTGCACGTCGAGGTAGCGGGCCATGCGACCGAGCCTAGGCCGGGACCGTCGCGAGCACACGGCGCAGCTCGGCCGGGCTCGCGTTGCCGCCGGTGCACACGACGCCCACGCGGCGTCCGGCGAACCGGCCGGGGTCCGCGAGCACCGCGGCGAGCCCGGCCGCTCCCGCGGTCTCGGCCACGGTCCGCGCCCCGGTGAGGAAGAGACCGGCCGCGCGGTCGAGCGCGTCGTCGTCGACGAGCACGAAGTCGTCGAGGTGGGCGCGCAGGATCTCCTGCGTCAGGGCGAACCCGCACCCGGTCGCGAGGCCCTCGGCGCGGCTGGCGTTCTGCGCCGTCCGCAGCGCGCCCGACCGCCACGAGTCGTGCGCCGCCGGCGACGCGGACGACTGGACCGCCACCACCTCGAGGTCGGGCGCGACCGCGCGGGCGACGAGGCACGCGGCCGCCGCGCCGCTGCCCCCGCCCACCGGGACGACGACCGCGTCGAGGTCCGGCGCCTGCTCGAGCAGCTCGAGGTACGCCGTCGCGACCCCGGCGACGAGCATCGGCTCGTTCGCGGCGCTGACCAGGCGCGCGCCGGTCTCGCCGGCGAGCGCCGTGGCGTGCTCGCGGGCGTCGTCGAACGTGGCGCCGTGCAGCACGAGGCGGGCGCCGAGGGCGCGCACCGCGTGGGCCTTGACGGGGTTCGGGTCCGTGGGCATGACGATCGTGCAGGGCGTGCCGGTGGACCGCGCGGCGTAGGCGACCGCCTGCGCATGGTTTCCCGTGGAGAACGCGACGACGCCGCGGGCGCGTTCCTCAGGGGTGGTGCGCAGGAGGAGGTTGAGGGCCCCGCGGACCTTGAACGCCCCGGTGGGCTGGAGGTTCTCGTGCTTGACGACGACGCGCGCGCCGGTCGCGGTGTCGAGGGGCTCGTAGGTCCGCACGGGCGTGGGCTCGAGGTGGGCGGCGAGCGTGCGTCGCGCGTCGAGGACGTCGCGCACCGTGGGCGGGACGAGAGCAGAGGGCGCGGGGCTCGGCGGCGTGGCGGGCGTGGCGGTCATGGTTCCACGGTGGCCCGGCGCGACGCATAGGTCCAATGCCGGAATTCGCTGCATCCATCGATGTCGTCGATGGGTCGGTCTACGCTCGTGCGGTAGGTGGGACGGCGCACGACGGGCACGAGGAGACGGGGATCGTGACATGGACCTGACGAGGCTGCGCGTGCTGGCCGCGGTGGCGCGCGAGGGGTCGGTGACCGGTGCCGCGCGCGTGCTGCACTACGCGCAGCCGTCGGTGAGCCACCACCTGGCGCGCCTCGAGGCGGAGGTCGGGGTGCCGCTCGTGGAGCGCGTCGGGCGGGGCATCCGGCTGACGGACGCAGGCCGCCTGCTGGCGGCGCGCGCCGAGGAGATCCTGGGCCGGGTCGGCGCGGCGCGCGAGGAGGTCGAGGCGCTCGCCGGGCTCGCCGCCGGGCGCGTGCGGCTCGCGGCGTTCCCGTCGGCGCTCGCGACGCTCGTGCCCGACGTCGTCGCGCGCCTCGCCGTCGACCACCCCGGTCTGGTCGTGGGCCTGGTGGAGGCGGAGCCGCCCGAGGCGCTGGCGGCGCTGCGGCGCGGCGCGGTGGACGTGGCGCTGGTGTTCGAGCACGACCGCTCGCCCGCGGACCTGGACGGGCTGGTGCCGGTGCCGGTGCTCGAGGAGGAGCTGTCGGTCGTGACGTCCGGGGCGCCGCCGGGCGGTGCGGGCAGCGTCGCGCCACGGGGCGACGTCCCGGGTGCGGGCGGTGTCGCGCGTGGCGACCCGACGGCCCCCTCCGACCTGACACGGTTCGCGGACGTGCCCTGGATCGCCGGCTGCGAGCGGTGCCGGGCCGACCTCGTGGGCCGCTGCGAGCGGGCGGGCTTCACGCCGCGCATCGCGTTCGAGACCGACGACTACGTCGCGGTCCAGTCGCTCGTCGCGGCGGGCGTGGGGGTCTCGGTGCTCCCGGAGCTGGCGCTGCGCGCCCACCGCGACCCGCGCGTCGTGACGCACGCGCTCCCCGGCGCGGCGCGGCGCGTGCTGGCGGTCACGTACGGGGACCGCCCACCGCCGGGGGCGCGCGCCGTCGTCGACGGCCTCGTGGCCGCGTCGGCGCCCCGACGACCGCGGGACCGCACCCCGTCGAGCACGGGGTCGTCCACCGGGTCCTGAGGAGTGCGGTGCGCGACCCCGTGCTCGGCGGTCGGACGAGCGGTGGTCAGAGGAGCCGCGGTTCAGACGAGCGAGGCCCGCCACGCGGCGTCGAGCGCGGCGAAGCGTCCGCCCTGCGTCGCAACGAGCTCGGCGGGCGTCCCGTCCTCGACGACGCGGCCGTCCGCCATGACCAGGACGCGGTCGGCGATCGCGACCGTCGACAGGCGGTGGGCGATGATGATCGCCGTCCGGTCGGCGAGGAGCGTCCGCAGTCCCTCCTGCACGAGCCGCTCCCCCGGCAGGTCGAGCGAGCTCGTCGCCTCGTCGAGCACGAGGACGGCCGGGTCGGCGAGGAAGGCGCGCGCGAACGACAGGAGCTGGCGCTGCCCGGCGGACACGCGTCCGCCGCGCTTGTTGACGTCGGTGTCGTAGCCGTCGGGCAGGCGCAGGACGAACTCGTGCGCACCCACCGCGCGCGCGGCGGCCTCTATCTCGGCCTGGGTCGCGTCCGGACGCCCGAGCGCGATGTTCTCGCGCACCGACCCGCTGAACAGGTACGCCTCCTGCGTGACCATGACGACGGCGCGCCGCAGGTCGTGCGAGGACAGGTCGCGCACGTCGACGCCGTCGAGCCGCACCGTCCCGTCGGTGGCGTCGTAGAAGCGGGTCACGAGCTTCGCGAGGGTCGACTTGCCGGCACCCGTGGTCCCCACGAGCGCGACCGTCTGGCCCGCCGGGATCGTCAGGTCGAGGTCCGGCAGGACGGTCCGCCCGGCGCCGTAGCCGAACCGCACGTGCTCCAGACGCAGCTCGCCGCGCGCGGCAGGGAGCGGCACCGGGTGGCGGGGCTCGGCGACGGTCGGCTCCTCCTCGAGCAGACCCGAGATCTTCTCGAGCGCCGCCGACGCCGACTGGAACGAGTTGTAGAACATCCCGAGCTGTTGGATCGGGCCGAAGAACCGCTTCGTGTACAGCAGGACCGCGGCCAGCACGCCGACGTCCATCGCGCCGTCGAGCACGCGCCACCCGCCCACCGCGAGCGCCACGACGACCGTCACGTTGCCGATGACGACGAGCCCGGGGTCGTAGCGGCCGTTGAGCCCGAACGACCGGGCGTTGGCCGCGCGGTAGTCCTCGGCGAGCTCGGCGTAGGCGCGCTGGTCGGCGGCCTCGCGCCGGAAGGCCTGGACGGCGCGGATCCCGGTCATGGTCTCCACGAAGTGCACGATGAGGCGCGCGGACGCGACGCGCGAGGCGCGGTAGAACCGCTGGGAGCGCTTCTGGAACCACCGCGTGAGCAGCGCGGCGGGCACGACGGCGACCGCGAGGACGAGGCCGCTGAGGGGGTCGAGCAGGAAGAGCCCGATCGCGGTGAAGGCCATGAACAGGACGCTCGACACGACACCGGTCAGGCCGCCGTCCAGCAGCTCGCGGAGCGCCTCGAGGTCGGACGTCTGGCGGGAGATGATCCGCCCGGACGTGTAGGACTCGTGGAACTCGAGGGACAGGCGCTGCGTCTGGCGGAACACGCGGCGACGCAGGTCGAGCAGGACGGCCTGCGCGATGCGGGCGGCGGCCCGCACGTAGGCGCCGATCGCGAGCCCGGCGGCGATCGCGGCGAGGACGTACACCGCGCCCACGACGACGAGCTGGGCGACGTCGCCGTCACGCAGCGCCGGGAGCGCGCGGTCGATGCCGACGGCGATGAGCGCGGGACCGGCGACCTGGCCGGCGGTGGCGACGACGACGAGGACGGCGGCGCCGGCGAGCGCTCCGCGGCGCGCGCGGAGCAGGTCCGCGAGGAGCGCGCGCGAGCGAGCGCTCACGGCGCGGCTGCGCGCCCGGTCGAGCTGGGAGTCCTCCTCGCCCGCGACGCCGCGCGGTGACGGTGTCGTGGCGGCCGCCGATCCGTCCGGGCCCGCCGGGGCGGCCGCCACTGGACGGGTGGAGGTGTCGTGCCTGGTCCCGCGGCGCGCGCTCATGCGTCCTCCGTCCGTCCGGTGCCGGGTTCGTGCTCGTCGTCGTGGTCGCCGATGCCGTGCGCGGCGGCGTCGGACTCGAGGCTCGAGATGACGTGCCGGTAGTGCGGGTCGTGGGCGAGCAGGTCGGCGTGCGTGCCGACCGCGGTGATGCGCCCGCCCTGGAGCACGGCGACGCGGTCGGCGAGCGCCACGGTCGACGGGCGGTGCGCGACGACGAGGGTCGTGGTGCCTGCGAGGACCGTCCGCAGCCGTGTCTCGATGGCCTCCTCGGTGGCGACGTCGAGCGCCGAGAGGGGGTCGTCGAGGACGAGAACCCGCGGCCGGGCGGCGATGGCGCGCGCGAGCGCGAGGCGCTGGCGCTGGCCGCCGGACAGGCTCAGCCCCTCCTCCCCGATCGTCGTGCCGACGCCGTCGGGCAGGTCGTGCACGAACCCGGCCTGCGCGACGTCGAGCGCCTCGGCGAGCAGCGCGTCGCGCGCCGCGTCGTCGAGGTCGTCCGGCGCGCCGAGGAGCACGTTCTCGCGCACGGAGGCGGAGAACAACGTCGAGTCCTCGAACGCGACGGCGACGTGGGTGCGCAGCGTCGTGCGGGTCAGGTCGCGCACGTCGACGTCGTCGAGGCGCACGGACCCCTCGGAGACGTCGTACAGGCGCGGGACGAGCATCGCGAGGGTGCTCTTGCCCGAGCCGGTGAGCCCGACGAGCGCGGTCGTCGTCCCGGCCGGGAGGTCGAGGTCGACGTCGCGCAGGACGGGCTCGGCGGCGTCGTCGTACCGGAACGTCACGCCGCGCAGCGCGACGTCGCCGCGCGGGTCGCGCAGGTCGACCGGCGCGTCCGGGTCGGTGAGGTCGTTCGCGGTGTCGAGGACCTCGAAGTACCGGTCGACGGCGGTGCGGGCGTTCAGCGTCATCGACAGCGTCATGCCGAGGTCGACGACGGGCGTGTTGACGACGGCGGCGGTCGCGAAGAACGCGACGAGCGCGCCGACGCTGATCTGCCCGTCCGCCGCCTGGAGCACGCCGACGACGAGCGCGACGCCGAGCGTCAGCTCCGGGATCGCGGTGAGCGCCGCGGTGACGGTCGACTGCGTGGACGCCTTGGCCATCTCGGTGCGCCGCAGCCGGTCGGCCTGGTCGGTGAACGCGTCGAGAGCGTCCCGCCCGCGGCCGAACGCCTTGAGGACACGGATGCCGTGCACCGACTCCTCGACCGTGGTGGCGAGGTCGCCGGACTGGTCCTGGGACAGGCGCGAGATCGCGCGGTACCGGCGCGAGAAGCGGAACGCGAGGATCGTCACGGGGACGGCGCCCGCGAGGTACACGAGACCGAGCACCCCGCCGGTCACGATGAGGATCGTGACCCCGACGAGGATCGTGGTCGCCGAGACCACGAGGGTCGGCATGCCGAAGACCAGCCACCGGCGCAGGAGCCCGAGGTCGCTCATCGACCGCGACAGGAGCTGCCCGCCCGCCCACCGGTCGTGGAACGCGACGGGCAGGTCCTGCAGGTGCCGGTACAGGGCCACGCGCATGCGCGCCTCGACGTGCGTGCCCGGCAGCATGACGAAGCTGCGCCGCGCGAGGATGAACGCGGCCTCCAGCAGCCCCAGGCCGGCCACGAGCGCGACCGCACCCGCGAGGGCGCCCGTGTCGTGCTCGCGCGCCCCGGCGGCGAGCGGCCCGTTGACGACATGCTCGAGAACCCGCGGGATCGCGAGCGCCGCGAGGCTCGCGCCGAGCGCGGAGAGCATCCCGCCCACGAGCCGCGGCAGCGCCGGGCGGACGAACGGGTACAGGCGCCGCAGCGACGCGACCGTCGACGCCGGACGGTCGGCCGCGGGAGCGCGGCGCGTCGGCCCTGGTGCAGGTCCGGTGCCGGGTCCGGCGACGTCGTGGAGACCGGGACCGGGCCCACGAGCCGACGTGGCGGAGGTCTGGGCGGCGGTGGGGCTGGACGGTGCGGGCACGGGTCGGCAGCGACCTCTCGGAGCGCGGGGAAGGGATTCCCCACATCCTGCCACCGCCCGCCGACACCCCCGCCGGGGCGCCGACGCCGTCTCGGCTGCCGGACACACCGACCGGTTCGGCGTGCGCCGACCGCGTGCGGGCGTCGCCGTGCTCAGCGCGCGACCGCGACCTCCGGCGCCGCCAGGACGAGCAGCACGACGCACGCCGTCGCGACCGCCATCGAGAGGGCGAACGGTGCCCGGGACGACGGCCGCACGGCACCGACCACGCCCGCCGTGACCGCGGCGACGAGCGCGAGACCGCCCCCCGCCCACGCCGCGACGCCCGGCGGACCGGACGGCGCGAGGACCACGACGGCGACCGCCGCCCCCAGCAGGACGGGCGCGAGCACGCTCGCGGCGCGCCGACCGAGCCGGTGCGGCAGGCCGCGCACGCCCGTGGCGGCGTCGTCCTCGAGGTCCGGCAGCGTGTTCGCGACGTGCGCCCCCGTGCCGAGCAGCGCCGCGGCCGCGAGCGCCCAGGGCGCGGGAACGGCGTCGCCGGGCGCCGCGAGGACGACGAACACCGCGAGGAGCGCGAACGAGACCGCGTAGGGCACCCAGGACCAGGCCGTCGCCTTGAGGCCCGCGTTGTACGCCCACGCGCCGCCGACCGCGACGAGGTGCACGAGCCCGGGCACGAGCCCGGTGGCGAGGGAGAGGACGACGCAGGCCGCGAGGGCGGCGAGCGCGGCGGCGCGCAGCCCGGCGGGCGTGACGAGCCCCGCGACGACGGGCTTGCCGACGCGGCCCACCGCGAGGTCGCGGGGCGCGTCGATCCAGTCGTTCGACCATCCGACGGAGAGCTGCCCGCAGAGCACGGCGGCGGTGACGAGCGCCGTCGTCCCCGGGCCCGAGCCGATGCCGAGCGACAGCGCGCACGCGAGCGCGGTGACGAGCGCGGCGGGAGCGGCGTGCGCGCCGACGACGAGACCGCGCAGCGAGACCGCCCGCACGGCGGCGCCCGTGCGGGCGCCGCCCGGCCCGGTCGGGTGCGCCATGCGGGAACGCTAGCAGCGGGCGGTCCGACCCGACCCCTCGGGCCCGGTGCCCGCCTCGGCCCACGCTCGCCGCGCGAACCCGTGGCCCCGGTGGGACGATGCGGACATGTCGCGCGTCGCCGCGGTATGGACCGCGCTGCCGGACCGCCGCCACACCCAGTCCGAGATCTCCGACGTCATCGCCCCGCTCCTGACGGACGACCCCGTCCGCGCGGCGGCGGCGCGGCGCCTGCACGCCCACGCGGGCGTCGACACCCGGCACCTCGCGCTGCCGCTCGACGCGTACGCGGGTCTGCGCACGTTCGGGGCCTCGAACGACGCGTTCCTCGACGTCGCCACGGACCTGGCGGCAGAGGCCGCGGCCCGTGCGCTCGAGGAGGCGGGGCTCGGAGCCCACGAGGTCGACCACGTGGTCGTCACGTCGGTCACGGGGATCGGCGCACCCTCGGTGGACGTGCTCGTCGCCGAGCGCCTGGGACTGCGCAGCGACGTGCGCCGCACGCCGTCCTTCGGGTGGGGGTGCGCGGGCGTGGCGGCGGGTCTCGCGCGCACGGACGACATCCTGCGCGGGCGCCCGCGCGACGTCGCGCTCCTGATCGCCGTCGAGCTGTGCTCGCTGACGCTGCAGCACGGCGACGACTCCACCGCGAACCTCGCGGCCTCCGGCCTGTTCGGCGACGGCGCGGCGGCGGTCGTGCTCGTCGGCGACGAGCACCGGCTCGCGCGTCCGCGGTTCGCCGCCGGGTACGCGGGCCGGCAGACGGACGCGCACCGCACCGCCCGCGTCCTCGACTCCCGCTCGACGCTGCACGCCGGCACGACCGGCGACCTCGGGTGGCGCGTGCGCGACACCGGGTTCCAGGTCGTGCTGTCCGCGCGCCTGCCCGAGCTCGTCGGGGCCCACCTCCTCGGGGACGTCAAGGCGCTGCTCGTCGAGCACGACCTGGAGCCCTCGCAGGTGCCGACGTGGATCGTGCACGCCGGCGGGCCCCGCATCCTCGACGCGGTGCGCGACACGCTCGGCCTCGACGAGCAGGACCTGCGCCACAGCCGGGCGAGCCTGCGCGAGGCCGGCAACCTGTCGTCCGCGTCGGTGCTGCACGTGCTCGACGCGACGCTCGCGGCCTCCACCGCGCCGGCGGGCTCCCCCGCCGTCCTCGTCGCGTTCGGCCCCGGGGTGAGCACCGAGCTCGTGCTCCTGCGCCTGGACGGCCCGCCGCGTTCGGGACCGGTGCGGGCACGCGCCGCCGGGACGGGTCGGAGCTCCGCGTGAGCCTCGCCTGGTACGTCGCGCTCGTCGGCGCCACGGCCCTGGAGCGGCTCGCGGAGCTGGTCGTCTCGGCCCGCAACGCCCGCTGGTCGTTCGCGCGCGGCGGCTTCGAGACCGGCCGCGGCCACTTTCCCGCGATGGTCGCGCTGCACACCGGCCTCCTCGTCGCGTGCGTCGCCGAGGCGTGGCTCGCCGACCGGCCGTTCCTGCCGTGGCTCGGGTGGCCCATGCTCGCTCTCGTCCTCGCGAGCCAGGGTCTGCGCTGGTGGTGCATCGCGACCCTCGGCCCGCGGTGGAACACGCGCGTCGTCGTCGTCCCGGGCCTGCCCCTCGTCGACAAGGGCCCCTACCGGTGGCTGCGGCACCCCAACTACGTCGCCGTCGTCGTCGAGGGCTTCGCGCTCCCGCTCGTGCACACGTCCTGGGTCACCGCCCTCGTCTTCACGGTGCTCAACGCGGTCCTCCTCGCGCGGTTCCGCATCCCGGCCGAGGAGCGCGCCCTCGGCCTGCTGCCGCAGGCACCCGCGGGGCCCGGCCCGGCCCGGTCGTGACCGAGCGCGTCGACGTCCTCGTCGTCGGCGGCGGCCCCGTCGGCCTCGCGGCCGCGGTGCACGCCCGCCGTGCCGGGCTGGGCGTCCTCGTCGTGGACCGCCGCGGAGCCGTCCTGGACGGCACGCTCGACAAGGCGTGCGGAGAGGGGCTGCTGCCGGGGGCGCTCGCCGCCGTGCGGGCCCTGGACGTCGACCCGGCAGGGCATCCCCTCGCCGGCATCAGCTACCGGACGCTCGACCGCCGCGGGTCCGTGCGCCACGCCGACCACCCGTTCGCCGCCGGACCGGGGCGCGGCGTACGGCGCACGACCCTGCACGCCGCGCTGCACGCACGGGCCGTCGCGCTCGGCGCGCAGGTCCGCCACGCGACCGTGCGGGACCTGAGCCAGGACGACGACGGCGTCGACGTCACCCTCGCCGGGCCCGGCCCCGGGTCGGGCTCCCGGGACGGGCCCGAGCAGCTCCGCGCCCGGTACGTCCTCGGGTGCGACGGCCTGCACTCGACGGTGCGCCGGCTCGCGGGCCTCGAGGGTGCGCCCTACCGGTTCGCCGCCTCCCGCTACGGCCTGCGGACGCACTACCGCGTCGCGCCCTGGACCGATCTCGTCGAGGTGCACTGGTCCGCCCGCACCGAGGCGTACGTCACGCCGGTCGCCCCCGACGTCGTCGGGGTCGCCGTCCTCGGGCCCCGCGCCACCGGCAGCGCGCACGGCGCGCGCAGCCCGCTCGGCACGGGCGACCGCACCGCGCCGGACGGCGCCGACGCCCACGACCGGCTGCAGGCCTTCCCCGAGCTCGCCGAGCGGCTCGGCGACGCCCCGGTCGTGGGCCGGGTGCTCGGCGCCGGCCCCCTGCGCCGTCGGGCGCGACGCCGGACGGCCGGACGGGTGCGCCTCGTCGGCGACGCGTCCGGCTACGTCGACGCGCTGACCGGGGAGGGCGTGCGGGTGGGTCTCGCGCAGGCGGAGGTCGCCGTGCGCCACCTGGACGACGCCGACGCCTACGAGCGGGCCTGGGTGCGCGCCACGCGCGACTACCGCGTGCTGACCACCGGTCTGCTCGCGTGGGCCGCGAGCCCGGCGCGCGGCGCGATCGTCCCCGCCGCGAGCGCCGCGCCCTGGCTGTACGCCGCGGTCGTGGAGCGTCTTGCCCGCTGAGCCCACGGGGTGCGTGCGACCGGACCCGCTCCCAGGCTGGACGGATGACGTCGCCCGACCTGGACCCCCGCACGTCCGACCCGCGCACCGACTCGCGCGGCGACCCGGGCACCGTTCGCGAGCGGCCCGTCGCCCTCGTGACCGGCTCGGAGTCCGGGATCGGCCGCGCGACCGCCGTCGCGCTCGCCGAGGCGGGGTTCGACCTCGCCCTCACCTGGTACACCGAGGAGCACGACCCGCATCGCACGGAGCGCGAGGTGCGCGACGCCGGGGCGCGGGCCGTCCTGCGCCGGCTCGACGTCACGGACCTGGACGGGATCGCCCCCGCGGTCGACGAGATCGTGGGCGAGACCGGTCGCCTCGACGCGCTCGTCAACGTCGCGGGGACGGGCACGTCGACGCTGCTCCTCGACCTCGACCTCGCGACGTGGCACCGCGTGATCCGCACCGACCTCGACGGCCCGTTCGTCCTCCTGCAGGCGGCCGCACGGCACATGATCGCGAGGGGTCGCGGCGGGCGGGTCGTCAACGTCACGAGCGTCCACGAGCGCGCGCCGCGCGTCGGCGCGGCGCCCTACTGCGCGGCGAAGGGCGGGCTCGGGCTGCTCACGCAGGTCGCCGCCCTTGAGCTCGCCGAGCACGGCATCACCGTGAACGCCGTGGCCCCTGGCGAGATCGCGACGCCGATGACCGGGCAGGAGGACGAGGACCCGCACGCCACGCACCGGCCCGGCGTGCCGCTCGGCCGGCCCGGCGACGCGCGCGAGGTCGCCGCTGTCGTCGCGTTCCTGTGCGGGCCGTCGGCGTCGTACGTCACCGGGGCGTCGTGGGCCGTCGACGGCGGGATGCTCACCATGGGCCCGATGGCCGGCTCGCACCTGGAGTCCGACGACTGGCGCCGCCCCTGACCCGCCGCGAGCCGTCGCACGACGGCCCGGCCCGACCGACCCGGCCCGGCGACGCCGGCCGCCGCACCCGGCGCGACATGACACGAACCGCACCGACTCCCCGAGGAGACCACCCATGACGCACAGCACCCCGGCCGACCCCGACCCCACGGACTCGACCGGCCGCTCCCCCGCCGCGGACTTCTCCGCGAGCGGTGACGTGCAGCCCGGCGAGACCCCGCCCGCCGAGGACCAGGTGAGCGCACCGCAGGGTCACGAGGAGCACGGGCCGCACCGCGCGGTGCCGTGGGTCTGGATCGGCGTGATCGGCGGTGTCGCCGTGCTGACCGCGCTGTTCTTCGTCGGCTACGCCGCGGGTCTGCTCGACTGACGGGCCGTCCGTCGTCGCGGCCGTCTCCCGCGCGCGTGGGCGACGGCCGCTATCGTCCCGGCGTGCCCACCCTGCGACTGCGCGTCCTGCCCGACCGGTTCGTCCTCGCCCACGACCCCGGGGCGACGTTCCCCGAGGACGACGAGTGGGTCGCCCTCGTGCGCGCACCCGAAGGGTTGACGGTGCTGCGGCACGCGTCCCCCTGGGGCGGCGACGGCGAGCGCTGGGCCGGGTTCTACGCCGAGCCGCACGGGCTCGACGTGCCGGGCGTGCTCGCGTCCCTCCTCGGCCCGCTGGCCGACGCGTCGGTCCCGGTGTTCGTGGCCTCGACCTTCCACGCGGACCTCGTGCTCGTGCCGCAGGACCGCCTCGAGGGGGCGGTCGACGCGCTGCGTGACGCCGGGCACGCCGTCGCGGTGCCGTGACGCCTCCCGCCGGTCGTCACCACACCGCCGGTCACCACACCGCCGGTCGCCGCTCCGCCGGTCACCGCTCCGCCGGTCACCGCTCCGCCGGTCACCGCTCCGCGAGCGTCGTCGCGCGGTCCCGCGGCAGGAAGGCCAGGAGGGCGTCCTTGTCGCCCACCCGCACCGGCTCGCCGAGCTCGAAGCCGAGAGCGCGCATGCGGGCGTGCGCGCGGACGTTCGCGACGTCCGGCTCCACGACGACGCGGCGCGCCGCAGGGTCGGCGAACAGGAACTCGGCGAGCACGGCTGCCAGCACCGCCCACAGGTCGGTGCCGCGCGGTCCCCGGTCGCCGAGGAAGAAGTGCACGCCGACGTCGCCGGGCAGCACGTCGTAGCACTCGCCGACCGGGTCGTGCTCGGGCTCGTACGTCTGCAGGAGCGCGACCGGCCGGTCGTCCCAGCGCACGAGGAACGCGTGGTGCGTGGGCAGCGACCCGACGTACGCGTACAGGTCCCGCAGCGCGTGCGGCGTGAGGTCGCCGAGCCCCCAGAAGCGCGCCCAGGGTCGCGTGACCCACGAGTGCAGCACGTCGAGGTCGGCGACGGGGTCGAGCACCCGCACCGTGAGGCGGCCTGCCCCCGGCAGGTCCCGCTCCAGCAGCAGCTCGCCCGGCGCGCCCGTGGGCAGGCGCCCGGCGGCGGCTCCCGGCCTGGCGTCGGCGGCAGGTCTCCCGGTGGCGGGTCCCTGGGCGGTGGCGGGTTGCTGGGCGGTGACGCCTTCGGCGGTCGCGGTGGTCGCGGTCATCGGGTCTCCTCGAGCTCGAGCAGGGTCCAGTCGGTGACGACCGGCACGGTCGTGGCGTCCGCCCACGCGGGGTGCTGGTCGGCGAAGTGCGGGGAGCGCGGGTCGCCGCTCGCGCCGAACGGCACGCCCCACCGGCTCGCGTCCCGGTCGGCGAGGTCCCACACCCACCGTGCGACCGAGCCGCGCACGCACACGTCCGTGACGCCCGGCGTGCTCGCGGTGCAGCGGACCGTGTCGGTGTCCCCCGACAGGGGCAGCGGCGCGACGCGCGGGGCGCCTGCGCCGGGGACGTCGAGCAGCACGTGCAGGCCGAGCACGCGGTGGGTGTCTCCCCATGCCGGCGCCCCGGTGGGCTCGGGCGGCATCCCGGGGGGTTCGGCCGTCGTCCCGTCGCTCACGACGTCCTCGAGCGCCGCCCACGCCGCCGTGTGGCCGTCGATCCCGAGCCACGACGCGCCGAGCAGCATCGGCAGGGCGTCGGCGACCCGGGCGGTGATGGACGACCACGGCGCGAAGATCTCGTCGAGACCGTGGGGTTCGTGCAGCGGCGCGAGCGCCGGGTGCGCCGCGACGCGTCGCACGAGGACGGACCGCCACGTCGCGTACAGGGCCGCGTCCGCGCTCCCCGCGTCCATGTGCCGGTCCCACCCGAGCAGGCGCGCCGCCGCGGCGCGCGTCGCCGTGCTCCGCCGCCCGTAGGCCGCGCCGTCCAGCCCTCCCACGCCTCCGTCGTCCAGCCACGCGAGGAGGGCGTCGGCGCTGCCGAGGGCGGTGTCGCCGTGCACGCGCGCCTGGTCCGCCGGCCCGAGCCGGTCGTCGGCCGCCTGCAGCAGCGCGCGGATCCGGCGCGCGCGGTGGGGTGGCGCGTAGGTGCGCCCGAGCGCGATCTCCTCCCGGTCGGGCCGTTCGTTCGCGTCGACCGCGACACCGTCGACCGTCACCGGGGCCGGCAGGTCGACCCACGGGCGGGTGCGGGCGGCGTCGGACCACGCCTCCAGCGGCAGCGCCCGCTCCCTCGGCGACCGGCGCGGAACGCGCCCCGCGGTGAGGCTCAGCACGGTGTCCCGGTCGGCGGCGAGGACGCGGTTCACCGGGTCCACCCAGCCGGCGAACGCGTCGGCGACGTCGCGCGCCGAGCGGGCGTGCAGCAGCCGCCGCCACGCGCGCACGCCGAGGTCGGCGTCCACCCGCGCGGCGAGCCGTACCGCGAACGTCCGTCCCTCGTCGCCCGGATCCGCCTCGCCCGCGTCCGGCCCACCGGTCACGACGACGCCGCGCGCCGTCTCCCACGTCTCGACCCGGTGCTCGACCGGGCCACCGGCCGCGCGCACGCGGACCGTCGCGGTGACCGTGTCCACCGGTTCCGGCCCGTCCGGCCCGAGCGCCTCCACGTCGCCGTCCGTCGTGCGCCGCAGCCGTTCGGCCAGGACGTCGACGTGGTGCGCCGCAGCGTTCGTGATGCCCCACGCCGCGTCCCCGGCGTGCCCGAAGTGCAGCACGCCGGGCACCCCCGGGAACGCGAGACCGACGACGTCGTACGCGGGGCACGCGAGCCGCACCTGCTGGTAGACGCCGGGCAGCTCGAGCAGGCGGTGCGGGTCGCCCACGAGCAGCGGCGCGCCGCTCGTCGTGCGCGACCCGGCGAGCGCCCAGGCGTTCGAGCCGGAGGACGGGCCGCCGTCGACGGCGAGCAGGTCCAGCACCCGGTCGACGGCGTGCGGGTCCCCGGGTGCCGCGGCGGCGGCGGAACGGCCGAGCGTGCGGGCGACGTGGTCGCGCCACAGCACGTGCGGGAACCCCGAGAAGAGCACGTGCGCGACGAGGAACACGCCGAGGGGCGCCCACGCGGGCCACGGCTCGTGGGGTGGCAGCTCGCCGCCGCCCGGCCACGCCGGGTCGGCGAGCGCGTGCATCTCGGGCACGTCGCGCCCGAGCGCGAGCCCCTCGTTCACGCCGGCCGTGTACGCGTCGAGCCACGCGCGGTCGTCGTCCGCGAGCGCCGCGTGGACGCGGCGGGCGGTGTCGGCGAGGCGCACCCGGTGGGCGAACCGGTCCCAGACCAGCCCCGCCTCGCCGAGACGCTCGGCGAGGCGGCCCTCCGCGCGCCACCGGTCCACCTCGACCTGCCACCCGCGGTCGCGGGCGGTGACGTAGCCCTGGCCCCGCGCGAGCGCGAGCTCGTCGCCGGCCCGCACGTGCGGCACGCCCCACGCGTCGCGGAAGACCTCGAACGTGCCTGCCGCCGGCCACGGGCCCGGCACGCCGCCGTGGTCGGCGTCGAGGTCGCGGTCGGGTGCCACGTCAGCGCACCCGCGCGGCGGGGTTGGCGAGCGTGCCCGCGTAGAGGAGCGACGCGGACTGGTCGGCGAGGTCGACCATCTGCAGGGTGTTGCGCAGCTGGAGCCGGTTGAGGCACGAGTGCGCGAACCGCTGGGCGCGCAGGTCGACGCCGGTCTCCAGGTCCGGGTGGTCGGCGCGGTGGTCGTCGAGGCACTCGCCGACGAGCGACCAGAACCGGTCCTCGCCGAGCACGCCGTCGCCGGCGAGGATCGCGGCGAGGTGGCGCAGCACGCCGTCGAACACGTCGGTGAAGATCGCGAGCGCCTTCTCGGCGTCGTCGACGACGGCGCGCACGCGCTCGACGCCGGGCGGCAGTGCGCGCTCGCCGAGCACGGCGACCTCCTCGCCGACGTCCTTCATGACCGCGCGCACCACCACATGGTCGCGCACGACGAGGATGAGGTTCTCCCCGTGCGGCATGAACGCGAGGTCGTGCGCGAGGAGCGCGTGGGCGAGCGGGCGCAGGTAGGCGCGCAGGTACGACCGGACCCAGTCGGCCGGGTCGACGCCCGACGCGCGGACGAGGGCCGTGGCGTACGCGCCGCCGCGGGCGTCGCGGTGCAGCAGCGACGCCATGGTCACGAGGCGCTCGCCCGGGGCCGTGCGCGGCACGGGACTCTCGCGCCACAGCGCGGCGAGCATCTTGCGGTGCGGGGACGGCGTCGTGGTGCGGTGGTAGACGTCGCCCGTGTACCCGACGGAGGCGAGCTCGCGCAGCACGGTGAAGCCGCTCCCGCCGAGCTCGGGGTCGCCCGCGACGAGGTCGGCGACCCAGTCGTTGATCGCGGGCGTCGCGCGCATGTAGGCGGGCGACAGCCCGCGCAGGAAGCCCATGTTCTGGATCGCGAGCGCGACCTTGACGTAGTGCCGCTCGGGCCGCGTGAGGTTGAACAGGGTGCGGATGGACTGCTGGGGCTGGTACTCGTCCGCGCCGAGGCCGACGGGTACGAGGTCACCGCGCGCGACGTCTGCCGCGAACGTGATCGGCACGCGGTGCTCCCACTGCCACGGGTGCACCGGCAGGTACAGGTAGTCGGCCGGGTCGAGACCCCGGGCGGCGAGGCGCCCGGCGAAGGCGGTGCGCTCGTCGGCGGTGAGCTCGGCGCCGTAGTGCGCGGCCTCGTCCAGCCCTGCGCCGAGCGCGAGGTGGGTGTGCTCCCGGCGCGCGGCGAGCCAGACGAGGCGCACGCGGCCGGCGTTCTCGGGCGCGTAGGCGCGGTACTCGGCGAGCCCGAAGCCGATGCGGCCGTTGTTGGCGACGAACGCGGGGTGGCCCTCCGTCATCGCCGCCTCGACCTCCTGGAACGACGCGTCGAGCAGGTCCGTCGCGCTCGGACCGCCGGCGGACTCGCTGCGCTCCAGCTTCGCCGTCGCGCTCGCGAGCGTCGAGGAGACCTCCTCGAGGTAGGTCGCGAGCAGGTCGTCGGGGATCCGCAGGTCCGGCTGGAGCTCGACGACGAGGTCGAGCACGTCGACCGGTGCGTCGGTCGGGGTGGGCGAGGTGGCAGCGGGTACGCCGTCGTGCACCGTGCGGCGGATCGACGCCTCGTCGACCACCCAGTGCTCGAGCGCGTACCGGCGGGCGGTGAAGCGGTACTCGACCGCGCCGCCCGCGACGGCGAGGACGTACTCCCCCGGCCCGTTCGGCGTGGCGGCCTCGCGCACGGTGCGCGGAGCGAGCAGCCGCTCGTGGGTCAGCTCGGCGATCGTCTTGGCCACGAGGTGGCGGTGCGCGCGGTCGGCGAGGTCGGGGCGCAGGTGCGGGGCGGGGTCGACGCCGTCGCCGAGCGGGCTCGCGTCGAGGTCCGGCCGCGTGGCGACCGCGAGGTGCGCACGCTTGCCGGGCAGGTCGATCTCGCGCAGCACGCGGAACCCGGCGGCGGCGTTCTTCGCGCCGATCGCCGCGTTGCGCACGTCCGGCTCGACGACGACGCGCCGCGCGCCCCTGCCGTCCGGCGCGAGGCAGAACCGCACGACGGCACCCATGACCGCGGACGTCAGGCCGTGCCGCACCGCGGCGGGGTCCGGCGGCGCGACGAGCAGGTGCATCCCGACGTCGCCCGGCTCGAGCAGCGCGGCGGCCTCCGGGACGTCTGCGAGGGTGACCCGCGCGGGGTCGTACGTCTCGACGAGGAACGCGGGCGTGCCGTCCACGCGGCCGAGCCACGCGTCCTGGTGCGGGTCCGCCGCGACGCCGTCGAGGTACTCGCGCACCCCGTCGACGTCGAGGTGGCCGAACTGCCAGAACGCCGAGCGCGGGTCGGCGAGCCAGCCCTGCACGAGCGCGGCGTCGCGCGTGGGGTCGACGGGCTCGATGCGCACGTCCGCGACACCCTCGCCGCAGCGCACCCGCACCGCGAAGGTGGTGGCGGTCGTCCCGGTGGATGCCACCGCAGTCGTCAGGTCAGCCGTCAGGTCGGTCGTCAGGTCGGTCGTCGCGGTCATCGGGACCCCTCTCTCGCCGCGGCCGTCACGTCGAGGGACGCACCGGGCGACGTCTCGACCGGGCGGGTGTGCTCGTCGTCGGGCAGGCCGAACTGCTGGAACGCGATGCGCTCCTCGACCGGGTACACCTCGCGCCCCGTGACGGTGCGCAGCACGACCGAGTTGCGCCACGCCGCGAAGCCGAGGTCGGGCGCCGTGAGGCCGTGGGTGTGCTCCTCGCCGTTGAGCACGTGCACGCGTCGCGCGGCGTCGACCGTGTAGTCGCGCGCGACGTCGAGGCGGCCGAGCTCGTCGAACCGCAGCCGGTCGCGCACGGGGTCGAGGAACGTCGGGACCGTGGCGGCGTAACCCGTCGCGACGACGAGCGCCCGCGTGCGGCGCTCGACCTCGCGACCGAGCTGCGCGTGGCGCAGCCGCAGGACGTACTCCCCCGAGCCGTCGGACCCGGACCCGGACCCGGGGACGGCGGCCGGCTCGTAGCGCGCGGCGACGACCTCGGTGTCGGTGAGGAGCGTCGTCGGGGCGGGTCGGTCGAGGCTCAGCCGGTAGAGCGCGTCGTAGATGTCGTCGACCAGGTCGCCGCTGATCCCCTTGTACAGCCCGCGCTGCTCGCGCCCGAGGAGCTGGCGCAGCTCCAGCGGCAGGGCGTGGAAGTGGTCGGTGTACTCCGGGGAGGTCATCTCGAGCGTCAGCTTCGTGTACTCCATGGGGAAGAAGCGCGGCGAGCGCGTCACCCAGTCGAGCCGGTAGCCACCGGGACCCGTCTCGCTCGCGCTGCCGACGCGGCCGTCCCCGTGCACGCCGTCGAGCAGGTCGCGGTAGATCTCCGCCGCCGACTGCCCGCTGCCCACGACCGTGACGGACCCGCTCGCGGCGAGCGCGTCGCGGTGCGGCACGTACTGCGCGCTGTGCACGAGCGGGCCGGCACCCGGGTGCTCCCCGGCGGCGACCTCCTCGGCGAGCAGCCGCAGCGCGGGTGGCAGCACGGGGCTCGTGCCGACCCCGAGGACCAGGTGCCGCCCACGGTGCTCCTCGACACCGGCGGCGGTGCCGTCGGGTCCGAGCACCTCGGCCCGGACGACGAACGCGTCGGACGCCTCGTCACGGGACACCTCGACGACGCGCCGGCCCCACCGCAGCGACGGCAGCTGCTGCGCGACCCAGCGGCAGTACGCGTCGTACTCGGCGCGCAGCGGGTAGAACGACTCCCGGACGTAGAACGGGTACAGCCGCCCGGTCGCCTTGAGGAACGCGAGGAACGAGTACGGCGAGGTCGGGTCCGCCATCGTCACGAGGTCGGCGAGGAACGGGACCTGGATCGTGGCGCCGTCGATCATCATGCCGGGGTGCCAGCGAAACTCCGGCGCCTGGTCGAGGAAGACGGCGTCGACGTCGGCGAGCGGCGCGGACAGCGCGGCGAGGCCGAGGTTGAACGGCCCGATCCCGACCCCGACGACGTCGTGCACGACGGCGGTCACCGGGCCACCGCCGGGGCGTCGTCGGCGAGCAGCTCGTCGGTGTCGACGAGCGCCTGGGCGGTCGTGCGCACGAGGTCGAGCACGCGGCGCACGTCGTCGAGGGTGACGTCGGGGTTCAGGAGCGTGAGCTTGAGGCACGGCACGCCGTCGAGCACGGTCTTGGCGACGAGCGCACGACCCGACTCGAACAGCACGCGCCGCACGAGCGGCACGAGCCGGTCCGCGTGCTCGCGCGCCAGCCCGGCGGGCTCGTAGCGGAACAGGACCGTGGACAGGTCGGTGCGCGCGACGACCCGCAGGTCCGGGTCGTCCGCGAGGTCCGCGTGCACCGCGGCCGCGAGGTCGCACACCGCGTCGACCATGCGCCCGATCCCGTCGGCGCCGAGCGCCCGCAGCGTCGCCCAGAGCTTCAGCGCGTCGAACCGGCGGGTCGTCTGCAGCGACTTGTCGACCTGGTTGGGCTCGGCGTTCTCGAGCGGGTTGAGGTAGTCGGCGTGGTGCGCGACGCGCGCGAGGTCCGCCGCGTCCCGCACGAGGAGCGCGCTCGCGGACACCGGTTGGAAGAACGCCTTGTGGTAGTCCACCGTCATCGAGCGCGACCGCTCGATCCCGTCCAGGAGGTGGCGGCGCGTCGGGGACACGAGCAGCCCACACCCGTACGCGGCGTCGACGTGCAGCCACGCGTCCGCGGCGTCGCACGCGTCGGCGACCGCCGCGAGCGGGTCGACGCAGCCGCGGTCGGTCGTCCCGGCGGTGGCCACGACGGCCATGACGACGTCGCCCGCCGCCAGCACGCGCGCCAGCGCCCCCGCGAGCGCCGCGGGGTCGAGGCGGCCGTCGGCGTCGGCGGCGACCGTGACGACGGCGTCCTCCGCGAGGCCGAGCAGGAACGCCGAGCGGGCGACGCTGAAGTGGCTGGACGCGCTCGTGAGGACGCGCAGGCGCGGGAGCACGTCGGAGCGGGTCGGTGCCCCGGGGGCGCGGCCGGTCGCGCCGCCGCGCGTCTCGCGCTCGACCGCGTGCTCGCGGGCGAGGAACAGCGCCTGCAGGTTGGACTGGGTGCCTCCGGAGGTGAACACGCCGTCGCCCGCGACGTACCCGATGCGCTCGGCGGTCCAGGCGACGAGGCGGCGCTCCATGAGCGTCGCGACGGTCGACTGGTCGTAGGTGTCGACCGACGTGTTGACCGCCGCGAGCATCGCCTCGGCTCCCACGGCCGGCAGCGCGACCGGGCAGTTGAGGTGCGCGGCGTACGCCGGGTCGTGGAACCACACGGCGTGGGTCGCGTAGAGGTCGGCGGTCTCGCGCAGCGCGACGTCGGTGCCGACACCCGGCGCGTCGAGATCCACGGCGTCGACCAGTGCGGCGAGCTGGGCCCGCGACGCGCCGGACCACGGCTGGGAGACGGCCGCCACGCGGGCCGCGACGTCGTCGACGACGGCGTGCAGCGTGGTCGCGTAGGCGCCGGCGCTCGCCGTCGTGAGCAACGACGTGGCGGCGCGAGCGGGCGAGGGCGGCACGGCGCGCGCCGTGGTCGCGACGGACGCGGCCGGCGCGACGAGTGGTCGTGCTGAGGGCATGACGAAGCTCCTCGAGGCAGGGAGAAGGTCCGGGCGCACGCCGCGCACCGGTAAGTTCTGAGGTTTGGCTTGCCTAACCTAGCGCACGCCACGAGGGCGTCAAGTGTGGTCTGCGCCACGCACGCCCGGGTGACCCGACGACCGCACCCGTGGACGTGCGGGGGCCCCGGGGAGAGGATGGCACTCGGCCCGTCCGGGGCCCTCCGAGGAGGCCGCGTGGAACCCGTCGCACCGACGTCTCGACCCGCCATCGTCACCGTCGACGACGACCCCGGGGTCTCGCGCGCCGTCGCGCGCGACCTGCGGCGGCGCTACGGCGACCGGTACCGGGTCGTGCGCGCCGAGTCGGGCGCCGACACGCTCGCGGCGCTGCGCGAGCTCGCGCTGCGTGGCGAGGACGTCGCCGTCATCCTCGCCGACCACCGCATGCCGCAGATGACGGGCGTCGAGCTGCTCGAGCAGGCGATGGACCTCTTCCCCGCTGCGCGTCGCGTCCTGCTCACCGCGTACGCGGACACCGACGCCGCGATCGAGGCGATCAACGTCGTCGACCTCGACTACTACCTCCTCAAGCCGTGGGACCCGCCCGAGGAGAAGCTCTACCCCGTCGTCGACGCCCAGCTCGAGGCCTGGCAGCGCACCGACCGGCGGCGTCCCGCCGAGGCGGTCGTCGTCGGGCACCGCTGGTCCGCGCGGTCGTCGCAGGTGCGCGAGTTCCTCGCGCGCAACCGGGTGCCCTACCGCTGGTACGCCTCGGACTCGGAGCAGGGGACGCGGCTGCTGACCGCCGCCCAGGCCGACGCCACCTCCCTGCCGCTGGTCGTCACGCCCGACGGCGAGGCGCTCGTCGCGCCCGACGACGCGACGCTCGCCGAGCGCGTCGGCCTCGCGACCCGGCCCACCGAGGAGTTCTACGACCTCGTGGTCGTGGGGGGCGGTCCCGCGGGCCTCAGCGCGGCGCTCTACGGCGCGTCGGAGGGCCTGCGCACCGTGCTCGTCGAACGCACCGCCACGGGCGGGCAGGCCGGGCAGAGCTCGCGCATCGACAACTACCTCGGCTTTCCCGACGGCATCTCCGGCGCCCAGCTCGCCGACCGCGCGCGACGCCAGGCGGTGCGGTTCGGGGCGGAGATCGTCACGACGCGCGACGCGATCGAGCTCGACGTCGCGGGCTCGGCCCGCAGCGTCCGCTTCCCCGATGGCACGTCGATCGACGCGCACACCGTCGTCCTCGCGTCGGGGGTGTCGTACCGGCTGCTCGACGGCCCCGGGCTCGGCGACCTCGTGGGGCGCGGGGTGTACTACGGGTCGGCGCTCACCGAGGCGGCCGCGTGCCACGACCAGGAGGTGTACGTCGTCGGCGGCGCCAACTCGGCGGGCCAGGCAGCGCTGTACCTGGCGCGCGAGGCGAAGCAGGTCACCCTCGTCGTGCGCGGCGACACCCTGTCCCGGTCCATGTCGGCGTACCTCGTCGAGCAGGTCGAGGCCCACCCCCGGCTGCGCGTCCTCACGCGGACCGAGGTCACGGCCGCCGTCGGCGACGACCACCTGGAGCACCTCGAGCTGCGCGACGTCGACACCGGCGCGACGAGCCGGGTCGACTGCGGGTGGGCGTTCGTCTTCATCGGCGCCGCGCCCCGCACCGACTGGCTCGACGGCGTGGTCGCGCGCGACGACCGCGGGTACGTGCTCGCCGGCCCCGACCTCCCGCACGACGGACCCCTGCCCCCGGGCTGGCCGCTCGAGCGACCGCCCTACCACCTCGAGACGTCCGTCCCCGGCGTCTTCGCCGCGGGCGACGTCCGCGCCGAGTCCGCCAAGCGCGTCGCCTCCGCCGTGGGCGAGGGCGCGATGGCGGTCATGCTCGTCCACCGCTACCTCGAACAGCTCTGACCCACCGGAGGTGACGCCATGACCGGCACCCAGGACGACGCCCGGCCGAGCACCGGGACCGGCGACGCCACGGTCCCCGGCACGAGCGGCTGGCTGCCGTGCGACGTCGACGAGCTGCGCGCCACGTTCCTCTTCGAGCACCTCACCGACGACCAGCTCGCGTGGCTGTGCCGCACCGGGCACGTCGAGCACGCCGAGCCGGGCTGGCTGTGCCGCGAGGGCGAGCCCGCCGAGCGGTTCTTCGTCCTGCTCGACGGCGGCGTCGCGCTGTTCCGGCGCGTCGGCACCGACGACGTCGAGATCAACCGCACCCGGCAGGTCGGCGTCTACATGGGCGCGTGGAACGCCTACCTCGGCGACCGCCTGCCCCAGACGTACCTGCACAGCGTGCGCGTGCTCGAGCCGTCGCGGTTCTTCGTGCTCTCCGCGCCGGACTTCGCCAAGCTCATGACCGAGTGGTTCCCCATGGCGGTGCACCTGCTCGAGGGCGTGTTCTGGGGCACGCGCGACGCGCAGCAGCTCGTCGGGCAGCGCGAGCGCCTCCTCGCGCTCGGCTCCCTCTCGGCCGGGCTGACCCACGAGCTGAACAACCCGGCCGCAGCGGCCGTGCGCGCCACCGGCACGCTCCGCGAGCGCGTAAGCGCCATGCGCCACAAGCTCGCACTCATCGCCGACGGCCCCTACGACCGCGCGACGCTCGCCGTCCTCATCCGCCTCCAGGAGGAGGCGCTCGAGCGGTACGCCGACGCGCGGGAGGCGGACGTCGTCGGTGCGCTGGAGACCTCCGACCTCGAGGACCGGCTCACGGACTGGCTCGACGACCACGGGATGCCCGAGGGCTGGCGGGTCGCCCCCGCGCTGGTGCAGGCCGGCATCGACGAGCCGTGGCTCGACCGGGCCGCCGAGCGCATCGACGCCGGCGCGCTCACCGGCGCGGTGAGCTGGCTCGCCTACACCATCGAGACCGAGCAGCTCATGGCCGAGATCGAGGACGCCACCGTGCGCATCTCCTCGCTCGTCGGTGCCGCGCGCCAGTACTCCCAGCTCGACCGCGCCCCGTTCCGCCCCGTCGACCTGCACGAGCTCATCGACTCCACGATCGTCATGCTCGACCGCGCGCTCGCCGGGATCTCCGTCGTGCGCCGCTACGACCCGGAGCTGCCCGCCGTGCCGGTGTTCGCCGCGGAGCTCAACCAGGTCTGGACGAACCTCGTGGAGAACGCGGCCCAGGCGATGGGCGCGTCGTCGGACGGGCGGACGCAGGGCGAGGGCACGCTCACCGTGACGACGCGCCGTACCGAGGACGCCGCAGAGATCGAGATCGCCGACACCGGGACGGGCATCCCCGCGGACGTCCTGCCCCGCATCTTCGAGCCGTTCTTCACGACGAAGCCCGTCGGCCAGGGCACGGGGCTCGGCCTCGACATCTCGTGGCGCATCGTCGTGAACAAGCACCACGGCGACCTGTCGGTGACGTCCCGGCCGGGCGACACGCGCTTCGTCGTCCGGCTGCCCCTGACACCCGCGCCCGCCGCGGGCGACTGAGACCCGTCCGGCAGCGGTCCTGCGGCGGAGGCGGTCAGCGCACGGACACGAGCCAGCGGTGCAGCTCCGTCGCCAGCTCGACCGGCGCGTCGAGATGGACCAGGTGCCCGGCGCCGGGGACGAGCGCGAGGGTCGCCCCCGGGATCGCCGACCGTAGGCGGTGCGCCCGGTCGACCGGGATCCAGGTGTCCTCCTCGCCCCACACGACGTGCGTCGGTGCGCCGACCTGCCCGAGCAGCGGCTCGAGCTCGGCCGTGTGCCGCTCGTCGGCCTGGGCGACCTGCCGGTAGAACGCCGCGCGGCCCTCGTCGCCCAGCCACGGCTCCACGAGCGTCGCGAGGTCGTCGTCGCGCAGCCCGCGGTGGCTCGCACCGCGCACGTACGCCTCGACCGCGCCCCGGTGGACGGCGGGCGGCAGCCGCTCGAGGACGTCGGCGTGCTCGGCGACGAGCCGGAAGAACGGCGACCCCCACGGGCGCAGGGCCACGACGTCGACGAGGCACAGCGAGGACACCGGCACCTGGTGCACGAGGTGCGCCCGCAGCGCCACCGCGCCCCCGACGTCGTGGGCCAGCACGTGGGGCGCCTGCGCCCCGGCACGCCTGGCGTCGAGCCCCCACTGCGCCAGCAGGTCGGCGAACAGCTCGCCCTGGGTCGCGAGGTCGACCGCGTGCTCCGGCTCCTTCGAGGACCGCCCGAAGCCGGGCATGTCCCAGACGTGCACGGTGAACTCGGCCGCGAGCGCCCGGGCGAACGGCGCCCACAGCGCAGAGGACCACGGCGTCCCGTGGCACAGCACGAGCGGCGGACCGCTGCCCTCGCGCGCCCAGGCGACCTCGCGCCCTCGCCACGTCGTGCGCTCCGTGAGCTCCACCGCTGTCGCCGTCCTCTCCTCGTCCCGCACCTGTGTCCCGCGCCCGCCGACCCGCGGCGGCACGACCACGCTAGCCTCCGTCCTGCAGCGACAGGCGCGCGTAAACCGTGGACGTGGGGCCCTGGCGGGCATAGCCTGCTTTTCGTCCGGTCGAGACCGCCCGGACGCTCGACCGTGACGACCGACGAGAGGCTGGTGGACCGCATGACGTACCCGTGGACCACCGACCTGTCCCGAAGGGCGCTCCTCAGGTAGACGACCTCTGTCGTCGACCTGCTGAGCCGTCCCGGGGCACCGTTCTGGGGCGGCTCTCGTCGTCCCGGCCAGGAACGAGACAGGAGACGCGACCATGAGCGAGGTGGTCATCTACAACCTCGGCGGCAGCCAGGTGCTCGGCCGCGTCTCGCTGCGGCACGCGATCCGCATGCTGCACCGGCGCGTCGCCGAGGTCCTCGAGGTGGTCGAGGGCGAGACGTTCGGGCCGTACCAGCGGCCCCGCTCCGTCGAGCTCGTGCGGTACGTCCACGCACGATGGGTCTACGACCGCCAGGGCCGGGTCCCATACTCGCGTGCGGCCCTGCTGCGACGTGACCGGTACCGGTGCGCCTACTGCGGCGGGACCGCCACCACGATGGACCACGTCGTGCCCCGCTGCCAGGGCGGGACGACGACGTGGCTCAACGCCGTCGCGGCGTGCGAGCCGTGCAACGCGGTCAAGGGCGGGCGCACGCCCGACGAGGCGGGGATGAGACTCCTCAGACCCGCGTTCGAGCCCACGTTCCGCGACATCTACCCGACGGCACCGGCGCCGCGCCCGCGCTGACGGCGTCGTCGGGTCCCGAGCGGCTCGGTCGGTGGCGGTGACACCGGCCGAGCCTTTCCCGTGCACGCTGCTGCGGGCGGACGCGTGCACGACGTCCGGACCGCGGCGGTGCGCCCTCTCCCCAGGTAGGGCGCCGACCGTCACGACGCCCGGACGGGTCCCCGACCTCGCGTCGGGGCGACGTGAGGGAGGCCGCGATGCCGGTCCGGGTCGGTGCGTACAACGTGGAGAACCTGTTCGAGCGGCCGCGCGCGATGCACGGCCCGATGAGCGGGGGCGGGAACGAGGTCCTCGCGGCGCACGCCCGCGTCAACGCGCTGCTCGGCGAGGAGGACTACACCGACGCCGTGCGCGCCGAGGTCCTGGAGCACCTGGAGACGCTGGGCCTGCTCCGGTCCGACGGCGCGGAGCTCGCCGTCCTGCGCCAGGTCCGGGGACGCCTCCTGCGCCGCACCGGCTCGCTCGCCGCGGGGACGGCGCGGACCGAGGTCGTCGCGACGGGCCGCGGCGACTGGATCGGGTGGGTCGACCTCGTCAAGGAGCGGGTCGACGAGCTCGCCACGGCGCACGCGGCGCGCGTCATCGCCGACGTGGACGCGGACGTCCTCGCCGTCGTCGAGGCCGAGAGCCGCATCGCGCTCAAGCACTTCACGGACGCGGGCGTCGTCACGCGCACCGGCAGGCCGCTGTACCCGCACGTCATGCTCATCGACGGCAACGACGACCGCGGCATCGACGTCGGGCTCCTCACGACGCGCCGCCTCGGCATCGGGGGCATCCGCTCGCACGTCGACGACCGCGACTCGAGCGGGCGGGTCGTCTTCGGGCGCGACTGCCCCGAGTACGTCGTCCAGCTCCCGTCCGGTGCGACGATCACGGTCCTCGTCAACCACTTCAAGTCCAAGGGCTACGGCGTCCAGGCGGTGAGCGACGCCACCCGGCGCCGGCAGGCCCGGCACGTGGCCGAGATCTACCGGCGGCTGCGCGCGAGCGGGCAGCAGAACGTCGTCGTCGCGGGCGACCTCAACGACACCCCCGACAGCGCCCCGCTGCGGCCGCTGCTCGAGGGGACGGACCTGCGCGACGTCAGCACGCACCCGACGTTCGCCGGGGACGAGCGGCCCGGGACCTACGGCAACGGGACCGCGAGCCAGAAGATCGACTACGTGCTGCTCTCCCCCGCGCTGTTCGAGCGCACGGTGGGCGGATCGGTCTTCCGCCAGGGCGTCTGGGGCGGGCGCAACGGCACCCTGTTCCCCCACTACGACACGATGACGTCGCCGGTGCACGCGGCGTCCGACCACGCGGCGCTCTACGCGGACCTCGACGTCGCCTGACCCGGCTCCGGCCCCGGCCCCGGCCCCGGGGTGACGGTGCCGGGTGCCCGACCATCGCCGTCAGCCGTCCTCCTCGACCCGCTCGCCGACGGTGTGGACGACCACGACCTCGGGCTGCCAGGGGACGAGCGCGTCGACGTCGGACTGGAGCGTGTCGACGGGCGGGAGCTCGTTCGGCGTCCGCACGGCGACGACGAGCTCCTGGCCCTGCCACGTGACGCCCTCGACGACCGCTGCGGGGTCGTCGGCGAGCCACTCCTGCGCGGCGGCGCGGGTCTGGCCCGCCCACAGCTCCGCGAGCGCCGCCTGCACGGTGTTCGCGACCATCGGGACGGCGACGACGACGAGCGCGACGCCTGCGACCAGGTAGGCCCGGCGCACGCGCCGCGGGCCGTGGACGACCGCGCGCGCCTCGGACGCCTCGGCCGCGTACCCCGCGCCGGTGAAGACGACGGTCGCGGCGATGACGAGCGCGACCGCGTTCGACGTGAAGAGCAGCAGCGCGCCCGCGGCGAGCGACGGCGCTCCGGCACCGAGGCACACGCCCACGACGCCGAGCGGCGGGACGAGCGAGATGGCGATGGCGATGCCGGGCAGCACGTCGCCGAGGTCGCGGCGGGCGAGCGCGATGGCGCCCGCGAAGCCGGTCGCGAACGCCGCGACGAGCTCGGGAAGGCCGGGTGACGTCCGGCCGGTCACCTGGGAGTTCGCGAGGACGTGCGCCGTGTCCGGGAGCACGAGCGCCACGAGCCAGCCGAGCACGACCACCGTCGCGAGCCCGAGGACGACCGTCAGGACGGAGCGGGCGACGAGCCGGCCCTTCGCCGTGACGATCCCGAGCCCGACGCCGAGGATCGGGGTCGACAGCGGCGCGATGATCATGGCGCCGATGACCGTCGCCGTGGAGTCGGTGATGACACCGGCGACCGCGATGATCCCGGACAGGACGAGCATCACCCAGAACGCCGAGGTCTTGGCCCGCGCGTCGCCTGCCTCGAGGTCGAGCCGGTCGGCGAGCTCGTCGAGGGGCCGCCGCTGCGCGGGCGGCACGAGCGCGCTGAGGAACGACGCGCGCCGCGCGGGAGCGGGGACCTGTTCGGGGCCGGCCTTCGACGTCATGCTGCCTCCGTGGTGCGGGCCCGTCCGCCGGGCGCCCCGGCGGGCCCGTGCCCGCCGCGACGCCAGTATGGACCGACGTCGGCCGCGGAGCTCAGACCGGCACGCCCGTCCCTGCCGCGAGCGCCGCGACGGGGTCGTGCGACAGCTCGGCCACGCCGATCCCCGTCTCGCGGCTCAGCGCGCGCAGGAGCCCGGCGCGGGTCGCGTAGCCGGCGGCGTGGGCGGCCGCGTCGAGCTGCGACCCGCCGCGCAGGCGGGCGATCGCGACGTTGAGCCGCGACCGCGTGCGCCAGCGCCCGAACGCCAGTCCCGTCTCCTCGACGAAGAGCCGCTGCACGTGGCGCGTGCTCGTGCGCCGGCGCGCGGCGAGCTCGTCGAGGGTCGCCTCGGTGCCGGGCGCCTCGGCCGCGACGGCGCGCGCCACGGGGTGCTGGGGCGGCGTGAGCGCGAAGTAGTCGGTGCCGAGACCCCGCAGCACGTCCTCGAGGGCAGCGCGGAAAGGGGCCACCTGCTCGGGCGAGGTGGGACCGGCGCACAGCGCGGCCGTGAGCAGCGAGGTGATGGCCGGCACGACGCCCAGCCGCCGGGCGCGCTGCCCGGGCTCGACGCCCGGCGACAGGATCGGGCCGAGCGCCATCGCGCCGTCGGGCAGGCGCATCGAGTGCGGCACGCCCGGCGCGAGCCACAGGCTCTCGTGGGTGCGCAGGGTGAGAGGGGCGCCGTCGACGACGAGCTCGGCGGTGCCGGTGACGACGTGGACGAGGTGCGGCTCGTCGTGGGTGTGGGTGCCGTGGCCGAGGAACCGGATCGAGTTCTCGGGCACGACGGCGCTCAGGGCCGTCGGTGTCATGGTGCTCCTCTCCCCGGTGCCGCCCGGGTGGCTCCCGCGGCGCGTCCGGTGTCAGGTCCGGGACCGGAGATGTCGCCTCCGGGGACGTTCGCGGCGTCAGGTGTGGTTAGCCTAACCTCGTGAGGCGTGCCGCCGGACGCGGCCCTCGCATCCCGACTCCCGAGTGTGAGGTCTCTCCATGCTGCCCCTGCGTCGTGCCACCCTCCGCGCCGCCGCGCTGACCACCGCCGCCGTGCTCGCGCTCGGCGCGTGCTCCACGAGCACCGACCCCGGTGCCACGGCGACCGATGACGCGGCCCCCGACACGTCGACCTCCGAGGCCGCGGACCGCGTCGTGGTGACCGACCAGGGCGAGGTGACCGTCCCCGCGGACCCGCAGCGCGTCGTCGTGCTCAACCATGCCCTCGCCGGGTACCTGTACACCCTCGACGTGCCCGTGCTCGCGACGGTCCCCGAGGTCACGGACGACCCCGATCCGGCGTTCTCCCCGTTCTGGGCCGAGGAGGCCGAGGTGGACGGCACCGAGCTCATGGACTGGAGCGCGGACGGGTACAACCTCGAGGCGATCCTCGCGCTCGAGCCCGACCTCATCGTGGGCGGCGGGTGGGGCTTCCCCCTCAAGCAGGCGACCGACGTCTACGACGGCCTGAGCCAGATCGCCCCCACGGTCCTCGTGTCCGGGTCGTTCACCACGTGGCAGGAGCAGCTCGAGTTCCTCGCCGACGACGTGTTCGCCCAGGCGGACACCGCCGACGAGCTCGTCTCCGGGTACGACGAGCGCCTCGCCGAGGTGCGCGACGCGATCACCGTGCCCGACGGCCCGACGGCCTTCCTCGCGCGGACGTCGGAGGGGACGACGTACGCGCTCATCGAGGGCGAGGCACTGCCCAGCACGTTCGAGGACCTCGGCTTCGAGATCGACACGGTCCAGGAGCGCACGGGCGCCGAGCCGTACACGGCGGGCGGCGACATGTTCGAGGTCTCCGCGGAGCAGGTCGGCTCGGTGTTCACCGCTCCGACCGTGTTCGTCATCGGGTTCAACGGCGCGACGGCCGACGTCGCGACGCTCTCCGAGGACCCGGTGTTCGCCGGGCTGCCGTCCTTCCAGGCCGGGCAGGCGCACGACCTGCCGACGTGGACGATCCGCGGCGACTACCACGAGGCGACGGCCCTGCTCGACGTCGTCGAGGACCAGTTCTCCTGATGGCCCAGCACCGCCTGCGCACCCACCCGCTCGTCCTGCGTCATGTCGAGGTCGCGCGCGTCGTCGACGTGACGCCGCGCATGCGGCGCCTCACCCTCGCGGGCCCCGAGCTCGGCGCGTTCGAGCGCGACGGCCTGCCGATGCCCGCGTTCGCGGCGCCCGGTTTCGACGACCACGTGAAGCTGGTCTTCGCCGCCGACGGGGACGTCGAGGCCGCGCTGCCGGTCCAGCGTGCGCACGGCATCGACTGGCTCCCCTCGTCGCAGCGCCAGGGCCGCGACTACACGCCCCGCCGGGTCGACCCGGTCGCGGGCGAGCTCGACCTCGACGTCGTGCTGCACGGCGACGGCCCGGCGGCCGCGTGGGCCGCCGGAGCCGTACCGGGCTCGGACGTGTGGTTCGTCGGGCCCAAGGCGTCGACCGTGTGGCCCGACGACGTCGTGTGGGCGCTGCTCGCGGGCGACGAGACGGCGCTGCCGGCGATCGGCCGCTTCCTCGACGAGCGCCCGGTCGACGTGCCCGTGCAGGTCGTGGTCCACGTCGCGGACGGGTGCGCCCGGCAGGAGCTCGCGCTGCGCCCCGGCGACACGGTCCGCTGGGTCGTCGCACCGGAGGGCGACCGGACGGTGCTCGACGACGCCGTCCGCGCGCTCGACTGGTGGCCAGGGCAGGCGTACGCGTGGGCCGCGGCGGAGAGCCGCGCGCTGCTGCCCGTGCGCCGGCATCTCGTGCGCGAGCGCGGGCTCGACCGGTCGCACGTGGACGTCACCGGCTACTGGCACCTCGAGCCGGCCGCCGCCGACGTCGCCCATGCCATGCCGACCGAGCAGGACGGCACCACCGCCGCGACACCGGCCGGCGGTGGCGCCGCGGCACCGGCAGCGGCCGCGCCGGCTGGCGTCCCCTCCCCCGTGCCGTGGCTCGCGACGCGCGCGGCCCTGCAGCTCGGGCTGCTCGACGCGCTCGGCACGGGCCCGCGCGACGTCGACGACCTCGCGGGCGCGCTCTCCGTGCCGCCGGGGACCGTCGAGACCCTCGCGGGCGTCCTGGTCGGCGTCGGGATCGTGGACGTCGACGGGTCGACCCTGCGGCTCGGCGACGCCGGCGTGGAGCTCCTCGACGACGAGCACGAGCGCGAGGAGTACGACGGCCACGAGGCCGACCTCGTCCTCGCGCTCGCCGGGCTCGCCCGTGCGCAGCGCGCCGGCGTGCCCGCGTGGCAGCAGGTGCGGGGACGCACCCTGCGGTCCGAGGTGGAGCGCGACGTGGAGCGCGCCGCGGAGCTCGTCGAGCACGCCGACGTCCTCGCGTACGTCCTCACCGGTCTCGCGTCGTGGCCCGTGTGGGAGGGCGCGACGAACGTCGCCGTCGGGGGCCCGGGAGCGGTGGTCGTCGCCGAGCGGCTCGGCGACGTCCCGGGCGTCGAGTCGGTGACCGTGGTCGAGGAGACCGTCCCGCTCGCCGCCCTGCGCGACGCCGCGGGCGGCGACCAGGACGCGTCGTCGTGGGCCTTCGCCACGGTGTGGCCGGGCGTCGACGTGGCCGTCAGCGCGCTGGGCGCGGGGCACCGCACCGACGCCGAGCTCGTCTCGCTGCTGACGACGCTGCGGGCGGCCGCTCCCCACGTGGTCCTGGTCGAGGACTTCGCACCCGACGGGCTCAGCCCGCACGCCGCCGAGCACGCCCTGCTGTCGCTGGCCGCCACCGGCGCGCCGCCGCGCACGCCGGACGACGTCGCCCGCCTCGCGGAGCGCGCCGGGTGGCGCGTCGCCCGCCACGAGCCGCTCGGGTGGGGCGTGGAGGTGGTCGAGCTCGTCGTCACGGACGCGCAGGCGGGACACTAGGCCCATGACGCCGACCGAGTTCTTGCTCTCCAGGATCGCCGAGGACGTGGCCGCGGCGCGAGCCGTCGGGCCGGACGACGGCAAGGCCGGCGAGGACGGCGAGGCGGGGCCTGCCCGGCATCGGGCGCGCTGGAGCCCGGCCCGGGTGCTGGCCGAGTGCGACGCGAAGCGGCGCATCGTCGAGCTCGCGCACGAGGCCACCGGCTACGACATGACCGTCGACCTGGAGCGTGACAGCAGCGCCCGCGCCCAGAGCGGGGTCTCGTTCGTCGGCGACCGGATCCTCAAGGAGCTCGCCACCGTCTACGCCGACCACCCGGACTACGACGAGTCCTGGCGGCCCTGACCGCCCGGACCGCCGGAACCGCTGCCACGCCCCGGCCGCCAGGGGCTACGGAGCCGCCACCGCGTCGAGCGCCTCCAGGCTCGCCGTGACGATCTGCGCCTGGGCGTCGGCGCGGCTGGTCCCCGGGACGCCGTCGCCCGGCTGCTCCCCGTAGTCGGCGAAGAACGCGTGGACCCCGCCGGGCACCTCGACGAAGCGCGTGCCCGGCGGCAGGTCGGCGCGCGAGGCCTGGATCTTGTCCGGCGTCGAGAGCCCGTCCCGAGATCCCCAGACCGAGGTGACCAGCAGGTCCGTCCCGCTGATGTCCTTGCTGGGGTACGAGCCGTGCAGCAGCAGGCCGTCGACCTCGTCCTCGTGGTCCGCTGCGAACGACGACGCCACGACGCCACCGAGCGAATGACCGCCGACGGCCCACCGGTCGACGCCGCCGAACGCGTCCATCGCGGCAGCCGACTGCGCGGGCGACGTGAACGCGATGCCGAGGGGCTCCTTGAGCGAGACGACCAGGTAACCGGCCTCGGCGAGCGGCCGCAGGACCGCCGCCGTGGCCCGCGCGTCGACGCGAGCGCCGGGCGAGTAGACGAGGCCCGTCGTCGGGTCCCCGTCGCGCGGCACGAACGCGTACCACCCCGCCTCCTCGCGGACCTCGACGGCGTCGTCGCTCTCGAGCGCCGCGAGGGCCGGTGCCGTCGCGACGAAGGGCCGCAGCCACACCACCGCCGCCGCGAGGACGACGAGGGCCGCGAACCCGAGCCCGGCGACGGTCGCGCGCAGCACCCGGCGGCGCCGGCCGTCCCCGTGGCGCCGGTCGGTCGGCGTGCGCCGAGCGGCGAGGACCGTCGCGATGCCCAGGGCGAGCCCCGCGACGGCGCTCAGCGCGAGCAGCGCGGCGAGCGACCAGTGCTGGTGCGGGACGGCGTCGCCCGTCGTCGCCAGCACCCAGGCGGGCGCTGCGAGCAGCGCGAGCGCCAGCACGAGACGCAGGGCCGTGCGCACCCGCGCGGCGCCACGAGCGCGAGGGTCCCTCGCCGGGCCGGCGGGGCCGGCAGGGCCGGCAGGGCCGTCGTCGTCGTCACGCTGCACTGCCACATCCATCTCGCTCCTCCGCTCGGCCCGACGACGGCGGGCCGAGGGGCCCGGTCACGCTAGCAGCCGCACGACGCACCGTCGCCCGGCCCTGACGCGGCGCCGGCCGACGCGGTCGCGCCGTCCCGCCGCGCGCCCGACGATGGTGTCGGAGCGGGAGGGACATGGGCTGGTACACGGAGCACGTGGTCGACGCCGGGCGTGCGCCCGCGCTGTTCGCGCTGGTCGGGTTCGTCGTGACGTTCGTCGTCGTCCGGTCCGTCACCCGCAGGATCCGGGCGCGGCAGTCCTCGGAGGCAGATCGTCCGCCCGGGAGGCGGTCGCTGATCAGGGACGTCTCGATCGGCGGCGTGCACGTGCACCACCAGGTCTGGGGCATCCTGCTCGTCCTGCTCACGGGGATGCTCGAGTTCCGCTACTCCCCCGGCCACCCGTGGTCCGAGGTCCTCGCGCTGCTCTTCGGAGCCGGCGCGGCGCTCGCCCTCGACGAGTTCGCGCTCTGGCTGTACCTCGACGACGTGTACTGGGCCGAGCAGGGCCAGCGGTCGATCGAGGCGATCCTCGTCGGGGGCGCGATCGGCGGCGCCCTGCTGTTCTCCGCGTCCCCGATCGGGGTCACGTCGGACGGCGCGGCGAGCGGCCGGGTCGCGTACGTCGTCACGGTCGTCGTGCACCTGTGCCTCGCGCTCGTGTGCATCCTCAAGGGCAAGCTCGCGACGGGCCTGATCGGGATCGTCGTGCCGCTCGTCGCGTTCGTCGGTGCCGTCCGGCTCGCCAAGCCGTCGTCGTACTGGGCCCGACGCCGGTACGCGCGGCACCCGCGGCGGCTCGAACGCTCGGACGCCCGGTTCGGGCCCGCGTACCGGGCGCGCCAGGAGCGGCTGCGCACCGTCCTGGGTGGGAGACCGTCCGCGGATCCCGGGGCCGAGCCGTGAGCCGGTCGTGAGCAGCCCGCACGACGCCCTGGGCTCCGGCCCTCGGCAGGGCTACCGTGGGAGGTGGTCACCCGTCGCGGTGCACCGCGACGACGGCCACGGGGTGGAGAGGGGCGCGTCATGAAGGACTTGCGATGCCTCGTCGGGATGCACCGATGGCTTCGCCGGCAGGTGGAGGACTCGCAGTACTTCACGTGCGCGCGGTGCGGCAAGGAGCGCAACGCCACGCCCGCCGGCCCGATGGGCCGGGGGTTCGGTGGCTGACGTCGCCGACGCTCAGAGCATCCGGCGCAGCAACCGGTCGCGGTCCACGACCTGGTGCTTGAGCACGAGGCCGACGTGCAGGGCGAGCGCGACGAAGAACACGACGTGGCTCGCGACGTGCAACCACAGCAGGTCGTCGTCGACGAGCAGCAGCGTGATCCCCGTGGCGGGCATGACGAGCAGCGCCGCGTACAACGTCACCTCCGTGCCGTGCGCCAGCCTGCGCTCGACCGCGCTGAGGCCGGGCGCCCAGGGCGGCAGCGGCGTCAGACGCCGCCACAGCAGCCGGACCACCGTGAGGACGAGGATCGTCAGTCCGAGCGCGACGTGCACGCCGAGCAGCCCGTCGAGGTCGCCGTCGACCAGCTCCGCGAGCCCGCCGTCGTCGTCGTCGCGGTCGTCGCCACCGCGACCGCGTCCACGGCCCGACCCCTCGCCGCGACCACGCCCGCGGCCTCTTCCCCCGCCGTCGTCGCCGTCGTCGTCGAGGAGGTACCCGACGACGAGCTGCGCGACGAGCGCCGCGACGGTGGCCCAGTGCAGGGTCTTCGTCACGACGCCGTAGCCGTCCGCGTCGTTGCGCAGTCTCACCACGGCATCATCGCGCGTCGGGGGCAGGTGCGCGCACGACGCGTCGCGTGCGGTGCCGATGATTTCCGGCGGTGCACGGGGTCGTGAGGTCGTCAGGATCCCTGCCACCCGCTTCCGGAGGCCTTCATGCCGTTCGACCCCGTCGCCCTCGACCACACGTTCACCGCGCCGATCGGCGTGGACGTCAAGGGCGACACCTGGCCCTGCGTGGAGGTGCCGGGCGCGCGCGAGCTGCTGGGCACCGGGCGGTCGGTGCGCGTCGACGCGAGCGTCGACGGCGTCGCGCTCCCGAACGTGGGTCTCATGCCGACGGGCAGCGGCGGGCTCATGCTGTCGCTGAGCGCGAAGGTCCGCAAGAGGCTCGGCAAGGACGTCGGCGACACCGTCACCGTGCACCTCGAGCGTCGGCTGAGCTGACGCCGGTCGGCTCAGCGGGACGCCTGCGCGCGCAGCGCCGGGGCGTGTCGGGGGCCACACGGCGGCGCCCCGCCTCCCGGTCCGGCACGACCGGACGGCGGACTAGGCTCGTCGGGTGGCTACCTTCTCCGCCGTGACCCGCCAGCACATCCTCTCCGCGATCGCCGAGTACGACGACCGCGGGGCCGAGAACTTCCTCGGCGTCTACGGGTTCACGCCGTCGGTGCGCGAGACCTTCGACCACGAGGACCGGACGTACGACTCGAAGGCGGTCCTCGGCGTCGCGCACAAGAACGCGACCGGCCGGGCGGCGACGGCCGAGGAGCTCGACGGCGGCAGGATCGACGCGACGACGATCCTGCGCAAGCACGGCTTCGAGGCGTACGGCCCCGCTGCCCCGACGCCGCCTCCTGTGCAGCGTGCCCGACGCGCTCCGTCGAGCACGCCGCGGGCACGCACGACCACGCCCCGCCGCGCCGCGGAGCCCGAGAGGCCCGCGCCCATCTGCCCCACGTGCTTCATGACGCTCCCTGCGACCGGCATCTGCGACAGCTGCGGCTGAGCCTTCCCGCGCACGAGGAGAGGTGTGGTGTAGTCTGGGAGTCGCGCTCGGGTCGCGGGACATGCTCCTGCGACGTCCTGCGTTCCTCAGCTCCGACGCGAGGACGTGCGCGCCGAGCAGCAGAAGCTGCCACCGACGATCTCCGCCCACCACTGAGCGCGGAGCGAGAGCAGAGAACATCACCACCTCCACCCTTGTACACCCCACGACTGCTTCTGCCGTCGTGGGCACCGCCCGACCCCAGCCCGTGCTGAGCCGCGTCGACGACGACCTGTGGGTCGCCACGTCCGACGGCGAGTACGCCGGCATGGTCACCCGGCTCCCCGACGGATTCCAGGTGCACGACCGCTACACGCGGCCGACGACCGTGGTGACCGCGCTCGAGCAGGCGACCAGACACCTCGCGGCACCGACCGCGAGCCCGGCCGGATCGTCCCGATCCCGCCTCCACACCCGTCAGCGCCCCACAAGGCGTGACAAGCGGACCCACGTTCGTGGGACGCACGTTTCAACGAGAGAAGACATCATGGCTACTGGCACCGTGAAGTGGTTCAACGCCGAGAAGGGCTTCGGCTTCATCGCCCCCTCGGACGGCACCGCCGACGTGTTCGCCCACTACAGCGAGATCGCGGCCACCGGCTTCCGCTCGCTCGAGGAGAACCAGAGCGTCTCGTTCGACGTCACCCAGGGCCCCAAGGGCCCCCAGGCGACGAACATCCAGCCTCTGTGACACCCGGGCCCTCGTCGCCCACGGCGTCGAGGGTCTGACCGACGAAGGGCCGCGCAGCGCGCGGCCCTTCTGCGTCCCCCGAGACGTCCCCGCTTGACCCTGACGCGACGTCAGGCTCCAGGGTGGTCGCATGACCGACACCTACCCTGCCTTCGACATCAGCCCCGTGCCCGAGCCGTCCGAGGACGCCACGGCTCCGGAGCACTTCCGCGGCATCTACGGCATGCCCCAGTTCGTCACCGTGCCGACGGCGGACCTCGCAGCGTCCGTCGACTTCTGGACCCGCGGTCTCGGCTTCTTCGAGCTGTTCGCGGTCCCGGACCAGATCGTCCACCTGCGCCGCTGGGCGTTCCAGGACGTCCTGCTCGTCCCGGGCACGCCGCCCGCCGAGGCGCCCGCGCTCACCGTGAGCTTCTCGTGCGTGCTCGGCCAGGTCGACGCGATCGCCACCACGTGCGAGGGGCTCCGCCCCGGCTCGGTCACCGGACCGCGCGCGATGCCGTGGAACTCGGTCGAGGTCGAGGTCCGCACACCCGAGAACGCCCGGGTGATCATGACGGCCGCGAAGCCGCTCGAGCCCGAGAGCGCCGAGGCCCGGTTCCTGCGCGACATCGGCATCGAGGCGCCGGACCGGTGAGCCCTGCGACACTGGGCGGCATGACGTCCGACGCCGCGGCGACCCGCCGCCACGACGAGACCGGCGACGGCCGCACCGTCGGCGAGGTGGCCGCGGCGGTCGGCGTCACCGTCCGGACGCTCCACCACTGGGACGCCGTGGGCCTCGCCCGTCCGTCGGCGCGCACGTCGGCCGGGTACCGGCTCTACACCGGGCCCGACGTCGCGCGCCTGCGCCGCGTCGTGGCGTACCGCGAGCTGGGGGTGTCCCTCGAGCACATCCCGGGCCTCCTCGACGCCCCCGCGGACGACGCGGTCGCGACCCTGCGGCGCGAGCGCACGCTCCTGGGCGAGCGCATCGCCGCGCTGCAGCGGACCGCCGCGGCGCTCGACCGGCTCGTCGACGCGCGCGAGCGCGGTCTGCTGCTCTCCCCCGCCGAGCAGGTCGCGATCTTCGGCGAGAGCTGGCAGCCGTCCTGGGCACGCGAGGCGCGCGAGCGCTGGGGAGAGACCGCGCAGTGGGCGCAGTACGCCGAGCGCTCCGCGGACCGCACGCCCGACGACTGGCGGCGCGTCGCCGCCGAGGTCGCGTCCCTCGACGAGGCCCTCGCCGCCGCGTGCCGCGACGGTGTCCCGCCGGGCAGCGAGCGTGCGCACGTGCTGGCGGAGCGGCACCGGGCGTCGATCGGGACGTACTTCGACTGCTCGCACGCCATGCACGTCTGCCTCGGGCGCACCTACACCGACGACCCGGGGTTCAGGGCGCACTACGACGCGCTCGCGCCGGGGCTGGCGGCGTGGCTGCGCGCGGCCGTCGAGGACAACGCCCGGGAGCACGGCGTCGACCCCGCGACGGCGAGCTGGCCCGGGTCGCACGCGCCGAGCGAGATCAGCGCTGATGACGGTGACACGCATCATCGGGCGCCCGGCGGCTCTCCCTCTCCCTAGGAGCACACAGCCCCGCCCGCGCGGAGAACGACCTCGGCGCGGTTCTCCGGAGAAGGAGACGGTCATGGTCGAGAAGAAGGCTCCGGCAGGCGGACGGTCCGGCGGCGCGAAGAGCCGGCGCACGACGGCGGGCAGATCGCCGGGCGTCGGGGAGCACCTGTCCTGCGAGCAGGCGGCCGGACCGGTCGGCGGTACCGCGCTCATCGACGGCTACGGCTTCGCGTCGATGCCGGTGGTGTGGGCCGAGGTCGACGGGCTCGCGGTCGTCGAGGGCGACATCGTCATCGGCACCGTCGAGGAGGCGAGGGCGCGGGACATCGCGACGCTGACGTCGGACGAGGACACCGACGTCGCGCACGCCGTGGGGATCAGCGGGGCCCAGTTCCGCTGGCCGAACGGCGTCGTCCCGTTCGAGATCGACGGCGCGCTCACCAACCCGTCGCGCGTGCACAACGCGATCGCGCACTGGCACGCCAAGACCCCGCTGCGTCTCGTCCCGCGCAACGGCGAGGGCGACTTCGTCCGGTTCGTGGGCGGTGGCGGCTGCAGCTCGGCCGTCGGGCGCCGCGGCGGGCGGCAGGACATCACGCTCGGCCCCGGCTGCACGGTGGGCAACACGATCCACGAGATCGCGCACGCCGTGGGCCTGTGGCACGAGCAGTCGCGCGAGGACCGCGACGCGTTCGTCCAGATCAACTTCGCGAACATCGAGGACGGCAAGGCGCACAACTTCAATCAGCACATCAGCGACGGCGACGACCTCGGCGGCTACGACTTCGGCTCGATCATGCACTACCCGACGACGGCCTTCTCCAAGAACGGTCAGCCGACGATCGTGCCCCTCGCCACCGTCCCGGCGGGGACCGTCATCGGGCAGCGCACGTCGCTCTCGGCGGGCGACCTCGCGGGCCTCAAGGTCATGTACCCCGGGCTGTCGTGGCCCAAGCCGGTCTTCAAGGACGTCATCAAGGAGCCGATCGGCGACGTCGGCGAGATCGCGACGATCAAGGAACCGCTCAAGGACGTCAAGGAGCCGTTCAAGGAGATCGTCAAGGAGCCGCGCGACGAGGTGGTCAAGCCGCTGCGCGACGTGCTCAAGCCGGTGCGCGACCCCGGCCCGACGATCCGTGAGGTGGTCGAGCCGATCCGCCCCGAGCTCCCGGTCGTCAACCCGGCGCTCGGCAGGTCGCTCCCGTTCGTGCTCGGCCGCGACAGCGACTTCGTGAGCCGCTACCAGGCGGCGGTCGCGCAGCAGTCGGGCGTGGCGCAGGACGCGGGCGCGGGCACGACGTCGGCCGCCGACCTCGCGGTCGTGCTCGCCGAGGTCGTCACGGCGCTCGACGCCGTCCGCGCCTCGGTCGCGGCCCTGGCCGAGCAGGCCGCGGCCGAGGCCGGGCTCTGAGGGGCACGGACGATGATCCTCGTCGTCAGCTTCCCCGACGACGACCACACGGCCGTCGTGGTCGAGCGCCTGCGGGCGCTCGGCCACGAGGTCGTCGTGCTCGACACGTCGACCCTGGGAACCACGGGCTCGCTCGAGCTCGCGTACGGGACCGGCGCACCCGCCGCGATGCGGCTCGTCGCCGCGGACGGTGAGGGCGACCGGCGCGAGCACGACCTGCGGGAGGCGACGACGGGCTGGTGGCGGCGTCTGCGCGGCACGCCGCCGGACCCGTCGATCACCGACCCGGCGGCCGCGGGCTTCGCGAGCAGCGAACTCGCCGAGGTGTTCGAGGGCGTCGTCGCGTCGCTGCCGCTCCGCTGGGTCAACGACCCGCGGTCCGACGCCGACGCGCACCACAAGCCGTGGCAGTGGGCCGTCGCCGCGGACCTCGGTCTCGCGCTCCCGCGCACGGTCGTCACGCGCGACCCGGCGCAGGCGCACGAGTTCGTGGCCGCCATGGGACCGGGCCGCGTCGTGACCAAGGCGTTCATCGCGCGTCTCGACGCGTGGCGCGAGACGCACGTGCTGGACGCCGAGGACGTCGAGCGGCTCGACCAGGTGCGGTTCGCCCCGACGATCCTCCAGGAGTACGTCCCGGGCGTGGACCTGCGCGTCACGATGGTCGACGGCGAGGCGTTCACCACCGAGATCGACGCGACGGCGACGAGCCTGCCGAGCGACATGCGCATGGTGCTCGACGAGGCGACGGTCCGGCCCGCCACGCTGCCCGCCGCCGTGCTCGCGCAGGTGCGGGCGCTCATGGACCGGCTCGGGCTGGTCTACGGGGCGGTCGACCTGCGGCGGACGCCCTCGGGCGAGCACGTGTTCTTCGAGGTCAACCCCGCCGGGCTCTGGCTGTTCTGCGAGCACCTGACAGGACTGCCGATCACGGACGCCGTCGTCGAGGCGCTCGCGTCCCGGGACCGTGTCAGAGTGGTCGCATGACCACCCTGTTCGGCACGGTCGCGCTCCCCGGCGACTCCCCCGCCGGCGCCGCGACCGTCCGCGTCTCCGTCGAGGACACCACGCTCCAGGACGTCGCGGCGGTGCGCCTCGCCGAGGCGGTGCTGCCCGGCGTCGACCTCTCCCCCGGCGGTCGGCTGCCGTTCGCGATCGACGTCGACACCGTGCCGCCGGGCGCCACGGTGCGCGTGCACGTCGACCTGGCGGGCGACGGCGACGTCGCGAGCGGCGACCTGCTGACCGTCCAGGCGGTTCCCGTGGACGTGCTCGGACCGTCGTGGGACGCGGCCGGCGAGGTCCCGGTCCGCACGGTCTGACCGTGCCCGGCCGGTCGGGACCGGCACGCCGTCCGAGGTCCTGCGAGCACACGGGTGATATGTGACGCTGTCACACCACACCGTCCCCCCGTCCGCGAAGAGGTCTGCATGTCGCGCACCGCCACCGACCGCCGGGCCTTCACCCCGGCGGACGTCGTGCGCGTCGCGGCCCTCGTGAGCCTCGTGGTGGGCACGCTCACGCTCGGTGGCATCGCGGGAGCGCTGTTCCTCCTCGTGCTCGGCGGCGTCTCGGTGCCGCGTGCGCTCGACCTGCCCGCTCCGCTCGACGTCGCGTACGGGGCGTCCTTGATCTTCGCGGCGTGGGCGTCCCAGCTCGAGTGGTACGACGCCGTGGACTGGCTCGATCTCGCCGTGCACCTGGTCTGCACGGGACTCATCGCGGCCGTCGCGTACCTCGCGCTGGTCCGCTGGGAGCTGCTGCCGGGCACCGTGGCCACGCCCCCGGCGCGCGCGTCCGCGGGCGTCGTCGTGGTGACGGCGGGGCTCGGCGCGATCGCGGCGATCCTCTGGGAGGTCGGCGAGTGGGCCGGCCACACCTACCTCGACGAGGGCATCGGCGTCGGGTACGACGACACGGTGACGGACCTCGCCGCGGGGCTCCTCGGTGCGCTGATCGCCGGTCTGGTCCTCGCCCGTCGCGAGCGCCGGCCCGAGGTGCGGTCGTGACGCCCGCCGGCGTGCCGACGGTCTCGGTGGTCGTGCCGGTGCGCGACGACGCCGCGGCGCTCGACCACCTCCTGTCCCTCCTCGCGCGCCAGACGGTCGCGCCGCTCGAGGTCGTGGTCGTCGACAACGCCTCGTCGGACGACTCGGCCGCCGTCGCGCACCGGTGGGGCGCGGTCGTCGTGCACGAGCCGCGCGTCGGCATCCCGGCCGCCGCCGCGGCCGGCTACGACACCGCCAAGGGCGACGTCATCGGTCGCCTCGACGCGGACTCGCGGCCCGACGCGCGCTGGGTGCAGACCGTCGTCGAGCGCATGGCCGCCGACCCGACGCTCGACGCGATGACCGGGACCGGACGCTTCCACGACCTCCCCGTCGGCGTGCGGACCGTCGCGTCGGTCGGCTATCTCGGCGCCTACTACCTCTTCACCCACCTCGCGCTCGGGCACACCACGCTCTGGGGCTCGTGCATGGCCGTGCGCGGCAGCACGTGGGAGGAGGTCCGCGAGCGCGTCGTCCGGGAGGACGCCGAGGTGCACGACGACCTCGACCTCGCGTTCCGGCTCGGCCCGCGCCGTCGGACGCGTCTCGTGCGGTCCTGGCGGGTGGGCGTCTCCGCGAGGTCGCTGCGCGGTCGGGGCCAGCGCCGCCGCCGGATGGACCGCGCGTGGAACACCCTGCGGCTCAACTGGGAGGTGTCGCCGCCGTGGGAGCGCTGGCGCGACCGGTGGGCACCGCGCCCAGCGGCGAGCGGGCGAGACCGCTCCTAGCGTGGGTCTCCCTGCCACCCACCGGAACGGTCCCCCATGAGCTCACCCCGCGCGCACGACGTGCTCGTCCTCGGCGGCGGCAACGCCGGCCTGTCCCTCGCCGGTCGCGTGCGGCGCGACGGCTGCCCTGACGTCGCGGTCGTCGAGCCGAAGGACGTGCACCGGTACCGGCCCCTGCTCTCGTACGTCGCGTCCGGCATGGCGACGCTCGACGACCTCAGCCGGCCGCAGGACGACGTCGTGCCCAACGGCGTGCGGCGGTACCCGAGTCCGGTCGTGTCCGTCGACGCCGAGCGCTCCGTCGTGCGCCTCGCCGACGGGACCGAGCTCGGGTACGGCGACCTCGCGGTGTGCCCGGGGTCGGAGGTCGACTGGGACGCGGTGCCCGGCTCCGAGGAGGCCGTGGGGACGCCGTCCGCGTCGACGAGCTACCTGCCGGAGCTCGCGGCGAAGACCTGGGACATGCTCTCCGCGCTGACCTCCGGGCGCGCGCTCTTCGCGATCGCGTCGCGGCACGTGCCGTGCTTCCCCGTGGGGCTCAAGCCGCTGTTCGTCGCCGCCGACCACTGGCGGCGCACGGGCGTGCTCGACGCGATCGACGTCGAGCTCGTCGTCGAGTCACCGCGGCTCGTCGACGACCCGCGTGCCGAGCGCGAGCTGCTCGCCGCCGCCCAGGACTACGGCGTGCGGATCCGGACGAGCACGACCGTCGAGTCCGTCGACGCCACCGACCGCACCGCGCGCCTGCGCACGCCCCACGGCGTGGACACGACCCACTACGACGTCCTCTACCTCGCGCCACCGCACCGGGCGCCGGGCTGGATCGCCGAGAGCGGGCTCGCGACCGCGGCGAGCGACGGCTTCGTCGACGTCGACCCGGCCACGCTGCAGCACCGCAGCTACCCGCGCGTCTGGGGGCTCGGCGACGCCGCCGCGGTCGACGCGATGCCGTCGGGCGGTGCCCTGCGACGCCAGGTCCCGGTGGTGGCCCGCAACATCCAGGCGCGCCGCAAGGGCACCTCGATGAGCCGCTACGACGGCTACTCCGTCGCGCCCGTGACGACGTCGCGCAGCGAGCTGCTGCTCGCCGAGTTCGACCGCGAGCGCCGACCGGAGCCGACGACCCGGCTCGTCGACCTCGCCCGACCGCGCCGCAGCCTCCTGCTGTTCGACCGGTACCTGCAGCCACCGATCTACTGGCGCCGGCTGCTCCAGGGCAAGGTCTCCTGACGTCGCGCGCCGACCCGGCGCAGGACGAAGAAGAAGGGCCGCGCCAGGCCGCGCGCGTCCATGAGGCCGAGCAGGGTGTCGTCGTCGACGGCGCGCAGCACGTCGTGGACAGGCAGCGCGTCGTAGACCATCGTCGTCGTGACGACGCCGCGGTGCTCCACGCGGCGCAGGCGCGCCCGCGGCCGACGGGTCCGCACGAGCGGCAGCACCGTCCGGACGGCGCGCGCGACGGGTGGACGGCGCAGGAGGCCGGCGCACCGCAGGACGAGCGGCAGCGGCGCGTACGCCGGGTCGACGTCGATCACGCCTTCGCGGCGGTGCGCGAAGAGCAGCGGGTGCGCGGCGTCCGGGCCGTCGAACCGCTTGCCGTACCACCCGAGCGCCTCCAGGAGGCCGTCGAGCGGGTGACCGGTCGGGATGCCGGACCCGTGCCACGTGCCGAGCACGTCGTCGACGTCGACCGCAGGCAGCGAGTCGTGGAACGCGAGCGCCGCGGTGGTCGTCGTCCCGCGCTCGAGGTCCGCGAGCGCCGCCCGGCGCTGCGCCGGTACGGGCGTGCCCGTGGACCCACCTTGCTCCGCTGCCTCCACCCGTGCATCCTCACCGACCGCCGCCCGCCCCGCGCGACGGCGGGCCGGGGTGCTCCGCCGGCCGGGACGACGGGAGCGATTGCCCGTGCCGCGGGGCGCACGCACGCTGGAGCGATGACGTCGCCCCGACTGGCCGCGCTGCGCCGTGGTCGGCTCACGTTCCACGTCCACGACTCCGGCCCGGAGGACGGCGAGCCGGTGGTGCTCCTGCACGGGTTCCCCGAGGACTCGTCGAGCTGGGACCGCGTCGCGCCGCTCCTGCACGACGCCGGGCTGCGCACCGTCGCGCTCGACCAGCGGGGCTACTCCCCCGGCGCGCGACCGCGCGAGCGCGCGGCCTACCGGCTGGACTTCCTCGTCGCCGACGTGCTCGCGGTGCTCGACGCGACCGGTCCCGCCCACGTCGTCGGGCACGACTGGGGCGGCAACGTCGCGTGGGCGCTCGGTGCGTGGGCGCCGGAGCGCGTGCGGAGCCTCACCGTGCTGTCCACGCCGCACCCGCGGGCGCTGTCCCGCTCGCTCGTGCGCTCCGACCAGGCTCTGCGCTCGCTGTGCGTGGGCTTCTTCCAGCTCCCCGCGCTGCCCGAGGCGGTGCTCTCCCGGTCGATGCCGTCGCTGCTCGAGCGGTCGGGGCTGCCCGCCGACGACGCCGCGCGCTACGCGGAGCGCCTGAGCCAGCCGGACGCGTTGCGGGCAGCGCTGAACTGGTACCGGGCGCTGCCCCTCGCGCGGCGGAGCGTCGGACCCGTGCGCGTCCCGACGACCTACATGTGGGGTTCGCAGGACGGCGCGCTCGGTCGGCACGCCGCCGAGGGCACGGAGGCGGACGTGCTCGCGAGCTACCGGTTCGTCGAGCTCGACTCCGGTCACTGGCTGCCCGAGACCGTCCCCACCGAGGTCGCGGACGCGGTGACCACACCGCCGGGCGCTCACCGCACGACGGGCGCCGGCTCGGCGGCCTGACCCGCGCCGTCGGGCGCGGCGGCCGACGCGCGGATCCTCCGGCGTGGTGCCCCCATGACCACCGCGGCGAGCCCGAAGGCCGCGACCGAGACCCAGAGGGCGGCGTGGAAGGCGTCGAGCCCCGCCTCCGCGCCGGTGCGGTCGCCGAGCGCGAGGACGCTGACCGCCGTCGCCGCGGAGATGCCGACGGCGGCGCCGAGCTGGTAGGCCGTGTTGAGCACGCCGCCCGCCACGCCCTGCTCCTCGTCGCCGACGCCCGTGGTCGCGGCGATGGCGAGCGGTCCGTAGACGAGGGCGAACGCCACGCCCAGGAGCACCATCGAGGGCACCATCACGGCGTACGTCCAGTCGAGACCGGACCCGAGGAACCACGCCGCGGCGACGGCCCCGGCCAGGAGTCCCACGACGATCACGCGCGGCACGCCGAACCGGGCGACGAGGCGCGGCGTGAGCGCGGGCGCCAGCACGACGTCGAGCGCCATGAGCAGCATCGCGAGACCGGTCTGCAGCGGCGTCCAGCCGCGCAGCTCCTGCAGGTAGAGCGTGAGGAGCACCTGGAAGCCGTAGAACCCGCTCGCGAAGAGGACGGCCGCGACGTTCGCCCGGACGAGCTCGGTCGAGCGGAAGAGCCGCAAGGGCAGGAGCGGGTGCTCGACCCGGCGTTGCCGCGCGACGAACGCGGCGAGCAGCCCGGCACCGCCGACGAGGGCCGCGAGCGTCCACGGCACGCCCTCGCCCGGGTGCTCGAGGCGCACGATCCCGACGGCGAGCAGCACCATCGCCCCGGTCGCGAGGACGGCGCCGAGGACGTCCAGCGTGCCGCGACCGGGCGTCGGGGTGTCCCGGCGGATCGTCGCGACCGCCAGCGCGAGGAGCACGACGGCGAGCAGGACGGGGGCGAAGAACACCCAGCGCCAGTGGATCGCGGCGAGCAGCCCGCCGACCACGAGCCCGAGCGAGAACCCCGCCGCCCCGGCCGCCCCGTAGACGACGAGCGCCCGGTTGCGACGCGGCCCCTCCGCGAACGACGTCGTGATGAGCGACATGCCGGCGGGCGTGAGGAACCCGGCCGCGATGCCCGTGACGAAGCGGGACACGAGGAGCATCCAGCCGTCGGTCGCGAGGCCGCCCAGCCCGGAGAACAGGAGGAAGACGACGAGCCACAGCACGAACATGCGACGCCGGCCGAAGAGGTCGGCCGCACGGCCGCCCAGCAGCATGAAGCCCCCGTACCCGACGACGTAGGCGGTGACGACGCCGCCGAGCTCCCCCGTGGCCAGGCCGAGGTCCGCGCGGATGCCGGGCAGCGCGACCGACAGCATCGCGATGTCGCTGCCCTCGAGGAAGATCGCGCCGCACAGCACCAGCAGCAGTCCCCAGTCGCGCAGCGCGAAGCGCGCCTCGGGTCCCGTGCCCGTTCGGGTCGTACCGGTCGTCGGCTCGGTCATGACGTCCCCTCTCGTGGCGATCGTGCGCGTGCCGCTCGATGCTTCTCGATACCGTTCGGCACCGCTCGACAGATACCCGGTTACCTCTTGATACCGACCCCATCGTGGGACAGGATCAGGAAGCATGGAAGACGGCACATCCGACGCACCTGGTATCACCACGGATACCGCGCCCGCGCGGCGCTCCCCGACCCGGTGGGAGTCCGACGTCGACGTGTGGCAGTGGGACGCCCGCGAGGACTGCGAGGTCCGCCAGATCCTCGACCGCATCGCCGACAAGTGGTCGCTCCTCGCGATCGCGATGCTCGACCGCCGGGTCATGCGCTTCACCGAGCTCAAGCGCGAGATCGACGGCATCAGCCAGCGCATGCTGTCGCGCACGCTGCGCCAGCTCGAGCGCGACGGCATCGTCGAGCGCACCGTCTACCCCACCGTCCCGCCGCGCGTCGACTACGCGCTCACGGAGATGGGCCGGTCGCTCCACGCGACGACCAAGGCCCTCGTCGTGTGGACCGAGGCGCACCAGGAGCGCATCGCCGCGGCCCGCAGCACCTACGACGAGCGGGAGGCCGAGCTGCGCGACCTCTAGGCGTGTCCCCCGGGCATCTCCCGGTGCGTAGACTCGCGCGATGAGTCTTCTTGCTGCTGAGCACGCTCTCCAAGCCGCCCAGCGTGCCGGCGACGTCGACGCGCTGGACGCGTTGCTGCATCCTCGTTGCGTCGGCGCCGGCCCGGACGGGTCCGTCTTCTCCAAGGAGGACGACCTGGAGAGCTACCGCTCAGGCGTGCTGCAGGTCACCCGCCTCGAGGAGGAGTCGCTCGACGTCCAGGAGGACGGCTCGAGCGGAGTCACGAGGCTGGTCGCCGCCGTGGACGCGATCCAGGCCGGCACCGCGGTCTCCGCGCGGTTGGTGTACACGCGCCTCTGGGTGCGTGCCGATGCGGGCTGGCTGGTTCTGGCAGCCACGCTCGTCCCAGCCGCTGAACCGGCCTGACGCGGCTCGCGTCGGACGATGGCAGGGCGTCGACGAGCATCTCGGTACGGACCGACCTCGGCTCGACGGGCGTCGTGGAGATGCCGTAGGGCGCGTCGTCGAGCTGCCGCGACCGCATCCCACGCAGGAGGTCGACGCTCCACCGTGCGCTCGCCGACCACCAGCCGATCGCGCCCCCGACCGACGCGTCAGCCGGCGAAGAAGGAGCTGAGGACGGGGGCGAGGACGGCCGGGTCAGCCACGTGCCCCTCGACCCCGAAGGTCTCCCGCCGGGCGTTGGTCAGCACGGCTGCGGCAGCGTCGGCTGCCGCACCGAAGAAGTCGGCGGGAAGCCCGGCCATCTGCGCGTCGACCGCGATGCCGGTCGTCAGGAGCACCGGCTGCCGCACCATCGCAAGACGGTCGACGGGCGGCGGGCCGTCACCGAGACATGCCGCGTCGTAGCGCAGCGTCGGTGCGAGCGCACGCAGCGCGGGCCACACCGGGGAGGCCTCTGCGCCCGCGACGTCCTGCTCGGAGGATCCGGCCAGCTGCATGAACAGCCGGAGCGCCTGATCGCGGTCGCCGGCGTCGAGCACGGCGTCGAGCTCGAGCCTGTACGCCTGCCACGCGGAGACCATCGCATCGCCCACCTGGTACGGCACCTCGTGGACGGCGATCCGGTCGACAGGGAGTCCCGCGGCGGCCGCCTCGAACGCGAGCGCCCCTCCGGTCGACGCTCCGAAGAGGTGCGCTCGCCCTCCGGCGGCGTCGATCACCGCCGCCAGGTCGTCGACCTCCCGCTCCACGGCGTAGGGCTGTCCGTCGTCGCTGTCGCCGCGACCACGGCGCCGGTAGTTCACGACGGCGAAGCTGCTGGCCAGGTGATCGCCAAGGGCGCGGTTCTCCGTGCCGTCGTCCAGGCCGCCACCGATGAGCACCAGCGCGGGCCCCTCGTCGCCGAGCCGGTCGTACCCGATCGACGTGCCGTCGGCTGAGCACACATGCGGCATCGCAAGCTCCCTGGGTCGGACGGACTCCTCAAGCAGGGTAGACAGCACGACCGAGACCGACCACTCCGGCGTCCCTCCTCATCGGGCCTTGCCGTGGCCCGAACTGATCGCGCAGCAGGTTCCGCCACGAGATCCCGGCCCGGTATCGGTCGGCGATGCCCGCCGTCCGGCTCCGCTCCGAGCCGGGAGACATGCCCTCGACCTCAGCGGCCATGAGGTCGCCTCGACGAGCGCTCGTCGGCCGCGGTTCGGGACGGGCGCGACGTGCCCGGGAAGACGTGCTCGACGGCGCGCCCGGCGTTCGCCAGGTACGCCGCCCTGGCCTTGGGGTCCTCGAGCGCGTACTCGACGTCCTCGAGCCACGTGCAGCGCGCGTGGAACCAGAGGCGGCGCTCGTCGTCGGGGTCGAGCGGACCGTCGAGCCGCTCGGCGACGCGGAACGCCGTCCCCGGCCCGAGGTCGCGCAGGATGCGGCCGGTGTCGCGAGCGGGCTCCGCCCGGGCCGTGTCGGTCCAGTCGATGACGCCGGTCACGCCACCGTGCGCGTCCACGAGGACGTGCTCGGCGCCGAGGTCGTTGTGCTGCGCGACCGTCCGGGTCGCCGTCGGCGGTGGTGACTCGTCGAGGAACGCGGCCACCGCGGCCGCCCACGCCGGCGGCAGGGCCGCCCGGACGGCGTCGAACGACCGCGCGGCGTCCCGGTGCCACTCCTCGGTCGACGGGTGGTCGAGGGGCAGGTCGAGGCGCGGGGCGACGCGCCGCAGCGTCGACAGCACGTCCACGAGGGCGTCCTCGACCCCGCCGCTCGCCCGGCGGGGCCGTCGCAGGAGGGGCTCACCCGCGAGCCGCCGGTAGACGAGGATCCCGAGCTCGGGCTCGTGCGCGACGGGAACCGGGGTGGGCACCGCCGTGGCGCCGGCGAGCGCGTGCAGCAGCGCGACCTCGCGTGCCACCGCGGCCACGTCGTCCGACCGACGCACGATGTGGTCCGCGACGGCGCACGTGGTGTTCTCCGTTCCGCGGGCGACGGTTCGCACCGCGGCATCGACCGGCCACAGCCGGTGCCGCACGCCGATCTCGGCGATCATCGCGTGCTCCTCGGCGTCCTGCTCCCTCGACACCCGCTCATCCTCCCGCGCGCCGCATGAACCAGCAGCGCACGCCGAGCACGTCCGACTCCCCGACGACGTCGTAGCCGAACCGGCGGTAGAAGCCGACGGCCTCCGGCCGGTCCGTCTCGAGGTAGCCGACGGCGCGCGACGCGTCGAGCGAGCGTGCGTGGCGCGCCAGCAGCACGCCGCCGATGCCTCGGCCCCGCAGGTGCCGGTCCACGGACACCGGCCCAAGATGGACGTGCGGCTCGGCCGGATCGTGCCGGGCCCACTCCCCCGTCCAGGCCACCAGGCCTGCGGCGACCCTCGGCCCCTCACGCGCCGCCGCGGCGAGCAGCCGCAGCCGCGTGCCGGACGACGGCCGGCACCTGCCCGGCGGCGCCGACGCCGCGACCCCCACGAGTGTCCCGTCGTGCTCGACGACGTCGACGTGCAGGCGAGGGCTCGCCACGAGGACACGCATCAGCCGGGCGTGCGCGCGGGCGGCGGCGGCCTCCACGGTCCCGTAGACGACCTGGTGCAGGGGGTTGTCGACCATCCCTCGCCCGAGGAGCGCCGCGACGTCGTCGATCATCGCGTTCATCGGCCGGTCGCGAGGGCCGGTCCGCTGAGGAGCCGCGCGCGGTACATCCGCAGGTACGCGACGAACGCCCCCACGGCGGCGAGCACGCTGAACCCCATGCGGGACCGCCAGTGCCACGTCTCGAACTCGCGGGCTACCTGGGCCAGGTACTCGGGCGGGTGCACCGCGAGTCCCTCGACGAACATGATCTCGTTGCGCGGCCAGAAGTAGAGGATGGACGCGACACCCTCGCCGACGGCCATCGCGAGGCTCAGCAGCAGCCACCACCGCGCCTCACGCTGGCGCCAGCACAGCAGCAGCGCCGCGACGACGAGGGTCCACGAGAGGAACCCGAGCGGCGGGAAGACGTCGGACGGGCCGCTCACGGCGAGGAACTCCATCGCCAGCTCGAGCGACGCGGGCGGGTCGCTGAAGATGTTCGGGTAGATCATGAACGTCTCGAGCACCACGGCGCCGAGCAGGATCATGGCGACCCAGGCGTAGGCCAGCGCGACGACCCGGGCGGCCGTCCACCAGCGGCCGTGGGTCCATCCGGTTCTCGTCGGCCTGCCGGCGACGTCCGTCGTCGGTGCGGGCCGGTCCTCTGTCGCGCGGTGTCGGTTCTCTGTCATGGCAGCGACGCTAGGAAGCCGGCCGGTCTGCCGCGTCGGCCCGTTGTCGACGGGTTGGTCGACGTCGCACGACGCCGCGGGTCGCCCGTCGTCGACACGCCGTCTCCACGGGCGGCGACGGCCGACCCGCCCTCACCCGCGAGCAAGAGAGCCCCTATCGAACAGGTGTTCGACTACGATCAGCGGATGGGTACGCGTCGAGGACCGCACGGCGGCAGGCCGTCGGGCATCGAGAACGTGCCGCTGCGCGACAGCGCCGACGAGGCGCCTGCGCTCGCGCGCCGCGACGCCGCGATCGTGCGGCCCGACGAGGGCATCCCGGTCCGCGCCTGGATCACGCAGCGCCAGTCGGGCGAGTCGCACGTCGACGGGGAGGCGATCGCGTGGGCAGGGCGCCAGGTGAACGTCCGGTATGTCGACCGGCACGGACGGGAGGGCTGGGCGTGGCTGTGGGCCGACGCCGTCGAGCGCCGGTGAACGCCGAACCGGTGTCCGGACCCGGCGCGGGTGAAGTGCTCCTGTCCCGGTCGCCCTGGTCCCCCAGCAGCCCTACGGTCGCGGTAGTCGGGCGGGCGTCGACGGGGCGCCGGCCGCACACGCGGACGAAGGGCACTGCGATGACCGAGCGCGCCGAGGACCTGCAGGAGGATCCGCTCGCCGCGGTCCTCGCCGCCGTCAGCACGCCGTCCCCCCTGGACACGCCGCTCGGACGGTTCGAGCTCGTGGACGGGGTCCCGACGCCGGAGTCGGTCGACCGCCTCTACGCGTCGCTCGACCTCGTCCGGGGCATCGAGGCGTACCTCGCCACGATCCCGGGCGCGTCGCTGGTCGCGATGCGGAACGGCTTCCGCAGCCTCGGCCTGGTGCGGTCGCAGCAGATCGGCTACACCGAGCCCCGGGCCGACTCGCACGGCATCTTCCTCACCGCGAACACCGAGACGACGTACGGGACGTTCTTCTTCGACCTCCGCGAGACGGGACCGTTCGTCATCGAACCGCCGAAGCAGTCCTTGTGCGTCGTGGACGACTTCTGGTTCCGGTACGTGGCCGACATGGGCATCGCCGGGCCGGACCGCGGCGAGGGCGGGCGGTACCTGTTCCTCCCGCCGGGCCACGACGGCGACGTCCCGGACGGGTACTTCGTCTACCGCACGCCGACGTTCACCAACTGGGTCGTGCTGCGCGCGCTGGGCGGCGTGCCGGCGATGAAGGAGACGCGCGTCTACCCGCTCGCCGACGCGGCCGAGCCCCCGTCGACGGAGTTCGTGAACATCGCGGGGGCCCGCGTCAACACCGTCCACGCCAACGACGCGTCCTTCTTCGACGAGGTCGCCGAGATCGTCGCGGAGGAGCCGCCGGGCTCGCTCGACCCCGAGCGCGCCGGCCTGCTGCGTGCACTCGGGATCCGGCACGACCGGCCGTTCGCGCCGAGCGAGGAGCTCCGCGCGACGCTCGAGACCGCCGCACGCACGGCCGCGGCGATGAGCCGCGCGCTGGTGTACTCCCCGCGCGACCCCGAGGCGCCGGTCGCTCCCGGGTCGAGCTGGCTCAACGGGTTCCTCGGCGGCTCGTACGAGTTCCTCGCCGACGGCGCGCGCCTGCTCGACGCCCGGACCCAGTTCCACTTCCTCGCGACGGTCGTCACGCCGGCGATGGCGCACGCCCAGGTGGGCGCCGGCTCCGCGTACGCGTACACCGCCCACGACGCGCACGGGAAGGTCCTCGACGGCGCGCGCACGTACCGGCTCGTGCTGCCACCTAACCCGCCGGCGAAGAACTTCTGGGCCGTCGACGTCTACGACACCCAGACCCGGTCGCTCCTGCAGACCGCCGACCCGTACCCGAGCGTCATGAGCCTCACCGGCACGGTCGCGACGGAGGACGACGGGAGCATCGTCCTGTGGTTCGGACCGGAGCCGCCCGCGGGGCGCGAGCAGAACTGGGTCGAGACCGTGCCCGGGAAGTCGTGGTTCCCCCTGCTGCGCCTGTACGGGCCGCTCGAGCCCTGGTTCGAGAAGTCGTGGCTCCCCGGGGACCTGGAGCCGGTCGAGGGCCCCGCCGTCTGACCCGGCCCTCGATCAGCCGGTCTCCACCGTCTCGCGTCGCTTCTGCCGCGCGAAGCGGGCGGGCAGGTCCGGGCCGTCCCACACCTGGATCGCGCGCCAGATCGACGCGGCGATGGGGACGGCCAGCACGGCTCCGGTGAGCCCGGCGAGCACCGTCCCGGCGGTCAGCGCGATGAGGATGACCAGCGGGTGCAGGCGCAGCGTCCGGCCCATGACGACCGGCTGCAGCAGGTCGCCCTCGAGCTGGTTGACCGCGATGACGATCGCCACCACGATGAGCGCCTCGACCGGCCCCACGGCCACGAGCGCGACCAGCGCGCAGAGGACGCCGGCGAGCGTCGCGCCGACGAGCGGGATGAAGGCGAGCAGGAACACGAGCACCGAGAGCGGGAGGACGAGCGGGACGCCGACGATGGCAAGGCCGATCCCGATCGCGACCGCGTCGACGAGCGCGACGATCGCCGTCCCGCGGATGTAGCCGCCGAGCGTGCGGACCGTCGAGTCGCCGATCCGCTGGCCGCGCTCGTACCGCGCGCCCTGGAACGGCCGGAGGAGGAACTCCCAGATCTGCGGGCCGTCCTTGAGGAAGAAGAACAGCACGACGATCATCACGAAGAACCCGGCCACGAAGTCGACCGTCTGGGAGACGCCCGCGAGCGCACCGGCACCCACGGCGTCGGACTGCAGCAGACCGACCACGGAGTCCCGCACCGACTGGAGCTGCTCCTCGGTGATGTCGAACGGCAGGTTCTGGATGTAGACCTGCAGCTCGTCGAAGCCGTCGATCGCCTGGTCACGCAGCTCGGGCCACTGGTCCACGACGGCGACGACGATCAGCCACACGACCCCGGCGAGGACGGCGACGAGAGCGATGAGAGCGATGACCGTCGCGAGGAACGACGGCAGCCCTTTGCGACGCAGGAAGACCACGAGCGGCGAGATCGCCGCGGCGAGCACCAGCGCGATGAGCACCGGGATCACGATGAGCGTCAACCGCGTCACCGCGAAGACGGCGACGGCGACGAGCGCGAGGATCGCCAGCACCTGCAGCGACCGCGTCCCGGCGCGACCGACGCCGTCGGCCCACAGCTGCGACGCGCCCCGCAACGGCGGGACCGGCTCGGGTCGCGCGCTCGCCGGTTCGTCGTCGACGGGCTCCCGGACGACGACCGCCCTGCCCTCCGCGCGCTGATCCTCGCGCTCTCGCGTCCGACGTCTGCCCAGAGCCATGCCGATTCCCTCTCGTCGCACGTGTCGCGGGCAACAGTGCCACGGCCTCGGGTTGTCCGCTGCTCAGAGGCGGCGTGCCGGAAAGCCGGGACCTGTCAGGTCGTCGCCACCCGCGATCGCTGTCGCGGCGTGACGGACGGCATCGTCGAGGGACCGCACCTCTCGCGCCAGATCCCCTTCCTCGGCCCACGCCTCCAGCGCCGCGAGCAGCTCGTACTCGTCGTCGAGCGCGACAAGCAGTCGCAGCGTGGATGCCTCGTCATCCGGAGCCACGTCGCGAAGCCGCCGCCATGCCCACGCGGTGAAGGATCGTGGCTCGGCCGACCCCGTGACGATCCGGCGCGCCTGGCCGTGGAGCTCCGTGCGCAGGAGATGCGCCCGAGTGAGCGCGGGCAGCCCGAGCTCGGTCATGGTCGTCTCGATCAGTGCGTCGACCTCGGGCCAGTGCTCGTCACCGTGCAGCCCCGCGAGCTCACGCAGCGAGAGAGTGTCCACCCCGAGGACGAGCGCATCGGTCGCCGATGCCGTCAGGCGGTCACGGTCACGGTCGATGCCGTGCAGCCACAGCCCCCCGGCGACCACCAGCTCGTCCGTCATCGCCCGAGCGGCGTCCTGGTCGACGCCGACGAGCGGCCACCAGTGCCGGTCGCCGAGGTATTCGCCCGCCTCCGACGACTCGAACCACGTGCCGTCCACCCGTGGGCGCGGGCCGCCGAGGACGCGGTGCACGGCGAAGTGCGCGACCGGCGACGGCCACGCGTACGCGGTTCCGTCTGGCACGGTGTTGCGCACGTAGCCCACCGGCGTCGTCTCGTGGGGCCGCCCGAGCACCGTGCGGACGAGGCCGTCGAGCGCCCCGCCGGCCCCCTGGTCACCGACGGTCTGGGTAGGCAGGTCCCAGCCCGGTCGGCCACCGGTGCGGGGGACGCAGAAGACGCGGCCCGCCTCGTCGCGGATCAGGAGGCGGACGAGGGCCGTCGGCTCCGGCACCGGCTCGTTCTCGTCCAGAAGGACGACGTCGGCGCGGCCACCCGGCGGCAGCCAGTGCGCTCCTGGCAGCGAGCACAGCGTCAGCACGGTCGTCACCGTACCGCGGAGGACGGACAGCCCGTGCGTGGCCCCGCCTCGCTGTCCGCGTCGAATGGGCGTGCACCTGCACGGTGCGACTCCCTAGAGTGCGAGGCATGGCATCTCGCATCAGTGAGCTGGTCCTCGACTGCGCCGACCCCGAGCTGCTCGCGCGGTTCTGGTGCGACGTCCTCGAGTACGTCGAGCTCGACCGGGACGACGACGGCATCGAGATCGGCCCGCCGGACGCCGGGTTCGGCGGCCCGCAGCCCACCCTCATCCTGAGCCGGAGCACCGACCCGCGGCGCGGCAAGCTGCCCCTGCACATCGACGTCAACCCCGTCGACCGCGACCAGGACGCCGAGCTGGAGCGGCTGCTCGCGCTGGGTGCGCGTCCGGCCGACGTCGGCCAGACCGGTGACGAGTCGTGGCACGTGCTGGCCGACCCGGAGGGCAACGAGTTCTGCCTGCTGCGCAAGCGGCTCGACCCGTGACCGGTGCGGATCCCGGCTGTCGCGCGCCGCGCAGGCCGGAGCGGCGATGCGACGTCCTTCCCGTCACCTCATGACGTACGGGCGAGCGGTGCCGATGATCGCCGGCGAGACGGCTCCACCCGTCAGCCGGCCTCCGTCCGCGATGCAGGACGGGGCCGTCCGCAGCACCGCCCCGCCACCCGACGGTGGTGCGTCACCGGCGTACGCCGCCCCGGAGAGGGCCGTCGCCGTCACGAGTACCGAAGCGGCGCACCAGACGGCTGCCTGACGTCGCGCACGTGACCAGATCGCGGAGCTCATCGCTCTTCCCCGTTCCAGGAGTGGCGCCGGAGGGTCCGGCGCGTGTGCTCCCAGCGTCGGGCGCGGTCGACGGCCGGGGCCATACGACGTTCGTCGTATCCGCGGCCGTCGACCACGGTGGGAGTCGTCTCGGCCTTCCCCCGGGGCCCCGACGGTCCTATGGTCGAAGGACCGGACCTGGGAGGTGCGATGTCACGCTCCGCTCCGTCGAGCACCGACATCCTCGTGCTGCGCGACATCCTGGACCTCGCGCAGTCGGCTCGGCACGCGCCGAGCACGACGGTGGTGTCCGAGATCCTCCGCCGTCTCGAGCAGCTGCTCGACAGCGACGGCGTCGCCTTCCACGCGATGGACGCCCGGGACTTCTCGTACCAGCACATGCAGGGCGTGGAGGCCGGTGAGGAGTACGTGCTCGCCCGCGCCGACCTGACGTCCGACGACCTGCAGGACGGTACAGAGGTGCTGCAGGACCACTGGTGGGTGAGCCCGTGCAGCCTCATCGAGCGCACCGGGGGGCCCGTGGCCACCAGCCTCCGATCCTGGTATGGCGAGCGCCGCTGGTCCGAGCATCCCGTGCACCGGGAGTACCTCGACTGTGCCGACGAGCTGATCTTCGGCATTCCGCATGGCGGGGCGAGGTCGCTGCGCATCCTTGCGCCCCGAGAGTCGGGCTCTGCGTTCGGCGAGCGAGAGCTGACGATCTGCCGGCTCCTCCTGCCCCACCTTCGCGACGTCCTCACCGCGGTCGTCGCGCCGGCCGACGCACCGGCACAGGCGCTCACCGATCGGCAGCGGGAGATCCTGCACCTCGTCCAGAACGGTATGTCCAACGACCAGGTCGGCGCGGCGCTCGGCATCTCGTCGACGACGGTCCGCACGCACCTCGAGCACGTCTTCGAACGCCTCGGCGTGGCGAGCCGCACCGCGGCCGTCGCCGCGGCGTTCGGGTCCGCACCCGGCAGCCCTGTCGCACCCCCGAGGGTCGGGGCCGGCTGACCGGTCAGTCGTCGCCGTCGAACAGCCCGCCGTCGAGCAGCCAGTGGTAGCGCAGGCGCAGCGCGCGTTCGGTGCTCGCGAGCAGGGTGGCGACGATGAGCGCGACGTTGACGGCCCCCGAGAGGTGGATCGGGGACGTGAACGTGCCGATGTTCTCCGCGACGGGCGGGATCTGCGAGATCTGCTCCACGATCTGCGGGACGCCGAGCACCAGGGCGACCACGAGCACGGCCCAGGTGACGAACCCGATCGTCCGGCTCACCCCCGGGTGCCGGTGCTCGAGCCGTGCGCGACGGCCCTCGCCCGAGGCCGGGTCCGGCGCGAGCTGTCGTGCGGGGCCGCCGTCGTCCGGGACGTAGTGGCACCGCCTCAGCCCGTAGCCGCTGGTGACCACCTCGACGGTCCCGCCCGTGACCGGGAACTCCGCCGGGAGCTTGGATGTCGCCTGGTGGCGGCCGTCCCGGTAGAGCCGGGCCCGCACCTCGCCGTCGTCGGAGTCGCCCCAGAGCCGGACGTCGACGGACCAGGTCTCGGGTCGCCCGTCCTCGCCGGTGAGCCGGAGATGGAACACCGTGCGCGAGAACAGCTGCCACCACCGGAATCGCGGCAGGGAGTGCCCGTCACCGGGCTTGAGGCGCCGTGCGGCGCGCTGGCGCTTCCAGTTCGAGAACACCCACGGCACCGTAGCAAGCCGCGCCGAGATGTGCCGTTCGTCCCCGCCTCGGGCGCACGGCCGTGCCGGTCAGCGCTCCCTCTCGACCCGGTAGCGCTGGAGGACGACGTTCGACGCGAACGTCCGTGCCTCGACGAGGCGGAGGTCGACGTGGCGCTCGTCCTGCGGGAAGTAGGGGATGCCGCCGCCGACCAGCACCGGGTGGACCATCGCCCGGTACTCGTCGATCAGGTCCAGCGCGGCAGCCTCCGCGGCGAGTGCCGCACCGCCGATCGCGATCTCGCCCTCCCCCGGTTCCGCACGGAGCCGTGCGACCTCCTCGGCCAGGCCACCAGCAGCCAACCGGGTGTTGGTGCCCTCCACAGCAGTCAGCGTGGTGGAGAACACGACCTTCGGGAGCGCCTTCCAGAGCGCGGCCCACGTGCGTTCCGCGTCGCCGAGCGACGGGTCCTCCTCGGCGGTCTCCCAGTACAGCATCGCCTCGTACAGACGACGCCCGAGCAGGTGGGCCCCGACGCCGCGGAGCTCGTCCATGAAGTGCTGGAACACCCCCTCGTCGGGTTCGCTCCAGTCGAACCGTCCGTCAGGGCCGGCGACGAAGCCGTCCGCCGAGACGCCCATCGAGTAGGTCACGTCGCGCATCGCTCATCTCCTTCGATCACGGGTACGACCCCCAGACCTGCGGCGCCGGCAGAACTCGTCGGTCTCACCGACCTGCATGACGCGTCTCCCGTGGCTCGACGGCGAGGTCCTGGGTGCCGAGCACGCCGAGCAGCCGGATCTTCTCGGCCGACTCGGTGCCGGGCGCCGCCGTGAGGACGAGCAGGGCCTGGAGCTGGTCCTCGGTGAGGAGCACCTGGCAGTCGACCTCGATCTCCCCCACCTCCGGGTGCACGATCACCTTGTGGTCGGTGAAGCGCCGGGCGACCTCCTGCCGCGCCCACAGCTCGACGAACTCCGGGCTCGTCCGCTCGAGCACCGTGACGAGGTCGCCCGCGCCCGACGCCGGCCCAAGAGTCCCGAGCGCGGCCCGCAGGCTCGCGACGAGCGCCCTGCCCTGCCGCGACCGGTCGTCCTCCGGGTAGACGGCGCGCGCCGTCTCCGGATGGGCGAACCAGCGGTAGATCTCGCTGCGCTCCCACCCGGTGTACGCGGTGGCGTCGCCGTAGAGGGCGCGTGCGAGGTCGTTCTGCACCAGGGTCCGCCCGAGCGGGTCGAGGATGAGCGCCGGGGTGTCGGAGAGGCGGTCGAGCACGCGCTGGAGCGCCGGGGCGACGTGGCCCATGTCGACCGTGCGGTCCGGGACGCCGTGGCCGGCGACGCGGTAGAGGTAGTCGCGCTCGTCGTCGGTCAGGCGCAGCGCGCGGGCGATCGACGCGAGGATCTGCGTGCTCGGCTGCGGCCCGCGCTGCTGCTCCAGGCGCGTGTAGTAGTCGGTGGACATGAGCGCGAGCTGCGCCACCTCCTCGCGGCGCAGTCCCGGTGCCCGACGCCGCAGCCCAGGTCCCAGCCCGACGTCGCCCGGCTGCAGGGCCTCGCGGTGGCGGCGGAGGAAGTCGGCGAGCGCGGCACGGTCCATGGGTCCCATCGTGGTCGGCGGCCCCGCGCTGTGCCAGGGATCGCCGGTCCCCCGTTCGCCCGTCTCTGCCACGGTCGGCGGGACGCGCCGAGGATCGGGTCATGGACATCACGAACAGCACCGTCTTCATCCCCGGCGCCACGAGCGGCATCGGCCTCGCGCTCGCCGTCGCGCTCCACGGGCAGGGCAGCACCGTCGTGGTCGGCGGACGACGCACCGAGCTGCTCGAGCAGATCGCCGCCGAGCACCCCGGCATCGACTCCGTGCGCATCGACACGACCGACCCCGAGAGCATCGAGTCCGCCGCCAAGGAGGTGCTCGAGCGCCACCCCGACCTCGACACGCTCGTCGCCATGGCCGGCATCATGCGCGTCGAGGACTGGCACCACCCCGAAGGGTTCCTCGCGACGGCCGAGGAGACGTTCACGACGAACGTGCTCGGCCCGGTCCGCCTCGTCGGGGCGTTCGTCGAGCACCTGCAGACCCGTCCGCACGCGACGATCGTCACCGTGTCCTCCGGCCTCGCGTTCGCCCCGCTCCAGGCGACCCCGAGCTACGACGCCTCCAAGGCCGCGATCCACATGCTCAGCGAGGCGCTGCGCCTGCAGCTCGCCGACACGAGCGTCCGCGTGACCGAGCTCGTGCCGCCGTCGGTCGCGACCGACCTCCTGCCGGGTCAGCGCGAGAGCTCGTTCGCCATGCCGCTGGACGAGTTCGTCAACGAGGTGATCGACCTGCTGCGGACCCGGCCGGACGCCCACGAGATCCTCGTCGAGCGCGTGAAGTTCCTCCGACACGGCGAGGCGCGCGGCGACTACGCCGACGTCGTGCGCACCCTCAACGCGGCCGACCCGCACGGACGCTGAGCCGGCGAGAAGACGGGAGCCGGACTCGACGTTCGGCCACATGGCCGAAGCGCCGGCGTGCCCGGTCGATCCACGATCGACCCCATGGACACCGCACACGACGTCGCCCGCACCGCTCCGAGCGCTCCCCGCCGCGCCCGGCGCGGGTCGTCCCGCACGGAATGGCTCGTCGCGGCCGGGCTCATCACCCTCGCCCTCGTCCCGTCGCTCGCTGGCGGCGTGCGCCTCGGCGAGATCGCCTCGGGCGCACCCGAGACGCCCGCCAACGCGCGCTTCCTGCAGGTGCCGCTCCCCGTCGTCCTGCACATCGTCGCCGCGGTGGTCTACGCGGTCGTCGGGGCGTTCCAGCTCCTGCCGGGCCTGCGACGACGCCACCTCGCGTGGCACCGCATCGCCGGGCGCTACGTCCTCGTGCCGGCCGGGCTGGTCGTCGCGGCATCGGGACTATGGATGACGGCGAACTACGACGTGCCCCCGATCGACGACGGGCCGCTCACCGTGTCGCGCTACCTCGTCGGGCTGGCGATGCTCGTGTTCCTCGTGCTCGGGGTGCGGGCGATCCTGCGGCGCGACGTCCTCGCGCACGGGGCCTGGATGATCCGCGCGTACGCCCTGGCGCTGGGCGCGGGCACTCAGGTGCTCACGTCCGCGCCGTTCGTGGTGCTGTTCGGCGAGCCCGACGCCTTCTGGCGCACCGTGCAGATGGACGCCGGGTGGCTGATCAACATCGCGGTCGCCGAGTGGTTCATCGCGCGCCGCCGGGCCACCGCCCGTCGCCGGCCGCGCCGCGCCGTGCCCGCCGCCTGACCGCGGGCGCTAGCATGCCGAGCGTGCGACGCCGGCTGCGGGACCTCCTCGGACGTCCGGCGGCGCCCGGTGACCGCGGACCGAGGGCACGGGACGCCGTGCTCGTCGTCGTCCTGGTCGGCGTGGCGGTCCTGGAGAGCGTCCTGCGCCCCGATCTCGCGTGGCCCCTGGCGGCGACGCTCGTCGCGATCGCCGTCGTGGCGCCCCTGCCGTGGCGGCGCAGCCGCCCGCTGCTCGTCGTCGCGCTCACGACCCTCGTCGGCGCCGGGTTCCAGGTCGCCCAGGCGGCCGTCGGCACCGGGCCCGACGGGCTCGCGACGATGCTCGCCGTCCTTCTCGCGCCGTACGCCCTGTTCCGCTGGGGTTCGGGCCGCGACCGGGTGCTCGGCGGTGCCGTCCTGGCGGGCAGTCTGGTCGTCACCGTCGCGCTCGGCGGCGAGGGCGTCCAGGGTGCGGTCGCGGGGGTCGCGCTCGTCGGTGGCGCGTGCCTCGTGGGGGCGTTCCGGCGTGAGCGGGTCGCGGCGCGCACGAGCCAGCTCGACGCGGTCCGTGCCGCGGAGCGGGAGTCGCTCGCCCGCGATCTGCACGACACGGTCGCGCACCACGTCTCCGCCATCGCGATCCGCGCGCAGGTGGCGGCGACGGACCCCGACGACACCTCCCGGGTCTCCGAGTCGCTGGACGTCATCGAGCGCGAGGCGCAGGCCGTGCTCACCGACATGCGCTCGCTCGTCCGCCAGCTCCGCGCGCCGGCCGGTCTCGAGCCGTCGCCCGGCCTGGCGCAGCTGGCGTCCCTCGCCGACCCCGGCCCGCCCACCGTGAGGGTGCGCCTCGACGACACCGCGACCCCGCCCGACATCGTCGCGTCCAGCCTCTTCCGCATCGCGCAGGAGGCTGTCACCAACGCGCGGCGGCATGCCCGGGGCGCCACCACTATCGACGTGATTCTGACCCTGACCGCCGACGCCGACGCGGTGGAGCTCGTCGTCCACGACGACGGTGCGGGCGTCCGCAGCCCGTCCGGGACAGGGCACGGGCTGCAGGGGATCTCCGAACGCGCGGCACTCCTCGGCGGCGAGGTCATGGTGGGCCCCGATCCCGACGGCGGGTGGACGGTCCGCGCCCGGCTCCCACAGGGGCACGACGCATGATCCGCGTCCTCGTCGCGGACGACCAGGAACCGGTGCGCACCGGTCTGCGGATGCTGCTCGACGCGCAGCCGGGGATCGAGGTGGTCGGCGAGGCCTCCGATGGTGCAGCCGCGGTGGAGCTCGCGCGGGAGGTGCGGCCCGACGTCGCGCTGCTCGACATCCGGATGCCTCGCCTCGACGGCATCGAGGCGACCGCGCTGCTCGCCGGCCCGGACGTCCCCGACCCGCTCGCCGTCGTCGTCATCACCACGTTCGACCTCGACGAGTACGTCTACGGCGCGCTGCGTGCCGGTGCGAAGGGGTTCCTGCTCAAGGGCGCGAGCCCTCACCTGATCGCCGAGGCGCTGCACGCCGCCGCGAGCGGCGACGCGCTGATCTCCCCGCGCATCACGACACGGCTGCTGGCCGAGTTCGCGCGCCCGTCGCGGCGCCCCCGTCAGCCCGTGGCACCGCTGAGCGAGCGCGAGGAGCAGGTGCTCGCGCTGCTCGCGGCCGGCCTGACCAACGACGAGATCGGCGCCCGCCTCTACCTCTCGCGCGGCACGATCAAGACCCACGTCGGCGGCATCCTCACCAAGCTCGGGGTGCGCAACCGCGTCGAGGCGGCGATGTGGGCCTACGAGTCGGGCCGTCACCCGCGTGAGTAGTCTGCTCGGACCCGAGCACGGTCCGACGACGACCGTGGACACCGAGGCAGCCGCGCTCTGACCCCTGCGCCCGGTCGGGGTCGGCGGGTCCTGGACCCACCGACCCCGACCGGCGCGTGCGGCGTCAGCAGGTCCGCGCGGGGTAGCTCACCTCCTGCGTCGTGCGCTGGCCACCGCCGGACGGCACCGCCGTGACGGTGACGCTGCCCGCCTCGACGGTCTTCGCGCGAGCGGAGAACGACTGGTAGCCGTTCTTGCCCGCGGCGACCCCGGAGAAGGTCTTCGTGCCGAACGGTGTCGTGACGCCGACGTCGAGCGTTCCGGTGCCGACGTTCGTCGCCCGCACTGCGACGTAGGCCGTCCCGGCGACGCAACGGGTTTGCACGTCCACGCGGACCTCCGGAGCCTGCGGCGTCGCGGCGATCAGCGCGCTCAACGCGCTGGCCTGGGCTCGCCAGTCGAAGACGTTCGGGTGCTCGGCGGACTCGCCGCCGGCCCAGCGCACACCGAGCCGGTCGCCCGCGGCCCGGTCCTGCGACCAGATGGTCGCGGCCTGCCGGTCCACGAACTGCTGGTACTCCGCGGAGCCCGTCGTGTCGTTGAGGTCCATGAAGTACCGCATGAACACGCCCTTGAACTGCTTGCCGTTGTCGTCGCACGTGCGGTCGAGCGCGTCGCAGCTCTCGGTCAGCACGCCGTCGACGACGAGCGCGTCCGAGGCCAGGGCCGCGTCCGCGAGCCGCTGGGCGGTCTCGAGGGGCTCCGCGTCACCGGTCGCACGGTGGAGCTCCAGGCCTGCGCCGATGGCGAGGCCCTGGTTGTAGCTCCACACGGTGCCCCCGTTGTTGCGGCAGTCCGCCGTGAGGCCGTCGTTGACGAGGCCGTCGGCGTTGATCATGCCGCTCGCGGTGAGCCAGTCCCACGCGGTCTGCGAGCGCTCGAGCCACGTCGTGTCCCCGTCGATGCGGTTGTGGAGCTCGGCCGCGAGCCGGACGTAGAGGCCGTTCGTCACGGCGTTCTTGTACGTCCGCTCCGCGTCCCACCACACCCCGCCGTCGCACGTGGACTCGTCCCAGTAGCCGTGGACGTAGTCGCCGATGACGACGGCCATGTCGAGGTACTTCTCGTCGCCCGTGAGGTCGTAGGCCGCGATCCACGCCAGCCCCCACCACGCGGAGTCGTCGATCGCGCGGCTCGTGAAGTTCCCGAGCAGCTCGTCGCCCGACATCTCGCCCGCCGGGAACGGCGCCTTGTTGCGCTCGAACGTGCGGTCCATCTGCTCGAGGTAGCTCAGGTCGCCCGTGCGGCTCATGTAGTCGACGACCGTGTGCGTCGCGACGGCGGAGTTCCACCAGCTCGACGGCCACCACGCCTTCTCGGGGTCGTAGTCGCTCATGAGCGTGCTCGCCGCGCTCGCGGCGCGCTGCGCCGCGGGCGGGTTCTCGACGAGCGCGGTCACGAGCGGCAGCAGCACCTCGCGCGCGTGGTCGCTCACCTCGGCCGGAGCGGCGTCGGCGACGGTGCTGCGCAGGGTGGCGAGCGTCGCGGCCAGCGCGTCGGCGTGTGCGCCGTCGAGCTGCTCCTGGGCGGTGCCGACCAGGTCGAGGAGCGCCTGCGCGGTCGCGTCGGCGACGTCACCGCTGCGCTGCAGAGCCCCGACCTGGGCACGGATCTCGTCCAGGCCCGTGCTCGCGGAGAGCCACTGCGACAGGAGCAGCGTGAGCTCGGCCCGCGTCTCGTCGTCGAGCTCCGAGGCGACCGTGGTGTCGACCGCCGCACGGAGCGCGCGAAGCTGCGCGACCACGCCCGCGGCGTCGTGCGCGTCCTCGGCCCCCTGCGCCGCGTCGACGATCGCCCCGAGCCGCTCCGCGGTGCCCGCCGGGATGCGACCGGCGTCGAGAGCGGCGTCGATCGCGCCGGCGAGCTCGCCGACCTTCGGGGTGTGCGCGAGGAGCTCGACCTCCGAGAGCGTCGCCGCCCCGCCGGTCGACGCCGTGACGTGCAGCCGGTAGTAGCGGTGCACGCCCGGGTCGGCGATCGAGAACGCGCGCGTCTCGCGACGGTTCGCGAACGACTCGTCCGTGCGTTCGTCGAGCGTCGTCCAGGTCTCCCCGTCCGTCGAGCCCTCGAGCGTCCACGCCGTGGGGTCCGCGCCGTCGGCCGCGGCCGACGTGAGCGTGTACATCCGCGCCCGCGCCGTGGTGCCCGTGAGCTCGTACGTCACCGGCGACGAGCCGATCGCGAGCTCGGTCGAGGACGTGTCGTCGAACAGCGCCGCGCCGTCCGCGCCCTCGTCGCCCGTCGTGGCCCTGCCGGACCGCGCGACGTCGGCGAGCGGGTCGGGCAGGTCGTCGCCCTGCGTGATCGACGGCGGGGCGTCGTCCGCCCCGGTGCCCCACTCGGACGGCGTCGGGCCCATGTCGAAGACGATCGTGCCGCCGTCGGCGAGCTGCTCGTGCGTGAGGTAGGTCGCCGACTGCTCGACGCCGTTCACCGTCACGCCCTGCACGTAGATGTTCTCCGCGCTGTTCTCCGGCGCGTCGATCACCAGGTCCTTGCCGTTCTCGAGGTGGATCGTCGCCTGCGTGAACAGCGGCGAGCCGATGACGTACGACGGGCTGCCCATCTGCAGCGGGTAGAAGCCCAGCGCGCTGAACAGCCACCACGCCGACATCTCGCCGTTGTCCTCGTCGCCCGGGTAGCCCTGGCCGATGTCGTTGCCCGTGAACGAGCGGGCCATCGCGGTCCGCACGGTCTCGGCCGTCTTCGAGGGCTCGCCCGCGAACGCGTACATGTAGGGAATGTGGTGCGAGACCTGGTTGCTCAGGCCCCACTGGCCCTGGCGGATCGCCTTGGCCTCGCGCATCTCGTGGATCACGCCGCCGTACGAGCCGGGCTTGGACGCCGTCTCGGGCGTGGCGAAGAACTCGTCGAGCTTCGCGCCGAGCGCGTCCGTGCCGCCGAGCAGGTTCGCGAGGCCCCGGCCGTCCTGGACCGCGTGGAACGCGAAGTTCCAGCCGTCGGTCTCCGTGAACTCGTTGCCCCAGACCTCGGGATCGAAGTCCGCCGCGGACTGGCTCCACGAGCCGTCCTCCTCGCGGCCCCGCAGGAAGCCCGTGGCCGGGTCGAACAGCGTCGCGTAGTTCAGGGCCCGGTTCAGGTAGTACTCGTAGTTGTCCGCGTACTCCTGGTGGCGCGGGTCGTCGTCGCCGCTCGTGTCGAGCAGCTTCTTCGACATCGTCGCGATGCCGTAGTCGTTGAGGTAGTCCTCGAGCGACCACGACGCGCTCTCGTGCGTCGACGTCGGCGTGTAGCCGAGGAACGTGGCCGGGTCGAGGCCCTTGCGGCCCACGCTCGCGCTCGGCGGCGCGGTCGAGGCGTTCTTCAGCGCGGCGTCGTACGCGCCCTGCACGTCGATGCCGGGGACGTCCTTGAGGTAGGCGTCGGCGAACGCGACGTCCGAGCTCGTGCCCGTCATGCTGTCCGCGTAGCCTGGGGCCGACCAGCGCGAGATCCAGCCGCCGTCCTCGTACTGCTGCACGAACCCGTTGACCATCTCCCCCGCCTCGCTCGGGTAGAGCAGCGAGTAGGCCGGCCAGGCGGTGCGGTAGGTGTCCCAGAAGCCGTTGTTGACGAAGACCTTCCCGTCCTCGATGCGCGCGCCGGTCGTCGTCGCCGTCGTGCCCTCGGGCGCGGGGTCCCCGGACGCGGAGGACTGCACGACGTGCCGGTAGACCGGGTCCGCCGCCGTGCCCGTGTTCTCGTAGCCCGAGTTCGGGTAGAGGTTCAGCCGGTACAGGTTCGAGTAGAGGGAGGTGAGCGTGTCGTGGTCCGCGCCCTCGACCTCGATGACGTCGAGCGCGTCGTCCCACAGGTCCTGCGCGCGGTCCTTCACCGTGTCGAACGTGTCGCCCGCGGCGATCTCGAGGTCGAGGTTGTGCTGCGCCTGCTCGACGCTCATGAGCGACGTCGCGAGGCGCAGGGTCACGACCTTGTCGTCGGACGTGTCGAACGTCAGGTAGCCCGTGACGTCGCCGCCACCGCCGCCCGTGAGCTTCCCGCTGGCGGTGACGGGCCGGTCGACCTCGCCGTAGACGAACATGCGCGTCATGCCGGCCGAGCTGCCCGGCGTGCTGACGTCGGTGTAGCCGGAGACCACGCCGTCCTCGGCGTCGAGGGTGAGCCCGCCGTCGTCGTTCACGTTGTCGAAGATCAGGTTCGACTCATCCCCCGTGAACGTGAACCGGAGCATCGCCGCGTGGTCGGTGGGCGCGATCTCGGTGCGCATGCCGTTGTCGAACGTCACGCCGTAGTAGTGCGCGCGGGCCACCTCGGCGTCGTGGTCGAAGGTCAGCGCGCGCCGCGACCGGTTCGCGTCCGGCGTCCCGGTCGACGGCATCACCTGGAACGTCTGCCGGTCGCCCATCCACGGGCTCGGCTCGTGGCTGAGCGAGAACGCCTGGATCGACGGGCGGTTCTGCTCGTCGTTGCCCTTCTGGTACTGGTAGAGCCAGCGGTTCGTGCCCGCGTCCGTGGCGGGGGTCCAGAAGTTGAAGCCGTGCGGCACGGCGGTCGCGGGGATGTTGTTCCCCCGGGAGAAGTCGCCGCTGGAGTTGGTGCCGCGCGTGGTGACGACGTAGTCGGACGGGCGCTGCGCCGTCGGCTCCTCGGGGTCACCGGTGACCTCGACGTCGTCGATCCAGCCGCTGAAGTCCGCCGGCCCGGCCGGGTTGTCGTAGCCGACGAGGATCCGGTCGATCGTCCGGCCCGCCGCGACGTCGCCGATGTGCGACACCACGGAGTTCCACTCGTTGACGTAGAGCGCCTTGCCGTCGCCCTGGCCCTGCGGGCTCAGGCCGATGCCGTGGGAGTCGACGGCGGCGAGCTCGCTCAGGTACGTGCCGTCCGTGAACGCGAGGTCGACGGCGGCGTACGTGCTCGCGTAGGCGAGGTCGTTCTCGGACGCCTCGGGGAAGATCATGTACGACAGCTCGGTGTCCTCGCCGACGGGGACGTCGACGTCCAGCACCTTGTCGTAGGCGAAGCCGCGGCCGTCGGCCGTCTGGCTCCCGGCGTAGTGCAGCGCGCCCGTGCCCGTCCAGCCGACCTCAGACCGCGAGTTGTACGCCGCGCTCGGGCCGGACCCGACCTCCGCGGTCATGTTCGTGGCCGCGAGCGCCTCGGTCGCGAGCTGCAGCTCCGCGAGCTGGGTGCCGTCGCTCCCGCTGTTGGACGTGATGTCGAGACGGTAGAAGCGGTACTCGCCCGGCGTCGCCACCGTGTACCCGCGCGTCTGGAACCGCTCCGAGAACGTCTGGTTGCCGCGCGTGTCGAGCGCGGTCCAGGTCGTCCCGTCCGTGGAGCCCTCGAGCTTCCAGGCGCGGGGGTCGCGGCCCGGGGCGTCGTTCGCGGACGACAGCGCGTACGCCTTGACGGTCGTCGCCGCGTCGAGCTCGTAGGTGATCCGCGCGGTGCGCGCGCCCGCGAGCCACTTGGTCGCGACGTCGCCGTCGGCGAGCTTGTCCGCCGACTCGTTCGGCGGGTTCTCGTTGTTGGCCGTGACCTTCACGACCTGGTCGGTGACGTCGCCCGGGAAGTCGACCGTCCCGGGGGTCAGCCGGCGGACCGACGTGCCGGAGATGACCGCGTCCACGGCCGCGGCGTCGCGCGTGCGGATCTGGAACTGCGGCGTGCCGCCGCCCGAGGCGGGGCGCGCGAAGTCGACGGTGACGGTCCGCGGCTCGTCCGTCAGCGTCACGTACTCGCCGCCGACGTCGGAGCCGCCGCTGTAGACGTTGAGGAACACCTTGCCCGACCCCGTCAGGGTCGCCTGGGCGCGCATCGTGACGCCGCGCTCGAGCGTCGGCATGGGCACCTGCACCCACGTCTCGCCCGCCGCCTCCATCGCCCAGTGCTGGGCGGGGTCGCCGTCGGGGGTCGTCGCGTCCTCGAGCGTCCCGGGCACCGAGCCCACGCCGTTCTGGAACGGGCCCTCCCACGCGAGCTCGTCCGTGGCGCCGCCGAGCGCGTCGTCGCCGCTGGGTGTGCTCGGGCTGCGCTCGAGCACGGAGGTGCCCACGACGCCGTCGACCCGCGGGCCACCCGCGCCGTCCTCGGGCGTGCTGGTCCAGTCGAGCGGCTGGTCGCCGGACTCGAAGGACGTCGAGAAGTCGCCCGGGTCGGCGAGCGCGGCGGGGGCAGCGGGCGCCGCGTGCGCGGCGACCGACCCGGCGACGAGCGTCGTGCCGCTGAGCAACAGGCTCAGGGCGACGCTCGCAGCGGTCGCCCGGCCGACGTTCTGCCGGAGCAGGGGTGGGTGCGTTCTGTGAAGCGACATCGATGTCCTTCGGTGGAGGGCGGGCGGCGGTGCTCGCAGGTATGACAGCGCTGACACACGAGACGGTGCCAGACGATCGGGAGAGCGTCAAGAGGATGAGGGCTGCGCCGCGTCACCTCAGCGCGACGACGGGGACCGACTCAGAACAGCGGCCACGGGACGGGCGGCATGCCCGCTTCCGGGTGCGGGAAGCGCGCCGTGCGCAGCAACTGGTAGCAGCGAGCGGCGAGGGCAGACACCTCGTCGTCGGACAGCAGCCCGCTCAGCCGACGGCCGAGGTCGCCGTCGAGGTCGGTGCCGAGGTCCGCCCGGAGCTGCGTGACGCCGTCCAGCTCGTCGGCGTCCAGGCTCGCCCCGACCCAGCCCCAGAGCACCGTCCGCAGCTTCGGCTCGACGTGGAACGTCACGCCGTGGTCGACGCCGAGACGTCGCCCGTCCGCGAGCGGCAGGACGTGGCCGCCCTTGCGGTCGGCGTTGTTCACCACCGCGTCGAACACGGCCATGCGGCGCAGCGCCGCGGAGTCCTCGTGCACCAGGGCCACCGGCCGGTCGTCCTCGTCGACGCCCTCCAGCACCGCCCGCACGCCGTCCTTCGGCACCTCGACGGTCGGCACGACGTCGACCGGTGACTGCGCGCCGTCGATCTCCTGCCAGAGCTGCACCATGCCCGGACCCATCGGCCCGTCGCGCAGCCACGTGCGCGGCACGATCCCCCAGCCGAGCGCCTCCGAGACGAGGTACGAGGCGACCTCCCGGCCGGCCAGGGTGCCGTCCGGGAAGTCCCACAGCGGGTTCTCCCCCGCGACCGGCTTGTAGACGACGTCGACGTCACCGATCCGGGCCCGGAACGTCGCGTTCGAGGCGGCGCGGATGCGTCCGACGATCTCGAGCGACGCCTCGTCGAGATCGACGTGCGGCGACGTCACGCCTCGTCGGGCAGCGCGCACTCGTGCCCGTCGGCGTCCATCGGCTGGCCGCAGCGGGGGCAGAGCGGGCGGCCAGAGCGGACGACGACGCGGGTGCGCTGGGCGAACGCGCGCGCCGTGCCGACGGGCATCTTGACCAGCAGCACCTCGGCCGGCTCGGGCTCGTCGTCCTCCTGGTCGGGGTCGCCCTCGACGAGCGGGTACGCCTCGACGACGACCTGCGCCGTGCGGGGGTCCCAGCTGAGCCGCATGGACCCGGCGCGGAACTCCTCTTCGACAGGTTGGTCGAGGGGGTCGTTGTCGATGAGCTCCGCGGGCACGTCGGCGGGGATGGTGTACCGGTTGTCCGGATCCGCCATGAGCTCGTCGAGCAGGCGCTGGATGGTCTCGGCGAGGACGGCCGACTGCTCCTTCTCGAGAGCGACGCTGGCCGTCCGGGTGCCCGATCGGGCCTGGAGGTAGAAGGTGCGGGACCCGGGCATCCCGACGGTCCCGACGACGACGCGGTCGGGCCAGTCGAACTCGTGGACGAGAGTGGGCATGCATCCACTCTACGAGCGCTCGCGCCCTCCGTCAGGACGGCTTCCGATCGCTGGTCACGACGGCTGGAGGTAGCTCGTCAGGATGCCGACGGGTCGCTCGGCTCACTTGGGTCGCTCGGGTCGTCAGGCTGTCCCGGACCCGCGCCTCCCCCGACCGGTGCGTCGCCGACCGGTGCGACCGCTCGCAGCCACGAGAGGTCCCCGGCGTCGGTGTTGGTCGCCACCACCTCCGGCCGGTGCTTCCCGTACCGCACGATCGAGATCGACGCCGGGCCGACGACGATGCGCTGGAACAGGTCCAGGTGCATCCCCAGCGCGTCCGCGAGCACGGACTTGATTACGTCACCGTGGGAGACCGCCGCCCAGACGGCGTCGGCACCGTACTTCGCCTCGACCTCGGCGTCGTGCCGGCGGATCGCGGCGACGCTCCGGGCCTGCATCTCCGGGAGCGACTCGCCGCCCGGGAACGCAGCCGCCGACGGCTGCGTCTGCACGACCGACCACAGCGGCTCCTTCGCCAGGTCCTTCAGGCCGCGCCCCTGCCACTGCCCGTAGTCGCACTCGGTGATGCCGCGCTCGGTCACTTGCTCCGGCGCACCCGCTTGGTTCTCGAGCAGGACGCGCGCCGTCTGCCGGCACCGTTCCAGGGGGCTGGTCACTACGCGAGCGAGTGGCACGCCCGCCAAGCGTTCGGCCGCCCGACCCGCCTGTTCACGCCCGACGGTGTCCAACCGCACCCCGCCCGCGCGACCGGCGAGAATCCCTTCGGCGTTCGCGGTGGTGCGGCCATGGCGGAGAAGGACGACTGTGGGCATGCGCACAGCGTAGGGCGCCACCGCGAGTGGACGGGATGCTTTCTCTAGTCCCACCAAGCCCCGTACCTCCCGAGCGACCTCGAGTCCTAGGCAGTTGGCAGACCGACTCGCAGTGCGTTGGCAACGGCGTGAGTGTGGACATTTCTTTCGAGACCCGATAGAAGTCCACCGGAACCTGACACCTCCGCGCTGACGTCAGCATTGCACCAGTCACGAAACAGTCAAGTGACGGCGGACAAGTGAGCCGACCCCATCAGTGCAGGTGAGCCCGAGGGCACGCCACCAACGGACCCGCAATACTCCCTAGACACCACGGGCCTCAGGCAAAGGACGGTGCTCGAAGTCGCCTCGAAAATCGCGCACCGTCCGAAACTCAGCGCCTTCGCGAAAACGATCACGTCGCCCCATCCAGTCGTTTCGACCGCTTCCGCGGTCCGCAACCCAGGCATCAACAGAGGTCCTTCCACCACCGAAACGACACGCGACCAGTGTGAGGAAGGGAGCCGCCGGCGGCAACGTCTGGCACCATTGGCCCATGAAGCTCTGGGGAAATCAAGACACGCTCGGGCCGATCGGGGGTGCGATCCGATGGCTCCCTCGTTGGATGAGAATTACGGCCCTACTCATGATCAGCGCCGGGGTCGCAGGTGCGATACTCACTATCGCCATAGACGGGACTCAGTGGTGGCTTAGCCGGCCGTTCGCGACCAACTATCTATCCTCCTTGGTAGCCGCCCTCATCGGTATACCGATCTCCGTTGTACTCATTGCAGTCGTCGTCGACTTGGCGGCCCAGTCTCGAGCTGTCGGATATGGCAGAGAGACGGTTGGCCTTTCGCTATTGAGGCTGAGACGCGCCTCTATCAAGATGATAGGCGAAGACCTTCGGGGACAAGACCTAGGCATTCGCCTTCCCCGGCGCCGCGCGGCAATTCAACGTGTTGAAGCTGCATTAGACCAGCGATACTATTCGAACGGCGACGACACCCATACGGAAAGCCAAGAAGTAGTTGAAGCAGCCGGCAAGATTGCCCAACACGCTCCGAACCACGACAGTTGGAAAAGGAGTCTCCGTGAGGCGCGAAGCGCATGGAGCGACATACTTGCGGCGAAGCAACACGCGGAGGCAACAAACACGCCTTTCATCAGTGATGACTTGACACACACGACAAACGTGGCGATATCTCAACTTGATAGCGACGACTATATACCCCCCGGCCTTACTTGGTCGCCAGCAGTGGATCGCGCCCGGTCTGGAAACCACCTGCTACAGCTCGTAGAACAGATAGAGCGAGCGGCCCAAATCGTCTGGCGTGATAGCGAGTGACAGACGTCTCCAAGCATGGGAGCAACTCAATCCAGGCCGCGCTCAATTCGAACTAACCCGTATGTGCGTTGCACAATCGCAGTTCAGGCGAATAGTAGAGCGAGCCCAACGTGGGCACTGATCCTCCGCCCTACCCGGATACCTGGAGCTCCGTCATACGACGGATGATCTCGCGCGCGAGTTCCGCCCAAGACAGTCCGCTGACGCCCTGCGCTACGAACTCGAGTGATACATTGACACGCGTTCCGAGTCGTGGATTGATTAACCCCATTTCCGCATATTGACGTCCGTTTGCCGAGAACATCGCACAGTACGTGAGAAGTTGCCGTACGTCACTTGCTCGAAACTTGCGGGACACCGACTTTACTTCATAGATGCAGCCGTCTGCGACGATGTCGGCATGTCCTGTATCCACGACCCCACAACCCGGAACTGAGGGCCAAAATTCGATGTGAACGAATTCTCGAGTCATCCTTGCTAGGGCGTCAGCAAGTTGGCGCACCTCTTCAAGCTCATCCCCGTCAAGCGAGTGATCACTCGGCGGATTGAGTGAAAATCCCAACAGATACCTGCGTGCCGATTCCACCGCCGCGCCCATCGCTACTGGTTCGCGCATCGAATCGCCGCGTGCCACCAAAGCGAAGGCTGCCTCGGCGATCAAAGAACTATTCCTTACCTCTGAACCAAGGGTTGGGACCCGCGCATTTACCTGTTCGCTCATTTCGTTTAGCCATCGTACGATCTGTTCCAGAGTGGGCGACAGCTCTGTCCAAATCGAGTTAGATCGCGCAAAGACCCGTGTCGAGATCACAAGGGGATTTCCCATCCGGGTTGGTTGATCCGCTCCGATGCCCACTCTAGGACAATCTGATCGTATGCTGGCAGCGCCCTGCGCTGGCCTTGCCGCCAGTGCCGTCCCTCGTCCTCAAGCGTAAAGGACGCAACTTCGAACGCCCGCCGTACCCAAGGATGCGCATGTTGGAACTGCGACCGCTGGTTCGTAACCCAATAGCGCGCACCCCATCTGGCCAACAGGAGCATTATGTCCCGTTGGATTACGGGAGAGGGCGCAGATCGAAAGCCATGCGGTTGATTGAAAAGACGTATGAGAAGAAGTTCGCTCTCTTTTGCGTACACCGTGGACAAAACTCGGATCATGTAGGCTAGATTCAGCTCAATTCTTACAATGTAGTGATCCGCATCGATCCTGCGTCTAATCTCGGATGCTACATAAAGAGCGAAATCTCTCGAGAGCCCCTCGAGACTGGAGTGAATTGACATGAGAACATGCGGCATTACGGGCGCCAGGCGCTCAAAATTGCCCTCGTCGAGCAGCGAACGAATCGCAAGTTCCCGTGATCCTTCGTCCAAGAACCGAAGCGCTTTGACCAACTTCTTGGTCACCGAGGCATGGACCTGCCCTTTGACGAGTTCGCGGCGCAGTAGATCCAGAATGTCAAACTGCTCGAGCTGGTTGCGCAGGCGATCATAGTCTTCGACAGGGGTCTCAGAGTACGGGTCAAAGTGCAGGTGAAGACTGAGGAACTTCGCAGCGCTTCCTTCCGCGGGCTCAGGCGGGTCGAGAATCGAGAGATACTCATCCGCGGGATAGATTGCAGTCTTGCTCTTCTGTAGCGAAAGCCCTTGGTTCGAGTGTAGTTTGTCGGAGAGCGAACCGATCATTCGATATGCAGTCGGGACGTCACGAACGAACATGCGATAGTCGTCAGCAAATCTACAGAATTCGCTTTCGCCCCGCTCGGCTTCCATCAGAAGGTCAATTTCATTAATTGTGAGCTCGGAAAGCATGCGGGCAGCTGGACCGCCAACGGGGAGCCCGTAGGACGCAGAGTTTGAGATCTTTCCAAGAATCTTCATGACGTTACGTCGGCGTGCACCCGACGTGTCCACCGCTTGTAGAGCGTTTTCGATCCTATGATGATAGAGCCGGGGATAGAAGTCGGCGATGTCGGCTGTTACGACGTAGGGGTATTGCTCGGCCAATTCCCGGGAGCGAGACTGGAAGCGAGTCCATCCATCAAGTTCGAACAGTCGATCCGAGTCTCCCTCGTAGCGATACGAGAAGATTTTTCGCTCACTTTTCGGAATCCGCGCGTCTTCGATTCTTTCGGCAAGGGACAGCACCAGCCCGAGCAGGTATGCGTTCCAGATGGGGTCGATCTGCGTGGCCCACCTGAAGCCGGTGTACCCTACCGGCGCAAGAGTTGCGTGGCTCGACATGGGGGTCGCTTCAAGACTGCTACTGAAGTCTTCGCCCATCGACATCAGTAGATCGGCGATTGCTTCGGGCATGTCGTGTAGGACGTGATTGTCGAAGGGGAAAGGGAAGATATCCGTGTCGCCCCAGGAAGCAATGTTTCTTACGCCAGCAAAGGAATGTGGTTCGCTCTACTATTGGCATAAGGTATCCCTATCCAGTCCGGAATTGTCCATTACGTCGGCATTGACAATGGTGTATGTCGATGCCTGCTCGATAGCCCCAGAGGAGCCTACGTCTTGCGAGTATTTGAGGTCATAGGGCGCGCCAGGAGGTTCTGCTCGGCTGCGTCTCTCCCTTTCGCCCCACTCACGCGCCGCAATTCCGCTCCGGTTGTAGTCGACAGCTTTTGCTGTGCTGCGCACCAGCACGGCCACCCGGCCTCGGCCCTGACCGACAACTGCCTGAACTACACCGTGCGCCTGACCAGCCACCGATACCGCGGCGGACGCACCGCGCTCGAGCACGAACTGCGCGCCCGCGGCATCGTCCAGAACGGTCGACCCGACCACCCCAACACCCAGTGCAAGGTCGAACGCTTCGAAGCCGCGATGAAGAAGTTGCTGCGCGCCCAAACCGCCCAGCCCCGCACCCTCAGCGACCTGCAGACCCTGCTCGACACCTTCGCCGACCACTGCAATCACCACCGCCCCCTCCGATCTCTGCCACACCAGGCCACTCCGGCGACCGCCTACACCGCCAGACCCTAGACCGGCCCGGCACCGCCTGGACCGCCGACACCCGCGACCGCATCCGCGAAGACCGCGTCTCTGCCACAGGCACCGTCACCCTGCGCCACGCCAGCCGCCTGCACCACATCGGCATCGGCCGCACCTACGCCGGAACCTACGTCCTGCTCCTGGTCCACGACCTCGACATCCGCATCATCGACCGCGCCACCGGCGAGATCCTGCGCGAGCTCACCCTCGACCCCGCACGCGACTACCAGCCCACCAGCCGACCACCCGGGCCTACCCCGAAACGACGAATGGCCGGACCTACGAAAACGTAGGTCCGGCCATTCCGATGTCCTGAGACATCACACGGTCGGGCTGACAGGATTTGAACCTGCGACCCCTTGACCCCCAGTCAAGTGCGCTACCAAGCTGCGCCACAGCCCGTGGCTGGATCACCGAGCCAGATCCGTGCGGACCGGACCCCGTGAAGCCTCGGATACTCTACCCCATCCGCACCTCGTCGAGAGCACCGTTTGCCCCGGTCGCGGCTGTGCGGTCGGTCTCGCCGCTGGGGTCAAGCACGGCATCGCGCTCCCCCGTCGGCAGGTGCGCCCGCCACGCGAACGCGACGACCACCAGGCACAACGCCGCGATGACGAGTCCGCCGAGGAACATCTGCGCGTACGTCCACCGCACCGACAGCGCTGCGAGCGCCACCGGCACGCAGAACCCGACGTACGTCAGCGAGTAGTACACGGCGGTGAGCCCGGCGAGGTCGTCGGGCGTCGCGATGCGCTGCACCTCGCTGAGCCCGGCGACGAGCGCGAGCCCGTACCCCGCACCGAGCACCATGGCGGCGACGAGCGCCGTCGGCAGGTCGAGCCGCGCACTGGCGAGGGCGCCGAGCCCCATGCCGACCACGACGATCGACATCGCCACGACCGACGCCCGCGCGCTGTGCCGGGTGTCGATGAGTCGGCCGAGCACCTGGATCCCGACGCCGCACCCGAGCCCCAGCACCGTCATGAGCCCGGAGAACGCGATGGGTGCGCTGCCCGCGCTGGCGGAGACCAGACCGGGCAGCACCGCGTACGCGCTGCCCGCGCACCCGAACACCCAGGGCGCCACCGGCACGACGACGCGCAGGAACCGCCGGTGCGCGACGGCCGGGACGCGCAGGTCGTCGACCAGACGTCCCCGCTCCGCACTGTCGACACCTACCCCCGCGCCGGAGCGCGTCTCGGGGACGCGCAGCACCCACACCCCCGCCACGACCGCGAGCGTCGCGTGCAGGAGGTACGCGGCGTGCGTGGGCCAGGGCGCCCACTGCGCGAGCACCGCGGCGACGCCGGCCCCGACGAGGAACCCCAGCGTGAGGGCGAGGCCCGCGCGCCGGGCGCCGGACCCGCCGTCGGGCACGCCCGACTGCTGCGCCGCGGCGTCGCTGAGCTCCTTGACCCACGTGGTGCCGACGGCCATGACGAGCCCGAGCGCCACCCCGCACAGGACGCGCCCGGTGGCCAGCAGCGCGGCCGACGACTCCCCCGCCGCGAGCACGAGCGAACCGACGAGCGCGACCGGCGCCGCAGGCACGAGCAGGGGTCGGCGCCCGTACCGGTCGGACAGCGGACCGCCGAGCAGCAGCGCCGGCACGATGCCGAGCACGTACGCGGCGAGCAGCGCGTCGACGGTCACCGCCGAGAAGTGCCCCACCTCCCGGTACATGACGAGCAGCGGCGTGAACTCGTTGCCGCCCCACGCGACGACGGCCATGACCAGGGCGACGGGGAGCCAAGCCCGGTGCCCGACGCGCGGAGCCTCCCCGGTCTGCCGGCTCACCGCGGTCGGGGCGTCAGTTTCGCGGCTCACAGACCGGTCCGCGCGTCGTCGAGGTGGCGCTGGATCCGGCGCTTGTAGGTGCGGGTGTCGCGGGCCTCGAGCGCGTCGACGAGCGCGCGGTGCCCGGCGACGAACGTCGCGGCGCGGCTCTCGTTCCAGCGGACGCTGTGCGCGACCATGCGCTGCTGACGTTCGCGCAGGCTCGTGTGGAAGGCCGTGAGGAGGTCGTTCCCACCGGCGGCGACGATCTCGGCGTGGAACCGCGCGTCGAGGGTGGCGTACTCGGCGACGTCGCGGTCGGCGACGGCGGCCTCCTGAGCGACGACGAGGTCGCGCAGCAGGGCGACGAGAGCGGTGAGCTCGCTGTCCGGGAGACGCGCGACGCCGAGAGCCGCATGGGTCTCGACGAGCAGCCGCGCGTCGAGCACGTCGTCCACCTCCCCCGGCGCGATCGGCACGACGAGCGCCCCACGCTTCGGGTACAGGCGCAGCAGACCCTCGGCCTCGAGCCGCAGGAACGCCTCCCGCACCGGCGTGCGGCTCACGCCGAGCTCCTCGGCGATCTCGCCCTCGCTCGTCATCGTCCCGCCGGGCAGGCTCCCGTCGAGGACGTGTCGCTTGACGTGACGGTAGGCCTGCTCGGTCGCAGAGCCGCTGGTGGTACGAGGCATAGATACATGATGCATCCATGTCGTCCACGGCATGAGCCTTCCGGGCACTCCGAGCCCATGACTCTCGCCACAGCGCACGTCGAGACGAAGTGTGAGTACGCTGGCGCTCTTACTAACAGTTTCTCTGAAAGTGTTAGTACAGTGAGGGGGTGGACACACTTCCCGGAGGGGTGCTCGCCGTTCCTCCTGTGGGACGGGAGACTCACCGCTGGCTCGCGGAGACGGACGGGATGTCGTCCCGCGCTCAGGTAGCCGCGGGCTCGGGCGACTACGAGTCCACCGTTCCTGCGCCTCTCGCGACGTTCACTCCTGTGCTGTCGCCGGACCTTGCGGCCGACGCCGAGGACGCAGCTGCCGCGCTCGCGCGTTTCGACTCGTACGCGCGGGCGACGCTCGGTCCGGACAGCCCGGCGCTCGGACCGATGGCCTCGATCCTCCTCCGTACCGAGTCTGCGTCGTCGTCGCAGATCGAGAATCTGACGGTCGGTGCTCGGCAGCTCGCCCTCGCCGAGATCGACCAGTCCACGAGTCCCAACGCGCGCACCGTCGTCGCGAACGTGCGCGCGATGCACGCCGCGCTCGACCTGGCCGACCGTCTCGACGAGCACTCGATCCTCACGATGCACCGCGAGCTGCTCTCGGGCCAGGCCGGGTGGGAGGACCACGCTGGTCGGTTCCGCGACACGCTCGTGTGGGTCGGGTCGTCGAGCATCAGCCCTCGCGGCGCGACACACGTCGGGCCTCAGCCGGGTCTGGTGCCCTCCGCGGTGACGGATCTCGTCGCCTTCATGCGTCGCGACGATCTGCCGGTGATCGTCCAGACTGCCCTGGCCCACGCACAGTTCGAGACGATCCACCCGTTCACCGACGGCAACGGCCGCACCGGACGCGCCCTGGTCCACGCGATGCTGCGCGCAAAGGGTCTTACCCGGCACACCACGGCGCCGGTCTCCGCCGGCCTGCTCGTCGACACGACGGCGTACTTCGACGCCCTGACCTCCTTCCGTGACGGTGACGCCGGGCCGATCGTCGAGCAGTTCACCCGCGCCAGCCGCTACGCGACCACGGAGGGCATGCGGCTCGTCGACGGCCTCGCGGGCCAGGTCGCCGAGGCGCGCGAGAAGCTGGCGGGACTGCGGTCCCAGGCCGCGGCGTGGAAGGTCGTCCCGCACCTCGTCGCCCACCCGGTCGTCAACGCGCGCTTCCTGTCGAACCACCTCGGCCTGAGCGACGTCACCGCCCAGCGTGCGCTGTCCCAGCTGACCGACAGCGGCGTCCTCCGCGAGCGCACAGGGCTCCGCCGCAACCGCGTATGGCAGCACGAGGGCGTCCTTGCGGTCCTCGACCTGTTCGCGCAGCGGATTCATCGCCGCTGACGGGCGCGCCAGAGGTCACACACTTGCGGCCAGACCCGCAGTACGCGCCCCGTATGGTGGCACCACTAGGGCGTGTCTCGTAACTGTGCGGACACCGACACCACTGCGCGGACCGTCCCCTACGCTGCACGCGTGAGCCAGGAGATCGACGTTGACTTGACCCACGACGAGCGCGCGATCCTGCGCTGGGGATTACGCGACTGGGGCGGGCCGGCAAGTGCCAGTGAGGACCTGGTTCGAGTGATGGGGTTCGAATCGATCGCTGACCTGTTCAGAGAGGGCCAGCGAATCGCTGAACTCATCTGGACGGGCCAGCCGTTGACCGCAAGAGACTGGACACGTGCGCTCGTGGCCACAGAGTTCGTTTGGGCAAGCGAGGTCTACGGCGCCGGGCTCGACAGCATCTACACCTTCGGGTACTCGGACGCCGAGGCGGTCGCATTTCTCCGTTCGGCACAGCGGAAACTGCGCCACGCAGGTGCAATACGACGGTCCTCGATCATCTGAGCAAGCCGCATTGCGGTCGGATCACCGTCCCAACGCCGTTGGTGCCTGACCTTGCGAGCTGGGTGTGGTTGGGAGACATGCCCTAGCAGCTGCGCGTGCGAGGACGGACTCGCCGCAGAGCCAGCACAGAGAAGGACGGACCTAGAGCGTCATGCGCCCTGGCATGATCACCGGCATGACTCCGGTCGCTGATCGTGCCTTGCGGGTGCTGCGTCGTTCACGCCTCGATCTGGGGCCCGGTCTCAGCGAGAAGGAGATCAGGGACATTCAGGCGACCTACGGATTCACGTTCCACTGTGACCACGCCGCCGTCCTGCGTCAGGCGACACCCGAGGGATGGATCGACTGGCTCGGGGACTCCGGTCGAGTTCGTGAGGCCCTTGCCTGGCCTGTCGAGGGTGTGCTGTTCGATGTCGAGCGCGGATTCTGGATGCCAGCGTGGGGTGAACGGCCAGCGTCGAAGTCCGCTGCCGAGGAAGTCGCCCGGCACCATCTCGAGAAGGTTCCGACTCTCGTGCCGATCTACGGGCACCGCTACATACCAGCCGCTCCCGAGCGGCCAGGTGCGCCAGTGTTCTCGGTCTACCAGACCGACGTGATTCACTACGGCGTCGATCTGACCGACTATTGCGCCAACGAGTTTCTTGGCGTGGCGACTGGTCGCACGCACTACCGCCCCGTCCCGTTCTGGACAGACATCGTCGAGGGGGTCGGCGGCACGCAGTTCTGGTAGCGCCATGCCTCACTCGCGCTCGCCACTTGACCAGGAGCTCACCACAGCAGCCCGTCGACTCAGGAGACGTCCCCCAGGGTATGTCCCCCAATCAGGCTGACCTGGTCCGCCGCCGGATGTACTCTCCTTTCTGAGCCCGCCCAAGACGCGCCTACCCCCGGTAAGGGCGCGCCCAGCCTGCAGTTGGTGAGGGTGGCTGCCCGTTCGAGCCGGGCCGGGTCCGAGAGGGGCCCTCGCGCTGCAGGCGCGATGGGCCTCTCGCATGCCATCGGGGGCGAACGAGCTGATCTGCTCGCCCTCAACATCCGCATAGCCATGGGCGACCGAGTACCACGCCCGCAGTCAGGGCGCATCGTCTCACTGTCCCCCGCATGCGTAGTCTCTGCCGCATGAACCCAGAGGCGACGGTGGTTGCCAGCTTCGCGGAAGTTCGCGCGGCGCTGGAGCGAGCCCTGCCAGCTCCAACGGCTTCCTTCAGACCACCAGCCAGCCGGGACGAACTGCAGCGCCTTGGAAAGGCTCTCGGCCGTCCGGTCCCGCTCGAGCTGGCGGCCCTGCTCACGGTGGCGAACGGCCAGTACGACGTCGCTGGGGCGAGCGGGTCTATCAACTATCACCGCTTCCTCGGCGTAGGCGAGATCATCGACATGCACCAGATGCTGGATGCAGTCGTCGGAGACCTGAGTATGTCTGCGCCCCAGCCGTCCTCGTATACGGACCTCGTCTGGAGTCCGGCATGGATCCCGTTTCTCGCCAGCGATGGCGACTGCTACGCGATCGACATGGCGCCTGGCGAGGCCGGGCGCGTGGGCCAGGTCCTGTTTCGCCCGAACGTTCCAGACCTCGACGAGCCAAAGGCACCCTCCCTCGCAGCGCTCCTGCAGACCGTCGTCGAGATCATCGAAGCGGGTGACTACGAAGTCAGCTACAACTCGATCGTGTCTCCTCGCTTGTTGTAGCGCTGCGGGGGTGCAACTCGCGAAGCAGGCTGACGCCACTGAGAAGCACGAGATCAGACGTCGTCTGGAGCGAGGGCACCGCGTCCACGGAGTGAGCTGGTTCGATCCCCGCCGTGACAAGTGTCGCTAGCACCAGCAGTCACCCTCCGGGTCACCTTCCGTGTCCTGGTTGGAGTTGGATACTGTGCCGCGGTGACGACGGGGCGACAGCTTATCCAGCAGGCAGTGCGCGACCCGATGCACGCGATCGGGTGGACACCCCGGGCGGCTGGTTGGTTCACAAAACCGCTCGTCCCCGGCTCTACCGGAGTCCTCGCCACCGGCGTAGCGTCCAGGCGCACGGCGCCGGGCGAGGCCTTGGTAACCCTCTACGTACACCTGCGGCGTGAAGACGTCGAAACCGTGGTCCGTGAGCTCGTCGACAGCGCCGACAAGGACGGCGGCTATCGCTCAGCCACCACGACGACCAGCATCGGCTACTTGATGCCGAAGCCTGCTTGGCGGGAGTGGCTCGTATCTCGCGAGACGGCCGACTCTGTGGCGGCCGAGCTCGTTGCTGCGACCAGAGACTACGGCGAGCCCTACCTGCGAAGGCTGTCTACCGATCCTTCAGCACTCGTTGATGCGATAAGGGCTTCACCTGCCATGATTGGGGCGGTTGGCCCGTGCAGGGTCGCAGTGACGCTGGCTCGCCTCGGCCGATCCGACGAGGCCTCGGAATACGTCCAGCACGTCGTCGCCTCCCTCGGGACACGAACGGACCCGGCGGCTCTTCACCTGCACCAGACTGCGGAACGCCTCCGGCGTTGGCTCGACCAGCTGTCCGGCTAGGGAGTGTCCCCCAAACACGCTCTCGGGTGGTGTGACGCTCGACGGAGCTCACACAATCGTCGGCCCTCGTCCTGCCGCGGCGAGGTTCCGCTCCGCATCGGCGGCTGCGATGTCGTAGCCCGTCGCACGCGTCCCGGACCAGTTCAGGCCGACTCGAATCCCGTCCCCTTCCAGACCGCTGAGCCACCGCTCCCGAAAGTCGTCCAGCGAAAACTGCTCGACGACGAAGCCTGCGTAGGCGGGGGCCTGCGTCACGATGCGCACCGCGCGGCTTCGAAGCGACCAGAAAGGCTGGGCTCGCTCGCCGTCGGCGTTGAGCGGGGCGGGGTATCCCGAACTGTCGCGGATCGTCCACACCGATTGCTCGCGAAGCGCCTCCTCATAGAAGGCCGCCGCGTGTGCTGCGCTCGTACTCACGGCGCCGATCGTTCCACGCGCTGACAGCCGTCCGACATTGGGAGACACGTCCTAGCCCAGCACCGCTCCAGCTGGCGAGCCGCGGCGCAGCAGTACGCGTCCGGTGCCAGTGCCCGGTAGGTCCAGTCGCAACGCGGCAACCACAGGACGAGGTTGGCCGCAGCGTCCACCACACCGACGGAGAGCACCCACCCCCACCGTGTCGGTGAGTGCCGCCCAGCGTGCGCTTGCCCCGCTCGCGGACGCCGGCGTCCTCCGCGAGCGCACAAGACTCCGCCGCAACCGCGTGTGGCAGCACGACGGCGTCCCCGCAGTCGTCGACCTGATCGCGCAGCGGATCCATCGCCGCTGACAGGTGCGACTGGTGCAGACGCACGCAGACCGCTCCGCTGGACCGCAGCCTCAGCGCCGCAAGGCGGCGTCGAGACTCCGGAGGAGCTCGCCGACGCGCCGACCACCGTCAGGAGCCGCCGGGTACCGGCGCAGCACCTCGGCGACGAGGGCCGGCGCACTCTCCTGCGCCCGATCCACCCACTCGTCCCCGACCCGGCGGCCGTCGCCTGCGTCGAGCTCCGCCGCACGGGCCGCGTACGCCGCGGAGCCGAGGATGTGCTTCACCTGGGTCGCCTGGGCGAGAGGATGCAGGAAGGCAGCAGCCGCCGCGTGACCCGCCGCTCGTGCGGCCTCCGCGGAAGCGGGCGTCGACGCTTCCTTGGCCGCCGCGAACGCGGCGAAAGCAGCCCTTCGGAGCGCGTTCGTCCGTTTGCCACCGTCGGCGAACGCGAGCGCCGCATCGATCGCCTCCCGCGGTCGGGGGTCGTCGGGATACTCCCTCGCGAAGAGCGGCAGCGCGGTCATCGCGCACTGCGCCGCAAAGCCGGTGACCGCGCGGAGCTCGTCCACGCTCAAGGAGATCTCGTTCGCCGCGGTCGTCACGCGCCCTCCCGTCGTCGGCATCGAGATGGGTTCGAGAACGCGCTCGCGGGCTCGCGCCTGAAACTCGTCACCTTCTCCGCCAATAGGTTGGTCTCCACCAGTACAGGACTGTGAGGTCTTCGGGCCAGCGACGTTTCCGTCGCCCGCGTCGTTCGAAGTCGTCCAACCCCGGATCGATCGGGCGCCAGCCAGTGTCGATCGACTCGGACGAAGTCGGTGGCCGGACGTGAGTGACGAGCCGAGCCTCCGCGGCGCCGAGCACGGCGTAGGCGCGTTGAGCATCGATCAACGACGGAGTGTTCGCGGCGCCGCCCCACTCAGGCCATCGGAGCTGCAGCGCGTCGTCCTCCCAATAGCAGACGTTGCAGATCTCGTAGCTGCCCGGCGATTCGCCGAAAGTGAGGTGCCCGCAGCAGGGGCAGGGGAACCGATCCGTGGAGTCGTCCACGGCGGACACTCTCCTGTCTCATCACCGTAGCGGTCAACCGAGAGCCGAGCCGCCGAAAGCACTATTCCCTGGCGTCCCGGACCGACCGCCCGTCTGCCGTGGTCCGGCGCAGCGGCACGTGCCGGCGCCACAGCGCCCGGTAGCTCCGGTAGCCGCGCAGAAACCACAGCACGAAGCTGGTCACCGCAGCCACCACGCCGACGACGATCGCCCACCCCGCGGCGTCGGTCAGCGCCCACACGACGCTCCCCCACAGGAGCCCGACGAGCACCGACTCGACGACGAGGATGAGCATCATCGAGCTCGCGAGCATCTGCGTCCGGTCCCGCGACGCGAACGGGAAGTACGTACGGTTGGCACCGGCCAGGTCGTCGGCGGCCGACATGAGGAAGTACCGCTCGACGCCCGGGTCGAGGTCAACGTACGCGCCGCGCAGCCGGTTCATCGCGAGCACGTGCGCGAGGTCCTCCTCTGCCGTGGCGAACACGCGCAACTGCGTCACGCCGCCGAGCAGCGACAGGAGCAGCAGCACGCCGATAGCGACGGCCGCGAACCCACCCCGGAAGCTCGTCGCGTTACCGAGCACTCCCAGCCCGAAGACCCCCGCCGAGACGAGCGTGAGGAAGATCGCGATACGCGTCAGCACCTCGCTCTGCGTCGTCGATCGCGACGCGAGAAGGCTCCAGTGCTCCGTCGCGAGGATCTGCGCGCGCAAGGCGCGTTGCGCGTCCGTCAGACGCGCGACGTCGTCGCCTCCGGCCGGCGCCGACCCTGCCGTCGCCATACGAGCATTCTCCACCCGGACACACGTGCGGCCCGGGAGTGAGCCGGCGCCGCTCCACGATGCCGGACTGGCCTCCGGTGTGCGGGGCTAGGACCACCTCGTGGCGCGCACGACGGAGTCGATGAACTCCTGTCCCATGCCCAGCTCGGCAAGCGCCTCGCCGACTTCCTCGGACGTCACCGGGTCTTCCTCTTCGAAGCACGACAGGTCGTCTGGAACCGGTGGCAGCTCCGGCCACGGCGGAGTCGGCGGGAGCTGCAGGCGTTCCCGGACTGCCTCGATCTGGACCCGCAGGTGGACCGCGGCGAGGTCGGCGAGCTGCTGCGGATCTTCCCCGTGCATCCCAGCACTGTCGAGCGTCATCTCGAGCTCGTAGGAGCAGCGACGGCGTCGAAGCCGGACGACGTCGGACGGCTCGGGGCTGATGAAGGGGAAGAGGTCGAGCCGGTCACGCCCCGAGGCCGACCACCATGCGCGCCATGCGTCGCTCGCGGCGAGCGCCTCCCCGAGCTCGACCTCGGCCCAGCGGTACGCCGCCGGGAGTGGTACGCCGACGTCGTAACCGCCACCACCGCCGAGCCACGAGTCGTCCGACTGGGCCTGCGAACCCGCGAGCTCGTCCAGCGCGTCCTCTCCGGCGTCCATCGCGATGTCGTGGACGACCGCGAAGAACAGCTCGCCGTCGGCGACGTGCCAGCGGCCGGAGAGAGCCGCCGGGTCAGCAACTACCCTCTCCCACTCCTCTCGACCCGCGGCAATGACCGCGCAGCGCGCGGAGAGGAAGACGTCGTCGGACATGGGAAGGAGCGGACTGTCGAGCGGTTCCGAGTGGTCGCGCACGTGCTGTGCCGCGTGGGCGGGAGTATTCAGAGCCTCCAGTGCCAACGCGAAGTCGCGGGCGAACGTGCGCGCCGGGCGCTCGGACGGCTGGTCGAAGGCGAGCTGCAGAGGCACGAGGGCGTCTGCGTCGCACCGTCCGTGTCCGAGTGCGACGAGGCGCCAGAACTCGGAGGAAGGCGCGGTGTCGCCCCGTGCGGCCCGTCCTCGCGCCACGATGGCCTCCCGGGTGTTCGTCACCGGTCGACCCGGTCTCATGCCGGACCGTACAGGACCGTGCCCGCGCCGTCATCGACGCTGCGTCCTGCCCTCAGTTCTCAAACACGACCAGCACGTCTGGGCCCACGCCGAGCTCTGCGAGACGGGCGAGGACCGCCGCATGCTCCGTGGGCGTGAGCTCGACGACGAACGAGCTGCCGGTGTCGTCCGCCGACACGACGACGCCTCCGTTCGTGGCGATTCCCGTCATCGCGATCGTGTACGGCGCGATCGCCGCGCCCAGGTCGAGGTCACGGTCGACGCTCGGGTCGAGTCGGACCGTGACGCCCGGAGCCCAGCCGAACCGCTTGGCGAGCCGGCCACGCTGCTCGACGGCGCGGTCGGAGAGCGCCGCCACCGCCCACTCGACGTCAGGTGGCCACGGCTCGTCCGAGTACACGTCGACATCGATGGAGGTCAGCCGGTCTTGGAGCGCGTGCAGCACCGCACGGCAGAGTGCTTGTCTCTCGTCCGCACCGGCGCCGTCGCGCGCCATGAAGCTGCCAGTCGTCGCTCGTGATCTCACGGAGGAAGGGTGACAGATCGAGAGAGCGAGCAGGGCGGCGAACACCGCGCCCCGAGGCTAGGGGCCGCCGTGGGAGACTCTGCCTCCCTGAAGGCTCCGCAGGCGCCGTCGCTCGATGAGCGCTACCGCTGTACGGAACAACAGTGCCGTGCTCGCCGTCGACGGCGCTCGGTCTGCGCTCGGCGCGGACCCGGAGCCGGCCCCGTCTCGGCGACGATCCGAAGTTCGGAAGCGCGGCCGTGACGGAATCGATGCCGACGGCTGAGGAGCCGCCCGACGGCTCGCTCCGCATCGCTGCCGTCGTCTACCGCCGGACACCACAGCGGGGCACGCGTCGTGTCGGGAGAGATCTCGTCGCTCAGGGTGCCGTCGTCGTCGCAGGCATCTACCCCAAGAGTCTGAGGGTCTTCACGGGGCCCGCGGCGCGCGCGCGTGGGACGAGATCGAGCCAGCGCTCGTCACGCGTCGCCGGCCGGAGGTCCGCGACGTCCAGTGGGTCGGTCACGACTGGGCATCCGACGACGGGGACTCGCTCCTCCGGTTCGACGGAGAGCACTGACGCGCCGGAGCGCGGCTCAGGGAGTCGGGATCGAGCGCAGCGGCCGGTCGAGAATCCTGCCGAGTCGCTCGACCTCGTCCGCGAGCGCCCCGGGTGCCAGCGCCTCGGGCGCCGACCCCGCGCCGTCGAACCACGTCACCGTGACGTCGTCGCCGGACACCGCCCACGTGCCCGCGACGACGCCACCAACAACGACGAGGTTCGCTCCGCGGCTCACGGCCTGGCGCTGCTCCGGTGACACGACGTGCGCGTCGGCCGTGCCCGGCCCGAGCACCCACTGGTCGTGCCCCGGGAGGAGGCGCACGCTGGTCGACGGCCGTGTCTCGGCGAGGGCGTCGGCGTGCTCGCGCAGCACCGTCGCGGGCTCGCCCTCGACGTCGACCTCGGCGAACCGCTCGGCGAGGTCCGCCCACCACCGGCGCACGCGAGCACGACCGGCGCCCAGGCCCTCGCCGAGCCAGTACTGGACGTGCGCCTCGGTGGCGGGACCGTAGGTACCGACATAGGCGAGGACGGCGTGGCGACCCGCCTCGTCGAGGTCCGGCCACGGCGTCCAGCGGGGATTGGTGTCGAGACGCCGGAACGTGGGCTCCTGGCCGCGCGAGGAGCCGAAGCTCATGTCGCCCTGCCACACGAACGGCTTGAGGAACGTGTGCGCCGGGTCGGCGAACGCCTGCCGCAGGTGGGAGTACGCGGCGTCGCGCGTGACGGCGTCGCCGAGCTCGGCGCGGGTCAGCGGTCCGTCGCTCAGGGCTTCGCGGACGAGCTCGCGCAGCCGCGGCCAGTCCTCCGGCTTGAGGCGGTAGTACTTGCGCCAGCTCGCGCGCTCCCACATCCGGCCGGCGGCGCGCAGCGCAAGGTAGGCACCGCCGTCCTCGGGCGTCACGAGGTGCGTCGCGCCGCGGAACGCGTAGACGGCGAGCAGCTCGCCGTCCGCGAGCGCCCGCACCACCTCCCCCGGTCGCGACGACGACTGCCGCAGCCGGATCGCGAGCTCGGAGTCGGCCGCGGCGGGCACCGCGCCGAGCCGACGGACGACGCCGGCGAGCGGCTCGCCACCGACCGGGTCGAGAAGGTGCCGCGCGAGCCGCCAGGTGAGGGCCTGCGGCCATGTGACGTTCACGTCGCCGGTGCGAGGAGGTACCCCGCGGCGAGGACCAGTGCGAGAGCGGACAGCGCGCCGCAGACCAGACCGATGCGCAGCCTCGCCAGCGAGCGCGCCGCGTGCGAGGTGGTCTCGACGAACGCCGTCTCGGCGTCGACGTCGACCATCATCTTCGGAAGACCAGCGGCAGCCCAGCCCGTGTACGCGACCGCCTGCGCGCCGAGGACGAGCGCGCCCATGACGAGGTAGTAGGCCGCCGCGTCCAGCGTCTGCCCTTCCGGCAGCTGCGGGTCGACGAGCAGGACGGCTCCGAACACGGCCAGCAGGCCGGCGAAGATCGTGCGCCACTTCTCCGCGGTGGACTGCGTCCGCAGGAGGAAGGTGCTGCGGATCCGCTCGGCTTCCTTCCCCCACTCCGTCTGGGCCTCCGCCCAGGCGAAGGCCGTGAGGTCCCCGGACTTCCGCCCGAAGGTCCCCGCCCACCGGAGCGACCCCGGGTCGCCAGCGGCAGGCGGCGCGGCGTCGCGTGAGAAGCCGGACGGCAGAGGTCGTCTGCGGCCGAGCTTGTCCCAGACGGTGCCCACCGTCATCGGCGCGAGCACGCACTGCACCGCGAACGTCACGGCCAGGACTCCCGCCGTCCCGACCACCGACCACCCGAAGACCGTCATGCCGACTCCCCCGTCCGCCTCGTCCGATGGTGGCAGCACGAGCGCAGCTCCGCCCTCCCACGGCGGCCGGTCTCGCTCGGTGCGCGAGACGAAACCGAGACCCGCGTGCGTGTTTGCGCTAACACCGTCGAAACGGTCGGGAAACACGGTGCTGTGAGCATCGGTCGCGGCAGGGCACCCCTTCGACCCGGGGACGCGCCCGCGCCGCCCGAGGAAGGAACCGCTCCCCCATGACCCACACCCCCACGCGCCGTCGGGCACGACGACGCGCCACGTTCGTCGGCGGCCTGACGCTCGCCGCGAGCCTGCTCACGGCCCAGGCGGCCCAGGCCGCCCCGTCCGTCGCCGACGTCACCGTCGACGCGCCCGCCACCGTCGAGGCCGGTGAGCCCGTCGAGGTGACCGTCGCCGTCACGGGCGCCGCCGACGTCTACGCCTACGACCTCGCGGTCGCGTACGACCCCGAGCTCGTCGAGTACGTCGAGGACAGCGCCGTCACGCCCGACGGCGGGTTTTCCGACGCGACGGACGACGGCGCCGGGACGGTCGCCGTCGCGCACACGCGTCTCGGCACCTCGCCGGGACTGGATGGCGACGTCACGCTCGCGACGCTGACGTTCACGGCCCTGGCCGCGGGCGACGCGATCTTCGACGTCCCCGTCGTCACGTTCGTCGGCACGGACGAGGAGACCGTCACGCTCGAGGACGCCGGGACCGCGACCACGACCGTCACGGCCGTGCCCGTCCCCACGGACGAGCCAGGAGAGACGACGCCGCCCACCGACCCGGGCACGACCGACCCCGGCACCACCCCCACGGACGACGACGCGACCTCCGACCCGACGTCGCCCGCGACGTCCGGCACGGGCGGCACGGGCGGCGGCGGCCCGGGCGGCCCGCTCGCCTCGACCGGCGCGAGCGTCGCGGCCATCGTCGCCGGCGCCGTGCTGGCCATCGCGACCGGCGTCGGGATCCTCGTGGCACGCCGTCGGGCGGTGGCGTCCCGATGAGCACGCACACCGCCACGACCGTCTCCGCGCACCACCCCCGGAAGGACCGACCCGTGACCCTCACGCACCGCCGCGCGGCAGGGGGCGTCGCCGCGCTGACGCTCACCGGCCTCGTCGTCGGCCTCGCCGCCGCGCCGACCGCGACGAGCGCACCCGCAGCGCCCGGCGCGTCCGGGACGCTCCTCGCGCCCTACTACACCGAGCTCGACCTCACGGGCGACCTCCAGGTGACGGCGGACGACCTCGCGGTCGTCGCCGCGAACCTCGGCCTGACCGCCGACGACGAGGGCTGGAAGGACGTCGCGCTCGCCGACACCGACGCGGACGGCGCCCTCACGGTCGCCGACCTCGCCGCCGTCTCGCAGCGCATCGTCTACGACGACGGGCCGTTCGAGCTCGTCGAGGCGTCCGTCGTGGACATGCAGGCCGCGATGAACGCGGGCGTGACGACGTCCGTCGAGATCACCCAGGAGTACCTCGACCGCATCGCGGCGTACGACCGCACGCTCGTCGACACGTCCGAGGGCGGCCGCCCGCTCGCGTCGATCGTCACGACGAGCACGGTCGCGCTCGACGCCGCGAAGCAGGCCGACGCGGTGCGCGCGTCGCAGGGCATGACGAGCATGCTGCTCGGCGTGCCGGTCGCGGTGAAGGACAACTACGACACGAAGGACATGCCGACGACCGGCGGCTGCGGGTGCTGGGACGCCAACCAGACTGCGACCGACGCCGCGATGGTCGACGGCCTGCGCGCCGACGGCGCCGTGCTCCTCGCCAAGGCCAGCCTCGACGAGTTCGCGTTCGGCTTCGAGTCGCAGTTCTCGTCCTTCCAGGCGGCCGGCTCCGCGACGTACGTCGCGAGCCCCTACTCGACGAGCCGCACCGCCGGCGGGTCGAGCGGCGGTACCGGGGCAGCCATCTCGGCCAACCTCGCCGGCATCGGGTTCGGCACCGACACGGGCGGCTCGATCCGCGTGCCGTCGTCGTACAACCAGCTCGTCGGCGTGCGCCCGACGATCGGCCTCGCGTCCCGCGACGGCATCATCCCGCTCGCGCTGAGCCAGGACACGGGTGGCCCGATGACGCGCAGCGTCACCGACGCGGCCGTCGCGCTCGACGCGGTCGTGGGCGTCGACCCGGCCGACCCGGTGACGTCGCGCCAGCAGGGCGAGGTCCCGGCGTCGTACACGCAGTACCTCGACGCCGACGCGCTCGACGGCGCCCGCATCGGGTACGTCCCGTCGATGATCGGCACCAACGCGACCACGGTGCGCCTGTGGGCCGAGACCCGGGCGACGCTCGAGTCGCTCGGCGCGACCGTCGTCGAGGTCACCCCGCCGACGTCGTACTCCGACGGCCTGCCGCGCGGCTTCGCGAGCGTCGTCGGCGAGGGCTCCGGCTCGACGAACGAGTTCAAGCACGACCTCGACGCGTACGTCGCGAACCACCTCTCCCCCGCGGTCGAGGCCCGCACGCTGTCGCAGATCGTCGACTCGGGGCGCTACGTCCCGTCGCGCCGCAGCACCTACGTGTCCCGCGGGGCGATCACCGAGGAGACGTACCAGGCGTGGGCCGGCCCCGAGGGTACGCACACCAAGGTGCTGGCCGAGGGCAAGACGCTCGTCACCGGGATGCTCGACGAGCTCGAGCTCGACGCCCTCGTCTACCCGAGCGGCAACCCCTACGGCACGATCGGCACGAACCTGCGGCTCAGCCCCAACACGGGGATGCCCGCCGTGACCGTGCCGATGGGTCAGGCGTCCGCGACCGAGGCCATCCCCGGCGCCGGCGTGAACCTCGAGCTGCTCGGTCGGGACTTCGACGAGGGTCCGCTGCTCGGTCTGGCGTACGCGCTCGAGCAGGCGACGCAGGCCCGCACGGCTCCGCCGCTGTACGGCCCGCTGGGCTGAGCTTCCGCACAACGCAGCACGGCGACGGCCGGTCCCTCAGGGCCGATCGTCGCCGTACTGCGCGTGGATGTCACCGCCGACCAGACGCCAGCAGAAGTCGTTCATCCGCGCCGCGGCGGGAGCGTGCCGCGCGAGGACGCCCGCCACCGGCGCCGGCACGTCGGCCGGGACGTCTCCGCTCGCACACCGACGGACGTAGGCGTTGCGGGCCACCGGACCGCCACTCGCCGGCATCGGCACGCCGCACGCCGTCGTGACCAGCCAGTTCACGAGCCGCATCGCGGCGTAGTCGGCGTCGTGGTCGACGTTGCGCGCGACGAAGGCTTGCTCGGCGTCGGACAGGTCGAACCGCGTCGACGTGGCGAGCCCGAAGTCCACGAGGTAGACCCGCTCGTCGTCGGCCCGCATGTTGCCGAAGTGACCGTCCAGGTGCAGCAGCTCCCGGCGACGCAGGAACGCGACGGCCTCGAACAGCTGCTCCTCGAGCCGCTCGGCTCGGGCCGCCGGGTCGTCCAGCCAGTCGGGCAGCCGATCCGGGAGGTGCTCGAGGAAGAGCACGAGGCTGGAGGTCGCGTGGCCCAGCTCCTCGAACCGGGTCCGCACGGCAGGATCCCCGCCGAACTGGGCGACGACCGCCTCGAGGTCCTGGTGCTCGGTCGCAACGGGCGGGCGACCCGGGAGCACGCGCCAGTGATGCAGCAGGGCGAAGGACCCCGACTCACCGGCGAGCACGCCCTCGGTGACGATCTCGTTCGCCGCCAGCTCGCGCCACGCGCCGAAGCCCGGTCCGGCGAGGCGGTGCATGCCGTACTGGCAGGAGGTCGGCAGGTCGAACAGGTTGGCCGTGCTCCGCGGGTGGGCCAGCTCGCGGTCGGTGATCGGGACGCGCTTGGCGAACACCGGGACGCCGTCGACGTCGAGCACCGAGGAGCCACCGCCCACGCCCACGGCGTCGGCGGGTGCGGCATGGAGGAGCGCCGCCAGCCCGTCGTCGTCGCGAGTGGCGAGCGACGCGGACACGCGCTCATGACGGGCGCGGCGGGTGCTGAGCATCCCGCCATTCTGGTGCTGCTAGCGGTCGATCGAGGCCATGTCGGCCTCGTCGTGTCGGGTGCCCGCCGCTGGTTCGAGCGCGTGCAGGCGCTGTGCCTGGTCGTCGGTGAGCTCGACGGCGTCGGCGGCGGTGACATCGTGGGGAGTAACCTTGACAGGGGTGTCAACGTACGGATCGGAGCTGGGGTATGCGCATCGGCGAGCTGGCGAAGCGGACGGGAGTCCCGCCGCGGATGCTGCGGTACTACGAGGAGCAGGGCCTGATCGCGCCGCGACGGCTCGACAACGGGTACCGCGAGTATGACGAGTACCTCGTCGACCGGGTCGTGAAGGTGCGCGGGCTGCTCGACTCCGGCATCCCGACGCGCATCATCGGCGACATGCTGCCGTGCCTCGATCAGCCGCAGGGTGTCGTCGTCGCGAACCCCGATCCCGAGCTGCGCGCGCTCCTGGTGCGCGAGAGTGAGCGGATGTCCGAGCGCATCGCCCTCCTCGAGCACAACCGTGATGCGCTCGTGCGGTACATCAGTGCGATGGACCGCACGGCGGGAGGAGAGCAGGCCGCGTCGTAGCGGGGACAGGACGGAGGCGCACGTCACAGCGGGGCGTAGACGTCCCGGCTTGACATTCACATCGTGTGAATGTTGGACGATGGGCGGACCCGACACCGAGAGGACGCCCTGTGCCGAGCTTCACCGACGTCATGCGGACCCGACGTTCCGCCCGCGAGTTCCTGCCCGACCCCATGCCGGGCGACGCCATCCGCGAGGTCCTCGAGGACGCCCGGTGGGCACCGTCGCACAGCAACACCCAGCCGTGGATCGCGCACGTCGTCTCCGGCGCTGCGCGAGACCGGCTGAGCGCCGCGCTCGTCGCCGCGCACGACGCGGGCCGGAGGACGCCGGACTTCAGCGACACCTACGGCGACGGCGTCCACGTGGAGCGGTCGCGGCAGCAGGCCGCCCGGCTCTACGGGGTCCGGGGCATCGCCCGTGAGGACCACGAGGGCCGCACCGAGGTGGTGCGGGAGAACCTGCGGTTCTACGGCGCTCCGCACGTAGTGATGCTGTTCATCCCGCGCCTCGGCGACGGTGTCCGGGCCGCGAGCGACCTGGGCATGTACGCGCAGAACTTCCTGCTGTCGCTGCACGCGCGCGGGTATCAGGGCATCGCGCAGGCGGTCCACGCGCAGTACGCGCAGACCGTGCGCACGGTGCTGGACGTCCCGGCGGACCTCAAGTTGCTCTTCGGGATCGCCTTCGGGTCGGCAGTCGCCGACTCCCCGCTGCGCGACATCCGCGTCGGTCGCGTCCCGCTCTCGGAGAACGTCGCCGTCCACGACACCGCCGGGCTCTGCGTCCGGTGACCATCGAAAGGAACAACGACATGACGAACGTCGGAATCATCGGCAGCGGCGCGATCGGCGCCGGCATCGCGCGACTCGCGGTCGCCGCGGGCCACGAGGTGACCATCGCGAACTCCCGCGGTCCGGAGTCCCTGACCGACCTCGTCGACGAGCTCGGCGAGCGGGCTCGGGCGGGGGAGGTCGCCGAGGCGGCGAGCAAGGGCGACATCGTCGTCCTCGCCGTCCCGCTGTCGGCCTACGACGCCCTCCCGGTCGACGCGCTCGACGGGAAGATCGTGCTCTCGACGGGCAACTACTACCCGTCGCGCGACGGGCGGATCGAGGTTCTCGACTCGGGCGCCGCGACCACGGCCGAGTACGAGCGGTCGCTCCTGCCGGGCGCCGTGATCGTCAAGGCGTTCAACAACATCGTCGCCCACCACATCCCCTCGCTCGCGCGGCCCGCAGGTGCGCCCGACCGGTCCGGGCTCGCGGTCGCGGGTGACGACACCGGTGCCAAGCGCGCCGTCTGGGAGCTGGTCGGCACGCTGGGCTTCGAGCCGGTCGATGCCGGGCGCCTCGCCGAGTCCTGGCGGTTCGAGCCCGAGTCCGGCGCGTACACCGCGATCTACGCCGCCGACCTCGAGACCTTCGGCAAGGACTATCTCGAGGACGAGGGCGCGCCCCTTCCCCCCGAGCGTCTGCGAGAGCTCCTGGCGGCGTCGTACCGCCCGGACGTGGCCGGACGCACCGTCTAGGACTCCCCCTTCATCACCGCGAAAGGTCGCCATGCAGCTGAGCCCTCGTGACGAGCAGGCGCACGACCCGGACGGGCCGCGCACTCCGACCCCTCACCAGATGCGAGATGCCCTCGCCGCCTTCCCCACCGGGGTCGTGCTCGTCACCGCCGAGGTCGACGGCCAGGTCGCCGGCCTGCTCGCGAGCTCCTTCACCTCGGTGTCCCTCGACCCACCACTGGTGTCCCTGAGCTTCGCACGCACGTCGACGACCTGGCCCCTGCTGCAGCACGCCGAGCGATGGGGGATCAGCGTCCTGGGCGAGCACCACGCCGACACCGTCCCGCTCCTGTCGCGGCCCGCCACCGTCCGGTTCGAGGGCATCGCCCCCCGGCCGACCCCGCACGGGGGACTCGTCCTGCCCGGCGCCCCGGTGACCCTCACGGTCACCCGGTTCGCCGAGGTCGACGCCGGCGACCACGTCCTGACCCTGCTGCGCGTGCTCGCCCTCGACCGCGACGTGGCGCAGTCCCCGCTCGTCATCTACGACCGCGCCGCCCGCCGCATCGCGGCGTGACCGCTCCCTCGATCTCCGCCTCCGACAAGGACCTCCATGACAGACCGCACGATGATCCTCGGCATGCACCTGGGAACCGGCTACGGATCCCAGGGCATGTCCTGGCGCGCCCCCGGCGTCGACCCGGCCAACTACACCGACATCGACGCCCAGGTGCGCTACGCCCGAGCGGCCGAACGCGGCAAGTTCGCCTTCCTCTTCCTGCCGGACAACCTTGCGATGACCCGAGGGATCGATCGCGAGGTGCCCCAAGCCACTCTCGACCCGATGCTCTCGCTCGCCGTGATCGCCCACGCCACCGAGCGGATCGGCTTCGTCGCCACCGGCTCCACGACCTTCAACGAGCCCTACAACATCGCCCGCCAGTTCAAGGCCCTGGACGTCATGAGCCACGGCCGGGCCGGGTGGAACGCCGTCACGACGAGCGACCCCTCGGCCGCCGCCAACTTCGGCCGGACCATCGCCGAGCGCCCCGAGCGCTACGGGCGCGCCCACGAGACCCTGCAGATCGTCCAGGCCCTCTGGGGCAGCTGGCAGGAGGACGCCTGGGTCAAGGACCCCGACACCGGAGTCTTCGTCGACACGGACAAGGTCCGTCCCGTCAACCTGCAGGGCACGCACGTCGCCTCGCGCGGACCGCTGCCCATCCCGCCCTCCGAGCAGGGGCAGCCCGTCATCTTCTCCGCCGGCGGCGGCGAGTACGGCCTCACCATCGCCGGTCGCTACGCCAGCGGAGTCATCGGAGCCGCCTTCACCGTCGACGACGCCCGGGCCCAACGAGACGCAGCGCGCGAGGCCGCCCGCCAGGCCGGCCGCAACCCCGACGAGATCAAGTACTTCGCCGGCGTCATGCCCGCTCTCGGCACCTCCGTCCGGGACGCGCTGAACCGCCGCATCGCCCTGAACGAGGACTCCTTCCCGAGCCGGGTCCCCTACCTGGGCGCCATGCTCGGTCTCTCCCTCGACGCCGGTCGGCTCGACGAGCCGCTGACCCGCGCGCAGCTGGCCGCGGCACAGGCCAGCCCGTTCGACCCGCGGGCGGCGCACGCCCTGAAGGTCGCGCACCAGGGCTGGACGGTCCGCGAGATCCTCGCCCACGGGGTCATCGACTACCACCCCACCCCCGTGGGGTCGGCCGCCGACGTCGCGGACCACCTGCAGGAGTGGTTCGAGGCCGGTGCCGTGGACGGCTTCTGGGTATCCCCCGACGTCAACGAGACGGACATCGACACGTTCGTCGACGAGGTCATCCCGCTCCTGCAGGACCGCGGCCTGTACCCCAGGGACTACGACGGCACGACCCTCCGCGAACACCTCGGCGTCCCCTACCAGTACGGCATCGACCCGCGTACCGCCTGATGCACGACGGTTGCGCGCAGCCGACAGGTGCTCCTGGTTCGACGGCCTGCTCGCACGGCAGCTCGTGGCACCGACCTGCGGCGCGAGCCTGACGTCCGCGGATCGCCGGCGCGTGTTCGTTTCGGTTCAGGTCGCGCCACTCGGTTGACGGTCGGTGAGGCAGAACATACTTTCGGACACGAACGAACGCTGCTGCTCGTGAACAAACATAAACGATCATGGGAGATCGTCGCGGGCAGAGCGGATGATCGAAGGAGATCCTCGTGCCCGACGCTGCCGCCGGACCCGCCCACCGCTCGCACCACCCGACCTCCGCACCCCCGCGTCGTCGTCGACGCCTCGCACCGACCCTCGCCGCCGCGACCGCCCTCGTCCTCGGCGGCTCGCTCGCCGCCGTCGCCGTACCGGCGACCTCGTCCACCGCCGCGACGGCGACCACGGTGACCCCGACCGCACTGTCCGCCGCTGCGCCGTCGGGCACGGTCCCCGCGCCGGACGGCTCAGCCTGGCTCGATGCCGACGGCAACGCCATCAAGGCCCACGGCGGCTCGGTCGTCACCGTCCACGAGGAGGAGGTCGGCCTCGACATCACGGGTGACGGGACGACCGACCAGGAGGTCCACCTCTGGTACGGGGAGGACAAGACCCACGCGACGCGCCCCGTGGACGGCGTGCGCGGCTACTGGTCGACCGACCTCACCACGTGGCACGACATGGGCCGCGTGCTGCCGAGCCACCAGCACTTCACGCTGCGCGTCAACGCCGCGGGCACGGCCGTCGAGGTCGACCCCGCGAAGGTCGACGCCCTGCAGGCCGTGGCGAACAAGACCGCGCCCGAGGCCGGCTCGACGCAGGCGCAGATCGACGCGGCCAAGGCCTTCGTCGAGCCCTACGTCGAGACGTGGGCCGACGAGGACGCCGGCGTCGCCGCGACGTACGACGAGGCCGCGCTCGCGAACGCGTCGTACCGCCTCAACGGCAACATCAACATCATGGAGCGTCCCAAGATGCTCTGGAACGCGAAGACGAAGAAGTTCGTCGTCATCTACCACGCGGACGGGCCGCTGGCCGACAACGCCGACCTCGTGAGCTGGGTGCGCGGCGGCGGCGACCCGGCGAACCAGAACGTCGGGTCCCGGTACTCGCGGGCCGAGATCGGCTTCGCGACGTCGGACACCCCGTGGGGCCCGTTCAAGCTCGTCAACACGACCAAGATGAACTGGGCGCCGGGCGTGCCGAACGCGGGCCGCGAGGGCGACTCGCGCGACATGACGATCTTCCAGGACTCGGACGAGCACACGGTCGACCCGGTCGCCGACGACGCCTACGCCGTCTACTCGTCCGAGATGAACAAGTGGATGTACGTGTCGCGGCTCAACGCCGAGTACACCGGGCCGCTCGAGACGGGCAGCGACGCCACGCTCGGCGAGGACTTCTCGAACCGCGTGCTGCCGGACTTCTCGCGCGAGGCGTCGAGCGTGTTCAAGCACGACGGCTGGTACTACATGCTCACGTCGGGCACCGACGGCTGGGCCTCCACGCCGGTCGTCGCGTACCGGTCACGCTCGATGATCACGCCCACGGAGGCCGTCGTCGGCAACAACGACCGCCACCCCTCCACGGGCCAGTGGGAACGGCTCGGCAACCCGTGCGTCGGCGACGCCGCGCGCACGGGCGTCGGGACCGCCGACCCGGTCGAGTGCTTCGACTCCCAGCCGACGTTCGTCATCGCGATCGACCAGGAGGCCGGCCGCTTCGCGTATATGGGCGACCGCTGGATCACCGAGGCCAACGGCTCGGCGGGCGAGCGCTCGCGGTACGTGTGGGCACCCATCCAGGTGAAGGACGGTCGCGTGACCGTCGAGAACGTCGGCGCCTGGGACCCCACGAACACGACGCTGTTCCACCCGCTCGAGCCGGTGACCCCGCTCGAGTTCTCCGCCCACGTCGACGACCGCGACGCCTTCGACCCGACGTTCGACGTCACCGTCGACGGCGAGCGGTACGACGACCTCACCGCCGACTGGAGCACCGCGAGCCTCGACGCCGCGTTCGCCACCCGGGGCACGCACACGCTCGTCGGGCACGTGGCCGGGGACGGCCCGCTCGCCGGACGGTACGTCAGCGCGACCGTCCAGGTCGACGGACCGGTCGACGTGTGCCGCGAGCCCGGCACGACGGTGAGCGCGTCCTTCCACCAGACCGAGTACGGCACCATGCCCGCGTCCTTCGCGTGCGACGGCAACCCCTCGACCGCGTGGTCCACGTGGGCGGGCGGCACGGGCAAGAAGGACCGCGTGACGTTCACGGTCGACGCGGCCGAGCAGTGGCGCCTGGACGCCGTGCGGCTCACCAACACCGAGGGCACGATCACGGGCGTCGGCGTGGAGTACCGCGACGCCGACGGCGCGTGGCGCCCGACGACCGCGAACGCCGTCGCGCCCTCCGCCAACGGCACCCTCACGACGGTCGGCTTCGACGCGGTCACGTCCGACGCGCTGCGCCTGACGTTCGACACCCCGGGCTCCTACCTGAAGATCAGCGAGCTCTCCGTGGCCGGCACGGTCCCCGGCGAGGAGCCGGTCGACCCGGAGCTCGCTGTCGCCGTCCAGGCCGAGGTCCGCTGCCTCGCCGGCAAGGCCTACGTCGCGGTCCGTGCGACGAACGACGACGACGTCCCCGTCGACGTCACCCTCACGACGCCGTTCGGCACGCGCTCCGTCGCCGACGTCGCGCCGGGGAAGAACGCCTACCAGTCGTTCCCGACCCGGCAGGCGAGCACCGACGAGGTGACCGTCACCGTGACGGCGAGCGCCGACGTCGACGGCCGCACGGTCACGACCGAGCACGACCTCACGACCTCCGCCGCGCGCTGCGGCTGAGCCTCCCCCACCACCCCGCACCATGTCGCCGGTGCCGGCGACAGGAAGGCACACCATGAGACTCCACGCCCCACCCGGCGCGCCGAACGGGCGCGCCCGCGCGGCGACCGCCGTGACGACGGCGCTCGCGCTGTCGGTCACCGGCCTCGTCGCCGCGACGCCCGCGGCGTCGGCCCCGCCCACCCCGGCCGCGCCGTCGACCACCAGCGCGCTCCCGGCCGACCTGCCCGAGCTGCGCTTCGACGACCCGTCGATCGACTGGGCGCAGATCCTCGTCGACGGCGAGGACGTCGAGCGCCGCGAGGACGGCACGCCGTTCAACGTGTTCGGCGGCTTCGGCTCCGTCTCGTGCAACAACACGGGCAACCTCCTGCTGGACTACAAGGAGGAGAACCCCGAGGCGTACTGGCGCATCATGCACCTGATCTTCGACCCGGAGACGGGTGCGGGGCTCAAGCACATCAAGGTCGAGCTCGGCGCGGACAACAACACGTCGTCGGGCACCGAGCCCGCGACGAAGCGCAGCGCCGACGAGCCCGCGAACGTGCTGCGCGGCTCCGGCTTCCACTTCATCGCCGACGCGCTGTCCATCAACCCGGACATCGAGACCGAGGCGCTGCGCTGGGGCGAGCCGTCGTGGACCAAGACGGACCCCGATCTGCGCTACCAGTGGTACAAGGAGACGATCGACGCCGCGTACGACACGTACGGCGTCGAGTTCGACTACATGTCCCCCTCGCAGAACGAGGTGGGCGGCAGCTTCCACCTGCCGTCGATCGCGCCGGAGCTCGCGTGGGTGGTGGACTTCGCAGAGCGCCTCGAGGAGGACGCCGAGGCCGAGGACGCGCGCTACGACTACGGCGACATCAAGATCGTCGCGCTCGACACGTACCGCAACGTCGAGCCGGTCGCCGCGGCGATCCTCGCGAGCCCGGCGGCGCTCGAGCAGGTCGACGCGATCGGCTACCACTACGACATCGCCGGCGGTCCGAACCTCACGCGCCTCAACAAGGAGTTCGGCATGGAGGTGCTGTACTCCGAGGGCGTCGCCCCGATGATCGACCCGGAGTACCGCATCAACGCCGAGCCGGCGCGCGGCGGTATCGGTGGCACCGTCGGCGCCGTCGACATCGCGGACCGGTTCATCAACGCCTACCGTTGGAGCGGCGCGGGCGACAACCCGGCGCACATGACGTCGTTCCTCTTCCAGCCCGCGGTGAGCGCGATGTACGAGGGCACGCAGTACTCGCCCAAGCACCTCATCCGCGCGTCGGACCCGTGGTCCGGCTACTACGAGGGCGGCGTCGGCGTCGCGCTCGTGCGCCACTTCCACCAGTTCGCCGAGTCGGGCTGGGAGTACGTCGAGGGCGCCACGTACGGCGACGGGACCAAGGGTGACGGCGGCACGAACGTCGACACCTCGACCCGCACGTACATGACGCTGCGCACGCCCGCCGCGGACGGCGGCGAGCCCGACTTCACGCAGGTGCACGCGAACAACACGAAGACCGCGCGCCACTTCGAGGTGAAGGTCGCCAACCTCGGCGAGCCGCGCCCGCTCACCGTGTGGGAGACGCGCGGCCCGGACGCCGGCGAGGAGTACGACGCCAACTGGCTGCGGCCGACCGGCTACGTCGAGCCCGTGCGCACCGAGACCACGGACGGTGTCGAGTACGCCGTCTACCAGGTCGAGATCGCCCCGTACTCGATCCAGACGCTGTCGACGCTGCCCCAGGGCGTGCACGGCACGACCGCGGCCTACGACCGCGCCGACTACGCCTCGCCCGCGCAGGACACCGCGCTCGAGCTCCCCTACACCGACGACTACGAGTACGAGGGCTACCCGACGGCCGACGTCCACGGCGTCGAGATGGGCTACGTCGAGCGCCGCGGCGGCTCGCCGCGGTACACGGCCGACCAGAACGGCGCGTTCGAGGTCGTCGAGGGTGACGGCGAGCGCGGCAACGTCATGGTGCAGAAGATCCACGCCGAGAACCGCGGCTACACGTGGGACGTGTGGGGCAGCCACGCGCAGAACCGGCCGTCCACGGCTCCCCCGGCCACCGTGCTGGGCGACCACTCGTGGGCGAACTACACGTCCTCGGTCGACTTCAAGCTGGACACGCAGGTGCGCGACGCGAGCCTGCCGAACTACGCCGGGCTCGGCGTGCGCCAGCACGTCCCGACGGGCGAGGACCTCGCGACCTACACCGCCCGCGTCTACGCCGACGGCACGTGGCAGCTCCGCAAGCTCGGCGCCGCGGTCTCGTCCGGCACGATCGCCGGGTTCGACGCCGACGCGTGGCACTCGCTCTCCGTCGAGGCGCGCGACAACGTCATCACCGTCACGCTCGACGACGCCCCGCTCGCGCGGTACGTCGACGCGAGCACCAACCCGGTGCTCACCGGACGCATCTCGATCGTCAGCGGGTACTACAACACGCAGTACGACGACCTCGCCGTCACCCCGATCGAGGGCCAGGCCTGGGAGTCCGTCAAGATCGACGACGCCGACTCGCGCATCTCCTACCCCGGCGGGTTCGCCTACACGCAGGCCGGCTATGCGCACCTCAACCGCACGCAGCACGTGCTCGCCACGGGCCGCTCGGCGGTGTTCGAGGTGGACGGCACCGGGTTCAACCTGTTCGGCGCCAGCGGCGCCGCGACGCTCGACGTCGCGGTCGACGACCAGCCCGTGCGGACGGTGAACGTCGGCTCGACCGGCGACCGCCAGACGTCGTACTGGCAGCGCGGGCTCGACGGCTCGACGCCGCACACCGTGACGGTCACCGTGCGCAGCGGCACGTTCACGCTCGACGGCGTCGACGTGCTCGTCGGCGGCGCGCCGCCGGTCGTCACCGACCCGGAGACCACCCCGGTCACCGTGGCCGAGCCTGTCGCGCGCCTCGCCACCTCGGTGGGCGACGTCCCCGATCTCCCGGAGACGGTCCGCGCGACGTCGCAGGCCGGCACGACGATCGACGCCCCCGTCGAGTGGTTCGTGCCCGCGGGCGCGTTCGACACCCCGTACGCCCTCGTGAGCCTCACGGGGACGTTCACGGGCAACGAGGCGCTCGCCGTCACGGCGCAGGTCGAGGTCGTCCCCGACGGCCTGCAGTACCTCGTCGACGCGAACGCGCCCGCCGTCCCGGCGGCCACCGCGTTCCCCGCCGTCAAGGGCTTCGTCGAGGCGCAGGGCGGCACGCTGCGCAACGCCGAGCCGGACGCGCTCTGGTCCGACGCCGCCGGCTGGGGCCGGGCCGCGAACTACTCCGCGAAGGGCCTCCTGGGCCAGACGCCGTACGACAAGATGCGCGAGACCGGCTGGTACACGGCCGGGGCCTCGACGCCGCTCGTCTACCGGTTCACGCTCCCGGCGGGCACGTACACCGTCTCCTCGGGCCACACCGAGTGGTGGAACGTCGGCAGCGGCAAGGCGCGCAACATGCAGACCTCGGTCTCCTGGACGGGCTCGGACGGCCAGGCCGTCACCGTTCCCGTGGGCAAGGTCGCGTTCCCCAACGGCAGCTCGGGCCGCTCCGAGGTGCTCTCCGGTGAGTTCACGCTCACCGAGGAGACCGTCGTGTCGTACACCGTGGCGAACGACGGCGGCACCGAGGCCCCGGTCCTGTCCTGGGTCGGGATCGCGGGCGACGAGGCCGAGCAGGGCGTCGCGACGACCGCCGTCGTCGAGACGCGCTGCCTCGCCGGCAAGCCGTACCTCGCGGTCCGCGTGACCAACGACGACGAGGCCCCCCTCGACGTCGAGGTCGCCACGGCCTACGGGGCGAAGACCTTCGCGGCCGTCGCGCCCGGCAAGAACGCCTACCAGACGTTCGCCGTCCGCACGGCGCCCGCCGAGGGCACCGTGACCGTCACCGCCCGCACCACGGACGGCGACGACCGCGAGAGCGTCGAGGAGGTCGCCCACGCGGCGCCCACCTGCTGATCGTCACCACACTGCACCACTCCCGCGCGGGGCCGGGGTCCCCGGCCCCGCGCGGACCACGTCCGATGCGGCTCACCCCCCGTACCGATCCGGTACGGGGGGTGAGCCGTCTCCGCAGGACGTGCAGTCGACGAGCACAGTTGACGAGCGCAGTTGACGAGCGCAGTTGACGAGCGCAGTCGACGAGCGCAGTCGTCGGCCGTCTCAGGGCCGCGGCGGCGCCTCCGCGCTGCCGGTGTACGCGAACGCCTCGACCGTGACCCGACCGCTCGCGCACACGAGCCCGACCATCCGCCCGGTGAAGCCACCCGCGACCTCGGTCGACAGGTACCGCCCGTCCACGCGCGCGAGCTCGCGCGGTCCCTCCGGGCCGTGCAGCACCGCGACGACCTCGTCCGGCCCGCGCCGGTGGCTGTACTCGTGCTCGGTCGAGGCCTGCGTGCGCAGCTCGAGCTCCGCGCCCGCGGGCACGACCGCCTCGGCGAGGACGGACACCGCCGGCCCGATCCGCACGACGACGCGCACGACGTCGCCCGTGACCTCGAGCGTCACGGCGTGGTCCGGGTCGACGCGCAGCTCGAGCCCGCCGACACCCTCGGAGGCGTCCACGCGCGCGCGGGCGCCCGACACCCGGTGCTCCTGGCGGCGGCCCACGAACGACCGGTCCTCGGGCGTGCGCGGCACGAGCCGCCACGCGCCGTCGGACCACGTGAGCACGTCGCCGGGGAACACGCTCGCAGCGACCCAGTCCCGCGGGAGGCGCACGTCCCCCAGGGTGCTCTCGACTGCCGGCGTGGCGTCCGGCTGCAGCGCACGGTCCACGCGGGGCCAGCCGTCGGCCCAGGAGACCTCGGCCGCGAACGTCTCGCGGCCGAGCACGTGCCACCCGGGGAACCTCCCGTCGGGACGCACGCCGAGGAAGACCGCGGCCCACGACCCGTCGGGGCGCTGCACGAGGTCGGCGTGCCCCGTGTTCTGCACCGGGCTGCGCGTCCCGCGGGCGGTGAGCACCGGGTTGTCCGGGCACGGCTCGAACGGCCCGCTCGGCGAGGAGCCGCGCGCGACCGTGACGGCGTGGCCGTGCCCCGTGCCGCCCTCGGCGATGAGCAGGTACCACCACGACCCGACCCGGTACAGGTGCGGTCCCTCCGGGTGCTGGCCGCCGGTCCCCTGCCACACGGTGCGCGGCGCGGAGAGCAGCTCGCCGGTCGTCGGGTCGAGCTCCGCCTGGACGATCCCGCCGTCGGACCACGTGAGGTAGCACGTGCCGTCGTCGTCCCACGCGAGGTCCGGGTCGATCCCGCCCGCGTCGATGCGCACCGGGTCGGACCACGGGCCGGCGGGTTCTGTCGCCGAGACGAGCAGGTGCCCGGGGCCGTCGTTCACGTTGGTCGTGACGAGCCAGAAGCGCCCGTCGTGGTGGCGCAGCGTCGGGGCGTAGATCCCGCCCGACGGCCCGGCCTGCGCGAGCGCGAGCTGGGAGGGCCGGTCGAACGCGTGGCCGACGAGCTCCCACGCGACGAGGTCGGGCGAGCGGAAGATCGGCACCCCCGGCGCGTACTCGAAGCTCGAGCACGCGAGGTAGTACAGGTCTCCGACCCGCACGACGGACGGGTCGGGGTGGAAACCGGCGAGGACCGGGAGGGTCGGCAGTGACGGGCGGTCGGGCTCGGCGAGGAGTTCAGGCACGGGCACGACCCTGGCACACGCCGACCGGTCGACGCGAGGACCGCGCCCGGACGATCAGGCGCGCGCCGCGGTCACCCGCCCCGTCGACTCCCGCACCACGAGCTTCGGGCTGATCGCGACGCGGTGCACGGGTCGCGTCGGGTCGGCCAGACGCTTCGCGAGCAGGTCCACCGCCGCGTGCCCCACCGCGGCCCGCGGCGGGCGTACGGCCGTGAGCGCGGGGCTGAACAGCCCGGCGACCTCGTCGTCGTACGCGACGACGGACAGGTCGCCCGGGACGGACATCCCGCGGTCCTGAGCACTCTGCACGATGGCGAACGCCTCGGGGTCGGAGTGGGCGAGCAGTGCCGTCGTGCCCGACGCCACCGCGGTGTCCACGACCTCCGCGATCGCCTTCGTGAACTCGGGCTTGTGCCGGTCCGGCGCGAGCCGCTCGAAGTGCTCCTCCGACGACAGCCCCAGGTCGCCGCACGCCGCACGCCAGCCGGCCGCGATCTTGCGCGACGTCGGCGACTGGCGCGAGAGCACGAGGCCCACCCGGCGGTGGCCGAGGTCGGCGAGGTGGTGCACGGCCATGAGCGCGCCGAGCGCGTGGTCGGACACGACCGACTCGAGCGCCTCGCGGTGCGGCGCGAGCGCCGCCTCGCGCTCGACCAGCACCGACGGGACGTCCGTGCGCGCGAGCCACTGGACGAGCTCCTGCGCGTGCGGGCTGTCCGTGCGCGGCGCGAGGATCAGCCCTCGCAGGTCCTCACCCTCGACGAGCCGCTCGATCGTCGGGCGCTCGTCCGCCACCTCGTACGACGACCCGCGGAGCACGACGCGCAGACCGTGCTTGCGGGCCTCGGCCTCCATGCCGCGCACGACGCCCGGCCAGTAGTAGTCGAGCGACGGCACGAGCACGCCGATCGTGGCGGTCGGCGTGCGCTCGGTGCCGCTCTCGCGGCCGTCGACGGGCACGGCACCGCCGTGCACGCGCGCGAGCAGACCCTCCCGCTCGAGCTGGGCGATGTCGCGGCGCACGGTCACGGCCGTCACGCCGAGCTCGTCCGTCAGGTCCGCGACGCGCACGACGCCGTCGCGCTCGAGCGACGCGAGCAGGTGCGCGCGCCGCTCGGCAGCGAGCGGCGCCCGCTGCATCTCCTCCGTGGTCACAGGGCCCCCTCCTGGGTGATGGCATCGTCGTCGATGGTGTCGTCCTGCTCGACGACGAGAGTCAGGTCGGTCCGGTCCGTCACGTCGAGCGTCAGGCGCGTCAGGGTCTCGCCCCACACCTCCGACAGCATCGGGTCGTCCAGCGTCCGGACGGTCACGTCGACCGGGACGTCCTCGGGCCAGCGCACGACGACGGGCGTCGCACCCCCGAGCGGGACCACGCGCAGCAGGCCCGGCGACGTCGTGACGTCACCGGCGACCACGAGGTGCACGACCGCCGCGGCAGGAGCGGCCGCGCCGAGGTCCCACGCGTCGTGGACCGTCACGCTGGCCCGGCCGCGGGCTCGCCGATCGCGCTCCTCGTCGTGGCCCGCAGCACGCTCGAGGCGTGCGGTGCGGCGCCACGCGGCCAGCCCGTCCACGGGATAGGCGCCCGCGAGGTCGAGCGTCAGCTCGCCGTCCCCGGGGACGACCTCGCGCGCCGCGAACGCGGCGCCGACGCCCTGCGGGGTGCCCGCGATCTCGGGCACGTTGTGCCACGAGCTCTGCATGGTCCAGATCGCGTACCGGTCGGGGCCGAACGTCTGTGCGGTGTACGTCGGGCGACCGGCGTCGACGAGCACCGGCACGCCGTCGGACGCCACGACGAACGAGCCGACGTCGTTGTGGTTGTGGTGCTCGCCGTTGTGCCCGCCCTTGATCGCGAGCGTCAGGCCGCGCGGGCTGCCCGCGTGCTCGCGCGCGAGCAGGACCTGCGTCGAGGGCAGCCGGACGTCGCGCGGCAGCGGGGCCTCGCCGGGCCCGGCCGCGAGCCAGTCGGCGTCCGTCACCGCGCGCAGCAGCCGGCCGAGACCGTAGTCCTCGTCCGCGACGGGCTCGCCCGGCACACGGTACGACGCCGCGTGCCGGCGCGCGTCCTCGTCCCCGGCGCGGCGCGCGGCGCGGTGCAGCGCGTGCCACGGCTGGTCCGCGGGGGGCAGCGCGCGGCCGTCGGCGAGGTCGAGGTACCAGTCGCCGCCCAGGTGCATGCGGTGCGGGAAGGCGACCGTCGCGCGCAGCGCCGCTACCGGCGTCGCCGGGTCGAGCGCGTCGAGCGCCCCGTCCGTCGCGTGGGCGAGGACGTCGAGCGCCTCGATCGCGCGGCACGCGCCGTTCCACCAGTACTCGTAGCCCTCGTCGATCGCGCCGTCGGCGGGCAGCACCGCGACGTAGCGGTCGAGCCCCTCGACCACGAGGTCCACGACGTGCGCGCGCAGGTCCGCGTCAGCGGGGTCGTCGAGCAGGCGCAGCGCGGCGAGGAGCACGTTGCCGTGGATCCAGGGGTTCCAGTTGTGCACGTCGCCGTCGAGGCCGATCCAGTGCCAGTCGCGCCGGGCGAGGAACGGGTCGATCACGCGCTCGCGCACCTCCCCCCGGACGCGCGCCCGCAGCCCGGGGTACCGCGCGTCGAGCGCGTCGCCGAGGAGGTGGTCGGCCCACGCGAGCTGGCCCGCGACCTCGCCGGCCCCGAGGTCGAGGAACGGACGTGCGCGGTCGGGCAGCACCCAGCCGCGGGTCGCGAACGCGTCGTCGTGCGCGGGCCAGCACCACGTGCTCTGCTCGCACACCGCCCAGATCCCGTCGGCGACCTCGTCGACCCACGCGTCCTCGAGCGTGACGGCCGCCGCGACCACGGCGCGCGACAGGCGGCGCTGGCGGCCGAGGACGAGCTCCTCGTGCGCGGTGCGGTTGCCGTCGCGGTGCAGGCGCGCGGCCGTGCTCGCGAGAGGCAGCGGCCACGCCGTCCCGCGCTCCTTCTCGGCGCGCAGCAGGACCGCGGCGACGGTCTCGGCGTCGACCCCTCCGGGCGCCGTGCCCCAGCCGGGTGTCCAGACCGCACGGTCCGACGCGGGCGCGACGGGCAGTGCTCGTGCGGGGTCGACGAGGAGCTGGGCGAGGGTGGCTCGCCGCTCCGGCGGGGCCGCGGCCGACAGGCCGAAGGCGGCGCCGAGCGGGCCGATGAAGTGGGTGGGCATCTCTCTCCGTCGAGGTGGTGACCGTTCTGTCCCTATCGATCAGAAGCGATCATAACAGAAGGGCTACGCGCTTGACAGCGTCCGTTCTTGAACGTTTGACTGCGGAAGTGTTCGGTGAGCGATCACCTCACGTGATGGGGATCACCGGACATGCACCGCAGGCCGCACGAAGGCGCGCCGCCACGACGGAGGACACGATGACGTACGAGAGCACCCGGTCGCAGCCGACCGCGTCCCTCGCCACGAGCCCCCTCACCGGGTGGGACCGTGCGCGGTGGGCGGCCTTCGGCGACCACCTGCTCGCGTCCGCCCTCCCCTTCGCGTCTCCCGGCCACGCCCGCATCACGCTGCCCGGGCCGGAGGGTGGCTACGGCCGCGCGGTCGACGGGCTCGAGGGGTTCGCCCGGACGTTCCTGCTCGCCGGCTTCCGCCTCGCGGGCGAGCGCGGCGCCGACCCGCACGGCTACGCCGAGTGGTACGCGCAGGGCCTCGCCGCCGGCTCGGACCCGCACGCCGAGGACCGCTGGCTGCGCCTGTCGGAGCACGCCCAGGCCAAGGTCGAGGCGGCGTCGCTGGCCCTCGTCCTCGACCTCACGCGAGAGTGGATCTGGGACGGGCTGTCTCCGCTCGTCCAGGAGCAGCTCGTCGACTACCTCGCGGAGGCCGTCGGCGACGACACCTACCCGCGCATCAACTGGGTGTGGTTCCGCCTCGTCGTGCAGACGTTCCTGCGCTCGGTCGGCGGGCCGCACTCGCTCGACGAGATGGCCGCGGACCTCGCGACGCACGACTCCTTCGAGCGCCCCGACGGCTGGCTCGCGGACGGCGCCGAGCGCTCCTACGACCACTACGCCGGCTGGGCGCTGCACCTGTACCCCACGCTGTGGGCGCGCATGCGGGGTGCGCAGGACCTCGCGGCCCCGCGCCGCGAGCGCGACGTGCAGCTGCTCGACCGCTACCTCGACGACGCGCTCGCCCTCGTCGGGGCCGACGGCTCGCCGCTCCTGCAGGGGCGCTCGCTCACGTACCGCTTCGCGGCCGCGGCCCCGTTCTGGGTCGGCGCGATCGCCGAGGTCCCGTCCCACTCCCCCGGTCTGCTGCGCCGCGCCGCGTCCGGCGTCGTGTCCCACTTCGTCGAGCACGGCGCGCCCGACGAGCGCGGCCTGCTCACGCAGGGCTGGCACCACGAGTGGCTGCCGATCTCGCAGTCGTACACCGGCCCGGGCTCCCCGTACTGGGCGAGCAAGGGCCTGATCGGGCTCGCGCTGCCTGCCGACCACCCCGCGTGGACGGCGACCGAGGAGCCGCTGCCCGTCGAGCGCGGGGACGTGCTGCGGGCCGTCGCCGCCCCCGGCTGGGTCGTCAGCGGCACGCGCGCCGACGGCCTCGTGCGGATCGTCAACCACGGCACGGACCACGCCCTCGAGGGCGACCGCATCGGCGACTCCCCGCTCTACGCGCGCCTCGGGTACTCGACCGCGACCGCGCCCTGGTCCGACCTCGCGAGCCGCACGTCCCCCGTCGACCAGAGCGTCACGCTCGTCGACGCCGACGGCCGGGCCACGCACCGCACGGGCTGGCACGCCCTCGAGACGATCGTCGACGAGAAGCCCGGCCAGGTTCCCGTCGGCGTCTCCGGCTCCGTCGTGCGCGCGCACTGGCTCGACGCCGAGACCGGGGGCCGCGACCACGGCCACGGCCTGCCCGGCGTCGCGACCGACGCCGGCACCCTCACGGTCGTCTCGCTCGTGCGCGGCCCGTGGGAGGTGCGGCTCGTGCGCGTCGACGAGCTCGCGGAGGACGTGGACGCCTCGACCGTCCGCCTGCGCGTGGGCGGCTGGCCGGTCGTCGACGGCGACGGGCTCACCGCCTCGCTCGTCCCGCTCACCGCGCCCGGTGCGCCCGTCACGCGCGAGCACCGCACCGACGCCTCACCGCTCGGGCACGCGTCCGCGGCCGACGTGGCCGACCTCCCGGTCGAGCCCGGCCGCTGGCACGCGGTGCTCCTCACCCTCGCGGGCCCTGCCCGCGACACCTACCCCTCGGCGCCGCGCCGCACGGTCCAGGCGCCCGAGATCACGTCGGCAGGACGCACTGCCCACGTGCACTGGCCGGACGGGGAACGCACGCTCACCGACCTGCCCTGACCCATCCCGACCGCCGACCCCCACCGGCGCGAGGACCAGGCCCGACGTCGGGCCGCCGAACTCGAAGGAGAGCAAGGAATGAAGCGCACGACACCGATCGCGATCGGCACGGCCGCCGTGGTCGCCCTCACCCTCACGGCATGCGGCGGAGGTTCCGGCGAGTCCGGTGGCGACGCCACGGCCGACGGCCCCGTGACCCTGAGCCTCGCGGGCTGGAGCCTGGCGTCCACGCCGGAGTTCCAGACCATCGCGGACGCGTTCCACGAGGAGAACCCCGACATCACGGTCGACGTCAAGGAGTACGCGGCCGGCAACGACTACGACACGCAGATGACGGCGGACCTCGCCGCGGGCACCGCTCCCGACATCTACGTGCTGAAGAACCTCAAGAACTTCTACACGTACCAGTCGGGTCAGCAGCTGCTCGACGTGTCCGACGTCGCGGGCGAGCTCGACGGCGACACCAGCGGCGTGGACGCCTACGAGGCCGACGGCGCGACCTACGCGGTGCCCTACCGCCAGGACTCGTGGATCCTCTACTACAACCAGGAGCTCTTCGACCAGGCGGGCGTCGAGCAGCCCGACGGCTCGTGGACGTGGGACGACTACACGCAGGCCGCGACGGACCTGACGACGGCGTTCCAGGGCTCCGGCTCGACGGCGACGGGCACGTACCAGCACTCGTGGCAGTCGACCGTGCAGGGCTTCGCCCTCGCGCAGAGCGACGGCGCGTCCCTCGACAGCGCCGACTACTCGTTCCTCGAGCCGTACTACGAGCGCGCGATCGAGCTGCAGGACGCCGGCGCCCAGCCGACGTTCGGCACCGTCACGACGAACTCGCTCACCTACCAGGCGCAGTTCGGCACGCAGCAGGCCGCGATGATGCCGATGGGCACGTGGTACGCCGCGACCCTCATCGCGCAGCAGGAGAACGGCGAGGCGGACGAGTTCGCCTGGGGCATGGCCCCGATCCCGCAGGTCGACGAGTCCACGACCGGCACCGACGCGACGCCCGTGACGTTCGGTGACCCGACCGGCCTCGGCATCAACCCGGCGATCGACGAGAACAAGGTCCAGGCCGCGAAGGACTTCCTCGCGTTCGCCGCGGGCGAGGGCGGCGCCGCCGCGCTGGCCGAGATCGGCATCACGCCGGCGCTCTTCTCCGACACCGTGGTCGACACCTTCTTCGGCCTCGAGGGCGTCCCGACGGACGACCTGTCGAAGTTCGCGTTCTCGACGCACGAGACCAAGCCGGAGAACCCGGTCGCGCCGAGCACCGCCGCCGTGCAGAACATCCTCAACGACCTGCACACCGCCGTGATGTCCGGGTCCACCCCGATCGCCGACGCGATCCCCGAGGCCGAGAGCCGCGCCTCCTCCGAGGCCGGCATCGGCTGACGCCTCCCGGTTCCTCCGCCGCACCCGCCCGGGGCGCCGCGACCGCTGACCGCGGCGCCCCGGGCGGGCCGGCACACCACGATCTTCCAGACACAGGAGTCCCCACGATGTCGACCATCGCCGCCGACGAGCGGTCGCAGCCCGGGACGGACGGGCCGGCCACGCCGTCCCGACCGCCGACGAGCCGCCGCCGCGCCGGAAGCCGCCTGAAGCTGCGCAACACCCTCGTCGGGTGGAGCTTCATCCTGCCGAACTTCATCGGCTTCGCCCTGCTCACGCTCATCCCCGTGATCGTGCTGTTCTACATCTCGTTCACGAGCTGGAACGTGTTCGGCGCGGCGCAGTGGATCGGCCTCGACAACTTCGAGCGCCTCGTCGGTGACGCGAGCTTCCACACGGCGCTGCTCAACACGCTCTACTACGCGGCGATCCACATCCCGCTCACGCTCGTGGCGTCCCTGAGCCTGGCGCTCCTGCTCAACCGCAAGCTGCGCGGTGTCGCGTTCTTCCGCACCGTCGCGTTCTTCCCGTACATCACGTCGATCGTCGCGATCGCCGTCGTGTGGAACATGCTCTTCAGCCCCGAGTTCGGGCCGATCAACCAGCTCCTGCGCGCGGTCGGCGTCGACAACCCGCCCGGGTGGACGACGTCGAGCACGTGGGCCATGCCTGCCGTGATCCTCGTGAGCGTGTGGCGCGAGATGGGCTACTACATGCTGCTGCTCCTCGCGGGCCTGCAGACGGTGCCCGCCCAGCTCTACGAGGCGGCCCGCATGGACGGCGCCAACGCGTGGCAGCGGTTCTGGAACGTCACGCTCCCCGGCCTGCGCCCGACGATGTTCTTCGTCACCGTGATGCTCACGATCGGCAGCTTCAAGATCTTCGACCTGATCCTCGTCATGACCAACGGTGGCCCCGGGCAGTCGACCCTCGTGCTGAGCCAGTACATCTACCAGAAGGGCTTCGTGGAGAACCAGTTCGGCTACGCGTCGTCCGTCGCGGTCGTGCTGTTCTTCATCTGCATCTCGGTCACCATCGTCCAGTTCCTCGTCAACAAGAGGAGGGAGGCGTGATGGCCACGCTCGACACCCCCACCCCCGCCGCCGCCCCGGTCGCGCTCACCCCGGAGCCCCGGGCACGCCGCGGCCGCGCGACCTCCGTCGCGGGCCGGACCGCCGGGTACGTCGCGATGGCCGTCGCCGCCGCCGCGATCCTCCTGCCGTTCTTCTGGATGGTCATCTCGTCCCTGAAGAACAACAACCAGGTGTTCACGATCCCGATCCAGTGGGTCCCCGACCCGGTCGTCTGGCAGAACTACCTCGACATCTGGTCGCGGTCGAACATGACGTCGTGGCTCAAGAACACGCTCATCCTGTCCGTCACCGTGACCGTGCTCCAGGTGCTCACCGGCAGCTTCGCGGCCTACGGGTTCTCCAAGATGCGCTTCCGCGGGCGCGACGTGCTCTTCCTGCTCTACATCGGCACCATCGCCGTGCCGTGGCAGTCCTACATGATCCCGCAGTTCATCATGCTGTCCGACGCCGGGCTGTCGAACACGCTCTGGGCGATCATCGCGCTGCAGGCCTTCGGCGCGTTCGGCGTGTTCCTCATGAAGCAGTACTTCGAGACGATCCCCGAGGAGCTCAGCGAGGCCGCGCGCATCGACGGCCTCAGCGAGTACGGCATCTGGCGGCGCATCATGATGCCGCTGTCCGTCCCCGCGATCGCGAGCCTCACGCTGCTGACGTTCGTCAACACGTGGAACGACTACCTCGGGCCGCTCATCTACCTGCGCAGCCCCGACCTGTGGACCGTCCAGCTCGGGCTCAAGTCCTTCATCGGCCAGTACAACGCCGAGCACGCGCTGATCATGACCGGCTCGGTCCTGTCCGTCCTGCCGATCGCGATCATCTTCCTCCTCGGCCAGCGCTACTTCGTCGAGGGCGTCGCGTCGACCGGTCTGAAGGGCTGATCCCGATGGCCACCTCTGCGCACGCGCCGCGGCGCCGCCTCGTCTCGCACGAGACGTACGAGCTCGTCTTCAGCACCGTGTACGCGGGGCTCGCGACGAACCTCCTCGTCGTCGTCGCGTGCCTGCCCCTCGTCGTGCTCGCCATGACGACGGACCCGACGGCGTCGTGGCCCGCCCTCGCCCTCCTGGCGCCGTTCTGCACGCCCGCTCTCGTCGCCGCGTTCGGCGTGTTCCGCGCGATCACGGCGGACGGCTCCGCGCAGGTCGTGCGGACGTTCTGGCGCGGCTACCGGCAGCACTGGCGCCGGTCCGTCGCGCTCGGGGCGCTGAGCACCGCGCTGGTCGTCGTGCTCGCCGTGGACGTGCGCGCCGTGTGGGGCCACGCCGTCGGCGCGGTCGCCATCCCGGTGTTCGTCACGCTGATCGTCCTGACGCTCGTGGCGTCGCTCGTCGCCACCGCGTCGCTCGCCGACCACCCGACGGCGCGGCTGGGCGACCTGCTGCGGGCGTCGCTGTTCGCGGGCGTCCGGCGCTGGTACCTCACGCTGCCCGCGCTGCTCGTCCTCGCGATGCTCGGGTCCGTCGTCGCGGCGCGGCCCGCCGTGGGGCTCGGCCTGGCGCTCGCGCCGCTGCTCTTCGTCGCGTGGGGCGGCGCCCGCTACGCGCTGCACTCCACCCTCGGCACGGTGCCCGCACAGGCCGCCGTCTCCCGCTGACCACTCACCCAGTCCCCGTGGGGCGGCCTCGCCGCCGCCGCACGTGCTGACCACGTCACCGACCGTCGGGCGACCCCGCCCGACCAGAAGGATGTTCCTGATGACGCTCGCCACCGGGCTCGCCACCGAGCTCGCACCCGCCGTCGACGCCGCCCTCGCGACCGTCCGGCGCAACATCGCCACGTTCGGCGACCTCTACCCCGACGACACGACCGCCGGCAACGGGTACCCGCCGCGTCCCGCGACGCCCGAGTTCGCCGAGGGCGCGAACCGCGGCTGGACGACGAGCTTCTGGCCGGGCATGCAGTGGCTCGCCTACGAGCTCACGGGCGACGACGCGTTCCGCGCGGCCGGCGAGCGGCACGTCGCGGACTTCGCGCGCCGCGTCGACCAGGGCGAGGACCTGCAGACCCACGACCTCGGGTTCCTCTACACGCTGTCGTGCGTCGCGCCCTGGCGCCTGCTCGGCGACGAGACGGCACGCGCCGCGGCCCTCTCCGCCGCGGACCACCTCATGGTCCGGTTCCTCGAGCCGGCCGGCATCCTCCAGGCGTGGGGCGACCTGTCGGACCCGGCCCAGCGCGGCCGCACGATCGTCGACAGCCTCATGAACATGCCCCTGCTCACCTGGGCCGGCGAGCAGACCGGCCAGGAGCGCTACCCCGACGCCGTGCGCCGACACACCGCGCAGCTCGCGCGGCACATCGTGCGCGAGGACGACACGACGTTCCACACGTTCTACTGGGACCCGGTCACGGGCGAGCCGCTGCGCGGCGGGACCGAGCAGGGCGCCGGCGACGACTCGTGCTGGGCCCGCGGCCAGGCGTGGGGCATCTACGGCTTCGCGATGAACCACCGGGTGACGGGCGACCCGGAGCTGCTGCACGCGTCCCGGCGCTGCGCGGACTACTTCCTCGCCCATCTGCCGTCCGACGGCGTGCCCTACTGGGACCTCGTCTACACCGACGGCAGCGACGCGCCGCGCGACAGCTCCTCCGCCGCGATCGCCGCGTGCGGCCTGCACGAGCTCGCGGCGGTCGAGACCGACCCGGAGCGCCGCGAGCGCTACGCGACCGCCTCGCTCGACATGCTGCGCGCGCTCGTCACCGGGTACACGCCGGCGGCCGAGGGCGTCGAGTCCGACGCGCTCCTGCTCCACTCGGTCTACGACGCGCCGAAGAGCATCGGCGTCGACGAGGGCAGCCTCTGGGGCGACTACTTCTACCTTGAGGCGCTCGTGCGCCACACGCTCCCTGGCTGGGTGAAGTACTGGTGAGGCTCGTCACGCACGTCACCGCCGGCGCCGAGCGTCCCGGCGCCCTCGTCCCCGACGGCGACCGCGAGCGCCTGCTCGACCTCTCGCCCGCCCTCGGCGACGGCGTCACGGTCACCGACGTGCTCGCCGACCCGGCGCTGACCGCCCGGGCGCGCGACGCCGTCGGGCAGGCCGAGGCCGACACCACCGCGCTCGCGGCGCTCCCCTGGGCCGACGACGCGCGGCTCGCTCCCCCGGTCCGCCCCGGCAAGATCCTGTGCCTGGGCTACAACTACCGCGGCCACGTGCCGGACGGGCAGGACCCGACGACGGACGACCCGGAGTTCCCGGACGTCTTCGTCAAGACGCCGAACACGCTGAGCGGCCCGCACGACGTCATCACCGTGCCCCCGGTCGCGGACGACGTCGACTACGAGGGCGAGATCGCCGTCGTGATCGGACGCCGCGCGCACCGCGTGGGCGTCGAGGACGCGATGGACCACGTCGCCGGGTACGCGCTGTTCGACGACGTGTCGGACCGCTCGTGGCAGCGCCGCTCCAGCCAGTGGACGATGGGCAAGTGCCTCGACGGCTTCGGCCAGCTCGGACCTGCCGTCGTCACGGCCGACGAGGTCGCCGACTTCCACGACCTGACGGTCGAGGTGGAGCGCGACGGCGTCGTCACCGTGTCGCAGAGCACGTCGACGATGGTCTTCCGGCTGCCGTTCCTCGTGCACTACCTCAGCCAGGTGATGACCCTGGAGCCGGGCGACGTCATCTCGACCGGCACGCCGCAGAAGCTGCCCGAGGCGCTCGCCGCGCACCGTCCCCTGGTCCACGGCGACGCCGTGACGATCCGTGTGGCGGGCCTCGGCGCGCTGACGACGCGCTTCGCCGGCGCCTACCCGGAGACGTCGGGCCCCGCGCGGGCCGGCGCCGCGACCCCCTCGACCGAAGGAGTGCACGCATGATCCTCGACCAGTTCCGTCTCGACGGGAAGGTCGCCCTCGTCACGGGCACGAGCCGCGGCCTCGGCCAGGGCGCCGCGGTCGCGCTCGCCGAGGCGGGCGCCGACGTCGCGCTGCTCGACCGCAGCGTGCCCACGGAGACGATCGCCAAGGTCGAGGCGCTCGGCCGCCGCGTCCACTCCGTGCAGCGCGACCTCACGACGGCCACGCCCGCCGAGCTCGGCTCCGCCGTCGCGGAGGTCGAGGAGGCGCTCGGCGGCGTCGACGTCCTGGTCAACAACGCGGGCACGATCCGCCGCGCCCCCGCCGCGGAGCACCCCGTCGAGGACTGGGACACCGTGCTGACCGTCAACCTCGACGCCGTGTTCCACCTCTCGCAGGCCGCCGGCCGGCGCATGCTCGAGCGCGGCGGCGGCAAGATCGTCAACGTCGCCTCGATGCTGTCGTTCCAGGGCGGCATCCTCGTGCCCGGCTACGCGGCGTCGAAGCACGCCGTCGCCGGTCTGACCAAGGCGCTCGCCAACGAGTGGGCCGCGCGCGGAATCAACGTCAACGCGATCGCCCCCGGCTACATGGCCACTGACAACACCGCGCCGATCCGCGCCGACGAGGCGCGCGAGCGCTCGATCGCCGAGCGCATCCCGGCCGCGCGGTGGGGCACGCCCGCCGACCTCGCGGGCGCGCTCGTCTTCCTCGCGTCCGACGCCGCCGCGTACGTGCACGGGGTGATCCTCCCCGTGGACGGCGGCTGGCTCGTGCGCTGAGCCGCCCGACCGACCCTTCCGAAGCCCGACCGAGCACCACCCGCACCACCAGGAGAGCAGACCCGTGGAACAGCGTTACGCCACCAGCCCCGAGCAGATCACCGGAGCGACGACGCAGGAGCTGCGCGACCGCTTCCTCGTCCAGGACCTGTTCGTCCCGGGCGAGGTGAACGTCACCTACACCCACCACGACCGCGTCGTGCTCGGCGGGGCCGTGCCCGGCGACGCGCCGCTGCCGCTGCCGACGTACGACGAGATCCGCAGCGAGTACTTCCTCGAGCACCGTGAGGTCGGCATCGTCAACGTCGGCGGCGCCGGCACCGTGACGACCGACGGCGAGGTCCACGAGCTCCCCCAGGGCGCGTGCCTGTACGTGGGCCGCGGCGTGCGCGAGGTCGTCTTCGCGAACGCCGAGGGCGCTGCCGACGGCTCGGGCGAGGAGGGCGGTGCGGAGCGCGCGGCGTTCTACCTGTTCTCGGCGCCCGCGCACACCGCGTACCCGACCGTGCTCACGCTGCCGGGCCAGGGCACGGTGCGCGAGCTCGGCGACCAGGTGACGTCGAACCGCCGCTCGCTCAACCAGTACATCCACGAGAACGGCGTGAAGTCCTGCCAGATCGTCATGGGCGTCACGTCGCTGCACCCGGGCAGCATGTGGAACACGATGCCGGCGCACACGCACGACCGCCGGACCGAGTGCTACCTGTACTTCGACGTGCCGGCCGACGCGCGCGTCATCCACCTGTGCGGGCAGCCGACCGAGACCCGCCACCTCGTCGTGGGCGACCGCGAGGCGATCATCTCCCCGAGCTGGTCCGTGCACTCCGGCGTCGGGACGGCCGCCTACTCGTTCGTCTGGGCGATGGCGGGCGAGAACCAGTCGTTCGACGACATGGACGGCTTCCCCGTCACGTCGATGCGCTGACGCTCGTCCCGCGGCAGCACGCGTGGAGGTGCCGAACCCCGGGTCACCGGTCGATCCAGCCCTGGATCGGGCCGTGACCCGGGGTTCGGGTGTTGGCGGTGGACCGTCCGCTCAGCCGTTCGGGAGGAACACCGCGCGCACGCACCCGTCCTCCTTCGTCTTGAACATCTCGTAGCCGCGCGGCCCCTCGTCGAGGGGCATGACGTGCGTCGCGAGGTGCTCCGTCACCAGCTCCCCGCGCTGCATGCGCTCGAGCAGCATGGGGATGTACCGCTGCCCGTGCATCTGGGCCCCGCGGACCGTGAGCCCCTTGTTCATCACCGCGCCGAGCGGGAACTTGTCCGCGAGCGCCGCGAAGACGCCGAGCACGAAGACGCTCCCGCCCTTGCGGCAGTGGTAGATCGCGTGCCGCAGCGCGGTGGGCCGGTCGGTCTGCAGCCGCAGGTACTGCTTCGTGCGGTCGTACGCGTCCTCGAGCGGCGACCCGCCGCCCGCCTCCATGCCGACGGCCTCGATGCAGACGTCGGGCCCTCGCCCGGCCGTCGCCTCGAGCAGCGCGGCACCGACGTCGTCCGTCCCCTCCCGCAGCGTGTCGCAGCCGACGTACCGGCGCGTCATCGCGAGGCGCTCCTCGAGCGGGTCGATCACGAAGACACGCTCGGCGCCGAGGAGCATCGCGGCGCGCGCAGCCATCTGGCCGACGCCGCCCGCGCCCCACACGGCGACGACGTCGCCCGGCGACACGCCGCCGAGGTCGGCGCCCGTCCAGCCGGTGGCCGCGGCGTCGGACGCGAACAGCGCCCGCTCGTCGGTGACGTCCCCCGGGACGGTGAAGGCCCCGACGTCGGCGAAGGGGACGCGCACGTACTGGGCGTGCGAGCCAATGTAGCCGCCCATGGCGTGGGAGTAGCCGTAGCAGCCTCCGGGCGCGAAGCCCCACAGGCCCTCGGTGATCGCGGGGTTGCGGTTGCCGTTGTCGCACAGCGAGTACAGCTCCTGGCGGCAGTACCAGCACTGCCCGCACGCGACGAACGACGACACGACCACGCGGTCGCCGACCCTGTGGTTCCGCACCGCCGAGCCCACCTCGACGACGTCGCCCAGGAACTCGTGGCCCAGCACGTCGCCGGACCGCATGAACGGGATGTACCCGCCGAGCAGGTGCAGGTCCGACCCGCACGTCACCGTCCGGCGCACCTTGACGATCACGTCGCGGTCGTCGAGGAGCTCGGGGTCCGGGACCTCGCCGACGGAGAGCTCGTTCACGCCCGTCCACTGCAGCGCCCTCACAGCCGTCCCTCCTTCCCGGCCCGGCGGATCGCTGCCTCGAGCGGCAACGCGGTGAGCGTCCGACGGCGCACGATCGGCTCGTCGGGCGGCATGACCGTCCCGGTCTCGAGCAGCTGCTTGGTGAGCCGCAGCGCCTGTCGGGCGTCGGCGACGTCGACGTCGTCCGGTCGCTCGACGGTCAGGCGCAGCTCGGTGCCGAAGTCCTTCGGCGCGGGCTTCGTCTCGAGCCGGACGGCGTCGCCGAGCTCCGCGAGCGGTGCGGGTCGCGACCGCTCGAGCTCGGCGCTCAGCGCGTCGTGGGGGCGGTGCACGGTGACGGCGAGCACCCGGGGGCCGTCGGTCCGTGCGTCGTCGGCACGGCGGCGTGCCCACCAGGTCGCGGCGCCGGCGGCGGCGGAGAGGGCGAGAACTTTCGCGGCAGGTCTCATGGGCGTGCTCCCGGGGGACGACCGGCCGGCGGCCGGTACGGCGGGCTCGCGCGCGCTGCTGCACGTGGGGAGGCGGAGCGCCTCGTCCAGCAGGCTAACCCCGTCGGCGCACGCTCGCCGGGTCGGCGGTCGAGCGCGACCGCGTGCGCGAGCCGCCGTGCCGCTGCTCGTCGTCCCGCCCGAGCGCGGCCCCGAGCGCGGCGAGGACGAGCAGGTCCACCACGAGCCCGGCGACGCCGACCCACTGCAGGGCGCGGAACACGAGGAGCTGCGTGAGCAGCAGGGAGACGAGGACGCCCCGGCGCACCCACACGGCCGCCGCCCGCCGGTCCCCCGCGCCATGACCTCGGGAACGCACCACGCCGACGACGACGCACGCGACCGTCGCCGCGACCCCGGCGACGATCCCGAGACCCACCCAGGTCGGCACGTCGATCCCGCCCCTCAGCACGCGGATCCCCGCCGCGAGCGACCCTCCCGCCACGCCGAGGACCGCGACGACGACCACGACCGCCGCCCAGCGCCGCTCGAGCGCCGCGGTGAACCACGACGACGCGCGGTCCACGAGGGCGCGCACCGGGTCCGGCATGTCGACGGGGTCGCGCGGGACCGCGTCGACGAGCGCCGCGACCTCGTCGGACCCCGGCTCGCCTCGTCCCAGCGCGACGAGCGCCCGGGCCTCCTCGCGCGCGGAGTCCGTGAGACCGCCCGCGACACCGGCGACGGCGCGGTCGGTAGCCACGGCGAGGTACTCGGCCGGGTGGTGCCGTCGTCGCCCGTGCAGCGCCTCGGCCACGAGGACGAGCACGACGACGGTCGCGTAGATGAGGGCCGCCGTCGGCTCGTAGAAGTAGTCGTTGTCCGCGGTGACGAACTTGCCGATCTCGTCGACGAACAGCCCGAACCCGATGCCGCTGAGCACGGCGCCGAGGGACCGGAGCGTCGGGCCGACGAACGACAGGAGCACCACGATCCCGAGCGCCATCCCGAGGCCGCCCCACAGCACGTGCGCGACGTGCAGGTCGCCGCCGCCCACCTGCGGGTACCCGGAGGCCGCCAGGAGGAACCGCGTGACGAGGACGGTCGCGACCGCCACCACGAGGAACGTCACGACGTGGCGCACCGCCGCGGTGTCGCGCACGACGCCGAGCCGCAGCACGCGGCCGCGGCTCGCGACCCCGCTGCGCGGCCCGGTCGACGGCTCGGTCACCGCTTGCGCTTCTCCCGCACGCGCACGCTGATCTCGATGGGCGTGCCCTCGAACCCGAACGTCTCGCGCAGGCGGCGCTCGATGAACCGGCGGTACCCGGCCTCGAGGAAGCCCGTCGCGAACACGACGAAGCGCGGCGGTCGCGTGGACGCCTGCGTCGCGAAGAGGATGCGCGGCTGCTTGCCGCCGCGCAACGGGTGCGGGTGCGCCGCGACGAGCTCGCCGAGGAACGCGTTGAGTCGTCCCGTCGGGATGCGCATGTCCCACGAGTCGAGCGCGCGCTCCATCGCCGGGACGAGCCGGTCGGTGTGCCAGCCCGTGCGGGCCGAGACGTTGACGCGCGGCGCCCAGGTGACCTGGACGAGGTCCTTCTCGATCTCGCGCTCGAGGAACGGGCGGCGGTCCTCGTCCATGAGGTCCCACTTGTTGTACGCGATGACGAGCGCGCGCCCGGCGTCGACGACCTGCGAGATGACGCGTGTGTCCTGCTCGGTGAGCGACACCGACGCGTCGACGAGCACGACCGCGAGCTCAGCCTTCTCGATGGCCGCCTGCGTGCGCAGCGACGCGTAGAAGTCCGCACCCTTCGTCTGGTGCACGCGCCGGCGGATGCCCGCGGTGTCGACGAGCACGTACGGCACGCCCTTGATCTCGACGAGCTCGTCGACCGGGTCGCGCGTCGTTCCCGCCGTCTCGTCGACGACCACGCGCTCCGCGCCCGCGATCTTGTTGAGCAGCGACGACTTGCCGACGTTGGGGCGCCCGATCAGGGCGACGCGGCGCGGGCCGGTGGGGCGCAGCTCGCCGTGCTCCGACTCCGTCGGCAGGGCCTTCATCGCGGCGTCGAGCAGGTCGCCCGTGCCGCGTCCGTGCAGCGCCGAGACGGGGTGCGGCTCGCCGAGCCCGAGGCTCCACAGCGACGCCGCGTCGGCCTCGCCGGACTGGCCGTCGACCTTGTTGGCGCACAGCACGACCGGCTTGCCGGACTCGCGCAGGAGACGCACGACGCGCTCGTCCGTGGCGGTCGCCCCGACGGTAGCGTCGACGACGAAGAGCACCGCGTCGGCGAGCGAGATCGCGACCTCGGCCTGCTCGGCGACCTTCCACTCCAGGCCCGCGACGTCGACCTCCCAGCCGCCCGTGTCCACGAGCGTGAACCGGCGGCCGGCCCAGTCCGCCGGGTAGCTCACGCGGTCGCGCGTGACGCCCGGCTTGTCCTCGACGACCGCCTCGCGACGACCCAGGATGCGGTTGACCAGCGTCGACTTGCCGACGTTCGGGCGTCCGACCACGGCGAGCACGGGCAGCGGTGCCTCCGGCTCGTGGTCCTCGAGGTCGAGGTCGTCGGCGTCGATCAGGGCGAGGTCGGTGTCCTCGAGCTCGTAGTCCTCGAGACCGGCGCGCAGCGCGCGCTCGCGCGCCTCGTCGTCGACGGTGTCCGGGGACCCGTCGGTCGGGCTGCCGGCCTCGGCGGTGGTGGTCGTCCCGTCCACGGGCTGCCCGACGGCGTCGGTCTCGTCGGGCGTGCCGGGCTGGGCCTGGTCGGGTGTGGTCATGGGGACCATTCTCCCAGGAGTGCGCGCACTCTCCGAACGCGGCACGGACGCCCCACCGCGCGCCTCGTCGGAACGTGCCCGCGCGTCAGCCGACCGCTCCGTGATGACGATCTGCCAACCGGGCGACGACGTCGCGCACGACGTCGTCCGGGACCGGCTCGGCGAGCGGGAACCGGAGCGTGCCCTTGCCGTCGCGGTACCGCGCGATCCGTCGCGCGAGGTCGTCGTCCTCGTCGTCGGGCACGGGGTAGAGCGAGACGTGGTGCGCCCAGCCGGCGAGGTAGACGACGTACCGGTCGTCGAGCGTGAACGTCGGGATGCCGTAGCTGATCCGCTCGCCGAGCCCGTCGACCGTCGCGTGGATCACACCGCGCAGGTGCTCGACGACCTCGCGCGTCTGCGGCGAGAGGGACGCGACGTACTCGTCGACGGTCGTGACCTTGTCCGCCATCGCTGCTCCTCCCCCGTGCGACCCGCGCCGACCGCACGGGATACGCGCGAACCTACTCCGCGTCGGCCGTGGTGGCGCGTCGGGTCGTCCCGGGGTCACGGTCGACCGCTGCGCGTTCCGTCCCCGCGAGGCGGACGAGGACGATGCCGACGACCACGAGCGCCCCGCCCAGGCCCTGTACGACGCTCGGCACCTCGTCGAGGAGCAGCCACGCGATGAGCACGGCGAACAGCACCTCCGAGAGCCCGACGAACGACGCCAGCCGCTCCCCCGCGCGCACGGTCGCGGCGACGCCCGAGACGTACGCGAACGCCGTCGCGACGAGCACGACGACAGCCAGCGGCACGAACCAGGGCACGGTGGACCCGAGGAGCGGCACGTCCACGAGCGGCGCGCGCAGCGGGAGCAGACCGGTCACGCCCGCCCCCGCGAGCGCGGCGGCACCGACGCCGAGGCCCGACGCGGCGAGGGCGACGGGCGGGACCGTCGTCGGACGGGCGGAGAGCACGAAGTAGGCGCCCAGACCGACCGCGGCTCCGAGCGCCAGGAGCACGCCGAGCACGTCGAGGCTCGCGCCGCCCGGGTCCACGACGAGGACCAGACCGGCGACCGCGACGGCGCACCCGGCGAGGGTGAGCCCCGGCGGGACGCGTCGCGTCCGTGCCCACGCGAGGCCCACGAGGAGCACGGGAGCCAGGTACTCGATCAGCAGGGCGACCCCGACCGGCAGGCGCTCGACGGCCGCGAAGTAGCACAGCTGGGTCGCGGCGACCGCCACGAGCCCGAACCCGAGCACGAGTCGCCACTCGCGACGCAGCGCGCGACGGCTCCCTCGCAGGGCGACGGCCGCGAACGGCGCCAGGACGAGCGCCGAGCAGAGGGCGCGGGCGAGCACGGCCGCCCCGGGCGTCCACCCGGCCTCGAGCAGCGGCTTGACGAACGGTCCGCTCGCGCCGAACGCGAGGGCGGACGCGAGCCCGAGGACGATGCCCGTCGCGGGCCGGTCGCCGACGCCGCCGCTCGGCAGGGCGTCCGGCGCACCGGGGACGGGGGTGCCCGGGAGAGGTGCGCCGGACGGCGGGCCGTCGGGGGTCACGGCGCCGGTCGCCCCTCGCGGTTCGGGTCGTCCAGCGGCAGCGCGATCCCCGAGCCCGCCACGGTGTCGGCGACGAGGACGGCGAGCGCGTGCCGGATCCGCTCGTTGGCGTCCTCGAGCGCCTGCTTGCCGCTCACGCCGGGGACGCGCGCCACGACGACCGGCTCCCCGAAGCGCACGACGAGGCGGCGGCGCAGGCCGGGGACGTGGTTGACGCCCTCCCCGGTGCGCCGCGTGCCGAGGACGGCGACGGGCACGACCCGGGCGTGGCCGTTGAGCGCGAGCCATGCGACCCCCGCGCGCGCCGCGGTCGCGTCGCCACGACCCCGGTTGCCCTCGGGGAAGACCCCGACCGCGCCCTCCCGGCGCAGCACCGCGAGCGCCGCCGCCAGGGCGGGGCGCCCGCCCTGCCGGTCGACCGGGATCTGCCCGGCGGCGCGCAGCACGGCGCCGACCGGCCCGACGAACATCTCCTCCTTGACGAGGACGTGCAGCGGCCGCGGCGAGACGCCGAGCACGACGGGACCGTCGACGACGCCGGTGTGGTTCGCGGCGAGCACGACCGGGCCGTCGGCCGGGACGTTCTCGAGACCCTCGACGCGCGTCGCCCACACCACGCGGGCGAGGAAGCGCCCGACCCACCGCGACCACGCCGGCCCCGCGGGCGACGGGACGCGAGGCGCGGGTGCCGCGCCGCTCACGGCGCGGGGCGGGGGCCCACCGCTCGCCCTGTGGTCCGCTCGACGACGGCCAGCACCGCGTCGACCGTCTGCTGGAGGTCGAGGTCCGACGAGTCGACCGTCGCGACGCCGTCCGCGGCGACCTGGAACTGGGAGACCGTCGAGTCGTCGCGGTCGCGGCGCAGCACCTGGTCCCTGGTCGCCTCGACAGCCGCCGCGTCCGCGGTGCCGTGCACGTCGAGCGAGCGGCGGGCGAGGCGAGCCTCCTCGCTCGCGGTGAGCAGGACCCGCACGTCGGCGTCCGGCGCGACGACGGTCGTGATGTCACGGCCCTCGGCCACGACGCCGCGCCCGGCGGAGAAGCCGGCCGGGCCGTGCTCCGTCTCGATGACCGCGCGCTGCACGCGGCGCAGCTCGGCACGCACGTCGAGGTTCGTCGCGACGGCGCTCACGGCCGTGGAGATCTCCGTGCTGCGGATCGCCTCGCCGACGTCGGTGCCGTCGACGTGGACGGTGGGGTCGTCGGGGTCGAGGCCCACCGCGAGCGGCATGACGCGCACGGCGCGCGCGACGGCGACCCTGTCGTCCAGGTCCTCACCGCGGTGCAGGCACCACCAGGTCGCCGCGCGGTACATGGCGCCCGTGTCGAGATAGGCGAGGCCGAGCCGTCGTGCGACGCCCTTCGCGACGCTCGACTTGCCCGAGCCGGACGGCCCGTCGATCGCGATCGTCAGCGGGGCGGCGGCGCTCCGGTCGGCGCCGGCGTCGGTGCTCGGCGTGCCCTGCGTCATCTCGTCTCCTCCCCGCGCGTCGTCGCGCGTGCTCACCGGGGTCACCGGGGTGGCTGCGCTCACTGGGCGAGGTCCCGGCGGAGCGCGGTCGCGCCGTGCAGGTACACGTGCTGGACGTCGGCGCGGTCGACGTCCAGCTCGGCGTGGGCCATCAGCCGCACGACGCGCGGCAGCGCGCCGGGGACCGCGATCTCCGTCGCGCACATCAGCGGGACGTCCCCCAGGCCCAGCTCCCGGGCCGCCGCGGCCGGGAAGTCGGACACGAGGTCGGGCGTGCACGTGAAGAGGATCGAGATGAGCGATGACGTGTCGACCCGGTTCGCGTCGAGCACCTCCTGCACGAGCTCGCGCGTACGCGCGAAGAGGTGCTCGCGCTCGTCGGCGTCGAGCTGGGTCGCGCCCCGGATGGCCCGGACCGGCATGGGTGGTGCTCCTTCGTGCGGTGGTGCGGACGTCTCGCCGGTCCTCAGAGGTCGACGGCGGACATGAGGGTCCCGAGCTCGGTGCGCCCGAGCACGCGCGTCGTGCCGGGGCGCAGGTTGCCGAGCGCGATCGGGCCGATGCGGGTGCGCACGAGGCGCGTCACCGGGTGGCCGACCTCCTCGAACATGCGCCGCACGACGCGGTTGCGGCCCGAGTGCAGCACGATCTCGACCATCGTCTGGTCGGCGACCTGGTCGACCACGCGGTAGGAGTCGGCGCGCACGACGCCGTCCTCGAGCTCGATCCCGTGGAGGAACTTGTTCGCGACGTTGCCCGGGAGCTTGCCCTGCACCGTCACCAGGTAGGTCTTCGCGATCTCGTGGGACGGGTGCGCGAGGCGGTTGGCCAGCTCGCCGTCGTTCGTCAGCAGGATCAGTCCCTCGCTGTCCGCGTCGAGCCGGCCGACGTGGAACAGCCGCTCCGAGCGGTCCGCGACGAGGTCGGTGAGCGACGTGCGCCCGTCCGGGTCGTGCATCGTCGACACGACGCCCTGCGGCTTGTTCAGCGCGAGCGTGACGCGCGTCGTGTCGAGCTGCAGGCGCATGCCGTCCACGTGCACGACGGCGGTCGCCGGGTCGATGCGCACGCCCAGCTCGCGCACCTGGACCCCGTCGACCTCGACACGACCGTCCGAGATGAGCTCCTCGCACGCGCGGCGCGACCCGAGACCGGCCGACGCGAGGACCTTCTGCAGCCGCACGCCGTCCTCGACGTGCACGTCGCGGACCGGCTCCGTGGGCTCCGTGCGCGGACGACGGCGCTGCTGCTGCGCCGCGGCAGGCCGTGCGCCGGGACCGACCCGCGCGCCCCGGCCGGCACCGCCCGGTGCACCGCCCCGACCCGACGACCCGCGACCGGAACCACCACCGGAAGCGCGAGCGGCGCCGCCCGCGCCCCGGCCGGTGCCGCCCGCGCCCCGGCCGGTGCCTCCGGCGCCCCGGCCGGCCTCGCGGCCCTGCCCGTCCTCGCGTCGACGTGACCCGTCGCCGTCCCGGCGTCGGTCTCCTGTGCTCATCGCTGTCCTTCGTCCGTGCCCTCGTCGTGCGCCGCGTCGGTCGACGCGGCGTCGTCGGGCGTCTGTGCCGCCGAGGGCCGTCGCGGACCGGCCGACCTCAGGTCGGCGAGCCCGTCGATCCCCTCGAGATCGTCCATCCCCGGCAGGTGCGGCGCGAGCGGGGGCAGCTCGTCGAGCGACGAGAAGCCCATGCGCTCAAGGAAGTACCCCGTGGTGCCGAACAGGCCTGCGCCCGTGTGCGGGTCCTGCCCGACCTCGGCCACGAGCCCGCGCGCGGCGAGCGTGCGCACCACGCCGTCGACGTTCACGCCCCGGACCGCGGACACCTGCCCCCGGCTGACCGGTTGACGGTACGCGATGACGGCCAGAGTCTCCAACGCCGCCTGGGTCAGCCGGGCCGTCTGACCGCCCCGGACGAACCGGCCGACGGCGTCGGCGTGCGCCGGTGCGGAGTACACGCGCCAGCCGCCGCCCGCCTCGCGCAGCTCGAAGCCGCGCGGCCGGGAGCCGTCGTCGCCGCGGTACTCGGCCGCGAGGGTGACGAGCGTCTCGGCGACCTCGTCCGTCGGCACGGCCAGCGCCGCCGCGAGCTCGACCACGGGGATCGGCTCGTCCGCGACCATGAGCACCGCCTCGAGCGCGGCGGGGAGCCCGCCCGGCAGCTCGTGGACGTCGGGCAGGTCGGCGACGTCGTCCACCGTCACCGCCTCGTCGACGGCTCGGCCGTCCTCGACCTCGGTCACGCGTGCACCTCCGCTACGTCGCGCTCCAGGACGACCTCCTGGTCGCGTCCCTCGTTCTGCTCGTCGCCCTCGTCGAACTCGCTCCCGACGCCGGCCGCGAGGCCCGTGCCGTCCTCCCCTGCCCACCGGACGGTGAGCTCGCCGAGCGGGGAGAGCTGGTCGAACCCGACCAGCCCTTCCCGGAAGAGCTCGAGCAGCGCGAGGAAGCGCGCGACGACCACGACCGTCTCCCCCGCGTCCGCCACGAGGGCGCGGAACGTCGTGGCGCCCTGCCGTCGCACGTGGGCCGCGACGACCTCCGCCTGCTCGCGCACGCTCACCGCGGGGGCGTGCAGGTGGGCGAGGTCCACCCCGGGCGGGGGCGCCTTCGGCGCGAGCGCTCCCGCGGCGAGCGCCGCGAGGCGGTCGGGACCCATCGTCCACACGAGCTCGGGCAGCAGCGCGGCGAGGTGCGGCTCGAGCTGCACGACGCGCGGGAACCGCCGGCCCTGGCTCTCGAGCCGTTCGGCGAGCACGCCCGAGACCTCCTTGTACGCCCGGTACTGCAGGAGCCGGACGAACAGCACGTCGCGTGCCTCGAGGAGGGCGAGGTCGTCCTCGTCGTCGACGATGCCCGACGGGAGGAGGCGGGCCGCCTTGAGGTCGAGGAGCGTCGCCGCGACGACGAGGAACTCGCTCGCCGTCCCGAGGTCCCAGCCGGGATGCTCCTGGCCCGCCGCGTGCGCCTCGGCCGCCGCGCGCTCCTGCTCCCGGATGTGGGCGATGAAGTCGTCGGTCACGCGCCCGAGCGCGATCTCCGTGATGTCGAGCTTGTGCTTCGTGATGAGCGACAGCAGCAGGTCGAACGGGCCGTTGAAGTTGTCCAGCCGGACCTCGAAGCCGCGCTGCTCGGTGCGCGCGGACGGGGCGTCGGTGTCAGGCGGCGTCGCCACGGGCGACCAGCTCCCGCGCGAGCTGTCGGTAGGCCTGCGCACCCGGGTGGTTCGGCGCGTACACCGTGATGGGCTCGGCGGCGACCGACGCGTCGGGGAACTTCACCGTGCGCCCGATGACCGTCTGGAGCAGCTTGTCCCCGAACGCCTCGTGCACGCGCGCCACGACCTCGCGGGAGTGCAGCGTCCGCGAGTCGAACATCGTGGCGAGGATGCCGTCGACGTCGAGGCGCGGGTTGAGCCGGTCGCGCACCTTCTCGATCGTCTCGACGAGCAGCGCCACGCCGCGCAGCGCGAAGAACTCGCACTCGAGCGGGATGAGCACGCCGTGCGCGGCCGTGAGCGCGTTGACGGTCAGCAGGCCGAGCGACGGCTGGCAGTCGACGAGGATCACGTCGTACTCGTCGACGACGGGGCGCAGCACGCGGGCCAGCACGGACTCGCGCGCGACCTCGCCGACGAGCTGCACCTCCGCCGCGGACAGGTCGATGTTCGCGGGCAGGACGTCCAGGTTCTCGACGTCCGTGCTCACGATCACCTCGTGCACGTCGGCGCCGCGCTCCATCAGCAGGTTGTAGACCGTGCGGTCGAGCTCGTGCGGGTTCACCCCGAGGCCGACCGACGCCGCGCCCTGGGGGTCGAAGTCGACGAGCAGCACGCGGCGCCCGCACTCGGCGAGCGCGGCACCGAGGTTGATCGTGGTGGTCGTCTTGCCGACGCCGCCCTTCTGGTTGCACATCGCGATGATCCGACCGGGGCCGTGCGACGCGAGCGGGGCGGGGTCGGGGAACACCGGGAGCGGGCGGCCGACGACGTCGAGGAGACCCAGCGCGTCGACGTGCGCCGCGGGCTCCGACGACGCACCCGCCTGGCGGTCCGACGGGGAGTCCGGCGGGGCGGCGGGGCGGGCGCCGGCACCGGGCGCGGGGGACGTGCCGCCGGGCTCGTGCTGGGGCTCGGCCCGGCTGCTCACGTCCGCCACGGGATCGCAGCCCCCCCCACCCGCCCGTGTGCACGCGCCCGCGCGCCGCGAGTCCGGTCGGTCCGGTCAGCCGAGCGCGCGGGGGTGCGAGGCCGTGTAGACCTCGCGCAGCGTGTCTGGCGTCACGAGGGTGTAGATCTGCGTCGTCGTCACGGACGCGTGCCCGAGCAGCTCCTGGACCACGCGCACGTCCGCGCCGCCCGCGAGAAGGTGCGTGGCGAACGAGTGGCGCAGCGTGTGCGGGGAGATCCGCTCGGGGTGCGCCAGCCCGGCGCGCTCCGCGGCCGTGCGCAGCACGGCCCACGCGCTCTGGCGCGACAGCCGCGCACCGCGCGTGTTGAGGAACGTCGCCGGGGTGCCTCGCCCGCGCGCGGCGAGGTCCGGGCGGCCACGCACCAGATAGGCGTCGAGAGCGCGCCGCGCGAACGACCCCACCGGCACCACGCGCTCCTTGCCACCCTTGCCGAGCAGCCGCACGGCCCCGGTGTCGAGGTCGAGGTCGTCGACGTCGAGGCTCACGGCCTCCGAGATGCGCGCCCCCGTCGAGTACACGAGCTCGAGCAGCGCCCGGTCGCGCAGCGGAGCGGCACCGTCACCCGCCCCTGCGGCGTCGAGGATGCGCTCGACCTCGTCGGTCGAGATCGCCTTCGGCAGCCGCCTGCCCTGCGCGGGCGGACGGACGTCCACCGACGGGTCGCCGTCCGCGAGGCCCTCCGCCGCGCAGAAGCGGTGCCAGCCCCGCACGGCGGCCACGGACCGGGCCGTGGACGACGGCGAGAGGCACGCCCCGCCGTCGGACCCCGTGCGCAGCGCCGTGACGTAGTGGGCGACGTCCTCCGCGACGACGTCGCGCACGGCGTGGTTGCCGCGCCCGGCGAGGAACGCGACGTAGCGCGTCAGGTCGCGGCGGTACGCCGCGACCGTGTTCGCCGACAGGCCGCGTTCCACGGCGAGGTGCGCCAGGTACTCGCGCGTCGCGCGGTCGAGCGCGTCGGGCACGACGACGGGCGCTGCGGACCCGGCGGGCGCCGGCTCGCCGGCTCGGGCGGAGAGGGCAGGTGGCACGGGACCATCATGCCCGCGCGGACGGACGCCGCGGCGGAGGCGGTCCCGAGGACGACCGTGCCAGCAGGTGCCGGCGCGTCGTCGGCAGGTGTCAGAAGGGCAGGAAGACGTCGACCGCGACGGCGACGAACAGCAGCGTCAGGTAGGTGATCGACGCGTGGAAGACCTTCATCGCGCCGATCTTGCCGCGCGACGGGTCCTGCGCACGGCGCAGCATCGTCACGCACGACGCCATGAACCACACGCCGAGGACGGTCGCGACGACCCCGTACACCCACGTCATGCCCGCGAGCGGCCACAGGGCGAGCGACGACGCGACCATTGCGAGCCCGTACACGATCATCTCGCGCGCGACCTTGCGGTCGTCCGCGACGACGGGGAGCATCGGGACGCCCGCGGTCTCGTAGTCGCGCCTGAACTTGATCGACAGCGGCCAGTAGTGCGGCGGCGTCCAGAAGAAGATGACCAGGAAGAGCGCGACGGCGGCCCAGCTCAACGAGTCCGCGACGGCGGACCACCCGATGAAGACGGGCATGCAGCCGGCGATCCCGCCCCAGACGATGTTCTGCGGGGTGCGGCGCTTGAGGATCATCGTGTAGCCGACGACGTAGATCGCGATGGCGGCGAACGTCAGCCAGGCCGAGAGCGCGTTGACGAGCACGGCGAACCACACGAGCGCCACGACGCCGAGCACCGTCGCGAAGACGAGCGCCGCGCGCGGCGTGACCTCTCCCGTGACCAGCGGGCGCCGCTTGGTGCGGTTCATCATCTCGTCGATGTCGCGGTCGAGGTAGCAGTTGTAGACGTTCGCGGACGCGGCGGCGAGGGTGCCGCCCACCAGCGTCGCGACGACGAGCCAGAAGTCCGGGAAGCCGCCCGCCGCGAGGATCATGGTCGGGACGGTCGTGACGAGCAGGAGCTCGATGATGCGCGGCTTCGTCAGCGCGACGTACGCGCCGACGCGCTCTTTCACCCCGCGAGCAGCGACGGCCGCGGAGGGACGCGCCGTCTCGTCCGCCGACCCGGGGGTCGGCACGGTGCGCGACGGGACTCCGGTCCCGTCGATCGGTGCCTGGCTCGTGGTGTGCACGCGCTTCGGTGTTCCGTTCTGAGGTGGGGGGCGAGCGGGGACGGACCACCGGCCGTCCCCGAGCATCGTACGTCGCGACCTGCCACGGGGCCGACCGCACGAGCCCGCACATTGTGTGAGATCCGACCGAAATCCACGACGTGAGCACCCACCGGGCGTGATCCCGGCACGTGTATAGGCTGGGTCACGCAACCGCGCTGCGCTGCACCGTGCCGTCGACAGTCTGACGAGCCGGTCGCGCCGTCCCTGCCGCGGCCCCGACCGAGGTCGGGGCGGACCGGCGGAGCAGGGCGACGGCTGCTTCGAGATGTCGCGAGGATCCGGGGCGCGCGCTCCGGACGGGAATGAGGTTCGGTGAACGCGTTGTCCCCTGCTCACACGCCCCTGGACTGGACGGACCTGGACGACCGGGCCGTCAAGGCGATCAAGGCGCTCGCCGCCGACGCCGTGGAGAAGGTCGGGAACGGCCACCCGGGCACGGCGATCTCGCTGGCACCCGCGGCCTACCTGCTGTTCCAGAAGGTCATGCGCCACGACCCGGCGGACTCCCACTGGGTCGGCCGCGACCGCTTCGTGCTGTCGGCGGGCCACTCGTCGCTCACGCTGTACCTGCAGCTGTTCCTCGCCGGCTACGGCCTGGAGATGGAGGACATCGCCGCGCTGCGCACGTGGGGGTCGAAGACCCCGGGCCACCCCGAGTACAAGCACACCAACGGCGTCGAGATCACGACCGGGCCGCTCGGCCAGGGTCTCGCGTCCGCCGTCGGCATGGCCTTCGCGTCCCGCCGCGAGCGCGGCCTGCTCGACCCGAACGCGGCGCCGGGCGAGTCGCCCTTCGACCACCACGTGTACGTCATCGCCTCCGACGGCGACCTGCAGGAGGGCGTGACGTCCGAGGCGTCCTCGCTCGCGGGCCACCAGCAGCTCGGCAACCTCGTGGTGATCTGGGACGACAACAAGATCTCGATCGAGGACGACACCGACATCGCCTTCACCGAGGACGTGCTCGCGCGCTACGAGGCCTACGGCTGGCACACCCAGCGCGTGGACTTCACGAACGGCGGCACGGGCTACGCCGAGGACGTCGACGCACTCTCCGCGGCCCTCGAGTCCGCGAGGGCGGAGACCGGCAAGCCCTCGATCATCGCGCTGCGCACGATCATCGGCTGGCCCTCGCCCACCAAGCAGAACACCGGCGGCATCCACGGCTCCGCGATGGGCGCCGACGAGGTCCGCGGCCTCAAGGTCGAGCTCGGCCTCGACCCCGAGGCGACGTTCGCGATCGACGACGACGTGCTCGCCCACACCCGGTCCGTCGCCGAGCGCCAGGGCGACCAGCGTGCAGCGTGGGACACCGCCTTCGAGGCCTGGAAGACGGCCAGCCCGTCGGGCGTCGAGCTGCTCGAGCGCCTCACGACGCGCACCCTGCCGGACGGCTGGGAGGACTCGCTCCCCGCGTTCGAGCCCGGCAAGGACATCGCGACCCGCGCGGCGTCGGGCAAGGTGCTCACCGCGCTCAAGGACGTGCTGCCGGAGCTGTGGGGCGGCTCGGCCGACCTCGCGGGCTCGAACAACACGACCATGGACGGCGAGCCGTCGTTCGTGCCCGTCGAGCACGCGACGAAGAAGTTCCCGGGCCACGAGTACGGCCGCACGCTGCACTTCGGCATCCGCGAGCACGCGATGGGCTCGATCCTCAACGGCATCGTCCTGCACGGCGGCACGCGCGCCTACGGCGGCACGTTCCTCACGTTCTCCGACTACATGCGCCCGGCCGTCCGTCTCGCCGCGCTCATGCAGATCCCGTCGACGTTCGTGTGGACGCACGACTCCATCGGCCTCGGCGAGGACGGACCGACGCACCAGCCGATCGAGCACCTCGCGGCGCTGCGCGCCATCCCCGGTCTCGACGTCGTGCGTCCGGCCGACGCCAACGAGGTCGCGTGGGCCTGGCGCACGATCCTCGAGACGACCGAGCGCCCCGCCGGTCTGATCCTCACGCGCCAGAACGTCCCGACGTTCCCGCGCGGCACGGACGGCTTCGCGGACGCCTCGGGCACCGCGCGCGGCGGCTACGTGCTCGTCGACGCCGAGGGCACGCCCGACGTCATCCTGCTCGGAACGGGCTCCGAGGTGCAGCTCGCCGTCGAGGCGCGCGAGCAGCTCGCGGCCGAGGGCGTGCAGGCACGCGTGGTCTCGCTGCCGAGCCGCGAGTGGTTCGACCTGCAGGACGACGCGTACCGCGAGTCGGTCCTGCCGGCCTCGGTCCGGGCTCGCGTCTCCGTCGAGGCGGGCGTGGCGCAGGGCTGGCGCGAGCTGGTCGGCGACGCCGGCCGCATCGTGAGCATCGAGCACTACGGTGCGTCGGCCGACTACAAGGTCATCTACCGCGAGTTCGGCATCACGGCCGAGGCCGTCGCGGCCGCCGCGCGCGAGTCGATCGGCGCGGCGCGCGGTGGCGACGCACCCGGCGGGCCCGCGAAGCCCGTCGAGGGCGGCACTGGCGACCTCGCCTGACCGACCGTAGATTCCGAGGTGGGGCCCCGGTCCCGGCGCCCCACCTCGGACCTGCGCCACGGGTCACGCGCCCGTGGCACCGCGCCGGGACGGACCGCCGGGGTCGACGAGGCCCCGTCGAGGTACCACGAGAGGACCCCTGATGACGCAGACCACCGTCCCCGGACCGATCGAGCAGCTCACGCAGGCGGGGGTGTCGATCTGGCTCGACGACCTCTCCCGCGAGCGCCTGCGCTCGGGCAACCTCGCTGACCTCGTCGCCACGCGCGGCGTCGTCGGCGTGACGACGAACCCCACGATCTTCGCCGCCGCCCTGTCGAAGGGCGACGCCTACGACGCGCAGCTCGCCGAGCTCGCGCCGGCCGGCACCGACGCCGCGGCCGTGGAGGCCGCCGTCGAGCGCATCACGACCGACGACGTGCGCGCGGCCGCAGACCTCCTGCGCCCGCTGTACGACGCCACCGACGGCGTCGACGGTCGCGTCTCGATCGAGGTCGACCCGCGGCTCGCGAACGAGGACGCCGCGGCCACGGTGGAGGTCGCCGAGCGCCTGTGGCGCACGATCGACCGGCCCAACGTCTTCATCAAGATCCCGGCGACCCTCCCGGGCCTCGAGGCGATCACGCAGACCCTCGCCCAGGGCATCAGCGTCAACGTCACGCTGATCTTCTCGCTCGAGCGCTACCGCGCTGTCATGGACGCGTTCGCGACGGGCCTGGAGCAGGCGCGCGCGGCAGGAATCGACCTCGGTCCGATCGGCTCGGTCGCGTCCTTCTTCGTCTCGCGCGTGGACACGGCGGTGGACGCCGCCCTGGAGAAGGTCGGCAGCCCGGAGGCGCTGGACCTGCGCGGCCAGGCCGCGGTCGCCAACGCACGCCTCGCGTTCGAGGCCTACGAGGAGTTCAGCGGCACGGACCGCTGGCGCTCGCTCGCCGCGGCCGGCGCCCGCCCGCAGCGCCCGCTCTGGGCGTCCACCGGCGTCAAGAACCCGGAGTACCGCGACACGATGTACGTCGACGAGCTCGTGACCGACGGCGTCGTGAACACCATGCCCGAGGGCACCCTCCAGGCGTTCGCGGACCACGGCGTCGTGACCGGCGACACGGTGACGGGCACGGCCGCCGCGGCCCGGCGCACGGTCGAGACGGTCGAGTCGTTCGGCGTCTCGCTCACCGAGGTGACCGCCCGCCTCGAGGCCGAGGGCGTGCGCAAGTTCGAGGACAGCTGGACCGAGCTCCTCGAGACCACCGCCGAGAACCTGCGCAAGGCCGCCGGCCAGGGCTGACGCCCGTCCCGGTCCGCGAGCAGCCCCACGGGCGTGCCGCGTCCCCTCCTAGGATCGCGGCACGCCTCAGACCTCTCCTCTCCTTCGAACGGAACGGTGCCACCAGGTGAGACCGGCCAAGATCACGGCAGAGCACAACCCCCTGCGCGACCCCCTCGACCTGCGACTGCCTCGCATCGCGGGCCCGTGCGGGCTCGTCATCTTCGGCGTGACGGGTGACCTCGCGCGCAAGAAGCTCATGCCCGCGGTGTACGACCTCGCGAACCGCGGCCTCCTCCCCCCGGGCTTCGCCCTCACCGGTTTCGCGCGCCGCGACTGGGAGGACCAGGACTTCGCCCAGGTCGTCCACGACGCGGTCAAGGAGCACGCGCGCACCCCGTTCCGCGAGGCGACGTGGCGCCAGCTCGCGGAGGGCATCCGCTTCGTGCAGGGCTCGTTCGACGACGACGACGCGTTCGAGCGCCTGCGCGAGACCGTCGAGACGCTCGACGCGGAGCGCGGCACGGGCGGCAACCACGCCTTCTACCTCTCGGTCCCCCCGGGCGCGTTCCCGGTCGTCTGCCGCCAGCTCGCCGAGTCCGGTCTCTCGCGCTCCGAGGGCGACGCCTGGCGCCGGGTGGTCATCGAGAAGCCGTTCGGGCACGACCTGGAGAGCGCGCGCGAGCTCGACGCGGTCGTCTCCGAGGTCTTCCCGCCGGACTCCGTCTTCCGCATCGACCACTACCTCGGCAAGGAGACGGTCCAGAACCTCCTCGCCCTGCGTTTCGCGAACCAGATGTTCGAGCCGATCTGGAACGCGCACTACGTCGACCACGTGCAGATCACCATGGCCGAGGACATCGGCATCGGCGGTCGCGCGGGCTACTACGACGGCATCGGCGCCGCGCGGGACGTCATCCAGAACCACCTGCTGCAGCTCCTCGCGCTCGTCGCCATGGAGGAGCCCGTCTCGTTCGACGCCCCCTCGCTGCGTGCCGAGAAGATCAAGGCGCTGTCGTCCGTCCGGCTGCCGCGCGAGCTGTCGCGGCACACCGCGCGGGGCCAGTACGCCGCCGGTCTGCAGGGCGGCGAGGAGGTCATCGGCTTCCTCGACGAGGACGGCATCTCCCCCGACTCCAAGACCGAGACCTACGCCGCGGTCCGCGTCGACATCGACAACCGCCGCTGGGCCGGCGTGCCGTTCTACCTGCGCACCGGCAAGCGCCTCGGGCGCCGCGTGACCGAGGTCGCGGTCGTGTTCAAGAAGGCGCCGCACCTGCCGTTCGAGACGTCGCAGGCGTCCGACCTCGGCAACAACGCCCTCGTCATCCGCGTGCAGCCCGACGAGGGCGTGACGATGCGCTTCGGCGCCAAGGTCCCCGGGACGGCGATGGAGGTCCGCGACGTCACGATGGACTTCGGCTACGGCCACGCCTTCACGGAGTCCTCCCCCGAGGCCTACGAACGCCTGATCCTCGACGTCCTGCTCGGCGACCCGCCGCTGTTCCCCACGCGCGAGGAGGTCGAGCTGTCGTGGAAGATCCTCGACCCGATCACCGCGCACTGGGCCGCGAAGGGCAGGCCCGAGCAGTACCGCTCCGGCACCTGGGGCCCCGCGTCCGCCGACGAGATGCTCGCACGCGACGGCCGCTCGTGGCGGCGCCCGTGAGCCCCCGCAGCCGCTCGCGCCACCCCGCCGACCGCGCCGACCGCGCCGCCGGACGGCACCGACCCGCGCGTCACCCGGCGCGCACCGCCAGCACGCGACCGGGGAGGACCCCGCGATGATCATCGACCTGCCCGACACCACGACGAACGCGGTGAACAAGCGCCTCGTGCGCCTCCGGGACGAGGGCGGCGCGATCGCCCTCGGTCGTGTCCTGACCCTCGTCGTCATCGCGCGCGAGTCCGACGTGGAGACGTCGATCGAGGCCGCGAACGACGCGAGCCGTGAGCACCCCTGCCGGGTCGTGGTCGTGGCTCCCGCGACGCGCGGCAGCAGCGCGCGTCTCGACGCCCAGATCCGCGTCGGCGGGGACGCCGGCGCGTCGGAGGTCGTCGTGCTGCGCACCTCCGGTCCGCTGCACGAGCACGCCGACACCCTCGTCATGCCGCTGCTCCTGCCCGACGCACCGATCGTCGTGTGGTGGCCCGGCGAGCCGCCGGCCTCGCCCGACGACGACCCCGTCGGCGCGATGGCGCAGCGCCGCATCACCGACTCGATCACGGCGAAGGACCCCGCGGCCACGCTCGCGGCGCTCGCGACCACCTACGGCCCCGGCGACTCGGACCTGGCCTGGGCGCGCGTCACGCTGTGGCGCGGGCTCATCGCCGCCGCGCTCGACCAGCCGCCGTACGACCCCGTGACGAGCGTGACCGTCGAGGGGCAGGCGAAGCACACGTCGCTCGACCTGCTCGCCGCGTGGCTCGGTCAGCGCCTGCGCTGCCCCGCGGAGGTCGTGCGACGCCGGGGCGCCGAGGCGATCACGCGCGTGACGCTCGAGCGCAAGAGCGGTCCCGTCGTCCTCGACCGGCCCGACGGCCGCACCGTCACGATCAGCCAGCCCGGCAAGCCGGACCGCCGGGTCGCCCTGCCGATCCGCACGCTCAGCGAGGCCCTCATCGAGGAGCTGCGACGCCTCGACCCCGACGAGATCTACGGCGAGGTGCTGACCAAGGGGCTCACCAAGGTGGGCGCGTGAGCGGCGACGGCACCGTGACCCACGGGACTGCCCACGCCTCGCACGCACGCCTCGTCGTCGTGCACCCGGACGGCACCGTCCTCGCCGAGGCCGTCGCCTCGCGCCTCGTGACGCGTCTCCTCGACGTGCAGTCGACGCGCCGCCCCGTGCACGTCGTCCTGACGGGCGGGACGGTCGGGATCGCGAGCCTCGCGGCCCTCGCGCGCCACCCGGCGCGCGACGCCGTCGACTGGTCCGGCGTGCACCTGTGGTGGGGGGACGAGCGCTTCCTCGCGTCCGGAGACCCGGACCGCAACGAGACGCAGGCCCGGGACGCGCTCCTCGCCCACCTCCCGCACCTCCCCGCGGAGAACGTGCACCCGATGCCGGCGGCCGACGTCGTCGCGACGCTGGAGGACTCCGCGGCGCGGTACGCGGAAGAGCTCGCCGCGCACGCCGTCGGCGGCTCGGCCGTCCCGGAGTTCGACGTCCTGCTCCTCGGGATGGGACCGGACGGTCACGTCGCCTCGTTGTTCCCCGGCCACCCCGGCCTGGACGTGTCAGGGGTGCCGACGGCGGGTGTGCACGGGTCGCCGAAGCCTCCGCCGGAGCGCGTGACCCTGACGTTCGAGGCCCTCACGGCCGCGCGCCAGGTGTGGGTCGTCGCGGCGGGCGCGGAGAAGGCGCCGGCAGTGGCGTCGGCGCTCGGCGGCGCAGACCGGCACGACACCCCCGCTGCCGCCGTCGCGGGGACCGAGCGCACGCTCTGGCTCGTCGACGTCGCGGCAGCCGGGACCGGCGACGCGGCCGAGGTCAGCGCGAAGGGCTAGACCCGGTCCGTCCGTGTGCGCGGCGTGGGACGACGCACCTCCCGGCCACGCACCCCACGACGACGGCCCGCCTCCCCACGCTCGGCGTGGAGGGGCGGGCCGTCCCGTTCGGGTCTCCTCGGGGGACGCCTGCGTCCCGCGACCCGGTGACGCGTGACGCGGAGCCTGCAGGTGTTCTCAGCGTCCGCGGCGGGCGCGCAGCGCGGCCAGGGCCTCGTCGAGGATCGCGACGCCGTCCTCGTCGGAGCGCCGCTCCTTCACGTACGCGAGGTGCGTCTTGTAGGGCTCGTTGCGCACCGGGACCGGCGGATTCTCGGGGTCCTGGCCGGCGGGGAAGCCGCACCGCGGGCAGTCCCAGGTCTCGGGCGCCTGGATGTCGGCCTCCGACGAGAAGCTGGGCCGGGTCTCGTGGCCGTTGGCGCACCAGTACGAGACCCCGAACCGGGGAGCCATGTCGCCGCGCTCGGACTCGCCGAGCGGTCCGGCCCCCACCCGCGACCCGCGGATCGCGCTACCACCTGCCACGTCTACTCCCCCGTCATGCGTGCCACCGTCGGCACCCGGTCGTTGCAGGCGGAGCACCTCGCCCCGCCCGACGCCGCCCCGTCCAGGGCGGCGTGGTCAGCTCACCTTCTGGATCAGACCCAGCAGGACGATGACGACGGCCCAGACGAGCGCGAAGGTCACCGTGATGCGGTTGAGGTTGCGCTCGGCGACGCCGGAGCTGCCCACGGAGCTCGAGATCCCGCCGCCGAACATGTCGGAGAGGCCGCCGCCCTTTCCCTTGTGCATGAGCACGAGCAGGGTGAGGAAGCCGCTGGTGAGAACCAGCAGGATCTGGAGGATGATGCGCAGCACGTCCACGAGTACGTCCTTGAGGCTCAGGGCCGGCTCGACGAGGTCGAGGGCGACCGCACGGTTGTCGTGCGCAGGCCGTGGCCTGCCGCACAGGGGACAAGAGTAGGCGACGCAAGGCCACCACGGCCAACCTCCGCCGAGGCGTCTCGCGTGCTGGCCACCGCGGCCCGTCCGCGCGAGGCGGACGCGGACGCGAGGCGGGGCACCGCGGTCCCCGGTCGCACGAGCGACCGGGGACCGCGGGCACGGGTCACGCGGTCGCGTGCGCCTGGTAGCGGGCGATCTTCGCGAACTCCTCGGGGTCGAGGCTCGCGCCGCCGACGAGCGCGCCGTCGACGTCGGGCTGCGCCATGATCGCCGCGACGTTCGACGACTTCACGGACCCGCCGTAGAGGACGCGCGTCGCGGCGGCGACGTCACCGTCGTAGAGGTCGCCGAGGGCACCACGGATCGCGCCGCAGACCTCCTGCGCGTCCTCGGGCGTCGCGACCTCGCCGGTGCCGATGGCCCAGACGGGCTCGTAGGCGATGACGAGGTCGGCGATCTGCGCCGCCGGGAGACCCGCCAGCGCACCCTCGACCTGCGCGAGCGTGTAGGCGATCTGCTCGCCCGCCTTGCGGACCTCGAGGCCCTCGCCCACGCAGAGGATCGGCGCGAGGCCCTGGCCGACGGCCGCGACGATCTTCTCGTTCACGAGCGCGTCCGACTCGCCGTGGTACTGGCGGCGCTCGGAGTGCCCGATCACGACGTAGGAGACACCGAGCTTCGAGAGCATCGACGCGGAGATCTCGCCGGTGTACGCGCCCTCGGCGTGCGCCGAGACGTCCTGGGCGCCGTACTTCAGCTCGAGCTTGTCGGCGTCGACCAGTGTCTGCACGGAGCGCAGGTCCGTGAAGGGCGGGAGCACGGCGACCTCGACGGCCGCGTAGTCGTGCTTGGCGTCCTTGAGGGTCCACGCCAGCTTCTGCACGGTGTGCGTCGCCTGGTGGTGGTCCAGGTTCATCTTCCAGTTGCCCGCCATGAGCGGGGTGCGGTTCGCCACGATCGTCTTCTCTCGTCGTGACGCGCGGCCCCGGTCCCCCAGGGCCGCGCGTCGGGGATGTACTAGGGCGGGGTTCAGGCCTCGAGGACCGAGATCCCCGGCAGCTCCTTGCCCTCGAGGAACTCGAGGCTCGCGCCGCCACCGGTCGAGATGTGGCTGAAGCCGGCCTCGTCGAACCCGAGCGTGCGCACGGCCGCGGCGGAGTCGCCGCCGCCGACGATCGTGAACGCTCCCTGGGTGGTCGCGTCGACGAGCGCCTGCGCGACGGCACGCGTGCCGCCGGCGAACGCGTCGAACTCGAAGACGCCCATCGGGCCGTTCCACACGACCGTCTTCGCGTCGACGATCTTGCTCGCGAACAGCTCGCCCGAGGCGGGACCGATGTCGAGCCCGATCTTGTCAGCGGGGATCGCGTCGGCGGCGACGACCTCGTGCGGCGAGTCGGCCGCGAACGCGTCCGCCACGACGATGTCGGTCGGCAGGACGATCTCGACGCCGTTCTTCTCGGCGTCGGCGAGGTAGCCCTTGACCGTCTCGATCTGGTCCGCCTCGAGCAGCGACTTGCCGACCTGGTGGCCCTGCGCCGCGAGGAACGTGAACACCATGCCGCCGCCGATGAGGAGCCGGTCGGCCTTCGTGAGCAGGTTCGCGATGACCCCGAGCTTGTCGGAGACCTTCGAGCCGCCGAGCACGACGGCGTACGGCCGCTGCGGGTCCTCGGTAGCGCGCTTGAGGGAGTCGACCTCCTTGAGCACGAGCTGGCCGACGGCGGCGGGCAGCACCTGCGCGACGTCGTAGACCGACGCCTGCTTGCGGTGCACGACGCCGAAGCCGTCGGACACGAACGCGTCGGCGAGGCCCGCGAGGTCGTTCGCGAGGGACCGGCGCTCGGCCTCGTCCTTGGAGGTCTCGCGCGCGTCGAAGCGGATGTTCTCGAGCAGCGCGACCTCGCCCTCGCCGAGACCGGCGACGGTCTCCTGCGCCGACGGGCCGACGACGTCCTCCGCGAGGTGCACCGGCACCCCGAGCAGCTCGCCGAGACGGGCCGCGACGGGTGCGAGCGAGTACTTGGCGTCCGGCTCGCCCTTGGGGCGGCCGAGGTGCGCCGTGACGACCACCTTCGCGCCGGCGTCGGTGAGCCTCTTCAGCGTCGGGAGCGCCGCACGGATGCGGCCGTCGTCCGTGATGGTCGTCCCGTCGAGCGGGACGTTGAAGTCGGAGCGGACCAGCACGCGCTTGCCGCGCAGGTCGCCCAGGTCGTCGATGGTCTTCATGCGGTCTCCTACGGTTCGGTCGCCGTCGTGCGGCGCGCGGCTCGGCCGGCGCGGCCCGCACATGAGGACGTCCGCGTGCGCGTCACCGGCCGTGGCCGGGACGCGCACGCGGACGCATGGTGCTCAGGGCTGGCGCTACGGGAGCGGCAGGGTCAGAGCTTGTCGCCGACCAGCTGGGTCAGCGCGACGAGGCTGTTCGAGTAGCCCCACTCGTTGTCGTACCAGGAGACGACCTTGACCTGGTCGCCGATCACCTTGGTGAGCTTCGAGTCGAAGATGCTCTGGTGCGGGTCCGTGACGATGTCGCTCGAGACGATCTCGTCCTCGACGTAGGACAGGACGCCCTTGAGGGGACCCTCGGCGGCAGCCTTGACCGCGGCGTTGACCTCCTCGACCGTGACCTCCTTGGAGGCGGTGAAGGTGAGGTCCGTGGCCGAGCCGGTGATCGTCGGCACGCGGAGCGCGAAGCCGTCGAGCTTGCCCTTGAGCTCGGGGAGCACGAGGGAGACGGCCTTGGCGGCACCCGTCGAGGTGGGGACGATGTTCTGCGCGGCGGCGCGGGCGCGACGCAGGTCGCGGTGCGGGCCGTCCTGCAGGTTCTGGTCACCCGTGTAGGCGTGGATCGTGGTCATGAGACCACGCTCGATGCCGATCGAGTCGTTGAGCGCCTTCGCGAGCGGGGCGAGGCAGTTCGTGGTGCACGACGCGTTCGAGATGATGTGGTGCGCGGCCGGGTCGTACTGATCCGAGTTCACGCCGACGACGAACGTCGCGTCCTCGTTCTTCGCCGGGGCGGAGATGATGACCTTCTTGGCGCCGCCGTCGATGTGCGCCTTGGCCTTCGTCGCGTCGGTGAAGAAGCCGGTCGACTCGATGACGATGTCGGCGCCCAGCTCACCCCAGGGGAGGTTGGCGGGGTCGCGCTCCGCGAGCGCACGGATCTTCTTGCCGTCGACGATGATGTTCTCGTCGTCGAAGTCCACGCTCAGGGGGAAACGGCCGAGGACCGTGTCGTACTTGAGCAGGTGCGCGAGCGTCTTGTTGTCGGTGAGGTCGTTGACACCGACGATCTCGATGTCAGCCCCCGACGCCACGATGGCGCGGTAGAAGTTCCGTCCGATACGACCGAAGCCGTTGATACCGACGCGGATGGTCACAATGCCCTCCTCAGGGCGCGCCGGGTGTACCGACGCACACGGTTGATGCCGAACGATCACGTACGACGGCGTACGCAGGTGGTGATCACGCCCGTGCTCGCTGCCCGATCATCGGCTCAGCACCCGTCGTGCTCGCGGGATCGTCACGGCGACAGCCGGGACCACCCACGCCCACGAGGGGTGTCAGCGAAGGAGCACGTCGTTGTCACCTGACGTACCCGAGCCTATACCAACACCTCTCCATCGTGTGACCTGGATCCCACGCTTCGGGACCATGGTCCCGAAGGTGCGTGCCGTCCACGGTGCCACGTGTCGCGGGGCGCGCAACAGGGACCGGTCCCGCGCGCGTCCGGCCGGTCCCGTCAGCACCGAGGCGGGATTCCGTCACAGGTCGAGCAGCTCGGGGCTCAGTCCGGCCTCGGTGTCAGGGATCCCCAGCTCTGCCGCCCTCTTGTCCGCGGTCGAGAGCAGCCGGCGGATGCGGCCCGCGACGGCGTCCTTGGTCAGCGGCGGGTCGGCGAGCTGTCCGAGCTCCTCGAGGGACGCCTGCTTGTGCGCCAGGCGCAGCTCGCCCGCCTCGCGCAGGTGGTCGGGAAGGTCGGGACCGAGGATCTCGAAGGCCCGCTCGACACGAGCGCCCGCCGCCACGGCGGCCCGTGCGGAGCGACGCAGGTTCGCGTCGTCGAAGTTCGCGAGCCGGTTCGCCGTGCCGCGGACCTCCCGCCGGGTGCGCCGCTCCTCCCAGACGAGGACCGCGTCGTGCGCCCCGAGCCGCGTGAGGAGCGCGCTGATCGCGTCGCCGTCGCGGATGACCACCCGGTCGATGCCACGAACCTCGCGCGACTTCGCGGAGATCCCGAGGCGTCGTGCCGCGCCCACGAGCGCGAGCGCGGCCTCGGGTCCGGGGCAGGTCACCTCGAGCGCGGACGAACGTCCCGGCTCCGTCAGCGAGCCGTGCGCGAGGAACGCCCCGCGCCACGCCGCCTCGGACTCCTCGACCCCGCCCGAGACGACCTGCGGCGGGAGGCCGCGCACGGGGCGTCCGCGCTGGTCCAGGAGCCCGGTCTGGCGGGCGAGCGACTCGCCGTCCCGCACGACGCGCACCACGTAGCGGCTGCTCTTGCGCAGGCCGCCCGCCGAGACGACGATCAGCTCGCTCGTGTGCCCGTAGACGTCCGCGATGGTCTCGCGCAGGCGCCGGGCGGCGATCGCGGTGTCCAGCTCGGCCTCGATGACGATGCGACCGGAGATGAGGTGCAGGCCCCCGGAGAAGCGGAGCATCGCCGAGACCTCCGCCTTGCGGCAGGAGGTCTTGTCCACCCGCACTCGTGCCAGCTCGTCCTTCACCTGTGCCGTGAGCGCCATGGCGACATCCTGCCATCGATCGACGGGCCGGGCGGTCGGTCCGAGCGGCACCGTGCCCCGCCGCGAGCACCGGCACGGCCCCCGTCGCGCGCCCTGCGGACCGAGGACCGGATCAGCGCGTGCGCGTCCCGACGTCGCCGAGGAAGTCGTCGAAGACGTCGCGGTAAGCCGCCGCGAGACGCAGGGCGTCGTGGCGTGCGGTGCCGTCACCGAGCGCCACCTGGCGCAGCAGGAGACGTGCTCCCATCCGCTGGGCCGCCTCGGCGAGCTGCTCCGTGTCCTCGACCGCGGTCGGGTCCGCGACGACGGCGTCGATGAGGAGCCCGGGCGCGTGCTTGTGCAGCGCCTCGAGGTGGTCGGTCGCCGACAGACCGTACGTCTCGCCGGTCTCGCTCGACAGGTTGAGCGTCACGCAGCGACGCGCGCTCGTCTCGTGCAGCGCGGCGGCCAGCTCGGGGACCAGCAGGTGCGGCATGACGGAGGAGAACCACGACCCGGGACCGAGGACGACCCAGTCCGCGTCCCGCACGGCGGCGACCGCCTCGGGGCAGGCCGGCGGGTCGGGCGGCACGAGCCGCAGCTGCTCGATGCGGCCGTGGGTCACCGCGACCTCGCTCTGACCGACGACGGTCTCGAGCCCGTTCCCCGTCCGTACGTCCGCCTCGATCCCCAGCGGCACCGCCGCCATGGGGAGCACGCGACCGCGGGCCCCGAGCAGGCGTCCGACCCAGTCGAGCCCGGCGACCGGGTCGTCGAGGAGCTCCCACAGCGCGACGATGAGCAGGTTCCCCACGGCGTGGTTGTCGAGGTCGCCCTCGGACGTGAACCGGTGCTGCAGGAGCGCGCTCCACGTGCGACCCCACTCGGAGTCGTCGCACAGCGCCGCGAGCGCCATGCGCAGGTCTCCGGGGGGCAGCACGCCGAGCTCCGCCCGCAGCCGCCCGGACGACCCGCCGTCGTCGGCCACGGTGACGACGGCGGTGAGCCGGTCGGACATGAGCCGCAGCGCCGACAGGCTCGCGGACAGCCCGTGCCCGCCGCCGAGCGCGACGACCGCCGGGGACCTCCTCGTGACCACGTCCGGCTCACTCCTTCCCGAGGTCGCGTGCCGTGACGGTCACGCGCTGGCCCTGTGCGCGCAGGCGCGTGGCGATGGCCTCGCTGATCGCGACGGAACGGTGCTTCCCGCCCGTGCACCCGACGGCGATCGTGACGTACCGCTTCTCCTCGCCGAGGTAGCCCGCGAGGACCGGCTCGAGGGCGCTGACGTAACGGTCCACGAACTCGATCGCACCCGGCCGACCGAGGACGTAGTCACGCACCGGGAGGTCCCGGCCAGTGAGGTGGCGCAGCTCGGTGATCCAGTACGGGTTCGCGAGGAAGCGCACGTCGACCACGTGGTCCGCGTCGAGGGGCAGGCCGTACTTGAAGCCGAACGACACGACGTTGATCCGCAGGGTGTCGGGCGTGCCGTCGGCGACGGCGGACCGCACCTCGCGTGCGAGGTCGTGCACGTTGAGCTCGGACGTGTCGATGACGACGTCGGCGCGCTCCTCGAGGCTCGCGAGCAGGCGTCGCTCCTCCCCGAGACCGTCGAGGATGCGGCCCTCCCCCTGCAGCGGGTGCGGGCGGCGCACCTGCTCGTACCGGCGGACGAGGACCTCGTCCGAGGCGTCGAGGAACAGGATGCGGTAGAAGACGCCGTTCTGGCGCAGGTGGTCGAGGACCTCCACCAGGTCGGTGAAGAACTCTCGACCGCGCACGTCCACGACGGCGCCGATGCGCTCGAGCGTCGACCCGGAACGGGTCATGAGGTCGACGAGCGGCACGATCATGCGCGGCGGCAGGTTGTCGACGACGTACCAGTCGAGGTCCTCGAGGACCGCGGCGGCGCGCGAGCGCCCCGCGCCGGACATGCCGGTGATGATGAGCACCTCCGGCGCGCGGCGCTCGGGCGCGTGCGTGGCCGCCTCGATCGCCGGGATGCCGCTCGGGACCGTGGTCGGGGAGGGTTCCGGTCTCATGGTCCCAGCATGCCAGCCGGTCACGGCCGGACGGTGGCTGCGTCCGTGACCGGTGTGTCCGTGGCCGCCCCCGGCGCGGAGGTCGTGCCGCCGTCCGCGAGCGCGGCGACGACGGCCTGCGCGGTGCGCGCTCCCATCCCCGGGACCGTCGCGATCTCCTCGGCGCTCGCCGCGCGCAGCCGCTTGACCGAGCCGAAGTGCTTGAGGAGCGCGGCCTTGCGCGCCGGCCCGAGGCCGGGGACGTCGTCGAGCGCCGAGGCCGTCATGCCCTTGCTGCGCTTCCTGCGGTGCTGGCTGATCGCGAACCGGTGCGCCTCGTCGCGGACGCGCTGCAGCAGGTACAGGCCCTCTGACGAGCGCTGCAGGATCACCGGGTAGTCCTCGCCCGGGAGCCAGACCTCCTCGAGGCGCTTCGCCAGGCCGCACAGCGCGACGTCGTCGACTCCCAGCTCGGCGAGCGCGCGGGCGGCCGCCGCGACCTGGGGCGGGCCGCCGTCGACCACGACGAGGTTCGGGGGGTAGGCGAAGCGCGCACGACGGTCCGTCGGGGTCTCGGGATCGACCTCGCCGCTGCGCGGCACGTACCCGGCGACGGCTGCCGCGCGCTCCGCCTCGCGGTCCGCGGCGTCGGCCCCACCGCCGACCTCGTCGGCCTCGAGGTCCATCTCGACCTCTCCCGAGTGGGAGCGGTCCGCGACGTACCGCTTGAACCGGCGCGAGATGACCTCGTGCATCGCGGCGGTGTCGTCGCGTGCGCCGTCGCCCTCCGGCCCGCGGATCGTGAAGTGGCGGTACTCGCTCTTGCGGGCGAGCCCGTCCTCGAAGACGACCATGGACGCGACCTGGTAGGTGCCCTGGTTGTGCGAGACGTCGTAGCACTCGATCCGCAGGGGTGCCGTGTCGAGGTCGAGCGCCTCCTGGATCTCGCGCAGCGCAAGGCTGCGCGTCGTGAGGTCGCCCGCGCGGCGCGTGCGGTGCAACGCGAGCGCGTGCTCGGCGTTGGTCCGGACGGTCGCGGCAAGCTCCTTCTTGTCCCCGCGCTGCGGGACGCGCACGTCGACGCGGGCGCCGCGCAGGCCGGTCAACCACGTGGTCACCTGGTCGGTGTCGGGCGGCAGGACGGGGACGAGCACCTCGCGCGGCACGACGTCGCGGGCACCGCCGCGCGCACCCGCCCCGGTGCGTGCGTCGACCGCCGCAGCCTCCTCCGCCGCGCCGTAGACCTGCTGCAGGAGGTGCTCGACGAGCTCGGCGTCCGTGACGTCCTCGACCTTCTCGACGATCCAGCCGCGCTGACCACGGATGCGACCACCGCGGACGTGGAACACCTGGACCGCGGCCTCGAGCTCGTCGCCCGCGAGCGCGAACACGTCGGCGTCCGTCGCGTCGCCGAGCACGACGGCGTTCTTCTCCGTGGCCCGCTGGAGCGCCCCCAGGTCGTCGCGCAGGCGCGCCGCGGCCTCGTACTCCATCGCAGCCGCGGCCTCGCGCATCTTGCGCTCGAGGCGCTTCACGAACCGCTGCGTGTCCCCCGCCATGAAGTCGCAGAAGTCCTCCGCGAGGGCCTTGTGGTCCTCGGGGGTGATGCGCCCGACGCACGGGGCGGAGCACTTGTCGATGTAGCCCAGCAGGCACGGCCGGCCCGTCTGGTGCGCACGCTTGAAGACGCCCGCGGAGCACGTGCGCACGGGGAAGACGCGCAGCAACAGGTCGAGCGTCTCGCGGATCGCCCACGCGTGGCCGTACGGACCGAAGTACCGCGTACCGGGACGCTTGGCGCCGCGCATGACCTGCGCGCGCGGGAACTCCTCGCCCATCGTCACCGCGAGGTACGGGTAGGACTTGTCGTCGCGGTACTTGACGTTGAACCGCGGGTCGAACTCCTTGATCCACGTGTACTCGAGCGCGAGCGCCTCGACCTCGGTCCCGACGACGGTCCACTCGACGGACGCCGCCGTGGTCACCATCGTCTGGGTGCGGTGGTGCAGGTTCGCGACGTCCTGGAAGTAGCTCGACAGGCGTGCCCGCAGGTTCTTCGCCTTGCCGACGTAGATGACGCGGCCGTGCTCGTCCCGGAACCGGTAGACCCCGGGCGAGGTCGGGATCTCCCCCGGCGCAGGGCGGTACGTCGCGGGGTCAGCCATGGTCTCCAGCCTAGGTCAGCGCACCGACAGGAGGTCGCCGGTGGGGTTCGGTCGGTCACGAGCCGATGTGAGCCGGGTCACCGGCCGTTAGGGTGACCGGCATGAGCGCACAGCACGGGTACTCCGCGACGGTCCGCTGGACCGGCGCCGGCACGAGGGGCACGAGCTCCTACACCTCGTACGACCGGGACCACGACGTGCTGCTCGACGGACGCCCGCCACTGCCCGGGTCCGCCGACCCGGCGTTCCGCGGAGACCCGACGCGCTACAGCCCCGAGGAGCTGTTCGTCGTCAGCATCTCCCAGTGCCACATGCTCTGGTTCCTGCACCTCGCCGCGGCGGCGGGCGTCGTCGTGCGCGAGTACGTCGACGACGTCACCGGCACGATGCGCGTCGAGTCCGGCGGCGAGGGCCAGTTCACCGACGTGACGCTGCACCCGCGCGTGGTGGTCGACGACGGCCCGGGCACCGACGACGAGGCCCTCGCCGTCCTGCACCACCGCGCGCACGACCACTGCTTCATCGCGCGCTCGGTGAACTTCCGCGTCCTCGTCGAGCCGGCTCCGGCGCGGCGCGCCGCCGCCTGACGCTCTCCAGCCGCGCCGGTCGTCGGCACGACGCGACCGCGCCCTGGCGCCTCCACGACGTCGGTCGTCGCGACGACCGGGGACGAGAGGGACCGGCGCCGTCAGGCCGCGGACGCCTTGCGGCGGGAGCCGCTGCGTCCGGGTCCCGACTCGTCGGTCGCCCGGCGCGCCCGGGACGACCGGCCCTTCGCCGTGGCACCGGTCGCCGGCGCATCGGCCTGCGGCTGCGCCGGGGCGCCGACCGGCACGTCGGGGTGCTCGTCGAGGATCTCCGCGAGGAACCGCCCGGTGTGGCTCGCGGCGACCCGCGCGACCTGCTCGGGCGTGCCCTGCGCGACGACCTTCCCACCCCCGGAGCCGCCCTCGGGTCCCATGTCGACGACCCAGTCAGCGCTCTTGATGACGTCGAGGTTGTGCTCGATCACGAGCACCGAGTTGCCCTTGTCGACGAGCGACTGCAGGACCCCCAGCAGCTTGCGGATGTCCTCGAAGTGCAGCCCCGTCGTCGGCTCGTCGAGCACGTAGATCGTGCGGCCCGTCGAGCGCTTCTGCAGCTCGCTCGCGAGCTTGACGCGCTGCGCCTCGCCGCCCGACAGCGTCGGTGCGGGCTGCCCGAGCCGGACGTACCCGAGCCCCACCTCGACCAGGGTCTTGAGGTGGCGCGAGATCGCCGGGACCGCGGCGAAGAACTCCGCAGCCTCCTCGATCGGCATGTCCAGCACGTCCGCGACCGTCTTGCCCTTGAAGTGGACCTCGAGCGTCTCGCGGTTGTACCGCGCGCCGTGGCAGACCTCGCACGGGACGTAGACGTCGGGGAGGAAGTTCATCTCGATCTTCAGCGTGCCGTCGCCCGAGCAGGCCTCGCAGCGCCCGCCCTTGACGTTGAACGAGAACCGGCCGGGCGTGTAGCCCCGGACCTTCGCCTCCGTGGTCTCCGCGAAGAGCTTGCGCACGTGGTCCCACACGCCCGTGTACGTCGCGGGGTTCGACCGCGGCGTACGACCGATCGGGCCCTGGTCGACGTGCACGACCTTGTCGAGGTGGTCGAGCCCGGTGACGCGCGTGTGCCGCCCGGCGACCTGGCGGGCGCCGTTGAGCTCGTTGGCGAGCACCGTGTAGAGGATCGAATTGACGAGCGTCGACTTGCCCGAGCCGGACACTCCGGTCACGGCCGTGAAGGTCCCGAGCGGGAAGCTCACGTCGATGCCCGTGAGGTTGTGCTCGCGCGCGCCGACGACCGTGACCTGACGGCCGGGGTCCGTGGGGCGCCGCTCCGCGGGCAGCGGGATGCTCCGCCGGCCGGACAGGTACGCGCCCGTGACGGACTCCGGCGCCTCGAGCAGCCCGGCGTAGTCGCCCGAGTGGACGACGCGACCGCCGTGCTCCCCCGCGCCCGGGCCGATGTCGACGATCCAGTCCGCGGTGCGGATCGTGTCCTCGTCGTGCTCGACGACGATGAGCGTGTTCCCGAGGTCGCGCAGGCGTGTGAGCGTCTCGATGAGGCGACGGTTGTCGCGCTGGTGCAGGCCGATGCTCGGCTCGTCGAGCACGTAGAGGACACCGACGAGACCTGAGCCGATCTGCGTCGCGAGCCGGATGCGCTGCGCCTCACCGCCGGACAGCGTCGCGGCCGGGCGCTCGAGCGAGAGGTAGTCCAGGCCGACGTCGAGCAGGAACCCGAGGCGGGCGTCGATCTCCTTGAGCACCTCCGTGGCGATCGCGCGCTCCCGCTGACCCAGCTCGAGCCCGCCGAGGAACTGTGCGGCCTCGCGCAGCGGGAGCCGGCACACGTCCCAGATCGACTTCCCGCCGACCTTGACGGCGAGCACCTCGGGCTTGAGCCGTGCGCCACGGCACACGGGGCACGGCACCTCGCGCATGTACGCCTCGTACTTCTCCTTCGACCAGTCGGACTCGGTCTCGGAGTGACGACGCTCGAGGAACGTGATGACGCCCTCGAAGCCCGTGGAGTACTGGCGCTCACGGCCCCAGCGGTTCTTGTACCGGACGTGCACCTCGTGGTTCTGCCCGTGCAGGACCGCCTTCTTCGCACGCTCCGGCAGGGCCCGCCACGGGGTGTCCATGGAAAAGCCGAGGTCGTCGGCGAGCGCCGAGAGGACGCGCTCGAAGTACTCGGACGAGACCTGGGCCCACGGCGCGACCGCGCCCTCACCGAGCGACTTCTCCTCGTCGGGGATCACGAGGTCCGGGTCGACCTCGAGACGGAAGCCGATGCCCGTGCACTCGGGGCACGCGCCGTAGGGAGCGTTGAAGGAGAACGTGCGCGGCTCGACCTCGTCGAGCGCGAGCTCGTGGTCGTTCGGGCACGCGCGCTTCTCCGAGAAGCGGCGTTCGCGGGCGGGGTCGTCGGCCTCGGCGTCCACGAGCTCGACGACGACGAGCCCGCCCGCGAGGCCGAGCGCCGTCTCCACCGAGTCGGTGAGCCGCCGCTGCACGCCCTCGCGCGCGACGAGCCTGTCCACGACCACCTCGATGTCGTGCTTGAGCTTCTTCTCGAGCGCGGGCGGGTCGGTGAGCGTGCGCACCTCGCCGTCGACGCGTGCGCGGGCGAAGCCCTTGGCCTGCAGCTCCTTGAAGAGCTCGGAGTACTCGCCCTTGCGACCGCGCACGACCGGTGCGAGCACCTGGTAGCGCGTGCCCTCGGGCAGCTCGAGCAGGCGGTCGACGATCTGCTGGGGCGTCTGCGCGGTCACGCGCTCCCCGCACACCGGGCAGTGCTGCGTCCCCGCGCGCGAGAACAGCAGGCGCAGGTAGTCGTAGACCTCGGTGATGGTGCCCACCGTCGACCGCGGGTTGCGGTTGGTCGACTTCTGGTCGATCGACACCGCCGGGGACAGGCCCTCGATGAAGTCGACGTCGGGCTTGTCCATCTGGCCGAGGAACTGCCGGGCGTACGCCGACAGGGACTCGACGTACCTCCGCTGCCCCTCGGCGAAGATCGTGTCGAACGCGAGGGACGACTTCCCGGAGCCGGACAGGCCGGTGAAGACGATGAGCTGGTCGCGCGGGAGGTCGAGGTCGACGTCGCGGAGGTTGTGCTCGCGGGCACCGGAGATGACGAGGCGATTGCTCACCGAAGAATGGTACGACCGACCACCGACACTCGCACAGATGTTCGACGCGTCTCCCCCGGATCCGCACGTCCCGGTCCCCGCAGGTCCACGCCCGTCGCGTCGGCGCGACCGGCAGACTGTGCGCATGACGTACACGGGCACGGTCGTGGTGGGAGGTCCGGCGGACGTCCGCCGGCTCGACGAGCTGGAGATCCGCAAGGTGGCGGTCGGCCGGATGGCGAACGACGCGTACCTCCTCACGTGCCGGCGCACCGGCGACCAGGTCCTCGTCGACGCCGCGGCCGAGCCGCGCCGGCTGCTCGCCCTCCTCGCCGAACCCGCCGAACCCGCCGAACCCGCCGACGCGCGGCGGAGCCCCACGTCGTCCGGCGGCGACCCGGCGAGTCGCCTGACGACCGTCGTCACGACCCACCGCCACCACGACCACGTCGGGGCGCTGGCCGACGTGGTCGCCGCGACCGGGGCCGTCCTCGCGGTCGGGGACGCCGACGCCGACGCGGTCACGGCGGAGACCGGGGTCCCCGTCGGCCGGAGGCTGCACCACGGGGACACGGTCGCCGTCGGGCGGTCGCTCCTCGAGGTCGTCGCGCTGCGCGGCCACACCCCGGGGTCGGTCGCGCTCGCCTACCGCGAGCCCTCGCCCGCGCGCGCCCCCGACGCCGTGGCCCGACGGGTGCACCTGTTCACCGGCGACTCGCTGTTCCCCGGCGGCGTGGGGAACACCGACCACGACCCCCAGCGGTTCGCCCAGCTCCTCGACGACGTCACCGAGCGGGTCTTCGAGCGGTTCGACGACGACACGTGGGTCTACCCGGGTCACGGTGCCGACACGACGCTCGGCGCGGAGCGCCCCCACCTCGAGGCGTGGCGCGCCCGCGGCTGGTGACGAGGGCGCGGGGGCGTCAGCGCGCGCCGCTCAGCTCGCGCGGCTCGATCCGCCCCTCGACGGCTCTGGACGAGCCGTCGGCGTCCACCTCGCGGCGCACCTCCCACGCGCCAGCGCCGCGGACCTCGGTGACCGCCTCCACGAGGTGCCCGCCCCGGTAGACGAGTCCCACGCCGTCGTCCGTCGCGTACGAGGTGGGCAGCGTCCCCTCCGCCACGAGACGCTGCAGGAGCGGCCGGCGGCCGGGCTCCGCGTCGTAGTGGACGCCGTTGCCGTACGGCACGAACGCGAGACCGTCCGTGACCGGCCGCAGCTCCGGTCCGAACGAGTCCGTCGGGCCGCCGACGTGCCAGCACAGCGACCCGGCGCTGATGCCCGCGAGCACGACGCCGCTCTCCCCCACCGCGTGCAGGATCTCGGGCAGGCCGTGCGCCCGCCAGACCGCGAGGAGGTTGACGACCGACCCGCCTCCGACCCACACGACGTCGTGCTCGCGCAGGAAGGCCTCCACGTCGTCCACGTTCGGCATGCTGAACAACGACAGGTGGGACATCCGCACCCCGGCGACGCGCGCGGCCTCGTCGAGCTCCGCGTGGAACCACGACTGGTCGCCGCCGGCCGTGCCCACGTGGCACACGCGCGGTGTGCCGGCGACGCCGGCGAGCTCGGTGGCGTGTCGGACGATCGGCCCGAGCGCAATGCGGGTCCGGTGCCCGGGCGCGTACCCGCCGGACGTGGCGAGGATCGTGAGGTCGCTCATGCGCCGCGACCCTAGGTGCCCTGCGCCGTGGCCGCCACGTCATTCCGGCACGGGGTCGGGGACGACCTCCGCACGGCTGCCGACGGACGGGCCTCCGCGCCCGCCCGGAGCCCTGCTTCAATGGCGCCATGCCGATCCACGCCGTGACCTACGTCTACCCCGCCCGCCCCGCCGAGCTCGACGCGGTCCGTGCCGAGCACCGGGCCTTCCTCCGCGGGCTGCACGAGCAGGGGACGCTCCTCGCGTCGGGGCCTCTGCCCGCGACGGACGACGCAGCCGCCGGTGCGCTCCTCGTGCTCGACGCCGGCTCCCCCGTCGCCGCGGCCGAGATTCTCGACGCCGACCCGTTCGCGCGCGCCGGCCTGGTGGCCGAGCGCACGGTGCGCCCGTGGTCGCCCGTGATCGGGGACTGGGCCCACCGCGCCTGACGGGCTACGGCGCGTCGCGCGTCGCCGGGGCGTCCCCGACGGCCGTCGCGTCGACCGGCTCGGCCTCCGCGGTGCTCCGTCCCTCGACCGTGGAGGCGCCCTCCACCGCGTCGGCGGCCACGTCCCGCGACGCCACCGCGCCCTGGGCCCGCGTGCGCAGCAGGCTCGCGACGGTCGTCACGAGAAGAGCGCCGACGATGACGACGAGCGAGAGCCAGATCGGGACGGTCGGCACGGCCTCGAGGTGCTCGCCGCCGTTGATGAACGGCACGGTGTTCTCGTGCAGCGCCTCGAGCACGAGCTTGACCCCGATGAACCCGAGGATCACCGCGAGACCGATCGGCAGGTAGACCAGCCGCTCGAGCAGTCCGCCGAGCAGGAAGTACAGCTGGCGCAGGCCCATGAGGGCGAACACGTTCGTCGTGAAGACGATGAACGGGTCCTGGGTCAGCCCGAAGATGGCCGGGATCGAGTCGAACGCGAAGAGCAGGTCGGTGCTGCCGATCGCGAGGAAGACGACCACGAGCGGCGTGAAGACCTTCCGGCCGTCCTCCACGGTGCGCAGGCGTCCGCCGTCGTACCGCGTGCCGATCGGCAGCACGCGGCGCAGCAGACGGACCGCCCGGTTCTCCTGGTACTCCTCGGCGTCGTCACCACCGGTGACGAGCTTGATCGCGGTGTACACGAGGAACGCGCCGAACAGGTAGAACACCCAGACGAACTGCTCGAGCACCGCCGCACCCGCGAGGATGAACGCCCCGCGGAGCACCAGGGCGACGATGATCCCCACCATGAGCACGCGCTGCTGCTGCTCCTTGGGCACCGCGAACCTCGCCATGATGATGACGAAGACGAAGAGGTTGTCGACCGACAGGCTGTACTCCGTGAGCCAGCCTGCGTAGAACTCCCCCGCGGGCGCTGCTCCCCCGACGGCACCGACGATCGCCCCGAAGGCGAGCGCGAGCGCGACGTAGAACCCGACCCACAGCGCGCTCTCGCGCATCGACGGGACGTGCGGGCGCCGCCCGACGACGAACAGGTCGACGAGGAGGAGGACGCCGAGCGCCGACAGCGACGCCCACTCGAACCAGAGCGGGAGCTCGTGGACCATCAAGAACCTTCTTCGATGCGTGCGTCCTCACGACGACGGTCGGCGTTCGACCTCGCGAGGCTCGCGACGGTGGTGACCGTCAGGACGACGAGGATGAAGCCCAGCGAGACGGCCGTGGAGATCTCGGGGATGGCGGTGACGTGCTCGCCACCGTTGATGAAGGGCACCTCGTTGGTGTGCAGCGCGTGGATGACGAGCTTGATGCCGATGAACCCGAGGATCGCCGCGAGGCCGTAGTTGAGGTAGACGAGGCGGTCGAGCAGCCCGTCGATGAGGAAGTAGAGCTGGCGGAGGCCGAGCAGCGAGAACGCGTTCGCCGCGAAGACGAGGTAGGTCTCCTGGGTCAGGCCGAAGATCGCCGGGATCGAGTCGACGGCGAAGAGCAGGTCGGCGCTGCCGATCGCGATCATGACGATGAGCATCGGCGTGATGAACCGCTTGCCGTCGATCTTCGTGGTCATGTGGTCCTCGACGTACGTGTCCGTCGTCGGGAACAGGCGCCGCGTGAGGCGCAGGACCGCGTTCTCCTTGAACTCCTCCTCGTGCTCGGTCCCGGAGCGCGCCTGCGCGATCGCGGTCCAGATGAGGAAGGCGCCGAAGATGTAGAAGACCCAGGCCCAGTTCTCGATGACGGCGGCACCCAGGAGGATGAAGATCGTGCGCAGGACCAGCGCGATGGTGATCCCGATGAGCAGGACCTTCTGCTGGTAGAGCCTCGGGACCCTGAAGCTGGTCATGATGAGGACGAACACGAAGAGGTTGTCGACCGACAGGCTCTTCTCGGTGATGTACCCGGCGAAGTACTCGCCGCCGTACGTGCCGCCCCAGACCACCCAGACGATCACGCCGAACACGAGGGCGACGGCGACGTAGGCGATGGACCACCGCGTGGCCTCGCGCAGGCTGGGGGCGTGGGGTGTTCGGACGTGGCCGACGTAGTCGACGGCGAGCATCGCGAGGATGACGCCGACGGTGACGATCCAGACCCAGACGGGGACGTCCATGCAGGTAACCTCCGGTACGTAGCACTGAGTACCGAAGGTCTCTTCCGCCACGCAGCGCACGACCGTCGAGGACGGGACGGAGGCTGCGGGACCGGTGACACCGGACCGACGACTGCGCCGGTCGTGATGACGACATCACCGCGGAGGAATACTCCCCTTCAACGAGGAGCCAGCATAGGCCATGCGGGCTCCCCAGGGCACAACGTCGCCGGAGAGCGAGACCATCCCGCCCGCGTGGTCAGGCCGTGGCCGCCTGCATCTGCCGCAGCTCCTTCTTGAGCCCCGAGATCTCGTCGCGCAGGCGCGCCGCGAGCTCGAACTGGAGCTCTCCGGCCGCGGCGTGCATCTGGTCGCTGAGCTCCTGGATCAGCTCGGCCAGGTCGCTCGCCGCGGCGCCCGCGAGGCGGTTGCCCGTCGTCGCCCCCTCCTTCGGCCCACCCGGCACCGGGGCCCTGCCCTTGGCGCCCTTGCCCGGCTGGCGGAAGCCGCCCGCGAGCAGCTCGGCGGTGTCCACGTCCTCGCGCGCGAGCATGTCGGTGACGTCGGAGATGCGCTTGCGCAGCGGCGTCGGGTCGATGCCGTGCTCGAGGTTGTACGCGACCTGCTTCTCGCGCCGTCGGTCGGTCTCCTCGATCGCCGCCGCCATCGCGGCCGTGATCCTGTCCGCGTACATGTGCACCTGGCCCGAGACGTTGCGGGCTGCGCGGCCGATGGTCTGGATGAGCGACGTCGGGGAGCGCAGGAAGCCCTCCTTGTCGGCGTCGAGGATCGCGACGAGCGACACCTCCGGCAGGTCGAGGCCCTCGCGCAGCAGGTTGATGCCGACGAGCACGTCGTACTGGCCGAGCCGCAGCTCGCGCAGCAGCTCGACGCGACGCAGCGTGTCGACCTCGGAGTGCAGGTACCGCACCCGCACGTCCTTCTCGAGCAGGTAGTCCGTCAGGTCCTCGGCCATCTTCTTGGTGAGGGTCGTGACGAGCACGCGCTCGTTGCGGTCCGCCCGCTCGCGGATCTCGTGCAGGAGGTCGTCGATCTGACCCGTCGTGGGCTTGACCACGACCTCCGGGTCCACCAGGCCGGTCGGTCGGATGATCTGCTCGACCACGCCGTCGGACATCGACAGCTCGTACGAGCCCGGCGTCGCGGACAGGTAGACCGTCTGGCCGATCCGCTCGACGAACTCCTCCCACCGCAACGGCCGGTTGTCCATCGCGCTGGGGAGCCGGAAACCGTGGTCGACGAGGCTGCGCTTGCGCGACATGTCACCCTCGAACATCGCGCCGATCTGCGGGACGGTCACGTGCGACTCGTCGATGACGAGGAGGAAGTCCTCGGGGAAGTAGTCGAGCAGCGTGTTCGGCGGCGTGCCCTGCACGCGGCCGTCGATGTGGCGCGAGTAGTTCTCGATGCCGGAGCACGTGCCGATCTGCCGCATCATCTCGATGTCGTAGGTGGTGCGCATGCGCAGGCGCTGCGCCTCGAGCAGCTTGTTCTGCTGCTCGAGCTCCGCGAGGCGTTCCGTGAGCTCCGCCTCGATCGACGTGATCGCCCGCTCCATGCGCTCCGGCCCGGCGACGTAGTGCGTCGCGGGGAACACGTGGATCGACGGCTCGGACCGGACGACGTCGCCCGTCAGCGGGTGCAGCGTCTGGATCGACTCGATCTCGTCGCCGAAGAACTCGATCCGGATCGCCAGCTCCTCGTACACCGGGATGATCTCGACCGTGTCGCCGCGGACGCGGAACGTGCCGCGCGTGAACGCCAGGTCGTTGCGCGTGTACTGCATGGTGACGAACTGGCGCAGGAGGTCGTCGCGCTCGACCTGCATGCCGACGTCGAGCCGCACCATGCGGTCCACGTACTCCTGGGGCGTGCCCAGGCCGTAGATGCAGGACACGGAGGCGACGACCACGACGTCGCGCCGCGTGAGGAGCGAGCTCGTCGCCGAGTGCCTCAGGCGCTCGACCTCGTCGTTGATGGACGAGTCCTTCTCGATGTAGGTGTCCGTCTGCGCGATGTACGCCTCGGGCTGGTAGTAGTCGTAGTACGAGACGAAGTACTCGACGGCGTTGTTCGGGAGCAGCTCGCGGAACTCTGTGGCGAGCTGCGCGGCGAGCGTCTTGTTGGGCGCCATGACGAGCGTCGGGCGCTGCAGCTCCTCGACGAGCCACGCCGTCGTCGCCGACTTGCCGGTACCGGTCGCGCCGAGCAGGACGACGTCCTTCTCCCCCGCACGGACGCGACCGGCGAGGTCCGCGATGGCCGTGGGCTGGTCCCCCGAGGGCTGGAACTCCGAGATCACCTCGAAGGGCGCGGCGGTTCGCTGCAGGTCGGTCACGGGGCGCATGGAACCCACCGTACGGCCCGCCACCCACACCCACACGCGGCGTCAGCCGAGGGCTGAAGGGTCAGCGACGGATCAGGACTCCGCGCCCGCCGCGAGGACCGGCTCGCGCGCGCCGGCGAGCGCAGCCCGCGCCACGACCGTCACCGCGCGCACCTGGTCGTCGATCGCCAGGACCTGCGCGGAGGGCACGTGGACGAAGCCGGCGCGCAGGTCGGGCGCACCGGCCGCGTGGTGCATGAGCTGGTAGAAGGTGGCGTTGCAGACGTACGTGCCGGCGGTGTTCGAGACCTCGGCGGGCAGCCCTTCCGCCCGCAGCGCGGCGAGCGCGCCCTTGAGCGGCAGACCGGACCAGTAGGCCGCCGGGCCGCCCGCGACGACCGGCTCGTCGACCGGTGCGGCGCCCGCGTTGTCGGGGATCCGCGCGTCGACCACGTCGATCGCGACGCGCTCCAGCCGGACGGCCTGCGACCCGCCCGCCAGGCCGAGCGCGAGCACGACGGACGGCGCGTGCTCCCGGATCGCGTCCTCGAGGACCGGCCACGCGCCGTCGAACGTGCACGGCAGGCGGACCGCGACGACGTCGTCGCCGACGAGCTCGCACCCGCGGGCCGCGAGCGCCCGTGCGGTCTCCCACGACGGGTTGGTGTCGTCCCCGCCGAACGGTTCGAACCCGCTGACCAGGACGGTCACGCGTCGGCCTCGCTCTCCTCGTCGAGCTCCGTGCAGACCTTGGCCCAGAGGTCGTCGACCTGCGCGCGGAGCGCGTCCGGCGGCCCGCCCCCGTCGAGCGTGACGTCGGCGACCGCGAGCCGTGCGGCGTCGTCGGCCTGGGCCCCGATCCGGGCGGCGGCCTCGACGGGATCGAGACCGCGCGTCGCGAGCCGGTCGGCCCGCAGGTCGGACGGCGCGCGCACGACGACCACGAGGTGGAAGTGCGCGGGGTCGCCGGTCTCGACGAGCAGCGGGATGTCGTGCACGACGACGGCCCGGGGGTCGGCCGCGGCGGCCGCGGCCTCGTGCTCCGCGGCCAGGCGGCGCACCTCCGGGTGCACCACCGCGTTGAGGCGCTCTCGCGCCGCGTCGTCGGCGAAGACGATCCGGCCGAGCGCCGGGCGGTCGAGCGTCCCGTCGGCGGCGAGGACCTGGGGGCCGAAGGCCTCGACGACCTCGTCGAGGCCGACCGACCCCGGCGCGACCGCCTCCCGGGAGAGGACGTCGTAGTCGATCACCACGGCGCCCAGCTCGGCGAAGCGTGCGAGGGCGACGGACTTGCCTGCCGCGATGCCTCCGGTCAACCCGATGCGGAACATGCGCCCATCCTGCCAGCCGGGTCCGCACGTCACCTGCGCGAGGCGTCAGGCGGTCCCCTCGCCGGCGACGGCCCGCAGCAGCCGCAGGAGCTCGCGCCGGTCCTCGGCGTCGAGGCGGGCGAGCAGCGTTCCCGCGCTGGACGAGCGTTCCGCCCCCACCTGCCGGACGACGTCCCGGCCGAGGGGGGTGAGCTCGACGAGGGTCGCGCGGCGGTCGAGCGGGTCGGGGGTGCGGCGCACGAGCCCGGCGGCCTCGGCGTCGTCGACCTTCGAGGTCACCGACCGCGGCGCGACGTCGAGCGCGGCCGCGACCGCGCCCAGCCGGCACGGACCGTCGCAGCGGGCGAGGTGGCGCAGCATCCGGAACTGGCCGGGCGTGGTCCCTGCCGGCTCGAGACGCTCGCTCGCCTCGCGCCGTACGGTGCGCAGGGCGGCGTGCAGCAGCGACAGGAACTCCCCCGCCTCGTCCTCGCCGGCGTCACCGTGCGAGGAGGCGCCTCGCGCGGGGTGCTCGACGTCGTGATGGGTCACGAGCCGAGCGTACCCGCGCCGCGGCCTCTTGTGTCATCGCCTCATAGTGAGTTAGACTCAGCATCATTCGCGCGAGAGGCCCCGCCCCCACGAGGTGCCCGCGCCCGCAGACCGGCGACCCACGCCGCAGCGGACGACCAGCGCTCCCTACCCCACGGGAGGCCAGATGACGTACCCCACTTCCTTCTCCGGACCCGGCTCCGGCGGCGGGCGCGGCATGCGCTCGTTCCGCCAGGACTCCGCCGTCGCCCACAAGCGGCTGCACCGCGGCACCGTGCGCCGCGTCCTCACCTTCGCGCGTCCGTACCGGCGACAGCTCGCCGTGTTCCTCGCGCTGATCTCCCTCGACGCCGCCGCGGGCGCCGTCACTCCCCTCCTCTTCCAGCGGATCATCGACGACGGGATCGTCGAGGGACGCGTCGACGTCGTCGTGAGGTTCGCCCTCGTCGCCGCCGGGCTCGCCGTCCTCTCGGGCGGCCTGGGCGTCGTCCAGCGCTGGTTCTCCTCGCGCATCGGCGAGGGCCTCATCGTCGACCTCCGGACCGCCGTGTTCGACCACGTCCAGCGCATGCCGCTCGCCTTCTTCGCCCGCACACGGACCGGCGCGCTCGTGCAGCGCCTCAACGGCGACGTCCTCGGCGCGCAGCAGGCGTTCACGTCGACGCTGTCGAACGTGTTCTCCAACCTGCTGACGGTCGTCTTCGTGCTCGCCGCGATGCTCTCGATGTCGTGGCAGCTCACGCTCCTCGCGCTCACGCTGCTGCCCGCGTTCGTCCTGCCCGCACGCTGGGTGGGCAAGCGTCTCGCCGCGATCACGCGGGAGAGCTACGAGCTCAACGCCGAGGCCGCCCAGACGATGAACGAGCGGTTCAACGTCGCCGGCGCGCACCTCGTCAAGGTGTTCGGCGACCCCGAGCGCGAGTCCGAGCGCTTCGCGACCCAGGCCGGTCGGGTGCGCGACATCGGCGTCAAGCAGGCGATGTACGGGACGGTGTTCCGCGTCGGTCTGACCGTCGTCGCGTCCGTGGCCGTCGCCATCGTCTACGGGCTCGGCGGCGTCATGGCGATCGGCGGCTCCCTCACCGTGGGTACCGTCGTCGCGCTCACCGCCTACCTCGGCCGGCTCTACGGGCCCCTGACGGCGATGTCGAACGTCCAGGTCGACGTGATGACCGCGCTCGTCAGCTTCGAGCGCGTCCTCGAGGTCCTCGACCTCGAGCCCACGGTCGTCGACGCGCCCGACGCCGACGACCTCTCCGCCGACGTCGCGCGCCACGGCGCGAGCCTCGAGCTCGACGGCGTGCGGTTCCGCTACCCGTCGGCCTCCGAGGTCTCGCTCGCGTCGCTCGAGTCGGTCGCGCTCGACGGCGTGGACGCCACGACCGACACGCTGACCGACGTCTCGTTCTCCGTCCCGGCCGGTGCGATGGTGGCGCTCGTCGGCGCGTCCGGCGCGGGCAAGACCACCGTGTCGCAGCTCGTCACGCGCATGTACGACCCGACGAGCGGTGCCGTCCGGATCGCCGGCCGCGACCTGCGCGACGTCACGCAGGAGAGCCTGCACGACGCCGTCGGCGTCGTCACGCAGGAGGCGCACCTCTTCCACGACACGATCGCCGAGAACCTGCGCTACGCCAAGCAGGACGCGACCGACGCCGAGATCGAGGCGGCGCTGCGCCGCGCCCACGTGTGGGACGTCGTCGCCGCGCTGCCGTCCGGCATCGAGACGGTCGTCGGCGACCGCGGCTACCGCATGTCCGGCGGGGAGCGTCAGCGCCTCGCGATCGCGCGCGTCTTCCTCAAGGCGCCGGACGTCGTCGTGCTCGACGAGGCGACGGCGCACCTCGACTCGGGGTCCGAGGCAGCGGTCCAGGCCGCGCTCGCCGAGGCGCTGCGTGGACGCACGTCGCTCGTCATCGCCCACCGCCTGTCCACCGTGCGCGAGGCCGACCTCATCGTCGTGCTCGACGCGGGCCGCGTCGTCGAGACGGGCACGCACGCCGAGCTCCTCGCGCGGCAGGGTCGGTACGCCGAGCTCTACCGCACGCAGTTCGCGGAATCCCCGGTCGCCGTGGCGTGACGCGCCACCGGCCGTCGAGCACGCCCCGACGACCGCCGAGACACGGCGAAGGCCCGCCACCCCGAGGGGTGACGGGCCTTCGTGCTGTCCGCGTCGCGACCCGACGGGCCGCGGACGGATCAGTTGCCGGTGAGCTTCTCGCGCAGAGCGGCGAGCGCCTCGTCCGAGGCGAGCGTGCCCGTCGCCTCGGCGGCCGGGGCCGACGAGTACGAGGAGCCGCTGCCCGCGGACGACGACGAGGAGGACGACGAGGACGAGTCGGAGCCCGACGGGGTCTCGTAGTCGGCCTTGAGCGCCTCGGCGACCTGCTTGCGGTGCGCCTCCCAGCGCTCGTGGGCCTTGGCGTACTCCGCCTCCCACGCCTCGCGCTGGGTCTCGAAGCCCTCGAGCCACTCGTTGGTCTCCGGGTCGAAGCCCTCGGGGTACTTGTAGTTCCCCTGGTCGTCGTACTCGGCGGCCATGCCGTAGAGCGCGGGGTCGAAGTCGTCCGACTCCGGGTCCACGCCCTCGTTGGCCTGCTTGAGCGACAGCGAGATGCGGCGACGCTCGAGGTCGATGTCGATGACCTTGACGAAGACCTCGTCACCGACGTTGACGACCTGCTCCGGCAGCTCGACGTGACGCACGGCGAGCTCGGAGATGTGCACGAGGCCCTCGATGCCGTCCTCGACGCGCACGAACGCACCGAAGGGGACGAGCTTGGTGACCTTGCCCGGGACGACCTGACCGATCGCGTGGGTCCGGGCGAACGTCTGCCACGGGTCCTCCTGCGTCGCCTTGAGCGACAGCGAGACGCGCTCGCGGTCGAAGTCGACGTCCAGGACCTCGACCGTGACCTCCTGGCCGACCTCGACGACCTCGGAGGGGTGGTCGATGTGCTTCCAGGAGAGCTCGGACACGTGCACGAGACCGTCGACGCCGCCGAGGTCCACGAACGCACCGAAGTTGACGATCGAGGAGACGACACCGGGGCGCACCTGGCCCTTCTGCAGCGTCTGCAGGAAGGTGGAGCGGACCTCGGACTGCGTCTGCTCGAGCCACGCACGGCGCGAGAGCACGACGTTGTTGCGGTTCTTGTCGAGCTCGATGATCTTCGCCTCGATCTCCTTGCCGACGTACGGCTGGAGGTCGCGGACACGACGCATCTCCACGAGGGACGCGGGCAGGAAGCCACGCAGACCGATGTCGAGGATGAGGCCGCCCTTGACGACCTCGATGACGGTGCCGGTGACGACGCCGTCCTCTTCCTTGATCTTCTCGATCGTGCCCCAGGCGCGCTCGTACTGCGCACGCTTCTTGGACAGGATCAGACGGCCTTCCTTGTCCTCCTTCTGGAGGACGAGGGCCTCGACCGCGTCGCCGACGTTGACGACCTCACCGGGGTCCACGTCGTGCTTGATGGACAGCTCGCGGGAGGGGATGACGCCCTCGGTCTTGTAGCCGATGTCGAGAAGGACCTCGTCGCGGTCCACCTTGACGATCGTGCCTTCGACGATGTCACCGTCGTTGAAGTACTTGATGGTCGCGTCAACGGCGGCGAGGAAGTCCTCCTCGGTGCCGATGTCGTTGACGGCAACCTGGGGTGCGGACTTCGCGGGGGTAGAGATGGTCATTGAGTTCGATGCTCCGATGCGGACAGGGAAGTCGAGCGGATAGGGAGTGTGCAGCCGCCCTGACGCGGACGACGTGCACGGTTGTGGTGGCGTGAGGCCTGACGACAGGCGCAAGGCACCGCCGTCCATCCTACGCGCGGCGGGTCACGAGGGTCAACGCGGGCCCGGTGGCGGCCCGGGAGCTCGTCCCGTGGCCGCCTCCGGGCGGACATCAGGCGAGGACGCGCGCCACGCGCAGGAGCTCCGCGGGGACTCGCTTGGGCCGCCCGGCGACCTCCGCGAGCGGGACGAGCTCGACCCGTTCGCCGCGCAGCGCCGTCATGACACCCGTCGTCCCGGCGCTCACGGCGTCGACCGCCGCGACCCCGAACCGGCTCCCGAGGATGCGGTCCGTCGGCGTCGGCTCGCCGCCGCGCTGCACGTGGCCCAGCACCGTGAGGCGGGTGTCGAAGCCGGTGCGCGCCGAGATCTCCGCGCTCACGCGCTCGCCCACGGACCCGGCGACGATCTCGCCGAACCGCCCGAGCTGCTGCGTGAACTCCATCGACGACCCCTCGCGCGGCACCGCGCCCTCGGCCACGACGACGATCGAGAAGTTGGCGTGGGCGCGGTGCCGGTGGCGCAGGAACTTCACGACCTGGTCGATGTCGAACGGCTCCTCGGGAGCGAGGACGACCTCGGCACCGCCGGCGATGCCCGCGTTCACCGCGAGCCAGCCGGCGTGACGACCCATGACCTCGACCACCATCACGCGGTTGTGGCTCTCCGCCGTCGTATGCACGCGGTCGAGCGCCTCGGTCGCGATGTTCACCGCGGTGTGGAAGCCGATCGACAGGTCCGTGCCCTCGACGTCGTTGTCGATCGTCTTCGGGATCGCGACGATCGGCACCCCGGCCTCCCCGACGCGGCTCGCGGCGTGCAACGTCCCGTCACCGCCGATGCAGATCATCGCGTCGAGCCGCTCGGCCTCGACGGTCGCGAGCACCGCGTCCATGCTCCCGTCCTCGGCGCTCGGGTGGAACCGGGCGGTGCCGAGCAACGTCCCGCCCACCGGCAGCACGTTGCGGATGTCCTGCCGCCCGAGCGGGTGGACGTCGCCGTCCACGACGCCCCGCCATCCGTTGCGGAAGCCGATGATCGTGTGCCCGTACTCCCCCGTCCCCTGCTTCACCACGGCACGGATCGCCGCGTTGAGCCCGGGGCAGTCGCCGCCGCCCGTGAGAAGTCCGATCCGCACCTGGTCCTCCGTCTCGTCGTCGGTGCACCCTCGGCGCACCCTGCTCGGCGAGACGGAGGCGCTGCCCCCGCGGCGCCGCGTCCGCCACCAGCCTAGTCACGTGGGCGACCTCACCCGTGGCGCGTCCTGCCATCCGGGCGCGGCGGAGACCAAGGTCCCGGGCGCGACGGGACGACGTCCTTCCGGTCGCCGTCGCGCCGGCGGGCGAGAATGGCCGCATGCCCTCGCACCCTGCAGGTCACGACCAGCACCGACCCGCGGCACCGGCCGCACCAGGTCCCGTCGCGCACGCCGGCTACCGCGACGTCTCCGACACCGACGGCGGCGGCGCCGGCCGGTCCTGGTGGGACGCGAACGCCGCCGAGTACCTCGACGAGCACGGCGACTTCCTCGGCGCGACCGACTTCCGCTGGTGCCCCGAAGGGCTGCGCGAGGAGGACGCCCACCTGCTCGGCGCCGTCGCCGGACGCCGGGTCCTGGAGGTCGGCGCCGGAGCCGCGCAGTGCTCGCGCTGGCTCGCGGCCCAGGGAGCCCTCGTCGTGGCGACCGACGTGTCGGGCGGGATGCTCGCCGCCGGCGCGGAGCTCGACCGGCGGAGCGGGGTGCACGTCCCCCTCGTCCAGTCCGACGCGCGCCGCCTGCCGTTCGCCGACGGGACGTTCGACGTCGCGTTCACGTCGTTCGGCGCGATCCCCTTCGTGCCCGACGCCGACGCCGTCCACCGCGAGGTCGCGCGCGTCCTGCGACCCGGGGGGACGTGGACGTTCTCCGTCACGCACCCGTTCCGCTGGGCGTTCCCCGACGACCCCGGCGAGCACGGCCTCACGGCGAACCGGTCCTACTTCGACCGCCGCCCGTACGTGGAGTCCGACGACGCGGGACGGGTCGTGTACGCGGAGTACCACCGGACCCTCGGGGACCACGTGCGCGACGTGGTCGCAGCGGGGCTGGTCGTGACCGACGTCGTCGAGCCGGAGTGGCCCGACGACAACCCCGAGGTGTGGGGCGGGTGGGGGCCCGTGCGCGGTGCGTACCTCCCCGGGACGGCGATCTTCCGCACGCGTCGACCCGGCTGAGCCCGTCAGTGACCGGCGTCGTGCCAGGTCGACCCTGCTCCGACGGACACGTCGAGCGGCACGTCGAGCTCTGCCGCGGCGCCCATCTCCGTGCGCAGCAGCTGCTCGACCTCGTCCCGCTCCCCCGGCGCCACCTCGACCACGAGCTCGTCGTGCACCTGGAGCAGGAGGCGCGAGCGCAGCCCGCGCTCGTCCAGCGCACGCTGCACGCCGAGCATCGCGACCTTGATGAGGTCGGCGGCGCTGCCCTGGATGGGCGCGTTGAGCGCCATGCGCTCGGCCATCTGCCGACGCTGGCGGTTGTCGCTCGTCAGGTCCGGCAGGTAGCGCCGACGGCCGAGGATGGTCGCGGTGTACCCCGTCGCGCGCGCCTCGTCGACGACGCCCGTGAGGTAGTCCCGCACCCCGCCGAAGCGCTCGAAGTAGTCGTCCATGAGCTTCTGCGCCTCGCCGACCTCGATCGTCAGCTGCTGCGAGAGGCCGAACGCCGAGAGCCCGTAGGCGAGCCCGTAGGACATCGCCTTGATCTTGGACCGCATCGCGGGCGTCACCTCGGCGGCGGGCACCTCGAAGACGCGCGAGCCGACGTAGCTGTGGAGGTCCTCGCCCGAGCGGAACGCCTCGATGAGGCCCTCGTCCCCCGACAGGTGCGCCATGATCCGCATCTCGATCTGGCTGTAGTCCGCGGTGAGGAGCGTCTCGTACCCCTCCCCGACGACGAACGCGCGCCGGATGCGGCGGCCCGCCTCGGTCCGGATGGGGATGTTCTGCAGGTTCGGCTCGGTCGAGCTGAGCCGGCCGGTCGCGGCGATCGTCTGCTGGAACGTCGTGTGGATGCGGCCGTCGTCCGCGACGGACTTGAGCAGGCCCTCGACGGTCTGGCGCAGGCGTGACGCGTCGCGGTGCGCGAGCAGGTGCTCGAGGAACGGGTGCTGGGTCTTGACGAAGAGGTCCGCGAGCGCCGACGCGTCGGTCGTGTACCCCGTCTTGATCTTCTTCGTCTTGGGCATGCCGAGCTGGTCGAACAGCACCTCCTGGAGCTGCTTGGGCGACCCGAGGTTCACCTCGCGCCCGATGACCGCATAGGCCTCGGTCGCGGCCGTCACGACGAGGTCGCCGAAGTGCCTCTCGAGCTCGGTGAGGTACTCCACGTCGGCGGCGATCCCGGTCCGCTCCATGCGCGCGAGCACGCCGGTCAGCGGCAGCTCCAGGTCGGTCAGGAGGTGCCCGGCCCCGCGGTCGTCGAGCTCGCCGGTGAGGACGTCCGCGAGCTGGGCGACGGCGAGCGCCCGCACCGCGTCGCGCTCCTGCTCGCCGTTCCCGTCGAGCGAGAGGTCGAGCGCGCCCTGCGCCTCGTCGCCCGCCGCGGTGTCCGGACGCAGCTCGCGGTGCAGGTGGCGCACGACGAGGTCCCCGAGGTCGTAGCCCCGCTGGTCGGGATGGCACAGGTACGCGGCGAGCTCGGTGTCGAACGTGACGCCGCGCAGGTCGAGGCCGCGAGCGGCGAGCTCGTGCCAGGCGGACTTCGACCCGTGCACGACCTTGGGGCGGTCCACGTCCACGAGCCACGCCGCGAGCGCCTGCTCGTCCGCCGGGGCGAGGTCGGCGAGGTCGAACGCGACGGCCGACCCCGCGTCGTCGGACAGGGCGAGCGCCCAGGCGTCGCCGCCCGCAGGCACGGCCTTCCCGGAGACCTCGACGCCGAGGCGGCGCGCCCCGTGCTCCGCGAGCCATGCGCCCAGACCGCCGGGGACCACGTCCGCCACGTCGACGTCGAACCCTTCCTCGGTCTCGACCTCGCCCTCGGGTGCGATGGCGAACAGCCGGTCGCGCAGCGCGCGGAACTCGAGCGCGTCGAGCACCTGGTGCACGGCCTCCCGGTCCCACGGCCTCGCCGCGAGGTCGTCCGGCCCGACGGGCAGCTCGAGGTCGCACAGGAGCGCGTTGAGGCGACGGTTGAGCCGGACCTGCTCGACGGCGGCGCGCAGGTTCTCGCCCGCCTTGCCCTTGATCTCGTCGGCGCGCTCGAGCAGCGCCTCGAGGTCGCCGTAGGTCGTGATCCACTTCGCGGCGGTCTTCGGCCCGACGCCGGGGATGCCGGGCAGGTTGTCCGACGTCTCCCCCACGAGCGCCGCGAGGTCGGGGTACCGCTCGGGCGGCACGCCGTACTTCTCGACGACGGCCGCGGAGTCCATGCGCGCGAGCTCGGAGACGCCGCGCTTCGGGTACAGCACCGTGACGTCCGGCCCGATGAGCTGGAACGAGTCGCGGTCGCCGGAGCAGACGAGGACCTCCATGCCCGCGGCGGCGCCCTGCGTGGCGAGCGTCGCGAAGATGTCGTCGGCCTCGTAGCCCTCGCGCTCGAGCGTCGGGATCCGCAGTGTCTCGAGGATCTCCTTGATGAGCGGGACCTGTCCCTTGAAGGGCTCGGGGGTGGACTCCCGCGTGCCCTTGTAGCTCGGCAGGACCTCGGTGCGGAACGACTGACGACCGGCGTCGAACGCCACCGCGACGTGGGTGGGCTCCTCGTCCCGCAGCAGGTTGATGAGCATCGACGTGAACCCGTAGACGGCGTTCGTGTGCTGGCCCGTGGTCGTCGAGAAGTTCTCGGCGGGGAGCGCGAAGAACGCGCGGTAGGCCATGGAGTGTCCGTCGATGAGCAGCAGGCGGGGTCGCGCGGAGGTCGTCACGGGTGCCAACCTATCGTCCATGACCGACACGCACGGTGCCGACGGCGCCCGCCCAGCCCCCGCCGCTCCGGACGCCCCGCGGCACGCCTACGAGGCCCTCGGGCTGCGGACGGAGGGGACGCTGATCGAGCGTCTGGGCATCGAGCTGGAGGACGTCGCGATCGACCGGGTGACCGCTCGGATGCCCGTCGCCGGGAACACGCAGCCGGCCGGTCTGCTCCACGGCGGAGCCTCGGTCGCGCTCGCCGAGACGCTCGGGTCGGTCGCCGCGCAGCTGCACGCCGGGCCCGGCAGGGCCGCGGTCGGCATCGAGGTCAACGCGACGCACCACCGGTCCGCACGGGACGGGTGGGTGCACGGCGAGGCGGTCGCGGTGCACCGCGGCCGCACGACCGCGAGCTACGAGATCGTGGTGTCGGACGACGCGGGTCGACGTGTGTGCACGGCTCGGCTCACGTGCATGATCCTCGACCTGCCCTGAGCCCGGCAGGTCCGATCGGGAGGATCAGCCGGTCAGGGTGCCGTGATCGGCGGAGGGCGGCGCGAGGTCCGCGCGACGGCGGTACTCCGCCTGGAAGTCGCGCAGGTCCACCGGGCCGCTCATGCCCTCGGTGCGCGCACGACGTCGGCGCGCGATGAGGTCCTCGAGAGACCGCGTGCCCCGCCGGGCGGGCGCGAGGTCGGCGGCGAGCCGGCGCTGGAGCACCGCGGTCTGCACCACGCGGTGGCCGGCGACGGGACCGAAGCCGAGCCGGGAGAGGAAGCGCTGCACCCCGCGCGAGCCCGGGATGGGCACCGAGTAGACGTGCGACGCACCGGACGACGCGGCGAGCTCGGCGGTCGCGCTGAGCAGGGCGTGGCCGACGCCGCGGCGTCGGGCGTCCTCGCCGACGTACACGGCCTCGACGTACAGGCTCGGCTCGTCGGCGAAGAGGTGGGGCTCGAGCACCCGGGCGAGGACGAACCCGACGGGACGGCCGTCCTGCAGCGCGACGAGCACGTTCCCCCCGGGGAGCGCGAGGAGCACCGACAGGTGACGGACGAGCCGGTCCATGTCGGGTGCGCAGATCTGCGCGCCCGACGCCGACTCGGAACGGGCCTCCGCGCACAGCGCGGCGACACCCGGCAGGTCGTCACCGACCGCTGGTCTGACCTCGACTGCTTGGCGCACCGCGCTCCTCCTCGTTCTCACCGTGGTCCGACGGCACAGGGAGGACGTGGGGCGTGAGAAGGTCCACGTCGCTCCGGTACGAGACGACAGCTGCCGATGGCTGCCGACCGAGCACTACGTGGCGACCGCGTTCACCGCCCCGGAAACAACTGGACGCCAGTCCAAGACGATAGCCCTGTTACCTGGGTGTGACAAAGGCCCAGATCAGCGACCTCTGACACCGCGGTCATCCGAGAAGGGTCAGGCGCCGCCGACCTGCTCGATGACGGCGTCCGCGACCTCGCGCATCGTGAGACGCCGGTCCATCGACGTCTTCTGGATCCAGCGGAACGACTCGGGCTCCGACAGACCCATCTTCGTCATGAGCAGGCCCTTGGCACGGTCGACGCGCTTGCGCGTCTCGAACCGCTCCGCGAGGTCGGCGACCTCGGACTCGAGCGCCGAGATCTGCGAGTAGCGCGAGATCGCGATCTCCACGGCCGGGAGCAGGTCCGCCGGGGTGAAGGGCTTGACGACGTACGCCATGGCCCCCGCGTCCCGGGCGCGCTCGACGAGCTCGGCCTGCGAGAACGCCGTCAGCAGCACGACCGGCGCCGCGTGGGCCTTGCCGATCTGCTCCGCCGCGGAGATGCCGTCGAGCTCGGGCATCTTCACGTCCATGACGACGACGTCCGGCTTGAGCTCGAGCGCGAGCTTCACGGCGGTCGCGCCGTCACCGGCCTCGCCGACGACGTCGAAGCCGGCCTCGCGCAGCGTCTCCACGACGTCGAGGCGGATGAGCGCCTCGTCCTCGGCGACGACTGCGCGCCGTGCGGGACGACCCGTCGACGGCGGCGTCGTCTCGACGGGCTGGGGCTCGAGCATGGGGGGCAGGTCGAGCGGCTGCTTGTCCGCGGGCTGCGCTGTCTGGTCACTCACGCTGCTCATCGTAGTGCGCCCCACCCCGTGCCGCCCCCGGGTTTCACCCCCGGCGCAGTGTGATTCTCGCTCCACCTGGGCTGTGTGGTTCGATGGAGCCGCGCGCCGCCGGCACGACGGCGGCGCGATGCCCCGGTAGCCCAACCGGCAGAGGCGTTCGGCTCAAACCCGATCCAGTGTGGGTTCGAATCCCACCCGGGGCACCTCAGCACCGCTCCCCGCGGCGCCGTCACGACGTCCGTGCGGCGGGCAGCTCCGGCAGGTGCGCGTCGAGCAGCCAGGCGTCGAGGAGCCGGTCCACGTCTGCCCCGCCCTCGCGCAGCGTCCCCCGGAGGTCAGCGGTCGTCACCGAGCCGTGCCGGTAGGTCGACGTCCAGCGCTGCAGGAACGCGAAGAAGTCGCCGTCGCCGAGCGTCAGACGCAGGGCGTGCAGCGTCAGGGCCCCGCGCTTGTACAGACGGTCGTCGAACATGAGGTCCGGCCCGGGGTCGGCCAGCACGAGGTCCTGCGGCAACGACGCGAGCCGCGCGCGAGCACCCCGCGCGTGCGCGTCGGCGCTCTCGCGGCCCGCCTTCTCCGACCACAGCCACTCGGCGTAGCACGCGAAGCCCTCGTTCAGCCAGATGTCCTGCCAGCGGGCGACGGACACGCTGTTGCCGAACCACTGGTGGGCGAGCTCGTGCGCGACGAGCCGGTCCCAGGTCCCGTCCCCGTCGAGGTGGTTGGCGCCGAAGATCGACAGTCCCTGCGCCTCGAGCGGGATCTCGAGGTCGTCCTCCGTGACGACGAGCCGGTAGCCCTCGGCGAACGGGTACGGCCCGAACATCGCCTCGAACGCGCTCATCGTCTCGGCGTGCCGCGCCAGGTCGTGGCGCACGGCGTCCCGCTGCGACGCGTGCGCGAGGGCGGTCTGGGCGACGGGGGGCCGGACGGCGTCCAGGAGGCCGGAGAGGCCGGACCTGCGGCCGACGTCGAGGTCGTCGAACCGGCCGACGACCACGGTCGCGAGGTACGTGCACATGGGTGCGGTCGGGCCGAAGCGCCACGTCCGCGTCGACGCCCTGCGGGACACGCCGAGCAGCGGACCGTTGGCCGCCACCGCGTACCCCGCGTCGGTCGTCACCGTGATCTCGAACGTCGCCTTGTGCGCGGGTGTGTCGTTGCACGGGAACCAGGTGGGCGCGCCGTCGGGCTGGCCCGCGACCAGCGAGCCCTCCGTGAGCTCCTCCCAGCCGACGTCGCCCCACGGCCCGATCCACGGCCGGGGCCGCCCGCCGTAGACGACCTCGACGCGCAGCGCGGTGCCCCGCACGGCGACGCGCCCCAGCCGGACCGTCAGTCTCCCGCCGGCGTGCCCGAACCGCGCCGGGGCGCCGTCGACGGTCACGCGCGTCGCCTTGAGGTGGACGAGGTCGAGCTCGACGACGTCCACGTCTGCGTCCAGGACGACGTCCAGGATCGCGACGCCGTCGAGACGGTTGGGACGCACGCGGTACGCCAGCTCGAGCCCGTAGCGGTTCACGTGGTGGTCGGACGTGCCGCGGTGCGGGGCGTAGGGGTCGGGGCCGTTCAGCGATCGACGGTGAGCCACGGTCGGGCGTCCTCCAGGGTCGGGTCCGCCGCATCGTACGTGAGGACGGGCCCGCTCACCGCGCGCCCACCGGCCCGCTCCTCGGTCGAACGGGCGCGGGCAGCTCGCTCGTCCACGGGACGATCGGGTTGCCGTGCCAGAGCGACCCCGGCGGCACGAGCTCGCCGCGCATCACGAGGGAGGCGGGACCGACGCGGGCGCCGTCCGCGACGACGGCGGCGGGCAGGATCACCCCGTGCGGGCCGATCGAGGCGCCCGGCGCCACGCGCACCGTGTCGAGGCTCATCACGCGGTCGTGGAACAGGTGGGTCTGCAGGACGCACCCCCGGCCGACGGTCGCGCCGTCGTCCAGGTGCACCAGGTCGGCCTCGGGGAGCCAGTACGTCTCGCACCACACGCCGCGGCCGACGCGCGCGCCGAGCGTGCGCAGCCAGGCGGTGAGCAGCGGGGTGCCGTACACGTGCACGGCGAACCACGGCGCGGCGACCACCTCGACGAACGTGTCCTGGAGCTCGTTGCGCCAGACGAACGTGCTCCACAGGGGATGGTCACCCGCGCGGAACCGGCCCACCAGCACCCACTTGGCCGCCGTCGTCAGGAGCGCTCCCGTCGCCCCCGCGGCGAGCAGGACCACCCCGGACACGAGCGCGGCCGTGCCCAGACCCCGGGTGTCGACGACGGTCAGGAGCACGACGACCACCGCGACGGCCAGGTACGCCGAGCACACGACGGCCGCCCAGCGCAGCACCTCGAACGCGCCCCGCGCGACGAGCAGCCGGGCCGGCGGCGAGAACGTCCGGGACTCGTCGGTCTCGCCCTGCGCGACGCGACGCAGCCGGGTCGGCGGGCTGCCGAGCCACGACGACCCGGCCTTCGCCTTCGCCGGTGCGGCGGAGAGCACGGCGACGAGGCCGTTCTTCGGCACGGAGCGACCCGGCGCGGTGATCCCCGAGTTGCCGAGGAACGCGCGCTTGCCGACGCGCGCCCGGGCGACCCGGACCCAGCCGCCGCCGAGCTCGTAGGGAGCCACCATCGTGTCGTCGGCGAGGAACGCGCCCCGCGCGACCTCCATCATCGACGGGAGGCCGACCACGGTCGAGGCCTCGACGTCGCGCCCCACGCGCGCGCCGAGCAGGCGCAGCCACCCGGGCGTGAAGACGCTCGAGTACAGCGGGAACAGCGCGGTGCGCGCCGAGTCCATGAGCCGCTGCGTGACCCACGCCTGCCAGCCCTGCCGGCTGTGCGCGGCGTGGTAGCCCTCGCCGAGGCCGACGGCGAGGAGCCGGACGCTGGCGAGCACGAGCGCGGCGTACGTCGCCGCTGCCGCGAGCGCCGCGGCGGGGACCCACGCCGCGAGCGGTCCGAGCAGCGCCCCGACGTCCCGCGGGACGCCGGTCAGCGGCACGCCCGCGAGCAGCACGAGGAGCCCCGACGCGACGGCGAGCACCGGGAGCAGGCTCAGTGCGAGCCCGCTCAGCCCGTACGCGACCTCCCACCGGCGTCGCCGCGGGGGCCGCTCGTCGGGCCAGGGGTGCTTCACCTCGGTGCGGACCCGCACGGCGGGCGACCCCGCCCAGTACTCGCTCGCGCCCACGCGTCCCGCGACGCACGACCCCGCGGCCACGTCCGCGCCCTTGCCGACCCGTGCACCGGGGAGGAGGGTCGAGCGGGCGCCGATCGTCGCGCCGGCTCCGACCCGCACCCTGCCGAGGTGGAGCGTGTCGCCGTCGAGCCAGTGCCCGGACAGGTCGACCTCGGGCTCGACCGCGCTCCCCTTGCCCAGGACGAGCATCCCGGTCACGGGGGGCAGCGCGTGCAGCTCGGCGTCGCGACCCACCTTCGCGCCGAGCAGGCGCGCGTACAGGCCGACGAGCGGCGCACCGGCCACCGTCACGCCACCGCTCGCACCGACCAGGCCCTCCGCCGCCCAGAGCCGCAGGTGGACGTTCCCGCCACGGGGATAGCTCCCCGGCCGCACGCCGCGCAGGAGCAGGCGCGCGCCGACGGCCGCGACGAGCAGGCGGCCCGGCGGGCTCACCAGCAGGAGCCAGCCGGCGACCACCCACCACCACGAGACCGGGCGGACGAACGGGAGCGACGTCGTGGCGGCGAGCACGTTGCCGAGGGCAGCCACCCAGACCAACCAGCGCAGCCCGGCGATCGTGCGCAGCGCGAGCACGACGAGCAGCTGCACCGCCTGCGTCCGCCACCCCACCGGGGCGGCCGGGCTCGTCGGCCGGGCCGTGGGCCCGCCACCCGGTGCGGTGCCGTCCGTGGCCGTGGCACGGGCCCCGGCGCCGCGCTCGACGAACGCGGCGAGCTCCCCCACCGACGGGTTGTCGTAGAGGTCGGCCACCGTGGTGCTCGGCAGGCGTTCGCGCAGCGCCGAGACCACTTGGGCCGCCGTGAGGCTCCCGCCGCCCAGCTCGAAGAAGTCGTCGTCCGCGACCTGCGGCGCGGCGCCGAGCACCGTCCGCCAGATGCCCGCGACCCATTCCTCGCCGGGGGTGAGCGGCTGGGCGTCGTCCGGCACGCGGGACTCCGCGGCGAGCCGCGCGCCCTCCGGCAGCGGCCACGGGAGCGCGTCGCGGTCGACCTTGCCCGACGTCCGGGTGGGGATCTCGTCGACGACCGCGAGGAGGGGGACGAGCGCGGCGGGGAGCGTGTGGCGCAGCGCCTCGACGCACGCCCGCGCGTCGAGCTCCTCTCCTCGACCCGGGTCCGGCACCAGGTACCCGACGAGCACCTGGTTCCCCGCCTCCGAGCGGCGGACGGCGCTCGCGGCGGCGCTCACGCCGTCGAGCCCGAGCAGCGCGGAGTCGATCTCGCCGAGCTCGATCCGCCGGCCGCCGACCTTCACCTGGTCGTCGGCGCGCCCGACGAAGAGCAGCCCTGCGTCGTCGCGCACGACGAGGTCGCCCGACCGGTAGGCGCGGTCCCACCCGAGGCCGGGGTGCGGGGCGTACTTCTCGGCGTCCTTGGCCGGGTCGAGGTAGCGCGCGAGCCCGACGCCGCCGATCACCAGCTCGCCCGTCGCACCGGGCGCGACCGGCGCGCCGTCGGGGCCGACGACCGCGAGGTCCCAGCCGTCGAGCGGCAGCCCGATGCGCACGGGACCGGGGCCCCCGAGCAGCGCGGCGCACGCCACGACGGTGGCCTCGGTCGGCCCGTAGGTGTTCCACACCTCGCGGCCCGGCACAGCGAGCCGGTCGACGAGATCGGGCGGGCACGCCTCGCCGCCGAAGATCAGCAGGCGCACGGAGCTCAGCGTCTCCGGCGGCAGGAGGCCCGCGAGCGTCGGGACGGTCGAGACGACGGTGATCCCCTGCTCCGCGACCCACGGACCGAGGTCGGCGCCCGTCCGCACGAGCGACCGGGGGGCGGGGACGAGGCACGCGCCGTGACGCCACGCGAGCCACATCTCCTCGCACGAGGCGTCGAACGCGACGGACAGCCCGGCCAGGACCCTGTCCCTCGGCCCGAGCGGGGCGTCCTGCAGGAAGAGCCGCGCCTCGGCGTCGACGAACGCCGCCGCGCTGCGGTGCGTCACGGCCACGCCCTTGGGCGTGCCCGTCGACCCCGACGTGAAGATGATCCAGGCGTCGTCCTCCGGACCGGGACGCTCCCCCGTGCGCGGGCTGGGTCCGACGTCCGGCGGAACGGCGAGATGCCCGTCGTCACCCACGACCGCACGGACCCGCGCCTCGGTGAAGACGAGCTCCGCCCGCTCCTCCGGGTCGTCCTTGTCGACGGGGACGTAGGCCGCTCCGGCGGTGAGGATCGCGAGGATCGAGAGGTACAGGTCGGCGCGTCCGGACGTCGCCCGGACGCCGACCCGGTCCCCCGGCCCGACCCCCTGCTCGACGAGCCGGGCCGCCCGCGCACCGACCTCGGTGAGGAGCTGCGCGTAGGTCAGCGGCCGGCCGTCGTCGATCGCCGGGGCCTCCGGGTGGGCGGCCGCCGTCGAGGCGAGGACGTCGAGGAGCGTCCTCGGAGCGGGCGCGCGGTCGGCCGCGAGGAGAGGGTCGGGCGAGGTGGTGACGGGCTGCACACTGCTCCAGGGCTGGTGGATGGTCCTGGGCGAAGGGTAGACGGGCCAGGTGCACGGCGGGCGAACGGACGGTGTCGGTGGACGGTGCCCCGGCGGTGCTCGGAGCTGTGCGCGGCGGCTGCGACGGCGCGTCGGCGGCCGCCGGGCCCGCGTCACCTGACGGAAACTCCCCGGACACACCGCGGTCGTACCGTCGCAGCACGACGCACGCACGGGACGCGGCGCCGCACGTGGCCGGTGACCGCGGAGGGGGGGTCCATGACCGACAGCCTGCTCGACCTCGTCGACCCCTTCGTCGGCACGGAGGCCACCGCCCTGCCTCCTGCGACGGGTCTCGCGGCGACCTGGTGGGCGCCGAAGCCTCAGGTCGGGAACACCCACCCGGGCGCGTGCCATCCGCTCGGCATGGTGTCCGCGTGCGCGTACTCGGGCGCGTACCCCACCGGCTACGGGCGCTACGACATCAGCACGGAGGGGCTGCCGACGTCGCTCGCCGACGACCAGCTCGCGTCGGGCGTCACGCACTTCCAGCAGTCCGGCACCGGGGCGATCCGCAAGTACTACAACTACCTCCGGGTGACGCCGATGCTCGAGCCCCTCGACGCGCTGGGGCGCACGTGGGCGCTGCACGACGAGGTCGCCTCGCCCGGCTACTACGCGGCGACGCTCGCGAGCGGCGTGCGCTGCGAGGTGACGGTGGGGCCCAAGAGCGCCGTGCACCGCTTCACGTTCCCCGAGCACCCTGACGCCCGGATCGTCGTCGACCTCTCGCTCGGTGGCCTGGCCATCCCGTACGGCGCGACCGTCCCGCTGCGCGCCCACCTCGGGACCCTCGGACCGGGGTCCGCCTACGGCGAGATCGTCGTCGAGGGCGCACCGCTGGCCGCTCACCTCGAGTGCGACGCCCCGCGCTGGCGCCAGATGCTCTGGTACGACCGGCGCCTCATGCCGGGCAGCACGCGCCTGGAGTTCGGCGACATCCGGCCGACGACCCTGCGCCCGTTCGGTCTCATGTGGGCGGGACCGACGAGCGCGGGCCAGGTCGTCGAGCTGCGCGTCGGGTTCTCCCTGCGCGGCCCCGAGCGGGCCCGCGACAACCTCGTCACGGACTGCGGACCGGGACCGGCGTCGTTCGCGGAGCGACGCACGGTCACGACGGCCACATGGCGCGAGCACCTCGGTCGCGTCGAGGTCGACGGCGCGGACGACGAGCGCCGATCGGTCTTCGCGACGGCGCTCTACCACTCGCTCCTCAAACCCTGCCTCGCCCCCGACGAGAGCCCGTTCTGGCCGACCGACGGGCCGTTCGCGTACGACGTCTCGACGATGTGGGACATCTACCGCACGCAGCTCCCCCTGCTCACGACGTTCTTCCCGGAGCGCGCCGTCGAGCTCGCGACGGCGCTGCTGCACATCTGCGAGGAGGAGGGCAACTTCCCCATCGGCTACCGGATGGCGCGCGGCGCGGACCGGTTCTCGCGGCAGGCCAGCGCTCTCGTCCAGACGTTCCTCGCCGACCTGTGCGCGCTCGAGGTCCCGGGGATGGACTGGGACTGGGCCCTGGTCCACATGCACAACGACCTGCGCCGCACGTACGGGGAGGACTACCTCCTGCACGGCGTCGCGCACCCGATCAGCCACACGCTCGACCTCGCGTTCGGGTACTGGTGCACCGAGCGGGTCGCGCGTCGCGTCGGCGACGTCGCGCTCGCCGACGAGCTCGCCCGGCTCGCCACCGGGTGGGCCAACGCGTTCGACCCGTCCACCGGGCTGCTGCACGACTCGACCTTCTACGAGGGCGGGCGCTGGAACTACTCGTTCCGCCTCGTGCACGACATGGCGGCACGGATCGCGCTCGCGGGAGGTGACGACGCGTTCGTCGCGCTGCTCGACCGGTTCTTCGGGTACGGCGCAGAGCCGGTCGTCCAGCCGGGCGAGCGGCCCGGCGTCGCGGAGATGGCCGCGGGGTACGCGCTCGACCGGTTCGAGGGGCTGAACAACGAGCCCGACATGGAGGCCCCGTGGGCCTACCACTACGCGGGCCGGCCCGACCGCACGGCCGAGGTCGTGCACGCGGCCGTGCACCAGCGGTTCGGCCCCGGTCCCGGTGGGCTGCCCGGCAACGACGACTCCGGCGGGCTGAGCTCCTGGTACGTGTGGGCGTCGCTCGGGCTGTTCCCCGTCGCCGGGCAGGCGCTCTTCCTCGTCAGCGCCCCGGCCTTCTCCGAGTCCCGTCTGAAGGTCCCCGGCGGGGTCCTCACGATCGAGACCACCGGGTTCGCGCCGCCGGGCCGGTCGACGCCGCCGCAGTACGTCCGCGCCGCCTGGCTCGACGGGCGCCCGCTCACCCGGACCTGGGTCCCCGCGAGCATCGTCCGTGGCGGCGGGCGACTCCTCCTCGAGCTCGGGTCGGAGCCGGCCGCGTGGGGCACCGCCCTCGCCGACAGGCCTCCGTCCTTCCCACCACCCCGGTACCTCACCACACCCACCCCACCCTCCCGGGAGACGCCATGAACCGCACCGACGCCACCCGCGACCGCCGACTCGTGATCGTCGTCCGCGCCGACCCCGTGATCTGCGGCCACTCCGGAGAGGCGCGCAACCTCGCGGAGGCCGCGCTCCACCGAGGGTTCACCGACGTCCGGATCGTCACGTGGCCGGTCGACCGGCTGCGCGAGGCCGGGCTGCCGCTCAAGCCGCTCGACACCGTCCTGCCCTACAGCCCGGGCATCACCGTCGAGCGGCCGGAGCCCGTCGGCGACTACAAGGTCCCCGACGGCCGGTACCTCGCCGGGCTCACGGGTCGGCTCGTCGAGCTCTTCACCGACGGCGTCCCGACGGTCTGCCTCTCGCTCTACCTCAGCCCGCACACGACCGCGGTCTCCGACGCGGTGCGGGTCGCGCGCAGCACCGGTCTGCCGGTCGACGTCGCGACCGTCGCCGAGGCCGTCGGCTCGGACGTGACGAACGTCGTGCGCTCGTGCGTCGAGGCCGGGCGGTTCGGCGCCGCCGCGCACGTGCTCGCCGACTACCTGTCCAGCGACCTGTGCGTCGCGGTGTCCCGCTACACGCGCGACCTCATCGTCGAGTGCGCCCAGGAGATCGACGACCGGCACGGCACCTTCTTCGCCCCGCAGTGCCGCGAGCGCGTGCGGGTCTCGTACCCAGCGATCGACACGAGCGCGTACACGGACCTCGACCCCGAGGAGACCGCCGCCGTCCTCGCGCGACGAGGGCTCCACGCGGACGGCTACGTGCTGTTCCTCTCGCGGCTCGCCGCCGCGAAGGGCGTCGACGACCTGATCGAGGGGTTCGCGCGCTCCGGTGCGGCCACGACGCACCGGCTCGTCGTCGCGGGCCGCGGCCCGCAGGAGGCGGAGCTGCGCGCGCAGGCCGCCGCGAGCGCGGTCGCCGACCGCATCACGTTCCTGGACGACGTCGACGACGCGGAGAAGCCGCACCTCATGGCGGCGAGCGCCGCGTTCGTGCTCCCGAGCAAGCCGCGACCCGAGTTCGTCGAGACGTTCGGCATCGCCCTCACCGAGTCGATGCTCGCGGGCGGCGGGCCTGTCGTGACGACCGACACCGGAGGCATCGGCGAGGCCGTCGGTGACCACGCGACGATCGTCCCGGTCGCCGACCCGGCGGCGATCGCCCGCGCCCTCGACGAGATCCTGGCGGCCGACCCGGCGGCGCGTGCGCGCGCGCGAGAGGCCGCGCGCGCCCACGCCCTGCAGTTCGACCGTGCCACCGTGCTCGACGGCATGCTGCGAGCGCTCGCGCTCAGCCCCGACGCTCCGGCATGGCTCACACCGTGGGAGCCGGCCGCCGTGTGACGTCCGGGGCGTACCGGTCCACGAGACCGCGGAACGCCTCGGCGGCCGTCTCGCGCGCCGCCGCACGCTTCCCCGCGACACCGTCGGCCGCCACGCCGTTCCTCGCCGTCCCGACGGCCGTCCGCGCACGGTCCAGCTCGTCCTCGACGAACCTCGCGAGAACGCCCGGGACCGTGCCCGTGCCGGCCTCGCGCGTGACCGCCTTGCGCGCCACGAGGTCCGCCGCCGCGCGCACGACGACGCCCGGCGCGGCGGACTCCTCGAGAAGCCGCAGCAGGTCGATCGGCGGCGCCACCGCGCCGTCGTGCACGCGCAGCCAGCGCAGGGCCGCGGCGGGACGCAGGACGTAGAAGAACGTCTTGAGGCGCGGCCCGGCGGCGCCGGCACCGGCGACCAGAGCGCCGTCGTCGCCCGCCCCGTGCCGTCGCCCCTGGGCGAGCGCGACGTGCAGATAGTGCCGACGCATGTCGTCACGGTTCACGACCTGCTCCGCGAGCCGCAGCATCTCGGCCCGGAACCCGTCGTCCCCGCGATAGACGATCCGCGACCGCAACCACTCCGTCACGGTCGCGTTCCCGCGCACCATCAGGCGCACGGCCTTGAGCAGGTCCCAGCCGTTGACGTCGAGCACGGCGTCGAGCGGCGTCTCGACGACGTCGCGCGCCGGCCAGGGGTCGAGGTAGTCCGCGCGCGACCGCACGTACAGGAAGCGGCAGTCGTAGTCGGAGTCCGGCGACGGGAAACCCCAGGCCTGGCTCCCGCTCTCCACGGCGAGCGGGATCGCGACCCGCTCGTCCCGCACCACGGCGTCGAGCCGCGCGTCGACCCGACGCACGACCTCGGGGTCCAGGGAGTCGGGCACGGCGCGCATCCCGAGATGGTAGGGGCGTCGCCGGGTCGCTGTCGCTCCGTTTCCGTCCAGCTCGACCGCTCACGCCGCCACCTCGAGAGTGCGGTACGACGACGCCCGGGTGGGTGCGCCGTGCGGCGCGCCCACCCGGGCGTCAGGTCGTGCGCACCCTCACGGGTGCGACGGCGTCACTTCCGGGTGTCGGAGTGGTCGCCGATCTTGTGCACGAGGATCGAGTTCGTCGTGCCGGGCTGGCCGACCGGCGCGCCGGACACCACGACGACGAGGTCGCCGACCTCGGCGAGACCGTTGGCCTGCAGGGTCGTGTCGACCTGGCCGACCATCGCGTCCGTGTTCTCCACCTCGGGGACCTGGTACGTCTGCGTGCCCCACGTGAGCGACAGGACGTTGCGCACGTGCTCGCGCGGCGTGAAGGCGAGCAGCGGGATCGACGAGCGCAGGCGCGACATGCGACGCGCCGAGTCGCCCGACTGCGTGAACGTCACGAGGTACTTGACGCCGAGGATCTCGCCGATCTCCGCAGCGGCACGGGTGATCGCGCCACCGCGGGTGTGCGGCGTCGAGCCGAGCGGGGCGATGCGCTCGCGTCCGGCCTCCTCCGTCGCCTCGATGATGCGGGCCATCGTCTGGACGGTGAGGATCGGGTACTCCCCGACGCTCGTCTCGCCGGACAGCATGACCGCGTCCGCGCCGTCGAGCACGGCGTTGGCGCAGTCCGACGCCTCGGCGCGCGTGGGGCGCGGCGAGTTCGTCATGGACTCGAGCACCTGCGTGGCCACGATGACGGGCTTCGCGTTGCGGCGCGCGAGCTCGACGATGCGCTTCTGCACGAGCGGGACCTGCTCGAGCGGGAGCTCGACCGCGAGGTCGCCGCGCGCGACCATGACGCCGTCGAAGGCGTCGACGATCTCGGCGAGGTTGTCGATCGCCTGCGGCTTCTCGATCTTCGCGACGACCGGGACCGTGCGGCCCTCCTCGTCCATGATCGCCTTGACGTCGTCGAAGTCGGCCGCGGAGCGAACGAACGACAGCGCGATGATGTCGGCGCCGAGGCGCAGCGCCCACCGGAGGTCGTCGCGGTCCTTCTCGGACAGCGCCGGGACGGAGACGGCGACCCCGGGCAGGTTGATGCCCTTGTTGTTGGACACCGGGCCGGCGACCTCGACGCGGGTGACCACGCGCGGTCCCTCGACCGCCGTGACCCGGACGAGCACCTTGCCGTCGTCGATGAGCAGCGGGTCCCCGACGCGTGCGTCGCCCGGCAGGCCCTTGTGGGTCGTCGAGACGAGCTCCTTGGTGCCGACGACGTCCTCGGTCGTGATGGTGAACGTGTCACCCTCGTCGAGCCAGTGCTTCTCGTCGCCGCCGAAACGCCCGAGGCGGATCTTCGGCCCCTGGAGGTCGACGAGGACGGCGACGGAGCGGCCCGAGGCCGCTGCGGCCTCACGGACGCCGTGGTAGACGGCCTCGTGCTCCGCGGCGCTGCCGTGGCTCCGGTTGATCCGGGCCACGTCCATCCCGGCGTCGACGAGCGCCTTGAGCTGCTCCTTCGACTCGGTCGCGGGTCCGATGGTGCAGACGATCTTTGCTCTGCGCATATCTCCAGCCTCTGGTTCTCCGACCGGCCGCGAGCCGGTCGTCGCGGGGTGCCCCTCCCAGGATGCCCCGCTCATCGTCCCGGCGCCGGACACCCGGCGCCGGGGTGCACGTCAAGCGCGCAAGGACACGGTGCTCGCGCGTACCGGCGCGGGCAGCTCCGTCCCTCCCTGAAGGTAGGCGTCGACGGAGGCCGCCGCCGCCCGACCCTCGGCGATCGCCCACACGATCAGCGACTGACCGCGCCCGGCGTCCCCCGCCACGAAGACGCCGGGGAGCGTCGACGCGAAGTCGTCGTCACGGGCCACGAGCCCGCGGTCCGTCAGCCCGGCCTCCGACTGCCCCGTGAGGGTGTGCGTCTCGGGACCGGTGAAGCCCATCGCGACGAGCACGAGGTCTGCGGGGATCTCGCGCTCGGTGCCCGCCTTCGGCACGCGGCGGCCGTCGGGCAGGTACTCGGTCTCCGCGACGCGCAGCGCCGTGACCCTTCCCGCCTCGTCACCGAGGAGCTCGACGGTCGACGCGAGGTACTCGCGCTCGCCGCCCTCCTCGTGCGAGGACGACACCTCGAAGACGATGGGGTCGGTCGGCCAGGGCTGGCTCGCGGCCCGCTCGAGCGGGGGCTGCTTGCCGATGGCGAGGGTCGTGACGCTCGCCGCGCCCTGGCGCAGCGACGTGCCGAGGCAGTCGGAGCCGGTGTCGCCGCCGCCGATGACGATGACGTGCTTGCCCGTCGCCGTGATCTGCCCGGGGACCTCGTGACCTGCGACGACCTCGTTCGCCTGGTGGAGGAACTCCATCGCGAAGTGGACGCCGTCGAGCTCGCGGCCGGGGATCGTGAGGTCGCGCGGCACCGTGGCGCCCGTCGCGACGACGACCGCGTCGAAGCGGGCGCGCAGCTCGTCCCACGTGATGTCGACGCCGATCTCGACGCCGGGGCGGAACCGCGTGCCCTCGGCCTCCATCTGCGCGATGCGGCGGTCGATGTGGACCTTCTCGAGCTTGAAGTCGGGGATTCCGTAGCGCAGCAGCCCGCCGATCGCGTCGTCCCGCTCGTACACGGCGACCGTGTGGCCGGCGCGCGTGAGCTGCTGCGCGGCGGCGAGCCCGGCCGGGCCGGACCCGACGACGGCGACCGTCGAGCCGGTGAGGCGCTGAGGCACCTGCGGCGTGACGTAGCCCCGGGCGAACGCCTCGTCGATGATCGAGACCTCGACGTTCTTGATCGTCACCGCCGGCTGGTTGATGCCGAGCACACAGCTCGACTCGCACGGCGCCGGGCACACGCGACCCGTGAACTCCGGGAAGTTGTTCGTCTCGTGGAGGCGGTCGATCGCGTCGGCCCACTGCTCGCGGTAGACGAGGTCGTTCCACTCCGGGATGAGGTTCCCGAGCGGGCAGCCCTGGTGGCAGAACGGGATGCCGCAGTCCATGCAGCGGCCCGCCTGCTCCTTGAGGAAGACCTGCCCCTCCTCGAGGTGGGCGTGCACGTCCTGCCAGTCCCGCAGGCGCACGGCGACGGGCCGGTTCGGCGGGAGCTCGCGCTCCCGCACCTTCAGAAAGCCACGGGGGTCAGCCACGGGCCACCTCCAGAATCTGGTCCCACACGCCCGGTGCCGCAGGGTCGAGACCCGAGGACTCGGCCTTCTCCAGCGCGGAGCGCATGCGCGCGAAGTCGGTCGGCAGCACGCGGGTGAACCGCCGGACCGCCGCGGGGAAGTCGTCGAGGAGCTCGGCCGCGAGCAGCGACCCGGTCTCCTCGTGGTGCCGCCGCACGAGCTGCTCCACGAGCTCGACCTCGGCGTCCTCGAGCGGGCCGAGGCCCAGCTCCCCGGTGGCGAGCGCGCTCGTGTTGACCGACGCCTCGCGCAGGTCGAGGACGTACGCCGTGCCACCGGACATGCCGGCGCCGAAGTTGCGCCCGGTCGGCCCGAGCACGAGCACGGTGCCGCCCGTCATGTACTCGCAGCCGTGGTCGCCCACACCCTCGACGACGAGCGTCGCGCCCGAGTTGCGCACGCCGAAGCGCTCGCCGACGCGCCCGCGCAGGAAGATCTCGCCGGACGTCGCGCCGTAGCCGATGACGTTGCCCGCGACGACGTTGCTCGATCCCGTGAGCACGGCGTTGCGGTCGGGCCGCACCACGATGCGCCCGCCCGACAGTCCCTTGCCGACGTAGTCGTTCGCGTCGCCGAACAGGCGCAGCGTGACACCGCGCGGCACGAACGCGCCGAACGACTGGCCGGCGGACCCGGTGAGAGTGACGTCGATCGTGTCGTCGGGCAGGCCCTCGCCGCGGTAGCGCTTGGTGACCTCGTGGCCGAGCATCGTCCCGACGGTGCGGTTGACGTTGCGCACCGACAGGGAGATCCGGACCGGCTCCTGCCGCTCGAGCGCGTCGGCCGCGAGCGAGATGAGCTGGTTGTCGAGCGCCTTGTCCAGGCCGTGGTCCTGCGTCGTGGTGTTCCGCAGCGAGGAGCCCTCGACCGGGACCGGCCGCTCGAGCACGGGACCGAGGTCCAGGCCCTGCGCCTTCCAGTGGTCGACGGCCTTGCGCGTGTCGAGCAGCTCGACGCGGCCGACGGCCTCCTCGATGCTGCGGAAGCCCAGCCGCGCGAGGTACTCGCGCACCTCCTCGGCGATGAACTCGAAGAAGTTCACGACGAACTCGGGCTTGCCCGTGAACCGCGAGCGCAGCTCGGGGTTCTGCGTCGCGACGCCCACCGGGCACGTGTCGAGGTGGCAGACGCGCATCATGACGCAGCCGGAGACGACCATCGGTGCGGTCGCGAAGCCGAACTCCTCGGCTCCGAGCAGCGCCGCCACGACGACGTCGCGACCGGTCTTCATCTGCCCGTCCACCTGCACGACGATGCGGTCGCGCAGGTTGTTGAGCACGAGCGTCTGCTGGGTCTCGGCGAGGCCGATCTCCCACGGCGTGCCGGCGTGCTTGAGCGACGTGAGCGGGCTCGCGCCCGTGCCGCCGTCGTGCCCGGAGATGAGCACGACGTCCGCGTGCGCCTTGGACACGCCCGTCGCGACCGTGCCCACGCCGAACTCGGACACGAGCTTGACGTGGATGCGTGCCGCGGGGTTCGCGTTCTTCGCGTCGTGGATCAGCTGCGCGAGGTCCTCGATCGAGTAGATGTCGTGGTGCGGCGGCGGCGAGATGAGGCCGACACCCGGCGTCGAGTGCCGGGTCTTCGCGACCCACGGGTACACCTTGTGCCCCGGGAGCTGACCGCCCTCGCCGGGCTTGGCGCCCTGCGCGAGCTTGATCTGGATGTCGTCGGCGTTGGTCAGGTACTCGCTCGTGACGCCGAAGCGTCCCGACGCGATCTGCTTGACCTTCGAGCGACGCTCCGGGTCGTAGAGGCGCTCGGAGTCCTCGCCGCCCTCGCCCGTGTTCGAGCGGCCGCCGAGGCGGTTCATGGCGATGGCGAGCGTCTCGTGCGCCTCGGCCGAGATCGAGCCGTAGGACATCGCGCCGGTGTTGAACCGCTTGACGATCTCGCTCACCGGCTCGACCTCGTCGAGCGGCACCGCGGGACGGTCCCCCTCGCGCAGCGCGAGCAGGCCGCGCAGCGTCATGAGCCGCGACGACTGCTCGTCGACCCGGTGCGTGTAGTCGCGGAAGACGTCGAACCGACGCTCGCGCGTCGAGTGCTGCAGGCGGAACACCGTCTCCGGGTCGAAGAGGTGCTCCTCGCCGTCCCGGCGCCACTGGTACTCGCCGCCGGTGGTGAGGCGCACGTGCGCCTGGTGGTTGCCCGAGGCGGGGTACGCCTCGGCGTGCCGTGCCGCGACCTCGGCCGCGACCACGTCGAGACCGATGCCACCGAGCCGCGAGGTCGTGCCCGCGAAGTAGTCGCGCACGAGGTCGTGCGAGAGCCCGACGGCCTCGAAGACCTGGGCGCCACGGTACGAGGAGATGGTCGAGATGCCCATCTTGCTCATGACCTTGAGCACGCCCTTGCCGAGCGCCTTGATGAGGTTCGCGACGGCCTTCTCGGGGTCCACCGCGAGGTAGCCGCGACGCGCGAGGTCCTCGACCGTCTCCATCGCGAGGTACGGGTTGACCGCGGCCGCGCCGTACCCGATGAGGAGTGCGACGTGGTGCGTCTCGCGCACGTCCCCCGCCTCGACGACGAGCGACACCTGAGTACGGGTGTGCCGACGCAGGAGGTGGTGGTGCACGGCGCTCGAGAGCAGGAGCGACGGGATCGGCGCGAGGTCGGAGTCGGAGTCGCGGTCGGACAGCACGATGAAGCTCGCGCCGGCCTCCACGTGCGCGTCGACCTCCGCGAAGATCTCCTCGAGCCGCTCGAGCAGCGCCTCTCCCCCGCCCGCGACGCGGTACAGACCGCGGACGGTGACCGCGCGGAAGATCCCGGCGAGGCTCGGGTCCTTGTCGACGCGGATGATCTTCGCGAGCTGGTCGTTGTCGAGCACGGGGAACGGCAGCACGAGCTTGCGCGCGTGCTCCGGCGTGTCGACGAGGAGGTTCGGCTCGGGGCCGATCGCCCCGCCGATCGACGTCACGAGCTCCTCGCGGATCGCGTCGAGCGGCGGGTTCGTCACCTGGGCGAACATCTGCGTGAAGTAGTCGAACAGCAGTCGCGGGCGCTCGGAGAGCACCGCGACGGGCGTGTCGGTGCCCATGGCGCCGAGCGGCTCGGCGCCCGTGTTGCCCATCGGCGTGAGGATGACCTTGAGCTCCTCCTCCGTGTAGCCGAAGGCGCGCTGGCGCCGCTGTACCGACGCAGGGCTGTGCGCGACGTGCTCGCGCTCGGGGAGCTGGTCGAGGTAGACCGAGTTGTCGGCGACCCACTGCGCGTACGGGCGCTGCGCGGCGAGCTGGGACTTGATCTCCTCGTCCTCGACGATCCGGCCCTGGCCGGTGTCGACGAGGAACATGCGCCCGGGCTCCAGGCGGCCCTTGCGGACGATCGTCGCGGGGTCGAGGTCGAGCACGCCCGCCTCGCTCGCCAGCACGACGAGCCCGTCCTCGGTCACCCAGTAGCGCCCGGGGCGCAGGCCGTTGCGGTCGAGCACGGCGCCGATGAGGGTGCCGTCCGTGAAGTTCAGGCAGGCCGGGCCGTCCCACGGCTCCATGAGGGCCGCGTGGTACTCGTAGAACGCGCGCAGGTCCGGGTCCATGTCGGCGTGGTTCTCCCACGCCTCCGGGATCATCATGAGGACCGCGTGCGGCAGCGGACGCCCCGACAGGTGCAGGAGCTCGAGCACCTCGTCGAAGCTCGCGGAGTCGCTCGAGCCGTCGGAGCACACGGGCAGCAGCGGCGCGAGGTCGCCGAGCGCCTCGCTCTCCAGCGTGCCCTCGCGCGCGGCCATCCAGTTGCGGTTGCCGCGCACCGTGTTGATCTCGCCGTTGTGCGCGATCATGCGGAACGGCTGCGCGAGCGGCCACGACGGGAAGGTGTTCGTCGAGAAGCGCGAGTGCACGAGCGCGATCTCGCTCGCGTAGCGCGGGTCGGACAGGTCCGGGAAGAACGGCTCGAGCTGGGCCGTCGTGAGCATGCCCTTGTACGTGAGCGTCCGTGCGGACAGCGACGCGAAGAACAGGCCCAGCTCGTTCTCGGCGCGCTTGCGCAGCCGGAACGTGCGCCGGTCGAGCGCGACGCCCGAGAGCTCGCGCGCCGGGTCGGCGACGACGACCTGGCGGAACGTGGGCATGGAGGCGCGGGCCGACGGGCCGACGAGGTCGGCCGTGACCGGCACGTCGCGCCAGGCGAGGACGTCGAGCTTCTCCTCGGCCGCGATCGCCTCGACCCCGCGGACGGCGGCCGCTGCGGCCTCGTCGTCCTGCGGGAGGAACGCCATGCCGATCGCGTAGTGCCCCGGGGGCGGGAGCTCGGCGTCGACGACGTCGCGCACGAAGGCGTCGGGGATCTGCGTGAGGATCCCGGCGCCGTCGCCGCTGTTCTCCTCGGCGCCGACGGCGCCGCGGTGGTCGAGGTTGAGCAGGGCGGTGAGCCCTGCGTCAACGATGTCGCGTCCGGGCGTACCGCGCAGCGTCGCCACGAAGGCGACACCGCACGCGTCGTGCTCGGCGGCGGGGTCGTACAGACCGAGAGCCGTGGGAGCCACGGACAGGGCAGGTGCCCTGTACGCGTCCCGATGCTGCGGCGTGGTCATCAACACCGTCCTCACAGGCGCCCGGCCATGACGGCCGGGCTGGTTCCAGCTGGGGGGATTCGGGACGTCTTCGGCCCTACGGACATGACAGAACCCACCGGGCGGTCGCCCGGCGGATTCGCCGATGAATGACGGGAGCTCAGCGACCTGGGTCTGGTCGCGCGGCACCTGCCTGCTCGGACTCCTCCGAGTCGTCGGAGTCCTCGGTCTGCTCGGCGTCCTCGTCACCGGTCGACTGCTCGACCGGCTCCTCCGACGCCGTGGCGGTCGTCTCCTCGGGCGATCCCTCGGAGGACGTCTCCAGAGAGACCGTCTCCTCGCGCCCGGGGTGGCGACGCCCGACAACGATAAACGCTACCAACGCACCGACACCGACCACGATCGAGGTCCAGACGTTCAGCCGAAGACCCCAGACGAGCTCGGCCTCGTCGATGCGCAACATCTCGATCCACACCCGACCCAGCGTGTAGACGAAGACGTACAGCCAGAATACCCGACCATGACCGAGCCGGAACCGACGGTCCACGTAGATCAGGAGCAGGGCAGCGCCGATGTTCCAGACCATCTCGTACAGGAACGTCGGGTGGAACAGCGTCCCGGGCGGGAACCCGGCGGCCGCGGCGACCGAGTCGTCGACCCGCAGGCCCCACGGGAGCGTCGTCGGCGACCCGAACAGCTCCTGGTTGAACCAGTTTCCGAGCCGCCCGACCGCCTGGGCGAGCAGGAGGCCGGGCGCGAGCGCGTCGGCGAACGCGGGGAAGCTGACCTTCTGCCGGCGGCAGCCGATGTACGCGCCCACGGCGCCGAGCGCGACGGCGCCCCAGATCCCCAGGCCGCCCTCCCACACGTACAGCGCGCGGACCGGGTCGCCGCCGGGACCCCAGTACGGGTCGGGCGTCGAGAACACGTGGTAGATCCGGCCGCCGATGATGCCGAACGGCACGGCCCAGAAGGCGATCTCCAGCACGTCGTCCGCCTCGCCGCCGCGCTCGACCCAGCGACGCCGGGTGAGCCACAGCGCGACGACGATGCCCGCGAGGATCGCGAGCGCGTACGCGCGGATCGGGAACGGCCCGAGGTACCACGTGTGCTGCGGCGGGCTGGGGATCGCCGCGGGCAGCGCGCCCGCGGCCTCGACGACCTGCGCGACGGCGAGCGCGGCGCTCATGCGACCACCTCGCCCGTGCGCGCGGCCCCCGCCGTCGCAGCGGCCTCGTCGTCGGCGGCCGGTGGACGAGCCCCGCGGACGCCGTCGACGAGCGACGACGCGACCGCGCGCAGCGCGGCGAGACGCTCCTCCCAGGGCGCGTCCGTGAGCAGCGGGCGGACGAACGCCGAGCCCACGATGACGCCGTCGGCGAAGCGCGCGACCTCCGCGGCCTGCGCGCCGGTCGAGACCCCGAGGCCGACGCACACGAACGACGCTCCGGCTGCGCGTGTGTCGGCGACGAGCTGCTCGGCGCGCGGTCCGACCTGCGTCCGCTCCCCCGTGACACCCATGGTCGAGGCCGCGTAGACGAAGCCGCGCGTCGCGCGCACCGTCAGGCGCAGCCGCTCGGGCGTCGAGCTCGGCGCGACGAGGAACACGCGGTCGAGACCGTGGCGGTCCGCGGCCTCGATCCACTCCCGCCCCTCGTCGGGGATGAGGTCCGGCGTGATGAGCCCCGCGCCGCCGGCCGCCGCGAGGTCGCGCGCGAACGCATCGACGCCGTAGCGCAGGACCGGGTTCCAGTAGGTCATGACGAGGACGGGCACCGTGCCGCCCGTGCGCGAGGACACGGCCTCGACGACGCGGAACACGTCCGCGACGCGGCTCCCCGCGTCCAGCGCGGTCTGCGCCGCGGCCTGGATCACGGGGCCGTCCATCACCGGGTCGGTGTACGGGACGCCCAGCTCGAGGACGTCGACGCCCGCGTCGACGAGCGCGAGCGCGGCCTCGATCGACCGGTCCACGGTCGGGAACCCGACCGGGAGGTAGCCCACGAGCGCCGCCCGTCCTTCGCCCCGCAGCGCGGCGAGGCGGTCGGCGGTGGGCGAGGTGATCACGCCCGGCTCGCTCGGCACCGCAGTGCCACGGGCCTCCTGCACGCCGTTCACAGCTGTCCCTCCGTACCCGTCGCCGTCTCGGCGATCGCGTCGTCGTCCACGAGGTCGAACCACCGTGCGGCGGTCGCCACGTCCTTGTCCCCCCGGCCCGAGAGGTTGACGAGGACCACGTAGTCCTCGCGACCTGCCGCGACGGCGTCGCGGCCCACGCGCAGCGCGCCGGCGAGGGCGTGCGCCGACTCGATCGCCGGGATGATGCCCTCCGTGCGGCACAGCAGGCGGAACGCCTCCATCGCCTCGGCGTCCGTCACGGGCTGGTAGGTCGCCCGCCCGAGGTCGTGCAGCCACGCGTGCGCGGGACCGACGCTCGGGTAGTCGAGCCCGGCGGAGACCGAGTGGCTGGGCAGCGTCTGCCCGTCCTCGTCCTGGAGGAGGTAGGAGCGAGCGCCGTGCAGCACGCCGGGGACGCCGCCGCTGAACCGGGCGGCGTGCCGGCCGGTCTCGACGCCCTCGCCGCCCGCCTCGAACCCGAACAGCTCGACGCCGTCGTCGTCGAGGAACGCGTTGAAGATGCCGAGCGCGTTGGAACCTCCGCCGACGCACGCCGCGACGGCGTCCGGGAGGCGGCCGATCCGGTCGAGGACCTGGGTGCGCGCCTCCTCGCCGATGACGCGGTGGAACTCGCGCACCATCTCGGGGAAGGGGTGGGGCCCGGTCACGGTGCCCAGGAGGTAGTGCGTGGACTCGACGTTCGCGACCCAGTCGCGCAGCGCCTCGTTGATCGCGTCCTTCAGGGTGCGCTGCCCGATCGTCACGGGGACGACCTCGGCGCCCAGGAGCCGCATGCGGGCGACGTTGAGCGCCTGGCGCCGCGTGTCCTCCTCGCCCATGTAGACGACGCACTCGAGGTCGAGCAGCGCCGCGGCCGTCGCCGTCGCGACGCCGTGCTGGCCCGCCCCGGTCTCGGCGATGACGCGCGTCTTGCCCATGCGCTTCACGAGGAGCGCCTGGCCGAGCACGTTGTTGATCTTGTGCGAGCCGGTGTGGTTGAGGTCCTCGCGCTTGAGGAACATCCGGACGGCGCCCGGGGCACCGCCGACGTGCTCGGCGAAGCGAGCGACCTCCGTGAGCGGGCTGGGCCGACCGGTGTACTCGCGCTGCAGGCGCGCGAGCTCGTTGACGAACGCCGGGTCGTCGAGCGCCTTGCGGTACTCGGTCTCGAGCTCGTCGAGGGCGGCGATGAGCGCCTCGGGGACGAAGCGTCCGCCGAAGGCACCGAAGTACGGGCCTTCCTGGTTCGCGAGCGAGCGGGTGAGCTCGGCGCGCACCGAGGCGGTGTCGGCAGTCTCAGGGGTGGTGGGTGTCGAGTCGGGCACGGGGCCGGACCTCCTGCGGGAGACGGGGTGGGGGCCGGGGCGCGGCACCTGCTGCGTGACGGTCGGGGACGGTCGACGCCTCAGGGCCGCACGGACCACAGGGACGGGTGCGCACCGGCCGCCACGAGGTCCGCGACGGACGCGCGCGGGGCGTCGTCCGTGACGAGCGCCTCCCCGACGAGCACGGCGTGGGCCCCGGACCGCGCGTAGTCCATGACGTCGTGCGGTCCGCGCACACCCGACTCGGCGACGCGCACGACCTCGTCGGGGATGGCGGGCGCGAGGCGCGCGAAGGTGGTGCGGTCGACGTCGAGCGTCTTGAGGTCGCGCGAGTTCACACCGACGACGCGGGCGCCGGCGTCGAGCGCGCGCCCCACCTCGTCGAGCGTGTGGACCTCGACGAGAGCTGTCATGCCGAGCGAGTGCACCCGCTCCACGAGCGACGTGAGCACCGTCTGCTCGAGCGCGGCGACGATGAGGAGCACGATGTCCGCGCCGTGGGCGCGCGCCTCCCACACCTGGTAGGGCGTCACGACGAAGTCCTTGCGCAGCACGGGCACGTCGACGCGCGCGCGGACGGCGTCCAGGTCTGCGAGGCTGCCGTTGAACCGACGCTGCTCGGTGAGCACGGAGATCGCGGACGCGCCGCCCTTCTCGTACTCGCCGGCGAGCTCGGCGGGGTCGGCGATCGAGGCGAGCACGCCCTTGCTCGGGCTCGAGCGCTTCACCTCGGCGATGATCGCGACGGCGTGGTCCGCCTTCAGGCGGCTCACGCACTCGAGCGCGCCCGGCACGCGTGACGCACGCTCCTTGAGGTCGTCCAGCGAGGTCGTCGCCTGGCGTGCCGCGAGATCCTCGCGCACCCCGGCGACGATGTCGTCGAGTACCGTCATCGCCCCATCACTCCCCGTGCTCGTCCCCTCGGCCTCCGTCGTCGGTCGACCCGAACGGGCTCGTCCACAGGTACGAGTCAGCCCGTTGACACGGAGGTATCTGCCATCGTAGAGCCGTGCCCGAGTGACGATGACCACGGCCCACCCCGCGAGACGTGCGCCGGAGCCCTCAGGAGGGGCTGGGCCCGAGCCACTCGGCGAGCCCCGGGACGTTGCGCAGGACGCCGAACGCGACGAGCACGACGAGGCCTGTCCACGCCACGGAGGGCGGCAGGCTCGGACCCGGTCGGCCCTTCCACGCACGGACGAGCCACACCGACCACAGGCCCACGAGCAGCGGTGCGACGAGCACCCAGAGCGGGTTCATCGACCAGGCGCCGGCGACGTCGAGGTGGACCAGGTCGTGCGTCGCGCGGAGCCCTCCGCACCCCGGGCACGCGAGGCCCGTCAGCGCGAGCAGGGGGCACGTGAGGAAGTGGCCGGGCCGGTTCGGGTCGACGAGCCCGACGTACGCGACGCCCGCCGCGACCGCGGCGCCGGTCGCGAGCGGCGCCGCCGCACCCCGCGGCCCGCGAACGCGGTGCTCGGGCTCCGGCTCGGGCGGTCCGCCGACCGGCACGCCGCTCGGGAGCGTCCCGCTCCGGGACGACGGCTCGCTCACTGCTGGTCCGGGATCGACCCGACCCAGGCGAGCAGTGCGGGGAACAGGATCGCGGCCAGGGCGATCGCGACGACGGAGAGCCCGACGGCGACCCAGCCGAGCACGATGCCCGCAGTGGCCAGGCCGCCGTTGTCAGCCTGGCCGTTCGCGACCGCCCGCCTCGCCTGCGTGCCGAGGATGATCGCGGGGATGCCCGTCAGCAGCCCGCAGCTCAGGACGAACGACGCGATGCCGAGGACGAGCGACCACACCGCGCGACCGTTCTGCGGGAGGGCCGGCGGGTACGGGCCGGGTCCGGGGTACGGAGCAGCCGCGGGGTACGGGCCACTGGCGGAGTACGGACCAGCGCCCGGGTACGGAGCAGCGCCGGGGTACGGCGTCGCCGGAGCGCTCTCGCCCTCCGGCTGTCCGCTGACCGGCGGCTGGGTCACCGCGAGACGGACTTCTGCCCGTAGCCCATGTTCCGGAGCACGACACCGGCCACGAGGCTCAGCGCGACGACGCCCATGCCGACCCAGAAGAGCCAGACGGCGGAGGAGACGTCCGAGACCGCAGGGAGCACGACGCCGACCGCGGCGACGAGCGCACCGGTCATGATGCCGATCATCGTGGTCCACGCGGCGACGGTGTGCCCGTGGTTGGTGGGCGGTGCCGCGGGCGGGAGGTAGGCGATCTCGGTCGTCTTCTGGTTCTCGGCCATGGGGGTCGTGCCTTTCGTCATGATGTGCAGCCAGACTATCGGACCCGTCCTCGGCGCCGCGCGGTGCGGCGGGCCCTCGGCCGGGTCGTGGGGACGGGTTCTGGGGGTCAGCGGTCGGTGGGGTCCTCGCCCCGGGACAGCGCGTCCCAGGCGTCGTGGTCGGTGAGGTCGTCGTCCCGCGGGGTCCGCGCCGGGTCGTGGGTGCCCGTGCCCGGGCGCGCCGCCGTCGGGCCCACGGTCGCGCCCCCGGCGTCGCCTCGCGCCGGGCCGCCGGTCGCGGAGGCGTCGCGCTCGTGCCGCGTCGAGGCCTGCTGCCACCCGCGCGAGCCGACGGCGACCCACGCCACCGCCAGGACGGTCAGCACGCCGAGCGCGGCCGCGACCCACGGCGCCGGTGTGAGCGAGACGGCCGACGTGAGCTCGGTGACCCCGGTCGCCTCGGCGACGGCGGAGCGCGCGCTCGGCTCGGGGTCGAGCGCGACGCCGAGCGCCGCGGCGGTGGTGACCGCGCCGCTGGCCGCCGCGACGGCGAGCACGACCCACCGCCCGACGCGGCCGACCAGCCCGAGCGCGAGCCCGGCGGCCACGAGGACGAGAGCGGCGGCGCCGACGCCGGGGGCCGCGGTGGTCCCGTTCACCGAGACCTCCACGACGGGGTCGAGCGCGGTCGCCCCCGTCGTGGTCGACCACGTGACGGCGGACGCGGCGAGCGTCGCGCCCCCGAGCAGCAGGAGCAGCCAGATCGCCGCACGACGCGACGGCCTCCGCGCGCCCGACGTGGCGTCAGTACTCATCACAGGCCCCGCAGCCGTGCGGCGACCTGGACGGCCCGGACGGCGGCCGCGGCCTTGTTCCGCGACTCCGCGTACTCCAGCGCCGGGACCGAGTCGGCCACGATCCCACCGCCGGCCTGGACGCTCGCGCGCCCGTCGCGGATGAGCGCGGTGCGGATCGCGATCGCCATGTCCATGTCGCCCGCGAAGTCGAAGTAGCCGGCCGTGCCGCCGTAGATCCCGCGGCGCGCGGGCTCGAGCTCGTCGATCAGCGCGATCGCGCGCGGCTTGGGCGCGCCCGAGAGCGTGCCGGCCGGGAACGTCGCGCGGAACGCGTCGAGCGCCGTCGCGCCGTCGCGCAGGGTGCCCACGACGGTCGAGCACAGGTGCATGATGTGGCTGAACCGCTTGGTCGCCATGAACTCCACGACCTCGACGGACGTCGGCTCGCACACCTTGACGAGGTCGTTGCGCGACAGGTCGACGAGCATGATGTGCTCGGCGCGCTCCTTCGGGTCCTCGAGGAGCTCCTCGCCGAGCGCCACGTCCTCCTCGGGCGTCGCGCCCCGGGGTCGCGACCCCGCGATGGGGAACGTCACGACCCGGCCGGCGGTCACCTTGACGAGCGTCTCCGGGCTCGACCCGACGACGGCGAACTCCCGCCCGTCGGGGTCGGTGAGCTGGAAGTAGTACATGTACGGGCTGGGGTTGATGGTCCGCAGCGCGCGGTACACGTCGAGCGGCTCCGCGGGGCAGTCGAGGTCGAGGCGCTGGGAGAGCACGACCTGGAAGACCTCGCCCTCCCGGATCGCGTCCTTGCCCGCGACGACCGACGCCTCGAACTCCTCGCGCGTCGAGCGGAACTCGAGCTGGGGCTCGGGCACGTCGGCACCGACCGACACGACGTGCGAGCCGCCGGCGACGAGCCGCGCCTGCATCGCGTCGAGCCGCGCGACGGCGTCCGCGTAGGCCTCGTCGACGCGCTCGTCGGTGTCGTCGAAGTTGATCGCGTTCGCGACGAGCCACACGCTGCCCTCGCGGTGGTCGACCGCGGCGACGTCCGTCGCGAGGCACAGCGTCAGCTCGGGCACCCCGAGCTCGTCGGGCGCCGCGGCGGGCAGCGTGGGCTCCCAGTGCCGGATGACGTCCCAGCCGATCGCGCCCGCGAGGCCCCCGGTGAGCGGCGGGAGGCCGTCGACGGGCGGCGTGCGCAGCGCCTCGAGCGTCGCGTCGAGGACCTCGACGACGTCGCCCTCGGTCGGGATGCCGACAGGCACGTCCCCGGACCACACGGCGCGGCCGTCGCGCGACGTCAGGGTCGCGCGCGACGCGGCGCCGACGAACGACCAGCGCCCCCACGTGCCGTCGGACTCGGCGGACTCGAGCACGAACGTGCCCGGCCGGCCCTGCGCGAGGGTGCGGTACAGCCCGACGGGAGTGACGTCGTCGGCCAGGAGGCGGCGGACCACCGGCACGACGCGGCGCGTCGACGCGAGGGCGCGGAAACCTGCGGCGACCGGCCAGGTCTCGCCCCACGCCGGTCCGCCTGCCGGGACGGTGGTGGGCTCGGCCTGCGCGGTCGCGTTCACTGGTTCTCCTCCTCGGGATCGGTCGCGGGGTCGGTCGTGCGTCCTGCAGCGGCGGGGGCGGTCCCGGCGACCGCGTCGGGGAGCTCCCCGACGACCGCGCCGAGGTCTCCCCCGGCCTCGAAGCAGGTGCGGGTGCCCGTGTGGCACGCGGCGCCGACCTGGTGGACCCGCACGAGCAGCGCGTCGCCGTCGCAGTCGAGCGCGACGGAGCGCACGACCTGCACGTGCCCGGACGTGTCGCCCTTGCGCCAGTACTCCTGCCGCGATCGGCTCCAGAACGTCACGCGTCCGCTCGTGAGCGTGCGGTGCAGCGCCTCGTCGTCCATCCAGCCGAGCATGAGCACCTCGCCGGTGTCGTGCTGCTGGACGATCGCGGCGACCAGGCCGGCGTCGTCGCGCTTGAGGCGCGCCGCGACGTCGGGGTCGAGGGAGGTGGTCGGCGCGGGCGGGCGCGTGTCGTCGGGCACCCGAGAATCCTGCCAGACGCCGCGCCTCGCCGGGCCGCGTGTCTCGCCCCGGACGGACGTGGGACCGGTCACCGCGTCTGCGAGACCCACGCGTCGTGCATGTGCGCGTAGACGCCGCCGGCGCGCACGAGCTCGTCGTGGTGCCCGAGCTCGACGACGTGCCCGGCGTCGACCACGACGACGAGGTCGGCGGCCTCGGCCGTGGACAGGCGGTGCGCGATCGTGAGCGTCGACCGCCCCGCCGTGAGCGACGCGAGGGCGCGCGCGATCCGCACCTCGGTCGCGGGGTCGACGGCGGACGTCGCCTCGTCGAGGACGAGCAGGTCGGCCTCCGCGAGGTACGCGCGCAGAAGTGCGACGAGCTGACGCTCCCCCGCCGACAACGACTCCCCGCGCTGGCCGACCTCGGTGTCGAGGCCGTCGGGCAGGTCCGCGACCCAGTCGGCGAGACCGAGCCGTTCGACCGCCGCCTCGATCTGTCCGCGCTCCGGCGTGCCCGCCGCGGGGTCGCCCACGTCGCCCCGCAGGCCGTAGGCCACGTTGTCGGCGAGCGTGCCGTCGAAGAGGAAGCCCTCCTGCGGGACGAGCACGACGCGCTCGCGGAGGCTCGCGGTGCGGAGCTCGCGCAGGTCGACCCCGTCGAGCAGCACCCGGCCGGCGGTGGGGTCCATGAGCCGCGTGACGAGCTTCGCGATCGTCGTCTTGCCCGACCCGGTCGCGCCGACCACCGCGACCGAGGCGCGGGCCGGCAGGTCGAGGTCGACCCCGTGCAGCACCTCCGGGCCGTCGGGGTACGCGAACCGCACGCCCTCGAGGCGCACGTGCGCCGGTCCGCGCGGACTCGTGACGCCGTCCTCGCCCGGGTCGACGACCTCGACCGGGGTCTCCAGGACCGCGAGCACGCGCCGCCAGCCCGCCACGGCGTTCTGCAGCTCGTTGAGGATCTCGGTCGCCATCTGGACCGGCCCCGTGAAGAGCTGGACGAGGAAGAGGAACGCGAGGAGCCGGCCCACGGAGATGTCGCCCGCGACGCCCAGGAGCGACCCGACGACCACGACGACGGCCAGGACGAGGTTCGCGACGAGGACGCCGCTGGAGAAGACCACCGCGACGAGCTTCTGCGCGCGGACCATCGCCCGGCGCGTGCCGTCGACGGCGGAGTCGATCCGCCGCGCGGTGCGCGCGCCCGCGCCGTAGGCCCGGATGGTCTCGGCGCCGACCACGGACTCGGAGATCGCGCCGAGCATCGCGCCGACGCGCGCCCGCACGGTCGTGTAGGCGTCGTTGACGCGCCGCTGCGCGGGACGCAGCACGAGGAAGAGGGGCACGAAGCAGGCCCACACGACGAGCGTGAGCTGCCACGAGTAGATCGCCATGAGCACCGTCGCGACGCCGATCTGCAGCACGGAGACGAGCAGCATGATGCCGCCCCACTGCACGAACAGCGAGATGGTGTCGACGTCGCTCGTCACGCGGGAGACGAGCGAGCCGCGGCGCTCGGTGTTCTGCGTGAGGACCGACAGGTCGTGGACGTGGCGGAAGGCGCGCACGCGCAGGTGCGCGAGCCCTGCCTCCGTCGACCGGAAGAGCCGGACGTTGACGAGCGCCGAGCACAGGCCCGCGACCACGAGCACCGCCGCGGCCGCGCCGACGAGCATCCCGACGCGTGCCGTGTCGGGCCCGCCGTCGGCGAGGATCCCGGTGTCGATCGTCTGCTGGACGGTCACGGGCACGACCACGCGGCCGAGCGCCGCCGCGACCGCGAGGCCGAGGGTGATCCAGAGCCCGTCGAGGATCTGCGGCGAGACCTGGACGCCGCGGCGCAGCGTCGCGAGCACGCCGAGCGAGCTCGCCGAGGCGATGCGCGAGTCGGCGGTCGCGCGCGTGGTCGTGCCCGGGTCCTGGGCCGTCGTGGTCGTCATTCCTCCAGCGCCCCTGCCTCGGTCCGACGCACGACGTCGTCCGCCTCGTCCTCACGCCAGCCCTCGCGCCGGTCCGGGTCCCCCGTCGAGGGTTCGGCCGTCTCGTCGGCGGCCTGCTCCTCGTGCCGACGGATCTCGTCGTCCGCGGCGTCCTGCTCGTCCGCGGCGCGCCGTTCCGCCTCGCGCGCGTAGGCGGTCGCGAGCTCGCGGTACCCGGGGTCGCGCGCGAGCAGCTCCTCGTGCGTCCCGACGTCGACCACGCGTCCCGACCCGACGTGCACGACGACGTCCGCGAGCGCCACGCTCGCCATGCGGTACGCGACCATGACGACCGTCGGCCGGTCCCGGCCCTCGTCCCGCAGCCCGGCGAGGATCTGCTGCTCGACGCGCGGGTCGACGGCTGACGTGGCGTCGTCGAGCACGAGCAGACGCGGGCGCCGGACGAGGGCGCGGGCGATGGCGAGCCGTTGGCGCTGTCCGCCGGAGAGGTTCGCGCCCCGCTCGCCGAGGGGGGCGTCGAGCCCGCCGGGCAGCCGCTCGATCACGTCGTCGACGCGCGCGAGCCGCAGCGCGTCCCAGACCTGGTCGTCGTCGGGACCGGTGCCCTCGTCGGCGAGGGTGACGTTCGAGCGCACGGTGTCCTCGAACACGAACGCCTGCTGCGCGACGAGCGCGACCTGCGCGGTGAGGTCGGACTGCCGGACCTCACGCACGTCGGTGCCGTCGAGCGTGACCCGGCCCCGCGTGGGGTCGGACAGGCGCGCGAGGAGGGACACGAGGGTCGTCTTGCCCGCGCCCGTCGAGCCCACGACCGCGACCGTGCTGCCGGGCGCGAGGTCGAGGTCGATCCCGTCGAGCAGCGTGACCGGACGGCCGCCGGGGCGGACGTCGACGCCCACGTCCTCGAACCGCACCCGGACCCCGCCCGCGCCGGCGAGGGTCCGCGCGCCCGGGACGAGCCCCGTCCCGGCGTCGACGACGCGGCTGATGCGCTCGTACCCGACGAGGCCGCGCGGCAGCTCGCCGAGGACCCAGCCGAAGGCGCGCACCGGGACGGCCATGATGGTCAGGAGGTACGCCGCCGTGACGATCTCGCCCGCCTGGACGCCGCCCGCCGCGAGGCGCACGGTGCCCACCCCGAGCACGAGGAGCGTGCCGAGGGACGGCAGCAGCTCGATGACCGGGTCGAAGAAGGCCCGCACGACGCCCACGCGGACGTTCGCGCCGCGCAGGGCGTCGGTGCGCTCCGCGAAGCGGCGCTCCTCGCGGTCCGCGGTGCCGAGCGACGTGACGAGCAGGGCCGCCTCGAAGCTCTCGTGCGCGACGTCGGCCACTTCCGCGCGCAGCTGCTGGGCGCGCGTGATCGCGGGCGACATGTAGCGCTGGAAGACGACGTTCACGGCGACGGCCACCGGGATGACGACGAGCGCGGCGCACGCCAGCCACACGTCGACGCGGAACAGCATGACCGCGGCGACCCCGATCATCACGACGACGCCGAGCGCGAAGGGCAGCGGGTTGAAGACCCCGGTCGCGGCCTCGACGTCGGAGCTCGCGTTCGACAGGAGCTGCCCGGCCGGGTGCGCGCGGTGCCACGACATGGGCAGCCGCAGGTACTGCCGCGTCACGGCCGTGCGGTGGCGGGCCTGGAGCGCGGCGTACCCGTTCCCGGCGAAGATGCGCCGCGCGGCGACGCTCGCCGCGAGGGAGACGGCGATGCCCGCGAGCACGAGGCCCGCGATCCAGATGCGGTCCCGCGCGGCCTCGTCACCCGCGAGCGCCGGCACGACGACCTCGTCGGTGACGGTGCCGATCGCGGCGCTCACGCCGACCGTCAGCGCGCCGAAGACCGCGGACGAGCCGATCGCGAGGACGTACGTGCGCGGCTCGTCGCGCAGGCCACGGCCCATGAGGGCGAGCGAGCGGCGCACGCGCGACCCGGTGAGGCCGTGGGGGCGACGGACCCGCGGTTCCGCGGGGAGGGAGTCAGGGACGGAGGGCTGGGCGTCGGCACCGTTCGGGCGCGTCGTGCTGCCGGGCACGGGACGTACCTCGTCTTTCGTTCGGGATCCTACGATCCTCTCACGAGGAATCGGTCCTGCCCGAGCCCGGTGCGCCGGTCCGGCCGCTACCGGCACGCCCGCACCTCGCCGTCATCCGGCGCGTGCCCGGCTCAGCGCACCTCGATGCCTGCGTCGCGCAGCGCGTCCTTCACCTGCCCGACGGTGAGCGCGCCGAAGTGGAAGACGCTCGCGGCGAGGACCGCGTCCGCCCCCGCCCGCGCCGCCTCGACGAAGTGCTCGGTGGTACCGGCTCCCCCGCTCGCGATGAGCGGTACGCGGACCTCGCGCCGCACCGCGGCGAACATCTCGAGGTCGAAGCCCGACGTCGTCCCGTCCGCGTCCATCGAGTTGAGCAGGATCTCGCCCGCCCCGAGCTCGGCCGCGCGCGCGGCCCAGCCGACCGCGTCGATGCCCGTGCCGCGTCGCCCGCCGTGGGTCGTCACCTCGTACCCCGAGTCCGTGCGCGCGTCCCCGGTGGTGCGGCGCGCGTCGACCGACAGCACGAGCACCTGGCTGCCGAACCGGTCGGCGATCTCGGCGATGAGCTCGGGACGCGCGATCGCGGCCGTGTTCACCCCGACCTTGTCGGCCCCCGCGCGCAGGAGCCGGTCGACGTCGTCGACCGCACGCACGCCGCCGCCCACCGTGAGCGGCACGAACACCTGCTCGGCGGTGCGACGCACGACGTCGTACGTCGTCTCGCGGTTGCCGGAGGACGCCGAGACGTCGAGGAACGTCACCTCGTCCGCGCCCTCGCGGTCGTAGCGGGACGCGAGCTCGACGGGGTCGCCCGCGTCGCGCAGGTTCTCGAAGTTCACGCCCTTGACGACGCGTCCCGCGTCGACGTCGAGGCACGGGATCACGCGGATCGCGACGGTCATGAGGTCTCTCCTTGGTCGGCCGGCGCCTCGCCGGTCTGGTCGGGCGCGGCAGGATCGGCCCCGCCCGCCGCCTCCTCCGCCGTCACGGGGAAGTGCGCGTCGAGGATGTCGACGACGTACACGAGCGTCTCGCCGGCGAGCGGGCTCGCGGTGCCCTCGTAGCCGAGCTCCGGCGGGACGACGAGCATGACCTGGCTGCCCACGGACTGCTCGAGCAGCCCCTGCTCCCAGCCCTCGATCACCTCGCCGAGGCCGATCATCACGGACGACGGGGCCGCGTCCGGCGCCCACGAGGTGTCGAACACCTCGCCGTCCGACCAGCGCACCCCCGTGAAGCGGACCGTGACGACCTGGCCCGCCTCGACCTGACGTCCGTCGCCGCGGATCAGCGGCCGGATCCCGAGGTCGCCCGGCGGGGCGGCGTCCGGCGGGATCGTGATCGTCGGGGCGCCGTCCTCGCCGAGCGTCACCGTCGGTACGCCCTCGGCGGCCGCGGGCGCGACGGCCTCCCCGTCCGCCCGGGTCGGCAGCACGTCGACCACGAGGACGACGGGGACGCCGTCGTCCTCCTCGACGTGCAGCAGGCGCGCCCCGACGCGCTGCCCGCGCAGCTCGTCGGCGAGCTCGCTGCCCACGGAGGAGTCGTCGAGCGTGAGCCACTGCGGCGCGTCGGCGTAGGTGTTCTGCAGCACCGTCGCGTCCCGCGCGTCCTGCGCGTAGAGGTTGAGGAGCACCGGGTCGCCGTCCACGAGCTCGCGTCCGGTCCCCGGCCACACCACCTCGGAGCGCACCTCCGGCACGTCGAGCGGGGGTGTGTAGTCGAGCGTGGGGGGCGACCCCGCGGAGCCGGTCACCTCGAGCGCGGTGTTCGCCGGCGTCGACGGCGTGTCCCCGGGCTCCTCGCACGCCCCCAGCAGGAGGGTGGCGGCGACCACCAGCCCGGTCGCGAACGCTCCGCGCACGCGCCGTCGTACCGGCCGTGCCGTCCCCGCGAAGGGCCGCACGACCGCCGGAACCACCGTCCTCACATCACGCCCCGCACGTCACATCGACTCGATGAGTCGTTCCACGCGCTCGTCGACGCTGCGGAAGGGGTCCTTGCACAGCACCGTGCGCTGCGCCTGGTCGTTGAGCTTGAGGTGCACCCAGTCGACCGTGTAGTCGCGGCGGGCCTCCTGTGCGGCGCGCACGAAGTCGCCGCGCAGCTTGGCGCGGGTCGTCTGCGGCGGGACCGCGGTCGACTCGAAGACCTCGAGGTCGGTCGTGATGCGCTCGACCATCCCGCGCGCCGCGAGGAGGTTGTACAGGCCCTCGGTGCGCGAGATGTCGTGGTAGGCCAGGTCGAGCCGGGCGATGCGCGGGTCGTCGAGCTCGAGGCCGTGCTTGGCCTGGTAGCGCTGGATGAGCCGGTACTTGATGACCCAGTCGAGCTCGCGGTCGACGAGCGAGAGGTCGCCCGACTCGAGCGCGCGCAGCCCGCGCTCCCACAAGTCGAGGACCTGCTTGACGACCGGCGTCGGGGAGACGCCCGCCTCCACGAACTCCTTGACCCGCTGCAGGTACTCGCCCTGCAGGTCGATCGCCGTGACCGTGCGCCCGCTCGCGAGCTGGACGGGCTGCTTGCCCGTCATGTCGTGGCTGATCTCGCGGATCGCGCGGATCGGGTTCTCCAGCGCGAGGTCCCGCATCGGTACGCCGGCCTCGATCATGCGCAGGATGAGGTCGGTCGTGCCGACCTTGAGCATGGTCGTCGTCTCCGCCATCGACGAGTCGCCCACGATGACGTGCAGCCGTCGGTAGCTCTCCGCGTCGGCATGCGGCTCGTCGCGCGTGTTGATGATGGGCCGCGAGCGCGTGGTCGCGCTCGACACGGCCTCCCAGATGTGGTCGGCGCGCTGCGACAGGCAGTAGACCGCGCCCCGCGGGGTGGAGAGCACCTTGCCGGCCCCGGTGAGCACCTGCCGCGTGATGAGGAACGGCACGAGCACGTCCGACAGCCGCGCGAAGTCGCCCTGGCGGCGCACGAGGTAGTTCTCGTGGCACCCGTAGGAGTTGCCCGCCGAGTCCGTGTTGTTCTTGAACAGGTGGATGCGACCGGGCAGCCCCTCGTGCTCGAGGCGCTGCTGCGCGTCGGCGACGAGGCCCTCGAGGATCCGCTCCCCGCCGCGGTCGTAGGCGACGAGCTGGCGCACGTCGTCGCACTCCGCGGTCGCGTACTCGGGGTGCGAGCCCACGTCGAGGTACAGACGCGAGCCGTTGCGCAGGAACACGTTCGACGAGCGTCCCCACGCGACGACCTTGCGGAACAGGTAGCGCGCGACCTCGTCGGCGGACAGCCCGCGACCGTCGTCCGACGCGCACGTCACGCCGTACTCGGTCTCGAGCCCGAAGATCCTGCGGTCCATGCCGTCCTACCCCTCGCTCGTCGCGCCGGGCGCGGGTTCGGCGTCGTCGCCCGTCGCCGGGGGCTCGCCGGGCGGCGCCTGCAGCAGGCCGTCGAGCACCGTCCCGGACAGGCGGCGGAACGCGCGGCGCGGTCGGGTGCGGTCGAGCACCGCGACCTCGAGCTGGTTCGCCGCGATCTCGCGCACCGGCTCGCCCTCGCCGCCCGAGCCCAGGGCCCGCACCGCGAGCCGCAGCACCTCGCCGAGCGACAGCCCGGGCTGCCACGCGTCGTCGAGGATGCGACCCAGCTGCTCCGACTGCCCGCCCATGACGACGTGGCCCTGCTCGTCGGCCACGGAGCCGTCGTACGAGAGGCGGTAGATCTGGTCCTGCGCGGACGTCGGCCCCACCTCCGCGACGACGAGCTCGACCTCGAGCGGCTTGGACTCCGTGGTGAACACCGTGCCGAGCGTCTGGGCGTACGCGTTCGCCAGACCCCGCGCGTTGACGTCCGTCCGGTCGTAGGAGTAGCCGCGCAGGTCGGCGTACCGCACACCCGCGACCCGCAGGTTCTCGAACTCGTTGTACTTGCCGACCGCCGCGAACGCGATCCGGTCGTAGATCTCCGAGATCTTGTGCAGCGCGCGCGACGGGTTCTCCGTCGCGAACGCGATCCCGTCCTCGTACGCGAGCACGACGACGGAGCGACCCCGGGCGATGCCCTTGCGCGCGAAGTCCGCCCGGTCCTTCATGAGCTGCTCGGGCGAGACGTAGAACGGCATCGTCATGCGAGGTCACCTCCCTGCTCGGCCGCGCCGCGACCGCCACCGGCGAGCCCGCGACGCTCGGCCACGATCTCCTCGACGACAGCCTCGAGCTCGGTCTCCGGGACCCGCGCGTAGCCGGCCCCCGTCACCACGGCGACGACCGGCCAGATCCGTCGCACCGTGTCGGGGCCGCCCGTCGCGGAGTCGTCGTCCGCGGCGTCGTACAGCGACTCGACGGCGACGCGCACGACCGCGTCCCGGTCCAGGCCCGGCCGCCACAGCTTCTTCAGCGCGCCGCGCGCGAACACCGACCCGGAGCCGACGCTGTGGTGGTCGCGCTCCTCGTAGCGCCCGCCCGTGACGTCGTAGGAGAAGATCCGGCCCTGCCCGCGGTCGAGGTCGAAGCCCGCGAACAGCGGCACCACGGCGAGGCCCTGCATCGCCATGCCGAGGTTCTGCCGGATCATCGTCGAGAGCCGGTTCGCCTTGCCGTCGAGCGACAGCAGCGTGCCCTCGATCTTCTCGTAGTGCTCGAGCTCGAGCTGGAACAGGCGCACGAGCTCGACCGCGAGGCCCGCCGTGCCGGCGATGCCGACGGCGGAGAACTCGTCCGCCGGGAAGACCTTCTCGATCTCTCGGTGCGCGATCATCGAGCCCATCGTCGCGCGCCGGTCACCGGCCATCACGACGCCGCCCGCGCCGTCGGCCCCGAACGTGCACGCCACGATCGTCGTGGCGTGCGGCGCCGCGGGTGCCGCGCCGGAGCCCGCGTGCGACGCCGCGCGGTGCGACGGCAGCAGGTCCGGGGCGTGACCGGAGAGGAAGTCGAGGAACGACGACGACCCGGGGGTCGTGAACGTGTCGGGGAGCCGCCCGGGCAGGCGGTCGGACCGGTGGGTGCTCATCAGCGGTCGGCCACCCTTCCTACTCGCCGCCCTTCTGCACGAAGCCCCGGACGAAGGACTCCGCGTTCGTCTCCAGGACCTCGTCGATCTCCTCCAGGAGGGCGTCCACCTCGGCGTCGCGCGACTGCGCCTGCGGCGCGGTGGGGACCTCCGGGGCGTCCGGCTCGTCGTCCGGACGACGCTCCTCGTGCGACGCGTGGGTGCGCTCCGTACCCGCCATGGTGGCCTCCTCGTCCGCCGGTCGTGACCGGCGCTCGTCGTCCGACCCGTCCGCGACCTCGGCCGCGGACGGTTCCTGCTCGCACGCGACGCCCCGTGCGGGGCGCCGTCGTGCGTCCAGCCTAGTTCCTGACCGTCACCCCGGTGCCGCGAGACCCGCCAGGAGGGACGCCGCGTCGGGGCTCGCGTCGAGCAGCGCGCCGATGTGGGCGCGGCTCCCCCGCAGCGGATCCATCATCGGGACGCGCTGCAGCGACGGCGAGCCCGGCACGTCGAAGATCACCGAGTCCCAGCTCGCCGCCGACACCTGGTCCCCGAACCGCGCCATGACCTCGCCGCGGAAGTACGCGCGCGTGTCCTCCGGCGCGTGGTGCACCGCCGCTCCCACATCGCGCTCCGTGACGACCCGGTCGACCGCACCGGCCGCGAGCAGCCGGTGGTAGATCCCGCGCTCCGGCCGCACGTCGGACCACTGCAGGTCCAGCGCCGCGAGCCGCGAGTGGCCCCAGTCGAGACCGTCGCGCTCGCGCAGCCGGTCGAGCAGACGGAGCTTCGCGACCCACTCGACGTCGCGCGCGCACGACTCCCGGTCGGTCGCGAGGCGCGTCAGGACGGACTCCCAGCGCTCCAGGACGTCGCTCGTCGGGTCGTCGAGGCCGCGCTCGCCCGCGAACCGGCGCGACGCCTCCGCGGCGACCTCGAGGTACTCGCGCTGGATCTCCAGCGCGGTGAGCGTCCGGCCGTCCGCGAGCCGCAGCCCCTGCGTCAGGTCGAGGTCGCGGCTCACACGCTGCACGTCGCCCACCGGGTCGGCGAGCCGCAGGCCCGCGAGGCGGGAACGCACCGCGGTGCCGAGCTCCTCGAGATGCTCGACGACGAACAGGACGAGCGACGTCGTGCCCGTCTTGAGGTACGTCGCCGTCTCGAAGAGGTTCGCGTCGCCGACGATGAGGTGCAGCCGCCGCCACCGCTGCCGGTCCGCGTGCGGCTCGTCGCGCGTGTTGACGATCGGGCGCCGCAGCGTCGTCTCCAGCCCCACCTCGGCCTCGACGTAGTCCGCGCGCTGCGAGACCTGGAACCCGTCCCCGTCGCCCGTGGGACCGAGCCCCACCCGCCCCGACCCGGCGAACACCTGTCGCGAGACGAGGAACGGCGTGAGGACCTCGACGATCACGCCGAACGGCACCGCGCGGTCCACGAGGTAGTTCTCGTGCGTGCCGTAGCTCGCGCCCTTGCCGTCGACGTTGTTCTTGTAGAGCACCACCGGGGCACCCGGCGCGTTCGCCAGCTCGCGCGACGCCGCCAGCATCACGCGCTCCCCCGCGACGTCCCAGCACACCACGTCGTGCGGCACCGTGACCTCGGGCGACGAGTACTCCGGGTGCGCGTGGTCCACGTACAGCCGCGCGCCGTTCGTCAGGATGACGTTCGCCGCGCTCGGGTCGTCGTACTCCTCCGTCGTGGGCCGCGCGACCTCCTGGAACGAGGCGTCGGTCTCGTCGACCCCGTCCCCCGCGACCGGCCCCGACGGCGCCGGCGCGGCCGGGTCGTCCGTGAGCAGGGACGGGTGCGCCGACGCGCGCGGCACGTGGAACCCCCGCGCGTCCTGCAGCGGGTCCTCGTCGTCGTAGTCCCACCGCGCCCGGCCCCGCGCGCCGTCGCTGCGCGCGGCGAGCGCCCGGTACGTCGTGACGACCTGGCTCGACATGAGCATCGGGTTCGCCAGGGGCTGGCCCGGCTGCAGCACGCCGTACTCGGTCTCGATCCCCATGACCCGTCGAACGCTCACGCGCCCACCCTAAGCCGCACCTGCGACGACGCGTCGCCCGTGTCCATGGGTGGCGCGCCGTCGGTGCTCGGGCTGGCCGCGCCGTCACCACGGCCGGCCGGCTGTCCGTCCGAGGAGCGCGGCCTTGACGCCCTTCGCATCCGACGTCGCCCCACCCGCTCGTCCGTCGGCTCACCAGGGCGGGCCTCGCCAGACGCCGCCCGCTCGTCCGTCGGTTCGCCGCCTCAGGCAGTGCCCGTCGCCGTCACGCCGTCACGCCCGCTCGTCCGACGGCGCGCCGCAGTCGACCGGCCCCGTGCCAGCCGGCCGGTCACCACCGCGCGTGGTGACGTCTGTACGGGACGGCGCCGGGGCGTGGCCGGAGAGGCGGCCGTGCCGGGTCGAGGTGGGCCCTGGCGGGAGCGGTGCGAGGAACGAGCACCGCGGATGGTAGACCCGGCACGGCCGCCCCGGAGTGCCACGTCCCGGCGCACCCCGCGAACCGCGAACCCGCGACGTCCTACAGGTACTGGCCGGTGTTCGTGACGGTGTCGATGGTGCGCGGGGAGCCGCCCTCGCCCTTCTTCTGGACGATCGTGCGGATGAAGACGATGCGCTCGCCCTTCTTGCCGCTGATGCGCGCCCAGTCGTCGGGGTTGGTGGTGTTCGGCAGGTCCTCGTTCTCCTTGAACTCGTCGACGCACGCCGAGAGGAGGTGGTCGACGCGGATGCCGCGCTGCCCGGTCGCGAGGAGGTCCTTGATCGCGGACTTCTTCGCGCGGTCGACGACGTTCTGGATCATCGCGCCGGAGTTGAAGTCCTTGAAGTAGAGGATCTCCTTGTCGCCGCTCGCGTAGGTGACCTCGAGGAACTGGTTCTCCTCGTCCTCGGAGTACATGCGCTCGACGACGGAGCGGATCATCGCGTCGAGCACCTCGCGCTCGTCGCCGCCGTGCTCGGCGAGGTCCGCCGCGTGGATCGGCAGGTCGTCGGTGAGGTACTTCGCGAAGATCTCCTTCGCGCCCTCGGCGTCGGGCCGCTCGATCTTGATCTTCACGTCGAGGCGTCCGGGCCGCAGGATCGCCGGGTCGATCATGTCCTCGCGGTTCGAGGCGCCGATGACGATGACGTTGTCGAGGCGCTCGACGCCGTCGATCTCGGACAGGAGCTGGGGCACGATCGTCGTCTCGACGTCCGACGAGAGGCCCGTGCCGCGCGTGCGGAAGAGCGACTCCATCTCGTCGAAGAACACGACCACGGGTGTTCCCTGGGACGCCTTCTCGCGCGCCCGGGCGAAGATCAGCCGGATGTGCCGCTCGGTCTCGCCGACGTACTTGTTGAGGAGCTCGGGCCCCTTGACGTTGAGGAAGAAGCTCTTCGCCGTGCCGGGCTCGACGTCCTCGCCGCGTGAGCGCGCGACGGTGTGGGCGAGCGAGTTCGCGACGGCCTTGGCGATGAGCGTCTTGCCGCAGCCGGGCGGACCGTAGAGCAGGACGCCCTTCGGCGGGCGCAGACCGTGCTCGCGGAACAGGTCGGGGTGCGTGAACGGCAGCTCGACGGCGTCGCGGATCTGCTCGATCTGCGGCCCGAGGCCTCCGATGTCCTCGTACCGGATGTCCGGCACCTCCTCGAGGACGAGCTCCTCGACCTCGGACTTCGGGATGACCTCGAACACGAAGCCCGAGCGGGTGTCGATCGTCAGGGAGTCGCCGACACGCAGCGCCGTGTGCGCGACGGAGCCCGCGAGGCGCACGACGCGTTCCTCGTCGGCACGCCCGACGACGAGCGCGCGGTCGGCGTCGAGGATCTCCTTGACCGTGACGATCTCGCCGGTGCGCTCGTAGCCACCGGCGGCGACGACCGTCATGGCCTCGTTGAGCTTGACCTCCTGGCCGGGGCGCAGGCGCTCGACGTCGAGGCTCGGGCTCGCGCCCACGTGCATCTTGCGACCGGACGCGGACACGTCGACGGAGCCGTCCGCGTGCGCCGCGAGGAACACGGCGTACGTGCCCGGGGGCTTGGCCAGGTCGTCGATCTGGCGCTTGAGGTCGAGGATCTGGTCCCGCGCGGCGCGCAACGCCTCGGCGAGCCTCTCGTTCTTCGCGGAGAGCAGTGCGAGCTCTCGCGCGCCGCTGGGCGCGCTCTCGTCGCTGCGGCCGAATGTCTCGCTCATCGGGTGTTCCCCTCTCGCCGGCGGCTCCCCCGGTCGCCGCACGGCGGCCGGGAGGCCCGCGGCGTGAGCCGCGACCTGCCGTGGTCGGCCACCACCGGCGATCGGGTTCTAGACCTTAGGCACAATTCTGGTCCGCGTACACGGACGACACCCACCGTGAGACGACGCGGTGCCGATCGTTACCGGAACGTCACGCGCCCGACACGTCGTCCGGGGCCTCTCGGACGACGCCCGTCGCGGCCTCCGACACGGCCCCCGACGTGGTCTCCGAGGCGGCCTCCGGGGCGTCCGCCCCGGGTGCCTGCCCGACGTCGCGCCGCACCCGGCGGATCTTCTTCTCCGACACGGGTCGCTCCCCGAGCTCCTCGGGCGACCACTGCTCCGCGTCGGTCGGGTACGCGCCCTTCGCGGGCCGGCGCCTGCGCTCCGGCGGCGCGACGCCGTCGGCGAGACGCCGCGCGGTGAGGAGGAAGCCGGTGTGCCCGATCATGCGGTGCTGCGGGCGCACCGCGAGCCCTTCGAGGTGCCAGCCCCGGACCATCGACTCCCACGCGACCGGCTCGGCGTAGCGGCCGTCGGAACGCAGGTCCTCGGCGAGCCGGGACAGCTGCGTGGTGGTCGCGACGTAGCAGACGAGCACGCCGCCGGGCACGAGGGCGCGCGCCACGACGTCGAGGTTCTCCCACGGGGCGAGCATGTCGAGCACCACGCGGTCCACCGTGCCGTCGGGAGCGACGGTCGGCAGGACGTCGGCGAGGTCACCCACGGAGAGCGTCCACGCGGGGTGCTCGCCGCCGAAGAAGTTCTCGACGTTGCCGCGCGCGATCGCCGCGAAGTCCTCGCGGCGCTCGATCGAGTGGAGGTCGCCCGCGTCGCCGACGGCGCGCAGGAGCGACATGGTCAGCGCGCCGGAGCCCACGCCCGCCTCGATCACGCGCGCACCGGGGAAGACGTCGGCCATCGCGACGATCTGCCCGGCGTCCTTGGGGTAGACCACCGCGGCGCCGCGCGGCATGGAGAGCACGTAGTCGGACAGCAGCGGGCGCAGCGCGAGGTACTCGATCTCCGCGGTGTTGCGGACGACCGAGCCCTCAGGGGCTCCGATGAGGTCGTCGTGCCGGAGGTAGCCCTTGTGCGTGTGGAACGTGGCTCCCGGCGCGAGCGTGATCGTGTGCAGACGGCCCCGGGGGTCCGTGAGCTGCACCTTGTCCCCCACGCGCAGCGGGCCACGCCGCTGGTCGGCACCCGTCGTGCCGGGGCGCGCTGGGCCGTCCGCGGTCTCGGGGGCGGAGGGCTGGCCGGGCGGGGTGGCGGTGGGCTCGTCGGTCACGGGCGACCATCCTACGGGGCCGCCTGCGCGGCCCGGCGAGCTCGGCCCTGCGCGAGCCGCACGAACCGTGGCGGACGGGCTCAGCGCCGACGTGCGTCGCGGAGCGCGGTGACGACCCGGGCGACCTCGAGCACCCCGACGACGCGGCCGCCGTCGGTCACGGGGACGACGGCCGCCTGCCGCCCCGCGCGGGCGAGCGCGGCGAGCATCTCCTGCCCGGCGAGGCCGGCGTCGACGGCGGCGCCGGGCGGCAGCGGCACGGCGACCGCGCCGACGGGCGTCGTCTCGGCGGCGTCGGGCGGGACCGCGGCGGCCGCGGCCGGGTCGACGTACCCGACGGACCGGCCACCGTCGTCGACGAGGACGGCCAGCACGTGCGGGCCGCCCGCGAGCGCCACGGCACGACCGGCCGCCGCGACCGACGCGGCCGTGCCCACGGGGACGGCAGGCCGCGCGAGGCCCCGCACCGACAGGCCCGAGACCGCCTCGCGCGTCCGCCCGGCCGCGATCGCCTGCCCCGCGCCGGACCAGAGGAAGGCGCCGATGAGGGCCGCCCACGCGACGGTCCAGAGGGAGGGCTGCCGGCCGACCGACAGCGGCCACAGCAGCGCCCACGCGACGACGCCCACGGCGACGGCGCGGCCGACCCAGCCCGCGGCGACCGTGCCCGTGGTCCGCGAGCCGGTCGCCGCCCACACGGCGGACTCCAGGATCTGCCCGCCGTCGAGCGGGAGCCCGGGCAGGAGGTTGAAGAACCCGACGAACGCGTTGGAGAACGCGCCCGCGTACAGCAGCAGGGCGGGGACGGAGAAGACGTCCATCGTCTGGAAGGTGAGCCAGAACACGACCGCGAGCGCGAGGTTCGTCAGCGGGCCGACGACCGAGATGAGGAACCCGTCGAGCGGACGGGCCGACGTCCCGGAGTACGCGGTGTGCCCGCCCCACAGCGTCACCGCGAGCTCGGTCACGTGCTGGCCCCGGGCGCGGGCGACGAGCGCGTGCGCGACCTCGTGCAGGAAGACCGACCCGAACAGCAGCAGGACGAAGGCGAAGGACACGAGGAACCGCTCGCCGCCGAGGTGGGGCGCGAGGTTCTCGACCGTCGGCGCGAACAGCACGGTGAGGATCGCGGCAGCCAGGAACCACGACGGCGTGAGGATGACGGGGGCACCCGAGACGCGACCGATCACCCAGCCCTTGGTGCGCCCGGGCGCGTCCTGGCGTGCGGGCCTGCGGGGGGCTCGGGGCTCTGGTCCGTCCACCGGCACAGACTATGCGGTCGGCGGGTCCGCTCCCCGGAGCACGTCGGCGAGCTCCTCCCGGGAGTGGATGCCGAGCCGCGTGTACACCTTGCGCAGGTGGTACTCGATCGTCTTGGGGCTGAGGAACAGGGCCGCCGCCGCCTCGCGCGTCGTCCGTCCCTCCGTGAGGAGCAGGCAGACCTGCAGCTCCTGGGGGGTGAGTGCCCCGGGTCCCACCCCCTCCCGTGCGGCGACCCTCTCGCCGGTCGCCTCGAGCTCGACCCGCGTGCTGGCCGCCCAGACGACCGCCCCGAGGGCGTCGAACGTGCCCAGTGCGTCCCGCAGGAGCAGCCGGGCGTCGACGCGACGCCCGGCCCGGCGCAGCCGCATCCCGTAGGCGAGCTGCGTCCGGGCGCGCTCGAAGACGTCCCGGGTCCGCGCGTGACGGGCGAGGGCCGACGCGAAGTGCGCCTCGAACTCGCCCTCGGCGGCGACGAGCCCGAGCGCCCGGTCGGCGCGGGCGCGCGTCCAGGGTCGCCCGCTGGCCGTGGCGGAGGCCGCGAACCGTGCGGCGACAGCCCGGGCCGCCGCGGACCTCCCCGTCCGTTCCAGGGCGTCGACCAGCTCCGGCCCGGGGTGCAGGTCGGGATCGCCCACACCCAGCTCCTCGAGCCGCGCGGCGAGCACCGTGAGCCGGTCCGCCGCCTCGTCCGGCCTGCCCTCCGACAGCGCGAGGTCGCCGAGCGCGAGCTCGCACCAGATCTCGCCGAAGAGCATCGACCGCTCACGGCAGAGCGCCGACGCGTCCGCCGCGTGCTGCCGGCACGCCGCGCTCCGCCCGGCGCGCGACTCGAGCCAGGTGAGTCCTGCGAGCGCCATGGCGAGCTCCCCGCCCTGGCCGGTCTCCCGGGCCAGCCGTGCGGCCTCGTCGTAGTTGGCCGCCGCCCGCTCCCAGGCGTTCGACGTCGCCTGGTCCCGGGCCACGTGGAAGAGCACGTCGGGCAGCACGCCCACGCCCACGCGCGTGCGGACCTGGTCCACCAGGGCGCGCAGCGGCGCGCCGTCGACGGCGTCGCGCAGGAACAGCGGCGCCAGCATGAGCCAGGGCAGCGCGGCGGGGTGCGCGAGGGGGTCGACGTGCTCGGCCAGCAGCGCGACGGCGGCACGGAGTCGCGACGTGCTGTCCCGACCGAGGAGGACGCCCGACGCCCCGGACGACGCCAGCCCGACGGCCCGGGCCACGGGATCCGTCGTGTCGGGCAGGGACGCGACCAGCCGTGCCTCGACGCGACGCAGGGCGACCGTGTCGACGAGGTACATGCACGCGCGGCTCGCCTCCGCGAGGAGCAGGACACGGTCGTCGACGGTGGCGAGGTCGGCCGCCCGCTCGAGCAGGTCGAGGCCGACGCGCGCCGAGCCCGAGCGCATCGCGAGGGTGGCGCGCAGCTCCGCTCCGTGCGCGGTGAGAGGACCGCTCGGCGGTTCGGCCTCGTCCAGGAGCGCCAGCGCCCGGTCGGGAAGGCCCCCTGACGCGGCAGCGCGTGCGGACGCGACGAGCCGCGTCCGCGCCGCACCGGTCGTCGGGCTCAGCCGGGCGGCGCGCTCGAGGGCGGTCGACGCGACGGTGAACGCCGTGCGTGCCGCCGCCCTGTCGCCGAGCTCCTCGAGGAGGGTCGCGACGTCCTCGTCGAGCCGGGTCGTGGCGGCGGCCAGGTGCCACGCGTGCCGGTCGGCGTCCACGGACGCGAGCTCGGCGGCGAGGCTGCCGTGCACCCGGCGGCGCACCTCCTGGTCGGCGGCACCGTAGACCACCGAGCGCAGCAGCGGGTGGCGGAACGTGATGCGCTCGCCCTCGACCGTGAGCAGGCCCGCCCTCGCGGCACCGTCGAGACCGGTGGGGTCGAGGTCGAGCCGACGGCACGCGGCGCGGGTGAGCCGGAGGTCGCCCCCGGCGAGCGCCGCCACGAGCGCGACGGTCCGGTCGGCCGTCGACAGGGCGTCCAGCCGCCGCGCGAAGGACCTCTGGAGCCGCTCGGGGAGGGTGTGCGGGAACCCCGCCGCGGCGTCGCCCGCGGTCGGGTCGTCCAGCGGTTCAGCCGCGAGCTCGAGCAGGGCGAGGGGGTTCCCGCCGGTCTCCCGGTAGAGGTCGTCGAGCGCGCGCGACGGCCCGGACGGGAACGCCGCGGAGAGCAGCCGCGCGGCGGCGTCCGGTGCGATGCCGGCGAGGTCGAGCGCGGGCAGGTCGCGCACGGGCTCCGGGAGCTCGCCGCTGCGTCCCGCGACGAGCACCGCGACGGGGTCGTCGCGCACGCGGCGCGCGGCGAAGGCCAGCGCGTCGACCGACGGCCGGTCCGCCCAGTGCACGTCGTCCAGGACGACGACGACCGGGCCGTCCTCGGCATACCGGCTGAGCAGGCTCAGGGTCGCCGCGCCGATGGCGAACCGGTCCCTCCCGTCGCCGGGACGGAGGCTGAGCGCTGCCCCCAGCTCGACGGCCTGCGGGCCGGGGATGTCGTCGAGCAGCGGCAGGGCGGGCAGCAGCAGCGCGTGGAGCGCCGCGAACGGCAGGTCCCGCTCCACCTCCGCAGGCGTCACCTCGAGCACCCGCGTGACCCCGTCGCCGCCGACAGAGGTCGCGACGGCGTCGGCCAGGAGCGCGGTCTTGCCGATCCCCGGCTCCCCCGTGACGACCAGCGCGCCACCGCGGCCGAGACGCGCGGAGGCGAGGAGGCGGGAGACCGTCTCCTGCTCGGCGGCCCTGCCGAGGAGCACCACGTCCACAAGTCTAGGGAGCCGCCCGCGGGCCCGGCGGGACGAGGCCCCTGGCGCCGGACGACCAGGGGGGCCACCTGACGCGGGCGGTGCGGGCAGACGCCTACGTTCGCGGTACCGGCACCCGCCGGGACACCGACACGACAGGAGCATCCGATGAGCACCCCGACCGAGGCGCCCCCGGCCCTCGACATGGACGCCCTCATGGCGTTCGTCTTCCGCGCCGTCGACGAGGTCGGCGCGACCCTCAACGCGGCGCTCGTCGTCCTCGGCGACAAGCTCGGCTACTACCGGGACCTCGCGGCCCACGGGCCGACGACGCCGGCGGAGCTGGCCGAGCGCACCGGGACGGCCGAGCCGTACGCCCGGGAGTGGCTCAACGCCCAGGCCGCGGGCGACTACCTCACGTACGACCCGCCGTCGGGCCGCTACACGCTCCCGCCCGAGCAGGCGGTCGCGCTCACGGTCGAGGACAGCCCGGCGTTCCTGCCCGGCTTCTTCCAGCTCGCCCTGGGCACGGTGCACGACGTCGACCACGTGCTCGACGCCGCCCGGAGCGGCGGGGGGTACGGGTGGCACGAGCACGTCACCGACGTCCACGTCGGCTGCGAGCGGTTCTTCCGTCCCAGCTACCACGCGCACCTCGTCGACGAGTGGCTCCCCGCGCTGGACGGGGTCGTCGAGAAGCTGCAGGCGGGCGCCCTCGTCGCGGACGTGGGCTGCGGGCACGGTGCGTCGACCGTGCTCATGGCCCAGGCGTTCCCGGAGTCGCGGTTCGTGGGCTCCGACTACCACCCCGAGTCGATCGCCACCGCGCGGCAGCGGGCGGCGGACGCGGGCGTCTCCGACCGTATCCGGTTCGAGGTCGCCTCGGCCCAGGAGCTCCCGGGGACGGGCTTCGACCTCGTGACGATGTTCGACTGCCTGCACGACATGGGCGACCCTGTCGGGGCGGCCGAGCAGGTCCGGCGCGCGCTGGCCCCGGACGGCACCTGGATGGTCGTCGAGCCGATGGCCGGAGACCACGTGGAGGACAACCTCAACCCCGTCGGTCGCGCCTACTACGGCTTCTCCACGCTGCTGTGCACGCCGGCGTCGCTGTCGCAGGACGTCGGGCTCGCGCTCGGCACGCAGGCCGGGCCGGCCCGCATCCGGGACGTCGCGACCGCGGCGGGCTTCGGCCGGTTCGCGTCCGTCGCCGAGACGCCGTTCAACCGCGTCCTGGAGATCCGGGCCTGACGCTCGGGGGCCGGGAGGAGTAGGAATTGAGCATGGAACCGAGGGAGCCGCGGCCCGCACGCCCGCCGGACCGGACCGGAGTCACCGTCCGGGACGGCGTGCGGCTCCCCTGGGCCGTCCACGGCAGCGGGGCGCCCACGGTGGTCCTGCTGCCCACCTGGTCCCTCGTGCGGTCCCGGTTCTGGAAGGCCCAGGTGCCCTACCTCTCCCGGTCCTCCCGCGTCGTCACCTTCGACGGCCGCGGCAGCGGGGACGCCGGCCGGCCCGAGGGCGCCGCGGCCTACACCGACGAGCAGTACGCCGCGGACGCCGCCGCGGTCCTCGACGCCACCGGGACCGACCGGGCCGTCGTCGTGGGGTACTCCTGCGGGGCGGCCTGGGCGGTCCACCTGGCCGTGGCCCACCCGGCACGCGTGCTGGGGATCGTCGCCATCGCACCCTCGTGCGGGCTGGCCGTCTCGATGCCGGAGCGCGAGCGGTACGCGTGGGACGGCCACCACGACACCACGGAGGGCTGGGCCAAGTACAGCAAGGAGTACTGGCTCGGCGGCGGCTACGACGACTACGTCGACTTCTTCGCCCGGAAGATGTTCACCGAGCCCCACTCCACCAAGCAGGTCGAGGACGTCGTCGCGTGGGCCCACGAGGTCAGCCCGCAGACGCTCGCCGACACCACGGCCGGGCGGCTCGGGCTCGAGGGCGCCACCCGGACGCCGCTCGACCCCCTGTGCGAGCAGGTGCGCTGCCCGGTGCTCGTCGTGCACGGCACCCAGGACGCCGTCCGTCCCGCCGCCATCGGGGAGCGGCTCGCCGCGCTCACCGGGGGCGAGCTCGTCCTGGTCGACGGCGGCGGGCACGGGCTGCCGGCACGCGACCCGGTCCGGACCAACCTGCTCGTCCGGGAGTTCGTCGAGCGGATCGCGGCCAGGGAGACCCGGCCGCCGCCCCGCCGTCGGACCTGGACGCGTGCGCAGCGCCGGCGCCGCCGGGCCCTGTACCTGTCCTCCCCGATCGGCCTCGGCCACGCCCGGCGCGACCTCGCCGTCGCGCGCGGGCTGCGCGAGCACCACCCGGACCTCGAGGTCGACTGGTTGACCCAGCACCCGGTGACCCGCGTGCTCGCCGACGCCGGCGAGCGGGTGCACCCGGCCTCGGCGTGGCTCGCCAACGAGTCGGCCCACGTCGAGGACGAGTCCGCCGACCACGACCTGCACGCGTTCCAGGCGATCCGCCGGATGGACGAGATCATGGTGAACAACTTCATGGTGTTCGCCGACGTCGTGGCGGACGGCGACTACGACCTCGTCGTCGGGGACGAGGCGTGGGACGTCGACCACTTCCTCCACGAGAACCCCGAGCTCAAGCGGTTCTCGTTCGCCTGGATGACGGACTTCGTCGGCTGGGTCCCGATGCCGGACGGCGGTGCCCGCGAGGCGGCGCTCACCGCGGACTACAATGCGGAGATGGTCGAGCAGAGGGCGCGCTATCGGCGGGTGCGGGACCGCTCGTTCTTCGTCGGCGAACCGGCGGACGTCGTCGACCTCCCGCTCGGTCCCGGCCTCCCGGGGATCCGGGAGTGGACCGAGGACAACTTCGACTTCGCCGGCTACGTCACGGGGTTCGTCCCACCGACCGTGGCGGAGCGCGAGGACCTGCGGCACCGTCTGGGCTACGGCCCCGACGACGTGCTGTGCGTCGTCACCGTCGGTGGTTCCGGCGTTGGGACCTCGCTGCTGCGGCGCGTGCTCGACGCCGTCCCGGCCGCCCGACGGCTGGTCGACGGGCTGCACGTCCTCGTCGTGACCGGGCCCCGGATCGACCCCGCGAGCCTGCCGCGTCAGACCGGCGTCACGTACCGCGGCTACGTCCCGGAGCTGTACCGGCACCTGGCCGCGTCCGACCTCGCCGTCGTGCAGGGCGGGCTGACGACGTGCATGGAGCTCGCCGCCGCGGGCACGCCGTTCCTCTACGTCCCGCTGCGCCATCACTTCGAGCAGAACGTCCACGTCCGGCACCGGCTCGAGCGCTACGGCGCGGGCCGGTGCGTCGAGTACGCCGAGGCGTCCGACCCGGACGCGCTCGCTGCGGCGATGGTGGCCGAGCTCTCCGGCGGGCGCGACCGGCGCACCCTGCCGGTCGAGACGGGTGGCGCCGCGCGCGCCGCCGCGATGCTCGCCGAGCTGCTCTGAGCCGCCCGACCTGTGACCCACGACCGCGCCGCGGGCGGACGGCTCGTGCGACCATCGGCCGGTGCGCACCGACGACGCCGCTGACGCGAGCACGCGCGCACGACCGGCCGGCCGGAGCTGCACGAGCACGCGGCGATGTACCGACGGGACGCCGGGCGCTCGCCGTCGTGGGGACCCGCCGTCAGCGGCTGACGGGCATGAGGTCCACGGGCTCGCCGGCGACGAGTCGTGCGAGCAGGTCGAGGTCGACCAGCTCGAGGGACGGCGTGCGGCTCAGGCCGGGAGCCGGTTCGACCGGGACCACCGCCTCGACGCCGAGCGTCGCGGCGCCCGAGGCGAGCGCGGACGCGATCCCCGCCGGCGAGTCCTCGATCGCGACGCAGCGCGCGACGTCGACGCCCAGGCGCTCCGCCGCGAGCAGGTACGGCTCCGGGTCGGGCTTGCCGCGCTCGACCTCGTCCCCGCACACGAGCACCTGGAACGCGTCCGCCGGCGCGAGCGCCGCGACGGGTTCCGCGAGCTCGCGGTAGGACATCGTCACGAGAGCGCACGGGACGCCCGCCTCGCGCAGCGACCCCAGCAGCTCGCGCGCGCCCGGCTGCCACGGCACCTCGACGCGGACCTGGTCGATCACCCGGCCGATGAGGAACTGCACGATCTCCTCCACGGGCAGGTCGACGCCGCCGCGCTCGCGGATGATCTGCGCCGAGGTGAGCAGCGGGTTGCCGACGAGGGACATCGCGTCCTCATGGGTCCAGGTGCCGCCGTGCGCGTCCACGAGCTCGTGCTCCGCCGCGATCCAGTACGGCTCGGTGTCGACGAGCGTGCCGTCCATGTCCCACAGCACGGCGGCGGGCAGACCCTCAACTGGTGCGGCGCCCTGACCTGCAGAAACGTCGTTCAACGAGAGGGTCAACGTGTGCTCCTGTAGTCGCGGTGCATCAAACGGTGCATCAAGCGAGGGTATCGGCAACGCCCGGCATAGAGGTCGGGCAATCTGGACATCGGCGTTCGCCGCACATATACGACCCATGACGAACAACACCATCGCGCCCAAGATCAGCTCCTGGGCGGAGCTGTGGGCGACCGACCGCGAGGTCCTCAACGTAGGCGAGGTCGCCTCACTCTTAGGCGTCGATCCGAGAACCGTCTCCTCGTCTGTCCACGCCGGCGAACTGCCCGGCACCCGCCTCGGGCGCCGACTGCTCATCCCTCGCGCTCCGCTGCTCGACCGCCTGGGCGTCAGGGCACCCGCGGCATGAGCGCCGAGGAGAAGATGTCGCGACGCAGGTACGGCGAAGGATCGATCTCCCTACCGGACTCGCACCGGTGCGCAGCGCTACCGCATCCAGTGGTACGAGCCGCGCGACTTCAAGAACCCGGAACGCGGTAAGCACGCCGTGGGCAGGGCCGGCTTCCTGACTGAGGACGAGGCGCGCCTAGAGCTCAAACGCCGCCAGGTCGCCCTTGCCGATGGCAAAGCCAGGCCGGCATCGGGCGACAAGTTGACTTTCGACACGTACGCGCGGAGGTGGCTGGCCGGTCACTCCGTCGGAGAAAACACGCGCGCGTACGTCTCGCGGGTCATCGACGACGTCGAGTCGCATATTGGACGCCTGCGCCTGGCCGACATCCTCCCCAGCGACCTCGCGGCGACGTACCGCGCCTTGGAGGCAGGTGTCGGCCGCGCATCCACAACGAAGGGCGGCGGTCCTCTCGCGCAGTCAACCGTCGCGCGCTACGCGGGCTGGCTCGTCACCATCTTCAACGCCGCGATCGAGGATGGCTTGATTGCCAAGAACCCAGCCTCAAACCGGCGCTCGGGAAGACCCAAGGGCTCAGTGGCCAAGCGCAAGAAGCCGATCGTGGTTTGGACCCCCGAGCAGGCCAGGCACTTCTGCTCCTGGGCGAGCGCCACGCAACAGCACTGGGCGGACGCGTACGAGATCCTCGTCCGCACGGGCCTGCGCATCGGCGAGCTGTTCGGACTCGAGTGGCCGGACATCGACCTGTCCCGCGCGACGTTGACGGTCGCTCGACAGGTGCGGACAGTTCCCGGGAACGGTGAAGATCGGCAGCGGCTCGCTCCGCCCAAGGGCGGGCGAATCCGCACGATCCGCCTGGACAACACGTCGGTACGCATCTTGCAGGAGCTCCGCCGCAAACAGATGTCAGCTCAGCAGAGCCCTCGTCTCACGCGTCACGCGGTGTTCATCGACCGCCCAGGGGCGAAGGCCACCAAGGCTGCCTTTCTGCACGCTCTGCACCGCGCTCAGGACCAATACGCGGCAGCGCACCCAGACGTGATCTTGCCGCGGGTGTGCACGCACGACCTGCGGCACACCCACGCGTCGCTGCTGCTCAGCGCGAACATCGACATCAAAGTCATTCAGGAACGTCTCGGACACGCCACTGCCAAGCTCACACTCGACACCTACGCGCACCTCATGCCGAACGCGCACCACACCGCGATGAGCAAGCTGAGCAACATGCTTGACGCTCTGCCGGGGAGTGAAGACGTGGCAGGCCGTGAGGTCACCTAGCGGCTAGACACCACGCCGGACTGTCTTGTCAGAAGACCGCGCCAGGTGCCGATCGCCAACGCTCGTCGGAGCTGCGTCTGACCACTCAAATCACTCCCCCACATGCGCTCTGCGTACTTGCACCGGACAAATTCCTCGCAGCGCCGGGTCTATGAACTTCCCGCCCGTGTCGGCGATGCGTCGTCTGGCGCAAGAGCGTGACGTCGAGCCGGGAGGCGTATTGGTGCGTGGCGTTCCAGCGCGTAGTACCCGTTCGTCGCGGCTGTGGGTAACCGAACTAAGGTTGCGTCTCACGCGAGCGACGTAGTTAGCAACGAGAGGCCCCTATGACCAGCATCCCTCCGCTTCACGTCCGCCACGTCTTCTCGCGTGCGTCCGCGGCTCGAGGCCGACCTGACCACCGCGCGCGGCGATCTGCTCCTTGAGCGCGACCTGATCCTGATCGTCACGATGCTCGGCGACCGGGTCCTCACCCCGCTCGCCGTGATTGCTGTGCAGCAGGAGCTGCGCACCCAGGTGAGCGCCGGGATGATCACCAGCCCCGAGCACCTGATCGACGAGGCGATGACATCCATTAGCCTCCGCTCAGTGATGCTGGGCGAGCCGCTGGCATGAGCCGGCGCGCACGTTGCGCGCCGCCAGTCACGCGCGCGGCGCTCACCAGCGCGCTGGTCGGCACCGCGGTGATCGCCGTCGGCGCGTTCTGGCTGGGCTTCTACGCGCTCACCGACCTGGCGCTGCGCTCCGACGTGCCGCGCGAGCAGGCGTGGGTGTGGCCGCTCATCGTCGACGGCGTGATCATCGTGTCGACCGTCGCGGTGTTCGCGCTGCGCGGTCACTCGCGAGCGATCACGGCCTAACTGTGATGTCCAGGGAGGTTGGTCAGCCGGCTGACCGGTGGCTGGTTGCCGATCGCGCTGTGGAGCCTGTGGTGATTGTAGAAGTGGAGCCATCCGGGTAGCGCGGCGCGGCGTTCGGTCTCTGAGGCGTAGAAGCGGGCGTAGGCCCACCCGTCGGCGAGCGTGCGGTGGAAGCGTTCGATCTTGCCGTTGGTCTGCGGGCGGTAGGGCCGGGTTCGCTTGTGCTTGATCCCCAGCCTTGTGCAGGCGTCGCGCCAGGCGTGGGAGCGGTAGGCCGACCCGTTGTCGGACAGCACCTGCTCGACGTGCACCCCGCGTGCGGCGAACCAGGTCACGGCGCGTTCGAGCACGTCGACCGCGGTTGCGCCCTTCTCGTCGGACCGGATCTCGGCGTAGGCGAGTCGGGAGTGGTCGTCGATCACGGTGTGCAGGTAGGCGGTGCCGATGCTCGGGTTGCCCTTGGCCGTGCGGCCTGTGCGTAGAGCGGTTGCTGCTTGGTTCCGGTAGCCCTGTTGCCGCCCGACGTAGCGCCACCCGCCCCCGTCGGGGATATTGCCGAACTTGGTGACGTCGACATGGATCAGTGAGCCGGGATGGTCATGCTCGTAGCGGCGCAATGGTTCGCCGGTGACCCGATCGATCCGGGTGAGCCGGTTGATCCGGCACCGCACCAGCACCGCATGGACCGTGGAGGCGGGCATGTGCAGGCGCCCGGCTATCTGGACCGGTCCCAACCGGTGTCGCCACCGCAGCCGCACGACCTGCTTGACCAGATGTTGCGGGGTGCGGGTCGGGCTGTGGTGCGGGCGCGAACTGCGATCGGCCATCCCGGCCACGCCCTCGGTGCGATATCGCTCGGCCCACTTCCTCGCGGTGCGGGCCGAGACCATGAACATCTTCGCCGCGGCCGTGTAGGTCCAGCCGGACTCGACGACCAGCCGCGCCAGCCGCAGTCGTGTTCTCGGGGTGAGCAGGGCGTTAGCGTGTGACACGAAGGCCTCCGGCGGGTGGAAGTGGTTCCTCGACAGCTCCACTTCACAACCGGAGGCCTTCGTCATCCGGTAACCCGCCCCCGTGTCGTCATCACGGGATCCGGACAACCTCCCTGGACATCACAACTAGGCGCGAGGCGAGGGCGTGGGTTCGGCGCTGCTCGCCGACGCCGTCGCCCGCCATGGCGTGACCCGAGTGGACGTGAACGAGCAGAACCCTGGCGCGCTCGGCTTCTACCTACACCGCGGCTTCCAGGAGGCGGGACGCAGCCCGCTCGACTCCGACGGTCGGCCCTACCCGATCGTGCACCTGCGCCTACCCGTCTGACACGTGCGACTTAGTACTACAACTGTAGATTGTGACCGTGACCTGCGGTGATGCCGTGAGACGGGGTGGACGCAGCGCGGCTACCGCGTCAGGGTTCGTTGCTTGTGTGGAACATATCGCCCGTGGCGGTGGCCGCGGAACACAAGGTAGCGGCCAGTAGGTGGGAAGCGGAGTTCGCGTCTGCGGTGGGACGGGTATCGGGCCGGTTCGCCCGGCGTGAGCCGCTCGCCCACGCGCGCGATCTGGTTGCCGGGCTGGTCGCGCCGTTGGAGCGCAAGAACTGTTGGATGATCGCCGAGCACGCCGGTCACGCGAGCCCGCACGGGCTGCAGCACCTGCTCGGGCGGGCGGTCTGGGACGCCGACGGTGTGCGGGACGACGTTCGCGAGTACGTGCTGGACCATCTCGCCGACCCGGGTGCGGTGCTCGTGATCGATGAGACGGGGGACCTGAAGAAGGGCACCGCGACGGTCGGGGTGCAGCGTCAGTACACCGGCACCGCGGGACGGATCGAGAACGCGCAGGTTGCGGTCTACCTGACCTACGCCGCGCCGGGCGGGCACGCGTTCATCGACCGGGCGTTGTATCTGCCGAAGTCCTGGTGCGACGACGCTGGTAGGCGCCGGCGGGCTGGCGTCCCGGACTATGTGCGGTTCGCGACCAAGCCCGCGTTGGCCGCGGGGATGATCGAGCGCGCCGTCACGGCTGGGACCCCGGCGTCGTAGGTCGCCGACGACGAAGTCTACGGCGGCGACGCGAAGCTGCGCGCCGCTATCCGCGGCCACGGCATGGGGTATGTCATGCAGATCGCCGCCACCCGACAGGTGGCCTCCCGGGCCGGGAAGCTGCCCGTGCAGGATCTGGCAGCGAGCATGCCCGCTGCGGTGTGGCAGACATACTCCGCCGGCGAGGGATCCAAGGGGCCGCGCTACTACTCCTGGGCCCTGATCAGCATCGAGCCCGAACCCGAGGCCCCCGACGCCGCCACTGACGAGAACGAGCCAGCCACGGGCGGTGAGCAGATGCTGCTGGTGCTGGTGCGTCGCAACGACGCCACCGGCGAGCTCGCCTATCACCTGTGCCACGCCCCGAGGCCGGTGCCGATGCGCACCCTGGTGCGCGTGGCCGGGCAGCGGTGGCGCATCGAGGAGAACTTCCAGGCGGCCAAGGGCATGGTCGGGCTCGACCAACACCAGGTCCGACGCTGGGACTCCTGGCACCGGTGGACCACCCTGGCCATGCTCGCCCACGCGTTCCTGACCGTCCTAGCCGCCACGATCCGTGACGCCGAGAACGACCAGCACGGCCTGATCGCGATCACCGTTGCCGAAGCACGCCGCCTGTTCACCACCGTCGACGTCGCCACCCGCGATCTCCATAACGTCCTGGCCTGGTCCAGCTGGCGAAGACGACACCAAGCCCGAGCCCGCACCGCGCACTACCACCGTCGCATCACCGCAGGTCACGGTCACGATCTACGGCTGTAGTACTAGCCATCGGCAGCCCCGTCAACGGCAAGCCGATAGCCTCTGATATGTCACATTGATCGGATTTGGCTGCCGTGCTTGTGGGTCAGCGCCCTGGGCTCAACTGTCGTTGTCCCTCCTGCCTGGCATGCTGCACACGTGGACCAACTGCTGGGCATCGGCGTCGAAGGCTATCGATCGTTCAACCACGGAGCGGCACAGTATCTCGCGCCCATGGCGAAGGTTAATCTCGTCGCGGGCCAGAACAACGCCGGGAAGTCGAACCTGCTGCGAGTCATCGCCGGTTCACTGCCCGGAGCGCCGCGTGAGTCGCAGTCGCACCCCCTCGACGTGCCGGTGGGCACAGGGGCCGATGGCGGCCCTACCTGCGTGTCGATTGCGGTGCCGACAGCTGCGTTCGCTGAGGCTCTCCGAGCCCGCGTCGGGTCCGGGTTCGATACGAGTTATGTCGCTGCGATGGCTGTTCGGCTTCAAGAACTGCTGGGGCTGCCGGGACTCGAGGAGTTCCTCTGGTACCGGTACGTCTTCAAGAATCCGGGGCTCGAGCTCGACACCGAGTGGATCCTCGAGCTTGATCGGGCTCAGACGAGCAGCCATCGGGACGACTTTCGCAACCTGTCGTCCGCAATTCTCAACAGCTCTGGCGGCCCCTCGCACGCAGACCTCGAACGAGTCCTCAAGACCATGGACCCCGTCGGCGCCCTCCCCCGCGCCGCCACAATTTCTGCGTATCGTCGAATCGAGGCCGGCGACCAAGAGGCGTCCCTCGACGGTTCCGGTCTCATCCATCGCCTCGCTGACCTCGAACGGCCAGAGGCAGTCGGCCACGACGAAGAGCGCGCGAAGTTCGATGCGATCCAAGAGTTCACACGAAGCGTCCTCGACGATCCCGGACTCACGCTGACAGTGCCCACGACCCGAACCACTATCAACGTCCGCCTTTCGGAGGGCGGAGTACTCCCCCTCGAGCACATGGGCACGGGCATCCACCAGGTCGTGATCCTTGCCGCGGCCGCGACCCTACTAACGGACACCGTCGTGTGCATGGAGGAGCCCGAGATCCATCTCCATCCGTTGCTGCAGCGCAAGCTGCTGAACTACTTGGCCCACGAGACGACGAACCAGTACGTCATCGCGACTCACTCGGCGCACATGCTCGATGCCGATGTCGCGTCGATCTTCCATCTCACCCACGAATCGCGTTCCGGTACGAGGCTCACCCGGGCAGCTACACCCGCCCAGAGGGCAGGGATCTGCGCCGATCTCGGTTACCGCGCCTCGGATCTTGTGCAGGCGAACGCGGTCGTCTGGGTCGAGGGCCCCTCTGACCGGATCTACATCCGCAGGTGGATCGAACTCCTCGACCCGAGCCTGATCGAGGGGATCCACTACTCGATCATGTTCTACGGTGGCAGGCTCCTCAATCACCTCACGGCCGACGACCCCGATGTCGATGAGTTCATCTCCCTGCGCAGACTTAACCGCCAGGTTGCGATCCTGATCGACTCGGACCGGAGCAGGCGTGGAGCGCGGCTCAACGCGACGAAGAAGCGTGTCGTCGACGAACTCTCGACCGAAGGGTTCGCCTGGGTGACGCACGGCTACACGATCGAGAACTACGTGCCCTTCCAGGACTTCCAAGCGGCGGTCACGGCACGGCACGGTGGCGCGCACCTCGAAACGGTAGATCGGTGGGGCAACCCTCTAGCTGCGCCGGCCCTCACGGGTGTCAAGCAGCCCGACAAGCTTGGAATCGCCCGCGGCGTTGCCGAGCGCTGGAAGCCGGACACCACGTGGCCGTATGACCTGCGAGACAAGGTCCGCGGTCTGGTCGACTTCATCCGCGCCGCGAACTGACCAACACCTGGTGCTGGTGGTACTGGCCATACCCTCACCCGCCCAAGCGCAGCGACGCTCGCCGGCGACTGCCCCGCTCCCGGAGCCGGTTCAGGCGGACGTCGCGGCCCTGCCCGTCGAGCCGTCCACGATGGAGGAGTTCTCCGGCATTGCCGGCGCTTCAACACGGAGATCGCTGCGATGGAGAATGCGAGCCGCCGGGCGTTCCTCGTCGCCCGTGCGCATTCTTTTTTCAACGGCACGCTGGAGCAGATGAAGTGGTCGGTGCTGCCGCTCGCGATCCCGGATGGCGGGGCGTTCGACTCGACCATCGCTCCGTCGCGTGAGGGCGCGCTGGCGCTGGCTGCTCCGATGTTCGCGGCATACCCGGACGTGCCTGTGATCGGCCGATCACCCGCTCTTGGGCGGCCGGTAGGTTGCCGCGCGATCAGGAGCGGAGTGGGTGCTTTTTGGGATTGACCAGCCTCGCACTTGCCACTTGCTCCCCCCGCATCGCAAGCGCGGTGGCCGGTAGGTTCTCCCCATGTCGATGAAGCTCGAGGGCCTGCGGTCGCGAATGGACGAAGTCGTCGCCACGTGGGACACAGACGCCGGTACGATCGCTCTGCGCACGCGCGAGCACCACATGCTCGGCATCATCGTCTTCGGACTCACCAGCCACTGCCACCACCTCGCGCGCGGGATCCGCGCACTGGACGATGCGGGACAACACCAGGCGACAATCCCACTCGTGCGACAGCTGATCGAGTGCGCTATCACCGTGCTGTGGATCGAGTCCTACGGAGTGCGCGCCGCCCGGGCGATGCTTGGCGAGTACGCCCAGAACCGGCAGCAGACCTTCACCGAGTACGTCAAGAGCGGCGGCGACCTTGACGAAGACACCCTCGCCACCACGCAGCAGTACCTGACCCAACTCGAGGACGAGTTGAAGTCCTCCGGGCGCAAGTTCCGCGAACGCTGCGAGGACCTCGAGGGCGGGATGCGCATCTACGCGTTCTGGCGGATCGCCTCGAGCCAGTGCCACGCGTCGACGGCGATCGCCGACCTCTACGTCTACGAGCAGCCCGGCACCGAGGCCGGTGTAGTCCTTTCGCCGAACCCACGTCCCGGCGCACACGAGGCGTGGATTGGCACCAGTCTGACGATGCTGGTACTTGCCTCCCTGGCTGCCGACCGGTACGACCCAGGGCGTCGGAGGCGGTCCCGGCTCAAGGCGATCGCACGCGAGCTCGGCACCCTCACGCGGTGGGGCAAAACGGCGACGGGACTCGCTCGCGAGGCCGCGTATGATCGCGCGCAGCGGCAGCGATCTCGGTCCGAGTAGGTCAGCGCCGACCCTAGGGGCGGGCGGCCCTCCCGGCGCTGTCCCTACACGCACGACTCAGTGGCCAACTCGCGCCGTACAGCTGCCAGCGGCGCTTCGCGCAACGCACGTCGACAGCGGCACTGTGGCCGCCCTCGTCGTGGCGGTCAGCATCCCCGGGTAGTCCTTCGCGATACATCCGGGGAGCCCGAGGCCGACGTCTGCGGCGACCTCGAACTCGATCGTGGCAGCGTCGCCGCCTTCGGCCTGGATCTCGTCGTGGTGAGCCTCGATGTACGCGGCCGCCTCGGCGTCGCTCATGGCGTCGGTGTTGCCCATCGCCAGCCCTCCCCCTCCTCGGCCGCCGGGATGGAGCCGGCCCTCCGCGCGCATCGATGGCTCGGTCTGGCAGCGTACGCCGCGCCGAGTCGGTCGCACGGGCCGCAGTGTGCGTCGCTGTCAACTGGCGGCCGGCCGGTCTCCCTTGGCAAGGTTGCATCTCCAGTGCGCGAGCTGGGTGTTCTCGGGCGTGTGCTGACCGCCTCGGGCGATCGGTACGCGGTGGTCAAGGGTCGCGCACCCCTCGGACGGCCATTCGAGCTCGCGGTCGACCTCCCCGCCGCAGATCCCGCAGACCCAGTCGTCACGCTCGAAGACTGACCAGGGGTCGAACAGTACGACGTCGCGGGGCTCGATGCCGAAGGCGATCGCGCGGCGACGGAAGCTCGCTGAGGCGCGCACGGCCCGCGCACGAGCGCGCTCGAGCTCGGCGTACCTCGCACCCTTGCGGTGGCCTCCCCAGGTGCTGCCGAACGAGTGCGCACTCCACGTCCAGCTGGCGCCCTCCTCGTCGACGTCGCGCACGTGCTCGACGCCGAAGTACCAGGTGGTCCCGTCCACCTCGAACTCGACCTGCACGTTCCTGCCGTTCCCCCACCCGCGGCGCATCCAGCGCACGTCGTCGGCCTCGTGCACATGACCGTCGACCGCGCCGCTCGCGCCCGTAGAGTCGAGGGCGATCGCGGCCCACACGCCCGTGCGGCGGTGGCGCGCGACGTGCACGTCCCACCCGGTCGCCAGGGCCGAGGCGATGCCGTCGCGGCTGGACGTCTCCTGCCAGGCGAACTCAGTCAGCGGGACGTACTCGGTGAGCTCGCCGTCGCGCTCGAGCACCTCACCGACCACCGGGTGCGCGAGCTCCGCCCGCGGCAGCACGTCGGGCCCGCCGGGCGCCGTCATCGCCACCAGGTCACTCACGTCTAACCGCTCGAAGCGGCGCACATCGGTGAACACGGGCGCCGGCGTCTGCTTCGAGGCGGTGAAGGGAGGACGCAGCGGACCCGAGAGCCGAGACGCGCGCGGGGGCGCGAGCAGGCGCATCCCGCGCTCGGCTGCGAAGGTCGCGACGGCAGCATGCACCGTCTCCGGCTCGGCCAGGGAGACCATGATGTCGTCGAACCAACCGCCAGGGCTGCGCACCCATGCCCGGACCCCGAGCTGCCCGACGTCGAACTCCGCGAAGGCTTGGACGAGGTGAAGGTGGTGCCACCAGATCGTCCCGAGTCGTCGACCGTCGAGCGCAGTCCCGATCAGGCGGTCCTCGTCGTCCTCGGCGCCGACAGCCAGGACGACGGCGTCGAGCTCGTCCGGGGCGAAGTCGTCTGCGTCGTAGACGTCGGCCATCGAGGTGTAGCGGAACAGGCCAACCTTGCGTCGGCAGCCGACGACCAGAGCGTCGTAGGTCGTCTGGTCCATCTGGCCGTCCAGGGTCAGCGCCCGCGGCACGCGCGGGTTCGCCGGCAGCAGCCACAGCCCGGTGCGCTCATCCCGCACCAGCTCGCGCGTCGTCGTCACGAGCGTCAGTATGGCCGCACGGCAGACCCAGCGCCGACCCGCACCTCGCGAGACCCGCCGCTACCCCGGGGGAGGCGTCCGGTTCCAAGGTAGTGGGACGCCGTCGGGCCGGCGCCGGCCCGAAGGCGACACGCCGCGCGGACCGTGTCCTAGAAGTCATCCCACAAGTCGCTGTCCCGGAACTCGCGCTGTCCCCCACTTCCGGTACGGTCCACCGCATGCTCCTGGGGTACGGACGGATCTCGACCGAGAAGCAGGACCTCGCGCGCCAGCTGGACGCGCTCGCCGGCGCCGGGGTCTCTCCCGAGCACACCTACGTCGACCGCAAGTCCGGGGCGACCACCGACCGCGAGGGCCTGCAGCAGATGCTCGCCTACGCCCGCTCCGGCGACGTCATCGTCGTGCACACCCTCGACCGGCTCGGGCGCAGCGTGCGCGACACGCTCAACATGCTCCACGACCTCGGCGAGCGGGGCATCGGCCTGCGCAACCTCGCCGACCCGATCCGGTCGACACGAGCGACCCCGACGACCCGATGGCCCAGCTCTCGGTCGTGATGCTCGCGCTGTTCGCCCAGATGGAGCGCACCTACATGCTCGAGCGCCTCTCCCACGCCCGCGAGGTCGCCGCGGCTGCCGGCAAGCAGGTCGGGCGTCCGCGCACCGTCACCGACGAGCAGATCCGCTACGCCACCCACCTGCGCGACGACGAGGGCATGACCCTCGCGGAGATCGCCGCGGAGACCGGCATCCCGCGCACGACGCTGAACCGCCACCTGCCCGCCCGTCCTGAGGGCGCCGCCTCTGCCTGAGGCGCGCTCGCCCTGGGGCGCCGGTGGCTCAGGGGAACAGCGTCGAGAGGAACGGCAGCGCGATGCTGACCGCTGCCGCCGCGGCGAGGATCACGACGACCGTGCCGAGGATCCACCGCAGCTCACGCCGTCGTGCTTGCCTCGACCGCTTCGCCATGCCGCCACCCTCCCACGCGCGACGCACGTCGTTGCGGTCACCGATCAGCACGGGCTCGCTGTCGCCTCCTGCTCCACCCACCATCTGCCCCCGCAGGTCAGTCCCCGACGCCAGGATGGGCACCATGTCCTCCACGCACCCCTTGCCGCCCGCCCTTGCCGACCTGGTCTCCGCTCGCGCTGGCGACGAGCCGGCCGCAGTCCGCTTCCGCCCCCGCACCTGGGACGCCGCACTGGCCGACGTGGAGCCGGCCATCCGCGCCGTGCTCCGCGACGACGCGATCACCGGCGAGAGCGTCCGCGTGAGCGGCGACCGCGTCGTCGACCGCGACGCCGTGCTCAAGGTCGCCACGAGCACCGATCTCGACGACGACAGCGGCTTGCTCCGAGCGTTCCTGCTGGCCCAGGTGTGGGGCTCCGGCACGTCCGGCGGCCGCACGCTCCGGCACACCGCCACCGCCTTCGCCCACCGCGAACAGTTGGTCGCTGCCCTGCGCACCAGCGCCGACCGCCTGCGCACCGCCGCTGAGACCAGGGCGCTGGCCGACGCCTACGCCGGCTGGTCCTGCCCGGGCGTCGGGCCATCATTCTTCACCAAGTGGTTCACCTTCGCCGGGCGGCGCGAGGGCCGCGCCTGGCAGCCGCTCATCCTGGACCAGCGGGTGTACCGGTCGCTCAACGGCCCGCTCGACGTCCGGCTGGTCGACCTCGCCGGACACCCAGCACGATCCGCTCGCTACCGGGCGTACGTCGACGCCATGCACGCCTGGTCCGCCGAGCTTGCCGTCGCCGCCGATCGGCTGGAGTGGATCCTGTTCGTCGACAACGGAAGAGGCGTCACGAGGTCGTAGGAACTGATCACGGACCTCCTCTGCCTCGATCGGGCGCTTAGACGTCTCGCCGCGTTCGTCCAACGGCCCGTTGGACGAACGGCCCCGGGCTCCGACGCCGAGCGGCACGGCTTCGCGGGAATCGTCCAGCGGCCTGCTGGACGAACACCCGGCCACGATGCGGGGCCGTCGGAGCGCCTCACGGCAATCGGCCAACAGCCTGTTGGCCGAGCACCTGGCCGCGGCGTCGACGAGCTCGCGCCGTTCGTCCACCAGGCCGGTGGACGAACGCCGCGGCGCACAGGCACAGGCGCTGCGCTGCGACGCCCCCACGGGCTCATGGCTTCATGCGTTCATGCATTCATGAAAACCTGATCCGTCCGCACATCCGTGGTGCATGGACATCGACACCACGGCGGTCGCGCGCCGCCCTCTTCGCTTCAAGCCCCTCGCCGCGCTCGCGTGGGTCGGGCTGCTCGCCTCGCTGATGTGGTGGGTGCACGACACCGTCGACAGCGGCTGGCCGATCGTGGCCACCGCGGTGTGCACGCTCGCTGTGCTCAAGGTCGTCGACGACGCCTGGGTCGTGCGCGAGCAGCGTCGCCTCGCGCGCCGCTGAGCCTCAGTCGGCCGCCAGCGCCATCGCGACGAACGGCGCCGGGTCCACCTCGGCCCCGCGCCGGGCCAGCACCGTGTCCGTGCTGATCCGCAGCCGGCGCCCGTCCTCGAGCACGAGCAGCGCCGGCCACGCCACCGCCCGGCGCGCCTCACCATCCCCGACAAACCGGGTCGGGCGGTCGCGCGCGACCAGCAGCTTCTCCACCACGCCCCAGCGCGCGTTGCCGTACCGCTCGTACAGCGGCGAGACGACATCGCCCCGCTTCACCTGCCACGCCTTCGGCCGGGCCGCGGCGGTGCGCTCCATGTAGAACTCCGCGACCGCGTCGGCGACCGGCCCGCGCGGGTACCGGCGCCCGACGCCGTTGCACGCGAAGCAGCGTGAGTGCCCGGCGCCGCGGTTGTACGCCTACCTGCCCGACCCTCGCAGCGTCCGCACAGCACGGTCGGGAAGCCGTACTCGTCCGGCTCGGTCTCCCCTGCCCGAGCGACGGCGAGTTCGACGTCGGTCTCACCGCGCGCTTGCTCGGCGAACCGACTGCCGCTGCGCGCCCTCCGGCGCTCGGGCAGGGGTTAGCGGGCACGTGCGCAGCGCGGTCGGTGCCCTGCAGGGCACCAACTCGGAGGGCAGTGACGGCTTTCTTGGGCGGCGAGCGCGGATGTCATGGCTGCCAGATGTGCGCCAGCTGGTCATCGGCCGCCGGCCCGGCGCTCAGCGCGAACGTGCCGGGGCCGCACATCTACCCGCCATGAGCACCACCGCCACCATCTCCTTCCGCCGCCCGGTCGCCTGGACCGACGAGCACGGCGAGCACTTCGGCATCACGATCGGCGACGACGTCGACGGCCTGACCCGCGTGCGCGAGTACGCCTCGGGCACCGAGCGGACGGTGCCGGCCGCTTCCTTGCGCCCGGGCAAGAGCCCGCAGCGGTTCAAGGTCGACCTGTGCGCCGAGCTCGCCGACGGCTGGTGGGGCCGCGGCTCCAAGGCGGTGCGGCGTCGGCTGCTGGCCGAGGCCGAAGCGCTGCTGGGCGATCTCGAGACGTCCGCGGTCTCGATCGCCCCGACGACCGAGGGCGGGCTGGTCCTGGAGTGGACCGACGCGCACGAGTGCGGCTGCAGCGCCGACCTCGACGTCGACGGATCGATGTACCTCGTGATCGCCGACGGCGACCTCGTGCTCGCCCAGGCACGCTCGCTCTACGACCGGGCGACCCTGGCCGCGTTCGTCCGCGGCGAGTCCATGCCCTCCGCCGCCGCCCACGCGGCCCGAGGGCCGGAGCGCCCGGCTCGGGGCTACTGCTTACCGCGCCGGATGTGGCGCAGGAGACGAACACGCCGTACGCGCCGGATCAGCCACAGCAGGGCGAACGATCCGACGGCAAGGCCGAGCGGCAGGGTCGCGACGATGAGCTCGGCGTCCGGGTTGGTTCCTGCCACGGCCTGACACGAGATGCCGACAGCCCCGATCACGCCGACCACCCCGATGACCAGCAGCGCCTTCTCGAGCCAGTTGGCGAGCTGGCGCATGGACTCGGCCGTCTCGCGCCTCCGCTCCTCCGGGCTCAGCCCTTGGAGACGCTCCCGCTCCGCGCGGCTGGCCTCGGCCGCATCTCGGAACGCAACTCGAAAGGTGCCGCCAGTCGACGAGCTCGACGGCGCAGCAGGCTCCTCGGCGCGGATGCGCTCGACGAGGGCGCGGGCGTGGCCGTTGACGGGCGTGACCTCCCCACGCACCGAGTAGATGAACAGGGCCATGCCCATCCGGTCGGCGTACTCCTGACCGGCGACGGAGTACCCGCTGGCCGAGTAGTAGGCGAGGGCGACGTCTTGCCGCTCGCTCGCGCCGGCGAGCCGCTGCAGCAGCGGGCGACCGACCACCGCGGCGATCTGCTTCACCTCGGCGAGCACCTGGCTGCCGCGGACGTCGACGCCGCCGTCGCCGCTGGCGGCCGTCACCTTCGCGTCGGCGAACCCAATCTGGCGCAGGTGCCAGGCGGCACATTCCTCCGCCTCGCGCGGACTCGCGATGTGCTCCCCGGGCTGCCACGTCACGCCAGGAGGGTACCGGCGGCCTGAGCCGCAGCGGGCCGCTCTCAGGGTCGGCGCGCCGAGCGGCGTCCGCCAGCCCCGACATCAGCGCGGCCGGTCGGCCACGGGCTGAGCACCACGTCCGCGCCGCGGCGTGCCCGTGCGGTCCAGGCTGCGACGCACGGCCGTTTGCGTGCGGCCGGTGAGCTCGCCGATCTCGCGAAGGGACCGCCCCGCCGCGTACTGCTCGGCGACGAAGGAGTCGAACCGGCGCAGCTGGAACGGGTTGTACCCGTTCTTCACGTCGCCCGGAATTGCGGCAGCACCTCGAGCGTCGGGCGCGACGGGTACGACATGGGCGCGAGGGTAGACGACCCGGGGCGCGACGGACCTTCCCGGTACCGTCGCAGTGCCAGTTCGACCGGGACCGCAGGAGGGGCGCATGGCCGCAGTCAAGAGGGCGCACCTCGACCAGGTGCGTCGCCGCTACGGCGTCCCCCGCGCGCCGCGGTGCGCGGATCACGTTCGACGGCCGACCCGGCACCATCGTCTCGGCGAGGATGGGCGGGCTCATGCTTGGCGTCCGGTTCGACGACGCCGCGGACGTCGTCGAGCAGGTCCACCCCACGTACCTTGTGCAGTACGACGGCGAGCCGCAGGCAGGCTGACCGACCGGTTCGTGAACGCGGCTCGCGAGGGCGGCCACAGCGCCTAGGGCGTCGTCAGCTTCGCCAGACGCACACCGAGCTTGCTCGTCGCCCTCTGCCCCGCCGGAAGGTGCGCTAGGTACCGCTCGAGGACCTCGATCTCGCCGTCCTTGTCGCCCATCTTGCGCAGGACGATCGCCGTCTGCTCGGTGTACCACGGCGCGGGCGCCCCGCCGATCAGGTCGCCCTCGGCACCTTGAATCGCGGCGTAGCAGAGCTCGAGCGCCTCATCGAGGCGCCCTTCACGCTTGAGCTGCTTGATGGGCTCGACGAGCTCGAGGTAGTGGACGCCTTGGACCATCCCGGACTGGAACTGCGCGGCGCGGTGCCCGCCGCCCGCGACCGCGTCCGCGACCATCTCTCGGGTGCGGGCGTGGTCGGCCGCAGCCCGCTCCTTGGTCGTCATCGGGGGGAGGTTCTCGGCCGAGTGGGCCCAGCGGGCGGGCGGCTCGTCGAGCCACACCCACGCCTCGACCCGCAGCTTGCCCTCGGACTCTGCCCAGGCCACCTGCACCGGAACAGCCTGTGCGGCCCCCACGTCAAGCGTGGTCGTCCGGGCGTAGCCAGAGGTTAGCGCGCCGATGTGCTCGCCGTCGACGAGCACCGCGACCGCGTTCGGGTCGACCGGGTTAGTCGGGTCGCGCTGCAGCACCGCGGTGTCTTCGAGGACGCCGTGCCCACCGAGGCCGCGCCGACGCACGAGCCCTTGTGCTCCCGCGGCGGCGAACGTCGTCGTGCCGGCCACTTTCGTCAGCGGGCTCAACCCCAGCGAGATCGAGTAGGTCACCGTCGGCTCCGGGCGGGACTGCGGCTTGGGACGCGGCGCAGGTGCGCGCTCGAGGTCGGTGCTGGGCTCGGTTCGCTTGCCGAGCAGGCGCTGGAGGAATCCCACGGCGTGATCGTTGCACGCGCCGCCGGATGTGGGTAGCGGGTCACGGGGCGAAACCGCGCACGCCGCCGTGCGGTCAGGCGGGCGTGCGCGAGCTGGCGGGCGGGCTGGCGCTTGGCCAGCGCTTTGGCACGCACTCCGACTCGCTCGGTGACGATGGCGATGGCGATGGCGATGCTGGCCACCGAGGCGACGTCGTCGGTCTCCTGGTGGGTGACCGAGGTGTCGTAGCCCTGGCCGAGCACCGGGTCCAAAATCTCGGCCTTGCGGTGCTGGACGCGCCGCAGGTGCTCGTCGAGCGTGCCGGAGGCGATTCCCTTGGGCAGGACGAGTCCGGGCCGATGCATGATCCGATGCATCAAACCCGCGCTCCATCGCCGTGTACGGTGATGCTGCTCATTGAGTTCTATACAGAACGGTTGGCCGGATTCCGCGGTTCTATGCGTCTTCCTGCACGAAGTTGTACCGACCGAAGTGACGCTCGCCTTCCATGTCCCACAGGACTGCGGCGGGGAGCCCGTCGCGGGACACGGGCGCGGGGGCAGGGCGGGGGAGGCGGCGGAGGCCGCAGGAGACGCAGCCCCCGGGACGGGAGACGGCCGGGACGACGTGGAGCTGGCGAAGGCGAACATCTTGTTGATCGGTCCGACGGGGACGGGTAAGACGTATCTGGCGCAGGCGTTGGCGCGGATGTTGAACGTGCCGTTCGCGATCGCGGACGCGACGGCGTTGACGGAGGCGGGGTATGTGGGTGAGGACGTGGAGAACATCCTGCTGAAGCTGGTGCAGGCGGCGGACTTCGACGT
>NZ_CALPBY010000003.1 GCF_943181405.1 Cellulosimicrobium sp. Marseille-Q4280
CCCCCGAGGAGCCCGCCGATGCCCCGACGCACCACCCGCTCGCGCAACCGCGACCGCGCGGTGAGCCGATGAGCGGGCGCACCCGGGCCGTACGCATCGAGCGCGCCCCGATGCGCATGCCGAACGGGTTCGACACCCGCAAGCTCGCCGACCCGCGCGTGCAGAAGGTCCTGCAGCAGCGCATCTCGACGCACTTCGGCGAGGGCTGGGAGATCGAGCACGCCAACGCCGACGGCACCCTGACCCTCAAGCGCGAGGTCGAGATCTCCGACGTGCCGAGCATCGACGTCAAGCTCGCCGCCTCGGTCAAGCCGTCCGACGCCGCCAAGAAGCAGTCCGACTTCGAGTCGGAGTACCCCGGCTACACGATGACGGCGTTCGACCCCTACGGGCGCCACGCCACCCTGACGCGTCTGACCGACGAGGAGGTCCGCGCTCGCGGGCTGGTCGCCGAGGCGCTGCAGGTCAAGCCGTGGGACGTGCAGGTCACCTCCCGCGCCGACAACGGCTTCGACTTCCAGCTGCGCTCCTACGTGCCGTCCAAGCACGACGCCCGCATCCGCGAGGTCGCCTCCGAGACCCTCGGGCGCCCCGGCTGGTACCACCGGGTCGACATGCAGAACATGGTGCTGTCGATCATCCCCGGCGACCTGCCGACGTTCCCGGCTGCCTACCCCTACCCGTTCGGGCAGCCCACCAAGAGCGTGTTCGACATCCCGATCGGCATGGCCCTGGGCGGGGACGGCGTGCCCAACACACCGCTCGACCTGCGACTGGCGGACAGCGCCGGCGGCCTTTTCCAGGGCCTGGCCGGAGCAGGAAAGTCCGTCAGCGTGAACACGATCGTCTACGGGGTGCTCGAGCGCGGGCACCAGCTCGTCATCCTCGACGTCCCGCACAAGGCCGTCGACTTCGAGTGGTGCAAGCCGTACGTACGTGAGAACGGGTGGGGCTGCGAGTCCAAGGCGGCCGCCGTCACCGCAGCACGACTCGTGTACGACGAGGGTGTGCGCCGCGGCAAGGTCCTGCGCGAGATGGGCGTGCAGAAGTGGCAGGACCTGCCCGAGCACGTGCGAGCCGAGATGCCCCTCATCACGATCATCGCCGACGAGCTCACCGGCCTGCTCGCGTTCGACCCCATCCCCAAGGCGCTGCCCAAGGACCACCCGGTGCGGATCGAAGCCGCGCAGGCCGCCGCCGAGACCGAACTGCTCAAGGCCGTCATCACCAAGATCCCCGCCGAGATGCGCGCCGCCGGCATCCGCCTGGTCCTCGCGACCCAGCAGGCCCAGTCGAACACCGGGATCCCGCCGTCGGTGAAGATCAACCTGCCCAACCGGGTGCTGCTGGGCGTCAACGCCACCAAGCAGGCCCGCGGTCACGCGTTCGCCAACCCCGACTCCGTGCCGTGGGTGCCCGAGCACATCGCCGCCGACGCCAAGGCGGGGCGCGGCGCCGGCGTCGCCGAGTTCGAAGGCCAGACCTCGACGGTGTTCAAGGCGTTCTACGCCTCGACCGACGAGTACCTGCGTCACCTGCAGGCTCTCGGCGTGCCGCGTGCTGCCAACCCGGAGCCGACGGCGGCGCAGATCGCCAAGCACGTCCCGCGTCTGGACGAGAGCGAGGACGACGGCCCGCCGCCCTCGGCCCTGGACGGCGGCGGCTTCGGCGCCCCGGACGGGCGTGACGCGCCCGAGCCGCGCCTGCGCGGGGCCGCAGCGGCAGCCCACCAGCTGCGCGTCGCCGAGGCCGAGCACGCCCGAGCACAGGCGGCCTCGTGAGCGCCCCGGCCCTGATCGGGCTCACCGGGCCCTGCGCCGACCAGGTCGCGGCCGTGCTGGACGGGCACGGCTACCGCGTCCACGACGCCGCCGAGCCGGCCCGCCGGGCGCTCGCGGTCATCGACCCGCTGCTGCCCTCGGGCCGATCCCTGACCGCGCTGGTCGGCACCTGCGGCTGGGACGGCGCGACCCGCGACCGGACCGACGGCCCGGAGGTCGCACGCCTGGTGCACGCCATGCGCACGGAGGTGCCCGCCATCGTGCTCGGCGGGGCGGCGTGGCTCACGCGCGTCACCGCGGAGATCTCCGCGGCCGCCGACCTGCTCGGCGGGGCGCCCGTCGCGCTGCTCGGCGTCGACCTGCCGGCCGAGCGGGCCTGGGTGCGCGAGCACGGCGGCACGGTGTGGAACGTCGGGCCCCAGCGCGACCCGGACTCCGAGGCGAACCTGCCCGCAGACGTCTCGGCGCAGGCCCTGGGGCGCCGGGTCGAGCGTGAGCTGGCACGTGCCGCACATCCACTGGTCGTGGCGTGATACCCGCACGCCTGCACACCACCACCCGAGGAGGTCGCCCGCATGGGTGACGAGTCCCGCTTCGCCCTGAGCTTCTTCGACCGCACCGTCGAGGCCGACTCCCTGACCGAGCTGGTCGCCGCGCTGATCGCCGGCTACAGCGACGACGAGACCGCTGCGCTGCTGCAGCGCCACAGCGCCGCCGTCGGGCTGGTCAACGCCCGCCAGGCCGACCTGGCCGTCGAGGCCGCGGAGGCCGGTGAGGCGATCGACGCGTTCACCGAGGAGCAGCTGACCGCCCTGTTCGCCTCGCGCGACGAGATCGTCGACGTGCCGGACGGCAAGTGGGAGTCCGAGACGATCCCGCTGCTGCTCATGGCGACCGACTACGAGCCGTACACCGACCGGGTCAAGCCGGTCGGCAACGTCAAGTTCGTCGACCCGGCCAACGAGCGCACCTTCCTCGGGACGCTGTCCGACGTCGGCGCGCTGACGCTGTTCGTGCGCGAGGAGACGGCCGCGTGAAGTACCAGACCCACGTCGGCACGATGCCGTGGTCGCGCGGCGGCAACCTGCTGGAGGCGTTCGGCGAGCAGGAGGACGTCCTGCCCGCCGCGACCCGGCCGGTCACCTACGAGTGCGCCGCGGACCACGTCACCGTGCTGACGTTCGCCCTGGACGCCAAGGCGCCGGCGACCTGGACGTGCCCGCGCTGCAGCCGTGACGGCGCCCTGACGGACGCCGGTGGCGGCCCCGTGGACGACGAGGAGGTCGCGCCCCCGAAGCCCGCGCGCACCCACATGGACATGGTCCGTGAACGGCGCACCACCGCCGAGCTCGAGGCGCTGCTGGCCGAGCGTCTGGACCTGCTGCGGGCGCGTCGCGTCGCCGTGTGAGTCCCCGCACATCTAGGGGGCATGACGACCACGACGACGCCACGCATCCCTGCGACGGCCCCGCGCGTGCCTGCCGGGGTCCGAGAGGGCGGCCAGTGGACCACGACGGAGCGTGACGAGTCCGCCGTCCAGCTGACCGTCGACCCGGCTCGCGCGCTGCGTGAGCGGCACGAGCAGCTGGCCGCGGCAGGCTTCGTGCCCGCCGTCGCGCTGGCCGCCCGCCAGGACCCGCGCACCACCTCCGGGATCGACGCCTGGTGGGGTGACCACTTCGCCTCCGCGGAGTACCGCGCGGGCGAGGGCGGGTACCCCCAGATGCCGGACGACTACGGCACCACCGGGGACGGCAACGCCCTGTCCGGGGCGCGGCGCACCCGCCGCATGCGGTACTCCGGCAACGGGGTCGAGCTGCGGATGCCCGCCGCCGCGGTCGTGCGCCGCTTCGCCACCGAGAACGACGGCAAGACGTTCGACCTGCCGGTCACCGCCGAGATCGCCGAGGGCACCTCCACCCGGCAGGTCGCCGGGTGGGTGCGCGTCGTGCCGCGCCCGGCCGGCGGGTACTCCGTCGCGCCGGTCGGCCTGGGCGGGGACACCGGCGTGCGCCTGGCCGAGTCCGTGTCCGCGGTGCTCGAGGCGCGCCGGCCGTCGCTGGCGCTGCGCCAGATCGGTGACCTGCTGGCCCGCCGCCGCGAGCGTGAGGCCGGGCAGGGCGCCGCGCTGCGTCCCGTCGACTCCTCGTGGGTCGAGGCGGTCGGGTACGACGAGGCGACCGGCATCATGGCGATGCAGACCCAGCGCGGTGACCTGTACGGCCACCAGGTCTCGCGGACCCGGTTCGAGCAGGTCGTCTCCGACGCCTCCCCCGGCGCGCAGTTCAACCGCATCATCAAGGGCAACACCCGGGCTGCGGTCGCCCGCTGCGAGTCCGGATGCGGCCGGTTCTACTCGGCGACCAAGGCCCACACGTGCCCCGTCACGCCGTCCGCCCCGTCGACGCAGCGCATCGCCCAGAACGCCGCCGCGCGCGCCGCCGCGGCCGCCGTGACCGCGCCGGCCGTCCCCAAGGGCCCCGCCCCGGCGCCCGGCGCGCACACCCCGGCGGGCACCGTCATCGCCCGCGACGTCGACGAGTGGCAGGACCGGCACCTGCGCCGCCGCGACAAGCAGCTGGGCGTGTACGGCCCGGCCGGGTACACCAAGGCGCTCACCCCGGCGCTGTCGCAGTTCACCACCTCGACGTACGTGCCGAACCTGTACCGCTCGTTCAAGGTCGGCGACCAGGTCACCCAGCTGCACAACGGCGACTCCGACGTCATGCGGTTCGAGGGCCTGCACGGCAAGAAGGCGATGGAGGTCGGCCGCGCGCTGACCGCGCGCCAGCGCGCCATGCGCCACGCCGGCGCCCCGACCACGGGTGCCGCGCTGCTCGCCTCGGCCCGTCACCCGGGCAAGGTCGAGGCGTTCGGCTACATGGTCGCCCCGTCGCGCGAGGACGAGCGTCTCGCGGTCGGCGGCGTGCTGCTGTTCGACGACGCCCCCGACGAGCAGGCCGCGATCGCCGCGGCCGCCGAGTACGGGCTGGACGCCGTGGTCGAGCCGCAGCGGGTGCAGCGCGTCGAGGTGCCGTGGCGTCCGGGCGAGAAGGCCTGGCGCCTGACCTGGTGAGGACCCTCAAGTCGGCGCGTTCGCGACCGAAGTGGTGGGTGAGCGGCGGCCGGAGGGGGCCGCCGCTCACCAGCACGCCGGGCCCCGCCCGGGAACCGACCGGCTCGCGTACCGGACGCGAGCTCGAGCACGAGCACTGGAGACCTGATGCCCCAGCCCGACCTGTGGTCCACCCCTCCCGAGCCGCGCCGCCCCGCGCCCGCGCCGGTGCAGCAGCCGACCGAGACGTTCGACCCCGTCGCCGTGCACCCGTCCGGGCCGCCCGCGCCGGGGTTCCCGGCCCCGCACGCACCGGGGCCCCAGGGCGCCCCGCCGCCCGCACCGGGTGGTGAGCGGCCCATCATCGTCCTGCTGGGCCTGATCTTCGCGTTCGTGGTGTGGCCGGTCGGCCTGGTCCTGTCGATCCTGGGCCTGCGCGAGGTCAAGCGCACCGGCGCGCCCGGGCGCGGCATGGCCAAGGCCGGCGTGATCCTGTCGTCGGTGTTCGGCGCTCTGAGCATCCTGGGCCTGATCGCCAGCGTCGTGCTGCCCCTGCTCCTCGGCGGCGCGATCCTGGACGCCACCGAGGAGCAGGGGTCCGGCACCTCGACATCGTCCACGCAGGACGGCTCCGCAGCCGAGCCCGGCGCGGGCGGTCAGCAGGACGTCGTGATCGCCGACGGCATGCCGGCCGAGCTGCAGGACCAGTTCACCGCGTTCGCCGACCAGGCCGTCGCGCTGGTCGCGGGCACCGACGGCTCCCCCGGCGCGATGTACGACCCGGAGGCCGGCGGCCTGGGCCTGTACGCCGCGGACGGGTCGGTCTCGACCACGGTGGCGCTGACCGACCTCGGCGTCACCACCCCCGAGCAGGTCACCACGGCGTTCGTCATGCTGAACGAGGACGGCTCCCTCGCCCAGGCCTACATGGTCATCGGCGGGTACGAGGCGTCCAGCACCGGCCCGACACCGTGACGTCCTGACCGGACCAGCACGACCCCGCGGGGCGCCAGCACACGCTGCTGGCGCCCCGCACATCTACCCGGCATGATCGACATCGCGCGCGTGCCCGCAGGCGTCACCACCGGCGGCCAGTTCGCCACCACCGCCCGCTCCGAGGCCGCCGGCGTCACCCTGGCGCCACCGAAGCTCGAGGGCGCGCACGACCCCGCCGTCGTGGACGGGACATGGATCTCCGACGGCCAGGTCCTGATCTCCCAGGTCGCCCGCGTCGACGGCGCCATCATGGTGAACTCCCGCGGCGGTCACCCCCAGGCCATCGCCGCCAACCGTGCGGTCGCCTCCCGCCTGCAGCGCGCCGGCGGCACCGACCTCGAGGACGAGGTGTTCGAGCTCGCCGCCTCCGGCGCGAAGGTCACCATGCTGCTGACGAACAAGGCCGGGGTGATCCGTGCCCACGAGGGCACGATGTACCGCAGCCCCGGCGGCAACCTCGCCCTGATCAACAAGGGCTCGCGCTCGGGCAAGGGCATGCTGCTCTACCGCGCCGACCAGCACCCCGACGAGCGCTGGCACGCGCGCCCGCTCGCGCTCAAGCGCGGCTACGGCCACCTGGAGACGATGACCGACACGTGGCGCGAGACCGCCGCCACGATGCCCGCCACCGAGAAGCCGCACTACGACGACATCCCGGTCTGGGACGGGGCCGGTGAGCCGCCGAACGCCATCTCCGCGGTGTTCACCTTCACCCACCCCGGGTTCGAGGGCGTCGAGGGGCCGGGGTCGCTGTTCTTCGCGACCGACGTCCAGACCGACAACGCGGGCAAGGCGTCCATCGTCAACGGGTACGGCGTCTACCCCTCGGACGCCGGGCTGGTCTCCGAGCACGGGTCGATGTACGTCTCGGACCTGGACGCCATGTCCGGGCGCGTCAGCGGCTTCGAGCCTGACAAGATGACGTTCTCCGACGCGATGGCGCTCGGCAACGCCGCGAACTGGGAGAACGACATCGAGCGAGCCTGGGACGCCGTCGCGGCCCACAGCGGTCGCACGGCATGACCCGCGCGCGGGTGCCGGCCGGCGTGACCGAGGGCGGCCAGTTCGCGACCGGCGCCCGCGCGGAAGCTGCGCTCACCCTCAGCGCCCCAGTGCGTGTGCCCGCCCAGGTCCCGGTCAGCCCGGCCGCCGCACGTGCACTGGACGCGATCGCCGCCGCCGGCGGGCGCGGCTACCTGGTCGGCGGGTGCGTGCGGGACTCGCTGCTGCGCCCCGGCGCGGCGCCCAAGGACGTCGACATCGAGGCCTACGGCCTGGAGCCGGGTGACCTGGCCCGCGCCCTGGACGGCGTCGGACGGGTCGACGAGGTCGGCAAGGCGTTCTCGGTCCTGACGGTGCGCACCGGCGGGCAGAGCCTGGATGTCGCCCTGCCGCGCCGGGAGGTGCGCACCGGCCCGGGCCACCGGGACTTCGCGATCGAGGTCGACCCCTACGTCGACCTGGCGACCGCGTCGGGTCGCCGGGACTTCACGATCAACGCCCTGATGTTCGACCCCGCCTCTGGCGAGCTCGTGGACTGCTGGGGCGGACTGGACGACCTGCGAGCCGGCGTCCTGCGGCACACCACCCCCGCCTTCGCCGAGGACCCGCTGCGGGTGCTGCGCGGGGCCCGGTTCGCGGCACGGTTCGACCTGACCATGCACCCGGACACCGTCGCGCTCGCCCGCGACCTCGCGCCCGAGTTCGCCTCGCTGTCCACCGAACGTGTCTGGGGCGAGTGGTCCACGATGGCCGCGACCGCCAAGCACCCGTCGCGGTGGCTGGACGTGCTCGCCCAGACCGGGTGGCTGCGGCACTTCCCCGAGCTCGACGTCCTGCGCGGCATCTCCCAGGACCGGCGCTGGCACCCCGAGGGCGACGTGTTCGAGCACTCCCGGCTGGCCGCCGACGCGGGCGCGCGCCTGGCGGACGAGGCCGGGCTGGACGGGCCCGACCGGGCGGCGATCGTGCTGGCCGCGATGCTGCACGACGTCGGCAAGGCCACCCACACCCAGTGCGACGGCGACCGGATCACCTCCCACGGCCACGACGAGTTCGGGGAGCCGATCGCCAAGACGTTCCTGTCCCGGATCGGCGCGCCGCGGCACGTGGCCGACCTCGTGGGCCCGCTGGTGCGCAACCACATGGTCTCCACCACCGTCGCGCAGCCGTCCATGTCGACGGTGCGTCGTCTCGCGCGCCGCCTGGCTCCGGCCACGATGCAGCAGTGGGCGCTGGTCGTGGGCGCCGACCGGGGCGGGAGGGGCCCCGCGTCCGAGCCGGGCAACACCGGCCGGTGGTTGGAGCTGGCCCAGCGGGCCGGGACCGAGCAGCGGCCGGTACGCCCGATCCTCGGCGGCGACATCCTGCGCGCGGCCGGGTGGGCGCCCGGCCCCTCGTTCGGGCCGGTCATCAAGGCCGCGATCGCCGCGCAGGACGACGGCGCGTTCGCCGACGCCGACGGTGCCCGCGCATGGCTGGCGGCCACCTACCCGGGCGGGCAGCCGTCCGCCTGACCCCGCACATCTACCCGGCATGACCGACACCATGCGCTCCCGCGTCCCCGCTGGCGTGACCACGGGCGGGCAGTTCGCGACCGAGGCTCGCGGCGAGGCCGACGTCCAGCTCGCCGCCACCGCGCCGGCCGGTGTCGGGTCGCCGTCGACCGTCTACCTGGCGAACCTCGCTGAGCAGCTCGGGCTGCGCGGGCAGGCCACCTACGCCGACGACGACGCGCCCGCCGCGGGCTGGGCGAGCGCGACCTTCGTCTCCCCGGACGGCGACCGGCTGCTGATGTCGGCCTCGTCGCGCACGCGCCCGCACTCCGGCGAGGTCGAGACCACCGCCCTGTGCGTGGACCTCGAGCGCAGCGAGGACACGCCGCTGCCGTTGGCGGCCGTCGCGCAGGCCTTCCGGTCCGAGGTGTACGGCGGCGGGTCCGGCACGTGGGCGGCCAGCTCGCGGGCGACGGTCCGCTCCGTCGTGCTGACCGCGGGGATGGCGCAGGCGGCCGCCGGCCGCTTCGAGCGTCCCGAGCACGGCATCACGGGCGTCACCTTCGGCACGCAGGTCGAGCTGCCGTCGGTGCGGTACGCCGACGACGAGGAGTACGAGACCAGCCCGCTCCTGACGTGCAAGGTCGACGGCGAGGGCCTGACGATCGCCGCCCACGACGACCACCTGGAGGTCGAGCTGGGCGACCTGCAGGTGGGCGACACCCCGGACCTCGTGCGCGACCTGGTCGGGGCAGACCTGTGCACCCGCCTCGGCATCGACCCGGGCGAGGACCCGATGGGTGCCCTGGAAGCGCAGCTGCGCGACCTCGCCGAGCAGGCCCGCCAGGGCGAGCTGTACCGCGCCTACTTCGGCTGAGCGCCCCGGCGCCTGCCCCGCACATCTACCGGCCATGAGCGCACAGACCCGGTCCCGTGTCCCCGCCGGCGTGACCACGGGCGGGCAGTTCGCCGCCTCGGCCCGGGGCGAGGCCGAGGTGACGCTGGGCGCCGCCGCGCCGGAGTACGACTTCGTCGGTCAGGACGCCCGCGGCGTCGACATCCTGGCCGGCGACACGGTCGTCAAGGTCGGCGGCGGCTACAGCGCCACCGCGTGGACGGTGGTCGGCGCCAAGGGCGAGAAGGTCACCGTCGCCTCGCAGAACAACCCGGCCACCCGTCGCCACGTGAACCTGGCCGACTACACCATCGTGCGACCGGACCCGAACTACCCGACCCCGGAGGGGTACGCGGCGGCGCTCTACAACCAGGACCAGATCGAGGCACTGCGCGACGTCTGGGCCGACCGCGACCCCGGGTACGCGGCCGCGCTGCAGGACGTGATCGACGACCTGCCGATGCGCAAGGTCGGCTCGACCTACCGCCAGGCGATGGTCGACCAGGTCGCACCCGAGCACCGCCGCGAGGTCGCCGAGGGGCCGTACTCGCTGTACTTCTCGCTGCGCAACGGCCACAACGGCTGGAGCCACGACGACGCTCTGACTGCCGCCAACGCCCACAACGCGCTGCCCTTCCGCCCGCCGACCGCTGAGCAGCTGCGCGCGATGGACGACGAGCAGTTCCGCGCCCACCACCTGGCCTGGCGGATCCGCAACGACGACGCGACCCGCGAGCTCGTCGAGCAGATCGCCGCCGAGCGGTAGCCGCCCCGCACATCTACGGGCCATGAGCGCACAGACCCGGCCTCGTGTTCCCGCCGGCGTGACCACCGGCGGGCAGTTCGCCGCCTCGGCTCGCGGCGAGTCCGCAGCGGACCTGACCGTGCCCGCGCACCTGGACTTCGTCGGGGCCGACGCCGCCGGGGTGTTCCTGGTCCGCGACGACTGGGTCACCGAAGTCGCGGCCGGCGGCGGGTCGGACCCGTGGCGCGTCGAGGGCGCCCGCGACGGCAAGGTCGAGCTGCAGTCCGTGGACGACCCGACCGCGCGCCGGCTTGTCGACGGCGCGGACTACGAGGTCATGCGCCCCGACCCGGACAGCCCCTACGGCGAGCCCGCCACGCGCACGAGCGTCGACCACCTGGCGCAGGTCGCCGAGGAGTGGGCCGAGCGCGACCCCGCGTACGCCGCGCGCCTGGCGCAGGTCATCGACCGGCTCACCGGCCCCGACCTGCCGGCGCGCGACGCGATCTTCACCGACCCGGTCGACCTGGTGCGCTCGACCGAGAACCACGACGGCTCCGACGTGGCCGTGCGTCGCCACCGCGCCGTCGAGCTCGCCGTCGCCCGCCCGCTGCCCCGGATCTCCAGCCAGACCCGCCACCCCGCGAAGGTCGGGGCCGCCCGCTCCGCGCTGCGCGCCACCCGTGACCCGGGGCGGGTCGTCTCGCTGCGCGGCCTGGACACCATCGGCAAGGACCCGTTCGAGGTCCGCGGCAACGACACCGACCCGCTCGTGGTGATCAACCGCTCCGGGTTCAGCCACCTGCGCGTCACCTCCGGCGCCGCTCTCATCCACGCCGAGTCCGCCTCTGGCAACGCCGTCACCGTCACCGACGGCGCGACCGCCGTGATCTTCGCCTCCCCGGGGCGCAAGGTCTCGGTCAGCGTCGAGGGGTCCGGCGTCGCGGTGCTCGTCAGCTCGCAGGACGTCCACGGCTACCAGCGCCGAGACGAGGGCGAGGGGTCCCTGGACGTGCTGCGTGAGGAGACCGACCGCCTCACGGTCCGCACGCCGTCGAGCGACAAGGCGGTCCGGCCGTGACGCGCCCGCCTTGTGCGCGGGCGGCGGCCCGGCGACCGGCGGGCTGGTCCGCCGGCTTCACGCTGACCGAGCTGCTCGTGGTCATCGTGATCATCGGCATCCTGTCCGCGGTCGGCGTGCCCATGTACCTGAACCAGCAGCGCAAGGCGGCCGACGGCACGCTGCGCTCCGACCTGCGCAACGCCGGGATGATCGTCACCTCCACCCTGCTGGACACCGGCGGCGCCGCCGGTCTGCGCGACCAGGTCAACTGGCACAACAACACCCTGTACGTGCACGAGGGCGCCTGGCAGACCCTGCCGACGTCGTCGCTGATGTGGAACGACCTCGGCCTGCAGGAGATCCCCGTCTCGGGTGACGTCCTGCTGGAGGTGCAGCACGTCGTCTCCTCCAGCGACTGGCCGCGCCGGCACGGCGACTTCGAGTTCTGCATCACCGGGGCGAACAAGGGCAGCAGTCACGACCGCCTGCGCGGCAGCGGCAACATCACGTACGACCGGTTCCTGTACTACGACTCCGTGCTCGGCGGCGTCGCCGACCTGAGCCGGGTCGCCGCAGCGGCCGACGCCGGTCAACAGCCCGCGTGCTACGCCTACGCCGACCTGTTCCGAGCCGCCGGCGGCACCCTGTGACCGGGGCCGCGCCGCGCCGCGTGCCCGCAGGCGTCACCACCGGGGGCCAGTTCGCTGCCCAGGCGCGCGCGGAGGCCGACGTCGACCTGGCCTCCACCTCCCGCGGCCGCCCGCCCAACGAGGCCGTGTGGTCCGAACGCGTCGACGCGCTGCAGTCCTTCGTCGAGGACGAGGCCCGTTGGCCGCTTCGGACCTCGCCGGACGCCGACGAGGCGCGTCTGGGGCGGTGGCTGTCCGACGTGCGCCAGGCCGCCGTCAACGGTCGCCGACCGAGCCTGACGCGTCCCCACCGCCTCGAGGCGCTGGACAACGCGGTCCCGGGCTGGCGCACCGGCACCCTGGACTCCCTCGTCGACGAGACGGGCAACATCCACGGCGAGCTGACCGTGCTGGGGCGAGCTGCCCAGCGAGGCGACCGCACGGAGGCGCTCTGGCGCTGCCGGTGCACCTGTGGCGAGGAGGTCGTCGTCATCGGAAGCAGTCTGCGTCGAGGCGCCACCCGGTCCTGCGGTCACCTGCGCAAGACCGCGATCGACGAGGCGGGCAAGACCTACGGCGAGCTCACCGTGCTGCGGCGCACCCAGCGCGATGGGAACACTTCGGCCTTCTGGCTGTGCCAGTGCAGCTGCGGAAGGCAGACGACCGTCTACGGCGGAGCCCTGCGGTCGGGATCCACGCGCTCGTGCGGGCACCTCAAGCGGTTGACCTGACCCCGCCCGCACATCTACCGGCCATGACCAGCGCAGCAGACCGCTCCCGCGTGCCCGCCGGCATCACCACCGGCGGCCAGTTCGCGACCCAGGCGCGCGGCGAGGCGGCCGTCGACCTGACCGGTCCCGCGGGGCTGCCGGCCGCCGACCAGCTCGACGCCGCGCTCGCGCGACTGGGCATCGACGAGGTGCCCACCGGCGTCGACGGCGTGCCGTTCACTGAGCACTGGGCGACCCGGTTCGCCGCCCTGGGCGAGCCCGAGCCGCCCCGAGCCGTCGACGAGGTCGCCCGCCAGGTCTCGGGCGTCGTCGACCCCGAGCGGATCAAGGGCGAACCGAACGCCGTGCTCGCCCACCCCCGCCCGCCGCTGGGCGGCAAGCCTCGCGTGGAGTGGTCGACGCTGCAGCACTTCCCGGACCCGACCTCCCTGATGCACGGCGCGAAGGTCGCCGGGTACGTGCACCTGACCGGCCGGAACCTGCCGGCCGAGCTGGTCGCCCACCCCCGGTACCTCGGCGTGGACCTCGAGGCCGACGCGCGGTGGTCGGACGAGCCGGACCCGACCGACGTCACGGTCCTGATCGAGCTCGACCTGGACGACGATGCGCTGACCGACGCCCTGGCCCGCCGCGACGAGCGGCGCTCCTGGGAGCAGTCCCGCGCGCTCGCCGACGACATCGCCACCGGGAAGGTGGCGCCGTGGTCGATCTGCCCGGTGAACGCCGACACCAAGGCGCTCATCGACGCCGAGCACGCCGCCTCGCGCGCCCGGGTGGAGCCGATGTCCCGCGAGCACGAGAGCGACCTGGGCACCCGCGACTCCCGGCGGCTGAACCGGGCAGACCTGCAGCGGGTCACCGCGACGCTGTCGTACCTGCGCGGGGAGTCCGACGAGGAGCCGCAGACGCACTACAACGACCCGATCTGGGGCATCGCCAACCACGTGCGCGCCGGACGCGAGCACCGCGAGAAGGTCGCCAAGGCCGCGGTCTCCCAGGCGGGCCTGGACCTGGCCGCCGACCCGTCGACCGACCCGCAGGTGCTCGCCGCGCTGGAGGAGGTCGGCGCCGTGCGCGACTGGAACACCCGGGTGCGGTGGGCTGCCCAGTCCCAGAAGCGGATCGACACCTGCATCGCCGAGGTCTCCGCCGCGGCCGACGACCTGTCCCGGATGGTCGACGAGCGCGACGAGCGTGCCGCCCACGCGGATCGGGCCAAGGACCTGGCGTGGGCGCTGCGCTGGCCCGGCCCGTCCGATGAGTGCCCGGACGCCCCCGATGGCGCCCGCGGCGGCACCGAGCCCTCCTGGGGCTGAGCGCCCGGCCCGCACATCTACCGGCCATGACCAGCGCAGCAGACCGCTCCCGCGTCCCGGCCGGCGTCCGCACCGGCGGGCAGTTCGCCGCCGGCGCGCGCGGGGAGGCTGACGTGCACCTGGACGCCGGCGAGAAGCCGCTGCCCGCCGCCGACACGCTGACCGCCGCCCTGGCCCGGTACGCCATCACCGACGTGCCGGCCGACCACGAGGGCGTGAGCCTGGAGCAGCGCTGGCGCGAGACGTTCGAGGTCCTGGACGGTGCCAAGCCGCCCCTGCCCGACCCGCTGATCTGGGCCCAGCTCGGCCCCGACTTCGTCGTGGCACGACACAAGGGCGGACCGGACCTGGTCTGGTTCGACCCGCAGGTGGCGTCGTTCTGGGACGAGGACCGCCAGTGGCGGCCCGTGCAGGAGGTGCCGCTGGACGAGGCAGCCGCCCGGAACCTGCAGCTGGTCGCGGCGTTCAGCACCCGCGCCGGCGGCGGGAATCGGGACTGCTGGTGCTCGACCGAGGATGCGGCCTCCCCCACGCACGACCGTGAGTGCACGGCGGCGATCGGCTGGAAGATGGGCGAGCACCCGCGCCACATGCACGACGCGGACTCCGAGGACGGGTACGCCGACTGGTACTTCAAGCTCGACCTCGACGCCCCGATGCGCGAGGCGATCGAGGCCCGGCAGGCTCGGGCGGTGTGGGACGCCGCGGCGAACCGCCTCGCAGCGATCAGCGACGGCACGGCCGCCCCGTGGACCGTCATGCCGGTCAACCCCGACACGCAGGCCGCCGTGGTCAGCGCCCGGGCCGCGCTGGAGGAGATGGGCAGCAACGACCTGGACGAGCGGTCCGCGAAGGCCCTTGGCGTGCCCGTGTCCCACATGAGCACGTACTACGGCTCGGGGTCGCGCACCGACGTGCAGTTCACGCCGCAGCACCTCGAGGACGTCGACGCGGTGATCGCGTGGTCCGACGACCCGTCCCAGCCCGCCCCGCAGCTGGCGGCGAAGTGGGCTGGCGGCGTCACCGCGATCTGGCAGGCCCAGCAGGCCGTCGAGCAGATCACCAAGGCCACCGCGCCCGCTCGGCAGGCCGTCGCGGCCCGCCAGGCGATCGAGGCGGGGACGGTCGACGAGGACGTGGCCGCGGTGCTGCAGCGCGCCCTGGACTCATCGCTCGGGTTCAAGAACGCCGAGAAGCACCTGGACGACGCGCGCAACGACCTCGTCACCCGCGTCGGGCGGCTGCGCCAGGAGCGCGAGAAGCTCGTGGGCGCGGCCCAGCGGCGGCGCGAGCGCTTGGACCTCAAGCGTCGCGCGTCCGTCGACGGCAGCGCGCTGCGCTGGCCGGGCGAGCCGGGCACCGCGCCGCAGCTCACGACCGAGGCTGCTGCGGGCGCCGTCGAGTTCTAGCCGGGCGGGCGGCGCTCAGGCACCGGTCACCACCAGGTGCTCGGCCCAGCCGTCGACGACGATCTCGTTCGGCGCGCCGAGCAGGTCCGACACGACCAGCGTGAAGGTGCCGTCCGCCGCGACCGTGGTCGACGTCGTCGTTCCGCCGGGGAACCCGGCGAACTCCCAGTGCCAGTGCTCCGGCTTGGTCCCGCCTGGGCGCGCCCACGCCGGGTGCACCCAGCCGTAGGCGCCCGCGTTCGCCGCCAGCCAGTCGCCGGTGATGGTGCCGGGCACCGCGGCCTGGTTCGCGATGTCGATCGCCGTGCCGAACCCGTGGTTGGACGTGCCGGGCACCGCGGCCAGGCGCGGGCCGAGGGTGGCGCGCAGGTGGACCTGCTCGCCCAGGGAGCGGTAGGCGTCGTTGAGGGTGATGCTCGCGCCGGTCGCGGCGGTCATCGCCGTCATCATCGCGTCGAACGCGCCCGCGGCGTCGCAGCGCAGCGACCGGCCGCCGGCGGCCTCGCTGGCGCACAGGATCGACCCGTCGGCCAGGCCGTTGGCCTGCCCGGGCCACGGGTCCGCGGAGGCGTCACCGGGCCCGGAGGCGGCCTGGGAGATGTTCGTGGCCGTCACGACGGCTCCCGGGGCCCAGTGACGGCCGGTGATGGTGACGGTCCGGCCGGTGGTCTCGTGCGACAGCTGCGGTGCGGGCGGCGCCGCGGGCACCAAGGGCCCGTACGGGGCGACGGGCGTGGAGCGGGCGCTGCGCGACGGCGCGTCGTGCTCCGGGCGCAGGTCTGCTGCCGCCACGGGCGACGGCAGCAGCGAGGCGGTCGCAGACAGGTCGAACAGCGAGGGCGTGGACGCCTTGGTGAAGGCGTCGGGCAGCTCGGACGCGGCCGCCTGGCCCGCAGCGGGCAGCAGCAGCGCGACGGCCGCGACGGCGCTCAGGGCAGCTCGCCGGGCCGTGGTGGGATGAATCCTCATGCCAGGCACATGTGCGGCGCCCCGCACATCTACCGGCCATGACCAGCCACCAGCACCGTTCCCGGGTCCCCGCCGGCGTCACCACGGGCGGCCAGTTCGCGACCGAGGCCCGCGGCGAGGCCCCAGTGACGCTGTCCAGCCGGCCGCCGCACGCCGACGTCCTGGTCGATGGCGTGCAGGGTCCGAACAGCGCGACCTACGCCGCCGCGCTGTCGAAGGTCGCACCACTGGGCAACGTCCTGCTCAAGGTGCACGTCGACGAGCCCGGCGGCCGGTTCTCCGCCACCGCGTACGCCCTGGGCTACGAGTACCGCATCGACTCCGGTGACGGCGACCACGTGCGCCTGAGCCGCGCGGACGGCGCGTACCTGGGCGACCAGTTCGGGCGGATCGAGGCGCTGGACTACCAGATGCCGCGCATGGTCGCCGCCGCCCACGTCGCGGCCCACGAGCGCGACACCCTCAAGAACGTCGAGCGGATGGTGCGCACGGAGTTCTCCTCCGAGCTGATCAAGCGGCACGTCGCGGCGGTGCGCCGCGGCCACACCTTCGACTCGATCGAGGTCGGCATCCCGCTCCCGGGAGACCACATGAAGGTCGTGGCGTTCGACACCGCGCCGGCCGGTAGCGGCCTGGACACCGTCGTCGACAAGCGCCTGTTCGCCCGCTCGGCGGTCAAGGACGACCAGCTGGCCGACCTGACCGACCGGCAGATCACCAACCGCCTGAACAAGGCGCTGGACGCCATCGGCCCTGACCGCGCGTACAGCGAGAAGTACCTGCGCCGCTACATGGCGCTGGCCTGCGCCGAGCTGGACACCCGCCGCGCGTCCGACCCGGTCTGGTCGGAGACCGAGCGATGAGCGCCCCGACGCTCGCCCGCGTCCCGGCCGGGGTCCGCGCCGGCGGCCAGTTCTCCATCGCCGCGCGCGGCGAGTCCGGCATCGCGCTGCTCGCGTCCGTCCAGACGCCCCTGCACGGCCTGGGACGGTTCCGCCCCGGGCGGCCCAGCGCCAACGCCCAGCTCGCCGCCGACGTCGTGACGCGCCTGGACGGTGTCGGCGCGTGGCGCGCGTGCGCCACGGTGCCCGACCCGGACGCCGCCGGCGACCCGGCCGCTGCGGTGTCGGTCGACGGGCACGTGCTGCTGCAGCCGTACGCCGACCCGTTCGACCCCGAGGTGTTCCTGGCCGAGCTCGACCCGTCCCGCGACGACCCGTGGTCGCAGGCGTCGTTCTGGCGGCTGCGCGACGGCGAGCTCGACCGGCTCGACACCGACTGGCACGGGCGCACGCTGGAGGGTCCGACCTCCCACACCGTCACCCGCACGCCCAAGGGCAAGCCGGACCCCGAGATGGTCGCGGCAGTCCTCGCCGAGTGGTGAGGAGCCGCGCCCGGCCCCGCACATCTACCGGGCATGACGAGCCTCGCTGACCGTTCCCGTGTCCCTGCCGGTGTCCGCACGGGCGGGCAGTTCGCCACCGAGGCGCGCGCGGAGTCCGACATCTCCCTGGCGCTCGCCCCGCACCAGGACCTGCCGCCCGTGGACGTCTCGCTCGCCGAGCTGACCGAGCAGTGGGAGCTGCGCGCGTTCGCCCCCGAGGCCGCCGCCACCCAGGCCCAGCGTGACCTCGAGCAGGCCCGGTTCCTGACCCTGGGCGGCGTGCCGGACGAGTACCTCGCCGCGCTGCTGGTCGCCGACGGTCGCACCCGCCTGCCGCGCACCTACGACCGTGGCGGCGCGTTCGGGCCCTCGGGCTGGAACTGCGCGCAGGGCGGCGAGGAGATCCGCGACGCCTACGCCTCCGGCATGCCCGCGCACTGGCCCGACCAGATGGCCGACCGCGGCGAGAAGTGGCGTGAGGGCTGCGTGCCGCGCTGGAACGCCGGCGTCACCGCCGAGGAGCTGGCGCGACTGCAGTTCTTCGGCATGGACGGCGAGCCGGGCATCGCCGCCGCCTACGCCGGGCGCGACCTGCTCAAGGTCCGGGACTGGATCCGGGCGGCGTCGGACGACAAGGGCTTCGGGCAGTACCTGGGGCGCTACCTCTCGCACGCCGGCGTCGGCCAGTACGTCGGCGAGGGCGTGCCGCTGCAGGACGTGCGCCTGTGCTACGACCTGTCCGAGGACCCGAACAACGCCGTCGAGCCGGGCCTGGCGCGCCGGGGCCTGACCCGCCCCGACGGCACCGTGGAGAAGGGCCCGGACGCGATCCGCGAGCTCGTCGACTACGCCAAGGCGGCGGGCCGCTCGACCGACGAGGCCTACGAGGGCATCCGCCTGGGCATCTCCGCCAAGGACGTCAAGGCGTACGGCCCGAAGATCGAGCCGGCGGAGATCCCCGCGTTCGCCGACGCCGGTGTGCCGGCGAAGGTCGCCCGGTCCCTGCGCGCCCGCAACCGGCAGCTGTCCCCCGAACTGGCCGCGCGCCTGCACGACGCCGGGATCGTCTCCGGCGCCACCTACAAGGAGTGGGAGCGCCTGGCCACCGTCCGCGAGGGCGGCCTGGGCCGTCCGACCACGACGCGCACCGACTGGGACACCGTGCTGCCCATCGCCAAGGCCGGGGTGCCGCACGAGGTCGCCCAGGAGATGCGCGGGCACGGTGTGCCGCTGGAGTCGGTTGCCGAGATGCACGGCGCGGGCGTCACCGACATCGCGGCGTGGTCCGGGACCCTGCACAAGCGCACCCAGGCGACCATGCGCATGGAGCGGCGCACCCAGGCCGCGATGACGGCGATCTCGACGTTCGCCAAGGCCGGCGGCACGGTCGAGCAGCTGCGCCGCGCACAGCGCGCCGGCATCCCGCTGGTGGCCGCGCACGAGCACGTGTCCTCCACGCCGCAGGAGCTGTGGGCCGCGGGCGCCGAGAACCGCGCGGCCGCGCTGGCCGAGGAGGCCCGCCAGGCGTCCATGTGGGGCCGTGACCGCTCCAGTGGGCACGGCTGGGACGTGACCGGACCGGAGGACCTGTGACCGACATGACCGACCCGTCCCAGCCCCGCGTCCCGGCCGGCGTGCGCACCGGAGGGCAGTTCTCCGGGCGCTCGCGCGCCGAGGCGGCGCTGAACCTCGACCAGCGCCTCGGGCCACGACGCGACGCCCCGCTGTCGCCTGCGGCCGAGCGCCACATCGCCGAGCAGGCGCAGGCCTGGGCCGAGAAGATGACCGCCGGGATCGCCGACGCGCCCGCCTGGTCGCTGGCGTCCGCGCTGCCGGAGTTCCGGACGACGGCGACCGCCGTGGCCGCCGACCTCGCCCGCGCACGCCTGGAGCACGACGCGGCCGCCGTCGAGCGCCTCGAGCGGCGCAACGAGCACGTGCAGCGCGCGATGAGCACCCTGAACGCCGCCGCGCTGGAGGACCGGCTGGGCGGCCCGGCGCGCCCGGCGCAGGTCACGCGCGTGATCGACCGCGGCGCGGTGCTCACCAGCCCCGAGACGTTCCGGATGCAGCTGGCCTGGTTCGAGGCCGCGGCCCACCCGCTGCGACGGCGCGCGGTCGACGCCGTCGGCAACGCCCGCGCGCACGCCGACCGTGAGCTGGCCGCGGACCTGACGCAGCGCCGCGACGCCCTGCAGGGCGTCCACGACGTCACCGAGGCGGCCGGGGTGATGCGCGCCGAGGGCGTCGCCGAGCGCTCCGGGGCGGCCCACGCCGCGCACGACGCCGCGTTCGCCTACGCCCACGCCGATCTGGTCGACGACCCGCGCCTGTGCACCGAGGGTGTCGGGCTCGCCGGCGAGCGGGTGCGCACCGGCTGGACCCGGCAGGCCTACGAGCACATGGTCGCCCCGTGGGAGACGTCCCTGGACCGGCCCAGCGGTCTGCCGCGCGGCTAGCCGCGACCGATCTGCAGCAGCGGGGCCATGTCGCCGTGCTCGTACGCCGCCTCGATCCCGGGGCGCACCGCGTCGTAGACCGTCTGGTCGTTCGGCAGCACGAAGTGCATCCCGAGCTCCTGGTCGAACGTCACGATCCCGGACTCGACCGCCTCGAGCTTGGCCTTGATGACCAGCCCGAGCGCGCGCCACAGCCGCCGGTGCTCCTTGTCCGCGGCCGCCTTCGCCGCGCTCGCCGAGCGCGACTGGCCGGTCGGCGTGGAGCGGAACGACTCGACGTCGGGCAGGTGCAGCAGGAACTGGATCCGGCGCTCGCGCATGTCGAAGCGCACGGCCGCGCCACCGGCGGCCCACCCGATCATGAACGCGGTCGCGCCGTACCGGGTGACGATCCGCTCGATCTCGTCCTTGGAGCGCGAGATCGTCACCGTGGTGTCCGCGGCGTAGGCCATCAGGGGTACTCCCTCCGGTCACTGATCGCGGCGCCGGCCAGAAGGCCCATGCGCTCGCGGGCGGTGAAGCAGTGCCCGCACCAGGCCAGCGTGAACTCCTGGTTCGGGCCGTGCACGGTCAGCACCAGCGGCTTCGTGCTCGGGCCGCAGTAGTCGCAGCCACGCAGGGGGTCGGTCGGGTCCAGCGGGCCGGTCTGGTCGGCCTGGGTGGTGACGTCGCTCGGCGACGTGGTCATGGTGCTCACAGGTGACCTATGTGCGGCAGCCCACACGCGCGCCAGAACGCCCCCGTCCGCACATCTGTAGAGCATGCCCGACCTGACCTACCTCGACGGCGACGACCCGTTCGCCGACGCGGCCGCGCCGCGCGCCCCGCAGGCGCCCGCCCCCGTGGTCGCGCCCGAGCCTGCGCCGGCGCCCGCACCGAGCATCGACTACGTCGGCCCCAGCCCGCTCGCCGACGAGGACCTGATCCCCGAGGCCGTCCTGGGCGTGGTCGCCGACTACGACGCCTACCAGCGCTCCCAGGCGCTGTCGCGCGCCATGCTGCTGGACCGCACCGTCACCCCGGGCCTGGTCCCTGCGCCCGAGCCGCGCGGGGAGGGTCACGACGACGGCGAGTTCCCCTTCGCCTACCTGTGGGTCGACCCGACCACGAACCACATCGTCTACCGCACCGACGACTTCGACTCCCTGGCGCCCAAGCGCGTCAACGCCGGGGTGCTGGACCACCTGCTGTCGCAGGACTTCCGGCTCGTGGTGCCCGACGCCCCCACCCTGGCGCGCATCACCCGCGCCTGCGCCGGGGCGGCCCGCCGCCGCGACGACGCGTCCGAGGCGGCCGTGCGTGTGGAGCTGCAGCTGGCGATCGCCGCGCGGCTGCGGTACTCGGCGTTCGCGATCGTGCTGACCCGCGCGCTCGCGCGCCGGTACTGGCTGCCCGAGGGCATGGACGCCGAGGAGATCGGCCCGTGGGCGGCGATGGGCGGCGCGGAGCCGTTCGCGACGAACCCGCACCGGTGCATGTCGATGCTCGTCGAGCTGGCCTCCGACGGTGCGCCGTCGATGCGGCTGACCAACGGCATGTTCTTCGCCGAGAAGTTCGCGCTGTCCGCCGCCCGGTTCCGCGGCCTCAAGACCGCCGTGTCGGCGTTCCACGACGTCGAGCGCGCCGAGGCGTGCGCCGAAGGCTGGGACCACACCGACTTCGGGCTGGTGCGCCGCAACTCGATCACCGGCGACGTGTGCCAGGTCGCGGTGACACGGATCGACGAGGTCGGCTCACGCATCCACGTCGTGATGTCCCAGCCGTTCCGGCTGCGCACCGGCAAGGCGCACGTCATCGTCACCACCGACCCGGCCGCCCCGGCGACCAACCTGACCCTGGAGTCCGTCGAGGCGACCGGCGACGCGCTGCACGGGGTGTTCACCTACTCCCGGCGCCGGCGCGCCGAGCAGAACCCCGCGCTGGTCGCCGCGGCCGCCGCCAAGCGCGACGGGCGCCCGCTGTTCGTGACCGCCAAGCCGTTCACGGGCTTCTCCCCCACGTCCAGCGCCACCCCGCGCGACCGGTGGACCGCCCGGGACTCCCCGCCCATCAAGCGGCCCGCGTGGGCCGCTGGCCTGTGACGATGCCGCACATAGGTAGACCATGACCTCGAGCTCGACCCTGCCCTTTCCCGCCGGCTCCCCGCAGGAGGGTGCCGTCCTGGCGCTGCTGCGCGGGCACCCCGGGGTCCTGGTCGACTCCCCTCCCGGGGCAGGCAAGTCCACGATGGTCGCCCAGGCCGTGCGCTTCCTGCACGAGGCCACGCCCGCGACCGTCGCGGTGGCGACCTTCACCAACGAGCAGGGTTCGTCCATCGCGGCGCGCATCGCCGCCGAGCTCGGCCCGGACGCCTACGGGCGCCCGCAGGTGCAGATCGTCTCGCGCAACATGACGGTGCCCGACGGCGTCGCCGGGCCGGGAGCGGCCACCTCCGAGAACCCGGTGACTGTGCGCACCGTCGCCTCGTGCAAGATCAACCCGCCCGAGGTCGACGTGCTCGTGCTCGACGAGGCGTACCAGATCACGTTCGCGGACTTCTCCAAGGCCGCCGACCAGGCCGAGCAGGTGCTGCTCGTGGGCGACCCGGGCCAGATCGGCCCCGTCGTGCCGTTCAACGTCGGCGCCTGGTCCCACATGCCGCAGGCCCCGCAGATGCGCGCCCCCGAGGTGCTGGCCGAGCGCGAGGAGGTCGCCCGGTTCTCCCTGGCGCACACCTACCGGCTCGGGCCCGACACCGCCCGCGCCATCGCGCCGCTGTACCCGTTCACGTTCGACTCCGCCCGGCCCGCGCGCAGCATCGACGGCCTGGACGGGGAGATCGCCCGCGTGGTCGTGCCCGACCGGATCGACCCGTACGACCTGGCCACGATGCGCACCGTCGCGGACGCCGCGACCGCCTACCTCGGCCGAACCCTGCGCGAGACGGCCCCCGACGGCACGCAGTCCACCCGGGCGCTGGTCGAGGAGGACGTCGCGATCGTCGTGTCCCGCAACGCCCAGGCCTCGGCGCTGGAGGCGCTGCTGATCGAGCGCGGGCACGCGCCCGGGGCGATCACGGTGGGCACCGCCGACCGGCTGCAGGGCGGGCAGTGGCACGCCGTCGTGGCCGTGGACCCGACACTGTCGGGCGCCGAGTCCGAGCACGCGCTGTCCTCGGGGCGGCTGTGCGTGATGACCTCGCGCCACATGACGCACCTGACGTGGGTGTACGACGAGGGCTGGGAGGACGTGCTGGAGCAGGCCGCGGACTCCGGCGACGCCGGCCGGTCGGCCGCCGTGCGCACCGCGCTCGTGGCCTACCCGCACCTGTGAGCGGGCAGAACGCACCCGCGCAGGTCACCGGCTTCTACGCCGCGACGCACCAGCACGGGCGCACGCAGCTGCTGCTGGGCCCGTTCACCGAGAAGGGCATCGCCCTGACCGCGGTGGACGCCGCGCGCGACCTGCTCTACGTCACCCGTCGCGACCTCGGCCCGGTCCCGGCCGGGGTGGAGGTCACCGAGGTCACCATGCCCGGCATCGACCTGCTGCCCGCCGGGGAGCTGAACGACGTCGCCCTGCACCTGCACGGCTCCTGACCCTGCCGCACATCCGTTCCCCGTCACCTCACCGTTCCCGCAGACAGGACCCGCTCATGGCATCCGCCACCACCCGCAAGCAGCAGGCCCCGATCTCCCGCGCCGTGGTCAACTCGGCCCTGGCCGGCACGCTCGTTCTGGCCGCCGGCGCGTTCGCGCTGTCGTTCGCCGCCCTGACCGACCTGGCCGAGATGGCCGGCGTGCCCTCGACTCTCGCGTGGATCTGGCCGCTGGTCGTCGACGGCATGGTCGTAGTTGCCACGATGGCGATCGTCGCCCTGGCCGGGCACGGGACCCGCGCGCTGATCTACCCGTGGACGCTGCTGGGCGGCGGCGCGGCGGTGTCGGTGTGGGCGAACGCCGCGCACGCGATCCTCGCCGCCGACGGGGCCGTCCCGGCGGCCGTGTCGGCCCTGGTCGCCGCCGTCCCGCCGGTCGCGCTGCTGGCGGTCACGCACCTGTCGGTCGTGCTGATCCAGCGCTCGGCCGAGCCGGCCAAGAAGCCCGGCAAGCGGCGCGCGGCCGACGCCGAGCCGCGCACGACGCGCGCAGCGCGCGCCGAGGCCGCCTCCGAGCCGGTCGCCGAGCCCGCACCCGCCGCCCCGGCGCTGCGGTCCGTCCCGGTGCACCGCACCCAGGACGAGCCGGCGCCCGTGCGCGCGACGCGCGAGCTCGCCGGTATCGGCGCACTGCCGGGCGCCAGGGAGTTCGCCGAGTCCGTCTGAGCGCCCCGTCGACGCCCCCGGACCGCCTGCACGTCAGGCACCGGGGGCGTCGCCGTACCCGGCCGCGGCCGGTGATCTCCCGCACATCTACCGGGCATGAGCACCCAGTCGCGAGTCCCCGCGGGCGTCACCACCGGCGGCCAGTTCTCCACCTCGGCGCGCGGCGAGGCCGACGTGCACCTCGAGGCGGCCGACGACGACCGCGTCTGCGTGCGCTGCGGCGAGGAGGCCGGCTACCTGTCCAGCGACGACCGCTGCGACGGCTGCCTGGAGCAGGTCGACGCCGAGCGCACCCGGCTGACCACGCTCACCCCGCCCGAGGCGGACACCGAGCTCGTGCAGATCCTGAACAGCGCCGTGAGCGCACGCCGCGAGGTCGACTACGCGCTGGGCGAGGTGCACCGCGCCGTCGGCGACCGCCAGACCTGGGAGCGCAAGGGGCCCGTCTGGGGCCTGAGCCACGCCGACGCCGAGGCCAAGGCGCGCGAGCTCGCCGACTCCGACCTCGACCCGGACGACGAGAACTACTACCGCGCCGCCGCGGCCCGCAAGGCGGTGCCCCGCTACGACGCCGCGACGCTCGCCCTGGCGCTCCTGGACGAGCAGAACGCCCTGCACGAGGCCGAGTTCGCTCGCCGCGGCGGCTGGACCCGGGCGTTCCTGGCGACCAGCACCGGCGGGCACGTGCACGCCTCGATGGGCTGCTCCACCTGCAACCGCGGCGAGTCCCCGACCGAGTTCCAGCTGATGACGGACTACTCCGGCACGGGCGAGGACACGATCGTCGCCGACGCCGGGTACCGCGCCTGCACCGTGTGCTTCCCGTCCGCGCCGGTCGGCGACGCGACGTCCCTGCCGACCAAGATGCTGTCCACCGACGAGGTCGCCAAGGCCGCCGCCCGCACCGAGCGCGAGGCCAAGAAGGCCAAGGCCGCCGAGGACCGGATCGCCAAGGGCCTGACCGCCGACGGCTCGCCGCTGCGCGTGGAGTGGACCGAGACCAACGCCCCCGGCTGGGACCCGGTGCCCGGCGGGAGGCCCGGCGAGCGCACGCACACCTACCGCGACCGGCCGGCGCACGAGGAGTTCAAGACCGAGCGCGCCGCGACCCAGTGGTACGTCGAGACGCTGGCGTGGGGCTACGGCCGCGCCGAGGACAAGGCCCCCGCGCTCGAGGCGGTCGCCCAGGCCATCGCGGTCAAGCGCGGCGTGGACGTCGAGACCGTCAAGGCCGAGCTCGCGAAGAAGGTCGAGGCGAAGAAGAAGCGCGGCTGAGACGAACATGCGCCGTGCCGCACATCAGTAACTCATGACGACGAACACGCCCCAGCGGGCCACCACCGACATCCACCACGGCTACCGCCTGACCAAGGTCAAGCGCATGGAGTCCCGCAACGGGATCGGGTTCTCCGGCACGCTGACCCTGGACGGCGCTCCCGTCGCCTCCGTCGTGCAGGAGGGCTGCGGCGGCCAGTCGTTCGTCCACTTCCTCGACGGACGCGGCTCCGCCACCGAGAAGGCGTTCGCCGCCGCTGCCGAGGCGATCTTCGGCGCCGACGCGTTCGAGCCGACCGAGTCGCTGCTGTGGCGCCTGGAGACGGCCGCCGCGATCGGCCGCGCCCGCACCGGCGCGTTCGTGTTCGGCCAGGCCGAGGCCGACCGGTTCTGGGACGAGGACGACGCCGACGGCGGCTCCTACCGTCAGGTGAACGGGCTCAAGAAGGCGGACACCGCCGAGTACCTGCGCCTGCGCTACGCCGACAAGCAGCCCTTCATCTGGTCCAACGACGCGGCCACCTTCGTCGCCCTCGACGTCTGAACCCCGCCACCATGACCACCGACCTGACCCCTGAGGCCGCAGCCACCGAGCGCCCCCTGCTGGTGCGCTCCGCGCTGCGCCCCTTCCACCCCGCCGACATCCCGACCTACCGCTACCTGCGCGCCTCCGACGGCGCCTGGGTCGACTTCGACGACGCGACCCGCTTCGACGCGGCCACCGACCAGGCCACACTCCCGGTCACCACCGGCTCGCACGCCGAGGCGAGCATCACGTGGGTGCGCGACCTGCCCCGCGACCTGGACGACTTCCCGTTCGACCCCAACGACGGCCCCTACATCGAGCGGCTCACGCGCTGCTGCGCCGCGGCGTGCTCGATCAGCGACGGCCCCCTGTACTGCAAGTCCTGCTTCGTCGAGCAGGGCCTGGACGCCGCCACCCCGCCGCGCCTGGACGCGAACTGGAGCCCCGGCGACGGGCCCATCGCGATCCGGCTCGGCTGAAACCGCGAACTGCCGCACATAGATAGCCATGACCACGAACACGAACAGCACCGCCATCCGCCTCGCAGCCCAGGCGCTCGCCGCCCGCGACGGCCTCGACTACTTCGAGCGCGAGAACCAGGCCGGCATCGCCGACCTGCTGTTCGTGTCCGAGGCCGTTCTTCGGGCCGCTCGCGAAGCCGGGGACGGCGCGCCCGACGCCGACCTGGCGTCCGACCCGATCGCGGTCGGCGCCGCGGCCCGCACCCTGGCCGTGCTCGAGGGCAACGCCCCGGCCCGCCTGACCGGCCACCTCGACGACGCCCGGGCGATGCTCGCCGCGCTCGCCACCAAGACCCCGGCCCTCGCGGCCGCCTGACCACCCGCACCCGCACTGCACTCCCTGGAGGGAACCCGACCATGAGCACGCGCACCCTGATCGACATCAAGCTCGACGTCACCGAGCCCGAGGCCCTGTCCGAGGACCTGATCTTCACGCTGTCCACCGACGGCGCGTCCGAGCAGGTCGAGGCCGACGTCGCCCTGACGTACGCCTCGCAGATCGACTCGATGCTCGGCGACGCGCACACCGTCGAGGTGGCGATCGCCACGGCGCTGTTCGAGCGCCAGCAGGCCGTCGTGGCCGCGGCCCAGGCCGACGCTGCTGCCCTGGCCGAGCGCCTGAGCTCGCTGGGTGCCAAGCCGAAGGCTGGCAAGTCGACCTCGACCCGCCGCCCGCGTGCCGCCGCGAAGGCCGAGACCGAGGCCACCCCGGCGCCGGTCGCCGAGACGGAGCCGAAGCCCGCCGTCGCCACCGACGTGGTCGAGCCGGACGACGCGCCGCAGACCCCCGCCGTCGCCACCGACGTGGTCGAGCCGGACGACGCGCCGCAGACCCCCGCCGTCGCCACCGACGTGGTCGAGCCGGACGCCGAGCCGCGGGGCACCTCCGAGAGCTTCGACGACGTGCCCCCGGCCGACGAGCCGCCGGTCGAGGACGACGCCCCCGAGAGCGCGCCCGTCACCGAGCAGCACGCCCAGTTCTACGTCCCGGCGCCCGGCGCCGACGGCGAGGAGGACGTCACCGAGTTCTGAGGCCCAGCGCCTCACCCGAGCCACCTCCCGGCCGCCGACCCTCCACGGCGGCCGTGAGGCTTCACCCCTCGCGCGCACCGCGCCTGATCCTGCGACCGGCCCGCCCGGCCGCGGAGGTTGAGTGACCAGCAAGCCCAACGCCCGCTACGCCGGGTGCACCCATGCCCGGGTGCACCGTCACGGCACGCGCGCCTGCGTCCTGGCCCACCGGTGCGACTGCGACCCGTGCCAGGTCGCAGCACGCCAGTACGCCGCCGTGCGCGGCCTGGCGATCGCCCAGGGGCGCTGGACACCGATGGTCGACGCCGGCCCCGTGCGCGAGCACGTGCACGTCCTGCGCCGCCACGGCATGACGCTGCCCCAGGTCGCCCGGGCCGCGTCCCGAACCCGCACCGACGCCGGACCGGTCACGGTGCGGGTGTCCGCGCTCGAGCGGCTCATGTACGGCCAGACCCGCGCCGGGTCCAACCAGCCGGTGCACCGCGTGCGCATCGAGCTCGCCAACGCCCTGCTGGCCGTCAAGCCCGAGCAGTCCCCCGCGCTGATGGCCGCGAAGGTCGAGCGGGCCGTGGAGTCGCTGTCCGACCAGGGCTGGGACGACGCGCGCGTCGGGGCGCTGCTGATCGGCGCCACCCCGGCCGTGCGCGCCGCGGTCGTCCGCTCGGCCACCAGCTCGCGCGCGCTCGCGGCCCAGGCCGGTCCGGTCCTGCGCACCTCCCTGGACCGGTACGTCGCGCGTACCCGGCGCCCGCTGGGGGCCACGCTGAGCCCGGAGGTGGTCGCCATGTGCCGCCACGTGCTGTCCTCGCTGCTGCCGGAGGCGTCCTCGGTGCGCGCCCGGCCGGCGGCCGTGCAGATCCTGCTGCGCGCCGGCCTGTCGGTGCCGCAGACCGCCCAGGTGCTCGGGGTCTCCCGGCGCACCGTGGAGCGCCGGGTCGCCGCCGGCACGTGAGCTCGGCCGCGGGCCGCGCGGGCCCGCACATCTAGCGGGCATGGACGCCATCGAGACCGGTCAGGGCCGTGTGCCCGCCTCCGCCTCCGCCCCTCGCGTTCCGGCGGGCGTGCGCGCCGGAGGGCAGTTCCGCACCGCGGAGCGCCAGGAGTCGCCGGTCGCGCTCACGTCCGACCCGGTGGCCGGCGAGCTGCGCATCGACGCGCAGCGGGGCGCGGTGGCCGAGGTCCCCGACGGCGCGGCGGCTTTGCCTGCGCTCGGGGACGGGGTGATCTGGGACTGAGGGTCCCGGTGTAGACGTCCTCGCACCCCACGGCGTTGTGGCATGCGAGGGAACCGGCCGGTGCCGCCGCCGTCACCCGTTTGCGACGGCGGCCCGGCCCCTCACCCGAGCAGGTTCATGCCGGCGGCTGCGAGCCCCGCCACCACCAGCCCTCCCCCTACTCCGAAGCCGATGACCTTGCCCCACGACAGCGGCTCGCGCTGGCGCGAGCTGTCCTGCACGCGCGGCGGGGCGTCGGGGTGGGCAGGGCGCTGTGTGGTGGCGTGCGCCGCGGGTGCGGCCTGCGCGCCGGCGGGCGGGACGAGCGGGCGCCGCGATGTCGGGGACGGGCTCATGGGCGGGTCCTGCCTCTCGGGGAGACCGAAGGCCGGGCCACTGGCGGATGCGAGCGGCCCGGCCTCCTGGCGGTGCTGGGTCAGAGCGACGTCACGGGGTGACTGTCGTCGTCGGGTCCCACGGGACGCCCGCTCCGGTGACGCCCGTGTCGCCGGTCGGCGCCGAGGCCGTGCCGGGCAGCGCGGTGAGGCTGGTCGGCTGCGCGCCGTCGCCCGAGGAGCGGTCGTAGCGGAAGACCGTGTTCGACTTCGACTTGCCGTAGATCACGTAGTTCTGGGGCCCGACGAACGCGACGTACGAGGTGCCCGGCGAGGCGAGCGGCGCGCCGTTGTCGTTGGCGAAGCCCGCCGCGGTGGTCGGGTACTCGAGGTCGTCGACGTAGTACGCGTCGGCGGCCAGCGCGGCGTTGGTGATGTCGGACTTCACCGCGGCGTCGTGCGCCTTGTTCTGCTGGTTGAGGTACATCGGGATGGCGACGGCAGCCAGGATGCCGATGATCACGATGACGACGAGGAGCTCGGTCAGCGTGAAGCCGGCCTCCTTCTTCGCCAGGGTGGTGCGGAAGCGGGAGATCATGTGGGGCTCCATGAGGATCTCGGGACGGGTGAGCTCCACCGGCGCGGGTACGCCAGGGCGGGGCGCGATGAACGTACGTCCTGGTGTCATACAGACCCCCGCAAGATGGGCTCGACGCCGTCGCGCGCCGCGACCCGCCGACGGATCGTGGCACGGCGTTCTCGCAGGTCAGTGCGCCTTTCGCCCGGACGTCAGTCCGCCCCGTGCAGTTCAACTTGCGCGGGGCGGGCTGTCGCAGTGACTGTCACCCCACCCAGAGCGTCGGCGGCGTCGGCTCGGAGCCCACGACCGGCTCGGCCTCGCCCAGGATCGCCGGTGCCGCCGGCGGGCACACCGGCTCCGGCTCGCCCGCGCTCGGGCTCGGGCTCGGGGTCGCGGTCGGCGCCGGGACCGGCCCGCCGCCCGGCGTGATCTCCAGCGGCCGCTCGGCGCACACCCGCAGCTGCTCGTCGTAGGTCGTCTGCGCCGCCTCGCGCGCCACCAGCCAGGCGTCACGGTCGCCGACCTGCTGCTTCCAGGTCTCAAGCGCCTGGTCGTAGGCGGCCAGCTCGCGCGCCTGGGCGTCCCACGCCGCGCGCACGCCCGTCGCCGCGGCGACGTAGCCGTTCCACGCCGCAGCGGCCTCCAGGTGCGCCGGCAGCGCCGCCTCGAGCTCGGCCCGCGCGGTCAGCCACGCCGCCTGGCCGCGCAGCAGGTCGGCCCGCGCGCTCGCGCGCACCTGCTCGGCCTGGGCGGCGATCTGCTCGCCGTCCACGCGCGGGGCGGCCGCGGCGGTGAACGCCCAGCCGCAGCCCGGCCCGGCGTCGTCGACCGCGGGCACCTGCACGGCGGCGGTCAGCACCTCCGCGCCCGGGTCGGGCAGCGCGGACGGCGCGGTCACCGCCACCGGCGCGGGCGGCCCGGTGATCCCGCGCGGCATCGTCATCGTCGGCGCCTGGGCCAGGGCCGGCACCACCGAGGTGTCCACCGGCGCCTCGCCGGAGGCCTCGATCACGACCTGCTCGGCCACCGTCCACTGCGCGTACGCCTCGTGGCGCGGGTTGCGGGTCGCGTCGCCCGGCGCCGGGGCGAGGTTCGTGCACACCGGGGACAGCGCCGTGCTCACGCGCGCGTCCACAGCTGCAGCAGCCTCGGGCGAGACGGACCCGGCCGCCAGGGTGACCAGCACGTCACCGCGGCTCCACGCGAGCACCTGCCCGCCGTCGACCTGCATGCGGATCGCGGACGCCCCGGGCACCATCGTGCTCGCCCGCCCGCACCGGGCCATCGAGTCCGTCCAGGTGCCGCCGTACCCGGTCGGCAGCACGAACACCCCGACCTGCCCCTCGGGGGCCGAGGCCGTCGCGGAGATCACCGCCTGCGGGGCGGTGCAGCCGAACGGCGCCGGGACGACCTGGCCGAAGTCGGCGCGCTCGCCCAGCACGGCGCGCACCACCTGCAGCGCGGGCGGGTCCGAGGGGTCCGGCAGCGTGGGCTCGACCTGCTCGACGACCTGCGTCTCGTCGGCGGCCGCGGCCTGCGGGCTGAGCATCGGCGGCAGCACCAGGGCGGCGAACCCGCCGAGCGCGGCCAGGGCGAGCCCGGACAGGCCGAGGGCCGGGCCGGCGCCCCAGGAGGTCGGGGAAGGCCGCCACGAACGGCTCATGCTGTATGTCACGAGCGACCACGATACGCGCCAACTTCCGCGGCACGCCGTCGGCGTGTGTATGACACGCCGGGGCGATTCTCGCGGTAGGCTCGCCCTCGTGATCGTTCGCCGCCACCTGCGCCCGCTGGGCACCTTCGCCGTCGCCGTGCTGGCCGGCGGGGTGCTGCTGTCGGCGGCGTCCGCCGTGCCGAGCGCCGTCGCCGGTGCCCAGGTCAACGCCGCGGTCGGGTACTGGGACGACATCGAGGTCGACCCGGCGGTGTTCGCCGCCGCGATGCCCGAGCGTGTCATCGTCGAGACCACCGACGCCCAGCAGGTCGCGGTGTTCTACTCCGAGAACCGCGTGCCCGTGGCGTCCCTGGACGAGATCTCCCCGACCCTGATCGACGCCGTGCTGTCCGTCGAGGACCGCGAGTTCTACGAGCACGGCCCCATCGACGTGCAGGGCACCGCGCGCGCCGCCGCCCGCAACCTCGTGCGCGACACCCAGCAGGGCGGCTCGACGATCACCCAGCAGTACGTCAAGCTCATGCGCGCCGCCGCCGGCGAGGACGACGCCGAGAAGGCCGCGGCCTCCGAGGGCACCCTGAACCGCAAGCTCGTCGAGCTCAAGTACGCCGCCGCGCTCGAGGCCAGCGCCAGCAAGGACGACATCCTGCTCGGCTACCTCAACGCCGCCTACTTCGGCGACGGCGCCTACGGCATCGGCGCCGCCGCCCAGCACTACTTCAACATCCCGGCCTCGCAGCTGAACCTGGCGCAGTCCGCGCTGCTGGCCGGTCTGCTGCGCAACCCCAACGGGTACAACCCGAACACCGCGCCCGAGGCCGCCACCGCACGCCGCGATGTCGCGCTGTCCACGATGGTCGCGAACGGCAAGATCACGCCCGACCAGCGCGCCGAGGCGGCAGCCACCGAGCTCGGCACCGGATCTTTCGACCTGCCCAACGGCTGCACCACCTCCCCGTGGCCGTACTACTGCGACTGGATCCGCTCCACGCTGCTGGCCGACGAGGCGTTCGGCGCCACCGAGGCTGAGCGGCAGGACAACCTCTACCGCGGCGGGTTCACCGTCACCGCGGCGCTCGACCCCGCCCAGATGGCGATCGCCCAGGGCCAGCTCGACACCGCGCTCGGCCGCCAGGACGTCGCCGCCGCGACCGCGATCATCGAGCCCGGCACCGGGCGCGTCACCGCGATCGCCGCCACCCGCGACCACGGCGCCACCCAGTTCAACATCCCGGTCCAGGGGCAGCTGCAGATCGGCTCGACGTTCAAGCCGATCACCCTGGCCGCCGCCCTGCAGCGCGGGTTCTCCCCCACCGCCACGCTGACCGCGCCGCACCCGTACGTCGCCTCGCGCGGCAACTCCCCGGCCGGCGGGTTCTCCAACCTCGACCGCATCAGCCGCGGGCAGACCGACTCGGCCACCGCGCTCAAGTACAGCGTGAACACGTGGTTCGTGAAGCTCGCCGAGCAGACCGGCGTGCAGGCCGTGGCCGACACCGCCTTCGACCTCGGCATGACCAGCATGGACCCGGCCACCCGCCGCGTCGGCGACGGCGACCTGTCGCTGACCCTCGGCGCGTTCGAGACCACCGTGCTGGACGCGACCAACGTCTACGCCACCCTGGCCGCCTCCGGCGTCGCCTGCCGCCCCATGTCGATCCTCGCGGTGCGCGACTCCGCGTCCGGCGAGGCGCTGAGCGCCCCGGACCCCGACTGCCACCAGGCGGTCCCGGCGGCCGTGGCCGACAACGTCACCTCCGTGCTGCACGCCACCGGCGCGCCCGGCGGCACCGCCGACATGGTGTCCCTGCCCGGGCAGGACTGGGTCGGCAAGACCGGAACGACCAACGAGCACGGCGCCACCTGGTTCATCGGCGCCACCCGCACGCACGCCGCCGCGGTCTGGGTCGGCGACCCGCGCGGACCGTCCTACTCCGCCCGCGGCGTGACCGCCTGGGGCCGCACGCACCAGACCGTGTACGGCTCCACCGTGGCTGCACCGCTGTGGAACCGCGTCATGGCCGACGTCACCGCCGGCGAGGCGACCTCCCCCTTCCCGTCCCCGGGGCCGCTGACGGTCTCCGGCTTCACCTTCCCGAAGGTCGTGGGCATGACCCTTCCCGCCGCACGCGCCGTGCTCGAGGCCGTCGAGGCCGACGTCACCGTCACCTACGACCCGGCGTCCGACCAGCCCGCCGGGACGGTGATCGCCCAGACCCCCGAGGCCGGGACGTCCACGCGCACCAGCGCGGCCCTGACCGTCGCCGGGAGCGCGTCGTGAGCGCCGCCACCGCGCCGCACGCCACCTGGTCGCGGGCAGACCTGTGGGGCCCGGCCCCCGCGCCGCGCCCGTTCGGCGCGCTCGACCTGGGCGCCGGCGTGCTCGCGCTGATCGTCGCGCAGGTCGTCATCGGCGGCGGCGCGCTCGCGATCGAGCTCGCGGGCGGCACCGACCCTGCCGACGTCGCCAACACGACGTTCGTGCTGCTGACCGGCATGGCGTCGATGTGGGCGGTGTTCCTCGGCTGGCCGGCCGTGGCCGCACGCCGCGTCGGGACAGCCATGCGCGACCTGATCGGCCCCTGGGCGATGCGTCACGGCGCCGCCCAGCTGCGCGTCCTGGGTTGGGCCGTCGCCGTGGCGCTCATGCTGCGCGCACTCAGCATCGGCGTGGACCTGCTGGCCGCACACCTGGGCTGGGGCGTGGAGGGCAACTCCGGGTGGATGACCGCCGAGCGCGCCTGGTGGGCCAGCGCCGCGGTCCTGCTCGGCGGCGCCGTGGTCGGCCCGATCGCCGAGGAGGTGTTCTTCCGGGGCCTGGCGCTGCGGTCGATCGCGGCGAGCCTGACACGCCGAGCACGCCTGAATCCGCGTGTGGTGTCTGTCACGGCGATCGTCCTGAGCTCGATCGCCTTCGGCCTGCCGCACGCCTCCACGGTCGACGCCAGCGGCGCCCTGACGAGCCCGCTGTCGGCGTCCGGAATCTACGTGTTGGCCCAGACCACGCTCATCGGCGCAGCCCTCGGGGTCATCGCCGTGCGCAAGGGACTGGCCGCGGCATGCGCCGCGCACGTCACCTTCAACAGCGTCGGCGTCCTGCTCATGGTCACCGGCGTGGCGTCGTGAGCAGTGCGCGGTGACAGACACAACGAGCGCTAGCCTCATGGCCGAGCCCCACCCGATCGAAGGAGCACCCATGACCAACCAGGCCGACGACCTGCTGCCGGGCGAGGCCGCATCGCTGCCGATGGAGGTGGGGGCCCCTCCGGTGTCGGACGCCGAGGTCCTCGGCGTGTGGCGCCGGTGGATCCGCCAGTCCAACGAGCGGCTCGGCCGCGACGAGGAGCTGCCCACCGAGCTGCCGCTGCCCAACCCTGGCGGCAAGACACCGATGTTCTCGTTCCGGATGCCGATGCTGCTGATCCTGCGCGCCCGGGCTCGCGCCGACCGTGAGGGCGTGTCGCTGGCGAAGGTCGTCACGACCTTCATCGACCAGTACGGGCGCTCGGAGATCGGCTCCGAGGTCAAGATGGTCGTGCCCGCCGCCGGCGGGCCGCGACGCTCGCGGCGAGGCTCGAAGTGAGCGAGGGGGCCGAGGCGCTGTTCAGCGCGGACGTCGACGAGGAGTTCCTGACCGGACCCTCGGCGTCGACCCCTGCCCAGTCCGACGCCCCCGCGACGGCCAGCGTGACTGACACCAACACGGCGCGCAAGGCCAGGCTTCTGTTCGGATAGCGGCGTTTCGAGGCCTGGAAACAGGCAGGGTGTGTCATACACTCAGGGGGTCGATGACCGTCCCCCAGAGGAGTCCTGCCCGTGCTGCGCCTGCGCCACACGCTCCGCGACCAGCGCGGCGGCACCCTGGTCGAGGCCATCGTCGGCCTTCTCCTGCTGTCGCTGACGATCTCGTTCGCCGCCGCCTCGAGCGTCAACAGCCTGCGCGTGCAGGCCGTGTCCGAGCGGATGGCCGCCTACGCCACCGCGACGCAGGCGATCATGGCCAAGGCCCGCCAGGCCGACTACTCCGACCTGGGCTTCTATGGCAACGACGACGACGTCAGCACCGGCACGCTCACCCTGCCGGTCGTCGACGGCGCCGACGCCGCGCTGGCCGAGCAGGCCATCGTCCTGGGCGACGTGCGCCCCGCGTCGACCTCCAGCTTCGACGTCGCCCCGGTGGAGACGTTCGAGAACGACGGCGTGACCTACCGCGTCGAGACGTTCGTGACCGCCGTCCCGCCGGCGCCCGGCGACAGCGTCTCCCGGGCCCGGCGCGTGGTCGTCCAGGGCGAGTGGGCCGCCACCGCGAACGCCGGCCAGCTCGACGGGTCCTGCACCGGCACCGACGTGCACTGCTCGGTCCAGATGATCGTGCGCACCGCCTCCGGATCGGACATCGACCCGACCTCCGGTGCGTCGGCCGCCGACTCCTCCTCGTGCGCCAGCCCCGCCGCCGCGGTCTGCGAGTCCTACATCCGCTCCGGGCGCGTGCTCGACGGCTCGACGATGGTCTCCGACGCCGACACCGCTCGCCTCGGCTCGGACGTCGACCTGTACGCGCGCACCTCGGTCGTGGCCGACGAGGTCGTCGCGACGTGGGACTACCAGTACGCCTACGGCGACACCGTGCGCACCGGCACCCAGTCGATCGACCTGCACAGCCTGGACGGCGGTACCCGCTGGACCGGCCTGGTCGCGGCCGACAGCGTCCAGCAGGGCACCGAGCCCGCCGGGATCATCCGCCCCGGCAAGGTCGAGGTCACCTTCGCCGCGCGCGTCGACGGCGCGACCGTCGAGACGACCACCCCGGCGTTCTGGACCGTCGCCCGCGACACCGGCACCGACATCGACGCCGTCGCCGCCACCCTGGCCGACCCCGACTCCAAGACCTGGTGCACCCCCGACGGCACCGGTGCCCCGATCCGCGTCACCACGACCGGCGGCTCGGTCGGCATGTCGGCCACCACCGCGACCACCGCGGGCGCCGACCGCGCCTGGGCGACCATCGCCGTGCGCGAGGCCGACGGCACCGTCACCTCCCAGATCGTGGCCGCCACCCCCACCTCGGTCGAGAAGGTCACGCTCAACCTCGCCGGCACGATCATCCAGGTCTCGACGAACACCACCTGGGAGCTCACCGCCCCGGGCACCGCCTCGTGCGCCACGTCCTCGGCCGCCTCGCTCGTGCTCGCCCGCGCCGTCGACGGGTCCACCACGACCATGCCGCTGCGCCTGGCTGCCGACCCCGACACCACCGCCGAGCCCGAGCCGGCGCCCACCCCGGAGCCGACGCCCGAGCCGACCCCGGAGCCGACGCCCGGCCCGGTCGCCCCCGCCGCGCCCACCGGCCTGCGCCTGCTGGGCAAGGAGCCCGGCGTCGTCACCGTCAAGTGGGACGAGGTGCCCGGCGCGACGTCCTACCAGGTGCACCCGAACGGCACGGTCAACGGGACCGTCGCGCGCGTCAACGGCGACCCCGGCGAGACCCTGTCGGTCATCCGCGTGCGGGCGATCAACGAGGCTGGCTTCTCGGCCTGGTCGGGTTCGATCTCGGCCACGCTGGCCCCTGCAGCACCGTCCGGTCTGCAGATCGACGGCATCCGCGGCCGGGTCGTCTCGTTCAGCTGGAAGCCCGCCGCCGGCGCCACCTCCTACGTCGTGACCGGCGCCGCAGGCGCGACCGTCAACGGCACCACCGCGACCGCGACCATGACCGTCGGGGCCAGCGCCCAGGTCAGCGTCAGCGCCGTCGGCCCCGGAGGGACCGGCCCCGCCTCCAGCATGACCGTCCAGATGCCCGCCGACCGGCTCAACGCCGGCGAGCAGCTGACCAACGCCTCCACCTCCGGCGGCGCGAACATCGACAACCGCCGCGGCACCGCGCTGGTGTCCCCCAACGGCCGGTACGTCGCCTACCTGCAGGCCGCGGGCAACTTCGTCATCTACGACACGACCACCGGCGCCGCCGTGGCCTACACCCACAACACCACGCTCGGGACCACCCGCCTGAGCATGCAGACCGACGGCAACCTCGTGCTCTACCAGGGCTCGACCGCCCTCAAGCACACCGCCACCAGCGGCAACGCCGGATCCCGCGTGGTCATGCAGGACGACGGCAACCTCGTCGTCTACAGCTCGACCGGCAAGGCGCTGTGGGCGCGCTCGTACGGCAGCGGCAACGCCGGTGCCGGCTCGACCTTCTTCCAGGCCTGGTGAGGACCCCCGTGAACAACATGCGCCAGCGCGGCGCGATGCAGTGGATCGTCATCGTCACGCTCCTCATCGCCTCCTTCGCGACCGCGATGGTCACCATCGCCGTCGCCCACATCTCGCGCACCGACGCGACCAACGACCTGGTCGCCGTCACCCAGCGCACCGACGTGGCCGTGGCCGACGCCGTCGCGCTGCTGTCGGCCGGCGAGGTGCTGCCCGCCACCCGGGCCACCGCCACCACCACGTGCGACGAGGTCGGCAACCGGCCCGTCTGCTCGGCCTACTGGGCCCTGCCCCGGCCCGGCAACGCCACCGAGCCCGTGCGCTACGACCTGATCACCAACTCCTGGGTCGACAACGACCGCGACCAGCTGCCGCCGTCGGACGCCAACCGCGTGCGCGCCGTGCGCGTGCCGCTCGAGGCGGTCACCTACCAGACCCGTGACGGGCTCGGCCCGAAGTCCGAGGCCGGCAAGATCCGCTACAACGCGACCCCGCCCGGCCCGTTCGGCAACGCCCTGTTCGGGTTCACCTCCACCCAGATCAACGGCCCCTCGGTCACCGTCAGCTCCTACAACTCCACCAGCGGCGACCTGGGCACCGGCAACGGCGTCGTGGCCTCCGGCGGGTTCGTCTCCTACGGCACCGGCACCGACGCCGACTCCACGATCCTGTACGGCTCCGCAGGCGCCGGCGGCGTGTCCACCACGCGCTGCACCGGCGACACCTGCGACGAGTCCGACGTGACCGTCCTGACGCACTCCTACTCCCCCGCGACCGAGGCGTCCGTGGCGTGGATGGACTCGGCCACCTGCACCGCCGTCGTCGAGGGCAACTGGGTCGCCTCCGAGCGCGGCGCCCGCATCGACACCCCGACCCTGTGCGTCAAGGGCTCGCTCATCATCGACGTGCCTACCCGGGTCACCATCCCGACCGTCGCGCTGTACGTGCACGGCTCCATCGAGCTCGCCGCGTCCCTGAACGCCCCGACGATCAACCAGCTGGGCAATCCCGCGAAGCTGTTCGTCTACTCCGCCGGCCAGGCCGTCACCATCACCCCGACCGAGACCGCCAACCCCGGCACCGCGGTCGCCGCGATGCTGTACGCCCCGCGTGCCGCGTGCTCGACCGACCCCGCCAACGCCAAGGCCGGCGGCTCCTACGCCGGGCAGATGAACTGGTACGGATCCCTGGTCTGCGACACCGTCAGCCTCGGCGGCTCCTGGCGTCACCTGTACGACGACGCCGGCACGGTGCGCTACGCCGATCCGGTGCCCGGCGCCGCCAAGGCCTGGACCACCGGCACCTACGACGTCATCGACACCGGCGACAGCTGGGACATCCCGAGCGGCTGGGAGACCGGCACCTGTGTGCTGCCCGCCCCCGTCGACGCGATCTCCTACTGGCGCCTGAACGAGCCGTCCGGCCTGGTCGCGCTCGACTCCGCCGGTGACTCCGACCTGGAGTGGACCACCACCGACCGCGGCGAGGGCCTGTGCGGCAAGGCCGCGAAGCTGCGCTCCGGCGGCGCCGCGGTGTCCGACCAGGCGCTGCGCTCTGCCACCCAGGGCGTCACCCTGGAGTGGTGGGGCTCGGGCGACCCGCAGTCGTACAACACCGCCCAGACCGTCCAGGCGGCCGGCGTGCGCGCGGTCATGAACTCCATCGGCCACGTCGTGGTCGAGGCCGGCGGCACCCAGTCCCGCGTGCCGTTCACCATCCAGAACCGCGACAAGCCGCACCTGTACCAGGTCACGGTCACCAACGACGGCGCGGTGACCCTGTACGTCGACTCCATCGCCAAGGGCACCGCGAAGGTCGGCTCGCCCACCGCGGGCGGCCCCACCGTGCTCGCCAACGGCAACCGCGGCGTCCTGCACGACGTCGTCGTCTACGGGCGCACCCTGACCCAGCAGGAGGTCAACGACCGCTGGGCGAACTGGAACGAGAACGTCTCGTTCACCCCGTCCAACCCGGGCGTGCCCGTCACGGCGCCGACCAACGTGCGCGACAACGGCACGCAGGTCCAGACCGTGCGCATGGCCTGGGACGCACCCGGCGGCACCCTGCCGCCCGAGGGCGAGTTCAGCGGAGACCTCATCGCGCAGGTCGCACCCCTGACCGGCGGGTCCTTCTCCACGTTCGCGACCATGCCGCTGGGCACCACCGAGCTCGCCGAGCCCGCACCGGCGCTCGGTGAGAACCGGTACCGCATCTGCGTGCGCTACAACGGCGACACCTGGTGCTCGTCCGCGATCGAGCTCGTCACGCTCGACGTGCCCGGCGTGCCGACCGTGACCGTCTCGGAGGTGGCCGGCGACTCCGCTCGCTTCTCCTGGGGCGCGACCACGGACGCGGCGACCTACGCCTACCAGTACCGCGTCGACGGCGGGGCCTGGTCGTCCACGACGAGCAACGCGGCGGCGCTGTCGCGGGTCGTGACCGTGAGCTCGGGCGCCAAGATCGAGTTCCGCGTCCGGGGCGTCAACGCCGCCGGGTCCTCGGACTGGTCCGCGGTCGCCGTGGCAGACCTCATCCCCGGCACCCCGACCATGTCGGTCGGCTCCATCACCTCCACGACCGCCCGGTACTCCTGGACGACCGTGGCGGGCGCGGCCCGGTACGAGACGCAGTACCGCGTCAACGGCGGCGGCTGGTCCGGGGTGTCGAACGTCGGCACCGCCACCTCCCAGACGCAGGGGCCCTCGACCCAGGGCACCAAGATCGAGTCGCGCGTGCGCGCCGTCTCGGCTGCCGGTGTCGCCGGGGCGTGGTCCAACGCCCCCGTCGGTCAGCTCACCATCACCGCGGCCAAGGTCAACGGCTGGGACACCTACAGCTCCTACCCGCAGATGTTCGCCCGCCTCAAGTACAGCGGCGGCGCGATCTGCCCGCCCGGCACCATCCCGCAGACCCAGAAGCGCGACCGCCCGACGAACGGCAACTGGAACCCGTGGGTGCAGACCTGGGTCAACGGCACCGCGAACTCCACCGTCACCGCGTACACCATGTCGCAGGTGTCCAGCTACGCCGTCGGCGCCCAGCAGCAGCTGAACGTGCGCTGCTTCAACCCGGCGTCCGGCGCCGCGTCGGCCGCCACGGGCCCGCACGGCCCGATCGAGATGTGGCACCCGGTGCCGACCCCGTCCGGCGTGCAGATCTGGGTGTCGGACTGGCGCACGCTGACCTGGACCGGCGCCTGCCCGGCGGGCATGACATTCCGCGCCGACTGGTGGGTCCAGGCCGCGTTCGGCGGCACCGGCCAGCAGAACGTCGGCGCCGGCTCCTGGGCCAACACCGGGCAGGGCTGGGGCGCAGGCAACGCCAGCGTCTCCGCCTGGTGCGTGGCGCCCGGCGGCCGCACATCTGCACGTGTCGGCGCTGTCGGCTACTTCTGATGCCCGCCCCCTCAAGGAGGACCGTGAACACCACCGAGCCCGAGCGCAACGCGGGAGCAGACGTGCTCGACGTCCAGCCCGAGCGTCCCGCCCGCTCGCGCGAGCGAGGGCGCCAGCGCCCCTCGCGCCCCAGCCCGCGCCGGCGCCTGGTCTCGCTGCTCGTGCTCGGCGGTCTCGTCTGCGGGATCGCCGGTGCCGGCGCGCTAGCCCTCGTGCAGACCGCGCTCGAGGAGCCTGCGCCCCCGCCCACCGTCATGGGGCCGCAGTCCGTCGTCGCGCCGACCGAGAAGCCGGCCGACCCGGACCCCGTCGTCCCCGAGCCGGCCGCGACCCAGGCCGACGGCACCGCGATGCCCAAGGCCGGCGACACCTTCGACGCCGACCCGGGCCTGCTGACCGACGGGCTGCGGGCCATCGGCCTCAACGACGGCACCTGGCACGTCGTGGACCCGTTCACCGACCTGCCCGAGCCTGTCGTGGCCGACATCGTCGAGGCCGCCGCCCCCGCCAACGGCATGGGCGACATGCAGCAGGCCACCGCGGCCCGCGAGGACGTCGACACCTGGGTGCACTCCCAGACCGGTCTGCACCCGGTGCTGATCATCCCGTGGACGAACACCGACGGCAGCGCAGCGTGGGCGTTCTGGGCCCGTGACGACGTCGCGTCGTTCCTGTCCAAGCCCGGCACCAAGGACGAGGTGCTGGCCGCGGCGCAGGAGTGGATCGACGCCCACGAGAACCCGTTCCCGTTCACCATCATCGTCACCGAGTAGGAGGGGCAGCGACATGGACCGCACACCACAGCGCGGCGACTCCGCGTGGGCCCTGGGCCTGACCGACGGCACCGAGCCCGTCGGTCAGGGGCGCGCCGCCGCCCCCGGCGAGGACCCCTGGGCGCTGCCGCCGCGCCCACGCGTGCGTCGCACGACCGACACCGGGCCGGTCGCCGTCGTCGAGCAGCCGCCCGCGCCGCCGGTCAGCGCGCTCGCCACGAGCATCGTGGCCGCCGCGGTGTCGGCGTCGTTCGCGACGGTCGCCTACGCCCAGTCGCGGCGCGTGGAGAACCTCAAGCCGCGCCCGCAGGCCACCTGGACGCGCGACGTCACCCCGGTCGAGCGGGTCGACCCGCTGCAGGCCCGCGCCGTGCTCGAGGAGCTGGCCGGCCTGTAGGCCATCGCGGCACGACGAAGCCCCGGCGCCATCTCGGCGGCCGGGGCTTCGTCGTGTGCGGGGCGGTGCGGGCGGCCCTCAGGCGCTCTGGTGCAGCCCGAACCCGTCCAGGGTCGCCGACAGGCGCACCCACTCCACCGGGCCCAGCACCTCGCGCGCCGCGGCGCACGGGTCGCCGCCGAACGAGTGCGCCTGCTGCTCGATGAGCTGCCAGCGCGCCAGCGCCGACATCAGCGACAGGTCCGCGACCTGGTCGGCCATGACCACCAGGTGCGCCCGGATCGCCCACGAGGCGCGCTCGGGGCCGGAGGTGGACGCGACCTTCGCCCGGGCGGTGGCCAGGAACCCGTCGAGCGTCTCGTCGCCGATGGCGGCCTCACGCACCTGCGCCGGGGTGACGACCCCGAGCTGGTCCAGGTGGTTGATCGGCGGGAAGAACAGCGGGATCGCCAGCGCCCGCATCGACACCGACCAGCCCTCGCGCAGCACCTCGACGGTGTCGTGCGCGCTCAGGTCGGAGCCGTCCAGGGTCAGCGCCGGGCGCATCACCTGGGTCGCCATCGAGAAGAACGAGCCGGCCGGGTCGTTGGTACCCGACGCCTTGGACCACAGGCCCGACATCACCTTGTGCATGTCGGAGACGATCTGGGCGGCCAGCGCGCCGGGCGCGTCACGCAGCCGTGCCCGCTCCCGGGAGAGCTCGACGTACTGGGCCGAGGCGTGCGCGTCGAAGCTGCGCCGCGCGGACGTGGTGAGGCCGCTCATTCGGTACCTGCCTGTGCGAGGGCCCGGGCGCTGCGCGAGTGCCAGGACCGGATGGACATCATGAGCAGACCGGCGCCGGTGCCGGTCAGGATCAAGGTGGCCGCCACTCGGGCGACCATGTGCGACTCCTCGGCTGCGACCAGCACCGGCCAGGTCGTCGCGCCCCACACCACGCCGGACGCCACACCGAGGCGCACCAGCTCCACGAGGGTGACCGAGTCCGGCACGAGCGGGCCGCCGCGCTCGATGCCCGCGCCGACCGGGCGTCGCACCGCACGGTGCACGGACAGCCCGGCGAGCAGGGCCACGGCCGCCGGGGCGGCCAGCGCGAACGAGACGAGCTGGTCCGGGGCGAGCACCGCGATGCCTGCGCCCGCGACGACCAGCACGGCAGCGGGGACGGCGACGGCCAGCTGGGCGCCGGCGCGAGCCATCGCCGCGGCCACGGACGGCAGGGAGGAGATCCATGCCGCGCCGCGCCCGTGGGCGGCCAGGAAGTTCGAGGTGAAGGTCAGCGACCACGCCAGCGGCACGATCACGGCGACCGAGACCACGGTGACGTCGCGGGCGAACGCGACCAGCGCGACGGTGGCCAGCAGCGCCATCGTCATGCCCGAGCGGACCGCGGCCGACCGCATCGCGGGCACCGCCAGGGACGCCCGGGCGGCGGCGAACGGCTCGGTCGGGATCCGCACCGAGCGGACCTGCCCGGCCACGCGCGCCGGGGCGACGTTCGCCGAGGCCGCGCACGCCCACAGGCCGCCGCACAGCGCCGCGAGGCCCGCGACAGCCACCGACGCCCCGGCGAGGGCTGCGGGACCGTCCAGCAGCCACCAGGCGGCCGAGAGCAGGTGCTGCCAGGACAGCGCCGCGACAGCCCCGACGGCCACGCCGGCCCCGGTCAGGGTCCAGCGGGCACGGCGGGTGCGCGGCAGCAGGGTCGCGGCCCACGCGGCACCCACCTGCAGCAGGTGCAGCACGACCACCAGGGCCATCGCGGTGGCGATCACCCGGGGGCGGCCCTGCCCGTCGGCGGTCAGCACCGAGGCGGCCCCGGTCAGGGTCGCCAGCTGCAGTGCGGGCACGACAGAGATCGCCGCGGCGCCCACCGACTCCAGGTACCGGGTCAGGTGCCCGGTACGGACCAGGGCACCCAGCGGCGCGGCCAGCAGGCGGCTGTTGCCGGTGTGGGTCGCCAGGGTCATCAGCGACGTCGCCGCCGCGCCGGCCAGCGCCAGCGCCCACACCCGCTCGGGATGCTCGAGCGCGAAGCCCAGCACGGTGCGCGCCGCGTCACCCTGGGAGTCCATCGGCCGGGCGGCCTCGCGCAGCACGTCACCGAGCTTGGAGGTCACCGCGACCATCAGCAGGCACGCGACGAACCCGACCCACATGGCGAACCGGGCACCCGGAGACCGCAGGCCCCGCCAGCGCGCCGCGGCCAGCACCCGGGCGGTGCGGACCTGCGCCAGGGCGCTCACGCCGCGCTCCGGGCGGCGGCGTCCAGCACGGCGCCGTAGCGGCGCGCGCCGCGGGCACCGGCGAAGTCGCGGCCGAGACCGGCGTCGCGGACCTTGCCGGCGGTCATCACGGCGACCTGGTCGGCCACCTCGACGGCCCACTCCAGCTGGTGGGTGGACACGATCGCGGCGCCGCCGGCGCTCTGGTGCTCGGCGACGAGGTCGACGATGGCGCGGGCACCGACGGGGTCGACGCCGTCGAACGGTTCGTCGAGCAGCAGCACCCCGTCCTGGCCGAGGCAGGCCAGCAGCACCGAGACGCGGCGGGCCACGCCGTGGGAGAACGTGTGCGCGGGGTGGTCGAGCCGGTCGGCGACCGACAGCCGCTCGGCCAGGCCCAGCGCGGACGGCCACATCGACAGCCGGCCGGTCGCGGCAAGGGTGATGCCGATGAGCTCGCGCACGGTCATCATCGGCGGCAGGCCACCCACGTCGGGGCAGTAGCCGATGCGCGAGCGGGTCTTGTCCGCTCCGGCCGCGGAGCGCACGACCTGCCCGTCGACGGCGACGGTCCCGGACGTCAGCGGCCACGCCCCGGCGATCGCCTTCATGGTGGTCGACTTGCCCGCACCGTTGGAGCCCAGCAGCGCCAGGACCCCGCCGGCGGGCACGCGCAGGCTGACTCCGTCCACGGCGACCTTCCCGCCGTCGTAGGTGACGTGCAGGTCTCGGACCTCGATCATGGGGGTCACGCGCTGGCCTCGTTCTCGGTCAGGGACGGTGGGGTCTGCCCGGGAGCTCCGGGCGCGGGCGCGGCGTCGGCGAACAGCGCGTCGATGACCTGCGGCGCCAGGGTCGTGCAGGACTGCAGGGTCCCCCAGGAGGTCGCCACGGCCTGCTCAGGTCCCAGCTGCCACGGGTAGTCGCCCGGCCAGCGGTGCACGCTGGCGTTCCACTGCGGGTGCTCAGCGACGGCCTCGCGGGCCGCGGCGACGTCAGCGGCGGACGCGCCGGCGCCGAGCCACACGATGCGCTGCCCCTGCCACAGGGCGCGCACGCCCTGCTCGGGAGTGGCGGTCCCAGCCCGGGGCAGGTCCGGTGCCATCCACCCGGCCACCGGCACGTCGGTCTGGTAGGCCAGCGCGCTGGTGACCGGCACGGTGCCGATCGCCGAGTCCAGGGCGATGACCTGCTGGACGGGCCCGCACCGCGCCGCCAGCGCCTCGACGCTGGCCGGGGCGTACCGCACGCCGCCGGCGTAGACGTCCTGGGCCTGCAGCGCCGGCGCCGGGTTCAGCATCGACGCGCCGACCAGGACGACAGCGGCGGCCACGACCAGGGCGTTGCGCACGCCGCGGCGGGTGTGGGCCCGTGCACGCGCGCGAGGCGCACTCGGGTCGTTCCACCACGGGTCTGCCACGTACGTCCTCCTCCAGGTCGCCCGGCCGGGCGGCCGCGATCCCCCTACCTATGTGCGGCAGGGCTGATCGCCACGCCGGTGACCTCCGACGGCGGGACGTGCACGATGCGGTCCTCGGTGCGCAGCGACAGGTAGTGCCCGCCGATCATCAGCGCGCCCTCGCGCACCTGCCCGTCGCGCAGCGTCAGCACGGCGTGCTCGCCGGCCACCTGGGACAGGTCGACGCGGTTGCCGCCCGCCAGGGTGTACCGGTGGGAGGCGGGAGTTGCCAGGCCGCGGTGCGGGGCGGCGGAGTCGAACGACTTGCCCACGCACTCGGCGGCCATCTCCTGGCAGTAGTCGCGCCCCGGGCCGTCCCCGGCGCCCAGGACGCCGCCGTGCCCGGGCGCCAGGGACTCCACGCGCCAGGACCAGGTGGACCCGTCGTAGATGACCGTGGCGACGAACCGGCCGTTGGGGTCGACGTAGGGGTCCGAGCGCCAGGCGTACTGGATGTAGTCCTCCCCCGCCTCGGAGAACTCCCACGGGATGGCGTTCGCGGTGGCGGCGCCGGGGACCATCGGGATGCTCACGTAGGGCCCCTCAGCCGATCAGCTCGAAGACGGAGAACATGGGCAGGTACATCGCGAGCAGCTGGACGCCCATCATCGCGCCGACGGTCGTGATCAGGATGGGCTCGAGCGTGGAGGACATCTTCTTCGTGGCCCGCGAGACCTCGGAGTGGTAGAACTTCGCGACCCGGTCGAGCATCGGCCCGGGGTCGCCGACCTTCTCCCCGGCCCTGAGCATCTGCGAGGCCATCGTGGGGATGTGCCCGTCGTCGGACAGGTGCACCGACAGGTCCTCGCCGAGCTGGACGTACTCCCCGGCCTTGAGCAGCGCGCCGGAGATCACCGTGTTGTTCGCCGTCGGGGCGGCCTTGGGGATCGCCTCGATCATCGACACCCCGGACTCAAGCAGCAGCCCCAGGGTGCGCAGCATCCGGGTCACGGCGAGCTTGCGCGCCAGCGGGCCGAAGATCGGCACGCGCAGCTTGATCGGGTCGATCGTGCGGCGCACGGACTCGCGGTGCTTGTTGCGCCGCCACCACACCGCGGCGATCGCGGCGAGCACCGCCACGGGGATCGCGACCCACTTCACGACCTCGGAGGCGGCCATCACCATGCGGGTCAGCAGCGGCAGCTCGCCGCCGAGCTCGTCGAACATGCCGGCGAACCGCGGCAGCAGGAACACCAGCATGATCACCGAGGCGAGGATGCCGACGACCAGGACGGTCAGCGGGTAGGTGGAGGCCTGCTTGACGTCGGCGGCGAGCTCGGCCTGCTCCTCGAGCGTGTCGGCCGTGGCCAGCAGCGCGGTGTCCAGGAAGCCGCCGCTCTGGGCGGCGCTGACGGCGTTGATCAGCAGCGCGGGGAACACCGACGGGTGGCGCTCGAACGCCGCGGCGAGCGAGGAGCCGGCATCGACGTCGGTCGCGACGGCGTCCACCGCGGAGGCGAGCGTGGGGTGCTCGATCTCCTTGCTCATCATGCGCAGCGCCTCGAGCACCGACAGGTCGGCGGCGACGATGGTGGCGAACATCCGCACGAACTGGTTCAGCTCGTCCGGCTTGACCCGCTTGGGCCCGCCGATCTCCATCTTCATGCCGGTGCCGACCTTCTTCACCGACAGCAGGGTCGCTCCGCGCAGGGATGCGCCGGCGCGCACCTCGTCCTCGTTGTCGGCGGTGATGCGCTCCGGGACGATCGTGGAGCCGACCAGGTAGCGAACGTCGAACTGGGGCATCAGGACCTCCGGGCTGCAGCGCTGAGACGGGTGGCGAGCTCGTCGGGGAACAGGGCGGCCTCCGCGGCCGCCTCGCGGGTGATGACGCCTGCGTTGACCAGGCGGGCGAGGTCCATGTCCATCGTGGTCATGCCGCGAGAGACGCCGCCCTGCAGCACCGAGGTGATCTGGGCGAGCTTGTCGCTGCGGATCAGGGCGCGCGAGGCGGTGTCGAGCAGGAGGATCTCGCGCGCCGCGGCGCGCCCGTTGCCGTCGACCGTCTTGACCAGCTGCTGGACGATCACGCCTTCGAGGATCTGGGCCAGCTGCATGCGGACCTGGTTCTGCAGGGCGTCGGGGAACTGGCCGGCGAACCGGTCGACCGTCTCCAGGGCGGACTTGGTGTGCATGGTCGCGAACACCAGGTGGCCGGTCTCGGCCGCCTCCAGCGCGATGCGGGTGGTCTCCTGGTCGCGCAGCTCGCCGACCAGGATGATGTCGGGGTCCTGACGCATCGCGGCGCGCAGGCCCGAGGCGAACGACTCGGTATCGGCGCCGACCTCGCGCTGGGTGACCTTGGACTGCAGGGACGCGTGCGGGAACTCGACCGGGTCCTCGATCGTGATGATGTGCCCGCGCCGGGTGCGGTTGGCGAGGTTGATCATCGCGGCCAGGGTGGTCGACTTGCCGGAACCGGTCGGTCCGCACACGAGCACCAGGCCGCGCTTGAGGGTCGCCAGGTTGCACAGGGCGGTCGGCAGCCCGAGCTCCTCGACCGTCTTGACGGCGGTCGGGATGGTCCGCATCACGGCGGCGATGCGCCCGCGCTCGCGCATGACGTTGACGCGGAAGCGCAGCTTCTCCCCGAGCTGGTAGGCCAGGTCGACGTCGTTGGTCGCCTTGAACTGCGCGGCGTGGCGCGCCGACATGATGGCGCCGAGCATCGTCTCGAGGTGCTCGGTGAGGATCGGGCCGTAGTCCATCGGGATCAGGTCGCCGTTGATGCGGGCGCGCGGCACCTCCCCGCCGGCCAGGTGCAGGTCCGAGCCGTTGTTCTCGGCGAGCCAGACCAGCATCGTGTCGAGCGTGCCGTTGAACGGCTGGACGCCGGTCGGCATCGGCATGGGCGCGCCGGGGCTGGTGGGCTCGACGTGCTCGGTCGGCGCGGTGGGGGTCGCGGTCGGCAGGGCGACGGGCGCGGCAGGCGCCGGCACGGCGCGCGGGGCGGGCGGTACCGGCCGGGGCGCACCCGTGAACAGCTGGGGCATGGGCGAGGTGGGGTGCATGGTGCCTCTCAGGCGGTGACGCGGAGGATCTCGGCGGCGGTGGTCAGGCCCTGGGCGACCTTGAGCCAGCCGTCCTGGCGCAGGGTGATCATGCCGTCGGCGGCCGCGGCGGCCTTGGCTCCGGGCGAGGAGACGGTTCCGCTGACGATGAACTGCTCCATCGCCTCGGTGCGGTGGGCGGCCTCGTAGATGGGGATGCGTCCGCGGTAGCCCTTCGAGCACCGCGAGCAGCCGGCGTCGTTGGCGACAAAGAACGTCGTCGGGGTACCCGCCGGGACCTCGAAGCCGATCAGCGCGAGCTCATCGGGGGTCGGCTCGACGGCCTCGCGGCACGCGTCGCACAGGCGTCGCACGAGACGCTGAGCCAGTGCGCACTCCACGACGGAGGCGACCAGGAACTCCTCGACGCCCATCTCGATCAGCCGCACGGACGCCTCGGCCGCGGAGTTGGTGTGCAGGGAGGACAGCACGAGGTGGCCGGTCAGCGCTGCCTCCATCGCAACCTGGGCGGTCTCGAGGTCGCGGATCTCGCCGACCAGGATCACGTCGGGGTCCTGGCGCAGGATGGAGCGCAGCGCGTCGGCGAACGTCAGGCCGTGCCCGTGGACCTGGACCTGGTTGACGCCGGGCATCTGGTACTCGACGGGGTCCTCGACGGTCACGACGTTGCGCTCGGGCGTGGCCAGCTCCGCCAGGGTCGCGTACAGGGTCGTGGACTTGCCGGAACCTGTCGGGCCGGTGACCAGGAGCATGCCGTGCGGGCGGGTGAAGCCGTCGGTCCAGCGCTGGTGGACCTGGGCGTTCATGCCGAACGAGGCGAGTTCCAGGCGCGCGGAGTTGTCCAGGATTCGCAGCACGGCCTTCTCGCCGTGGATGGTCGGCAGGGTCGAGACGCGGATGTCGACGTTGCGGGCACCGATCTTGAACGGGATCTGCCCGTCCTGAGGCACTCGCTTCTCGGAGATGTCGATGTCGGCGCGGACCTTGATGCGCGAGATGACGTTGGGGGCCATCTCGATCGGGATGGACGGACGCTCGACAAGGACGCCGTCGATGCGGCAGCGCACCGCCATCTCGTAGGGGCCGGGCTCGAAGTGGATGTCCGATGCGCGGTCCTGGATCGCCTGCTTGATGAACAGCTCGACCATCTCGACACCGGCCTCCAGGGAGGCGGCGGTGTTGCCGTCGGCTGCGGCTGCGAGCTCGCCGATCTTGGCCTCGTTGCGGTAGGACGAGGAGATCTTGACGTCCAGCTCACCCTGGCGGGCGACCAGGTAGGAGATCGACTGCCCGCCGAGCAGCTGGGTCAGGGTCTGGCGCTTGACGGGGTCGCCGGTGGACTCGATGGTGCCCGCCACGATCAGGGTCGAGCCCTCGAACCGCAGCGGGATGTACTGCAGCGCCTCGGCACGCTCGCGGGTGATGAGGTTGACCGCCTCGGGCGTGGTGCGCTCGGCGATGAGGTCCGTGGTCGCGTTCCTGCCGCTGGTGCGCCGCACGAGCTCGGCAAACAGCACGCCAGCGGGCTGGCCGGAGACGAGGCTGGCGCGCTCGAGCACGTCGCCGGCCGTCATCGAACGGGCCGAGGAGGCCTGCTCCTCGGTCATCATCCCCGCACCCACGAGGACCCCGTAACTGTCAGTCACACAATCCTCCATGAACAGCGCCGCGCCTACCGGAATCGGTCCCGAGTGTATGACACACTTCCCCGTGAACAGGCGAGGCGCCCCGGGGCGCGTCGCGAAGTCACTCGATCCGAGGGCACACCACATGGGAAGCGTTGTCGGCCTGGACATCGGCACGACCGGCGTACGCGCCGTCGAGAGCGACAGCAACGGCCGCACGGCGACGGTCAAGCGGGCCCACGCCGTCCCGCTGCCGGCCGGGGTCGTGGTCGAGGGGGTCGTCAAGGACTCCGCCGCCCTGGTCTCCGCGCTGCGCGACCTGTGGCGCAAGGGCGGGTTCCGCACGCGCAAGGCCGCGCTGGTGATCGGCTCGCACCCGGCGGTCTCCGTCCGCTCCGCGCAGGTGCCCTACCTGCCCTCGCACAAGGACATGGCCGTGGTCGTGGCGCAGCAGGCCGACAAGGTCATGCCCGAGGACCCCGCACGCCTGTACCTCAGCCACCACGTCGCCGCGGTCGAGGAGCGCCTGGACGACAAGGGCGCCGCGACCCGGGAGGCGACCGTCGCGATCGCCGGCGCCGACAAGCTCGCGCTGGACTCGATCCTCGACGCCGTCTGGGCCGCCGGCCTGGTGCCCACCTCGGTCGATGTCACCTCCTTCGCCCTGGCCCGGTTCCTGGCCGCCAGCTCCTCGGGCCCCGGCGCGGTCGACGTCCTGATCCACCTCGGCGCCACGACGGTGACCGTGACCGGGATCCTGGACAAGCAGTTCGCCTACGACCTGGCGATGAACCAGCTCGCCGGCGAGATGCTGACCCAGGACATCGCCCTGTCGATGGGCATCTCGCCCGAGCGCGCCGAGGCGCTCAAGCTCGCCGGGCCGCCGAACCCCGAGGACCCGTTCCGCGAGCGGGACCTGGACATCTCCGGCCAGATGGCCGGCTTCACCTCCGCGCTCGCCGAGGGCGTGGTGGAGACCGTGGAGGGCCTGTGCCGCAGCGTCGGTGCACCGCTGGGCCGCGTGTGGCTGTCCGGCGGCGAGTCGCGCCTGCCGCGCCTGGCCATCCGCCTGGCCGTGGAGCTGGGCGCGCGCGGGCGCGTCGCCGTGCTCGACGGGCGCGCCTGGGTGCGCAACCCCGAGAAGGTGCGCGCGGCATCCGACGCCACCGGCCAGGACCTGACCGTCGCGCTCGCTGCGAGCGTCTCGCTGGGGGGAACCCGATGAACCTGAACGTCGACCTGGGCGAGCTGCTCCGGCGCAAGAAGTCCGACCCTGACGCCCCGCCCGCCGGCCAGGGCGCGGGCAAGACCGCGGCGCAGGCGGTGAAGATCGACCAGCCCCGCGTGGACCTGCTGCCCGACAAGTACCGCCAGCGCGCGGCCGAGCGCACCGTGCGCCAGGGCGCGATCGCCACCGCGGCCGGGGCCGGGGTGCTGGTCGCGGGCGTGTGGGGCGCGATGCTGGTGACCAACGGCTCCGCCCAGAGCCAGCTCGACGACGCCAAGATCGTCGAGCAGGCGCTGAGCGCGGACATGGCGGTCTACTCCCCCGTGACGAACCTCGCCACGCAGACCCAGTCGCTGACCGACACGATCCAGGACCAGGCCTCGAAGTCCGTGGACCACGACTCCGTGCTGGACCGGTTCCTGGCCGCGGCCGCCGGGCGCATCGACGTCGCCTCCGTGCAGGTCGACACCTCCAGCGGCGACGCGTGCGTGTCCACCGACCCGTTCGCGGCCGAGACGGACCGGGTCGGGTGCATCACGTTCTCCGGCACGCCGGCCGACGTGCCCGGGCTGCTGGCGGCGCTGTCGAGCGACGACTGGTTCACCGACCCGTACGTGCCCAGCGTCGGCGCGGACGCCAGCGTCTCGGGCACCGTCGGGCTGACCGAGCTCGTGCGCACGCAGGCCACCGACGCCGCGCCCGAGGCCGACCCGGCCGCCGACACCGAAGGCGCGGACACCGCGACCGACCCCCAGACCACGCAGCCGCTCGAGATCAACCTGGGCGAGCAGGACGGAGCCCAGGGCTGATGATGATCCCCCGCGACCGCAAGACCCTGATCGCCGGCGGCGTGACGCTCGCGATCCTCGCCGGCGGCTGGTTCGGCGCCGTCTCCCCCGCGCTGGCCCACCACGGCGACCTGAGCGCCCAGACCCAGGCGTCGGAGTCGGCCTCGCAGTCGATGCGTTCGCGGCTGCCGCTGCTGCGCGCCCAGCTGGACGGGATCGCCCCGCGCGTGAACGAGCTGCGCTCGCTCGGCGAGCGGGTCACCGCGACGATCGACCAGCCGGTGCTGCTGCAGCAGCTGGGCGCGATCGCCCAGGCCGCGGGCATCGACGGCGTGCGCAACGTCGACGTCGGCCTGCCGAGCATGGTGACCGCGCCGGTGGCGCCCGCTGCGACGGCGTCCGCCGAGGGGCAGACGGCTGCCGACACCGCCGAGGTCGTCGACGGCGCCGGCGACACGGACCCCCTCAGCGCCCCGCCGCCGGCGGCCGCGGTGCTCGCGTCGTACAACGTCACGATGGAGGTGCGCGGCTCGCAGGCCCAGGTCCGCGACTTCCTGACCGGCCTGCAGGAGGCCTCGCGCCTGGTCGTGGTGACGTCCTCGAGCATGCAGCTGTCCGACGACGGGTCGGCCACGATGCGCATCGAGGCGGTCTACTTCCTGCAGCAGGTCGACGTCGACGGCCTGGCCTCCCAGATCGAGGCGCTCGTGAACCGCGACGCCCCGGCCGAGGACGAGGCTGCGGACACCGAGCCGCAGGCGAGCGAGACGGCGGACGCCGAGCCCGAGCAGGGCTGAGCCGCACGCGCGGCGCGGCGCGCGAGCACGACGAAGGCCCCGGACCACAGCGGTCTCGGGGCCTTCGTGCTGGGCTGGTCAGCCCTGCTGGGTGACCGGCTCCCACGCGACGGCGGGTGCGCCGTCCCACGGCACGGCGTCCTCGCTCGGGGCGATGACCTCCTCGAAGGTGGCCGCCACGCCCGGGGTCGGGACCGGCAGCGCGACCTCGTCGACGCCGTCGGCCGGCGTGACCGGGGCCTGGAACGGCACCGCGGCTGCGGCACCGAACGGCACGGCGACCGGCGTGGGCGCGGACACCGGCGCGGTGGGTGCCTGCTCGGGCGAGAACGGCACCGCGACGGCGGCGGCCGGCGCGTCCGGGGCGGCCGCAGTGGTCGCACCGAACGGCACGGCGACCGGCGTCGGCGCGGACACCGGCGCGACCGGCGCAGCCACGGGGGCGACCGGCTGGCCGCTGTGCGCGCCGGCCACGCCCGACGGCGTGCCGCGGACCTGCGAGACCCGCTGGTGCATCGCCAGCAGGCGGTCGTGCAGCACGGGGGCCACGACCAGCTCGGGCGCCTCGAGCGTGGACAGCACGGTGATCGACTTCTCCGCGTCGGCGCCCACCTCCATGACCCGCTCCTCGGCCGAGCCGAACGTGCCGCGCACTGCCTCGACCCCGGCCAGCAGGGTCTCCAGGCGCACCTGCGTCGGCTCGACGACCTCGCTGCGCACCCGCGCCAGCTCCGCCTCGGCGGCACGCAGCGGGACGCCGACGGTCTGCTCCACCTCAGCCTTGGCGACCTCGACGGTGCCGCCGGCGGCCTGGGCGAGGGACTCCGCCTCGGACTGGGCTCGCTCGGCGGCGGCCAGCGCGGCGCGGGCGGCAGCGACGGCCTGCTCGGCCGCGGCGGCACGGGCGGATGCCTCGGACTCGGCGGCCTCGGCCTGGGCGAGCGCGTCGAGCACGGCCTGGCCCTGGGCCCGGACGGTGGCGACCGAGCGCTCGGCGTCGGAGGCCTTGGTCTGGGCCTCGACGAGGTCGGACTGGGCGACGTGCACCTGTCCCTGCGCGGCGGCGAGGTCGGCGCTGGCCTGCTCGTAGGAGGCGACCGCCTGGTCGAGGGAGTCGACCTTCTCGGCGGCCAGGCGCCCGGCGGTCTTGACGGTCTCGGACACGACGGTCTCCCGGATCTCGTGCTCGCGCTCGTCGGCGGCACGGGCCACCCAGTCGCGCGGGAAGGTCTCCTCGTCCGCGACGGGCGCCGGCTCGGGGATGACGGGGGTGGGCGGTGCGACCGGCTCGGGCTCGGGGGCCGGCGGCACGTGCGGTGCGGCGGCCGGCTGGGGCGCGGTGTACGCGGCCAGGGCGGCCAGCTCGTCCACCGGCTCCGGCTCGGGCGTCGGCTCGGGGGCCGGCTCGGGCTCGGTCAGGGTCGGGGAGGGCACGCCCGCGATCGCCGCGGCGCCGGCCCACTCGTTGTCGGGGTCCTCCAGGGCCTCGGGCACCGGGAACTGCGGCAGCTCGATGCTGGCGTGGTTCGCGGTGAAGGTCACCGGGACCTTGCCGGACATGATCGCCGAGGAGACGCGCGACAGGACTGTGTACCGGGTGGTGCCGGTGACGTAGGCGACCTCGTCGACGGTGCGGGTGCCGTCGAAGTCGTCCTCGCCGGGGATGGTCGCGACCAGGATCGGGGCGGCGTGCGATGCGGGCCGCGGCTCCATCCCGTTGCGGGACAGCTCAGTGGAGATGACCTCCCAGGAGATCACGAGCTCGTCGACGCGGGAGGTGACGTCCTGGATCACCAGGGCGAGGTCCTTGTGCCAGAAGCCGCCGGTGGCCTCGGCGCCCTTGCGCCTGGTGATGGTCGCGCCCGGCCACGTCAGGGCCGAGGCGAGCAGGCCGTAGGACCAGTCGAGGATGAACCGCTCGATGACCGCGAGGCGCGCCTCGACGTCGGGCCCGAGCTGCTCGGCCTCGCTGAGGTGCGCCAGCGGGTGGGTTCCCTCGGGGGCCGGGGCGCCGGTGATGGACTCGGCGAGCTGGGCGGCGGGCGGGGCGAAGTGGTCGGACTGGATCGCGCGCACCTGACCGTCCTCGAGGTACACGCTCACGGTGAGCCCGCCGGCGGAAGCGTCCACGGCGCCCGTGAAGGACTTGTCGGCAGCGTCGCGCAGCTCACGCAGCAGCGGCGCGCTCTCGTCCACCATCGTCGTTGCGGGGGGCATCTGGGTCCAATCGGGTGGATCTGCGCCCTGCCGGACGCCTGACCCGTCGAGTGTATGACACACCCCGCCCCTCAGCGCCGAGGCTGGCCCGTTGCGCGGCCCGGCGTGTCATACATCCGCGCCAGGGCGTGCGACCTGGCCGGCCGGCGGCTACCCGACCAGGCGCAACGTGTCGCGGCGGGCCCGAGCCGGTCGAGCCTGCCCCTGCACGGGATCGACGAGCGCGCCGCCGGGCGTCGGCAGCGTCAGCGTCCAGCGGTCGGTCGCGCCGCGGGTGGTGCGGGCGACGTCGAGCTCGCAGCGGCGCAGGTACCGCTCGCCGCGGTCGGTTCCGGACCAGCGGTGGGCGGCGACCTCCAGCCGGACAGCCGCCTGCTCCCACGCCGTCGTGGTCACCAGGGCCGCGCCGCGCTCTCGGGCCCGGGCCAGCAGGCGGCGTTGTTCGGCGCGGGTGAGCGCGACGGCGTCGCCGACGACGACGAGCGCGAACCCGTCGAGCAGCGCGGCGACGACCGTGGCGCCCTCGGTGCGGACCTGGGGCACGAGGGCCACGCGGTCGAGGTCGAGCCCGGCGTCCGCGGCGGCGAGCAGGCCGAGGTCGGGCATCCCGGTGAAGGCGACCCAGTCGGACGAGCCCTGGGACATCGCGGCCAGCGCGAGCAGCAGGCTGGTGGACCCGGCCACGACGCTCACGGCTCCGGCCGGCAGGGTGCCGCCGTCGAGCAGCGCGGCGAGCGGGCGGGGTCGGTCCTCGACGTCGGGCACGGGCTGGGCCACGGACTGCACGCCGGTGCGCAGCTCGGCGCGGCGCAGTGCCGCACGAGCCGTCTCGAGCGCGTCGGGGGCTGGTGCCGTCACCCTCCCAGTATGAGACACCTTCGAACGGGTGTTCGGACTTGGGGTCGGTGTGGAGGCTGCGGAGCGCTGACCAGGGCGTTTGCGTTGCTCCGTCGCTGTTCCGCAGGGTGCTCCGTTGCCGACCGGGGACCGTTTGTGCTGGTCAGGGCCCTATTGGGGGTCCTGGTGGGTGGTACTACGGAGTAACGGAGACGAATTCGTAGTCGTATAAGTAGTAGTAGGTACTGACTCCGGGGTACCCACTGGGGCACCCCCCAGAGGACTCCCCCATCTGGGTGTTTCTCTGTTCCCCATAGGGGTGGCGGGGCAAAATCGGCTCCGCAGCTCCGCAGCCCCGTTTTCGCCCTCTGACCTGCGCAAACGCCTGCGGAGGGCCCGACGGGCGCTGCGGACTTCGCACTCCGCAGCAGATCCGAACCAGACAAACACCCCAAACCGGGGCAACGCTGGCTTGACGGGCCCTGCTACGCTCGTCGCGCCCGAACGGGGGCTGGAGAGAGGGACGGCGAGCGTAGCAGCGCCGGATCCGCCCCGGTGCCGCACATTCGCACGGCATGGCCGCCATCGACACCACCGGGCTCCGCGCCGTCGGCATGAACGACGAGCAGACCGAATGCGACGCCTGCGGGCGCACCGAGCTGCGCGGCACCGTGATGCTCGCCGACGCTGACGGTGCCATCGTGTACCGGCTCGGGACCACCTGCGCCTCGCGCGCGCTGGGCATCCGGCTCACGCGACGCGACGCCACCTCCATCGAGCTGGCCCGCCGCTCGCGCGTGGCCAACCTGACGCGCTCCGCCCGCGCCGACCTGACCCACGGCCGGCTCGCCTCGGCGGCCGAGCACCTCGACGACGCCGTGCGCGCCGGGCTCCTGCACGCCACTGAGGCCGCCCTGGTCGCCGACGTCCGCGCGCTCGTGCTCGCCGCCCGCGAGGCGCTGCCGCAGCGGTGGGGCTTCTCGCGCGATGGTCACGCCGTCGTCGAGCTCGACTCCCGCGAGCAGGTCGCCGAGGTCGTCGCCCGCGCAGCCACCGCCCCGTACCGCACCGAGGTCGTGGCGCACCGGCTCGTCGACGGGGCGTGGGTTCCGGCCACCTTGTGACGTGCCGCACATAGGAAGGGCATGAAGATCCTGACCCCTGCCCCCGCCCTTCCATCCATCCCCTTCGTGCGCCTGGCCACACCCGCCGACGCGCCGGTGCTCGCGCGCTGGCTGCGCGACGGCATCGCCTACCGCCGCAACCGGATCGCTCGGCTCGCGATCCTCGCCGCCGGCACGCTCCTGCTGCCCGCCGAGATCCTGCGCCTGCGGCTCGTGCTCGCCACCGGCATCGAGACCATCGCCCTGTACTGCCCTGCCGGAGACGACCAGCCCATCGCCTGCGTCGGCGTCCAGCGCTTCGCGCGGTGCTGGTTCCTGCTCGACCACGTCGCCGCCGCGCCGGGGCACGGTCACGGCGCCGCACTGCGCCACCTCGTCGCGCCGGCACTCGCCGCGCAGGCGGACGCCGAGCACGTCACCATCAAGACCGTCGCGGTCAACATGGACCTCGGGCGCGCGTACGCCGGCTCGCTTCCGGGGCTGACAGACCGCGGGTTCGGCTTCCCCCGCGGGCGCCGGATGCGCCGCGACCCGATCTGACCGGCGCGGGCGCGGGTCAGGGACGGTCGCACTCCGCGAGGAACGGCCCGCCCTCCCCCGCGGTCACGTACGTCCCGGTCCAGTCCTCGCTCAGCACCGAGGTCACCGCGTTGCAGATCCCCATCGCCTGCTCGGCGTCGGCGATCTCGTCCACCAGCGACGTCGCGACGGTGATGCGCGGGTAGTCGCGGTCGGAGAACGACTCGATCGCTGCCCAGTGCGGGTCGTCCGGCCAGCCGTACGAGGCGCTGAACGCCGCCTCGACCTGAGCTGCGCCGGCGAGCTCGGCGTCGGGCTCGGCCTCGAGCGCGTCGGCGGCCCCCTCGTCGGCGGCCTCGTCGGGCGCCACAACCTCGGGCGCAGCCTCCGGACAGAAGAAGCTGACGGTCACGGTGCTGCCCGTGTCCACGTCGGTGCCCGCCACCGGTGTCTGCGACTCGACGATGCAGCTCCCCTCGTCGATGGAGGAGTCGACGTCGGCGACGCGAAGGTCCGCGTCGATCGCGATCCATCGCGCGTCCTGGACCGTCCTGCCGTCGAGCGCTGGAACCGTGACCTGCTCGGCGGCGCCGGAGCAGGACCCGACGAGCGTCGTGGCGGCGAGCAGGGCGAGGACCTGGGCGGTGTGGCGGCGCATGGCGACGATCCTCCCCCAGCCCGGCCGGGCAGCTCGACCCCGTCGCCGTCGTCGACCGGGTGAAGTCCGCGCCGAGCGCACCGTGTCCGGTTCCTTGGTTGTGGGACGCCGAGCGCCCCGACCCGCCCCGGATCCGACACGCCGCGCTCCGAGCGTCCCACAAGTCGTTCCACAACCCGGTGTCCCGAAACGAGCCCTGTGGGCGACTTCCGGTACGTTCCGGCTATGCTCCTCGGCTACGCGCGCATCTCGACTACCAAGCAGGACCTGACCCGCCAGCTCGACGCGCTCGCCGGCGCCGGGGTCGACCCCGCGCACACCTACGTCGACCGCAAGTCCGGAGCGACCACCAACCGTGAAGGCCTGCAGCAGCTGCTCGCCTACGCCCGCACCGGCGACGTCATCGTCGTGCACACCCTCGACCGGCTCGGGCGCACCGTGCGCGACACCCTCAACATGCTGCACGACCTCGGCGAGCGTGGCATCGGCCTGCGCAACCTCGCCGACCCCATCCGCATCGACACCACCGACCCCGACGACCCGATGGCTCAGCTCGCCGTCGTGATGCTCGCGCTGTTCGCCCAGATGGAGCGCACCTACATGCTCGAGCGCGTCAACCACGCCCGCGCCGTCGCCGAGGCGGCCGGCAAGCAGGTCGGCCGGCCGCGGTCGGTCACCGACGAGCAGATCCGCTACGCCGCCCACCTGCGCGACAGCGAGGGCCTGACGCTCGCGGAGGTCGCCGCGGCCACCGGCATCCCCCGCACCACCTTGTACCGCCACCTGCCTGCCCGCCCCGAGAGCGACTGACCGCGCCGGCCGGGAGAGTCGGCCCCGAACGCACTCTGGGTGCCCGACCGAAGCCGGGCGCCCAGAGCAGCCGCCTGCGAAGGCGCACGGACCCAGGCGGCTGGGCGGTCCGTACGCACACCTGAACTACGCGGTGGGCACCGGCAGCGCGCACACATCGGCCGCGTGCTCGCGCGCCGCGGCGAGGTCGAACGCGCCCCAGTCGGTCATCGGCACGTCCGGGTCCTGCCCGAGCTCGAACGTCACCGTCTCGAACGGCGCGGCCGCCGCCACCTGCTGCGCCGTCAGGTCCACCCGGACCCAGCCGCCGATCCACAGCCCGAAGTCGGCCGTGCGCATCGCCAGGTGCGTCGGGGCGAACACCTCCACGTGCTCGCGGTCGATCCCTGCCTGGGCGGCCAGCGCCCACAGGTACTGGTCGGTCGTGACCGTCAGGTGCTCGACGAGCATCGTGCCGGCGACCAGGGAGTCGTACCGGTCCGCCTCGGCGTACTTCCCGCGGCGCGAGCGCAGCACGGTGCGCCCGTCGGAGGTCACCACCGCCATCGTCGCGCCCAGGTGCGTGCCCCAGCGTCCGCCGCGCGCGCACGGCCCGGCGGACAGCGCCTGGCGGCGCACCTGCTCGGGCTGCGCCGCGAACTCGGCCCGGGTTCCGGTCCACGCCGACAGCGGCACCTCGTGCCACAGCAGCACCCCGCCGCCCGGTCGGATCGAGAGCACCTGGTGCACGCCGACCGCCGGCGCCGTGTCGCCACCGGGCTCGACCGGGTGCGCCGGGTCGAAGGCCGCCTCCCGGGACAGCGAGTAGTTCAGGTGCGTCGGGTGGTAGTCGAGCACGTGGACGCGGGCGGCAGCTGCAGCAAGCGGAGAGGTCACGGCCGGTAGATGTGCGGACGCCCGGCTCCGAGATCGGCCCCGTCCGCACATCGGTAGTGCATGAGCATCGACACCACGCCGGCCACGCCGCCCCGCCTTCGCATCAAGCCCGTCGCCGTGGTCTCGTGGGTCGCGCTGATCGCCGCCCTGATCTGGTGGGCGAACGACACCGTCGGGCACGGCTGGCCGATCGTGGCCGTCGTCGTCTGCGGGCTCGCCGTGCTCAAGGCCGTCGACGACGCCTGGACCGCGCGCACCCTGCGCCGCCACCCGCGGCCCTGAGGCTCAGTCGGTCGCGAGGGCCATCGCGACGAACGGCGCCGGGTCCACCTCGGACGCCCGCCGCGCCAGCACCGTGTCCGTGCTGACCTGCAGCCGGCGCCCGTCCTCGAGCACGAGCAGCGCCGGCCAGGCCACGGGACGGCGCGACTCGCCGGCCCCCTCGAACCGCGTCGGGCGGTTGCGCGCCACCAGCAGCTTGGCGACCACGCCCCAGTTCGCCTTGCCGTACCCCTCGTACAGCGGCGAGACGGAGTCGCCGGCGCGCACCTGCCACGCCTTCGGGCGGGCCGCGGCCGTGCGCGCCTTGGAGTAGGCGGCGACCGCGTCCGCGACCGGCCCGCGCGGGTGGCGCCGGCCGATGCCGTTGCACGCGAAGCACCGCGAGTGCCCGGCGTCGCGGTTGTACTGCGACTTGCCCGACCCCTCGCACCGACCGCACAGCACCGTCGGGAACCCGAACTCGTCCGGCTCGGTGCCCGCGAGCTCGGGCATCTCGCCGAGCTCGACGTCGGCCTCCCCGCGCGCCTGCTCGGCGAACTGCCCGCCGGTGCGCACCCCGGCCGGGACACGGGCGGCGGGCGGTCGCGTGCGCGTGGTGGTGCTCATGGCTCGTAGATGTGCGGGCGCGGCTCGCGGCGCTACGCGTCCGGCGCGCTGATCGCCTCGAGCAGCCCTTGGGCGCCGCGGGAGAACTCGGCGAAGGCGTGCAGGATCTGCGGGCGCTGGTCCTCCGGGGCCTCGCGCATGGCTTCGTAGCACGCCCACGCGACGGCGTCGGTCAGCCTCTCCTCCTCGCGAGCGGCGACGCGGCGGCGCACCTCCTGCGGGCTCACACCGGGGCCGGCTCGGCGCCGTTCTCGCGGTCGAACTCCTCGGACGTGGCGATCTCGACGCGCGCCACGCCCGACCGCGTCGCCGCCTCGACGAGCTCGACGAGCTCGACGAGCTCGACGACACGCGAGGTCGCCTCGGGCAGGCTCGCCGCATCGAGCGACAGCGTGACGTCGACGCGGCCAGGGCCGCGCTGGGCCCAGACCGGCGAGAAGCCCACGAGGGCGTCCAGGACGTCGTCGGGGTCGGTGCGGCCGTCGGCGACCGTGACGGTCGCGGTGTAGTTCGTGCTCACGGCGCGATCGTGCCGCCCGCCACCCACACCCGCGCACTGCCCAGCGCGCGGGTGTGGGTGGCAGGTCACGCCGCCAGCTGGTGGTCCTCGGCCTCGGACGACATCTCCCGCTCCACCGTGCGCAGCCGCGCCTCGGCGGCGGCGAGGTCATCGGCCCGGTCGAACACCGCGGCCGCCGCGGCCTCCCGCAGCGACGCCTCCTGGCGGCGGTCGCTCGCGGCGCCGTCCAGCAGACGCTCGCGGCGCTCGTCGATCCGGCTCACCCACGCCTCGAGCGCGGAGCCCACCGCGCCGGCCGGGTCACGTCGCAGCGCCTTGGCGGTCACCTGCACCTTGCCGACCTCGCGGTAGTCCAGCTCGACGCGGACCTCGCGCACCAGGGCGGTGAACGACTGGTCGCGCACCGGGCCCACCCGCAGCCCGCGCCACGTGACCACCGGGGTCTCGTAGCTCTTGTGCCGGGCCAGCAGCGTCGAGGCCAGGCGCGCGTCCTCGCCCTTGGCGTCGAGATACTGGCGGTCCTTGGCATCGGCGACGCGCTGGTCGGCGACCTGCAGCAGCTCGGCGACCTTGGTGTCCTGGTGGGCGCGCATGCGCAGCATGTCGGCCTGGGACGTCAGGTCGGACACGTGCTGGACGTGCACGGCGTGCAGGGTCCGCAGGCGGCGCACGTCCGAGACGGCCTCGGCGTGCTCCAGCAGCAGCGGGTTGCCCGACGCCAGCGCCTTGACCTCGCCGAACGACAGCACCGAGGCGCCGATGTCGGAGATGGTGTCGGCCTCCAGGTCCGCGGTCATCAGGGCGTGGATGAACCGGGCCTTGGTCTCGTTGGTCTGCCACATGTACGCGTCGAAGGAGCCCTCGGTCACGTACCGGTAGATGTCGAGCACCTTCGCCTGGTTGCCAGGGCGCCGACCGCGGCCCTCGCGCTGCTCGATGTCGGACGGACGCCAGGGCACGTCCACGTGGTGCAGCGCGGCGAGCCGGGTCTGGATGTTGGTGCCGACGCCGACCTTGCCGGTCGAGCCGAGCAGGATCGAGACCGAGCCGTCGCGGCACGCCGCGAACAGCGCCGCCCGTGCCTTGTCCGTGGTGGCCTCGTGCACGAACCGGATCTGGCCCGCCGGCACGCCGCGCGCCATCAGCGCGGCCTTGAGCCGGCCGTAGGTCTGGGTGCCCTTGGAGCCGGGGGTGCCCTGGTCGCAGAGCGCCAGCTGCAGCGAGCCGGGACGCTCGGAGCCGGGGTAGGCGCGCTGGGCGTCGCGGGAGTAGATCTCGCTCATGCGCTCGGCCACCAGCTCCAGCTTGCCCGCCTCGCCGTCGATGCCCACCAGGTGCGGGTCGAGCGCGACGCGGCGGCCGTCGTTGCAGATCGAGAGCATGTTGTCCTCGGTGGCCGCGACCTTGCCGTTGCGCAGCGCGTCGGCGCGCGCGGCCAGGTCGGCGACGAACGCGGCCTGCTCGTCGGTCATCTCGGCGACCTCGGTGTGCCAGGTCGTCTCGGGGCGCTCCAGGGGCAGCGACTCGGAGGTCATCAGGTCGGCGACCTGACGGAACATGCCCATCAGGGCGCGCACGTTCGTGATCTCGACCGGGCGGCGGTTGAGCCGGAAGCCGGAGCCGTCCGGGGCGACCTCGACCGCGGTGACGTAGCGGACGAACATCGCGGCCCACGCGTCGAAGGTGTCGATGCCGGCGGCCGACAGCGCCTCGGGCTGGAAGAACTTCTGCCACACGAACGTCTCGGCCAGGGAGTTCGACCACAGGGTGCCGGTGAAGCCGGCGAAGTGCGGGCGGCCCGGGTTGCGCTGGCCGAGCACGCGGACCTTGAGCAGCAGGTCGGTGGCGCGCTTGGACGAGCCGAACGAGAAGCCCTCGGCGCGGGCGGCGATCGGCAGGCGCTTGAAGTAGTGGACCTCGTCCACGCCCAGCCAGTCCACGCCCAGGTGCTCGAACATCACGGTGCGCTCGTCGGCCACGGCGTGGCGCAGCTCGGACAGGCGCGAGTCGAGCTTCTTGACCGCCGACGCGATGGCCTTGGCGGTGCGCCCGCGCGAGGAGCGGGTCTCGTCGCTGCGGATCGCGTCGGCCAGGTTGTACTTCTCCTCGGCGAGCCAGTCGGACTCGGCCTCGGGGCTGACGGGCATCGCGGCCAGGGACTCGTGGGTGACGATGACGATGTCCCAGTCGCCGGTGGCGCAGCGCGCGGCGAACAGGCGGCGGGCGTCGCCGGCCAGGTCCTCCTTGGACGCGACCAGGAACTTGCCGGCCGGGTAGGCCTGCATCGCCTCGCGGGCGATCTGCTCCAGCAGGTGGCCGGGCACGGCGAGCATCGGCTTGTTGGCCAGGCCGAGCCGGCGCAGCGTCATAGCCGAGGCGATCATCGAGAGCGTCTTGCCCGAGCCGACCGGGTGACCGATCGCGGTGCGCGGGGCGGAGGTGATGCGGTCGACGGCGTCCTTCTGCCAGTCCCACAGGGTCACGTCGGACGACATGCCGGGGAAGGTCATGCCGGAGCCGTCGGCCACGCGCGGCACGTGGGATCGGAACCGGCGGTTGAACTCGGCGGCCAGCGTCTGGGCGCGCTGCTTGTCCTCCCAGACCCAGGTGCCGAACCGGTCCTGCATCGCGTTCGCCTTCTCCTCGGCGGCCAGCGTCTCGTCGGGGTTGCGGACCTTGCGGCTGGTGCGCGAGCCCGGGTCCCAGACCTCGTCCATGACGGTCAGCGACCGGCCGTTCAGCAGGGCCTCGAGGATCTGGAACGGGTTCTTGCGCTTGGTGCCCCAGGCCAGGGACGCCTCGGGCTTGCCGTACCAGGCGCTGTCGATCTCCCACAGGCCCATCGCCGCGGAGTGCGTCAGGGACGGGTGGGAGCCGAGCACGTCGGAGGCGAAGTCGGCGACGTACCGCGCGGGGATCCACGGCGAGCCGAGGGTGGCGCGGATGCTGGTCGGGCCGAGGTCGGCCGGCACGACGGCGGCCAGCGCGGCGACGTTGCGCTCGTAGGCCGGGTTGGTGGCTGCGGCGGCGCGCGCGGCGGCCAGCTTCTCGCGGACGTTGCCGGACAGGTAGTCGCGGGCGGGCACGACCGTGCCGCCGCGCTCGGGGTCGGCGTAGACCAGGTCGCCCAGGGCGTCCATCGGGTCGACGTCGAACGCCAGGTCCAGCAGGGACACGACGCGGTCCAGGTCGACGCGGCCGCACTCGCCCATCGAGACCGCCACGGCCTCGGCCGCGGTGTCCACGCGCTCGACCGGCTTGGGGGCGCGGTTGACCGGGCGCAGCAGCACCGGGGCGGGCTCGGCGGTCTGGGCGTCGGGGTCGTAGACCTCGCACGCCATCACCGTCATGTAGTCGGGGTCGCGACGGAACCCGCCCATGACCGGACGGCGCCAGGAGAACTTCGGCTCCCCGGTCTCGGGGTCCTCGGCGCCCTCGTGCAGGGTGCCGCGGTTGAGCGGGCCGAACTTCTTGACGTAGGCGGTGTAGGCCGCGAGGGCCTGCGCACGCAGGTCGGCCGCGGGGTCGGCGTCGCGGTTGTTCACGTGCAGCGCGTCGGCGGCGAGCAGGTCGACGACCAGGTCGCGCAGGCCGATCAGGACGCGCAGCTCGGCGGCCGGGCGGTCCTTGGGCACCAGGGAGCCGTCGACCACCTGGAACACGTCGCCGTCCACCAGGTGGTAGGAGCCCTCCTTGCGGCCCTCGGCGTCGGCGAGCACCAGGTCAGCGAACGGGTCGACGGGCTCGGCCTTGGGCAGCGCCGGCAGGTCGGCGGTCGCTGCGGCCAGGGCGGCCAGGCCGTCGCGGCGGGCGTCCTCGGAGCGCACGCGCATCGGCGCGCGGTCGTACCCGGTGGCGACCATACGACCGGCGACGTGGGTCGGGTTGACCTCCCAGTACCGGTTCACCTCGACGGCGGGCGTGCCGTAGCCGCTCTCGCCGGACTCGTTGCGCACGATGAGCCGGTTCGGCATCTGCACGCTGGAGCCGTAGTAGCCGCTGGTGCGCACGGTCGGGCCACCGGCGCGGTTGGCGATCTCGTCCCAGGCGCCTGCCACGAACTGCCCGCCGCGGCGGCGCAGCACGAGGATGTCGGCGACGGCCGCGGTGCCCTCGAACGTGCCGGACGCCAGGCGCACGGCGGAGCGCAGCTCGCCGAGCTCGAGGATCGCGTCGGTCTGGCGGGCGTCGTCGAGCAGGTACCGCGAGGTTGCCACGACGACGTAGCCTCCGGGGCGCACCGCCATGAGCGAGCGCAGGATGAAGTAGGCGTGCAGGCTCGGGGCGGACACCTCGGGGTCGAACGGGGCGTGCTGGGAGAACGGCACGTTGCCGATCGCGGCATCGAAGGACCCCTCGCGAAGCGTGACGTTCTCGAGCCGGTCGCCCAGGATCCGGGCGCCGGGGTGGATGGCCTGGGCCATCGCGGCCGAGACCGGGTCGGCCTCCACGCCGGTCCAGTCGGCGCCGGGCAGCGCGGCCATGAACCGGCCCGAGCCGCAGCCGGGCTCCAGGATCTTGCCGCCGTCGAACCCGGCACCGGTGAGCGCGTCGACCATGCCCTGCACGAGCCAGTCCGGGGTGTAGAAGCTGGTGTCGGTGGCGTTGGCGCCGTCGGCCAGCCAGTGCGGCTTGTCGGCCAGCAGCTCCTCGAGCGTGTCGGCGACCTCGATCCACTGCCCCTCGGGCTTGGGCGCGAACGCCGGGGCGAGCACGCCCCAGCCCGGCCAGGCCGCCATCGCAGCGCGCTGGTCAGCGGTCGCGGGGCCCTGCAGGGTCACGAGCGTGCGAAGGGCGTGAAGGGCGGTGGCTGCCAGTGCGGAGGTCATGGCTTTCAGATGTGCGGCACCTGCACGGTTCGCCGTCGCCGGCGCACATGGCGCGGGCCCGGCGCGCGACGTGCGCGCACCGGGCCCTGTCCCCATTCCCAGCCCCCCGGCTGGCCGACCCTCAAGCCGTGCTCGTCACGCTACGGCAGCGCGGGCACGCGCGTGAGGGCCGCCTGATTTGTCCTCCCCTGATCGGAGTACACGCCCACCGCCCCGGCCGCCGCCGCGACGCGTGATGGCACCGGGCCGCACATCTACCCGCCATGAGCACCACGCCCACCCTTCGCTCGCGCCGCCCGGTCACCTGGACCGACGAGCACGGCGAGCACTTCGGCATCACGGTCAGCGACGACGTCGACGGCCTCACCCGCGTGCGCGAGTACGTGCGCCACGGCGACCGCGCCGTGGCCACCGCGAGCCTGCGCCCGGGCCCGACCCCGCAGCGGTTCAAGCTCGACCTGTGCGCCGCGCTGACCGACGGCTGGTGGGGCGAGAGCTCCAAGGCCGTGCAGCCGCGATGGCTCGCCGAGGCCGAGGCGTTGCTGGGCGACCTCGAAGCGGCCGGCGTGGCGCTGGCCCCGTCCGACGACGGCGGCCTGGTGCTCGACTGGCACGACGAGTCCGCCGGCACCGCCCGCGCCGCGGAGCTCGACGCGGCCGGCACCCTGTTCTGCTCGATCACCGGCGCCCACGACTTCGCCGGCGTCGAGGCCCCGTACGACCGCGGCGTCCTGGTGGCGTTCCTGCGCGGCGGGGTCCTGCCGGCGCAGACCGCGCCGCTGGCGGCCGCCGCCTGATGGGCTCCACGTACGCGCGCCGGCGCCGGCCCGGGCCGCTCGCGGTCATCACCGGCGTGGCCGGTGAGCTGCTGATCACGTTCGGCGTCCTCGTGGCCGCGTTCCTGGTCTGGCAGCTGTGGTGGACCGACGTCGCCGCGGACAGCGCCCAGGCGCAGATCGTCGCCGAGCAGGGCTGGGACGAACCCCTCGCCGCACTGACCCAGCCCGCGGCCGACGGCCCGGACGTGGTCACCCCGCGCCGGGACGCGCCGCCGGTGATCGAGGACCCGCAGTACCTGACGACGTTCGCGTCCATGCGGGTGCCCAAGTGGGACGGGGAGCCCACGCGCACCATCACCCAGGGCAGCGACCGCAAGAACGTGCTCGACACCCTGGGCATCGGGCACTACGAGGAGACCGCGATGCCCGGCGAGGTCGGCAACTTCGCACTCGCGGCGCACCGCACCACGTACGGCAAGCCGTTCCACCGCGCCGCCGAGCTCGTCGAGGGCGACCCGATCGTGGTCTGGACGCACGACACCTGGTACGTCTACCGGGTCACCTCGTCCCAGGTCGTGATGCCGTGGCAGGTGGAGGTGATCGCGCCGGCCCCGAACGAGCCCGGCGTGCAGCCCACGGCCCGGTCCATCACCCTGACGACGTGCCACCCGATGTACTCCGCGCGCGAGCGGTACATCGTGCACGGCGAGCTCGACTACTGGGCGCCGACGTCCGAGGGCGTGCCGGCCGAGCTGGTCGGCCTGGTCTGAGGCCCCACCGCACATCTACCGGCCATGAGCAGCACGATGAACACCGCACGTGTGCCCGCGGGCGTGACGACCGGCGGCCAGTTCGCCGTCTCGGCGCGCTCGGAGTCCGCCGTCGACCTGGCCGGGCCCGGCATCGAGTCGCTGATCTGCCGCGGGGTGCTGTCCCCCGGCGCTCGCGGCATGAACCCGCGCGAGGCGATCGACCAGTACGCCGAGGCGACAGGTGCGCCGTTCGCCGAGCGTGTCGACCTGCTGCGCGAGGTCGGGCTGCGCCCGCGGTTCGACGTCGGCGACCTGCTCGACGGCGAGAAGCTGACGCGGGCCGACCTGGAGGCCGTGGACCCGTTCCGGGCTGAGGTGGACCTGGTCGACGGCGTCGACGAGTTCCGGGTCTGGCGGCGCCCGCAGAAGATCCGCGGGCGGTGGCGCGTGGACCTGGGCGACCAGTTCGGTACGGCGGCCGGGGTGATTTACGCCGACGACGGCGTCCAGGTCGACGTCGCCGAGCACGACGAGGAGGAGCGGTGCTCGCAGTGCGGCGCGGACCTTGGCAACGGCGAGGGGTACGACGGCCGGTGCGGCGACTGCGCGGACCGGATGGAACCCGACGGCGAGGACGACTGACCGGACACGAATCGAGCCCCGCCCGGGTGATCTCCGGGCGGGGCTCGACGGCGTTCGGGGCGACTACGGCTCGATACCGTAGTGCTCGCGGATCTCGCCGATCGCCGGCGCCCCGTTGAAGCCGAGCATCACCGGGCCGATGGTGATCGTGCCGTCCTGCGTCGCGAAGCTCAGCACCGGCACGGTCGCGTCACGCAGGTCGGGCGATGCCGCGTACGTGCGCAGCACGTCCTCCATGACCGCGACGGCGTCGTACCGGGGCATCTGGTCGAGCGTGACGGTCCCCCTCTGCGAGGGGTCGCCGAAGCTGCGCCGGCACTCGAACTGCGCGTCCGCGACGCCGTCGACCGACATGGTCAGCTCGGTGAACGTCCGCTCACACTCGCGCGCGGAGTCGGTCGCGCACGCGGCAAGCGCCAGCGCGAGGGCCGCCGCGGCAGCCAGGGACGCGACCCGCCGGCAGGTGCGGTGCTGGTGTGCCATGTCGTTCTCCCCTTCGCCGGCTCAGCCGATGTGGATCGGGTGCACGCCGCGCGACCACGGACCCATGAGCGTGTCGAAGTGCTCGCGGGTGTAGCCGCCGGTGCCGATCCGCTCGTGCGTGGCGACCGCGAGCAGCGCCATCTCCAGGGAGATCATGTAGGCCGAGGCGGCCGCCTGACGCTCGCGGCGCACGCCGCCGATCGAGAACGTCATGAGACAGAACCCGCACGCGATGAGCGCAGCAGCGGCGGACACCCCGAACATCAGCGCGGCGAAGCTGCTGAGTACCAGGGCGCCGATCCAGTTGAGCGGCAGCAGCACCAGGCCGGCGATCGTCATGGCGCTCGCGGTGCGCATCGTGCCGGGGAACGCCTCGCGCAGCTCGCCCATGTCGTGCTCGGACGGGTGAGCGAAGTGCACCAGCTCGTGCAGTCGTCCTCCGTGCTGCTGCTCGGCCTCCAGCTGGTCGGCGATGCGGTGCGCGGCGGCGGGGTCGACGTCGACCGCGGCACGGTAGGCGGCCTCGGCTGCGTCCTCGTCGAGGTCGAGGATCTGCTGGGCGACCCGCTCGATGCGCACCCCGGTCGGGGGCGCCAGGCGCCAGATCGTCTCGGTGGCCTGCTCGGAGGTGATCGGCGCGGTCACGGGTGCTCCCATCGGGCGAGGCTCGGGTCGAGGCGCACTTCGAGCAGGGCGGACTCCATCGGTCCCCACAGCCCGTCCAGGAGCTCGCGGCGGTTCGGGGCCAGGGCGACCTGCTCGGGCGCGGCGAACACCAGCAGCGCGGCGCCGAGCGCGAGCATCGCGTTGTCGACGCTGCGCTGGCGGCGGTGCATGATCAGCGCGACCGGCAGTGCCGCGGTGAGGTAGGCGGCGACAGCGAGCGGGACGGCCACGGCGATCATGAGCGGCCCGGCGACCATCGTCAGGGCGGCCGCGACCAGCGCGGCACCGGCCAGGACGAACGCGGCGACGACGATCCGTGGGTGCGAGGCATACGCCTGGCGCAGCGAGGCGGGCTGATCGGCGTAGGCGCGCGCCTGGGCGATCCCGTAGTCGGGGTCGAACGACAGGCCCGAGACCATGCGGATGGTGCGCTCGTACTCCTCGGGTACGGCCTGCTCCATCTGCTCCATCGCTCGCACCCAGGCGGTCAGCCGGTCGCCCTCGAGGCTGTCCCCGAGGGCGAACACGGCGCGCGGCCCCATGATGCGGGCGAAGTCCATGACGATCTGGGGCGTCAGGTCGGTGGTGGTCATGCTCTGGGTATGTGCGGCACGGGGGCCGGGCGGTGCGGCAGAATCGGCGGATGCCGACGATGTCGACCGCCCTTCTCAACGCGTTCGTGTGCGGCGAGCACGGCTGGCTGGATCACACGTCCGTTCACGAGGCGGCGCACGCGGTGTTCGCGGTCGACCTCGAGATCCCCTTCACGTCGGTTCGGCTGTCCTCGCCCGAGAAGCTGTGGGAGTCGCTGCAGTCTGGCGGTGATGTGCTAGCCGGAGGCGTCCACCTGGACGGCGACGCACGCGACCACTTCCCCGGGCGCGACGAGGACGCCCTGGACTTCTGCGTGGCGGGCTCCCGTGCCGAGGACAAGGCCCACGGGCACTACATCTCCTGGGGCTTCACCGGCGACATGGAGGTGTGGAGGCGCGGCACCGGCCGCTTCGACACCCCGGACCCGGCGGTCCTCATGCCGATGCTCAGCGCGTCCGTCGCGCGGGTCGACGCCCGGCTGCCCGAGCGGTGGGACGCGGTGCTCGCGGTCGCGGAGGCACTGCGTGCCAGCGCGGGTGCTGGCAACCCGGACGACCCGACCGACCCGGGCGCGATGATGCTCATGTTCTCCGAGGTGCAGGCGATCCTGGCGGCCTAGTCGTCAGCCGGGCCTTCGGCGCGGGCGAGCGCTGCGACGAGGGTGTGCGGGTCGCTGGAGTAGAACCCGGCGTTGGTGCGCCCGTTCAGCTCGACGACCAGCGGCCGGTCGTCGGGCCCGAGGGCGACGTCAAGCACGTAGTCGCGCATGGCCGGCGCCTCGTCGGCGAGCTCGGCGGCCACGTCGCGGGCGTACGCGACCAGAGTTTCGCGCACGGCGCGGTTCTGGCCGACCGGGGCACCCTCGGTGCGGTGCTCGCGCAGCACCGGGTCGAACGCGGCCAGCGGGTCCCCCGGGTCGGCGAGCCGGTCGAGCGGGGTGTGCGCCTCGATGCACGCGGCGCCGGTGACGGGCTCGTGCCCGGCGACGAACACGCGGTACTCGAACCGCATCGGCACGTAGTCCTGCACCATGAGCGGGCGGTGGGCGCCCTCCATGCCGATGATGGCCCACTCGGCGCCCTCGCCGAGCTGCTCGCGGACGGCGTCCATGAGCGTCTGGCCGGCGCGGGCGCGCACCACGAGGACCTTGGTGGCGCGGGCCTTGACGAAGAACTCCTCGGTGCCGGGCCGCTCGGCGGCCAGGCGCGCCATGACGGCGTCGGCGTCGTGCTCGTCGTGCGACAGCGCGTCGGCCGGAACGATGCGCCGGCCAGCGCGGCGCGCGAACGTCTCCAGCGTCAGGTAGCCCGAGGCGATCGCGTCGGACTCGTCGGCCGGCAGGGCGTGGCGGCCGAACACGACGCCGAGCTCGAGGACGTCGTCGCTCGGCTCGGGGTCCTGGCCGCGCATGCGCGCCATCGCCGCGCGGGCACTGGGGTTGTCGTCGTCGATCGTGACGGCGGGGCCGAGCACGTCGAGCGCGGCCTGCACCCGGAACGCGGACTCGACCCAGTCCTCGAAGTCGCCGCCGGGGCCGGGGTCGGCCGGGCCGACGTGCTGCGTCCATGTCGCGGCCAGGCGCGCGAGCACCGGGTTCGTCAGGTCGAGCGGCCGGTCGGGCCGCAGCGCCTTCATCTGCACGTGCGGGCGCCGGGCGCTCACCACGACCTCGCGCGGGTGACGGTGGCGCCGACGTCGGAGCCGGCGCGTGCGGCCTGGGCCAGGACGTGGTCGATCGCGACCTGCAGGTCGGTGGGAGAGGACGTCTTGGGCAGGGCGATGGTGATCGCGACGGTCTCGATGATGGCGGTGGGCTCGTTCCACCAGGCGCCGGAGCCGGGCGCGACGTGCTCGAAGGTGCGGTCCTCGCCCTCGGGGTCGGGGACGGGACCGTGCCCGGCCGCCAGCGCGCAGTGCACCGCGGGGTCGTCGTCGCTGACCGCGCCGCACGTGACCCCGGCGTACAGGTACGTCGGGGTGTCGCGCTCGATGCCGGTCGCGACCAGCAGCGCGGCGAACGTGTCGACGCCGGTGCGGCGCGCCTCGCGCGCGGCGGTGGACCACACGACGTGCAGCTGGCGGCCGTCGAGGGTGATGCCGTGCTCGCGCGCGAAGTACGCCAGGGCGTGGTGCCCGCGCTCGGTGCACAGGGTGCGCCAGCGCTCGGTCAGCGTCTTGGCGACGAGGTCGGCCCCGGCGCTCACGCGGCGGCCGCCGTCACCTCGTACTCGACCCAGACGGTCTGGCGGGCCGGGTTGGCGTGGTCGAACGTGATCGGCTCGCCGGACGGGTCGGCCACGGCCCGGTGGCCGGCGGGCAGGGTGCAGGCCAGCCCGGGCTCCTCGGGGTGGGCGGAGCCGCAGGGGCGCAGGACGGTCAGGTTGCTCATGCTGCGGTCTCCTCGGGGTTGACGTCCGCCGCGGCGGGGGCGTCGATGATGTGGGCGCCGAGCACGCGCGCGGCCAGGACGATGGGGTCCTCGTCGGGGTGCTCGGCGGCGATGGTGGCGGCGCGCCAGGCGCGCGCGATGACGTGCGGGGAGTTCTCGCGGCGGATCTCGGCGGCGAGCCCGTCGTTGGCGTAGACGGCGTCGGCGGTCAGGTCACGCAGCCGCGCGAGGGCGTCGGGGCCGGGCTCGAGGTGGGCGACCTGGGTCCAGGGGTTGTCGACGTCGTCGCGGTCGGGCGAGCTCGGCAGGTGCAGCATCCGGGCGGCCATCGACATCTGCTCGCCCCGGCGGGCCGGGTCGGCATCGGCGACCTCGTAGGCGAAGCGGATGTCGTGGCGGTCGGCGGCCAGGCGCAGGTCGGCGGCGAGCACGCGGATGCCGTCGCGCTCGTCGATGGCGCGCCCGGGCATGGTGGCCCAGAACGCGCGGATCGCCTCGGGCGCGTACGGGCCGGGCGCGACGTGGGAGGCGAGCACCGCGGTCATGTCGGCCTCGACGTAGAGCTCGGACTTGAGGGCCTTGCCGTCGGCGCGCTTGAGGGCGTTGCCGTTGGCGTCGAGCTTGGTCATGTTGGAGGCGTGCACCTCCGCGACGCCCGCGTCGAGCGGGATCGCGGTCTCCAGCGCGGTGCCGGCCAGCACGTAGGCGAGGTCGGACAGCTCCTTGGCGACCTTCGCGATGTCCGGCGTGAAGGTGCCGTCCCAGGCGGCCATCGTGGTGGCCCACGCGGCGCGCATCGCGGCCTCGGCGACCGGGCCCATGATCGAGCCGATGACCTCGCAGAACTCCTCGGCCATGAGGTTCAGGCGCAGCTCGAGGCGCTCGGGCGCGATGACGTCCGGGCCCAGGCCCGCGGGCCCGCCGGCGACGGGGTGGCCGACGGCGACGTGGAACGAGCGCACGGAGCGCATCAGGTCGGACTCGCCGTCGTAGCGGGTGAGCTCGCGGGAGGGGTGCGGGCTCACGCCGGTCGGGGCGATGGCGGTGCTGGTCATGGGGTGTGCGTCTCCGTACGTGGGAAGGGGTACACCTGGTGGATGTGCGGCGCGCTCAGAAACGCCCGCGCGGGGACCCGGCGTAGTCGTCGGGGACGTGCACGCCGGCGGCGCGCAGGTGCGCCTCGACGTCGAGCCGGATCGAGTCGTCCAGGCGCGCGTTGTGCTTGCCGAGCAGCTGGCGCAGCTCCTGGCTGGTGCCGCGCGGACCGCGGGCCTCGACCTCGAAGTTGCCGAGCAGGCGACCGCCGGTGTCGCGCACGGCGCCGAGCAGGGACCGCTGGCGCCACATCGCGATCTGGTAGTTCTCGATGCAGTGCCGCATCTGGGCGGACCAGGCGACCAGGGTGGAGCCGTTGCGTGCGAGCTCGATGGTCAGCCCGCCGGGGGTGGTGCCCTCCAAGGCTCGGTGCAGCGTGTCGTCGGTGATGGCGTAGTCGGTCTTGGCGGCGGCCGCCCACTCGGTGTTGCGCATCGCGAGCCGGTGCTGCTGCTCGGCGCGGACCTGCAGCATGAGCCGGTCGTGCAGGTCGGCCCACGAGTCCACGCGGGCCAAGCCCGGCAGCGGCGCCCACCCGGCGATGTCGGCGAGGCTGGTCCAGGGGACGTCCTCGCGGCCGGTCAGGGCCAGGCGGCGCAGGGATCGCTGGTCGAGCTGGGCCAGGTGGGCGCGCAGGCCGCGGGCGCCCAGGTCGGCGGCCCGCCCGATGGTCGGGCCGCGCCCGGTCAGGTGCGCGACGGTCCAGTCGACCGGCACGAACGGGTGCAGGTGCCAGGCGGTCTGCAGGCGGGCCAGGTCGGGGTGGGCGGGGTCGAGCAGGGCGGCGACGGCGCGGGCGAGGTCCTTGCGGTAGGTGCGGACGCCGAACAGCCGCCGAGTGATGGTGGGCAGGTCGTCGGTGAACGCGAAGGCGTTGAGCATGCCCTGCGGCATGGGGCCGGTCCCGTACGAGTGTCGGCGGACGCCGGCAGTCGCGAGCACCGGGTAGGCGTCGGCGAACGCGACGGGTGCGGGCGCGATGTGGCCGAGCGCGCGGATGCTGCAGCTGAACTCGCCGTCGCCGGCGACGTCATAGACGTACCGGCTCACGTGCCCGCCGTGGTAGCGCGCGGTGGTGAGCCAGCGGCCGTCGCCCAGGACGCGCAGGTTGATGCGCTCGTGGGTGCGCCAGCGCGAGTAGGCCTTGCCGGACGCGGTCGGGCCCTTGATGAGCGAGGCGAGGCGGGCCGTGTACCGGTGCGAGGCCGGGTCGTGCTGGAAGATCTCCCACCGCCACGTCTCGACGCGGCCGCGGTCGTCAGCTCCGGCGTGCTCGCCGTCGAGGTCGGCCATCGCGAGCACCCGGCCACCGCCCGGGGAGGTGACGGGCGCGTCAGGGGTGACGACCTGGCGCCAGTGCTCGGCTCGAGGGTGCGGCTTCACCAGGCAGCGCACGACGGGGTGCAGGTTCGCGTCCATGCCACACCGATGTGCGGCAGTGCCCTGCGCGCCCTGCGGACACAGATCGGCCCTCGCCCGTGGCGGGGCGAGGGCCGATCTGTGTGCTGGTGGTGTCAGCCGGGAAGGGAGGTCTGCGCGTTCTCGACCGGCTCGTCGCTCTGGTGCCAGGACTGGCGCAGTCGGCCCTGGTTGAACAGCACCGTCCACACCCGAGACCAGTAACCGGCGCCGGCGAGCAGCGGGTGGTCATCCCACGCAAGGCCGCCACCCAGGATGAGGCCGGCGAACACCGCAACGGCGAGGACGGCCAGTACGCCGCCGGGAGCATGAAGCTCCCAGATGGCCGTAGCCACTCCTGTCAGGAGCACGACGGCCGCGGCCGCGAACTGCAGAAGTGACCAGCGACGGGGCGGGGCCCCGAAGGCTAGAAGCAGGCCCACGCTCGCTCCGAACAGTGCTGCTGCGATGTACGCCATGTCGTCTTGCTCCTCAGCCTGCGCTAGACGCAGTCGTTGTCCTTGTACCGGAACACCAGCGGGGGCGGAGTCGCGGTGATCGCGATGCACGCCTTGTTGCCGTTCGCGATCGAGGCCTGGGAGAAGATGTACCCGCCGTAGACTCCGCAGATGACCGCCAGGGTCGGTGCCATCTTACCCAGCGCTCCACACATGGCACCGGCGCCACCGGCGGTGGCGAGCTGCCGCGTCTCTGAGCGGTTGAACTTCGCCGACCAGGCCGCCGCGTACCACTTCCACTTCGGGTCGGCCACGACCGGGTAGGCCGTCTCGGAGGTCGGCTCGATGACCTGGACGAGCGCGTCGCCGTCGATCTCGTAGTGCGAGGCGACCTCGGCACCAGAGGCGTCACGCGCCCACGCGTCCTCGAGCACCGCGGCGGAGAAGTTGCCGTCAGAGGTCTCGGTGACCAGCGCCACCCCGCCGTCGGCTGTCTCGACAAGCTGTGCGCCGGCACCGAAGGTGTAGGTGAACTCGTGCGGCCCGGAGGCGTCCGGGGTGATGGTCTGCACGCGCACGGAGCCGTCGTGCAGGACCTGGACCGCGGCGTCCGCGCCGCCGTCCGTGGCCTCGTAGACGACCGTGCCGTCCGAGGCGACCTTGCCGTCGGCGACGCTGACCTCCTCGGGGAGGTGGACCTGGACGCCGCCGTTCTGCGGCGCGCCGAGGGCGATGGGCTGGCTGGCGTCGAGCGGGACGACGGCGAGGCTGTCGGCGCTGCCGGTGGTGATCTCGCCTCCCTGCTGCGTGCCTGCGATGACCTGCCCCTGGTTCGGGGCGACGTCGGCGATGAGCTGGGCGGTGGTCTCGGTCGGGTCCTCGGCGGCCATCGCGCCGGTGAATCCGGAGCCGACCAGTGCCGCGGCGATGACGCCTGCCGTGACTGGTCGGGCGTAGGTGCGTGTTCTCAACTCGGTGCTCCCTTGCATCCATGAGCTGCCCCCTTGGCGAACTCACGAGCGAGGCTTCCAGAGCTCTGCGCGGGGCGCCAGATGCATGTGACCCAGATCACATGGTACGTCGAGATTCAACAAACGTACTGGTCAAGCGTCCAAGTGGGCGCCGCGGCGAGGTCGGACCGACACACGGCGCGCGCCGGTCGCGCTCATGCACGAAGACGCCCTTCGAACACGCGTTCGATAGTCTGGGGTGGTGAGCAGGCCGACCGGGAACACCCCCTTCCCCCAGCGCGCGCGCAGCCTTGCGCCGCGCCAGTACGGCCAGCCCGTGACCCAGGCTCCCGAGCCGATCCCCGTGAAGGCATGGGTCGTGACCGTGGCCGGCGACGACCTCGAGGTGGCCGGTGACGCGACGGCGTGGACGTCACGCGCGGTGCGGGTGCGGTTCGTCGACAAGTTCGGGCACCTCGACAGCGCGTGGCTGTGGGCGGGTGCCGTCAGTCGTCGCTGACGCCCTTGCCGGCCAGCCGGTACCAGCCCTCCCAGCCGTCAGGCACCTGCGGCAGCACCTTGGCGCTCGCGCCCGCAGCCGCGGTGTGCAGCTCGACGAGGCGGTGCACCCGGTCACGCGCCCTGCGCGGGTTCGCCGCCCGGCGGCCCGTGCGCACCGTGACGCCCGTGCCGGTGAACGTCACGACGCCGTCGTGGTCCGGGTCGTGCCGGCGCGGGTCCAGGTGAGCCACGACGTCCTCGAACGACATCGTCCCGTCCTGGCCCAGCGGGGCGATCCCCCACAGCGACCCGAACGTCGCCACCGGCTTCTTGTTGACCCTGCGGAGCCAGATCGCGTTGATCCAGACCTTCGCGAGCCCGCCCGGGGCGGCCGGGGTGTGGGCGATCGAGCCGGGGCGCAGGATCACCGGCGAGGCGGGCAGCGACCAGCGGGTCAGGTGCTCCATGATCAGGCGTCCTTCCGGATGGCGATGTCGGTGCCGGTCGGCTCGTGCGGGAAGCGCAGGGCCAGCAGGTCCTCGGGCAGGGTCGACTCCGTGTCGGTGCGGTTCCACCGGTCGACGCTCCAGTCGGACTCGCGGGTGCCCTGGTAGCGGTTGAGCGGCTCGGCGAGCCCGTCCACCGCCTCGGCCACGGTCAGGCCCCAGGGGGCCCGGCCGGTCTCCACGAGACGCTTGACCAGGAACCGCACCCGATCCCAGGCCGCCTCAGCGGCGCCTCGGTTCCAGGGGCGAGGCATCGCGTCCCGGACCTTCGGCTCCTCCGCGGCCCACAGGCCCTCGTCCGCGAAGTCCTCCATGAACCGCTCGCGCTTGAGGGCGACCTGGGCGTTCATCCACGACTCCTGGACGCCGTCGGTCAGCGTGCGCACCGTGGCTAGCAGGGTGTCGCGCTGCCGGCCGACGTCCTTGGCCGCCTCGAGGTCGACAAGGGCCGCAGCGAAGGCGTCCTGGTCGACGTAGACCATCCGCTCGCCGGAGTTGTCCGACCAGGGCACCGGGGTCGACTCGGGGTCGCGGCTGCCGAAGGTGTCCCCCTCGCGCCGGCGCCACTGCCGGTCCCAGCTGGTCTCGTGCCCGCCGGCCGCGCTGTAGTGCGTCGGCCAGTGCAGGTCCACGTTGCCCTTGGCGTCCTTGGTCGCCTGGACCTCCAGGTAGCGCGCCCGGACCGAGCCCGGCGGGACCGTCAGCAGGTGCTCGGCGTCCGCCGTCGCCGGCCCGGTGTGGAAGTAGACCGTGAACTTGCGGGCGTGGTTGCCGTTCCACCACCCGCCCTCGTCGTCGTAGCCGATGCCGATGAGGGTCGCGCCCTGGTGCGTACGCTGACGGATCCGCTCGATCGCGTCCATCAGCTCGGGGTCGGACAGGTGGTCGACCGGACGGGCCGCACGCTTCCAGGTGCTCCACGCCTCGGACATGGACAGCGTCACCCACCGGGACACGACGTGCATCGCGGGGATCACCCACTCCTGGGTGGGGCGCGGCTTGCCGGTCTTGGTGTACTCGTGCTGGTGGACCCACACGTCCTGAGGCAGTCCGCGCTGCGGGCTGCCGTTCGCCGCTGTCACCCAGGCCCGCTTGGCGGGCGTCAGCACGACGTAGGTGCCGTCCTTCTTGCGGGCGACGAGCAGCGCGTCGGGGTGCTCGCGGCGCGCGCCGGCGACGAACGCGGCGTCGTCTCCGGCGCCGGCGTTGGCGGCCACGATGCGGGCCCGCTCGGCGAGGATCTCCTTGGCGGCGCGCGCCTCGGCGGCGGGGTCGCCACTCATGGGGCGGAACCAGCGGGCGCCGACCTTCCATGTGGTGATGACGGGGTCGATCGCGGCGTGCGCGGCGTCGAGGTCGATGCCTTCGGCCTGGGCGACCCGGCCTGCGAGCAGGTCGCGGAACGGGGCTTCGGCGGCCGCCTCGGCCTCCTTGATCTCGATGGCCTTGGTCAGCGTCGGGAACATGTCGGCGTAGGCGTGCCGCTCGAGGCGGGCACCCAGGTAGGTGCGCATCGTGGCGACGTCGACCAGGTCGAGCGGCAGCACGAACTTGTCGTCGACCTCGATGGTGCAGGAAGCGGGCGTGGACGGCACGCGCAGCTCCTGGTCGTACCCCGAGCCGATCCACTCCTCGACGGTGCGGGGGTAGGTGAACACGAACTCCCCCGCGGCCTTGCCGTGCTTCTTGATGACGTGGGCGACGTCCGAGCGAGGGGACTCGGCCCGCGGCGGGCGGATGCGCTCGTGGTGGTCGTAGTTGTAGCGCTCCCGGCCGCGCGAGGGCCAGTCGTGGTGGCGGGTGGCGACCATGACCCGCATGCCGGGTCGCAGCTGCTGGTTCAGCGACCGCAGCCAGTCGTAGAACGACGTGCGGCCGGTGGTGATCTGGTTCTCGTCGTCGGCGATGAGCACGACGTGCCCGGTGTCGTAGTCCTCGGGCGACAGCAGGGAGACCCCGACCTTGGGCAGCGGGTGGAACACCGGCGTACGGTCGATCAGGCCCTGCAGGATGAGGGCGACGCGCATGAAGTGGCGCTCGCGGGCGCCGGCGTCCTTCTCGGCCTTGAGCCAGGCGTCGGTGCCGGGCTGCAGCGGCTTCTTGGTCCACCGGTCGACGAAGATCGAGGTGAACTCGTTGCGGGCCGGCACGAGGCGCGTGCCGACGTTGAAGTTCGTGTCCATCCGGTAGACGCGCTCGCCGTTGCGGATCAGCCAGTAGGTGTGCTTGTTCTTGGCGTTGAGCTGGCTGTTGAGGATCGGGTCCTTGTAGTCGATCTCGGTGCGGCGAGCCATGATCGCCACGACGCCGCGGGCCTCGGGCAGCACCTGGTTCAGGTGCGCGGGGTCGGAGGTGATCCACTCGTCGAACGCGTCGATCCGACGGAAGTCGATGCCGTTGCTCTCCGCGTCGATCGCGGACTCCTCATCCATCGCGAGCACGAGCTGTCGCACGTGGATCGGGGTGCCGGCCGGTGCGGGCTCGCCGTCGGCCAGCTGGACGATCTCCTCGTCACGGCCGAGGTAGAGGTTCATCGTCCAGATGCCCTCCTGCATGAGCTCGAGCTTCTCCTGCAGCGGCTTGAGCTCCAGTTCCAGGGCTCGCGCCTGCCGGTCGAGCTCAGCCTGCTGGGCCGCGATGGCCTCCCGCGCCGAGTGGACCTTGTCCAGGGCGGCCTTGCGGGCGTGGGCGACCTGGGCGTGCGCAGCGGCCATGCTCGCCTTGACGGCGACCGCAGCGTCCGCGCCGGTGGGCACCAGGGCGTTGCCGGTGCCTGCGGACTGCGCCACCTCGAGCGCGCTGCTCGTGGCGGCGCGTGCGGCTTCGAGGGCGGCGTCGGTCTCGTCCTGGGTGCTCATGCTCGTCCTATGTGCGGCATCACCATCGGCCGCGGCGACGTCCCATGCGCTGCTCGAACTGCTCGCACGAGCACACGGGCGCGCCCGCGCCGGACTTGCGCCGGCACGCGCCGTCACGACCGTGCTGAGCGCCGCGGTGACCGCAGGTGCACTCGGCGGCGGCACGCAGCGCGCCGGGCGACCCGGCCCCCCGGCCGGGGCAGATCGGGCGGTGAGCGCGGGCGAACGTGGTCGCGTCGACGCTGCGGAACACCACGGTCTCGGCCGGGCACCGCGGGCACGAGAAGCGCAGGGCGTGGAGCTTGATGAAGGTCACGGCGCACCGTACCCGGCTGGTGAGGTCACACCATTCAGATGTGCGGCAAGACCTGCTGGACAGCGCGTTGCCGTGCGGTGGTCAGGCGTGGTCGTCCTCGTAGATCAGGCCGCGGGTGTAGCCGGGGATGTGGCCGTCGCGCCAGGCGACGCGCGCGGCGCTGTGCCACGGGTCGGGCCCCTCGCTGGTGCGCCCCTCCCAGTCGCGGGTCCACTCGACGCCGGTCTGGTCGATGGCGCGCAGGGCCGTGACGGTGGCTTCGGGCTTGCCGTAGCCGCGCATGAACAGGTCGGGTGCCTCCCGCTCCTCGACGACCGCCAGGTGCAGGCGGCGCACGATGGGGACCCCGCGGTGCAGGTGGTGCAGGTTGCAGGTGGCGTCGCGGTGGCCGACGACCTCGAACGCGATCTCGGTGCGGATGCCCGCGGGCTGCTCGCCGAAGCGGACGTCGCCGGTGCGGGCGAGCATGCCGGCGTCCTCCATGAGCATGAGCGTGACGGGGCTCATGCTGCTCAGCGGGCGGTTGGCGGCGATGGTCTGGTCGAACTCGCGGTGCGCCTCGGTGAAGCTGTCCACCCACGGGCCGCCGGTGTCCTGGGCGGCGGCGGCGTCGATGTCAGGGTGGGCGCCGCGGGCGTACCAGAGCAGGTTGCCCGCCTGGCCGTAGCCGCGCGAGCGGGCGAGGCTGTGCAGCAGGCGCAGGGTCTGCAGGCGGGGACGCTCGGCGTCGGTGGGTAACACGCAGAGCAGGTCGGTGGTGCTCGTGCCCGGGTGGGCGGCGATGTGTGCACGCGCCGCCTCGACGACGTCGGCGACGGGGTCGGTGCTCATGTCGGTGTACCTGCGGCTCAGAGGGAGGCGGCGGCCAGGACGGTGGCCTGCCGGTTCAGCAGCGGCAGGTCCCAGCCGACGGTCGTGACCTCGAAGTCCTGCCCGACGGCCAGCGAGGCGTACAGGGCGTCGGCGTCCGGCGTCTCGCGCAGCGGCAGGTCCTGGATGCGCAGGCGCCCGCACCCGACGGTGTAGACACGCAGGTCGCGGTTCTCCGGCTGGTCGAAGCGTGCGTCGAGGCCGGTGACCTCGCAGGTGCGGGTCTGCTCGGCGGCGTAGCTGACGGCGTACCCCGCGAACCCGAGACCGACGGCGGTCAGCGCCACCAGGGCAAGGCCCACTCCGACGATGCGTCCGGCGGCCCGGCGGCGGTGCGCGGCGGGGTCGGACTGCACGAGATGGACGGAGGTCTCGACGTTCACGATGTCGCTCATGGTCGACCTATGTGCGGCACCGCTCGCCGGTCAGCACGCGACCTCGTCGTAGGGCAGCATGCGGATCTCGGTGACCGGTGTGCCGTCGCGGATCAGGGTGCGCTCGACGGTGATGTAGCCCGCCGGCATCGTCTTGGTCCGTGCCGCGAAGGACTGGTAGGCGTTGGCGCCGGGCCGCACGGCCAGGGCAGTCCTGCGGCCGTACGGCGTGCTGAGCGTCACGTCGACCGGCTCGTCCCAGGCGTTGGTCGCCCAGACCGCGAGGTAGGCGTTGCCGCTCAGGCAGCGCGGCTGGACGTCCATGTCGATCTTGATCTGCTCGGCCAGCTCGGGAGCGCTGACGACGTGGAGCACCTCGACCGAGGTGCGGGCCTCGCGCGCGCCGTCGACGGTGGTGGCGGTGACCTGCACGTCGCCCTGGCGCAGCCCGGTGATGACGCCGTCGGGCGAGACGGTGGCGGTGGCCGGGTCGCTCGTCGCCCAGCTGACCGTCCGGTTGGTGGCGTTGGCGGGCGTGACGACGGCGGTGAGCCGCTGCGGCGTGCCGACCAGGACGCTGGCGGCCGGGGGCGTCAGGGTGAGGTCGTCGACGGGGATGAACGGGGCGTTGACGGTGACGATGGCGCGGGCGCGCACGCCCGAGTTCTCGAGCGTGCCGCCGAGCTCGAACTGGCGGGGGTGGTCGAGCAGTGCGGGGTCGACCGGGTCCCAGGTGACGTGGGCGGGCGCGGTGGTGCCGTCGGAGTAGTGGACCGTCACGGTGTCGGGCAGCGCCGGGGCGATGCCGGTGAGGGTGTCGACCTCGACGTCGTCGACGGACTCGATGACGACGGCGGGCTCGCCGGGGTCCACGGGTTCGACCGGCTCGCCGGGCTCCGGCTCGCTCGGCGTGCCGGGCTCGCCGGGCTCACCCGGGTCGACCGTCCCCGGCGGGTCGGTCGGCTGCGGCGGCTCGACGGGCTGCGGCGGCTCGGCCGGTTCTGCGGGTTCCGGACGCGGGCCGACGGGCGTGACCGGCTGCTCCCCCGTCGCGGGCCCGGGGTCGGACGCCGCGGGCTGGCCGGCCGGTCGAGTGGCGGGCGCCCCGCCGCTGCCGGGTGCTGTCGGACGGTCGACGGCAGGCCGGTGACGACCCCGGTCTGTCTCGGGGGCCGGGTCCGGGGCCGGGTCCGTCTCGGGCACCTGGTCCGTCTCGGGTGCGGCCGGCGCAGGGGTCGTCGACGGCGCAGCGTGCCCCGGCTGGTCCTCGCTCTGGCTCGGAGAGGGTGCGGGCGCCACGGGCTCAGCAGCGACCGGCTGCGGTGCCGCCTGCGAGGCGAGGACCCAGCTGGTCAGCGGGGCGACGACGGCCGCGCCGACCAGGAACGCCAGGGCGATCTTGCGCCGCCGCCGGCGGCGGTCGTCGGGGTGCTCGGTGGTGCGCTCCTGCTGGTCTCGCGGGCCCATCCGGACTCCTGGTCATGTGGCCGGCGCCTCGCCGGGCTCGCCCTGCTGCTGGACGTGCATGTCGACGCTAGCGCTGGCCGGGCGGTGGCCGAGGGAGCGTCGGTGCGAGGTCACCCGAGCGGACCTGCTGGTTCACTCGGGTGCCTCGCCTGGGGCGCGTTGCGCTACCTCTGGCGCCGCAGGGTCGCCGCGCGCATGAACTCCGGGATCGCGAGCTGATCGGCGCCCTCGGGCGAGACCTGCACCGGTTCGGCCGGTAGGCCGTACTGCACGGCGAGCTCGGCACCGGGCAGGCCGGCGGCGCGCGCGGCGTCGGCGATCGCACGCACGAGCGCCTCCTGGGCGCGCGCGTTGCGCGCCGAGAACATCCACAGGTCGACGTTGCGCCAGTCGCCGAGCTCGGCGTGCTCGCCGCGAACGCGGGCTGCGCGGACGGCACCGGGGGCGGCGGCGAGGAACGTGACCGGGCGCCGCGACCACAGGGCCGTGCGGGAGGCCGCGTTGGCCCCGCGGTCGACGAGCAGCAGGCCCAGGGTGCGCTGGTTCGCGACCGAGGCCCGGACGCTGGTCGAGTCGATGGCCGCGAACGGCAGCACGTAGGGCGACAGGAACGGCGCGAACGACCCGATGAGGATGCCGCGCTCGAGCACGACGACCTTCTCGGCCGCGAGGAACGCCAGGATCACGGCGAACAGCACGGCGCAGAACGCGGCCTGCACCGCGGCCTGCACCGGGCTCGCGTTGCCGATGAGCCACGGGCCCGCCGAGAACGCGAGGAACGCCAGCACCACGGCCGTCCAGCCGGGGCCGTTGAGGGTCGCGGCGGACACGTGCCGGATCTCCCCCAGCCCGGACTTCGCGGCCAGGGACCGGACCTTGCCGGTGACCCGGTCGCCGGTCGGGCGCGCGCTCACCGGGCCGCCTCGACGGGGTCGCCGAGGATCGTGGTGAAGGACGAGAAGATCGGGACGCGCCAGCCGACGGTGGTGACCTCGTACGTCTTGCCCTCCTCCAGCTGGCCGAAGATGTCGGCGGAGGAGAACTGGCCGCGCAGCCACAGGTCGCGCACCTGCAGGGTGCCGCACTGCTCGGTGTAGACCCGCATGTCCGACCCGCCGTCGCTGTTGCGCGCCCGGTCGGTGCCGGTGACGGTGCAGGTGCGGGTCTGCTCGCCGGCGAACGAGCTCGCGACCGTGATGGTGAGGCTCACGGCGATGATCAGGCTCACGAGGACGAGCACCGGGGTGCGCGTGCGCGCGTGGCGGCGCCCGGGAGTGCGGCCACGGCCGCTGCTGGGGTAGCTCATGCAAGGTGTATGTGCGGCATCAGTGCAGGTAGCGGCGCTCACGGTGCGGTCGGGCGCCACGCGCAGAGGCGACACGGCGCTACGGTTCCGCCCATGACGCACCAGCCCTACTACGGGCCTCCGCCGCCAGCTGTTCCGGCTCCTGCGCCGGCCCGCCGCCGCCCGTTCAAGCGGTCGGCCACGAACATCGTCGTCGGCATCGTCGCGCTCGGCGGCGGCCACATCTCGCTCGTCGCGGCGTACGGCCTGGCCGTCGAGGGCGACCCCACGGCCGAGCTGTGGGCGCACTTCGGCGCGGTCCTGCTGCTCGGCGCCGTGACGAACCTCGGCGTCGCGGCCTACCGGGTCGCGAACCGCATCGACTACCTCTACCGGAACGTCGGTGGGCCCTGACAGGTTCAGCGCCCGGAGGGCGGGTACTGCCCGCTGCGGATCTTGCCCATCGCGAGCGAGCGGGTGACCGCGGCGAACACCCCGAAGCCGCCGAACGTGACCACGCCAACCCACCGAGCCGGGTTCTTGGCCTCCCCCGCCCACGCGCCCGTCAGCAACCCGACCAGCAGTGCGACGGACACGGTGAGCGCGACGCCCGCCATGACCGGCAGCCAGTACCGCACGAACCGGACGGCGCCCTGCGGCGTGCGCCCGCCCACGGACGGGCTCACCAGTCGCCGCCGGTGTTCGGGATGCCGCGCACGTCCGCCACGATGGCCTCCTGGCGCGCCGCGGAGTCCTCGCCGAGGAATCGGGGGTCGCCGGTTCGCACGACGGCGAGGTCGCCACCCATCGACGCCAGGGTGAGCGTGCGCGGCCACCGGCGCGCGAGGCGCTGCAGGGAGGCGATGGCGCGCCGCTCGTCAGCTGTCAGGTCATCGTCGTCCACCGGCGCTCACCTGCTCTCGACGTAGTGGTGGTGAACCTGCCGCGGAGCCGGATCACGCCCGGTCCAGGATCGCCAGGAACTGCTCCTGCGTCGCGACACCGGCGCCCAGGGCCTCGGCGAACGTCGCCGGGTCGGCGATCCGCACCCCGAGGGACTGGGCCTTGACGTACTTGCCCGTGGAGGACTCCGGGGAGACCAGCATGGACGTGGACGCGGAGACCGACGAGGACGCCTTGCCGCCTGCGGCCTCGATCGCCTCCGCGATGGAGGTGCGCGAGTAGCCCGGGACCGAGCCGGACACGACCAGGGTCATCCCGGCCAGCGGCGCGGCGGCGTCCTGCGCGCGCTCGGCGCCCATGTTGACCCCGGCCGCGGCGAGCCGGTCGAGCACGCCGCGCTCGACCAGGGAGTCCAGGCCCTCGCGGATCGTGCGCGCCTTGACCTCGCCGAACCCGTCGAGGGCGGCGATGTCGGCGGCGGTGGCGGCGCGCAGGGCGTCCATCGTGGGGAACGCGGCGGCCAGGCGACGACCGGCGGTGCGGCCGGTCATGCGGATGCCGAGCGCGGTGATGACCCGGTTCCACGGTGCGCCCTTGGCGCGGTCGAGCTCGGCGACGATCTTGGCGGCGTTCTTCGCCCCCAGGGTGCGCCCCTCCCCCATCTGCAGGGTCGTCAAGGTGGCGGCGTCCAGGGTGAACAGGTCGGCGACGTCGTTGACGTGCCCGCCGTCGACGAGCGCCGTGGCGATCTCGATGCCGATGCCCTCGACGTCGAACATCTCCGACCGGGTCGCGTAGACCACGGTGCCGAGCACGGAGAACTCCGGGCTGACCGAGCGCCACAGCAGGGTGGACTTGTCCCACGGCTCACCGGCCGGGTCGGTCTCCGGCGGGGTCCACGGCGCCGAGTCGGCGGGGCGGGCGTCGAGCACGACGGACTCGACGTACGGGATGACGTCGTTGGCGCGGGCGAGCACGACGGTGTCGCCGATGCGCACGTCGCGCTCGGCCATCCACGTCGGGTTGTGGCCCGAGGCGAAGGTGATCGTGGTGCCGCCGACGAACACCGGCTCGACCTCGATCTGGATGCCCATGCGGCCGGTGCGGCCGATGGTGGTGCGCACGGCGACGACCTTGGTGATGCCGGTCTCGGCGGCGTACTTGTAGGCCAGCGCCCACTTCGGGGCGCGGTCGCCCTCGCCGAGGCGCTTGCGGTCGGCGGCGGCGTTGGCCTTGATGACGATGCCGTCGATCGGGAAGCCGATCGTGGCGCGCTGGTCCTCCAGGGCGTCCACCTGGGCGAGCACGTCGTCCAGGTGGTCGGCGCCGGAGGGGACCGGGTGCAGGAAGTCGAGCAGGCTGGCGGCGGTGCCCAGGCCCGCGTCGGCGGCGACGCGCATCGCGTCGGTGTAGAGCCCGGAGGCGGGCGGTCGGGTCAGGCCTGCGCCGTAGGCGGCGAACGACAGGATGCCTGCGTACGCCTTGTCGCCCTTGCGGAGCATGCCCGCGGCGGCGTTGCGCGAGTTCACGAACGGCGCGCCGCCGAGCGAGGCGCGCACGGTCTGGGCGCGCAGGAAGTCGGCGTCGGAGCAGTAGACCTCGCCTCGGACCTCGCGGACCCCGTACGTGGGGTCGATGCGCCGGGGCAGGCCCTGGATGCGCAGGTTCAGGCCGGAGCGGGTGATGTCCTCGCCGTGGGTGCCGGTGCCGCGGGTGGCGACCAGGACCAGGCGCCCCTCGGCGTCGTACTGGGCGCGGATCGCGAGGCCGTCCAGCTTCGGCTCGATGGCGACGGGGCCGGTGACGGAGCCGACGAACGCCGTCAGGCCGTCGCGGCCGTCGGCCTTCTCGAGGGACCCCATGCGGCTGGGGTGGGCGACGTCCCCGCCCTTGGACTGCCCCGCGGCGACCTTGCTCAGCAGGTCCTCGTAGTTGTCGATCTCCGTGGGCGAGAAGGCCACGCGTGCCTCGATCGCGGCGATGCCGGCGTCGTACTCCGCGTCGGTCATCAGCTGCTCGGTGCCGTCGTAGTAGGCCCGGGCGGCGGCGCGAAGGCGGTCGGCGAGGGCCAGGTAGGCCTCCTCCTCGGCGAGGGAGTCGAGCTGGGCAAAGTCGGCTGCGATCGCGGCGGCGTCGGTGGTCGTCATGGTGTTCATATGTGCGGCAGGTGCCCTGTTCTCGTCGCTGGGGCGGGCCTGTGCGGGCCGCCTGAACGTGCCCATCCTCCCGCGGCCTACCCACGCGCTCGCGGTGATCCTCGCCCTCCTCCTCGCCCTCCTCCTCGCCCTCATCCTCACGCTCGTCGTCGTCGTCGTCGTCGTCGTCGTCGTCGTCGTCGTCGTCGTCGTCGTCGTCGTCGTCGTCGTCGTCGTCGGGCAGCGCCGCGCTGGCGCGACCGCGCGCTCCAGTAACCGAGAACAGCGAGCCCATTGCTCTCAGTTACGCCAATAAGCGAGAATAACGACGACGATGTTCTCGGTTAGGAGCACACCCCGTGACGCAGCAGCCCCGCCGCCCCGCCGGCACCGCCACCGGCGGCCAGTACGCCACCTCCTCACGCGGCGAGGCTGACGTGACGCTGAGCTCGACGACGTTCCCGCCCCACGAGCACGAGACGCTGCCGTGGGTGTCGCGCAACGGGCGCCGGTCCGAGATCAGCGAGTACACCGCCTCCATCCCGCCGACGATCGCCGACCTGCCCCTGGTCGCCTCCCGCGAGCTCACCGAGGCCAGCCGCGCCGCGCTGGTGGACATCGCCGTCCTGGAGCGGTCCTACGCCAGCCAGGTCGCCACCCTCGAACCTTTCCTGCTGCGCACCGAAGCCATCGCGTCCTCCCGGATCGAGGAGGAGCTGACCACCGTCGACCAGCTGGCGCGCGCGCAGTACGGGATCAGCGCGCCCAAGACCGCGCGCACCGTCAAGGGCGCCATCGACGGGCTGAACCTGCTCGTCACCCGCGCCGGCGACGGGGTGGACCTGGACGACATCCTCGCCGCGCACCGACCGCTCATGGCCGACGACCCCGAGGAGAAGTGGTACGCCGGCCAGCTTCGCCAGGTCCAGAACTGGATCGGCGGGTCCAACCGCTCCCCTCTCGGGGCCGTGCACGTCCCGCCCACGCACGAGCGGGTCCCCGAGCTCATGGACGACCTGGTCGCCTTCATGCGCCGCACCGACGTCGACCCGGTGCTGCACGCCGCCGTCGCCCACGCCCAGTTCGAGTCCATCCACCCGTTCACCGACGGCAACGGGCGCGTGGGGCGCTCGCTCATCAACGGCGTGTGGCGCTACCGCGGCGTCACCGCCCGCATGGCCGTCCCGGTGGCGTCGGCGATCGTCGCAGACCGCGAGCACTACTTCGAGCTCGTCAACGGCTACCGCACCGGCGACGTCGAGCCGTTCGCGCTCTACCTGGCCGACGCGACCGCACGCGCCGCCGAGGAGGCCGCAGTCTCCGCCGAGCGGCTGATCGCGCTGCCCGAGCAGTGGCGCGAGCGCGTGCGCCCTCGCAGCGGCTCCGCGGCCGCCGCCCTGCTGCCGCTGCTGCCGAGCAACCCGATCGTGGACGCCCACGACGTCGCCCGCCTGACCGGCGCGTCTCAGGCCCGCGCCTACACCGCGATCGAGCGGCTGGTCGGCGACGGCGTCCTGCGCCCGATCACGGCGTCCAAGCGGGACATGACCTGGGCGGCCGGCGAGGTGCTCGACGAGGCCGACCTGATGGTGGACCGGCTGCGCCTGCGCTGAGCGGGGCCACCCCTACCTTCTTGGCGGTGCCCGCACAGCGCGTGCAGTTGCCGGGAAGCACGAAGGGTGGCGCCACCCCGACGTGCGGGGCGGTGCCACCCTGACCGGCGCGGCCGGTACTACTGGATGTCCGAGATGGCCGCGACGGCCCTCACGCCTTCGCGGGCAGGCGCCAGGCCGGGTAGACCTCGTCGAGGTGGGCGACCCGGGCCGGGCTCATCGGCGAGCGCTTCTGGATGAACGCCTTGCGCTGGCGGTTCAGCCACGACCCCAGCAGGGACTCGTCGTGGTTGCGCGACCCGGGCTCGGGGTGGCGGTCGTTCTCGGCGTAGAACGCCGCGGCGCGCGCGGCCGTCTCGGCGAACTCCGCGCCCTGCGGGCCGAGCTCGGTGGGGGCGATGGCGGTGGGCTGCGTCATGGTGCTGGTGTCTCCTTCGGTGGTGCGGGCGGTGCGGGCGGGCTCAGACCGCGATGGGGGCCTTGATGCCCGGGTGGTGCTGGTACCCGACGACCTGCACGTCGTCGATCTCGTACTCGAACAGCGACGGCGCGCGCCGCAGCTCGAGCGTCGGGTACGGGTACGGGTCGCGGGCCAGCTGGGTGCGGACCTGCTCGACGTGGTTGGAGTAGATGTGGACGTCGCCGCCGGTCCAGACGAACTCCCCGACCTCGAGGTCGAGCTGCTGGGCGACCATGTGGGTCAGCAGCGCGTAGGAGGCGATGTTGAACGGCACGCCGAGGAACAAGTCGGCCGAGCGCTGGTAGAGCTGGCACGACAGGCGCCCGTCGGCGACGTAGAACTGGAACAGCGCGTGGCACGGCGGCAGGGCCATGTCGTCGACCTCGGCGGGGTTCCACGCCGAGACGATGTGCCGGCGCGAGTCCGGGTTGGTCCGCAGCGAGTCCATGACGCGGGCGATCTGGTCGATGTGCTCGCCGTCGGGCGCCGGCCACGACCGCCACTGCACCCCGTACACCGGCCCGAGGTCGCCGTTCTCGTCGGCCCACTCGTCCCAGATGCGGATGCCGCGCTCCTGCAGCCAGCGCACGTTGGAGTCCCCGCGCAGGAACCACAGCAGCTCGCCGATGATCGAGCGCAGGTGGACCTTCTTGGTGGTCACCAGCGGGAAGCCCTCGGCGAGGTCGAACCGGATCTGGCGGCCGAACACGCCGATGGTGCCGGTGCCGGTGCGGTCGCCGCGCTCGGCGCCGTTCGCGAGCACGTCGGCCAGCAGGGTCTCGTACTGGTTGCTGGACGTCACGGGGACTCCTCGTGGTCGGTGGTGCGGGCGGCCGGGCTGACCGCCTCGAAGTGCAGGGCCTCGCGCAGCACGCGCTCGGTGTCGGGGCTGATGTGCTCGGGCCCGACGCGGTAGACCTCCTCCAGCGCCTGGCCGAGCCGGCGGGCGCCGGGGCTCGTGCGCCGGGCGACGAACGCCGCGGCGAGCCCCGGGCGCTGGGCGCCGGTGTACCAGAGCCCGTCGTCGTCCTGGCCGTAGCCCGCCCGCGTGCCGGCGCGGTGCAGCGCGAGCACGAGGAACGTGTCCTGCTGGCCGTACCAGGTCAGGTGCTCGGCAACGACGGCCAGCACCTGCTCGGTCGTCGAGCCCGGGTGGCGATCGAGGTGGCCGGCGACGACGTCCGTGAGCTCGCTCAGGGTCGGGGTCATCGGCCGTCCGGGTTCTCGATCGTGGTGCGCCGCGCGACGACGTCGACGAGCACCATCGGTCGGCGCGCAGCGCGAGCCTTGGCGATGGCCGAGACGGTGCCGCCGGTGGTGATCTGCGGGTTGTGCACGGCGACGATGAGGTTCGCGTCGCGGACCATGAACGCGTTGCGCTCGTGCAGCAGGCGCACGTCGTAGTCGTCGCCGAGCACCAGGTGCCGCTCGGCCTGGCCCAGCAGGTGCTCCCAGGTGGCGGCCTGCTGCGGGGACCAGCGGTTGGGCTGGGCCCAGAACGGCACGTAGGCCCACAGGCGCAGGTCCGCGGCCAGCGCGGCCTGGCTCCACCACGTGTCGGCCCCGATCGCGAACCCGCTGATGGCGACCTTGGTCTTGTGGTCGGCCTTGAGCTTGACGGCGAGCCGGTCGAGCTCGGCGCGCGCGAAGTCGCTCTGGGCGTCGGTCAGCAGGTGGGGGCGGTGCCCGGTGACGGCCACGCGCGTCCAGCGCCGGTACGCCCCGCGCAGGTAGTCGCGGTGCGCCATCAGGGCCCGGCCGAGCGCGTTGTCGCCGGCGTGGGCGCGGTGGCGGTCGCAGAAGCACTGCCCCCACGCCTGGTCGTGCCAGGCGCGCCTCTCGGTGCCGGTGCCCTCGATCAGCAGGGCGTCGCGGGTCGCGATGAGCGCGTTGCGCAGCGGGACGTCGGTGAACTTCGCGGCGACCACCTGGTCCATGACCTCGTAGCGCACGCGGGTGTCCCACTCGGCCTTGGTCACGCGCATCGTCGCGGCCCGGCCGGCGGCCTTCGCCTTGGCGGCGGTGGGCGCGAGCCGGATGGCGCGCCGCTGTTCGGGGTCGTCGGTCTTGAGCGCGTGGAAGGCGTGCTCGGCCGTGGGGTAGACCTCGTCGCCGAGGCGCACCGCGGCGCGGTAGAAGCTGGACAGGAACTCGTGCTGCTCGCGGAACCGGTCGATCAGCAGGTCGTGGTTGACGTACACCTCGGACGCGGCGCGCGGCGTGGGGCGGCTCATGCGCGGGCCCCGCAGACCGGGCAGGCCCACTGGTTGTGCTCGTCCGTCGCGGGGCAAGGCTGGCCGTCGGGGACCGTGTGGTGCGGGCCGCGGATCAGCAGCGAGGTGTCGTCGAGGTTCGCGCCGTAGCCGTAGCGAATGCGCTCGCGGACGGCGGTGCCCAGGCGCAGGCCGGGCGGCACGACCACCGCTGCCAGGGGCTGGCCGGGGATCTGGAACAGGCAGACCCTGTGCCCGTCGCCGCGCGGGTGCACGCCGACGATAAGCATGTCCTGGGTGCCGTGTGTCGTGGTGCTCATCGGTCCTCCTGCCAGGCTCGGGGCATCGGCGGGCGCACGTAGGCCCAGCGCCGCTCGATCGTGTCCAGGTGCTCCTCGCTCGGGTCGTCGCCGGCGCGGCGCAGGTCGCGCGCCAGGCGCCGCTCCCAGGCCATGTAGGCGCGCACCTGCCGGTCGCGGAGCACCTGCCGGCACGCCCACCAGGGGCGCACGACGAGCACGAGCGCCGGGTGATACCGGGCGCCGTCCTCCTCGTCGACCTCGGTGACCTTGAACGGCCACGGCAGCACGAGCGTGTGCCGGTGCAGCTCGTCGCTGCCGGTCGACGGCAGCGCGGAGCCCCAGGCGTGCATGGTCCAGGCGAGGGTCATGGCGTTCAGATGTGCGGCAGCACGCGTCAGCGGCGCACGTGCGAGGTGCCCTCGATCGGCATGGTGCGCAGGTGCCCGTCGTGGACCTGGGCGATGCGGTCCGTGACCGTCTCGTCGTGCGGCGCGCGCTCCTGCAGGGAGGCCCTGGTGAGCCGCTCATGGCTGCCGAGGGTCATGCGGACCTCCGTCGTGCCGTAGACGAACCCGCCGTTGAGGCGCCGGCTGACGAACTTGGAGACCTGACCGAGCACGGCGACGGTGACCAGCACGAGCGTCGCGGAGATGCTGGACAGGTACACCCAGGACAGCGCGGCCCACAGCGTGGGGATGGCGACGGCGACGTAGGTGCCCGAGCGCAGCACGACGGCGATGAACCCCGCGATGGCGAGCAGGACGCCGAACAGGGTGGCGAGCACCGACAGGACCTCCAGCGGCGTGCCGGCGCCCACGACGCTGGTCACCAGGTCGGCGCCGGCCTGCGTCGGGCGCACGGCGAACGCGATCGCCAGCACCAGCAGCGCGAACGGGAAGCCGAACGACACGGCCCGGCCCGCGTAGTGCAGCGTCGCCACCAGCCGCTCACGGCCGGGTGCGAGCTCCGGGGGCCGGATGACGGTGGCGGACAGCGGGGTGGGGTCGCTCACGCGGTTCTCCTCAGGGGTCATGCGCCGATCCCGGGGATCGGCAGGGGTGCGCCGACGGCGCGGGCGATGGTGTCGGCCAGGGCGACGAGCGTGTAGAGCGAGAGCACGGCGAACAGGGCCATCTCGCGCATGGAGCCGGTCTTGCCGAGGATCGGCAGGGCGACGTAGCCGTTCTGCTGCCAGATGGACCGCACGATCGGCACGTAGTCCAGGCCCTTGGGCGGCTTGGGGATCCACGGCCACAGCAGCGGCAGGCCGCCGACGGTCAGGAAGTCCCCGACCAGGTGGGTGATGACGCCCACGACGACGACGGTCGGCAGGATCTCGAACAGGTCGGGGAAGAAGTACAGGACCGGCAGCGTGGCGAGCGCGGCGGTGACCCAGAGCTTGATGACCCCGCCCTTGGAGAGCTTGAGGACCTTGAGGGTGAAGCCGATCAGCGCGAGCCACAGCAGCGTCGAGCCGGCGGGGATGTACCCCAGGACCGGGACGGTGGCCCACCAGGTGCCCAGGTAGGTCGCGCCGAGGTAGAAGCCGATGATGGCCAGCAGGGAGTGCAGGCCGTGGCGGTGCCCACCGGAGGCGGCCTCGACGGTGCGGGCGGCGACCTTGGTGACGACGCCGCCGGAGTGGGCGATCGTGCCGTTGTGGTGGTCGGCGTCGGGCAGGATCGCTGCCCCGGCGGCCAGGACCGCTCCGACGAGCTGGTCGCGCGTCGACATCGGGTGCAGGCCCAGGGCCCAGGGTGCCGTGGATGTGACCGCGAGCCATGCGGCAGCGCCGCTCACGGCGTGGTGGGTGCCCATCATGCCCGGTAGATGTGCGGCAGACCGCCGCTGCGCGCCACGGCATGGCGAGGTCGCGCGCCGCGGCGTGCGGCGCGCTCCCCCGGGGCCCGGATCAGTCCGTCAGTGCCAGCCCCAGCGCGGTGCGCGCGGCGCGGTACTTCGCGGTCAGGCGTTCCCGTGTGCGCTCGTCGAGCGCGTCCATCCGCTCCGGGGAGGTGTTGTGCGCGATGTCGGCGGCCTTGACCGTCACGGCCTGCTCGCTGGTGGCGATCCGCAGGTAGTAGTCCACGCGCGGCTCGCCACGCTGGTGGGTGAGCAGGGCGACCAGGCGCAGGGTGTCGGCGACCTGGTCGGGTGTTCCGGCCCCGGACAGCTCCGCGGCGAGGTCGCCCAGGGTCCAGTCAGTGTCCTCGACGACGTCGTGCAGCCACCCGGCGGCGATCACGGGCGCGGGGTGCCCCTGGGAGGTCAGGGTGGCGGCCACGGTGGCGGGGTGGTCGATGTAGGCCTTGCCGAGCTTGTCGACCTGGCCGCGGTGCGCCCGGTCGGCGATGTCGGCGGCGGCTCGCACCAGCGGGTGACGCGCCTGGTCCTCGGCGTTGGTGCGGGCTGCCTCGGCGGTGGCTTGGTCCGTGCTCATCTGTGCCCTCTCGTCCTGGGGTGCTTGCACCTTGCAGATGTGCGGACTGGGCTGGGCAGATGCACGACGGGCCGACCCCGCGTCAGCAGGATCGGCCCGTCACGTGGCGGTGCGGTCACTCGAAGTAGGGCGGCGAGCCGAACTTCTGCGCCTGCTCGCGCACCCACGCGGCGACGACCTTCGGGTCAGCCTCGACCGTCAGGTCCGAGGTGACGACCTCGTGGTGGTACCCGTTGGGGGTCATCTCGCCGGTCGTCTCGACCTGGAACTGCCACCGGCCGGAGTCCTGGCCGTCGCCGACGACGTACACGACGTCGCCCGTCGCGCCGCGCTCGTCGCGGTTGGCGCGGGAGCCGAAGAAGATCGTCGTGCCGCCGCCCTCGTCCCACACGTCGACCCCGTCGAGCTCGGCCGCGACGGCGCGCGTGACACCGTCGTTGCGGACCTCGGTCGGGAAGTCGGTCAGGTCCTCGGGGTCGGCGTTGCGCGCAGCGCGCAGCCAGGCGGCCACGGCGCCGGGGTGGGCGTCCATGCTCAGGCCGGGGGTCGAGGCGATGCGGTCCTGGCCGCGCTCCAGGCTCCACTGCCCCTTCTCGCCGGTCAGGACGTTGACGCCGGTGACGATCTCCTTGCTGTCGTCGCCGTCGTCCGCCGGCCAGACGACGGCGGGGGCGTCGTCGCCGCAGTCGCCCGCGCCGGGCAGCAGCTCGATGATCGCGTTGGTGGCCTCGCGCGCCTTGTCCTCGAACTCGAGGTCGTCGGGGCCGGCCAGGTTGACGGGCGACTCGCCGGCGGCCTTGGTGACGAACTGGCCGCCCGTGCTGACGCCCGCGGTGGCTCGCGGGTGCTGGGACTCGTTGAAGGACATGGGGCAATCCTCTCGTGCGGCGCTGACAGCGCCAGCGGCTCTCAGGCGGGTGGGCCCGGCGGCGGGACGGTCGTGCTGGGGTGTCCCGCCGCCGGGCGGTCAGCGCTCGAGGTGGACCGACCCGAACCGCTGCGCCTGCTCGGTGATCCAGGCGGCCACGACGGCGGGGTCCTCGCCGGCGTCGACGTTGGACACGACGGTCTGGCAGTAGTTCCCGGCGGCGTCCGGGGTGTCGGTCTGCTCGGTCTCGAAGTGCCAGACGCCCGGGTGCTCGGGGTCGTCGTCGGGGGTGATGAACGCGTAGTCGCCCTTGTCGTGCGCGCCGTGGTCGCGCGAGCCGAACCAGATGGCCTCGCCTGCGCCCTCGTCCCAGGACTCGGCGCCCTCGACGTGGGCGACGACGGCCTTGGTGACGCCGGTCAGCACGACGTTGCCCGGGGCGTCGCGCAGGATGTCGGGGTCGGCGACGGCGGCCGCGTTGCACCACGCGGCCACGGCTGCCGGGTGGGCGTCCACCGGCAGGCCGGAGGCGGACACGATGCGGTCGGTGGTCTGGGAGTGCATCCACGTGCCGCGGTTCGGCCCGTCGCTCTGGTCCACCCAGGCGGCGTTCCCGTCGGACAGGTACAGGGTCGCGCCCTCGGGCTCGCGCACGATGTTGGTGTACGGGGCGAACTGGTGCAGCGCGGCGGACACCGGCTGGTCCGGGTCCTCCTCCAGGATGCGGTCGCGGGTCCAGGAGGTGAGCTCGTCGACGCTCGCGGTGTACTCGTACGGGGACTCCACGCGCACGCCGGACGCGCTGGTGTACGTCCAGCGGCCCTTGTTGTCGGGGTCGAAGCCGACGCTCGCGCCGCGCACGCCCGGGTCGCGGTGGTCGCCGACGGGGAAGAACAGGGACCCGTCCTCGCGCTGCTTGGCGGACGGCATGGCCTGGGCGATGGTGCGGGTCTTGAGGATGCCGCCGCGCAGCACCTCGTCGGGTGTGGGGGTGACGAGGTGGAGGTCGGCGCGGGACTCCGCCCGGGCGGACACGGCGAACTGTCCACCGGTGCTCACCCCGGCGGGGGTGCGGACGTGCTGGGACTCGCTGAAGCTCACGGTCGTCTCCCACGGGGGCTGGTGCTCGGTGCGGTACTCCCGGTAGATGTGCGGGCGCGCCCGCGCACCGAGCGTGACAAGGGCCCGGTCACCGCGCGGGTGACCGGGCCTTGCCTGGCGGCGGGTCAGCCCTTGAAGGGCACCGACCCGAACCGCTGCGCCTGCTCGCGGATCCAGGCGGCCGCCGCGGCCGGGTCGGCTCCGACCGGGATGTCGGAGACCGCGACGTCGTCGTTCTGGCCGTCGGTGTCCGCGCGCTGGAAGTGCCACACGGGGTCGCCGTCGCCGTCGCCGGCCGGGGCGAGGTAGGCGTGGTCCCCGGTCCACTCCGGGTTCTCCCGGGACCCGTACCAGATCGTCTCGCCGCCGCCCTCGTCCCAGGACGTCACGTCCTCGATCTGGGCGGCTACGGCCTTGGTGACGCCGCTGTCGCGGGCCTCCTCGGGGTAGTTCGCGAGGTCCCCGTCGTCGGTCTGGCGCACCTGCGTCAGCCAGGCCGCCACGGCGGCGGGGTGGGCGTCCATGCGCAGGCCGCTGCGCGCCTCGACGCCGCCGCGGGACAGGCGCCAGGTGCCGTTCGGGACCTCGGAGTCCATGATGTCGGCGAACACCTGCACGCCGGCGCTGATGTCCTCGTCGTCGTGCGCAGCGTCGTCGCCCTGGGCGTGCGGCCAGTGCAGCTGGGGGCAGTTCTCGCCGTCGTCGCGCGCGCCGGGCAGCAGCGGGATCACGGCCTGCGTGGCGATCTCGGCCTGGCGGAAGAACCCCATGCCCTTCCCGCTGTACCTCGTGGCGGCGAGGTCCACTGCGGACTCGGAGCGGGCCGACGCGGCGAACTGCCCGCCGGTGCTCACTCCGGCAGGGGTGCGGACGTGCTGGGACTCGTTGAAGCTCACGGTCGTCTCCCGGGGCTGGTGCTCGGTGCGGTACCCCCGGTAGATGTGCGGACGAGCACCGGCACCGAGCACGTCGCCGCAGCGTCTGGTCAGCGACCGGGAGGGGCCCAGGTGCCGGTCTCGGTGGTGATCGTGCCGGCGGCGGCGCGCACGCGGGCGGCGACGGCCTGCTTGTCGGCCTGCTCGTTGAGCGGGTGGGTGCCGGGTCGGGCGTGCCCCTTGACCTTCACCAGGCGCACCGGCGGCAGCCCGGCGGCGCGGCGGGCGTCGCGGGCGTCGACCAGGGCCTCGATGATCTCGCGGTTGGAGGTGGGCTTGCCGTCGCCGGTGTGCCAGCCGCGGCGCTTGTGGTTGTCCATCCACGAGGCGTAGGTGTTCATCGCGTAGGCGGAGTCGAGCTCGACGGTCAGCTCGGGCACGTCGGCGAACGTGGTGATGGCCTCCAGCAGGCCCTGCAGCTCGGTGGCCTGGTTGGTCGAGCGGGCGACGGCGCCGGACGCCCAGGTGCCGTCGGCGGCGGCCCAGGCCCACCCGGCGTAGCCGGGGTTGCCGGAGCAGGCACCGTCGGTGCCGACGGTCATGGACTGGTAGGGCGCGGTGGTCACAGGGGTGCTCCTCAGGGGATGGCTCGGAACAGGTCCGGGGCCTCGGTGATGGTGGTCGGGGTGGTCGGGCGGGGCGCTGCGGTGCTCATGCGGCGACGTGCTCGGGCAGGACGATCCCGGTCGGGCGCCACGTGGTCTCGGTGTCCTCGGTCAGGATCACGGGAACGGGCGTGAGCGCGCCGTCGCCGGTGCGCCACCGGTTCTCGGCGGCAGCCTTCACGGCGCGGCCGGCGCCGGTCCGCGGCTCCCAGTTCTCGACGAGCTCGCGCGCGACGTACTCGTCCTCGTTGAACCAGACGGACAGGTAGGTGATCAGCACGGCGCAGTGCGCGCAGTACCGGTACGTCCACGCCCCGGCGCCGCCGTCCAGGCCGACGCCTCGGGTGTAGGTCTCCCCCGGCTCGATGGTGCGCGAGCAGACGTCGCACACATGGGCCTTGCGGGCGCGCGGGCGCGAGTGCAGGTACGTCGTCACGAGCGGTCCTCCGGGGTGTCGTCGCCGTCGTCGCTGGTCCGTGGCGGGCGGGCGCCGGACTCGTACTGCTCCAGCAGGACGCGCAGCGCGCGGGAGGTCTGCTTCTCCTCGCGCAGCGCCTGGTGCAGGCCCTCGTTGACGAGGCGCTCGTGCTCGACCCGCTCGCGCAGCCGGTCCACGGGGGACGTGAACCCGGGGCGCACGTACTGCACCAGGCCGGCGGCGGTCAGGCGCGCCTCGACCCGGCCGGCGGTGTGCCCGTCGATGATGTCGACCAGGCCGCCGTCGTCGAGCGTGCGGATCGTCTGGCGCAGCTCGGGCTCGAACGTCCACCACTGCTCGCCGAGGCGGTACCGGGCGGCCAGGACCTCCATGACGAGCTCCTGGGTCGGGGTCAGCGCCTTGGCGCGCAGGCGCACCAGCACCTGCAGCGGGTTGGGCACCTCGCCGAGGATCCACGGAATCGGCACGCGCAGGACGTCGGACAGGGCGACGATGTCGCTCGCGTCGACGTCCGGGTCGTCGCCGGCCAGGCGGGCGTGGACCTGCGACGTGGTGCAGTCGAGCGCGTGGGCGGCTTCCTCCAGTGCACCCGGGGTGACGGCGAGCATGGCGCGCAGGCGTCCACCGCGGGTGGACAGGTCGACGGTGCCGGTCACGGGCGCTCCAGGGGTCGGGTGACGAGGTGCTCTCCCCCTGTGGATGTGCGGCACGCTGCGCTCAGTCACCGATGCGCGGCGGGGAGCGATCGACGGCGGCCGGCCGGCGCGCGAGCCAGGCGCGCGTAGCATCGCCGTCATGCTCGTCCGCGCCACGATCCAGCAGATCCCGCCCGACAACTCCGGCAAGCACGACCTGGAGTCGCGCGACATCGTCATCAGGGACGTCGCGACGTACGAAGAAGGGCGTGACCTGGCCTACGCCCAGGTGCCGGACGGCTGGCGGGTCATCGGCATCGGGCGCTGGTAGCGCAGGGCCTACTCGTCGCGGTCGACGTAGTAGCGGCGGTGGCACACGTCCGACCCGGGCTCGTACTCCTGCTCGTAGCCGCGGTCGGAGCGCAGCACGAAGCCGTCCTCGCCGAGGGTGGTGTTGCAGGCGAACGACAGCGCCTCGGTGTCGGTCTCGAACGTCGTCCGTGCGCCGCCGGAGGGAGCCTGCACCGACCACTGCGCGGCGTACGGGCGACCCTCGTCGGTGTGCTCGGGCTCGTAGAGGTGGTCCCACGCGAACCAGGCGCCGGCCGTGACCGCCACGGCGATCAGGATGGACCAGCCCGGGTGGGCGAAGGCGAACTCCAGCTCCATGCTCGCCGCGCGCACGGGGTTGCCGCGGGCGCGCACCAGGAGCACCGGGTAGACCACCACGGACAGCGCCGCGACGGCGACGGCGAGCACTGCTCCTGCGTGCAGCAGGAAGTAGATGGCGCTGAACATGGCGCCATCCAACTGGGCGCAGCGGCCCGGGCCAAATCGCCCGGCGGCGCGGGCCCTCAGGCGGCGCGCATGAGCCCGTCGACGACGCTCTCGCCCTGCCGCGCGACCTCGTTGCGCAGCCGCGATCGCACCGCGCTCAGCGCACCCTGGTGCTCGACCGTGGCGGCGACGTTCGGCCGCCGGCCGGTCAGGGTGTCCCAGGCCAGCGTGTGCAGCTCGGGCAGCAGGTGCGGGGCGCGGCGGCGCGCCAGGTCCAGGTCGTCCAGCAGCGGGGTCCAGGTGATGCGCACCGTGGCGCGCCCGTACGTGGAGTCGGTGGTCAGCACGGCGGCGGCCGCGGCGAGCACGACGCCGACGGTCAGGCCGACGGCCAGGCCGAGCAGCACGGCGGTGACCGCCGCGGCGAAGATCGCGAGCCCGACTCCTGCCGCGATGGTGCGCCGGCGCCTGGAGCGCACGTCGGCGAGGTGGGCCGGGGCGAACACCAGGTAGGCGGGCTGGCCGTCGATGTCGCGGTCGTGGGTCCACACGAGCCAGCGCGGCGCGGGGGCGGTCATCGGGTCTCCTTGGCGGTGAGGGCGTCCGTGGCCTCGCGCACAGCCACGGCCATGCGGGCGCGTCGGGCGGCCAGGTTCACGGTCCGGGGCTTGCGGACTCCGGTGAGCTCGAGCGGGCCGATCGGTCCGCACAGGGCCCGGGCGGCGGCGATGACCTCGGGGTGCTCGCCGCGGCCGAGCGCAAAGACCGCGGACAGGACCGAGCTCACCGGGTCCGCGTCGGGGTCGTTGCGGGTCACGGCGCGCGTGAGCATCCGCCGGGCGATCGCTGCGGCGCGCTGATCGACGTCGGGCACGCAGTCCAGGGCGAGCGGCGTCGGTGCACCGCCGTCCAGCACGAGCGTCAGGGGCACGACACCGGCGTCGCGGTGGTTCCAGGTCGCCATCGTGTCGGCGGGGCGCCCGGTGGGGATGACGCGGTCCCAGAACGACTCGCGGGTGGCCCAGTCGTCCGGGGCGATGTCGGCCGGCGGGTCCTCGCTGTCCCAGTACCCGTACTCGCTGACGCCGGGCAGCGCGGCGACGGCGTCCTGCAGGTAGGGGTGGCCGCGGTGGACGAGCAGGCCGATGTACCCGCTCTTGGGGTCCTTGCCCCAGGAGACCGACAGGTAGTTCGGGTCGGACCACACGACGCGCGGATCCTCGGCGGCGCGCCGGGTCATGATCTCGGTGTGGCTGACACGCAGCGCGTCCACCGGGGCGGGCAGCGCGTGGGCGACGGCCGTGTCGATCGCGGCGACGGCGCCCGCGACGACCTCGGTCGCGTCGAGGCGGTCGCGCACGGCGTCCAGCTGGGCGCGGTGCTCGATCAGCAGCGCGAGGACGTCTGTGCCGGGGCGAAGGCGGTAGCCGTGGCCGATGCGGGTGCTCACACCCAGTGGATGTGCGGCACCGCGCAGTGCGAGCGCGCCGTCGTCCGCTCGGCCTAGTCCTTGTCGTTCTCGAGGAAGTTGCTCACGTAGGTGTCGGAGTCCATGCCGAGCGTCTCGCCCATCTCGCGGTCGCGCCACGTCAGTTCCGAGTGGTCCCCGTACCACTCGTGCTGCATCTGCCGTCGTGTCGGGCTGTCGCTCGCGCCACCTGAGCCGCCGGAACCGAGGCGGCGCCGTCTCTCGCGCTCGTGGTACCGGATCTGGGTCAGGTAGCGGCTGGCGGCTCGCTCGCGCTCCAGCTTGGCGTGCTCGGCGTCCCGGAACGCGCGCAGCACCCAGGGCACACCGAGGACGCCGACGCCGACCGTGAGCAGCCCGGCGATGTCGTCGAGTGCGCCGTCCCGGTCGTGCGCCAGGGCGACGAACGAGATCGTGAGCAGGCCGAGCGTGAGCGCCAGGTAGGTGATCGTGGCTGCGACCGCGCCGCCGATGCCCTTGCGCGCGGCCTCGCGTGCCAGCCGCGTGTACGTCGCCTGCTCGTCAGCGCTCAGGACGCTCAGGTCCACGTCGTCGGCCACGTCGGCCAAGATACCGGCAGCCGGGGCGCCCGGGGTGGGGTCAGGCGCGAGCCTTGAGGGCGAACCCGTCCTCGTCGGCCAGGAACACGGTGTGGTCGGCGGCGGCGCGCGCCCAGAACGTCGCGGAACGGTTCGTCGCGGCGCGGGCGAGCGACGGGGCCAGGCGCCACCACAGCAGGCTCGGGTGGTGGGCGGCGAGCGAGGCGAGGACGGCACGCTGCAGGCCGCGGCGCGCGGCCGAGGGGTGCACGACCATGCCGGTGATCGTCACGGTGCCGTCACGGCGCTCGGTGTAGTCGAGACGGACCGCGCCGGGGTGCGGGCTCTCGGAGGTGATGGCCCAGTGCATGACGGTGCCGTCGACCCCGGTCAGGGATCGCTCGAACGTCTGCTCCACGGTGGGGAGCGGGTGCTGCTGCACCTGGCCTCCAGGGTCGGGCGGTTCGTACACCTGTTCCAGTATGCAGCAGCATCCCGACATACGCCTCGAATGCCGCGCCAGGGGTTACCGCCAGCCGTACCAGCCCTCGGGCTTGGCGGGCAGCGAACCGACCTGCACTCCCCCGGCGCTCAGCATCGCGTCCACGGCGAGCTCGGCCTGGGCGAGGCCGACGCGACGCGAGTCGTGCCAGCCGTGCCAGAACCGCTGCTCGACGCGCCACGGCTCGTCGTAAGGGCCCATCGCGGCGTCCTGCTCGACCTGCACAAGCACCTCGAGCGTGGCGCCCACGAACCCGTACGCGACCACGTTGCCGGCGTCCAGCAGCCGGGTCAGGTCCTCGCGCTGCAGGCGGGTGAGGTTGTCGAGCAGGTCCGGGGCGGGCGCGAGAGCGGCGGTCATGACCTGCCTATGTGCGGCAGGTCCACCACGCCCGCCCGAGCGCGGAGCGCAGCGCCGCCAGCCCGCGACCGGACTCCTCGACCGGGCCGGCGAGCGTCCACGTGGCGTCCGGGCCGAAGGCCACGTGCAGCGAACCGTGACCGTCCAGCAGCGACCAGACCAGCGGTGCGAGGTCGGCGAACGCCGGGTCGGCACCCACCCACCAGTCGACGTCGCCGCCGCGCTCGCGAGCCTTGGCGGCCAGGCCGGTGGCGCTGCGGGTGGCCGCCCACGCCTGCCCGGCGTCGGCGCACCGGCTCAGCCCCATCAGCACCGACTGCAGGGTGGAGCCGGTCATGAGCTGGGCGAAGTCGGCGAACTGGTAGGACTGCAGGTCGGCGGCCACGCGCACCCGGCCGCCCTCGAAGCGCAGGCGCAGGTCCAGCGCGGGCTCCCAGGGCTTGCCGTGGCGGTTCTCGATGAACGCGGTGGCGTTCCACCCGGCCATGAGCGCGGAAGCGGTACCGAGCTGGGCCCACCAGGTCGCGAACTCCTCGGGCGCGGCCGGGGCGTGCGGCTCGACGGCGACGACCGGGGCGCCGGCCAGCGCGTCGTGCGCGGCCTGGACCGCGGCCCACGAGGCGGCGACCGGCCCGGCGGCGGCACGGTCCGTGACGCGGTCGTTGAGCTCGCGCAGGTCGCTCATGAGCCCGGCGGCGACCTCGAGCGCGCTGGCGTCCACCCAGCCGCCCGGGCCCGGGGTGCCGGGCGCGCTGTCGGCCGGCCACGCCTGCTCGGTGTCCGGGGTGAGCAGGGCCATCTCGGCGAGGTCGAGCCGGACCGAGGTGGCGTCCAGGTCGAGCTCGCGGATCTCGGCGACCATGCCCAGGATCGTCTCGGTGCGGGACTCGACGTCGGGCTCCGGGCGACCGGCGGCGGCCGTCAGCGCCTGGACGTGGCCGAGCGCGAGGGCGCGCCAGGACGCCCAGGCGCGGGGGTCGTAGGCGACGAGCGTGGTCATGAGGCTCCCGTGGTGAGGTGGACGCAGGGGCAGTGCAGTCGGGCGCAGGTGGCGTGCGGGCTCGGGCTGGCCGTGGCGTGGCGCTCGGCCAGGACGTGCCCAGCCTGGCAGGACCAGGTGACGCGCCCGGGCGTGAAGGTGCCGGGCCGCCCGCACGCGACTGGCCGCTGGTTCTGGCGGAAGGTGCCGTCGGGGTCCGGCTCGGGACAGCGGTGGGTGTCGCCTGCGCAGGGCTTGCCGGCGTTGATGCTGCCCAGGACGGTCCGGCAGTGCACGCACTCGGGGTACGCGCTGCGCTCCGCGGCGCGCCCGACCGCGTACGTCCACCAGTAGGGCCCGATCCGCTCGGCCATCGCCGCGACGGACTCGCGGGTGGGCAGCGGCTCCCAGGGCGTGAACTCGTGGCTCGGGTGCCCCTTGGCGGAGGTGTCCAGGCGCTGCAGCGATTCCTGCGCGCACTGCCTGGTGAACGTGTGCCGGGCGATCACCCACGTCTCGCGTTCGACGGCGGCCTGCAGGCGGGCGCGCTCGCGCTCAGTGGACTTCGAAGCCACGGACGTCCTTCGGCAGGGTCGGCAGGTGGGCGTGCACGGACTGCACGAGGGCGTCGCGGAACCGTCCCAGGACGTCGATGTCGCCCAGCGCGTCGGCGAGCTGGTGGGCGAGGAAGTCCTGGTACGCGCCGCCCGCGCGGACCAGCGCGCCGCTGTCGTCGATCGACTGGATCGAGGTGACGCGCCCACCGGGTGCGATGGCGACCCGCGTGCGGCCGACGGAACCGTCGAGCATCAACACGACGACCCCCTCCTGGGCCCAGGCCTTGCGCAGCCGGATCGCTCCCCGTCCGCCCTTCGTGCCGACGACGTCGTCCCACACGGCGCCGGCGAGCGTGCCGGCCAGCGACTCGGCGAGCTCGAGGTTGAGCCGCTCGGGGCCGTGGTTCAGGCTGATCTCGGCCCAGCGACCGCCGGGCACGGCGAGGTACCCGTAGGGGTCGCCGGTGACTGAGTGCAGCGAGCCGCGGCGGGTCATGCCGTCGGCCGCGACGATCTGGAAGTTCGTGGGCGCGCCGGCCGGTGCGACGGCCAGCACGATCGACCTGGTGCCGCGCCGGGATGTCTCGTCGATGGCGAACACACGGGCGGTGCCGACGACGCCGGCGCGTCGCAGCTGCAGCATCAGGTCGCGCGCGAGGCGCACCATGCGCAGGCCTCGCTTGTCGGCTTCGGCGACCGGTGCGCCGTCGGTGTGGGTGATGGGAAGCGGGCCGCCGGCGTCGGCGACGGTCAGGGCGGCGTCACGCAGTCGCATCGGAACCTGCCTCGGAGATGTGGGCGTCGGCGTTCCGGTCGTCGTCGGCGGCGTTCACTCGACCACCGTCCGGGCGGGCGCACGCAGGAAGGCGGCGGCAGCCTGGTAGGCCAGGTCGTGCGCGGGACCGACGAGTTCGCTCAGGTCGTACGTGCCGATCGCCGACGCGGCCTTGATCTCCGCTGCCTGCACCAGCTGCGGCTCGACCCACCGGTTGCGCCCCCATGTGCCCCGGCCGTTCGGGTGCCGCGGCGTCGAGACCCGCTGCCTGTACTCGTCGAGGGCGACCGTCAGGCCGCCGTACGGGGTCGACAGCCCCCAGGCGATGCCCCGCTTGCTCCACTCCAGGTGGTGCAACTCGATGACCTCGCGGTGCTCGGGGCCGTAGACCTCCGCGAACGCGGTCGGTGCGGCAGCCTGGGCGATCAGGTGGAGCAGCCGGTCGCGACCCACCTTCGGCGTCGCCCCGCCGGGTGCCCAGTCGATGGCCGGCGCGCGGTGGCCGAGCATGCCGACCTCGACGCACTTGCCGCCCAGGCCGTACAGGCTCGCGCCCATCACGGTGTCCTGCGTGGAGACGACCAGGCGCGTCTCGACGCCCGGCGCGTCGACCACGACGACGGTGCGCGGGTTCATCAGCGACCCGTCGTACAGGACGGTCGCCTGCCCGTGCGCGCCGTTGCGCTGCAGCATCGCCAGGGTGCTGGCTGCGCGCATGAGCGCCCGGTGGCCGTGCGACGTGAGCGCGGCGAGGTCGGCCTGCAGCACGTGCCCGGCGCGCAGCTCGCGGGGCACTCGCACGGTGTTCGCCAGGGTCCCGACCCGGCGCACGGGCAGGGGCGTGTCGGCGCCGATCAGGTCGACCATGCGCGGGCTGAGTGCGGGCACGTGCGTCATCGGGCCACCTCCTGCCAGTCGCGCAGGCTCAGGTCCCAGGACGACTCGCGCCCGGTGTCGACGTTGCGCGCCAGGATGATCTGGTCCGAGACGTAGGTGATGAGGATGGTCGCGGTGCTCGACCCGCCGTCGGGGTAGTGCTCGGTGCCGCGCAGCACGGTGCCGACCGGCCACGTCGTGCGCGGGGTACGGGCAGGCTCGCGGCCCTCCTGGATGACGTCGCGGGCGGTCTTGCGGTGGATCCCGCGGTGCGTGACGACGCGGAACTCCTCGTCGGACGCCGCCAGCGCCGCCTGGGCCGACGCGAGCTCGGACGCGGCGTACTCGCGGGCCAGGGCGATCATCTGCGGCGCGGTGCGGCGCCCGTGGTCGGACAGGCCCTCGTAGGGCGTGCCCGGCAGGGTGATGGTGGTCATGCGCTCGCTCACGAAAGTGCCTCTCGTCCGGTGTCGGTCACGGTGACGGGGGTCGGGTAGATCTCGAACTGCGCCTCGATCAGGCCGTCGGCCAGCAGGCGCTCGTACGGGCGCGCCGGCGCGGGCTGCCAGAACCCGCGCACACGCCACACGCGGCGCTCGCCGGTGTCCTCGCTCGTGACCCTGCCGTCGGCGACGCGCTCGAGCGCCTCGACCTGGGCGGAGGTCAGGCGGGTCGTGCTCACGCGTCGGTCCGGGCCAGCAGGGAGCCGGGCAGGTCGCGCACGACCCCGTCGATGACGGCCACGGCGAACGACGGCTCCTCGTTGGACGACCGGCTCGACCCGATGACGGTTCCGGTGATCTCGACCGGCGTGCCCTCATGCATGTAGACGGCCGTGACGGGCGTCCCGGTCGGGAAGAAGCCGATCAGCGCCTGGTAGGTGTCCTCGATGCTCGCCGCCGCGGAGGCGTCGGGAAGCAGCCCAGCGCCGCGGACCGCCCGCGCGAGCTCGCGCTTGAGCAGCTGGTACGACGGCGCGACGGCGCGCATGGCAGGGGCGTGTGCGGTGGTCATGGCCTACCGATGTGCGGCAGAGCCCAGGTCTGACCAGGGGCTCTGCCGCACGCGGTTCAGGCGCCGCTCTGCTCGGCGTCGGCTCGGTGCTCGGCGATCAGCAGGTCCGCGACCTGCGCGGCGCGCTTCTCGGTGCTCTCGTCGTGCCCGCCGTCGGGCTCGCCCCAGCCCTTCTCGGGCGTCCAGTCGAACTGGTCGGCCGGGTACACCCAGACGTCGTCGCCGTCGTACCCGGCCTCCTCGGGCATGTCGTGGCCGTAGGCGTCGACCGTCGAGCCCCACTCCTCGGCCCAGTCGTCCTCGGAGTGCAGGCCGCGCACGTCAAGGATCTGGCCGGACGGGGTCCGCACGCCGGCGTGGACCCAGCCGACGACGCCGTTCGGGCCGTCGGCGATGACGACCTGCGGCCAGCCGGTGCGCTCGTGCAGGGCCTGGGCGAGGCGGTGGCAGTACCCGCCCGTGAAGGTGGTGTCGTCCGCGTCGTTGACCGGCGGCACGTCGGCGCGGGCGGCGTCGCCGTGTTCGGCGAGCAGCAGGTCGGCGACCTCCCCAGCCCGGGCGTCGCTGATGGCGCCGGCCTGCTCCCGGTCGACGTCGGGCGCGTCGACGATGACCGCCTTGCCGTTGTCGTCCGAGACGCGGTGGCCCCAGCGCGCGACCCAGGTGCTCTCGTTGGACAGGCCCGAGATGTCGAGGATCTGACCGGACGGGGTGCGCACGCCCACGTGCACGGGCCCCTCGGGGGAGCCGCTGCTGGCGACGGCGACCAGGGGCCAGCCGGTGCGCTCGGCGGCGGCGTGGGCGAGGCGGGTCGCGCCGTCGGGGGTGATGAACGCGACGTGGTCGTCGCCACCGATCGGCGGGGTGTGGTCGGCGTACAGGTCGGCGCGGTCGAGTACCAGGTCGGCCTCGGAGCGCGTCTTGATGGAGAACTGCCCGCCGGCCGAGACGCCAGCGGGCGTGCGCGGGTGGGCGGCGGCGTCGAACGCGGTGCTGGTCATGGCCGGTAGATGTGCGGGCACCCTGCCCGGCCATGACCCTCACCCGCGGGTCAGTGCGCGGCCTCGTACGCGGCGAGCACGCCCTGCGGGATGCGCCCGCGCCCGCTGACCTCGTGACCGTTCTCGCGCGCCCATGTCCGCACGGCAGCACGGTCGGGTGAAGGTGCCGACCTCGCTGTCCGGCGGCCCGGTCTGCGGCTGGCGATGCGGCGGCCGTGCTGAACGAACCGGCTGAGGTCGTCGCGCAGCTTGCCCGCGTTCTCGGTGCTGACGTCGATCTCGTAGGCGACGCCGTCCAGGGCGAAGGTGACCGTCTCGGCCGCCTTCCCTCCGTCGACGTCGTCGATCAGGCTGACCTCGATGCGCTGAGCCATCGGTTCCTCCGTGCTGTGGGGGTTGAACGTCTCATTCGTACCGCACACGGAGGGTTCTACACGGTCACCGTCGGGTCTGACGCGCCGGGCGCAGTGCCGTGAAGGAGAACCGGGCGGGCTGGCGGGTTGCGACGGTGTGCAGGCGGCTTGCGGCGCGGTACACGTTGGCGGGGTCGCGCAGCACGACGAGCGGGTGGGTGGCGGCCATCGCGAGCAGCTCGCCCTCGTAGGGCGCGCTCTGCGGTCCGCCGCCCTCGCTGATGACGACCAGGACCGCGGCGGCCGGCACCGGCCTGGTGGTGAAGTCCTTCGGCGAGTGCAGGTGGATCGGGCGGTCGAAGCTCTCGCGGATCCAGCTCGCGAGGAACGGGTGAAGCGCGGCCTCGAGGACGGCGTGCACCGGCACGTGGCGCTCGTCGGCGATCTCGGCCCCGGCGAGCAGTGCCATCTCCCGGGTGGGGTGCCCGGGCGAGGTGCGCACGACGGCGCTCCCGACGGCGCGCGCAGCGTTCAGGAACTGCGCGGCGCCGTCGAGAGCGCGCAGCTGCTCGACGGTCACGGTCACCGGTACCGGGCCGCGGCCTCGTCGAACAGGAACTCGCTGCCGCCGTCGAAGGGCATCTGCTTGATGCCGAGCGCGCCGACGCTCGCGGAGTGGCGGTCGTTGCGGCTGATGAGCAGGACGGTCTTGCCCTTGATCTGGGTGATGTCGTTGGAGCCGGTGGCCTGCAGCACGCCGCGGATGAACGCGGCGGCGAAGCCGGTGTCGCCCTGCAGGTTGTAGCCGCCGATCATCGCCTGGGATCCGCCGAAGTCGACGGTGAGCGTCATGGTGAAGATGCCGTGGCCCTCGAACCCGAGGAACACGTCGGTGATCTTGACCGGCGTCTCGTACCGCTGCGTGGCCTGCTCGGGCATGGCGTCTCCTCGTGCTGCTGCTCCCCCGTGTGGGAAGCGACTGGTGATCTGATGTGCGGCACGGCGGCGCCTGCCGCACATCCACTGGTCGACACCCCCGCATCGACATCTGGAGGACACCGTGGGTCTGGGCATCAACAAGGACCTGGAGCCGCTCGTGCGCGACGTTCGACGCGCCGGTGGCACCGTGGAGATCACCAAGAGCACTCACGTGCGCTGGACGCTTCCAGACGGGACGGTGCTGCGCTCGGGCCTGACGATGCAGGGCGGCAACGCCCAGAAGATCCGGCGCGACATCGAGCGGGCGCTGGGCATCGAGCGGCACCACAAGCCGAAGCGCAAGGCGCGCCCGGCGCACCAGGCCGCGAAGCCGAAGGCGTCGGCGCCGCAGCCGCGGCCGGGCGGGCGGGTCGAGCCGGCGGGCGCGAAGTTCCGGGTCATCGGCCCGGACGGCGAGCCGCTGCGCAACGCGTCGGGCTTCCCGCGCACGTTCAGCGACGCCTCCCAGGCGCAGGCTGTGGCTGACGCGCTGTAGCGGCTACCAGCCCCGGCGACGCTTGCGCCGCACGCGCCGGATCAGCACGAGCAGCACGAGCAGCCCGGCGCCGACGGCCAGTGCCCCGAGCGTGGACCGCAGGGACTCGACCAGGTCGTCCGAGCTCGGGAGCGTGAACAGCATCCCGACGCCGAGCAGCAGGCCGATCGGGCCCATGACCAGCAGCGCCTTCTCCAGCCAGTCGGCGAGCTCGCTCAGCAGCTCCTCCGGGCTCTGCTGTTCCGCCTTGGCCTTGGCGTCGACGTACGCGGCCCGGGCGGCCGACCGGGCGCTCGGGCGCGGTGGGGTCGCGGGCTCCGGTGGCGGTGCGGCGGCCTCGAGCTCGCGAGCCGGGGCGTTGACCGCCACGACGTCGCCGAGCGTCGAGTAGGTGAACAGGGCGACGCCCATCTCCTCGGCGTACTCGCGCGCGCCCCGGGAGTAGCCGTTCGCGGCGTAGAACGCCAGGGCGAGGTGGTGCTGGGCGCCGCGCGCGCCGACGAGCCGCTGCAGCAGCGGGCGTCCGACGACGGCGGTGAGCTGCTTGACCTCGGCGAGGATCCGGGTGGAGCGGACGTCGATGCCGCCGTCGTTGCTCGCCTGGGTGACCTGGGCGTCGGCGAAGCCGAGCGTGCGCAGGTGCCAGGCGGCGAACTCCTCGGCCTGGCGCGGGGTGGCGATCGGCTCGCCGGACGTCCATGTCACGCCTGGAGGCTACCGGCCGCCCAGGACACCCCGGCGCGTCGGCGAGACGGTGGAGCTAGGCAGTGCGCGGCGATCGGATCATCGCGCCCGACGACCCGGCGACGTACCGGAAGCCCGCACCGCGGTACAGCCGGATCAGGCCGGCGCGGTGAGAGCCGAACCCCGTGTCCACGCTCAGGTGCACGGTCATGGCGCGGGCGTCCGCCACGGCGGCTACGGCGGCCAGCGCGGCGCGCGCCTTGCCCTGTCCGCGGTGGGCCCGGGCGACCGACAGCAGGTCCAGCCGGGCACAGGCCGGGTTGCACGCGCGCAGCACGACGGCGGCGCCCTCGGGCGTGTCCACCTCGATGCGGCTCATGCCCGCCGCCCCACGGCGCGGCGGTGCGCAGGCTCGACGGTGAGCGTGCCGGTCCTCGGTGCGGTGTTCATGGCGTACCGATGTGCGGCATCCTCACGCGGCACGTGCGACCTGCCGCCGGCTCGTGGCCTTGCGCTTGGCGCGGGCCTCGGCCTGCTCGGTGACGATCGTGGTGATGATCGAACCGACCGAGGCGAGGTCGTCGGTCTCCTGCGTCGCGACCGAGGTGTCGTAGCCCTCGCCGAGCACCGGGTTGAGGATCTCGGCCTTGCGGCGCTGGACGCGCTGCAGGTGCTCGTCGAGCGTGCCGGTCGCCAGCAGGGTCGTCAGGGTGATCGCGCGCTGCTGGCCGATGCGCTTGGTGCGGTCGCGCGCCTGGGTCAGCGTGGTCGGCTCCCAGTCGGACTCGACGAACAGGTTGTCGCACGCGCGGGTCAGCGTGATGGCCACGCCGGCGGCCTGCAGCGACAGCACGAGCGCCTTGTACCGCCCGCCCTGGAAGTCGGCGGTGATCTTGCCGCGGTTGGCCGCGGACGTCGCCCCGTCGATCACGGCCACGTCGGCGCCGGCGTCCTCGATCGCGGTGCGCATCGCGGTGGCGACCTCGTTGTGGTGGCACCACACCAGCAGCGGCCGGTCGTGGCCACCGGCGTCCTGGGCGGTGATCCACTCGGTGATGTACTCGACCGCCGCGGGGATCTTGGCCAGGCCGGCGGCCTTGCGCAGCGGGGAGATGAACCCGATGTTGGTGGCGGCGAACGCCTTGATCTCCTCGTCGGACGGCAGGCGCGGCGTGCCGTCCCGAGCCTCGCCGAACGTCGCGAGCCACTCGTCGGCCACCTCGCGCTGCTTGGTGATCGCCTCCTTGTAGAGCGCGCGCCCGGCCGGGTCCAGGTCGATGTACTTCGCCCGGGGCGGCAGCACCTCGGGCATGGTCGGCCCGTCGGGGTCGCGGTTGTAGACCTGCTCGGCGAACCGGCGCACCCACACGTCCTTGTTGAGGATGGCGTTGAGCTCGCCCAGGGCGCGCTTGCGCGGGCTGAACCGCCCGTACTGGTCGACGGTGCAGTACGCGGTCAGGAAGTCGTGCAGCCCGCCGAACACGGTGTCCAGGTGCCCGCTGATCGCCAGCTGGGAGGCCAGCTGCTCGGGGCTGGACGTCATCGGCGTGCCGGAGATGGGCACCCGCAGCCCGGAGACGCGCTGGGCGACCGAGCGCACGGCCCGGGCCCGGTCGGTCGACCAGTTCTTGTGCCGGTGCGACTCGTCGACGATGAGGCCGTCCGGCGCCCACGCCACGAGCTGCTCGCGCATCTCGGGCCGGGAGGTCAGCAGGGAGTCAGGCACGACGATCGCCCCGACGTCGGGGAAGTCGGGGATCTTGCGGCCCGCGGAGATCATCACGGTGGTCCCGGCCCCCGGACGCGCCTCGGGGTGCTTGGCCGGGAACGCGAGCCGGTAGTTCGCGATCTCGTTGACCCAGTTCGTCAGCGCGACCGGCGGGGAGATGACCAGCAGCCGCTTCGTCTCCACGAGGGCGTGCGCGGCGATGGACTGCAGGGTCTTGCCCAGGCCGGGCTCGTCGGCCAGCAGGCCGTGCCCGCCGACGATGGAGTAGGCGCCGGAGACCTGGTAGCCGAACAGGGTGCGCCCGGCCCACTCGGGCAGCGCCGGCAGCCCGTCGGGCATCTTCTTGGGTGCGCGCGGCATCGTGCCGAGCAGCATGGGCCAGTCGGGGCGCGAGGTGCCCAGCACGCCGCCGGTGACGTCGGCGACCAGGGCCTTGCCGCGCTCGATCAGGTCGGCGGGCACGGGCACGCCGGCGGCGGCGAGGTGGCGCAGGTCCGGGGTGTGCACGAGCCAGCGCAGCAGGTTCGGGTGGTCCTTGTCCTTGGCCTGCCAGACCGAGCCGAGCGGGACGTGCTCGCCGGCGTCGGAGAACCGCGGGTAGACGTGCGTGGTCCACGGGTCGTCGGGGGCGACCTCGATCCACGGTGTGGCGAGGTCGGCCAGGTGGGTGATGCCCGCCTTGGTGCCGTGGGACAGGTCGACGGTGAAGTTCAGCTCGGCGAGCACCCGGTCGATCTCGGGGCCGGGGTTGTAGACGACCCAGTGCCCGGCGTCCTTGTCGAAGTACCGGCCGGGCAGCGCGAGCACCCAGTCGACGAGCATCTTGGGGCGGCCGCGGTGGACCTTCTGCTTCCCGGGGCGCATGACCTTGCGCTCGGGGTACTTCGGGAACTTCGCGTTCACCGGGACCGGTGCGTACCGGTCGAAGCGCAGCAGCAGGATCGGACGACGGCGGGTGCCGGTCAGGGTCGCGGTTCGGTTGCTGCTCACCCCGAGTACATGTGCGGCAGCGCCGACATGTCAGTCCTGCCGCACATCCTTGTGGCATGACCCATCTCGAGGACCTCAAGCTCGGGCACCTGGAGCTGACGGCGATCGACCGCTCCGTGCAGGCGGCGGAGCGCTCCGTCCAGGTGCTCCAGCGACGCATCGCCGAGCGCGAGGCACGCGTCGACGACGCCTGGGCGCATCGGCCGCCTGTGACCGCGGTGCGCGAGCGTCAGCAGCTGCAGCACTGGTGCGACACGCAGGACCGGGTGACCGCGCTGCTGCAGCGCGACCTGGACGCCGCGCGGGTGGAGCTCGCTGCCCGACTGAACCGCTACCCGTGGTCCCCGGCGGCCGACGTCGTCGTGATCGGCGGGGGCGGGCGCCGGCCGGTGCAGGTCGCCCCGAGCGGGGCGTTCGCGTTCTACGTCTCCCCCGCATCGGCGTGGCAGCGCGTCCCGGTCGTGCAGGTTGCGCACCAGCGGGGCACACCCGCCCGGTGGAGCCCGACCACGGCGACGTACCCGGCCCGGTCGCTCGCCCTGCTGGACCGCCCGCGGCTCTACGTCGATGCGCCGCTTGGCTACGGCCTGGACGAGGCCGATACCGCGGCCGCGGTGGAGTTCGCGCGCGAGGTGCTCGCCGCCGACCGCACCTGGTGACCTCGGGCGCCAGCTGACGCTCGACCCCAGACGCCGCTCGGAACCGTGCTGGTCCGGGCGGCGTTCGCGTGCGCGACGGCGCGCACCCTTGGACCCCCGGAGTGCATGGGCGCACGCGAACGACCCGCGAAGCACCGTGGCGCGGAGGACGCTCGGGCGCCAGCCTCGCTAGGCTCGCCGACTGGCGAACGTCGAGCTGCGACGGCAATCGCCCCGCGTGAGGAGTTGGACACGCCCGGGACGCCTCGGCGACTTTCTGGCGTCATTCCGCGAGAAATGCACCGCCCGGGCCGTGCGCCCCTTGTGCGCCCATCACGTGCGCCCCTAGGCTCACGGCGCTCTCAAAGTGGACCACTGCGGACCACAACGGCGCACACTGATCGGCAGTATTCCGCCGATCGCGGCGTTTCTGCAGGTCAGCAGAGGGGGCGTCAAGTTGTTCAAGTCCCCCTCCGGACACTCGTTGAGACAGCGACGACGGAGCGGGTCCAGGGAAACCTGGGCCCGCTTCGTCGTTCCGCCGTCGGCAAGCGAGCTGCCCGCCGACGGCGCTCTCGCTCAGTGCGGCCCGACCTCCCGTGCCCGCTCGACGGCGGTCCCGACCCCCTCGGTCCACGGATTCCCGTGACCCGGCAGGAGCGTCGTCGCGCCGGTCTCGACGAGGCGGTCCAGGGACGCGAGCGCCTGGGCGCTGTCGGCCGTCGCCGCACCCGCGATGATCTGCGGCCCCCGCGTGCCGGTGTAGGGGTCGAGCGTGACGAGCGCGTCGCCCGTGAGGAGGACGTCGCGCTCGGGCAGGTGCAGCGCGCAGTGCCCGGCCGTGTGGCCAGGGCTGAAGACGACGCGGGGCGAGCCCGGCACGGGAAGCGTCGCGCCGGGCTCCGCGTGCCGCAGTCCCCGCACGCCGGGCACCCGGAGGGCACCTGCCGCCGCCATGGACGCGAGGATGCGCACGGCCGCCGGGTAGCGCAGCGGGTAGAGCGCGCGGACGTTCTCGTGCGCGTACCGGTACGGGTGGGCGGCGATCTCGGCGTCGTCCTCGTGGAGCCAGATCGGCACACCGAGCCTCGACCGCGCCCTCGCGGCCGAGCCGGTGTGGTCGAAGTGGGCGTGCGTGAGGACGACGCCTGCCACGTCGGACGGGCGGTGCCCCAGCTCTCGCAGCGCGTGCCCGAGCAGGTCCCACGTCGCCGGGAGGCCCGTGTCCACGACGAGGACCCGGCCGTCGTCGTCGGCGACGAGATAGACGTTGACGTAGGCGTGCTCCAGCCGGTGCACACGGTCCGCGACCTCGGTCAGCACGGCCCCTCCTCGTCGTCCGTCGACAGGTTCCGCTCACCGTAGGCAGGGAGGCGGCGCGCTCGCGCGCTGCGACCTTGGTCACGATCGGGGTCCGGAGGTGGAGCGCTTCCCGAGACGCTTGCTTGAATGTTCGACCGTCCGCGCGGGGTGCCCGCTCCGGACGCTCGCGCCCCCGGTCCTGACGGGCGCCCACCTCTCCCTGATTGCGTGCTGTGCCTCACCCTGCCCTGAAGCTGCCCCGTCCCGCTCTCGATCGACCACCCTCACCGACGACCCCCGACCGGTCTCCCTGGCGCGCGCTGCGTCACCGGTCGATGCGCTGGTGGTCCGGCGCGAACCTCGTGTCGAACGCGGGCGCCTGGATGCAGCTCACCGTCCAGAACCTGCTCGTCCTGCAGATCACCGGGTCGGCGGCCGTCACCGGCCTCTCGCTCGCCGTCCAGGCCGCCCCCGCGCTGCTCCTCGGTGTCGCGGGCGGCGCCGTCGTCGACCGGTGGCCGCGCAAGCTGACAGCCGCCCTCAGCCAGGCGGTGCTCGGTGTCGTCGCGCTGACGACGGCAGGGCTCGTCGCGCTCGACCTGCTCACCCTGCCCGTCCTCCTCACCCTCGCCGCCGTCACCGGCCTCGTCGCGACCGTCGACGGACCGGCGACCGCCCTCCTCGGCAACGACCTCGTCCCCGTCGAGGACGTCCCGTCGGCCATCGGGATCGGCTCGGTGGTGCACAGCGCCGGCCGGCTCGTCGGCGTCGCGCTCGCGGGCGGCGCCGTCGCGCTCGCCGGACCGGCCGTCGCCTACCTCGCGAACGGCACGGCCCTTCTCGGCGTGGCGCTCGTCGTGCCGTTCCTCGTCCTGCACCCCGACGCCGGGCGGGCCGGCACGTCGGCGCCTGCCGAGGTGGACGTGCCGACCGCAGGACCGGTCGTCGGACCGGTCGTCGGACCGGCTCCGGTCGTGCGCTCGGCACCCGGCGACGAGGACCGCGGGGCCGTGCCCTACTTCTTCGGTCGACCCCGGCTCGTGGCGCTCCTGGTCGTCACGGCCGTGAGCGCCGTCCTCGGCCGCAACTACACCCTCACGCTCGCCGTCCTCGTCACGGGGGCGCTCGCGGGCGGCGCGCAGGAGTTCGGCACGGTGTCCACCGTGCTCGCCGTCGGCGGGATCCTCGGAGCCGTGCTCGCCGGACGGCTCCGTCGACCGACGGTGCACCTGGTCGCCCTGCTCGCCGCCGTGGGCGCGCTCCTCCAGGTCGTCGCCGGCCTCGCCCCGACCCTGACGGTCCTCCTGCTCGTGGTCGGGCCGATGGCCGTGGTCGAGTCGATCTCGGACACCGCCGGGACCACCGTCCTGCAGACCGACCCGCCGTCGCACCTGCGGGGGCGGGTGCTCGGGGTCTGGCGCACCGCCAGCACCACGTGGGGCCTCGCCGGGCCTCCGCTGCTCGGGCTGCTCCTGGAGATCTTGGGGGCACGCGGTGCGCTGGTGGCCGGCGGGCTCGTCGTCGTCGGCGTGGTCGGCGCAGGTGCGCTGCACCGGCGGCTGCGCCGGTCCCGGCGCACGACCGCGGAGCGTCCCGCAGCCGGACGTGCGCCTGAGCCGGGAGCCGGGCGTGCATCTGAGCCGGACGCCGGGCGTGCACCCGAGCCGGAGCCGCACGTCGACCGCGCACCGGAGCCCGCACTCGTCCCGGCCTGATCCGTCCCGCGTCGCGTCACGCACAGCGAGCGCACAGTCGCGCCACAGGCGGTCCGTGGCCGACCGCGAGACGCTGGAACCATGCCCGCCGCACCGCTCCCGAGCCAGCCCGCCGACCGTCCCCGCCTGACCCGGCCGGACGGCTCGCCCGTGCGCGTCCTCGTGGTCGACGACGAGCCCAACCTCGCCGAGCTCCTCACCTCCGCGCTGCGGTACGAGGGCTGGGACGTCTCGACGGCGCTCGACGGCCACACCGCGGTCCGCACGGCACGGGAGACCGGGCCCGACGTCGTCGTGCTCGACGTCATGCTCCCGGACATGGACGGCCTCACCGTGCTGCGGCGCCTGCGCGAGCGCGACACCGACGTGCCCGTCCTGTTCCTCACCGCGCGCGACGCCGTCGAGGACCGGGTCGCGGGGCTCACCGCGGGCGGCGACGACTACGTGACGAAGCCGTTCAGCCTCGAGGAGGTCGTCGCCCGGCTGCGCGGGCTCCTGCGCCGGGGCGGCGCGTCCGCGCAGCGCGAGGACGCGGTCCTCGTCGTGGGCGACCTCGAGCTCGACGAGGACGCCCACGAGGTGCGGCGCGCGGGCGAGGAGGTCCGCCTGACGGCGACCGAGTTCGAGCTCCTGCGGTTCCTCATGCGCAACCCGCGGCGCGTGCTGTCCAAGGCGCAGATCCTCGACCGTGTCTGGAACTACGACTTCGGCGGGCAGGCGAACATCGTCGAGCTCTACGTCTCCTACCTGCGGCGCAAGATCGACAAGGGCCGCGACCCCATGATCCACACGCTGCGTGGCGTCGGCTACGTGCTCAAGCCGGCCGCGACGACGGACGACGCGCGTGGGTGAGGCCGGGACCGCGTCCCCGGCGACCCGGCCCCGGGCGACGACGCTGCGGCGACGGCTCGTCGTGGTGCTCCTGGGCGTGCTGCTGCTGGTCACGGCGGCGCTCGCCACGGCGTCGGCGCTCGCGCTGCGCGGTCAGCTCGTCGACGAGCTCGACCAGTCGCTCGTCGAGGCGAGCCGGCGCGAGGCGGAGCCGCCGCGTGCGGACCGTCCACCCGGCGCGGACGTGCCGGCAGATCTCCCGGACGACCCCGGCGCCGGCGACGACCCCGCCCGGTTCCCGTTCGGCGTCGGGCCGGGGACCGTCGTCGTGCGCACCGACGGCGGCACCGTCGCGCTGGCCGGCTACGTCACCACGACCGGGTCGTTCGTCCAGCTCGACGAGGCGCAGGTCGCAGCGCTCACCTCCGTCCCCGTCGACGGGGAGCCGCACGACGTCGACGTCCCCGACCTCGGCGGGTACCGCGCCGTCGCGACCACGCGAGAGGACGGGGTCGGCAGCGTCGTCGCGCAGAGCACCGCCGACGTCGACGCCACCGTGCAGCAGTACGTCCTCGTCGAGGTGGCGCTCGGTGTCGTCGGGCTCGTCGGCGCGGCGGTGCTCGGGACCTGGCTGGTGCGCCGGTCGTTGCGCCCGCTCGACGACGTCGCCGCCGCCGCGGGCCGCGTCTCCGAGCTCGAGCTCGCGCGCGGCGAGATCGACGCGATCCCGCGGGTTCCCGGCGACCTCACCGACGAGCGCACCGAGGTCGGGCAGGTCGGCGCCGCCCTCAACCGCATGCTGGAGAACGTCGAGACGTCGCTCGTCGCGCGGCACGAGTCGGAGACGCAGGTGCGCCGGTTCGTCGCCGACGCGAGCCACGAGCTGCGGACGCCCCTCGCGTCCATCCGCGGCTACGCCGAGCTCGTGCGCCGCTCCCCCGACGTCGTGCCCCCGGACACGTCCCGCGCGCTCGACCGCATCGAGTCCGAGGCCGTGCGCATGACCGGTCTCGTCGAGGACCTGCTCCTCCTCGCGCGGCTCGACGCCGGGCGCCCGCTCGACCGCGAGCCGGTCGACCTGGCGGCGCTCGCCGTCGACGCCGTCACCGACGCGCACGCGGCCGGCCCGGGCCACGACTGGGGGCTCGAGCTGCCGGGCACCGACGACGGCGGCGACGAGGCGGACGTCGACCTCGTCGTGACGGGCGACGAGGCGAGCCTGCGGCAGGTGCTCGCGAACCTGCTCGCCAACGCCCGCACGCACACGCCGCCGGGCACCCGGGTCGACGTGCGCGTGCGCGACGAGGGCGACGCCGTCGTCGTCGAGGTCGCCGACGCCGGCCCGGGCATCGCGCCCGAGCTGCGGCCCGTGCTCTTCCGCCGCTTCGCGCGCGGCGACGACGCGCGCAACCGCACCGGCGGGTCGACGGGCCTCGGGCTCGCGATCGTCGACGCGATCGTCGCGGCGCACGGCGGGACGATCACCGTCACGTCGAGCACCGCCGACGAACCGGGCTCGGCGGGCACGACGCTCGCGGTGCGCCTGCCCCGGTCCCGGCAGCGGTACTGACGCGCCGTCGGCGTCGGCGGGCTCCGGAACCCGCACGCGTCGCGCCGGGATCAGGCCCGCGACATCGTCACCTCGGCGCGCAGGCCACCGAGCGGGGACTCTCCCAGCACCACGTCGTCACCGTGCTCGCGGGCGGTCTCGCGCGCGATCGCCAGCCCGAGGCCGGTGCCGCCCGCGTCGCGCTCGCGCGCCTCGTCGAGCCGGGTGAAGCGCTCGAAGACGCGTTCGCGGTCCGCCGCGTCGATGCCCGGTCCGTCGTCGTCGACGACGAGGCTGCCCGGCGCCGCCGTCACCCGGACGCTCGACGTGGCGTGCCGGACGGCGTTGTCGACCAGGTTGCGCAGGATCCGGGCGACGGCGGCCCGGTCGCCCCGGGCGACGGCCGCGCCCCGCACGACGACCGTCACCGCGACGGGAGGGCGCCCGTGCTCCCCCGGCGGCCGCTCCCCCGAGACGGCGACGACCTCGCGCGCGAGCGCCCCGAGGTCGACGTCCTCGTCGACGACGGGCAGCGCGCCGAGCCGCGCGAGGACCAGGAGGTCGTCGACGAGCGCCTGCAGCCGACGCACCTCGTCCTCGAGCTCGACCGCGAGCTCGTTCCCGGGGTACGCCGCGGGGTGCAGCCGCGCGACCTCGATGCTCGCGCGCAGCGCCGCCACGGGCGAGCGCAGCTCGTGCGCCGCGTCGGCGACGAACGACCGCTGCCGTGCGGCGGCCGCCTGGAGGCTGTCGAGCATCGCGTTCAGCGTGCGGGCGAGCGCACCGAGCTCGTCGTCGGCCCGCGGGACGGGCAGCGCGCCCGGTCCCCCGGACCGGGCGATGGCGTCGGCGCCCCGGCGCAGCTCCTCCACGGGAGACAGCGCCCGCCCGAGCACCGTCCAGATCACCCCCGCCGCCACGAGCGTGAGCAGCGGGACGACGACGGCGAGCGACACGCGCAGCGCCCGGACCACCCCCTCCACCTCCCGCAGCGGCATGCTCGCCACGGCGGTGGTCCCCTCCGGCCCCGCGACGGGTGCCACCGCGACCCGCGCCGCGGCGTCGTAGGCGCTGCGGTCCGTGCCGACCACGCGCACGTCGTCGGCGGCCTCGGCCTCGGCGCGCAGTCCCGCGACCTCGTCGGCCGGCAGGACGGGGAGGGTCCGGCTCGCCGACGCCGAGGACGCCAGGACGTCGCCCGACGGCCCGAGGAGCTGCACGACCTCTCCCGGCTCGGAGACCGGCAGGACGTCCGGGACCTGGTCGCTCGCCGCGAGCCGGGCGACCAGGAGCGCACGCCCGCGTGCGATGTCGTCCAGCGCGGCGACGCGGCCTCCCGACACCACCGAGGAGAGGGCGAGCGCGCCGACCACGAGCGCGGCCGCGAGGAGCACCGACGCCAGGACGGTGAGCCGGGCACGCAACGACCACGTGGTCCGCACGGCCGTCACCGGTCCCCGGGACCGGTCACGGCGCGACGGGACCGGGTCCGGCGGTCGTGCCGACCGCCACCAGGCGGTAGCCGGCGCCGCGCACCGTCTCGATGGCCGCCTGACCGAACTTGCGCCGCAGGTAGCCGACGTAGACCTCGACGACGTTGAGCCCGTCCCCGGCCGCGTCCCAGACGTGGTCGCGCAGCTCGCCCTTGCTCAGGACCTGTCCCGGCCGGCGCATGAAGTACTCGAGGAGCGCGAACTCGCGCGCCGTGGTCACGACCTCGTAGCCGCGCTGGGTCACGACGCGCGTCGCCGGGTCCAGGGAGAGCTCGCCGACCGTGAGCACGGCCGGCCGCGGCGCAGGTCCACGCCGCACGAGGGCCCGCACCCGCGCGACGAGCTCGACGAAGGAGAACGGCTTCGTGAGGTAGTCGTCCGCGCCGAGGTCCAGGCCGTCGGCGATGTCGTACTCGCCGTCCTTGGCGCTGAGGATCAGCACGGGCGTCCAGACCTGCCGCTCGCGGAGACGGGCGACCACGTCGTACCCGTTCAGGCCGGGCAGCATGATGTCGACGAGGACGGCGTCGAACTCGCCGGAGGCGGCGAGCTCGAGCCCTCGCCGCCCGTCGAGCGCGACGTCCACGGCGAACCCCTCGGCCAGCAGGCCGCGGCGCAGCGCCCGGGCGACACCCCGCTCGTCCTCGACCACCAGTACCCGCACGTCGACAGCATGGCACCCGTGGCGCGAGCACGGCACCCGTGGCGCGGCTCCCGCGCGCCGGGGGGCAGCGGGGGCGGCCCCTTCTCAGCGTGGCCTCAGGTGCCGTGTGCGACGGTGTCGTCATGGCTGCCGAACCCGTCTCCTCGTCCCCGTCCGAGCCCGTCCGCGGACCGTCGCGCCGCGCACGCTGGGCGGTACCGGTCGTGGTCGCCGCGGTCGTCGCCGGCGCGTTCGCCGCACCCGCGCTCGTGGCCTCCGCCGACTCCGACCTCCCCGAGCTCACCCCGGCCGAGCTGCTGGCGAAGGTCGCGGAGGCCGAGCCGGTCCCGCTGTCCGGGACGGTGGTCCACACCGCACGGCTGGGGCTGCCCGACCTGCCGCTCGAGGAGCTGCAGGGCGCGAGCCCGCTCGACCTGCTGGGCGGCAGCTCGACCGTGCGGCTGTGGTCCGACGGCGAGGGTCGCTCGCGCGCCGCGCTGCTCGGCGACCTGTCCGAGTTCTCCGTGGTGCGGGACGGTCCGGAGGCCTGGACGTACTCGAGCCGCGACGACGAGGTCGTGCACTACACGGTCGCGCCGGACGACCTCGCGGCGTACGAAGAGCTCGACGAGGCCGCCCGCACGGGCACCGCACCCGACGTCGCAGGCGACCTGCCGACCCCGGCGCAGGCGGCGGACGCGCTGGTCGCCTACGCGGCGCTCTCGACCGACGTGACGGTCGGCACGGCCACCCAGGTCGCGGGACGCGACGCCTACCAGCTCGGCCTCGTGCCGCGCACCGACGGCACCCTCGTGGAGCGGGTCCTCGTCGCGGTCGACGCGGAGACGTCCACACCGCTGCGGGTCCAGGTCTGGAGCACGCAGGACACGCAGACTCCCGCGCTGGAGATCGGCTTCACCGACGTGTCCTTCACGACCCCGGACGAGGCCGTCTTCGACTTCGCGGCGCCCGCCGGGGCGTCCACGAGCGAGGTCGAGGTCCCGCTGCCCGACCCGGCCGACCACGCGACGCCGGGGCCCGAGGCGCTGACGGCGGCGCCCGAGGGCGTCTCGGTGAGCGGCACGGGCTGGGAGACGGTCGTGTCGGTGGACGGCGTCGACGTCGCCGGCCTGCTCGCCGGGGACCCCGCCTCGGCGGCTGCGCTCCCCGGGGTCGAGCGCAGCTTCGGCTCCGCCGGTGCCGAGGACCTCTACGGCGAGCTCGTCGGGGAGGACGGGACCGCCCCCGGCCTGCCGGAGATCGACGCCGCAGCGCTCTACGAGCAGCTGACCGAGGAGGTCCCCGAGGGCCGGCTGATCTCCTCGGCGCTGCTTTCCGTGCTCGTGACCGACGACGGCCGCGTCCTCGTCGGGGCCGTGCCCGCCGAGGTGCTGCGCGACCTCGCATGACGAGCACGACGAGCACGACGAGCGCTGCCGGCACGCAGCACCCCGCCGTGCGCACCCGCGGCCTGACCAAGCGCTTCCGCTCCGGTCAGGTCGCGGTGGACGGGGTCGACCTCGAGGTGCCGCGCGGCGCCGTCTACGGCTTCCTCGGGCCGAACGGCTCCGGGAAGACGACGACGTTGCGCATGGTGCTGGGGCTGGTCGCGCCCACCTCGGGCACGGCCACGCTTCTCGGGGAGCCGATGCCCGCCGCGGGGCCGCGCGTCCTGCCCCGGGTCGGCGCGCTCGTCGAGGGGCCCGGGTTCCACCCCTACCTGTCCGGGCGCGCGAACCTCGACCGGCTCGACGCCGTGGACGCGACCGCCGACCCCCGGACCCGGGACCGCCGGGCCGGAGCCGCACTCGACCGGGTGGGGCTCACGGCGGCGGCCCGCAAGCCGTTCCGCCAGTACTCCCTCGGGATGAAGCAGCGTCTCGGGCTGGCCGCGGCCCTGCTGCGACCGCGCGAGCTGCTCGTCCTCGACGAGCCGACGAACGGTCTGGACCCGCAGGGCACGCGCGAGGTGCGGCACCTCCTGCGCGATCTGGCCGACACCGGCACGACGGTCCTCGTGTCGTCGCACCTCCTGGGAGAGGTCGAGCAGGTGTGCACGCACGTGGGCGTCATGAGCCGCGGGCGGCTCCTCGTGCAGGGACCGCCCCAGGAGCTCGCCGCCGACGGCGAGGCGACGGTCGTCGTCACCACCACGCGTGCCTGCGTCGAGGGCGCGTCACGGCTCCTCGGCGACCTCGGCCTGGTCGACGTGCAGGCCGAGGGGACCGCGTTGTCCGCACGCCTGGGCATGGTCGCGCCGGAGAAGATCTCGGCCGCGATGGTCGGCGCCGGGCTCGACCTCGTCGGGCTCGAGGTCCGCCGGCCGAGCCTGGAGAACCTGTTCGTCGAGCTGACCGGGGAGGGCTTCGATGTCGCTCGCTGAGCTGGAGACCGGCGCAGGGCCGGCGACCCCGCCCACCCGCACCCGCGGCGCCTTCACGAGGCTGCTGGGCAGCGAGATCCGCCTGGTCCTGGGCCGGCGTCGCAACGTCGTCCTGCTCGTCGGGCTCGCCCTCGTGCCCGTGCTGATCGGCACCGTGGTGTTCGTGACCCAGGACACCGCGGTGGGTGCCGGAGGACCGCCGTTCCTCGACCGGGTGACCGGCAACGGCCTGTTCCTCGTGCTCACCGCGCTCGTCGCGTGCCTGCCCCTGCTGCTGCCGCTGGTCGTGGGCATCGTCGCGGGTGACGCCGTCGCCGGCGAGGCGCAGGCCGGCACGCTGCGCTACCTCCTGCTGGTCCCCGTGCCCCGCACCAGGCTCCTCGCCGCGAAGGCGCTCGCCGTGCTCGTCTTCGCGGCGTGCACGGTCGTCGCGATCGCCCTCTCCGGGCTCGTCACCGGCGCGGCGTACTTCGGGGTCGGCGACGTGACGCTGCTGTCGGGCGACACGGTCTCCACCGCCGAGGGCGTGGCGCGCACCGCGGGCATCGTCGCGTACGTCGGGCTGTCGCTCACCGGACTGGTCGCGGTGGGGCTGTTCTTCTCGACGCTGACCGAGGTCCCGGTCGCGGCGATGGCGGCGACAGTCGTCGTCGCGATCGTGTCCGGCGTCCTCGACGCCCTCCCGCAGCTGTCCGCCGTGCACGGCGCGCTCCTCACCCATCACTGGCTGGACGTCGGCGAGCTGCTGCGCGCGGAGATCGACGTCGGCGTGCTCGGCGGGGGCCTCGCCGTCCAGGCGGCGTGGGCGGCGGTCTTCGGCGCGCTCGCCTGGAGCCGCTTCACGACGGCGGACGTGTCGTCCTGAGGCCACGACCCGGTACGGCCGAGGTGGCGAGGAGCGAGAAGCACAGCGGCGACGGCACGACGGACGCCGTCGGCGCCGGGAGGTCCCGATGCCGACGGCGTCCGCGTGGTGACCCCCGAGTCAGCCCTTGACGCAGAGCAGCGTCGTGAGTCGCGCGACGACCTCGACGAGGTCGGACTGCGCCGCGACGACCGCGTCGAGGTCCTTGTACGCGCCGGGGATCTCGTCGAGCACCCCGGAGTCCTTGCGGCACTCCACGCCCGCCGTCTGCACCGCGAGGTCGTCGAGCGTGAAGGTCTTCTTCGCCTTCGTCCGCGACATCCGGCGACCGGCGCCGTGCGACGCCGACCAGTACGACTCCGGGTTCCCGAGGCCGCGCACGATGTACGAGCCGGTGCCCATCGACCCCGGGATGAGCCCGAGGTCACCCGCGCCGGCACGGATGGCGCCCTTGCGGGTGACGACGAGCTCCTGGCCGTCGACGTGCTCGACCGCGACGTAGTTGTGATGGACGTTGACCGCCTCCTCGAACGTCACGTCCCGGTCGGGGAACGAGGCACGGACCGCGTCGACGACGAGCGTCATCATCACCGCGCGAGACCGCGCCGCGTACTCCTGGGCCCACCAGAGATCGGCGAGGTACGCGTCCATCTCGGGCGTGCCGCCGAGGAAGACCGCGAGCTCGCGGTCGACCAGTCCCTGGTTGTGCTCGAGCCGCTTGGCGATCGCCACGTGCTGCTCGGCGAGCGTCTTGCCGATGTTGCGGGAGCCCGAGTGGAGCTGGAGCCAGACACGCCCCTCGGTGTCCGAGCACAGCTCGGCAAAGTGGTTGCCTGAGCCAAGCGTTCCGAGCTGACGACGGGCCCGGACCTCCAGGTCGGAGACCCTGCCGTGGAGGCGGCCGAACCGCGACCAGAACGCCTCGGCGCCGCGCGCGACCTCGGCGGGACCGCTCCCGGAGATGGACCGCAGCCGTCGGGGGTCGATCGGCTGGTCGTGCGCGTGGAACCCGACGGGGACGGCCGCCTCGATGCGCGAGCGGACCGCGCGCAGGTCGTCCGGCAGGTCCTCCACGGTGAGCGAGGTGCGCACGCCGATCATGCCGCAGCCGATGTCGACGCCGACCGCGTTGGGCGAGACCGCATCGCGCATCGCGATGACGGAGCCGACGGTCGCGCCCTTCCCGAGGTGGACGTCGGGCATGACGCGCACGCCCTCGACCCAGGGCAGCGCGGCGATGTTGCGCAGCTGCTGGAGCGCGGCGCTCTCGACCTCGTGCTCGTGCGCCCACATCAGGGTGGGCGCCTTCGCGCCGGACAGCGGGACGGGGAACGCGTGGGCCTCGGTGCTCACGGTGACGACCTCCTCGGGTCTTCTTCCCATGGTGCCCGCCGGGTGGCGGGACGGGGTGCGCGCGGAGGGGATCGAACCCTCGACGCCCGACCCGCGAGGGGCCGGCGCTCTTCCGCTGAGCTACGTGCGCTGGTGCCCTTTACGTCGGGCAGACGTCGTGACGAAAGGACCACGAAGAAGCGCACCGCCCACCGTCATGCATTCACCACGGCCGCGCGGACGATGCACGCACGGCGCCGGCAAGAATGACGATGAATGGTCGCGGGAATGCAGCACCGACCGATGGTCGGCGCATGAAAAAGGCCACCCCGGGAAATTCTCCGGAGCGGCCCGTCGTGTCGACGCGAGGGTCAGACGACGGAGCCGCCGGAGGGCTCGAGAACATCCGTGGAGCAGCACTTTCGCGGCGCGCTCGACAGGCCGAGCTCGTGCTCGTCCCGCAGCACGGGACGACGCGAGTCGTACCGGTGGAATGCTCGCACGGCGCTGCTCCTCTCTCGTCGATCTCCGCACCCGAAGGCACGGCTGTGGGTGGACCGAGGAATACCGTACGGCATTGACCGGAAGAGCACAACCCATTTGTGGAAGGTGGTCGTTAAAGATGTCGGGAGCGCAATTCGCGTGCCCGCGGTCGCGTCACCGTCCCGGTCGCCGCCCCACGTGCGAGCACCCTCTCGCCTGCACACGATGGCGGTGCCGGGCTCGAGCACACGGGTCCGCACGCCTGACAGCCAGGAGGTCGCCATGCGCGCCGTCGTCTACCGCGGGCCGAAGCAGGTCGAGGTCACCGAGGTCCCCGACGCCAGGATCGAGAAGCCGACGGACGCCCTCGTCCGGATCACGACCACCAACATCTGCGGTTCCGACCTGCACATGTACGAGGGCCGGACCGCCGTCGAGGAGGGCAAGGTCCTGGGCCACGAGAACATGGGGATCGTCGAGGAGGTGGGCGACGCCGTCGACCGGGTCCGGGTGGGCGACCGCGTCTCGGTCCCGTTCAACATCGCGTGCGGCACGTGCCGCAACTGCATCGCCGGCTGGACCTCGTTCTGCCTCCGCACCAACCCCACGGAGGGCATGGACGGCGCCGCCTACGGCTACGCCAACATGGGCCCCTACGACGGCGGCCAGGCCGAGGTGCTGCGCGTGCCGTACGCGGACTTCAACCTGCTCGAGCTTCCCGAGGGCACGGACCACGAGAACGACTTCACGATGCTCTCCGACATCTTCCCGACGGGGTGGCACGGCACCGAGCTCGCGGGGGTGTCGCCCGGCGACGACGTCGCGGTCTTCGGCGGAGGCCCGGTCGGGCTCATGGCCGCGCACAGCGCGCTGATCCGCGGGGCCGCACGCGTGTTCGTGGTCGACAAGGAGCCCGACCGCCTGCGGCTCGCCGAGTCGATCGGCGCCCAGGGCGTCGACTTCTCCCGCGGCGACCCCGTCGAGCAGATCATGGACGCCACGCTCGGGCGCGGCGTCGACAGCGGCGTCGAGGCCGTGGGATACCAGGCCCACGACCCGTCCGGCGAGGAGCACCCCGAGCTCGTGCTCGACAACCTCGTGCAGGTCGTGCGCTCGACCGGGGGCATCGGCGTCGTGGGCGTCTACGTGCCCCAGGACCCGGGCGCGCAGGACGAGGGCGCGAAGCAGGGCCGCATCGGGTGGGACTACGGCACGTTCTTCACCAAGGGCCAGCACATGGGCACCGGCCAGGCGCCGGTCATGCGGTACAACCGCCAGCTGCGCGACCTCGTCGTGGCGGGCCGGGCACGGCCGTCGTTCATCGTGTCGCACGAGCTGGGACTCGACGAGGCGGCGGACGGCTACGCGCGCTTCGACGCGCGCGAGGACGGCTGGACCAAGGTGCTGCTCAAGCCCGGCGCCTGACGGACCGTCCAGCCGGTCCCGTCCGGCGCGCGGCCCCCGCCTCGCGGCGAGGGCCGCCGTCTACCCGACAGGGCCGGGACCCTGGTCCCGCGCGACGGAGACCGCCCAGGCGACGAGCGGGACCTGGAGCGGGAGCCGACCCCACGCCACGGCCGGTCGCCGAGCCCACGCGCGCGCGCCGCGGCGCGAGTCGAGCGCCATCTTCACGTTGCCCGGGAACACCCCCACGAGGAGGGCGGCGCTCGCCGCTCCCCCGAGCCGGCGCGTCGACGGCAGCGCGAGCGCGACGGCGCACGCGAGCTCGGCCGCACCACTCCCCACGACCCACGCCCTCGGGGAGCCGAGACCCTCCGGGATCAGCGGCTCGAAGACCTGCGGTCGGACGAGGTGCAGCACGCCCGACGACCCGAGGAGGGTGGCGAGGCCGACGGCGGAGAGGGTTCGAGGGCGCACCGGTCGAGGCTACGGCGGGCGTGGCCCAGGTGCTCGGCGAGGTCTCGCCGTGTGCTGGCAGCGTCGCCGATCCGCGCTTGGCACACTTTTCTCGCGGTCTCGGATCAGGCAGCGCCGGTGTCAGGGACCGCCGGTAGGGTTCGGACGTTCCGGACAGACCTCCCGACGCCGACGGACGGGGCGGGACCGACCACGAGGAGACCGCCTCACCATGATGGGTGCCAACCATGCCGCCACGGGAGCCGCAGCCTGGATCGCCGTGACGTCGACGGCCCCGTTCGCCCTCGGCCTGCACCCGGTGTCGTCGGTGGGGGTCATGACCGGCGCGGTGGTGTGCGCCGGAGCCGCGCTCCTGCCGGACGCGGACCACCACAACGGCACCTTCGCCCACTCCCTGCCGCCCGTCAGCGAGTGGGTCTCCGACGCCGTCGAGGCCGTCTCCGGAGGGCATCGGCAGGGCACGCACTCGTTCCTCGGCATCGCGGTGTTCACGGCGCTCGCCTGGGCTGCAGGGCTCCTGACGGTCGAGACCGAGTCGTTCGGCACCGTGTACGTCGGTGGTGGCGTCCTCGCCGTCCTGCTCGTCGCTCTGGCCCTCAAGGCCCTCAAGCTCACGCGCCGCGGCAAGCTCGCGCCGTGGCTCACGTCGCTCACCGTCGCCGCGCTCGTCGCCCTCTTCTCGCCCGAGGAGTGGAACTGGCTCCCCGTCGCCGTCGGCCTCGGCGTGACCGTGCACATCCTCGGCGACGTGCTCACGACGAACGGCGCCCCGCTGCTGTGGCCCGTGAAGCTGCGCTCGCCGCGCTGGGTGCGGCGCTCGCTCCTCGTGGACGACGTCTGGCGACCCGGGGGCAGCTTCGCCGTCCCGCTCCTCGGCGACACGGGCTCGGTGCGCGAATGGCTGCTCGCGACGGCGGTCGGGCTCTACGCCGTGGTCGGGTTCACGTGGTCGGCGCTCGACCAGATGGGCTTCGACACGCTCGGGACGTGGGAGCGGCTCGTCACGGTGATCGGCAGCGCGGTGGCCGTCGCCTTCTGACGGCAGGCGGCGGCAGGCGGCGGCAGGTGAACGACACGTCGACGGCGGGAAAAGACGTTGCCGCACCCCACCCGGCGATGGCACGGTCTGACCAGCCGCCCGCGTCGTCGGGCACCGGAGGACGGAGGTACGCCATGAGCTGGACGAGCCAGTCCCGCGTGTCCACCACCCCCGGGAGCGCCGCGCGCCGCTGAGCCGGCCGCCGTCCGCCCGCGCCGTACCGGCGCCGGGCCGGCACCGAGCGCTCCTCGCCCGAAGGAGCCACCGTGCCCGAGCACGACCTGTCCGACCCGTACCCGTACCTGCCCCCGACGTTCGCGCGCGACCCGCGCACTCCCCCGCCGCGGCGCCTGCGCCGCACGGACCGCCCTGACGATGCCGGCGAGTCCCTCGGCGTGCTGGACGCCGCGCTCGACCCCGATCAGCGGTGGTCGACGTGGCACGCCGTGGAGAAGGGCCAGCGCGGTCCCGAGCCGTACCCGCCGTGGCTCGTGACGGCCGACGCCGCCGTCGACACGGACCTCGGCGTCCTCAAGACCGGCAAGGAGGCGGACGTCTACCTCGTCGAGCGCGCCGTCCCCGGCGACCCGGCCCGGCGGTCGCTGCTCGCCGCGAAGCGCTACCGCGACCTCGACCACCGGGCCTTCCGGCGCGACACCCTGTACACCGAGGACCGGAGCGTGCGGCGCACCCGAGACCGACGCGCCCTCGACCGCAAGTCCTCCTACGGGCGCCAGGTCGCGGCGGGCCAGTGGGCTGCGGCCGAGTTCGCGGCGCTGGCCGAGCTGTGGACTGCCGGCGTGCCTGTCCCCTACCCGGTGCAGATCGACGGGAACGAGATCCTCATGGAGTTCGTCGGGACGAGCGACGGCGACGCGCACGAGGCCGCACCGCGGCTCGCCCGCACGCGGCCGGACGCCGACGTGCTCGTCTCGTGGTGGGACCAGCTGCGCGACGCGATGGCCGTCATGGCGCGCCTCGGCTACGCGCACGGCGACCTGTCCCCCTACAACGTGCTCGCCGACGACGACCGCCTGGTCCTCATCGACCTCCCGCAGGTCGTGGACCTCGTCGCGAACCCGTTCGGCACCGAGCTCCTCCTGCGCGACTGCCGGACCATGACCGCCTGGTTCCGCTCCCGTGGTCTCGACGCCGACGCGGACGAGCTGTTCGCCGACCTCCTCGCCCAGGCGTGGTGACTTCCGCGCGCGCCCGCGCCGTGCGGCCGCGCGCAGGGTAGAAACGAGGACATGGAGTCCTACGACAGCGACGACGTCCAGGCGTTCCTCACCACGTTCGGGGTGGCGGTGAGCACGGGCGACCTCGACGCGATCGCGGAGGCGTACGCCTTCCCCGCGCTCACCGTGCGGCAGGGCTCGTCCGAGATCGTCCCCGACCCCGACACGGTGCGGGACGCCGCCCGGGACGCCGCTCGCGGTCACCGCGAGCGCGGGCTGGTGGCCGCCGCCCCGTACCTCGACGACGTCGAGGAGGTCGGCGACGCACTCCTGTGGGCGCGCGTGCGCTGGAGCTACCGGGACGAGAACGCGAACGAGAAGGAGTCGCGCACCGTGCGCTACCTGCTGCGCCGGGCCCGGGACGGGTTCGAGGTGTGCGTCGTCGTCCCGGAGGCGCCCGACGGCGCGTGAGCCGCGGCTCTCAGCAGCCGCCGTCGGGCGCGACCGGCCCCTGCCGCGGCGCCCCGCCCTGCGGGTCCGGCGGGAGGTAGTCCAGGCGCACCCCGGCCGTGACCGGCACGGCGAGCACCGCGGAGTCGCCGGCCGCGCGCGACCAGTCGCGGGGGACGAGGAAGTAGGTCCCGCCCGCCTGCTGCACGAGGACGAGCCCGTCGTACCGGTACCGGAAGGCGGCACCCTCCGGAGCGCAGACCAGCGGTTCCACGCCGGGTGCCACGAGCCGCAGGTCCGTCGTGCTGCGCACCACGACGCCGGGGTACCCGGCGAGCTCCGCCTCGAACTGACGGCCGCGGCTCTCCCCGATGTCCGCCGAGTAGTTCGCGACCGCCCAGAAGAGCGAGACGGCCACGAGGGTGAACACCGCCGCCCACTCGGTGAGGCGTGCGGCGACGGACGGTGGACGCCACTCCGGGCGGGAACGACGGAGCTCGTCGCGCCACCTCCGGACGACGGCGACCAGGACCAGGAGGCCGAGCGCGAGGCAGAGCGGCGCGACCCAGGACGGGACGCCGTCCGCGAGCCCTCGTCCCGGCCAGACGGCCTGGAAGAGCCCGAACCCGACGAGGACCGTTCCGACCACGCCGACGCCGAGGAGCACGCGCGGGTGCGGGCGCCGCTCGCCCGCGCGGACCGAGCCGCCGCGCACCCAGAGCGCGACGAGGACGACGACCGCCACCACCGCGAGGGGCAGGAGGAAGCCGTCCTGGGCGAGCACCAGGTAGTCCGTCGACGTGAGCTGGAGGGACGTGACGTCGACACCGAAGTACTGGTAGAAGAACATGGCGCGCTGTCGGCCGAAGAAGTAGAGCAGCGCGGTGAGCAGTCCCGCAGGGGCCACGACCTCCGTGGCGATCCGCGCGAGGCGCGGCACGTCGGTGCTCGGGTCGGCGTCCTCCGGTGGCCGGGCGTCGGCCGGGCGGTCAGCACCGCGGGGTGCCGGAGGACCCTCGGTCACGGCCCGTCGCCCGTCGTGCCGCCCCCGGCGTCGGTACCGCTCGGGTCGCCGCCGGTGCCGGTCGTCGTGCTCGTCGTGCTCGTCGTACCGGGGTCCGTGGCGCCGGGCTCCGTGCTGCCGGGGTCCGTGCTGCCGGGGTCCGTGGTGGTCGCACTGCAGTCGGCCAGGAGGACGACGGTCGACCACCGCTCGACCGTGAGGTCCTCGCGCCACGCCGGGTCGGAGCCGTCGTAGAGGCAGCCGGGCCCGGCGTCGGAGGGGTCCGAGACGACGGTCACGCACAGCTCCCCACCACAGCTCGCCGTCATCTCGTCGAGGAACGTCGCACGCACCTCGGCGAAGTCGATGCCGATCTGCTGCGCGGCGGTCCCCATCCTGACGGGCGAGCCGCCGGAGGCTCCGCCCTGCGCCGGGGGCGCTGCGCCGTCGGTCGCCGTCCCGGCGTCCGGTGCGGGCTGCTCGCCGTCCCAGCTGCACGCCGCGCCCGCGCACACGACCCCGGCCGTCAGCAGCACGGCGGTGACATGACGCGGGGACCGGCGTCGTCCGCCCTGTCCTGTCTCCGTCGACATGGCCCGGTCCTTCCCGTGGTCCTCCTACGTGGAGGGAGCAGCCGCTCGGAACGCGTGATACCGGACGTCCCCGGGCTCAGCGGAAGTCGCGGGACGTGGTCGCCACCTGGAGCGAGAGCGGGGCGAGGTGCTCCGCGACGAGGTTCGTCGCGCCGTCGGCCCGCTCGAGCCGGCCCCGCACGACCATCGCCGCAGAGGCCCGCGCGACCTTGCGGAACCGGCGCCAGAGCCCGGCCGAGCAGACGACGTTGAGGATGCCCGTCTCGTCCTCGAGGGACAGGAACGTCACTCCCCTCGCCGTGCCGGGGCGCTGGCGGTGGGTCACGACGCCTCCGACGGCGACGCGCGACCCCGGTCGCGGACGGGTACCGGGCGACTCCCCCGCCGCGCGTTCGGCCTCGTCGGCGTGCTCGATCTCCTCGGCCGCGCGCACCGCGCCCGCGACGGTGAGCACCCCGGCGGCGGTGAGACCGTCGCGCACGTACTGCGTCGGGTAGGAGTCGGTCGACACGCCGGTGGCCCACACGTCGGCGACGGCGGTCTCGACGTCGCTCATGCCGGGCAGCGGCGGCGCCTCGACGCCGACGCTCACGCCCGGCAGCGTGCCCGGCCCTTCCTGCGACAGGGCGCCCGCGGCCCACAGCGCCTCGCGCCGTGACGTCCCGAGCGACTCCGTCGCGCCCGCGGTCGCCAGCCCTTCGAGCTGGGCGGTCGTGAGGTCGACGCGCCGCACGAGGTCGCGCAGGTCGGCGAACGGGCGAGGCCCGTCGTCGACCCACGACGACGCCCGGCCGGCCGGGAGTGTCTCAGCACCCTCCCCGTCCCCGTCCCGGGCAGCGACGATCCGCTCGGCGGCCTGCTTGCCGAGCCCGCGCACGCTCGCGAGCCCGAGCCGCACCGCGAGCCCGAGGTCCGGCTCGGGCCCGAACGCCGGGTCGATCGTCACCTCGCTGCTCGCCGGGGCACGGTCCGCGCCACCCCCCGCCGCGGGCGCCGGGAGTCGCTCGACCGTCGCCTCGACGCCCGACGCGTTGACGTCCGGGCGCAGCACCGTCACGCCGTGCCGCCGCGCGTCGGCCACGAGCGACTGCGGCGAGTAGAACCCCATGGGCTGCGCCGCGAGCAGCCCCGCGTAGAACGCCGCGGGATGGTGCACCTTGAGCCACGAGCTCGCGTAGACGAGGAACGCGAACGAGTACGCGTGCGACTCCGGGAACCCGAAGTCGGCGAACGCCTTGAGCTTGTCGTAGATCTGCTCGCCCACGTCCGGCGGGACGCCGTTCCTCGCCATGCCCTCGAGGAGCCGGCCGTGCAGCGCCTCCATGCGCTCGACCGAGCGCTTCGACCCCATCGCCCGCCGCAGCTGGTCCGACTCCGCGGGCGAGAAGCCCGCGACGTCGATCGCCATCTGCATGAGCTGCTCCTGGAACAGCGGGACCCCGAGCGTCTTGCCGAGCGAGTTCTCCAGCAGCGGGTGGAGAAACGTCACCGGCTCCCGTCCCCGCGCGCGGTTGATGTACGGGTGCACGGAGCCGCCCTGGATCGGTCCCGGCCGGATGAGCGCGACCTCGATGACGATGTCGTAGAACCGCCGGGGACGCAGGCGCGGCAGCGTCGCCATCTGCGCGCGCGACTCCACCTGGAACACCCCCACGGTGTCCGCCGCGCACAGCAGGTCGTACACCGCCGGGTCGTCCTCCGGCAGCGTGTGCAGCTCCAGGTGCGACCCCTCGTGCTGCTCGACCAGGCCGAACCCGATGCGCAGCGCCGTGAGCATCCCGAGCCCCAGCAGGTCGAACTTCACGAGCCCCGCGTCGGCGCAGTCCTCCTTGTCCCACTGCAGGACCGTGCGCCCCTCCATGCGCGCCCACTCGACGGGGCACACCTCGATGACCGGACGGTCGCACATGACCATGCCGCCCGAGTGGATCCCGAGGTGCCGCGGCAGACGCAGCATCCGGTCCGCGAGGTCCAGCACCTCGTCGGGGATCTCGCCGTCCTCCGCGGCGGACGGCGGCCGCTGCTCGGGCACGACGTCGTGCGTGTCGTCCGCGCGCAGCGCGCCCTCGATCCTGTTCCTGTGGTCACCACGCTCCCGGTCGCCTCCGGCCGGGGGGTGGGGACCGCGCTCGGGCCTACCATCCGGACCCTCGTCCCTCGGGTCCTCCCGCCAGGCCCGACCACGGCCCTCGGCGGTCCCCACCCCCCGCCCTCTGCCGTGCCCGTCGCCCTGGTCCTCGGCGAGGGGGTCGACGACGCGCGGACGCACCGCCCGGCCCGTCAGGTCGGGCGACCAGTCACCCCGGTGCCCGGCGTGCGGCCGCTCGTCGCGCCCACCGGACGCGGCGTCGCGCGAGGCGCCGTCCCGGGAGGTGCCGGTGCGCGGGGAGGTGGGGGTGGCGCGCGCGGCCGTGGTCGGGTCTGGCGGGAGCGGGCCGAGGGACGAGGCCCGCGGATGGTAGGCCGCGCGCGCCACCCCCACCTCCCTCCCAGGTGACCCCGTCGGGCGAGCAGCCTCGGGCCCTGGCCCCCAGAGCGCGGCGACGCGCGCGTCCTTCTCGGCGGTCTTCGTCGCGATGTCCCGCTCCTTGGCGGCGCGGTCCGCCGCCGGCGACGACGGGTCCGGTCCGCGCAGGGAACCCCAGCGCTCGATGGACTTGCTCCAGGCGTCGGCCTGCCCGACGTCGTATCCGAGCGCGCGTGCGGCGTCGCGCACGGCGGACTTGGGACGGTAGGAGATGACGTTCGCGACCTGAGCGGCGTGCGTGCGTCCGAACTTCCCGTAGACGTGCTGGATGACCTCCTCGCGCCGCTCGGACTCGATGTCGACGTCGATGTCGGGCGGGCCGTCGCGCTCGGGCGCGAGGAAGCGCTCGAACAGCAGGCCGTGGCGCACGGCGTCGACGGCGGTGATGCCGAGCGCGTAGCAGACGGCGGAGTTCGCGGCCGACCCGCGCCCTTGCGCGAGGATGCCGTGGACCCGGCAGAACTCGACGAGGTCGTAGACGACGAGGAAGTACCCGGGGAACTCGAGGTCCTCGATGACCGTCAGCTCGTGGTCGATCTGCCGCCACGCGCCGGGCACGCGCTCGCTCTCGCCCGGTCGTGGACGGGGTCCGTACCGCTCCTCGGCCCCGCGGCGCACGAGCTCGCGCAGCCACGTGGCCTCGGTGTGCCCGTCGGGCACGGGGTAGGGCGGGAGCCGCGGCGCGACGAGGCTCAGGTCGAACGCGCACTCGTCGCCGAGCGCCGCGGCGGTCGCGACCGCCTCCGGGTACCGGCGGTGGCGCGTCAGCATCTCGGCCGCGGAGCGCAGGTGCGCGGTCGGGGCACCGGGCAGCCACCCGTCCATGTCGTCGAGCGACGACCGGGCGCGGACCGCCGCGAGCGCCCCCGCGAGGTCGGCGTCACGGGGCCGGGCGTAGTGCGCGGCGGTCGTCGCGACGAGCGGGAGCCGTGCGTCGGCGGCGAGGTCGGCGAGCGCGTCGTGCAGGTCGGCGGTGCGCGGGTCGTCGGACGCGGTGATCTCGACGGCGACGTTCCCGGCGCCGAAGACGGCGACGAGCCGGTCGAGCTCGCGGCGCGCGGCGGTGCGCCCCTCGGTGACGAGCGCCCGTCGGACGGCGCCCTTGCGGCACCCGGTGAGGACGAGCCACTGCCCGTCGGCCTCGTGCCCGAGCTCCTCGAGCCGGTAGTCGGCGGCGCCCTTGGTCCCGGTCGCGAGGTGCGCGGTGGCGATCGCGCGCGAGAGGTTCCGGTAGCCCTGGGGGCCGCGCGCGAGGGCGAGCAGGTGGGTGGAGCGCGGGTCGGGGACGCCGGTGGGCGGGTCGAGCACGGGTGCGCCCGACGGCGCGCGCCGTCCCCGCACGGCCCCGCGTCCGGCCGGGTCCGCCGCGCCAGGGCCGGCGGGGACCGGCAGGTGCAGCTCCGCACCGAAGACGGTGGGCAGCGACACCTTCGCGGCGGCCTGGGAGAACCGGACGACGCCGTAGAGACCGTCGTGGTCGGTGATCGCGAGCGCGGACAGCCCGAGGCGCGCGCCCTCGGCGGCGAGCTCCTCGGGGTGGGACGCGCCGTCGAGGAAGCTGAACGCGGAGTGGGCGTGCAGCTCGGCGTACCGGGGGGTGCGGGAGGCCATCAGTCGTACACCCCCTCGACGGTCCAGCGACCGCGCGTGCTCGCGAGGAGCAGCCCACGACCGTCGTCGAGCAGCACCTGGAGGTGGACACGCCGGCGCGGCGAGGGCGTCCACCACCGCTCGGCCACGGGCCAGGGCCCGGCCCAGTCCACGACGGCGCTCTCCTCGCCCGCGTTCTCCTCGCCCACCCCCTCCGGCGCCCGGCGGCCCGTCGCGGTCGCCTCGTCCGCGGGGCACCGCACGGTCGCCGGCTCGCCGCTCATCGCGAGGCGCGCGTCGATCACGACGGGACGCGCGGCGTCGTCGAGCACGACGACGTCCTGCGGCGCGGTGGGCACGACGGCGGGCGCCGGGCTGGGCAGCGCGCCGGGCCAGGGGCGGGCGGGGTCCCGCGGGAGCGCGACGTCCTCGCCGAACGGGGCGAGGTGGACGCGGTCGGTCGCGTCGCGGCCGCCCTGGACGCGCGCGCGCAGCACGGCGTCGCCGCCGAGCAGGCCCTGGACGCGGCCGAGCGCGCGGTGCGCGCGCTGGTCCTCGCCGCTCGACGCGCCCCACAGGCGCGGTTGCTCGGCGCCCGCGGGGACGACCTCCTCGGCGGTGAGGGCGAGACGGGCGAGGGGTGCGCCATCGGGCACGTCGGCGGTACCGCCGGACCTGCGCCCGGCGGCCCGCAGCGAGGACGCGGTGAGCCAGCCCTCGAGCTGCCAGCGCACCCGGTCCGTGATGCGGGCAGGGCTCAGCACGCCCGTGGGGCCGTCGAGGCGCCACGTGCGCTCGAGGTCGTCGCCCTCGGTGGTGCGCGCGGTGATGCGCAGCCTCCCCGCGACGAGGGACCGGGTGACGAGCTGGTCGTGCAGGTCCTCCGCGAGCCGGCGCGCGGCGAACGTCGCGACGTCGACGCGCTCGGCGGGCGGGTCGAGCTCGGCGGCGACGGCGACGTCCGGCTCGACGCGCCGCCGGGCGGGCGGGCGCAGGTCCTCGCCGCGCGCGAGGCGGTGCGCCCACGCGCCGGTCTCGCCGAAGCGTCCCTCGACGGTCGCGGCGGGCAGGGCGGCGAGCGCGCCGAGCGTGCGGACGCCGAGCCGGTCGAGGAGCTGGACGAGCTCGGCGACCGCGACCGCGACGTCGGGCCGGGTGGCGACGTGGACGAGGTCGGACGCGGGCCGCGCCGCGAGGAACGCCGCGGTCTCGCCCCGCGGCACCACCACGGAGGAGCGCGCGGCGAGCACCGCCGCGAGGATGCCGTCGGCGACACCCACCTGGGCCTCGTGGCCCGTGCGCTCGACGACGCGCGCCACGAGCGCCTCCGCGAGCGCGGCGTCGGAGCCGTGGTAGCGGCTCGCGCCCGCGGCGGGCAGGAGCAGCAGGCCGGGCCGGGTGATCTCGAGCCCGGCCACGACGGACTCCGCCGCGAGCGCCACGGGCTCGAACTCGCGGGCGTCGCGGGCGTCGTCGACGTCGAGCAGCTCGAGCTCGGGGCAGCACTCGCGGGCCCGACGGCGCCGCATCCCCCGGCGCACCCCGGCGGCCCGCGCGGTGGCCGAGACGGCGACGACGCGGCGGCCGTCGTGCGTCGCGGCGGGCACGTGCGAGGGGACCTCGCGGACGGCCATCGCGGCGAGCACGGGCCAGTCCGGGACCCACAGGGCGGCGGTGCGCGTCGACAGCCTGCCCACGTCGGTCACGGGCTGCCCTGCCTGCCCGGAGGCGGGGCGCGGTCCACGGGTCGGGCGGTCGGTCATCCCACGAGCCTCAGCCGGTGCGTCGTGCGCTGCGCCGGGGCGGGGAGCGTACCGTCGGCCACCCGCGGGTCCGCGTGGTGCCCTGCCGTCGTGCCGTCGCGCTCGACGAGGTACGCGGGCCAGTCCCGGCGGCCGAGCGGCAGCTCGACCTCGAGGCGGGCGGGCCGCGCCGCGCCCGCACGTCCCGCCCGCTCGACGCGCAGCGTGCGGCGGCGGAGCCAGCCCGCGCCGTGGTGGGCACCCGACCAGGCCCCGCCCGTCACGGTGAGCGCGACGTGCGCCCCCGGCCACGTCGTCGCGGCGAGCAGGACCGTGCCACGCTCCCTCGCGCGCGCCACGACGCGGCGCCTGTCGGCGTCGGTGAGGGCGGCCGCCGGGCCGACGACCACGACGTCCATCCCGTCGACGAGCGCCGCGAGGGCGACCGCGGCGTCCGGCCCCGGGCGGGGCACGAGCGCGAGCCGGCCGAGGTCGACACCGGCGTCCGCGGCGGCGAGCAGCCCGACGTCGGGCAGGCCGACCGCCGTCGTCCACGCCCCCGCCGCCGACGCGCCCGCGACGAGGGCGAGCAGCAGGCTCGTCGAGCCGCGCACGGCGAGCACCGTGCCGCGCCGGAGCGCCCCGGTGGGGAGCAGGGGGGCGAGCGCGTCGTGCACGGGCCACGACCGCTCGTCGGGCGCCGTCGTCGTCGTCCGCGACGGCCCGCGCGGCGCGACGGGCGCCGACTGCCCGCCGGGACGTGCGACAGGGCGGACGACGGGCGCCGGCTCAGGGCTCGCGACGGGAGCGAGGTCGGCGCGCGCGACCGGAGCGAGCGGCGTCACGAGCGGGTGGCGGCGATCGTGGTGGCGGACTCCGGCCCGCTCCTCCGCCCGGCGCAGGGCGGCACGGGCCAGGGCGGCGCGATCGGCCCGGTCGGTCGTGCCTGCGGCCTGCGCCGTCGGCTGCTCGCCCGGGTCGGCGAGAACGGTCATCTCGCCTCCAGGTCCTGCTCGTGCCGTGCGCCCGCCGCGATGAGGGATGGGCGCTTTCGAACAGACGTTCGAACACCTCCAGTGTTCGACCGCCCTGGCGACCGTGTCAACTCCGCACGGGCAGGTCGTCGGCTTCGTCCGAATGCTCCTGCGAAACCCTCGACCATCGGTCGAACGTCGCCCCGGCTGTCGGTGAACCCTCGACCTCTCCCTGAGCCTTACCCCGCACCGGGTGCCGCGAGATGCCTGCGGGCGCCCGGTTCGGCACGATGTGGCCATGACCACTGTGGACCTCGACTCGCGCCCCACCGCACCCGACCCCTACGACCGCCTGCCCGCGGTCCCGTCCTTCGCGCTCACGAGCACGGACCTCACCGAGGGCGAGCCCATGCCGGCCGTGCACGTCGCCGCGGACGGCGACCGCTCCCCTGCCCTCGCGTGGTCCGGCGCCCCGGAGGGCACCCGCTCGTTCGTCGTGTCGTGCTTCGACCCGGACGCCCCGACCCCCGCCGGCTTCTGGCACTGGACCGTCGCCGACCTCCCCACCACCGTGACGTCCCTCGAGACCGGTGCCGGGGCCCCGGACGGCGCCGGGCTGCCCGGCGGCGCGTTCCAGGTCCGCAACGACGGCGGAGAGCCCGGCTACACGGGCGCCGCGCCGCCCGCGGGCGATCGCCCGCACCGCTACGTGTTCGCCGTGCACGCGCTCGACGTCGACTCGCTCGCCGACACCGCGGGCCTCGGCCCCGACGCCACGCCGACCGCGGTAGCGTTCAACGCGCTGTTCCACACGCTCGGGCGCGCGACCCTCACCGTGACGTACCAGGCGCAGGGCTGACCGCCCGGTCCTGGTCGGGACCGGTCGGCGGGCACGCTCGACGTACCGTCGCCGAACCACCGGAAGGACCCATGGACGCACCGGCCCTGCCCACGCTCGGCTCCCTGCTCTGGGAACCCGCGCTCGACCACCTCGACCTCGTCGCCCCCGTGACGGCGGACGCGCTGCGCCGCTGGGCCGACGTCGACCCCGACGTCGCCGCCCTGGTGGCCGTCACCGAGATCGACCCCGACCTCGCGGACACCGCGACCCTCAACGAGACGTTCGCGCTGCCCGTCGAGGCGTCGGCGAACTGCGTCGTCGTGGGCGGCTCGCGCGCGGGCGACGAGCGGGTCGCCGCCGCCGTGGTGCGCGCGCACACGCGCGCCGACGTCAACACGCGCATCCGCAAGCTCCTCGACGTGCGCAAGGCGTCGTTCCTGCCGACCGACCGCGCGACGGCCGGGTCCGGCATGGAGTACGGCGGGATCACGCCTGTCGGGCTGCCCGAGGGATGGCGCGTCCTCGTCGACGCGCGCGTCGTGACCGACGGCGAGCTCGCGCTGATCGGCAGCGGCGTCCGGCGCTCGAAGCTGCTCCTGCCGGGCGCGCTGCTGGGACGCCTGCCCGGCGTCGAGGTGGTCGACGACCTCGCCGTCCCGGTCGGCTGACACCTCCGCACCGACGCCGAGGGCCCCGCCGGACGATCCGGCGGGGCCCTCGCACGTCAGGACGTCGTCAGCTCTCGGCGCGGCCCTCGCGCCAGTAGCCCATGAACGCGACGGCGCGGCGGTCGACGCCGAGCTCGGCGACGAGGTGACGGCGCAGCGTCTTGATGGCGCTCGCCTCGCCCGCGAGCCACGCGTAGAGGACGGTCTCGTCCTCGAGCAGGGCCGGGACCTCCCACAGGATGGACGCGTCGACGTCGACGTCCTCGAGCGAGTCGGCGGTGACGCACTGCGACGGTGGGTCGGTGCCCAGCACCCCCGCGCCGAGGATCCGCTCGGCGGCCTCCTTGACGGCGGGCACGAGCAGCGCGCCGTGCTCCGCACCCTCGGCGTGGCCGTCGACCTCGTCGCGCGCGAGGAACGTCACCCGCACGCCGGCCGGGGCGACGAGCTCGCGCGCGTCGTCGGCGTGCGGCACCTCGACGAAGACCTCGCCCCACGCGTCACCGGGAAGGTCCTCGCAGATCGCGGCGATCGCGGGCAGCGCGGTCTCGTCGCCCGCGAGCAGGAGCGCGTGGGCGCGCGCCGGCGGGTGGAACTCGATGCCGCCCGTGGGGCCGTCGGAACGCGCGTCCGGCCCGAGCAGGACGAGCGGCGTGCCGACCTCGGCCCCGAGCGCCCAGCGCGACGCGGGACCGGCGTCCCCGTGGAGCACGACGTCGACGTCGACCTCCTGCACCTCGGGACGCACGGCGACGGTCGTGTAGGTGCGGAACGGGTTCCGACGCTCCTCGGGCTGGGCGCGCCAGGCCGCGTACCAGTCGTCGGAGCGCACGAGGTGCTCGTAGCCGCCGTCCGCGAGGGGCAGGACGAACTTGATGCGGACGTCGCGGCCCGGGTCGGCGAAGTGCTCGAGCTCCGGTCCGGTGAACGTGAAGCGGCGGAAGCTCGGCGTGAGCTGCTCGATCCGCGCGACCTCGACGTCGAAGAACTGCCACGGGTTCGCGCGCCGCGCTGCGGCGCGGGCGGCGGTCCGACGGGTGGCGGTCCGGGGCATCTCGACGGTCTGACTCACACAGGTGAGGCTAACCTACGCGACACCACCGTGGTCAACCCGTCCACGTCCGGAACGGCCAGGACCGGCGGTGATCCGCGTCACGCGCTCCGGCCGCGGCTGCGCCACAGGAGGTAGACGAAGTACGGCGCGCCGAGGAGCGCGGTCCCGAGACCGGCGGGGATCTGGTCGGGTGCGATGACGAACCGGCCGAGGGTGTCCGCGACCGACACGAGCAGCGCACCCAGCAGCATCGCGACGGGCACCACGCGGGAGTGCCGCGACCCGACGAGCGCCCGGGCCGCGTGCGGGGCGACGAGCCCCACGAACGCCATCACACCCACCGCGCACACCGCGGCCGCGGTGAGGAACGCCGCCGCGCCGAGCAGCAGCAGGCGCGTGCGGTCGAGGGAGATGCCGAGCACGCGCGGGGTGTCCTCGTCGAGCGCGAGGACGTCGAGGTCACGACGGTGCACGGCCGCCAGCGGCGTGACCACGAGGAGCGCGAGCGCCACGGGGATCACCTGGCTCAGCGTGCGACCGTACGTCGAGCCGGACAGCCACGTGAGGGCGAGGTTCACGTCCCAGGGCGCGACGACCACGATGATCAGGGTGATGAGCGCCATGACGCCGGCCTGCGCCCCGATGCCGATGAGCACGAGCCGGTCCGAGCTGAGACCGCCGCGGTACGACAGCCCGTAGACGAGGCCGAAGACCGCGAAGGCCCCCACCGCCGCCGCGGCGGACATCGGCCAGATCCCGACGCCGGGGACGAGCAGGATCATCGTCACGGCGCCGAGGCCCGCGCCCGACGTCACGCCGAGCAGGCCCGGCTCGGCGAGCGGGTTGCGGCACACGGCCTGGACGATCGTGCCGGCGAGCGCGAGCGCGGCACCGGCGAGCAGGGCCGCGAGCACGCGCGGGAGGCGCTGGTCGAGGACGAAGTCGATCTGCCTGCCGGCCACGCCGTCCCACCAGTTCGCGACGTCGCCGAGGAGCACGACCCGGTCGCCGAGCAGGAGGCCGGCGACGGTCGCCGCGACGACGAGCAGGCCGAGCAGACCGACGACGACGAAGACGGTCGTGCGCGTGCGCGGGCGACCGAGCGCGCCGTGGGTCGACTGCGCGCCCGGTCCGGCGTCACGCAGCCGGCGCGCGAGCCAGATGAGCAGCCCGGCGCCGAGGACCGTCGTGACGACGCCCGTGGGGACCGCGATGGACGTCGTGCCGGGCAGGAGCACGCGGAGCAGCACGTCGGCGCCCAGGATGACGACGACGCCGACGACCGCCGCGAAGGGCAGGAGCAGGGCGTGCCGCCCGAGACCCGGGACGCGCCGTGCGACGAGCCGCGCGATGACGGGCGCCGCGAGGCCGACGAACCCGACCGGTCCGGCGACGGTCACCGCGATCGCGGCGAGCAGCACCGCGACGAGGACCGCCACGACGCGCGTGCGCCGCACGTCGACGCCCAGCACCGTCGCGGCGTCGTCGCCGAGCCCGAGCAGGTCCAGCCGGCGTGCGAGCAGGAGGGCGCCGAGCACGCCCACGACGACGACCGGCGTCGCGAGGGTCACCGTGCGCGTGCCGGACTGGACGATCGAGCCGCTCCCCCACGCGAACAGCCCGAGGGTCTCCTGCTCGAAGAGCACGAGGAGGACCGTCGTCAGGGCGTGCAGGGCGAGCATGATCGCCGACCCGGCGAGGACGAGGCGCGTCGGCCCGTCGGCCCCGCCGCGGGACAGGACGAGGACGAGGCACGCCGCGGCGAGCCCGCCGAGGAACGCGAGACCGCCCTGGAGGTAGAACGGCACGCTCAGGCCGAACGCCGCGACGGCGACCACCGTGAGGTAGGCGCCGGCGTTGACGGCGAGCGTGTCCGGGGACGCGAGCGGGTTGCGCGCGACCGACTGCAGCACCGCGCCCGCGACGCCGAGCGCGACCCCGAGGAGCAGCCCCGCGAGCAGCCGCGGCACGCGCGACGCGACGAGCACGGCGACCGTCTGGTCCGCGCCGTCGCCGGTGAGGAGGCGCAGCAGGTCGAGCGGGCCGACCGCCGCGGTGCCCTGCGAGAGGTGCACCGCGGCGAGGACGGCCGCGAGCAGGAGGGCGAGGCCGAAGGCGGTGACGATCCCGAGCCGGGACGACCGCACGGGGCGCACGGCCGGGACCGGCGTGCCCGGCCCCGGCTCCTCGGTCACGACGGCCGGAGCCGGCTCCTCCAGCAGGAGGGCGTCCGGCTCCGCCGTCGTGCGGTCACGCGTCGTCATCGCGGTGCGTCGTGCCTCTCGTCGCCCAGAGGGGTGGTCAGGCCGTCACGGCGGCGACGAGGGCGTCGACGTAGGCCGCGCCGGAGAGCGGGCCGCCGAACATCCAGATGCCGTCCGGGAGGCGGTGCACGTCGCCGGCGGTGACGAACGGGAGCTGCTCCCACACCGCGTTGCCTGCGAGGCCGTCGACGAACGGGTCGCCGCCGTCGGCGTCGTTCGCGGAGTAGACGAACTGCACGTCACCGAGCTGCGTGAGGCCCTCGACGTCGGTCTGCGCGAGCCCGTAGTCCGGGTCGCCGCCCTCGGTCCACGCGTTGACCAGGCCGACCTCCTCGCCGAGCGCGCCGAAGTACGACCCGGGCGTGTACATGCGGATCGCCACCGTGTCGTTGGTGATCCAGCCGTCCGCCATGGCGAACTCGCCGCCCGCGAGCCCGGCCTCCTCGATCGCCGTCGTGCCGGCCTCGACCGTCGCGTCGAACTCCTCGAGCACCGTCGCCGCCTCGTCCTCGGTGCCCGTGACCTGCGCGAGCGTCTCGACCGTGGAGCGCATGTAGCCGAGGGGGTCCTCGCCGTCGGAGCCGCGCAGCGCCAGGACCGGCGCGATCTCCTCGATCTGGGCGATGACGTTCTCGGGGACGTCGGTCGTCGTGACCACGAGGTCGGGCTCGAGCGCGGAGATGGCGTCGAGGCTCGGCTCGCCGCGCGTGCCGACGTCGGGCGTGCCCTCGTCGATCGGTGCGACGGTGTTCCACGTGTTGTAGCCCTCGACGTCGGCCTGGCCCGCCGGGTCGACGCCCAGCGCGACGAGGTTCTCGGTGAGGCCCCACTCGAGCGAGACGACGTCCGCGGCCGGGGCGTCGAGCGTGTGCTCGCCGCGCTCGTCGGTGTAGGTGACGGGGCCGGCCGAGTCGCCGGCCGCGGCGTCCTCGGTCGCGTCCGTGGCCGGGTCCTCGGTCGTGCCGCACGCGGCGAGCGCGAACGTCGTGGCGAGCGCGAGGGCGCCCACGGCGAGCGAGCGGGATCGGGAGGAGCGCATGGGTGTCCTTCGGTTCGGTGGGGTGCCCGCGGCGCGGGCGGAGGTGCGGAAGGGTGGAGCGGTCAGACGTGCAGGGCGGCGCCGGCGCGCGACGCGTGGCGCCCGAGCGGCTCGCAGCAGGTGCGTCCTGTGAGCGGGTGCGTGTAGACGTCCACGTGGATGCCGTACACCTCGGTGAGCAGCTCCGACGTGAGCACGTCCTCGGCGCTGCCCGACGCGCGCACCACGCCCATCTGCAGGAGCACGACGTGGTCCGCGACGGACGCCGCCTGGTTGAGGTCGTGCAGCACGACCCCGACGGCGACGCCGTGCTCGGTCGCGAGGTCGCGGACGAGGTCGAGCAGCTCCACCTGGTACCGCAGGTCGAGGTAGGTGGTGGGCTCGTCGAGCAGGAGCACGCCCGTGTCCTGCGCGAGGCACGTGGCGAGCCACACGCGCTGCAGCTCCCCGCCCGAGAGCTCGTCCACGCCGCGCTCGGCCATCGGCGTGATGCCCGTGACCTCCATCGCGTGGGCGACGGCGCGCGGCCCGTCGGCGTCGTTCGAGCGGAAGCGTCCCCGGTACGGGTGGCGCCCGTACGCGACGACGTCGCGCACGTTCACCCCGCTCGGGGTGGGCCGGCTCTGCGACAGCAGGGTGACGCGGCGCGCGAAGTCCCGGGGGTGCAGCGCGAGCGCGTCGGCGGCGTCGTCGAGCGTGACCGTCCCGGCGTCGGGGCGGTGCAGGCGCGCGAGCGAGCGCAGGAGCGTGGACTTGCCGGACCCGTTGGGGCCGATGAGTGCCGTGACCTCGCCGGGGACGAGGTCGAGGCCGGCGCCGTGCACCACGGTGCGGGCGTCGTACGACAGGTGCAGGTCGTGCCCGGACAGGGCCGCGGCACCGAGCCGGCGGGACGTGTCGGGCACGACTGAGGTTCCACTCACATAGGTGAGGCTAATCTATGCACGGCGTGCTGATCCAGGGGCTGCGGGTGCGACGGACGTCACGCCCGTCGGGTACCGGGCTCGTGCTGGTGGGCCGACGGCGCGCGGTCCTCGTCCGCGGCGTGGGCCCGCGTGGGTGACGCGACGTGCTCACCGCCGAGCGCGACGGGCACGACGAGGGCGCGGTGGTCGGACAGCCCCGTGTCGACCGCGAGCGCCGGCGCTGTGGCGCGGACCGCCCCGTGCGCGAGCACGTGGTCGAGCTGGCGTGCCGGTGCCCCGACGGGGAACGTCGCGGCGCTCGCCAGCGGCTGCCACCCGCTCGTGCGGGCCGCCTGCGGCGCGTCGATGTTGAGGTCGCCCATGAGCACGACGGGCTCTACGGCGTCCTCGGCGAGCGAGCGCGTGAGCCGGACGAGCTGGGTGAGGTTGCGCCCGGGCACGAAGGTCAGGTGCGCGCACACGACGGTGAGCGGCCCTGCGGGGGCGTCGAGGCTCGCCACGAGCGCGGCACGTGGCTCGTCGCGCACGAGCGTGGGCACGCGGCTGCCGGGGAAGCGCACGGGCACCCGTGTGCGCGGCGGCGGCATGACGACGGTCCGCCAGGCCCGGACGGGGAACCTGCTCACGACGGCGATCCCGTACGCCGCCTGGCCGGGCTGCTGCTCGCCCGTGGGCGCGGACCACACGCCCGGCTCGCCGACGAGCGTCGCGACGAACCGGTGGTCGACCGCCCCCGCGGCCTCGGCCGCGACGGCCGTGAGGTCGGCGCCGTGGGACCGGGGCTGGTCGCGGTCGACCTCCTGGAGCGCGAGGACGTCGGCGTCGAGCGCGCGGACGGCGCCCGCGAAGCGGTCGAGGTCGACCCTGTCGTCGACCGTCGACCGCCCGTGGAGGATGTTGAACGTCGCGAGGCGCATCGTCTCGATTCTGGGCGCGCCGGCGTCACGCCGCACCCCGCACGGTCCGTCCGGCGCGGCACGCGTGCGCTCGACCGGCGTGCGACGGGCGCGCGACGTGCCGGTGGACGGCGCGTGGTGTAGACCCTGGGGCATGGTGGACGACAGAGAGGCCCTGCACGACGGCCTGCGCATGACCGCGGCGGCGCTCGCCGAGGCCGGGATCCCGCACGCGCTCGTCGGCGGGTACGCCGCGTGGGCGCGCGGCGCACCCGAGCCGAGCCACGACGCCGACTTCGCGATCCGCGAGGTCGACGTGGACCGGGCGCGCGAGGTGCTGGCCGAGGCGGGCCTCGAGATCACGGAGCCGACGGAGAACTGGCTGTTCAAGGCGTACCACCACGGCGAGCTCGTCGACGTGCTCTACCGCATGGTCGGCGAGCCGATCGACGACGACCTCCTCGCCCGGACCGACGAGCTCGAGGTCCTCGCGGTCCGCATGCCCGTGCTGTCGGCGACGGAGATCATGGCGTCGAAGCTGCGCGTGATCGGCGAGCACTTCTGCGACTTCTCGCGCCTGCTCCCCGTCGCCCGTGCGATGCGCGAGCAGATCGCCTGGCCCGAGGTGCGCGAGCGGGTCGACGACAACCCCTACGCCCGCGCGTTCCTGTTCCTCCTCGACGAGCTGGGCGTCGTCGACAAGGCGGAGATGCGCGACCCCGCCGCGGAGCGCGGCGCGGCGTCCGGCCCTGCCTCGGGAGACCCGTCGAGCCACGTGGAGTGACGGCGGCGCTCGGCGCGCGAGCGGGCGCGATCGTGCTCAGGGTGGAGGGGTACCGCCCCCGACACCAGGAGGTATCTCGATGAGCACGGTCACCCAGTCCGTCGACGTCAGCGTCCCCGTCCGCACCGCCTACGACCAGTGGACGCAGTTCGAGGAGTTCCCCCGCTTCATGGAGGGCGTGGAGGAGATCCGGCAGCTCGACGCGACGCACACGCACTGGAGGACGAAGATCGGCGGCGTGGAGCGCGAGTTCGACGCCGAGATCACGGAGCAGCACCCCGACGAGCGCGTCGCGTGGAACAGCACGTCCGGCCCGGACCACGCGGGCGTCGTGACGTTCCACCGCCTGAGCGACACCGAGACGCGCGTGACGGTCCAGCTCGACTGGTCGCCCGAGGGCGTCGTGGAGAAGGCCGGCGACCTGCTGCAGCTCGACGAGCGCCGCGTCAAGGGCGACCTCGCGCGGTTCAAGGAGTTCATCGAGTCGCGCGGCGTCGAGACGGGCGCCTGGCGCGGCGACGTCAGCTGACGGTTGAAAGAACCACGACGGAGCGGGTCCGGGGCCTCCTCGGGCCCGCTCCGTCGCGCCGGCGGCCTCCGGCGGCCGTGCGCACCGGCTCCGCGTGTCCCATGCTGAGGCCCATGCCCGCTCGCACGTCGTCCTGTATCCCGGTGGAGGACGAGACCGACGTGCGGTTCACCGTCGGCGACCTCACGGCCGTCGCGCACGTCAGCGGTGCCGTCTCCCCAGCGCTCGTCGTCGTCCTCGTGCACGGACTGGGTTCCTCCGCCCGCGCCTTCCGTCCGGTCGTCGACGAGCTCGCACGCCGCGACGACCTCCGCGCGGCCGTCCATGCCATCGACCTCCCCGGGTACGGCGCCTCGCCGCGCACAGGACGCGACGTCCCGCTCGAGGAGCACGCGGCGCTCGTCGCCACGTACGTCCGCGACCACGTCCTGGCTGCGTCGCCCGACGGCGTCTCTCCGCCCCCGGTCGTGCTCGTGGGCCACTCGATGGGTGGCCAGGTCGTCGGCCAGGCGATGGTCGACCACCCCCGCGAGGCCCCCGCCGGGGTGCTCGTCGGACCGACCGCGGACCGCCACGCCCGCACCGCGCCGCACCACGCCCTGCGCCTCCTGCGCGACGCGTTCGGCGAGCGGCCCCGAGCGCTCGGGACGCTCGCCGTCGACTACGTGCTGCGCTGCACCCTGGCGTACTACGCGCGCCAGACGCGACGCATGCTCGCCCACCACCTCGAGGAGGTCGTGCCGCGCGTGCCGGGACGCGTCGTCGTGCTGCGCGGCAGGGCCGACCCGGTCGCGCCGCACCGCTGGGCCCGCGAGCTCGCGGACGCCGCGCCGCACGGCGAGCTGCGCGAAGTGGTCGGACGTCACCACGCGATGGACTCCGACCCGGGCGCGATCGTCGACGCGGTCGTCCACGCGGCGAAGGAGGTGCCGTGAGCGCGAGCATCTCCACCCGCGCCCGGCATCTGGCCGACTGGGCCGCGGACTACGTCTACGCGGGCACCCGACAGGTCGAGCACGGCCTGCGCGCCCGACGAGCGGTGCCCTCCGGCGCGGGCGACCGCGCCCCGGTCCTGCTCCTGCCCGGCGTGTACGAGACGTGGCAGTTCCTGCTGCCCGTGGCCCGGCCGCTCGCGGCGGCGGGCCACCCGGTGCACGTCGTGCCGGACCTGCGGTACAACCGCGCGCCCGTCGCGGCGGGCGCCGGGCTCGCCGCGGCGTACCTCGAGGAGGCCGACCTGCGCGGCGCCGTCCTCGTCGCGCACAGCAAGGGCGGTCTGATCGGCAAGCGCGTCATGCTCTCCCCCGCCGGCGGTCGTGTCGCCGGGATGGTCGCGGTCGCGACGCCGTTCCGCGGCTCGCGGTGGGCCCGCTACCTCGTGGGCCGTACGCTGCGCGCCTTCTCCCCCACCGACACCGAGCTCCTCGCGCTCGTGGCGGAGCGGGCCGTCGACGCGCGCATCACCGCCGTCTACCCGCGGTTCGACCCGCACATCCCCGAGACCGGCGCGCTGCCCGGCGCGACGAACATCGAGCTGCCGCTGTCCGGCCACTTCAGGCCGCTCGGCGACCCGCGCCTCGTCGAGGTCGTCGTGCGCGAGGTCGAGCGCCTCGCGGCAGCCGTCGCGCCGCGCCCCGAGCCGTAGTCGGGGCGAGACGGCTCAGGCGACGCGCGTCGCCCAGAACGCCACCGCCGACGCCGCGGCGACGTTGAGCGAGTCCACTCCCCCGGCCATCGGGATCGTCACGACCCGGTCGGCCGCCTCGACCGCGCCGCGCGACAGCCCGTCGCCCTCGGTCCCGAGGACGAGCGCGAGGCGCTCCGGCGCGTCGGCGACGAGGTCGTCCAGGGTCACCGCGTCGTCGGACAGCGCGAGCGCCGCGACCGTGAAGCCGTCCTCCTGCAGCGCCGCGAGCCCGCCGGGCCAGCTCTCGAACCGCGTCCACGGCACCTGGAACACCGTGCCCATGCTCACGCGCACCGACCGGCGGTACAGCGGGTCGGCGCACCGCGGCGAGACGAGCACGGCGTCCACGCCGAGAGCGGCCGCAGAACGGAAGATCGCGCCCACGTTCGTGTGGTCCACGACGTCCTCGATCACGGCCACGCGTCGGGCGCCCGCCCCGCCACGGGCGCCCGTCACGAGCGCGTGCACGCTGGGCAGCGGCGGGCGGTGCATGGCCGCGAGCGCCCCGCGGTGCAGGTGGAACCCGGTGATCGCCTCGAGCACGTCGGGCTCGCCGACGAACACCGGCACGGGCTCGCCCGTGCCGCCCGGCGCGTCGTCGACGGGGAACCTCGCGGCGAGCCCGGCGATGTCCTCGGCCAGGTCCGCGAGCCAGCGCTCCGCCATGAGGAACGACCGGGGCCGGTGCCCCGCGGCGAGCGCGCGCCGGATGACGGTCGAGCTCTCCGCGATGTAGAGCCCCTTCTCCGGCTCGTGCTTCGCGCGCAGCGCCACGTCGGTCAGGCTCGTGTAGTCGGCGAGCCGCTCGTCGGCGGGGTCGGTGACGCGGACGACGTGCAGGCTCTCGGGGATCACGCCGTCGATTCTCCCCGATCAGCCGACCGCGGCGGGAACGCCGAGCACCGGGGGCGTGGTCGCCCGGTGGGTGCCCGCACCGGGCCGGGGCGTGCCGAGCCGGCCGAGCACCGTGTCGAGGGCCAGGTGGTACGCCCACGCGCGGGGGTAGGCGCTGTGCGCGGCCACGGTGAGCAGGTAGGCGCCGCGGTCGACCTCGTCCGCGCCGTGGTCCACGGGGTTCGTGCCGTAGGACACGACGGGGAACCCGAGGAAGTCGGTACGACGCCACAGGTTGACCCACGCGGGCTGCCGCTCGTGGTGCCGCAGGAGCCGGACGAGCGTGGGCGTCGCCGGTTCGAGCGGTGCGGTGCCGGGCCCGGCGCACGCGCGCGACCACGCGGCGTCGGCGGCGCGGCGCTCGGCCGTCGCGCCCTCCCCGTGGAGGCGCGCCGCCCGGTAGGCGCGCTCCGCCGCGTCGGCGTCGTCCCCGAGCGCGCGACGCCCCGCCACGACGGCTCCCGTCACGGCGTCCTCCGCCACCTCGAGCGGCACCCGGGCGGCCTCGAGCGCCTTCCTCGCCGCGGCGACGTCGGCCCGCAGCCGCTCGACGCGGTCCTCGGGCATCCGGCGCGCCGTCGCGCTCCGCAGGCGGCGCTCGGCCTGCCGCAGCTCGGCGTCACGCTCCACCGCCTTCCTGCGCAGCGCGTCGTGCGCGGCGAGCGCGCTCCCCGCCGCGCTGCCGGCCCGTGCCCCGGGGGCCTGGAGCAGAGCGGCGTCGCGCAGCGCGACCCGAGGGTTCGTGGTCTGCCGACGCCACGGGTCCCCGCGCCACGCCGGCCCGCCGCACGGCGGGGTCCCGAGCACCTGCGGACCGAGCAGGGACGGGAAGAACCGGCCGAAGTACGGACGGAGCTGGACCCCGTACGTGAGGAGCCCGAGCCTGCCGTCGCCGTCCGTCCGGAGCGCGGGCGCGACGTCGCCGGTGCGCGGTGCCGGGTTCCCCGCACGGCCCAGCACGACGGCGACCGCCATGACGGCCCCGAGCGAGTGCGCCGAGAGCACGACGCGACGCCGTGGTGCCACGCCCGGCCGTCGGGCGGCCGGAAGGTCCTCGGCGTCGAGCCACGCCTCCACGCGCGCCGCGACCTCGGGGACGGTGCGCTCGGCGTAGCACGGCGGGCCGAACGGGTGCGCGCTGCGCGGCAGGAAGCACATGAGGTCCCACAGCAGGCCCCAGGGCCGGGAGACCCCCTCCGCCCCTGCGGCGACGAAGCTCGCCACGAGCGCGACGGCGAGCGCCCCGACCGCGGGCACCGCGACGGCGGCCAGCTGGTCCCAGCCGAGGTCCCAGACCCCCGCCACCGACTCCCCGGCCCGCCCCAGCAGGATCGTCACGACGAGCGTGCACCAGGACGCGAGGGCGAGGACCCCGACGGCGTTCTCGGCCCGGTGGGTGACGCCCGCGACCTGTCGGGCGCGGACGGCTCGACGTGCCGCGACGGGGATGTCGGCGACCCGTTGCCGCGTGCCCTCGGTCCGCTGCCGCTCGGCCTCGGCGATGCTCGACGCCGCCCACGCCGTCGGTCCGGTCGTGTCGGACTCCGTCCCGGCCGCACGTCCGATCCACGTCGTCCACGGTCGGGTGAGGTCGTGCAGCCCCGGCGCGGCGAGCGCGAGCAGCCCGAGGAGCGCCGTCACGCAGAGCACGAGGGCGCTGATGCCGAACTCGGTGTACGCCGACGGCACGGGCACGTCCTGCACGCCCGGCACGGTCCGGACGATCGCGACGCTGAGCTGCCCCTCGGCGTCCGGGCGCGTGTCCCGGCCGCCCGCCAGGTAGACCTGGGTCCCCAGGACCAGCAGGCTCGTGAGCACGGCCGCCGTCGCGGTGGCGGTCAGCAGGAACACCCCGGGACCGCCGCCCGACCAGCCCGACCAGCGCTCGGGGCCCTGCCGACGGACCGGCGAGAGCGCCGGGACGAGCGCGACGCCGAGCGGCACCGCGAGCGCCGCGACGGCGCCCCAGACGAGGAGCGCGTTGGTGGTCTCCCCGTACGCGGCGACGGCGCCGGCGTCGTCCACCACCCGCGCCACGGCGACGACCGTGAGGCACGCCGTGACGACCAGCGGGACCGTCGCCCAGACGAGCGTGGGGACGCGTCTGCGCCACAGCAGCGCGGCCGCGGCGATCCCGGTCAGGGCCGCACCCAGCATCGTGGGAGCGACGTCGATCCCGACGTACGACGGCAGCTCGACCCCCGGGGCCCGGCGGGAGCTGAGCACCGCGGAGGCGACCCAGAGGGCCACGGCGAGGACGAGTGCGGCGACGGCGAGGGCACCCTTCCAGCGGGGCGGCGTCACCTGGATCCCGTCGTCGTCGTTGCGCAGCGCGACGACCACCCCGCACAGGGCGAGGACGACCGCCCCGGCGACGAGGAGGGCCGTGCCCGTCCCCGGCCGGTCGTCGGTCCACGCGAGCAGGACCGCGACGAGCGCCACCGCGCCCGCGAGGTGCGCGAGGAGAGCCGAAGGGCCGGCGACGCGCCGGCTCCAGAACCCGGCCCGGTAGAGCAGCGGCCCCGTGCCCGCGCCGACACGCACCTGCCCCGCCCGCGCGAGGGAGACGCGCTCGTCGAACCGGACCTGGCCCGCACGGGCGACGGCGACGAGCAGGAGGACGACGGCGATCGGCACGAGCGAGAGCAGCACCACCCGGTCGCCGTGGTCGGTGCGCGCGAGCCCGTCGAGCAGCGACGGGACGCGCGCGCACACGTCGACGGTCGTCGCGTCCGGCGCCACGACGCCCATGCACCGCGTGCCGACGACGAGGACGGTGACGGTCGTGACCGCCGCGGTGAGGAGGAGCGTGAGGGCGAGACCGAAGACGCGGACGGCCGCCGCCGTCGCCTCGGGCCGCGCGCGCTCGACGGTCTCGTCGGAGCGGCGGGCCGGGGCGCGGGCGACCTCGTCGTCCTCGGCCCCGGGCACGCGCCGGGCCCAGTACGCGACGTTCGCGAGACCGAACGGCACGTTGAGCGCCCACAGCGCGCGCGTCAGCCCGCGGCCGACGGCGCCGACGGCCCCGGACAGGGGAAAGGCCCCGAGCCGCGCCATCGCGCCCCACGAGTAGGCCTCGCGCCGCACGTCCGCGCGGACCGCGTGGAGGTCGCCCGGCGCGACCGGGTGCTCCGCGGACCCCGGCACGCGATCCCGCGCGTCGGCCTCGGCGTTCGCGACCCAGAAGCTGCCCAGGCCGTCCCCGTCGCACTGCTCGACCTCGCCCGGCGGGAGGTCGAGCATGCCGTGCGGCGGCGTGTTCGCCACGCCGTGGATCCGCAGCTCGAGGACGGTCCGCTCGGTCGTGCGCTCCTCAGGCATCCTGCCCACCTCCGACGTGCACGTCGTGCGGCCGTCGCGCGACGCTGCCCACGACGTAGGGAGGGTCGAGCGGCGCGAACCTGCCACGGGACGGCGCCAGGAATTCTGTCCAGACGGTCTAGACTGGCCAGCGGGAGGTGGCGACGATGACCAGCTGGCAGGTCCAGGACGCGAAGCAGCGTCTCAGCGAGGTGCTGCGACAGGCGGCCGACGGCACACCCCAGGTGATCACCCGGCACGGCAAGGACGTCGCCGTGGTCGTGGGGATCGACCTCTATCACGAGCTGACGGGCGTCCGTCTCGAGCTCGTCGACTACCTCCTGCAGGCGCCCGAGGCCGAGGACCTCGAGGTGGTGCGCGACCGGTCCACCCCGCGCGAGGTCGACCTGGAGACCGGTTCGTGAGGTATCTGCTGGACACGGACGTCGTCTCCGAGCTGGTCAGGTCGCGCCCCCACGCGCACGTCGTGTCGTGGCTCCGCGGGCTGCGCACGGACCAGCTCCATCTCTCCGTGCTGACGATCGGGGAGATCCGCGCCGGCATCGAACGACTGGCGCCACGCGACCCGCGACGGGCGAACGCCCTCGACGCGTGGGTCCGTGGGCTGGAGGACGGCTACGCCGACCGCCTTCTGCCCGTGACCCTCGACGTCGCCGCGCGGTGGTCGACGCTGCACGCGACGCGGACGCTCCCGGCCGTGGACTCGCTGCTCGCGGCGACCGCGCTCGTGCACGGCCTCACGGTCGCGACCCGCAACGCCCGGGACTTCCGTGACGCGGGCGTCCCCGTCGTCGACCCGTTCACCGACCCGAGCGGGCGCTGAGGGACGTTCGCCCTCTCGCGCGATGCGCCCGCGAGCGGTCGAATGGGCACATGGGACCCGCGCCGGACGCCGTGCCGACCTCCACCACGACCCTCGCCGACGACCCCGCGCTCGCCGCGCCGTGGTCCCGGCCGCCCGCCGACGTCGTCGTCGCGCTGCGGTCCACGGACGGCGGCCTCGCCGGTGACGACGCCGCCGCGCGCCTCGCGGAGGTGGGCCCGAACCGCCTCGCGCCGCCGCAGCGCGACCCGCTGTGGAAGCGCATCCTGGTCCACTTCGACGACATCCTCATCTACATCCTGCTCGTGTCCGCGGTGCTCAAGGCGATCCTCGGCGACTGGGTCGACTTCACCGTGATCCTCGCGGTCGCCGTCATCAACGCGGCGATCGGGTTCATCCAGGAGGGGCGGGCCGAGAGCGCGCTCGACGGCATCCGCAACATGCTCTCGGTCACCGCGCAGGTCCGGCGCGACGGGGCGTGGGCGAGCATCGACGCCGACGACGTCGTGCCGGGCGACGTCGTGCGCGTGCGCTCGGGCGACAAGGTGCCCGCCGACGTGCGCCTGCTGCAGGCGACGAACCTGCGCGTCGAGGAGTCGGCGCTCACGGGCGAGTCGGTGGCGTCGTCGAAGAAGGTCGCGGCCGTCGAGGCGGACGCGGGCGTCGGCGACCGGACGAGCATGCTGTTCTCCGGCACGATCGTCGCCGCCGGGCAGGGCGTGGGCGTCGTCACGGCGACCGGCCAGGCGACCGAGATCGGCCGCATCCAGACGATGATCTCCGAGGTCCGCAACCTCGAGACGCCGCTCACGCGCCAGCTCGACCGCTTCGGCAAGATCCTCGCGGTCCTCATCCTCGCGATGGCCGTCGTCATGGTGATCATCGGGCGCGTCGTCCACGACTTCTCCGTGCCCGAGCTGATCTCGGCGTCCATCGGGTTCGCCGTCGCGGCGGTCCCGGAAGGGCTGCCCGCGCTCGTGACCATCACGCTCGCGCTCGGCGTCCAGCAGATGGCGCGGCGGCGCGCGATCACGCGCAAGCTCCCCGCGGTCGAGACCCTCGGATCGGTGACGACGATCTGCTCGGACAAGACGGGGACTCTCACGAAGAACGAGATGACCGCGCGCACGGTGCGCGCGTCCGCCCGGTCGTTCGCGGTCGCGGGCGCCGGGTACGCGCCGGTGGGCGAGGTCACGGTCGGGTCCGACGGGGCGGGGCCGGGCGGTGCGGGGCCGGGCGGTGCGGGGACCGACGCACCACGCCGGCACGCCGACCTCGCCGAGGACCACGACCTCGCCGCCGTGGCGACGGCCATGATGCTGTGCAACGACGCGCGCATCGTGCCCGACGACGCCGACGCCGACGGGTGGCGCCTGGTCGGCGAGCCCACCGAGGGAGCGCTGCGCACGCTCGGCATGAAGGCCGGCGTCGACCCGACGGGGTGGCGGCGCGTCGCCGTCGTGCCGTTCGAGTCCGAGAACAAGTTCATGGCGACGCTCGACGCCGATCCCGACGGCGCGCTGCACGTGCACGTCAAGGGTGCCCCCGACCGCGTGCTCGACCGCTGCTCGACGCAGACCGGCACGGACGGGAACCCGGAGCCGCTCGACCGGGACCTGTGGGAGCAGCAGATCGACGCGCTCGGGGCGCGAGGGCTGCGCGTCCTCGCGGCCGCGCGCACGACGGCGCCCGACGGGACGTCGACGCTCGACGCGGACGACGTCGCGACGGGGCTCGAGCTCTGCGGTCTCGTCGGGATCGTCGACCCGCCGCGACCCGAGGCGGTCGCAGCGATCGCCGAGTGCCGCGACGCGGGCATCCGCGTGAAGATGATCACCGGCGACCACGCCGGGACGGCCGTCGCGATCGGTCGGGAGATGGGCATCGTGGACGGCTCCCCCGACGGCGGCGACGAGCACTCCGCCCCCGCGGTCCTCACCGGCCCCGAGCTCGAGGCGATGTCGACGGAGAAGCTGCGCGCCGTCGTGCGCGACGTCGACGTCTACGCGCGCACGAGCCCCGAGCACAAGATCCGGATCGTCTCCGCGCTGCAGTCCCACGGCGAGGTCGTCGCGATGACGGGCGACGGCGTGAACGACGCACCGGCCCTCACGCAGGCGGACGTCGGCGTCGCGATGGGCATCAAGGGCACCGAGGCGACGAAGGAGGCCGCGGAGGTCGTCCTCGCGGACGACAACTTCGCGACGATCGAGCGCGCCGTGAAGGAGGGGCGGCGGATCTACGACAACATCCGCAAGTCGGTGCTCTTCCTCCTGCCGACCAACGGCGCGCAGTCGCTCGTCATCCTGGTGGCAGTCCTGTTCGGGCTCACGCTCCCGCTCCAGCCCGTCCAGGTGCTGTGGATCAACATGATCACCGCGGTCACGCTCTCCCTCGCGCTCGCGTACGAGAGGGCCGAGCCCGACGTCATGCGCCGCGCGCCGCGCGACCCCGGCGCGTCGATCCTGGACGGCGCGTACCTGCGCCGCGTCCTGCTCGTGTCGCTCCTCATCGGCGGGGCGACGATCCTGCTGTTCTACGTCGAGCGCGCGCAGGGCGTACCGCTCGCGGAGGCGCAGACGACGGCCGTGACGATGCTCGCCCTCGGCCAGCTCGCGTACCTCTTCAACTGCCGGTTCCTCGACCGGTCGAGCCTCACGCTCGACGTCCTGCGCGGCAACCGGGTGGTCTGGATCTCGGCCGCCACGCTGCTCGTCCTCCAGGCGGTCTTCGTCTACGCGCCCTTCATGCACACGTGGTTCGAGTCCGCACCCATCGACGCCGCGGAGTGGGGCAAGACGCTCGGGCTCTCGGTCGTCGTGTTCCTTCTCGTCGAGGTCACCAAGTGGGTCGACCGGCGCTGGCTGGCGCGCGACCACGTCCCCGCGCCGGCGGTCCGGGCGTGAGCGGGCGGTGCGCCACCGGGCCGGGAGCGGCCGGCTGACGCCGGACGCCGCGGCCTTGGCCCCCCTGGACGTCTCGGCGGACCTGCACGCACGCGCGAAGCACCGTCCGTACCGCCCCGTCGAGCGCCCGGCGCCCGGCGCCCGGGCTCAGCCGGCCGACGGCGGGGCCGGCACCCGGTCGGCGGAGACGGCGGGCGGCTCGGCGTCGTCCTCGGCCTCTGCCCCGACCGGGGCGGCGAACTGGCTCTCGTAGAGGCGCGAGTAGGCACCGCCCGCGGCGAGGAGCTCGTCGTGGGACCCCTGCTCGACGATGTCGCCGTGCTCCATGACGAGGATCGTGTCGGCGTCCCGGATGGTCGACAGACGGTGCGCGATGACGAACGACGTGCGCCCTGCGCGCAGCGCGTTCATCGCCTGCTGCACGAGCACCTCCGTCCGCGTGTCCACCGAGCTCGTCGCCTCGTCGAGCACCAGGATCGCCGGGTCGGCGAGGAACGCGCGCGCGATCGTGAGGAGCTGCTTCTCCCCCGCGCTCACGCTCGAGCCCTCGTCGTCGATCACCGTCGCGTACCCGTCGGGCAGCGTGCGCACGAACGGGTCGACGTGCGTCGCCCGCGTCGCGGCGAGGAAGGCCTCCTCGTCGACGTCCCGGCCGTCGCGCACGCCGTACCGCAGGTTCTCCTCGATCGTGCCCTTGAACAGCCAGGTGTCCTGCAGGACCATGCCGATGTCGGAGCGCAGGTCGTCGCGCGTCATGTCCCGGGTGTCCACGCCGTCGAGGGTGATGCGACCCGAGTCGACGTCGTAGAAGCGCATGAGGAGGTTGACGAGCGTGGTCTTGCCCGCGCCCGTCGGCCCGACGATCGCGATCGTCCGGCCGGGCTCCACCGTCAGGTCGAGGTGCTCGATGAGCGGGACCTCGGGGTCGTAGGAGAACGACACGTCCTCGAACGCGACCCGGCCCCGGACCGTGCCGACCCTCGCGGCGGGCGACGGGTCCGGCGTCTGCTCCTGCGCGTCGAGCAGGTCGTAGACCCGCTCGGCCGACGCCACGCCGGACTGGAGCAGGTTCATCATCGACGCGATCTGCGTGATCGGCTGCGTGAACTGGCGCGAGTACTGGATGAACGCCTGCACGTCACCGAGCGTCATGGTGCCGGACGCGACCCGCAGGCCACCGACCACCGCGACGATGACGTAGTTGAGGTTCGCGATGAAGCCCATCGCCGGCTGGATGGTGCCGGAGATGAACTGCGCCTTGAAGCTCGCGTCGTACATCGCCGCGTTCTCGCGCTCGAAGTCGTCGACCGCCGTCTGCTGGTGGCCGTAGACCTTCACCAGGGTGTGCCCGGTGTACATCTCCTCGATGTGGGCGTTGAGACGCCCGGTCGCGGCCCACTGCTGGATGAACTGCGGCTGCGAGCGCTTGGCGATCTGGGCGGTGACGACCACCGACAGCGGGACGGTCACGAGCGCGACGACCGCGAGCAGCGGCGAGATCCAGAACATCGCGCCGAGCACGCCGACCACCGTGAGCACCGACGTGACGAGCTGGGACAGCGTCTGCGTGAGCGTCTGCGAGATGTTGTCGATGTCGTTCGTCACGCGCGAGAGGATCTCGCCGCGCTGGTTGCGGTCGAAGTACGACAGCGGCAGGCGCGCGAGCTTGGCCTGCACCTCGCCGCGCAGCCGGTAGACCGTGCGCTGCACGACGATCGCCGTGATGCGCCCCTGCAGCCAGCCGAACAGGAACGACCCCACGTACACCGCGAGCACCCAGCCGAGCACGGTCGCGAGCGCCGTGAAGTCGATCCCCTGGCCGGGCACGAGGCCCGGGACGCCGGAGACGAGGTCCGCGACCTGGTCCTGCCCCTGCGACCGCAGCGCCTCGACGGCTTGCGCCTGCGTCGTGCCGGCAGGGAGCTGGGACCCGACGACGCCCGCGAAGATGATGTTCGTGGCGTTGCCCAGGAGCTTGGGTCCGGCGACCGCGAGCGCCACGGACACGACGCCGAGGATCACGACCGCGACGATCGGCACGCGCTCGGGCCGCAGGGACGCCGCGAACCGGCGCAGCGACGCCTTGAAGTCCAGCGCCTTCTCCGCGGGCATGCCCATGCCGCCCATGGGTCCGTGCCCGCCGCCGCGGGGGCGGCCCTCGAGACGCGCGCCCTTCGCGGGCGTGGTCGCGGCGCCGGTCGCGGGTGCTGCGGCGCCGGACCGGTCCGTGCCCGACGACGCGGGCGTGCGCGAGGAGTCCTGCTCGCGGCTCATGCTGCCTCCTCCATGGAGAGCTGGGAGTAGACGATCTCCTGGTAGGTCTCGTCGGACTCGAGGAGCTCGGTGTGCGTGCCGCGGCCGACGATGCGGCCGTGGTCGAGCACGAGGATCTGGTCGGCGCCGCGGATGGTCGCGACACGCTGCGCGACCACGATGACCGTGGCGTGCCGGGTGCGCGGCGCGAGGGCCGCGCGCAGCCGCGCGTCGGTCGCGTAGTCGAGCGCGGAGAACGAGTCGTCGAAGAGGTACACCGCGGGGTCGCGCACGATCGCGCGGGCGATCGCGAGCCGTTGGCGCTGTCCGCCCGAGAAGTTCGTGCCGCCCTGCGCGACCGGGGTGTCGAGCCCGGCGTCGAGCGCCTCGACGAAGTCGCGGGCCTGCGCGACGTCGAGCGCGGCCCACATCTCCTCCTCCGTCGCGTCGGGCTTGCCGTAGCGCAGGTTGTCGGCGATCGTCCCGGAGAACAGGTACGCCTTCTGCGGCACGAGGCCGAGGAGCGAGCCGAGGTCGGCGCCGGTGAGGTCGCGCACGTCGGTGCCGTCGATGCGCACGGCGCCTGCCGTGACGTCGAACAGCCGCGGCACGAGGTTGAGGAGCGTCGTCTTGCCCGCACCCGTCGAGCCGATGATCGCGGTCGTCATGCCGGGCTCCGCGACGAACGAGACGTCGTGCAGGACCGGGTCCTCGGCACCGGGGTAGCGGAACTCCACGCCCTCGACCTCCACGCGGCCCGTGCGTCGCGTGAGGACGGCCGGCTGCTCCGGCTCGACGACGGTGGCCCGCGTGCTCAGGACGGCGGTGATGCGCTCGGCGGAGACCGCCGCGCGCGGCACCATCATGAACATCATCGTCGACATCATCACGGCCATGAGGATGTACATGAGGTAGGACAGGAACGCCGTCAGCGCGCCGACCTCCATGGCGCCCTCGTCGATCTGCCTGCCGCCGAACCACAGCACCGCGACGCTCGACGCGTTCATGACGAGCATGACCGTCGGGAACATGAGCGCCATGAGCTTGCCGGCCTTGAGCGAGACGTCGAACAGGGCGTCGTTCGCGACGTCGAACCGCTCCGCCTCGCGCCGCTCGCGGACGAACGCGCGGATGACGCGGATACCGGTGATCTGCTCGCGCAGCACGGCGTTGATCGCGTCGATCCGCTGCTGCATCGTGCGGAAGTACGGGACCATCCGCCAGATGATCAGCCCGACGCTCACGCCGAGGACCGGCACGATCACGAGCAGGAGGCCGGAGAGCTCGACGTTCTCCTGCAGTGCCATGACGACGCCGCCCACGAGCATGATCGGTGCCATGACCATGATCGTCAGGGACAGCAGGACGAGCATCTGGACCTGCTGCACGTCGTTGGTGGTCCGGGTGATGAGGGAGGGGGCGCCGAACTGGCCCATCTCCTGCGCGGAGAAGCGCTGCACGTTGGTGAACAGCCCTGCGCGCACGTCACGTCCGAACGACATCGCGACGCGCGCGCCGAAGTACACCGCGGCGACCGCGCACACGACCTGGCCGAGGCTCACGAGGAGCATGAGGCCGCCGGTGCGCACGATGTAGGCGGTGTCGCCCTGCGTCACGCCCTGGTCGATGATGTCGGCGTTGAGGCTCGGCAGGTACAGCGACGCGAGCGTCGCGAGGAGCTGGAGCACGAGGAGGACGACGATCGGCGTCCGGTAGGGACGCAACCGCGTCCGCAGGAGGCTGACGAGCATGGGTTTCCTGTCCGGGTGGGGGCTGCGGGACGGGGACGGCGGTGCCGCGGCCCGCGCGGGCGGGACGGCGGCGAGAGGTCGCCGGGCGAGCGGCGGCCGCACGGGCGTCGGCGGGTGCCGGCGACCGGGGTCAGGGTGAGGGGTCGGTCGCGACGGCCGCGCCGACGCCGCCCAGGACCAGGTCGGCGAGCTGTGCGGCGTCGAGCCTGGCACCGCCCGCCGCGTGCGGCAAGGCGTTTCCGAAGACCAGGGAGAACAGCGCGCGCGCCGCGACCGACGACTCGACGCGCAGCTCGTCGCGGTGCGGCTCGAGACGGCGCTCGATCGCCTCGACCATCGCCGTCGCCGAGCGTTCGCGTGCGTCCACACCCGCCCCGTGCGCGCCGTGCAGCCCGCGGACGCGGCCGCTCGGGGAACCGCGGTCCGGTCCCCGCCCGGCCTCGCCCCGGGGAGCGGCCGGGTCTGGGCGGGTCGGGTCGAGCACCTGGTGGGCTGCCGCCAACACGCGCATGCCGATGCGCTGCGCCTCGAGCAGGAGCTCGACCAGGCTCGTCACGAGAGGGCGCAGGTCGTCGTCGGGCAGCGCGTCGATCATCCCGACCGCCGGCGCAGGGTCGAGCGAGCGGACCACGGCGGCGCGCAGGATCTCGTCCTTGTCGGCGAACGCCCGGAACAGCGTGCCCTCGGCCACGCCGGCCGCGTCGGCGATCTGGCGTGTCGTGACCCCGGCACCGTGCTGGACGAGGAGCGGGATCGTCGCCGCGGCGATCGCGGCACGGCGCTCCTCGCGCGACAGGGGGCGCGCCCGCTTGCGCTCGGGCGAGCTCCCAGCCCGTGCCGGGGTGTCGGACGTCTGGGTCACGGCAGGACGATAACTGAGTGAGCACTCACTCGCAAGGCTCGTCCGCCCTCGGCGAACCCGGACGCACGAGACCCCGCACCCGGTCGGGTGCGGGGCCTCCTGGACGCGCCCGGGCTCAGCGGGTCGGCGGGTACGACGGCGGTGGGCCGGCCGTGGGCGGCTCGTCGCCCGACGGCTCGTCCTCGACGGACGGCGGAGGCGGCGGGGCGTAGGGTGCGGCACCACCGAGGGGCCGAGGGGCCGCGGAACCCGGCTCGGACGGCGTCCCTCGGTGCATTCCCCCGGGATGCTGCCCGCGCTCCGTCATCGGGTCGAACGGCAGCCCGGACCGCGTGCCCGAGCTCGTGGCGTCGGCCGTCGCGGCCTCCGCCTGGCGACGTGCCTCGGCGAGCGCCTCCGCGGGATCGGTGAGCGACGGCGTCCCGAACCTCACGCGGTCGCGGTCGCGCTCGCGCCGCGCCTCGGCGCTGGCCTCCGCCGCCTCCGCGTCCTCCGCGGGCGTCGGGCCCGGCACTCCCCCGCCGTCGATGCCGGGCACGCCGCCGAAGCCCTTGGCGATCGAGCCGAGCGCCGCCGTGAACTCGGTCGGCACGACCCACAGCTTGCTCGCCGTGCCGTTGGCGATCTGCGGCAGCATCTGCAGATACTGGTACGCGAGGAGCTTGGGGTCGGCGTCGCCCTCGTGGATCGCGTCGAAAACCTGGAGGATCGCGCGCGCCTCGCCCTCCGCCGTGAGGATCTTCGCCTGCGCGTCACCCTCGGCGCGCAGGATCGCGGCCTGCTTCTCGCCCTCGGCCGTGAGGATCTGGGACTGCTTGAAGCCCTCCGCCGTGAGGATCGCGGCACGACGGTCGCGCTCGGCCCGCATCTGCTGCTCCATCGACCCCTGCACGCTCGCCGGCGGGTCGATCGACTTCAGCTCGACGCGGTTCACGCGGATGCCCCACCGCCCGGTGGCGTCGTCGAGCACGCCGCGCAGCTGGCCGTTGATCTGGTCACGGCTCGTGAGCGTCTGCTCGAGGTCCATCGACCCGATGACGTTGCGCAGCGTGGTGACGGTGAGCTGTTCGATCGCCGTGATGTAGTTCGCGATCTCGTACACCGCGGACTTCGGGTCCGTGACCTGGAAGTAGATGACGGTGTCGATGCTCACCACGAGGTTGTCCGACGTGATGACCGGCTGCGGCGGGAACGAGACGACCTGCTCGCGCAGGTCGACGGACGCGCGGACCCTGTCGACGAACGGGACGAGCAGGTGCAGGCCGGGCTCGAGGGTGCGCGAGTAGCGCCCGAGCCGCTCGACGATGAGCGCGACGGCCTGCGGGACGATGCGCACCGCCTTGGCGAGCGCGACGATCACGAAGATCAGGACGAGCGCGAGGACGATGTACGCGAGGATCGTTCCGGGGCTGGGGTCGGTCATCGGCTGCCTCCTGGTCGTCTGCCCCGGCCCGGCCGGGCCTGGGTGGTGTGCCGTGGGGACGTCTCGGTCCGGTCAGGCTCCTCGAGGGTGCTCCGCCGGCAGCGGTGCGACGACGGCGGTCGCGCCGTCGATGCGCAGGACGCGCACGTCGGTTCCCGCGGGGATCGCCGCGGCGTCGGGCTCCGTGCGCGCCGTCCACACCTCGCCGACGAGCTTGACCCGGCCGCCGACCTCGGTGACCTGGTCGACGACGAGCGCGGCCCGCCCGACGTGCGCGGCGACGTTCGTCTCGGCGAGGGGAACGCGGTCCCGCAGGCCGCGCAGCAGCCACGGCCGCAGCGTGAGGAGGAGGATCACGCTCACGACGGCGAACGTGAGGATCTGGAGCCACAGCGGTCCGCCCGCCGCGTTCACGCCGGCCGCGGCGAGAGCGCCGCCGGCGAACATGATGAGCACCAGGTCGAGCGAGATGATCTCGATCAGCGCGAAGACGAGCGCGCCCCCGACCCACCACAGCCAGTCCATCTCGACCCCCGATCGTCCGTGCGGTCTTTACGAGTACTTTACCGAACTATCGGGCTGGATGCACGCGTCGTCGGGCGGAGGCGAGTCGTTGCCCCGCGCCCGTCCGACCTGGTCAGGGCCGAGCCGCGCGCGCCATCCAGCGCCCGCCGCCGTGCGCCACGACCAGCGGGATCCCGAAGGCCTCGCTGAGGTTCTCGGCCGTGAGGACCTCACCGATCGGTCCTGCCCGGTGGACCGCGCCGTCGCGCAGCAGCATGAGGTGCGTGAAGCCCGGCGGGATCTCCTCGACGTGGTGCGTGACCAGCACGAGGACGGGCGACGCCGGGTCCCCGGCCAGCTCCGAGAGCGCCCCGACCAGCTCCTCACGACCGCCGAGGTCCAGACCGGCGGCGGGCTCGTCGAGCAGGAGGATCTCGGGGTCGGTCATGAGCGCGCGGGCGATCTGCGTCCGCTTGCGCTCGCCCTCCGACAACGTCCCGAACGTGCGGTCCGCCAGGCCGTCCACCCCGAACGCGCGCAGCAGGTCGTCCGCGCGCTCGGTGTCGAAGTCCTCGTAGCTCTCGCGCCACCGCCCGGTCACTCCGTACGCGGCGGTGAGCACGACGTCGCGCACCGTCTCGTCGCCGGGGATGCGCTCGGCGAGCGCCGCCGAGGCCAGCCCGATGCGCGGACGCAGCTCGAACACGTCCACGCGCCCCAGGCGCTCCCCCAGCACCTCCGCCGACCCCGACGTGGGGTGCATGCGCGCCGAGGCGATCTGCAGCATGGTCGTCTTGCCGGCGCCGTTGCGGCCCAGGATCACCCAGCGCTCGCCCTCGTTCACCTGCCAGTCCACCGCGTCGAGGATGGTCGTGGTGCCACGTCGGACCGTGACGCCCTGCAGGTCGAGAACCGCGCTCATGGTCACCGACCCTATAGGTTGGCCGACGTGGATTCCCATTCGTCCAGCAGGCCCGGGGCGGCCTCGGCGTCCGCGCCCGGCGCGCTGCCCCGCAGCGCACTGCTCGCGCTGTGGCTGCGGGCCGCGCACCGCGCTCCCGCCGACGACGAGGCCCTCGCGCGCGCCGTGCACGCCGTCGAGCGGGACGACGAGCCGCACGTCGCCTCCGGCGCGCTGGGCGACGTCCGGCTGGCCGACCTCGTCGGCGCGTGGTCGGGCGGCGCGAGCGCCGTCGTCGCGCTCGCGCCCGTCCCGGGGGACGTGACGGGCGTCCCGCCCGAGGTCGCCGCCGCGGCCACCGACGCCGGCGAGTGCGTCCTCGTCACGACGTCCGCGGGGTCGTGGGCGCTCGCGCCGGAGGTCAGCGAGTTCGGCAGCGACCTCGAACCCGGCCACCTCGTGACGTGGCAGGTGACGGCCGTCGCGCCGTGGACCACCCGCGTGCTCGGCGCCACCGGGACGCTGGGCGAGGCCGAGCACGAGCTGCGGACGGCCCTCCTCGTCGCGACGCAGGCGCTCGACGCGCTCGACGTCGCGCGCTGGCGCGAGGACGCGGCCGACGCCATCGCCGGCCTGCGCTCCGGCGGCGCCCCCTCGTGGCAGCTCCCGGCAGCCCTCGACGCTCGCGCGGTACGCGTCCTCGAGCAGGCCGTGCGGCTGCGCGCGATCGTCGACCTCGCGGCGGCCGACGACGGCGGCGCGGTCAACCTCTGGCAGGCGGACCAGCGCTCGACGGCGCTCCGTGAGGTCGACCGCGCGTCCCGCCGCGCGATCGGCGCCGCGACGCTCTGGGTCGGCGACGACACGACCGGCCAGCCCCACCCCTGAGCCCGTCCGGTCTCGGCGCGGCGCGTCCGGCTGGTCACGTGGCGGTCACGGCCGCGGTGGGGTGAGACCGTGCGCTCGGGCTGGCGCGCCGTCACCTCGACCTGCGAGGTCACGTTCTCGCGCGCGCTTCTACGCCCTTCGCACACGGTCCCACCCCACCGCTCGTCCTGACCGTCACCGTCCCGTCGCGGTCCGCCCAGGCGAGGACGTGGCCGCTTGTCGGCGCGTCAGCCGGTTCGGCACGCCGATGCGCGCGACTCTGGCGAGAACCGGCCGAGGCGAGACCACGGCGGCCGGGGCGGGTGACGTGCGAAGGGCGTCAGAGCCGCGCTCCCAGAAGGCGAGCCGACGGGCCGAGGTGACGGCGCGGCAGCCCGAGCACGTGACCCGCCCCGGCCACCCAGCCCGACCCCGCCCCACGCACCCGCGGGAGACGCGCGCGTCAGGACTGACCCAGCACCGTCCGGTAGACCTCGAGCGTGCGCTCGCCGATCGCGTCCCACGCGAAGTGCTCCTCGACGCGCGTGCGCGCGGCGCGGCCCATCTCGGCGGCGCGCGCGGGGCCGGTGGCGAGCTGCGTGAGGGCGTCGGCGAGGTCGGCGACGAAGCGGTCGGGGTCGAGCGGGGTGCCGGTACCGTCGTCCGACTGGTCGATCGGGACGAGGAGGCCCGTCACGCCGTCGTCGACGACCTCGGGGATGCCGCCGGTCGCCGTCCCCACCACAGGGAGGCCGACCGCCATCGCCTCGAGGTTGACGATGCCCAGGGGCTCGTAGACCGACGGGCAGACGAAGACCGTCGACGCGGCGAGGACGGCGACGAGCTCTGCGCGCGGCAGCATCTGCTCGATCCACACGACGCCCGTGCGCTCGGCCTGCAGCACCTCGACGGCGCCGCTGACCTCGGCGGCGATCTCCGGGGTGTCGGGGGCGCCCGCGCACAGCACGAGCTGGACCTCGGGGGGCAGCTCGCGCGCCGCGCGGAGCAGGTACGGCAAGCCCTTCTGCCGCGTGATCCGCCCGACGAAGACGACGGCAGGCCGGTCCGGGTCGATGCCCAGGTCCCGCACGACGCGGTCCGCGACCACGCGGGCGGCGTCGCCCTCGGGCCGGCGCCACCCCTCGAGGTCGATGCCGTTGTGGACGACGTGGACCTTCGCGGGATCGACCTGCGGGTACACCCGCAGGATGTCGTCCCGCATGCCGGCCGAGACCGCGATCACCCCGGCGGCGCCCTCGTAGGCCGTGCGCTCCGCCCACGACGACAGCGCGTACCCGCCGCCGAGCTGCTCGGCCTTCCACGGGCGCAGCGGTTCGAGCGAGTGCGCGGACAGCACGTGCGGCACGCCGTGCAGGAGCCCCGCGAGGTGCCCGGCGAGGTTGGCGTACCAGGTGTGCGAGTGCACGAGGTCGGCGCCGGCGACGTCACCCGCCATCGCGAGGTCGACGCCGAACGTGCCGAGCGCCGGGTTGGCCCCGGACAGGACGCCCGGCACGGAGTAGCCCGTGACGTCCTCCTCGGAGCGCGGCCCGTCGAAGCAGCGCACGCGCACGTCGACGTGGCGGCGCAGGACGGCGGACAGCTCGGCGACGTGCACGCCGGCACCGCCGTACACGTGCGGCGGGTACTCGCGGGTCAGCAGGTCGACTCTCACGCGCCACACGCTAGTGCACGACGCCGCGGGCGCCACGGGACGCCCACGGCCGGACCGGGACCAGGATCCGGCTCCCGGCTGCGAGGCCCCGTCCCGAGGGACTACGGTCTGGGCATGGCCGCCGCACCCCGAGTTCTCGCCATCGTCCTCGCCGGGGGCGAGGGCAAGCGCCTCATGCCCCTCACGGAGTCCCGGGCCAAGCCTGCCGTGCCGTTCGGCGGCATCTACCGGCTGGTGGACTTCGCCCTGTCGAACCTCGTGAACTCGCACTACCTGAAGATCGTCGTGCTCACGCAGTACAAGTCGCACAGCCTGGACCGGCACATCACGAAGACGTGGCGCATGTCGGCCCTGCTGGGCAACTACGTGGCCCCGGTCCCCGCGCAGCAGCGTGTCGGCAAGCACTGGTACCTCGGCAGCGCGGACGCGATCTACCAGTGCCTCAACATCATCGACGACGAGCGCCCCGACATCGTGGTCGTGGTCGGCGCCGACCACGTCTACCGCATGGACTTCTCCCAGATGGTCGACGCGCACGTCGCCTCGGGCGCCCAGCTCACGGTCGCCGGCATCCGGCAGCCGATCGGCATGGCCGACCAGTTCGGCGTCATCGAGACGGACGCGAAGGACCCGACGAAGATCGCGGCCTTCCGGGAGAAGCCGACGGACCCGGTCGGGCTGCCGGACTCCCCCCAGGAGATCCTCGCGTCGATGGGCAACTACGTCATCGACACGGACGCGCTCGTCGAGTCGGTGACGTCCGACGCCGCGAACGCAGGCTCGCGGCACGACATGGGCGGCGACATCGTCCCGGCGTTCGTGGAGAAGGGGACGGCGGCGGTCTACGACTTCATCCGCAACGACGTCCCCGGCTCGACCGACCGGGACCGCGACTACTGGCGCGACGTGGGGACCATCGACTCGTACTACGACGCGAACAAGGACCTCATCGCGGTCACACCGGTCTTCAACCTGTACAACGAGGAGTGGCCCCTGCACACGGGCTACGTCGGCCTGCCGCCCGCGAAGTTCGTGCACGCCGGTCGGGGTCGCCTCGGCCACGCGGCGGACTCGCTCGTCTCCCCCGGTGTCATCATCTCGGGCGCGACGGCGGTCGGCTCGGTCCTGTCGCCCGGCACGTACCTGCACTCGTGGTCGTCGGTCTCGGACTCGGTCCTCATGGACGGCGTCCAGGTGCACCGTCACGCGCAGGTGCACCGCGCCATCATCGACAAGAACGTCGTGATCCAGGAGCAGGCACGCATCGGGCTCGACCCGGAGCAGGACCGCGCGCGCGGCTTCACGGTCACGGAGTCCGGCATCACCGTGGTCCCCAAGGGGACGGTCGTCGAGTGACCGCACCTACCGCACTGGATCAGCCCCAGCACCAGGACGGACGCGCCGTGACGAGCACCCGCCCCGCCCGGCTGCTCGTGATGGACGTCGACTCGACGCTCATCGAGCAGGAGGTCATCGAGCTCCTCGCGGACCACGCCGGGACCCGGGAGCAGGTCGCGGCAGTCACCGAGCGCGCCATGCGCGGCGAGATCGACTTCGCCGCCTCGCTGCGCGAGCGCGTCGCGACGCTCGAGGGCGTCCCTGTCGAGGCGTTCGCGGACGTGCGGGGACGCGCCACCCTCACGCCGGGCGCCGCGGAGCTGGTGGCCGAGGCACGCCGCCGCGGGTGGGAGGTCGGGCTGGTGTCCGGCGGGTTCGAGGAGATCGTGGCGCACCTCGCCGCGGAGCTCGGCATCACGCTGTTCCGCGCCAACCGGCTCGAGGTCGCGGACGGCCGGCTGACCGGCCGCACGGTGGGGCCCGTCATCGACCGGGCCGCGAAGGCCGCGACGCTGCTCGACCTCGCGGCGCGCACCGGCGTCCCGGTCGCGGACACGATCGCCGTCGGGGACGGCGCGAACGACCTGGACATGATCGCGGCGGCCGGTGTCGGGATCGCGTTCGCGGCCAAGCCCGTCGTGCGCGAGCAGGCGCCCTTCAGCGTGGACGGACCCCGGCTCGACGCCGTGCTGGACGTCGTCGACCGCGCGGACGCGGCGGCCGGACGCCGCTGAGCCGTCGCGCAGGTCGCGCAGGAACGGCGGCGGGCCGGCACCGGGTCCCGGTACCGGCCCGCCGCGACGTTCAGGCCGTGGGTCGACCCACGTAGGTGAGGAGCGCCCCGCGCGGTCCCCAGTCCTCCCACGCGGCGTCGGACTCGAGGACGCTGTAGGTCGCGGTCGGCACGCCGACGCGCACCTGGGCGAGCGCTCCGCCGTCCGACGCAGGATCCGCGAGGTGCGTGGCCGTGGCGGCCATCGTCGGTTCGTGGCCGACGACGAGCAGCGTCCGCACGCGCGCGTCGGTCTGCCCGAGGAGGTCGAGGACGTCCGCGACGTCTGCCGCGTACAGCGTGTCGGTGATCGTCACGTCCGGCTCGACGTCGCCGAGGTGCGACGCGAGGAGGTCCCACGTCTGGCGCGTGCGGAGCGCCGACGAGCACAGGACGCGGTCGGGCACGAGGTCGCTCTCGCGCAGGGCGACGCCGACCCGTCCCGCCTGACGGCGACCGTCGAGCCGGAGCGGTCGCAGGACGTCGTCGACGGCTCCTGCCCGCTCGGCCTTCGCGTGGCGCAGGAGGACGAGGCGCCGTGCGCCGCCCGTCCCGATCTCCTCGGCCACCTGCGCCACCTGCCTCACTGACCCATGGCGTGCACGCCGCCGTCGACGTGCACGATCTCACCGGTCGTCGCCGGGAACCAGTCGGAGAGGAGGGCGACGACGGCACGCGCAGCCGGCTCGGCGGTGGTCTGGTCCCAGCCGAGAGGGGCACGCGTCGGCCAGGCGTCCTCCATCGTCGCGAAGCCGGGGATCGACTTGGCGGCCGTCGTGCGGATCGGGCCCGCGGACACGAGGTTCGCGCGGATGCCGTCGGGGCCGAGGTCGCGCGCGAGGTAGCGGTTGGCGGACTCCAGCCCGGCCTTCGCGACGCCCATCCAGTCGTAGACCGGCCAGGCGAACTGCGCGTCGAACGTGAGGCCGACGAGCGCCCCGCCGTTCGTCATGAGCGGCTTGGCAGCCGTCGCGAGCGACTTGTAGGAGAACGTGGAGACCTGCAGCGCGGTCGCGACGTCCTCCCAGGAGGCCGAGAGGAAGTTGCCGCCCATGACGGACTGGGGGGCGAAGCCGATCGAGTGCACGACGCCGTCGAGCACCTCCACGTGCTCGCGGACCGCGTCGGCGAGGCCGTCGAGGTCGGACTGGTCGGTGACGTCGAGCTGGACGACGGGTGCCTCGGCGGGGAGCCGCTTGGCGAACGCCTGCGTGAGCTTCATCTGGCGGCCGAACGAGGAGAGCACGACCTCTGCTCCCTCCTCCTGGGCGAGCCGCGCCGCGTGGAACGCGATCGAGGAGTCCGTGAGGACCCCCGTCACCAGGAGCTTCTTGCCGTCGAGCAGACCCATCGGTTTCCTTCCGTCGTGCGCCCGGTGGACGGGCGCGCTGGGGCGAGCGTACTGAAAGAGAGCGGGATCCGGGCGGCGTGGGACGCCCGGGGGTGCGGAGGTGCGAGGCGTCAGTGGCCCATGCCAAGGCCGCCGTCCACGGGGATCACGGCCCCGGAGACGTACGCGGCGTCGGCGGACGCGAGGAACCGGACGACGCCCGCGACCTCCTCGGGCTGCGCGAACCGGCCTGCCGGGATCGCCGCCTTGTAGGCGGCCTGGCGCTCCTCCGGCAGCTCGGCGGTCATCGCGGTGTCGATGAAGCCCGGCGCGACGACGTTCGCCGTGATGCCGCGCGACCCGAGCTCGCGCGTGATGGAGCGCGCCATGCCGACGAGCGCAGACTTCGACGCCGCGTAGTTGACCTGGCCCGCGCCGCCGTAGAGCCCGATGACGGACGACACGAGGACGATGCGCCCGCGGCGCTGCCTGATCATGCCCTTCGTCACGCGCCGCACGCAGCGGAAGGTCCCGGTGAGGTTGACGTCGACGACGGACTCGAAGTCCTCGTCCGTCATGCGCAGCAGGAGCTGGTCGCGCGTCACGCCGGCGTTGGCGACGAGCACCTCGACGGGCCCGAGCTCGTTCTCGATCTCGGTGAAGGCGGCGTCGACCGCGGCCGTGTCGGTGATGTCGGCGACCGCGCCGAAGACGCCCTCCGGCAGGTCCCCGCCGCGGTACACGGTGGCGACCCGGTCGCCGTCGGCCACGAACCGCTCGGCGATGGCACGGCCGATCCCGCGCGCGGCGCCGGTGACGACGACGGTGCGCGGGGCGGGGTTGGTGACTTCGGACACGTGGGTCTCCTCGGTGGCGACGGCGGGGAGGTGCGCGCCCGCGTCGGCAGGCGCTCGGCACCGCACCGAACCTACCCCGTGAGCCGGAGCGGGTGCGCGCGCGGACCGTCATACGTCGCCGCCGCGCGCTTTGTGGGGTCCGCACAAACGTAGACTGGTGGGGTGAGCACACGACGTGCGGGCGGGCGGCCCTCGGAGCCCGTCCCCAGCATCACGGCCGCCCCTCAGCCGCTGGCCGAGGACCAGGCGCGCCGCACGCGCCGGTACCTCGTGCAGATGGGGATCCGCATCGTGTGCTTCGTCGCGGCGATCGCCGTGTGGAACACGCTGCCGTGGCTCACCCTGATCCTCGCGGTCGCGGCCGTCGTGCTGCCGTACGTGGCGGTTCTCGGTGCGAACGCTGGGCGCGACCAGGTGCACTACGACACCTCCCCGATGGAGCACCGCGCCCTGCCGCCCGGCGACGTGCCCGGCGGTCACGGCCTCGGCCCCGGACCGACGTCCGGAGGCCCTCGATGACGGACGTCCTGGGCCTCGCCGACCCGGTCGGCGACGAGGAGCTGGTGTGCAGCGCGAAGGGCTGCCGCGAGGGCGCTGCGTGGGGCCTCCTGTGGAACAACCCCAAGATCCACACGCCCGAGCGGCGCAAGGTCTGGCTCGCGTGCGACGCCCACCGTGAGCACCTCGAGACGTTCCTCGGCGCGCGCTCGTTCTGGCGGTCGACCGTGCCCGTCGACGACCTCGAGCGCCGGTCGGCACCGTGACGGCAGCACCTCCCGGGCCGGGCGCTCCCTCGACCGCCCTGGGCCCGACGCCGCAGCGCGCCACCGCGAACGCGCACCAGCCCCGCACGCCGCGTCAGTGGGTGACCCTCGCCGTCGGTGTGGTCGTGCTCGTCGCGCTGTGCCTCGTCGCAGGGCGCTGGCAGTGGAACCGGTACGTCGCGCGCGACGCAGAGATCCAGCAGATCGAGGCGAACTACGTCTCGGACCCCGTCCCCGTGGCCGACGTCCTGCCGTCGCCGGGTGCCGTGCTCGACGGCGCCGACGTGTGGCGGCCCGTGACGCTCGAGGGCCGGTACGAGGCCGACGCGACCGTGCTCCTGCGCAACCGCCCCGTCGGCGGGAGCCCGGGCTTCCACGTCCTCGTGCCGTTCGTCACCGCGCCGGGCCCGGGCGCGCCCGACGGGCTCGTCGTCGTCGTGGACCGCGGCTTCGTGCCGCTCGGCACCGACGCCGTGACCCCCGGCGACCTGCCCGCCCCGCCGGAGGGCGAGGTCGAGGCGACCGTCACGCTGCGGGCCGACGAGCCGCCGTCGGGCCGGGACGCGCCCGACGCCCAGGTGCAGGCGATCTCCACCGACCAGGTGCTCGCCGCCGGACCGGACGGCGCCGCGTGGGCCGACGGCCGGACCGTCGGCGCCTACGGGCAGCTGCGGTCCGAGGAACCGGCGGCCGCCGACCCGCTCGAGACCCTGCCGAAGCCCGACACCGACCCCGGGTCGCACCTGTCCTACGCGTTCCAGTGGGCCGTGTTCGCGCTCGGTGCCGTCGCCGGGTTCTGGCTGCTCGTGCGCCGGGACCGGCGCGACGCGCGCGGCGAGGACACCACGCTCACCGCGGGCGACCTCCTCGCCGCCGACGACCCCGGCGCCGCGCGCGCCCGCCGCGACGCCCGCACCCGACGCCCCACCGCGGAGGACGAGGAGGACGCGCTCGTCGACGCACAGCTCGACGCCGCGCGTCAGGCGAGCGAGACCAGCTCCGCGTAGCCGTCGTTCCAGAGGTCCTCGTCGCCGTCGGGCAGCAGGAGCACGCGCTCGGGCTCGAGGGCCTCGACCGCGCCGTCGTCGTGCGTCACCATGACGACCGCGCCCTCGTAGGTCTTCAGGGCGCCGAGGATCTCGGCGCGCGACGCGGGGTCGAGGTTGTTCGTCGGCTCGTCGAGCAGCAGGACGTTCGCCGAGGACACGACGAGCGTCGCGAGCGCGAGGCGCGTCTTCTCGCCGCCGGAGAGCACGTTGGTCGGCTTGTCCGCGTCGTCGCCCGAGAACAGGAACGACCCGAGCGTCGAGCGCACCTCGGTGTCGGAGAGGTCCGGCGCGGCATGGCGAAGGTTCTCCACGACGGTCACGTCCATGTCGAGCGTGTCGTGCTCCTGGGCGTAGTAGCCGATCTTCAGGCCGTGGCCGGGGTGCACCTCCCCCGTGTCCGGCTTCTCGACGCCGCCGAGGATCCGCAGGAGCGTCGTCTTGCCGGCGCCGTTGAGCCCGAGCACGACGACGCGGCTGCCCCGGTCGATCGCGAGGTCGACGCCCGCGAAGACCTCCTGCGACCCGTACGCCTTGGACAGGCCGGACGCGGTGAGGGGCGTGCGCCCGCACGGGGCCGGCTTCGGGAAGCGGAGCTTCGCGACCTTGTCCGACTGGCGCTCGCCCTCGATGCCGGCCAGCAGCTTCTCCGCCCGCCGCATCATGTTCTGCGCCGCGACGGCCTTGCTCGCCTTGGCGCGCATCTTCTCGCCCTGGGCCTGCAGCACCCCAGCCTTCTTCTCGGCGTTCTGCCGCTCCCGGCGACGGCGGCGCTCGTCCGACTCGCGCTGCGCGAGGTACGCGTCCCAGCCGAGGTTGTACTGGTCGAGCTCGCCGCGGTTGGCGTCCAGGTGGAACACCTTGTTCACGGTCGCACGCAGCAGCTCGGTGTCGTGGGAGATCACGACGAAGCCGCCGGAGTACCCCTTGAGGTAGTCGCGCAGCCAGATGATCGAGTCGGCGTCGAGGTGGTTCGTCGGCTCGTCGAGGAGCAGGGTCTCGACCCCGGAGAACAGGATGCGCGCGAGCTCGATGCGGCGGCGCTGGCCACCCGAGAGCGTGTTGAGCGGCTGGGCGAGCACGCGGTCGTCGAGACCGAGGTTGCTCGTGATCCGGTGCGCCTCGCTCTCCGCGGCGTAACCGCCCGCGGCCTGGAAGCGCGCCTCGAGCCGCGGGTAGCGCTCCATCGCCGCCTCGTGCGTCTCGACGTCGGCGCTCGCCATGGCGCCCTCCGTCTCGCGCATCTGACGGACGATCGAGTCGAGGTTGCGGGCCGAGAGCACGCGGTCCAGCGCGACGACGGCGAGGTCGCCCGTGCGCGGGTCCTGCGGGAGGTAGCCGATGTCGCCGCCGCGCGTGATCTTCCCCGCCGTCGGCTGGGTCTCTCCCGCGAGGGTCTTGGTCAGGGTGGTCTTGCCGGCGCCGTTGCGACCGACGAGGCCGATCCGGTCGCCGGAGGCGATCTGGAACGTGGCCTCGTGCAGCAGGACACGGGCGCCGACACGCAGCTCGACGCCGTGGGCGGTGATCACGGGAGGGTCCTCTCGGGTGGTTCGTGGTGCCCGACGGCGGCCGGTCGCCTCGGCCTCGGACGGGCCCAGGGCTGTCGCAGGGCCGTCGCAGGCGGGACCGGCCCGCGGAGGGCCGGGTCGATTCTACGGGCCGGACGGCCCGTTCACCGGACCGCCCGCCCGGGGGCCTGGTGACCGGCTCGGAGGTACCTTGTGCTCGTGACGTTCCAGGAGGGTGGCTCGTTCGAGGGTGGCCGCGTGCGCAAGGGCGGTGGCCGGGGTCGCGGACCGATGATCGCGGGCGGCGGGATCGGTGCCGTGCTCGTCGCGCTCGCCGTCGCGTTCTTCAGCGGCCAGACGGGCATCGACCTCAGCGGCTTGACCGGCGAGGACGGCAGCGGGTCGGACGCGCTCGGCGAGGGGCAGGCGCAGGCCGTCGGCGACTGCACCGCCGAGCAGGCCAACACCGACCTCGAGTGCGAGCTCAGCGCGACCGCGCAGGCGCTCGACGCGTACTGGGACGAGGCGCTCCCCGCCCAGTCCGGCGTCCGGTACGAGCTCCCCGAGGTCGTGAGCTTCACCGGCCAGGTGTCGACCGGCTGCGGCGCCGCGACGAGCGCCGTCGGGCCGTTCTACTGCCCGAGCGACCGCACGGTGTACATCGACGTGGGCTTCTACGACGACCTCACGTCGCGCTTCGGCGCGAACGACGGCGGCCTCGCGCGCATGTACGTCGTCGCCCACGAGTTCGGGCACCACATCGAGCAGCAGATCGGGGCGATGGAGGCGGCCGACCGCAGCGGCACCGGCCCGGAGTCCGACGCGGTGCGGATCGAGCTCATGGCCGACTGCCTCGCGGGCATGTGGGCCGGGCACGCCGCGACGACGGTCGACCCGGACACCGGCGTGACGTTCCTCGAGCCCGTCACGGAGCAGCAGCTGCGCGACGCGCTGTCCGCCGCGTCCGCCGTCGGCGACGACCGCATCCAGGAGTCCGCGACCGGCCAGGTGAACCCGGAGGCGTGGACGCACGGGTCGAGCGAGCAGCGCCAGCGCTGGTTCACGATCGGCTACGACGGCGGCACGCTCCAGGACTGCAACGCGCTCGACGCCCCGTCGCTCTGACGCTCCGCAGCGAGATCAGAGCTCGATCGAGTACATCCGCGAGCCGCTGACCTTCTCGTAGCCGAGGCTCGCGTACAGCCCGTGGGCGCCGGACGGGTTCTCGGTGTCGACGTCGAGGCTCGCGTACTGCATCCCGTCCGCCGCCATCGCCCGCATCGCGGCCGCGAGCGCCGCGACGGCGACCTTGCGCCCGCGGTACGCGCGGCGCACCCCGAGGAGCTCGGTGTAGCCGAACGTGTAGCCGCGGACCGGGAAGTCCTCGTCGTAGCGCCCGGCCATCTCGTAGCCGACGACGAGCGGCTCGCCGGCCCGCAGCGTCGCCGCGGTCTCCGGGTCCGTGTGCGGGTCGGCCAGGAGAGCGTCGACGTCCGGGGCGTCGTCGACCACGAGGAAGGACCACTGCGGCGCGAACTCGCTGCGGCCGTGCGTCCAGGCCTCGGGCGTGCGCGGCTCGCTCCCCCAGTGGTCGCGGAAGGCGTCGTTGTGCGCGAGGCGCGTCGCCTCGTCGAGCTCCTCGGACCAGGGCACGACGCGCAGCGCGCCGTCGAGAGGGACCCCCGGGACCGGTGCGACGAGATCACGGCGCAGGTCCGAGTAGAAGCGGCGGGCCTCGAAGCCGAACCGCTCGTAGAGACGCGCCTTCGACGGCGGGTCGGTGTCCTCCCCGTAGAGCGCGAGGCGGGCCGGGATCTCCTTGCCGCTCGCCGCGAGCACCTGACGCGCTCGCGCGACCGACCAGGCGAGCACCTCACGCCCGACGCCGCGGCCCCGGTGGGACGCGTGGACGCCGCCCCACAGGAAGGCACGCAGGGTGTTCGTGTCGCCGGGGTGGGTGTCGACGAGGGCGTACGCGCGCAGCGTGCCGTCGGCGTCGACACCGACGAGCGAGTCCGTCTCGAACGCGCGCCACGGCGCGGTGAACAGCTCCTCGACCTCGGCGAGCGTCTCGCGGAACGGCTCGGCGTCGGTCGCGGCGATCTCGTTCTTCAGCGTGAGCAGGGCGGGGGCGTCGGCCGCGACGGCGGGGCGCCACGTCAGGTCGCCCGCGGTCACGGGCGGGAGGGTCTCGGGCGCCGCGGCGCGCTGCGCGATGGGAGCGAGCGGCGCGGCGGTCGTCGCGGTCGTGACCGGGCTGGAGGGCATGCGGACCACGCTATGCGAGCGGTCGCCGTCGGGCACGCGTATTTCTCGGGCGTCCGCGCCGCCGAGCATCACGAGTGAGACGTCCCTCCGGGCCGTCGCCACCGGCGTCTAGGCTTCCCCCATGCCGACTGCAGCCGTCCAGGAGATCGCCGACGCCCGCTCCCAGGCCTTTGCCGAGGCGCTGCGCACACGCGTCGTCGTCGCCGACGGCGCGATGGGCACGATGATCCAGGCGCAGGACCCGAGCCTCGAGGACTACGAGGGGCTCGAGGGCTGCAACGAGATCCTCAACGTGTCGCGACCCGACATCATCGGCTCCGTGCACGACGCGTACCTCGAGGTCGGCGTCGACGCGATCGAGACCAACACGTTCGGCGCGAACTGGTCCAACCTCTCGGACTACGACATCGACCACCGCATCCGCGAGCTCGCGGCCGCGGGTGCGCGCATCGCGCGCGAGCGCGCCGACGCCTTCACGACCCCCGACCACCCGCGCTGGGTGCTCGGCTCGATGGGCCCCGGGACCAAGCTCCCCAGCCTCGGCCACACCACGTACGCGCACCTGCGCGACACGTTCGCGGAGCAGGCCGCGGGGCTGCTGGAGGGTGGCGCGGATGCCATCTTGGTCGAGACGAGCCAGGACCTGCTGCAGACCAAGGCCGCCGTGAACGGGTCGCGGGCCGCAATGCGCGACGTGGGGCGATCGGTCCCGGTCATCGCCCAGGTGACGGTGGAGACCACGGGCACCATGCTCATGGGCTCGGAGATCGGCGCGGCGCTCACCACGCTGCAGGCCCTGAAGGTCGACGCGATCGGGCTCAACTGCGCCACCGGTCCCGCGGAGATGAGCGAGCACCTGCGCCACCTGTCGCGCCACGCGGAGATCCCCGTCACGTGCATGCCCAACGCGGGCCTTCCGGTGCTCGGGCCCGACGGCGCGTCGTACCCGCTGACGCCCGACGAGCTCGCCGCCGCGCACACGCAGTTCGTGCAGGAGTTCGGGCTCGGGCTCGTCGGCGGCTGCTGCGGGACGACGCCCGAGCACCTGCGCCGCGTGGTCGAGGCCGTGCGGGCGCGACCGGTGGCCGAGCGGCACCCGCAGCGCGAGAACGGCGTCGCGAGCCTGTACTCGCACACGGACCTGCACCAGGACGCGTCGTTCCTCGCGATCGGCGAGCGGACGAACGCGAACGGCTCCAAGGCGTTCCGCGAGGCGATGCTCGCGGAGAACTGGGAGGAGTGCGTCGAGATCGCGCGCGCGCAGACGCGTGACGGCGCCCACCTGCTCGACGTGTGCATCGACTACGTGGGCCGTGACGGCGTCGCGGACGTGCGCGAGGTGGTCTCGCGCCTCGCGAGCGCGTCGACGCTGCCGCTCGTCGTCGACTCGACCGAGCCGGAGGTCATCGCGGCCGGACTCGAGCTCGTCGGCGGGCGCGCCGTCGTGAACTCGGTGAACTTCGAGGACGGCGACGGCCCGACGTCGCGGTTCGCGCGGGTCATGCCGCACGTCGTGGAGCACGGCGCGGCGGTCGTCGCGCTGACGATCGACGAGGAGGGCCAGGCGCGGACCACCGAGACGAAGGTCGCGATCGCGACGCGCCTCGTGGAGACGCTCACGCGCGACTGGGGCCTGCGCGTCGACGACATCATCGTCGACGCCCTGACGTTCCCCATCGCGACCGGGCAGGAGGAGACACGACGCGACGCGATCGAGACGATCGAGGCGATCCGGGAGATCACGCGCCGCTTCCCCGGCATCCACACGACGCTCGGGGTGTCGAACGTGTCGTTCGGGCTCAACCCGGCCGCGCGCACCGTGCTCAACTCGGTGTTCCTCCACGAGGCCGTCGAGGCGGGCCTGGACTCCGCGATCGTGCACGCGGCGAAGATCCTCCCGCTCGCGCAGATCCCTGACGAGCAGCGCGAGGCCGCACTCGACCTCGTGTGGGACCGGCGCCGGTACGACGACGAGGGCAACCTCGTGCACGACCCGCTGGCCGTGCTGCTCGACCTCTTCGAGGGCGTGGACTCGGCCGCGCTCAAGGACCAGCGTGCGGCCGAGCTCGCCGCGCTGCCCGTCGGCGAGCGCCTCGAGCGGCGCATCGTCGACGGCGCGCGCAAGGGCCTCGAGGACGACCTCGACACCGCCCTGGCCGACGGCATGAAGGCGCTCGAGATCGTCAACGACCACCTGCTCGAGGGCATGAAGGTCGTCGGCGACCTGTTCGGGCGCGGCGAGATGCAGCTCCCGTTCGTGCTGCAGTCGGCCGAGGTGATGAAGACGGCCGTCGCGCACCTCGAGCCGCACATGGAGCGCGTCGAGGGCGACACGGGGAGCAAGGGCACGATCGTGCTCGCGACCGTGCGCGGCGACGTGCACGACATCGGCAAGAACCTCGTCGACATCATCCTCACGAACAACGGCTACACGGTCGTCAACATCGGCATCAAGCAGCCGATCTCGGCGATGATCGAGGCGGCCGAGCAGCACGACGCCGACGTCATCGGCATGTCGGGGCTCCTCGTGAAGTCGACGGTCGTCATGAAGGAGAACCTCGCGGAGCTCGCGTCGCGCGGGCTCGCGGAGCGGTGGCCGGTGCTGCTCGGCGGCGCGGCACTCACGCGGACGTACGTCGAGGACGACCTCGCGGGCCAGTTCCCCGGCGTCGTGCGGTACGCGCGCGACGCGTTCGAGGGGCTGCGGCTCATGGAGCCGCTCGTGCGCGTCGCGCGCGGCGAGTCGCCCGACACCGTGGGCCTGCCCGCGCTGAAGAAGCGCCGGCACGCCGTGGTCACCGTGACCGAGACCGCGCCCGAGGACCTGCCCGCGCGGTCCGACGTCGCGGCGGACAACCCGGTCCCGACCCCTCCCTTCTGGGGCACGCGCCTGGTCAAGGGCGTGCGCCTCGCGGACTACGCGGCGTTCCTCGACGAGCGCGCGACGTTCATGGGCCAGTGGGGCCTCAAGCCCGGTCGTGGGGACGACGGCGCGTCGTACGAGGAGCTCGTCGAGACCGAGGGCCGGCCGCGGCTCAACGCGTGGCTCGACCGGATCCGCACCGAGGGCATGGTCGACCCGGCGGTCGTCTACGGGTACTTCCCCGTGTGGTCGGAGGGCGACGACGTCGTCGTGGCGCACCACGGCGCCGGGCTCGCGGGGATCGGCGCGCCGGACGGCGGGTCAGGCGGCGAGCCGGGGACCGAGCGCCTGCGCTTCACGTTCCCCCGGCAGCGGCGCGACCGGCACCTGTGCCTCGCCGACTTCGTCAAGCCGCGGTCGTGGGTCGAGGAGACCGGCCGGTACGACGTGCTGCCCGTGCAGCTCGTGACGATGGGCGCGTCGGTCGACCAGCACTCCGCCACGCTCTTCGCCGGCAACCACTACCGCGAGTACATGGAGCTGCACGGGCTGTCGGTGCAGCTCACCGAGGCGCTCGCCGAGATGTGGCACGCGCGGGTGCGGTCGGAGCTGGGCTTCGCCGACGAGGACCCGAGCGCGGTCGAGGACATGTTCAAGCTCGAGTACCGCGGCGCGCGCTTCTCGCTCGGGTACCCCGCGTGCCCGGACATGGAGGACCGCACGAAGGTCGTCGAGCTTCTGCGCCCCGAGCGCGTCGGCGTCGAGCTGTCGGCGGAGCTCCAGCTCCACCCCGAGCAGTCCACCGACGCTTTCGTCCTGCACCACCCCGAGGCCAAGTACTACTCCGTGTGAGCAACCGGGCGACGGGCACCACGGACCGGCGTCAGGAGGTCGTGCCGCCGTAGTGCGCGGCCAGGCGCCGCAGCCCTTCGTCGACGCCCACGGCGGGGCGCCAGCGCAGGTCGCGGCGCGTGGCGCGCTGGTCGAACCAGTGCGCGGTCGACAGCTGCTCGGCGAGGAAGCGCGTCATCGGCGGCTCGTCGGTGCCCGGGCGCACGCGCCAGACGGCCTCGACGAGGCTGCCCGCGGCCCGCGCGACCCCGGCCGGCACGCGCCACCGCGGTGGCTCGACGCCACCCGCGCGGCAGATGCCCGCGAGCAGGTCGGCGACGGTGCGCGGCTCGCCGTTGGTCAGCACGTATGCGCGCCCGTGCACGTCGTGGGCGCGGTCGAGCGCCGCGAGGATGCCGTCCGCGGCGTTGTCCACGTAGAGCGTGTCGATGAGCGCCGCGCCGTGACCCAGCAGCGGCAGGCGCCCGCCCGCCGCCCGCTCGAGCACCCGCTCGACCAGCTGGGTGTCGCCCGGCCCCCACACGATGTGCGGGCGCACGGCGACGACGCTCGGCCCGGTCCCGCCCGACCCGTCCGGCTGCCGACGGCGGTCGCGGCCCAGGGCGAGCACCTCGGCCGCCGCCTTGGTGCGCGCGTACTCGCCACGCGCGTGCCGGGGGTCGGCCGGCGTCGTGCCCGCCCCGACCAGGGACGAGCCCAGGTGGGCCACGGACGGCGAGGACACCTGCACGAACCGCTCGACCCCGGCGCGCTCGGCCGCGTCGAGGAGCGCGCGGGTGCCCTCGACGTTCACGGCGTGGAACTCCGCGGGATCGCCTGCGAGCGACACCTTGGCCGCGAGGTGCACGACCGCGTCGGCGCCCTCGACGGCGCGCGCGACTGCCGCCGGGTCGGTCACGGACCCCTGGACGTCCTGGACGCCCGGCACACCGGAGGAGCGGCGCTGGAGCGTACGGACCTCGTCGCCGCGGGCCACGAGCGCGCGGGCGACGGCGCCTCCGAGAAGCCCCGACGCCCCGGTCACGAGCACGGTCACGGGCGCCCCACCCGCCCGCCGGCGAGGACGCGGTCCGCCCAGGCGGCGAGGCGCGTCCGGTCGATCTTGGAGTTGTGCCGCACGTCGGTGGGCATGCGCGGCACCACGAGCACGGCCGCGAGCGGCACGGGCGACACGGCGCGCACGGCGGCGGTCAGCGCCCCGGGCGCCAGCCCGGGGCGCCGGGCGCCGGGCACGGTCTCGACCACGGCGACCGCCTGCTGCAGGCCCGCGGGCCCGACGCCGACGACGGCGGCCCGCCGCACCTGCGCCACCCGCTCGACGTGCTGCTCCGGCCCCACGGGCGCCAGCGGGCCGTCGGAGGTGCGGAGCACGTGCCCGAGCCGCCCCTCGATCCACAGGCGGCCCTGCGCGTCGAGGTGTCCGACGTCGCCCGTGCGGTGCCAGCGCCCGCGCGGGGTGTCGCGCTCGGCGGCCAGGTCGGTGAGCCACAGCCGGTCGTAGCGCTCCTTGAGGTGCCCGGCCCGCACGAGGACCTCGCCGAGCACGCCGGGTGCCGCCGACGGCGCGCCGGTCGCGGCGCCGTCGTCGTCGAGCGCGCTGACGAGCACCTCCGCCCCGGGCAAGGGGAGGCCGACGCACACGCCCGCGTCGGGGGCCGCGGCAGCGTCACGGATGCCGTCGAGCGTGACGTCCGTGACCAGCAGGCACTCCGTCATCCCGTACGGGGTGTGCGCGGTGGCCGCGGGCATGAGCCCGGCGGCCGAGCCGAGCAGCTCGGCCGAGATCGGCGCGCCCGTGGAGAGGAACGTGCGCACGCGCACGAGGGCGGCGCGGTCGGCGGTGTCGAGCGCGTCGGCGGTCGCGACCACGTTGAGGATCGCGGCGGGCGAGAGGAACACGATGCGCGCGTCCGACGCGCGCACGGCGTCGGCGACGGCCCGGGCGGTGAGCGTGCGCGGCGAGGAGACGTCCATGCGCGGCGTCACCGACCGGGTGCCGAGCGCCGGCCCGAGCAGCGCGAACGGGGCGAAGCCCGTGACGAGCCCGGTGTCCGGGCCGACGTCGAAGTGCTCGGCGAGCGTGTCCCGCAACGCGGAGAGGCGGGCGTGCGAGTACACGACGCCCTTGGCCGGGCCCGTGGACCCGGACGTGAACAGCACGGCGGCCTCGTCGTCGGGGCGGGGCTCGGACGGCAGCGCGATGCCCTCCCCGGCGCGCGCGACGTCGACGAGCTCGTGCGCCACGCCCAGCGCCCGCCGGACCGCGGGCGCGAGCGGGTCGGCCGAGATCCGCACGCCGGGCCAGCCGAGCGCGCGCGCCGCGGCCAGACCCTTGGTCTGCGCGACGACGAACCGCGGCCACGCCCCGCGCTGGGCGCGCGTGAGCCCGCGGACGCCCAGACCGGCGTCGGCGACCACCACGACCGCCCCGATCCGCAAGCACGCGTAGACCAGCGCGGTCAGCGTGGGCCCCGGTTCCACCAGCAGCGACACCCGGTCGCCCTGGCGCACCCCGATCGCGTGCAGCCCCGCGGCCACCCGCTGCACCTGCCGGTGCAGCGCCCGCCAGCTCACGGCCCGGGCGGACCCGCCGGCATCGGTCACCGCCATGTCCAGCACCGCGGGCGCGTCGTCCCCCGCCCTCGCGTCCAGCCCCGCCCACAGCGGCACGAACGGCGAGGCTGCTCCCCCGTCGGCGCCGGTGGTCCCGGCAGCGGCCTCGGACAGCACCTCGCCCCCGAGCCACCCGAGAACAGCAGGCGTCCAGTCCGCGTCCTCGGCGACGAGATGGCCGGCGTCCGCGAACCGGTGCACGTGCGCGTGCGGCAGCCGGCGCACGAGGTCGTCGAGGTAGCGGTCGGAGAACACCGGGTCGTGCGGTCCCCACAGCAGCACGGCGGGCACGCGGAGCCTCGCGACGCCGGCGGCGACGCGGTCGAGCTCGGGCGCGCTGGGGTGCGCGGCGTCCACGGGGATGTCGGCGACGAAGCCCTCGATCCCGTCGCGGTCGTGCGCGGCGCGGTAGGGCAGCCGGTAGGCGCCCGCGACGTCGGCAGGCAGGGGCGGGCGCGCCAGGGCGAGCGTCGTGTCGAGGAAGGCGGTCGTCGTGCGGGTGCCGAGCCGGTGCACGGGCCCGGCGAGCGCGAGGCGCAGCGGCGCGGGCAGCGCCGCGCCGTCGGGCTGGTGCACGGCCGTGTTGAGCAGCGCGACGCCGGCGAGGAGGTCGGGGTGGTCGACGGCCCAGCCGAGGGAGACGACGCCGCCCCAGTCGTGGCCGAGGGTGACGACGGGCCCGGCGAGGCCGAGGGCGTCCGTGAAGGCACCCAGGTCGGCGACGCGCCGGGCGAGCGGGCGGTGCTCGCCGGTGCGGGCGGAGAACCCCATCTCGAGCTGGTCGACGGCGACGACGCGCCACGCTGCACCGCCGCCCCGGGCGGCGGCGACGGAGCCGGTCACGAGCCGCCGCCACAGGTAGGACCACGTGGGGTTGCCGTGCACGGCGAGCACCGTGCCGACGGGCGCGAGACCGCTCCGCTCGAGCTCGGGGCCCGTGTCGAGGTAGTGCCAGGTCGCGCCCCGGGCGTCGCGCAGCACGTGGCTGTACCGCGGGTCCAGGCCGGGCAGCCCGGGCGGGACGGTGCGAGCGGGGCGGAGAAGGGGGTCGGCCGCGGGCGTGGAGGCGGGCCCTGTCACCAGGCCAGCTCCAGCATCGCCGTGTTGATGCCGGAGCCCACGCCCATGAGCAGCACGCGGTCGCCGGCGCTGAGCGTGCCCTGCTCCTCGGCGAGCGTGATCGGCACGGACGCCGGCCCCACGTTGCCGAGCCGCTCGTAGGTGGTGGGCACGCGGGAGCGGTCCAGGCCCACCGCCTCGACGATCGCGTCGGTGTGCACGCGCGAGACCTGGTGCGTGATGTACCGGTCCATGGAGGACCAGTCCCAGTCGGCGACGGCGTCCTTCCAGGCGTCCACGACGAGCTCGAGGCCGCCCTCGAGCAGCGCCTGGGCATCGGTGAACATGCCGTCGGTGCTGCCCACGCACAGGTCGTGGAACCGGGTGGCCGCGCGGGTGACGCCGCCGCGCACGCGGTGGGCACGCGGGTGCTCGTCCGCGCGGCCCAGCACGGCGGCGGCCGAGCCGGATCCGAGCGTGAGCGAGGCGAACTCCTGCATGAAGTCGTCGCGGTCGCGGTCCTCGCGCAGCAGCCGCTCGATCGTGCGGTCGTGGATGACGTCCGCGTCCTCGCCGTCCACGACGACCGCGTAGCGGATCTGCCCGGACTCGATCATGCCCGCGGCGAGGCTCATGCCGTTGATGAAGCCGAGGCACGCGTTGGCGACGTCGAAGTTGGTGGCGGACGACGGCAGGTCGAGCCCGTGGTGCAGCCGCACCGCGACCGACGGCTCGAGATGCTTGCGCGTGACCGACGTGTTGATCAGGAGCCCGACGTCGCTCGGGTCCACCCCGGCGGCGCGGAGCGCCTCCTGCCCCGCGGCGACCGTCGCGTCGTCGACGTCCTCCTCGGCGGTCCAGGTGCGCCGCTCGCGCACGCCCGCCACGCGTTGCAGCAGCGTGGACGGCAGACGCAGCCGCCGCAGCGCGGGGGCGAGACGCTCCTGCACCTCGGCGGACGTCCGCACGCCGGCGGGAAGCCGGCTGGTGACGGACAGCAGCGCGACGTTGGTGAACCTGGCGGTGGCGTTACCTGACACACGAGCTCCAGACGGCCGGACGCACGAGCGCCCGGCTCAGCGACGAGACGACCGGGGGGCGCCTGACCGCCGGTGCGGCAGCGCGACCGCGCCGGGCGGGGGCCGACGGCTGGTGCCGTCCACTCCCGCGTCCCCGAGCGTAGGACGCTCGGCGGTTTCCCGCCGTTCCAACCGGGCGCTGTGGGATGCGCCACGTCGGCACGGCGGCTCGCAGAGGGGCGTGGCCCGCTCCTCGTGATCGATGACTTCCCCGGCGCCGCGCGGTCTACCCCGGGGACCGAGACGGCGAGCGACCTGGAGACGACCATGGGACTCATCGAGATCGAGCTGTTCACGACCCTCGACCTCGTCGGGCAGGCGCCCGGCGGGCCGGAGGAGGACCCCGAGAACGCGTTCCCCTTCGGCGGCTGGCAGGCGCCGCTGCTCGACGACGTCGCCGGTGCGCAGATCGACGCCGCGTACGAGGGCACGGACGCGCTGCTGCTCGGCCGGCGGACGTACGACATCTTCGCGTCCTACTGGCCGCACCAGGAGGACGGCCCGGACGGCGGCTTCGCGACGCTCTTCAACCGCATCCCCAAGTACGTCGCCTCGCGCGGAACGCCCGACCTGCCCTGGGCCGGGTCGACGCAGCTCGGACCCGACCTGGCGACGGCGGTGCGCGAGGTCCGCGACCGGCACGAGCACGTCAAGGTCGTCGGCAGCCTGAACCTGGTGCAGTCCCTCCTGCGCGAGAAGCTGTTCGACCGCCTCGACCTGTGGGTGCACCCGATCGTCCTCGGCGTCGGGAAGACCGTGTTCGACGGCGGAGCCGTCCCCACGAACCTCACGCTCCTCGAGCCCGCGGCGTCCAGCCCGACGGGCACGGTGCTCATGCGGTACGGGCTCGCCGACGGGACGCCCGGGACGGGCGACATGAGCAAGCCCGGCCGCGGCGTCTGAGCCGTCGAGCGGACCGCCGGGAACGGGACCGACGGTCCCGACCGCCGCACGGCCTGCCCTACGGTGCCGGGGCCGGCTCGCCTCGGAGGATCGACGTCATCTTCTTGCCGCGCGCGACCTCGTCGACGAGCTTGTCCATCCAGCGGATCTTCTGCATGAGCGGGTCCTCGATGTCCTCGACGCGGTAGCCGCAGATCACGCCGGTGATGAGCGGCGCGTTCGGGTTCATCGCGGGTGCCTGCTCGAAGAACGTCTCGAGGTCGATCTCGTCGGCGATCACCTTCTGCAGGCCCGCCTCGTCGTAGCCCGTGAGCCACGTGATGACCTGGTCCAGCTCGTCCCTGGACCTTCCCTTGCGTTCCACCTTGGTCACGTAGAGCGGGTAGATACTGGCAAAGCTCATCGCGAAGATGCGCGGGTGCGCCATCGGTGTTCCTCCGTGCTCGTGCGTGGGGCTGCGCGGTGCCGTGCCGCCCGCGCGGCCGCCCTCGTGACAGTCTCGCACCCTCGACGTCGCGCATGGTCGACCTCGACCGGTTCGTCCAGGACCGGATCGACCACGGACCGTTCGGTGCTCGTCCTGGGACCTGAGAGCCGGCCGGTCGCCGCGCGGCCGTACGGATCCTAGGCTCGCAGGATGACGATCCAGAGGTTGGACAACGTCGCCGTCGTCGTCGACGACCTCGACGCGGCGGTCGAGTTCTTCACCGAGCTCGGGATGGAGCTCGAGGGCAGGATGCCGATCGAGGACCGGCGCGCGGAGCGCGTCGTCGGGCTCGACGGGATGCGCTCCGAGATCGCGATGATGCGCGTGCCCGACGGCGCCGGTCGCCTCGAGCTCACCACCTACCACTCACCGGTGCTGGTGGACCGGGGTCTGCGCGACGCACCGCCGAACACGCTCGGCCTGCACCGGGTGATGTTCGCCGTCGACGACATCGACGGCACGGTGCAGCGACTGCGCGGCCACGGTGCCGAGCTCCTCGGCGAGATCGTGCGGTACGACGCGTACCGGCTCTGCTACCTGCGCGGGCCGAGCGGCATCATCGTCGCGCTCGCCGAGCAGGTCGGGTGAACCCACTCACCGCCCGGCGAGCGCCGTCCGGAAGGCGTCGAGCAGGGTGTCGCTGAACAGCACGAACCGCACCTCCTCCACGCTGCCCTGATCCTGCGGCCGCCAGCCCCGCACGGCGTCGACCGCGACGGTCGCGACGACGTCCGGGTCCCACCCGTAGACCCCGGCGCTCACGGCAGGGAACGCCACGGATCGCGCGCCCAGGTCCGCGGCGACGTCGAGCGAGCGCGTGAAGCACGACGCGAGCAGCGCGGGGTCGGTCTGGCCGCGGTGCCGGTTCGGCCCGACCGTGTGGACGACCCACCGCGCGGGCAGGTCGAACGCGTCGGTGGCGACGGCGTCACCCACGGGCAGGCCGTCGCGGTGGGTGGTCTTGCGCAGTCGCCGGCACGCCTCGAGGAGGCGCGGCCCGGCGGCCGCGTGGATCGCGCCGTCGACCCCTCCCCCGCCCAGGAGGTTCGAGTTCGCCGCGTTGACGACGACGTCCGTCGCCACGCGGGTGATGTCCCCGCGCTCCGCCGAGATCTGCATGCCGTCGACCCTACTGGCGGTCGACCCGCCCTCCGCGCCGTCGGGTCGTGTCTCGCGCGGCGGTCAGGCCGGGCGCGCGACGGCGGCGGCCAGACCGTGCGACGTCTCCAGCCGGTCGACCAGCAACGTGCCGGCCGCGACGAGCGGGACGAGCACGAGGTTGCCCAGCAGCATCGTGCGCAGGAAGGGCAGGCCCGCGACGTAGCTCGCGACGAGCCCGTCGACGCCCGCCGGGTACCACGTGCCGCGGCCCTGGAGCCACACGCCGAAGTTCGTCCAGAGGAAGAACCAGAGCGAGCCGGCGACGCCGAACGCCGCACCGGCGCCGATACGCCGCCATCCCGTCGTGTTGCGCGCGAGCAGCGACCCGAGGCCCACGACGAGCCACGCGCTCCACGTGAACAGCGCGATGGACGTGTTGCCGAGCACGACGTCGGAGACGACCGTCACGGCCAGCGGCACGACGAAGGCCCACCGCGAGCGCAGCAGGATCGTCGCGGCGAACGTGGCAGCGGTGACGAGCTCGAGGTTCGGCGGCGCGCCGAGCTCGGCCCGGACGAGGCGCCACACGACGGCGAGCGCCGCGAGCGCGACGACGAGCGCCGGGCGCCACCAGCGCGTCAGGAGGTGAACGTCTCGAGCTTCCACGTGATCTCGTCACCGTCCTTCGTCTCGAGGGTCCCCGCCCCCACCGTAGCCATCTCACCGTTGACGTAGAGAGCCCAGAACTCGCTGTCCGGGTCGGCCGTGATGCCGTCGATCGCGGTGACGAACGCGTTCTCGCCCTCTCCGGTCACCTGCGCGGACGGGTCCGCCTCGAGGAGCAGGTCGAGCGCCATGCTGCCCTCCTCGCCCTCGTACGAGAACTCGGGCGCATCCTCGGACGACTCCTCGGCCGGGTCGCTCGACTCCTCGGTCGCGCTGCTCTCGGTCGCGGTCGGCGTGGTGGTCTCGGCCGCGCCACCGGAGTCGTCCGCCGACGAGCAGCCGGCGAGGAGGCCTGCGGCGAGCAGGAGGGAGGTGAGGGCGGTCAGCGAGCGCGCGGGCGTCTCGCGAAGGTTCCGGAGGGTCACGCGCACAGCCTACGCAGCATCGACCCGGTCATACCCCGCCGCCCGACTGGCGGACGGGTGTCGGTCCCGCGAGCGACGGAGGCGTTCCGCGGTGTGCACGGCGTCATACGTCGATGCGGGCCCGGTCGAGCTCGGCCGCGCCGGCGACGATGAAGTCCTTGCGCGGCGCGACGTCGCTGCCCATGAGCAGCTCGAACACGCGCTCCGCAGCCTCCGCGTGCTCGGCCGTGACACGGCGCAGGGTGCGGTGGCGCGGGTCCATCGTCGTCTCGGCGAGCTGGTCGGCGTCCATCTCCCCGAGGCCCTTGTATCGCTGGATGTCGTCCTTGTAGCGGCGTCCGGCCTTGTCGAGCTTCTTGAGCGTCGCCGTGAGCTCCGCCTCGGAGTACGTGTAGATGTACTCGTTCTTGCGACGCCCCGAGCCGATGACCTCGATCCGGTGCAGCGGGGGCACCGCGGCGAACACGCGGCCCGCCTCGACCATGGGCTTCATGTACCGGTAGAAGAGCGTGAGGAGCAGGGTGCGGATGTGTGCGCCGTCGACGTCGGCGTCCGTCATGAGCACGATCTTCCCGTAGCGTGCCGCCTCGAGGTCGAACGACCGGCCCGATCCCGCACCGATGACCTGGATGATCGCGGTGCACTCGGCGTTGCGGAGCATGTCGCTCACGGACGCCTTCTGCACGTTGAGGATCTTGCCGCGGATCGGCAGGAGCGCCTGGAAGTCCGAGCTGCGGGCGAGGCGCGCCGTGCCGAGCGCGCTGTCGCCCTCGACGATGAACAGCTCGCTGCGCCCGACGTCGTCGCTGCGGCAGTCGACCAGCTTGGCCGGCAGCGAGGAGGTCTCGAGCGCGTTCTTGCGCCGCGAGATCTCCTTCTGCTTGCGCGCGGTGATGCGCGCGCGCATCTCCGCGACGACCTTGTCGAGCAGCAGCGCAGCCTGCGTCTTCTCGTCGCGCTTGGTCGACGTGAGCAGGGCGTTGAGCTCCTTCTCGACGACGCGGGTGACGATCGCGCGCACCGGCGCGGTGCCGAGGACCTCCTTCGTCTGGCCCTCGAACTGCGGCTCGGCGAGGCGCACGGTGACGACCGCGGTGAGGCCGGCGAGGACGTCGTCCTTCTCGATGCGCTCCGACGCGTCCCGCGTCGACACCTTGAGGCGGCGCGCGTTCGTCTCGACGGCCTTGCGCAGCACCTTGAGCAGCCCGGCCTCGAACCCGCCGAGGTGGGAACCGCCCTTGGGCGTGGCGATGATGTTGACGAAGCTGCGCACCTCGGTCTCGTACCCCGTGCCCCAGCGCAGGGCGACGTCGACCTCGCACTCGCGCGTGACCGCCTGCGGCGACATGTGCCCGCGGTCGTCGAGGACCGGGACGGTCTCGGTGAACGTGCCGCTGCCGGTGAGGTGCCACGTCGCGGTGACGGGCGAGTCGGGCGCGAGGAACTCGACGAAGTCCACCGAGCCGCCGTGGTGGACGAACGTCTCCTCGTGCGGCCCGTCCTGGGCGGGCGTGCCGGGCAGGCCGCGCTCGTCGCGGACCGTCACCTCGAGACCCGGCACGAGGAACGTCGTCTGGCGCACGCGCGTGACGAGCTCGTCGTAGGAGAACACGGCATTCTTCGGGAAGACCTGGCGGTCCGCCCAGTAGCGGACGCGCGTGCCCGTGACGCCCCGGCGGGTCTTGCCGACCACGGCGAGCTCGGACCGGCTCACGAACGGCTCGAACGGCGCGTCCGGCGTAGGTCCCGCCTTCGGGTCCGCGAAGGTCCCCGGCTCGCCGCGGTGGAACGTCATGCGGTGCGTCTTGCCGCCACGGTCGACCTCGACGTCGAGACGGGCCGACAGGGCGTTGACGACGGACGCGCCGACGCCGTGGAGACCGCCGGACGCGGTGTACGAGCCGCCGCCGAACTTGCCGCCGGCGTGGAGCTTGGTGAAGACGACCTCGACGCCCGACAGCCCGGTCTTCGGCTCGATGTCGACGGGGATGCCGCGCCCGTCGTCCTCGACGGTGACCGACGTGTCGGCGTGCAGGACGATGCGGATCTTCGTGCAGTTGCCCGCGAGCGCCTCGTCGACGGAGTTGTCGATGATCTCCCACAGGCAGTGCATGAGGCCGCGGGAGTCGGTCGAGCCGATGTACATGCCCGGCCGCTTGCGCACGGCCTCGAGGCCCTCGAGCACGGACAGGTGCCGAGCGGTGTAGCTGGACTCAGCGGAGGTGGTCGTCACGGCGGACAGCGTAGTCGAGGCGTCCCACGCTCCGGGGCTGCCATGCCGTTCGACCGCCGTGCCGCCGTATTCCCGTCGGGCGAGGGCTACGCGGGTAGCGAACCAGGGCGCCGGGAGCACGGTCGGGTGGGCAGAAGGTGGTTTCATGGTCGTGTGACTGCTACGACGACCACCACCGAACCCCTGACCGCGGCCGACCGCTGCGACCGTTGCGGGGCCCAGGCGTACGTCCGCGTGGTCCTGCCGAGCGGCGAGCTGCTGTTCTGCGGCCACCACGCGCGGGCGCACGCCGAGGCCTACTCGGGCGTCGCGACCCAGATCCAGGACGAGACGGACCGCCTGCACGCCGAGCACGGCGCCGGCGCGATGCGCTGAGTCCACCCCTACCCCTGCGACGCCCCTTCCGGTGACCACCCACCGGGAGGGGCGTCGTCGTACCCGGACCGGCGACGTGCGGTAGACGTGGGGTACGAGCGACGTCCGTCGGACGTCGGCGAGGTCCCGGGGAGACGACGAAGGGCCCGGGAGGACGGTCGTCCTCCCGGGCCCTTCGTGCCGCGTGGCGCGACCCGTCAGTCGAGGTAGTCGCGCAGGACCTGCGACCGGCTCGGGTGGCGCAGCTTCGACATCGTCTTGGACTCGATCTGACGGATGCGCTCGCGCGTCACGCCGTAGACCTTGCCGATCTCGTCGAGCGTCTTGGGCTGCCCGTCGGACAGGCCGAAACGCATCGACACGACGCCGGCCTCGCGCTCCGAGAGCGTGTCGAGCACCTGGTGCAGCTGCTCCTGCAGGAGCGTGAAGCTCACCGCGTCCGCCGGGACGATGGCCTCGGAGTCCTCGATGAGGTCGCCGAACTCGGAGTCGCCGTCCTCGCCGAGGGGCGTGTGCAGCGAGATGGGCTCGCGACCGTACTTCTGGACCTCGACGACCTTCTCCGGGGTCATGTCGAGCTCCTTGGCGAGCTCCTCGGGCGTGGGCTCGCGGCCCAGGTCCTGGAGCATCTGCCGCTGCACGCGGGCCAGCTTGTTGATGACCTCGACCATGTGCACCGGGATGCGGATGGTGCGCGCCTGGTCCGCCATCGCGCGCGTGATCGCCTGGCGGATCCACCACGTCGCGTACGTCGAGAACTTGTAGCCCTTGGTGTAGTCGAACTTCTCGACCGCACGGATCAGACCGAGGTTGCCCTCCTGGATCAGGTCCAGGAACAGCATCCCGCGGCCCGTGTACCGCTTGGCCAGCGACACGACCAGGCGCAGGTTCGCCTCGAGCAGGTGGTTCTTCGCGCGCTTGCCGTCGTGCGCGATCCACTGCAGCTCGCGCTTGAGCTTGCGCTCGACGTCGTCGCCCTCGGCCGCGAGCTTCTCCTCCGCGAACAGGCCGGCCTCGATGCGCTTGGCGAGCTCGACCTCCTGCTCGGCGTTCAGCAGCGCGACCTTGCCGATCTGCTTGAGGTAGTCCTTCACCGGGTCGGCGGTCGCACCCGCGGTGACGACCTGCTGCACGGGGGCGTCGTCCTCGTCCGCGTCGGACACGACGAAGCCACGCGCCTCCTCGGCACCCTCGGTGGAGGCTGCGCCGGTCTTCGCGCCGGCGGTCGCCGCCGCGTCGCCTTCCACGGCATCGTCCGTCACGTCGATCTCGAGGTCCTCGACGTCGACCGCGTCGTCCGTGCCGGCATCCTTCGCGGCGCCCGCCTTGGCCGCGGCCGTCGACTTCGTGGCGGTGGACCGCGGCGCACGCGTCGTCTTGGCGCCGGCGCTCTTCGTCGCGGCCGTCTTCGTCGTGCGCGCCGGCGTGGCCGACGGCGCAGCGTCGGTCTCGTCGGCCGACGCGTCCGTCGCGGCCTTCGTGGTGCGCGACGTCGGGGCCTTCGCCGTGGTCTTCGGGGCGCGGGCCGTCGTCGTGCTGCGCGGGCTCGCCGCGGCCGCGACCGCGGTCGCGGTCGGGATCTCGACCTCGACGCCTGCACCCGCGAGCGCGCGGAACACCGCCTTTAGCCGCTTGGCGTCGTTGACTGCCGCCTGCTCGCACGCGGTGCGAAAGCTCTCGGCGTCGACGCGACCGTTGGCACTCCCACGGCGCAGGAGCTCCTGCAGTGCGGGGTGCTCGAACTCGCGCGGGAGTGCGGGGATCTGTGTGGAGGGCGCCACAAACCGACCTTTCGGCATCACTTGGGGGGCGGTAGGGCCACCAGAGCGGGGGACATGGACCGTGATCAGGGTGCTGACTCGGGAACTCTCACGGGCTCACACTGACTCTCACGGCGAGTCGTCGGGCTCGGGTGGACATCTCTATTGTACCGGCGATCCGCGCGCGGAGCGTCGCGACACGTGGCTGCACGCGCTCGTCGTCGGCGGCTTCTCGTGCTCAGTGCTGTGTCGCAGGGCGCTTGCGCGCCGGGGCCTTGTGGGGTCCAACGACCGCGGCGCCCCGAAGATTCCCGACCCGCGAGGGGCTCAACGGGCCGGGGCACGCTCCGGCTTGACCGCGAGCACCGGGCACGGCGCGTCGAGGAGGATGCGCTGCGCGTTGGAGCCGAGGATGAGCTTGCCGACCGGGCTGCGTCGTCGCAGCCCGATGACGATCAGGTCCGCGGACGTCCGCTCCGCGACCGCCACGAGGTCCTCCGCGAGGTCGGCCTTGCCGGTCTCGACGCGCAGCGTCGCGCCCGCGCCCTCGAGGCGCTCCTCGACCCGACGCAGGTCGTCTCCGCGCACCGTGCCGGCCTCCGGGGACACCGCGGACTCGCCGACCACGACGACGAGCTCCGTCCCGCGGCGGACCGCCTCCGTCGCGGCGGTGTCGAGCGCCTCACGGCCCTCGGGTGTGCTCAGGTGGGCGACGACGACGGTCATGTGTCCTCCGCGGGGCGGCTCGTCGGAACGGGCGGTGGCGGCGCCACCGTGCCGACCGTACCCGAAGCCGGCCGTGCCCGGACGACCGGCGCCCTCACCCCTGGGCGCGGACCCACCCCGGCGGCACACCGGCGTCGAGGGCGCTCGAGAGCAGGAGCGCGAGACGGTACGACCCGTCCTGGGCCAGTGCCTCGCGCACGCGCTCGGACGCTCGGCCGCCGTCGCCGTGCCACCAGGCGATCAGGGCGAGCAGGGTCAGCGCCGGGGCCGCGCGCCGCCGGGCGGCATGAGCCACGACGGCCTCGAGCACGACGCGCGCGGGCTCGGTCTCCTCCGGGACCGGGGCGACCGCGACGGCCGGGTCGACGATCCTCCCGATCGCCTCGCCCGTCCCTGCGTCGACGTCGCCCCCGCCGCGCGCCGTCCGCTCCGGCAGGTCGCCGACGCCCGGGACGAGCGACAAGAGCACGGCGTCCCGTACGGGGACGGCGTCGAGGGCCGCCTCGACACGGCCGAGCAGTGCGGGCGGGAGGTCAGGGGACCTCCCGGTCGGTGCACCCGCGGCGAGCGCCACCGCGCGCCGCCAGGCGACGAGCCCCTCCGGTCTCCGGTCGACCGCGTCCGACGTCGACCGCTCGGACGACCTCTCCCTCGCACGGCGCGACGCCCGTGCGGCGCTCCGACGGGCGTCGGGGGCCGCCGGCTGGATCCGGAACGCGTCCTCGCGCGAGTCGGCGACGCTCGCGCCCGACAGCACCATGTGAGCGCCGACCTCGCTCGACTCGAGCTCGCTCGGAGGACGCCCGCCGGCTGGGCAGCAGGCCGGGTCGTCGCAGTCGAGGCAGCCCCAGCCCGTCGTCGTGACGACCCACACGTCGGTCGGTCCGAACCTGGCCTCGACCGTCTCGCGGCAGTGCTCGACGGCGGCCCGCTCACGGGCGGCCTCCGGGCCGCCGGCGCGCAGCGGAGCGTCGGTGTACACGACCACGGCGGCTCGGGACGCGCCGTCGGCGGCGAGGTGCGCGAGCACCGTGCGCGCGACCTGCGGTCCGTGCTCGAGGTCCGCGACGTCGGCGATGTCGACGCGCGCGACGAGGCCGACGCGGCCGCGCGGGCCGCGCAGCCCCACGAGCACGACGCTCTCGTGCGGCCGGTAGCCGAGGCGGTAGGGGACGTAGGCGAGCAGCTCGCGCGGGCCGCGGGCCCGGATCAGGGTCGACATGGGAACATCCCACCCGTCCGGGACCGCCGAGCGAGGGCACGCCGACGGGCTGTGGACGCGCCGGGAGGTTGTGGGCGACCGTCCTCCCAGCTGCTGGCCCGTTCACGCCGCGATGACTACGGTGTGCGCGTGCCCCTTCGACCGCCTCGCGCCTCCGACGTCCGCGCGGTCCCGGCCCTCGTCCTCGCCGCTCTCCTCGTCGTCGGGCTCACCGCGTGCGGCCCGGCAGGCAGCGGCGACGAGCCCGACGCCGAGGCCACCGGGCGCGGGCAGCCCGCGGACGACCCTGCGGAGGCGGACCCCTCCGGCGACGCACCCGCCGCGGCGCCGGGCACCCCGCTGCCCGAGTACGACGTCGCCTCGGCGGTCGGCGACCTCGTCCAGGGGTTTCCCGCCGAGCTCGTGCCCGTGGCCCCCGGCTCGCAGGTCCTCGCGAGCTCGGCCCGCCCGTCCGACGACGGGTCCCTCACCGTGATCACGCTCAACCTGCGCTCGGAGGACACCGTCGACGCGCTCACCGCCTACTACGCGGAGACGCTGGGGGCCGCCGGCTTCACGGTCTCGCCCTCGGGCGTGCCGAGCGCTCTCACGTCGCTCACCACGTTCGTGCGCGCCCCGGCGGCGGACGCACCCGCGGAGTCGGTGGCGGTGGGGATCTTCGACGACGAGGCCGAGCGCCTCGTGACGATCAGCGGGCAGGTGGTCGGCGGCTGACCGCCGTCGCATAGGCTGCCCCCGTGCCGAACGGGACCCCCAGCGCCTCCGCCCCTCACGCCGGTCCGTCCGAGGACGAGCTGGCCACCCCGACGAGCCTCGTCGACCGCGAGGGCGTGCGCGCCGGCGTCGACGCGGCGCTGAGCAGGGCGTGCGCCGGGCTCGCCGACGAGCTCGCCACGACGCATCCCGACGCCGCACCGCTCGTGCGCGCCACCGAGGAGCTCCTCGCGGGCGGCAAGCGGCTCCGGGCGGCGTTCTGCTACTGGTCGTGGCGCGCGCACGGGGGCGACCCCGAGGACCCGCGGCGCGACGTCGTGCTGCGCGCCGGCGCGGCGCTCGAGCTGTTCCAGGCCGCGGCGCTCTTCCACGACGACGTCATGGACGCGTCCGACACGCGACGCGGCCGGCCGACGGCGCACCGGGCGTTCGCCGCGCTCCACCGGGCCTCCGGATGGCACGGGGACGGGGACCGGTACGGCGAGAGCACGGCGATCCTGCTCGGCGACCTGGCGCTCATCGGCAGCCACCGCGAGCTGGGCGACGCGCTGGCGACCCTCCCGGGCGACGTCGCCGCGCGCAGCCGCGGCGTGTTCGGGCGCATGCAGACCGAGGTGACGGTCGGCCAGTACCTGGACATCCACGCGCAGGTCCTGCCCTGGGGCGAGGACCCGGCCGCGGACGAGGAGCGCGCCCGCGCCGTCGTCCGGTCGAAGTCGGCGCGCTACTCCGTCGAGCACCCGATCGCGCTCGGGGCCGCGCTCGCGGGCGCCGACGACGCCCGGGTCGCGGCGACCAGCGCGTTCGGGCTGCCGGTGGGCGAGGCGTTCCAGCTCCGCGACGACGTGCTCGGCGTGTTCGGCGACGCCCGCGTGACGGGCAAGCCCGCCGGGGACGACCTGCGCGAGGGCAAGCGGACCGTCCTCGTGATCCGCGCCCTCGCCGCGGCCTCGCCCGCGCAGCGGGACCTGCTGCTCGGTCGCCTCGGGGACCCCGAGCTCGACGCCCGGTCGGTCGGGCGCCTGCGGGACGTGCTCGTCGCCACCGGGGCCCTGGCATCCGTCGAGGCGCTCATCGACGAGCTCACCGACCAGGCGTTCGCGGCGCTCGGCGCCGTCGACCTCCGCGAACCGGGGGCGGAGATGCTCGCCGCGCTGTCGCGCGCCGCCGTCGAGCGCTCGGCCTGACGACGGACGCTCAGGCCAGCGACTGGGCGATGCGTCGCACGTGCGACTTGCGCCCCGCGGCGAGCGCGTCGATCGGCGACTCCCCCAGCTCCTCGTCGGGGCGGAACAGCCAGCCGATGATCTCGTCGTCGCGGAACCCGGCGTCGGTCAGGACCGCGATCGTGCCCTGCAGGCTCATGAGGACCCCGAGCCGCCCGTCTCCGGACGGCTGCCTGGCGTTCGCGGGCTCGATGAGGTGCAGCGGGACCAGGAAGCGGGCGGGTACCTGGAACGTGGCGCGCTCGCCGCGACGCATGCCGACGACGCGGCGGTCCTGGAGGATGCGTCGTGCCTTGCCGACGTCCGTCCCGAGGGCCTCGGCGAGGTCCGGCAGGGTGAGCCACTCCCCCACGAGGGCGTCGATCTCCGCGGAGGGATCGGTGGAAGGTTCGGCGGTCGCGTCGTGATCGGTCACGGGGCAAGCCTACGGCGCCTGCACACGACGCCCACGACCCGACCGCCCGGGCTCACCGGAACGGGGCCGGTCGCCACCTAGACTGCCACCGTGGCCACCGTGACGACCGATCCCCTCGTAGGCCGCCTGGTCGACGGGCGCTACGAGGTCGTGTCGCGCATCGCCCGCGGCGGCATGGCCACGGTGTACCTCGCGGTCGACCGCCGGCTCGACCGCGACGTCGCGCTCAAGGTCATGCACCCGCACCTCGCCGAGGGCGCGACCGGCGCCGACTTCGTCTCACGCTTCCGCCGCGAGGCGCGCGCCGCCGCCCGGCTCACGCACCCCGGTCTCGTCGCGGTCTACGACCAGGGCCTCGACGGGGACACGAGCTACCTGACCATGGAGTACGTCGCGGGGACCAACCTCCGCCGCGTGATGCTCTCCGAGGGAACCCTCACCCTGGGCCGCGCGCTGGACGTGCTCGGCGAGATCCTGGACGCTCTCGCCACCGCGCACCGCGCGGGCCTCGTGCACCGCGACATCAAGCCGGAGAACGTCCTGCTCGACGCGGACGGCCGTCTCAAGGTGACGGACTTCGGGCTCGCGCGCGCCGTCAACGAGGTCACCTCCACCACGACGGGCACGATCCTCGGCACGATCGCGTACCTCTCCCCCGAGCTCATCGCGACCGGCGCGTGCGACGCCCGGACGGACGTGTACGCCGTCGGGATCCTCGCGTACGAGATGATCCTCGGCACGGTTCCCTACGTCGGGTCCACACCCATCCAGGTCGCGTTCCAGCACGTCAACAACGACGTCCCGCCGCCGTCGGACACCGCCCCCTGGCTCCCGCCGGAGCTGGACGACCTCCTGTGCGCGCTCGCCGCGCGCGACCCGGCGGACCGGCCCGCCGACGCCGGCGCGGCGCTCGCCCTCGTCCGTTCCGTCCGCGCGGCGCTCGACCCCGCAGACCTGGGACGGCGCGTGGACCCGCCCGTCGCGTCCGACGGCGCGGTCCCGGCCCCGGCGCCCGCGACCGGGCCCGTCCCCCTCGGCGCCCCCGACGAGGCCGGCGACGCCGGGCACGCCCCCACCGCGTCGCTCGCCACGCTCAGCCTCCACGACCGCGAGGCCGCGGGCCTCACGGAACCGCTCGCCGTCGGGCACCTCATGGTCCCGACGACGCAGCCCGGCCCGCCGAACCCGCCGAGGTCGGGCGGTCCGAGACGCGGGCGGGCCGCTCGAGCCCTCGTCTGGACGCTCGTCGTCCTCCTCGTCGTCGCCCTCGGTGGCGGCGGGGCGGCCTGGTGGTTCACGTCCGGGCCCGGCGCGTACACGACCGTGCCGGACGGTCTCACCGGAGTCTCCCAGGCGGAGGCGAGCGCCGTCCTCGACGACGCTGGTCTCGGCGCGACCGTCGACGAGCGCTACGACGACACCGTGCCCGCGGGCGCGATCGTCTCGACCGACCCGCCGTCGGGCGACGCGGTGCGCAAGGACGGCAGCGTCCAGCTCGTGGTGTCCCAGGGCGTGCGGATGCTCACGGTGCCGACCGGTCTGGTCGGCTCGACGCAGGTCGAGGCCTCGGCGGCCGTGGAGGGCGCCGACCTGACCCTCGGCGAGCCGGTGTCGCAGCACCACGACGAGGTCCCGGCCGGTCAGGTCATGGCCGTGACCGACCCCGACGGCGCGGCGATCGAGGAGGGAGCCACGATCCGGCACGACGTCCCCGTCGTCCTCACCGTCTCCGCCGGACCGGCGCCGGTCGTCGTCCCGCAGGTCACGGGGTCCGAGAGGGACACCGCGGTGCGCACCCTGGAGGACGCAGGTCTCGTCGTCGACGTCACCGAGGAGTACTCGGAGTCGGTGGCCGCCGGTCTCGTCGTGCGGCAGTCACCGGAGCAGGGCACCGACGCCGTCCGCACCGACACGGTGTCGATCGTCGTCTCGCTCGGCCCGCCGCTCGTCGAGGTGCCGAACACCAACACCCGCAACGTCGCCGACGCCGAGAAGCTCCTGACGGACGCCGGCTTCGAGGTCGAGATCCGCTACCCGCAGGGCATCCACCCGCTCAACATCGTCTACGCCCAGGACCCGCCGGGCGGCGACGGCAGGACGGCCCCGAAGGGCTCGACGATCGTCCTCAACGTCTTCTGAGGCCGTCGCTCGAGGCGCCCCGCGACCGGGGAGCCGAGACGGCCCTCAGCGCCGCAGCATCTCCGCGACCTGGAACGCCATCTCGAGCGACTGCTGGTGGTTGAGCCGCGGGTCGACGAGCGTCTCGTACCGCAGGGCCAGACCGGCGTCGTCGATCTCCTCGGACCCGCCGAGCACCTCGGTGACGTCGTCGCCGGTGAGCTCGACGTGCAGGCCGCCGGGGACCGTCCCCGCGGCGCGGTGCACCTCGAAGAAACCGCGCACCTCGTCGAGCACGTCGTCGAACCGCCGCGTCTTGTACCCGCTCGCGGACGTGATGGTGTTGCCGTGCATCGGGTCGGTCACCCAGGTGACGGGGACCTCCTCGCGGGCGACGGCCTCGACGAGCGGGGGCAGCGCCTCCCGGACCCGGCCCGCTCCCATGCGCGAGATGAACGTCAGCCGTCCGGGGACGCGACCCGGGTTGAGCTTCTCGGCGAGCGCGAGCGCGTCGTCGGGCGAGGTCGTGGGGCCGAGCTTCACGCCGATCGGGTTGGCCACGCGCGACAGGAACTCGACGTGCGCGCCGTCGAGCTGGCGCGTGCGCTCCCCGATCCACAGGAAGTGCGCCGACGTGTCGTACGCGTCGCCCGTCCGCGCGTCGAACCGCGTGAGCGCGCGCTCGTAGTCGAGCACGAGGGCCTCGTGGCTGACGAAGAACTCGACCGTGCGCAGCGCGTCGAAGTCCGCGCCGCACGCGTCCATGAAGCGGATCGCGCGGTCGATCTCCGACGCCGTCTGCTCGTAGCGCGCGTACGCGGGGTTGCGCATGAAGCCGCGGTTCCACTCGTGGACCTGGCGCAGGTCCGCGAACCCGCCCGAGGTGAACGCCCGCACGACGTTCCACGTCGCGCTCGAGATCTGGTAGGCCTCGACGAGACGCTCGGGGTCGGGGACGCGCGAGGCCTCGGTGAACGCGTGGCCGTTGATCATGTCGCCGCGGTACGCGGGGAGCGTGACGCCGTCGCGCGTCTCGCTGTCGGAGCTGCGCGGCTTGGCGTACTGCCCGGCCATGCGCCCCATCTTCACGACGGGCGTGCTCGCGCCGTGCGTGAGGATCACGGCCATCTGGAGGATGGTCCGGATCTTGTTGCGGATGCGGTCGGCGTTCGCCTCGGCGAACGTCTCGGCGCAGTCACCGCCCTGCAGGAGGAACGCCTCGCCCCGGCTCGCCGCGGCGAGCCGGGAGCGCAGGGTGTCCGCGGCGGCGGGCACCACGAGCGGCGCGGAGGCCGACAGGCGCCCGCGCACGTCGGCGAGCGCCGCCTCGTCCGGCCACGTCGGCTGCTGGAGCGCGACGAGGGAACGGAAGTGGTCGAGGTCCGTGCCGACCTCCGGCTCGCTCGTGGTGGTCATCGTGGTGCCGCCGGCGTCAGTGCGCGGCCGGGGCGGCCGCGACGAGCGGCTGACCGATGCCGTCGAGGAGCTCGCCGAACCACGCCTGCGTGACGTCGAACGCCTTGCCGCCCGCGATGCGGGGGAACTCGATCGCGCGCAGGCGGTCGCCCTGCTCCTCGTCGTGGCCGATGACGCCGGACTCGCCGCGCAGCGCGCACTCGACCGCGAGGTCGGTCATCGACTTGATGAGGCGCAGGTCCTCGGCGTTCGCGGCCGCGGCGCGCGAGAAGTAGCCGGACTTCTGGACCATGACCTTCTCGGCGCCCAGCTTCTCGGCGAACTGCTTCGCGAACCACTGCCCCGGGTTGACCGTGTCGAGCTTGACGTGGCCGAACGGGTCGCGCTCGACGGTCTCCCCCGCGGCCTCGAGCTGCGCGACGATCTCGTGCATGCCCGCACCCTCGGACAGGAAGATGTTGACGTTGCCCTGAGAGTCCATGATGCCCTTGAGGCGCTCCGCCTCGGCATCGATGTCGAGCGCGAGCTCGGGCAGGAAGACCGCGTGCACGTCCCAGCGCTCACGCGTCAGGCCGAGCGCCGGGGCCCACTCCTGGGCGTCGAGCCACTTGCGGTACTCGGCCGCCGACGCCGCGGTGAGCCACCCGCAGTGCCGACCCATGACCTCGTGCACGATGAGCATGCGCGGGCCCGAGCGGTGCTCGCCGATGACGTTCGCGGCGAAGCCGGCAGCCTCCTCGGCCGCGGTCCACGCGCCGAGCGACTGACGGATCGGGATCACGTCGTTGTCGATCGTCTTGGGCAGGCCCACGACCGTGAGCTCGTACCCGTTGTCGTGCAGGTAGGCCGCGAGGTCGGCCGCGGTCGTGTTGGTGTCGTCGCCGCCGATGGTGTGGAGCACGTCCACGCCGTCCGTCTTGAGCTGCTCGGCCGCGACCTGCAGCGGGTCCTCGCCCTCCTGGACGAGCCCGCGCTTGACGCAGTCCTTCGCGTTCGTCAGCTTGACGCGCGAGTTGCCGATCGGCGAGCCGCCGAAGCGGTGCAGGAGGCCGGCCTGCTTGCGGCCCTCGTCGTCCACGACGATCTTCGTGCCCGTGAGCAGGCCGTGGTAGCCGTACTGGTAGGCGATGATCTCGATCTCCGGGTCGAGCTCCGTGTACCGCTCGATGAGCCCGCCGACGGCGGAGGACAGGCACGGGGCGAAGCCGCCCGCGGTGAGGAGGGCGACGCGACGAACCGACATGTGAACTCAGAACCTCTCGTGGGACGGGATCCGTGGGACGGGATCTGCGGGCGCCCGGTCCGTCGTGCTCGTGCGGCCGACGGCGGAGGTGGGCGCCCTGAGGGCCGGCGACGGACCGGTGGTCACGGTCCCGTCCGCCCGGCTCAGTCTACTGATGCGGGGCCGGGGTCCGACGGCGGTTCCGGCACCTGGACGTCGGGGACGGGACGCCCTCCGGGGGCGCCCCCGCCGTGCTCGACCTCCTGGTGACCGGCGGCGATCCGGGCCTTGGCGGTCGCGGCGTAGATGTCGACGTACTCCTGCCCGGACAGGCGCATGATCGCGTACATGATCTCGTCGGCCACGGAGCGCAGGATGAAGCGGTCGTTCTCCATGCCGCGGTAGCGCGAGAAGTCGAGCGGCTCGCCGACCACGATGCCGATGCGCATGGGCTTCGGGATGACCTTGCCGATGGGCTGGGCGATGTTCGTCCCGATCATCGCGACGGGGACCACGGGCGCGCCGGACTCGAGCGCGAGGCGCGCGACGCCGGTCTTGCCGCGGTACAGCCTGCCGTCGGGGCTGCGCGTGCCCTCCGGGTAGATGCCGAAGAGGTCGCCGTCGCGCAGGACGCGCAGACCGGTGTTGAGCGCTGCCTCGCTCGCCTTGCCTCCCGCGCGGTCGACCGGGATGGTGCCGACACCGCGCATGAAGCCCGCCGTCAGGCGACCCTTGACCCCGGTCCCCGTGAAGTAGTCGGACTTCCCGAGGAACTGCACCTTGCGGCCCAGGACCAGCGGGAGGATGAACGAGTCGATGACGGCGAGGTGGTTGCTCGCGAGGATCGCCCCGCCGGAGTCCGGCACGTTCTCCACGCCCCGCGTCCAGGGACGGTAGAGCACCCGGAGCAGCGGCCCGACCATCACCTGCTTCATGAACCAGTAGAACAACGTTCCTCCTCGCGGGGTCCCGGCGCGGGACGTGCATCCGACTCTAGAGTGATTGTCATGGCCGCACCGAATGCCCAGCCGGACGCCGGACCCCCCGACGACGTCCCCGAGCCCTCTCCGAGCGGGACGCCCGAACCCTCCGGCGCCGATCGACCCGATACCGAGGACACCGACCCCGACGGCGCCGCGCCCGCGGACACCGAACCCGACGCCGCCGGGCCCGGTCGCGACGACGCGCGGGCCGCGGACGCGGACCCCGAGGCGCGGCTCGACGTGGACGCGCGCTGGGCCGGCATCGTCGCCGAGCTCGGTGACCTGTCCGACCTCGACCCCGGCCCGGTGCGCCCCGCTCCGGGCGATGCCGAGGCGCCCGGCCGCGGGACGGCGCCGGGCACCGGTGAGGCTCCGCGCGGGCGCGACGTGATCGGGTCCGTACCGGTCGCCCCCTGGGTCCAGCCCCCGGGGCCGCGGGACTGGCCCGCGACGCCCGAGGTGGAGGCGCTCGAGGAGGCCGAGAGCCACTTCGTGCCTCCGGACCCGCCGCTCGTCCTCGGTCGCGACCCGCTGCTGACGATGGCGTGGTCGCTCGTCGTCGGCGTGCCCGTGGTCCTGCTCGTGCTGCTCGTCGTCGCGCGGCCGTTCCCGGTCGTCGTGGCGCAGGTCGGCGGGCTCGCCTTCCTCGCGGGCCTGGCCGTGCTGCTCTGGCGCATGCCCCACCGGCGCGACGACGACGACCCTGGGCCGGGCGCCGTCGTCTGAGCGTGCCGCGGGCGGGACGGTCCGACGACCGCCCCGCCCGCGGGCACGTCAGCGACGCGCGAGATCGGCCGCGCCGACGATGCCGGCCTCGTTGCCGTGCTCGGCGAGCTCGATCTTCGCCTCGGGCCGGTGACCGCGGGCGGAGAGCTGGTCGGCGAACGCGCGGCGGACCGGCTGCAGGAGCAGGTCCCCCGCAGCGCCGACGCCGCCGCCGATGACGATGAGCTCCGGGTCGAGCAGCGCGGTCACGGACGCCGCGCCCTCGCCGATCCACCGGCCCAGGTTCGCGAGGAGCTCGACGGCGAGGTCGTCGCCCTCCTGCGCGGCCTGCGTGATCTGGGGGCCCGTGAGCTTGTCGGCGTCCCCGCCGCACAGCTCGAGGAGGCGGCGCGCGCGGTCGGGCTGCGCGATGAGCGCGCCCTGGCCGTCGCGCACGAGCGCCGTGCCGGACGCGTACTGCTCCCAGCAGCCCTCGTGCCCGCACCCGCAGTAGTGACCACCGGGCACGACGCGCATGTGACCCACCTCGGCCGCCACCCCCCACTTCCCGCGCACGAGCCGGCGGTCGACGACGATCGCGCCGCCGAGCCCCGTGCCGACGGTCAGCATGAGCATGTCGCTCGCGTCGCGAGCGACGCCGAACTGGAACTCGGCCCAGCCTGCCGCGTTCGCGTCGTTCTCGACGACGATGCTCACGTCGTCGTCCCCGATCAGGTCGCGCACGTTGCGCGCCAGGGGGTACTCGCGCCAGGCGATGTTGGGTGCGAAGAGCACCGAGGTGCGGTCGGGGCTGACGAACCCGGCGGCCGCGAGCCCGACGGCGCCGACCTCGTGGTCGGTGGTCAGCTCGGCGTACACCTCGGCGATCGCGCGATCGATGCTCGCGACGTCGTCGGGCTCGGTGTCGCGACGCGTCTGGGCGAGGATCTCACCCTTCTCGTCGACGACGCCGGCCGCGATCTTCGTCCCGCCGATGTCCACACCGATGGCGTGCATGTCCCGTCCTCACTCGCTAGAAGTCGCTGACCGAGCCGATGCCGGGCGCCCGCGGCCGGGCACGCGAGGACGCGTCGGGCCGGAACTCCACGCACGCGCGAAACGTTGCGCAAGCAGCGCACAGCGACTGAAGCCTACCGACTTCCGGTGGTCCCCGGCACGCACCGCCACTGGGTAGGGTTCTCCCACCGTCGACTACTGCCACTGGAGCCAGCATGGACGAGATCAGCGCCCCACGGATCGTCGAAGTCGATCCGTCGAAGAACCTCAACGACCTCCTCGCGAGCCGTGTCGCGGCCGACCCGACGGCGCCCATGGTGGAGCGCCCGACGGGGCCGGGCGGGTCGTGGGAGGCGCTCAGCGCGCGCGAGTTCGACGCCGAGGTCGTCGCCGTCGCGAAGGGGTTCGTGGCGCGGGGCGTCCAGCCCGGCGACCACGTGGGCATCATGTCGCGGACGCGGTACGAGTGGACGCTCCTCGACTGGGCGACCTGGGCGGCGGGTGCCGTCCCCGTGCCGCTGTACGAGACCTCGAGCCCGGAGCAGGTGCAGTGGATCCTGTCCGACGCGGACGTGCGGCTCCTCGTCGTCGAGACGGAGGCCCATGCCGCGACCGTCGAGGAGGTCCGGCAGAGCACCCCGTCGCTCGGTGACGTCCTCGCGATCGACAGCGGGGCGGTCGCGACCCTCGTCGCGGACGGCGCGGACGTCGACGACGCGGAGATCGTGCGACGTCGTGGCCTCGCCGACCTCGCCGACGTCGCCACCATCATCTACACGTCCGGGACGACGGGCCGCCCGAAGGGCGCGGAGCTGACCCACGAGAACTTCTACTCGCTCACCGTCAACGCGGTCGAGGCCGTGCCCGAGGTCTTCAAGCAGCCCGGCGCGCGCACCCTGCTGTTCATGCCGCTCGCGCACGTGTTCGCGCGCTTCATCGGCGTCCTGGTCGTGGCGGGCGGGACGGTGCTCGGCCACACCCCGGACACGAAGACGCTGCTCGCGGACCTCGCCACGTTCAAGCCGACCTACATCCTGTCGGTGCCGCGCGTGTTCGAGAAGGTCTACAACTCCTCGGAGCAGAAGGCGGCCGCAGGCGGCAAGCTGAAGATCTTCCACTGGGCCGCGGCCACGGCGATCGCCTACTCGCGCGCGCTCGACGACCCCAAGGGCCCGGGCATCGGCCTCACGGTCCAGCACAAGGTCGCCGACGCGCTCGTGTTCAAGAAGCTCCGCCACGCGCTGGGCGGGCACGCGAAGTACGCCGTCTCCGGCGGAGCGCCGCTCGGCGAGCGGCTCGGCCACTTCTACCGCGGCATCGGGGTCCGCATCCTCGAGGGCTACGGCCTCACGGAGACGACGGCGCCCACGGCGGTCAACCGCCCGTCGGCCACCCGGATCGGGACGGTCGGCACCCAGCTCCCCGGGTGCGCCGCGCGCATCGCGGAGGACGGCGAGATCCTCCTCAAGGGGCACCACGTGTTCCGCGGCTACCACGGCAACGAGCAGGCGACGCAGGACGCGTTCGTCGACGGCTGGTTCCGCACCGGGGACCTCGGCTCGCTCGACGAGGACGGGTTCCTGCGGATCACGGGCCGCAAGAAGGAGATCATCGTCACGGCGGGCGGGAAGAACGTGGCGCCCGCGATGCTCGAGGACCGGATCCGGGCGCACGCGCTCGTGTCGCAGTGCGTCGTGGTCGGCGACCAGAAGCCGTTCATCGGGGCGCTCGTCACCCTCGACCCGGAGGGCCTGCCCGGCTGGGCCGCCATGCACGGCAAGGGCGAGCTGACCGTCGAGGAGGCGGCGAAGGACGCCGACGTCCTCGCAGCGCTCGACGCGGCCGTGACGCGCGCGAACCAGGCCGTCTCGCGGGCCGAGTCCATCCGCAAGTTCACCGTCCTGACCACGGACTTCACGGTCGAGAACGGCTACCTCACGCCGTCCCTCAAGGTGAAGCGGTCCGAGGTGCTCAAGGCCTTCGCCGCCGACGTCGACGCGATCTACGCCGACGGCACGGCCCCCGTGCGCTGACTCGTCCCGACACCTGACGACGGCCCTCCCGGCACGACCCGGGAGGGCCGTCGTCGTCGGAGGCGTCGTTGTCGGACGTCGTCGCTAGCCTTCCCGCCATGTCGCCGAGCCCGCTGCTGTCACCTCCCCGGACCGGTACGGCGGTGGCAGCGGCGACGACCGGCGCGGCGGTCCAGGCGTCGTTCGAGGACCTGGGGACGCCGCTGAGCGACGTGACGTTCGTCGTCGTCGACCTCGAGACGACGGGCGGGTCACCTGCGGCCGAGGGCATCACGGAGATCGGGGCCGTCAAGGTCCGCGGCGGCGAGGTGCTGGGCGAGTTCCAGACGCTCGTCGACCCGGGGAGACCGGTCCCGGCCTTCGTGGCGCGGCTGACGGGGATCACGTCAGCGATGGTGGCCACCGCGCCGCGGATCGAGGCGGTCCTGCCGAGCTTCCTCGAGTTCGCGCGCGACGCGGTCCTCGTGGCCCACAACGCGCCGTTCGACGTGTCGTTCCTCAAGGCCGCGTGCGCCGCGGCCGGGTACGAGTGGCCCGGCAACCAGGTGCTCGACACCGTGCCGCTCGCGCGACGCGTCGTCACGCGGGACGAGGCGCCGAACCACAAGCTCTCGACGCTCGCCGCGCTCTTCCGGGCGACCGTCACGCCCGAGCACCGCGCGCTCGCCGACGCGCGCGCCACGGTGGACGTGCTGCACGCCCTGCTCGGCCGCCTCGGCCCGCTCGGCGTGACCCACCTCGAGGACCTCGCCACCGCGACCGACCCCGTGCCTCAGGACGTCCGGCGCAAGCGCCACCTCGCGGACGGTCTGCCGGACGCGCCGGGCGTGTACCTCTTCCGCGGTCCGGGCGACGAGGTCCTGTACGTCGGGACGTCGACCTCCATCCGACGCCGCGTGCGCTCGTACTTCACCCGCTCCGAGAAGCGTGGGCGCATCACCGAGATGGTCCGCATCGCGCACGCCGTCACCCCGGTCGTGTGCGCGACGCCGCTCGAGGCCCAGGTGCGCGAGCTGCGCCTCATCGCCGAGCACTCGCCGCGGTACAACCGGCGCTCGCGCCACCCCGAGCGCATGGCGTGGGTGCGACTGACCCACGAGGCCTACCCGCGCCTGTCGGTCGTGCGCGACGTGCGGGCGCCCGCCGCGCACATCGGCCCCTTCTCGTCGGGCAAGCAGGCCCAGGCCGCGGTCGACGCGCTCCACGACGCCTTCCCGATCCGGCAGTGCACCCGGCGCCTGCCCCTCGTCGCGAGCGCCGGCGCGAGCGCGTGCGTCCTCGCCGAGATGGGACGCTGCTCGGCGCCCTGCACCGCGACGACGCCGGACACGGGCTACGCCGCGGTCGCCGAGGCGGTCCGGGGTGCGCTCGAGGGGGACCCGTCGCCGGTCGTCGCCGAGCTCGGCCGGCGCATCTCGGCGCTCGCCCACGACGAGCGGTACGAGCAGGCGGGAGAGGTCACGCACCGGCTGCGGGCGTTCCTGGCCGGCGCGGGAAGGGCGCAGCGGCTCGCCCCGCTGTCCTCGTGCGAGCAGCTCGTCGCCGCGCGCGAGACGGACGACGGGGGGTGGGAGATCGTCGTCGTCCGCCACGCCCGCCTCGCCGCGACCGGCGTGAGCCCTCCGGGAGAGGACCCCTGGCCGCTCGTGCGGGCCCTCGTCGCGACGGCGGAGGCCGTCCCCGCGCCGGTGCCGCCCGCCCCGGCGTGCCACCCGCACGAGGCCGAGATCGTGCTCGCGTGGCTCGAGCAGCCCGGGGTCCGCCTCGTGGACGTGACCGGCACGTGGACCTGCCCGGTGCGTTCCGCCCGGTCCCACGCCGATCCCGCCGTCACGGCCCGCGAGGTGGCCCGGCACGGCGTGCCCGCGGACGCCGCAGGCCCGGCCGTAGAGTGGGCGCACGACGACGACCCGTCCCCGGAGGAACCATGCTCACCGCCATCGTCCTGATCGACACCGACCCCGCGCGCATCCCGGAGGTCGCCTCGGAGGTCGCCGACCTCAAGGGCGTCAGCGAGGTCTACTCGGTCACCGGCAAGGCGGACCTCGTGGCGATGGTCCGTGTGCAGGAGCACGACCAGCTCGCCGATGTCATCGCGGACCGCATCAGCAAGGTGGCAGGCGTGGTCCGCACCGAGACCTTCATCGCGTTCCGCGCGTACTCGAACGTCGACCTCGAGCAGGCGTTCGCCCTGGGGCTCGACGACTGACGGTCAGTCCCGGGCGGCCGCCTCGGCCCAGCGCGCGAGCACGTCGCGCGCCGCGCCCGAGTCGACGCTCGCGGCGGCGAGGGCATAGGCGGCACGCAGCCTGTCGACGAGCGATCCGTCCGTGGTGCCCGGAAGGGTGGCGTCCGCGACGAGCGCAGCCGCCGCGTTGAGGAGCACGGTCTCGCGCACGGGCCCGGGCTCGCCGTCCAGGAACCGTCGCGCGACCTCCGCGTTGTGAGCGGCGTCCCCGCCCCGCAGGTCCCCGATCGTGATCGGCTCGAGCCCCAGGTCGGCGACGGGGTCGAGCCCGTGCTCGACGACGGCGCCGTCGCGCACCTCCCAGACCGTCGCCGTCCCGGTCGCGGCGAGCTCGTCCAGGCCGTCGTCGCCGCGGAAGACGAGCGCCGACGTCCCGCGGGCGGCGAGCACCCCGGCGATGAGCGGCGCCATGCGCCGGTCGGCGACGCCGATCGCCGCGGCGGGCGGCTGCGCAGGGTTGGTCAGCGGGCCGAGCACGTTGAACGCGGTGGGGATGCCCAGCTCCTTGCGGGCGACACCGGCGTGACGCATGGAGGGGTGGAAGACCATCGCGAAGCAGAAGGTGATGCCCGCCTCGTCCGCGATCCGCGCGACCCTCTCCGGACCGTGGTCGAGCCGGATCCCGAGAGCCTCGAGCACGTCCGCCGCACCTGAGGAGGACGTCGCGGCCCGGTTGCCGTGCTTGACCACGCGCGGCCCGGCACCGGCGACGACGAGCGACGCCATGGTCGACACGTTGACGGTGTGCGCCTGGTCGCCGCCCGTGCCGACGATGTCCACCGAGGGTCCTTCGACGGTGAACCTGCTGGCGTGCTCGAGCATCGCGTCGGCGAGACCGGTCAGCTCGGCGACAGTCTCCCCCTTGGCCCGCAGCGCCACGAGGAAGCTCGCGAGGCGTACCGGGGACACCTCGCCGGACATCACCTGGTCCATCGCCCACGCTGCGTCGTCGACCGTCAGGTCCCGCCCGGCGACGAGGTCGGCGAGCAGGGCCGGCCAGGACCGCGTCGCTCCCGTCGTACCCGGTGTCGTGCTGGCGGGGTGGGAGGTGGCGGTCACGAGGTCCTGCCCTTCGGCTGGTCGGTCACGGGGCGCCGGCGGCACCCAGCAGGTCGGCGACGGCGCGCTGCAGCTCCACCGCGTCGAACGGGCGCGGCACCGCGTCGTCGGCGAGCGACCACGATGCTAGCCAACCGTCCTGCGGCCTGCCGGTGAGGACCAGGACCGGCGGGCAGCGGTAGATCTCGTTCTTCAGCTGGCGGCACAGCCCCATGCCGCCGGCCTTGTCGGCCTCCCCGTCGAGGACGAGGAGGTCCCAGCCCTGGGTGTCGGCTGCGGTGACGACGGCGTCGGCGGTCGCGACCTCGTGCCACTCGATGTCAGGGCTGCCTGCGCGCAGCCTGCGCCCGACGGCGAGACGCACCTGCTCGCGCACGCTCACGTCGTCGCTGTACAGCAGGATGCGCGGCGCACGCGCCTGGGGCGCCGCGGCGTCCCCGTGCGTGGTCGTCACGGTCGTCGTCATCGTCGTCACCGTCACCTTCGTCCTCGGCAGTCGGAGCGGGCGGGCGATGGAGCCCGGCTCACGCTGGCATCTTGGCACGTCCGGAGGCCCGGCAGCACCCCGCAGGGCCTGTCCGCGAGGGGTGAACCGCCCTACGGACCGAACGCCGACCCACCACCGATTTCATGGCACTTCACGATGATCCGTCACCAAGTGCAGGACTGCGTGGGGAGATCTGGAGACTTTGTGAGATTCACCGCCTCCGGGTGGCAGGCCCGGTGCCGCGAAGCACCCCGACGTCGGCCATAATGGCTGGTGTGTCGACCGCAACGGCTGCCCCCCACGCCCATCAGCACGTGAGCGTCAACCGACCGAACCCCGTGTCGGTCGGGACGATCGTGTGGCTGGCCAGCGAGCTCATGTTCTTCGCCGGCCTGTTCGCCATGTACTTCACCGTCCGCTCGGTGATGCCTGCCGAGGAGTGGGCCGCCGAGGCGGACAAGCTCAACCTCACCTTCGCGGCGATCAACACCACCGTGCTGGTGCTGTCGTCGGTGACGTGCCAGATGGGCGTCTGGGCCGCGGAGCGGTTCCAGCCCGTGCGCACCGGCTCGATCTGGCAGGTCAACCGCTGGGGCATGAACGAGTGGATCACGCTGACGTTCCTCATGGGCGCCTTCTTCATCGGCGGCCAGGTCTTCGAGTACGCGGAGCTCGTCGAGCACGGCGTCTCGATCTCGTCGACGCCGTACGGCTCGGTCTTCTACATCACGACGGGCTTCCACGGCCTGCACGTGGTGGGCGGACTCATCGCCTTCCTCTTCCTTCTGGGCCGCTCGTTCTCGGCCAAGAACTTCGGGCACCACGAGGCCACGACGGGCATCGTGACGTCCTACTACTGGCACTTCGTCGACGTCGTGTGGATCGCGCTGTTCTTCGTGATCTACATCCTGCGCTGACGGGGTCCGGGGCCGCCCGGCCCTCTCCCTCAGCATCTCCCGCCCCCTGCTCCCCCACCTGCGAGACGAGGATCATTTCGTGAAGGCACTCGCCGCCCGCAGACACCACCGCTTCGCGCCGGTCGTGCTGCTGCTGCTGGCGCTGCTGGTCACCGGTGGCGTCTACGCCGCCCTTGCACCGACCCCGGCGAACGCCGAGACCGCCAGCACCGAGGACATCGAGACCGGCCAGAAGCTGTTCCAGGCCAACTGCGCCACGTGCCACGGGCCGAACGCGGAGGGCACCGAGTCCGCTCCGTCGCTCGTCGGCGTCGGCGCGGCATCGGTCGACTTCCAGGTGTCCACCGGCCGCATGCCCATGCAGATGGACGGACCGCAGGCGCTCCAGAAGCCCCGCCAGTTCGACGAGGAGCAGACGGCGCAGCTCGCCGCCTACGTCGCGTCGCTCGGAGCCGGTCCCGCGATCCCGACGGACGAGCAGGTCGACGCCGAGCTCGGCAACATCGCCAACGGCGCCGCGATCTTCAGGACGAACTGCGCCATGTGCCACAACGCGGTCGGCGCCGGTGGCGCGCTGTCGGAGGGCAAGTTCGCGCCCCCGCTGTGGGACGTCTCCGAGCGCAACATCTACCAGGCGATGCTCACCGGGCCGCAGTCGATGCCCGTGTTCAACGACGCGACCGTGACGCCCGAGGAGAAGCGCGACGTCATCGCCTTCCTCGTCGACCAGCGCGAGGGCTCGGCCGGCGGCCTGAGCCTCGGCTCGCTCGGTCCTGTCAGCGAGGGCGTCTGGGCCTGGATCGTGGGCATGGGTCTCCTCATCGGGGCCGCAGTGTGGATCGGAGCGAAGTCCTCGTGAGCGACTACCAGAACCCGCGCTCGCCCGAGTCCTCGCACCGCGAGGTCGGGCACCGCGACGAGCACGGCACCCTCGAGACGTTCCCGGACCCCGGTCTGCCGGAGCACAAGAGCCGTCAGGCCGACCGCGACCCGCGGGCCGCGAAGCGTGCAGAACGTCAGACCGCGACGCTGTTCGGCATCTCCGTCATCGGCACCATCGCCTCGATGGTCGTCTACTTCGCGCTGCCGCCGGACGGCACCACGGCCGGCGTCCGTCTCTCGACGCTCTCGCTCGGCGTGGCGATCGCGTTCGCGCTGCTCGGCATCGGCCTCGGTGCCGTGCACTGGGCCAAGACCCTGATGTCCGACCACGAGAAGGTCGACGAGCGCCACGCGATCGCGAGCGACGAGGAGACCCGCGTCGCGGCGATCGCCGAGCTCGAGGCCGGCGTGAAGGACTCGGGCATCGCCCGCCGCGGTGTCCTCAAGGGCGCCGTGATCTCGGCCCTCGCGCTCTTCCCGCTGACCATCGCCGTGCCGCTCGTGAGCAGCGTCGGCGGCGACTGGAACGTCTCCAAGCTCAAGCACACGATGTGGAAGCAGGGGACGCGGCTCGCGATCGACCCGTCGGGCCGCCCCATCAAGGCGGCGGACGTGACCATCGGCTCCGTCGTGCACATCATCCCGGACGTCTCCGAGGAGGAGCGTCAGTCCCACGAGTGGATCACGGAGAAGGCCAAGGCCGTCGTCCTCCTGGTCCGTCTCGACCCGCGCGACCTGCACGCCGACCAGTCACCCGAGGGTGAGACCTGGTCCTACGACGGGATCGTCGCGTTCTCCAAGATCTGCACGCACGTCGGCTGCCCCGTTGCGCTCTACGAGCAGCAGACGCACCACCTGCTGTGCCCCTGCCACCAGTCGACGTTCGACGTGGCCGACGGCGCGAAGGTGGTCTTCGGCCCCGCCAAGCGGCCGTTGCCGCAGCTGCCGATCACCGTTGATGACGAGGGCTACCTGGTCGCGCAGAGCGACTTCCACGAGCCCATCGGTCCGAGCTTCTGGGAGCGTCTGAAGTGACCACCAGCACCGGCAACGCCGCACCGACCGCCCGCGCCGGCGGTGCCGCACCCACGTCTCGCGCGGGCAAGGCTGCGGACTACCTCGACCAGCGCACGAGCATCGGCGGCGCGGTCCGCGAGTTCGCGCGCAAGGTCTTCCCCGACCACTGGTCGTTCCTGCTCGGCGAGATCGCGCTCTACTCGTTCATCGTGCTCATCATCACGGGCGTCTTCCTGACGATGTTCTTCGTGCCGAGCATGTCGCTCGTCACCTACCACGGCGAGCCGGCGACCATGGACGGCCAGCTCATGTCGGACGCGTTCGCGTCGACGCTCACCATGTCGTTCGAGGTGCGCGGCGGTCTGCTCATGCGGCAGATCCACCACTGGGCCGCGCTGATCTTCATGGCCGCGATCGTGACGCACATGATGCGCGTCTTCTTCACCGGCGCGTTCCGCAAGCCGCGCGAGGTCAACTGGATCGTCGGCATGCTCCTCATGATCATGGGGCTCGCCGCCGGCTTCTCCGGCTACTCGCTGCCCGACGACGTCCTGTCCGGCAACGGCCTGCGCATCACCGACGGCGTCGTCAAGGCGATCCCGCTCATCGGCTCGTACCTGTCGTACTTCATCTTCGGCGGCGAGTTCCCCGGCGAGCACATCATCCCGAGACTGTTCACCGTGCACATCCTGCTCGTGCCCGGGCTGATCCTGGCGCTCGTCGCCCTGCACCTGTTCTTCGTCGTGCTGCACAAGCACACGCAGTACCCGGGCGGCGGCCGCACCGATAAGAACGTGGTCGGCTTCCCGCTGTTCCCGGTGTACGTCGCCAAGGCCGGTGGCTTCTTCTTCGTGGTGTTCGGCATCCTCGCCCTCATGGGCGGCACGATGGCGATCAACAACGTGTGGAACTACGGACCGTACGACCCGTCGCCCGTCTCCGCGGGAGCTCAACCCGACTGGTATATGCTGTTCCTCGAAGGGTCGCTACGACTCATGCCGGGGCAGACGGAGTTCGTCATCGGCGGCTACACGCTGTCGCTCAACGTCCTCATCCCCGCCGTGGTGATCCCCGGCCTGCTGTTCACGTTCCTCTTCGTCTACCCGTTCCTCGAGGCGGCCGTGACGAAGGACAAGCGCGAGCACCACGTCCTCGACCGTCCCCGCAACGTGCCCGTCCGCACCGGGCTGGGCGTCGCGTTCCTCACGGCGTTCATCATCCTGGCGCTCGCCGGGTCGAACGACCTCATCGCGACGCACTTCTCGATGTCGATCAACACGATCACCTGGGTGTTCCGGATCCTGTTCTTCGTCGGTCCGTGGTTCGCGTACTGGATCACGAAGCGCATCTGCCTGGGTCTCCAGCGCAAGGACCGCGAGCTCGTGCTCCACGGGCACGAGACCGGACGCATCGTCCGCTTCGCGCACGGCGAGTACATCGAGGTCCACCGCCCGCTGGACGAGCAGGAGCGTTGGCTCCGCGTGAACTACCAGGCGCACGCCCCGCTCGAGATCGAGCCGGCGACCGACTCGCGCGGCGTCCGGCGCAAGGGCTACAAGAGCGACAAGCGCATGCAGCGCCTCTCCCGGTTCTTCTACGAGGACCGTGTGGAGCCGGTGACGCCCGTCGAGCTCGCCGCTGCGCACTCGCACGGGGAGCACGACGCGATCGAGGGCGGCTCCCACGCCGAGCTCGAGACCGGTGCCGCCGTCGGTGGTGGCCGCGACCTCGTCGAGCCCGAGGGCGGTGCCGACGAGCGTCGACCCTGACGTTCCTGCACAGTAGGACGATGACCCGCGACACGACCCCTCGGACTTCCGAGGGCCGGTCGCGGGTCATCGGCGTCTCCGGGAGCCGGTGACCGCTCCACTCCGTCGCCGCTCCCCCGATCGCCCGTCGACCAGCCGCCGTGCCGGCACCAGGCCTGCGTGGCCCGAACCAGGAGGAATTCCGGATGCCTGTCTACACGCTGCCCGAGCTGTCCTACGACTACGGTGCGCTGGAGCCGCACATCTCCGGGCGGATCATGGAGCTGCACCACTCCAAGCACCACCAGGCCTACGTCACCGGCGCCAACACCGCCCTGGAGAAGCTCGCCGACGCCCGCGAGTCCGGCGACTTCGCCGCGATCAACCTCCACGAGAAGAACCTCGCGTTCAACCTCGGCGGCCACGTCAACCACTCCGCCTTCTGGACCAACCTCTCCCCCGAGGGCGGCGGCGAGCCCACCGGCGAGATCGGCGCCGCGATCGACGAGAACTTCGGCTCCTTCGACGCCTTCAAGAAGCAGTTCGCCGCCGTCGCCGCGGGCGTCCAGGGCTCCGGCTGGGCCATCCTCGCCTGGGACTCCATCGGCCAGAAGCTCATCACCGTCCAGCTCTACGACCAGCAGGGCAACATCGCCCTCGGCCTGACCCCCATCGTCCTGCTCGACGTCTGGGAGCACGCCTACTACCTCGACTACCAGAACGTGCGCGCCGACTACGTCACCGCCTGGTGGAACCTCGTCAACTGGTCCGACGCCGAAGCCCGCCTCCAGCGCGCCAAGACCCAGACCGCCGGACTCATCGTCCCCGCCTGACAACACCGCCAGGCGACACCGCCTGACGACACCGCCTCACGAACTCTGCCGGGCTCCACCGCCCGACAACGCCGAGAACGTCCTGGGGGCCGTTATCCATCGGATAACGGCCCCCAAGACGTTCTCGGCACCGTGCCCTGCCGTGGTTCGGCGCGTCACCGTGCTCGCGACACCGCAGTCAGCTCTCCACGACTCAGCTCTCCACGACGTCGGGCCCGGGCCTCCGCGAGGAGGGCCGGGCCCGACGTTCGTCGTCCGCCACATGGCGGGAAGGGTGTATCAGTGGGCGTGCTGCCCGCGCGAGAACTCGAAGACCCAGCCCACCAGCGCGATCGCGCCGACCGCGACGCCGACGTAGACCAGCCACCAGCCGACGGCGAGGCCGAGGAACGTGATGGCACCGGCGGAGGCGATCGCGAGGGGCCACCAGCTCCACGGCGCGTACACGCCCTGGTCGCCGGCGCCCTGCTCGACGAGCCCGTCCGGGTCGTCCTCGGGGCGGTCGTCGATCCGCTTGCCCGTCAGCCACAGGTAGGCGCCGATCATCGCGACGAGGCCCGCCGTGAGGAGGATGGCCACGGACCCGACCGGCTCCCAGCCGCTCATGAACCCGTACACGACTCCTGCCAGCACGAAGAACGGCGTCCCGTAGAGGAACAGCTTGTACTCGACCCTCACTTGCCCGTCTCCTCGTCCGTGGTGCCCGTGGTGCCGGGCTCGTCGATGATCGTCGTCGTCGAGGACCTGCTCGCCTCGTCGCTGCCGCTCAGGCGGTCGAGCGCCACGCTCTTCTCGCCGCGACGGTCGGCCTCGCCGTACACCTGCTCGAGGATGTTCGGGTTCGGCTCGGCGTGGTCCATCGCCGCGACCTCGGGGTGGTGCAGGTCGAAGGCCGGCGACTCGGAACGGATGCGCGGCAGCGACGTGAAGTTGTGCCGCGGCGGCGGGCAGGACGTGGCCCACTCGAGCGAGCGGCCGTAGCCCCACGGGTCGTCCACCTGCACCTTGGGCGCGTTGCGCCAGGTCGTGTAGACGTTCCAGAGGAAGGGCAGCGTCGACGCCGCGAGGATGAACGCACCCACGGTCGACACCTGGTTCTCCCAGGTGAAGCCGTCCGACGGAGCGTAGTCCGCGTACCGGCGGGGCATGCCCTCGACACCCAGCCAGTGCTGGATGAGGAACGTGGTGTGGAAGCCGATGAACAGCAGCCAGAAGTGGATCTTGCCGAGGCGCTCGTTGAGCATCCGGCCCGTGAACTTGGGCCACCAGAAGTAGAAGCCGGCGAACATCGCGAAGACGACGGTCCCGAACACGACGTAGTGGAAGTGCGCCACGACGAAGTACGAGTCGGAGAGGGAGAAGTCCAGCGCCGGGCTCGAGAGGATGATGCCCGTGAGCCCGCCGAAGAGGAACGTGACGAGGAAGCCGATCGACCAGAGCATCGGCGTCTCGAACGTGAGCTTGCCGCGCCACATCGTGCCGATCCAGTTGAAGAACTTCACGCCGGTCGGGACGGCGATGAGCATCGTCATGAAGGCGAAGAAGGGCAGCAGGACCGCACCGGTCACGTACATGTGGTGCGCCCAGACCGTCACCGAGAGCGCCGCGATCGCGATGGTCGCGTACACCAGACCCTTGTAGCCGAAGATCGGCTTGCGGCTGAACACCGGCAGGATCTCGGTGACGATGCCGAAGAACGGCAGCGCGATGATGTAGACCTCGGGGTGCCCGAAGAACCAGAACAGGTGCTGCCAGAGGATCGCGCCCCCGTTCTCGGGGTTGAAGATCTGGGCCCCGAGCCGGCGGTCCGCACCGAGCGCGAAGAGCGCGGAGGCCAGGGGCGGGAACGCCATGAGCACGAGCAGGCTCGTGACGAGGGTGTTCCAGGTGAAGATCGGCATCCGGAACATCGTCATGCCGGGCGCGCGCATCGTGATGATCGTGGTGATGAAGTTGACGGCGCCGAGGATCGTGCCGAAGCCGGCGAGCGCGAGCCCGAACACCCAGAGGTCTCCCCCGAGCCCTGGACTGAACGTGGTGTTCGACAGCGGCGCGTAGGCGAACCACCCGAACGACGCGGCACCCTGGGGCGTGAAGAAGCCCGCCGACGCGATGAGGCCCCCGAAGAGGTAGAGCCAGTACGCGAACATGTTCAGCCGCGGGAACGCGACGTCCGGGGCACCGATCTGCAGCGGCATGATGACGTTCGCGAAGCCCGCGAAGAGCGGGGTGGCGAACAGCAGCAGCATGATCGTGCCGTGCATCGTGAAGAGCTGGTTGTACTGCTCCTTGCTCTGCACGAGCTGGATCCCGGGCTCGAAGAGCTCCGCCCGGATCACGAGGGCCATGAGGCCACCGATGCAGAAGAAGATGAACGACGAGATCAGGTACAGGTACCCGATCGTCTTGTGGTCGGTGGACGTGACCCACTTGATCACGGTCCGTCCCAAGGTCTGGCGCCGGGGCGCGAGACCGGGGATGACTTCGGCCTGCGCGACCATCAGTGCTCACCCTCCGTGGTAGCGGCGACGGGGTTCGGGTCCTGGAGGCGGCTGAAGCCGTCGACGGGGATCTGGCCCTCCTGGCCCTTGTCGCGGAGCGCCTCCATCTGCGCGTCGAACTCGGCGCGGTCGACGACCTCGACGTTGAACAGCATGCCCGAGTGGTGCTCGCCGCAGAGCTCGGCGCACTTCCCGGCGTAGACGCCCTCGCGCTCCGGGGTCACGACGAACTCGTTCGTGCGGTGCGGGATCATGTCCTGCTTGTAGAGGAACGCGGGGATCCAGAACGAGTGGATGACGTCGCGCGAGTCGAGCACGAACCGGATGCTCTCGCCGGCGGGCAGGTACAGCGTCGGCAGCACCTCTCCCGTGCCGGGCGCGCCGTCGATCGCGGCGTCCTCGGTCAGCGTCTCACCGACGTTGGCCAGGTGCTGACCGGTCTCGTAGACGTCCTCGTCGACGTAGTTGAAGTCCCAGCTCCACTGCTTGCCGATGACCTGGACGGTCATGTCGGACTCGACGTCCTTGTCCTGGATCGCGCTCATGTCGCGGTCCGTGTAGAAGAACAGGACGAGGACCATGAGGATCGGCACAGCCGTGTACATGATCTCGAGCGGCAGGTGGTAGCGCGTCTGGACCGGCAGGACGTGGTCGTCCTTGCGCTTGCGGTAGGCGGCGACGCACCACAGCATCAGGCCCCACGTGATGATGCCGACGATGAGGGCGGCGATCCAGGAGCCGTTCCACAACGAGGTGATCCGTGCGGTCTGGTTGGTCACCTCCCCGTCGTCGTATCCGGGCAGGAACCCACGCTGGACCGTGTCGCTGGCACAGCCGGACGCCACCGCCGCGACGGCGACGGCGAGTGCCGTCGCCCGCAGGATGGTGCGCCGTGTGCGGCTAGGGGGTTGCGAGTGCAAGGGGGGCCTTTCACGTCACGTCCTGCCCGAACCCGTCTCCACGAGCCCAGCACAGGACCTTCGTCCTCGACACACGAAGCCTAGCGCGGGATTCCGCCGCTCGTGCCCCGGAACGCCGTGCACGGAGGGGAGATCCCCGACACGTCCGGGCCGGTCAGGCCTGGTTCGGAACACGCCGGGCGACTCTGTCAGATCCCTCGCCCGCACCGCCGCGGGGACGTTCGGCGGTACCGTGCTCGTGTCTCGCGCACGAGACCCTGGGAGACCGCGCGAGCGCAACGATCCTGCCGGGTCGCCCGCGGTCGGCGACCCGGGCCGGCACGTGCGGCCCCCCGGCCGACCGCGCCCCACGCGATGCTGGAGACCTTGTGACGCACACCACCCGCGCAGCCCGCGTCCGCCTCGACAACGGAGGGCGAGCGCCCTGGCACCCGCTCGCGCGCGAGGCCTTCGAGCAGGCGCTGGACGACGGCTGGGCGGACCCGCGCCGCCTCCACGCGGAAGGTCGCCGTGCCGCGGCGCTGCTCGACGGCGCGCGGGAGGCCGTGGCCTCCGCGCTCGGGGCGAGGACCGAGGAGGTCGTCTTCACGCCGTCGCACACCGCGTCGCTCCACACGGCCGTCGCGGCGCTCGCCGCGGGACGACGACGCGTCGGCTCGCGCGTCGTCGTGGGCGCGGTCGAGCGTGCCGCGGTGCTGCACGCCGCCGAGCACGGCGGGCTCGACCGGGTCGTCGTCCCCGTGGACGGCTCCGGACGCGTGCGGTCCGGCGAGATGTGCGACGCCGTGGCCCGGCCGGGGACCGCCCTCGCCGCGCTGCAGCACGCCAACGGCGAGGTGGGGACCCTCCAGCCGCTCGCGGAGGTCCACGAGGCGGCGCGCGCGGCAGGCGTCCCCGTGCTCGTCGACGCGGGCGCCAGCCTCGGGCACGCCTTCGTCGAGGAGTCGTGGGACGCGCTCGCCGCGGACCCGGGCGACTGGGGTGCTGCGCCCGGCGTGGCGGTGCTCGCCCTGCGCTCGCGCGTCCGACGGCGCAGCCCGTTCCCGGAGGACCCGGACCCCTTCGCGCCCGGCGGCGTCAGCGTCCCCGCGGCGTTCTCGGCCGCCGTGGGCCTCCAGACCGTCCTCGCGGACCGCGAGGCCCAGGACGAGCGCCGACGCGCGCTCGTCGACCGCGTCCGCACGCGCGTCGCCGCGATCCCCGACGTCGAGGTGGTGGGCGACGCCGTCGACCGGCTCCCCCACGTCGTGACGTTCTCGTTCCTCTACGTCGACGGGGAGGCGCTGCTCACCGAGCTCGACCGGGAGGGGATCGCGGTCGGCTCGGGCTCGGCGTGCACGTCCAGCGCGCTCGAGCCGTCCCACGTGCTCGCGGCGATGGGCGTCCTCACCCACGGGAACGTCCGGATCGCGATCGACCGCTCGACGACCGAGGAGGACGTCGAGCGCCTCCTCGGGGTGCTGCCGGGCGCCGTCGCCCGCGTGCGCGCCGCACTCGGGGTCGAGGGCCTGTGAGCACCGACGACGTGCCCGCCGCAGCGGGCGGGGCACCGGGGCCGGACGTGGTGGACGCCCGCGGGCTGCGCTGCCCGCTCCCCGTGATCCGCCTCGCCGCGGCGGCGCGCGGCCACGAGACCGGCGACCTGCTCACCGTGTGGTCGACGGACCCGGCCGCCCGTCTCGACGTGCCGGCCTGGGCACGCATGCGCGGCCACCGCGTCGTCGTGGAGCGCGAGCTGGCCGGCGCACCGGCGGCGTGGGCGATCACGGTCGAGCTCGGTCCCTGAGGGGACGACGAGAGCCCGGCCCCCGAGGGGACCGGGCTCTCGTGGAGTCCGCCGGAGCGGCGCGTCAGCTGAAGGAGCCGCCGCACGCGCAGGCGCTGCCCGCGTTGGGGTTGTCGATGGTGAAGCCCTGCTTCTCGATCGTGTCGGCGAAGTCGATCGTCGCCCCCTCGAGGTACGGGACGCTCATCTTGTCGACCACGACCTCGACGCCGTCGTAGTCGCGCAGGGCATCGCCCTCGAGAAGACGCTCGTCGAAGTAGAGCTGGTAGATCAGGCCGGAACAGCCGCCGGGCTGCACCGCGACGCGCAGACGCAGGTCGTCGCGGCCCTCCTGCTCGAGGAGGGTGCGGACCTTGTCCGCGGCCACATCGGTCAGGTCGACGCCGTGGGTGGCAATCTCGGTGGTCTCGCTCATCTCGTCTCCGCGCTGTCGGGGGCACGTGGTGCCCCGGTGGTGGCCGGCTATCCGTGGCCTCTCGAGCTGGTCCCCCGAGAGATCCCGTCAGGTCCACAACACCACACGTGCCGGTCGTGTTCCCGAGTCTACGACGCGTCCGAGGCGTACGGTCGAACGGCGGTCCCGCCGACGCGCGAGGACCCGCACCACCTCCCACGACCCCCGAGGACCGAGACGGCCATGGACCAGGCGCTGCACCTCCTGACGATCGCGACGCGTGACCTCGATGCGACACGCCGTTTCTACGGCGCCCTGGGCTGGAGCGCGCAGCTCGACGTCCCCGGCGAGATCGTGTTCTACCGCTCCGCCGGCGGCCAGCTCCTCGGCTTCTTCGAGGAGTCGAAGTTCGTGCGCGACCAGGGCGTGGTGGAGGGGACGCCGGCGGTGACCGGTCTCACGCTCTCCCACAACGTCGGCTCGCCCGCCGAGGTCGTCGCGCTCGTCGAGCGCATGCTCGCCGCGGGCGCCGAGCTCCGCAAGGCGCCCCAGCAGGGTGAGTTCGGCGGCGTCTTCCACGCGCACGTCGCCGACCCGAACGGTCTCGTCTGGGAGATCGCCCACAACCCGGCGTGGCGGGTGCTTCCCGACGGGAGCGTCGACCTCGGCTGACGCGGTCGCGGGCAGGTGACGCCTTCCCGGCGCACGGTAGAGGCACGGCGCCGGGCACGGTGTCAGGCACGGTGTCAGGTGCGCGACCAGGTGCGTGCGACGCGCTCGACGAGGGAGCGCGGCGGGTCCTCGCCCCACGCGTAGACGCCGCTGAGGCCGGCGGCGGCCTGCTCACGCCGCCCGGCGACGACCGACCGGGCGACGACCACCACCGGCACGGCGTGCCGCGCCGCACGGTGCGCGACCTCGTGGACGGCGCCGTCGCCCAGCTCGTGCGCCCCGAGCTCGTCCGCGACGACGACCACGAGGTCGGCGTCGGCGAGGCGCTCGTCGAGGCCGACGGCTCCGGCGACGACACGCAGCGCCGGCACGAGCCGACCCCCGAGCGCCGCGACGGCGAAGGCCGCACCGCCGCCGCTGCCCGCACCCGGGACGCCGGCGAGCCGACGCGGGCCCGACGCGGCGAGCAGGTCGCGCCCGAGCGGCCCGCCGCCGTCCCGGTCGAGCACCTCGACGGCGGCGGCCACGTCGTGCGCGAACGCACCGAGCGCGCGCTCCAGGTCCTGCGCGACCGCGTCGTCGACCCCTCGTGCCGCGAGCGCCGCGCTGGCCCCGTGCAGCCCGAGGAGCGGCGCGTCCGTGGCGACCGCCGCGACGAGATGGGCTCCACGCAGGGCGTCCCGGGCCGTGCGCAGCTGGTCTGCCACCGGGGCGTCCACCGTGCCGGCCAGCGCGCGGAGCAGTCCGGCACCGGCGTCGTGGCTGCGGGCTCCCCCGGTCCCGAGCACGACGCGTCCAGGGCGCCCGTCGACGGTCCGCGCGGCGTCCGCGCAGAGCGCGAGCAGGTGGCCGAGGGCGTCGGACGCCCGAGGGGCCGTCGAGGCGGCAAGGCTGCGCGCGAGACCGCCGGGCGGGCGGCGGTGGGACGTGTCGTCGTGGGTCCCGAGGTCGTCGGCGGCGGGTACCTGGGAGGCGTCCGCATAGACCGTGCCGGTGCGGACGTCCCGGCGGACCGCGACCGGCACGTCCCGGCCGCCCGGGCCGGGGACCACGCCGGCGAGCAGCTCGGGCGCGACGAGGGCGACGGCGTCGAGGAAGGCCGGTCCTGAGGTCGCGAGCCCGACGTGGTGGACCCGCACCCCGTCCTGAGGGCGTCCGGGGGTGGCCTCTGCCGTCTCCGCCCACCAGCGCGCGACGTCGCGAGGAGCCGGCACCGACCGCGCGGACGCCGGCTCGCCGTCCCCGCCCGGCCACGCGGGCGCCGGGTCGCCCGCCTCGTCCGGCCACGCGCCGTCGGGCACGGAGGGACCGGTCGACCCGGTGACGAGGACGCGCATGCGGGGATTGTGCCAGCCCGCGGGCGGACGAGAAGGCCGCACGACGGCCCGGGCCGGGCGAGGACATGACGACGACGCGCTGTGCGACGATGGTCCCGTGAGCACTGGTAGCACCTTGCTGGACTCCGGCCTGACCGGTCCCGACGCGGCTTCTCGCGGGAACGGCTCCGGCTTCGCCGAGCCCGCTCCCTCCGCCCTCCTGCTGCTCGGGCAGGGCCGCGACCTCGCGTCCGAGCGCGGCGTCGAGTGCGTCGGCGACCTGCCCGCGCCGAGCGACCCGGACCTCGTGGAGCGTGCGCGCGCGGCGCGCGCGGCGCTGGGCGAGCGCGCGTTCGTCCTCGGCCACCACTACCAGCGCGACGAGGTGATCGACTTCGCCGACGTCACGGGCGACTCGTTCAAGCTCGCGCGAGAGGCCGCCGCACGGCCCGAGGCGGAGTTCATCCTCTTCTGCGGCGTGCACTTCATGGCGGAGAGCGCGGACATCCTCACGTCCGACGCGCAGCAGGTCGTCCTGCCGGACCTCGCCGCGGGCTGCTCGATGGCCGACATGGCGGCGATCGACCAGGTCGAGGACGCGTGGGACGTGCTGGAGGAGGCGGGGATCGCCGACTCGACGATCCCCGTGACGTACATGAACTCGTCCGCGGCGATCAAGGCGTTCACGGGTCGCCACGGCGGCACGGTGTGCACGTCGTCCAACGCGGAGGTCGCGCTGCGCTGGGCGTTCGAGCAGGTGGGTGGCGTCGACGGCACGGGCAAGGTGCTCTTCCTGCCCGACCAGCACCTGGGACGCAACACGGCGGTGCTCAAGCTCGCGATGTCGCTCGACGACTGCGTCGTGTTCGACCCGCGCAAGCCGAACGGCGGCCTGACCGACGCCGAGCTGCGCGACGCGCGCATGATCCTGTGGCGCGGTCACTGCTCGGTGCACGGACGGTTCTCCGCGAAGAACGTGAGCGACATCCGGGCCGCGGTGCCCGACGTCAACGTGCTCGTGCACCCGGAGTGCAAGAACGAGGTGGTCACCGCGGCGGACCTGGTGGGCTCGACCGAGTTCATCATCCAGACGCTCGACGCCGCGGAGCCGGGGTCGTCCTGGGCGATCGGGACGGAGCTCAACCTCGTGCGGCGCGTCGCCCGCGCCCACCCGGACAAGCAGGTGCACTACCTCGACTCGACGGTGTGCTTCTGCTCGACGATGAACCGGATCGACCTGCCGCACCTCGTGTGGGCGATGGAGTCGCTCGCCGCGGGCCGCGTGGTCAACCGGATCGTCGTGGACGCCGACGACGCGCACTGGGCGCGCGTCGCGCTCGACCAGATGCTGGCCCTGCCGGGGATCTAGCGGCCCGGCGCGACGAGGCCGTCGAGACACCGGCGGCACGCGGAGGTGGGTGCATGAGCACCGGCAACGGGATGAACGTCGGCATCTTCGTGTTCGACGAGGCGGAGGAGCTCGACGTCGCGGGCCCGTTCGAGGTCCTCACCGCGTGGGCGCAGCACTCCGCCATCAAGCCGCACGTCTCGACGTTCTCCTGGGACGGTGGCGGCGTACGCCTCGCGAAGGGTCTGCGGCTCGTCCCGGACCGGTCGGCCGACGACGTCGGGCCGCTGCACGTGCTCGTGCACCCCGGCGGCTGGGGAACGCGCACGCTCCTCGCCGACGGCGCGCACCTCGAGTGGCTGCACGCGATGCGCGCGCAGACGCCCCTCATCGCGAGCGTGTGCACGGGCTCGCTCGTGCTCGCGGCCGCCGGCCTGCTCGCGGGGCGTCCGGCGACGACGCACTGGGCCCACTACGACGACCTCGCCGAGATCGACCCGAGCGTCGTGCTCGACACCGAGGCGCGCTACGTCGACGACGGCGACGTCGTGACGTCGGCGGGCGTCTCGGCGGGCATCGACATGGCGCTGCACCTCGTGGCCCGGCTCGAGAGCCCGGACGTGGCCCGCGCCGTGCGGCGCGCGATCCAGTACGACCCGTCCCCGCCGGTCTAGCAGCGAGCCGACGAGGGCTCAGCCCGCGGTGGAGGACGCGGAGCGTCGCGAGCGGTAGCGGCCGGAGCGGTGCGCCCAGACGTCGAACGCCACCGTGCAGAACGGCGGGACGGTCGCCGCGAGCGCGAGGAACGTGGTCCAGAGCGACCAGCGCACGCGCACCGCGACCGCTGCGGCGAGCGCGACGTAGACCAGCACGAGCCCGCCGTGGACCGGCCCGAAGATCTCGACCCCTCGCTCGGTCGTCCCGGCGACCCACTTGAGGTACATCCCGACGAGCAGGCCCGCCCAGGAGAACGCCTCGGCGATCGCGACGGCGCGGAACGCGCGCACGACCCACGGGTGCCGTGCCGGGTCGGGGGTGGCGGTGGGGCGAGGTGCGGTGCTCGTCGTCGTCACGCCGCGCATCCTCGCACACTCCCGTCGGTACCTGATACCGGTGGTCCGGGATAGTAGCCTGCGACCGTGACCCGCCAGCTCCAGCTCCTCGTCGCCAGCACGATGCCCCGCAGAGCCGTCCCCGGCCGGGACCCTCTCGACCCGTCGGTGACGCGCCTCCGTGTCCACCCCGGCGACCTCGACTTCTACCTGCACGTGAACAACGGCGTGTACCTGCAGATGATGGACGTCGCGCGCAGCAACTACATCGCCGACCTCGGCGGCTTCTCGCTCCTCAAGGGCAAGGGGTGGTACCCGGTGGTCGCGGCGTCGACGGTGAAGTACCGCCGCTCGCTGCAGCTGTGGGACCGGTTCGAGATCACGACGCGCGTGGTCGGCTGGGACGAGCGCGTCGTCTACCTCGAGCAGGTGTTCACGCGCCGCGGCGACCCGTGCGCGCGAGGCCTCGTCGCGGGCCGGTTCCTCGCCCGCGGCTCCGGGGACCGAGTGCCGGCACCCGACGTCGTCGGGCTGCTCGGCGGTGACGTGGTCTCGCCCGAGCTCCCCGACGACGTCGCGGCCTGGGCCCGCGCGCTCGACGTCGCCCACCGCAACGTCTGAGCCCGGAGCCCCCCGCTGGTGGTTCGATGGGCGGATGGGAACCGATCCGTTCGACGCCACGATGGTGCCCGCGCTCCCCTGCCCCGACATCGACGCGGTGCGCGACTTCTGGGTGGATCTCGGGCTCGTCGTCACCTACCGCCAGCTCCGCCCGAACCCGTACCTCGTGGTGCGGCGCGGGGGGTTCGAGATCCACTACTTCGGGCTCGACGGCGTCGCCCCCGAGGACTCGTACAGCACGTGCATCGCGCTCGTCGACGACACCGCGCCGGTGTTCGAGACCTTCGCCGCCGGTCTGCGCGCCCGGTACGGTCGCCTGCCCCTGACCGGCGTCCCGCGCATCACGCGCCCGCGCCGCCGCGCCAACGTGGGCGGCACGGCGGGGTTCAGCGTCGTCGACCCGGCAGGCAACTGGGTACGCGTCATGCGTGGTGCACCCGCCGGCGCCGGCAGCCCCGAAGGGGACGGCGTCCCCGAGGACCGGCAGGGCCAGCCCGGCCAGCCCGGCCAGCGGGCCGGCACCGAGGACGACTCTGCCCGCAAGGCCTACGCCGAACGGCCCGCGGGCAGGGTCGCGCGGGCGATCGACGACGCCGTCGTGCAGGCCGACTCCCACGGCGACGCCGTGCAGGGCCGCCGGATCCTCGCGGGCGCGCTGCGGCGTGCGGGCGACGACACCGACCCCGTCGACCACGTGCGCGCGCTCGCCTACCTCGCGGAGCTCGCCGTGCGCACGGACGACCCCGACGCGGCCCGGGAGCACCTGCACGCCCTCGCGGCGCTCGTCCCGACGCTCGACGAGGCCGACCGCCAGGCCGTCGGCACGGAGCTCGAGGACGCCGCCGAGCTCCGCGCGAGCCTCGAGGCCTGAGCCCGGGCCCTCCGACGACCCGTCAGCCGGCGGCGCCGCCGAGCCGCGCGAGGAGCAGCGCCTCGGCGAGCACGACCTTCTCGAGCTCGCCCAGGTGCACCGACTCGTTCGCGCCGTGGGCGCGCGAGTCGGGGTCCTCGACGCCCGTGACGAGGATCGCGGCGTCGGGGAAGACGTCGAGCAGGTCCGCGATGAAGGGGATCGAGCCGCCGATGCCGATGTCGACCGGGTCGGTGCCCCACGAGGTGGCGAACGCCCAGCGCGCGGCCTGCATCGCCGCGGAGTCGGCGGGCGCGAGGAAGGGCTTGCCCTGCTCGCCGTCGCGCACGGAGACGCGCGCGCCGAACGGCGCGTTCGCCTCGAGGTGCGCCCGCAGCGCCGCCATCGCGGCCGCCGGGTCCTGTCCCGGCGCGAGGCGCACGGACAGCTTCGCGGTGGCGCGCGGCGTCAGCGTGTTCGAGGCGTGCGCGACGCTCGGCGCGTCGAGGCCGATGACGGCGATCGCCGGCTTGGTCCACAGGCGCCCGGCGATGCTCCCCCGGCCCGCGAGGACCGTGCCGTCGAGGAGCGACGAGTCCTCGCGGAAGTCGGCCTCCGCGTAGTCGACCGTGGGCTCGGCCCCGACGACGAGCCCGTCCACCGCGACGTCGCCCGCGTCGTCGTGCAGCGTGGCGATCAGGCGGGCGAGCAGCGTGACGGCGTCGAGCACCGGACCGCCGAACATGCCCGAGTGCACGGCGTGGTCGAGGACGGCGACCTCGACCTCGCAGTCGACGAGCCCGCGCAGCGAGGTGGTCAGGGCGGGGACGCCGATCCTCCAGTTCGCCGAGTCGGCCACGACGATGACGTCGGCCGCGAGCAGGTCGCGGTGCTGCGTGAGGAACGGCAGGAACGTCGGGGAGCCGACCTCCTCCTCGCCCTCGACGAACACGGTGACGCCCACCGGGAGGTCCCCGAGCGTCGCGAGGGTGCGCAGCGCGCCGAGATGGGCGACGACGCCCGCCTTGTCGTCGGCCGCGCCGCGCCCGTACAGACGGCCGTCGCGCTCGGTCGGGACGAACGGCGCGGTGTCCCACGCGGCGTCGTCACCGGGGGGCTGCACGTCGTGGTGGGCGTAGAGCAGGACGGTCGGCGCGCCGTCGGGCGCGGGACGGCGCGCGACGACGGCGGGTGCGCCCTCGCGCCCGTCCTCGGTGGTCGCGCGCAGCACCTGGACCTCCGGGAGCCCGGCGTCGCGCAGCAGCGTGGCGACGGCGTCGGCGCTCGCCGCGACGTGGGCGGGGTCGAACGCGGCGTTCGAGACGCTCGGGATGCGCACGAGCGCCTCGAGGTCCGCACGCAGGGCGGGGAACAGGCCGGCGACCGTCTCGCGCAGCATGGTCGCGAGGGCCGGGTCGGTGGAGTCGGGTGAGTTCGTCACGACGAGCACCGTACGTCACGCGCCCGAGCGCCGGCAGGCTCTGCGCCGTCCGGTCCGGTTCCCCGGGCAGCACGCCGGAGGCGGGTGAGGAGGGTGCTCGCTCTCGACTACGCTGGACCCGTGTTCTCCCGCAACAAGTCCGGCGCCACGCCGCCTGCCCCCGACCCCGTCGACGCGGCGGCGGAGATCGAGCGGGCCGGTGGCCCCACGGCAGCCAGCAAGGGCCGCCCGACGCCCAAGCGCAAGGTCTCCGAGGCCGCGAACAAGCGGCCCCTCGTGCCGAACGACCGCCGCGCGGCGGCGAAGTCGGCCCGCGAGAAGCAGCGCGAGATGCGCGACCGCCAGTACCAGGCGATGCAGACCGGCGACGAGCGCTACCTCCCGCCGCGCGACAAGGGACCCGTCCGCCGTTACGTGCGCGACCACGTGGACGCCCGCTGGAACCTCGGCGAGTTCTTCCTGCCGATCGCCCTCGTCTTCATCGTCATGTCGCTGCTCACGGCCCAGAACCAGGGCCTCGCGTTCGTCACGGTCATGGCGCTCTACGTCATCGTGCTGCTGACGATCGTCGACGCGTTCATCATGTGGCGCGGGCTGCGCAAGCGGCTGGTCCGGAAGTTCGGCGAGGTGCCGAAGGGCACCGTCATGTACGCCGTGATGCGCGCGTTCCAGCTGCGCCGGGCGCGCCTGCCGAAGCCGGTGCACAAGAAGCACGGCGTCTACCCGGAGTGACGGCCGGAACCGTCGGGCGGCCGTCCGCCGGTTCCTCGGGCAACCGTCTCGGCCGATAGGTTAGGGCCATGCCCAACTACCGCTACCTCGGCAACTCGGGTCTCAAGATCTCCGAGATCACCTACGGCAACTGGCTCACCCACGGCTCGCAGGTCGAGAACGACACCGCCACCGCGTGCGTCCACGCCGCGCTCGACGCCGGCATCACGTCGTTCGACACCGCGGACGTCTACGCGAACACGAAGGCCGAGCAGGTCCTCGGCGACGCCCTCAAGGGCCAGCGCCGCGAGTCGCTCGAGATCTTCACCAAGGTCTACTGGCCGACCGGCCCCGCCGGCCCCAACGACTCCGGCCTGTCGCGCAAGCACGTCATGGAGTCGATCAACGGCTCGCTGACGCGGCTCGGTACGGACTACGTCGACCTCTACCAGGCGCACCGGTTCGACACCGAGACCCCGCTCGAGGAGACGATGCAGGCGTTCGCCGACATCGTCCGTCAGGGCAAGGCGCTGTACATCGGCGTCTCGGAGTGGACCGCCGACCAGATCCGCGCGGGCCACGCCCTCGCGAAGGACCTCGGCTTCCAGCTCATCTCGTCGCAGCCCCAGTACTCGATGCTGTGGCGCGTCATCGAGGACGAGGTCGTGCCGACCTCGCGCGAGCTCGGCGTGTCGCAGATCGTCTGGTCCCCGATGGCCCAGGGTGTGCTGTCCGGCAAGTACGTCCCCGGCCAGCCGCTGCCCGAGGGCTCGCGGGCCACGGACGACAAGGGCGGCGCGCGGATGATCCAGCGCTTCATGACCGACGACGTCCTGTCCCGCGTGCAGGGCCTCAAGCCGGTCGCGGACGAGCTCGACCTCTCCATGGCTCAGCTCGCCGTCGCGTGGGTCCTGCAGAACGACAACGTCGCGGCGGCACTCGTCGGCGCCTCGCGCCCCGAGCAGGTCGCGGAGAACGTCAAGGCCGCCGGTGTCACGATCCCGGCCGAGCTCATGGCGCGCATCGACGAGGTGCTCGGCGACGTCGTCGAGCGCGACCCGGGCAAGACGACGGAGGGTGCTCCGCAGAAGCGTCCGTCCTGACGCAGGACCGCACGACGTACCGCACGACGCGCGGGGCGCCCGACCGGGTGCCCCGCGCGTCGTCGTCCCACCGGCCCGGGCGTCGGGCATGCCTCCCCCGCCCGGACCGGGAGTCTCACCGCGCCGGCGCGGTCGCCTCCGCACGCGGGACCGGCACCCCGTCCGCCGGCACGTCGCACGACGGCGCCCCATGGGTCGTCGCCTCGTCCCCCGTCGCCTCGTCCCCCGTCGTCCCGTCCACCGTCGCCCGGCGCGGACGACCCGCAGCCGCCAGGCCGCGCGGCGCGAACCAGCGCGACGTGGTCTGGACGATCGGCCCGACCCCGACGGCGTAGGCCAGCGTCGCCCAGCCGAGCGTCCCGCCCAGCGCCCAGCCGAGCGAGACCACGACCACCTCGATGAGCGTGCGCACGAGCCGCACGGACCGGCCCGTCCGGGCGACGAGACCGGTCATGAGGCCGTCGCGCGGCCCGGGCCCGAGACGCACGCCGAGGTAGGCCGACGTCGCCACGCCGTTGAGCACGACCCCGCCGAGCGCGAGGGCGATGCCCGCGCCGGTGCCCGGCGACGGCACGACCCGCTCGACGAGGGCGATCGCCGGGTCGATGCTCACGCCGATGACCACGACGTTCGCGAGCGTCCCGATCCCCGGCCGCTGCCGCAGGGGGATCCACGCCAGGAGCGCGAGCGCGCTCAGGGCCACGACGACGACGCCGAACGGGAGCCCGGTCCGCTCCACGATGCCCTGGTGGAGCACGTCCCACGGCATCCCGCCCTGGCCGGCGTGCAGGAGCATCGCCATGGACAGCGCATAGCCGAGGAGGCCGAGGAGGAGCTGGACGGTGCGACGGAACGGTGACATGGCCACCATCCTGTGGTCTCATTGGCATCACCTTCTATAGCCAATGCAGAGGAAGTGGCCTGATGAGCGTCGCGCGAACGACTCGTGACGAGGTGCGGCCGGCCAGCCGGCCGGCCGCCGCGAGCGCCGGGCTCGACGTGCACCGCCACCTCTCCCCCGCGGCGACCGTCCGGCTCCTCGGACGCTGGCACGCGGGCGGGCCCGCCTACGTCGTGCTCGCGGACGCCCTGCGCGCCGCCGTGCTCGCCGGCACCCTCGCGCCGCACACGAGGCTGCCCTCGGAACGCGACCTCGCGACGGCGCTCGGCGTCTCCCGCACGACGACGGCCGCCGCCTTCCGGCGGCTGCGCGAGCTCGGCTTCGCGCGGTCGCGCACGGGCGCCGGCACCGTCGTCGTGCTCCCGCACGGCGGCGGACGCCGGTCCGCGGCGCGACCCGCCGGCGGCGACGCCCCGGCACCCGCCGGCCTGCCGGGCACCGGGTCCGCCGTCGATCTCGCCGACCTGTCGCAGGCGACGTCCGCGGCCCCGTCGGGGCTGCACGCCGCCTACGGCCGCGCGCTCGAGCGGCTGCCCGAGCACCTGGCCGGAGGCGGGTACGAGCCGTACGGCGTCGCGTCGCTGCGCGAGGCGGTCGCGGCGCGCTTCACGGCGCGCGGCACGCCGACCGACCCCGACCAGATCCTCGTCACCACGGGCGCCCAGCACGCCATCACGACGCTCGCGGGGACGCTCCTCGGCAGCGGCGACCGGGCCGTCGTCCAGTCGCCGACGTACTACCACGCGATGGAGGCGCTGCGCCGGGCCGGGGCACGTCTCGTCGCGCTCCCCGTCGGCCGCGGTGGACCGGGAGGGGCGCCCGGCTTCGACGTCGGCCTCTTCGAGTCCACCCTGCGGCAGGTGTCGCCGAGGCTCGTCTACCTGGTGCCCGACTTCCACAACCCGACGGGCTACACGCTCACGCCCGACGAGCGCGCGGGCGTCCGCGAGGCGGCGGCGCGCCACCGCGTCACCGTCGTGGGCGACGAGACCCTCACGGACCTGTCCCTGGACACGGACCCCGACGACGAGGGCGACGTCGCGCCGCCTCTCGCCGGGGACGGCACGTCGCCGTACGTCGTGACGGTCGGCTCGGCGTCGAAGTCCTTCTGGGGCGGCCTGCGCGTGGGATGGGTGCGCGCGCACCCCGACCTCGTCGCTCGGCTCGCCCGCACGCGCCAGTCGGCGGACATCGCGACCGCGGTGCTCGAGCAGCTCGCGGTCGTCGAGCTCCTCGAGGACCGGACGGCGCTCCTCGCCGAGCGCCGCGTCGTGCTGCGCGAGCAGCGCGACCTCGTCTGCGGGCTGCTCGCCGAAGCCCTGCCGGAGTGGCACGTCCCGGTGCCCCCCGGCGGGCTGTCCCTGTGGGCGGAGGTGGGTGCGCCGCTCGCGCACGCGTTCGCGGCGGCGGCCGCCGCCGAGGGCGTGCTCGTCAACGCCGGACCGACGTTCACCCCGGACGGCAGCTCGACCGACCGGCTGCGCCTGACGTTCTCGCGCCCGGCCGAGGACCTCCGACGGGCGGTTCCGCGCCTCGTGGCCGCGTGGGACCGCGTCCGGGCCTGAGCCGACGCGCGATCGCCGGGTCGCGTCCGCGTGCGACGACGCGTGCGCGGGACTCAGCCCGCCCGGAGCTCCACGGGTGCCGTCGCCTGGGCGCCGTCGTGCAGGAGCCGCGCGACGACCGCGCCCCCTGCCGCGAGCGAGCGCCACGACTCCCCGAGCCACTGCTCGGCGTCGAACTGCGTCGTGAAGACCGGGCTCACCGGCGAGCCGATCGGGCGCCCGTCGGCGTCGTCGAGCTCCCAGACCCACTGCGGCCGGATCATCGTGCCTCCTCCGTGTCCGTGCTGCTCGTCGCGCCGTCCGTCGTGGCGGTGCCCGCCCCCGTGCCCGTGCCCCGGACGTTCGCGCCCGGCTCCGGGTGGCGCACGAGCGAACGGTTGATGCGGGCAGCCCACAGGGGGCCCTGGTAGAGGAAACCGGTGTACCCCTGGACGAGGTCGGCGCCCGCGTGCAGGTAGTCCCGCGCGTCGTGGGGGGTCGTGATGCCGCCCACGCCGATGATCGCGCGCCCGTCGCCGAGCCGCTCGCGCAGCCGCGCGACGACCGCTCGCCCGCGGGCGAGCACCGGCGGGCCGGACAGCCCGCCCGGGCCCCGGTCGTGGCCGATCGTCGTGTTCACGGCCACCACCCCGTCGAGGTCCAGCTCGTCGACGAGGTCCGCGACCGCGTCGACGTCGTCGTCGGCCAGGTCGGGCGCGATCTTCACGAGGAGCGGGACGCGGCTAACGCCCGCGGCCGCGGTCGAGGCGTCCGCGGCCTCGCGCACGGCCACGAGGATCGGGCGCAGCGACTCCACCTCCTGCAGGTCGCGCAGACCGGGCGTGTTGGGCGACGACACGTTGACCACCAGGTAGTCCGCGAACGGCGCGAGCAGGCTCGCGCTCGTCGCGTAGTCGCCCGGTGCCTCTGCTGCGGGCGTGACCTTCGTCTTCCCGATGTTCGCCCCGACGATCACCGCGCGGCCGGCGGGCGTGGCGCGCAGCGCCTCGAGCCGCCGGGCCGCCGCCGCCGCGCCCTCGTTGTTGAACCCCATGCGGTTGCGCACGCCGCGCACGTCGAGCTCGCGCCACAGGCGCGGCTTCTCGTTGCCCGGCTGGGCGTGCGCCGTCACGGTCCCGATCTCGACGAACGCGAAGCCCAGCATCGTCAGACCACGGATCGCGCGGGCGTTCTTGTCGAACCCGCCCGCGAGGCCGAAGGGTGCCGGGAACACGCGCCCGAGCACCTCGACGCTGCCGCGCCCCCCGGCCCCGCGGCCGAGGTAGGGCGCGAGCGCGCCCTGCACGACGTCGCGCAGCACGGGCACCCGTCCGGCGGCGGAGATGAGGGTGAACGCGACCTCGTGGGCCCGCTCGGGGTCCATGCGCGTGAAGACGGTGTCGAACAGCAGCGAGTACAGGACGGGGCGGCGGCTCATGCGACGTCCTCCGGGGTGTCGTGGGCGGACGGGCGGGCGGTCCCGCTCGAGGGGGTCGCGTCGTCGGGCATGCTGCTCGACGGGCCGTCGGGACGCTCGTCGGGGCGGGCGCGCGTGCGCCACAGCCACCACAGGCCGACGAACGGCAGGACGAGCGGCACGTAGCCGTAGCCCTGACCGAAGCCGGACCACACGGTCGCGCGCGGGAAGGCCGCGGCGTCGACGAGCGAGAGCGTCCCGACGGCCAGCACGCCGACGAGCTCGACACCCACCGCGCACCAGGCGACCCGCCGGGCCACCGGGCCGCCACGGGCCAGCGCGACGGTCGCGACGACGTAGACGACCGCCGCGAACGCCGACAGGCCGTACGCGAGCGGCGCCTCGTGCCAGTCGCGCAGCAGCTGCACGCCGGCACGCGCCGTGGCGGCGACGGCGAAGATGCCGTAGACGACGACCAGGACGCGGCCGAACCCGCTGCCGGTCGAGCGGGGTGCGCTCATCGAGACCTCCGGGTCACGTGTTCCAGATCTGCCAGACCCGCCACTCGAGGAAGGCCACGGTGAGCGCGGCGACGGCGAGCACCACCGAGCTCCAGCGCGTGCGCTCGGCGAACGCCCACAGCGCGGCGACGGGCAGGACGAACAGCGCGGTCACGAGGTAGCCCCACAGGAGCACGGGGTCGGTCGGGGCCGTCCCGGTCGCACCGAGGATCCCGAGGACGACGCACTGGACGAGGATCAGGCCCTCGACGACGGCGGCGCCCCAGAGCTGGCGCAGGACCACCGCCCGGTCCCGGACCACGAAGACCACCGCCCAGCCTGCGAGCGCCACGCACGCCGCGACGACGGCGAGCACGAGGGGAAGGACCACGCCGCCGAGCGTACCGGCGGTCGCGCGCCCGGGCGGAATCCGCCCGGCCGCGGGGTTAGCATCGCCGGTGTGGCTGAACTGACCGTCTCCAGCAAGAATCCCGCCGGTGCCAAGGTCGACGTGCTCGTCGTCGGCACCCACACGTCGTCGGACGGCGTGGCGATCGTCGGGGGCGACCTGCCCCGCGCGGTCGTCGCCGGCCTCGAGGACCTCGCCCCCGCGCTCGGCATCACCGGTGCCGCCGACGAGGTGCGCAAGGTCCCCGCGGGCGCCGACCTCGCGGCCGACGTGCTCGTGCTGGTCGGGCTGGGCGCCCGCCGTGCCGACGGCACGTTCGGCACCGAGGCGCTGCGCCGTGCCGCGGGCGCCGCGGTGCGAGCGCTCGCGGGCACGGCCTCCGTCGCGGTGGCGCTGCCCGTCGAGGACGCCGCCGACGTCGCCGCCGTCGCCGAGGGCGCGCTGCTCGGCGCGTACACCTTCACGCGGTACCGCACGGGCGAGGCCGCGCGCGCCGCGTCGGCGCAGCCGGTGGCGACGGTCGAGGTGCTCGCGGGGAACGCCCGCAGCGCGGCCGTGAAGACCGCCGTCGAGCGTGCGCGCGTCGTCGCGGACGCCGTCAACGCGACGCGCGACCTCGTCAACGCGGCGCCGAACGACCTCTTCCCCGCCGCGTTCGCCGACGCGGCGAAGCAGGCCGTGAAGGACTCCGGGGCCAAGGGCATCAAGGTCACCGTCCTCGACGACAAGGCGCTCGTCGCGGGCGGCTACGGCGGCCTCGTCGGGGTGGGCCAGGGCTCGACGCGCGGGCCGCGCCTCGTCAAGGTGGCCTACTCCCCCTCGCGCCCGGCCGCCAAGGTCGCGCTCGTCGGCAAGGGCATCACGTTCGACTCGGGCGGCATCTCCATCAAGCCCGCGAAGGGCATGGAGGCCATGAAGTCCGACATGGCCGGCGCCGCGGCCGTCCTGAGCACGGTCGTGGCGGCCGCCCGCCTGGGCCTGCCCGTCGCCGTCACCGGCTGGCTGTGCCTCGCGGAGAACATGCCGTCGGGCACCGCCCAGCGCCCGTCGGACGTCATCACGATCCGCGGCGGCAAGACGGTCGAGGTGCTCAACACGGACGCCGAGGGCCGCCTCGTGATGGCCGACGGGCTCGTCGCGGCGGTCGAGGAGAAGCCGGACGTCGTGCTCGACGTCGCGACGCTCACCGGCGCGCAGATGGTCGCGCTGGGCAACCGGGTGTCGGCGGTCATGGGCGCCGACGACGTGCGGGCCGAGGTCGTCGCGTCGGCGCAGTCCGCGGGCGAGCAGTTCTGGCCGATGCCCCTGCCCGAGGAGCTCGGCGCGTCGCTGAAGTCGAAGGTCGCGGACCTCGCCAACATCGGGGACCGGTTCGGCGGCATGCTCGTCGCCGGGCTGTTCCTCCAGGAGTTCGTCGGGTCGACGCCGTGGGCGCACCTCGACATCGCGGGCCCCGCGTTCAACGAGGGGTCGGCGCACGGGTACACGCCCGTGGGAGGTACCGGCGTCGCCGTGCGCACGCTGCTCTCGCTCGTCGAGGGACGCGCCGGACGCTGAGCGCGGAGGACTCGCGCCGGCGTCAGTGCCGACGCTGGCGCGAGTTCCAGTCCCGCATGCGCTGCGGGTACCCCGTGAACCGCACGTTGTAGACGGGGATGCCGAGCGAGCCCGCGACGTCGAACGCCGTCCGCTCGTCCGGCACGCGCCGTCGCGTCCACTCACCGGTGGTCGCGATGAGCAGGAGCGTCGCTCCCGTGTCAGGCGTCGGCGGCTCGACGTACGCCTCGACGCCCACGCGCGTGCGGACGAAGTCCTGCAGGTGCGCGAGGGTCGCCCTGCGGGCGTCCGACGAGGCTGCCGGGGACGAGGCCGCGGCCGAGCTCGTGGTCGGACGACGGGAGAACAGTCGTGAGAGCCGGGACACACCGGCAGGGTACAGCGCGGTGCTGGACGGTTCCCGGGCGGGGCGCGCGGCCACATCGGCGTGCCGGTCCGCCCGGTCCCCTGCCACGTCCCTGTCTCCATCGTCACAGCCGTCAGGGCCGTCCTCGATTGGGGAGGCGGTGCCCGAGGTGCCAAGATGGCTCCGGAGAACGTTCACGTACCGTGGGCCGGGACCCACCGGTCCCGTCGGCCCGTCGTCGTGCCGTGGACGTCCGACACCGCTCTCCCCTCCCTGAAGGAGTCGCACGTGGCCGAACCCGCCACACCATCCGGCACCCCGTCGGACGTCGTCGTCCTGGGCGGAGGCAGCGCCGGCTACGCGACGGCGCTGCGGGCCGCGCAGCTCGGCCTCGACGTCGTGCTCGTCGAGTCGGGCAAGCTGGGCGGGACGTGCCTGCACAACGGGTGCATCCCGACGAAGGCCCTGCTGCACGCGGCCGAGCTCGCCGACGGCGCGCGAGAGGGCGCCCGGTTCGGTGTCCGCAGCACCTTCGACGGCGTCGACATGGCCGGGGTGAACAGCTACAAGGACGGCGTGGTCGCAGGGCTCTACAAGGGCCTGCAGGGACTCGTCGCGTCGCGCGGCATCACCTACGTCGAGGGGCACGGCCGCCTCGTCGGGCCGGACACCGTCGAGGTCGACGGCACCCGGTACACCGGCCGCCACGTCGTCCTTGCCACCGGCTCGTACTCCCGGACGCTGCCCGGTCTCGAGATCGGCGGCCGCGTCGTCACGTCCGACCAGGCGCTCGGCCTCGACCGGGTCCCCTCCTCGGTGGTCGTGCTCGGCGGCGGCGTCATCGGCGTCGAGTTCGCGAGCGTGTGGAGGTCCTTCGGCGCCGACGTCCAGATCGTCGAGGCCCTGCCGCACCTGGTCCCGAACGAGGACGTGTCGCTGTCGAAGTCGCTCGAGCGCGCGTTCCGCAAGCGCGGCATCCAGTTCTCGCTCGGCGACCGGTTCGCGGGCGTCAAGGAGACCGACTCCGGGGTCACGGTCACGCTCGAGTCCGGCACGACCTTCGACGCGGAGCTGCTGCTCGTCGCCGTCGGTCGCGGGCCCCGCACGGCCGACCTCGGGTACGAGGAGCAGGGCGTCACGCTCGACCGCGGTTTCGTCGTGGTCGACGAGCGCCTCCACACCGGCGTCGGCAACATCTGGGCCGCGGGCGACATCGTCCCCGGCCTGCAGCTCGCGCACCGCGGCTTCGCGCAGGGCATCTTCCTCGCCGAGCAGATCGCCGGCCTCGAGCCGACGCCGCTCGTCGAGTCGTCGATCCCCCGCGTGACCTACTGCGAGCCCGAGGTCGCGTCCGTCGGGCTCACCGAGGCCGACGCCAGGACGACCTTCGGGGACGACGCCGTCGAGACCCTCGAGTACAACCTCGCGGGCAACGGCAAGAGCAAGATCCTCGGGACGAGCGGCTTCGTGAAGCTCGTCCGCCGCAAGGACGGGCCCGTCGTCGGCGTGCACATGATCGGTGCGCGCGTCGGCGAGCTCGTGGGCGAGGGCCAGCTCATCGTGGGCTGGGAGGCGTACCCGGAAGACGTCGCCGCCCTGGTCCACGCCCATCCCACCCAGAACGAGGCACTCGGAGAGGCGCACCTGGCACTCGCCGGCAAGCCTCTGCACGCCCACAACTGACCCCCAACGATCGAAGGAGACCAGGCAGGTCATGTCTGAGAACGTGCAGATGCCGGCACTCGGCGAGTCCGTCACCGAGGGCACCGTCACCCGTTGGCTCAAGTCCGTCGGCGACACCGTCGAGGTCGACGAGCCCTTGCTCGAGGTGTCCACCGACAAGGTCGACACCGAGATCCCCTCCCCCGTCGCGGGCGTCCTCGAGCAGATCCTCGTCCAGGAGGACGAGACCGTCGAGGTCGGCGCGAACCTGGCCGTCATCGGGTCCGGCGAGGGCGGCGGCTCCGCCGCTCCCGCGCAGGCCGAGGAGCCCGCGGCCGAGGAGAAGCCGGCCGAGGAGCCGGCCCCGCAGGCCGAGGACCCCGCGCCCGCTGCCCAGGAGGCTCCCGCGCAGGAGGCCCCCGCGCAGTCCGAGCAGCCCGCTGGCGGTTCGGGTGGCGAGGAGATCAAGCTCCCCGCGCTCGGCGAGTCCGTCACCGAGGGCACCGTCACGCGCTGGCTCAAGGCCGTCGGCGACAGCGTCGAGGTCGACGAGCCGCTGCTCGAGGTCTCGACCGACAAGGTCGACACCGAGGTCCCGTCGCCCGTCGCGGGCACCGTCCAGCAGATCCTCGTCCAGGAGGACGAGACGGTCGAGGTCGGCGCGGTCCTCGCGATCGTCGGCTCGGACGCTGCCCCGGCCGCGGCGCAGGAGGCTCCGAAGCAGGAGGCCCCCGAGGCGGCGCAGCCGCAGGAGACGCCCGAGCAGGAGGCGCCGTCGGCGCCGACCGAGGCGCGGACCCCGGCCAGCGAGGCGGACGTCCCGGCGCAGGCGGCCCAGGAGGAGGCGCCCGCGACGAGCGCTCCCGCGCAGCCGTCCGAGCCCGCGCAGGAGGCTCCCTCGGCACCGGGGGCGACCCCGGCGCCCGCCGCGAAGGCCGGTGGCACGTACCTCACGCCGCTCGTGCGCAAGCTCGCGGCCGACAAGGGCGTGGACCTGTCGACCCTGACGGGCACGGGTGTCGGTGGCCGTGTCCGCAAGGAGGACGTCCTCGAGGCGGCGCGCAAGGCCGAGGAGGCCAAGGCGTCCGCTGCGGCCCCCGCTGCCGCGGCGTCGGCTCCCGCCGCGCCGAAGAAGCCGTCCGTCCCCGCCGTGTCGCCGCTGCGCGGCACCACGGAGAAGACGAGCCGGCTGCGCAAGCTCGTCGCGAGCCGCATGGTCGAGGCGCTCAGCACGCAGGCCCAGCTCACGACGGCGGTCGAGGTCGACGTCACGCGCGTCGCCGCTCTCCGCAACCGCGCGAAGGCGGACTTCAAGGCGCGCGAGGGTGCGAACCTCACGTTCCTGCCGTTCTTCACGCTCGCCGCGGTCGAGGCGCTCAAGGCCTACCCGAAGATCAACGCGACCTTCGCCGAGGACGAGATCACGTACCACGGCCAGGAGAACGTCGGCATCGCGGTCGACACCGAGCGTGGTCTCGTCGTCCCGGTGATCAAGGACGCGGGCGACCTCAACCTCGCCGGCATCGCGCGCAAGATCGCCGACCTCGGCTCGCGCACCCGGGCCAACAAGGTCGGGCCGGACGAGCTCGCGGGCGGGACCTTCACCATCACCAACACCGGCTCGGGCGGTGCGGTCTTCGACACGCCGATCGTCCCGGTCGGCCAGGTCGCGATCCTCGGCACGGGCACGATCACGAAGCGCCCGGCCGTGGTGACGGACGCCGACGGGAACGACACGATCGGCATCCGCTCGACGTGCTTCATCTTCCTGTCCTACGACCACCGCCTGGTCGACGGCGCCGACGCCGCGCGCTTCCTCACCTCGATCAAGAACCGGATCGAGGAGGGCGCGTTCGAGTCCGAGGTCGGTCTCTGACCGGCACGCTCGTGCGCTGACACCGCGGACCACCGAGGGCCTCCGACCGCACCGGTCGGGGGCCCTCGGCGCGTCCGCGGCGCCGGTGCACGCGACCCGCTCCGCCCCCGTACGGTGGACCCATGGACATCGTGGTGGCCGGTTCGCACGGACTCATCGGCGGCGAGCTGCTCGAACGGCTGCGCGAGGACGGTCACCACGTGCGTCGGCTCGTGCGACGACCGCCGCAGACGAGCGACGAGCACGAGTGGGACCCGGACGCCGGCATCCTCGATCCCGCGGCGCTCGAGGGCGCGGACGCCGTCGTCAACCTCGCGGGCGCAGGGGTCGGGGACCACCGCTGGACGACGGAGTACAAGCGGACGCTCGTCACGTCCCGCACGCGGACGACCGGTCTCCTCGCACGGACGCTCGCCGGTCTCGACCGCCCGGTCCCGGTGTGGGTCCAGGGGTCGGCGATCGGCTACTACGGCGACCGCGGCGCGCAGGTCCTCACCGAGACGTCCGCGTCGGGCGACGGGTTCCTCGCGCGCCTCGTGCGGGAGTGGGAGGCGGCGACCGCACCCGCGCAGGACGCCGGGGTGCGCGTCGTGCACGCGCGCACGGGGATCGTCCTGTCGTCCGACGGCGGGGCGCTGGGCCGCCTCCTGCCGCTCCTGCGGCTGGGGGTCGGCGGCCGCCTCGGGTCGGGCCGGCAGTACTGGAGCTGGATCACCCTGCGCGACGAGGTCGCCGCCCTGCGCCACCTCCTCACCACGCCGGTGCACGGCCCGGTGAACCTCTGCGCCCCGCTGCCCGCGACCAACGCCGAGGTCACGGCCGCGCTCGCCCGCGCGCTGCACCGCCCCGCGGTCGTCGCGGTGCCGTCGTTCGCGCTGAAGATCGCGCTCGGTGAGCTCGCGTCCGACATCCTCGGTTCCCAGCGGGCGCTGCCGACGGTGCTGGAGGCGAGCGGCTTCCGGTTCACCGACCCCGAGCTCGACGCCGCCGCGCGGTCGGTCGTCGACGGCTGAGACGTCCCGGGCGGCCTCAGAGCCGCACCTCTGCGACGCGCCATCCCGCGTCTGTCCAGCGCAGGACCAGGGCGACGGTCGTGCGCGGGGTCGCGGGGACCTGGACCTCGCCGTCAGCGGTTCGCTGGCGGTGGGCGCTCACGGCGTAGTCGACCTCGACGTGCGCCTCGTCCGCGGGTGCGGACGAGGGCTCGGACGAGGGCTCGGACGAGGGCTCGGAGGAGGGCTCGGACGCGGTGGCAGGCGTCGGTGACGGTGACCCGGACGCCTGTCGGGCGTCGAAGACCTCCACCTGCGCGTCGAGCACCTCCGTGCCCTCGAGCTCCGCCAGGAGCGCCTGCTCGCTCGTCGCCGCGGGCGACCCGGGGACGACCACCGCCGCGAGGTCGCCGTCGCCGCCCGTGACGAGCGCCAGGTGCCGGACCGTGAGCTCGCGGGCGGCGCCGAGCGGGTCGTCCCGGTCCGTCGTCAGGTCCGACGTCGAGCCCGTCCCGGGGCCCGTGGCCGCACCGGGCCCCGCCACCCTTGCGTCCTCGGGCATCCCGGCGTCCTCCGGCGTCCCGCCGAGCTGGAGCAGGACGGCGACGAGCGCGACGCACCCCACGAGGATCCCGACGGCCGTGAGCACCCCCCGCGCGACGCCACCGCGCCCCGGAGCCCCGGGCGTCCGCGCGCGGGCCGAGCGGACCGGACGTGCGCGGAGGGCGTCCCGACCTGCGCGGGACGCCGCCCGGGTGGGTGCCGGACCCGCCTCGGCGGTCGTGCCGGCGACGACGGCGGCCGTCTCGCGCCGCCCACCGAGGGCGGCGGCGACGAGCCGCGCCGGGTCGGGCATGACCACGGGGCTGGGCTCGACCGCGTCGTAGCAGCGTGCGGCGAACGTCCCCGCCGCCGGACGGGCCTCCGGGTCCTCGCGCAACGCCCTGACGAGCTCGCCGTGCAGGGCCGCCAGGTCCCGCGCCTCGTCCGGGTCCGCCGGCGTCCCGCCGGCCGCAGGATGGCTCGACGCCGGTGGCGGGACGAGCCCGAGGAGGAGGCGCGCCAGGTCGCGCACGTCGTCCGCCGCGGAACCGGCGCTCGGGGTGAGCGGCGGCCGGACGACGGCCCTGCCGTCCGAGGACAGCACGACCGCGCGGGCGTCGAGCGCCCCGTGCAGCCGGCCGGCGCGGTGGAGCGCCGCGAGCGCCTGCGCGACGGGGACGGCCACGGTCACGGCCTCGCCCGCCGTGAACGGGCCGCGGGCCGCGGTGAGCTCGTCGAGGCGCAGACCCTCCACGTGCTGGCTCAGGACGGCGAGGCGGCCGTCACCCGTCTCGACGGCGGCGCGCACCGCGACGAGATGCTCGTCACCACCGCGCAGCCCGTGCAGGTGCTCGACGAGCGCGGCACGGGCGCCCGGGTCGTCGGGCACGGCGACGACCTCGATCGTGCAGTCGTCGCCGCCCGCGTCCCGCGCGACGAGGCCCCCGGGTGCGCCGGGGCGCGGCCGCACCTCCCAGCCCGCCGCGGTGAGCGCCTCGACGGTCTGCTCGCCGACGGCCGGACGGTCGGTGGCGTGCGACGGCGAGACAGGCATGGGCCCATCTCACCGTGCCGGGCGTCGCAGGAACGGGTTCTCCACAGGCCGAACGACCCGCGATCGGCTCGTGCCGTCCGGTCAGACGTCGATCCGGCGCCCGTCGGCGGCGCTGCGCCGGGCGGCGTCGAGCACCTCGGCGGTGCGGACGGCGTCGCGCGGGTCGACGGGGACGGGGCCTCCGTCGAGCAGCCACGCCGCCACGGCGCGGTAGAAGTCCGCGTGGCCGCCCGGGGCACGCTCCACGGCGGCGCGCTCGCGACCGTGGGTGAGCCAGCCCTCCGAGCCGGCCGGCGCCGCGTCGTCGAAGACCTCGAACGGCGACGCGTCGTTCTCGAACGTCGTCACGACGTACGCCCCCGCCGACCCGAGGACGCGCGTGCGCGGACCGGGCGCGCCGACGACGGAACCGGCCCAGAGCCGGCTGACGACCGCGTCGCCCGCTGCGTCGGGCGCGTGGTGGAGCACGAGGAAGACGTCGTCCTCGGTGGGCGTCGTGAGGGACCGGAGCTCGGCCCACACCGACGTCACGGGCCCGAAGAGCTGCGTCGCCGAGTCGACGAGGTGAGGCCCGAGGTCGAGCAGGAGGCCGCCGCCGACGGGGTCGTTCTCCTTCCAGCGCTGCTGGGGCACGGGCCGCCACCGCTCCCAGCGCCGCTCGAACGTGTGCACGACCCCGAGGTCGCCCCGTTCGAGCACGTGCCGCAGCGTGAGCTGCTCGGGGTCCCAGCGCCGGTTCTGGAACACGGTCAGGGGCGTGCCGGCGGCCTCCGCCGCCTCGACGACGCCGCGCGCCGACGCGGTGTCGAGGGCCAGCGGCTTGTCGACGACCACCGGGACGCCGGCTCGCGCGAGCGCCGTCGCGTGCTGGGCGTGCAGCGACGTCGGGCTCGCCACGACGACCACGTCGTAGGCGTCACGGTCGGCCACGAGGGCGTCGAGGTCGTCGTGCAGGTGCACGCCGGGCCAGTCCTCGGTCGCGGCCGCGCGCCGCTCGGGCGAGCGGACGACCACCGCGGTGACGGCGTGGCCGGCCTCGCGCACGAGCCGCGCGTGGATCCCCCGTCCCGCTCCCCCGTACCCGACGATCCCGACCCTGAGCGGACGCGCTGCGCTGACCATGCGCACCAATCTAACCGGCGGCCCCTGTGCATCGGGACGGGGTCGGAGCATCCGTCCGGACCTGGCAGAATGTGCGCGTTGGTCCGGATTGGTGTACTGCGTGCGGCTCCTGCGCACACGGGTCGAGGATCGGATTCGGGAAGGTCGTCCTGTGAGCACCACGAGCCGTCGGGTTCCTCGACGCACCGCCCTGCGCTACGTGCTCGTCGCGCTCGCCCTCCTCATCGTCCTCGCGAACGTGCTCGGCGAGCGGTCGGCCGCGGTCGACGGGCCGGAGCCCGTGCCGGCGGACGGCACGGCGCTCGCCGTGCTCGCCCGCCTCGAGGTCAAGGGCCCGGGGCCCGACACCGGCTACGAGCGGTCGGAGTTCGGCAGCGCGTGGGTCGACGTCGACGACAACGGGTGCGACACGCGCAACGACGTCCTCGCGCGCGACCTCACGGACCTCACGTTCTCCACCCGGGGCGAGCCGTGCGAGGTCCGCACGGGCACGTTCCTCGACCCGTACACCGGGGAGGCGATCGACTTCCGGCGCGGCAACGCGACGAGCGCGGCCGTCCAGATCGACCACGTCGTGCCGCTGCTCGACGCGTGGCGCAAGGGCGCGCGCTCCTGGGACGCACAGACGCGCACGCGGTTCGCGAACGACCCGCTCAACCTCCTGGCCGCGGACGGACCGTCGAACCAGTCGAAGGGTGCACGCGACGCCTCCGCGTGGCTCCCCCCGAACCACGCGTTCCGCTGCCCGTACGTGGCGCGGCAGATCGCCGTGAAGGCGGAGTACGGGCTGTCCGTCACGCCGTCCGAGGCCGAGGCGATGGAGCGCGTCCTCGCGGACTGCCCCGCCGAGCCCGTCCCCGCGGGCTAGCCGGCCCCGCTCTCAGCCCGCGGCGCTCCCCGTCGGCGCCACCGACGAGGCCGGCTCGTCCGGCGTGCGCGGGCCACCGTCGGTCCGTCCGAGCGCGCTCGGCCACCACGAGCGACGCCCCACGTCGTGCACGAGCGCCGGCACCAGCAGGCTGCGCACGATCAGCGTGTCCACGAGCACGCCGAACGCCACGATGAAGGCGAGCTGGGCGAGGAACAGCAGCGGGATGATCCCGAGCGCCGCGAAGGTGGTCGCGAGCACCACACCGGCCGAGGTGATGACGGACCCCGTGACCGCCAGCGCGCGCAGCACTCCGCGCCGGGTCCCGACCCGGAGGCTCTCCTCGCGCACGCGCGTCATGAGGAAGATCGAGTAGTCCACGCCGAGGGCCACGAGGAAGCAGAACGCGTAGAGCGGCACGGCCGGGTCGGCCCCGGGGAAGTCGAGGACGTGGTTGAACACGAGGGCCGCGACGCCGAGCGCGGCGCCGAACGACAGCACGTTCGCCGCCATGAGCAGCACGGGAGCGAGGACCGAGCGCAGGAGCAGGATGAGGATGAGCAGGATCACGACGAGCACGACGGGGACGATGATGCGCAGGTCGCGCTGCCCGGCGAGCTGCGTGTCGAGCCGCTCCGCCGCTGCTCCCCCGACGAGGGCGTCGGGCGAGACGTCGTGCACCGCGTCACGCAGCGCGGACACCGTCTCGACGGCCTCCTGGCTGTCCGACGGCGCATCCGTCGTCACGTCGACCCGGACCTGCCCGTCGACGACGAGCGGGTCGCCCTGGGCGGGCGCGCCCGGCGCGGGCGCGGGCTGGTCGGTCACGGGGGTCGCCGAGGCGACGCCGTCGGTCGCCTCGGCGGCGTCCACGACCGCCTGCACGTCGCCCTCGGGGGCGACGACGATCGCGGGCTGCGCGGAGACCCCCTCGAAGTGGTCGGTGAGCACCTCCTCGCCGTCGACCGAGTCCACCTGCGTGAGGAACACCTCGGAGTCGCCGGTCCCGCTCGCGTCGAGCGTGGGGACGAACGCGGCGCACGCAGCGAGGACGAGCGCGGTCACGATCCAGACCGGCCGGTCGTGACGCCCGACGAAGCTCGCGACGCGCGACCACACGCCGTGGCCCTCGACGCTCACGGCGTCCTCGGACGACGTCGCGGCCGGGGCGCCGTCCTCGCCCGACCCGGGGACGCCGGCGTCGGGCAGGGCGTGCTCCCCGGCGAAGCGGGGCATGCGGGGCCAGAACAGCGCGCGCGAGCGCTGGCCCGCGACGAGGAGGAGCGCGGGCAGCAGGGTGAGCGCGGCGACGAACGCCGCCGCGATGCCGATGGCCGCGACGGGCCCGAGGCTGCGGTTGGAGGCGAGGTCGGAGAGCAGGAGGCACAGCAGGCCGGCGATCACGGTGCCGGCGCTCGCGGCGATCGGCTCGACCGACGCGCGCACCGCGCGGCGCAGCGCCGTGACGGTCGAGCGCACGTGCCGCAGCTCCTCGCGGTACCGCGCCACGACGAGCAGCGAGTAGTCGACCGCGGCGCCGACGACGAGGATCGAGAGGATCCCCTGGGACTGCCCGTTGAGCGTGAGGACGTCGGCTGCGGCGAGGTGGTAGACGACGAGGCCCGCGAGCGTCAGCGCGAGGACCGCGGTGAGGATCACGAGGAACGGCAGGACGGGCGAGCGGTAGACGATCGCCAGGATGATCAGGACGGCACCGAGCGCGACGAGCAGCAGGACCGTGTCGATACCGCCGAACGCGGTCACGAGGTCGGCCACGAACCCGGCCGGTCCGGTGACGTAGACGTCGAGGTCGGTGCCGGCGAGACCACCCTCCGCGGCGTCGGCGGCGGCGAGGTCGCGCAGCGCTCCGACGGCGAGCTCGCTCACGCTGTCCTCGTCCGCGCCGACGCGGTCGGACGCGACGGCGGCGTCGAGGGAGACCACGACGAGCGCGGCCTCGCCGTCCTCGGACGGGACGACGACCGGGTCCGCCGTGGACACGTCGGCGACGGTGCGCGGCTCGTCGCCCGTGGTGCCCTCCAGCTCGGCGTCGGGCACCGCCGCGGCGTACGCCTCGAGCGCGGCGAGGTCGTCGCCGTCCAGGGCCGACCCGTCCCCCGTCGAGGCGACGACGAGGGCGGGGAGCGACTCCGTGTCCACGAAGTCGTCCGCGAGCTCCGCGGCCTGCGTGGACTCCGCGCTCGCGGGGAGGAACGCGGCGGCGTCGTTCGTCTGGACGGTGCTGAGCTGTCCCTGCGCCTGTCCACCGAGCGCGCCGATCACCATCCACACACCGATGACTGCGACAATGATCAGCCCGCGGAGGATCCCGCTCGTCCTGTTGCTCAGCATGCTGAGGAATGGTGCCATGGCGGAGGGAGGAATGCACGTGGAGAGACCGGCCGTGCGCCGTGCCGACGGGTCGGACGCCGATCCGGCCTTCGTCGACCCCACGTCCGCCGACGCCTCGTTCGCCGGTGCCGAGGCCGATCCCGCCTCCTCCGACCCGACCGGTTGGCCCACGGGACGGATCCTGTTCGCCGTGGCCCGACGCATCGAGCGGTCGTGGAACGCCCACCTCGGGCAGTGGGGCCTCAACCACGCCGGATTCCCCGTGCTCATGCACCTGCTGGGCGGCCCGCGCTCGCAGCGGGAGCTCGCCGCCGACTCCGGCGTGACGGAGCAGACGATGAGCCGCATCGTCGCGCGCCTCGAACGCTCGGGCTACGTCACGCGGACCGGCGACCCGGAGGACCGACGCCGTCGGGCCGTCGCGATCACGGACACCGGTCGCGCCGCCGGCCTCACGGCCGCGCGTCGGCGCCCCGCCGAGGACCTCGCGACCCGCGGCCTCGACGACGACCAGGTCGCCGCGCTGCGGGAGCTGCTGCTGACGATGCTGGAGACCTTGCCCACAGCTCCCCGCGCACCGCGCGACGAGGGCTAGCCTGGCCCGATGGACGTGCTCACCCTGCCCGGCCGGACGGACTACCACGAGGCGTGGGAGCTCCAGCGTTCCGTGCACGACGCCGTGGCGTCCGGTGCGCGCGCGGACACCCTGATCCTCGTGGAGCACCCGGACGTGTACACGGCCGGTCGCCGCACGAACCGCACCGACCGGCCCGACGACGGGACGCCCGTCGTGGACGTCGACCGGGGCGGGAAGATCACGTGGCACGGCCCCGGGCAGCAGGTCGTCTACCCGGTCGTCCGGCTCGCCGAGCCGGTCGACGTCGTCGCGTACGTCCGCGCGCTCGAGGACGCCGTCATGGCCGTGTGCACGGACCTGGGGCTCACCACCCTGCGCGTCGAGGGCCGCAGCGGGGTGTGGTTCGCCGCCGACACGTCCCGGCGCGAGCGCAAGGTCTGCGCGATCGGCGTGCGGGTCGCGCGCGGCGTCACGATGCACGGCCTCGCGCTCAACTGCGACCCGGACCTGGCACGCTTCGACCGGATCGTGCCGTGCGGCATCGAGGACGCCGACGTGACCTCGCTCTCCACGGAGCTCGGCCGGACCGTCACCCTCGCCGACGTCGCACCCGCGCTCGTCCTCGCGCTCGAGACCGCGCTCGCCCCGCTGCGCGCTGCCATGGCCGGTGCCGCCGGTCCGGTCGCGGCCGCGACCACGACGCGGGCCGCTGCGCTCACCCGCGGGTAGCGCTCGCCCCCGCGCTATCCTGGACGCTCAGGGAAGTCTTGCGCTCCGGAGTTCGGGTGGGTCGGTGCGCAACACGTCGACCCTGGACACCGCATGTCACGCTCCGCGCCCCCCGTCCCTCCCACCCACGTTCCGGCAGCCGCGCCGTCGCTGCCTGACGAGCAGCCTTCCGCCCGCGCGCGGGCCGGCGCCTACGCCCGCCTGCCGCGCCTCGCGGGACCCTGGTTCCTCCCCGTCGCCTTCCTCGCGCGCCTGCCGTTCTCCATGCTGACGATCGGCACGCTGCTGCTCGTCACGCAGACCACCGGCTCCGTCGGCCAGGGCGGCCTCGCGTCGGCCGCGACGGCGCTCGGCACCGCCGTCGGCGGGCCCACCCAGGGCGCGCTCGCCGACCGCGTCGGGCAACGCCGCGTCGTCCTGGTCTGCGCGCCCCTCGCGGGCCTCGCCGTGCTCGGCCTGCTCACCGCGAGCGCCGGGTCGTCCGGCTCGGTGGGGATCGTCCTCGCCGCCGCGGCGCTCGTCGGGGCGTCGGTACCGCAGGTCGGCCCTCTCGCCCGCGTGCGCTGGATCGCCCTGGCACCCGACGAGCCCCGCACCCTGTCGGCGGCGATGAGCTACGAGAGCACCGCCGACGAGGTGAGCTTCGTGCTCGGCCCCGCGCTCGTCGGCGTGCTCGCGGCGCTCGGCTCGCCGCAGACGGCGATGCTCGCCGCCGCCGCGCTCGTCGTCGCCGCCGGCACGGCGTTCGCGCTGCACCCGACGGCGCGGGCCGGCTCCGGGGCGCACGGCCGCACGGCCGTCGCCCCGCCGGACGCACCGAGCGCAGACCCGCTCGAGGCCGACCGACCGAGGGACAACCGCTCGAGCCCGACCGGGCCCCGTGCCGCGCTGAGCCTCGTGCGGCGCGAGGCGGTCGTCGTCGTCGGCATGGTCGCGATGGGGCTGGTGTTCGGCGGCACGCAGGCGGCGCTCACGGCCCTCACGCGCGACGTGGGCTCGCCGGACCTCGCCGGGCTCGTCTACGCGGTGCTGGGCGTCGGGTCCGCCGTCACGGCGCTCTCGGTCGTCGCGCTCCCCGACCGGTGGTCGCAGGCCGGGCGGTGGACGGCGTTCTCGGGCGGGCTCCTGGTCAGCGCCGTCGCCCTCCTCGGGGCGGCGTCCACGGGCTCGCTCCCCCTCGTCGTCGCGGCGGTCGCGGTCGCCGGCCTGTTCGTCGGCCCCGTCATGGTCACGGTCTTCACGGTCGCCGGGCAGCGTGCGCCCGCCGGCCGGACCGCGGCGGCGATGACGCTCGTCGCGAGCGCGAACGTCGTCGGGGTGGCCGTCGGAGCGACGAGCGCGGGCCTGCTGGCGGAGCAGGCGTCGACGACCGCGGCGTTCGCCGTCCCCGTCGCCGCGGCGACGCTCCTGCTCGCGTCCGGGATGTCGTTGACGTCACGTCCACGTGCTGGTCGCCGGGCGGGAGCGGGCAGGGCGGCTGCCGTACGCTGACCTGAGTCCGGCGTCGTACCGGGCGTCGCGCCCACCGGCGAGGCGCCCTCCTGACCGCTCGCGGTCGGACGCCGGCGCTCACCCGCCACGACGACCGGGAGACACCCGTGACGATCGCACCAGAAGGCCGGCGCATGCTGCGGGTCGAGGCCCGCAACGCCGCGACGCCGATCGAGAAGAAGCCCGAGTGGATCAAGACCCGCGCGACGATGGGCCCCGAGTACTCCGAGCTCAAGGGACTGGTCAAGCGCGAAGGGCTGCACACGGTCTGCGAGGAGGCGGGCTGTCCCAACATCTTCGAGTGCTGGGAGGACCGCGAGGCGACGTTCCTCATCGGTGGCGACCAGTGCACGCGACGCTGCGACTTCTGCCAGATCGACACGGGCAAGCCCGCGGACTTCGACGCCGACGAGCCGCGCCGCGTCGCGGAGTCCGTGCAGGCGATGGGCCTGCGCTACTCCACCATCACGGGTGTGGCGCGCGACGACCTGCCCGACGGCGGCGCCTGGCTCTACGCGGAGACCGTCCGCCAGATCCACGCCCTCAACCCGGGCACGGGCGTCGAGCTCCTCATCCCGGACTTCAACGCGATCCCCGAGCTGCTCGACGAGGTCAACGGCTCCCGTCCCGAGGTGCTGGCCCACAACCTCGAGACCGTGCCGCGCATCTTCAAGCAGATCCGGCCCGGCTTCCGGTACGAGCGGTCGCTCTCGGTGCTGACACGAGCGCGCGAGGCCGGTCTCGTGACGAAGTCCAACATCATCCTCGGCATGGGCGAGACGATCGACGAGGCGAAGGACGCCCTGCAGGACCTGCACGACGCGGGGTGCGACCTCGTCACCATCACGCAGTACCTGCGCCCGTCGCTGCGCCACCACCCGGTCGACCGGTGGGTCAAGCCGGAAGAGTTCGTCGAGCTCTCCGACGCGGCCGAGGAGATCGGGTTCCTCGGCGTCATGTCGGGGCCGCTCGTGCGCTCGTCGTACCGTGCGGGGCGCCTGTGGGGGCAGGCCATGACGCGGCGCGGCATGGAGATCCCGACGGCGCTCGCGCACCTCGCCGAGCCCACCACGTCGCGCCAGGAGGCCGCGAGCCTCCTCGCCCGCGCACAGCACTAGACTGAGGGACCATGGCCCGCAAGAACTCCGACGCCACCGGCGCGCCCGCGGCCGGCGAGCAGGTCGGCAAGCAGAAGAAGCCCAAGAAGCAGCGCTGGTACCACCAGGTGTGGGCCGCGTACCAGATGACGCGCAAGCAGGACCCCGCGGTCACGTGGATCATGCTCGGCGTGTTCGTCGGCGTCCTGGCGGTCGCCGTCGGCATCGGCCTGTGGTGGGGCCAGTGGGTCTACACGCTCATCGTCGGCATCCCGTTCGGGCTGCTCGGGGCGATGTTCGTGCTCACCCGGCGCGCGGAGCGCGCCGCCTACAGCCAGATCGAGGGCCAGCCGGGCGCCGCGCGCGCCGCGCTGGGCACGATCCGCCGCGGCTGGACCTTCGACGAGGAGCCCGTCGCGATCGACCCCCGCACGCAGGACCTCGTGTTCCGCGGCGTCGGGCGCGCGGGCGTCGTGCTCGTCAGCGAGGGTCCGGCGCACCGCGCGACCCGGCTCCTCGAGAGCGAGCGCAAGCGCGTGGCGCGCGTCCTGCCGAACGTCCCGGTGACGACGATCCAGGTCGGCGACGACGAGGGCCAGGTCGCTCTGCAGAAGCTCCCCCGCACCGTGCAGAAGCTCAAGCCGACCCTCACCAAGCCCGAGACGGCGCAGGTCTCCAAGCGCCTGCGTGCCCTCGGCGCCGCCAGGCTGCCGATCCCGAAGGGCATCGACCCGACGCGGGCCCGGCCCGACCGCAAGGGCATGAAGGGCCGCTGACCCGTCCCTCCACAGTGCACGACGACGCCCGGCAGGCGAGGAGCACCTCCTCACCGGCCGGGCGTCGTCGTCCCGCCCGGCCGGTGAGGCAGTACCCCGGTCACGCGAGGTAGTACCCCGGTCGCGCGAGGTAGTACCCCGGTCCTCAGGTGCGGACGAGCACCGTGCCGGCGGCACGGTCGTGCAGACCCCGCCCGTCGGAGTCCCAGACGACCGCGGGGATGACGAGCAGCAGGAGCGCGGTGCGCAGGAGCGCGCGCCCGACGCCGACCATGCGCGTGGGGGCCGCGAGCCGGTGCACGCGCATGCCGAGGAGCCGGTGACCGACGGTGAAGCCGAGCGTGCTGACGAGCAGCACGTTCTCGATGGCGAACACGAGCGGCTGCGACCACACGGGCAGGGCGGAGATCCCCTCGAGGAACCCGGGCGCTGTCGGCCGGAAGAACAGGTAGGCGACGAGGGTCGCGAGCGTCCAGTCGATCACGAGCGCGACGACGCGCCGTCCGACCGTCGCGAGCGAGCCCGGGCCCTCGGGAGGGAGCCCTAGCCGGGCACCACGCCCTTCTTGCCGGCCCCCGGGGGTGCCCTCGAGCCACGAACCCATGTCCTCGCGTGAAACCACGGGTCCAGGGTACGTGCCCGGTCGTGGACACCCACGACACCCGCCCGGCGCACGACGGTACTGTGCGTCACGGCGCGCGACCCGCACGGGTCGTTCGCGCCCTCGTGTAGCACGACCGTCACACAGGGACGCAGGACGTAACACGCCCGAAACAATGGGTACACGGCGGGGAAACCGCCGCGGCCTAGGTTCGTGGGCGCCACGTCAGCGGCTCTGCCGCGCGGCCCGACGGCACCACCGATCAAGGAGCAACGGATGTTCAACAACGCGGAGGAGGCAATCGCCTTCACGCGGAACGAGGGCGTCGAGTTCGTCGACGTCCGGTTCTGCGACCTGCCCGGCATCATGCAGCACTTCAACATCCCCGTCTCGCAGTTCGACGAGGCGGCGTTCGAGGACGGCCTGATGTTCGACGGATCCTCGATCCGCGGCTTCCAGGCGATCCACGAGTCGGACATGAAGCTCGTGCCGGACGTCAAGACCGCGTTCGTGGACCCGTTCCGCAAGCGCAAGACGCTCGTCGTGAACTTCTCCATCGTCGACCCGTTCACGGGTGAGCCGTACTCCCGCGACCCGCGCAACATCGCGGCGAAGGCGGAGGCGTACCTGCGCTCCACCGGCATCGCCGACACCGCGTTCTTCGCCCCCGAGGCCGAGTTCTACGTCTTCGACGAGGCCCGCTTCGCGACGAACCAGCACTCGAGCTTCTACTACCTCGACTCGATCGAGGCGGCGTGGAACACGGGCCGCGAAGAGGAGGGTGGCAACCTCGCGTACAAGACGCGCTACAAGGGCGGCTACTTCCCCGTCTCCCCGTCGGACCGCTTCGCCGACCTGCGCGACGACATGGTCGCCTCGCTGGAGGGCGTGGGCCTCGAGGTCGAGCGCGCGCACCACGAGGTGGGCACCGCCGGCCAGCAGGAGATCAACTACCGCTTCAACACGCTGCTCCACGCGGCTGACGACCTGATGAAGTTCAAGTACGTCATCCGCAACGTGGGCTTCGAGGCCGGCAAGTCCGTCACCTTCATGCCGAAGCCGATCTTCGGCGACAACGGCTCGGGCATGCACTCGCACCAGTCCCTCTGGAAGGACGGCAAGCCGCTGTTCTTCGACGAGAAGGGCTACGGCGGTCTGTCGGACATCGCGCGCTGGTACATCGGCGGCCTGCTCAAGCACGCGCCGTCGCTCCTCGCGTTCACGAACCCGTCGGTGAACTCCTACCACCGCCTGGTCCCGGGCTACGAGGCGCCGGTCAACCTGGTCTACTCGGCCCGCAACCGCTCCGCGTGCATCCGCATCCCGGTCACCGGCTCGTCGGCCGGCGCGAAGCGCGTCGAGTTCCGCGTGCCGGACCCGTCGGCCAACCCGTACCTCGCGTTCGCCGCCCAGCTGCTCGCCGGCATCGACGGCATCAAGAACCGCATCGAGCCGCCGGAGCCGATCGACAAGGACCTCTACGAGCTGCCGCCCGAGGAGCACGCGCAGATCGCGCAGGTCCCCGGCTCGCTCGCCGAGGCGCTGGACAACCTCGAGGCCGACCACGAGTTCCTCACGCAGGGCGACGTGTTCACGCCGGACCTCATCCAGACGTGGATCGACTACAAGCGCACCAACGAGATCGACCCGATCCGTCTGCGCCCGCACCCGCACGAGTTCGAGCTCTACTACGACATCTGAGTCGTCGTGGTTCGTCGCGAGAGCCCCGGAGTCCCTCGGACTCCGGGGCTCTCCCGCGTCGGGGCGCCGTCGCAGCCTGGACACCGGGCGGTCAGGGAGGTGCAGCTCGCGTCAGGCGACCTGCGGCGACTCACCGGCCGGCGTGTGGGCCGAGGGCAGGCACGCACCCGGGCGCAGGCCTGCGTAGCCCTCCGCCTCGACCTCGGCGCACAGGTCCTGGTAGACCTGCCCACCGCCGAGGTACACGGCCATCTCCTCACGCTTGCCGGGCACGTTGCCCCCGAGGAACCACGCGCCCGCCTTGCGGCCCTCCGCGTACATCACCGTCGCGTGCCCGGCGCGCTCGGTCTCCGCGCGCCACCAGTCCTCTGCCGCGCGCGTCGCCTCGAGCCGGTCCACCCCGTTCTCCCGCGCGAACGACAGCGCTCGCTGCAGCCACTGCGCCCCGAGCTGGACCGGGACCGGCAGGTTGGACAGGGGGGTCTGCGGGCCGACCGACATGAAGAAGTTCGGGAACCCGTGGACGGCGATCCCGAGGTAGGTCCGCAGCCCGTCGCGGTCCCACCGCTCCCGCAGCGTGATCCCCTCGCGCCCGACGACGTCGATCGCCGTCAGCGCCCCGGTCATGGCGTCGAAACCGGTCGCGAGCACGAGCACGTCGACCTCGTGCTCCACACCGTCGACGACCACGCCGCGCGGCGTGATCTGCGTGATCGGCGACGCGAGCACGTCGACGAGCTCGACGTTCTCGCGGTTGTACGCGTCGTAGTAGCCGTGGCCCGTGGGCGGTCGCTTGCCCATGAAGGTGTACGTCGTGGGACTCAGCATCGCCGCCGTGCGCGGGTCGCTGACGATCTCCCGGATCTTGCCGCGGAGGAACTCGGACGCGAGCGCGCTGGCCTCCGGGCTCGTCATGAGGTCCGTGAAGCACTCCATCGCGAAGTGGAAGCCCCCCGCCTGCCACTTGGACTCGAACACACGCCGCCGCTCGTCGTCGTCCACCTCCAGCGCGGAGTGCGGCGGGAAGTCCATCGGCACCCCGAACGGGTGCCGGGCAGCACGCTCGAAGACCGTGTCGTAGTTCTCGCGCAGCCAGGTGAGCTCTTCCGGCGTGACAGCGGGGCTCGTCGACTCGAGGACGTAGTTGGGGGTGCGCTGGAAGACCGTGACGTGCGCGACCTGTGCGGCGAGCTCCGGCAGCATCTGGATGCCGGACGCCCCGACGCCGATCATCCCCACGCGCTTGCCGTTCAGGTCCACGCCGTCGTGCGGCCAGCGAGCGGTGTGGTGCGCCGGCCCGGCGAACGTCTCCAGCCCGGGGACGGCCGGGAGCACCGGGCGCGAGAGGAGGCCGGTCGCCGACACGAGGTAGGTCGCCCGCAGCCGGGAGCCGTCCGCGAGCGTCAGCGTCCACAGGTTGGTCGTGTCGGAGTGCTCGGCACGCTCGACCCAGGTGCTCAGCCGGACGTCCCGGCGCAGGTCGAGCCGGTCGGCGACGAACTCGAGGTAGGCGCGGATCTCCTCTCCCCGCGGGTACCGCTCGGTCCACTCCCACTCGTCGCGCACCGCGGTGGAGAACGAGAACGCGTAGGAGTCGTACTCCGAGTCGGTGCGCACGCCCGGGTAGCGGTTCGCCCACCACGTGCCGCCGATCCCTTCGGCGCCGTCCACCACGAGGACCGAGAACCCGATCTCCCGCAGGTGGTGGAGCATCGCCAGCCCCGAGTAGCCCGCCCCGATCACGAGGACGTCGTACGTCTCGCCGTCACCGCCCGTGGTCTGCATGAACGACTCCCCGTGTCCGGTCTGGCAGGGCGCCGCGGGCGGGAGCACGGGCGACGCGGTACACCGTCCCACGTGCGCGGTCGCCGTGCCAGGGTGAATCCACCCTCCCCGGCGACTGCCGCGGTCAGAACGGCCAGACGAGCGGGACGTACAGGACCGCGGCGGCGAGGAACACCAGCGCGAGGGGCAGGCCGAGACGCCAGTAGTCGCCGAACCGGTAGCCACCCGGTTGCAGGACCATGAGGTTGACCGGCGTGGCGATCGGGGTGAGGAACGCCGCCGCCCCGGCGACGGTGAGCGCCATCATGAACGGCTGCGGGCTCACGCCGAGCGTCTGCGCGAACGACACCGCGACAGGGGCCATCACGAGCACCGTCGCGACGTTCGAGATGAACTGACCGAGCACGATCGTGAGGACGCACACCACGAGGAGCGCGAGGCGCGGGGAGCCGTCTCCGAGGAGTCCGAGCACGAGCCCGGCGATCGCATCGGCCGCCCCCGAGGAGACGAAGGCCGCCGACAGCGGGATGAGCGCCGCGATCAGGACGACGGTGTCCCACGAGATCGCGCGAAATCCTTGAGGGACGGTGACGACCTTGGTGAGCACGAGGGCCATCGCCGCGAGCAGGCCGGCGATCACCGGCGGGACGACGCCGGTCGCCAGCAGCACGATCGTCACGACGAGCACCGCGAGGCAGCGGCGCCAGCCGCGACCCAGAGGGACTCCCCGCTGCAGGCTGCGGGACGAGTCGACGGCGATGACGTCGGGCGACTGCGTGTAGCGGTGGAGCGCGTCCCAGGGACCGCGGACGAGCACGGCGTCGCCGGGCTCGAGGGTCATGGCTCCCGAGGGGGTGTCGGTGTCCGGGCCCGTCGACCGGCCCTCGCCGCGGCGGAGCGCGACGACGACGAGGCCTTCGTCCCGCGTCGTCATGCCGGGGCTGACGGTCCGCCCGACCAGGGTCGAGCGCGGCGCGATGAGCACCTCGACGACCCCCGTGCCGCCGGTGAACAGCCGCCCCGTCTCCAGGTCGGCGGTGTAGCTCTCCCGCCACGAGCGCACCCGCTCACGCGGGTCGGTCGCCGTGTCGGCGAGGTGCTCGGGGACGCGCTCGGGGAGCAGCCGGTCTCCGAGCGTCACGACGAGCACGGCCGTGGCGAGCACGAGAGGGATCCCCACCAGGGCGAACTCGAAGTAGCCGAACTCCCGGCCGCCCGCCTCGGCCGCCGCCTCGGAGACGATGATGTTCACGGGCGTGCCGGTCAGCGTCAGCAACGATCCCGCGCCGGCGGCGAACGCGAGCGGGACGAGCATGCGCGACGGGACGATGCCGGCCCGCGCCGCCGCGACGACCGCGACCGGGAGGAGTGCCGCGACCGCGCCGTTGATGCTGATGACCGCGGCGAGGAGCGCGGCGACCCCGACCATCAGCGCGAGCAGCCCGGCACGGCCGAGGGACGCGCGCCGTTCGAGCCACTGCCCGATCCACGCGGTGATCCCCGTGGCGTCCAGCGCCTCGCTGAGCACGAACAGCGTCGCGATGAACAGCACGATCGGGTCGCTGAAGCCTCCCAGCGCCTCGTCGAGCGGGAGCACCCCCGTCGCCCAGAGCGCCACCGGAACGAAGAGCGCGACGACCACGAGCGGCAACCGGTTGGTCATGAAGCCCACGACCGCGAGCGCCAGGATGACGAACGTCGCGACCAGCGGATCGATCATGGGCACCCCCCTGGGACGCCAGGATGCCACACGGCGCCCCGCCCGGGAGGTCGCCGGAATAGCGGGCGCGCCGGTGCGTTGTCGATGACCATGACGACTCTCGGCATCATCGGCGCAGGCAACATCGGCTCACAGGTCGCCCGGGCGGCGATCGCCCACGGCTACGACGTGGTCGTCGCGAACTCGCGGGACCCCCGGACGCTCGACGGCCTCGTCGCGGAGCTGGGTCCGCGAGCACGGGCGGCGACCGCCGAGGAGGCGGCGCGCGCCGCGGACGTCGCCGTCGTAGCGGTGCCCTTCGGGGCGTACCGCGACGTCCCCGCCGAGCCGCTCGACGGCAAGATCGTCCTCGACACGAACAACTACTACTGGGAGCGCGACGGGCACGTCGAGGCCCTCGACCGGGGTGAGGCCACGTCGTCGGGCCTGCTCCAGGAGCACCTGGCCGGGTCGAAGGTGGCCAAGGCGTTCAACCACATCCGGTCGACGGACATCACGACCGACGGGACCCCCGCGGGCACCCCGGGACGCCGCGCGCTGGCGACCGCGAGCGACTTCCCCGAAGCCGCCGCCTGGGTCGTGCGGTTCTACGACGAGCTGGGGTTCGATGCCGTCGACACGAGCCCGCTCGTGGAGTCGTGGCGCGTCGAGCGCGACCGTCCGGCGTACGTCGCACGCCAGGACGCCGACGAGCTGCGCGCGAACCTCGACCGCGCGCCCCGCACCCTCTGACGTGCCCGTCCCGGGGCGGGTGCCTCACACGCGCTCGCCCCGGGCGACGAGGCCCGCGCCCACGATCAGCAGCACGAGGAGCGCGACCACGAGGCCGAGGAGCGCGAACGCGCGGGCCGGTCCGAGCGGACCCTCCACAAGGCGCGCTGACCGTCGGCAGCCGACGCCGCACAGGCCCCACAGCACCGCGGCGGCGAGGGGCTCGGGGCGCTGCCACGCGACGGTCAGCACGACCGCGAACGCTGCGAGCGCCCATGCGATCCACCCTGCCCAGCGCAGGCGCGAGCCGTAGAACGACCCAGCCGGCCGGCGGCCGCGCTCGGGCGCCGCGCGGCGGTCGCAAGAATCGCCGAGCACCCGGGGCTCGCGCCGGTCGAGCAGACCCGGGACGGGCGGCTCGTCGCCCCGGGCCACGGTCAGTCCTCGCCGTAGAAGACGCGTTCCATGACCGACCGCGCGCGCCGTGCGGTGCGCAGGTAGTGCTCCTCGAGCTCCGCGCCGGTGCCGACGTCCGGGAGGTCGAGCACGCGCGCGAGGCCGGTGAGGGCGAAGCGGTCGTGCGGCAGCACGTCGACGGTCGTCCCGGTCGTGCGGCCGGACCACAGCACGAGCGCGCTGCGCAGGCGCGACGCGAGGTGCCACGCCTCGCCGAGCACGGCGGCGTCGTCGGCGTCGACGAGCCCGGCCTCCACGGCCGCGTCGAGCGCGTCGACGGTCGACGTCGTCCGCAGGCCGGGGACGTCGTGCGCGTGCTGGAGCTGCAGGAGCTGGACGGTCCACTCGACGTCGGCCACTCCCCCGCGCCCGAGCTTGAGGTGGCGTGACGCCTCGACCCCGCGCGGCAGCCGTTCCGACTCGACGCGCGCCTTGATCCGCCGGACCTCGCGCACCTCGGCCGGGTCGAGACCGCCCGCCGGGTAGCGACGGCGGTCCACGACGCCCACGAACTCCGCGCCGAGCCCGGCGACGTCGCCCGCGACGGGTCGCGCGCGCAGGAGCGCCTGCGCCTCCCACACGCTCGACCACCGCTCGTAGTACTCCGCGTACGACGCGAGAGAGCGCACGAGCGGGCCGTTGCGCCCCTCGGGGCGCAGGTCCGCGTCGACGGGCAGGGCCGGTTCCGGCCCGACGGCGGACAGGAGCTGGCGCAGTCGCGTCGCCACGGCGAGCGCGTACGCCTGGGCGTCGCGCTCCTCGGCGCCCGGCACCGGGTCGTGCACGAACATGACGTCCGCGTCCGAGCCGTAGCCCATCTCACGACCGCCCAGGCGACCCATCGCCACGACGAGCACGCGGGCGGGGGCCGAACCCGGGTCCTGGGCGTCGTGGCCGAGCTCGTCGCGCGCGACGAACTCCGCGACCCGCAGCGCCCCGACCAGCACGACGTCGGCAGCGTCCGAGATGCTCCGCGCCGCGTGCACGGGGTCCACGAGGCCGAGCAGCTCCGCCGCCCCGGTGCGCGAGAGCTCGCGCCGACGCACGGCCCGCAGGCTCACCGTCGCCGGCTCGACCTCGTCCGCGCGCGTGAGGATCGCGTCGGTCTCCGCGGCGAGCCGTCCGGCGCCCCGCGGGGTGAGGTCGGCGTCGGCGGCGAGCCAGCGCACCGACTCGGGCGAGCGGGCGAGCGCGTCGGCCAGGTACCGCGAGCTGGAGAGCAGGTGGGCGAGCCGTCGGGCCGCCGAGCCGGAGTCGCGCAGGAGCTTGAGGTACCAGTGGGTCGTGCCGAGCGTCTCCGAGAGGGTCCGGAACGCGAGCAGACCGGCGTCCGGGTCGGCGCCCTCGGCGAACCAGCCGAGCATGACGGGCAGCAGCTGGCGCTGGATCGCCGCGCGCCGGCTCACGCCCTCGGTGAGCGCGAGCACGTGGCGCATCGCGCCGACGGGGTCGCGGTAGCCGATCGCCGCGAAGCGGGCCTTGGCAGCCTCCGGGGCGAGGCTCACCTCGTCCGGCGAGAGCTGCGCGGTCGCGGGCAGCAGCGGGCGGTAGAAGAGCTCCTCGTGCAGGGAGCGCACCTCGCGGCGCGTCGAGCGCCAGCGCTCCGTGAGCCCGTCGGCGCCCTCTCCGCGCAGGCCGAGCGAGCGCGCGAGCCGGCGCAGCTCGTCGGCCGACGTCGGGACGAGGTGCGTCCGCTTGAGCCGGAACAGCTGGATGCGGTGCTCGAGGGCGCGCAGAAACCGGTAGCAGACGCCGAGCCGGGCCGCGTGGTCGCGACCCACGTACCCGCCCGCGGCGAGCTCGGCGAGAGCGGTGAGCGTCGACCGGCTGTGGATCGCCTCGTCGGCGCGCCCGTGCACGAGCTGGAGGAGCTGGACGGTGAACTCGACGTCGCGCAGGCCGCCCTTGCCGAGCTTGAGCTGGCGGTCGGCCTCCGCCGCGGGCACGTGGTCCTCGACGCGGCGGCGCATCGCCTGGGAGTCCTCGACGAAGTTCTCGCGACCCGCGGCCGACCACACGAACGGCGAGATCGCCTCCTCGTACGCACCGCCCAGGTCCCGGTCCCCCGCGACCGTGCGGGCCTTGAGGAGCGCCTGGAACTCCCAGGTCTTCGCCCAGCGCTCGTAGTACGCGACGTGGCTCGCGAGGGTGCGCACGAGCGGCCCCTGCTTACCCTCGGGGCGCAGCGCGGCGTCGACCTGCCACAGGGGCGGCTCGCCGGACGTCCCCCAGCACACGCGTGCCAGGCCCGTCGCGAGCCGCGCCCCGACGCTCGTGGCGTAGGCCTCGTCGTGCCCGTCGGTGGGCTCGACGACGTAGATCACGTCCACGTCGGAGATGTAGTTGAGCTCGCGCGCGCCGCACTTGCCCATGCCGATCACCGCGAGGCGTACGCCGGCGCCGCGGTCGTCGAGCTCCGCGCGGGCGATCGCGAGCGCGCCGTCGAGCGCCGCGGCCGCGAGGTCCGCGAGCGCCGCGCCGACGGCGGGCATGCGGGTGAGCGGGTCGGGCACGGTCAGGTCCGTCGCCGCGATCCGCAGGAGCCGCGCGCGGTACGCACGGCGCAGCGCGTCGACACGCGTCGGCCCGCGCTCGTCGGCGACGGGTACCGCGGCGTCCGGGTCCGCGCCGACGGCGCGCAGGAGCTCCGCGCGCACCTCCCGCGCGTCGACCCCCGTCCCGGGGGTCGGGTCCGCGACGACCTCGAGCAGCGCGGGACGACGCACGACGTCGTCCCCGAGCGCGACCGACGCGCCGAGCACGGCGAGCAGGCGGTCCCGCGCCTCGCCGGGTTCGAGACAGCGACGCGCGAGGTCCGCGAGCGGACCTCTCCGCTCGACCTCGGGGCCCAGCGCCCCGGCGAGCCGTACGACCTGCAGCAGCGCGAGATCCGGGTCGGCGGACTCCCCGAACGCGGCGAGGACGTCGTCACCCGGTCCGTCACCCGCTCCGTCGACGCGTCCGGCGCCCGACGGCGAGGCGTCGCCGTCGTGCCGCACGCCGCCGTCGAGCAGGAGCGCGAGGTCCGGGTCGGCGAGCAGGCTCGCCGACCGCGTGATGTCGGCGAACCCGACGCGAGCCAGGCGACCGGTGAGCGTCGGCCGGCGCGACCCGCCCGACCCCGTCGTGGGGCTGCTCACAGGACCTGGAGGAACCGCTTCAGCTCGAACGGCGTGACCTGCGCGCGGTACGCGTCCCACTCCTGGCGCTTGTTGCGCAGCACGAAGTCGAAGACGTGCTCGCCCAGGGTCTCGGCGACCAGCTCGGAGCTCTCCATGATCTGGATCGCGGCGTCGAGCGACTGCGGCAGCGGCTTGATGCCGAGCGCGCGACGCTCGGCGTCCGTGAGCTCCCACACGTCGTCCTCGGTGGCCTCGGGCAGGTCGTAGCCCTCCTCGATGCCCTTGAGCCCGGCGGCGAGCATGACGGCGAACGCGAGGTACGGGTTCGTGGCCGAGTCGAGCGCGCGGTACTCCACGCGGCTCGAGTTGCCCTTGCCGGGCTTGTACATGGGGACGCGCACGAGCGCGGACCGGTTGTTGTGGCCCCAGCACACGTAGCTCGGCGCCTCGGCACCGCCCCACAGGCGCTTGTACGAGTTGACGTACTGGTTGGTGATGGCGGTGATCTCCGCGGCGTGCACGAGCAGGCCCGCGATGAACTGGCGCGCCGTCTTGGACAGCTCGAACTGGGCGCCGGGCTCGTGGAACGCGTTGCGGTCGCCCTCGAAGAGCGACAGGTGCGTGTGCATGCCCGACCCGGGCTGATCGGCCATCGGCTTGGGCATGAACGACGCGAACACGCCCTGCTCGAGCGCCACCTCCTTGACGACCGTGCGGAACGTCATGAGGTTGTCCGCGGTGGTCAGGGCGTCGGCGTAGCGCAGGTCGATCTCGTTCTGGCCGGGGCCGGCCTCGTGGTGGGAGAACTCCACCGAGATGCCCATGGACTCGAGCATCGTGATCGCCGCGCGGCGGAAGTCGTGCGTCGACCCCCGCGCGAGGTGGTCGAAGTAGCCGCCCTGGTCGACCGGGACGAGCGGCGACTCGGCGTCGGCCGGCTGGTTGAAGAGGTAGAACTCGACCTCGGGGTGCGTGTAGAACGTGAAGCCCTTGTCGCTCGCCCTGGCGAGCGCCCGCTTGAGGACGTTCCGGCTGTCCGCGAGGGACGGCTCGCCGTCGGGCGTGAGGATGTCGCAGAACATGCGCGCCGTCCCGTGCCGCTCGCCGCGCCACGGGAGGACCTGGAACGTCGTCGGGTCCGGCCTGGCGATCATGTCGGCCTCGTACACGCGCGTGAGGCCCTCGATCGAGCTGCCGTCGAACCCGATGCCCTCGGCGAACGCGGACTCGAGCTCGGCCGGGGCCACCGCCACCGACTTGAGCATGCCGAGCACGTCGGTGAACCAGAGCCGGATGAAGCGGATGTCGCGCTCCTCGACCGTGCGGAGCACGAACTCCTGCTGCCTGTCCATGCGGTACATCCTGCCTGATCCGTGTGACGAACGGGTGACACGACCGCGTGGCGGACCTGTGGCGTGCCCCGCACGCCGTCCGGCAGCCGCGGACGAGGCGCGCGCCGCGCTCGTCTACGCTGGCCGCATGGCTGATCTGCGCGTCGCGCTGGCACAGGTCGACACGTGCGTGGGGGACCTCGACGGCAACGCCGCCCTGGTCCTCGAGCGCACCCGCGAGGCCGCGGCCGCCGGCGCCGCCCTCGTGGCGTTCCCCGAGATGACCCTCACCGGCTACCCGATCGAGGACCTCGCGCTGCGCGCGTCGTTCCGGCGCGCGGCCTGGGAGGCCGCGGCCGACATCGCGGCACGGCTCGCCGCCGAGGGGCTCGGCGCGACCACGGTCGTCCTGGGGACCGTGGGCACCTCGGGCAGCCCCCGGGGTGCCGGCGCCGCCGAGCGCGAGGCGTCGGGCAGCCCCGCGGACCTGCCGACCAACCGCGCCGTCGTGCTGCGCGACGGCGTCGTGCAGGCCGCGTACGACAAGCACCACCTCCCGAACTACGGCGTGTTCGACGAGTTCCGCATCTTCGCCCCGGGCCGCACCACGACGGTCGTCGAGGTCGAGGGCCGCCGCGTGGGCGTCGCGATCTGCGAGGACATCTGGCAGGACGGCGGCCCGGTCGCCGAGATGGCGGCTCTCGACGAGGCGGGGAACGGCCTCGACCTCCTCCTCGTGCTCAACGGCTCCCCGTTCGAGGAGGGCAAGGGTCACGTGCGCACCGACCTCGCCGCGCGCCGCGCGCGCGAGGTGACCGCGCCGGTCGCCTACGTCAACCTCGTCGGCGGGCAGGACGACCTCGTGTTCGACGGCGGGTCGTTCGTCACCGACTCGACGGGTGCCGTCGTCGCGCGCTCGCCGCAGTTCGTCGAGGACCTGCTCGTGTGGGACCTGCCCGACGACGGCAGCGCCCCCCGAGGACCGAGCGCCCCGGAGCTGCACCCCGACGAGGAGGTCTACCGCGCCTGCGTCACGGGCCTCGCGGGCTACGTGCGCAAGAACGGCTTCCGGTCCGTGGTCCTCGGCGTCTCGGGCGGCATCGACTCCGCGCTCACGGCGACGATCGCGGCGGACGCGATCGGCGGGGAGAACGTCGTCGGGGTGTCCCTGCCGTCGCGCTACTCGTCCGAGCACAGCAAGGACGACGCCGCCGACCTCGCCAAGCGGCTCGGCGCCGACTACCGCGTCCAGCCCATCGCGCCCATGGTCGAGGCGTTCCAGGGCGAGCTCGAGCTCGAGGGCGTCGCCGAGGAGAACCTCCAGGCCCGCGTGCGCGGGGTGGTCCTCATGGCGATCTCCAACCGCGAGGGGCACCTCGTCATCGCGCCCGGCAACAAGTCCGAGCTCGCGACCGGCTACGCGACGATCTACGACGCGGGCAGCATCGGCGGCTTCGCGCCCCTCAAGGACGTCGACAAGTCGCGCGTGTGGCGGCTCGCGCGCTGGCGGAACGACGCCGCGCTCGACGCGGGCGAGATCCCGCCCATCCCCGAGTCGTCGATCACCAAGCCGCCCTCGGCCGAGCTGCGGCCCGGGCAGACCGACCAGGACTCCCTGCCGCCGTACGACCTGCTCGACGAGGTGCTCGACGCGTACATCGAGCACGCCGAGGGCCGTGCCGAGCTGCTCGCGCGCGGCTTCGACCCGGAGGTCGTCGACAAGGTCGTCACGCTCGTCGACCGCGCCGAGTGGAAGCGTCGGCAGTACCCGCCGGGCCCGAAGGTGACGGCTCTCGCGTTCGGTCGCGACCGCCGTCTGCCCATCACCAACCGCTGGCGCGAGCCTCTCGACTGACCGTCGCGGCACCCCGCCGGTCGCCTGCCAGAACCCGTCTGAGGAAGGTCGTCCATGTCCGCTCACACCACCCCCGAGCCCGCCGCGACCGGCGGGACGGGGCCGCGTCGCGTCCGCGTGCACCACCTCGCCGAGGCGAAGTCGCGCGGCGAGAGGATCACGATGCTCACCGCGTACGACGCCGTGACAGGGCGGATCTTCGACGACGCCGGGATCGACGTGCTGCTCGTCGGCGACTCGATCGGCAACACGATGCACGGGCACGCCACGACGCTGCCCGTCACCGTCGACGACCTGATCCCGCCCGCGCGCGCCGTCGCGGGCGCCGCGAGGCGCGCGTTCACCGTCGTCGACCTGCCGTTCGGGTCGTACGAGGCCGGCCCGGAGCAGGCGCTCGCGACGGGTGTGCGCTTCTTCAAGGAGGCAGGCGTGAGCGCGGTCAAGCTCGAGGGCGGACGCCGCATCGCGGCCCAGATCCGTGCGCTCACCGACGCGGGGATGCCCGTCGTGGGCCATCTCGGCTACACGCCCCAGTCGGAGAACCTGCTCGGCGGGCCGCGGGTGCAGGGTCGCGGGGACGACGCCGCCGAGCGGCTCAGCGAGGACGCGCTCGCCGTCGCCGAGGCCGGGGCGGTCGCGATCGTGCTCGAGATGGTCCCCGTCGAGGTCGCCGCGCGCATCACCGAGATCCTGCGCATCCCGACGATCGGCATCGGCGCCGGCGCCGCGTGCGACGGCCAGGTCCTCGTGTGGACGGACATGGCGGGCATGACCGACTGGTCGCCGCGGTTCGCGAAGCGGTACGCGGAGATCGGCGCGGCGCTCGGCCAGGCCGCCGCCGACTACGCCGCCGACGTGCGCGGCGGGACGTTCCCCGACGACGCCCACAGCTTCGCCCGCTGACGCCCGTTCGCCGCCGCCCGCCCGCCCTGACGTCGGCCGGGCGGCCGTCGCGAGCCGGGAGGCCTCCTACCCGTCGTCGGCCGTGCGGTCCGCCGCCCACGCCTCGAGCCCCGTCGCGAGGGCGTCGGCGTAGCGCTGGCGACCGCCCTCCGAGGCCATCACGGCGGCCTCCTCCGCGTTGCGCATCTCGCCGAGCTCCAGCATCACCGCGGGACGCTCGGCGTGGTTGAGGGTCGCGAGGTCGTCGCGCCGCTGGATCGGGCCGTCGTCGCCCGCGACCGACGACGACGGCGCGAACCCGGCCGCCCCGAGCGCCGCCACCAGCTCGCGCGCGAGCGCGACGCTCGGTGCACCCTGCGCGTCGTGCACCGGAGGGTCCGCCACGATCGCGAAGAACCCGTGCGCGCTGCGGTCCTCCGTGCCGTTGGCGTGCACCGACACGAGCACGTCGGCGTCGTGCTCCTGCGGGAACCGCCCGCGGGCGTCGACGCACGGCCCGACCCCCGCGTCGTCCGAGCGGGTGAGGACCACGACCGCGCCGAGCTCGGTGAGGCGCGCCGCGAGGCGGCCGCTCACGTCCCACGTGAACGCGTGCTCGGGGTAGCCGGCGTCGGTCGACGCGCCGACGGTGTTGCACGCCTTGGTGCCGCCGCGTCCGTCGTCGACGGGCGCGTTGACCGTCAGCGGGTTCGCACCGTTCCCGCCGTTGTGCCCGGGGTCGACGGCGACCGTGAGCCCGGCGAGCGGCGGCGGAGGCGCGGTCTCGGCCGTGACCGTCGGCTCCGGGGTCGCGGTCGTCGCGTCCGGGGACGGCGAGGCGGCGAGCGCGGCGCCCGAGGGCGCGAGCGTCGTCGGACCGCCCCCAGGACCGGCACGGACCTGCAGCGCGACGAGAAGCGTCAGCGCCCCGACGGCCAGGCCCGCGAGGAGCAGGCCGAGGCTGCCCCACCGGACGCGCCACGGTCCCGGCGGAGGGGCGTGCGTCACTCGCCGTGCTCGCGGCGGTCTTCCTCGTCCCAGGCCTCCGACCGCTGCCGTGCGGTCTCCAGAGCCTTCTGCGCCGCCTCACGCGTCGGGTACGGGCCCATGCGGTGCGACCACGAGCTGCCGCGGCCCCGCTGGACCTCGCCGGTCCCGGTGTCGTAGTAGTACTGGTCCTCGGTCGTGGGGGTCTCGCCGTCGTCGGCGACAGGTCCGGTGCTCATCCCCCGATCCTCCCCCAGGTCCGGGGCGCGGCGCACCCGCCCGCCGACTTCGTAGACTGCGGTCATGCCCTCGACCACACCCTCCTCCGACGCGGGCACCGCACCACAGGTCGCGGCGCCCGTGCGGCGCGGTCCCCTGGCCCCCGGGAGGATCGGTGCACGACGCGCCGTCCCGACCTCGATCCCGCGCCCCGAGTACGTCGGCCGCCCCGGCCCGCAGCCCTTCACCGGCAGCGAGGTCAACGACCCGGAGACGATCGAGCGCATCCGGGTCGCGTCGCGCGTCGCGGCGCAGGCACTGGCCGAGGTGGGGCGCCACGTCGCGCCCGGCATCACGACGGACGAGCTCGACCGCGTGGGGCACGAGTTCCTCCTCGACCACGGGGCCTACCCGTCGACGCTCGGCTATCGCGGCTTCCCGAAGTCGCTGTGCACGTCGGTCAACGAGGTCGTGTGCCACGGCATCCCCGACTCGACCGAGCTCGTCGACGGCGACATCGTCAACGTCGACGTCACGGCGTTCCTCGGCGGCGTGCACGGAGACACGAACGCGACGTTCGGCGTCGGGACGGTCGACGAGGAGTCCACGCTGCTCGTCGAGCGCACGCGCGAGGCGCTCGCGCGCGGGATCAAGGCCGTCGCCCCCGGTCGCGCGGTCAACGTGGTCGGCCGTGTCATCGAGCGGTACGCGGCCCGGTTCGGGTACGGGGTCGTGCGCGAGTACACGGGTCACGGCGTGGGTCGCGCGTTCCACTCGGGCCTCGTGATCCCCCACTACGACGCCGCTCCCCTGCACGACACCGTGATCGAACCCGGGATGGTGTTCACCGTCGAGCCGATGCTCACGCTCGGCACGTCCGAGTGGCGGATGTGGGACGACGGGTGGACGGTAGTCACCGCAGACACCTCGCGCACGGCTCAGTTCGAGCACACGCTGCTGGTGACCGACGACGGAGCGGAGATCCTGACACTCCCATGAACGCGCACACGTCCTCCCACCCCTCCGGCCCGACCGGGCTCGCCTTCGGCATCGACGTCGGCGGCAGCGGCATCAAGGGCGCGCCCGTCGACCTCGCCACGGGCGAGTTCGCCCAGGAGCGCCACCGCATCCCGACGCCGCAGCCCTCCACGCCGCAGGCCGTCGCCGAGGTGATCGCCCGGCTCGTCGACGAGTACGACCTCCCGGCCGAGGTCCCCGTCGGTGTCGCGTTCCCCGCGCCGCTGCAGCACGGGATCGTCCGCTTCATCGCCAACCTCGACAAGTCGTGGACGGGCGTGGACCTGCCCGCGCTGCTGCACCGCGAGACGGGGCGCCACGTCGTCGCGGTCAACGACGCCGACGCCGCCGGCATCGGCGAGGTGCGGTACGGCGCGGCGCGCGACGCCGACGGCGTGGTGCTCGTCGCCACGCTGGGCACCGGGATCGGCAGCGCGATCGTCGTCGAGGGCCACCTGCTGCCCAACACCGAGCTGGGCCACCTCGAGATCGACGGGCACGACGCCGAGACGAAGGCGTCGGACGCGGCCCGCGACCGTGAGGACCTGAGCTGGGAGCAGTGGGCCGAGCGGCTCCAGCGCTACTTCGGCGTGGTCGAGGACCTGTTCTCGCCCGACCTCATCGTCGTCGGCGGCGGGGTGAGCAAGAAGCACGAGCACTTCCTGCCGCACCTGCACCTGCGCGCCCCGATCGTGCCGGCCCAGCTGCGCAACGCGGCCGGGATCGTGGGTGCCGCGTCGCTCGCCGCCGAGGACGCGCGTCGTACCGCACGGTCTGCCTGACGCCTCGGTCCGGCGCCCGCCGACCGGCGGGACCTGGCCTCCGGCCGACGATCGGGCCGGCCGGCGGCCTCAGGACGTCGTGACGTCGTGCCGCTCGCTCCCGAAGATCTCGATGACGCCGAGCATCTCGAGGACGTCGGTCACGACGCTCGGCGGGTTGCGCAGGGTCACCGAGAGCCCTTCCTCGGACCCGATCGTGTAGAACTGCACGAGGAACGCGATCCCGGTCGAGTCCATGAACGTCACCCGGGACGTGTCGATGACGACCGGGACGTCCCGCTCGAGCGCGTTCGCGAGCGCGGCGCTCGCCTCGCTGCGCAGCGCGACGTCGATCTCCCCCCACATGGCGACCACGCTGGCGCCCGGCTCCTCGAGCAGGCGGATCCCGCCCGTCTCGACCGCCGCGCCCTTCGTCTCTGCCTGCTGCACCGTCATCGCCCCGCCTTCCTGCTGCCTGCCCCGCCCGCCCCGACGGGTCGGCGCCACCTGCTTGACGCCCACCGACCGTCCGGCCCCGCTCTGCACGTCGTCGGGCGCGGCTGGGATGCACGGTCGATCGTGGCCAGGGTAGCCCAAAAATGCCACGGAATGGGAGCCCTCTGGCAAGAACTTTACCTGGCTGGCCGAGACAGCGTTGTCAGGGCGAGATAGTTGACGATTCATTCACCAGTTGGACGGGTGTCCAACGGCGACGGCCGCCCCTGGAGCGTCGGCTCCGGGGACGGCCGTGCGATCGGCAGCCCGGTCAGCCGGTGTTCTGCAGACCGGCGGCCACGCCGTTGACCGTGAGGAGCAGGAGGTGCTGCAGCTCGTCCTTCGCCGGACCCTCCGCGCCCGCCCGCAGCCCACGCAGCGCGCGGACCTGCAGCAGGGACAGCGCGTCGACGTACGGGCTGCGCAGCTGGACCGCCCGTCCGAGGACGCGACGGCCCGAGAGCGGCCACGCGTTGCCCGTCACCGCGAGGACGCGCTCGCGCGTCAGGCGGAGCTCTTCGAGCACGGCGCCCGCGAGGTCGTCGCGGTCCCCCAGCGCGAGGTAGCGCTCGGCGATGCGCGCGTCGGTCTTCGCGAGCGACATCTCGACGTTGTCGAGCAGCGTCGCGAAGAGCGGCCACTCGCGGTGCGCCTCGCGCAGGAGCTCCAGGTCGCCGAACTCCGCGAGCGCCGTGCCGAGGCCGTACCAGCCCGCGAGGTTGATGCGGGCCTGCGACCAGGAGAACACCCACGGGATCGCCCGCAGGTCGTCGAGCGAGGACACGGACAGCCCGCGTCGCGCGGGCCGAGAACCGATCGGCAGCAGGCCGACCTCCTCGAGCGGCGTGACCTGCGCGAACCACTGCGGGAAGCCGTCCGCGCGCACGAGCTCGTGGAAGCGGCGACGCGACGAGGCGTCGAGCGCCACGGCCAGCTCCCGGTAGCGGTCGGTCGCCTCGGCGTTGCGCTTCTCCGTCGACGGCGCGGACGCGAGCAGGGTCGCGGCCGCCACCTGCTCGATGTGGCGCGACGCGATCGTCGGGTCGCCGTACCGGGCGAGGATGACCTCGCCCTGCTCGGTGAGCTTGAAGCGACCGTCCACCGAGCCCGGCGGCTGGGCGAGCACGGCCCGGTTGGCAGGGCCGCCCCCGCGGCCGAGCGCACCGCCGCGACCGTGGAACAGCGTCAGCGTGATGTCGTGCCGCTCGGCCCACAGCGCGATGCGGCGCTGCGCGTCGTGCAGCGCGAGGGTCGCCGAGACGGGCCCGACGTCCTTCGACGAGTCCGAGTAGCCGAGCATGACCTCGACGCGGCGGCCGTTCTCGGCGAGCCGCTTCTGCACCTGCGGCAGCGTGAGCATCGACTCGAGGATGTCGACGCTCGCCTCGAGGTCCGCGAACGTCTCGAACAGAGGGATCGCGTCCACGACCGGCTTGTCGTCGGCACCGGCGAACGCGTGCTCGGCCAGCTCGTAGACGGCCGCGAGGTGCTCGGGCGCCTGCGTGAACGAGACGATGTAGCGCCGCGCAGCGCGCAGGCCGTAGCGCTGCTGGACAGAACCGAGCGCGCGGAACGTGTCGAGGACCTCGCGCGTGCGGTCGGACAGGTCGCCGTGCACGCCCTTCTCGGCGATCTCCGCGAGCGCCGCGGCGTGCACCTGCGAGTGCTGGCGCACCTCGAGCTCGGCGAGGTGGAACCCGAAGGTCTCGACCTGCCACACGAGCTGCTGCAGGTCGCCGTACGCGGCGCGAGGCGCCCCGGCGGCGACGAGGGACTCCTGCACGACCCGCAGGTCCGACTCGAGCTGCTCGGGGTCGGCGTAGGCGAGGTCGGCGTTGCGCGCGCGCGTCGCCGCGACCCGTTCGGCCACGACGAGCAGCACCGCGCGGTGCGGCTCGCGGGGAGACGCTGCCGCGGCGGCGGCCGTGACGGCCTCCGAGAGCTGGCGCTGACGCTGCCACAGGGCACGCAGCCCGTCCGACGGCGGCGTGCCGTCCTCGTCGAGGGTGAGCTTGCGGCCGACGCGCCGCGTCTGCTCCTCGAGCGCGACGAGCGCGTGCTCGGAGGCGATCGCCGCCGCCTGCCTTGTGACCTCCGCGGTGACGTTGGGGTTGCCGTCGCGGTCCCCGCCGATCCACGTGCCGAGGCTGACGAAGGGGCGCACGAGCGGCTCCTCGCGGCCCGCCTCGTCGCCGAGCAGCCAGTCGTCGAGGCGCCGGTAGACCGTCGGGAACGTGTCGAACATCGTCGCGTCGAACACGCCGAGCGCCGTCTTCACCTCGTCGAGCACGGACGGCTTGTGCTCACGGATCGGCGCGGTGCGCCACATGGTGTCGATCTCGGCGAGCAGGCGCCGCTCGTTCTCCGCGAGCGACGTCCCGCCGAGGGGCTGGGCGTCGCGCTCGTCGAGAAGCGTCGCGATGCGGCGCACCGCGCCCGAGACGGCGCGGCGGCGCGCCTCCGTGGGGTGGGCCGTGAGGACGGGGCGGAACTCGAGACGGCGCAGCCGGCGCAGCGCCTCCTCGCGGCCCACCTCGGCGACGAGCTGCTCGAACGCCTCGGGCAGCGAGTCGTCGTGCGTGACCGCACGGGTCGCGAACTCGGCCTCGCGCTCGCGCAGGACGCGCACGCGGTGGTACTCCTCGGCGAGGTTCGCGAGGTGGAAGTAGCACGTGAAGGCGCGGGCGACCTGCTCCGCGCGCTCGATCGTCAGGCCCTCGACGAGCGCCTCGGCGTCGGCGAGCACCGCGCCCGTCGTGTCGTCGTAGGCGGCGATCGCGAGCTCGCGCAGGCGCTCGACGTCGTCGAGCAGGCCCTGCCCGCCCGTCTCGCGCAGCACGGTGCCGAGCAGCCCGCCGAGGAGGCGGACGTCGTCGCGCAGCGGGGCGGGGACGTCGTGGCGCGCGAGGCCGCGGTCCTTCTCGTCCGCGGCCCCGGGGACGGCGGTGCCGAGCCGGGCGGGGTCGCCGCTGCCGGGGGTCAGTTCCGGTGGGGAGAGGTCGTTCACGGGGACGAGGGTATTCCTTGACCGACGCCCGACGCGCACGCGTCCGGTGGGTGATCCCTGACGGGGCGTGAGGTGGGCCGGCGGACCGGGGTCACCGGACGGTGCTCAGGGGCGGTACGCGCCCTGCCAGACCGTGTCGAACGGCGTCGCCGCCGGGACGCGCGCGGCGATGCCCTGCGTGACGACCTCCTTCGCGACCTCGACGGCCGCGCGGACGTCGGAGCCCTTCGCGAGCTCGGCCGTGATCGCCGCGGCGAACGTGCAGCCCGCACCCGAGACGCGCTCCTCGCCGACCTTGGGCCGCGACAGCACGACGACGCCGTCGCCGTCCACGAGGACGTCCACGGCGTCGGGACCTGCGAGCTCCACGCCGCCCTTCGCGACGACGACGTCCGGGCCCAGGTCGCGGATGCGGCGCGCGGCGTCGACGAGCTCGTCGACGGTCCCGATCGACTCGACGCCCGCGAGCGTGCGCGTCTCGAAGAGGTTGGGCGTCACGACGGTCGCGAGCGGCAGCACCTGCTCGCGCAGCGCGGTGTCGGTGTCGAGCGCGGCGCCCGGCTCCTGGCCCTTGCAGATGAGGACGGGGTCGAGCACGACGTGCTCCCACGACCGCGAGCGCAGCGACGCCGCGACGACGTCGATCGTCGCGGGCGTGCCGAGCATGCCGACCTTCACGACCGACGGCGCGTGCGTGGCGACCGCGGCCTCGAACTGGTCGGCGATGACCTGCGCGTCCACCGGGACGAAGCGGTGCCCCCAGTCGTTCTTCGGGTCGAACGACACGATGCACGTGAGCGTCCCCACGCCGTACGCGCCGAGCTGCTGGAACGTCTTGAGGTCGGCCTGGATGCCGGCCCCGCCGGTCGCCTCCGAGCCGGCGATGACATAGGCGACGGGGGGCTGCTGGGTCTGCTGGCTCATCGGGGACTCCTCGGCGTCGTGCGGCACGGTGGGTCGGGTCGCTCCGCGCCCGCCGTGCGAGGGCGCGAAGGTGCGGACGAGCCGGTCTGTACGCCGGCTACCGTTCCCGGCTCGTTTCACGGGGTCTAGCAGGATGTCATCAGGTCTTTCAAAATTGGCGAGATACCAACGTTCCCGGACGATCCCCGGTCCGACACACACCACGGCATCTACCTCGTACTCTCGGAGTGCTGTGACAGATTGTGACGGGTCAGGGGCCCGGCCGGGCTGTTCGATCGGTGCAGCGACGGTCGCTGCACCGATCCGTCGCCGATCACACCGTACTTCAGCGGGCCCCTCTCGAATCGCCGCGGATCCGTGCCCAGCTGCCCGCAGGACGGCCGCCCAGGTCCCGCGGGGGTCGTCTCGTCGGACGAGATGCTCGACCAGGTCGCCCGCGAGGTCGCTGCACGCCTGGACGCCCACCGCCTCAGGGACGGCCGCGCCAAGGCGATCACGGTCGTCATCGACGAAGGCTGGGCGCTGACCCGATCGGACCCCGGTGAGCGGTCGGCGCAGGACGGCCTGGCCCGCGCCCGGATGGCCACCGTCCTGCCCTGGCTCGCCGACAACGGCCCGGACGCCAGCGTGCAGGTGGTCTACGCGACCCAGAGCCTGACCGGCGACCTGACCGACACCCGCCTCGCGCAGGCGTGTTCGACGACCGTCCTGCTGGCCCGCTCCAGCTGCGAGGTCTGGGAGTCCCAGCTCGCGCAGCTGCCCCGACGACGCAACCGCCGCGAGCACCTGGTCCGGTGGATGAACCACGACCTCGACCACTACCGGATCGGTGTCAACACCGCCGGTCTCGTGCACGTCGCGCGCATCGTCGACGACGAGGGAACAGGCGCATAAGCCCCAAGGTCGTCGGTGTCCCCGCGCCCCGCCCCTCCTGGGACGAGTGGGCGCTGGGCATCGCGTTCGCCGTCGCAGAGCACGCGGACTGCACACGCCGCAAGGTCGGCGCGATCGCCCTCGGCCCGGACCACCGCGTGCTCGGGACGGGGTACAACGGCTACCCCGCGGGGGCGCCGGGCTGCCTGTCGGACGGCGCGTGCCCGCGCGGGCACCTCGGTTACGACCAGGTCGTAGCGTCCACGGCGTACACCTCCGGCAGCGGGACGTGCCACGCGCTGCACGCCGAGGAGAACTGCGTGCTGCACCTGAGCCCGCAGGCCCGGTCGGGCGCGACCATCTACGTCACGGACGAGCCATGCCCAACTGCCAGCGGTTCCTCGCCGGCGCCGGGGTCGCCCGGGTCGTGTGGCCCGAAGGAGAGCTCAGCTACGCCCCTGGACGTGGCCTCGGCCTCGCCGAGTTCGCCGCATAGGGGCAGGTGTCGCAGACCACCCGCACCACCGAAGGGCCCGACATGACCGTCACTTCCGAGCGCAAGCAGCAGACCGAGGGTTGGGTCTGGCCCAGGTCGTCGACGACCGCGCACTACTTCGGTCCCGACAACAAGGCCCTGTGCGGACGTCACGCGCTACTGCTCGTCGTCCGCTACGACGCCGAAGCCGACGCCCCGGCCTCGCCCGACGACTGCGGGACGTGCCGCACGCTCCTCGACCACCGTCTCGCGGGCTGACGCGGGGACTTTCCCCGACGCCGGCCCCACCAGCGGGTTGAACGTCACCACGACCCCTGTAGGAGTGCCCGCCATGACCGCCACCGCCACGCTCGCCGAGCAGACCCTCGCCGCCGCTGCGGAGAAGGTGACGCCGAGCTCGCCGCCCAGCTGGAGGACCACGTCGAGACGACCGACCCCGAGACTGGTTGGGTGACGGTCTTCGACGCCGACGGCAACGGCAAGGCCGCGGTCAACGAGGAGGGCATCTACACCCGCGCCGAGCTCACCGGCCGGCTCGCTCACCGGCTTCTCGGCGAACCTGCCCGTGCGCTCGCGCGGGTGTGCCGTCTCATCGAACCCGTTGATGGTCATGCCCGCTTGTTGACGGGGCCCGTCGCGTCCGGCCACCGGCACGCGCTACCAGGTCGCTGGAGGATGTCCGGAAGTCGTTCATTCGCTCTCTCTCCTGGCAAGGCGAGACCCGCCGCGCACGCGCGACGCCCAGGTCCGCCGCGGCAAGGTGCACAGGCAAGGAAGCCGGACGACCGCTCAGCGAGGTTGACATGGACGCAAAAGGAACCGCTCCTCTCGCGACAGACGACGAGGCCGGCGACGTCCGCGAAGAAGTCCAGGACGCCGAAACGTCCGCACCAGAGCCACCAGGCCAATCGGCCGTCCTGGCACAGGCCGGGCATGCGCTGCGCTACGTGCCCGAGCGGTTACCCCGCGGCACCAGAGTTCTCACGGTAGGGCCCGATGAGGTGAAGGCTTTTCGCGACGCGGAACGGCAAGACGAGCTCTCGTCCTGGCCGATCGCCAGCGACACGTTCCTGTTCGAGGTGGGCCCTCAGAAGCCCGTCGTGGCTCAGAAGAAGGTTGGGGGCGACGTCCCCGAGTCGATGGAGGATATCGCCAACAACATCTCCAAGGAGGTCCTGAAGATCGTCGGCAGGGCCGCCCAGACCATGCCCAAACGCCTGGCGTCGACCTTCTCCGTCTATCTGCTCATGCTGGTCGTCGTCTTCCTCGTCGGCATCGTGGCGGTCGCTGCGGCTCTGGTGAAGGGGTTCAGCGCCGAGAGTGCAGCTGATGCCGCGACCACGGCAGCGTTCGCCGGACTCTCCGCAGTCAGCTTCATCACCGTGTTCGTCACCAACCCGCTACGAGCAATGTCGAGCGCCGGGCCGCAGTCCGCCTGGGTCCTCGCGATGGTGACCACGTTCTGGGCCAAGTTCGCGTACTTCAAGAACCAGGAGAACGCGATCATTGAGATACAAGCTGCGCAGGAGGCTCTGGACAAGTCGTTCGAGACGTACTTCGCGAACACCCAGGCGACGATCTCCGACCCCGAACCGGAGGCACCCGCCACCGAGTCAGATACACCCGCGGCGGGAAGCCCGGGCAATCCACCCACCTTCGGCAGTACACCGGGTAAGGCGACGACATGACACGCGACGGCCGCTTCGACGACCTCCCCCAGCCACAACCCAAGCCATTGGCCATCCCCGAATCGTGGAAGAGACAAGTCGACCGGCCGAACCTGGCGACTCCCCCAGGCTTCTTAGACGGAGGTGACAGGATGTTCCTGCCCGCACCCATCGAGTGGCACGGCAAGCCGACGCTGCCCGCCCACTGGCAGATGGTGGTCAGGCAGCCATTGACGGACTCATCGCAGACCGTGGAGATCTCCGTCATCAAAGCGCCTTCCCGCATCCGAAGAGGTGACGACTACGTCTTCCTCACCGCGGAAAAGGACACCGTCGAGACACTCCCGATCAGCACGGTGCGGTCGGTCGCGACGGTGGAGTCGGTGGTGGAGCTGCTCGAAGCGCTGCAGCGAGCCCTCGACCTCGACCTCGAAGCCGACAGCGGGATCGACCTCAACATCGAGTTCGACTAGTTTCGGGCGACACTCGCGCCCGAGCGGATGGCACCAGACCGCGCGCTCAGTCCCGGTAGCAGGCGGCGGCGTACAGTATGTCCGCGTCCCCCCCGCCTCGGCGTACGCGGCCAGGTCCTCGCCCCGCTCGGCGACGTCGCCTCCCTCACAGGCAGTCAGAGCGGCCAGGACCGGTGCGAACTCCCCGCCGCGGCCCGGTCGCGCTCGACATCACCCTCGGCCTGGGCACGTTCGGCGACCCGGGCGCACAGGTGGTTGACCAGGCGCTCGTGGTCCTCGTCGGTGACGAGCCGACCCGAGGTCCGCAGGAACGTGTCGCCCTGACCGTGCCGGGTCAGCGCCCTTTCCCGCGCCATCGCCAACCGAGGGACGGCATCGGGGTCGCTCGCCCGCAGGAGTCCGGGATCGGCAAGCAGCGCCAACGACTCCCCCGCCGCCTTGCGCTGCCCGTCGCTGGCGGCCCAGTTCGAGGACACCTTGCGACCGGCGCGCTCGACACCGATCGCCGCCCACTGCACGGCGAGCTTCGCCCGGGCACGGACGGTGGAGGTCTCGGGGTCCAGGCGCGGGACCTGCACGCGCTCTCGCGCCAGAGCGTCCAGGCCGCCGACAGCCTCGGCGGCGGCCTTGGTGGCGAACTTCCCGTCGCCGCGCCGAGGGTGTGCGCTCTCGTCGAACCTGCTCGTCGCCATGTCCGCCTGTTGACGGGCTCCGGCGCTCGCGGTCAGTGACCGGCGCGGCCTGCCTCGGCTTCCTGTGTGCGAGCACGCCGGGCGGCCTCGGCGGCGAAGCCAGTGCACGAGTCCTTGCCGCCGAAGTCGTTGCGGCGCTCGTGCGGTCCGTGCGGGGTCTCGTCGGTGCACCACTTCGGCCCCTCGGCGGGCGCCGCTTCGGGGGCCGGGACGGCGCTGGGCGCAGGCTCGGCGAGCTCACGTTCCAGTCCCCGCGGATCCTGCTCATGGACCGCGCGTGGGGTGTGGGGCACGACGTCCAGGTGCCGGGCACGATGACGCGACGCTTCACCCGCGAGCCGAAGAACCGCACCGACCGCGCGTTCCTCGACTCGCGCTCGGGTGGGTACGGCTGGGCTGAGGTCGCCGACGTAGAGGAGTCGGCGTACGCGACCACGGTCGCCGCGCAGTGGACCAAGCCCTGACGTCGCGCATCCGGGCGGGCCGCCGGGCTCACTCCACGGTGAGGATCGCCTCGACTCGCTCGCGCTGACCGGCGGTGAGGTCCAACTTCTCGAACTCGCGCTCGGTGATCGTCCAGGTGGCGTTGATCTCGGCGTTGTTGAAGTCGATGTCCTCCACGTGCCCGGGCACGAGCTGGTCCAACGACCTCAACTGCACACCCCAGGCGTCGAGGTGAGCGAGGTACGCGTCGCGGGCCGCATCGAGCTCCGAGCCCTCGTCGAGCTGCATCGCATCGAGGTCGTGCTGTACGACCAAGATGTCGGCCAACGTCGAAGCCGAGCTCGCGGCGACCCGGTTGACCAAGCGCGTCGCCGCGGCGGTCTGATCGGACAAGCCGCGAGACTCCGCAACGGCCTCGGCCATCTCCGCTTCCGAGGCGTCCAAGCTCGCCTCACCGGCCTCGGCCAGGTCGAGCAGAACGTCTGTGCTTTGGCGGGATAGGGCCTGTGCCCAGGCGACGCCACCACCGACTGCGAGCAGGAGCGCGACAGCGGCCGCGGCCGCGAGGGCTGGTCGGCGGAACCGGGAAGTCTTCACGCGCGAATCCTGGCAGAACGGACACGTCGGCGCGGAATCGTCTCCGGGTGAAGTGCGGGCCGCACACGGGCCCGGTCGAGGGGTCAGTCCTCGGGCGGCGCCGCTTGCTCCGCCTCGACCTCGGCGAGCGTCTTCTTGTACTCGGCGCGCAGGTGCATGTCGAACCCGCGCTTCCAGTTCGGGGACACGACGCCTTTGCCGCCGCCGGACGCTCCGCACGAGCAGCCCCAGTGACCGAACTCGTCACCAGTGCCCTGGTGGCGCCGGCGCATGCGCTCGTTGACCTCGTCGTACTTGCTGGGCACGGCTCAGTCCTTCATCGCGCGGGCGATGCGCAGGCACACGGGGCAGTCGGCACGGTCGGAGGTGACGATCCCGGGCGCCCCGGTCCCGACGTAGATGAGGCGTGGGTTGATCCGGATCTTGTGGTCGCACAGCGTGCGTGTCTTGGGCCCGTCGAGGTCGACCAGGTGCAGGACTGTGCCGCGCGGGAGGCCGACAGCGAGCAGCTGCAGCGGCAGTTCCTGGTACTCGGCGGTCATGAGGCTGCGCTCCTTCTCGTGGCCGCGGCGTCGCAGCGCTGGCACAGCGGCTGGCGGGCGGTCTCCCGGTCGTCGTCGCCGTAGACGCGCTGCAAGGCGGTGACGTGGCCGACTCCCCGGGTGCTGTGGCGGGCGACGTACGGGATTTTCACACCGCACAGGGTGCGCGTCTCGTCGGTGGGGTCGAACCGGTGCGCGCGGGTGGACACGACGAGCGCGGACAGGCTTGAGCCCTGCGCCCGGCCCCAGGAGATGAGCGGGAAGGTGTCCGTCACGGTGGTCATGCCCCCTCAGTGGGTCCGGCAACAGCATTCTGCCTGCTGTTCGCCAGACGGGACATCGCCTGGCGGATCGAGAAGACGGAGACGCCGTCCACCTTGCTGGGCGGCTTGCGGTCATCGGCGATGACGCTCTCGACGAACGCGATCGCCCTGATGGCGCACGTCTCGCAGATGGTCGTCGGGTAGAACCGTCCAGGGCGCTTGTACGAGCCGCCGCCGAACCGCTGGACGCTCAGCGCGGGGTCAGCCTTCTTACGGCACGAGGTGCAACGCATGGTCAGGCCCCGTTCCGTACTGCTGCAGGAGCAGCTCGGGGCGGCGGTCTCCGGCCGCTGGGTGGACCCGCGCGGCGGTCAGATGAGCTTCAAGGAGTACGCGGAGAAGTGGCGCCTGGTGCAGGTGCACCGCGAAGGCACCGAGGCGCTGGTGGAGTCCCATCTCCGTCGGCACGTCTACGACATCATCGGCCACACCGCGCTGGCCGACATCCGACGGACCGACATCCAGACGTTGGTCCGCATCCTGCAAAAGAAGCCGCTCGCCCCGAGCACGATCCAGGTCGTCTACCGGTTCCTGACGGCCGTACTCAACGCCGCCGTCAACGACCGCCTGATCGCGGAGACACCGGCCAAGCGCATCGCGCTGCCGAGGCGGAGAAGTCTCGCGTGGAGCCCATGCCGGTCGCATCAGTGCTCGCGCTGGAAGAGGCCATGCCGGATTACCTCTCCGCGCTCGTTCCGTTCGCAACTGGGACAGGCCTGCGCCAGGGCGAGGTGTTCGGACTCACCTGGGACCGCATCGACTTCAAGAAGCAGATCGTAACGGTGAACAGGCAACTGGTCTCTGTCACGGGAAACCGCCCCAAGTTCGGGCCGCCGGAGACCGATGCGTCCTATCGCGACGTCCCCTTTGCAGACGACACTCTGGAGGCACTGCTCCGCCATCAGGAGGAGTTCGGTGACGGCAGGAACGGGCTGGTGTTTCACGCCCGGGAGAACGGGCCGCTGAGACGCAACCGGTTCTCCGAGATCCTCGGCACAGCTCGTGACCGCGCGGGGCTGGCGAAGGCATGGACCATGCACGACTTCCGGCACTTCTACGCCTCGATGCTGATCTCCCAGAACGCCTCGTACAAGCAGGTCCAAGAGCGGCTGGGGCACGAGAACGCGATGGAGACGATCAACACCTACTCGCACCTCTGGCCGAACGATGACGAACTGACGCGCAAGGCGGTGACGGCCGTGCTCGGGGCCGCTCGTGCGGAGCGCGCGAAGCAGCGCGCGGCGGAGGCCGCCGCGACGACCCAGCAGCCCGACTCGTGACGGGCTGCCCCGCCACGAGCGCTGCCGCCCCTTGGTCAGGAGCCTCAGTTCCGTCACAGCCGAATCGTGCTGTGACCGAACTGTGACTGCAAACCCGCCGAATCTGAGCGTTTTCCCAGGTCAGGCGGGGCGGTGCGGACGAGCCGGTCTGTACGCCGGGTTCTGTTCCCGCGCGCGGTTGCCCCCGCGCGGGCGACGGTCATCCATCTACGACGCACGTTGCCATACGCCTCCAGCGGTCTACCCGACTGCGCTTCTCACCAGAGAATCGGGCGGGCCGCCCTCAAACACAGTCTGTCTGACCTTGCTCCAGGTGGGGTTTACCGAGCCGGACCGGTCACCCGGCCCGCTGGTGGTCTCTTACACCACCGTTTCACCCTTACCGCGACGATCGGGGCCGAAACCTCGACCAGCACGGCGGTCTGTTCTCTGTGGCACTGTCCCGCGGGTCACCCCGGGTGGGCGTTACCCACCACCTTGCCCTTCGGAGCCCGGACGTTCCTCGGCGGGGAGGCCTTGCGACCTGCCCCGACGCGACCGTCCGACCGACTCGTCCGCACCCGCAAGGATACTGCCCGGCGAGCGCTGCTCGGACGAGCACCCGGTCGACCAGGTCAGACGTCGACGCGGTACGACAGCGCGAGCTCGTCGCCGCTCACGCCCCGGATCCCCCAGCTCTCGCGCGGCGCCTCGAGGATCACGAGCTCGACGTCGTCCGGGCCGAGCCCGAGGGCGGGCGCGACGTCGTCGTACAGGGCCGCCACGAGGGCTCGCTTCGCCTCGCGCGTGCGCCCCGTGAAGCACACGATCTCGACCACGAGGTACGCGTCCGAGCGCGGGGCGACGAGGTCGTCGTCGTCCAGGAGCAGGAAGCGGTGGAACCGCTTGTCCTCGGGCAGCTGCCACGCGCGCACGAGCGCGGAGTGCAGCGCGTCGGACACCTCCGCCCGCCGCTCGCCCCACACGCTGCGCCGTCCGTAGATCTTCACCTGGGCCACGCCGGCAGCGTAGCGCCCGGGCACGACGGCGTGACGCACCCCACGCGCCCGGTCCGCCCGCCCGCGCGGGGCACGCCTCGGACGCGACCGTAGAGTGGCCGGGTGCTCGTGCTCCTCCCCCCGTCCGAGGGCAAGACCCCCGCGCCCGACGGCGCCCCTCCGGTCGACCTCGCGACGCTCACCTCTCCCGTCCTGACCGCCCGGCGCGAGCGCGTGCTCGACGCGCTCGTGTCCGCGAGCGCCCGCGACGACGCCGTCGAGGTGCTCGGCGCGAGCCCCGGCCTGGCGGACGAGGTGCGCCGCAACACGGGGCTGCGCACGGCGCCGGCGGCGCCCGCCGCGCACGTCTACACGGGCGTCCTCTACGGCGCGGCGGACCTGGGTGGCGCGCTCGCTGGTGGCGAGGAGGCCGCGCGACGCGCCACCGAGGACGTCCGCATCGTGTCCGGGCTCTGGGGCGTCCTGTCCCCCGCCGACCGCGTCCCGGCGTACCGCCTGTCGATGGGCGTCGCTCTCCCCGGTCTCGGGCGGCTCGCGACGGCCTGGCGACCCCACCTGGGCGCGGCGCTCGACGACCGCGCGGCGGGGGACGTCGTCGTGGACTGCCGGTCGGCGACGTACGCCGCGGCGTGGCGGCCCCGCACGACCGGCGCCGATGCCGCCCAGTGGGTGGCCGTGCGGGTGCTGCGCGACGCGGACGGGAAGCGCTCGGTCGTGTCGCACAACGCCAAGCACACGCGCGGCGTGCTCACGGCCCACCTCGTGCGCCGGGCAGGCGTCGTCGCGTCCGCGGACGACCTCGCGAAGGCCGCCGACGAGCTCGTCGGCATCGACCTGCTCGACGCGAGCCTCCGCGACGACGGCCGCGGGCGGTTCACGCTCGAGCTCGTCGTGGCCTGAGTCAGAGGTCGCTCGGGACGCCCTGCGCGACGAGCTCGCTCGTCCCGTCGGCCCACAGCCTGAGGATGCTCACGGACGCGGGCGGCACACGGAACCTCGACCACTGGTCGGGGGGCGCCTGGACCGCGACGCCGATCGCGGCGCGCACCTGCACCGCGTGGCCCACCACGACGACCGTGCGCCCCGCCGCGGGCGCGTCCTGGAGCTGCGTGGCGACGAGCTCGCGGAGCCCCGCGCGCACGCGCACCCCGACGTCGGCGACGGACTCGCCGCCCGGCGCGGCGACGGTGCCCGTGGCGTACCAGTCCCGGCGCAGCCCGGGCCACCGCTCGTCGATCCGGTCGGCGGTGAGCCCTTCCCAGGCGCCGAAGTCCACCTCGGCGAAGCGCGCGTCGGTCGTCACGGGCAGGCCGAGGCGTCGGCCCACCGCGCGGGCCGTCTCCAGGGTGCGCACCATCGGGGAGGCGACGATCACGGACGGCCGCGGCAGGTCGGTCCAGGCCGACCGGCCGACGCGGAACACGAGGTCGGCCGCGCGCGCCGCCTGCGTGCGCCCGTGCGGCGTGAGCGACGGCCCGGGGACCGACGAGCCGCTGAACGCGCCCGCGACCGTGAGCGGTGTCTGCCCGTGGCGCACGAGGACGACCGTCAGCGCCGGGGCGTCGTCGAAGCGGATCGTGGCCCCGGACGGCCGCGGGGCCGGACCGGCCGACGTGCCCGCCTCGGCCCGCCCCTCCCCGGGTGCCTGCTCGAGCGGAGCCCCGTCCCGGCCGTCAGCGGCGGCTGCCGTATCGGCGGGAGCGGGGCCGGCGGCAGCGTCGTCAGCGGCTGCCGTGGCACCCGTGCCGTAGTCCCGCGCGATCGTGCCGCCGGTGTCCATCGCCTCGTTGGCGAGCCGGTCGGCATCCGCGTTCTGCGCGCGCGGGATCCACTCGTAGGTCACCTGGCCCGCGGGAAGGACGGTCGCGGCCTCCGCGGCCAGCCGACGCATGTCGGCGTGCTTGATCTGCCAGCGCCCCGACATCTGCTCGACGACGAGGCGCGAGTCCATCCGGACCGTCACCCGTGCGTCCGGGTCGATCGCGGCCGCCGCCCGCAGACCGGCGACGAGACCGGAGTACTCGGCGACGTTGTTGGTCGTCGTGCCGAGGAACGCGGCACGCTCTGCGAGGACGCGGCCGCTCGCGCCGTCGCGCACGAGGGCGCCGAAGCCGGCCGGCCCGGGGTTCCCGCGGGAGCCGCCGTCGGCCTCGACCACGAGGTGGCGTCGACCCGAGGAGCCGTCCGGGCCGGTCGGGGGGGCGTCGGGGCGTGCGTCCGCGCTCACGCGCCCGCGGCCTCCGGACGCACGACGATGTGGCCGTAGTCCTCGAGCCGGACGACCTGGTCAGGCGCCGCGGACGTCACGGCCGCGAGCTCGGCCGGGCTCAGGTCCACGTTGAGCCCCTCGAGCCGGCGCCCGCGCATCGCGACGACGCCGCGCCCGCCGTTCTGGTCGCGCACGCGCTCGTAGAGCGCGAGCAGCGTCGCGTCGATCCCGTCGGCGGCCGCACGGCGGCGCTCGGCGACCTGCGCGGCGTCGTCGTCGAGCTCGGCGAAGCGGGCGTCGCGCGTGGCGACGACCTCGGCGCGGGCGGCCTCGAGCTCGGCGTTCGCGGACTCGAGACGACCGAGCGCCTCCTCGTGCGCCTCAAGCCGCTCCATGACGTCGAGCTCGACCTCCTCGAGCACGCCCTGCCGGCGGGCGAGCGACTCGAGCTCGCCGACGAGCGCCTGCGCGTCCTTCGCCCCGACCTGGCCGGAGTCGAGGCGCGACCGGTCGCGCGCGGCGCGCGTGCGCACCTGCTCGACGTCGGCCTCCGCCTTCTTCAGCTCGCGCCGCAGGTCGGACGCCGCCGTGCGGGACTCGACGAGCGACGTCGCCAGGTCCTGCACCTGCGCGTCGAGCTCGGCGATGCGGGCCAGCTCGGGCAGGTTCTTGCGCTGGTGGGCGAGCTGCTGGAGACGCGTGTCGAGCTCCTGGACGTCGAGGAGCCGGAGCTGGTCTGCGGGCGGGGCGGTGGCCACGTGGTGCTTCCTTTCGTGGGACCGGTCGGGTCGTGGGACGCGGTCGGGTCGGGCGGGTGAGGGTCGCGGTGCGCCGCGGTGGGTCGCGGTAGGTCGCGCGCGGGCGACGGCGTCACAGGGGTCAGCCCTGCGCCCCGGGCGCCGACGCGGACGGGATGCGGGCCGTCCAGGGGTCGGTGACGGTCGTGCTGACCCGCGTCTCCACCTGCTCGCCGCGCGCGGCGAGCGCTCGCGCGAGGTCCTCGGCAGCGTAGCGGAGCCACGGCCACTCCGACGCGAAGTGCGGGACGTCGACGAGGAACGGCGTCGCCGACGGCCCGCCCTCGAACTGCGCCCGCTCGCGCAGCTCGGACACCGGGTGGTGGCGCAGGTCGGACGTCAGGTAGACGTCGGCACCGCTCGTGCGCACCGCGTCGAACAGCGAGTCGCCCGAGCCGCCGACGACCGCGACGGACTCGACCGTCGCGTCCAGGTCGCCCGCGACGCGGACGCCCTGGACCGTCGCGGGCAGGACCTCGGCGACGCGCTCCGCGAACGCCCGCAGCGTCGTCGGCCCGGCCAGCCGCCCGACCCGTCCCGTGCCGGTGGTGACGGTCCCGTGCGTGGCCGGCGCGTCGCTGCGACCGGCCGCGTGCGGCACGAGCGGCACCCGGTGGAGCAGGTCGAGCGCGTCCGCCAGCGCGTCCGCGACGCCACGCTCGGCGGCGTCCGCGTTCGTGTGCGCGACGTACAGGCCGCACCCTCCCCGGATGAGCCGGTGCACGAGCGAGCCCTTGAACGTCGTCGCGGCAACCGAGTGCACGGGGCGCAGGAACAAGGGGTGGTGCGTGACGAGGAGCTCCGCGCCCCAGTCCAGCGCCTCGTCCGCGACCTCCTCGACCGGGTCGACGGCGAGCAGCACCTTGCGGACGGGCGCGCCCGGGTCGCCGGCGACCAGTCCGACGGCGTCCCAGTCCTCCGCCGTGGCCGGCGGGTAGAGCTCGTCGAGCGTGCGCACGACCTGGCCGAGGGTCGGGGGCGCGAGCCCTGCACCGGGCTCGTCGGCGTGCTCCGCGGCGGCGTCGAGGGTCATGGCGGCAGGCTATCCCGCCCGACCGCGCCGGACGCGGTCGTTACTTCGCCTGCGCGTAGTGCTCGACGGCGGCGACCGTCAGCGGGAAGTCGACCGGGAAGTCGCCGAACAGCAGTCGCCCCGCCTCGACGGCGGCCTCCCGGACCTCACGCTCCACCACCTCGACGAGCTCCGCGGGCGCGTGGACGACCACCTCGTCGTGGAGGAAGAACACGAGGTGCGCCCGGCCCTGGAACGGTGCGCGGACCGCACCCGGGCTCTCGCTGACGGGCAGGGCCCACAGTCGGCGTCGGATCGACGCGAGCCAGCACAGCGCCCACTCCGCGGCCGTGCCCTGGACGACGAAGTTGCGCGTGAAGCGACCCCAGGCCCGCGTCTGCGAGCGTGCTCGCGACTGGGCGTCCGCACCGCCGCCCGCTCCTCCCCCCGGGCCGTCGGCCGCGTCGTCGGCCGCGTACGCGCCGGACTGCGCCTCCTGCCAGGCGGCGCCGGGCGCCGGGGAGCTGCGCCCGAGCCGCGTCGTGACGACCTCGCCCCGCTCCCCCGCGCGGGCCGCACGCTCGACGAGGTCGATCGCGTCGGGGAACGCCTTCGCGAGCCGCGGCAGGACCAGGGCGCTGTCCCCCGTCGTCCCGCCGTACATCGCCCCGAGCATGCCGACCTTCGCGTGCTCGCGGCTCGCCACCGCCCCCGACGCGACGATCCCGGCGTAGAGGTCGACGCCCCGGCCGGCGTCCGCCATGCGCTCGTCGTGCGCGAGCCCCGCGAGCACGCGCGGCTCGAGCTGGGCCGCGTCGGCGACGACGAGCCGCCAGCCCGGGTCCGCGACCACCGCCCGCCGCACCTGGCGCGGGAGCTGGAGCGCACCCCCGCCGCTCGACGACCACCGCCCCGTGACGACTCCTCCGACCACGTACTCGGTCCGGAACCGGCCGTCGCGCACCCACGTGTCGAGCCACGTCCACCCGTTCGCCGTGAGCAGCCGCTGCAGCGTCTTGTACTCCAGCAGCGGCTCGATCACGGGGTGCTCGATCTTCTCGAGCTCCCACTTGCGCAGCGACCGGGCGCCGACGCCCGCGTACTGGAGCGCCTTGAGCAGGTCCGGGTGCGAGTCGGGGTTGAGCGTCGGCGGGGCGTCGAGCGCGTCGCGGATCGTGCGGGCGAGCTCCTCCATGCGCGCCGGCCGCTCGCCCGGACGCGGTCGCGGTCCGAGGACCCCCTCGAGGATCTCGTCGTGCACGTCGGCGCGCCACGGCAGCCCCGCGTGGTGCATCTCCGCGGCGACGAGCGCCCCGGCCGACTCGCCCGCGAGGAGGAGGCGCAGCCGGCCCGGTGCGTCCGGGCCGTCCGCGGCCGCGACCGTGGCGAGCTGGTCGGCGAGCTCGGGCAGCGGGTCCAGGCCCGACGGCGCAGCGGGGGTCCCCGGCGCGTCGGCCCCCAGGTCGAAGAGCGAGTCGGGGCGGAGCGGGAGCGTGGGGTCGGGCCCGGCGGGTGCGGCGGTCAGGGCGTCCCAGGGCCCGGGCTCCCTCCGGGCGTACGGAGTCCCCGCGGTGAGCGCGGACCGGCGCAGGATCGCGCGCGCGAGCCGCAGGTCGTGCGACCGCTCCACCCGGGCGCCCGCAGCGAGCAGCGCGGAGTACCAGCGGTTCGTGTCGTCCCACACGGCGCGCTCCCCCGCGGCGACGGCTGCCGCGACATCGGCCCCCGACTCGCTCACCGGGCCTCCCGTGGGACGACCGGAGGCGTCGGCACGCCGAACCTCGACGACGGCGCCTCGGCCGGCGCCGGCACGACGCGTCAGGGCCAGGTACACGGACGCAGTGTGCCTCCCGGCACCCACACCGGCACGGCTGCTGCCGCGGCTCCGACCGGAGGGCCAGGCCGTCAGCCGTGCGACGCCGGGACGTCGCCGACGTCCGGCGGTGGCGGCGCGGGCTCCGGCGCCACCCCGCCGGTGCGCTCGAGCTCGAGCTCGGCCGTGAGCACACCGCCCGCGAGCACGGCGATGCTCGTGAGCCACAGCCACAGCACGCCCGCGAGCACGAGACCGAGCATCTGCCCGGCCACCCGCACCAGGGCGATCGCCGTGCCGTCCACGCCGGGCGTGGACGGCACGGCGAGGGCGAGGTAGAGCCCGAACCCCGACGAGACCACCAGCACTCCCAGCGTCCCGACCACCGCGCCGGGCACGCACCGGGTCCACACCGTGTCGACGTTCGGGGCGTACCGGTAGAGCAGCGTGAGGTACGCGGCGCTCACCGCGACGACGAGCGGCCAGCGCAGGACGTCCCACGCGACCTGGAACTCGTCCCCGAGACCGAACCGGTCCGCGAGCGCCGCGCCGTCGCCCAGGAGCGGCCCGACGACGACCATGCCCAGCACGGCGACGACGGTCGCGACCGCGCCCAGCGCGAGCGAGAGGCCCAGCACGTACTGGCCGACGAGACTGCGACGGTTCTCCACCTGGTAGGCGTCGTCGAGCGCGCGCACCGCGGCGCGGAAGACGCGGCTCGCGAGCCAGAGGGCCACGACGAACGCGCCCAGCGCGAACCCGGCGCGCCCTTCCGCGAGGAGACCGTCGACGAGCGGGGCGAGGACGTCGCTCGCGACCTGCTCCGCGAACACGTCCGCGAACCCGTCGACGACCGTGGTGCGGATCTGGTCGACGCGGGTGTCCCCGAGGAGCGGGCGCAGGAACCCGAGGCTCGCGCCGAGCGCCGTCGTGAGCGGGACGAGGGAGATGAGCCCGTAGTACGACATCTCCGCGGCGAGGCCCGTCACGCGGACGTCGGCCGAGCGGTACGCGGCGCGGAGCGCGACCTCCGCCGCGGGCACCCCGCGCACCCGCAGCGGCGTGCGAGCCGCTCGCGCCAGGAGCCGGTCCCGCAGGCCGGGCGAGGTCGCGGCCCGGGCCGCACGGCGGGCCAGGGCGGGCCGGACCACGTGCCCGGACGTCCAGCTCCCGACCGCGACGGCGGCCGGGCCGAGGACGGCGGTCGCAGCCGTCACCACCACGGTCCGCGTCATGGAGGGGTCGAGGAGGACGGTCCCGAGGCCGACGGCGGTACCGGCACCCACGAGGACCAGGACCGTCGACGTGGCGGTCGACGTCGTCGCGCGCACGGCGGGCACGCGACGGGCGAGCACCGCGACGACGAGTGCGAGGGACGCCACCAGGACGAGCACGTGCGTCTCCCTCGGACGGCGTGGTCGGCGCGACGCCCCTCTCGGGGACGGCGCGAGTGCGAGGGTGCGACGTCGACGGACGTCGTGGTGGGCCCGGAGGGACTCGAACCCCCGACATCCACGGTGTAAGCGTGGCGCTCTGACCAGCTGAGCTACAGGCCCCGGAACGAGCGGTGCACAGCCTACCGGTTCGCCTGCGCCGTCCGGTGCCGTGCGGTCCGTCCCGGTGTCAGAGCTGCTCGAGTGCGCGCCGGTAGCCGTCGAGGTCGCGGCGCTGCCCGCGCGGGTTCACGACGGACCAGCGGACGATCCCGTCGGCGTCGACGAGGAACGACCCGCGCAGCGCGAGCCCGTTCTCCTCGTCGAGCACGCCGTAGGCCCGGGCGACCTCTCCGTGGGGCCAGAAGTCCGCGAGGAGGTCGAACTCGAACCCCTCCTGCTCCGCCCACGCCTTCTGCGCGAAGACCGAGTCGCACGAGATCCCGAGCAGCGTCACGCCGGACGTCTCGAACTCGTCGAGGTGGTCCCGCAGCTCGCACAGCTCGCCCGTGCAGATCCCGGAGAACGCGAACGGGTAGAACACCAGCAGCACCGGACCGCCGCGCAGGTCGGCGAGGTGGACCGGCGTGCCGTGCGTGTCGGGCAGCGTGAAGTCCGGTGCCGGGTCGCCCGGCCCGGGCGGCGCGACGCTCAGGACGCTGGCGATGCCCGACGGCGTCGTCGGCTCAGCGACCACGACCCCGCGTCCCGAGGCGCGTCGCGGACCAGTCCTGGGCGATCGAGAACGTGCTCGTCGCGTGCAGGCCCGCGGTGGTGGCGGCCTCCTGGATGTCGTTGTGGCCCACGTGGCCGGGCCGGCCCGGCTTGAGCGTGAGGATCCAGATGAGGCCCCCGTCGTCGAGGACGGTCTGGACGTCCACGAGCATGTCCGTGAGGTCCCCGTCGCCCTCGCGCCACCACACGATCACACCGTCGGTGACGTCGTCGTAGTCCTCGTCGACCAGCTCTCCACCGACGAGCTCCTCGAGGTCGGCGCGCAGGTCGTCGTCGACGTCCTCCGACCACCCGAACTCCTGGACCACGTTCCCGGGCGCGAACCCCAGGCGGTCGATACCGCCGGATCCTGCGGTGTCCGTCACAGTCGTGCCGTTCCTTTCCTCGTCCGTCTCTGTCCTCACCGGCCTGCGCCGACCCGCACCCGCGGGTCCGGACGGCCGGTGGCGGACCACCGTGTGCCGTGTCTGGCAAAGGTAGCCCACCGTACGGTGCCCTGCTTGGCAAGGCGTACCCCGTGGACACGGCCCCTCGGCGCGTCGTCCGCGAGCATCCCGCCTCGCGCGCGTGTCACGGAAATCACTGCTCCTTGACCACCCGTTGGTGTGACTTCGGGCCCGGATGAGAACACAATGGGGAGACCACCCTGGTCTCGTGAAGAGGCGCGGTCGCCACCAGCGGCCGCGGCCGCACGCCCGGTGTGGCTCCGAGACGGACGACCGGGCGTGTACCGCGCGACCGGCGTCCGGCATCCGACGAGATATGAGGTTGCTGGTGGCTTCGTACGACGAGACCGGACCGCTGATCAATGGTCTGCTCAGCCAGGTACCGGACATCGACCCCGCCGAGACCGGCGAGTGGGTCGAGTCCCTCGACGGCCTGATCGACGACCGCGGGGGCCCGCGCGCCCGCTACGTCCTGCTGAACCTGCTCAAGAGGGCACGGGAGCGCAACGTCGCCATCCCGTCCTCCTTCGCCACGCCCTACGTGAACACGATCGGCGTGCACGAGGAGCCCTACTTCCCCGGCGACGAGGCGCTCGAGCGCCGCTACCGGTCCTGGATCCGCTGGAACGCCGCCGTCATGGTGACGCGCGCGCAGCGCCCGGGCATCGGTGTCGGCGGGCACATCTCCTCCTACGCGTCCGTCGCGACGCTGTACGAGGTGGGCCTGAACCACTTCTTCCGCGGCAAGGACCACCCGGGCGGTGGCGACCAGGTCTACTTCCAGGGCCACGCCTCCCCCGGCGTATACGCGCGGGCGTTCCTCGAGGGCCGCCTGTCCGCGGACCAGCTCGACGGGTTCCGCCAGGAGAAGTCGCACGCGGGCGGCGGTCTGCCGTCGTACCCGCACCCGCGGCTCATGCCGGACTTCTGGGAGTACCCGACGGTCTCCATGGGCCTCGGCCCGGCGAGCGCCATCTACCAGGCGTGGACCGACCGCTACCTGCACAACCGCGGGATCAAGGACACGAGCCAGCAGGACGTCTGGGCGTTCCTCGGCGACGGCGAGATGGACGAGCCCGAGTCGCGCGGCATGCTCCAGCTCGCGGCGCAGCAGCAGCTCGACAACCTGACGTTCGTCGTGAACTGCAACCTGCAGCGTCTCGACGGCCCCGTGCGCGGCAACGGCAAGATCATCCAGGAGCTCGAGGCGCAGTTCCGGGGCGCGGGCTGGAACGTCATCAAGGTGATCTGGGGCCGCGAGTGGGACGTCCTGCTCAACGCGGACAAGGACCGCGCGCTGGTCAACCTCATGAACGCCACGCCCGACGGCGACTACCAGACGTACCGGGCGGAGAACGGCGCGTTCATCCGCGAGCACTTCTTCGGGCGCGACCCGCGCACCAAGCAGCTCGTCGAGAACATGACCGACGACGACATCTGGAACCTCAAGCGCGGCGGGCACGACTACCGCAAGCTCTACGCGGCCTACGCGGCGGCCCGCGCCCACACGGGCCAGCCGACCGTGATCCTCGCGCACACCGTCAAGGGCTACGGCCTCGGGTCGACCTTCGCCGGCCGCAACTCGACGCACCAGATGAAGAAGGTCAACCTCGCCGACCTCAAGACCCTGCGCGACTCGCTGCGGATCCCGATCACCGACGAGGAGCTCGACGCCAACCCGTACGAGCCGCCCTACTACCACCCGGGTGGCGACGCGCCGGAGATCCAGTACCTGCTGGACCGCCGCCGCCAGCTCGGCGGGTTCGTGCCGGAGCGCCGCTCGAAGCCGACGCCGGTCACGCTCCCGGGCGAGAAGACGTACGAGATCCTCAAGAAGGGCTCGGGCCAGCAGGAGATCGCCTCCACCATGGCCTTCGTGCGCCTGCTCAAGGACCTCATCAAGGACAAGGAGATCGGCAAGCGCATCGTGCCGATCATCCCGGACGAGGCACGCACGTTCGGCCTGGACTCGATCTTCCCGTCGGCGAAGATCTTCAACACCCAGGGCCAGCACTACCTCGCCGTGGACCGCGAGCTCATGCTGAGCTACAAGGAGTCCGAGGCCGGGCAGATCATGCACACCGGCATCAACGAGGCCGGTTCCGCCGCCGCGTTCCAGGCCGTCGGCACGTCCTACGCCACGCAGGGCGAGATCATGGTGCCGGTCTACATCTTCTACTCGATGTTCGGCTTCCAGCGCACCGGCGACCAGTTCTGGGCGGCGGGCGACCAGCTCACGCGCGGCTTCATCGTCGGCGCCACCGCGGGCCGCACGACGCTCACGGGCGAGGGCCTCCAGCACGCCGACGGGCACTCCCCGCTCCTCGCGGGCACGAACACCGCGATGGTCCAGTACGACCCGGTGTACGGCTACGAGATCCGGCACATCGTGCGCGACGGCATCGAGCGCATGTTCGGGGACGGCTCCGACGGCCGCGACCAGAACGTCATGTACTACCTCACGGTGTACAACGAGCCGATGGTCCAGCCGGCAGAGCCGGAGGACGTCGACGTCGAGGGCATCCTGCGCGGCATCCACCGCGTCTCGGTCTCCGAGTCCGAGGGTCCGAAGGCCCAGCTCCTCGCCTCCGGCGTCGGCGTGCCGTGGGCGCTCGAGGCGCAGCAGCTCCTCAAGGAGGACTGGGGCGTGTCGGCCGACGTGTGGAGCGTGACGAGCTGGAACGAGCTGCGCCGCGACGGCCTCGCCGCGGACCAGGCCGCGTTCCTCGACCCTGCCGCCGAGGTCCGCACGCCGTACGTCACCGCGAAGCTCGCGGGTGCCGAGGGTCCGTTCGTCGCGACGAGCGACTACGACCACCTGGTCCCCGACCAGATCCGCAAGTGGGTCCCCGGCGACTACGAGGTGCTCGGTGCGGACGGCTTCGGCTTCTCCGACACGCGCGCCGCGGCCCGCCGCCACTTCAAGATCGACGGTCCGTCCGTCGTGGTGCGCACCCTGCAGGCGCTCGCCAAGCAGGGCAAGGTGCCCGCCGACGCGTCGGCGAAGGCGATCGAGAAGTACCGCCTCATGGACGTCACCGCCGGGACGTCCGGCAACGCCGGCGGCGACTCCTGACGGTCCGCACGCTCTGACCGCTGCACGACGACGGCCGGTCACCTCCCAGCTGGGAGGTGACCGGCCGTCGTCGTGCAGCCGCTCGTGCAGCGCTCGTCGTGCGGCGCGGCCGTGGTCTCCTACGTGCCCGCGCGGTGCTGCTCGGCCTGCGCGACGGCGCGCTCGAGCTCGGTGCGCACGCGGGCGACCGCCTCCGGGTCGCCGTAGGACGTGAGCGACTCGAGGTGGTGCCGCGCCTCGACCGCTCGGTCCGCCTCGATCGCGGCGAGGACGAGCTGTCGCCCGACCTCGGGGTCGTGCTCGCGAGCGCGCCAGTGGCCCACGCCGAGCCCGAGCGCCTCGCCGGGGAGACCGGCGTCGCGGAGCACCTCCATCGACTGGGCGAGGGCGCGCCCGGTGTGGTCGCGCTCGGCCGCGGTGGCGAAGCGGCGCAGCGCGGACTCCTGGTCGTCGTCGAGCGAGAGGCGGCCGAGCTCGATGAGGGGGAACCATCCCTTGGGGTGGCCCGCGAGCTCCTCGGCGAGCGCCCACACCGCCAGGTCGGCGGCGCGCTGCTTCTCGGACTCGTCGGCCGGCGCGGCCAGCGGGTCGTCCACGTGGGTCCCCTCGGCAGCACGCCGTCGCACGAGCTCGGCGAGGGCACGGAACGCGCGCTCGTCGTTCGGGTCGTCGCCCAGCATCGCGCGCAGGGCGTCCTCGTGGACGGTGTCGCCGCGCTTCTCGCCCGACCGGGGTCGGCGCGCGCCGACCGTCGACGCGGACGTCGGGCGTCGCATGAGCTGGCGCAGGCGGGGCATCAGGGCCATGCCCACGACCCTAGCGGCTCCCCCGGACGCTCACCCGACCGCCCCGGCACCAGACCTCCCGCGGGTCCTCGCGACCGACGGTTTGTGGACTGTCCACAACACCGGCCCGTATGCTCGGCGCGTGACGGCCACCTCCCCGACAGCCTCCGGCCGTTCCCGCGCCACCGGAGCCGCCGGCAACGCGGACAACCTCCAGGGACTGCGCGACGGGAGCGGGCTGCTCATGGCGGCCGCGCTGCGGCGCCTCGACGAGGAGGTGCCCTGGTACCGCGAGCTGCCCGCCGAGGACCGGTCGTACGTCGGGCTCGTCGCCCAGTCGGGCATCACCGCCTTCGTCACCTGGTACGCGGACCCCCTGGCCCCGCCGCACGGCGTGAGCGAGATCTTCGCCGCGGCGCCGCCCGAGCTCACGCGCTCGATCTCGCTGCAGAACACGCTCCAGCTCGTGCGGATCGTCGTCGAGGTGGTCGAGGCGCACTCGGACCAGCTCGCGGCCCCCGGCGGCGAGCGCGACCTGCGCGAGGCGGTGCTGCGCTACTCGCGCGAGGTCGCCTTCTCGGCCGCCGAGGTCTACGCCCGCGCGGCCGAGGTCCGCGGCGCCTGGGACGCTCGCCTCGAGGCGCTCGTCGTCGACGCGCTCGTGCGCGGCGACGGCGACGACTCGCTGCGCTCGCGCGTGTCCGCGCTGGGCTGGGGCGGGCGCGGCTCGACCCTGGTCATCGCGGGCACGACGACCGCGTCGCTCGACGAGGTGCGCACGGCCGAGCTCCGGCGGGCCACGCGCCGCGCCGCGGGCGACGCGCTCGTCGGCATCCACGGCGACCGGCTGGTCCTCGTCCTCGGCGGCGAGGGCGACCTCCAGGCCGCCGCGGCCTCCCTGCTCCCACGCTTCGGCCCCGGTCCCGTCGTCATCGGACCCACCGTCGCCGGTCTCGAGGAGGCCGGTCGCTCCGCGCAGGCCGCCCTCGCAGGCCTGCGCGCCGCGCCCGCCTGGCCCCAGGCACCGCGACCGGTCCTCGCCGACGACCTGCTGCCCGAGCGCGTCCTGACGGGAGACACGACCGCCCGGCGGACGCTCGTGACGCAGGCGTACCGCCCGCTCGCCGAGGCGACGGGCTCCGTGCTCGAGACGCTCTCGGCGTACCTCGGGACGGGTCGCTCGCTCGAGGCCGCCGCGCGCACGCTGTACGTGCACCCCAACACCGTGCGGTACCGCCTGCGCAAGGTCTCGGAGATCACCGGGTGGGACCCGCTCGACGCCCGCGAGTCGTTCGTGCTCCAGGTCGCGCTCGCGCTCGGCCAGCTCGCGGCGGTCCCGCGCTGAGGCCCTCGCGCCGTCCTTGGAGGTTCCGCACAAACGCCTCCGCCAAGGTTGGTGCGGGTCGTGACGTGGTCCGTCGACACCGCGTTGGCACAGTTGACAGGTGCTCGCCGTCTTGTGCCCTGGACAGGGCTCCCAGTCCCCCGGAATGCTCGCGCCCTGGCTCGAGCTGCCCGGCGTCGCCGACCGCCTCTCCGCGTTCGGCGAGGCCGCCGAGACCGACCTCGTCGCCCACGGCACGACGTCGGACGCGGAGACGATCCGGGACACCGCCGTCGCGCAGCCGCTGATCGTCGCGTCGTCGCTCGTCGCGCTGCGCGAGATCCTCGACGGCCGTGACGCCGCCGACGTCGTCGACGTCACGGCCGGCCACTCCGTCGGCGAGCTCGCCGCTGCGGCCGTGGCGGGCGTGCTCGACGACGCGGGTGCCGTCGGGCTCGTCTCGCACCGCGCGCGGTTCATGGCCGAGGCCGCGGCCGCGAACCCGAGCGGGATGAGCGCCGTCGTCGGCGGGGACCCGGAGGAGGTCCTCACGGCGATCGAGGCGGCGGGGCTGTGGCCCGCCAACGTCAACGGGGGCGGCCAGGTCGTCGCCGCCGGCGCGCTCGAGCACCTGCTCACGCTCGCCGAGAAGCCGCCGGCCAAGGCGCGCGTCATCCCCCTCCAGGTCGCCGGGGCGTTCCACACGCCGTTCATGCAGTCGGCGCGGGAGGCCTTCGAGCCCGTGGCCGCGGCCTGGGACGTGAGCGACCCGCGCCTGCCGTTCCTGTCGAACGCGGACGGCGAGCCCTACGGCCGCATCGACCTCGAGGGCAGCAGCCACGGCAAGGCCCGCGACGTCGTCCGTCGCCTCACCGCGCAGATCGCCGCGCCCGTCCGGTGGGACCTGTGCCAGGAGACGCTCGCCGAGCTCGGCGTCACCGCGATCCTCGAGCTCGCCCCGGGCGGCGTGCTCACCGGGCTCGCCCGACGCACGCTGCGCGGCGTCGAGACCGTCGCGGTGAAGTCGCCCGCCGACGTCTCGGCGGCGCGCGACCTCGTCGCACGGCACTCCGTCGCCGCGGGGGCGGGGGCGTGACCAGCCCGACGCTGCGGCAGGCCACCGGGCCCGCCCACTCGCGGATCCTCGCGATCGGTGCCGCGCGGGGTGAGGACGTCGTGACGAACGACGACCTCGCCGGCCCCATCGAGTCGTCCGACGAGTGGATCCGCCAGCGCACGGGCATCGCCACCCGGCGCCGCGCCGGGTCCGACGTCGACGTCGTCGACCTCGCGGAGGCCGCAGCACGACGCGCGCTCGACGCCGCGGGCCTGACCGGCACCGACGTCGACGCCGTGATCGTCGCCACCATCACCTGGTTCCGCCAGACGCCGTCCGCGGCCGCCGTGCTCGCCGACCGGCTGAGCGCGACCCCCGCCGCGGCCTTCGACGTGTCCGCGGCCTGCGCCGGGTACGCCTACGGCATCGCGCAGGCGGACGCCCTGGTCCGGTCCGGGACCGCGCGGCACGTCCTCGTCGTCGGGGCCGAGAAGCTCAGCGACTTCGTGGACCCGACGGACCGCACCATCTCGTTCCTGCTGGGCGACGGTGCGGGCGCCGCGGTCGTCGGTCCGTCCGACGTGCCCGGCATCGGTCCCACCGTCTGGGGCTCGGACGGGAGCCGGGCGAGCGCGATCCGGCAGACGCACGCCTGGACCGACCTGCGCTCGGAGCCCGAGCCCGGCTTCGCGACGATGCGCCAGGACGGGCAGACCGTCTTCAAGTGGGCGAGCTTCCAGATGGCCCCCGTCGCCGCGAAGGCGATGGCCGAGGCCGGCGTCGGCCCCCACGACATCCGGGCCTTCATCCCGCACCAGGCCAACCTGCGGATCACGGACCAGCTCGTCAAGCAGCTCGGCCTGCCCGACACCGTGGCGGTCGCGCGGGACATCGTGGAGACCGGCAACACGTCGGCCGCGTCGATCCCGCTCGCGACCGAGCGGCTCCTCGCCGATGGGCAGGTCCGCTCCGGCGATCTCGCCCTCCAGATCGGCTTCGGGGCCGGGCTCGTCTACGCAGCGCAGGTCGTCGTCCTCCCGTAGGGAAGAATCACCCTGGGCGGTTCGTCGTCGACCGACGGACCACGCCGCAACCAAGTACCGCACCACCGTTCGGGCCAGCCCGAGCACCGCCACCGGGACCGGTCCACCGGACCCACGACAAGGAGAAACCATGGCTTACACCGAGCAGGAAGTCCTCGCCGGCCTCGCGGAGATCGTCGCCGAGGAGACGGGTCTGCCGACGGACGCCGTCGCGCTCGAGAAGTCCTTCACCGACGACCTCGACATCGACTCCCTCTCGATGATGACGATCGTCACGCACGCCGAGGACAAGTTCGGGGTCCGCATCCCCGACGAGGAGGTCAAGAACCTCACCACGGTCGGCGACGCCGTCTCGTACATCACGGGCGCCCAGGCCGCCTGAGCACCCGGCCTGCCCGGCAGGCCGTGCGGACGGGCCGGCACCACCCCGCCGGCCCGTCCGCCCACCCGTCGACCGAACACCCTCGAGGAGCTCCCATGTCTGCCGTCCGTGAAGTCGTCGTCACCGGCCTCGGCGCCACCACGCCGCTCGGCGGGGACGTGCCCACGACCTGGGCGGCCGCGCTCGCCGGCGAGTCCGGGGCGCGAACGCTCGACAACGACTGGTCCGAGCGCTACGAGATCCCCGTCACGTTCGCAGCGACGATCAAGGTCAAGCCCGAGGAGGTCCTCGCGCGCCCCGAGATGAAGCGCATGGACCCCTCCACGCAGTACGCGATCGTCGCGGCGCGCGAGGCCTGGGCCGACGCGGGCAGCCCCGACGTCGACGGAGACCGGCTCGGCACCGTCGTGTCGTCCGGCATCGGCGGCATCTGGACCACGCTCGACGGCTGGGACACGCTGCGCGAGCGCGGCACCCGCCGCATGCTGCCCATGACCGTCCCGATGCTCATGCCGAACTCCCCCACCGCGTACGTCTCGCTCGAGCTCGGCGCCCGCGCCGGCGCCCACGCGCTCGTCTCCGCGTGCGCGTCCGGCGCCGAGGCCATCGGCTACGGCGTCGACATGATCCGCGCGGGCCGCGCGGACGTCGTCGTCGCGGGCGGGACCGAGGCCACCATCCACCCCATGCCGATCGCCGCCTTCGCGGCGTCGCGAACGCTCTCGCTCCGCAACGACGACCCGCAGGGCGCCTCCCGCCCCTACGACGTCGACCGCGACGGGTTCGTCATCGGCGAGGGCGCGGGCGTCGTCGTGCTGGAGAGCGCCGAGCACGCCGCAGCGCGCGGCGCGCGCGTGTACGCCCGGCTCGCGGGCGTCGGCCTGTCGTCCGACGCCTACCACATCACGTCCCCCGACCCCGAGGGCCGCGGTCAGGTCGCCGCGATGCGCCGGGCGCTCGAGGAGGCCGGGGTCACCGGCCGCGACGTCGTGCACGTCAACGCGCACGCGACGTCGACCAAGGTCGGCGACCTCACCGAGACCCGCTCGATCCGCACGCTGCTCGGCGGGGACGCGGACCACGTCCAGCTCTCCGCGACCAAGTCGATGACGGGGCACCTCCTCGGGGGTGCCGGCGCGCTCGAGTCGATCTTCACGATCAAGGCCGTCGCGGAGCGCCTCGCGCCTCCGACGATCAACGTCGCGAACCCCGACCCGGAGCTCCAGGTGCCGCTCGTCCGCGACACGCCGTCGGCGCTGCCCGCGGGCGACGTCGTGGCGCTCAACAACTCGTTCGGCTTCGGCGGCCACAACGTCGCGCTCGCGGTGACGAGCGCCTGACGGACCGCCACGCACGCGAGGCCGCCTCCCGGCCGGGAGGCGGCCTCGCGTCGTCGTGACGGTGTCCCGCCGTGCAGGCGTCCCGTCAGCCCACGGTCAGCCCACGCGGTGCAGCCAGCGCACGGGGGCGCCCGCCCCGGCGTAGCGGAACGGCTCGAGCTCGTCGTCCCAGGCCTTGCCGAGCGCGAGGTGCAGCGCCTCGCGCATGGCCCAGGGATCGTTGGCCTGCTCGAGCGCGGCGCGCACGCGGTCCTCGGGCACCACGATGTTGCCGTGCACGTCGGTCGCGGCGTAGAAGATCCCCAGGTCGGGCGTGTGGGACCAGCGCCCACCGTCGACCCCGTGGCTGGGCTCCTCGGTCACCTCGTACCGCAGGTGGGACCAGCCGCGCAGCGCGGACGCGAGCTTCGCCCCCGTGCCCTGCGTGCCCTGCCAGGAGTACTCGCCGCGATACAGCCCGCGCGCCGCGGGCTGCTCGGTCCAGTCCAGGGAGACGCGCACGCCGAGGACGTTCCCGGCGGCCCACTCCATGTGCGGGCACAGAGCACGGGGTGCTGAGTGCACGTAAAGAACACCGCGGGTGATGGCACCGGCCATGTCTGCCTCCCTAGGTCGAGGTTTCGTCTTCCCCAACGTCCTCACCAGGGTGGATCCACGGCACGTCGCACAACCGTCACGGCGTGTCTCGTGCCTATCTTGCACGACGGCGCACGGATGCGCGAGAGATTCGCGGGGCGCGCCCTGACTGCGCCCCCGACACCGCGAGCGCCGCGCTGCCCTCAGAGCTGGGCGCGCAGCTCCCGCATCGCCTTCTTGCGGACCGAGCGGTCGAGCCGGTCGAGGTAGAGCATGCCGTCGAGGTGGTCGCACTCGTGCTGCAGGCAGCGGGCCATGAGCTCCGTGCCCTCCACGACGACCTCGTTGCCGTCGAGGTCCGTGCCGACGACGCGCGCGTACCAGGCGCGCCGGGTGGGGAACCAGAGCTCCGGGACGGAGAGGCACCCCTCGTCGCCGTCCTGGAAGTCGTCGGAGAGCTCGACGATCCGGGGGTTGAGGACGTAGCCGATCTCGTCGTCGATGTTCCAGGAGAACGCGCGGAGGTTGACGCCGATCTGGTTCGCGGCGAGACCCGCCCGGCCGTCGTGGTCCACGGTCTCGACGAGGTCGGCGACCAGGGACCGCACGCGGTCGTCGATCGTGGTGATCTCGTCGCACGGGGTGCGGAGCACGGGGTCGGGGATGGTGCGGATCTCTCTCATCGCCATGCCCGCATTCTTCCACGAGGACGTCGCGCAACGGCCTCCCGGGCGGGCGGTCTCCCCGTGTGACGCCCGCCCGGGACGCAGGTCACATCCGGGCGTAGCGCGCCCGGGCGAACGAGTACAGGCCGTACGCGGCGAACCCGAGGCCGATGGCCACGAGGAGCACCACGCCGAAGGGCTGCGCCACGATCGTCGCGAACGCGGCGTCGAGACCGCCGGCCTGCTCCGGGTCGTTCTGCACCGCGGCCACGACGAAGAGCCCGCCGAGGACGCCGAGGGCGATGCCCTTCGCGATGTAGCCCACCTGCCCGAGCCGGACGACCGCGCGGCCGACGTGGCCGCTCGTGCCGCCCCGCAGGTCCTCGAGGAACTTCTTCTTCCAGCCCTTGACCACGTGGTAGACGCCGACCACGACGATCCCGACCCCGACGGCACCGACCAGCAGCGCGCCGCCCGGGCTCTGCATGAGTCGCGCCGTGAAGCTCTCCTCCTGCCCCGAGCCGCTCGACGCCCCCGACACGACCTGCACGGCCAGCACGCCGAGCGCGACGTAGACGACCGCCTTACCGGCGGCCTTGAGCCGGTCGGACGTCTCGAGCGCCCCGCTCAGGGCGACCGTCACCTGCCACAGGCCGAGGGCGGCGAACGCCACCACGGCGAACCAGAGGAGCCCCGTGCCGCCCGGTGTCTCGGCGACCGCGGCGAGCGCACCGGTCTGGCTCGCCTCCTCGCTCGACGCCCCGCCCGTCGCGACCTGGACGGCCAGCACCCCGATGACGAGGTGGAGCACCCCGCTCATCGCGTACCCCGCGCGGGCCAGCAGCTCCAGCGTCTTGCTCCCCTGAGCGCTGCGAGCGGCCGACTTCCCTCCTGAGCTCATGCTCGGTGCCACGGATTCTCCTTCACGTCAGGACGCCGCCCCTCGCGCCGCCGGGATCTCCGGCCCCGACACTCTGGCAGCCCGAGCCCTTCCACGCATTTCGGACGTCGGAGCCCGGCAGCCACACATCACGGTTTGGTAACGTGCCTCGGATGTCCACGACGCCCCCTCGTCTCGTCGCGCTCGACGGGCTCCGATTCGCCGCCGCAGCGGCCGTCCTGGCGTACCACTTCGTCGCCGTCAACCACCACGCCTGGGGCGACCGCACGAGCGAGGTGATGCCCGGGGTCCAGCAGGTCGCGGCGTTCGGCTCGTTCGGGGTGCAGCTCTTCTTCGTCATCAGCGGTTTCGTCATCCTCATGACCGCCTGGGGGCGCGACGTCCGCGGCTTCGTCGCGTCACGCGCGGGGCGACTGTTCCCCGCGTACTGGGCATCGGTCCTCGTGACGCTCGTGCTGCTCGTGCTCGTCGCCCCGGGACGGCGAGACGTGGACCTGCCGCAGGCCGTGGTGAACCTCACGATGGTGCAGCGGGCGTTCGGCATCGAGGACGTCGAGGCCGTCTACTGGACGCTCTGGTCCGAGCTGCGGTTCTACGTGCTCGTCGGGGTCCTCCTGGCGCTCGGCCTGACGCGCGGTCGGCTGATCGCGTTCGTCACGCTCTGGCCGGTCGCCGGGGCGATCGCGACGCAGACCGGTTCCGACCTCCTGGCGACCGTCCTGGTCGCGGCCGACGCCCCGCTGTTCGCCGGCGGCATGGTGCTGTTCCTGCTCACGCGCGAGCCTCGCTCACCGGTCCTGTGGCTCGCGCTGGGGCTCGACGTCGCGCTCGCGGCCGCGCACTCGGGGCGCATCCAGGCGGTACGGATCGAGAACAGCACCGACCTCGTCCTCGGCCCGGCGACGTACTGGACCGCGATCGTCCTGTGCTTCGTGGTCGTCGCCGCCGCGACCATGACGCCGCTCACGCGGCTCTCCTGGAGGTGGCCGACGACGCTCGGTGCCCTGACGTACCCGCTCTACCTCGTCCACTCCTCGTGGGGCCGGTGGGTCATCGAGACGGCGCACCCGGCCCTGCCCGGCTGGGCCACCCTCGCGCTCGCCACCGCGACGTGCCTTCTCCTCGCGCTGGCCATCCACCGGCTCGTCGAACGACCGTTCGGGCCCCGACTGAGGAGGGCGCTCGACCGGGACCTGCGGCGCGAGAGCGGGCCGCAGGAGGCGCGCCCGGAGACTCGCTCACCGGCCGCTCAGGTCGAGGCGGCGGGCGTCCCGGCCTCCAGGTAGTCGCGCAGGACGACCGCCTGGTTGTGCTCCCTGTTCCTTGCTGACCCCACGGGGCCACAGCCGGTCGACGAGGACGCGAAACCCGTCGTCGTCGGACGGCTCGTCGTGGACGCGCCGCACCCGGATGGTCATGACTCCATGAGACCGTCGCAGCGACCGGGGCGCACCCGGTGAGCGCTAAGATCGCCGCGCGCCCCGTTAGCTCAGCTGGTCAGAGCAGGAGACTCATAATCTCTCGGTCGCGGGTTCAAGTCCTGCACGGGGCACCAGTCATCACCGCGACGCCCGGCCGTCGGCCGGAGCATCCCTGCCGTTCGCGACGTCGTCCTCCCCCATCGCTCAGCGGTTACCGTAGGTCCGTGTCCTGGTTCCGCCGCCACTCGCTCCCCGACCCGGTCCGCCGCGCCCTCGACATCCCCGCCGGGGACCGCGTGCTCGCGTCGGCGGAGCTCGTGGACGGCGCGTGGGCCGTCGCGACGCGCAGCACGCTCGTGACGAGCGACGCGTCCGGCGCGGTGGCGTCGAGGCGCCCCTGGTCCGACGTCGACCGCGCGTCGTACTCGCCCGAGTCGTCGACCATCTCCGTCTCCTGGGTCGACGGGAGCCCTCCGGCGGACCTCCGCCTCGCCGACCCGCGACGCACCGCCCTCGTCCAGACGCTGCGCGAACGGGTCCAGTCGTCCGTCGTCCTGTCCGAGACCGTGACGTTCGCCGCAGGACGCACCGCGCGGGTCGCGGTACGCCGCCATCCCGACGGCGGCCTGTTCTCCCAGGTCGTCACGGAACCGGGGGTCGATCTCGACGACCCGGAGGTCGCCGCACGGGTCGACGCCGCCGAGTCCCGCGTCCGGTCGGCGTCCGGACTACCCCTCTGAGCCTGCTAGAGTTTTCCCCGGTCACCACGGTGAAGCCGTGGCCGATCCCGCGTAGCTCAGCTGGCAGAGCATCCGACTGTTAATCGGACGGTCGTAGGTTCAAGTCCTACCGCGGGAGCCTTCGGAAGGGGCGTCGACACAGGTCGGCGCCCCTTTCTCGTCCCGACGCACGTCTCTCGGACAGCGGCCGCGGCTCGCTCGCACTCGTCGTGCCTCCGGCGCGATGCGCCGCGCAGACCGTCAGGCGATCTCGCCCTCGCGCAGCGTGCGCCGTTCGGCCTCGACCGCGAGGAGCCGGGCGAAGGCCTCCTGGTACGCGGCGACGTCGGCCGACGGGTCGAGGCGCTGGAGCCTGCTCTTCGCGTCGGCGATCCGGCGGGTGAGGCCGAGGTCCACGAGCCCGCGCACGACGCCAGCCACATACCCCCCGACGACGCTCTCGCGGTCCTCCGGGAGCGGGGCGACGGCGAGCTCGGTGACGAGGCCCCGGACCGGCTCCGCGGCCTGCTCGACGACGGCCTCCACCCAGCGGCCCGCGCCGAGCACCGCGCCCTCGCGGGCACCGCCGGCGGCACGGACCGCGGCGTGCACCGCACGCCAGGCCGGGACCGAGAAGGCGTCCTCGTCGAGGGTGTCGAACACGGGCGGCACGTGCTGCGGGTACTGCAGCACCGCGACGAGGGCGAGCCGCTCGCGACGCGCGACGGGGTCGCGGGGGTCCGGTGCGGGCATCGCGGGCACGACCGGGGCGTCGTCGGCCGCGCCCTGGCGGGCGTCGTCGGGACGCGACGTGCGCACGGGGCCGGGCGTGGTCCGACGGCTCGCCGACGCGACCTCGCGCCGCACGCGGTCCGCGTCCATGCCGATCCACCCCGCGAGCAGGCGCGCGTACTCGGGACGCAGCGCGGCGTCGCGGATGCCCGCGACGATCGGTGCCGCGGCGCGCAGCGCGCCGACGCGTCCCTCGGCGGTGTCGAGGTCGAACCCGGCGAGCGTCGTGCGGATGACGAACTCGAACAGCGGCTGACGCCCGTCGACGAGCGCACGCACCGCGTCCGGTCCGCGCGCCATCCGGAGCTCGCACGGGTCCATGCCGCTGCGCTCGACGGAGACGAACGTCTGCGCGTAGAACCGCTGGTCCTCGCCGAACGCTCTGACGGCGGCCTTCTGCCCGGCGGCGTCGCCGTCGAACGTGAAGATCACCTCGCCGCCGACGGACGTCCCGGACGCGAGCTGCATGCCGCCGCCCGCCGTCGTGTCGCCCAGGAGGCGGCGCACGATGCGCGCGTGCTCGGTGCCGAACGCGGTGCCGCACGTCGCGACGGCGGTGGTCACGCCGGACAGGTGCGCGGCCATGACGTCGGTGTAGCCCTCGACCACGACGACGCGCTTCTGCTTCGCGATCTCGCGCTTCGCCAGGTCGATGCCGTACAGCACGTTCGACTTCTTGTAGAGCGACGTCTCGGGGGTGTTGAGGTACTTGGGGCCCTGGTCCTCGTCGTACAGGCGGCGCGCGCCGAACCCGACGATCTCGCCGGTGACGTCGCGGATCGGCCACACGAGCCGGCCGCGGAAGCGGTCGTAGATCCCGCGCTGACCCTGGCTCATGAGACCCGACGCGACCAGCTCGGCCTGGGTGAACCCACGACCCTGGAGATGCCGCTGCAGGCTGTCCCAGCCGGTCGGTGCGTAGCCGACCCCGAAGTGCTCGGCGTCGGACCGGTCGAAGCTGCGCTCGGCGAGGAACGCGCGCGCGGCGCCCGCCCCCGGGCCGACGAGCTGCTCCGTGAAGTACTGCGCCGCGACGCGGTGGGCCTCGAGCAGGCGCTGGCGCCTGCCGGGCTCCTCGCGCGGGCGGAGTGCTCCCCCGCCGTGCCCGCTCTCCTCGTACCGGAGCTGGATCCCGACGCGGTCGGCGAGGTACTCCACCGCCTCGGTGAACGTCAGCCCGTCGATCTTCTGCACGAACGAGATGACGTCGCCGCCCTCGCCGCAGCCGAAGCAGTGCCAGCGCCCGACCCCGGGCCGCACGTGGAACGACGGCGAGCGCTCGTCGTGGAACGGGCACAGTCCCTTGAGCGAGCCGACGCCGGCGGACTTGAGCGTGACGTGCGCGGAGACGATCTCGTCGATCCGTGCGCGGTCGCGGACGGCGTCCACGTCCTCGCGTCGGATCAGGCCTGCCACGACCCGAGTCTATGCGTCCGGGGCGGCCGTGGAGGCCGCTCCGGCGCCGGTGCCGGGTCCCGCGCCGACGGCCTCCGCGAGCGCCGCCCGCGACGCGGCGCACCGGCGCGCGTACGCCGCCGGGGTGGTCCCGGTCACGCGGGCGAAGTCGGTCCCGAGGTGCGCCTGGTCGTAGTAGCCGACGGCGGTCGCAAGGGTCGCGAGGTCCTGCCCGGGGTCGGCGGCGAGCAGGTCGGCGGCGACGTGGACGCGGTGCCGCTGCAGCACCCACTTGGGGCTCACGCCGACATACCGGGCGAACAGGCGCTGCAGCGTGCGCGGCGTGGTCCCGACGACGTCCGCGAGGTCGTGCACGCCGGCTCCCGGCCCGAGGCGGCCGGCCACGAGCGTGGCCATCACGGTCCGGACCCGCTCGAGGTCCCGCGCGGTCCGGGCGGAGCGGACGGCGCGCGCGCGAGCGCGCACGAGCGGCTCGACCTCGGCCACCGCGTCCTCGGGACGACCACGGACGGCCAGGGTGACGGCCGAGCGGGAGGCCGCGTCCGCCGTCGGGCCCAGGAACGACGCGGCGGGGACGAGCGCGCCGGGTCGCACGGCGTCGGCGGACCCGAGCAGGACACGGAAGGCGCCCGGTCGAAGCTTCGTCCCCACGACCGCACCGCTCCCCACGAGGGTGCGCTCGAACAGGCCTGGCGGGATCCCGTGCGCGGCGTAGCCGGACTCCTCCGCGACGACGTTGGCGACGGGGTGCGGCACGACGACCTGCGTGAACGACTCCCCCGGTGGCAGGTCCCAGCGCACGACCCAGTGCCGCTCGACGAGGTCGGCGACGTCGGGCGCCGGGTCGATCCGCACGAGCTCGAAGCCGCGGCGTGCGGCAGCGGGGTCGACGATCCCGCGCAGGGACGTCGTCGGAGGACGTGCCCCGACGGGAGGCTCGCGTTCGAACACCTGTCGCATTCCTCCAAGACTGGCACGACGGACCGACAGGAGCATGGTGGTCCCGGGACGAGCTCGGGACAAGCACGGGACGAGCACGCGAGAGCACGGACGCGCCCCGCACGGGGCGACTGTCGGAGGAGGACACCATGGAGATGTCGGCACTGCACCCGAACGTGACGGTGAGCGGCGCGCGGGAGGCCATCGCGTTCTACGAGGCGGCGCTCGGCGCCGAGGTGGTCGACGTGGTCACGGCCGGCGACGCGGTGATCCACTCGGACCTGCGGCTCCGGTCGGCGGCGGGCGTCTCGACCTTCACGGTCGCGGAGGAGTTCCCGCCCGACTCGGCCGCGCCGGAGCCGGGCGCGCCGACGCACGCGTCCTTCTCCGTGCCGGTCGAGGACACCGACGCGGCGCACGCCCGCGCCGTCGCGGCGGGGGCGTCGAGCCTCGCCGAGCCGGCGGACTGGTTCGAGGGGTTCCGGCAGGCCGCGGTGCGGGACCCGTTCGGACACCGCTGGTACTTCGTCACCGTCGCGGAGTCGGTGACCGCGGAGGACGTGCAGCGTGCGAGCGACGCGTGGATCACCCAGCGCGGCGACGACTGAGGCGGTGCGTCGGGCGCGTCAGCCGTGCGGACGCACGAGCCGCGCGTGCAGCTGCATCGCCGACACGTCGGTGAGCGACGCGACCTGGTCGACGACGACGCGCAGGCGCGCGGCGTCGTCGGCCGCCTCCGCCCAGTCGGCGGCGAACGACGGCTCGAGCGCTACCGGCGCCCGGTCGGCGAGCACCTCGACGAGGTCCGCGATCACCTCGCGCTGCCGCTGGTAGAGCGGCTCCTGCTCGCGGGGCGCCATGACGTAGGCGACGGCGATCCCCTTGAGCACGAGGATCTCGGCGACGGTCTCGTCGGGCACGACGAGTCGCGCCGCGTAGCGCGTCAGGGGTCCGTCGCCGAAGACGGCGCGCGTGGCCTCCTGGGCGGCGCCCGTGAACCGGCCGATGAGCTGGCTCGTCGCGTCCTTGAGCGCGGCGAGGGCACGCCGCGAGCCGTCGAACCCGGTGACGAGGTGCCCCGTCTTCTGCAGGCGACCGATCGCGGCCTCGAGCTCGGCCGCGTCCTGCGCGGTGCCGTACCAGGCGTGCACCGCGCGCACGACACGGTCGCGCTCCTCGGCGTCCTCGAGCACCGCGAGCTCGATGCGGCCCCCGACGACGGCGTCCTCGACGTCGTGCACGGAGTAGGAGACGTCGTCGGCGAGGTCCATGACCTGCGCCTCGAGGCACTTCACCTGGCTCGGCGCACCGGCGCGCAGCCAGTCGAACACGGGGCGGTCGTCCTCGTACACGCCGAACTTGTGGGTCGCGCGCCCGTCGGCCCGGGGTGGCCCCTCGCCGGCTCCCCACGGGTACTTGACGCTCGCGTCGAGGCTCGCGCGCGTGAGGTTGAGGCCGACGGGCCGGCCGTCGTCGGTGACCGCCTTCGGCTCGAGGCGCGTGAGGAGACGCAGCGTCTGGGCGTTGCCCTCGAACCCGCCGATGTCGACCGCCAGGTCCGCGAGCGCCCGCTCGCCGTTGTGCCCGAACGGCGGGTGCCCGAGGTCGTGCGCGAGGCACGCGGTGTCGACGATGTCGGGGTCGCAGCCGAGCGCCTTGCCGATCTCGCGGCCCACCTGCGCGACCTCGAGCGTGTGGGTGAGCCGGGTGCGCACGAAGTCGTCGCTGCCCGGGCCGAGCACCTGCGTCTTCGCGCCGAGACGCCGCAGGGCCGAGGAGTGGACGATGCGCGCGCGGTCCCGCTCGAACGGGGTGCGGGCCCGGGACTTCGGCGACTCGACGGACCAGCGCTCCGTGTCGGCGTCCGTGTACGACGCCGTCCCCTCCTCGCCGGAGGCCGGGCGGGGGAAGGACCCGACGACCGTGGGGTCGAACGCGCCCTGCTCGAAGGTCTGCACCGGCTCAGCGTAGCGATCCCTGCGTGTCGACCGGCCGGACCGCCCGGGCGCGGCCGGTCAGTCCGACTGCTCGTGCAGCCCCCGGTAGACCGCGGTACGCAGCTCGCGAGCCCACTGGTCGGCCTGCGGCATCCCCAGCTCGTACGCGACCGCGATCTCGGCTTCGACGTCGTAGGGGACGCGGACGTGCTGGAGCGCGAACGGGGCGGGGTCGGGCGAGTCGACGACGCCCTCGAGGATCGCGTAGACCGGCGTCGGCTCGTCGAGCGGGTTGCCGACGCTGCCGGTGTTGAAGAGCGTCCGGCCACGGTCGATCTCGAGGTAGGCGTCGTGCACGTCGCCGTACCCGACGACCGTGGGCTCCGGCCCCGGCCCGGTGAGGTCGGTCGCGGCGAACATGCTCGCGAACTCCTCGGGCGTGTGGTGGAAGTGCACCCTGGTGTACAGGCTCCTCGCGGACGCGTGGAACAGGCGCACGCGCCGCCCGCTGAGCAGCAGGTCGTGGCACAGGGGGCGGGCGGCGAGGCGCTCGCGCTGGTCGGGGCGCAGCTCGTCGCGCCACCACACCATCTCGGGCGCCGACTCGTCGGCCCAGCGCGGCAGGAAGTCGTCCCAGTTCCCGCGGACGTTGACCTCGCACACCTCGTGGCACCGGTCCTCCACCGCGCTCCCGCGCGGGCCCTTGCCGACGTCGTCGCCGAGGTTGACGATGCGCGTCACGCCGCGCGACGCGGCGTCGGCGAGCACCGCCTCGAGCGCGGACAGGTTGCCGTGGACATCGGAGAGGATCGCGATTCGCTCGACGGGCACGCCGCGATCCTGCCACGGAGGTCATGGCGCCGAGAAGGGACCTTCCGCCCCGGGTCCGGGCAGGCCGGGGGCGGACGCTCCGGTCTCGACAGGGACTGGGCGGCGCGCGGGCGGTAGCCTCGGCCGTATGGGTGCAGCGCACGCGCTCGAGCTCCGGGTCGTCACCGTCGACGGCGTGGTCGAGGTCGTGCCCTACGTCGACGGTCGCTCGCTCGTCGAGATGGCACGCGACGTCGAGTCGGCCGCCGGCTACTCCCCCGCCGGCGCGTACGGCGGGCTCGTCCCCGAGCACTTCCGGTACGGGCCGGCGGCGCAGCTCTGGTACGGGCGGGGGCGCGTCCCCGCCCCGGGGCACGCGTGGATCCTGGCGTGCGACTGCCACGAGGCAGGCTGCTGGCCGCTCGAGGCGACGATCGCCGTCGAGGAGCACACGGTCACGTGGTCCGGCTTCTCCCAGCCGCACCAGCCGCGCTGGGACTACGGCCGGCTCGGGCCCTTCGCGTTCGACCGCGCGCAGTACGACGACGCCGTGGACCGGGTCGCGCACCTGTTCGCGTGAGGCCGTCGCGTCCGGACGGTGCGCGACGACGTCCCGGAGACCCTCAGTGCAGCCGCCAGACCCCCACGGCCGGACCGTCGCCCGCGAGCCGCCACGCGCCGTCGTGCGCGGGCAGGTCGAGACCGCCGTGCAGCCGTTCGGCCGCGCTCGCCGTCCCCACGACCGCGGGGTGCAGCCGCACCCCCGGCCACGCGTCGCGCGCGACGGCGACCAGGACGCGCTCGTCCGGGGTCTCGCGCAGGTAGACGAGCGCGTCGTCGTCGACGTGGACCCACCGCAGCCCGCCGGACCGCAGCGCGGGCGACGCGCGGCGCACCCCGATCAGGGAGCGGTAGAGCTCGAACGTCGCGGCGTCCCAGCGGTCGGGCTCGTCCCACGGCATGGTCGCGCGCGCGTGCTCGCCGTTGAGGCCCGTGAGGCCGACCTCGTCGCCCGCGAACACCACGGGCGTGCCCGGGTAGGTGAGCAGGAGCGTCGCCGCGACCTCGACGAGCTCGCGCGAGCCGACGATCGAGCGCAGGCGCGGCGTGTCGTGCGAGCCGAGCATGTTCCACTGCGACGCGGTCACGCGCCACGGGTGCACGGCGTCGAAGTCCCGCATCGTCTCGACGACCGACCGGCCGCCGCGCCGCGGCGTGCGCACCGGCAGGCCGAGGTACGGCACCGACGACCCGGCCGGCGACAGCCACGTCCACACCGGCCGCGTGAACGCCGAGTAGTTCATGTTCGCGTGCCAGCCGTCGCCCGCGAGGTCGCCCGTGGCGTCGTGGAAGTGCTCGGCGACGAGCGCGGCGTCGGGGTTGACCGCGGCCATCGTGGCCCGCAGCGTCCGCGCGACGTCGAGCGTGCGGTCCTCGGCGCCGTAGCGACCGGTCATGTTCGCGACGTCGATGCGCCACCCGTCGATGCCGAACGGCTCGCGCAGGTAGCGCCCGACGACGGAGCCCGGCCCGTCGATCATGCGCGCCGCGAGCTCGGCCGAACCGTAGGAGAGCTTCGGCAGCGACGCGTGCTCGAGCCAGCCGACGTAGCCCGGGTCGCCCTCGGTCCAGTAGTAGAAGTCCCGCTCGGGCGCCCCGGGGTCGGCGAGCGCGCGCGAGAACCACTCGTGACCGACGCCGGTGTGGTTCGTCGTGAGGTCGCCCATGACGCGCAGCCCTCGCGCGTGCGCGGCCCGGACCAGCGACACGTAGGCCTCGTCGCCCCCGAGGAGCGGGTCGACGTGGTCGAACGTGCTCGCGTCGTAGCGGTGGTTCGAGCGTCCCGGGAACACGGGCGTCGTGTAGAGCGTGGAGACGCCGAGCCGGACGAGGTGGTCGAGGCGCTCCTCGATCCCCGCGAGGTCGCCCCCGTAGTACTGCGTCCCGACGTCGGGCCCCGAGCCGTGGGGCTCGTCGCCCCACGCGGCGGGCACGGCCCAGCCCGGGAGGTCCTGGCCGGCCGCCGACGAGGACCGCGCGAACCGGTCGGGGAAGACCTGGTACACGACGCCGTCGGCCATCCACGACGGCGCCGGGTCGTGGACCGTGAGGCGGAAGTCCGCGGCGTCGGGCACGTCGCGCTCCCACGTGCCGCGCCCGTTGAGCCAGCGGTAGCCGCTGCTCCCGTCGGCGCCGGGGGCGTCGAGGAAGAACCGGTACCCCGTCTCCGGGTTGTGCACGAGCACGTCGGCGACGTACCAGTCCTCGTGCTCGTCCGAGCGGTCGAGGCGGGCAGGCGACAGCCGCGGCTCGCCGTCACGGACCGAGCGCAGCCACACGTCCCGGACGCCCGCCGCGCGCGGTACGCGCACGCGGACCGGGACCGTGTCGCCGAGCGACGGGGTGCCCTCGGGGACGTACAGCGCGGAGCCGTCGTGATGGGCGGTCGGTGCCGAGGTCGGCGCGGTCGCCGGGCCGACGCTGCGGGACGAGGACGGCTCCACGCGGCTCAGCCCTTCACGGAGCCGGCGGTCAGGCCGCCGACGATGTACTTCTGCAGGTACAGGAACAACGCCAGCACGGGCAGCGCCGAGATCACGGCGCCGGCCGTGAACAGCCCCCAGTTGGCCTCACGGAGCGAGGACACCCACCCGTAGAGGCCGACGGCGAGCGTCCAGTTGCTCTCCGACGACAGGACGATGCGCGCGATGATGAACTCGCCGAACGTGCTGATGAAGGAGAGCAGCGCGACGACCGCGAGGATCGGGGCGACGAGGCGCAGGATGATCGTCCAGTAGATCTGCGTGTGCGTGGCGCCGTCGATCTTCGCCGCCTCGTCGAGCTCGCGCGGGACCGTGTTGAAGAACCCGTACATGAGGAACGTGTTCACGCCGAGCGCGCCGCCGAGGTAGACCGCGACGAGCGCGATCTTGCTGTTGAGGCCGAGCGCCGGCACCACGTCGCCGAGACCGAGCAGCAGCAGGAAGATCGCCACGAACGCCAGCATCTGCGGGAACATCTGGATGATGAGCAACGAGGTCAGCCCCACGCGCCGCCCGGAGAACCGGAAGCGCGAGAAGGCGTAGGCGGCCGCGGCCCCCATGAGCACGGTGCCGACCGAGGTCACGACGGCGATGACGAGCGTGTTCGTCATCCACGTCCAGAACATCGTGGTGCCGAGCTGGGCGTAGTTCGCCGTGCTGACGTCGGAGAACAGGGAGTTCGAGCCGGTCAGCGTGCCGTTCTCCGAGAGCGACGCGGAGAGCACGTACACGAGCGGGAACGCGGCGTAGACGACCGCGACGACGCCGACGACGTGGCGCCAGCCGAGCTCGGTGAACCAGCGACCGGGCTTCATGCGGCGCTCCGGGGCGGGCTGGGTGGCGCCGTCGACGACGGGCGCGGCGTGGGTGGTCGCCATGTCAGCTGAGCTCCTCGAACTTGCGCGTGGTCCGGAACGCCAGGGCGGAGATGGTCCCGACGATCAGGAAGATGACGATCGACAGGGCGCTCGCGAGACCGAAGTCCTTCGCGGCGGAGCCGTCGACGCCCGAGATCGAGTAGACCATCGAGATGAGGATGTCCGTGTGCCCGAGCGGGACGGACGCGTCGGCGAACCGTGGACCGCCGCCCGTGAGCATGTAGATGAGCGTGAAGTTGTTGAAGTTGAAGGCGAACGACGAGATGAGCAGCGGCGCCGTCGCGATGAGGAGGAGCGGCAGGGTGATCGACTTCCAGGTGCGCCAGCGTCCGGCGCCGTCGATCTTGGCGGCCTCCATGACGTCCGACGGCAGCGACTGGAGCGCGCCCGTGCAGATGAGGAACATGTAGGGGAAGCCGAGCCAGAGGTTGACGCCGAGGACCGCGAGCTTCGCGAGCCACGGGTCGGTGAGCCACGGGATCTCCGCCCCGCCGAGCAGCACCGTGTTGATGTAGCCGAACCGGGTGTTGAGCAGGCCGGACCACAGGAGCGCGGCGAGGAAGCCCGGGATCGCGTACGGCAGGATCATGAGCGTCCGGTAGAGCTTGCGGCCGCGCATGCGCGTGTCGTTGAACGTGATCGCGAGGAACAGGCCGAGCAGGAAGGTCGTCGCGACGGAGCCGATGGCGAAGACGAAGGTCCACGCGAGGATCTTGACGAACGGCTCCGCGTACCGGCTGTCGGTGAACGCCGTGGCGAAGTTGTCGAGGCCGACGGGGACGCGCCACCCGACGGCGAGCGTCGAGCCGTCCGCGGCCTCGAACTGCCCCTCGTCGTTCGGGGTGTAGACGGTCCCGGTCGTCGTGTCCGTCATCGTGTCGGCCGCCTCGTCCCACTCGAGGGACGAGGTGTAGACGTAGCCGGTGCGGGCGTCGGTCGTGCGGATCGACCCGTCCTCGGGGTCCTCGGAGACCGGGACGCGCAGCTCGGTGACCTCGCCCTGGCGCTGCAGCACCTGGTCGCGAGGGAGCACCGTCCAGCCCGGGACCTCGGTCACGCGGTCGGCGTCGACGGTCGCGCCGTCAGCGACGGCGAGCGGCTGGTCGGCGCTGCCGACCTCCACGTCGCCGTCCTCGGTGAGGACCGCGAAGCCGAGCTCGTCGCCGTCGGCGACCACGGTGAGCGGGACGGAGGGCGAGCCCTCGACGCGCCGCTCGTTCTGCACGAGGAGCGCGGAGACCGCCTGCTCCTTCGTCCCGTTGTGCCCGGTGCCGTAGTTGGTGAACGCGACGTAGCCCGTGTAGGCCACGACGAAGATCTGGAAGACCAGGAGGAACGCGAGCCCCGGGAGGATGTACTTCAGCGGCAGGGCCCGCCGCGAGAAGTACACCCAGTTCGCGGCGACGAGCAGCGCCAGGCTCGCGGCGAGGACGCCGTACGAGCCGGCCTGCCAGGCCGACCACACCACGTAGACCCCGAGCGCGTCGACGACGGCCATGAGCGCGAGCTTGACGAAGAAGCCCGGCCCGTAGTCCCGCGCGTGCGAGCCGTCGCGCGGCCGGAGCGTCGGACGCCGGCGGGCCGGCGGGTCGACCGGTGGGGTGCCGACGGGCTCGTCGGTCGTGGTCTGAGGGGCGGACATCGTGGTGCCTCCGAGGTGGTCCGACGCGGCGGCGGCACCGCGTCACAGGTCGTGGGCCGCCCCGGGGTGGGCGGCGGACCGGCAGGCAGCCGCCGGGCCGCAGGAGGTGGTCTCCCACGGCCCGACGGCGGCCGGTACCGGTCGGGGTCCGGTCAGGAACCGATGGCGCCCTCGATGTCGGCGATCATCTTGTCCCACGTCGCGACGGGGTCCGCACCGCTGACGATCGCGGCCTCGGTCACGCCCCAGAAGCTCCACACGGAAGCCATCTCGGGGATGGACGGCATCGGCACGGCCTCGGCGCCGACGGCACGGAAGCCCGCGACGATCGGGTCGGAGGACGCGGCGGAGTCGGCCGCTGCGGTGAGCGCCGGCGGACGGTTGCCCGCCTGGTACAGCGCGAGCTGCGCCTCCTCGGTCGAGAGGAAGTTCACGAGGAAGTCGTTCGCCACGATCGCGTTCTCGCTCTCGGCGCTGAGGTAGAAGCCCTGCACGCCCACGAACGGCTGCGCGGCCTGGTCGCCCGCGGCGGGGATCGGGTCGATCGACAGGTCCATGCCCTCGAAGGACTCGATCATCCACGGCCCGCCGACGATGAACGGCGACTCGCCGTTCTTGAACGCCTCGACGGCGATGTCGTAGGTCGTGTCCTGGCTGAGCACGCCCGCGGCGCCCTGCTCACCGAGCCACGTGGCGTAGGCCTGGCCCTCGGGGCCGCCCATCGCGAGCTCGGACGAGTAGCTGCCGTCCTCGTTCTGCGTGAAGACCGGGGCGCCGAACGACGTCTGGAACGGGTAGTGCGTGTAGGGGTCGCCCTTGTCGTTGTCCGACTGCACGAGAATCGGGAACGTCGTCCCGGCCGCCTGGCCCGCCGCGACGGCGTCGTCCCACGTGGCGGGGGCCTCGGGCGCGAGCTGCGTGTTGCGGATGAGGGCGATGTTCTCGATCGCGTAGGGCAGGCCGTAGACCTGGCCGTCCTGGGTGAAGGCCTGGAGCGAGACCGTCTCGAACTCCGACGCCTTGTCCCCGAGCTCGAGCGGGGCGACGACGCCGTTCGTCGTGAGCTCGCCCAGCCAGTCGTGCGCACCCACCGTGATGTCCGGGCCCTCGCCCGTCGGCACCTGCGCGAGGAAGTCCGCACGGATGTCCTCGAAGTTCTTCAGGACGACCTCGACGCTCGTCCCGGTCTCCTCCTCGAAGGAGGTCGCGGCGGCGGTGACGGCGTCCTGCCGGGTCTCGTCGACCCAGACGGTGAGCGAGCCGGTGGAGGAGGCGGTCTCCTCGGGCTCCGTGGTGGTCTCGTCGCCGCTCTCGCCGGACGAGCAGGCCGCGAGGGCGAGCGTCGTGGTCAGCGCGGCGGCGAGAAGGATGCTCCGTCGCATCAGGGGCACTCCAAGCGTGTGTGGTGGTGGCCCGCCCGGCTGGCGCCGGTGCCGGACCCTGATGCGACAGACCGTAGATCGGCGGGTGGCGCCTGTGCAAGTTGTTGCGGTAACTTTCATGCAACGCTTTTCAGGGCGCCGGACGGCGCCCGCCCGCCTCCTCCGGCAGGCGATCTGCGCGTGCCTCGAACCACCGGCTCGCGACTCACCGGCCGGACGACCAGGACGAGGAGGTCCGGTGTCCCCTACGCTTCCCCACGTGCGCACCCGTCTCAGCGATCTCGCCGCCCAGGCCGGCGTCTCCACGGCGACGGTCTCGCGCGTGCTCAACGGGAAGGCCGGTGTCGCGAGCGAGACGCGCCAGTCCGTGCTCGCCGCGCTCGACGTGCTGGGCTACGAACGTCCGTCGACCCTGCGCACCCGCTCGGCAGGTCTCGTCGGTCTCGTCGTCCCCGAGCTGACGAACCCCGTCTTCCCCGCGTTCGCCCAGACGATCGAGTCGCTGCTCGCGGAGCACGGCTACACGCCGCTGCTGTGCACCCAGTCGCCGGGCGGCACGACGGAGGACGACTACGTCGACATGCTCATGGACCACGCGGTCGACGGCATCGTCTTCGTCTCCGGGCTGCACGCCGACACCCAGGCGAGCCACGAGCGGTACGAGCGCCTGCGCAGCCGCGGCATCCCGATCGTCCTCGTCAACGGCTACGCGGAGGGCATCGACGCACCGTTCGTCTCGCCCGACGACGTCTCGAGCGTCGACCTGTCGGTGCGCCACCTCGTCTCCCTCGGGCACCGGAGCATCGGCCTCGCCATCGGGCCCGACCGCTTCGTCCCGGCGCAGCGCAAGCTCGCGGCCTTCACGGACGCCCTGGTCCGGCACGAGCTCGTCGCCGACCCGTCCGACGTCCCGGCCCACGTCGTGGTGACGCTCTACACGGTCGAGGGCGGGCAGGCCGCCGCGGGCGAGCTCATCGACGCCGGGCACACCGCGATCGTGTGCGGCTCCGACCTCATGGCGCTCGGCGCGATCCGGGCGGCACGGTCACGAGGCCTGCGCGTGCCCGACGACGTGTCGGTCGTCGGGTACGACGACTCGCCGCTCATCGCGTTCACCGACCCGCCGCTCACGACCGTGCGCCAGCCCGTCGCGGCCATGGCCCACGCGGCGATCAGCGCGCTGCTCACCGAGATCGCCGGCGAGCGGGCGCCCCGCTCGGAGCTGCTGTTCCAGCCCGAGCTCATCGTGCGCGACTCCACGGGCGCCGCACCGTCGCGCACGGCCCCCGACAGCGCACCTCCCTCGGGGGACCCGACCGCCTGACCCGGCCTCGCGCCGTCGCACCTCGGCGCGCCCGGACCGCAAGCGCTTACACTCGATGGCGGGTCGGCGCGACCACGCCTCCACGCCCCCTCGACGCACCACGACCCCGACGCACGACCACTCACGTGAGGATCCACAGCTCGATGACTCGTATCGATTCGACGACGCCGCCCACCACCGCCACCCTGCAGCCGCTCGCCGCGGGCGCGCTCGTGCACGCGGGCGCCGGCGAGGCACCCGAGTGGTGGCGCGACGCGGTGATCTACCAGGTCTACCCGCGCTCCTTCGCCGACGGCGACGGCGACGGGATCGGCGACCTGCCGGGCATCACGTCGAAGCTCGACCACCTCGCCGAGCTGGGCGTCGACGCCGTGTGGCTGAGCCCGTTCTACCGCTCGCCCCAGAAGGACGCCGGGTACGACGTCGCGGACTACCGCGACGTCGACCCGCTGTTCGGCACCCTCGCCGACTTCGACGAGCTCCTCGCCCAGGCGCACGCACGCGGCATCCGCGTGATCGTCGACCTCGTGCCCAACCACACGTCCGACCAGCACGCGTGGTTCCAGGCGGCGCTCGCGTCGCCCGAGGGCTCGGCCGAGCGCGGCCGGTACGTCTTCCGCGAGGGCGAGGGCGAGCACGGCGAGCTCCCGCCGAACAACTGGCAGTCGATCTTCGGCGGCCCGGCGTGGACCCGCGTGACGGCGGGCGCGGGCGCTCGCCCCGTGACCGGTGCCGCCGACGAGGTGCCGGGCCAGTGGTACCTGCACCTCTTCGACTCCTCCCAGCCGGACCTCGACTGGGAGAACCCCGAGGTCCGCTCGGAGTTCGAGGACGTCCTGCGCTTCTGGCTCGACAAGGGCGTGGACGGCTTCCGCATCGACGTCGCGCACGGCATGGTCAAGGCCCCGGGCCTGCCCGACTGGGACGGCTCCGTCTCGATGGTCGAGGGCACCGAGGGCGGTGGCGCGTCCGACGAGGTCGTGGACCCGGGCGCCCCGGAGGACGGCTCGACCGGAGCCGGCAACTCCGGCCCGATGTTCGACCAGGACGGCGTGCACGAGATCTACCGCGCCTGGCACCGGGTCCTCGCCGAGTACGACGGCGACCGCGCTCTCGTCGCCGAGGCCTGGGTGGAGCCGCTGTCCCGCCTCGCGCGGTACGTGCGCCCCGACGAGATGCACCAGGCGTTCAACTTCTCGTTCCTCACGACCCCGTGGTCCGCCGCCCCGCTGCGCACCGTGATCGCCGCCTCCCTGCGCGCGAACGACGAGGTCGGCGCCCCCACGACGTGGGTCCTGTCGAACCACGACGTCGTGCGCCACGCGTCGCGCCTCGGCCTCGCCGACCCGGGCCTGCGCCCGAACGGGATCTTCGCCCACGAGGCGCAGCCGGACGAGGAGCTCGGCCTGCGCCGCGCCCGCGCGGCATCCCTGCTCATGCTCGGCCTGCCGGGGTCGTCGTACCTCTACCAGGGCGAGGAGCTCGGCCTGCCCGAGCACACCGCGCTCCCCGACGACGTCCGCGAGGACCCCGCGTTCTTCCGCACGCAGGGCGCCGAGGCCGGCCGCGACGGCTGCCGCGTCCCGCTGCCGTGGCACGCCGAGGCCCCCGGGCACGGGTTCGGACCGACCGGCAGGACCTGGCTCCCCCAGCCCGAGTCCTACGCGCGCTACGCCGCCGACGTCCAGCGCGGCGTCGCCGGCTCGACGTACGAGACGTACCGCGCCGCGCTCGCGACCCGTCGCGCCGAGCGTCTCGGCACGGGCACGCTCGCGTGGGTCGAGGAGCACGCCGGCTCCGACGACGTCATCGCGCTGCGCAACCGCGACGTCGTCGTGCTGACCAACCTCGGGAGCGACCCCGTGGTCCTGCCGCGCGGCGTCGAGGTGCTCGTCGCGTCCGGCCCGGTCCGCACCGACCGCTCGGCCGACCCGCAGGTGCGCGTGCCGTCCGACACGACGGTCTGGCTGCGCGCGCTCTGACGCGACCCACGACGGCCGGGCACCTCCCGCGAGGTGCCCGGCCGTCGTCGTGCCCGGGGAAGCCCGGGGACGCCCCCTCGCGGGGGTCACGGGAGGTCAGCCGCCGGAGACGCTCAGCTCGGCCTCGCGCAGCCGCTCGGAGTGCTCCGCGTCGAGCTCGCGCGAGTCGAGCCACCCGTACGGCAGGTGCGGCGTCTTGGGCGACCCCGCGCGTCCTCGCTGCCCCTCGGCCGCCTCACCCGGGTACGGCGCGTCGAGGTCGAGCGCGTCGAGCAGGGTGCGCAGCTCGTCGAGCGTCGAGACCATCGCGAGCGCGCGCCGCGAGTCCCCGCCGACCGCGTAGCCCTTGAGGTACCAGGCCATGTGCTTGCGCAGATCGCGCATGCCCTTGCCCTCGTCACCGTCGAAGTAGTCGATCATCAGCTCGCCGTGCCGGAAGACCGTCTCCGCGACGTCGCGCAGACCGGGACGCACGCGCTCGGGACGGCCGGCGAACGCGGCGGCGAGGTCGGCGAAGAGCCAGGGGCGACCCTGGCAGCCGCGCCCGACGACGACGCCGTCGCAGCCCGTCTCCTCCACCATGCGCAGCGCGTCCTCGGCGGACCAGATGTCGCCGTTGCCGAGCACGGGGACGCGCGTCACGGTCTCCTTCAGGCGCGCGATCGCGGACCAGTCCGCGGTGCCCGAGTAGTGCTGGGCGGCCGTGCGCGCGTGCAGCGCGACCGCCGCGACGCCGAGGCCCTCCGCGATGCGCCCCGCCTCGAGGTAGGTCAGGTGGTCGTCGTCGATGCCCTTGCGCATCTTCACGGTCACGGGCACGCCGTACGGCCGCGCGGCCTCCACGGCCCCGCGGACGATCGCGGCGAACAGGTCGCGCTTCCACGGCAGCGCGGCGCCGCCGCCCCTGCGCGTCACCTTGGGGACGGGGCAGCCGAAGTTGAGGTCGACGTGGTCGGCCCGGTCCTCCGCGACGATGATGCGCACGGCCTCGCGCACCGTCGCCGGGTCGACGCCGTACACCTGGGCCGAGCGCGGCGACTCGTCCGCGCCGAAGGTCACGATGCGCAGCGCCTCGGTGTTGCGTTCCACGAGGGCGCGGCTCGTGACCATCTCCGCCACGTACAGGCCGGGGTCCTCGCCGACGCTCGCGCCCGCCTCGCGGCAGAGCGTGCGGAAGGCCTTGTTCGTCACGCCGGCCATGGGCGCGAGCACGACGGGCGTGTCCACCCGGATCGGGCCGATCTGCAGCGGCGGCAGCACGGGTGCGGCCACGCGGGCCGTGTTCGTCGTGTCGAGGGTCGGAGCACTCACGCGCTCCATTGTCCCACCCGTCCGCGACCGCGTGCCCCCGGGTGCGCGCGGCCGGGCTCGGACCGGCTCCGGTCGCCTCCCTCGCCGCGCGAGGACTTCGGAGGTGTGGGAGGGTTCCCAGGTCGGCATTTCGGCCGACAACAGGACGAAAGGAACTCCATGCCTCTCTGGCTGATCCTCGTCATCGTCGGCGCCGTGCTGCTCATCCTGGGCGTCGCCATCGAGGCCGCGAAGGTGCTGCTCTGGATCGGTGTCGCGATCCTCGTCGTGAGCCTGGTGCTCGCGGTGCTGAACAGGGGCAAGGGCGCGGCGAAGAAGATCTAGCTCGACGGCAGGGGGCGGGTGCGCCGCCCAGGCGCACGACGACGGGGCGGGACCTTCGCGGTCCCGCCCCGTCGTCGTGCGTCGTCCGTCGTCGCTGTCGCCGGGTCAGGCGCCGAGCAGGTGCCCGCCCAGGTACTCGGTCACCTTGTCGAGCGCGACGCGCTCCTGCGCCATCGAGTCGCGGTGGCGGATGGTGACGGCCTGGTCGTCGAGCGTGTCGAAGTCGACCGTGATGCAGAACGGCGTGCCGATCTCGTCCTGACGGCGGTAGCGACGGCCGATCGCGCCGGCGTCGTCGAAGTCGACGTTCCAGTACTTCCGCAGCTCCGTCGCGAGGTCCTTCGCCTTGGGCGAGAGCTGCTCGTTGCGGCTCAGCGGGAGCACGGCAGCCTTGACCGGGGCCAGGCGGTGGTCCAGGCGGAGCACGGTGCGCTTGTCGACGCCGCCCTTCGCGTTGGGCGCCTCGTCCTCCGTGTAGGCCTCGACGAGGAACGCCATGAGCGAGCGCGTCAGGCCCGCGGCGGGCTCGATGACGTACGGGACCCAGCGCTCGTTCTTCGTCTGGTCGAAGTACGACAGGTCCTTCCCGGAGTGCTCCGCGTGGGTCTTCAGGTCGAAGTCCGTGCGGTTCGCGATGCCCTCGAGCTCGCCCCACTCCGAGCCGGAGAAGCCGAAGCGGTACTCGATGTCGACCGTGCGCGTCGAGTAGTGCGACAGCTTCTCCTGCGGGTGCTCGTACAGGCGCAGGTTGTCGCGCGAGATGCCGAGGTCCACGTACCAGTCGGTGCGCGCGTCGATCCAGTACTGGTGCCACTCGGCGTCCGTCCCGGGCTCGACGAAGAACTCCATCTCCATCTGCTCGAACTCGCGCGTGCGGAAGATGAAGTTGCCGGGCGTGATCTCGTTGCGGAACGACTTGCCGATCTGGCCGATGCCGAACGGAGGCTTCTTGCGGCTGGCGCCCATGACGTTGGCGAAGTTCACGAAGATGCCCTGCGCCGTCTCGGGGCGCAGGTAGTGCAGCCCGGACTCGTCCTCGACCGGGCCGAGGTACGTCTTGAGCATCATGTTGAAGTCGCGCGGCTCGGTCCACTGCCCGCGGGTGCCGCAGTTGGGGCACGCGATCTCGGCGAGGCCCCCCTCGGGCGCGCGGCCCTTCTTCTCCTCGAACTCCTCGATCATCTGGTCCTCGCGGAACCGCTTGTGGCACGAGAGGCACTCGGTCAGGGGGTCGGTGAAGACGCCGACGTGACCGGAGGCGACCCACACCTGGCGCGGGAGGATGACGGACGAGTCGAGCCCCACGACGTCGTCACGGCTCGTGACCGTGGAGCGCCACCACTGCTTCTTGATGTTCTCCTTGAGCTCGGTGCCGAGCGGCCCGTAGTCCCACGCGGAGCGCGTACCTCCGTAGATCTCACCGGACGGGAAGACGAACCCGCGCCGCTTGGCGAGGGACACGACGGCGTCGAGGCGGGCGGTCGGTGAGGGCGCAGCGGCCACGGTCATCACTCCTGAGGATCGGCCCCGCACGTGGCTCGTGGGGGCTGGACGGGTGGGCGGGCGCCCGTCGGGGCGCCGACCGACCAGCGTACCCCGGGTGACCCGGCTCACCGTGAACGGTTTTGACATCCATTTTCACTAAGGAGGACACTGGAGGCATGCGCCCCTCCCCCCGCCTGCGCCGCCGCGCGCTCACCGCCACCGCAGCCCTCGCCGCCACGGCGCTCGTCGCCGCCTGCTCGTCGGGCGCGGGCGGGGTCGACGGCGCGTCGCAGGACGGGCGCGTCCAGGTCCTCGCGTCGTTCTACCCGCTCCAGTACGTCGCCGAGCAGGTCGGCGGGGACCTCGTGTCGGTCGCCAACCTCACGCCGCCGGCCGCCGAGCCGCACGACCTCGAGCTCGCGCCCGCGCAGGTGCGCGCGATCGGCGACGCGGACCTCGTCGTCTACCAGTCGGGCTTCCAGGCCGCGGTCGACGAGGGCGTCGAGCAGCGCGACCCGGAGCACGTCGTCGACGCGACGCAGGCGGCGCACCTCGAGGAGCACCCCGGGTCGGCGGACTCCCACGCGGGCGAGAGCGCCGAGGAGCACGCCGAGCATTCGGACGACGACCCCGACGAGGCCGCCGACGACGGGCACGGCCACGGCTCCCTCGACCCGCACTTCTGGCTCGACCCGACGCGCCTCGCGGCCGTCGGCGACCAGGTCGCGACCGAGCTGTCGGCGATCGACCCGGAGCACGCCGACGAGTACGAGGCCAACGCCGCAGCGCTGACCGCCGACCTCGACGCGCTCGACGCCGAGTACGCCGACGCCCTCGCCGCGTGCGCCGGCGCGACGCTCGTCACGTCCCACGAGGCGTTCGGGTACCTCGCGGAGCGGTACGACCTCGTGCAGGTCGGCATCTCGGGCATCGACCCCGAGGCCGAGCCGTCGCCCGCTCGGCTGCGCGAGGTGGGTGAGGTCGTGCGCGACAACGGCGTGACCACCCTCTTCTTCGAAACTCTCACCAGCCCGAAGGTGACCGAGACCCTCGCCGACGACCTCGGCGTGGGGACCGCGGTGCTCGACCCCCTCGAGGGTCTGAGCGACGACGCCACGGACTACCGTGGGGTCATGGAGTCCAACCTCGAGGCGCTGACGTCCGGGCTGGTCTGCTCGTGACGTCCCCCGCCCCGCTCGTCGCCGCGCGCGGCGTGCACGTGAGCCTCGGCGGCAGCGAGATCCTGCGCGGCATCGACCTCGCGATCCCGCAGGGCGACGTCGTCGCGCTCCTCGGTGCCAACGGCTCCGGGAAGTCGACGCTCGTGCGGTCCCTCGTCGGCATCGTCCCGCTCTCGGCGGGAACCGTCGAGCTGTTCGGTGCGCCGCTCGGCCCACGCGTCCCGTGGCGGCGGCTCGGCTACGTCCCGCAGCGCGTCGCCGCGCCGTCGGGCATGCCGTCGACCGCGGCAGAGGTCGTCGCCTCCGGCCTCCTGGGCGGCGGGCGCCTGTGGCTGCCGCGCGACTGGCGCACCCGCGCGGTCGCCGCGCTCGACCAGGTGGGGCTCGCCGACCGTGCCGCGGACTCGACGGCCGAGCTCTCGGGCGGCCAGCAGCAGCGCGTCCTCATCGCGCGCGCCCTCGTCCGCCGACCCGACCTGCTGGTCCTCGACGAGCCGGTCGCCGGCGTCGACAAGTCCAGCCAGGAGTCGTTCGCCGCGACGATGACGCGGCTCGTCGGCGACGGCCTCACAGTGCTCGTCGTCCTGCACGAGCTCGGCGCGCTGGCGCCGCTCGTCCGCCGAGCGGTCGTCCTGCGGCACGGGCGCGTGGTGCACGACGGTGCCCCGCCCCGCCCTGCCTCCCTGCACGCGGGCGCGACGCACCAGCACCAGCACCCCCACGAGCCGGCGCCCGACGGCGCACCCGCCGGTCCGACGACCGGGCTCGTCGACACCCTGTACCCCGACCCGGCCGCGGGTCACGCACCGAGGACGGCGTCATGACCGGGTCGATCACCTCCGAGCTCGCCGCGATGCTCACCGACCCGCTGATGCAGCGCGCCCTCGTCGCTGCCCTCCTCGTGGGCCTCAGCGCGCCCGTCGTCGGCACGTACCTCGTGCAGCGCAAGCTCTCGCTCCTCGGCGACGGCATCGGTCACGTCGCGCTCACGGGCGTCGCGCTCGGCTGGCTCGTCGGGTCCGCGATGGGTCTCGTCCCGAACGACGCCCTCGCGATCCCCGGGGCCGTGGTGGCCGCGGTGATCGGGTCCGTCGCCATCGAGCTCGTGCGAGAGCGCGGCCGCACGAGCGGCGACCTCGCGCTCGCCCTGCTCTTCTACGGCGGCATCGCCGGCGGGGTGCTCCTCATCGGCCTGGCGGGGGGCTCCGCGGGCAGCCTCATGCAGTACCTGTTCGGCTCGATCTCCACCGTGACGTCGTCCGACCTCGTCCTCACGGTCGTCCTGAGCGCCGTGATCCTGCTCGTCGGGCTCGGGCTGCGCGCCGCGCTGTTCTCCGTGAGCCACGACGAGGAGTTCGCGCGCGCCTCCGGCCTGCCCGTGCGCGCGCTCAACATCGCGGTCGCCGTCGTCGCCGCCCTCACGGTCACGGTGTCGATGCGCGTCGTCGGGCTGCTGCTCGTCAGCGCGCTCATGATCGTGCCCGTCGCGGTCGCCCAGCTCGTCACGCGGTCCTTCCGCCGGACGATGCTCGTCGCGTGCGTCGTCGGCGTCGTCGTGTGCGTCGTCGGGCTGTCGATCACGTACTGGAACTTCCTGTCGCCGGGTGCGACCATCGTCGTCCTGGCGATCGCGACCTACCTCGTCGTGGCCCTGCTGCGCCCCCTGTGGGCGCACCGTCGGCCGCGCGTCGCCCGCGACCCGCACCCCGACATCCCGGACGACGTCGACCTCCCCGAGGCCCGCCTCGTCCCCGCCGGCGGTCGCGGCTCAGCCGGCGACGACCATCCCGCTACCGGAGGTGACACGTGCAGCGCATGACCCGCCAGCGGGCCGCGGTGTCCGACGCGCTCGAGGACGTCGAGGACTTCCGCAGCGCCCAGCAGCTCCACGAGATCCTGCGCTCGCGCGGCGACTCCGTCGGGCTCGCGACCGTCTACCGCACGCTGCAGAGCCTCGCCGGCGGCGGCGAGGTCGACGTCCTGCGCACCGAGGAGGGCGAGAACCTCTACCGCCGGTGCGAGCGGCGCGAGCACCACCACCACCTCGTGTGCCGCGGCTGCGGCCGGACGGTCGAGATCGACGGCCCCACCGTCGAGGCCTGGGCGACGCAGGTCGGCGCGACGCACGGCTTCAGCGAGATCCAGCACACGATCGAGCTCTTCGGCACGTGCGAGAGCTGCGCGGCCCGCGGGTCCGAGCAGGGCTGAGCCGTGCCGGAGGCGCTGGACGGAGCACCGTTCGCCGCGCTGTTCGCCTTCTTCTTCGCCGTCGTCCTCGTGCGCACGCAGGCGACGTACTGGGTCGCGCGGCTCGTCACCGTCTGGACGCTCGACCGGACGCGGCCCGTGCGTCCCTGGGTCGCGCGGGTCCATGCCTGGCTGTCGGGGAGCTCGACCGCGCGCGGCGTCGAGGTCCTGCGCCGCTGGGGACTCGTCGCCGTCCCGGCGTCGTTCCTCGCGACGGGGACCAAGACGGTGGTCAACGCGGCAGCCGGCGTCGTCCGCATGCCGTTCGGCCGCTACCTCCCCGCCATGCTGCTGGGCTGCGCCCTGCACGCGACGATCTACGCGACCGTCGGCTGGGCCGCGTGGTCCGCCGCCGTCGCGCTCGCCGCGGGGTCGCCCTGGGGTGCCGCCGCGCTGCTCCTCCTCGTGGCGGGCGCGGTCGCCGTGGTCGTCGTCACGGTCCGACGGCGCGCGGCCCGGTCGACCGCCCACGTGCCGCACGCCGCGGTCGGAGACGCGACGAGCCCGCAGCGCTGAGCCGGATGAACCGCTGAGCCGGATGAACCGCTGAGCCCGATGAGTCCCGGACCGGCCGGCGGTCCTCCCCCCATGACCACCTTCCTCCTCCTGCCCGGCGCCGGCGGCCACCCGGGGTACTGGCAGCGGCTGGTTCCCGAGCTCGGCGCGCGCGGCCACCGAGCCGTCCCCGTCGACCTCCCCCAGCACGACGAGGACTACGGCTGGGAAGCTCTCACGGACGTGGCGCTCGCGGCGCTCCACGCCTCTCCTCACGGCGAAGCGCCGCCGAGCGACGCACGGTCCGGCGACGCGCTCGTCGTCGTCGCGCAGTCGATGGGCGCCTACGTCGGAGGACTCGTCGCGCACCGCGTCCCCGTCGGCCTGCTCGTCCTGCTCAACCCGATGATCCCGGACCCCGGGGAGACGGCGGGCGACTGGTGGGCGGCGACCGGGTACGAGGCGGCACGCGCCGTGGCCGGGCTCGGCCCCTTCGACGAGGTCGAGGACTTCTTCCACGACGTCCCCGCCGACGTCACCGCCCGCGTCCTGGCCGGCGAGGACCGCGCACCCTCGTCACGGTCGTTCGCGGAGCCGTGGCCGGCATCCTCCTGGCCCGACGTGCCGACCGTCGTCCTGCAGGGGCGCGACGACCGCCTCTTCCCGCTCACGTTCCAGCGCGAGGTGGCCCGGGGCCGGCTCGGGCTCGACGTCGAGGAGATGCCCGGTGGTCACCTCGTCGCCCTGAGCCGTCCGGCGGAGCTGGCGGACCGGCTGGAGGAGCTCGCCGCCCGGGCGGACACCGCCTGAGCCGAGCGTGCCGTCAGGCCGTGCCGACCGCGTCGACCGCTCCCCCGTACCGGCGGTCGCGTCGCGCGTACTCCTCGACCGCCCGCCACAGGTGGCGCCGGTCGACGTCCGGCCACGGCTCCGGGAGGAACACGAGCTCCGCGTACGCGGCCTGCCACAGCATGAAGTTCGACGTGCGCTGCTCGCCGGAGCTGCGCAGGAACAGGTCCACGTCGGGCAGGTCGGGCTCGTCGAGGTACTTCTGCACGGTGCGCTCCGTGACCTTCGACGGGTCGAGCCGCCCGGCCGCCGCCTCGCGGGCGATCGCCGCGGCGGCGTCCGCGATCTCGGCGCGCCCGCCGTAGTTGACGCACATCGTGAGCGTGCAGACGTCGTTGTCCCGCGTCTGCTCCTCCGCGACCTCGAGCTCCTTGATGACCGAGCCCCACAACCGTGGTCGGCGCCCCGCCCAGCGCACGCGCACGCCCCACGAGTCCATCTCGTCGCGACGGCGTCGGATGACGTCGCGGTTGAAGCCCATGAGGAAGCGCACCTCGTCGGGCGAGCGCTTCCAGTTCTCGGTGGAGAACGCGTACGCGGAGACGTGCTTCACGCCGATCTCGACGGCGCCCGCGACGACGTCGAGCAGCGCCGCCTCTCCTGCCTCGTGGCCCGCGGTGCGCGGCAGACCGCGCGCGTTCGCCCACCGGCCGTTGCCGTCCATGACGACGGCGACGTGGTTCGGCACGAACTGCTGCGGGATCGCCGGGGGGCGTGCGCCCGAGGGGTGGGCGAACGGCGGGACGACGGGACGCGTGCGGCGCGCCATCAGGCGTCCCGCTCCACCATGCGCAGTGATCGCAACGTTCTCTCCAGGTGATATTGGCCGTAGGCGGCGACGAGGCCGCTCGCCTCCTTGCGGTGCCGCGCCGTGGAGGCGTCGGCGGTCTCCCACTCCCCCGCGAGCAGCGCGGCGAGGAGGGCGAAGGTCTCGGGGGCGGGCGACGTCGAACCCGGGGGGCGGCACCGCCCGCACACCGCCCCGCCCTGGGCGACGGCGAACGCGTGGTGCGGCCCGGGCTCCCCGCACCGGGCGCAGTCCGTGAACGACGGCGCCCAGCCGGCGACCGCGAGCGCCCGCAGCAGGTAGGAGTCGAGCACGAGGTTCGGCGCGTGGGCACGCTCCGAGAGCGCGCGCAGGGCCCCGGCGAGCAGCCAGTACTGCTGCACCGCCGGCTCCCGCTCGTCCGCGACGAGCCGCTCCGCGGTCTCGAGCATGACCGTCCCGGCGGTGTAGAGGGCGTAGTCCTCGCAGATGCGGCGCGCGTACGGTCCCACCGTCTCCGCCTGGGTCACGGTGTCGAGCGACCGCCCGGCGTGGAGCTGGACGTCGACGACCATGAACGGCTCGAGGCGTGCACCGAACCGCGACGACGTGCGCCGCACCCCCTTGCCGACCGCGCGCACCTTCCCGTGCTCGCGCGTCAGCAGGGTGACGATGCGGTCCGCCTCGCCCAGCTTCTGGGTGCGCAGGACGATCGCGTCGTCTCGGTAGAGGACCACGCGCCCATTCTCCCGCACGCCGCCCACGTCGGGGACGAGGACGACGCACGCGCCGCACGTCGTGCACCGCCGTGACGCCACCAGCAGCAGCGGACCAGGGGTCGTGGGCGGCCTCCCCCTGCGCGACCGCCCACGACCCGACGGCTCAGAGGCGAGCCGTCTCCACGCGCACGTCCATCGTGGCGATGTCCGCGTACGCTCTCGCCGCCGCGGCGGCGACCGAGGTGGTGCGGGGCAGGCCGAGCTCGTCGACGATCCGCTCGAGCCGGTGCTCGAGGGTCCCCCCGACGACGATGCACGGGATGCCGAGCGTGCCGAGCGTCGTGCGCAGCATGGTGTCGGACCGTTCGCGGAACCGCTCCGACACCGGCCGGTGCCCGTCCGCGACGAGCGGGAACTCGACCGGCAGGTGGACGAAGAGGTCGTACGACCGCAGCGCGTGCCGTCGGACGACTCCCCCGAACGCGGCCATCGCGGAGGCGAGGAACTCCCGCTCCGCGGTCCGTGCGTCGTCCTGCCGGTGGTCGCTCGGGACGATGCCCGTCTCCGCGCGGACCGCCCCGTACACCCACTCGTGCAGGGACGACCCGTCCGACAGGAAGGCGTCCCCGGCGTGGCTCTCGTGCACCGCGCGCTCCGTGTAGCGGACGATCCCCAGCTCGAGCAGCTCGACCGCGGTGCACTCCTCCAGCCGGCGCCCCGGCAGGACCTCGGGCAGGATCTCGCGCATCGAGCGAGCGTGCGTGCGCGGCAGTCCCGTGAGGTGGCTCAGGGCGAGCGACGTCGTGGTCTTCCCGGCGGAGTAGGTCCCCGAGACCGCGATGCGCATCAGGCGGCCTCGCCCGGCGCGACGGGTGGGCGCACGACGGTCCGGTCGCCGTCCGACGGCAGCTCGTGGGCGAGCGCGTAGCGGGCGGAGTAGGCGTGGTAGGTGGCCGACATCTCCACCGCACGCCACGTGGCACCGTGCAGGGGGACGAGACGCGCGGTCCGGAGGTCGGCACGCGTGCGGAACGGCTCGCGCGGCACGTCGGGGACCGGAGTCTCGAGCCGGACCCTGCGCATCCACATCGTGTGGGAGCGGGCGCGGTCGACCGCGTCGAGCGCGTACAGCAGCACCTCGGAGACCTGGGCGAGACCGACGATCGCGTCGATGAACGTCACGCTCGGCCGGTACGACCCGCCGAGGTCGCGCCAGGGCCGTGCGGTGCGGTCAGCCGACGGGACGACGGCGGCCCGGACGCCGCGCGCGTCGTCCAGCTCGACGTCGACGATCTCCTGCGACGACGCGGTGTACCCGCCCGCGTGGTACCTCTCCCGCGCCGGCCCGAGGAGGTCGTCGAGGACCACCGGTCCGTGCACCGGGCGGCCGCGGACGCCGGGCGGGTGCGCCACGACCAGGACGGTCGTGAGCGTGCCCACCCTCGCCTCGACCGTCGAGGCCGGCCCGTGGGGACCGGTCGACGTGGCGACGACCCGAGCGCTCAGCGGGATGGCCTCCAGGTCCTCCTGCGGCTGCGTGCCCGACCGCAGGTCCACCGAGCGGACCCACGCGCGCGTGCGCTCCTCGTCGCGGAGACCGAGCGACAGGGCGAGCAGGACCTCGGCGAGCTGGGCGGCGAGGACGAACGCGTCGATCGAGGAGACGTGCGGGACGAGCGCGCGCCCACCCTTCCTGGACCAGGACGGCGGGTAGCTGAGAGAGGCGGAACCGTGCACCTGGGACGAGCCCGTCTGGCCGCTCTCGTGCACGAGGTCGCGGACCTCGTGACGCACCGCGCGGTACCCGGACCCGAAGAATCGCGCCGAGGCCGGACCCAGCAGGTCGTCGATCGACGCAGCGGTGCTCATGCGGCTCCTCCGGGCGGGCGTCGTGCCGGTCGGCACGTCAGGTCTCGCAGTCTAGCGCTGCCACTGCACGAACTGACCACCTTTCACCCACACGCGCTCGCAGGTCGTGGGACTACCATGCCGTCATGGTCCGTTCCCATGACCGCGACGACCGCACGAGGGATGTACGCATCCTGCTCGATGCGGTAGCGGAACAGTCGGAGCGGGCGATCAGGGGGATGTACGAGCCCTACGGGCTCACGTGCACGCAGGCGTGCGCCGTCCGTGACCTGGTCGACCCGCTCCCGCCCAGCCAGCTCGCCGTGCTCCTCGAGTGCGAGCCGTCCAACGTGACGTTCGTCGTCTCCCGGCTCGTGTCGCTCGGCTACGCCGAGCGGCGCCCGCACCCGACCGACCGTCGCTCCAAGCTCGTCGCGCTCACGCCACGGGGGCAGGAGGTCCGCCGGGCGATGCTCGACCGGCTGAGCGCCGAGTCGCCCCTGGAACGCCTCGACGACGAGGACCTCGCGCAGCTGCAGGTCCTGCTCGAACGCGTGACGGCGCACGACCGGGCCGCGGCACCCACCGGGGTGTGAGCACCGCGGCCCCGAGGTCCTGGACCGTCCGGACGCTCAGCCCGCGGTGCGCTCCGCGCGGTTGACCGCCGACACGATCGCCTTGAGCGACGCGGTCGTGATCGAGGGGTCGATGCCGACGCCCCACAGGACGTCGTCGCCCACCTGGCACTCGACGTAGGCCGCCGCCGTCGCGTCGCCGCCCTCGGACAGCGCGTGCTCCGCGTAGTCCAGGACGCGCACGTCGACGCCGACCTGCGCGACCGCGTCGACGAACGCGGCCACCGGCCCGTTGCCGGTGCCCTCGAGCGTCAGCTCCTCGCCCCGGTCGACGACGTCGACGCTCAGCGTGTCCGGGCCGGTCTCGCTCGAGGACGCACGCGTCGCACGCAGCTTGAGGCGTCCCCACGGCTCCAGCCCGGAGCCCGGCTCGACGGGCAGGTACTCGTCGGAGAAGATCCGCCAGATGTCCTCGCCCGTGACCTCCGAGCCGTGCTCGTCGGTGTGCGTCTGGACCGACTTCGAGAACTCGATCTGCAGCCGGCGGGGCAGGTCGAGGTGGCGCTCGGTCTTCAGCAGGTACGCGATGCCGCCCTTGCCCGACTGCGAGTTCACCCGGATCACGGCCTCGTACGAGCGACCGACGTCCTTCGGGTCGATCGGCAGGTACGGCACCGCCCACACGAGGTCGTCGACGGTCGTGCCCTCCGCCTCGGCGTGGACCGCCATGGCGTCGAAGCCCTTCTTGATCGCGTCCTGGTGCGAGCCGGAGAACGCCGTGAAGACGAGGTCGCCCGCGTACGGGTGACGCTCGGGGACGCCGAGCTGGTTGCAGTGCTCGACGGTGCGGCGCACGTGGTCGATGTCGGAGAAGTCGATCTGCGGGTCGATGCCCTGGCTGAACAGGTTCATCCCGAGCGTGACCAGGCAGACGTTGCCCGTGCGCTCGCCGTTGCCGAACAGGCAGCCCTCGATGCGGTCGGCGCCGGCCTGGTAGCCCAGCTCGGCGGCGGCCACCGCCGTGCCGCGGTCGTTGTGCGGGTGCAGCGACAGCACGACGTTCTCGCGGTGGTTCAGGTGCCGGTTCATCCACTCGATGGAGTCGGCGTAGACGTTCGGCGTCGCCATCTCGACCGTCGCCGGGAGGTTGATGATGACCTTGCGGTCGGGCGTGGGCTCGAAGACCTCGAGCACCTCGTTGCAGATGCGGGCGGCGAACTCGAGCTCGGTGCCCGTGTAGGACTCGGGCGAGTACTCGTAGTAGACGGTCGTCCCCGGGACGGTCTCCTCGAACTTCCTGCACAGCTTCGCGCCGTCCACGGCGATGCCCACGATGCCGTCGGGGTCGGAGCGGAACACCACCTCGCGCTGCAGGACCGAGGTCGAGTTGTACAGGTGCACGATCGCCTGCTTCGCACCCCTGATCGCGTCGTAGGTCCGCGCGATGAGGTGCTCGCGGGACTGGGTGAGCACCTGGATGACGACGTCGTCCGGGATGCGGTCCTCCTCGATGAGCATCCGCACGAAGTCGAAGTCGGTCTGCGAGGCCGAGGGGAAGCCGACCTCGATCTCCTTGTAGCCCATCTCGACGAGCAGCTCGAACATGCGCAGCTTGCGCTCGGGGTTCATCGGCTCGATGAGGGCCTGGTTGCCGTCCCGCAGGTCGACGGCGCACCAGCGGGGCGCCTGCGTGATCCGCCGGTCGGGCCACGTCCGGTCCGGGACCGTGACGTCGAACTGGCGGTGGAACGGCAGGTACTTGTGGATCGGCATGCCCGACGGCTGCTGCGGGTTGGCCTGCGCGCCGGCGCCGGCGTCGGTGGAGGTGCTGGAGGTGTGGGCTGAGGCGTTCATCATGGGTCCTTCGGGTCGTCCTGATCGGTGTCAGCCGGCACACCAACCACCGCGACGAGGGACCGGCTAGAGGGCCTCGCCGCGGCAACGAAGGAGGAGCCGCCGCATCAGGTGCACGCTGTCACTGTACCCCGAGCGCGTGCGGGCGGCCGGGACGTCCGGTCCCGGCCACCCGCACGCGTCGCGGGGGCAGGCCGGAGCGGTCAGCCCCGGCGCGAGCGGAGCGCGGCGTCCACCGCGGGGTCGCCGAGGTTGCCGAGCCACTCGAGCAGGGCGGGGTAGGTCGACGGGTTCGCCGCGACCTGCGGACGCAGATGGGGGGCGTCCTGCACGATCTGGGCGAGCACCTCGAGCGGGGTCGACGGGTCGAGCGCCTGCTGGGGCGTGAAGCCCGGTTGGGGCGCGAACGCCTGCTGGCCCTGCTGGCCGTAGCCCTGCTGGGCGTAGCCCTGCGGCGTCTGCTGGCCGTACCCCTGCTGCTGGGCGTAGCCCGGCTGGGCCTGCTGGCCGTAGCCCTGCTGCGCCGTCTGCCCGGGCGCAGCCTGGTGCTGCGGGTCACCGCCCTGCTGAGACGTCGCGTAGCCCTGCTGCGCCGTCTGGCCCGGGACGTCGCGCGAGCCGTCGGTGACCGCCGGCATCACCGCGGTCGTCTGGGAGTCCACCGGCGTGAGGCCCGGGCGTGCGGCGTACCCGCTGCGCTCGGGCTGCACCGTCTGGACCGGCAGGACCTCGGTCCCGTCCGCCGCGCCCGACCACGCGGTCTGTCCCTGGTGGCCCGCGGTCGCCGGAGGCCCGGCGACGGGCGCGGGAGCTGCCTTCGCCGGGCGCGGCGGCCTGGGCGCAGCGGGCTGCCACACGTAGGCGGCGGTCGCGGCGGAACCGGCCGCGGCCGGGTCGGGCCGGTGCTCGGCGAAGTAGGCCCGGACCTCCTGGGGGACCGTCAGCGCGTACACGACGAGGAGCGGGAGGCCGAACGCGAGGAGCAGGTGCTCGACACCGCCGCCGTTCGCCACGCGGTTCGCCGTGACGACGAGCAGCACGATGCCGAGCAGCGCCACGACGCCCGCGCCGCCGAGCGCGAGCGGACGGCCCGTCGCCGCGTCGCGGGCCAGCGAGCGGCGCGCGACGAGCGCGACGCCCGCGACGAGCAGCCCGATGACGACCCCGAGGACGACGGGCACGCCGCGCCTGCCGTCGGCCAGCTCGAGGACGCCGCGGACGGCGAGGTATGCGCCGACGACCACCACGAGGTCGAGCCCGCGGAGCGCGACGCCCACCCAGGCCCGGGCTTCGGGGACCGGAGCCATGGCGCGGCGCACCGCCGGGGACGACGCCACCGCCGCGAGCGCCGGCACCAGGACGAGGCCGAAGCGGCCGAGGTGCGTGCCCTCGATCGTGAGGATGCCGTTGTCGCCCGAGCCGAGGACGAACGCCGACGCGAGGATGACGCCGAGGCCGACGAGCGTGAGGCGGGCGGCCTCGGAGCGACGCCAGGTACCGAGGGCCGGGAGCCCGGCGAGGGCGACGACGAACACCGCGTTGAGCAGGACGACCAGCACGCCGATGGCGCCGATCCCCGTCGCGCCGACGATCGTGAGGATCACGGTCAGCACGGCCGAGACACCCAGGACCGCGGACAGGACGAGCAGGACGCGCAGCCACTGGTCGGTCACGGCGCGGTCGAGGTCCTCCGGACCGAGCTCGCTCTGGCGCGGCTGCGCCGCGAGCAGCGCTCCCGCGAGACCGAGCGCGGCGGCCGACCCGACGCCGCCCCACCCGTCGGACAGGTCACCCCCGCCCACGACGTCCACGACGAGGTAGACCGCGACCAGCAGCACGTACGGCGCGTTCGCGAGCAGCCGCACCTGACGGGTCGTGTGGACCGTCCAGCTCGCCGGGAGCACGCCCGTGCGAGCGAGGTAGGGCAGGGCGAGCGACAGCAGGGACAGGATCGTCAGCAGGACGACCTCGACCTTGTCCGAGGCGCGGTGGGAGACGTCCCACGGCAGCGCGAAGGACACGAGCAGCAGGACCGCGGCCACGCCGTCGCGCACGAAGTCGCTCACCGGGATGCCGGCGAAGGGCGAGAGCCCCCCGGTCCCCGACGCCTCGGCGGCCTGCTCGCCCGCACCGACGTCCCCAGCACGGGGCTCGGCGGTCGCCGCCTCGTCGCGGGACGTCCCCGGCGTCTCCCCGGTCACGGGCCCCGGCTCGTCGGTCTGCGGCTCGCCGACCGCTGGGCTCTCGTTGGTCATCGTGGCTCCCTACGCTGTCGCGCGGTGCAGGTCGCACCCCGCCGGGGCCCGGAAGGGCCCCGACCGTTTCTACCGTTTCCTCACGCCACGCTCAACCTGCCACGCGGCGCCGGTCAGGACACCGCCGACAGTCGGTCGGTGCCGAGCAGGAAGAGCCGTCCCTCGGACGTGAAGGCGTGGTACGTGCGTTCCGGGATCGGCCACCGCCACTCGACGGTACCGTCCGCGAGCGCGATCGAGACCAGGTGCTGGCGTCGCCCGCCCTCCCCCTCGGCCACGAGCAGCGAGCGACCGTCGGTGAGCGCCGGCCACGTCGCCCCGTCCGTGAGGGACGACTCCCACCGCAGCGCACCCGACGCCACGTCCACCCCGTGCAGGGTCGTCTCCGTCCGCAGCACGACCAGGCCGTCGACGCGCACGACGGGACGGGAGCCGGTGGTCGCGAGCGTCCAGAGCGGGGCGCCGGTGACGGCGTCGACGCCGGCGACCCCACGGAACGTGTTCATGAGGAGGACACCCGGGACGGACCCGTCGCTGAGCGGGGCCTCGACCGCTCTCCCCCGGACCTCGACGCGGGGTTCGCCGGCCGCGGTGAACACGGTCGTCGTGCCGCTCCCGTACTCGTTGCCGACGTACCGCCCGTCGGGCAGGCGCACGACGGTCCAGACGTCGCCCTCCTTCAGCACCGTCCCGTCCTCGGTGAAGGTCGCGACGACGCCCGGGGCCATGAGCGTCACGACCCCGCGGTCGACGTCCAGCACGATCCCGCTCCCCGCCGAGCGCACCGCGAGCTGCATGCTGCCCGACCGTTCGCGCTCGACGCGCCGCTCCCACCGCACGACGCCCGTGGCGGCCTCCTCCCGCACGAGGACGACGTCGCCCTCGTCCCACCGCGCGCGGACGACGTCGGCGTCGCCCACGGGCACGACCGCTTGCCCCACCACCTCCACGACGCGCTCGCCGAGGGTCCGGCCCGACGCGGCCTGGACGACGGTGAGCAGGACCCCCGGGCCGTCCCGGGGCGTCAGGCACACGACGACCTCGGTCGGGGACCGGTCCGCACGGGGGACGCACGTCGCGAGCTCCCCCACCGCCTCGGAGCGCCACACGGGCGTGCCGTCGTCCACCGCGTACGCCGTCAGCCCGTCACCGTGCGTGACGACGACGCCCGGCCCGGCGATCACCGCCCCTCCGGGGTCGAGCGGCACCGACCAGCTCACCTCCAGGGGTGCCTCGATGGGCCGCAGGCCGCCGTCGAGCGCCGCGACCTCGACGCGCTGCGCCGCCTCGATGACGCGCGTCGCCAGGAACGACCCGCCGAGCGCGAGGGCGGTCACCGCCGCGACCCACGGGACGGGGTGCGCGTACCAGCGCCGCCGCGGGCCCGGGGAGCCCCCACCCGGCGCCGGGACGACGGCGGGCGCGCGCGGCTCGGGGAGATCGTCGTCCGCAGGGTCGTCGTCGTCCGCGACGAGCTCGAACCGCAGCGGCGCGTGCTCGTCGGCCGCAGCGACGTCCGGCGGACTGCCCGCCCGCCCTCGGACGTGCCCCGCTCCGTCGTGGCCACGCCGACGAGGCCTCACCCGTCCACGGTAGGCTCGCCGGCCCGACGCCGCCGCTCAGGTGCCGCTCGGACGCCCGCCCAGATGCTTGCTCAGATGTTTGCTCGGACGCCCGCTCAGATCCCGAGCTGGTACACGCCCCAGTACGCGAGGACGACGAGGAGGATCGTCGCCCCGGTGAGCACGCTCCACAGCATCAGGTGCGTCGTGACGCCCTCCGCGACGCGCACCGCGGCGCCGCGCTCGCGCGGCCCCTCGGCGGGCAGGCTGCCGGCGAAGCCCTCGCGCGCGGAACGCACCTCGGCCCACCGGTTGATCAGCAGGGCGGCCGCCACGAGGGTGGCGAGCCCCGCGAGCCGCACCACGACCCAGCCGCCCTGCACGACCCACGCGTCCTTCTCGTAGTCGAGCGCGAGCCGTGCGACCGCCACGAGGTAGACGACGAGCCCGACGATCGTCGCGAGCGCGCCGACACCGAGCCCGGTCAGCGGACCGCGGAAGCCCGGGGCGAGCCCCGACGGACGCGGGCGGCGCCCGACGACCCGCCGGAGCCGGGAGACGAGGCTCGTGACGAGCCGGATCACGGGCCCGACGACGATCAGGCCGACGGCCACGAGGACGAGCGCGACGAACAGGTCGCCGTTGCCGAACCAGCGCGGCGTGGGGACGGGCCCGGCGAGGTACTGCTGGTTCGGCCGGGCACCGGCGACCTGGGGCGGCGCGTCGGCGCTGCCCGGCAGGGACTCGGCCCAGGCGGCGACGTCACGCGGGAAGTCGGGCACCAGGACGTCGCCGACCTTGATCCCGTGGTTCGCGCCGTCGTAGAAGCGGACCGTCGTGCCGGCCCCGGGCTGGTCCGCGGTCGCGTCGAGGATCTGCTGCGCACCCTGCTCGACGGGCATCGACGGGTCGGCGGTCCCGTAGACGACGAGCACGGGCTGCGTCAGACGTTCGAGGAAGGGCTCGACGTCGAAGTCCGCGTACTCGAACCCACCGCCGGGGATCGCCATGCCGACGGCGCGGGGGATGGCCCGGAAGACGCCGTGCGGGACGTCGGTGTTGCGCAGGTAGCTGTCGACCGCGAACGCGGCCTGCTGCCGCGGCGGGACGACGGGGGCCGAGACGAGCACCGAGAAGGCGACACCGGGGTCGTCCGCGGCCATGACGGGCACGATCCACGTGCCCTCGGACTCGCCGTACAGCCCGACGGCGTCGGGGTCCACGCCGGGCCGCGCACGCAGGAGGTCGACGGAGTGCGCGTAGTCGCGCGCCATGGCCTCGTAGTCACGGTGGCGCGTCGTGTAGGTGTCGAGACGCTTGTCCGGCACGAGCGTCACCACACCGGCGCTCGCGAGGTCGGTGGCGACGTCGACGAACGCCTCGGTGGCGAGACCGGTGCCCGCGCCGTGGACGAACACGACGCCCGACCGGTCCCCCGGCGCGTCGACGGGCTCGCGCAGGACGCCACCGACCGAGGTGCCGTCGAGGCGCACCGTCACGTCGGTCTCACGCACGTCGTACGTGCCGACCGCGTCGGCGCCGCCCGGGGGCTGGCCGCCGATCGTCGTGTCCGACGTCTCCGGCTCGAGGTGCTCGGACACCGGCACCGGGTCCCACTGCGGCCCGGTGACCGCGCCGAGGACCGCGAGCACGATCGCGAGGGCGGCTGTCGTCGCCGCGGTCCGGAAGATCACCGAAGGATCGTACGCCGCGGCGTACGCCCGGATCCCTGGTGCCGGCCCCTCGGTCGAGCGGGGGCAGTCCCCCGCCCCTGCGTGGACGGCACGCCGTCAGAAGCCCAGCCGGTGCAGCTGCTTGGGGTCGCGCTGCCAGTCCTTCGCGACCTTGACGTGCAGGTCGAGGTAGACGCGCGTGCCCAGCAGCGCCTCGATGCCGTGACGCGCACGGGTGCCGACGTCGCGCAGGCGCGAGCCGCCGCGGCCGATGACGATCGCCTTCTGGCTGTCGCGCTCGACGAAGAGGTTGACGCGCACGTCGAGCAGCGGCGGCTTGCCCGACGCCTCGTCGCCCGAACCCTCGCGGGGCACGATCTCCTCGACCTGGACGGCGAGCGAGTGCGGGAGCTCGTCGCGCACGCCCTCGAGCGCCGCCTCGCGCACGAGCTCGGCGACCATGACGGCCTCGGGCTCGTCGGTGAGCTCGCCCCCCGGGTAGAGCTCGGGGCCCTCGGGCAGGTGGGTGACGAGCACGTCCGTGAGGACGTCGACCTGGTACCCGTCCTGCGCGGAGACCGGGACGATGTCGACCCAGCCGCCCGCCTGCTCACCGAGGCGGTCGACCGCGAGCAGGTGCGCGGCGAGCGTCCCCCGGTCCACCAGGTCGGCCTTCGTCACGACGGCGACCACCGGCGTGCGGTGGCGACCGCGCCGCACCTCGGCGAGCTCGTTCGCGATGAACCGGTCGCCGGGGCCGATCTTCTGGTCGGCGGGCAGGCAGAACGCGATGACGTCGACCTCGGTGAGCGTGCCGCGCACCAGGTCGTTGAGCCGCTCGCCCAGCAGGGTGCGCGGCCGGTGCAGCCCCGGGGTGTCGACGAGGACGAGCTGGGCGTCGGGGCGGTGCACGATCCCACGGATCGTGTGCCGCGTCGTCTGCGGCCGACCGGAGGTGATGGCGACCTTCTGGCCGACGAGCGCGTTCGTCAGCGTCGACTTGCCGGCGTTGGGGCGACCCACGAGGCAGGCGAACCCGGAACGGTGCTCGGGCAGGGGGGTGCTCATGGGGTGTCCTTCGCGGTGGGGGGTGCGTGGTCGAGAGAGGCGGCACGGGAGCCAGCGTGGGAGTCGGAGCGGGAGGCGACGTGGGAGTCGGAGCGGGAGGCGACGAGCGTCGCGAGCTGCTTGCGGCGGCCCTGCACCCGGTCCGCCTCGAGGTGCAGGCCGTGCACGTCGGCGGAGGAACCGGGCAGCGGGACCTTGCCGAGCGCCTTGGCGAGCAGACCGCCCGCGGTGTCGACGTCGTCGTCGTCGAGGTCGAGGTCGAACAGCTCGCCGAGCTCCTCGACGCCGAGACGCGCCGGCACACGGAGCCGACCCTCGCCGAGGTCCTCGACCTCGGGCTCGGGGCGGTCGTGCTCGTCCGTGAGCTCGCCGACGATCTCCTCGAGCGCGTCCTCGATCGTCACGAGACCGGCGATGCCGCCGTACTCGTCGACGACCATCGCCATGTGCGACGACGAGGCCTGCATCTCGCGCAGGAGGTCGTCCGCAGGCTTGGACTCGGGGACGAAGATCGCGGGGCGCGCGACCTCTCCGACCGGTCGCGAGGCGTCGCCCGGTGAGGTCTCCAGGACGCGCACGACGTCCTTGAAGTAGGCGACGCCCACGAGGTCGTCGGCCGACGTCCCCGTGACCGGGACGCGCGAGAAGCCCGAGCGCAGGAAGAGCGACAGCGCCTTGCGCAGGGGGGTGTCGCGGGACGTCGTGACCATGTCCGTGCGCGGCACCATGACCTCGCGCGTGAGCGTGCTGCCGAGCTCGAAGACGGACCGGATGAGCTCGCGCTCCTCGTCCTCGATCACCTCGGACTCGTTGACACGGTCCACCATGTCCTGTAGCTCACGCTCGTGCGCCCCCGCGTCCGGGGCCGGCGCGAGCCGGGTGAGCCAGCGGGTCGCGGCCGTGACCGCCGTCAGCAGCCCCGACAGCGCGACCAGCACCCGCACGGCGTGACGCCGCCCGAGCGAGCGCGGGCTCACCCGCACCACGACGAGGCCGACGACGACGCTCGCCGCGAGCGCGACGAGCAGGACCTGCCACCACGGCTCGAGCCACGCCGCGACGAGGAGGGTGAGGCACGTGACGGCGACCATCTCGACGACGACGCGCGCGAACCCGACGGACCGGGCCGTCGCGGCCGGGTCGGCGAGCAGCGCGAGCGCACGACGGGCTCGCGGGGACGCGGCGCCGGGCTCGCCCCCGTCCGCGACCGCGGCGCGCGTCACCCGTGGGACCGCGGCCTCGGCCGCGCTCAGCGCGGCGGCGAGCAGGACCGCGACGACGGTCAGCGTCGCGAGGAGCGCGACGGGTTCTCCGCTCACCGGCCCGCGAGGAACGTCAGGAGGAGCTTGCGCTGCAGCGCGAACATCTCCTTCTCCTCCTCGGGCTCCACGTGGTCGTAGCCGAGCAGGTGGAGGATGCCGTGCGTGGTGAGGAGGAGCATCTCCTCCGCGGTCGAGTGCCCGGCCGCGCGCGCCTGCTGGGCCGCGACCTCGGGGCACAGCACGACGTCGCCGAGCTGCCCCGGGCCCGAGACCTCGCCGTCGCGACCGGGCCGCAGCTCGTCCATGGGGAACGACAGGACGTCCGTGGGCCCCGGCTCGTCCATCCACCGCACGTGCAGCTCGGTCATGACGTCGGTGTCGACGAAGAGGATCGACAGCTCGCTCTGCGGGTGCACGCGCATCGCGTCGAGCACGTACCGCGCGAGCGCGGCGAACTCCGCCTCGTCGACCTGCGCCTCGGTCTCGTTGTTGACCTCGATGCTCATCGTCCGCCTGCCCGTCCGTCGTTCCGCTGGTGGTCCGCCCGTCGGCCACCCCGCGGTGCCTCGCGGTCCCGTGCCGGCGCCGTCGCGACGTCCCAGCGGGCGTAAGCGTCGATGATGTCGCTCACGAGCCGGTGGCGCACGACGTCGGACGACGTCAGCCGGCAGAACTCGACGTCGTCCACGCCGGTGAGGACGTCCTCGATCACCCGCAGGCCCGATGCCGTGCCGCCCGGGAGGTCGACCTGCGTCGCGTCCCCCGTGATGACCATGCGCGAGCCGAACCCGAGGCGCGTGAGGAACATCTTCATCTGCTCGGAGGTCGTGTTCTGGGCCTCGTCGAGGATGATGAACGAGTCGTTCAGGCTCCTGCCCCGCATGAACGCGAGCGGCGCGACCTCGATCGTGCCGGCGTCGATGAGCTTGGGGATCGCGTCCGGGTCCATCATGTCGTGGAGCGCGTCGTAGAGCGGTCGCAGGTACGGATCGATCTTCTCCGTGAGCGAGCCGGGGAGGAAGCCCAGGCGCTCGCCCGCCTCGACGGCGGGTCGCGTGAGGATGATCCGGTTGACCTGCTTCGACTGCAGCGCCTGCACGGCCTTGGCCATGGCGAGGTACGTCTTGCCCGTGCCCGCAGGACCGATGCCGAAGGTGATGGTGTTCGCGTCGATCGCGTCGACGTACCGCTTCTGGCCGACGGTCTTCGGGCGGATCGTGCGCCCGCGGCTGGACAGGATGTTGAACGTGAGCACCTCGGCAGGTCGCGACGCCGTCGCCGCGGTGAGCATGCGGATCGACCGCCGGACGACGTCGGCGGTGAGCTGGGTGCCCGCCTCGACGACCTCGACGAGCTCGTCGAGCAGGCGGGACGCGAGCGCGACGTCCCCTGCCTGGCCGGTGACGGCGATCTCGTTGCCGCGCACGTGCACGTCCACGGCGGGGAAACCGTCCTCGACCGCGCGGAGCACGGAGTCGCCGCTGCCGAGGAGCGCGACCATCGGGACGTGGCCCGGGATGACGATGCGGTGCTCGACCCGGTGCTCGGAGGGTCCTCCGTCCGGCGAGCCGGGTGCGGTGTCTCGTGGCAGGGATGTCATGAGCCGGCTTGCGCCGCTTCGCTCCTTCGTTCGGGCAGTGGTACGGGTGGGACACGTGCTACGGGTGGGACGGGTGGGACACGTGCCCTGGGGCACGCCTCCATCGTACCGAGCACGCGGTGGGCGCACACGCCCTTTCGTCGGGCGCCGGTCAGGCGGGCGACCAGCCCAGCTCGGCCCCGGCGACGACGTGCCCGTGCACGTGGAACACGCTCTGCCCGGCGCGAGGCCCGGAGTTGAAGATCAGGCGGAACTGCCCGTCCGCGAGGTCGCCCGCCACCTCGTCCGCGAGCGCGACGACGTCGCTCAGCAGCTCCGGGTCGGCCGCGGCGAGCTGCGCGATGTCCCCGTGGTGGTCGCGCGGGACGACGAGGACGTGCACGGGCGCCTGCGGGTCGATGTCCCGGAACGCGATCGAGCGCTCGCTCGTCGCGACGACGTCCGCAGGGACCTCGCCCGCGACGATCCGGCAGAAGAGGCAGTCGGTCTCGGTGCTCGTCATGCGGCCGAGGCTAGTCCACGACCCCGGTCCCCGCCCGGGCCGGCACCCGGTCGGCCGCCCGTCGTCAGGCGCGGTCGACGCCCCAGCGCCCGAGCCGCTGCGCGAGGAGCGCGATGGCCACGGGTCCCGCCGTGGACGTCCGCAGGACGTGCGGCCCCAGCCGGGCGGCGACCGCCCCCGCGGCGGTCAGCGTCTCGAGCTCGCGCTCGGAGATCCCGCCCTCCGGCCCGACGACGACGAGCACCTCCGGGGCCGGGGCGCCGTCCGCCGCGGGCGCGGGCAGCGGGACGTCGGCGAGCGCCGTCGTCGCCTCCTCGTGGAGGACGAGCACGAGGCCTCCCGCGGCGAGCGCCTCCGCCGCGCGCACCGCGAGACCGCGCGAGTCGACGGGCTCGGCGACGAGCGGGAGTCGCGCCCGCCGCGCCTGCTTCGTCGCGGTGCGCACGGTCGCGAGCCAGCGGGCCCGCGACCTCGCCGCACGCTCGCCGCGCCACACCACGACGGAGCGCTCCGCCTGCCACGGGACGACGGCGTCGACGCCGACCTCGGTCGCCGCCTCGATGGCCATCTCGTCGCGGTCGCCCTTCGCGAGCGCCTGCACGAGCGTCACGACGACGTCCGGCGCCGGCTCGCGGTCGACCTCCTGGACGAGCAGCGTCACCGTGCCCGCGTCGGCGTCCTCGACGACGCAGCGCAGGCGCACGCCGTCGCCGTCGACGACGTCGACCCGCTCGCCGCGCGCCTTGCGCTGCACGACCCCCGCGTGGCGCCCCTCGGCCCCGTCGAGGACGTACCGGTCGCCGGGGGCGACGCGGTCGATGCCGGTCTCGGCCAGGAAGACGGGGGCGCTCACGGGCGCGGCTCGCTCACGGGCATCCCTCAGCGTCCGGAGAGCTTGTCGCGCAGGCGCGAGAACACGCCCGGGTGCGCGGCGGACAGACGCGGGTCGGGACGCTCCTCGCCCCGCAGCGTCGCGAGCGAGCGCAGGAGCTGCTCCTGCTCCTCGTCGAGCGCCGTGGGGACCTGGACCTCGATGTGCACGTTGAGGTCGCCGCGACCCGCGCCGTGGAGGTGCCCGACTCCCAGGTTCTTCAGCGTGACGATCTGGCCCGGCTGCGTGCCGGGGCGCAGGTCGATCTCCTGCGCGCCGTCGAGGGTCTCGAGCTCGAGGACGGTGCCGAGCGCGGCCGCCGTCATGGGCACCTGGAGCGTGCAGTGCAGGTCGTCGCCGCGGCGCACGAACGTGTCGTGGTTGCGCTCACGGATCTCGACGTACAGGTCGCCGGCCGGACCGCCGGCCGGGCCGACCTCGCCCTGCGACGTGAGCTTGATGCGCGTCCCGGTGTCGACGCCCGCGGGCACGTTGATGCTGATCGTGCGACGGCTGCGGACCCGGCCCTCGCCCGAGCACTCCGCGCACGGCTCCGGGATGACGGTGCCGAAGCCCTGGCACGCGGCGCACGGGGCGCTCGTCATGACCTGACCGAGGAACGAGCGCGCGACGCGCTGGACCGTGCCGCGGCCGTGGCACACCTCGCACGTGCGCGGCGAGGTCCCGGGGCGGCAGCACGAGCCGCCGCACGTGCCGCACACGACCGCGGTGTCGACCTGGAGCTCGCGCTTGGCGCCGAACGTCGCCTCCGCGAGGTCGATGTCGAGGCGCACGAGGGCGTCCTGGCCGCGGCGCGCCCGCGGGATCGGGCCCTGCTGCGCCTGGCCGCCACCGAAGAAGGTCTCGAAGATGTCCTGGAAGCCGAAGCCGCCGCCCATCGGGCCGCCGGCCCCGCCGCCCGGGGCGGTCGGGTCCACGCCGAGGTCGTACTGCTGACGCTTCTCCGGGTTGGACAGCACCTCGTAGGCGCGCGCGACGTCCTTGAACCGGTCGCCCGACTCCTCCCCCGCGACGTCGGGGTGCAGCTCGCGGGCGAGCTTGCGGTAGGCCTTCTTGATCTGGTCCGGGCTGGCGTCGCGGGCCACGCCGAGGATCTCGTAGTAGTCGCTCACACGTCACTCTCTGCTGGTGCCGGGCGCCGGGGATCGGGCCCGACGGGGTCGATGGTCGTCGATCGGTCGTCGGTGGTCGTCGCTGCGCGGCCGGTCACGTGCCGAGCGCCCGCGACAGGTAGCGGGCGACCGCGCGGACGGCGGCGATCGTCCCGGGGTAGTCCATGCGCGTGGGGCCGATGGAGCCGACCAGGGCGACCGTGTCCCCGTCGTTACCGTAGCCCGTCGTGACGACGGACGTCTCCACGAGCCCTTCGAGCCGGTTCTCGTGACCGATCCGGATGTTGACGCCGGACTCGGCGGCCATCTCCGTGAGGAGTCCGAGGAGCACGACCTGCTCCTCGAGCGCCTCGAGGACGGGGCGCAGCGCGTGCTCGAAGCGCATGCCGGCACGCGCGAGGTTCGCCGTCCCGGCGAGCACGAGGCGTTCCTCGCTCTCCTCCGCGAGCGTCTGCGCGACGAGCTCGCCGACCGCCCGCACGAGCGGGGCGTCGTCGGGGTGGAACGTCTCCGCGACCTCGGCGAGCCCCGGGGTGAGGTCCGCGAGCCGCTTGCCTGCGGCGGCGGCGTTGAGCCGGGCGCGGGCCTCGGCGAGCGTGCCCTCGTCCGGGACGCTGGCGACCTCGAGCGTGCGCTGCTCGACGCGCCCCGTGTCGGTGATGATGACGACGAGGAGGCGCTCCTGCCCGACGGGGACGAGCTCGAGGTGGCGCAGCCCCGAGCGGCGCAACGACGGGTACTGCACGACGGCGACCTGGCCGGTGAGCTGCGCGAGCAGCCGTCCGGCGCGCGCGATGACGTCGTCGAGGTCGACGCCCTCGGACAGGAACGTCTCGATCGCGCGCTTCTCCGGCGCGGAGAGCGGCTTCACGCCCGAGAGCCGGTCGACGAAGAGCCGGTAGCCCTTGTCCGTCGGGATGCGGCCCGCCGACGTGTGGGGCTGCGCGATGTACCCGGCGTCCTCGAGCGCGGCCATGTCGTTGCGGATCGTGGCCGGCGAGACGCCGAGGCCGTGGCGCTCCGTGAGCACGCGCGACCCCACGGGCTCGCGCGTGAGGACGTAGTCCTCGACGATCGCCCGCAAGACCTCCAGCCGGCGTTCCTCGCTCACGTCCACCTCCTGCGTACCCGCGTACCGCGTGCCGCCACCCGGCGCTGCACGCACCCGGGGCATCGGCACTCTCGCCCGTCGAGTGCCAACTCTACGCGGCCGGTGCCCGGGTCGAGGCTGCCTCCGCTCCGCGCGAACGCAGGTCGACCAGACCGACGACCAGCGCGACGGCCACGAGGCCGATGGTCACGAGCATCGCGCGTCCCGTCGCCCGCGCGCCGTCGACCCCGGCGGCGAGGCCCCCGTAGTACACCGAGAGGATCACCGAGATGCCCACCGCGGACCCGATGCGCTGACCCACCTGGATCATGCTCCCGGCCACCCCGCCGCTGGCGACGGGCACCTCGGCGAGGGCGAGCGTCTGGTTGGGCGCGATGACCATGCCGCTGCCCGACCCGGCGACCAGCAGCGCCGCCGCGAGCGCCCACCCGACGACGGCGGGCTCGTCCCCGAGCGTCCGGACGACCACGTCCGCGGTCACCATCCCCGCCAGCACGAGCACCAGACCGGCGACGACCAGGCGGCGACCGAGCCGCGCGACGGCGCGACCGGCCAGCCAGGCGGAGACCCCGGAGGCCGCCGCGAACGGCATCCCGACGAGCCCCGACTGGAGCGGCGTGTAGCCGACCTCGTCCTGCAGGTAGAGCGTGACGACGAGGAAGATCCCCGTGAAGCCGGCGAAGTACGCCATGCCGAGCAGCGCACCGTTGCGGAACGACGAGAGCCCGAGGACCTGCGGGTCGAGCACGGCGGCCCCGGTCCGCCGCTGGTAGCGACGCTCCCAGGCCACCGCCACGACCCCCACCGCGAGACCCAGGGCGAGCCACCACCAGCGCGACGGGTCGTCGTCACGACCCGTCGTCGTGACGAACGGCAGCATGACGGCGACCGTCACCGCGGCGAGCAGGGCGAGCCCGACGAGGTCGAGCCGGCGCGGCCCGCGCCCCCGCGCGGGTGCGGGCGCGGGGACGAGCCGCCACGCGAAGGGCAGCAGCACGGCGATCACGGGGATGTTGACGAGGAAGATCCACCGCCAGCCGTCGGCGGAGCCGGCGACCGCGAGGATGACGCCGCCCAGCAGCGGGCCGATCGCCGTCGAGACGCCGATGGTGGCCCCGAACAGGCCGAACGCCCGCCCGCGCTCCGCACCGGCGAAGAGCTGCTGGATCAGGCCCACCACCTGGGGGTTCAGCAGTCCGGCGCTCACACCCTGGAGCAGGCGCGCGACGCCGAGCAGGTCGTCGGTCGGGGCGAGCCCGGACGCGAGGCTGAACACCGCGAACCCGACCAGCCCGGCGATGAACAGGCGACGGCGCCCGCCCGCGTCCCCGAGCCTGCCCGCGGGCACGAGCGCCAGGCCGAACGCGAGCGTGTACCCGGCGACGATGAGCTGCAGCTGGCTCGGGCCGGCGTCGAGCGACTCCTCGATGGAGGGCAGGGCGACGTTGACGATCGACACGTCGAGCGTCGTGACGAACCCGACGGAGAGGCACACGGCCAGGACGCGCCAGCGCTGCCGGTCGCGCTCCGGGGTCTCGGTCACCGCACCGTCGTACCACCCGGCACGCCGGTCCGCCCGTCCGGAGGGACGGTGCGGCGAGACGTGCGGGGCGTGTCGCAGCGCCGCGCGGCGCGACACCCGAACCTAGGGTGGCTGCGTGCCTGCAGACCGCTACGGATCCGACGTCCTCGGGGGCCCCGCGACGCCCCACCACCGCGCGCGCCGCGTCTCGCGCCCCCAGGCGGCCGAGCGCGGCCTCGTCGTCGAGGAGGTGCAGACGGGCTGGGTGGGGGCGGTCGTGCGGGTCGAGAAGTCCGGTGGCATGCACGTCGTCGTCCTCGAGGACCGTGCGGGCCGCACGCGGACGTTCCCGCTCGGCCCGGGGTTCTGGGTCGACGGCGCGCCCGTCGAGCTGACGGCGCCCGTGACCTCGCGGGCGCCCGCCGCACCCGCACGGACCGCGTCCGGGTCGCGGGCGGTCGCCGGTCAGCGGGCCCGCGTCGCGCGCGGCAGCCGCATCTGGGTCGAGGGCAAGCACGACGCCGAGCTCGTCGAGAAGGTCTGGGGCGACGACCTGCGCGTCGAGGGGGTCGTCGTCGAGCTGCTCGACGGCGTCGACAACCTCGCCGACGCGCTCGCGGACTTCGGCCCGACGCCGCAGCAGCGGGTCGGGGTGCTCGTCGACCACCTCGTGCCGGGCAGCAAGGAGCAGCGCCTCGCCGACGCGGCCCTGCGCACGGTCCCGCGGGGGACGGTCCTCGTGCTGGGCCACCCGTACGTCGACGTCTGGCAGGCCGTGAAGCCGGGGCGGGTCGGCCTCGAGCGGTGGCCGGTGATCGAGCGCGGCACGGAGTGGAAGCGCGGCATCCTGCGCGAGCTCGGCTGGCCGGCGTCGTCCCAGGCCGACGTCGCGCGCGCGTGGCAGCGCATCCTCGGCACGGTCCGGAACTACGCGGACCTCGAGCCGTCGCTGCTCGGGCGGGTCGAGGAGCTCATCGACTTCGTGACGGCGCCCTGACCCTCGGTGACGGCGCCGCACTCGACCGGCCGGCACCCCGCAGGGCGCCGGCCGGTTCGGTGGACGACGGTCAGGCGGGCACCTGGCCGACGAGGCGGCGGTAGGCGAACGCGACGGCGACGTAGCTCAGCGGGATCGTCACGAACAGACCGAGCCCGCACGGGATCGCGCCGAGGATGTTGATGCCGAGCAGCGCGAGCAGGAGCAGGAAGACCGACCCGAAGTTCTTCGCGACGACCGACCAGCTCGACCGGATCGCGCTGATCGCGTCCTGGCCCTGGTCGAGCGTGAAGTAGTAGACGAACGCGGAGAAGATCACGACGGCGATGCCCGGCAGGACGCACAGGAACAGGCCGATCGTGGTGAGGATCGTGACGAGGAAGGCGGCCAGGACGACGTTGACGACGTTCCCGATCCGGAAGAAGGCTGCGACGTCCGGCCGCCGCCCCGCCGACTCGTCGAGCGCACCCCGCGTGAGGAACGCCGTGATGAGATAGCTGATGATCGCGCCGAGGACCGAGAGCAGGACGCTCGTGACCGTGATCCCGCTGACTGCCGCGAAGTTCGTGTCGCCGAAGTCGTAGGAGTCCGTGAACCGGTCGAAGCTGCCCGTGATGAGGTTCCACGCGACGTTCACGGCGATGAGGATCAGCGCGACCAGGATCCACGGACCGAGGTTCGACGTGACCTTGCGCCAGGCGTACGAGATCGCCTCTCCCACGGCGAAGGCGGGACCCGTGTACCCGCTCGCCGGTGCCGCGGGCGGCGGGTATCCGGGCGTGGCGCCCGGCGGGTAGCCGCCTCCCGGGCCGGACGTCGGCGGGGGGTATCCGGCGCCTGGTGGCGGGTATCCGGCCTGCGCACCCGCGACGGGCGGCGGGTAGCCGACGTCCGGTGGCGTTCCCGTGTCCCCCGAGGTCCCGTACGAGGGCGGGCCTTCCTCCGGCGACGGCTCCGCCGGCGCGGGCTCTGCCGGCGCGGGCTCTGCCGGCGCGGGCTCTGCCGGCGGGGGCTCTGCCGGCGGAGGCCCAGCCGGCGACGAGGCCTGCGACGCGTCCTGGTCGGCGCCTCCGGCCCCCTCGGGGCTGTCGCGGCGTGGTTCGTCGCCGGGGTTGGCGGGATCCTGCGTCATGGGTCCACCTCGCTCCTTCTCGGGACGGCGTCCTGGCTCCTACGATGACCGCTCCTGCCGGCCACCGCTCGCCGGCGCGCCGAGCGGCCTCGAGAGACCGGCCGGCACGAGAAGAGGGAGTCGCCGGGCGGCACCTCCCTCTCGTCGTGCGCAGGACCGTCAGACGGGCTGCTCCTGGTTGAGGCGTCGGTAGACGTACGCGGTGGCGATCTGGGCGACGGGCAGCGCGACCAGCAGGCCGACGTAGCAGAGCAGCGAGCCGACGATCTGCGCGGCGTAGACCGCGAGGAACAGCAGCAGGACGGTCGCGAGGTTCCTGCTCACGACCGTGAAGCTCGCCTTGAACGCGTCGAACACCCCGAGGTTCTTGTCGATGACGTAGAAGATCGTGAAGAGGGCGAAGAACGCGAAGACGATGCCCCCGACGATCGTGATGCTCAGGATGCCGATCGCCAGCCCCATGAGCAGCGCGGTGAGGATGACGTTGCCGACGTTCGGCAGGCGGAAGAAGTCGGCGTACTCGAGCTTCTTGCCGCGCGTGACCAGCAGCGAGACGTTGACGACCACGCCCTGCACGAGGAACCCGAGCACGGCCATGACGGCGATGAACGCGAAGAGGCCGAACCCGAAGACGAGGCCGCCCGAGGTGCTGATCTCGTTCGTCACGGGGTCGATGCTGGTCGCGGCGGTACCGATCAGCAGGGCGTAGAACACGATGCTCAGCACGGCCAGGGCGGCGACGTACGTGAGCACGCCGCCGATGATCACGCCCGCGTTCTGCGTGAACTTGTTCCAGCCGTACGTGAACGCCTCGCCGATCTGCACCGGCTGGCCGACCTGGCCGTAGGGCGTCCCCGGCGGCGGGTAGCCGGGCTGGCCGTACGGCTGACCCGGCGGCGGGTAGCCCGGCTGGCCGAACGGCTGACCCGGCGGCGGGTAGCCCGGCTGGCCGAACGGCTGACCCGGCGGCGGGTAGCCGGGCTGGCCGTACGGCTGACCGGGTGCCGGCTGCTGGCCGTAGGGCTGTCCCGGCGGCGGCCCCTGCCCGTACGAGGGCTGCCCCGCGGGCGGCGACCCGTAGGGCTGGGCGGGCGGCTCGCTCCCGGGAGACGGGGCAGGGTCCGGTCCGCCGTAGGGCGAGACCGGGGGCTCGGCAGGAGCCGCCGACGGTGTCGGCTCGCCGGGAGCCGACGAGGTCGGCTCGGCCGGGGGCGCGCCGGCGGTCGTGTACGGGTCCAGCGGTGCAGCCGGCTCGGGCCGCGCTGCGGGCTCGGGCTGCGCTGCGGGCTCGGGCTGCGCCGCACCGGGCAGGTCGGGTGCCCCCGGCTCCTGCGGCACGCTCGGGTCGTTCTCGTCGCGCGGCGGGCCGCCGGCGCTCGTGTCGCTCATCGCGTCTCCTCGTTCGGTACGACGACCGCCGGCGCGCACCGACGTCCCCCGGTGTGGAGGACTCGTGCCATTCGCACATTTCGCGGTCGGGTACACGATGTCGGCAAACACCGGCGGGCGCTAGACGAAACGCCGACCCGGGCCCCGGTTCACCCGCGCCGTCACGGTCACCCGAGGGCGGCGGCCCGCGTCAGACCGTCGAGGACGACCGAGGCGTAGGCACCCGACCCTGCCTGCGTCGGGTGCACCCCGTCCGGGCCGAGGAGGGAGGGGTCGGCCGTGGCCGTCGCCGACCAGTCGGCGACCACGACCCCGGGGTGCCTGCTCGCCGCGGCGACCATCTGGCCGTTGGTCGGTGCCACCCATGGCCGGTCCGCGTAGCCCGTCACGAGGACGACGCGGGGCTCCGGACCCACGGCGGCGAGGACCGCATCGAGGGTCGCGGCGCTCGCGGTGCTGTTGGTCCCGAGCGCGACGACGACGAAGGGACGCAGGGTGCCGGCGTCCCGCAGCGCCGCCAGGATCGCCGGGGCGTCCTGGATCTGCCGGGAGACCGCGCCGTCGACGTAGACGCCCGGCAGCGCGGCGGACAGCGCGGGGGTGCTCGCGAGCGTCACGGAGTCCCCGACCACGGACACCTGGTCGCCCGCGGGCGGCACGGGGGGCGCCTGGTCCTCGGGAGCGCCTGCCTCCGTGGGGACGCTCGGGTCCGGCGGCCCCGGAGCAGCGGTGTCCTGACCGGCAGGGTCCTCGGGCACGGAGTCCTCGGCTGCCGGGGCCCCGGTCGCGGGGGCCACGGGAGCGAGGGACTGCGGTGCCGACGCGGCGGAGCCGGCCTCGCGGGTCTCGCGCGCGGCCCGCTCCCCTGCGGCGATCTGCTGCTCGACGCTCGACGTCGCGGGCGCCACGACGACCCCCGTGACGGCCAGCCCGAGGACGACGGTGCAGGCCGCGGCCAGCGCCCAGCCCGCGCTCGAGAGCGCGCCCTGCTCGCCCGCGCGGGGACGCGCCGTGCGGGCGAGGCGGTGCGCCGCGCCGCGCAGGCCGGAGGTGAGCACGGGGCGTTCCACGTACCGGTACGAGGCTGCGGCCGCCACCACGGTCACCGTGAGGGTGACTGCGACCACCACGGGGTCGACGTCGCCGGGCGGGCGGGGACCGGCCACCGCGCCGACGAGGACCAGCACCGGCCAGTGCCACAGGTACAGCCCGTACGACCGTCGTCCGACCCAGCCGAGGGGACCCTTGTCGAGCAGCGCTCCCAGCCCTGGCAGGCAGACGATCGCGTTGAGCAGCGCGGCGGCCGCCACCGCGCACACGACCAGACCGCCGCGGTAGGTGAGCTCCGCGTCCCAGCGGAGCGTCGCGACCGCGACCACGAGGACGGCCAGGCCGGCGACCCCGCCGAGGAGGACCCCGAGCCGCCCCCGGTCGGTGCGTACGCGCGGCCCGCCCGGGAGGAGGGAGGTGCGTGTCCCGGCCACGACGGGCGGAGCGCCCCCGTCGGTGCCCGCCGAGGCGCTCCGGTCGACGGGTCGCACGTGCCAGAACGCCAGCGCCGCCCCCGTCATGAGCGCGAACAGGTGGGTGTCGGTGCCGACGTAGACGCGCGTCGGGTCCGTCCCCGGCTCGTACAGCACCACCATGAGCGCGGCCGAGGCGAGCGCCATCGCGCCCGCGACCCACGGCGTCGCGCGGCGCAGCGGGCGGACCGAGCAGAGCACGACCACGAGCACGGGCCACAGGAGGTAGAACTGCTCCTCGACCGCGAGCGACCACAGGTTGCCGAAGAGCTGCGGCAGGAGCGCACCCGAGTACGTGGCCCCGTTCGCGACGTCGACCCAGTTGCTCGTGAAGGTCGCCGCGCCCACGAGCTGCGGGCCGATCCCGACGAGCACGTCGCCCCCGACGACCGCGGCGGCCGCCGTGCAGACGACCACCACGAGGACGAGGGCGGGGAGCAGCCTGCGGGCGCGGCGAGCCCAGAAGGAGCGCAGCCCGATCCGACGGCGGTCGCGCTGGTCGCGCACGAGGAGGGTCGTGATGAGGAAGCCGGAGAGGACCAGGAAGACGTCGACGCCGAGGAACCCGCCGGGCACCGCGCCGGGTGCCAGGTGGAACGCGACGACGGCGGCGACCGCGAGCGCGCGCAGGCCGTCCAGGCCGGCCATGCGGCGGTAGCGGACCGTCGGGCGTCCCGGTCGGCGGGAAGCGACCGGCGACCGCACGTGCCCGACGACGCGGCGCGGCTCGGGCGTGGACCCGGACGCGGGCGCACGCGGAGACGTGCGCGTCGCGTCCTGGGTCGTCGTCACTCGTCCGAGATCTCCCGCACCACCGTGTCCGCCAGCAACCGTCCCCGCAGGGTGAGCACCCCTCGGCCCGCGACCGCGGCCCGACCGTCGAGGAGCCCGTTCGCGACGAGCCCGGCGACGGCGTGACGTCCCGCCGTCGAGAGCACCGACAGGTCCAGTCCCTCGCGCAGCCGCACCTGCAGCATGACCCGCTCGAGGTGCGCCTCGCCGCGCGTCAGGAGCTCGCGCCCCGCCGCAGGGCTGGACCCCGCCTCGAGCAGCGCCGCGTACCGACGCGGGTGCTTCACGTTCCACCATCGCACGCCGGTCCGGCCGTCCCGCGGCGGCGCGCCCGCCGGGTGCGTCGTCGTACCGGACGGGGCAGCCGCGATGTACGAGTGCGCGCCGGGGCCGATCCCCCACCAGTCGTCGCCGCGCCAGTAGGCCAGGTTGTGCCGGCAGCGGTCATCGTCCGTGCGTGCCCAGTTGCTCACCTCGTACCACCCGAGGCCGGCAGCCGTGAGCAGCTCGTCCGCGAGCTCGTACTTCGTCGCCTGGTCGTCCTCGCTCGGGAGCGTGAGCTCCCCGCGCCGGACCTGGGCGGCCATCTTCGTGCCGGGTTCGACGACGAGCGCGTACGCCGACACGTGGTCCACGCCGGTCGCGAGCGCCGTCGCCAGGCTCGTCCGCCAGTCGTCGACGCTCTCCCCCGGCGTGCCGTAGATGAGGTCGAGCGAGACCTTGAGCCCCGCCTCGGTCGCCCACCGCACGACGTCGGGGATGCGCCGCGGGTCGTGCGTGCGCTCGAGGGTCGCGAGCACGTGCGGCACGGCGGACTGCATGCCGAACGACACGCGCGTGAACCCCGCGGCGGCGAGCTCGGCGAGCGACGCGGGCGTGACCGAGTCCGGGTTCGCCTCGGTCGTGACCTCGGCACCGGGCGCCAGCCCCCACGCGTCGCGCACGCCCGCGACGAGACGACCGAGGTCGCCCGCCGGGAGCAGGGTCGGGGTCCCGCCGCCGACGAAGACCGTCGAGACCTGCCGCTCGGGAAGGCGCGCGTCGCGCAGGACGCGCGCCGCGAGGTCGATCTCGCGCAGCGCCGTCGTCGCGTAGGACGACTGGCTCGCGCCGCCGCCCAGCTCGGACGCGGTGTAGGTGTTGAAGTCGCAGTACCCGCAGCGCACCGAGCAGAACGGGACGTGCAGGTAGACGCCGAACGCTCGCCCCGACGCAACGTCCTCGGCGGGCGCCGGGTCGCCGGGACCGGGGCGACCGACCCACGCGGGGAGGGCACCGTCGTCGGGCACGGGCTCGCCGTCCGGCAACGACGGACTCACACCGGGCTCACTTCTTGGACTTGTCCTTCGTCTCCTTGCCGCCCGCGCCGTCCGAGGAGAGCGCGGCGATGAAGGCGTCCTTCGGGACCTCGACGGACCCGATGTTCTTCATGCGCTTCTTGCCCTCCTTCTGCTTCTCGAGCAGCTTGCGCTTGCGGCTGATGTCTCCGCCGTAGCACTTGGCGAGGACGTCCTTGCGCATGGCCCGCACCGTCTCGCGCGCGATGACCCGGGCGCCGACGGCCGCCTGGATCGGCACCTCGAACTGCTGGCGCGGGATGATCTCCTTGAGCTTGGCGGTCATCATCACGCCGTAGTCGTACGCCTTGTCCTTGTGCACGATCGCGCTGAACGCGTCCACCTGGTCGCCCTGGAGCAGGATGTCGACCTTGACGAGGTCGGCGGCCTGGTCGCCCGAGGGCTCGTAGTCGAGCGACGCGTAGCCGCGCGTGCGGGACTTGAGGTGGTCGAAGAAGTCGAAGACGATCTCGGCGAGCGGCAGCGTGAAGCGCAGCTCGACCCGGTCCTCCGACAGGTAGTCCATGCCGAGCATCTGCCCACGACGGTCGTTGCACAGCCCCATGACCGTGCCGACGAACTCGCTCGGCGCGAGGATGGTCGCGCGCACGACCGGCTCGACGACCTCCTTGATCTTGCCGCCCGGGAACTCCGACGGGTTGGTCACCTTGACGACCGTGCCGTCCTCGAGCGTGACGTCGTAGACGACGTTGGGCGCGGTCGAGATGAGGTCGAGGTCGAACTCGCGCTCGAGGCGCTCGCGCACGATCTCCAGGTGCAGCAGGCCGAGGAACCCGACGCGGAAGCCGAAGCCGAGCGCGACGGACGTCTCGGGCTCGTAGTTCAGCGCGGCGTCGTTGAGCTTGAGCTTGTCCAGGGCGTCGCGCAGCGTCGGGTAGTCGGAGCCGTCGACCGGGTAGAGCCCGGAGAAGACCATCGGCTTCGGGTCCGAGTACCCGCCGAGGGCCTCGCTCGCCGGCTTCGCCGCGTTCGTCACCGTGTCGCCGACCTTCGACTGGCGCACGTCCTTCACGCCCGTGATGAGGTAGCCGACCTCCCCGACGCCGAGACCCTTCGTGATGATCGGCTCGGGCGAGATGACGCCGATCTCCAGGAGCTCGTGCGTCGCGCGCGTCGACATCATGACGATGCGCTCGCGCGGGTTGAGGTTGCCGTCGATGACGCGCACGTACGTCACGACGCCGCGGTAGGTGTCGTACACCGAGTCGAAGATCATCGCGCGTGCCGGGGCGTCCGCGTCGCCGACCGGGGCCGGGACGCGCTCGACGATCCGGTCGAGCAGGACCTCCACGCCCGCGCCGGTCTTGCCGGAGACCCGCAGCACGTCGTCCGGGTCGCCCCCGACGAGCCCGGCGATCTCCTCCGCGTACTTCTCCGGCTGCGCCGCCGGGAGGTCGATCTTGTTGAGGACCGGGATGATCTCGAGCTCGTTCTCCATCGCGAGGTAGAGGTTCGCGAGCGTCTGCGCCTCGATGCCCTGCGCCGCGTCGACGAGCAGCACCGCGCCCTCGCACGCCGCGAGCGACCGCGAGACCTCGTACGTGAAGTCGACGTGGCCCGGCGTGTCGATCATGTTGAGCGCGTAGGCCTGGTCGGCTCCCGACGGGTCGGGCCGCCCCCACGGCATGCGCACCGCCTGCGACTTGATCGTGATGCCGCGCTCGCGCTCGATGTCCATGCGGTCGAGGTACTGCGCGCGCATGGCGCGCGGCTCGACGACGCCCGTGAGCTGCAGCATGCGGTCGGCGAGCGTCGACTTGCCGTGGTCGATGTGCGCGATGATGCAGAAGTTGCGGATCAGCTCGGGCGGCGTGGCCGCCGGCTGGATCCGGGTGCTCAGCTCGGCGCTGGGGATCGGGGACAACGCGGGTGCGCTCCTGTGACGTCGGCGATGGCGTGGGCTCGGGCAGATGTGGGCCCGAATCTCGGTCGGCGGTCACGCCGGTGGTCCGGCGAGCCGACACGGACGTCCATTGTCCCACGCGCCCCCCGGCCCCCGGGACGGGCCGCCTCGTCCTGCGAAGCCGCGGGTGCCGACCTAGCGTGGAGAGGGAACCCCCCACGAGAGGAGACCACCGTGCCCGCAACGGACCTGACCGGCCGCCGCGTGCTGGCGATCGTCACCAACTACGGCGTCGAGCAGGACGAGCTCGTCGTCCCGCTCGACCACCTGCGCGGCGAGGGCGTCCGCGTGGACGTCGCCGCCGTCTCCACGGACGACGTCCAGACGCTCGTGGGCGACAAGGACCCCGGCCGCGCCGTGACGCCGGAGCTCACCTTCGGGGACGTCGACGCCGCCTCCTACGACCTCCTGCTGGTCCCCGGCGGGACGCTCAACGCCGACTCCTTGCGCCTCGACGACGCCGCGATGGAGATCGTGCGGACCTTCACCACGGGCGGCAAGCCCGTCGCGGCGATCTGCCACGGCCCGTGGGCCCTCGTCGAGACGGCGGCCGTCGAGGGCAAAACCCTGACGAGCTACCCCTCGCTCGAGACCGACGTCCTCAACGCGGGCGGGGCGTGGGTGGACCGCGAGGTCGTGCGCGACGACGAGGGCGGCTACACGCTCGTGACCTCCCGCAACCCCGACGACCTCGACGCGTTCCTGCGCGAGGTGGACGCGGTGCTCGCGGCCTGACGGCGCGGGCCGCGCCCGTCGCCGTGTCCGTGGCGCGGTGCATACTCCCTCCATGGACGACCGGCTCGCTCTCCTCGGTCGGCTGCAGGACGCGTTCCTCACGGACGTGCCTGGCGCCGACCCGCGGGCGCCCGTGCCGGCATGCGGACGGTGGCGCGTGCGGAACCTCGTCGAGCACGTCGGGCGCATCCACCACTGGGCCGCGGCGCAGGCCCGTCGCCGGCAGGAGACGCCGCTCGGCAGGGGGCCGTTCGACCTCGCGCCGTTCTACGCCGAGCAGGCCGCCGAGCTGCGCGAGACGCTCGCGTCGCTCGACCCCGACGCCCGCGCCTGGACGCTCCTCGAGACCGACGACCCCGGCTCGACCGTACGTTTCTGGCACCGTCGTCAGGTCCACGAGACGCTCGTCCACCTTCACGACCTGCGCGCCGCGACGGGCCGGGTCGTGGACGACGTCGCGCCGGACGTGTGGGCCGACACGGTCGACGAGGTCGTGACCGTCGTGCAGCCGCGCCAGGTCCGCCTGGGGCGCATGGCCCCGCTCGAGCGGCCCGTGACGCTGGCCGCCACCGACACGCCTCGCACCTGGGTGCTCGGCGCCGCCGACGGCACGCCGGCCGAGGTGCGCCTCGCGGCGCCCGCACGGGAGCTCGCCCTCGTCCTGTGGCGGCGCGTCCCGCCCGACCCCGCGGTCGCCGCCGGCCTGACGCTCGACGGCGACCGGACCGCGCTCGACGCCGCGCTCGCCGAGCGCATCACGCCGTGAGCGCCGCTCGCGACGCACGGCTCAGCGCAGGCGCGTGATCTCCACGGTGACGTCCAGCTCGCTCGCACCGGCGCCCGCGTAGACCCCGGTGAGCGGCGCGACGTCGCGGTACTCGCGCCCACGCCCGAGGACCACGTGGTCGTGCCCGACGGGTCGGCGGTTCGTCGGGTCGAACCCGTACCAGCCACCCGCCCACCACTCGACCCACGCGTGGGACTCCCCCGCCACGGGCTCGCCGAAGGCCGCGTCCGGGCGCGGGTGCAGGTAGCCCGAGACGTAGCGCGTGGGGATGCCGACGCTGCGCAGCGCGCCCGCGCACAGGTGCGCCATGTCCTGGCAGACCCCCTGACGCGCGTCCCACGCCTCGCGCGCCGGGGTGTGCGCCGTCGTGACGCCGGGGACGTAGTCGAGGTGGTCGCGCACCGCGAGGCACACCGCCTCGGCGGCGGCGTGCGGCTCGAGACCCGCGGAGACGTCGAGCGCGAGGGCGGCGACGTCGTCGGGCACCGCGGTCGTCGGGGTGTCCGCGAGGAACGCCGCGTGCGCGTCCAGGGTGCGCTCGTCGCCGAGGTCCGTCCACGACGGCGGCGCGGCGGGCGCCGCCTGCTCCCGCACCTCGACCGTGCTGTGGGCCCGCAGGACGAGCCGCACGTGCGGCTCGAGCACCTCGAACACCGTGACGGTCGTCCCCCAGTAGTCGGTGTAGTCGTGCGACCACGTCGTGGGGTGCACCCGGACGCTCGCCTGCTCGACCACCTGGAGCCCGCCGGACACGGGCGTCATGCGCGCCTCGTTGTAGGACGCCGTGATCGGTTCGGCGTACTCGAACGCGGTCGTGTGCACGACCCGCAGGACGCTGCTCACAGGGCCTCACCCACCCAGGTCGTCACCGCTCCGGACGGGAAGTAGCGCGCCCGCACCGCGTCGGAGGCCCGCGAGCACGCGCGCTGCACCCGTTCCATGGCGTCGGGCAGTGACGCGAGCAGGTCCGACAGGCGCGCGTACTCGAGGCTCGTGCGCACGATCCCGAGCTCCCGGCGCGCCTCGTCGGCGACGCCGTGCCGGCCCTCCAGCGGACCGAGCTCGCGCAGGCAGCTCTCCGCGGTCTCGAGCGCGTGCACGATCGAGCGCGGGAAGAGCCGGTCGAGGAGGAGGAACCCCGCCGCGCGCTCGTCCGACGCCAGACCGCGGTTCGCCCGCAGGTAGGACTCGTGCGCGCCGCACGAACGCAGGAGCGTCGTCCAGCCCGGGCCCGCCGGGCCGAGCCGGGCCTGCGTCGTCACGAGCCGCGCCGTCATGTCGGCGCGCTCGATCGACCGGCCCAGGATCATGAAGTGCCACGTCGCGTCGCGGCTCGTCGCCGAGTCCATGAGACCGGCGACGATCGCGGCGCGCTCGCGGGCCCACGAGAAGTACTCGTGCGGCGGCGCGGTCCGGATCGCCCCGAAGACCTGGTTGCGCGTCGTGTTGAGGCACTCCCAGAGCTCGGTCGAGACGATCTCGCGCGCCCGGCGCGCGTTCTCGCGCGCCGCGACGAGCGAGCCCGCGACCGACGACGGGTCGATCTGGTCGTGCGCCAGGAGGCGCAGCACGTGCTCCCGGTCGACCAGCGTGCCGTCGTCCGGCACCGGGTGGTCCATCACCGCGAGGAGCGCGCGGCACGCGAGGTCCTCCTCCGCCCACGGGTCCTCGGAGAGGAGCTGCACATGGACGTCGAGCAGGCGAGCCGTGTCGTCCGCGCGCTCGACGTACCGCCCGATCCAGAACAAGGACTCCGCGATCCGGCTCAGCACGTGCCCACCTCCTCGGGCGCGGACGACGGCAGGCCGTCCCGCGACTGCTGCTCCACCCGGTGCGGTCGCACCGGTTGCTGCTGTTGCTGTTGCTGTTGCTGCTGTTGCTGTTGCTGCTGCTGTTGCTGCTGGGCGGTCCGGCCGGCACGGCCCGGGTCGTCCGCCGGGTTGGTCACGAGCGGGACGCCGGGCGCCGTCGGGGCGTCCCCGTCGGCCGCGGGACCGGCCGGCACGGTCCGCACGGTCCGCACGTCCGCGGGGTCGGCCGGACCGGCGGGAGCCTCCGGCCGGCGCTCCTCGCGCGCGAGCACCCACGTGTCCTTCGAGCCCCCGCCCTGCGAGCTGTTGACGACGAGCTGCCCCTCGGGCAGCGCGACACGGGTCAGGCCGCCCGGCAGGACCCACACGTCGCGGCCGTCGTGCACGGCGAACGGCCTCAGGTCGACGTGCCGCGGACGGAAGGCCCCGTCGACGAAGGTGGGCACCGTCGAGAGCTGCACCACCGGCTGGGCGATCCATCCTCGCGGGTCGGCCTGCAGGCGCGACCGCAGCACGTCGAGCTCGGCGCGGCTCGCCGCCGGGCCCACGACGATGCCCTTCCCGCCCGAGCCGTCGACGGGCTTGACCACGAGCTCGTCGAGCCGGTCGAGCACCTCGGCGAGGGCTGCGGGCTCCTGCAGCCGCCACGTGTCGACGTTGGGCAGGACGGGCTCCTCGCCGAGGTAGTACCGCACGAGGTCCGGGACGTACGTGTAGACCAGCTTGTCGTCGGCGACCCCGTTGCCGACCGCGTTGGCGATCGTGACGGTGCCGAGCCGGGCGCACGCGAGCAGTCCCGGCACGCCGAGCACCGAGTCGGCGCGGAACTGCACGGGGTCGAGGAACTCGTCGTCCACGCGCCGGTACACGACGTCGACGCGCCGCCGGCCCTCCGTCGTGCGCATGTACACGCGGCCCCCGGCGCAGAACAGGTCGCGCCCCTCGACGAGCTCGACGCCCATCAGTCGGGCGAGGAGCGAGTGCTCGAAGTACGCCGAGTTGTACACGCCCGGCGTGAGCACGACGACCGTCGGGTCGGGGACGCCGTCGGGCGCCGCCGCGAGGAGCGCCGTGAGGAGGCGCTGCGGGTAGTCGACGACGGGCCGCACCCGCAGGCTCGAGAACAGCTCGGGGAACGTCCGGACCATCGCGCGCCGGTTCGAGATGACGTAGCTCACGCCGCTGGGCACGCGCACGTTGTCCTCGAGGACGCGGAACCCGCCGGCCTCGTCCCTGATGAGGTCGACGCCCGCCACGTGCACGCGCACGCCGTTCGGCGGCTCGATGCCCCACGCCTGCCGGTGGAACTCCGACGACGACAGGATGAGCCGCTGCGGCACGACGCCGTCGGCCACGGCGCGCTGCGGGCCGTAGACGTCCGCGAGGAACGCCTCGAGCGCCCGCACGCGCTGCGCGACGCCCCGCGTCACGACGTCCCACTCGTCCGGCTCGACGACCCGCGGCACGACGTCGAGCGGGAAGGGCCGCTCCTCTCCCGCGAAGTCGAACGTCACGCCCTGGGCGAGGTACGCACGGGCGAGCGAGTCGGCGCGCGACGCCACCTCGCCGGCGGTGAGCCGCGTCATCGTCGCGTGCACGCGCTCGTAGCGAGGGCGCAGCGCGCCGTCGTGGTCGAGCATCTCGTCCCAGGCCCGCGACACCGGGTAGTCGTCGAACAGGTCCGCCATGCCCGCACGGTAGGCGCGCCAGGATGCCGGCACGTCACGCGCACGTGTCGGCGGGGTAACGGCGCCCGGACGGGTGTTGCGGGAGGTCGCCCGGTTCGGCCCGTCCGCGCGTGTAGGGTGCCGCGCGTGGCACGCAACCGATGGCTGGGACTGCTCGGCGACGCGGCGCGCGCCGTCGTGCGCGGGATCTCGCGTCCGTCCGGGAGGTCGGGCACCACGGGACGGTCCGCTCCCCCGAGGACCCGCGGGCCTCGTCCGGCACCCCCGCGCTCGGCGGGCCCGACGCCGCGGGGCGCCTCCGGTCCGTCGTCCCGTCCGGGCGGCGCCTACCCCGGCGACTACGCGGGAGCCGTCCGCGCGCGGTACGCGCCCCGGCTCGACGGCGCGCCGGACCCCGGCGAGATCGTGTGGACCTGGGTCCCGTTCGAGGAGGACCACGCCCAGGGCAAGGACCGCCCGGTGCTGCTCGTGGGAACCGACGGACCGTGGCTGCTCGGCGTGATGCTCACGAGCAAGGACCACTCGCGCGACGCGCGCGACGAGGCACGGTGGGGCCGGCACTGGCTCGACATCGGCTCCGGGCCCTGGGACGCGAAGGGGCGTGACAGCGAGGTGCGGCTCGACCGCGTGCTGCGCGTCGACCCGGGTGCGGTCCGCCGCGAGGGCGCGGTCGTCGGACGTGCCGTCTTCGACCGCGTCGTCGCGGGCGTCGCGGCACATCGCTGACCGGCCACCCCGACGCCACGGGCCGACTGGATCGAGAGGGGTCCGGACTGGTAGTCTCGTTGGTCGCGTGTCCGCCCAGGTCGGCGGGCACCGCTCCAGCACCTCTCCACGGGTTCCCCACCCCAGTCCCGGAGCTGGAGCCGCCCTCTACGACCTATCCGCTCGCTTCGGCGAACACACCAGAAAGCTCACACGTGGCCAACATCAAGTCCCAGATCAAGCGCATCCGCACGAACGAGAAGGCTCGCCTGCGCAACAAGGCGGTCAAGTCCGAGCTCAAGACGTACGTGCGCCGCGTGCGCGAGGCCGTCGCCGCCGGCGACAAGGACGCGGCGAGCACCGCGCTCCAGGCTGCCTCGCGCAAGCTCGACAAGGCCGTCTCGAAGGGCGTCATCCACGCGAACCAGGCCGCGAACCGCAAGTCGGCCATCGCGAAGTCGGTCAACGCGCTCTGAACGACGCGTCGCCCCTGAGGCGACCACCGGCTCTCCGCGAGGGGCGCCGACCCGTCCGGGTCGGCGCCCCTCGCGCATGCCCGGTCGACGGCTCAGCGCCCGCGTGACCCGGCGATCGTCAGGACCGCGCGCTCGACCGCGAACACCGGGTCCCGTCCCGCGCCCTTGACCTCGGCATCGGCCTGCGCGACGGCGCTGATCGCCGTCGCGAGCCCTTCCGGAGACCACCCGGTGAGCTCGCGCTTCGCGCGGTCGACCTGCCAGGGCGCCATGCCCAGGTCCTTCGCGGACGCGCCGCCCCGGCCCCGCATCGCGCCGACCTTCGCGAGCGCGCGGAGCTTCATCGCGAGCGCGGCCACGAGCGGCACCGGGTCCGCGCCCGTCGCGAGCGCGTGCCGGAGCAGCGCGACGGCCTCTCCCGCGTTGCCGGCGACGGCGGCGTCGGCCACGCGGAAGCCCGTCGCCTCGACGCGCCCGCCGTAGTAGCGGTCGACGACCTGCTCCGTGACGGTGCCGTCGGTGTCGGTGACGAGCTGGGCGCACGCCGCCGCGAGCTCGCGCAGGTCGTTGCCGAGCGCCTCGACCAGGGCACGGACCCCCGTGCCGTCGATGCGACGACGAGCACGACGGAACTCCGCGGTGACGAACGCGGCCTTGTCCGCGTCCTTCTTGATCGCCTCGACGACGACGACGGGAGCGCCGCTCGCGCGGATCGCGTCGAGCATGCGCTTGCCGCGCACACCACCACCGTGCACGACGACGACCGTCGTCGCCGGGTCGGCGACCGGGACGTACGCGACGACGTCGGTGACCAGCGCGTCGGTCGCGCCCTCCGCCCCGCGCACGACGACGACCTTCGCCTCGCCGAACAGCGACGGGCTCGCCGCGACCGTGAGCATCCCCGGCTGGTACGTCGCCGCCTCGAGCTCGACCTTCTCCACCTCGGGGTCGCGCTCGCGCGCGAGGTCGAGCACCGCGTCCACGGCCCGCTCCGCGAGCAACGACTCCGGCCCCTGCACCAGCACGACCGGCGCGAGCCGCACGTCGTCCCCCACGGTCGCGGCGGACGGGCGGGCGGAGGACCGGGACGGCGCGGGCATGCGCCAAGCCTGCCACGACCCACCCACCCGGCACCCGACCGGCACCGAGACCGGCTCAGCCGCAGCCCGCCGCACCGAGCACGCCGTCGCGCACGACGAGGGCGAACGTGCCGCACGTGTCGGTGCGCAGGACTGCTGCCCCGGTGCCGCGGTAGAGGTCCAGCGCACGGTCGGTCGGGTGCCCGTAGGTGTTCTCCCCCGAGCTGACGAGCGCGACCGCCGGGGAGAGTCGCGCGGCGAGCCGCTCCGACTGCGTCCGCGAGCCGTGGTGGGCCATCTTCACGACGTCGACCGCGGCGTCGTCCCGGTGCTCGAGCACTCTCGCGAGCGACTCCTGGCCCGCGTCCTCCAGGTCGCCCAGCGCGATGACCTCCACCCCGTGCACCTCGGCGAGGAGGACGACGCTCGCATCGTTCGCACCCCCCTCCGCCTCCACGCCCGCCTCCTCGGCACCGCTCGCCCCGCCGTCCGACGCGCCGACCGAGGTCTCGCCACCCACGCCTTCACCGCCGGTCCCCGCACCGGCCTGGAGCACCTCCCACCGCACCCCGTCCTGCCCGCCCGCGCGAGCGGTGTCCCCCGGGTGCGCGACCTCGACGGGCACGCCCGCGTCCTCGAGCGCTCCCAGAGCGCTGTCCGCCTGGGCGACGGGGTCGCGCGTCCCCGTGACGAGGGCACGCTCGACCACCCGGCCTCGGAGGACCGCGTCGAGCCCACCGACGTGGTCCGCGTGGAAGTGACTGAGGACGAGCAGGTCGACGCGGTCGACCCTGAGGCCGTCGAGGCACCGGTCGGCTGCGGCGCCGGCCGGGCCGACGTCGACGACCACCGCCGACGACGGTCCGGAGCGCAGCACGAGCGCGTCGCCCTGGCCGACGTCGCAGGCCACGACGACCCAGTCGTCCGGGACCCCGTCGTCGACGACCGCGAGCTGACGCCCCACGAGGACGACGACGAGGACCACCGCGGCGATCCCTCCCAGCGCCGTGATCAGGACCGGGCGAGAAGCCCTGCGCACGGCACGCAGGTGTCCGCGCAGCCGGCTGCGCCACGGTCGGCGGCGGGCGCGGAGCAGCTCGCGCCGCTCACCGAGCCGTCGCAGGGCGCGGGAACGCAGGACCGCCGCGAGGCCGATCGCCGTGAGGGCGGCGAGGAGCAGCAGCCCGCCGACACCGCCGGGCCACGGCAGGCGTGCCCCCGGGAGCCCGGCGAAGACCTCCGCCACGCCCGCGATCCAGCCGGTGAAGATCCCCGCGAGGGCGGCGACGGCGGTCGCCGCCGCCGGCCAGACCGGTGCCAGGAGCGTCGCGACGACACCGAGCACCGTCGCCGGACCGAGCGCCGGCGCGGCGACGAGGTTCGCCGGCACGGAGTACACGCTCACCGACGGCTCCAGCAGCACGAGGATCGGGGCGCACGCGACCTGGGCCGCGACCGGGACGGCGACGACGTGCGCCGCCGTGCGCCCGCACCACGGCGCGATCGTGCGAGCGAGGGGCGTCGTACCGAGCGCGAGGCCGGCGGTCGCCGCCACCGAGAGCACGAAGCCGTAGGACCGCGCGAGCCACGGGTCGAGCACGAGCAGCACCACGACGGCGGCCCCGAGCGCCGCGACCGCCCGCGACGGGCGACCCAGCAGGACGCCGGTCAGGCCGACGACACCCATGCCGGCCGCGCGCAGCACGCTCGGCTCCGGGTGGACGAGCACGACGAACCCGGCCATGGCGGCGCCCGTCACGAGGACGCGCACCGTGCGCGAGACACGCAGCGCGACGCAGAGCGCGGCGACGCACGCGACGATGATCGCGAAGTGGCCGCCCGACACCGCGGTGACGTGCGTGAGGGACGTCGTGCGCATCGCCTCGTCGAGCTCCGGGTCGAGGCGCGACGTGTCGCCGACCGCGACGCCGGGAACCAGACCGCGTGCCTGCGGGGAGAGCCCGGCGGTGGCGTCGAGAAGGCCCTGCCGCATCGAGTGCACCGCACGCAGCGGCGCCGAGGCCGGTTCCAGCACGTGCGGGGCCTCGTCGACGCGGAGGAACGTGCGGTCGCCGTCGACGGACAGCGTGCCGACGGCCTCGACCGTGGCCCCGTAGGCGAGGTCGTCCCACGAGCTGCCGCCTCCCGCGACCACGAGAGGGCCCGACGCGGGGGTCGTGACGCCTCGTGCCGTGAGCCGGACCGCCTCGACCCGGACCTCGCGGCGGTCCTCCTCCCCCGTCCACGGGTTCGTCCGCGGGACGACCGCCGAGCGCACGGTCGCCGTGACGCGCGCCGTGGCTCCGTCCTGCGCGAGGTCGGCGAGGCCCGAACCGGCCCGCTCGACCAGCTGGGCACCGCACGAGAGCAGCACCGCCGTCACGCAGGCGAGGACGAGCACCACCTGCCCCACGACCCCGGCGCGACGCACCGGTCCGCACGTGCGCCCGCCCGGTCTCGTCGATCGTCGCTCGGTCGCGGTGCCGACACAGTGCGTGCCGTCCGACGGCGACGTCGTCCTCCGGGTGACGACGGCGCGGCCGACGACGGCGAGGCACGTCAGACCGAGGGCCGCCGCACCGAGGACCGCCGCGCCCAGGACGGCACCCGGCGCGCCTCCGACGCCGACCACGGCCGCCGTCCACGCCGCGAGCGCCGCCGGGGCGAGCCGCAGGTCCGTCACACGCGGACGAGGTCGCGCAGGTCGGTGAGGGTCGCGGGCCCGATCCCGCTGACCTCCCCGAGCTCGTCGACCGACGTGAAGCGGCCGTTGGCGTCGCGCCATGCCACGATGCGCTCCGCGAGCACCGGACCGATACCCGGAAGTCCGTCGAGGGTCGCCGCATCGGCGGTGTTGAGGTCGACGGGTCCTGCCGCCGTCCCGGTGGCCGACCCTGGCGCCGTCGTCCCGGCCGCCGTCCCCGGGGCGGGCGGCGCGACGGCGACCGCCTCGCCCGGGCGCGGCACGACGATCTGCTCGCCGTCGACGACGGTCCGTGCGAGGTTGAGCGCGGTGAGGTCGGCGTCCGGCGACGCCCCGCCCGCCGCCGTGAGCGCATCCGCGACGCGTGCGCCCACAGGCACGCTCACGAGGCCGGGTGCCGCGACCTGACCGACGACGTGCACGACGACGGCCGCCGCGCTCGCGGACGACGGGTCCGCGGCCGACGACGTACCCGGTCCCGCGTCCGTGGTGCCGCCGTGCGCGGCCCCCGCGATGTTGCCGTGCGCGCCGACCGCGGCGTCCGTCGTCGACCCGGTGCCCGCCTCGCCCGAGTGCTCATCGACCTCCGGCGTCGGACCCTCATCGACCTGGGCGAGCGCCGCCACCGGCTCGGGTCGCAGGGTGAGCGCTGCCGTCACCCCGCCGAGCACGAGGACGAGCAGGGAGCCGGCGACGGCGACACGTACCGCGACACCGGTGCGCAGCCGTCGGGCGCCGGGCTCCACGGCCTCGTCGGACGTGTCGAGCGCGGCGAACCCCGAGTGCGTCGTCGGGTGTCCGTGCGCCGCGGCGTACGCGTGCGCGACGGTCGTCGCGGCCCGCCTCCGGGCCCGCAGCCCGAGCGCGTCGGCCGCAGATCGGTCATCGCCCTCCCTGGCGAGGTCGGGCAGCGGGTCGTCCTGCCTCTCGGCCCGGCTCGCGGCCCCGTCCCCGGTCCCGGTCCCGGTCCCGGCCAGAGCATCAGGCCGAGCCGGGAGCCACCCGTTCGGCCCCGGCTCGGTCGCGACACGGGGTCGCTCCGGCTCCTCTCCCCGGACCATCTCGACGGCCTCGGTGGCCGGGTGCCAGGCGAGCGCCGGCCGGGCTCCGCCGGCCACCGCACGCAGCCGCTGTCGCACGACCACGTCGCTGCGGCGCGGCGCCCGGGCGACCGGCGACCGGGACGGGGGAGGCTGCGGAGCGTGGCGAGGCGACGTCATGGCCGCACGCTAGGAGTCTTCCTCCGGACCGCGCGGCTCGTCGGGGCACGGCTGTGGACGGGACCGCGCGTCGTCGGGCCTGTGCACGGCCAGGACGCCCGGCCGGGATCTACCGCGCCAGGTCCGCGACGACGACCGCCAGGACGCCCGGGCCCACGTGGGCGCCGAGGACCGCGCTCACCGGCGTCACCGTGACGTCGAGGCCCGTCCGCGCCGTGAGCTCGGACGCGAGGCGCCGCGCGCCGTCGTCGTCGCCCACGTGGTGCACGGCGAGCACCGGCGCGTGCCGACGGCCCGCCGACTCCACGGCGACGGTCGTCAGACGTTCGACGGCTGCCGCCTTCGTCCGGACCTTCTGGACGACCTCGATCCGTCCGTCCCGCACGGCGAGCAGCGGTCGGACCCCGAGCACCGTGCCGAGCGCCGCCGACGCCGCGCTCAGCCGGCCCCCGCGCCGCAGGTGGTCGAGCGAGTCGACGAGGAAGACGGCGCGACTCGTGTCCGCGACCGCGAGGGCCCGGCGGGCGACGGTGTCCACGTCTGCGCCCTCGAGCGCCACCTCCGACGCCGCCGTCGCGGCGAAGCCGAGCCCCATCGCCACCGTGCGCGAGTCGACGACCCGCACGGGGACCGGTGCGTCGGCTGCCGCGATCGCCGCGGCGTGGACGGTCCCCGACAGCTCGCCCGACAGGTGGACGGACACGATCGCGCGTGCGCCGGCGTCGACCGCCGCCGCGTAGGCGTCGGCGAACGCGCGCGGCGAGGGCTGCGACGTCGTGACCCGGCGTCCCGCGGCGAGGTGGGCGGCGACGTCGTCGGCGGTGATGTCCACGCCTTCGAGGGACGACTCGTCGTCGACCACGACGTGCAGCGGCACCGAGTGCAGGCGCGGCGAGCCGTCGCTCGGCAGGGACGCCGTCGAGTCGGTGACGACGTGGACGTGGTGGTCGTGGGTCATGGCCGCGCCACCCTACGGCGTCGGGCGGGGCCCACGCATCCTCGGCCCGGCTGCGGCACGCCGCTGCCGAACCTACGATCCGAGCATGCCCGACGACGCCGCCAGGACCGACCAGGAGCTCGCCGCCCTGCGCGCGGCCGCCGCACAGGCTGCCGCCGAGGCCGCCGAGGCGCGCGCCGCCGCGGCCCAGGCCGCGCTGGAGGCGGCCGAGGCCGCTGCCGGCCGGACGGCCGGTCCCGGGGTCCCGACGACCGGCGACGCGCAGACACCGGCGTCGCCGACCACGAGCACCGGGACGCAAGGACGTGCGTCGGCGACGACCGGGAACGAGGAGGCCGCGACGTCGGGCCCGAGCACGCTCGGCGGCTACGCCGCAGAGGTGGCCGCGGGGTACGCCTACGAGGGCGGCACGCTGCCGCTCGGGGCGCTGCTCGACGGCGAGCCCGGCGGCGACCCGGTGCCGCGCGCGGACGTCCAGGTCGGGTTCGCGCTCGGGATGCTCAACCGGCACGGGCTCGTCGCGGGCGCGACCGGCACCGGCAAGACGAAGACCCTCCAGGGGATGGCCGAAGGGCTCTCCGCGGCGGGCGTCCCGGTGTTCCTCGCTGACGTCAAGGGCGACCTGTCTGGCCTCACGCAGCCCGGGGCGTCGAACGAGAAGATCGTCGAGCGGTCACGCTCGATCGGGCAGGACTGGTCGCCCACCGCGTTCCCCGTCGAGCTGTACACGCTCGGCGGGCTGGGGACGGGAGTGCCGATCCGCACGACGGTCACGGACTTCGGGCCGCTCCTGCTGTCGAAGGTCCTCGGGCTCAACGAGACCCAGGAGTCCAGCCTCGGGCTCGTGTTCCACTGGGCCGACCAGCAAGGGCTCGCGCTGCTCGACCTCAAGGACCTGCAGTCCACCATCGCGTACCTCACGTCGGACGAGGGCAAGGCCGAGCTCAAGGGCATCGGCGGCGTCTCCGCCGCGACCGCCGGGGTGATCCTGCGGGAGATCGTCGCGCTCCAGGCGCAGGGCGCCGACGTGTTCTTCGGCGAGCCGGCGTTCGCGACGTCGGACCTGCTGCGCACCGCACCCGACGGTCGGGGCGTGGTCTCGGCGCTCGAGCTCCCCGCCGTGCAGGACCGGCCGACGCTGTTCTCGACGTTCCTCATGTGGCTCCTCGCCGACCTGTTCCAGGAGCTGCCGGAGGTCGGCGACGTCGACAGGCCGCGGCTCGTGTTCTTCTTCGACGAGGCCCACCTGCTGTTCACGGGTGCGTCGAAGGAGTTCCTCCAGCAGGTCGTGCAGACCGTCCGGCTGATCCGGTCCAAGGGCGTCGGCGTGTTCTTCGTGACGCAGAGCCCGAAGGACGTGCCCGCCGACGTGCTCGCACAGCTCGGCAACCGCGTGCAGCACGCGCTGCGCGCGTTCACGCCCGACGACGCCTCCGCCCTGCGCGCCGCCGCGCGGACCTTCCCCCGCTCGCCGTACGACCTCGAGCGCCTCCTGCAGTCGCTCGGCACCGGCGAGGCCGTGGTCACGGTGCTCAGCGAGGACGGCGCGCCGACGCCGGTCGCATGGACCCGCGTCCGGGCGCCGCAGTCGTCGATGGACCCGGCACCGCCGGACGTGCTCGAGGCGATCGTCGCCGCGTCGCCGGCGCAGGCGCGCTACGGGACGTCGGTCGACGCCGAGTCCGCGTTCGAGCTGCTGCAGGTGCGCGTCCAGGAGCAGGCGGCTGCGCGCGCCGCCGCGGAGGCCGCCGAGGCGGAGGCTGCGACGCAGGAGAGGGCCGCGAAGCAGGCGGCCAAGGAGGCCGAGCGCACCGCGCGGAAGGAGCAGGCGGAGCTCGAGAAGATGCGCGCGGAGCTCGAGCGCGACGCCGAGAAGGCCCGCACGGGAGGGACGACGACACGGTCTCGCGCGGGCGGCTCGCGGTCGACGAGCCCGCTCGACTCCTTCCTGCGGTCCGCCGGAACCCAGCTCGGTCGCGAGCTCACCCGGACCATCTTCGGGACCCGCCGTCGCTGACGCGCCGCACCCCTGAGTGCTGGGCATGTGTCGTTCCGGTCGCCTTCTGACGACACATACCCAGCACTCAGCGTCAGACGACGATGTTGACCAGCTTCGGGGCGCGGACGATGACCTTGCGGACCTCGGCGCCGTCGATCGCGCGCACGACGTTCGGCTCGGCGAGCGCGGCGGCCTGCAGGTCCTCGTCGGAGATCGACGGCGGGACCTCGAGCCGGCCGCGGACCTTGCCCTTGACCTGCACGACGCACGTGACGGTGTCCTCGACGAGGTACTGAGGGTCGGCCGTCGGGAACGGCGCGTGCGCGAGCGAGCTGTCGTGGCCGAGGCGCTCCCAGAGCTCCTCCGCGAGGTGCGGCGCGACGGGCGCCGTCATGAGCACGAGCGGCTCGACGGCCTTGCGTGGCACGCGGTCGAGCGACGTGAGGTGGTTGTTGAGCGTGATGAGCTTCGCGATCGCCGTGTTGGGGCGCATGTGCTCCATCTCGACGCGCACGTCCGCGATCGCGCGGTGCACCGCGCGCAGAGTGGCGGGCTCGGCAGGTTCGTCAGTCACCGTCACCTCGCCCGTCTCCTCGGACACGACGTTGCGCCACAACCGCTGCAGGAAGCGCTGCGACCCGACGACGGCGCGCGTCTCCCACGGGCGCGACAGGTCGAGTGGACCCATCGACATCTCGTAGACGCGGAACGTGTCGGCGCCGTACTCGGCGTACATGTCGTCGGGCGTGACGACGTTCTTGAGCGACTTGCCCATCTTGCCGTACTCGCGCTGCACGACCTCGCCGTTCCAGCGGTACACGACCTCGCCCGAGCCGTCCGCCGCGGGCTCCTCGACGACCTCGCCCGCCGGGACGTACTGGCCGCGCGCGTCGGTGAACGCGTACGCCTGCACGTAGCCCTGGTTGAAGAGCTGGTGGAACGGCTCGACGCTCGACACGTGCCCCAGGTCGTAGAGGACCTTGTGCCAGAAGCGCGCGTAGAGCAGGTGCAGCACGGCGTGCTCGACGCCGCCGACGTACAGGTCGACGCCGCCCGCACGACCCGCGGACGCGTTGTGCTCGGGCCCCATCCAGTAGCGCTCGAGCTCGGGGTCGACCACCGTCACGTCGCCGCCCGGCGCGCCCGACGGCTCGTCGCGCGACCCCGACCACGACGGGTCGAGGTAGCGCAGGTAGTACCAGCACGAACCCGCCCAGTTGGGCATCGTGTTGGTGTCGCGACGGTACTGCTGCGGCCCGTCCCCGAGGTCGAGCGTGACGTTCACCCAGTCGTCGTTGCGGCCGAGCGGTGCCTCGGGCGAGGAGTCCGCGTCGTCCGGCTCGAACGTGCGCGGCGCGTAGTCCGGCACGTCGGGCAGGTCGACGGGCAGCATCGCGTCCGGGATCGCGACCGGCTGGTCGTTGGCGTCCCACACGATCGGGAACGGCTCGCCCCAGTACCGCTGGCGGCTGAACAGCCAGTCGCGCAGGCGGTAGGTCGTGGTGCCCTCGCCGAGCCCCTTGGCGACGAGCCACCCGGTGATCGTCCGCTTGGCGGTGGGCACGTCGAGCCCGTCGAGCGACACCTCGTCGTTCGACGACGCGACGATCTCGCCGTCGCCCGTCCACGCGCCCGTGAAGCCCTCGGGGAACCCACCGGCGGGCCGGACCGTGTGCACGACCGGGAGCCCGAACGCCTCCGCGAACGCGAAGTCCCGCTCGTCGCCGCCGGGGACCGCCATGATCGCCCCGGTGCCGTAGCCCATGAGGACGTAGTCCGCGGTGAAGACGGGGATCGTCGCACCGTTCACCGGGTTGACCGCGAGGTGACCGGTGAACACGCCGGTCTTCTTCCCGGCGTCGGCCTGACGCTCGACCGCGGTCTTCGCGGCGGCCTCGCGCCGGTACGCGGCGACGGCCTCGACCGGCGAGCGGTGCCCGCCCGTCCACGCCGACGACGTCCCGTCGGGCCAGTGCGCGGGCACCTCGTCGAGCAGCGGGTGCTCGGGCGAGACGACCATGAACGTCGCCCCGAACAGGGTGTCCGGGCGGGTCGTGAAGACCTCGACCTGCGAGCCCGACTCCGCCGCGGCGTCGTTGGCGCCGTCCGCGCTGCCGAGCACGGTGAAGCGCACCAGCGCGCCCTCGCTGCGGCCGATCCAGTTGCGCTGCATCGCCGTGACCTTCTCGGGCCAGTCGATGAGGTCGAGGTCGTCGGCCAGGCGGTCCGCGTACGCGGTGATGCGCATCTTCCACTGGCGCAGGCTGCGCTGGAAGACCGGGAAGTTGCCGCGCTCCGAACGCCCGTCGGCCGTGACCTCCTCGTTCGCGAGGACGGTCCCGAGGCCCGGCGCCCAGTTCACGGGCGACTCGTCGACGTACGCGAGGCGCTGCGGGTCGATCACCGCGCGGCGCTGCACGTCCGACAGCGCCGACCAGTCCGCCCCCTCCTCGACGCCGTCGATCCCGCCGGGCACGCGCCGCGACCCGTCGGCGTACTGCGCCTCCAGCTCGGCGATGCGACGCGCGCGCCCACGACCTCCGTCAGGACGCTTCGCCTCGGGGTCGTACCAGGAGTCGAAGATCTGCAGGAAGATCCACTGCGTCCAGCGCACGTACTCGGGGTCGATCGTCGCGAACGAGCGGCGCGAGTCGTGCGCGAGGCCCAGGCGCCGCAGCTGGCGGCGCATGTTGACGATGTTCGCCTCGGTCGTCGTGCGGGGGTGCTGACCCGTCTGCACGGCGTACTGCTCCGCGGGCAGGCCGAACGCGTCGTAGCCCAGCGCGTGCAGCACGTTGTCGCCGCACATGCGTCGGAAGCGCCCGACGACGTCGGTCGCGATGTACCCGAGCGGGTGCCCGACGTGCAGGCCCGCGCCCGACGGGTACGGGAACATGTCCATGATGAAGTACGGGCTCGCGCCGTCGGGCCCGTCCCCCTCGCCGTCGGTGAGCCCACCCGTCGGGTTCGCGGCGAAGAACGTCCCGCGCTGCTCCCACAGCTCCTGCCACTTGAGCTCGATCTGCTCCGCGAGCGCCGGGGTGTACCGGAAGGCGGGCTGGCCGGAGGCGTGCGTGATCTCGGTGGTGTCAGGGGTGGTCACGCGGCCGATTCTACCGACCGTCCGCAGGCCCGACGGCGGCCCCCCGGCCGGCTGCACCGTGGCAGGATGTGCGCGTGATCGTGGTGACGACCAACGAGGTCCCCGGGTACCGCATCGACGCCGTCCTCGGCGAGGTGATGGGCATGACCGTGCGCAGCGCCAACATCGGCGCCAACTTCGTCGCGGGGTTCCGCGCCATCGGCGGCGGGGAGGTCAAGGAGTACACGCAGCTCGTGTACGAGTCGCGCCAGGAGGTCATGCACCGCATGGTCCAGGAGGCGCAGCGGCGGGGCGCGAACGCCGTCGTCGGGATGCGGTTCGACACGGGCGAGATCGCCCAGTCGTTCTCCGAGGTGTGCGCGTACGGGACCGCCGTCGTCGTCTCGCCGATCCCGGCGGGCCAGCCTGGCGCGACGTCGCAGTCCGCCCACCAGGCGTCGACCGCGCCGGCCCCCGCGTACGGCAGCCAGGGCGGGCCGCAGGACAGCGCCCCGGACCAGCCGGCCTGGCGCTGACGACCCACGGTCCGGCGTCGGGCACGACCGCCCGCCGTCCGGCCGCGCGCCTGACGGCTCAGAAGCTCGTGAGGATGTACTGGCCCATGACCAGGAAGACCCACGCGATCAGCGCGACGTAGCCGATCGCGAGGAACAGGTGCCGGTTGCCCACGACGGTCCGCCGCACGCCGTCGCTCGCGGGCAGGAAGCCCTCCTGCACCGCGTGGACCACCTGGTACCAGAACAGCGGCAGGACCACGGCCCAGACGACCATGCACCACGGGCACAGGCGCACGAGCGCGTACAGGCTCGTCCAGACGAGGAAGACGACGAGCGCGAGGGCGAGCGTCGTGGCACCGAGCAGCGACAGCCAGTACCAGCGCGGGAGCCGTGCCCCCGTGAGGACGACGACGCCCGTCGTGACGACGACCGAGAAGCCCGCGATGCCGAGCAACGGGTTCGGGAAGCCGAGCAACGACCCCTGCCACGACCCCATCGCCGGACCGCAGTCGACGAACACGCTGAGCGTGCACGACAGGGCGTGGTCGGGGTCGACCAGCGTCAGGTAGCGCTCGACGGTCAGATCGGCCGACGCGAGGAGGCCGATCGCGCCGAGGACGACGAGCAACCAGCCCAGCGTCCGCGCGCTCATCGGGCGCGGTCCGCCGGGGAGCGGCTGGTCGAGCTCGTCGGGACCGGACTCGTCCGTCGCGTCGACAGGGGCGCTCTTGCTCACGGGGACTCTCCTCGTGGGTCGCCGGCTCGCGCCGGACCGTCGTGGTCGCGCCGACGGCGCGGTGGGGCACAACCTATCGCGACTCGCTGGGACGCGGCTGTGAGCGGTGCGACGACGTCGCCGTCCGGTCCGGCCGGAACGGCCGGCCGACCGGGTACCACCTCGGCCACCCAGGTACTACCTCGGTGTACCCGGGTACTACCTCGGCGACCGGGTACTACCTCGGCGAGGCGGTGGCCTCGGGCGCGCGGACGGCGTCGGGCAGGGTGGCGACGACGACGCCGGCGGGGCGCCTCCCGACGAGCAGGATGATCGCGAGACCGGCGAGCGTGAGCGCCACGCCCGTCCACGCGGGGGCGAGGTAGCCCCAGCCCGCCGCGATGACGAGGCCGCCGAGGAACGCGCCGTTGGCGTTGCCGACGTTGAGCGCCGAGTGGCACAGCGCCGCGCCGAGCGACGGGGCGGACGGCGAGAGGTCCATGAGCCGCGTCTGGAGCGAGAGCCCGAGCACCTGGGAGGTGATGCCCAGCAGGAAGAGCGCGAGGACGGCGGGGACGGGGTGCTCGCCGGTGAGCGCGAAGAGCACGAGCGCCGCCGCCGTCGACACGAACCCGAGGTACACCGTGCGCATCACCGAACGGTCGGCGAGGCGGCCGCCGAGCAGCGTCCCGACCGTCATCCCGACGCCGAAGACCGCGAGGACGATCGGGACCGCGCCCGTCGCGAGACCCGTCACCCGGGTGATCGTCGGCTCGACGTACGAGTAGACGGCGAACATGCCGCCGAACCCGATCGACGCGGCGACGAAGCCGATCCACAACGGCCCGTTGCGCAACGCCGCGAGCTCACGGCGCGCGCTCGACGCCTCGTGACCCGCGCCGGCGGGGACGAGCCGCCAGAGGGCGACGAGCGTGGCCAGGCCCAGCGCCCCGACCAGCACGAACGCGGCGCGCCACCCGAGCTGCTGGCCGACGTACGTCGACAGCGGCACGCCGACGACGTTCGCGACCGTGAGTCCCGTCATCATCATCGCCACCGCGTGGCCGCGTCGGCCCGGACCCACGACCGCCGCGCCGACGGCCGCACCCACGCCGAAGAACGCGCCGTGCGGCAGCCCGGCGAGGAACCGTCCGGCGACGAGCGTCTCGATGCTCCCCGCCGTCGCCGAGAGCACGTTGGCGACCGCGTAGAAGCCCATGAGCGCCAGGAGCAGGGTCTTGCGGGGCATGCGGGCCGCCAGGACCGTGAGGACGGGTGCCCCGACGACGACGCCGACGGCGTAGGCCGTGATCGCGTGCCCGGCCGTGGGGATCGACACGTCGAGGTCGGTCGCGATGTCCGAGAGCAGGCCCATCGTGGCGAACTCGGTGGTGCCGATGGTGAAGCCGCCGAGGGCGAGCGCGAGGAGCGCGGGCCCGGTCCGCGGTGCGGTCATGGTTCTCCTGGGGTCGTCGAGGTGGTCACGGTGCGGTCGAATCGATTCGACCTCGGTCGGCGACGTCGGCGACGAGAAGGAGGGTGTGGGCGTCAGTCTAGGCGGAGACCGCTGCGTCGTGCACGACCCACACGTGCTCGGCCGCGCGCAGACCGAGCTGGGACGGGGCCGTCGTCCCGTTCCCGGCGCCCGACCAGGCGACCGTCAGGGTCCCCGCGTACTCGCGCCGCTCGGTGACGGCGACGCGCGTGTCCAGCCCGACGCCCAGCTCGGCGAGGTAGCGCAGCACGTCCGGGTCGGCGTCGGAGATCCGCACCACGACGCCCTCGTCGCCCACGACCAGCTCCGCGAGCGGGACGGCGGGCGGGCGCACGACCACGCCGTCGGCGCTGGGGATCGGGTCGCCGTGCGGGTCTCGCGTGGGCCGGCCGAGGCGGGCGTCGATGCGCTCGACCAGGAGGTCCGAGACGGCGTGCTCGAGCACCTCGGCCTCGTCGTGGACCTCGTCCCACCCGTACCCGAGCTCGGAGACGAGATACGTCTCGAGGAGCCGGTGCCGACGCACCATCGCGAGGGCCAGCAGGCGGCCACGCTCGGTGAGCGCGATCGCCCCGTAGGGCGCGTGCTCGAGCAGCCCCTGGGCGCTGAGCCGTCGCACGGTCTCCGAGACGGTCGACGCCCCGACGCCCATGCGCTCGGCGAGCAGCTTGGTGGTCACGCGCTCGTCCGACCACTCCTGCGCGGACCAGACGACCTTGAGGTAGTCCTGGGCCACGGGCGTGAGGTCGTCGGGGCGGTCCACGCGACCACCCTAGGCCACGGCGACCGGCAGCGGTCAGCCCGGCGTGCGGGACAGGAGGAGCCGGACCTCGACGGTGCCCTCGTCGCGCACCTCGACCGGCGCGAGCTGCGGTGCACCGATCCCGTAGTCGGAGAACCGGACGGCGATCGCGCCGTCGACCTGCAGTCCCTCGCCCGAGCGCTGGACCTCGAGAGCCACCGTCACCGGCTCGGTGACGTCCCGCAGGGTCAGGGTGCCGCTCGCCTCGAGGAGCACGGGCCCGGTCGCGTCCTCCACCGCGGCGACGTCGAGGGGCGTCGTGAGGGCGAACACCGACGTCGGGTAGACGTCGACCTCGAGCACGCGCCGCAGGAGCGCGTCCTCGACCATGTCCCCGGTCGTGATCGTCGCGGTCGCGACCTCGACGCGCGACGTCGTCGCCTCGCCCGACAGGACCTCCACCGACCCCGTCACGTCCTGCGTGCTGCCCACGACCGTCGCCTCGTCCCGCGGGACGCCGAGACGCTCCGCACGGAACCCGGCCGCCGAGCCAGGGCCCACTACCCAGCGCCCGTCGACGTCGAACGGCCCCGGGGCGGGCGACTCGACGGCGGGCGAGGTCTCCCCCGGCGTCTGGAGGCCGAGCGGCGGCGGCGTGCGGCCCTCGGTGAGCTCGCTGTAGACGAACGGGGCGAGCAGGAGCACGACGAGCGCGAGGACGACACCGACGACGACCCAGCGCGTGGACCTGCTCATGAGCCCCATCCTGCCGCGCCTCGCACGGGCCCGACGCCAGCGACGCGCACGTCCGGTCTCACTCCTCCTCGGTCGTGGCCGGGTCCGCGGGGGCGGGCCACGCGAGGCGAGGCCAGACCGTCGCCGACGCGTCCGTGCCGACCTGCACGAGCTGCCAGTCGAGGATCCGGCGCTGCTGCGGGTCGAACCGGAGCACCGTCATCTCCGCGGTGCCCTTGAGCGGCCCGACGCGCAGCTGGTCCTTCACCGCACCGGCGGTGCTCCCGCTCACGTACCGCACCCCGCCGCCCATCCGCTCCGGCCCGGACCGCGTGTGCATGTGCCCGGAGACCTGGTTCGGCACGCAGCCCGACTCGATCGCGTCGTTGCCCATGCGCGGCGTGTGGATCATGAGCAGGTCGATGCCGTCGCCGTCCTCCTGCTCGGCGCACGCCGTCTCCGCGAGCCGTGCCGCGTACTCCTCGGGCGTCTCCTCGCGCGCGGGCTGCGCCGCGGCGGCGAGCCGGGTCTCGAGCGGGTCGCGGTCCCCGAGGATGCGGATGCCCTCGACCTCGACGACCTCGCCGTCGAGCACGACCTGACCGTGGCCGCGCTCCTGCGCGGACGTCTCGACGCTGTCGTGGTTGCCGTCCGCGACGACCGTCGTCACGCCGTCCGGGATCGCGCCCGCGAAGGCGTCGACGCAGAACGACTCCACCGCGGTCCCGTTCATCGTCGTGTCCCCGGCGTTGAGCACGACGCTCGCACCCGAGCCCTCGACGACCGTGCGGATCAGCGGCGCCATCCCGACGTTGCAGTGCAGGTCGGCGATGACGACGAGGGTGACGAGGTCCTCCTCGGCCGCCGGCTCCGGCGACGTCGTCGTCCCCTCCGACGGCGCGTCGTCGGCAGTGGCGTCCTCGGCCGGGGCGTCGTCGGGCGCGGCGTCGTCGGGCGCGGCGTCGTCGGCCGGCCCGGACGACCCGGCGTCGGACGACGCACCCTCCTCGCCGTCCGGGTCGGACGTCGCGCCGGTCCCGCCGTCGGTCGGCTCTCCGTCGGTTGGCTCGTCGTCCGGCGCGAGCGTCGAGGCGGCCCTCTCGTCGTCCGCCCGCGCGCTGCGCTCGGCCGCGGCGGCGTTGAGCCGCTGGATGGACTGGCGCCGGTCCCAGGCGGTGACGAGGTTGTCGTTCGCCTCGGCGTAGAAGTCCTCGTTCTCGCGGTAGAAGTCGAGGACGAGCGAGCCGTAGGTGTCGACCACGCCGGCGAGGCGACCGGTGATGCGCGCGCCCTCGAGCGGCGTGCCCGCGAACACGGCGGAGGCGGGTTGACCCTCTCGGCGCGACGACGCGGGGTCGCTCGACGAGAGGGACGCCGCGACGAGCCCCACGAGCACGACGCTCGCCGTGATCTCGAACGTGCGCGGCGCGGTGACCGCCGTGAGCTCCCGACGCCGCGCCGCGCCGAGCAGCGCGTACAGTCCCGCGCCGCCCGCGGCCACGACGAGGATCGCGAAGCCGGTGCGGCGCAGGGCGTCCACGACGAGCGCACGCGCGACCGAGCCGATCGTCTCCTGGGGCCCGCCGAAGAACCGCAGGTAGTCCTCGAGGTCCTGCGACAGCCCTTCGAGCGTGTCGGCCTGCCCGACGGCGGTGAGGTCCGCCGGGATCTCCTGGACCGTCACGTCGGCGCCGAGGCCGAGCGGCAGCGGCGACTCGATCTGCAGCGTCCCCAGCGGCCCGAGGTCGACGACGACGAGGCCGTCGGTCGTGACCTCGTACGTCGCCTCGTGGGGGCCGAGGCTGCGCTCGGCGGTCGCCGTCGTGACCCCCCACACGACGCACGGCACGAGGGCGGCGAGGATGCCCAGGGTCCAGCGGACCCAGCGGGGCGGGGTGCGGTGCGGGGTGCTCATCACCGCCCAGCCTCCCGGATCCGGCGCCGCCTCGCCAACGCGTCCTGCCGGATCAGGCGCGCGCGCCGCGCAACGTGACGAGCGCCACGCCGGACGCGACGAGCATGAGCACGACCCCGATGAGCGACGTCACGCCGACGCCGCTGCCGAACGCGGCGTGCGCCGAGTCGAGCAGCGCCTGCGCCTGCGCGGCGGGCAGCGTCCCGGCGACCTGGGTCGCTCCTCCGAGCGTCTCCGCCGCCGCGGTGGCGTCCGCCGCGGGCACTCCCGCGGGGACGACGACGTTCGCGTGGTACGACGCGGTGAGGATGCTGCCGAGCACCGCCGTGCCCAGCACGGCCCCGACCTCGTAGGCCGTCTCGGAGATCGCGGACGCCGCGCCCGCCTTCTCGGCGGGCACCGAGGACACGATGAGGTCGTTGGACACGGTCTCGGCCGCGCCGACGCCGAAGGACAGCACGACGAAGGCGACGACGAGCACCGCGAGCGTGCTCTCCCCCGCCCCCGCCGCGACGATCGCGTAGCCCGCCGCGGAGAACAGCAGCGCGACGGCGACGACCCGGGCCGGGCGCACGCGCCGCACGACCTTCACCACGCCGAGCCCGGCGACGACCATGAGCACGAGCCCCGGCAGGAGCGCGATCCCCGCCTGCATGGGCGACAGCCCGAGGACGAGCTGCACGTCCTGCGACACGAAGAACAGGAACCCGACGAGCGAGAACACGGAGAGCAGGTTGACCAGCACCGCACCGCTGAAGGCCGCCCGCGTGAAGAGCCGGACGTCGAGCATCGGGTCGGGGCGGCGCAGCTGGCGTCGCACGAACAGCGCGCCGGCCACGAGCCCGACGGCGACGCTCGCCAGGGCGAGCGTGCTCACCCCGGACTTCGCGAGGGTCTTGATCCCGTAGACGACCGGGGTCATCGTCGTCATGACGAGGAGGATCGACCACACGTCCACGCGGCCCGGCGCGGGGTCGCGCGACTCGGGCACGAAGAGCGGCGCGAGGACGAGCAGCAGGACGAGCACCGGGACGGCCAGGAGGAAGACCGAGCCCCACCAGAAGTGCTCGAGGAGGAACCCGCCGACGATCGGGCCCAGCGCCGAGCCCGCGGCGAAGCCCGCCGCCCAGATCGCGATGGCGAGGCGGCGCTCCTCACGGTCGGTGAAGACGTTGCGCAGGAGCGAGAGCGTCGACGGCATGAGCATCGCGCCGAAGAACCCGAGCCCGGCACGTGTCGCGACGAGCGCCTCCGCGCTCGGCGCATAGGCCGCGACGACGGACACCGCGGCGAAGCCCACCGCACCGGCGAGCAGGAGACGACGTCGACCGATGCGGTCGGCGAACGAGCCCATCGGCACGAGCAGACCGGCAAGCACGAGCGGGTAGATGTCGATGATCCACAGCAGCTGCGTCCCCGTGGGGCGCAGCGCCTCGGAGATCTGGGGCAGCGCGAAGCTGAGCACCGTGTTGTCGATCGACACGAGCAGCACGGGGAGCATGAGCACCGCGAGCGCGAGCCACCGGCGTGCCGCGCCGGGCGCGGGGCGGCGGGGGCGTCCGGGCGGATCGCGGGGCGGTTGAGCTGGGTCGCCGTCACGACGAGGTCCTTCCACGACAGCGGACGGCCGGGGCGACGCGGTGGCGCCGAACTTCCGAACCGTCCAGACGGTACAGTAACGCGAACGGACCGAGCCGGTCATCCCGTACGCGCTGTGACGCTCCGCACCACGCGCTCCGTGACGCCACAGGCTCGGCGACGCCACACGCTCGGCGACGCCCACGCTCGGCAACGCTGCCGGCGTCCGGCCGCGACTACCCTCGACGACATGCCGCCGCCTCCCGCCGCCCGCCCCAAGGTCCTGCGAGCGTTCGCCGCACTCCTCGTCGAGCACGGCGAGCGCGCCGCGACGCTCGAGGCCGTGGCCGAGCGCGCCGGGGTCTCCAAGGGCGGCCTGCTCTACCACTTCGGGTCGAAGGACGCGCTCGTCGACGGTCTGGTCGACCACCTGCGCGAGCTCACGGCCGCCGACGTCGCGGTGATGCGCGCTGCACCCGCCGGACCGGTCGACTACCTGCTGCGCACGTCGACCGTCGTCGACGGGGAGTTCGAGCTCGTGTACCTCGCCGTCTCACGGCTCGCGCAGGGCGCCTACCCGCGCGCCCGCGAAGCGCTGGACGGCGCCCACGACGCCTGGACGCGCGCCGTCCTCGACGAGGTCGGCGACCCCGTCGTCGCGCGCGCGATCGTGCTCATCAGCGACGGGCTCTACGCCCACGCGGCCTTCGACGGCGCCGTCCTGGACCCCGGCGCGCCCGACGACGACCCCTCGCCGGGCAGCCCGGCACCGGACGTCCCGGTACCGGGCGGGTCAGCACCGGGCCCCCCGACGTCGGGCGGCGGCGACGCGGACGGACTCGCCTTCCGCGCGCCGCGCCGGGGCGACGACGTGGACGACCTGCTCGCGCTCGTCACCCAGATCGTCGCGATGCGTCGCTGACACCCCCGGCGCGCCCCACCGTGGGAGCGCGCCGGAGCTCGGTGGTCTTCGACCCCTCAGCCCCCGACCCACGCGGTGACGACGCGCTCCCTCGTCACGACCTGGCCATCCACCTCGGTGGCGAAGCTGACCGCGACCGGAACGCCCTGGAACTCTGACAACCGGACGGCAAACGACTGGTAAGCGCTCGCCCCAGGGGCGACGTCCTGGAACGTGCGGCCGCCGAACGGCGTCGTCACCGTGATGTCGGCAGCGGTGTCGTCCTCGTTGAGCACCCGGACCGCGACGTACGGGTTGCCGGCGAGCCAGCGCTCGCGGGTTTCGACGCTGAAGTGCGGGCCCGGGTCGTCGGCGCACGGGTCTGCGGTGGGCGCATCCTCGACGTGGGCGCGGTAGACGCGCGAGTACCTGTTGTCGTTGCTCGCCACGCTGGCGTAGAGGACGAGGTCGACGTCCGTGAGACGCCATTCCGGGTCGTGGGTCGGGGAGATCGTGCCGTCGTCGTGGTGCACGAACCCGGGCCACCGCTCGCGGGTCGTCCACGGGTGCCCGAACCCGGGGTCTCCGTGGACGACGTCGTATCCTCCACCAGGACCCTGCCACTCGATGTAGAAGGTCGAGTTTCTCTCGGTCGCCCCGGCGGGCGGTGTCACGGAGATGTCGACGGACGGCACACCGTCGTCGCAGACCGGCTCGACGGTCAGGACTTCCAGTTCGCACTCCGGACGGACGACCACGAACCAGTCCAGCCGGACCTGGTCCTCGCGCACAGGGCCCCCGTCGAGGACGGGTCTCCACTGCTCGAGCTCTGCCCAGGACGGGAAGACATGGTCGGGCGCGGCGGTCGCCACGATCCCCTCGGGCGTGCGCGTGTACGAGATCGCCTCCGTGTCCGCAGGCAGGAGCACGTCGTCGGGCGTCGCGTCGCACGCGGTGAGCGTCGCCGGTGTCTCGGGCACCACCGTGCCGGGCTCCGTCCAGCACTCGAGAGAGGTCCCGGACTCGACGCGGTCGAACGCGTCGTCGGCGGCGTCGAGCGTCACCGTCCAGTCGTGCGTGGTGCTGTCGTCGAGCGGCCACGAACCCCAGAAGTAGCCCCACTCGTCGGCGCTCCCCTCCCCACGGTCTCACCGGCGACGGTCACCACGACCGCCGTACCGGCCGGGTAGCCGCTCACGTTCACCGAGAGCTGGTCGCAGTACGCGTTCACCTCCACCCGCAGGTTCGGATCGACGTCGCAGGGCTCGGTCACCCCCTCCCAGGAGAGGTCCAGCGCGTCGTCCGAAGCGTCCAGCGTGACGGACCAGGTGTGCGCGACCGTCCAGTCGAGCGGCCAGACGTTCCAGTAGTTGCCGTCGACCGGGTCGTCCGCGACGGTCTCCCCGTCGACCGAGACCAGGACCCGCGATCCCTCGGGGTAGGACGACACGTTCGCGGAGATCTCCCCGCATGTCGCCGAGGCGTCGGCGTACCGGTACGGGTCGGTGTCGCACGGCGTCGTCGTGCCGCCGTCCGAGAAGTCCCCGTCGGCGCCGTCGGGCGCATCGACGACGACGCTCCATTCGTGCGGCGTCGACCAGTCGACCTCGTACCAGGAAGAGAACCACCCGTCCTCGATGGTCGCGTCTTCGACGGTGGTCCCGTCGATCACGATCGACACAGTGGTGCCGGCCGGGTACTCCTGAAAACTGACGTAGACGGTGGAGCAGGAGATCTGGATCTCCTGCGTGGCTGCGGAGGCGGGGGCCGCGGTGGCGACGCCCAGCCCCGCGAGGGCCAGCACCGTCCCGACGGTGCTGGCGATGAGCTTCTTCACTCGGTTCGTGGTCCTTCGCGAGAGGACGGCGCGGGCCGTCGTGGGACTGACCCGCGCATTCAACCAGACACCGGACGCTCTGGACATACCTCGCACCGGTCCAGGTTCCGCGACCCAGACCGGTGTTCACCGACCGCCCGGCGAGGTCAGCCCGCGTACGCGGCGCGCAGCGGCCCGAGGTCGAGCTTGGCCTGCGTCATCATGACGTCGACGACGCGCTGGACCTTCGCGCCGTCCGGGTCCTGCAGCATCTCCAGGAACTCGACGGGCACGATCTGCCAGGAGAGCCCGAACCTGTCCTTGAGCCACCCGCACTGGGACTCCTGCCCGCCGTTCGCGGTGAGCACGTCCCAGTACCGGTCGACCTCGTCCTGGGAGTCGCACTCGACGACGAACGACACCGCCTCGGTGAAGCGGAACTGCGGACCGCCGTTGATGGCGCTGAACCGGTGCCCGGCGAGCTCGAAGTCCGCCGACACGACCGTCCCGTCGGGTTGCCGGAACATCTCGCCCACCTTCGCGTCAGGAAACGTGCTCGTGTAGAACTCCACGGCTTCCTCGAGGTTCATGTCGAACCACAGGCTCGGGACGATCGCTCGCATGGTGCCTCCTCGTGTCGGGCACGACCCGCCCGGGCCGTCACGAGGTAGGACCACGCCCGGCTCTCGAACTCATCGCCGAACGGTCCGCAGCGCTCCGCGTGGCGCGGAGCAGCACGACCTGATCAGGCGGAGGCCTTCTTGCGCGTGCTGGTGGACGCCTTCTTGGTCGTCGAGCCCGAGTTCTTCGTCCCGGACGCGCTCTTGGTGCCCGACGCGCTCTTCGTGCCCGACTTCGCCGTCGTCTTCGACCCGGACGACGCGCTCTTCCTCGACGACGAGGACGTGGACGAGGACGACGCCGAGCGGGACGTGCCCTTCCCGGAGGAGCCGCCCTTCGCCGTCGTGCCCGATCCACCGGACGACCGGGACGACGACCCGGACGAGCCCGACGAGCCCTTGCTGCTCTTCGACGACGCGACGGACTTGCGGAGCGCCTCCATGAGGTCGATGACCTCGGCACCCTCTCCCTCCTCCGCCTGCTCCCCGAACGTCTCGGCGGCGTCGAGCGCGTCACCCTTCTCGAGCTTCGCGTCGATGAGCTGGCGGAGCTGGACCTGGTAGTCGTCCTCGTACTCCTCGGGGGCGAAGTCGGCCTCGAAGCTCGCGACGAGCTGCGACGACATCGCGAGCTCCTTCTCGGTGACCTTCGCCTCGTCGTCGAGCGAGGGGAAGGCGGCGTCGCGCACCTCGTCGGCCCACAGGAGCGTCTGGATGACGAGCACGTCGTCGCGCACGCGCAGCGCGGCGAGGCGCGTGCGCTGGCGCAGCGCGAACTTCACGATCGCGGTCCGGTCGGTCTCCTCGAGGGTCCGCCGCATGAGCACGTACGCCTTGTTGGACTTCGAGTCGGGCTCGAGGTAGTAGCTGCGGTCGAGCAGCAGCGGGTCGATCTGGTCGCTCGGGACGAACTCGACGACCTCGATCTCGCGGCTGCGCTCGGCGGGCAGGGCGTCGAGGTCGTCGCCCGTGAGCACGACGGTCTGCTCGCCGTCGGTGTACGCCTTCGCGATGTTCTCGTAGGGCACGACCTCGCCGTCGATCTCGCACACCCGCCGATAGCGGATCCGACCGCCGTCCTTGTCGTGCACCTGGTGCAGCGGCACGTCGTGGTCCTCCGTCGCGGAGTACACCTTGACGGGGACGTTGACGAGTCCGAACGTGATGGCGCCCTTCCAGATGGCCCTCATCCGTCCATGGTGGCGTGCGACGCGCCCGGACGCGACCCCTCGGGGCTTGCCCGTCGTGGACGTCCGGTGCGACGCGACCCGGCACCTGCGGCCCGCGAGATAGAACGTGCGGTCGCGAGACAGGGCTCCGGGGGCTCTATCTCGCGACCGCAGGTTCTGTCTCGCGAGACCACGCTTCCCTCGTGCGCCGCGCCCGGGCCGCGTGTGGGTGGCCCGCGGAAGGATGGAACGGTGGCGACGACGACCGGGGGACGACAGATGGCTGGGACAGGCGCCGGCGGCGGGACCCGCTTCGAGTTCGAGGCCGAGCTGTGGCGCTGGGAGGCGCGCACGGACAGCTGGGTCTTCGCAGCGCTGCCGGAGGACGTGAGCGACGAGATCGCCGAGCTGCCCCTCCCGCCCGCCGGCTTCGGTTCGGTCAAGGTCGAGGTGACGATCGGCAGTTCCCGGTGGTCGACGTCCGTCTTCCCGGACGCGGGACGCAAGACCTACGTGCTGCCGGTCAAGGCCGCCGTGCGCCGCGCGGAGCAGGTGGACGTGGGCGACGTCGTCCGGATCGGCGTCGAGACCCTCCTCTGAACGTTCTCAGCCGAGGATGCCGAGGTGGAGCGCTCGCAGCACGGCGCGCGTGCGGTCCCGGGTCCCGAGCTTGAGCAGCACGGTCGACACGTGGTTCTTCACCGTCCCCTCGGCGAGGAACATGCCGTGGGCGATCTCGCGGTTGGAGTACCCGGCCGCCACGAGCCGCAGGACCTCGAGCTCGCGCTCGGTGAGGTCCTGGACGGGCACGCGGTCGTCCTCCTCCGGTTCCGCGGCGCCCGACCGCACGGCGCGCAGGAGCTGGTCGGTGATCGACGGCTGGACGAGGGTGCCGCCGTCGGCGAGCGTGCGGACCGCTCCCGTGAGCTGCTCGAGCGTGACGTCCTTGAGGAGGTAGCCGCGAGCGCCGGCGCGCAGGGCGCGCAGCACGAGGTCGTCGTCGTCGAACGTCGTGAGCACGAGCGCCGGGGTGTCGATCCCGCTCTCGCGCATCGCCTCGAGCGCCCAGATCCCGTCGTGGCGCGGCATGCGCAGGTCGAGCAGCACGACGTCGGGGGCGTGCTCGCGCACCGCCGCGAGCGCCGTCATGCCGTCCTCGGCCTCCGCGACGACCTCCACGTCGGGAGCGATCTCCAGGAGGCTGCGGATGCCCTGGCGCACGAGCGTCTGGTCGTCGACGAGCAGGACGCGGATCACCGCACGGCCTCGCGCGGAAGCACGCCCTCGCGGGCCCCGGCGAGCGTGACCTCGACGCGGAAGCCCGACGCGCCGTCGACGCGCACGGTCCCGCCGAGGGCCTCGACGCGCTCGGTGATCCCCCGCAGGCCGTTCCCCGGCTCGACGCGCCGGGCACCGCGGCCGTCGTCCTGGGCGACGAGACGGACCCGACCGTCGTCGTCGACGACCTCGATGGTGAGCGCGGTCGCCTCAGCGTGACGGATCGTGTTCGTCACGATCTCCTGCGCGGCACGCACGAGCACGACGGTCTGCTCCTCGTCGACCACGACGTCGTCGGCCACGAGCACGCGCACGCGCGGCGCGAGCACGCGCTCGACCAGCGACTCGATCGCGTCCTGCAGGCTCGGTGCGCGACGCCGCAGCTCGCCCACGGTGGCGCGCACGTCGCCCAGGAGCTCGCGCGCGACCGTCTTGGCGCGCAGCACGTGCTCCCGCGCACGCTCGCCCTCCTGGTGGCTCGCCGTCTCGAGCTCGAGCGCGAGCACCGTGAGCTGGTGGCCCAGCACGTCGTGCAGCTCGCGCGCGATGCGCAGGCGCTCGTCGGACCGGGTCGACACGTCGCGCAGGACGGCGGCCGCACGCAGCTCGACGTGCGCGGCGGCGAGCTGCTCGCGCATCCGCCTCTCGCGCTGGAGCGCGAACGTCGACCCGACGCTGGCGACCTGGATGAGCAGGTAGATGATCCCGCTGAGCACGGCGTCGGTGAACGACCCGCGCACCCCGACGGCGACGGCCACGACCACCACGTTCACGACCACGACGACGGCCGTCACGTGCATCGGGACGACGTACACGCTCACGGCCGCGACGGCGACGAGGAGGATCGGCAACCACCCGGCGCCCGGTGCGCCGAGGACGAGCGCGCCGACGAGCACGACCTGTGTGGCGAGCAGCAGGTAGGCGCGCACCGTGCCGAACCCCGCGCCGAGCACGAGCCACCCGGTGACGACCACGAACGCCGCGAACACCGCGAGCCAGGCGCCGACGGGCACCAGCACCGCCCCGGGTGCGGCGATGGGGACGAGGGCGCCGATCCCGAGCACCACGACGAGCATCGCGATGCCGGCCCACACCTCCGGGTCGATGCGTCGCATCCCCTCACCCTACGGACCGAGCGGCGTGCCGCCACGTGCCGGAAGTCATGGTCGACGGCCGTGACGACCGGCACGCGCGCGACGCCCCTCGCGCTCCGTAGCGTCGAGGAACCGCTCGCGGACCGGCCGCGGGAGAACGGACGGACCACCGACGGGAAGGACGTGGGCAGCGATGAGCGCCGTCGACGCACGAGACCTGACGAAACGCTACCGCCGCAAGCACGGGACGACGGTGGCGGTCGACCGCGTGAGCCTCGTCGCCGCGGAGGGCGAGGTCCTCGGGATCCTGGGGCCCAACGGAGCGGGAAAGACCACGACCGTCGAGATGGTCGCCGGGGTCCGCCGACCCGACGGCGGCTCGGTGCGCGTCGCCGGCCTCGACCCCTTCACCGACCGCGCGGCGGTGCGGCAGGTGCTGGGCGTCCAGCTCCAGTCCGGCTACCTGCACGGGGCGCTCACGGTGCGCGAGCTCGCGCACCTGTACCGCTCGTTCTACGGGTCGGGGCGCGACCCGGACAGGCTGGTCGAGACCCTCGGCCTCGGCGAGCAGCGCGACGTGCGCTACGAGAAGCTCTCGGGCGGCCAGCAGCAGCGGGTCGCGATCGTCCTCGCGCTCGTCGGCGACCCGCGCGTCGTGATCCTCGACGAGCTGACCACGGGCCTGGACCCGCAGGCACGCCGCCAGGTGTGGGGCGTCGTCGAGCGACTGCGTGACGACGGGGTCACGGTCCTCCTGGTCTCCCACCTCATGGAGGAGGTCGAGCGCCTGTGCGACCGGGTGACCCTGCTCGACGCCGGCCGCGTCGTCGCGCACGACACGCCCGCCGGTCTCGTCGCGGGCGCCGGGCTGGACCAGCGTGTGCGCTTCCGCGTCACCGCACCGCTCCCATCCGGGCTCCTGGACGCCGTGCCCGGGGTCGACGGCGTGGAGGTGCGCGGCGAGCAGGTCGTCGTGACCGGGCGCGGCGAGCTGCTCCAGGAGGTGAGCACCGCGCTCGTGCGCGCCGGCGTCGTCGCGACGGAGACGCGGCTCGAGCGCGCGACGCTCGACGACGCGTTCCTCGCGCTCACCGGTCGCCCGCTGGACGCCGACCCCACCGCCGTCGCGATCGAGGAGGCTGCCTGATGACCACCGTCCGCACCACGACGGCCACCGCGACCACGGGGATGCGCGGGCGTCCCACGGCCCGGCCCGGCCCGCGCGCGTGGGCCGCGCTCGTCGTGGCGGAGGCCAAGATGGTCGTCCGCGACACGGCCGGCCTCGTCATGCCCTTCGGCATGCCCGTCCTCATCCTCGTCATGTACGGGATCAGCGACGCGACGCGGATCGTCGTCCCGGACTCCGGCGGACGCACCGCGTTCGACGTCTTCGTCGTGCCGGTCGTGCTCGCGATCGTCGTCGGGATCATCGGCGTGATCAACATGCCGAGCTTCCTCGCCTCCTACCGTCGCACCGGGGTCCTCAAGCGCCTGTCCGTGACCCCGGCGTCCCCCGCGATGGTGCTCGTCGCGCAGGTCGTGGTGAGCGCCGCCCAGACCGCGCTCGGCGTCGCGCTGGCGCTCGTCGTCGCGACGGCGGCGTTCGACGCCACGATGCCGGCCTCACCCACGGCCGCGCTGGGCGTCCTCGCGCTGTGCGCGACGGCGATGTACGCCGTCGGGATGCTCGTCGCCGCGGTCTCGCCGACGCCCAACGCGGCGCTCGCGATCGGCCTCGTCGTGTTCTTCGCCTTCGGCGCGACGGGCGGCATGTTCGGCGAGGTGTCCAACCTGCCCGAGCCCGTGGCCCGCGTCGGGGAGGCGCTCCCGTTCGGGGCGTCGGTCCAGGCGCTCGGCGACGCGTGGGCCGGACAGCCGGTGGAGGCGTCGCACCTCGTCGCCCTCGGGGGGACGGTCGTCGTGTGCTCGCTCGTCGCGGCCCGCTTCTTCCGCTGGACGTGATCCGACCCCACCGTGCGCCCGGGGCGTCGGTCGCGGGAGGCGTCAGTCCCCCGGGCGCACGAGGCCCGTCTCGTAGGCGAGGACGACGAGCGCGGCGCGGTCGCGCGCGTCGAGCTTGGTGAGGAGGCGGCTCACGTAGGTCCGCGCGGTCGCGGGACTGAGGAACAGGGCACGGGCGATCTCGTCGTTGGTCAGACCTCGGCCGACGTGCTCCAGCACCTCGCGCTCGCGTGCCGTGAGGGACTCCAGGCGCCCGGCGTCGAGAGCGCGCGGGGTGCCCTCGACCGCGGCGCGCATGACCGACGCCGTGATCGCCGGGGACAGGAGCGAGCCGCCGTCGGCGACGACGCGGATCGCCGACCGCAGGTCCCCCGGCGAGACGTCCTTGAGCAGGTACCCGACGGCGCCCGACCGGATCGCCTCGACGACGTGCTCGTCCTCGTCGAACGTCGTGAGGACGAGCACCCGCACCGCGTCGAGCGCAGGGTCGGCGACGATCGCCCGCGTCGCCTCGAGGCCGTCCGTCCCGGGCATGCGGATGTCCATGAGCACCACGTCGGGACGGTGCTCGCGGACCCTCGCCACGCCCTCGCGACCCGTGCCGGCCTCGGCGACGACCTCGACGTCGCCGTCGTGCACGGCGAGCGCCCGCAGCCCTGCGCGCACGAGCTCCTGGTCGTCGACGATCACGACGCGGATCACGGCGCCAGCCTCGCCGGGAGGTCGGCGCTCACCACGAACCCGCCCCGCGCGCCGTGCCCCGCCTCGAGCCGGCCCCCCAGGAGTGCGGCACGCTCGACCATCCCCGCGATGCCCTGACCCGCACCGACGTCGGTCGCTGCGGGCACCCTCCCCGTCTCCGTCGGCCCGGCGGCACGGGTCCGGTCGTCACCGCGGACGCGGTGCCCGACGCCGTCGTCGGCGACGCGCAGGAGCAGGCGCCCGTCGACGACGTGCGCGCTCACCGCCGCACGTCGCGCGTCGGCGTGCCGCAGGACGTTCGTCAGGGACTCCTGGACGATCCGGAACGCCGCGGCGTCGATCGCGCCGTCGAGCGCGCCGGCCGGGACGTCGACGTCGAGCTCCACGTCGAGGCCCGTGGCGCGCGCGGGCCGGACGAGCACGTCGAGCCCCGCGAGCGACGTGGAGCCGCGCGGGACGGCGTCGGGCAGCGGACCGCGCAGGACCTTGACGGTCGTGCGCAGCTCGCGCAACGCCGCCGACGCCGCGTCCCCGACCTGGCCGAGCGCGGACCGTGCCGCGTCGTCGTCCCTCCCCACCGCCTCGCCCGCGACGTTCGCGTGCAGCGCGACGACCGCGAGGTGGTGACCGAGGACGTCGTGCAGGTCCCGCGCGATGCGCACGCGCTCGGCCTCGAGCCGACGGTCGGCGGCCTGCGCCTGCTCCGCCGCGGTGAGGAGGCGCACCCGTTCGGACTGCTCGCGCGCGGCCCGCGTGAGCCGGACAGCGACGCCGAGCGCGATCGCCGCCGCGACGAGCGCGACGTTCGTCACGAGCTCGTACCCGTACAGGTAGGTGACGGGCTGCCCCTCCGCCACCCGGAAGTACGCGGCCACGGCCACGAGCACCACCCCGGAGCCGACCGCCCACCACGTCCGCCCGAGCTCCGCCGCCGAGTAGAGCGCGGCCACCGCCGGCAGGGCCATCCCGATCACGGGCAGCCCGAGCGCGTAGTAGGCGAAGATCCCCAGCACCGTGAGCACGAGCATCGTGCGCGGGGCCAGACGCCGGATCGCGACGAGCGCCCCGAAGCCGACCGCGAAGACGTACGCGAGGGGCCCCGACTCCCCCGGTCCGTCGAAGTCCGCCGCGATGACGACGGCGATCGCGAGCGTCATCGCGACCGCGAGCACGCCGTCCGTGAGGCGCGGGTCGACGCCGGGACGCGCACCCGCGGCGATGACCGCCCGGCTGCGCACCGAGGCGGGCTGTGGCGCACTCATGCCGCCAGCGTACGGAGCCGGGCACCCCGAGGCATCAGCCCCCGGTCTCAGGGTGGTGTCGCCCCCGGGCGACACCGGTCGTCGCCGGACTGCGACGGGCCGCGGCGGAAACAGCCGACCGGGGCCCGATGTGACGGGTCGGGCGCCCCCGGCATCGTCGGGACCATGACATCTCCGAGCCCTGCCGCCCACCCCGCACACCCTGCACGCCCCGACGACGACACCCCGCCGACCGGTCGGCTCTCGTGGCCCACCGTGCTCGGCCTCGGCTCGATGGCCCTCCTGTGGCCGCTCACCGGCCTGCTCGGCCTCGGCAGCGGCGCGCCGCGCGCGCTGACCATCCTCGGTCTCACGGCGCTCGTGTGGGTCGCCGTCGTCGGGCTCGGCCGCGTCGCGCGCCCGGTCCTCACCCTCACGCTCGCCGGCCTCACGTTCGGCGTCGTCGCGGCGGTCGTGTCCGCGCTCGTCGGGCTCGACGGCGACCGGGCGGCCTGGACGCTCGTGCCCGCGCTCGCCCTGGACACGTTCTGGGGCTTCGTGGCCGGCGCGCTCGCGGCGGCCGTGCAGCGAGCGCGAGCCGGGGTGACCCGGTGAGGCCATCGCGCCGCCGCGGCGGTCGCCCGAGGGCGGCGCTCGCGACCGCGGCCGTGGTCGCCGCGTCGGGCCTGCTCGCCGGGTGCGCCCTCGCGCCGTCGGTCCATCCCGTCCAGGAGCAGGAGTTCACGACCGCGCTTGCGATCCCGCCGCTCGCGCCGTCGCGCGTCGTCGACGGCACGCGCATGTTCTCCCTGACCGCCCAGGAGGGCACGACGTCGTTCCTGCCCGGCGTCGAGACCCCGACCTGGGGGTTCGACGGCTCCTACCTCGGCCCGACGCTGCGGGCCGCGCGGGGCGAGCGCGTCGCGGTCGAGGTGACGAACGACCTCGACGAGCCGACGAGCGTCCACTGGCACGGCATGCACCTGCCCGCCGCGATGGACGGCGGACCGCACCAGGAGGTCGCGCCCGGCGAGACGTGGCAACCGACGTGGACGATCGACCAGCCCGCCGCGACGCTCTGGTACCACCCGCACCCGCACGGCGCGACGGAGGAGCACGTCTACCGCGGGCTCGCGGGGTTGTTCCTCCTCGACGACGACGCGTCGGCGGCAGCCTCGCTGCCGTCGCAGTACGGCGTGGACGACGTCCCGGTCGTCGTGCAGGACAAGGTGCTCGACGACGACGGGCGGCTGGACCTCGACGGCGCCGGCGAACCGGGGATCCTGGGCGACGTCGTCCTGACGAACGGGACGGTGGGCGCGTACCACGACGTGACGACGGAGCGCGTGCGGCTGCGCCTGCTCAACGGCTCGACCGCACGCACGTACCAGCTCGGGTTCGCCGACCGGGCGATGGACCTCGTCGCGACGGACGGCGGGCTGCTCGACGCGCGCGTCCGGCTCGACCAGGTGCGGCTCGCGCCGGGCGAGCGCGCGGAGGTGGTCGTCACGATGGCGCCGGGCGAGACCACGCGGCTGCACTCGTCCCCCGCCGACCTCGGGGGCGTCGCCGCGTCGTTCGCGATGGGCGGCAAGGAGGCGTTCGACGTGCTCGAGCTGCGGGCCGCGAACGTGCTCGCGCCGTCACCCGAGCCGGCGTGGGAGCCCTCGAGCCACGCCGCGACCGATGCCCTGCACGCCGAGGACGCCGCGGTCGAGCGCTCCTTCGAGCTCGCGGACCGCGAGATCAACGGCCGCCGGATGGACATGGGCCGTATCGACGAGACCGTCACCGTGGGCGACACCGAGGTCTGGACGGTGCGCAACGCGCACCCGGTGCCGCACAGCTTCCACGTGCACGACGTGCAGTTCCGCGTCCTCGACGTCGACGGCGATCCGCCGCCGGCGGTGCTGACGGGCCCCAAGGACACGATCTACCTGGAGCCGAGCCGGACCTACCGCCTGCTCCTGCGCTTCGATGACTACACCGACCCCGACGTGCCGTACATGTACCACTGCCACATGCTGCGGCACGAGGACGAGGGCATGATGGGCCAGCTCGTCGTCGTCGAGCCGGGCGGGTCTGCGGGCGAGATCCCGGCGCACGAGGGGCTCGCGCACGAGGGGGCGTCCCGCGAGAGCGCGGCGCACGACGACGCCGTCCCGGAGCCCGGGAGCGGTCCTCGTCGGATGCCGGGCGCCGGCCCGGACGACGCCGGGCACGGGCACCACGGCGGCTGACCCCCGACGCCCCGACGAGCCCGGTCGGCCCGCCTGGCGCAGGCGGGCCGGTCGGGTCAGTGGTGCTCAGCCGTCGCGACGTCGCTCGTGGAACGCCTCGTCCGCGACCTGCGCCGTCCGCATGATCGACTCGAGCATCTCGCGCGGCGAGACGAGCGCGTCAGTCGTCTCCGACGGCTCCGGCACGCCGTCGAGCTCGCGGACCTCCTCGTGGATGCGCTCCATCGTCGTGTCGAGCGTCGCGGCGACGTCCGCGGCGAGCTTGAGGGCGTCCGTGAGGTGGCTCGGGACCTCGCGCTGATACTTGTAGTAGATCTTGTGCTCGAGGCTCGCCCAGAAGTCCATGGCGATCGTGCGCAGCTGGATCTCGACGACCACGTCCTCGACCCGGTCCGAGAGGTACACGGGCACCTGGACGATGAGGTGCAGGCTCTTGTACCCGTTGCCCTTCGGGTGGGCGATGTAGTCGCGCTCCTCGAGGACGGTCATGTCGCCCTGCCCGGCGAGCATGTCCCGCACCCGGTAGATGTCCGAGACGAAGCTGCACGTCACGCGGACACCCGCGACGTCGAGCATGCTCTCGCGCACGCCCTCGGGCGTGAGGGGGATGCCCTTGCGCCGGGCCTTCGCCAGGATCGAGTCGATCGACTTGAGCCGCGACCCCACGTGCTCGATGGGGTTGTAGTCGTGGATGTGGCGGAACTCGTCGCGCAGCACGGTGATCTTCGTCATCACCTCGTCGATGCCGAACTTGTAGGTCATCATGAGGCGCCGGAGCTCCTGCACGCGCGGAGCCAGGTCCGCGGGCAGTGGCCGGTCGACCGTCGTCTCGTGCGTCACGTGCGTCCTCTCGCCGGTGCGGGCTGCGCCCGCGGGCGCGTCGGCGGCGCGCCTCTCCCACTGTCCCACGACCGCAGAGCGCCGTCGGTTCCCGTCGCGGACCACCGTGCGGAGTCCGTCCGCGACCTCTTCGCGGCTCCCCCGCATCCCGCGCGGACCTCCGCGGACCCGCGTGCCCACGGCCCGACGCGCGGGGGCCCGGCTCGCGCGCCACGATGACCTCATGTCCCCCGCACGGTCCGCCTCCTCGAGCGGCTCCTCCGGTCAGACCGTGACCGTCGACGGCCACCGGCTCAAGGTGACGAACCTCGACAAGGTCCTCTACCCCGCGACCGGGACGACGAAGGCCGACGTCCTCGCCTACCTCGCGTCCGTCGCCGACGTCATGCTCCCCCACTGCGCGAACCGCGCCGCGACGCGCAAGCGCTGGCCCGACGGCGTCGACGGCCAGGTGTTCTTCCAGAAGAACGCCGGTCAGGGCGTCCCCTCGTGGGTGCGCACGCGGCGCATCGAGCACAAGCACAGCGTCAACGACTACGTGCTCGTCAACGACCTCGCGACGCTCACGTGGCTCGGGCAGACCGGTTCCCTCGAGCTGCACGTGCCGCAGTGGCAGTTCGGGCGCACCGGCGTCCACCTCGACCCGGACCGCCTCGTGCTCGACCTCGACCCCGGTCCCGGCGCCGGGCTGCCCGAGTGCGCGGAGGTAGCCCGCCTCGCGCGGCAGATCCTCCAGGGCATGGGCCTGGACCCCCACCCGGTGACGAGCGGCTCCAAGGGCATCCACCTCTACGCCGCGCTCGACGGCAAGCAGGACGCCGCGGCCGTCTCCGCCGTCGCGCACGAGCTCGCGCGCTACCTGGAGGCCGAGCACCCCGACCTCGTCGTCAGCGACATGAAGAAGTCGCTGCGCGGCGGCAAGGTGCTCGTCGACTGGAGCCAGAACAACGGCAACAAGACGACCATCGCGCCCTACTCGCTGCGCGGGCGCGAGCACCCCACGGTCGCCGCGCCCCGCACGTGGGACGAGCTCGACGACCCCGACCTGCGACACCTCGACGCGGACGAGGTCGTCGAGCGCGTGCGCACGATCGGCGACCCGCTCGCCGCCCTCACGGCCGGCCACCTCTCGGCCCTCGAGCCCACGCCCGAGCGCATGGCGACGTTCGAGCGCAAGGGTGCCCCGGCGTCGGGCAGCGGGAGCACACCTGCCCGGGCCGACAGGTTGGCGCCCTACCGGTCGATGCGCGACGCCGCCAAGACCCCCGAGCCGGTCCCCGCCGACGCTCCCCCGACGAGCGACGGCATGAGCTTCGTCATCCAGGAGCACCACGCGCGCCGTCTGCACTGGGACTTCCGGCTCGAGCACGACGGCGTCCTCGTCAGCTGGGCGCTGCCGCGCGGCGAGCCGACCGACCCGAAGAAGAACCACCTCGCCGTCCAGACGGAGGACCACCCCCTCGCCTACGGAGCGTTCGAGGGATCCATCCCGAAGGGCGAGTACGGCGCGGGCGAGGTGACCATCTGGGACGCGGGGACCTACGAGCTCGAGAAGTGGCGCGACGGCGAAGAGGTCATCGTCACCCTCCACGGCGAGCAGCACGGCACCCGCCGCCTCGCCCTCATCCACACGCGCGGCCGCGGCGGCAAGGACGAGGAGAACAGCTGGCTCATCCACCTCATGGCCCCGAAGGGCGCGCCGGCGGACGGCGCGCGCGGGGGTGGGGGCGCGGCGGCCGAGCGGGGGGCGCCGGGTCTACCCTCCGCGGCTCGTTCCTCGCCGCTCCCGCCAGACCCGCCACGACCCGGCGCCCCCTCCTCGTCCTCCGCTTCGTCGTCGGTCACCGTGCCGTCGCGAGCCCGCACGGACTGGCGGCCCATGCTCGCTACTGCCGGGATCCCGTCCGACTTCGCCGACGGCGCCGGCGCGTGGGCGTTCGAGATGAAGTGGGACGGGTTCCGCACGCTCGCCGAGGTCTCCGCGGGATCGGTGCGGCTGATCAGCCGGTCGGGCAAGGACATGACGGTCACGTACCCCGAGCTGCAGGCGCTCGCCGAGCAGGTCCCGGCGGAGGCGCTGCCCGTGGTGCTCGACGGCGAGATCGTCGCGCTCGACGCCCAGGGGCGCCCGAGCTTCCGGCGGCTGCAGCAACGCGCGAACATCGCGAAGCCTGCGGACGTCGCCGTCGCGCGGCGCAGGGTGAAGGTCGACGTCATGGTGTTCGACGTCCTCGAGTCGGGCGGACGGTCGCACGCGAAGCGGCCCTACGACGAGCGCCGGGAGATCCTCGAGGAGCTGCTGGCGGGGGCACGTGCGCCGGTGCACGTGCCGCCCGCGTTCGACGGCGACCTCGACGCCGCGATGGGCACGTCGAAGCGGCTCGGGCTCGAGGGCGTCGTCGCGAAGCGGCGGGACAGCACGTACGTCGTCGGCCGGCGCTCGCAGCAGTGGCTCAAGCTCAAGCACGCCCGCTCGCAGGAGGTCGTCGTGGTGGGGTGGCGGCCGGGCCACGGGGACCGCACGCACCTCATGGGGTCCCTCCTGCTCGCCGTGCCCGACGACGGCCGGCTGGTCTACGTGGGCCGCGTCGGCTCGGGCTTCACGGACGGCGAGCGCCGCGAGCTCGTCGTGGAGCTCGGGAAGATCGAGCGGACGACGCCCGCCGCGGTCGGCGTGCCGCGCGAGGACGCCCGGGACGCCCGGTGGGTCTCGCCGCGGCGGGTGGCGGAGGTCGTCTACGGGGACTGGACGGGGCGGCCCGAGGGCGGCGCCGAGGACGTGGCCGACGGCGACACGCCCCTCGGCAAGCTACGTCACCCGGTGTGGAAGGGCTGGCGGCGGGACAAGTCGCCGGACGACGTCGTGGTCGAGCTGCCTCCGGCGTGACGGGGCACGAGAGGCGTTGACTCCGGCACCAGGGCACGGGACCGTGGGCGCGTCCGTGGTCACTCTCGACGCTGGAGACGCGCACCGTGCCTGATACGACGACCGACGGTCCGGAGACCGGCCCACCGCCCCGCGTGCCTCCTCGCTGGTTCGTCCGGACGGCGTGGGTGGTGCACCGGGCCTATTACCGCGTCACCGGGGGGCGGCGTGGGCTGTGGCGTCCTCGGCCCGCACGGTGGGGCACCCTCCTGCTGCGCACCGTCGGGCGGCGTTCGGGCCGGGAGCACGCCGTCATCGTCGGCTACCTCGAGGACGGGCCGAACCTCGTGACCCTCGCGATGAACGGCTGGGCGGCACCCGAGCCCGCGTGGTGGCTCAACCTCCAGGCGTTCCCCGACACGACCGTCGTGCTCCAGGGCGAGACGCGCGCCGTGCACGCCCGTGCGGCGCGTGGTGCGGAGCGCGACCGGCTCTGGGCGCAGTGGCGCGCGCTGGACGAGAAGCTCGACGGTTTCGCGGCCCGGCGGCCGACCGAGACGGCGGTGGTCGTGCTCGAGCCGCGGCGCCACGGGAACGACGCCTGACGTCGACTCAGGGTTCGGCGCGGCTCAGGGCCGCTGCCTCGCGCGACGTCCGCAGGTGCGCGACGGCACGCTCCGCGGCGGCGTCGGCGTCGCGCGCTCGGACGGCGTCGAGGAGCGCGCGGTGCTCGTCGACCATCTCGGCGAGGTCCTCGTGCTGGCCGAGGAGCCAGCGCACGCGGCTCGCGGTGACGGCGGTGATCTCGTCGAGCATGGGGTTGCCCGCCGCCGCGAGCAGGGCCTCGTGGAAGTCGGCGGCGGCGCGGCGGGCGGCGGTCGCGTCGCCGCGGGAGGCGGCACCGGCCTGGCGGTCGAGGGCGCCGTCGAGAGTGGTCAGCGCAGCGGGGTCGTGCCGCTCCGCCGCCCGACGCGCGGCCAGCTGCTCGAGCGCGGACCGGACCTCGAGGAGATGCTCGACGTCGTCGGCGGTGAAGGTCCGCACCACGGCCCACGAGCGCGGCCGGGGCGTGACGAGCCCTTCCGCGACGAGGACGCGCAGCGCCTCGCGCACCGGGACGCGGCTGACGCCGAGCTCGGCGGCGAGGTCGCGCTCGACGAGGCGGCTGCCGGGAGCCCGTGCGCCGTCGACGATCTGGTCGCGCAGCACCTGCTCGACGCGTCGGGCCTCCGGCTCGAACGGGCCGTCCGACGGCGCGCCGCCCTCGTCGGGGCGTCCCGCGCCCGTGCTCTCGGCGGTCATGCGTCCCATCCTCCCGGAGGTCCGTCGGTGCCGGTCCCCGGGCGCTCCGGATCGGCTCGGCCTCGGTCGCCGTCGATCGCAAATGGTATACCATCCGTGGATGTCGTCGTCCCGTCCGTCCGCTGCGAGCACTGCCGGACGCACCACCCGAGGCCCCGCCAGAAGCACCGCCCTCACCACGTCGCTCGGCACGTTCCTCGCCGCCGTCGCGCTCACGGTGGTCGCGGCGTGCTCGACGGGGAGCACGACCGGGAGCGTGACCGAAGACCCGGCCGGAGCAGCCTCCACGTCCCCGCCCGCGAGCACGCCCCACGAGCCCACGCCTGCGCCCGACACCGCCGCGGCCCCTGAACCGACGGAGCTGACGGACCGCGCGGAGCCGCGACTCCTGCTCGCGACCGAGGCGGAGAGCGACGGGCTCGCGGTCGTCGACCCGACGGTGCGCGAGGGCAGCGCGGTCGTCGCGCGCGTCGTCGTCGGCCCGGCGCCGTGGGGCGTCGCGACGCACGGCCGCACGGCATACGTCGCGACTGCGCAGGGCGTCGCCGTGGTCGACCTCGACGCGCTCGTGCGCACGGACCTCGTCCCCTATCGCGACTCCCCGTCCCGGGTCGGCTACGGCGAGTACCGCCGCGGCGGCATGGGCATCGCCGTCTCTCCCGACGGCGCGCGCGTCCACGTCGCGGTGCACCGCGGCGAAGACTCGACGCTCGAGACGATCGACCTCGCATCGGGCGAGGTGGTCGCGAGCACGCCCGTCGGGCTGCGGCCCTTCGACGTGCTCGTCTCGGCCGACGGCAGCGAGGTCTACACGGTCGACCACGACGAGTTCTCCGTGCACGTCGTCGACACCACGACGTTCGAGGCGCGGCGCATCGAGGTCGCGCCGTTCGGCACCGAGGACGGGCTCGCGTCGTTCGAGAAGCCGCACTACGCCGTGCTCGACGACGACGGCACCCTCCTCCTGCCCTACCAGGGCAGGGTCCTCGTCCGGCTCGACCCGGCGACCGGTACGACGACGAGCGTCGCGTCCTCGGCCGACAGCCACCAGCATGGGGTCGCCCGCACGCCCGACGGCCGCGTCGTCGTCGTCGGCAACGGACCGTTCGGGAACGCGGCCGGCGGACCGAACGTCGCGGTGCTCGACCCGGCGACGGGCGAGGAGCGCGTCGCGCCGCTCGCACGCCGGCACGAGACCGTGACGACGTGGACAGACCCGGAGACGGGCGCGCCCCGGGCCGTCCTCGCCGGCGGGTACACCCAGGCCGAGGCGTGGGACGGCGCGACCGTCGTCGACCTCACGACCCTCGAGACGTACGAGATCCAGATCCCCGGGCGGCCCCAGGTGGTCGTCCCGCTGCCGGAAGGAACCGACCGATGAGCACCCCCGACCGCACCGCCCCGACGGCGCCCCCCTCGCGATCCCTGACCGTGCTGCGCGACGTCCGCCCGTGGGGCGGCGAGCGTGTCGACCTGCACGTCGCCGACGGCCGGATCTCCGCGGTGACGCCGCACGACCCGGCCGGGCCCGCGGCGTCGGGCACAGCACGCCCCGCCGACGACCCGGGCGGTGCCGACGGCGTCGTGGACGGACGGGGCCTGCTCGCGCTCCCCGGCCTCGTCAACGCGCACGCGCACGTGGACAAGAGCTGGTGGGGCAAGCCGTGGGTGAGCTACGGCGGCGAGGCGACGACGCAGGGTCGCATCGCGCACGAGCGGGCGCACCGCGACGAGCTCGGCATCCCCGGCGTGGACGTCACGCTCACCGTGCTGCGTGAGCTCGTCCGGCACGGCACGACGGCGATCCGCACCCACGTCGACGTCGACCTCGGGCTCGGGCTGCGCGGCATCGAGGTCGTGCGCGAGGCGCTCACGGAGCTCGACGGTGCGGTGCACGCGGAGATCGTCGCGTTCCCCCAGGACGGCGTGCTGCGCCGACCCGGCGTGCTCGACCTCCTCGACGCGGCCGCCGTGGCGGGCGCCGAGCACGTCGGCGGGCTCGACCCGGCGTCGATCGACCGCGACCCGGTCGGCCAGCTCGACGGGCTCTTCACGATCGCGGAGCGCCGGGGCGTCGGGATCGACGTGCACCTGCACGACGGCGGCGAGCTCGGCGCGTTCCAGGTCGAGCTGATGATCGACCGCACGCTGCGCGCGGGCCTGCAGGGCAAGGTCAACGTCGCGCACGGCTTCGCGGTCGGGCAGCTGCCCGCGTCGCGCCAGGCGGACCTCGTCGCCGCGATGGGCGAGGCGGGCATCACCATGACCACGGTCGCCCCGATCGGCGCCGCTCCCCTGCCGCTGCACGCGCTGCGCGAGGCCGGGGTCGCCGTCGGGCTCGGGACCGACGGGATCCGCGACCTGTGGTCCCCCTACGGCACGGGCGACCTGCTCGCCCTCACGACCCAGCTCGCGCGGCTCTCACGGTTCCGCCACGACGACGAGCTCGTCGCCGCGGCCCGGATCGCCACGGCGGACGCCGCCCGGTTCGTCGGGCGCGACGTGCACGACCTCGTCGTGGGCGCGCCCGCGGACGTCGTGCTCGTCGACGCCGAGAACGTCCCCGACGCCGTCGTGCGCGCCCCGCGTCGTGCGCTCGTCGTGGCCGGCGGCCGCGTCGTCGCGCGCGACGGCGACGTGCTCGTCTGACGCGTCCCCGCTGCGGGACGGCACGGACCGGGCGCGTGGACGGCGGTCCTCCTCGGGCCGCCGTCCACGCCTCGGGCGCTGTCGACGCGTCAGGCGAGCGGCGCCGTCGTGCGGGCGTGCTCGAGGGCCCAGTCGAGCGCGTGGTCGGCGACGGCCTCCCACCCCGGCGCGGCGCACGTCCAGTGGTCGCGCCCGGCGAACTCGTAGTACTCGGTGACGGCCGGGCTCTTCTCCCAGTGCTTGGCGTTCGACCGGTTCACCGAGGGCGGCATGATGTGGTCCTTCTCGCCGCCGATGAACAGCAGGGGCGCACGGTCCGCGGAGTAGTCCACCCACGTGTCCTGGTGGCCGGGCTTGAAGTTCGCGATGAGTCCGTACTCCCAGACCCACGAGCCCGGCGCCGGGATGGCGTACCGGTCCCACACGGCGCGCGACTCCTCCGCGGAGAGCGTGTTCGTGAACGCGTAGTGGAACTCCTCCGGCGTGAACCCGACCGCGCGGTGCCGGTTCGCGGGGTTGCGCAGCGCCGGGAAGAGCGAGCGCGCCTGCGACGGCGGGTTGACGCGCACGCCCTCGGTGGGCGCCGAGTCGACGACGACGGCGGCCGCACCGAGCCCGCGAGCGAGCAGGAGCTGCGTGAGCGTCCCGCCGAACGAGTGGCCCATGATGATCGGCGGCGCGTCGAGCGCCTCGATCACCCCGGCGAGGTGGTCGACGGTCTCCGGGACGGTGAGGTCGGCGATGACCTGCGGGTTCTCCCGCAGCGCCTCCACCTCGATCTCGAAGCCCGGGTAGCCCGGGGTGAGGACACGCATCCCCTTCGCCTCGTAGTGCTCTACCCAGCCCTCCCAGCTCCGCGGGGTCATCCAGAGCCCGTGGACGAGGACGACGGTGTTAGGCCCGGGCGCGGCGCCCTCGGGTCCTGCGCCGGACGTGGTGCTCTCGGTCATGGTGCTTCTCCTCAGGAGTCGATGAAGTCGAGCAGGTCGGTGTGCAGCCGGTCGCGGTCGGTGTCCGGGAGCGCGTGCGGGCTGCCCTCGTAGACGACCAGCCGGGCCCCGTCGACGAGCTCGGCGGACCGCTTGCCGCCGACCTCGAAGGGCACGATCTGGTCGTCGTCGCCGTGGATCACGAGCGTGGGGACGTCGACCGCCGCGAGGTCGTCGCGGAAGTCGGTGGCCGAGAACGCCGCGATGCACTCGTAGGCGCCCCGGTGGCCGGTCGTCATGCCCTGGAGCCAGAACGCGTCGCGGAAGCCCTGGTCGACGTCGTTGTTGCGGTTGTGACCGAAGAACGGGCCGTCGGCGAGGTCGCGGTAGAGCTGCGCACGGTCGGCGGCCTCGCCGGCACGGATCTGGTCGAAGACCTCCACGGGCAGGCCCTCGGGGTTGTCGTCCGTGCGGAGCATGAACGGCGGCACGGCCGAGACCAGCACGAGCCGGGCGACGCGCGCGGTGCCGTGCCGCCCGACGTACCGGACGATCTCGCCGCCGCCCGTCGAGTGACCGACGAGCGTCACGTCGCGCAGGTCGAGCGTCTCGATCAGCGTGGCGAGGTCGTCGGCATAGGTGTCCATCTCGTTCCCGTGCCACGTCTGGGTCGACCGCCCGTGCCCCCGCCGGTCGTGGGCGACCACGCGGTGCCCGTTCGTGGCGAGGAACAGCGCGGCGGCGTCCCAGGCGTCCGCGTCGAGCGGCCACCCGTGGCTCAGGACGACCGGGGTACCGCCGTCTCCCCAGTCCTTGTAGAAGATCCGTGCTCCGTCCTCGGTCGTGACGTACGGCATGCTGCCTCCTCGGGGTGGTGCCGACGATCCGAGCCTCGCTCGGCACCGCTCTCCGCGGACCACGTGCGGCACGTAGTCCCCGTGCACCCCGGGTCGTCGGACCGCCTCTCCGGTCCCCGCCCGGCTCAGGTGGTCGTGCCGTGCGGGAAGCGTTCGCGCAGCTGTCGCCGGGACGAGACGCCGAGCTTCTGGAACACCTTGCGCAGGTGGTAGTCGACCGTGTTCGCGCTGATGAACAGCGTCGCCCCGATCTCGGCGTTCGTCTCCCCCCGCGCGGCGAGCCGGGCGATCGTCTCCTCACGCGGCGTGAGGAGCGACGGCCTCGCGGTCCTGGCTCGCCGTCCCGGCGCCTCGCCGGTCGCCGCCAGCTCGGTCCGCGCCCTCTCGGCGAACGCCGCGGCTCCGGCGGCCTCGAATGCCGCGAGCGCCGGGCCCAGCCACGCGCGCGCCTCGGCGCGACGTCGCTCGCGGCGCAGGCTCTCCCCCAGCAGGAGCCTCGACCGTGCCGCCTCGACGGGCGCGCCGGCCTCGTCGAGCGCCTCGGCCGAGGCGTCGAGGAGGTCCGTCGACCCCGTCCCGGGGGCCACGAGGGCTCGGCACCGCAGGGCGACACCCCGCGCCCAGGGCGACCCGGTGGCGTCCGCGATCCGCTCGACCCGTGCGACGTGGCGCTCCGCCTCGCCGTCGTGGCCGCTGCGGACGGCCGCTTCGACGAAGTCCGGGAGCTGCAGCGGCGTGACCTGCAGGAACGGATCGTCCACGAGCGACCGCAGAGCGACGTAGGCGTCGCGGTAGTGCCCCTGCGCGAGGTCGCGCACCGCGAGCGCCGCCCGCCCGCTCGACTCGACACCGCCGTACCCCGCCTGCCCGGCGGCCGCCGCCACGGCCTCGACCTGTGCCCGGGGGGCGTCGGTCCAGGCGAGGAACGCGACGTTGACCACCTGCTCGCCGTCGTAGCCGATGGCGCGACGCAGCTCGCGCACCTGCTCGACGAACTGGCTGGCGCGCCTCGGGGTGCCGCCGCTGAGCTCGGCGAGCGAGGAGATCCACAGACCAGTGTCGACCATCTGGAGCGAGCCGGCGTCGCGCGCCGCCTGGGTCACCTGCTCGAGCCACGCCGTGCGGGCCGGCAGGTCCCACAGGGCGGTCGCGAGCGCCACGCCCGCCGAGGCGTACGAGAGCACGGCGGGCCCCTCGAGCCCTCGCAGCGAGTCCAGGCCGTGCCGCAGCGCGGGCACGGCGTCCTCGGGGTCGTGCAGCACCAGGGCGCTCAGCGCGCGCAGCACCCGGGACGCCGCGTCGTCGCCGGTCCCCGCGCCGTCGTCGAGACGCCGGCCCAGCTCGTGCAGGGTCGTCCCGCGGCGGGAGCGCTCGGCCACCAGGGCGTACTCGAACGCGCGGACCAGCGCCTCCCGTTCCCGGTCCGGCTCGTGGCCGCGGAGCTGGTCCGCCGCCCGGAGGAGGTCGGCGGTCGCGTGGGCGAGCACGTCGGGGTCGCCCGTGAAGAGGCCCTGCGACACCCGGACCGCGGTCACCCGGGCCTGGTCGACCGGCGGGAGGCGCTCGACCGGGAGCCCGTCGAGCAGGGTGGCTCCGACCTGCGCCGCACCGGCGGCGACGGCCGCCTCCGCGGCCGCGAGGACCCGGCGGTCGTGCGACCGGCCGGGCGGCGTCAGCTCGGCGGCGCGGGCGAGCACGCGCGCGCGGGAGACGAAGCCTCCCCGGGCGCCGGCGGCGGTCGCGACGGCCTCGAGCCGGTCGGCGACGGCGGCGTCCTCGCCCACGGTCGCCTTCGACGCGTGCCACGCCGCGAGCTCCGGCAGGTCGCACGCGTCGGCTGCCTCGGACAGCGCGCGGTGGGCGCGGCGCCGGTCCGGACCGGACGCGGCCCCGTAGGCGGCGGCCCGCAGGAGCGGGTGGCGGAACCGCACGGTCGCGCCGAGGGCGACGAGACCGTGCTCCTCCGCCTCGTCGGCGGCGCGCGGGTCGACGCCGAGAGCCGCGCACGCCTGCGACACCAGACGCACCGTGCCCGTCGCCTCGGCGGCGGCGACGAGGAGCCACTCCTGCACGGCCGGCGAGGTGCGCCGGACCCGCGCGAGGTAGTGGGCCTCGAGGTGCCGGCCGACCGGGACGGGCTCCTCGCCCACGGCCGACGCGCTGAGCTCCTGGGCGGTGAGCTCGTGCCCCAGGTCGACGAGGGCGAGCGGGTTCCCGCCCGTCGCCCTGACCACGCGCGCGACGACGAGCGGGTCGACGCCGCCCTCGAGGCTCGCGACGAGGAGCCGCGCACCGGACAGCGGGTCGAGCCCTCGCAGGGGCAGCACCCGGACTCCGGCGAGCACGTCGTCGAGACGGTCGTCGTCGCGGGACGCCATGAGCAGCGCGACCGGCTCCGCCCCGAGGCGGCGCGCGACGAACGCGAGCACCGCGACCGTCTCGGCGTCGAGCCAGTGCACGTCGTCGACGACGCACACGAGCGGTCGCTCACGCGAGGCCGCCGAGAGGAGCTCGAGCACGCCGAGCCCGACGAGGAAGCGGTCCGGCGCCGTCCCGTCGGGCCGTCCGAGCACCGACCGCAGCGCGTCGCGGTAGGGCGCGGCGAGTCCGTCGACGAGGGCGTGCCACGGGCCGGTCAGACGGTGGAGACCGGCGTAGGCGATCCCGGACTCCGCCTCGTACCCGTCGACGCGCACGACGCCGACGCCGTCGAGCTCGGCGGTCGACGCCGCGAGGAGAGCGGACTTGCCGATGCCCGCCTCGCCGTGGACGACCAGAGCACCCGCGATGCCGTTCCGCGCGTCGCGCACGAGCGTCGCCACCTGGTGCAGCTCGTCGTCCCGTCCGAGCAGGTCCTCCGGCATGGCACCGAGGTCCTTCCGTCAGGAGCGCGGACGCTCTGCCTGGTCCTGACGGGAGCGTAGCGACCGGTCCCCCTCTGCGACACCCCTGCGGGGTCGCGACCTGCGGCGATGAGTTCTGCCCGGGGTCACCGTCTACCCCCTCGAGACCATCGCCCCACCCTCCCGAGGAGAGCCATGAGCACCCAGATCTTCGTCAACCTGCCCGTCAAGGACCTCGACGCGTCCAAGGCGTTCTACACCGCGCTCGGTTACTCGGTGAACGAGCAGTTCACGGACGAGAACGCGTCGTCGATCGTCATCAGCGACGCGATCTACGTGATGCTCCTCACGGCGGAGTTCGCCAAGCAGTTCACGAACAAGTCGATCGCGGACGCCACCTCGACGACCGAGGTCATCAACGCGCTCGGCGTGGAGAGCCGGGAGGCCGTCGACCGCATCGCCGACGCCGCGTTCGCCGCGGGCGCGACGGCGGTCAAGGACCCGCAGGAGGAGGGCGGCTTCATGTACTCGCGCAGCTTCGCGGACCCGGACGGTCACCAGTGGGAGGTCCTGTACATGGACCCGAGCGCGCTCGAGGGCTGAGACCTCCGGGAATCGAACGTGATGGCTCGCCGTTGCCGCCCGTATGCGAGCCATCACGTACTCCCGCTACGGCGGTCCCGACGTCCTCGAGCTCACGGAGCTCCCCACGCCCAAGGTGGGCCCGGACTCCGTGCTCGTCCGCGTGCGCGCCGCGAGCGTCAACCCTGTCGACTGGAAGGTCCGCGAGGGCTACCTCGACCAGGTCATGGACGCGGCGTTCCCGGTGGTGCCGGGCTGGGACGTCGCGGGCGTCGTCGAGCAGGTCGGCCTCGACACCCCCGAGTACCAGGTCGGCGACGAGGTGTACGGCTACGTGCGCAAGGACGTCGTGGGCGGCGAGGTCTCGGGCGGCACGTTCGCCGAGCTCGTCGCGGCACCGGTGCGCACCCTCGCGCACAAGCCCGCGGCCTGGTCGTTCGAGGAGGCCGCTGCCGTCCCGCTCGCCGGTCTCACGGCGTACCAGACCATCCGTCGCACGGGCGTCCAGCCCGGCCAGACCGTGCTCGTGCACGCGGCGGCCGGTGGTGTCGGGTCCTTCGCGGTGCAGGTCGCACGCTCGGTGGGCGCGCGCGTGATCGGCACCGCGTCTGAGAAGAACCACGACTTCCTGCGCTCGCTCGGCGCGGAGCCGGTGACGTACGGGGACGGTCTGGCGGACCGCGTCCGGGCGCTGGCTCCCGAGGGCGTCGACGTCGTTCTCGACTACGTGGGCGGCGACGCGCTCGACTCCGTCCCGGACGTCCTGCGCGACGGCGGCACGGTCGCGTCGATCACCGACGCCCGGGCGCGCGACGAGCTCGGCGGTCACTACGTCTGGGTCCGGCCCGACTCCGCCGACCTCGCCGAGCTCGCACGGCTCGGCGACGCGGGGGTGCTGCGCCCCGAGGTGGCCGAGGTCTTCGACCTCGCGGACGCGGCCGCGGCGCACGAGCTCAGCGCGTCGGGACACGTGCGCGGCAAGGTCGTCGTCCGCGTCTGACCGAGCGCGGAGCGCCCTCACGGACCGGCCCTCACGGACCGGACGTCGCGGGATCAGGCGTCGGGGAGCTCACGGACCGGCGACGTGAGCTCCCCGCCGGCGTCGCCCGTGTTCACGGTGCCCTGCCGCTCGACGAGCACGACGGCCGTCTCGACGGCGGCGCGGGGGCGGTGCTCCACGCCGCGCGGCACGACCAGCACGTCGTGCGGCCCGAGGACGACAGGGCGCTCGACGCCGTCCTCGCGCAGGTCGACCGTCAGCTCGCCCGCGAGCACGAGGAACAGCTCGTCCGTCTCGGGGTGCGTGTGCCAGACGAACTCGCCGAGCACCTTGACGACCTTGACGTCGTCGTCGTTGACGCTCGCCACGCGGTGCGGCTGCCAGTGGCCGTCGAACGCGTCGAGGGCGGCGAGGAGGTTGCGGGCACCGGTCATGCCCACACCCTGCCACGCGCCGTCGTGCCCGGACGTCCTCCTGGTGCCACGCTTGCCCCATGAGCAGCAGCCCGACGTCGCCCGCGCACCCCACCGCGTTCGGACCCGAGGTCTACGCGACGCGGCGCGTCCGCGCGGCGGAGCAGGCGCGCGCGGCCGGGCTCGCCGGCCTCCTCGTGTCCCCCGGCCCCGAGCTGGCCTACTTCACCGGGTACACCCCGACCACGGTCACCGAGCGCCTCACCCTCTTGGCGATCCCGGCGACGCTCCCGGACGCCGGGGAGGCTGCCGTGGTCGTGCCGCTGCTGGAGCGCGGCGACCTGCTGCGCGGCGCGGGGACGGACGGCCTGGAGGTCGTGCCGTGGCGCGACGGCGACGACGAGCACTCGACGGCCGCGCGGCTCCTGGACCCCGCGGGGTCGTACGCGGTCTCCGACTCGACGTGGGCGCTGCACGTGCTCGGCCTGCAGCGCACGCTCCCGGACGCGCGGTTCGTCGCGTTCACGCACGCGCTGCCGATGCTGCGCGCGGTCAAGGACACCGCCGAGATCGAGCGGCTCGCCGCCGCCGGTGCCGCCGCCGACGCCGCGTTCGCCGACGTCCTGCAGGTGCCGTTCGCGGGCAGGCGAGAGACCGAGGTCGCCGCGGACCTCGACCGCTTCCTGCGCGACCACGGCCACGAGCAGGTCGACTTCACGCTCGTCTGCTCGGGGCCGAACGGCGCCGACCCGCACCACGAGGCCGACGACCGCGTCATCGAGCCCGGGGACATGATCGTCCTGGACTTCGGCGGGCTGCGGGACGGGTACGGGTCGGACACGAGCCGCACGGTCCTGGTCGCCGGTGGCCCGCCGGACGGCACGGGCGAGGCCGCGCTCGCCGAGCAGCGCGAGGTGTACGACGTCGTGCGTCGCGCGCAGCAGGCCGGGGTCGACGCGGTGCGTCCCGGCGCGACGTGCCAGGACGTCGACCGCGCGGCCCGTGCCGTCATCACCGACGCGGGCTACGGCGAGTTCTTCGTGCACCGCACGGGCCACGGCATCGGCACGACGACGCACGAGCCGCCGTACATGGTCGAGGGCGAGGAACGGGCGATCGAGCCCGGCATGTGCTTCTCCGTCGAGCCGGGCGTCTACCTGCCGGGCCGGTTCGGGGTCCGGATCGAGGACATCGTCGTCGCGTTCCCTCCCGACGCGCCCGACGGCGCCCGTCGCCTCAACACCTCGACGCACGACCTCCAGGTCGTCTCCTGAGCATCGTCTCCCGAGCCGTGCTCGCTCGGCGGGGTCGTCCCGCTGCACGGCTCCCGCGGCACGGCAGCGCCCCGTTCACGCGCGCGGGGCCGAGCCGCCGCGCACGTGCTCGTTGCGGATGCCGACCCAGCTGAGCACACCGCCGAGGAACAGCAGCGCCGCGGTGACGACGAGCGAGCGGTGGAACCCGTCGAGGTCGAGGACCCCGCCGACGATCACCCCGGCGAACGCGATCACGACCAGCCCGGCCACGCGCGACACGGCGTTGTTCGCTGCGGACCCGATGCCGGCGTCGGACGCCGGGATGGACCCGAGGATCGCGGACGTGAGGGGCGCGACCGTCATCGCGAGCCCCAGCCCGAAGAGCACCATGCCCGGCAGGACCTGGGTGACGTACACGGCGTCGTCGGTCGTCGTGAGCAGGAGCAGGTAGCCCACGCCACCCACGACCGGCCCGACCGTCATGAACAGGCGTGGCCCGTAGCGGCCCGCGAGCGCCCCGAACCGGGTCGAGAGCGCGAGCAGCAGCAGCGTGATCGGCACCTGGGCGAGACCCGCCTGCGTCGCGCTGTAGCCGCCGACCTGCTGGAGGAACACCGTGACGACGAACCCGCCGAAGTAGAGCGCGCCGTAGATCGCGGCCGTCGCCAGGTTGCCCCAGGCGAAGTTGCGCACCCTGAACAGCCGCGGCGGGAGCATCGGGTCCGGGGCACGGAGCTCCCAGACGACGAACGTGACGAGACACGCCACGCCGACGAGAGCCGGCCCCCACACCACCGGGCTCGACCACCCGAAGCGGCCCTGCTCGATGAGCGCGAACACGGTCCCGGCGAGGCCGACGGCCGCGAGGGTGGCGCCGAGCGTGTCGATCCGCCGTCCCGCCGCGGAGCCCTCCTCGGCGGCGCTCCGCGGGATCCCGCGCAGGAGCCACAGCGTCGCCGCGACGGGGACCACGTTGATCCAGAAGACCCAGCGCCACGAGAACGCGTCGACGAGGACGCCGCCGAGCAGCGGCCCGACGATCGACGCCGTGCTCGTCCACGCGGTCCAGGAGCCGATGGCGCGGGACTGCCGCTCGCCGTCGAACGTGGAGATGATCATGGCGAGGGAGCTCGGGACGAGCAGCGCCCCGGCGACGCCCTGGAGGCCGCGCGCGACGACGAGGAACAGCCCGTCCGGCGCGAGCGCGCACGCGACGGAGGTCACCGCGAAGCCGACGAGGCCGACGGCCATGACGCGGCGCCGGCCGTGGACGTCCGACAGCGACCCGGCGAGGAGGATGAGCGACCCGAGCGTGATCATGTACGCGTCGACGACCCACTGCTGCAGCGCGAGCCCCGTGACAGGGCCGGTCGTGAGCTCGTCGGAGATCGCGGGCAGCGCGACGTTGACCACCGAGCCGTCGAGGAACGAGACGAACGACGCGAGGATCGCGACCACCAGCACGCGCTGCGGCACCGTCACCGCACCACGATCCCCCGCTGCGCGGGGGTCTGCATCTCGTCTCGACGCCATACCTTGAGGTAGGTATGCTGCGGGCATGATCTCGACGAGCGCGCGGGACCGCCTCGTGGCCGCGGCGGAGGACCTCTTCTGGGCACAGGGGGTGGGCGCGACGAGCCCGCGACAGGTGCTCGACGCGAGCGGAGTGGGGCAGGGCAGCCTCTACCACCACTTCCCGTCGAAGCACGACCTCGCGAGCGCGGCGGTGCACGCGACCACGAGCGGCGCTCTCGACGCCGCCCGCCGGGACCTCGATCGCCCCGGCACCGCTCGCGACCGCCTCGTCCGCTACCTCGAGCGCCCCCGGCCCGCGCTCGCCGGCTGCAGGGTCGGCCGGCTCGTGAGCGACCAGGCCGTCATGGACGACGCCGCCCTCACCGCCGACGTGCGGGCCTACTTCGTCGGCCTCGTGGACCTCGTCACCGCCGTCCTGCGCGAGGACGGGCTGCCCGCCGACGCGGCCCGGGACCGCGCGCTCGCCGCGGTCGCGATCGTGCAGGGCGGGTACGTCCTCGCCCGCGCGCTCGACGACCCCGACGCCATGGCCGGCGCGGTCCGCGGGTTCGTCGCGCTCCTCGACGCCGATGGCAGACCCCTCACCGCCAGCACTCCCGCGCCAGACGACCCGGAGGACGCATGACCGACGGCACCGACGGCACCGACAACACCGACAGGACCGACAGGACCGACAGCCCGACGCTGCGCGACCGGCTCCGCGCCCTGCCCGTGCTCGGCCCCGACCTGCCCGGTCTCGCCGTGGACGCGGCACCCGACGATCCCGTGACGCTGTTCGTCGACTGGCTCCAGGACGCGATCGACGCCGGCGTTCCCGCCCCCCACGCCGCGACCCTGTCGACCGCCGACGCCGGCGGCCGCGTCGACGCCCGGACCCTGATCCTCAAGGACGTCGGCCCGGGCGGGTGGGCCTTCGCGACGCGCTCCGACTCCCCCAAGGGCATCGCGCTCGCGCAGAACCCGAACGCGGCGCTGACGTTCCTGTGGCGCGAGCGCGGCAGGCAGGTCCGCGTGCGCGGCCCGGTCGTGCCGCTCGGTGCCGAGGTGTCGGCGGCCGACTTCCTCGCCCGGTCCGACTTCTCGCGCGCGACGGCGCTCGCGGGGCAGCAGAGCACGACCCTCGCCTCGCGGGCGCAGTACCGCGCGGCGTGGGACGCGGCTCTCGCCCGCGTGCGCACCGAGCCGGAGCTCGTGCTCGACGCCTGGACCGCGTACGCGCTCGAGGCCACGACGGTCGAGTTCTGGGCGTCGTCGCCGGGCGACGGCCAGACCCGCCTGCGCTACACCACGTCGGCGACGCCTCCGTCGCCCGACGACCCTCCCTCCCCCGGCTGGACGAAGGAGCTCCTGTGGCCCTGACCGACAGCCCCGACGCCCGCGCCGTGCCCGACATCGAGGCCGTCCGCGACGACGCGCGGACAGCCCTCGCCGCCGTCACGCGCTCGGCGGACGAGCTCGACGCCGCCGCGCTGGCGGCGCCGTCGCTCCTGCCCGGCTGGTCGCGCAGCCACGTGCTCGCGCACGTCACGGCGATCGGCGAGGCGATGGCACGCCAGGCCGAGCGTGCCGCGGCGGGCGAGCTGGTCGAGGTGTACGACGGCGGCGCCCAAGGCCGCGAGGCCGGTATCCAGACCGGGGCGCGACGCACCGTCGTCGAGCACGTCGCGGCGCTCACGGCGCTCGCCGAGCGGCTGGAGGCCGCGTGGCCGGCCCCCGGCTCGTCCGGCTGGGCCGCGGCCGTCTCCTACCGCGACGGCACCGTCGTCGACGCGCTCGTCGCGTGGTGGCGCGAGGTCCGACTCCACGCCGTCGACCTCGACGCGGGGATCGGGATCGGCACGTGGCCGCCGGCGCTCGCCGAGCACCTGCTCGACTTCCTCGCCGTCCGACTGCCCCAGGACGTCGAGGTAGCGATCGACCCGGCAGCGGCGCAGCCCCAGTCCGGGACCGAGACCGAGACCGAGACCGAGACCGAGACCGAGACCGAGACCACGGTGACCGGTTCGCTGCTCGACGTCGCGGCCTGGCTCGCGGGCCGCACGCCCGAGACCGTCCCGCACGCGTGGCGCGCCGGGACGCGCGTCGACCTCCCGCAGATCGGCCCGTGGCCCTCGCCGTACTCCCCGCCGGCGACGTAGTACCGCGGTCGGGCGAAGCAGTACCGGGTCGCGCGAAGTAGTACCGCTCTGCCGCGAAGTAGTACCGCGGTCGCGCGAGGTACTACCCGCGCAGGACCGGGGTGCTACCTCGGCGAGCTGCGGTACTACCTCGGCGTCCGGGACCTTGGTCCCCGAGGAATGTGACGCACGCCCGTGACGCACCGCACACTTTGTGCACTCTGTCACAAGCGTAGAATCGCACCGTGTCGAGTCGAGCGAGCAACCCCGCAAGCACCGCAGACCAGATCGACGTAGCCCTCATCGGCGGTGGCATCATGAGTGCCACCCTGGGAGCTCTCATCAACGTCCTGGAGCCCTCCTGGACGGTGCGCATCTACGAGCGCCTGGACGCCGTCGCGCAGGAGTCGTCGAACCCCTGGAACAACGCCGGGACCGGCCATGCCGCCCTGTGCGAGCTCAACTACACCCCCGAGCGACCCGACGGCTCGATCGACATCGCCAAGGCGGTGACGATCAACGAGCAGTTCGAGGTCTCGCGCGAGTTCTGGCACCACCTCCTCACGACGGGCGCCCTCCCGCAGCCGGCGAGCTTCATCTCCCGCACCCCGCACATGACCTTCGTGCGCGGCACGGAGAACGTCGACTACCTGCGCCGCCGCTTCGAGACGCTGCGCCAGCACCCGCTGTTCAGCGAGCTCGAGTTCTCCGACGACCCCGCGGTCGTCGCGCAGTGGGCCCCCCTCCTCGTCGCGGAGCGCGACGGCGACGAGCCGATCGCCGCGACGCGCGCGACGAGCGGCACCGACGTCGACTTCGGCGCCCTCACGCAGCAGCTCGTGGACCACCTCGTCGCGAGCGGCACGCAGCTCTTCCTCGAGCACGAGGTGAAGAACCTCAAGAAGACCAAGGACGGTCGCTGGCGCCTCACGGTCAAGGACCGGTCGTGGAACGCGCCCGCGCGCCGCTCGACCGTCGAGGCGCGCTTCGTCTTCGTCGGCGCCGGTGGCGGCGCGCTCCCGCTCCTGCAGAAGGCCGGCATCCCCGAGGCCAAGGGCTACGGCGGCTTCCCGATCAGCGGCGAGTTCCTGCGCACCGACGACCCCGAGCTCGTCGCGCAGCACCAGGCGAAGGTCTACGGCAAGGCCGACGTGGGCTCCCCGCCGATGTCCGTCCCGCACCTCGACACGCGCGTCGTCGACGGCAAGAGCTATCTCATGTTCGGCCCGTACGCCGGGTTCAGCCCCAAGTACCTCAAGAAGGGCAAGTACCTGGGCCTGTTCACGTCGCTGCGCCTGCACAACCTGGGCTCGATGGTCGGCGCGGGCGTCAAGAACCTCGACCTGACGCAGTACCTCGTCGGGCAGCTCCTCGCGAGCCCGGAGACGAAGTTCACGGCGCTCCAGGGCTTCATGCCGACGGCGCACCCCAAGGACTGGGAGACCATCACCGCGGGCCAGCGCGTCCAGGTCATCAAGAAGGACCAGGACGGCAAGGGCGTCCTCGAGTTCGGCACCGAGGTCATCGCCGCGGCCGACGGGTCGATCGCGGGCCTGCTCGGAGCGTCTCCGGGCGCGTCGACCGCCGTGCCGGCCATGATCGACCTGCTCGAGCGCTGCTTCCCGAACCGCTTCACGAAGTGGCGTCCCGAGCTCGCGACGATGATCCCGAGCCTCGGCCAGGCGCCGTGGGAGGCCGAGGAGCTCGAGGGCCTCGACCAGCTCACCGGCGACGCGGACCTCGACGTCTCGACGCGCGCCTGACCCGACGGCGCCCCGACGACGACGGCCCGGCCCTCCACGGAGGTCCGGGCCGTCCCGCGTCCCGGCGCGCCACGCCTCGACGCGCGCGGTCCCGGCGCGCGGCTCAGCGACGGTCGAGCTCCTGAGCGCCCGGTACCTCGCCGGAACCTGCGGGGAACCAGGGGTGCGCCGGGTCCTCGCGGCGCACCGCGAGGGCCACGACCGTCGAGCCGACGACGACGAGGAGGGCGATCACGCCCCAGAGGATGTCCATGCCTCGAGCATCGTCGGGCGCGCCGCGCCGGACGAGTGGCAGGACCGACGCGTGTCGACAAGATCCTGCCAGCGGCGTACGGTCGGGCCATGATCCGCACCGTCGCGGCCGTCGTGAGCGACGGCCTGGCCCCGTTCGAGTTCGGCGTCGTCTGCGAGGTCTTCGGCCTCGACCGCAGCGACCAGGGCGTCCCGCGCTTCGACTTCCGGGTCTGCGGTCCGGTCGCGGGCGAGCCCGTGCGCACCTCGGTGGGTGCCCAGGTCGTCCCCGCGCTGGGCCTCGACGCGGTCGACGACGCCGACCTCGTCGTGGTCCCGGCCATCCGCATCGGCAGCCACTACCCCGAGGCGGTGCTCGACACGATCCGTCGCGCCTCGGCGCGCGGCGCGACGCTGCTCAGCGTGTGCTCGGGCGTGTTCGTCCTGGCCGCGGCCGGCGTCATCGACGGCCGCCGCGTCACGACGCACTGGATGCACGCCGACGAGCTGCGGAGGCGGCACCCGACGCTCGACATCGACCCCGACGTGCTCTTCGTGGACGACGGCGACCTCATCACGAGCGCGGGGACGGCCGCGGGGATCGACGCGTGCCTGCACCTCGTCCGGCGCGAGCTCGGGTCCCGGGTCGCGAACGTCATCGCGCGCCGCATGGTGGTCCCGCCCCAGCGCGAGGGCGGGCAGCGGCAGTTCGTCCAACGCCCCGTCCCGGAGGCCGAGGAGGACTCGTTCGCCGAGCTCCTCGACTGGATGACCGAGCATCTCGACGAGCCGCTGACGGTTCGCGACCTCGCCCGACGCGCCCACACGTCGGAGCGGACGTTCGCACGGACGTTCGTCGCCCAGACGGGCACGACGCCGCTCGCCTGGCTCACCGCCCAGCGTGTCGCCCACGCCCAGACGCTCCTCGAGGAGACGCGGACCGACCTCGAGGACGTCGCGCGCCGGTGCGGCTTCGGGTCGGCGGCGCTGCTGCGCCACCACTTCCGTCGGGCCGTCGGGGTCACGCCGACCGAGTTCCGGCTCACGTTCCGCCACGCCGCCTGACAGGCCTTCGCGGCTTCTTCACGCCGTGGACGATTGCGAACAACCTACGGTCCCGTAGGATCGGCACATCTGCACCACGAGCACCCGCTCAACTCCGCGGCTGGGAAGTCGACTCGATCCCCTTGCAAGGATGCACATGACTTCTGCCGCCGTCCGTCCGGGCTTCCGGGCCACCCGACCCAAGACCGACGACGGCGCAGCCGTCACCAGCACCTACACCGCCCTCTCGCGAACCGTGCGCGACGCAGGTCTCCTCGAGCGGGCGCAGGGCTACTACCTGTGGACGCTCGGCTTCCTGACGCTCGCGCTGGGCGGCGTCGTCACCGGCATCGTCCTCCTGGGTGACTCGTGGTTCCAGCTCCTCATGGCCGCAGCACTCGGCCTGATCTTCACGCAGTTCGCGTTCGTGGCGCACGAGGCCTCGCACCGCCAGGTCTTCGCCTCGGGTCCCGTCAACGACCGGGTCGGGAAGATCCTCGCCAACGCGGTCGTGGGCATCAGCTACTCGTGGTGGATGAACAAGCACACGCGCCACCACGCGAACCCGAACCGACGTGGCAAGGACCCCGACATCGACCCGGACGTCATCGTCTTCCTCGGCGAGGACGCCGGGCGGGCGACCGGCATCAAGGCGTTCATCAACCGCTACCAGGGCTGGTTGTTCTTCCCGCTCCTCACCCTCGAGGGCCTCAACCTCCACGTCACCGCGTTCCGCAGCCTCATCACCGGCAACGCCGTGCGTGCCGACCTGCGCACGCGGATGACGGAGCTCGCGATCATCGTCGTGCGGCTCGCGACCTACGTCGCCGTGATCTTCTGGGCGCTCCCGCTGGGCATGGCGTTCGCGTTCCTCGGGGTCCAGCTCGCCGTGTTCGGCGTGTACATGGGGGCGTCGTTCGCGCCGAACCACAAGGGCATGGCGATCATCCCCGAGGACAGCAAGATCGACTTCCTCTCGAAGCAGGTGCTCACGTCGCGGAACATCCGCGGGGGCTGGTTCATGAACATCCTCATGGGCGGTCTCAACTTCCAGATCGAGCACCACCTGTTCCCGAGCATGCCGCGGCCCCACCTCGCGCGGGCGCGCGACATCGTGCGAGAGCACTGCAGCAACCTCGGGCTGCCCTACACGGAGACGAGCCTCGCCCAGTCCTACGCGATCGTGGTCCGGTACCTCAACGAGGTCGGGCTGTCGGCGCGCGACCCGTTCGACTGCCCCATGTTCAAGCAGCTGCGCAAGGTCTGAATCGCCGTCAGGACGACGCAGCGTGCCCGTGACGCCAGTAGCCGACGAAGTCGACGTGCGTCTTGGGTACGCCGCGGTCGTTGACGAGGTGTCGGCGGACACCGGTCACCAACGACGACTCGCCGACGGCGTACGCGTACACGGGGGCTGACGGCAGCTCGGCCGCGAGCACCGCGTCGAGCGCGAGCCGACCGGGCAGAGCGTGGCCGCCGTCGGCACCCGGCACGTCTGCGGCGGGCACGTCCGCGGAGGGCACGTCTGCAAGCACCTCCGCGGTCGGAGCACCGTCCGCCCGCGCGATCCAGCGCAGCTCGACCCCGGCGGGGACGCGGAAGTCCTGGACGTCGGCCAGGTCGGGCACCTCGACGATCGCGAGGCCCCGCGCGTCGTCGGGCAGGGACTCGCAGATGCCGGCGACGGCGGGCAGCCCGGTCTCGTCGGCGACGACGAGCGTCCAGTCGTGCGCGACGCGCGGGTTGTACCCGACGCCCTGGTCGAGCAGACCCACGCGCTCCCCCGGCTCCGCGGTCAGTGCGAAGCGTGACGCCGGCCCCTCGTCGCCGTGGACGACGAAGTCGACGTCCATCTCGCGCAGGTCGGGCCGCACCGCCCGCACCGTGTAGCTGCGCACGAACGGCCGCCGCGCCCTGGGCGTGGCGAGGTACTGGACGTACCACAGGCCCGACGAGCGTGTCGGCAGGCTCAGCGCGTCCTGGTCTGGACGCGTGAGGAAGAGGCGGAACCACTGGTCGTACCCCATCGGGGTGAAGTGGTCCATGCCCTCGCCGCCGAGCGTCACCCGGACGACGTGCGGGCTGACGCGCTTCGACCCGACGACCTCGAGCGTCAGGACGTGCGCGTCGGCAGGCTTGACGATCTTGAAGTTCGCCACCGTCGGCTCCTCGTTCCTCCACGGGTCGGTACCCGGCACGCTGCCGGACGACCGATCACCGCCCGGGGCGATCGCAGGAGAGCCTAACCTCACCTCGGCGTCGCGTCGATGTGCTCGACGCCACACGGCCGGTGCGCCGTCGATCGCTGCCCGCGGTGCCGACCGGCCGGTCCGGCCTGGCATGCTCGGACCGTGGAGCTCCCCCTCGCCTGGTCCCTGGTCCTCGTCCTGACGGGCGTGTGGAACCTCGTCATCTGGCCGCGCTTCTGGCAGCGCATCGCGAAGGACCCGAGGTCCCGTGACGCCGACGGCCGCGCGACGCGGTTCCTCACCGTGCATGCCGTGCTCATCGGCGTGTCGCTCGCGCTCGGCGTGGCCGTCGGCGTCCTCGGGGTCGTCACGCTCGTCTGAGCGTCGAGCCGTCGCCCGACCGTCCGTGCCGCGTCGCCCGCGCGGTCAGCGACGGCGGAGCCCGGCGAGCCGCTCCGGGTTGCGGAACACGAGCACGCGCGCCACGCGGTCGTCGTCGAGCTCGACCGTCCCGGCCATGACGGGCACGCCGCCGGACGTCCACACGATCCCGACCGCGCCGTTGATCTCCGCCGGCTCTGACGCCAGCTCACGCACCTCCGGCTTCGCCGCGAGCCCGAGGAGCAGGCGCGCGACCTTCTCGACGCCGCTGACGGGACGCAGCGCCGCGCGAACCCGGCCGCCGCCGTCCATCACGACGGCGACGTCCGGCGCGAGCGCCGCGACCACGGCGTCCAGGTCGCCGGTCGCGCAGGACTCCATGAACCGCCGCACGACCTCGTGCTGCTGGTCGCCCGAGGCCGTGAAGCGGGGACGTCGCGAACGCACGTGCTCGCGCGCGCGGTGAGCCGTCTGACGCACGGCCTCGGGCGTCCGGTCGAGCACGCGCGCGACCTCCTCGTGGTCCAGCGCGAACACCTCGCGCAGCACGAAGACCGCGCGCTCGAGCGGGCTCAGCGTCTCCAGCACGACGAGCATCGCCATCGAGACGTCGTCGGAACGCTCGACCTGGAACGCGGCGTCGGGCGTCGTGAGCAGCGGGTCGGGGAGCCACGGCCCGACGTACGTCTCGCGCTGCGTCCGCAGCGTCCGCAGCCGGTTGAGCGCGAGACGCGTGGTGATGCGCACGAGGTAGGCGCGCGCGTCCACCACGTCGTCGCGGTCGTCCGCGGACCAGCGCAGCCACGTCTCCTGGACCACGTCCTCGGCGTCCGCAGCGGCGCCGAGCATCTCGTACGCGACCGTGAAGAGCAGCCGGCGGTGGCGGGCGAACGGCGCGACGAGCGCGTCGCTCCCGTCCTGCCCGGGCCACCCGCCGTCGTCGCTCACTCCCCCAGCCTGCCGGAGCCACCGGCCGCGTGACCACCGGCGGCGCCCAGGGCCCCCGCGGGCGGCACCGCGCACCGGTCGCCGAACCCCTGGCTCGTCAGACCGAGCGCCGCGTTGACGCGGCTGCGCAGGTTCTCCACCGCGACAAGTGCCGTGAGCTCGACGAACGCCGCGTCGCCGAGGTCGGCCCGCAGGTCCGCCGCGAGCTCGTCGGAGACCGTCGGCGGCGTCGCCGTCATCGCCTGGGCGTACTCCAGGACCCGGCGCTGCGTCGCGGTGTAGACGTCGCTGTCGCGCCACGCCGGGACGTCGTGGAGCAGCCGAGGGTCGACGTCGCCGTGCTCGGACTCCCAGTACCCGAAGTCGACGCACCACGAGCAGCCGATGTCCACGGCCGCCGCCATGACGGCGAGTGCGGCGTGCGTGGGGTCGAGCGCGCGCCATCGCGCCACGCCGGCCTCGAGCACGCAGTAGGTCGTCGCGACACGGGCGTTGTGCCCGACGGCGGCCAACGGGTCGAGCACCGCGCCGTACCGACGGCGCGACAGCGCGGCGAGCGTGCGGTTGAGCAGCGTGCGGGGCGGGTCCAGCGAGATGCGGGCCATGGGGTGCTCCTTCCGGTCCGGCACGTGGTCGCGCCGGTGCCATGAGGACACGCCGGCACCCGCCGTCGTGACACGATCCGGCCGCTCGCCGTCGTGGCGTGCGTCACACCAGCTCTCCGCCGGCACGCACGGCGGTCAGGATCGAGGTCACGGACGGTGCGACCGCTTCTCGTTGCCGCGCCGGTAGTTCCCCGTCGCGCGCGCGAGGAGGAGCTGCACCTCGCGCTCGTCCCCCCGGGCCTCGGCGCGACCGAGCGCGGCGGCCAACCTGTCCGCCGAGGCGCCCGCGACCGTGACGACGACGCGGCCACCTCGGGCGACCCGCACGCGACCGTCCTGGGTGACCTGGTGGTCGAACGGGTCGGGGGACGGGTCGTCGGGCATGCGGGAGACGCTAGGCCCGCGGACGCCGCGAGCGCACGTCCATTTCCGTGGTCACGCCCTCGCCCGGTCGCCGCTGCGGCGCCGCTCGCCGCGGCCCGTGAGGTCGGCGAGCGCGGAGTACCGCGGCACCCAGCGCACGAGCGCCGCCGTCGAGGCGCCGCCGAGAGCCGCGGCGGCCCAGATCCCCGCGGCGAGCGACCCGAGCGCCGCGCCCGCGGCCAGCACGAGCGGCCCGATCGCGTCGCCCGTGTCCTGGAACAGTCGCCACACGCTGAGGAAGGTCGGGCGCACGTCGGCCGGGGCGACGTCGGCCCCGAGCGTCATGACGATCCCCGAGCCCATGCCGTTCCCGATGCCGAGGAGCGCCGCGACGACCGCGAGCGCCACGGGAGTGTGCGTGACCGGGACGAGCGCGAGGGCGAGGGCCATCGTGAGCATGGACGGGACCGCGACCCACAGCCTGCCGAACCGGTCCATCACCTTGCCCGCAGGGTAGAACAGCAGCATGTCGAGGGCGCCGGAGATCCCGAAGATCACCGACGTCACCTCGGCGTCGAGGCCGAGGTGCTCGCCCCAGAGCGGGATCACGGTCTGCCGGGCGCCGCGCACCGCGGCGACGAGGAGGATCGCGACCCCGAGCGTGGCGAACAGGCGCCGGTGGTCGCGCGCGACCTGCGCGATGCTCACGCGCGGGCGCACGGCGCGCCCTCTCCGGCCCTGCGCGTCGTCGCCGTCGCGCTCCGGAGGCACGACGGCGACGACGACCACCGCCACGAGCGCCGAGACCGCGCCGAGCCAGAAGGCGCCGCGCACGGACGTCGCGGCGATGACCGCTGCGCCCGCGAACGGGCCGATGAACAGCCCGATGCGGTGCACGCCGGCGAGCGTGGACAGGACCCGCGCCCGTCGCAGCGGCGGAGTGATCTCCGTGAGGTACGACTGCCGCGCGAGGTTGAACACGGCCGACGACGCCCCCAGGGCGAGAACTCCCGCCGCGAGGCCCCACAGCGCGCTCGTCAGCGCGACCGTCGAGAACGCGACGACGGCGACGGCACCCGCGAGCAGCATCGCCGCACGGTCGCCGAGCCGCGTCGCGAGCGACCCCGCGGGCAGGTCGAAGAGGATCTTGCCGAGCGGCAGGAGCGCCGTCACGAGCCCGGCGACCGTGAGGCTCGCGCCTCGCCCGGTCGCCGTGACGGCGACGACCGGCAGCATGGCGCCGACGCCGATCTCCAGGACGAGGGTCGGGACGAACGCACCGAGCACGACGCTGCGGAAGGGGAACAACGGCCCGCCGGTGCTCGCGGGGCTCGCGACGGGACGGGTCACGCGGGGTCGCCCGTCGGCTCTGCGATCCGTGCATCGGCCTCCGCACCCCGGCAGGCGGGCGCGTCCGCGAGCAGCTCCAGGAGCTGCGGCGCGGCCGACGCTCCCGTCCCCCGGTGCCCGGTCACGACCGACACGACCCAGCCGGGCGTGCCCGTCTCGGGGAGCGGGACCGTCGTGAGGCGCGCCGCCTGCGGCTTCGCGGCGACGTGCCGCGGCACCATGGCGACACCGAGCCCGCGCTCGACGAGGTCGAGCAGCGTGTGCACGTCATTCACCGTGAACCGGACCCGGCGGTGCGCGCCGTGCTCCGCGCAGACCGCGTCGTTCACCGGACGCGCCGCCCACGACGGGTCCAGGTCGACGAAGTCCTCGCCCACGAGGTCGGCCCAGTCGACCCGGCCCAGGCTCGCGAGGGGGTGCTCGGGCGGGCACACGAGCACGACGGGCTCTCGGCCGAGCTCCGTCTGGGAGAGAGAACCGAGGTGCTCGGTCGTGGCGACGAACGCGACGTCGAGACCACCCTCGCGCACGCGTGCGACCAGCTCGTGCGAACCGGCCTGGACGAAGTGGATCTCGACGAGAGGGAATCGCCGGTGGAAGCGCTCGAGCAGCGCGGCCACGTCGACGATCCCGAGGCACTGCTCCGACCCGACGTGCAGCGACCCCGAGAGCGCGTGCGTCGACCGGACGACCGCGTCGCGAGCGGCGGCCGCCTGCGCGAGCATGGAGCGGGCGTGCGGCAGCAGGGCGAGACCGGCCTCGGTCGGCTCGACGCGGCGGGTCGTGCGCGTGAACAGGCTGGACCCGAGCTCGTCCTCGAGGCTGCGGATCGCGGCGGACAGGCCCGACTGGGACACGCCGGTGAGCGCCGCGGCCCGGGTGAACTGGCGCTCGTCCGCGAGCGCCACGAGGTACTCCATCTGCCGTAGATCCATTGACCACTCATTCTTCTGGAATTGACGATCGACAGTTGTTGGACTTCTAGGTTATCGGTTCCTAGGCTCGACGAGCACGTCCCGGGAGCTCCCTCCCGCACGGGCGATCACCCTTCCTACCCCCCGACCCCGAGGAAGTTCTCCATGCAGCAGCGCACTCTCGGATCCTGGACCGTCTCCGCGGTCGGCCTCGGCGGCATGCCGATGTCGATCGAGGGCCGCCCCGACGAGGACCGGTCCGTCGCGACGATCCATGCCGCCCTCGAAGCGGGCGTCACCCTGATCGACACCGCCGACGCCTACCACCTGCACGCCGACGAGGTCGGCCACAACGAGGAGCTGATCGCTCGCGCCCTCCGGTCGTACGGCGGCGACACGTCGGCCGTGCTCGTCGCGACGAAGGGCGGTCACCTGCGCCCCGGCGACGGCACATGGACGAAGAACGGCGATCCCACCTACCTCAAGCACGCGGCGAAGGAGTCGGCCCGCCGGCTCGGCGTGGACGCGATCGGGCTCTACCAGTTCCACCGCCCGGACCCGGCCGTGCCCTACGCGGACTCGGTCGGCGCGCTCGCGGAGCTCCTCGACGAGGGCGTCATCGAGATGGCCGGTATCTCGAACGCCGACGTCGCGCAGATCGACCTCGCGAACGAGGTGCTCGGCGGCCGGCTGGTGTCCGTGCAGAACCAGTTCTCGCCGCGGTTCCGGTCCAGCCAGGGCGAGCTCGAGCACTGCGCGGCGCTCGGGGTCGCGTTCCTGCCCTGGAGCCCGCTGGGCGGGATCGCGAACGCAGGCGAGCTCGGAAGCACGCACGCCGCGTTCCAGGAGGTCGCCGACGCCCACGACGTGAGCGTCTACCAGGTCACGCTCGCGTGGGAGCTCGCGCTCGCACCCGTCGTGATCCCCATCCCGGGGGCCTCGCGCCCCGAGAGCATCCGCGACTCCGCCAGAGCCGCCGACCTCGTCCTGACCGACGACGAGGTCGCCCGGCTCTCGGCGGCCTGACCGGCGACGGACGGAGCACCACCGTGAAGACCTTCACCCTCCCCGGGACGGACCTCGTGGTCCCGAACGTCGTGCTCGGGCTCATGCGCATCCAGGACAAGACGGACGACGAGGTCCGCGCGCTCGTGCACTCTGCGCGAGACGCAGGGATCACGTTCCTCGACCACGCCGACATCTACGGCGACGACCTGCACGGCTGCGAGCGCCGCTTCGCGGAGGCGACGCGCCTGTCCCCCGCCGAGCGCGCGGAGTGGGTCATCCAGTCCAAGGCCGGGATCGTGCCCGACGGACCGTACTTCGACTTCTCGTACGACCACCTCGTCGGGTCGGTGCACGGGTCGCTCGACGCGCTGGGCACGGACTACCTCGACATCCTCCTGCTGCACCGCCCGGACCCCCTCGTGGAGCCCGAGGAGGTCGCGCGCGCGTTCTCCGACCTCCACGCCGCCGGCAAGGTCCGCGCGTTCGGCGTCTCCAACCACACGCCCGGCCAGATCGAGCTCCTGCGCCGGTACGTCGAGCAGCCGATCGTCGCCAACCAGATGCAGCTCTCGATCCCGCACGCGCCGCTCGTCGCGCAGGGCGTCGCGTCCAACATGGCGGCGCTCGACCAGTCGGTCAGCCGCGACCTCGGGACGCTCGACTACTGCCGCCTGCACGACATCACCGTCCAGGCGTGGTCACCGCTGCAGGGCGGCGCGGGCCACGGCGTCTTCCTCGGGTCGCCCGAGCACCCCGAGCTCAACACGGTGATCGACCGGCTCGCCGCGCAGTACGACGTGCCGCCGATCGCCATCGCCACGGCGTGGATCACGCGGCACCCCGCACAGATGCAGGTCGTGCTCGGCACGACGAGCCCCGACCGCGTCGCCGGCGCGGCGCAGGGCTCCGACGTCCCGCTGACGCGCGCCGAGTGGTCCGAGCTCTTCCGCGCCGCGGGACACCACGTGCCCTGACGGGCGCGCGGGTGACCGGACGGAGGCGAGGAACGGGGGGTCGGGGCTATCGGTCAGGATTCGAGAAGCGGTGCGGGCGCACGCGTTCCTAGCATCGAGGCATCGACACGACCGACCGACCGACCGAGAAGGAGCGTCCGATGACGGGCACGCAGAAGGCTGCGACGACGACGAGCGCCGACGGGTTCACCGCCGAGGAGCGAGCGGCGATGAAGGAGCGCGCCAAGGAGCTCAGGGCGACGACCGACGGCGAGGCGGCGGTCCACGAGAAGCTCGCCGAGATGTCCGCCGCGGACCGGGCCCTCGCCGAGGCCGTCCACTCGATCGTGCGGGCCGAGGCGCCCCACCTGGTGCCGCGCACCTGGTACGGCCAGCCGGCGTACGCCCTGCCGGGCAAGGGCAGCAAGCCCGGCCCGATCGTGTGCTTCTTCCAGCCCGCGGAGAAGTTCGGCTCCCGCTACGCGACGCTCGGCTTCAACGACGACGCACGGCTCGACGACGGCACGATGTGGCCGACGTCGTTCGCGCTCACGGAGATGAACGCCGCGAACGAGCAGGAGATCGCCCGGCTCGTGCGGACCGCGGCGGGCTGAGGAGCGCGAGCAGGTCGGGCCGAGGCAGCACGTGCATGCTGTCCCGGCCCGACCTCCGGCCTCTGCGATCGCCGTCTCCCTCAGCGTCGTCGGGGAAAGCTCGGGGCCGCGCTCAGACGCACGGTCCGACGGCCGACCACGATCCCCAGACGCTCGCTCCGGGCTCCTGCCCGCGGGTCCACCACTGCGCCCGGTGGTTGACCCCGTCGTGCGCCACGACGTCGCCACCGAGGTACACCGTGGACGCGTCCCACGGCTCGGCACACTCGGCCACGGCGGGTGCCCCGGCGGCCGGGCCGACCTCCGCCCACGCGCCGAACCAGGACGTCGCGCCCGGCTCCTGGTCGCGGGTCCACCACCGCGCCTCGTAGACGACGCCGTCGTGCTGCACCAGGTCGCCGCGCTGGTACACGGTGCTCGCGTACCAGGGGTTCGGCCCGGGCTCGGGGGCGGAGACCTCGGGCAGCACGTCGATGACGGTCGGCTCCTCGACGGGCGCGAACCGCGCGCCCGCGTCCGACGGCGCGGCGTCCGTCAGCTCCAGCAGCCCCGACATGTCGACCGAGCCGTCGGGGGCGAGCTCGGGCCGTACGCCGTCGACGTCCAGCGAGACGAACCACGAATCGGCCACCGCCGACTCCCCACCCAGGTTCCAGTGGTTCGACGGGTCGGTGAGCAGCGACGTGTCGGCCTGCTCGAGGGCCAGCACGTCCACGGCCGGGTTCTGCCACGAGACGACGCCGCGGGCCTCGTAGGCGGTCGACGGCGCGTTGGTCTCCAGGCGGACGCCGCGGTCGTTGGCGACCGAGGTGACGTCGTCGAGCCGGACGTCCGGGCCGGAGTTCGACGTCACGCCGGTGGCGAGGTTGCCGTAGCTGATCGAGTTGCGCAGCAGGTGGTCGCCCGGGATCGACTCGCCGCCGAGCTTGAACCCGTTGCCCTCACCGGTCCGCGAGGGGTCCGCCTCGAGCCAGCCGTTGTCGTACGCGACGGAGTCCTCCACGACGACGGTCCCGATGGGTCCGGTGGTCGACTTCGCGTACAGGTCCCAGCCGTCGTCGATGTTGTGGTGGGCGATGCTGTGCCGGAACACGTTGCCCTCGCCGACGGTGAGCTTCGCGGCGAAGCCGTCCGCGTCGTTGCCCCCGGCGTCGGCGTTGTTGTGCGCGACCGACGAGACCACGAGGTTGTGCGACGGCCACATCGACGGCGGCTCGGCGCTGCGGCCCGAGATCTGGATGCCCGTGTCGGCGTTGTGGTGCGACTCCACGCGCTCCACGACGTTGTGGTGGCCCTCGATCAGCATCGGCTTCGCCTTGTCGCGCGAGCCGGTGATCTCGAGGTCGTAGACGTGCCACCAGTCGCCGCGCAGGACGAGGCCGCCGTCAGGCGACTGCGACAGGTCCAGCGTCGCCCTGGTGCCGGGCTCGGACAGGAGCGTGATCGGCGCGTCAGGGGTGCCGTCACGGCCGCGCTCGGCGACGACCTTGCGCGTCGGGATGTAGACGCCGTCGGTCAGGACGATCTGCTGGCCGGCCTGCGCGAACCCGACCGCGGTGTGGAGGTCGAGCGGGTCGGCCCGGGTGCCGGCGCCGTCGGCCGAGCCGTCCGGCGCGACCCAGATCGACTGCCCCGGCTCGCCGAACCGCTCGACCGTGACGGTCAGGGGCACGTCGACCGGGTCGGTGGACTCGATCTGCTCGCGCTCCCCGAGGTGGGGCTGCTCGGCGTCGGGCAGCAACCGGGCGGTGAGCTCGTTCACCCCGTCCTCGAGGGAGACGGTGGCCAGCGCACGCTCGCCCGGTGCGAGGGCGATGTCGTCGACGACGACGTCGCCCGCCGCGTCGAGGACCTGACCGGTGCCGTACATGTTCGCCACGAGCGGGACGTCGAGGCTCCGCTCCGGCGTCGTCGAGGTGACGTCGACGCCGAGCGTGGCCGGCACGTACTCCGTCGGCGGCTCCTGGGCGGGCTCGTCGTCGTCGGGGTGGATCGTGGTGAGCTCCCAGTCGGTGACCGTCACCTGGATCTTGCGGGCGACCGCCATCCCGACGTAGAAGCGCTCCGAGTCCTGCTGCAGCAGCATCTCGGGGTCGTACTGGATGACCTCCAGGACCTCTCCGTCGCGCTCCCAGATCGCGTGGAACCCGGTGTTCGACCTGCGCAGCGAGAGCTCGAAGACGTCTCCCGTGACGAACTTCGGACCGGTCGCGTCCGCCCGCCAGCCCTCGTCGAAGACCACGGCATCGGAGGTGTCCCGCGTCCCCGCGGAGCTGTCGTCCGGGGCGCCGGTGTAGCCGTGCACGAACCTTGCTCCGGGCGTGCCGTCCCGCACCGTCGCGGTTCCCTCCCCGTAGCGCGTGATCAGCGCACCGGCGGAGTTGAAGTAGCGGGCCGCCGACTCCCCGGGCACGAGCGTGTCGACCGCGAGCACGCCGAAACCGGACTGGTTGTCCTTCGTGGCGGCGTCGTCCACGTGGAAGGTGGCGCTGAGCGTGAAGTTCTCCGTCGCCGGGTCGACCTCGGTGTAGTAGTACTGGAACCCGTCCTCGGACGAGGCGAGCTTGGTCGAGCTGGCCCGCGCGTCGAAGGTGATGGTGCCGTCCGCGTTCTCGACCACCTGGCCGCCCGAACCGGCGTTGGAGCCGATGTCGGCGAACTTCCAGCGCTCGACGGCAGTGGCGACGGCGACCTCGAACGGCGCGCCCGCGGCGGACTCGGCGCCGCGGTGCGCGACGGCGCGGAGCTGGTAGGTCGCACCGGTGGCGAGCCCGGTCACGTCCGCCGTGGTGCCGACGACCCGGTCGACCGCGGTGACCCACGTGGCGCCGTCGTCGCTGACCTGGACGGAGTAGCTCTCGGCCTCGGGGCTCGGGGACCACTCGGTGGACACGGTGCCCCGGCCGCCGGAGACCGCGGTGGTCAGCGCGGAGGCGATCTCCGGACCGACGAGCGGGAGGGAGAATCCGGCGTGCGCGACCCGCGCCGAGGTCAGCGGCGCGTCCTCGCCGTAGCGCGTGATCGAGACCTCGACCTCGTAGTCGCCGGATGCGGGCGGTGTCAGCGCGATGCTGCCGGCAGCCCCGTCGGTGACGGTCATGGCCCGGTCGACGACGGCGCCCGTCGCGTCGTGGAGGGCGGCATGGGCGACGTCGCCGCCGTCGGTGCCGAGCAGGCCGGTGTAGCCCACGAGCAGCGTGCGCGGGTCCGCCGGGTCGACGGTGACGGAGTCGACGGTCGGGGCCGCCACCTCGGCCCATGGCGCACGATCACCGAGGTCCACGGGACCGAGCTGCGCCGAGAAGACGTTCACCCCGGAGCTCGGGGACGCGAGGTAGTAGTCGCCGGGCACGGCGATGTCGATCGTCGCGGTCGCGACGGGCACCGTCTCGTCGTCGGCGAGCGCGGGCACGCGGGCGACCTCTCCGGTCGCGCCGTAGAGGGCGAGCGCGCGGTCGCTGCTGCCGCTGCTGCGGGCGTTGACCACGACCTGGGTCGGTGCGTCCTCGGCGCCGACGGTGAAGTGCAGGGAGCGAGCGTCGGCACCGCCGGACCCGTTGAGCTTGATGCGCTGGGAGTAGACGTCCCCGCGGTCGGAGACACGGTCCGTGGCGTCGACGGTGACCTTCTTGGCGTCGGTCGCGTGGATCGTGAAGTCGGTCCCGGTGTCGACCACGGTGGCGTAGTCGCCCGGCGCGAGGTCGCTCGCGTCGAGCGCCGTGCCCGGGCCGACGGCGACGGCCGTCAGCGCGGACGTGGCGGTGAGTGCCGCTGCGACCGCTGCCGCCAGCGACGTGCGGATGGTCCGCCCGAACGGTGTCATGGATCTCCTCGTCGAGATGCGCGTGCGCTGCGATGAACACGCGAGAAACCGGTTTCCCGCACGGTAACCGCATTCCGCAGGGCCCGTCAAGAGGTGGGCGCGGGTCATCGACCACGACGAGCGAGCCGCCGGCGATTGGACGGCTTCCATAACGTTTTGGTTACACTGGCGCGGTCCCCTCCACCGACCCCCCGGAGCGCACCGTGTCACGAGGCCGCCACCACGCAGCGCCCGCTGCCCCGAAGCGCTCCTTCCGGCTCCCGGCGCTCGCCCTGGTCACGCTCCTCGGAACGGGAGTTCTCGGCTCCGGACCCCAGCCGGCGGACGCCGACGACACCGCGGTCGCACCCGTCGCCGGGGTCGCCGAAGGACGCGACCAGCCGGCCGCCAGCCGCTCCGGCGAACGCGCCGCCGGGAGTCGGCCCGCCAGGCGGCGCCGACGCCCGCCCCCACGCCGACGCCCGCCCCCACGCCCGAGGTCGTCCCCGCTCCGACGGCCGAGCCCGCTCCGGAGCCCGCGCCCACGCCCGCGCCGCTGCCCGCCGTCACCGGTCAGCTCTGGACCACGGACTCCGTCAACGTCAGGACCGGGCCGTCGGCCGATGCCGAGCGCGTCACGACGGTTCCGCTCGCGACCGTGGTCGACGTCACCGGCACCGCCCAGGACGGGTGGAACCAGGTGGTCTGGGAGGGTGCCGTCGCGTGGGTCAGCTCCAGCTTCCTCTCCGAGACCGAGCCGACAGCTGCGGCGCCGGCGAGCGCTGCGGGGACCTCCGGCGCCGCCTGCTCCGTCAGCCCCGGGATCGAGTCGGGTCTGCAGAGCAACGCGACCGCGGTCTACCGGTCGGTGTGCGCAGCCTTCCCGCAGGTCACCGCGTACGGCGGGCCGCGCCCGGGTGACAGCGGCGACCACGGCACCGGGCGCGCGGTCGACATCATGATCAGCGGCGATCTCGGCTGGGACATCGCCCGCTACGTGCAGGCCAACGCCGGCTCCCTCGGGGTCACCTACGTCATCTACCAGCAGCAGATGTGGATGGCGGGCGACCCTGCGGGCGCCTGGAGGGCGATGGAGGACCGCGGCGGCGTGACCGCGAACCACTACGACCACGTGCACGTCAGCACGTCGTAGCTACCGGGCGGCAACCGCACGCTGCTAGCCTGCCTGGACGCCGGGGCGGCTCATCGTGCGCGGGCGATCCGCCGCGACTCTCGCAGCATCCGCACGACCTGCGTCGGCCGATAGCGCAGGAAGACCCTCTGCGGCCGGGTGGCGCGGACGAGCGCGTCGGTGCCGCCGTCGCAGTAGACGACCTGCCCCGTCATGAACCGGTTCGTCGGTGAGACCGCGTACGCGAGGAGGTCCGCGACGGGCGCCACGGGACCCGGCATCCCGAGCGGCTGGGGCAGCGCCGTCTGCAGCAGCGCGCGCTCTCGCTCCCAGCTCTGCATCACGGTCCCCGTGGCGACGACCCCGGGTGCCACGGCGTTGAGCACGATCGCCTCTCCGGCCCAGTCCGCGGAGACGGCAGCAGAGCGCACCCAGTGGTTGAGGGCGATCTTGCTCGAACGGTACAGCTGGCTCCCGCGGCCCGTCCGAACCAGGCGACGCGCCGTCGCGAGCGCCGCGTCCTCGTCGCCGCTCAGGCAGGCACGGACGAGCGCCCGGCTGCCTCGGTGGAGGGTGGAGGACGACGACACGACGGCCACGGCGGGCACCTCCGACGCCGCCAACAGATCGCGGAGCCCCGTGACGACGGCGACCACGCCGAAGTAGTTGAGCGCGACGGTCTCCGATCGGGGTGCTCCCGTGCCGGCCGCAGCGACGACCCCGTCCACGCGACCGCCGCTCAGCGAACGGACCGCCGAGACGAGATGTGCCCGGCCCTCGGGGGTGGTCAGGTCGGCGCGGACGTCCGCACGGGCGCCGACACCGCACCGCAGGACCCTGTGGTCGGTCGACAGGCGGTCCGCCACCGCCTCGCCCAGCCCCGAGTCCGCACCCGTCACGACGTACGTCCTGGAGCTGGAGACCATGCGGGCCACCTTGCCACATAGTGCAGATCTGCAAAAGAGTGGGCCGTCGCGGTAGGGTCGCGGCATGACGCAGCGCGCCGCCGACGGGAACGACGCGCGCCGGCAGCGCACCCGTCGGGCACTCCTCGACAGCGCCACGAGCCTCTTCGAGGTGAAGGGCTACGCAGCGACGACGGTGGTGGAGATCGCGCGGGGAGCGAAGGTCTCCGAGCGCACCTTCTACGTGCACTTCCCGTCCAAGGAGGACGTGCTCTTCGCGCACGTGCAGGACTTCACCACCCTCGCGTGGCGTGTCGCCGTCGAGACGGAGTCCCCGTACCCCGTCGAACGCGCTCGAGCGGCTCTGCTGGCCATGATCGACGCGGCATCCACCGACGAGAACGTCGCTCGACACGCCGAGGCCCGTGCCGGTCTCGCTGCGAGAGGGCAGGTCCCGCGTGCGCTCGGCGGGCATCTGGTCGAGCTCGCCCGCGGGCTCTCCAGCCGCATCGCCGGCGCCACCGGCGCGCCCCTCGTCACCGTTGCCCCGATGGTCGGGGCCGCGATCGGCGCCGTGGAGGCCGCCGGCCTGCTCGCAGCCCAGGACCCTACGCTCGCGGACAGCCGCCGCGACGTCATGGCTCGCGCCTTGACCGCCGCTCTCCACGGCTTCCAGGTGCAGGACGCGCCGCCGACCGCTGCTCGCAGTGCTGCACAGCGCCGGGTCGCGCCGGCGCGAACCGAGACGTGACCCGGACCCTCGACGTCCGCAGGAGCGGACGGAGGAATGGTCCTGACGTCGACCGGTGATGCCGCTGGTGAACCAACGACTTCTCGGTGGAGCTGAGGGGACTCGAACCCCTGACCCCCTGCATGCCATGCAGGTGCGCTACCAGCTGCGCCACAGCCCCGAGGACCCGAAGGTCCAGGTAAGACGCTCCTCCGGCCGGTTTCCCGTCCTGCGGAGCGTCGCTAGTCTACGCAGAAACCGGCTCCAAGTTCCAATCCGGCCCCGCGTTCCACTCGTCGAGCGGGAAGCCCGCACCGACGTTGTGCGCGACGAGGCGCCACGCGGGCACAGCGGCGGGCCCGGAGCGGTGCAGGTGCGACCAGTGCACGTTGTGCAGGCCGCTGATCCCCCGCCAGCCGGCGGGGTCGAGGCCGAGCAGCGCCGTCACGGCGAGCGTGATCGCGGCGCCGTGCGAGACGACCACGAGCGTGCCCTCGGGGTCGAGCGCGTCGGCGTGCTCCGTCACGGCGGCGAGCATGCGCGCCGCGACGTCGACCTTCGCCTCCGCCCCGGCGCGCGTGGGCTCCTCGCCGGCCCGCCAGGCCGCGTGCTGCTCGGGCCAGCGCTCGGCGATCTCGTCGCCCGTGAGCCCTTCCCACTCGCCGAAGCTGCGTTCGCGCAGGCGCGCGTCGAAGGTCGGCTCCACGCCGACGGCAGCGCCGTAGGCACGGGCGGTGTCGGCAGCACGTCCGAGGTCCGACGTGACGACCCGCGTGGCCCGGTGCGCGGTCGCGAGGGCCTTCGCGCCCTGCTCGGCCTGCCAGCGGCCGACGTCGTCGAGCGGGATGTCGGACTGCCCCTGCAGCCGCAGCGCGGCGTTGAACGCCGTTCGGGCGTGCCGCAGGAGGACGACGGTGCCCGCTGTCACGCGAGCGGCTCCCCCGAGAGGCGGATCGCGCCGTCGTCCTCGGAGCGGCTCCCGCCCGTGGTGTCGTCGGCCGCGTCGACCGTCCCGTCGCCCCCGCGGGCGTCCTCGGGAAGCTCCACCACGGGGCAGTCCTTCCAGAGACGCTCGAGCGCGTAGTAGACCCGGTCCTCCGCGTGCTGCACGTGCACGACGACGTCGCCGAAGTCGAGGAGCACCCAGCGGGCCTCCTGCTTCCCCTCGCGGCGGATGGGCTTCGCCCCGGCCTTGTGCATGGCCTCCTCGACGGCGTCGACGATGGCCGACACCTGTCGCTCGTTCGTCCCGGACGCGATGAGGAACACGTCCGTGAGGACGAGCTGCTCGCTCACGTCGAGCGCGATGATCTCCTCGGCCTTGCGGTCGGACGCCGCGCGCGCCGCGGTGACGGCGAGCTCGACGGCCCGTTCGGTAGCAGTCACGTGTTGTCCGTTCGTCGGTGGGGTGTGCGGGTCAGCGGACGGCGCCGAGAGCGCCGGCGGCGTCCCACGCCGGGTCCGAGGGGTCGACCGTCTCGACGACGGCCGCTGCGTCGTCGACCGCCGGGGCGGTGTCGTCGCGCGAGATGAGCTCCCACACGAGCAGCCCGAGCACGAAGGCGACCGCCACGAGGATGAGGTAGTGCAGCCAGGTGTACGACGGGCCGCGCGGCTCGTCGTCGTCATCGGCCTCGTCGTCGGCGCTCTCGGCCGACCGGGCGTTCACGCGCGGGAAGAGGTCGTCCCCGGCGGGGGCCGCCGCGGGCGTGACCGCCGCGGGCGCGCCGGAGGTGGTCCCGAACGGTGACCCGGGCTTCTCGACGGCGCGCGCCGGCTCCGGGGCGTCGCCCGACGTGATCGCCGCCCAGGGCAGCGCCGAACCCACGGGCTCGGCGGGAGGTGGCGTCGCCTGCCTCGTCGGCCGGGCGGGGGGCGCCTCGACGGGCTCCCGGGCAGCGGGCTGCACCTGCGTCTCGCCCCAGGGCGACGGGGACGGCGCAGGCTCCGGGCTGCGCGGTGCCGTCGCGGCCGCGGTCGAGCTCGCGAACGCGGACATGCGCTGCGGCTGGTTCGTCGGCGGCAGGTTCGTCGAGGGCGCGGGCGCCGACACCTGCCCGAACGGCGTCGCCGCGGGCGCACCGGGTGCCGGCGTCCGTCCGGAGGACGTCGCGAAGGGGTCGCCCGTCGGGGTCGGCGGGCGGACGGGGCCGCTCGCACCGGGCGCCGTCGGACGCGGAGCACCGGCAGGCGGCCGCGAGCTCGTCCGGGTGGGGACGGCCGGCGTCGGCGCGGGCGGGCGGATCATGACGCGCTCGGCGGTCTCCTGGACCGGGGTCAGGCGACCGGTCTCGTCGAGACCGCGCATCCCGCCGGACGCCGCGGGCGGCCGGACGACGGAGGGCTGGGACGGATGGTCCGTCGCACCCGTCGTCTCGCGCAGCGTGCGCCGCGACGGCGGAGGGGGGTACGCCGCGGCGGTCTCGGGGCGGGGCCCGGGGCCCAGGAGGAGGCCGACGACGCGGCGGGGGGCTCCGGGGGCGTGCCGCCCGCCTGCGCCGTGCGCTGTGCCGCGGCCGCCTGCTCGCGCTCACGGATCTCGCGCCGCGTCAGGGGGCGGACGGGCTGCATGTTGCTGCCGTTGTCACTCATCGTGCTGACCTCGATACAAACCGTGCTTGGCGATGTACTGGACCACGCCGTCCGGCACCAGGTACCACACCGGCTTGCCCGCCTCCGCGCGTCGACGGCAGTCCGTCGACGAGATGGCGAGCGCCGGCACCTCGAGCGTCGTGACGACGCCGGGAGGCAGGCCCTCGACGCTCAGCCGGTGCTCCGGGCGCGTGACAGCCACGAAGTGTGCCATCTTCCACAGCTCGTCGGCATCCTTCCAGGTCAGGATCTGCTCGATGGCGTCCGCACCGGTGATGAAGAAGAGCTCGGCGTCGGGTCGCGCGTCGCGCAGGTCGCGCAGCGTGTCCACGGTGAAGGTCAGGCCCGGTCGGTCGACGTCGACCCTGCTCACGGTGAAGCGAGGGTTCGACGCGGTCGCGATCACCGTCATGAGATACCGGTGCTCGGCCGGGCTGACCTGCTGGTGCTGCTTGAACGACGGGTTGCCCGTGGGGACGAAGACGACCTCGTCGAGGTCGAACCGCGCAGCGGCCTCGCTCGCGGCGACCAGGTGTCCGTGGTGGATCGGGTCGAACGTCCCGCCCATGACCCCCAGTCGGGGCCTGCGCGAGCTCATCGGTCGGTCGTCGGACGCGGCACGGGATCCCGTTCTCTCCGTCAGTGGCGCGTGCCCACGCTGCGGAACGCGTAGGTCACGAGAAGGAGCGCGACGAGGCCTCCGAACGCGAGCAGACCGTAGGCGAGCGGCGGGATGGGCAGGTGCGACGCGGCCTCGGCGCCTTCCTCGGCAGCCTTCACGACGGCTGGGATCACGACGTCCTCCTCGAGAGTCGTCCCCGGACGGGGTCGACCGTCCGGACGGGTCCGGGCGGTGCGTGCTGGGATGCTTGCGGGTGACCGGAGGGGCTCCGGTCGCCGACCAGTGTCTCACGGACCCGTGGGAGCCCGGTCCGGTCGGTACCGGGTACTTCCGGGCGCAGCGGCCGTCACGGACGAACGTGACCGTCGCCGTGCACGACCCATTTCGTCGTCGTGAGCTCGGCGAGGCCCATGGGGCCGCGCGCGTGCAGCTTCTGGGTCGAGATGCCGATCTCGGCGCCCAGACCGAGCTGCCCGCCGTCCGTGAAGCGCGTGGAGGCGTTCACCATGATCGCGGCCGAGTCGAGCTCCGCGACGAACCGCTCGGACGCCTGCAGGTCCCGCGTGACGATCGCCTCCGTGTGCCCCGACGTCCACGTGCGCACGTGCTCGATCGCGGCGTCGAGGTCGTCGACGACCCGCACCGCGATCTCCAGCGCGAGGTACTCCGTCGCCCAGTCCTCGTCGGTCGCCGGGAGGACCTCGAGCCCGGCGGGCGCGAGCGCCGCCGTGCGCTCGTCGCCGTGCACGACGACGCCCGCCTCGCCGAGCGCCGCGAGCGCCACCGGGAGGAAGGCGTCGGCCGCGTCGGCGTGGACGAGCAGCGTCTCGGCCGCGTTGCACACGCCGACCCGCTGCGTCTTGGCGTTGAGCAGGATCTCGAGCGCCATGACCCGGTCGGCGCTCGCGTCGACGTAGACGTGCACGTTCCCGACGCCCGTCTCGATGACGGGGACGGTCGACTCCTGCACGACGGTCCGGATGAGGTCCGCCCCGCCGCGTGGCACGAGGACGTCCACGAGACCGCGGGCGTGCATGAGCGCTACGGCACCCGGCCGCCCGTAGGCGTCGATGGACTGCACGAGGTCGCCCGGCAGTCCCTGCGACTCGAGCGCGCGCGCGAGGACGGCGACGATCACCTCGTTCGAGCTCGCGGCCGCCGACCCGCCGCGCAGGATCACCGCATTGCCGCTCTTCAGCGCGAGCCCCGCCGCGTCGACCGTGACGTTCGGGCGCGCCTCGTAGATCATCCCGACGACGCCCATCGGGACGCGGAGCTGGCGCAGCCGCAGCCCGTTGGGGAGCGTCGAGCCGCGCACGACCTCGCCCACGGGGTCCGGCAGGCCCGCGAGCTCGCGCAGCGCGTCCGCGATGGCGGCGACGCGCTCCGGCGTCAGGGCGAGCCGGTCGAGCAGCCCGGGTGCCATGCCGTGCGCGCGACCGCGCTCGAGGTCGTCGGCGTTCGCCGCCACGATCTCGTCGGTCGCGGCGACCAGCGCGTCGGCGAGCGCGAGCAGCGCCGCGTCCTTCGTCGCGCGGTTCGCGGTCGCGAGCGCGCGAGACGCCGTCTTGGCGCGGCGGGCGACGTCCTCGACCGCGGTGGCGACGTCGGTGGTGCCGTTCTCGACGGCGGCGGCGGCCCCGCGAGCGACCGCGGCCGTGTCCTCGATGGTCGTCATGTCCCGAGCCTACGACCGACGGACCGGGTCGCGGGAGCACCGTCCGCCGCGCGGGCACCGACCACGGGCCCGTCCCCGGCGCCCGCGCGGCGTCAGCGGGCGCGCTTGCGCACCAGGACGAGGTCGTCGCGGTGCACGACCTCGCGGTCGTAGCCCTCCCCCAGCTCCTCGCGCAGGTCGGCCGTCGTGCGGCCGAGCAGCCCGGGGAGGTCGCGCGACTCGAAGGCCACCAGCCCGCGGGCGACGACGCGCCCGTCGGACGTCACGAGCTCGACCGGGTCGCCGGCGTCGAACTCCCCCTCGACGGCGGTGACACCGGCCGGCAGGAGCGAGGCCCGCCCGCCCTGCACGGCCCGCACCGCGCCGTCGTCCAGGACGAGGCGCCCGCGCGTGCGGGCGGCGTGCGCGAGCCACAGCCGGCGCCGGGTCGTGCGCTTCCCGGTCGCCGCGAACCACGTGCCCACGGGGTCCCCCGCGAGCGCGGCCGCCGCGTTCTGGGCCTTCGTGAGCACCACGGGGATCCCGGTCCCGGTCGCGATGGTCACGGACTCCAGCTTGGTCACCATGCCCCCGGTGCCGACCGAGCTCCCCCGCGACGTCACCTCGACGCCCTCGACGTCCGCGGCCGAGCGCACCTCCGCGATGCGCCGCGTCCCGGGTCGCGACGGCGGCCCGTCGTACAGCCCGTCCACGTCGGTGAGGAGCACCATCGCGTCGGCGCGCACGAGGTGCGAGACGAGCGCCGCGAGCCGGTCGTTGTCCCCGAACCGGATCTCGTCCGTCGCCACGGCGTCGTTCTCGTTGACGACGGGGACCACACCGAGGTCGAGCAGCCGCTCGAGGGACCGCTGGGCGTTGCGGTAGTGGCCGCGGCGCACGGTGTCCTCGGCGGTGAGCAGCACCTGGCCCACGCGCAGCCCGTGCGTCGCGAACGCCTCCGTGTACCGGGCGACGAGCATGCCCTGCCCGACGGACGCCGTCGCCTGCGCCGTCGCGAGGTCGCGCGGGCGGGTCGTCAGGCCGAGCGGGCCCAGGCCCGCGGCGATCGCGCCGGACGTGACGAGCACGACCTGGCCGCCGGCCGCGCGCCGGGCGGCGAGGACGTCGACGAGCGCGCGCAGGGCGGCGAGGTCGAGGTGCCCGTCCGCCCCCGTGAGCGACGACGAGCCGATCTTCACGACGACGCGGTGGGCGGTGGCGATCTGGGACCGGGAGGACAGGGCGTTCACCGCCCCATCATTGCGGCCGCACCCCCGGGCGCGCTGGGGATTTCACGAGTCAGGACGCCGACCCCGCGTCGGGGGCAGGAGATGGGCCCGGTTCCGTGGGCGGAACCGGGCCCGTCTCCTGCCCACGGCGCTCGTCAGTCCGCGTCGGGATCCGTCCAGGTGCCGGCCTGACGCTCGGTCCACAGCTCGCGGCGCGCCTCGGCCTTGGCGTCCATGCGCTCGTGGTGCTCGCGGCGCTTCTCGGTCCGCGTCGGGCGCAGGCTCTCGTCCAGGCGGTTGTCGGAGCCGCGCGGGCCGCCGAGCAGCTCGGAGCCCGTCATGAGCGTGGGCTCCCAGTCGAAGACGACCGCGTTGACGTCGCTGCCGATGCGCACCTCGTCGCCCGCGACGGCGCCCGCGGCGAACAGCTTCTCCTCGACGCCGATCCGGGCGAGCCGGTCGGCGAGGTACCCCACGGCCTCGTCGTTGGAGAAGTCGGTCTGGCGGACCCACCGCTCGGGCTTCGCGCCGCGCACCTGGAACCAGTAGTCGGTCGCCCCGCCCTTGCGCGTGACGGTGAAGCCCGCCTCGTCCACGGCCCTCGGCCGCAGGACGACGCGCGTCGGCTCGGGCGCGGGCGCGTCCGCACGCGCCTTCTCGACGAGCTCGGCGAGCGCGTAGGTGAGCGCGCGCAGGCCTTCGTGGCTCGCCGTCGAGATCTCGAGGACGCGCAGACCGCGGGCCTCGAGGTCGGGCTTGACGAGCTCGGCGAGCTCGCGCGCCTCGGGGACGTCGATCTTGTTGAGCACGACGATCCGCGGACGCTCCATGAGCGGCACCCGCCCGCCCTCGATCTCCAGGTCGCCCGCGTACGACGCGAGCTCGGCCTCGAGCACGTCGAGGTCGCTGATCGGGTCACGGCCCGGCTCGAGCGTCGCGCAGTCGAGCACGTGGACGATCACGGCGGTGCGCTCGATGTGGCGCAGGAACTCCAGGCCCAGGCCCTTGCCCTCGCTGGCGCCGGGGATCAGCCCGGGGACGTCCGCGACGGTGTACCGCGCGCCGCCGGCCTGCACGACGCCGAGGTTCGGCACGAGCGTCGTGAAGGGGTAGTCCGCGATCTTCGGCTTGGCCGCGGAGATCGCGGCGACGAGCGAGGACTTGCCCGCGCTCGGGTAGCCGACGAGGGCGACGTCGGCGATCGTCTTCAGCTCGAGCACGACGTCGCGCTCGTCGCCCGGCTCGCCGAGCAGCGCGAACCCGGGCGCCTTGCGCCGCTGGGACGACAGCGCGGCGTTGCCGAGCCCGCCGCGCCCGCCCTCGGCGAGCACGTACTCCGCGCCCGCGCCGACGAGGTCGGCGAGCACCGTGCCGTCGGTGTCCTTGACCACGGTGCCGTCGGGGACGCGCAGCACGAGGTCCTCGCCGTTCGCGCCGTCGCGGTCGTCGCCCATGCCCTGGGTGCCCGACGTCGCGTGGCGGTGCGGCGAGTGGTGGTACTCGAGGAGCGTCGTGGTCTGCGGGTCGACGACGAGGCGCACGGTCCCGCCATCGCCGCCGTTCCCCCCGTCCGGCCCGGCGAGAGGCTTGAACTTCTCGCGGCGCACCGACGCGCAGCCGTTGCCACCGTCACCGCCGGAGACGTGCAGCACGACGCGATCGACGAACGTGGCCATGATCAGATCCTCTCGCAGGTGCGCGGAGCGCGGGCGGCGACGGAGGCGTCGACCGCCGGGTGGAGCCGGGTGGTACGGCAGGAGGGGCGCACCGCATCGGTGCGCCCCTCCTGCGTGAAGCCGTGCCGGGTGGTCGTCAGACCTCGGCGGTGACGATGTCGATGACCTTGCGGCCACGGCGCGTGCCGAACTGCACGGCGCCGGCAGCGAGGGCGAACAGCGTGTCGTCCTTGCCGCGGCCGACGTTCTCACCGGGGTGGAAGTGCGTGCCGCGCTGGCGGACGATGATCTCGCCCGACTTGACGACCTGACCACCGAAGCGCTTGACGCCGAGGCGCTGGGCGTTCGAGTCGCGACCGTTGCGCGAGGAGCTCGCGCCCTTCTTGTGTGCCATGACGAACCTGCTTTCGTGCGAGAGGGAGGGTGCCGGGCGGCGTTCGGCGGGGCCGTGCGGCCCGCTGCGTCACGCCGCGAAGATCACTTGATGCCGGTGACCTTGAGGCGGGTCAGCTGCTGACGGTGACCCTGACGACGGCGGTAACCGGTCTTGTTCTTGTACCGCAGGATCGTGATCTTCGGACCCTTCTCGTCCCGCACGACCTCGGCGGTGACCTTGACCTTCGCGAGCTTCGCCGCGTCGGTGGTCACCTTCTCCCCGTCCACCAGCAGGAGGGCGGGCAGCTCGAGGGACTCACCGACGCCGGCGGACACCCGGTCCACCACGACGATGTCGCCGACTGAGACCTTTTCCTGGCGGCCACCGGCCTTGACGATCGCGTACACCACGTTGCTGCTCATCTCTCCTAGTCTTGGCGTGCTCGTCACGGCGTGAGACGTCTTGGAAACTCGGGCACGCCGCGGCGTGCGAGTGCGAAACCGTCCGTGGGCACACGGGACCGGCGCGCCTGGGCGCGCCGACGTTCAAGACTACGGAACCGCGGCCGACAGGTCAAATGCCGCCCTCGCAGATCCCCGGTCGCGGGGCCGGTCGCAGGCCGCGGGCGTCGGCCCGGTCGCACGCCGCGGACAGCGGGCCGCAGGCTCAGTCGAGGACGAAGGTGATCTCGAGCATGACCTGCCAGGCGACGATCCGTCCGTCCTGCGTCTCGACCTTCTGCTCCTTCACCCACGCGCCCGAGACGTTGCGCAGCGTCTCGCTCGCCCGCTCCACGCCCGTGCGGACCGCGTCCTCGAAGCTCGTCTCCGACCGCGCGCTGATCTGCGTGACGCGTGCCACCGTTCCGGCCATGGTCGTTCCCTCCCTCGGGCAGGCACCGTGCGCGCCCGCGCTCCACCCGAGCGTCCCGCCGTGCGCACCCGCCCGCCACCGGGAGCGCCCCCGCGGCGGACAGGCGGCGGACAGGCGGCGGGCAGACGAGGGGCAGCTGGGCGGTCGCGCCGCCCTCGGCACGCGAGCGGCGAGCCGGGCCACGCCGTGCCAGCCTTGCGGGAGCGGAGGTGATCCCATGGGCTCCCGGTCCGAGACCCCTCGAGACCCCGTCGACGAGGCGATGGCGACCGTCGACCGGCGGGGGTTCCTGCCCCGAGCGCAACGACGGTTCGCCGAGCAGGACCGCCCGCTCGCCATCGGCGGCGGCCAGACGAGCTCGCAGCCCTCCACGGTCGCGGCCATGCTGCGCCTCCTGCAGGTCCCCCGGGACGCCCGCGTGCTCGACGTCGGGGCCGGGTCGGGATGGACGACGGCGCTCCTCGCCCGGCTCGTCGGGCCCGGCGGCCGCGTCGTCGGGGTCGAGCGCGACCCGGGGATCGCCGCGTGGGGAGCGGCCAACGTCGCGCGGGCCGACGTGCCGTGGGCCTCGCTCGAGCCGGCGCGCCGCGGCGTGCTGGGACGTCCCGGCGAGACCTTCGACCGCGTGCTGGTCTCGGCGGCGGCCCAGGCGCTCCCGACCGCGCTCGTCGAGCAGGTCGCCCCGGGCGGTCGGCTCGTCGTCCCGGTCCGGCACACGATGCTCCTCGTCGTGCGTGACGCGGACGGCGCCGTCCGCACGAGCGAGCACGGCTCCTACTCGTTCGTGCCGCTCGTCGAGGACCCGCCCGACGACGCGCCGGGCTGAGCCGTGGGGACCACCTCCGGCGCCGCCGTCCCGCGCCGCCAGGGCGCCACGACGAGGTGCGTCCGGCACCGCGCCTCGTAGCGCTCGGACCCGCCGACGTGCGACGCGTCGGCGACCAGCGCGTCGCCGGCGTCGCCCTCTGCGTCGCCCGCGGGTGTCGTCGCGACGGCTCCGGTGCGGACGTGGAAGGCCGCGTCCTCGCCGCACACCGCGCACACCGCGGTGAGCCGGTCGACGCGTTCAGCGCGCGCCGAGAGGCCCGGCAAGGGTTCGAAGGGACGGGCGTCGTAGGTCACGTCGAGCCCGGCGACCACGACGACCGAGCCGTCGTCGGCCAGCCGCTGGACGACGTCGACGAGGGTGGGACCGAAGAACTGCGCCTCGTCCACGGCCACGAGGTCCCACGGCCCCTCGGCCCGCGCGACCGCCTCGAGCTCGTGCGCGTCGTGGACCGTGCGCGACGCGAGGGACTGGCCGGAGTGCGAGCTCACCGTGCCGCTCCCCCGCCGCGTGTCGAGGACGTGGTCCACGAGCAGCACGCGCCGCCCGGCGACCTGTGCCCGGCGCACCCGGCGCAGGAGCTCCTCGGTCTTGCCAGCGAACATGGGTCCGGACACGACCTCCACCCGACCGGTCACCACGGCCGCCTACCGGTGCCGCGCGAGGCCCGGCGACTGCCGGACGGGGAGCGGCTTGGGCGCCGGCAGCGGGTCCGCGGGCGTCGCGCCGCTCGACGGCCGGGCCTCCTCGCGACGTGCGCGCCGGGACGACTCCCCGGCCTCGTCCTCGTCCCGGGCGCCACCGAGCACGGTGAGCTCGGGCACCCGCGTCACGAGCGGCAGCTCCTTCGTCCCGGTCGACCTCTCGAGGGTCCGCGCCTGCGGGACGACCGTGGAGACCCGCACGACGCCCGGCACGGGCAGAGGGCCCGGCGCGAGGTCAGCAGGCTGCTCGTCAGCAGGCTGGTCCTTTGCGGTGCGCTCCTCCGCGGTCCGGTCCTCCGCGGGCTGTTCGTCCTCCATCCGGTCCTCGGGCGCGCGGTCGGGAGCGCTCGCCCCGCTCCCGGACGGCGACGCCGGCGGGACCGGGACCCCCGGGGCCGGAGTGGCGACGGTCCGCGCGTCGTCGGGCGCGGGCGGGAGAGCCGGACGACCGGGCAGGGCACCGTCGGGTGTGGCGGCTGCGCGGTTCAGCGCCCCGTACGGGACGTGGACGCTCGGCGCGGCGAGCCGGGTGGACTCGACCTGCGCGCGCTGGTCGTCGAAGAAGATGTGCGGTCGGAGCACCTCGAGGATCCCCGCCTTGTCGATCCCACCGAGGAAGAACGCGTCGTCGACGGAGACGCCCCACGACTTGAGCGTCGCCACGGCACGCTCGTGCGCAGGCGCGGACCGGGCCGTGACGAGCGCGACGTGGATGCGCGGGTCGTACGAGGGGTCCTCTCGGCGACGCGCCCTCTCGACCTCCTGCAGCCGGTGGATGCCGACGACCAGGTCCCGCAGCGGCCCGCCGCCGAGCGGCACGTCCGACAGCGCCGCCTCGCGCCGACGGTAGGACGCGAGGTCCCCACCGCGGAACTGCTGCTCCGACGAGTCGTCGGCGAGCACGCCGTCGAAGTCGAACGCGATGCGCAGCTCGTCCCCCGGCTCGTCGGCGAACGTCGGGTCGAGCACGTAGCCCGCGGGGAGCCCGAGCGCGACCGCGTCGCGCACCGAGGCCTCGTCGGCCGAGAGGAAGAGGTCCATGTGGAGGGGGCGGATGAACTCGTAGGGCGTGTGGCCCTGGCGGAACACCGCGCGCGTGATGGGGAGGTCGTGGTGGCGCACGGACCGCATGACGCGCAGCCCGGTCTCCGGGGAGTTGCGCGACATGACGATGACCTCGACCAGAGGGTCGTCCTCGGACGCCGCGAGGTCGTTGAGGGCCAGCAGGCGCCGCACGAAGCCGAACGCGACACCGGGTCGCAGCGGTTCGCCGAGGTGCTGCTCCTGGAACGCGCGGTACGCGGTCTCGCCCTCGGTCCGGAACACGCGGTCGGAGTCGGTCAGGTCGAACAGTGCGGACGAGGCGACGCCGACGACGAGGCGGCCCGTGAGGTCGTAACCCATGGCGGCACTATGCCAGGCTCGCGCCCTCCGGCGGAACGTCGCCCGAGGAGGGGGACCACTCCTCGCGGAGGACCCCCAGGACCACCGCGTCGTACCGGACGCCGTCCACGACGCGCGCACGGCGGAACCGTCCCTCCTCGACGTACCCGAGGCGGTGGCCGACCCCGAGCATGGCCCCGTTCCCGGACCACGTGGCGAGGTCGAGCCGCACCCAGTCCGTCACCGAGAACAGGTACGTCGTCCACGCGCGCAGCGCCTCGCGCCCGACGCCGCGACCCCGGAGCGAAGGGTCGAAGACGGTCACGCCCAGCCGGGCCCACTGCGTCTCCGCGGACTCCCAGTACCAGGAGCAGGTCCCGACGAGCCGGTCCTCGTCGTCGGCGACGACGACGCGACGCGGCGGCAGTCCGTCCTCGGCCAGCCCGCGCGGGTCGCGCGCCTCCGCCGCCGAGGCGTCCGTGAGGCGCGCGACGAGCGCGTCGGCCGCCGCGTCGTCGGGCACCGGGTAGTACGGCCCGTCCCACCGATGCCACTCGTGGTGCGGTCGCATCCACTCGCGGAACGCGGCGAGGTCGCGCGGGGTCCACCCGCGCAGCCGCACCCCGGGCCCGACGCCGTACGTCGGGACCGCGGTCACGCCTGGTCCTCGACCGCCTCGTCCGGGGTGTCGGTCGCGGGTGCGTCGTCGGCCGGGCCGGTCGCCTCGTGCGCCGCCGGATCGACGGGCTCGGGCAGGTCGTGCTCGGGCTCGGGCTCGGGCTCGTGCTCGGACGTGACGACCTCGCCCTCCGGCAGGATCCCGTCGTGCTCGTGCGCGTGGTCGTGCGCGTGAGCCGCGGCGGCCGCGATGGTGGCCAGCGTCGCCTTGACCGCCTCGCGCGCCTGCGACGAGACCTCCGGCAGCACCGGGACGCCCGCGTGCGGCAGCGTGATCGGGGCGTCCTGGGACGTCCCCTGCTCCGTGGCGGACCCCGACCCGCGCTTGCGGCGCGAGCGCTGCTTCGCGTCGCCGTTGCCCTCGGGAGCGCCGCCACCGTTGCCCTGGCCGTTGCCCCCGCCCGACTTCTCGATCGGGTCCGTGTGCACGATGAACCCCCGGCCGTGGCAGTGCTCGCACGTCTCGCTGAACGCCTCGACGAGACCCTGCCCGACGCGCTTGCGCGTCATCTGGACGAGGCCGAGCGACGTGACCTCCGCGACCTGGTGCTTCGTCCGGTCCCGGCCGAGGCACTCGACGAGCCGGCGCAGCACGAGGTCCCGGTTCGACTCGAGCACCATGTCGATGAAGTCGATGACGATGATGCCGCCGATGTCGCGCAGCCGGAGCTGGCGGACGATCTCCTCCGCGGCCTCGAGGTTGTTGCGCGTCACGGTCTCCTCGAGCGTGCCGCCCGAGCCCGTGAACTTGCCCGTGTTGACGTCCACGACCGTCATCGCCTCGGTGCGGTCGATGACGAGCGAACCGCCCGACGGGAGCCAGACCTTGCGGTCCATGCCCTTCGCGAGCTGCTCGTCGACGCGGTGCACGGTGAAGACGTCCTGCGTGCCCGTCCACCTCGAGACGCGCTCGCGAAGGTCCGGGGCGAGCTCCTCGACGTACGAGGAGATCTCGGTCCACGCGCCGTCGCCCTGCACGACGAGCGACGTAAAGTCGTCGTTGAAGATGTCCCGGACCACGCGGATCGCGAGGTCGGGCTCACCCTGGAGCAGCGCCGGGGCGCTCGAGGACTTCTTCGCCTTGGCCTCGATGGACTCCCACTGACCGCGCAGACGCTCGACGTCGGCGCGCAGCTCGTCCTCGCTCGCCCCCTCGGCCGCGGTGCGCACGATGACGCCCGCGCCGTCGGGCACGACCTCCTTGAGGATCTTCTTCAGGCGGTTGCGCTCGGTGTCCGGCAGCTTGCGGCTGATGCCGGTCATGCCGCCGCCCGGGACGAAGACGAGGTAGCGGCCCGCGAGGGTGATCTGCGACGTCAGGCGCGCGCCCTTGTGGCCGATCGGGTCCTTGGTGACCTGCACGAGGACCGGGTCGCCGGACTTGAGCGCCTGCTCGATCCGGCGCGGCTGCCCCTCGAGACCCGCGGCGTCCCAGTTGACCTCGCCCGCGTAGAGCACCGCGTTGCGGCCCTTGCCGACGTCGATGAACGCGGCCTCCATGCTCGGCAGCACGTTCTGCACGCGACCGAGGTAGACGTTGCCGGCCATCGACGTCTGGGACTGCTGCGAGACGTAGTGCTCCACGAGCACGCCGTCCTCGAGCACGGCGATCTGCGTGCGCCCGTTCGTCTCGCGCACGACCATCGAGCGTTCGACGGACTCGCGGCGCGCGAGGAACTCCGCCTCGCTGATGATCTGACGGCGGCGTCCGGCGTCACGACCCTCGCGGCGGCGCTGGCGCTTGGCCTCGAGGCGCGTCGACCCCTTGAGCGCCGTGACCTCGTCCGCGAGGCTGCGCTCGCGCGGGCGGGTCCGGGTCGTCACCTCGCCGGGCTCGCCCCGACCACCGCGGCGACGACGGCGACGACGGCGGCTCGAACCGCTCTCGTCCTCGCCCTCGGCAGCCTCGTCGGTCTCGGCGTCCTCCGAGGTCTCCTCGACGGGGTCCGCGTCGTCGACCGGTGCCTCGGCACCGTCCCGACCGCCCTCGTTGCGCCCGCGACGGCCACGACCACCGCGGCGACGCCGACGTCGCGGCGCACCGTCGACGTCGTCACCCTCCTGCGCGTCGTCGGCGTCGTCGTCGTCGGCCGGCTCCGCGTCGACGGTGCCGGCGTCAGCGGTGCCGGCGTCAGCGGCGCCGGCGTCGACCGTTCCGGGGAGGTCCGCGTCGGCGAAGTCCTCGGGACCGAAGGCCACGGTCGCGAGCTCGACGCCCTCGGCGACGAGCTCCGACTCGATGGCCTCGACCTCCTCGACGGCGGCGCGGTCCTCACCGCTCAGCACGAGCTCGGCCGTCACGTCCGCGGCCTCGGTCACCGGTGCCTGCGACGCGACGTCCGGCACCGGCGCAGCAGCACGCGCCGGCCCTGCGGACCGGCCCGCGGAGCGACGCGACGAGCGGGTCGCACGGCCGCCCGACCGCTCCCGCGACGCCACCGGCTGCTCCGGCTCGGGCCGCTCGGTCACGGGCTGCTCCGGCTCGGACCGCTCGGTCACGGGCGGCTCCGGCGCCGTCGTCCCGGACGCACGCTTCCCGGCCACCGCGGGAGCGGGCTCGACGGACGCGGGCTCCACCACCGTCTCGTGGTGCGCAGGCGGCCCGGCAGGGCTCTGGGCGCGGCGCGGTCGACGGGGGGCTGCGGCCGGGTCGGGCGCCTGGAAGAGGAGTGCGGTCGTCGCGAGGCGCGGCGTCCCCGAGCCCGTGGTCGAGACCGGGGACGTGGGCTGCGCGGTCGTCGCGGTCTCCGGGCTCGTGGGCGCTGGGCTCGAGGTGTCGGGCGTGGTCGCCCCACGGCTCGTCGCGGTCTCGCGCTGCGCGTCGGTCGACGGCGCACCGGCCGCGGCGGTCGCCCGCCGGGACCGCCGCGCGCGCTGACCCGAGGCGGGCGCCGCGCTCGGCGACGTGGCGGCCGCGTCCGCGGCGTCCGGTGCCGAGGCGGCCTGGGCCGCGCCGGCGTCCGACGTCGCGCTCTCAGGCGTCGTCTCGGGTACGGCGCTCGCGGCCGTCGCCGTGCCGGAGGTGGTCTCGTCGACCACGGACTTCGCGCGGCGCGAGCGGCGGGCCGGCTTCTTCGCGACGTCGGGCTCAGCCGCCGGCGCGTCGCCCGCGGCCGGGAGATCGGTCGCCCCGGCGTCCTCCGCCAGGAGGGCAGCCGCACCACCGGGTGCAGCCGTCTCGGCGGGAGCGGCCACCGCAGCAGCCGCCTTCGTCCCGGACGTCGACCGACGGCCGGCCCGCTTGGCGCGACGCGGCTCCGCGCTCGTGCCCAGGAGCACGTCGGCGTCGAGCAGCGCGTCGGCGTCCGGCTCGGCGGCCGGCGCGTCCACGGCCGTCTCGGCCGGTGCAGCACGCAGGCCGAACTCGGAGAGGACGTCGAGCGCCGGCGGCTCGGCGGTCACCGCGGGCGAGCCGGTCGGCGCCGCCTTCTTGCGCTTCGCACCGCTCTTCGCCCGACGCGGGGCGGGCGCGGTCTCGGCCGCCGTCTCGACGGCTGCGTCGACGGCGTCCGGCGCTGCGACGGTCGTCGACGGCTCACCGCTCGTCGGGGCGGTAGTCGTCGGTCCTGCGCTCGCCGGCGCGGGAGTCGTCCCGGTGCTCTCGTCGCCGGAGGTGCCGTCGGGGGCGGTCGTCGTCGAGCGGGTCGCGCGGCGCGGCCGACGGGCGGCACGGGCGCCCGCGACCGGCTCCTGGGTGGCGTCGGCCCGGGGCGCCTCCTCCGCGGACGCCGCGCGCGGCGCGGCGGCGGGCGTGCTCGACGTCGCGGGGGCGCTCGCTTCCGCGGCGTCCGTGCCCGCGCCGCGGTCCGGGGCGGTGGCAACCGGCTCGCCCGCGGGCGGGGCGACGTTCCTGGTCGCGCGACGGCGACCGGTCTTGCGCGCGGGAGCAGCCTGCGCGGTGGGGTCCTGCTCGACGCCGCCCGTGGCGGGGGCGTCAGCGGTGCTGTCGGAGGTGTTGTCGAGCGTCACGCGTCGTGCTCCAGCTTGCTCGAGGCCCCGCCCCGCACCGTGCGGCCCCTCGGGCGGTCGGTCGTCGCCCGGGGAGAGCGCACCGGAGCGCGTCTCCCCCGCGACGGAAGTCGTCGGTCACGGCTGCGGCACGCGGTGGACGGCGCGGGCGCCTGCCGTACCGGGCCCTTCGCCCCGTGGCGGCGCTCCGCGGGCCGCTGTCGCGGACTGCTGCAAGCACGTGTGCGCCAAGGGACGATGCGGTGCCCGCCTGGCACGCCCAGTATCGCACAGGGCGACCATCCGCCCCTGACGACACGCACCTGGTCGGCGAGAGGCGCGCGCGTCCGCTCGGGACGGTCGTCCGCGCGTCGCGGGACCACGGTCCTGCAACCTTGTGAACATAGTCACAAGCGCCGGGTTTTCAGCACTTCTCGTCATCTCGGGCCGCGCCGATGGTGCAGATTGGGCCTACCGTCGAACGAGGGCGCGCTGCGCGTCGCCCGAGTCCGGTGTCGTCCGTCCGACCCCGTCTGCCTCCCGAGGAGCGCACGTGGATGCTCTAGATCTCGCCCGGTGGCAGTTCGCCATCACCACCGTCTACCACTTCATCTTCGTGCCGCTGACGATCGGCCTCTCACCCCTCGTCGCGATCATGCAGACGGCCTGGGTCCGCACGGGGAACGAGCGGTGGCTGCGTCTGACGAAGTTCTTCGGCAAGCTCCTGCTCATCAACTTCGCCCTCGGCGTCGTGACGGGCATCGTGCAGGAGTTCCAGTTCGGCATGAACTGGAGCGAGTACTCGCGCTTCGTCGGCGACGTCTTCGGCGCCCCGCTCGCGATGGAGGCGCTCGCCGCGTTCTTCGTCGAGTCCACGTTCCTCGGCCTGTGGATCTTCGGCTGGGACCGGCTCAGCAAGAAGGTCCACCTCGCGTGCATCTGGGCGGTGGCGCTCGCCACCAACCTCTCGGCGTTCTTCATCCTCGCGGCCAACTCGTGGATGCAGCACCCCGTCGGGGCGGTCTACAACCCGGAGACCGGGCGCGCCGAGATGAACGACATCTGGGCGGTCCTCACGAACAACACCCTCCTCGCCGCGTTCCCGCACCAGATCACCGCCACGATGCTCACGGCGGGCACCTTCGTCACGGGGATCGCCGCCTGGTGGATGGTGCGCCTCGTGCGCACGAGGAAGGCCGAGAACGTCGAGCTCGCGCGCGACGTCTACCGTCCGGCCGTGACGCTCGGCGTCATCGCGATGCTCGTGGGCGGGATCGGCGTCGCGGTCTCCGGCGACGTCCAGGGAAAGATCATGTACGAGCAGCAGCCCGGCAAGATGTCGTCGGCCGAGGCGCTGTGCGAGGGCGAGGAGGGCGCGGCGTTCTCGATCCTCACGATCGGCGACCTGTCGAACTCGTGCGAGAACGTGCGGCACCTCATCGAGATCCCCGGCCTCGCCTCGTACCTGGGCACCGGCCACTTCTCCGGCCCGGAGAGCTACCTGCCCGGCGTCGAGGACGTCCAGGAGGAGATGACCGAGCGCTTCGGCGACACCACCGCGGCCGGTGACCCCGTCACGTACACGCCGAACCTCGCGATCACCTACTGGGCGTTCCGCCTCATGATCGGCATGGCTGCCGGGTCCGTCCTGCTCGCGCTCATGGCGCTGTGGCTCACCCGCAGGGGACGGGTCACCGACAACGTGTGGCTCGCACGCGTCGGGCTGATCGCGATCCCCATGCCCTTCCTCGCGAACTCGTTCGGCTGGATCTTCACGGAGGTCGGCCGCCAGCCCTGGGTCGTCGCGCCCAACCCGACGGGCATCGACCAGATCCGCCTGCTCACCGAGCGCGGCGTCTCGACGGTCGTCAGCCCTGGCATGGTCCTCACGTCGATGATCGTCTTCACGCTCGTCTACGGAGCGCTCGCGGGCGTCTGGTTCACGCTCATGCGTCGCTACGCGATCGAGGGTGTGCCGCTGAGCGTGCGCGACGAGTCGCCCGAGGCGCAGGAACCGCCGGGAGACGGGTCCGGCGACGCCGACGACGACGCCCACGCTCCCCTGTCCTTCGCCTACTGACGCGCCGCGCCCGGCACCCGCACAGAGAGCTCTGGAGACACCACCGTGGATCTCGCCGTCGTCTGGTTCGTGCTCATCGCCGTCCTGTGGACGGGCTACCTCGTCCTCGAGGGCTTCGACTTCGGGGTGGGCATGCTCGTGTCGATCCTGCCCCGGGGCGACAAGGAGCACCGCGAGAAGGAACGTCGCGTGCTCATCAACACCATCGGCCCCGTCTGGGACGGGAACGAGGTGTGGCTCCTCACCGCCGGCGGCGCGACGTTCGCCGCCTTCCCCGAGTGGTACGCGACCCTCTTCTCGGGCTTCTACCTGCCGCTCCTGCTCATCCTCGTCGCCCTGATCGTGCGAGGAGTCGCGTTCGAGTACCGCGGCAAGATCGCCGACCCGCAGTGGGCCCGGCGGTGCGACGTCGCGATCCAGGTGGGCTCGTGGGTGCCCGCGGTGCTGTGGGGCGTCGCGTTCGCGAACCTCGTGCGCGGCGTCCAGCTCGACGCCGACCACCAGTTCGTCGGCGGGTTCTTCTCCCTGCTCTCCCCGTTCGCGCTGCTCGGCGGGCTCGTCACCCTGAGCCTGTTCCTCCTGCACGGCGCCGTGTTCGTCGCGCTGAAGACCGACGGTGAGATCCGGCACCGCGCGCGGCAGCACGCGGGCGTCCTCGGTGTCGCGGCCCTCGTGCTCGCGGGCGGCTGGGCCGTGTGGGCCCAGGTCGCCTACTCCGTGCCGTGGACGTGGCTCGCCGTCGCGGCCGCCGCGGGCGGCCTCGTGGGGACGCTCGTCGCCAACGCCCGCGGTCGGGAAGGGCGCGCGTTCGCCTTCTCCGCCCTGACGATCGTCGCCGCGGTCGTGCTGATCTTCGGCTCGATGTACCCCGACGTGATGCCCGGGACCGACCCGGCGAACTCGCTGACGGTCCACAACGCGTCGTCGACCGCCTACACGCTCACGGTCATGACGTGGGTCGCGCTGGTGCTCACGCCCCTCGTCATCGGCTACCAGGCCTGGACCTACTGGGTGTTCCGTCGCCGTCTGTCGACGCGGGACATCCCGGCGCCGGCGGGGCTCTCGCTGAAGAAGGTGCGTGAGGCGGCCTTCGGCGGGGCGTCGTCCGGCGGCGCGGCAGGGCGTGAGCTCGGCGCCGGAGACCGACCACGCGGCTCCGGCCGCGGGGACGCCGGCGCGTGAAGCCGCTCGACCCGCGGCTCCTGCGACAGGCACGCGCCGCGCGGGGCTACGTCGTCCTCACCGCGGTGCTCGGCTTCGTCACGGCCGCGCTCGTCGTCGCGCAGGCCCTCCTGCTCGGCGCGACCCTCGCCCCGGCGACCCTGGGCACGGCCGACCTGCCCGACGTCGCGGGCCGGGTCGGCCTCCTGGCGGCCGTGGTCGCGGCCCGGGCGGGCACGTCGTGGGCGCAGGAGCGGTTCGCGCTGCGCGCCGCGACCCGCACGGTCTCCGAGCTGCGCGAGCAGGTCGTCGCGCACGCGGCGGCGCTCGGCCCGCGGTGGCTCGCGAGCGGCCGCGGACCGGCCGTGGCGACGCTCGCGACGCGCGGTCTCGACGCGCTCGAGCCCTACCTCGTGCGCTATCTCCCGCAGCTCCTGCTCGCCGCGACGGTCACGCCCGCCGCGCTCGCCGTCGTCCTCGGCCTGGACTGGGTGTCCGCACTGGTGATCGCCGTGACGATCCCCCTCGTCCCGCTCTTCATGGTCCTCGTCGGCCAGCTCACCGCCGGGACGTCGGAGCGTCGGCTCGTCGTCATGCAGCGCCTGGGTGCGCAGGTGCTCGACCTGCTCGCGGGCCTGCCCACGCTCCTCGCGTTCGGGCGCGCTCGCGGACCGGAACGGCGCGTGCGGGCGCTCGGCGACGCCAACCGTCGCGCGACGATGGGCACGCTGCGCGTCGCGTTCCTGTCGGGCATGGTCCTCGAGCTGCTCACGACCCTCTCGGTCGCCGTCGTGGCCGTGGGGGTCGGCCTGCGGCTCGTGCACGGCGGTATGGAGCTCGAGCCGGCGATCGCCGTGCTCGTGCTCGCGCCCGAGGTCTACCTCCCGCTGCGCCAGGTCGGCCTGCACTTCCACGCGTCGACCGACGGCATCGCCGCCGCGCAGCAGGCGTTCGCGATCCTCGACGAGCCCGCCCCGGAGCCCGGGCGACGCCCCGCACCCCGCCTCGCCGGCTCGACCCTCACCCTGCACGGCGTGGGGGTGCGCGCGGGCGACCGCGACGTCCTCGCCCCGGCCGGCCTCGATCTCCTGCTGCCCGTCGCCGCGTCCCCCGGTCAGGGCCGCGTGGTCGCGCTCGTCGGAGCGAGCGGTGCCGGGAAGACGACGGCGGTGCAGGTGCTCCTCGGTCTCGTCCGGCCCGACGCGGGGAGCGTCACCTGGACGACGGCCGACGGCGACAGCGTCCCGCTCGCGGAGATCGACCTCCCGACCTACTGGCCGCAGGTCGCGTGGCTCCCCCAGCGCCCGGCGCTCGCCCCCGGGACGCTGCGCGACGCCGTCACCGACGGGCTCGACGTCGACGACGACTCGCTCGCGCGCGCGGCCCGGACCGCCGGGCTCGACGACGTCGTCGCGGGACTGCCCGACGGCTGGGACACGCCCGTCGGGCGCGGCGGCACCGGGCTGAGCGTCGGGCAGCGACAGCGTGCCGCGCTCACGGCGGCGCTGCTCGGCGATCCCGCGCGCACACCGCTCGTCGTGCTCGACGAACCCACCGCGCACCTGGACGCACGCGGTGAGCAGGTGGTGCTCGACGCCGTGCGGGCGTGGCGCGACCAGGGCCGGACGGTGCTCGTCGTCGCCCACCGCGCGTCGCTCGTGCGCGCCGCGGACGAGGTCGTCGAGGTGACGGCGGCACCGGTCACGACGCCCCTGGCGGAGGTGGGCGCATGACCCGCGACACCGCGCCGACGCGCGGACCGCTCCGTGCGCGCCTCGCCGCCGACCCGCTGTGGCAGGCCCTGCACCTGCTCGACGTGCGCTGGCGCCGCGTCGCGTGGGCGATCATGCTCGGCACGCTCGCGCTGGGCAGCTCCGTCGCCCTCGCGGCGGTCGCGGCGTGGCTCATCGCGCGGGCGTCGCAGATGCCGCCCGTGCTCACGCTGTCGGTCGCCGTCGTCGCCGTGCGCGCGTTCGGGATCTCCCGCGGCGTGTTCCGCTACCTCGAACGGCTCGCGTCGCACGACGTCGCGCTGCGCGGCATGGCCGCGCTGCGCGCCAACCTGTACACGGCTCTGGCCGTCGGCTCGCCTGCGGCCCTCGTGCGGCTGCGCCGCGGCGACCTGCTCGCGCGGGTCGGGGCCGACGTCGACGACGTCGGCGACGTGGTCGTCCGCGCGCTGATCCCCGCGGGCGTCGCGCTCGCCGTGTCGGTCGGCTCCGTGGCGCTGGTCGCGGCGTTCCTCCCGGCAGCAGGGATGGCCCTCGCGCTGTGCCTCGTGCTCGCCGCAGTCGTCGCGCCGTGGCTCTCGGCACGCTCGGCGCGCGACGTCGAGGTCCGCGGCGCCACCGCGCGCGCCGCGATGACGGCCTCGGCGCTCGAGATCCTCGAGGAGTCGGGACCGCTCGCGGTGTCCGGCCGCCTTCCCGGTCGCCTCGCCGACCTGCGCGCAGCGGACCGGGACCTCGCCCGAGCGACCAACGACGGCGCCCGCACCGCAGGGGTCTCCGCCGCTCTCGCCGCGGCGGCCGTCGGGGCGGCGGTGCTCGCGGCGGTCGTGCTGGGCCTGCCCGCCGTCGTGTCGGGGACCCTCACGCCCGAGGAGCTGTCCGTCGTCGTGCTCACGCCGCTCGCGGTGTTCGAGGCGGCGAACGCGCTGCCCGCCGCCGCGGTCCAGCTGCACCGCTCGCGCCAGGCCGCGCGCCGCGTCATGGGCCTGCTCGACGTGTCAGGGCCACCGGTCACTCCGCTGACCTCCTACCCTGACCAGCCGACGGACCCCGCCGCCGTGTCAGGGCGACAGGTCACCGGAGTGGTCCCCGGCCCTGACACCACGCTCGTGCTCGACGGCGTCTCGTGCGCGTGGCTGGCCGACGGACCCCGGGCGCGGACCGTCGTCGAGGGCGTCGGTCTCACGCTGCACCCGGGGCGCGCGGTCGCGCTCGTCGGGCCGTCCGGCATCGGGAAGACGACGCTGCTCGCGACCGCTGCGGGACTGCTCGCCCCGACCGCGGGGCGCGCGACGCTCGACGGCGTCGACGTCGCCACGCTCCCTCGCGACGAGGCAGCGCGCCGGGTCGTGCTCGTCGCCGAGGACGGTCACGTCTTCGACACGACGGTGCTCGAGAACCTGCGCGTCGCGCGCGGGGACGTCAGCGCCGCCGAGGCCGAGGCCGTGCTGCACGACGTCGGGCTCGGCGCGTGGCTCTCCGGCCTGCCGGAGGGCGTCGCCACGACGCTCGGTCCGGACGCGACGGACGTCTCGGGCGGTGAACGACGTCGTCTCCTCGTCGCGCGGGCACTGCTCGCCCCCGCACCGCTCCTGCTCGTGGACGAGCCGGCCGAGCACCTCGACCCCGGTACCGCGGACGCGCTGGTGCGACGCCTGGTGGCGACGACGCGGTCGGTCGAACGGGCGGGCAGCGGGTCCGACGTCGTCCCCCGCGGCCTCGTCGTCGCGACGCACCGGCTCGGCGCGCTCGAGGCGGTGGACGAGGTGCTGCTCCTCGCGCGCCCCGACGACGACCCGGACGGCCCGGCGCGCGTCGTGGCGCGCGGGACGCACGCCGAGCTCCTCGCGCGGCCGGACTACCGCTGGGCGCTCGACCAGGAGGCCGCCGCGACCGCCTGACGCGCCGAGAGCCGGATCAGCGCGAGCCGAGGCGCGCGAGGAACAGCGCCTCGCCGACCGCGAGGTGCTCGATCTCGCTCGGTGCGACGGACTCGTTCGGCGCGTGGATGAGGCACGCCGGCTCCTCGACGCCCAGCAGCACGATCTCGGCGTCCGGGTACTGCCCGGCCAGCACGTTGCACAGCGGGATCGAGCCGCCCTGGCCCGCCGTGACGGTCTCGCGTCCGTAGGCGTCGGCGAGCGCACCGGACAGCGTGTCGAACACGTGGCCGCTCGTGCGCGCCTGGAACGGCTGGCCCGCGGCGTCGCGCTCGACGGTCACGCGCACCCCCCACGGCGCATGCGCCTCGAGGTGCGCGACGAGCAGGTCCTGGAGCTCGACCGCGTCGGCGCCGGGCGGTACGCGCAGGTTGAGGCGCGCGGACGCGCGCGGCTGGATCGCGGCCGCGGACCCGACGACGCTCGGTGCGTCGATGCCCAGGATCGTCACGACCGGACGGGCCCACAGCCCGTCCGCGACCTCGCCGCTCCCGACGAGCCCGACGCCGTCGAGGACGCCCGCGTCGCGCCGGAACTGGTCGGCGTCGTACGCGACGCCGGGCCACGTGCCGCGCGCCACGGTGTCGGGGAGCCCGTCGATGGTCGTGTCGCCACGTCCGTCGCGCAGGCTCGCGAGGATCGCGACGAGCGCCGCGAGCGCGTCCGGTGCCGCGCCGCCGAACATGCCCGAGTGGATCTCGCCCGCGAGCGCCTCGACGTGGACGACGACGTTCGCCGCGCCGCGCAGCGTCACGGTGAGGGTCGGCAGCCCGAGCTCGGCGTTCCCCGTGTCCTGCACGAGCATCGCGTCGGCGGCGAGCGCCCCCGGGTTCGCCTCGACCCAGCGCTCGAGGCCACCGGTCCCCTGCTCCTCCGACCCCTCGACGACGAGCCGGATGCCCACCGGGAGGTCGTCGCCGCCGAGCGCGCGCAGCGCCCGCAGGGCGGTGAGGTGCGTGACGATGTTGCCCTTGCAGTCCGCCGCCCCGCGGCCGTGCAGGCGGCCGTCGCGCTCGGTGAGCTCGAACGGCGGGCTGGTCCACGCGGCGTCGTCCAGCGGGGGCTGCACGTCGTAGTGCGCGTAGAGCAGGACCGTCGGTGCGCCGTCGGGCCCGGGACGGTGCCCGAGCACGACCTGCGAGCCGTCGGGCGTCGTCTCGAGCCGCGTGTCGATCCCTTCGGCGGCGAACGCGTCCGCGACCCAGCGGGCGGCCCGCTCGCACTCGGCGCGGGGGAACAGACGGTCGTCCGCCACGGACGGGATCGCGACGAGCGTGCGCAGGTCCTCCAGGGCGCGGGGCATCAGCCGCCCCACGGCCCCTCGGACCTCCTCGACGTGACCGCTGTCTGCAGGTGCCGGGTCGACCGTCGGCGTGGCGTCGCTCACGAGTCCTCCTGTGATGTGTCGTCGGACGTGTCGTCGGACGTGGTCGTGCCCGTCGTGAGGTTGAGCGAGTCGACGTACTCGTCGAACGCGTCGAGCTGCTCGGGGCAGTAGACCTCGATGACGAGGCGGTCGCCGGCGAGGCGCCGCTCCTCCACGACCGAGGGCCGCAGGCCGGGGCCCGCGGCACCGTTGGCCGCGCCGAGGTTCGCGGTCGCGTCGACGAGCGCGGTGGGGTCGGTGCAGAACGCGCCGCCGTCGCTCCCGAGGACCTGCTCGATGGTCTCCTGGTCGATACCGACGATGCCGACGGCGACGAGCTGCTCGTGGAGCTCGGCGGCCTTCTGCTCGGCCTCGCGCGCGTCGCGGTTCGCGCGCACATTCGAGAACTGCACGATCATCACGACGCCGAGTGCGACCAGCACGAGAGCGACGGCCGTGTAGACGACCCAGCGACGCGGTCGCGGTTCCTCGGGCTCGTGCCGGGGCGCGTGCGTGGCGGTCCCTGTGGTGGACGACATCTCAGGCCTCCGTCCCCTCGGTCGTCGCGGTGTCCAGGTCGCCGTCCTGCTCCGCGGCCTCGGCGGCGGTGACCGGGTTCTTCCAGGACGGCTTGCGCAGCAGGTAGAAGAGCGCGGGCACGAGAAGACCGATGATCCCGAGCCCGCCGCCGACGATGAGCACGTACACCCCGACGCTCCCGCTCGAGAACTGCGCGGGCGGGACGAAGCCGATCACCATCGCGGCGACCGACGCGATGAAGCCGACCACGCACAGGAGCGTGAGAGCGGGCGCCCGGTACCCGCGCGGGTGGTCGGGCTTGATCCGCCGCAGGCGCACGGCCGCGACGAACAGCAGGAGGTACATCACGAGGTAGACCTGCGTGGTGATGACGGACAGGATCCAGTACGCGCTCGACACGTCGGGGATGAACGCGTAGAGCAGCGCGATGAACGTGGTCACGACACCCTGCGCGACGAGGATGTTCTGCTGCACCCCGTGCTTGTTGAGGCGCTGCAGGAAGGGCGGCAGGTAGCCCTCCTCGCGCGCGACGGTGAGCAGTCCCTTCGACGGGCCGGCGAGCCAGGTGAGCATCCCGCCGAGCGACGCGGCGATGAGCATGAGCCCGAGGATCGGCGTCAGCCAGCTCACCCCGAAGTTCGCGAAGAACGCGTCGAACGCCTGCATCACGCCGGCGGTGAGGCTGAGCTGGTCCGCGGGGATGACCCAGCTGATCGCGACGGCGGGGAGGATGAAGATGAGGAGCACGAGCCCGATCGCGAGGAACATCGACCGCGGGAACTCGAGGCCCGGTCGCCGCAGGCTCGTGACGTGCACCGCGTTCATCTCCATGCCCGCGTAGGACAGGAAGTTGTTGACGATGAGCACGAGGGACGCGAGGCCCGTCCACGCGGGCAGGAGGTGCTGCGCGTCCATGGGCGCCGCCGACGGGTTGCCCTGCGCGAGGAACACGATCCCCAGCCCCACGAGGATCGCCGCGGGGATGAGCGTGCCGATGATCAGGCCCATGCTCGACAGCCCCGCGACGGTCTTGGTGCCCTGGGAGGACAACCACACGCCCGACCAGAACAGCACGACGATGACGATCGCCACGTACAGGCCGTTGCTCGCGAGCGCCGGGTTGATGACGTACGCGAGCGTGCTCGCCACGTACCCGAGCAGGCTCGGGTAGTAGAAGATCGTCATCGCGAACTGGCACCAGACCGCCAGGAACCCGAGCGGCTTCGACACGCCGTCGGCGACCCAGCGGTACACGCCGCCCGACCAGCCGGACGCGAGCTCGGCGGACACGAGCGACGTCGGCAGCAGGAAGACGATCGCCGGGACCACGTAGAGGAACACCGCCGCGAGCCCGTAGACCGCCATCGTCGGGGCTGCGCGCAGGCTCGCGACCGACGACGTGATCATGAACGCGAGCGTGATCCACGTGATGTAGTTGCGCGGCGTGCGGGCGGTGATCGCGGCCCGCACCTGCTCGCGCGTCGGGCTCCCTGCCGTGGCGCCGGGGGGCCCGGTCGGCGACCCGCCCCCCGCTCGCGCCCCGTCGGACGGCACTGCTGACGACTCGCTCACCGCTCCACCCCCGTGCTCCGAGGTCCACGAAGGACCGGCCAGGACGGCGCGCCGTCGTCGTGACGGCGTCCTGGCGAACATAGCGCCGCGCCACGGGAACCGCCCGCGGAAGGGCCCGTGACCAGGGCCGCGGCAGTGCGGGTCGCTCGCGGGCTGCTACGGTCGCGGAGGCTCGGTCGGGGCGTGCTGCACGTCGGCCGGGCCGTGCGCCGCAAGCCCCCGACGCCCTGGAGACGACGGTGAAGATCCTCGTGCCCGACACGATCCCCCTGGACGTGCGCGCCGCCCCCGGCGACGAGGTCGTGGTCTACGACGCGGCCGCCCCGCTCCCGGTCGAGGACCGTGACGCGCAGGTGCTCGTCGCGTGGGCGAACTCGCCCGACAACCTCGCCGACGCCGCGCGCCACCTCACCGGGCTCCGCTGGGTCCAGACGCTCGCCGCCGGTCCCGACGCCGTGCTCGCCGCGGGCTTCGGGCCCGACGTGACGGTCACGTCCGGGCGGTCGCTCCACGACGGCCCCGTCGCGGAGCACGCGCTGGCCCTCGTCCTCGCCGCCGTGCGACGCCTCGACGAGCTCGGCGCCGCGCAGAGGGAGCACCGGTGGGACCGCGCGGTCAACGCCGCGCAGGCCGCCCCGGCGACCGCCGGTCGGTACACGCTCGACGGCGCGCACGTCGTGATCTGGGGCTTCGGCTCGATCGCCGCGCGGCTCGCGCCCCTGCTCGCCGCGCTCGGCGCGCGCGTCACGGGCGTCGCGAGCCGCAGCGGGGAGCGGCACGGGTTCCCGGTCGTCGCCGACGACGAGCTCGCCACCCTCCTGCCGACCGCCGACGTCCTCGTCTCGCTCCTGCCCGCGCTGCCCACGACGCGGCACGCGCTCGACGCGGAGCGGATCGACCAGCTTCCCGACCACGCGGTCGTCGTCAACGTCGGCCGCGGCGCGACGGTGGACGAGGGCGCGCTCGTCGCCGCCCTGCGCGCCGGCACGCTCGGGGGTGCTGCCCTCGACGTCACCGAGACCGAGCCGCTGCCGGTGGGTTCACCGCTGTGGGACGCGCCGCGCCTGATCCTCACGCCGCACGTCGCGGGCAACCGTCCGCAGCGCGCGTCCGACCTCCTCAACGCCAACCTCGACGCCCTGCGCGCCGGCGAGGAGCTGCGCAACGTCGTCCCCCGCTGACGCCGCGGAGGGCGGGCGGGAGACCGCCTTACCAGCGGCCGTTGCGCGGTCTGGGCTGGCAGCGCGGGCACGTGTACGACGAGCGGTTCATGAACTCGTCGCGGCGCACCGCCGTCCCGCACCGAGGGCACGGCTCACCTTCCTGCCCGTACACCGCGAGCGAGCGCGAGAAGTACCCGGACTGCCCGTTGACGTTCACGTAGAGCGCGTCGAAGCTCGTCCCGCCCTGCGCGAGGGCCTCGGACATGACCTCGGCGGCCGCGTCGAGCAGGCGGTGGGCCTCGGCGCGGCGCAGCGTGTCCGTGGCGCGCGCGAAGTGCAGGCGGGCGCGCCACAGGGCCTCGTCGGCGTAGATGTTCCCCACCCCGGACACGACCGTCTGGTCGAGGAGCGCGCGCTTCACGCCGGTCCGACGACGGCGGATCGCGTCGACCACGACCTCGCGCCGCAGGGCGGGGTCGAGGAGGTCGCGCGCGATGTGCTCGACCGGACCCGGGACGGCGGGGAGGTCCGAGCCGAGGCCGCCCGGGGCGCCGTCGGGCGTGGGGACGAGGTCCTGGACCGACAGGTGGCCGAACGTGCGCTGGTCGACGAAGTCGAGCGCCTGCGCGTCCCCGCCGCCCTCGGGCTCGAGCAGCACCCTGACCCGCAGGTGCGGTGACCGCACGTCCAGCCCCTCGTCCGACCGCACGAGGAGCTGGCCGGACATGCCGAGGTGCGCGAGCAGCGCGGCCGCGGGCCGGGTGCCGGCAGAGGTCCGGCCGCCGCCGGACGGGGCCGACGCCGGTGACCCCAGCGGGAGCCAGAGGAACTTGCCGCGCCGCACGGCGGCGTCGAGGCGCAGCCCGAGGAGCTGGTCGCGGAAGCCCGCCGGGCCGCCGTCGTGCCGGCGCACGCTGTAGTCGCGCAGCACCTCGACGTCGGTCACGACGCTGCCGAGCACGTGCCGTGCGAGACCGTCGCGGACGGTCTCGACCTCGGGGAGCTCAGGCACCCGCGCCCTCGGTAGCCGTCTCGCCGTCCGTCTCCGCCCGCCCGGCCAGGGCCTGTGCGCGCTCGACGGCGATCGTCCGGTAGGCGCGCTCCGCGGCCTCCTGCTCGGCGTACTTCTTCGCCGTGCCGCTGCCCGTCCCGTACAGCCGGCCGTCCAGGTGCACGTACGAGGTGAAGACGCGGGCGTGGTCCGGCCCGACGGCGTCGCTCGAGTAGGCGGGCGGGCTCATCCCCGCCTCCGCGGCCGCCTCCTGCAGCGACGTCTTCCAGTCGAGCCCGGCGCCGAGGTCGGCCGCGGCAGCGAGTCGCGGCTCGACGAGCCGCAGCACGAGACCGCGCGCGGGCTCGAGGCCGTGGCTCAGGTAGACGGCACCGATGAGGGCCTCGACCGTGTCCGACAGGATCGAGTCCTTGTCGTTGCCGCGCGTGCGGATCTCGCCCTTGCCGAGCAGGACGTAGCGCCCGAGGTCGAGGGCGCGCGCGATGATCGCGAGGGACTTCTGCGACACCGTCGCGGCCCGCATCTTGGCGAGCTCACCCTCCGAGAGATCGGGGTGGCGGCGGTAGAGCGTCTCGGTGACGACGAGCCCGAGCACGGTGTCCCCGAGGAACTCGAGGCGCTCGTTCGTCGGGATGCCGCCGTTCTCGTGCGCGAACGACCGGTGCGTGAGCGCAAGGACGAGAAGCTCGGGGTCCAGCTGGACCCCGAGCTTCTCGAGCAGACCGGTTGCCGGTGCAGCCGGTGCCACGCGCCTCAGCCTGCGTGCTCGGTGCGCAGCGCCTCGGCGTACTGGCGGGCCTTGTAGGTGCCGCACGTCGGGCAGGCTGCGTGCGACAGCTTGTCGCCCTTGCACTGCGGGCAGGTCGTGAGGTTCGCGGCGGTCGTCTTCCACTGCGAACGACGCGCACGGGTGTTGCTGCGCGACATCTTGCGCTTCGGAACAGCCACGGCTAGCTCTCTTTCGTCTCGTCGGACACGTTCGAGGTGTCGAACATGCTCTCCAGCGCCGACCACCGAGGGTCGACAAGTTCGTGCGTGTGCCCCGGGTCCTCGGCGAGGCGTGCTCCGCACTCGGAGCACAGGCCCGGGCAGTCCGGACGGCACACCGGACTGAATGGTAGTGCAGTCACCACGGAATCCCGTAGCGCGGGCTCGATGTCGGCGAGATCGCCGTCGAGCTCGTAGACGTCCTCGGCGTCCTCGGACTCACCGTGGCCGTCTCCGCCTTCTCGCCCGGCCTGCGCCCGCTCGGGGTAGGCGAACAGCTCGGTGAGTTGGACCCTCACGGGCTCGGTCACCTCGTCGAGGCACCGGACGCACTCGCCCACGGCCCGCCCGGAGACGGTTCCGGAGACCAGCACGCCCTCCATCACGGCGGAGAGGCTCAGGTCGAGCTCGAGCTCGCTGCCCTCGGGGATCCCGATGACCGCCGTGCCGAGGTCCGCGGGCGCCGAGACCGTGCGCCGGACGTCGAGCATGCTTCCGGGTCGCCGACCGAGCTCGTGCGTGTCGAGCACGAGCGGCGACGTCTTCTCGGCGGCGATGGCGCGCTCCAGGATCGGTCTCCTGCCGGGCAGGAGGAGGCAACGGACGGTGTCGGGGACGGTCGGGCCGACGTCGTGCCGTCACCGACGCGGGACGGTGCCGTGCGGGAGCACGGCGGGGGCCTCACGACGGTCGGCAGGACGAGTTCACCGAACCAAAGGACGATCTTACGGCACCGCGAGAGGTGAGGCCAACGAGATCCGGGGGCGGCTATCCCGCCGGCCGCGCGGCGGGCCGTTCGGTCGGCCGCGGAGCCATCGTGCTCGGGAAGGGCGACGGTTCCGGGACCCGGCCGGCACCGTCCAGGCGCCCCGCGAGCTTCGCGCGACCCGCCTGGACCTGCGCGAGCACCTTGCCGAGGTCGACCTCGAAGTCCGCGAGGCGCTGGTCGCAGTAGTCGTCGGCGTCGCGGCGGAGCCCTTCGGCCGCGCTCTCCGCCTCGGCCACGATCTCGTGCGCCCGCGACTGCGCCTGGACGACGACCTGCTCCGCCTGGACGAGCTCGATCGCCCGCGCACGCGCCGTCGTGAGGATCTCCTCCGCCTGGCGGTGAGCGTCCTCGAGGACGGCGTCCGCCTCGGCGAGCACCTCGTCGGCGTGGGCGAGCTGCTCGGGCAGCGCCGCACGGAGCTCGTCGACGAGCGCGAGCGCGTCCGCCTTGTGCACGAGGACCGACGCCGACATCGGCATCGTCCGCGCGTTCTCGACGAGGTGACCGAGGTCGTCGAGGATCGTGTGCAGGCCGGCCTGCGCCTCGTCGCCGGTCGGCACACCCGTCGATCCGTCCTGCGTCCGCGCCACGTCGTGCTCGCTCATCCGTCCGGTCCTCTCCGTCGTGCTCACCTGCTCGCCCGCTCCCGCGCCAGCGCCTGCCGTACCGCGTCCCCGACACCCGGGGGCACGAGGTCGTCCACCGGACCGCCGTGCCGGGCCACGTCCTTCACGAGCGACGACGCGACGTGCATGAGCGACGCCTCGCCGGCGACGAACACCGTCTCGACGCCGGCCAGGTGCCGGTTCATGAGCGCCATGGGGAGCTCGGCGTCGAAGTCCGCGCCCCCGCGGAGGCCCTTCACGACGGCCGACGCACCGATCTCTCGGCAGAAGTCGACGAGAAGCCCCGGGACGACCTCGACGCGCACCCCGTCCAGACCCGCCTGCTCGACGGCACGCCGCGCGAGCGCGACGCGCTCGTCGGCGCTCAGGAGCGCGTTCTTCGACGCGTTGCGCGCGACGCCGACGACGACCTCGTCGAAGAGGGCGCGGGCGCGACGCACGATGTCGAGGTGGCCCAGGGTGATCGGGTCGAACGACCCGGGACAGACGGCTGCGGTCACCTCGTCACGGTAGTACACGGGCTCCCGGATGCCCGGACCGACGCACCGTGCCGGCGGGGCTGCCCGCCCGGCGTGCTCGCGGCGACCTGGGCTGCACGTCCGCACCCGGCGCAGGACGATGTCCGCATGAGCCCGGACAGCACGACCCCCGAGAGTGCGATCCCCGAGACGTCGAGAGCTGCCGGCGCCGGTCCGGACGTCGTCCCGCTCGCCTCGCCCGCTCTCGTGGCGTCCCTCCACCGCGACGTCCTCGAACCCTCGTTCCCTCCGGCGGAGCTGGTCGGCGTCGACGCGTTTCTCGCCGAGCACGCGTCGGGGCGGCTGCGGAGCCTCGGCGTGGTCGAGGACGCCCGCGTCGTCGCGGGCGTGGTCGGCGCGTGGTCACCCGCCACCCGGGTCCTCCTCGTCCAGTACCTCGCGATCGCGCCTGGGCGCCGGGGCGGCGGCATCGGTGGCCGTCTGCTCGCCGCGGCGCTCGACGCGTGGTCGCGCGCGCTCGACCCGGTGCTCGTCCTCGCCGAGGTCGAGCACCCCGACCACCACGCGGCGAGCGCCGCGCACGGCGATCCCACCGCACGGCTCCGCTTCTACGCGCGGCTCGGCGCCCGGGTGCTGGACGTGCCCTACTTCCAGCCGGGCGACGGGCCGGGCGCGGAGCGCGTGCCGGCCCTGCTGCTCGTCGCGCTCCCCCACGGCGTCGCACGGGACGCCGCGGACCTGCCCGACGAGGTCCCGGCCGGTCCGCTGCGCGCGTTCCTCGCAGAGAACCTGAGGGAGAGCGAGGGCCGGGTCGCCGACGACGGCGCGACCCGTGCGCTGCTCGATGCCGCGGACGGGAGCGTCGCGCTGGTCGACCCCACCGACGCCGACGCGCTCGCCGGGGTCGCCGTGGGTCTCCTGTCCGACGACGAGCGCCACGCGCCCGGAGCCTGAGGCACGGCGCCGAGCCGCACGGTCTCGCTCGACGGTCCGGGACGGGGCGCCTCAGCCCGGGGTCGCCGTCTCCTCGCCGTCCGGGACGACCGGTCCGGTGAAGAAGACGGCCGTCTCGCCGTAGTCCTTGCGCGCGAGGAGCTCCCACCCGGTGGGCCAGGCCGGCTCGGCGGTGCGGGTCGAGCGCTCCACGACGACGACGGCCGCCGGGTCGAGCACCCCGGGCGCCGCCAGGTGGTCGAGCACGCGGGCCAGCGCGTCCGACGCGAGGTCGTACGGCGGGTCGAGGAACACCAGGTGGAAGGGTGCCCCGGTGGCGCCCGGGCCTGCGGCCGCCGTCGCGGCGAACGTCTCGGCGGACTGGGCGACGACCCGGACCTCGCTCAGGCCCAGGGCCGCGACGTTGCGCCGGGCGACGTCGACCGCGACGCGCGCCGAGTCGACGAGCGTGACCTCGCGCGCCCCGCGGCTCGCCGCCTCGATCCCGAGGGCGCCCGAGCCCGCGTAGAGGTCGAGGACGCGGGCGTCGTCGACCACGCCGTAGTGGTCGAGGCGCGAGAAGATCGCCTCCCGGACCCGGTCGCTCGTGGGGCGGGTCCCTCGCGGCGGGACCTGGATGGTGCGTCCGCCCACGGTCCCCGCCACGATCCTCGTCACGCGCACAGCCTAGCCAGGAGCCCGCGTGGCGGTCCGCGCGGGCGGCGGTCACGCGCGCTCGAGGAACTCCTCGCGCTCGGGGTCGAGCTGGTCCGCGATCGCGGCGCGCAGCGCGGGATGGCGCTCGAGCCCCGGGTCCTCGGCGACGACCGCCGCGGCGTCCTCGCGCGCCGTCGCGATGACGTCGGCGTCCTTCACGACGCGCAGGAGCCGCAGCGAGCTCGCGCGCCCCGACTGCGCGGCCCCGAGCACGTCGCCCTCGCTGCGCAGCTCGAGGTCGACCGTCGCGAGCTCGAAGCCGTCGTTCGTGCGCGCGAGGGTCTCGACGCGCGTCGCCGCGGGCGTCCCGGGCTGCGCGGTCGAGACGAGGAGGCACAGCCCGGGCGCCGACCCGCGGCCGACGCGGCCCCGGAGCTGGTGGAGCTGCGAGATGCCGAACCGGTCCGCGTCGTGCACGACCATGACGGTGGCCTCGCGGACGTCCACGCCGACCTCGACGACCGTCGTCGACACGAGCACCTGGACCTCGCCGCTCGCGAACGCCGCCATCGCGGCGTCCTTCTCCGCCGGCGGCATCTGGCCGTGCAGGATCCCGACCGCGACGCCAGCGAGGCGCGGGTGCGCCCGCAGCTCGTCGGCGACCTCGAGCACCGCGCGCAGCGGGGCCCGCTCGTCCGCCGTGCCGTCCTCGAGCAGGAAGTCCGGCAGCTCGTCGTAGTCGTCCCCCTCCGCACCGGCACGCGGCGCGTCGTCTCCGGGCTCGTCGGGGTGGATGCGCGCGCACACCACGTACGCGCGGTGCCCGGCGTCGACCTCCTCGCGCACACGCGCCCACGTGCGGTCCATCCAGGCCGGGTTGTCGGCCGGGACGACGTGCGTCGTGATGCCGGCGCGGCCCGCGGGGATCTCCGTCAGCGCGGACGTCTCCAGGTCGCCGAACACCGTCATCGCGACGGTGCGCGGGATGGGCGTCGCGGTCATGACGAGCAGGTGCGGGCTCGTACGGGCCTTGGCGCGCAGCGCGTCGCGCTGCTCGACCCCGAACCGGTGCTGCTCGTCGACGACCACGAGGCCGAGGTCCGCGAACTGCACGTTCTCGGACAGCAGCGCGTGCGTGCCGACGACGATCCCGGCGGCCCCGCTCGCGGCGTCGAGCAGCGCCTCCTTGCGCGCCGCCGCGCCGAGCGACCCGGTGAGGAGCGCGACGCGCGTCCCGTGCTCCGCGCCGCCGAGGAAGCCGCCCTCCGCGAGCGGCCCGAGGAGGGTGCGCAGCGTGCGCGCGTGCTGCGCCGCGAGCACCTCGGTCGGCGCGAGGAGCGCCGCCTGGCCGCCGGCGTCGACCACCTGGAGCATCGCGCGCAGCGCCACGACCGTCTTGCCGGAGCCCACCTCGCCCTGCAGGAGCCTCTGCATCGGGCGCGAGCGGGCGAGGTCCTGCGCGACCTGCTCGCCGATCTCGCGCTGGCCGCGCGTGAGCTCGAAGGGCAGGGCGGCGTCGAGGTCGGCGAGGATGCCGGGCTCCCCCGGCGCGCGCAGCGGCCGCGCCGTCGCGGGCTCCGCCTCGGCCCGCGCACGCCGCTCCGCGAGCGCCGCCTGGAGGACGAACGCCTCCTCGTAGCGCAGGCGGTCGCGCCCGCGCTGCCACTGCTTCACGTCGTACGGCTCGTGCACGTCGCGCAGCGCCTCGAGCCGCGTGCCCAGGCCGTGCCGTTCGCGCACCGCGTCCGGCAGCGGGTCGGGCACGTCCTCCTCGCGCAGCGGGTCCAGGACGGTGCGCACCGCGGGCTGGATCTTCCAGCTCGGGATGCTCCCGCTCGCGGGGTAGATCGGGATGGGGCGGCTGGCCTCGAGGACGGCGCTCTCGGTGTCCTCGGCGTCGTCGTCCATGCCGATGATGCGGTAGTCGGGGTGCGCGAGCTGACGCGCGCCCCGGTAGACACCGACCACGCCCGTGAAGAGACCGAGCCTCCCCGGGGCCAGGCGCTGCTCGTGGTACCGCAGGGCCCCCGGTCCCTTGGCGAAGAACGTCAGGGAGAGCTGCTGCGGGCCGTCCGTGACGACGGCCTCGAGGATCGCCCCGGCGCGGTTGCGCATGCGCCGCACGGTCGCCGAGCGCACCTGCGCGACGATCGTCACGTGCTCTCCGAGCGCGAGCCCGCCGAGGTCGGTGAGCTTGCCCGGGTCGCCGTAGCGGCGGGGGTAGTGGCCCAGGAGGTCGCCGACGGTGTGCACCCCGAGCTTCGCGAGCGGCCCGGCGCTGCGCGTCCCGAGCGCCTTGGCGAGCGGCTCGGTCATGCGGTCCGTCATCCGGTCACACCTCCCTCGTCGTGCCCGACGCCGCCCGGCGGCTCCGCCCCGAGCGTCACCGTCCCGCCCGCGCGCCCCGACCGCAGGACGACGGTCTCCGCTCCCCCGGCGGACGCCCGTCCGACCAGCGCGTCGAGCACCGCCTGCGCGACGTCGTCGTCGGCGAGGACCGTGAGGATCTCGGTGGGGCCGGCGAGGACCTCGCCGAGCCCGTCGTCCAGAGCCGCAGGCAGGTCGTCCTCCGACGTCCCGCCGGAGGTCTCGACGACGGCGACGCGCACCGAGACGGTCGCGCGGCGCGCCGCGTCGAGGCCGGTCCCGTCCCCGTCCCCCGTCGCGCCGTGGTCCACGAGCTGCGCCGCGGCGAGCGCGACGACGACGTGGAGGTCCGACGGGGCGTCGAGCACCTCGAGCCGCTCGACGCCGTCGGCCCGCACCGCCGCGCGCGTCGCGGCGACGAGGTCGCCCCCGAGGTCGGTGCCGGGCAGGACGGCGACGTGCGACGCACCCGTGTCGACGACGACGCGGTGCAGCGCGGCGGCGTCAATCTCCGAGCCCGGGTCACGCAGGAGCACGACGGCGCCCGCCCGCGCGAGGTCGGCGACGAGCCCCGGTGCCGTCGTCACGGCGACGAGCCCGACCCTGCCGCCCCGCGCCGTGCCGGCGTCTCCCGGGGCGCCGTCGTCCGGGACGGACTCTCCTCTCGCGAGGGCGCCCTCTCCACTCGCAGGGTCGAGCGCGGAGCGGGACGCGGCCTCGTGCCCCGTGCCGACCAGGTGCCGCACCCGCACCTGCCGCAGGGACGCGCCGCCGGGCGGGAAGGCCAGCAGCGCCGCGCGCCCGGCAGTCACCGCCGCGACGGGGTCGTCGGTGTGGACGTGCGCCTGCCACAGACCTCCGGGCCGTCCCACGCCGTCGGGACCGAGATCTGGACCTTGACCTGGACCGCCGACGGTCCGCCCTCCGACCACGACGACCGAGTCGCCGATGCCTCCGAGCGCGGCACGCAGGCGACCCGCGACGTCGACAGGGCCCGTCCGGGCGTCCGGGGACGACAGCACCGGGCGGGTCGCCTCGACGACGAACATCACCTCGAGCTCGCCTCCCTCGCTCGACGCGGCACCCTCCGCGCCGAGCCCGTCGTCGGCGCCTCGGACCGGCGCCGTGCCGGACATCATGTCGAGCACCTCCGACACGACGTCCCGTACGGGGCCCTCGACGGTGCGCGGGCCGCGGTCGCTGCGCGCACGGGCGTCTTTCGGCGGCGGGGAGGCAGCCCGGCCGAGCACGACCCGCAGCGCGCCGAGCAGCAGGGTCAGCCCGAGCGCGCCCGCGTCGAGCACGCGCGCCCGCGCGAGGACGTCCAGCTCGGTGCTCGAGCGCAGCGCGGCCGCCCGGGCACCGTCGTGCGCGGCGCCCGCGACGACGGCAGGACCTGCGACCCGTACGGAACCCGCCCGCGCGTCCGCGGCGTGCGCGGCCCACGGAGTCGCGGCGTGCGCGGCGGCCCGGGCAGCGTCGTCAGCCGCCGTGAGGATCGTGCCCGGCAGCGGCTCGGCGACCGCTCCCCGCGCCGTGCGCGCGGCGGCGGCGAGGGCCGCGGCGAGCGCCGTCCCCGTCACCGTCCGGTGCGGGGCGAGCGCGACCGCGAGCCCGCGCAGGTACTCGCTGAGGATGACGCCGGAGTTGCCGCGCGCGCCCACGAGCGCCCCCCGCGCGAGCCGGACCAGCAGGTCGCCCGCGTGCGCCTCCGCCAGGTTGCCCCCGTGCGCCTCCCCCGAGGGCGCGGACGCCACGGAGGTGCCGAGGGAACGCGTCGCGTCGAGGAAGGTGAGGTACAGGTTCGTCCCCGTGTCGGCGTCGGCGACGGGGACGACGTTGACACGGTCGAGCGCGGAACGCGCCGCGCCGAGCGCCTCCACGCCGTCCCGGGCCCACGCGAGGACGTCGGCGGCGTCCATCACGTCGGTACGGCGGCTCACGTCGGTCGGGCTCCTCGCTGGTCGGTCGATGCTCGGCAACACCGTAGTCTCTGCTCCCGAACCCGGCCGCAGGGGCCTGGCCGCGGGCGCTCATTTGAGCAGACGCCACCCGATCGGCTACCCTGAGGAGGTTGCCCGGGTGCTTCGCGCGCCACAAGCCGTACGACGATCCGCCGTACGCGCCTCACGCCGTGCGAACGACCGGGCAGAACCCACAGACCATTCACTACGTCGCGGCTGCCTGCGCGCGACGTGCACGACGATCAGGAGAAACCGTGGCTGCCAACTGCGACGTCTGCGGCAAGGGCCCGGGCTTCGGGCACAGCATCTCGCACTCCCACATCCGCACGAAGCGCCGCTGGAACCCGAACATCCAGCGCGTCCGCGCCGTGGTGTCGGGTACGCCCAAGCGCCTCAACGTGTGCACCTCGTGCCTCAAGGCCGGCAAGGTCACGCGTCCCGCCTGATCGCGAGAACGCCTCCACGAAGCGCCCGTCGGCCCCGCCGGCGGGCGCTTCGTCGTCCCCGGCCCCGGATCCCGCGCCCGCCCAGGGCCGCCGGTTGCGGAGATCTCCTGAAGGTCGGGACAAACCGGTTTGGCGGAACCGCTGCCCGATGGCAGGCTTTGTCCATGGTGACGGAACTGAGCGAGGTAACCATCCGCCCCGCCGGCCCCGGGGACGCGAGCGCGATCGCCGCGGTGCACATCGCGTCGTGGCGCGGCGCGTACGCCGGGATCGTGCCCGACGAGTACCTGGCCTCGCTCGACGTCGACCAGCGCGAGAAGCACTGGGTCGAGAGCCTCTCCACGCCGGGCGCGCGGACGTGGCTCGCGGACGCCGACGGCCGGACCATCGGCTTCGCGACGCTCGGGCCGAGCCGCGACGAGGACGCCGACGTCGGCGACCTCGAGATCTACGCCATCTACCTCGACCCCGAGTCCTGGGGTCGCGGGGTCGCGCGCGACCTCATGCGCACGCTGCTCGCCGACGTGCCCCCGGGCGTCGTGGTGACGCTCTGGGTCCTCGAGGACGCAGAGCGCGCCCGCCGCTTCTACCGCCGCCACGGCTTCACGCCCGACGGCGTCGAGCGCCGCGACGACATCGGCGGCAAGGACCTCACCGCGGTGCGCTACCGCCGGAGCTGACGCACCCCTGCGTCCCGTCGCGGCTCGCCGCAGGCCGCGTCGTCGGCGGACGACGCCACGCGTTCACGCGCCGAAGTGGTCCCACCCCGTCGCGCGGTCCGCCCCTGCGCCGTCGATCGTGACGCGCGGCCCCTCGTCGTCCGCTCCCTGCACGGTCCCGATGGCCCGGAACGGCTCCGGCAGCGCCGTGCCCGCCGGGAACGTCGCGAGCAGCGCGTGGTCCTCGCCCCCTGCGAGCACCCAGTCCTCGACGACGACGCGCCACCCGTCCACGCCCGCCGCGACCGCCTGCTGGCTGAGGCCCTCTGCGGCGGCGACCAGCGCGGGCAGGCGCAGCTCGGCGCGGTGCGGGTCGAGCGCCGCCCCCGTGAGATCGATCCGCACGCCGCTCGCACGGGCGATGCGTCCGGCGTCGCGCAGCAGGCCGTCGGACACGTCCATCATCGCGGTCGCACCGGCGTCTGCGGCGCGCGGCCCGGCCGCCAGCGGCGGGTCGGGCCGGAGGTAGGCGTCCGTGAGCGGGGTCTCCGGCCGACCGATCTCCAGCAGGTCCAGGCCCGCAGCCGCGCGCCCCAGCGTGCCCGCGAGGGCGACGACGTCGCCCGGTCGGGCGCCGGAGCGCAGCACCGGCGCCCGTCCCTCGAGGTCGCCGTGCACCGTCACCGCCACCACGACCTGGTCACCACCCGACAGGTCCCCGCCGACGACGGCCGCACCGACGGGTGTGCACGCCGCGGCGAGGCCGCGCGCCAGCCCCGTCACCCACTCGACGGGGAGGTCGCCCGGCATGACGAGCGAGACGACGAGCGCCGCGGGCCGTGCGCCCATGGACGCGATGTCGGCGAGGTTCTGCACCGCGGCGCGCCACCCGACGTCGTACCCGCTCGACCACCGGCGGCGGAAGTGCCGGTCCTCGACGAGCACGTCGGTCGACACGACGTAGCGGCCGTCGGGAGCGGCGACGACGGCGCAGTCGTCACCCGGACCGACGATCGTCGTCGGCGCGGCGGGCAGGAGGGGGAAGATCCGGGCGAGGAGGGCCTCCTCGGCCACGTCGCGGACCAGCAGGGGCGTCTCGCTCACGCGGCCACCCTAGCTGTCGACCGCCCACCGGCCGCACGGCCGGCTCCGCCCGGACCACCGGTCCCCGGCGCCGGCCGTTCACGCGGACCTCGCCCGGGCGACTACCGTGGTCGCGTGCTCGGAACCACCCCCGCCCGACCTGCCCCGCGCCCACGCGCCGGGCACCGCCGCCGTCCGCGCCGTGCCGTCCTGCTCCCGGTGGTCGCGGCCGTCGTGCTCACCGCGAGCGCGTGCGCGCCCCGCATCGGGGTCCCCGTGGCCGACGACGCCGCGAACCCCCTGTGCGCGGACGTCGTCCTCGCCGTGCCGGAGGCGCTCGCCGAGGACCTGCCGAAGGTCGGCACGACGAGCCAGGCGACCGCGGCCTGGGGCGAGCCGGGCGCGGCGGTGACGCTGCGCTGCGGCGTCGAGGTCCCCGGCCCGACGACGACCGCGTGCCAGAGCGTCGAGTCGACCTCGGGGACCGTCGACTGGCTCGTGGTCGAGGACGGCGAGGGCACGTGGACCTTCACCACCTACGGTCGCGACCCGGCGGTCCAGGTCGTCGTGCCGCCGGCCGTCGCCGCGAACCACTCGACGTCGTTCGTCGCCGACCTCACGCCCGCCGTCCTCGAGGTGCCGCAGACGCGCGCGTGCGTCGGCGCCGCCGACGCCGGCTGACGCTCCGTCGGAGTGCCGCGGGGCGGGGCGGCGCCGTCCCTCCTCCGAGGGTCGGCGGCAGGATCAGCGCAGGCCCGTGGGCCGTTCGAGGGCGAGCGCGATGAGCTCGTCGATGAGGTCGGGGTAGGACAGGCCCGACCTCTCCCACATGCGCGGGTACATCGAGAACGGCGTGAAGCCCGGCATCGTGTTGATCTCGTTGACGACGACCTGCTCGTCGGCGGTCACGAAGACGTCGACGCGCGAGAGCCCCTCGGCCCCGACGGCCTCGAACGTGCGCACGGCGACGTCCTGGACCTCGGCGACGACGTGCGGGGGCAGGTCGGCCGGGCAGGAGAGCTCGACGCCTGCCTCGTCGAGGTACTTGGCCTCGAAGTCGTAGAACGCGTGCTCCGCGCCTGTGACGACGATCTCGCCGGGGAGCGACGCGCGCGGGCGACCGCCGTCCCGTCCGCCGAGCACGGCGCACTCGATCTCCCGCCCGACGACGCCGGCCTCGACGAGCACCTTCGGGTCGTGCCGCTGCGCCTCGGCGATCGCGGCCGGCAGGTCGGCGAGGTCGTCCACCTTGGAGATGCCGAGGCTCGACCCGGCGCGGGCAGGCTTGACGAAGACGGGCAGCCCGAGTCCGGCGACGGTCTGCGTCCACGCGTCGGGGTTGCGCTCGAACTCGCCCGGCCGGATCACCGTGTACGGGGCGACGGGCAGGCCCTGGCCGGCGAGGACGAGCTTCATGAAGTGCTTGTCCATGCCGACGGCGGACGCGAGGACACCGGCGCCGACGTAGCGCACGTCGGCGAGCTCGAGGAGGCCCTGCACGGTCCCGTCCTCGCCGTACGGCCCGTGGAGCAGCGGGAAGACGACGTCCACCTCGCCGAGCTCGCGCGGGATCTCGCCCGGCGCGAGCACGCGCACGCCGCGGCGATCGGTCGCGAGCGGGAGCACGACGTCCTCGCCCGTCGCCTCGACCCGCGGCAGGCGGCCGTCCGCGATCTCCCAGCGCTCGGGCTCGTCCGCGGCCAAGACCCACCCGCCGTCGGGCGTGATGCCGACCGGGACGACGTCGTACCGCGAGCGGTCGATCGCGCGGAGCACCCCCGCGGCGGTCGCTGCGGAGATGGCGTGCTCGCCGGAGCGGCCGCCGAAGAGGAGCAGGACGCGCACCTTGCGGGGCGTGGAGGTGGCCGCGGCCGGAGCCCGCTCGGGCTCGGCGCTGTGCTGGGTGGGCTGCTGGCTGGACATCGCGGACGACCCTACCGGACCCGCGTCCTCCGGCCCCCGCGCCCTCCCCGACGAGGTCGCCCGTCGGGAGCGGGAACGAATCGAGAGGCTGCCGCGTTGGGGTCGTTCGTGGAAGAGATGACTCTCGAGGCCCCGGCGGCCGACGACCCCGACCATAGTCCCGACCGCACCGGCCCGGGCGACCGGACGCGACACCGCGTCCTCGACGACCGAAGGACGGTGCGGGCCCGGTGATGACCTTCCTGTCCCTCCTCCTCGGACTCCTCGTGGTCCTCGCGATCACCGCCGCGACGGCGTACTTCGTCGCCCAGGAGTTCGCCTACATGACCGTCGACCGGTCACGGCTCGGCGCGAAGGCCGCCGCGGGCGACGAGTCCGCGCGACGCGCGCTCGCCGTGACCCGGCGCACCTCCTTCGTCCTGTCCGGCGCGCAGCTCGGCATCACGGTGACCGGGCTGCTCGTCGGCTACGTCGCCGAGCCCCTGATCGGCGAGTCCCTCGGCACCATGCTCGGCGGCGTCGGTGTCCCGAGCGGGGTCGGCGTCGCCGTGGGCACCGTGCTCGCCCTCGTGCTGTCGACCATCATCCAGATGCTCTTCGGCGAGCTGTTCCCGAAGAACCTGGCCATCGCACGGCCCGAGCCGCTCGCGCGCGGGCTCGCCCGCTCGACGACCGCCTACCTCACGGTGTTCGGCTGGCTCATCGCCGTGTTCGACAAGGCGTCCAACGCGCTCCTGCGCCTGCTGAAGATCGAGCCCGTGCACGACGTCGACAGCACCGCCACGGCGCGCGACCTCGAGCACATCGTCGCGGAGTCGCGCGAGAGCGGCGACCTGCCCGACGAGCTGTCCGTGCTCCTCGACCGGATCCTCGACTTCCCCCACCAGGACGTCGAGCACGCCATGATCCCCCGCTCGCGCGTCGGGACGGTCCGGCCGGAGGCCACGGTGGCCGAGGTGCGCGAGCTCATGGCGCACGCGCACACGCGCTACCCCGTGGTCGACGAGACGGACCAGCCGCTGGGCGTCGTCCAGCTCGCCGACCTGCTCGCCACGTCGCTGCCCGACGACGCCCCGGTCACCGACCTGATGCGTCCCGCCGTGGTCCTGCCCACCGTGATGATGCTGCCCGACGCGCTCGCGCAGCTCACGAGCACGCGCAACCAGCTCGCGTGCGTCATCGACGAGTACGGCGGGTTCACGGGCGTCCTGACGCTCGAGGACCTGGCCGAGGAGGTCGTCGGGGAGATCACCGACGAGCACGACCCCGAGCAGCCCGTCACGGTGACCGCCGAGGACGACGACGTGTGGATCATGGGCGGCGACGTCCACCTCGACGAGGCGGAGCGCGCCATCGGGCACGACCTGCCGCGCGGCGACCACGAGACCGTCTCCGGGCTCCTCATCGCGCAGCACGGTGCGCTGCCGCGGGCCGGCGAGACCATCGAGGTACCGCTCCCCCTCGACCCGGCCGACCTCGTCCACGACGAGCCGGTCACGCGCACGCTCGTCGTCGACGTCCTGTCGGTCGAGCGCCACGTCCCGCACCTCGTGCGGGTGCGGCTCGAGGAGCACCGCGGCGACGAGCCCGACGAGAGACCCACGACCGCCGCGGACCCGCGGGCGATCGCCGAGGAGGAGACCCGATGAGCAACCCCGGGGTCGTCGTCGCGGCGACCGTCGCGATCATCGCGCTCAGCGCGTTCTTCGTCGCCGTGGAGTTCGCGCTCCTCGGCGCCAAGCGGCACCGTCTCGAGGACGCCGCGGCGACCAGCCGCGCGGCCCGGGCGGCGCTGCGCAGCTCGAACGAGCTGACGCTCCTCATGGCGGGCGCGCAGCTCGGCATCACGGCGTGCACGCTCGCGCTCGGCGCGATCACCAAGCCCGCCGTCCACCACTGGCTCACCCCCGTGTTCGAGACGTGGGGCGCCCCGCTGTGGGTCGCCGACGTCGCGGGCTTCGTGCTCGCGCTGATCATCGTGACGTTCCTGCACCTCGTGATCGGCGAGATGGCACCGAAGTCCTGGGCGATCGCCCACCCGGAGCGGTCGGCGACGCTGCTCGCGCTCCCGATGCGCGGGTTCATGTGGGCGTTCCGCCCGCTGCTGCGCTGGCTCAACGCGCTCGCGAACCGGTGCGTCCGTGCCGTCGGCGTCGAGCCGGTGGAGAACGTCGAGGGCGGCGGCCAGGATCCGGCCACGCTGCGCCACCTGGTGGAGCACTCGGCGAACGTGGGCGCGCTCGAGGCGTCGTACCGGGTGCAGATCTCCGGTGCGCTCGAGCTCGAGACGCTCACGGTGGACGCGCTCGTCCCGGAGGGCGCCGGACCGACGTCCGTCCCGTCGGACGCCACGGCGTCCGACGTGCGCGCCGCGTCGGCCCGCTCCGGCCACCTGCGGATCCTCCTGCAGAACGGCAGCGCGGTCCCGCGCGTCGTGCACGTGCGCGACACGCTGGTCGAGCCGGACGACCGTCCCGCGCGCGAGCTCACCCGGCCGGGCTTCGTGCTCGAGTCCGGCACGACGGTGTACGCCGCGCTCGCGCGCATGCGCGAGTCGAGCGAGCAGCTCGCGATGGTCATGGACGGCGACCGGTTCGTCGGGGTCGTGACCCTCGCCGACGTGCTGCGCCGGATCCTCCCGCACCCCGAGGAGCCGGTCGCGGTGCTCTCCTGACGCCACGGAGGGTGTGACGAGGGGCCTCGGCGGTCGGACCGCCGGGGCCCTTCGTCGTGCTCCCGGCACGCACCGTTCCTCTTGACGAGGGAAAACCCTTTCCTTAGCCTGCGAGGAGTCGTGCACACCGACGTGCACGACCCGACAGGAGAAGCGAACCTCGGCGACCCCGTGGCGGACGTGGCGACGCGCACGCGACCCGGACGACCGTGGCGCGGCGGTGCGCACCCTCCGACGAAGTGGAGCAGACGATGACGTCTACGCAGTCGAGTCGCCGAGGAAGAGCGGTCCTCTCGCTCTCCCTCGCGACGGTCCTGGGAGCGACCCTCCTCGTGCCACCGGCAGCCGCGGTGGTGGCCGACGAGGAGTTCACGGAGATCCTCAGCTTCGAGACCTACGAGCGCAGGGCGCTGACGGGCCAGGACGGGTGGTCGGCCTCCACGGCGGCCCAGGTCGTCGCCGACCCGCTCAACGCGAACAACCAGGTCCTCGAGATGGTCGGCGGGGGCCAGCGGGCCCATCGCGCCGTCCCGGGGATCGCCGAGGGCGACACCGGCACCGTGTTCTTCCGCTTCATGCGGACCGGGAGCGTCGACACGTCGTTCGGCATCACCGACGTCGACGCGCCGTCCGACTACGTGAACAGCCGCGCCTACGTCAACAACCAGAACAACGACGTCATGCTCGTCCGCGACGGTGGGGGCTTCAAGCCCGCCGGCGTGTGGTCGCGCGACACGTGGCAGTGCGTGTGGATCGTCGCCGACAACGCGACGGACAAGGTCGCCGTCTACAGCCAGGGCGGGCCGTACGACGAGATCACGCGGCTCCCCGAGGGCACCGAGCAGCAGTTCGGGTTCCGCCAGGCCGTCACCGGGGCCCTCGACCGGTTCTTCTGGATCAACGGGGCCAGCAGCGCGGGACGGCTCATGCTCGACGACGTCGCCGTCGACACCGCGGGCGAGAACCTGGCGATCCCGACGGGGAACCCCGCCGACTGCGCCGCGGGCGGCACCACGCCGAGCGAGCCGCTGCTCAACCCTCTGCCCGACCCCGCACCCTCGGCGCTGGGCATCGAGGTCACCGAGCTCGCCCAGCTGCCGGAGTCGACGACGACGCCCGCGACCCAGGACCAGCGCCTGGTGCGGCACAACCGCATCACGCACCTCGACGAGATCCCCGACGGGTCCGGGCGGCTGATGCTGCCCGACAACAACGCCGTCCTCTACACGGTCGACAAGGACTCGGGCGAGCACGTGCCGTACCTGGACGTCCGGCAGGCGTTCCTCGACAACTTCCACAACAGCGCCGGCCTCGGCACGGGCCTCGGCTCGGCCGAGTTCCACCCGGAGTTCGCCGAGAACGGGAAGTTCTACACGGTCCACACCGAGGCGGGCACCGCGCTGACGCAGGACACCCCGGACTTCCCGGGCTACGGCAACACGGCGTTCCACAGCGTCGTCACCGAGTGGACCGCGACGGACCCGTCCGCCGAGGTCTTCGAGGGCACGAGCCGCGAGGTCCTGCGCGTGCCGTTCGCCGGGCGGGTGCACACCGTGCAGCAGATCGCGTTCAACCCGACCGTCGAGCCGGGCGACGCCGACTACGGCAACCTCTACGTCCTCGTCGGCGACGGCGGCAACGGCGTGGGCAACGGCAATCCCCAGAACCTCGCGACCCCCCAGGGCAAGGTCTTCCGCATCGACCCGCTGGGTGACGACAGCACCAACGGGCGGTACGGCATCCCCGACGACAACCCGTTCCTCGACGAGCCGGGCGCGCTGCCCGAGATCTACGCCGTGGGCCTGCGCGACCCGCACCGCATCAGCTGGGACCCCGAGGGCGACCACACGATGTACCTGGGCCACATCGGCGAGTGGCAGGTCGAGTCCGTCTACGCGGTCGAGCCCGGGGACAACTTCGGCTGGTCCGTGCGCGAAGGGTCCTTCGTCGCGGACAACCGGCAGATCTACCCGCTGCCGGCGGACGACGCCGAGCGGTTCGACTTCACCTATCCGGTCGCGGCCTACGACCACAACCGCGACCCCGGTCAGACCGGTGACGCGGGCGTCGCGCTCAACGGCGGTTTCGTCTACCGCGGCGACATCCCCGAGCTGCAGGGCCGGTACCTGTTCACGGACCTCGTCCGCGGCTGGGTGCTCGCGACCGAGGCCGACGAGATGGTGCGCAACGACGGCGACCTCGAGGACCTCGCGGAGATCGAACACCTGCGGGTGTTCCAGGACGGCGAGGAGACGACCTTCCAGGAGCTCGTCGGCGACCAGCGCGTCGACCTGCGGTTCGGGTCCGACGCCGACGGCGAGCTGTACCTGATCTCCAAGGCGAACGGGAAGATCTGGAAGGTCACCGGTGCCCGGCACGCCGGCGCGTCGTCGCCGGTCGCGCTGCCGGAGCTCGCGCCGAACCTCGTCGCGCACTACGACTTCGACCACCCGGCCGAGGGCGCCCCGACGTGGGAGGCCGACCAGGGGTGGTCGGGCACCGACATCGAGCTCGTCAACGGCGGCGTCGAGATGCGCGTCGCGGACCGCGCCTACCCGGGCGCGGGCGAGGCGCTGCAGACCCAGCAGATGAGCCCGCTCACGTCCTCGAACGACGACTGGAAGGCCGGGGTCTACGACGCCGCGGGCGTCGACTCGCTCGGGGCCTTCGCCGGCACCGAGGAGATCTCGGTCATGGGCTGGTTCAAGCCCACCGGCGAGCACCCTGCGCTGAACTCCGGCACGGCGAACCCCGACGACCGGTACAACGCCATCGGCCTGGCCGGTGTGCTGACGGGGACCTCCGACGGCCACGCGGTGCGCGCGCTCCTCGAGGTCATCACCGTCGACGGCGAGCTCAAGCTGGTCGCCCTCGGGCGGCGCGTCGACGGTGCGGGGTCCTGGACCTTCGCGGCCGACCTGCCGTGGGACCAGATCCTCGAGCGGAACACCTGGGTCCACCTCGCGGCGACGTTCGACTTCGCGGGCGGCGAGATGAAGCTGTACATGAACGGCGAGGAGCTCGCCGGCCGCTACACGGCCGCCAACCCCTGGGGGGCGGGGGCCACGTCCCCGACCGACCCGGCGGGCCTCAAGATCGGGGGCAGCTTCCCGCAGGACACGCGGGAGGCCAACCCGTTCCACGGGCGGATGGACGACCTCATGTTCCTCGACACCGTCCCGACGCCCGAGCAGGTCGCCGCGCAGTACGCGCTGTTCGGCGCCGTGCCCGTGGAACCGCCCGCACCGCCGTCGTGCGCGCCGGCGGGCGAGCAGGTCACCGACGTCATGGGGGCCGAGAGCTGGGCTCCCCGGACGCCGGCCAAGTGGCAGTTCCCGGGCGAGGAGATCGTGCTCGCCGAGGTCGGGGACAACCCGAACGACGGCATCCGCCGGCCGTTCGAGTACGCGGTGCTCACCGAGGGGCCCGAGCTGGGCTCGTTCGCGCTCGACGCCGAGGTCCGGCTCGACGCGCCGGCGTCGGTCAACAACCGGGACGTCATCGTCGTGTTCGGGTGGCAGTCGGACACCGAGTACTACTACGCCCACCTCTCGCAGGACAACACGATCTACGCCCACAACGGCATCTTCAAGGTCGACGGCAAGGACCGGGAGCGGATCGACGACCAGTGGGACGGGGCGGTCGGCGCGCCGCCGGCGGTCACCGACGAGGAGTGGCACGACGTGCGCGTCGTGCGCTGCGCGGACAGCGGAGACATCGCCGTCTACGTCGACGGGCTCGACACGCCGCTCCTCACCGCGAACGACACGACGTTCACCGAGGGCCGGGTCGGGTTCGGCTCGTTCGACAATACCGGCCGGCTGCGCGACCTCACGGTCACCGCGGCGGAGGACCCGGCCGAGGTCGAGCTGGACATCGAGGTCTCGCCGCGCTGCCTCGCCGGACGGGTGTACCTCGCGGTCGCCGCGACGAACGCGAGCGACGTGCCGGCGGACGTGACGCTCTCGACGGCGTTCGGCAGCCGGACGGTCGCGGACGTCGCACCGGGTGCATCGGCGTACCAGGCCTTCGCGGTGCGCGCGCAGTCCCTCGCGGCCGGGTCCGTCACGGTCTCGGCCGAGGCGACCGTCGACGGCGAGGAGGTGTCGTCGGAGGTGGTCGTGGAGCACGGCGCGCACACCTGCGGGTGATCGCCGTGGCCTGACGTGTGGGGGGTGTGCGCGTGCGCTCGCGCACACCCCTCTGTCTTCGGACCGCACCGGCCGACCGACAGCACCGCGACGAGGTGAAGGTCACGCCCGAGGACGAGGGCATGCTGCTTCGGCTGGCGCACGAGCGGCGCGTGACCGTGCCGCGTCTTCTCGTGGAATCGGCGCTGGCGTCTGGCACGTCGGAGACCCCGACCGAGCGGCGCAACGCGATGGCTCAGCTCTTCGGTCTGCACCGCCTGTTGGCCGCGGTGTCGAACAACGTCAATCAGATGGCGAAGGCGACCAACGCGACCGGCGAGGTGCAGGACGAGATGGTCGAGACGCTGCGGGCGGTGCGCCGTCTCGCCGAGCGGATCGACGCGACGATCGACGGGCTGAGTCGGCCGTGATGCCCAACGTCGTCCGGGGCGATCGCATGGCCGGACTGATGAGCTACCTTGTCGGACCGGGCCGCTCCAACGAGCACACCGAGCCGCACCTGGTCGCGGGCGACGCGGCGCTGATGGCGTGGCATAACGACGACGAGCTCGGGCGCGGCGCGGCTCTGCGGATCGCGCACCATCTGGACCAGCCGCGGACGGCCTACGTGCAGGTGAGCGGCGGTCACGTGTGGCACTGCTCTCTGTCGCTGCGTGCCGATGAGGGCACGCTGACCGACGAGCAGTGGAACGCGATCGCGAACGATTTCGTGCGCGCGATGGGGTTCGACGACAACGAGGGCACGAAGGCGCCGTGCCGGTGGGTCGCGGTGCGTCACGGTGTCTCGACGAACGGCAACGACCACATCCACCTTGCCGTGAACCTGGTGCGCGAGGACGGCACGAAGGCGTCGGTGCACAACGACTTCCGGCGCGCCCAGACCGCGGTGCGCGCGCTCGAGGTGAAGCACGGCCTGGAGCAGCTGGAGCGGTGCGGGCGGAGCGCTCGACGCGTGGCTACGACCCCGCCGAGCGCGAGGTTCAGGCGCGTGCACGGGCGCAGGCTAAGTACGAGCGCGCGAGTCGCCTTGAGGGCGGGCGCGTACCGGCCTGGGCGGCGCTGCCGGGGTCGGACCGACAGGCGCGCGTCGCGGCCGAGCTGCGCACCGACCAGCCCCGGTACCTGCTCGCGCTCAAGGTGCGCGGGTGCGCGAGCGCGAGCGAGGACGAGGCCGAGTTCGTGCGGCGCATGCGCCGGGCCGGACTGCTGGTCCGTGCCCGGTTCGCGGACGGGCGCACGGACGTCGTCACGGGCTACTCGGTGGCCGAGCGGCCACAGGCCGGCGAGCGACCGATCTGGTACGGCGGCGGCCACCTCGCCCGCGACCTGTCCCTGCCCCGCCTGCGCGACGGGTGGCCCGACACGCCCACCGGCGCCAGCGACGCGGCGGCCGAGTGGAACGCCGCCAAGCGCGGCAGGCGCGTCGTGTCCGCGGGACGCGAGACGACCGAGCCGGACCCCGAGATGTGGGCCACGCAGCACGACGAGCTGCGCGCACTGGTGGACCGGTTGCGGTCGGTCCCGGTCGAGGACCGGGACACGTGGGCGACCGTCGCACGGCAGACCGCGGGCGCGTTCGCCGCATGGTCGAATGCGACCGAGGAGACTCCCGGCGACCTCGCCGCGGCCGCCGACGCGCTCTCCCGATCGGCCCAGACGCACCGACGCACCGTGCGCCCGGACAAGGCCGGGACGATCGCCATCTCGGGGGCGGCGATGCTCCTGGCGAGCGCGGCCCGCGGCGGGCGCGGGACCGTCGCGCAGGCCGCGATGATCCGTCAGCTGCTCCGGCTCACCCAGGCCGTACACGGCGCGGCGATCGCGGCGAAGCAGGAGCGTCATGCGCGCCTGCTCGCCGAGGACACCCGGGCACGGCTCGTGCGCGTGCGCGAGGCCCTGCCGAGCCTGGCGCCGAGCGGCGGCAGCACGGCGACGGTCACCGCGCCGGCGCCGACGACGACGGTGCTCGACCCGCAGGCGCAGGCCGTGCTCGACCGGCTGGGCGCCGGACACACGGACGCGAGCACGACGGCGTCACCGCTGCCGGCAGACCTCGAGGCGGCACGCAGGCGGCACACGGTCCAGCCGGGCGCGCAGCGCGGCCCGGAGCGATAGGAGGGGGCAGGTCATGGCTGAGGAGAGCGACGGCATCGAGGAAGCGTTCGAGGGCCAGCTACGCGTGATGGTCACCGCCGCCGGGCAGGTCGGCGAACGTCTCGCACGGATGCGCGAGCAGGCGCTGCGACGCGCGCAGGCACGCAGCGAGCAGCAGGCCCGCGAGATGCAATCCCGGTTCGAGGCCGATCGGCGCGCCGCCCGCGTCGAGCTCGGCAACGTGTACCGCTCGGACTGGTGGGACCGGGCGCCTGCGGAGCAGGTCGCCCAGACGTACCAGGTCGCTCGCACGTGGACACGTGAGGACCCCGACGCGGTGCGCGCCGAGGAGCACATGCGCACCGAGATGCGCACCCGGTACGGACTGGACCCCGACGGGCTCGCCGCCCGCGCGCAGGACGAGCGTGACGCGCGCACTCCTGGCCCACGGTTCGAGGCCCGCGACGAGCTCGACGGCTCACAGCCGGTCCGGACGCTCACGAAGGACGACGCACTCGCGATGATCGACCGCCTGCCGGCGGACGCCGAGCTGGGACCGATCGGGCGCGGCGGGCTGCGCGACGTGCAGGCCTGGAAGGGCAAGGACGTCGACGTCGACCTCGCGATCGCGTCGAAGTTCCCGCACCTGATGAGCCAGGCCGAGCTCGTGGCCGTCGCGGCCGCCGAGAAGGAGCGTCACCGCGCCGCCGCGGAGTACGCCGAGGCGCAGCGACTCATGCAGCAGGCTGACCGCGAGGACAGGTTGGCGGACGAGGCGCGCAGCGCGGCCGAGCACGAACCGGACCCCGACGAGCGCGCGCGGGCGGCCGCCGTGGCAGCCCAGCGTGACGCCCTCGGAGTCCAGGCCCGCGAGGACGGTCGTGCCACCTACGACAGCGCCGAACGCCGCGACGCCACCGCCAGCGAGCTACGCGCCAAGGGCATCGACCGCGACGTCGTCGACACCCGGATGCGCGCCGACGTCAGCCAGGCCCGGCCCCCCACGGAGGCTGTCGCCGCGAAGGGCGTTGGCCGGACCACTAAGGTCCGCAAAAGCCGCGGTCGCCCAGCCGAAGTACAACGGACGGGCTTCGATCGATGACTTGGCTACATGCGGCCAGCCAGGGCCGACACCACGATGCTAGTCCTTCCCTCCCTTGTAGTCTCTGATGGCTTTGCTGGACGCTCAACATTCTTCGCGGGTAAGGACTGCTAGCAGTATGTCTTTGTCGCACCGTCGGTGTGATGCAGGGTATTTGCTTCATCGAGCGCGCGTAGGGTCCCGATAGATTTACCCTCGGCGCTTGTAGGTCCATCGCGCATCGCGATATCGCGAGAGGTCCGGCAGGGCCAGCACCTCACACTTAGTTGTGATCTTGACGTCAGGACCGACAAGCGTTTCAAGCGCTTCGATGATGTCTTGGATGTCCTCCTGGTCATTCGCCTCGATTTCCGTCATCTGGAAAATGACCATTACTCCGGGCCCATGCACCACCACGCCAACGGCCACTGCATGCTCGGGCAGCAACCCTAGGCAGGCCTGTGCTAGTTGCGCAACAATGTAGTTGTCCCAGACCGGGGCCTTCTTAGGGTCGGTCGGGCTAGGCCAGTTCACGGGGTCCAACTCGGGTTATATGGAACGATGCTAGGTTTTGCACTGCCTTTGATGAAGAACACGTTGGTTGGTTGATGGGGAAAACCTGCTCCAGGGTTATGGTTAAAGCCTATGACGTTTGGGTCGCGGATAACGATATCTTTCCCCTTCATGCCGAGCACCTCCGCAGAGCCACTATGGAAGTCATCAAGTACCCTTTGTGCGTCGCGATGTGTGCGAAAATAGCTGGCTCCCTCGTACTGTGGGGCGTCTATAACGTGTCGGCCCTGACGCTGGAAGCTGATCCTTGCATTGATCATGGCGCGATCAATACCGATAAAACTTGACGCTTGCGGTGTGGCCGTGCCACTCGACGCCTGCGATCTAACTCCCGCAGCTGTCCCCGCACCTGAAACTACACCAGCACCAAGTCCCGCGCGCCCAGCACCGGCGGCCGCGCCACCGGCACTAGCGCCAGTTGCACCCGCGCCAAAAGTTGGCAGGAGGGCGTAGCTGACAATAGCGGCCATTGCGGCGATCAGGACAGCGCTTGACACCATCGAGACGGTCCTCTGATACGCGGTCGGCGGCGGGCCGCACTGCGAGCAAGCGGGGTATCCCCCTGCGTTCGTTTTCGGGTTTCGTACGGTCGAGCTGCTCGACGCGCCACCGTAGCCTCGCTGGCTTCCAGCGCTCGAACTGGACGCTCCGAATCCGCCCGCATACCCACTAGTGGAGGCGCTGCGCGCAGGTGGCCGAACTGGGGGCGCGCTCTTGCCGGGTCTTCCGTCGCGCATGTAGGGGATCAGCCCTGTGGGATCCGACAACGTGACGGGGGTGTTCTTTGCATAGCTGTACCCGTCCCACTGTTGGGGATCGGCAAGGTCCATGATGGGGTCGACGGTGATAAATCGGCCGATCTGGGGATCGTAGTAGCGGGCCCCGATATGGGTAAGCCCGGTCGTGTCGGTGGGTTTACCAAGGAAGCCCTTGTCATCGATCCAGGGGGCGCCTGTTCCGCGGGGGGTGCCGTAGGGGTCGTGATAGCGGCGGATCGCTTGGTTGGCGCCGTTGTTGATGGCGATTTCGGCTGTGCCGTGGTGGTCGCTAATCAGGGTGTTGACTCCGGAGGCGCCGGTGTTAGTGCGGGTGGCGATGGTCTTGCCACCGAAGGCGTAGTACCGGGTCGCGGTGGTGATTGTGCCGTTGGTGGTGAGCTCGAAGCCCGGGAGGTAGGCGGTGGTGGTGCTGCCTTCTTTACGGAGCAGCCGGTCGCCGTCGGCGCTGTAAACGTAGTCGCCGGTGAGGGTGTCGGCCTCGGAGAGGGCGTCGAGCTTGCCTTCGGCGTCCCACGTCAGAATCTGTGTGGGCCCACCGGTGATATTGCGTTCGGTGGTGTTCCCTGCGGCGTCGTAGGTGTAGGTGTTAGTGCCGGCGGTGGCGCCGGTGGAGACGATCTGGGTGACAGCGTGGGGGCGTGCTGTTCCTGCACCGGGGTAGGTGTACGTGCTAGTCGTGTTCCCGCTGGTGGCGTGCTGGGTGGTGCTGGTGCGGTTGCCGACGGTGTCGAAGGTGTAGCTGGTCCAATACGGGGCGGCGCCGTCGAGCCCTGTGGTGGTGCGCCCTGTGGTGGCGCAGTCGGTGCTCGCTGGGGTCCAGGCTTCGGTCAGACGGCGTAGACCGTCGTAGGTGAAGCACTGGATGTCGGCGTCGCGAGTGCCGGGGGTATCTGCGATGGAGGTGATGTTCCCGGCGTCGTCGTAGGTGTATTGGACGTCGAGGTCGTAGGAGGTTTGTCCTTCACGCTGCAGCCAGGTCTTGTCGGGGCGGCGGGTGCCGTGCTCGTAGGAGTGGTTGAGCATCTGGGAGTAACCCGAGCCCAGATCGAGAACGAGGGGTTGGCCGTACACGGAGTACTCGGTACCGGAGACGTAGGAGCCCCAGGTGGGTCCCCCGTTCATCCACTCGGGGATGGAACGGTTGTCGTAGAAGGTGGTGACGGTCTCGGCCCCCATGCCGCCACCTGCGGGATACTTCGTCTGCCGGAGCTGTCCGTCGAGGGTGTATGTGTAGCCCGTGGTGTATGTGCCCGCAAGAGTGCCAGCCGCTGAGGGCAGCGTCACAGCCGTCCCTAGGGGCCGGTAGCCGTCGTCGTATCCGGTGATGGCGGTGACGTAGGCGGCGCCAGCGTCGTGGCGGGTTGACGACGTGAGCTGGCCCTTTGCGAGCGTGTCGTAGTTCCACGAGGCACGCAGTGTTCCCGTCGGGCTGTTCTCTCGGAGCTGGATCTTGCGGCCGAGCCCGTCATAGACAGTGGCAAGGGTGAGGCCGCGCGCGTCTGTAGTCGTGAGGAGCTGGCCGGCGTCGTCGTAGCTCGAGGTGCTGGCACCCTTGTCGGGGTCCGTGGCTGCGATCTGACGGCCGCGCTGGTCGTAGGTGTAGGACCACTGGTTCCCGGCAGGATCGGTCATGGACGCGAGACGTCCGGCCTTGTCCCAGATGTAGGTGCTGGTCTGGTGGGCGCCGGTGGGTGCGGGACCGGTGTATTGCCGCAGCTGGGTGGTCTGCCCGCGCGCGTCGGTGATGGTCGTGGTCGGGGTGCCACCGGTGGGCGGATCGACGCTGACCCGGTCGCCGCCGTAGGTGGTGGTGGTTCGCCAACGCTCGGTGTCTGCGACCAGGAGTATCTCTGCGACCGCGCGTCCAGCCCCGTCGTAGGACGTCAGAGTGCTCGCGGGGACGGCTGTGGTCGGCACGACAGGTGTGGTGGCGGGATTGCCGGTGGTGTACCAGGGCTGGTTGGTTTCAGTGAGCAGCCCGCGTGAGTCGTAGATCTGGTCGGTCACGATCCGCCCGGCGGTGTTGCGGTCGCCGGTGGGTGCCTGGGTTTGGCGTTGACGCAACAGCCCGTCGTACAGGGTCGTCGTGGTCTTGTAGGTGCCGTCGTGGATGAGGCTCTTGGTGGTGACGGCGTTCTGCCCGGTCTCGGAGATGGTGTATGCGTACGTGGTATGGGCGGTGTCGGTGCCTTGCACCCGTCCCGGCTTCCACACGGCTGTCATGCGCCCGAGGGCGTCATAGGAGCCGCTGGTGACCTTCCCGTTCGGATCCGTGGTCTTGGTCGGAGCTTGCCAGGCGGGGTCGAGGTCGGTGGTGGTGACGTGCGCGGTCAGCGGGCCCGTCCCGTCGGGGTCTGGCCCGGTGAGCACCGTCTTGGTGACCGGCCCGGCTCCCGCCGGGGTGTAGGCAGTGCTGGTCGTCCGCCCGAGCACGTCCGTGACGGTGGTGATGCGACCGAGCGCGTCGTAGGTGTTGGTGGCGGTGGTCACGTACTGCGCCGTCGGTCCGGAATAGGACTTCAGCTCCTGGGTCTGGGTGACCAGGCCCCGGGTCGGTGCCCCACCAACTGCTGCGCCGTCATAGGCCAGCCGCTCGTCGCTGATCACGTCGGCTGGCCGTGAAGGCGTGGTGGCGCAGGCCTTCGAGACGGTCTCCGTGCGTGACACGGTGCCCAGGATGTGCTTGGTGGTGTTGCGCGCGTACTGGATGCGGGTGCACCGGTCGTCGGCGGCAGTGGCCACGTCACCAAGGTCCTCGACTTGGGTCGGCATCCCGTAGTCGCTGTACGTGGTAATGGTGCGGGTAGTGCGCTTGCCGCCCGGCAGTGCTGGAGCGGTGGTGCGGGATTCGGTGGCGCCGACGCCGGTGTGACGGGCCGTGGTCCCGTTCGCTGCGGTAGCGGTCGGGCTCGATGCCCACGGGGTGGTCAGTGTGCCCGCGACCTCGGCAGCACCGTTGTAGGTGATCTCCTCGCGGGTGAACCCGTTGAAGTAGTCGTGGTCGCTGATCCCGTCCACGCTGACGGTCTTGGTGCCACCGGCCGGGGTGGCGCGGTCGCCGTGCATGCCGCGGAAGAACCGGTACCGGGTCTTGAGCTGCGGCTGGTCGGGTTGACCGCTCTGACCTGTGATCACGTCGACGGTGGCGTAACCACGGAACTGCCCCCAGGTGCGGTACTTGGGCGCGACGAGCTCGTTGTCGTCGTAGTGCCATGCAGCGTCACCCGCGTAGAAGTAGTTCGTCGCTACCGGCTTGGACTTGCTGTCGCGACCGGAGTCGACGACCTTAGCCACCAGGTACTTGTGGAAGTACTCCTGGGTGAGCCCGATCGACCCTTCTGGGTCCCAGTACACCGGGAAGCAGCGCCGCGTGTTCGACTCCGGGGCGCCCGGAAGACTCGAGGTGCTGCAGTCGACGGGTGTGTAGTTGACCGAGGTGCTGCCACCGGACTCGGTGTTGATGCCGGTGATGCGGTACCGGTTCATCGCCGGCCCCAGGTCACCGATTGTGTCCACTCGGTTGGCCATCTGGGTACCGATGAACGTGGTCTTGGGCAGAGTGATCGCGGTCGAGGCGGCCAGGCCCTTGTGCTCGATCGATGCGAGCCACAGCACGGGATCGGTCCCGTCGCCGGGGTCGGGGAACTGCTGGTCCAGGGTCCAGGAGTCCACGTTGCGGTACGCGGCGCCGCTCAGGACCTTCGTCGTGACCGTGGTGAGGCGCTTGCGGGTGAAAAACGCCGGGGAGAACTGGTTCGGGCACGACGTCGACGAGGCGCAGATCAAGTCGAACGGCACGTCGGGCCACTTTGCAGCGTTCGCCGACGTCAGCTGAGCGGGGGCGCATGTGATTGCCCCGGACGGCAGGCACCGCTCGGCGACGGTGAACTCCACCCGTGCGGGCGCGTTGGCTGCCTCTGCGCCGGCACGCTGACCGTAGTCGATCCGCGCGAGGTGCCCCCCGCGCACATAGGACGACACGGCGGTGCCGAGGTTGCGCCCGTAGTTGTTGGTCTCCTTCGCATACACGTAGGTCAGCGAGTTGCCGGACGGGTCGATGACGTAGTCGAGGTTCCACCGCCAGACCTGGTTGCACGACGCGCTCGCGAACGCCGCGTTGTAGCAGGGCTCGCCCGGGTGGTTGCCGAACACGGGCACCGTCCAGGCCGAGTTCAACGCGAGCGTGTCTGTTGCCGAGCGCTTGTCCCGGCCGAAGAAGTACTGGGTTCCATCGGTCGTGGTGACCTTCCAGTGCTCCCCCGACTGGCCCGTGTTCCACGCACCGGTGAGCTTCTCGACCTTGGTGCCGTCGTCAGCCTTCGGCGTCCAGGCGCCTGTGGTCGCGTCTTTGACGAGCTCGGTCGCGGACCCGTTGAACACCAGAGTCGCGTTGTCCGACTTCCAGCACAGGTCACCGGTCTTGCGGGTCGCGTTGTTCGCTGACCCTTCGGTGTCATCGGCGCACGCGACGTACTTGCGCTCCACGTATCCCGAGGACAGGTCCCACCCGTCGCCCACCCAAGAGGACTGGTTGTTCGTCGAGGCGACACGCCCGTCGACTGAACCGGAGGAGTAGTTCAGCCCCACCTCAGGCTCCAACCCGCCCGCTGCAGGCGGTACCCGCATCGGGTAGGACCAGGCGAAGTCACCGGTCTGCTCCGACACCTGCCATGCCGCCGACGCCGCGAGCGACGTCGCGGACCAGTCACCGGCCGAACCCGCCGCCTGCGCCGTCAGGGCCAACGTTCCGAGCTGCTCCGGGCCCACCACCGCGCGCACCGTCGAGGACTGCGCATCGTTCGCCGAGTCGAGCTCGAGCGCCTGGTCCGCGCAGCCCACGCTCGGGTCCTGCACGTCACACCCGGGGAGCGCGACCAGGCGCAAACGCGACGCCCAGTCCCCTCCCCGCGCGTCCGCGAACCCTGAATAGTCCACCGTGATCTCGACCGGCGCGATCCCCAGCTCGGCACCGTCGTGCGGCTCCACGCTCAGCAGGACTCCGTCCACGCCCGCGTCGTGCGCGGCTCCCGCGTCACCCACCTCTACCGAGAATGTGGACCTGTCGGATTCGTCGGCGGTCCGAGCCACCACGTCGAGGTCGCTCTGGACCGGTGTCAGGGTCACCGGCAGCGAGCCGGCGACCGTTTCGCTGCCCTCGCCGGTGGCATCGACCTCCAGGAGCGTTTCCTCCGCGGCGGGCCACTGCGTGGCGTCCGTGTCGGTAGAGGCGGCAGGAGCTGGCGGCGCGATCCGGTCGTCCGGCCGCGCAGGCGTCGAACCGATGACGTCCTCGGGCTCGCGTTCGGGCCATAGGGACTGTCCGTGCGCGGCACGTTCCTCCGCCGTCCACCCCGCGCGCTCTGCAAGAGATATCTCGTCACTACCGGCCGCAGGCGGAGCGACCAGCAGCGTCGCAATCAACGACGTCGCGACCACACCGGAGATGCCGAACCGGACCGAACGACCACCGCTCATCATCGATGTGCCCTTCATCAAGTGTCGCGAGAATCGTGGGGATGTGGGGTAGGTGTTCATGCGGCCTGCTTCAGGCACAGGTCTCGGATCTCGTTTGTTCCGAGTGCGACACCGTTGTAGACGCGCACGTCGTCGATCGCCCCGGGCCAGTGATCGGCAGGCGCTCCATTGGTCTGCGCCCGTCCCACCTGCAGTGGGCCCCCCGCAGACCAGCCGCCGGCAGCAGCAAACGGCACCTGCGCCGCCCGAACCGGCTCCGCCAAGCCCGGGTTGTCCGGGCTTCCCCACTCGCACACCCACAACGTCAACGTTCCTGCGTTCGCGTCACGCACCCCGGTCAGGTGCACCCACTCGTTCACCTTCACCGGCACCGGGCTCAGCGACGACGTCGCGGTCGGCGACGCCGTGTCGACGGGAGGCGCCCAGAGAGCCCAGCACGTGCCTGTTCCCGTCGGGCACGCCGGGTCGACGCGATGACCGAGCTTGAACCCAGAGACGAACTGACCGTCCTGAGAAACCGCTGCGACCCGCTCGTCCGCCCGCTCGAGCTTGACCATGGCGGAGACCGTGTAGCTCCCGGCGGTGTCCAACACCGGACCGGCGCTCTGCGCAGCGTCAGCACTCGAGTCAAACCTCAGGGCGCGGTCCGAGGGGTCCGAACCGAACTCCGCCAACGGACCGTCCACCCACTGCGCGGAGCCCGACACTGCAAGCGAACCGGCGGTCCCGGCCGCGCTTCCCGCCGAGGTCCCGGCGCCCTCGTCCATCCGCCAGAACCCGTCCAGCTCAGGGAAGTCCACGCTGAACCGGTACAGCCGCACGTCCGAGGTGTTGCCCGCACGATCCACCGACTGCACGTACAACCGCTGCGAACCTGGCGCAGACGCCGTGAACGGCACCCTTCCACCCGCGGCCACCGTCTTCGACGACCCAAGCCCGTCACCATTGAACGAGTAGTTGTACGACACGACGTCGCTCACGCCACCGTTGGAGAACTGGAACTCCCCGTTCTTGCCCACCCCACCAGAAACCGCGTCCTCGGGGTAAACCCCATCATGCCCCGCGACCGGTGCGACCCCCGGCAACTTGTTCGGGCGAGTGATGTCCACCGTGAAGCTGCAGGCTTCGGCGACCGGTCCGAGTCTGCCCTGCGGATCCTTGCCGCGGGTGTACCACGTGTAGGTCTTGCCGTCGGTCAGAGCCGGCGTAGTTGCCCAGTGCTCCGACCCCGACATGCTCGCTGAGTCGAAGGGGGTGTTCCACACGCGGGCACCAGCGGTGTGGACATCGAAGCTCGCCGAGACGTTGCCGCCATCGGGGTCCGCGAACGTCGCGTACAACGTCGGCGTCGCATCACGAATATATGCCGCCTGGGTACACGTCGTGGCGGGGTCGGTGCGCAGACCCGTCGGTTCCGCCGGAGCCCGGTTGTACGTCACCGACAAGGTCGCGTCATTGCGATACCTCTTCCATCCGCCCGCCATCGAGCCCTCGTCCGAGGCCTTCAACCCGATCGTGAGCGTCGAGGAGTTGTGGTCTGCGATGTGCTTCGCACCGCCGGTCACGTTGAACTCGATCCACCGCACGTTCCCACACGAGGCCTTGTGCGCGACTGACACCGACTGCTGGTGCAGGGTCCATGAACCGGCGTTGGAGTTCCACGTGGTCCAACCGCCGATTCCGGCGACGGCCCAGGCCTCGACGCCGCTCGCTGTGCATGACCAGGAGTGTGTCCCGACCGCAGCGAAGGTTGCTGAGACGACGTCTGCGCCCGTCATCGATCCGACCGCGTTGAGCCCGGTGAAGTGCCAGATCAGGCGATGCTTGTCGTTCGAGCGGGTGCACGCGGAGGTGGCTCCCGGGTCGCACAGGCCCAGGCCGGCGTCGCCATCGAAGTTGAATCCAGCGACCGTGTCGGGGACCGCGGAACGGATGAGCGTCCACGCGTTGCGGCTCCCGCTCACGCTCGGATCAATGAACACCGGCCACTGCGTCTCGGGATTCTCCAACATCGCAAGGTCGGGCTCGATCGTCACCGATCCCTCGTCGACCGTGGCAGGCATCATCGAGACAGCATCCGCACCGAGCGGGCCCTGCACCCGGTCCTCTGACGTAGCCCCACCGGAGACGAGTTTGTGCTCTGGCACCGACGGCCCAGAGGCGACCGATCGAGACGAACGCGCGGGGACAGGGTCGTCCAGCGTTGGTGCCGACGAGTCCCACATCAGCGGGGTCGGCGACGTGAACACCCGCTCCCCTGCCTCGTCCACGGCCCCAAAGCCACCCTTGTCAGCCACCACCGACAGGTCGTCCGAGGTCGTCACGGGAAACGACAGCTCGGCGAGCACAGGATTCGCCGCAGCCTCCGGCGACTCAACTCGCAGGACCTCGGAGAACCCGGTCCCGTCCTCGTGCACTGACAGCACGAGGTCCACACCCTCGAGGATCTGTGGGTAGGTCACGCGCGAGCCCTCGACCACAGGCTCGGTGAGCTCGAACGGTACGTCGAAGGTCAGCTCGTGACCGTCCCTGACGATCCGTGCCAACGGCTGATCACCAGGCCCTCCGGCGAACGTCATTTTCATCGCTGGCGCGGCCACCGACAGCCCACCATCGGTCTCGACCACTGACGTGTCGATCGGCTCCCAGAGCCCGTTCACAGCAGTGCGCACCGCGGTCGCCGAAGTATCCACCCGTGTCAACCCCGCAGGGGTCGCGTACACCGTGTCCCACTCCGTACGCTCCGCGACCACCTCGACATCCTGGTCGCAGGAGACCGCCATGGTTGCCGCGTCCTGCGCGCTCGCTGCTTCGCCAACGCACGAGAGCGAGGCCGGGACTTCGACGGGCTCTTCCGCGGCAGCGACAATGCCGCCTAGTGTCGTCGACGCGATCAGGGCGACGGATGTCACCGCTCCGACGCGCCGAACAATGTGGGCAGGCAAACGACGAGCAGCCACAGGCCACCGCTCCTACAAGCCAGGGCGCTCGACTACAGCGTCGTGCGACATCCGAAGCCGAACGCCCCCTTTGGGCTCGACCCCAGCGCTGCATTCAGCGAACCTGCAGCCAGCGGTGGTGGATGAAAGGTAACGATGTCGGCGCGGTTTTGCAAGGTTGCGTCATCGGCCACGATTGCGACGGAACGGGTTACCTCACGTTGGGGAACATGCCCTCCGGCGGCGCGAGGTACGGCAGGGGGGCGCCGGGGGTGTTGCGGTCGTGTTCGCCGTCGGCGGGCCCGAAGGGGCCGTTTTGGGGGTCGAGCAGGACGGCCATGTGGTGGTCGGCGTGGTCGCGCCACCAGATGCTCATGCCGGTGGCGGGGTCTTGGCGTAGGTGTTCCCATGCGCGCCAGAGTGCTTCGAGGCGGATCACGGCCTCGTCGTACTTCCACCACTCGGCTGCCCAGACTCGGTGTTCCCCGCGGCCGGCGATGTGGCGCCGGTAGACGTTGCGCAGGTATTCGCGCACGAACTCGTCGACTGACCCGTAGTAGAGCGCCGGCGTGCTGTCATCGGCCGCCTGCTCGACGGCGAGGCGCTGCGCCTGGTCGATGGCGTCGGCGAGGTCTTGGTCGGCTTGGTGGACGACGGCTGCCGCGTCCTCGAGCGCGCGCTCCCGGGCGCTGACCGCGGCGGTGCGCCGGGCGAGGACCCGGCGGGCCTTCTCGACGTCCTCGGCCGCGGCGACGCGCTGCCAGGTGGCCTTGGTGTCGTCGTCTTCGTAGTCGGTGACCTTGGCCTCGGCGACGCGCAGGGGGCCCTTGGCGTCCGCGAGGGTGTCGCGCGCGTCGTCGAGCTGGCTCGTCGCGCGTGCGTGCGCTGCCAGCGCGTCCTCGAGCGTGGCCCGTGCCTCGGTGACCTCGGGCGGCTCGGCGTCCGCCGGGCCGGTGACGGCCGGTGCGTCGTCGACGTCGACGGGCTGGGCCTCGATCGCCGGCTCGTAGTCGTCGGTGCCCCAGTCGCTCACGGTGCCTCCTCGAGCGGTGCGGCGGCCGCGACGGTCGCCATCTCGTCACGGGATTCGCGCAGGGTGTGCTTTGCCTGCGGGTCGTTCGCGGCGATGGACGCCTCGACGGCTTCGCGGTGGGGGCCGACCATCCACGGGACGGTGCGGATGAGGGTCGGGCGGGCCCCGGAGGCCAGGACGACGGCGCGGCTCTTGGGCAGCGCCGCGAGGTCGGCCACGTCGAGGATGCGTTCGCGGTGGGTCTGCTGGGAGACCGTGCGCTGCCCGCGGCCGGTCGATGTCGAGGAGGAGAGCCGGTCGTAGTCGCCGATCATGCGCGAGAGGTCCTCGAGGAAGTTCGCCTCGCTCACTCCCCCGCCGTAGACCGTGACGTTGGACGCGCTCCACAGCTTCTTCATGCCGGACTCGCCCCAGACCTCCTCGCCCTGGGACCAGCTCTGCAGCACGGTGTCCAGGACGATCCCGCGTGAGCCGTAGTGCGAGTAGAGGTTTGGCAGCTCGCGCCAGCGGCACACGTTCGCGGCCTCGTCGAGCACGCCGACGAGCGGGGTCGCCAGGCGCCCGCCGGCGGAATGTGCGGCCAGCTCCTCGGCCGCCTCGACGACGGCGACGGTGAGCGCGGTGACGAGCGGGCCGGCCGTGCCGCGTCCTTCCTTGGACAGCGAGTACAGGGTGCCGGGCTTGGTCGGCGCCTGCCCCGCTGCCGCGGACGGCAGCCCGGCGCGCACGAACTCCTCCGGGCTGAACTGGGGCCGGGTGTCGGCGGGGCCCTGCGGGGTGATCCAGGCCGCGACCTGCCGGTTGGTGAGGCAGGACGCCATCTGCTGCGCGGTGCCGTACACGCCGCCGCGCTGCTTCTCGGGTGCGGCGATGACGCCGGCGACCTGGTCGGCGGTCAGCGTGTAGCCGTGCTCGGTGAGGATCGTGACCGGGGTCTGGTTCGTGGGGCGCGTGAGCCAGCTGTAGACGTCGGTGATCGGGCGGGCGTCGAGCGCCGCGGCGAGCAGGAGACCACCGAGCAGGTCCTGGCCGGCCGGGTCGAAGTAGGCGTCCGTGCGGGCGCCGGGGTCGCGCGAGCCGGACGCGAAGTGTTCGGCCAGCTTGGCGGCGCGCACCTCGTCGGTGACGTAGCTCAGCGGGTTCCACCACCAGGTGGGTTCCTCGCCGGCGATCCCCTGCGGGTCGAACACCCACACCGGCCCGATGACCGCGCGCGGACCGCGCGTCTGGTCGACGACGTCGCGCTTGTTCGACGTCGACTGGACCGAGCCGGGTGCGTCCAGGATCTCCGGCACGACCATCGACGTCGTCTTGCCGGTGCGCGGACCGGCGATCGTCATCCGCATGTCCTCCCACGAGCTGAGCAGGCGCTGCCCCGTGGACACGGTCACCCCGATCGGCAGACCGGGTGCGGCCTGCACCCCGAGGCGCTGCGCCGTACGGCTCGCGTGCTTGCGCGAGAGCCCTTCGACATCGCGGCCACGGCCCATGTAGGTGGCCGCGCGGTCGACGCGGGTACGGCGAGCGCTCTTGCGCGCGAGGGCCACGTCCCCAAGGTGCCCAGCGCCACGACGATCAGGGCGAGCCCGGCCTGGACTCACAAACGGCTGCACCCGGCCAGGCGAGGTCACCGCCGAACAGGCCGACCGTCAGCGAACATGTCGCCGGGCACGAAGCCGATGCCGGCAACCCATTCGGGGACGGTCAGCCGCGGTCGGCCGGGGGCGCCGTCGAGTCGCGCACGACGAGCGCGTGACCGGTCGACCGGCGCCGGGGCCGGGCCGACGGCGGTCGCAGCGCCAGCTCGAGAGCGGCCGCGCCGATCTCGCTCATGGGCAGGCGCACCGTGGTGAGCGCGGGTGCGAGGTCCTGGGCCACCTGGATGTCGTCGAAGCCCGTCACGGACATCTCGCGCGGCACGGCGGTCCCTCGTTCGCGCAGGACCGAGAGCACCCCCGTCGCCATCGCGTCGTTGAGCGCGAGGATCGCCGTGGTGCCGGGATGCTCGTCGAGGAGCCGCCGCGTCGCGTCGCGGCCGCCCTCGCGGGTGAACGGGGCGTGCGCGACGGCGAGCGCGTCGGGGTCCAGACCGCGGCGCGCGACGGCCGTCCGGATGCCCGCGAGCCGATCGGCCATCGTGGTGAGGTGGGCCGGGCCGGCCGCGACCGCGAGCCGGCGGTGCCCGAGCCCGAGGACGTGCTCCGCGATGCTCTCCCCGGCGGCCTCGTTGTCGGGGAGCACGGCGTCGCAGCGCAGGCGGTGCCGCCCGACGACCACGACGCGACCGCCCGACTCCTCGAACGCGGCGAGCTCGCGGCCGGACTCGTCCTCCATCGTCGGGTCCACGTAGCCGGACCCGGCGAGGACGATGGCCCCGACCCGGTGCGCGCGCAGGAGGCGGATCTGCGCCACCTCGGCGGCGGGCTCGCGCTCCGTGTGGCTGATCTGCACGCTCCACCCGTGCTCGGCCGCGACGCCCACGACGCCGCTGGCGATCTCGGCGAAGTACGGGTCGCCGATCTCGTACACGATGAGGCCCGCGACCGACGTCCTGCCGCCGGCGAGCGTGCGCGCGTGGAGGTTCGCGACGTAGCCGAGCTGCGTCGCGACGGTGCGGACGTGCGCCGCGACCTCCTCCGACACGCCCACGCTGCCCGAGAGCGAGCGCGACGCGGTCGCCAGGGAGACGCCGGCGCGCTGCGCCACGTCGACGAGCCGCGGCGCGCTCCGGTCCCGGACCGGACGACCCTCTCCCCGCACAGCCACTCCGATCGTTCGTGGGCCGACCGCCCGACCCGCTGCGGCCGACACCTCGTTGTGACGCTTGCCACAAGCGCTGCCGACAGCGTACTGTGACGAAAGCGCTTACGAAAGCGCTTCCGTACACAGAGGTACGGGTGAGTTCCTCACTACGACGAGGTAGGGAGATCCAGTCCATGTCTTCACGGTTGCCCTCACGCACCGCCCGCCGCCGCGCGATCGCCGTCGCCGCCGGCCTGTCCACCACGGCCCTGGTCCTGACCGCCTGCTCCGGCGGCGGCGGCGGAGACGGAGGCGGTGGGCCGGAGGACGACCCCATCGTCGTCGGCATCTCGCTCCCGCTCACCGGTGACTTCTCCGAACCGGGCAAGGGCGTGCAGCGCGGGTACGAGGCCTGGGCCGAGTTCGTCAACGAGGACGGCGGGCTGCTCGGTCGCCAGGTCGAGCTGAAGATCCTCGACGACCAGTCGAACGCCGACCGCGTCGTGCAGGACTACGAGGCGCTCATCGCCCAGGACGAGGTCGACCTCGTCTTCGGCCCGTTCTCCACGCGGCTCGTGGTGCCGAGCGCCCGCGTCGCCGAGGAGTACGGGATGCTCTTCGTCGAGCCGGCGGGCGCGGCCAACGAGGTGTTCGAGCAGGGCTTCGAGAACCTGTTCTACGCCGCCCCGGCCATCGCCGACGACCACTACAACTACCTCGCGGACCACATCCTCGCCATGCCCGAGGACGAGCGCCCGCAGACCGTCGCCGTCGCCGCCATGGACGACCCGTTCGCCCAGGGCACCGCGTACGGCCTGCGCGACAAGCTCGCCGACGCGGGCCTCGACGTCGTGGTCGACGAGGTCTACCCGCCGAACACGACCGACTTCTCCTCCATCGCCGCGAAGATCAGCGACTCCGACGCGGACATGGTCATCGGCGGCACGCAGTACCAGGACGCGGTCAACCTCATCGTGGCGCTGCAGCAGCTCGGCTACCAGCCCGACCTCGCGGCGTTCTCGACGGCCCCCACGAACCCCGAGTTCGCCTCCGCCATCGGGTCCAAGACGGAGGGCATCCTCTCGCCCACGGGGTACACCGAGACGGCGAGCTGGCCCTCCAACGTCGACTTCGTCGAGCGGTACACGGAGCTGCACGGCAACCCGCCCGGTGAGGACGAGGCCAACGCCTACACGACCGGCCAGGTCGTCGCCGCGGCGGTCGAGGCCGTCGGCTGCGCCGAGCAGGGCGACTGCCAGCAGGAGCTGATCGACTGGCTGCGGGACAACGAGGTCGAGACCGTCGTCGGACCGCTCACCTGGGACGAGACCGGCAAGCCGCAGGGCGCCCACCTCATCCAGCAGTACGTCGACGGCGAGATCCAGATCGTCCTCCCCGAGGACACCAAGGAGGCCGACTTCATCTACCCGAAGCCGGCCTGGTGATCCCCTCGTGACGCTCACACTCCTCTTCCAGAGCCTCGTGCTCGGCGTGCTGCTGGGAGGGCTCTACGCCCTCCTGGCAGCGGGCCTGACCCTCTACTTCGGCGTGATGCGCGTCGTGATGATCGCCCACTCGGCGTTCCTCATCCTCGCCGCCTACCTCGCCTGGTTCTTCAACCAGCAGACGGGGATGGACCCCCTCCTGTCCCTGGTCGTCACGGTCCCGCTCTTCTTCCTCATGGGCGTGGGCATGCAGCGCCTGCTCATCACCCGGCTGCGGCCCGCGACGCTCACGATGATGTCGGTCCTCCTGACGTTCGCCGTCGCGCTGTTCATCGAGGGCATGATCGGGTTCGTCTGGAGCGGCACCCAGCGACGCATCCAGCTCCCCTACTCCGGGGCGAGCATCGAGTTCTTCGGCGCGCGGATCGCCGTCGTGAAGCTCGTCGCTTTCGCCCTGGCCGCCCTCTCGCTCGCCCTGCTGTACGTCCTCATGAAGCACAGCCGGTTCGGCCAGGCGCTGCGCGCCACGATCCAGCACCGCGAGGCCGCGCAGCTCGTCGGCATCAAGACGGACCGCGTCGCGGGCTTCGGCTTCGGTCTCGGCCTCGCCACCGCGGCGATCGGCGGGACCGCGCTGTCGCTCGACGCGACCATCTACCCGTCGCTCCACTGGCACTGGATCGGACCGCTCATGGCGATCATCGTCGTCGGCGGCCTGGGCTCGATCCCGGGGGCCGCCGTCGCCGCGATGGTCCTCGGCATCGGCCAGAGCCTGCTCCAGGTGCCCCTCGGCACGACGTGGGCGCAGACCATCTTCTACGTCGCGCTCTTCGCGACGCTGATGCTGCGGCCCCAGGGATTCTTCGGAGGTCGCCTTGCGCAACGCTTCTGACACCCGTCCCGCGAGCCCGTCCGCCCCCGGCGCGCGCGGCCCGCTGCCCGACGGCGCCGGCCCGGCCACCGCTGCCGCCCCGCCGACGGCGCGGCGACCGTGGGGTCGCGTCGTCCGCCTCGCCGTCCTCGCCGTGGGCGTCGCGCTCGTCCTCGCCTTCCCGACGATGGCGCCCAACGCGTACATCCTCTCGGCCGGCATCGTCGTGGCGTGCTACGCCTGCACGGCGACCGCCTGGAACTTCATGGGCGGCTTCACGGGCTACGTCTCGCTCGGCCACGCCGCGTTCTTCGGGCTCGGCGCGTACGGCACGGGCATCCTGATCCGCGACCTGGGGCTGCCGAGCTTCGTGGCCTGGCTCCTCGCGGGCGTGATCGTCCTGCTCATCACGATCCCGCTCGGCATCGCCGCCCTGCGGGTGCGCGGCGCGTCGTTCGTCATCGTGTCGATCTCGTTCGTGCTCATCCTGCTGCTCGTCTTCCAGGCCTGGGGGTCGTTCACGGGCGGCTCGGACGGCCTCGTCGTCCCGCGCCCCTTCCCCGACCTGCTCCGGCCCGAGCACCACCGCGTGTTCTTCTTCCTGTTCGCCGGGCTCCTCGCGGTCATGCTGGTCTGCTGGTGGGCGATCGACCGCTCGCGCTTCGGCACCGGCCTCAAGGCGGTGCGCGAGGACGAGGACAAGGCGCAGGCCCTCGGCGTCCCGACGCGCAACTACAAGCTCGTCGCATACGTCGTCTCGGCCACCTTCACCGGCCTCGCCGGCGGCATGTACGCGCTGTGGTTCGGCGACCTCGACCCGATCTTCCAGTTCTCCATCATGCTCGGGTCCTACATGGTACTCATGGCGCTCTTCGGCGGGGTCCGGCACCTCTACGGCCCCCTGCTCGGCGCGGTCGTCGTCGGGTTCGGCCTCGAGTACTTCAAGCTCGAGTTCGGCGACACCCAGTTCCACCTCGTCGCCACCGCCCTGCTCCTCGGCATCGTCGTCCTGTTCATGCCGGACGGGATCATCCCGGCGGCCCAGGCGCTCCTCAAGCGCCTCGGCCCCCAGGACTCCTCGATCCGCGAGATGACCGCGGCCGACCTCCTCGAGCACAACCGCGCGGCCGCAGCGACCGCTTCCGTAGACGCACCGGACGCCGTAGACGCACCGGACGCCGTCGGGCACCAGCCCCGGCACGCGGAAGGTGCCGCGCCCACCGAGGGCCCGGGAGAGGACGAGGGGCCGCGTCGTGGTGGGTCTGGCGGGAGCGAGCGAGGCACGAGCGAGCGGATGGTAGACGCGGCCCCTCGTCCTCGGACGGGCCCGGACGCGACCACCCCGCCCGCCACAGGTGACGAGGAGGACGACCGATGACCACCACGACAGCGCCACCCGAGGTCCGGAACCTGGAGACCGTCGGGCTCACCAAGTCGTTCGGCGGAGTCCACGCCGTGCGCGACGCGACGGTGACGTTCCAGCACGGGAAGATCAACGCGCTGATCGGCCCGAACGGCTCGGGGAAGACGACGTTCTTCAACTGCGTGACGGGCATGATCAAGCCGGACTCCGGCACGGTCACGTTCCGCGGTGAGGACATCACGCGCAAGGCACCGCACAAGATCGCGCGGGCGGGGATCGGGCGCAGCTTCCAGCTGTGCCGGATCTTCCCGCGCATGACGGTGCTCGAGAACATGCTCGTCGCGGTCCGCCGGACGCGCGTGCGCGAGCTCCTCGCGGGCGCGCGCAACGCGGAGGAGATCGACAAGGCGCGCGCGCTGCTCGTGCGCGTCGGCATCGACCACCTGGAGAACGCCGAGGCGCGCAACCTGTCCTACGGGCAGCAGAAGCTGCTCGAGCTCGCGGGCGTCCTCATGGGCGACCCCGACACGATCATGCTCGACGAGCCCGCCGGCGGCGTGAACCCGGCGCTCATCGGGCGGATCGGGACGCTCGTGCAGGAGCTCAACGCCGAGGGCAGGACGTTCCTCGTCGTCGAGCACAACATGGACATGGTCATGAGCCTGTCCCACCACGTCATCGTGTTCGACCGGGGCCGGCCCATCGCCGAGGGCACTCCCGCCGTCGTGCAGTCCGACCCGCGAGTCCTGGAGGCCTACCTTGGTGTCTGAGCCGACCCCCGCAGCGGGGGCGCAGCAGGAGTACCTCCTCGAGCTGGACGACATCCAGGCCGGCTACGGCCGCGCGGCGATGGTCCTGCGCGGGCTGACCATCAAGGTCCCGGCGTCGACGGTCGTGTGCCTGGTCGGCCCGAACGGGGCCGGGAAGTCGACCGTGCTCAAGGTCGCGAGCGGGCTGCTCAAGCCCCGGTCGGGCCGCATCCTCGTGGGTGGGGAGGACGTCACCGGACAAGGGCCGCAGGAGATGCTCTCGTCCGGGCTCGCGCACGTGCTCCAGGGGCACAGCGTGTTCCGCGAGATGACGGTGGCGGAGAACGTGCTGCTCGGCGCCTACACGCTGCGCGACAAGCAGCAGGTCGCGGAGCGGGTGGCGTTCGTGCAGAACCTCTTCCCGATCGTCGGCGAGCGGTGGAAGCAGCTCGCCGGCCTGCTCTCCGGAGGCCAGCAGAAGCAGGTCGAGTTCGCGCGCTCGCTCATGGTGAGCCCGCGGGTCGTGCTGCTCGACGAGCCGTCGATGGGCCTCGACCCCAAGACGACGGCCACGGTGTTCGAGCAGGTAGTGCGGATGCGCGACGCCGGCGTCGCCGTGCTGCTCGTGGAGCAGAACGCGCGGCGGGCGCTCGAGACCGCCGACATCGGGTGCGTCCTCGACCTGGGGCGCGTCCACATCACGGGCCCGGCGCCCGAGCTCCTCGCCGATCCCCAGCTCTCCGAGCTCTACCTCGGCGGACGTCCGGGCGAGCGCGCGGCGTCGGCGAACGGGTGAGCACGGCGGCCTGACGGCGGGCCGACGTACGGTGGGCGTGGCCGGGTCATCCCCGGCCGCGCCCACCGCCGTCCTACCGACCCGAGGACCACGATGCCGAGCCCCGTCCCGTTCGCACCCGCCCGCCGCCTGCTCGACGACGACCTCCTCGAGGCGGTCCGCTCCCGCGCCGCCGGGTACGACCGCGACAACGCGTACTTCGCCGACGACATGGTGGACCTGGTCTCCTCGGGCTACCTGCGCGCCCTCGTCCCCGAGTCGTTCGGCGGCGCGGGGCTCGGCCTGCGCGAGACGGCGCGAGAGCAGGCGCGGCTCGCGGGCGCGGCTCCCGCGACGGCCCTCGCGGTGAACATGCACCACGTGTGGACGGGCGTCGCCCGGTACCTCCACGACCGCGGGGACGCGTCGCTCGACTGGCTGCTCGAGGAGGCCGGGCGCGGCGAGGTGTTCGGCTTCGGGTACTCCGAGGCGGGCAACGACCTCGTCCTGCTCGGGTCGCGCACGGAGGCCCGGCCCGACGGCGCGGGCGGCTACACGTTCCACGGGCGAAAGATCTTCACGTCCAACTCCCCCGGCTGGACACGCCTCGGCGTCCTGGGCCTCGACTCGGTGTCCGACGACGGCCCGCACCTCGTGCACGCGTTCCTCGACCGGGACGCCGGCGGGTTCGAGATCCTCGACGACTGGGACACGATGGGCATGCGCGCGTCGCAGTCGCGCTCGACGGTGCTCGACGGCGCGCACGCGCCCGCCGCGCGCGTCGTGCGGCGCCTCGCGCCCGGCCCGACGCTCGACCCGCTCGTCGTGGGGATCTTCACGACGTTCGAGACCCTGCTCGCCGCCGTCTACACGGGGATCGCGGACCGCGCGCTCGAGCTCGCCGTCGCCGCGTCCCGGCGCCGGACGTCGATGAAGAACGACGGCGCCCCGCTCGCGCAGGACCCGGACATCCGGTGGCGCCTGGCCGACGCGGCCCTCGCCCTCGACGGCGTGTGGCCGCAGATCGACACGGTCGCGGGCGAGCTCGACGCCCTCGTCGACCGCGGCGCGGGCTGGTTCCGCGCGACGGCGGGCCTCAAGGTGCGCGCGACGGAGACGGCGAAGCAGGTGGTCGAGCAGGCGGTGCGGGTCTCCGGCGGGTCGAGCTACTTCTCGGGCAACGAGCTGGGTCGCCTCTACCGCGACGTGCTCGCCGGGCTGTTCCACCCGTCCGACGACGAGTCCGCCCACTCGACGGTCGCCCAGTCGCTGCTGGGACCCCTCGGCTGACGCGGCCAGGTGGTCGACGGCCCGGGACGACGGGGCCGAGAAGCGATGGCTCACCGAACGGTCGCCCGAGGCACGCGGTGCCGGACGCGGCGTAGCCTGCCGCCATGACCTCGCACGACCAGCCCGACGCCGTCCCGCCCGTCCCACACGACACGGGCCTCTCCCCCGCGACCGTGGTCGTCGCGGCGGGGCGTCCGGAAAGGGTGCAGGGTGCACCCGTCAACCCTCCCGTCGTGCTCTCGTCGACCTACGTCTCGCAGGGCGTGCAGCAGCAGGGCGAGATGCTGTACGCGCGCATGGACACCGAGACCTGGCACCCGTTCGAGGAGACGCTCGCCGCGCTCGAGGGTGCCGGCCGTCCCGCGGTCGCCTTCTCGTCGGGCATGGCCGCGATCGCCGCGGTCTTCTCGTTCGTCCCGGCGGGCGGCGTCGTCGTCCTCCCGCGGCACGCCTACCAGGTGACGCTCGGGTTCGCCGACGACCTCGCGCAGCGCGCGGGGGTCGAGATCCGCCGGGTCGACGTCGCGGACACGGACCAGGTCGTCGCGGCGCTGGACGGGGCGTCGCTCCTCCTGGTCGAGTCGCCGACCAACCCCATGCTCGAGGTCGCCGACCTGCCCGTCCTCCTCGCCGCCTCCCGCGAGCGCGGCGTGCTGACCGCGGTCGACAACACCTTCGCGACACCGCTCGGCCAGCGACCGCTCGACCACGGCGCGGACCTCGTCGTGCACTCCGTGACGAAGTACCTCGCCGGTCACTCCGACGTCGTCCTCGGCGCCGTGGTCGCGGCCACGGACGACCTCGCGAGCCGGGTGCGCGCGTACCGCACGCTGCACGGCGCGATCCCCGGTCCGTTCGAGGTGTGGCTCGCGCTGCGCGGCCTGCGGACCCTCGCCCTGCGCGTCGAGCGCTCGCAGGCGAGCGCGGCCGAGCTCGCGCGCCGCCTCGCCCACCACCCCGACGTCGCGGAGGTCCGGCACCCGAGCCTGCCCGACGACCCGGGCCACGAGCGCACCGCGCGGCTCATGACGGGCTTCGGCTCGATCCTCGGGGTCCGGCCGGTCGGCGGCGCCGACGGGGCGGACGCCGTCGTCGCGGGCGTGCGCCTCTGGGTCCCGGCGACGAGCCTCGGCGGCGTCGAGTCGAGCCTCGAGCGGCGGCGGCGGTTCGCCACGGAGTCGGTCACGGTCCCCGAGGACCTGCTGCGGCTCTCGGTCGGCATCGAGGACGTCGAGGACCTGTGGCGCGACCTGGACGGCGCGCTGCGCTCAGCGCGCGGCTGACGGTCCTTCCTCGGCCGGCGACCCACCCGACGCATCGTCCGGTCGACCCACCGCCGGGACGTAGAACACCCCGTGCTCCAGGTCGACGTCGAACGGTCGCCCCTCCGCGGGCCGCTGCACGATGTCCAGACGCTGCCGTTCCTTCTCCTCGGTCACGTGCGTGCGGCTCGGCTGGAAGATCTCGACGATCTCGCCGAGCATCCCCGACCCGGCGCTCTCCCCGTGCTCGGCCTCGCGGCGAGCCCTGGATTCCTTGCCCGAGGCGAAGCGCTCGATCCCGACGACGAGCAGCACGAGGACGACGAGCGTCACGACGACCCCCGCGGCCTGCGTCCCGAGCTCCGCGATCATCCCGTCACCCTAGCGAGGCGGGATCGCCGTCGGAACGTCGCCGAAGCGTGTCCGGACCGTCGCGCGGGCGTGACCGGCCCTTCCTAGGATCGAGGGATGACGACGAGACCCGCGAGCAGGACGAGGTTCACCCCGACCGTGGCGGCAGCGGCGGCCGCGATGCTCGCCCTCACGCTCGCCGCGTGCTCGACCGACGGCGGGACGGACGAGGACCCCACCCCGACGGGTACCGCGACGAGCGACGCTCCGAGTCCGACGGAGTCCTCCGAGCCCCCGGCGGAGACCCCCACCGACGACTCGACCGCGCCCGCCGACGAGTCGTCCGACGCGCCGGTGCCGTTCCCCGCGAACACCGAGCCGGACCTCGCCGACCCGTCCGACGGGGCGCTGCTCACCGTGACCGACATCCGCGTCGGGCAGCACGACGGGTACGACCGCGCCGTGCTCGAGCTCGGCGGCACGGGCACGCCCGGCTGGCGGGTGGAGTACGTCGACCGGCCTGTGGGCGACGGGAAGGGCGACGTCGTGGATGTGGACGGGGACGCCTACCTGCAGGTCATGATCTCCGGCTCCGGCTACCCCATGGACACCGGCGTCGAGGAGTACTCCGAGCCGAACCCGGTCGAGGGTGGCGACGACGGCGTGATCGAGGAGGTGCGGCTCCTGGGCGTCTTCGAGGGCTACACGCAGGCCTTCGTCGGGGTCGACGGCGAGCAGCGGCCGTTCCGCGTGTTCGCGCTCGAGAACCCGACCCGCGTCGTCGTCGACGTGCGCGACGACGGCTGACCTCCCGCGGCTCAGCGCTCCGCGGAGACCCCCTCGGCCTTCTGGGGACGCGACAGCAGCCCCCGTGCCATCTCGTCGACCGGCATGCCCTCGTGCAGCACGGCGACGACGCCCGCCGTGATCGGCATGTCGACGCCGACCTTCTGCGCGAGCTCGAGCACGGAACGGCACGACTTGACGCCCTCGGCGGTGCCCCCGGTCGCGGCGACCGCCTCGTCCAGCGACATGCCCTGGCCGATGTGCTTGCCGAGGGTGTGGTTGCGCGACAACGGCGACGAGCAGGTCGCCACGAGGTCGCCGAGGCCGGCGAGCCCGGGGAAGGTCGCGGCGTCCGCGCCGAGCGCGAGGCCGAGACGCGTGATCTCGACGAGGCCGCGCGTGATGACGGTCGCCGTCGTGTTGTACCCGAAACCGCGGCCCTGGGCGATGCCGACCGCGAGCGCGATGACGTTCTTCACCGCGCCGCACAGCTCGACGCCGACGACGTCGCGGTTGGTGTACGGGCGGAAGTACGACGACGAGCACGCGCGCGCCACGAACCGGGCGACGTCCTCGTCGACGCACGAGACGACCGTCGCCGTCGGCTGCCGGTGCGCGATCTCCCGGGCGAGGTTCGGCCCGGAGACGACCGCGACGCGCTCCGCCGGGAGGCCGAGCGACTGCGCGACGACCTCGCTCATGCGCTGGTCGGTGCTCAGCTCGACGCCCTTCATGAGCGACACCGCGACGGCGCCGGGAGCGACGTGGGGAGCCAGCTCCTGGAGCGTGGCGCGCGCGACCTGCGACGGGATTGCGACGACGACGAGCCCCGCGCCCGCGAGCGCCTGCGCGGCGTCCGTGGTCGCGGCGATGCCCGCGGGCAGGTCGATCCCGGGCAGCCGCTTCTCGTTGCGCCGTGCGGTGTTCACCTGCTCGACGACGTCGGGGTCGCGACCCCACAGGCGGACCTCGCACCCGGCGTCGGCGAGGACCGCGGCGAACGTGGTGCCCCAGCTGCCCGACCCGAGGACGGCGGCGACCACAGGCCCCGCGGAGGGCTCGACGGGCTCGACGGCGCTCACGGGCGCTTCTCCGACCCGGGGTTCTTGCGCATGTCGAACCGTTCCGCGGGTGCCTTCTCGCCGCGGATCTGCTCGACCTGCGCGGTGATCGCGGCCATGATGCGCTCCGTGGCCTCGCGCAGGGTCGCGGTGTCGTGCGGGCGGTCGTACAGGTCGGAGAGGTCGACGGGCGTCCCCGCGTGCACGGAGACCCGCTTGCGCGGGATCGGCTTGAAGACCTTGCCGTACGGGGCGAGGAGCTGCTCCGCGCCCCACTGGCCGATCGGGACGACGGGCGCGCGGCTGGTCAGGGCGAGGCGGGCGACGCCGGTCTTGCCGACCATCGGCCAGCCGTCGGGGTCGCGCGTGAGCGTGCCCTCGGGGAAGAAGACGACGCACTCGCCGCGCTCGAGCTGCGTGGTCGAGTCGACGAGCGACTGCGCGGCGCCGGCGGTGCCGCGGTGGACGGGGATCATCCCGGTCCGGGTGAGGACGCCGCCGAGCACGGGCACCTTCCACAGCGACGCCTTCGCCGTGATCTTGGGCGCCCTCCCCTGGTCGTAGAGGAAGTGCGCGAGGGTCACCGGGTCGATCTCGGTGACGTGGTTCGCGACGGCGATGAAGCCGCGGTCGGGCAGGTTCTGGGTCCCCTGCCAGTCGCGTCGGGTGATCGCGATGAGCAGCGGGCGCAGGAAGAACGCGACGACGCGGTACGCGCGCGGGGTGGGTGGCAGGCTCGGCACGAGCACCGAGCCTACCGGGGCGGGCGACGCCGCCCGCCCCGACCGGGTGCGACCCTCCTCAGATCCGCCGTGCGGGCGCGCGCCCCGGCTCAGATCCACCCGTGCCGGCGCGCGACGTGGACGGCCTCGTGGCGGTTCGCGGCACCGAGCTTGGCGGCGGCGGACGAGAGGTAGTTCCGCACGGTGCCCGGTGCGAGGTGGGCGCGCGTCGCGATCTCCTCGACGGGCGCGCCGTCCGCCGCGAGCTCGAGGACGTCCGCCTCGCGCGGGGTCAGCGGGCTCTCGCCCGCGGCGATGGCCTCGGCGGCGAGCTCGGGGTCGACGTACCGGCCGCCGTCGTGCACCTGGCGCACGACGTCCGCCAGGACTCGCGAGGAGACCGTCTTGGGCAGGAACCCGCGCGCGCCCGCCTCGAGCGCGCGCTTGAGGTAGCCGGGCCGCCCGTGGCTGGTGACGATCACGACGCCGCACCCCGGCAGCTCGGTGGCGAGCCGCTCGGCGACCTCGACGCCGTCGAGGCCGGGCATCTGCAGGTCGAGCACGGCGACGTCGGGCGCGTGCTTGAGCGCGGTCGCGACCGCCTCGGGTCCCGACGCCGCCAGGGCCACGACCTCGAGGTCGTCCTCGAGAGCGAGCAGCGACGCGACGGCGTCGCGGATGAGGTTCTCGTCGTCGGCGAGCAGGATGCGGATCACGAGCGTGGAGCCCTCTCGGTAGCGGGGAGCGTGCGGGGTGCGGAAGTGGCGCCCGGGGCTGGGCCGCCGTCGTCAGGCACGCGGGCCACGAGGCCGAACCGGCCTTCCTCGCTCCACGTCTGGAGCTCTCCGCCCGCGGCTGCGAGCCGCTCACCCAGACCGGCGAGCCCCGAACCGCTGCGCCGCACGGCGCCGGGCGGGACGCCGTCGTTGACGATCTCGACGACGCCGTGGCGGTCCGTGCGGTGCAGCGTGATCGTGCAGGTCCCCGCGGACGAGTGCCGCACGACGTTCGTCACCCCTTCCCGCACGGCCCAGGCCAGCGCCTCCTGCGCGCGCTCGCCGATCACGGTCTCCTCGCCGTGGACGACGGTCTCCACCCCGGCGGACCGCAGGACGGACCGCGCCCCGGCCATCTCGGCCGCGAGGTCCGCGGACCGGTAGCCGGCGACGACGGCGCGCACCTCGCGGAGCGCGTCCTGGGCGATGCGGCGCACCTCGAGCATCTGCTCCTCGGCGCCCGGTCGGCCGCGCGCGGCGAGCTCGGCGGCGAGCTCGCTCTTCACCGCGACGACCGAGAGCGTGCGGCCGAAGACGTCGTGCAGGTCGCGCGAGAAGCGGAGGCGCTCCTCCGCGACGGCGAGTCGCGCGTGCAGGACCCGGTTGCGCTCCTGCTCCCACACGACGCCGAGCATCCACACCGACGCGCGGTACGAGCCGAACATCGCGACGAGCATGATGGCCGCGGACAGGGCCAGCCCCACCGCCATCCCCACGGTCGTCGGGGTGATCGGCCCCGTGCCGATCCAGACCGAGCAGCCGGTGACCGCGGCGAGACCGAGCGCGAGCACGACGAGCCGGCGGAACGTGAGGGACGGGACCAGTGCGAGGACACCGAACGCGATGCCGACGAGCATCGCGTAGTACCGCGCGCTGCCCGCGACGTCGTCGGGCCCGTCGACCGGGAACGTCCAGATCGCGACGACGCTGACCGCGATCGAGAGCACGCCGAGGGCGCCGAGGAGCGCAGGCCGGACAGGAGCGCCGCCGAGGAAGTGGGTCAGACCGGCGCGCAGGGTCACGATGCACACGACCGTGTGCAGCAGGACGAGGAGCAGCCAGACGCGCATGCCGTCGACGGTGAACGTCGGGTCGATGCCGACGAGGGCGAGGGCGACGAGAGGCTCGGACGCCGAGAGCAGGTACAGGGTCCAGCGCGTGTACGTGTCGAACCGCTCGGGCGCGGTCCTCCGGGACCACACCTCGAGGAAGGTCCGGGGTCGGGTTCTCACGGTGACCAGCCTGTCACGGCGCGCGGCGCGCACGCCGTGACAGGCGTCATGAGGTGCGGGACGCCCCGACGTGAGGCAAGCGGGCAGCGCGGGACCCGCGGGCGGTCAGCCGCGCGCCACGTCCGCGCCCAGGGCGGTGAGCTTGTCCTGGAAGTTCTCGTACCCGCGGTCGATGAGGCTGATGCCGCGGACGGTCGACGTCCCCTTCGCGGCGAGCGCCGCGATGAGGTGCGAGAAGCCGCCACGCAGGTCGGGGACCTCGATGTCGGCGGCCGCGAGCGGCGTCGGGCCGGAGACGACGGCCGAGTGGTGGAAGTTGCGCTGCCCGAACCGGCAGTCGCGGCCGCCGAGGCACTCCTTGTACACCTGGATCGTCGCGCCCATGCCGCGCAGCGCGTCGGTGAACCCGAACCGGTTCTCGTAGACCGTCTCGTGCACGATCGACAGGCCCTTGGCCTGCGTGAGCGCGACGACGAGCGGCTGCTGCCAGTCGGTCATGAAGCCGGGGTGGACGTCGGTCTCGAGCACGATGGGGCTGAGGTCGCCGCCGGGGTGCCAGAAGCGGATGCCGTCGTCCTGGACGTCGAAGCGCCCGCCGACCTTCCGGAACGTGTTGAGGAACGTCATCATCTCGGGCTGCGTCGCACCCTTGACGGTGATGTCGCCGCCCGTCGCGAGGGCCGCGGACGCCCACGAGGCCGCCTCGATCCGGTCGCCGAGCGCGGTGTGCGTGTAGCCCTCGAGGCGGTCGACGCCCTCGATGCGGATCACGCGGTCGGTGTCGACCGAGATGATCGCGCCCATCTTCTGCAGGACGGCGATGAGGTCCATGATCTCGGGCTCGATCGCGGCGTTGGCGAGCTCGGTGATGCCCTCGGCGCGCACGGCCGTGAGGAGGGTCTGCTCGGTCGCGCCGACCGACGGGTAGGGCAGCGCGATCTTCGTGCCCTGGAGACGGCGCGGCGCGCGGATGTGGATGCCGTTCTCGCGCTTGTCCACGACCGCGCCGAACTGGCGCAGGATGTCGAGGTGGTAGTTGATCGGCCGGTCGCCGATCCGGCAGCCGCCGAGGTCGGGGATGAAGGCCTCCCCGAGACGGTGCAGCAGCGGGCCGCAGAACAGGATCGGGATACGGCTCGACCCGGCGTGGGCGTCGATGTCCGCGACGTGCGCCGACTCGACGTTCGAGGGGTCGAGATCGAGGATCCCGCCGTCCGGGTCGGCCTTGACGGCGACGCCGTGCAGCTCGAGCAGCCCCGTGACGACGCCGACGTCGCGGATCTGCGGCACGTTGCGCAGCACGCTCGGCGACTCGCCCAGGAGCGACGCCACCATCGCCTTCGACACGAAGTTCTTCGCGCCGCGGACGGTGATGGTCCCGTCCAGGGGGGTGCCACCGTTCACGTACAGCACGTCGTTCATCAGCTCAGTTCGCCCTCTCGACAGCCGGGTGTTCCGTGGGCCCGAGGACGGACCCAGGTGCGCCAACGCAGGGCACCCGGAGATTATTCACCCCGCGCGCCCGCGAGACCGCCACCGCGGTGGAGTTCCCGTGGAGGTTGCGCCCACGAGTTCGTCGGCCGGCTGTCCCCGCAGGCCACGCGCTCCCGGTCGGCAGGTCGGCGAGGTCTCGACGCGGCGGGAGAGCGAGTCGCGCGCCCGCATGCTGAGACAAGCTGACCGGCATGCGAGAACGCTGCCTACCGTCGGAGCAGGTTACCCACGAGTACGCCCGGACCACCAGCCCCACCCTTCGCAGGAGAACCCCGTGCACCCCACGACGACCGATACCCGGCCCACACCAGTTGCCTCAGGCAATTCGAAGGGACGCGTCATCTTCGCGAGCCTCATCGGCACGTCGATCGAGTTCTACGACTTCTACGTCTACGCGACGGCCGCGGTGCTCGTGTTCCCCTCGGTCTTCTTCGCGAGCGAGGACCCGACGTACGCGCTGCTCCAGTCCTTCGCCGTGTTCGGCGTCGCGTTCGTGGCGCGCCCCGTAGGGTCGGTCCTGTTCGGGCACTTCGGCGACCGGGTCGGGCGCAAGGGGACGCTCGTGGCGTCCCTGCTCACCATGGGCGTGGCGACGTTCCTCATCGGCGCGCTGCCGCCGTCGAGCACGCCCGGCTGGGCGATCCTCTCCCCCGCCCTGCTCGTGCTCATGCGTTTCTGCCAGGGACTCGGCCTCGGTGGCGAGTGGAGCGGTGCGGCGCTCCTCGCGACCGAGAACGCCCCCGAGGGCCGCCGTGCGGTGTGGGGCACGTTCCCGCAGCTCGGCGCGCCCATCGGGTTCATCCTCGCCAACACGGTCTTCCTCGTCCTCGCCGAGACGCTCTCGGAGGCGCAGTTCCTCGCGTGGGGCTGGCGCGTGCCGTTCCTCGCGAGCGCGGTGCTCGTGATCGTCGGGCTGTGGGTCCGGCTGCGGCTCATCGAGACGCCCGCGTTCCAGAAGGTCGTCGAGGCGGAGGCCGTCGCCAAGGTCCCGGTCGCGCGCGTGTTCCGCACGTCGTGGCGCCAGATCGTCTCCGGCACGTTCATCATGCTCGCGACGTACGTGCTGTTCTACCTCATGACGACGTTCACGCTGACCTACGGGACCGCCGACGACGACGCGTCGCCCGCGGGCCTCGGGTACGAGCGCACCGACTTCCTCATCATGCTCATCGTCGGCGTCGTGTTCTTCGGGGTGCTCACGCTCGCGTCGGGGCCGATGGCGGAGCGGTTCGGGCGCCGCAAGCACCTGCTGTGGACGACGACCGGCATCATCGTGTTCGGCCTCCTCTTCGTGCCGCTGTTCTCCGGCGGGACCGTCGGCGTCATGGCGCTGCTCGTCCTCGGGTTCTCGCTCATGGGGCTCACGTTCGGCCCGATGGCCGCGGTCCTGCCCGAGCTCTTCCCGGCGAACGTCCGCTACACCGGGTCGGCGGTGGCGTACAACGTGTCGTCGATCCTCGGTGCTGCCGTCGCACCGTTCATCGCGGTCTGGCTCTGGACCCTGGCCGGCGGATCGACGGTCCTCGTGGGCGTCTACCTGTCGGTCATGGGTGTCATCACCCTCGTGGCGCTGCTCCTGTCGAAGGAGACGAGGGACGTCGCGTACACGGACAACGTCTCCTGACGCTGCGGCCCACCGCCGCCAGGTAGCGGTGCAGGTCGCGAGGTAGAACCCGGTGGGTTCGACCTCGCGACCTGGCGTTCTATCTCGCGGCGATCGCCCTCGTCGGCGGTGGTCAGTCCGACGACGCGGCGTACGCCGCGACGTAGCCGTCGACCTGAGCGAGGTACGCGGCGCGCTGGGAGTCGCCCAGCCACGACGCCTCGAACGAGTTCCTCGCGAGCGTGACGACCTCCGCCGTCGTGAGGCCGGCAGACTCCGCGAGCGCCACGTAGTTGTCCGCGACGTAGCCGCCGAAGTACGCGGGGTCGTCGGAGTTCACGGTGACCCGGACGCCGTCGCGCAGGAGCCCGGCGATCTCCGCCGCCTTCATGTCGTCCGTGACGAACGAGTTCGACACCGGGCAGCACGTCAGCCCGAGGCCGCGCTCGCGCACGACGGCGACGAGCGCCGGGTCCTCCACGACGTTCGTCCCGTGGTCGACGCGGTCCACGCCGATCTCGTCGAGGACCGTGCGGATGTTGTCGATGCTCCCCGGCTGGTCGATGTCGCAGTGCATCGTCAGGCGGTAGCCGAGCTCGCGGGCCCGCGCGAAGACGTCGGCGAACTTCTCCGGCGGGTTGCCGCGGTCGTCGGAGTCGAGCCCGACGCCGAGGATCCGGTCCCGGAACGGCACCGACGCCTCGAGCGTCTCGGCGGCGCTCTCGGCCGACATGTCGCGCAGGAAGCACAGGATGAGGTGCGCGTCGACGCCGTGCTTCTCCGACGCCCCGGCGGCCGCCCGGTGGTAGCCGGTCACGACAGTCTCGAACGGCACGCCGCGCGACGTGTGCGCCTGCGGGTCGAAGAACATCTCGACGTGCTTCACGCCGTCGGCCGCGGCGCGCGCGAGGTACGCATCGGCGAGCTCGAAGAAGTCGTCCGCGGTCTGCAGCACCTCCATCGCCGGGTAGTACACGGCGAGGAAGCTCGTCAGGGAGTCGAACGCGTACGTCGCGCGGACCTCCTCGACCGTCGACTGGCCGATGTCGACGCCGTTGCGCTGCGCGAGGCGCAGCTTGAGGTCGGGCTCGAGCGTCCCCTCGAGGTGCAGGTGCAGCTCGGCCTTCGGCAGGCCGGTGATGAACTCGCGCGTGGGCGTGGCAGGCAGGGCCATGGGTCTCCTTCTCGGGTCGGGTCGTCCCCCGCCTCTCATCCTCTCCTGCCCGACGGCGCAGGTCACCCGGGTCCGTCGGGTGCGGATCGCCGTCGGGCAGGGACGCGGGGTCGCCGCACGACCGGCGACGCGCGCGCCGTGGCGCGCGCCGCTGAACCGATTAGGCGGTAGCACGGCGGCTCGCCGTCCAGGATCGTCCCAGTGTCCGACATCCGTGAGCGAAGGAGCTTGAGATGCGACGCATAGCAGCGTGGGCCGCCGCGGCGGTCCTCGGAGCGGCCGGCCTCGTGGCGGTCGCTCCACCCGCGCCCGCCGAGGCGCACGGCGCCGAGGTGTTCCCCGGCAGCCGCCAGTACCTGTGCTGGGTCGACGGCCAGACGCAGAACGGCCAGGTCGACCCGTCGAACCCGGCGTGCGCGAACGCGTACGCCGTCAGCGGGAGCTCGGCGTTCTACAACTGGTTCGGCAACCTCGACTCGAACGGCGCGGGCCGGACGTCGGGCTACATCCCCGACGGCCAGATCTGCGACGGCGGAGGCCGCGGCCCGTACGACTTCTCCGGGTTCAACGCCGTGCGCGACGACTGGCCGACGACGCACCTGACCGCCGGCGAGACGTACCAGTTCCAGCACAACAACTGGGCCGAGCACCCCGGGCGCTTCGACGTGTACGTCACCGAGGAGGGCTGGGACGCGTCGGGCCCGCTCGCGTGGAGCGACCTCGAGCTCATCGACTCGGTGACCAACCCGCCCGACACCGGCGGGCCCGGCGCCCTGAACTACTACTACTGGGACGTCACCCTCCCTGCGGACCGCAGCGGCGACCACATGATCTTCACCCACTGGGTTCGGTCGGACAGCAACGAGAACTTCTACAGCTGTTCGGACGTCGCGTTCGACGGCGGCGACGGCGAGGTCACGGGCATCGGGGACGACGGCGGCGAGCCGACGGACCCCGTCTGCCCGGACGAGGCACCCGGTTCCCCGGGCGCGCCGATGGCCATGAGCATCACGACGAACAGCGCGCACGTGATGTGGGGTGCCGCGCAGACCGGGTGCGTCACCGGGTACGACGTGCTCGACCCCGGGACCGGCGCGGTGCTCGCCAGCACCGACGGCTCACCGATGGTCGACCTGACCGGGCTGGAACCCGGCACCGAGCACACGGTGGCGGTCCGGTCGCGGAACGACCACACGGGCGCGGTCTCGAGCACCCGGACCGTCACGTTCACCACGCTGGACGACGACGAGACGCCGACACCCACCGGTGCCTGCGAGGTCGACTACACCGCGTCCTCCTGGGGCGGCAGCAGCACCGGGTTCACGGCCTCGGTCACCGTGAAGAACACGTCCATCGTGGCCGTCTCCGACTGGGTGGTGTCGTTCACCTACCCGGGCGGGCAGAAGGTCGACGAGCCCGGGTGGAGCGCGACGCTCGACCAGATGGGGACGACGGTCACGGCGACACGCCCGGCGTGGAAGACCGGCATCGCTCCCGGTGAGTCCGTCACGTTCGGCTTCAACGGCGCGACCGCCGCAGCCGGGACGCACCCCGAACCGGCAGGGTTCGCGCTCAACGGGGCGGCCTGCGGCTGACGTGCTCCGGCACGACGGTGCGCCGACGGGACGTCTCCGCCGGCGCACCGTCGTGCCGAGCTCCGGGAACGGGGTGGTCCGCGTGCCGTGAGGGCGTCGGGCCGCGCAGCGGCGGGCGGTCAGGCGTGGGCCTCGACGATGCGGACCTGCTCACCGAGCCGGCGCACGACGTCGGAGCCCGGGTCCGCGTCCGTGACGATGCCGGCGACGTCCCCGAACCCGATCACGCGGTACGGGGACGCGGCGCCGATCTTCTCCGACGAACCCAGGACGTAGGTCTCGGCGGCGCGCCCGGCCAGGACCCGCTTCATGGCCGCCTCGTCACCGTCCCCCGTGGTCAGGCCGGTCTCCGGATGGATGCCGGTGACGCCCAGGAGGAACACGTCCGCCGAGATCCTCTGTGCCGCCTCGACCGTCGCAGCCCCGCTCGCCACGGCGGAGTGCTTGAAGAGCCTGCCGCCGAGGATGAACACCTCGACGCCAGGGTGCTCGACGAGCGCCGCCGCGACGGTCGGGCTGTGCGTGATCACGGTGCACCGCAGGGTCGGCGGCAACGCGGACGCGACAGCGAGCGCGGTGGTCCCGCCGTCCAGGATGACGGTGGCGCCCGGGCTGATCAGCTGCACCGCGGCCGCAGCGACGAGCCGCTTGCCGACCGTCCCGACCTGGTGGCGGCTTGCGTAGTCGACCACCGCCGGCGAGACCGGCAACGCCCCTCCGTAGACCCGCTGGCACAGTCCCTCCGCGGCCAGGTCGCGCAGGTCGCGCCGGATGCTGTCCTCGGAGAGCCCGAGCTCGGCGGCGGCGGCCTTCGCCACGATCTTGCCGTCGCGCCGAAGGGTCTCGAGGAGGTGTTCGCGTCGCTCCGAAGCAAGCATCACGTTTCTCGTTTCTTCGTAGTTCTGCACGTTTATGCGTACTCTACCTCCATGACTCGACCTCTGCTCATCCTCATCGCCGGCCCGTACCGTTCCGGCACCGGCGGCGACCCGGCCGCGATGGAGGCCAACCTGCGCCGCCTGGAGGAGGCCGCGTGGCCCCTCTTCGCCGCGGGACACGTCCCCGTGATCGGCGAGTGGGTGGCGCTGCCGGTCCTGCGCTCCGCCGGCGCCACCGTGGACGACGACCTGGCGACCGACGTCCTCTACCCGACCGCGCGGCGGCTCCTGGAGCACTGCGACGCCGTGCTCCGGCTGCCCGGCGAGTCGACCGGTGCCGACCTGGACGTCGCGATCGCCACGGAACGCGGCCTTCCCGTCTACCACGACGTCGCCGACGTGCCACGACTCGCGGAGATCGCCCGATGACCGGGCAGCCCGGGGTGGACGTCCCCGACCACCGGGGTCGGACCGGCCTCGACCAGGCCGGGCGCACCTTGCGCCGCAACCCCGACGTCGTCGTCCGTGACGTCGAGCTCACCTCCGAGGGGTGGCACGTGCTGCGCCGCACGACGCTCGACCACCGGCGACGGGACGGGACCTGGCACACCGTGCAGCGCGAGACCTACGACCGCGGGGACGGCGCGACCATCCTGCTCCACGACGACGCGCGGTCCACCGTGCTGCTCACGCGCCAGTTCCGCTTCCCCGCCTACGTCAACGACCACCCGGACGGGATGCTCCTCGAGACGGCCGCGGGCCTGCTGGACGACGACGACCCGGAGACGGCGATCCGGCGAGAGGTCGCGGAGGAGCTGGGCGTCACGGTCGGGCCGGTCGCGCACGTCTTCACCGCGTACATGAGCCCCGGGTCCGTCACGGAGAAGGTGTACTTCTACGCGGCGCCGTACACACCGCTCGACCGCACCGGGCCGGGTGGCGGGGTGGCCGACGAGGGCGAGGACATCGAGGTCGTCGAGCTCCTCCTCGACGAGGCCCTGGCGATGGTCCAGGACGGTCGCATCGTCGACGGCAAGGCGATCATGCTGCTCCAGTGGTGGGCGCTCCACCGCTGACTCCCGCGGCATTCCCGGTGTGGGGTGCCCTGAGAGAGCCTCCCCGGCGCGCCCGGTGGCGCATACCGTGGAGGCCGCACCACCGACGAAGGAGAACTCTTTGCGCACCGTCAACGCCTACGCCGCCCCGTCCGCGACCGAGCCCCTGGTCCCCACGACCATCGAACGTCGCGACGTCGGCCCGAAGGACGTCCTCATCGCCATCCGCTACGCCGGCATCTGCCACAGCGACATCCACACCGTGCGGGGCGACTGGGGCCGGATCGCCTACCCGCAGGTCGTCGGCCACGAGATCGTCGGCGAGGTCGTCGAGGTCGGCCCCGACGTGACCCGGCACGCCGTGGGCGACCGGGTAGGCGTCGGCTGCATGGTCAACTCGTGCCGCGAGTGCGAGAACTGCCGCGCCGGCATGGAGAACTACTGCCTCGAGGGCAACATCCAGACCTACGCCGGCCGCGACGTCGACGGCACCATCACCCAGGGCGGCTACTCGACCCACGTCGTCGTCGACGAGGACTTCGTCCTCCGCGTCCCCGACGCCATCCCCTACGAGGCCGCCGCCCCGCTGCTGTGCGCGGGCATCACCACCTACTCGCCGCTCGCGCACTGGAACGCGGGCCCCGGCAAGCGGGTCGCCGTCGTCGGCATGGGCGGCCTCGGCCACGTGGCCGTGAAGATCGCCGCGGCGATGGGCGCCGAGGTCACCGTGCTCTCGCGCACGCTGGCGAAGAAGGACGACGGCCTGGCCTTCGGCGCGACCGACTACTTCGCGACCGAGGACGACGCCACGTTCGAGGCCCTCGCCAACCGGTTCGACCTCGTCCTCAACACCGTCAGCGCGCCTCTCGAGCTCGACCGCTACCTGCGGCTGCTCCGGCTCGACGGCACGATGGTCAACGTCGGCGCTCCCCCCGAGCCGCTGCCCGTCACCGTGTTCACGCTGTTCGGCAACCGCCGGTCGTTCGCCGGGTCCGGGATCGGCTCCATCGCCGAGACCCAGGAGATGCTCGACTTCTGCGCCGAGCACGGCATCGCCCCGGAGACCGAGCTCATCGCTGCCGAGCAGATCAACGACGCCTACGAGCGCGTGCTCTCCAGCGACGTGCGCTACCGGTTCGTCATCGACACCGCGACGCTGTAGCGGTCGATCCCGCCGTCCCCACCCCGCCGGTCGCGGCTGATCCCGCGGCGGGCAGGGCGGGAGGACACGGACGAGGCCCGGGGCGCGGCGTTCCGCGCTCCGGGCCTCCGCGGGCGATGTCGCCCGACCGACGTGTCCCCTCGGTCAGAAGTTGATCATGTGCCCCGCGAGGCCGTGGATCGACTCCTGGACGGCCTCGGACAGCGTCGGGTGCGTGTGCACGTTGCGCGACAGCTCGTTGACCGTGAGGTCCCACTTCTGCGCGAGCGTGAGCTCGGGCAGCATCTCGGAGACGTCCGGGCCGATGAGGTGCCCGCCGAGCAGCTCGCCGTAGGTCTCGTCGGAGATGAGCTTGACGAAGCCGACCGGGTCACCGAGGCCGTGGGCCTTGCCGTTCGCCATGAAGGGGAACGTCGCGACCTTGACCTTGTACCCCTCGTCGCGCGCCTGCTGCTCGGTGAGGCCGAAGCTCGCGACCTGCGGCTGGCAGAACGTCGCGCGCGGCATCATGCGGTAGTCGCCGAGCGTGAGGGTCTCCGCGCCGGCGATGGTCTCAGACGCGACGACGCCCTGCGCCTCCGCGACGTGCGCGAGCATGAGCTTCGCGGTGACGTCGCCGATCGCGTAGATGTTCTCGACGTTCGTGCGCATGACGTCGTCGATCGCGATGGCGCCGCGCTCGGTGAGCTGCACGCCGGTGTTCTCGAGGCCGAAGCCCTCGACGTTCGGGGCGAACCCGACGGCCATGAGCACCTTGTCGACGACGAGCTCGCCCGGCTTGTCGTCCTTGACGCCCTTGAACGTGACCTTGACGCCGTCGGTCCCGTTGTCGGTGACCGTCTGGACCGCCGTCGACGTCAGCAGCTTCACGCCGAGCTTCTTGTACTGCTTGGCGATCTCCTTGGAGACGTCCGCGTCCTCGTTCGGCAGCGCGCGGTCGAGGAACTCGATGATCGTGACGTCCACGCCGTAGTTCTTGAGGACGTAGCCGAACTCCATGCCGATGGCGCCGGCGCCGACGATGGCGATCGACTTCGGCAGGTCGCGCGTGAGGATCTGCTTCTCGTACGTGACGACGTTCTCGGACAGCTCGACGCCCGGCAGCAGGCGGACCTTCGAGCCCGTCGCGATGATCACGTTGTCGAACGTCACCTGGTCGGTCGAGCCGTCGGCGAGCTTCACGTCGAGCGTGTGCGCGTCGCGGAACGTGCCGCGGCCGTCGTACTCGGTGATCTTGTTCTTCTTCATGAGGAAGTGCACGCCCTTGACGCGTCCCTCGGCCACCTGGCGCGAGCGGTCGAACGCCGCGCCGAAGTCGAAGGTCACGTCACCGGACATGCCGAAGGTCTTCGCGTCGTGCGTGAAGAGGTGCGCGAGCTCGGCGTTGCGCAGGAGCGCCTTGGAGGGGATGCAGCCCACGTTGAGGCACACCCCTCCCCAGTACTTCTCCTCCACGACCGCGACCTGCAGACCCAGCTGGGCTGCACGGATCGCGGCCACGTAACCACCGGGACCTGCACCGAGGACGACGACGTCGTAGTGGGATGCCATGGCGCCAAGCCTACTGGCGCTCGGCGGGCCGCGGACCGCCGTCGCGGGCGACGTCCGCCACACCTCGCGGCCCTGCACGGCGCGTCACAGGGTTGACCCCGCCGTTCCGTCGGGGCGACGATGTCCGGGATGCGACACCTGCGGCTCCTCCTTCCCGGGCCGCGCTGAGCCCGCCGGGCGGGCACGCTCAGCGCGGCGGTGCCTGCGCGTCCCGGTGACGGTCCCCGGGTGAGCACGGCGAGTGCCCGACGACGAAGCCCACCTTCTCGAGGAGCCTCACCGTGGACGCCGCACACCCTTCACCCCCTGACTCGCCTCCCACCACGCGCTCGTCGACCGCCGCGACCGAGGACCGCTGGCAGCGGTTCTGGGACGAGCACGGCACGTTCCGTGCCCGCGACGACGGCAGCCGACCCCGCCGCTACCTGCTGACGATGTTCCCCTACCCCTCCGGCGACCTGCACATGGGTCACGCGGAGGTGTTCGCGCTGGAGGACGTCGTCGCGCGGTACTGGCGCCTGCGCGGGTTCGATGTGCTCAACCCCATCGGCTGGGACTCCTTCGGCCTTCCCGCAGAGAACGCGGCGATCCGCCGCGGCGAGAACCCTGCCGTGTTCACCGAGGCCAACATCGCGACGCAGGCCGCGACCGCGCGCCGGTACGGCGTCTCGTTCGACTGGTCGCGACGCCTCGAGACGCACCGGCCGGAGTACTCCCGCTGGACGCAGTGGCTGTTCCTGCGCCTGCTGGAGAACGACCTCGCGTACCGCGCGACGGCGCCCGTCAACTGGTGCCCGACGGACCGGACCGTGCTCGCCAACGAGCAGGTCGTCGGCGGCCGGTGCGAGCGGTGCGGCGCGGACGTCGTGCAGCGCGAGCTCACGCAGTGGTTCGTCCGCGTCACGGCCCACGCGGACCGGCTGCTCGACGACATGTCGGCGCTCGAGGGCGCCTGGCCCGAGCGTGTGCTGGCGATGCAGCGCCACTGGATCGGGCGCAGCGAGGGCGCGCGCATCCGGTTCGCCGTCGTGCCCGACGGCGGCGCTCGCCCCACCCGGACCCGGCCGCCATCCGACCGAGCGGGCGAGGCAGCGACCGAGTCGGGCGCGGCCGCGCGGGACGCGACGGGTGAGCGCCCTGCCGTGGTCGAGGCGTTCACGACGCGGCCCGACACGCTGCCTGGCGTCACGTTCCTCGCGGTGGCGCCCGAGAGCCCGCTCGCGACCGCGCTGTGCAGCCCGGACCGCGCCGACGAGCTGGCGTCGTACCGCGCCGCCGCGCTCGCCGCGGGCGAGATCGCCCGGACTCGCGCCGACCGCGCCGCCTCCGGCGTGTTCCTCGGCGCGCACGTCCGCCACCCCGTCACGGGCGCCGACCTGCCGGTCTGGGCGGCCGACCACGTCCTCCCCGGCTATGGCACGGGCGCCGTCATGGGCGTGCCCGCGCACGACGAGCGCGACGCGCGGTTCGCGGCCGCCCACGGCCTGCCGACGGGCTCGGGCGAGACGTGGCCGACGGTCGACGACGCCGTCTCCCGACTGGAGGCGGTCGGCGCGGGCGAGCGCGCGACGTCGTACCGGCTGCGCGACTGGCTGGTGTCCCGGCAGCGCTACTGGGGTGCGCCGGTGCCCGTCGTGCACTGCGGGGCGTGCGGAGTCGTCCCTGTGCCCGACGACGAACTGCCCGTGCGCCTGCCCGACCTCGCCGGCGACGACCTGCTCCCCCGCGGCCGCTCGCCGCTCGCCTCCCCCGCCGCCGACGCGTGGCGCCGCGTCCCGTGCCCGCGCTGCGGGGCGGACGCCGAGCGCGACCCCGACACGCTCGACACGTTCGTCGACTCGTCCTGGTACTTCCTGCGGTACTGCTCGCTCGGCACGGCGGCCGACGGCTCGGGCGCTCCCGACGACCTGCCGTTCCGACCCGAGGACGCCCGCCGGTGGATGCCCGCCGCGCGGTACGTGGGCGGCGTCGAGCACGCGATCCTGCACCTGCTGTACAGCCGGTTCGTCACGAAGGTGCTGCACGACCTGGGCTGGGTCGACGTCGTCGAGCCGTTCGCGACGCTGCTCAACCAGGGGCAGGTGCTCAACGGCGGCCGCGCGATGAGCAAGTCGTTGGGCAACGGCGTCGAGCTCGGCGCACAGGTCGACCGGTGGGGCGTCGACGCGGTGCGGCTCGCGATGGTCTTCGCGGGTCCGCCCGAGGACGACGTGGACTGGGCGGACGTCGACCCGGCCGCGATGCGCCGGTTCTGCGAGCGGGTGCTGCGGCTCGTCGACGCGGTCGCCTCCGGGAACGCGACGGGGACGGTCGCGGGCGGGGCGGTCACGGACGCGCCGGGCGGCACGGGCCGCGCCGACCCGCCCGTGGCGCTGCGCGGTACGCGTGCGCACGCCCTGCGGCGCGTCACGCACCGGACGGTGCACGACGCCGAGGACCTCCTCGAGCGGTCGCGGTTCAACGTGGTCGTGGCCCGGGTCATGGAGCTCGTCTCGGCGGCGCGCCGGGCGGTGACGGACGGCCCGGCGTCGGACGAGGACGCCGGTGCGCACCACGCCGCCGTCCGCGAGGGCGCCGAGGTCGTCGCCGTGCTGCTCGGCCTGTTCGCCCCGTACACCGCCGAGGAGGCGTGGGAACGGCTCGGGCACGCGCCGTCGGTCGCGGAGGCCGCGTGGCCGGACGTCGACCCCGCCCTGCTCGTCGACGACACCGTGGAGGCCGTCGTGCAGGTCGACGGGAAGGTGCGCGGACGGCTGACGGTAGCGGCCGACGTCGACGAGGCGACGCTGCGCGACCGCGCGCTCGCGACGCCGGGCGTCTCCCGGGCGACCGACGGTCGCGAGGTGGTGCGCGTCGTCGTGCGCCCGCCGCACCTCGTCAACGTCGTGACCCGCCCCGCGCGCGGGTGACCGCCGACGCGCGAGGTCGTGTGCGACGGATACGATGCTGCGGCCGCGTCCCGACACGACTCAGCGGACCCGCCCGCGGCACCTCGGGCCCGCGTACGGAGACCTCATGGCTGTCGGACTCGCTGCCCTCCTCGACGACATCGCGGCGTTCGCCAAGCTCGCCGCGGCGTCGGTGGACGACGTCGCCGCGGCCGCGGGACGCGCGAGCGCGAAGGCGACGGGCGTCGTCATCGACGACACCGCCGTGACACCGCGCTATGTCGAGGGACTCGCCGCGAAGCGCGAGCTGCCGGTCATCAAGCGCATCGCCACCGGCTCGCTGCGCAACAAGCTGTTGTTCATCCTCCCGGCGATCCTTCTGCTGAGCGAGTTCCTCGAGTTCCTGCTCACCCCCCTGCTCATGGTCGGTGGCCTGTACCTCGCGTTCGAGGGCGCCGAGAAGGTGTGGGAGCTGGTCTCCGGGAAGCACCACGCGGAGGTCGAGAGCGCGGCGGAGAAGAAGGCCGTCGACGAGGACACCGTCGTGTCCAGCGCCGTCCGCACGGACTTCATCCTCAGCGCCGAGATCATGGTGATCGCGCTCAACGAGATCGCGTCCGAGGGCTTCTGGTCGCGCCTGATCATCCTCGTCATCGTGGCGCTCCTCATCACCGCCGTGGTGTACGGCATCGTCGCGCTCATCGTGAAGATGGACGACATCGGGCTCCACCTCGTGGGCCGCAGGACGGGCTGGGTGCAGTCGTTCGGCCGTGGCCTCGTGGGGGCGATGCCCAAGGTCATGGCCGTCATCTCGTTCGTCGGGATCATCGCGATGCTCTGGGTCGGCGGGCACATCCTCCTCCAGGGCACGTACGACCTCGGCTGGCACGGCCCCTACGACGTGGTGCACCACCTCGAGCACGCCGTCGAGGACGTGGCAGGCATCGGTGGCTTCCTCGCCTGGCTCGTCAACACGGCGTGCTCCGCCGTGGTGGGCGTTCTCGTCGGGGGGCTCGTCGTCCTGGTCGTGCACCTGATCCCCCGCCGCAAGCACGGCGAGCCGGCGGACCACGGGCAGACGCCCTCCTCCCCTGCGCCCACCGAGCCGTCGGACGCCTGACCCGGCGTCGACGCCGCCCCTCCTGATTGGATGGGGCGATGGACTCCGGCACCTGGACCAACATCGCTCTCGTGCTGCTCTTCGTCCTCGTCGGCGGCGTGTTCGCCGGCACCGAGATCGCGCTCGTGTCGCTGCGCGAGAGCCAGGTCGCGCAGCTCGAGAAGCAGTCGGCCCGCGGGGCACGCGTCGCGGAGGTCGCGCGCGACCCCAACCGCTTCCTCGCCGCCGTCCAGATCGGCGTGACCGTCGCGGGGTTCTTCTCGGCCGCCTACGGCGCGTCGACGCTCGCCCCGGACCTCGCGCCGGTCCTCGAAGGGCTCGGGCTGCCCGAGTCGCTCGCGTCGACCCTCTCGCTCGTCCTGCTCACGCTGCTCGTCGCCTACCTCTCGCTCGTGCTCGGCGAGCTCGTGCCCAAGCGCATCGCGCTGCAGCGCTCGGCATCGGTCGCGCTCGCCGTCGCGCCCCCGCTCGACCGGTTCGCGACGCTCATGCGTCCCGTGATCTGGCTCCTGTCGCGGTCGACGGACGCCGTCGTGCGGCTCCTCGGTGGCAACCCGTCGGCGCGCGGCGAGGAGATGAGCGAGGAGGAGCTCCGCGAGCTCGTCCTCGCGCACGAGGCGCTGCCGGAGGACGAGCGCCGCATCCTCGACGACGTGTTCGCCGCCGGGGACCGGTCGCTCGCCGAGGCGATGACGCCCCGCGGCGACGTCGCGTTCCTGTCCGGCGACGAGACGCTCGCCGACGCCGCCCGCACCGTCGCGGCCGGGCCGTTCTCGCGGTACCCCGTGACGGGCGAGGACTTCGACGACGTCGTCGGGTTCCTCCACGTGCGCGACCTGCTCGGGCGCGACTGCCCCGACCACCCGGAGACGGACCCGGCGACCGGTCGCCCCGTGCTCGTGCGCGACGTCGTGCGGCCGATCCTCGAGCTGCCCGCGACGAACACCGTGCTGCCTGCGATGTCGCGCATGCGGAGCGAGGGCGTGCACATCGCCGTCGTCGTGGACGAGTACGGCGGCACCGACGGCATCGTCACCCTCGAGGACCTCGTCGAGGAGCTCGTCGGCGACATCCGCGACGAGTACGACCCGGATGACACCCCGCCGGCGCGCGAGGACGGCGCAGCGACGAGCGTCGACGGCGGCCAGACCATCGAGGAGCTCGCGCGTCGCACCGGTATCGCGCTGCCCGACGGGCCGTACGAGACCGTCGCCGGGTTCGTGGTGGCCGAGCTCGGCCGCCTGGCGGTGGTGGGCGACCACGTCGACGTCGCGGGGCACCGGCTCACCGTGACGGACGTGTCGCGCCGGCGGATCGTCCGCCTCGACGTCTCCGACCTCACGTGAGTGCTGGGTGTCGGTGGTGGGTCGTAGCGTCCAGCCCATGGGCGCATCGACGGAGATCAAGGTCGGGATCGTCGGGAGCTTCGGCTCCGTGACCGAGGTGGTCGACATGGCGGTCGCGGCCGAGGAGCACGGCTGGGACGGCTTCTTCTCGTGGGACGGCATGAGCATCATGGAGGTCGACACCTACGACCCGTGGGCCGTGCTCGCCGCGGCCGCCGTCCGGACGGACCGGATCACGCTGGGCGCGATGGTCTTCGCGCTCCCCCGCCGCAAGCCGTGGGAGGTCGTGCGGCAGTCCGTCACCGTCGACCACCTGTCGGGCGGGCGCCTCGTCCTGCCCGTGGGCGTAGGAGTGCTCGACGACGGCGGCTTCTCGGCCGTCCCCGGCGAGCCGCGAGCGCTGCGCGACCGGGCCGCACAGCTCGACGACGCCCTCGCCTTCCTCGACCGCGCCTGGACCGGCGAGCCGTTCGCGTTCTCCGGCACGCGACTCGAGACGAGCGAGATGCACTTCCTCCCGCGCCCGGTCGAGCGTCCGGTCGTCGGGCATCACGTCCCCGTCTGGCCCGTCGGAGTGTGGGACGCCGAGCGCCCGCCGCTACGCTCGCTCGACCGCACCCTGCGCCACGACGGCATCGTCGTCCAGCTCAGCGGCGATCGCGGCTTCGACGTCCCGACGCCCGACGACGTCGCCGCCCTCGTCACGTGGCTCACCGCGCGCCGGACCGAGCTGGGCCTCGCCGATCGCCCGTTCGACGTCGTCCTCCAGGGCGAGCTCCCCGCAGACCGCTCCGCGGCGCAGGACCAGCTCGCCGGCCTCGCCGACGCCGGCGCGACCTGGTGGGTCGAGTCGCGCTGGAACCCGGAGACCGCGACCCCGCGGTCCCTCCTCGACGCGATCGACCAGGGCCCGCCGCGACCCTGACCCGGTCATCCTGCGGAACGCCGCCGTTGTGCACGAGCGGCGACCTCCGAGTCCGGGCCTTCGCGGTCGACCGGGCTGCGGCCCGTGCTGTCCCCCTCAGCACGGTGCTTGACGACGCATCGGCGACCACGAGATCGTGCAGGGCGAGGCCGACGGCCTGGCCCTCAGTCTCCAGCGCCGAGCAGTGGATCTGCGCGGAGAGCCTGCGCGGATCCACTCGTCGCGCCGGGCGCGCATCGGGGGGCCGACCTGGACTCGCGGTCGTGCCGCTGAGAGGTGCCTCCCAGGACGAGGCGGCCCGTGGACCCGATCAGGAGTGCGACCGGGCAGCGGGGCCGCCACGCCGCCGTCGAACACCCAGCGGCGTGGCGGCGCGGACTGTCATGCGGCCTGGTGCTGCGCCACCGTGGTGGCCGGAGATCGACTGATGACTACGGCACCGACGACCAGGCCAGCGACGGCAAGGGCCGCGGCGACTAGGAACGGGTCGCCGGAGTGCAGGGCCGAGGCGAACCCGAGGCCGACGTAGACCGCCACGCCGGCCGCTCCTCCGAGCTGGTCGGCTGCTCGCTGGACGCCGGAGGCGATCCCGGCGTCCTCGTCGGTGGTCCCGCTGACCGCGATGTACTGCAGACCCACGAGTCCGAAGCCCATGCCTGCTGCGATCAGCAGCATCGCCGGGAGCAGCCACGCTGCTCCGCCACCCACGACGGCCACGAGCGCGACCACCGCCGTCGCGCCTGCAGCAGCCGCGAGGCCTACCAGCACGCATGCGCGTGCGCCCCAGCGTCCCAGCAGCCGGGGCACGAGCACCGAGGCGGCGATCAGCGCCGCGGCCAGGGGCAGCATCGTGAGACCGGCTCCCAGCGGACCCATCTCGAGCCTGTCCTGCAGGTAGAAGGTGAACAGCAGGAACGAGGTCGACAGCGCGCCGCTGAGCAGCATCGTGGTCAGGTTCGCCCGTATCCGGGTCCGGTCTGCGAAGAAGGTCAGCGGGACCAGCGGGTTCGGCGACCTCGCCTCGACACGCACGAACCCGACCGCGGTCACCGCTGCCCCGACCAGTGCCACCAGACTCACCCACGGGCTCGTCCCTGGCTCGCCCGCCTCGACGACGCCGTAGACGAGCAGCAGCGGGCACATGGTCAGCAGGAGCGCGCCCGGCAGGTCCAGGCGGACCGGCTCACGGGGAGCCGACCGGTCGTTCGGGACCAGGAGGAGCACGGCCACGATCACGACCAGGATGAACGGCACGGAGATCAGGAAGATCCATCGCCAGCCCAGGTGAGCAGTGATGATCCCCGAGAGGGCGAACCCGAGCACCAGACCGCAGCTGGCTACCGCGGCCCACACGCTCAGGGCTTGCGATCGGCGAGGACCTTCGGGGAAGAGCAGCACGATGGTGGCCATCGCCGCGGGCAGCGCGACAGCCTCGCCCGCACCCTGGAGCAGACGCGCGGCGACCAGGACCGGGAACGAGGGAGCCAGGCCCGCCAGCAGGGACGCTGTGCCGAACAGGGCCGTGCCAGCCAGCAGCGTGCGGCGGCGACCGAACAGGTCACCGAGCCGGCCGCCGAGCATCAGCAGTCCGCCGCCCGTGACGGTGTAGCCGACCACGACCCACGTCAGCGAGTGGCCGTCGACGCCGAACTCTGCGCCGATCGAGGGAAGGGCGATGTTGACCACGGTCACGTCGACCGCGATGAAGAACTGCAGCATGGACATCGCGCACAGCACCAGCCGTGCGCGCACGGGGCGGGACTGTTGCCGCCGGTAAGGAGAAGTGCCTGGAAACATCGATTGCTCCGTCGCTCAGAGTTTCCGAGCAGCACGAGAAGAGCCGCTTCGGATGGACCACGAAGCGGCCGGACGTTCCAGGTGGATGGTGCTGTCGAGCTGGACGTCCCGCCGCTAGCGGGACGTCCTGGTCACTGCCGCGCAAGCGGCCGAGCACGAAGCGGCTGACATGCAGCGAACACTAGCATCGGGCACGGGTGCCTCCGGGGGGCGGGTCCCCTGTCCGCGCAACCTCCGAGCCACGGAACGCGGTCGTCGTCCCCTGCCGCACCGGGCAGAGCCCTCGGCCAGACGGACGACCGCCCTCCGGAACGCCGTCGGACCCGACGCCGCGGCGAGCACGGTGTCGGCGACGCCCGACGCGCGGGTCCTGCGGAGGTGAGGACGGGTCGTGGTGGGCCTAGCGGGAGCGGGGCGAGGGACGAGCCCCGCGGATGGTCGACCCCGTCGTCACCTCCGCAGGACCCGCCCCCAGTGCGTGAGAACCTCAGCCGACGGGCCGAGCCGCCTCGATCTCGACCTTCGGCAGCGTCTTCGCCGGCAGCGTCTTCGGCCGCCACGACGCACGCGTCGCCTCGAACGCGGAGATCTCCCCCTCGTGCTGGAGCGTCAGACCGATGTCGTCGAGACCCTCCATGAGGCGCCAGCGCGTGTAGTCGTCGATCTGGAACCGCACGGTGACGTCCTGCGCGGACGCGGTGCGTGCGACGAGGTCGACGGTCACCTCGGTGCCGGGGTTGGTCTCGAGGATCTTCCAGAGGAGCTCGATGTCCTCCTGCGCGACGATCCCGGCGACGAGGCCCTGCTTGCCGGAGTTGCCGCGGAAGATGTCGGCGAAGCGGGACGCGAGGACGACGCGGAAGCCGTAGTCCTTGAGCGCCCACACGGCGTGCTCACGGGACGAGCCGGTGCCGAAGTCGGGGCCGGCGACGAGCACCGAGCCGGTCCTGTAGGCGTCCTGGTTGAGGATGAACGCGGGGTCGCCGCGCCACGCCGCGAACAGCGCGTCCTCGAAGCCCGTGCGGGTGACGCGCTTGAGGTAGACGGCGGGGATGATCTGGTCGGTGTCGACGTTGCTGCGGCGCAGCGGGACGCCGACGCCGGTGTGGGTCGTGAACTTCTCCATGACGGGACCTTCTTCGGGGCTTCGGGGGAACGGCGAGCGGCGGAGGCCGACGGGGTCGGCGACTCGGACCTGGCGTCAGACCTGCACGAGGACGCGCGGGTCGAGCGGCGCGAGCGGCGTGCCGTCGAAGGACGTGATGTCGACGTCGGCCGGGAGGTCGAGGTCGGACAGCGACGACAGCGTGCCGCGCAGCGCGGTCGCGGCGGCGACGAGCGGCGAGACGAGGTGCGTGCGCCCGCCCTTGCCCTGACGGCCCTCGAAGTTGCGGTTGGACGTGGACGCGGCGCGCTCCCCCGGCGTGAGCTGGTCGGGGTTCATGCCGAGGCACATCGAGCAGCCGGCGTTGCGCCACTCGGCGCCGAAGTCGAGGAAGATCTTGTCGAGCCCCTCGGCCTCCGCCTGGAGGCGCACCCGCGCAGACGCCGGGACGACGAGCACGCGCACGCTGTCGGCCTTCTGCTTGCCCTGCACGACCTTGGCGACGGAGCGCAGGTCCTCGATGCGGCCGTTGGTGCACGACCCGATGAAAACGGTGTCGACGGGGATCTCGCGCAGCGGCTGCCCGGGCGTCAGGCCCATGTACTCGATGGCGCGCTCGGCGGCGACGCGCTCGTTCTCGTCGGCGATCTGCTCGGGGACGGGCACCGTCGCGGAGATCGGCAGGCCCTGGCCGGGGTTAGTCCCCCACGTGACGAACGGCTCGAGGTCGGCGGCCTCGAGGTAGACCTCGGTGTCGAACTCGGCGTCGTCGTCGGAGCGCAGCGTGCGCCAGTACTCGACGGCCGCGTCCCAGTCGGCGCCCTCGGGCGCATGGGGACGGCCCTTGAGGTACTCGAACGTCGTGTCGTCGGGTGCGATCATGCCGGCGCGGGCGCCGGCTTCGATGGACATGTTGCAGATCGTCATCCGCGCCTCCATCGAGAGCGTGCGGATGGCCTCGCCGCGGTACTCGAGCACGTAGCCCTGCCCGCCGCCGGTCCCGATCTTCGCGATGATCGCGAGGATGATGTCCTTGCTCGTCGCGCCGGGCGGCAGCTCACCGTCGACGTTGATCGCCATCGTCTTGAACGGTGCGAGCGGCAGCGTCTGCGTCGCGAGCACGTGCTCGACCTCGGACGTGCCGATGCCGAACGCGAGCGCGCCGAACGCGCCGTGCGTGGACGTGTGGGAGTCGCCGCACACGACCGTCAGGCCCGGCATCGTCAGGCCGAGCTGCGGCCCGACCTGGTGGACGATGCCCTGGTCCGCGTCGCCGAGCGAGTGGATGCGGACGCCGAACTCGCGCGCGTTGTCGCGCAGGGTGTCGATCTGCGTGCGGCTCGTGAGGTCGGCGATCGGCAGGTCGATGTCGAGCGTCGGGGTGTTGTGGTCCTCGGTCGCGATGGTGAGGTCCGGGCGCCGGACGGGGCGGCCGGCGAGACGGAGACCCTCGAACGCCTGCGGGCTCGTGACCTCGTGCACGAGGTGGAGGTCGATGTAGAGGAGGTCGGGCGACCCGTCGGTGCCGCGGCGCACCAGGTGCGCGTCCCAGACCTTCTCTGCCAGCGTGCCGGCCATGTTGCTCATCTCCTCGTCGTCTGTCACGGCGTCTCCGCGGGGGCACGGAGGACCGTCTGGGTCGATGGTCCGTCGTCCGGCGACAGGCCGGGGAGAACGTCCAGCGGCTGGAACATCCTCGGCGGACTTGCATCTCAGTCCATGAGACGTCAATATCGACCTATGGACAATACTAGCGGAGTCGGCGTGCTGGACAAGGCGGCCTCCGTCCTGGGCGCCCTGGAGTCCGGGCCGGCCACCCTCGCGCAGCTCGTCACGGCCACGGGCCTGGCCCGCCCAACGGCGCACCGCCTCGCCGTCGCGCTCGAGCACCACCGCATGGTCGCGCGCGACATGCAGGGGCGGTTCGTCCTCGGGCCGCGACTCAACGAGCTCGCGACGGCCGCCGGCGAGGACCGCCTCCTCGCCGCTGCGAACCCCGTGCTCACGGCCCTGCGCGACCACACCGGCGAGAGCGCGCAGCTCTACCGCCGCCAGGGCGACCACCGCATCTGCGTCGCCGCCGCGGAGCGGCCGGTCGGCCTGCGCGACTCGATCCCCGTGGGCGCGACGCTCACGATGAACGCCGGTTCCGCCGCCCAGATCCTCCTCGCGTGGGAGGAGCCCGACCGGCTCCACCGCGGTCTGCGCGAGGCCGTCTTCACCGCCACGATCCTCTCCGGTGTCCGACGCCGCGGCTGGGCCCAGTCCGTCTCCGAGCGCGAGCTCGGGGTCGCCTCGGTCTCGGCGCCCGTGCGCGGGCCGTCGGGCCGCGTCGTCGCGGCCGTGTCGATCTCCGGGCCGGTCGAGCGGCTCACCCGCCAGCCAGGCCGGCTCCACTCGGGCTCGGTCGCGGCGGCGGCCAACCGGCTCACCGAGGTGCTCCGCCGCGCGGGCGAATAGTCGCACACCGGAGGCCCGTGCACCCGGGATGCCGATCGCCCGACGGCCCGGGCGAGCCGCACCCGGAGTGCACGGGCCTCGGCGCGCCGCGGGACGCAAACGGGACGCCCCCTGTCAAAATGGCACCGTCTGCTGTCATGCTGTGCGGGCCGTCCGACGCGGCCCGACCAGGGGCGCACCGTCTGGCAGTCCGACCGACCTCGACACGGAGGAGCCCCGATGCATCCGAAGGTGAAGGCGATCCTGATCTGGGCGCTGGTGATCTTCGCGCTGTACGCGATCGTCACGAGCCCGGAACGAGCCGCCGACATCCTCGAGGGGATCTGGGACGTCATCGTCGGCGCGTTCCGCAGCATCGGCCAGTTCTTCAGCTCGCTCCTGGACTGAGCCGTGGCCGGGCGTGGCGGACCTCGCAACCGGATCCTCGACCGCTACGTCCTGACCGGCGAGCGGGTCGTGGTCGCGACACGTCACCACTGGGCCATGCTCCTCGAGCCCGTCGCCACGACGGCGGCGGGCCTGCTCGTGGTCGTCTGGCTCCTCGTCCAGGCGGGACCGTCCGCGGGCGACGGGCTGATGGTCCTCTGGCTGCTCTGGCTCGTGCTGGTGGCGCGGCTCGCGTGGAAGCTCCTCGAGTGGCGCAACGAGTGGTTCGTCGCCACCGACAAGCGCCTCCTGCTCCTCTACGGCCTGATCACGCACAAGGTCGCGATGATGCCCCTCACGAAGGTGACCGACCTCAACTACGGCCGCTCGCTCACCGGCCGGGTGCTCGGGTACGGGCAGTTCCTCCTGGAGTCCGCCGGTCAGGACCAGGCGTTGCGCCAGATCGACTGGGTCGCCCGGCCGGAGGCGACGTACCGCCGGATCTGCGACACCCTCTTCGGCCCGGGCGGCATGGCCGGACGGCCGGGTGGGGGCGCCCCCGCGCCGGTCACCGTGGCCCCCAGGTCCTCGGCGTCCCGCACCGTCGACGGCGGCGCCGTCCCCCCGGCCCATCCCTCGCGGACGGCACGTCCGGGCGGCGCCGAGCCGCCCCCGGTGCCCCCCGCACCGGCCTGGGACGGCCGGAGCCCTGTCCCACCGCCCCCGGCGCAGCCGACGCCCCCGGCGCCTCACGTCGGCGACGCCGTGGTCGTGCCGGGCCGCAGCGCCCGCCCTGTCACCGAGATCCACGGGAAGTCGAGCGGACCGACCCAGCCGCTGCCCGTCGTCGGGCCCCGTGACGACCACGAGGACGAGCCGGGCTGGGCCGTGTCGGGCGAGCACCGGGCGACGTACGTCCCGGTGATCCACCCGCGGCCGACGTCGCCCCCCGTGCCGAAGCCCTACGAGCCGGGCCCGGGCCGCGCCGAGGCGCCGTAACCACACCTGCGGTGCGCCACGGCCGCCTGCGGCGGGACGTCCTGCCGAGGGGTCGGGCGGCGCCGGTGGCGGTCAGCCGGTGACCGCGCGCGCTGCGGGGCCCGCGCCGTCGCCGCGGTCCTTGTCGCCGAGCTTCTCCTTGAGGAAGAACATCGGGAGGAGGAACGTGGCGAGCGCCGTGACGAGCCACACGACGAGGGTCGCCAGGATCCACGGGACCGCGCCTCCCTCGATGCGCAGCCCGTCACCGATGACCGAGGCGATGAGCAGCGCGACGAAGGTCGACACGAGGCCGATCCCCCCGAGGAAGGCCGGCGCGTACCGCGCGGTCATCTTGGCGATGAACGGGGAGAGGACGGCCTGGGCGATCGTGAACACGGCCACGGCCACGATGAACCCGGTCGCGGTGAGCACGACGCCGTCGATGACCCAGCTCGCCACGAGCAGACCGAGGGCGACGGAGGCCAGGAGGATCAGCACGCGGATGAGGAATCGGACCATGCGGCGAGCATAGCGACGCACGTCACACTCGGCGCGCCGGACAGCGCGACCGACGGCCTGCCGGACCGACGTTCCTGGAGACGCCGAAGGCCCGGTCACCGTGTGGTGACCGGGCCTTCGCGATGTACCCCCAACGGGATTTGAACCCGTGTTACCGCCGTGAGAGGGCGACGTCCTAGGCCGCTAGACGATGGGGGCCTGTGGTTCCCGATCCGTTGCCGGACCGTTTCACCGGAGAGAACTCTACCTCATGTCTCGGGCGGTTCTGACCGCCGATCCAGGAGCCGGAGCTCATCGCTGGGGTACCAGGACTCGAACCTAGACTAAGTGGACCAGAACCACTCGTGCTGCCAATTACACCATACCCCATGGTGGTATCCACCCCGCGTGATCAGCGGGCCGATCGGACGGGTTGACACCTGTCCCCTCGGCCCCTCACGTGGAGGTCTCACCGGCCGAGAACATTACCGGACTCGGGGACGGGGACCAAATGCGACACCCGCGGCGCGTTCCCGCGCCAGACCCGCGCACCTCCGGCGCCGCGCGGGCCCCCCGCAGGTCGCCCCGACGCCGCAGGTCTGGCACCGTCGGAGGATGACCGGACCACCGCACCGGACGAGCGCGCGGGACGTGCCACCGGACCCCGCCTCGCGCCACGACCGTGCCGCGTCGTTCGAGCAGGGCGCGGCGCAGTACGCGTCGACGCGACCGTCCTACCCCGACGCCGCCGTCGACTGGCTCCTGCCCGACGGCGCCCGCACGGTCCTCGATCTGGCCGCCGGGACCGGCAAGCTCACGCAGAGGCTCGTGGCGCGAGGACTGGACGTCGTCGCGGTCGAGCCGTCGGAGGCGATGCGGGCCGAGCTCGCCCGGACCACGCCGGGCGCCCGTGCTCTCGGCGGGACCGCCGAGTCGATCCCGCTCCCCGACGCGAGCGTCGACGCGGTGCTCGTGGCCCAGGCCTGGCACTGGTTCTCCCCCGCGGCCCCTCCCGAGATCGCCCGCGTGCTGCGACCCGGGGGCAGGCTGGGCATCGTGTGGAACGTGCGCGACAGCGGCACGGACTGGGTCGCGCGCTTCACCGAGATCATCCACCGCGGAGACGCGCTCGAGCCCAGCTACGCCGAGCCGGTCCCCGGTCCCCGGTTCACCCCTCCTGAGCACCGGACGTTCGCGTGGGCGGACCCGATCCGCCCGACGACGCTCCGCGCCCTCGCGGCGTCCCGCAGCTACCTGCTCACGCTGCCCACCGCGCGCCGTGAGGAGCTGCTCGCCGAGATCGACGACCTCGTGGCGACGCACCCCGACCTGGCCGGCCGACCCGAGGTCGACCTCCCGTACCGCGCGGAGTGCTGGCGCGCCGACGTGCTGCCGGGGTCGGCGTGACGCCGGCACCCTTCGGTTCGGGCGAGGCGGCGCCCCGACCGGCCGGCACCCGGGTCACGGGCGACGACGTCCGCACGGCGGCGACCTGGCTCACGGGACGACTCGAGCGCCACGAGGGCGCCGCGTTCGACGCGCAGGCCGGACCGGTGCGCTGGTCGTGCTGGACGACGGCGGAGCACGTGGTCGACGACCTGGTGGCGTACGCGCTGCAGCTCGCCGCGCTCCCCCGCCTGGCGTACGTGCCCCTCGTCGGGCCCCGCGGCGAGGACGAGATCGTGCACGTCGACCGGGAGACGGGCACCGCTGGCCTCGTCGAGGCGCTGCTCGGTGGCGCCGAGCTGCTCGCGACGCTCGTCGAGACCCGGCCCGGCGACGCGCGCGCCTACCACCCGTACGGCCTCTCGGACCCGGAGGGCTTCGCCGCGATGGGCGTCGTCGAGGTCCTCGTGCACGGGCACGACCTCCTCCTCGGCCTCACGGGCGAGGACGTCCCCTTTCCTGCGGGCGTGGCGCCCCGCGTCCTGGCGCGCCTCTTCCCGGACGTGACCGTGCAGGCCGGCGAGGACCCGGACCTGGTCCTGCTGTGGGCCACGGGTCGCGGCGAGCTGGCCGGGCGTGCGCGACGCACGCGGTGGCGCTGGGACTCGACGGTGCGGTGACGACCCCCGGGGAACGACGAGCGGTGGCGGGCCGTCGCGCTCAGGCGGTGCGCCGGACGCGACGCCGCACGGCACCGCGCGCCCGCTCCAGGGTCGACACCCGCCGGAACGTCGCGGACCGCTCGTCGAGTGCCGCGACCTCGTCGTCCGCGAGGTGGACCGACGCGGCCTCGACGTTCTTCTCGAGCTGCTCGACGCTCGACGCACCCGGGATCGCGAGCACGTTCGGCCGCGCCACGACCCAGGCCAGCGCGGCCTGCGAGGCGGACAGGTCGTGCGCCTCGCCGACCTGCCGCAGCGTGTCGAGCAAGGGCGCGAGGCGTTCGAGGTTCTCCGGCGCGAACACCGGGTTGGCACGACGCACGGCGTCCTGCGGACGGTGGCCGGAGGTGTACCGGCCCGAGAGCACGCCCTGGCCGAGCGGGCTGTAGGCCACGACGACACGACCCTCGGCCCGCGCCCACGGCAGGAGGTCCTCCTCGGGTGCCCGGTGGACGAGCGAGTACTCGACCTGGTTACTGACGACCGCGCCCCCGAGGGCGCGCTCCGCGGCCTGCCACCGGTCGAGGGAGTAGTTCGAGACACCCACCTGGTCGACGAGCCCCGTGCGCTGCAGCGCGCCCATCCCGCGCATCGTGGTCCCGTCGCGCACCACCGGGTTCGCCTGGTGCACCTGGTACAGGTCGATCCGGCGGACGCCCAACCGGTCCGCGGACGCGACGGCACGCTGCTCGACGACCGGCGCGAGCGGCAGCAGCGGGAAGATCTTGGTGGCCACGACGACCTCGTCCCGACGGTCGCCGAGCGCCTCGCCGAGTATCCGCTCGCTGCGCCCGAACCCGTAGAGCTCCGCACTGTCGAAGAACGTCACGCCGAGGTCGAGCGCACGCCGGACGATCTCCCCGGCCTGCCGGTCGGCGAAGTCGTCGCCGTAGCCCCACTCGCGCGAGCCGAACTGCCACGTGCCGAGGCCGATCACGGAGGCGGGGACGTGGGTACCGAGGTCCAGGGTGCGCATCGGGACACTCTCCGACGACGCCGTCCCCGCGGCAAGCGGACGGGTCACCCGTGCACGGCCCGGGACGTCAGCCGGCCGTGGCGTTCGCCGCGGCGGCGATGCGCCGGGCGCCGGACGACAGCGCCGTGCCGTCCTTCCAGACCATCCGCAGGCGCCGTCCCAGCTCGAGCCCCGGGACGGCGAGGCGGACGAGCGCACCCCGGGCGACGTCGTCGGCCACGGCGAGGCTCGAGAGCACGGCGACCGCGCCGCCGTGCTGCACCGCGGTCTTGAGGGCTGCGGTCGACCCGAGGTACGGCAGGTGGTCGGGCAGGCGCTCGCCGAGGGTGGCGAGACCCCGCTCGAGGGTCTCGCGGGTCCCGGAACCGCCCTCGCGCACCACGAGCCCGCCGGAGAGCAGCTCGTCGACGCGCAGCGCGCTCCGGCGCGCCCAGCGGTGCCCGGGACCGACGACGACCACGAGCTCGTCGTGCGCGACGGTGCGGCTGCGGAGACCGCGGCGCAGGGTCGCGCTCTCGACGAACCCGAGCTCGACGTCGCCCGCGAGCACGAGGCTCGTGACCTCCGTCGAGTTGCGCACGACGAGCTCGACGTCCGGGGCGTCCCGCGGCGACCGCGCCGACGCGTCCGTCAGGGCGAGACGCGCGAGCCACCGCGGCGCGAGGTACTCCGCGACCGTGAGGCTCGCCGCGACCCGCACCCGTTCGGCGGGCTGCTCGCGCAGCGACGCGACGGAGGTCTCGAACCGGTCGGAGGCGTCGATCACCTCGCGCGCCCACGCCGCGGTGGCGCGGCCGGTCTCGGTGAGACGGGCACCGCGCGTCGTGCGCTCGAGGAGCTCCAGCCCGAGCCTCCGCTCGAGCGCCCGCAGCCCGGCCGACGCCGTCGGCTGCGCGACGCCCAGCGCACGGGCGGCGGCACTGATCGACCCGTGCGAGTCCGTCGCGACGAGCAGCTCGAGCGCGCCGAGCGGTGTGCGGTGGTCGCGCGACGTCGAGGCCATAGGTCCACCCTATGGGTGCCGAGCCAGCTCGGCCTTCCGGCGCAGGCCGGCGAGCGGCAGCCTGGGAGCATGACCACCACCCGGCCGTCGACCGAGCCCACCCGGCACGACGCGCGCCCGGCGCCGACCGGCTCGGGTCGCGCCACGCGCCTCGCGCCCGGACTCGCCGTCGTGGCCGTCGCCACCGTGGTCGTGCTGGCCGGCTCCCGGATCGTCCCGACGGTCTCGCCGCTCGTCGTGGCCCTGGTGCTGGGCGCCGTGGTGGGCTCCGTCGTGGTCGGGCGGGCCCGCCGTCCGCGGACCGCGGCCCGGCTCGCCGGGCTGCGTCCGGGGATCGCGTGGACGACGACGACGGTCCTGCGGACGGGCGTGGTCCTGCTCGGGCTGCAGCTGTCGGTCCCGGAGGTCCTGGCCCTCGGCTGGCGCGGGCTCCTCGTCGTGACGACGACGCTCGTCGTGACGTTCGCGGGCACGCTCGCGCTCGGTCGGCTGCTGCGCGTCCCCCGCGCCACGTCGCTGCTCGTCGCCACGGGGTTCTCGATCTGCGGCGCGGCGGCGATCTCGGCGATGCAGGGGGTCGTCGCGCGGCCGGGGCGCACCCCCGCCCAGGTCCGCGAGGACGACGACGCCGTCGCCACCGCGCTCGCGCTCGTCACCGTCTACGGCACCCTCGCGATCGTCGCGCTGCCCTGGCTCGCCCGACTCCTGCACCTCGACGACGCGCAGGCCGGGCTGTGGATCGGCGCGAGCGTGCAGGAGGTCGCACAGGTCGTCACCGCGGCGGGCACGGTATCGGCCGCCGCGCTCGCGACCGCGACCGTCGCGAAGCTCGCGCGCGTCGCGCTCCTCGCGCCGATCGTGACCGGCGCCGGGCTCGTCGCGGCCCGCACCGGGGCGCCGGGCGGACGGACGCGCGTCGCGCCCGTGCCGTGGTTCGTCGTCGGGTTCCTCGTGGCGGTGGGGTTGCGCAGCGCGGGCGTCGTGCCGCAGCCGGTGCTCGACGCGGGCTCTGCGCTCATGACGGTGGCGTTCGTCGCGGCGATGTTCGCGCTCGGCCTCGGCGTCGACGTGCCGCGCCTCGTGCGCACCGGCCGGCGCGCGCTCGTCCTCGGGGCCCTCTCGGCGGCCGTCGTCACGACGACGTCCCTCGCCGCCGTCCTGCTCCTCACCTGACCGGAGCCCGCCGAGACGTGAGATCCCGTCCGGTCCCGTGCGGATAGGGGGCGGAGGATCACTTCTCGGCGGATGCGGGGCGTGCTAGGTTCGAGGAACGCGATGCGGTGGGAGCGCTTCCATGGCGCCTCTCACCCCCGCGAGTCTCGTCAGTGTCGACGAAAGGACTCCCTCGTGCACCGCACCCGATCCCTCGCTCTCGCCGCGGCTGCCGCGCTGCTGCTCCCGCTCGCCGCGCCGGCCGCGGCCGACGTCGTCGACGGTGACTTCGACGACGGCGGCGGCGCCTGGTGGTCCACACCGGACGTCACCACCGCCGTCACCGACGGCGCGCTGTGCGCCGACGTGCCGGCAGGCGGCGACCCGTGGGCCCACATCGTCGGCCAGGGCGGTGTCGACCTGCCCGCCGGCAAGTGGTCGCTGACGTTCACCACCACCGGCGACGGCCCGGTCCGCGCGAACGTCGCGCGGGACTACGCCCCGTATGACGCGTATGGGACGCTCGCGCTCGCTCCGGGTGCCGCGACCGGCACGCACACCCTGACGTTCGACGTCGCGCAGGACGAGTCGCAGGCCCAGGTCGCGTTCCAGCTCGGTGGCCACGACACGGCCTGGACGTTCTGCCTCGACGACGTCTCGCTGGTCCCGGCCGGGACGGAGCACCTGCCCCGGACCGACTTCGCGGACGGCAGCGACCCGTGGTGGTACTCGCGCCCGACGGGGATCGACACCTCCTCGGGCGCGGCGTGCGTGGACGTCCCCGGCGGCGTCGGCACCTACGACGCGATCCTCGGCGTCAACGACCTCGAGCTGCCCGCGGGCGACTACGTCGCGCGGTACACGGGTACGGGCGACGGGCCGGTGCGGGCCGTCGTCGGGCTCCAGGTCGACCCGTACACCGCGTACGGCGAGGCGTCGGGGACGACCGGCGAGCTCGCCTTCACCCTCCCCGGTCCCGACGACGGAGGCGCGGAGACCTACCCGCAGACGCAGATGGCGTTCCAGCTCGGCGGCGCGAGCGAGGCGTGGACGTTCTGCCTCGAGACGGTGTCGCTGGTCTCGGGAGCCACGCTGCCGCCCTACGAGCCGGACACCGGCCCGCGCGTACGCGTCAACCAGGTCGGCTACCTCGCCGACGGGCCGCAGCGCGCGACGCTCGTGACCGACGCCGTCGACGCCGTCGCCTGGGAGGTCCGGGCCGGCGAGGAGGTCGTCGCCTCGGGCGAGACGACGCCGTCGGGCGCCGACCCGTCGTCGGGCGAGACCGTGCACACGATCGACCTCGGGACGCTGCCCGCGGGCACGTACACGCTCGTCGCCGACGGCGAGACGTCCCACCCGTTCGACGTCGGGACCACCGCCTACGACGCGCTGCGGTACGACGCGCTCGACTACTTCTACCTCGCCCGCTCGGGCACCGAGATCGACGCCGACCTCGTCGGCGAGGAGTACGCGCGGCCCGCCGGGCACGTCTCCTCCCCCGCCGACGGCGCGACCAACCAGGGCGACCTCGACGTCCCGTGCCAGCCCGCGGACGACCCGGTGCAGCCGTACGAGGAACCGTGGACGTGCGACTACACGCTCGACGTCGTCGGCGGCTGGTACGACGCCGGCGACCACGGCAAGTACGTCGTCAACGGCGGCATCGCGACCGCGCAGCTCCTCGCGACCTACGAGCGGTCCCTGCACGCCGCCACCCGCGACGCCGGCGCGCTCGCCGACGGGACGCTCGCGATCCCCGAGGCCGCGAACGGGGTCCCCGACGTGCTCGACGAGGCGCGGTGGGAGCTCGAGTTCCTGCGGTCGATGACGGTGCCCGCCGGCGAGCCGCTGGCCGGCATGGTCCACCACAAGGTGCACGACAAGGGCTGGACCGGACTGCCCCTGCTGCCGCACGAGGACCCGCAGACGCGATACCTGCACCGCCCGTCCACCGCGGCGACGCTCAACCTCGCCGCGACCGCCGCCCAGGGCGCCCGCCTCTTCGCGGCCCACGACGCGGACTACGCGGAGGCGCTGCTCGCCGACGCGCGCACGGCGTGGGCCGCGGCGCTCGCCACCCCGGACCTCTACGCGCCCGCGGCCGACGGTGCCGACGGCGGCGGTCCGTACGACGACGCGGACGTCTCCGACGAGTTCTTCTGGGCGGCCGTCGAGCTGTACCTCACGACCGGCGAGCGGACGTTCGCCGACTACGTCCACGCCCATCTGGACGACGTCACCGACACGATCGGGCGCGGCGGGTTCAGCTGGGGACAGGTGGGCCCGCTCGGGCTCATCGACCTCGCGACGGTGCCGAACGGGCACCCCGACCGGGACGCCGCGCGGGACGTCGTGCTCGACGGCGCGGACGCGATCCTCGCGGTCCAGCAGGACGGGCCGTGGGGCGCCGCCTACGCCGGCGAGGAGGACGGCACGTACGTCTGGGGGTCGAACAGCTCGGTGCTCAACGCGCAGGTGGTGCTCGGCACGGCGTTCGACCTCACGGGCGACGTCGCGTACCGCGACGCCGTGATCGAGTCCACGGACTACCTGCTCGGGCGGAACGCGCTCAACCTGTCGTACGTGACGGGGTACGGCGAGGTCTTCGCGGAGAACCAGCACTCGCGCTGGTTCGCAGCGCAGCTCAACCCGGAGCTCCCGCACCCGCCCGCCGGGTCGGTGGCGGGCGGGCCGAACTCCGACGCGCCCACGTGGGACCCCACGATGCAGGGGCTCTTCCCCGACGGCTGCGCGCCGCAGACCTGCTACGTGGACGACATCACGTCGTGGGCCAGCAACGAGATCACGATCAACTGGAACTCCGCGCTCACGTGGGTCGCCTCGTTCCTCGCCGACCAGGGCCAGGGCGAGGTCGTCGCGCCGACGTGCGAGGTGTCGTACACCGAGCACGGGTCGTGGCCCGGCGGGTTCAACGCCCAGCTCTGGCTGCGCTCGACCAGCGGTCCGCTCGACTGGTCGGAGCTCACGTGGTCGTGGGTCGGTGACCAGCGCGTCACGCGCCAGGCGTGGAGCGCCGGGTGGTCGCAGGACGGCGAGACGGTCACCGCGACCTCGCTGCCCTGGAACGCCCGCGCCGCGAAGAAGGTGACGGTCGGGTTCATCGGCGACCCGGGCTCGTTCGCGTCGCCCCAGCCCGAGCAGTTCTGGCTGGACGGCGCGCCGTGCCGGACGGTCGGCCGGACGGTCAGCCGGTAGGAGCGAGCACCGCGGGCAGCTCGTCGAGCCCGTGCACCACAAGGACGCCCGACGCGCGGGCCGCCTCCGGGTCCTCCGGGTGCGGCCCGCCGCGGCGGGTCCCGGGCCGGTCGAGCCAGACGCCGAGGAGCCCGGCCGCGAGCGCCGCGCGCGCGTCGACATCGAGCTCGTCGCCCACGTACGCCGTGCGCGCCGGGTCGGTGCCGAGGCGGCGGCACGCCTCGGCGAACACGCCCGGGTCGGGCTTGCCGAAGCCGAGGGTGTCGACGCCGACGAGCAGGGGGACGTCGGGCAGGCCCGCGGCGGCGAGCTTGCGGGTCTGGAGCTCGACGCGCGCGTTCGACAGCGAGCCGACGCGGATCCCGGCGGCGGTCAGCGCGTCGACGACCGGGCGCGCGTCGTCGAAACCGGTCCACGAGGCCTCGAACGTGCCCCAGAAGAGGTCCTTCCAGTCCACGTACGCCGCGTCGTCGAGCAGGCGGCCGCCGAAGGTCGCCTGCAGCTCGTTGGCGCGCGCCATGCGCTGCGCGTCGAAGTCGATCTCACCGCGCGTGTAGGCCCGGTAGTGCTGGTTCGGGTCGGCGCGCCACAGCGCGAGGACCTCGTCGTAGCGGTCCTCGGGCAGGTGCGGCAGCCAGACCCGGGACGCCGCGGTGATCGCCGCCGCGAACGCGGCCATCGTGTCGACGAGCGTGTCGTCGACGTCGAACAGCACGCCGTCCAGCGCCCGGCCCGGCGACTCCACGGCAGTGCCGCCACCCACCGGTGCAGGGAGACCGCTCACAGCGCGGCCCGCAGGCTCACGAGGCGCGCGAGCGTCGACTCCTTGCCGAGCAGCTCCATCGACTCGAACAGCGGCGGGGAGACGCGACGGCCGCTGACGGCGACGCGCAGCGGCGTGAACGCGAGGCGCGGCTTGATGCCGAGACCCTCGACGATCGCGGCGTTCAGCGCGGCCTGGATCGGCTCGGCCGTGAAGTCGTCGACGTCCCCGAGCGCGGCGACGGCGGCGTCGAGCACCGGGGCCGCGGTGTCCTTGAGGGCGGACCGGGCGTCGTCCTCGATGACGAGCGCGTCGTCGGCGGTGAAGAGGAACCCGAGCATCCCGACGGACTCGCCGAGGAGCACCATGCGCTCCTGGACGAGGGGCGCCGACGCGGTGAGGAGGTCCTGGTGGCGCTGCTCGAGGTCGGCGAACGAGTCGGCGGGGACGAGGCCACCGGCGTGCAGGTACGGCACGAGGCGGTCGCGGAAGTCCTCCGGCGCGAGCATCCGCACGTGCGTGGCGTTGATCGCCTCGGCCTTCTTGAGGTCGAAGCGCGCCGGGTTGGGCAGCACGTCCTGCACGTCGAACGCGGCGACCATCTCGTCGACCGAGAAGATGTCGTTGTCCGGCGAGATGGACCAGCCGAGCAGCGCGAGGTAGTTGAGCAGGCCCTCGGGCGTGAAGCCGCGCTCGCGGTGCAGGAAGAGGTTCGACTCCGGGTCGCGCTTGGAGAGCTTCTTGTTGCCCTCGCCCATGACGTACGGCAGGTGGCCGAACTCCGGCATCACGCCCGCGACGCCGATCTCGAGCAGCGCCCGGTACAGGGCGATCTGGCGCGGGGTCGAGGACAGCAGGTCCTCGCCGCGCAGCACGTGGGTGATGCCCATGAGCGCGTCGTCGACGGGGTTCACGAGCGTGTAGAGCGGCTGGCCGTTGGCGCGCACGAGCGCGTAGTCCGGCACCGAGCCGGCCTTGAAGGTGATCTCGCCGCGGACGAGGTCGGTGAACGTGATGTCCTCGTCGGGCATCCGCAGGCGCAGGACGGGCTCGCGGCCCTCGGCGCGGAACGCCGCCTTCTGCTCGTCCGTGAGGTCGCGGTCGAAGTTGTCGTACCCCTTGGTCTTGATCCCCGCGGCCGCGTTGCGCGCGTCGGACTCCTCCGGGGTCGAGAACGACTCGTAGACGTACCCGCCCTCGACGAGCCGCCGGATGACGTCCTGGTAGAGGTCCGCACGCTGCGACTGCCGGTACGGCGTGTGCGGGCCACCGACCTCGACGCCCTCGTCCCAGTCGAGGCCGAGCCAGCGCAGCGCGTCGAGGAGCTGCTGGTAGCTCTCCTCGCTGTCGCGCGCGGCGTCGGTGTCCTCGATGCGGAACACGAACGTGCCGCCCACGTGCCGCGCGTACGCCCAGTTGAACAGCGCGGTGCGGATGAGCCCGACGTGCGGCGTCCCGGTCGGGGACGGGCAGAAGCGGACACGGACGGGCGAGGAACCAGGTGCGGGGATCACGGGCCCCAGCCTAGTGTCCGGGCCGGACGCCCACCTCGGGCGCCCGGCCCGGACGACCGGACCCGGGCGGCGGGCGCTCAGGCCCGGCGGACCACGGGGTTGCTCAGCACGCCGATGCCCTCGACCTCGCACTCGACACGGTCCCCGACGTCGACGAGCCCGACGCCCGCGGGCGTGCCCGTGAGGATGACGTCGCCCGGCAGGAGCGTCATGGCCTCGGAGACGTACGACACGAGGAACGGGATGTCGAACACCATGTCGCTCGTGCGGCCGTCCTGCTTCGTCTCGCCGTTCACGCGGCTGCGGACGCCGACGTCCTCGGGGTCGAGGTCGGTGTCGATCCACGGGCCGAGCGGGCACGAGGAGTCGAAGCCCTTGGCGCGGGCCCACTGGCCGTCGGTGCGCTGGGCGTCGCGCGCGGTGACGTCGTTGGCGACGGTGTAGCCGAGCACGTAGGCCGAGGCGGCCTCCGGCGTGACGTCCTTGGCGAGCCGGCCGATGACGACGGCGAGCTCGGCCTCGTACGAGACCTCCTGCGAGAAGTCGGGCAGGACGATCGGGTCGTCCGGGCCGACGACCGACGTGTTCGGCTTGAGGAACAGCAGCGGGCTCGACGGGACGTCGTTGCCCATCTCCTTCGCGTGGTCCGCGTAGTTGCGGCCCACCGCGACGATCTTCGAGCGCGGGATCACCGGCGCGAGGAGGCGCACGCCGTCGCCCAGCTCGACCCGCTCCCCCGTCGGCGTGACGGGCATGTAGAGCGGGTCGCCCGTGAGGACCGCGAGGTACGTGCGGTCCCCCTCCTGCTGGACGAGGGCGTAGCGGGGATCGTCTCCGGTGGTGAATCTCGCGATGCGCACGGGCCCAGGCTATCGGCCGGGCGCCGGCGCCACCGCGTCGGCGCTCACACCCGGGCGAGGACCTCGCCGTTGAGCACCGCGAACCAGCCCGCCGGCTCCTCGGCCCACCGCAGCCAGTCCTGCGCGAGCAGCTCGAGCGCGACGTCGTCCGCGAGCGCCGACTCCTGCGCCTGCACGGCGAAGTTGGACGCGACGCAGCGCTCGGCCCACAGGCCGCCCCACCACGTGCGGTCCTCGGGCGTCGCGTAGCACCACGTGCTCGCCGACGGGACGATCCCCGCGAGGTCGAACCCGGCGTCCTGGACCCACGCGAAGAGGCGGCGCCCGGCGTCGGCCTCGAACCCGTAGGCGTGCGTGACCTCGTGGTAGAGCGTGTTCCACTCCGTGAGCCCCGGGGACTCGGGGTACCAGGTCATGGCGGCGTAGTCGGCGTCGCGCACCGCGACGAGGCCGCCGGGCTTCGCGACCCGCTTCATCTCGCGCAGGGCGCCGATCGGGTCGGACAGGTGCTGCAGGAGCTGGTGGGCGTAGACGACGTCGAACGTGCCGTCGGCGAAGGGCAGCTCGTAGGCGTTCGCTTGCTGGAACGTGATGTTCGCGGTGCCGCGCTGGGCGGCGAGGTCGCGCGCGCTGTCGAGCACGGCGGCCGAGGCGTCCACGCCGACGACGCGACCGCCGGCGACGCGCTCGGCGAGGTCCACGGTGACCGTCGCCGGGCCGCAGCCGACGTCGAGGACGCTCATGCCCTCGCGCAGGTGCGGCAGGAGGAAGCCTGCGGAGTTCTCCGCGGTGCGCCAACGGTGGGAGCGCAGCACGGACTCGTGGTGGCCGTGCGTGTAGGACTCGGACTCCTTGGAGGGGTTGGAGCCGGCAGCCCCGGTGGGGGCGTCGCCGCGGGGGTCGGCGGCGTCGGCTCCGCTGAGAGGGGTTTCCGTCATACCCGCACGGTAGGCCGGACGTCGGGCCTTCTCGACCCCGTTCTCACACTCTGGGCGCCGACTTCGCGAGAAGGGCGCGGCGGGCGTCGCGCGCGAGGCCCCGGCGTCGGACAATCACCCCCATGACTGCCGTCGCCGCCCCCGGCCTCGCCCGCCGGCACGCCGACCTGCTCCTCGGCGGCCCGGGTCGGGTCACCGGTGTCGACGTGGCGCGCGGGCTCGCCGTGCTGGGGATGTTCACGGCGCACGTCGGGTTCACGTCCACCGACGCCGGTGGCGTCGCCGCGTTCCTCGAGATCTCGCACGGCCGGTCGTCGATCCTCTTCGCGCTCGTCGCGGGGGTCTCCCTCGCGATCGTCTCGGGCGGGCGGACGCCGCTCACCGGCCTGCCCATGCTCCAGGCGCGCACGCGCATCCTCGTGCGGGCGGTCCTGCTCCTCGCGCTCGTGGGACTGCTGGACCTGCTCGGCACGCGGGTGCTGCTGATCCTCGGCTTCTACGCCGCGTACTTCGTCCTCGCGCTGCCGTTCCTGCGCTGGCCGCCCGGGCGGCTCGCGGTGCTCGCGGGCACGATCGCGCTCGTCGGGCCGGTGCTCGCGTACTACGGCCCGGAGGCCCTCGCGCGGGCCGGGCTGCACCTGCCCGACGACGGGTCGGGCGCCTTCACCGACTTCCTCCTCTCCGGCCACTACCCCGCGATCGTGTGGATGGCGTACGTGCTCGCCGGCGTGGCGATCGGCCGGCTCGACCTCACCTCGACCCTCGTGCGGCTGCTGCTCGTGACGGGCGGCCTGCTCGCGACGGCGATCGGGTACGGGGTGTCCTCGGCGGTCGTCGGCCCGCTCGGGGGCCCGCAGGCGGTGGAGGACGCCGCGGCGGCCTGGTCGAGCGGCCTGCGGCCCGAACCCCTCACCTGGTCCGACCCGTGGCCCACGTCGGCCTACCTGTGGCTGGCCGGCCCGCACACCGACACCCTGCCCGAGGTCGTCGGGTCCGGCGGGTTCGCCGTCGCGGTGCTCGGCCTGTGCCTGTTCGTGGGGCGCGTCGGGCGGTGGGTCCTCGCGCCCGTCGCCGCCGTCGGGGCGATGGCCCTCAGCGTGTACTCGGCCCAGATCGTCGTCCTGTGGATCTGGGGCGACGCCGCCTACGAGCAGACCACGAACGGGCCGCTGCTCGTCCTCGTGCTCGTGACGCTGGCCGCGGCGACGGCGTGGCGCTGGGCGTTCGGGCGCGGGCCGCTGGAGCGCCTGTTCGCGTCGGTGGCCGCCCGCACGTCGGCCGTCACCCCTCCCGCGAGGCCGGACGACGCGTCGTAGGGTCCGCGCATGACGACCCAGGGACCCACCGACCAGCCCGTCTCGACCCCGGGCTCCACCGGTCCGACCGTGCCCGCGCCGGGCGGTCCCGCGCTGCGCCGGCTCGGCCGGTCCGGCCTCGCCGTGTCGGCCGTCGGGCTCGGCTGCAACAACTTCGGCCGTGCGCAGACGGCGACGGAGACGCTCGACGGGACGCGCGCCGTCGTCGACGCGGCCCTCGAGTCGGGCGTGACGTTCTTCGACACCGCGGACACCTACGGCGCTCGCCCGGGCCTGAGCGAGGAGCTCCTCGGCCAGACGCTCGACGGGCGTCGCGACGACGTCGTCGTCGCGACGAAGTTCGGCATGTCGATGCGCGGTGCGGCCGGCGAGGACTTCGGCGCGCGCGGGTCGCGACGCTACGTCGTGCGCGCCGTCGAGGGATCGCTGCGCCGTCTCCGCACCGACCGCATCGACCTCTACCAGTTCCACACGCCCGACCCGCTCACGCCGGTCGACGAGACGCTCTCGGCGCTCGACGACCTCGTGCGCGCGGGGAAGGTGCTGTACGTCGGCCACTCCAACCGGGCCGGCTGGCAGATCGCGGAGGCCGAGCTCACGGCGCGCGCCGCCGGGAGCGTGCGCTTCGTCTCCGCGCAGAACCAGTACAACCTCGTCGACCGCGCCGCGGAGCTCGAGGTGCTGCCCGCCGCGCAGGCGTACGGGCTGGGCGTCCTGCCCTACTTTCCGCTCGCCAACGGGCTGCTCACGGGCAAGTACGCGCACGGCGCCCGGCCCGACGACGGCCGGCTCGTGCGCTCGAAGCCGCACCTGCTCGAGTCCGCGCCGTGGGAGGCGCTGGCAGGCCTGCGCGCGTTCTGCGAGGTCCGCGACCTCACCGAGGTCCAGGTGGCGTTCGGCTGGCTGCTGTCGCGCCCGCAGGTGTCGAGCGTCATCGCCGGCGCGACGCGGCCCGAGCAGGTGCGGCAGAACGCCGCCGCCGGCGCGTGGGCGCCGACGGCCGAGGACCTGGCGGAGATCGACGACATCTTCCCGCCGGCCGCGACGATCGCCCCGTTCTGACGCCACCGCGCTCACCGGGCGCTCCGGGTACCGCCCGGACCGGTGCGGGCCTACCGTGGACGCATGGCCACGTGGGACGACCTCGACCGCATCGCCGCGGTCCTGCCCGACACCGCGCAGGGTGACCCGCACCAGTGGCGCGTCCACGGCAAGGCGTTCGTCTGGGAGCGACCCCTACGACCGAAGGACCGCACCGAGCTGGGCGACGCCGCACCCGAGGCCGCTCCGCTGGCGTTCTGGGTGGGCGACGAGGGCGAGAAGCAGGCGCTGCTCGGCGACGACCCGGCGACGTTCCTCACGACCTCGCACTTCGACGGCTACGCCATCGTGCTCGCGCGGCTCGACCGGATCCCCGTCCCGGAGCTCGAGGAGGTCGTGCAGGACGCGTGGCTCGCGCGCGCCCCGAAGCGACTCGCGGCGGAGTACCTCGCCGAGTCGGAGTGACCGTCCGGTCGGGGTGGCCCTCCGCCGGGCGACGCGGACGACGGCCCGCCCGGAGGAGCCGGGCAGGCCGTCGTGACGTGCAGCGGGTCAGTACTGGCTGACCGACGTCACCTCGAACGTCGCGGTCTTCATCGCCTCGAGGTTCTCCGCGTCGATGAAGTCGAAGATCTCGACGGTCTCGGTCGCGCCCGGCTCGAGCGTCTCGGTGAAGGCGAAGTCCGACTCGATGACCGTGCCGTCGGCCGCGACCGCGTCGACGTCGAGGTCGTACATCATCGCCTCGTCGGCGTTGTTCGTGAGCGTGACGGTGAGCGACGAGTCGACCCAGCCGTACTCGTCGGCCGTGCCCTCGAACGTGCCGAACTCCACCCCGAGGTCGTTCGCGAGGATGTCGTCCGTCGCGTCGCCCGACATGCGGTCGAGGTCCTGCTGCGTCTCCGTCTCGAGCTCCGAGAGCGTCTGCTCGTACTCCGTCGAGACGGAGTCGGCCCACGCGACGAGGAGCACGTAGGTGAGGACCGTCCCGACGATCGCGAGCGCGCCGACGACGATCGCGGAGAGCGCGAAGCCCTTGCCGGTCTTGCCGTTCTTCACCTGGAGCAGACCGACGATGCCGAGCACGAGGCCGGCGAGCCCCAGGATCGCGGCGAAGATGTTCAGGCCCGGGATCCAGCAGCCGAGCAGGCCGACGATCGCGAGGACGAAGCCCGTGATCGCGAGCGTGTTCGTCGATGACGGCGCGGGCGGCCCGTAGCCCGGGTACCCGCCGTAGGGGGCGCCGTAGGGCGGCTGCTGCGTCGGGTCCGGCGCACCGTAGGGCTGCGCGCCGTAGCCCTGCTGCGCCGGGTCCGGCGCGCCACCGTACGGCGCGGCGTAGGGCTGCTGGGCCGGGGCGTCGGTGCCGTAGGGCTGTGCACCGTAGCCCGGTGCGGCACCGTACGGCGCCTGCTCGGGCTGACCGGCGGGCGCACCCCAGGCCGCGGACTGCTCGGGCGCGCCCGACGGCGCGGGCGGGGCGTACGCGTCCGGTGAGGGCGGCGCGTACGCGTCCGGTGAGGGCGAGCCGCCGGGCTGGTACGGGTCGTGCTGGTACGGGTCGGGGGAGCCGGCGGGCGGCTGCGTCATGATGCTCCTTCGCGGTCTGTACCGCGTCGTCGGGTGGCGTGCCGGGACTTCACAGCACGTTCACACCCATTCTGTCGTCATCGGTGCCGCGCGACCCAATTGTCCACCGGGTGATCTTGGCCGTTCTCGTACCCTGGGGTGGTGCCCACCACCGACCTCGCCCCGGGACCGACCGCGCCTCGCCGCGCCGTCGGGCACGAGGTCGTGGTGCCCGCGGAGGAGTGGCAGGAGGCCGAGCGCCGGCACGCCGAGCGCGCCGACGACTTCACCGCGGGCTGGCGCCGCCGCAAGCCGCTCGGCGAGAAGCACGCGATCGAGGACTTCCTCTTCACGTACTACCCGACGCGACCGGCCCAGCTCCGCCGCTGGCACCCGGGCGCCGGCCTCGTCCTCGCGGACCCGGGCGAGCGCGCGACCTGGCGCTGGTACCGCCCGACGTCGGACGGCGTGACCCTCGACGTCCCGGCCTACCTCGCCGAGCGCGGCGACACCGTCCGGTACGTCGTCGAGCTGCTCGAGGCGACGGCGTCGCGCCCCGGACGCTTCGGCTGCTTCGGCCTGCACGAGTGGGCCATGGTCTACCGCGACCAGGCGTCCGGTCGGGACCACCGCCACGCGCTGCCCCTGCGGCTCGGCCACGAGGGCACGGACGCTGTCGTCGCCTCGCACCCCGTGCAGTGCTCGCACTTCGACGCGTTCCGCTTCTTCACGCCCGACGCCGTGCCGCTCAACCGGCAGACCCCGACGCGCGAGACCCAGACCGCGCTCGAGCAGCCGGCCTGCCTGCACGCGACGATGGACCTGTACAAGTGGGCCCTGAAGCTCGGCCCGGCCGTGCCGGGCGACCTCCTGCTCGACACGTTCGAGCTCGCGCGCGACGTGCGGGCCGTCGACATGCAGGCGTCGCCGTACGACGTGTCGTCCTACGGGCTCGCCCCGGTCGCGATCGAGACGCCCGAGGGCAAGGCCGAGTACGTGCGCCACCAGCGCGCGTTCGCGGAGCGCGGTGGAGCGCTGCGGGAACGTCTGCTCGCGGTGTGCACACCGCTCGTGGGGTCCGACGCCGATCCGGGCCCGACGAGCGTGCCCTCTCAGCGGCCGGGCGTCAGTGGGACAGCATCCCGCTGACGAGGCAGCGCCACGTGACGGGCCCGACGACGCCGTCGACGAGCACCTCGGGGAATCCCGCGTGCAGCGCGTCCTGGAACGCGCGCACCCACGCCTCGGTGCGGGGACCGAGCTGCCCGTCGACGACGAGTACCGGATCCGGCCGGCCCGACAGGTCGCGCGCGACGGCCTCGCGCTGGACCGCGCGCACCGCCTCGCCGACGCTCCCCCGGCGCACGACCACGACGAGCGCCGCCCAGGTCGCGGGACCCACGACCCCGTCGACGTCGAGGCCCCTGGACTCCTGGAACGCACGGACCGCTCGTTCGGTCAGCGGCCCGAGCACGCCGTCGACGACGAGGTCGTGCCCCCGGTGCCGCAGGAGGTGCTGGACCGACTGGACGGGGTGCCCGTTCGCTCCGCGCCGCACGCGCGGCCACGGCGGCAGTGCCGTGATGACGGTGGTCATGATCCTTCCCTTCCGCGGTCGCGGACGCGGCGGTCGATCCCGCCGTGAGGCGTCCGCGCCCCCGTCCGGAGAGAGGGGTCGCCCGTCGGCATGATGCGCTCTGCGACGCCCGTGCGAGGATCGCTCGCGTGAACCACCTCCCGGCTGCCGCCGTGCCGACCGATGCCGTCGTCGTCCCGGACGCGGTGCGCGCGCTCGCGGGCGACGACGTCGTGACCCCCGTGTGGCGCAACCAGCTCGGCGGGCTGACGTTCCGCCTCGACCCCGCTGGCGCGACCGGACCGACGCGCTTCGCCAAGTGGGTCGCCGCCGGGACGCCCGAGCTCGACCTCGCCGCCGAAGCCACCCGCCTCGCCTGGGCGGGCGGTCGTGCTGCGGTCCCCCGCGTCGTCGACCGCGGCTCGGGCGCGGACGGCGGCTGGCTCGTCACCGAGGCGCTCGCGGGCACGTCGGCGGTCGACGCCCGCTGGGTCGCCGAGCCTGCGACCGCGGCCCGCGCGATCGGTCGCGGGCTGCGCGTCCTGCACGACGCGCTGCCCGTCGACGAGTGCCCGTTCGACTGGGGGGTCCCGGTGCGGGTCGCGCAGGCCGACGCCCGGCTCGCCGGCGGCGGGGGCCCGCATGAGTGGTTCCCCGAGCACCGGGGCCTCAGTGCCGTCGAGGCACGGTCCCGGCTGGACGACCCGCCCGTCGTCGACCGCCTCGTGGTGTGCCACGGCGACGCGTGCGCGCCCAACACGCTCCTGCACGACGACGGCACGTTCGCCGCGCACGTCGACCTCGGCTCGCTCGGGGTCGCCGACCGGTGGGCGGACCTCGCCGTCGCGGCCTGGAGCACCGAGTGGAACTACGGCCCCGGGTACGACGGCGAGGTCTACGCGGGCTACGGCGTCGAGCCCGACCCGGAGCGCATCGCCTTCTACCGGCTCCTGTGGGACCTGAGCTGAGCCGTCACGTGCCCGGCACCGCCAGGCGCTCCCTCCACCGATCGGCTCAGCCCTGGTCGTGCGCGGCGAACCCGGCCGGCGGCCGGTCGAGGAACGTCGTCACCGACGAGACGAGCCCGTCGGGCCGGACGAGGAGCACGTCCGTCCCGGTGGCGAACTCCGACCCGTCCGGCGCGAGCGCTCGCCAGCGCAGCCGAGCACGGTCCTCACGGAGGTCCGGCTCGACCCGGGGCTCGAACCGGTGCCTCGCCACGTGCGTGAGCAGCTCCGTCGCGAAGCCGAGCACCGCGTCGTACCCCTTCAGCCGCCGGAGCGGGGCGTCGTACTCGACGTCGCGCGCGAACGTGACGGACGCGCGCCGGTCGCGCCCCGTCGCGTCCGGCGTGTTCCAGAAGTCCAGGTAGCGCTCGACCGCCGCAGCGGCGCTCGTCGTGGTCGTGGTGGTCGTGGTGGTCATGCGCCCTCCTCGGGTCCGCGGCCGCAGGGCGGCCGTCCCGGCACCGTGCCGGACCTCCACCGTCGGCGCCCGACGTCGTGACGTCGATGACGTCGGAGGTAGTTGGCACGCGTCCCGTGCCCGGGGCAGGGTGGTGCCATGACCGTCACCGACGCTCCCGCCGGCGCCCTCCTGCGCGAGTGGCGCGTCCGTCGCCGGCGGTCCCAGCTCGACCTGGCCGTCGGCGCCGAGGTCTCCGCGCGGCACATCAGCTTCCTCGAGACGGGACGTGCACGACCGAGCAGGGCGATGCTCGAGCGGCTCTGCGACGAGCTCGACGTCCCGCTGCGCGCCCGCAACGACCTCTACCTCGCCGCAGGGTTCGCGCCGGTCCACCGCGAGTCGTCGCTCGTGTCGCAGGACCTCGCGGCGGCGTCCCGGGCGGTCGACCTCGTGCTCGCCGGCCACGAGCCGTTCCCCGCGCTCGCCGTCGACGGCCGCTGGGACCTCGTCGCGGCGAACTCGGCGGCGCAGGGCTTCCTCGACGGGGCCGCGCCGGCGCTGCTCGAACCCCCGGTGAACGTGCTGCGGCTCACCCTCCATCCCGACGGCATGGCCGGCCGGATCCGCAACCTCCCGGAGTGGGGCCGGCACACCCTGCGCCGCGTGCGTCGCACCCTCGATCGCACCGGCGACCCGGTGCTCGGCGAGCTGCTGACGGAGCTCGCCGGCTACGTCCACGCCACGGACCCACGCGCCGCCGCGGGCGACCTCGGCACACCGGTTCGCGACGCCGTCGTGCCGCTGCGGCTCGCCGGCGAGCACGGCGACCTCGCGTTCTGCTACACGACGACCGTCTTCGGCTCACCGCAGGACGTGACGCTCGACGAGCTCGCCGTCGAGTCGTTCTTCCCCGCCGACGACGCGACCGCGGCCGCCCTCGGGGTGACCCGTCGCCCGGGCACCGCCGGTCGCTAGCGGCGTGGTTGGTGCGCCGGGACGCCTCGTGCGGCCTGGTCGGCAGTCTCGGCGATGCGGCGCTCGCGCGTCTCCGGGCGGCGCGCCTCGACGACCCACCCGAGGATCGACCGCCGCACGCCCGGCGTGAAGGCGTCGAACCGCTCGCGAGCCCCGGGCCGGGCCGCGAGCGCCGACGCGAGGTCGTCCGGGACGACGAGCGCCTCGGCGTCGTCGTGCCGGGTCCAGGACCCGTCGGCCTTCGCCGCGTCGACGACGGCGCGCCCGGCGGCGGTCAGGCGGCCGTCGGCCTCGATGCGCGCGACCCGTTCCTTGCTGAGGCGCGTCCAGCGGCTGCCCGGACGCCGGCGCGTGAACCACAGCGCGTGCCGCTCGTCGTCGACGGTCGCGGCCTGCCCGTCGATCCAGCCGAACGACAGTGCCTCCTCGATCCACGGCTCGTACCCGGGCACGGGGTGCCCGCTCCCCCGGCGCCACGTCACGAGCCACACGCCAGGTTCGGGCTCGTCGTGGTGCTCGGCGAGCCACGCGCGCCACTCCTGGGGCGTGCCGGCGTGGAACGCGGGGCGCCCCTGGTACTCGTCCATCCGTGGTGCCTCTCGTCGGTGGGGCACCAGCGTGCCCGCTCCGCGCAGCGGGCGCCAAGGGGACGGACGACCAGACCCGGGAGGCGTTCCCTCGGCGCCTCCCGGGTCGGTCCGTCGGTCAGGAGCAGGACGGGATCGTGACGGTCTGCTCGACCGTCTGCTCGCCCTCCTCCCCGGTGGCGGTCACCGTGACGTCCAGGTCGCCCGTCGCGGACCGCGCGGCGAACGACTGGTAGGCACTCGCACCCGGTGCGACCGCGGCGAACGTCTTCGACCCCAGCGCGCTGGCGAGCACGACGTCGACCGGACGGTCGGCCGTGCTCGTCGCTCGGACCGCGACGTACGGCTTGCCGGCGAGGCAGCGCGGGCTGACCTCGACGGTGACGAGCTCGACGTCGCCGGGCTCCTCGAGCGCGTCGATGGCCGCCTGGAGCGCGGTCCGCGCGTCGCGCAGCGCTGCGTCGGTCGCCGAGGCGTCCTCCAGGACCCCGGAGGCGGAGGCGAGTGCCGCGCGGAACGCCGCCCACGACTCGGGGCCGTACCCCTCGTCCGTCACGGCCTCCGCGCTCGTCACGAGGTTCTCCAGCCGACGGCGCTCGGCCGGCACGAGCTGGTCGCTCGCCAGGCCGAGGCGCCGCGCCCGCTCGTCGACCTGCGCCTGGGTGGCGCCCGCCGTGCCGAGGAGCTGTCGCGCGGCGTCGAGCTCGCGCGAGAAGACGCCCGCGTCGATCCGCCCGTACCGGTCGATCTCCGCCTCGAACGCCTCGGCGTCCTCGACCGACGCGGCGAGAGCCGCCGTGTCGGTCGGCGGGATCTCGACGTCGTCGACGTCGGTGAAGAACGTCATGCTGTCGAGGTTCGCGACGTACGGGTGGTCGGCGTACGCCTCGGTCGTCAGTCGCACGAACACCTCGTGCGTGCCGCGCACGGCGCGCGGCAGGTCGACCGTCGCCGTGCCGTCCACGGTCCAGCTCGACCCGGTGGTGGGCAGCGGCACGGTGACGAAGGGCTCCCCCGGGTTCGCCGGGTCGAACGCGTCGAGGTACACCGACAGCGCCGAGTTCTTCCCGGAGCGGTTCGCGTTGTGCACGTAGTGGACCGCGAGCTGGTCGAGCGCGCCCGACCCGAGGTCGACCTCGCCGTAGGCGAGCCAGTCGCCGTCCGCGGTGCCCCCGACGTTCGTCACCGGCCCGCTCGCCCACGTCGAGCTCTCGTTCTTCAGCCCGCGACCGGAGTTCTGCGTCCAGGCCTCGGACTCGACGACGACCTCCGTCGGGCCGCCCGGGGCGAACGTGAGGCTGTCGAGGTTCGCGACGTACGGGTGGTCGGCGTACGCCTCGGTCGTCAGGCGCACGAACACCTCGTGCGTCCCCTGGACCGTCTCGGGGAGCACGACCGTCGCCGTACCGTCCGTGGTCCAGCTCGACCCGGTGGTGGGCAGCGGCACGGTGACGAAGGGCTCACCCGGGTTCGCCGGGTCGAACTCGTCGAGGTACACCGACAGCGCCGAGCTCTTCCCGGAGCGGTTCGCGTTGTGCACGTAGTGGACGGACAGCTCGCCGAGCGGCAGGTCGCCGAGGTCGACCTCGCCGTACGCCAGCCAGTCGCCGTCCGCGGTGCCCCCGACGTTCGTCACCGGCCCGCTCGTCCAGGTCGAGGACTCCTTCTTGAGCCCCCGGCCCGAGCTCTCGGTCCAGTCCTCGGCCTCGACCGTCACCGTCGGGAAGTCGCCCGGCTGGCCCGGGCCCGCGGGGTCCTCGGCGTCGAAACGGAACCAGTCGAAGTTGCCGACCCAGCTGCGGCCAGACGGCGCGAGGAGCTCGAACGTCACGACCTCCGCGTCGACGAGCGCCTGCACGTCGCCGAGCTCCGCCGTCACCTCGGTGTACTTGCCCCAGCCGCTCGTCCCGGTGAGCGGGACGGTCGCGACCGTCGGCCCCGTGACGTCTCCGGCGTGCACGACGACCGTGCTCGGCGCCTCCGACGGGGCGAAGCTGGTGTCGTAGCGGACGGTGAGGTAGCGCGGCGCGACGGGACCGGCAGGGCCGTCGAACGTCATGTCGCGGTACTGGACCCACGACCCGGAGCGCACGCCGCCGAGGTTCCCGGCGGAGCTGTTCGCCTCGTTCTTCAGCTCACCGCCGGACCACGCCTCGGACCGCTCGGCCTCGAGCGTGCGGTAGCCACCGCCGGTGAGGTCGAGGGCGTCGGCCGCGGCACCGAGCCCGTCCGCGGCGAACCGCAGGGCGACGCTCGTCGCCGACTCGTCGGCGAGCACCTCCTGGGCCCGGCCGAGCGCCGCGGTGAAGCGGTCGAACGTGGCCGAGGAGTAGTTGCCGTGCCGCACGATGACGGCGTCGTCGACCAGCTGCCGGAGCACCTCGCGCTCCGCGGACGCGACGGACAGCCGCAGCGGGGAGCGCACCGAGACGCCCTGTCCCTGCAGCGCCGACGCGGCGACGCCGTCGGCGAGGGCCGCGTCGCGCAGGTGGACGTAGAACCGCGCGTCGGCGGACGCCGTCCCCGCGAGGGTCAGGGTCGCTGCGGTCTCCGAGGCCACCGTCACGGTGGACGTGACGCCGTCCGGCAGGCCCACGACGCTCGCGTCCCCGCTCGCGACGAGGTCCGTGCCGGGCGTCGCGGCGAACCGCGCGCCGTCGAGCGTCAGCGTCACGGTGGCGTCGACCGCGCCGCCGTCACCGGTCTGCACCGTCGTCGGGTCGGCGCTCGCGCGCGGGCCCTCGACGGGTTCGTCGGTGCTGGTGCTCATCGAGAACGCCGGCTCGGTGTCCGTGCCCCAGTCGCTCGGCTCCTCGCCCATCCGGAACGCGAGGTCCGCGCCCCCGACGACCGTCGGGTAGTCGAGCCACGTGTTGGCGAGGTCCGCGCCGTCGAGCGTCGCGGACTGCACGTAGAACGCGTCCTCGGACACGCCCTCGGCCGTCACCGCGAACGTGGCGCCGTCGTCGTAGGTGATGGTCGTGGAGTCGAAGAACGGCGACCCGATCTGGAACTGGGACGACCCGGCCGTCACGGGGAACAGCCCGACGGCCGCGGCGACGAACATCGTCGACATGGTGCCGGCGTCGTTGTCCATCGTCGGGAGCATGCCGCGCGGGTCGAGCTGGTAGACCTTCGTCCTCACCGGCGGGGTGAACTCGCCGCCGCCGCTCGGCACCGCGCTGGAGGACCCGGTCGCGATGTACCGGTTCCAGGTCTCCTTCGTGTAGATCGCGCGCGTCCACTTCTGGGTGAGGCTCGGCTCCCCCGTGTAGTTGAAGAGGTAGGGCGCCTGGAGGTCGATCTCGTTGGCGTTCGAGTGGAGCATCGCCGTGCCGTCGTCGGGTGCGTGCTCGCCGAACATGTGGCGCAGCGCGAGCCGTGCGGCCTCGGTGCCGCCCATCGCCTCGATCAGCGCGTCCATGTCGTACGCGTCGTACCAGTGGTACTGCCAGAGCGTGCCCTGGTAGAGGCTCGCCGCCTCGAACCGCTCGTGGTCGGCGCTCTGCCAGGAGCTGTCGGCGGCCCGCGGGGTGAGCAGCCCGACCGGCGTACCGTCGGCAGCGGTCCACGCGCCCGGCTTGGTGAGCTTGTCGATCGGCCACGCCGCCTGCTCGCGCAGGGTCTGCGCCTCGTCGGTGAGGCCGATCGCGTCGGCGATCACGGACAGGCCGTACTGGTCGTACCCGCGCTGCACGGACGCACCGGGGTTGCCCGCCACGTAGCCGCGCTCGAGCTCCGCGGCGCTGTACTCACCGACGAGGCGCTTCAGCGCCGGGTACGCCTCGTCGAGCCGGTCGAAGCCCTCGAAGCCCTTGGCGAGCGCGTCGGCCACGACGACGGACGACCGCTCCCAGCGCACCGTCGGGACGGAGTGCACGAACCCGCCGAGCCCGCCGCCCGTGCCCGTCGACTCCGCGTCGGCGAACAGGTAGACGAGCGACTGCACCATGTCGCGGTACAGCGCGGGGTCGATGTAGGCGATGACGGAGAACTTCCGGAAGTCGTCCCAGGTCGCCCACGAGTCGTAGTAGGTGAAGCCCTGGGCGCTGTGAACCGCACCGTCGACCCCGCGGTACGTGCCCGAGGTGCTCGTCGCGTTCATCGGCATGGCGAACATGCGGTAGAGGTGCGTGTAGAAGAGCTTCTGCAGGTCGCCCGTGGGGTCGGTCGCGGTCGACGCCTCGACGTCGACCCGCCCGAGCGTCGCGTTCCACTCGGCGCGCGTGCGGTCGCGGACCTCGTCGAACGTGAGGTCGCCGAGCTCGACCTGCTGGTCGAGTCGCGCCTGCTCGACGCTCACCGGCGACAGCGTGACCTGCAGGCCGACCTCGTCCGCGTGCGCCGGGTCGAACGTGAGGACCGCCCCGGTGTCACGGCCGTCCTGCGACGTCGCGTCGACGAGCTCGTCGTCGTCGCCCCACGTGGTGACCTTCGCGACCGGCTGCGTCGTCTGCGCGTAGTAGTAGAGCGTGTACGCCGCGTTGTAGAAGTAGCCGGTGACCTGGCCGCGGAGCGCCGCGCGCCCGTCGGCGAGCGTCTCCACGTCGACCGACGACGACGTCCGGCTCGTGTTGTTCGTCTCGAGGTCGACGACGAGGGTCGGCGTCGCGCCGTCGGGGAACGCGTACCGGTGCACGCCCGATCGTGTCGTCGCCGTCACCTCGGCCTCGATGCTGCCCTCGGCGGCTCCGATCCCCCCGTCCGTCCCGGCGACGTTGCCGAGCGTCACCCCGTAGTAGCCGGGGCTGCCCGTCTCGGTGTCCTTCGAGAACGGGTGGGCGTAGGTGCCCGTCCCGGGGCGCGCGGTGTAGCTGCCCGACGTCGGCACCACGAGGATGTCGCCGCCGCCGCCCGAGCCGCCCACGCCGTCGAGGTTCGTGTGCGTGAAGCCGGAGATCTGCGACTGCGCGTAGTCGTAGCCCGTGTTGTTGCGGCCCGGCGTCGTGCGCGGGTTGACCTTCGCGAGCCCGTTCGGCGCCTGGGCGGCCGGCATGTCGTTGCCGTAGTCGCCCTCGGTGCCGACGAAGACGTCGACGAGGGACGCGACGTCACGGTCGTCGGCGGCCGCCGAGGGGGCCTCCGTCGCGGACGCCACAGGGGCGAGACCCACCACGACGAGGGCGGCGGCGACGGCCCCGGCGAGAAGTCCGGAGCTGCGTCGGCGGACGGCGTGCCTCCTCGGTCCGGGGAGGGACGGCGGTGCGGCGGCGGGCACGGAGGGTGCGGCGCCTCGGTGGCGCGAAGGCCTGGAGCTCATGGGGTCCTCGTGGTCGGGGTCGTCGTGAGGGTCGGCGGTCCGGACGGCCGCCGGGGCGATGCGGGATGACAGCGGTGGCGCGGGCCGCCGGAGCGCGGCCCGCGCCACCCTGTCAGGGAGGGGTTACGAGCAGGTGATCGCCGGGTGGACGGCCGTGACCTGCTGCGGCTCGCCGTCCGGCGTGGTCACCGTCACGGTCACCTCGCCCTCCTCCACCTGCGCCGCCCGGACGGCGAACGACTGGTACGCGCTCGCGCCGGGGGCGACCTGCGGGAACGCCTTCGCCCCGAAGTCCGTCGCGAGCTCGATCGCCGCGGGCTGCTCGCCCGTGTTGACCGCACGGACCGCCACGAACGCCCGCCCGCCCAGGCAGCGAGCCTGTGCGGTCACCTCGACCTGCGGCGCGGGCGCGACACCGGTCGCGTCAGTCGCCACCGCGAAGACGTGGAGGCGCGTGTTGACGGGCAGCGTGAGGCTCGTGAGCACCTTGCCGTCCGGGACGGAGACCGGTGCCGTGGCGTACAGGCCGCAGCCGAAGCGGTCCGTGCCCGTCCCGTTGCCGCGCGCGCCCGGCTTCGCGACGAGGATGTTGTCCGGCTCGGGCGAGCCGGTGCACCAGTCGCTCAGCGCGACCTGGACGGTCTCGCTCGTGCCGTCGGCGAACCCGAGGACGAGGTCGCCGCGCTGCGTGCCGTGGGTCGCGGTCCCGACGAGCGAGAGCGTGCTCGTCCCCCGCTGCGCCTCGGGCACCTCGAGCACCTGGCCGTTCGCCGCGACGTTGTCCGGCTCACCGGCGGGCGGTGCGCCCAGCAGGTACGTCAGGTCCGTGCCCGGCACGGTCAGGTCGAGCCCCTGCACCACGCCGAGGTCGGCGAGCAGGTCGCGCAGCAGGTAGGCGCCCGTCCCGTCGAGGTCGGCGTTCGCGGCACCGGCGTCACCGATGCCGACGTTGTCGAACGCCCCGGCGATCCACGACTCGCCGGACACGACGACCTGGATCTCGCGCACGGCCTCGGTGCCCGCCGCGTCGCGCACGACGAGCCGCACGACGTGGCTGCCCGGCTCGGCGTCGGCGGGGGCCGACAGCGTGACCGTCCCCTCGACCGTCGCCGGGAGCCCGTCGGACATCGCCGACCACTCGGCGAGGTCCGTCGTCGCCGTGACCGCGCCGTCGGAGGTCACCTCGAGCGTGCCGCTCGACGTGCCCTCGCCCTGGGCGACGACCTGGACCGCGACCTCGGTCTGCCCGCCCGGGGCGAGCACCGGCTGACGCGGCGTCGCGCCCACGAACAGGCGCTCCACCGTCCCGTCGGCGGGCACGACGGCGCCCGGGGAGACCTCGGGGGCGGTCGCCCAGGCCGACGGCTCGGACCCGACGGTGACGTCCAGCGTCCCGGCCGAGGTGAGCTCGTCCCCCGTGACCCACGCGCGGTCGAGCGCCTCGCCCCCGAGGGAGACGGACTGCGTGTAGTGCGCGTCCGGCGCGACCCCGTCCGCGGTGAGGTGCAGCGCGTCCCGGCCGAAGACGTCCGGGTCGAGCGTGATCGTCACGTCGTCGAACAGCGGCGTCGTCAGGCCCCACAGGTCCGTGCCCGGCACGATCGGGTAGACGCCGATCGACGACAGGACGTGCCACGCCGACATCGTGCCGAGGTCGTCGTTGCCGGTGACGCCGTCGGGGCCGTCCGTGAAGAGCGTCGCCGCGGCGCGCACGACGTCGGTCGTCTTCCAGGGCTGGCCGGTCCACAGATAGACGTACGGCGCGTGGAGGTTCGGCTCGTTGTTGGGGTTGTAGGTCTCCCAGCCGTAGTAGTCGTAGGTGCCGTTGACCCACACCTCGCTCGCGACGCGCGCCGGGTCCTCGACGAGCTCGTCGTAGGCGAAGAAGGCGTCGAGGCGGTCGATCGCGGCGTCGGTCCCGCCCATGAGGTCGAACAGGCCGGGCACGTCCTGCGGCACGAGCCACTGGTACTGCACGGCCGTGCCCTCGTGGAACCCGTCGGAGTGCGCCGGGTCGGGGTCGCCCACGAAGAACCCGTCGGCGCTGCGCGCGCGGAAGTTCTCCGTGCGCGGGTCGAACACGTTGCGGTAGCTCTGGCCGCGCGCCGCGTAGCGGTCGGCGTCCTCGACGTGGCCGAGGCCGCGGGCCATCGTCGACAGCATGGCGTCCGCGAGGGCGTACTCCATCGTCGCGGACCCGCCGTGCTGCAGGTCGTAGTCGCCCGGCTTGCCCGAGCGTGCCGGCTCGTGCGGGACGAACCCGTCGCGCAGGTACTCGACGTTCGCGGCGCGCCCGTTGAAGGGCGAGTCCTCGGGCGGCACGCCGTCCGCGTTCTGCCTCAGGACCGCGTACGCCTCCTCCTCGTGCCCCGCGAGCAGACCCTGCTGCCACGCGCTGACGAGGAACGGCGTCGCCGGGTCGCCCGTCATGATGTTCGTCTCGACCGTGCCGTAGCCCCACCGCGGGAGCCAGCCGCCCTGCTCCGCCTGGCGCACGAGCGAGAGGGCCATGTCCGCCGACTCCTTCGGCGCCAGCAGGTACAGGAGCTGCTGCTGCGTGCGGTACGTGTCCCACAGCGAGTAGTTCTGGTAGTACGTGCCGGGCTCGCCCTCGACGCCCGCCGTGTGGACCTCCTGGTCCCAGCCGCGGTACCGGCCGTCGACGTCGGACGCCGTGTTCGGCGCGAGGAAGCTGCGGTACAGCGACGAGTAGAACGTGCGCAGGTCGGTCTCGTCGCCCTGGCCGACCTGGACCAGGCCGAGGCGGTCCTCCCAGGCCGAGCGCGCGGCGTCGTGCACGGCGTCGAACGTGCCCGCCTCCGCGACGAGGTTCGCCGCGGCGCCGTCCGCGCCGACGTAGCTCATCGCCGTGACGGCCTCGACGTCGAGGTCGCCACCGGTCGTGTCGAACGTGACGTAGGCGCCGCGGCGCTGCTCGCCGCCGCTCGCAGCGTCCGAGCCCGCGGTGACGGTGTCGCCGTCCCAGGTGCCGTGCGCCGTGAACGGTCGGTCGAACGTCGTGCGGGTCCAGATCGTCTGCGGCTCGGTGTCCTGGCAGAAGCCGCGGACGGTGATCTCGGTCTCGACCGTGCGGTCGTCGACGACGCGCACCTCGGACGACGTGACCCGGTTGAGCGCCTGGCCCGTGTTGAGCAGCACGTTCGCCTGCTCGGTCGCGGGGAACGTGTAGCGCTGCACGCCCGTGCGCTCGCTCGCGGTGAGCTCGGCCTCGATCGTGCCGGCCGCGGACTGCAGGCCGACGCGGTAGTAGCCCGGCGAGGCCTCCTCGTCGTCGTGCGTGTACGGGAGGGCGTAGGACGCGTAGTCGGTCGCCGTCACCGCGCCCGTCGTGGGCAGGACGGGCAGCGGGCCGCCGAGGCCGCACCCGACGCCCGAGAGGTGCACCAGGGAGAAGCCGCGCACCGACGTCCGGTCGTGGTCGTACCCCACGTTGTGCCCGTTGTCGGGCGAGAGCTGGACCATCCCGAACGGGACGGCCGCGCCCGGGTAGGTGTTGCCGTCGTCCTTCGTCCCGATGAACGGGTTGACGAGGTCGACGAGCGGCCCCTCGACCGCGGCGGCAGCGGCGTCGTCGGACTCCGTCGCTGTCGGGGCGGCAGGCGCGGCCACGGCTGCGGCGGCCGGGACGAGGAGGGCGGAGGCGGTGAGCAGCGCGACGGCGGCGCGCGCCGGCACCGGACCGCGCGTCGAGGCAGGGCCTCGACGACTCTGGCGCGTGCGCCTGCGGAGGAAGGTCATCGGTGGTCTCCCGTTCGTCCCACGACCTCGTGGGGATTCGTCGGCTGTCGGCAGCGGCGCCGGACGCCCTACCCTCACATTCTTCAGACAGCGCTGTCAACCGCCGTCGTGCCCGACCTCTGGGAGACTCGACCCGTGACCACCACGACCGGCCGCACCCCCTCCCTGCTCGCGCACGTCCCCGCTCCCACCGGCGCCGCGCCCGACCCGGACGCCCTGTACGAGGGCTTCACGACGTGGGCGACGGAGCAGGGCCTCGACCTGTACCCGCACCAGAGCGAGGCGCTCATCGAGCTCGTGTCGGGGTCGCACGTCATCCTCGCGACGCCCACGGGCTCGGGGAAGTCGCTCGTCGCGATGGGCGCGCAGTTCGCCGCGCTCGCCGCGCACCGCTCGGGCCGCGGCGGTCGCACGTACTACACCGCACCGCTCAAGGCGCTCGTCAGCGAGAAGTTCTTCGCGCTCGTCGCGGCGTTCGGGTCGAAGAACGTCGGCATGATGACGGGCGACTCCGCGGTGAACCCCGACGCCCCGATCATCTGCTGCACCGCCGAGATCCTCGCCAACCTGGCACTGCGCCGCGGCGCGGGGGACGCCGGTGGCCGGCCCGGCGCGGACGACCACGCGATCTCCCAGGTCGTCATGGACGAGTTCCACTTCTACGCCGACCCGCAGCGCGGCTGGGCGTGGCAGGTGCCGCTGCTCGAGCTGACGGGCACCCAGTTCCTCCTCATGTCCGCGACGCTCGGCGACACGTCGCGCTTCGTCGAGGAGATCGAGGAGCGCACCGGGCGGCCGGTCGCCGAGGTCACGACGGCCGAGCGTCCGGTGCCCCTGCACTTCTCCTACGTCGTCGAGCCGCTCACCGAGGTCATCGAGGAGCTCGTGACGACGCGCCGCTCCCCGGTGTACGTCGTGCACTTCACGCAGAAGGACGCGGTCGAGCGGGCGCAGTCGCTGCTGTCGATGAACGTCGCGTCGCGGGCGGAGAAGGACGCGATCGCCGCGGAGCTCGGCGACTTCCGCTTCGGCACGGGCTTCGGCAAGACGCTGAGCAAGTTCCTGCGGCACGGCGTCGGCGTGCACCACGCGGGCATGCTGCCGAAGTACCGCCGCCTCGTCGAGCGCCTCACGCAGTCGGGGCTGCTCAAGGTCGTGTGCGGCACGGACACGCTCGGCGTCGGCATCAACGTGCCCATCCGCACGGTCCTGCTCACGAGCCTCGTGAAGTTCGACGGCGAGCGCATGCGCCACCTCACCGCACGCGAGTTCCACCAGATCGCCGGCCGGGCGGGGCGCGCCGGCTACGACACCGTCGGCGAGGTGCTCGTCATGGCACCCGAGCACGTCGTCGAGAACCGCAAGATGCTCGCCAAGGCCGGCGACGACCCGAAGAAGCTCAAGAAGATCGTCCGCAAGAAGGCGCCGCAGGGGTCGGTGAACTGGACCGACGCGACGTTCGAGCGCCTGCGCGACGCCGACCCCGAGCCGCTGACGAGCCACTTCCGCGTCACGCACGCGATGGTCCTCAACGTCCTGGCGCGCTCGCAGCACGGCGAGGACCCGGTCGCCGCGATGGAGCACCTCCTCCTCGCGAACCACGACTCCGAGTCCCAGCGGCGCGAGCACGTGCGCCAGACGTTCCGCGTCTACCGCTCGCTGCGCGTCGCGGGGATCGTCGAGCGCGTGCGCGTCCCGGACGCCTCGCGACCGGCGGGCTACCGGCCGAGCGTGCGGCTGACGATCGACGTCCCGCGCGAGTTCGCGCTCAACCAGCCGCTCTCCCCCTTCGCGCTCGCGGCGCTCGACCTGCTCGACGTCGCGAGCGCGGGCCACGCGCTCGACGTCGTGTCCGTGATCGAGGCGACGCTCGACGACCCGCGCCAGGTGCTCTACGCGCAGCAGAACGCCGCGAAGGGCGAGGCGGTCGCCGCGATGAAGGCCGAGGGCTACGAGTACGAGGAGCGCATGGCGCTGCTCGAGGAGATCACGTGGCCGAAGCCGCTCGAGGAGCTGCTCGCGCCGGCCTTCGCGATGTACAAGCGGTCGAACCCGTGGGTCGCCGACGCGGAGCTCTCGCCGAAGTCGGTCGTGCGCGACATGGTCGAGCGCGCCATGACGTTCACCGAGTTCGTGTCCGTCTACGGGCTCGAGCGCACCGAGGGCGTCGTGCTGCGCTACCTCGCCGACGCCTACCGGGCGCTGCGCCAGGTGGTGCCCGAGGAGCACCGCACCGAGGACGTGCACGAGATCGTCGAGTGGCTCGGCGAGCTCGTGCGCGGCACCGACTCGTCGCTGCTCGACGAGTGGGAGCGGCTGTCGCGGCCGGTCGACGACGACGCCGACGACCTCGTGGGGGACGGCCCGCTCTCCGGGACGGGTGAGGAGGCCCCGGCCCGGCCCGTCACCGGCAACCCGCGCGCGTTCCGCCGGCTCGTGCGCAACGCGATGTTCCGCCGCGTCGAGCTCGCCGCGCGCGAGGACTACCGGGCGCTCGCCGCGCTCGACGGCGCGAGCGGCTGGGACGCCGACGCGTGGGGCGACGCGCTCGACCCGCTCTTCGACGCGCAGGGCGACGACGCGGTCGGCATCGGCCCGAGCGCCCGCGCGGCCGCGCTGTTCCAGGTCGTCGAGGCGGGTGGCGAGGTCCCCGCGGGCCACGAGGGCCCGACGACGGACCACGCGCCCGGCGGCGTCGTCCCGGCGGGCACGTGGCTCGTGCGACAGGTGCTCGACGACCCGGCGGGCGACCACGACTGGGCGATCACGGCGTCGGTCGACCTCGCGGCGAGCGACGAGGCCGGCACACCCGTGATCACGGTCCTGGCGGTCGGCCCTCTGTAGAGAGGCGCCCGAGCGCTCTCGCTACTCCTGCGCGACGGGCAGCAGCCCGCGTCCACCGAAGACCTGCACGGCCGTCACGTCGGTTCCGCACCGTCGTCACGGCGACGGTCCCGCCGCTCGGGCAGGCGGCGGAACCCGGCGGACTCGTAGGTCGCGACGGCAGCGAGGTTGGAGCTCGGGGTCGCCACGACGGCGCTCGACGCGCCCAGCCCGCGGAGGGCGACCGCCGCTGCCGTCGTCACCGCCCGGCCGTAGCCGTGGCCGCGGTGGTCGCGGTGCACGCCCATCGGCTCGACCAGACCGGGCCGACCGGGGCCGGCCGACCACACCGCCACGACCGCCACCGCCGACCCCGGGGCGTCGTACCCGACGAGGCACCGTGCGTCGGTGAAGGGCAGCCCGGCCGCCATCGCGTGCCAGCGCTCGTCCGTGGACGTCGACCCGTCGAACGAGGCGCGCAGCACCTCGGTCCACTCGGACGCCTCGTCCGGACCCACGTCCTGCACCCGGATCCCCGGGTCCTCCACCGGCGCGGCGAGATCCCGGCGCAGCACCGCCCACGGCTCGTCGGCACGCCATCCGGCGGCGGCCAGGTGCGCGTCGACCAGCGCCCCGACGGGTGCCTCGACGGACGCCGCTCCCTCGCCGAGCACGCCGCGCGCGGGGTGCGCCACGTCCTCGACGAGCCTCTCGGCCAGCGCCACGTCCCCCAGCGCGTCGGGAGCGACCGCCACGCGGACCAGGTCCGGGCCGTCGAGCAGCCCGACGGCAACCACCCGATCGCCCCGGCGCCACGTCCGGACGGCCTCGGCCGTCGCGTCGGCCCCGAACCGCCAGAACCACCCGAGGTCGCCGGGGTGCAGCTGGAACGGCGCGGCGTCGTCCTGCCACGACCGCAGGACGTCGACCACCTCACGGAGGCCGGCGACGTCAGGGGTGCTCGTCACGATCGCCATGGCTCGATCACACACCAGGACGACGTCCGCTCGCGCCCTGTTTTTCCCGAGCCGGCGGACACGGCGTCACGGGTCGCCCGGCCGCCCGGCCGCACCGCCTCGCTCAGCCCAGGTCGAGGCGCATGACCCGGCGCCGCGTCGTCGGGCGCGCGACCTCCTCGAGGCCTGCGGCGCGGAACGCCTGGACGCTGCCGACGGAGTTCTCGCCCCAGGTGACGGGCGCGCCGGACGGCTCGAGGATCGGGTACCCCTCGATCGCTGCTGCACCGTGCTCGCGCGCGAAGCCGACGGCGGCACGCGCGAGGTCGTACGTGAGCCCGAGCCCGCGGAAACCCGCCCGGACCACGAAGCACGCGACCGCCCACACGTCGTCGTCGTCCTTGTCCTGCTCGCTGCCCACCGGGCGGCCCTTCCACGGCACCGGGCTCCCGCGCAGGCGCCGGTACGACGGCCGCGGCCCGACCGCGACCCACCCTGCGGGCTCGCCGTCGAGGTAGGCGACGAGGCCGCTCGTCGCGGGCGCGTCGGGATCACCGCAGCTCGTCTGCTCGTGGAGCAGGCGCGCGCGCTCCTCGGGCGGTGTCCCGTACCAGACCCGGTCGCCGAGCACCTGGCGCTGGCACCAGCACACCGCCGGGTAGCCGCGGTCGCCGAACACGGCGACGAGGTCGTCCCAGCTCGCCTCGTTCGCGGGGCGCACCTCGACGACACCCTGCGGCACGGTCGCTCTGCTCACGAGGTCGACGCTACGCCGCGCGTCCCCCACGGGCCCGGTGGCACCGCGCCTACCGTGGGCCTCATGGACGACGTCGCACCCCCCGGTGCCGACAGCGGCATCCCGCACCCCGGCGAGCCGCACGACCGGGAGAGCACCGGCAGCCGGCTCAACCGCCTGCGCGCCGGGGTGCTCGGGGCGAACGACGGGATCGTGTCGACCGCCGGCGTCGTCGTGGGGGTCGCGGCGACGAGCACGTCGGTCCCGGTCATCGCGACGGCCGGCGGCGCAGCGCTGCTGGCCGGGGCGCTGTCGATGGCCGCGGGCGAGTACGTGTCGGTGAGCACGCAGCGCGACACGGAGAGGGCGCTGCTCGCCACGGAGCGGCGAGAGCTCGCCGAGATGCCCGACCAGGAGCTCGACGAGCTCGCCGGTCTCTACGAGGCAAAGGGGCTCACGCCCGACCTCGCGCGCGAGGTGGCCGTCCAGCTCACGGAGCGCGACGCGCTCGCCGCGCACGCCGACGCCGAGCTGCACCTCGACCCGGACGAGCTGACGAGCCCCTGGGAGGCAGCAGGCGCCTCCGTCGCCTCGTTCACGGTCGGCGGGCTGCTCCCGCTCGCGGCGGTCCTCCTCGCGCCGACGCCGTGGCGCGTCCCGGTGACGTTCGTCGCGGTCGTCCTGGCCCTCGTCCTGACGGGGTGGGGGTCCGCCCGGCTCGGCAGAGCCCCGACCCGTCGCGCCACCGTCCGGACCGTCGTCGGCGGCGCGCTCGCGATGGCCGTCACCTACGGGATCGGCTCGCTCGTCGACGTGAACGTCTAGCGGCACCGCCGTCCTCGCTGCGGCACAATCGGGCCGTGGCCAAGAAGTCGAAGTCGTCCGCGCACGCCGGCACGCCCGCCGTCGCGCTCCTCGAGCGCGAGGGCGTCACGTACACGCTGCACCCGTACGAGCACGACCCGTCGAGCGACCTGTCGTACGGGATGGAGGCCGCGGCTGCGATCGGCGCGGCGCCCGAGCAGGTGTTCAAGACGCTCCTCGCGACGGTCGACGGCGGGCCGCTCGTCGTCGGGATCGTGCCGGTCGACCGGCAGCTCGACCTCAAGGCGCTCGCCCACGCCGCGGGCGGCAAGAAGGCGACGATGGCCGAGCCCGCGGCGGCCGAGCGCGCGACGGGGTACGTCGTGGGCGGGATCTCGCCGCTCGGGCAGAAGCAGCGCCACCGCACCGTGCTCGACGAGAGCGCTCTCGGGTTCGACGTCGTCTACGTCTCGGGCGGGCGGCGCGGCCTCGACGTCGGCCTCTCCCCCGCCGACCTGCTCCGCCTGACGGGCGGCACCACGGCTGCCGTCGCGAGGTAGGGCTTCCGGTCGCGAGGTAGAACGCGGGGTGCTCTACCTCGCGACCGGCCGTTCTACCTCGCGCGGGCGTCAGCGGCCGTAGGCCGCGAACGGGGCGTCGGTCGGCACGATCTCCTTGCCGAGCGGCAGCAGCGAGACCGGGATCATCTTGAGGTTCGCGATGCCCAGCGGGATGCCGATGATCGACACGAACAGCGGGATCGCCGTGAGCACGTGCCCGATCGCGAGCCAGATGCCCGCGACGATCACCCAGATGACGTTGCCGATGGTCGACCACGCCCCGGCCGTGGGCTTGTCCACGACGGTGCGCCCGAACGGCCACAGGGCATATCCGGCGATCCGGAACGAGGCGATGCCGAACGGGATCGTGATGATGAGCACGCAGCAGATGATGCCCGCGGCGACATAGCCCAGGGCGAGCCAGAAGCCGGCGAGCACGAGCCAGATGATGTTGAGCAGGGTCTTCACGGGGCCATCCTCGCGCACGACGCCCCGCGCGGGGATCCGGGAGACCCCTGGTCCCGACCCTGAGCCGAGTGCCGGTCCGGAACGGGGCGGCGTCACGGTCGGGCAACGGACGGGAGCGGCACCAAACCTAGACTGGCCGCATGCCCGACGCCGCCACCTCCTCGTCCCTCGACCTCACCGGGCGCGTCGCGCGGAACGTCGCCGCGGTACGTTCCCGGATCGACGCGGCGGCCCGCGCGGCGGGGCGCGAGCCGTCGGACGTCCGGCTCCTCGTCGCGACGAAGACGCAGCCGGCCGAGGCCGTCCGGGCCGTCGTCGAGGCGGGCGTCGACCTCGTCGGCGAGAACCGCGTCCAGGAGCTCGTGGCCAAGGCACCGGAGGTGGCCGACCTCGTCGCCGCCGGGCGCGTGGAGGTGCACATGATCGGTCACCTGCAGCGCAACAAGGTGAACCAGGTGCTCGCCACGGCCTCGTGCGTCGAGGGCGTGGACTCCCTCGCCCTCGCCGAGGCGCTGTCCGCGCGCTGTGCGCGCGACGACCGCACGCTCGACGTCATGGTCCAGGTGAACGTGTCGGGCGAGGCGTCGAAGTCCGGCGTGCTGCCCGACGACGCCGCACGCCTCGCGCACGACGTCGCGTCCCTCCCCGGGCTGCGGCTCACGGGCCTCATGACGATCGGCGCGAACTCGCCGGACAAGAACGTGGTCCGGGCGGGGTTCGCGCGCCTGCGCGAGGTGCGGGACGCCGTCGTCGGCTCGGGTGCGCCGGGAACCTCGACCGCCCGGGAGCTCTCCATGGGCATGAGCGGCGACCTGGAGGTCGCGATCGCCGAGGGCGCGACGATCGTGCGCGTCGGCACGGCCGTGTTCGGCCCGCGCCCCACCCCGCCGCAGACGGCACGGTAGGACGCGCGGTCGGCCGCAGGACGTCAGCGCGCGGGGAGGGCGCCCAGCCGGGCGAGCGCGTCGCGCACGCCCGCGACGCCGTCGCCCCGTAGCGCATCCCGTGCCGCGTCCACGTCCGCTCCGGCGAGCAGCATGACGAGCGCGACGTGCACCTCGCCGTCGGCGGCGTGCAGCACGTCCTCGCACGCCTCGGGCTCGAGCCCCGTCGCCTGGACGAGCATGCGCACGATGCGCGCGCGCAGCTTCTGGTTCGTCGGCCGCACGTCGATCATGAGGTTCGAGTACGTCTTGCCGAGCCGGATCATCGTCGCCGTCGAGAAGGTGTTGAGCACGAGCTTCTGCGCGGTCGCGGCCTTCATGCGCGTCGAGCCGGTGACGACCTCCGGACCCGTGTCGACGAGGATCGCGACGTCCACGCCGGGCGCGAGCGTCGCGTGCGGGTTGGCCGAGACGAGCACGGTCCGGGCGCCGCGCTCCCGCGCGACGTCGAGGGCTCCCCGGACGTAGGGCGTGCGGCCGCTCGCGGCGAGCCCGACGACGACGTCGTGCGGGCCGACCGCGTCGACGTCGCGCCGGCCGAGCTCGACGTCGTCCTCGGCCCCCTCGACCGCGAGCATCATGGCGCCGACGCCGCCCGCGAGGTGCGCGACGAACCACTCCTCTCCCACGCCGTAGGTCGGCAGCAGCTCGACCGCGTCGAGCACGCCGAGGCGTCCCGACGTCCCGGAGCCCACGTAGTGCACGCGTCCCCCGGCCCGCAGCGCCTCCACCGCGAGGTCGACCGCCTCGGCGATCCGGTCACGCTGCGCGCGCACCGCGTCGGCAACCGTCGCGTCCTCGTCGGTGATGCGGCGCACGACGTCCGCAGTCGGCAGCAGGTCGACGTCCGTGGTGCGCGGGTTGCGCTCCTCGGTCGGCGACGCGAGGCGCAGCAGGTCGTGCCAGTCCTCGGTGGTCGTCGTGGGGTCGGTCATCGGGTGCTTCCCTTCGTCGGTCCCGGTGTCGGGCCCGGATCCCGCGGGACGAGTGCCCGCGGCGAGCTGGTGAGGACCATCCGGCGCACGGGCGTCGTCACGGCGGGCCACGGCAGCGGCCCCGCGGGCGTGAGCGAACCCAGCACGACGGCGCGCCGTGCGCCCGTCGCCCGACGCCGGTGCTCGCCCTGCGCCGTGCCCGGCAGCCCGTGCGCGGACAGGAAGCCGAGCAGGGCGAAGAGGTAGGCCTCCTTGGCGTCGACCGGCAGGCCGAGCGCGTCAGCCGTCACGACCGTGCAGCCCGAGGCGACCCGGGCATCCAGCGCGGCGCGCAGCCGGTCGAGCAGGACGGGGTTGCGCGCGCCGCCACCGGAGACGACGACGCGACGCACGTCGTGGCCGGCGAGCGCGTCGGCGACGCTCACAGCCGTGACCTCGGTGAGCGTCGCGACGATGTCAGGTCCCGTGAGGTCGGGTCGGACCGCGGCGAGACGCCGCTGGACATAGGTCGCGTCGAAGAGCTCGCGCCCCGTCGACTTCGGCGCGGGCGCGGCGAAGTACGGGTCGTCGAGCAGCGCCGCGAGCGCCACGCCGTCGGCCGAGCCCTGCGCGGCGAGCGCGCCGTCGCGGTCGTACGCGAGACGCCCGTCGGTGAGCGCGGCGACGGCGACATCGAGCAGGCAGTTCCCGGGTCCGGTGTCCCAGCCGGTGACGGGGTCGTCGACGCGCCCGACGAGCGTGACGTTCGCGATGCCGCCGAGGTTGAGCGCGGCGGTCAGCCCGGTGCCCTGGTCGGCGGGGTCGCTCCCGAGCCACAGCGCGTCGAGCACGCTGACGAGCGGTGCACCGTGCCCGCCGGCAGCGACGTCCGCGACGCGGAAGTCGCTGATCACGGGACGCTTGACGTGCTCCGCGATCCACGCGGCGCTGCCGAGCTGGAGCGTCCCGCGCGTCCTCGCCCCGACCACCCAGTGGTAGATGGTCTGGCCGTGCGACGCGACGAGGTCCGCGTCCCCGCCGGCGACGTCGTCGATCGCGCGACGCCCCGCGCGCCCGAGCTCCTGGCCGATGAGGGTGTCGAGCTGCGCGACCTCCGCGACGTCGACCGCGGCGGGCGGGAGCGCCTTGAGGATGCGCTCGCGCAACGCTGGGGGCCACGCGTACTCCGTGTGGCCGAGCGGGCGCACGCGCAGCGTGCCGTCGGGACCGAGCGAGAAGTCGGCGGCGGCCGCGTCGATCGCGTCGACCGACGTGCCGGAGGACAGCCCGAGGACGATCACGGGGTCACCTCCGCGCCGGGGCGGTCGAGCGTGCCCGGTGCCGCGTGTCCCGCGAGGAGCCCGACGGCGGCCCGCGCGTTGGCGCGTCCGGTGCCGCACGCGACCACCACCGCGGCAGGCACGGTGCCGCCTTCTCCGGGGCGGCCGAACCACTGCTCGACGGCGCCCGGGAACCCGGTGTGCACGACGACCAGCTCCGGCCGCGCCGCGAGCAGCGCGTCGAGACGCGCTCGCTCCCCCGACCCCGTGACCGGCTCCCTCGTCAGGACGACGAGCGGCCGGTCGGAGGCGGTGACGTCGGCGAGGACGCCCGACCACGTGTCCTCGTCCGCGGGCCGCAGGTGCAGCACGGACCCCGGGGCGAACGCCTCGTCCAGTGCGCGCTGCACGTGCTGGGCGGTGCGTCCTGCGGCGTGGTCGAACCGCAGGCGCAGGTCGACGACGTCGGGCACACCGGTCAGCGGGAGCGTCGGCGGTCCGCCCGTGGCCGGCCGGGCCACGACCCGGACGGCATGAGCGGCGGCGGCCGCCCCCACCGCCTCGAGGTCCGCGAGCGCCGCGAGGGCGGCCTCGGGCGAGCAGACCACGCCGGACGACGCCTGGCGCGCGCGCGTCGCGGCGAGCGCCCGGGCGGTGCGGGCGGCGGAGGTCCGCAGCCGGTCGAGCGTCACGCGGCCCGAGGCGACCGCGCCGACGAGCGCTTCCTGCGCCTGCCGGAACAGCGTCTCGTCGTCACGGCCCACCGTGGTCCCGAGGCAGAGCAGGTCGGCGCCGCCCTCGATCGCGCGGACGGCGACCTCGCCGACGTCGTGCGGTCCGTCGTCGGTCTCTTCCGCCCGGCCGGTGCCGGTGCCGGCACGAGAGCCGGCGTCCGCACCGCCCGCGTAGGCCGCGAGCGCACCCATGTCGAGCGCGTCCGTGACGATCGGCCCGTCGAACCCCAGCGAGCGGGCGAGCTCCGCCACGGCGGGCTCGAGCGTCCCGGGCAGCGCCCCGAGGGCCGGGACCACGACGTGCGCGGTCATGAGCGCGTCGAGCCGCTCCTCGGGCGCGACCGCGGCTCCGACGGTCGCCGCGAACGGCGGCAGGTCGCGGGCGCGGAGCTCGTCGAGGCTCGCGTCGACGACCGGGAGGGACAGGTGCGAGTCGACGTTCGTCGCGCCGTGCCCCGGGAAGTGCTTGCCGCACGCCCCCGCTCCGCCCGCGTGCAGCCCGCGGACGAAGGCTGCCCCGTGCCGCGCGACGAGCGTGGGGTCCGCACCGAACGAGCGCACGCCGATGACGGGGTTGTCGGGGTCGGAGTTCACGTCGACGTCGGGCGCGAGGTCCAGGTCGATGCCGGTCGCGGTGAGCAGGCGCCCGAGCGCACGCCCGACCGTCTCGGTCAGCGCGACGTCGTCGACCACGCCGAGCGCCGCGTTGCCGGGGATCCCGGAGCCCGTCGCGGCCTCGAGCCGCGACACGTCGCCGCCCTCCTCGTCGACGGCGATCAGCAGGTCCGGCGCGACCTCGCGGAGGCGCGCCGAGAGCCTGGCGGTCGTCGCGACGTCGGGCGTGTTGTGGCCGAAGTAGAGCACGCCCGCCAGGCCGTGCCCGGCGGCGTCGACGAGCCACGCGGGCGGCTCCTGGGTGCCGGTGAAGCCCGGGAGGAGGACGCCGTTCACGGCCCGGACGACCTCGTCCGCGGTCGGGGCGCTCATCCCTTCACCGAGCCCGCGGTGAGGCCCGAGGACAGGTTGCGCTGGACGAGCACGAAGAAGATCAGGACGGGCAGGGTGATGATCGTCGACGCGGCCATGACCGCTCCCCAGTCCGTGGTGTTCTCGCCGAAGAACTTCTGCAGGCCGATCGGCACCGTGTACTTGCTCGACTGCTGCAGGAAGGTCAGCGCGAAGATGAACTCGTTCCACGCGGTGATGAAGGAGAAGACGCTCGTCGCGACGACGCCGGGCGCGACGAGCGGGACGAGGATCTTCCAGAACATCCGGCCCCACGACGCGCCGTCGAGGTAGGCGGCCTCCTCGAGCTCGACCGGCACGGCCGCGACGAACCCGCGCAGCGTCCAGATCGCGAACGGCAGGGCGAACGCCAGGTAGACGACCGTCAGCCCGAGCAGCGAGTTGAGCATGTTGAGGGTGCGCATCTGGAGGAACAGCGGGATGACCAGCGCCTCGAGCGGCACCATCTGCACCATGAGGATCAGGACGAGCATCGACCGGCGGAACCGGAAGCGGAAGCGGCTCACGGCGACGGCCGCGAGCAGCGCGATGATCGACGACGCGAGCACCGTGCCGACCGCGACGAGCACGGAGTTGCGCAGGTACTGACCGAAGCCGCCGTCGTCGATCACCGTGAGGAAGTTGTCCCACGTGACGCCGGCCGGCAGGAGCCGGGCGCCGCGCGTCGCGGCCTCGGGGTCGATCGCCGAGGAGAACATCCAGTACGCGGGGAACAGCGAGAACAGCAGCAGCGCGACCATGCCGGCGGTCTTCGCGCCGGCGGCGCCGGGGCGGCGGCGGTGCGCGCGCAGGACCTGCGGGGTCCTCCCGCCCGGGCCGTCGGTGCTACCGGCGCCGTGGGGGGCCGTGCCACGGTCGAGGGTCGGGGCGCTCACAGCTCCTCCTCCTTGAACAGGGTGCGCATGTACACGAGCGTGATGCCGAGCAGGATGAGCGTGAGGAGCACGGCGATCGCCGAGCCCATGCCGTACTTGCCCTGCGCGAACGACTCGATGTACGACCACACGCCGAGGTTGAACACGTCCTTGTTGCCGCCGTTGCCGCCGGGCATGAGGTAGATCTGCGTGAAGACCTTGAAGTCCCAGATGGTCGACAGGATCGTCACGACGGCGAACACCGGGCGCAGGATCGGCGCGGTGATGGACCAGAAGCGGCGCCACGCCGAGGCACCGTCGACCTTGGCGGCCTCGTGCAGCTCGTGCGGGATGGTCATGAGACCGGCGAGCACGGTGATCGCGACGAACGGGAAGCCGTGGTGCACGACGTTGAGCGTCGCGATCGCGTAGAACGACAGGCGCTCGGTGAACCAGTTGACCGTGCCGGGCTCGATCGCCCCGACGCCCTCCAGGACCGACGCGACGAGTCCGTTGAGCGGGTCGAAGATCCAGATCCACACGTACGTGCCGGTGATCGCGGGCACGGCCCATGCGACCATGATCGCCGTCGCGCCGACACCCCTCCACACCGGCCCGAGCGTGTTGAGGAACAGCGCGACCGCCGTGCCGAGGACCACGGTGAGCACGACGCACGCGAGCGCGAAGAGCACGGTGTTCGGCAGGACGACGGTCCACAGATAGCTGTCGCCGAGGATGTCGGCGTAGTTCTGCAGGCCGATCCAGTTGGACTCGCCGCTCGCGATCTGGCGCAGCCCGTAGTCCTGGAGCGAGAGCAGGACGACGCGCACGAGCGGCCACAGGAGCAGCACGCCGAGCACGACCAGCGCCGGGCCGAGCAGCAGCCAGGGTCGCAGGGCGGACCGGTGCCCGAGTCCGGGTCGGCGCCGCGGCGGGCGGGTGGGGGTGGTGGCCGACGGCGCCGGTGCGCCCGGTCCTGCCGGGTCCACCGAGGCGCCGGGAGCGGCTCTCAGGTCTGCCATGGTCGTCCTTGCGTGTCGTCCGGGCGCGTCAGCCGTGCGGAGGGGTTCGGGCGGGGCGTCGAGCGCCGGGCCGCGGGATCGCCGCGGCCCGGCGTCGGTCGCGTCCGGTCAGGAACCGAACGTCTCGTCCATGTCGGCGGCCGCGGTGTCGGCTGCCTCCTGGACGCTCGCGCTGCCCGAGAGGATCGACTGCAGCATGGTCTCGAGCGTCTTCTTGCCCTGGATCTGGCCGTACAGCGGCGTCACCGGCACGGAACGGCCGGCCTCGACCATCTGCTCGGCGAAGGGCGCCACCAGCGGGTCGTCCTCGGCGATGACGTTCTCGAGCAGCGACGTCTGGCCCGGGAAGTAGCCGGACTGCTGTCCCCACTCCTCGGCGAAGTCGCCCGTCGACATCATCTCGACGAACTCCCAGGCGAGGTCCTGCTTGTCGCTCTCCGCGAAGACGCCGAGGTGCGAGCCGCCGAGGAAGGAGTCGGACAGGCCCTCGGTCTGACCGGGGATCGGGAAGGCACCGATCTTGCCCTCCATCTCGGGGACGTCGGCCAGGATCTTGCCCGGGGTCCACGAGCCGGAGATCATCATGCCGACCTGACCCTGCTCGAACGCGGCGAGGAGGTCGGTCTCCTTCCACGTCGTGGCGGCGGCGGTCGAGAAGTCGTGCTCCGTCGCGAGGCCCGTGTAGAACTCGAGGCCCTCGACCGACGCGGGAGAGCTGATCTCCGACGTCCAGGTGTCGCCGTCCTGCGTCGCGAGGTCGCCGCCCGCGCCCCAGACGAACGGCATCGCGCCGTACTGGCTGTCGCCCGCGACGGGGAACGGGATGATCTCGGGGTTCGCGGCCTTCAGCGCGTCGGCCGCCTCGACGAGCCCGTCCCACGAGGTCGGCGGCTCGATGCCCGCGGCCTCGAACAGGTCCGTGCGGTAGACGATCGACCGGACGCCCGCGTACCACGGCATCCCGTAGATGCCGCCGTCGAGCGTCGCCGACTCGAGCAGGCCCGGCACGAGGTCGTCCTCGAGGCCGGCCTCGGAGATCCGGTCGGTGAGGTCCGCGAGGGCGCCGACCTCGGCGAACTCGCCGGTCCACGTGGTGCCGACCTCGGCGACGTCGGGCGTGGTGCCGCCCGCGATGGAGGTCGTGAACTTGTCGTGGGCGCTGGCCCACGGCTGGAACTCGATCTGGAGGTCGGCGCCCGTCTCTTCCTTGAAAGCGGTCGTCACCTCGTCGAAGAACGCGTCGGCGTCGGGGTTGGTGCCCTCCATGATCCAGACGGTGAGGGTCTCGCCCGTGAAGTCGCCGGAGCCGGAGTCCGCGGAGCCGTCCGCGTCACCGCCGCCGTCCGACCCGCCGCACGCGGACAGCCCGAGTGCGAGGAGGAGGGTGCCCGTGACGGCCACCGTGCTGCGTCGCTGCATGCCGTGACACTTCCTTTCTGGTCGGCCGCTGGGGAGACGGCCGGGTCGTGTGCTCCTGATGTGCCGCGCGCTGCCGAGGCGGCTCGTGCGGCGTGAAACTTACTTCCATCAGTGAGCGTATGCGTGAAGATTACTGCCAGCACGCGACGAACGGAAGCCGGGCGCACAGATGTTGCACGTTCTTAACAATCCCCGGCACGTGCGGTCCGCCCGTGCCCGCGAGGTAGCACCGCGGTCGGCGAAGTAGTACCGCAGCCCGCGAAGTAGTACCGCGGTCCCGCGAGGTAGTACCGCAGTCCGGTGACGTAGTACCGAGGTTCCACGCGCGGAACCTCGGTGCGCGTCACGGCACGCGCGCGGTCCACTCCGGCGTCGAGAACTTGGTCCGGGCCAGGTCCTCGGCCAGCGCGCGCTCCTCGGGCGTGACCTTGCCCTCGACCGTGCTGTACCGGGAGCGGAAGTGCGCCTTGAACGCCTCGATGACGTCCTCGCGCGCCATGCCCGTCTGCGAGCGCACGGGGTCGACCCGCTTGTTCGCGCTCTTCGTGCCCTTGTCCGACAGTTTCTCGCGCCCGATGCGGAGCACCTCGGTCATCTTGTCGGCGTCGATGTCGTACGCCATCGTCACGTGGTGGAGCACCGCTCCCCCGCGCAGGCGCTTCTGCGCCGCTCCCGCGATCTTGCCCGCCGGCGACGCGATGTCGTTGAGTGGCTTGTACGTCGCATCCACGCCGACGTCGGCGAGCGCCCCGAGCACCCAGTCGTCGAGGAACGCGTACGACCGCTCGAAGCTCAGCCCTTCGACGAGCGACGCCGGGACGTAGAGCGAGTACGTAATCGTGTTGCCGGGCTCGACGAACATCGCACCACCGCCGGAGATGCGGCGCACCACGGTGACGCCGTGCCGCTCGGCGCCCTCGGCGTCGACCTCGTTGCGCAGCGACTGGAACGACCCGATGATCACGGCGGGTGACGCCCACTCCCAGATCCGCAGGGTCGGGCCGCGCCGACCGGCGTCCAGCTCCTCGGTGAGCACCTGGTCGAGCGCGAGGTGCATCGCCGGGCTCTCGGGCCCCTCGTGGATCACCTCGAACTCGTGGTCGTGCCAACCCGTCGCGTGACCCAGCGCGCGACGGACCGCGATCGCGACGGCCTCGGGCGAGAACCCGATCATCGTCACGTCGTCGCCGATCGCGCCCTGGACCGCGTTCGCGAGCTGCGACACGGTCGCCGACTCCGGCATCCCGGTCAGCGCACCGTCGATGTCCTCGAGCGCGTCGTCGGGCTCGAGGAAGAAGTCGCCGCTCACCGCGACACGGGCGAGCCGCCCCTCCTCCACCTCGACGTCGACCGCCACGAGCTTGCCACCGGGGACCTTGTACTCACCACGCACCCGCCCAGCCTAAGCCCGACACCCGAGTCCCGGGCCGCGGGCCGGAGCGGGCGGGCCGGAGCGGGCGGGCCGGAGCGGGCGGGCCGGAGCGGGCGGGCCGGAGCGGGCGGGCCGGAGCGGGCGGGCCGGAGCGGGCGGGCCGGAGCGGGCGGGCCGGAGCGGGCGGGGTCGCGGGTCGTGGCGGGTCTGGCGGGAGGCCGCGAGGAACGAGCGGCCGGATGGTAGACCCGCGACCCCGCCCGCGGAGGCCCGCCCGCGGAGGCCCGCCCGCGGAGGATCACCCGCGAAGACCCACCCGCGAAGGCCCTCCCGCGGTTACCTCAGGCCCCCGAGCTCAACGGGGTTCGACCCCCGCATGCACCAGCCCGAAGATCGCAGAGTCCGTCAACGCCTCCCACGCCGCCTCGATGAGGTTCGGCCCGACGCCGACGGTCGACCACGACGACGCGCCGTCGGTGGTCTCGATGAGGACGCGCGTGATGGCGTCGGTGCCCTGCTCGGTGTCGAGGATCCGGACCTTGAAGTCGATCAGCTCGAAGGCCTCGATCTCCGGGTAGACGCGCGTGAGCGCGAGGCGCAGCGCGTGGTCGAGGGCGTTCACCGGGCCGTTGCCCTCGCCGGTCGTGACGATGCGCTCGCCACCGGCGTGGAGCTTGACAGTCGCCTCGGCGGTGGCCTCGGTGCCGCGCGAACCGGTGCGCTCGATGATCGTCCGCCAGCTCTCGACGCGGAAGTAGCCCGGCCGCTCGCCCGTCATCTCCTCGCGCAGCAGGAGCTCGAAGGACGCGTCGGCGGCCTCGTAGGTGTAGCCGTTCGCCTCGTCGTCCTTGACGCGGTTGGTCACGCGCGTGAGGAGCTCGCCCTGGCCCGAGAGGTCGAACCCGAGCTCGCGGCCCTTGAGCTCGATCGACGCGCGCCCGGCCATGTCGGAGACGAGCATGCGGATGTCGTTGCCGACGGCCGTCGGGTCGATGTGCTGGTAGAGGTCCGGGTCGACCTTGATGGCGCTCGCGTGCAGCCCGGCCTTGTGCGCGAACGCGCTGCCCCCGACGTACGGCTGGCGCGCGTACGGCGAGATGTTGGTGATCTCCGAGACGGCGTGCGCGATGCGGGTCGCCTCCTCGAGCCCGTCGCCGGAGAGGGTGCGCAGCCCGTGCTTGAGCTCGAGGTTCGCGACGACCGTCAGCAGGTCGACGTTCCCGGTGCGCTCGCCGTAGCCGTTGACGGTGCCCTGGACGTGCGCGGCGCCGGCCTCGACGGCGGCGAGCGTGTTCCCGACGGCGCAGCCCGAGTCGTTGTGCGCGTGCATCCCGAGCAGCGGGTCGCCCGGGAGCGCGTCCCGCCCGTGGGCGATCCCGACGGCGTCGCGGAGCTCGCCGACGATCTCACCGACCCAGGTGGGCAGCATCCCGCCGTTGGTGTCGCACAGCGCGACGACCTCAGCGCCCGCGTCGAACGACGCCTGGACCGCGGCGCGCGTGAACGCCGGGTCGTGCCGGTACCCGTCGAAGAAGTGCTCGGCGTCCACGACGACGCGGCGCCCCTCACCCACGAGGAAGGACACGGTGTCGGTGATCATCGCGAGGCCCTCGTCGGGGGTCGTGCGCAGGGCGCGCTCGACGTGCCGGACGTCGGACTTGGCGACGAGCGTGACGACCGGCGCCTCCGAGTCGAGCAGGGCGCGGACCTGCGGGTCGTCCCACGCGCGCAGCCCCGCCTTGCGCGTGGCGCCGAAGGCGGCGAGCACCGCGTTCCGCAGGTGCAGCTCCTTGGCGGCGCGGCGGAAGAACTCGGTGTCCTTCGGCACGGCGCCGGGCCAGCCGCCCTCGACGAACCCGACGCCCAGCTCGTCGAGCAGCGGGGCGATCGCGAGCTTGTCCGCGACGGAGAGGTTCATGCCCTCCTGCTGGGCGCCGTCGCGCAGCGTCGTGTCGTAGACGTGGAAGACCCGGGCGCTGCGAGGGTCGGTCCCGGGGGTCGTCACCGAGGTCATGGTGCTTCTTCCTGCCGTTCGTCGTGTGGTGCCGGGCGGCGCCGCAGCGCGGCGCCGGGTGCCGTGCGACACCGCTCCCGGGAGGCCGGGTCGAGCCCTCGTGAGGCGACGGGCCCGGCGTCCGAGTCGCCGGGCTGGGGTGGTGCCCGGCAACAAAAAGACCCCCCGAGGGTGCGGGAGGTCTGCGCGTCCGGTGAGTGCTTCCGGACGCGCTACTCGATAATGAGCTGGGAGACGAGGTGTGTCACAGGGCACATCGTGCCACAGTCCGACAGGATGGACGAGAGCGTCCACCCAGTGGGCAATCCCTGCGGGCTCGGGTGCGACGCGACGCGACCGACGGAGGAGTGACGATGAGCGACCCGACACCCGGGTACGACCCGCAGAACCCCCAGACCCGACGCTACGGGCAGCCGCCGGCCCAGCCGCCCGCCGCGGCGCCGGGCCAGCCCCCCGCGCTGCCCCCGACGCACGACCCGCGCGCCGACTTCCCCGAACCGCAGCGGACGGTGAGCCCCGCCGACCCACGCCTCACGGTCGAGGCCGGGCGCTTCTGGGCGGGCGCCGCCGCGACCGCTCTGGTCGCCGCGCTCATCGGACTGATCGGCGTCATCGTGTTCGAGCGGATCTTCACGATCGAGCTCGTCCCGCCGCCCGATCTCTTCTCGACCGGTTCGCAGCAGGCGGCGTGGGCGATCGACGGCGCGATCCTCGCGATCCTCGCCGCCGGACTGCTCCACCTGCTCATCCTCAGCACGCCGCGGCCGCGCGCGTTCTTCGGCTGGATCATGGCGCTCGTCATCGTCGTCATCGCCGTCCTGCCGTTCGCCTGGACGAGCGACGTGACCGCCGCGGCGCTCTCGGGCCTCATCAACCTGCTGATCGGCATCGCCGTGTGGTCGCTGCTCGCCGGGGTCGCGGGGCGCACCATCGTGCGGCGCCCGGCCGTCTGACCGCTGCTCCCCACGTGCCCGACGCCGGGGCGCACCTCCACGCGGACGTGCGCCCCGGCGTCGGGCACGAACGGAAAGACGGAACGGCTCAGGCGAGGCGGCGCAGCCAGCCGTGCCGGTCGGCGGAGCGGCCCGTCTGGATGTCGGTGAGCTCGGTCCGGATGGTGAGGGTGAGCTGCCCGGCGTCGCCGCCCGCGATGGTCTCATCGAAGTCGGAACCGGCCAGGCGACCGATCGGCGTGATGACCGCCGCCGTCCCGCACGCGAACACCTCGGTGACGGACCCGTCGCGGATGCCGGCGAGGAGGTCGGTCAGCGGGATCCGTCGCTCGACGACCTCGTGGCCGCGGTCCGTGAGGAGCTGGATGATCGACGAGCGCGTCACGCCCTCGAGGATCGAGCCGCTGAGCTCGGGCGTCTCCACCGACCCGTCGGCGCGCACGACGAACACGTTCATGCCGCCCAGCTCCTCGAGGAAGGTTCGGGTGCTCGCGTCGAGGAAGCACACCTGCTCGCACCCGTGCTGCTGCGCGACGACCTGCGGCAGGAGGCTCGAGGCGTAGTTGCCCCCGCACTTCGCGGCGCCGGTCCCGCCCGCGCCCGCGCGGCTGTACTCGCGGTCCACCCAGATCGACACGGGCTTCACGCCGCCCGAGAAGTACGGCCCGACGGGCGACGCGATGACGAGGTACTCCGCCTCGAGCGATGGCCGCACGCCGAGGAACGCCTCCGACGCGTACATGAACGGGCGCAGGTACAGGCTCGCCTCCTCCCCCGTGGGCACCCACTCGACGTCGGTGCGCACGAGCGCCGTGACGGACCCGACGAAGTCGTCCACGGAGAGGGCGGGCAGCGCCAGGCGGTGCGCCGAGCGCGCGAACCGCGCGGCGTTCGCCTCGGGGCGGAACGTCCACACGGAGCCGTCGGCGTGCCGGTACGCCTTCATGCCCTCGAAGATCTCCTGCCCGTAGTGCAGGACGGCGGTCGCCGGGTCGATCTGCAGCGGACCGTACTTCTCGATGCGCCGGTCGACCCACCCGTCGGTGGAGTTCCAGCTGATCCGCGCCATGTGGTCGGTGAAGACCGTGCCGAACTTGGGGGCGGCGATCGCGGCCTCGCGCTCCGCCGGCGGGCGGGGCGCGTCGGAGCGACGCACGTCGAACAGGGCGATGAGGTCTTCCGTCGAGGAGGACGGCTGGTGCTGCGCTGCAAGCGGGGTGCTCATCATGAGGCCTTTCACCTGGCGACCCGGGTGGTCTCCGCCTAGTTTTCCACGACCGCTCGCCCGGTGCGGGCAGCACGACGTCGGGACGGCGTCACCGGGTCAGAACGAGTGGGGGTTCCGGTCCGGGGTGACGACGACCGAGGCGTGGGACTGGTCCGCCGGTGCCGCAGCACCGGTCGAGGGCTCAGCCGGCGACGCGAGCGGCGAGCTCGCGGCCCACCTCGGCCGTCGAGCGTACTCGGCCGCTGCGCTCGGCACCGCGGTCGGCGAGGTCGGCCGCGACGGCTGCCTCGACGCGCCTCGCCTCGTCGGCGAGCCCGAGGTGGTCGAGGAGCAGGGCGACGGACAGGACCGTCGCGGTCGGGTCGGCCTTGCCCTGCCCGGCGATGTCGGGCGCCGACCCGTGCACCGGCTCGAACATCGACGGAGCGGTGCGGTCCGGGTTGATGTTCGCGGACGCTGCGAGACCGATGCCGCCGGTGATCGCCGCGGCCTGGTCGGTGAGGATGTCGCCGAACAGGTTGTCCGTGACGATGACGTCGAAGCGCGACGGGTTCGTGGTGAGGAAGATCGTCGCGGCGTCGACGTGCAGGTAGTCGGTCGTCACGTCGGGGAAGTCGGCGTTCACGGCCTCGACGGTGCGGCGCCACAGGTGGCCCGCGTGCACGAGCACGTTGTGCTTGTGCACGAGCGTGAGGTGCTTGCGCGGACGTACCTGGGCGCGGGCGAACGCGTCGCGGACGACGCGCTCGACGCCGAACGCGGTGTTGACCGACACCTCGGTCGCGATCTCGTGGGGCGTCCCGGTGCGCAGCGCGCCGCCGTTGCCGACGTACGGGCCCTCGGTCCCCTCGCGCACGACGACGAAGTCGATCTCGCCCGGGTCGGCCAGCGGCGACGTCACGCCCGGGTAGAGCTTGCCCGGGCGCAGGTTCACGTAGTGGTCGAGCGCGAAGCGCAGCTTGAGGAGGAGGCCGCGCTCGAGGACACCGGACGGCACGCTCGGGTCGCCGATGGCCCCCAGGAGGATCGCGTCGTGGCCGCGGATCGCCTCGAGGTCGGCATCCGTCAGGGTCTCCCCCGTCGCGTGCCAGCGCCGCGCACCCAGGTCGAACGGTGTCGTCGTGACCTTCACGTCCGTACCGGTGAGCACGGACTCGAGCACGGCGAGGCCCTGCTCGACGACCTCGGTCCCGATGCCGTCGCCGGCGACGACTGCCAGATCAATGGTGCGCGTCATGCCGTCGACCCTACGCCGCCAACCATCCCTCGGGACGCTGGTCTCACCTCTCGGACGACCGCCCGTCGACCTCGACCCACGCAGCGGCAAAGTGCCCGACTTGCGCCGGGAGCCCCGAGCAGGCACAGTTAGGAAACTTTCTTAAGCCCACTGTAAGGACGGCGATGACCGATCCCTCCGCGTCGAGGATCCCCGGGACACCCGGGCTGCTGCGCACGATCAACGACCGCGCGGCGCTCGAGCTCCTCCTCGACGAGGGGCCGATGACGCGCTCGCAGATCGGCGACCGCACCGGCGTCTCGCGACCGACCGCCTCCCAGATCGTCGCACGGCTCGAGCAGTCGGGTCTCATCGAGCCGACCGGCGTCGTCCAGGGCTCGCGCGGCCCGCAGGCGGTGACCTACGCGGCGCGCACCGACGTCGTCGTCGGGCTCGCCCTGGACGTCCTTCCCTGCGGGGTCCGGGCCAGCGTCGTGGACGCCTTGGGGCACCCGCTCGGGGACACGGTCGTCCGGTCCGGTCCGGACCGGACAGCGGTCGACGACGTCCGTACCGCGTGGCAGGACGCGTGCGCGGCCGCAGGGGTCCCGCAGGACCGGGTCGCGTGCGCCGTCCTCGGGGTGCAGGCCGCCCCCGACCCGCGCAGCGGTGACCTGACCCTCGTCGGCGAGCTGCCCGGCTGGCCGCGTCGCGGGCTGCGCGCACACCTCGAGAACGCGCTCGGCGTCTCGTTCCGCATCGAGAACGACGTCAACCTCGCCGCCATCGCCGAGCGGGACGCCGGACGCGGGGACTCCACCTTCAGCCTCCTGTGGCTGGGCGAGGGCATCGGCCTGGGGTCGTGGGTCGACGGGATGGTCCACCGCGGGACGGCGGGCGGCGCCGGTGAGATCGGCTACCTGCCCGTGCCGGCCCACCACATCGACGACTCGGTCAACGCCCAGGACCTCGTCGGCGGGTTGCGGGTCGTCGAGATCGCCGCCCGCGCAGGGATCCCCGGCGTCGCCGAGGGCACTCCCTACGACACGGTGGTCGACGCTCTCGTCCGGCACGTCGGGACGCCCGGGTCGGACGCGTTCGTCGCGGACCTCGCGCGGCGCGTGGCCGTGGTGCTGCAGCCGGTCGTCGCGATCCTCGAGCCCGATGCCGTGGTGCTCGGTGGTCCCACCGGCGTCGTGGGCGGCACGGCGCTCGCGGAGGAGACCGCCCGCCTGCTGCGCGCGACCGACCAGGGGACGGGCTCGATCGTCACGAGTGCCGTGCCCGAGCTCGCCGTCCTGCGGGGCGCGCGCTCCGTCGTCGCGCAGGACGTCCGAGCGCTCCTCCTCGCCGCAGCCGGCCGTCCCGGGCACGCACCGGCCGCGATGCCCACCGTCTCGGGGTAGTCCTCTTCCCTGCCCCGCCGGGTGACGGCCGACCGAACGTGGCACGGCCGGCCGTCACCCACCCCTGCGTCGCCGGGACCGCGGACCCGAGGTCGACGAGCTGTGCTACCTCGGGTACCGCAGCTCGAACCGCTCGCACACCACCGGCATGTCCTCGGGCACGTCCCGCCCGAGGACACGGGCGAAGTAGCGCCGGTGCCCCTCGCGCCACGCCTCGAGCGACCCGTCGTCCTCCCCCTCCGCGAGCGCGAAGTCCGCGTCGACGTCTCCGAACGGCACGACGTCGACCGTCGTCGTCCGGATCAGCGCGCGAGGGTGCCCCGCGCCGTCGAGCAGGATCGACAGCTCCCCCTTCTCGGGGACGGGCGTCTCGTCGTCGTACTCCCACAGCGACGACGAGGTCGACGTCTTGGCACCGGAGAGGACTGCCGCGAGCAGCGAGTCGGCGAGCTCCGGGTTGTCGCCGAACGACCAGGCCGCGGGCGGCATCGTCTCGGTCACCCCCGTACCGACCACGACGCCGATCTTGCCGAGCCCTGCGCTCGGTCGCGCGACCTCCCAGAAGGCGAGGATCTCCTGCGCCTGCTCGTCGGTCGCGCCGACGAGCTCGAGCGGCTCCGCCGCCTCCGGCCCGCCACTGTTCTCGCCGCCTGCCATCGGGTCCCCCATCGGTGCCGTCATGCCCTCATCCTGTCCCACGACGCGTCGAAGTGCCCGGTCTTCGCCCCTTCGTCCCGGTCGTGTCGCCCGGCACGCCGACGGGGTGGGTGACGCGCGCAGTACGCGCCACCCACCCCGAGAGGCGTGGCAGAAGCTCGGTCAGCAGCTCAGCGAGCGGCCGACCCGTCGGTGTAGTCCGCGTCCTGCTGCTTCCACGCGAAGAGCGCACGCAGGTCCTTGCCGACCTTCTCGATCGGGTGCTGGGCACCCTGCTCGCGCAGGCGGTGGAACTCCGGGGCGCCGGCGTCCTGGTCGTCGATGAAGCGCTGCGCGAACGCGCCGGACTGGATGTCGGCGAGGACGGCCTGCATGTTCTCCTTGACGTGCGGGTCGATGACGCGCGGGCCGGAGACGTAGTCGCCGTACTCGGCGGTGTCGGAGACGGACCAGCGCTGCTTGGCGATGCCGCCCTCCCACATGAGGTCGACGATGAGCTTGAGCTCGTGCAGCACCTCGAAGTAGGCGATCTCGGGCTGGTAACCCGCCTCGGTGAGGGTCTCGAAGCCGTACTGGACGAGCTGCGAGACACCGCCGCAGAGCACGGCCTGCTCGCCGAACAGGTCGGTCTCGGTCTCCTCCGTGAAGGTGGTCTTGATGACGCCCGCCCGCGTGCCGCCGATGGCCTTGGCGTAGGACAGCGCGGTCTCCCACGCGTGGCCCGAGGCGTCCTTCTCGACGGCGATGATGTCGGGGATCCCGCGACCCGCGACGAACTCACGACGGACCGTGTGGCCCGGTGCCTTCGGTGCGACGAGGACGACGTCGACGCCCTCGGGAGCCTCGATGTAGCCGAAGCGGATGTTGAAGCCGTGCGCGAACGCGAGCGTCTTGCCGGCCGCGAGGTTCGGCTTGATCTCGTCGTTGTAGATCGAGCGCTGGTGCTGGTCCGGCGCGAGGATCATGATCAGGTCGGCCCATCTGGCGGCCTCGGCGACCGTCTTGACCTCGAAGCCCGCGTCGGTCGCCTTGGCGATGGACTTCGAGCCCTCCTTGAGCGCGATGACCACCTGGACGCCCGAGTCGCGCAGGTTCATCGCGTGCGCGTGCCCCTGGCTCCCGTAGCCGACGACCGCGACCTTCTTGCTCTGGATGATGGACAGGTCGGCGTCGTCGTCGTAGAACAGCTCAGCCACGGTGGATCTCCTGGTTCTTCGGTGCGGTGCAGGGGTCTGCAGGTCTGGTGCGAGGGTAGGTGATGGTCAGGCCGACCGGACGACGCGTTCCAGCGCTCGGTCGGTGATGGAGCGCGCGCCGCGTCCGACGGCGACGGTCCCCGACTTGACGATCTCGCGGACGCCGTACGGCTCGAGCGCTCCGAGCAGGGCGTCGAGCTTCTCGCCCGTCCCGGTGGCCTCGATCGTCACGGCGTCGGGGACGACGTCGACCACCTTGGCGCGGAACAGGTTGACGACCTCGAGCACGCCCGTGCGGTTCGCGCCGTCGGCCCGGACCTTGACGAGCAGGAGCTCGCGCTGCACGGACGCCGCCGCGTCGAGCTCGACGATCTTGATGACGTTGACCAGCTTGTTGAGCTGCTTGGTCACGTGCTCCAGGGGGCGCTCCTCGACGTCGACGACGACGGTGATGCGCGAGATCTCCTCGTGCTCCGTCGGCCCGACGGCGAGCGAGTGGATGTTGAACGCGCGGCGTGCGAACAGCCCCGCGACGCGCGTGAGCACGCCGGGCTTGTTCTCGACGAGCACGGAGAGGGTGTGGCGGGACATGGCGGTCAGTCCTCCAGTGACAGGGGTCGGATCGAGGCTGCATTCCGCTGCAGCCGAGTGCCTTGCTTCGCTGCGGCCCTCAACTTCCGCTGCATATCGCTCAGTCCTCCCGATCCCACGCGGGCGAGATGCCACGCGCGTACTGGATGTCGTCGTTGCTCACGCCGGCAGCGACCATCGGCCACACCATCGCGTCGCGCGAGACGTTGAAGTCGATGACGACGGGGCGGTCGTCGATCTCCATGGCCCGCTTGATCGCGGTGTCGACGTCGCCCGCTGACTCCACGCGGATGCCCTCGCAGCCGTAGGCGTCGGCGAGCTTGACGAAGTCGGGCACGCGCGCGGTCCCGTGCCCGGTGTGCAGGTCGGTGTTGGAGTAGCGCTTGTCGTAGAACAGGGTCTGCCACTGGCGCACCATGCCGAGCGAGCTGTTGTTGATCAGCGCGACCTTGATGGGGATGTCGTTGATCGTGCAGGTGGCGAGCTCCTGGTTGGTCATCTGGAAGCAGCCGTCGCCGTCGATCGCCCACACGGTCGCGTCGGGACGCCCGACCTTGGCCCCCATGGCCGCGGGGATCGAGAAGCCCATCGTCCCGAGACCGCCGGAGTTGAGCCACGTGCGCGGGTGCTCGTAGCGGATGAACTGCGCGGCCCACATCTGGTGCTGTCCCACACCGGCGACGTACAGGGCGTCGGGCCCGGCGATCTCGCCCAGCCGGGAGATGACGTGCTGCGGCGAGAGGTGGCCGTCGTCGGGCTCGGTGTACCCGAGCGGATAGGTCTCGCGCCAGTCGTCGATCTGGTGCCACCAGGCCCCGAGGTCGGGCTTGCCCTGGGCCGCGTGCTCGCGCTCGAGCTCCGGGACGAGGTCGGCGAGGACCTCCTTGAGGTCGCCCACGATCGGGACGTCCACGTCGCGGTTCTTGCCGATCTCGGCGGGGTCGATGTCGGCGTGCACGATCGCGGCGTGCGGGGCGAAGCTCGACAGCTTGCCGGTCACGCGGTCGTCGAAGCGCGCGCCGAGAGCGACGATCAGGTCGGCCTTCTGCAGCGCAGCCACGGCGGGGACGGTGCCGTGCATGCCGGGCATGCCGAGGTTCTGCGGGTGGGTGTCGGGCACCGCGCCGCGCGCCATCAGCGTCGTGACGACGGCGGCGCCGGAGAGGTCGACCAGGCGGCGCAGCTCGGAGGTCGCGTCCGCCCGGACCGTCCCGCCCCCCACGTAGAGCACGGGGCGCCGTGCGGACGCGAGCAGGCGCGCGGCCTCCTTGATCTGCTTGCTGTGCGGCTTGGTGACCGGGTGGTAGCCGGGCAGGTGCACGTCCTGCGGCCACGAGAACGTCGTCCGTGACTGCATCGCGGACTTCGCGATGTCGACGAGCACCGGGCCGGGACGTCCCGTCGAGGCGATGTGGAACGCCTCGGCGATGGTCCGCGGGATCTCGTCGGGGTCCGTGACGAGGAAGTTGTGCTTCGTGATCGGCAGGGTGATGCCGACGATGTCCGCCTCCTGGAAGGCGTCGGTGCCGATCGCACCGGCCGCGACCTGACCCGTGATCGCGACGAGCGGGATCGAGTCCATGTTCGCGTCGGCGATGGGCGTCACGAGGTTCGTCGCGCCGGGGCCCGACGTCGCCATGGTGACGCCGACCCTGCCGGTCGCGTGCGCGTAGCCCTGCGCCGCGTGCCCGCCGCCCTGCTCGTGACGCACGAGGATGTGGCGCAGGCGCTTGCTGTCCATGAGCGGGTCGTACGTCGGGAGGATCGCACCGCCGGGGATGCCGAAGACGACCTCCGCACCGGCCTCCTCGAGCGAGCGGACGATCGACTGCGCGCCGGTCATCTCCTCACCGGGCGCCGTCGGCTGGGCGGGCCGGACCTGCGCGCGGCGGGTGTCGCCGCGCGGGGCGACCGTCGCCGGCGACGGGGCGGGCTTCGGCGTCGCGGCGGGTGCCGCGGCCCCCGGTCGCGGGGGTGCCGGGGTAGGACCCTGGGCCATGGTGTCTCCTGCGTGTCGTGGCCTCGGTCCGGCGGGCACCCCGTGCGGGGTGCGCCGCCGGTACCGGAGCGGACCGTGGTGGTGCGGTCGTGCTGGTCGCGCGGACGTCTGCCGGTGGTCGCGGGTCTCGCGGTGCGGCAGTCGCGGTGGCCGTGGTGGGCCGGTCGCGCCGTGCTTCTCGGATGCAGTTCTGCTGCTGTGCTGGTTCGTGGCAACAAAAAACCCCTCGAACCCGGGATGCCGGGCTGGACGAGGGGTGAGCGCGCTGACGAAGCCTGGTGGCGTGGCCTCAGCCGGCGCGCTCAGGAAGTACTACGAGGAGAATCGTCTGCACGTCATGGGACTGTACGCGCATGTTTCGGGGATGTCACGTACCGAGGCGCCCGTCTCACGGGATGGGACGAGGTCCCGTGCAGTGCTCCTGCGCCGTGCCGGCCTGTTGCTCCGACGTGCGACGCGGCCCTCGAGGCCGGGCCGCACGTCGGAGCGGGTCTCAGGACACGTCGCGGCGGCGGAACACCGCGGCGGCGAGCACGGCCAGGACCACCGTGGCCACGCCGACGACGAGTCCGCCCTGCGTCATGGACACGACCCGTTCGGCCCCCTCGCACAGGGTCCCGGTCGCGTCGGTCTCGCACGTCATGACCCAGTAGCTCGTACCGCCCTGGACCCACGCGAGGAGGTTCGTGGGGAGCGACCAGCGCTGGAGCTCGTCGAGGGCGGCGACCGCGATCCTCTCGAGCACGAGCCACCCGACGACGACCCCGAGGGCGGCGGCGGCGTGCCGGACGAGCGTCCCCAGGGCGACACCGATCGCCGCGAGCGCCGCTGTCGCCACCACGGCGCGAGCGGCCAGGCCCGCGAGGTCCACCCAGGTCTGCGCGGTCACCGTCCCGAGCTGGTCGTTCGCCGCGTACGCCCCCCACGCCCCGCCGACCATGACGAGCGCTGCGACCGCAGCGAGAGGAACCACCCCGGCTCCGGCGGCCACGAGCTTCGACCAGTACACGCGACGACGACGGGGCTCGAACGTGAGCCAGAGCCCGATCGCTCCGGTCGAGAGCTCGGCCGTGACGAAGGTGATGCCGATGACGAGACCGGCGAGCGCGAGGAACGGGAGCTGCGTCGTGAGCGTCTGCACGCCCGTCGGCGGCCACGTCTCCGCCTCGCCCACGAACGTCGGCACCGGCGTGAGGAAGTGCTCGAGCCGGGGCTCCCCGTCCTCGCACCCGAAGTCGATCGCGGGATCCGTCTCGCGAGCCCGCTCCTCGTCCTCCTCGCACTGCGCCAGCCCCTCGTCCTCCCACCACTCCTGCTGCTGCGCGAAGACCGTCTCGGCCGCGGCGACCTCCGCGGGCGGGGTCGGCCGGCTCCCGAGGAACGCGACGAGCACGGTGAGGAGAGCGACGGCGACGGTCGCGGCGGACAGCCAGCGGATCGCCGACCGCGCGCGGTACCGACGCAGCTCGGCGTGGACGAGCCGGTTCACGCGGCCACCTCCTCGGCGTGGGCGCCGCGGCGCGGTCGTGCGCGGTCGGCGGCCTCGGCCTGGGCCGTGAGGTCGAGGAAGACGGACTCGAGGTCCGCCTGGACCGGCACGAGCTCCGTCACCCACAGGTCGTGCGCGCCCAGGGTGCGCGTGATGTCGGCGGCGTCCGTGACGCCGTCGGCCAGCAGGTGCCTGCCCTCCTCCCGGACGGTGATGCCGGCCGCGCGCAGGAGCGCCGCGGCACGGGTCGGGTCCGCGACGCCGACGCGCACGGAGGCGCCGCCGGCCCCGATGAGCTCGTCCACGCGTCCGCTCGCGACGAGACGGCCGCGCGCGATGATCGAGACGGTGTCGGCGACCTGCTCCACCTCGGCGAGGATGTGGCTGCTCACGAGGACCGTCTTGCCGCGGGCCGCGAGGCCGCGCATGGTGTCGCGGATCTCGCGGATCCCTGCCGGGTCGAGCCCGTTCGTCGGCTCGTCGAAGATGAGGAGGTCGGGGTCCTTGAGGAGCGTCGCGGCGATCGCGAGCCGCTGCTTCATGCCGAGCGAGTACCCGCGGTAGCGGTCCCGGGCCCGCTCGGCGAGGCCGACCTCCTCCAGCACCTCGCCGACGCGCCCACCGGGAGCGCCGATCGCCGCCGCGAGCAGGTCGAGGTTCCGGCGGGCGGTGAACGCGGGGAAGAACTTCGGGGACTCGACGATCGCGCCGACGCGCCCGACGACGTCGGGCAGGTGTCGCGGTACCTCCTGGCCGAAGATGCGCACCGAGCCAGAGTCGGCGCGGACGAGGCCGAGGAGCATCCGGATCGTCGTGGTCTTGCCCGACCCGTTCGGCCCGAGGAAGCCGTGCACGCCGCCCACGGGGACCACCAGGTCGAGCCCTTCGACGCCGACCGCTCTCCCCCGCCGGCTCCGGTACGTCTTGCGCAGTCCCCGCGTCTCGATCGCGGGCACCTCCGCCGTGCTGTGCACCCGTGCGCTCCCCTCTGCGACCGACGTCGCGGCCCCGACGCCCGGCGTCGTCGCCGGCTGCGAGGAGCCTAGGGCATGCTTGGTGCTCAGCGGAACAAGATCCTACGCAGACATGACCGCCCTCCTACCTGCGAGGGAGGGTCGAGCGCCGACGCAGGACCACGCCCTCCCACGGCCTCAGGTGCCCGACGTCGCCGGCCCGGTCCGCGTCGTCGGGCACGTGGTGGGTGGCCATCAGGACGGTCGAGCCGGCCCACCCGTCGACGACCGCCGACGGCACGTCCTGCGGCGCCCCGCCGACGTTGACCAGGACCAGGAGCTCGTCACGCACCCACGCCGCGTCGGGACCGGCGCCGTCCGACGGCGCGTCGAGCGCACGCGTGAACGCGTAGACCGCTTCGTGCTCCGGGAGCAGCATGCGGAAGTCGCCGAGCGCGACGACCGGCACGTCGTGGCGCAGCGCGTGGAGGCGGCGGTAGAAGTGGAGGACGGAGCTGTCGTCGGCCCACGCCGCCTCGGCGTTGACCTCGACATGGTTCGGGTTGACCTCGAGCCAGGGTGTGCCCGTCGTGAAGCCGGCGTGCTCGCTCGCGTCCCACTGGACGGGCGTACGGGCGTTGTCGCGGCCCATGGCGGCGAGGGCAGCGAGCATCTGCTCGGGGGTCGCGACGCCGTGCTCGACCATCTCGCGGTAGTGCCCGAGCGACTCCACGTCCTGGTACTGCTCGATCCGCGTGAAGTGCGCGTTCGTCATCCCGAGCTCCTCGCCCTGGTAGACGTACGGCGTGCCGCGGTGCAGGTGCAGCAGCAGGGCGAGGGCCTTGGCCGAGGCGACGCGGTGCTCGGGCGAGTCGTCACCGAACCGGGAGACGACGCGCGGCTGGTCGTGGTTGTCCCAGTACAGCGAGTTCCAGCCCGCCTCGGCGAGGCCCGCCTGCCACCGGCCGAACGTCGCCTTGAGGTCGGTCAGACGCATCGGCACCGGGTCCCACTTCGAGGCGCCGTGGTCGACGCCCATGTGCTCGAACTGGAACACCATGTCGACCTCGCGCCGCGCCGGGTCCGTGTAGCGGCGCCCGTGGTCGACCGTCACGCCCGGCGTCTCCCCCACCGTGAGGATCTCCCGTCCTGCCGCCCGGTACGGCGCGAAGACCTCCCGGTGCATCTCCGCGAGGTACTCGTGCACGCGCGGGCCGTCGGTGTAGTGCGGGCTGCCGTCGCCCAGCACGCCGTAGTGCACCTCGCCGTCCGGCAGCGACCCGTCGGGGCCGACCACCTTGGAGATCAGGTTGATGACGTCCATGCGGAAGCCGTCGACCCCGCGGTCGAGCCACCACCGCATCATCGCGTGGACCGCGCGCCGCACCTCGGGGTTCTCCCAGTCGAGGTCCGGCTGCTTGGTGTCGAAGAGGTGCAGGTAGTACTCGCCGCTCGCCTCGTCGAACGCCCAGGCGCTGCCGCCGAAGAACGAACGCCAGTTCGTGGGCTCGGCGCCCGGCGTCCCGGGCTCCATGCCGGGCCGCGCGGGGCGCCACCAGTACCAGTCGCGCGTCGAGGAGCCCGTGCTCGCCCTGCTCTCCCGGAACCACGGGTGCTCGTCGCTCGTGTGGTTGACGACCAGATCCATGACGAGCTTCATGCCGCGCTGGTGCAGGCCCTCGATCAGCGCGTCGAGGTCGGCGAGCGAGCCGAACAGCGGGTCGACGTCCTGGTAGTCGCTGATGTCGTACCCGTTGTCCGCCTGCGGCGACCGGTACACCGGCGAGAGCCACACGACGTCGACGCCGAGCCGCTCGAGATGATCGAGACGCCGCAGGACGCCGGGAAGGTCCCCGATCCCGTCGCCGTCGGAGTCCTGGAACGAGCGCGGGTACACCTGGTAGACGACGGCGCGCGTCCACCACGGGGCGTCGCCCGGGGAGTCCGTGCCAGGCCAGCCGCCACGAGGCGCGTCGGGAGCTGTGTCAACGGCCGGGTTCGGGTGCGTCATGCGTCGGTGGTCCTCTCGCGTCAGACGGTGGGACCTCCACCCTGCCCGACGCCGCCGGCCTCGGCGACGCGACGGCGCGCGAGCCGCTCGCGCGCGGTGGCGCGAACGCGCCGGGTCCACCGCTTCGTGCTCGAGCATGGCGAAGGCGCCAGGGCAGCGGCAGGGCTTTCGAACCACTCGCCGCCGCCGTGGGCGAGCGGTTCGTCGGGTCGGTCACCGTGGCGAGAGATCGAGCCCCGCGTCACGACACCCCGTCCCAGGCGGGCACGACGACGGCACGCGCGGCGGCGACGCGACGGTCCGGGTCCATGAGGACGTCGACGTCGTCCACCCACTGCTCGACGGACCCGACGCCGAGCGGGAGAGCCCGCACCTCGGGGTCGACGACGGACGCCGTCACCGCTTCCGGCACGGGACCGACACCTCGGTACGGCCGACCCCAGAACGGGCCGAGTGCGCTCTCGGCGACAGGAAGCCCCACCTCGGCCTGGAGCGCGTGGAGACCCTCCACCGCACGGCAGATCGCCGCCTCGCGAGCCCGCCAGTCCTCGGCCGCGAGCGTCGCGCGCAGCGCGGGAGCGAGCGCACCTGCCCGCGGCAGCTGCGCGAAGAGCGTGCCGAACCACTTGGCGTAGGGCGGCCAGCGGCATTCGAGGAGGAAGCCCAGGTGCATCGCGACCCGCACCAGTCGCGCGGCGACGACACGGGAGCCGAGGTCGTCGCCGCGGTCGCCGGTGCGCCCGACGAACGGCAGCTCCTGCCCGAGGCGCACCCAGTCGGTCGCGACGACGTACCGCCACACGTCCTCCGGGTAGCGTGCGAGGCGCTCGCGCGCAGCGGTGAGGCGACCGTCGGTGTCCGTGAACACGGGACCGGCCGTCACCTCGAGGACCGCCTGACCGGTGAGCGCGAGCCAGTCCGCCACGCTCAACGGCCGCGTCGCGTCCACCCCGAGGCGGGACGTCACGAACGCGCCCGGAGCGGCGACCTCGACCTGGTGCGGGCCGTGCGGCGCCCACGTCGTCGCGAAGCGCGTCGGCAGCCCGTCGAACGTGGCCGGGAGCTCGGCGTCGAGCAGCGCGTCCACGGCCTCGACCATCGGCTCGTCGACGAGGAGCGTGAGGCGCAGCCCCCAGTCGTGGTCGCGCGACGTCGGGTCGTCGAGGCCGAGCACGTCCGAACCGCTGCCCAGTCGCGCCGTCGCGTACGGCAGACCGGGCCACCGCCCGCGCACGAGCGGTGCGACGACCTGCTCGTCGTAGCGGCGCGCGAGGTCTGCCCCGGTGTCCACCCGGTCATCCTGCCGGGACGCGCGCCGTGGCGCGACGACATTCCGGTGAGGAGTCGGCCACCGGCCCCGCGCAGCCGCACCGCCGGCGAGGACTCAGTCCCGAGACTGCCAGGTGCACACGCACGCCTCGTTGCCCTCCGCGTCCGCGAGGACCCAGAACGACGGCGCGCGGTCGTCCGACACCAGGTGCCCGCCCGCGGCGATCGCCGCCGTGACGCGCGCCTCCGCGACGTCGTGCGGGACGGTGACGTCCACGTGGATGCGGTTGCGCTGCGGTCGCGGCGCGTCCATCTGCTGGAACCAGAAGGCCGGCGCGTGCGTCGTCGGGTCCGTGAGCGCCGGCGCGGCCGAGGTGTCGGACGCGTCCTCGTCGTACCCCAGGACCGCGCGCCAGAACGGCTGGACCGACGGACCGACGAGGGCGTCGATCGCGATCTCGAGCTCCTGGACGGCCGCCGGGGCGGCGCGGAGGTCGAGCTCGCGGGCGGCGTCGGAGATGCGGCGCGCGAGCTCGACGTCGCGGCGGCTCAGCCCGCCGACGTCGTGCGACGTGAGCCGGACGGTGACCGTTCCATAGCGCAGGTCCACGTCCGGGTGGTGGTCCGCCGCCTCGGCGAGCTCGCCGATCGCGTCGACGAGCTCGACGCCGGCGGTGAACGAGCCCGTGCGGAACAGCGTCTGCGCCGTGGCCAGCAGGACCCGCCAGTCCTCCACGCCGTCGCTGTCGTGGAACTCTCGCGCGGTGATGCGGTCGCCCGTCGCGTCGGTCATCTCGGAGCCTCCCGGTACGTCGATCGTCCCTGGCCGTCCAGTCCAGCCTCACGGTAGCGAGACCTGCCCGGGCACGCCCGCCCGAGCCGTCCTATGCTGGCGCCCGTCGCCGCCCCACGAGCGCGGTGACCTGCCGGCGTCGTGCGCGCTGGAGCGACAGCGCATCACGAGGCACGACGTCGGACCGGAGGACACACCGTGGGCAGCACGCTGGACGACCTCCCTCGGGTGGACGACCTGCCCGGACTCGCGCGCGCCACGTTCGCCGAGCGGTCCCCGTCCTCGGGGGCGTCCGCCGAGCCGGCGGTCTGGTGGGGCACGGTCGAGCGGTGCGCCCCCTGGGCGACGCCGCTCGGTGCCCGCGTCCTCGACGCGGACGAGCGGGACCGGGCGGACCGGTACGTGGACGACGTCGACCGCGCGACCTACGTGGTCTCGCACGTGGTCCTGCGCCTGCTGCTCGCGCGCGAGCTGTCGTCGGCGCCGGAGGAGCTGGCGCCACGACCGTCGCCGTGCCCGTCGTGCGGCGGTCCGCACGGCAAGCCCGTGCTCGACGGCGGCCCCGAGTTCTCCCTCGCGCACACGCGCGGCGCGTTCGCCGTCGCGATCGGCCCCACACCCCTCGGCGTCGACGTCGAGGGCACGCCCGACGACCGCGTGGTGCGCAGCATCTCCAGCTCCCTCCACCCCCGGGAGCGGACGGAGATCGCCGCGCACGGTCCGACGGCGCGGGGCTCGGCCTTCGCCCGGGCGTGGACGCGCAAGGAGTCGTTCCTCAAGGCGCTCGGGACCGGGCTCTCGCGCGACCTCTCGCTGGACGACGTCGGAGCGGGAGACACCCCACGCTCCCCCGCCCCGGGCTGGCACGTCGCGGACGTGCGGCTCGAGGCACCGTTCACGGGCGCCGTCGTGTGGTGCGACCCGGACGCCCCGCGCGTCCCGGCCGACGACGCGCGCCGCTGACGACCACGGCCGGACCCCCGCTCGCCCGCCTGGGCCTGGTCCCGCGGGCGGCGTCCTACTCGAGGATCGCTCCTCGCGACGCGGACTGGACGAGCTTGGCGTACTTGGCGAGCACACCGCGGGTGAAGGTCGGCGGGAGCGGCACCCAGCCGTCGCGGCGCTGCTCGAGCTCGGCCGGGTCCACGAGCAGGTCGAGCGTCTTGTTCGCGACGTCGAGCCGGATGCGGTCGCCGTCGCGCACGAACGCGACCGGGCCGCCGTCGACGGCCTCGGGTGCGACGTGGCCCACGCACAGGCCGGTCGTCCCTCCGGAGAAACGGCCGTCGGTGAGGAGCAGGACGGTCTTGCCGAGGCCCGCGCCCTTGATCGCTCCGGTGATGGCGAGCATCTCGCGCATCCCCGGACCGCCCTTGGGGCCCTCGTACCGGATGACGACGACGTCCCCGTCCGTGATCGTCCCGTCCTCCAAGGCGTCGAGCGCCGCGCGCTCGCGCTCGAAGACCCGCGCCGTGCCCTCGAACACGTCCTCGTCGAAGCCCGCGGACTTCACGACGGCGCCCTCGGGCGCGAGCGAGCCGTGCAGGATCGTGATGCCGCCGGTGTGGTGGATCGGGTTGTCGAGCGCGCGCAGGATCTTGCCGTCGGGGTCGGGCGGGGCGATGGCCGCCAGGTTCTCGGCCACGGTCCGACCGGTCACCGTGAGCGCGTCGCCGTGCAGCAGCCCGGCGTCGAGCAGCGCCTTCATGACGACGGGCACTCCCCCGATGCGGTCGACGTCGTTCATGACGTACCGCCCGAACGGCTTGAGGTCGCCCAGGTGAGGGACCCGCGCCGCGACGCGGTCGAAGTCGGCGAGCGTCAGCTCGACCTCGGCCTCGTGCGCGATGGCGAGCAGGTGCAGCACGGCGTTGGTCGACCCGCCGAACGCCATGACCACGGCGATCGCGTTCTCGAACGCCTCCTTCGTCATGATGTCGCGCGCGGTGATCCCCCGACGCAGGAGCTCGACGACCGCCTCGCCCGACCGGTGCGCGAACGCGTCCCGGCGGCGGTCCGCCGACGGCGGCGCCGCCGACCCGGGCAGCGACATGCCCATCGCCTCGGCGACGGACGCCATGGTGTTCGCCGTGTACATGCCGCCGCACGCGCCCTCACCGGGGCAGATCGCGCGCTCGATCCGGTCGACGTCCTCGCGGCTCATGAGCCCGCGCGCGCACGCGCCGACGGCCTCGAACGCGTCGATGAGCGTGACGTCCTTCTCCGTGCCGTCGGACAGCTTGACCCACCCGGGCATGATCGACCCGGCGTAGAGGAACACGCTCGCGAGGTCGAGGCGGGCCGCGGCCATGAGCATCCCCGGCAGGGACTTGTCGCAGCCCGCCAGGAGCACCGTGCCGTCGAGCCGCTCCGCCTGGACGACCGTCTCGACCGAGTCCGCGATGACGTCGCGGCTCACGAGCGAGAAGTGCATCCCCTCGTGGCCCATCGAGATGCCGTCGGACACCGAGATCGTCCCGAACTGCAGCGGGTACCCGCCGCCCGCGTGCACGCCCTCCTTGGCGCCCTGCGCGAGCCGGTCGAGCGACAGGTTGCACGGCGTGATCTCGTTCCACGAGCTCGCGATCCCGATCTGCGGCTTCGCGAAGTCCTCGTCGCCCATCCCGACGGCGCGCAGCATCCCGCGCGACGCCGTCGCCTCCAGGCCGTCGGTGACCTGTCGGGAACGAGGCTTGAGGTCGGGTGCGGCATCGGTGTCCGTCATGCGTCCAGACTAGAGAGCGACGAGCCGTGCGGCCCGCCGGGGCCGGCCATGTCGAGCAGGAGATGCGGTCGGGCACGACCTTCACGACGTCCGCACCGGCCACTAGGGTCGCGCTCATGGTGGAGCGAGTCGTCGAGGGCCAGGTGGGAGCCGACTACTCCCAGTTCGAGCTGTGGACGGGCGAGGGCGGGCACGTGGCCACGGACATCGACGTCGGGCTGGCCAGCTCGCAGATCTCCGGTCCGGACGGCGTCTCCCTGACCACGGCACGGCAGTGGGGCGAGATCACGGTGCGCGCCTCGTTCCACGAGGAGGAGCCGTTACTCGACCCGACGTGGGACGCCGTCGTCGACCTCTCCGCTCATCTCGGCACGGGGGCCGCTGCCACCGGCTGGGGCGGGGAGGGCGAGCTGCGCCTTCCCGCGCCCCACGCGATCGACGTCAGGGTCCGGTACGTCGTCGTCACGGGACAGGATGGCAGCGACCTGTGGCGTGCGGGCGACGAGCACGTCACCGAGCACTATCTTCTCCAGCTCTGGCCCGCACCGCCGCGACCGGCTCGAGTCGTCGTCTCGTCGTCCCCGTGGAGCCAGTACTGGACGTTCGGCACGGAAGCGGTGGCCGTGGCGCACGAGGTCGCGGCTCTTCCCGCGCCCGACGGCCTGGTCGCCGCTGTCGACCGCTCGTTCGCCGCGCATCCCGAGGTCGCGGAGCGGCTCCGAGCCGGAGACGCGCGATACCGCTCCGGCGTCCTCCGCTACGCCCAGGAGCTCCTGCGCGTGACTCACGGATCGCCCGGGTACTCCGACGTCCGCGACGACCACACGCTCCTGGAACGGCTCGTGGACGAGCGCGCGCGGCTCGCCGGTCGGTGACGCCGACGGCGCGCCCCTGCACCTGTCCCGCGTCAGCGACGCCGGATGAGCGACACGTCGCGCACCGCGCCGCGGTCCGCCGACGTCGCCATCGCGGCGTACGCCTGCAGCGCCGGCGACACGTACCGGTCGCGGTCGACGGGCTGCCACGGGTTCTCGCGCGCCTCCATCTTGGCGCGGCGCTCGGCGAGCACGTCGTCGGGGACGTTGAGCCGGATGAGGCGCGTATCGACGTCGATCTCGATCTCGTCGCCGTCCTCGACGAGCCCGATCACTCCCCCGGCGGCGGCCTCGGGCGACACGTGGCCGACCGAGATGCCGCTGGACCCGCCGGAGAACCGGCCGTCGGTGATGAGCGCGCACACCTTCCCGAGCCCGCGGCCCTTGATGAACGACGTCGGGTAGAGCATCTCCTGCATGCCCGGCCCGCCCGCGGGGCCCTCGTAGCGCACGACGACGACGTGCCCGGGCTGGACCTGCTTGGTGAGGATCTTCTCGACGGCCTCGTCCTGCGACTCGCAGACGAGCGCCGTCCCCACGAAGTGGAAGACGTCCGGGTCGACGCCCGCGGTCTTGAACACGGCGCCGTCCTCGGCGAGGTTGCCTCGCAGGACGGCGAGGCCGCCCTCGACGGTGTAGGCGTGCTCGACGTCGTGGATGCAGCCGTTGTCGGCGTCCGTGTCGAGCGACTCCCAGCGGTTGGACGTGGAGAACGCCTGCGTGGTCCGCACGCCGCCGGGCGCCGCGTGGAACAGCTCGACCGCACGGTCGGTGGCCTTGCCGCCGCGGATGTCCCAGTCGTCGAGCCAGGCACGCAGCGTGGGCGTGTGGACGGACGTCACGTCGTGGTCGAGCAGGCCCCCGCGGTCCAGCTCCCCGAGCAGCGCGGGGATCCCGCCGGCGCGGTGCACGTCCTCCATGTGGAAGCTCGGGTGGTTGGGGGCGACCTTCGACAGGCACGGCACCCGGCGGCTGATGCGCTCGATGTCGGTCAGGTCGAAGTCGATCTCGCCCTCCTGCGCGGCGGCAAGGATGTGCAGCACCGTGTTCGTGGAGCCGCCCATCGCGACGTCGAGCGCCATCGCGTTGGAGAACGCCGCCTTGGTGGCGATGGAGCGCGGCGCGACGGAGTCGTCCTCGTCGTCGTAGTAGCGGCGCGCGAGGTCGACGATGGTCCGGCCGGCCTCGAGGAAGAGCTCCTTGCGCGCGGCGTGCGTCGCGAGCGTCGAGCCGTTGCCGGGCAGCGAGAGGCCGAGCGCCTCGGTGAGGCAGTTCATCGAGTTGGCGGTGAACATGCCCGAGCACGACCCGCACGTGGGGCACGCGTTCTCCTCGACCTGGGCGAGCGCGTCGTCGGACACGTTGTCGTCGGCCGAGTAGTTGATCGCGTTGATGAGGTTGAGCGGCGTCTTCGCGACGCCGTCCGCCACGATCGCCTTGCCGGCCTCCATCGGTCCGCCGGACACGAAGATCACCGGGATGTTGAGCCGCAGCGCCGCGTTGAGCATGCCCGGCGTGATCTTGTCGCAGTTGGAGATGCACACGAGCGCGTCGGCGCAGTGCGCGTTGACCATGTACTCGACCGAGTCGGCGATGAGGTCGCGGCTGGGGAGCGAGTAGAGCATCCCGGCGTGGCCCATGGCGATGCCGTCGTCGACCGCGATGGTGTTGAACTCCTTGGAGACGCCGCCCGCCTCGCGGATCGCCGACGCGACGAGGTCGCCCATGTCCTTGAGGTGGACGTGGCCGGGTACGAACTGCGTGTAGGAGTTCGCGATCGCGATGATCGGCTTCCCGAAGTCCTCCGCGCCCATGCCGGTCGCGCGCCACAGGGCGCGGGCTCCGGACATGTTGCGACCGTGGGTGGACGTCCGAGAGCGCAGGGGGCGGCTCATATCGGGTCAGCTCCTTCGACGGGGGGCCGCGGCCGATCCTCCGGCCGCCGGGTCACATTACGCCTGTCACGAACCGCGCGAAGGGTGCGTCCGCGTCGTGGTCGTCACGCTACGTACGGGGAATCCCCGCCCGTCAGGGATCTCCGCTTAAACGTTACGTAAGGGTTGAACCGGACGCTGTCCGGTGCCACGGTGGTCGGGCGCGGCACGCCGGTCCTCGGCCGCCCGCAGCGAGAGCGACCGACGCGCACGGCGCCGGGTCGTCACGATCGAGGGGGCTCGTATGAACACGTCCATCACCGGGGCACCGCAGCACCGCGCCGCCGACGTGCCCGACGCCGCGGCGCCGGGCGGTCCCGCATCGCCGGGTCCGCACCCGGCCCGTGCGGTCGTGACCCAGGAGCGCGTGGTGACCCGGGTGTCGGCCCGGCGGGCGCTCGCCCTGGCGCGGCTCGGGACGGCCGTCGTCTTCCTGTGGCCGTTCGCCGACAAGCTGCTCGGTCTCGGCTACGCCACGCCGCCCGAGCGGGCGTGGCTCGCGGGGACCGCTCCGACGCAGGGGTACCTCGAGCACGGCGCCCAGGGCCCGCTCGCGGGCACGCTCGCCTCGATGGCGGGACCCGCGACCGACTGGCTCTTCATGCTGGGCCTGCTCGGCACGGGACTGGCGCTGCTGCTCGGGACCGCGGTCCGGGCCGCCGCCGTGTGCGGTGGCCTCCTGTTCGCGATGCTCTGGCTCTCGCAGTGGCCCGTCGCCGCCGGGTCGAACAACCCCGTCGTCGACCAGCACGTCGTGGTGGTCCTGATGCTCGCCGTCCTCGCCACGACCCTCTCAGGCGACACGTGGGGCCTCGGCCGCCGCTGGGCCCACGTGCCGGTCGTGAGCCGGTCGCCCTGGCTCCGGTGAGCACGCGTCGCGGGTCTGCGGACCGCGCACGGTCGCAGACCCGCGACGATGGTGGCATGTCGACCTACACGCCGATCCCGCTCGAGCTGCGCACGAACCGCATGCTGCTCACGCCGGAACGCGAGGACGACGCCTCCTGGCTCGAGCGGCTGTTCGCCACGCGCGACGCGCCGCCGGTCGACCGGGCGGAGACGTTGCGGCGCATCCGGGCCATGGACGAGCTCGTCGCGCGCGGCATCGGCGCCCGCGTGCTGCGTCCGGTCGACGGGTCCGCCGCGCTCGGCTACGTCGCCGTGGTCGTCGGACGCGCCTCGTTCGACGAGCCGGAGCTCGCGTGGGAGCTGCTCCCCGAAGCCCGCGGCCAGGGATACGCGACCGAGGCGGCGGCGGTCCTGCGCGACGCCGCGCTCGCGACGGGTCGGCGGCGGCTCTGGGCGACGATCCGGCCGGACAACCGCGCGTCCCGACGGGTGGCGGAGAAGATCGGGCTCGCCGTCGCGCGCACCTCGTCCGACGAGCGGGGTCCGGTCGAGTGGTGGTCCACCTCTGGCGACGACCCCGGTTTCCCGCCCGCCGACGTCGACCGCTGACCGTCACGCGCCGGCGGTGTGCGCGTCCTCGAGCTCGTCGGCGTGCCGGATGTGCCGCGTGACCCACGGCGCGAGCGCGAACAGGGCGAGCGCGAAGACGAGCGCGACCGCTCCGATCACCCCGAAGTACGCGGTGTCCGAGGCGCCCTCCGTCACCTGGACGACCTGCGCCGTGATGGCCTGACCTGCGGCCGGCGCGAGGAACCACAGCGCCATCGCCTGCGAGCGGAACGCGCGCGGCGCGAGGAGGGTCGTCGCGGCGAGACCGACGGGCGACAGGCACAGCTCGCCGAGCGTCTGGATCACGTAGACGAGCACGAGTACCCACGCGGGGGCCTTGCCGTCCCCCACGACCGCCGACGCGACCGCGAGGAAGAGGAACGACACCGACGCGAGCGTGAGCCCGATCGCGAACTTGTTCGCCGTCGCCGGGCGGTCCCCGGTCTTGAGCCAGATCCACGCGAACACCGGGGCGAGCAGGATGATCGACAGCGGGTTCACCGACTGGAAGAACTCCGGGCTGATCCCCACGCCGAAGATGCTCAGCTCGGTGCGGTCCTTGGCGAACGCCGAGAGGGTCGTGGCGGCCTGCTCGAAGATCATCCAGAAGAGCATCGCGGCGACGAACAGCGGGATGTAGGCGATCACGCGCGGTCGCTCGGCGTCGGTGACCTTCGGGGAGCGGTACATGACGACGAAGTACGCGATCGGCGCGAGGAACGCGAGGTAGGACATGGTGTCGATGAACGTCGAGATCCCGAACCCGCCGGAGACGACGACGGCGATCAGCCCCACGACCGCCACGCCCGCCGCGATGACGGCGAAGAGCCGCGCGATCTTCGCGCGCTCCTCCGGCCGGACGGGGTTGGGCACGTGGGCGCCCGCCTCGCCGAGGTAGCGGCGGCCGGCGACGAAGAAGACGAGCGCGACGCCCATGCCGACCGCGGCGACCGCGAACCCGGCGTGGTACCCGCCCCAGGCCCGCGCGGCGCCGACGAGGAACGGCGCGACGAACGAGCCGATGTTGATGCCCATGTAGAAGATCGAGAACGCCGAGTCGCGGCGGGGGTCGTCTCGCGCGTAGAGCTCGCCGACCATGGACGACACGTTGGGCTTGAGCAGACCGGTGCCGAGCGCGACGAGCGCGATCCCGACCATCGAGAACCCGACGCCCGGGACCGTGAGGCTCACGTGGCCGGCCGCGATGATGATGCCGCCGTACAGGACGGACCGCCGCGACCCGATGACCCGGTCGGCGAGCCAGCCGCCGACCACCGACAGCAGGTAGACGCTCGTCCCGTAGATCGACACGAGTGCGAGGCCGGTCGTCTCGTCGAGCCCGAGACCGCCGTCGGCGACCGTGTCCGTGAGGTAGAAGAGCAGGATGGCGCGCATCCCGTAGTAGCTGAACCGCTCCCACAGCTCGGTGGTGAACAGAGTCGCCAGACCTCGCGGCTGCCCGAAGAACGCGTGGTCGCCCTCGATGTGCCCGGCTGCCGGCCCGACGCCCGAGCCTGTCGCCGCGACCCCCGCGGCCGTCCCCGCGCCGAAGGGCGGGGCCCCGGCGTCGGCCTCCGTCACCGCCTCGCGCTCGAGCCGGCGCGCGGCGTCGTCGTCGTCGCGCCCCTGGGTCCCGTCGCCCCGACCGCCCCTGTCCATGAGTGCGATGCTCCCACCGGCGAGCAGGACAGGCGACCGTTAGCGTGACCTGATGTCCTCGACCGCGTCCGCGATCTGGTGGTGCCGCCGCGACCTGCGCCTGGCCGACAACCCCGCCCTCGTCGCGGCCGTCGACGCCGCACGCCGGGACGACGGCGAGGTCGTCGCCCTGTACGTCCTCGACCCCCGGCTCCGGGACGTGGCAGGGAGCCCGCGGCTGTCCTACCTCGCCCGCAGCCTCGCGGCTCTCGACGAGGCGACGGGCGGCCGCCTCGTCGTCCGCCGCGGCGACCCGCGCGCCGTCGTCCCGGCGGTGGCGCGCGAGGTCGAGGCCGCGGAGGTGCACGTCGCGGCATCCTTCGAGCCGTACGGGGTGGCTCGCGACGGGGCCGTCGAGACCACGCTGCCCGACGCCGGGGCGCGCCTCGTGCGCACCGGCTCGCCGTACGCCGTGGCGCCCGGCCGGGTGCTGACCAAGCAGGGCGGCCCGTTCCAGGTCTTCACGCCGTTCCGCGACGCGTGGGTCGAGCACGGCTGGCGCGACCCGGCGCCGCGCCCGCGCTCGGTGCCGTGGGCGGACGTCCGGTCGGACAGCCTGCCCGACGATCCCGGGACCGACGCCGACCTCCCCCCGGCGGGCGAGGCCGCGGCTCGACGCCGCTGGCACGCGTTCCTCGCGGACCACCTCGCCGGGTACTCGAGCGAGCGCGACCGCCCGGACCGGCCCGCGACGTCGGGCATGTCGATCCCGCTCAAGTGGGGCGAGCTGCACCCACGGACGCTCCTCGCCGACGTCCGCGACGCCGTGCACGAGGCTCGCCACGACGGCGCCGACATCTCCGATGACGCCCTCGCCTACCGCTCCGAGCTCGCCTGGCGCGAGTTCCACGCCGACGTCCTGTTCCACCAGCCGGGGGCGGCGCACCGGTCGCTGCGGGACGTGGTGCCCGACGACGCGTGGGCGACGGGCGCGGAGGAGGACCGGTTCCTGGCGGCGTGGGCCGCGGGTCGCACGGGCTATCCCCTCGTGGACGCGGGGATGCGCCAGCTGCTCGGCGAGGGCTGGATGCACAACCGTGTGCGGATGGTCGTCGCGTCGTTCCTCGTCAAGGACCTGCACGTGCGGTGGCAGCGCGGCGCGGCGCACTTCATGGCGCACCTCGCCGACGGCGACGTGTCGCAGAACCAGCTCAACTGGCAGTGGGTCGCCGGCACGGGACGGGACGCGGCGCCGTACTTCCGCATCTTCAACCCGGTGACGCAGTCGAAGAAGTTCGACCCGGACGGGACGTACGTGCGCCGCTGGGTGCCCGAGCTGCGCGGGGTGGAGGGGAACGCGGTGCACGAGCCCTGGACGCTGCGGGAGCAGCCTGGGGGCTACCCCGAGCGGATCGTCGACCACGCCGAGGAGCGGAAGGTCTCGCTCGACGACTTCGAGCGCGGTCGTCGCCGCTGACTTTTTATCAACCAAAGGGTTGACTGCTCTTCCCGACGCGCGTAGTGTCGTCATCAACCAAGTAGTTGAGAAGCAGTGGAGAAGCGAGCGGTCCTTCCCGCTCCGACGAGGGAGGTCCCGTGACGGCAGACCCGCTCTCGCGCGTGTTCTCGGCGCTCGCCGACCCCACGCGCCGCGACATGGTGGCCCGGCTCGCGTCGGGCGACGCCAGCGTCGGCGAGCTGGCCCAGCCGTACGACATGTCCGTCCAGGCGGTGTCCAAGCACCTGCGGGTGCTCGAGGACTCCGGCCTGGTGACCCGCACGACGGACGCCCGCCGCGCCCCCGTGCATCTCGAGGCGGAGGTCTTCGACCTCATGACGAAATGGATCGAGCGCTACCGGCGCGAGGCCGAGGACCGCTACCGCCGCCTCGACGACGTCCTGCGCGACCTGCCCGACCGACCGGCCGGGCCCGAGAACGACCCGACGACGGGAGAAGCACCATGAGCACCACGAGCACCCACGAGACCGAGATCATCGTCCCGAAGGACGTCCCGACCGTCCGCATCGTGCGCGAGTTCGACGCGCCCGCGGAGAAGGTCTTCCGCGCCCACCTCGACCCCGAGGTGTTCGCCCGCTGGAACGGCCCGCGGTACCTCTCGCAGCGCAACGAGCACTGGGACGTGCGCACGGGCGGCGCGTACCGCTACGTGCAGGTGGACCCCGACGGGAACGAGTACGCGTTCTTCGGGAGCGTCCACGAGGTGCGCCCGAACGAGCTCATCGTCCAGACGTTCACCTACGAGGGGTTCCCCGACGGCGTCTCGCTCGACCGGCTCCAGTTCGAGGACCTCCCGGACGGGCGCTGCCGTCTCACGGCGACGTCGCTCGTCGACTCGTTCGAGGGTCGCGACGGCTTCGTCGCGAGCGGCATGGAGGTCGGGATCCGGGAGGGCTACGAGCAGCTCGACGAGATCCTCGCCGAGGGCTGACACCGCGGCACGACAGCCCCCACGACGACGGACGCGGCGCGACCCCCACCAGCGGGGTCGCGCCGCGTCCGTGCGCGCGGGCGGGACCGGCGACCGGACGGGTCAGGCGTCGCCGCGTGCGAGCAGCCGACCGGTCGGGCGGTCGAAGGTGATCTCCTCACCCCGCAGGTACGTCGCGACGACGGCGCCCGACAGCGCGCGGTCCGCGTACGGGGTGATGGGGTTCTTGTGGTGCAGGCGCGTCGGGTCGACGACGAACGCCGTGTCCGGCTCGACGACCGCGAGGTCCCCGTCCCGGCCGAGGGCGATCTCGCCCTTGCGGCGCAGCCCGGCGATGCCGGCGGGCCGGGCCGACATCCACTCGACGACGCGTGCGAACGGGATGCCGCGCGTGCGCGCCTCGGTCCACACGATCGCGAGCCCGAGCTGCAGCGAGGACACGCCGCCCCACGCCGTGCCGAAGTCCCCCGTCTCGAGCTCCTTGAGGTCGGGCGTGCTCGGCGAGTGGTCGGACACGATGCAGTCGATCGTCCCGTCGAGCAGGCCCTCCCAGAGCAGCTCGCGGTTGTCGATCTCCCGGATCGGCGGGCAGCACTTGAACTGCGTCGCGCCGTCGGGGATCTCCTCGGCCGCGAGCGCCAGGTAGTGCGGGCACGTCTCGACCGTGAGGCGGACCCCCTCGCGCTTCGCGCTGCGGATCATGGGCAGGGCGTCCGAGCTCGACAGGTGCAGCACGTGCGCGCGGGCACCCGTCCAGCGCGCCGTCTCGATGACCGCGGCGATCGCGACGTTCTCCGCGCCGCGGGGCCGCGACGCCAGGAAGACGTCGTAGTGGTCGCCGTGGGGCTTCGGCGCGCGGTCGATGGCACGCGAGTCCTCGGCGTGCACGAGCATGAGGCCGTCGAAGTCGGCGAGGACCCGCAGGTCCTCCTCGAGCTCGTCGGGCTCGAGGTAGCCGAACTCCTCGACACCCGAGTGCAGCAGGAAGCACTTGAACCCGAACACGCCGGCGTCCCACAGCGGACGCAGCTCGGCGCCGTTCCCGGGCACCGCGCCTCCCCAGAACCCGACGTCGACGAACGCCTGGTCGCGGGCGACCTTCTGCTTGAGCTCGAGCGCTGCGACGTCGACCGTCGGGGGGATCGAGTTGAGGGGCATGTCGACGATCGTCGTCACGCCGCCCGCGGCGGCGGCCCGCGTCGCGGACGCGAACCCCTCCCACTCGGTGCGGCCGGGCTCGTTGACGTGCACGTGCGTGTCGACCAGGCCGGGGATCAGCACCTGGTCCGCCGTCAGCTCGACGACACGCCGCCCTTCCAGCCCGGCGCCGAGCGGCTCGATCGCCGTGATGACGCCGTCGGTCACGGCCACCTCGCGCGGCTGCTCCCCCGACGCGACGAGCACGCGCTCGCCGCGCACGACGAGGTCCGGGACGCGGTCGGCCGCCGTCGCACCCCTGCCGGTCTCTTCACCCGTGCTCATCGCAACACTCTCCACTTCTCGTGACCGCGCCGCTCGCGCGGCGCTGTCACGTCTCGTCGTCCGGCCGTCGTGGTCCGTCGCTCAGTCGAGCAGGGCCGACGCCGTCGGGGCGTCGTCCGCGGAGATCGCGAGCGCCTCGAACTCGTTCACGGCGTCGATCCCGGCGGCCCCCATGGCGATGTTCGTCACGCGCTCGAGGATGACCTCGACCACCACGGGCACCTTGTACTCCTCCGCGAGGCCCTGCGCCTTGGCGAACGCCTCGCCGAGCTCGTCCGGGTCGGTGACGCGGATCGCCTTGCAGCCCAGGCCCTCGGCCACCTTCACGTGGTCGACGCCGTAGCCGCCGATCTCCGGGGAGTTCACGTTCTCGAAGGAGAGCTGCACGTGGTAGTCCATGTCGAACGCCCGCTGCGCCTGGCGGATCAGGCCCAGGTAGGAGTTGTTCACGACGACGTGCACGTACGCCAGGTTGAACTGCGCGCCGACCGCGAGCTCCTCGATCATGAACTGGAAGTCGTAGTCGCCCGAGAGCGCGACGACCTTCTCCGCCGGGTCGTCGGCGAGCGCCTGCACGACGCCGAGCGCGGCCGGACCGGTCCAGCCCAGCGGGCCGGCCTGGCCGGCGTTGATCCAGTGCCGCGGCTCGTACACGTGGAGGAACTGCGCCCCGGCGATCTGCGAGAGACCGATCGTCGTGACGTACCGGGTGTCGCGGCCGAAGGACTTGTTCATCTCCTCGTACACGCGCTGCGGCTTGATGGGGATCTCGGTGAAGTGCGTCTTGCGCTGCAGCGTCGCCTTGTTGTGCTGGACCTGCTCCACCCACGCGGAGTAGTCGCGCGCCGTGCCCGCGGCCTTGCGCTCGCGCGCCACCTCGACGAACAGCTCGAGCGCCGCCCTCGCGTCGGAGACGATGCCGAGGTCCGGCGCGAAGACGCGGCCGATCTGCGTGGGTTCGATGTCCACGTGGACGAACGTCCGCCCGTCGCGGTAGACGTCGAGCGCGCCGGTGTGGCGGTTCGCCCACCGGTTGCCGATGCCGAGCACGAAGTCCGACGCCAGCAGGTTCGCGTTGCCGTACCGCTGCGACGTCTGGAGCCCCGCCATCCCGGCGGCCAGCGGGTGGTCGTCACCGATGACGCCCCAGCCCATGAGGGTCGGGACGACGGGGACGCCCAGCGTCTCGGCCAGCTCGACGAGGAGCTTCTCGCCGCCCGCGTTGACGATGCCGCCGCCCGCGATGAGCACCGGCCGCTCGGCCGCGAGGAGCATCTCGATCGCGCGTTCGGCCTGGGCGCGCGTCGCGGCGGGCTTGTTCACCGGCAACGGCGCGTACGTGGCCGGGTCGAACTCGATCTCCGCGAGCTGCACGTCGATCGGCAGGTCGATGAGCACGGGACCGGGACGGCCCGAGCGCATGGTCTGGAACGCCTGCTGGAACACCTGCGGCACCTGGCCGGCCTCGAGGACGGTCTTGGCGAACTTCGTCACGGGCTTCGCGATGCTCGCGATGTCGACCGCCTGGAAGTCCTCCTTGTCGAGCTTCGCGACGGGCGCCTGGCCCGTGATGCACAGGATCGGCACGGAGTCGGCCCACGCGGCGTAGAGACCCGTGATCATGTCGGTGCCGGCGGGGCCGGAGGTCCCGATGCAGACGCCGATGTTGCCCTCCCGGGCGCGGGAGTACCCGTCGGCCATGTGGGAGGCACCCTCGACGTGACGGGCGAGGACGTGGCGGATGCCGCCGTGGCGCTGCATCGCCGAGTAGAAGGGGTTGATCGCGGCACCGGGGAGGCCGAAGGCCTGCGTGGCGCCCTCGATCTCGAGGATCGCCACGGCGGCGTCGACCGCGCGCATACGAGGCATGGTTCTCTCCTTGCTGGGGGTGACTTCGTCGTCGGTGTGGGGTCAGGAGTCGAGGCGTCCGGACAGGCGCTCGACGCCGCGGAGCAGGCCCGAGTGGTCGAGGTCGCCGTCGCCGTTGGCGAGGGCCGACCCCATGAGCTGCGCGACGAGCGCGCCGAGCGGTACGACGACGCCCTGCTCGCGGGCCGCGGCCGTGACGATCCCGAGGTCCTTGTGGTGCAGCGCGATGCGGAAGCCCGGGGTGAAGGACTTGTCGATCATGTTCTGCTTCTTCTGGTCGAGGACCTTCGACCCGGCGAGCCCGCCGCCGAGCACCTCGAGCGCGCTGGGCAGGTCGACGCCGTACGCCTCGAGGAAGGCGACGGCCTCGGCGAGCGCCTGGATGTTGGCGGCGACGATGAGCTGGTTCGCGGCCTTGACGGTCTGACCCGAGCCGGTCGGGCCGACGTGGACGACCGTCTTGCCGACGGCGTCGAAGACCGGCCGCGCGGCCTCGAAGTCGGTGGCGTCGCCGCCGACCATGATCGACAGCGCGGCGTTCTTCGCGCCCGCCTCACCACCGGAGACCGGGGCGTCGAGGTAGCGCAGGCCGCGCTCGCGTGCGGCCTCGGCGAGACGGACCGTGACGTCGGGCCGGATCGACGAGAAGTCGATGACGAGCGTGCCCGGCTGGGCGTTGTCGAGGACGCCGCCCTCCCCGGTGAGGACCTGCTCGACGTCCGGGGAGTCGGGAACCATGACGGCTACGACGTCGGCGGACTTCACGGCGTCGGCGATCGAGCCGGCGGCGGTGCCGCCCGCCGCGACGAGCGGTGCGGTCTTCTCGGGGCTGCGGTTGTACCCCGCGACCTGGTGCCCGGCCTCCTGGAGGTGGACGGCCATGGGGCTGCCCATGATGCCGAGGCCGATGAAGGCGATGCTCTGCTTCGTCATGTCGTGCTCCTTGCGTGCGGAAGGTCGAGGGAGGAGGCCGGGCGCGCCGGCTGCTGCGCTCGTCGGCGCTGGCCAGCGCTGGTCAGCGCTGGTCGGTGGGCAGCCAGGCGAACGGGTCGGCGGCATCGGTCTTGTACTCGAGACCGATCCAGCCGTCGTAGCCACCGGCGCGCAGGTCCTTGGTCCAGCGGTCGATCGGGAGGTCGCCCGTGCCGGGCTCGCCACGCCCGGGTGCGTCGGCGACCTGCACGTGGGCGATGCGGCCGCGGTAGGTCGACAGGGCGGCGTCGACGTCGTCGCCGTTGACGGACAGGTGGTAGACGTCGAACAGCAGGCCGACGTTCGTCTCGCCGTGGTCGGCCGCCACGCGGTCGATGACGCGCACCGCGTCCGCCGCGGTCTTCAGCGGGTAGGCGGGGGCGCCGCTGACGGGTTCGACGAGCACCGTGCCGCCGATCCGTGCGACGGCTCGCGCCGCGAGCGCCAGGTTCTCCGCGCCGAGCTCGTCCTGCTCCTCCGGCGACACGCCTTCCTGGCGGTTGCCGTAGAGCGCGTTGAACGCGCGGCAGCCGGTGCGCTCGCCGATCTCGGTGACGACGTCGAGGTTGGCGCGCAGGTCCGCCGAGCGGGCCGGCCACGACACCAGGCCGCGGTCTCCCCCGGGCATGTTCCCGGCGTCGAAGTTCAGGCCCGTGAGCTGGACGCCGGCCGCCTCGATCGCCCCGACGAGGGTGTCGACCTCGTCGCGCGACGGCGTCGGTGTCGCGAACGGCCACCACAGCTCGATGCCGCGGAAGCCCGCCGCAGCGGCGGCGGCCGGCCGCTCGAGGAGCGGGAGGTCGGTGAGCAGGATCGAGCAGTTGACGGTGTACCTCGGGTCGTCGGTCGCGTTCGTCATCGTCGTCTCCCGGAGTGTCGGGCTCCACAGTGTCGCCGCCTTGCTACGACTTCCGTTCTGCGGAACTTCTCTTCTGCTAGATGGAAGTCTAGGCACTGCCGCGTCGTGCCGTCAATACCCGAGTCAAGAACCGGCGACGGCCGCTCCCGCACAGTGCGGAAGCGGCCGTCGTTCGGGATGTGGGGACAGGCGAGGCTACAGACCGGTCGAACTCGCTCCGTGCTCGGCCTGTTCGGGCGTATAGCCCTCGAAGACAAGTTGATTGACGAGCCCAGACCGCGAGAAGGACATGAGGTCGAGGTAGTTTGCCGCACTCGCAGCGGCCTGGGCGTTCCAGTCGACACCGCCCTCAGCCTCCAGGCGAGCGATACCAAATTCAGCGTCCGCCGTGCTGAATCCCTCGAACTCGAGCTGGTTGACGAGGCCGGACCGGGAGAAGGGCATGACGTCGAGGTAGTTGACCGCCGACCGATGTGCGTTCTGCTGCGCAACGCTCCCGATCCGGGCCGCCTCCGCAGCAGCCGCCTCTGCAGCAGCCGCTTCCTCAGCTACGCGCTGCTCCTCAGCCTTCCGCTCCTCTTCTGCCTGCGCTGCGGCTTCCGCCTCCTCCGCGGCCAGACGCTCCGCTTCTGCCTGCTCTTCAGCGGCGAGCTCCTCGGCGGTCTGCTCGTCTTCCGATTGGTCCTGCGTGACGACGGCCGCGGAGGCGGCGGAAGTGGGCCTTGGGTCAGTACCGTTCCCGCCGCTGAAGGCCACGATGGCGACAACGATCGCCGCCAACCCGCCAACTCCGGTCAAGATCTTGTGGCGCGCAACCCAGGACGTCTTCGTCGGCGTCTCAGCGTTCGCGTCGGAATGCGACGACGCGGTCGACGCTACTGGCGAATCGGCCGCACTCGCTCCACCACTCGGGCTCTCCACCCAGAACTGCCAGCCGTGCGGTGCGGGCCCCCATGACGGATCCGGCCTCCAGTCGGTTGGGGGAGTCCAGCCAGCCGGGGGTGCGGGCCAGTTCGGCGGAGGATTGAAGCGAAAGGCGGTCACGGTGACTCCATGAGTGGGACAAGAGATTCGAGGCTAGGAGTTTGACATGCCGTGAAACCTCAAGTCCCTGAAGGCGAGCAAAATTCACCCCGAGGCCCACGGGTGAAAACTCTCCGATCCCTCTACGCCAAAGGGTAAAGCTCCCGGTCTCCGTGGGAAGGCGAGTTGCATTTTCCGACACCTGCCCGACTTGTGACCACAGCCGCGTCACCTTGTCGTTTCGCCCGTCTTTCGTCGCGGGTACGACCATGCGAGGCTTCGCCGCTGACGCTTCTCCAGGGGTCAGATGTGCGTCGGGCCCGGTCTCGCGCGCGAGACCGGGCCCTTCTCATGCCGACAGCACTTCCGGAGCGTCAGCGGCGGTCGAGCCGGACCTGCCGGTTGACGTCCTTGTAGAGCAGGTACCGGAACGGCTTGGGGCCGCCCGCGTAGCAGGCCTGCGGGCAGAACGCCCGGAGCCACATGAAGTCGCCCTCCTGGACCTCGACCCAGTCCCCGTTGAGGCGGTAGACGGCCTTGCCCTCGAGCACGTACAGCCCGTGCTCCATGATGTGCGTCTCCGCGAACGGGATCGACCCGCCCGGCTGGAACGTCACGATGTTGACGTGCATGTCGTGCGCGAGGTCCTCGGGGTCGACGAACCGTGTCGTCGCCCACGCGCCGTCGGTGTCGGGCATCTCGCGCGGCGTGACGTCCTGCTCGCGCGTGACGAACGACGTCGCGCGGTGCCCGGCGATCGGCTCGTACACCTTGCGCACCCACTGGAACGACGCCTTGGCGTCCGACCGGTTGTGCAGGCCCCACCGCTCCCCCGCCGCCAGGTAGGCGTAGCCGCCCGGCTCGAGCACGTGCTCGGCGCCGTCGAGCGTCAGCACCAGCGTGCCCTCGGTGACGAAGACGACCGACTGGACCGTCTCCTCGTCCTCGCCCTGGTCGGCGCCGCCTCCCGGCGCGACCTCCATGACGTACTGCGCGAACGTCGTCGCGAAGCCCTCGATCGGCCGCGCGAGCACCCACAGCCGCGTGGCCTCCCAGCCCGGCAGCTTGCTCGTGACGATGTCGCGCAGCACGCCGCGCGGGATCACCGTGTACGCCTCGGTGACGATCGCGCGGTCGGTGAGCAGCTCGGTCTGGCCGGGCAGGCCGCCCTGCGGCGTGTAGTACCGGGTGCTCTGGGTCATGTCTCTCTCCTCGGGGTCGTGACCGGCGTGGGCCGGCCGCACGGGTGCGGTGTACCGGTGGTGTGGCGTGCCCGTCAGCCCGCGACCGGCTGCGGGGCGTGGCCCGTGACGCGGACACGGTCCAGGCCGTCGCGGTCCAGCCCCGTCGCGGTCCGGACCTCGGCCTCCGTGAGCGCGCCGCAGTCGACGCCGCGCCCGAGGAACCAGGCCATCGCCTTCGCGGTGGCGGGCTCGTCGAGCACGCCGCCGCCGTCGGGAACGAAGCCCACGTAGGCCGCGAGGCGCGCGAGCGCCGCCGTGGCACCCTCCCGGTAGAACGCGTAGGTCGCGGCGAACCGGCTCGGGAGCTGGGCCGGGTGCAGGTCCCAGCCCTGGTAGTAGCCGCGCTCGAGCGAGCGCCGCACGAGCCGCCCGTGCAGGCGCCACGCGGCGTCGACGGCCTCGGCGTCACCGACGGGCAGCACGTTCGTGGAGCCGTCCGACAGGCGTACCCCCGTGCCGGCGACCGCGAGCTGCATGACCTGCTTCGCGTGGTCGGCCGCCGGGTGCTCCATCGACTGGTAGGCGGCCGCGATCCCGAGCGAGGCCGAGTAGTCGTACGTGCCGTAGTGCAGGCTCGTCACCCGGCCCGGGGCCGCGTGCACGAGCCGCGCGACCGCGGCGGTGCCGTCCGCCGCGAGGATCGCCTGGGGCGTCTCGACCTGGACCTCGAACCGCAGGCTCCCGGGCTCGAGCCCGTTCGCCTCCTCGACGCGCTCGCACACGCGGGCCATCGCGACGACCTGCTCGGGCGCGGTCACCTTGGCGAGGGTGACGACGAAGCCCTCGGGCAGCCCGGCGAGTCCGCGCGCGCCGCGCTCGGCCACGAGCTCGGCGACGAACAGGACCGCCGTCCGTACGCCGCGCCGGCGCGTCGCCGCCTCGAGGCACTTGATGCGGATGCCGCTGAACGGTGTCGACGTGCCGTGCGCCTCCGACGCGGCGAGCGCACGCGCCGCGGCGACCACGGCGGCGTCCTCGGCGGCGTCGCCCTGGTCGCCGAAGCCGTCCTCGAAGTCGATGCGCAGGTCCTCTATGGCCTCCACGGCGAGCTTGGCCGTCACACGCTCCGTGACCGCCGCGGCGAGCACGGGGTCCTCGATGCCCAGGACGTCGACGAGCCGACGCACCCCGCCCGCCGCCTCGACGGCGGAGCGGGCCTCGGCGGCCCACTCGCCCGCGAGGCCGGCGGCGTACCGGTGGCCCGGGACGTAGACGGTGTGCACGGGCTGGCGCGAGGCGTCGTCTCCCGGGTAGCGCGCCTCGAGCTCCGCGTCCCAGGACCCGAGCAGGCCGTCGAGCGTCGCGTGCAGGGCCTCGACGTCGCCCTCGGTGAACCCGGCGGGCATCAGGACGCCTCGTCCGACGACTCCGCCGCGACGACCGCGTCGTACGCGGGGAGCGTGAGGAAGTCGACGTAGTGGTCGTCCAGGGAGATGCCCTCGACGAGCGTGCGTGCCTGCTCGTACGGTCCGGCGTCGTAGGTCTCGGGCCCGACGTCGGCGCGCAGGCGGGCGGTCTCCTCGCCCAGCAGCGTGCGGACCAGGTCCGCGGTGATCGTCGTCCCGACGCCCGCGCCGGCGGTGAAGGACGCACCCGAGCGCACCCACTGCCACACCTGCGACCGCGAGATCTCGGCCGTGGCCGCGTCCTCCATGAGGTTGTGGATCGCCACCGCCCCGTTCCCCGCGAGCCACGCGGCGACGTACGCGACCGAGACGTACAGGTTGTTCCGCAGGCCGGTCTCCGTGATGTCGCCCTGCGCGGACGACACGTCGAGGAGCTGGTCCGCCGTCACGTGGACGTCGGGCCGCTGCCGGTCGAGCTGGTTCGGGCGGTCGCCGAGCACCTCGTCGAACACCTCGCGGCAGACCGGCACGAGGTCGGGGTGGGCGACCCACGAGCCGTCGAAGCCGTCCCCCGCCTCGCGCTGCTTGTCCGCGCGCACCTTGTCGAACGCCTGCGCCGTGACCTCCGGCTCGCGCCGGTTCGGGATGACGGCGGCCATGCCGCCCATCGCGAACGCCCCGCGCCGGTGGCACGTCGAGACGAGCAGCTCGGTGTACGCGCGCATGAACGGCGCCGTCATGGTGATCGCGCCGCGGTCGGGCAGCGTGAACGACGACCCCGAGTCGCGGAAGTACTTGATGACCGAGAACAGGTAGTCCCAGCGGCCCGCGTTGAGCCCCGAGGCGTGGTCGCGCAGCTCGTAGAGGATCTCGTCCATCTCGAACGCCGCGGGGATGGTCTCGATGAGCACCGTCGCGCGGATCGTCCCGTGCGGGACGCCGAGCGCCTCCTGCGCGACCGTGAAGACGTCGTTCCACAGGCGCGCCTCGAGGTGCGACTCCATCTTGGGCAGGTAGTAGTACGGGCCGGATCCCCGCGCGAGGAGCTCCGTCGCGTTGTGGAAGAAGTGCAGGCCGAAGTCGACGAGCGCGCCGACGGCGGGTGCGCCGTCGACGTGGACGTGCACCTCGTCGAAGTGCCAGCCGCGCGGGCGGACGACCATGACGGCCAGGGGGTCGTCGTCGGTCTCCGGGCGCAGCGCGTACTGCTTGCCCTCGGGCGACGTGAACGCCAGGGTGCGGCGGGTCGCGTCGTGCAGCGCGACCTGGCCGCCGACGACGCTGGCCCAGTGCGGCGTCGACGCGTCCTCGAGGTCCGCGAGCCAGACCTTGGCCCCGGAGTTCAGCGCGTTGATCGCCATCTTCGGGGTCGGCGGCCCGGTGATCTCGACGCGACGGTCGAGCAGGTCGGCCGGCGCGCCGGCGACCGTCCAGTCCGCCGTGCGTACCTCGGCCGTCTCGGGCAGGAAGTCCAGCCGCCCGGTGCGCGAGACCTCCTCGCGCCGCGTGGCCCGGGCCGCGAGGAGCTCGTCGCGGCGCGCAACGAAACGGCGCTGGAGGTCGGCGACGAACGCGAGCGCCTCGGGCGTGAGGATCTCCTCCGCCCGCTCGACGGCGGGGCCGTGGACGGAGACGGCCGTGGTGGTGGTCATGGTGTGTCCTCTCTGCGGGATGCTGTCGGCGCGACGCGCGTGGTGGCTGTCAGGACCGCGCGGCCGGGGTCCCGGCGGGGCGTCCCGACGGGGCGCTCCCCTGAGCCTGGCCCGCCCGGTCCCGCTCCGCGACCTCGGCGACGGCACGCGCCACCGACGTCGCGACGGTGGGCTCGAACACGCTCGGCACGATGTAGCTCGCGCTGAGCTCGCCGGGCTCGACGGCGTCGGCGATCGCGACCGCCGCGACACGCAGCATCTCGTCGGTGATCTCGCGCGCCCCGGCGTCGAGAAGCCCGCGGAACAGGCCCGGGAACGCCAGCACGTTGTTGATCTGGTTCGGGAAGTCGCTGCGCCCCGTCGCGACGACGGTCGCGTGCTGAGCGGCGGCGATCGGGTCGACCTCGGGCGTCGGGTTCGCGAGCGCGAACACGATCGCCTCGTCGGCCATCGTCGCGATGTCGTCGCCGGAGAGGATGTTCGGTCCGGAGACCCCGACGAACACGTCCGCCCCGGCGAGGCCCTCGCGCAGGGTCCCCGTGAACCCGTCGGCGTTCGTCGTCGCCGCGAGGTGTCGGCGGTTCTCGTCGTCGCCCGCGTTGCCCGCGTGGAGCGCGCCCTTGCGGTCGAACGCCACGACGTGCCGCGCACCCTGACCCTGCAGGAGCTTGATGATCGCCGACCCCGCGGCGCCCACGCCCGACACGACGATCCGCACGTCCTCGATGGACTTCCCGACGACGCGCAGCGCGTTCGTCAGCGCCGCGAGCACGACGATCGCCGTGCCGTGCTGGTCGTCGTGGAACACGGGGATGTCGAGCTCGTCGCGCAGGCGGCGCTCGATCTCGAAGCAGCGCGGCGCCGAGATGTCCTCGAGGTTGATCCCGCCGTAGACCGGCGCGATCGCCTTGACGGTGCGGATGATCTCCTCGGTGTCCGTCGTGTCGAGGCACACCGGCCACGCGTCGACGCCCGCGAACTGCTTGAACAGCGCGGCCTTGCCCTCCATCACCGGCAGCGCGGCCGCGGGGCCGATGTCGCCCAGGCCGAGCACCGCGGTGCCGTCGGTGACGACCGCGACGGTGTTGCGCTTGACCGTGAGGCGGCGCGCGTCCTCGGGTCGCTCCGCGATCGCGAGGCACACGCGGGCGACGCCGGGCGTGTAGGCGCGGGCGAGGTCGGCGCGGTGGCGCAGCGGGACCTTCGGGTTGACCTCGAGCTTGCCGCCGAGGTGCATGAGGAAGGTCGCGTCGCTCACGTGGCGCACGGTGATGCCGTCGAGCGCGCCGAGCGCGTCACGGATCTGCTCGACGTGCGCCGCGTCGACCGTGTCGGCGGTGATGTCGACGACGAGGACGTCCGCGCCGGACTCCGAGACGTCCACACCCGTGATCGCGGCGCCGGTGGCGCTCACGGCCGCGACGAGGTCGCTCGCGGTGCGGTGCCCGCTCGGGGCCTCGACGCGCAGCGTGATGGAGTAGCTCGGGCTCGTCGCGACGTGCTTGGCGGTCGTCGTCGGGGCGGGCTGCGGTTCGGACGTCATGGTTGTTCCTTCTTCTCGTATGCTGAGGCGTATCTTCCGTGATGCGGAAGCGAGGGCGGGCGGACCGCTCTCGTCAGGTCGAGGTGCGTGCCCGTCGTCGGGACCACCTGGTGGACAGGAGATGGTGATGGCCGAGAGCTCCGCAGCGAAGCCGGCAGGTGGCGTGCAGTCCGTCGACCGGGCCATCGAGCTGCTCGAGCTGCTCGCGGACTTCGGCGGCGAGTCGGGGCTGAGCGAGCTCGCGCAGCACGCAGGCCTCCCGCTGCCGACGATCCACCGCCTCCTGCGCACGCTGCTCGCGCAGGGATACGTCCGCCAGACGCCGTCGCGCCGCTACACGCTCGGCCCTCGCCTCATCCGGCTCGGGGAGTCCGCGGGCCGCCAGCTCGGCGCCGGCGCCCGCCCGTACCTCGAGCGGCTCGCGGAGGAGCTCGGCGAGTCGGCGAACCTCGCGATGATCGACCGCGACATGGCCGTGTACGTCGCGCAGGCGTCGTCCCGGCACTCGATGCGGATGTTCACGGAGGTCGGACGCCGCGTCTTCACGCACTGCACGGGCGTCGGCAAGGCCGTGCTCGCCCAGCTCCCCGACCAGACCGTCCGCGAGATCGTCGCCCGCGTGGGCATGCCGCCCGCGACGGACCAGTCGATCACCGACGTCGACGACCTCCTCAAGGAGCTCGACCGCACGCGCGAGCGCGGGTACGCGATCGACGACGGCGAGCAGGAGCTCGGCGTGCGGTGCTTCGCCGTGGCCGTGCCGGCCGCGCCGACACCCACCGCGCTGTCCGTCTCCGGGCCGGCCGCCCGCGTGACCTACGAGTTCGGCGAGCGGGCCGTCCCCGTGCTGCACCGCGTGGCCGCAGAGCTCACGCGAGAGCTCATCACGACGACGGCCTGAGCGACCGGCGCGCGTTCGGACCGACGGCGGCGCGCCCCGCCGGGCCGCGGTTCTCCCGCGGTCCGTCCGGGCGCGTCGCGTCGTCATGGTCGTCGGCGCCGGCTGCTCAGCAGAACCCGGCCACGGTCGCCCAGGCGCGTGGCTCGGCCGCCACGCCCTCGCGCTGGACGGTCGCCTCGATGAGCCCGTACGGGCGGTCGGCCGCGTAGAAGACCTCGTTCGGGTTGTCGAGACCGAACGGCCCGAGGTCCACGAGGAAGTGGTGCTTGTTGGGCATCGAGAACTTGATCTCGGCGATCTCCGGGACCGCCTCGAGCACGGCCTTGCCCATCGCGAACAGGGTCTGCTGCAGCGCGAGCGAGTGCGTCGTCGCGAACGCCTCGAGCTGGATCGCGCGGACCTTCGCGTAGACCGCGTCGAAGTCGAGGTCCGTCGTCGTGTACCGCCAGCGCGACGTGACCGACGTCGCGAGGATGCGGTCGTCCGTCTCCACGAGCGTCGTGTAGCGGTCCCGCGGGAAGCCGTGGAACTCCGAGCCCGTCGACTTGAGCACGACGAGGTCCGTGAGCCCGGAGACGACGAAGACCTCGTCGCCGTCGCGCTGGACGACGGTCGTGCGCGTCTCCTGGTTGTTCCGGACGAACGCGTGGTCGTGCTCCCCGTCCGCGGTCTCGATGCGCTGCCAGGAGTACTGCTCGATCTCCCAGCGGCCGCCCTCGATCCAGTCGAAGTCCTCGACGAAGTGCGTACCGAGCCGGATCGCGAAGTCCTCGATCGCACCCACGCCGTCGCGGGCGAACGCGTAGACCGTGTTCTTCTGCGTGTCGGTCGCGACGCAGCGCGAGTTGTCGCCCTCGTAGTGCGTGGCCTCCTGGCCGCCTCGCAGCTGCGAGGAGACGTTGAGGTCGGTGATGCGGTGGCGCGGGGTGGAGCGGTCGACGCGCACGAGGCGCACCTCCGCCTTGCCCCACTGGTTGTCGCCGAGCACGATGGCGCCGGTCGCGCCCGTCGTCTGCTGGGCTGCCCCGGTGCTGCTCAGGGTCTCGGTCATGTCAGCTCCCTCGATAGGTCGAGTAGGCGAACGGGCTGAGCAGGACGGGGACGTGGTAGTGCTGCTCGGCGCTCGCCACCCGGAAGACGATGACGACCTCCGGGTAGAAGGACACGGTGTTCTGCCGGTCGAAGTACGAGCCCGTGTCGAACACGAGCCGGTACGTGCCGGGGACGAGGGTCTGGGGCCCGAGCTCGGGCACCCGACCGTCGTCGTTCGTGCGGGAGGACGCCACCAGGGACCAGCCCTGCCCCGTCGTCCTGCCCGCGATCTCCGGAGCCGCCTCCAGGCGGACGTCGATCCCCTCGGCGGGCCTACCGCTGGCCGCGTCGAGTACGTGCGTGGTGATGTGGCTGGCGTGCGCGCTCATGCGGACAGCACCCCTTCCAGCCGCAGCGCGGCGATCTCGCGCAGGTTGCGCGCGGCGTTCGCCCGCTCCGTCCGTGCGTCGTTGCCCAGGCGCTCCGTGAGCTGCTCGAGGATCTCCTCGGCGCTGCGACCGGCCGCCCGGACGAGGAAGACGTGACCGAACGTCTCCTCGTACGCACGGTTGCCGTCGGCGAGGCGCCGGGCGACGTCGTCGTCGCTCGTGTCGACGCCGGACTGCTCGCTGCGCGACATGCGCGCGTCCGTCTGCTCGCCGTCCGCCCGCTCGCCGATGCGCGGGTGGCGGCTGAGGGCCGCGTCGATCTCCGCGTCCGTCCAGGGGTTCGCGGCGGTGGCGGCTGCGTCGACGGCGTCCGCGACGGTCGCGTACGGCCGTCCCGCGGCGACGTCGTCGGCCCACCGCTCGACGTGCGCGCACGCCAGCAGCGCGTCCCGCGCGTCCTGCGCGGACAACCGGTTGAACTCGTCCAGCGTCATCGCCGTCCTCTTCGCCAGTCGGAACGTGGAGGTGACTATCCATATCGCGGAAGTTTGTTTCCGCTCAATGAATGTACGCCGTCCTCTGATGACGTGTCAACCAGCCTTCCGCTCCCACGGTGATCGTGCACGCTCGAACCCCTGCGCGCGCCCAGCCCCAGGTGGCGCGTCACCGCTCGTGCCGAACCCCGGGTCGTTCGTCGCCAGGGGGTGCATGTGGCGCACAACCCGGGGTTCGGCACCTTCCGTGCACCTGCGTGGGCGTCGACAGGAACGACGGCGGGCCCGGCAGCGGGTGCTGCCGGGCCCGGTGGCTCGTGACGGGTGACGGATGCCAGGTGACGGGTGACGGGTGACCGCCGAGAGTCAGGCGGAGCCGAGACCCACCCGGAACTCGTCCTCCAGGATGCTCATGACCGTCGCGTCCGCCCAGCCGTCGCCGTCGCGGTAGACGTCGCGCAGGCGACCCTCCTCGCGGAAGCCGAGCGACTCGTACAGCATGCGCGCCCGAGGGTTGATGCTCAGGACGTCGAGGCTCACCCGGTGCAGGTGGGGCCCGTCGTGCCGGACGCCGTCGACGTCGGTCGTCCCGTCGAACGCGAACCGGAGAACCTCGAAGATCGCCTCCCTGCCGTAGCCGCGACCGCGGTAGTTCGGCAGCAGCGCGAGGCGCAGGTTCGCCGAACCCGCGTGGTCGTCGATCTCGTTGAGGACGATCTCGCCGATCATCTCGTCGCTGACCTGCTGCCCGTCGCGCACGGCGCCGGGTGTGATCGCCCAGTCGTACCGGCCCTCGCGGTCGCTGATCGTCGCCGCCCACTCGTCGATCTGCTCACGGGTGAACGTCGCCGTCGTCCCCGTGAGCCGGTTCGACTCCGGGTCCTGCAGCGACTCCCACATCCGGTCCGCGTCACGCGCCTCGATCGGCCGGAGCCGCATCATCTCGCCGAGCAGGACAGGCCCCCTGGTCATGCGATCACCCGATCCGCTCGAGGACGAGCTCACGCACACGCCCGGCGTCCGCCTGGCCGCGCGTCGCCTTCATGACCGCGCCGATGATCGCGCCGACCGGACCGAGGTTGCCGCCCCGGACCTTCTCGACGACGTCGGGCTGAGCGGCGAGCGCGTCGTCGATCGCGGCGAGCAGCGCGCCGTCGTCCGACACGACCTCGAGACCGCGGGCCACGACGACCTGCTCGGGGTCCCCCTCGCCCGCGAGGACACCCTCCAGCACCTGGCGCGCGAGCTTGTCGTTGATGCGGCCCGAGTCGACGAGACCCTGGAGCTCGGCGATCTGGCCGGGGGTGACGGCGAGCCCGGCGAGCTCGACGTCGTCCTGCTTCGCGCGGCGCGCGAGCTCGCCCATCCACCACTTGCGGGCGCCGGCCGCGCTCGTCCCGGCAGCGACGGTCGCCTCGATGAGGTCGATCGCGCCGGCGTTGACGACGTCGCGCATCTCCGCGTCCGCGTAGCCCCACTCCCCCTGCAGGCGCCGACGGCGCGCCACGGGCAGCTCCGGCAGCCCCGCGCGGATCTCCTCGATCCACTCGCGCGGCGGCGCGACCGGGACCAGGTCGGGCTCCGGGAAGTAGCGGTAGTCCTCGGCGTCCGACTTCACGCGGCCCGACGTGGTGATGCCGGTGTCCTCGTGCCAGTGCCGCGTCTCCTGGGTCACGGTCCCGCCGGCGTCGAGCACCGCGGCCTGCCGTGAGACCTCGTAGCGCACCGCACGCTCGACCGAGCGGAAGGAGTTGACGTTCTTCGTCTCGGTCCGCGTGCCGAGCGGCGACTCCGGGGTCGGGCGCAGCGACAGGTTGACGTCCGCGCGGACGTTGCCACGCTCCATGCGGGCTTCCGACACGTCGAGCGCCCGGAAGATGTCGCGCAGCGTCTGGACGTACGCCCGAGCGACCTCCGGCGCCCGGTCCCCCGCGCCCGTGATCGGGCGCGTGACGATCTCGACGAGCGGGATCCCGGCACGGTTGTAGTCGACGAGCGAGTACTCCGCCCCGTGGATCCGTCCGGTGGCGCCGCCGACGTGCGTGTTCTTGCCCGCGTCCTCCTCCATGTGCGCGCGCTCGATCTCCACGCGGAACACGGTGCCGTCCTCGAGCTCGACGTCGATCCACCCGTCGTGGGCGATCGGCTCGTCGTACTGCGACGTCTGGAAGTTCTTCGGCACGTCCGGGTAGAAGTAGTTCTTCCGGGCGAAGCGGCAGGTCTCGGCGATCTCGCAGTTGAGCGCGAGCCCGATCCGGATCGCGTACTCGACGGCCTTGCCGTTGACCACCGGCAGCGCGCCGGGGAGCCCGAGCGAGACGGGAGTCACCTGGGTGTTCGGCTCGGCGCCGAAGCTCACCTCGGCGGCGCAGAACATCTTGGTCAGCGTGCCCAGCTCGACGTGCACCTCGATCCCGATGACGGGGTCGTAGCGGCGTGTGGCGTCGGCGTAGTCGACCAGCTCGACGGTCGTGGCGGTCATCGGCTCAGCCCTCCTGCTCGGCGGTGGCGGTGGGCAGCGCGGGCGCGCGGTCGAGCAGCGGGCCACCCCAGGCCCCGTGCAGCGCGGCCTCGAGCGCCGCGCCCACGCGGTACATGCGGTCGTCGGCCTTCGCCGGGGCGAGGACCTGGAAGCCGACCGGGAGGCCGTCGTCCGACAGTCCGGCGGGCACGGACATGCCCGGCACACCGGCGAGGTTCGCGGGGATCGTCGCGACGTCGTTCAGGTACATCGCGAGCGGGTCGTCAAGCTTCTCGCCGAACCGGAACGCGGTCGTGGGAGCGGTCGGCGAGACGAGGACGTCCACCTGTCCGAACGCGGCGTCGAAGTCACGCTGGATGAGCGTGCGGACCTTCTGGGCGCTGCCGTAGTACGCGTCGTAGTAGCCCGCGGACAGCGCGTAGGTGCCCAGGATGATGCGGCGCTTCACCTCGTCGCCGAAGCCGGCGCCGCGGGTCGCCGCCATGACGCGCTCGGCGGTCACGGGGCCCTCCTCGGGCTCGACGCGCAGGCCGAACCGCATGCCGTCGAACTTGGCCAGGTTGCTCGACGCCTCGCTCGGCATGATCAGGTAGTAGGCGCCCAGTGCGTACTCGAAGTGCGGGCAGGAGACCTCGACGACCTCCGCACCCAGGCCCCGGAGCAGGTCGAGGGACTCCTCGAAGCGGGCGCTCACGCCCGCCTGGTACCCGTCGCCGCTCAGCTCCGTGACCACGCCGACGCGGACGCCGCGCAGGTCTCCCGTCGCGCCCTGCCGTGCCGCCTCGACGAGCGCAGGGGTCTTCTCACGGATGGACGTCGAGTCCCGCGGGTCGTGCCCGCCGATGAGCTCGTGGAGCAGCGCCGAGTCCAGGACGGTGCGCGTGACAGGACCGGCCTGGTCGAGCGACGACGCCATCGCGATGAGCCCGTACCGGGACACACCTCCGTACGTGGGCTTCACGCCCACGGTCCCGGTGACGGCGCCCGGCTGGCGGATCGAACCACCGGTGTCGGTGCCGATCGCGAGCGGTGCCTCGAACGCGGCCACCGCGGCGGCGGACCCACCACCGGACCCACCGGGGATCCGGTCGAGGTCCCACGGGTTGTGGGTGTTCCCGTAGGCGGAGTGCTCGGTCGAGGAGCCCATCGCGAACTCGTCCATGTTCGTCTTGCCGAGGATCGGCAGCCGGGCGGCGCGGAGACGCTCGACGATCGTCGCGTCGTACGGCGGCACCCAGCCCTCGAGGATGCGGGAGCCGGCCGTGGTCGGCATCCCCTTCGTCACGACGACGTCCTTGACGGCGATCGGGACGCCCGCCAGCGGGTGCAGCTCCTCGCCGGCCGCACGTCGCTCGTCGACGTCACGCGCTGTCTCGAGCGCGTCGTCGGCGCTCACGTGGAGGAAGGCGTTGACGGCACCGTCGACGGCACCGATCCGGTCGAGGTGCGCCTGCGTGGCCTCGACGCTGCTCACGTCGCCCGCGGCGAGGCGCGCGGCAAGCTCTGCGGCGGAGATCCGGGTCAGGTCGTCGGTCATCATTCCTCCCCGAGGATCTGCGGGACGGCGAAACGGCCGTCCTCGGCCGACGGCGCACCCGCGAGGACGTCCGCGACCGGCAGGGCCGGCACGGGTACGTCGTCACGGAAGACGTTGGTGAGCGGAAGCGGGTGGCTCGTCGAGGGGACGTCGGGCGTGGCGACCTCGCTGACCTTCGCGATGGCGTCGACGATCACGTCGAGCTCCCCCGAGAGCCGGTCCAGCTCCTCGGGTCGCAGGTCGATGCGGGCCAGCGCGGCGACGCGCGCGACCTCGTCACGGGAGATGGTGGACATGGTCGCCATTCTAGAGGGGCGCGGGAGCCACGAGAGCGTGACGAGCTCGACGAACCCCGGCTCGATGCCTCGACCGGACCTCGCCGAACCGCCGGTCGGTGCCTCGACCGGAACCCGAAGGGCGGCAGCAGCGCCGCGCCAACAGGACAGCGCCCGCCGGCAGTCGTGCCGGCGACGAGCCCGCGGTCGTGTGGCACCCGAGACGTGTAGTGCCACGCAGGCCGGCGGTCGTCACGAGGCCCGGGTCTCTGCCCTGCCCGGCGGGCGCGAGAATGGCCCTGCCCGGTTGGACCGAAAAAGAGTCCGGACATGCCGAAGGCCCACCCCGTGTGGGGTGGGCCTTCGGTGAAGGGTTGTCCGGCGGCGTCCTACTCTCCCACCCCGTCTCCAGGGCAGTACCATCGGCGCTGAAGGGCTTAGCTTCCGGGTTCGGTATGGGACCGGGCGTTTCCCCTTCGCTGTGACCGCCGTAACTCTGTCGAACACTTTCCCGGGTGCCGCCCCCGGTGTGGGGGTGGTGGGGTTGGTGGTTCGGGAACCGCACAGTGGACGCGTCGCATGAGAGTGTGATGGGTGTTGAAGTTGTCGGCTGATTAGTACCGGTCAGCTGCACGGGTCGTTGGTCCCCGTTTCCACGTCCGGCCTATCTACCCAGTGTTCTGCTGGGTGCCTCTCACCCCTGAGGGTATGGAAACCTCATCTTGAAGCAGGCTTCCCGCTTAGATGCTTTCAGCGGTTATCCCTTCCGAACGTAGCCAACCAGCGGTGCTCCTGGCGGAACAACTGGCACACCAGAGGTTCGTCCGTCCCGGTCCTCTCGTACTAGGGACAGCCCTTCTCAAGTTTCCTGCGCGCGCAGCGGATAGGGACCGAACTGTCTCACGACGTTCTAAACCCAGCTCGCGTACCGCTTTAATGGGCGAACAGCCCAACCCTTGGGACCTACTCCAGCCCCAGGATGCGACGAGCCGACATCGAGGTGCCAAACCATGCCGTCGATATGGACTCTTGGGCAAGATCAGCCTGTTATCCCCGGGGTACCTTTTATCCGTTGAGCGACGGCGCTTCCACAAGCCACCGCCGGATCACTAGTTCCGACTTTCGTCCCTGCTCGACCTGTCAGTCTCACAGTCAAGCTCCCTTGTGCACTTGCACTCGACACCTGATTGCCAACCAGGCTGAGGGAACCTTTGAGCGCCTCCGTTACATTTTAGGAGGCAACCGCCCCAGTTAAACTACCCACCAGGCACTGTCCCTGGTCCGGATCACGGACCGAGGTTAGACATCCGAAGCGGCCAGAGTGGTATTTCAACGTTGACTCCACCCGCACTGGCGTGCGGGCTTCACAGTCTCCCACCTATCCTACACAAGCCGCACCGAACATCAATACCAAGCTATAGTAAAGGTCCCGGGGTCTTTCCGTCCTGCTGCGCGTAACGAGCATCTTTACTCGTAGTGCAATTTCGCCGAGTTCGCGGTTGAGACAGCGGAGAAGTCGTTACGCCATTCGTGCAGGTCGGAACTTACCCGACAAGGAATTTCGCTACCTTAGGATGGTTATAGTTACCACCGCCGTTTACTGGGGCTTAAATTCTGAGCTTCACCCACGAGGGGTTGACCCGTCCTCTTAACCTTCCAGCACCGGGCAGGCGTCAGTCCGTATACATCGTCTTGCGACTTCGCACGGACCTGTGTTTTTAGTAAACAGTCGCTTCTCCCTGGTCTCTGCGGCCGTCCACGCTCCCCGAGCTAGTCGGTTCACGTTTCGGGCCCCCCTTCTCCCGAAGTTACGGGGGCATTTTGCCGAGTTCCTTAACCACGATTCGCTCGATCGCCTTGGTATTCTCTACCTGACCACCTGAGTCGGTTTGGGGTACGGGCGGCTAGAACCTCGCGCCGAGGCTTTTCTTGGCAGCATAGGATCACCCGTTTCGCGCATACGCGCTCACTATCAGCTCTCAGCCTCGTGTCGGGCGGATTTGCCTACCCGACGGCCTACAGCCTTGGACGTGGACTACCATCGCCACGCCGGGCTACCTTCCTGCGTCACCCCTGTTAATACGCTTACCTACTACCGGTTCGGGTCCCGCGCGCCCCTGTCCGGTGACCCCGAAGGGTCGGTGGACAGGTTTGGGCGGTTAGCATCACCGGGCTCGGTATGGGCGGTTCTTCGCCGGTAGGAGAATATCAACTCCTTGTCCATCGACTACGCCTGTCGGCCTCGCCTTAGGTCCCGACTTACCCAGGGCGGATTAACCTGGCCCTGGAACCCTTGGTCATTCGGCGGACGGGTTTCTCGCCCGTCATTCGCTACTCATGCCTGCATTCTCACTCGTGTGGCCTCCACCGCTGGGTTCCCCCGCGGCTTCACCGGCCACACGACGCTCCCCTACCCACCTGCGCCTCTGGACCACGAAGGCCTGAGTTACGCGCAGATGCCACGGCTTCGGCGGTGTACTTGAGCCCCGCTACATTGTCGGCGCGGAATCACTTGACCAGTGAGCTATTACGCACTCTTTCAAGGGTGGCTGCTTCTAAGCCAACCTCCTGGTTGTCTGTGCAACTCCACATCCTTTCCCACTTAGCACACGCTTGGGGGCCTTAGCCGGTGGTCTGGGCTGTTTCCCTCTCGACTACGGAGCTTATCCCCCGCAGTCTCACTGCCACGCTTCCACTTACCGGCATTCGGAGTTTGGCTGACGTCAGTAACCTTGTAGGGCCCATCGGCCATCCAGTAGCTCTACCTCCGGCAAGAAACACGTGACGCTGCACCTAAATGCATTTCGGGGAGAACCAGCTATCACGAAGTTTGATTGGCCTTTCACCCCTAACCACAGGTCATCCCCCAGGTTTTCAACCCTGGTGGGTTCGGTCCTCCACGCGGTCTTACCCGCGCTTCAACCTGCCCATGGCTAGATCACTTCGCTTCGGGTCTAGACCCAGCGACTATGGACGCCCTGTTCGGACTCGCTTTCGCTACGGCTTCCCCACACGGGTTAACCTCGCCACTGAGCACTAACTCGCAGGCTCATTCTTCAAAAGGCACGCTGTCACCCCAACCAAGGAGGCTCCAACGGATTGTAGGCACACGGTTTCAGGTACTATTTCACTCCCCTCCCGGGGTACTTTTCACCTTTCCCTCACGGTACTGGTCCGCTATCGGTCACTAGGTAGTATTTAGGCTTAGCAAGTGGTCTTGCCAGATTCACACGAGATTTCACGGGCCCCGTGCTACTTGGGATCCCCTTCGGGAGGCCGCGCCATTTCGTCTACCGGACTCGCACCGTCTGTGGTCCGCCTTTCAATGCGGTTCGACTATGACACGGCTTTCTGACTCCCCGGTGGACTGTCAGATCCACCAGAAGGGTCCCACAACCCCGGACACGCAACGCCTGACAGCTTTACCACGCGCCCGGTTTGGCCTCATCCGCTTTCGCTCGCCACTACTCACGGAATATCTCTTCCTGCCGGTACTGAGATGTTTCACTTCCCGGCGTTCCCTCCACACACCCTATATATTCAGGTGCAGGTCGCACGACATGACTCGTACGGGGTTCCCCCATTCGGAAACCCTCGGATCACAGCTCGTTTGCCAGCTCCCCGAGGCTTATCGCAGGCTACGACGTCCTTCTTCGGCTCCTAGTGCCAAGGCATCCACCCTGTGCCCTTAAAAACTTCGACACACACACTACAATCTATTCGCAGAGACCAAGAACAAAAACCACGGACACACCCCGAAGGGCACACCCGTACTTTTTGCATCTTGATCACTTCAAAGATGCTCGCGTCCACTGTGCAGTTCTCAAACAACCAACGACCCCGACCCGCACAGACCCGCCTACCCACCAAGACCAGCTCGGCGAGCGGTTCGCGATCCACGGACCGACCCGTACCAGGCACCACCACCAAAGTGGCCGGCGACCTGAGGACCCAACAGTGTGCTCGACAAGCCCCGGACCCACCCGCGATGTTCCACCACACCCCCCGGACACCACCGAACCCCCCGAAGGAGAACCCAGCAGACCAGGCGACGCAGGTACTGACACCAGCGAGACCGACGCTCTTTCGTCAATGTTCCACCCATGAGCAACCACCCCCACACGCGAACGGCGTGGGCCGTGGCCACCACACACCCCCGAAGAGGCGTGCGTTGAAGCTCCTTAGAAAGGAGGTGATCCAGCCGCACCTTCCGGTACGGCTACCTTGTTACGACTTAGTCCCAATCGCCAGTCCCACCTTCGACCACTCCCCCCGGCGAACCGGTTGGGCCATGGGCTTCGGGTGTTACCGACTTTCGTGACTTGACGGGCGGTGTGTACAAGGCCCGGGAACGTATTCACCGCAGCGTTGCTGATCTGCGATTACTAGCGACTCCGACTTCATGGGGTCGAGTTGCAGACCCCAATCCGAACTGAGACCGGCTTTTTGGGATTCGCTCCACCTTACGGTATCGCAGCCCTTTGTACCGGCCATTGTAGCATGCGTGAAGCCCAAGACATAAGGGGCATGATGATTTGACGTCATCCCCACCTTCCTCCGAGTTGACCCCGGCAGTCTCCCATGAGTCCCCGGCATAACCCGCTGGCAACATGGGACGAGGGTTGCGCTCGTTGCGGGACTTAACCCAACATCTCACGACACGAGCTGACGACAACCATGCACCACCTGTGCACGAGTGTCCAAAGAGACCACCATCTCTGGTGGCTTCCCGTGCATGTCAAGCCTTGGTAAGGTTCTTCGCGTTGCATCGAATTAATCCGCATGCTCCGCCGCTTGTGCGGGCCCCCGTCAATTCCTTTGAGTTTTAGCCTTGCGGCCGTACTCCCCAGGCGGGGCACTTAATGCGTTTGCTGCGGCACGGAACTCGTGGAATGAGCCCCACACCTAGTGCCCAACGTTTACGGCATGGACTACCAGGGTATCTAATCCTGTTCGCTCCCCATGCTTTCGCTCCTCAGCGTCAGTTGCGGCCCAGAGACCTGCCTTCGCCATCGGTGTTCCTCCTGATATCTGCGCATTCCACCGCTACACCAGGAATTCCAGTCTCCCCTACCGCACTCTAGTCTGCCCGTACCCGATGCAAGCTCGAGGTTGAGCCTCGAGTTTTCACACCAGACGCGACAAACCGCCTACGAGCTCTTTACGCCCAATAATTCCGGACAACGCTTGCGCCCTACGTATTACCGCGGCTGCTGGCACGTAGTTAGCCGGCGCTTCTTCTGCAGGTACCGTCACTTGCGCTTCTTCCCTGCTGAAAGAGGTTTACAACCCGAAGGCCGTCATCCCTCACGCGGCGTCGCTGCATCAGGCTTTCGCCCATTGTGCAATATTCCCCACTGCTGCCTCCCGTAGGAGTCTGGGCCGTGTCTCAGTCCCAGTGTGGCCGGTCGCCCTCTCAGGCCGGCTACCCGTCGTCGCCTTGGTAGGCCATCACCCCACCAACAAGCTGATAGGCCGCGAGCCCATCCCTGACCGAAAAACTTTCCAACCACCCCCATGCGAGGACGGCTCATATCCGGTATTAGCCCCGGTTTCCCGGAGTTATCCCGAAGTCAAGGGCAGGTTACTCACGTGTTACTCACCCGTTCGCCACTAATCAACCCAGCAAGCTGGGCATCATCGTTCGACTTGCATGTGTTAAGCACGCCGCCAGCGTTCGTCCTGAGCCAGGATCAAACTCTCCGTAAATGATCAACGCCCACCACCAGACCCAAAGACCCGGCAGCGAACAATCCATACGAAGCGAACCCCGAAAGGTTCACAAAACTGGCCTACAAACGAAAAACAATCTGACGATCATTCTCCGAAATCAACCAAAAACATCCCCAGACACAACCAACCAGCCACCCCGAACGGGACAACCCAGCCAGCCACGCCCACAAGGGACAAAAATTGGCATTGACTAACAAGCACACTGTTGAGTTCTCAAACAACCGACACACACCAACTCAGCCGGACCCTCAGGCCCAACCTCGCTTGGGGCAACTTCTCAACCCTACCAGGTCCTACTCGGCTTCTCAACCCGGGCTCGTCGCCCTGGTCACGCAGAGTGATCGCCGACGCACGTCTGTCGACGGAACGTCCTGCGAAGGTAGGATTTTGGCCCCGGGACCAGCCACCGTCGCGGTGTCTGTTCCTCCCTGTCGGGCCGACATCCAGAACATTACGCGGCTCTGCGCGGCGTGGTCAAGCCGCGCTCCGGTGACCCGGCGCACATCGTGCGGACCTGCCCGGGAGCGGTGCCCCGACCCCGCCCGCGCACCCGTCGGCCGTCCTGGTCAGGATCCCGGGCGCACCCCTCGCAGGCGGACCGCCTCCCCCGGACGCAGCTGTCCGGCACGATCCGCGGCCTCCTCCGTGAGGACCCCGATCACCGGGTACCCACCGGTCACGGGATGGTCGGCGAGGAAGACGACGGGTCGTCCGTCCGGCGGAATCTGGACCGCTCCTCGCACGACACCCTCCGACGGCAGCTCCCCACCACGGCGCGGGACCGCCTGGCCGTCAAGGCGCAGGGCTACGCGGTTGCTGTCCGCGGTGACCGTGCGCAGCGCGCCGAGCGCCCGCCACGCGCCGGGCAGGAACCAGTCAGGCCGAGGCCCGGCGAGGACGGGAAGCACCACGTGGCGCTCGCCCGGCCGCAGCACGCCGGCCTCGTGACGGACCGGAGCGGTCTCGACCGGGGCAGGGACGCCGCCGGCCACGCCGACCCGGAGCACGTCGCCTGCGGCGAGCGGCTGCGGCCCCAGTCCGGAGAGGACGTCGCGCGAGCGCGACCCGAGCACGGGGTCGACGTCCACGCCTCCCCGCACGGCGACGTAGGTACGCACCCCGTGCGACGGCGTCGCGAGGCTCAGGACGGCGCCCGCCCGTACCCGCAGCGCGGCGTGCCGGCCGACGGGCGTCCCGTCGACCGTCGCGGGTGAGTCGGCACCGGTCAGCGCCACGACGGCGGGTGCGTCGAACCGCAGCGTCAGACCCCCGAGCGTCACCTCGAGGAGCGCTGCGGTCCGGTCGTTCCCGACGAGCCGGTTGGCGAGGGTCGCCGCCCCGCGGTCGGCGGCGCCGGAGGGCCCGACCCCGATCGCTCCGAGCCCGGGACGACCCGCGTCCTCGACGAGGGCCAGCGGTCCGGCCGAGACCACGGTCAGCGCAGGCCGTCGTCCACGGGCGCGGGCAGAAGGGCCTCCAGGGGCACCGGCCGTGCCGCCGGCTGAAGGGCGGTCGGCGGGGGCGTCGCCCCCACCGTCGACCGCAGATCGGGCCACGTTCCCGGCAGCCGTGGCGACGGCCGTCCCGGCGACGGTTGCCCCCGGGTCCGTTCCGCGCGCGCCGGGACCGCTCCCGGCGACCACGGCTCTCGTGGGCAGGAACCGGACCCTCGCACCCGGCGCCACGAGCGCGGGCGGGACCCGGTCGACGTCGAACATGCGCTCGCCGGTCGTGCCCAGCAGCCGCCAGCCTCCCGGCGACGACGTCGGATAGACGGCGGTGAGCTCCCCCGCGAGCGCCACGGCGCCCGCGGGCACCCGCGGGCGCGGGGTGACGAGCCGCGGCGCTGCGATCACGGGGTCGACACCGACGAGGTAGACGAAACCGGGCGCGAAGCCGCCGAACGCGGCCTCGTACTCCCGGTCGGCGTGCCGTGCGACGACCTCTGCCTCGCTGACGCCGGCCCATGCCGCGACGTCCGCCAGGTCGGCGCCGTCGTAGACCACGGGGAGCTCGACCACCGCGGCCCCGGCCACCGGCGTCTCGCCGGGGCTGCCGGCCACCGTAGCGGCGTCGTCCGTGCCGGCGGCACCGGCCCTCGGTGCGGCGTGCCGGTCGGCGGTGCGCCCCAGCGCCTCGCGGACCCAGCGCTCGACCGTCGGCGAGCCGGCCGGGTCCCGGAAGGTGACGAGGACGGTCCGCGCGGCGGGGACGACGTCGAGCACCTCGCCCGGGCGGTCGGACGTCAGCCAGCGGTCGAGCGCGCGCACCGCGGCAAGGTCGGGGAGGTCGACGAGGAACGCCGTCTCGCCGTAGCGGCGCACGTCCCCGCCTCGTGTCACGGCGCCTCCCTCTCGTCCCCGCCGGCGAACGCCCGCACGACGACACCCGCCTCCTCGAGCGCGCGCCGCACCGCACGGAGGAGGTCGACAGCACCCGGGGTGTCGGAGTGCAGGCAGACGGAGTCGGCGACGACGCGGACCGGCGTCCCGTCGACGGCGCGCACCGTGCCGCCCGTCACGAGGCCGACGACGCGCGCGGCGACCTCGGCGGCGTCGTGCAGGACCGCGCCGTCGCGCCCGCGGGGCACGAGCTCGCCCGTCGGGAGGTAGCCACGGTCGGCGAAGGCCTCGCGCACGGTGGGGAGCCCCGCCTCCTCGGCGAGGCGCAGGACGGCCGAACCCGGGAGGCCGACGACGGGCAGCGTCGGGTCGTACTCGCGCACCGCGTCGACGACGGCACCCGCCTGCCCCTCGTGGCGCACGATCGCGTTGTAGAGGGCGCCGTGCGGCTTGACGTACCGGACCCGGTCACCGGCGACGCGCGCGAACCCGTCGAGCGCCGCCAGCTGGTAGAGCACGTCGTCGGTGAGCTCGGCCGGGGCGACGTCCAGGAAGCGGCGGCCGAACCCGGCGAGGTCGCGGTAGCCGACGTGCGCCCCGACGCTCACGCCGGCGGCCACCGCGTCGCGCGTGACCGCGCGCATGGTCCCCGGGTCCCCGGCGTGGAAGCCGCACGCGACGTTCGCGCTGGTCACCAGGCCGAGGAGGGCGGCGTCGTCGGTGAACGCCCAGGGGCCGAAGCCCTCGCCGAGGTCCGCGTTGAGGTCGATGCGCGTCACTCCCCCATCATGCCGTCGCCACCGGCGTCAGGGCGCACCGCGCAGCACCGCCAGGACGTGGCGCGCGCGGTACGCGGCGGAGAGTGCCGGTCGTGCCGGGCGTCCCGGCCGCCGGGTACATTCGCCGTCGTGACCGATCCCGACCTCGCGGCACCGCGCGTGCGGACCGCGACGCCCGACGACGCGCCGTCCCTCGCCCGGCTCGCCGCGCTGACGTTCCCGCTCGCGTGCCCGCCCGGTACGTCACCGCAGGCGATCGCCGAGCACGTCGCGGTACAGCTCTCGCCCGACCGCTTCCGGGCGTGGGCCGCGAGCGCCGACCACGTGCTGCTCGTCGCGGAGTCGCTGGGGACCGGGGAGGACGAGCCGCTCGTCGGGTACGCGCTGCTCGTCCGCGCGGTGCCCGACGACGCCGACGTCGCCCGGGCCGTCGGGCCCGGCGAGGCGGTGGAGCTCTCGAAGATCTACGTGCACCCCGAGGCGCAGGGGACGGGGGTCGCGGCCGCGCTGATGGCGGCCGCGCGCGACGCCGCCGCCGCGCTCGCCCCCGGCCGGAGGGTGTGGCTCGGCACCAACGTGCTCAACGCCCGCGCGCAGGCCTTCTACCGCAAGAGCGGCTTCGCCCTCGTCGGGGAGCGGACGTACGTCGTGGGCGGCGAGGAGCACTCCGACGTCGTCATGGTGCACGGCGCCTGACCGGTCGCGTCCTGCCGGCACCCGGCCGGGCGGTCGCGGTGCCGCTCAGTGGTCGTGGCCGTCGTCCTGGGGCTCCCCACCGTGCATGTCGAGGCCGCCGTCGAGCGAGTCACCCGGTCGCACGGGCAGGAAGACGTGCACGTGGCCCTGGTCGGCCGCGACGGCGCGCAGGTCCAGCTGGATCGCCGCGAGGCCCCAGGTCTCGACCGCGCGCGAGCGCAGCTCGCCGGCGAGGGCGTAGAGGTCCGGCGCGGCGCTCGCGTCCGCCGAGCGCGCGAGGTCGACGGCGTCGACCGTGTCGCCGATCAGCTCGAGCGAGGTGAGCATCCCGTTCCGCACGATGTTGTGCTCGGACGTCCCGCTCGCGAGGTTCTCGGTCTCGCCCGTCAGCGCGTCGAGCTCCGCGCGCCACGACGCCACGTCCTCGGCGGTGGGCGGCGTCGCGGTCGTGCCGTCCACCGGAAGCACCGCGTGGAGGTCGTGCAGCACCGGCACGAGCTCGGCCTGGACGTGGCGTGCGTGCTCGATCGAGGCCGTGAGGTTCTCGGCGTCGCGCTCGACCTCGGCGGCCTCGAGCTCGGCGACGCGTGCCGGGTCGACCGCGAACGCGCCGTCGGCGGGCTCGTCGCCGTCGCCGCGCGTCAGCGCGACGACGAGGACGACGACCACCACGGCGACCGCGAACGCACCGGCGGCGACCAGGACCCAGCCGCGTGGTCCGGCGCCCTGCAGCCACCGGCGCACGCGGACGTGCGCCGGTGGCCGAGGCTCGGGGCGGCCGGCACCGCCCCGGTCGGCAGGACGGGAACGGGCCGCGGACGGCGTCGTGCGCTCGGTCGGGCGCCTCGGCGCCGGACGTGCTCCGGTGCGCGGTGCCCGCGTGGTGGAGGGCCGGCCCCCGGTCCGCTGTGCCATGTCGTCGTCCCGTCCTGTGGTCGTGGTCGTCCCGCGCGGTCCGTCCGCGCGGTCGAGGTCCTCGCCCGTCCGGCCGGACCGGCCGGACGGGCGAGGGGTGCCGGTGGCGGGCCTGCAGGCCCGCCACCGGCGGTCGTCACCCGCAGGTGTGGGCGTCGAACGGCACTTCGAGGGTGGCCGTCCTGTCCCCGATCGTCGCCGTGACGGTCGCAGCGCCCGCCTCGACGTCCGCGGCACGGACGGCGAACGACTGGTACGCGCTCGTGCCGACCGCGACCTCGCCGAACTCCTTCGTGCCGTACGGCGTGGCGAGGGTGATCGCCGCGGCCGCCTCGTCGGCGTTCGTCGCGCGGACCGCGACGTACGCCTTGCCGGCGAGGCAGCGGACCGAGGCCTCGGCCTCGACCGCCACCGCGGGCTCCTCGTCACCGGCCGTGAGCCGGAACCAGTCGAACGCCACGGTGACGGGCGTCTCCTGCTCCGGGCCGATCGCCATGACGCCGATCGAGGTGAGCGGCACGTCGTTCGTCACCGGCTCCCCGAGGGGCTCCCAGCTCACGCCGCCGTCGCTCACCCAGCCCTGGTACGTCGTGCCGGTCTTCTCCAGCCGCAGGTACCAGTACCCGGACTCCGTGGAGTCCGCGATCTCCAGCGCACGGTTACCGCCGTTGCCGAACTGGGCGCCCTTCTCCGAGACGAGCTCGGCACCGAGGTTCAGCGCGGCACCCGGCGCGTTCTTGGCGACCACGTCGAGCTTGACGTAGTTGTCGTCGTCCGCGTACGCGAGCAGCCCGGCGAGCTGCCAGCGGTGCGCGAGCGGCGCCTCGAACCGCGTCTCGGCGACCCAGTCGCCCTCCGGTGCCGTCTGGAGGACGAAGTTGCGCGGGTCGCCGTTGGCGGCGGCGTTGATGTCGCCCGGCTGGGTGGTGATGCGCAGCTCGCCGTCGGCGACCGCGGCCTTCGTGCCGTCGTACCGCACGACCGCGTCCCAGCGGCAGCCGTCGAGGGCGTCGCCCTCGAACTCGTCGCTCGGCTCGCGCACGCCGTCGTCCGGCTCCGCACCGCTGACGCGGACGTAGTCGACCCGTGCGACGGTGTCCGCCGTGGCGGTGTCACCGCCGGCCATGACGCCGAACGTCGCGCCGTCCTTCACCGGGGCGGCCCCGGCGAGGTCGGTCCACGTCTCGCCGTCGGCGGAGTACGCCGCCGTGATCTGCTCCCCGTCGGACACGAGGCGCAGGTGGATGGCCGAGGGGAAGTCCGCGGCGACGTTCTCCTGGCCGTGCCAGGTCCGCGTACCGCCCGTCTCGGTCTGGAACTCGAGGAAGCGGTTGCCGTTCTGGTTCTTCGTGAACGCGAGCTTGGTGTACTCGTCGTCGTCCACGTGCACCAGGAGGCCTGCGTGCTGCCAGTGCCGCGCGAGCGGCACGTCGAGCTTCGTCTCCAGCGTCCAGGCACCGGCGGGCGCGGGCTGACCGAGGTAGCTGATCGGACCGGTCACCGCCTCGTTGATGTCGCCCTGGACGACCGGCAGGACCGCGTGGCCGTCGGCGACGCCGATCGCGCTGCCCTCGGCCTGGCGCACGACGGTCCACCGACCGTCGAGCTCGTCGCCGTCGAACTCGTCCGACGCGTGCGCGAGGCACTGCGGCGGCGTCTGCTCGCCCGGCTCCTCCGGCGTGGTCGGGTCGTCGTCGAAGACGAAGCCCTGGAACTCGACCGCGCTGGTCGTGGTCGTGCTGTGGGCGGTGACGAACATGCCCACGTCCTGGACGGCCGCGGCGCCCGGGAGCGTCTGCGGCTCGCCGATCTGGGTGAACGTCTCCCCGTCCTTGCTCCAGGAGGCCGTGTACAGGTCGCCGTCACGGACGATGCGCACCCACGCGGGGTAGCTCGTCGTGCTGGCGCTGGTCGACGTCGCGAGCTGGCCGCTCGCGTTGCCGCGCAGCCACTCGAACCCACCGCTGGGGCGGATGCCGAGCGCGGCGTAGCCCTGCGAGCTGCCCGCCTGGGTGACATCGTTGCGGACGATGATCCCCGCCTTGGCGGACCCGTTCGAGTTGCCCTGGCTGTTGATCCGCACCGTCGCCGACCAGTTCTCGTCGGCGGCCTGCTCCCGGTAGACGGAGGAGTACTCGTTCGTCCCCTGCCACATGTTCGCGCCGCCCGACGTGACGAGGTACCTGCCCTCGGCGAGCTGCTCGAACGTCCCGTTCGCGTTGGTGAAGGTCTTCATGCCGGCGAAGAGGTCGCCGACCTGGGCGACCACGATGCGGGAGCGGGTGTACAGGCCCTTGTCGTTGGTGGCGACCGCGGTCAGCTCGTAGTTGTTGTCCTCGGTCACCTCCCACGTCGCCTCGTACGGTGCCTCGGTGTCCGTCCCGATCGACTCGCCGTCGACGAAGAACTCGACCTCGGTGACCGTGTTCTCGGTGTCGTCGGCCTCCGCCGTCACCGTGATCTCGCCCTGCTCGAGCCGGACTCCCGCCTCGGGCGCGGTGATGCTGACCTTCGGGCGCGTCGTGTCCGACACGGCCTTGCCGTCCGCCTCGATGAAGTTGAGGCGGCGCTCGCCCGCACCGGGGAAGACGACGTAGAGCGTGAACGGCTCCATGGGGTCCGTCGCCTCGACGCGCACGTCGGTGAACGTGCCGAGCCCGGTCTGCGGGATCTCGGCCGTGCCGAGCAGCTCCCCGTCCGGGGCGTCGCGACGCAGCTCGACCGTGCCCTCGGCCGCCGAGGCGACCCGCAGGTTCAGCGCCTCGACGCCGTACAGGCTCACGGGGTCGTACGACGCCCACGCGCCGTCGGCGCCGGTGATGACGGACCCGCCGCCCTCGACGTCACGGCTCGGGATCGTCGTCGTGCCCTCGCTCGCCGCGGTGAACTCGGCCTCGCGCTTCTTCGGGAAGATGAGCGTCGTGTCCGAGCCCGTGAGCGCGGGCACGTCACCCTCGCCCCCGTTGTCCGTGTACCGGGCGTCGATCACGTAGAAGACGTTCATGTCCTCGCTGTGGCCGCCGCCCAGGCTCGTCTGCACCGTGCCCGTGCGGCCGTGGAGCGGCTCGGCCGGGTGCGCGTGCGCGTCGTGCCCGAGCGCCGGCTGGATGACGACCTGCTCGTCGTCGATCGCGTCGCCGTCCGGCGAGTCCTCCGCGTCCGTCACCGCGACGTCCCACGTGATCGCGTCGCCGAAGTTGAAGAACGCACCCGTCGGCGGCAGGCCGAAGTCGACCTCGGGCCGCGTGTTGCCCACCGTGATCGGCACGGTCGCCGTGCCGGTCTTGCCCGCGGTGTCGGTCACCGTGAGGCGGGCGTCGTAGACGCCGTTCGCGGTGTAGGTGTGGCTCGGCGCGACCTCGGTCGAGTCGGTCTGGCCGTCACCGTCGAAGTCCCACGCGTACGTGAGGTCCTCGTTCTCCGGGTCGGAGCTCTCCGAGCCGTCGAAGGAGACGACGAGCGGCGCGATGCCGGAGTCGGGCGTCGCCGTCGGCGACGCGACCGGCGAGCGCGAGCCCGACACGTAGTCGATCCGGTGCAGGCCCGAGCTGGGGTTGTCGCGACCGAAGCCGCCGCCCCAGTCGAGCACGTACATCGAGCCGTCCGGCCCGAACTTCGAGTCGATCGGCGCGAGGAACTCCTCGTCGGGAAGGAACGGGTTGACCTTCTCGACGTCGCTGGCGCCGGAAGCGGCCTCAGGGTCCTTGAGGTCGATCGAGTACATCGCGTTGCGCGCCCACTCGTAGAAGAAGGGCTTGCCGTCGTAGTACTCGGGGAACTTGGTGTCGGACTCCAGCTCGGGGTCGAACTGGTAGAACGGACCGCCCATGGGGGCGAGGCCGCCGCCCGCGTTGATGGCACCGGGCACCGAGGAGCGCTGGTACCCGTAGAAGAGGTCGGCCGGCTGCGCCGGGGGCAGCTCGGTCAGGCCCGTGTTGAGGACCGAGTCGTTGACCGGGGCGTCGCAGTCGAAGAAGTCACCGACGGTGACCGGGCTCGTCCGGTAGTCGACGTCACGGAACGGCTCGTTGTTCCCCATGCACAGGGGCCACCCGAAGTTCCCGGCCTCCTTGACGAGGTTCCACTCCGCGATGCCCGCGGGACCGCGGTTGGCCAGGTTGTCCGACCCGTTGTCCGGCGAGTAGTCGGCGACGCCGAGGTTGCCGGTCTCCGGGTCGATCGTGAACCGGAACGGGTTGCGGAAGCCCATCGCGTAGATCTCGGGGAGCGTCTTGTCGTCCGCGTCGGCCGCCTCGTCGAAGAGGTTGCCCTCGGGGATCGAGTACGTGCCGTCGGCCTCGGGGTGGATGCGCAGGACCTTGCCGCGCAGGTCGTTCGTGTTCGCCGACGTCGCGCGCGCGTCGTGCAGACGTCCGGGCCGCTCCGAGAGGGGCGCGTAGCCGCCCGACGGCTCGGAGTGCGGGTTCACGTCGTCGCCGACGCCGATGTACAGGTCACCGCTCGCCGGGTCGACGATGATCCCACCGCCGGTGTGGCCCGGCTCGTCGGGCAGACGCCCGGCGGGGATCTCGATGACCACGACCTCCGACGCCGGGTCGATGACGGTCGCACCCGGTCCGTCCGACGTCACGGTGAACCGCGAGACGCGGCTGACGAAGTTCGCGGGGTCCGAGTCGTCCTCGCTCGCCGGTGAGTAGTACTGGTAGAGGTACCCGTTGGTCGCGAAGTCCTTGTCGAGCGCGAGCCCGAGGAGCCCGTCCTCGCCGCCCGAGTAGACCGGGATCGTGAGCGCCGTCGTCGTGTTCTGCGTCCGCGGGTCGTAGACGCGGATCTGCCCGCGCACCAGCTCGGTGTAGAACACGCGGCCGTCGGGCGCGATGTCGATGCCGAACGGGGCGCTCGTGTTGGTGTCGAGCGCGACCTTCTCGAACTGGCTCCAGTCCGTGCCGCCGCAGTCGCCCTCGACCAGGCCCGCGGCCCACTGCACGCCGCCGACGAGGTGCTGCACGAAGTCGGGCTCGTCCGTGTAGTGCGCACCGAAGTGGCCCATGCCGGTCATCCAGGCGCGGCCGCCGTCGTAGGGCTTGCACCACGAGATGGGGTGGTCGTAGCCCATGGCGTTGCCGCCCGGGGCGTAGGTCGACTCGTCCATCGTCGCGAGCACGTGCGCGTCGCCCCGCACGTTCGCGGAGAAGTTGTACCACTCGTCGGCACGGTCCCAGCGCTGCGGGAGGTGCTCCGTGGACGGGTGCGTCCGGTCCTCGACGCGGACCGTGCCGGGCAGGCCGGGGCTCGTCCCGGTGGCGGCGTGACCGGGCATCAGCGCGCCGATCATGTCGTCCCACCACTGGTAGCTGCCGCGCATGTCCGTGGCGTTGTGGATGGCGACGATGCCGCCGCCCGCCTGCTGGTAGCGCTCCAGAGCGGCCTTCTGGTCCGCGTCCCACGGGTCGCCCGAGGTCTGGAACATGACGAGGGCGTCGTACTCGGCGAGTCCCTCGTCGGTGAAGACGCTCGAGTCCTCCGTGTGGTCGGACTCGATGCCCACCTCGGCGAACGCGGCCTCGAGCACCGGGGTGCCCTGCGTGATCGCCTCGGTGTGCCGGAACTGGGTCGTCTTGGTGAAGATGAGCACCTTGTGCTCGTCGTCGGGCTCGATCGGTACGACGTCGGCCGTGGCCATCGTGACGGGCGCGAGCGTGAACGCCAGCGCTCCGATGGTCAGGGCCGCGACGGACCTCCCCCTGCGGGGACGTCGTGCGGTCATCGTGGTGCCTCCAGGGGCATGACGTGCGGGACCGGGCGTCGTCGCCCGGTCAGGGTGGTCGTCATCCCGCGGCGTGCCGGCGCCGGCGGTCGTCCTACGACTGTCAGGGCTCCGGTACGGGCATCAGTCCCTTCAGGTGGGCCAGGCCATCGACGGCGATGGCGTCCTGGGTCGGGGCCAGCGGCCGCCAGATCGAGGCGGCGGTGGCGATCGTCGCGTTCTCGGCCGTGAAGGACTCGATCACGAGCGGGCCGTCGTAGCCCGTCTCGTCGAGCGCGGCAAGGAACGCGGGCCAGTCGAGGTGGTCGGCGCCGGGTGCACCGCGGTCGTTGCCGCAGACCTGGACGTGCGCGATGCGCTCGCCCGCGCGCCGCACGGCGGCGGGCAGGTCCGTCTCCTCGATATTCATGTGGTAGATGTCGAGCATCAGGCCGATGCCCTCGGCGGGCAGTCGCCGCACGACCTCGAGGCCCTGGTCGACCGTGTTGACCAGGCTCGTCTCGTACCGGTTGAGCGGCTCGAGCCCGACGACCACGCCCGCCCCGACGGCGTGCTCGACCACGGGTCCGAGGTTCTCGGCGAGCTCGTCGTAGGCGGCCTCGCGCTCCGCGGGGCTCAGCCGCCACGTGCGGCCGACCGACGCGTACGCCGGTCCGCCGATCACGGGCGCCCCGACCGTGCGCGCGGCGTCGGCGACGCGGCGCAGGTAGTCCTGCGTGGACCGGACGGTCGCGGCGTCGGTCGCGACGAGCTCGCGCCCGTCGCCCATGACGAGCGACACGCTCGCCCCGAGGCCGTGGTCGGCAAGGACGCGCGCGGCGAGCGCCGGGTCCCAGTCGCCGGGGTTCTCGACGGGGAGCTCGAGCACGTCGAACCCCCAGCCGGCGACGCGCGGCGCGATCTCGCGCAGGGACGCGTCGGTGAGCGGGGAGGTCCACACCCAGGTGTTGACGCCGAGGCGGCGGGGGCGCAGGGCGGGTCGGTCCGGTAGAGCCACGTCGCTCTCTCTCGTCGGTGGTCCGTGCCCGGTGCCCGACGACGGGCCGTCGCCTCCGCGGAGGAGGTGACGGTCCGCCGTCGGGCACCGGGCGGCGGGCGGTCCCTTCAGGACCGCCCGCGGTCGGTCAGCGGGTCGGTCAGCGGGTCGGTCAGCGGTCCGTCCAGGCCTCGGGGTATCCCGGCAGGTCCTCGCCGCCGAACTTCGCGTAGTGCAGCGACGGCATCTCGGAGTTCGCCTCGAGGTACGCGTCGAGCTCGTCGGCCTCGATCGGGACCTGCGGGAGGACCCACTCGGAGGGGACCTCCTCGCCGGCCCAGATCATCTGCGCGGCGAGGATCGGGGTGCGCCACTGGAAGTTGGAGTACACCGCCCCGATCGCGTTCATGTCGGTCTCCTGCCACTTGCGCAGGAAGCTCATCTCGTCCTCGCCCATGAACACCGGGTACGGCTTGCCGGCGTCCTCGAACGCCTCGACCGCGGCGACGGCGCCGTCGCCCGCGTCCATCCAGATGCCGTCCACGTCACCGCGCTGCAGGTACTGCGTGACGATGTCCTTGATCTGCGCGGCGTCGCCGCCGGTGAACTCCTGCCCGACGACCTCGAGGCCCGACTCGGAGAAGATCTTGTCGGCCGCGGCCCAGCGGTTCTCCAGGACGTCGACGCCCGGGAGGATGCGCAGGGCGAGGACCGTCGAGCCCTCGTCGAGGTTGTCGACGAGGTACTCGGCGCCGTCGGCGCCGTACGCGTAGCCGCCGATCGGGTGGATGAAGGTCACCATGCAGTCGGTGTTGACGCCACGGTCGAACACGATGACGGGCTTGCCGGACTCGCAGGCGGCCTCGACCGCCGGCGTGAGCGTCGCGGTGGTCGACGGGGACACGATGATCGCGTCGCAGTCGCCGGCCGCGACGAACGCCTGGATGTCGGAGATCTGCTTGTTGTCGTCGTCGGCCGCGTCGGACACGCGGAACTCGCCGATGACGCCCTCCTCCGTGAGGACGTCGACCTGCTGCTGCATCGTGATGAAGCCGGTCACGCGCCACGGGTTCGAGACCGACGCGTTGGAGAAGCACAGCGTCTTGCCGCCGCCCTCGCTCGCGAACTCGGCGGTGTCCACGTACTCGGGCTCGATCGCCTGGAGCCACGGCTGGTCGGCCGGCCCCTCGGGCTCGATGTCGCGCTGCGCGAGCTGACGGTCGTAGTCGGCCTGGACGAACCACTCGGAGTCGGCGCCGCCGGTCTCCTCGCCGCCCTCGGTCTCCTCGGCCGAGGTCTCGCCGCCGCCCTCCGGCGCGTCCGTCGGGGTGTCGGTGGTGCAGGCGGCGGTGAGGAACAGTGTCGCCACTGCCGCGCCGGCCAGGAGTGCTCGTGTACGTCGCATGTCCTTCTCTCTCCTTGGTGAGACGTCGTCGTCCCGCGGGGTGCGGGGGAAGGGGTGGTGCTGGGTGACGTGGTGGTGCGGGACTGCCGCCGCGTCGGCGGAACGGGTGCGTCAGGCGTGGGCGGGGGCGGGCTCCTTCGGCTCGGCGGACGGCCCGGCGGCGGTCGGGGTGTCGCCCGAGGTGGCGCGGCGCCGGCCCCGGCGGGGCATCGCCGCGTACGCGACGGCGGCGATGATGATGACGCCCTGGACGGCGGGCCGGATCGTGGACGGCAGGCTCAGCTGGTTGAACAGCGTGAACAGCGCCTCGAGCGTGAGCGCCCCAGCCATGGCGGCGACGACGGTCCCCCGGCCCCCGCCGAGGACGACGCCGCCGAGGACGACGGCTGTGATGGCCATGAACTCCAGGCCCTCCCCCACCTGCGCGGTGACACCCGCGTACCCGCCGATGAGGACGGCCGCGACGGTCGCCATGAAGCCCGAGAGCAGGAAGGCCCGCGTGCGCACCCACCACACCGACGAGCCGGCGTACCCGGCGGCCACGTCGTTGTCGCCCGTGGCGACGAGCGTGCGGCCGAACGGGCGGCGCATGAGCAGCGCGGCGAGCACGCCCAGCACGACGACGACCATCAGTGCCCACGGGACCTGGAACTGCCCCGGGTTGTCGGGGACGCCCCCGCGACCCCACTGCCGGAAGCCCTCGGTGAGGGCACCCGTCGGCGCGCCGCCGGTCCAGAGCCGGATCGCCCCGTACAGGACGAGCATCATGCCGAGCGTCGTGATGAACGACGGCACCTTGAGCAGCGTCGTCACGAGGCCGTTGACGAGTCCGACCGCGAGGCCGAAGAGGAGCATGAGCCCCATGACGGGCCACGTCATGGAGTCCTCGCCGTCCATGAGCTTGGCTGCGATGACGACCTGCGCACCCACGAGGGAGCCGACCGAGAGGTCGAACTCGCCCGACACGATGACGAAGTACTGCCCGATCGCGAGGATCACGAGCGGCGCGGCCTTCTTGACGAACGCCATGAGCGACGTCGGCTCGCCGAAGGACGGGTTGATCACGAGGATCGCGACGAACACGAGGACGAGCAGGGCGAAGACCGTCCAGCTCCCGCCCGCGGTGAGCCGCTCGACGAGGCCCGCGCGAGGTGCGCGCGCGGGGATGGTGCGACGCGGGTCGACGGTGGTCATGCGGACGCACCTCCTGCGGTGGTCGTCGGGGTGGCGGGTCGGGACGGCTCGGCGCCCGGTGGCGCCCCGCGGCCGCCCGACCGGAACCGGGCGCGGCTGCTCGCCGGGTCGATCTGGCGGCGGGCGTAGAGGGCCACGGCGGCGATGATCACGACGCCACGCAGGACGTCCTTGAAGAACGGGTCGACGTCGAGCACGTTGAACACCGTGTCGAGCACGGCGAGGATCAGCACGCCCCCGACGGTGCCGACGACCGATCCACGACCGCCCAGCAGCAGGGTGCCCCCGAGGACGACGGCGGCGATCGAGTCGAGGTCGAGGCCGTAGGAGTACACGAGCGCGTTGCCCGTGCCGAAGCGCGCGGCGATGAGCAGCCCCGCGACCCCCGCGCACACCGAGCAGAGCACGTGCGCGAGGATCAGCGTCCGGTCGGTCCGGATGCCCGAGAGCCGCGCCACGTCGGCGTTCCCGCCGACGGCGAACATGTGGTAGCCGGGCCTGGTGCGCGTGAGCAGGACCACGCCGACCGCGGCGACGACGAGCATGACGATCGTCGAGACCGGGACCGGACCGACGCGCGTGTAGCCGAACATCTGGAACGACGCCGGGACCTCCCCCGCCGGACCCTTGAACTGGGTGTCGAGGTAGCCCTTGACGATCAGCCCGACGCCGAGCGTGGCGATGAACGGGTTGACGCGCAGCTTCGTGATCACGAGCCCGTTGACCAGCCCGACGAGGGCCGCGACCCCGAGAGCCGCCAGCACCCCGAGCCACACGCGGGACGGGTCGCCGGCCATCGTCGTGGCGCCGACGATCGAGCACAGCGCGACGACGTAGCCGACGGACAGGTCGAGGGAGCGGCACAGGATGACGAAGGTCTGCCCGATCGCGACGAAGCCGAGCAGGCTCGTCTGCGTGAGCATGTAGGCCGTGTTGGCCGTGCTGAACAGGTTGCCGCCGCCCGCTGCCACGAGCACGCCGGCGATCACGAGGATGCCCACGAGGGCGAGGTAGACGATCTCCGTCGACCCGATCCGCCGCCGGCGTCGTGCGGCGGGGCGGGTGGTGGGGGCGGCGGTCGCGACCGCGGTGCTCATCGGTCCTCCTTCGGGCCGTCGGAGCCGGTCCTGGTGCCGGTCGGTGCGCCGTCCCGGGTGCTCGCCCCCGGTGCGGGCTCGTCGTGCCCGGGAAGGTCGTCGGTGTGCACGACGGCGTCGAGGTCGACCGCGACGTGCTCCGCCGACTCCTCGCCCGCTCCGGTCGCGAGCGCCATGACGGTCTCCTCGTCGCTGCCCGCGGGAAGCTCCCCGGCGAGCCGCCCGTCGCGCATCACGAGGATGCGGTCGGCCATGGCGACGACCTCGGGCAGCTCCGAGGAGATGACGAGGACGGCCACGCCCTGCGCGGTGAGCTCGCGCATGAGGTCGTACACCGCGCGCTTCGCGCCCACGTCGATGCCGCGCGTCGGCTCGTCGAGGACGATGACCTGCGGGTCCGTCACGAGCCACTTGGCCAGGACGACCTTCTGCTGGTTGCCGCCCGACAGGTACTGGACCTCCGCCTCCTGCGAGCTCGCGACGAGCTCGAGCGAGGTGAGGATGCCGGGGATGCGGCGGGCGCGACGGTCCGCCGAACCCGGCACCACCGCGTCCAGCACGAGGCGCGCGTTGGCGAGGATGGACTGACCGAGCGCGAGGCCCTCGGCCTTGCGGTCCTCCGTCACCAGGGCCAACCCGGCCCGGACGGCCTGCCGCGGCGAGCGGACGTCGACCGGCTTCCCGCCGACGAGCACGCGGCCGCGCGTGAAACCCGCGATCCCGAAGATCCCGTGCGCGATCTCGGTGCGCCCGGAACCCTGGAGGCCCGCGAGCGCCACGATCTCGCCCGCGCGCACCTCGAGGGAGACGCCGTCGACCTGGGCGTTGCCCACGTCCTCCAGCGCGAGCCGCACCTCGCCCGGCACGGTCGCCGGGTCCTTGTCGGGGAAGTACCCGGCGAACTCGCGGCCCACCATGGTGCGCACGAGCCCGTCGGGGTCGATGTCCGCGGTGGGAGTCGTGAGTACGTGGTTCCCGTCCTTGAGCACGGTGATCGTGTCGCAGAGGTCGAAGATCTCCTTGAGCCGGTGCGACACGTAGAGGATCGCGACGCCACGCTCCTTGAGCCGGTGGACGAGCTCGTAGAGCAGCTCGACCTCCTGGTCGGCGAGGGCCGCGGTCGGCTCGTCCATCGAGATGATCCGGGCGTCGTAGGACACCGCCTTGACGATCTCGACGACCTGCTGCTGCGCGACCGAGAGCGAGCCGACGCGCTGGTGAGCCGAGAGGCTCGACAGCCCGAGGTCGGCGAGGAGCCGGTCCGTGTCGTCGTGCATGCGGCGCCGGTCCACGAGCCCGGCGCGGCGCGGCTCACGGCCGAGGTAGACGTTCTCTGCGACGGACCGCTCGGGCAGGAGGTTGAACTCCTGGAAGACGGTCGAGACGCCCGCGTGCTGGGCGGCGAGCGGCGACGCGAAGGTCGTGACCTGCCCGTCGAGCTCGAGCGTGCCGCCGTCGGGACGGTGGACGCCGGCGATGATCTTCATGAGCGTGGACTTGCCGGCGCCGTTCTCCCCGACGAGCGCGTGCACCTCTCCCGCACGCACGTCCAGGTCGATGCCGCGCAGCACGGAGTTGCCGAAGAACTCCTTGCCGACGCCACGCAGGCGCAGGAGCGGCTCCGGCCCGCCGTCCCCGGGGGCAGGACGCTGCGGCTCGTGCGTGGTCGTCGCGGTCATCGGGGCACCTCCACCCAGCCGCCGGACCGCACGGACTCGCCGACGGCCGCGGCGAGCCGTGCGGCGCGCAGCCCGTCGTCGAACGTGGGCAGCCCGTCGGGGACGGTCCCGCGGACCGCGGCGGCCGTGTCGGCGACGAGCGCGTCGAAGCAGTCCTGGTAGCCCTGGGCGTGGCCTGCGGGGAGCCGGGAGTACCGCGCGGCGGCCGGTGACAGCGTCTCCGGGTCGCGCACGAGCAGGCGGCTGCCGTCGCGGCGCCCCTCCCACAGGGTCTCGGGCTGCTCCTGGTCGAAGGAGAGTGTCGACTCGGTACCCGAGATCTCGAGGTGCAGGCGGTTCTTGCGGCCCGCCGACACTTGGGAGATCACGGCCGTCCCCAGCGCGCCGCGGTCCGTCTCGTACTGCAGCGTGACGAGGTCCTCGGTCGCGACGGGACGCGCGACCCCGTCAGCGCCGCGGCGGAGCGGGTTGACCGTCGCCGACCGGGCGACGAGGCGGGCGATCCGGTGGCCCGTGGTGAACTCGAGCAGGTCGCAGAAGTGGGACCCGATGTCGCCGAACGCGCGGCTCTCGCCGCCGAGGGCGGGGTCGACGCGCCAGTTGTCGTCCGAGTCGCGCAGGAGCCAGTCCTGCAGGTAGGAGCCGTGCACGAGCGAGACGGCCCCGACCTGCCCGGTGCGGACGCGCTCGCGCGCCTCGCGGACCATCGGGTGGAACCGGTAGACGAACGGCACGACGGCGACCCGCCCGTCGGCAGCACGGGCCTCGGCGGCGAGCGCGGCGAGCTCCTCCGCACCCGCCACGTCGACGGCGAGCGGCTTCTCGCACACGACGTGCTTGCCGGCCCGGAGGGCGGCCCGGGCGAGCTGGACGTGGAGGTGGTTGGGCGTGCACACGTGCACGACGTCCACCTCGGGCGACGTCACGAGCTCCTCCGCGGTCGCGACGGCCGCCTGGGCGCCGAGCGCTCCGGCCCCGTCACGGGCCGTCTCGAGGTCGGCGGCCGCGACGAGGGTGACGAAGCCCCCGCCGGTCCGCACGGCGCGGGCGTGGACGCCGCCCATGAACCCGGTCCCGAGGATGCCCGCGCGATACCCGGACGCGGGCAGGGCGGCAGGCACGGGCTCAGGGCGTGCGGCGGCGCGGGGGGACGCGGCGGTCGGTGCTCCGGTGGCAGTGGTCGTCGCTCCCGGGACCCGCGTGCCCGGCACCAGTGCCGGGTCGACCAGGTCCTGCGCGACGTCGTCGGCTCGCATGACTGACAACGTAGGGGCACTTCTGACGACCGTCAACCAAAAGCCGACCGATTGTGGTCTCGTTTAGGTGAAGTCACCCATAAAACAATCACGAACGAACACGCCACCGCCCCCGGCCGCGAAGCGGACGGAGGCGGTGGCGCATCGGACGTCGTGCCCCGGGCGCAGGACCCGGGAGCCGTGCGGCGGCAGGCGCTACTTCGTCGAGAACGCGGCGTCGAACGCGGCGTCGGGCGCGTCGAACGCGTACTTCTTGACGAACTCGAGGGCTTCGGGGGCGCCGATCAGGCGGTCCATGCCGGCGTCCTCCCACTCGACGGAGATCGGGCCGTCGTAGCCGATCGTGTTGAGCATGCGGAACGCGTCCTCCCAGGGCACGTCCCCGTGGCCGGTCGAGATGAAGTCCCAGCCGCGACGCGGGTCGGCCCAGGCGAGGTGCGAGCCCATCCGGCCGTTGCGGCCGTTGCCCATCCGCTTCTTCGTGTCCTTGCAGTCCACGTGGTAGATGCGGTCCTTGAAGTCCCACAGGAAGCTGACCGGGTCGAGGTCCTGCCACACCATGTGGCTCGGGTCCCAGTTGAGGCCGAAGGCCTCGCGGTGCCCGATCGCCTCGAGCGTGCGCACGGTCGTCCAGTAGTCGTACGCGATCTCGCTCGGGTGCACCTCGTGCGCGAACCGCACGCCGACCTCGTCGAACACGTCGAGGATCGGGTTCCAGCGGTCGGCGAAGTCCTGGTAGCCGGCGTCGATCGCCTCCTGGGAGACCGGCGGGAACATCGCGACGTACTTCCAGATCGCGGAGCCGGTGAACCCGACGACGGTCTTCACGCCGAGCTTCGCGGCGAGGCGCGCGGTGTGCTTCATCTCCTCCGCGGCACGCTGGCGCACGCCCTCGGGGTCGCCGTCGCCCCAGACGACGTCCGGCAGGATGTCGCGGTGGCGCTGGTCGATCGGGTCGTCGCACACGGCCTGACCCTTGAGGTGGTTCGAGATGGCGTAGACCTTGAGGTCGTACTTCGCCAGCAGGTCGAGCTTGCCCTGGACGTACTCCTCGTCGTCCCAGCGCCACGGGTCGAGGTGGTCGCCCCAGCAGGCGATCTCGAGCCCGTCGTAGCCCCACCCGGAGGCCAGGCGGGCCACCTCCTCGAACGGCAGGTCGGCCCACTGCCCCGTGAAGAGGGTGATCGGTCGTGCCATGGTCGTTCTCCTTCGTCGATCTCGGTTCGGCCCGGGGTCACCGGGTGGACGTGCTGGTCAAGGATCGGGCGCGTCGACGTGCCACGACGACGCCGAGCGCACCCACCGCGACGACGGCCGCGGCGAGCAGCACCCACAGGAGCGGCCCGGACCCGGAGGACGACGCCCCGTCGCCCTCGCCGGGGTCGGCGGCCGCGTCGGACCCGGCCGTCGACCCCTCGGTGGCGTCGCCGTCGGCCGCGTCCGCGGCGCTCCCGTCGCCCTCCGCGGGCGCCGGTGGCTCGGCCGGCGGGACGACGTCGACCTCGGCGCTCGCGGTCGCCTCGGACGGGTCCGTCATCGTCGCCGTGAGCACCCAGTGGCCCTCGGCCAGGACGCCGGGGTCGGACACGTACCAGCCGACCCCCTCGGAGGCGGAGCGCAGCGCGATCGGTCCGACCGTCTCCCCCGCGTCGGACTCGGCCGTGACGGAGACGTCGGCCGCCTCTTCGACCGGGTGCCCGTCGATCTTGTAGGTGAGGTTCGCCGAGACCCCGCCCGCGCCGTCGGTCCCGAGCGAGATGACGATGTCGCCGCCGTGCGCCGTCGCCGGCGCCGTCAGCCCCGCGAGGACGAGGACGGCACCGAGCGCAGCGGTCAGCAGCACGCGGACCGCGGTCACGGGCGCCGTCAGGGCCGTCGACCGCCGCGGGGCGGTCCGGGGGGAACGAGACATCGGGTGGTCTCCTCGTCGTGTCGGTCGGACGTGTCGTGTCGGTCGGACGTGTCGTGTCGTGTCAGTCGTCTCACGGGGACCGTGCGGTCCCCGGGGTGCCCCGGCGCCGGGCCGGAGCGCCCGGTACCCGGGCGCCGGGGCCGAGGACCGCGGACGGTCCCCGTCGTGCTCGTCGTGCGGGCAGGGTACGGGCGGTCCGGCCGATGGACCTCCCGTACCCCTGTGCGCCCGTGCGGCGAGCGCGTCGCCCGGCGGGTCGGCGCGTGCGCCGACCCGCCGGAACCTGTCAGGCGCAGCTCTGAGCGGCGTGCTCCACCGTCTCGGAGAACGTCCTCCCCTCGGCGTCGGTGGCCGTGACGGTCACGGACCCGGCGTCCACCGCGACGGCGCGCGCGGCGAACGACTGGTACGCGGCCTTGCCCGGCGCGACGTCGGCGAACGACTTCGACCCGTACGGGGTCTCGAGGGTCACCGCGAGCGGCACCTCGTCGTCGTTCGTCGCCCGCACCGCGAGGAAGACCTTGCCGGCGATGCACCGCGGCTCGGCCGTCACGGTGACCGCGAGCGGCGCCGGCTCGTCGTCGACCACCCGGAAGTAGTCGAACGACGCCGGAGCACCGGTGTCGGCCGCGGCACCGAGCGCGAAGAGACCGACCTGGGCCCCGGCGGCGGGAGCGTTGGTCACGCTCTCGTCGAACGTGGTCCACGTCGTGCCGTCCGCGCTGTACGCACCGGCGAACGTGTCACCGGAGCGCGTCAGGCGCAGGTGCCACACGTCACCCGTGAGGCTCCCCGTCTGGGGCTGCGGGTTCTGCACCACGCCGCCGACCTCGCTGCGCAGCTCGATCCGGGCGTTCTTGGCCTGGCCCGCCGTGTTGTCGACGACGTAGTCGAGCTTGACGTAGTTGTCGTCGTCGCCGTAGACCAGCAGGCCGCCCTGCTGGTACTGACGATCCAGCGCCGAGCCGTCGACCACGGTCTCCACCGTCCACTCCTCACCCGGCTGGTCCTGCAGCACCAGGTTCGGCACGGGTCGGTTGTCCGTCCCGTAGATGTCGGTCGGGGTCGTGTCGATCTGCAGCGAGCCGTCCGCCACGCGGTAGCCCGTCGGGTCCTCGTTCACGACCGTCCAGCGGCACGCGTCGAGCGCGTCGCCGTCGAACTCGTCGTCCGGCCCGGGGGCGGACGCCGTGTCGTCGGGCGTGATGTGGAACCAGTCGAACTGGGCGTCCAGGATCGGCGACGCCGTCCCGTTGCCCTTGAGCGACACGAGGCCGATCTGCGCGTTCTCGAGGTCGGCGATCGACTTGGTCTGCGGCATCGTCGTGAAGGTGGTGCCGTCGGCCGAGTATGCCGCCTGGAGAGACGCCCCGTCACTGACGAAGCGCACGTAGACCGTGTCGGGGAACGCCGCGCCGAGAGCGGCGGAGTTGGACTCCCCGACCTCGTTGGGAGCGGCGTTCTCCTCCCGGATGAACTGGAAGATGCGCGTCGCCGGGTCGGCCGCGGCCGAGCGTCCCTGGATCACCATCTTCGCGTAGTTGTCCTGGTCCTCCCAGATGACGAGGCCCGCCTGCTGGTACTGCTGGCGTGCCGGCAGCGTCAGCTTGGCCGTGGCCGTGAACGGCCCGTCCGGCAGGTCCTGGAGCACCAGGTTGGGCACCGTCGTGTTGTTCGTGCCGTAGAAGTCGGTCGCCGTGGTGGGCACCACGAGCTGACCGTCCTCGACCGCCAGGTTCTGGTCGCGGTTCAGGACCGTCCAGCGGTCCTCGTCGAGCTCCGCGCCGAGGAAGTCGTCCGAGCGGCCCGAGAAGCACATCCCCGGGTCGGTCTGCTCGGCCTCCACCGTCACGGTCGTGTACTCGACCGAGTACGCGCCGCGCTCGTCCGTGGCACGGACCTGGAGCCGGTACTCGCCCGGCTCGTCGTACGTGACCTCGAACGAGCCCGTACCGTCGACGAAGCCGTCACCGAGACCGGCGTCCCAGGCGAACTTGACCGCCTCGTCCTCCGGGTCGGTGGCCGTCGCCGTCGCCGTGACGGTCAGCGGTGCGGTGCCCGAGGTCGGCGTGACCTCGAACGTGTCGATCGACGGACGGACGTTGTCCGTGACGCCGCGACCGTTGACGACCATCCAGTTGACGTTCGACTGGCCTGTCGTCTGGACGAAGTACAGCGTGCCGCTGCCCTCCGGGACGTCGTGCAGCTCGGCCGTGATGTCCGAGTAGGTCTGCCAGGCACCCGCAGGAACGGTGAGGCTGCCGATCTCCGGCCCCTCCGGGTCGTCCCAGCGCAGCGAGACGGTCCCGCCGGGCTCCGACGCCGCGCGCAGCGTGATCGAGTCGACGTTCGCCAGGGAGATCGGCTCGTGCGCCCACCAGTCGTCCACCTCGATGAACCCGATGTTCAGGCCACCGCCCGCGGTGTCGCCCGTGGTCTCGGTCTGCACGCCGGGGTCGCCCGCGCTCGTCGAGCCCTCGAGACGACCGGTCGACGTGAAGAACTCCGACTGGAGCAGCTTCGGCTGGAGGATCTGCAGGTCGTTCGCCGTCAGCGGGACGCCCACGGCGCCACCGTCGTCGGTGTACATCGCCTCGACCACCCAGAAGATGTTCGACTCGATGCCGTGGCCCTCGTCGCGCGCCGTCTGGAGCGTGCCCTCGCAGCCCGTGAGCTCCTCCATCGGGTGAGCGTGCGAGTCGTGGCCGAGCGACGTGAACAGCGTGACGTTCTCGCACGTGACCTCCCCGTCGGGGTCGTCCACGGCGATCTCGTACCTCACCTGGTCACCCCACTCGAAGAAGCCGCCGTTCTCCGGGAACGTGATGGAGACGGTCGGTGCCTCGTTGCCGACGACGATCGTCACGTTCGCGACGCCGGTCGCGCCGTTCTCGTCCGTCGCGACCAGCTGGGCGGTGTAGCTGCCGTTCTCCGTGTACGTGTGCACGGGGTTCGCCTCGGTGGACGGCTCCGAGCCGTCGCCGAAGGTCCACTGGAGCGTGAGCGGGTCGCCCGCCGGGTGACGGGTGCCCTCCGAGGAGAACTGCACCGTCAGCGGCGCGGCGCCGCTCGTCACGTCCGCGCTCGCGCGGGCGATCGGGGCGGGGTCGCCCTGGACGTAGTTGACCTTGTAGACGCCGCTGGAGTCGTTGTTCCCGCCGAAGCCGGAACCCCAGTCGATGACGTACAGCGCGCCGTCGGGCCCGAAGTCGAAGTCCATCGGACGGTCGAAGCCGACCGACGGGTCGAAGACCCCCGGCAGGACCCGGTTGATGTCGACGAGGTCGTCACGCTGCTCGCCGTCGAGCTGGAACGAGTACATCCGGCCCTGGTTCCACTCGCCGAACAGTGCCTTGCCGTCCCAGTACTCCGGCCACTTGACGTCCGAGTCGAGCTCGGGGTCGTAGTCGTACACCGGTCCGCCCATGGGCGCACCGCCGCCGCCGATCTCCGGGAAGAGCGGGTTCGTCTGGTAGCCGTACCAGACCTCGGCCTCGATCGCCCCGGGCAGCTGCTGCAGACCCGTGTTGTTGGGAGAGTTGTTCACCACGCCCGCGGCGCAGTCGAAGGCCGCGCCGGACTGCCCCGTGGCGAAGTTGTAGTCGACGTAGTCGTTGTTCGCGCCGGTGCAGTACGGCCAGCCGTAGAACCCCGGGTCGCTCACGACGTTCCACTCGACCGTGCCGGCCGGGCCACGCGTCGCGCTGGCGCTGCCCGCGTCAGGACCGTAGTCCCCGACGAGCACGTTGCCCGTCGAGGGGTCGACGCCGATGCGGAACGGGTTGCGGAAGCCCATCGCGAAGACCTCGGGCTTCGTCTGCGCGGTGCCCGGCGCGAACATGTTCCCCTCGGGGATCGTGTACGTGCCGTCGTCCTCCGGGTGGATCCGCAGGACCTTGCCGCGCAGGTCGTTCGTGTTGGCCGACGTGCGCTGCGAGTCGTAGTTCTGCCGCCCCGCGCGCTCGTCGATCGGCGCGAAGCCGCCCGACTCGAACGGGTTGGTGTTGTCACCGGTGACGACGAAGAGGTTGCCCTCGGCGTCGAAGACCATGTCGCCGCCCGCGTGGCAGCACGTCTCGCGCTGGGTCGGGATGACGAGGACCTTCTCCTCCGACGCGAGCGAGATCGTCCGCGCCGCGGCGTCGTAGTCGAACCGCGAGACCCGGTTGTGGGGACCGTCGGTCCCGACGTCCTGGGGCGACCAGAAGAGGTAGACCCAGCCGTTCTCGGCGAAGTCGGGGTCGAGCACGACGCCCGTGAGACCGTCCTCGTTGGCCTGCGTGACCGACAGCGTCGCGGCGGTGGTCGTCTGGTTCGTCGCCGGGTCGATGACACGCACGCGCCCGTCGCGCTCGACGTAGAAGACCGTCCCGTCGGGGGCGACGTCGAGCATCATCGGGTTCGCGGTGTTCTCGTCGAGCGGCACCATCTCGTAGCTGTCGGACTGCGTGGCGTTGCAGTCCGAGGGCACGACGCCCGCCGCGGTCTGGATGCCGCCCAGCAGGTGCTGGAGGAACTCCGGCTCCGCGTACGACTCGTCCGTGTGGCCGCCGCCGGTGTACCAGGAGCGGCCGCCGTCGTAGACCTGGCACCACGCCGTGGGGTGCTCGGCGCCCATCGCGCCGGAGCCCGCGGAGTAGGTGGTCTCGTCGAGGCTCGCGAGCACGTGCACCGTGTCGCGCGGGTTCGTGCGGAAGTTGTACCACTCGTCGAAGCGGTCCCAGCGCGCCGGGAGGTGCGCCGTGGACTCGTGGACGTGGTCCTCGACCTTGATGGTCGCGTCCTGGTTCTGCGGGTGCGCGCTGAAGTAGGCGCCGACGAGCTCGCCGTACCACGGCCAGTCGTACTCGGTGTCGGACGCCGCGTGGATGCCCGCGTACCCGCCGCCGGACTGGACGTAGCGCTCGAACGCCGCCTGCTGGTCGTCGTTCAGCACGTCGCCGGTCGTGGAGAGCCACACCACGGCCTCGTACTGCGCGAGGTTCTCGTCGGTGAACGCCCCCGCGTCCTCCGTGGCCGTCACCTCGAAACCGTTATCGGTACCGAGCTGCTGGATCGCCGCGATCCCCGCGGGGATCGACCCGTGGCGGAACCCGGCGGTCTTGCTGAAGACGAGCACGTCGAACGGGACGGTCTCCGCGGCCGCGGCCACGGGTGCTGTCGCGATCGGGCTCGTGGAGGGAAGGGCTGCCGTGGCGGACGTCGCCGTCGCCAGGGTCAAGGGCAGAGCGACCGCTGCCGCGGCGACCGCCGCGACCGTGCGCCTCCGGGCGCGCGATCCTCCAAGCACGTTTCTCACAAGGTCTCCTCGTCGAGATGGGGGAACAGTGCTGCGCTCCGCCCGGGGCGGCGTCGTCGGCCTGCCTGCCGAGTCCCGGGACCGTCGGCGGGCCGTGTCGGCCCGCCGGTCGTCGGCCGCTGCGTCGCGGCCTGCGACCTCCTCTCGTCCGACCGGTCCGCCGGCCCGCACCGTCGCGGGTCCGGCAGCGCCGGTGGTTCCAGTGGTTCCGAGCGCAGACCCGACGCCGGACGGCGTCGGGCCCGCTCGGGTCATCGCCCGGTCAGGGCTCGACCCAGCTTCCGGACGCCGCGCTGCGCTCCACCGCGTCGAGCACGCGCTGGACCGCGAGACCGTCCGCGAACGTCGGCGACGGCTGCGTGCCCGACGCGATCGCCTCGACGAGGTCGACCACCTGGTGGGTGAACGCGTGCTCGTACCCGAGGCCGTGACCCGCGGGCCACCAGTTCGCGACGTACGCGTGCTCGGGCTCCGTGACGACGATGCGCCGGAAGCCCGCCGTCGCGGCGTCCTCGGCCGCGTCGAAGAAGTGCAGGACGTTCATGTCCTCGAAGTCGAACGCGAGCGAGCCCCGGGAGCCGTTGATCTCGAGGCGGATCGCGTTCTTGCGCCCGTAGGCGAACCGGGTCGCCTCGAAGGTCCCGATCCCACCCCCGGAGAGACGCGCGAGGAAGATCGCGGCGTCGTCGACCGTGACCGGACCACGCTCGGCGCCGCCCTGCCCGGTGAGACCGGTGAACTCCGTGGCGACGGGACGCTCGGTCACGAAGGTCTCGAGCAGACCCGACACGCTCGTCACGCGCTCGCCCGTGATGAACTGCGCGAGGTCGATGACGTGCGCGCCGATGTCGCCCAGCGCGCCGCTGCCGGCCTTGGTCTTGTCGAGACGCCACGAGAGCGGGGCGTCCTCGTCGGCGATCCAGTCCTGCAGGTACTGGGCCCGCACGTGGCGGACGGTACCGATCCGGCCGTCGGTGACGAGCCGGCGCGCGAGCTGGATCGCCGGGACACGACGGTAGGTGAAGCCGACCATCGCGACCTGGCCGCGCGAGGCGGCCGCCTCCGCCGCGGCGACCATCTGCTCCGCCTCGGCGACCGTGTTGGCGAGCGGCTTCTCGCACAGCACGTGCTTGCCGGCCTCGAGCGCGGCGATCGCGATCTCCGCGTGGGTGTCGCCGGGGGTGCACACGTCGACGAGGTCGACGTCGTCCCGTGCGACGAGGGACTGCCAGCTCGTCTCCGTGGACTCCCACCCGAGACGCTCCGCGGCGGTCTTGACCGCCTCCGGGTTGCGCCCGCCGAGCACGCGCATGCGCGGCTCGAGGGGGAGGTCGAAGAACCGGGGGGCGGTACGCCATGCCTGCGAGTGCGCTGCCCCCATGAACGAGTACCCGACCATGCCGACGCCGAGCTGCGCGCCGTTGCTGTGTGTCATGACGTTCCTTTCGTGCGCGCGCCCACGGTCCGGCCGGGCTCTCACCCGGGCGGACCGTGGGCGCGGTCCGCGTGCTGCTGTCTGCCTAGGCGCTCAGGACTGGAACGCGGTGGGCAGGTACTGCTCGACGTTGTCCGCGGTGACGACCGGGGCGAAGAGCTGGACGGTGCGCGGCACGCCGGACGATGCGAGGTCGCTCATGTTCTTCTCGTGCGCGACGAGACGGGCGAGCTTGATGCCGTCCGCGGCCTGGGTCGACGGGTAGACGACCGTGGCCTGGAGGACCGAGTCGTCGGCCTGGATGTGCTCCATGACCTGCTGCGAGCCGGCGCCGCCGACCATGAAGAACTCGTCGCGGCCCGCGTTCTCGATGGCCGAGAGCACGCCGACGCCCTGGTCGTCGTCGTGGTTCCAGATGGCGTCGATCTGGGGCTCGGCCTGCAGCAGGTTGGCCGTCGCCGCCTCGCCGCCCTGGACGGTGAAGTCGCCCTGGACCTGCGTCGAGACCTCGAGGCCGCAGTCGGACAGCGCGTCCGCGAAGCCCTGGCTGCGGTCCTGGGTGAGCGGGAGCGACGCGATGCCCTGGATCTCCGTCACGACGGCGTCGGGGTTGTCGCCGAGCTCCTCGCAGATGTAGGTGCCGGCGGACACGCCCATGCCGTAGTTGTCGCCGAGGACCGTGGAGCGCGCGGCGAACGGGCTCGAGAACTCGCGGTCGACGTTGATGACCGGGATCCCGGCCTCCATCGCCTGCGTCGCGACGTCGGTGAGCGCCGCGCCGTCGAACGGCAGGAGCACGATCGCGTCGACGCCGTCGTTGATGAAGCCCTCGATCTGGCTGATCTGCACGTTGACGTCGTTCGTGCCCTCGGCGACGCGGAGCTCGACGTCCTCGTAGTTCTCCGCCTCGGCCCTGGCGGCCGCCGTGATGGCACCCATCCAGCCGTGGTCGGCGGCGGGGGCCGAGAAGCCGATGACGACCTCCTCGCCCGCGGCGTCGTTGTCGGAGACGGCCTGGTTGGTGCCGCCCCCGCCGTCACCGTCCGCCGTGTCCTCGTCGGCCGGGGTGTTCGAGGTGCATGCCGTGGCGATCAGCGCGATCGACGCGGCGGAGACCGTCGCGATCGTGATGCGGCGACGGAGGGTGGTGCGTGCGGACATGGGATCTCCTTCGATGCTGTCCTGCTGGGAGCGGGGACTACGGGGGTGGTGCTTGAGGACGGGGTGGGTGGTGCGACGACGACGCCGGGGCGTCATGTCCGGCGGACGAGGCGCTGCTGGAGCAGGACCGCGCCGACGATGATGGCCCCCTTGACGATCTGCTGGACCGAGCTGTCGACGTCGTTGAGGATGAAGACGTTGGTGAGCGTCGTGAAGATGAGGACGCCCAGGACCGTGCCGACGATCGTGCCGCGGCCGCCCACGAGGAGCGTGCCGCCGACGACCACCGCGGCGATGGCGTCGAGCTCGAGGAGCAGACCGTTGGTCGAGGCGCCGGCGCTCGTGCGAGCGAGGATCATCACCGCGGCGATGCCGGCCGTGAGGCCGGAGAGCGCGTACACGTACATGAGGTGACGCTTGACCTTGATGCCGGCGAGGCGCGCGGCCTCGGGGTTGCCACCGACGGCGACGGTACGACGACCGAACGTCGTGCGGTTGAAGAGGAACCAGCCGAGCACGGCGACGAGCGCGAAGATCCAGACGATCTTCGGGACGCCGATGAGGTTGCCCTTGAAGACGTCGTCGAACGCCTGGACGTCCACGATCTGCGTGCGCCGCTGCGCGATGAGCTCGGCGAGCCCGCGCGCGGCGACGAGCATCGCGAGCGTCGCGATGAACGCCACGACCCTGCCGTACGCGATGATCACGCCGTTGATGAGGCCGGCGCAGAGGCCGACGGCGACCGCGCACACGAGCATCACGGGCCAGCCGTACGACTGGGTCGCGAGGGTCGTCGCCCAGACCGAGGCGAGCCCGAGGACCGAACCGACCGACAGGTCGATGCCTCCCGTCGTGATGACGAACGTCATCCCGATGCTCACCACTCCGAGGACGGAACCCAGGCTGAGGATGGTCATGAGGTTGCTGACGCTCGCGAAGCGTTCCCCCCCGGTCGCGAAGCCCACGACGCACAGGAGGAGCAGGGCCACGACCAGACCCACGTTGCGTCCCGCTGCTCCTGACAGGAGGCCGCTGCGACGCGAGCCGCTCGCCGCGTCCTGCTTCTCGACGCGGGCTGACTCGTCCGCGTTCGGCGTCGACGCCGACACCCTTTGCTCGCTCACGCGACACTTCCTTCCATGACCATGTCGAGCACCTGGTGCTCGTCGATCGATGCGGTGGGTCCTTCGTGCACCACGCGACCCTCGGAGATGACGAGGACGCGGTCCGCCAGACCCAGGACTTCGGGGATCTCGCTCGAGACGACGACGACGGCGGCGCCCTCGTCGGCGAGGCGGCGGATCAGGGCGTAGATCTCCGCGCGCGCCCCGACGTCCACGCCGCGCGTGGGCTCGTCGAGGAGCAGGACGCGGCACCCGTGGACGAGCCACCGGGCGAGCATCGCCTTCTGCTGGTTCCCGCCCGAGAGCGTGCGGATGGGGCGGTCCACGCCGGTGGGGCGCAGCTCGAGCGAGTCGGCCTGCTCCTTCGCCGCGCGGCGCTCGGCCCGCTCGTCGAGGAAGCCTCCCTTGGCGAACCGGGAGAAGGTCGAGAGCGTGACGTTGCGGTAGACCGGCTCGTCGAGGAGGAGCCCCTGGCTCTTGCGCTCCTCGGGCGCGAGACCGATGCCCGCGTCCACGGCCGAGGCGACCGAACCGACGCGCAGCCGGCGCCCGTCGACCTCGACGCGGCCGGCGGTCGCGCGGCGCGCCCCGTAGACGGTCTCGAGGATCTCCGACCGTCCCGAGCCGACGAGGCCCGCGAGCCCGACGATCTCCCCGGCACGGACCTGCATGCTCACGTCGGCGAACGTGCCGCGCAGGGACAGGCCCGCGACGTCGAGGACGACGGGGGCGCCGTCGGGCAGCTCGGTGGCGTCCGGGAACACGTACTCGACGGACCGGCCCGTCATGAGGGTGATGAGCTTGACCGTCGGCGTCTCGGAGACCGGGAGGTTCTGGGCCACGGTGCGCCCGTCCTTGAGGACGGTGATGCGGTCGCCGATCTCCCGGATCTCCTCGAGCCGGTGCGAGATGTAGACGACGGCGACACCTGCGGCCGTGAGCTCCTTGACGACGCGGAAGAGGTTGCCGACCTCCTCGGAGTCCAGGACCGCCGACGGCTCGTCCATGACGATGACGCGCGCGTCGTGCGACAGGGCCCGCGCCATCGAGACGATCTGCTTCCCGGCGGCCGAGAGGTTCCCGACCTCCTTGCTCGGCGAGATCTCCGAGTGGCCGAGCCGCTTGAGGATCTCCCGCGTGCTGCGCACCGCCTCGCGGCGCTGGGAGAACCCCATCGTGGACAGCTCGTGACCGAGGTAGACGTTCTCGGCGACGGTCAGGCCGTCGACGACGTCGAGCTCCTGGTACATCGTCGCGACCCCGTGCCGCAGCGCGGCGACCGGGTCGGAGATGTTGATGGGCTCCCCGTCGAGGAGGATCTGCCCTTCGGTCGGCTGGTGGGCGCCGGCGAGCACCTTGATGAGCGTGGACTTGCCGGCGCCGTTCTGACCGAGAAGGCAGTGGACCTCACCGGGGAGGATCTCGAGGTCCACCCCGTCGAGCGCTCGCGCTCCGGGGAAGACCTTGACGATGCCCTGCATCTGCAGGAACGGCTGGTGGGGGTCTGCTCTGACCATGTGCCTGAACCTAGGGCATCTTTTGACGAGCGTCAATCATAAGTCGTGGACTTTCACCCGCGTTACCGGACCGTTACCGTCAAAAGTGCCTCGACGCGCGGCCCGCTGCAGAGCTGGCGCCGCGGCGACCGCTGCAACCGGACGCCGCATCGACGGGGCCGTGGGACAGGAGCTGAGAGGGAGAGGCGCTCGTGCCTCTCGTGACGGGTCGCGGAGCATCGGCGTGGCCTCGGGGCGGTTCGAACCTCCCGCCGGGAGCGCGGCGACCTCGCTGTCGCCGTACTGCAGGACGGTAGGGTATCTTTTGTCGATCGTCAAGCAAAAGACGTCAGAGTTGCCGTCGATACGGGGCGGCCGTCGAGAGGCTTCGTGGTTCACTGTGCTCATGGAGGAGCTCCTGAAGTTCGCACCGCGTCCGACTGGCGCCGGAGACATGTTCCAGCTGCTCCGGGACGGCCAGCCGCGCACGCGTGCGGACCTCGCGTCGATCACCGGTCAGGCACGGTCGACGATCGCGGCGCGGATCGACCTCCTCATGTCCTCGGGCCTCATCGCCCCCGCCGGCGAGGCGAGCTCGACCGGCGGGCGCCCGCCCGTGACCTTCGCTTTCAACCCGGGCGCGCGCATCGTGCTGGCCGTCGACCTCGGCGCGACCCACGCACGACTCGCCGTGACGGACCTCGCGTCCAACGTCCTCGCGGAGACCGACGCCGCCCTCGCGATCGCGGACGGACCGGACGTCGTGCTGTCCTGGGTCGCCGAGACGGGCGAGAAGCTCGTCGCGACGACCGGTCGCAGCATCGACGACCTCGTGAGCGTCGGCGTGGGCCTCCCCGGCCCGGTCGAGCACTCCACGGGCCGGCCGATCAACCCGCCGATCATGCCCTCCTGGGACGACGTGGACGTACCGGGCATCCTGGCGAAGCGCTTCAACGCGTCGGTGCTCGTCGACAACGACGTGAACATCATGGCCCTCGGTGAGCACCGGACGGCCTGGCCGGACGTCACGGACATGCTCTTCGTCAAGGTCGCCACGGGCATCGGCTCGGGCATCATCGCCGACGGCGAGCTGCGACGAGGCGCCCAGGGAGCGGCCGGCGACATCGGGCACGTCGCGGTGCCCAGCGCCGCCGACGTGCCGTGCCGGTGCGGCAACGTCGGGTGCCTCGAGGCCGTCGCCAGCGGGCAGTCCGTCGCGAGCATCCTCACGGCCGCCGGGCTCGACGCCCGCACCAGCGCCGACGTCGTGGCGCTGGTCCGCGCGGGCGACCTCACCGCGAGCCAGGCGGTGCGCCAGGCCGGACGCGACATCGGCTCCGTGCTCGCGGCGTGCGTGAGCCTGCTCAACCCCTCCCTCATCGTCATCGGCGGCATCGTCGCCGAGGCCGGAGAGCACCTCATCGCCGGCATCCGGGAGATCGTCTACCAGCGGTCGCTGCCCCTGGCGACGCAGCACCTGCGGATCGTCACGTCGCAGGCCCGGGGCCAGGCCGGGGTGCTCGGTGCCAGCGCCATGGCGGTCGATCACGTACTCTCTCCCGCAGCGATCGACGCGCTCGTCGGCTGAGGCGTCGGTCGTCGGCCGGTGCCGACGTGGGCGACCGCCGAGACGACGAGTGTGACGATGCACGAGGAGGACTCATGACCGAGCGGAACCGTCGGGCGCTCGTGGTCCGAGGCGGTTGGCCCGGGCACGCGCCCGAGGAGGCGGCGGAGCTGTTCGTCCCGTTCCTGGAGGCGTCAGGCTTCGACGTCACGCTCGAGGGCTCCCTCGAGGCCTACGCGGACACGCAGTTCATGACCGACCTCGACCTCGTCGTCCAGTGCTGGACGATGGGCGAGATCCTCCCGGACGAGATGCGTGGCCTGCGCACCGCCGTCGCGAACGGCACGGGCTTCGCCGGCTGGCACGGCGGCATCATCGACTCGTTCCGCCTCGCGACCGACTACCTGCAGATGGTCGGCGGGCAGTTCGCCGCCCACGCGCACGACCTCGTCGACCACACGATCGACGTGGTGCCCGAGCGGGCCGACCACGACATCGTCTCGGGCCTCGGCACGATCGCGCTGCGCTCCGAGCAGTACTGGGTGCTCACCGACTCCTACAACGACGTGCTCGCGACCACCACGATCCACCCGCAGGCCGGCGACCCCTGGCACGAGCCCGTCGTCTGCCCCGCCGTGTGGACGCGGCAGTGGGGTGAGGGCAGGGTCTTCGTCTCCACCGCCGGCCACCAGCTCGCCGACCTCGAGGTCCCCGCCGTCCGCACGATCGTGGAGCGCGGCATCCTCTGGGCGAGCCGCTGACGTCCCAGCCCGCCGCGTGACGTCCTTCCGCGGCCTGCTCGCCTACCTCGTCACGCCCCTCACGCCCGACGACGTCCCGCACCTCGACGCGCTCGGCCACCTCGTGCACGACGCGGTCCACGAGGGGGTCGACGGCCTGGTCGTCCTCGCGTCGTCCGGCGCGGGGGTGACGTTCGACGCGGCGGAGCGAGGCGCCGTCGTGCACGCCGCGGTCACGGCGGCAGCGGCCACGACAGGGGCCGCTGCCCGGCGGGTGCCGGTGCACGTCGCGGTGGGCGGCACGTCGACGCGCGAGGTCGTCGCGCGGGCGCGTGCCGCGCGGGACGGCGGAGCGGACGGGCTCGTGCTGGCGCCGTTCTCGTACCTGCCTCTCGTCGAGGACGAGGTCGTGGCGATCTTCGACGCCGTCGCGGACGCCGTCGACCTGCCGGTCTGCTACTACAACAGGAGCGTGCAGACCTCCTACGACGTGACGCCGACGACGCTCGCGCACCTCGCGCGGACGACGACGGTGACCGCGGTCAAGGATCCGGCGTCGCTGCCCTCGCGACCGGGCGGTCGCGTCGCCGCTCTCCGGTCCGCGGTCGACGGCCTGGGCGTGAGCGTCGGTCTCAGCGGCGACCCCTCGCTCGTCACGGACGCCGAGGCCGCGGACGCCTGGCACACCGGTCTGGCGGGCCTCGTCCCCCGGGAGTACGTCGCACTGCGCCGTGCGCGGGTCGACGGCGACGTGCCCGACCCGGACACCGCGGCCTGGTTGCGCGACCTGACCGGGGTGCTCGCCGGGCTGCGGCCGGTGAGCGGGTTCCACGCGCTCGCGAACCTGCTCGGCACCCCGACCGCTCCCCCGCGCGGACCGTCGCTCCCGGTGGACGACGACGGGCGTCGGCGGCTCGCCGAGGTCGTCGCCCGTCGACCTGCGTGACGGCCTGACCGGCCGGCACGACGCGGCGCGCGAGCACGCCGACCGTCCGCCGAGAGGACGGCTCAGACGTCCACGTCGTCCGCGGGCTCCTGCCCGGCTCCGACGAGGTGCGCGACGGCGTCCGGTCCGCCCTCGAGGAGCGCGACGAAGCCGGCCTCGTCGAGGATCGGCAGACCGAGGTCGCGCGCCTTCGTCTCCTTGGACCCCGCGTTCTCCCCGACGACGACGTAGTCCGTCCGCTTCGAGACCGAACCGGCGGACTTGCCGCCCGCGGCGACGACCGCCTCCTTCGCGCCGTCGCGGCTGAACCCCTCGAGCCCGCCGGTCACCACGACCGTCAAGCCGTCGAGCGGGCCTGACGGCGCCTCCGCCTTGCCCGGTCCGGGGTGGTCCGGGATCTCGAACCGGACGCCGTCGGCCTCCCAGGTACGCACGATCTCCTCGTGCCAGTCGACCTCGAACCACGCGATCACCTCGTCGGCGATGACCGGGCCGACACCCTCGACCGCGGCGAGCTGCTCGCGCGACGCCGACCGGATCGCGGCGAGCGACCCGAACCAGTCCGCGAGCGCCCTGGCGGCGACGGGGCCGACGTGGCGGATGTTGAGGCTCACGAGGATCCGCCACAGGTCCTTGGTCTTCGCACGTCGCAGCTCCGCGACGAGCGTCTCCGCCGTCGTGGAGGGCCCGTAGACCGGGAAGTCCTTGCGGACGCCGGCCGCCCGGCGCTCGGCGGTCGTCGCGTCCTCGTACCCCGGCGGGTAGGTACGGCTGACGACCTTCTGGAAGGGCCGGGCGACCTTGGCGCTCATCGTCGAACCGTCCGACATGGTCACCTCCGCGGACTCCCCCCGCCCGTCGCTCGGGCGCGGCAGCCCGGTCTCCGGGTCCCGGACGACGACGCGGATGGGGGCGAGCTGCTCGACGGTGAGCCCGAACAGGTCCTTCTCCGTGCGCAGCGGCGGCTCCGCGGGTTCGAACGGCTGGGTGAGCGCGGCAGCGGTGACCTCTCCGAGCACCTCGATGTCCAGGCCCCCGCGCGACCCGATGTGCTCGACCCGCCCCCGGACTTGCGCGGGGCACGACTCGGCGTTGGGGCAGCGCAGGTCGACGTCGCCCTCCTTCATGGGACGCAGGGGCGTCCCGCACTCGGGGCAGTCCGTCGGCATGACGAAGTCCTCGCGCGGGTACCCGTCGTCCGCGAGCGCCGCGACGGGGCCGAGGATCTCGGGGATGACGTCGCCGGCCTTGCGCAGCACGACCATGTCGCCGATGCGCACGCCCTTGGCCCGCACGACGTCCTGGTTGTGCAGCGTGGCCTGACGGACGGTCGAGCCCGCGACCTTGACCGGCTCCATGACGGCGTACGGCGTGGCTCGCCCGGTGCGGCCGACACCGACCTGGATCGCGAGGAGGCGCGTGTTGACCTCCTCGGGCGGGTACTTGTACGCGATGGCCCAGCGGGGCGCCCGGCTCGTGGCGCCGAGGCGACGCTGGAGCGCGAGCTCGTCGACCTTGACGACGATCCCGTCGAGCTCGTGCTCGATGTCGTGCCGGTGCTCGCCGAAGTACGCGATCCGTTCCATCACCTCGTCGAGGCCGGCGACCACCCGGGTGTGCGGGGAGACGGGCACGCCCCACTGCTCGAACAGCGCGTACGCGGCGGACTGCCGCTCGAGGTCGGCCTGCTGGCCCTCCTCCCACTGCAGCGCACCCACGCCGTGCGCGTACATCTGCAGGTTGCGGCTCGCTGTGACGGCGGGGTCCTTCTGCCGCAGCGACCCGGCCGCGGTGTTGCGCGGGTTGGCGTACGGCGCCTGCCCGGAGGCGACGAGCCCCTCGTTGAGGGCGGCGAAGTCCGCGACCCCCATGAACACCTCGCCGCGCACCTCGATCACGTCGGGGTGCGTCGCGGGGTCTCCGGCGAGCTGCTGGGGGATCGACCCGATCGTCCGGACGTTCGCGGTCACGTCCTCGCCGGCGCGGCCGTCGCCGCGCGTGGCCGCCCGCACGAGCCGGCCCTTCTCGTAGAGCAATGCGATCGCGAGCCCGTCGATCTTCACCTCGCACAGGTACTCGACGGCGGCATCCGCGGGCACGCCGAGGTCGCGGTGCACGCGCGCGGCCCAGGCCGCGAGGTCCTCCTCGCTGAACGCGTTGTCGAGGGAGAGCATGCGCTCGAGGTGCTCGACCGTCGCGAACCCTGCGGCCGCGCGGCCGCCGACGCGCTGCGTCGGCGACTCGGGAGTCACGAGGGCGGGGTGGGCGGCCTCGAGCGCCTGGAGCTCGTGCATCCGTGCGTCGTACTCGGCGTCCGAGGAGACCGGCTGGTCCTCCTCGTAGTACGCGCGCTGGTCCGCCTCGACCTGCGCGACGAGCTCGGACCAGCGGCGCTGCGCCGCCGCCTCGTCGAGCTCGGCCGCGGAACCGGCCTCGGGGACGTCGGCGCGGGACCCGGTGGGGTCGCCGCTCGGTCGGTCGGTCGCCTCGGTGCTCTCGGTCACCCGCACATCATCGCGCGAACCGCCGACACGTTCGCGTCACGCCGTCACCAGCCGTGCGACGCGTCGTCGTGCATCTCCGGGCACCCGCCGCCGGGCTCGGTCGCGGCCTCGTAGTGCCACACCTCGTTGGCGTAGGTCTGGCACAGCCCGAAGTCCGCGCCGTGCTGCTGGAGCCAGTACGCGCCCTCGGTCGGACCGACGTCGATCGCGGTACCGGCGACGTGCTCCGACGACTCGGGCGGCAGGACCCACCGCCGCGCCTCCTCGACGGACCCGTAGCGCTCGACCGCGTCGTCGACGAGCTGCTGCTGCTCGTCCGCGGTACGCCACCCCGAGGTGATCCACAGCTCGACACCCTCGGCGGCAGCGGCGGCCCGGGCGTCGTCGAACCGCTGCTGCAGCCCGGGGCCGAGCCCCACCGCCGTGACCGGTGCCGCGTCGGTCTGGCGGGTCACCAAGCCCGCGACGTGGTCCGTCGGTGCGGAGACCAGCTGGACGACGGCGACCGCGGACGCGGCCAGGCCCGCGACGACGGCGCCGGCGTAGACCCGGCGCCCGACGCGTCGCCGTCGCCCGACCCTGGTGGTGACCGACCTGGTCCGGACCGGGTGGGGCGGCGTCGGCGCGTCCCGCAGCGTCATCGTCGGACTCCTGCGGTCGGGCTCGAGCGGGGCAGGAGTCGCCGACCCGGGGCGAGCCCGAGCGGCACGGCGACGGCCGCGACGGTGAGGACCCAGGCCGAGTAGTCGAGACCGAGGAACACCCAGATGCTCGCGTGCATCGTCGCCACCGCGAGGACGAACGGGATCCGGGTGAGCCGCACGGCGAGCCACACAGGTGCGGTGAGCTCGAGCAGCAGCGCGCCCGTGGCGAGCGCACGCGTGAGCAGCGGCTGGTCGGCGACCACACGCGTCAGCCCGTCGCCGAACGGCGAGGCACCCTGCCGCAGGATCCAGGCCATGGAGTCCCCCAGCGCCCACGCCGGTCCGCTGTGCACGAGCTTCTGCGCCCCGGTGAGGAAGTAGACGCACGCCACGACCGCGAGCGCCGCACGCACCGTCCACCCGGTCCGCGCCGGTTCCTCGCCGTGCGCGGTCCCGCGAGCGGGCGGTGCCGCGAAGAGCAGGACGAACCCGACCGTCACCGTGAGGACGTCGGTGTGCATCACCTTCCCCGAGCTCCCCCACAGCGCGGTCAGCACGAGGTAGGCGGTCCAGGCGACGGCGAAGCCGACTCGTGCCCGGATGCCCGCGAGCACGAGCGCGACGCCGAGGATCCCGAGGACCTGGACGGCGAGCAGGGCCGCGACCGAGGGCTCGACCGGCAGCCAGCCGAGGATCGTCGGGCCGCCGGTGAGCACCGCAGGGCGCTGGGCCACGAGGGTCCAGTCGTGCACCGCGAGCCGGACCCCGACGACCGTCGCGACGAGCGAGTGGACCTCGACGAGCCGGTACCAGGGCACGGGCGCGACGAGCCGGCGGTCGACGCCGCGCACGGCCCGGAGCACGTGCGGGCGGGACGACCGGGCGACGACGACCGGCTCCGGCACGCGCGTCCCCCGCGCGCTCACGGCCGCACCTCGAGGACCGGCTCGCGCGCGACCTCGGTCCACTCGAGCGACGCGGGGTCCAGCGTGCGCCGCACGCGCTCGAGACGGACCGACGTGACGTGGCCGGGCCGGGTACCCGCGACGCCGAGCCACGCCCGGACCATCGCCTCCCGCTCGGCGGGCGGGGTGGACGTGAGGTCGGCGTAGCGGTGCGTCGTCGCGGCGAGCACGGGGTTCCCGGTGCCGGGCCGCAGGAGCACGGTGCCGTCCGCGCCGTCCGCGGACAGCTCGAGGCTCGTGCGTGCGCCGGTGCGCACCTCGCTGAACAGGCGGTACGACGTGAGGGGCCACGCCTCGACCCCCGCCGCGGCCGTGGCGAGCAGCAGGCCGACGACGCCGTACGTGACGGTCCGGGCGAGGACCGGTTCGGGCATTCTCCGCATGACCCAGACACTGCCGGGTGCGCAGGCACGCAGGCATCGGCCCGAGGGGCGGTCGCGACCCTCGACCGAGGGCGTGGCACCGGCCCCGAGCCTCAGCCCTGGGGCTGAGGCGCGGGCGGGCGACGCCCGCCCGGGGTCTGTCCCGCCGTGCGCGGCCCGCCCGCTACCGTGGGCCCGTGCCGTCCGCCCCCCGCGTGCCCGTCTGGGCACAGGACCTCCTGGTCGCCCTCGCGGCGGGCGCCGCGTGGTTCGCCGTCATCACGGTCATGGAGAACGGGGACTACTGGTACCCGCGGAACCCTGGCTCGTACCGCGTGGCCGGGCTCTGGATCGTCCTGACGCTCGCGTTGCGGCGCGTGACGCCCGGCCTGCTCTTCTGGACCACGGTGATGCTCTACCCGCTCGCCCTGCCCTGGATCATGCAGACTCCGTTCGAGCTGCTCCCGCTGATGATCGCCGGCTTCGCGGCGACGCGCTCCGGGGCCGTGCCCTGGCCGCTCGCCGCGGTCGCGGGAGGCCTCTCCGCGTTCTCCCTGCTCCTCTTCAGCCGTCCGGTCCTCACCTTCCCGCCCTCGGCCTTCTACCCCCAGGACCTCGAGATCGGGCGGTCGCCGTCGGACGTCCTCGTCGCGCTCGCGCTCGTGCTCGGCGCGGTGGCCGCCGGGGTGTTCTTCCACCGCCTGGCCGTGACGTCCGAGACCCTGCGCGAGCGCAACGCCGAGCTCCAGGCGCTGCAGGCCGAGCTCGCGGAGCGGGCGGTGCTCGCGGAACGCACCCGTATCGCGCGCGAGCTGCACGACGTCGTCGCGCACCACGTGTCCGCGATCGTCGTGCGCGCGCAGGCCGCGGACCGGGTCGCGGCGAACCAGCCGCGGGCCCCGCACGAGGCGGTGCGCTGGATCACCGACGAGGGCAAGCGTGCGCTGACGTCGATGCGGTCCGTCGTGCACGTCCTGCGCCGGGAGGACGCCCTCGACGGCGGCGTCGCGGCGCTCGCCCCCACCCCGGGGACCGACGACGACACCGCCGACCAGCTGCGCGCCGCGGCGCGCCGGCTCACCGATGCGGGGCGGGACGTCTCCCTGACCCTGCCCGACCCGTGGCCGACGACGAGCGCCGAGACGGGTCTCGCCGTCGTCCGCATCACCCAGGAGGCCCTGACCAACGTGCTGCTGCACTCCCTCGCCCCCGACGTCACCGTGACGGTGACCACCACCGGCACCCGTCTCGGGGTGCGCGTCCACGACGCCGGTCCCCCGCTCCCCGACGACCCGTCGGGTCGCACCGGCTTCGGCCTGTCCTCGATGCGCGAGCGCGCGGCCGCGGCCGGCGGGCACCTCGGCGCGGGGCCGGACGGGCGGGGCGGCTGGCTCGTCGAGGCGACCCTCCCCCTGGACGTGCGGTGAGCAGCGCGGCCTCGGGCGGGCCGGTCGTCGACCCCGTGCGCGTCGTCGTCGCCGACGACCAGGCGACGATCCGTCTCGGGCTGCGCATGATCCTCGACAACGAGCCGGACGTCACCGTGGTCGGCGAGGCGGGTGACGGGGAGACCGCGGTGGCGATGGCGCGAGCGCTGCGGCCCGACGTCGTGCTCATGGACGTGCGCATGCCGCGCCTCGACGGGATCGGGGCGACGGCGCGCATCGCCGCCGACCCCGACCTGGCAGGCGTGCGCACGCTCGTCCTCACGACGTTCGACGACGACGAGTACGTCTACGGGGCGCTGCGCGCCGGGGCTGCGGGGTTCCTGCTCAAGGACGCGGACCCGCAGAGCCTCGTCGACGCGGTGCACCGCGTCCGCGCGGGCGACTCGCTCCTCGACCCGGCGGTGACGGGACGGATCATCTCGACGTACGTCGAGCTCGCGCGGCACTCGCCGCTCGCGGGCGGCGGGGCCGGGGACCGGGCGGGCGCGAGGGACGGGCTCGACGCCGTGACGCCGCGGGAGCGCGAGGTCCTGCTCGCGGTCGCGCGCGGGCTGTCGAACCGCGAGGTCGGTGCCGAGCTGCACCTCACCGAGGCGACGGTGAAGAGCCACGTGCGCTCGCTGCTCACCAAGGTCGCGCTGACGAACCGCGTGCAGCTCGTCGTCCTCGCGTACGAGGCAGGGCTCGTCCGCCCGGGCGACGGCGCCTGAGCCAGGCCCGGGCACGACCGTGCCCGGCGACGCGAGGGGACGCGCGTCGTCGGGCACGGTGTCCTGTGGCCGACGGTCGGGTCAGCCGGCCGGCACGACCTCCCCGGCCCGCTCGCGGTCGGTCGCGAGGCGCGCGGCCCGGACCTCCTCGCGGCTCGTGCCGCGGTACGCGGCGGCGAGGATGTCGCGCATGTCCTCCAGCACGGGCATGCGGGGGTTGGCGGGTGCGCACTGGTCCTCGAACGATCGCAGCGCGAGCTCGTCGAGGCGGCTCATGAAGGCCTTCTCGTCGACGCCCTGGTCGGCGAACGTGGACTCGATGCCGACCTTCGCGCGCAGCTCCTCGACGGCCCGGGCGTAGGACTCGACGCCCTCCTCGGGCGTCGACGCCGGGAGGCCGAGGTGCTGCGCGATCTGCTGGAAGCGCTCCGGGGCGACGTAGCGCTCGTACTTCGGCCAGCTGGTGAGCTTGGTCGGGACCTGCCCGTTGTAGCGGATCACGTGCGGCAGGAGCACCGCGTTGGTGCGGCCGTGCACGAGGTGGAACGTCGAGCCGACGGTGTGCGCCATCGCGTGCACGATGCCGAGCATCGCCGAGCCGAACGCCATGCCCGCGATGGTCGCGGCGTTGTGCATCCGTTCGCGCGCCCTGGGGGCGGACGAGCCGCGCGTGACCGACTCCTCGATGCTCTCGAAGACCATCCTGATGGCCTGCAGGCACAGGCCGTCGGTGAAGTCGTTCGCGTAGACGGACACGAACGCCTCGGTCGCGTGGGTCAGGGCGTCGAAACCCGAGTCCGCGGCCAGCTTCGCGGGCATGGTCTCGGTGAGCACCGGGTCGACGATCGCGACGGTCGGCGTGAGCGCGTAGTCGGCGAGCGGGTACTTGAAGCCCGTCGCCTCGTCGGTGATGACCGCGAACGGCGTCACCTCGGCGCCCGTGCCCGACGACGTCGGGACGCACACGAGCTTCGCCCGCTCCCCCAGCTCGGGGAACTTGTACGCGCGCTTGCGCACGTCGAAGAACTTCTCCCGCATGTCGGAGAACTCGATCTCCGGGTGCTCGTAGCGCAGCCACATGACCTTGGCGGCGTCCATCGGCGAACCGCCGCCGATCGCGACGATCGTGTCCGGCTCGAAGTCGCGCATCGACTCCGCCCCGCGGTTCACGGTGCCGACGCTCGGCTCGGGCTCGACGTCGTCGATGACCTGGATCGCGACGCGCTCCTCACGACGGGCGAGGACGTCGAGCACGCGGTCGACGACGCCGATGCGGCTCATCACCTTGTCGGTGACGATCGTGACGCGGTGCACGTCGCGCATCTGGGCGAGGTACTGGAGCGAGTTCGGCTCGAAGTACGTCTTCGCGGGGACCTTGAACCACTGCATGTTGTTGTTGCGTCGTCCGATCCGCTTGATGTTGATGAGGTTGACCGCGGAGACGTTGTTCGACACCGAGTTGGCGCCGTAGCTGCCGCAGCCGAGCGTGAGGGACGGCAGGAGCGCGTTGTAGATGTCGCCGATGCCGCCGAGCGACGTCGGGCTGTTCCACAGCACGCGCACGGCCTTGACCCGCGAGCCGTACCGCTCGACGAGCGCCTCGTCCGAGGTGTGGATCGCGGCCGAGTGGCCGAGCCCGTCGAGCTCGACCATGCGCTCGGCGAGCGTGATGCCGTGCTCGGTGTCCCGCGCGCGCAGCACGGCGAGGACGGGCGTGAGCTTCTCGCGGCTGAGCGGCTCCTGGGGGCCGACGTCGTCGATCTCCGCGAGGATGATCGACGTGTCGTCGGGGACGGTGAACCCGGCCTGCTCCGCGATCCACACCGGGGACTGCCCGACGACCTTCGGGTTGAGCCTCGCCCCCGCACAGTTCGCGCCGCTCGCCTCGACCCCGAAGATCAGCCGTTCGAGCAGCGCCTTCTCCTGCGGCGTCGCGCGGTAGGCGTGCAGGCGGTCGAGCTCGCGCATCGCGTCGTCGTAGACCGCGTCGTCGAGGATGAGCGCCTGCTCCGACGCGCACACCATGCCGTTGTCGAACGCCTTGGACATCACGACGTCGTTGATGGCCCGGCCGAGGTCGGCGCTCTTCTCGACGTACGCGGGCACGTTGCCCGCACCGACGCCGAGGGCCGGCTTCCCGGCCGAGTACGCGGCGCGGACCATGCCGTTGCCGCCCGTCGCGAGGATGAGCGAGACGCCCGGGTGGTGCATCAGCGTGCTCGTCGCCTCGATGGACGGGTGCTCGACCCACTGGATGCAGTCGTCCGGCGCGCCGGCCGCCACCGCGGCGTCGCGCACGACGCGCGCCGCCTCGACCGAGGAGCGCTGCGCGCTCGGGTGGAAGGCGAAGACCACGGGGTTGCGCGTCTTGAGCGCGATGAGGGACTTGAAGATCGTGGTCGACGTCGGGTTCGTCACGGGCGTGACCGCGCACACGACGCCGACGGGCTCGGCGATCTCGACGACGCCCGTGAGCGCGTCGCGACCGACGACCCCGACGGTCTTGAGCCTCGCCATCGAGTTCGGCACGTGCTCGCACGCGAAGATGTTCTTCGTCGCCTTGTCCTCGAACACCCCGCGGCCGGTCTCGGCGACGGCCATCTGCGCCAGGTGGCCGTGCTTGCTCAGCCCGGCCACGGACGCCTTGAGGACGATGCGGTCGACGTCCTCCTGGGTGAGGCCCATGTACTGGTCGAGGGCCTTGCGGGCCCGCTCGACGAGGACGTCGATCTCCTCGGTCGTGCGGGTGCGGACCTCGTCCTGACGGGTCTCGGCGGCCTTCGTGCTCGCGCCCTTCGCGCTCATGCGTCCCCTCCGGAGCCCGGCCTGGCCGGGCGACGGGCCGCGGGTGCTGCCAGGGCCGGATGCCCCGGCTCCTTCAGCGGTCTCTACTTGTGAAGACTTTCACAAGCCTCCTTCGGGAGCAAGACCCCGCAGGTGTCGCGCCGGACACAGGTCTTTGGTCCCGCCGCCGGAGGTCGCCGTAGGGTGGGGTCCCATGACAGCCGAGCACGTGACGGACGCGATCACCCCTGCGACCACCGACACCGACCCGTACCTGTGGCTCGAGGAGGTCGAGGGCGACGAGGCGCTCGCCTGGGTCCGCGCCCGCAACGCCGAGGTCGCGGCGACCCTCGAGGTCCCCGAGGACTTCGCCACGACGGAGGCGGCGATCCGCGAGGTCCTCGACTCCGACGCGAAGATCCCCGAGGTCTCCCTCATCGGCGACCGCCTGTACAACTTCTGGCGCGACGCCCGCCACGAGCGAGGCCTGTGGCGCCGCACCACCGTCGACTCCTACCGCACCGACGCCCCCGAGTGGGAGACGGTCCTCGACCTCGACGCCCTCGCAGCGCAGGAGGGCGAGAGCTGGGTGTGGCACGGCGCCAGCGTCCTGCGCCCGACGCCGGAGCGGCTCGCCGCGGGCGAGCCGTGGCGGCACGCCCTCGTCGAGCTCTCCCCCGGCGGCTCCGACGCGGACGTCACGCGCGAGTTCGACCTCGTCGAGAAGCGCTTCGTCGACCCCGCCGACGGCGGGTTCCACCGCGCCGAGGCCAAGGGCTCGCTCGGCTGGGTCGATCCCGACACCGTCTACGTCTTCACCGACTTCGGCCCGGGCACGCTGACGCCGTCCGGCTATCCGCGGGTCGTCAAGCGCTGGACGCGCGGCACGCCGCTCGCCGACGCCGTGACGGTGTTCGAGGGCACCGACGAGGACATGTACATCTCCGCGTGGCGCTCGCACACCCCCGGCTTCGAGCGCGACTTCGTCCACCGCTCCAAGGCGTTCTACTCCGACGAGCTCTACCTCGCCGAGAACCCCGGGACGCCCGAGCAGGTCCTCACGAAGATCGACGTCCCCGACTCCGCCGAGGTCGGCGTGCGCCGCGAGTGGATGCTCGTCGAGCTGCGCGACGACTGGACCGTCGGTGGCGCGACCTACGCCGCGGGCTCGCTCCTCGTCACGCGCCTGGACGACTTCCTCGCCGGCGACCGCGGCTTCACCGTGCTCTTCGAGCCGACCGCGACGACGTCGCTCGCGGGCGCCACGTGGACGCGCCACCACCTCGTCGTCAACGTGCTCGACGACGTGAAGAACCGCCTCCACGTCCTCACCCCGTCCGCGGGGACGGCGGAGGACGCCGCCTGGGTGCGCTCCGAGATCCCGGGCCTCCCCGCGCTCGGCACGATCGGCGTCGGTGCGGTCGACCCGGTCGAGACGGACGACCTGTGGCTCGTCACGACCGACTACCTCACGCCGACGACGCTCTCGCTGCTCCACCTCGGCGATCGTCCGGGCGAGGCCGGGACCCCCGAGCCGCTCAAGTCGAACCCGGCGTTCTTCGACGCGTCCGGCATGACCGTCGCCCAGCACTTCACCGTGTCCGACGACGGCACGCGCGTCCCGTACTTCGTCGTCGGCCGCGCGGACCTCGTCGCGGGCGCCACCGGCGCCGACGGCACAGCCGACGGCACGACCTCGGGCAGCGGCACGGCGCCCACGCTCCTCTACGGGTACGGCGGTTTCGAGGTCTCCCTCACGCCCGGCTACTCGGGCGCGCTCGGCCGGGCGTGGCTGTCGCAGGGCGGCGTGTACGTCGTCGCGAACATCCGCGGCGGCGGCGAGTACGGCCCGGCGTGGCACCAGGCCGCGCTCAAGGCGGACCGGCACCGGGCCTACGAGGACTTCGCCGCGGTCGCGCGCGACCTCGTCGCGCGCGGGATCACGACGCACGAGCACCTCGGCATGGAGGGCCGCTCGAACGGCGGTCTGCTCGCGGGCAACATGCTCACGCAGTACCCGGACCTGTTCGCCGCGGTGATCGTCGGCGTCCCGCTGCTCGACATGAAGCGCTACACGAAGCTCCTCGCGGGCGCGTCGTGGGCCGCCGAGTACGGCGACCCGGACGACCCGGACCAGTGGGAGTTCCTGCGCACCTTCTCGCCGTACCACCTGTTCGAGGGCGACCGCGAGTACCCGCCGGTGCTCTTCACGACGTCGACCAAGGACGACCGCGTCCACCCGGGCCACGCCCGCAAGCTCGCGGCGCTCATGCTCTCCGCGGGCAAGGACGTCACGTACTACGAGAACATCGAGGGCGGCCACGGCGGCGCCGCGAACAACGCCCAGGCCGCCCACATGGCGGCGGTGCACTACCGCTTCCTCGCCGAGCGCCTGGCCTGAGGTCCCGCGGCCGAGCGAGACGACGGGCCCGCCCTCGAGAAGGTCGGTGACGGGGCGAGCGAGGACCAGGGCGAGGCGACGCCAGGAGGGGTGGGCGCCCCCAACCCACCCCGACGCCCAGGGCGACCACTCGTCGTCGGGCGCACGACCGCGGTACCACCTCGGCGAGAGGCGCGCGGGTCAGGAGTGCGGGACCGTCGCGGTGATGAGCGTGCCGTCCTCGCGCCGGTTGCCGGAGAGTGCGCGCAGGCTCGGGCGGCCGGGCCGGACCGGACCCTGGCCGTCGAGCGGGACCCGCACGACGTCGGCCCCGACCTCGACCTGCTTGCCCCGCACCCCGACCTGCACGGCGTCGCCCGTCTCCACGACGAGCTCGATCGCGTCGGGCAGCACGGTGACCTTGAGCCGTGACCCCTGCCACGCGAGGCGGTACGCGAGCGACTCCCAGCCCTGCGGCAGGCGCGGGTCGAACGTCAGCTCGCCGTTGTGGTCCCGCATGCCGCCGAACCCGCACGCGAGCGCCGTCCAGGTGCCGCCGGCCGACGCGACGTGCACGCCGTCTGCCGCGTTCGCGTGGAGGTTCGCGAGGTCGACGAACAGCGACGAGAGGAAGTACTCGATCGCGAGCTCGTGGTACCCGACCTCGGCCGCGATGATCGACTGCACGACGCCCGAGAGCGTCGAGTCGCCGGTCGTCAACGGGTCGTAGTACTCGAAGTCGGCGAGCTTCTCCTCCGCCGTGAAGTGCTGGCCCTGGAGGAACAGCGCGAGCACGACGTCGGCCTGCTTGAGCACCTGGTAGCGGTAGATGACGAGCGGGTGGTAGTGGAGCAGGAGGGGCCGCTTGTCCGCCGGGGTGTGCGCGAGGTCCCAGATCTCGCGCTCGAGGAAGTGCGAGTCCTGCGGGTGGATGCCGATGCTCTCGGCGTACGGGATCGACATGTGGTCGGCGGCGCGCACCCACTCGGCGGGCTCGGTCATGCCGAGGCCCAGCCGGTCGACCATCTGCGCGTAGTCGTCGGGGAAGTCCTCGCGCATGCGCTCGACGACGAACGCGGCGGCACGCAGGTTGAACCGCGCCATGACGTTCGTGAAGAGGTTGTCGTTGACGACCGTCGTGTACTCGTCGGGTCCGGTGACGCCGTGGATGTGGAAGTTGTCGTCGCCGTTGGCGCGCCAGAAGCCCAGGTCCTCCCACATGCGCGCGGTCTCCACGAGGATGTCGACCGCCTCGCGCCGCAGGAAGTCGGTGTCCCCGGTCGCGCGCACGTACTGCACGAGGGCGTAGCTGACGTCGGCGTCGATGTGGTACTGCGCGGTGCCGGCCGCGTAGTAGGCCGACGCCTCCTCGCCGTTGATCGTGCGCCAGGGGAAGAGAGCGCCCTTCTGCGACAGCTCCTGAGCCCGGCGCCGCGCGGCGTCGAGCATCTGGTAGCGGAACCGCAGCGCGTTCCGCGCGTACCGAGGGCTCGTGTAGGTGAGGAACGGCAGGACGTAGATCTCGGTGTCCCAGAAGTAGTGCCCGCTGTAGCCGGAGCCGGTCAGACCCTTCGCCGGGACGCCGTTGCCCTCCGCCCGCGCCGTCGCCTGGGCGAGCTGGAAGAGGTTCCAGCGCACGGCCTGCTGGACCTCGGGACGCCCCCCGACCTCGACGTCGGAGCGCGCCCAGAAGTCGTCGAGCCATGACCGCTGGTCCGCCATCTCCGCCGCGACGCCGCGGTCGCGCACCCGGTCGAGCGTGCGCCGGCAGCGGTCCACGAGCTCGCGCGACGGGACCCCGCGCGACGTGTGATAGGCGACGGTCTTCGTGAGCCGGATCGGTCGGCCCGGCTCGGCGTGCACGCGGAACACGTGCTTGGCGAGGTCCTCGTCGACCTGGGTGCGCACGTCCCACTCGTTCTCGGTCTCGAGGTGGTCGTCCGCCGCGACGGCGAGCGTCATGCCCGAGTTCGTGCACCGGTAGGACAGCACCAGGCGCTCGTCGTCGCCCCACTGCGTCTGCGGCTGGAGCACCCGTCCGGCGAACTGCTCGGCCTTGCGCGGGTCGAACCCCTCCCCGAGGGACGCCGACCGCACGTGGTACTCGTCCTGGCCGTCCTGCCGGTTGAGCACCTGCGAGGAGATGGCGACGGGAGCCGCGGCGTCGAGCATCGTCACCTCGAACGTCATGACGGCGAGGTGCCGCTCGACGAACGAGACCATGCGCTCCGACCGGATCCGCACGCGCTTGCCGGACGGCGTGCGCCACAGCAGCTCGCGACGCAGCACGCCGTCGTGCAGGTCGAGCGAGCGCTCGTAGTCGACGAGGTCCGCGACGGGCAGCAGGAGCGGCTCGTCGTCGACGTACAGGCGGATCACCTTGGCGTCGGGCACGTTGACGATGGTCTGCCCGACCTTCGCGAAGCCGTACGCCTCCTCGGCGTGGTGGATCGACCAGGTCTCGTGGAAGCCGTTGATGAAGGTGCCGTGCGCGTGGGACTCGCGTCCCTCCTCGACGTTGCCCCGCATGCCGAGGTAGCCGTTGGCCGTGGCGAACAGCGTCTCGGTGACCCCGAGGTCCTCGGCGGAGAACCGCGCCTCGACGAGGCGCCACGGGTCGGCGGGGAAGCGCAGGCGGTCGACGGTGTGCTGCTCGTCGGAGGTCTTGCGGATCACGCGGCGCCCCCCTGGCGGGCGGGCGCGTCGAGGACGGCGGCGTCGAGCTCGCCGAGATCGCTCACGACGAGGTCCGCGCCGTGCTCGCGCAGCGCGTCGGGGCCCACACCGCGGTCGACGCCGAGCACCAGGCCGAAGTCGCCGGCCGCACCGGCCTGGACCCCCGAGAGCGCGTCCTCGACGACGACCGCCGCGGCGGCGGGCACGCCGAGGAGCTCCGCCGCCCGCAGGTAGGTGTCGGGGGCCGGCTTGCCGGGGATGCCCTCGCGCGCCGCGACGTTGCCGTCCACGACCACCTGGAAGCGGTCCGCGAGGCCGGACGCGGCCAGCACGGTCGGCGTGTTGCGCGACGACGACACGACCGCGACCGCCGCGCCCGCCGACGTCACGGCGTCGAGGAACCGGACCGAGCCCGGGTACGGCGCGATGCCCTCCTCGGTGAACATCCGGTTGACGATCTCGTCCTTGCGGTTGCCCAGCGCGCACACGGTGCTCTCCCCCGGCGCGTCGTCCGCCGCGCCGCGCGGCAGCTCGACGCCCCGCGACGCGAGGAACGTCGCGACGCCGTCGTAGCGCGGCTTGCCGTCGATGTGGGCGAAGTAGTCGGCGGACGTGTAGGGCGCCAGGCCGTGCGCCGCGGTGAACGGCGCGAACAGGCGCTCCCAGGCGCGCATGTGCAGCTCGGCGGTCGGGGTGAGGACGCCGTCGAGGTCGAAGAGCACGGCTCGCAGGACGGGCATGGAGGTCCTTCGCGGTGGGGGGGGGTGAGGAGCGGGGTGAGCCCGGACCGGTCCGGGCGTGGGGGTCACGACAGGTCACGACAGGTCACGACGCACGAGCACACCCGGGCGGGTGGCGCCCGCGGCCGGGACCAGCCTACGCACCCGAGGGCGCTCGCGAGAAGCGGCTCACCCCTGGGCGCGCTCCGCGAGCACCTCCGCGACGCGGCCGAGGTTCGCGAGGAGCGCACGATGGTCGTCCGGCGTCCCCCCGACGGTCCGCCCGAGCCCCGCGGCGTGCGTGCGCGACGCGCCGAGGAGCGTCACGTCGTCGAGCGCGGCGGGCGGGAGACCGATGCGGCGCCAGGGCGTCGCGACGAGGTCCGCGAGCTCGCCGAGCGCCGGGCCGGCGCACTGCGAGGCCTTCGCGGGCGGCAGCGCGGCCCACAGGCCCACACCCCGCTCGACGGCCCGTGCGACCGTCTCCCACAGGCGCTCGTCCCACGCGCCCAGGGCCAGCCCGACCGCGTCCGCTCCCGCCAGCACGACCGGCGCGATCCCGACGCGGGCCGACCCCACGTGCACGACCGTCGACGCACCGGCCGCGCGCGCGGCGTCGAGCACGGGACGCAGCCCGTCGACGAGGTCCGGCCCGGCGACCGCCCGCAGCCGCGAGAACCCCGAGAAGCTGGGCAGCGCCCCCGCCCCCACCGCGGCGAGGAGGGGCTCGTCGACCTGCACGACGACGTCCGCCCCCGGGACCTGGCGACGCACCTCGGCGACGTGCTCGCCGACGCCCGACGCGAGCGCCTCGACGAGGTCGTGCACGGCGCCGCGGTCGGACAGCACCCGGTCGCCGCGCGCGAGGTAGAGCTCCGCCGCGAGCGTCCACGGGCCCTGGACCGTCACGGCGAGCGGGCCGGCGAACCCCGACGCCGCGATCGCGAGCGCCTCGACGTCCTCACGGACCAGGGCCTCGGCGCGGCGCTCGTCGGCGCCCGGATGGTCGGCGAGCTTCCAGCCGTGCGGGCCCAGCTCGACCGGCAGGCCGGGCAGGAGCGCGGCGGTCCGCCCCGTCGGGTCGGCGCCGGGACCGCGGCCGAGCAGCTGCACGAGGAAGGGGATCCCCTGCACGCCCGTCGGCACCTCCGCGAGGTCGCCGAGCACCGTGAGCTGCGCCTCGAGCACGTCGGCCTCTCCCCCGGGCCACGGCCCGAGACCCGTCACGGCGGTCATGGGACCTGTCCCCGGACCGTCGGGCCACCACGTACGTCACGGATCATGCGTCCGTCACCTCTCTCCAGGAGTACTCGAAGGACGGAGCCGTGCCGAGGCCTCACCGAGGCCCGGGGGCGCACCTCCGGCCAGGACGGTACCGACCGGAGGACACGACCGACATGAGGGTTCACGACGACGGCCGTCGCACGACGGCTCCTCGTGCCACGGCGGCCAACAAGGCCGCCGCGATCACCGTGCACACGCAGGCCATCCCGGGCAACCACGCCGACGTCCTCGCCGCGCTGCTCGCACCAGGGTTCCGCGACCACGACGCCGGCGGGGACGGCGGGCTCGACTCGCTCGTCGCGACGATGCGCTGGCACGCCGACGCGTTCGACGACCAGCGCGTCGAGGTGCTGCACGCCGTCGCGGAGGGCGACCTCGTCGCCCTGCACGTCGAGGTGAGCGCCCGCCACACGGGCTTCTACCGCGGGCTCGCACCGACGGGACGTCGCTTCCACGTGCGCGAGATGCACGTCCTGCGCTTCGCCGAGGGCCGCGAGGTCGAGCACTGGTGCGTGCGCGACGAGCCGGCGCTCGCGCGGGCGCTCGCTCAGGACGACACCCCCGTACCGGCGGGCTGAGCGGACGCGGGGGCGGTAGTGCCACGGGAGGCACGGGAGGCGCTGTCCACGGTGGCCTGGCCGAGCACGCGCGTGCCCGCGTAGACGACCAGCGACTGCCCCGCCGCCACGCCGCGCAGCGGTGTGCCCGTGAGCTCGACGCTCATCGCCGCGCCCGTCGAACCGTCCGTGGCTCGTACGCGCGCCGCCACGGGAGTCCCGTGCGCGCGGACCTGCACCTCGGCGTCGAACGCCGCACCCGGTCGGGCGAGCGGCGCCGGTCCGTCGAGGACGCCGTCGAACCACACGGCTCCGCCGGCCTCGATCCGGTCGACGCTCAGCAGCTCGGCGGGTCCCACGACCACCCGGTTCGTGGCGGGCTGCACGTCGAGCACGTAGCGCGGTCGCCCGTCGGGCGCGGGGCGGTCGATGCCGAGCCCCTTGCGCTGGCCGACCGTGTACGAGTAGGCGCCGTCGTGCTCGCCCAGCACCCGTCCCTCGGTGTCGACGACCTCGCCGGGGCGCGAACCGAGCCGGTCGCGCAGGAAGCCCTGGGTGTCGCCGTCGGCGACGAAGCAGATGTCGTACGAGTCGGGCTTGGCCGAGACCGACAGGCCGCGGCGCGCGGCCTCGGCGCGGACCTCGTCCTTCGACGCGAAGTCGCCGAGCGGGAACATCGCGCGCGCGAGCCGCTCGGGGCCCATGACCGCGAGCACGTAGGACTGGTCCTTGGCCTGGTTCGGCGAGCGGTGCAGCTCGCGGGACCCGCCGGTCCCGTCCGGGGCCGCCCCGCGCGTCACGACGCGCGCGTAGTGGCCCGTCGCGACGGCGTCGAAGCCGAGCGCGGTCGCCTTGTCGAGCAACGCCTCGAACTTGATGTGCTCGTTGCAGCGCACGCACGGGTTGGGCGTGCGGCCCGCCTCGTACTCGGCGAGGAAGTCGGCGACGACCGTGTCCTCGAACCGCTCCGAGAGGTCCCACACGTAGTACGGGATGCCGAGCACGTCGGCCGCGCGCCGCGCGTCGCCCGCGTCCTCGATCGAGCAGCAGCCGCGCGAGCCGGTGCGGAACTGGTCGCGGTTGCGCGACAGGGCCATGTGCACGCCCACGACGTCGTGGCCCGCCTCGACGGCGAGGGCCGCGGCGACCGCGGAGTCGACGCCCCCGGACATCGCGGCGAGCACCCTCATGCCGCACCTCCCGACGGGGCCGGCACGGACGCCGTGGCCGGCGCGGGAGCAGGACGGGTCCGGGCGGGCGACGACGCGAGCCCGGCCGCCCGGGCACGGTCCACCGCGGCGGGCAGCGCGTCGAGGAGGTGCGCGACGTCGTCGGGGGTGGACGTCGCACCGAGCGAGAAGCGCAGGGCGCCGCGCGCGTCGTCCTCCGGGACGCCCATCGCGAGGAGGACGTGGGACGGCTGCGGGACCCCCGCCTGGCAGGCCGAACCGGTCGACGCCTGCACACCGGCGGAGTCGAGCAGGTAGAGCAGGGAGTCGCCCTCGGCGCCGGGGAACGTGAAGTGGGCGTTCCCGGGAAGCCTCGCGCTCTCCTCGTCACCCGCGCCGCGGTCGGGCTCGGGACCGCTCAGGACGGCGTCCGGGACGACCCGTCGCACGCCGGCGACGAGCTCGTCGCGCAGCGACCCCAGGTGCTGCGCCCGCTCCGCGCGGCGCCCGACCGCCTCGGCGACCGCGACGCCGAACGCGCGGATCGCGGGAGCGTCGAGCGTGCCGGAGCGCACGCCGCGCTCCTGCCCGCCGCCGTGCAGCACGGGCGTCAGCGGTGCGTCGCGGCGCGCGACGAGCGCACCCACGCCCACGGGCCCTCCGAGCTTGTGCCCCGAGACCGTCATCGCGTCGAGCCCGCTCGCCGCGAAGTCGACCGGGACCTGGCCGACGGCCTGCACCGCGTCCGAGTGCACGGGGATGCCGTGGGGGCGCGCGAGCTGCACGACCTCGTGCACGGGCTGCAGCGTGCCGACCTCGTTGTTCGCCCACATGACCGAGATGAGCGCGATCTCGTCGGCGTGCTGCGCGAGCTCGGCCCGCAGCGCGTCGAGCTCGACGCGGCCCTGCGCGTCGACCGGCAGCAGCACGATCTCCGCGCCCGCGTGCTCCGCCATCCAGAACGCCGGGTCGAGGACCGCGTGGTGCTCGACCGCGGAGACGACGATGCGGCGGCGGCGCGGGTCGGTGGTGCGCCGACCCCAGAACAGCCCCTTGATCGCGAGGTTGTCGGCCTCGGTACCGCCCGCCGTGAGCACGACCTCGCTGGGCCGTGCGCCGAGCGCCGCCGCGACCGCCTCGCGCGCCTCCTCGACCGTGCGCCGCGCTGCGCGCCCGGCGGCGTGCAGGGAGGACGGGTTGCCCGTGCGCGACAGCTCGTCGACGAGGGCGTCCCGGGCCGCCGCGGAGAGGTGCGTCGTGGCGGCGTGGTCGAGGTACGCGACGCCTCGGACGGCGGCTGAGGAGGTCCCGGACGGGGCGCCGGATGGCTGGGTCACGGTCACCCAGTCTACGAACCAGTCGACGAAGCGCCGCCCCGCACCGTTCACCCTGCGGTCCGTCGCTGGACAAACGTCCTGGACGCGCTATTTTGTCTGAGGTCTGTGCCCGGCCGTCCGCCGGTCCCCGACCTTCGAGCCGAGCCGCGCGCCAACCGTTCCGTCGCGGGCCCGACACCCCGGCAGGACAGCCCCGTGCAGCGCGAGCAGCACAGGCAGCGCCTGCCGCAGTCCCGTGAGCCGACCAGGGGAAATGGCACCACGATGCCCGACGACGTCGCACCCGCCGTGGACGAGACCTCCCTCGTCCCGGTCGCCGCCGGCGGACGCCGCCTGCGCTGGTTCGACCTGCCCGTCGCGCTGCGCGACGAGCTCGAGGCGGTCGCCGGGGGACGCGTGGTCGCGGAGACCTCCGTCGTGTCGGGGTTCAGCCCCGGCCTGGCGTCCGTGCTCGAGCTCGACGACGGCCAGCGCCTCTTCGTCAAGGCGGCGCGCTCGGCGGACGAGCCCGTCGCGGCCGACCTGCACCGTGCGGAGGCGAGGATCGCCACCCGGCTGCCGCGCCAGATCCCGACGCCCCGGTTCGCCTGGGGGCACGGTGACGGCGACTGGATCGTCCTCGCGTTCGAGGTGGTCGACGGGCACGTCCCCGCCACCCCGTGGGTGCCCGACGAGCTGGACCGCGTGCTCGCGGCGCTCGAGACGCTGGCAGCCGTCCCGGGCGCGCGGGACATGCGCCTGCCCCCCACGGGCCCCGACTTCGCTCGCCTGTCCACCGGGTGGCGCGCCCTGCGCGACGACCCCGACCCCGGGCTCGCGAGCCTCGTGCCGTGGGCGGCCGAGCACCTCGACGCGCTCGCCGAGGCGGAGCGCAGCGCGCTCGTCGCGTGCGAGGGCGAGTCCTTCGTGCACGGCGACCTGCGCGCCGACAACCTGCTCCTCACGCCGTCGACCGTCTACCTCGTCGACTGGCCGCACGCCTCGCGCGGCGCGGGGTGGCTGGACCTCGCGATGTTCCTGCCGAGCGTCGTCATGCAGGGCGTCGCGGGCGTGGTCGAGCCCGTGACGCCGCAGGCGGAGACCGCGCGACGGGCGCGCGGCGGTGCCTGGGCGGCGGCCACGTTCGCGGCGCACCCGCTCACCCGCGACGTGCACCCCGCCGACCTGCGCGCGGTCGTCGCCGGCATCGCCGGGTACTTCCTCCACTCGGCGCGCAAGCCGGACGTGCCGAGCATCCCGAACCTGCGCCCGTTCCAGCGCGCGCAGGGCGTCGCGGCGGTCGCGTGGCTCGAGCACGTCGGCCTCTGCGACCACTGACCTCCTGGAGCGCCGGACGGCGCCGGTCCCCGCGGGGGTGACCGGCGCCGTCGGGCGCGAGGAGCCGCGCCTCAGTCCTTCCAGACCTGCACGACCGCGGGCCGCGGGCCGGCGAACGCACCGACCGGGACGGGCGCACCGGGCGTCACGTAGTCGGGGAACGCCGACGTCTGCGCGTCGTACGAGCCGTTCTCGCCCGGGTGCTGCACGGCGACGTACACCATGCGGTCCTTCGAGTCGATGACCGGACCGCACGTCTCCGCCTCGCGCGGGACCGAGAGGAACTGCTGGACCCGGCCGCGCTCGCGACCGCTGAGCGGCACCTTGAACAGGCCGTCGCACTTCTGGATCGTGCTCGGCTGACCGTCCGTGGAGATCCAGAGGTTGCCCTCGGCGTCGAACGCGAGGTTGTCGGGGCACGAGATCGGCGACACCTTGTCCTTCGGGTAGCCCGCGAAGTACGTCGAGGCGTTCGTCGCGGGGTCGCCGGCGACGAGGAGGAGGTTCCAGCGGAACGAGCGCGCCGCGGCGTCGTCCCGGTCCTCGACGATCTCGACGACGTGCCCGTCGCGGTTGGTGTTCCGCGGGTTCGGCTCCGTCGCGGCCTCGGTGCCCGACGGCCCGCGCGAGGTGTTGTTCGTGCACGCCACGTACACGCGACCCGTCACCGGGTTCGGCTCGACGTCCTCGGGACGGTCCATCTTCGTCGCGCCGACCTTGTCGGCCGCCACGCGCGTGTAGACCAGCACCTCCTCGACCGACATGCCCTCGACGGCGCTGCGCCCGTCGACCACGAGCGGCAGCCACTCGCCGCGGCCGTCGAACGCGCCGTCGGACGGCAGGGCGCCCGAACCGTCGATCTCGGCGGCCGGCGAGTCCCCGGTGAACCGCGCGACGTACAGCGACCCCTCGCTGAGGAGCGTCTTGTTGTGGCGGCGGGCCCCGTCGCTGTTCCCCGAGCGCATCGTGCGCGAGGAGACGAACTTGTACACGTAGTCGAAGCGCTCGTCGTCGCCCATGTACGCCACCGCGTGGCCGCGCCGGGACAGGATGACGTTCGCGCCCTCGTGCTTGAAGCGCCCGAGCGCGGTGTGCTTCACGGGTGCCTCGCCCGGCGAGTACGGGTCGATCTCGACGATCCAACCGAACCGGTTCGGCTCGTTCTCGTAGCCGGCGTTGCGCGCGTCGAAGCGCGGGTCGTCGAGCTCCCAGCCGTAGCCGGTCGCCGCGTCGCGCAGGCCGTAGCGGGCGTCGTGCCCGGAGCCCGCGGTGCGGAAGTAGCCGTGGAAGTTCTCCTCCCCGGACAGCACCGTGCCCCAGGGCGTCGTGCCGCCGGCGCAGTTGTTCAGCGTGCCGAGGACGCGCGTGCCCGACGGGTCGGCCACCGTCGTGAGCAGGTCGGAGCCCGCGGCCGGCCCGTCGACACGGAACTCCGTGCCGATGTGGACACGGCGGTTCGAACGGCTGTCGGGCACGTACTCCCACGGCTGTCCCGTGCGACGACGCCGGACCTCCACGACCGACATGCCGTGCGCGGCCCGCTCGATCGCGCGCCGGGTCGCGGCGTCGTACGACTCGTCGAACATGATGCCGGGGTTCGTGTACTCGTGGTTCGTCACGAGCAGACCGCGCGTCCCGCGGCCGTCGTCCTTGTGCCGGCCCCACCACCACAGCCCGCGCTCGCGCTCGTAGGGCAGGATGTCGAGGTAGTCGTTGTTGTAGCCGAACTGCAGCGCCTGCTGCTCGGGCGACTGGTTCGCCGGGTCGAACGCGCGGCCCCCGCGCAGGATCGGGTCGCCCCAGCGGATGATCGGTCGCCACGCGTAGCCGTCGGGCACGACGAGCGCGTCGGTCGCGGCCGCCTGGGGGGCGATCGGGCCGAACGACAGCCCCTTGCCCGCGCCGTGGCCTCCCCCGCCCCACCCGCCGTGCGCGGGCACCGCGGCCTGCGCGGAGGGCGCGGTCGCCGTCTGCGCGCCGACCACGACGACCGCGGCACCGACCGCGAGCCCGCCGAGCAGCGCGCGACGCGAGAGCGCCTGCCCGGCGACGTCGCGGAAGTACTCGTTGTCGCTCGCGTTGGGTGCGGCGTGCGAGCACGCGTCGGCGCACTTCAGCCGGCAGGTCACCGGGCTGCGCTTGCCGCGCACGTAGGGCGCGAGGGGCAGCATCGTGCGTTGCTCGGGGGCGGGAGTGATCGTCATCGGGGTCTCCACGGGTCGGGGGGCCTCCTCGTGGCGAGGAGTCGGCCCGACGCTAGGAACGGTCCATGACGACCGGTGTGCCGGCGGGTGGCGAGCGGGTGAACTCTGGATGCCCACCGGGTGGGACCCCGGTGCCCGCCGTGCGGGACCGGGCGTCCCGTCAGCCCTGGTTGGCCCGGTGCTCCCGGATGACCTGCGCCGCCTGCGGCAGCACGTCGGCCAGGTCGCCGACGACGGCGAAGTCGGAGATCTCGAAGAGCGGGCACTCCGGGTCGTTGTTCACCGCGACGACGACCTGCGACGCCTGCATGCCGCCCCGATGGTGCGGGGCGCCCGAGACGCCCGCGCCGATGTACAGGCGGGGTGCGACGGTGACGCCGGTCTGGCCGACGAACTGGTCGTGCCAGCCCTCGTAGACGGCGTCACGCGTCGCGCCGACCGCCGCACCGAGGGCGTCGGCGAGCTCGAGGACGGGCTCGAAGTCGCCGTTCGTCCCGCGCCCGCCGGTGACGACGACCGCCGCCTCGCCGAGCGCGGGGCGTCCCGCCGCGGACGTCGGGTGGACGGTCCGCGAGACGACGCGCGCCGACGTCGCGGCGGCGGACAGGTCGACGGAGAACCCGACGACCTCGGTGGCGACCGCCTCGGGCGCCGGCTCCGGCGCGACGGAGTTCGCGCGGACCGTGAGGACGGCGAGGTCCGTGGTCACGGCGCTGCGCACGTCCCACGACCCCGCGAAGACGCTCTTGTCCGCGACGACGTGCCCGGCGTCCGCGCCGTCGGCGGCCACGTCCAGGGCGGTCGCGTCGACGACGAGGCCGGCGCCGGTCAGGAACGCCAGGCGCGCCGCCGCCTCCTTGTTCGGGAACGAGGAGGTGAGCAGCACGACGTCGGCGTCGGTCGCCCGGACCGCCGCGGCGAGCGCCTCGGCGACGACGGGCGTGAGGTGCGCGACGTCGCCGCCCACCCCGTGCCCGTCGGCCGAGAGCTCGGCCTGACGGACGGTCTCGACGCCGTACGCGCCGAGCTGGGCGAGCACGTCGAGGCTCGGCGCCTCGAGCGCGACGGCCTCGACGCGGCCGACGCCGCGCGCGTGCGTGAGGAGCTCGAGCCCCGGCGAGCGCAGCTCGGTGCCGGGGCTGTCGAGCAGGACGAGGACGGTGCGGTTGCCCGTGGGGACGGTCGCGGAGGTGGTGGCGGTCATGGTGGCGTCCTCTCAGACCAGCTCGTTGCGGATGAGGTACTCGGCGAGCGCGCGGCCGCCCTCACCCTTGTCGACGACGATCTCGACCTCGGGCCGCGGCGGACGCGGCGACGCGGCGAGCACGCGCGTGCGGGCCCCGGCGTCGCCGACCTCCGCGGGCTCGACGTCGAGGTCCGCGAGGCTCCACGCCTCCACCTGCTTCGTGCGGGCCGCCATGATGAGCTTGAAGTTCGGGAAGCGCGGGTCGTTCGCGTGGTCCGTGACGCTCACGACGGCGGGCAGGGAGGCCTCCAGCACCTCGTCGACGCCGTCGAGCTCGCGCGTGACGCGCGCGGTGCGGGCACCCGCCTCGCCGTCGAGCTCCAGCGCGCCGGCGAGCGTGAGCTGCGGCAGTCCCAGCTCCGCGGACAGCAGGGCCGGGACCACGGACCCGAGCCCGTCGAGCGCCGCCATGCCGGTCACCACGAGGTCGACCGGGGACTCGGCGGCCAGACGGCGCACGGCCGCGGCGAGCACCCGCGCGGTGCCGAAGTAGTCCGAGCCGGCGATCGCGTCGTCGCTCACGCGCACGCCACGGTCGACGCCGAGCTGGAACGCCTTCTTCACGGCGGCGTCCGCGTCGGGTCCGGCGACCGTCACGACGACGACCTCGCTCGTGGCCCGCTCCTCCTCCGGCAGGCCCTCGACGACGCGCAGCGCTGCCTCGAGCGCGTTCTCGTCGAGCTCGTTGAGCGTCCCCTCGTCGGAGCGGCGGACGACCCGCCCGCCCTCGAAGCCCCGGTCGGCATGGATGTCCGGGACGTACTTCACGGCGACGACGATCCGCATCGAGTGCTCACTCCCTGTGCTGGGCGGTGGGCGGGCAGCGTGCCCGCCCTGCAACGGAAGCGTACCGGCGGCTGTACGACGGGGCCGGTGACACCCGCCACAATGGACGGGTGCATGCTCCGTCCGACGTCCCGGCGCCTTCCCGCGTCGACCGCCACGCGCCCGTCCCCCGGCTCGGCGTCCACCTCGCCGGTGACGGGGTCGACGTCGCCGTGCAGGCCTCCCACGCGACCGCCGTGGAGCTGTGCCTCGTCGACGCCGTCGACGCCGCGGACGACGGCGGGGATCGCGGTGACGTCGGCGGCGGCGCGGTCGCGTCGCGGTTCCGCGAGCGCCGGGTGGCGCTCGAGGGGCCGGCGTTCGGCGTCTGGCGCGCGCACGTGCCCGGCGTCCGCGCCGGTCAGCGCTACGGCTTCCGCGTCCACGGCCCGTGGGACCCCGCGGCCGGCCTGCGGCACAACCCCGCGAAGCTCCTCGTCGACCCCTACGCGCGCGGCCTCGTGGGCGAGCTCGTCGACGACCCGGCGATCCGCGGCCACGCGGGCGCCGACCCGTACGGGCCTGCCGACGACCGGGACTCCCTGGGGTTCGTGCCGCACTCCGTGGTCGTCGCGGAGCCGACGGGCCCGGTCGCGCCGCGGCCGCACGTCCCCTGGTCGGAGACGGTGGTGTACGAGGCGCACGTGCGCGGGCTCACGCAGCGGCTGGAGGCGCTCCCCGAGCACCTGCGCGGCACGTACGCGGGGCTCGCGCACCCGGTGACGATCGAGCACCTGCGGTCGCTCGGCGTCACGACGATCGAGCTGCTGCCCGTGCACGCGAACGTCCCGGAGCCCCACCTGCTGGCGAGCGGCCGCACCAACTACTGGGGGTACTCGACGCTCGGCTTCTTCGCCCCGCACGCCGCGTACGCGACGCGCGCCGCGCAGGCCGCCGGGCCGGGCGCCGTCCTCGACGAGGTGCGGGGCATGGTCCACCTCCTGCACGAGGCGGGCCTCGAGGTGCTGCTCGACGTCGTCCACAACCACACGTGCGAGGGCGGCGCCGACGGCTACCACCTGTCGTGGCGCGGCCTCGACAACGCGGTGCACTACTTGCACGACGGCGCGACGCCCGCCCGGCTCGCCGACGTCACCGGGACGGGCAACTCGCTCGACTTCCGCCGGCCCGCCGTCGTGCGCGCGGCGCTCGACTCGCTGCGGTACTGGGCAGAGGGCGTGGGCGTGGACGGGTTCCGGTTCGACCTCGCCGTCACGCTCGGGCGCGGCGAGAGCGGCTTCGACCCCGACCACCCGTTCCTCGTCGCGCTCCAGACCGACCCGGTGCTCAGCGGGCTCAAGCTCGTCGCCGAGCCGTGGGACGTCGGACCGGGCGGATGGCGCACGGGCCAGTTCCCGCCGCCGATGGCCGAGTGGAACGACCGCTTCCGCGACGCCGTGCGCCAGTTCTGGCTCGCCGACGCACGTGAGGCGTCGCACGGACGGCCGGGGCACGGCGTGCGCGACCTCGCGACGCGGCTCGCGGGGTCCGCGGACCTGTTCGGCCGCAGCGACCCGCCGCTCCTGCGCGGCCCGGTCGCGTCGGTGAGCTACGTGACGGCGCACGACGGGTTCACGCTCGCCGACCTCGTCGCGTACGACCACAAGCACAACCTCGCCAACGGCGAGGGCAACCGGGACGGCACGAACGACAACCGGTCGTGGAACCACGGGCTCGAGGGTCCGGTCTCGACGCCGGACGCGACGACCACCGTGTCGGGTGCGGCGGGAGGCGGCACGGGAGCGGTCCCCGAGGACCCCCACGGTGCGGACGGCAGCGCGCTCGGTCCCGGTGTCGAGATCGCGCCGCTGCGGCGACGCTCGATCCGCAACCTCTTCGCGACGCTCGTGCTCGCGGCCGGCACGCCCATGATCACGGCCGGCGACGAGATGGGCCGTACCCAGCGGGGCAACAACAACGCGTACGTGCAGGACGGCGAGACGTCGTGGGTCTCGTGGGACCTGTCGCCGTGGCGCAAGGACCTCCTCGCCACCGCCCGGTACCTGCTCGCGCTGCGTCGCGAGCACCCGGCGCTGAGACCCGACACGTTCTACACCGGGCGTCCCGTACCCGGGTCGCACGTGCCCGGGGTGCCCGACCTCGTCTGGTTCGACGCCGACGGCGAGCTGCTCGACCACGCGACGTGGCACGACCCGCAGGTGCGCACGCTCCAGATGCTGCGCACCGCGCCGGAGCCCGGCGCGAGCGACGTCCTCGTCGTCCTGGCGGGCTCCCTCGACGCCGTCGACGTGACGCTGCCGAGCGTGCGCGCCGCGGCCGGTGAGGCCCTCGAGCGGTGGTCCCTCGTGTGGGACTCCGACTGGGAGCACCCCGACGACCAGGGCGACGAGGACGCCCGGGCGGGCGACGTCGTCGTGCTCGAGCCGCTCAGCGTGCGGGTGTACGTCTCCCCCACCCCGCCGAGGTAGTACCCCGGTCCCGCGAGGTCGAGGCTCCCGCCCGTGCACGGTGTGCTCTAGTGTTCGCGCATGGGTGACACCGTGGTCGACTCCTCCGTCAGCTCGCACACCGTCGAGAACCCCGATGTCGTCGTCGTGGGGGCAGGCCTCGCCGGGCTCGTCGCCGCGACGGAGCTCACCGCCGCCGGTCGTCGCGTCGTGCTGCTCGACCAGGAACCCGCAGCGAGCCTCGGGGGTCAGGCGTGGTGGTCGTTCGGCGGCCTGTTCCTCGTCGGGTCGCCCGAGCAGCGCCGCATGGGCGTCACGGACTCGGCCGAGCTCGCGTTCGACGACTGGCTCGGGTCCGCGCAGTTCGCCGCCGGCGCCGACCGTGGCGAGGGACCGGACCGGCACGGGTACGCGTGGGCCCGGGCGTTCGTGGACTTCGCCGCGGGCGACATGAGGTCGTGGCTGCACGCCAAGGGCGTGCGGTGGTTCCCGCTCGTGCAGTGGGCCGAGCGCGGCGGGTACCCCGTGCTCGCGGGCGCCGACGGCGGCGCCTCGGGGGCGCACGGCAACTCGGTCCCGCGCTTCCACGTCACGTGGGGCACCGGTCCCGCCGTCCTCGAGCCGTTCGTCCGCGCCGCGCTCGACGCGCGGGCCGCCGGTCTGCTCGACCTCCGGTTCCGGCACCGCGTGACGTCGCTCGTCGTGACCGACGGCGCGGTCACGGGCGTGCGCGCGGAGGTCCTCGCGCCGTCGGACGTGGAGCGCGGTGCACCCTCCTCGCGGGACGTGGTCGGCGACGTCGAGATCGCGGCGAGCGCCGTCGTCGTGACGTCGGGCGGGATCGGCGCGAACCACGAGCTCGTGCGCTCCCGGTGGCCGAGGGCGGCGGGGACGTTGCCGGCGCGGATGCTCTCGGGCGTCCCGGACTCCACGGACGGGCTGATGATCGGCGTCGCGGCCGGCGCGGGTGCCGCGCTCGTGCACGAGGACCGCATGTGGCACTACCCCGAGGGCATCGCCAACCACTCCCCCGTGTGGACCGATCACGGCATCCGCATCCTGCCCGGGCCGAGCTCTCTGTGGCTCGACGCCGACGGCAACCGGCTCCCCGCGCCGCTGTTCCCGGGCTTCGACGCGCTCGGCGCGCTACAGCACGTCACGGAGCGCGGCGACGACCACTCCTGGTTCGTGCTCAACAAGGCGATCATGGAGAGCGAGTTCGCGCTCTCGGGCTCCGAGCAGAACCCCGACCTCACGGGCAAGGACGTGCGCCTGCTCGCGCAGCGCGTGCTGCCGGGCGCCGTCGGGCCGGTCGCGCGGTTCGCCGAGCAGTCGCCCGAGTTCGTGTGGGCCGACACCCCCGAGGAGCTCGCGGGCCGCATGAACGCGCTCGTCGACGCGACGCCCGGCTCGCGCGGTCACGTCGACGCCGCGGCGCTCGCCCGGCTCGTCCACCTCCGCGACGAGCAGGTCCGCACCGGGCTCGGCAAGGACCCGCAGGTCGTCGCGACCGCGATGGCCCGCCGCTACCGCGTCGACCGGCTCATCCGCGTCTCCCCGCCGCGCCCGCTCACGACGCCGAAGGACGGGCCCCTGCTCGCCGTGCGGCTCTCGGTGCTCACGCGCAAGACGCTCGGCGGGCTGTGGACCGACACGTCGGCGCGCGTCCTGCGCGCGGACGGCTCCGTGCTGCCCGGCCTCTGGGCCGCCGGCGAGGCGGCCGGGTTCGGCGGCGGCGGGGTGCACGGGCACCGCGCGCTCGAGGGCACGTTCCTCGGCGGCTGCCTCTTCTCGGGGCGGGTCGCCGGCCGGGCGCTCGCGGCCGAGCTCGCCTGACTCCCAGCGAGCGAGGCCCCGGTCGCCACGGGACGGGACGGGGCGGGACGCGACGGGACGGGACCACGATCGCCCCGGATCGGCGGTCTCGCCGCCTCGGTCCCTCGGCACGCGGCCGGTAGGGTCACCGACCATGACCGTGCACGACGACGCGAGCGAGCCGGACGACGTCGCGCACCCGGAGACCGGCCGGACGCCCGACGTCCCCGTGGACGCCGCCGCGTGCGAGCGGTTCTTCCGACGGAACGGCCTCCCGCTCCTCGTCGAGGGCCACTCGCTCGACCGTGACGTGTTCGGCCGATCGGCACCGTTCCTCCTCGTCGTGCTGCTCGCCGAGCTGTCCGGTGCCGTCCGGATGGGCTGGCCGGCCTGGGCGAACGTGCTCGCGCTGCTCGGGGGCGCCGCGCTCGTGGGGGCGGCCTACGCCGCGCTCAACGTGCTGCGTGGCCGGCGGTGGACGACCCTGCCGCAGTCCGTCGGTCTTCCCGAGCTCGCGTTCTTCGTCCTCGTGCCGGCCCTGCTCCCCCTGGTGTTCGGCGGACAGTGGGTCGACGCGCTGGTCACCGTCGTCGGGAACCTCGTGCTGCTGGGAGTCGTGCGCGTCGTCGTGGGCTACGGGGTGCTGTCGTCGCTGTGGTGGGGACTGGCGCGCGTCGTCGACGAGCTGGGGGCGTCGTTGCTGCGGCTCGTGCGCCTCCTGCCGCTGCTGCTCGTGTTCTCGCTGGTGCTGTTCTACAACGCCGAGGTCTGGCAGGTGTTCGACCGGACGCACGGCGTCGCCGACCTCGTGCTCGGCGGGTTCTTCCTCCTGCTGGTCGTGCTCTTCGTGGCGCTGCGCGTGCCCGGCGAGGCGCGTGAGTCGCTCGCCGACGCTGCGGCAGACGTGCCCGACGGCGAGCTCGCCGCCCGCTTCAGCCGGCGCCAGATGGCGAACCTCGCCGCGATGATCGCGACGAGCCAGCTGCTGCAGGTGCTCGTCGTGAGCCTCGGCATGGGCGTGTTCTTCATGGCGCTCGGCACGCTCACCGTCACGCCGGAGGTCATGGCGCTGTGGGACGTCGACGGCGGCACGTGGCAGCGCACCGTCGAGCTCGCGGGCGGCTCGGGCGTCGAGGGCGCGCAGCTCGTCGTCACGCAGACGCTGCTGCGCGTGTCCGTCGCGATCGCCACGTTCACCGGGCTGTACTACGCCATCTCCGTGCAGGTCGACGCGGTATACCGCGAGGAGTTCGTCGAGGGCATCGGCACCCAGCTGCGCGACGTCCTGCGCACCCGAGCCCGCTACCTCACCCTCGTCCCTCGCGAGATAGACGCCCCAGCCGCGAGATAGAGCTCCCGGAGCCCTTTCTCGCGACCGCGCGCTCTATCTCGCGGCGCGTCGAACGAGCGCCGACCGGATTCTGCGGACGAGCAGATCCGGGTCCGCGAGGTCGCCCCAGGTGACCCGCAGGACGAACCACCCCGCCTCCACGAGCGCGTCGTGACGTGCCTTCTCCGCAAGCAGCCGTCCTTGCGGGTCGCCGAACTCGCCGCCGGAGTACTTGACCGCGCCGTCGAACTCGACGGCGACCCGCTGCTCCGTCCAGGCGAGGTCGAGCCGGTACTCGCCACGCCAGGTCGACACCACGTGGTTCGGCTCCGGACGCGAGAGTCCTCCGTCGACCGCGATCCACCGGACCGCGCTCTCACCCGGGGACTCCGACCGGCCGTCGGCCTCGGCCAGCACCCGCCGTGCTCGCCGCACGCCTCGCCCACCGGCGGCAGCCTCGAGCACCGCCGCGACCCGCCCGATGTCCGCGCCGGCACGGAGGCCGGAGTCCGCGACGACGATCCCGGCCGTGGGCGCGAGATGGCGTGCGCAGTCGACGATGGTCCGCTCGAGCGACGTGACCGGCAACCCGTCGACCTCACCTCGGTCCGTCACGGGGAGTGGCGTCCAGTGCCGCCGGACACCTGGATCTGCACGACGCCGCACGGAGGGGTTCCCGAGCTGCGTCACGTGGACCTCCTCGGCGAGGCGCCACGTCCAGAGCCCGTGCAGGACGGCTGCCGTCGAGTGGCTGAACCAGAAGTCCGTCGTCAGCCGCTCGGCGAGCGCGACGGCCTGCACCACGACCGACTCCCTCCTGCGCTGCGCCGGAGGCGTCCGAGAAGAGGGGGTGGTCACGTAGATCCCCCGGCGCGCCCGCACGAGCGTGCCGCGACGGAGGTCACCGGCGATCTCCGCGCGCCGCTCCGCGGAGAAGCGCACCACGGATGGCAGGGGCGCGTTCCACGCGTCGTCGGCACGTCCCGGCGGACGACGTGTTCCTCTCGGAATTCGACCCGCCGCCCGCCGCGCCGCCTCGGCATCGTGCCCGTCCGTGTCCATGCGGCACAGCGTGGCCGAGCCGGACCGCCGTCGCCAGACCGAGCGGCGGGCCTGTGGACGAGCGGACGACCCGTCGCCGTCACCTCGCCCTGGCGCGCTGCCCGCGACGTAGAGCCCGCGGTCGTGAGGTAGAACGCGGCGGGTTCTACCTCACGACCGCGGCTTCTATCTCGCGATCACGCCTCGGTGTCAGGCGTTGGCGACCAGGCCGAGCTCGGCGACGCTCGGCAGGCCGGTGTGCTTCGGCACGACGCGCACCGTGTAGCCGAACGGGCCCGACGACTCGAGCACGACCTCGCCCGCGAAGGCGTGGCGGCCCGCCTCGTACGTCTCCGCGAGCGCCAGCGGCTCCGCGGTGAACTCCTCGATCACGTCGGCCTCGGTGACGCGTCCGTGCACGACCTGCACCTCGACGTCCTCCGGGCGCAGGTCCCCGAGCGAGACGTACGCGCGCACGGTGAGCCTGTCGCCGACCTGCGGCACCTCGCTGATGCCGCTCGAGTCGACGTGGTCGACGCGCACGCGCGACCAGCCGTCCCGCACCGACCGCTTCCAGTGCGCGAGCTCGCGCGCGCGCTCGAGGCCGTCGGCGGCGAGCGCCCGGCCCGCGACGGCGGCGGGGGCGTAGAGCCTGGTCACGTACTCGCCGACCATGCGCGTGGCCTGCACCTTCGGCCCGAGCGTCGCGAGCGTGTGCCGCACCATCTCGAGCCACCGCTCGGGCACCCCGTCGGCGGAGCGGTCGTAGAACCGCGTCGCGACCTGCTGCTCGACGAGGTCGTAGAGCGCCGCCGCCTCGAGGTCGTCGCGGCGGTCCGGGTCGTCGACGCCGTCGGCGGTCGGGATGGCCCAGCCGTTCTCGCCGTCGAACCACTCGTCCCACCACCCGTCGAGGATCGACAGGTTGAGGCCGCCGTTGAGGGCCGACTTCATGCCCGACGTGCCCGACGCCTCGAGGGGGCGCAACGGGTTGTTGAGCCACACGTCGCAGCCCGGGTAGAGCGACTGCGCCATGGCGATGTCGTAGTTCGGCAGGAAGACGATGCGGTGGCGCACCTCGGGGTCGTCCGTGAACCGGACGAGCTGCTGGATGAGCCGCTTGCCCTGGTCGTCCGCGGGGTGCGACTTGCCCGCGACGACGAGCTGCACCGGGCGCTCCGGGTGCAGCAGGAGCGCCTTGAGCCGCGCGGGGTCGCGCAGCATGAGGGTGAGCCGCTTGTACGTGGGCACGCGGCGCGCGAAGCCGATGGTCAGCACGTCGGGCGAGAGCACGTCGTCGATCCAGCCGAGCTCGGCCGGGCTCGCGCCGCGCTCGCGCCAGGACTTGCGCACCCGGCGTCGCGCCTCGTCGACGAGGCGTCCGCGCATCTCGCGCCGGATCGCCCACAGCTCCGCGTCGCTCACGGCGGGGCCGTCGCCGGCAGGCCCGTCGCCCACACCCTCGCGACCGGTCCGCAGCCAGCCCGACGACGCGTCGTCGGCCGTGAGCTCGTCGAGCCCGAGCCGCTCGGCCTCCAGGGCCGCGAGCGCCGGGTCGACCCAGGTCGGCGAGTGGACGCCGTTGGTCACGGAGGTGATGGGCACCTCGCGCGCGTCGAAGCCCGGCCACAGGCCTTCGAACATCCCGCGCGACACCTGCCCGTGCAGGAGCGAGACGCCGTTGGCCCGGCCGCCGAGCCGCAGTCCCATGACGGCCATGTTGAACACCGTGGGGTCGCCACCGTCGTAGTCCTCGGCGCCCAGCGCGAGGATGCGGTCGACGGGCAGGCCGTCGACGGCCATGTCCCCGCCGAAGTACTGCGTGACGAGGTCCCGCCCGAAGCGGTCGATGCCGGCGGGCACCGGGGTGTGCGTCGTGAACACCGTCGCGGCGCGCACGGCCTCGAGCGCCTCCTCGAACGTCAGGCCCTGCTCGACGAGCTCGAGGATCCGCTCGACGCCGAGGAAGCCCGCGTGGCCCTCGTTGGTGTGGTAGACCTCCGGCGTCGGGGCGCCGGTGAGCCGCGACCACAGCCGCAGCGCCCGGACACCGCCCACCCCGAGGAGCAGCTCCTGCTGGAGGCGGTGCTCGCCACCGCCGCCGTACAGGCGGTCGGTCACCTTGCGCGCCGCCTCGTCGTTGCCCGGCACGTTGGAGTCGAGGAGCAGCAGCGGCACGCGACCGACGGCCGCGACCCACACGTGGGCGTGGAGCGCGCGCCCGCCCGGCAGCGCGAGCGACACGCGGGCCGGCGTCCCGTCGTCCTCGCGCAGGAGCGTGAGCGGCAAGCCGTCCGGGTCGAGCAGCGGGTAGGTCTCGACCTGCCAGCCGTCGCGCGTGAGCGACTGCTTGAAGTACCCGGCGCCGTACAGGAGCCCGACGCCGACGATCGGCACGCCGAGGTCGCTCGCGCTCTTGAGGTGGTCGCCCGCGAGGATGCCGAGGCCTCCCGAGTACTGCGGGAGCACCGACGTGATGCCGAACTCGGGCGAGAAGTAGGCGATCGCCGCGGGCAGCGCGTCCGCATCCCCCGCCGCCGCGTCGCCGGTGTCCACGCCACCGACCGCGCGGGAGGCCGCCTGCTGCTGGTACCACAGGTCGTCCTGCAGGTAGTGGCGCAGGTCGTCGGCGGCGGCGCGCACGCGCTCGACGAAGGCTGAGTCGCCGGCGAGCTCGGCGAGCCGCTCGGGGCCGAGCACGCCCAGCAGCGCGACGGGGTCCCCGTGCACGGTCGACCAGCACTCGGGGTCGATCCCGGCGAACAGGTCGTGCGTCGGCGCGTGCCACGACCAGCGCAGGTTGTGGGCCAGCTCGTCGAGGTCGCGCAGCGCGGCGGGCAGCAGGGTGCGGACGGTGAACCGTCGGATCGCTCTCACGGGGACGAGACTACGCAGCCCGACGACCCGGCACACCCCGTCCGTGTCACCTCGGCGTAACGCTTGCATGAAATCTCGGCCACCCGTCCCGGCGCGCCGAGAGTGCTCCCCAGGTGCCGGGCCCCCGCAGGCCTCGCTACGTTGTCCGTGTGACGTCGACCCCGCCGGCCAGCGCCCCCCTCCGCTCGCCCGTCCCCTCGGTCTCCCCCGCGACGCCGATCGGCCGCATCCCCGTGCTCGAGGTCTCGCCCGTCGTCGAGGGCGGCCGGTGGCCCGCCAAGGCCGTCGTGGGCGAGATGGTCCCGATCGAGGCCACCGTGTTCCGCGAGGGGCACGACGCCGTCGCGGCGACCGCGGTCCTCGTCGCCCCCGACGGGACCGAGCGCACCGCGCGCATGGTCGACGTCGCGCCCGGCCTCGACCGGTTCCGCGCCACGCTGCACCCGGACGTGGAGGGACCGTGGTCCCTGCGCGTCGAGGCGTGGAGCGACCCCTACGGGACCTGGGCGCACGACGCGACGATCAAGATCGAGGCGGGGGTCGACGTCGACCTCATGCTCGCCGAGGGCGTGCGGCTCTTCGAGCGCGTCCTGGCCGACGGCGTCCGCGACCCCGACGACGCCCGCACGCTCGCCGACGCCGCGGCCGCTCTCGCCGACGCGGGCCGCCCCGCCCTCGCCCGCCTCGCCGCGGCGACGGCCCCCGAGGTGCGCGAGGCCCTGGACCGCGCCCCGCTGCGCGACCACGTGACGGCGTCGGCCACGTACGCCCTGCGCGTGGAGCGCCCGCTGGCGCTCGCGGGCGCGTGGTACGAGATGTTCCCGCGCTCCGAGGGGGCGCGCCGGCTCAAGGACGGGCGCTGGCGCTCGGGCACGTTCACGAGCGCTGCCCGGCGCCTGCCGGCGATCGCGGCGATGGGCTTCGACGTCGTCTACCTCACGCCGGTCCACCCGATCGGCACCACGCACCGCAAGGGCCGCAACAACTCCCTCACGGCGCTCCCGGGCGACCCCGGCAGCCCGTACGCGATCGGCTCGAAGGACGGCGGTCACGACGCGATCCATCCCGAGCTGGGCAGCGAGCGCACCTTCAAGGCCTTCGTCAAGGAGGCCCGGCGCAACGGGCTCGAGGTCGCGATCGACCTCGCGCTGCAGTGCTCGCCCGACCACCCGTGGGTGAGCGAGCACCCGGAGTGGTTCACGACGCGCGTCGACGGCTCGATCGCGTACGCGGAGAACCCCCCGAAGAAGTACCAGGACATCTACCCGCTGAACTTCGACAACGACCCCGAAGGCATCTACGCCGAGGTGCTGCGCGTCGTGCGCGTGTGGATCGCGCGGGGCGTCACGGCGTTCCGCGTCGACAACCCGCACACCAAGCCGCTCGACTTCTGGGAGTGGCTGCTCGCCGAGGTGCGGCGCACGAACCCCGAGGTGATCTTCCTGTCGGAGGCCTTCACCAAGCCCGCGATGATGCACACGCTCGCGCGCATCGGCTTCCACCAGTCGTACACGTACTTCACGTGGCGCAACACGCGCACCGAGCTCGCGGAATACCTCGAGGAGGTGTCGGGGCCAGCGGGCGCGTACATGCGCCCGTCGTTCTGGCCGACGACGCACGACATCCTGCCGCCGTACCTCCAGCACGGCGGGGTGGCCGGGTTCGCGGTCCGCGCGGTGCTCGCGGCGCTCGGCGCGCCGACGTGGGGCGTCTACTCCGGCTACGAGCTCGTCGAGAACGTCCCGCGACCGGGCGTCGAGGAGCAGATCGACAACGAGAAGTACGAGTACAAGCCGCGCGACTGGGCGGCGGCCGAGGAGATCGGCATCTCGACCCTGCTCACCCGGCTCAACGAGATCCGTCGCGACCACCCGGCGCTGCGCCAGCTCCGCAACCTCACGGTCCACCCGACGACGAACGACCAGGTGCTCGCGTTCTCGCGGCACCTGCCCGCCGAGCACTCCCCGACGGGCGAGGCGGACACGGTGGTCGTCGTGGTGAACCTCGACCCGCACTCGCCGCAGGAGTCCGACGTCCACCTCGACCCCATCACGCTCGGCCTGCCCGCGCCCGCGGAGGGTCACGATCCGTGGGCGCCGTCGTTCGTCGCGCACGACGAGCTGTCGGGCGACAGCTACGGCTGGGGCGAGAACGTGTACGTGCGGCTCGAGCCCCTGCGCCAGGTCGCGCACGTCGTGCACGTCAGGCCGTCATGACGCCGCGCGCAGGAGACGGCACGTCCTGGGTCGCGGGCATGCCCGCGACGGCCCGCGGGGTCGCCGCGGGCCCGGCACCCGTGCCGCCGATCACCGCGCCGGTCCCGATGGCGGCGCTGCCGCCGCGCCGTCAGCCGGTGGCGACGACCGAGACCCGTCCCGGCCTCTCCGACGACCCGGACTGGTACCGCACGGCCGTGTTCTACGAGGTCATCGTGCGTGCGTTCTCCGACTCGGACGGCTCCGGCACGGGCGACCTGCGCGGCCTCGTCGACCGCCTGGACTACCTGCAGTGGCTCGGCATCGACGCGCTCTGGCTGCCGCCGTTCTTCCCGTCGCCGCTGCGCGACGGCGGGTACGACGTGTCGGACTACACCGCCATCGCGCCGCAGTACGGGTCGACGTCCGACTTCGCCGAGCTGGTCCGTGAGGCGCACGCGCGCGGCATCCGCGTCGTCATCGACCTCGTCATGAACCACACGAGCGACCAGCACCCGTGGTTCCAGGCGTCGCGCGCCGACCCCGAGGGCCCGTACGGGGACTTCTACGTGTGGAGCGACGACGACTCGCGCTACCCCGACGCGCGCATCATCTTCGTGGACACCGAGACGTCGAACTGGACGTTCGACCCCGTGCGCCGCCAGTTCTTCTGGCACCGGTTCTTCTCCCACCAGCCGGACCTCAACTTCGAGAACCCGCGCGTCGCCGACTCGATGCTCGACGTCGCGCGCTTCTGGCTGCAGATGGGCGTCGACGGGTTCCGGCTCGACGCGGTGCCGTACCTCTACGAGGAGGAGGGCACGAACTGCGAGAACCTCCCCCGTACGCACGACTTCCTGCGCCGGGTGCGGAAGATGGTCGACACCGAGTTCCCCGGCCGCATCCTGCTCGCCGAGGCGAACCAGTGGCCGCGCGAGGTCGTGGACTACTTCGGCACCGAGGAGGAGCCGGAGTGCCACATGTGCTTCCACTTCCCGGTGATGCCGCGCATCTTCTACGCGATCCGGGACCAGCGGGCGAACCAGGTCCTCGAGATCCTCGCGGACACGCCCGACATCCCGCCCGGCGCCCAGTGGAGCACGTTCCTGCGCAACCACGACGAGCTCACGCTGGAGATGGTCTCCACCGAGGAGCGCGCGTCGATGTACGGCTGGTACGCGCAGGACCCGCGCATGCGCGCGAACGTCGGGATCCGACGCCGGCTCGCGACGCTGCTCGACAACTCGCGCAAGGAGGTCGAGCTCGCCCACGCGCTGCTCCTCTCGCTGCCGGGCAGCCCGTGCCTGTACTACGGCGACGAGATCGGCATGGGCGACAACATCTGGCTCCCCGACCGCGACGCCGTCCGCACGCCCATGCAGTGGACGCCCGACCGCAACGCCGGCTTCTCGACGGCCGACCCCGGCAAGCTGTACCTCCCGCTCGTCCAGTCGCTCGTGCACCACTACGGGTACACCAACGTCGAGGCGCAGCTCGAGCAGTCGACGTCCCTGCTGCACTGGGTGCACGGCATGCTCAAGGTCCGTCGTCGTCACCCCGCCTTCGGCACGGGAGACTTCGTCGCGCTCGAGTGCGACAACGAGTCGATCCTCGCGTTCCTGCGCCGCTCGCCCCAGGAGACCCTGCTGTGCGTGGCGAACCTGTCGGCGACGGCGCGCTCCGCGACCGTGCGGCTGCCCGACCATGCGGGGGCGACGCTGACCGACGTGTTCGGCGGCGCCCGCTTCCCCGACGTCGGCGAGGACGGCGGGGTCTCCATGACCTGGGGCTCGCGCGACTTCTACTGGCTCGTCGTGGGCCAGCGGGACGAGGACGACTGACCGAGCTCGAACATCGCCGCCTTCTCGACCACGGCGGCGCGCTCGCCGCACGCCTCGCACGTGAACCAGTTCACGATCGAGACGACGTGCCGCAGGGGCACCGACTCGCTCGTCAGCCGTACGTCGTGGTGCTCGCAGTCCATGGCCCTGTCCTTCGGTCGGTGCTCCTTCGCGGCGCCCGTCGCCACCTGCGAACCGTCCCACGAGCCACCGACACGGGCACCCGTCCCTCTTCCTCGCGCCGCCCTGGCGGGCGCGGGTCACGGCCCCGGGGCGGCGCGCCGCGCGGACCCGTGGTGCCATGGGAGGCGACCCGACCGACCGAAGGAGACGCGTGGCCCCACGACGGACCGACCTCCCCTCCCCGGCGCTCCTCGCGCTCCTCGACGACTGGCTCCCCGGGCGGCGCTGGTACCCGGTCAAGGGCGTCGAGGTGCGCCACGTCCCGTGGATCTCGTTCGCGCTCGACGAGCCCGACGGGGCGCCCCGTGCCACCGGAGGCGCACCGCGCGTCGTGCTCCACCTGCTCCGGCTCGTGGGCGACGGCGTGGAGCTCGTGGTCCAGGTCCCCGTGGTCCTCGAGCCCGACGACGCGGCGGTGACCGTCGGCCCGTCCCGCATCGGCGAGGTCGTCGAGGACGGGGTCACCTGGGTCGTGCACGACGGCGCCGCGCACCCCGCGGGCTGGGCGGCGCTCCTCGCGGCGTCCGCGTGGGACGACGCCGCGCCCGCCGCCGTGGACCTCGAGGGCGGCCGCGCCCTCGCGGTCGAGCAGTCCAACAGCTCGGTGCTCCTGCCGGGGACGGCGGGCGGCACGATGCTCAAGGTCCTGCGCGCCATCGCGATCGGGCCGAACCCCGACCTGACGATCCCGCGCGCGCTCGCCGCGCAGGGGTGGGCGGGCGTGCCCCGCCCGCTCGCGTGGCTCGAGGTGACCTGGGGTCCGGAGGACGACGCCGCAGCACGTCCGGAGCGGGCGCTGCCGGGCCCCGACCCGGAGGCGGACGGCGGCCCCGGGTCGGCGCCCGAGCGCTCGGCGCACCTCGCGATCCTCAGCGAGTTCGTCGACGGCGCGCGCGACGGCTTCGACCTCGCGTGCGCCTACGCGGGCCAGGACGCGTCGTTCGCCGACCTCGCCGTCGACCTCGGCCGCGTCCTCGCCGACCTGCACGCGGCGCTGCGCGAGGCGTTCGGCACCGGGTCTCCGGTGGACGCCCCGTGGCTCGTCGCCGACCTGCGCCGCCGGTCCGACGAGGCCGTCGCGTCGTCGCGCGCCCTCGCCCGCCGTGCCGAGGCCGTCGCCGCGTTCTGGGACCGCACGGCCGCGCGCCTCGAGGGCGTCACGCGCGTCCCCGACGCCCTCCCCCGGCTCCAGACGGTCCACGGCGACCTGCACCTCGGTCAGGTGCTCCACGCGCGCCGCTTCGGCTGGAAGGTGCTCGACTTCGAGGGCGAGCCGTTGCGCCCCGTCGCGGAGCGCACGCGACCCGACCTCGCGCTGCGCGACGTCGCCGGCATCGTCCGCTCGTTCGACTACGCCGCGGCGGTGGGGCGGGCGACGAACCCCGGCTGGGCCGTGCAGGCACGCAGCGCGTTCCTCGACGCGTACGCGCGGGCCGACACCGCCGGGGTGGACCGCGAAACGTCCGAGGCGCTCGTGCGGGCGCTCACGCTCGACAAGGCGCTCTACGAGGTCGTGTACGAGTCGCGCAACCGGCCCGACTGGGAACCCATCCCGCTGGCCGCCGTCGACCGCCTTGTCGCCGGGGACGGCTGACGCCGGGCACGACGTCGGGAGGCCCTCCCGGCGAGCCCGTCATGTGGGGGAAACGGGGACGTGGAAAGGTTGGGTCATGACCGGCCCTGCCACATCGCCCACCCCGCCTCCCGTCGTCGCACCGCCGGAGGCGCTCGCCGCGACCGCGTCCGGACGGACGTTCGACCCGCACGCGGTGCTCGGCCCCCACCTCGCGCCCGACGCCGACGACGCCCGCGCCGTCGTGCGCGTGCTGCGCCCCCTCGCGGACGAGGTCGTCGTGGTGACGCTCGAGGGCGAGCACCCGGCCGTGCACGAGCAGGACGGGGTGTGGGCCGCCGTCGTGCCGGTTCCCGTGGGCGACGACGGTGCGCGCCACGCACCGGACTACCGGGTCCGCGCGCGCTACGGCGACGCGACCACGACCGGGGACGACCCGTACCGCTTCCTGCCGACCGTCGGCGAGGTGGACCAGCACCTGATCCGCGAGGGTCGTCACGAACAGCTCTGGACGGCGCTCGGAGCGAACGTGAGGTCGTTCCCCAGCGTCCTCGGCGCGTCGACCGGCACCGCGTTCGCCGTCTGGGCGCCGAACGCCCGCGCGGTGCGCGTGATCGGGGACTTCAACGGCTGGGGCGGCACGCACCCGATGCGCTCCCTCGGGTCGACCGGCGTCTGGGAGCTGTTCGTCCCCGGCGTGGTCGGCGGCGCCCGCTACAAGTACGAGATCCTCGGCCCCGACGGCTCGTGGCGGCAGAAGGCCGACCCCCTCGCGAAGAGCGCCGAGGTCCCTCCCGCCACCGCGAGCGTCGTCGTCGAGTCCTCCTTCGCGTGGTCCGACGACGCGTGGCTCGCCGAGCGCGCCTCCCGCGACCCGCACGCCGGGCCCCTCAGCGTCTACGAGGTCCACCTCGGCTCGTGGCGCCAAGGGCTGTCGTACCGGGACCTCGCGGACCAGCTCACCGGCTACGTCGTCGAGCAGGGCTTCACCCACGTCGAGCTCCTGCCCGTCGCCGAGCACCCGTTCGGCGGCTCGTGGGGCTACCAGGTCACCGGCTACTACGCGCCCACGTCCCGCTTCGGGCACCCCGACGACTTCCGGTACCTCGTCGACCGGCTGCACGCCGCGGGCGTCGGCGTGATCGTCGACTGGGTCCCCGCCCACTTCCCGCGCGACGAGTGGGCCCTCGCCCGCTTCGACGGCACGCCGCTGTACGAGCACGCCGACCCCCTGCGCGGCGAGCAGCCCGACTGGGGCACGTTCGTCTTCGACTTCGGGCGCAACGAGGTGCGCAACTTCCTCGTCGCCAACGCGACCTACTGGTTCGAGGAGTTCCACGTCGACGCGCTGCGCGTCGACGCCGTCGCCTCGATGCTCTACCTCGACTACTCGCGCGGCCCCGGGCAGTGGCACCCCAACGTGCACGGCGGTCGCGAGAACCTCGAGGCGATCGCGTTCCTCCAGGAGACCAACGCGACCGCCTACCGGCGCACGCCCGGCGTCATGATGATCGCCGAGGAGTCCACCGCGTGGCCCGGCGTCACGCGACCCACGTCGTCGGGGGGCCTCGGGTTCGGGCTCAAGTGGAACATGGGCTGGATGAACGACTCCCTGCGCTACGTCGCCGAGGAGCCGATCAACCGGCGCTACCACCACCACGAGATCACGTTCTCCATGGTCTACGCGTACTCCGAGCAGTTCGTCCTGCCGATCAGCCACGACGAGGTCGTGCACGGCAAGGGCTCGCTCTACGGCAAGATGCCCGGCGACGACTGGCAGAAGCGCGCCGGCGTCCGCGCGTTCCTCGCCTACCAGTGGTCCCACCCCGGTAAGCAGCTCCTCTTCATGGGCAGCGAGATCGGCCAGCACACCGAGTGGAACGAGGGACGCTCGCTCGACTGGGACGGCCTCGCCGCCGACCCGGGCCGGGCCGGGGTCCAGCGTGCCGTGCGCGACCTCAACGCCCTCTACCGCGCGACGCCCGCGCTGTGGGAGCTCGACCACGACCCGTCGGGGTTCGAGTGGCTCGACGCGGACGACGCCGGGCACAACGTGCTCGCGTACGTGCGGCGCGGTCGCGACGGCGGCCAGGTGGCCGTCGTCGTGAACTTCGCCGGGACGCCGCACGAGGGGTACCGGGTCGCCCTCCCGTCCGGCGGGGCGTGGCGCGAGGTGCTCAACACCGACGCCGAGGTGTACGGCGGCTCGGGCGTGGGGAACCTCGGCGTCGTGGAGGCGGAGGCCGTGCCGTGGAAGGGCCGCGCGCACTCCGTGACGCTGCGCGTGCCGCCGCTCGGGGCGCTGTACCTCGTGCCGGCGTAGGTCCCCGTCGGTCGGTCGCCCTGGGTGGTGGGCGCTTCTGATGCTCGCCCTGGGCGGTGGGTGGGGTGGGGGCGCCGGGTCTACCATCCGCCGCTCGTCCCTCGCGGCTCCCG
>NZ_CALPBY010000004.1 GCF_943181405.1 Cellulosimicrobium sp. Marseille-Q4280
ATGACTGAATTGTTCACGAAGCAAAATGACGAGGACAGAGACTAGCTAAAGATATTTTTTTTAAGAAGAAGAAGGCAGAAGAGGAGAAGTACGGTAGTGTGGGGGGGGAGATGTGTTTAATAAAAACCCGCCCCCCAACCCCCCCACCACCCCCCGCCCCGATGAACAGCACGTTCGACGTGTCCACCTGGATGAACTCCTGGTGCGGATGCTTACGACCACCCTGCGGCGGCACCGACGCGCTCGTGCCCTCGATGATCTTCAACAACGCCTGCTGCACACCCTCACCCGACACATCACGCGTGATCGACGGGTTCTCCGCCTTGCGGGCCACCTTGTCGATCTCGTCGATGTAGATGATCCCCTGCTCAGCCTTCTTCACGTCGAAGTCCGCCGCCTGCACCAGCTTCAGCAGGATGTTCTCCACGTCCTCACCGACATACCCCGCCTCGGTGAGCGCCGTCGCGTCCGCGATCGCGAACGGCACGTTCAACATCCGCGCCAACGTCTGCGCCAGATACGTCTTACCCGTCCCCGTCGGACCGATCAACAAGATGTTCGACTTCGCCAGCTCCACGTCGTCGAGGCCGTCGCCCGGACCGGGGGCTGCGTCACCAGCGGCCTCGGCGGCCTCCGCCGCCTCGGCTGCGGCCGCGGCTGCGCGGACGCGCTTGTAGTGGTTGTGGACGGCGACGGCGAGCGCGCGCTTGGCGCCGTCCTGCCCGACGACGTAGGTGCTCAGGTGCGCGAAGATCTCGTGCGGCGTCGGCAGGCGCCCGTCGCCCGTGGCGACGTCGGTGCTCTCGGGCTCGCGGTCCTCGTCGACCATCTCGAGGCACAGCGCGACGCACTCGTCGCAGATGAAGACCCCTGCGGGCCCGGCGATCAGGCGCTTGACCTGCTTCTGCGACTTCCCGCAGAACGAGCAGGTCAGGGTGTCGGCCGAGCGGGGACGGCGCGAGCGGTCGTCGCCCGTGCCGTTGCCGTCAGTGGGTGCCACGAGAACCTCCGGTCGGGGTGGGTGCCGCGTCGGGGCCGATCGTAGCCCTCGCCGCCCTCATGTCGGTGCACGCGTCGAGGAGGTGGAGGCGGCTCGCCGTGCGGAACGCGTCGGGGCGGTCGGTCCGTGCCGCGAGGAACGTCGCGCGGTCGTGGGGCGAGGTGACCACGAGCTCGACGTCCGCGTCGCACAGCACGTCGACGACCGCGACGAACCGCTGCTGCGCCTCCCGGTCGACCGCCGTGAGGAGCGGGACGTCGGTGACCACCCACCGGGGGAACCGGGCGGCCCAGTCGAGGTACTCGAGGGTCGACGTCGACCGGGCCGCCAGGTCCTCGAAGGTCACCCAGAGCTCGGCCGGCGCGCGTGGATCGCGGCGTGCAGCTCGCGGAAGAGGTCGTACACGTGGACGCGCTGGGTCGCGCCGTCGGCGAGCTCGGCGGAGAGCGCCGTGAAGAACGACCCGGCGAGCCACGACTTGCCCCGTCCCGGTGGTCCCCACACGTACAGGCCGCGCCGGTCGGGGCGAGGTGCTGTGCGGTGTCGGGAACCGGGGCCGAGGAGCCCGGCGGCGACCTGGAGGAGCCGCGCCAGGACGTCGCGCTGGCCGGGGTCGAGCGCGAAGCCGTCGTGCGCGGACGCCGCCTCGATCCCGTCGCGGACGCGGTCGAGGCGGCGTGAGCTCACCGGGTCAGCCTAGGCGGGCACGCGAGGCCGGCGTCGCCGTGTGGGTGCGTGGCCCTACGGTCGCTCCCAGCCGCTTTCCCAGGGGCTCGCTCGACGACCGGACGGAGATGCCCGATGACCGTGACCGCGGACGACCTCGACGCCGCGACGGAGAGCGTCGCTCACGCGCTGCGGCCGGCCACCGCCCTGGCCTGGACCGCAGCGGCGGGCACCGGGACGTGGGACGCCTGGCACACGGCCGAGCACCTCGGCGACACCCTCGTCTCCTTCGCCGCGCAGCTCGTCGCTCGCCCGGTCTCGCGCTTCGTGCGCTTCGTGGCGGTGGCCGACCAGGGGGCGAGCGCGGACGACGTCCTCGAGATGGCCCTCACGGGCTCCGGTCTCCTCGGCGCCGCGCTGCGAACCGCGGGACCCGACGTGCGCGCGTTCCACCCGGCCGGCGTCGCGGACCCGGAGGGCTTCGCGGCGATGGGCTGCCTCGAGGTGCTCGTGCACGGCGAGGACGTCGCGCGAGGGCTGGGCGCGGCGGTCGACCCGCCGCGTGACGTGTGCGAGCGGGTCCTCTCGCGGCTCTTCCCCCACGTGGCGGACCTCGTCACGGGAGTCGACCCCTGGGACGGGCTCCGGTGGGCGACGGACCGCCTGGAGCTGCCAGGCCTGCCCTCGCAGGCAGGCTGGCAGCTGCGCCCCGCTCCGTGACCACGCCCCGGGGGCCGTCGGACGGACGCTAGGCGCGGCGCGCGCGGAGGGCCTTCACCCAGCCGTCCAGGACGTCCCACCCGCAGATCACCACGACGCTCGCGACGATCACGGGCGTGAGCCAGGTGAGCGAGTCGCCCCCCGACGCCTCGAGGAACGCCGGGTTGACGAGTCGGTCGTTCGTCGCGAGCCAGACCGTCGGGACGGCGAACACGACGGCGGACACGGTGTTGAGCGTCGCGAGCCCCACGGTCCACCGGCCACGTGCGTACGTGACGATCGCGATGACCGCGTCGACCGCGACGACGCCGAGGAACAGGGCCACCCATCCCGGCCACAGGCCCGGGTCGAGCACCGGGATCGCGGCGCCGTCGGCGGTGTGGAACCACGAGACCGACCGCTGGAGGAACAGCGCGGCGACGACGAGGGCGAGGAGGCCGACGGAGGCGACCGTGTCGGCGAGGCTCACGTCGCGACGCTCGCGCACGTCGGGCAGGCGGTCGACCGTCCACGGACCGGTGAAGTCGTCGGTGCGGCCGTGGCCGGTGCGCTCGAGGATCGCGAAGACGAGGGTCGTCCAGAACGCGATCTGCAGCGCGACGGACGCGGCCGTCCAGATCCCCGACCAGATCGCGGTCCCGACGGGGTCGCCGTCGAGCAGCCCGACCGTGAGGACGATCGCGCCAGGGATCGGCGCGACCCACAGGAGCGTCGTGAGCAGGCGCCACCAGGTGAGGTAGAGACCCGGCCCGATGAGCTGGAGGGGGCGGCCCGCGAGGCCGGCCGCGAGCCGGTCGGGGTCGCCGAGGTCGGTGAGTACCGCGGTCTCGGCGGACTCCGGGTCGGATCCCGACTCGACCTGTGCGTCGACGGCGTCCGCGATGGACGCGCGCAGCTCGTCCTCGATGTCGCCGTGCTGCTCGGCGGGGATGCGGCGCAGGGTCGCCGCGACGTAGCGGTCGGTGAGCGTCATGACCGGCCTTTCCGGGTGTCGATGGTCTGGAGGTTGCGGGCGACGGTCGTCCACTCGTCGAGCAGCGTGAGCGCGAGCCGCTCGCCGTCGGGGGAGGTCCGGTAGAACTTGCGCGGCCGGGCCTCGTCGGTGTTCCACTCGCTGACGAGCAGGCCCTGCTTCTCGAGGCGGCGCAGGAGGGGGTACAGCGTGTTGGCGTCGACGGGCAGGTCGGCCGCGGCGAGCGACTCGAGCAGCCCGTACCCGTAGCCCGGTGTGCGCAGCATCAGCAGGCTCGCGACGACGACGGAGCCGCGCCGCACCTCCTGGCTGTGTCCTGCGGAGATCTCGGGATCGATCATGTGTCACACCATAGTGTGTGACACACAGTATGCGCAATAGACACAACATCGTGTTTGCACCAGACCGCTAGACTGGAACGGTTCCAGAGAAGAGTTTTCTTCGAACCCTGCGCGCCGCCCGGGAGGCCTCGTGACCGACCTGATCGACACCACCGAGATGTACCTGAAGTCGATCTACGAGCTGCAGGAAGAGGGGATCCCGCCGCTGCGCGCCCGGATCGCCGAGCGGCTCGGTCACTCGGGCCCCACGGTGTCGCAGACGGTCGCCCGCATGGAGCGCGACGGCCTCGTCGTCGTGGGCGGCGACCGCCAGCTCGAGCTCACGACGCTCGGTCACCAGACCGCGGTGCGGGTCATGCGCAAGCACCGCCTCGCCGAGCGGCTGCTCACCGACGTCATCAAGCTCGACTGGGAGCAGGTGCACACCGAGGCCTGCCGCTGGGAGCACGTCATGAGCGACCTCGTCGAGAAGCGTCTCATCGGGTTGCTCGACCACCCCGCGCACGACCCCTACGGCAACCCCATCCCGGGTCTGCGCGAGCTGGGCGAGGACCTGCCGGAGGTCGAGTACCTCGACGGCGTCTCGTCGCTGCCCGCGCACCTCTCCGCGCACGGCGTGCGGCCGGGCCAGCAGGCGCGCGTCGTCCTGCAGCGCATCGCCGAGCCGATCCAGGTCGACGTCGAGCTGCTCGCGCGGTTCGCCGAGGCCGGGGTCTTCCCGCGGCGGACGCTCGTCGTCGAGCCCGCGGCCGGTGGCGTGACCGTGTCGGGTGACGGCGCGGACGTCGTGCTCGACCTGCCCGACGACGTCGCACGCCACCTCTTCGTCACGGCGGACTGACCGCCGCGCCCGGCGGGCCGACCGACCGCCGCCGGCCGCGCGTCAGCGGACCCAGGCGCCGAGCTTCTCCGGGTTCAGCACCAGCCAGACGTCCGAGACGACACCGTCGGCGACGCCGAGGTTCGCCACCCCGACGACGACGCCGTCCCGCTCCAGCGCAAGCGCGGTCCCGTCGCCGGTCGCGCGCTCCGTGACGGTCGTCCCGTGGCTCTTCGCGATCGCGCCGAGCAGGAAGCGCGCGACCGGGTCGGCGCCGAGCACCGGGCGACGCGCGGCGCTGACCAGGCCGCCGCCGTCGGACCGCAGCGCCACCGCGGGGTCGAGCACCGTGAGCAGGGCCGCCAGGTCGCCCCCGCGGCACGCGGCGACGAAGGCGCGCACGACCTCGTCGTGCCGGTCCCGCGGCGTGGGTACGGCCCGCCCCTCCTCGCGGATGCGCCGACGCGCCGACGCGGCGAGCTGCCGGCACGCGTCCGGCGAGCGGCCCACGACCTCGGCGATCTGCGCGTAAGGCACCGCGAAGACCTCGTGCAGGACGTAGGCGACGCGCTCCGCGGGTGTCAGCGTGTCGAGCACGACCAGCAGCGCGGTGCTCACGGACTCGTCGAGGCTGACCTGCTCGAGCGGGTCCGGGGAGCCGGGCTCGTGGGCGGGGAGCGGCTCGGGCAGCCACTCGCCCACGTAGCGCTCGCGACGCCGGCGCGCGGAGCCGAGCGCGTCGAGGCAGACCCGGCCGGCGACGCGCGTGAGCCACGCCCGCGGTTCGCGGATCGCGGCGCGCTCGTCGTCGCTCAGCCGGTAGTAGCGGAGGTAGGTCTCCTGGACGGCGTCCTCGGCGTCGGCGGCCGTGCCGAGCATGCGGTACGCCAGGCCGAAGAGGTGCCGGCGCTCGGAGGGGTCCACCCCGACATCCTCTCCTGCCGTGCCGACCTCACGTTCGCGGGCGCTGTCTCGTCAGACGTGCATGACTCTCACCACCCGCCGCGTCCTGCTGCTGGCGACCGCGCTCATCGGTGCCGTCGTCGGAGCGTGGGCGGCCTTCCTGCCCGTCTCCTTCTACGACTCGTTCCCAGGACTCGGTCGCATCTGGATCTCGGTCGACGGCCCCTTCAACGAGCACCTCGTCCGCGACGTCGGCGCCCTCTACCTCGGCCTGGCCGCGGCGAGCGTGGCCGCGACGTTCTCCCGCACGCACGATGCGGGGCGCGTCGTCGGCGTCGCGTGGGCCGTGTTCGGGCTCCCGCACCTCGTCTACCACCTGGGGGAGCTGGGCTCGTTCGGGCCCGTCGACGCGATCGGCAACGTGGTGACGCTCGGCGGGAGCCTCCTGCTGGGCGTGCTGCTCATGCTCCCCGGGCGCCCGGCCCGCACGCGGGAGGTGGCGGCATGACCACGGTCGCGGTCGCCGGCGGGACCGGCACGGTCGGGCGGCCCGTCGTGGCCCGGCTGCAGGCGCTCGGGCACGACGCGCGGGTGCTCAGCCGCGCGGAGGGCGTCGACCTGGTCGCAGGCCCGGGCGTGGACCTGCGCGGCGTCGACGCGGTGATCGACGTCAGCAACGTCACGACGCTCTCCGCGCGCCGCTCCACGGCGTTCTTCGAGACCGCCACCCGGACGCTGCTCGACGCAGGGCGGCGCGACGGGGTGCGGCACCACGTCGCGCTCTCGATCGTCGGCATCGAGGCGGCGCCCGGCGGGTACTACGCGGGCAAGCTCGCGCAGGAGCGCGCCGTGCGCGCGGGCTCGGTGCCGTGGAGCATCCTGCGGGCGACGCAGTTCCACGAGTTCGCCGCGCAGACCGTCCGGCAGACGGCGATCGGGCCGGTCGTGCTCGTACCGCGGATGCGCACGCAGCCGGTCTCGACGCGCGAGCTCGCCGTGGCGCTCGTCGACCTCGCGCTCGGGGATCCCGTGGGTGACGACGGCGAGCTCGCCGGCCCGCGCGAGGAGCGGCTCGCCGACATGGTGCGGGCGTACGTCGGCGCGACGCGACGCGGTGGCCGCGTGCTGGAGGTCCCGTTCCCCGGTCGCTTCGGCCGGGCGATGGCGCGCGGCGAGCTGCTCCCCGACCCCGGCGCGAGGCTCGGAAGGCAGACGTTCACGGAGTGGCTCGAGCACCCGGACACGTGACGCGGAACGGTCGCGGGATCGTCCGACACGGAACGCCCGGACTGACCCCGCCCGGACTGGCCCTGCGCCCGGGTCGGGGTGACCAGGGTGCCGAGAACGTCCTGGGGGCCGCTATCCGATGGATAACGACCCCCAGTGCGTTCTCGGCGTTGTCGGGCGGTCTCACGGCAGGTCCCGCAGCGTCCGCCTGGCGGTGTTGTCAGGCGGGGACGATGAGTCCGGCGGTCTGGGTCTTGGCGCGCTGGAGGCGGGCTTCGGCGTCGGACCAGTTGACGAGGTTCCACCAGGCGGTGACGTAGTCGGCGCGCACGTTCTGGTAGTCGAGGTAGTAGGCGTGCTCCCAGACGTCGAGCAGGACGATGGGGGTCAGGCCGAGGGCGATGTTGCCCTGCTGGTCGTAGAGCTGGACGGTGATGAGCTTCTGGCCGATGGAGTCCCAGGCGAGGATGGCCCAGCCGGAGCCCTGGACGCCCGCGGCGACGGCGGCGAACTGCTTCTTGAAGGCGTCGAAGGAGCCGAAGTTCTCGTCGATCGCGGCGCCGATCTCGCCGGTGGGCTCGCCGCCGCCCTCGGGGGAGAGGTTGGTCCAGAAGGCGGAGTGGTTGACGTGGCCGCCGAGGTTGAACGCGAGGTTCTTCTCGTGGAGGTTGATCGCGGCGAAGTCGCCGGACTCGCGGGCGTCGGCGAGCTTCTCCAGGGCGGTGTTGGCGCCGGTGACGTAGGCCTGGTGGTGCTTGGAGTGGTGCAGCTCCATGATCCGCCCGGAGATGTGCGGCTCCAGCGCACCGTAGTCGTAGGACAGCTCGGGCAGCGTGTAGACAGGCATGGTTCCTCAGGTTCCTTCCGTCGGTGTCCTGCCACGCTAGGACCTCGACCACGGTTGAGGTCAAGCGGGACACGGTGTGATCTCGCAGGTCGGGCGCCGTGCGAGCCTTGCGCGCTCGACGCGCGGACCGGGAGACGTCGCGCGAGCATGGCGGCATGGGGACTGTCACCGACTACCTGGCCGACCTCGCCGAACCGGAGCGCGGCGCCCTCGCGCACGTCGTCGCCGTCGCCCGCGAGGTCGCGCCCGACGCCCAGGAGGGCACGGGGTACGGCATGCCCGCGCTGACCTACCGCGGCAGGCCGCTGCTCAGCGCCGTGCGCGCGGCGAAGCACCTCGCCGTGTACCCGTTCAGCCCGGGCGCCGTCGCCGCCGTCGTCCCCCGGCTCGAGGGCTGGTCGCACGCCAAGGGCACGATCCGGTTCACCGCGGACCATCCACTCCCGGACGACGTCGTCCGCGACCTCGTCGCAGCGCGCGCCGCCGAGATCGACGCGGCGCTCGGTCCGCCGTCGGGCTGATCCTCGTCGGGCGGCCCGGCGCCGGGCGATCATGCCGCGGTCCACGACCACGCTGGCGTGGGTGCACGGGCATGATGGTCGCGTGCCCGACGACGCCCGCCCCGGTCTGCGCGTGACGCCCGCCCTGGTCGTCCCGGACGCAGAGCTGTCCTGGCGCTTCTCGCGCTCGTCCGGCCCGGGCGGTCAGGGGGTCAACACCGCGGACTCGCGCGTCGAGCTGTCGTGGGACGTCGCGGGCTCGGCTGTGCTGTCCGCTGCGCAGCGCGCGCGGATCGAGGAGCGCCTCGGCCGCCGGATGGCCGGGGGAGTGCTGACCGTCGCGGCGTCGGAGCACCGCGCGCAACTGCGGAACCGGGACGCCGCGCGCGTCCGGCTGGCAGCGCTCGTCGCCGACGCGCTCGCGCCGCCCGGACCGCGCCGGCGCGCGACGCGACCGACCCGCGGCTCGGTCGAGCGGCGCATCGACGCGAAGAAGCGCCGTGCGGGGGTCAAGCGGATGCGGCGACCGCCCGCCGACTGAGCCGCGGCTCAGATCCTCCGCGCGAGCTGCGGGTAGTCGACGACGATCCCGTCGTCGTCGACGGTGAGGTCGGCCGTGAAGTCCCGCGTCGCGCTCGTGTACGTCACCGCGCAGCGGCCGGTCGCCGGGTCGAGCGGCGAGCCCGCGGTGTAGAGCTGGTCGCTGCGCAGCACCTGGAGCGACGGGACGTCGACCCACGCCATGACGAAGGGCGTCTCGCGCGGCGGTGCGTCGTCCCCGAGGAGGCCGAGCCGCAGGATCGGCATCGTGTTCGTCACCGGGCACAGCGCGATGTCGCAGTCGACCGCGCCGTCCAGCTCGCCCGGGTCGGCGATGCCCGGCGGGGCGAGGTCGGCGGGCGCCCGGCCGGACGCCTGCACGTCGGCCTGCCACGCGCCGTCGGGCGACCGGCTCAGGGCCAGGTGGCGCGACCACCCGACGCCGCGCGAAGAGATCTCGAGGCGCTCCGTGACCCAGCCGGGACCGGTCGTCAGCGCCCATGCCGTCACGTGGCCCGTGGCGCGCGACGTGCCGAGCGCGTCCAGGCGGTTCTCGTGCAGCCTGACCGTCGCCGCCTCGAGCCGATCCGGGTCGTCGTCCCAGCCGGTCCAGGCGACGTGCCGCGTGGTGGTCGTCATCAGGCCCTCCCCGTTCGTCGTCCGTGCCGCTGCCAGTCTCTGCCGTGGAGGCCGTCGTCGCGAGCACGACGTGGCTCGCGGTCGAGCAGGACATCGCGGCCGGAATGCGGCCGTAGACGACCGTCAGGTCGTGCTCGGCGCCGAGCCGGTGTCGCCGGTGTCAGACGAGGGCGGCGCGCGCGGCCCGGGCGATCGCTGCGGCGAGACGGTCGAGCGAGGACGAGTGCAGGCGCCACTGCTGCCAGTGCTGCGGCACGTCGACGGCGCTCGCGTCGTCGAACCCGACGAGCCGTCCGGCGCGCTCGCCCGGCGCGCTCTGCAGGTCCGGGAGCATGCCCCAGCCCATGCCGTGCTCGATCGCGCGGAGGAACTCGTGCGACGCGGGGACGTAGTGGCGCGGCGGCCCGGGCTCGCCGTGGCCGAGCCGCGAGCGCAGGTACCGCTCCTGCAGGTCGTCCTTGCGGTCGAACGCGAGCACCGGCGCGCCGGCGAGCGCGGCGCGCGTGGGGCCGTCCGGGAACCAGCGCTCGACGAAGGCGGGGCTCGCCGTCGGGCGGTACCGCATGCTGCCGAGCAGCGTCGAGCGGCACCCCGGGACCGCCTCGGCGACGGACGACACCGCGGCGACGGCCGTCCCGTCGCGCAGGAGACCGATCGAGTGCTCCTCGTCCTCGCGCAGCACCTGGAGCCGTGCCCAGGCGGACGCCTCGACGAGCGCCGGGAGGGCCCACGTCGTCAGCGCGTCGCCCGAGACGACGAGCGTGATCTCGGGGAGCGCCGGGGCGTCCGGTCCGGCGGCCCGGTCGACCGCAGGTCCGGCGATCCCCAGCTCTGCGAGGACGTCCGCCTGCTGGAGCGCGAGGTGCCGGGCGTGCCGCACGAGCACCTGACCAGGCGGCGTGAGCTCCGCCGGTCGGCCGCGGCGCACGAGCACCTGCCCGACGGTGGACTCCAGCGCGCGCATGCGCTGGCTCACCGCGGAGGGCGTGACGCCGAGCTCGCGCGCGGCGGCGTCGAACGTGCCCGTCGCGGCGATGGCCTCGAGCGCGCGGAGCTGGTCCGGCTGAAGGTCCACCATGAGCGGATCTTATGATCCTGCAGAATCTTTCGCTGTACTGAAGGCCCGGGAGCGGCCTAGCGTCGGACCGTGACCGTCCTCTCTCTCGCCCCGCCCCTCGCCGCCGGACTGGGTGCCGGGCTCTCGCTCATCGTCGCGATCGGCGCGCAGAACGCGTTCGTGCTGCGGCAGGGTCTGCGTCGCGAGCACGTCCTGCCGGTCGTGGTGGTGTGCGCGGTCTCCGACGTCGTCCTCATCGCCGCCGGCACCGCCGGCCTCGGAGCGCTCGTCACCGGCGCGCCCGCGCTGCTCACGGGCGTGCGCTGGGCGGGCGGCCTCTTCCTCCTGGTGCTCGCGGCGCTCGCCGCTCGGCGTGCTCTGCGGCCGGGTGGGCTCGACCCCGCGGCGGAGGGCGGAGCGACGACGGCGCGGTCCGCGGTCGGCACGTCCCTCGCCCTCACGTGGCTCAACCCGCACGTCTACCTCGACACCGTGCTCCTGCTCGGCACGCTAGCGGCGGGCTACGCCGCGGCGCACGGCGGCGGTGCGGAGGCTGCGGGGCCCGACGCCTTCCGCTGGCTGTTCGGCGCGGGCGCCGCCGTCGCGAGCCTCGTCTGGTTCACGGCGCTCGGGTTCGGGGCGCGGCTGCTCGCCCCGGTCTTCGCCCGGCCTGTGGCGTGGCGCGTGCTCGACGGCGGCATCGCCGTCGTCATGGCGACCATCGGCCTCACGCTCCTCGTGGGCGCCTGACGGCCCGCGAGGCGCGTCGTCCGGCCGCCGCGTCGTCCGGCTGCCCGTGTCGTCCGGCCGCCGGCAGGACCCTCAGGTCAGGTGGTCGAAGTCGCCGCGCACCCACGCGGCGTGGCGCTCGGCCGAGCGCAGCACGACCTCGCGCGCGTCCGCCGGGACGACCTCCTCGAAGTTGTTGTAGAGCCGCTCGAAGGGCCGTCGGGCGACGCGCTCGGCGACCCGCTGCGCGACCGCGCCGGACAGCGGGATGCGGTTGGGGTAGGAGCGCATGAAGCTCACCGACACGCGGTCGGGGTTCGCCATGATCGTGTCGCCGCTCAGGAGGACGCCGCGCCCGTCGGCGCCGTCGGCCCAGTGCACGACGGCGCTCCCGGGGAAGTGGCCGCCCGGCTGCGACAGCACGACGCCAGGCAGCACCTCGCGCTCGCCGGACCACGTCTCGATCACGGGGTCCGGGCGCGCGACCCACCCGGCGTCGGCCTCCGCGACGAGCACCGGCGCGCCCCCGAGCCGCCGGCTCCACTCGACCTGGACGCCGAACATGTGCGGGTGGCTCGCGGCGATCGCGACGACCGGCCCGAGCGCGAGGACCGCGGCCGCCGCGTCGTCGTCCACGAAGCCCAGCGGGTCCCACAGGAGGTTGCCCGCGGAGGTCTGGACGAGCTTGGACTGCTGGCCGATCCCGACCCTCGGCGTGTTCGACAGGCCCAGGAGGCCGGGCTCCAGCTCGGTCACGGTGACCTCCTCGCCCGCCGCCGCGAGCTCCGCGAGCGTCGTCCACGCCTGCCCGGTCGCGGGCACCCACTGACGCTCGTCCGCGCAGATCGCGCAGACGTCAGGACGGTCGGCGTGCTCGACCGCGCACGTGCGGCAGATCCACCAGCCGGCCCCGGCGGTCTCGTCGGACGTGCGAGCGGTCTTGCTCTGGTCAGGCGTCGTCGGCATGGGTCGTTCCTACCCCCGTCCACCCACAGGCTGCTGCCCGGACGCCCGTGTGGTTGGCTCGGCGCGTGACTCTCGGCCACGACCCGAACTTCCTCGTCGTCCCCGTGCCCCTGCCCCGGGCCGCGCGCCCGCTGCGCGAGCTGCCCTCCACGCACTTCACCGTGCAGCTCGACCCCGCGCGACGCCTCGCGGCCGCCACGGTGGTCGACGTCGACGGCGCGCGGCTGCTCGACCTCCCGCGCGACGACGACTGGCACCTCGACCCGCGCGTGCCCGCGTCGGAGCAGGCCGGGCCGGAGCTGTACGTGGACAACGACCTGGATCGCGGCCACCTCGTCCGGCGCCGCGACCCCGTGTGGGGCGACGAGGACGTGGCGCGGCGCGCGAACGCCGAGACGTTCGCCTACCCCAACGCGGCGCCGCAGGCCGCGCAGTTCAACCAGTCCAAGGAGCTGTGGAACGGGCTCGAGGACCACGTGCTCGACCACGCGGAGGCCCTGCGGCAGCGGCTCGTCGTCCTCACCGGGCCCGTCCTCGCCCCGGAGGACCCGGTGTACCGCGGCGTCGGCATCCCGCGGCTGTTCTGGAAGGTCGCGGCGTGGGCGAGCGGTCCGGCGGACGCGCCGGCGCTGGCGGCGGCCGCGTTCGTGCTCGACCAGACGCCGCAGCTCGGCGAGATCGACCTGCGCACCGCGGACGCGAGGGCGCTCGCGGCCGGTGACGTCCCGCCCCTCGGCCCGTTCCGGACGTTCCAGGTGCCGGTGTCCGACGTCGAGGTGCTCACCGGCCTCGACCTCGGCCCGCTGGCCGCCGCCGACGTGCTGGTCGCGGCAGGACCCGCGCCGACCGAGCCCTTGGCTCTCGACCGGGAGCGGTGGACCGAGCTCCACGGCCCGGCCGACGTCGTCGTGGGCTGACCGGGGCCGGGTCGGCACGGGGTCGTCCACAGGTCGGCCGCGTTCGGCGTGGGAACGCTTCCACGACCGGGCGGTAGGCGTTAGCGTGGATCCTGCGGGTACCGCCCGTCACCGCCGACCGGGCCGAGGAGTCCCCATGTTGCCGTCGCCGACGACCCTCGAGGACGTCGCCGCCGCCGCGCGCGTGTCCCGCTCGACGGCGTCCCGCGTCCTGCGCGGGAACGGTCCCGTCTCCGGCCGGGCCCGCCAGGCCGTGCTCGACGCCGTCGAGCGGCTCGGGTACGTCCCGCACCCGGGCGCGCGCTCGCTCGCCAGCGGGCAGGGCGAGCGCGTCGTCGTGGCGGTCGGGTCGCCGTCGTCGGAGCTCCTGGCCGACCCGTACGTGGCGCGCGTCGTCGCGGCCGCGAGCCGCACCGCGGACACCGAGGGCGTCGGCGTCGCGCTGCGCTGGCTGGGCCGCGACCCCCGGGCCGAGCTCGAACGCCTCGCCCGCGACCCGGGCGTCGGCGGCGTGCTGCTCGTCGACTACTCCGCCGACGTCCTCGCGCTCGTCCCGTCGTCGCTCGTGCCGCGCGTCGCGGCGATCGGACCGGCGGACGGCCGCGTGCCGTCCTACGACGTCGACGCGGCCGCCGGCATCGCCGCGCTCGTCGAGCACGTCGTCACGAGCGGCCGTCGCGACGTCCTCATGCTCTCCGGCCCGCGCTGGCTCCCCGGCACCCGCCGCGCGGTCGCCGCGTACGCGGCCACGATGGGCGACGCAGGTCTGCCCCGGCGGGTCGTCGCGGCCGACCTCACGGCGTCCGCCGGCGCGGGAGCCGTGCGCCGGGCGCGGCTGCGCTGGCCCGCGACGGACGCGGTGGTCGCCATGAGCGACCTGCTCGCCTTCGGCGCGGTGCGGGCGCTCGCGGAGGACGGCGTCCGCGTGCCCGACGACGTCGCCGTCACCGGGTTCGACGACCACCCGCTCGCGCGCGAGCTCGGCGTGGCGCTCACGACCGCGACGCACCCCGTCGAGCAGATCGCCGCCGCCGCGACGGCCGACCTCCTCGGGCGGCGGCGCGACGGCCGGACCTTCCCGTCCGTCGTCGTCGTGCGCGCGACGGCGTAGCGCGGGCCTCGCGACCGGTCGCCGCCCTCCGGACGTCGGTGAGACGTGCCGGCCGACCCGCTACCGCGTGGCGGCCGCGTGCTCCGCGAAGGGCTGGAGGACCAGCTTCCAGCCCGTGCCGTAGCGCGTCCGGGCGGCCCCGCCGTCGGCCCGCGCCTCCCAGCCGGAGTGCGTGAGGGCGACGACGGTCGCGTCACCGTCGGGCGTGAACGTCACCTCGACGCGTGTCGCGGCGTCGGCCTGCTCGCCCGGGTGCCACGTGAACGCGAGCGAGTGAGGCGGGTCCCACCGCGTCACGGTGCCCCAGTCGGCGCTCCCGCCGTCGGCGAGGGTCTCGACCAGACGGGTCGCGCGACCGTCGGGGTCGCGCTCGAACGCGACCGACGACGACGCGCCGCCGACCGAGAACCCGGCGAGCGGCCACCACGCGCCGACCTCGTCGACGAAGACCGCGAACGCGCGGTCGGGGCGGGCCGGGACGCTGACGGTCGTGACGAGGTCAGGGAGCGGTGCGGTGCTCATGGCGTCCTCCTCGGGGCGTCGGTGGCGGGTTCGGGACCCTGCGCGGCAGACTCCGTGGCGGGGTTCTCCGTCGGGACGGTCGGTTCGGTCGCGGCGACGTGGCGCGCGTACGCGCCGAGCGCCGTCGTCCACAGGTCGTCGAGCCAGCGCCGCACGTCCTCGGCGCCGGTCGGGTCGAGGCGGTAGACGCGGCGCGTGCCCACCGCGTCGTGGCGGACGAGCCGCGCGTCCTCGAGCACGCGCAGGTGCTGCGAGACGGCGGGGCGGCTCACGGGGAGGCGGTCCGCGATCTGGCCCACGGACGCGGGCCCGGAACGCAGGTGCTCGAGAATCGCCCGACGGCGCGCGTCGCCGAGGGCGTCCAACGTTCGGTAAGTCAGCACTTACCGAACGCTACGCCGACGCCGCTGCGGGGGCAAGGGTGAGGCGCGCCCGGGTGAGGTTCCCCAGAGCCGTGGCGGTGCGCGGGGTGCCGCACTATCGTCGGACTCGCACCTTCCGCCCGCGCCGACCCACGCGCGCCATCGCGGTCCGACGCCGTCGTCGGGTCGCCACTCGACGCACGCCACGCGGTGTGCGCCGACCGCCTCGCGCACGGGCCGGCGTCGGCCCGCCACGGAAGGACCGGAGCCTTGACCGATCAGCAGCACGTCCTGCGACCGACGTACACCCGCGACGGCGTGCGCCATGTCGCCCCACGCCTCACGATGCCCGACGCCGAGATGGAGCCCACGTCCGCCTATCAGCTCGTGCACGACGAGGTGATGCTCGACGGCAACTCGCGCCTCAACCTCGCGACGTTCGTCGCGACGTGGATGGGCGACGAGGCGGACCGCCTGTACGCCGAGGTCTACGACAAGAACATGGTCGACAAGGACGAGTACCCGCGCACGGCCGCGATCGAGGAGAACTGCTGGCGCATCCTCGGGTCGCTGTGGAACGTGCCCGACGTCGCCGACTGCATCGGCACGTCGACGGTCGGGTCCTCGGAGGCGTGCATGCTGGGCGGCCTCGCCCTCAAGCGCCGGTGGCAGCTCGCGCGCCGCGCGGCGGGGAAGTCCACCGAGCGGCCGAACCTCGTGATGAGCTCGGCCGTGCAGGTGTGCTGGGAGAAGTTCTGCAACTACTTCGAGGTCGAGGCGCGGTACGTTCCGATCACCGCGGAGCACCCGTGTCTCGACGGGAGCAACGTCGAGCAGTACGTCGACGAGAACACGATCGGCGTGGTCGCGATCATGGGCGTGACGTACACGGGCATGTACGAGCCCGTGAAGGAGATCGCCGCGACGCTCGACGCGCTCCAGGCGCGCACGGGCCACGACGTGCCGATCCACGTGGACGGCGCGTCGGGCGCGATGATCGCGCCGTTCCTCCAGGCGGAGATCGAGTGGGACTTCCGGCTCGAGCGCGTGCACTCGATCAGCACGTCGGGGCACAAGTACGGCCTCGTCTACCCCGGCGTCGGGTGGGTCGTGTGGCGCACGCTCGACGCGCTGCCCGAGGAGCTGATCTTTCGCGTGAGCTACCTCGGCGGGAACATGCCGACCCTCGCCCTGAACTTCTCGCGCCCCGGCGCGCAGGTGCTGCTGCAGTACTACCAGTTCCTGCGGCTGGGCCGGGAGGGGTACACGGCGATCCAGCAGGAGTGCCAGGACGTCGCGAAGTACCTCGCGCAGGGCATCGCGGACGTCGGGGCGTTCGACCTGTGGAACGACGGGTCGGACATCCCCGTGTTCGCCTGGCAGCTCAAGGCGGGCCACACGGAGAACTGGAACCTCTACCATCTCTCCGACCGGCTGCGGATGAAGGGATGGCTCGTCCCCGCGTACCCGATGCCCGACGACCTCGCGGACGTCACCGTGCAGCGGATCGTCGTGCGCAACGGCGTGAGCCGCGACCTCGCCGACGACCTCCTCGCCGACATCCGGACCGAGACCGCGTGGCTCGACGGCCTGACGTCGCCAATGCCCGCGGAGGGGCAGCGCTCCGGGTTCCACCACTGACGGGCGGCGGTTCCTGGGCACGAGCACGGAGGCAGGTGCGGACGCCGTGGCGAACGCGGGAGCGGGCACAGGGACGGACACCGGAGGGACGGCCGGCGTGACGCCGGCCGGGCCCGGGGTGAGCCGGCGCCTGCGTCGCGAGGCGTGGGGGTTCGCCGTCGGTTCGCTGTGCTTCCTCGTCGGCGCCCTGCCCCCCTACGCCGACGCCGTCGGCGCGGTGGCCGTCGGGGTGACGTTCTTCGTCGGCTCGTTGTTCTTCACCGCGGCCGCGTTCGTCCAGCTCAGCCTCAGTGGCCGCCGGCCGCCGCGCGGCGGCACCCACCCCGCCGACCGGTGGGACTGGTGGGCGGCGGCGGTCCAGCTCGTCGGCACGCTGTGCTTCAACGTGAGCACAGCGGTCGCGCTCGCCGCCGCCGTCGCCGACCCGGCCCTGCTGGGTGCCGGGTGGAAGCCCGACGCGTACGGCTCGGTGGCGTTCCTCGTCTCGTCCTCGTTCGCCGTCGTCGCGACGCGCGACCGCGGTCACCTGTGGGATCGCGACGCCCGGACCTGGCACGGCACGTGGCTCAACCTGGTCGGGTCCGTCGCGTTCGGTGCGTCGGCCGTCGGGGCATACGTCTCGCCCACGACCGGGGAGTACGTCAGCTCGTGGTGGGACGACGCCGGCACGCTCGTCGGCGCGGTCTGCTTCCTCGTCGCGGCGCTGCTGTCGCGCCGGTCGGTGGGTGCGCCGCCGCCGAGGGATGCACGTCCGACCGAGTGACGCACTCCTGCGTACATCTCTCGGACGGGAGTGCGTCACCCGGCAGGAGGTGGGTCAGGGTCAGGCACGGCCGGTGCGCTCCAGGACACCCCGGACGTACGCGGCCTGCCCGGCGTGCTCCAGCGCGTCGACGGCGACGCTCACGAGCCGAGCGCCGAGCGTCACCGGCGGGTCCCACGACTCGTCGACGACGCGGTCGAGGTCGTCGTCCGCGAGGGACGCGAGCACGTCGTGCGACTCGACCTGGACGGCGTGCACGTACCCGAGCAGCAGGTCGCCGGAGGCGCGGACCTGCCCCACCTCCTCGGGCGACTGCCCGTACCCCGACGCGTCGTCGCCGAACGGGAGGTCGAACCGCCGGGCCCAGCCGTCGCGCGTCCACACCTCGTCGCGCCCGACGGCGGCCGCCACCTGGGCGTCCTGCCCGCGAGCGAGGTGCCACGCGAGCCACGCGATCGTGTTGGCCTCGGGGTCGACGCGCGCCGTGAGCGCGTCGTCGTCGAGCCCGTCCACGACGCGGGTCGCCGTCGGTCCGATGCGTCCGTACAGGTCTTCCAGGAGTGCGCGCGCGTGCACAGGGTCCGCCTCTCTCGGTGGGTACGGGTGTCCTCGAAGCCTCCCCGGCGCGGCGCGCCCTCGCGACCCGAGCGCGCTCCGCTCCCTGCCCGTCGACTCTGCCGCGTGGCGGACTGCGCCGCGAGTCCACCGGCCTGCCGAACCCCGGGTTGCGCGGCAGAGAACGCTCCGATCGACGCACAACCCCGGGTTCGGCACGATGCCGTGACGCTCAGCCCGGGGTTCGAGGCGACAGGGTGCGGCGCGGCGAGGGTTCACCTGCGGTCAGTCGATCAGGACGACGACGGTCCCCGCCTTGTGGTCGTGCTCGACGTGCCGGTGCGCGTCGGCGATCTTGTCGAGCGGGTAGGCCGCGTCGACGACGGGCCGCAGCTCCCCGGTCCTGCCGAGCTCGAGCGCGGTGCGCAGCGTGTCGAGCTGCTGCTCGACGGACCGCAGGCCGGTGAACGCGACGACGCCTCGGCGCCCGCGCGTGCGCCGCCCTGTCCACAGGTTTCTCCACAGGATCGGCACCGAGGGGACGGTAGACAGGTACGCGCCGTCGTCGGTCAGCAGAGGGCGGCAGCGGCGGTAGGAGCTCGCGCCGGCGGCGTCGAGGACCACGTCGTACCGATCGCCCGCGGCCGTGACGTCCTGGGTCGTCCGGTCCACCACCTTCTCCGCGCCGAGCTCGCGAGCCAGGTCGAGGCCCCGTGGTCCGCACACGGCCGTGACGCGGGCCCCGGCGTGCACCGCGATCTGGACCGCGGCCGTCCCGACGCACCCAGAGGCCCCGATCACGAGCACCGCCTGCCCGGCGCGGACCCGCGCGTGCACCGTGAGGAAGGGCAGGGCGGTCAGCGGCCCGGCGGCCAGGACGGCGGCGTCGACCTCGGTCAGGCCGTCGGGGAGCGGCTCCACCACGCCGTCCTCGCGCAGGAGGACCAGCTCGGCGTGCGCCCCCGCGCCCATCTTCGTGAGGCCGACGACGCGGTCCCCGACCGCGAACCGGCTCACCGCGGACCCGACCGCCACGACGTCCCCGGCGACCTCGCCGCCGAGCACCGGGTAGCGCGGACGGCGCAGGCCGAACGCGAGCCGGGCGAACCACGGCGTGCCCGAGCGTGCGGCGACGAGCGCCGCCGCGACCGTGCTCGCACGGTTCCGCACCAGGATCTCGCGCGGTCCGGGCGCCGGAGCGGGGAGCTGCTCGACGTGCAGGACCTCGGGCGCTCCGTAGGTGGCTGAGACTGCTGCGCGCATCGTGCTGTCCTCTCGTGGGGACGGCGGCGTCAGGCGTCGTCGTCCAGGGTGTCCTCGGGGAAGCCGAAGACCTCGTCCAGCGGTGCCCGCAGCGCGCGGGCGATGAGGAACGCCGTCTCGAGCGACGGCGAGTAGCGGCCCTGCTCGATCGCGATGACGGTCTGACGCGTGACGCCGACGCGTTCCGCCAGCTCGGCCTGCGTCATCTCGCCGCGCGCGAACCGCAGCGCCCGGATGCTGTTCGTGACCCGCGTCGGCCTGCCCCCCACGTCAGGCTCCCCGGCGGTAGGCGACGATCGTCGTCACGGACGACAGGACCGCCGAGAGCACGAAGCCGAGGTAGACGGCGTTCGCGATCCAGAAGTAGTCGGCCTCGACGAGCGCCAGGGCGAGGGCCGCGAGCGACCCGCCGACCACGCCCCACCACCCCACCACGACGCCCTGCCGCGCGAGCTCGCGGTCGCGCTCGTCGCTGCGGTAGCTCTCGCTCGGGCGCACGATCTCGACCGCGATGCGCACGACGATGCCCGCGACGATCGACGCGGCGATCGTCCAGAGGAGCGGGGCGACGTACACGACGTCGGCGAGCGGGCCGCCGTCGGCCCGGGACAGGATCACGCCGACGTACGCCGCGTAGACCACGACACTCACGACGAGGTAGACCCACGTGCCCTTCTCCTCGTACGACATCTCGCGCTCCCTCGATCTGGGATGTCAAAGATTTCTGACATGGCTAACGTAAAGCGGTGCGGACATCGTGTCAAGAGTCTTTGACATGGGATCGCCCGGCGGGACCGCTGCGGCCGCGGGGTCGGTCAGCGCACGAGACCTGATTCATAGGCGGCGACGACGAGCTGCACGCGGTCCCGGCACCCTGTCTTGCGCAGCGCCTCGGACACGTGCGACTTCACGGTCTGCTCGGTGATGAACAGCTCGGCCCCGATCTCCGCGTTCGACAGCCCGCGTGCGACGCACAGCAGCACCTCGTGCTCGCGGGGCGTGAGGTCGTCGAGGCCGGAGCGCGGGCGTGGCTCCACGACGCGAGCCGCGAAGTCTCCGACGAGGCGTCGCGTGACGTTCGGGCCGAGCAGCATCGAGCCGTCCGCGACCAGGCGCACGCCTTCCACGAGCCGCGGCGCCGGGACGTCCTTGAGCAGGAACCCGCTCGCGCCGGCCCGCAGGGCGTCGTAGACGTACTCGTCGAGGTCGAACGTCGTGAGCACGAGCACGCGCGTGCCGGGGTGGTCCGCGACGATCCGCCGCGTCGCCGCGATGCCGTCGAGCACCGGCATGCGTACGTCGACGACCGCGACGTCGGGGGACCGCTCGGCCACGACGTCGAGCAGCTCCCGCCCGTCGCCCGCGGACCCCACGACCTCGAGCCCGTCCGCGGCATCGAGGATCGCGGCGAACCCGTGCCGCACCACCGGCTGGTCGTCCGCGACGACCAGCCGTGTCACCGGGCTCACGCGTCGCCGTCCGCGACGTGGTGGGTGGCGGCGTGGACAGGGACGGCGCGCCCGGTGACTCTCCCGGCCCTCCCCGACCCCGCTCCTCCGCGCAGTACGGAGAAGGGGAGCCGGGCCTCGACGACGAACGTGACGCCGTCGCCCGCGGTCCCCGAGCACAGGGTGCCGCCGAGCGCCTCGACGCGTTCGCGCATCCCGGTGAGGCCGCGGCCCGGCTCGCCGGGTCCCGTACCGTTCGCGAGCGGGTTCGCGACGCGCAGCACGACCGACCCGTCCACCCCCGTCTCGTCGGCCCCCGCCCCGACGACGTCGAGATCGACGCGGGCAGGCGACGCCGGTGCGTGCCGCCGTGCGTTCGTCAGCGCCTCCTGCGCCGCGCGGTACACCGCGTAGCCGACCGTGGCGGGCACGCGCGCCAACAGGTCCGGTGCGCCGACGAACGTGACGTCCTGCCCCGCCGCACGCGCCGCGTCCACGAGCCCGACGACGTCGCTCGCCGCCGGCTGCGGCGCCAGGTCGGGCGCGGCGTCCTCGCTGCGCTGCAGCACGGCGAGCACCTGCCGCAGCTCGCCGAGCGCGGCGCGAGCGTCCCCGGCGATGTCGGTGAGCACCCCGCGGGCCGCGTCGTCGAGCCCCGGGTGCACGTACGGCGCGGACTCCGCGCGCACCGCGACGAGGGACACGTGGTGCGCGACGACGTCGTGCAGGTCGTGCGCGACCCGCGCCCTCTCTGCCGTGACGGCCTGGGAGTCGGCGGCACGTCGGCCCGCGGCGGCGGCCTCGCGGGACGCGTCGCGGGATCGCCCGACAGCGCCGACGGCGGCCGCGACCGTGACGGCGGCGACGGTCCAGAAGGCGTAGAGCGCCGTGACGAGCACGTGGTCGCCGATCGCCGGGTCGACCGGGACGTCGTGGTCGGCGTAGCGCGGGATGTCCGACGACACCGCCCACACCGGACCGGTCGGCAGCATCGCGGGGATCCCGGTCCAGACGTAGACGGCGGCCAGCCCGATCGCGGTCAGCGTCGGCAGGACTGCTCGGCGCCACCCGTCGAACGCCCCGACGACGGCGACCGCGAGGACGCCGAGCCACCATCCCCACACCAGGGCGCCGGTCGCGGCAGCGGTGGCGAAGGGCAGCACGGTGAGAACGAGCCCCCACAGCGGCGACCGGCGCGAGAGGCACACCCCGACGACGACGAGCGCGTCGAGAGCCCACGCGACGGCCATGGGCAGCGCCGTCGACTCACCGTTCCAGAGGCCGACCGTACCGGTCCACATGCCGTGGCTGCCGTCGGCCTCAGCGCTGATCACGGCGCCGTCGGGGGTCGTGAGGAGGAAGAGCCCGACGACGACGGCGAGGAACCCCGGCAGCGCCCACGGCTGGAGGCGGGTCCACACGTCGGGGCGGGCGGCGCCGTCGCGCACCGCATGACCTGCCGAACCCCGGGTTGTCGCTCCATCAGGCGCTCGATCGGGGAACAACCCGGGGTTCGGCAGGTCGCGGCGGTGCGTCGTGTCCATGCGGCCGATCCTTCCGTGCGCTCCGCACCCCGGAACACCACCCTGCGGGGGAGTCGGGCGCCCGGACCGTCCGGGCGCCGTCGGGCAAGCGGCTCGGTAGGTTGGACGCGGCGTGTCCGGCGGACCCGACCGCCGCACACCCTGCCCGGAGGTACGGATGGACTTTCCCTTCCAGCTCACCGAGGACCAGATCCTCGGGCTCATCGCGCTCGGGGCGTCCGTCGTCGTCGCGATCGTCGCGGTGAACGTGCTCGCGCCGAAGGCCGGGGTCGCTGCGCCGCTCGTCCTGGTGCTCGTCGGGATCGGCATCAGCTTCGTCCCCGTGGTCCCCGCGATCGAGGTCGAGCCGGAGTGGATCCTCGCGGGCGTGCTCCCGCCGTTGCTCTACTCGTCGGCGGTGAGCCTGCCGACGATGGACTTCCGTCGCGACTTCACGGCCATCGGCGGGCTCTCGGTCGCTCTCGTCGTCGTGAGCTCGGTCGCGCTCGGATTCCTCTTCACCGCGCTGGTCCCGGGCATCCCGCTGTCCGTCGGGATCGCGCTCGGCGCGATCGTCAGCCCGACCGACGCCGTCGCGACGTCGATCGTCAAGCGCCTCGGCGCGTCACCGCGCGTCGTGACCGTCCTCGAGGGCGAGAGCCTGCTCAACGACGCGTCCGCCCTCGTGCTGCTGCGCTCGGCGATCGCCGCGACGGCCGCGAGCGTGTCGCTGTGGTCCGTCGCGGGGGACTTCGTGCTCGCGGTGGTGGTCGCCGTCGCGGTGGGCTTCGTCGTCGGGCTCGTCGGGCTGTTCGTCCGGGCGCGGCTCGGCCGCCCGTCGCTGAGCGTCGCGGTGTCCTTCGTCGTCCCGTTCGTCGCGTACCTGCCGTCGGAGCTCCTGGGAGCGTCGGGGCTCGTCGCCGTCGTGACGGCCGGCCTCGTCACGGGCAACGGCGCGGCGAAGTACCTGCGGCCGCAGGACCGGATCTCCGAGGAGTCGAACTGGCGCACCATCGAGCTGCTGCTCGAGGGCGGCGTCTTCCTGCTCATGGGGCTCGAGCTGTTCGCGCTCGTCGAGGACGTCGTCGACACGCACGGCAACCTCTGGCAGGCCGTCGGGATCGCCGCGCTGACGATCGTCGCGGTCCTCCTCGTGCGCGCCGTGTACGTGCTGCCGCTCGTGCACGGCGCCGGGCGCCGGGCGAGACGCGGGGAGAAGGTGCGCGGCGTCATCGCGGGGATGCAGGAGACGCTCGACGCGAAGTTCGCCCCGGACGGGACGCCGCTCCACCCCGGCGCGCCGGGCGCCACCGAGTCGGCGACCGGCGTGACCGCGCAGCTCGAGGCGATCCGGGGCCCGCACCTGAACCCCCCGCACGTCCCGCACGTCCCGCACGTCCCGCACGTCCCGCACGGGTTGCGCGGGTCGGACGCCGCGGAGGGGTCGGACGGGCCGGACGCCGCGGGCAGGTCGGACGCCGCGCACGGGTCGCGGGCCCCCGCCCGGCGGGGCCGCTCGGGCGGTCCGGCCGCCGGGACACCGGAGCGCGTCGGCCGGGTCCGCGACACGCTGCGACGTCGCGTCGCGGACATCGACTACCTGCGCGCGCAGCCGCTCGGCCCGCGCGAGGGCGTGCTCCTCGTCTGGGCGGGGATGCGCGGCGTCGTGACCGTGGCGGCGGCGCAGACGCTCCCGCTCGACACGCCGCACCGGTCGTTCCTCGTCCTCGTCGCGTTCGGGGTCGCCGTCGGGAGCCTCCTGCTCCAGGGCAGCACGCTCCCGTGGGTCGTGAAGAGGCTCGGTCTCACCGGGGGCGTCTCGCCCGCGGACAACGACCGCGGGGCCGTCCGGGCCGAGCTCGACGTCGCCGCGGCGCGGGTCGTCGACGCCCCCGACCTCCGGCGTCCCGACGGCCGCTCGTACGACCCGGGGGTCGTGGCCCGCGTGCGCCGCGACGTCGTCCGCGAGCTCGAGACGCGGGACGTGGACGCCGCGACCTCCGCCGACGTGTTCACGCAGTACAAGGAGCTGCGCCTCCGGGCGATCGCAGCGCAGCGCACCGCGCTGCTCGCCGCCCGGTCGTCGGGCGTCTACAGCTCGCAGGCTCTGCGGCACGCGCTCGATCTGCTCGACGCCGAGCAGATCGACCTCGAGCTGCGTCGCGGCCCGGTCGTCGACGACGACGACGACTGACCTGACCGCCTGCCGCTCGCGAGGTCACGTGACAGGGGTGACGTCCGCCGCCGCCAGCGGCCGGTCGAGGCCCGTGACGCCGAGCTCGAGCCTCGAGATGCCCTCGACCGGGACGGCCGACGACGCGCCCAGCCCGTCCGAGCGGCCCGCGTCGGTCGCCGACCACGTCGCCACGACCTCCCGCCTGCCGGCGTCGTCGACGAGGACGAGCTCGTACGTCGCGCCGCTCTCGGCCGCGCCCGTCGGGTAGGAGCACGACCAGTCGAGCCGCGTGCCCCACGCCGCCGGCGTCAGCACGAGCTCCGCGCGCACGTCCGTGCCGTCGACGGGGAGCAGCTCGACCGTCGTCGTCTGCGGCGGGCTCGACGGCGCGCTCGAAGGCTGTGTCGACGTCGGTGCCGCGCCGGACGGTGCCTCGCGCGCCGGGCCGGTCAGCGCGACGCCCGCCGCCCCGCCCGCGACGACCAGGGCGACGCCTGCCGCGACGAGCAGCCCGCGGCGTCGGGCACGGCGGTGACGCGCCCCCGAGGCGAGCTCCGTGATCGGCACAGCACCCCCGTGGTCTCGCTCGGTGCGACCATGCGGCGCATGACGCGCCCCCGGCGTCGCGACGGCGTCGTCGACCGGACCCTCGACCGAGCCGTCGACCGAGCCGTCGACGAGCGCCGCGGCGTGCTCGGGCGTGAGCATCCCGAGGAGCCCGGGCATCCCGGCGAGCTCGGTGACGGACCCGCGGCACGCCTCGCACGTCGCGAGGTGAGCCTCGAACGCGCGGCGGTCGCGCGGACCGAGAGCGCCGAGCACGTAGGCGGCGTCCCACTCGCGGAACGGGTCCGTGCCGAACGTGCCGAACGTGCCGGAGGTGCCGGGTGTGCCGGTCATGGCGTGACTCCCTTCTCCTGCAGCGTCAGCCGCAGCGCGCGCAGCGCGTAGTGCATGCGGGACTTCACCGTCCCGGGTGGCACCCCCTGCTCGTCCGCCATCTCGGCGACCGACCGACCGCGGTAGTAGGCCCCCACGACGACGGCCCGGTGCTCCGGCGAGAGCGCCACGAGCGCGTCGGCGACGAGCCACGCGTCGAGCACGGCCTGCGTCGCGTCCGCCTCGCCGTGGTCGGGCAGGTGCGCGCTCGCCAGCTCGCGCCGGTGGTGCGCCCGCCGCAGGTCGTCGACGACGAGGTTGCGCGCGACCGTGAACAGCCACGCCCGGACCGAGCCCTCCGGCCGTTCGAGCACCTCCGGGTGGCTCCACGCGCGCAGGAGCGTCTCCTGTACGACGTCCTGGGCACGGGCGTCGTCGTCGGTCATGCGTGCGACGTACCGGTGCAGCGCAGTGCCGTGGGTGTCGTGCACGGCGCGCAGCAGCTCGTCCGCGACCGGACCCGTGGGCCCGGTCGCGGTGCCGGTCGCGTCGTCGGTGACCACCGCGGCTCAGGACGCCTGGGTCAGGGCCAGGCTGAACTCGATGCTCCCGGTCTCCTCGACCTCGACGAACCCGAGGCTCGGCGCCTCGACGCCGAAGTCCGCGAACGTGATCGGCACCTCGCCGACGACCTGGACGTCGTCGCCCTCCGCGCCGATCTGCGCGTCGACCGTGACGGGCCGCGTGACGCCCCGGACCGTGAGGTCTCCCGCGAGCTCGACCGCGCCGGCCGCGTCGGGCACCTCGACGGGCTCCGTGAGCGCGAAGGTTGCGGTCGGGTGCTCCGCGACCTGGATCGCCGTGTCGCGGAAGTACGCGTCGCGGTTGGCGACGTCCGTCGCGACCGTCGTCATGTCGACGACGACCTCGGCGTCCGTGAGCGAACCGTCCGCGAGCGTCACGGAACCCGTGACGTCCTCCGTGCGGCCCGTGACCGTCACGTCCTCGCCGCGCAGGATCTCGTCGAGCCGGTACCCGGCGAACGACCCGGTGCCCACGTCCCACGTCCCGTCGAGCCCGGCGGCGTCGAGCGTGGACCCCGTGCCGGCATCGAGCGTGGGAGCGTCCGCAGCGCGGTCCTCCGACCAGTCGGCGTACAGGCCCGGACCGAACGCGACCGCGGCTCCTCCCAGCACGACCACCGCCGCGCCGACCCCCAGCAGGACCGTCGTCCTCGTGCGCACGTGAATCTCCCCTCCGTCGTGGCGCGTCGCGTCGGAGCGCGACGTCCTGTCACCCGGTAGACGGAACGGGGGGCCGTCCGGTTCGATCCGGGCGCGAGGAGATCCTCAGCCGAGCGGCCCGGTGAGGCAGAAGGGGTGGCCCTCCGGGTCGGCGTAGACCCGGAACGGGTCGTCCGGGTGGCCCTCCTCGGCAGGCGTCCCCGTGAGGGGCGTGGCGCCGCACGCGAGGGCGTGCTCGTGCGCGGCGTCCAGGTCGGGGACGTCGAGGTCGACGTGGACGCGTGCGCCGCCGGGCCACGGCCGGACCTCGGCGTCGGAGCGCTGGAACGCGAGCCGCGTCCCGTCCGTCCCGGGGACCGCGAGGGTCAGCCAGTCCTCGCCGTCGGGGTCGGGCGTCTCCTGGCCGGGCGTGTACTCCCAACCCGTGAGGCGGCGGTAGAAGTCGGCGAGGGCACGCGGGTCCCGTGCGTCGACCGTCACGTTGCGCAGAGGCATCGGCACCGGAGGGGTGGGCGTCATGTCGCTCATCGTGACTCAGCCCAGCTGCTCGCGCAGCCATGCGACGTCGGCGGGGACGTCGGCGTGCGTCTCGCACACGACGGACGTGCCCGCCGCCCGCACGACGCCGAGCAGGAGCTCGGGGTCGATCGTCCCGGTCGTGAGGCTCGCGTGGCGGTCGGCGCCCGATCCCGCCGTGTCGCGGCTGTTGTTGAGGTGCACGAGATCGACGCGACCCGTGATCGCGCGGACGTCGTCGACCGCGGACGCGAGGTCGATCCCGCCGGCCCACGCGTGGCACGTGTCGAGGCAGAAACCGACCTTCTCCGCGCCGTCGGCCTGCTGGACCGCGGCCCACAGGCCCTCGATGCGCTCGAGCCGGCGCGCCATCGAGAAGTCGCCGCCGGCGGTGTTCTCGATGTACACGGTGACGTCGGTCTGCAGCGCGTCGATCGCCTTGCGCCAGTTGTCGAACCCCTTCGCGGGGTCCTCCGCCGCGGTGACGTGGCCGCCGTGCACCACGACGCCCGTCGCACCGACCGCCGCCGCGCCCGTGACGATCTGCTGCAGCAGCTTGCGGCTCGGGATGCGGATCCGGTTGTTGGGGCTCGCGACGTTGATGACGTACGGCGCGTGGACCACGAGCTCGAGGTCGGCGGCCGCGGCGTCGGCCTTGAGGGCCTCCGCACCACCGGGATATGTGAACTCCGGTCCCTTCCACGACTGGGGGTCGCCGAGGAAGATCTGCGCGACGTCCGCGCCGATCCCGGCGGCCTGCGCGACGACGTCCGACTGGTCGAGGTGGGCTCCGATCCGCATGGGGACAACCTACGCGGCGGCGCCCACGTGGGCAGTGCTCAGCCGCGCGCCCCGCGGCGGATCATGTCACGACGGAGGTCGAGCAGCGCGGCGCGGGCCCGGCGACGGCGGTCGGCCGGGTCGACGGTCAGCTCGTCGCCGGGATTCGCCTGCCGGCGCGGCTCTCCCTGGACGTTGAGGCCGAGGTCGGGGAGCACCGTGCCCGACGCGCGGGTGCGGTGCACGGTGCGGGTCGTCACGGGGGCGTCGGTGGCGCCGGGTGAGGAGAAGAGCGGGCTGTGGTCGGGCACGAGGCCTCCCGGGGCCGTCGGGACGGGGAAGCCGCCACCGGGCGGCGCTGGTGCGCCGCCCGGCCGTGGCTGGTGCGCCGGACTCGAGGTCCGGCGCACCTCCATCGTGCGACCGCGACATTTCACCCGGTCGTCCGCCGCGTTTCGTGCGTGTTGCGATGCATCGTCCGCGACGAGAGACGGTCAGGACGGCCCGCGTCCGCCGCACGAGGCGACGGTCGCGCCGTCGATCCGGAGCGACGCGTCCCAGCGCCACGCCGGCTCGAGCGCGGCGACGGTCGACGCCGCCACGCGCACGGTCTCGAGGTCGCCCCCGTCCGGCGACCCGGACACCAGCACGTCGGTGACCGTGCCGTCGGCCTCGGGAGTCACCCGCACCGACGATGACCGTTCGAGGACCAGGACGCCGTCCCAGGTCGACAGCGTGAGCACGAGCTCGGCGTCGACGGGGACGCCCGTGGGCGCGCCGGGCGCCGGGGTGACGACGTACGTCGCCTCCAGCCCGTCGGCGTCGGCCGGTGCGAATGCCGGAGTGCCGGTCGGCGCTGCCGTCCGCGTCACGCCCCAGCGGGTCTCGGTCACGGGGACGGTCCACGACACGATCCCGACGTGCTCGAACCGGAGGGGCGCCGTCGAGGCACCCGGTTCCACCAGGGGCGTGCACTCGGACTGCCAGACGTCACCTCCCACGATGGTCGCCGGGGTGAGCGCGAACGCTGACGCCGTGACGCACACGAGCGTCGCGCTCGCCGTGACGACGGTCGAGGCGCGCCGACCGCGCCGGCCGGGTGCGCCGTCGGGCCCGCGAGTTCCCCAGCGCGCCCGGAGCGCCGCGACCCAGGGATGGGGCGACGGTGCGTCGGCCGACAGCACCACGACCGTGTGCAGCAGCGAGTCGGCGAACGTCTTGCGCTGCGCGTTCCACAGCGGCCGGAGGAAGCCGATGAGCAGGATGGCGTCGAGGACGTGCGCGACCCAGCGCAGCACCGTGGCGAGCAGCCCCGCCGGGCGGCCGGTCTCGTCGCGGACCACGACGATCCCGACCGTGCGCTTGCCCGGTGTCCATCCGGCGTACGCCTGGAGAAGGGCGAACGCGATGGCCGTGGCGACGAGCCAACCGCTGTCGGTGACAGTGACACCCGGGTCGTCGCTCGACGGGACGCTGATCCCCGGCAGTATCGACGGGACCCCCACCGGACCGACCGCCAGGAACGTCACCGCGGACACGACCGCCGCGTCCAGCAGGTAGGCGAAGACCCGTCGCCCCCAGCTCGCGTACGGCGGCTGCGCGGGGTCCGGCCCCAGGCCCGGCAGCGTCGTCTCGATCTGCCCGGTCCCGGCGTCGTGCGCCGGCCCCCTGCCGGTGGGAACGTCGATGGTCACGCGCCGATCCTGGCAGACGGGCAGGCGCGCGTCACCCGTCCTGGGACGGTGAGCGGGGCGCTGCGACCGCAGGACCGCGCGCCGGCGACGGTCACGCAGGCCGCGGTGCGTACATGATCATCCCGACGCCCACCAGGCACACGAGCGCGCCCGCGACGTCCCAGCGGTCGGGGCGGAACCCGTCGACGACCATGCCCCAGACGAGCGACCCGGCGACGAACACGCCGCCGTACGCCGCGAGGATCCGGCCGAAGCTCGCGTCCGGCTGGAGCGTCGCGACGACGCCGTAGAGTCCCAGCGCCACTACGCCGGCCCCGATCCACAGCCAGCCCCGGTGCTCCCGCACGCCCTGCCACACGAGCCATGCGCCACCGATCTCGAGCAGCGCGGCGAGGACGAACAGCGGGATCGAGCGCGCGAGGTCCATGGGGGTCAGCGTAGGGACCGGCGCGGGGGTCAGCGCAGCGGGTCGAACGGGCGGATCTCGTCGGGCACACGGCCGGTGACGACCTGCTCGGCGAGCGCTCTGCCCGTCGCCGGACCGAGCACGATCCCCCACATGCCGTGCCCGCCTGCGACGAAGACGCCGGGTGCACGCGTCGCCCCCACGAGCGGCAGGCCGTCGGGCGTCACGGGCCGCGACCCCACCCACTCGTCGTGGCGCTCGTCCAGGTCGACGCCCTGGAACAGGTGCCGGACGGACGCGAGGATCGCCTCGACGCGCCGTGGCTGGAACGGCTCGTCGGGTCCGCGGAACTCCATGGTCCCGGCGACGCGGAGCCGCCCCTGGTACGGCGTGCACGCGACGCGGCGCGCGGGCAGGTAGAGCGGCTGCTCCACGGCCTCGTCGGTCTTCACGGTGAACGAGTACCCACGCCCCGCCTGCACGCGCGTGCGCACGCCGAGCGGGGCCGCGAGCCGGGGCAGCCACGCTCCCGTCGCGAGGACGACGGCGTCCGCGTCGACCACGGACTCGCCGTCGGGCCCGACGACGCGCAGCGACACCCCGGACCGGTCGCCGCCGCCGGTGGCCCGGCGCGGGCGGACGGCGCGCACGTCGGCGCCCGTGACGACGCGACCGCCGCGCGCCCGGACGGAGTCGGCGAGCGCGTGGACGAACGGTCCCGGCTCGAGGAAGCGCTGGCCCTCCAGGGCGAGCACGGTCGTCACGCGGTCGGTGAGCTGCGGCGCTCGCTCGCCCGCCTCGACACGACGGACCGGGACGTGCTGTCCTGCGGCGGCGACGTGCTCGAGCTCGCGCAGGAACGGGCGCGCCTCCCGCTCGTGCTCGAACGCGATGGTGAACGGCCCCGGCGTCGTGCGAGCACCGACGGCACCGACGGCACCGACGGCATGGTCGGCGCGGCCGGCCGCACCGCCCGCGGCGAGCTCGTCGAACGCGTCGAGCGCGACGCGGTCGATCGGCGTGAGCGCCGCCATCGCCCGGTCCCAGCGACGCTGCGTCGCGTGGGACATGAATCGGGCGAGGAAGGCCCACAGGCGCGGGTCGAACCGCAGCGGCACGTGCAGCGGGGCGGCGGGGTCGAGGAGGGCGCGCGGACCGTACGTCCACAGCGACGGGTCGGCGAGCGGCATCGCCATGCCGGGCGTGAGCCAGCCCGCGTTGCCCCACGACGACCCCGCGGCGACGCCCTCGCGGTCGAGGACGGTCACCTCGACGCCCCGCTCCTGGAGGTGCCAGGCCGTCGCGAGGCCGACCATCCCGGCGCCGACGACGACGGCGGTCCGCGAGGCGGGCGTGTGGCTGGTGCGCGACGGGGTGGTGTCGCACGGACTCAGCGTGGTCGATCGTTCGGTGCCGGACAAGATCTGCCGAAGGGTGTTCGGTAGAGTCGGCCTGCGAGGCGCCGACGTTCTGGAGGGTGCGATGAGGGGCACGGTAGGACCGAAGGATCTTCGACCCGTCCGCGGACCGGCCGAGCTGGACGAGACCGACCTCCGCATCCTCGACGTCCTCACGACGGACGCTCGCGTGACGAACGCCGCGATCGCCGCGCAGGTCGGCATCGCGCCGTCGACGTGCCACGCGCGCGTGCGCTCGCTCGTGGAGCGCGGCGTCGTCCGCGGGTTCCGCGCCGACGTCGACCCGGCAGCGCTCGGGCGCGGGCTCCAGGCCCTCATCGCGATCCGCCTCCAGGCCGGTGCGCGCAAGGGTCTCGAGGCGTTCCGGGACTACCTGCTCACGCTGCCGGACGTCGAGGGCGTCTTCTTCGTCACGGGCGACCGCGACTTCCTCCTGCACGTCGCGGTCGCCGACTCCGACGCCCTGCGGGACCTCGTGTCGAGGACGCTGAGCGTCCGGCCGGAGGTCGCCGGCACGAGCACGACGGTGATCTTCGAGCACGCCCGTCCCTGAGCGGCGTCGCGAGGTGTGGGTGCCCCGCACTACCTTCCCCGCCATGGACCACGACACGTTCTGGGCGCTCGTCGACGAGGCCCGCAGCCGTGCCGGCGCAGGCGCGGACGACCGCGGCGCCGACGACGACCCGCTCCCCGACGCCCTGACCGGCCTGCTCGTCGAGAGGCTCGGCGCGGACGGGATCCTCGCGTTCGCCGCCGCCGCCGACGACGTGACGGACGCCGCTTACGGGTGGACGGTGTGGGGCGCCGCGTACCTCGTCGAGGGCGGGTGCAGCGACGACGGCTTCATGGACTTCCGAGACGGGTTGATCCTCGCGGGTCGCGGGACGTTCGAGCGGGTGGTCGCCGACCCGGACTCCCTTGCCGACCACCCGACGGTCGCCGCGATGGCGGGCGGCGGGCCGGCATGGTTCGGGTTCGAGTCGCTCGACGGGCTGGTCGGCGACGCGTGGTCCCGGGCGACGGGGGAGGACGACGAGGCGTACTACGCCGCGCGCGACGCCTCGTCCCACGAGGGCTCCAGCTCGGAACCGTGGGGCGAGAGCTGGGACTTCGACGACGACGGCGAGAACGCCCGTCGGTTGCCCCGGCTCACCGCGCTCTTCCAGGCCTGAGCGTCGAGCGTCACGAGCCGAACGGGAACCTCCCCGCCGGGTCGTACGCAGCGCGCACCGACCGCAGCCGCGCGGCCGTCTCCGGTGACCACGCGCGGGACAGGGTCTCGTCCGTCCACGGCCCGGGGAGGAAGTTGACGTTCGTCTCGGTCGCCGCCCACGGCGCCGACCACTGCGCGAGAGCGGCGGCGCTCGCCACCATGTCCGGCACGCGCGGAGGGTTCACACCGACGAGGCCCAGCAGGTACCCGGCGGTCCGGCCGCCGGCGGCCGACCCGCCCTCGACGTCGCGCGTCGCCGCGCCGCCGAGATGGCGCACCTCCGCGGCGAGGAACGGCGACGAGCTCGACGGCCCGTACTCGGCGAGGAAGCGCGCCACGAACGCGTCGTCGAGCGTCCGCAGCGCCGCGCCGGAGACCCACGACGGCCCGGCGTCCTCCGGGTCGGCATGGATCGACGCGACGGCGGTCGTCGGGATCGTCGTGATCGTGTCGGCCAGCGCGGGTGCGAGTGCGCGCAACGGCGCGGCGAGCCGCTCGCCCTCCGCGGCGTCGCCCGGGAAGGCGAAGCGGAGCGTGAGGACGTTCTTCCCGCGCAGCGGCTCCGGGATGAACGGCAGGTCCGGCAGGGCGAGCAGGACCACGGACGTCGAGACGTCGTCGGGGGCCGTCGCCGTCCAGGCCGCCCAGCCGCGGAACACGTCCTCGACGTGCTCGACGTCGAACGTCAGCGAGCCCGCGTAGAGGGACGCGAGCGGCGCGAGCTCGAGGTCGAGCCGGGTGACGACCCCGAGACCGCCCTTGCCACCACGCAGCGCCCAGAAGAGATCGGGCTCGGAGCCGGCGTCCGTGTCGACGACCGATCCGTCGGCGAGGACGACCCGGAAACCGCGCACCCAGTCCGTCGTGAGGCCGTGGCTGCGCACGAGCGGCCCGAACCCACCGCCGAGCGTGTAGCCGACGACGCCCACGTGCGTCGACGAGCCGGTGACCGGCGCGAGGCCGTGCTCGCCCGCCGCGTCGACCACGGCCTGCCAGCGCGTGCCGGCGCCGATCCGGGCGACGCGGGTCGCCGGGTCCACCTCGACGCCGGCCAGGCCCTCGGTCGCGACGACGACGCCGTCGGTCACGGGCCACGCGGCACCGTGCCCGGTCGCGTGCAGTCGGACCGGCAGGTCGTGGGCGGACGCGAACCGGACCGCCTCGACGACGTCGGCCTCCGTGTCCGCGACGACCACGACGGCCGGGTCGTGCACGACGAGCGTGCTGTGCGCGGCGACGGCCTCCGCCGCGGACGGGCCGCCGTCGGCCTCGCCCCGGACGAGGACCACGCCGGTGACGCGCGTGCGGAGGTCCGCGACGGCGTCGGGCGACGGGGTGGTCGTGGTGGCGGTCTCGGTGGGCGTGCTCTCGGGCATGGTGTTCCCCTCGGCTCCTGGCGGATCTCGTGGCGCCGGGTCGGCGTCACCCCCCTCTGACGTGCGGGAGGCGCAGGATGTGACACGCGGCCGCACGAGGTAGAGGGAGGGGGGACGAGGGCGTTCGTGCCACGTCCGAGGGATGAAGTGTCCCGAGGTCAGCGTGCGGCGACCGGGTGCGTGGTGTCCCGGCTCGGTATGTCCTGCCGGACCCCGGCGAGGCGGGCGAGACGCCGCCCGAGCTGCGGGCGGTGACCTGTGACCGCCACGGCGAAGAGGAAGGTGACGACCAGGCTCATGACGACGAGCTCGCCCCCGTCCTCGATCGTCGTGAGCACGAGGTCGAGCGTCACGATGCCCAGGAGCGCGCTGTGCACGGCGTCGATCACGACGCCGAACAGGACGAGCACACCGAAGAGCACCATGAGCATCGCCGAGACCGCGCGCCACTCCGACGACGCCCGGGCGTGCGCCACGCCCACGACGACGACGGCGACGACGCCGACCGCGGCCATCCACACCATCTCGCCGACATGGGTGCTCATCGCTCCGAGCTCCGGCAACCTGCTCCCGATGACCACGCCGTAGTGCTCGTGCAGCTGGAGCCAGTCGTCGGCGAGGAAGTACCCGCACACGAGGGCCCACGCGCCGAGCACCGCCGTGCGGGCTCGAACGGCCAGCAGCAGCGCGAGGGCGCCCGCCCACAGGGTGTGCACGTACTGGAAGAACTCGCCGTAACCGCGGTCGATGCCGAGGTCGAACGTGTACCCGGACGGCTCTCCCACCGTCTTGAGGGAGACATGGAGCGCGATGAGCGTCAGGTCGGCCAGCAGCAGCAGGCCGAGCAGACCCGCTGCCGAACGGTCCCGAAGACCGAGTGCGCTCGTGACGGGACGGTCATTCTCACGGTGGGCCATCGGGTCGTCCTCACGTCGCGTACGTCGGTCGCGGGCCGGCCTGGTTCCCCAGGGCGTCGAGCACGCGCTGCACGGACGACCCCAGGCCCCAGCGCTCGGTGAGGGTCTCGAGCGCCCCGGGGTCGGCGGGCGTGGCGGGGAGCGCGTCGTCGACGTCGCCCACGGGGGCGTCGCGCGCGACCTGGACCACCAGGGGGGCGACGGCGAGGTAGTCGGCCGCCTCGGTGAGCCGACGGCGCTGGGTCGCGGTGAGCCCGCCGTCGCCCGCGTCGCGCGCGGCGAGCACCCCGGCGAGGTCGCCGAACCGGTCGAGCAGCGCGACGGCGGTCTTCTCGCCGATGCCCGGGACGCCCGGGAGCCCGTCGCTCGGGTCGCCGCGCAGCACGGCCATGTCCGCGTACGCCGCCCCCGACGGCAGCCCGTAGCGCTCGGCGAGCCGCGCCTGGTCGACGACGTCGAGGTTCCGCACGCCCTTCGTCGGGTAGAGGATGCGCACGCCCGCGGCGTCGTCGACGAGCTGGAACAGGTCCCGGTCGCCCGTGACCACCTCGACGCGGGCGCGGTCGGTGCGGCCGACGGGCGCCGTCGGGGTCCCGCCCGACGCGGCGGCGCGCGCGACCTCGCGTGCGGTGAGCGTGCCGATGACGTCGTCCGCCTCGTAGCCGGGGGAGCCGACGCGCGCGATCCCCAGCGCGGCGAGCACCTCGACGATCACGGGGACCTGGGCGAGCAGCTTCTCGGGGACCTCCTCGACGCCCGTCGTGCCCGGCTCCTCGCGCGCGACCCGGTGCGCCTTGTACGACGGGATCGCCTCGACGCGGAACGCCGGCCGCCAGTCGTCGTCCCAGCACGCGACGAGCCGCGAGGGGCGCCGGTCGGCGACGAGCGTCGCGATCATGTCGAGCAGGCCCCGGACCGCGTTGACGGGCGTGCCGTCGGGCGCCTTGATCGAGTCGGGCACGCCGAAGAACGCCCGGAAGTACAGGCTCGCGGTGTCCAGGAGGAGGAGGTCCGTGCCTGGCGGTGTCGGCTCCGCGGTGCTCTCCGTGCTCTCGGTCATGCGGCCATCCTGCCGCACTCCACCGACGCCGCGCCGATGAGCGAGCGGCGTCCCGGCGGTCGACCCTGGGAGAGCCGGCACCCGAGCCGGCCCGTGCACCAGGAGGCACCATGCTCGACAAGGCGTTCAGCGGGTTCTCGGTCGACGACGTCGGCGCGGCCCAGGGCTTCTACGGCGACGTGCTCGGGCTGCCCGTCCGGGGTGACGACATGCTCTGGCTCGACGTGCCCGGCACGACGGGGGTCCTCGTGTACCCGAAGGGCGAGGCGCACGAGCCGGCGTCGTACACAGTCCTCAACTTCCCCGTGCGCGACGTGCCCGCCACGGTCGCGGCGCTGCGCGAGCGCGGTGTCGCGTTCGAGCGGTACGAGGGCACGCCCGTCGAGACGGACGACGACTTCGTCTTCCGCGGCGGCGGCCCGCTCATCGCGTGGTTCCGCGACCCGGCGGGCAACGTGCTGTCGGTGATCCAGGACGACGACGCGTAGGCGCGGGTCACCTGCAGGGATGCAGGACCGGTCGAGAGACACGTAGCCTGGGGCCCGACAGGTCGCCGCAGGGGGCGGTGACCTCGAGCAGGGGGGCCTCTCATGTCAGTTCCTTCGTCGCGCCTTCGGCGCGCATCAGCACTCGCGGTCGTCCCGGTCGCCGTCCTCGCGGCCGGTGCACTGGTGTGGCAGAGCTCGACCGCAGCGTTCACCGCGACCACACGCAACGCGGGCAACTCGTGGAGCACCGGACAGGTGGTGCTGACCGACGACGACGCCGGTCGCGCGGGTTTCACCGAAGCGAACCTCGTCCCGGGCGAGACCGGGCAGCGGTGCATCGTGGTGACGTCCGGGTCGAACGTGGCCGGCGAGGTCCGCGCCTACATGGAGAACCTGTCGACGTCGGCGCAGGGCCTGGAGAACTACATCGAGTTCCAGGTCGAGCGGGGCACCGGCGGGTCGTTCGAGAGCTGCGACGGATTCGAGCCGGTCCCCGGCGCGCTGCCGCCCGCCTCGCTCGTCGACCTGGTGGCGAACAACTACGACTACGCGACCGGCGGGGCCGCCTGGGAGACGACGGGGACACCCGGCGAGTCGATGACCTACCGCGGCACGTGGACCTTCGACACCACGGGACTGACCCAGCAGCAGGTCGACGCGCTGCAGGGCGCGCAGGTCTCGGTCGACCTCGTGTGGGAGCTGCAGAGCGACGAGGCGCCCACGACCTGAGCCTGACCCGCGTCCGGACCGGTGCACCGCAGTCTCCGCTCCGCCGTCCCGGCGGCCTTCTCCCGGGACGGCTGGGCGGCGCTGTGCCTGGGCGTCCTGGCCGAGGTGTTCCTCGTCCTGACGCTCGCGCTCACGACGGTCTCACTCGTGCCTCTCGCCTTCGGCTGGCATGGGTCCGTCGTCCAGACCGGGTCGATGCGACCGCACATCGACCCGGGAGATCTCGTCCTCCTGACCGATCTCCCGACCGACTCGCCCGTCCCGGTGGGTGGCGTGGTGCAGTTCCGCACGCCCGCAGCCGCCGAGCCGAGCGGGGAGAGCGGGTCCCGGCTCCACCGCATCGTCGCGTCCGGGGAGGAGGAGGGCCGGTGGGTCACCGCGGGTGACGCGAACCCGACGGTCGACAGCAACCAGATCACGCGGAACCAGATCACCGGGCAGGCGCGACTGCTCGTGCCCTGGGTCGGCCTGCCCAGCCTGTGGATCGCGCACGGCAGGCTCGGGCTCGTGGCGCTGTGGGGCATCGTGACGCTCGCGGCGTTCCTCGTCGTCGCCTGGTGGTGGCCCGAGCGCGTCCCACGACCCGGCGCCCGCCCGAACACGACGTCGTCCCCGTCGACGCCGGGTGGGCCCAGCCGCCGCTCGGCGTTGGCCGCGCTCGTGGTGCTGGGGCTCGGTGCCGTGGTGACCGCACGGGGGGAGCCGGTGACGGCCGCGTTCACGGCGCGCACCGTCAGCACGGGCAACACGTTCCGCGTGGCGACCGCCGCTCCGCTCCGGCTCGGGCGCGCCGCCACCTACACCGTCCTCGCCGCCACGCGCGTCGCGAACCAGGCGTTCCTCGGCATCGGCAGCTCCATCACCGGCGACGTGGCGGTCTCGCCCGGCTCCACGGTCTCGGGCTTCTGGCCCTGGGACGTCTCCGGAACCATCGAGCGGAACACGGTGGCAGCCCGCAACGCGCGCGACGACGCGCTCGCCCTCGCCGCCGCGATCGACGCCCGCGCCACGACGGTCAACCTGCCGGCGACCGTGACCGGGACGTTCTACCCCGGCGTCGGGCGACGCTCCGGTGCCGTCCAGATCACGCAGACGCTCACGCTCGACGCGCGAGGCGACACGAGCGCCGTCTTCGTCCTCTCCGCGACGGCGATCACGCTCGCCGCCAGCGCACGCGTCGTCCTGCGGAACGGCGCGTCCGCGGATCGCGTCTTCTTCCGCGGCACCTCGGGCATCACCATCTCCGACACCGCGACCGCTCGGGGCACGTTCCTCGCCGACGGCGACATATCGCTCGGACGCGACGCGGCCCTCACGGGCAGGGCCCAGTCGCTGCACGGCGCGGTGGTCCTGACGCGCGCGACGGTGGCGCACCCGTGACCCTCCGCGCCCGGCCGGCGGTCAGGTCCGACCGAGCCCTTCCTCGCGCGCGACGACGATCGCCGCCGAGCGGTCGCGCGCCCCGAGCTTGGTGAGGACGTTCGTCACGTGGTTGCGGACGGTCTTGGGGCTCAGCACGAGCCGCCGCGAGATCGCGGTGTTGTCGAGCCCGGCCGCGACGAGGTCGAGCACCTCGCGCTCGCGGTCGGTGAGCTGCGGGAACGGCACGCGCACGGACGACCGTCCGCCGACGACGTACGCCATCGCGCGGTCGGCGACCGCCGGGCCGAGGATCATCGCGCCGTCGGCGACGGCACGGACCGCGCGCTCGATCTCGACAGGGCTCGCGGACTTCACGAGGTACCCGCGTGCGCCCGCGCGGACGGCCGCGACGACGACGTCCGCGTCCTCGTGCATCGTCACGACGAGCACCCGGACCTCCGGGCGAGCGCGCACGAGCTCGCGCGTCACCTCGACGCCGGACCCGTCGCCGAGGTCGACGTCCATGAGCACGACGTCGGCCGTCACCTCAGGCCGACCGGATGCGCCGGGCACACCTGCCGCCTGACCGTCGTACCGCGCGTCGTCGGGCGGCGCGGCGAGCCCCAGCACGGTGCGCGCCTCGGCGGCGCCGGCCGCGTGCCCGACCACACGCACGCCGTCGAGCGAGTCGAGCAGCGCGACGAGCCCGAGCCGGAACACGGGGTGGTCGTCGACCACGACGACGTCGATGCTCACGGCACGACCTCCCCGGCGACGATCCCCGCAGCGGCGGTGCTGCCGGCGACGGTGCGACCGGCGGGGGCGTGTCCCACGACGGCGCGGCCCGGCTCCAGCGGCAGGACGGCGCGGACGCGCGTCCCCGGCCGGGCGCCGTCGGGCGTCGCGGTGGTCACGGCCACGCTCCCGCCGAGCTCCTCCGCACGCTCCCGCACGGACCGTGAACCCACGCCGGGCCGGGCGCCGGGCGCGATCCCGACGCCCTGGTCCTCGACCGTGACGACGAGGTCGTCGTCGCGCACCACGACCTCGAGGCGGCACTCGTCGACGCCCGCGTACCGCGCCGCGTTGACGACGGACTCGCTCGCGATCGCGTACGCGGCGGCCGCGACGCGGGAGTCGAGACCGGCGCACGGGTCGCACCGCACGTCGACGACGAACCCGGCCACGGCCTGGCGTCCGGCGAGCTCGCCGAGCGCGGCCTCGAGCCCGAGGTCGTCGAGCGACGGCGGCAGGAGGCTGCGCGAGAGGGCGCGCACGTCCTCGACGCGCTGCCCGGCCTCGGCGCCGAGCGCGTCGAGGATCGCTGCCGCGGCCGCCGGGTCGGTCTCCAGCACGTTGCGCGCGCCCTGCAGGCCGAGGCGCAGCCCGGTGAGCCAGGGCCCGACGCCGTCGTGCAGCTCGCGCCGGATGACGCGCCGCTCGGCGAGCCGGGCGCGCGTCGTCGCGTCGCGCGCGGCCTCGAGCTCGCGCGCGCCCTGCGCGAGCGCGAGCCCGGCACCGAGAACGGGCAGGAGCTGGTCGAGCGCGTCGTCCGTCCGCGCGTCGAGCCGCTCGCCGGCGCGGGGCACGACGTGCACCCGGCCGATCACCCGGCCACCGTGCTCGATCGACCGGACGGCAGCGCGCCGGCCGGCGTCGGCAGGGTCGCCGGGACCGGAACCGGAACCGGATCCGGATCCGGAGCCGGAGCGGGCGACGGTCGTGACGGGCCACTCGATCGTCACCGACTCGAGCCGCAGCGCCTCGCGCACGCCGCTCGCGAGGCCCGCGACCAGCTCGTCGGCGGTCGACGCTGCCGTCAGGCGGCGTCCCACGCTCAGCGCCGCGCGGCCCGGGTCGCGGCCGTCGCCGTACACGAGCACGCGCACCCGACGTCGCAGCCACGCGTGCAGGGGCTGGACCACGAGCGCGACGCCCACCGCGGCGACGACCTGCGCCGCCGGGCCGTCGACCACGGTCGCGGCCACGACGACCACCGCGCCGTAGACGACCGCGAGCCCGACGGCGAGCATCGCGGCGATCGTCGCGCGCGACAGCACGAGGTCGATGCCCCAGAGCCGGTTCCGCAGCACGCACACGAGGATCGCGGCGGGGAACATCGCCTGGCACGCGAGGTGCGTGAGGGGCAGCGCGAGGATCACGTCCGGGTTCGCCCACCTGCCCAGCAACGGGAGGAACGAGAGCGCCATGAGGGCCGTCCCGAGCGCGAGGAGCCCGAGCCCGCGCCGGTCCTCCACCGGTCCGCGGCGCCACCGCCACGCCGTCGCGCCCGCGGTGACGAGCCCGACGACCACGACGACGGCGATCGCGGGTCGCGGGTCGTCGGTGGGGGCGAGGAGGAAGTACCCGATCGACGCGGCGCCGGCGGCCACGCCGCACCAGCTGCCGATCCCGAGGCGCCCCGAGCGCACGAACCACGGCACGAGGACGAACAGGCCGATCGTCCCCGGGACCCAGGCCCAGCCGTAGGCGTCGGCGAGCGGGGTGAGCGGGGGGAGCGCCGGATGGGTCGACGCGTAGCTGCGCCAGCCGCCGCCCAGCGCGGCGACGCCCCCGCCGACGGCGGCGACGGCGGTGAGCCACCCGACGACGTGCGGCCGGCGCGCGAGGATCACCGCGGCGACCGTGCCGTAGACGATCGCGACCGTCGCGTCGACGACGACGAACAGCAGGTCGCCGAGGAGCAGCGGGACTCCCGACGTGAGCTGCAGCAGGAGCGCGGACGTGCCGAGGAGCCAGGCGAGAGCTCCCACGGCTCCGCCGAGGAACCAGCGCGTGCGGGGCATCCCGGCGCGGCCGGGCCCAGGACCGGCCACGAGCCCACGGTAGGGCCGCGGCATGGGCGGCGACCAGACCTCGGCGGGGAGATCACCCGGCGTCGGGCGTCGCCGAGATCGGCCCTCCGGCCCGAGATCGGCACGAGGAGCCGCCGATCTCGGGCCGAGCTGCCGCACTCGACGCGTCCTGCCGATCTCGCTCGGGGTGCTCAGCGCCGGTCCCCGAGCGCGAAGCCGAGCGCGGTGACGACGAGCCACACCGGCCCGACGAAGCCGGCCATGTACTGCAGCGGCGAGATGCCCGTGAGGAGCGTGAGCCCACCGAGCACGACACCGACCACGCCGATCCACCGCGGGGCCGCGCCGTGCCGCAGCGCCGCGACGCCGAGCGCGACGCCGGTCACGCCCGCGCCGACCCACAGCCACGGGATGGTGGCGACCCAGTCGCTGTAGAACGCGCCGGACTCCGGGACGATGAGGTCGGGCTCGGCGAACCCGAACATGAACTGCGTGTCCAGGCCGGAGCCGAGCAGGCCCGCGACGGACACGAGCACGAGCCCCCACCCGGCGACCGTCGGCAGGAGCGAGCCCGCAGGGGCCTGGGCGTCGAGGCGCCGGCGCAGGCCTGCGGCGAACACCAGCACGAGCAGCGCGCACACGATCGTCGCGGTGTGGAAGACGAGCATCGTCCCCGTGCGGCCGGCGAGGTCCGCGACGATCGCGTCGGCGTCCCCGGCGGTCTCCTCCCAGTTCTGGCCGAGCCGCATGGAAGACTCCATCGACACGAGGCCGAGGATCCCGGCGGCCAGCCCGGTCCACGCCCACGCGCGGGGCGTCGTGCGCGGTCGGCGTGGCGTGGTCGCCCCGAGGGGCGACGGTGCGGTGAGCGATCCGTCCTGCATGGAAGTTCCTCCCTGGTCCGGCGCGACCCTCGTCGCGCCACGGTGCTGACCGGGGAAGACTCGTGCGGGGAGCGTCCCGGGTCCCAGGGACCGGCGTCCCGACCTTCCGGGCGATCCGGTCGGACGACCTGGCCGGGCGATCCGACCGGGACGGGCGATCCGACCGGGACGGGCGTCAGGAGTGCGTGGCGGCCCAGCGCTCGGCGTCGGCGACGGCCCTCTCGAGGCCCCCGAGGACCTCCGGGCTCGCGTCGACGACCGCGTCCTCGCCGAGTGCTGCGACCGTCCCCGTCCGCTCGAGCAGGGCGCGCATCGCGGGGGAGACGCCCACGAGGACGAGCCGGTTGCCCTGCTCGCGCAGCCGGGAAGCCGTGCGGTGCAGCAGGTCCATCACGGCCGACGACGGGATGTCGGGCAGGGTCCGGACGGCGAGGACGAGCACGGCACCGCGCGCGTCGTCGCCCCGCGGCAGGGTGCTCTCGATCCGCGGCAGCGCCGCGAAGAACGACGTCCCGGCGAAGTCCAGCACGGTGACCTCGCCGGAGCGCAGGGTCGTGGGGATCTCGGTCGACGTCGACCAGCGGCCGTCGGCGCCGCGCCGCAGGAGGAGGAGGCGCGACTGGCGTGCCGCCTGCACGCAGTACAGGAGCAAGGACAGCACCGCTCCCAGCACGATGGCCTGCTGCAACGGGAGCTGCGTGGTCGCGAGGAACGTGAGGATCATCGCGGCGGAGGAGAGCGGTGACGTGCGGAGCACGAGGACGATCTCGCGGCGCTTCCCCCAGACGAGCTCGCCGCCGACCACGAGGATCAGCCCACCGATCACCGGCATGGGGATGAGCTCGGCGACACCTCCGAGGAGCACCACGACGAGGGCGAGGAACACGCCGCTGACGACGCCCGCCCACCGTGTCTGCGCGCCCGCCTCCGCCGCGACGCCCGTGCGCGACATCGACCCACCGCTGGGCAGGGCCTGGAAGAGCCCGCCCGCGACGTTGGCCCAGCCCTGGGAGCGGAAGTCGGCGTTCGCGTCGGAGCGTGAGCCGTCGGGGTTCGGCATCGACGGGGCGATGCTCGCCGCCTGGGCGAGGCCGACGAGCGCGACGGCGAACGCACCGCCCACGAGCGACGGGGCCACGGACAGGTCCGGCAGCGAGAGACCGGGCAGGGCCGCGGGGATCGCCGCGATGTCCGCCACCTGCTCGACCTCGACCCCGGCGACCACGACGACGACGCTCACGACGACCATCGCCACCAGCAGCGCCACCGGCACGAGCCGGCGCACGGATCGCGCGAGCGCCCAGACGACGACCGTCGCGACGGCGACGAGCGTCGAGGGGACGTCCCAGGCGCCGACGTGCACGACCCAGTCGCCGAGCTGCACGAGGCGGTTGTGGCCCTGCGGGTCGTAGCCCGTCGCGTCCTCGAGCACGCCGGTGATGATCTGCAGGGCGATCCCCGTGGAGAAGCCGACCATCACCGCGTTCGAGACGAAGCTCATGACGGCGCCGAGCCGCAGGACGCCGAGGAGCAGCATCGCGAGCCCGACCATGATCGTCAGCGTCGCGACGTTCGCCGGGTCGGTCGGGTCGAGCCCGACGCCGGCGAGCACGCTCTGCGACGTGAGGGCGATCGCGCTCGTGAGCGTCGTGATCATGAGCACCGTGCGCGCGGTGAGCGAGCCGACGATCGCGGGCACCACGCCCGCGTAGAGCCCGGCGACCGGGTTGAAGCCCGCGATCGAGGCGTACGCCATGCCCTCGGGGATCGAGAAGAGGCCGGTGACCATGCCGGACACGACGTCCGAGCGCTTCGGGCGCCCGACCCGGCGTCCCAGCCGGCGCAGCGGAGTGCCGTCGGGTTCGGAGGCGGGCGTGGGGTCGCCGGCGGGCTCGGGGCGGGGTCGGTCACGCGGTCCTCCGTCGACGGGCGGTGCTACGGGCGGGGCGCGAGCGCGGGGAACTCGCCGGCTCCCTCGGCGGGCGGGTCGACGCGGAGCGGGGGCATCGAGCGCGCGGCGAGCCAGAGCGGCACGATCGCGAGGCACAGGACCGGGAGGAGGCGGGCGTCGCCGACGACGACGGCGGCCATGAAGAGGGCGAGCCAGCCGTCGCGGCTCACGACGATGACCGAGCCGAGGACCGCGGACGAGACGGCGACGGCGGCCGGCACGGCCGGGACCAAGGACGTCGCGGCGAGGCCGATCGCGACCCCGATGAAGACCGTGGGGAAGATGCGCCCGCCGCGGAAACCCGCCCCGGCGGCGACGACGAGCGCGGCGAGCTTGACGAGCGCCATGAGCAGGATGGCGGTCCAGGCGAGGTCGTCCGCCTCCGCCGAGAGCTCCTTCATCTCCTCCAGGCCCTTGAACAGCGTGAGCGGTCCGCCGACGACCCCGAGCAGCCCGAGGACGAGGCCGCCGGCACCGAGGGCCAGCACCGGGCTCCGCAGCCGGTGGAACGTGCGGTGGACCACGGGGAACGCGAGCACCGCGAGCAGCGTGAGTCCGGCGGCGACGATCCCGACCACGATCGCCCCGACCAGGTCCCCCGGCTGGACCCCTGGATACGCGGGGAGGTCGATCTCGAAGGTCGGGGTCTCGAAGACGACCATGGTCATGGCGCCCGCGCCCGCGGCGACGATCGGGGCGAACAGCCGGTCGAACAGCGGTCCGGACCGGTCCCCGCGCTCGGCGAACGTCTCGGTGAGCACCAGCGCGGCGGCGAGCGGCGTCGCGAACATCGCCCCGATGGTGCCCGCCATGGCGAGCCCGACGGCGCCGTTCACCGGGACCCCGAGCCGGGGCCGGCACAGCAACCAGACGGCGATCGCGACGTTGATCGCGATGATCGGGTTCTCCGGCCCGAGGCTCACGCCGCCGGCGAGGCCGAGGACGAGCGCGACGGCGAGGCCCGGCAGGGTCCGCATCGGCAGGGGGGCGGCGACGAGGTCCGCCGTGGCCGGGTCCACCCCCGCGTGACCGGGCGCCCACCGGACGGTCGCCCCCACGAGCAGCCCCGTGACCGTGAGGACCAGGACCGTCCACCACGTCTCCGTCGTCGTGACGCCCCAGGCGTCGGGCAGCCGGTCCCACACGAGGTGCTGGATCCATGTCGCGAGCGAGGACAGCGCGACGAGGGTGACCGCGCTCAGGGCGCCGACCACGAGGGACGGGACGACGAGCGACAGGAGGTGCCGCGTGGACAGCGGGCGCGCGGGCGGCCCGCCCGGCGGATCCGCCGGTACGTCCTCCGACCTGTCGGTCGGCCCACCCGTCGGCGCGTCCGTCGGCACACGGGAAGGGAACCACGGGCCCGGACGAGGTGCATCCGGAACCGCGCGCAGCGGCGTCGCTCCGGTGGCGGTGCCCCGACCCCCGCCATAGCGTCGACTCGCCGCGCACCGGCACGTCCGGGCCCCGCGGCGGACGCACGGCGACAGCCGGACGACATCGACGGAAGAAGGCACGACGTGGCAACCCTGACCGTGTGGAAGTTCGACACCCCCGACGGCGCGGAGCGGCTGGAGGAGGCTCTCCTCGCGCTGCAGAAGCAGGAGCTCATCCAGGTGCAGGACGCGGCGACCGTCTCCTGGGAGGAGGGGAAGAAGAAGCCGAAGACGCGGCAGGGCAACAGCACGACGGCGGCCGGTGCGCTGGGCGGCACGTTCTGGGGCATGCTCTTCGGGCTGATCTTCTTCATCCCCCTGATCGGAGCGGCGATCGGTGCCGCGTCCGGCGCGATCGCCGGGGCGCTGACCGACGTCGGGATCGACGACGACTTCATCGACTCGGTCCGCAGCAACGTGACGCCCGGGACCTCGGCCCTGTTCGTCCTCACGTCCGGCGCGGTGCTGGACCGTGTCCACGACGCGCTGCAGGCGCAGGGCATCCACGGCGAGCTGATCCAGACCAACCTGTCCGCCGACGAAGAGGCGAAGCTCCGGGCCGCCTTCGACGAGAACGCCTGAGCCGGCCGGGACCGGGGAGCTCGCCGTGGGAGCCGCGATCGGCCAGTCGTTGCCGGTGGCCGTCGGCGTGATGATCAGCCCGCTGCCGATCGTGGCAGTGGTGCTCATGCTCACCAGCGGGAAGGCGAGGGCGAACGCCGTCGCGTTCCTCCTGGGCTGGTTCGTCGCCGTCGGGGGCGTGGCGCTCGTCGTCGCGCTCCTGGCGGGGTCGGCCGCGCCGGACTCCGGCGGTCCCGCCGAGTGGGTCGCGTGGGTCAAGATCGTCCTCGGCCTGCTGCTGCTGTTCGTCGCGGTGCGACAGTGGCGGGGGCGTCCGCGCGGCGACGTCGAGCCGCCCGCCCCGAGGTGGATGGCCGCGATCGACTCGTTCACGCCCGTCAAGGCGCTCGGGCTCGCCGTGCTGCTCGGTGCGGTCAACCCCAAGAACCTGCTGCTCGCGGTGTCGGGCGGCGCGGCGATCGGGTCCGCCGCGGGCGGCGACGTCGCGGTGAGCATCACCGCGGCGGTCGTGTTCGCGCTCGTGGCGAGCCTCGGCGTCGCGACCCCCGTGGTCATCTACGTGTCGATGGGCACGCGGGCGGCGGCGCTCCTCGACGGGCTCAAGTCGTGGCTGATCCACAACAACGCCGTGGTCATGGCCGTCCTGCTGCTCGTCATCGGCGCGAAGATGATCGGCGACGGCATCTCCGCTCTCTGACGGCCGCCGGCGGACGGCGGACGGCTACTCGATGCCGTCCGCCCGGCGCTCGTCGACCGTCCGGGCGGCCTCCTCGGCCGCGCGGCGGTTCGCTCGGCGACGTTGGGCGACCCCGCCGTCGCCGTCGCGGTGCCGCCTGCGCGGTGCGGCGTCGTCGCCGCCCTCCTCGCCGGGGTCGTGCAGGAGGTGCGAGTCGATGAGCTCGTGCCGCTGGAGGTACGTGTTCGCGACCGCCTGGATCGTGGCGGCGATGGGGAGCGCCAGGAACGCGCCGAGCGCCCCGAACACGGCGCCGAACGCGAGCACGACGACGAAGCTCACCGCGGGGTTCATCTCGAGGGCGCGCGCGGACACCTTGGGTGAGAAGTACAGGTTCTCGAGCTGCTGGTAGCCGATGATGAATGCCAGCACGGCGAGAGCCTGCGGCATCCCCTGGGACGTGAGCGCGACGGCGACGGGGAGGGCGCCGCCGATGTAGGTGCCGATCGTCGGGACGAACTGCGACACGACGCCCGTGAACACCGCGAGGGGCAGCGCGTACGGCGTGCCCACGATCAGCAGGAACACGAGGGTGAACACGCTCGACAGCGCCGCGAGCACGATGCGCGAGTTGATGAAGTCGGAGACCTTGACCTGCGTGATCTCCCACAGCCGCAGCACCTCCTCCTGACGGTTCGGGGTGAGCCACCGGCAGACGCCGGCCCGGAACCGCGGCCCGGCGGCCAGCAGGTAGTAGGTGACGAGGAGGATCGTCAGCGACGCGAAGATGCCGCCGATGATCGTCGTCCCCACGAGCAGCGCCCCGGAGGCGACGTCCTGCCCGAACTGGTCGAAGGCCTCGCGCAACAGCTCGTCCGACTCGGGGACGATGACGTCGAACCGCTCCTCGAGGAACGTCCGGGCGTCCTCGTAGAGGGCCGGGATGGTCTGCACGAGCTGCACGAGCTGCTGGACGAACAGGTTCCCGAACAGCGCGAGCACGACGAGCACGACGACGATCGAGCCGATGAGCGACACGCCTGCGGCGACACCGCGACGCCACCCGTGCCGGACCAGCCACACGACGATGGGCTCGAGCGCGAGGGCGATGAAGAACGCGATGAGGATGTTCACCCCGAGGCCCTGGAGCTGCCCCAGCGCGTACCACGCGAAGACCGCCACGAAGACCGCGACCACGCCCATGACCAGTGCGCGAGGGATCCAGCGCGGTGGCCTGCGGGAGTCGTGCTGGACGGGTCGGGTGCCGTCGTCGGTCGGCTCCGACCAGGTGTCGTCCGGTGACGGGCTCGCCGACGGCGATGCGGGGATCGTCATGCCACGAACGTAGTGCCGGGCCCGCGGACGAGCATGCAGGACGCACCGGATGCCGAACCGCCCCATCGGTGCCACGATCGTCCCGCGCACGTCGGCGGCCGCAGGTCAGGGTCGCCGAGAGGTCCGAGAACCCTCGAGAGGTGACGGAATGGCACGGTCGTCGCAGGTGTCCGCATGGGTCGGCTGGATCTGGTTCGCGGGCATCGTGCTCGTCACGCTGGGTCTGTTCAACGCCATCAGCGGCCTCGTCGCGGTGTTCTCCCCGAACAGTCTCGTGGGGGTCACCGACCAGGGCGTCGTCGTGCTGGACGTCTCCACGTGGGGATGGATCCATCTCGTGATCGGGCTGCTCCTCGTCCTCACGGGCTTCGCGCTCCTCGCGGGCAAGGGCTGGGCGAGGTTCGTGGCGATCGTCCTCGTCGTCCTCAACGCCGTCGCGCAGTTCACGACCCTCCAGGTCACGCCCTGGTGGTCGATCGTGACGATCCTGCTCGACGTGTTCGTGCTGTGGGCCCTCGTCGTCCACGGCGACGAGGCCGAGCGCGCCGCGCGCTGAACGGGCGCCACCGCCCCCTCGGCGTCCCGGACCCCGCGACCCGCCCGAACCCCGCACCCGAGCCCCGCACACCCTCAGACACCGGGAGAACCCCTCATGGCCAGCTCCAGCTTCGGTCCCGTCGAGATCGTCGCGATCGCGTTCCCGTCCGACCGCATCCCGTCCGGCGTCCAGACCGCCGTCGCCGAGGTCCTCGCGGAAGGCACCGTCACGCTGCTCGACCTCGCCGTCGTGCGCCGGTCCGAGAACGGCGACGTCGAGTTCCTCGAGCTCACGGACCTCGGCGACGAGATCGAGATCACCGACGTCCAGCTCTCGAGCGCCGGGCTCGCCGGCGAGGAGGACCTCGACGAGGTGGCGGCCGGGCTCGCTCCCGGCACCTCGGCGCTCGTCCTCGTCGTGGAGCACACGTGGGCCCGGGGGGTCGTCGGCGCGGCCGCCGACGCCGGCGGTGTCGTCCTGTTCAGCGAGCGGATCCCCGCGGAGGTCGTCAACGAGGTCGCGGACCTCGCGCTCGCCGAGGACTGACGCGTCGCCCGGACGGACGACCTGACCGTCGCCCGGACGGACGACCTGACCCAGCACCAGCCAGCACGTCACACCCGGAGGAGAACCACCATGCCCATCCGTCGTATGGGTCGTCCCGGCCTCATCGGGACCGCCGCCCGCACCGCCGTCATCGCCGGCACCGCCCAGGCCACCGCGGGCGCCGTCTCGCGCCGTCAGGCGAACCGCCAGCAGCAGTCCTGGGAGGCGCAGCAGGCCGCGGCGCAGCAGGAGCAGGCCCGGATCGAGGCGGCCGCTCAGCAGGCCGCCGCCCAGTACGCGCAGCCGGCCGCCGCCCCGGCCGCACCTGCCGCCCCGGTGTCCGGTGGGGACGACCTCCTGGCGCAGATCGAGCGGCTCGGCCAGCTGCACGCGTCCGGCGTGCTCAGCGACGCCGAGTTCGCCGCCGCCAAGGCCAAGCTCCTCGGCTGAGACCCGCACCCGAGACCCGCACCTGAGACCCGCACGCCCAAGGCCGTACCGAGCACGAGAGGACCGGAGGACACCATGGCGACCTTCACCGTCTGGAGCTTCGACACACCCGCGGGGGCCGACACGGCGTCGGGCATCCTGCACTCCGCCGCGTCGGAGGGGCACATCCGCCTCGTCGACTCCGCCGTCGTGACGTGGCCCGAGGGCGCGGACAAGCCGACGACACGCCACGGCCACCAGGACACGTGGCGCGGCTCCGGCTGGGGCGCGTTCTGGGGGCTGCTCCTCGGGACGATCTTCTTCATCCCGCTGATCGGCGCTGCCGCCGGAGCGGCGATCGGGGCGGCGTCGAAGGCCATGGCCGCCGTCGGGATCGACAAGGACCAGATGGAGCGGATCCGCGAGGGTGTGACCCCGGGAACCTCCGCGCTGTTCGTCGTCACGGAGGACGGGGACCTCGACGCCGTCGGCGAGCGGTTCCACGGGGTGCACGGGAAGCTCATCGCCACGAACCTCACCGAGGGAGAGCGTCAGACGCTCCTCGAGACGTTCGACTGACGGCCCCCGGGCCGGTCACGAGTCGAGGCGCGGAGGCAGACCGAAGAGCGGGAACCACGCGGCCGTGTCGAGGAACGCGTTGATCTCCACGACGCGGCCGCCCCGGGTCTCGATCACCTGCAGCGCCCACGGCTCGTACCCACCACCCTCGGCGCGACGGTACTGGCCGAAGCCGAACGTGCCGTTCACCGCGACCGGGATCAGGCGCGAGCCCTCGCACTCCCACCCCGGGCCCACCATCCAGCGGACGATGTCGTCCGTGCCGCGCATCCACAGGGGGTACGGCGGCATGGAGAGCGTGGCGTCGGCGTGCAGGATCGCGACGAGCGCGTCCATGTCGTACCGCTCGAACGCGTCGAGGTAGCGCTCGAGCAGCAGCTTCTCCTCGTCCCCGAGGGCCTGCTCGTCCCCGGGGACGTTCCCGGCGACGTCGGCCGGGCCGGCCGGGCCGACGCCGCCCGTCCGGTCGGAGTCGTCGTCGACCCCCGCGCTGCTCCAGTGCGCCCGGGCCGCCATCGTGGCGCGGGCCCGCTGCAGCGCGCTGTTGACCGACGCGACCGACGTGTCGAGCAGCTCGGCCACCTCGCTGGCCTGCCAGCGCAGGACCTCGCGCAGGAGCAGCACGGCGCGCTGCTTCGGGGGCAGGTACTGCAGCGCGGCGACGAACGCGAGGCGGATGCTCTCGCGGCCTACGGCCACCTGGGCGGGGTCCCCGTCGTGGGGGAGCACGCGGTCGTCGGGCACGGGCTCGACCCACGTCTCCTCGGGCAGGACCTGGCCCAGGTTCTCGACCTCGGCCGGCTGCGGACCGCCGAGGCCCATCGGGCGCTCGCGGCGCTTGCGGGCACCGAGGGCGTCGAAGCAGACGTTCGTCGCGATCCGGTAGAGCCACGAGCGCAGGCTCGAGCGGCCCTCGAAGCGGTCGTAGGAGCGCCAGGCGCGCAGCAGCGTCTCCTGCACCGCGTCGTCGGCCTCGAAGGCCGAGCCGAGCATCCGGTAGCAGTAGCCCGTGAGCTCGCGGCGGTAGCCGTCGAGGACGACGTCCAGCTCCTCGTGGGCGGGCAGCGGGTTCGCGGGACGTGGCGCGAGGGATCCCTCCACCGTGTCGACGGGGGTGACGAGGTCGGTCATGGCGAGCTGCCTCTCCGAGTGCGGGTGGGGGCGTCCGGGCCGGATGTGGTCCACGCCACACGCTACCCGGCGCTCCTGACATAGCACAGGGTGGGTCAGTCGGTCGTCGCGAGCTCGAACCAGACGGTCTTGCCCTCGGCGTCGGCGTCGACCCCCCAGCGCAGCGCGCACCGCTCGAGGAACTGCACGCCGCGACCACCCGTCTCGTGCGGCTCGGGCGACCTCAGACGGGGCCGCTCGGTCGACCCGTCCCGCACGCCGATCCGCACGACCCGGTGCCCCACCTCGACGGTCGCCGCGACCGGAGGGCGTGCATGCTGGACGGCGTTCGTGAGGAGCTCGCTCGTCAGGAGCATCGCGACACGACGGACCGACGGCGCGACGTCGCAGCTCTCCAGCACGTCGTCGACCCAGCGCCGGGACCGGCCGATCGCGGTCGACGTGTGCGGGACGTCGCGACGCACCGTCGCCGGTCGGCCCGGGCGCGGCAGGTGCGGCATCGTGTGCCGGACGCGCAGGGCCAGCACTGCGACGTCGTCCCGCTGGGAGCCGGCGACGAGCCGGCGCACGAGCGCGTCCGGGAGCGCCGATGTCGAGACGCCGGCCTGGTCGGCCAGGGCCTCGCGCAGGCTCGCGAGCCGGTCCCCGTACGACGTGCCGCGCCGCTCGACGAGACCGTCGGTGTACAGCAGGAGCGTGTCGCCGGGCAGCAGGCGCGTGCGGTGGTCGTGGCGGGCCGCGCCCGGCAGGACACCGAGCATCAGGTCGGGCGCGGCGTCGAGCGTCTCGACCTCCCCGTCGGCGCGCAGGACGAGAGGAGCGGGGTGGCCCGCGTTGGACCACACGACGTCGAACCCGCGAGGGGTGCGGTCCAGCCGCGCGACGACGGCGGTGCCGCTCGCGTGCAGCGACAGGCCGCGGTTCGCCCGGTCGAGCAGGCGGAGCAGGGTGGCAGGCGGCTCGTCCTGGCACCAGGCGAAGGTGCGCAGCATCGACCGGAGCTGCCCCATCTGGGCCGCGGCGCGCATGTCGTGGCCCGTGACGTCGCCGATCATCAGGACGCACGCGTCGTCGTCGATGACCACCGTGTCGTACCAGTCCCCGCCGACCTGGTCCGTGCGCGTCGCGGACGCGTACGTCGCGGCGAGCTCGACGCTCCGCATCTCGGGCAGCGCCGTGAGCATCGCGGCCTGCAGCGTCGTCGCGACGCGGTGGCGCTCCTCGAGCAGGCGGACCCGGTCGAGCGCGTGGCCCACGTACGTGGCGACGGTCGTCTGGGTCTTCACCGCGTCGTCGTCGAACTCCTGCGCCGAGTCCCAGGCGAGGGCCACCACGCCGAGCAGCGTCGTGGCGGAGAAGACCGGGAGGAAGCAGCGCGCCTCGACGCCGTCGGCCGCGATCATCGCCGCAGCCTCCGGGAACGTCGCGGAGTACGTGGCGTGGTCCCGGAAGAAGAGGGGCTCGCGCGTGCGGGCGGCGACGCTCGCACCGCGCGCCTCGTCGAGGCGCATCCGCCGGAAGGTGCGCGGCACGCCGGGCTCCAGGTGGTCGAGCGTCGTGTAGGTGAGCCGGACGCCGGCCGGGTCGAGCGTCGCGAGGCCCGCGTACCGCGCCCCGATCCCGGCGCCGACTGCCGCGAGCCGTTCCGCGACGTCGCCCACGGACTGCGCGGAGGCGAACGTCTCCGACAGGTCGAGCAGGAGCCGCGACCGCCGGTTCGCCGTGAGGGCGACCCGCTGCATCCGGCGCGCGCGCTCGCGCGCCACCCGCAGCCGCAGCTCCGACGTGCACGCGGCCGCCAGGTCCGCGAGCGTCGCGAGGTCGGCGTCGGTCCAGGGCCGCGGCCGTCCGTCGATCGCGCAGAGCGAGCCCACGGCGCGTCCCCGTGGGTCGAAGATGGGGAACCCCGCGTAGGCGACGACGCCCAGGTCGTGGATCGCGCCGTTGTCGGCGAGGTGGGGCACGACCCGCGCGTCCGCGACGACGAGCGGCAGCGTGTCGTCGACGACGTACTGGCAGAACGAGTGGGTCAGCGGGGTGCGTCGTCGGCTCTGGTACGGCTCCGGGAGACCGAGGGCGCCGGGGAAGACCTGCTCGTCCTCGAGGACCAGGGACACGAGCGCCATGGGGACTCCGAGCTGGCGCTGCACCAGGCGCGCGAACCGGTCGAACGACTCGTCCGCCGTCGGTCCGGCGAGCCCCGCCTCGACGAGCTCGCGGATCGCCTGCGCCTCGGTCATGACTCAGTATGGCCAGGTCACGGGCCCTGCGGCAGGGCGAACGGCGCGAACCGGACGGGAACGGCTGGGTGAAATCGGGCAAGAGCAGCGAACCGCCGCGCCGGACGGAACCTCCTGGGGCTGGGCTGCATGGTCTCTCCCCGCGCCGGCTCAGGTCCCGCCGCGGGCCTGGAGGTCGGCGAGCGCGTGCTCGGCGCCGTCGGCGTCGAGGTAGGTCCCGCCCCGCACGAGGGGCACGAGCCGGGAGCCGGAGTCCACCACGAACCGGCGCACGAGCGGCTGCCCGGTCGGGACGTTCAGGTCCGCCACCTCCTCGGGCGCGAGATCGTCCACGAGCACCGAGAGCGCGCGCAGCGAGTTCCCGTGCCCGACGACGAGGAGCGAGCGGCCGAGCGCCAGCGCGGCCTCGGTCGCGGCCCAGAAGGGTCGCAGCCGCTCCACCACGTCGGCGAGCGACTCGGTGTCCGCGCGCAGGCCGGCGCGCGCGGCATCGGGCAGGCGGAGCAGGACGTCGTCGACGGCGGCGCGGGCCGGGTGGTCGGGCGCCAGCGCGGGCGGTCGGTGCGCGAACGAGCGGCGGTAGCGCCAGTAGGCCTCCTCGCCGTGGTCCCGCCGGACGATCTCGCGCGGGGTGTCCGTGAACGCGCCGTAGTGCCGCTCGACGAGCCGCCACTCGACGTCGAGCGGCGGCGGGCCGGGCAGCGCCGCGGCGACGATCGCGGCAGTCCCGGACGCGCGCACGAGCGGCGACGTCACGACCCGCCGGGGCGCGAGCTCCGGGTGCTGCTCCGCGGCGCGCGCGAGCAGGGCGGCGGCGTGCCGCGCCTCCGCGACGCCCCGGTCCGAGAGCGGGACGTCGAGCAGACCGGTGAACCGGTCGACCGCGTTGTAGGTGCTCTGACCGTGCCGGAGCAGGACCAGCACGCCGGGCGACGGGTGAGGCCGGGTGCCGTGGGTGGGACGAGGGCTGACCGACGACGCGGGACCGGCAGGCGCTGGAGGCACGCGGTCAGCGTAACGACGGCGGGCACCGCGCGTGAGCCGGGCCGGTCGGCCTGGTCAGACCTCGAGCAGTCCCCGCTGGTGCGCGAGCGACACCGCCTCCGCACGTCCCGACGCGCCGAGCTTCGCGAGGACGTTGGAGATGTGCACGCTCACGGTCTTGGCGGAGATGTAGAGGCGTTCGCCGATCTGCCGGTTCGTCAGCCCCTGGGCGACGAGGATCAGCACCTCCTCCTCGCGGTCCGTGAGGACGGTCGCGGTCGAGCGTCGCAGTCCCGGCAGGTCCAGGCGGGCGCGGCGGGCGAGCGAGCGGACGGCCTCGGCGAGCGGAGCGGCCCCCATCGCCTCCGCCTCCTCGAGCGCCTGCGCCGCCTCGATCTCCGCGGCGTTGCGGTCGCCGGTGGCGCACAGCGCCTCCGCCCAGCGGAACCGCGAGCGCGCCGCCTCGTAGCGGTAGCCGTAGTCGAACGCGCGCGTCGTCTCCTCCCACAGCGCGGCGTCGGTCTCGCCGGTGAGCCGAGCGTGCTCGGCGGCGGCGCGCGCGAGCCAGGCCCGCCCCTCGGGGCCGAGCGTCCCGCCGCGAGGGCGGCCGCGCTCCGCCGTCGTGACGGCCGCGTCGAGCAGGGGCCGACCGCGCGCGACGAGGCCCGCGACGGCGGCGGAGGTGTCCCCCGTCACGCGGGCGGCGTCGGCGGCGTCGGCGAGCGCCGCGAGGGCGAGCGCCGAGAGCCAGATCCGCCCGAGGAAGTAGTCGCTCCACGTGCGGCCGAGGTGCTCCACGAGCTCGACGGCGAGCTCGACCGCCTCCTCGTACCGGCCCGCCCACGTGAGCGCGTCGATCGAGCAGCCGCCGGAGATCAGCGCGATCATGCCGTCGCGGTACCAGTCGCGGCGCAGGGCCGTGCCCCGCTCGACGGCGTCCGCGTCGCCCCGCGCGACGGCGGCGTAGAGCTGCACGGCGGCGAGGGTCGGGACCCAGCTCTCCGGAACCGTCTCGCCCAGCGTGTCCGTGGGCGTGAGGTCACCGATGGCGTACCGGACGAGGTCGTCGAACAGTCGCAGCTCGACGCCGTACACGCTCCAGCCCAGACCCGTCGCCAGTGCGCGGTCCACCCCGTCGCGCACGACGTCGAGCGCCTCGGTGAGGTGGCCCGCGTAGTAGCGGTTCGCGGCGATGTTGTACCAGCAGCGCAGCTCGGTGAGGATGTCGCCGGCCTCGACGGCGCGCTCGCGCGCCTGCTCGAGGAGCACCGCCGCGCGGTCCTCGTCCTCGACCTCGAGGACCGCCATCGTCGTGAGGACGTCGGCCTCGACGTCGGGCGCGTCGACGCGGTGCGCCTCCGCGAGGGCCTCGGCGGCGACCTCAGCGGCGAGCTCGTCCTGGTCCGCGTTCATCGCCGCGCGGGCCCGCATCGCGAGCGTCCACGCGCGGTCGAGCGACGGCGGCTCCGTCGGCAGCACCGCGAGCGCCGCCGCCGTGTGCGTGAGGACCTCCTCCACCTGCTCGGTCCCGAGGAGGTAGCGGGAGAGCACGTGGCGCAGCGCGGCCTGGCGCAGGGGATCGTCGGCGGTCGCCTCGACGACCTTGCGCGCGAGCGCGACCGCGCGCTCGGGGCTCCCGGCGCGGCTCGCGGCGCCCGCGGCCGCGAGGGCCACGGCGACCCGGTCCTCCCCGAGGCGCTCCGCGGCGTCGGGCACGGCCGCCCACAGCGACAGGACCTGCTCGAGGTGGCGCAGCTCCTCGGCGGGCGCGAGGACGCGCGCCGCCTTGCGGGCCGCACCGCGCGAGGCGGTGAGCGCCGCCGGGAGGTCGTGCGCGGCGAGCGCGTGGTGGGCGCGCAGCGCGGGCGACCCGAGCGTCGGGTCCTCGCTGAGGGCGCGCAGGTACGTGCGGTGCACGGTGACGCGCTCGCCGGGCAGCAGGTCGGTGGCGACGGCCTCGGCGAGGAGCGCGTGCCGGAACACGACCGTGTCGCGGCCGTCGCCGCTGGGGTCGGCCTCGATGCCCAGGACGTGGTGCGCGATCGCCTCGCGGAGCGAACGGTCGAACGCGCCGGGGTCCGCCGCGAACGCGCCGTCCTGGTCCAGGACGGCGCGCAGGAGGCGCTCGGACACCTGGCGCCCCGAGACCGACGCGGTGCGCACGAGGTGCTGGACCGGCGGGTCGAGGGTCTCCAACCGGGCCCGCAGGACGTCGGCGAGCGACCACGGCAGCTCCTCGCCCGGGCCCGCCTCGACGAGCTCCTCGGCGAAGTAGGCGTTGCCCTCCGAGCGGGTGCGGACCGACTCGAACGCGTCCTCGCGCAACGGGTCGCCCGCGACCGCCGTCGTGAAGTCGCGCAGCTCCCCGGCCGTGAACGGCCGCAGGTCCACGTGCTCGACGCGCGGGTGGCGGCGCAGCTCGGCGAGCACCGGCCGCAGCGGGTGCCGCCGGTGCAGGTCGTCGCTGCGGTAGCTCGCGACGACCACGACGTGCTCCGACCGCAGGCGCGCGACGACGAAGCGCAGGACGTCGCGGCTCGACGGGTCGGCCCAGTGCAGGTCCTCGACGACGAGGACGAGCGGCGCGTCGGGGGTGCCGGAGGCGGCGAGCGCCGCGGCGATGCTCTCGAAGAGCTGCAGGCGCTCGCCCTGGCTCTGCTCGTCGTCGGCGGGGAGCGCGGCGTCGAGCAGGCGCGCGAGCGCGGGACGCTGCGCGACGGTCTCGTCGACGGCGTCGTGCACCGACCGCAGCGTGGTCAGCGCCTCGGTGAAGGGGAGGTAGGGGAGACCGACCTCGCCGAGGTCGACGCAGTGGCTCCACACGACCGTCGCGCCCTGCTCGGCGGCGAGCTCCGTCGCGCGGGTCAGGAGGCGGGTCTTGCCGACGCCGGCGTCCGCGCCGACGAGCACGACACCGGGCTCGCCGCGGCGCGCCCTGTCGACCGCGGCGGCGAGGCGTTCGAGCTCGTCGGCGCGGGCCACGAAGGGCGCGCGGGTGGAGGGGCGGGGCACGGGACCCATCCTCCCAGCGGGCACCCACGAGGGGCCAGGGGAATGGGGCACGTCGTGAGCGACCGGGGACGAGGCGCCGTCGGGCACGACGACGCCGCCGGCAGCGGGTGTCCCACCGGGGGTCCCACCACCGACGGCGTCGGGGGCGTCGTGCTGCCGGCGCTCGCCGGTCGCGGCGCTCACCGGGTGTGCCGGTGCCGGCGCTCCCGGAGCCAGTGCAGCAGCACGGGCTCGCCCCGCTGGTAGTCCTCGCGGAGCTTCTGCTGGTGGTACGTGAGCTCGGCCTCGAAGGCCGGGCCGAACTGCATGCCGCTCATGATCGTCCCCGTTCCCGCAGGCGCCCTGCCTGCCTGACGACAACACTCGTCCTGAGCACCCTGGGCCGGGATCGGTCGTCCGGGCAGGATCGCGTCGCGCAGGGCCTCAGACGCGCGGACCTCGGCCGGCTGAGGCGTCTGAGGTACCTCAGAAGCGCGGCTGCTGTGGCGCCGGTCACGCTTCCCGTTGCCAACGACCCGGCCTCGTCGCAGACTGGACGGTGACCGGACCCACCGTGTGGGGGTGACCTCGTGACCGACACCTACGACATGCTGCCGATGCTGGGCCGTGGCAAGCACCGCAACCCGAAGAAGGGGGCGTGCTTCATGGAGCTCGCGTCCTACCTCGCGGGCGAGCGGTGGAGCGACCATCCACGGTGCACGCACCCGCTCCTCGCGATGCTGGCCCGCGCGGTGAACGACCTCACGGTCGATCCCGAGCGGCCGAGGCTGGCACCGCTCATCCCGTCCGTCATCGGGCTGACGAGCGACGACCCGCACTGGGACGTGCGCATCGCGCTGCGTGCCGCGGTGACGGCGCTCCCGATCGCACCCGCGGAGCGCCAGCAGACGCTCGCCGTCGCGATCATCGGCGCCGAGAAGATGCTCGACGTGCTCGACCACCGCCCCGCCGGGACGATGAGCGCGGAGTCCGCCGACGCGCTCGCGACGTGCCCGCGCACCGCGCGGTGGGCGCAGAAGTTCTGCGAGGGCGCACGACTGCGGCCGAGCCGCTTCGTGCGCGACGCCGCGCCGAGCATCATCTCCGCGGCGGTCCAGGGTGTCGCCGAGGCGTGCGTCCCGAACCCCGACGAGCGTCTGCGCGACCTGCTCTCCGCGACGATCGACGACTGCCGGGCGTGGGCCGCAGCCGAGCCCGCCGCCGCGCTCGACCCCGAGTCGTGGGCTCCCGTCGTCCGGGCGGCCGGCGCCGGGGCGCGATGACCACCGACCGCGCCCCGAGCGTCAACGGGGACGGTCTCGACGATGCGGCGCTCGTCGCCGCCCTGCGGGCTGCCGTGAAGCCGGACGCCCCGCCGAGCGGCGACGGGTGCGCCGAGTGCGACCCCGCCGGTGGGTGGTGGGTGCACCTGCGCCGCTGCGCGACGTGCGGCCACGTCGGGTGCTGCGACACGTCCCCCGCCCAGCACGCGACGGCTCACTACCAGGAGACCGGACACCGCCTGATGCGCTCGTTCGAGCCGGGCGAGGACTGGTACTGGGACTTCGAGAGCGAGCAGGTCCTCGAGGGCCCGCATCTCGCGGCACCGCTGTCGCGCCCGCCGGAGCAGACGGTGCCCGGTCCCGCCGACCGTGTCCCGCCGAACTGGCGCGAGCTGATCCATCGCTGACGCGACCGCGACATCCTGTGACCGAGCCGGGTAGCACGCCATGGGTCTCGGCGAACCCCGGGTTCGGCGCTGCCCGGCTCCGGTTCGGCAGTCCGGCCTCGCGCGTACCTGTTGTCTTTCCGTGGTGGAAGCTGTTTGATTCTGAGGAGCGGTGTTCGCATCGCGGCCGACGACGGTCGCGCGCCCTCGGACGACGGCTGTCCGTACCGGCACCGCGCACCACAGTGATTTCTCGATGAGGAGGACCACGGATGCATCGTCTGACAGCGGTATCACCGCCCAGGGGGAGAAGACGGTCGAGACTGCTCGCCGCTGCGCTCGCCGCCGCCCTGACCATCCCGCTCGCCGCCGTCTCGGCGTCGGCGGGCGCCCTGCCTGCCGAGCCCACGGGGGACGAGCCCGCCGCGCAGGCGGAGGCCCTGCGCAACGGGCTCAAGGGCGAGTACTTCCTCTCCGGCGGCCCGGCCTGGCCGCTGACCGACCTCAAGGCCACCATCCCGGACCCGCGCATCGAGTTCCAGAACCTCGTGCCGACGTTCGCCGAGCTCACGGGTCGCGGCGAGCGCACGTCCGCGCGCTGGACGGGCACGATCACGCCCGAGTTCAGCGAGGCGTACACGTTCTCCGCGATCGGCGACAACGGGTTCCGGCTCTGGATCGACGACGAGCTCGTCATCGACCACTGGGTCGACGACTGGGACGTCGAGCAGACGGGCGCGCCGATCGAGCTCGAGGCCGGTCAGGCGTACGAGTTCCGCATGGAGATGTTCCAGAACACCGGCGGGTCGCACCTGCGGCTGCGGTGGCAGAGCCCGTCGCAGGAGCGCGAGATCGTCCCGACCGACGCCTTCACCTACCCCGACGACTTCGTCGTCTTCCCGGCGGCGGCCGCGCTCGAGGCCGACGGCACGAGCCTCAACGTGACGTTCGAGGGTGCTGCGGGCGGCGTCGACGAGAGCCTCGTCGACCACCTCAGGGTCCAGGTGGACCAGCTCGCGTGGCCGGTCGCCGGTGTCGAGGCGCAGGGCGACGTGCTCGGCATCGACCTGGGCGCGCAGGTGGACCGCGCGTCCGCCGTCCGCCTCGTGTACGACGGCGAGGGCGACCTCACCGTGGGCGGCGAGGCCGTCGGGTCGCTCAACCTTCCCGTGGAGAACTCCTCCACGTTCCGCATCCAGACGCCGTGGGCCGACGACTTCGACCCCGAGAACCCGCTGCCCGAGTACCCGCGCCCGCAGCTGACGCGCGACGACTGGCAGAACCTCAACGGGATCTGGCAGTTCGAGGCGGCATCGGCCGAGACACCTGGTGGCACCACCGACGTCCCGACCGGCCGCGACCTCGACGAGGAGATCGTCGTCCCCTACGCCGTCGAGTCCGCGCTGTCGGGCATCGAGCGGCGCGAGGACGACATGTTCTACCGCCGCACCGTCACGGTCCCCGAGGACTGGGGCGTCGGGACGGACCACCGGCTGCGCCTGAACTTCGGCGCGGTCGACTACACCGCGACCGTGTGGGTCAACGGTACCGAGGTCGGCACGCACCGCGGCGGCTACGACGCGTTCTCGTTCGACGTCACCGACGCGCTCGTCGAGGGCACCGAGCAGGAGGTCGTGGTCCGCGCCGTCGACACGACCGACGGCAGCAACCAGGCCGTCGGCAAGCAGACGCTCAACCCGGGCGGCATCTTCTACACCCCGACGTCGGGCATCTGGCAGACGGTGTGGATGGAGCCCGTTCCCGTCGCCGCGATCGACGACGTCGTCACGACGCCCGACATCGAGGCCGGCGTCCTCGCCGTCACGGCGCACTCGGCGTCCGCGTCCGACGGCGCGACCGTCACCGCGGTCGTCCGCGACGCCGACGGCGCCGAGGTCGGCACCGCGACGGGCGCGGCGAACGAGCAGCTCGCCGTCGAGGTCCCCGACGCCCACCTGTGGACGCCGGACGACCCGTACCTGTACGACGTCGACGTCACCCTGACGGACGGCAGCGGTGACGGCGCGACGACGGACACCGTCGAGTCCTACGCGGGCATGCGCTCGATCGAGGTCGCGGAGGTGGACGGTGTCAACCGCATCCTCCTCAACGGCGAGAACACCTTCCTGCTGTCGACGCTCGACCAGGGCTACTGGCCGGACGGCATCTACACGCCGGCCTCGGACGAGGCGTACGTGTTCGACATCCAGGCGCACAAGGACCTCGGGTTCAACACGCTGCGCAAGCACATCAAGGTCGAGCCCGCGCGGTTCTACCACCACGCCGACACCCTCGGCCTCATGGTCTGGCAGGACATCCCGAGCGGCTGGTTCAACAACGGCGACACCGACCCGGCGTCGCGCACGTTCTGGGAGTCCGAGATGAAGGAGATCATCGACCAGCTGCGGTCGGTGCCGTCCATCGTCGGCTGGGTGACCTTCAACGAGGGCTGGGGCGAGTGGGACCTCGCCCAGACGGCCCGCATCGGGAACGAGATCGACGCCTACGACCCGAGCCGCATCCTCAACACGCACTCCGGCTACAACTGCTGCGCGTCGAAGGGCGACTCGAAGACGGGCGACATCATCGACCACCACCTGTACACCGGCCCGGCCACGCCCAAGCCGGACGCGACGCGCGCGTCCATCGACGGCGAGCACGGCGGCTTCTCGATGAGCGCCCCGGGTCACATGTGGCCGGGCGTCTCCGCCAACCCGTACGGCGGCGTCGCGAACAGCGAGGCGCTGACGGACGCGTACGTGGCGAACACCGAGAAGCTCGTGCGACCTGCGCAGTGCTACCTCTCGGGCTCGGTGTACACGGAGATCTCCGACGTGGAGAACGAGCTCAACGGCTTCTACACCTACGACCGCCGGGTCCTCAAGATGGACGCGGCGCGCGTCAAGGACGTCAACGAGCGCGTCGTCGCGGCGGCGAAGCAGGGCTCCGCGCCGGTCGACCCCGGCACCCCCGGCCTCGCCGGCACGGGACGCTGGTCGTTCGACGAGGGCACCGGCACGACCGCCGCCGACGCCGTGGGCGACCACCCGGCGTCGGGCACGGGCACCTGGGTGCCCGGGCAGGGCGGCACGGGCTCCGCCGTGAAGCTGAACGGCACGAACCAGTCGTTCGCGACGGAGGGGCCCGTGCTCGACACCACCGGCTCGTACACCGTGTCCGCGTGGGCGCAGCTCGACCGCCTGCCGGGCGGCGCGTGGGCGACGGTCGTCGGGCAGGACTCGTCGACCGGCTCCAGCGCGTTCTACCTCCAGTACGGCGGCGGCGGCCGGTTCGCCTTCTCCTACGACGGCGAGCCGCGGGCCGAGTACGTCGTCCAGCCGGTGCTCGGCGACTGGTACCACCTCGTGGGCGTCCGCGACGCGGCCGACCAGACGCTGAAGCTGTACGTCAACGGGGAGCTCGTCGGGCAGTCCGACGTCTGCGGCGGCACGACGCCGTCCGGCCCGCTGACCATCGGCCGCGGCCAGTGGGGCGGCAACCCGGTCGACTTCTGGCCGGGCACGATCGACGACGTCCGCGTCTTCGACCGCGCGCTGTCCGACGACGAGGTCGCGTCCGTGTACGCCGGCGACGACGAGGAGCCGGCGCTCGACGTCACCGTGACCGCGGAGCCGCGCTGCCTCGCGGGCACCGCGTACGTCGCGGTACGGGCGACGAACGGCGGGGACGTCCCGGTGGACGTCACGCTCGACACGCCGTTCGGCTCGAAGACCGTCTCCGACGTCCAGCCGGGGAAGAACGCGTACCAGTCGTTCGCCGTCCGGTCCACGTCGGTCGAGGCCGGGACGGCGACCGTCACCGCGCGCGGCGAGGTCGACGGCGAGGAGGTGACGACCGAGCTCGAGGCCGGGTACGCGGCGTCGTCCTGCGGCTGATCCCACCCGCGAGGTAGAACCGCAGGTCGCGAGGTAGAGCTCGAGGAGCTCTACCTCGCGACCGCGGTTTCTACCTCACGTCGACGCCGCCGCGGAGGCCCGGGCCGTCAGGTCCGACGGCGCGTCGCCTCGTCCGCGACCGCCGGCAGCTCGGCGCGCAGCACCATCGAGGCGGCACCCACGGCCGCGGCGTCGGCGACGCGCATCGAGAGCGCGACGCGGACCTCGTGGCGGGCACGGGGCAGCGCCTCGGCGTCCAGCCGCTCGCGCAGGACCGACAGGTAGATGCTGCCCGCGACCGTGAACGACGGCCCGGCCAGCACGATCGAGTCGAGGTCGAGCAGGTCCACGAGCGTGAGCACGGCGTCCGCGAGGTGGTGCGCCGACTCCTCGACGAGCGCTGTCGCGAGCGCGTCGCCGCGGACGGCCGCGGACGCGACGGCGGCGAAGTCGGTGAACGGGTCGCCGTCGTCGCTCAGCTCGACGACGGTCTCGCGCCCGGCCTCGACGGCGGCGCGCGCGGCGGCGGCGACGGCTGCGGGGGCGGCGAGCTCCTCGACCGTCGGCCCGGCCTTCCCGTCGGCGCGGTGCACGTGCAGGCGCCCGAGCGGCCCGACGTTGCCGCTCGCGCCGCGGTAGACCTGGCCGTCGAGCACGAGCCCGGCGCCGATCGACGCGCCCATGTAGACCGTGCAGTGTGCGCGCGCGTCGCCCACCGTCCCGCGCCAGAGCTCGCCCACGGCGGCCGCGGTCGCATCGTTGCCGAGGACGACGTCCAGTCCCGTCGCGCGTTCGAACGCGGCGCGCACGCCGTGACCGACCCAGCCGGGCAGGCTGCGCGAGTGCAGCAGCGACCCCTGCTCGAGGTCGAGCGTGCCGGGCAGCACGAGCCCCACGCCCACGACCGACGACGGCGCCACCTCGCCCGCGCGCAGCAGCGCGAGGACCTGCGCGGACAGCCGCTCGACGACGGCGTCCGGGTCGTCCGCGCGCGCCCCGCGCACCCGTTGGCGTGCGACGAGCGCGCCCGCGGCGTCGACCACGACGGCCACCGCCCAGTCGGCGCCGACCTGGACCCCCACGGCGCAGCGCGACCGCGGGGCCACGGCGAGCATGACGCGCGGCTTGCCGCCGGTCCACGCCCGCTCGCCCGTCTCGACGACGAGGCCTTCGTCGAGGAGTGCGCGCACCGCGTGCGTCACCGTCGCCTGCGTGAAACCCGTGGTCTCGGCGACCTCGACGCGGCTGATGGGGCCGAGGCGCCGGATCGTGTCGAGCACCGTGGAACGGCTCGTCCGCGCACCCGTTCGGGGCGCACGCCCAGGGACCTCCACGGGACGACGGTACCCGGCGGGCTGTCGGGCGGCATACTTGCGCCATGGAGCAGCCTGCAGCTCCCGGTCGCTCGACGTTGCGCGCCGGGATCGTCCAGCACCGGTCCTCCGACTCGCACGACCTCGACCCGTTCTACGACCACGTGCTCGCAGGGCTGGAGGAGACGCTCGACGCGCACGGCGCGAGCGTGTTCGTGCTGTTCGAGGAGTCGGCCGACGCGGAGCTCGAGGTGTACCGGCGGTGGGCGGACCAGGCGCTCGTCGACGCGGTCGTGCTCACCGACCTCGTCGACGGCGACGAGCGGGTCGCGGCGTGCCGGCGTGCGGGGCTGCCCGCGTACGCCCTGTGCCCGGCCCCGCCGGCCGACGTGCCCGCCGTCGTGGTGGACGACGCCGACGCGATGCGCCGGGCGATCGACTATCTCGCCGGCCTCGGTCACCGGCACGTGGCCCGGGTCAGCGGACCCTCGCACCTCCTGCACACGCGGGCGCGGACCGTGGCGTTCGACGAGGTCGTCACGGCACGGGGTCTGCGCGGCACGACCGTCGTGGGGAGCTACGGGACGGCGTCCGGCGCTGATGCGACCCGGACGCTCCTGGACGCGGACGACCCGCCGACCGCGATCGTCTACGACGACGACCTCATGGCGGTGGGCGGGCTCCGGGTCGCTCGTGCGCTGGGTCGGTCGGTGCCCGGCGACGTGTCGCTGCTCGCGTGGGACGACTCGGCGCACTGCCGCCTCGCCGACCCGCCGCTCTCGGCGGTGAGCCGCGACGTGCGCGGCCTGGGCGCGGAGCTCGGCGCGCTGCTGCTGCGGACCACGACGGGAGATGTCGCGGACGTGCTGCAGGCGCCGGCCGCACGGGTCGTGACGCGGGGGAGCACCGGACCCGTGCCGGCGGCCTGATCAGCGCCGCACGGCGCGCGCGAGCTCGTGTAGGCACAGCGGATCGCAGTGGGAGATCTTCCAGTCGCTCAGCTGAGCGCGGTCGCCGGCGACCAGGGCGGCGAGGTCAGCCCTGCGCGGCGCGCTGCGCGCCCGTGACGGCGGAGGTTCCCAGGTCGCTCGCGGGCAGCGGCGCACCGGCGGTGACGGCGTCGGACCAGGTCACGGTGTCGGTGACCGCGGCGAAGTTGGAGTGGAGCAGCGTCAGCAGGGTCGTGTGCACCGTCTTGGCGTCCGCGAACCCCGCGTCGTTGGCGATGTTGATCGCCCCGGTCGCGTCGGACAGGACCTCGGCCGCCAGGCCGTGCGTCTCGGCCTCGGCGGCAGAGGCAAGGATGCAGTTGTTGGTCATGTAGCCGACGAGGGTGATCGTGTCGACCTTGTGGTCGCGCAGCCACTCGAGCAGGTCCGTCCCGGCGAAGACGGTGCCGTACTCCTTGACGACCGACTTCCACGCGTCGGTCCGGCGGCTCTCGACCTCCGGGTGCAGCTCGAAGCCGGGCGTGGTCGGGTCGAACACCGGAGCGCCCTCGCCCGCCGTGTGCTGCACCGCGACGACGGGGATGCCGGCAGCGGTGGCGGCGTCGACGGCAGCGGCGATGCGGGGCAGCGACTCGGTGTGGGGCGGGTGCTGGATCTCGAGGGGGCCGCCGAAGTACTCCTGCTGAACGTCGATGAGGACGAGGGCGCGGCGCGGGCTGGTCATGACGGGGGTGCTCCTTGGTCGTGGGACGCCGCCTCCGGGGGGCGACTCCTCGATCCTCCCGGCCACGACAGGGCTCGGCCATTGGCACACGTGCATCGTTACGATGATTTCGTGCCAACCTCCGGACCGCCGCTGCGCATCGCCGTCTACGCCTTCGACGGCGTCACGATGTTCCACCTGTCGGTCCCGCAGATCGTCTTCGACGAGGTGTCGCGGCAGGGCCTCGGCTCCTGGGAGACGGTGCTGTTCTCCGACCGCGCCGGGTCTGTCCGCACCGCGGAGGGGTACCGCATCGGCGGGGTGCGGGGCCCCTCGGCGGCCGAGGATGCCGACGTCGTCGTCGTCCCGTCGTGGTTCGAGGACGGCCGCACCGCCGGCGCGACGCTGCGTCGCGCGCTGACGCGGGCTCACGGCCGCGGGGCCACCGTCGCCGGGCTGTGCCTCGGGGCGGTCGCCGTCGCGGACGCGGGACTGCTCTCGGGCCGCGGTGCGGTGACGCACTGGCAGTCGATGGACATGCTGGCCGGCCGCCACCCCGACGTCGCCCTGGACGCGACCGTCCTGTACGTCGACCACGGCGACGTGCTCACCTCGGCCGGGACGGCATCGGCGATCGACGCATGCCTGCATCTCGTCCGCCGTCGGCTCGGCGCGGCGGCGGCCAACCGGGTGGCGCGCCACCTCGTCGTGGCGCCGCACCGTGAAGGCGGGCAGGCGCAGTACATCGAGCGCCCCGTGCCCGCGCGCGCGTCGGACGACCCGGTCTCCCGCGTCGTCACCTGGGCGCTCGAGCACCTCGGCGAGACGCTGACGGTCGAGCGCCTCGCCGCCATGGCCCACATGAGCAGGCGCACCTTCATCCGCACCTTCCGGGCCTCCACCGGCGCGACGCCGGCCGCCTGGGTCCGGTCGCGCCGGCTGGACGAGGCGCGCCGGCTGCTCGAGTCGACGGACCTGCCGATCGACCAGGTGGCTGACGCGTGCGGGTTCGGCAGCGCCGTGACGCTGCGGCAGAGCTTCGCCGCCGCGTTCGGCACGTCGCCGTCGGAGTACCGGCGCCGCTTCGATGCGCGCACCGTGGCCTAGCCCCGCGGGAGTACCGCTGACCCACCGGATGCGCACACGCCGGATGGTGGCGCGAGCTGGGCAGTGACGTCACCTCCGACACCATGATCGACATATCCGATGTCAGAACCCCTTGCAGTGGTGTCACTATGGTGTCATAGTGGAGCCATGGACCTGACCCGATATGTCGACGAGCTGCAGCACCAGCTCTCCACCGCCGCTGCGGCCGGGGGAGACGAGGCGCGTGAGCTCGCCGCCCGGCTGACCGCCCCGCTCGACGCGGCCGCCCGCCTCGTGCTCCTCGAAGCCCTCTCCGACGCCGCGGGGGAGATCTCCGCGGAGCTGGCGCCCGGCTCCGTGGACGTCCGCCTCCGCGGCGGTGCCCCCGAGTTCGTCGTCAGCGCTCCCGCCGCCCCGGCTGTCCCGACAGCCACCTTCGCCCCGGTCGCCGACGCGGCCGCGACACCCGCGCCGCCGACTGTCGACACCGAGGGCGCCGCGACCACCCGCACCACCCTCCGCCTCCCCGACCACCTCAAGACGCAGGCCGAGACCGCCGCCGCGCGTGACGGCGTCTCGGTCAACACCTGGCTCGTCCGTGCGGTCGCAGCCGCCCTCGAGCAGACCTCGGGTCGGCCCGCGACCGCGAGCAGCTCCCCGCAGCGCGGCACCGGCCGCGTCACCGGCTGGGTGCGCTGACACCTGCGCTGACATCTGCGCTGACACCTACGTCGGCAGTCCGCCGCCGTTCTGAACCACCACACCCGACCCCACCCCCCCACCGATGGAGCTTCGTCATGCCCACTTTCCCCGCCCCCCACCCCGTCCCGGTCGTCGTGGACGTGCCCTTCGCCAACCTGCAGGTCGTCGCAGGGGAGCGCGACGACGTCGTCGTCACCGTGCTGCCGACCACCTCCAAGCCCGGCAGCGTGCGTGCCGCCGAGGAGGTGCGCGTCGACCGCGACGGGGACGCCGTGACGATCACGTACCCCGGGTCCTGGAAGCAGTTCGTGCTGCCGTTCGCGTCCGGCACCGCGAACATCACCGTCGAGGTGCCCGCCGGCTCGCGGCTGCGCGGCAAGACCGGCTCGCTCTACGCCGAGGGCCCGCTCGACGCCGTCGACATGACGCTCTCCGCGGGCAACGTCCGGGTGGGCGACGTCGACCGGCTCGACCTCAAGGTCGCCGCCGGCTCGGTCGCCGCGGGCCGCATCACCGGGACGCTGGACGTCAGGGTGAGCGCCGGCTCGGTCGTCGTCGACGAGATCGCCGGCAGCGGCACGATCCGCGCGAGCAACGGGACCACCACGGTGGGAGTCGTCACCGGTTCCCTGGAGGTGCAGGGCGCCCACGCCGACATCGCCGTGAGCCGCGTGCGCGGCACCGTGACCGCCAAGTCCGCCCACGCCGGCATCCGGGTCACCAGCCTCGAGTCCGGCGCCGTGACGCTCACCTCCTCCTACGGCTCGATCGAGGTGGGCGTGCCCGAGGGCACCGCCGCCTACCTCGACGTCTCGTCGGAGAACGGCACAGTCCGCAACCTGCTGACCCCCACCGAGGGGCCGGTCGACGACGAGGCCACCGCAGAGATCCACGCGAGCACCGGCTACGGCGACGTCGTCGTCCGCCGGCCCTGACACGACCCCACGAACGGAGACCGGACATGACCACCCCTCAGTTCCCCGCACCCGCGATCAGGGTGCAGGGCATCCAGAAGTCCTTCCAGGACCTGCACGTGCTGCGCGGCGTCGACCTGGACGTCGCGGCAGGCAGCATCTTCGCGCTGCTGGGCTCGAACGGCGCCGGGAAGACGACGCTCGTGCGGATCCTGTCGACCCTGCTCAAGGCCGACGCGGGCACCGCGACGGTCCACGGGTTCGACGTCGCCACGCAGCCCAGCGAGGTGCGGGAGGCGATCAGCCTCACGGGGCAGTTCGCCGCGGTCGACGAGATCCTCACCGGCCGGGAGAACCTCGTCCTCGTCGCGCGGCTGCGCCACCTGCCCGACCCCGGTGCGATCGCGGACGAGCTGCTCGCGCGGTTCTCGCTCACGGACGCGGGAGGCCGTCGGGCCGGCACCTACTCGGGGGGCATGCGTCGCCGCCTCGACATCGCGATGAGCCTCATCGGCGACCCGCCGGTGATCTTCCTCGACGAGCCCACCACCGGCCTGGACCCGCAGGCCCGGATCGAGGTCTGGGACACCGTCAAGCAGCTCGCGCAGGGCGGCACGACCGTCCTGCTGACCACCCAGTACCTCGACGAGGCTGAGCAGCTCGCCGACCGGATCGCGATCCTGCACCAGGGCACGATCATCCAGAACGGCACGCTCGCCGAGCTCAAGGCGCTCCTGCCCGCGGCCGAGGTCGAGTACGTCGCCAAGCAGCCCTCCCTCGAGGACGTCTTCCTCTCCCTCGTCGGCGAGACCGGCACCACCGCCCAGCCCGCCTCCGCCACCACGGCCGGCACAGACAAGGAAGCACGATGACCACGCACGTCCTCACCGACACCGGCGTCCTGACCGGCCGCTCGCTGCGCCACATCTCGCGCAGCCCCGACACGATCATCACCACCGCCGTCACCCCGACCGCGCTCATGCTGCTGTTCGTCTACGTGCTCGGCGGCGCGATCGACACCGGCACCAGCGAGTCCTACATCGACTACATGCTCCCCGGCATCCTGCTCATCACCATCGCCTCCGGCGTCGCGTACACCGCCTACCGGCTGTTCCTCGACATGCAGGGCGGCATCTTCGAACGGTTCCAGTCGATGCCCATCACCCGCTCGTCCGTCCTGTGGGCGCACGTGCTCACGTCCCTGGTCGCGAACCTCGCGTCGATCGCGATCGTGGTCGCCGTCGCGTTCCTCATGGGCTTCCGCACCGGCGCGTCCGTCGGCGCCTGGCTCGCCGTCGTCGCCATCCTCGTCCTGTTCACCCTCGCCCTGACGTGGCTCGCCGTGATCGCCGGACTCTCGGCGAAGACGGTCGACGGGGCGAGCGCGTTCAGCTACCCCCTGATCTTCCTGCCGTTCATCAGCTCGGCGTTCGTCCCCACCGACACCATGCCCGCCCCGGTCGCCTGGTTCGCCGAGAACCAGCCCGTCACCGCCATCGTCGACACCCTGCGGGCCCTGTTCGGCCAGGAGCCGGTCGGTACCGACATCTGGGTCGCCCTCGCCTGGCTGGTGGGGATCCTCGTCGTCGCCTACGCCGGTGCCGTGGTCATCTACCGCCGCAAGGTCAGCTGACCCCGCGCACCTGCACCGACCACCCCCACCGCACACGCCCACGGCGTCGTGCGGTGCGGTCGTTCCCCGAGGGCGCGGCCCGGTCCCGAGCGCGGCGTCTCGCCTGGCGGAGTGGTCAGGGGCGCATGCCGCCGAGCGCGGTCGTGACGAGCCGGTCGACGTACTCGTCCGTCAGGGGTCCGCTGCGCTGGAGCCACCGGTTGAGCACCGGGCCCCAGATCAGGTCGACGGCGAGGTCGAGGTCGAGGTCGTCCGCGAGCTGGCCTGCTTCCTGGGCGCTGCGCAGGCGTTGCCGCTTCGCCTCCTTCAGCGGCCCGTCGAGCCGCTCGTGGTAGGCGTCGGCCAGCGCGCCGTCGTGCGCGACCTCGGTCGCCAGGGCCCGCATCGGCCGGTCGAGGCGCGGATCGTTCAGCTCCGCGACCGTGGCGCGCAGGACGAGCCGCAGGTCGGCGTCGAGGTCGCCGGTGTCCGGGAGGGTGGGCGGCTCGCCGTCGCCGCTCTCGCTGAGCAGCAGGAACGCGTCGAGGAGCACCGCGGCCTTGGAGGGCCACCACCGGTAGATGGTCTGCTTGCCGACGCCGGCCCGTGCGGCGATGCGCTCGATGCTGAGCTGGGGGTAGGGCATCTCCTGGAGGAGGTCGAACGCGGCGGTGAGCACCGCGCGACGCGACGTCTCGCTCCGGCGGGCGGGGTCTGGCTTCGACATGGAACTACTCTACGTGAACGAGACGGAACGTCTCGTCTTGACCTCTGGGTTGGCCGGGGGTAGCGTCTCGCACTAACGAGACGGACCGTCTCGTCTCATCGACCGAGGAGCTACCGTGCGACCGTCTCCCCTCACACCCCGTACCTGGTTCATCACCGGCGCGAGCCGCGGCCTCGGCCGTGCGCTCGCCGTCGCCGCGCTCGAGCGCGGCGACCGCGTCGTGGCCGCCTCACGGACCGCCACCGCCGACGCCTTCGACCCGGCCCACCGCGAGCGCGTCCTGGCGCTGCCGCTCGACGTGACCGACCGGGACGCGGTCGTCACGGCCGTGGCGGCCGCCGTCGAGCACTTCGGACGGCTCGACGTCGTGGTCAACAACGCCGGCACCCTGTCCATGGGCATGGTCGAGGAGTTCACCGAGGGCGAGGCGAGGGCCCAGCTCGAGGTCAACCTCTTCGGAGCGCTCTGGGTCACCCAGGCCGTGCTCCCGCACCTGCGTCGTCAGGGGTCGGGCCACCTCCTGCAGGTGTCGAGCATCGCCGCCCTCGGCGGCTTCGCGAGCACGGGCCTGTACAGCGCGAGCAAGTTCGCGCTCGAGGGCCTGAGCGAGGCGGTGGCCTCGGAGGCGGCGTCGTTCGGGGCCAAGGTCACGATCGTCCAGCCCGGCGGCTACTGGACCGACCTGTACTCGAGCATGGCGTCGACGACGCCGCTCGAGGCCTATGCGCCGCTGCGCGCCGAGCTGGAGCGCCAGTGGGCGGAGGGCTCGGCGGACAGCGACCCGCGCCTGGCCGCCGAGGCGATGCTCACCGTCGTCGACAGCGACGACCCGCCGCTGCGGCTCCTGCTCGGCAGCATGGTCTACGACCTGGCCCTCGACGTCTCGCGCCGACGCCTGGACACCTGGGCGGCGTGGGAGGCGGTCAGCCGGGCCGCGGAGCACGCGGTCGACGCCCCGGCCGTCGCCGCCGGCTGACCCGGGCCACGGTCACCCGCGGCGGGTGAGGCCCGGGCGACCGGCTCCTGTGACCGTGGAGCCGAGCGCCCTGAGAGGAGCCCGCGATGACGGCTGCGCAGATCCCCCGACAGCAGGTCCCCGGACAGCAGGTCCCCGGACAGCAGGCCCCGACCGAGGCCCGCTCGTGGCACACCGTGCCCGCCGACGCGGTGTGCGCCGAGCTGGGCGTCGACCCGGCCGTCGGACTCTCCTCGGCCGAGGTCGTGGAGCGGCGTGCGCGCTACGGCCCCAACGCGCTCGCCGAGGAGAAGAAGGAACGCCCCTGGCAAGCGTTCCTGCGCCAGTACCGCGACCTCATGCAGCTCGTCCTCGTCGGCGCCGCGGTCGTGAGCATCATCGCGCTCGGCGACGTGACGACAGGCGTCGTCGTCCTCGCCCTCACGGTGCTCAACGCGCTCATGGGCCTGCACCAGGAGGGCAAGGCGGCGCAGAGCGTGGCCGCGCTGCGCGAGATGCTCGTCATGACGGCCACGGTGCGTCGCGACGGCCGGCAGGAGCAGGTGCCCGCCGAGGAGCTCGTGCCGGGCGACGTCGTGGGCTTCGAGGCGGGCAGCAAGATCCCCGCCGACGGACGCCTCCTCGTCGCGGCGTCCCTCGAGATCGAGGAGGCCGGGCTCACGGGCGAGAGCACGCCCGTGCCCAAGGGCGTGGATCCGGTCGCGGCCGACGACGCCCCGCTCGGCGACCGCGTCGACATGGCGTACATGAACTCGCAGGTGACGCGCGGGCGCGGCGAGATGGTCGTGACGGCCACGGGCATGACGACCGAGGTCGGGCGCATCTCCGGGATGCTCAGCGGCGTCGAGCAGGACAAGTCGCCGCTCACGCGCCAGCTCGACCGCATCACGGTCATCATCACGGTGATGGCCGCGATCGCCCTCGTGGTGGTCGTCGTGCTCGGCCTCGCGCGCGGCGAGGACTTCGACAGCCTGTTCGTCGTCGGGATCAGCCTGGCGATCGCCGCGATCCCGACGGGCCTGCCCGCCGTCGTGACGATGCTCCTGTCGCTCGGCACGCGGCAGCTCGCCGACGAGGGCGCGATCGTCAAGCGGCTCAAGTCCGTGGAGACCCTGGGCTCGACGTCCGCGATCTGCTCGGACAAGACCGGGACGCTCACGCTCAACCAGATGACCGCGCGCCGTCTCGTGCTCGCCGGGCGGCGGTTCTCCGTCGACGGCGAGGGCTACTCGACGACGGGCCGCATCCTCGCGGCGGCCGGCTCGACCGACGTCGACCTCGAGCCCGTGGCGCTGCCCATGGCGCTCGCGAGCGACGCGGTCGTGCGCGACGGCGAGTGCCTGGGCGACCCGACCGAGGGCGCCCTCGTCGTGCTCGCCGCCAAGGCGGGGCTCGACGTCGAGGAGACGCGCCGCGAGCACCCGCGCGTCGCCGAGGTGCCGTTCGACACCGAGTACAAGCTCATGGCGACGTTCCACGAGATCGACGGCGTGGTGCGCAGCTTCGTCAAGGGAGCGCCGGACGTCCTCCTGGCACGCTCGACGCGGTATCTCACCGCGGACGGCGGCACGGCGCCGCTCGACGACGACGCCCGGGCGCTCGTCGCGCGCGAGAACGACGCGCTCGCCGGCGAGGGGATGCGCGTCCTCGCCGTCGCGCGGCGCGACGTCTCTCGAGCCGATCTCCAGGGCGACCTGCTCGGGCTGGCCCAGGACCTCGAGCTCCTCGCGCTCGTTGGCATCGTCGACCCGCCGCGCCGCGAGGCGCGCGACGCGATCGCCGAGTGCAAGGACGCGGGGATCCGCGTCCGGATGATCACGGGCGACCACGTGACGACGGCGTCCGCGATCGCCGGCCAGCTCGGCATCGAGGGCCGCGCGCTCACCGGGGCCGAGTTCGCCGCGATGAGCGACGCGCAGCTCGAGGCAGAGGTCGCGAGCATCGGCGTCGTGGCACGCGTGGCGCCGGAGGACAAGGTGCGGCTCGTCGACGTCCTCAAGCGGCAGGGCGACGTGGTCGCGATGACGGGCGACGGCGTGAACGACGCGCCGGCGCTCGCCCGCGCCGACATCGGTGTCGCGATGGGGATCACGGGCACCGAGGTCACCAAGGACGCCGCCGAGATGATCCTCACCGACGACAACTTCGCGACGATCGTCAAGGCCGTCGAGGGCGGCCGCGGCCTCTACGACAACCTCATGAAGTACATCCGCTTCCAGATGGTCGTGCTCGTCGGGTTCATCCTCACGTTCGTGGGCGCCGGGATCTTCATGGTCGCGGCCGGCACACCGCTCACGCCCCTCCAGATCCTCTGGATCAACTTCGCGATCGACGTGCTGCTCGCGATCGGTCTCGGGTTCGACGCGGCCTCACCGGGACTCATGCGCCGCCGACCGCGCCCGCCCTCCGAGCCGGTCATCGGCCGTGCGCTCGGCGTCCGTCTCGCGGTGGGCGGCGTGCTCATCGCCGTCGGGACTCTCGTCGCCGTGGCGTGGGGCGAGGCCCGGTACGACCTGGCAGTCGCGACGACGATGGGCCTCACGGCCATGTCGCTCCTGCACGTCGTCGCGGCGCTCGAGTGGCGGGACCCGCGCGCGAGCATCCTCTCGTTCGACACGCTCGCCAACGGCCGGTTCGTCGTGCTCCTGCTCTCCTCGCTCGGGCTGACGTTCCTCGTCACGACGCTCGACGGGCTCGAGCGGATCTTCGGCACGGTGAGCCTCGACGGCGACCAGTGGGGGGTGTGCGCGCTCGTCGCGCTCGCGTTCCTCGTGCTCGTCGAGCTGGGCAAGCTCGTGCTGCGGCACGTCTCGCCGCGGCGTACGGCGGACCCGCACGTCGCGGCCCACGCGCTGCCGGGGGCCTGACCGTGACGGACCAGGGGGCGGGGGGCGGCGCCCCGAGCGGACCGGAGGCGCCGCAGGGGGTCGACCGGCGGCTCGCGGTGCTGCTCGCGATGGCGATGTTCGTCCTCGTCGTCGACACGTCCTTCATGAACGTGTCGATCTCGGCCGTCGTCCACGACCTCGGGACGTCGGTGAGCGGCGTTCAGACGGCCATCGCGCTCGAGGCGCTCGTCTCCGCGGCGTTCATCCTCCTCGGGAGCAAGGTCGGTGACCTCGTGGGCCGGCGGCGCGCGTACGTGATCGGCCTCGTCGGGTACGGCATCGGTGCCGTGGCGATGATGCTCGCGCAGAGCCTGGTCGCGGTCGTCATCTTCTGGTCCGTGGTCGGCGGACTCGGTGCCGCCCTGCTCCTTCCGGCCATGCAGGCCCTCGTGCACGGGAGCTTCGAGGGCACCGCGCGGACCAAGGTCTACGCGCTCGTCGGGGCGTCCGCGTCGGTGGCGGCCGCGGTCGGGCCGCTCCTCGGCGGCTTCATCACCACCTACCTGTCGTGGCGGGTCGCGTTCGGGCTCGAGGCCGTGGTGATCGTCGTCGTCCTCGCCGGCATCCGGCTCGTGCACGACGTCCCCTTCACGGGGGACCGATCGGTCGACGTCGTCGGGGCCGTGCTCTCCGTGCTGGGGATGGGAGGCGTCGTGCTCGGCGTCCTCGTGTGGCAGGAGGGCGGTGAGGCGGTGGGGATCCTCGTCGCGGTCGGCGTCCTGGGGCTCGTCGGTCTCGCGCGCTGGGTGCTGCGTCGCGAGCGCCGCGGCGCGGTCCCGCTCGTCGACCCGGCGCTGTTCCGCTCGCCGCCGTTCCGCGTCGGGGTGTCGCAGCAGACGCTGCAGCAGGTCGCGCTCGGCGGCGCGATGATCGCCCTGCCCGTGTTCCTCCAGATGGCGCTGGGGTACGACGCGATGCTCGCCGGCCTGTCGCTCGCGCCGCTGTCCCTCAGCATGTTCGCCGCGGCGATCGTGGCGGGCCACCGGGCGGGACGACGGCGCCCGGCCACCATCGTCCTGGCGGGCTTCTCGCTCCTCGTGGTCGGGGTCGCCGCGCTCCTGCCGGTGGTCCCACGCGCGACCTCCGGGTGGTACCTCGCGGTCCCGCTCGTCGTCGCCGGCTGCGGGCTCGGGCTCCTCGTCTCCCAGCTCAACGCCTTCACTCTCTCGCCGATCGAGGAGGAACGGGTGGGGGAGGCCGCGGGCGTGAACTCGGCGGCGGGGTCGTTCGGGCTGTCGCTCGGGCTGGCGCTCGCGGGCGCCGTCATGCTGGCGTCGCTCGCGCGCGGGTTCACCGCGCAGGCGCAGGACAGCCTCGTGCTGCCGCCCGAGGACAAGGCGCAGGTGAGCCAGGTCCTCGAGGAGGACGCCGAGGTCATGAGCGATGCCCAGCTCGTCGAGCTGCTGGCCGACGAGCCGGCGGCCGTGCGCGAGGAGATCTTGCGGATCAACGACGACGTGCGGGCCCGCGCGCTCCAGGTGGCCCTCCTCGTGCCGCTCGGCGCCGGCCTCCTCGGGGTGGCACAGGCGTTCCGGATGCGTCGGCTGCCCGACCCGGTCCCCGGAGCCGCCCCGGCGACCCTGGGCTGACGTGTCAGGGCAGGAGACCGAGCTCGCGCCCTCGGCGGACGGCGTCGCGCCGGGACCCGACGCCGAGCTTGCGGTACAGCGCCTTGAGGTGCGCCTTGACGGTGTTGACGGACACGAGGAAGTCCTCGGCGATCTCGACGTTGCTCTCCATGGTGGGCAGGACCGAGAGGATGGCGAGCTCACGCTCGGTGAGCGGCTGGACGAGCGGTGCGGACGCGAGACCGGCGGGCGTCTCGGGGAACCGGGACCGCAGATGGGTGGAGAGCGGGTCGTCGCGGTGTGTGACGAGGGTGGCAAGGAGGGTGCGGAGCTCGGCCCCGCGGACCGCGAGGAAGGGCTGCGCCAGGTGCTCCGTCGCCGCGAGGGCGAGCGCCCGGTCGATCGCGTGCTCGGCGCGTCGGCTCCCGGCACGCGCCAGCGCAGCCGCCTCCACGAGGACGGCCTCGACGCGCGTCAGGTCGTCCGCGCCGCCGGGCGGCGCGTCCTGCAGCCCGTCGACGGCGCGCAGCGCCGCGTCCGCCCGGCCCGCCGCGAGGAGGAGTCGCGCGCGGCACACGGCGGTCGCCGCAGCCGATCCGAGATGCTCGCGCTCGACGCGCGACGCCCGCGCGACGCCGGGACCGCCCGGCCCTGCGCCGTCGTGCCCGAGCAGCCGCACGTCCGTGTCGACCCGGACCCACAGGTCGGCGAGGACGGGCGGAGCGGGCGTCCCGCCCAGTGCGCGGTCGGCGGCGGCGAGCGCGATCCGGGCGGCGCGACCGTGCCCCGGGGAACCGGCGACCTGCGCCTGCAGCAGCAGCACCGCGGCCTCGGAGGCAGGCTCGCGGCCACCCGCGTCCGCCGCGAGCGCGAACGACAGCGTGCGCTCGAGCCCGGCGTCGGCCCCGCGCAGGTTCTGCGCCCAGGCGAGCGCGGCGTGCGCGGTGCGTGACTGGACGTGGGTCTCCCAGCCACGCCTCCGGGCGGCCTCGATCGCCTCCCGGGCGCGCGACTCGCCCTGCCTGACGCGACCCTCGGCGACGTCGAGGAGCGCGCCGGCGGCCTCCGCGCCGAGGTCGACGAGGCGTTGCGCCCCGGCGACCGCGTCCTCCGGTGCGGCACCGCTGCCCGGACCGACGAGCACCGGGTCCTCGGGTCTGTCGGCTCCCGTGTCGACCCCGACCGGAGCCCGCCGGCGCGGGGTGGTCCTCGCGGGGATCTCGCACCAGGCGAGCCCGGTCCTCCGGTGCGCCTCGGCCAGCTCGCGGTAGGTCTCGAGGGCGGGGAACGGGAAGGGCACCCCGACGGCTGCGGCGAGCGCCGCTCCCGCGGCGGTGGCGAGCGCGCGGACGTCGCCGACCGCGCGGGCCGTCGAGGCGGCCAGCAGCTCGAGGAGGACCGACGCCGGGGACGCCGGGGCGCCGTCGAGCAGCTTGCGCGCGCGGGCGACGTGATGGCGCGTCGCGTCGAACCGCTCGTCCACGAGGGCGAGCGAGCCCGCGGAGAGGTGCAGCGCGACGTCGGGCAGCAGGTCGGCGAACGGCACGCGGCGCAGCAGGTCGGTCACCGCCTCCCGGTGCGGTCCGACGAGGTGGACCGCCGCTCCCTCGACGAAGACCTCGCCCACGAGAGCCCAGTCCTCCGACAGCACCGCGTGCTCCAGGGCGCGCAGAGGCTCCCCGTGCCGGACGAGCCACCGGGCCGCGGCGCGGTGGACGCCCGGCACTGCGGCAGGGTCCTCGCGTCGGAGCTCGCTCTGCAGCATCTCGCGCAGCAGCGGGTGGTAGCGGTACCAGACCTGCCGGCCGCCGACGGCGGTGACGAAGCCGTGGGACGCCGCCAGCTCGGGCAGCAGCCGACCTGCGGGCGCCTCCGGGTCCAGCGTCGACGCCAGCCCGACACAGATCGTCGACGCGACGCTCGTCCGCAGCAAGAACTGTCGTGCCGTCGCGTCCTGGCGGTCCAGCACCTCGGCGAGGAGGAACTCCGCCGCCGAGCGCTCCGCGCGCGCGCGACCCGCCGGGTCCCGCGCGGCCTCGACGTGGAGACGGACCCCGACCGCCCACCCACCGGTCTCCGCGAGCAGGTCCTCGACCTCGTCGGGGGCGAGCGCGCGGCCCTGGAGCGCGCCGAGCGCGGCGACCGCCGTCGCGTCGAACGCGAGGTCGGACGCACCGATCTCGACGACCTCGCCCTGCCCGCGCAGCCGCTCCAGGCGCAGCAGCGGGTCGATCCGGGACAGCATGACGACGTGGAGCGGCAACGGGTAGCGCAGGAGGTCGTCGACCGTGCCCGACACCTCCGCGGTGGCGACGTGGTGGACGTCGTCCAGGACGAGGACGACGGGTTCCGGGAGGTCCTCGATCTCGTCGCGGATGCGGCGGAGGAGGCCCGCCGACATCCGGGAGGGCACCGTGATCGCCGCGAGCGCGTGGTCCCGCGGGACGGCCCCGGCGGCGCGGAGGGCCGCGAGGAGGTCGGACCAGAACGCGGTCGGGGTGTCGTCGAACGGTTCGAGCGTCAGCCAGGCGACCCGGAGGCCGGTCTGCGAGCGGGCCCAGGCGGCGACCGTGGTGGTCTTGCCCCAGCCCGGGCCTGCCGAGACCAGGGTGAGGCGCCGTGAGACCGACTCGTCGAGCCGGGTCTCGAGGCCGGGGCGGCGGACGGTCGACAGGGGGAGGAGCGGGATCGTCGTGCGCGCGCGCAGGGATCCGGAGGCGACCGGGACGCGTGGCGTCACCTCCGGCTCGGCGCGGGGCTCGACCGAGGCCATGACAGCAGGCTACGCGCGCCGTCCCGCTTCTGCCCGGCCCCCGCGCAGGTCAGTCCGACGGCACCGGTACCGGGCGCGCGAGGAGCTCGACGACGAGGAGGAGCACGCCCGCGACGAGCGCCGTCCCCACGACGAGGGCGGGCGTCGGCTGCCCCGCGAGGAGCAGCACCAGTGCGGCGAGCGCGACGACGACGACGCGGACGAAGGTCTTGTGCCGGCCGAGCCACTCCCCGACCGGGCCCGAGGTCACCCCGCGGCCCGCTGCCCAGTCTCGGCCGGAGTCACCCACGCGGGCGAGTCCCGCGCGCAGGCTGCGGGCGGAGGCGCTCGACCCGCCGAGGTAGGCGGCGAGCGCGACGACGAGGCCCAGCACGCCGACCGTGCGCAGCGTGAGCCGCAGGAACGAGACGACCTGGTCGAACACGATCTCGGCGGCGTCCAGCCGCGCCACCTGTCCGCTCAGCGCATTGAGGTAGACGCTGCGCGCGACGGCGAGCGCGACACCCAGCAGGACCATCGCCGCCGCGAGCGCCAGACCGGCGACCACGAGCGCGCGCAGACGGTGGTTCGCCGCGAGGACGCCGGCCGCGAGCAGGCCCAGCGCGACCCACGGGAGCCAGGTCGTGAGCACCACGAGCTGGGCGTAGCGGTTCTGGACCTGCACGAGCTGGGACGTCTGGACGATCGTGAAGCTCGCGTCGATCTCGGGGATGTTGGCGGCGACGTCGAGCCCGCGGTCGACGAGCCGCTGCTTGAGGATCTCGATCATCCCCGAGAGCTGGATGGTCAGCTGCCCGTCCGCTCCCACCTGCAGCACCTCGCCATCCTCGCCCCGCATGACGGCGACGAGCTGCTGGTGCGCGACCCGGTTCGCCTGCACCCACGCCTCCTCGAACGCGTCGCTCTGGACGACCCGATCGGCGGCGCTGCGCACGAACGACTCGACGCCGCTCGTCAGAGGCGCCTCGAGCGCGCTGAGCGCGCGTGTCGCACGGGGGGCGATGTCGTTCTCCTCGAGACCGCCGACGACGTCGTCGAGCAGCGCAGCCACGTCGATCCGGGACATGACCGCCTCGGTGAGCCGGCCCGCGACAGCCGACTGCACGACCGGGTCGCTCGCCAGGGGACCGACCGTCTCCACGTACCGCTCGGTGTCGGTCAGCTCGCGCTGCGCCCACGCCGCGACCGCACCCACCGGGGCGAGGAGCGCGCCGAGCGTGATGAGGACGACGCACGCCACCGCGCGCAGGCGGTGCGGGCGGGGACCGTCCTCGCGCCGCCGCGGCGCCCGCTCGGCCGGCGCCGCGACCTCCGCGGTGGCGAGCCGGCGTCGCAGCTCGGCGTTCTCCCGCTCGAGCGTCGCGAGCCGTTCCTCGACGGACGCGCCGTCGTTCGAGCCGTCCATGCGCGTTCCTCCCGGGTGGCGGCGCTCGGCGGCCGCGACCTCCACTCTGCGGCAGGAGGGCGCGCCCGCTCCTCACCCGTCCGGGGTAGTCGGGCGAGGCACCCGTGCCGGGTGATCCGCCGGACCCGTGGCACGCGGATCCTTGCGGGACGTGGGAAGTCTGGAGGGCGACGTGACCGGGACGACCGTGGTCGAGCTGACGGTGGTGGGGTCCGTCGACGTGTCCGACGTGTCCGACGCGGACCTCGCGGAGCTCGGGGTCCGCCGGGCGACGGTGTGCACCCTGCTCGAGGCGACGGTGCGCGACCAGGCGGCGCTCTACGGGCTGCTCCAGCGGCTCGCGTCCCTCGGTCTCGACCTGCTCGAGCTCCGCACGGCCGCGCCGGGGGCCCGCGCCGACGTCGAGGTCGTCGTCCGCGGCCCGGTGGGCGCCCTCGTGCAGGAGATGCTGCGCGACGTGAGCCGCTCCGTCCCGGCGGCGGTCACGTCGTACCGCGTGCGCGACACGGACCTCGCCGGCCTGCTCGCCGTCGTCGACGGCATCCCCTCACCCTCGATGGGTGAGGACACTCACGGGGCCCGGGGTCACCGTGGATCCGCGGGGCTCGTTCCGGGACTCCGCCGCGTCGCGACGACGGAGGAGAGAGCGATGGACCGAGCGCTGGACGAGATGGGACCGATCGACTACCTGGTGGTGGAGTTCCCCGAGAACCGGCTCGACGGCGAGGCGCTCCCGCTCCTGGTCGAGCTCGTGGACCGCGGGATCATCCGCGTCCTCGACCTGGCGTTCGTCGAGAAGAACCGTGCGGGCGAGGTGTCGGGCATCGAGCTGCGCGACCTCGACAGCACCGGGGACTTCGACGTCTCGGTGTTCGAGGGCGCCTCGTCGGGCCTGCTGGGCGACGACGACCTCGAGGAGGCCGGGGCCGCGCTCGAGCCCGGCAGCGCCGCCGGGGTGCTCGTGTACGAGAACGCGTGGGCGGCCCCGTTCGCGTCCGCGTTGCGTCGCGGCGGCGGGACCGTCGTCGCCGGGGGACGGATCCCCGTCCAGTCGATCGTCGCCGCGCTCGACGCCGTCGAGAGCCGCTGAGGAGGAGCACGCCATGGGACTGATCCGAGGAGTCGCCAGGACCGCCGTCGTCGCGGGGACGGCGAGCGCCGTCTCCGGGCGCGTGCAGCGCCGCCAGCAGGGACGCTGGGCCGCGCAGGACGCCCAGAACGCGCAGCCGGCCTACGCCGAGCCGCAGTACGCACCGCCCCCGCAGCAGTACGCGGCCCCTCCGCCCGCGCCCGCAGCCCCGGCCGGCGACGACATGGACGCGAAGCTGGCGCAGCTGCGCGAGCTCGCCGGGCTGCGCGACCAGGGCGTCCTCACCCCGGCCGAGTTCGACGCCCAGAAGGCGCGGATCCTCGCCACCTGAACCACCTCGCACGCGACATCGGGCCGGCCCGTCGTCCTGACGGGTCGGCCCGACGTCGCCCCGGCCTCGGGATCCGGCGTCCCGAGGCCGGCGCCCCGGACTAGGCGAGCGCCTTCGCCTTGAGCTGCGCGAACTCGCCCGCGTCGATCGTCCCCGCGTCGTAGAGCGCCTTGGCGTCCGCGATCTCGGCGGTCGCGGACCTCCCGCCGCCGCTGCCGGCGGTCGCCCGGACGTAGTCGTCCATGATCTGCTTGCGCGCACGGTCCTCCTCGGCGTGACGCTCGGCCATGCCCCGTCCGCGCGCGATCAGGTAGACCAGCGCGCTGAGGTACGGCACGAGGATCAGCGCCACGACCCACAGCGCCTTCAACCAGCCGCTGAGGTGCTTGTCCCGGAAGAGGTCGCCCAGGATCTGGAAGAGCACGATCAGGTACGCGATGAAGAAGAACCACCACACCATGAGCCAGAACCAGCTCCAGAAGTCGTCCACGGTGCACCCCTCGTCTCGGGGTCACGGGGTCCCGTGACCGCCTCTACCGTGGCGTGACGGCGACGACCGGACCTCACCCGTCAGGGGTGATCGTGGGGTCACGACGGATCTGCAGCACGCGCGCGATCCCGGGGGAGTCCGGGTCGTCGGTGATCTCCCGGCCGTCGAGCCAGCACGACACGACGTGCGCGAGCTCGCCGGGGTGGCTGAAGTTCATCGCGTGCGCGGCTCCCTCGATGAGCGCGACCGTGAGGTGTGCCGGGGCGAGCCGTCCCACCTCGCGCACGCGCCGCGGGGGCGGCATCAGCGGGTCCCGCGAGCCGAGCACGGCGAGCGTCGGGACCGGGGTCCGCAGGATCCGCTCGAGGGACGGGAAACGTGCCAGCTCGCTGAAGAGGTGCAAGGTCGAGACGGGACCGAACCGCACGTAGTCGGGCACGGCGACCCGCGCCATCGCGGGGCTCTCGCGCGTCGCGTCGCGGGCGAGCTGGACGAGGGCGCGCGCGAAGGGCTGGTTGTGGACGCCACCCGCGGGGGACGCGAGGACGACGCCGGCGACACGGTCTGGCGCCTGGTGCGCGACCTCCAGGCTGACGGGCCCGCCCATCGAGTTCCCGATCAGCACGACCCGGTCGAGCTCCAGGGCGTCGAGCAGCTCGAGGAGCGCCAGCGCCAGTGCCGGGATGCCGAGCGCGGACCCCCAGTCCGGCGTGCGCCCGTAGCCCGGCAGGTCGGGGACGAACGTCGTCGCGCGGTGGGCGAGGAGCGACGCCGTCGGGAGCAGGTAGGTGCCGGAGACGGCGAACCCGTGCACGTGCACGATCGGCACGCTCCCGGGCACCTCGGGGCCGACGCGGACGAACACGGGACGCCCCCCGACGTCGACCTCGCGCTCTTCCCAGACGATGTCGCCGCTCATGGCGCGATGCTCCCAGAGCGCGCGACGGTCGGCACGCCGACGGGAGACCGCGCTCGGTCGGCGCGTCAGGCCGAGCGTGCGGCCGAGCGTCAGGCCGCCGTGGTGACGTGCACGACGAGCGCCTGTGCGGGCCACAGCGCGGGGACCTGGAGACCGACCTCGGCGAGCACGCGCCCGCTGACCGTGACGGGCGTCGTCAGCCACGGCGGCGTGACCCAGCCGTGGCGCGCGAGCCCGATCTCGTCGCGCACCCGGACCGTGTAGCGGCGGTCGGGGTCGAGCCCGTGCAGGGGGACGCGCTCCGGCAGCGCGTCCTCGAGCGTCGCCACGGTGGCGACCGTCCAGACACCCTCCGAGCGGTCCGGGAGGACTGCCCCGACGACGCGCAGCGCCGGGTCGACGACGTCGGCGTGCACCGCGGTCCCGGTGTGGAGCACGTGCCGCAGCTCCTTGTAGAGCGCTGCGAAGGCCGTGATCGTCGCGACCTCGTCGGGACCGCACCCGAGGACGTCCCACTCGAAGCCCGCCGACCCCATGAGGCTCGTCGCGAGGCGGTAGGAGAGGTCGGTCGTGCGACCGGACGAGTGCGCCTCCCCGGGACCGACGTGCCCGCCGACGAGCTCGGGCGGCAGGAGGAGCTGCGTCCAGCGCTGGATGTCCTGGCGCTCGACCGGGTCGTTGGAGTCCGACGCCCAGACGCGGTCGGCCACCGCCATGACGCCGAGGTCCGTGCGTGCGCCGCCCGACGAGCACGACTCGATCTCGAGGCCGGGACGCCGTTCCTTGAGCTCGGCCATGAGCGCGTACGCCGCACGGGTCTGGGCGTGCGTGCCGGGACGGCCGTCGTGGACCGTCTCGACGAGGTCGCGGTTGTGGTCCCACTTGACGAAGTCCACGCCCAGCTCGCCGATCACGGCGCTCATCGCGTCGCGCACGTGGGCGTACGCGTCCGGGTTCGCGAGGTCGAGGACGTGCTGGCCGCGCCACGACAGCCCGGCGGGCGCGTCGAGGTGGGTGGGGCTGTGCAGGAGCCAGTCCGGGTGGGCTCGAGCCAGGTCGGAGTCGAGGTTGACCATCTCCGGCTCGAACCACAGCCCGAGCTCCATCCCGAGCCCGTGCACGAGGTCGGCGAGCGGCCCGAGACCGTCGGGCCACACCGTCCGGTCGACCCACCAGTCCCCGAGGCCGCGGGTGTCGTCACGGCGGTCGTGGAACCACCCGTCGTCGAGCACGAACCGCTCCACACCGACCTCCGCCGCGCGCCGCGCGAGCGCGTCGACGCGCGCCGGGTCGTGGTCGAAGTAGACGGCCTCCCACGTGTTGAGCACGAGCGGCCGCGGCGACCGGGGGTGCTGCGGCCGCGCCCGCAGGTACGTGTGGAAGCGCGCCGCGACGCCGTCGAGCCCGTCGCCCGACCACGCGAAGTACGTCGTGGGGGCCGTGTGCTCCTCGCCGGGGGCGAGGACGACCTCGCCCGGGCGCAGCAGCTCGCCCGCGCCGAGGAGCGTCGGGTGCTCGGGCGTGCGGTCGACGCGGTAGGTGACGTCGGCGCTCCAGCCGAGGTGCACCGCCCAGACGTCGCCGCGCCGGTCGCGCGGCGCGCCCGCCGAGGCCAGCACGACGTGCGGCGAGTCGTGCCCGACGCGTCCGCGTCGGGTCTGGCGCGTCGTCGAGCCGCGCGGCGTCTCGGTCGTGCGTGGCGACTTCTCGCGCGTCCACCGCCCGGTGAACGACGTCAGGTGGTCCGCGCGCGTCGGCACGGGGAGCGTCGCCTCGAGCTGGTGCACGGTGAGGGGCTCGTCACCGCCGTTCACCAGCGCGTGGTCGACCGTCACCACGCCGCCTGCGCCGATCGCGAGGCGCGTCGTCAGGCGCAGGCCGGCCGTGGCGTCGTGCGCCTCGACGACGAGCGCGGCCCCGCCTGCGCCGTCGCCCGCGCGCCGGACCTGTGCGGTCCAGCGCGGGAACACCGGGCGCCCGGAGCGCTCCAGGAGGATCCCGGGCCGCCCGGCCCAGCCCTCGGAGTCCTGCGGGAGCAGGCTCAGGCGCCACGCGGCGTCGAGGGTCCCGGGCGGCGTCTGGCGCGTCGTGGCCAGCGCGAGCCCGTCGAGGAGGTCGTCGTCGAGCTCGCCCAGGTCGGCGCCCCAGTGCAGCACCGCGGGCAGCCCTGTGGCCGGGGTCTCGACGACCAGGGCGACGCCGTCACGGCGCAGGATCGTGCGGTCGAGGTCCATCCTCGTCCTCTCGGTGGGCTCGTCGTGTCGTGGCACCGGTTCGTCGGCAGGTCGTCGGCAGGTCATTGGCAGGGGGTCGGCAGGTCGTCGGCGCTGTCAGGCCGCGCGCGGGCCGGGGCCCGCGGCGTCGGACGCGGGCCGTGGCTCGGGCGGCCCGCGGAGCACCGAGACCGCGACGCCGACGGCGGCCGCCGTCGTCCCGTGCGTGGACAGCGTCGCACGGACGGGCCGCAGGTCCCGGTTGTACGCGGCTCGGTCGAGCGACCGCTGGACGCGGGGCACGACGACGTCGCCCACCGTGCCCAGGGCGGGCCCGGCGAAGACCACGACGTCGAGGTCGAAGAGGTTCGCGAGCGTGACCGCCGCGAGCCCGAGGGCGTCCCCCGCGTCGCCGAGCAGGCGCGCGGCCGCGACGCTCCCGTCGCGTGCTGCGCGCGCGACGCGCTCGAGCTCGACGAGCGTCTCGTCGGGCCGGCCGGTGAGCCCCAGGTGGTCGAGACCCGGCTCGGCGAGGGCGCGCGCGACGACGGCCTCGGGTCCGGCGAGCACCTCGACGCACCCGCGGTTCCCGCAGCGGCAGCGCGGGCCGACGCGGTCGAGGCTGATGTGGCCGAGCTCGACGGCGTTGCCCGACAGCCCGCGGTAGGCCAGGCCGTCGACGACGACGCCCCCGCCCAGGCCGCTGCTGCAGTAGACGAGCCCGAACGTCGCGGGGGAGCTTGCCGTGACCTGCTCGCCCGCCCACTGCTCACCCACCGCGGCAGCGGTCGCGTCGTTCTCGAGCCGGACGGGCAGACCGAGGCGCGCGGCGAGGTCGGTGACGAGGGGGTACCCGCGCCACGCCGGGGTGGGCTGCGGGGTGAGGAGCACGCCTCGTTCCTCGTCCTGGGGACCGTGCGTCGCGAGGCCCACGCCGAGCACGCGCTCGGCGGCGACGCGCGCGTCGTCGAGCACGGCCCGGACCTGGGCCGCGACGATCCCGAGATAGTCCCCGGGCGCCTCGCGCCCGGTGCCGCGCAGCGCGGACCGGGCGACCGTTCGCCCGGCGAAGTCGAGCAGGACGACGCTCGCCGAGCAGCGGTCGAGCTGGACCCCGACGGCGTACCAGGCCTCGGGGTCCACCGCGAGCAGCCGGCGCGGGGTGCCGCCCGACTTCTGGCGGCCCACCTCGCGGACCAGGCCGTCCGCCACGAGCTCGCGCACGACGTGGGTGATGGTCGCGGGGGTCAGGCCGGTGCGCTCGGCGATCTCGACGCGGCTGAGGGTGCCGGTCGAGCGCACGAGGTCGAGCACGGCCGCGCGGGTCGCGCTCCGGCCGGGTGCGCTGCGGGACATCGTCGTCGACCTCCTGGACGGTTCGAGGTGCCCGACGCCGGTGCCGAGCCGCGGCGATATCTTGACACGGTAAATTTAGTGGGGCAAGAATCCTCCTGCGGTCATCGCCCAGAACCGGCCACCGTCGGCCGGTCGCCACCCGAGGAGGACCACTGATGTTCCTGCACCGCACCCGAACGCTCACCGTCGCGGCCGCCGCCGCCGCGTCGGTCGCCCTGCTCGCCGGCTGCAGCGGCGGTGCCGGAGACGGCACCACGACCACCGGCGACGGCACGTCGATCACCGTGTTCAACGGCTCGACCGGCACGATCACCGAGAACTTCAACCCGCTGAGCACGACGGCGCTCCAGCCGACGCTCGGCGTGATCTTCCAGCCGCTCTACTGGTACAACCTCGCGAGCGACGCCGAGCCCACGCCGCTCCTCGCCACCGGCCACGAGTGGAACGAGGACGGCACCGTCCTCACGATCACGACCCGGGAGGGCGTGTCGTGGAGCGACGGGCAGCCGTTCACCGCCGCCGACGTCGCCTTCACGTTCAACCTCATCAAGGACACGCCCGCCCTCAACACGAGCGGCCTCGCCGCGACGGCCGAGGCGACCGACGACACCACGGTGACGCTCACGTTCCCCGAGACGTCGTTCATGCAGGAGCCCGCGGTCCTGGGGAACCAGGCGATCGTCCCGGAGCACGTGTGGACGGACGTCGCCGACCCGGTGACGGAGATCAACAGCGACCCCGTCGGCACGGGGCCCTTCACGGTGAAGTCGTTCTCCGCGCAGTCCTACGTGCTCGAGAAGAACCCCGAGTACTGGGAGGAGGGCCTGCCCAAGGTCGACGAGGTGCGCTACATCGCCCTCGACACCGCGGACGCCGCGAGCGCCGCCCTCACCGCGGGCGACGTCGACTGGATGTCGTCGTTCCTGCCCGGGCTCGAGGACCTCATCGAGACGAACCCCGACCTGTCGTACGTGAACACCCCGGCGCTCACGGCGTCGATCTTCACGTGCTCCAACGCCGAGCTCGGGTGCGAGGGGCCGCAGACCGACAAGGCGGTGCGCCAGGCGCTCTACCACGCGATCGACCGGACCCAGCTCAACAACCTCGCGGGCGGCGGGTTCGCCGAGACCGCGTCGCCGACGCTGCTCCTGCCCGAGCGTGACGACCGGTGGATCACCGACAAGGACCTGCTCACGGCGCCCGAGACGGCCGACGTCGACACGGCGAACCAGATCCTCGACGACGCCGGCTGGACGACGGGCGACGACGGCGTCCGCACCAAGGACGGCCAGCGACTGTCCATGACCATCCAGACCGTCACCGGGTGGAGCGACTTCATCTCGCTCAACGACGCGATGAAGCAGCAGGCCGCCGAGGTCGGGATCGAGCTCGTGCCGAGCCAGGTCGCGTGGAACGAGTGGAACCAGGCGCAGACGTCGGGCACGTTCCAGCTCAGCCTCGACTCGATCGGTCTCGGGGCGTCGTCGAACCCGTACTTCACCTACTTCGGGAAGTACGACTCGGCGAACACGGTGAAGGTGGGCGAGACGGCGTCGGCCGGCAACTTCGCGCGGTTCTCGAACCCCGACGTGGACGCGGCGCTCGCGACGGCCCGTGCGACCGACGACGAGGCCGTGCAGACCCAGGAGTACGCGAAGGTCCAGGAGATCATCGCCGACGAGCTGCCGTACATCCCGATCTACGTGAACTCGATGCTCACGGAGTTCAACACGTCGCGGGCGACCGGATGGCCGACCGACGACGACAAGTACGCGATGCCCGCGTCCTGGAAGGCCTGGGACAACGGGATCGTCCTCAAGTCCATCACCCCTGTGGAGAACTGACCCGTCCCTGGACAGGTCCCGGCGTCGCCGCGCGGCGCCCCCGCCGACCGCGGTTGCGCCGGGACCACCCAGCCGGGCAGCAGGACGAACAGGGAGGTTCGACCGGTGCGCTTCGTACTCCGGAAGGCGGGCTTCTACGTCGTGGCCCTGTGGGCCGCGCTGACGCTCAACTTCCTCATCCCCCGGCTCATGCCGGGCAACCCCGTCGACATCATGCTCTCGAAGCTCGCGACGAAGGGCCCGGTCACACCGGCCACGCGCGACGCGATCGAGGCGATGCTCGGCACCGACACCGACGCGTCGCTGTGGAGCCAGTACGTCACGTACCTCCAGGCGCTCGCGCACGGGGACCTCGGGACCTCGGTCGCGTTCTTCCCGGCGGGCGTGGGCCAGGTCATCGGCCAGACGCTGCCGTGGACCATCGGTCTCATCGGCCTGTCGACCGTCGTGTCGTTCGCGATCGGCGTCGGGCTCGGCATGGTCGCCGGGTGGCGGCGCGGGTCGTTCGTCGACAACCTCGTGCCGGCCGCGACGATGCTGCAGTCCGTCCCCTACTTCTGGCTCGCGCTGCTCCTGCTGTTCCTGCTCGGCAGCGTCTGGCCCGTCTTCCCGCTGAGCCACGGCTACGACGTCTACACGTTCGCCGGCCCGGAGCCCACGTGGGCGTTCGTGTCGTCCGTGATCTACCACGGCACGCTGCCCGCGCTGACGATCGTCATCTCGTCGGTCGGCGGCTGGATGCTCGGGATGCGCAACATGATGGTCTCGACCCTCGCCGAGGACTACCTCGTCACGGCCGAGGCCAAGGGCCTGCGGCCGCGCCGCATCCGGTTCGCCTACGCCGCGCGCAACGCCGTGCTGCCGTCGCTGTCCGGCTTCGCCATCTCGCTCGGCTTCGTCGTCGCCGGGTCGATCGTCACCGAGGCGGTGTTCTCGTACCCCGGCATCGGGTCCGCGCTGCTCCAGGCGGTCAACAGCAACGACTACGCGCTCATGCAGGGCGTGTTCCTCGTCATCACCCTGTCCGTGCTCGGGGCGAACCTCCTGGTCGACCTCCTGTACGGCGTGATCGACCCGCGCACGCGGGCCCGGTCCTAGGAGGTCCGCATGGCCATCACCACCCAAGACCCGGCGCTCGCCGCCGAGGAGGCCGTCGAGGCCTCCAGCGGTCGCCGCCGGCGCCGCGTCCTGCCGCCGATGACGCTCAAGCTCGGCGTCGGGCTGACCGTCGCCGGGGCGATCGTCCTGTTCGGCCTCCTCGGGCCGCTGTTCGTCGGGAACCCGTCGACGGTCTCCGACATCGGGCTGTCCCCGCCCGGTCCCGGGCACCCGCTCGGCACGACGCAGACCGGGCAGGACGTCCTCGCCCAGCTCGCGTACGCGACGCGGGGGTCGCTGACGATCGGTCTCGTCGTCGGTGTCCTCACGCTCGTGCTGTCGGCGTTCTTCGGCGTCGTCGGCACGTTCGTCGGCGGCTGGGTCGACGAGGCGTTCTCCCTGTTCTCGAACGTCATGCTCGTGCTCCCCGGCCTCCCGCTGGTCATCGTCATCTCGAGCTACGTGCCGCAGAAGTCGGTGTGGCTCGTCGCGCTGGTCCTCGCGATCACGAGCTGGGCCGGGTCGGCGCGCGTGCTGCGCGGCTACACGCTGTCGCTGCGCGAGCGCGACTACGTGCTCGCGTCGCGCGTGGCCGACGAGCGGAGCTGGCGGATCCTCGCCGTCGAGATCCTGCCGAACCTCGTGCCGATCATCGCCTCGCAGGTCGTGTTCGCCGTGATCTTCGCGATCCTCGGGGAGGCCGGCCTGTCGTTCCTGGGGCTCGGGGCCTCCAACTCCTTCACGTGGGGCACGATGCTCTACTACGCGCAGAACGGCCTCGCGCTGCGCCTCGGGGCGTGGTGGTGGTTCGTGCCGCCGGGCCTCATGCTCGCGCTGTTCGGCGCGGCGCTGTCGCTCATCAACTTCTCCATCGACGAGATCATCAACCCGAAGCTGCGCGCCCAGACCCGCTCCCAGCGCAAGCGGTGGCGCATGTCGCGCGAGCAGCTCCGCGAGGCCGACGAGGTGACGGCATGACCGAGGGCACCCTCCAGGAGCAGCCGGCGGCCGTCGTCGGCTCCCACCCCGTCCTCGAGATCGAGGACTTCTCCGTCACCTACCTGGTCGACCCGCCCGTCCCGGCGGTGCAGCACGTGGACCTCGTGCTGCGCCGCGGCGAGATCCTCGGGCTCGCGGGCGAGAGCGGGTGCGGCAAGTCCACGCTCGCGTACGGCGTGACGCGCCTGCTCAAGCCGCCGGCCGCGATCACGTCGGGCCGGGCGGTGTTCCACTCGCGCGAGGGGTACACCGTCGACCTGTCGTCGCTGCACGGCGAGGACCTGCGGGCGTTCCGCTGGGACAAGGTCGCCATGGTGTTCCAGGGCGCGATGAACTCGCTCAACCCGGTCCTGACGATCCGGTCGCAGCTCGAGGACGTCTTCACGACGCACCGGCCGCAGCTCTCGCGCCGCGAGCGGCGCGCCCGGTGCGGCGAGCTCCTCGAGCGCGTCGGGGTCGACGCGAGCCGGCTCGGTGCCTACCCGCACGAGCTCTCGGGCGGCATGCGCCAGCGCGTCATGATCGCCATGGCGCTCGCGCTCGAGCCGCAGGTGCTCGTCATGGACGAGCCGACGACGGCGCTCGACGTCGTGGTCCAGCGCGAGATCCTGCGCGAGATCACGCGCCTGCGGGCAGAGCTGGGGTTCGCCGTCGTGTTCATCACGCACGACCTGCCGCTCCTGCTGGAGATCAGCGACCGGATCGCCGTCATGCGCGCCGGCCGGATCGTCGAGCAGGCGGACGCCGTGACGCTGTACACCGACCCGCAGCACCCGTACACGCGGCGGCTGCTCGCGTCCTTCCCGTCGCTGACGGGCGAGCGCGGCGACTTCGTCCGGGCGGGCGACGCCGACCTGGGCGAGGAGCAGCTCGAGGAGACGCCGCAGGACGCGGGCACGGTCGGCATCGCCACGACCGGCATCGCCACGGACGAGGAGGAGACCGCATGACGACGCTCGAGGCCCGTGACCTGGTCAAGGACTACCGCCTGCGCAGCGGCCTGCGCTCGACCCGGCTGCGTGCCGTGGACCACGTGAGCTTCACGCTGCAGCCCGGCAGCACGGTCGCGCTCGTCGGGCAGTCCGGGTCGGGCAAGTCCACGATCGCCAAGCTGCTCATGCAGCTCGAACGTCCGTCGTCGGGCGAGATCCTGGTCGACGGCGCCCCCGTGGGCCGGGGCCGGCGCGCGCGGTCCGCGTACCGCAAGGCCGTGCAGATGGTGTTCCAGGACCCGTTCGCGTCGCTCAACCCGTACCACTCGGCGGGCCACCACCTCGCGCGCGCCGTCGCGCTGCACCACCCGGACCTCGACCGGCGGCAGGTGCACGAGCGCGTGCTGCAGCTCCTGCGCCGCGTGCGGCTCGACCCGGCCGAGGAGTACGCGGAGCGCAAGCCGCACGAGCTCTCCGGCGGCCAGCGTCAGCGCATCGCGATCGCGCGGGCGCTCGCGCCCGAGCCCGGCATCCTCGTCGCGGACGAACCCGTGTCGATGCTCGACGTGTCGATCCGGCTCGGGGTGCTCAACCTGCTCGCGCGCCTGCAGCGCGAGGAGAACCTGGGGGTCCTGTACATCACGCACGACCTCGCGACCGCGCGGCACTTCTCGGACGAGGTCATGGTGCTGCACCGCGGAGTGGTGGTCGAGGCAGGCCCGGCCGACGACGTCATCCTGCGGCCGCAGCACGAGTACACGCGCACGCTCGCGGCGGCCGCCCCCGACCCCGAGCGCCGGATCGCGGAGCTGCGGTCGTGACCCGCGGCACCGGCGCACCCCGGCACGTCGTCTTCGCGGGCGACTCGATCACGGAGTGGGGGCGCGACCGCTCCGACCCCGACGACGTCGGCACCGGCTACGTGGGCCTGCTCGCGCGCGGCCCGCTCGCCGGGTCGACCGTCCACAACACCGGGGTCGGCGGCGACCGGGCGAGCGACCTGCTCGCGCGCTGGGAGCGTGACGTCCTGCCGTTCGACGCCGACGTGCTGTCGCTCTACGTCGGGGTGAACGACACCTGGCGTGCGCTCGACGCGGGCGAGCGCACGCCGGTCGCCTCGTTCGAGACGACCCTGCGAGCGCTCGTCGCGCCGTGGCACGCGCGCGGTACCCGCCTCGTGCTCGCCGAGCCGTTCGCGCTGCCGCTCACCGACGCGCAGGCGTGGGCCGACGACCTCGGTCCGAAGCAGGATGCCGTGGCACGCGTCGCACGCGACGTGGGGGCGACGTTCGTCCCGCTCGCCACCGTCATGGCCGACCTCGCCGACGAGATCGGCCCGCGCGCCGTCGCCGCGGACGGCGTCCATCCGACACACGCCGGTCACACGGCGATAGCAGACGCGTGGTGGGATGCGTTCACCCACCGCTCCGAAGGAGATCCCGCATGACGACCGTCGACCTGACCGCCGGCTGGACCCTGCGCGCCACGGCCGGCGACCTGCCCGCCCCGGTGCACGCCGCCGTCGTGCCCGCGACGGTGCCCGGCGACGCGCACACCGCGCTGCTCGCGGCGGGGCTGATCCCCGATCCGTACGTCGACGCGAACGAGGCGGGGCTCGCGTGGGTCCACGGGACAGACTGGGAGTACCGCCGCGCGCTGCGCCTCGATCCCACGGGCGAGGACGAGCACGTCGACCTCGTGCTCGACGGCCTCGACACCGTCGCCGACGTGCGGCTGGGCGACGAGACGATCCTGACGAGCCGGAACATGCACCGCTCGTACCGGGTGGACGTCCGCCGGTTCGCCGACGGCGCGGAGCGTGACCTCGTCGTCGGGCTCGGCTCGGCGACCGCGTGGTCGGACGCGGCGAGCGAGCGTCTCGGCGCGCGGCCGTCGGCGTACCCGAACACGTTCAACGCGATCCGGAAGATGGCCTGCTCGTACGGGTGGGACTGGGGTCCTGACCTGCGGACCGCGGGCATCTGGAGGCCCGTGCGCGTCGAGCGCTGGCGTGTCGCGCGGCTGGAGCGCGTGCGACCGTTCGTGCGCGTCGCCGACCTCGCTCCCGACGGCGCGACCGGCGCGGGCCGGATCGAGGTCCACGTGGACGTGCAGCGCTCGGCGCTGACCGACGCCGGACCGCTCGTGCTCGACGTCGCGCTGGACCTTCCCGGGTCGGGTCCGGCCGGGTCCGGGTCGGCCGGGTCCGGGTCCGCGACCGCGGTCCCGGGCGGGGGGCGGGCGCCGCGGGCGCGCGTCGAGGTGCCGGCCGGCGCGACGTCGGCGGTCGTGACGCTCGACGTCCCGGACGTGCCCGTGTGGTGGCCCGTGGGGTACGGCGCGCAGCCGCTCGTCGGGGTCGAGGTAACGCTCTCGACGCCCGACGGGGCCGCGCTCGACGGCGCCGTGCTCGACAGGTGGGAGCGGCGCGTCGGGTTCCGCACGGTGCGGCTCGACACGACGCCGGACGAGCACGGGACGCCCTTCGTGCTGCACGTCAACGAGCGGCCCGTGTTCGTGCGCGGCGCGAACTGGATCCCCGACGACCACCTGGTCACGCGCCTCACGCGGGACCGGCTGGCCCGGCGGCTCGACCAGGCCGTCGACGGCAACCTCAACCTGCTGCGCGTGTGGGGCGGCGGGACGTACGAGTCGGAGGACTTCTACGACCTCGCCGACGAGCGCGGGCTCCTCGTGTGGCAGGACTTCCTCCTCGCGTGCGCGGCCTACAGCGAGGACGACGAGCTGTGGGCGGAGATCGAGGCCGAGGCGCGCGAGAACGTCGCGCGGCTCGTCCCGCACCCGTCGCTCGTCGTCTGGAACGGCGGGAACGAGAACGTGTGGGGCCACGAGGACTGGGGCTGGAAGGAGCGTCTGGGCGGGCTCACCTGGGGCGAGGGGTACGCGCGCGACCTGCTGCCGCGCGTCGTCGCGGAGGTCGACCCGACGCGCCCGTACACGGACAACAGCCCGTACAGCCCCGGCCGGCCCGACCTGCACCCCAACGACCCCGACCACGGCACGCACCACCAGTGGGAGGTGTGGAACCGCGTCGACTACCGCGCGTACCGGGACGAGGTGCCGCGCTTCTGCTCCGAGTTCGGGTTCCAGGGACCGCCGACGTGGCGCACGCTCACCGACGCGGTGCACGCCGTCGACGGCGGCCCGCTCGCCGACGCGCCCGACCCCACCGCGGACCCCGTGTGGCTCGTGCACCAGAAGGCCGACGACGGCAACGGCAAGCTCGACCGCGGCATGGCGCCGCACCTCGGCGTCCCTGCGCGCTTCGAGGACTGGCACTGGGCCGCGCAGCTCAACCAGGCTCGCGCCGTCGCGCACGCGCTCGACCACTACCGGTCGTGGTGGCCGCGGACGGCCGGCGCGATCGTCTGGCAGCTCAACGACTGCTGGCCGGTGACGAGCTGGTCCGCGGTCGACTCCGCGGAGCGGCCCAAGCCGCTCTGGTACGCGATGCGGCGGGCGTTCGCGCCGCGGGCGCTCGCGGTGGTCGAGCGCGACGGGTCGCCGCACGTCGCCGTCGTCAACGACCACGACGAGCCGTGGCGCGGCGCGCTGTCGATGCGGCTCGAACGGCTCGACGGGATGGACCCGGCGCGCGGGACGGTCGCGGTGTCGGTGCCGCCGCGCTCGGTGCTGCTCGTCGCGGTCCCCGCCACGCTCGCGCGGCCCGCGGACCCGACGGACGCGGTGCTCGTCGTGGACCTCGGTCCGGAGCGGGTCGTGCACACGTTCGTCGAGGACGTGCACCTGCGCCTCGACCCGCACGCCGCCGAGGTCCGGGCCGAGCGGTGCGCCGGCGGGTACCGCGTGCACGTGCGGGCCCGCTCGCTCGTGCGCGACGTCGCCGTCCTCGCGGACCGGCTCGCGCCCGACGCGGTCGCCGACGACGCCCTGCTGAGCCTCCCCGCAGGCAGCACCGCGACGATCACGGTGACCACCGCGGCCGAGCTGGACCCGGCCGCGCTCACCGCGGCCCCCGTGCTGCGCAGCGCCAACGACCTCCGTGCCGTCCCGCAGCGCGCGGGCGTGCGCGGCCTGGAGGCCGCCGCCGCGAGATAGAACCACCGGTCGCGAGAGAGAAGCCGCGGAGTTCTACCTCGCGACCTGCGGTTCTATCTCGCGACAGACCGGCACGGCCGGGCCTGTGGACGGGCCGGTGAACGCCCTGACCCGGTCCGCTAGGGTGTGCGCGGCCCGACGTCGCGGGCCCGGTCCGGGCGGTTCGTCCCGGGTCGGTCGCGCCGTCCCCGGGAGCTGAGCCGTGCACCGCAACCTCGTCCACGTCTTCGACGTGACGGGAGCCGACCCGCGCCTGCTCGACGACGAGGCGACGGTGCGCGCGTCGCTCGACGCGGTCGTGCGGCTCGCGGGCATGACGCCCCTCGGCGAGGTCGCGCACCGGTTCGAGCCGCAGGGCACGAGCGTCGCGATCCTCCTCGCGGAGTCGCACCTCGCGGTGCACACATGGCCCGAGCACGGCGCCGCGTACGTGACCCTGACGACGTGCCGCGCGCCGTCGTCCCCGACGTTCGCCGACGACGTGCGCGCCCTCCTCGGCGACGTGTTCGCCGCGGGAGACGTCGCCGTGCGGAGCCTCGTGTGAGCGGAGGGCGGCGCCTCGCGCTCCGGGTCGGGGAGGAGCTCGTGGCGACGGGCACGGGACGGGACGCCGTGCGCACGACGGTGCGCGCCTCGGCGGTGGTCGAGATGCGTGAGGCCGGCACGACGTTCACGTGGGAGGAGTGGCAGCTCCTCGGGCACGACGGCTCGGACGTGTGGCTCGAGTACGACCACGACGAGCGCGAGCTCACGCTGTACCGGCCCACGGAGTCGGTCCCGCCCGTCGTCGACCTGGCCGGTCTGCACCGCGGGAGGCAGCTCGACCTGCGGCTCGACGGCAGGCCGCACCGCCTCACGGTGCGCGAGCGCGGGACGGGCACCGTGCGGTCCGTCGAGGGGACGTTCGCCGAGCCGTTCGTGCCCGGCCAGCAGGTCGAGTACGCCGACCTGACCGGGCACGGCGTCGTCGTGTCGGTCGAGCGCACCACCGGACCGCTCGGCCCCGTGACGAGCGTCTACGCGGGGCGGCGCCTCGACGTCGCGGAGCAGACGCGGTTGTTCGGCCGTCGTCTCACGCCGCGCTCGCGCTCGGGCGGAGTCGTCGCCGCGGTGGTCGGGGCGTTCGTGCTGCTCCTCTCCTTCGGCGCGTGCCAGGCGAGCCGGGCCGACGACGCGTCCTGCACGCCACGGTCCGTCGTGACGACCGCGCCCGCGAGCGGGACACCGGCCCCCGCAACGACCGACTCCACGTCGTGCTACCGCCGCACGCTCTACGGCGGCGGGGGTGTCGGGAAGTGAGGCGCCGCACCGGCGTCGTTCCCTGGCCACCCCGTCCGTCCTGACCGTCCACCCCTCACCCAGGAGATTCCGTGTCCGTCGCCTCGCTCGCGTTCCTGTGGGCCTTCCTGTCCACGATCCTCTACTCGGTGCTCGGCATCGTCCTGCTCCTGGTCACGATCGTCGTGGCGAACAAGCTCTTCCGCCTGAACCTGCACCGCGAGCTCGTCGACGAGCACAACGTCGCGTTCGGCGTGATGATCGCGGGCCTGGCCATCGCGATCGGCCTCATCATCGCGGGGACCATCAGCTCCTGAGCATGGTCGACCAGCACGCACCGGCGGCCGTCCTCGACCCTGCCCCGGCGGACGACGGCGGCTCCGCGGACCTCCCGCGCACCGGGCGCACGCGCCGCATGGACCGTCCGACGGTGTTCGCGGCGGCCCTGCTCGTCGCCGTCGGCGGCATCGTCTACGAGCTGATCCTCGGCACGGCGGCGTCGTACCTGTTCGGGGACTCCGTCGTCGCGTTCTCGGTCGCGACGGGCCTGACGCTCTTCGGCATGGGTCTCGGCTCGCTGCTCGCGCCGCGGCTGCAGCGCGAGGCGGGGCTGAACTTCGTCCGCAACGAGCTCGTGCTCAGCCTGCTCGGCGGCACGTCGGTGCTCGTGCTGTTCTGGGCGTACGCGCAGACCGAGCTGTACTGGCCGGTGTTCGTGCTGCTGTCCCTCGCGATCGGGACGGCGATCGGGGTCGAGATCCCGCTGCTCGTCGCGCTGCTCAAGGAGCACGGGCGCGACGAGTCGGTGTCGCTGCTGTCGAAGGTGCTCGCGCTCGACTACTTCGGCGCGCTCGCCGCGTCGCTGCTGTTCCCGTTCCTCCTCCTGCCGTACCTCGGCCTCGTGCGCACCGCGTTCGCCGTCGCGGTGCTCAACGTGGCCGTCGCGCTGTTCATGCTCGCGCGTCTGGGCCACCCGCCGCGCTGGACGGCGCTGACGTGGGTGACGCTCGCCGCGCTGCTCGGGGGGTTCGCCGCGTCGACGTGGCTCGAGACGTCGATCAGCGCCCGGATGTACACCGACCCCGTCGTCGTGCAGGAGTCGAGCCCGTACCAGCGGCTCGTCGTCACCGACTACCGGGGCGACGTGCGGTTGTACCTGAACGACCAGCTCCAGTTCTCGTCCGTCGACGAGGCCCGGTACCACGAGACCCTCGCGCACGCGGCGATGACGTCGGTCGCGGCGCCGGTCTCGGTCGCGATCCTCGGCGGCGGCGACGGCCTGCTCGCGCGCGAGGTGCTGCGGTACGGGTCCGTGCGGGACGTCACGCTCGTCGACCTCGACCCCGCGGTGACCGACCTCGCGCGGGAGAACCGCCTCCTCGCGGACCTCAACGAGCACGCGCTCGACGACGAGCGCGTCACCGTCGTCAACGCCGATGCGTTCCGCTGGCTCGACGAGGCGGACGCGTCGTTCGACGTGGTGCTCGTCGACCTCGTCGACCCGTCGGGCGAGCGCGTCGCGAAGCTCTACTCGCAGGAGTTCTACGCGATGGTCGCCGCGCACCTGCGCCCGGGCGGCGCCTTCGCGACGCAGGCGACGTCCACGTACTTCACGCCGCGCGCATTCTGGCAGGTGGTGGCGACGGCCGAGGCGGCCGCACCCGACCGCACCGTCGTGCCGCTGGGCGTCAACGTCCCGTCGTTCGGCGAGTGGGGCTTCGTCCTCTCGGTGCCCGGCCAGGTGCGCAGCCAGGTGCCCGACGACGCCGCTGGGCTCTTCGCCCGCACGCCGCTGCCCGACGGGCTGCGCTTCCACGACGCCGCGTCGCTCGCCGCGACGACGCGCCTGCCCGCCGACAACCCCCGGCGCGACCTGCCGCCGTCGACGCTGCTCTCACCGGTCGTCCAGCGCACCTACCAGCAGGACATGCGGGCCTGGCGGTACTGAGCGGCGCTACTGCTGAGCGGAGCGCTCAACGCCCTGCGGTGACCGCCTCCAGCGCGTCGAGCGCCGCGAACGGGTCGTCCGGCCGCTGCGGGTCGGGGCTCACGGGCGCCATGACGACGCTCGACACACCGTGCTCGCCGAGCAGCGCGAGGCGGTCGCGCACGTCCGACGGCGTCCCGGTCACGGTGAGCGCGTCGACCCACGCGTCGGGTGCCGCCGCGGCGAACGCCTCGGGCGACGCGCTCTCGCGGGCCAGCGCGCGCAGCTCGTCCGCGAACGGCAGCGGGTCGACGTGGACGGCCCAGTCGGGCAGCGCGAGGACCGCGAGACCCGGGCGCGCCAGCGACCGGGCCAGCGCCGCGTCGTCGTGCACCACGCCGTGCGCGAACGCGACGATCCGGTGCTCCGGCGGCACGGCGTCCCCGGCCGCCGCACGCCCGGCGTCGATCGCCGCGCGGACCCCCGCGAGGTACTCGGGCGTGACCGGCATGTCGAGGATCGTGCCGTCCGCCGCCCGGCCCGACACCTCGAGCGAGCGCGGACCCCGCACGCCGAGGAGCACCGGGGGAGCCACGGCGGGCGGGGCGTGCAGCGCGACGTCGTCCACCTGCACGTAGCGCCCGGAGGTCGACACGGTCTCGCCGTGCAGCAGCGCACGCACCGCCGTCGTCGTCTCCTCGAGCATCGCGAGCGGGCTCGCGGGCCACACCCCGATCTGCCGCATCCACGACGGCATGCCATGACCGAGCCCGAGCTGGAGGCGGCCCGGGTGCAGCGAGGCGAGCGTCGCGGCCTCCATCGCGGCGGTCGACGGCGCGCGCGTCGCCGCCGGGAGGATGCCGATCCCGACGCCGATCCGCTCCGTCGTCGCGAGGATCGTCGCGGCCTGCGCGATCCCGCCCAGGAAGGTGAGGTCCTCGACGACCCACACCTCGTCGAGCCCGACCTCCTCCGCGCGCCGGGCGAACGGCACGATGCGGTCGGCGGGCAGCGTGCGGGGGAGCATCAGCCCGAGCGCGGGACGGCGTGCGGGGGCGGGCGTCGACGAGACGGTCGAGAGGTCTGCGGGCATGACGTGACCGTACGGGACGAACCGGTCAGGCGGGAGCACCCGCGCCCGCGGCCGCACCCGTGACGTTGACCATCCACACCGTGCCGAACCGGTCCGTGAGCATGCCGAACTCGTCGCCCCACGGGGCGGTCTCGATCGCCATGACGTCGCGCGCGCCGTCGGACAGCGCGGTGAACCACGCGTGGAGGCGCTCGCTGTCCGCCTGCTCGCCGAAGAGCGCGACCGACGAGCTGACCGCCGGCGGCATCCCGGGCGCGGTGTCGGACGCCATGAGGGTGCCGACGCCCTCCATGACGAGCTGGGAGTGCATGACCTTCTTCGCCTGCTCGGGGTCGTCGACGGGTCCCACCGAGTCGAAGGTGCTGACCTCGGGCGTCACGCCGAACACCGATGCGTAGAAGTCGACCGCCTCGCGGGCGTTCCCGTCGAAGGTCAGGTAGGGGCTGAGCTGCACGGTCATGGTCGTGTCCTCTCGTGGTGCGGTTCGGGGACGGCGCGCCGTGAGGTGGCGCCACGAGTGGTGGACCGGTGCCGTGCTCCCGACTCATCGTCGCGTCGTCGCCAGCAGTGGTCGACGTCTCACGCATGGCCTGCTCGACAGCGCACACGTCATCTGGTCGACGTACCCGCGCCGGCGCGGGAGCCTTCCCGCGGTGCCGGGTCCAGAGAAATAGCCGGGCGTCGAGAACACCGGCGGGCCTACTGTCGAGACATGGTCACCGATGTCGCCAGCCTCCCCTCCGAGCGCCTTGCCGCGCTGGACGACCACCTGCTCGCCGCGGCGGAGAAGGACGAGTTCTCCGGCGTGGTGCGGATCGAGCGCGACGGCGAGGAGGTCTTCGAGCGCGCGTACGGGGTCGCGTCGCGGCGCTGGGGCGTCCCGGTCCGCACGACGACGCGCTTCGACGTCGCGTCGGTGACGAAGCTCTTCACCGCCGTCGCGGTGCTCCAGCTCGTCGGCGAGGGCCGCCTCGGTCTCGACGACCGGGTCCACGACCACGTCGACCTCGCCGGCACGGCGATCCCGCGCGAGGTGACGATCCGGCACCTGCTCACCCACTCGTCGGGCATCGCGGACGACGCCGACGAGGAGGCCGGCGAGTCGTACGAGGCGCTGTGGGTCGACCGCCCGAGCTACTCCGTCACGCGCACGGCGGACTTCCTCCCCGGGTTCGTCCACAAGGAGCCGAACTTCCCGCCCGGCGAGGGCTGCCGCTACTGCAACGTCGGCTTCGTCCTCGCGGGCCTCGCCCTCGAGAACGTCACGGGGTCGTCGTACCGCGACCACGTCCGCGAGCACGTGTTCGCGCGTGCCGGCATGGCCGACTCGGGCTTCTTCCGCATGGACGAGGCCGTGCCCGACGTCGCGGAGGGCTGGGAGCCGGTGCACGACGACGACGAGCGCGTCACCGGGTGGCGGCAGAACATCTACTCCTACCCGCCCGTGGGCTCGCCCGACGGCGGCGCGCACGTCACGGCGCGCGACCTCACCCGGTTCCTCGCGGCCGTCCGCGGGGGCGAGCTCCTGCCGCCCGACCTCACGCGCGCCTTCCTCACGCCGCAGGTGAAGCACGACGACGGAGACACCGAGGAGACCGACGAGAAGACCGGCCCGGACCTCCCGCCCGGGGACCGCGCCGCCGAGGTGCACTACGGGTTCGGCCTCGAGTTCGAGCTCCTCGCCGACGGGAGCGTGCGCTCGGCGTACAAGGAGGGCATCAACACCGGGTCGAGCGCGATGCTGCGCCACTACCCGGACCCGGCACCGACCGGGTCGGGGGACCTTCCGCCCGCCGGAGGCCCGGGGGTGACGGTCGCCGTCGTCTCCAACCTCGAGGGCGGGGCCTGGGAGCCCGTCCGGTTCATCGACGCGCTCGTCCGGGGCTGAGCGGGCCGGGAGATCAGGCGAGCGACCCGACCGCCTTCTCGATGCGCCGCTGCCGGGTCTCCGGGGTCTTCGCCGCGTCGAGGGGCTCGACGAGCGCTCGCTGCCTCGAGTACGACAGGGCGTCGAACGCACCGCGCGCCCCGGCGGACCTGAGCGCGGTCGCGAGGTCGCCCGGTACGTCCACCGTGCGCGGGGCGTCGTCGACCTCGACGTCGATCTCCACCTCGTCCCCCGCGCTCACGCCTGCGGCCTCGCGGCTCGCCGCGCTGAGCGAGATGACGAACTGGCCGCGGTAGAACGTCAGCGAGCTCCGGTAGGTGTGCCCGCCGATCGTGACGCGCACGGGGAACCTCCGCCCCTGCCCGAACGACAGGGCCACGTCCTCCGGGATCGGCAGCCCCGTCGTCGTGCCGCCGCCCGCCTCCACCGTCGTCGTGATGCGCATGTCGGTCCTCTCCTCGCTCGTCGGGCTCGCCACCTGCCCACGAGACCTCCACAGGCTCTCGAACTCATCGGTGCCGTGTCCTCGGGCGGCTCGCCTAGGCTGGGAGACCATGCGCCCCGGACTCCTCGCCGCCTTGCCGGCCGCCCTGCCGAGCGCCGCGACCGCGGCCCAGGAGCCCGCTCTCGACGGTGTCGCCGGGTGGGCCGTGAACCTCATGGAGACGCTCGGGCCGGCCGGCGCGGCGATCGCCATCGCGCTGGAGAACCTCTTCCCGCCGCTGCCGAGCGAGATCATCCTGCCGCTCGCGGGCTTCACCGCGAGCCAGGGGAGCTTCGGGCTGGTCGAGGCGATCCTGTGGACGACGGCCGGGTCCGTCGTCGGGGCGCTCGCCCTCTACGCCGTCGGTGCGCTCGTCGGGCGCGAGCGAACCCGGTGGATCGCGGAGCGCCTGCCCCTCGTCAAGGTCGAGGACGTCGACCGCACCGAGCAGTTCTTCCTGCGGCACGGCGGCGCGACGGTGTTCTTCGGCCGCTTCATCCCCATCTTCCGCAGCCTCATCTCCATCCCGGCGGGCGTCGAGCGCATGCCCCTGTGGAAGTTCACGGCCCTGTCGACCGCGGGCAGCGCGATCTGGAACACCCTCTTCGTCGTCGCGGGCTACACGCTCGGCGAGAACTGGCACGTCGTCGAGCAGTACGCCGGCGTCTTCCAGAAGATCGTCATCGCCGTGGTCGCGCTCGCCGTGGTCTGGTTCGTCTCGACCCGCGTGTGGCGCTGGGTGCACGACGACGAACGACCGGCCCATGCCCGCCGCCGGGCCGCGCCGGCGGACACCGAGGACGACGCCGCGAGCTGACGGGCGGGGCCTCCCTCCCGGCGAGCACCGTGCGCCGACGGGTGGAAAGCTCCGGACGCCGTGCGCTGCGGGACACGGTCCCGGATGATCGGTGCGTGGAACCCGCCCCGGCCCCGGCCGCTTCTCCCGTCGTCAGCTCACCGCTCGACGAGCAGCGACGTCGTGTGCGGGTGCGGGTCGTCGCGTCGCGCGTCGTCCTCGCCCTGGGGATCCTCGGCGTCCTCGCCGTGCTGGTCCGCGGCCTGTGGACGCACCTGGCCCTCTACCGCGACGTCGTGCCGGGCCTGCTGCCCGGTACCGCGTCGACGACGCTCCTCGTCGACTCCGTCGTGCTGCTGCTCATGGCGCGCGGGCTGCGGCGCGGGCACCGTCTCGCCTGGCTCGTCACGGTCGTGGTGCTCGGGCTCACGGCGGGGACGCACACGGCGCGCGGGGTCGACGTGATCCCGTCCGTCGTGGTCCTCGCCGCGGCGGTGTGGCTCGCGACGCGGTGGCGCTCGTTCCCCGTGCTCCCGACCCGCCGCGCGGTCCGCCGGGCCGCACTGCTGCTCGTGCTCCTCGTGGGTGCGTGGGTCCTCGCGATCGCGGCGCTCGCCGTCGTGGTCCTGCGCGCGGACGACCCCGAGGAAGCGCTCAGCAGCAGCCTCGTCACGACGGTGGCCGTGGTGTCGACCGTCGTCGACCTCGTCGTGCTCGTGCTCGTGCTCTGGTGGCTCGGCTCGCCGCGCGAGGCACGCCGGCTCGCGCCCGCGGAGCACCGCGAGGAGCGCGAGCGGGCGCGCGCCGTCGTCCAGCGGTACGGGGGCGGGACGCTCGACTACTTCGCGCTGCGCGACGACAAGGACTGGTTCTTCGTCGGGCGCAGCGTCGTCGCGCACTCGGTGCGCGGCGGCGTCTGCCTGGTGTCCCCGGACCCGATCGGACCGGTCTCCGAGCGAGAAGAGACGTGGGCCGAGCTCCTCGACCACGCGGCGGCGTCGGGCTGGTCGATCGCGGTCGTCGCGGCGGCTGAGGACTGGTTGCCGGTCTACGAGCGCAGCGGCCTGCGCCACGTCTACCTCGGTGACGAGGCGACGGTCGACTGCACGACGTTCACGCTCGCGGGCCACGACCACAAGTCGCTGCGGCAGGCGGTCAACCGCGTCGCGCGCGGCGGGTACACGACCACGTTCCACGACCCCACGACCCTCGACCCGGTGCTGCGCGAGCAGATCCTCGCGATGAGCGACGAGTCGCGCCAGGGCGAGGACGAGCGCGGGTTCTCCATGACGCTCTCGCGCCTGTTCGACCCCGACGACGCGGGGCTCGTGCTCTCGGTGACCCGGAACGCCGACGGACGCGTCGACGCGTTCTGCCAGTGGGTCCCGGCGGCGGCGATCGACGGCTGGTCGCTCGACGTCATGCGCCGCCGCACCGATGCGGAGGACGTCCCGAACGGCCTGATCGACGCCACGATCGTCGCGACGATCGCCGAGGTCGCGGCGCGCGGGATGCGCGGGCTCGGGCTGAACTTCGCGGTCATGCGCGAGGTGCTCGAGGGCGAGCGCGACGGCCGCGTCGACCAGCTCGCACGGCCGGTCCTGCGACGCCTGTCGAAGGGGACCCAGATGGCGACGTTGGGCGCGTTCAACGAGAAGTTCGACCCGGGGTGGACGCCGCGGTACGTGGTGCTGGACTCGGCGGAGTACACGGCCGCGCAGGCGCTCGTGCTCGCGGGCGCGGAGGGCGTCACGGAGATCCCGGTCGTCGGGCGGTTCCTGCGCGGCGTCGGGACGGCACCGTGATCTGGTCCGTCGCCGCGGCGGTCGGTGCCGCGCTCGCCTACGCGGTGAGCACGATCATGCAGGCCGTCGCGACGCGGCGGGCGCACGGGCTCGCCGCGGTGCGGCACCCGCTCGTCCTCGGCGGTCTCGCGCTCGACGGCGCCGCGTTCCTCCTGTCCCTCCTGGCGCTGGACCACCTGCCGCTCTTCGTCGTCCAGGCGATCATCGCGTCGTCGCTGGTGGGCGTCGTGGTCCTGGCCCGCGTGGTGCTGCACGCGACGCTGCGGCGCACGGACCTCGTCTCGATCGGAGCGGTCGTCGTCGCGCTCGTCGTGCTGGCGCTCTCGGCGGGGGAGCAGCCGGCCGCGGAGCCGCCGGCCGGCTTCACCACCTGGGCGATCGTGGCGTCCCTCGCCCTCGTCGCCGGGGTCGCGCTCGCCTACCGCAGCGGTCATCCGATCCTGCTCGCCCTGCTCGGCGGGCTCGGCTACTCCGTCGCGGCGATCGCCGCTCGGGGCGCGCACGCGTCGGGCGACCTCCTCGACACCGCCCTGCAGCCGCTCGCGATCGCCATCGTCGCCGCGGGCGCGGCAGGCGTCCTGGGCTACCTGCGGGCGCTCGAGAAGGGCAACGTCGGCTCCGTCGCGGCGACGGTCTCCGTCGTGGAGGTCCTCCTCCCCGGGGCCGTGGGGCTGCTCGTGCTGGGCGACATCGTCCGCGACGGCTGGGTGGTGCCGGCCGCCGTCGCGACGGTGCTCGCCGTCGCCGGGTGCGTCGTGCTCGCGACGAGCCCGGCCAACGCCGCGGCCGAGGAGCCGACGGCAGCACCCCTCGGAGCCGGACCGCCATCGAGCTCGGCAGCCCCGTGAGCTCGGCAGCCCCGTGAGATCGGCAGCTCGGCGTGAGATCGGCTCGTGAAACGACCGATCTCGAGGTCGAGGTGCCGATCTCGGGCGAGGATGCCGATCTGACGAGGGGCCTCCTAGCCTGGGACGCATGACCGGAACCTCGCTCCGCACCCCGCTGGACGTGCCCACCCTCGACGAGCTGCGCCGTCGGACGTCGGTGAAGTGGCGAGCGTTCGACCCGGACGTCCTGCCGCTGTTCGTCGCGGAGATGGACGTCGCGCCGTGCGAGCCCGTCGTGGACGCCGTGACGGCGGCGATGCGCGCCGGCGACACGGGCTACGACCACGGCACGGTGTACGGGGAGGCGTACGCACGGTTCGCGGAGCGGCGGTGGGGCTGGTCGTTCGACCCGTCGACGACCCGCACGCTGCCCGACGTCATGGTCGCGATCGTCGAGGTGCTGCGCGTCCTCACCGGGCCGGGCGACGCCGTCGTCGTGAACCCGCCGGTCTACCCGCCCTTCTTCGGCTTCGTGCGGAACGAGGGGCGTCGCGTCGTCACCGCGCCGCTCGGCGCGGACCTGCGCCTCGACCTCGACGCGCTCGAGCGCGCGTTCGCGGAGGCGACCGGCGTCGCGGACCACGGCGGCGGGCCGAGGTCCGGGCGCCGCGCCGTCTGGCTCGTGTGCAACCCCCACAACCCGACCGGCACGGCGCACGCACCGGACGAGCTCGCCGCGGGCCTCGCGCTCGCCGCGCGGTACGGGGTGCGCGTCGTCGCGGACGAGATCCACGCGCCGATCACCCGGCCCGGCCTCGCGGGGCACCCCGCCACCACGCACACGCCGCTGCTCACCGTCCCCGGGTCCGACGACGCGGTGGCGGTCGTGTCCGCGTCCAAGGCGTTCAACCTGCCGGGCATCAAGGCGGCCGCGGCGGTCGGCGGCCCGGGCGCGGTCGCCGACCTGCGACGCATCCCCGAGGAGGCGAGCCACGGCGTGCACCACGTCGCGGTCCTCGCGCACGTCGCGGCGCTCGACCACGGCGACGCCTGGCTCGACGCCGTCCTCGCCGGCGTCGAGCGCAACGCGTGGCTGCTCGCCGACCTGCTCGCCGAGCACCTCCCGGGCGTGCGGTACCGGCCGGGCGAGGCGACCTACCTCGCGTGGCTGGACTGCCGGGACCTGGCCGGCCCGGCGGGTGGCAGCACCGTGCCCGACGGCGCCCGGTCGCCCGCAGCGGACCCGCGCGCCTGGTTCCTCGACCGGGCGCGCGTCGCGCTCGAGGACGGCCGGCGCTTCGGGCCGGGCGGCGAGGGCCACGTGCGGCTCAACCTCGCGACGAACGTCGACGTGCTCACCGAGGCCGTCGTGCGGATCGGCGCGTCCCTGGCGCGCTGACCGGTCGTGCTCCGAGGGGCTGCGCTCGCACGCCGTGCGCATGGGCAGACCTCCCCATCGCCGCGGACCCTGCGACGGCGTAGCCTCACCGTCGACCGCCCGTGCTCACGGGCGTCCCGGGCCGCCGTCCTCGTCGGCGCGCCCGCGCCGCGCACGACCTCGAGGAGCATGTCGTGAGTGGATCGTGGGGCGCCGATGTCGCGGCCCTGCGCGCGCTCGCGGACGTCATGCTCTCCGGGGCCGACACGCTGCGCGGCGCCCGCGCCCAGGTGGCGTCGCTGGTCGAGTCCTCGACGCGGTGGGACGGTCCGGACGCCTCGACCTTCCGCACGGACTGGTCCTCGGCGCTCGCCCCGGCGGTGGTCGCCGCCGCCGCTCTCCTCGACCGGACGGCCGAGACGCTGCGTCGCGACGCCGACCAGCAGGAGTCCGCGAGCGCCGCGGACGGTGGAGCGCCCGGCGGTCCCGGCGGACCGACGCCGCCGGGCGGGCCGGGCGCACCCGGGGCGCCCGGGACGGTCCCGACCCCGAGCCCTGCCGAGTACCTCGCGATGGACGCGGCCGAGCGCGCCGACTGGCTCGCCGCGGCGACGGACGCCCAGGTCGCGGCCCTGTACGGGCGCATGGTCTCCCAGGGTGTCGACCCGGACTCGGCCGGGTTCGCCGACCTCGCCGTCGCGCACTGGACGCGCACCGCCGCCGCCGAGGCCGGCTTCGACTTCGCGGACTGGGACCCGGCCGCGGGTGCGGGCGCCAACCGGGAGATCATCGAGGCCGTCTACAGCTACTACGCCGAGCTGTACCTCGACCAGCCGTGGATGCAGTGGGCGGGCATGGCGGCGATGATCGGGCCGTCGTTCGCCGCCGGGTTCTTCGACCTCGACATGATGCGCGAGCTCGCGCAGGGCGTGCAGGACGGCGCGCAGCACCTGCCACCCGGCGTCACCCCCGCGGCGCTCGCGGCGGTCGCCGGCATGACGGACGCCGAGCTCGCCTTCTACGAGAACCAGTTCCTGTCGATGCAGCGCGAGATCTTCGTCGACCAGGCCGTCATGCACGAGGCCTACCTGAACGGCGGGCTGCCCGAGATGGAGCGCCTGCTCGAGGCCGGCGTCATCGACGACGCCGCGTACCAGGCGTGGGAGGACATCGAGGCCGGTCGCGGCGGGGACGCGCAGGCGCTCGCGGACGGCAACACGGCCCTGCTGTGGCGCGAGCAGAACCAGATCATCGCGGACGACTGGCAGACGATGCGCGACCACCCCGGCACGGGCGAGGCGTTCACGTACCTCATGACGCTCGTCGGGGAGCCGTCGATCCCGGGGGCGGGCACGTACGCGCAGCACGACCCGTTCACCGTGAACGTCGAGACCCCCGGTCCCGAGAACATCGGCATCCCGTTCACCGGCATCTCGCTCGACAACCCCGTGCAGGGGAGCATCTCGGTCGAGACGCCCCTGCCCGGCGGCAACATCGCGGACCAGGCCACGCGCTGGGACTACATCGCCAACGACACGCTGCCCGCCTACCAGGAGCTCATCACGCAGCACCCGGACCAGGCCGCGCAGATCGTCGGGACGGACGTGTCGCAGCGCATCGACGACTACCGGCTCACGGATCCGGGACGGATCGGTCGGATCCTTGACAGACTGACCGAGTGGGACGTGGACGTGGACCAGTGACAGCCGCCCGCGCGGCCGCCGCGGCCGCCCTCGCCCTGGTGCTCGGGCTGGGGGTCGGCGCCTGCACCGTGACCTTCGGCGACCCGGACGACGAGGGCGGGTCGACGTCGTCGGGCAGCGCGGGCAGCACCGGTACGGAGAGCGGCACGACGATCGACGACATCGAGGAGGGCGCACCGATGCGCTGGGACGTGAGCAGCCCGATCACCGCCGAGTCGGTGGGGCTGGGGGAGCAGATGGCGATCGTCGACGTCCCCGGCGGCGGCGCCGAGGTCGAGCTGACCCTCCCCGACGGGACGTGGTCGACGACGGCCGAGGAGCTGACGATCCAGCCGCGGCGCGGGTACGTGAGCTCGATCAACGTGTTCCGCTCGCTGTCCGGCGGCGAGGCCGTGCACGACCAGCTCCTGGCCGACGCCGACGTGCTGGGGTTCCCGCGCGCGCAGGTCGACCGCTGGCTCGACGAGCTCCCGGCCTCGCTCGTGGAGTCGCGGTCGGGCGGGGTCCGGGCGCGCACGGGCATCAACGGTTCCAACGGCGACGTGGTGACGTCGGTCCAGATCAGCCACGAGCCCGGCCCGGGCGGCGACGAGTCGATCCGGCTCTGGTACGCGATCAGCCCGGTGACACCCGCCGAGGGCGAGGACTGACGCCGACGGTCGACGCGCCGTCGGAGGGCTGCGGCCGGACGGCGACGGTGCACGCCCCGCCGGGACACGCTGTGGAGAGGCCGCGGACGATCCGGGTCGGTCTGACCGGGATGTCCCTCGCGCGGGTGCCGTGCGGTAGCGTCCCTCGCGTCCCGTCAGGTCGCAGCAGGGGAGCCCCGGTGAGCACGGTCGCACGCGTTCGTCCCAGGTCGGTCCGCCGGAGGGTGGCCGCCGTGCTGCTCGTCCCGGCCCTCGCGCTCCCGCTCGCGGCGTGCACCGAGGACCGGCCGACCGCCGAGGACGCGGCGGCGGCGCTGGCCGCGGGCATCGCCGAGGGCGACGTGAGCGGCCTGGCGTTCTCCAACGGCCGGGCGGAGAACGTGCAGGGGCACCTCGAGGCCGTCCTCGAGCCCGTCGCCGCGTTCGAGCACACGGTCGAGGTCGACGGCGTCGTCGTGGACGACGAGGGCTCCGACGCCGACGAGCGCGCGACGGCGACCCTCGCCTACCGCTGGGTCGTCACCGACGACGCCGCGTGGGAGTACACGACCGACGTCGACCTGACGTTCGCCGAGCCGGCCGAGGGCGAGGACGGCCCCGGGCGCTGGGAGGCGGCGTGGGAGCCCGACGTGCTCGTGCCGGACCTCGCGCAGGGCGACCGGCTCGCCGTCGACCGCGTGCGCGCGGAGCGCGCCCAGATCCTGGGTCTCGACGACGTCCCGATCGTCGCGGACCGCCCGGTGTACCGCATCGGCGTGGACAAGACACGCCTCGCCGCGGGCGCGTGGGACGGCGCGGCGCGCGCGCTCGCGGGCGTCGTGGGGATCGACCCGGAGGAGTTCGCGCAGCGGGTCGCGGGGGCCGGGGAGAAGGCGTTCGTCGAGGCGATCACGGTGCGCACGGAGGACACGGCCGGCATCGACGTGGACGCGGCGCGCGCCATCGAGGGCGTCGCCGTCATCGACGACGAGATGCCGCTCGCGCCGACGCGCGAGTTCGCCCGCCCGATCCTCGGCCGGGTCGGCGAGGCGACGGCCGAGATCGTCGAGGAGTCCGACGGCGCGGTCGTCGCCGGGGACACGGTCGGCCTGTCCGGCCTGCAGCGCCAGTACGACGAGCAGCTGCGCGGGACGCCCGGGGTCTCGATCACGGTCGTCCCCGACGGGAGCACGCCGGACGAGGTGTCGACGGAGGCGTTCGCGGTCGAGCCGGTCGCGGGCGTGCCGCTCAGCACCACGCTCCGGCCCGAGATGCAGGTCGCCGCCGAGCAGGTCCTCGCGGGGCAGACCTCGCCCAGCGCGATCGTCGCGATCGAGCCGTCCACGGGCGAGGTGCTCGCCGCGGCCAGCGGCACCGCGGGCGACGGGCTGTCCACGGCCACGACCGGCCAGTACGCGCCGGGCTCGACGTTCAAGGTCGCGACGACGCTCGCCATGCTCCGCGCCGGTCTGACGCCCGACTCGGTCGTGTCCTGCCCGCCCGAGATCACCGTCGACGGCCGCACGTTCCAGAACGTTCCCGGCTACCCGACCGACGCGCTCGGCGAGGTGCCGCTGCGCACGGCGTTCGCGAACTCGTGCAACACCGCGATGATCGGCCAGCGCGACACGGTGACGCAGCAGGGGCTGCACGACGCCGCGGCGTCGCTCGGTCTCGGCGTCGAGGCGGACCTCGGCGCGGCGGCGTTCTGGGGCGACGTCCCGGCCGAGGCCGAGGGCACCGACCACGCGGCGTCGATGATCGGCCAGGGGCGCATCCTCGCGTCGCCGCTCGGCATGGCGACGGTCGCGGCGAGCGTCGCAGCAGGTCACCGCGTGGCACCCGTCCTCGTGCGTCCCGACGTCCAGCCCGCCTCGGCCGAGCAGCCCTCGGGCGACCTCACCGAGGACGAGGCCGCGACGCTGCGCAGCCTCATGCGCGCCGTCGTCACGGACGGCTCGGCGGACATGCTCGCCGACCTGCCCGAGGAGGTCGGGGCGAAGACGGGGACCGCGCAGTACGGCGACGGCAACCAGTCGCACGCCTGGATGATCGCGACCCAGGGCGACCTCGCCGTGGCCGTGTTCGTCGAGACGGGGGAGGGCGGTTCCGCGACCGCCGGGCCGCTCATGCGAGCCTTCCTCGACGCGCCGAACCAGGGCTGAGGGTCCGGCCGGCGCGAGCGCGTCGTCGGATGCTCGGTCGTCCTGTGCCCGAGCGTCGAGGGTGGATCGGATGCCGGTGCTTGACCCTGTTCCTTGAACACGGTGTGTGCTGGCGGAGCATCTGACGGCGTGAGGAAGGAACCGACATGGACGACGTCCGACCACGCACGAGCCTTCGCGGCCGGGGACGGGCGCCGCGCGTCGTCGCGGGCCTCGCGGTGCTCGCCGTCTCCGTCCCGCTCGGGGCGTGCTCCCCGCCGGCGGACGTCACGCCCACCACGTCCGGGACCGCGGCGCTCGAGCGGTACTACGAGCAGGAGCTGGTGTGGACAGCGTGCGGTGCCGATCATGCGGGGACCGACGACGACGAGAAGCTGATGGCGACGGTTGCCGGTGCCGAGTGCGCCCGCCTCTCGGTGCCGCTGGACTACGACGATCCTGAGGGGGACGTGGCTTCCGTCGCGGTGCTACGGGTACCGGCGCGAGGCGAGTCGAGAGGGCCGATGGTGATCAACCCGGGAGGCCCGGGCGGTTCAGGGGTGACAGGCGCGATCATCACTGCCGCGGGGCTCGCGGAGAGCCCGATCACCGAGTCCTTCGACGTGGTCGGGTTCGACCCGCGTGGCGTCGGCGCCACGCGGCCCGCCGCGGACTGCTACAGCGACGAGGAGGCCGACGCCGGCACCGTGCCCCTGGGATCGCAGGGCACGACCGTCGCGTTCACCGAGGACGACACCCGGGCGATCATGGAGAAGTGCGCCGAGAGGTCGGGCGGGATGAAGGCGCTCACCCACATGGGGACCCGCGACACCGCTCGTGACATGGACGTGCTGCGCGCCGCGCTCGGGCAGGACGAGCTGACCTACTTCGGGCAGAGCTACGGGACCCGCCTGGGTGTCGTGTACGCAGAGATGTTCCCGGAGAGGGTGCGGGCGATGCTCCTGGACGGCGGTCGAGACTCCCGCGAGGGGACGTTCGAGTCTCGCGTGAACGCCTACGCCGGGTTCCAGGGCGCGTTCGACGAGATGGCCGCGTCCTGCGCGACGCAGGAGAGCTGCCCGCTCGGCACGGACCCGCAGCAGGCGACGGCCAGGTTCCAGGAGATCGTCCGACCGCTGCGGGACCGACCCGTACCGGCGTTGGAGACCGAGCTGGGCTTCGACGACGCGATCGGCGCCGTCATCGCGGGTCTCTACAACCAGGCGGCGTGGCCTCGGATCATCGCCGGCATCACCGAGGTCACCCAGGGCCGTGGCGACGAGATGATGCAGCTCATCTACGACTTCAGCCCGCGCAGCGCGACCGGGCAGTGGCCGAACACGAGCGAGGCGAACTACGCCATCAACTGCATGGACGAGGACCGGCTGACCCCTCGAGAGGGTGGCGAGCTGCGCACCGCCACGTACGAGCGTGCGCCGTTCATGGACCCGGGGGTCGACGTGACCGCGGGAGCGCGCGACGGCTGCGAGCACTGGCCGGCGGAACCCACTCTGGGGATCCCGTACGGGCAGGACATCGACGGGCTCCCGGCCACGCTCGTCGTGTCCATCACGGGCGACCCCACCACCCCCCACGAAGGGGGGATCAGGCTGGCGGACTCGCTCGGGAGCGCTCTGCTGACCGTGGAAGGCCAGGGACACACCATCGTCGCCTTCGGGAAGAACGCGTGCGTCGACGAGGTCGCTGCGGCCTACCTGATCGACCTGGACGTCCCCGCCGAGGGCACGACCTGCACGATGTGAGCCCGCTTCCACCGTGAGAACGGTGCACGTCGACGAAGGAGAAGCATGGCGTGGAGCACCTCCGAGCTCGCCGAGCTGGCCGGTACGACCGTGAACACCGTCCGTCACTACCACCGGGTCGGTCTTCTGGAGCAGCCGGAGCGACGAGCCAACGGGTACAAGCAGTACCGAGCCCGCCACCTCGCTCGCGTCATCCCGATCCGGCGCCTGCGCGAGCTCGGTGTCCCCCTCGCCGAGATCGGGTCGCTCGGGGCAGCCGGGGGAGACGCCGCCGGCACCCTCCGGGCGCTCGACGTCGAGCTCGCCGCGAGCATCGAGCGGCTCCAGCGCGCTCGGACCGAGCTGGCCGTCGTGCTCCGCGACCGTGCATCGCTCGACGTGCCGCCCGAGTTCAGCTCCGTCGAGGAGCGGCTGACCGACGCCGATCGCGCACTGGTCACCATCTGCACGCAGTTCTACGACCGGGACGCGCTGGACGACATCAGGCGCATGATCGAGGTCGAGCCGACCGACATCGATCGTGACTTCACCGCGCTCCCGCCCGACGCGAGCGAGGCGACGAGGCGCGACCTGGTCGAGCGGATGGTGCCGCTCCTCGACCGGCACCTGGCCGACCACCCCTGGCTGAGCGATCCGCTGCCGCGCCTCTCCACGAGCGCGACCGCGGCCCGAGACGCGCTGCACCGAGTGCTGCCCGACCTCTACAACGGGGCGCAGCGCGACGTCCTGCGTCGCGCGATGCTCGTCGTCCTCGACCCTCCCACGTGATGACCACCGTCAGCCGGAGCGACTCTTCTCGGACCCGTCTCTCTCCTGCACAGTCGTGGGCCCAGCAGACCCGGTGCTCGCAGGGGGGCAGGCGGCTCAGGGCCGCGGGTCGACGCGGCGCCAGGGCTTGTCGTCGCGTCGCGCCCCCGTGCCGGCCGAGCAGCGCCGGCACATCGACGAGACGGCGTCGGCGTCCCGGCCGGTCGCCGGCTGGGCGTCGGCCCACGTGACGTGCGGGAACCGGAGGAGGCCCTGACGGCTGAGCTGCAGGCCGCACACCGTCGAGTTCGTGCCGCGCTCCCAGGCGTGCACCTCCCCGGCGGGCATCCGCACGCCGTCCGGGTCGGTCCACGTGCCGGTGGCCGCCACCGCCGCACCCGTCACCCGCTTGCGCATGGGCTCGACCCTAGGCGCGGCGACCTCGCTCGCACGCCGGGGCCACGTTCACACGATCCCTGGGAATGAGACGGCACGGCGGGGCGTTGCCCACCGACGAGTACGATCAGGTGCCGCGGGCGACGATCGTGCCCGCAGCGCGAACACCGCCTACCGCCGAACCTCGGGAGACACCTCCGTGTCCGTCAGCGTGCCGACCTGGTACCTCACCGAGCGCCGCGACGTCGACCTCCGTCGAGTCGCCAGCGCTCTGTGTCGCTGACCCGTCGTCGTCGCTGACGCTCCCCGGCCCTCGCGCCGACGCTGCGCCGCGCCTCGGGTCAGGTCCCTGGTTCACCCTGCTGACGCCTGACCCTGACAACCGGCCGCGTCCGCACGCGTGTCAGGACCCCCGGCCACCCGGGTGATCCCCTGCCCTGACACGGGAACGCCTCGCGACGACGACCCCCGCCCCCTCTCCCGGGTGCGGTCGCGTCGTGCGTCCGTGCCACCCGAGCACCGAAAGGTCCCTCCGTGTCCTCGACCCCCTCGAAGCCCGCAGAGCAGGCTTCCCCCGGCCGCCACGACGTCGCCGCGTCGGCCCCGCCAGCGACCCCGGCCCCCGCGAAGCGCACGCGCCGCTTCCCGTCGTTCAGCACCCAGATCCTCATCGGCCTCGCGCTGGGCATCGCGCTCGGCGGCATCGCCCTCGCGATGGGTCCGCAGGACGCCGACGGCGAGGTCCCCAACGGACTCACGACGACGCTCGCGACGATCGGCAGCTCGTTCGTCACGCTGCTCAAGGCGATCGTCCCGCCGCTGATCTTCACCGCGATCGTCGCGTCGATCGCCAACCTGCGGACCGTCACGAACGCCGCGCGCCTCGCCGGCCAGACGCTCCTGTGGTTCGCGATCACCGCCGCGATCTCCGTCGCGGTCGGCATCGGGCTCGGGCTGATCTTCCAGCCCGGCAACCACGCGTCCGTGTCGCTCGACGACGCCGCCGAGCCGGGGAAGGCCGGCACGTGGCTCGACTTCCTCACGGGCCTGATCCCGGGCAACGTGCTGGGCCTCGGCGCCGGCACGCAGGTCGAGACCGCAGCCGACGGCGCCGTGACCGCGAGCACGTCGATCAACTTCAACGTGCTGCAGATCCTCGTCGTCGCACTCGTCATCGGCATCGCGGCGCTGAAGACCGGCTCCAAGGCCGACCCGTTCCTCGCGTTCAACCGCTCCGCCCTGGCGATCGTCCAGAAGGTGCTGTGGTGGATCATCCGCCTCGCGCCGCTGGGCACGCTGGGCCTCATCGGGAACGCGATCGCCACCTACGGCTGGACGTCGCTGAGCTCGCTCGCCTGGTTCGCCGCGGCGATCTACGTCGGCCTCGCGGTCGTGCTGTTCGTCGTGTACCCGGTGCTGCTGCGCACCAACGGCCTGAAGGTCACGAGCTACTTCAAGGGCGCGTGGCCCGCGATCCAGCTCGCGTTCGTGTCGCGCTCGTCGATCGGCACGCTGCCCGTGACGCAGCGCGTCACCGAGCGCAACCTCGGCGTGCCGAGCGAGTACGCGTCGTTCGCCGTGCCGCTCGCCGCGACCACGAAGATGGACGGCTGCGCCTCGATCTACCCCGCGATCTCGGCGATCTTCGTCGCACAGATCTTCGACGTCGACCTGTCGATCACCGACTACCTGCTCATCGCGTTCGTGTCCGTCGTCGGCTCCGCCGCGACCGCGGGACTCACCGGCGCCGTCGTCATGCTCACGCTGACGCTCTCGACGCTGGGCCTGCCGCTCGCGGGCGTGGGCCTGCTGCTCGCGATCGACCCGATCCTCGACATGGGCCGCACGGCCGTCAACGTCGCGGGCCAGGCGCTCGTGCCGACGATCGTCGCCAAGCGCGAGGGCATCCTCGACGTCGAGCAGTACGAGTCCGCGTCGGCGGAGGACCTCTTCGCGGACGACGACGCCCCGGTCGAGGACGACGACGCCCCGGTCGAGGGCGAGACGCCCGCGGTGGAGGGGGCGCCGTCGGGCGCCGCGACCGACAAGGAGCCCGTGGCGGCCGGCGCCCGCTGACGCCGACGACGCGGTCACCCCGGACGAGCGCGGTTCCGGGGCGGCCGTGCCGGGTCTACCATCCGCGGCCTCGTTCCTCGGCCGCTCCCGCCAGACCCGCCACGACCGCCCCTGCACCGCCCTCGTCCTCCGCGGCTGCCGCTCAGCCCGTCTCGTGCACCGCCGCGAGCACGACCGGGTCGGCGCAGCCGCGCGCGAACCCGGCGATGCGGTGGTCGATGTCGCGGCCGAGCACCCACGACCCGACCCGCTCCGCGAGCGGCGCGAGCCAGCGGGGGCGGCACCGGAAGCTGTAGCGCCACGTCGCGCGCGTGCCGCCCGCCGGGTCGGGGGCGAACCGCCAGCCCCCGGCGAGGTTCTCGAAGAACCACGACCCGCGGACCATGCGCATGCCGACGTTCGTCGGCGGGTTGTACGACACGTACTCGCTGACCATCGTCAGCCCGGTGCGGTGGCGCGTGAGCGTCCGGACACCCTTGGCGGGAGCGGTCGCGCCGTCGAGGAAGCGCTGGTTGCGGATGAACGGGTCCCAGCGCAGCCGGACGTCGCCGGTCGTCTGCGAGACGGCGAACGCGGTCGCGGGGTCGACGGGGACCACGAGCGAGGACTCGACGACGGGCATGCGCCCGATCGTGGCACGACGGCGGCCCTCGCGCAGCGACGGACCCGCGCGCTCCGACGACCCGTGCGCTCCGACGTCCCGCGTGCCGACCGGCCCGCGGGCTCAGGCGTCCCGGTCGGCCGGGCTTCCCTCCGCGTCGAGCCGGGCGACGAGCCGGGCCCCGGAGACCTCGCGGTACGACGCGTCGACGAGCTCCGCGACCTCCTGCCAGTCGACCGGCGCCGCGTCGAGGTCGAGGCCGAGCCATCCCGCGGCACCGTAGTAGGCCGGGACGAAGAACCGCGGGTCCTGCTCGAGCGCCGTGCGGTCGGCGACCGGGACCTGCACGAGGACCGACCGGGGGTGCTGCCGCACCGGGACGTCGGCAGAACGCTTCGTCATGCCGCCGTGGACGGCGAACAGGACCCGGGCACGGAAGGCCGTGCGACCGTGGGTGACGATCTCGTGCGCGTCGGGGAAGGCGAGGCACAGGGTGCGCAGGCGGGAGAGGTGCGGCTCGTCGTCGGGCACGGTGGACGCCATGGGGCCAGGCAAGCACCCGCCACCCACGGACGCGCGAACGCCCCGCCCCCGGACGGTGTCCAGGGCGCGGGGCGTTCGACCGCGGCGCAGGGGATCAGGACGCGAAGGCGTACCCGGCCTCGGTGCACTGCTCGCGGAGGCCGTCGAGCGCCGGCTGCACGCCGTCGGTCTCGACCGTGGCGCCCGTGAGGGCGGCCTCGAACGGGGCCTTGATGCCGTTGAGGTTCTCCTGGAGCTCCACGTCGGCGAAGCGCTGGACGGAGGCGATCTTGTCGCGCGTGGTCGTGATCTCGACCCCGCTCTCGTCGGTGACGGCCTCGGTCGTCAGCGCGAGGGTCGCGTCGACGCGCGTGGCGAGCGAGTTCTCGGCGCCGTCGTAAAACCCGGCGCAGGACTGGACGATCTCGATGACCGTGGGCTCGGGGACCTCGGACTGGGCCGTCGTGGTCTCGTCGGTGGGGGCGGTGGCGTCGTCGCTCGACGGGTCGGTCGTCGACGCACAGGACGCCAGGAGGAGGGCACAGGAGAGCGCCGCGGTAGCGGCCAGGTACTTACGCATGCTAAGGATTGGACACCGGCGGGAGGCCGCGGTGCAAGAAGATTGCTGCGGCCCGGGCGGGCAGATCGCCGGGATCCTGCGGGTGCCGCCGCGCGCTTGTGCGCAGCGTCACAGGATGTGGACGCCCGTCTCGGTCTCAGTCGACGTCGGGCACCTCGAGCACGACCTTGCCCCGCGCGTGCCCGTCCGCGACGAGGCGCAGCGCCTCCGCGGCCTCGGAGAGCGGGAACCGGTGGGAGATCTCGACGTGCAGCCGCCCGTCCTCCGCCAGCGCGAGCACCTCGTCGAGCGCCCCTCGGGCGTCGACCTTGTCGACGATCCCCGCAGCGCGCGACACCTCCGACCCGACGATCGTGACGGCCAGCGGCGGCTCGTCGGGGTCGGCCAGGGCGAGGTCCTCGCCCAGCAGCTCGACCGTGGCGGCGACGGTCTCCGGGGTGCCGACGAGGTCGACGACGACGCTCACCGCGGCCAGCCCGTCCTCGAGCGCGCGGACCGCGTCCACGAGGCCGGGCCCGTAGGCGACGGGTGTCGCGCCGAGCCCGCGCAGGTAGTCGTGGTTCGCGGGCGAGGCGGTGCCGACGACCCGCGCACCCAGCGCGAGCGCGACCTGCACCGCGGCGGAGCCGACGCCGCCGCTCGCGCCGTGGAGGAGCAGGACGTCCCCCTCGCCGACGTCGGCCTGGACGAGCGCGGAGAACGCCGTCGCCGCCGCGACCGGCAGGACCGCGGCCTGCTCCGCGGGGACCGACGGCGGTCTCCGCCGCACGTGGTCGGCCCGCACGACGGAGAGCGCGCGCTGCGCGCCGGTCCCGTGCCACACGACCTCGTCGCCGGGCGCGAAGCCCTCGACGTCCGTCCCGACCGCGTCCACCACGCCCGCGGCCTCGAAGCCGAGCACGCCCGGGACCCGTCCGCCGAACGCTCCGGCGAGCCGCTTGACGTCGGCCGGGTTCACGCCGACGACGCGGTTCGCCACGCGGACCTGTCCCGGTCCGGGCTCGGCAACCTCCTCGTCGGCGACGCGCAGCACCTCGGGACCGCCGAAGGTGTCGAAGCGGACGACGGTCGACGTCGTGCTCATGGGTCCTCCCCTGGTGACCCCGGCTCGGCCGGGCGGTGCCACTCTTCCATCACGGCGGGCCGCTGTCATGCGCATCCCGGCGCGTGGAACCGCTGGTGGGCGTCACGCCGGGCGGTCGCGCCGGCCGGTCAGAGCAGACCTCCGACGACGAGTCCGAGCGCCGTCGCGGCGAGGCACGCCCCGAGCATCCCGAGCGCGTGCACGGCGGCCGCCGCGGGGCGGCCGGCGAGCAGCAGCCGTGCGCCCTCGACGCTCGCCGTCGAGAACGTCGAGTAGCCACCGAGGAGACCGACGCCCACGGCAGCCGCGAGCGCGTCCGGGCCGGCGTGCGCCACGACCCATCCCGTGACGAGGCCGAGCAGGAGGCACGCGCTGACGTTGACGACGACCGTCCCCAGGGGGACGACCGTCCGCGCGCGGCGCGCGACGGCGCCGTCGACCAGGAACCGTGCCGCCGCACCGAGACCCCCGCACGCGGCGACGAGGAGCGGGACGAGGAGCCCGCTCATGCGCGGCCCGCCCCGCCGCGTCGTCCGAGCGTGCCCGCCAGGAGGATCCCGGCACCGGACGCGAGGACGCCCAGCACCACGCTGCCGAGCGCGTACGCCACGCCGAGCCCCGCGTGCCCGGCGTCGACCAGCCGGTCCACCTCGAGCGCGAACGTGCTGTACGTCGTGAAACCGCCCAGCACGCCGGTCCCGACGAGCACGCGGGCCCGGCGCCGCCACCCGTCGTCGGGCCCGGAGCGTGCGAGCCGCTCCAGCAGCACGCCGAGGAGGAACGAGCCGACGAGGTTGATCGCGAACGTCGTCCACGGCCAGGTCCCGGCCTCGGGGGCGAACGCCGTCTCCAGGCCGGCCCGGGCGGAGGTGCCGACGGCGCCGCCGAGGGCGACCAGGCCGGCGAGCCGCAACCTCACCGGCCCCACGGCGCCGGGCCCTCCGCCCAGTCGACGACGCGCAGCGGCACGGTGAGCACCGGGCGGTGCTGGTGGTGCGCGAGATGGGCCGCGACGGAGCCCTCGACGAGCTCGCGCAGGCGTCCGCCGGCGCCGGGCGTCCGCGTCCCGACGACGAGGACCGCGGCGTCGACCGCGCGAGCGAGGTGCGTGAGCGCGCGGTCGGGCCGTCCCGCGAGGTAGCGCAGCTCCCACCGCACGGGCTCGTCGCCCAGCACCGCCGCGACCTGCTCCCGCAGTCCGGCGTCCGTGCCCTCCCACGACCCGTCGTCGGCGTCCGGGTCGACGGCCGCGTGCGCCACGGTGCCGTCGGCGTGCTCCTCGACGACGTAGCGCGACGGGTCGGCGTAGGCGAGGTACAGCGTCGGGGCCCCCGCGGCCCGCGCCCATGCCGCGGCGGTGAGCACGACGAGCGGGTCCTGCCCGGGGACGACGCCGACGACGACGGGATGTCCCGCGAAGGGGGTCAGGCGCTCGGCGCCGGGCTGCGGGACAGGTCGGTCACGCACGATCCGATCACCTCCTGCGGGCACGGTCCCGCTCGCCGCCAGGACGGTCCGGGGCCGTCGGCCACCACCCTAGCCGCGCGCCGGGACACGCGTCCCGACGCGCGGCGAGGGACGGTTCCGGGAGGCCGAGGTGTTGAGGACGACGTGACCGACCTCGACCTCGTGACCGCGCGCGAGCGCCTCCTCGCCGAGCGCGCCGACGCGTTGGCCCGCCTGCGTTCCCTGCGCGGCGAGGTCGCGGAGATCGTCGAGGCCTCGCGGGACTCGAACGCGGACGACGAGCACGACCCGGACGGCGCGACGATCGCGTTCGAGCGGGCCCAGGTCGACGCCCTCGCGCGGTCCGCCGCGGTGCGGGTCGAGGAGGTCGACGCCGCGCTCGCGCGGATGGAGGCCGGCTCCTACGGGACGTGCTCGTCCTGCGGGCAGGAGATCCCCGCCGCCCGGCTCGAGGCCCGCCCGACGGCGCGCACGTGCGTCGGGTGCGCGGCGTCGGCCTGAGCTCTCCTCGGCGCACGTCGACGACGGCGGACGCGGAGGCTCGGTGCGCCGGTCACCGGTCCGAGATCATGTCTCCTCCGATGCCGGCCTGCGTCTCCTCGAGGTCGTCGACATCACCCTGGATCGCCCAGTTCGGGCCCACCAGCACCGCCTCGCCCTCGATCTCGGGCGACGGCGGCAGCATGGAGACGAAGTCGTCCTCCGCCACGCCGTCGGCGAAGACCGCGAGCAGCGCCGTGTCGTCGCACGTGCCGGTCTCGACGTCCGGCGAGCCGGAGTCCGTCTCCGTGAACGACAGGCACGTGAGCCCGGCGGTGGTCGCCGAGCTCTGGAGGTCCGCGACGGAGTCGTAGGTGGTGTCCTTCTCGCCCGGTCCCGAGCCGCTGCACCCGCTGACGAGAGCGGCCATCAGACCGGCCGCCGCGACCGGCAGGGCGACGCCGTGTGCTGTGCGCATGGAGTGATGGTCCCCCTGCGGGGGACGCGGCGCCAGACGAACGGTGGTCGCTCGGACCCCTCAGTGCGCGAAGCGCTCCGCGCGCTCGACGACCCGACCCGCCCCGCGACCGCCGTTCGCCGCGGCGTCCCACGTGTAGACCTCGGTGCCGGTGACGAGCACGTGCTCGGCGCGCGCGGTGACGTCGAGCGGGTCGCCCGACCACACGACGACGTCGCCGTCGAGCCCCGGCGTGAGCGCGCCGACGCGGTCGTCGAGGCCGAGGAACTGCGCCGGGTTCACGGTGAGCGCCTGGAGCGCGACGTCGCGGTCGAGCCCTTCCTTCACCGCGAGGGACGCCTGGTGCACGAGGAAGTTGATCGGCACGACGGGGTGGTCCGTCGTGATCGCGACACGCACGCCCGCGCGGGCGAGCACGCCGAGGTTCGCGATCGCGCGGTCGCGCAGCTCGACCTTGGACCGCGACGTGAACATCGGGCCGAAGATCACCGGGACGTCGCGCTCGGCGAGCACGTCGGCGATCGCGGCGCCGTCGGTGCCGTGGTTGAGGACGAGCCGGTAGCCGAACTCGTCGGCGAGCCGCAGGGCGGTGGCGATGTCGTCCGCCCGGTGCGTGTGCTGGTCCCAGTACAGCTCGCCCGCGAGCACGCGCGCGAGGGTCTCCTTGCCGAGGTCGCGGTCGAACGGCTCGCCCTTCGCCTCGGCGGCGTCACGCTTCGCGACGTAGTTCTGCGCGTCGACGAACGCGGACCGGATGACCTTCGCGACGCCGAGGCGCGTCGAGGGCGTCTTCTTCTGGTCGCCGTAGACCCGCTTGGGGTTCTCGCCGAGCGCCGACTTCACGGACACGGCCTCGCGGATCACCTGCTCGTCGACCGTGCGCCCGCCCCAGGTCTTGATCGCGACCGTCTGCCCGCCGATCGGGTTCCCCGAGCCGGGCTTCACGACGGCGGACGTCACGCCGCCGACGAGCGCGTCGCGGAAGCCCTCGTCCTCGACGTTGATCCCGTCGATCGCCCGCAGCGCAGAGCCGTTCGGGTCGGTCATCTCGTTGGTGTCGTTGCCGGCCCAGCCCTCGGCCTCCTCCATGACGCCCATGTGCGCGTGGGCCTCGACGAAGCCGGGCAGCACCCACCGGCCGCGGGCGTCGAGGACGCGGGCGCCGTCGGGCACCGCGACGTCCGTGCCGACGGCCGTGATCACGCCGTCCTCGACGAGGACCGTCCCGCCCTCGATCGGCGAGGAGGCGACGGGCACGACGTAGCCGTTGGTCACGGCGACGGTCGCGCGCGCGGTGCGGGGGGTGGTCCGGGTGCTGGATGAGGTCGTCATGGGTCCATCATGGCCCCGTCGCCCCGGGCAAGCGTCACCTCGTCCGGTCTGCGCCGGTGCGCCGGGACGGCTCACGGCGGGACTAGGCTCGGCGTGCGGGAAGGCCGCCCGGGGCGACCGGACCGGCTCGTGACCGGATCGCGCGCGAAGGAGCTCGCATGCACGTCGTCGTCGGGATCTTCCGGCTCTTCCTCGTCGTCCTCGCGCTCGTCGGTACGCGCACGATCTGGCGGGACGGCGACGTCGAGGGTCTGATCTACTTCACCAACCAGACCTGCTTCCTCGTCGTGGTCGCCTTCACGTGGGCCGGGATCGCGTCCCTCCTGCGGCGCCGGCAGCCCCCGGCATGGTTCACCGGTGCGGTGACGCTCTTCGCCGCGATCACCGGGCTCGTGTCGTGGTTCGTCCTCGCGCCCGAGGACCCCGACGCGCCGGCGGTCTTCCTCGGGCTGACGGACGGGCAGATCGAGCACGAGGTCCTCCCGCTGGCTGTCGTCGCCGACTTCCTGCTGCTCACCCCGCACCGGCGCCTGCGCGGGCTCACGGCGGCCCAGTGGCTCCTGTACCCGCTCGCCTACTTCGCCTTCACGACGATCCGCGGCTTCGTCAGCCCGGGGAGCGAGTACCCCTACGGGTTCGTCGACCTCGACGCGCTCGGCTGGGCGGGCCTGCTCGTCAACGTCGTCCTCTACGGTGCCGGGTTCCTCGTGCTCGGGCTCGTGCTCGTCGGTCTCGACCGGATGCTGCCCGCGCGGGCTCTGATCGGCTCGTACCCGGGTGCCGTCGTGCTCCCCGACGTCGGCGCCGCCGACGGCACGGGCGCCGACGGCGGCACGGGCGCCGACGGCGGCACGGGCGCCGACGGCGCCGCGCGAGGTGGCCCGGACGCCTCCGACGCCCGCGCGACGGGCCGCGGGGACGGTGCCCCCGCCTGACGCGAGCGGCTAGGGTGGCCCCGTGCTCTCCCCGGTCGCCGGTCCGCTGCGCGTGACGCGCGCAGCGCTCGTGGCGACCCTCGTCCTGGCGCTGAGCGCCGCGGCGCACGCCGTCGCCGGAGGTCACCTCCCGGACCCGCTGGTCCTCGCCGCTCTCGCCGCGTTCACGCTCGCAGGCGCGATGGTCGCAGCCCGGGTCCGCTTCACCGTGCCGCGGCTCCTCGCGGTCCTCGGCACCGCCCAGCTCGGGCTCCACGTCGCGCTCGACACGCTCGGTCACGGCGCCGCGACGTGCGTGCCTGCGGGTCCGTCGGCGGGGGCGGGTCACACCGGGCACGGTGCGGTCCTCGTGTGCTCCCCGGGCGCAGGGCTGCCCGACGCCGGAGCGGGGCTCGCGTCGTCGGCCCGCCTCGCGTCGTCGGCGGCCTCCGTGGTCCCCGGCGTGTGGATGGTCGTCGCCCACGCCGTCGCGACCCTCGTCCTGGCGGTCGTGCTCGCGCGCGGCGAGCGCGCCCTCGAGCGGTTCGTCGCCTGGCTGACGCCGCTCGCGTCCCTGCTCGCCCCCGTCGTCGTGGCCGCGTCGCGCCGCGAGGCCGGCGTCCCCGCCGCGTTCACGCGCCGCCCGACGACGCGCCACCCGGGGACCGCGCCGACGCGTGGCCCCCCGGCCGCCGTCCGGCTCGTCGGGACCTCCGCCTAGAACCCACCGCTCGCGCGTCCGCGCGACGCCCGACGAGGCCGTGCCGGCGCACGCCGGACCACCGGGTACAGCCAGCGGCACCGCCGCGCCTCGGACGGAAAGACCTCCTCATGCTCCCTGCACGAACCCTCACCGCACGCCGACCCTTCTCGGCGCTCCTCACGGCGCTCCTCGCGCTGCTCGCGGCGCTGGCCCTCACCGTCGTGCTCGCGACGTCCTCCGCGCTGCCCGCGCAGGCGCACGACCGTCTCGTCGGCTCGGACCCCGCGGACGGCGCCCAGCTCGACGCCCCGCCCGCCGCGATCACGCTGAGCTTCAACACCGAGCCCCTCGCGGTCGAGCCGCAGGTCGTCGTGACCGACGCCGCCGGGACGGTCGTCGCGGAGGGCGCCCCGACGATCGACGGCGCGAACGCGTCGCTCCCGCTCGACGCGGCCGCCCTGACCGGCGGCACGTACTCGGTCGCGTGGCGCGTCGTCTCGTCCGACGGTCACCCCATCGAGGGCACGCTCTCGTTCGGGGTGGCGGAGCAGCCGGCGGCCGAGCCCGCGCCGTCGGAGAGCTCTCCCGCCGAGGAGGCGACGCCCGAGGAGAGCGCGTCGTCGCCCGCCGCGGACGGCGACGCGGGTGCCGCCGAGGACGCAGCCACCGCCGACGACGGTGACACGGACGGCACCGACGACGCCGCCGCGACCGACGACGACGGTGGCAACGCGCTGCCGTTCGTGATCGGTGCCGTCGCGGTCGTGGCCGCCGCGGGCGTCGCGACGGTCCTCGTGCTGCGCCGCCGTGGCGGCGGTGACGACGGAGCCGGGGACCCGCGGGCCTGACCGCTGCCGGATCCGGCCGCTGCGACGGCACGAACCGGTGCGACTTTTGATTGACGCACGCCAGAAGCGCCGGTACTTTCGGCGAAAGCAGGACGACGGGCGCGACGAGGCGACCCCACGGCCCAGCGGAGGGAACCGGTCGATGACGACCCCGACGAGCACGGAGCGCGACCGGTCGACCGTGTCGCGCGTCGTCGGGGTGCGGTCGTGACGTCTCCGGGGTCCGGGCCGTTGCGCGCCGCGCGCGGGCTCGTGCTCGCTGCCGTGGTCGTGGGTCTCTCGCTCTTGTCGCACGACCTCGCGGGCGGGTCGCGTCCGGGCACCGTCCCCCTGGTCGTCCTCGCGGCGCTCAGCGCGGTCGCGGTGCGTCCGCTGACGCGCCGGGAGGTCGGGCTGCCGCGTCTCCTCGCGCTGCTGGGCGTCGGGCAGGTCGTGATGCACGTCGTGCTCGAGCGCTCCGCGGAGCTCTCCGCGACGGCGACCGCGTCCACCCACGCCCACGACGGCCCCGTCGCGACGGCGACGATGCTCGCGGCACACGCCGTCGCGACCGTCGTCCTCGCGCTCGTGCTCCGGCACGGGGACGCGCTGCTCTGGCGGCTGTGGTCCTGGCTCTCCGGCCGACAGGTCCCTGGTCGCCCGCGGCCGGTCGTCGTCGGCAGGGTGGTCCCGCTCGCCCGCGGCTGCCTCCCCGCGCCCCGCCGTGCTCCCGTCCCGGGGGCGGTCGGCGGACGTGCGCCACCCGCCGTCGCCTGACCCCGGACGCCCACCGCGGCGTCCCGTTCCCGCGCGCCCCGGCGGGCCACGACGTCGTGCCCGCGCGCGCACCCCCGTCTCTCCCGAAAGGCACTCCCATGCGCAAGTCCCTGCGCGCCCTCGGCGCCGCCACCCTTACCACCGGTCTCGTCGTCGCGGGCGCGAGCGTCGCGTCCGCCCACGTGACCGTCACACCGAGCACCTCGACCGCCGGCTCCTACACCGTCCTCACGTTCGCGTTCGGGCACGGCTGCGGGGAGTCGGCGACCACCGAGATCGCGATCCAGATGCCCGAGCAGATCCTCGCGGTCTCGCCCACCGTCCACCCCGGATGGGACGTCGAGAAGGTAATGGAGGACCTCGAGACGCCCGTGGACGACGGCCACGGCGGCGAGTACACGGAGCGGGTCAGCGAGGTCGTGTACACCGCCGAGACCCCGGTCCCGAACGGGTACCGCGACGCGTTCGAGCTGTCCCTCAAGCTCCCCGACGCCGCGGGGGAGACGCTCGACTTCCCCACGGTCCAGACGTGCGAGGAGGGCGAGACCGCGTGGGTGGAGATCCCCGCGGACGGCCAGACCGGCGACGACCTCGAGTCGCCGGCGCCGTCGTTCGACCTGACCGCGGCGGAGGCCGCCGAGGCGGACGGTACCGAGGCCCAGGCCGAGGAGGTCGCAGCGGAGGAGACGCAGGACGACACGTCGGCGGACGCGGCCTCCGACGACGCGGCCACGCCCGTCGTCTCCTGGGTCGCGCTCGCGCTGGGTGCCGCGGGCCTCGTCCTCGGGGCGCTCGCGTTCGCGCGCTCGCGCCGCGCCCAGGACTGACACGTCCATGACCAGCACGACCCACTTCTCGGTGCTGCACCGGGTGGTGGTGCTGGTCGTCGGTGCCGCGGCCGCGGTCCTGCTCGTGATCCTCGCGAGCGGCCCGGCCGCGGCGCACGCCGTCCTCGTGGGTACGGACCCGCAGGACGGCGCGGTGCTCGACGCCCCGCCCGACGCCCTCACCATCACCTTCAACGAGCCCGTGCGGGCCGTCGACGGCGGGACGACCGTGCTCGCAGCCGACGGGTCGGACGTCGCGGTCGACGTCTCCGCGGTCGACGACGCGCTCGTGATCACCCCCGACGGGACGCTCGGCGACGGGACGTACGTCGTGAGCTGGCGCGTCATCTCGCTCGACACGCACCCGGTCGCCGGGGCGTTCAGCTTCTCCGTCGGGGCGCCGAGCGCGACGACGGTCGAGGCGCAGGTCGCCGAGCCGAGCGCTGCGCTCGTCGCGGTACGCGCGGCCGACCAGGCCGCGGTCTACCTCGGCACGTTCCTCGTCGCCGGTCTCCTCGTCTTCGAGCTGCTCGTCCTGCACGCCACGCCCGGCGCCATGCCGCGGCTGCGGTCGCGGCTCCAGCGCGCGCGGCTCGTCGGTCTCGCGACCGGCGCCGTGGGACTCGTGATGAGCGTGCCCCTCACGACGGCGTGGCAGGCCGGGGGCGGCCTCGACGCCGTGCTCGACGCCGCGACGTGGCGCACGGGCCTGACGTCCGACACCGCCCTCGCGGCCGCGCTCGGCGTGGCCGGTCTCGCGTGCGCGGCCCTGCTCGCGCCGCGGGCGGCGCGAGAGAGTCGCGCCGTCTGGCCGGCGGGCGTCGCGCTCGGAGGGGCGACGCTCGCGCTCGGAGCCCTCGTGCTCGTCGGCCACACGCGCACCTTCGGCCCGGCGGTGCTCGTCGTCGCGGCCGACGTCCTGCACGTCGTCGCCGGGGCCGTGTGGATCGGCGGCGTCGTCGGGCTGACGCTCGTGCTCATGCGGTCGTCGCAGGTGGACGAGCGGCGTGCCGCGGTGACCGTGACGCGCTTCTCCGCGCTCGGTGCGTGGGTCGTGCTCGCCCTCGCGCTGACGGGCGTCGTGCTGGGCTGGCGGATCGTCGGCACCGTCGAGGCGCTCGCGTCGACGGCGTACGGGCAGGCGCTCCTCGTCAAGGTCGGTGTCGCGCTGTGCGTCGTCGCCGTCGCGGCGTGGAACCGCTACCGGCTCGTCCCGGCCTTCGCCGCGCGGTCGGGTCGCGGCACGACGGGCCGCGCGGCGGGCACCACCGGGGCGGGGACCGGCGCACCGGCCTCGCGCCGGCTCGGCCGGACCGTCGCGCTCGAGGCGGGGCTGCTCGTCGTCGTGCTCGCCGTGACGGGCGTGCTGGTCTCGCGCAGCCCGGTCGACGGGGTCGCGACCGCTCCGGTGGCGGCCGACGCCGCGCCGGACGCCGTCGAGGAGACCCGGCCGCTCGGCGACGGGACGCTCGAGGCCCGGGTCACGCCGGGCGCGGTCGGGGTCAACGCCCTCGAGCTCGTCCTGCTCGACGCCGACGGGGCGCCGCTCGAGCCCGTCGCGGACCCCGAGGTCACGACGACGCTCGCCGAGCCCGCGCTCGGGCCGTTCGCCCACGCGCTCGTGCGCACCGGGCCGGGGACGTACGAGGCGCCGCTCGACCTGCCCCTCGCGGGGTCGTGGACGGTCACGGTGCAGGTACGGACCTCGAAGTACGAGAGCCCGATCGTCGAGATCCCCCTGGAGGTGACGTCATGACCCGTCGACCGCTGCGCCGGGCGACCGCCGCGCTCGTCCTCGCCGCGGCGGGCGTCGTCGCCGCGTCGAGCCCCGCGGCCGCGCACGTGCTCCTGGAGACCGTCGAGCCGCTCGGCGACGGGACGGCGCGGATCACGTTCACGTTCGACCACGGGTGCGACGGCGAGCCCACCGACGCGCTGCGGGTCGTCATGCCCGAGGGCGTCGAGCTGCTCGCCGCGGATCAGCCCGACGGCTGGACCTCCGAGGTCGGCGACGACGGCGTGGCGTGGTCCGGGGAGGCGGCCCCGATCGCCGACGGCGAGCGTGCGGCGTTCACCGTCGACGTCCGCGTCACCGGCGACATCGGCGAGTCGTTCGCCTTCCCCGCCGTCCAGGAGTGCCCGTCGGGGGCCTCGCACGACTGGAGCGACACCGACCCGTCGGGTGCCCACCCGGCGCCCACCTTCGTCGCGACCGCCGCCACGCTCAGCACGCCGGCGGCGTCACCGCTGCCGGCGAGCGAGGCACCGATACCGCTCGCACCGCTGGTCGCGGGGGTCGTCGGTGCGTCCGTGCTCGCGGGTGCGGGCGGGGCGTGGGCGGTCCGTGGGCGTCGACGCCAGGGGGTCTGACGCGCTGGTTCTGCGCGAAGTGTGACGCAGGTCACGTCAGCGCGGTGTCCCGAACGTGCCGGCCACCCCTCGTTCGCAGGTGGGGGACGTCGTCGCGACGGGTCACGCGACGACACCCGGACCGGTGGCGGTCCGCGACGAGAGCTCCGCTGGGGGGAGCTCACGTGGCGGACCGCCACCGGTTCGTCATTCCCGGTCCGTCCGCCCGGAGGGCGGCAGGGGTCAGACCTCGCTGCGCGCGCCCAGCCACGGCGCGAGGACGTCCTCGCGCCCGAGCCAGCGCAGCCCGCCGTCGGCGAGCTCGTCGGGCGTCGCGAGGACCTCGCCGAACGCGTCGAGCAGCCGGTCGCGCTCGTTGCCGTCGGCCTCCGGGTCGGTGGCGCCCACGACGACGATCCGCGTGTGCGGGTGGACCGGCGTCCCCTCCTCGGTGCTCGCGTCGTCCCAGGTGCCGAGCCCGCCGATGCAGAGCTGTCCGCCTGCCCCGTCCCACGCGCACAGCGAGTCGGGCCGGTTGGCGACGTGGAAGACGCCGCGCGAGCGCAACGGGCCGGTCCCGAGGTCCTCGATCCGGCGCAGGAGCCGCTCCGGGTCGAACGGCCGGGCGGAGCGCAGCTCCAGGGTCCAGCTCCGGTCGCCCGGTCGCCGGTCGCCGTCCGCAGGCCGGCGCGCGCCTCGCGCGCCGAGCGGGTGCGCGCGCCGCTCGGCGGCGGCGGCGTCGTGCACGCCACCGGCGAGGTCCGCGGCGTCGAGGGCGTGCAGCCCGTCGATCCGGCGTGTCCCGGTCCCGCGCAGGCGGTCGACGAGACCGGAGCCGGTGGGTGCCGCCTCGGGCGAACCCGTCGTCACGACCAGGTCCGCGTGCTCGAGCTGGGCCGCGAGCACCTCGCCGATCGCTCGCTCGTCGTCCGGGGTCAGGGCGATCCCGCGCTCGTCGACGAGGTCGTCGCCGAGCAGGTCGTGCTCCACCTGCTCGACGTCCACGACGGCCAGCACGGTCGCGAGCCGCAGGCGCTCGAGCTCGCCGCCCGGGGCGCTCGCGCCGGCGAGCGCCCTCGCGACGGGGAGAGACTCCGCGCCGACGGGCAGCGCGAGGGCGACGTGGTCCCAGCGGCCGTCGGCGGCGAGGCGGCGCAGCGTGGGGACGGCGTCCTCCCGCACCGCGCACGACAGGCACGCGTGCTCGAGCGGGACGCGGACGTCCTCCACCACGCCGGTGGCGTCGACGACGACGCGCCGCAGCTCGCCGTCGGTCGCGAGGATGTCGTGGCGCAGCACCACGGTGCCCTCCCCTCCGACGGCGAGCCCGAAGACGGCCGAGTCGCGCAGGACGGCGTCGACGGTCGCGAGGACGCTCAGCGGGAGGCGGGTGTCGAGCGGGTCCGGGTGGTCGATGGTCATGCAGAGGCTCCAGTTCTGGCCGGGAACATCCGGGTGGACGGGTGTGTTGGACTCTACACCTTGACGAGAACGATTCTCAGTACCTATCGTCTCGGCATCGTCCAGGAAGGAACACCATGTCCGCCGTCTGCCAGGTGCTCGGCACCTCGTCGGGTTTCGGCCACTCGATCTCGCACTCCCACGTGCGGACCAAGCGTCGCTTCGACCCCAACATCCAGAAGAAGCGCTACTGGGTGCCCTCGCTCGGGCGCCACGTCACGCTGCGCGTGAGCACGCGCGGCATCAAGACCATCGACCGCAAGGGGATCGACGTCGTCGTGGCGGAGATCCTCGCGAGAGGGGAGAAGCTCTGATGGCCACCCGCCAGGACCTGCGTCCCGTGATCAAGCTGCGTTCCACCGCCGGCACCGGGTTCACCTACGTGACCCGCAAGAACCGCCGCAACGACCCGGACCGGCTCGTGCTGCGCAAGTTCGACCCCGTCGCGCGGCGCCACGTCGACTTCCGCGAGGAGCGCTGATGGCCAAGACGTCGAAGATCGCGCGGAACGATCAGCGGGCGGCCGTCGTCGCCCGGTACGCGGAGCGGCGCGCGGAGCTGAAGCGCGTCGTCGCGTCGCCCACGGCCACGGCCGACGAGAAGGCCGCGGCCGTCGCGGAGCTGCAGCGCCAGCCGCGCGACGCGAGCGCGACGCGCCTGCGCAACCGCGACGTCGGTGACGGCCGCCCGCGCGGCTACCTACGGAAGTTCGGGATCTCGCGCGTGCGGATGCGTCAGATGGCGCACCGCGGCGAGCTGCCCGGAGTCACGAAGTCGAGCTGGTGACGGCCGCCGCCGTCATGACAGCAGTACGGAGGCAAGCAATGAAGAAGGACATCCACCCCCAGTACGGACCCGTCGTCTACCGCGACAAGTCGGCCGACTTCGCGTTCCTCACGCAGTCGACGCTCGCGGGCGACCACCCGGGTGGACCGGGCGTGCCGCGCGAGACGATCGTCTGGGAGGACGGCAACACCTACCCGGTCGTCGACGTCGAGATCTCGAGCGCGAGCCACCCGTTCTACACCGGCACGCAGCGCGTCGTGGACACCGCGGGCCGCGTCGAGCGCTTCCGCCAGCGCTACGGGACGCGCACGCAGGGCGGGGGTGCCCGATGAAGGTCCGCGCCTCGCTGCGCTCGCTGAAGAACAAGCCGGGCGCGATCGTCGTGCGCCGCCGCGGCAAGACGTTCGTCATCAACACGAAGAACCCGCGCTGGAAGGCCCGTCAGGGCTGAGGCGCACCGGGTGGTGCTGTGCGCGCCGCCACGCGGGACCCAGGACCGGAGCTGCCGACGGGCGGCTCCGGCCCTGTCTTCCCCTGGCGTCGGCCCATCCATGTGTACGGAAGTTCGGGCATGTGCCCTCGCGAGTGCACGGCGCGATCCTCACATGCCGGAGTCGGTGGATCAGGTGGCGCCGGCTGGGGTCGGAGGCGGCCGGGACAGGCCGCCGGGTGTCATGGCGCCTCGAACGTCTACGCGCCGTGCTCCAAGCCAGGAGAGCGACCGACGAGCACTCGTGGGACCGGGCGAGTGCGGCTCACGTGGCGGGCGTCGCCGGAGGCGTAGCGTGCAGTGAGGCCAGCAGCTGCAGCTTTTCGGCGCTGGGCGTGCCGGGCGCGGCCTGGTAGACGATCAGCTGGCGGCCCGGTGAGCCCTTGACGTCGAACGCGTGGTAGTCGAGGACGAGGTCGCCGACGTCGCGGTGGCGGAACGTCTTGGAGTCGTGCGTCTTGCCGCGCACGTCGTGCTGGGCCCACAGGTGGCGGAACGCGGCGCTGGCTGCCGAGAGCTCGACCACCAGCCGGCGCACGGCGTCGGCGGAGTCGACGTGGCCCAAGGCCAGGCGCAGGTTGGCCACGCAGGACTCGGCGGCCCGGTCCCAGCGGGCGTAGAAGCTGGTGCCGGCCAGGTCGAGGAACGTCATGCGCGCCAGGTTGTCGATGCGGTCGAAGTCGGAGTACAGGGCCCCGGCCAGGGCGTTGTGCGCCAGGACGTCGAGCTGCCGGTCGATGATCATCGCGGGGGTGGCCGGCCAGGCGTCGAGCAGGTCGAGCAGCGACTGCGGCGGTGTCGCGCTGACCGCGGTCAGGGCCGTGGGTGCCAGGTCGGCGAGGCGGAAGAGGTGCTCCTGCTGGTCGGTGTCGAGGCACAGAGCGCTGGCGATGGCGTTGAGCACCGACGGTGACGGGTTGCGTTCGCGTCCCTGCTCCAGCCGGGCGTAGTAGTCCACGCTGACGCCGGCCAGCAGGGCCACCTCCTCGCGACGCAGCCCGGTGACGCGCCGAGGGGTGTGCCCGGGCAGCCCGACGTCGTCGGGCTGGACCTGCCCGCGGCGTGCCTTGAGGAACGGACCGAGATCTGAGGTGCTCACGCTCCGACCGTAGAGGCACCGCAGCCCACCAACCAGGACCTGGTGCCCCCTGGCAGCCACTCGAGGCGTCGTGCGGGACACGTGCCCGGCGCGCCGCCTGCTCAGCGCCGGGTCATCACGAACCCGGCGTGGTGCAGCACGCCGTCGAGCAGCTGGCCGAACGCCCAGAAGCCGGAGTCGTCCAGGTAGGTGATGCGGTCGGTGTGGACCCAGTAGCGGCCGGTGTAGGCGTCAGCCCGCCCGCCACGGGTCTCCGAGTAGCGGCCGTCCGCCCGCAGGTGCTGCTGCAGGTCCCGGTGAGGGTCGTGCCAGGTGCCCACCCACGTGGCCCGCACCGTCGGGTCGGCGACGTCCTGCCCGGCAGGCCGGGTCGGTGTGCCGTCCCACGCCTCGAGGTGGCCCGCGACCCACACGGCCAGCAGGTCACGCGGGTCGACGACCAGCATGGTCCGCACCTGCGCCTCGCTGACCGGTCGACGCACGACGGCGAAGGTGGCCGCGTTGCCGGGCACCAGGTCGTACCTGCCACGCCGGGAAGGTGGCAGCTGCGCCACGGCGCTGTCGACCGACAGCGGGACGGCATGGGCGCCGTCGGCGCCGATCACCTCCGTCCCGGCGTCGGCCGGCCCCGGGGCCAGGCGCTCCCCGACGACGTACAGGTCGCCGCGTCCCACTCTCCCGGGGGTCGCCCTGACGTGCGCGCCCGTGACGACGAACGCGTCGGCGCTCGGCGGGGTCACCGGCCGGCCACCGGGGTGGCAAGGCGCTCGGTGATCGCGGCGAGCGAGTCGTGCACCTGGGTGCGCAGCGCGTCGACGTCCACGCCGACGAGCTCGCCGTCCCACTTGCGCACCTGGCCCGCCACCCACACCGAGGTGATGTTCGAGCGGTCGGCGCCCAGCACGAGGGTCCCGATCGCGTCGTGCAGCGGCATGGTGTTGATCGCCTCGGCGTCCACGACGATCAGGTCGGCCTGCTTGCCGGGGGTGATGGAGCCGGTGCGGTCGTCGAGCCGCAGCGTGCGTGCTCCGGACAGGGTGGCGAAGTCGAGGACGTCACGGGTGGTGATGCGGGTGGGCTCCCGCCCGGTCCCGTAGGCGGAGTTGACCGCACGCATGCGCTGGATGGTCAGCAGCGCCCGCATCTGGGTGAACATGTCGGAGGCCAGCGCGACCTCCACGTCCACCGACAGCCCGGGCCGGATGCCGTGGGCGAGAGCATCGTCGACCGGCGGGACGGCGTCCTCCAGCCCGATCTGGGCGTCGGAGGTGGGTGCCAGCGCGACCGTCACGCCGTGGTCGCGCATCGCCGCCCAGGCGTCCGCGGTGAGCGCCGTGGAGTGGATGGACTCCAGGTGCGGGCCGAGCAGTCCCTGGCTCTGCCAGGCGAGGACGGCCCGGGAGGCGCCCTGGCCGAACATCACGTCCAGGCTCACACCGATGTCCAGGTCGGTGGCGACCTCGGCCAGCTCGGGACCGTAGGCGAGGTGCCCGGCGATGTCTCCGGTGGCCAACGCTGCCATGCGCAGCGTCACGAGCTGGTCGTCGGTGGGGACGTACGTCGAGCGCAACCGGGCGAGATCCGCGGGCCACTGGCCGTCCCAGTCGCCGAAGTGCGGGCCCATGGAGGCGTGCACGCCGCGGATGCCGGAGTCGATCAGCGCGGTGATCGCGGCGTCCGAGTGCGCGGTGGTGCGTGAGTTGTGCGAGAAGTCGAGCATCGTGGTGATGCCGCCGTCCAGCGCGGTCAGCGCGGCCAGGCGGGTCCCGACGTACACGTCCTCGGGCGCGTAGGCGGGCGCCACATGCATGAGCGTGGACTGCAGGTACCCGGCCAGGTCGTCGACGTCGGGGATGGTGCGGCGCATCTGCGCCTGCCAGGCGTGCCGGTGGGTGTCCACCATGCCGGGGGCCACGATGCTGCCGGTCGCGTCGACGACGATCGCGCCGGTGTCCGGCAGGTGCCGGCCGACGTCGACGATGCGTTCCCCGCGGACCAGCACGTCGCCGGCATCGATGGTCCCCAGCGTGGGGTCCATCGTCACGACGGTGCCGCCGCGCAGCAGGACGATCCGGTCGGGGTCGGTGGCGGAGCGGGTCAGTGCGTCGAGGGCGGGGCCGGTGCTCATCGGGCGTCCTTCCGGTGCATGGTGTAGCCGGCGTGGTGCAGGGCGTCGCCGGCGAACGTGCCGAAGGCCCAGAAGCCGAGGTCGTCGAGGTAGTCGATGCGGTCGCCGTCGATCCAGTAGCTGCCTTGGAAGGCGTGCGGCCGTCCGCCGCGGGTCTCGTCGTAGCGGCCGTCGGCTGTCAGCTCTTGGTGGAGGAAGTCGTCGGTGTCGATCCATACGCCCACACGGCTCGGGTCCACCGCAGGCCGACCAGGCAATGAGGAGGTGGCCGGGACACCGCCGAAGGACTCGCCGGCCCAGTGGGTGGGCCGCCCCTCGAGCAGTACGGCAAGGAGGTGCTCGGGCTGGGTGAACGCGGTGTGCAGCGCCGCGGGCAGGTCGGCAGCGTGCTGGGCGGGCACGACGACGAGGCCGGCCTCGGATCCGGGAGCGAGCGTCCCGGCCCCGGTGCCGCGCGCTGCGGCGCCGAGGGTGGCGGTCGCGTCGAGGCGAGCCGGCAGGACGGCGGTGCCGGTGGCGTCGATGACCACGGCGCCGTCGTCCTCGGCTGCGGTGACGATCCCGGGTCCGACACCGACGATCAGCGTCGCGCCGATGAGGACGTCGGCACCGTGCATGGTGCCGATCAGCGGGTCGAGGGTGTGAACGGTCGCGTTGGTCAGCAGCAGCGGCCGGTCGGCACCGGCGCGCACGGCGTCCAGACCAGCGGCAGTGAAGGAGGGAAAGGCGTTGGGCATGGCTCCACCCTCGTGCGTCCCGACGCGGACTAGAAGGCCGGGACGCACCCAGGGAGCGCCGCACCCCGGCTACGTGAGCCCACCGGCCGCGCTGAGGGAGGCGCCGGCCAGTCGCCCGCGCGCGGCCAGAGCGGGTCGTGGACGAGGGGCTGCTCCGCGGTGGTCACCTCAAGACCTGGGCCCGTCGACGGCCGACCGCCGCGGTCCCGTCAGGACGCGAGCGTCGCGACGAGCGTCGCCAGCCCGAACCCCGACTGCCCCAGGGTCCCGGTCCACAGCCGATGGTCGGAGATCCACAGGACGACGCCACCCAGCGTCATGAACCCCGCGGTGTACAGCACGAGGGTGCGGCCTTCGTCGATGAGCCCCTGCGCGGCGAGCGCGACGCCCAGCACGGTGCCGGCACCGAGGAAGATGTTGTAGAACGCGACGTTGAAGGCCCACAGCGTGACCTCGGGCGGCGACGACTGCTTGCGCAGCAGGAACTGCTGGGCCCAGGGCCGGTGGAAGAAGAAGGCCTCGACGACTCCGACGCCGACGTGCAGGACGCCGGCGGCGACGGCGAGGACCTGGGCGAGCGTGCTCATGGGAGCTCCTCCCGGTTCTGCGGCGAGAACGAGCGGGCGAGGCGACGGGCGCCGTCCCCGTCCAGGTGGGCGAGGGCTGCAGGTCGCCCGGTCAGCAGCAGGAGCAGCGCGGTCATGGAGCCGGTCACCTGCTGGCCCTCGCCGCGGTGCCACGGCACGTCGGCGGCGACGAGGTGGAACCCGGTCAGCCGTCTCCGGGCGCGGAAGGGGAACGAAACGGCCCATACGCGCTCGGCCGCCTCGCGGGCCGCGACCTGCGGGGCGGGGACCTCGATCCCGAGCGCGACGGCGACGTCCTGCGTGTGGACGAGCGCGTCGACGAGGGCGACGCGCGGGGTCGTCCCCGGCGCGAGTCGGCGGGAGCCGGCGGTCGCGCGCAGGGTGGCGAGGACGTCCTCGCGAGGACGCGACCCGGCCTCGCGCGTGAGGAGGTCCATCATCCGGTCGAAGCTCCCGTGGCCACGGACCAGGCCGCGGACGAGCGCGCGGCGCGTCGAGGTGGGGGCGAGGGTGAGATGGGCGGCGACGTCGTGCACACGCCACCCCGCGCACAGGCTGGGGCGTTCCCAGTCGGCGGGGCCGAGCCCGGTGACGAGGTCCACGAAGGAGGCCCGGGCGAGCGCGACGGCCGCCCACACCTCGTCCTCCGTCATCCAGTAGTCGGGTGCACTCATCGGAGCGCCTCCAGAACTGATACGATGATCTGACTACTTTAGTCAGTCGGACTGACGATGGTCAACCCCTCGACCCCGCGGAGGCGCCCGTGAGCCGGCAGGGCGAGCTCAACACCGGACTGCTCCTGTTCATCCCCTACCGCGCGCTCGAGCTGCGGGTCTACACCGCGGTCCGGGACGCCGGGTTCGACGACGCGACGCCCGCGCAGCTCCGGGTCTTCCAGCGCATCGGGCCGCGCGGTACGCGGCTCACCGAGCTCGCGGAGGCGGCGGAGATCACCAAGCAGACCGCAGGCTTCCTCGTCGACCAGCTCGAGGCGGCCGGGTACACCGAGCGCGTCCCCGACCCGGCCGACCGCCGGGCGCGCCTCGTGCGCGTCACGCCTCGTGGCGAGGCGGCGTCCCGGGTCGCCGCGGCGGAGCTCGCCCGCGTCGAGGCGGAGTGGACCGCCCATCTCGGCGCGCGCGGCATGGCCTCCCTGCGCCGTCAGCTCGAGCGCCTGCGGGAGATCACCGACCCCTGGGCCTAGGCGCACCGACCCGCTGCGTCGTCGACGCGGTCGAGGCGAACCACCCGATGGGCGGCGTCGACGGTGGCGCGTCGGTGGGCGACGACGAGGGTGGCGCGGCTCGGCGAGGTGGCGAGCAGCTCCATGAGGGCCGCGTCGGCCTCGTGGTCGAGCGACGCGGTCGCCTCGTCGAGCACGAGGACCCGTGGGTCGCGCAGCAGAGCGCGTGCGATGGCGACGCGGGCCCGTTGCCCTCCGGAGAGCCCGTGGCCGTGCTCGCCGACGGGGGTGTCCAGTCCCCGGGGCAGCCCGACGTCGGGGCGGAGGAGGCCGGCGTCCCGAGCGGCCCGTCCGACCGCCTCCGCGGGTGCGTCCGGGTCGCCGAGGACGATGTTGGACCGCACGGTGCCGCGCAGCAGCGGGGACGACTGCGGGACGACGGCGACGAGTCCGCGCAGCGCCTGGTCGGACAGGTCCCGGACGTCGGTCCCGTCGACGCGGACGGCGCCGGAGTCGGGGTCCCAGAGCCGTAGCACGAGCCGAGCGGCCGTCGTCTTGCCCGCCCCGGACGGTCCGGTGAGCGCGACCACCTCCCCGGGCCGTACGTGCAGCGAGAACCGGTCGAGGACGGGCCGGGCGCCGTCGTAGGAGAAGGACACGGCGTCGAGCACGAGGCCGCTCTCCGTCGCGGCGGGTGGCCGGTCCGGCCGCTGCTCCTCCACCCTGGCGTCCGTCCCGACGGTGGGCGGGAGGTCGAGCACCTCGGTGATCCGCGCGGCCGCCGCGCGCAGCGTGCCGGCGTTGCGCAGGAGGTCGGCGATCTGGGCCGCGGGACCGAGCCCCGCGACCGCCACGGTCAGGGCGAGCGGGACGTCACCCGGTGCGACCGCGCCACGGTCCAGCAGCGCGACGCCGAGCGCGCCGAGGGCGGTGGCCGCGAGCAGCAGGTCGCCGATGCCGCGCTCGGCTCCGAGGCGGGACGCCTCCCGGATCTGGAGGCGGCCCAGTGCTCGGGTGCGCTCGGACACGTTCGCGAGCTGCACGTCGAGCGCGTCGGCGCCGGCGAGCTCTCGCAGACCGCGGACGGTGTCGATCACCTGGGTGCGCAGCTGCGCTGCGCCCGTCGCGAGCGCATCGCCGTCGTCTCGGGCGCGTCGCGCCGTGGCGAGGGGGACGGCGACGCCGACGACGAGGAGCGGTACCCACACGAGCAGCAGCAGAGGGCTGATCGCCGCCGATGCCGCGGCGCTGATCCCGAGGACGAGCCCTGCGCCGAGCGTCTGGGAGACCGTGTGCGCGTAGAGCCACTCGAGAGTCTCGATGTCGGTGACGACCGTCGTCGTGAGATCGCCCGAGTGCCGATGGCGGGTACGCGCCGGCAGCGCCCGGCGCAGCGTGTCGAAGACCCGCCCGCGCAGGACGCCGATGAGCCGGTAGGCGAGGTCGTGCGACACCCACGCCTCGCGCCAGGCCGCACCCGCGGCGACCAGGCAGAGGGCGGCGAGCCCGGCGGTGGTCGGTCCGAGCGCCGGCGGCTCGCCCGCGACCGCCCGTCCGACCGTCGCGGCGAGCCAGAGCGCGATCACCAGCACGGCGACCTGGGCGACGACGTTCCACACGACCGTCTCGACGAAGAGCCGTCGGTGGGTGAGCACGACCGGGAGCATCCGCAGCACGGGCCTCATCGGTCGGCTCCGGCGAGGACGCGCTCCGTCGGCGGACCGTCCCCCGAGCCCACCACCCGTCCGCCCTCGAGCGCGATCCACCGGTCGGCGTGGGCGCACGCGCCCGCTCGGTGCGCGACGACGATCGTCGTGCGGTGGCCGTCCCGCTCGGCGACGGTGCGCACGAGGCGCCGCTCGGTCTCGGGGTCGAGGGCGGACGTCACCTCGTCGAGCACCAGCACGGGCGCTCGGGAGACGAGGGCGCGCGCTACCGCGAGGCGTTGGCGCTGCCCGCCCGACAGCTGTGCGCCGTCCTCGGCGAGGACGGTGGAGTAGCCCTGCGGCAGGGCGAGCAGGACGTCGTGCACCTCGGCGGCGCGCGCGGCGTCCTCGAGCTCCGCGTCGGTCGCTTCCGGGCGGTACAGGCGCAGGTTGTCCCGGACCGTCCACGCGAAGAGGGCCGGATCCTGGGGCACCACGACGACGCTGCGGACGCGGGCCGCGCGGTCGAAGGTGCGCAGGTCCGCGCCGTCGACGCGGACCGTGCCGCGGTCGGGGTCGACGTCGCGCTCGAGCAGCCGGGCGAGCGTGCTCTTGCCGGAGCCGGACGGCCCGACGACCGCGACGGTCTCGCCGGGTGCGATGCGCAGGGTGACGTCGGTGACGCCGACGTCGGTGCCGGGGTAGCGGTACGTCACCTGCTCCAGCGCGACGGCTGCGGGCGAGGTAGCGGGACAAGAGCGGGTGCCGTCGTCGGTCACCGCCGACCGGGCCGACAGCAGCCGGTCGAACCCGTCGACGGCCGTGAGCCCGAGGTAGCCGGAGTGCCAGTGCCGGGCGAGGTCCGTGACGGGCCGGAAGCACTCCCGGGCGAGCAGCATCACGGTGATCGCACCGGCGACCGGCAGGGCGCCGCGGGCGGCGTCGACGAGCGTGACCACGACGGCGAGGACGACCCCGAGCTGCATCGCGAGGACGCCGACCCCCGTGTCGACCATGGACCAGCGCAGCTGGTGCATGGTCGACGCACGCAGCGCCTCGGCGCGTCCTGCGAGGCGGTCGCCGGCGCGTCCGGACGCGCCGAAGGAGCGCAGCAGCGGGATCGACTGCAGCGCCTCGACGTAGTCGCCCGCGAGCTCCTCGAACCGCTGCCAGCGCACCCGTCCGTGGCGCACGAGCCGCGCGTCGCCCAGGCGGGGCAGGAGGACGGCCACGGCGGCCGAGCCGGCGAGGACCCCCGCGGCGGCGGGGGAGTGCGTCCCCACGAGGAGGACGACGCCGAGGGGGACGACCGCCGTGACGACGAGCTGGGGCAGGTAACGGGTGCAGTACGCGTCGACCCCGTTCACGCCGTCGAGCACGGTCGCCGCTGCCCGCCCGGAGTCGCGCTCGCCGGCGGGAACGGCCTGCAGCTGACGCAGCAGCCGGGCGCGCAGCCTCACCCGCACGGCCACCCCCACGCGTGCGGCGAGCGGTTCCTGGGCCCAGACGAGGACCGCGCGCACCGCCGCGACGACGCCGAGGAGGAGGAGCAGCGCAAGCACCTGCCCGCGGCCGTGCACGACCGCCGCCACGGCCTCGCCCGCGAGGACGGCGGACGCGACGTGCGCCCCGCACAGCGCGACGCCGAGTGCGGCCAGGGCGCAGATCGCGCCCGGGGCCGCGCCCGCGAGGTGGAGGAGCCGCCGATGGAGCACCGCTCAGAACGCGTCGGGGTAGAGCTGCTCGGCGATCTGGCGCACGATCGAGACGTTGCCGAGGGTGCCCGGGAAGACGTCGGCGCTGGACACGGCGACGAGGCGGTCCTCCCGGACGGCCGGCATGTCCGGGAAGGTCGTGGTCAGGTACTCGCGCGTCGCGGCCTCGTGCGCGTCGTCGTAGACGGAGAACACGAGCGCGTCCGGCTGTTCCGCTGCGAGCGACTCAGGCGTGACCGTTGCCGCGAAGAAGTCCGCGAACGCGGACTGGTCCGGTGCGTACACGGTGTCCGCCCCGGCGCGACGCAGGATGTCGTACTCCACGCCGGCGCCGATCGCGGAGAGCGTCGTGCCCTCGACGTACACCTGCGCGACCCGGAGCTCGTCGACGTCGGCGACAGCCGCCTCGACGTCGTCCAGCTCCGTCTGGCTCTGCTCGACGAGCTCCGCGGCGGCGTCCTGCACGTCGAACGCCTTCCCCAGGTTCTCGAGGTCGGTGAACAGGTCCGTCACCTCGGCGGACATCCGTCGCTCGGCGCACCCTCCCGTCGCGACGTACACCGCCGCCCCGGCCTGCTCGAGCTGCTCGATGCTCGCGAAGCCCTGCTCGGCCGTGAACTCGTACGTCGTGGGCGAGTACACGAAGTCCGGTCCGACGGCGAGGAGGTCCTCGCGCGCAGGCGGCATCACGTCGCCGATGACCGGCACGTCCTGGGCCAGGTCCGCGACGTCCTCGGGCAGCGCCTGCGCCCCCGCCTGCGCCTGACCGGCCAGGCGGTCGGCCAGTCCGAGCCGCAGCAGCAGCTCGGTCTGGGCGGGGTGCATCCCGACCGCGGCCGCCGGCACCTCCTCCAGCACTACCTCGCGGCCGCAGTTCTCCAGGGTCACGGGAGCCGGTGCGGAGTCGTCGCCGGCGCCGGCCTCTGCCGGTGGGTCCGCCGAGACCGACTGGCCGCAGCCGGCCAGGAGCGCGGCGGCGAGGACGGCCACCGTGGCGCGGCGTGCGGTGGTCCAGGGGAGGGAGGCATGGGGAGTCGTCATGGGTGCGTGCTCTCTGCTCGGGGGGCGGTGGTGCGGTCGGAGGTGTGCGCGGTGGCGCGGGCCAGTGGCCGGAACGCGAACACGGGCGGGTCGCCGAGCACGCGCACGTCGACGGCGAACGTCGCGCGCACGAGGTCGGGGGTCAGGACGACGCCGGGCGGGCCGTCGGCGACGACGCGGCCGTCGGCGAGCACGACGACGCGGTCGCAGTACTGCGCGGCGAGGTTGAGGTCGTGCAGCGCGGCGATCACGGTGCGGCCGAGGCTGCGCACGGTGCTCATCAGGTCGTGCTGGTGGCTGACGTCGAGGTGGTTGCTGGGCTCGTCGAGCACGAGCACGGGGCTGCGCTGGGCGAGGGCGCGCGCGAGCATGACGCGCTGACGCTGCCCTCCGGAGAGCGTCGCGACCATGCGGTCGGCCAGGTCGTCGACCTCCGTGCGGCGCATGGCCTCGTCGAGGATGGCGAGGTCCTGCGCGGTGTCCCGGCCGAACGACGCGTGGTGCGGGCCGCGGCCGAGCAGCACGGTCTCGTGCACGTCGAGGTCGAACTCCGTGCGCGGGTCCTGCAGCATGACCGCGACGCGGCGGGCGGCCTCGCGCGGACCGAGCGCGAGCACGTCGTCGCCGTCGACGCGCACGGTGCCGCTGCTCGGACGCACCGCCCGGTACAGGGTGCGCAGCAGCGAGGACTTGCCGCTGCCGTTCGGCCCGACGAGGCCGACCACCTCGCCGGGCTCGACGACGAGCGACGCACCGCTCACGACCTCGCGTCCGCCGAGCGTGACGCAGACCTCGTCGATCTCCACCCTCATCGGCCGAACCCCGCCCGTTCGGCGCCGTCACGGCGCATGAGCCACAGGAAGAAGGGGGCGCCGACGAACGCGGTGAGGATGCCGAGGGGGATCTCGGTCGGTGCGGCGACCGTGCGTGCGAGCAGGTCGGCGGCCATGAGGAAGACCGCACCCCCGAGCACGGTCACGGGCAGCATGCGCCGGTGGTCGGAGCCGACGACGATGCGCGCGACGTGCGGCACGACGAGCCCGACGAAGCCGATGCCCCCCGCGACGGACACGACGGTCCCCGTCAGCAGCGACGCGACGACGAGCAGCCCGCCGCGCAGCCTCGTGGCGTCCACGCCGAGGGAGGCGGCCGACTCGTCCCCGGTGAGCAGGGCGTTGAGCGACCGGGAGAAGGCCGCGGCCACGACGCACCCCACGACGAGCGCGACGGCCGGGCCGACGAGGCTCGTCATCGTCGCCGCCGAGACGCTGCCGAGGAGGAAGAACAGGACGCTCACCACGTTCTGCGCGTCGGTGGAAATCGTCAGGTAGCTGGTGATCGCGCTGAACAGGCTGCCCAGCGCGACGCCCGACAGGATCATCCGGGTCGGCGACAGGGTCCCGTCCTTGCGGGCCAGCGCGGCGACGCACCCGCAGGCCACCAGCGCCCCGACGAACGCCGCGACGTTCAGCGAGAGCCCACCGACGGCGGCCGAACCGAGCACGATGACGAGGACCGCCCCGACGCTCGCACCCGACGAGACCCCGAGGATGTAGGGCTCGGCCAAGGGGTTGCGGACGGTGACCTGCATGAGCGCCCCGGCCAGCGCGAGACCGGCCCCGGCCAGCCCGGCCAGGAGCACGCGGGGCAGGCGGAACTGCCACACGGCCTGGTCCTGCAGCATCGTCAGAGAACCGTCGCTCATCCACGGCATCCCCGGGACCAGGTGCCCGACGACGATCTGTGCGGCCTGCGCAGGAGCGACCGCGACCGCCCCCACGGCGCACGAGACGACGATCAGCAGCACCGCCGCGACCGCCAGGACGCTGCTGAGCAGGACGGCTCGTCGGGCGAGGGGCCGTCGAGACTCCTGACGTCTCGTCGACGGTGAGGTGCCCGCAGGAGGGCGCCGAAGCTCGTGAAGCACAGGCGAGAAGATACTGAGAATTGTTCTCAGCGCCTAATCCCGCGGTCCGGGCCAGTCGCGAGCCGGCCTGGGTGCACGGCACCGCACGGTGGCGCAGGTGGCGGATGGGCTCGCGACGAGAATGAGAATGATTCTAAGTTCTGTTAGCCTGCCGCCAGACCGCCCAGCGGCTCTCTGTCCCCATCGGAAAGGAGTGGGTTCCGCACGCCTGCACGCGGAGCCCGACCCACGCATGACCCTCACACGCCACCGCACCCGACCGCTCGCCGCGCTCGGGATGCTCCTCCCGCTCGCGCTGATCGCCGCCTGCTCGTCCGGCGAGCCCGCCGCCGAGGAGGCCCCGAGCTCGCCCGCCGCGGAGGAGACCGCGAACGAGCCGAGCGAGGCCTCGTCCCGCACCCCGCGCCTCGCCGTCACCTACGACGGCGGCATCCAGGTCCTCGACGCCCAGACGCTCGAGGTCCTGGAGGACTTCGAGCTCGACGGCTTCAACCGCCTCAACGGCGCCGGCGACGGCCGCCACCTCCTCGTCTCGACGACGGGCGGCTTCCAGGTGCTCGACGGCGGGGCCTGGGCCGAGCCGCACGGCGACCACTCGCACTACTACACGGCGCACCCCGAGCTCACGGACGTGATGTTCGACGCCGAGAAGCCGGGCCACGTCGTCGTGCACGCCGGGCGCACCGCGCTCTTCGACGACGGCACCGGCGAGATCACGGTCCTCGACTCCGGCGACGTCGCGGACGAGTCCCGCGAGGCGCGCGAGCTCACGACGCCGGAGGCGCACCACGGCGTCGCCGTCGAGCTGTCCGACGGCACGCTCGTCGTCTCCGAGGGCACCGAGGACGCGCGCACGGGCATCCGCGTGCTCGACGCCGAGGGCGCCGAGATCGCCGCGTCCGACGAGTGCCCCGGCGTCCACGGCGAGGCCGTGGCTGCCGACGAGGCCGTGCTCATCGGCTGCGAGGACGGCGTCCTCGTCGTCAAGGACGGCGAGATCACCAAGGTCGCGAGCCCCGACGCGTACGGCCGCATCGGCAACCAGGCCGGCAGCGAGGAGTCGACGGTCGTCCTCGGCGACTACAAGTCGGACCCCGACGCCGAGCTGGAGCGCCCCACGCGGGTCTCGCTCACCGACACCGCGACGGGCGAGCTGACCCTCGTCGACCTCCCGTCGAGCTACACGTTCCGCTCCCTCGCCCGGGGCGACGCGGGAGAGGCCCTCGTGCTCGGCACGGACGGCCAGATCCACGTCGTCGACCCGGCGACCAAGCAGCTCGTCCGCTCCATCCCGGTGGTCGACGCGTGGGAGGAGCCCGAGGAGTGGCAGTCGCCGCGACCGGCGATCTTCATGCTCGACGGCTCCGCCTACGTCACCGACCCGGCGAACCAGGCGATCCACGCGGTCGACATCGAGACCGGCGAGGTCTGGAACACGGTCGAGCTCGACGTCGAGCCCAACGAGATCAACGGGGTCTCCGGCGACGTCGAGGCCGGGTCGGCCGAGCACGGCGAGGCCGGGCACTCGGAGGAGGAGCACGCCGAGGCCGGGCACTCGGAGGAGGAGCACTCCGAGGAGGACGCGCACGACCACTCCGAGGAGGACCACGAGCACGCGGACGAGGAGACCACTCCCGCGGGCTGAGCACCTCCACGCAGCACGCACGGCCGCGGTACCCGGTCCGTCGACCGGGTACCGCGGCCGTCGTACGTCGCCCTCGGCGGACCCGTCGCCCGCACCCGAACCACCGACCCACGGAGCACCCCATGACCCGCCCCCTCCCGCGCGCCCGCGGCGCCGCCCTCGCCGGCGGCGTGCTCCTCGCCCTGACGCTCACCGCCGCCTGCACGCCCGCCGGCGCCGACGACGACGGCGTCGAGGTCCTCGCCTCGTTCTACCCGCTGGAGTACGTCGCCGAGCGCGTCGGCGGCGAGCACGTCGCCGTCAGCAACCTCACCCCGCCCGCGGCCGAGCCGCACGACCTCGAGCTCTCACCGGCGCAGGTGCGCCAGATCGGGAGCTCCGACCTCGTCGTCTACCTGTCGGGGATGCAGCCCTCGACCGACGAGGCGGTCGCCGCACGGGACCCCGAGAACGTGCTGGACACCGCAGAGGCCGCCGGTCTCGAGGCCGGGCCCAACGGCTCCGCGGCCCCGGCGCCGGAGGGCTCCGTCCTCGACCCGCACTTCTGGCTCGACCCGACGCGGCTCGCGACCGTCGGGCACCAGGTCGCCGAGGAGCTCTCCGCGATCGACCCCGACCACGCCGACGACTACGCCGCCAACGCGCAGGCGCTCGAGGACGACCTCGTCGTTCTCGACGAGGAGTACGCGACGGGGCTCGCGGCGTGCGCGGGCGCGACGCTCGTCGTCTCGCACGCGGCCTTCGGCTACCTCGCCGAGCGGTACGACCTGGTCCAGGTCGGCATCTCCGGGATCGACCCGGAGGCGGAGCCGTCGCCCGCCCGGCTGCGCGAGGTCCGCGGCGTCGTCGAGGACGCGGGGGTGGAGACCCTGTTCTTCGAGGTGCTCGTGAGCCCCAAGGTCACCCGGACCCTGGCGGACGACCTCGGGGTGGGCACCGACATGCTCGACCCGCTCGAGGGGCACACCGACGAGGAGGCCGACTACCTGGCGGCCATGCGCGCGAACCTCGACGCCCTCCGGCAGGGTCTGGTGTGCGAGGCTGCGGGCTGACGGCCCCGCTCCTCCGGAATCCCGTGAGATGCTCGGGCGTTCCACGGACGGAGGAGGTGGTCGTCGTGCAGAGGATGACGCGGCAGCGCGCGGTGCTGCTCGAGGCGATCGACGCGCAGGCCGGCTTCCGCAGCGCGCAGGACATCCATCAGGACCTGCGCGCCCGGGGCGACGCGGTCGGTCTCGCGACCGTCTACCGCGGGCTCCAGGCGCTGTCGGAGGCCGGCGTCGTCGACACCCTGCGCACCGCGGAGGGCGAGAACCTGTACCGCCGGTGCGCACGGACCGAGCACCACCACCACCTCGTCTGCCGCTCGTGCGGACGCACGGAGGAGATCGACGGCCCGAGCGTGGAGAGCTGGGCCCGCACGGTCGGCTCGTCGCACGGCTTCGTCGACATCGAGCACGTCGTGGAGCTCTTCGGCACGTGCGCGACGTGCCGTGCCGAGGCCTCCGACGCCGGCTGAGGCGCCAGAAGTCGCGCGAAACTCCGCGTGTTCCCTAGTGTTGTCCCCGGTGCACGGCCCCTCGGCTGGCACACTGAGACCGTGACGACGCGTGGTGACCACCGCGCGTCGTGAACCGAGGAAGGGATTCGCATGTCGCTCAACAAGTCCGAGCTCGTCTCGGCCATCGCCAGCAAGGCCGACCTGTCGAAGGCGGACGCGGAGAAGGCCCTCAACGCCTTCCAGGAGGTGCTCATCGAGTCGCTGGGCAAGGGCGAGGCCGTCAAGGTCACGGGCCTCCTGTCCGTCGAGCGCGTCGAGCGTGCCGCCCGCACGGGTCGCAACCCCCGCACGGGCGAGGAGATCTCGATCCCGGCCGGCTACGGCGTGAAGATCAGCGCCGGCAGCCTGCTCAAGAAGGCCGTCGCCAAGTGACGTCCCGCTGACCGAGCCGTCACCGGCCGGTCGGCGTGACGAAGGCCCGGGTCCCGCGAGGGACCCGGGCCTTCGTCGTGCGCCTCGTCAGGCGTGGACGACGTCCGCGAGGATGCCGGCCTGCGTGAGCCGGGTCCCGATGGCCTGGTCCGCCTCGGAGAACGCCTTGTTCGACCGCGCGACGCCGACCGCGCCCGCCATCGCGCCCTGACCGGTGGGGCGCTGGACGCGCGCGACCAGGGCGCCGCCGTGCTCCATGAAGTCCACCGTGAACACGAGGTGCTGCTGCTTGCCGGCGAACGCGCCGAGCCAGAACGTCTTCGTCCTGCTCCCGCGCTCGACCGACCACTGGCCGCTGCGCTGCGTGGTCACGGTGAAGCCCTGCTCGTGGAGCGCCGTCGCGAGCTGGTGACGGGCGGCGTCGTGGTCGCCGGTGAGGAAGTAGTCGACGGTGGCCATGCGGTGCTCCTGGCGGGTGCGGGGCGCAGGGACGCGCCCGGTCGGGTCCGCGCGACCGCGCGGCGGGTGGGATGCTACCGGTCCGCATCGCGCCGCGGAGTCAGTTGATAACCGTTATCAGTCCTCGTAGACTCGTCCTCCCGACCCCGGAAGGACCTCTCATGGCCGTGCCCAAGCGCAAGCTGTCCCGCTCCAACACCCGCGCCCGTCGTTCGCAGTGGAAGGCGCAGGTCCCGCAGCTCGTGACCGTCGTCGTCGACGGGCGGGAGGTCGCCGTGCCCCGCCGCCTCGTCGCGGGCGTGCGCCGCGGGCTCGTCACCCTCCCCGAGTGACGTGCCGGCCGGGGCCTCCCGGCCGTGAGGCGACGGCGGGCGTGCCCGACGGCGCGGGGGCGCCCGGGCAGGCCGGCGGACGTGTCAGCATCGTCCGGTGACCGAACCGACCACCCGCCGCGCGGTCCGCGCCGCAGGACGACCCGGCGGACCCGAGGCGGTCCACGGGCACGCGCACGGACCCGCCGCCCCCGCCACGCGCCGGGTCCGGCTGACGCTCACCGCGCTGCTCGTGCCGCTCCTGCTCGCGACCCTCGCCGGGCTCGTCGCGCTGTGGCCGGCGGCCGACGACGTCCCCGCCCGCATCCCCGTCGCCGCCGAGGGCAGCTCCGTCCTGCGGGCGACCGTCACCGGGCCGGTGGACGAGGAGACGTCGTCCGTCCTCGCGCGGCTCGACGACGGCTCGCGCGCCGGGGGTGTGGACGTGGGCGGCGACGAGATCACCGTGCAGGCGCCGCCCGAGTACCTCGCCTACGGCTTCGACGAGGGCGACCGCCTGCGCGTGCTGTTCATCGCCGGGGCCGAGGCGGGCGGTGGGACACCGTTCGTCTTCCTCGACTTCGAGCGCGGGCTGCCGATCGGCATCCTCGCTGCGGCGTACGCGCTCGTCGTGCTGGCCGTCGCGCGATGGCGCGGGCTCGCGGCGCTCGCCGGGCTGGCGGGCGCGTTCGCCGTCATCGGCTGGTTCACGCTGCCCGCCCTGCTCACCGGGCAGGACGCGCTCGGCGTCGCGCTCGTGACGTCGTCGCTCGTGATGTTCGTCGTCCTGTACGTCGCGCACGGGTTCACGGCCCGGACGTCGACGGCGCTGCTCGGCACCCTCGTCGGGCTCGCCCTCACGGCGCTGATCGGGTCGTGGGGGTCCGGCGCGTCGAACATCACGGGCCTCACGTCCGAGGAGTCCCTGTGGATCCCGCAGTACGCACCGGCGATCGACATCCAGGGCGTCGTCCTGTGCGGGCTCGTCCTCGCCGGAATGGGCGTGCTCAACGACGTGACCATCACCCAGGCGTCCGCGGTGTGGGAGCTGCGCGCCGTCGCGCCGCTCGCCACGCGGGCCGAGCTCTTCACGCGCGCGATGCGCATCGGCCGCGACCACATCGCCTCGACCGTCTACACGATCGCGTTCGCGTACGTCGGCGCCGCGCTGCCGCTGCTCATGGCCGTCTACCTGTCCGACCAGTCGCTCGCGACGAGCCTCACGTCAGGCGAGATCGCGGAGGAGGTCGTGCGCACGCTCGTCGGGTCGATCGGGCTCGTCCTCGCGATCCCGATCACGACCGCGATCGCGGCGGTCGCCGTGCCGGGCTCTGCGTCGGTGGACCGCGGTCCTCGGCCGGCCGAGGTCGTCGAGACGGCGATCGGAGACGTTGCCGAGACGGCGGCCGGCTAGGCCGTCGGGGCGGCGACCGGTGAGGTTGCCGAACCCCGGGTTGTGCGGCACATCGGCCTCCGAACGCCGCACAACCCCGGGTTCGGCAGGCTCCACTGGGCCTCAGAAGGCGCTACCGCCTCGGTCTTCACGAGACTGCCACGGTTCCCGCTGTGGACAGCGCCCCCGCGGGCGCCCCGGTTCGCCAGGATGTCCGCATGAGAGAGCCGTGGGTCGACGTCGCGCTGGCGCGGCTGCCCGACACCCGTTCGTGTCCCGCGTGCGCCGCGCCCCTGCGTTCCACCCGCTGCGACCGCTGCCGGCTCGACCTCGTCGGTCCGCTCGCGTTCGCGGTCGACGGCGCGTCGCGCGAGGCCGCCGACGCGCTCGGACGGCGCCAGGACGCGCTCGACGCGCTGCGGGCCGCCCAGCCCGAGGCCGCGGCGTGGGCTCGCGAGAGCACGAGGCGCGCGGGGTACGCACCGTCGCCCGACCGGCGCGCCGTCGCCCACCGCCCCACCGGCACCGTGCCGGCGGTGGGCGCTCCCACCTCTCCTCCCGGTGCGGCTCCCGGTCGGCCCACGGTGCCGCGTCCTGTACCGGCGGGAGCGGCTCCCCGGACCGCGCCTCCTCGCGGGTACGCGCCGGTACCGGGGTACTCGCCCGTGCCGACGCCCGCGCCCAGGCCCGCGCCGAGCATCGGTCTGCAGCCGGTCCTCGCCGCGGCGGGTGCCGGTCTCCTCGCCGTGTCCGTGGTCGTCTTCGTCTTCTTCACGTTCGGCGACGCCCTCGCCCTGCGGGCCGTCGCGACCGGGGTCGTCACCGTCCTGACGCTCGGCGCGGCGGTCCTGCTGCGCCGCACCGGCCTGCGGTCGTCGGCGGAGGCGGTCGCGGCCCTCGCCGTGGTGCTCGCGCTCGTCGACGCGGAGCTCGCGCTCCAGGCCGGGCTGCTCGCCGGCGTCGACCCCGCGCTCGCGCGGGCCCTGGTCCTCGGCGGCGTCGTCGTCGTGCTCGGCGTCGTGGGGGACCGGGCACGCGTGCGCGCCTGGGTGACGAGCGCCGTCGTGCTCGCCCCCGTGGTGCCGCTCCTCGTCGCGATGGCAGGCCTGCGTGCGTGGGCCTGGGTGCTGGGGCTGCTCGCGGCGAGCCTCGTGTCCGCTGCGGTGGGCGTCGTCGCGCGCCGCACGGGACCGCGTCTCGGCTCCACGCTCGCGCCCGAGCGTCGCCTGTCGCAGGTCGTGCGGGCGGTCCTCTTCCCGCTGGCGGTCCTGGTCTCGCTGACGGCCCTGGACACGCCCGGGACGCCGGGGCGTCTCGCAGCGGCAGGGCTCGTGCTGGCGTGCGCGGTCGTCGCCGTCGTGCTGCGTCTCGTCACGCACGAGCGCGCGTGGCTCGCGGCGACGGGCGTCACCGCCGTGCTCGCCGCCGGGCTGCTCGGCGTGAGCGACGATCTGCTCCGGCTCGGGCTCGTCCCCGCCAGCGCGGCCCTCGGCTGGCTCGCGCTCGTGGCCGGGAGCGACCCGCGCGTCACGACGGCGCTCCGTGGCGGCACGCCCCTGGCCTCCCGGTCCCGCTCGGACCTCCTGCTCGGCGGTGGGCTGACCGTCCTGCTGCTCGGCACGGGGGCGCTGCTCGGGCTGCCCGCCCGCGCTCTGGACGTGGTCGCGCGCGCGGCCGCCGGACCCGACGTGCGGCTCGGGACGGCGCCGCTCGGCAGCGACGCCTGGTGGACGCAGTCCGCGGTCGGCGCGGAGAGCACGTTCTGGGCGGGGCCGCTCGCCACCGGGGTGCACGTCGGTGTGCTCGCGCTGCTCGTCGTGGCGCTCGTCGCGGGCCGGCTGCCGCTCGGCACCCAGGGGCCCGCCGTCACCGGTGGCCCGGTCGCGACCGGGAGCCCTGTCACGACCGCCGGCCGCGCGACCGCGCCGTGGTTCGCCCTCGCGCTCGTCCTCGGCCTCGTGCTCGACCCGCGGCTCGCGGGCGTGTCGTCGCTCGTGCTGCTCGCGACGCTCGCGACCGTGCTGCTCGTCGCGTGCGCCCGACGACGCGTCGCGACGGCGGGCGGCGACGTGGCGCGCTGGCGGGTCGCCGGGATCGTGGGCGTCTTCGCCGCGACCGGTCTCCTCCTCGTCGGCTCGTGGTCGTCGCGGCCGACGGCGACCCTCGGGGCGGTCGCGGTCGTGGCGCTCCTCCTCGCGGTGCGTCGGGCCGTGCCGCGGCCCGCGCACGCGCCGCTCGTCGCGGCCGCGTACGCCTACGGGCTCGTCGTCCTCGGCGTGACGCTCGGCTGGTCCGGCCTCGACGGCGTCGCGGCGCTGTGCACGGTGTCGGCGGTGGCGTCGGTCGTGGCGCTCGCGACGACGCTCGTCCCGCGCGCTGGGCGGGACACCTGGTGGGCCGTCCTCGGCGTCACCGCGGTGCCGTTCGTCGTCGGGGTCGCGACCGTCGCGACCGCGCGCAGCTGGTGGTCCGTCGTCGCGTGCCTCGCGATGCTCGCGCTCGAGGTCGTGCTCGTCGTCACGCGCCGGTCCGGCACCGCTCCGGCGCTGCGGCTCGTCGGCGCGGGGCTCGCCCTGCCGACGGCGTCCGTCGCCGTCGTGAGCGCGGGCGCCATGCTCGTCCCGGGCAGCGGTTCGCCCGTCGTGCTGCCCGTCGTCGCGGCGCTCGTCGCCACGGTCGCGGCCGGTGCCCGCGGGGTCGGGCACGCCGTCGACGTGAGGGTGGGTGACGCGCGCGGCGTCCGGGAGGTGCTCGAGGCGAGCGCCGCGCTCACGGGGACGATCGCCGTCGGGCTCGCGTACGCGCGGCCCGCGGCCGGGCCCGACGTCGCGGTGGCGGTCCTGCTGCTCCTGGCGGTGGGCGCGGCGCTCGTCGCGCGCACGCCCGACCGCACGCCGGTCTGGTGGCTCGTCGGTGTCCTCACCACCGTCGCCGTGTGGACGGCGCTCGCCGCCTCGGGCGTCGGCCTCGTCGAGGCGTACACGGCGCCGCCCGGTCTCGCGGCGGCCGTCGTCGGTGTGCTCCTCGCGTGGCGAGGGCGTCGGGGATGGGACCTCGCGACCGCCGGCGGGGTCCTGCTCGTCGCGCCGTCGCTCGTCGTGCTCGTCGCTCGGCCCGGCGCGGGGGACGTGCGGGCGACCTGCCTGGTGGCGGCCGCGGGACTGCTCGTGGTCGGGGCGGCGGCACTGGCGTCGCGACGCCGGCCCGCCCCTGGTTGGGCACGTCCCGCGGTGCTCCGGGTCAGCGGGCTCGCGGTCCTCGCGGCGAGCGCCGGGACCGTCGAGTCGCTCCACGTGGCGCACGTGCCGGGCGGGGGAGCGCTGTTCGGGCTCGGGTCCGCGTGGGCGCTCGCGGGTGGGGCGTGCGCGCTCGGAGCCGGGGTGGTCGCCGCCCGCGTCGCGCCGCGGTCCTGGCGGGCGGGGCTGCGGAGCTGGGCACTGGCTCCTGCGCTCGTGCTCGTCGTGGTCGGCGTCGTCGCGAACGTGCGACCCGTGTGGGGCGCGATCGCCGCGGCCTGGGCGGTCGAGGTCGTCCTCCTGGTGCTCGTCGTCGTCGGTGCCCGGCGCGCCCTGCGCGGTCTCGACGACCTGCCTCCGGCCTGGTTCACGTGGCTGCTCGCGCTCGTCGCGGCGATCGGCGCGTGGTCGCCGCGTGAGCTCCGCGTCGAGGTGTTCTCGCTGCCGCTCGGCGCGGGGCTGCTCGTCGCGGGCTACCTCGCGTTCGTCGCGACGTCGGTGCCAGCCGCTCCGGGCGGGTCGGACGCCGTCCCGGTCGACGGCACGGGTCGCACGTCCGGCGCCCGACGCCGGACGTGGCCCCTCGGTCGTGCCGGGTCGTGGGCGCTGCTCGCCCCGGGCATCCTCGCGACGCTCGGACCGTCGGTCCTCGCGACCTACACGGACGCGCGGACCTGGCGCGCGATGCTCGTCGTCGTCCTCGCGCTCGCCGCGGTGCTCGTCGGGACCCGCATGCACCTCGCGGCACCGTTCCTCCTGGGGGTCGCGGTCCTCCCGGTGGAGATCCTCGTCGTGTTCGTCTCCCAGCTCGGGACACGCATCTCGGCCGGGCCGTGGATGCTCACGCTCGCCGCCGCGGGCGGCCTGCTCCTCATCATCGCCACGTACTACGAGCGGCGGATCGCCGCCTACGACGGCGCCGCCGCCTACGTCCGCGACCTGCGGTGAGCGGGCTCCGGTCCCCGCTCACGACCATGCACCCGACCGACGACGTCCCGGAGGTCTCGTGACCCACGCCCCTGAGCACCCTCGGCCCGCACCGACCGCCGGCCGGTCCCCGGCCGCGCTCTGGTACGACGCGCCCGCGACGGACTGGTCGTCCGAGTCTCTCCCGATCGGCAACGGCCGCCTCGGCGCGACGCTGTTCGGCGGGATCGCCGAGGAGCGCGTCCAGCTCAACGAGCACAGTCTCTGGGGAGGGGCGAACGGCTACGACAACGCCCTCGCCGGCGTTCCCGACGACGCGTTCGACCTCGGCGTCACGGGATTCGGGTCGTACCGCGCGTTCGGCGTGCTCCGCATCGCCGTCGAGGGCACGGGTCGCGACGGCTCGGAGGCGGACGGCGAGGTCGGTGTCGCGGACGCCGTGGCGTCCGCCGACTACCGCCGCGCGCTCGACCCGACCGTCGGCGTCCACACCACCACGTTCGCGACGCCGGCGGGGACCGTCCGGCGCGAGGCGTTCGCGAGCCACGTCGCCGACGTCCTCGTCCTGCGCTGCACGACCGACGCGCCGTCGGGCCTGACCGCCACCATCACGCTCGACTCGGCCCAGGAGGACGCCCCGACCACCGTCGACGGAGAGGCCCGCCGGCTCGCGTTCCGCGGCGTGCTCGCCAACGGCCTGCGCCACGCGGCCGCGGTGCAGGTGATCGCGACCGGACCGGGGAGCGGCACCGGTGCGCGCGACGGCGGGCGCAGCGGCAGGCCCGGCGCGGGACGCGACGGCGGAGCACCCGCGGCCGAGGTGACGTCGGACGGGACGGCGCTGCGCGTCGTCGGCGCCACGAGCCTCACGGTCCTCGTCGACGCCCGGACCGACTACCGCCTGAGCGCGGCCCACGGCTGGCGGGGCGAGGACCCGGTGCCGGTCCTCGACGCGGCGCTCGCCGCGGCGGCCGCACGGCCGTACGAGGAGCTGCGCGCCGAGCACGTCGCGCACGTCGGCGAGGCGATGTCGCGCGTGCGCGTGGACTGGGGGACGTCCGCGCCCGACGTGCTCGCGCTGCCGACCGACCGCCGGCTCGCGCGCTACGCCGACGGCGGCGAGGACCCGTCCCTCGAGCAGACCCTGTTCGCCTACGGGCGCTACCTCCTGCACGCGTCGTCGCGCCCGGGAGGGCTCCCCGCGAACCTGCAGGGTCTGTGGAACGACGAGGACGAACCGCCCTGGGCGTGCGACTACCACACCAACATCAACGTCCAGATGAACTACTGGGGCGCCGAGACCACGAACCTCCCGGAGACCCACGAGGCGCTCGCCGCGTTCGTCGAGCAGGTGGCGGTGCCGAGCCGCGTCGCGACGCGGCACGCCTTCGGGCCGGACGTCCGGGGGTGGACGGCGCGCACGTCGCAGAGCATCTTCGGCGGCAACGCGTGGGAGTGGAACACCGTCGCGAGCGCCTGGTACGCGCAGCACCTCTACGAGCACTGGGCGTTCACGCAGGATCGCGCGTTCCTCGAGGCGACGGCCTACCCGGTGCTGCGCGAGGTGTGCGAGTTCTGGGAGGACCGGCTCGTCGAGCGGCCCGACGGCGCGCTCGTCGCCCCCGACGGCTGGTCACCGGAGCACGGGCCTCGCGAGGACGGCGTGATGCACGACCAGCAGATCGTGCGCGACCTGTTCGAGAACTACCTCGACTGCGCGGTGGCGCTCGACGCCGACCCGGAGCACCGCGCCGTCGTCGCCGGGCTGCTGACGCGGCTCGCGCCGAACCTCGTGGGCCGCTGGGGCCAGCTCCAGGAGTGGCAGACCGACCGGGACGACCCCGAGGACCTGCACCGCCACACGTCGCACCTGTTCGCCGTCTTCCCGGGACGGCAGGTCACTGCCGCGACCCCCGAGCTGCGGGCCGCTGCGCTCGTCTCCCTCAAGGCCAGGTGCGGCGAGCGGGACGGCGTGCCCTTCGACGAGGCGACGGTGTCAGGAGACAGCCGTCGCTCGTGGACGTGGCCGTGGCGTGCCGCGCTGTTCGCGCGGCTCGGGGACGCCGAGCGCGCGCGGTCCATGCTCCGGGGGCTCCTCCGGTTCAGCACGCTGCCGAACCTGCTGGCCACGCACCCGCCCATGCAGCTCGACGGCAACCTCGGCATCACCGGCGCGGTCGCGGAGATGCTGCTCCAGAGCCACGACGGATTCCTCCACCTGCTCCCCGCGCTGCCCGCCGCCTGGTCGGCAGAGGGGTCGTTCACCGGCCTCCGCGCGCGTGGCGGCTACGAGGTCAGCGTGCGGTGGCGGGACGGCAAGGTCGTGTCGTACGACGTCGTCGCGGACCGCGCGCCCGACGCGCGCCCCGTGCGCGTGCGGGTCGACGGCGAGGACCGGCGCATCGTGCCGGCGCGCGACGGCCTCCCGGTCCGGGAGCTCGGGGGGTGGACGGAGAGCGTGTCGTCGTCGCGGTGATGCCCTCAGAGCTCGCCGCGGCGCCAGCGGTCGAGCCCGACGGCGACCGGGTAGGCGGTGGGGAGGACGAACCACGGCCGACCGTCCTTGGGCACGACGACGGGACCGACGAGCACCTGCCGGAGGAAGTCCTTGCTCCGGAGGTACTCCACCGAGTTCCACATCACGACCCAGACGTCGCCGTGGTCGCCGACCGGCTCGACGCCCGGGTCGTCCTCCCAGATCGCGAGCGGGACCCTCAGGTCGCGCTCGAGCTCGACGAGCGCCTCCTCCGCGACGGCCCTCGCCCGCGCGGCGTCGATCGGCGGCGCGTCCCCGCGAGCTGCCCGACCGCGCTCCTCCAGCAGCGCGGTCAGCCGGCGCTCCAGCGCTGCCCGGCGCTCCCCGAGGAGCCTCACGCTCTCGAGGGTGGACCGGGCGGGCGGTGGTGGCGACAGCGGGTCGAGACCTGAGACGCTCAGCACGACGTCGTACAGCGGGGCGAGCGCGCCGTCCGGGAACTTCAGCTGGCGGGCAAGCGTCAGCAGCGGTGTGCCGAAGCGCGCGGACGCGCGGTTCGGGTCGCACCCGCCGTCGAACAGCCGCCGCAGCAGCGGTCCGTCGGTCGGGACGTCGAACCGCGGGCGTCCCAGCAGCACGTGCGCCGTCGTCACGCCGTCGGGCGTGACCGCCGCCGCGTCGGCATCGTCGTCGAGCAGGCGCCCGGCGATCCGGGCCCGCACGACCGGCTTGTTGCCCAGCGCGGCGTGGAGCACCGTCGACCCCGTGCTGTCCGAGGCGGTCGCGTCGGAGGGGTCGTACACCGACACGAACTCCTCGTAGGTGCCTCTCCTCGCCACGACGAACAGGTTCGGCACGGTTCCTCCGATCTCCGCGTGGACAGGTCCGACGACGACGCTCTCCGGCTCACGCTCCGGCCGCCCGGCGGCCCCGGCGCTGCTTCTCGATCAGGGGCTGCAGCCGGTAGGGGATGAGCTCGCCCATGGAGAGCGAGGTCTCGGTCCGCTCGACGCCGTCGATCGCGAGGATGGCGGCGTCGATGCGGAACAGGTGGTCGGTGTCGCGGCACGCGACGGTGACGCGCAGGTCCGCGGTCCCGCTGCGACCGTGCGCCTGCACGACCTCCGGGATGCGCGCGACGTCCTCGACGATGCGCGCCAGCTCCTTCTGCCGCAGCTGCACCTCGACGAACGCGGTGAGCGGGTGGTCGAGCACGTGCGGGTCGATGCGCCGGTCGAGCGCGAGGAACGCGCCCTCCGCCTCGAGCCGCGCCAGCCGTGCCGCGACGGTGTTGCGCGAGAGCCGCAGACGGTCGGCGAGCGCGACGATCGTGGCCCGCGGGTCGTCGCGGAGCGCGAGCAGGAGGTCGAGGTCGACAGCGTCGGCGCTGTGCATGCTGCTCACCCTAACAACGTGACGGTGCTCACACTGCACAGCGTGTCGGGCATCGGTGGAGCCATGTGCGTGACCGGGGTTACGTTCGCCCTATCCCGGTCCTCGACGGTGAGGTCCGGCTCCCAGCAGTACTCGAAGGCGAGGTGGCATGGTGGCCAGCGAACCTGCGGTGCGGACCGGCTCGACGGTGGAGACCCTGCCGAAGGAGCACGACGGTCACCGGGCGGAGACCCCGCGCGACGCACGAGCAGAGCAGGACGACGAGACGACGACCCCGGCCGTACCGGGCAGCGCGGAGAGCCGCACGGTGCGCCTCCTCGCCGAGGACGGGACGCGTCGTCCGGACGCGGAGCACGACCGGTGGCTCACCGACCTCGACCTCGCGTCCGGGGACGACGCCGCACGGGCCGTGGCACGGGGCACGCTCCTGCGGCTCTACGAGGACATGGTCGTCGCGCGCCGCCTCGACGCGGAGGCGACGGCGCTCCAGCGCCAGGGCGAGCTGGCCCTGTGGCCACCGCTGCTCGGCCAGGAGGCGGCGCAGGTCGGGTCGGCCCGCGCGCTGCGCCGTGACGACTTCGTCTTCTCGTCCTACCGCGAGCACGCCGTCGCGTCGGTGCGCGGCGCGTCGCCCGTCGACCTCGTCCGCGTGTGGCGGGGCGTCACGGTCTGCGGCTGGGACCCGTACGCGATCGGCATGGCGTCGCCGCAGGTGATCATCGGTGCGCAGGCCCTGCACGCGACGGGCTGGGCGATGGGCGTGCAGCTCGACGTCGACGCCGGTCGCGTCGACCCTGCGGACGGCCTGCCCGTGGGCGTCGCGTACTTCGGCGACGGCGCGATGAGCCAGGGCGACGTCAACGAGGCCTTCGTCTTCTCGGCGACGTACCGCTCGCCCGTCGTGTTCCTCTGCCAGAACAACCAGTGGGCCATCTCCGAGCCGGTCGCGCTCCAGTCGCGCGTGCCGCTCGTCGAGCGCGCGCGGGGCTTCGGCATGCCGGGCGTGCGCGTCGACGGCAACGACGTCCTCGCCGTCCTCGCGGTGACCCGTGCGGCGCTCGACCGGGCCCGGCACGGCGGCGGCCCCACCCTGGTCGAGGCCGTCACCTACCGCATGGGCCCGCACACCACCGCCGACGACCCGAAGCGCTACCGGGACGCGGCCGAGCTCGAGCTGTGGGCGGGACGAGACCCGGTCGCGCGCTACGCGGCGTACCTGCGCGGCGTCGGCGTGCTGACCGACGCCGAGGACGAGCGCGTCCGACGTGCCGCCGACACCGCCGCCGCCGAGCTGCGCGCCGGGTGCGTCGCGCTCGAGGACCCGCCGCCGTCGTCGCTCTTCGACCACGTGTACGCCGAGCCGCACGCACCCCTCGCGCGCGAGCGCGCCGAGCACGCGCGCTACCTCGCGTCGTTCGACGACGCGGCGAGCGACGCGGCAGGCGGGCCTCCGGACGAGGGCGACGCCGCGTCGTCGGGCACCGGGATGCCGGAAGGAGCACGGCGATGACCACCACCCTGACGCTCGCGAAGGCGCTCGGCGCCGGGCTGCACCGGGCCATGACCGACGACGACCGCGTCGTCGTCATGGGCGAGGACGTGGGCCGGCTCGGCGGCGTCTACCGCGTGACCGACGGCCTGCAGGCCGAGTTCGGCCCGCGGCGCGTGCTCGACACGCCGCTCGCGGAGTCGGGGATCATCGGCACGGCCGTGGGGCTGGCGATGCGCGGGTACCGCCCCGTGTGCGAGATCCAGTTCGACGGCTTCGTGTTCGTCGCGTTCGACCAGATCGTGTCCCAGCTCGCGAAGATGCACGCGCGCACCGGTGGCCGGGTCCGGCTGCCGATCACGATCCGCATCCCCGTGGGCGGCGGCATCGGCGCGGCCGAGCACCACTCGGAGTCGCCCGAGGCGATGTTCGCGCACGTCGCGGGCCTGCGCGTCGTCTCGGTCGCGAGCCCGCAGGACGCGTTCACGGTCCTGCGGCAGGCGGTCGCGTGCGACGACCCCGTGATCTTCTTCGAGCCCAAGCGGCGCTACCACCTCAAGGGCGAGGTCGAGGAGATCCCCCTCGCGCTCGCACCACCGATGGACCGTGCGCACGTGCTGCGCGAGGGCCGCGACGTCACGCTCGTCACGTGGGGCGGGCTCGTCGGGACGGCGCTCGACGCCGCCGTCGCCGCCTCCGACGACGGCGTGTCCCTCGAGGTGATCGACCTGCGGTCGCTGTCCCCGATGGACCACGACACGGTCGCCGCGTCCGTGCGCCGGACCGGCCACCTCGTCGTCGCCCACGAGGCGCCGCGACACGCCGGGCTCGGTGCCGAGGTCGTCGCGACCATGACCGACCGCTGCTTCGAGTACCTCGAGGCCGCGCCCGTGCGCGTCACGGGGCACGGGATGCCGTATCCCCCGGCGCGGCTCGAGGGCCACTACCTGCCGGACCTCGACCGCATCCTCGACGGGGTCGACCGGGTGCTCGGCCGGGTGCCGAGCGGTGGCGCTGCGGCGGGTGCCGCGACCGGTGCCACCGCCGGGCGGGCGACGGTGCCCGTCCTCGCGGGGGAGGGGGTGTCCCGGTGATGACGACGCGCGAGTTCCGCCTCCCCGACCTCGGGGAAGGGCTCACCGAGTCCGACATCGTGATCTGGCACGTCCACGCCGGCGACCACGTCGAGCTCAACCAGGTGATCGCCGAGGTCGAGACGGCCAAGGCGCTCGTCGACCTGCCCTCGCCCTACGCGGGCGTCGTCGCGACGCTGCACGCCGTCGAGGGCCAGACGGTGAACGTCGGCGACCCCATCGTCACGTTCGAGGTCGACGACCCGGCGACATCGGGCGACCCCGCGACGCCGGGCGACCCCGCGACGCCGGGCGCGGAGTCACCTCCGGCTGCCGAACCCGGGGTCGTGCGGCAGCCGGAGGCCTCCGTGCCGCAGGAGCCGGGGTCCGACGCCGCGGAGGAGGGCGAGCGCCCGGACGTCCGCGACGTCGTCGAGCCGAACCTCGTGGGCTACGGCGCCCGCCCGGACAGCACGGGCCGCCCGGCGCGCCGTCGTCGCCGTGCCGCCGAGGCTGCTGCCGAACCCGGCGTTACGCGGCAGTCAGGCCCGCACGTGCCGCACAACCCAGGGTTCGGCGGCACACCGCTGCCCGATAGCAGGACGGCTGACGGCGCCGTCGAACGGCCGCGGTCGACGCCGCCGGTGCGCGCGCTCGCCAAGAAGCTCGGCGTGCACGTCGAGCGCGTCGAGGGCACCGGGCCGGGCGGTCTCATCACGCGCGCCGACGTGCTCGCGGCGGTGAGCTGCCACCGTGACGTCACACCGGACCACGCCGCGGCGCCCGGAAGGGGAGGGCACCGAGATCGGCACGTCGGCCCGAGACCGGTCCTCCGGACGACCGATCTCGCGTCCGGCGACCGATCTGACGTCGACGTGCCGATCTCGGCGGCCGCGTCGACGTCCCCGGGTCCTGCGACCGCCGTCGAGCGCGTCGCCGTGCGTGGCGTGCGCAAGCACACGGCCGCGGCGATGGTGTCGAGCGCGTTCACCGCCCCGCACGCGACGGTCTTCCTCACGGTCGACGTCACGCGCAGCCTCGAGCTGCTCGACCGGCTGCGCACGCACCGGCTCGCACGGGACAGCCGGATCACGGTGCTCGCGCTCGTTGCGCGCGCCCTGTGCGTCACGCTGCCGCGGCACCCCGCGCTCAACAGCGCCTGGCACGACCTGCCCGACGGCTCGGCCGAGATCTGGCGGCACCGCGACGTGCACCTGGGGATCGCCGTGGCGTCGGAGCGTGGGCTCGTGGTCCCGCACGTCCCGCACGCCGACGCGCTCGACCTCCCGACGCTCGCCGACGCGCTCGCGGAGCTCGTCGCGACGGCGCGCGCCGGCCGCACGCCACCCGAGCGCCTCGCCGGAGGAACGATCACCATCACGAACGTCGGGGTGTTCGGCGTCGACGCCGGGACGCCGATCCTCGTGCCGGGCGAGGCGGCGATCCTCGGTCTCGGCGCGGTCCGACGGCGGCCGTGGGAGCACGACGGCGAGGTCGCCCTGCGCGACGTGGTCACCCTCAGCCTCTCGTTCGACCATCGTGTCGTGGACGGCGAGCAGGGTGCCCGGTTCCTCGCCGACCTCGGCGCGCTCCTCGAGGACCCGGGGCTCGCGCTGCTCCACGGCGGCGGGCTGACCGACGGCCGAACCCGGGGCTCCGCGGCAGAGTCGACCGGTCCTGCCGCTCGACCCGGGGTCCGGCCGGGAGAGGGGACGTCCGCGTGACCGTCCTGACGACCGCCGTCGACCCGGGGTCGGAGACCGCCCGGGCCGACGACGCCGCGCAGCGGGCCCTCGTGGCCGACCTGCGCGAGCGCACCGCCGCCGCCGCGCTGGGTGGACCGGCCTCGGCACGCGACCGCCACGTGTCGCGCGGCAAGCTGCTGCCGCGCGACCGCGTCGACCGCCTGCTCGACGAGGGCAGCCCGTTCCTCGAGATCGCGCCGCTCGCGGGTCACGGCGTGGACGACGGCGCGTGGCCGGCCGCGGGCGTCGTCGCCGGGATCGGCGTCGTGAGCGGCCGTCAGGTCATGGTCGTGTGCAACGACGCCACGGTGAAGGGCGGGACGTACCACCCGCTCACGGTGAAGAAGCACCTGCGCGCGCAGGAGATCGCGCTGGAGAACCGGCTGCCGTGCGTCTACCTCGTCGACTCGGGTGGCGCGTTCCTGCCGCGACAGGCCGAGGTGTTCCCCGACCGCGACCACTTCGGCCGCATCTTCTTCAACCAGGCCCAGCTGTCCGCCGCGGGGATCGCGCAGATCTCCGCCGTGCTGGGGTCGTGCACCGCGGGCGGCGCCTACGTGCCGGCGATGAGCGACGAGTCCGTCATCGTGCGCGACCAGGGCACGATCTTCCTCGGTGGCCCGCCGCTCGTGAAGGCCGCGATCGGTGAGGTCGTCACGGCCGAGGAGCTGGGCGGCGGCGAGCTGCACGCCCGGCGCAGCGGTGTCGTCGACCACCTGGCCGAGGACGACGACGACGCGCTCGACACGGTGCGCCGCATCGTCGCGACGTTGCCGCCCGACCCTGCGCCCGCGTGGGACGTCGAGCCGTCCGAGCCGCCCGCCGTCGGGGCGTCCGCCACGGGGACGCCCGCCGCAGGGCGGGACGAGGACCTGGCGCCGGGCGAGACAAGAGCGTTCGGCGAGAGCCTGTACAGCGCCGTCCCGACCGATGTACAAGCCCCGTACGACCCGCGCGAGATCGTCGCGCGGATCGTCGACGGCAGCCGGTTCCACGAGTTCAAGCGCGAGTACGGCGACACGCTCGTCACCGGGTTCGCGCGGATCCACGGCCACCCCGTGGGGATCCTCGCGAACCGCGGCGTGCTGTTCGGCGCGTCGGCGCTCAAGGGGGCGCACTTCGTCGAGCTGTGCGACCAGCGCGGCATCCCGCTGCTGTTCCTGCAGAACATCTCCGGGTTCATGGTCGGCACGGACGCCGAGGCGGGCGGCATCGCGAAGGACGGCGCGAAGATGGTCACGGCCGTCGCGACGACGCGCGTCCCGAAGCTCACGGTGATCGTCGGCGGGTCGTTCGGCGCCGGGAACTACTCGATGTGCGGGCGCGCGTACTCGCCGCGCTTCCTGTGGTCGTGGCCCGCGAGCCGCATCTCCGTCATGGGCGGTCCGCAGGCCGCGTCCGTCCTCTCGACGGTCAAGCGCGACCAGCTCGCCGCGCGCGGCGAGACGTGGGACCCCGCCGAGGAGGCCGCCTTCGCGGCCGGCATCCGCGCGGACTACGACGAGCACGGCAGCCCGTACTACGCCACGGCCCGGCTGTGGGACGACGGCGTCATCGACCCCGCCGACACGCGCCGCGTGCTCGGTCTCGCGCTGGGCGTGTGCTCCCGCACGCCCCTCGCGCCCCTCGGCACGGCCGACCGGACCACCGCCCGGTTCGGGCTCTTCCGGATGTGAGGCCCGTGACCGTCCACCGCCCCTCACTGGCCTCGCGCCCGGCCCCGCCCCCGGCGACGCGGCCGTTCGGCACCGTGCTCGTCGCCAACCGCGGCGAGATCGCGTGCCGCGTGATCGGGACCCTGCGCCGACTCGGGGTCCGGTCGGTCGCGGTGTTCTCCGACGCCGACGCCGGGGCGCGCCACGTGCGCGAGGCCGACGTCGCGGTGCGCCTCGGCCCCGCCCCTGCGGCGCGCTCGTACCTCGACGTCGAGGCCGTCCTCGCCGCCGCCGTCGCGACCGGCGCCGACGCGATCCACCCCGGGTACGGCTTCCTGTCGGAGAACCCCGCCCTGGCGACCGCGTGCGGGCGAGCCGGGATCGCGTTCGTCGGCCCGGGCGTCGACGCCCTCGAGACCATGGCCGACAAGCTCGCGGCGAAGAGCGTCGTCGCGGCGCGCGGCGTGCCCGTGGTCCCGGGGGCGGGCGAGCCGGGGATGCCCGACGACGCGCTGCTCGCCGCCGCACCCGGCGTCGGGTTCCCCTTGCTCGTCAAGCCGTCCGCCGGTGGCGGGGGCAAGGGGATGGTCGTCGTGCGGTCCGCCGCCGACCTGCCCGGTGCGCTCGCGTCCGCGCGGCGGGTCGCGACGTCGTCGTTCGGCGACGACACGCTGCTGCTCGAGCGGCTCGTCGAGGCGCCCCGCCACGTCGAGGTCCAGGTGCTCGCGGACACGCACGGGAACGTGATCCACCTCGGCGAGCGCGAGTGCTCGCTCCAGCGGCGCCACCAGAAGGTCGTCGAGGAGGCGCCGTCGCCGTTGCTGTCCGCCGCCGAGCGCGCGCGGATGGGTGAGGCCGCGTGCGAGGTCGCGCGGTCCGTCGGCTACGTCGGCGCCGGGACCGTCGAGTTCCTCGTCCCTGCCGCGTCGCCCGACGAGTTCTTCTTCATCGAGATGAACACGCGACTCCAGGTCGAGCACCCGGTCACCGAGATGGTCACGGGGCTCGACCTCGTCGAGCTCCAGCTGCGCGTCGCGGCGGGGGAGCCGTTGCCGCTCGCGCAGGACGACGTCGTGCTCCGCGGCCACGCGGTGGAGGCGCGCGTCTACGCCGAGTCACCGGCGCGCGGCTTCCTGCCCGCGACGGGGACGGTCCTCGCGTACGACGACGGCGGGGTCGACGCCGGGCCCGACGAGTCGCCGCTGCGCCTCGACTCCGGGGTGGAGCGCGGGGCCGTCGTCGGCGGAGACTACGACCCGATGCTGGCGAAGGCGGTCGCGTGGGCACCGACGCGCGACGAGGCGATCGAACGGCTCGACGGGTTGCTGGCGCGGACCGTCGTGCTCGGTGTCGAGACGAACGTCGGGTTCCTGCGGTCGTTGCTCGCCGACGAGGACGTCCGGGCGGGGCGGCTCGACACCGGCCTGATCGACCGGTTGGTCCAGTCCGGCGAGGAACGGGGGAGGGGACGCGCCGTCTACCATCCGCGCCCTCGTCCCTCGGGCGCTCCCGCCAGACCCGACCACGACGGCGCGCCCCCTCCCCCGCACCTCGCCTCCGAGCTCGGGGCACCTTCCGCTGGCGACGGCGCGCACACCCCCGACCCCCTCACCTCGTCCGTCACGTCACCGGTCGACCTCGTCGCGGCGGCGATGTTCGTCGTCCGGGCTGCCGAGCACGGGGTTGGCCACCGTTCTGGACCCGGTGTGGTGGACGAGCCCGTTCTCGGCGAGGCCGAGGGTGGCCCGTGGGCGGCCCGCGACGGGTGGCGGCTCAACGCGCGGCCCGCGGCGCGCGTCGTCGTGCTGCGCGACGTGAGCGACCCTGCCGGTCGGCTCGAGCACGAGGTGCGGGTCCGGGGCGTGGTGCGCGACGCCGTCGTGCAGCTGCGGGAGACCGACGGGTCCTCCGACGACGGTGCGCGGGCCCGCGACGTCCGGGCGTCGCTCGCACCGGATCTGCGGCACGACGACGCGTGGTGGCTCACCGTCGACGGCACCCGGGAGCGGGTGCGGCTCGCGTGGCAGCCCGCCGCCGACGGCGATCCCGCGGTCGTGTGGCTCCACCGCGACGGCCGGGTCGTCGCGTTCGCAGCCCCCGACCGGACGGAGCGTGCCGCGCGGAACCGGGCCGAGCGCCGTCGGGCACGCGGGGGCGTCGCCACCGCGACGGACCCGGAGGTGCGCGCCGCGATGCCCGGGACGGTCGTGGCGACCGCGCCCGACGGCGAGCCGGTCAGCGCGGGCGCGGTCCTCGTCACGGTCGAGGCGATGAAGATGGAGCACCCCGTGCTCGCGCCGCACGACGGCGTCGCGCGCGTCGCCGTGCGCCCCGGCGACCTCGTGCGCCGCGACCAGGTGGTCGCGGTCGTCGAACCGGCACCGGCACCCGCCGCGGACGGACGCGCCGGGAGTGACCCGGACGACCCGGCCTCCAGCACGACCACCACCCGGACCGACGCCGTCGCGGCACACCCCGCCGCGTCGGCGACATCCTCCGACACCCAGGGAGCACCATGATCGAGGTCGACACCCTGCTCACCGACGAGCAGGCGAAGCTCTACCAGGTCGTGCGGGACTTCGCCGACGGCGTCGTCGCGCCGGCCGCGTACCGGTACGACACCGAGCGTCGGCTGCCGATGGAGATCATCGCGCAGATGGGCGAGCTCGGGCTGTTCGGGCTGCCGTTCCCGCGCGACGTCGGCGGTCAGGGCAAGGACTACGTGTCGCTCTGCCTCGCGGTGGAGGCGCTCGCGCGCGCCGACCAGTCGATCGCGGTGACGCTGGAGGCGGGGGTCGGGCTCGGCATCGTGCCGATCTACCGGCACGGGACGCGCGAGCAGCAGGAGCGCTGGTTGCCGGACCTGCTCGCGGGCAGGGCGCTCGCGGCCTTCGGCCTGACCGAGGCGCAGGCCGGCTCGGACGCCGGCGGGACGCGCACGACCGCGCGGCTCGACGGCGACGAGTGGGTGGTCGACGGCTCCAAGCAGTTCATCACCAACTCCGGCACGCCGATCACGAGCCTCGTGACGATCACGGCCGTCACGGGGGAGACGCGCGGTCCGGGCGGCGACGTGCGCAAGGAGCTGTCGAGCATCATCGTCCCCGCGGGGACGCCGGGGTTCGAGGTGGGGCCGGCGTACGACAAGGTCGGCTGGCACACCTCCGACACGCACCCGCTCACACTCACCGACGTGCGGGTCCCGGCGGAGAACCTGCTCGGCGAGCGCGGACGCGGGTACGCGAACTTCCTGCGTGCGCTCGACGAGGGTCGCATCGCGTTCGCCGCGCTCGCGACCGGCGCCGCGCAGGGCTGCCTCGAGGAGGCGCTGCGGTACGCGACGGAGCGCGTGGTGTTCGGGCGGTCGATCGGGGAGAACCAGCACGTCGCGTTCACGCTCGCGCGCATGCAGGCCCGCGTCCACACCGCGCGGCTGGCCTGGCTCGACGCCGCGCAGAAGCTCGTGCACGGCAAGCCGTTCAAGGCCGAGGCGTCGGTCGCGAAGCTCGTCGGCGGCGAGGCCGCGATGGCGAACGCGCGCGACGCGTCGCAGATCTTCGGCGGCTACGGCTTCCTCAACGAGAACCCGGTCGCGCGGCACTACCGTGACGCGAAGGTGCTCGAGGTCGGCGAGGGCACGACCGAGGTGCAGCTCATGGTCATCGCGAGGAGCCTGGGCCTGGAGGGCTGACCACGGTCCGCCGCCGAACACGACCTGAAGGACGTCATCGACGGTTTCACGACCTTCAGGTCGTGATCGACGGCGAGCGGGGTCGTTCTCGGCGGACGTCGCCGGGCCGGAGGAGCGGGAGGAGCAGCATGCGCGAGGTGGTCCAGCGGGGCCTGTACTACGACGAGCTCGAGCCGGGCGTGGTGTACCGCCACCGTCCCGGCCGCACTCTGACCGAGGCCGACGACGTCCTGTTCTCCACGCTCACGATGAACCACCAGGCGCTCCACCTCGACGCCGCGTGGGCCGCGACGCAGCCGTTCGGGCAGCGCCTCATGAACTCGATGATGACGCTCTCGACGCTCGTCGGTCTGTCCGTCGGGCAGGTCACGCAGGGCACGATCGTCGCGAACCTCGGGTTCCGCGAGGTCGAGTTCCCGAAGCCGCTGTTCCACGGCGACACGCTCTACGCCGAGACCGAGGTCGTCGAGAAGCGGCTCTCCGCGTCCCGGCCCGGGCAGGGGGTCGTCACGCTCGAGCACCGGGGTCTGAACCAGCGCGGAGAGCTCGTCGCCCGGGCAGTCCGCACGGCGTTGTTCTGGACGCGCGCGGCCCACGAGGTCATCACCGTGCCCGACGGCGCGGGGCCGGCCGCTCCGCCGGGGCCCGCCGGGCCGCGCCTCACCTCCGGCGACGAGGCGGGCGCGTGGTGAGCGACGGCGTCGGGCAGGGGGCGGAGACGCTCCCGCCGGACGTGCGGGAGCCGTTCCAGCTCGGACCGGCGCTGCTGTTCTGCCCCGCGGACCGGCCCGACCGGTTCGCGAAGGCCGCGGACCGCGCCGACGCGGTGATCCTCGACCTGGAGGACGCCGTGGCCCCCGCCGCGAAGGACGCCGCGCGCCGGTCCGTCGTCGAGGCGTCCGCGACCCTCGACCCGGAGCGCACGGTCGTACGGGTCAACGCCGTGGGCACGCGCGAGCACGCGCTCGACGTCGCGGCGCTCGCGGACACGCGGCTGCGCACGGTCATGGTCGCGAAGGCCGGACCGGAGCTCGTCGCGTCGCTGCCCGCCCTCGCGAGCACGCTCCCTGGCGTGCGGGTGGTCGCGCTGTGCGAGACCGCGGCAGGGGTCCTCGCGGCGCCCGAGCTCGCGCGCCGGGACGAGGTCGTCGCGCTCATGTGGGGCGCGGAGGACCTCGTCGCCTCGCTCGGGGGGACGTCGAGCCGTCGCGCGAACGGCTCGTACCGCGACGTCGCGCGGCACGCCCGCGCGACCGTGCTCCTCGCGGCAGGTGCGGCGGGGAAGGCGGCCATCGACGCCGTGCACGTCGACATCGCGGACCTGGACGGTCTGCGCGCGGAGGCCGAGGACGCCGCGGCGAGCGGCTTCGCCGCGACGGCGTGCATCCACCCGAGCCACGTCCCGGTCATCCGCGTCGCGCACGCGCCGACCCCGGACCAGGTCGCCGCTGCCCAGGCGCTGCTCGACGCCGCCGCGGCGAACCCCGCCGGACCGGACGCGGTCTTCACGCACGAGGGCCGGATGGTCGACGGGCCGGTGCTGCGCCACGCGGAGGCGGTGCTGCGCCGTGCTGCGCCCCGCTGACGTGCGGGTACGCGCCGCCCCGCCGTGTGAGCGCACGCTCACCGCACGGGTGCGCGGGTTCTCGTTCCACGGCGACGGCCGCTGTGCCGGGCGCGCGGCGGTGGCATGGGGAGCACTCCCCATGGGCGTCGGCGCGGGACGGCGCCGACAGACCGTAACCTCGTCCGCGTGACCGACGCGAACCCGCAGACCACGCAGTCCCAGCACTGGACCGAAGGGTTCCCCCACCTCGTGGAGCGCGCGGCGACGCTCCTCGGCACCGACGTCGCGACCGCCACGCGGCACAGCAAGGTCGTCCCGGGCGGCTTCCACGTGTGGACGCCGGGTCGCGGTGGTGCGCAAGCGGTCGTCGGGTTCGACGGCGCGGCGTACGTGCGCGAGTCGTGCTTCTCGCAGAGCCAGATGGTGCAGGCGTTCGCCGCCGGCCACCGCAACGACGCGACGCTCGCCGAGCGGCCCATCAACCACGCGGCGTCCGCGGTGGCCTCGATGGTCGGGTTCCTGAACGGCGGCGAGACCCGGACGGCGACGCCGACGGGTCCGAGCGAGGCCGAGCTCGCCGACCTCATGGGTGGCGCGTTCGAGCAGACGACTCCCGACGAGATCGCCGAGCGCCTGCGCGGCCGGGGCAAGGGTGCCTTCGCGGTCGTCGGCGTCGACCGCGCGCACGGTCCCGGTCACTGGTACGTCGCGATGTTCGACGGCGAGCACGTCCACGCGTTCGACTCGATCGCCAACGCGCGCACCGAGTGGCCACCGCCCGCGGCCGACGCGGTGCGCTGGTGGGCCGACGGCGCGCCGACGCGGGTGCCGGAGACGGTCACCGCCGACACGCGCTCCCGCCAGGGGCGTCGAGTGTGGATCCGCACCACGCCCGCCCTGCTGCCGTGGGCGAAGGGCCTGCTCGACTGGTACGCGTCCACCGATCCCGTGAACGTGGCCGCGGGCCGCGGCACCTGGTACGGGCTGTGGTGGGCCGCGCTCTCGCCGGACGGCGACGACCTGCGGGTCGCGGCCACCGACCTCACGAAGGACGGCATCACGACGCTCACGTGGGACGTCGACCCGATGCTCGACGTCCACCGACAGCAGCGCGAGCTCGAGAGCTTCTGCCGGACCGGCTGGCAGCCGACCCGGTTCACGGAGACCGTGCTCGTCTACGACGGCGTGTACGACGCCCCGGAGATGTACGTCGAGCGCACGTCCCCCCGGGGCGACGGGGCCTCGGGCTGGGTCGTCAAGCCCATCGCGGAGCAGCCGCGCGGCGGACTCCTGCCCGTGCCCGCGCACGAGCTGTACCGGAGGGCGCCCCACCTCGTGCGCTACCTCTCGCTGCCGGAGGGCTTCCGCGCCGTGTGGTCGAACGGTCGGACGAGCACGCTCCGGAACCCCGCCGGCGAGCTGGTCTGGGAAGCGGCCGCGCGTGACCGCGACCAGGGGGCCACCCCGGGTCACCCTGCGGCGCCCGTCCAGCAGGCAGCGCCCGTCCAGCCCGCACAGCCCGCGGCACCCGTCCAGCCCGCGCAGCCCGCGCAGCCCGCGGCGCCCGCACAGCCCGCCCCGGCGGGACGGGGGTCCGACGCCGCGTCGTCGCAGGGCGCGCAGCGACCGAGCGGGGGGACGGCGTTCGAGGTGGCGGCGGCGGCCGTCCGGGACCCGGCGCCGGACGCCGCGCGGCTGCTGGCCGCGGCCCAGGGCCTGCGCGACGCCTTCGTCCGCAACGAGCACCTGATCGGGCTCCTGCCGCCGCAGGCGGCCCAGCTCATGCTCCTGGCCTACCAGAGGGCCGACGAGGTCGGCTCGAGCACCGGGCGTCCCGACGTCGCGCGCGAGGCCGCGCTCGCGTGGGCGCGCGAGAGGTACTTCCGCGAGCTCTACCCGGCGGACGACGTCGCGGCGCGGGTCGACCGCCTCGTCGCCGACGACCCCGACGGCGCGGCCCACGTGCTGCGTGGCTGGATGCGGTACAACGGCTACGGCTATGCGAAGGACGCCGCGGCATCGGTCCGCGACCACGAGGTGGCAGCAGAGCGGGGCAACCCCGACGCGCTCTTCGAGCTCTCGGTGCTCACGGCGACGGGCCAGGGCGTGGCGGCGGACCCGGCGAGGTCGCGCGACCTCCTCGAGCGGGCGGCCGCGGCAGGTCACCCGCGAGCGCTCTACAACGTCGCCGCCCAGCACGCCACGGGCGACGGCCGACCCCGCGACCCGGAGCGCGCGCTCGCGCTGTACGTCCAGGCGGGCGAGAGGGGCAACGGCCGGGCGCTGTTCACGGCGGGCATCATGACGCTCACGGGCGACGGCACGCTCCCCGACCCCGGGCGTGCGGCGGCGCTGCTCCAGCAGGCGCAGGACCTCGGGTTCGACGTCCCCGGTGCCGCGGCCCAGCTCCCGGAGGTCCTCGAGCGCCAGGTCGTGACGGCGCTCGGCGACGTCTGACCGGGCGCGGCCGGGCGGTCCTCAGCCCACCCGCAGGTGCGCGACGATGCCCTCGACGCGCTCCTTCGCGTCACCGAACAGCATGGACGTGTTCTCGCGGAAGAACAGCGGGTTCTGCACGCCGGCGTACCCGGTGGCCATCGACCGCTTGAAGACGACGACGTCGCGCGCCTCCCAGACGTGCAGCACGGGCATGCCCGCGATGGGCGAGCCGGGGTCGTCGAGCGCGGCGGGGTTCACGGTGTCGTTGGCCCCGATGACGAGCACCACGTCGGTGTCGGGGAAGCGGTCGTTGACCTCGTCCATCTCGAACACGACGTCGTACGGCACGCGCGCCTCGGCGAGCAGCACGTTCATGTGGCCGGGCAGGCGGCCGGCCACGGGATGCACACCGAACCGCACGTCGACCCCGCGCGAGCGCAGCAGCTCGACGAGCTCCGCGACCGGGTACTGCGCCTTGGCGACGGCCATGCCGTAGCCCGGCGTGATGACCACGCTGCGCGCGTCCGCGAGGAGGCGCGCGACGTCGTCGGCGTGGGTCTCCCGGTGCTCTCCCTGCTCACCCGTGGACGCGGAGACCGTGCCCTCCTCCGTGCCGAAGCCGCCGAGGATCACGGAGACGAACGACCGGTTCATGGCCCGGCACATGATGTACGACAGGATCGCGCCGGAGGAGCCGACGAGGGCGCCGGTGACGATGAGCAGGTCGTTGCTCAGCATGAAGCCCGCGGCGGCGGCGGCCCAGCCGGAGTACGAGTTGAGCATCGAGACGACGACGGGCATGTCGCCCCCGCCGATCGACGCGACGAGGTGCCAGCCGAGCGCGAGCGCGACGACGGTCATGAGCAGCAGCGGCCAGACCGACGGCGCCCCGACGAACCACACGAGGAGCGCGACGCTCGCGACGAGCGCCGACAGGTTGAGCAGGTTGCGCCCGGGGAGCCGCAGCGGCGCGGACCGGGCCCGCCCCGAGAGCTTGAGGTACGCGACGACGGACCCCGTGAACGTCACCGAGCCGACGAGCACGCCGAGGTACACCTCGACGAGGTGCGCAGCGTCGCCGGCCTCGGCGACAGGCACAGCGAGGTAGGAGTTGTAGCCGACCAGCACGGCGGCCAGACCCACGAAGCTGTGCAGGATCGCGATGAGCTCGGGCATCTGCGTCATCTCGACGCGGCGCGCGCGCCACGTGCCCACGACCGCGCCGACGAGGAGCACGCTCGCGATGAGCAGCGCCGTGACGAGCGCCGGTCGCCGGCTCGTGTCGAGCGCGAGGACGATGGTCGCGCCGAGCGCGAGGACCATGCCGACGGCGCCCGCGACGTTGCCGCGCCGCGCCGTCTCCTGCCGGGACAGGCCGGCGAGGCTGAGGACGAACAGGAGCGCCGCGAGGACGTAGACGGCCTGGGCGACGGACGTGGGCGTCATCGGACCTCCCCCGCGCTGCCGGTCGCAGCAGCCGCCGTGCGACCCGCCGCCGGGCCGGTCGCCGGACCCACCGACGTGTCCCGCCGGAACATGCGGATCATGCGGTTCGCGACGAGGAACCCGCCGAAGATGTTGATGCTCGCGACGGCCGCGGCGATGCACGCCAGGGTCGTGACGAGCCAGTCGTCCGAGCCGATCTGCAGGAGCGCACCGACGAGGATGATCCCGGAGATGGCGTTCGTCTGCGCCATGAGCGGCGTGTGCAGCGAGTGCGTCACGTGCGAGATGACGTAGTACCCGACGACCACCGCGAGGACGAAGACCGTCACGTGCCCCACGAGCGACGGCGGAGCGAACGACAGCGCGAGCGTCACGAGCACCGCGGCGAGCGCGGCCCCGACGAGGCGCCGGCGACCGCGGAGCGCGCGCCGCTGCTCCGCCTTCGCCGCCGCAGCGGCGGCGCGCTCCGCGACCACGGCAGGATCCTCGGGCGGTCCCCCGTCACCACCCCCCGGCGGTGGTGCCGCGCTCACCGCCACGGGCGGCGGCGGCCACAGGACCTCGCCCTGACGCGCGACGGTCATCCCGCGCTGCACCGGGTCGTCGAGGTCGAGGACGGTCATGCCGTCCTTCCCGGGCGTGAGCAGCTCGAGCAGGTGCACGACGTTCGTCCCGAGGAGCTGCGACGTGTGCTGCGGGAGCCGCCCGGGGAGGTCCGTCCAGCCGAGGACGACGACGCCGCCGTCGGTCACGACGCGCTCGCCCGGGACGGTCACCTCGCAGTTCCCCCCGCCGGACGCGGCGAGGTCGACGACGACGCTCCCGGGGCGCATGCCCGCGACCGCCGCCGCGGTGAGGGTGCGCGGCGCGACGCCCCGCACGAGCGCCGTCGTGACGACGACGTCGGCGTCCGCGGCCTCGCGCGCGTAGACCTCGAGCGCGTGCTGCTCCTGCTCGGGGGTGAGCGGTCGCGCGTAGCCGTCGGCGTTCATGTGCTGCTGCGCCTCGGGCGCGCGCACGGCGACGCCGCCGAGCGACTCGATCTGCTCCGCGGCCTCCGTGCGCACGTCGAACGCGCGCACCTGCGCGCCGAGGCTCGACGCCGTGCCGACCGCGGCGAGCCCGGCGACCCCGCCGCCGATGACGAAGACCCTCGCGGGCGGCGTCTTGCCCGCGGCGGTGACCTGGCCGGCGAACATGCCGCCGTACTCCTGGGCCGCCTCCACGACCGCGCGGTAGCCCGCGACGTTGGACAGCGTGCTCAGCACGTCGAGCGCCTGGGCGCGCGAGATGCGAGGGACCGCGTCGAGCGCCAGAGCCGTGATCCCGGCGGCGGCGAGCCGCTCGACGAGCTCCGGCCGGCTGCCCGGGTAGAGCATCGCGACGAGCGTCGACCCGGGCCGCAGCAGCGCGACCTGTGCGTCGGTCGGCGCGTTCACCGCGACGACGACGTCCGCGCCCCACGCGGTCGCGCCGTCGACGACCGACGCCCCTGCCTCCGCGTACGCCGCGTCCGTGAACGTGGCCCGCGCCCCGGCGTCGTGCTCGACGACGACCTCGTACCCGAGCGCGCGCAGGCGCTCCACCGTCCGCGGGGTCGCGGCGACGAGCCGCTCCCCGTCCCTCACCTCGCGGGGGACACCGATCCTCACGTGCAGGCTCCTCGCATCGTCGAACCATGACCGAGCATCACCGAGCTCGTCGGCCTCGCTGCCGACGGGTGCGCCGTGAGCCTACCGAGTCGCCGAGGGGAGCCGACCGGGTCGAACGTCCCGGACCTGTCGCGGACCGCCCGGACGGGGAGCTCTCCCCATCGGGCGAGGTGGCCCGGCGTCGTCCTCGTCCGCCATGATCAGGGCCGACATCGACCGACCCCAGGGGGATCCATGTACCGCACCGCGTCCGTCCGTCCCGTCCGTGCGCTCCTGCTCGTGCCCGCCGCCGTGCTCTGCGCCGGCGTCCTCGGTGCCTGCTCGTTCAGCGCCAACCTCACCGTGCCCGCGTCGACGATCGCGACCGACGCCGAGCGGGCGCTCGCCGAGATCGGTGAGGCGGACGTCGACTGCGGCGACGGGAGCGTCGGGCTCGTGGACGGGGAGGTCGTCGAGTGCGAGCTCACGGACCCCGCGACCGGCACGCTCTACGACCTGACGGTCACGCTGTCCGAGGTCGACGGGACGGACTACCACGTGGACGTGAAGGTCGCCGACGAGCCCAAGGCCTGACCGCGGGCTACAGGTCGCCCTTCTTCTGGAGGAAGCGCATCGCCGCCCAGCCGAACGGGATGCGCCCCCAGTAGGTGGCCACGCGGAACAGCACCGTGGCCGACGTCGCGAGCGCGACGGGCACCCCGGCGGCGGTGAGGCCCGCGGTGAGCGCGAGCTCGATGGTGCCGAGGCCGCCCGGGGTCGGGACGGCCGCGCCAGCCGCGTTCCCGACGAGGTAGATCACCGCGACGTCGACGAGCGAGAGCTCCTGGCCGAACGCGGCGAGCGCGGCGTCGAACGCGAGCACGTACCCGAGCGTCATGACCACGTTGCCGCCGAACCCGAGCGCGAGCCGTCCCGGCTGGCCGAGCAGCTCCGAGAGGCGCGGCCACACCTGCTGGAGCGTGGGCCGGATCTTCGCGAGCACCCAGTTCCGGACGGCCGGCACGAGCAGCGTCGCGAGGACGGCGAGGGCGACGCCGCCGATGGCGAGGAGGACGGTCGTCGACGGGAGCTGCACGAGCCCGCCGTCGCCCGTGAAGATCGACAGGACGACGAGCAGCAGGATCGTCACGACGAACTGCGACACCTGGACCAGCCCGACGGTCGCGACGGCGACCGGTGTCGAGACGCCCCGCTTCTGCAGCATGCGGAGGTTGAGCGCCGCCGGGCCGATGCCCGCGGGTGCCGCCAGGGCGACGAACGACCCGGCGGCCTGCGTGAGCGTGGCGCGGATCATCGGCAGGTGGACGGGGGAGAAGGCGACGAACGTCAGGGCCGCACCGACCCACGTGAGGACACCGAGCGCGAACGAGACGACCGCCCACCACGGGTTGGCCTGGGAGACGGCCTCCGTGATCTCGGCGAAGTTGATGCTCGTGACGACGACGGTCACCGCGACGACCGCGAGCGCGAGGGTGATGACCGTGCGGGCGCCGAACCGGGTGATGCGCTGCGGCTCGACGTCCGCCTCGGGCAGCCGTTCGACGAGCGCGGCGCGCAGCTCCTTGAGCAGCTCCTTGTCCTGCCGCATCTCCTCGCGCGTGCTCGGGGGCAGCGCGATCGACTGCAGGAGCGGACCGATCGCGGCGATGTCCTCGTCCGGCAGCACGCTGACCGCGGACTCGACGGCGCGGCGCGCGCCGACGCGCAGCGCGAGCAGCGCGACCATCTGCGCGAGGTCCATCCGGCGTGCGAGCTGCGACGACGCGATGTCGCCCTGGTCCCACCCCGTGAGCCAGACCTCCGGGGCGCCGGTGGCCGCCTCGCGCGAGACGAGCACGACGTCGGACGTGAGCGCCCGGTGCGCGATGCCCGCGGAGTGGGCGAGCGTGAGCTGGCGCCAGGCCTCGTTGAGCACGGAGTCGCTGACGCGGTCGGCGGGCAGGTCGCGCAGGGACACGGCGCCCCCGGCGTGCTCCTGCACGAGCACCATCGAGTCGGCCGCCTCGGCGACGCCGAGGAGGCGCGGGGTGCGGATGCCCGCCGCGCGGGCGGCGTAGGTGAGGAGCGCGGTCCGCTCGGCTGCGGCGCGCAGCGAGATCGCGGTGCGGCCCTCGAGGCCGCGCAGCCGCAGCGAGCGCCAGAACCGGGTGAGGAAGCCGACGACCTGCCGGTCGCCGTCGAGCACGACGACGTCCCGGCGGCCGCCGTCCTCGCCGAGCATCGCGTAGACGCGGTTGTCGCCCGCGCGCGTGAGCGCGATCGCCGCCGGGTCGGAGGGCGCGCCCTCTCCCGGCCGGCCCGGTGCCCCGGCGGTTACCGGGCGCTCGTCGGCGGTCTCCTCGGCGGGCGCCGTGCCGCCGAGGTGGTGCCGCGCGAGGGCGGCGTCGGCGGTGAGGACCGTCCCGGCGTCGTGCCCCGCGCCCGGTGCGCGCAGGACGCCGACGTGGACCTCGGAGGTGATGTGGCCCTCGGCGTCGACCTCCGTGATGGGGTCCTCGGCCGCCTCCGCGAGCTCGTCGTCGTCGGTGACGTCCCGGACGCGGACGAGCGCGACCGGGGCGAAGCCGGCGCGGCGCACGCCGGCGACGAGCTCCGGGCCGTAGGCGCGCTCGCTGCGCACGCCGGACACGTACCGGACCGCGAGGCCGGCGACGCGTCCGAGCAGGAGCGCGACGAGGATGCCGGGCAGCGACACCTGTCCCGTGACGAGCACGACGCCGATCGCGACGAAGATGAGGTTCCACGACCATGCGACGGTCCGGCGCCTCGTCCGGGTCCCGGCCGCGGTGAGCAGACCACCGAGCGCGGCGACGTAGCCGGGGATCGTGAGTCGCCACTCGCCCTGCGTGAAGATGGACATCCCGCGGACGAGCTCGTCGGAGCCCCACTCCATGACGGCGAGCGTCACGAGGATGCCGAGCAGGAGCCCGAGCGCCGCGGCGACGATCGACTCCACGACCTGCCGGCCGAGCCGGCGCACACCGAGCTCGATGAGGACGGCGGTGGGCACGAACAGCGTGACGAGGCCCTCGAGCACGGCCACGGGGACGAAGAGGACGCGGGCGAGGATGTCGGAGAAGTTCTGCACGTCCTCCGCGACGCCCTCGGTCGTGCCGTGCGCGAAGACCGACATGAGCATGACGAGCGCCACGCCGACGGCGCACAGGACCAGGTTGACGAGGTCGCTCGGGTGGCGGACGCGCTGCTCCGCGGTGTCGACGACGCGGACCGTGCCCTCGTCGGCGGGGACCGGGCGCGCGAGCAGGGCCTCGAACGCCCCGGTCTGCGGCCGGGGCTCGGGCCGCGGGCTCTCGACGAGGCTGCCGACCTCCACGACGGAACCTGTGGCCGGGCGGCCCTCGGGCGTCTCGTGGGGAGTCACGGGCATGGCTGCGAGTCTAGGGCTGGCCGTCCTCGTAGGCGCGGTATTTGGCCGATTTCTCCGGGTGATTCGACCGGTTCGTCCGGCACGTGCCGGGGTGCCCGCGCCGTGTCGCGCGCGAGTGTGAGCAAGGTCTCTCTAGCATGAGGACGACTCCGCGGCCCGATCCAGGGCGTCCGGCGGGGCTCGGACCGGGAGGTCTCCATGGCAGGCGACAGGTCGGCACGCGACAGGACGACGCGTCACGGGGCAGCACCCGACGCAGCAGGACCCGGCGCGGCTCGCGACGGCGAGGTGGCCGCCGCCGAGTCGGCGGCGCAGGAGCGCAACCCGTTCCGCAAGGTGTGGTGGCTGCCCGTGGTGCGGGGGATCCTGCTCGTGGTGCTGGGGCTGCTCCTCATGATCGAGCCGCTCGAGCAGCTCGAGACGCTCCGGCTCGTCCTCGGTGCGTTCCTCGTGGCCGACGGCGTGCTGGTCGCCGTGCAGGGCTTCGTCCACCGGCAGCAGGTCGGGTCCGCGTGGTGGCTCGCGCAGGCGGGCGTGAACGTCGTGTTCGGCGTGGTCGTGGCGTTCTGGCCGGACCTCTCGCCGACCGCCCTCTACTACGTGCTCGCCGTGTGGGTGCTCGTGCTCGGCATCACGACGATCGCCGGTGCCGCGGCGCTGGCCCGCAACCGCGACCTCGGGTGGGCGTGGATGCTCGCGTTCGGGATCGTGTCGGTGCTGTTCGGGATCCTGCTCGTCACGCGACCGCTGGACGCGTTCGACGTGCTGCGCCTCGTGACGGTCGTCTTCGCGCTCTACGCGTTCGTCGCCGGGTCGATCCACGTGGTGTCCGGGTTCGCGGTGCGCGCCGTGGCGCGCGAGATCGCCGACCTGCGCGGTCAGGCGGTGGCCGCGGGCGTCGTCGTGACAGGTGGGTCCGTGCTGGGTGCCGCCGCCGAGCGCCCCGACGTCGCACCGCCCACCGCGAGCGCCGCGCCCCAGGCCGCGCCGGAGCCGGGCAGCGGCGCCGCGCACCAGGCCGCGCTGGAGCCGGGCAGTGGCGCCGCGCCCGCCGGCGGTGCCGCTCCGACCGCGCCGGAGCCGACCGCGCCGGAGCCGGGCGCGCACGAGCCGGGCGCGCACGAGCGGACGCCCGGGACCGACAGCCCCTCCGCCGAGCCTCCCGAGCCGCCTCGCGCGCGCGGGTGACGAGCCCGCTGCCACGCCACGCTCCCCGCCGCCAGACCTCTCGGCGGGGGCGGAACAGTACACCGCGCCGAGGCCGCCCAGGGATGTGTCTCACGTCACGTCGGTTGCCTCGGGCTCAGGGTTACGACCCGGTAACAACGTCGGCAGGATGTCCTGCTTTCTCCTGCTTCTGACACATGCTCGACACGGCGCTGTGCTAGAAATCACGGCACTCCGCCACCAGGCCGGGGTCCTGGTGCGTGCGACGTCGCACCACCTGTGTCTCGTACCCCGAGATCTCCGAGAAAGAGGTAGACACATGACAGCGGTGTCCAAGAAGCGGCTCCTCGCCGCGGCCGCCGGCATCACGGCGGTGACGCTCACCCTCACGGCGTGCGGCGGCGACAGCTCCGGCGACGACGGCGACGGCGCCAGCTCGGCCGGGGGCGGCTCGCTGATCATCGGCACGACCGACAAGGTCACGACGCTCGACCCCGCGGGCTCGTACGACAACGGCTCGTTCGCGGTGATGAACCAGGTCTTCCCGTTCCTCATGAACACGCCGTACGGCAGCCCCGACGTCGAGCCGGACATCGCCGAGTCGGCGGAGTTCACGGCCCCGACCGAGTACACGGTCACGCTCAAGGCGGGCCTGAAGTGGGCCAACGGCAACGACCTCACGTCCTCGGACGTGAAGTTCACGTTCGACCGCCAGCTGGCGATCGCCGACCCCAACGGCCCGTCGTCGCTGCTGTACAACCTCGAGAGCGTCGAGGCGCCGGACGACACGACCGTCGTCTTCCACCTCAAGAGCGAGAACGACCAGGTCTTCCCGCAGATCCTCTCGAGCCCGGCGGGCCCGATCGTCGACGAGGACGTGTTCTCGGCAGACGCGCTGACGCCCGACCAGGAGATCGTGGACGGCGACGCGTTCGCGGGCCAGTACACGATCACGAGCTACGACTTCAACAACCTCGTCTCCTACGAGGCCTACGAGGGCTACGAGGGTCTGCTCGGGGCCGCGAAGAACGAGAAGGTCGCGGTGAAGTACTTCGCCGAGGCCTCGAACCTCAAGCTCGAGATCCAGCAGGGCGAGATCGACGTCGCGTGGCGCAGCCTCTCCGCCACGGACATCGAGGACCTGCGCGGCAACGACGACGTCAAGGTCGTCGACGGCCCCGGCGGCGAGATCCGGTACATCACGTTCAACTTCGACACCCAGCCGTTCGGTGCCGCGACGCCCGAGGCCGACCCGGACAAGGCGCTCGCCGTGCGCCAGGCCGCGGCGTCGCTCATCGACCGCGACGAGCTCTCCGAGCAGGTCTACAAGGGCACGTACACGCCGCTCTACTCCTACGTCCCGGCGGGACTGACCGGTGCGATCGAGCCGCTCAAGGAGATGTACGGCGACGGCGCCGGTGCGCCCGACGCGGCCGCGGCCGAGGCGCTGCTCGCGGACGCGGGCGTCGAGACGCCCGTCACGCTCAACCTGCAGTACTCGAACGACCACTACGGCCCGTCGTCGGCGGACGAGTACGCGCTCATCAAGGACCAGCTCGAGAAGGACGGCCTGTTCACGGTCAACCTGCAGACGACCGAGTGGGTCACGTACGCCGAGGAGCGCACCGCCGACGTCTACCCGGCCTACCAGCTCGGCTGGTTCCCGGACTACTCCGACGCGGACAACTACCTCACGCCGTTCTTCCTCACGGAGAACTTCCTCGTGAACCACTACGAGAACACGGAGGTGAACGACCTGATCCTCGAGCAGGCCGTCACCGCCGACGCGGACGAGCGCACCGCGCTCATCGAGGAGATCCAGACGGCCGTGGCCGGGGACCTGTCGACGCTGCCGTACCTCCAGGGTGCGCAGGTCGCGGTCGTCGGAGCCGACGTCGAGGGCACGGAGGACACGCTCGACCCGTCCTTCAAGTTCCGCTACGCGGCTCTGTCCAAGGGCTGACCCGCCCGACGTGCGACCGGCCCTCCGCCACACCGCGGAGGGCCGGTCGCCCGGTCGCCCCCTGCACCCCGACGAAGAGACGACATGACGACCACCACCTCGGACCAGCAGGTCGGCGAGGGCCGGACGGCGGCACCCCGCGCCCTCGGCCGCCGACGCGGCAGCGGCGGCGGGCTCGGGACCTACCTCCTCGTGCGCGCCCTCCTCATCATCCCGACCGTCTTCATCCTCGTGACCACGGTCTTCGTGGTCATGCGCGCCACGGGTGACCCGATCACCGCCGCGCTGGGCGGGCGGCTCACCCCCGACCAGCTCGCCGAGCGCATCGAGGCGGCCGGGTACGACCGGCCGATCGTGGTGCAGTACCTCGAGTACCTCGGCGGCATCCTGCGCGGCGACTTCGGCACGACCATCAGCGACAACCGGCCCGTGACCGAGGTCCTCGCGACCTACGGCAGCGCGACGCTCGAGCTCGCGCTCTACGCGCTCCTCGTCGCGTTCGTCGTCGGCATCCCGCTCGGCATGGCCGCGGGCTACTTCCGCGACCGCGCGTCCGACGCCGCGCTGCGCATCGGCGCGATCCTCGCCTACGCGACCCCCGTCTTCTTCGCGGGACTCCTGCTCAAGCTCGTCTTCTCCGTCTGGCTCGGCTGGCTGCCCGTCTCCGGCCGCGCCTCGACGAGCGCGGAGATCGAGATGCAGATGCTCGACGACCCGAGCGGCTTCTACCTCGTCGACGCGCTCCGCACGGGCGACCCCGAGGTGGTCGGCGACGTCCTCGCCCACGCGGTGCTGCCCGCGATCGCCCTGGGTCTGCTCACCGCAGGCGTGTTCCTGCGGCTCGTGCGGACCAACGTCATCGGCACGCTGTCCACCGACTACGTCGTCGCGGCCCGCTCGCGCGGCGTGCGCGAGTCGCGCCTCGTGCGCACGCACGCGTGGCGGCCCGCGCTCATCCCGATCATCACGGTCATCGGCCTCCAGGTCGCCATGCTCCTCGCGGGCGCCGTCCTCACCGAGACGACGTTCGAGTGGAAGGGCCTCGGCTTCCAGCTCGCCGAGTACCTGCAGGCGCGCGACTTCGTCGCCGTGCAGGGCATCGTCGTGCTCATGGCCGTCATCGTGGCGGTGACGAACTTCGTCGTGGACGTCGTCGCCGCGCTCATCGACCCGAGGGTGAGGTACTGACATGGTCGCCGAGACCGGACTCACCACCGGCGCCGCCGCACCGGGCGCGACGCCCGGGCCGCCGCCCGTGGCCGTCCCCGAGCGCGGGCGGGCCCCGTGGTGGAAGCGGCTCCCCGTCGTGCACCAGCTGCGCCAGAGCGTCGGCCTGCAGCGCGGCATGCTCGTCGCGGGGCTCGTCGTCACCGCGCTGTTCGCGCTCACCGCGGCGCTCGCGCCGTGGCTCGCCCCGTACGGCTACAGCCAGCTCCGCACGGAGGACGGCGCGTTCGGCGCACAGCAGCCGCCGTCCGCCGAGCACCTGCTCGGCACGACGGTCGGCGGGTACGACGTCCTCTCGCGGGTGATCTGGGGCGCCCAGACCGCGATCCTCGTGATCGTCGTGGCGATCCTCGCGTCGATCGTCGTCGGGGTGCTGCTCGGGCTCGTGTCCGGGTACTTCGGCGGCTGGGCCGACCGCCTGCTCGTCGTGGTCGCCGACGCGGTCTACGCGTTCCCCTCGCTGCTGCTTGCGATCCTCATGGCCATCGTCATCTCGGGCGGCCAGTCGAGCATGTGGGGCGGCATCCTCGCCGCGGCGCTGTCCATCACAGTCGTGTTCATCCCGCAGTACTTCCGGGTGACGAGGGCCGAGGTGGTGCGCATCAAGGGCGAGGCGTTCGTCGACTCGGCGCGCGTGCTCGGCACGCCGCACCACCGGATCATGCTGCGGCACGTGCTGCGCAACGCGACGCGCACGCTGCCGCTCATCGTCACGCTCAACGCGTCCGAGGCCATCCTCACGCTCGCGGGCCTCGGCTTCCTCGGCTTCGGCATCGAGCCGACGGCGGCCGCGGAGTGGGGCTACGACCTCAACAAGGCCGTGTCCGACGTGACGAGCGGCATCTGGTGGACCGCGCTCTTCCCCGGGCTCGCGATCGTCCTCGCGGTGCTCGGCATCACGCTCGTCGGGGAGAGCCTGAACGACCTCGCCGACCCGCGCCTGCGCTCGCGCCGAGCCGCCGCCGAGGTGTCCGGGGAGGTCGCCGAGACCTCCGTCGTCCCGGGCGGGACGCTGTCCGCCGGGCCCGGGGGGCTCGACGGGCTGGAGGGCCGGGGAGCGCGCTCCGACGGCGGACCGGCCGAGGACGACCTCGACCCGCTCGAGCGGCCGCTCGTGGACGGCACCGACGACGACAGGGAGGGCGGGCGATGACCGCGACCTCGCGCACCACGACCGGCACGACCGACCGCACGGGCCGGCCCGTCGTCGCGATCCGCGACCTCGCGGTGTCGTTCGCGACCGACGCCGGGTCGGTGCGCGCCGTCGACGGCGTCGACCTCGAGGTCGCCCCGGGGGAGGTGCTCGCGATCGTCGGCGAGTCGGGCTCCGGCAAGACCGTGACCGCGAAGACGATCCTCGGGCTCCTGCCGTCGACCGCGACGGCGCGCGGCGCCGTCGTCCTGTCGAACAAGGCCGGGACCGACGAGCACGACGTCGTCACGCTCGACGCCGACCGCCTGCGGACCGTGCGCGGCACGGACGTCGCGATGGTGTTCCAGGAGCCCTCTGCGGCGCTGAACCCGGTCTTCACCGTGGGCTGGCAGATCGCCGAGGGGATCCGGGCGCACGGGAAGGTGGGTCGACGCGAGGCGCGGCGGCGCGCGATCGACGTCCTGCGCCGCGTCGGGATCCCCGACCCGGAGACGCGCGTCGACCACTACCCGCACCAGTTCTCGGGGGGCCAGAAGCAGCGCGTCGTCATCGCGATGGCGCTCGTGCTCGACCCGGGGCTCATCGTCGCCGACGAGCCCACGACCGCGCTCGACGTCACCGTCCAGGCCGAGATCCTGGACCTGCTGCGGCGCTGCCGCGACGAGTTCGGCACGGCGATCGTGCTCATCACGCACAACATGGGCGTGGTGGCGGACCTCGCCGACCGCGTCGCGGTGATGTACCAGGGCAAGGTCGTCGAGCAGGCGACCGCCCGCGACCTCTTCGCGGACCCGCGCGCCGACTACACGAAGGCGCTGCTCGCCGCCGTGCCCCGCGTCGGCGAGGGCGTCGCCCGGGCCGCGACGCGCGCGTCGGCCCGTGCCGAGACCTGGGAGGCCGCGGAACCCGTCGTCGAGGCGCGGGGCCTGACGGTCACGTACCCGGGCCGCCTCCGCAAGCCCGGGTTCACGGCGGTCGACGACGTGTCGCTCACCATCCGCCCGGGCGAGGTGCTCGGCCTCGTGGGGGAGTCGGGCTCGGGCAAGACGACGTTCGCGCGCGCCGTCGCGGGCCTGACGCCCGTGACCGGTGGGTCGCTGCGCGTCCTCGGCGTCGAGATGCTGGGCGTGCGGCAGCGCGACCTGCTGCCGATGAGGCCTCGCATCGGGTTCGTGTTCCAGGACCCCGCGACGAGCTTCAACCCGCTCCTGACGATCGCGGACTGCGTCGCCGAGCCGCTCGTCGTGCACGGCCGGGCCGCGTCGCCGCAGGACGCGCGAGGCCGGGTCGACGAGCTGCTGGAGGCGGTCCAGCTCCCGAGGTCGTACGGCGACCGCTTCCCGCACGAGCTCTCGGGCGGCCAGCGCCAGCGTGCCTCGCTCGCGCGGGCGCTCGCGCTCGACCCGGAGCTGCTCGTCGCGGACGAGCCGACGTCGGCGCTCGACGTCTCCGTGCAGGCGCGCGTGCTCGAGCTCTTCGCGGAGCTCCAGCGCGAGCTCGGCTTCGCGAGCCTCTTCGTGTCCCACGACCTCGCGGTCGTCGACCTGCTCGCGGACCGCATCGCGGTGCTCTACCGCGGCCGGCTCGTCGAGGAGGGGACGGGGGCCGAGGTCCTGGGCGACCCGCGCGAGGAGTACACGAGGCGGTTGCTCGCGTCGCTCCCGGTGCCCGACCCGGTGGCGCAGGCCGAGCGGCGCGAGGCGCTGCGGGCGCTGAGGGGCGCGTGACCGCCGGGCGGCGACGGTGGGCCGGCGCCCTCTTCGCGGCGGCGGGGGTGCTGCTCCTGCCCGCGTGCGGACCCGGCCCCGCCGCCCCGGACGGCGAGCCGTCGACGACCGCGCCGAGCGGCACGCCCTCGGTACCGGCCCCCCCTGCCCCGGACCCGGCCCCCACGGACCTCACCGCGGTGGTCGCGGCCGACCTGGCGGAGCTCGAGACCGCCTACGACGCGCGGGTCGGCGTCTACGCGGTCGACACCGCGACGGGCGACCTGGTCGAGCACCGGGCCGACGAGCGCTTCGCGTACGCGTCCACGATCAAGGCCCTCGCCGCAGGGTTCGTCCTGCGGGGCCGGTCGGTCGAGGTGCTCGACGAGCCCGTGCCGGTGACCACCGACGACGTGTCCGGCGCGGGATGGTCACCCGCCACCGAGTCGCGCGTGGGCACGGACGCGACCGTGCGCGAGCTGGGCGCGGCGGCGGTCTCCGAGAGCGACAACGGCGCGTTCAACGCGCTGCTGCGCCGGCTCGGCGGACCGGAGGCGCTCCAGGCCGCGCTCGTCGACCTCGGGGACACGACGACCCTCGTCGACGCCTGGGAACCCGAGCTCAACCGCTTCACGCCGGGCGAGCCCGCGCGGACCAGCACGCCGCGCGCGCTCGCGGACGGGCTCGCCGCGTTCGCGCTGGGCGACGAGCTCGAGCCGGGCGTCCGGGAGGAGTACGTCGGCTGGCTCACGGGCAGCACGACGGGGGACGGCACGGTCCGGGCCGGCGCGCCGGACGGCTGGGTGGTCGGCAGCAAGACCGGCACCGCAGGTCGCCACGGGTCGCGCAACGACGTCGCGGTGGTGTGGCCGCCCGACGGGGCTCCGATCGTGCTCGCCGTCCTCACGGACCGCGTCGCGCCGGACGCGGAGCCCGACGACGCGCTGCTCGCCGACGTCGCACGGACCGTGCTGGGGGCGTACGCCGACCAGGGCTGACGGGTCCCGGGTGCGGCCGGTCCGCAGGACGCCCGGGTCACGGCCGTCGTCGCTCGCGACGGGCCTGCGTCGGCGCCGTGTGGAGATCTCGGTGAGGTCCTGCGACGTGGCGCGCGGTCCGGGCCGGCGCGCGCGAGACTCGCCGCGTGACGACACCTCAGGACGGCGGGCCCGACCGCTCCGAGCGGGTCGTGCGTGCCGTCACGGGGGTGGTCGTGGGCGTCGTGGGGCTCGGGCTCGTGGTCCTCGTCGTGGCGGTCCTGGGATACCAGATGCTCGTCAGCGGCTGGGCCGAGCAGTACGACACCTCGACGCGGGCCGACACGCCCGCCCCGGCGTCGACGCCGTCCGCGTCGGCTGATCGGACGGGCTTCTCCGAGGAAGGGCTCGACCTCTCGAACGAGGCGTACCGCCAGCACGTCGGGTCGCCCGAGAGCCACGCGCAGGCGGCGCTCTCGGTGCCGGACGTGCAGGCGGCGCTCGAACCGCTCGCCTCCGGTGAGCCGGTCGACCAGGACGACGTGGTGTCGGCGCTCGTCGCAGCGGGGTTCGAGGACGTCCAGGTGCACGGCGGCTCGGTGCTCACCTCCGACACCTCGACGCACGTCGGGGTCGGGGTCGGCGTGCCGGGCGGCTGCGTCTACGGCGCGGTCGGGCCGGACGGCGTCACGCTCGAGGCGGGTGGCCCGATCGCGGACGGCGGCTGCCTGGAGATGCCGACGCACTGAGCGGACGTCGCGGCGCGTCCGGCCCGCAGGCCACGCCTGAGCGCGTGTCTCGCCCGCCCGCGTGCCCGCCCGCGTGTCACGCCAGGCCGAGCGACTGCTTCCACTCGAGCGGCAGGAGCGCGTAGCCGACGAACGCGACGACGTCGAGCAGCGTGTGCGCGATCACGAGGGGCATGACGCGGTGCCGTCCCCACCGGCTCGTGTAGAACCACGAGAACACGACGCCCATGACGACGTTGCCGACGAACGGCCCGATGCCCTGGTACAGGTGGTACGAGCCGCGCAGCAGCGAGCTCGCGACGACGAACTTCACGCGCCCCCACCCGAGGTCGCGCGTGCGCTCGTACAGGTAGCCGACGGCGATGACCTCCTCGAGCAGGCCGTTCTGCAGCGCCGCGAGGACCAGGACGGGAACGGTCCACCACGCCGCGTTGAGCGCCGCTGCCTGGACCTCGACGGTGATGCCCATCGCCCGACCCGCGAGGTAGAACGCGAGGCCCGGGACGCCGATGGCGGCGGCGAGCGCGAACCCCCAGCCGACGTCACGCAGGGGGCGGGCGCCGTCGAGCCCGATCGCCCGGACCGCGGACCGGCCCCGCGCGCTGAGCAGGTACAGCGCGAGCGCGACGGGCAGGACCGCGAAGAAGATCCCGACGAGCTGGTACGTGAGGTCGAGGTACGGCCGCGCCGACTGGCTGACGTTGAGGCTCGCCGACTGGTCGCGCAGCGGCGTGCCCGCGGTGAGCCGCGCGACGATGTTGATGATCGCGTAGACGGCGGACCTGCCGAGGCTCAGACCGAGGACGATCCAGATCTCCGCCCCGATGCGGCGTCGCGTCGCGCGGTCGGGGCGCGCTGGAGCGGCGGTCGTCGCGACGTCGTCCGTCGTCACGACCGGCGCGGCGGTCGGGTCGGGGGCTGGCACCGTCCGGTTATAGCACCGCCACCCGGGTGCGGGCTCGACGTCTGCTGGACGCGGGCTGCCTGCCGAGCACGTCCCGGCGCGGTCAGACGTCGCGGGGCGGGCGCCCGGGGCGGCGGACGGGCCGGACGTCGCGGGGGAGGCGGTCGGCGTCGGACAGCGCGCCGCGCAGCAGCATCTCGATCTGCGCGTTGACGCTGCGCAGGTCGTCCGCGGCCCAGCGGGCGAGCGCGTCGTGCACGGCGGGGTCGAGCCGCAGCAGCACCGACTTGCGCTGCACCCTGCGCGGCCGCTCCGCGGGCACGCCCGTGCCCGACGACGGTCCGTCGCCGTCGTCGGGCACGTCCGGCCGCCGCTCGGGCGGAGCAGGGGTCACCGGTACAGCGACCCCGTGTTGACGACAGGGGTCACGCGGCTGTCGCCGCACAGCACGACGAGCAGGTTGGACACCATCGTGGCGCGACGCTCGTCGTCGAGCGTGACGATGTCGTCGGCCTCCAGGCGGGAGAGCGCGTCCTCGACCATCGAGACCGCGCCCTCGACGATGCGCGAGCGGGCGGCGATGATCGCGCCGGCCTGCTGGCGCTGCAGCATGGCCTGGGCGATCTCGGGCGCGTACGCGAGGTTGGAGATGCGCGCCTCGATGACCTCGACGCCCGCGACGACGACGCGCTCCGCGACCTCGGCGGCGATCTCGGCCGAGACGACCTCCGTCGCGCCGCGCAGGGACTCCTCCCCGGCGTCGGCGTCGTCGTAGGGGTGCGACATCGCGACGTGGCGCAGCGCGGACTCGGACTGGACCACGACGAAGTCGTCGTAGTCCTCGACGGCGAAGCTCGCCTTCGCGGTGTCCGCGACCTGCCAGACGACGATCGCCGCGATGTTGATGGGGTTGCCGTCGGCGTCGTTGACCTTGAGCTCGCTCGTCTCGAAGTTGCGCACGCGCACGGAGACGCGACGGCGCGTGCTGAAGGGGACGGTCGCGACGAGGCCCGTGCGGCGCACCGTGCCGAGGTACCGGCCGAAGAACTGGACCACGACCGTCTCGCCGGGGTTCACGACGGCGACGCCGGTCGGGAGGAAGACCCCGACGAGGAACAGCACGACACCGACGGTGATGAGGACGCCCGGGCTGCCCAGCTCGGCCGCCGCGGCGACGACGAGGCCGACGCCTCCGAGGAGGAGCAGCACGCTGAGCGCGATGACGCCGGCCGCGCCGCCCGCACCGAGGGACCACGCGGGGCGTTCGGTGACGTCCACCCGGGTCCCGGCGTGACCCACCGGGCGGCCCACGGGCTCGCCACCCACGGAGTCTTGCGGGGGTGCTGCGCTCTCGGTCACGGTCGCCGTCCTCTCCTGCGGCCGACGGCCGCTGCCGATGTATAGCAAAGTGATATCACATTATCCGGCCGAACATGACATGGCGGTCGTTCTGCGGCCGTTGGCGACCTTCAGGTCGTGCTCGGCGGGCTCAGGGGGTTGTCCTCGGGGCCGACCTGTGCGACTCTACAAACAGGTTTGCAGCACAAACTACTCTGCGAGGACGGACAGCGAGCATGACGAGCGACCACGACGGCCCGAGCGACGACCCGTCCTCCGCCGAGACCCGCCAGGTCTTCGACCCTGCCGAGACCCTGCGGCTCATCCAGCAGCAGCAGGACCGTGCGCGCGCCGCGACGGAGCCCGACGGCCGCCTGCTCTTCCTGGCCTGGGGCCTCGCGTGGCTCGTCGGCTACCTCTGCCTGTTCCTGAGCGCGGACGCCGACGGGCAGGCGGCGCCGTGGGCGTTCTTCGTCTTCTCGGGCGCGATCATCTCGGCCGTCGCGTTCACGATCGTCCACTCGGTCACGCGCACGGCCGGCACCCGCGGCGTCAGCGCGCGCACCGGTGCGATGTACGGCTGGTCGTGGATGCTCGGGTTCCTCGCGCTCGGGCTCGTCCTCGGCGGGCTCGGTCGTGCCGGGGCCTCCGAGGAGGTCATGGCGCTCGCGAGCAACGCGTTCGCGTGCATCGTCGTGGGGCTCCTGTACCTCGGGGGAGCGGCCGCGTTCCAGGACGTGCGGCTCTTCGCGCTCGGCGTGTGGATCCTGCTCGTCGCCGCGGCCGCGACCTTCGCGGGACTCCCGCTCACCTACCTCGTCATGGCGGCCCTCGGTGGCGGGGGCTTCCTCGTGATGGCCGGGATCGAGCACGGGCTGCGTGCCCGACGACGGAGCGTCGCCGCTCGCTGCGTGGGCACCACGTCCGGGGCGGGGGAGGCGGTCGATGCCTGACGTCGAGCTCGACTCGGTCATCCACGCCCCCGCCCGGCTGCGCGTCGTCGCGACGCTCGCCGCGCTCGGCGCCGGCGACGAGCTGTCCTTCCCCAAGCTGCAGAAGCTGCTCGACATGACGGCCGGCAACCTGTCGACCCACCTGCGCAAGCTCGAGGACGCGGGCTACGTGCGCGTCACCAAGACCCACGAGGGCCGCACGCCGGCCACGTACCTCGCGCTCACGGTCCACGGCCGCAGCGCGTTCGAGGACTACACCACGGCACTGAACACCCTCCTGAGAGGAGCCGGAGCATGAACGTCTCACGCACCCGGACGGACCGGGCCGCAGGCCCCGGCACCCGCACCGACGCCGACACCCGCACCGAGACCGGCACCGCGGCCGGCGCCGCGCCGTCGGGCACCGCCGCCGACCGACCGGTGGTCGCCGCCGACCACGTGACGCGGCGCTTCGGGCAGGTCGTCGCGCTCGACGACGTGTCGCTCACCGTAGGCGCGGGCGAGCTCGTCGGCCTGCTCGGCCCGAACGGCGCCGGGAAGTCGACGCTGCTGTCCCTGGTCAGCGGGCAGCGCAAGCCCGACGCGGGCACCGTGCGCCTGTTCGGCGGCGACCCGCGCGACGCCCGGAGCCGCGTCTCGCTCGGCATCACGCCGCAGGAGACCGGCCTGCCCGCGACGCTCAAGGTCCGCGAGGTCGTGGACTTCGTGGGCGGCCACTACCCCGACCCCGTCCCGACCGGAGAGCTGCTCGACCAGTTCGGCCTCACCGAGCTCGCCGGCCGCCAGACCGGCGCGATGTCCGGCGGGCAGAAGCGTCGCCTCGCGGTGGCGCTCGCGCTCGTCGGCCGGCCGGCCGTCGTCCTGCTCGACGAGCCCACCACCGGCCTCGACGTCGGCGCCCGGCAGACGCTGTGGGACGCGATCCGCGCGTACCACGCCGACGGCGGGACCGTCCTCCTCACGAGCCACTACCTCGAGGAGGTGCAGGCGCTCGCGGAGCGGGTCGTCGTCATCGACCAGGGCGTGGTCCGGGCCGACGACTCGCTCGACGCGATCCTGCGGCGCGTGGCGCTGCGCCGCGTCGTCGTGCGGTCGACGACCGACCTCGCGGCGTGGCCCGGCGTGGTCCGGTCCGAGCGTGCCGCCGACGGCCGGCAGGAGCTGTACACGCCCGACGCCGACGCGCTCGTCCGCGAGCTCGTCACCTCGGGCGTCGACTTCCACGACCTCGAGATCCGGGGCGCGAGCCTCGAGGAGGCGTTCGAGCAGATGGTCGCACGCGACGGCGCGTCGACCCCCACCACGACCGACGGAGGACGGCGATGAGCACGACGGCGAGCAGGACCCGCCCGGGCGAGGGCCCGGCGTCGGGCACGACGGGCGGCCGCGCGGCCCTGCCCGGTCCGGTGCGGCTGACCTGGCTGCACCTGCGCTACCAGTTCCTCGAGACGGTCCGCGTGCCGATCGCGGTGCTCGGCAACCTGCTGTTCCCGGCGCTCGCGATGTTCTTCTTCGTCGTGCCGCAGGAGGCCGTCGCGCAGGACCCGGTCGCGGCGACCACGGCCGTCGCGTCGCTCGGGCTGTTCGCGATCTGCTCGGCGAGCCTGTTCACGTACGGGCTCGGCGTCGCGGAGGACCGCCAGCTCCCGTTCGACCCGTTCGTGCGGTCGCTGCCCGCAGGGCCCGCTCCGCGCATGGTCGCGCGCATCCTCAACGGCGGGATCTTCTCGCTGTTCGGGGTCGTCCCGCTGATCCTCATCGCGTGGCTGTTCACCGAGGCGAGCGTGACCTGGTCGCAGCTCCTCGCCGGCGTCGGGACGGTGCTGATCGTCTCCGTGCCGTTCGTGCTGCTCGGCATGGCGGTCGGGTACTCGCTGTCCGCGAAGGCGGCGCTGCCCGTCGTGCAGGTGATCCTCTTCCCGCTCGCGTTCGCCGGCGGTCTGTTCCTCCCGCCGTTCCTCTTCCCGCCGTGGCTCGACGCCATCTCGATGGCGACACCGACGCGCGCCGGCCGCGACCTGCTCGTCCAGGCGCTCACGGGCGAGCCGGCGTACGGGCTCGCGTGGCCCGTGCTCATCGGGTGGACCGTGCTGTTCGCTGCGCTCGCCGTGGGCGCATACCGCCGCGACGAGGGCCGTCGCTTCCGCTGACCTCGCCCGGGAGGGTGCGCGAGCGGCGTCGCGGGGCACGGGAGGGCGCGCGAGCGCCCTCCCGCACCCCGCTCCCGCCAGGCCCGCCACGATCGCGCGCGCCCTCCCGCACCCCGCTCCGGCGCCTCGTCAGCCCGCCGACCGCAGGCGCAGCGAGTTGCCGACGACGAGCACGGAGCTCGCCGCCATCGCGGCGCCGGCGATCATCGGGTTGAGCAGGCCGGCGGCCGCGAGCGGGATGGCCGCGACGTTGTAGGCGAACGCCCAGAACAGGTTCTGCTGGATGATCCGCAGGGTCCGGCGCGAGAGTCGGATGGCGGTCGCCGCGGTCCGCAGGTCGCCGCGGACGAGCGTGAGGTCGCTCGCCTCGATCGCGACGTCCGTGCCCGTGCCCATCGCGAGCCCCAGGTCCGCGGTCGCGAGCGCGGCGGCGTCGTTCACGCCGTCTCCCACCATCGCGACGACCCGGCCCTCGCGCTGCAGGCGCACCACGACGTCGACCTTCTGGTCCGGGAGGACACGGGCGATCACGTCGGCCTCCGCGATCCCGACGGCGCGCGCCGCCTCGCGGGCCGCGCCCTCGCCGTCGCCCGTGAGCAGGTACGGGCGCAGCCCGAGGCCCTTCAGCTCGGCGACCGCTTCGGCGGACGTCGGCTTCACCGGGTCGCGCAGCACGAGCACGGCGCGGGCCGTGCCGCCCCAGGCGACGACGACGGCGCTCGCCCCGGTGCGCTCGGCGTCCGCGAAGGCGTCCTGGAGCGGGGGAGACGTCGTCACGCCCTGGCCGGCGAGCCACGCCGGCTGGCCGACGAGCACGCGCCGCGCGTTGAGCGAGCCGTCCGCGCCCGACCGTGCCTCCTCTGGACCGGACCCGAGCGAGAGGCCCGAGTGCGCCGCCCGGACGACCGCCTCGACGCCGCCGCCCGCCGTGCTGCGGAAGTCGAACGCCTGCAGCGAGCCGATGCGGACGCCGTCGGCCCCCACCGCCGTGTCAGGGCGAGGCGACGCCCCGGTGACCTGTGGCCCGGACAGCTCGGACGAGGCAGGAGTCGTGTCAGGGCGAGAGGACACGCCGGTGACCTGTGGCCCTGACACGTCGCGGGCCGCGGCGGCGATCGCCCGGGCGATCGGGTGCTCGCTCAGCGCCTCGACGGCGCCGGCGTGGCGCAGCGCGTCGAGCGCGTCCTGCGGCGTGTCAGGGCCCTGGTTCACCGGGGTGTCCTGGGCCCCTGACAGGTCGAGCGTGCCCGACGGCGCGACCACGGCCTCCAGCGCCATCGCGCCCTGGGTGACGGTGCCCGTCTTGTCGAGCACGACCGTGTCCACGCGCCGTGTCGACTCGAGGATCTCCGGACCCTTGATGAGCACGCCGAGCTGCGCGCCGCGGCCCGTGCCGACGAGCAGCGCCGTCGGCGTCGCGAGCCCCAGCGCGCACGGGCACGCGATGATGAGCACCGCCACGGCGGCCGTGAACGCGAACTGCGTCCCGGCGCCCGCGAGCAGCCAGCCGACGAGCGTCGCGACCGCGAGCACGAGCACGATCGGGACGAACACCGCGGAGATGCGGTCCGCGAGGCGCTGCACCGGGGCCTTGCCCGTCTGCGCCTGCGACACGAGCCGCCCGATCTGCGCGAGCGTCGTCTCCTCGCCCACGCGCGTCGCGCGCACGAGCAGGCTGCCCGACGTGTTCACCGTCGCGCCCGTCACGTCGTCCCCCGGTGCCACGTCGACCGGCACCGGCTCGCCCGTGAGGAGCGACGTGTCGACCGCGCTCGACCCCTCGAGCACCACGCCGTCGGTCGCGACCTTGTCCCCCGGCCGCACGACGAACACGTCCCCGACGCCGAGCGCCGTGATGGGCACCAGCTCGGTGAGGCGCGCGCCGTCGGGGCCCGTGCGGGGCGTGCCGTCCGGGTCGACGAGGACGCGCTCCGCGTCCTTCGCGCCCAGCTCGAGCAGCGACCGCAGCGCGTCGCCCGCGCGGCGCCGCGACCGGTGCTCGGCGTACCGCCCGGCGAGGAGGAACGTCGTGACGACCGCCGCGACCTCGAGGTACAGCTCCGGCGGGCCCATCTCGTCGCGCGTCGGGACCAGCGTCGGCTGCATGCGCATCCCGATCTCGCCCGCGCCACCCAGCAGCAGCGCCCACAGGGACCACAGCGACGCCGCGATCACGCCGAGCGACACGAGCGTGTCCATCGTCGACGCGCCGTGACGCGCCGCGCGGAACGCCGCCCGGTGGAACGGCCACGCCGCCCACGTGACGACCGGCAGCGCGAGCGCCGCGACGACCCACTGCCAGCCCGGGAACTGCAGCGCCGGGATCATCGACAGCGCGAGGACCGGGACCGTGAGGACCGACGCGACGCGCAGGCGGCGCAGCAGGTCGGTGCCCCGGTCGCGTGTCGGTTCCGCGTCCGCGCCCGTGGTTCCGCCGGCGCGGACGGGGGCGGCTTCGGGGCTCGGGCTACCATCCGCGCCGCTCGTCCCTCGCGTCGCTCCCGCCAGGCCCGCCACGCCCTTCGCCTCCGACGCCGCCCCCACCGCCTCCGCGGCCGTCTCGCCACGGGTGGTGGCCGGGGCCGTCGTGCCCGACGGCGTGCGCTCGGCTCCTGTGGTCGGCTCGCCCTCGCGATCTGCCGAGGTAGTACCGCGGTCTGCCGAGGTAGTACCGCGGTCCGCCGAGGTAGTACCGCGGTCCGGGTGCGCGAGGGCGCGGCGGGTCGTGACGCGGGCGGTGTAGCCGGCCCGCTCGACGGCCGCGACGAGGTCGGCGTCGGAGACGTCGGCCGCGAGGACGACGTGGGCGTTCTCGAGAGGGAGGTTGACCGTGGCCGTGGCGCCGTCGACGCGGTTGAGGCGCTTCTCGACGCGCGCGACGCACGACGCGCACGTCATGCCCTCGATCGCGAGGTCGACCTCCGCGAGGGGTGCGGGCGGGACGGCGGAGGATCCAGCCGTCGCGGCCGTCGCGGCCGTCGCGTCGGGTGCGGCTGGTGCACCCAGGGACTGCGGGGACTGCGGGGACATGAGGGTGACTCCTCGACAGGTTCGTGGCGGTGTCACCGGCGTGGTCCGGGGTGGCGGACGTCGCGGCGGGCGCCTGCCTCCGGTGAGGTGGTGGCGCGGCGCGGAGGGCCTGGGTCGCGCGGCGGCGACGTGTCGGCAGGCGGTCCGCGGGTGGTGCTGCGGTCTCCCGACGGCGGGGCGCACGGTCGTGCGTGAGGTGCGGTCCGCCGTCGGGCACCGGGGCGAGCTGTCAGCGCCTGACCGGTGCAGGGGCCGGTGTGCTGCTGACGACCCGCCGGGTCAGACCGAGGGGTCGCGCAGGTCGGCGGTCCGGGTGGCGAACGACGTCGCGGCGGCGTCGGACGTGGTCGCGTCGTCGTGCGCGGCCTGCTTGCCGGGCGCCTGCTCGGCGTACTGGGCGGCGAGGGCGTCCTGCTGGACGTCCACGGACTCGACGGCGTAGCCCGCCTCGTCCACGGCGTCGCGCAGCGCCTTCTCGTCGAGGGGCTCGTCGGAGAAGACGCTGACCTCGCTCGTGCCGCCGTCGTGCAGCTCGATGCTGACGTTCTCGACGCCGGCGACCTTCTCGACCTCTTCCGTGACGCTCGCGACGCAGTGGCTGCAGGTCATGCCGGTGACGCCCAGGGTGGTGACGGTGCTCATGGTGCTCCTCGGTGGTCGTGCGGTGGTCGTGCGGGTGCGGGTGCGGGTGGTGCGGTGCTGGTCGGGTGCTGGTCAGGCCGGGCTGGTGGCCGGGAGAGGCGGCCTCAGCTGCGGACGAGGCGGGCGATCGCGTCGGCGGCCTCCTTGACCTTCGCGGCGCCCTCGTCCTCAGACTGACGTGCCGCGTCGACGACGCAGTGGCCGAGGTGGTCCTCGACGAGCCCGATGCTCACGGCCTGCAGGGCCTTGGTCACGGCCGAGACCTGCGTGAGGATGTCGATGCAGTAGACGTCCTCGTCGATCATGCGGGCGATCCCGCGGACCTGCCCCTCGATACGGCGCATGCGCCGGAGGTAGGCCTCCTTGTCGGACGCGTAGCCGTGCGGGCCGTCGTGGCTCGCGTGCTCCTCGTGCTGGACGTCCTGGTCCGTCGTGGTGTCGGTCATGGTCTCTCCTCGTCGCCGGGCATCCCGATCATACCCCCTCAGGGTATGTCCACGCCATGTCGCATGACACGTGTCACCCCGAGCCCGTGACAGGCGCACCCGGGCCGATGACGGGCCGCACTGCCGCGAGGCCGGTCCGCGCGCGACGGTGGTGGGACCACGACACGAGAGGCTCGACATGACCGACATCATCACCACCCTGCAGGACTTCACGCTCGGCCTGCCGCCCCTGCTCCGCTGGGTCGGGGTGCTCGTCGCCGCCATGGTCCCCTTCGTCGAGGCCGAGGGCGCCGCGGTCCTGGGTGTCGTCGCCGGTATCAACCCGCTCGTCGCGATCCCGGCCGCGGTGCTCGGCAACGCCCTCGCGCTCGCGGTCGTCGTCTGGGTGATCGGCACGGCGCGATCCGGCCTGACCCGGGGCCGCCAGGTCGAGACCAACCCCAAGCGCCAGCGGATGCGTCGCGTCTTCGACCGCTACGGCGTGCCGGGAGTCAGCCTTCTCGGGCCGCTCCTGCTGCCCAGCCACGTCACCGCCGCGGCGATGGTCGGCTTCGGCGCGCCGCGCACGCGGGTGTTCGTCTGGGGGGTCGTCGCCGTGGCGCTCTGGGCGGTGGTGCTCGGAACGATCGCGTACCTCGGTGTGCAGGCGGCGGCGGGCTGACGCCGTCCGGTCACGGCCGGGTCACGATCCGTCCCCCCGCCGGGCGCCCTTCCGCGACGCGGCCTAGCCTCCCAGCATGGGGACGCGATCCGCGACGGCGCGGCGGGGGGCACGTGCGGCTCTCGCCTCGGTCGCGCTCGCCGCGGGTCTCGTCGCGACGGCACCGCCCGCGTCCGCGTGCGCGTGCGGCGGTCTCGTCGACACCCCCGCGTACGACTCGTCGGTGAGCTCCGAGTCCGCCGTCCTCCAGTGGGACGGGACCACGCAGACGCTCCTCCTCGAGCTCGAGACGCTGTCCCAGGCACCGGAGGTCGGCCTCATCCTCCCGACGCCCGCCCCCGCCGAGGTCACGCTCGCCGACCCGGCGGTGTTCCGCGAGCTCGACACGATCACCGCGCCCCGGCCGGTCGTCTCCGACCACCGCTGGTGGCCCGAGCTCGGGTTCGGGTCGCCCGCCGACGGAGCGGGCGCGGCGACCGGCGTCGACGTGTTCGACGAGGTCCGGCTCGGACCGCTCGACGTCACGACGCTCGCTGCCACCGACGGGGCGGCGCTCGACGCCTGGCTCACCGAGCGCGGCTTCCAGGTCACGGCGTCGATCCGCGGGGCGATCGCCCCGTACGTCGCCGATGGCTGGACGTTCGTCGTCGCGCGCCTCGCCCCCGAGGCCGCGGCCACGTTCGACGGCACGCTGCAGCCGCTGCGCGTCACCTTCGCGAGCGACGCGCTCGTGTACCCGATGCGGATGTCGGCCGCAGCCCAGGACACCCAGCGCACCCGCACGTACGTCCTCGCGGACGGGCGCGTGGACCGTGCCGACGCGACGGCCGACCTCGCCGCACCGCAGGTCCGTTTCGCCGGCCGCGTCGACCCGGCGTCGGTGACGAGCGACGAGCTCGCCGCGCTCCTCACGGCCGGCGGCTACGTGACGGCGCACGAGCAGACGTTCACCGAACCGTCCGCGCAGATCGTCTCCGACTTCGCGTTCGTCCCGGCGGCGTCCGACGTCGCGTTCTCGCCGACGTACGCCGTCGTCGCGGACAAGCGGATCGGTCCCTTCTTCGCCGGTCCCGTGCTCGCGTTCGGCGGGGTTCTCGCGCTGTCCTCCCTCGTCGTCTGGTCCGCCCGTCGCCGACTCCTGTCGGCACGTGCCGGCACGGTCCGTCGCGCACCCCGTCCCGTCCGCGCCTGAGGGGCCGGAGCGTGGCCGTCGACGTCGCGCACCGCCCGGTCCGCGGGCTGTGGGCGAAACGCGCGGTTCGGCGCGACACGGGCGAATCCCGGGTGTTTCATGAGGTCGAGGCGGGACGCGAACCCACCCACGCTGCCACCCACGTGAGAGGTGCACCATGACGACGCAGGACCCTATCCTCACCGCGTTCTCCTCGACGGCCAGGCAGGTCTGGTACTGGCCCGTGCTGCGCGGCGTGCTCGCGATCATCTTCGGCATCGTCGCCATCGCGTGGCCCGAGATCACCGCCGCCGCGATCATCTGGGTGATCGGCATCTTCACGATCGTCGACGGCATCGTCGAGATCGTCGAGGGCATCCGTCGCCGCGGTACCGGCAACGGCACGGCGTTCCTCGTGACGATGGGCGTCCTGAGCGTCGCGGTCGGCATCGTGCTGCTGGTCTGGCCCGGCAAGACCGCCGAAGTCCTCACGTGGATCGTCGGCCTCTGGGCCGTGGCCTACGGGCTCTTCCAGCTCGTCGCGAGCCTGGACCTGCGCAAGGTGGCGGGCAGCGGCTGGGGCTGGGGCGTCTTCGCCGGCCTCCTCGGCATCGTCTTCGGTGTCCTCGTGCTCTTCAACGTCAGTGCCGGGCTCGTCTCCATCGTGTGGATCCTCGCGATCTTCGCCATCCTCTGGGGCGTCATGCTCATCGCGTTCGGGTTCCAGATCCGCTCGCTCGGCAAGCAGGCCGGCACCGCGGCGCAGCGCGGCTACTGACGCGCGCGCCGTCGAGCACGCCCTGCCGAGCACGCCCTGCCGAGCACGCCCTGACGCGCTGCCGAGCACGCCCTGGGGGTCGTTATCCGTCGGATAACGACCCCCAGGGCGTGTTCGGCGGTCGCGGTGACCGTGCCGTGGCGGTGCCTGCTCCGTGTCGGTGCCAGGGGCCGGTGCTCGTCAGGCCGGCAGCGCCGCCGTCGGTGCCCGTCAGGCCGGTGCGGCCTCCGCCGCGGCGCGTGCCGCTGCCGGGAAGGCGTCGACGATCCGCTGGACCGCCGCGTCGTCGTGCGCGGCCGAGACGAACCACGCCTCGAACACCGACGGCGGCAGGTTCACGCCCTGGTCGAGCATCGCGTGGAAGAACGCGCGGTACCGGAACGACTCCTGGGCCTGGGCCTGCGCGTAGTCGCGCACGCCCGCGCTCGCCGCGAGGTCGCCGAAGAACACCGAGAACAGCGACCCGGCGCGCTGGACGCGGTGCGCCACGCCCGCGGCGTCGAGGGCGTCGCCGACGGCCTTCGAGAGCACCGAGGCGACGCCGTCCACGCGCGCGTACACCGCGTCGTCGGCCAGGCGCAGCGTCGCGAGGCCCGCCGCGACGGCGACGGGGTTCCCGGACAGCGTGCCCGCCTGGTAGACCGGGCCGAGCGGCGCGAGCTGGTCCATGACCGCCGCCGGGCCGCCGACCGCGGCGACGGGCATCCCGCCGCCCACGACCTTGCCGAACGTGAAGAGGTCGGGCGTGTACCCGTCCGCTCCCTGGCTCCGCAGCACCGCGTTCTCCACGCCCCACCAACCGCTCGGGCCGACGCGGAAGCCCGTGAGCACCTCGTCGAGGACCAGGAGCGACCCGTGCGCGGCCGTGATGCGCCGCAGGCCCTCGTTGAACCCCTCCGCCGGCGGCACGACGCCCATGTTCGCGGGCGCCGCCTCCGTGATGACGGCCGCGATCTCCGAACCGCGCTCCGCGAACACCGCCTCGACCGCCGCGAGGTCGTTGTAGGGGAGCACGAGCGTCTCGGCCGCGCTCGCCTCGGTCACGCCCGCCGACCCGGGCAGCGCGAGCGTGGCGACGCCGGAGCCCGCCTCCGCGAGCAGCGCGTCGACGTGCCCGTGGTAGCAGCCGGCGAACTTCACGATCACGTCGCGACCCGTGACGCCGCGCGCGAGGCGGATCGCCGTCATGGTCGCCTCGGTGCCCGTGGACACGAGGCGCACGTGCTCCGCGGCGGGGACCCGACGACGGATCTCCTCGCCCAGCTCGACCTCGCCGAGCGTCGGTGCGCCGAACGACAGCCCGCGTGCCGCCGCCTCCTGCACCGCGGCGACCACCTCCGGGTGCGCGTGGCCCAGCAGCGCCGGGCCCCAGGAGCACACGAGGTCGACGTACTCGCGCCCCGCGACGTCGGTCACGTACGCGCCGCGCGCCGACGCGAGGAACCGCGGGTCGCCGCCCACCGACCCGTACGCGCGCACGGGCGAGCTCACGCCGCCCGGCAGCACGGCCTGCGCGCGCACGAACGCGGCGTGGTTGTCCGTCGCGGTGGTGGACGGCGCCACGGTCTCCGCGTGTGCGGCCGCCGCGACCCCGAACCCGGTCGACTCCGTCATCAGCGCGTCCCTCCGAACGTCTCGTCGCGCAGCCAGCCGGCGATCTCGGTGGCCCAGTAGGTGAGGATCACGTCCGCGCCGGCGCGCTTGATGCCGAGCACCGACTCCGTGACCGCGCCGCGGCGGTCGATCCAGCCGTTCGCCGCGGCGGCCTCGATCATCGCGTACTCGCCCGACACCTGGTACGCCGCGACCGGCACCGGCGACATCTCGGCGACCGCGGCCAGCACGTCGAGGTACGACCCCGCGGGCTTGACCATGACCATGTCGGCGCCCTCGGCGAGGTCCAGGTCCGCCTCGCGCAGACCCTCCCGCGCGTTGCCCGCGTCCATCTGGTACGTCCGGCGGTCGCCCTGCAGCGCGGAGTCGACGGCCTCGCGGAACGGCCCGTAGAACGCGCTCGCGTACTTGGCCGAGTAGGCGAGGATCCCGACGTCGGAGTATCCCGCGGCGTCGAGCGCCTCGCGGATCACGCCCACCTGGCCGTCCATCATGCCGGACGGGGCCACGACGTCCGCGCCCGCCCGTGCCTGCGCGACGGCCATCGACGCGTACCGCTCGAGCGTCGCGTCGTTGTCGACCACCATGACCTCGCGCGTACCGTCGTGTCGCCTCGCGAGCACGCCGCAGTGGCCGTGGTCCGTGAACTCGTCGAGGCACGTGTCGGCCATGACGACAGGGCCCGAACCACCACGGGCGCCGTCGGCGGCCTCCACCTCGCGCACGACGTCTCGTGAGAGCCGGATCGCGCGCTGCAGGATCCCGTCCTCGGCGTCCGCCTGGCTCCCGGTCGCGTCGCGCTCGGCCGGGATGCCGAAGAGCATCACGCCGCCGATCCCCGCACGGGCCGCGTCGCGCACCGCGCCGGCGAGCGTCGCCTCGGTGTGCTGCACGACGCCCGGCATCGACGAGATGGGGTGCGGCGCGTCGAGGCCTTCCTTGACGAAGAGCGGCAGCACGAGGTCAGCCGGGTGCAGACGCGTCTCGCCGACGAGCCGGCGCAGGCGCGGCGTCGTGCGCAGTCGGCGGGGCCGGTGGTGTCCGGGGGAGAGGGTCACGAAGGGTCTCCTGTGTCGGTGGGTCGGCCGGTCGTGTCAGGGTCAGGGACCACCGGGGTGACCTGTCGTCCTGACACGGTGGTGGTCAGCGGGGGATGTCAGGGCCAGGGGCCGCTGGAGTGATCGGTGCTCCTGACAGGACGGTGGTGAGCGCGGCGGCGAGCGCGTCGTCGGTCGGTCGGTCGGCCACCGCGTCGAGCCGCAGCCCGACGGCGCGCGCCGCCCGGGCCGTCGGCTCGCCGATCGCGACGGCCGCGACGTCGTCGCGCGGGCCGAGCTGCCGCGCGATCTCGCGGACGACGCTCCCCGAGGTGAGCACGACGGCGTCGACCTCGCCCGCGCGCCAGGCCGCGACGGCCTCAGGGGCGAGGTCGTGCGCGACCGTGCGGTAGACGGTGACGACGTGCGGGTCGTGACCGAGGTCGCGGAGCCCGTCGGCCATCGTCGGCGCGGCGAGGTCTCCCTGTGGCAGCAGGACGGTGCTCGCGGCCGGGTGCCGGTGCTCGAAGGCGGCGACGAGCCCGCGGGCGGAGTTCTCCGCCGGTTCCAGCTCGACCGTGACGCCGACGGCCTCGAGCGCGCGGCGCGTGGCCGGCCCGACGGCGGCCCAGCGGGCCGTGCGCGCGACGTCACCGAGGGGCGTGCCGAGACGCTCTGCGGCGGCGGCGAGCTCGTCGATCGCGTTGACGCTCGTGACCACGACCCAGCCGTAGCCGCCGTCGGCGAGGCGGGCGACGGCGTCGTCCACGGGTGCGGTGTCCTCGACGCGGGCGCGCTCGATGGCCGGGCTCACGAGGACCCGGGCGCCGGCGGCGCGCAGCGCCGAGGCGAGGGCGGCCGCCCGCTCGGGATCGCGCGGCACGAGGACGGTCCGGTCGGTCAGGGGGGCCGACTGGTCGCCGAACCCCGGGTTGTGCGTCGATCCGGGGGCTGAGGGGCGCTCAACCCGGGGTTCGGCACCGGGACCTGACGACGGGCCCGAGGCCGGCGGCTGGGCGGACGGGTCGACCGGAGGCGTCGGGACGACGGGTGCGGGGCCGCGCGACGGGTCGCGCAGGCGGCCGGGGCTCACGCGGGCTCCCCGCGGTAGCCGCCGTCGCGGAGCTGTTCGCGCGCCGCCTCGACCGCCGGGTCGGGGGCGTCCGTCACCGAGCCCCGCCCGGGGCCACCGGCGCCGGGGAGCGAGGACTCCGCGGTCCGTGCGGCGTCGGCAGGCGGCCCGAGAGGCGCGAGACGCCCGGCGCCGTCGGCGAGGAGCGCATCGGCGACGCGCTCGCCGAGCCGGAGCGCGACGTCGTCGCGCGCGGCTCGCAGGTCGCCGCCGGTCGCGGGCAGCAGCGCCCGCGCGGAGTGCGTGAGCTGCTCGACGCCGTCGACGCGCGCGACGACCGCCGTGAGGGTGACCTCGCCGCCGTCGACGAGCGCGTGGGCGCCGACCGGAGCCGCGCAGCCCGCCTCGAGGCGCGCGAGCAGGGCCCGCTCCGCGAGGACGGCGAGGCGCGTCGGCTCGTGGTCGAGGGCGTCGAGCGCCGCGGCGACGACCGGGTCGTCGAGCTCGGACGTGCGGACCTCGACGGCGAGGGCGCCCTGCCCGGCCGCGGGCGCCATGACCGTCGTGTCGATCACCTCGGTGACGGCGTCGAGCCGGCCGAGACGGGACAGGCCCGCGTAGGCGAGCACCACGGCGTCGAGGTCGGCGTCCTCCCCGTGGACCCGGCGCAGGCGCGTGTCGACGTTGCCGCGGATGTCGACGACGTCGAGGTCGGGCCGGACCGACCGCAGCTGCGCCGCCCGGCGCGGGGACCCGGTGCCGACGTGCGCGCCGCGCGGGAGGGTCGCGATCGTCAGGCCGTCGCGCGCGCACAGGGCGTCGCGCGGGTCCTCGCGCTCGGGCGTCACGACGGTCAGCCCGGGAGCGGGCGTCGTGGGGAGGTCCTTGAGCGAGTGCACCGCGACGTCGCAGCGGCCGTCGAGGAGCGCCTCGCGAAGAGCGGTGACGAAGACGCCCGTGCCGCCCATCTGGGCGAGGGACCCGGTCAGCACGTCGCCGTCGGTGCGGATCCGGACGGTCTCGATCGTCCGGCCCGTCAGCTCCTCGAGGCGTCGCGCGACGTGACCCGTCTGGGTGGTCGCGAGCGCGCTCCCGCGGGTGCCGACACGGATCACGTCGTGGCCCGTCGCGGGGCGCGTGTGGGTGCTGCTCACGGTCTCAGTGTCCTCCGTGCGGCGACGATCTCGAAATGCGCGCCGCGCCGACCGAGAATTTCCCCGCCCGCCGCGACGGCGGAGTGACGCGGTCCTGACGCCCGGTCACGACGATGCGGACAATGTGTCATCTTGCCCATTCCCGGTGCATTCCGGTGAGGATTGCCTCACACGTTTCGCGCGCATTCCTGGGCGTGCCCGACGACCGCCGCGAGCCCTGTCCCGGCGATCCACCCGCCGGTGACGCCGAGCCCCGGGACGTCGGCGACGCGGGCGGTGAACGCCGCGACCTCGCGCCGGTACGCCGGGGTCGGCGGGGGGAGCGCACCGTTCCACCGGGTCACGACGTGGCCGAGCACGCGGCCGTGCAGGTCGACGCCGAACAGGCGCGACGCGTCGGCGACGACCTGGTCCAGGTCGGGCTCCGTCGTCGCCCCCATCCGTCCGTAGCTGAGCCGCACCACGTGGTGACCCGGCCCGACGGCGTCGCGCACCCGCGCGCGCAGCCACGGCCACTTCGCGGTCGAGTGCGTCATGGCCTTGGCCTCGATGTCGGGGCGACGCGCCTCGCGCCCGGCGTCCCGGTGCGGCGGTGCGACGAGCATCCCGGTGCCGCGCGGGGCGTCGTCGAGCTCCGGCGCGCGCAGGAGCAGCGTGACGAGACGGACGTCCGCGCCCGGCTCGGGGTCGGGCAGCAGGTCCGCCGGGCCGCCGACGAGAGGACCCAGCGCGTCGACGACCGCGGGGGTGGTCACGACGAGCCGCGCAGCCACGAGCTCGACGGGTCCGTCGGGGCCGACCGCGCGCACGACCCAGTCGCCGAGACGGTCCGAGGCGTCCCGTCGGGCGAGGTCCACGACCTCGTGGCGCACGCGCACGTCGGCCTCGGCGGCGAGGGCTTCGACGAGGCGGTGCATCCCGCCGTCGATACCGCGCACCGCCGAGCCGGCCGGCGCGAGCGCCCGCAACGACGCGACGGCGCGGGCGAGCGACCCCTCGCGCTCGAACGCGGCGAGCAGGCCGGGCGCGACGGCGTCGACGTCGAGCCGGTCGAGCGGTGCCGAGTGGACGCCGCCCGCGACGGGTGCGACGAGCCGTTCGGTGACGCGCGTCCCCATGCGCGAGCGGGCGAACGACTCGAGCGTCGCCGTGTCGGTGAACCGCCGCGGCAGCACGCGGTCGAGGCCGGCGCGGAGCGAGCCCGCGACACCCACGGCCCGCCGCACGTCGGCGGCCCACGGGTGCGCCGGGATGCCGAGGACCCCGGCGCGCGGGAGCGGGAACGTGCGGCCCGCCGCGTAGCCCCACGCGGACGCGCCGGACGGCTCCACGACGCTCAGCCCGAGCGCGAGGGCCAGCTCGCCGACGGCCGTGCCGCGGGCGGCGAAGGACTCCGCGCCGACGTCGACCCGCAGGTCGTCCAGGCCGGGCAGGTGCGCCCCGCGCACCGGGCCGCCCGCCGTCGTGGCGGCCTCCAGCACGACGACGCGCAGCCCGCGCTCGCGCAGCGTCCGGGCTGCGGTGAGGCCGGCGATCCCGGCGCCGACGACGACCGCGTCCACGTCCTCGGGCCCGGGAGGACCGGCGGGACCGGGGGAGCGGGGAGTCGTCGGCGCGGCGCTCACCGGACCTCGACCCCTGAGGCCTGCACGGGCTCCGCGGCGCCCGCGGAGTGGACGAGCTCCACGACGCGCGTCAGGACCGTCGGGTCCGTGTCCGGCGGGACGCCGTGACCGAGGTTGGCGACGTGTCCGGGAGCCGCGGCGCCCCGCCGCAGGACGTCGAGCACGTGCGCCTCGAGGACGTCCCACGGCGCGGCGAGCAGCGCGGGGTCGATGTTGCCCTGGACGGGGACGGTGCCACCGAGCAGCTGCGCGGCCTCGTCGAGCGGCGTGCGGTAGTCGACGCCCACGACGACGTCGCGCACGCCGGCCGCGACGACGGCGTCGCGCATCGCGGGGAGCAGGTGCCCGGTCCCGGTGCCGAAGTGGACGACGGGCACGTCGAGGTCCGCGACGTGCGTCAGGGCGCGGGTGGAGGCCCCGGCGGCGCCGTGCGCGTAGTCCTCGAGCGAGAGGGACCCGGCCCACGAGTCGAAGAGCTGCGCGGCGCTGGCCCCCGCGGCGACCTGCGCGCGCAGGAACGTGCCGGCGAGGTCGGCCGCCCAGTCCACGAGGCGCTGCCACGTCTCGGGGTCGGACCGCAGCAGGGCGCGCGCCGCGAGGTGGTCGCGCGACGGGCGGCCCTCGACGAGGTAGGCCGCGAGCGTGAACGGCGCGCCGGCGAAGCCGATGAGCGGCGTGCTGCCGAGCGCGTCCACCGTCAGCCCGACGGCCTCGGTGATCGGCGCGAGGGCCTCGGGCGTCAGCTCGGCCTCGACGAGGCGCGCGACGTCGTCGGGCGTCCGGTACGCCTGACCCATGACCGGGCCGACGCCCGGCGCGATGTCGACCTCGACGCCTGCGAGGCGCAGCGGCACGACGATGTCGGAGAAGAAGATGGCGGCGTCGACGCCGTGGCGGCGGACCGGCTGGAGCGTGATCTCCGACGCCAGGTCGGGCCGCAGGCAGGAGTCGAGCATGCTCACGCCCTCGCGCGCCGCGCGGTACTCGGGGAGCGACCGGCCCGCCTGGCGCATGAACCACACCGGTGTGATTTCCGGCCTTTCCCCGGTGGTGCCCGCGCGCAGCGCCCGCACGAGCGGGGATTTCGCCGTACGGCCGTCGTGGAGCGGGTGGGCGGTGGAAAGCGCGACAGGAATCACAGCTACCGATTCTGCCTCTCTCCTGGGGGAATGATTAAATCGGAGGCACTGTGGCTCTTCTCTCTCTCACGGCCAGCCACCACGAGCTCGACCTCGACGCCCTGGAACGACTGTCCACCGGGGCCCAGTCGATCGGCGGTTCCGCGGTCTCGGCCTGCGACGTCATCACCGGTGCGGTGGTCCTGGCGACCTGCAACCGGTTCGAGCTGTACCTCGACGTCGACGCCCCGCTCGACGGCCCCGGCGTGCGGCACGCGACCGAGCACGTCGCCCGGCTCGTCGCGGAGGCCTCCGGCGTCGACGCCGTCGAGGCGGCGACGTCGTTCCGCGCCCGGGCCGGCAACGAGGTGGTCGAGCACCTCTTCGCGGTCGCCGCGGGCCTCGACTCGATGGTCGTCGGGGAGCGGGAGATCGCGGGCCAGGTCAAGCGCGCGCTCGAGGCCGCGCACGCCGACGGCGTGACGTCCTCGACGCTCGAGCTGCTGTTCCAGACGGCGTCGCGCACGTCGAAGCGTGTGAGCACCGAGACGGCACTCGGGGGCGCCGGGCGCTCGGTCGTCGCGCTCGGCCTGGAGCTCGCCGCGGCGGAGCTGCCGCCGTGGCACCAGGTCCGGACGGTCCTCATCGGCACCGGCTCCTACGCGGGCGCCAGCCTCGCCGCGCTGCGCGCGCTCGGGTGCGACGACGTCCGGGTCTACTCGCAGTCGGGGCGCGCCGAGGAGTTCGCGGCGGCGCGCGGCATCGAGCCGGTCGACGACCTCGTCGCCGCGCTCGAGGACGCCGACCTCGTCGTCTCGTGCAGCGGCGCGCGAGGCCGTGCCGTCGCCGAGGCCGCGGGTTCGCGGCGCGAGCAGGCCATCGAGCACGTGCTCGACGCCGCGTCCGTCGTGCGGGCGCGCGAGCGGGCCGCGGTCGCGGCGGGCGACGAGCCAGGGGCGCGGCCCACGGTCGTGCTCGACCTCGCCCTGCACCGCGACGTCGACCCGCACGTCGCCGACGTCGAGGGCGTGCTGCTCTACGACCTCGCGACGCTCGCCGCGCGCTCGCCCGCCGTCGCCTCGGACCTCGTCGCGCACGCGCGGTCGATTGTCGACGACGCGGCGCGCACCTTCGAGGAGACCCGGCTGGGCCGGGCCGCGGACACCGCGGTCGTCGCGCTCCTGCAGGACGCCGAGCGCCGCATCCGCGCCGAGGTCGACGACGTCGTCGCGCTGCGCCGCGCCGCGGGCGACGACCCGGGCGAGGACGAGGTCGAGGAGCTGGCGCGCGGCGTGCGCCGGCGCGTGCACGCCGACCTCCACCGGGCCATCGTCGCCGCGCGCGCGGAGGCGGTCGAGGCGTCGCGTGCCGCCGTCCGCGGGGTCGTCGCCGACGCCGAGGCCCTCATCGCGGAGGCCGACGCCGAGGTCGGCTGACAGTCGTCGTGCGGACGCGAGTCAGTCCCTGACCGGCTTCAGCACCAGCGCCGAGCCTCCACCGCGGCGCTGCGGCTCGGCGACGGCGGTCAGCAGCCCGTCCGGGCCTATCTGCACCGCCGTCGCCGCACCGATCTCCGCGGCGGAGGTGAACGAGTCGCCGGACGGCACGAGCGTGTGGCCGTACGCCTCGAGCCCCGGGCCGTATGTCTGGATGAACTCCGGCTCGGCGATGACGTCCGCGGTGTTGCGCTGGGTGGCGCGCGGCGCGGCGAGCGCCTCGTCGATCGGCATGCCCCGGTCGAGGTGGTTGGTCAGCGTCTGCAGCACCGTGGTGATGATGGTCGACCCGCCGGGGGAGCCGAGCGCCAGCACGGGCTCGCCGTCGCGCAGGACGAGCGTCGGTGCCATCGACGAGCGCGGTCGCTTGCCGGGCTCGATGCGGTTCGGGTCGTCGGCGTCCCACACGGTCGAGAAGTCGGTGAGCTCGTTGTTGAGCAGGAACCCGCGGCCGGGCACGACCATCCCGGACCCGCCGGTCTGCTCGATCGTCAGCGTGTACTCGACGACGTCTCCCCACCGGTCCACGACGGTGAGGTTCGTCGTCGAGACGTTCTCCGTGTCGTCGCGGTGCGGAGCGGCCGTCTCGCCGCACGCGGCGTCGAACGCGTCGACGTCGCCGGCCGCGACGGGCTTGGGCGCGGCGGCCTCCGGGTCGACGAGGCACGCGCGAGAGGCCGCGAACTCGTCGGAGAGCAGGGTGTCGAGCGGGACGTCGACGAACGCAGCGTCGCCCAGGTACGCGCCGCGGTCGGCGAACGCGAGGGCGCTGGCCTCGAGGTAGTGGTGCAGGTACGCGCTGTCCGACATGCCGGCGAGGTCGAACGTCTCCAGGATGTTCAGCGCCTCGCCCACGGTGGAGCCGCCGCTCGACGGTGGCGCCATGCCGTAGACGTCGTACCCGCGGTAGTCGGAGACGGTCGGGTCCTGCACCAGGGCCTCGTAGTCGTCGAGGTCGTCGAGGTCGAGGTATCCGGGCGGCACGGGCAGGTCGGTGTCCGGGCTGGTCTGCGGGTCCTGCACGGCGCGGACCATCTCGCGGGCGAGGCGTCCCTCGTAGAAGGCGTCGGTGCCGCGCAGCGCGAGCAGGGTGTACGTCTTCGCGAGGTCGACGTTGCGGAACCGGGTCCCCACGCGCGGGGCGTCGCCGCGCGGCAGGAACAGCTCGGCCGACGCGGGGAAGGCGGCGAAGCGCTCGGCGTTGTCGAGCGTCTGTTGGCGGAACGTCTCGTCGACGACGAAGCCGCGCAGGGCGAGCGCGGTGGCGGGCTGCAACGCCTTGCCCAGCGAGTAGGTCCCCCACTCGTCCAGCGCGGTCTCCCAGGTGGCCGGCGTGCCGGGCGTGCCGACGGAGACGCCGCTGGTGACGAGCTCCGGGGTGAACGGGTAGGGCGCGTTCGTCTCCGGGTCGATGAACGCGTCGCGCGGCATGTCCGCCGGCGCCGTCTCACGCCCGTCGATCGTGGACACCGCGCCCGTCCCCGCGTCGTAGTGCAGGAAGAAGCCGCCGCCCCCGATCCCGGCGCTGTACGGCTCGGTGACGCCGAGGGCGGCCGCGGTGGCCACGGCGGCGTCGACGGCGTTCCCGCCGCGACGCAGCACGTCGAGACCCACCCGGCTGGCCTCCGGGTCGACGGTGCTGACGGCACCCCCGTACCCGACGGCGGTCGGGACCTTCTCCCACCGGTCATGCCACCCGCCGTGCCACCCCCCGTGCGATCGGCTGTCGGTGCCGTGGCCGGCATCGTCGGTGGTCGCGGAGGCGCTGCCGGCGACGGCGGTCGTCGCGGCGAGCGTCGCGGCGGCGACCGCGGCGATGGCTCGGGCGCCGGGACGAGCCCGACCGGTACTGCGGTGGCCGGAGCTACAGGGGCCGGGACGGACGGAGCTGCGGTGGTCCATGGTCGTCTTCCCTCGGTGAGCAGGGATCCTCATCCCCCACCGTCGCGCAGGGCGGCGGACCTCGCGCGCTGAGCCCTCCCCCACGGGCGGTCCGGCGCGAGTAGCCTCGGTGCTCGTGACGACCACGGACTCGACCGGCCGCCCGACGACGCGCCTCGGCGTCCTCGACATCGGTTCCAACACCGTGCACCTCGCCGTGGTCGACGCGGCCTACGCCGCTCGGCCCGTCCAGGCCGCGGGAGCGCGGACGGTCGTGCGGATCATGCGCTACCTGCAGCCGGACGGGGCGCTCTCGGACGAGGGCGTCGCCGCGATGCTCGCCGCGGTCGACGACGCGATGGCGCTCGCCCGGAAGTCTGCGGTCGACGAGATGCTGCCCATGGCGACGTCAGCGCTGCGCGACGCGACGAACGGCGGCGAGATCCTCGCCGCGATCGGCGAACGCGTCGGGCAGCCCGTGCGCGTCCTGTCGGGCGAGGACGAGTCGCGCCTCACGTTCCTCGCCGCGCGCCGCTGGGCGGGCTGGGGCGCAGGGCGGCTCCTGGTCCTCGACATCGGTGGTGGCTCTCTCGAGATCGCGTCGGGAGTGGACGAGGAGCCGGATCTCGCGGCGTCGCTCCCGCTCGGCGCGGGCCGGATGACCATGGCGTTCCTGCCCGGCGACCCGCCGGCCCCGGACGACGTCGACGCGCTGCGTCAGCACGTGCGCGCGACGCTCGCCCGGACGGCTGCCGCCTTCAAGGCGCTGCCCGCTCCCGACCACGTCGTCGCGACGTCGAAGACGTTCCGGTCCCTCGCGCGGCTCGCGGGCATGCAGGTCGACGTCGTCGGGCCCGACGAGCGCTGGCGCATGCGGCGCTCGCAGCTCGCCGACTGGGTGCCGCGTCTCGCGCGCCTCACGGCCGAGGGGCGGACCGCCCTGCCGGGCGTGACGCCCGAGCGGACCTTCCAGATCGTCGCGGGAGGAGTCGTCGCGGTCGAGACCATGCGCGCGCTGGGCGTCGACGAGCTGGAGATCTGCCCCTGGGCGCTGCGCGAGGGCGCGATCCTGCGGCGCCTCGACCACATCTGACGACTCTCACGCGCTCCAGCGCGGTGGGTCCGACCCCCACGCGTGCGCCGGTGCCGGGTAGTCGTCGACCCGCTCGCCACCGATCGCGCCGGGCGCGGGGCGCGCGGTGACCAGCTCGACCTCTCGGCCGTCCAGCGGCACCCGGTGCCCGACGACGCACCGCGCCCCGGGCGTCCGCGCCGCGCCGTGCCCGGGGTCGCGCCCGGGCGCCGCGAGCAGCGCCGTCGCGGTGCGGGCCAGCACGCCGTCGACGTCGCGGCCGTGCCCGTCCGCAGCCCGGTCGGCGAGGGCGTCGACGACGGCCGCCGCGACGAGGTACCCGGTCGCGTGGTCGAGCGCCTGGGCCGGGAGCGCGCCCGGCGACACACCGTCCGGCGCCGCGTCGGCGGGCGGGCCGGCCGTGCCGTCGCGCGAGCCCTCGACGAGCGCGATCCCGCTCGCGGCCTGGACGATCGAGTCGAACCCCCTCCGCCCGGACCACGGACCGTCGTCCCACGCCGCGACCCGGGCCCGGACTGCTCCGTCGGGGAGCCGGAGCCCGAGCGCCTCGACCGCGCCCGGCCGGTAGCCCGTGACGAGCACGTCCGCGCCGTCGAGCAGCTCCTGGGCGCGCGCGAGGTCGCCGGCGTCGCGGAGGTCGAGCAGCGTCGACCGCTTGCCCTGCCCGCTGTCGAGGTGCTGCCAGCCGATCTCCGGCAGCCCCCGGGGGTCCACGCGCAGCACGTCGGCGCCGAGCAGCGCGAGCGTGCGCGTCGCGACCGGTCCCGCGATCACGCGCGTCAGGTCGAGCACGCGGACGCCGGCCAGCGGGCGGGGTCCGCGCCCGAGCGCGCGGCCCGGCCCGACGTCGTCCCGGACCTCCGTCCGCACGGGCACCGCGGAGCCCGCACCGCGGCCCGCGCACGCGCCCCACTCCGCCTCCGTGCGCACGCGTGCCGCGACGGCACCGGCGTCCCCGGCGGCGACCTCCACGTCCTGCGCTGACCACCGCCCGACGCGGTCGATCAGCGCGTCGCGCGCCGCGTCGTCGGGCAGCCCGAGGAGGTGGAGCAGTCGCTCCCGGTGGTGGGGGTAGTTGGCGTGCGTGCGTACCCAGCCGTCGGACGCTCGGAAGAAGCCGGACATCGGGGCGAACCCGTCGACCGGTGCCCCGTCCACCCGCAGCAGGCGGTCGCTGGTGAACGCCGCGGCGACGCGCTCCGGGTCGGGTGGCGCGCTCGGAGCTGCGCCGGTTGCTCGCGCGACGGCGTCGCCCACGGCGCGGACCGAGCCCACGGCGAGCGCGAGCACGGGCAGCGTGGCAGCGAGGAACCCGTGCGCGCCCGACGACGCCGTCCCGTCCACGGGACGACCGTATGACAGGCCTCCCGCCGCGGCACCCGGGTAGGGGGCCTGGACAGCCGTCCACGTGGTGCTCCCACCCCCGCGAACGTACCGTGCTGCAGAGGGTGTCAATCCGACACGCCGGGATGGTCATGATTTCTCAGCAGGGGGCAGGTATGGGAAGGATCGTCAGGGGCTGGGGCGGCAGGGCGCGGATCGCGATGGCTGTCGCGCTCGCGACAGGGCTCGGCTCGCTCCTCGTGGCGCCGGCGGCGAGCGCCGCGAGCTCGGTGGTGTCGCCGCTGGGCGCGCGGACGTACTCGCTGTCGTCGTACTACGGGCCGCGGTGCATGCCGGTCGCGAACGCCTCGACGTGGCACCTGGGACAGGACATGGGGGCGGCGTCGGGCACGCGGATCAACGCGGTCGCCGCCGGGACCGTGCTCAAGGCCGGTGCCGTGAGCGGGTTCGGGCAGTGGGTGGTCGTCAAGCACACGATCGCCGGGAAGCCGGTGTCGACGGTCTACGGCCACGTGATCGACGGCGACCGGTACGTGCGCGCCGGGCAGAAGGTCGCCGCCGGCCAGCGGATCGCGGACGTCGGGTCGACGGGCACGTCGACCTCGCCGCACCTGCACCTCGAGGTGTGGAACGGGACCTACGGGTCGGGCGCGACGCACGCCGACCCGCTGCCCTTCCTGCAGGCCCGGGGGATCGACCTCGCGAAGAGCGCGACGCGCGTCGCGACCCGCACGACGCCGTCGTCGTGCACGTACTACGCGAACGCGAACGTCAACCTCCGGGCCGCGGCGAGCGGGTCGGCCGCGGTCCTCGCCGTGGTGCCGCGGTCGGCGAAGGTGGTCGCCAAGCCCGGTGACGGCTCAGGCTCCTGGCGCAGGGTCACGTACGGCTCGCGCACGGGCTGGGTCTCGGCGGCGTACGTCGGCCCGAACAAGCCCGCGGCGACCGCCGCCCCCGTGTCGCGACCCGCTGCGACGCGGTACGTCACGGCGACCTCGCTCAACCTGCGGGCGCAGGCGACGACCTCCTCCGCGGTCCTCGCGCGGCTTGCGAAGGGGGCGAAGCTCTCCGTGCTGTCGACGTCCGGGAGCTGGCTCAAGGTCACGACCGCGGGCCGGACCGGCTGGGTCTCGGCGCAGTACACGACGACGACCGCCCCGACGGCGAGCGCGCCGAAGCCCGCGCCCCCGAAGGCGGCGACGTCGTACGTGACGGCGTCGGTGCTCAACCTGCGGGCCGCGCCGACGACGTCCTCGGCCGTCGTCGCGAAGCTCGCCCGGGGGACGGCGATCAAGCACGCGGGGACGGCCTCGAAGGGCTGGCTCAAGGTCACGGTGGGAACGCGGACGGGTTACGTCTCGACGGCGTACCTGTCCGCGACGAAGCCGCGCTGACCCTGCCCGACGGCGCGTGGTGCACCCAGCGACCACGCGCCGTCGGAGGCCCTCCTCGCGCGGCCCCAGTTCCGGCGAGGAGGAACCGCCCCCGGCGGGCCGGGGGCGGAGCTCGTCAGACCGAGCGGACGCGGCTCGGCCGGGACTCGTTCCACAGGCGGTCGAGCGCGGTCACCGCGTACGTGTACGTCGTCCCCGCGACGGCCGTGCCGTCGGTCCAGTCCTGGACGACGTGCCCGCTGCTGCGGACGGTCGCCACCAGGTTGACGGGGTCCTCCACGTCGATCGCGCGCGCGTCGCCCTCGACACGATAGACGGCGAACGACGTCGCCGCCGTCCGGCGCGGCCCCGCGTCGTTCCAGTGGAGACGGACGCCGTCGGCCGCCCACCGCGCGGTCGTGAGCACGGGAACGCGCACGCGGGTCCCGGGCAGGTGCGGCATCGCCGGGACGAGCGCGGGGTGGCGGTAGTGGTCGTCGCGCACGCGCGTCATCGAGCCCTGCGGATCCGCCGGGACGTGCTTGGCGGAGAACCAGACGTTGCCCAGCACGGGGTGCTCCTGCTCCTGGCAGAACGTCAGGTGGTTCGACAGCTCGGCCGGGTCCGTGAACACGCCCGACGTCACCTTGTACAGCGCCTCGCCGACGTAGAGCTGCGTCCCGGACTGCGCGGCGACCTCGGCCCACCATGGGACGAGCTTCGCGTAGTCGGCGACGGCGAGGCCGAGCTGCCAGTAGATCTGCGGGTTGATGTAGTCGAGCCAGCCCTCGAGGACCCACTTGCGCGTGTCGGCGAACTGCATGTCGTAGGACTGCGACCCGCCCGTCTCGGAACCGCGCGGGTCGGTCGACGCGTTGCGCCAGATGCCGAACGGGCTGATGCCGAACTTGACCCACGGCTTGGTCTGCTTGATGCGCTCGGAGATGCTGCGGACGAACTCGTCGACGTTGTGCCGGCGCCAGTCCTCGACGCGGTCGAACCCGCTGCCGTGCGTCGCGAAGGTCGCGGCGTCGGGGATGGTCTGGCCCGCGACGGCGTACGGGTAGAAGTAGTCGTCGAAGTGGACGCCGTCGATGTCGTAGTTCTCGACGCTGTGCAGGATCGCGGTCTTGATGTGCTCCTGGGCCTCGGGCAGGCCCGGGTCGAAGTACAGCTTGCCGCCGTAGGCCCAGACCCACTCCGGGTGCTGCCGCGCCGGGTGCTCGGGCACGAGCTGGGACAGGTCGGCCTGCATGGAGACGCGGTACGGGTTGTACCAGGCGTGGATCTCGAGGTTGCGCCGGTGGCACTCCTCGACGACGAACGCGAGCGGGTCGTAGCCGGGGTCCTGGCCCTGCGTGCCCGTGAGGTACTGCGACCACGGCTCGTGCGGGCTCGGCCAGAACGCGTCGGCGGTGGGGCGCACCTGGACGAACACGGCGTTGAGGCGGAAGTCGCGCGCGACGTCGAGCCAGTGCAGGAACTCGGCTCTCTGCTGCTCCGCGGAGAGCCCGGCCGCGGACGGCCAGTCGATGTTCACGACGCTCGAGATCCACATCGCGCGCAGCTCGCGCTTGCGCGGGGCGGGGATGCCCGACGCCGCGGCGCGGGCCGTGCCGGCGGGTGCGGTGAGCGCGGCGGCCGGGGCGAGGGAGCCGACCGTCACGGTGAGCGTGCTGGCCGCGACGCCGGCGGTGGCGAGCGTGAGGAACTGGCGGCGGCCGACACCGGGGGCTCCTGCTCCCGACAGGTGTCCGGGTCCGGGCGAGGACGGGGTGGGGGCTTCGAGCGTCATTGCTGTGCTCCTCCGGGTCGATCATGGTGTATGGAAGATACTTTCACAGTGATGCGCAACTGTGAAGACTTCTACCGGCCGCTGCTTGTGGGGAACTTGCGGGGAAGGGGTACTTTGCGCTGGGGGAGCGCCTGGGTGCTGCCTGGTCCTGTATCCTCCGGTCGTGACTACAAAGCCTGTCTTGTCGGTGGGTCGAGTGTTCGTGCCAGGTGGAAAGCCCACGATTACATATGTTCCTCGTGAGGAATTGAATCTCGAGAAGCGCATCGATGAGTTCCTTGGCGAGCGCGGCAAGGTGTTGTCCATCTCCGGCCCGACGAAGACCGGGAAGACCGTGTTGCTTCGAAGCCGTATCGAATCAGCAATCTGGCTCTCGGGCGGCACGATTTCGTCGGTGCAAGATTTCTGGGATGGGCTGGCTGACGAGCTTGGTTTATATACTGAACTCACCACTTCCGGCGACCTGAGCCACACGGAGACCATAGCGGGCGGTGCCAGCTTGGACGCTGCCGTGGTGAAGGCAGATGTCACGGGTTCGGACGCGACCACGCGTTCAAAGGGGCAAGTGTGGGGTAGGTCTCGCAGTGCTCGAAATGTGGCGAGAGAGCGAATTCGCGCAGATCCGTGGGAAGTTGCGATCGTGATCGACGACTTCCACTACGTTCCGCAAGGCGTACAGCTCGAAATTATCCGCGGCATGAAAGACCTCGTTTTCGACGGGCTGGCGCTGATCGTTGTCGCAGTTCCCCATCGCGCGTATGACGTCGTGCGGGTCGAAAAGGAGATGACAGGCCGTGTAGCGCAATTGGAGGTCGGTTTCTGGGACGACGGGGATCTCCGGGAGATTGCTGATCGCGGGTTCGACGCACTCAACGTGTCGGATGAGAATGGTCTGATTTCTCGACTGGTCGATGAGGCCTTCCAAAGCCCACACCTGATGCAGGAGTTCTGTCGTGAGTTGTGCAAGCTGAACGGCGTGACCGAGACATCCGATGGCATGGCGGTGCTCGAGGCGCCCGACTGGGACGACTTCTTCGCCCGGCTGGCGCCGGATACGTCGAAGGCGGCATTCGACCTGCTGGCTCGCGGCCCTCGCCAACGCTCAGATCGAAAGGCGCGGACACTCGCGGCGGGCGGCGAGACGGACATCTATGGCGCTGTCCTGCGAGCGATTGCTAAGACCGGGCCTCTCACCGCGCTCACATACGAGCAACTACGGGGTTCTTTGCGAGAAGTGCTGGCAGAAGATGCGCCCCAGCGGCACGAAGTGACGCGCGTGCTTGAAGAAATGGCGAAGATTGCCAAGGAGCAAATCGAGGGAGAGCCGGTAGTCGACTACGATAACGAACTGGCGACGCTCCATATCTCGGACCCCTATTTTGCATACTGGCTCCGCTGGGGTACGCACAACCAAGAGTCGTAGTCTGCAGGAAACTAGGGCGTTTCACTTTCGAAAGTAGTTGCGCTCAGTAGGGTGCCGTCGGGTGCGAGCGCCTCGACCGCGACGTACGCCGCGCCGTCGGGCACGGGGGCGAGCGCCGTCTCGAAGCCGTCGCGCGGCGCCTCGGCGACCGTCGCGGCGTCCTCCGCGGAGGACCCGGCGACGAGGCGCCACGAGGCGACCTCCGTCGCGCCGTTCCAGCTCGCGTACGCGGTCCCGCCCTCGACGACCACGGCCGGCGGCTCGGCGGGCGAGCCCACCCAGTCGTCGAACCGGTACGAGCGGTACGACTCGCCCGCTTCGAGCGGCATCTCGCGCACGAGCGTGCCGTCCGTCGTGTACTCGCTCGTGAGCTGCGCGTCGCCCCACCCGATCACGACGTTCCCGTCCGCGAGCACCTGGAGGTTGCCCTGGCTCCCGGCGAGCATCTCCGGGTCGGAGGGCAGCCACTCCTGCGCGACCGTCGCCGTCATCGCGTCGGTGTCGACGTCGAGCCGCAGGCCGCGCGAGCGCTCGCCGACCGGCGGGTTCGCCTGGTTGTCGAACAGCGTGAGGGTGCCGTCGTCGTGCAGCTGCGCGTCGTGCTGCCACGCGAACTGCGCGCCCGTCCCGTCGTCGGCGCCCTCCATCGCGAAGTCGCTCGACGTGCCGCCGAGGACCCACTCGACGTCCCCGGACTCGCGGTCGACCCGGTAGACGGCGTGCGTGTTGCGCGCCGAGAGCAGGAGGTCGCCGTCCGGGGTGAGCGTGGCGCTGTTGACGTGGAACCAGTCGAACGGGTCGTCCTCGGAGCCCTTGGGGGCGTCCGGGTCGGCGTCGGGAGCGGCCTTGGTGTCGGTCATCTCGACGTGGTCGGAAGCGCGCCACTCGAACAGCACCTCGCCGCTCTCGACGTCGACCTCCTGCACGACGTTCTCCCACGCCCAGCCGTCCTCGTCGCCGCCCACCGGGGTGAGGTCCGTGGGCTCGGCGACGTAGGCGAGCAGGAGCATCGTGCCGTCGGGCGTGATCGTCGCGTCGTGCATGTCCGCGTTACCGGGCCCGACGTCGCCGCCCGTCGTCACGCGCGCGATCTCCGTGTACGACGTGTCGAGGACCACGATGTCGCCGAACCCGTGCCCGACGAAGTCCGACTGCCCGACGTAGTACGTGATGACCGGCTTGCCGTCGAGCTCCTGGACCCGGACGTCGTACGCGGCGGTGTCGTCGGGGGCGATCCACACCGGCTCGCCCTGGGCGTCGACGAACAGCGGCCCCTTCTTCGGCGCCTCGCTCTTCTTCGGCCCGAGGACGTACAGGGCGTCGTCGTCCTCGGCCGGTGCCGCCGGGCCGCGCGTCACCGGGAGCACGGGCGCGACGAGCTCGGTCGAGCGGAAGCGGTGCGCCGCGGGCCGTGCCTCCTGGGCGGCCGACTCCTCCGCCGTCGGGACGGACGGCGGAGGGGACGGGTCGCGGCCCTCCTCGGGGCCGGTGCAGGCGCTCGCGACGAGAGCCGTCGCGGCGACGGTGGCGGTCAGGGTGACGAGGTGGCGGGTCCTGCGGTGCATCCTCCGAGCGTCGCGCACCGACCTGTGAGTCGCCAGGCAGCCGGTCCTGTGCGGTCAGGTCGGGCCGGCCTGCTCGGCGAGCCGGCCCGACCGGAGGAGCGCTACCAGGCCGCGTTGCGCGCGAGCTCGAGCGCGACGTCCTGCCACCACTGCCCGGCGGGCGGGCCGCCGTTGCACGACCCGTCGCTCTCGCCGGGGAGCTTGACCCACAGGAGCGCGTCGAGGTGCGTCGCGTCGTCGACCGCGGTCGGCCGCTCGCCGAGCGCCCGACCGCGCGGGTTGCACCACTCGCCGTTGGACCCGTTGCCGTTGCGCGACGTGTCGACGACGAACGGCGCGCCCCCGAGCAGCGCCGAGACCTGCTCGCCGTACGCCCGGGACTCGGCCGTCGTGCGGTAGTTCGACGTGTTGAGCGCGAACCCGACCGCGTCGTCGAGGCCGACCTGCCGCAGGCGTGCCGCGGTCTCCGACGCGCTGAGCCAGGCCGAGTGGCCGGCGTCGACGTAGACCCGGGCGCCCGCGTCGGTGAGGATCCGGGCGGCGTCGCGCAGCATCCCGACCCGGTCGCCCTGTCCGGAGCAGTCGCCGAGCTGGGCGAGCGCGTCCGGCTCGAGGACCACCCACGGCTCGCCGACGATGCCCGACGCCACGGTCTGGACCCAGCTCCGGTACGCCGCCTCGGCGGTGCCGCCGCCCGAGTGCGAGCCGCAGTCGCGGCCGGGGATCGCGTAGATCGTGAGCAGCGGCGTCGCGCCCTCGGCGGCGGCCGCCCCGGTGAACGCCGCGACCTTCGCGCGCGACACCTGCGCGTCGGGGTCCGTGACCCACGACGACTGCGGCGTGAGCGCGATCTTCGCGAGCAGGGCCTTGTCGGTACCCGACGCGGACTGCCACGCCTCCCAGGCCTGGGACGTCTCGTCGACGTGGAACGTCACGTCGCCCGGCTGCTCGGTCGGTTCCTCGGTCGGTTCCTCGGTGGGGTCGGGATCGGGATCGGGGTCGGGCGGCGGGCCGCCGTCGCCGCACACGACGCCGTCGAGCGTGAAGTCCGTGGGCACGACCGGGGCCGACACGGCCGTGCCCACGAAGCCGAAGGACGCGCTGCCGCCCGTGGCGAGCTGCCCGTTCCAGCCCACGTCACCCACCCTGACGTGGGCGCCGTCACGCGCGAGCGCGCCGTTCCAGAGCTGGCTGATCCCTTCGCCGGCGGGGACGTCCCACGCGAGCTCCCACCCGGAGCGCGCGGGGCCGAGGTTGGTCACCGTCACCGCGGCCTGGAACCCGCCGCCCCACGAGCTCGTGACGCGGTAGTCCACGGCGCACGCGCCGGGCGCGGCCGCGGCGCTGCTCGCGAGGCCGGTGCCGATCGCCGCCGTGGCCGTGAGCGCGGTGACGGTCGCGACGACGGCTGCGAGCGTCGTCGTCCGGGGTCCGCGGCGGGTCGCGCGAAGAGTGGGTCTCATGATCAAGGCTCCGTCGCCTCGGGGTCAGGACGTCGCCACCGTAGGCACCCGCGGCGCGCCCCCACAGTCCCGAAACGTTTCAGATCCGGGAAGGCGGAGCCCGTCTGCTGCCGAACACGACCTGAGGGTCGCTCTGTGACGGATGACGACCCTCAGGTCGTGCTCGACCGGTCCTGACGTCGTGGTCGGCATCGGTGCATCGAACAGCTATAGCGTTGTCGCGAGGGTATGCTCGCCGACATGGCATCGAAGCCCCTCCAGGAACCCGCGTTCCTCATCCTGTCCGCGCTCGCGCGCGAGCCGCTGCACGGGTACGGCATCGCGCAAGACGTCGAGTCGAGCTCCGACGGTCGCATCACGCTGCGCGCCGGGACGCTCTACGGCGCGATCGACCGACTTGTCGCAGGCGGGCTCGTCGAGGTCGACCACGAGGAGGTCGTCGACTCGCGGCTGCGCCGCTACTACCGCCTCACCGTCGAGGGTGGTGACCGCCTCGACGCCGAGGCCCGGCGCGCCGAGGCGCAGGCGCAGCGTGCGCTCGAACGCCTCGGTGCCCGACGGCGCGCGGCGGGCCTCGCCGGCTCTCTCGCCTCCGCACGTCCTGGGGCACGCGGCGTCACCGGCATCGCCGACGGCGGGGCGGTGCCGGCATGAGCGGCGTCGATCCCGCGGGCACCGCCCCGGGCCCGACCGGTGCGGGCCAGGCCGTTCCCGGCGCGGTCGCTTCGAGTCCGGCTGGTGGGCAATTGGCTGGATCAGGCCCGACGCCGCCGCTCGCCGAGGTCCTGCCTGTCGCCCCGGTCCTCGTCCGGGACTACCGCCGCCTGCTCCGTCTCTTCCCGTACACGTACCGCCGCGCTCACGAGGCGGAGATGCTCGGGCACCTGCTCGACGGCGCGGCGCCCGGCCAGGCACGCCCGTCCCCGGCAGAGCGGCGGGACCTGCTCCGTGCTGCGGTCCGCGAGTGGCTGTTCGCCCCGCTCGGCTCGACGGCGCGGCAGCGCCGCGACGGGAGCGCGCTGCTGCTCGTCGTGCTCATGCTGCTGCTCGCGGTCCAGGCCGCGCGTGAGCTGTCCGCCGCGATGCTGTTCCTCGGCAGCGAGAGTCGTCACGAGGCCCTGCGGATCGCGGACGAACCGTTCTGGATCGGGGTGAACGCCCTGATCTCGGTCCCGCTCGCCCCCGCGTGGCTCGCGTGGGGGCTCTGCGTCGGCGCGCTCGCCCTCGGGCTCTCGAGGACGGGGGCGGCGCTCGCCGTCGTCGCGACGATCGCCGGAGCCGTCGCGGTCGGGGGCCTCATCTCGGCCGAGCGGGTGTACCTGGGGTACGTGAGCGCCGGCTGGGTCGTCGCTCTCGCCGCCTTCGCGCTCGTCGTCGCTGACCGCGCGCGCCTGGATGTGCGCGTGATGACGCTTCGCACCGTCGCCGTGACGATGTGCTCGGCCGCCGTCGCGGTCAGCCTCCACGCTCTCGCCGCGCCGACCGGTGACAGTCTCTGGGCGAGCTCGATCCTCGTGGGAAACGTCTCCTGGACGCTCCAGGGCCTGCTCCGCCCCACGTTCGTCGTGCTCTGTGCCTTGCTCCTGTGGGATCGCACGCGCCAGTCGGTCCCCACGCTCACCGGAGTCGCCACCGCGCTGCTCCTCGGCCGCGAGCCGTTCTTCTGGTCGGAGGGCCTCTGGATAGAGCCCGTCCACCTCGGAGACGTCCTTGCGCTGCTCGGGTTCTCGCTCGCCGCGACAGCGGCCACCCGGTGGGTCGTCAACCGGCTCGACGAGCTGCAGGACGCCCGGGCCTCGCACCGCGCCCTGCTCGCCGCGGCGGGCGGGTTCGCGGACCCGCGCGCGCGACGCCCCGGCGAGCCGACCGCCGTCTGACGCTGCGGCGTCGGGCACCGTCCCCCGGTGCGACGGCACCGCTGCCGAGCACGACTTTGCACGCTGCCGAACACGACCTGAGGGCCGCTATCCGACGGATAGCGACCCTCAGGTCGTGTTCGGCGAGGGGCCCGCGGTCGGCGCCGGGCCGGGTCAGGCCAGGTAGTCGGCGACCAGCTGCTCGGCGAGGCCGGTGTACGTCGCGGGGGTGAGGTCGGCGAGGCGGCGCGCGACGTCGTCGGGCAGGCCGAGGCCTGCGACGAACTCGCGGAGCCGGGCCGCGTCGACGCGCTGGCCGCGCGTGAGGTCCTTGAGCCGCTCGTAGGGGTTCTCCATGCCGGGCACGCCCGCGACCGACGCCGCGCGCATCGCCGACTGGATCGGCTCGCCGAGCACCTCCCAGTTCTCGTCGAGGTCCGCCGCCATGAGATCGGCGTTCGCGGCGAGGGCCTTGAGGCCGCGGCGCACGTTGTCGATCGCGAGCAGCGAGTGGCCGAACGCGGGGCCGATGTTGCGCTGCGTCGTCGAGTCCGTGAGGTCGCGCTGCAGGCGCGAGGTGACGAGCGTCGCGCCGAGCGTGTCGAGCAGCGCGCACGAGATCTCGAGGTTCGCCTCGGCGTTCTCGAACCGGATCGGGTTGACCTTGTGCGGCATGGTCGACGAGCCGGTCGCGCCCGGCACGGGGATCTGCGTGAAGAACCCGAGCGAGATGTACGTCCACACGTCCGTCGACAGGTTGTGGAGGACGCGGTTGAAGCGCGCGACGTCGGCGTACAGCTCGGCCTGCCAGTCGTGCGACTCGATCTGCGTGGTGAGCGGGTTCCAGGTCAGCCCCAGGCCCTCGACGAACGCGCGCGAGACCGTGGGCCAGTCGACGCCCGGCACGGCGACGGTGTGCGCGCCGTAGGTGCCTGTCGCGCCGTTGAGCTTGCCGAGGTACTCGGCCGCGCCGATGCGGCGGAGCTGGCGGCGCAGGCGGTGTGCGAGGACCGCCAGCTCCTTGCCGAGCGTCGACGGCGTGGCGGGCTGGCCGTGGGTGCGGGAGAGCAGCGGCACGGCCGCGAGCTCGCGCGCCATGTCGGCGAGCTGGTCGACGAGCGCGGTCGCGGCCGGCAGCCAGACGTCGACGACCGCGCCGCGCACCATGAGCGCGTACGACAGGTTGTTGACGTCCTCGCTCGTGCACGCGAAGTGGACGAGCTCCCCGACGCCGGGCAGGACGGTGTCCGCGCCGAGCGCCTCAGGGGCGGCGGTCAGACGGCGCTTGACGAAGTACTCGACGGCCTTGACGTCGTGCACCGTCTCGCGCTCGATCGCGGCAAGCTCCGCGACCTCGTCCGCGCCGAACGTCGCGGGGATCCGGCGGAGGTACGCGACCTCCGCGTCGGAGAGCTGCGGGGCGCCCGGCACCACGGGGCCGTCCGTCACGCCCGGTACGCCGTTGCACAGCGTGACCAGCCACTCCACCTCGACGTGGACGCGCTCGCGGTTGAGCGCGGCCTCGCTCAGGTGGTCGACGAGCGGGGCGACGGCGCCGCGGTAGCGGCCGTCGAGCGGTCCGAGCGCGATCGGCGGCGTGACGTCGGCGAGGGACGTGCGGGCAGGGGCGGCTGCGGCAGGGTTCTCGGGCACGCCCCTGATTCTCCCACGCGTGCCCGACGGCGACCCGCGCCTCCCGAGGGGCGGTCACCCGGCGACGCGGGGCTGGCCCGGTCGTCCGAAGCCTCGCACCACCGGCCGGAGAGGTGACGCCTGGCCGTGCACAGGCCCGGCCCTCGACGGTCCCGTCCACAGCGGGAACGGAACACGTGGGGACGGTGTCGTCGACCTTCCTAGTCTCCGACTCATGCACAGCACGGACCACGCACCCCCGACCTGCCAGGTGTCCCCGTACGGGCCGCTCGTCGACCCGACCCCGGCGCTGCGCGCGGCCGGGGAGGACGTCGGGTCCACCCGCTGGCGGGTGGGAGCCGCGACGACCCTGGACTGGGCGGGTCCTGCCGCGGACGGCTATCGACAGGCCCTCGACGACGCGGTCGCTCGCGCCGTCGCGGCCGGGCTGCTGGTCGACGACGCGGTCACGGCCGCCGACCGGTACCTCCGTGCGCTCGACCTGGAGCACGAGCAGGCCGTCGTCGCCGCACGGAGCGTCGGGTGAGCGGCTCCACCGACCCCACGGCGACGGTCGTGGTGACGGGCGGGCCGGTGACGGCCGTCGACACGGAGCAGATCCTCGGCCAGGCGACGGTGGTCCGGTCGGCGGCGGACCTGGTCCGCTCCGCGCGCGAACGGTGCCGCGACGCGCGCGAGAGCCTGCGGTCGGCGCCGTGGCGGTGGGCCGTGACCGTCGGCGGGCTCGGAGCGGGACCGCAGCTCAGCGCGCACCCGGTCGCGGCACCCGGCAGCACGAGCGCCCGCGAGCGGGACGCGGCGCTCGGAGCCGTCGACGCGCTGGACGCGGCACTCGGCGAGCTGGAGCGTCTCCTCGACGGCGTCGGGGTGCGCATGGCCAAGGCGTCGGGCACCTACGTCAGGGCCGAGGCCGAGGCCTGGCGTGTGCTCGGGGCGGTGGCGGACGTCCCGCTCGTCGGTCTGGAGGTCGCGCTCCTGGCGGGTCAGCTCGCGTTCCTCGAGGGCGTCCTCACCGGTGACGGCCTGCCGTGGGGCCGTCTCGTCACCGGGGGCGGCCCGCTGCACGAGAGGGCCGTCGCCTCGACCGGTGCGCTCCTCGGGCTGCTGGACCCCGACCGAGGGCTCCTCGAACGTCCGACCGTCGCCCACGGCGCCTCGGTCCTGCGACTGCTCTCGGAAGGCTGGCGAGGGCTCTTCCTCGACCGCGTCCACGTCGAGCGGCTGGGCTCGGAGCAGTCACCGGGTCCCGAGCTCATGCCGCCACCGCGCACGGCGCAGGACCTCCTGCGCCGCATCGACACGGTCTACGGCACGGGCGAGGGCAACCCCGTGCCCCACTCGGCGATCGCCCTGGAGAAGATCGTGCACGACGGCGGCCGCGCGACCTGGGTCGTGACGATCCCGGGCACGCAGCTCGGGCTGTCCAGCCTCGGTACGGCGTTCTCCATGACGTCCAACTACGACCTCATGGAGGGTGACGAGCTCTCGGGCAGCACCGTGGGGGGTCGGACGGCCGACAGCACGGCCCTCGTCCTCGCGGCGCTGGAGGACGCCGAGGTGGGCGCGGACGACGAGGTGGTGCTCGTCGGCCACAGCCAGGGCGGCATGGTGGCCGCGTCGGTGGCCGCGCTGACCGCGGGATCCGCCGCGACGGCGGCCTCGTCACCGTCCGGCACCTCCGCGCGCCCGAGACCATCCGGCCCGGTGCCGGAGACCGGAGGGCCACCGCGGTACCGCGTGACGCACGTGGTGACGGCAGGGGCGCCGGTGGGCGGGATGCCGCTGCCGCCAGGGGTGCTCGGGACGCACGTCGAGAACCGCCAGGAGGGTGTGTCGGGTCTCGACGGGCGCGGGAACCCGGCGACCACGAACCAGGTGACCGTGTCGCGCGACCTCGACCTGCTGACGGGGAACGAGACGCAGGGGATCCCGCACGGCGTCGGGCACCACGTGGACGCGCTGACCGACGCGCAGGGCATCGGGCACCCCGGGCTGAGGTCCCACCTCGACGCGCTCGAGGCGTCGTTGGACGGGAAGCGGGAGGAGGTCGCGTACTACCGCGGCACGCTCGTGCTCGATCCCGAGGCCGTGGCGGACCGGATGACGCCGCCCGGGACGCTCCTGCCCGATCCGTCGGACGTCCTCGGCCTCGGGCGTGGCGGGTCCGGTGCCGCGACGGTCGTCGCGCCGGGGCCGACGGAACCGTCGTCGGGGGCGCGGTGAGCGGGGACGGTCAGCGGTCCTTGCTCTTGGGCACGACGGCGGAGACGGCGAAGTTGATGAGGCCGATGATCAGGGCCGCGAGCAGCGCCCACCAGAACCCGCCGATGATCCGGATGCCCCAGTCGGTCTGCTCGGTGATCCACGCGGTGAGCATGAGCATGAGCGCGTTGACGACGAGCGAGAACAGGCCGAGCGTGAGGATGTACAGCGGGATCGACAGGATCTGCACGATCGGCTTGATGACCGCGTTGACGAGCGAGTACAGCAGCGCGACGACGAGGATGATGACGAGCTTCCCGCCGGCGGTGTCGGAGCCGACGATCTGGAAGTGGTCGTCGATGAACAGGCTCGTGAGCCAGATGGCGAGACCGGTGACGAGGACGCGGACGACGAAGCTCATACCCGGCATCCTGCCATCCGGTCGTCGCGCGCACGAGGTGGCCGGACGCCGTGGCGAGCGACGTCGTGGCGAGCGACGACGACGCGGCGTTCAGCCGCCGACGATCACGGTCGGGCATCCCGGGCCCACGACCTTCCCGCCGTGGACGGTGGTGTCGCCCACGCGTGCCGCGGCCAGGTTCCCGACCAGCACCGTGAGGCTGCCGACCGCGATCCCGTTCGGGGCGGGCGACACGCACACGACGCCGGCGCCGTTCGCGACGGCCGCAGGTCGCCCGCCGACGAGCACCGTCGGCACGCACGCGGCCGGCGTGACGGGACCGCCGACGTGAGGCTTGGGACCGTCGAACAGCGGGCACACGACCTGGTCGCCTGCGCAGGCTGCGGGTCCGGTCGGCATCTCAGGGCTGCGTCTCGGCGGCGGGGCTCTCGGCAGCGGGACTCTCCGCGGCCGCGGCGTCCGGGGTGAACATCGTCCCGCCGACGTACATCGAGGTGTCGCACGCCGTCGGAGCAGGGTCCAGGCCGAGCGGTGCGCCCGGCTGACGACACGTCACCTCCATCGTCAGGACGGAGCCGGCCTCGAACGTGAGGGGCGACTGGAAGTGGTAGTCGAGGTCGCGGAAGTTCTCGAGGGCGAAGTCGAGGAACACCTCGTCGTCCTGGGAGACGGTGAGGCGCCCGAAGTCGCCCTGCGGGTTCGACAGGATGATGTCGTCGATCGTGAGCGTCGAGCCCTCGGGCACCTCGAAGGGCACGGCGTCGGACTCCCCGGCGGCGGGCTCGACCTCGAGACGCTGCCGGACGGGCACCGACGTGCCGGACGGGGGGACGAACTCGGCGACGGCGTCCTCCGTGTCGGCGAGCGTCGTGCCGGCCTCGGTCGCGGCCACCTCGGCGTCCGACGCCGCGCCGGTCGCCTGCTGTGCCGCGCCGGCGGCTTCCTGGGCCGCCTCCTGCGCGGCTGCGGCCGCCTCCTGCGCCTGCGTGAGGTCGTCGCCGACGGCGGCCTGCGCGGCGGAGGTGATCGCCGGCTTGAGCAGCGTGAACCACAGCACGACGAGGAGCGCGAGGAGGGCGAGGAGCGCGAGGAGCGCCTTGAGGAACCACTTCGGGAGGACCGCGGTCTGGACGTGGGAGCCGTCCAGCGTGACGGGCACGGTGCTGTCCGCCTCGACCTGGACGACGAACGGCAGCGTCTTGTCGGGTCCGCGCCAGGTCGTCGCGCGCGGCCGGACCCGGACGTCGGTGAACGCAGCGGTCCCGGCGGCCACGACGAGCAGGGGCTGCTTGACCGTGAACCGGAGCTCGTCGGTGCCGTCGGCGCACGCGAGGAGCACCGAGACGGGCGCGTTGCCCCGGTTGTCGACGGCCACCTGGTGCTTCGCGCCGCGCCGGCCGTGCGTCGTGCGGGGGACCAGCTCCGCGGTCGTGTCGAGGAAGGGCAGCACCTCCACGACGCCCTCGGGCACGACCGTGTCGTCGGGGTGCTCGAGCGGGACGACGCGGACGCCGAACTGGAGGTCTCCGGCGGGCACCTCGGCGCTGCGCGGTGGACGGAACGTGAGCGTCGCCGTCGTGGCCGTGTCCGGGTAGAGGCCCTCGATGACCGCGGGCTCGACGACGGTCCAGTCCCCCGGGACCCCGAGGACCTCGATCCGGTACGCCTCGACGATCGCGCCGGTGTTGCGCACCGTCACGGGGACCGTGACCTCCTCGCCGGGGGTCAGCGCGATCCTCGTCGCGTCGAGGGTGGCCAGCGTTGCCATGCTCCCGACCGTAGGACTCGGCGGAACAGGCGCGCAGCACCGCGGGGGCGGCCGATGAGGCACGCGGACTGCCCGTTGAGTCCTTGATGAGTGCCCGGAGAGCGACCTGAGGACACTGGGTCGTCCCGGGCCACGGCCGGCCCGGAGGGCGGCGCGACGACGGGCAGGGGAGCAGGACGATGGGACGGATCACGGTGTCGGTGAGCGCGCAGGACCCGATCTCCGAGGGAGGCGTGGTCAGCGCGTTGCGCCCGCGACCCGAGGTGCGCGTCCTGGGTCACGACGAGGACGTGCGCGACGCGGAGGTCGCGCTGGTCGTCGCGGACCAGCTGGACGAGGAGGCGGTGCGCCTCGTGCGGGCGGTCCAGCGCAACGGTGGCGGCCGGGCCGTGCTCGTGGCGGGACGGCTCGACGAGAAGGACGTGGTCGCTGCGGTGGAGGCCGGCGTCGTCGGCATGGTGCGGCGCGGCGAGGCGACCCCCGACCGGCTGGTCACCGTGATCCGGGGCGCGGCGAGCGGGGAGGGCAGCATGCCCCCGGACCTGCTGGGCAAGCTGCTCGGCCAGGTCGGCTCGCTCCAGCGCCAGGTGCTGCAGCCCCGGGGCATCACGTTCGCGGGCCTCGCGACCCGGGAGGTGGAGGTGCTGCGGCTCATCGCCGACGGGTTCGACACGGCGGAGGTCGCGCGGCACCTCGCCTACTCGGAGCGGACGGTGAAGAACGTGCTGCACGACATCACGTCGCGGCTCCAGCTCCGCAACCGTGTGCACGCGGTCGCGTACGCGCTGCGCGAGGGGCTGATCTGACCAGCCCGTTGCCCGATCGGGCACGCGCCGCTGCACGTTCCGCGGGACGGGCGCGGGTGCCGTCGGCGCCCGTCGCGGTCCACGGTGGGCGTGGACCGCACCGTCTGCGTTGCCGGGCCGGGGAGGTGAGCGGTGGGGAAGGTCGCCACGGGCGTCGCGCTGCTCGCCGTCGTCGGGGTCCTCGGTGCCGGCGCGCTCGTTCCCGACGCCGCGGCGGGCCTGTCGCCGCGCGCCGCCGCCACAGAGCTCTCGGCCCTCCGCGCGGCGGTCGGAGACCTCCCGGACGCGCTCGCCGCGGAGCCGCGGGTCGCCTTCTCCCTCGGCTCGGACGGCCTCGCCGCGGTCGACATGACGTTCGGTCTGGAGCTGAACGGCAGCGCCGGGTACGTCGTCGACGACGCCGTGCTCGAGGACCCTGTGGAGGTCGAGCCGGGGCACCGCCACGAGGGCGAGTCGTCGTCCGCCGGCTCGGACGCCGGGGGAGAGGCGGCCCGGGCGTACGCGTTCGTCAGCACCCGGGCCGCGACGCAGGACCCCGACGTCTACGTCCGCGTCCCGCCGGTCGGCGCGACCGACGACGTGCCCGAGGCGGAGTGGGACACGATCCGGGTGACGTGCGACACCGCGCAGGAGACCCACCCCGTGCTCGCGTCGGACCTGACCCGCGTCGCCTACTCGACGGACGCCTCCGGCGACACCGAGATCGTCGTCGCGGACGCGCGCTCGGAGTGCGCCGGGGACGACGCCGTCGCCCTGGCGCCGGACGCCGACGCGGAGGACCTGTGGCCGTCCTGGGGGCCGGGCGACGCGAGCCTGTTCTTCTCGAGCACGCGCGACGACCCGCTCGGCGACCTGTACGCGGTCGGTCTCGAGCAGGGAGGGACGTCTGCGAGGGCGGCGGACGCTGCCACGGCAGTCGCGCGGGCGACGGGACCGCCGGTCCGGCTGACGGACGATGCCGGTGCCGACACGATGCCCGACGTCGTCGTGGACGCGCAGGGCAGCACGCTGGTGCTGTTCACGACCACCCGGTTCCGTCCTGGCGGTTCCGTCGCGTCGTTCTCGTTGCCGTACTTCTGGAGCCCTGGCGGCTCCGTGGAGCCGGGTGTGGTGTCCGACCCCTGGGCCGAGGCCGACGGGGCCGTCGACGGTCCCGCCGTCGGGCGCGAGCCGAGGGCACGGGTCGTGACGCTCGACGACGCGGGACCCGCGGTGCTGCTCGCCTACACGGCGACCGACGAGGGCTCGGGCCGGCCGTCGGCGTGGGTCGCCCTCCTGCGAGGTCAGGGCGGCGCGCTGGAGGTCGACGCGGCGTGGCGCGTCCCGTCCTCCGGGCAGGGTGGGTCGCACCCCGACTGGGTGACGGTCCGCCCGATGCAGGGCGGCTTCAGCTCGGAGCCGGAACAGGAGACGGTCCCCGGCAGCGCACGGCTCCGGTTCACGCAGCGGTCGGAGGAGCGGGTCGTCGCCGACGCACCCGCAGCCGGCTCCGGGACCGGTGACGCCGGGGTGCGGCAGCTGACCGGAGGCCCCGGAGCCGCCTCTCGGCTCGACGACGCCGGGCCGGCGTACGCACCCGACGGGGGACGGCTCGCGTTCAGCGCCCTTCTCCCGGGCGAGCCTCCGGACGGCCCGGACACGGCCCTGCGCGAGATCGCGGTGGTCGACCCCACGACGCGTGCCCTCTCGACCCTCGTGCCGAGGAGCCTGTACGGGATGGCGAACCCGGACTGGTCTCCTGACGGCGCCCGGGTGGCGTACTCGGGCATCCGCGGGTCGGAGGAGAGCATCGGCGTCGGGTGGGTGGACGTCGGGACGGGCGCCGAGGACTGGACCCGCGACGAGGGGAGCGGGGGGTGGGCACCGCTGCACCCCTCGTGGTCACCGGACGGCGAGTGGCTCGTCGCCGAGGCCGGACGGGTCGACGACGAGGACGACGTCACGCGGTACCTGGGCGTGCTCGAGCTCGCGTCGCGCACGTGGACCCCGTTGACCGTCGACGTCGTCGAGGACTGCTGGCGCTACACCGAGGACGTCCTGTGCGACGTCGCCTCCGAGGTGGTCCAGGGCCGGGAGCCGGCGTGGTCGCCCGACGGGACCCAGGTCGCGGTGGTCGACCTGCGGATCGGTGGCGTCGAGGTCGCGCCCGGCGGCATCTCGGTGCTGGACGTCGAGCCCGCCGACCTGACCGACGGTGACTCCGCTGACGACGTCCCTGTCGTCGTGGGTCTGCGCGCGCTGACGGGCTTCGACCACTCGGCGCTGGTCCGCACGACGCAGCCGCCCGTCCGGGAGGGTTCCGCCGAGCCCGACCCCGGGCCGACGCTCGCCCCCACGCCGAGCCGCGCGCGCGTCGCGCTGTCCGACGGACCCGCGTGGTCGACCGACGGCACGGAGGTCGTGTTCAGCGGTCAGCCGGCCGGCCGCCCCGACGACCGCGACCTGTACGCGGTCGCGCCGGACGGGTCGGGACTGCGGACCGTCCTCGACCTGCCTGCGGCCCTCACGGAGCCCGACGTGCAGCCCGTCGGGGACCTCTCCCTGCGGCTGACCGCGGACCCCGTCCGGCTCGACCTCGGCACGACGACCACGGTGACCGCGACGGTCACGAACACCGGTCGGACCGCTGCGGCGCCGACGGTCGTGCTGGTGCTGCCCCCTGGGCTCCGGCCCGGGGACCTGCCGCCCGGCTGCGTGGCGGAGCCCGGGACCGGTACAGGCTCGACGGTCGTGACGTGCACGACGCGGAACCTCGGGCCCGGCGACGAGACCCGGGTCGCGGTCCCGGTGGTCGCCGAGAGGTCGGGCGTGCTCGACGTCGTCGGCGCCGTGGTGAACCCCGGCCCCGAAGCGGACGTCGAGGACAACCTCCGGACCGTCTCGCTCACCGTGGCCGACCCCGATCCCGTGCCCGGCGGCGACGCCGACCTCTTCGCCGAGGTCGCCGTCTCGGCCCCGCGCGCGTGGGTGGGCGGTCGCCCGGTCGACGTCACCGTGACGGTACGCAACACGGGCACGGCGACGGCGACGGACGTCGTGCTCGTTGCGGAGCACCCCGCGGGGGTGTCGCCGTCGGACGCGGGGCCGACGGCCGCGCCGTCGGACGCGGGACCGACCGGCCTGCCGGCAGGCGGCGAGTGCCTGGGCGCGTGGGGGACCTGTCCGATCGCCGACCTGGCGCCCGGGGCCGAGGTCACGGTCGTGTCCGCCCTCGCGCCCGTCGGCCCGGCCGCGCGGGGCGCGGTGACCGTGACGGTCACGGGTCGCACCGGCACGCCGGACCCGTTCACGCCGCTGACCTCGCCGGTGCCGCTGCCCGCGCCGACGTCGGTGACGACGTCCGCGGGTCTCGAGGTGGTGCAGCCGTGGTTGCGGGTCCTGCCCGCCGTCGCCGCGCCGGGCGACGTCGTGCTCGCCTACGGCGAGGACTTCCCGCCCGGCGAGGACGCGGTGCTCACGTGGTCCGCGGGCATCACGTCCGCGTCCGGGCCGTACCGGGTCGGTCCGGACGGTCGGCTGAGCGTCCCCGTCCTCATCGTGCGCAACGACCTGCGGGGCGAGCGGTGGCTGCGTGTCACGAGCGGGGACCCGCCACCGCTGACGACCCCCCGGGTCGTCGACGCGTCCTCGTCCGACCCGTCCGCCGGACCCGTGCCGCCGTGCCCCGGACCGCCGGGCACCCCGTCCCCGTCCGAGCTCGCGCCGGGGACGTCCACGCCGGGCCCGGCGTGGTGCGAGGTGGACGGCGCCGTGCTCGTCGTGACGCCGACCGTCGCCGTGCCCGACACCCAGGAACGGAGGTGACCCGATGATCACCGAGGTCGACGACGCGCTCCGAGCCCTGGTGCGCGAGGCGGTCGGCGACGTCGAGGTCGCGTTCGACGCCCCGACGAAGGACTGGGCCGCGCGCCGCAACGCGCCCACGGTCGACGTGTACCTGTACGACGTCCGCGAGGACGTCAAGCGCCGCTCGCACGGGCTGGTCGACCGCCGCGGTCCCGACGGCACGGTGGTCGGCCGCGCCGACCCGCCGCGGCACTTCCGGCTGTCCTACCTCGTCACGGCCTGGACGCAGCGTCCCGAGGACGAGCACAGGTTGCTCGACCGTGTGCTCGCGGCGCTCATCGGCCTCGACGCACTGCCTCCCGAGCACGTCGTGGGGTCGCTCGCGGAGGCTCGCGGGCCGGTGCCCGTGACCGTCGGGATGCCACCCGCCGAGGACCGCAGCGTCACCGACGTGTGGTCCTCGCTCGGCGGCGAGCTCAAGCCCTCGGTCGAGGTCGCCGTGACCGCACCCCTGCTGCGCCCGGACCGCGGCGAGGTCGGTCCGCCCGTGCGCGAGGAGCTGCTGCTCGCCGCGCGAGACACGACCGGCGACGGCGCCGACACGCAGCGGCGACGGCACCGCGCGCCCGCCGCGGCGCCCGCACCGGCAGCCGTCCTCGCCCCGGTCCCGCGCGAGACCGACGGCGAGGCTGCGGCGGCGGGGGCGGCGTCGGGCACCCGCGCACCGCGCGCACGGAGGCGGTCATGACCGACGCGAGCCTCGTCCACCTCGGCGGGCGCCTCGGCGTCCTCGAGGAGCGCGTGCGTGACCTCGTGGCCCGACGGCGCGTGGGTGACCCGACCGCGGACGACCCGTTCCGCGGCCTCTACCTCACGGACGCCGCGGTCGACCACCTGCTGGTCGGACCGGCGCTCGCGGCGGACCTCGGCGTGGCGTCGGACCGCCTGGCGATGGTCGAGCAGGCCGCGGACGCCGCTGAGCGGTCCGGGGAGCGCGTGCGGCTGCGCGCGCTCGCCCGCGCGTTCGACCTCACGGACCTCGACGTCGAGATGTTCCTCGTGGCGCTCGCGGGCGAGGTGGACCTCCGGTTCGAGCAGCTCTTCGGCTACCTCAACGACGACGTCTCGCGGCACCGGCCGTCCGTCGCGACGGCGTTCGCGCTGTGCGGGGTCCCGCTCGCGTCGGCGCCCGCCCGCCACCGGCTCACGCACGGGCCGCTCGTGCGGGGCGGGCTCGTCGACGTCGAGGACCTCGACCGGCCCCTGCCGGGGCGCGCGCTGCGGGTCCCGGACCGCGTCGTCGGGCACCTGCTGGGCGACGACGCCCCCGACCCGGCGCTCGCCGACGCCCTCGTGGACCTCGTCCCGATCGACTCGGACGACGCTGACCGGGTCCGGGCCGCGCTCGCCGCGGGCGTCGGGTTGCTGTACCTGAAGCAGCCCGGGACAGGCTCCGCGGCATCCGCCGCTGCGGCGGCGCTCGCGGCGACCGGTCGCGACGTCGTCGGGCTGGACCTGCGGCGTCTCGGTGCCGACCCGGTGGACACGGTCCGGGCGGCCGTGCGGGAAGCGTCGCTGCGCGACGCGGGACTGGTCGCCGATCCCGTGGACGCGGTGCGCGGGTCGCCCGAGGTCGTCGCGGCGCTGGCGGAGGGCTCAGGTGTGACGGTGCTCGTCGGGGAGGCCGCGTGGGACCCCGAGTGGTCGCGTGCCACGCCGCTGCTCGTCGACGCGGACGAGGTGACGACGGCCGAGCGCGCCGCGCTGTGGGCCGCCGCCCTGGGGGACGTGGCAGGCGACGTCGACGTCGCGGGCGTGACCGCCCCCTTCCGGCTGCGGCCCGAGCAGGTGGTCCGGGCGGCGCGGTCGGCCGGTGCGCAGGCCGTGCTGCGGCCCGACGGACGGGTGTCGGCCGAGGACGTGCGCCGCGGGGCGCGGGCCGAGAACGGCACGGCGCTGGACCGCCTCGCGCGGCGCGTCACGCCCGCCGTCGGGTGGGACGACCTCGTCCTCGCGACCCCGGCGCTGCGGGCGCTGCGGGAGGTGTCGCAGCGCGCGCGCCACCGCGACCGCGTGCTGGGCGACTGGGGGATGCGTCCCGGCGGCGGACGTGGGCGCGGCGTGGCGGCGCTGTTCGCGGGCGGCTCGGGGACGGGCAAGACGATGTCCGCCGAGGTCGTGGCGCACGATCTCGGGCTCGAGCTCTACGTCGTCGACCTCGCGGCCGTCGTGGACAAGTACGTGGGCGAGACGGAGAAGAACCTCGAGCGGATCTTCACCGGCGCCGCCGGGGTGAACGCCGTGCTGCTGTTCGACGAGGCCGACGCCGTGTTCGGCCGCCGCTCCGAGGTCAAGGACGCCCACGACCGCTACGCCAACATCGAGAGCGCCTACCTGCTGCAGCGCATGGAGACGTTCGACGGGCTCGTCGTCCTGTCCACGAACCTGCGCGCGAACATCGACGAGGCGTTCACGCGTCGGCTCGACGTCGTCGTGGACTTCCCCGTGCCCGACGACGCCGCGCGCCGCCTCCTGTGGGACCGGTGCCTCGGGTCCGTGGTCCCGCGCGCGGACGACCTCGACCTCGACTTCTGTGCCAAGGCGTTCGAGCTCGCTGGCGGAGGGATCCGCTCCGCGGCCGTCACCGCGGCCTACCTCGCCGCGGCCGACGACGGCGTGGTCGAGATGCGGCACCTCGTCACCGCGGTGCACCGGGAGCACCGCAAGCTCGGCCGGCTCACGCAGCCGAGCGAGTTCGGACCGTACTGGGAGCTGGTGGAGTGATGTCGGAGCACGAGGAACACCCCCGCCCGGTCGTGCCGCGCCACACCGCCGGCCGTCCGGGGCGGACGGGCACCGCAGCAGCCGCGCCGCTCCGTGGCGAACGGCCGCTGGTGCTGCCAGGGCTCCAGCGCGACGTCGGCAACGCGCAGGTGTCCCGGATGCTCGCACCTGCGGCGGGCGTCGTCGTCCAGCGCGCCGTCACGGCCGCGGAGGTGAAGACGCTGCCGGAGGAGGTCAAGCGCGCGGTCGTCGTCGACTTCCCGCGGGTGCTGTCCGCGGTGCTCTCCCGCACGATCTCGCTGAAGGACGTGCTCGACGCGGCGAAGGACCTCGCGACCCTGGACACCGACGCACGGTTCTACCTCCAGCACCACCGGCAGGTCGAGGCTGCGCTCGCGGGGATGCAGCAGGCGACGGAACCCGACGCGATCCGTCAGGCCGTCGAGGACGACCTCCTCCGCGACCTCCGGGCGGTCCCGTGGCTCCCGCAGAGCGCGCAGGACCGTATCGCCACCGACCTCGCCGGGCGGGTGCGCGTGCTCGACGAGGTCGACTTCGCCCGCAGACGCGTGCTGGAGTGGGGGTCCGGACCGGGTGGCCCGCAAAGCATGGACGCCGTTCTGCGCACGGTCATGGGGAGCTGGCGCGCGCTCGGCTTCGCCGAGCGGAACCGCAACCCACGACACCTCAACCTGCGGCAGCACGTCGTCAAGCCGCACCACGCGATCCACGAGGCGCTGCACATCCTGTCCGGCGCCGGGTGGGACAAGCACGTGGGGGACGGTGACGCGACGGGCTGGCCCGCGCTCGTCGAGGGGGCCACGGAGATCACGACCCTGCTCGTGCTCGACGCGCTCCAGAAGCCCAGCGAGGGCGACTACTACGCGGCGAACAAGCGGGAAGCGCTCGCCCTGATCGGCCAGGCCGGGATCAAGGGCACGGAGCTGGTCGCGTACTACTTCCAGGACGCGACGGTGTTCCGCGGCGTGCTGAAGATCAAGGAGGACGTGCAGGAGGGCGGCGGGTTCATCTCGTCCGCCGTTCTCGGCTACACCGGCGGAAGCCGGAGGAAGAAGGTCGGCGCGACCCCGAAGGAGACGACGCAATGACGCGCGAGCAGGGGGCCACGGCTCACCACGTCGGCAGGGAGCGCCCGCGCGAGACGCGTGAGCGGTCGACCGACCAGACCGTCTCCCGGGCGGCCGAGGCCGTCGGCTCGGCGGCCGCCGCGCTGATCGGCGGACAGAGCGCCGTCCTCGGAGAGGTCGACCTCCGGGCACTGCAGCGCGGCGTGGGGAACGGCGTGCTCCAGCGCGTCGTCGGCGAGGGTGGCCGGTCACCGGTGCTCGACGTCGTCGGGCGTGGGGGCGGATCGCCGCTCGCACCGGACGTGCGCGAGGACATGGAGTCGCGGATCGGCGCCGACTTCTCCGACGTGCGCGTGCACACCGGCGGGACGGCAGCGTCGTCCGCCGCCGCGGTCGGCGCTCACGGCTACACGGTGGGCCGCGACGTCGTGTTCGGCGCCGGGAAGTTCGACAGCACGTCGACGGCGGGCAAGACGATGCTCGCGCACGAGCTGACGCACGTCGTGCAGCAGCGCAGCGGCTCCGTGTCCGGGACCCCGACGGGCGACGGCATCAGCGTCTCCGACCCGGGCGACCGGTTCGAGCACGAGGCGGAGACCAACGCCCGGAGGGTGATGCGGTTCCCGCGCGGTCAGGCCACGGCTCCCGCGGCCGGCGCCGGCCGTGATGCCTCGGAGGTGCGTCACGACGCGTCGTCGACCGCCGGTGCGAGCCTCCAGCGCGACCAGGCATCCGCTGCGCTTCTGCGGACGCTCGCGGTGCCTCAGGCGTTCCAAGGTCCCGAGGTCCAGCTCCAGACGTCGATCGTGAACGCCATCGAGGGCGAGATCCTGCGCCTCCGGCAGGCGGAGGAGCTTCCTCTCTACCTCGAGCTCGGCGGCGCGATGTTCGTCGGCGCGATCACCCTGAGTCGGATCCCTGCCGACCCGGCGGGTGAGCCGGCGATGATCGGTGCGGCGGCGTTGCACGACCTGCCGTCGGAGTACGAAGCGAAGCAGACCGGCGGTCAGCACCACGCGCTGCGTGCGAACGAGACCGGATACGCGATGGTCAAGTCCCTCGGTCTCGAGGCAGCCATCGTCGAGAACACCCTCAAGACCATGATCGCGGCGCGTCAGATCGAGTACCTCCGTCTGCGAAAGCTCACGGACCGTTGGAAGATCCTCGTCGAGGTGCACTACTACCGAGGGCGCCCGCAGAACACCCACAAGTTCCACAAGGACACGCTCGGGCAGACGCTCTTCGTCAACCTGAACTACGAGAACGACCGCGCCATCGCGGGTCCCGAGTACGTCCTCAACCCGCCGGCGGTCGCCGAGCACGACCAGCGCACGGCGTCCAGCCTCCCGCGGCGGTTCCAGAGGGACCTCGCAGCGGTGCGGACCTCGCTCGGCGCCCCGACGAAGATCAAGGCACCGACGATCCCCCAGTTCGGTGCCGTCGCCTTCGTCGACGAGGCTGTCCACCACATGACGCCGTTGATCGGACGCCGGGTGGTGCCGTCCTCGGTGATCCGTGATCAGCTGGATGCCCCGACGGGAGGAGCGCACGTGTTCGGCGCAGGCTCCCGCAGGATGCTCCGCAACCTGGCTGCCGTGAAGAGCACGTACAACCGCGACGACCTGCTGCGCGTCGGCGTCGACGCGGCGGACGCGGACTTCCTCGTCGCGGCTGCGAACCCCGGCTTCGAGAACGTCACGATCCCCCGGTCGCAGGAGTCTCCGGTCGCGACCCCGACGCGCCTGACCCGGTCGATGAGCAAGAAGGCCGTGGCCGGGACGCTGCCCGACGCACCGTCCGGCGACCGGCGGTTCTTCCGGACGTGGGTGCGGGTGGTACCGCGGTGACGGAGCGTAGGCACGTCGAGCCGCGGGCCCCCGGAGCGAGACCCTCCCGTCCAGCGGGTGCGGATCGCGCGCGCAGGGCCGCGGACCCGCGAGGACGCGGCGCCGGCTCGGTGGCCGAAGCGGTGACCGCGCTGCAACGGAGCGTCGGGAACGGCGTGATGCAACGTGCGCTCGGTGGTGGTGCGAGGTCGCCCGTGCTGGACGTGGTCGGCAGCGGTGGTGGCTCGCCGCTCGCGCGCGACGTGCGCGAGGACATGGAGGCACGACTCGGCGCAGACTTCTCCGACGTGCGCGTCCACACGGGCGGGACCGCGGCGTCGTCCGCCGCGGCCGTCGGGGCTCAGGCCTACACCGTGGGCAACGACGTCGTGTTCGGCGCCGGGACGTTCGACACCACGTCGACGGCGGGCAAGACGATGCTCGCGCACGAGCTGACGCACGTCGTGCAGCAGCGCAGCGGGCCGGTCTCGGGCACACCGACCGGCGACGGCATCAGCGTCTCCGACCCGGGCGACCGGTTCGAGCGCGAGGCCGAGGCGAACGCCGTGCGGGTGATGTGGGCACCCGCATCCCCGCCCGAGGTCAACACGGCACCGGCGCCGGGCCAGCCTTCAGGCGCCCGACGCGACCCCGGCGGGGCCGGAGGGCACCCCGCGGCTGCGCCGACGGTGCAGCGCACGCTCGACGTGGACCAGGCCGTCAGCATCATGGTCGCCGCTGATCAACAGCTGCAGGACGTACGCCTGCGGAACCTTCCCGAGCTGCGCACCTACTGGTTGGAGAACGTCCACCGCAAGCTGGTCAAGGACTTCGATGACCTGGCGACTGCGCGGGAGGCGCTAGATCGATGGTTCGCGGAAATCGCCGACCGTGGGCACGACGCGGGGCACAGAGCGCGGGCCTGGGAGAGAATCTCCGCGGAGTACGAGCCGGCAGCACCGAAGGTCGCACGGCCACCTTCGGACCCGCGCAAGATTGGGCTAAACACCAAATCGCGCGCCATGGAGAAAGCGCAAGGGGTGAACGACAGCGATCGGTCGTCGCTGAAAGACAACGTCGAGCTCCTGCGGAAGAACCAAGGGGCCGTGTTCTACGTGTACGGCAAGAGCGCAATGGGGCAGGGTGACACGGCGTTCATCGTCCGCACTGTCAATCTGCTCAATGGCCTCGGCTTGAAGGCCGTGGGCGTCAAGGCGGAGGAATCTGCCCACGACCCCGGCTCGTCCTTCAAGAAGAGCCTGGACTCCATCACGCCTCAGGAGCTTTACACCAAGGCAAGACCTGGCGATTTCGTGATCGAGGGGCCGCTCTCCGACCCGGTCGATCTCCAGGACCCCGGCCGAGCTACCTGGTTCGACACCGTGGCGGGCAAGTTCACGGACAAAGGCAGGGAGATCCGCAACCTCCGCCTGTACGAGTATGGAACCCTGACATACCGCGGCGGCCAGCAGATGCAGCAGGAACGGACTCAGAGGAATGGCTCGCCCGTCAACGTCGTCAATCACGCCGGAGATTCGCGCCACGCCTTCATGGGCATGGGCCACGGCGAGATCGGCGCGTTCTACAACTCCGGTGCCGGCAAAGAGGAACGTCCGCTGACCGACGTGCTGGAGAGCCACGCCGAGAGCAGCGAGACGGCGCGGCAGATCCAGGCGGTGCTGAAGCAGCATCTCGACGCCTCCATATTCATCGGGTACGCCAACTCCTCCCGGGTGGCCTACAACTGGGCCAGAGCCGTCAAGCATGCGCTGGGAGGAGATTCATCCAGCGCCTACTCGTTGATCGTGGCGGTGTACGGTGGAAAGCAGATCCAGCCCACATTCGCGATCGAGGACGACGGCACGAGCATCACGTCGATCATCAACCGGGAGAAAGGGCCCGAACCACGTTCCGTGGAGCGCGTCAAGGCGCCCGAGAAGGCGACGGGTTCGATCATCCTGACCGACAGCGTCCCGGCCCCGGTGATGAATGCCTTGCAGCGCCACGCCCGTCCGTTCACTCTGGCGACGGGAAACTATTCCCTGTCTGAGGCGATCGAGAACGGTCACCTCGCCTCCTACGAGGCACTCGACTTCAACGCAGGCGTGGACGCGGACTACAGGTGGCAGCTTCTCAATGCCATGACGACCCTGCAGATCGACGAGAAGCTGCAGGCCGCTGTCACGGCCTTGGTCTCGCCTGACGCCCCGGGAAAGAGGTCGCCCGAGATCCGACTAGCGCTCGAGCATCCTGAAGATGTCAAGCGGATCATGGCGGAAGTCCGAGCCAACACCGACATCACCCGACTGTTGGTGGGGAGGCTCGCCTCGCTGGAACGAGCGAGACGAGATGAACTCATGCGGGGCGAAGACTGAAACGACCCGGCTTCCGTGCAGCCCGCCCCACAGGTGTGCGGCGAGACGGCGACGACCGGCCCTTCTGGCGAGCGCGACGCAAAACCTGCCGACCGGTCGACAGAGGTCGAAGGCGTCCCTAGGCTGCTGAGCGTCCCGACGGCGCGGTCGGGCCCCGACGAAGGAGTCGTCCATGCCTGCACGTCTCGTCCGACGCCCGCTCGCCCTCGTCGCCACCGGAGCGCTGCTCCTGACCGGCCTGGCGCTGCCTGCCGGTGCCGCGGAGGCGGTGCCCGATCCCGAGGTCGTCGGCCCGATCCCGGCGACCACCGCCCCCGGCGACCCCGCCCACGGCTATCCGTTCCTCGCCACCGACTACGACCTCACCGGGCACGGCTACGTCGAGGAGGAGTTCTTCCTCGAGGGCGAGGCGACGCGGTACCAGGCCGACGGCGTCACCGACGCGACGGTGCTCAGCACCGGGCACGACTACCGGACGCGCATCGTGGTCCGCCGCCCCGTCGACCCGGACGCGTTCAACGGCACCGTGATCGCCGAGTGGTACAACGTCTCGAACCAGTGGGACCAGGAGGTCGACTGGTTCCAGACGCACGAGCACCTCGTCCGCGAGGGCTACGCCTGGGTCGGAGTCTCCGCCCAACGCGCCGGCGTCCACTCCGCGACCGGTCTGCGCACCTGGAGCCCCGAGCGCTACGGCGCGCTCGACCTCACCGACGGCGGCGCGGTCACGGACGACACGCTCTCGTGGGACGTCTTCAGCCAGGCGGTCCAGGCGGTGCGCGACCCCGCCGGCACCGCGCCGCTCGGACCGCTCGACGCCGAGCGCGTCGTCGCGACGGGGCACTCGCAGTCGGCGGGCCGCCTGTGGTCCTACGTCAACTCCGTCGACCCGCTCGCGGACGTGGTCGACGCGGTCGTCCTCCACGGCGGGGGCGGCGTGGTTCGGGACGACCTCGAGACGCCCGTGTTCAAGATCAACAGCGAGACCGACGTCGCGATCGACCTGCTCGGGGCGGCGCAGCGCCAGCCCGACACGGACGTGCTCCGCACGTGGGAGGTCGCGGGCGCGTCGCACGGCGACTGGAAGCTCATCACGGACTACGGGCGCCTGCGGATCCGCGACGTCGGCTCCGCGCCGGGCGGCTACCCGGGCACGCCGCAGACGTGCGAGCAGCCGTCGGGGTCGCGCGTGCCGCAGCACATGGTCCAGGGCACGGTGTACGACCACGTTTCCGCCTGGGTGGCCGACGGAACGGCGCCGCCGTCGGCCGAGCCGATCGAGCTGACCGACGACCCGCGGACGGTCGTGCGCGACGAGCTCGGCCTCGGCCTCGGCGGCATCCGCCTCGCGCAGCAGGACGTGCCGACGCGGATCAACTCCGGCCTGAACGCCGGCCCGGGCTTCTGCTTCCTCGACGGCGGGTCCACACCCGTCGACGACGCCACGCTCGCCGCCTGGTACCCGGACCCGCAGGAGTACGCGGACGACGTCGTCGCGTCGACACGTGCAGCGGTGGAGTCCGGCTACCTGCCCGCGGAGGTCGCGGCGGACCCGGCCTGGTACACGGACGTCGTCGAGCTCGTGGGCGACCGCGTCGCCGCCGGGACGGTCGACGCCGCGGTCGGCGAGCAGGTCCAGGACCGCGTGCGGCAGGCGCTCGACGCCGCGGACGCGGGCGACTGGGGAGCGGCCGAGGCACTGGTCGCCCAGGCGCAGGACCTCGCCGAGACGCAGGTGGACGACGCCGGCGCGTCGGCGAGCATCGTCCGCGCCACCCTGGCCGTGCGCGGCGTCATCGGCCTCACCGCGGCGCACGACGACCTGGCCGTCTCGACGCAGGCCCAGGCGCGCTGCCTCGCAGGCCGGGCGTACGTCGCCGTCCGCGCGACGAACGACGAGTCGGTGCCGGTCGACATCACGCTGGCCACGCCGTTCGGGACCAGGACCGTGACGGACGTGGAACCGGGGGCGTCGGCGTACCAGTCGTTCGCCGTGCGGGCGACGTCGGTGGAGACGGGCGACGCCCAGGTGTCGGCGTCGGGTGACGGGCGGTCGTTCGCCGCCGACGTCGCGTACGACGCGATCGCCTGCGGCTGAGCTCTCGCAGGAACTCGCGACGCCGCGAGATCGCGCTCCCTCACGGGGGACGACGCCGTGGACGTCCGGCCGACAGCGGTCGCGGCATCCACGGCGTCGTCGCGGGTGGACCCTCGCTCAGCCGCGGGCGTCGTAGAGCGCCGTGACGGTGTTGCGCACCGCGAGCTGGTCGATCCGGCCGCTCAGCTCGACCGTCACCGCCCCCGCGGGGACCGCAGACCTGCGGGTGGCGAACGACTGGTACGCGTTGGCGCCCGGCAGGACGCCGAGGAACGACTTCGTGCCGAAGTCGGTCGTGATCTTGACGTCCACCGGCACGGACTCGGTGTTCTCGACCCGGACGGCGACCACGACCTTGTCCGCGATGGTGCGGGACTCCGCCGTGACGACCGCCTCGGGACGCTCACGCTCCACAGCCCGGCCGTAGGGCGTGAGCTCGGCGGCCGCCGCGAACTGGAGGCCGTTCTGCGAGCTCAGCGCCACGAGCTTGACGTAGCGGGCGGCGGTCTCGGCGAAGTCGACGCGGGCGAGCGCGGTCCCGGTAGGGAAGGAGCCGGTCGCCACGGCGCTGCCCCACGTGGTGTTGTCGTGCGACAGGTAGACCTCGTAGTCCTTGATCAGCCCGTTCGTGCCGGACTGCCGGGGCAGGTAGCCGAGGCCGTCGAGCAGGTGCTCGGCCCCGAGGTCCACGGCGATCCAGTGCGGGTGGCCCGGGACCGGCTGCGCGGCCCACCGCGAGTGCCAGATGGACTGCGGTGCACCGTCGATGACGTTCACCGCCGGGTCGCTCGTGGGCTCCTCGCTGCTGAACCCGGCGATCGACAGGCGCGAGCGGGGCACCGTGCCGTCCGCGACGACGGAGACCGTCGCCTGCCGCGTCGCCGTGCCGTGGGCGCCGGCCGGCGAGTACGTCGACCGGGCGACGAGCACCACGTCGCCGGGCTCGGCACCGACGGGCGGCTCGACCGTCCAGTTCGTCGTGCGCGTCTCGCCGTCGGCGAGGTCGCGGAACGTCGTCTCGGTCGCCGCGGTGACCTGCCAGCCGAGGGGCGCCTCCAGCACGGCCGTCACCTCGTCGAGCCGGTCGCCCGACTGGTTGGTCACGCTCGTCGTGATCGTCGACGACCGGCCGGCGAGCAGCTCGGTCGCGGCCGACGGGAAGCCCACGAGGACGGGGAGCGGCGTGAGCTGCGCGGCGTCGGTCGCGACCTCGAAGACGCGCTCGCCGTCGCGGTTGATCCACGTCGCGGTCATCGTCGCGGGCTCCACCGTCGAGTCGATCTCGAGCTTGAGGAAGACGTGCGGCTCGACCGCGCTGTGGACGAGGGCAGGGTTCGGGACGTTGAGGCTCGGGATGACCGAGCTGTGCATCGGGCTCACGATGAACTGCCACAGGTCGTAGCCCACGCGCGGGCCGTAGTTCAGCGCGCGCGAGACGTGGATGTCGCCGCCGAGCAGGAAGACCCCGGGGATGCGGTGCTCCTGCACGAGGTCGAAGATCGCGTCGCGCTCGTAGGAGTACGTGCCCCAGTCGTCGGCCTCGCCGTTCTGCTTGTCGTCCCAGATCATCCCGCTCGCGAGGAGCTTGAACGGTGCCGTGCTCGCGAGCAGCCTCTCCCGCAGCCACTCCCACTGCACCTGGCCGATGCCCGTCGTCCTCGTCGCGTCCGCCCAGCTCGGCCCGGTGCGGCTGAACCAGCGCGGGTCGATCAGGAACACCTCGAGGGGGCCGCGCCGGAACGACGTGTAGATGCCCTCGCCGTCGACCGTGCGCTCGCGCAGGGGCTCGCCCGCCGCCGTGTGCCCGAACGTCGCGTTCGCGCGGTAGTCGACGAACGCGGTGCGGTTGTTGCGCTTGCCCGGCAGGTCGCCGTGCACGTCGTTGCCGCCGAAGTCGTGGTCGTCCCACGTCCCCCAGACCGGCATCGTCCGGGTGACCTCGCGCACCTGCGGCACCTGGAGGAACGCCCGGTGCTTGTCCCGGGCGGTCTGCAGGTTGGTGCTGTCGATGTACGGGGTGTCGCCCATGAAGACGAAGGCCTCGCACCCCTCCGCGCGGATCGTGTCCCAGATGTGGTTCTGCTCGGTCCACACGCACGAGCCGAGACCGACGACGAGCCTCGTCGCGGCGTCGTCGGCGGGCGCGGTCGTGAACGACCCCGAGATGTCGAGCCCGGGGATGGGGTCGCCCTCGGGGGCGATCGCGTAGGAGTAGGCCGTCGCGGCCGTGAGGCCGGCGATGTCGAAGAGCACGGTCGAGTCGTTGTCGGGGGAGAGGACGGCACCGACGCTCTCGCGGGGCCCGCCCTCGGTCCAGTACTCGAGCGTCCACGACTCGCGGTCGTGCAGGTCGCTGCCCGGACGGATGAGGACGCGCGAGTGGTTCGTGCCGGTGTCGCCGACGAGCGGGCCGGCGACGGCCTGCATCGTCGGGGTCACCACCGGCGCCGTCCCAGCGACGACCATCCTCACGTAGGTGGCGAAGGCCGTGAAGAACATCTCGCTGTCGGCGACGGCCTCGCTCGGCTGGACGGTCTGACCGGCGGCGTTGTAGATCTTGTCGATGGTGAGGCTCGACAGGACGAAGCGGCCGCGACCGTGCGCGCCCTCGAGCAGGGCCGGCGGGCGTCCGCCCGCGCTGCACGCGAGCAGCACCCGCATCTGACGCCAGTCGAGCAGCGACTCCCAGCTCACGCGGATCTGCGTCGACCGCCCCGTGAACACCCGGCCGTCGACCACCCGCAGGTGCGACACCAGCGGGTGGTCGGCGACGACCGGGAAGATCGAGTCGTGGTCGGCGTCGTTGCGGCTCGCCGACATCGGCGACGGCAGGTAGGACACCGTCGAGTGGAACTGGTCGGACTGCGCCATGTCGAGGACGACGCCACCCTCGGCGACGAAGGCCCGCAGCGACTCGGCCTGCGCCTCGATGTAGCGGCCGTACGTCGGCTCGTTGTTGGTGAACCCGCCGAACGCGATGACGTCGACGCCCTGCTCGGTCGCGGGCTTCGCCGGGTCGAGCGCGACGACCGCGAAACCGGCCTTCGTCAAGAGCTTCTCGAGACCGGTCGCGCCGGTCCACGGGTCGCGGAGCTCCAGGACGGCTGCGCGCAGCGGGACGTCGTCCGCCGCGACGGCAGCGGTGCCGTTCGCCGCGAGCCACGCGGTGGCGGCGGCCGTCGCGGCCCCGCCGAGGAACACGCGCCGGCTCGTGCCGGAGGTGGTCGGACTGCCCTGCTCGGGCGTGCGCTTCTTCACGGGTGTCTCTCCGAATCCAGGGGACGGTCGTGCGCTGAGGCGCACGGCCCTGATCCGACCGGCCCGGGATGTCCGGCAGCCGATCGCCAGGTGAACGGAGAGGGGAATGCGGACGACGACCCCCGGGGGTTGTCCGGCCAACCCGGCGACCGTGGGAGACGGTTGCCGCCGCAGATCGGTGTCGACCCGCCGTCGGGCGCCGACGCCGCCCGATCGGGCAGCGACGTCTGCCCCGGGAGGTAGCCGACCGGCCCTGATCTCCCGTGCGTCGCCGTACGACCCTGGTCCTCACCAGCGTGTTCCCTAGGAGGCGACGACGACATGACGACGTATCTCTCGCCCGGCGTGTACGTGGAAGAGGTCGAGGCCGGCTCACGGCCCATCGAGGGGGTCGGCACGTCGGTCGCGGCGTTCGTCGGTCTCGCGGCCAGGGGTCCGGTGAACGAGCCGACGCTCGTGTCCAACTGGTCCCAGTTCTCGCAGACGTTCGGCGACTTCGTACCCGGCTCGTACCTCGCGCACGCGGTGTACGGCTACTTCCTCAACGGCGGCGGCAACTGCTACGTGGTGCGCATCGGCGGGGCCGCGCCCGCGTCGTCGGGACGCGGCAAGGCCGCGCCGAAGGCGATCGCCGGCCCGCCGGTGGCGGCCCTGGGTGGCTACCGCCTGACCGCGCTCGACGGCACGACGACCGGCAAGCCGAAGAAGATCACCGTCGAGGTGGCCGACGCCGGCGGCGAGTCCGCGCCGGACGACCAGTTCAGGCTCGTGATCAAGGTCGACGGCAAGGAGGCCGAGACCTTCGACAACGTCACCACCAAGCGCGGCGCGGACAACGTCGCGACGAAGGTGAAGCAGGAGTCGAAGATCATCACGATCGAGGAGGTCGCCCAGGGCAGCGCCCTGATGAAGCCGGACAAGGGCGCCGTCGAGCTCGTGGCACCCGAGCCGGAGCCGGAGCCGCCGTCGACCGCGGACCTGGGCGCCGAGGACTACATCGGCGACGCGGCCGACCGGACGGGATTCAGCGGGCTCGAGGCGGTCGACGACGTCACCATCGTCGCCATCCCGGACCTCGTCGCGGCTCTCGAGCAGGACGCGATCGACCTGGAGACGTTCCAGGCCGTCCAGCTCGCGATGATCGCGCACTGCGAGCTCATGGGCGACCGCATGGCGATCCTCGACCCGCCACCCGGTCTGAACGCCCAGCAGGTCAAGGAGTGGCGGGTCTCGGGCGCAGGCTACGACTCGAAGTACGCGACCCTGTACTGGCCGTACGTGAAGATCTTCGACCCCCTGTCGGGCACGAACGTGTTCGTCCCGCCGTCGGGCCACCTGGCCGGGCTGTGGGCCCGCAACGACGGCGAGCGCGGCGTGCACAAGGCACCGGCGAACGAGGTCGTCCGCGGAGCGATCACGCTGCAGACCAACATCACGCGCGCCGAGAACGACCTGCTCAACCCCGTCGGGATCAACTGCATCCGGGCGTTCCCCGGCCGCGGTGTGCGGGTGTGGGGTGCGCGCACCCTGTCCTCCGACCCGGCATGGCGCTACATCAACGTCCGGAGGCTGTTCAACTACCTCGAGGAGTCGATCCTCGTCGGGACGCAGTGGGTCGTGTTCGAGCCCAACGACCCGGCGCTGTGGGCGCGGATCCGCCGGACGATCGCGAGCTTCCTCGTCAACGAGTGGCGCAAGGGCGCGCTGTTCGGGGTCACGCCCGACGAGGCGTTCTTCGTCAAGTGCGACGACGAGACCAACCCGGCCGAGGGGATCGACGCGGGCCAGGTCGTGTGCCAGGTCGGCATCGCCCCGGTGAAGCCCGCGGAGTTCGTCATCTTCCAGCTGTCCCAGTTCTCGGGCGGCACGAGCCTCGTCGCCGAGTAGCGCGACGGGGACATCCGGCGCCCGCCTGACACCCCGACCGACATCGCACGCACAACGAAGGAGCGCACCATGCCTCTCGCCGACCCCCTCGACTCGTCCGCCGCGAACGGGTTCATCGTGACGATCGACGGGATCCAGGTCCCCAAGGTCATCGAGGTCAGCGGCATCAAGTCCGAGGTCGAGAAGATCGAGCACAAGCAGCAGACCAAGGACGGCAAGTACGTCGTCCGTCAGCTCATGGGCCGGCCCAAGCCCGGCGAGTTCACCGTGACCCGCGGCCTCACCGACAGCAAGACGATCTCCGACTGGCTCAAGATCGTCGCGCAGGGCGACGTCAAGGGGTCGCGCAAGACCGCGGCGGTGGCCTTCCTCGACTACACCGGCGCGACCCTCCAGTCGTACAACTTCACGAACTGCTGGGTGTCGAGCGTCGAGGTCTCCGCGATGAAGGCCGGCGCGACCGAGCCCGCGACCGAGAAGTTCACGGTCGCCTACGACGAGATGACGGTCGGCTGATGCAGCGCGGTCCAGCGCTGGAGACCCTGGACCGCGACGCGCCGGGCGAGCAGGAGACGCCCGGCGCCGGGCGGTCGGCGGGAACGCCCGCGCCGTTGCGCACGGAGTTCGACTTCGAGCTCCCGCGGGGGTACGTCGACGCCGACGGCGTTCGGCACACGCGCGGGACCATGCGTCTCGCGACGGCGCGGGACGAGCTGCTCCCGCTGTACGACTCGCGCGTGCAGGAGAACGCCGCGTTCACGACGGTCGTCCTGCTGAGCCGCGTCATCACGTCGCTGGGCTCGATGTCGAGCATCTCGACGAACGTCGTGGAGAACATGTTCGCCTCGGACGTCGCGTTCCTCCAGGACTTCTACCGCCGGGTCAACGCGGAGGGCCACACGAAGGCCGCCGTCACGTGCCCCGAGTGCTCGCACCGCTTCACGATCGACCTCGCGGGCGGCCGCCTGGGGGAATCGTGACGTACGCGACCGACCGGCTGTACGAGGAGATCGCGTACGTCGCCTACCACTTCCACTGGTCGCCGGACGACATCCTCGACCTCGAGCACGGGGTGCGGCAGCGGTTCGCCCGCGAGATCTCGAAGATCAACACGCGCCTGTCCGAGGGGCGCTGACCATGAGGTGGCCGTGGCAGCGCCGCGACCGGGCGGCGACCGCGGCCGGCCCCCGGGCCGTGGCCGCCGCCCGCGCCGGGGACCTGGCTCCCGGTGGCCCGGGCACGACGCCGCCCGTGGGCTGGGCCTTCGTCCCGCCCGTGCAGCGCATCCTGGGCGACCTCCGGCTGACGACCTCACCGGCAGAGTTCCCCGCCGGGCTCGCCGCCTGGTCGAGCCCGCGGTTCCTCGGGACGATGGGGCACGCCGTCGACCACCGCGCGCCGTCGGGCGTCGTCGACGGCGACGGGGCCCGCCACCTGCAGCGTGCGGTGTCGTCCGACGTCGAGCTCACCCTCCTCGGGCCCGACGACGCCCCGGTTCCCGCCCCTGAGGCGCCCGCGTGGTCGGGGGCCGCACCGTCCGGCAGGTTCACGAGCGCCGCAGCCGTGTCCGACCGGCTGCCGGCCAGCAGACCCGTCGTCGTCGCGCGCACCGCAGCCACTCCGGACACCGGGAGCGGTCCGCTCGTGGTCCCGACCGCGGGACCGGGCGTGGTCCAGCGGGCCACGGCCGTGCCCGACGTCGTCGCCGGCGTCCCGCTGTCGGCGGCACCGACGGGCGCGGTGACCACCGGCGCGGCCGCCTTCTCCGACGGGACGGGGACCGTCCTGCCCCTCGCCGCGGTCTCGGCACCGGTGGCAGTCCCGGCCGACGCCCCGGTGCGTCGCGCACCGACCGTGCAGCGTTCCACCACGGCCGACCTCTCGGCGCCGACGCGTCCCCCGCTGCCGACGGCGCACGGGAGCGGTGCGGCGACCCGCGGTGAGGTCGGTGGGCGACCGGTGCAGCGGCTCGGGCTCGGGGCTCCTCTCCCGACGACAGCCCCGGGCTCGGACCCGGCGCTCGCGGTGCCGCCACCGACCGCTCGGGCCGCAGACCGTGGCGCCTCTCGGGCGGCGGTGCCGTCCGACGGGTGGCCGGTGTCGCCTGTGCCACCGGTCGCTCAGAGGTCTCGCGACGCCGCGGTCGTTCCGGCGAGCCCGGTCGCCCGTCCGGAACCGCCCCTCTCGGTCGCGTCCGGCACGGCGTCCGTACCGTCGGCACCTGGTGCGGATCTCCCCCCGGCCGGCGGCCGCGCACCGACCTCGGAGGGCGTAGTTCCGGCGGGTCCGACGCCGGGCTCTCGCGCGACGTCGAGCGGCCGCGCCGCGATCGGCTCGAGCCTCCCGGCGCAACGGGCCGCGGCGCTCCCGGGTCCCGCGTCCTCGAGCGACGGCGAGCTCGCGCCGGAGACGCCGGCCGGTGCGGCACGCGTCGGGCACGACGCGGCGGTGCTGTCGGACCGGCCGGGCGCGCGCGCCGCGGGTCCCGCCGTCTCGGCTGTGCAGCGCTCCGCCGCGCCGGGCCGGACCGCACCTGCCGTGCCCTCGCCGGGCGCCGCCTCGGAGCCGCCGAGCGGGGGCGGGCTGATCACACCGGTCGTGTCGCGCCGCGTCGCCGCTGCCCCGATGCTCGGCACCGCCGCACCGGCCCCCGCACGTGCCCCGCACGGGACGGAGGGCGCGGCCCTGCACGGCGCGCAGCCACCCGGGCCGGTGGATCCGCCCGAGCCGGGCGGCCAGACGGCGACGCAGCCAGCCCCTGCCGTCGTGCCGCTCCTCGCGGGACCGCCGCACGCGACGGCGTACAACCAGGTCTCCCGTGCCACGGACCCATCGACGTCCGGGCGCGCGGACGAGACGTCCTCCGCGGCCGTGCCCGCATCGACCGTGCCGGCGAGGCGAAAGAGCACGGAGGATGCGCCCCTTCCGGCCGTTCAGCGCGCGCGGGAGGCGTCCGAGCCCGTCGCCCCGTCGCCCGCGCCGCGGCCCGCGATCCCCCTGGTCGTGGCCGCGCTGCCGATCTCACCCGTGTCGGGCACGGCGCCCGCTCACAGCGCGTCAGGCGCACCGGCCACGTCGCCGTCCGCCACCCAGGAACCTGCCGTCGCACCGTCTGACTCGCGTGCGCCGTCCACCTCGGTCTCGCGAACCACGGCGCCGTCCACGGTGCCGTCGCCGTCCCTGTCCCCGTCCACGCCGTCGTCGCCGACGCGCTCGCCGAGGGCGTCGGGCACGAGCGCGGCGGCCGAGGCGGGACGATCCACGACGCAGGCAACGACACCGCCGGCAGACGCACCGCTGACTGTCGCACGACTGACCGCCGGAGCCCCGCTCGCCGCCCCCCGGACGCCCGTGCCGACGCCCGACGTCGCGGGTCGGTCAGCTGCGGGCGCGGTCCGCGGGCCGGTCCCGGTGGACGATGCCGCCTCTGCGCACGGCACGCCGGCCGCGGCGCCGCCGTCCGTCGGGCCGGGCTCGTCGTCCGTCGAGCCGGGCCTCCCGTCCGCGGCGCCAGACAGGGCGTCCGCCGAACGCGCGGTCCTCGCACAGAGGTCGGCGACGTCGGTGTCGACGTTCGCCCCGACGGCCGGTGCACCGCCGGCACCACCCGCACCACCGGCGCCGCAGGACGGCGCTCTGCCGACCGCCACGACGCCGACCGCCACGACGCCGACCGCCACGACGCCGACCGTCGCGCCGTCTCGCGCGGCGTCCGAGGGTCCACCTCCCCTCGCCGCACCTCCCGTGCCTCCTGTCACCGCGCCTCCTGTCGCCAGGCGTCCCCTCGTGTCAGGACGCATCGACAGCGGTTCTGTCGTGTCCCGCGTCGCGCTCGCCCGCCCGCACGCCGACCGCGCCGCGCCCGACCGCGTCGCGCTCGCCCGCCCGCACGCCGACCGCGCCGCGCCCGACCGCAGCGTGCCCGACCGCAGCGCGCCCGACCCAGCGGGTGGCGCGTCGACGGGGCCGGGCGGCACGGCGGGGGAGGGCCCTGTCGTCGCTCGGCTCGCCGGAGACCCGTTCACCGGCGCCGCGCCAACGCCACCGCTCGGCGTCGCGCCGCGAACGCAGCCGCTCGGCGTCGCGCTGCGAACGCAGCCGCTCGGCGTCGCGCCGCGAACGCAGCCGCTCGGCGTCGCGCCGCGAACGCAGCCGCTCGGCGTCGCGCTGCGAACGCAGCCGCTGGACGTCGCACCGCGAACGCAGCCGCTCGGCGTCGCACCGCGACCCCTCCTCGGTGTCGCGGCGCCTGGACCGGTGGTGTCGCGGGACCTCGACGGGACGGGGTCGTGGGCGTCGGCGGCACGACGGACGCGCGGGACGATCGGCGGACATCGCGCCCTGGCGGGCCAGGACCGGTCGGCGCACGGCGCCGCGCCCGTCCTCGACCCCTCGTCCACCACGACGACGCCGTGGCACGTACCGTCGGCCGGACCGGCGGCGGCTGACGCGCTCGCGCCGAGGACGGCCCCGACCGCACCCGCACCCGTGCCCGTGCCCGCACCGACGATGCTCGCGCCGACGGCGCTCGCGCCGACTCCCGGAGCACCGACCGCCGTCCCGGCCGTCCCGGCCGCCGCGCCGACCCCGGTGTCGGCGTCGGCCCCGCCCGCCGCGATGTCGACGGCACCCGTTCCCCCGACCGCGGGGAACGCCGGGCGGTCGTCGTCCCCCGCGGGGCGGTTCGCGATGACCGAGGCCGAGCTCGACGACCTGGCGCGGCGGCTGACCGACCCGTTGCTCCGCAGGCTGCGGCACGAGGTCCTCGTCGACCGTGAACGGCTGGGGCTGCGCATCGACCGGGGGTGGCAGGGGTGACGATCTACGAGGACACGACGCTCGCCGTCGGCATCCGGTACCGCATCTTCCTCGACGACTGGAACCTCGGGCACTTCAGCTCGTGCTCCGGGCTCGGGGCGGAGGTGACCGTCGAGACGCGCGAGGAGGGCGGGAACAACGGGTCGGTGTGGCAGTTCCCCACACGGCTGCGGTTCCCGAACGTCACGCTCACCCGCCCCCTGAACCGGGACAGCGCCAAGATCGGTGAGTGGTTCACGTCGATGGTGACGAGCGGCTACACGTTCGGGACGGCGACGATCGACGCGATGACCGCCCAGGGCACGGAGGTGGCCCGGTTCGGGCTGATGGGCATCGTCCCGGTGCGGTGGTCGGGCCCGACGCTGTCGACGACGGACTCGACCGTGGTGGTCGAGTCCGTGGAGATCGCGCACCACGGGTTCGTGCCGCCGAAGGCTGCGGGGTGAGGTGAGATGGCCTCTGCAGTCGGCCTCGACGCCGCGGCAGCCGGGGGATCCGGCTCGGGCTCCAAGCTCGAGCACGCGTACCTCCTGCTGTTCGAGCCGTCGAAGGACGGGTCGCTCGCCAAGGCGGGCCCGGAGATCGGACGCATCGCGTTCCAGTTCAACCCCACCGAGCTGGCCCTGCAGAAGGCTGCGACGTGGACCCGCCCGACCAACCCGGGCAACCGCCGCTCGAGCCCTCCCCAGTTCCAGGGCCCGGAACCGTCGCGGCTGTCCCTCGAGATGTTCTTCGACGCGTCGCAGGCGCACGACGACGCGGTGGTCAAGGCCGTGGAGAAGCTCTTCACGAGCTGTGTCCCGACTCCTGCCTCGCACGACCAGCGCAAGGACTCCCCGCCGTGGGTGCTGTTCCGGTGGGGGAGCCTGACGGGCTTCCTCGCGTACGTCAGCAGCGTCCAGGTCCGCTACACGCTGTTCACCTCCGGCGGCCTGCCGATCCGGGCGGTGTGCTCCGTGACCCTCGAGGAGATCGCGGGCGAGGCGCCACGCCAGAACCCGACCTCGGGCGGGCTCGTGCCGCACCGCGAGCACGTCGTGGTGCACGGGGAGACCCTCGCGGGGATCGCGTACCGCGAGTACGGCGACCCGCAGCTGTGGCGGGACGTCGCCGAGGCCAACCGGGTCGACGACCCGTTCCGGCTGCGCGCAGGCGACCGCGTGCTGCTCCCCGCCGTGGAGGACCTGCGGGACCCCGCGGTCGGACGACGCCCGGGGGTGGTCGCCGGTGCACGGTGAGGAGCACAGCGCCCGGGTCGTCGTCCGGGTCGACGGCCGGGAGCTCCCGGCCGACGTCGAGCCCGCGGTCGCGTCCGTGCTCGTCGACGCCCGGCGGGACCAGCCGGCGCTGTTCGTGATCCGCCTCTCCGACGAGCACGGCGCCGTCCTGGACAAGGCGGGGATCCGGGTGGGGGTGAAGGTCGAGCTGTCCGTCCAGCTCAGCGGGCCGGGCGGCCCGACGCCGCTGCTCACCGGCGAGGTGACGTCGCTCGAGACCGAGATCGGGCCGGGCGGCCGGCAGACGACGGTGCGCGGCTTCGACCCGGCGCACCGGCTCGTCGGCGCGCGCCGGGTCGCGACGTACGTCAACGTGACCGCGTCCGACGTCGTCCGCAAGGTCGCGGGGGCCAACGGCCTGCCCGTCGGCAGGGTCGACGCGACGACCGAGGTGTTCGAGCACGTGTGGCAGCCCAACATCAGCGACTGGGACCTGCTCCAGCGCCTCGCGGCACGCAGCGGGAGGGTGGTCGGCGTCTCGGGCGGCCGCCTCGACTTCCACCGACCCGCGGAGGCCAGAGGTGCCCCCTCGGGGACGACCGGCGCGCGCCAGGACCCGGCCGTCGTCGAGCACGGCGTGAACCTGATCTCGCTGCGCGCGACCGTGACGAGCGCGTCCCAGGTGCGGGAGGTCGAGGCGCGCGGCTGGGACCAGCTCCGCAAGCGAGCGCTCGTCGCCCGTGCGAAGGCGTCGACGTCCAGCGCCCAGCTGTCCACGACCGACCCGGCGAGGCTGGGGGCGCACTTCTCGCCGCCGCCGCTCGTCGTCCCGAGCACGTCCTTCGGCTCGCAGGGCCAGGCGACGGAGAGCGCGAGGTCGGTGGCCGACCGGGTCGGCGGAGGGTTCGCCGAGATCGAGGCGACCGTGCTCGGCAACCCGGCGATCGCCGTCGGGCGCCCCGTCGCGGTCGTCGGGTGCGGTGACCCGTTCGACGGCAAGTACGTGGTGAGCGGTGCCCGGCACGAGCTCTCGGGCGAGCGGGGCTACCTGACGCACGTCACCGTCGCGGACGCGTCCGACCGCACCACCCACGGCACGGTCGCCGGGTCCCGCTCCGCCGCCGGTGCGGGTGCGCGGGGCGCCGGGATCCTGCCCGCGGTGGTGACGTCGGTCGACGACCCCGAGGGCGTCGGCCGGGTCAAGGTCAAGCTTCCGGTGCTGCACGACTCGCTGGAGAGCTGGTGGGCGCGCGTCGTCCAGCCGGGCGCGGGGGCGATGCGTGGCACCTTCGTGCTGCCCGAGGTGGGGGACGAGGTCCTCGTCGCGCTCGCCGAGGGCGAGCTCGACCAGCCGTACGTCCTCGGTGGCCTGTTCAGCACGACGGACAAGCCGCCCGCGCCGTCCACGGCCCCCTACGTCGACAAGAACAGCGGCGCCGTGACCCGACGGACCATCACGTCGCGCACTGGGATGCACGTCGAGTTCGTCGAGAAGCCCGGCGAGGAGCGTCTCGTCGTCTCGGACAAGGGCGGCAAGGAGCAGGTCGTGCTCGTGCAGAAGCCCGAGGCGGCGATCGAGATCACGTCGTCCGGGCCGGTCAGGGTCACCGCGCAGAAGGCCGTGGAGGTGACCGCCCAGCAGGACGTGACCTGCACGTCGACGACGGGGAAGGTCACCGTGAAGGGCGTGCAGGTCGCGATCGAGGGCACGAGCGCGATCGAGCTCAAGGCGCCGAAGGTCTCGATCAGCGCCGACGCGCAGCTCGCGCTCCGGGGCGCGACCGCGACGCTCGACGGCAGCGCGACCGCGGAGGTCACGTCCGCGGGCGTGACGACGGTCAAGGGCTCGCTCGTGAAGATCAACTGAGGTCGAGGAGGAGCCGTGGGGCAGGAGTTCATCGGGGCCGGGCTGGCGTTCCCGCTGCGGACGGACCGCACCGGGCGCATCGCGCTCGTGCGCCGGACGCAGGAGATCGAGGAGAGCATCCGGCTGGTCCTCGCCACCGCGCCCGGCGAGCGACCCATGCGCCCGGAGTTCGGCTGCGCCGTCCACGACTACGTGTTCGGCCCGGCCGACGCCGGGACCGCGGGCGACATCGCCTACGCCGTGCGGGTCGCACTCGACCGCTGGGAGCCCCGGATCGAGCTGCACGACGTGCTCGTGCGGTTCGACCACGTCGACCAGGGCGTGCTGTACATCGACGTCCGGTACACGGTGCGCGGCACGAACGACCCGCGCAACCTCGTCTTCCCCTTCTACGTGATCCCCCGGGACACCGCGTCCGCGGTCGAGGGCGGCGAGTGACGTGCTGCCCTCCCCGAACCTCGACGACCGCCGCTTCCAGGACCTCGTGGACGACGCGAAGCGGATGGTGCAGGCGCGCTGCCCCGAGTGGACCGACCACAACGTGTCCGACCCGGGCGTGACCCTCATCGAGACGTTCGCGTTCATGACGGACCAGTTGCTGTACCGCCTGAACCGCGTCCCGGACCGTCTGTACGTCGCGTTCCTCGAGCTCCTCGGCGTGACGCTGCACCCCGCGACCGCGGCCACGGTCGACGTCTCGTTCTGGCTGTCCGCGCCGCAGGAGGAACCCGTCGCCGTCCCGGAGGGGACCGAGGTCTCGACGCCGCGGACCGAGCACGACGACGCGGTCGTGTTCCGCACGACCGGCCCGCTCGTCGTGCCGCCGCGACGCCGGGTGCACCTCCTCACGCAGCGCGCGGACCTCGCGCCGCCCGTCCGTCGCACCGAGACCGTGACGACCGGCGAGCGGTTCCCGTGCTTCGGGGAGCCGCCGACGCCGGGCGACGTCCTGCTCGTCGGGCTCGACGACGCGGCGCCCGGCTGCGCCGTGGTGCTGCGGTTCGACTGCGACGTCCAGGGCGTGGGGGTCGACCCCCGCCGCCCCCCGATCGTCTGGGAGGCGTGGGGCGGCGAGCGCTGGGTGCGCTGCGACGTCGACTCCGACGGGACGGGCGGGCTCAACCGCGCGGGCGACGTCGTGCTGCACCTGCCCGCGGCCCACGCGGCGTCGGTCCAGGACGGGCTCCGGGCGGGCTGGGTCCGGTGCCGCGTCGTCGAGCCGGAGGAGGGCGCCCGCGCGTACAGCTCGTCCCCGGTCGTCAAGGACGTCGAGGCGTTCACGATCGGCGGCACGGTCGGCGCCGTGCACGCCGAGACGGTCACGGGCGAGGTGCTGGGGACGTCCGAGGGCATCCCCGGGCAGACGTTCGCGCTCGAGCGCCGCCCGGTGGTGGCGGGCGGTGCGCCGGCGACGCTCGAGGTCGCGACCGGGGACGGCTGGGAGACGTGGACGGAGACCGGCTCGTTCGCCGGGTCCGGTCCGGACGACCCCGTGTTCACCCTGGACCGGGCGGCGGGGGAGATCCACCTCCCGCCCGCGGTTCGCGACGTCGACGGGACGCTGACGCTGCACGGGAGGGTGCCGCCGTCGGGCGCGCTCCTGCGGCTGCCCGGGTACCAGGTGGGCGGCGGGCCGGCCGGCAACGTCGCGACCGGGGCCGTCCGGGTGCTGCGCGGCACCATCGGGTTCGTCGACCGGGTCGAGAACCGCCGGCCCGCGCTCGGTGGCGTCGACGCCGAGTCGGTCGACGAGGCGCGCGAGCGCGGACCGCTCGCGCTGCGGACGCGGGACCGCGCGGTCACCGCCGAGGACTACGAGCACCTGACGCGCGACGCGGCGCCGCACCTCGCCCGGGTGCGCTGCCTCTCCGTGGCGGGCGCCCCCCAGGCGGTGCGCGTGCTCGTCGTCCCCGCGGTGCCCGCCGCCGACGACGGCACGCGCCGCTTCGAGGACCTGGTCCCCGACCCGGACGTCCTCGACCGCATCGTCGAGCACCTCGAGCCGCGCCGCATGCTCGGCACGCAGGTGCTCGTCGAGCCGCCCTTCTACCAGGGCGTCACCGTCGTCGCGCGGATCGCGGCGCGACGCCGGACCCGGCAGGCCCTGCTCGAGAGCGACGCGCTGCGTGCGCTCAACGCCTACGTCGACCCGCTCGGCGGTGGCCTCGACGGGCTGGGCTGGCCGTTCGGCCGGGCCGTGCGCGCCGGGGAGATCTTCGCGGTGCTCCAGGGCGTGCCGGGCGTCGAGGCGGTGGAGGACGTCAAGCTGTTCGCGGCCGACCCGATCACGGGCGACCGCGGGGAACCGGTGCAGCGCGTCGACGTCGCGGGTGACGCACTCGCGTTCTCGTACCAGCACCAGGTCCGCGTCGTGGAGGCGTCATGACCGGCGGACCGACGCGGCGGGGCGCGGTGGCCGGGCTCGCGAGCCCCGCCCCGGTGACGTCGATGCTGCCGGGGGTCTTCCTCGACGACGACCTGCTCGGGCGGTTCGTCAGCGCCTTCGACGACGCCCTCGCGCCCGTCTTCCTCACGCTCGACACCCTCGAGTGCTACGTCGACCCGTGGCTCGCGCCGCGCGACCACCTCGAGTGGGTGGGGCGGTGGGTCGGGGTGGACGCCGACCCGTCGTGGGAGACCGGACGCCTCCGCGTCGCCGTCGCGGACGCGGCGCGCACCCAGCGGCTGCGCGGCACCGCGCGCGGCGTCGCCGACGCGGTGCGGACCGTGACCGGCGGCGAGGTCCACGTGAGCGACACGGGCGGCGTCGCGTCGTCCGTCGTCCCCGGCGGAGACCTCCCCGGCACCGCCGGGCCCTCGTTCCACGTGCGCGTGCTGGTCGACGACCCCGCGGAGGTCGACGACCGGCACGTGCACGAGGTGATCGCGCAGTGTCGCCCCGTCCACGTCCCCTACACGCTCGAGGTGGTGGAGAACCGATGATGACGTGCCCGGCCTGCGGTCAGGCCAACGAACAGGGAGTCTCGTTCTGCGGGTCCTGCGGCAGCTACCTGGAGTGGGAGGAGCCGGCGCCACCGGCCGCCGCTCCGGCGACCGCTCCGGCGACCGCGTCGGTGCCCGCGGCGGCCCGGACGGTCGGCGAGCCCGGGCCGGGCCCGACCCACCCCCCGGTCGTCGCGGCCGGGGCCGCGCCCGACAGTGCCTCCGATCCGGACGGTGCGCCCGCTCCCGACGGCGTGCCGACCCGTGCGCGACCGCCCGGCCCTGCCGGTCCGCCCCCCCCCCCCGGCTCCCCGTCGGTCGTGCCCCAGGAGCTTCCGCCTGCCCGCGAGCCTGCCGCGGTGCTCCCCGGCGTGCCGCTCGCGCGGCCCGCGCCGCGCGCGCCCGAGCCGGACGCGCCCCCGCCCGAGGCGGGCGACCTCGTCTGCGGGACGTGCGGTGCGGGGAACGTCCCGACCCGGCACTTCTGCCGCCGGTGCGGGACGAGCCTCGCGGACGCCCGGGTGCAGGGGAGGAGGTCGTGGTGGAGCCGGCTCTGGCGCCCGGACCCCCGCCCGGCCCCGACCGCGGGCACCCGACCGCGGCGACGGCGCCGCTTCCCCACGAAGACGGTCGTCGCGCTCCTGGTCGTGGGCGGCATCGGGTTCGCCGGCTACCAGCTGCGCGACACCATCGGCGGCGGTGCCACCACCGTGCAGGACCGGCTGCAGGGCGACGAGGTGTACAACCCCGTCACGGTCGTCGCGTCGAGCGAGGCCCCGGACCGGCCCGCGTCGCACCTCGTCGACGGGACGAACGACCTGGCGTGGTCCCCGGCGCAGCCCGGCGACGGTGCCGGGCAGACCGTCGACCTGACGTTCGACCAGCCCTTCCGGCTCGTCCACCTCGTCGTCACGGGAGGGTCCTCGACGGTGCAGGAGGAGTACCTGCAGGGCTCGAGCCCTCGCGCGCTCGACGTCACCGTCACCCGCGCGGACGGGTCGACGGCGCAGCACCGCGTCGACCTCGACGACGTGCCGGGACCGCAGACCGTCGAGGTCGTCGAGGACGACGTCGCGACCGTGCGGCTCACGATCGTGTCGTCGTTCCGTGCGACCCCAGAGACGTCGGTGGCGATCGCCGAGGTCGAGTTCCGGGGCCGCGGTTGACGGGGGCGTGGTCGACCGGGCGGCGGACGCCCAGCTCCTGGAGCACGGCGTCGTACTCGCGTCGCGCGTGGAGCGCGGCCGCGTGGTCGCCGAGCGCGGTGAGCGCCTCGACGAGCAGCCGCCACGGGGCGTCGACCCACCGGTTCAGCTCGATGCTGTGCCGTGCGGCGGACACGGCCCGGTCCGGCTCGTCCGCGCGCAGGCACGCGCCGGCGAGCGACTCGGCGGCGCCGGCCGCGAGCAGGACGTACCGCTCCCGCTCCGGCCGCACCCACTCGGCGGCGCCCTCCTCCGGGAGGAGCTCGCCGCCGTACGCGTCGACGGCGGCCTGCCACCCGTTCACCGCCGAGGACGGGCTCTCGTGCTCGAGCCGTCGTGCTCGCGACAGCCGCTGCTCGAACCGCGCGACGTCGCAGTCCGAGCCGGGAGGCAGCGGCAGCATGTAGGTCTCCCCGTCGCGGCGCACCAGTCCTTCCTCGCGCCGGGCGCCGCGGGGCTCGAGGGCGCGGCGCACCGCGGAGATGTTGACGTGCAGGTTGTGCATCGCGGACCCGAGGTCCAGCTCGCCCCACAGGGCCTGGGCGAGCTGCTCGCGGTGGACCGGACGCCCGGCCCGCATCGACAGGTAGCGCAGGGTCCGCCGTGCCCGTGGGCGGAGACCGGAGAGGTCGACGCCGTGCCCGTCCACGGAGATCTCGAAGGCCCCGAAGCACCGCACGACGACCACGTGCTCCCGGTCGCCGACGTGCAGGACCGTCGGTCGGGTCTCCTCCGCGTCGTCCTCCGCCGCGCGGGCGGGGGCGGCCGGCCCGGCAGGCGGGAGCGGCCTGGTCGGCACGGCGGGTGTGTCGGGCTCGGCCGTCGGGGCGGGCGGAGCGCGACGGGTCGGGTCGTCCAGGCCGGCCGACCGCGCCGTCGACGACGCGAGGCGGAGCAGGTCGTCGCGCTGGGCCGGCTTGCACCCCGCGAGCGCGACGTAGGCGAGCGCGAGCGCGCCGGGCACGTCCGCGGTCCTGGCGAGGCTCTCCGCCTGCGCGGCCAGCTCGGCGGCCTCGGGGAGGCCGGCCTCCACCGCCGCGACCGCGAGCGCCCCGCGGGCCCACGCCACGAGGGTCCCTGCGCCGAGCGCGTGGCACCGGAGCGCGAGCCTCTCCCAGTCCTCCGGCTCCCCGGTCCCGCGCCTCGACCGTGCGACGACCTCTGCGCCGGCCACGAGCAGCGCGCTCCAGCGGTCCCCGTCGCTCTCGCAGTACGCCACGCACCGGGCCACCTGCAGCCGCGCCGCAGGGTTGTCGTCGTCCGCGAGGACGACGCCGTGCGTGATGCGGGCGAGCCAGACGAGACCACGACGTTCGGCCTCGGAGTGGATCCGGTCGAGCGCCGCGGCGCTCGCGCCGTCGTCCGGGCCCCGCGTGAACACGACCCTGAAGAGCTGGGCCAGGAGCATCATGCTGGCGTCGGCCTCGACGTCGTTCGCGGCGTCCCGCAGCGCCTCGCGCGCACGTCGCTGGTCGCCCGTGAGGAGCCGCGCGACACCCTCGACGAGCGCGCGGCCCCGCACCGACGCGGGGGCCAGCGTCACGACCGCGCCCGGGTCGCGCACCGTCGCGGCGATGAGGAGGTGGAACCAGTCGGGACGGCGCGGACCCTGCGGGTCCATGAGCGTGTGGACGCGGTCGGCCGTCCCCTTCAGCGCCTCGACGACCCGACGGGCGGCGGCGAGGCGCACCGCGTCGGCGCCCCCCGGCGCCGCGGCGCGGTCGACGACGACGCCGGCCTCCGAGACCCGTCCGTCGGCGACGAGCTCGCGCGCCCGGGCCAGGAGGACGTCCGGGTCCGCCTCGACGAGGTCGGGCGGGAACGCGGACCCCCAGTCGCGCTCGCCACGGTCGTGGGCACCGGGGTCGACGCGGGTCAGCAGGCGCTTCACGCCGTCGAGGTCGTGGGCGCGACCGCGGGACCGCAGCGCCTCGTGCAGCGCGCCCTCGGCCTCGAGGACCTCCGCGGCGCGGGCGTGCATCGACCGCGCCTGCGCGACCGACACCTCGTCCGTGACCGCGGCGACCAGGTGGCGTCTCAGGACGCGGTGCACGCGGTACCCGTCCTCGCCGACCGTCCGCACGAGCGACGTCGACCGGGCGAGCCGACGGAGCGCGTCGCGGGACGTCGCGACGCCGAGCAGGGTGTCGCAGCGGCGCGGCGTGAGCAGGTCGAGCGTCGCCGTGCTGTGCAGGAGCCGCTGGAGGTCCACGGGCAGCGGGCGGAGCACCTGCGTCTGCAGGTAGTCCCACGCGAAGCGTTGGCGGTGGTCGAGCCGGCGGATGGCCCGGCGCTGCTCCCCGGGCAGGTCGTCGGCGACCGAGAGGTGGAAGAGGTGGAGCGCGGCGGCCCAGCCGTCCGTGTGCCATGTGAGCGCCACGACGTCCGCGGGGTCGAGGGGGACGTCGTACAGCTCGCGGTACAGCCGCTCGACCTCCCACGACCGGAACCGCAGCGCGACGTCGGTCAGCGTGACGGGCGCGGAGAGCTCGACCCTCGCCAGGTTGAGCGGCGGTGCGCGACGCGAGCCGAGCAGGACCGAGACGTGCGGCGGTGCGTGCGCGAGCAGGGCCGAGAGCTCGTCCTCGAGCGGGCTGCCGATGAGGTGGTGCGCGTCGTCGACCACCACGAGCAACGGGTCCTGCGCCATGCGGCCGAGGCGCGCCAGGTGCCCCGGCGCGTCGCCCTGCGCGAGCCGTCCGGCGAGGTGCGGGGGCGTCCGCACCGTCACGCGGGGCCCGTCCGCGCCTCGCTCGTCCCCGGCCTCGCACCGGACCCAGACCACGTCCGTCGAGGCGCGCCGGGCGGCCTGGGTGAGCAGCGTCGTCTTCCCCGATCCCTGCGGGGCGACCACGAGCGCGAGGCGTGCCCCGTCGAGCTGGTCGAGGAGGCGCGGGCGCGGAAGACCCACGACACCGGGCACCGGGACCTGGTGCGCTCCGTGATCCTCTCCGCGGGCGGCGCTCATCGAGTCGTGTGCCCCCTCGTCCTCGGACGGTCACCGGGAGTCGATCATAGGGAGGCCCGTGCAGGGTCCGCAGGCCGACCGGCAGATATCACCCTCGCCGGGTGCGCGGGTGGCATGATCGACGACCGTGGCCCACGAACCCCGCGTCCCCCTGCGTCCCGCCGTCGCCGCGCTGCCCGCATACGTCCCGGGGGGCCGCGTCGCCCCGGGTGCCGCGGCGTTCAAGCTCTCGTCGAACGAGAACCCGTACCCGCCCCTGCCGTCGGTGGTCGCCGCGATCGCCGACGCCGCGGCCGACGTCAACCGGTACCCCGACATGTACGCGACCGAGCTCGTCGAGGCGCTCGCGGACCGCCTGGGCGTGACGGCGGCCGAGGTCGTCGTGGGCAACGGGTCGGTCGCCGTCCTCGCGCACGTGCTGCAGACGGTCGTCGAGCCGGGGGACGAGGTCGTCTACCCGTGGCGCTCGTTCGAGGCGTACCCGATCGCCGTCGCGGTCGCGGGCGGCACGTCCGTCCAGGTGCCGTTGCTGACGGGAGAGGGCCGGGGTCGGCTCGACCTGCGGGCGATGGCTGCGGCCGTCACCGAGCGCACGCGCGTCGTCCTGGTGTGCACGCCCAACAACCCGACCGGTCCCGTCGTGCACCGCGACGAGCTCGACGCGTTCCTCGCGGCCGTCCCGTCGGACGTGCTCGTCGTGCTGGACGAGGCGTACCTGGAGTTCGTGCGCGACCCGCAGGCGCCCGACGGCCTCGCCGTGTACGCGAAGCACCCGAACGTCGTGCTGCTGCGCACGTTCTCCAAGGCCTACGGGCTCGCGGGCCTGCGCGTCGGGCACGCGGTCGCGCGTCCCCGGCTCGCGGCCGGGATCCGGGCCGTGTCGACCCCGTTCGGCGTCTCGCACGTCGCGCAAGGGGCGGCGCTGGCCTCCCTGCGGGCGAGCGACGAGCTGCTCGGCCGGGTCGAGCACCTGGTCGAGGACCGCACGCGTCTCGTCGAGGGCCTGCGCGACCAGGGCTGGGAGCTGCCGGAGACCCAGGCCAACTTCGTGTGGTTCGACCTCGGCGACCGCACCGTCCAGCGGGCCGAGGAGGCGCGTGCCGCGGGGGCGATCGTCCGCCCGTTCGCGGGCGAGGGCCTGCGCGTGAGCGTCGGCGAGCCGGAGGCGACGGACCTGTTCCTGCGCGTGAGCGCGACCTGGAGATAGCGCGTCAGGTCACGGTCGGCGGCGGAGAGAGGATCGGCACGAGCTCGCTGAACGGGCGGAAGTCCTCGGTGCCCGTGGTGTAGACGCAGGTCTACAGCGGTTCCGCTCCGGTTGCCGACACCCCGCGCCGCGAGAACACTCGCGCCATGGACAACGTGGAGTACGACCAGTTCGTCGAGGACTACGGCTGGCTGTTCGGCGGTGTCGCCGTGGTCGTCTACGTCGCCGTGGCGGTGATCTTCTTCATCGCCTACGTCCGGATCATCCAGAAGGCCGGCTACTCGGGCTGGTGGATCCTCGTCGGCCTCGTCCCGATCCTCAACGTCGTGATGTTCCTCGTGTTCGCGTTCTCGCGCTGGCCCGTGCTGCGCGAGCGTGACGCCCTGCGGGCGGGCGGCGTCTACCCGCGGTGAGGCTGTCCCCGCTCGACGCGGGGGTGGCCCGGTGGGGTTTGGAGGTTCCCTCCAAACGGTTGCCGCACACGTTGGGCGACACGTCGGCAGCGGAACCTACGCAGTCGTAGCCTACGCTTGCGTAGGCTACGGAGACGTAGGTTACGACGGCGCCCCCGACGGGCGTCACCTGCCCCCGAGCGGGCGGTCGCCAGGCGGCCCGCACCGAAGGAGATTCGCGTGACGGACCACGAGGCGAGAGAACCTGCCCGGGACGCAGCGAGCACGGCCCCGGACCTTCCCGACATGGCGGGCGGCCCCGACGACGCTCCCCTGATCCAGCTCGTCACCCCGGCCGGCGCCCGGGTGACGACCCCCGAGACCGACCCGTACCGCGAGCGCGTCGCGCACCTCGACGCCGCCGCGCTGCGCGGCCTGTACCGGGACATGGTCCTCACGCGCCGCTTCGACGACGAGGCGACCGCGCTGCAGCGGCAGGGCGAGCTCGGCCTCTTCGCCCAGTCGAAGGGCCAGGAGGCCGCGCAGATCGGCTCGGGCCGCGCGCTCGCGCCGCAGGACTACGTCTTCCCGTCGTACCGCGAGCACGGCGTCTCGCACGTGCGCGGCATCGACACCGTCGACCGCCTGCGGCTGTTCCGCGGCGTCGACCACGGCGGCTGGGACCCGGCCGTGCACAACGTGCACCTGTACACGCTCGTCATCGGGTCGCACGCGCTGCACGCGACGGGCTACGCGATGGGCGTCCAGCGCGACGGCCTCGTCGGCACGGGCGACCCGGAGCGCGACACGGCGGTCGTCGCGTACTTCGGCGACGGCGCGACGTCGCAGGGCGACGTCAGCGAGGCGCTCGTCTTCGCCGCCGTGAACAACGCCCCGATCGTCCTCTTCTGCCAGAACAACCAGTGGGCCATCTCGGAGCCCACGACCAAGCAGACGCGCGTGCCGCTCTACCGTCGCGGCGGCGGGTTCGGCGTGCCGAGCGTGCGCGTCGACGGCAACGACGTGCTCGCGTGCTACGCCGTGACGGCCGAGGCGCTCGAGCGCGCGCGGTCCGGCGGCGGCCCGACCTTCGTCGAGGCCTTCACGTACCGCATGGGCGCGCACACGACGTCGGACGACCCCACGAAGTACCGGTCCCGGGCGCAGGAGGAGTACTGGCGCCGCCGCGACCCGATCGACCGGCTGGAGGCGCTGCTCCGCGCCGAGGACGCGTGGGACGACGCGTTCGCCGCCGACCTCGCCGCGGAGGCCGACGCGCTCGGCGAGCGCCTGCGCACCGAGACCCGGGCGCTCGGGGCGCCCGCGTCGTCGAGCATGTTCGAGCACGTCTACGGCTCGCCGCACGCGGTCGTCGAGGCCGAGAAGGCGTGGTTCGCCGACTACGAGGAGTCCTTCGCGGCGGACGACGCGCCCGCCGCCCGGCAGGAGGTCGCACGATGAGCACGGGCACCACGAAGACGCTCACCCTCGCCAAGGCGATCAACGAGGGCCTGCGGCGCTCGCTCGAGACCGACCCGAAGGTCCTGCTCATGGGCGAGGACATCGGACCGCTCGGCGGCGTGTTCCGCGTGACGGACGGCCTGCAGAAGGACTTCGGCGAGGACCGCGTGGTCGACACGCCGCTCGCGGAGTCGGGCATCCTCGGCACCGCGATCGGCCTCGCGCTGCGCGGCTACCGACCAGTGTGCGAGATCCAGTTCGACGGGTTCATCTTCCCGGCGTACGACCAGATCACGACGCAGCTCGCCAAGATGCGCTACCGCTCGGGCGGCAAGCTCCAGGTGCCGGTCGTCGTCCGCGTGCCCTACGGCGGTGGCATCGGCGCCGTCGAGCACCACAGCGAGAGCCCGGAGGCGCTCTTCGCGCACACGGCCGGGCTGCGGGTCGTCTCGCCCTCGACGCCCCAGGACGCGTTCACGATGATCCAGGAGGCCGTCGCCTCCCCGGACCCGGTGCTGTTCTTCGAGCCGAAGGGCCGCTACTGGGAGAAGGGCGAGGTCGAGCTCGGCGGTCCGGGGGAGGGGGCGGGCGTGCTCGACCGCGCGCGCGTCCTGCGCGCCGGGACCGACCTCACGCTCGTCGCCTACGGCCCGACCGTCGCCACGGCGCTGCGCGTCGCCGCCGCGGCCGAGCAGGAGGGCCGCAGCGTCGAGGTCGTCGACCTGCGCTCGATCTCGCCGCTCGACACCGCGACCGTCGTCGAGTCGGTGCGCCGCACGGGACGCTGCGTCGTCGTGCACGAGGCGCCCACCTACCTGGGCTCCGGCGCAGAGGTGGCGGCCCGGGTGACCGAGGAGTGCTTCTACTCGCTCGAGGCGCCCGTGCTGCGCGTCGGCGGGTTCCACACGCCGTACCCCGTCGCGAAGATCGAGCACGACTACCTGCCGAGCCTCGACCGCGTGCTCGACGCCGTCGACCGCGCGTTCGCGTACTGACGCGCGCCGCTCAGGACCGAGACCCAGGAGGACCAGCAGTGCCGACGTACGAGCAGTTCAAGCTTCCCGACGCGGGCGAGGGGCTCACCGAGGCCGAGATCGTGCACTGGCACGTGGCCGCGGGCGACCGCGTCACGGTCAACCAGACGATCGTCGAGATCGAGACCGCGAAGTCGCTCGTCGAGCTGCCGTCGCCCTTCACGGGCGTGGTGAGCGAGATCCTCGTCCCCGAGGGCGTGACGGTCGAGGTCGGCGTGCCGATCGTCGTCGTCGACACCGACCCGGACGGCGCGTCGCCGGCGCCCACGGCACCGGCCGCGACGGTGCCCGACGGCGTGGACGCGCCCGCTCCCGAGGCCGGCGGCTCCGGCTCGGTGCTCGTGGGCTACGGCACCGTCGAGCCCGGCAGCGCGCGCCGCCCGCGGCGTGGCGCCCCGGCAGCCGTCGCTTCGGCCGTCGCAGGCCCGGCTGCCGCCCCGGCCCCCGCCCCCGCCCCGCTGTGCCGGCCGCACCTCCCAGCCCGGCGTCGTCGGTGCCCGTCCCCGCGCCGGCGAGCCCCGCCGTCGGGCACGCGCACCTGCCGGTGCTCGCCAAGCCGCCCGTGCGCAAGCTCGCGAAGGACCTCGGGATGGACCTCGCGAGCGTCGCGGGCACCGGCCCGGGCGGGATCGTCACGCGCGAGGACGTCGTCGCCCACCACGAGCAGGCGAAGGCGAAGCCTCTCGCGACGTACGCGGACGACGACCAGCCGTGGCTCGCGACCGGCGCCGTCACGTCCGACGGCCGGCAGACCCGCGTGCCCGTGAAGTCGGTGCGCAAGCGGACGGCCGAGGCGATGGTCGCGAGCGCCTTCACCGCGCCGCACGTCACGGTGTTCCAGACGGTCGACGTGACGCGCACGATGCGGCTCGTGGGCACGCTCCGCGAGGACCGCGAGTTCGCGGACGTGCGCGTCACGCCCCTGCTCGTCACGGCGAAGGCGATGCTCCTCGCGGTGCGCCGCCACCCCGAGATCAACGCGAGCTGGGACGACGCCGCGCAGGAGATCGTCTACAAGCACTACGTGAACCTGGGCATCGCGGCCTCGACGCCGCGAGGGCTCGTGGTGCCGAACATCAAGGACGCGCACCGGCTCGACCTGCACGGGCTCGCGACGGAGATCGCCGACCTCACGGCGACCGCCCGCGCGGGACGCACGAGCCCGGCCGACATGTCCGACGGCACCATCACCATCACGAACGTCGGCGTGTTCGGCATCGACACGGGGACGCCCATCCTCAACCCGGGCGAGGCCGCGATCCTCGCGTTCGGGGCGATCCGCGAGCAGCCGTGGGTGCACAAGGGCAAGATCCGCAAGCGCTGGGTCACGCAGCTCGCGCTGAGCTTCGACCACCGGCTGGTCGACGGCGCGCTCGGCGCGCGCTTCCTGTCCGACGTCGCGCGCGTCCTCGAGGACCCGGCGCGGGGCCTGGTCTGGGGCTGACGCCGCGGCACCCTGTGCCACCTCCGGGCCACGCGGTGCCCCGTCCGCCCGTCCGCGTCACGGGTCGCCGTCGGTGCCGGGGTAGCTCTCGACGTAGACGGGGCGACCCGTCCTCGACGGGTCCGCCGCCTCGCCGACGCCGTTCACGACGTGCTCGATCGTGCCCGCGCCGAGGCTGACGGTCGCGACGTGGTGGAGCCGGACGCCCGGGGTCTGCGGGACCTCGAACCCGTTCGCCGTGCGGATCGAGGGGTCCTCGAGGTTCGCGGCGTAGACGCCGCCCCCGTGGAGCACGTGGCGGCGGACGTCCTCGCCGACGGCGTAGCCCGCCCAGCCCTCGACGTCGCCCTTCATCCAGGCCGCCTGGTCCGGCGGGTCGTACGCGAGCTCGCTCTGGTAGAAGACGGTCGTGCCGTCCTCGCCGTCCCAGAACGTGTTGTGCTCCTGGAAGTGCTCGACGAACAGGCCGGTCGCTGTGACGTGATCGCCGTGCACCACGACGCCCTGGCGGCCGATGTTCGTGACCCACCGCTCCCCGTCGTCGAAGCCCTCCGCGCCGTGGTCCGCGCGCCAGACCCAGGCGTGGTCGACGAGGACGTGGTCGCCGTTGACCTCCAGCGCGACGTCGGCGCTGCCGGGGTGCGGCCCGCCGACGCGCAGGTAGACGTCGCTCAGCGTCGTCGGGTTCGCCGGGTCATCGGCCCGCTCGGCGTCCTCGGCTCCCGAGCCGACCCGGACCAGGACGGGGGACCGGACCTCGCCCGCGTCGACCGTGACACCGGCCACGACGACGCCGGGGACGTCCGCCACGGTGAGGGGCGTGGCACCGTCGACCGCCGTGAGCGTGGGGTGCCCGATCCCGAGGACGACCGTGTCGGGCCGCTCGACGGCGATGCTCTCCCCGACGTCGTACACACCGGGCGTGAGGAGCAGGTGCCGGCCCTGCTCCAGCGCGTCGTTGATCGTCGCCACGGGGTCCGTCGGGCGCGCGACGAAGAAGTCGGTGAGCGGGACGGTGCGGCCGGGTGTGGGGCCGTCCTCCCAGGAGATGCCCGAGGAGTCGCGCTGCGCCGCCGGGACGCGCACCTGGTAAGCGCCGTCGCCGTCGACGAACAGGTACGGCTTCTCGCGGCTGAGGGGCGTCCGCTCGAGCGTCGTGTACGCGGGGTCGGGGTAGGCGGAGTCGTCGGGAGCCCCCTCGACCCCCGCGAACACCTGGTTCCAGACGGCGTTGCTCCAGCTCCCGATCACGCTGTTCCGCGTGAACCACTGCTGCTGGGAGCCGTTGACGACGTCGCCCGCCCGCGAGTCGGCGACGAACCCGCCGCTCCCGTACTGCGGCCCTGCCGAGCACGTGTCGGTGAGCGAGAGCGGGGGCCGCCCGTCTCCGCCGAGCACGTCGACCCGCCGCATCGACACGGCCTGGGAGACGGCCCAGGTGCTCGCCGCCTGCCGGCACCCGTCCTGCCCCGCGCCGTCGGCGTCGATCGTGAGGTTGGCCAGCGTGCGCCAGAAGTTCACGAGCGCGAGGCAGTTCGACGTCCCGTCGTCCGCGAGACAGCGGTTGAACACCTCGATCTTCCCGTTCACCACGACGTCCCCCGGTGACGCGCCGAGCCCGGCGACCTCGGTGTAGTAGCCGACCGTGAGCTGCAGCGGCTCGGTGTCGGTGCCGTACGTCCCCGGCTCGAGCAGCACGGCGTACCGTCCGGTACCCATCTCGTCGTCCGTCTGCCGGGCGGTGATCCCGTCGACCAGGGCGTGGATCTCGGCCACGGACATCGACGGCGACAGGACGACCACGCCGGGACCGAGGTCGGGGTCGGTGGCGCTCACCTCGCGGAGCGGCGCCGGGGCGCCCACGGCGGGCGTCCCGGCGTCCGGGGACCGGTCCACGACGAGCACCGTGCCGACCACGCCGACGAGGACACCGACGGCGGTCCCGAGCGCGGCCCCGAGGAGGAACCGGCGGCGCGCGGCGTCGACACGGTCCACGAGCCCTCCCTCCGGCGACCGTGACGCCCGTGCTGCCCCCGCTCGGAGAACGGGGGCAGCACGGGAGGCGTCAGCGACGGACGCGCACCGCTCCGGCGAGGTCGACGTCCACGGCCGAGCGGCCGACGTACACGGCCACCTGGCCGGTGGGGGTGACCCACTCGTCCGCCTCGGCGTCCCAGTACGAGAAGTCGCGCCGGTCCAGCTCCACGCGGACCTGCTGGCGGCGGCCCGCCTCCAGCTCGACCTTGGCGTAGCCCGCCAGCTTGAGCTCCGGGGACTCGACCCCGGGCAGCGGGCCGAGGTACACCTGGACCACCTCGGTGCCGGTCCGGTCACCGACGTTGCGCACGCGTACCCGCACGTCGACGGTGTCGTTCCCGCCGGTCGCCCGGATGGCGTTCCCGACCCGGAACCGGTCGAGGTCGAACTCCGTGTAGGAGAGGCCGTGGCCGAAGGCCCACATCGGCTCGACGTTCGCCGCGAGGTATCCGCGGTAGCCGACGTTCAGACCCTCCGAGAACTCCACGTCCGGGTCGTCGAGCCAGGGGTTCTGCACGGCGAGCGGCAGCTCCTCCTCGCTGCGGGGGTACGACACGGGGAGGTGGCCGGAGGGGTCCTCGTCGCCGAACAGGATCGCCGCGAGCGCGTTGCCCTCCTCCTGGCCGCCGTAGAAGTTCTGCAGCACCGCCGGGACGGCGTCCGCCCACGGCATGACGACGCCGGAGCCGGTCGCCACGACGACGACGGTCCGCGGGTTCGCGGCCGCGACCTGGCGGATGAGCTGCTCGGCGTTCTGCGGCAGCTTGAGCGAGACCATGTCCCGCTCCTCGGTCTCGTAGGTGCGCACGTAGACGACGGCGACGTCGGACGCCGCGGCCGCCTCGGCCGCCTCGACGACGGACGGCGGCAGGGCGTCGTCCGGCGTGTCCCACTGCAGGAGGAAGGTACCCGGCTGCAGCCCGACCAGCGGGCGGGTCTGGGAGTACTCGACGCGCAGGTCGTAGGCCTGACCCGCCTCGAGCGCCAGGCCGGCGGAGCGGACGTCCCGGCGGCCGTCCTCGCCCGTCATGTCGACGACGAGCTCGTCGTCCAGCCAGACCCGGGCGTCGCCCCAGCCCGTGGCGCCGAGCACGTACTCCCCGGTGGAGGGTGCGACGAGCTCGCCCGTCCAGCGGACCGACTGCTCGCCGTTCTGCGCCGGGCCGAGCCCCGCGAGCGTGGGCGTCGGGGGCACCTGCGAGCCGTACAGCGAGGCGAAGGCCGGCCCGCCGCCGGTGAAGCCGACGTCGTACGAGGCCTGCGCCTCGGTGCGGGTCAGACCCACGGCGCCCGTCCACGTGGCGTTCGCGAAGTAGCGGGCGGTGAGCCCGTCACCGATCCCGCGCTCGGGCCGCAGCACCGACGACGGCACGGCGGTCATGTCGCGGGTCTCGATCATGTTCGCCGCGCTGACGGGGTCGTTGCCCTGCGCGTAGCGGACCTGGGTGCCGCTCTCCTCCGCGCGGTCCCGCATCGCGTCGAGCAGCGAGACCTCGTAGGTCGGCTGGACGAACGCGGAGCCGCCGAGGGCCGAGGGGATGGTGGCGTCCGCCCCCACGACGGCGACGGACGTCGCGGCGTCGAGCGGGAGCGCGTCGTCGTTCTTCAGCAGCGTGATCGCGTCCTCCTGCACCTCGCGCGCGAGGGCACCGTGCTCCTCGACGGGGATCGCCGTCGGCGTGTAGTCGCCGTCGAAGATGCCGATCGCGAACATCGTGCGCAGGATCCGCAGCACAGCCCGGTCGACGAGTGCCACCGGAACGGTGCCGTCGTTGACGGCAGCGAGGAGCGCGTCACCGTAGAACGACCGCGTCCCGGTCTCCATGTCGGTCCCCGCGACGATCGAGGGCAGCGTCGAGTGGATGGCCCCGAAGTCGGTGAGGACGAAGCCGGTGAAGCCGAGCTGCTCGCGCAGGATCTCGTTCAGGGCCAGCTCGCTCTCGCACGCGTAGACCCCGTTGATCTTGTTGAAGGAGCACATGACGGAGCCCAGGTCGGCGTCGCGGACCGCGGCCTCGTACCCGGCCGTGTGGACCTCACGGAGCGTGCGCTCGTCGACGATCGCGTTCTGCAGGCCCCCGCGGTACGTCTCCTGCGTGTAGGCGGTGTAGTGCTTGAGGTTCGCGATGACGCCGCGCTCCTGGACCTCCTGGACGTAGGGCACCACGATCGAGGACCCGAGCTCGGGGTCCTCGCCGGTCGACTCGGCCTGCCGGCCCCAGAAGGGGTTGCGCGTCGGGTCGAAGTTGGGGCCGAGCAGCACCTCGTGCCCGGTCTGCCTCGACTCGTCGCCGACGACACCCGCGTAGTCCCGCGCTCGCTGGGGGTCCCAGGTCGCGGCCAGGGCGAGCGTCGCGGGCATGGCCGTGGCGCGGTCGCCGGTCTCCGGCAGCACCCAGCCGCGCGACGCGATGCCGGCGGTGGCGTCGGCCATGCTCAGCTCGGGGATGCCGAGGCGCTCGATGGGCGCGTTGTAGAACGCCGCGGGCGCTGCACCCTGGTCGCCGGACATCAGCTCGACCTTCTCCTCGAGCGTCATCGCCTGCAGCAGCAGGACCGCCCGTTGGTCCGGTGACAGCGCGGTGTTCATCCACGGCGGGTCCGCCGTCGCCGCGTGCGCCGACGGCGCCAGCGTCACGACCAGCGCGGCGGCCGCGAACGCCGCGACGGCACCCACCCCGCTCCTGCGCGCACGATGCATCTCGACCACTCCCATGACGAGCCCTCCCCTTCGAGGACGGATCCGTGGCCGCGGAGGTCGCCGATGACCTCCGCAGGTCCTCCACGGTCCGGACACGCCCACGACACTCGCCCGCCGCCCGGGCGGCAACCCCCCGACGGGGGACCAGTTTGGGACCCCCGGTCGCCCCGCGCGCGAGCCGGAGAGGCGTCGCTAGCATCGGGAAGATGCGCAACGAGGAGCTGCGCGAGTTCCTGACGACGCGACGTGCCCGCATCACCCCGGCTCGCGCCGGGCTGCCCGAGACGGGCGGCGCCCGCCGCGTGGCCGGTCTGCGCCGCGCCGAGGTCGCGGACCTCGCGGGGATCAGCGCGGGGTACTACCGACGTCTGGAGCGGGGCGCCGTCGCCTCCGTGTCCACGTCGGTCATGACGGGCGTCGGGCGTGCTCTACAGCTCGACGGCGCCGAACGGGACCATCTCGCGGACCTGCTCCGGTGGCCGCGCGGCAGGGCGGTGGTCGCGCACCCGGCACCGGCGCCCACCGCGGTGCTGCCGTTCGTGCGCCGGCTCCTCGACGCGACGGCGCTGCCCTGCTGCGTGCTCGACGACCGGCTCGACCTCCTCGCCGCCAACGACCTCGCGCAGGCGCTGTACCACCCGCTCTACGCCGGACCCGGCGCGCCGGAGAACCTCGCGCGCTTCGTGTTCCTCGACCGCGCCGCGCGCGACTTCTGGTCCGACTGGCCCGTCGTCGCCGACCTCGTGGCGTCGCTGCTGCGGACCGGCTCGGGCCGCGACCCGCTCGACGCCGACCTCGTGGCGCTCGTGCGCGACCTCCGCGCGCGCAGCGCCGAGTTCCGCACCCGATGGGCCGCGCACGAGGTCGCCGGCGACGCGTCCGGGACCCGCGAGATCCGCCACCCCGTCGTCGGGCGGCTCACGCTCGAGGTGCACGCGCTCACCGTCCCGGACGCGCCGGGGCAGCACGTCGTGATCCACGCCGCGGCCCACGGCTCGGCCTCGCAGCGGCGGCTCGACGAGCTCGCGGACTGGGCGGAGGAGTCACGGCGCACCGACCGCCGTGACGCGACGAGCGGGAAACCGGCTGACCGGGCTGCCGGTCGCGTGCGACCATCGCGCCCATGACCGATGCTCTTCCCGCCCTCTGGGCGGGGGTGCTCGCGGGGTACGCCATCGCCGTGCCCGTGGGCGCGATCGCCACGTACCTCGTCGCCCTCACCGCACGCACGTCGTGGCGCGTGGGCGCGGCGGCCGGGCTCGGCATCGCGACGGCGGACGGGCTGTACGCGCTCGTGGCCACGCTCGGTGGCGTGGCGCTCGCAGGCGTCATCGCGCCCGCCGCGCCGTGGCTGCGCCTCGCGTCCGGGGTCGGCTCGTCGTCCTGGCCCTGCGGACCGCGTGGGTCGCCGTGCGGGAGCACCGCGCGCGCACGGTGCCCGCCGACGCGTCTCCCGACCGTCGCCGCGCACGGCTCGCCGGGCCGCCACCGGGCCCCGGTCGGGCGTACGCCCAGCTCTTCGCGCTCACCGTCGTCAACCCGGCCACCGTCGCGTACTTCGCGACGGTCGTCGTGGGCGCACGGGCGGCGGCGGGGGACGCGGACGTCGCCTCGGGCGCGTTGTTCGTCCTCGGTGCGTTCGTGGCGTCCGCGAGCTGGCAGCTCGTGCTCGCCGGCGGCGGGACGGTTCTCGGCCGGTGGCTGTCCGGGCCGCGCGGCCGCCTCGCGACGGGCCTGGTCTCCGCGGTGGTGATGCTCGTGCTCGTCGTCGTGCTGGTGGTCTGAGGACGAGGCCGCCCCGCTTGCAACGGACCGGAGAAGGACGACGATGGGGGCGGTCGGCGTACTCACACCGGTGGGATTCGAAGGAGGCGATGACGTGCGTCGGAGCACGCTCCGGGCAGGGGCGGCGGACCGTGGCCTGGCGGCGGTCCCGGTTCTCGCACTGACCGTCCTGGGTCTCGCCGCGTGCGCCGGTCCGGGCGCGACGGACGCGGAGGACGTCGTGACGCGCTTCGTCGGCGCGATCGCCGCGGGCGACGGTCCCGAGGCGTGCCGCCTGCTCCTGCCGGACGCCGCCGAGGCGCTCGCCGAGGACGCGGGCGAACCGTGCCAGGAGGCGGTCGTCGACCCGTCCGGACCGCTCGCCGACGTGGTCGCCGGCGCGGACGACGTCGTCGTCGAGGACGTCCACGTCGCCGGTCGGCAGGCGCAGGTCGTCACGGCGTCCGACACCGTGTTCCTCGCCCTCTCGGGCGACGGCTGGGTCGTGACCGCAGCCGGGTGCACGGCGCGGCCCGACCGCCCCTACGACTGCGAGGTGGAGGCGTGAGAATCCCCCGGTTCATGTTCTGGGCAACGCTCGTGCTGGTGGCCGTGGGCCTGGTGACGGCCCTCGTGCTCGCGGCGGTGCACCGGTGAGCGGCGGGTCGGGCGGGGGCTCCGGCGGTGTCCTCGGCGGTCTGCGCGCCAGCTCGCTGAGCATCTTCTTCGCGGTCGTCTTCCTCGTGACGCTCGTGGGCCAGGCCCTGAGCGGCGTCGCGGTGTTCAACCTCGACCAGCGCGCCGCGGGTCTCGACCCGGTGACGCTCGGCCAGTACGTCGCGACGTCGGCCTTCTGGGTCGACGTCACCGAGAACTGGCAGTCGGAGTTCCTCCAGTTCCTGCTGTTCATCACCGCGACCGTCTGGTTCGTCCAGCGGGGGTCGCCCGAGTCGAAGAAGCTCGAGAAGGCGGGGCGCGAGTCCGACGAGGACCAGAAGGTCGGCGAGCACGCGGACGAGGGCTCACCCACCTGGGCGAAGGCCCGCGGGTGGCGCCTCGCGGTCTACTCGCGCTCGTTGTCGCTCGTCATGGGGCTGATCTTCCTGGGTTCGTGGCTCGCGCAGTCCGCCGCCGGCGCGGTCGCGTTCAGCGAGGAGCAGATGCGCGAGCTCCAGGACCCCGTCCCCTGGGGCGAGTACCTCACGCTGCCCGACTTCTGGAGCCGGACGTTGCAGAACTGGCAGTCCGAGATGCTCGCCGTGCTCAGCATGGTGGTGCTGTCGATCTACCTGCGCGAGCGCGGGTCCCCCGAGTCCAAGCCGGTGGGCTACGCGCACGAGGCCACGGGCGTCGAGGGCTGACGGCGGCGGCAGCTCACCTCTCACAGCGTCCCGGCGCTCTGTGCGGAAGACCTCACACACGCTTAACGACCCGCGCCGACCGGCGAAACACGGTGTTCCTAGCGTCCTGGGTACTGACCGGGACCTGCTGAAGGAGCCGCCATGTCCGCGCCCACGAGCCCCACCACCCACGAGGGTGAGCAGTCCGCAGACCTTCCCGCCGGCGCCGAGCCGGCCGAGACCACCACCGCGACGCTCGCACCCGAGGCGACGACCGCCGTCGGGCAGGCGCCCGCACGACGCCGCTCCGGGCGGTGGATCGACCGCTGGGACCCCGAGGACCCGACGTTCTGGCGCGACGGCGGCCGGAAGGTCGCGTCGCGGAACCTGTGGATCTCGATCTTCGCCGAGTTCCTCGGGTTCGCCGTGTGGGCGCTGTGGTCGATCGTCGTGCCGCAGCTCCCGGCCGCCGGGTTCGCGCTCACGGTCGACCAGCAGTTCTGGCTCATCGCCGTGCCGAGCCTCGTCGGCGCCACGCTGCGCATCCCGTACACGTTCGCGGTGCCGGTCTTCGGCGGCCGGAACTGGACGGTCGTGTCCGCGCTCCTGCTCCTCCTGCCGACCGCGGCACTGGCCGTCGTCGTGCAGAACCCCGAGACGCCGTTCGGGCTGATGCTCGGCGCCGCGGCGCTCGCCGGCTTCGGCGGCGGCAACTTCGCGTCGTCGATGGCGAACATCTCCTTCTTCTACCCCGAGAAGGAGAAGGGCAAGGCGCTCGGGCTCAACGCCGCGGGCGGCAACCTCGGGACCGCCGCCGTCCAGCTCGCCGTCCCGCTGGTCATCGTGGCCGGCGCGGGCATCGCGCTCGAGCGGGCCGGGCTCATGATGGTCCCGTTCATCGTGCTCGCGGCGTTCCTCGCGTGGCGCTTCATGGACAACCTGTCGACCGCGAAGGCCGACCCCCGCTCGTTCGCCGCCGCGACGAAGAACAAGCACACGTGGATCATCTCGTTCCTCTACATCGGCACGTTCGGGTCGTTCATCGGCTACGCCGGAGCGTTCCCGATGCTGCTCAAGGGCCAGTTCCCCGAGGTCACGCTGTCCATCGCGTTCCTCGGCGCGCTCGTCGGCTCGGTCACGCGCCCGCTCGGCGGCATCATCGCCGACCGCGTCGGCGGCACGCGCGTGACCATCGCGTCGTACGGGGTCATGGCGCTCGGCGCGTTCGGCGCGATCCAGGCGCTGCAGTCGCACAGCTTCGGCCTGTTCTTCGGCTCGTTCCTGCTGCTGTTCGTCGCGACCGGCATCGGCAACGGCTCGACCTACCGCATGATCCCCGCGGTGTTCCAGGCGAGCGCCGTGCCGGGCGGGGCCGTCGACGGCGCGGGCACGGTCGACGCGGCCGCGCTCGACGAGACCCGTGCCAGGGCACGCAAGGCCGCCGCCGGCTGCATCGGCATCGCCGGCGCGATCGGCGCGTTCGGCGGGTTCCTCATCCCCCGCGGGTTCGCGGCGTCGACGAGCCTCGCCGGGTCGCTCGTGCCCGCCCTGTGGACGTTCATCGGGGTCTACGCCGTCATGGCGGTCGTCGCGTGGGCCGTGTACCTGCGCAAGGGCGCGGCGCTCGCCGCCGCCCGGATCTGACGGACGGCCGAGGCGCGCGCATGACGACCACACCCACGACTGCCGCGCCGGGGAGAGCTGAGGCCCCCGGCGCGGCACCGGCCCGCACGCACTGCCCCTACTGCGCGCTCCAGTGCGCCATGACGCTCGACCCTCGCGGTCCCGACGCCGCGGGTGACGCGGGCGCGGGAGGCGACGCCACGGCGCCGGGCACCCCGGCGAGGGTCCTGCCCGTGACGGTCGCGCCCCGCGACTTCCCCACGAACAAGGGCGGGCTGTGCCAGAAGGGGTGGACGAGCGCGACGGTGCTGCGCGCGACCGACCGGCTGACGACGCCGTTGCTGCGGGGGGCGGACGGCGAGCTGCACCCCGCGACGTGGGACGACGCGCTCGACGTCGTCACCGGCGGGATCACGCGGATCCAGACGGAGCACGGGCGGGACGCGGTCGCGATCTTCGGCGGCGGGGGACTGACGAACGAGAAGGCGTACGCGCTCGGCAAGTTCGCGCGGACCGTGCTGCGGACGGCCAACATCGACTACAACGGCCGGTTCTGCATGGCGTCGGCCGCGGCCGGCTCGAACCGCGCGTTCGGCATGGACCGTGGGCTGCCGTTCCCGCTCGCCGACCTCGGCGGCGCGGACGCGGTCCTGCTGCTCGGGTCGAACCTCGCCGAGACCATGCCGCCGTCGGTGCAGCACCTCGCGGGGGTCCGCTCGCGCGGCGGGCTCGTGGTCGTGGACCCGCGGCGCAGCGCGACGGCCGTGCTGACCGGGGAGGCGGAGCCCCGGGAGGGTGTCCCGGCGGCGGTGGGGCCGGTGGGGGACCAGGGCCTGCACCTGCAGCCCGTCCCGGGCACGGACCTCGTCGTCCTCCTCGCGCTGCTGCACGTCGTGGTCGTGGAGGGTCTCGTCGACGAGGAGTACGTCGCGGCGCGCACCACGGGGTTCGACGACGTGCGGCGCTCCGTCATGGCGTGGTGGCCCGAGCGCGCAGAGACGGTGTGCGGGGTACCGGCCGAGCGGCTGCGGCACGTCGCGCGGCTGCTCGCCGCGGCGTCGCCGGCACGCGGCGGGGCCGGCGCGTACCTGCTCACGGGCCGTGGCGTCGAGCAGTCCTCCCAGGGGACGGCGACCGTCACGGCGACGATCAACCTCGCGCTCGCGCTCGGGCTGCCGGGCCGCGTCGGGTCCGGGTACGGCGCGATCACGGGCCAGGGCAACGGGCAGGGCGGCCGCGAGCACGGGCAGAAGGCCGACCAGCTCCCCGGCTACCGCAAGATCGACGACCCCGCGGCGCGCGCGCACGTCGCGGCGGTGTGGGGCGTGGACCCCGCGACGATCCCCGGACCGGGCATGCCCGCGGTCCGGCTCCTACGCTCGCTGGGCTCCGGGGAGGAGGAGCGGCCGCGGGCCTTGCTCGTGCACGGGTCGAACGTCGTCGTGAGCGCGCCGAACGCCGACCGGGTCGTGGACGGGCTCCGCGCGCTCGACCTGCTCGTCGTGTGCGACGTCGTCCCGTCCGAGACCGCGCTGCTCGCCGACGTCGTGCTGCCCGTGACGCAGTGGGCCGAGGAGGAGGGCACCATGACGTCGCTCGAGGGGCGGGTCATCCGCCGTCGTCGGGCGGTCGACGCCCCGGGCGAGGCCCGGTCGGAGCTGTGGATCCTCGCCGAGCTCGCGCGGCGGCTCGGGTCCACGGTCGCGTTCTCGACCGACCCGGCGGTCGTCTTCGACGAGCTCGCTCGCGCCTCGGCGGGCGGCGTCGCCGACTACTCGGGCCTGAGCCACGCCCGCCTCGACGCCGACGAGGCCGAGAGCGGGCCGGGGTTCTTCTGGCCGGTCCCCGCCGCCGTGTCAGGGTCACGGGTCACCGGGGCGTCTCCTCGCCCTGACACGTCGACGCCGCATCCCGGCACTCCGCGCCCGTTCCTCGACCGCTTCGCCACGCCCGACGGCCGTGCCCGGATGGTCGCCGTCGACCACGTCGGGCCGAGCGACGACGTCCGCGCCGACGCGCCCCTCTACCTCGTCACGGGCCGCGTGCTCCAGCACTACCAGTCCGGCGCGCAGACGCACCGCGTGCCCGAGCTCGACCGGGTCGTCCCCGACCCGTTCGTCGAGATGCACCCGCTCCTGGGCGTCCGGCTCGGCGTCGCCGACGGTGACCGCGTGTGTCTCACGTCGAGCCGCGGCCACGTCGAGGCGGCGGCGCGCTGGACCGACCGCATCCGGCCCGACACGGTCTTCATGCCGTTCCACTGGAGCGGCGCCGGGAGCGTCAACCGCGTGACGACGGACGCGACCGACCCGATCTCCGGCATGCCGGAGTTCAAGGTGTGCGCGGTGGACGTGCGCCGCGCCCCCGACCCCGACGACCCGGCGGGCGACGGCACGACGTCCGTCCGCGACCGGCAGGAGGTGCTCGCATGAGCGGGACGAACGGGCGGACGACGCGCGTCGTCGTCGTCGGCAACGGCATGGTCGGTGCACGGTTCGCGCAGGACCTCGTCGCGCGCGTCGGCTCCGGCGCGGACGTCGCGCCCGTCGAGGTGACGGTGCTCGGCGCCGAGGAGTACGAACCGTACAACCGGGTGCTGCTGAGCGAGGTCGTCGCCGGGAAGGTCGACCTCGCCGGGATCGGCCTGCCTGCGACGGACGACCCCCGCGTGACGGTGCGTCGCGGCACGGAGGCCATCGCGATCGACCGCTCCGCGCGCCGGGTCGTCACGGCCGACGGCGCGTACCCCTACGACGCGGTCGTCCTCGCGACCGGCGCGGCGGCACGCGTGCCGGAGGTCGCCGGCCTGACCGGGCGGCCGGACCTGCCGCGCGGTGCGCACGCGCTGCGCACGCTCGACGACGCACGGGAGATCGTCGCCGCGTCGGTCAACGCGCAGCACGCCGTCGTGGTGGGGGCCGGGGTGCTCGGCCTCGAGGTCGCGTGCGGCCTCGCCCGGCGAGGGGTCGCGGTCAGCCTCGTGCACGGCGGCGAGAGCCTCATGGACCGCCAGCTCGACGTCGCGGCCGGCGGTGTCGTCGCCCGCAGCCTCGCCGCGCTGGGGGTGCGCACCTGGACGCGGGCGAGCACCGAGCGCGTGCGCGTGGGGTCCGGGCAGGTGCGCGGCGTCGCGCTCCGTGTGCCCGACGACGGCCGCGCGGCCCTGACGACCGGCCTCGCCTCGTCGACCGGCCTCGCCTCGTCGACCGGCCCTGCCCCGTCGACGGGCCCGACCGAGCCACTCGCCGCGACCCGCGTCGTCGAGATCGAGGCCGACCTCGTCGTGCTCGCGTGCGGCACGGTCCCCGAGACCGGCCTCGCGCGTGCCGCAGGCCTGGCGGTCGACCGGGGCGTCGTCGTCGGCGACGACCTCGCGAGCCCTGACGACCCCGCCGTCTTCGCGATCGGCGACTGCGCGCAGCCGCCCGAGGGCGGGTCGGGGCTCGTCGCGCAGGGCTGGGACCAGTCGCGTCGCCTCGCGGAGGCCCTCGCCGCCACGGTGACCGCGAGAGCCACGGCCGCGCCGCCTGACGGACGTCGCGACGGCGGGCGCGCCGGTGCACGACCACCCGCCCCGGCGTCCCCGCACGTGCGGCTGGGGGGCGAGCAGGACCGCCCGAGCATGGCGCTCCGGCTCGCGATGAGCGTCGTGGCCCGGCCCGTCGTGTCAGGGCCTCAGGTCACCGGGGCGTCCTCTCGCCCTGACCCGTCGCAGGACCCGACCCGCGTGTCAGGACGTCGGGTCACCGGGGCGTCTCCTCGTCCTGACAGCGCACGGTCCGCCGTCGGGACCGACGTCGTCCGGGTCAAGGCCGCCGGGCTCGAGATCGTGGCGATGGGCGTGTGCGGGGTGCGGCGTCCCCACGACCCCGCCCACCGCACGGTCGCGCTGAGCGACCCCGCGTCGGGTCGCCACGTCGAGGTCGTCGTCGCGGACGGCCTGCTCGTCGGCGCGACGTGCGTCGGCGCGCCCGACGTCGGTGCCGACCTCACCGCCACGTACACGCGGCGCGTGCCCGTCCCCGCCGACCCGGCCCACCTCCTGCTGCGGCCTGTCGCGCAGGTGGCCGCGCCGGCGTCGACCCCGACGCACATGCCCGACCGCACGACGGTGTGCACGTGCAACGGCGTGACGAAGGGCGACATCGTCGGCTGCTGGCACGACGGCGCCCGCAGCGTCGACGACGTCGCGCGGGCCACGCGGGCGACGACCGGCTGCGGGGGCTGCAAGGAGGTCGTGTGCGGCCTCGTCGACTGGCTCGCGAAGGCGGACCCGGACCAGCCGGCCGACGCCGGGCGGGCCCGGGTGACGGCGTCCCGCTAGACGTGCGGTCTTCTCACCCGGGCGCTGCCGCCGGTGTGAGAAGACCGTTACGGCCGGGCAACGACCGGGGCACGGTCGCGAAACCGCTGCTCCGTAGCGTCGTCCGTACCTTCCCGGCCGACACTCGAGGCCTGTGGCGGCCGGGAAGGTGGCTCTCTCGCCCCCGCCCACCCTCAGGAGCTCGCCGTGACCGGACCTCAGACCGATCCCACCCCCGCCCCGGGCACGGCGGCGACCGCGCGACACCTCGTCGTCGTCGGTGGCGGCATGGTCGCCCAGCGGCTCGTCGAGGCGCTGCGCGCCCGCGACGGCGCGGGCGCCTGGCGCATCTCGGTGTTCGCGGAGGAGCCGCGCAAGCCGTACGACCGCGTCGCCCTGACGAGCTACTTCTCGGCGCGCGACGCCGACGAGCTGACGCTCGGCGACCCGGCGCTGTGGGACGACGAGCTCGTCACGCTGCACCGCGACTGCGCCGTGACGGCGGTCGACCGCGAGGCGCAGACCGTCACCGACCGCCTTGGCCGCGTCCACGCCTACGACGAGCTCGTGCTCGCGACCGGCTCCAGCGCCGCGATGCCGCCCATCCCGGGCAACGACCTGCCCGGCGTGTTCGTCTACCGCACGATCGACGACGTCGCGGCCCTGCGCGGCTGGGTCGAGGAGAAGCGGCGCAGCACGACGACCGAGGGCGGCTGGGAGCGGCCGGTGCGCGGCGCCGTCATCGGCGGCGGCCTCCTGGGCCTCGAGGCCGCGGGCGCGCTCAAGGCGCTCGGCGCGCAGGCCACGGTCATCCAGTTCGGCACGCACATGATGGACGCGCAGATCGACCTCGGCGGCGGCGAGGCCCTCAAGCGCCTCATCAACGGCATGGGCATCGCCGTCCGCTGCAACACCGGCACCAAGGAGATGAAGGTCTCCCGCAAGACCGGTCACGTGGGCCGGCTCGACTTCGCCGACGGCGGGCGGCTCGACGTCGACGTGGTCGTCGTCGCCACCGGCGTGCGGCCGCGCGACGAGCTCGCGCGGGCCGCGGGGCTCGCGGTCGGGGAGCGCGGCGGCGCCGTCGTCGACCTCGCGTGCCGCACCGAGGACGAGCACGTCTGGGCCGTCGGTGAGGTCGCGTGCATCGAGGGCCGCTGCATCGGGCTCGTCGCGCCGGGCTACGCGATGGCGGAGGTCGTCGCGGACCGTCTGCTCGGCGGCGAGGCAACCTTCCCGGGCGCGGACACCGCGACCAAGCTCAAGCTCCAGGGCGTCGACGTCGCGAGCTTCGGCGACGCGTTCGGCCGCACCGAGGGCGCGATGGAGCTCGTCTACGCGGACCCGGTCGCGGGCGTCTACAAGAAGCTCGTCCTGTCCGACGACGCGCGCACGCTCCTCGGCGGCGTGTTCGTCGGCGACGCGACGCCGTACGCGTCGCTGCGGCCGATGGTGGGCGCGGAGCTGCCGGGCGACCCCGGCGCGTTCCTGCTCCCGGAGGGGTCGGGTGGCGGCGCCCCGGCGCTCGAGCTGCCCGACGACGCCACGGTCTGCTCGTGCAACAACGTCTCGGCCGGGACCATCCGCGGCGCCGTCACGGAGCACGGGTGCACCGACCTCGCGAGCGTCAAGGCGTGCACCAAGGCCGGGACGTCGTGCGGGTCGTGCCTCCCGCTCGTCAAGAAGATCACGACGACCGAGCTCACCCGGGCCGGCGTCGAGGTCTCCAACGCCCTGTGCGAGCACTTCGAGCTCTCGCGGGCCCAGCTCTTCGACGCGGTGCGCGTCGCGGACCTGCACACGTTCAGCGAGATCATCGGCCGGTTCGGTCGGGGTGTTGAGGCGCCGGTGGACGAGGACGCAGCCACCGAGGGCGCCGTGCTCGTCCGCGACGCCGGCCGCGGCTGCGACATCTGCAAGCCGGTCGTCGCGTCGGTCCTCGCGTCGCTCGGCAACGGGCACATCCTCGAGGGCGAGCAGGCGACGCTCCAGGACACCAACGACCACGTCATGGCCAACATGCAGAAGGACGGCACGTACTCGGTCGTCCCGCGCATCCCCGGCGGCGAGATCACGCCCGACGGGCTGCTCGTGATCGGGCAGGTCGCCAAGGACTTCGGCCTCTACACGAAGATCACGGGCGGCCAGCGCATCGACATGTTCGGCGCCCGCATCGAGCAGCTCCCCCACATCTGGCGGCGCCTCGTCGAGCACGGCTTCGAGTCGGGTCACGCGTACGGCAAGTCGCTGCGCACGGTGAAGTCGTGCGTCGGGTCGACGTGGTGCCGGTTCGGCGTCCAGGACTCCGTGGGGATGGCCGTCGAGCTCGAGCTGCGCTACCGCGGTCTGCGCTCGCCGCACAAGATCAAGCTCGGCGTCTCGGGCTGCGCGCGCGAGTGCGCCGAGGCCCGGGGCAAGGACGTCGGCGTCATCGCGACGGACAAGGGCTGGAACGTGTACGTCGGCGGCAACGGCGGCTTCACGCCGAGGCACGCGCAGCTCCTCGCCGAGGACCTCACCTCGGACGAGCTGATCCGCACCATTGACCGGTTCCTCATGTACTACATCCGCACCGCCGACCGCCTCCAGCGCACGGCCGCGTGGGTCGAGGACTACGAGGGCGGGCTGGAGGCGATCCGCGAGGTGATCATCGAGGACTCCCTCGGCATCGGTGCCGACCTCGACGCCGCGATGGTCCGGCACGTCGGGGACTACGAGGACGAGTGGCGGGCGGTCCTGGAGGACCCGGAGAAGCTGCGCCGCTTCGGCTCGTTCGTCAACGCGCCCGCCGAGCCCGACCCGGACCTCGCCTACGTCACCGAGCGCGGCCAGATCCGCCCCGCGACGGCCGCCGAGCGCGCCGCCGCCCTGGAGGCCGCCCGCGCCGCGGGCGACACCGACCCCGCAGTCCTGACCGGCCCCGTCGTGATCGCCGGCGCCACCCTGGAGGTCCGTCGATGAGCGTCGTCTCGCAGCCCGTCCCCGCCCCGGCCGAGGTCTCCGCCGAGCCCGGCGCCTGGGAGCGCGTGTGCCTCGTGCGCGACCTGCTCGTCGAGCGCGGCGCGGCCGCCCTCGTCAGCGGGGTCCAGGTGGCCCTGTTCCGCCTCCCGGACGACACGGTCCGGGCCGTCCAGCAGCGCGACCCGTTCTCCGGCGCGAACGTCATGTCGCGCGGGATCGTCGGGACGCGCGGCGGCGTACCGACCGTTGCCGGCCCGATGTACAAGCAGGTGTTCGACCTCGCGACCGGCCGCTGCCTCGACAAGGTCGGCTTCGAGCCGGTCGACGGCCTCGCCGAGGACCTGGTGACCTGGCCGGTCGACGTGCGCGACGGCGTCGTCCTCGTGGGGACCCGGCCGTGACCACGCTGCTCGGCCTCGACGTCACGGGGCGCACCGTGCTCGTGGCGGGCGGCGGGCCGGTCGCGGCCCGCCGCGCCCGCGCGCTGGCCGACGACGGCGCGCACGTCCGCGTCGTCGCGCCGCAGGTCTGCGAGGACCTCCGCGACCTCGTCGTCGCCTCGCTGAGCGCAGGGCACGTGTCGTCGATCCGACCCGACGACGACCCGTCTCCCGTGCTCGGCGTGCAGGTCGGGACGGTCACCTGGGTCCCGCGCGAGGTGCGCGAGAGCGACCTCGACGACACGTGGCTCGTGCTCACCGCGACCGACGACTCCGCGGTCAACCGCGCGGTCGCGGAGTGGGCCTCGCAGCGCCGCACGTGGTGCGTCAACGCGGGTGCGGCGCACGAGGGGAGCGCGCGCACGCCCGCGACGACCCGCAGCGGCGACGTGCTCGTCGGCGTCGTGAGCGACGTGACCTCCCCCCTGGTCGCGGGGACGACGGGAGGGCCCCGCGCCGCCGACCCACGACGGGTCCGCGCCGTCCGCGACGCGGTCGCCGAGCACCTGCGGGCCGGCGGCGCCGACCAGCGCCGGCACCGCCCCGCTCCGGGCGGGCTCGGCCGGGTCACTCTCGTGGGCGGTGGGCCGGGCGCCGTCGACCTGCTGACGGTGCGCGGGCGCCGCGCGCTCGCCGAGGCGGACGTCGTCGTCGCGGACCGGCTCGGCCCGGTCGACGTGCTCGAGGAGCTCGCGCCGGGCGTCGAGGTGATCGACGTCGGCAAGACCCCCGGGCACCACCCGGTCCCGCAGCACGAGATCAACGCGATCCTCGTCGAGCAGGCGCAGCGCGGGCGCGTCGTCGTCCGTCTCAAGGGCGGCGACCCGTTCGTCTACGGGCGGGGCGGCGAGGAGGTCGTGGCGTGCCGGGAGGCCGGTGTGCCCGTCGAGGTGGTCCCCGGGATCTCGAGCGCGCTGAGCGTGCCGGCGCTCGCCGGCATCCCCGTGACGCACCGCGGTACGGTCGCCGCGTTCCACGTCGTGAGCGGTCACGAGGGCCTCGACGAGGCCTCGCTCGTCTGTGTCCGCGACCGCGCGGCTACGCTGGTGGTCCTCATGGGTGTCTCGCAGCTCTCCCGCATCACGGCCCAGGCGCTCGACGCCGGGGCCGACCCGGGCCTGCCCGTCGCGATCGTCGAGAACGGCTCGACGCCGCGCCAGCGCGTCACGCGCGCGGCGCTGGGCGACGTCGTGGAGCGCGCCGCCCAGGTCGGGGTCCGGGCCCCGGCGATCATCGTGGTCGGGGACGTGGCCGCCGAGGGACGGCTCGACCCGGCGACGGTCGCGTGAGCGGCGAGGTCCTCCCGGCCGAGCGCGCCCTCGGGCAGGTCATGGCCGGCTGCACGGTGCTGGTCACGGCCGACCGCCGCAAGAGCGAGCTCGCGGCCGCGCTCCAGCGCCGCGGCGCCGAGGTGCGCCACGCGCCGGCGCTGAGCATGATCCCGCACGTCGACGACGAGCAGCTCCTCGCCGGGACGCGCGCCCTCATCGAGAGACCTCCGGACGCCGTCGTCGTGACCACGGGCATCGGCTTCCGCTCGTGGGTCGAGGCCGCCGACGCGCACGGCCTCGCCGACCGGCTGCTCGAGGTGCTCGCCGACGCGCGTCTCGTCGCACGCGGCCCCAAGGCCCGGGGCGCGATCCAGGCCGCCGGGCTGACCGCCGACTGGGTCGCGGAGTCCGAGACGTCCGCGGAGATCGCCGACGTGCTGCTCGGCGAGGGCGTCGCGGGGCTGCGCATCGCCGTCCAGCACCACGGTGCGGGCGCCGACGGGCTCGACGTCGTGTTCGCCGAGGCCGGTGCCGAGGTCGCGAGCCTCGTCGTGTACCGGTGGGGCCCGTCGCCCGACCCGGAGGCCGTGCGCGCGTCCGTCGAGGCCGCGGCCGTCGGCGAGATCGACGCCGTCGTCTTCACGTCGGCACCGGGCGCCGAGGCCTGGCTGAGCGCCGCGGAGGAGCACGGCGTCGGCAGGCTCGTCGTGTCGCGGTTCCGCGACGGGTCGATGGTGGCGGCCGCCGTCGGGCCCGTCACGGCGAAGCCGCTCGAGCACCGCGGCGTCAGCCCGCTCCAGCCCGAGCGGGGGCGCCTCGGCGCACTCGTGCGCACCCTCGTCGCGCACTACGAGCACGCCGAGACCCTCGCCCTCACGACCGTCGCGGGCGTCCTGCAGATCCGCTCGCGCGTCGCGGTGCTCGACGGCGAGGTGCTGCCGCTGTCGCCCAGCACGCTCGAGGTGCTGCGCCTCCTCGCGTCGCGTCGCGGGGAGGTCGTCACGCGCGACGACGTGCTCGACGTGCTGCCCGGCGACTCGCGCGACCCCCACGCCGCCGAGGTCGCCGTCGCGCGGCTGCGCGAGGCCACCGGCCGTCGCGACCTCGTGAAGACCGTCGTCAAGCGCGGATACCGATTGGAGCTCGCATGAGCGTGGAGATCCTGGCCTTTCCCTCCGGTGCGTCGGCGGAGCGTTCCGCGCCCGGTGGCGCCGGCGGGCCGGGGGACCGGGTGCTGCCGGTGCTCGTCGGGTGCTCGCACGGGACGAGCGACCTCACCGGCCGCGAGGTGGTCCGGGCGCTGCTCGACGACGTCCGTGCAGCCCGCCCCGACCTCGACGTGCGCGAGGCGTTCGTCGACGTGCAGCAGCCGGAGGTCGCGGACGTCGTGACGTCGGTCGTCGCGCCGGAGCACGACCTCCCGCGCGACGCGGTGGTGGTGCCGCTGCTGCTCTCGGGCGGGTTCCACGTGGGCGTCGACATCGCCGAGTCGGTCGCTGACCGGGGCCCCGGGGCCGGTCACGCCGCGGCGGGGACGCCGCTCGGCCCGGACGAGCGGCTCGTGGACCTGCTGGCCGACCGGCTCGCCGAGGCCGGGGTGCGCTCGGACGACGCGGTCGTGATCGCCGCGGCGGGGTCGAGCCGGCCGGGGGCTGCCCGCGACGTCGAGCAGCTCGCCGCGGGCCTCCGGGAGCGGCACGCCGGCCCGGTGACCGTCGGCTACGGCGCGATGGCGACGCCGTCGGTCCCCGACGCGGTCGCCGCCGCGCACGCGTCCCTCGCCGTGAGCGCGGGAGCGCCCGAGGCGTCGGGCGCGGGGCCGGAGGAGGCGCCGCGCGTCGTCGTCGCGGCATACCTCCTGGCGCCGGGCTTCTTCTACGACCGCGTGCTCGAGGCAGGTGCGGACGTCGTGACGGCACCGCTCGCGCCCGACGCCCGGCTCACCGAGATCGTCCTCGACCGCTACGCCGAGGCCGCCGCGACCCTGGCGAGGTAGTACGCGGGTAGCGCGAGGTAGCACCCCGGTAGCGCGAGGTAGTACGCGGGTAGCGCGAGGTGGTACCCCCGGTCGACGACGCGGCGTCTACCTCGCGGCCCGGTCGAACCAGTCGAGCGAGAGATCGGCGACCGCGGCCGGGGCGTCATCGGTGATGAAGTGCGCCGCGTCGTCCACGTAGGCGAACTCGACGTGGTCGGCGTACCGCTCGGGGTCGCGGCAGATGCGCCCCATGAGCTCCTCGGTCGTGGGGTGGTCGCGGCGGCCGAACACGACGAGGGTCGGCACGGTGAGCCTGCGACTGCGGTAGGCGCCACGCATGATGCGCAGGGCCTCGGGCAGGACCATGCCACGGGCGAGCGGACGCACTGCGGCGTCGACCTCGGGCCGCTGCATCGGGGCGAGATGGGCCTCGATGGTCGCCTCCGACATCGGGCGGGCCACGTACCGCTCGGAGAAGTCTCCGCGCAACGGGGCGCCCGGGCGGTGCCAGACGTACTTGGGCAGGTGCTGGAAGGCCGGGACCAGCCTCGGGTGGAACCTCACGAAGCCCGGCCACACGGCGAGCTGGACGGCGGTCCGAACGCGTTCGGGGTGGTCGTAGGTGAGCTGCATCGCGGTGATGACGCCCATGTCGTGGGAGAGGAGGTGGGCGCGCTCGACGTCGAGGGCATCGAGGAGGGCGAGCAGGTCGCGGAGCCGGGTCTCCCGTCCGATCCGCGGATCGTCGGCCACGGTCCAGCCGGCCCCGCGCAGGTCGGGGCAGTAGACGCGGTATCCGTGTGCGGCGATCACCGGAGCGATGGCGTGCCACTGCCACCAGTGCTGGGGGCATCCGTGCAGCAGCACGACCGGGTCGCCCTCGCCGATCGTGGCGAGGTGCGACCGCAGGCCGGGCGTCTCGACGACGAGATGCTCGAAGCCCGGGGCCTCGGGGAGCGGCGGTGCCCAGGTCGAGGCGAGCGTGGCCATGGTGGCCTCCTTGGGGAACTACTATGTTCATAGTAAACCTGCTCGAAGGGGGTGTCCATGCCGGTGACCACCCGAGTGCGTGCACTCGAGGCGGCGGTGGAGCTGCTCGGCGCGCAAGGGGTGCGCGCGTTGAGCCACGCGCGGGTCGACGCCCGGGCAGGTCTGCCCGCCGGATCGACGTCGAACTGGTTCCGCACGCGCCGGGCGCTGCTCGCCGGCGTGGTGGACTGGATCGCCGAGAGCGAGCGGGCCGATCTCGATCCAGCCGCGCTGCCGGCGGTCACGCGGGTCGACGAGCTGATCGAGGGCCTGTGCGCCATGGTCGAGCTCCAGGCCGGGCCGTTCGCGGCGCGGACCCGCGCACGGTACGCGCTCTTCCTCGAGCTCGCGGGCGACCCGGAGCTGGGCGAGCCGTTGCGGCGGCAGCGCCTCGAGTTCGAGCGGTGGACCGAGCGGATCGTGATCGCCGTCGGCATCGCCGACCCCGTGCCGGCGACCCGGGCCCTCATGGCGTGCTGCGACGGCCTGCTCCTGCACCGGCTCACCGTCGACCCCGCTCTCGACGTGCGCCCCGCCGTCGAGCGCGAGGTGCGTGCCCTCGCACGGCCGTGACCGTTGCTCGGCCTCGGCGAGAGAGGCCGCGACGGCGGCGTCAGCGACAGCGACAGCGAGCGATCGGCGGCGAGCGTGGAGCGCTACCGCGCGCCGACGTGCGGGCGGGTGCGCGGGGCGAGCAGCGCGACGCCGACGGCGAGCAGCACCGTCACGCCGAAGCACACGACGTACGCCGCGAGACCGAGCGTCGGGTGGAGCGCCCACAGCAGCGACCCGGTGACGGCGAGCGCGGTGGCCGCGGCGACGGCGTCGGACACCTGCAGCGCGGAGCTGTTCGCACCCTGCTCCGCGACGGGCGACAGCTCGAGCGTCAGCACCGACAGGGTCGGGTGGGTCATGCCCATGCCCAGGCCGGCGAGGGTCCACGCGACCATGCCGACGACGGGCGGGACCGCCGTCCAGGCGAGCAGCGCCGCGCCCCCGATCCCGAGCGCGACGAGCGTCCCGCCGAGCCGCACGTACCCCGCGTGCGCGAGCCCCCACGTCGCGCGTCCGCGCAGCCACGACCCGGTCGACCAGCCGACCGCGCCGAACGTGAGGACCGCACCCGCGAGCGACGGCGAGAGCCCGCGCTCGTGCGACAGCAGGAGCGGGAGGAGCACCTCGGCACCCATGAACGCAGCGGCGACGAGCCCGCGGATCGCGACGACGCTCGGCAGGCCACGGGCGGCGCGTGTCGTGCCGCGCGGGAGGAGGCGCGGCACGGCGACGACCACGGCCGCGAGGGACAGCGCGAGCAGCACTCCGAGCCCGACGCCGCGGAGCTGGCCCGCGTAGTTGAGCGCCCCGATCCCGACGGCCGCGACGACCGCCCACCCGAGCGACGCCTGGCGCGCGGTGCGGTCGAGCGGCGACTCGGCGTCGACGGCAGCGTCCGAGGGTGAGCCGCCCGCGGAGGGCGCCGGCGCCTCGTCGGGCAGGTCGTCGGGTGCGCTGCTCGCGGGCGACGAGGCCCGGGCGACCCTCATCCCGGGGCGCATGAGGATCAGTGCCGGGACCGCGAGCACGGGGACGGCGAGGAACACCCAGCGCCACCCGACGTGCTCGACGACGAGCCCCGCGATGGCCGGCCCGACGATCGACGGGACGACCCACGCCGCGGCGAACGCCGCGAAGACCCGTGGCCGGCTCTCGGCGGGGAACACCCGGGCCACGAGCACGTAGAGCGCGACGATGTACAGGCCGGTGCCCACGCCCTGCAGCACGCGGCCCGTGACGAGCACGAGCATGTCCTGCGCGAGCCCCGCGACGAGCAATCCGGCGAGGAACAGGCCGATGCCCGTCCACAGCGGGGTCACCGGGCCGGCGCGGTCGCTCCACCGGCCGGACGCGACCATCCCCACGACGCTCGACGCGAGGGATGCCGCGAAGGCGAGCGTGTAGAGGGTGAGACCGTCGAGCTCGACGGCGACGGTCGGCATCGCGGTCGCGACGGCGAGCGCCTCGAACGCCCCGAGGAACACGAACGCGACCATGCCGAACAGCACGGTGCGCTGGGTCGCGGGCGTCAGCGGCTCGGGCGCACGAACGGTCGTCCGAGGCGTCCCGCCCGCGGTCGTACCGGGCCGTGCGTCGGGCCGCGTGCGCGGTTCCGCGGTCATACGAGAACTACCTTTCCGGTCGTCGCGCGCTCCTCGAGCTCGCGGTGGGCGCGCGCCGCCTCCGCGAGGGGTACCTGGTGGGTGATGACGCGCCACGTCCCGTCCGCCGCGAGCGCGAGGGCACGCTCCTGCAGGGCGAACAGGTCTCCCCAGGGTCGGGCCAGGGGTCCCACGGCCCACCGTACGTCGTGGGTCGACGCCGGTCCGCCGGATTTCCGGTGGTCGCGGCCGACGTCCTCGCCGGCACCGCCGTCGTCCGGGCGCTCTGCCGCGCGGTTCGCCGCGCCCGAGGACCATCCGAAGAGGACCAGGCGGCCGCCGTCGCGCACGAGCGACGCCGCGTCCGTCCCGGCGTCGCCGCCGACGCCGTCGAGCAGCACCGTTGCACCGCTCGGCCCGACGGCGGTGCGTGCCGCGTCGAGCCACCCGTCGGCGCGGTAGTCGATCGCGGTGAGCGTGCCGCGCTCGCTGTCAGGGTGAGAAGTCACCCCAGTGCTCGGTGGCCCTGACAGGACCCGTGCCCCGTCCGCGGTGTCAGGGCGAGCGGTCACCCGGGTGACCTGGGGCCCTGACACCTCGGCGAGGGAGCGGACGAGCGCGGCCTTGACCGGTCCGCCGGCGAGCCCGACGACGCGTGCTCCCGTCGCCGCGGCCGCCTGCACGAGGAGCGTGCCGAGGCCGCCCGCTGCGGCGGTGACGACCACGACGTCCTCCGCCGTGAGCTCCGCGAGGTCGAGGATGCCGACGGCGGTGCGGCCCGTCCCGATCATCGCGAGCGCGTCCGGCGCGGTGACGTGGGCCGGGACGCGGTGCAGCGCCTCGACGGGCACGACGGCGAGGCGGGCGTACCCGCCGCCGTCGGGCCGCGCGCCGAGGTGGGCGGCGACGCGCCGACCGCGCCACGCGGCGTCGACCCCCGGGCCGACGGCGTCCACGACCCCGGCGATCTCGCGGCCGGGAATCGTGGGGAGGTCGGGGAGGGGGAGCGGGCCGCCGGCCTCGCCGCGGCGCAAGGTCGTGTCGAGCAGGTGGACGCCGTGCGCGCGCACGGCGACGCGCACCTCGTTCGGCCCGGGGACGGGGTCGGGGACCTGGTCGAGGGCGAGGTTCTCGGGTGGTCCGAACGCGTGCAGGCGGATGGCGTCCACGGGGCTCCTCCAGGGGCTTCCGGCGCGACCGGACGGTCGCGCGCCCTGCTAGTCTCGAACCTCAACAAATGTTGAGGTCAAGCCCGGTGTCCGCCGGGAGGAAGAGGTCCCCTGTGCCCGACGACGTGCCCGGGCCGGGGGACGAGCTCACCGTCGGACAGCTCGCTGCCCGCAGCGGCGTCGCCGTCTCCGCGCTGCACTTCTACGAGCGCGAAGGCCTCCTCACGAGCCGACGCACGCCGGGCAACCAGCGGCGCTACCCGCGCGAGACGCTGCGCCGCGTGGCGTTCGTCCGGGCCTCGCAGCGGGTCGGCATCCCGCTCGCCCGCATCCGCGCCGCGCTCGCGACCCTCCCCGACGACCGCACGCCGACCGCGAAGGACTGGCACCGGCTCTCCGTCGCGTGGCACGCCGACCTCGACGCCCGGATCGAGCAGCTCACGAGGCTGCGCGACCACCTCACCGACTGCATCGGCTGCGGGTGCCTGTCGCTGCGCCGCTGCGTTCTCGTCAACCCGCACGACGAGCTGGGCGAGGAGGGGCCGGGTCCCCGGACCCTGCTCGTCGAGGGGCTGGACGACTGACGGCTCCCGGCTCCCGACGACGGACGACGGCTCACCAGTTCTTGGTGCTGCCGCTCCCGCCGTCGCCGCCGTCGGACCCGCCGCCCGGCTCGTCGCCGTACAGGTCGCGGTACTCCTGCTCCTCACGGTCCGCCTCGCCGCGCGCCTCGGAGTTCTGCTCCTCGAGGCGCTCCTGGCGCTGCTGCTCCTCGCGCTCCGCCTCGCTCTGCTGGTCGCCCTCGGAGCCCTCGCCCTCGGACCCCTCGCCCCCGGACGCCTCGCTCTGCTCGTCGCCCTCGGAGCCCTCGCCCCCGGACGCCTCGCTCTGCTCGTCGCCCTCGGAGCCCTCGCCCTCCTGCGGGTCGCCGGTGCCCTGGTTCTCCGGCTGGGAGTCCTGGGCCTGCTGCTGCTTCTCCTGGAGCCGCTGCTGCGCGGCCTCGGCCTGCTCCTGCTGCTCGGGCGTCTGCTCGGACTCCCCGCAGTCGGGCCAGCCGCGGATCTGCTCGGCCGTCGCGTACGACTGCTCGGCGTACTCGTACCAGTCCTGGACGTCCTGGCGCAGCACGTCCGGGTCCGGCTCGGTGCCGTCGCCGTACGGGTCGAGGACGTCCTCGTCGTAGGGGAGGCCGGCGTCGCGTGCGGCGATCGCCTCCTCGACCACGGCCAGCTCGGCCGCCTTGCCGTCGCCGTAGGCCATGTCGTCGTCGCCCGAGATCTCGTACGTGAGCGAGAGGTTGGTCTGGATCATGCAGCGTTCCTCGGGCGTCTCGTCCTCCGCGAGGTCGTAGGACCTCTGCAGCGACGTGATCGCGTCGTACGTCGCCCACGAGTCGCCCGCGCGGGCGTTCGCCGTGCCCGTGTTGAAGTGCGCCTTCCACGGCTCGACGAGGTTCATGGTCCGCTGCGACCCGTAGGTCCCGGCGGCGTCGAGGTGCGCGCCGTCGTCGTAGTCGCCCTTCGCGAACGACGCGATCGGGGCGAGGAACGTCAGCTTGAACCCGAGCACGAGCAGCGCGACCACGACCGGCAGCGTCCCGATCAGCCACCACGTGCGCCGGCGCAGACGTGCCCGCCGCATCGCCGCGGCGGGGTGCACGGCGGGTCGGCGGCCCGGGCCGGGCGGCGTCGGGGGCGGCGTCCAGCTCATCGGCGCACCCCCGTGCCCGACGGCGCTCGCTCGCCGGGTCGCACGAGCGACCGGGATGCCGACCGCGCCCAGAACCAGGCCTCGACGCCGAGCAGGACGACGAGCGCGAGCGCGAGCGGCCAGACGACGGGTCGGTAGGACGTGACGTCACGACGGCCGTCCGCGGCGACCTGCTCGGGGTCGATCCCCGCGACGAGCGACGCGGTCTCCGTCGGCTCGGTGCGGTGGACGTACGGGACGCCGAGCTGCTCGGCGAGAGTGCCGAGCGTCTCCTCGTCGATCGTCGAGAGCGCCGCCACGGGCTCACCGTCCTCGCTGGGCTGCGACCAGTCGACGATGTACTCCGCGTCGGCGGGGTCGACGTCCGGGTCGTACTCCTTCATGCGCCCTCCCTCGGGCGTGCCGTACCCGAGCACGGCGCCGCCGTCGACCAACGGTGCGAGGTCCGCGAACGACCGCGGCTCGCCGTCGGCGGTCTGCTCGCCGTCGGAGAGGAAGAACACGAGGCGCGTGTTCGCCGGGTGCAGCTCGGCGGAGCCCTCGAGGGCCGACCTCAGCTCGTCGAGCGGCCGGTCGGTGAGCGACCCCCGCGAGTAGCGCGTGATCTCGCGACGGAACGTGTCCGCCCACGACGTGATGGCCCGCGCGTCCGTGGTGAGCGGGAGCTGGCGCGAGGCCTGCGAGTCGAACGAGATGACCGAGTAGCGCGCGCCGGGGATCGCCTCGGTGAGGCTCACGACGTCGTGCCGGACGCCGTCGAGCCGCTCCTGCTCCTGGGCGGGCCCGTAGTCCTCGGCGGCCATCGAGCCCGTGCGGTCGACGACGAAGAACATGTCGACGTTCGTCACCGACGTGTCGCGGTCGGTCGAGGCGACGGACGGACCGAGCCCGATCAGCGCGAGCAGCACGACCGCCCCGGTGCGGCGCAGCCAGGCCGCGCGCGGCGCACCCGGTCGGACCGCGCCGTCGGGCCCGCGCCGGCCGGCGACGACGGCCTGCCAGACCGTCAACGCGAGCAGCGGCACGACGACGAGCGCGAGCGCCCACACGGGGACGAGCGGCTGGAGGCTCACCGGTCCCTCACCTCCCTCGACCGCGCGTTCACTGGCGCACCCGCCAGGCCAGGACGAGCAGCAGCCCGACACCCGCGACGGCCACGAGGAACCAGCCCGTCGGGCGGTCGGTGACGACGACCTCGGGCGACGCGTCGAGCTCGACCGCCTGCTGCGCCACGACGTCGTCGACCATGCCCTGCACCGCGGCGGGGTCGTCGGCGAGGAAGTACAGACCTCCGTCGGCCTCGACCGTCTCCCGGTACTCCGTCTCCTCCGGCGTCCCCTCGTAGCGCTGGGACCCGCCGAAGATGCCGTGCAGCGTGATGTCGCGCGACGCGACGAGGTCGGCGGCCTGCGGCAGCGTGTAGATCGGCTCTCCCGACACGTAGTTGTCCGTCGCGAGGATGATCGAGCGCGAGCGCTCGGAGTCCCCGGCGTCGAACTGCAGCGCGCAGGTCGCGAGCCCGTCGCCGATGAGGCTCGCGCCGGCGAGGTTCGCCGTCGTGCCCGCCGTGAACTCCGCGAACTCGAGGATCTCGGCGTCGTCCGAGCCGCCCGTGTAGTCGAAGTCGGCCGGGTCCTTGTCGAGCGCGTCGATGCCGCGCTGCAGCTCCTCCTGGACGAGCGTGTAGTCGTTCGTCAGCGGGAAGACCGTGCGCGACGACGAGTTGAAGATCGACAGCGCGATCCGTTCGCCCTCGAAGCTGTCGACGAGCTCCTGGAAGACCTTGAGCACCGCGCCGTCGTACTCGATCATCGAGCCCGACACGTCGAGGCACAGGACGATGTCGCGCGTGCCGAGCCGGTCGACGACGACGTCGGTCTCCACGGGCCGCGCCGCGACGGCGCCCGCCCCGACGACCGCGACGAGGAGCCCGAGGGCCGTCGCGCCCTGGAGGAGCCGGTACCGGCGCACCCACGCCGCGAACGCCGGGACGCGCGCCAGGTACTCGGAGTTCGCGACCCACAGGACGTCGCGGTCCCGGTCGCGCGCCCCACGGCGGCGCGCGAGCCACCACGCCGCGGCGCCGGCCGCCACGACGAGGACCACGGCGAGCGCCCACAGCCACGGCCAGAGGATCGACGTCCCCTGGGGTCCCGGCGTCACCAGGACCTCACCACGGTGCGGGCGCGCGCGATCGAGTCCTCGGCGTCCGTGGTGCGGGCCTTCGGGTCGTTCTCGTGGTCCGCGAACGACGGCCGGTAGTAGCGCGTGATGAGCCGCGTGAGCTCGTCCGCGCCCGAGAGCTGCTGGATCTCCGACAGCGTCATGGACGACGCGTCCTGCCCGAGCCGGCCCGTCGCGAACCCGCGCACCTCGGCCGAGAGCGCGAGGTGCAGCGTGCGCTCGTCGAGCTCGCCCGCGTGGAAGCGCTGCGCGACGGCGTCGAGCCGCCGCTCGTACTCGGAGCGCAGGGCTCCGTACGGGTCGAGCGGCCCGGCGGGCGACGGGGGCGGCGGCACGGACGCGGCCTTCTCCGCGGCGCGCGCACGGGTGAGCCAGAGGACCAGGAACACGATCGCCGCCGCGACGAGCAGCACGACGATGCCCACGACCGTCCACCACCCCGGGTAGCCCACGGGGTCCACCAGCTCATCGGCGGGCACGCTTCTGCCTCCCCAGGAGCTCGACGAAACGCTGCACCACGTCGCCCGTGCCGTCCACGAGCACCGCCTCGACCTGGACCTGGCGCAGCCGGTCGGCGACCTCCGCGCGGCGCTGCGCCCGCGCCGTGGCCGCAGCCTCGGCGAGCCCTGCCCGGCCGCGCAGGAACGCGGGGAGCCGCAGCGCGCCGTCGACGTCCTCGACCTCGCGATGGCTCGCGGCCGGGCCCCCCACCGCGACAGGGGAGAGGTCCGCGACCTGCACGACCATCACCTCGTGGCGCACGCGGAGCGACCGCAGGAGCTGGTCGTGCTCGGCGGCGGGACGCGCCTCGTCCGTCACGACGACCACGAGCGAGCGGCGCCGGAACGCCGTGAGCACGCGGTCGAGCGGACGGGCGAGGTCGCTGGGCGGGGCGTCCGGGCGCCACATCCCCTCGACCGTGCTGAGCAGCACCTCGAGGTCCTGCGTGCTCGCGCGCGGCGGCAGCTGCACCAGGCGCCGGGCGTCGCCCGCAACGAGCGCGACCCGGTCGCCACGGTCCCGCGCGAGGTAGGCGACGAGCGCACAGCAGAAGCTCGCGACCTCGGCCTTCGTCTCCCCGCTCGGGGCGGTCGCCCCCATCGGGCGCCCGGTGTCGACGACGAGCACCAGGTTGAGGTTCGACTCGCGGACGAACCGCCGGACGACGGGGATCCCCGCGCGCGCCGACGACTTCCAGTCGATGTCGCCGACGTCCTCGCCCGGCGCGTACAGGTGCAGGTCGTCGAAGTCCTGCCCGTGCCCCTTGAAGACCGACCGGTGCCGCCCCTCGAGCAGGCCGGAGGCCCGGCGCGCGACCGGCAGGTCGAGCCGGGCACGCACCTGGGCGAGGCGGGAGACGTCGGGCACGGGTGATCTCTCGGGTGGTGCGGGAACGGTCAGGGGGTGGGGACGGCGTCGAACACGGCGTCCACGAGCTGCTCCGGCGGGACGTTGTTCGCGAGCGCGTCGAACGTGCGCACGAGGCGGTGGCGCAGCACGGAGTACCGCACGGCCTTGATGTCGTCGGGCACGACGAACGCGCGCCCCGCGAGGATCGCGAGCGCCTGACCCACGCGCATGAGCGCGATCCCGCCGCGTGGCGACGCGCCGACGCGCACGTGCCGGTCGAAGCCGGGGATCGGGCGCGGGCCGGAGAAGCGCGTCGTGTTGATGAGGTCGACGACGTAGCGCTTCACCGAGTCGTCCACGTACACGTCGTCGACGAGGCCCCGCAGGAAGCGGACGTCGTCGAGCGAGACCGGCTGGGCGGTGATCGGCTCGCTCATCTGCCCGGTCGCGACGCGCTGCAGGATCTCGAGCTCCTGCTGCGGCGTCGGGTACGTCAGCACCTCCTTCATGAGGAAGCGGTCCATCTGGGCCTCGGGCAGCACGTACGTGCCCTCCTCCTCGATGGGGTTCTGCGTCGCGAGCACCATGAACGGGTCCGGGAGCGGGTAGTTCTCGCCGCCGATCGAGGTCTGCTTCTCCTGCATCGCCTCGAGCATCGCCGACTGCGTCTTCGCGGACGAGCGGTTGATCTCGTCGAGCAGCACGACGTTCGCGTGCACCGGGCCGAGCTGGGTCGTGAACTGGCCGGTCGCGTAGTTGTAGATCTGCGTGCCGACGATGTCGTTCGGCATGAGGTCCGGCGTGCACTGGATGCGGTGGAAGCGGCCGTCGATCGCCGCGGCGAGCGTCTGCGCGGCGGTCGTCTTGGCGAGGCCGGGCACCGACTCGAGGAGGATGTGGCCGCCCGCGAGGAGCGAGCTCACGAGGGCCGTGCGCAGCGCCTCCTGCCCGACGACGCGCTGGTCGAACACCTGACCCATGCGCTTGAGGAGGTGGCTCGCGCGGTCGAGGTCCGCCGTCGAGATGCTGCCGTGCCCTGCGGCCATGTGGGTCGCCCTCCGGGTGGGTGTCGGTGCTGGGTGCGGCTCGCGAGCCGTACGAGGACGTGCGCCCGGGACGTCGCGACCCCCCGGCGAACCCGGCCCAGTATGCCAGCGGGACCTGTCGCCCGGCGGGTGTCGTCCACAGCCCCGGGTGGGGAGGACTCCCCGTCCCGGGTGCGCGTCGTCGGCCCGCCGGGACGTCCGCGGCGGACCGCCGCGCGGGAATGCGGGCCGCGCGCCGCGCGGTTGGACGGGCATGAGCACCGACACCCGGGCGGCCCTCGACGCCGATCCCGCCCTCCTCGCCCTGCTCGCCGCGCGCCACCAGGGGGTCCTCACGACGCTCAAGCGCGACGGCCGGCCGCAGCTGTCCAACGTGCTGTACGCGTGGGACCCGGACGACGGCGTCGCGCGCGTGTCCGTCACCGCGGACCGGGCCAAGACCCGCAACGCGGCCAGGGACCCGCGCGTCTCGCTGCACGTGAGCGCCGAGGACTTCTGGAGCTACGCCGTCGTGGAGGGCGACGCGGAGCTGAGCCCGGTCGCCGCCGACCCGCACGACGCCGCGGTCGACGAGCTCGTCGAGACCTTCCGCGCGGCGGCCGGTGCCGAGCACCCGGACTGGGACGACTTCCGGCGCGCGATGGTCGCCGAGCGGCGCCAGGTGCTGCGCGTGCGGGCGACACGCGTCTACGGGATGGCGCGCCTGCCCCGCCCGTGAGGCGCCGCGCCGTCGGTCCGGCGGAGTGACGTCGGTCGCGCGGGGCACCGCGGTTCCCGCCCGACGCCGTGGCGCGCCTACCCTGGTCGCGTGACCTCGACCGCCGTGCGCCGTGCGCCGACCGACGCGCGCCCCGCGAACCCGTGGTGGCTCGTCCTCGCGGGGCCGTTCGCCGTGGTCGTCGCGGTCCTCGCCGTGCTCGCCGCAGGCGGCTTCTCGGGGGCGTTCGCCGCGATCCCCGGCTTCAGCGACCCCGGCGCGCTGGTGCGCTACGGGACGCCCGTCGTCACCGTGCTCACGGAGCTCTCCGTCGCGCTGACGCTCGGCTCGCTCGTGCTCGCGGCGGTCGCGCTGCCCGCGGGCGAGGCGGTGCGTCGCGCGCTCGGCCTCTCCGGCGTGGCGGCGGCGACCTGGGCCGTCCTCTCCGTGCTTCAGGTGGTCCTGCGGTACTCGTCGATCTCCGGCACCCCCGTCACGGCCGAGACGTTCGGCGACCAGCTCGGCCTGTTCGTCTCGCAGGTGAGCCTCGGGCGCAACTACCTCGCGGTGGTCGTCGTCGCGGCGGTCACCTCGGCGCTCGCGCTCGCCGTGCGCAGCGCGACCGGGGCGCTGTGGACGGCCCTCGTCGCGCTCCTCGCCATCGCGCTGCAGGCCAACACGGGGCACGCCGCGGGCGCCGCGTCCCACGAGCTCGCGGTGTCGTCGATGTTCCTCCACCTCGCCGGTGCCGCGCTGTGGGTCGGCGGGCTGGGGACGCTCGCCGTCGTGCGGGTGCGCGGCGGGCTCGGGCGCCAGGACTTCGCCGCCGCGGTCTCGCGGTACTCCGCGATCGCGCTGTGGTGCTACGTCGCCGTCGCCGTCTCGGGCGTCGCGAACGCGACCATCCGCGTCGACACGCTCGCCGGGCTGACCACCGACTACGGCATCCTCCTGCTCACCAAGGTCGCGCTCATCGTCGTGCTCGGCGTCGTCGGGTTCGCGCACCGCGAGCTCGTCGTGCGCCGTCTCGCCGGCCCGACGACGCCCGCTCGCCCGGGCGGTCGAGGCGGCGGTCCCGGCACTGCGGCGGGCAGCACGGACCGGGCCGCGGGAGCGGCGAGCGACGGCGCGAAGGCCGCGGGCGTCGTCGGGCAGCGCGGGGCGACGGGCGGGCAGCGGGGCGCGGACGCGACCCGCTGGCTGTTCTGGCGGCTCGTCGCGGTCGAGCTCGCGATCATGGGCGCGGTCTCCGGCGTCGCGGTCGCGCTCGGCTCGACGGCGCCGCCCGTCCCGCAGACGGAGTTCGTCGACCCGACGGCCGCCGAGATCGTCACCGGCCACCCGTTGCCCCCGGAACCGACGTTCGCGCTGTGGTTCACCGAGTGGCGCTGGGACCTGCTGCCGGCGTTCGCGTGCGGCGCGGCGCTCGTCGTCTACCTCGGCTGGGTGCGCCGGCTCGCGCGGCGCGGCGACCGCTGGCCCGTGGGGCGCACGGTCTCGTGGTGCGTCGGGATCGTCGTCCTCTTCTGGGTGACGTCGGGCGGGCCGGCCATGTACGGCCACGTGCTGTTCAGCGCGCACATGGTGCAGCACATGGTCCTCGCGATGGTCGTGCCGATCTTCCTCGTGCTCGCCGCCCCCGTGACGCTGCTCCTCCGCGCGGTGCCGCCGCGCAAGGACGGGTCGCGCGGCCCGCGCGAGTGGGTGCTCGGGATCGTCACGTCGCGCGTCGGGCAGTTCTTCGCGAACCCGATCGTCGCCGCCGTGAACTTCGCCGGGTCGATGATCGTCTTCTACTACACGCCCGCGTTCGAGTACGCGCTCACGACGTACGCCGGGCACCTCGCGATGCTGCTGCACTTCACGCTCGCGGGGTACCTGTTCGCGAACGCGCTCGTCGGCATCGACCCGGGCCCCCACCGACCGCCGTACCCGCAGCGGCTGCTCCTGCTGTTCGCGACCATGGCGTTCCACGCCTTCTTCGGTGTCGCGCTGACGTCCGGCGAGATCCTCTTCGTGCCGGAGTGGTTCGGGCTGCTCGGCCGCGAGTGGGGCCCGAGCGCGATCGAGGACCAGCAGCGCGGCGGGGGCGTCGCGTGGGGCATCGGCGAGCTGCCGACCCTGATCCTCGCGATCGTCGTGGCCGTGATGTGGACGAAGTCCGACGAGCGCGAGGCGAGGCGTCGCGACCGCCAGGCCGACCGCGACGGCGACGCGGAGCTCCAGGAGTACAACGCGAGGCTCGCCGAGATGGCCGAGCGCGACGAGCGCACCCCCCGCTGACCCGCCGAACACGACCTGAAGGTCGTTCTGGGGCTCATTCCGTCCTCCAGGTCGTGCTCGACGGCGAGTGGTGGCGTGCTCGGCGCAGGTGGCGGCGGACGTCGGCGACGAGCCGACCCGGCCGGGACGCACCGGGCGGCGTCACGTCCCGCCCGGTGAACCGCAGCAGGTCGACGGCGCCGCTCCCGACGAGGTCGTTCTGCCGCGTGCGGTCACGGAGCAGCGCAGCGGGCTCCGAGTGCACGTCCCTCCCGTCGAGCTCGGCGATCAGCCATCGGCCACCGGGCAGCCGCCACCCGACGTCACCGCGACCGAGGAGCCGACCCTCGTCGTACACCTCGACCTGGAGCTCGTCGGGGGCGATGCCGGCATCGGTGCAGTCGAGCCGGGCGAACGTCTCGAGCGGGGACTCGGCGCGCGCGTCCGACTCGGCCCACCACGAGTGCGTGCGGGCGACACCCCGCCGACCTCGCGCGAGGTCGTGCGCCCGCTCGAGACCCGCCGCCGACACGAGCCCGAGCCGGCGCGCGCTGTCCATCGCCGCGACGGCCCGCCTCCGCCCCATCTCCGGCACGGCCTGGGCCAGCGCCCAGTCCGGCGTCGCGACCCACCGGCCCTCGACGTTCGTGACGGTCATGCCGTCGTCGAACTGGCGGAGGTGCATCCCGTCGCGTGAACGTGCCGCCCGTGCGCCCGGAAGGGTCGCCTCGGGGACCGGATCGACCCGGACCCCCTCGACACCGAGCAGCACCAGCGCGCACGGCCCGACGGCGATCGCGTCGCGACCGTAGGCGAGCAGCCCGAGCCACGCGGCGCGGCGTCGTCGGTGGTCGTGGGCGCCCGTGCCGGTCCGGCGTGGGACGGGCGTCACGACGGTGTCGAACACCGCGTGCGTGACCCGGCACCACCGCCCCTTCTCGACGAGGCGCGCCCGGCGATGGGACCCGACGCCGTGCTCGTCGCACTGGCTCGCGGAGAGCAGCCCTTCCTGGGCCTCGGCGACGACGAGCAGCTCGGCGGGGACGGCGGTCGGCGTGCGCATGGGACGGATCGGAGCAGACCGCGTCGCCCCGCCGCGACAGCCCGGGGCCCGCCTGTGGACGAGCCTGTTCGGATCTGGGCCTGTGGACGACCAGGGCGACCGCTGCCTGCGCTGGTCTCCTCGACCGGCGACGGCCTCGCCGTCGACACGCGCGACCTGACGACGACCATCCGCCTCCGTCGCCGAGAACGTCTCCACTCGCCGTCGAGCACGACCTGGAGGACGGAATGAGCCCCAGAACGACCTTCAGGTCGTGTTCGGCGGGGAGGGTGAGGTGGGCGGCGGGCGAAGGAGGGGGCGTGATAGGACGTACTCGTGAGTAACGACGCCGCCGCCGCGCCCGAGCCCGACCGTCCCACGACCGCCGACGCCACCGCGTCGACACCGTTCCACGACCTCGACCAGTACGTCGCGATCCCGCGCACGAGCGGGCTCGCGCTGTCGCGCGACGGGAGCCGACTCGTCACCACCGTCCAGACGCTCGACGCGAAGCGCACGGCGTACCGCACGGCGCTGTGGGAGGTCGACCCGACCGGCCAGGACCCCGCTCGTCGCCTCACGCGCTCCGCCAAGGGCGAGTCGAGCGCGACGTTCACCGCCGCGGGCGACGTGCTGTTCACGTCGGCCCGGCCGGATCCCGACGCGACGTCCGACGACGACCCGAAGGCCGCCCTCTGGCTGCTCCCTGCCGGCGGCGGCGAGGCGCGCGTCGTCGCGACGGCGCCAGCGGGCGTGGGCGGACCGCTCGCCGCGGCCGACGCGCCGGTGATCTCGGTCGCGGCCGACGTCCTCCCGAGCGCGCGCGACCTCGCGCACGACGCCGAGCTCCGGAAGGCGCGCAAGGACGGCAAGGTCGCGGCGATCCTCCACACCGGGTACCCCGTCCGGCACTGGGACCACGACCTCGGCCCCGGTCAGGCGCACCGGTTCGTCGCCGACCTCACGACCCTCGCCGACGAGCCGGCCCGGCCCCTCCCGGCGCCCACCGGTTCGACCGACGACGCCGCGACCGGCGCTCTGAGCGACGGCGCACCGTCCGACACGTCCGAGGACGCACCGCACGACCCGAGGCTCCTCGACCTGCGCGACGTGAGCCGCGGCGTCGGGCACGGGGGCGCAGCGCCGGGCCGCGCGCTGTGGGAGCACTCGGCGGACCTGTCCGCCGACGGCACGACCCTCGTCACGACGTGGCAGGTCCCCGGGCCGGGCGCGTCGACGCGCAGCACGCTCGTCGCGATCGACACGGGCACGGGGGAGCGCCGCACGCTCGTCGACGAGCCGGGCGCCCAGGTGCACGGCCCGCGCATCTCGCCCGACGGCGCGTTCGTCGCCTTCGTCCGCGAGACCCTCACGACGCCGCAGCAGGCGCCCGAGGAGACGCTCGCCGTCGTCCCGCTCCACGCACCCGACGGCCCCGCCGGTGCGGACGGGTCGCACGACGACGGCCCGACGACCCGCGCCGAGAACCACGCGACGCCGCGGACGCTCGCGCCGCACTGGGACCGCTGGCCGACGTCGCTGCGCTGGCTCCCGGACGGCTCGGGGCTTCTCGTCACGGCCGACGACGACGGCCGCGGCCCGGTCTTCCTCGTCGCCTTCGCGCCGGACTCGAAGGGCGAGCACGGCACGGCCGAACGGATCACGAGCGACGACGCCGTCTTCACGGACGTGCAGGTCGCGCCCGACGGCCGCAGCGCCTACGCGCTGCGCACGAGCTACCTCGAGCCGTCGGCGCCGGTTCGCCTCGACCTCGGTGCGTTCCTCGACAGCGGTGAGCCGGGCGCCCGGACCCCTGTGCCCGCGACGCCGCTGCGGGGTCCGGTCGCGGCCCCCGACCTTCCCGGCACGCTCGTCGAGGTCGAGACCGCGGCGTCGGACGACGTGCGCGTGCGCGGCTGGCTCGCGCTCCCGCACGGCGCGAGCGCGGAGGACCCGGCGCCGCTCCTGCTGTGGATCCACGGCGGGCCGCTCGGCTCGTGGAACGCGTGGAGCTGGCGCTGGAACCCGTGGCTGATGGTCGCGCAGGGCTATGCGGTGCTGCTCCCGGACCCTGCGCTGTCGACCGGGTACGGGCAGGACTTCGTCCAGCGCGGCTGGGGTCGCTGGGGCCAGGCGCCGTACACGGACCTCCTCGCGATCACCGACCACGTCGAGACGCTGCCCGAGGTGGACGCGACCCGGACGGCCGCGATGGGCGGCTCGTTCGGTGGGTACATGGCGAACTGGGTCGCGGGCCACACCGACCGCTTCCGCGCGGTCGTCACGCACGCGAGCCTGTGGGCGCTGGACCAGTTCGGCCCGACGACCGACCACTCCTACTACTGGCAGCGCGAGATGACGCCGGAGATGGCGCTCGAGAACAGCCCGCACCGGTTCGTCGGCGACATCGTCACGCCGATGCTCGTCGTCCACGGCGACAAGGACTACCGCGTACCGATCGGGGAGGGGCTGCGCCTCTGGTACGAGCTGCTCTCCGCGTCGGGTCTGCCGGCGAGCCCCGACGGGGAGACGGTCCACCGGTTCCTCTACTTCCCGGACGAGAACCACTGGATCCTCACACCGCAGCACGCGAAGGTCTGGTACCAGGTGGTCCTCGCGTTCCTCGCCGAGCACGTGCTCGGCGCCACGCCGGGCGAGGGCGACGCGGCCCTGCCGACGACGCTCGGCTGAAGGCGGCGAGCCCGGCCGGACGACCGAGCCCCTCGGGCACTGGCCGCCGAGCACGTCGTCGCTCGCTGCCGAGCACGACCTCGGGGTCGCTATGAGCTCCATAGCGACCCTGAGGTCGTGTTCGGCGTCAGGGCGTCTCGGCGTCGCGGGTCAGGGCGTCAGCCGACAGGGAGCGGAACCAGGGCGGTCGCGACGCGCCAGCGCCGGACGAGCCGTCGGTCGGCGGCGCCACGAGCCGCGTCCCAGGCGCAGTGCTGAGTGCTCTCTCGGTGCTCGAGCAGGGCGACCCGGTCGTTCTCGAGCGCCCACAGGAGGGCAGCCCGGACGTCGCGGCGTGCGGGGGCGGAAGGCAGGGTGTCGTGCATGGTCCTTCTCGTCGTCGTCGGTGGTCGTCGCGCGGCCTGTCGGCCGCTTCCACCGAAGGAGACGGAGAAGATCGCCGTCCGTGACGTGGCTTCTGTGACTTTTCTCAGGAGTTGCGCCGCGAGGCGGCCACGATCGCCTCCGCGAGGTCGCGCGGGCGCGAGAACATCGGCCAGTGGCCGGTGGGCACGTCGACATAGGTGACGTCGTGGATCTCCCCGAGCTCGGTGTGCAGGGGCGGGCCGGGGTTCGCGAGCTGGGCCAGCACCTCGGACGGGATGGAGGAGCAGACCACCGTGGCGGGGACGCCGAGCCGGTCGGGGTTCGACACCCGGACCGGGCCGCGCGCGACGGGTCCGGGCGTCGGCACCGCGCGCTCGCGGAACCGGGCCAGCGCGGCGTCGTCGAGGCCGTCGACGCTCGACCCCTGCTCCGCGAGCTCGTCCCAGGACGGCAGCGGGACCTCCGCGGCGTCGTCCGGCAGGGCCGAGTTCAGGGCGGCCCCGTCGACGAGCGGCCCCGCGTCCACGTAGACGACGCGCCGGAAACGCGCCGGGTCGCGGTCGACGACCTGCTGGACGACGGGGCCGCCCCCGCTGTGCCCGACGAGCACGACCGGGCCGTCGAGCCCGGTGACGAGCCCGGCGACCGCCTCGACGTGGTCGTCGCGGGTGATCGCGGCCCGGTCCTGCGGGGTCGACGCCGGGTCCAGGCCAGGAAGCGTCACGGCGTGCGGGACGAGGCCGGCGGCCTCGAGGTGGGGGACGACGTCGTCCCACGCCCAGGCGCCCAGCCAGAAGCCGGGGACGAGGACGACGTGGACCTGCTCCGTGGTCGCCTCAGCGGTCTCGGACGAGTTCTTCTCCTGCTGCGTCTCGGTCATGGGACGACTCTCGCACCACCCTGGTGACACCTGTCTGTCACCATTGTCTCCACAGGTCGGCGCTGCCCGGGAGGTCGAGTCGTGAACAGGACCGAGCGGCTCTACGCGATCGCCGAGGAGCTGCGCCGCGCGGGCCCGACGGGCACCACCGGGCCGCGTCTCGCCTCGGCGCTCGAGGTCAGCGAGCGGACGATCAAGCGCGACGTCGCGGCGCTGCAGCAGGCAGGACTGACGATCTGGGCACAGGCGGGCCCGGGCGGGGGCTACGTGCTCGACCCGAGCGCGACGCTGCCGCCCGTGAACTTCACGCCCGGGCAGGCCGTCGCCGTCGCCGTCGCGCTCGCGACGCTCCCGCCGGCGAGCCCGTTCGCCGTCGACGCCGCCGCCGCGCGCGGCAAGGTGTGGGACGCGCTCGGTGCGGGTGACCGGGAACGCGCCGAGGCGCTCGCGGCGCGCGTCTGGGTGCGCCGGCCGTCCCCCGGCGAGGCCCTCGACGCGGCGCGCGACCCCTCCGCGCCCGACGCCGCGCCGGCCGCTCCCGACGCCGTGCCGGCCGCGCCCGACGCCACCGCGCGCGACGGGCGGTCCGGCGGGGACGTCGTCGAGCGGGCGCGGACGCACCTCGGGGTGCTGCGCGCCGTCGAGCAGTCGCTCGGCGCGTCGCGCGTCCTCGCGATCCGTTACCGCGACGGGCGCGGAGGGGAGACCGCGCGCCGCGTGGAGCCGGTGATCCTCGCGCACACCGACGGCCGGTGGTATCTCGTGGCGTGGTGCCGTCTCCGCGAAGGGATCCGCTGGTTCCGGCTGTCGCGCGTCGTGCGCGCGGACGTGACCGCCGAGACCTACGCGCCGCGACCGGTCGCGGACGTGGGCGAGCCGCCCGCCGACGCCGTCGCGGTCTCCCGGGCGGGCTCGTCGAGCTGACGCAGGGCGACGAGCAGGACGGCGGCGACCACGCAGGGCACGGTCGCCAGCCAGAACACCGCGGCACCGTACCCGGGCACGAGGAGAGGGGCGAGCACGCCCACGAGCGCACCCACCTGGAGGACGGCGCCGAACACGCCGACGCCACCGGCGAGCCCGCTCGGCAGCCAGCGCCCGAGCAGGACCGGGCCGAGCGCCTGGAAGAGCGCCGCGAAGCCCGCGTACCCGACCTGGGAGAGCACGAGCGCGACGGCACCGCCGCGGGCGGCGCCGTCGCCCCAGGCGGCCGACGCCGCGAACGAGGCGGCGGCGACGAGGGCGGCGACGACGAGCACGTGCCGCGCACGGCCGCTCGGCACCGACATCGCGACACGGCGCAGGACGAGGAGCTCGGTCACCGCCGTGACGACGAACAGCGCGCTGACCCACGACTCCGCGTGACCCCCGGCCACCACGTGCAGAGGGAGGTAGACGAGCCGCAGGCTGTCGGCGCTCTTGAGCAGCACCAGCGCGAGACCGACGGCGGCCAGGCCCAGCGCGACGGCGTGCCCGTCGGCACCGCGGGGACCCGTCGGACCGTGCCGCGTCGCCGCCTCGTCCCCCGCGCTGTCGGCCGGCGTCGGGGCGGGCGCAGCCGCACCGGCCTGCGCCGGAGCGGGCGCGCCGGTCCCGGTCGGCCCGCCGACCGACCACGTGAGCACGGCGGCGGTCACCGTGGCCAGGGCGCCGAGGAGCACCGGGTCGAGCGGTCCGGGCAGCGCGACCGCGACGCCGTAGAGCGCGACCCCGAGCACATAGCCCAGCACGGAGAGCGAGCGGACCTGGGCGGAGAGCGCGGCGTCGTCGGTGGACGCCGCCAGACCGCCCGTCTGGATGGCGCGGACCGTCACCGGCATCGCCGCGACGAAGAGCATGGACAGGACTCCCCCGACGTGGATCGCGGGGAGCGATGCGCCGGTGGCGGCGAGCACGAGCCCGCCGGCCGACCCGAGGAGGAGGGCCGGGAGCACGCCGCGACGACCGGTCCGTCCGAGGTGCCGGACGGCCAGGACGGAGAAGGCGAACGCCGCGAGCGAGTTCACCGCGAAGAAGACGGCGATCTGCACCTTCGACAGTCCGGCGGCGTGCAGCGCGAGCGGGTACCCGGGCGTGATGACGCCGGTCATCACCGCGACGAGCAGCCACGCCAGGCCGGGGCGGGACCGGATCAGGAGCGCCATGCGTCCCCCTGCGGTCCGAGCGGGACGTACTCGACCGCCGACCCCGCACGGAAGGCCTCGACGTCGAGCCCCGAGCCGGCGACCGCGTCGACGACGCGCACCGCAGACCCGCGCGCGATCTCCGCGCGGGCGTGCTCGGCGTCGGCGGCGTCGAGCACCGTGAGCGTGGTCCGGGGGGACGCGAGCGGTACGGCCTCCCGCAGCGCGCGGACGTGCCGGTCCATCGCGAGGAACGAGTCCAGCCACGCGTGGCCCCGCGGGACGTCGGTGCGCTGCGGGTAGTTCTCGACGAGCCGGACCGCCTGCGCCTCCGGCTCCGGGTGCTTGACGAGGAAGACGGCGCGGTTGCGCTGCCACTCGCGCACCCGGTCGGGGTCGAACCGGACCACGTGGTGGTGGTCCCAGGTCCAGGCGCGCGTGCTGTGCGCGATCGCGAGGCCGGCCCGGTGGGCGCGGTAGCCGAGGTCGGTGTCCTCCAGGCCCCACCCCCGGTAGTCGTCGTCGAAGCCTCCGAGCGCCCGGTACGCGTCCACCGGCAGGGAGAGGTTGCAGCTGAACTGCAGGTACCACGCGGCGGCGATGCGGGCGTAGTTGTGGGAGTAGACCGCCGTGACGCGTTCGCGGACCTCGGGACGCCATGCGGTGCCGTCGGCGGGGGAGCGGTGGCGCCGGTGGCCGTTGAGCAGGATCCCGGGGGCGGCCCGGTGCCAGCGCACGTGGTCCTGGAGCCAGCCCGGCGGCGCCTCCTGGTCGGCGTCGACGAGGACGAGGAGGTCTCCGCTCGCGACGGCGGCCCCCGCGTTGCGTGCGGCCGCCCGGTTGCCGTCGCCCTCGCGGCGCACGACGTGGACCTCCGCGGGCCCGCCGAGGTCGCGCAGGACGTCCGCGACGGGCTCGTCCGAGCCGTCGTCGACGACGACGATCTCGACCGGCACGTCGACGACCTGCTCCTGGACGGACCGCACGAGTCGCCGCGCGTCGCGGATCCCGTCGCGGCAGATGGTCACGACCGACACCGACGCCGGGCTCATGCGCGGGGTCCGAGCGCCGCGAGCCGGGCCGAGGTGAGGACGTGCTCGGCGAGGTCGCGTGCGCCGTCGTGCGCGGCGAGGACCGCGCCGACGGCCTCGGCACGACGCCGCAGCGCGTCGTCGGCGAGGAGACGTCGGACGGTCGGGACGAAGCGCGGTGCGACGTCGGCCGGGTCGAGGACCTCGCCCGTCCCGAGGCCGACGGCACGCCCCGCGTTCCACCGCTGCTCGTCCTGCCCCGGGAGCGCGAGCAGCGGGCGGCCGAGCGCGAGCGCCTCCATGACGCTCGTGTGCCCGCCGTGGGTGACGACGAGGTCGGCGGCGCGCGTCCACAGCATCGACTCGTCGGTGAGCTGCAGGAGGCGGTCCGCCCGGTGGTCGGCGAGCAGCGCCGGGTCGACGTTCGGTCCGGTGACGAGGACGGTGTGCGCGGGCACGTCGTCGAGCAGCCCGGCGACGGTGCGCAGGGTGGCGAACCCCTGCGCGGTGCCGCCGAGCGACACGAGGACGACGGGAGCGTGCGGGTCCAGACCCAGAAGCGTGCGGGCCTGTGCCCGGTCGGGGACCGTGAGCGGGTCGGACGCGAGGACCGGGCCGACGTGCCGGATCTCGTCGACCGTCCGCAGCGCCGCGACCGACAGCGGGTCCCGGACGTCGGCGAGCGGCTCGAACGCCGAGCGGTCCGGCACGTAGACCACGTCGCCGAGCAGCCGGCCGGCGACGTCGCGGGGGACGCCGAGGCGGTGCAGCGCCGGGGTCACGTCGCGCACCACGTCCGGGAACGGGAAGGAGAAGAAGCCGGTGTTGACGACCGTGGCCGACCGCACCCCCTCGAGCCGCGCCGAGACCGGTCCTGTCACGCGGAAGTCGGCGAGCACGACGTCGGCCCCGACCGCGCGGACCAGCGCCCGCTCCTCCTCGAGCGCGACGCGGAGGTACTCCTCGTCCGCGAGCCGCAGGCGGGGCGCAGGGCGGTGCCCGGGTGACGCCGCGCCGTCGGGTGAGGACGTGACGTCGGGCGACCCCGCGTCGTCGGGCACGGGTGGCAGCGGTGGCAGCTCGGTGAGCGTCGCGGTCGGGACGCCGCGCGCCTCGGGCCAGCGCCGGGCGTCGGCGGCCACCCCGACGACGACCTCGGCGCCCCGCGCCATGAGCTCGGTGGCGATGCGCGTGGAGCGCACCACGTGCCCGAGGCCGTGGTAGAAGGGCAGGATCACGACGCGCACGGACGCTCCTTCGCGGCTCGGTCCGACCGGCGGTGGCTCCGCGCGGCCGGGTGCGGTGGACGGTCGGTCAGGCGAGCACGCCGCCCCTGAACCAGGCGGTCGCGCCCCGGTCGATGAGGACGGTCCCGCGCGGCCCGGCCGCGGTGACGGCGTTCACCCACAGCTCCTCGAGCCGTGCGCGGGCCGCGGCGACGCCCTCGTCGTGGGCGAGGAGCGCGAGCAGCTTCGTGGTGCCGGAGACGGTGTACGCGCCGAGCTCGACCTGCGCCGCCCGGCCGAGGAAGCCCGGCACGTCGGCGCGGACGCGGCGGACCGCCGCGAGGAGGTCGGGATCCTGCTCGACGAGGCGCGTGGTCGCGGGGTCGTCGAGGAACCGGGCGAGGGCGTCCGCCGAGTCGAGCAGGCGGCGGGTCTCGACGACGACGTGGAAGTTCTCCACGGGCTTGGTCACCGGGACGTCGGTGCCGGCGTCGATGTCGAGAACCGTCCACAGGAGCATGTCGCGCAGGTTGCCCGGCCAGATCTTCTGGTTGGTCGTGGGGTGCGTGCTCGACCCGGCATACGCGGTGCTCGTCTCGCTGTTGGTGGAGAACGAGTACACCCGGAGGCCGTCCTGCGCGACGGCGCGCGTCACCTCGACCTCCCGCGCGACCCGGCCGAGGGTGACGATCCCCGTGCCGCCGGAACGGTGCACGACGGCCGCGAGGTCGTGCAGCAGGTCCAGCGTGGCGCCGCCGTCGGGCTGTCCGTCGGCGCTCAGACCCCACTGGCCCGCGCGGTCGAGCGCGATGCTGAACGGGTCGACGACGAGCTCGAGCCCGCGGTCCCGGGCCGCGGTGGCGAGCCCCGCCACGGTGCCCACCCACGTCTCGCGTCGCCGCGCCCAGGCACCGAGGTGCGGGACGGTGTCGTCGAGGAGGCGGACCACGACCCCCCGCAGACCCAGGGCGGCGACCTCCGCGAGGCGCGCCGCCGCCGCCGCCGTGCCGAGCCGCTCGTAGCCCGGGATGCTCCGGCTCGGCAGCGCGGAGCGCGCGTCGAGCCGCAGGTCCACGTCCAGCGGCTGCAGGAACGTACCCGGGTCGATCGTCACGTCGCGCGCTTCCGTCAGCCGTCGCGACATGCCCGCGGCCCGCATCGTGGCAGACGCCTTCATCTGTCCTCCCCCCAGAGGAGCGTCACGCTAGGGGGAACGGTGGGAGCGCTGCCACATCTGCCCGGATGGTGGACACATCGGTGTCCAGGACGCTCCCTGCGCTCGCCCGGTGCGGGTGGGTCCGAGGGCGCGGGGCCGACGTCGCCCGCTCCCTCCGGAGAGCAGCGGCGTATCGTCAGAGCTCTCCCGTCGACACGGTCCGGAGGCCGCGGTGTCCTCAGCGCTCTACTCCCTCGGCCGCTGGGCCGTCCACGCCCGCCGTCTCGTGCTGCTGGCATGGATCGGGATCCTCGTGGTCGTCGGCGGGTTCGCCGGCCTCGTCCAGCAGGGCCTCGACGACGCCGTCACCATCCCCGGCACCGAGTCGCAGGCGGCGCTCGACCGGCTCGCCGCGACGTTTCCCCAGGTCAGCGGGGCGAGCGCACAGGTGATCGTGGTCGCGCCCGACGGCTCGACCATCGAGGACGACGCCGTGCAAGGACCCGTCGAGGACGCCGTCGACGCGCTCGGCGACGTCGACCACGTCGCCGGGGTCACGTCGCCCTACGACGACACCGTGCCCGCGTCCGTCAGCGACGACGGGACCGCGGCGCTCCTGACGGTCCAGCTCGACCAGGGCGAGAGCGAGGTCGCCGACGCGACGAAGGACGCGCTCGGCAGCGCGGTCGACGACCTCGAGGCCGCTCTTCCCGACGGCGCGCAGGCGTCGCTCGGCGGTCAGCTCTTCAGCACCGAGTTCCCCACGCTCACGGTGACCGAGGCGCTCGGCCTGCTCGTCGCGCTCGTGGTGCTCGTCATCACGTTCGGCTCGTTCGTCGCCGCCGGCCTGCCGCTGCTCAACGCCGCGATGGGAGTCGGCGTCACCATGGGCCTGCTGTTCGCCGCGACCGCGGTCGCCCAGATCAACTCGACCACCCCGATGCTGGCCGTGATGCTCGGGCTCGCCGTCGGCATCGACTACGCGCTGTTCATCGTCTCGCGCCACCGCGACGAGCTGGCCACCGGCCTCCCGGTCGACGAGGCGGCCGCGCGGTCCGTCGCGACGGGCGGCTCCGCCGTCATCTTCGCCGGCCTCACGGTGATGATCGCGCTCGTCGGCCTCGGGGTCGCCGGCATCCCGTTCCTCACCGTCATGGGTGTCGCCGCTGCCGTCGGCGTCGGTCTCGCCGTCCTCGTCTCGGTCACGCTCCTGCCCGCGATGCTCGGCTTCGCCGGCGAACGGCTCCGGCCGAAGGCTCCCCGAGCGCGTCGCCGCGGACGCCGTCGGGCGGGAAGGGCGCCCCGGGCCCGGTCGGTGAGGCAGGACGCGTCCGCGTCGGACGCCGACGACGCGAGGGTCGACGGTGCGCCCGCCCCGGACGCGAGCGCGCCCACGACGTCGACCGCGTCGACCGGCGTCCAGCACCACAACCGGTTCTTCGCGGGCTGGGTGCGGACCGTGACGCGGGTGCCGCTGCTGACGATCCTCATCGTGCTGGCGGGCCTCGTGCTGCTGACGCTCCCCGCGAAGGACCTGCGGCTCGCGCTGCCCGACGCGGGGACCCTGCCCGAGGACAACCAGGCGCGCGTCACGTACGACCTCGTCTCGGAGCACTTCGGGCCGGGCTTCAACGGGCCGCTCATCGTGACCGGCACGATCGTCACGTCGACGGACCCGGTCGGCCTGATGGACGACCTGGCCGACGAGATCGGCGACCTGCCCGGCGTCGCCGACGTGCCGCTCGCGACGCCGAACCCCAGCGCGGACACGGGCATCGTCCAGGTGATCCCGACGGGCGCTCCCGACTCCGAGGAGACGAAGGACCTCGTCACGCAGATCCGCTCGCAGCACGACCACTTCCTCGACGAGTACGGCGTCGACCTGTCGGTCACGGGGTTCACGGCCGTCGGGATCGACGTGTCGGACAAGCTCGGGGCGGCGCTCCTGCCGTTCGCGCTCGTCGTGGTCGGGCTGTCGCTCGTGCTGCTGACGATGGTGTTCCGCTCGATCGCGGTCCCGATCAAGGCGACGGTGGGCTACCTCTTCTCCGTCGGCGCGGCGTTCGGCGTGGTGACGCTCGTGTTCGAGCAGGGCGTCATGGCGGACGCGCTCAACGTCACGCGCCTGGGCCCGGTGATCAGCTTCATGCCGATCGTCCTCATGGGCGTCCTGTTCGGCCTCGCCATGGACTACGAGGTGTTCCTCGTCTCGCGCATCCGGGAGGACTACGTCCGCTCCGGCGACGCGCGACGGTCGATCTCGACGGGGTTCCAGGCATCCGCGAAGGTCGTCACCGCGGCGGCGATCATCATGTTCGCGGTCTTCATCGCGTTCGTGCCCGAGGGCGACATGAGCCTCAAGCCGATCGCGCTCGGGCTCGCGGTCGGCGTGCTCGTCGACGCGTTCCTCGTGCGCATGACCCTCGTCCCCGCGGTGCTCGCCCTGCTCGGCGACCGCGCGTGGTGGATGCCGCGCCGGCTCGACCGTGTCCTGCCGTCGTTCGACGTCGAGGGCGAAGGGCTCGCACGCGAGCTCGAGCTGCGCGACTGGCCGGAGCCCGGCGCGACGGACCCCGTCGTCGCGCACGGCCTGGAGGTCGCGGGTCCGCGGGGCCCGCTCGCCGCGCCCGTCACGGTCCGCGTGCCCGACGGCGGCACGCTCGTCGTGCACGGCGCGTCGGCCGCCGCGGTGACCGGGGTGGCGCTCGCGCTCGCCGGGCGCCTCAAGCCGTCGGCCGGGGCGCTCAAGGTCACGGGCCTCGTGCTGCCCGAGCGCGCGTCGAGCGTGCGGCGTCGGGTCGCCGTCGTCGACCTCGCCGCGGACGCCGCTGCGCTGCCCGGCGACGCCCCGGCCCCGGCGGCGCACCGCACGCACCCGGCCGCCGCCGTCGGGGCCGTGCTGGCGGAGCACCCGCGCGTCGTCGTGGTGCTCGGGACCGACGCGGTCTCCGCGCCGGACGAGCGCGCCGAGCTCGCGGTGGCCGTCGGCCGGGGGACCGACGCCGGGACGGCGGTCGTCCTCGGGTCGGTCGGGGCCTTCCCGTCCGACCTGGCCCCTCCCGGATCGCAGGTGCTCGACCTGCAACCTCCCGAGCCCGCCACGGCGGAGCAGCCGACGACCGATCTCGAGGAGGTGCGCGCATGAGCGCAGCCGTCCCGGGCCCCGGCCCGCGCGCCGTCCGCGGTCGCCGGGCCTGGACCGTCGCCGCCGCCGTCGCGCTGCCGCTCGTCGTGCTCGGTCTGCTCCTGTGGGCCCTGTGGGACCCGCAGGAGCGGCTCGACACCGTGCAGGCGGCGATCGTCAACCACGACGAGCCCGTCGAGATCCACGGGCAGACCGTGCCCCTCGGGCGCCAGCTCACCGCGGGTCTCGTGAGCGGCGGGGCCGCGTCGACCGACACGGGACCGGTCGCGGTCCAGCCGGCGGCCGGCACGACCAACTACGACTGGGTCGTCACCGACTCTGCGGACGCGTCGGCGGGCCTCGCCGACGGTACGTACGCCGCGGTCGTGACCATCCCGGAGAACTTCTCGGCTGCGGCCACGTCGTTCAGCGGGGACGACCCGTCGGCCGCGACGCAGGCCACGCTCTCGGTCGAGACCGCGCCCGGCGGACGTGTCGTGGACGAGGCGCTCGCGCGCATCGTCACGACCACGGCGTCGACGGTCCTCGGGCAGACCCTCACGGAGAACTACGTCGACGGCGTGCTGGTCGGCTTCACGACCCTGAACGAGCAGCTCGGCGAGGCCGCCGACGGCGCGACGCAGCTCGCGGACGGCGCGTCCGACGCGAACGACGGCGCTGCGCAGCTCGCCGACGGCGCCGGCCAGGTCGCGACGGGCGCGGTCGAGCTGGCCTCGGGGGTGGGCGAGCTCGCCGCGGGGGCGGACGAGCTCGCGGCCGGGACGTCGCAGAGCGCCGACGGCGCGGCGGCGCTCGCCGAAGGTGCCGGCGCTCTGTCCAGCGGGGTCCAGGGCGTCGCCGGCGGAGCCGCGCAGCTCTCCTCGGGCGTCGCCGACCTCGGGGCGGGGGTCGCGCCCCTGCCCGCGCAGGCCACGGAGCTCGCCGACGGTGCGCAGCAGGTGTCGGACGGCGTCGGGCGGCTCGTGCAGGAGAACGTCGTGGGCCTCGACGCCGCGAAGCGCGCCGCCGGCTGCGCCGACGACCCGACGTCGGACGTGTGCCAGCGGCTCGACGCCCAGATCGCCCAGCTCCAGCAGCTCGCCGGCGCGGCGCAGCAGGTCGCCGACGGGAACGCCGCGCTCGCGGGCGACCCGGCGTCGTCCACGGGCCTGTACGGTCTCGCGGCGGGCGTCCAGCAGCTCGTCGGGGCCTCGCAGCAGCTCTCCGACGGCGCGGCCCAGGCGGCGACCGGGGCGTCCGGTCTCGCGACCGGCGCGGACGACCTCGCCGCCGGGCTCGACCAGCTCGACGCGGGCGCGTCCGGGCTCGCGGCGGGCGTAGGCGAGCTCTCGACGGGGGCGGACCAGCTCGCCACCGGGACCGAGGGGCTGGCGACGGGCGCGACCGACCTGGCCGGCGGCGTCGGGCAGCTCGCCGACGGCTCGTCCGACCTCGCGGACGGTCTGGGGGAGGCGGTCGGCCAGGTGCCCTCGTACACCGACGACGAGGCCACGCACCTGGCGTCGGTCGTGGCGAACCCGGTCGAGGCGCCCGGGACGGACGGCCTCGGCACCGGCTCGACCGGGCCGCTGTTCGCGGTGCTCGCGCTGTGGCTCGGGGCGCTCGCGGTGTTCGTCGCCTTCCCGCCCGTGCCGGCGCAGCTCCTCGGGTCGACGCGCGGTGCCGGTCGCCTCGCGCTCCGGGCCCTCGCCCTGCCTGCCGCGATCGGTGTCGCGACGGGTCTCGTCGTCGGCGGCGTGCTGGCCGCCGTCGAGGACGCGAACCTCGGCGGGTGGCTCGGGCTGCTCGCCCTCGGCGCACTCTCGTCGGTCGTCTTCGTCGCGCTCAACCAGGCGCTCGCCGCGCTGCTCGGCAACGTGGGACGCGCGCTGAGCCTGCTCGTCGCCGTCCTCCTCGTCGCGACGGGGATCGTCGCGACGGTCCCCGCGGCGCTCACCGGTCTGCGCGACCTGCTGCCCGTCGGGTCCGCGCTCGGCGCGCTCACCGCGGTCGTCGACCCCGGCGCCACCGGAGGAGCGGGCGACGTGGTGTCGCTGGTGATCTGGGCGCTCGTGTCGGTCGCGGTGACGACCCTCGTCGTCGCCCGGCGCCGGACCGTGCGCGTGGAGCAGCTCCTGCGCGCCTGACACCGGCGCGTCGCGGCCGCCGTGTGGGCGGCGGACGCCAGACTCTCTCGGGCAGGCGGCGAGAGGGACGGTGCGACATGGACCAGCAGAAGGCACGAGAGATCAAGACGCAGCTCGCGGACTACGCGCGCGAGCTCGCCGAGCGCAGCGGCGCGGTCATCGAGGCGAGCGGGGTGCCCGACGGCGCGGTGGACGCCGTGCGCGCCCCGACGCTCGCGCTCGGGCTCGCCCCGCGCGACGGCGGCGGGTACGCCATCGCGGTCCGGTACCGGCTCGGCGTGCCCGCGGCACGCAGCATCGCGCGAAAGGTCGCGTCGGAGGCCGGGGACACGGTCGACGTGCGCCGCACCGGGCGGATCCGCCCGCTCGCGGCACCGGACGCGGCGGACCCCTCGGCACCGGGCCTGCGCCCGCCCGTCGTGACGGCGCAGGCGTCGGGCGAGACCGGTCGTGCGCGGCCGCTTCGTCCCGGTGTGTCGATCGCGAACGTCGACGTCACCGCCGGGACGCTCGGCGCGTTCGTCCGGTCGACGACGCCGGTCGAGGGCGCTGCCGCGGACGCCGTCTACGCGCTCTCGAACTGGCACGTCCTGGCGGGCTCGACGACGGCGGAGGTCGGGGACGTCGTCGTGCAGCCCGGCCCGGCCGACGGCGGCGGGCCGCGCGACCGGGTGGGCACGCTCGCTCGGCTCGTGCCGCTCGTGGCGGGCGAGACGCAGACCGTCGACGCGGCGATCGCGCTGCTCGACGAGCCGGAGGTGGACCTCGAGTACCCCGTCGGCCGCATCACGACGACGGCGCGGGCCGAGGGCGGGGAGGCGGTCGGCAAGATCGGTCGCACCACGTCCGTCACGAGCGGCCGCGTCACGGCGATCGAGCTCGACGACGTCGTCGTCGGCTACGGCGACGAGCTCGGCGCGCTGCGCTTCGACGACCAGATCGAGGTCGAGTCCACGGGCAGCGGCCCGTTCTCGCGCGGCGGCGACTCGGGGTCGCTCGTGTACCGCGAGGACGGTGTGGCGCTCGGGCTGCTCTTCGCCGGGTCGGAGACGGGCGGGACGAACGGGACCGGCCTCACGTACTGCAACGCGATCGACACGGTGCTCGAGCGGCTGGGCGTGTCGCTGCTGGGGTGACGGCCGGGGCCGTCAGGACCTCCGTCCCGTGACCTCGCGGCCCGCAGGGTCCACAATGGTTCGAGGAGGTGGTGCCTCGTGGCGACCCTCGAACGAGCACGCGACGCCAAGACGATGCTGCGCGACGAGATCGCGGGCACGGACGGCGTGACCGGCGTCGGGCTGACCCGCTCGGCCGCGCAACCCGCACGGCAGCATGCCGACGCGGTCCGGCAGGGCGGAGACGACTGGGTCCTGCGGGTCAACGTGACGTCGCGCGACGTCGTCGTCCCGCAGTCCGTGGACGGCGTGGACGTCGAGGTCCGCGTCGTCGGCGCGGTGACGCCGAGCGCGCCGACGGGCTGAGCGTGCCGGGAGGCTGAGCCTCAGCCGCCGAGGCGCTCGTCGAGCCAGTCGAACATGCGCTGCTCGGTGAGGGCTCGCGCGAGCGGCTGGCAGTGGTAGTTCGCGCCCTCGGCCGCCGTGAACCGCACGACCGTCGAGACGTCCGGGGAGAGCCGCGCGAGCTCCTGGGACTGGCCCGGCCAGAACTGCTCGTCCTCCGGGTCGGTGAGGAGGAGCGGCGTGGTGATGCGTGCGGCGACGTCCCGGGCGTCGTACCTGCGCACCTCGCGCATCGTCGCGGCGTAGCCCTCGACGCCGTACGGGCGGGCACGGAACCGCCACGTGCGGGCCGTCGCCCTGGACAGCCGCATCCCGAGCTCCATGTCGCGGTCGAACGCGTGGTCGTCGCCCTTGTCGAGGAGCTTGAGCAGGCTCTTGGGCACCTGCGTCTCCCACGAGGCGGCGACGTCGACGACGCCCGGGTCGAGGACCGCCGCCGCGGGCCGGTGCTCGAACGCGAGGGCGCGCGCCACCCAGTAGCCCGCCTGGCTGATGCCGTACACGGCGATCCGCTCCGGGTCGACGTCGGGACGACCGGCGAGCGCGTCGACCACCGGCGTGAGGACGGCCTCGAAGTCGGGGCGGAACGGGACGCCGTGCTCGAACAGCATCGACTGCTGCCCGGGGCCGTCGAACACCAGCGCGTGGTAGCCGCGGGCCAGCGCGCCGTGCACGCACGCGCTCCACAGCGACGGCAGCGAACCGTCCGAGCCGTTGACGGCGACGACCACCGGCCTCGGGCCGTCGGTCCCGGACCCCGCTGCCGCGCGGAACAGGTAGCCCGGCAGGGTCCTGCCCTCGTAGGGGATCGCGACGCGCTCGACGTCGAGGCCGGACGTGTCGACCCACCGATCCCACTGCGCGCGGTGCTTGCGGAACGTCGGGAGCAGCGCGTCGTCGGACTCCAGCGCCGCCACCGCGTTCACGGCGACGGCGTAGTACGTGGCCGCGCGCAGCGACGCCGCGGCGGCGCTCGTGCGGTGGCCGGCCCGTGCCGCGTCGTCGACCTGGCCCGCGGTGCGGTCCCCCAGGTCGGACCACGCGGCAAACCACGCGTCGTGGTCCTTCTCCTTGACGCCCCCGACGGCGGCGAGCACCTCTCCGACGTCGGACGCACCGGAGAACGCATGGCCCAGGACCGTGCGGATCTCGTAGTCGAGGTCGTGGCTGCCGGAGAACCCGGCCGTGAACGGGTCGTGACCGGACATGATGCCCCCTCGCCGACGGGTCGGACGTCTCCCAGGGTGCTCCTCCCCGGGAGATCCGACCAGCGGGGACAATGAGGCGTGACATCTCGCGCTCCCCGGTCGACCACCACCCGTCTGCCCCGTGTCCGGGCCTCCGAGCTGCGCGGTCGCGGCTGGCTCAACACCGGCGGCAAGGACGTGGCCCTCGCCGACCTGCGCGGCAAGGTCGTGATCCTCGACTTCTGGACCTTCTGCTGCGTCAACTGTCTCCACGTCCTCGACGAGCTGCGCGAGCTCGAGGAGGCGCACCGCGACGAGCTCGTGATCATCGGCGTGCACTCGCCGAAGTTCGAGCACGAGGCCGACCCCGACGCCCTGGCTGCTGCCGTCGAGCGGTACGAGGTGCACCACCCCGTGCTCGACGACCCCGAGCTCGTGACATGGTCCGCGTACACCGCGCGCGCCTGGCCGACGCTCGTCGTCATCGACCCCGAGGGGTACGTCGTCGCGCAGATGGCAGGGGAGGGCCACGCCTCGGCGATCGCGGTGCTCGTCGACGAGCTCGTCGCGGAGCACGAGGCCCGCGGCACCCTGCACCGTGGCTCAGGCCCCTACGTACCGCCGGCCCCGACGTCCGGCACGCTGCGGTTCCCCGCCAAGGCGATCACGCTGCCGGGCGGCAACCTGCTCGTCGCGGACGCCGGTCACCACTCGCTCGCCGAGCTCGCGCCTGACACCGAGACGCTCGTCCGCCGCATCGGCACCGGCGAGCGCGGGCTCGTCGACGGCACGCCCGACGTCGCGCGGTTCAGCGAGCCGAACGGCCTGTGCCTCGTGCCGGACGGTCTGCGGGCGTCGCTCGGGTACGACGTGCTCGTCACCGACACGGTGAACCATGCGTTGCGGGGCGTGCGGTTGTCGGACGGCGTCGTGACGACCGTCGCCGGGACGGGCGAGCAGTTCATGGTCGGTGGGGTCGAGAACGTCGTCTTCTCGTCGGGCATCGCGTCGGGTGCTGTGGTCGGGGCGGCCGGGGACGGTGGTGGTGGCGGGTCTACCATCCGGTCGCTCGTTCCTCGCGACCTCCCGCCAGACCCGCCACGACCCGCCACCACCACCGTCCCCGCCCTGTCCTCCGAGCGTCGCCTCGGTCCCTTCGATCCCCGTGCCACGTACGAGCCGCTCGAAGTGAAGCTGTCGTCGCCGTGGGACGTGGCGTGGTCCGGCGAGCTGGGCGGTTTCGTCGTCGCGATGGCCGGGAACCACACCCTGTGGGCGTTCGACGGGGGGTGGAAGATCGGGCTGCTCGCCGGGACGATGAACGAAGGGCTCGAGGACGGGCGCGGCGAGGATGCGTGGTTCGCGCAGCCGTCCGGGTTGGCCGTGGCTGCCGACGGGGCCGTCTGGGTCGCGGACGCGGAGACGTCGGCGCTGCGCCGTGTCGACGGGCTACGTGGCGGCGTCGCGGTCGTGCCGGACGGAGTGTCGGTGCGGACGGCCGTCGGGCAGGGGCTGTTCGACTTCGGGCACCGGGACGGGCCGACCGACCAGGCGCTGTTCCAGCACCCGCTGGGGGTCGCGGTGCTGCCCGACGGGAGCGTCGTCGTCGCCGACACGTACGACGGCGCGATCCGTCGCGTCGTGCTCGACGGCGCGGCGTCGGGCGCCGACGTCGGGGACGACGCCGCCGGGACGCGGCTCGCGGGCGAGGTCACGACGCTGGCGACCGGGCTCGCCGAGCCGAGCGACGTCGTCGTGCAGGTGGTCGAGGATGCCGACGGGCCGGCGCAGGTCCACCTGCTCGTCGTCGAGTCGACGGCGCACCGGATCACGCGCGTCGCGCTGCCCGCCGACCTCGCGGGAGAGGTGCTCGACGGCGGCGCGCACCGCACGCAGCGACCCGTCACCGAGATCGCGGCCGGGGCGCTGCGGCTCGACGTGCCGTTCGTGCCCGCGCCCGGTCAGAAGCTCGACGACCGGTTCGGGCCGTCGACCGAGCTCCGCGTGAGCGCGACGCCGCCGGAGCTGCTGCTCGCCGGCGCGGGCACGGGCACGGAGCTCGGCCGCGACCTGGCGATCGACCCCGCCGTGACCGAGGGGGTGCTGCACGTGACGGCTCGGGCTGCGTCGTGCGACGTCGTGCCGCTCGGACCCGACGGCCGGCCGGACCCGGACGTCTTCCCTGCGTGCCACCTCGCGCAGCAGGACTGGGGCGTCCCGGTGCGCGTCGTCGCCGGGGACGGCACGCCGGGAGCCGTCCCGGAGCTCACGCTCCCGCTGCGCGGCTGACGAGGCGGCGCGCCGTCTTGGCGGCGCGCGACGCCCCGGTGAACCCCCCTGCCCACTCCCGGAAGTCGAGGTCCTCGACGTCCCCGTGGCCGCCCCGCGCGGACTCCTCCTCGAGGCGGTCGAGCAGCGACGACAGCCCGCGGGTGCTGCGGTCGACTCGCGGGAGCAGACGCACCAGGACGTCCACCACCGCGTCGCGAGCACCCGGGGCCGCGTCGGCCGCGTCGCCGAGCGCAGGCCCCCAGCGCGACACCGTCGCGGCCGGCGCGAGCAGGGCCATCGCGTCTGCCACCTCTGCCGCGCTGACGCGCCCAGGTACGACGAGTGCCGCGAACACGTCCGCAGCGCGCACCCTGTCGGAGTGCTCGCTCGCCGCGAGCCCCGCCGCGATCGTCGCCGCACTGAGCGATCCCGTGCGCCCGGGGTGCGTGAGCAGCGCGTCGAGCACGATGGGGACGTCCGGCTCGCGGGTCGACCAGGTCAGGGACGCGTCGAGCACGGAGCGGACGCCGGCGACCAGGAAGTGCTCGGCGTCGTGCGGGAACGTCGTGGCTGTCCAGGCGTGCCAGTCGTTGAGGTGCTCGGCGTCGTAGTGCCGGACGGTGCGGCTCGTGACGGCAGGGGGCTCGCGGTACGTCGTGGCGTGCGGTGACACACGGTCGACGGCGACGGTGAACCTCCAGACGTGTCGGCCGTACGACAGCTCCACGCGGGGCCTGACGTTCGCCGCGATCGGCAGTCCACGCCCAGTGGTCCCGAGACCCGCGTCCACCAGCGCCGGGTCCGCGCAGAGCGGGTCGCGCGTGCGCGACGCCGCCACCCACCACGCGGCCGTGCCGCGGTCGACGTCGTGGCGCACGATGTCGGCGGACGCAGCGGGCCCTCCCAGAGCGTGCACGACCACCCGGGACAGGGTGGGGTCCAGAGGCACCCCCGCCGTGCGCCAGGCGCTGAGCGCGGCCGGTCGTCCGTCGGGATGAAGCCGCAGCAGCGCGGCGGCGAGGTCGTTCGTCCTCGGCGTGCCAGGCGTGCCAGGCGTGCCGAGCAGGTCGAGCAGACGCCGGACGAACGCCTCGGGGTCGATCCACGGGCCGTTCGTCGGCGTGGCGAGGAGCGGCGTACGAGGTGCAGCACCGGACAGCCCTGCCCCCACCTCGGCGAGGCGCTCGCGCAGGAAGCCGGTCTCGGCGGGCCTCGGTGAGGCGTGCGGGCCCGGTGGTACCGGGGTGCCGCACGCGTCGAGAACCATGTCGGCGATCGCTGCAGAGACCGGGGATCCCCACTCCATGCCGTCGCGTTCCCGCTGGGCGACGGTACGTGCGCGACGGGCGAGCGGTGCGAGCGCGAAAGGGTCGGGCAGGACCGCGAGTGCTGCCAGCACCTGCTCCACCTCGAGCGGGTCGGAAGCATCCTCGAGGAGGGCCGCCGTGCGTTCCAGGGCCTCGCCGGCGGACACCGGCGGGGGTAGCCGCAGCGCGGGTGGTGACCATTTCGTCGAATCGGCTTGTGCGGGTGTCTCCGTGGAGTCGGCAGCAGGTCGTGCGACCCGGGCGGAGAGCGTCGGATGGACCGGCGTGTCGACGGCACGGTGGAGAGCGCCGGCTCGTTCCAGGACGTCGAGGGCACGGGACTGCACGTCGACGTGCGGGTGGTCGAGAGCGCGTACGGCGCTCTCCAGCACGGTCGGGTCCGCGGGGAGGCGCCTGGCGACGACGTCGAGCAGGCGCACCGCCTTCAGGGCGGTGCCCTTCCCGGCCGTCGCGAACACGACGCCCAGGCCAGGTCCGACGGTCGCGTCGTCGAGGAGACCGGACTTCTCGACCGTGCAGAGACGGTCGACGGCGAAGGTCACCGAGGCGGGGACGCTCGACCGCACGACGGCGAGGAACGCGGGCTGCCTGCGCGCGAGCTCGGCCGGAGTCGGGTCCAGCGCTGTGAAGGTCCGCGCGAACCATCCCGCCTGATAGGCCCCCAGGTCGCTCACGAGCGCACCGAGACAGGCGTCGAGCGCTCGGTCGCGGTCCACGGTGCCGTCCGCAGCGAGCTCGACCACCGTCTGGGTCCACGACCCTCCGCCGTACCTGCCGTACCTGTCGGCGTTCGTCAGGCTCACCTCCCCGCCGCCCTCGGTCGAGAACATCGGCCAGAAGCAGCGGTCCACGAGCTCGGGGTCCTCACGGATCACGTACGCCGAGGTCGCGTCGTCGCTCCGGCGGGTGCACAGCCCGCTGACGAACGCGAGCACGTAGTCCCGGTCCGGGTCGAGAGCGACCGCCCCGAGACGCTCCAACGTCCGGATCGTGACGAACTCCGGACGGAAGAGAAGGGTCTCCGACATGTTCTCCACCTCCCTTCTCACGGTGTCCGGTAGCCACCGCGGCGGGGTGTCGGAGGAACGGAGCGGGCGCTCACCGTCGGCGAGGGCCTCGAGCGCCGAGCAGACAGCACGCCAGGTGATCAGGTGACGCTCCCAGTCACGCACGCCCGGGTCCGCGGCACGCGCGGCATCGCCCCGCTCCTGGAGCATGCCGAACACGTCGGCGCGAGGGACTCCGCGGAGCCGCGAGAACGGTACTGAGGGGTACACGGGTAGGAGGATCGCACCTTCCGCCGACAGGGACGCCACCGGGCACCTCCCGTTCTGTCGGTCCGGGCACCTACGCTGCCGCCATGTCCACGACGACGGAGCAGACGCTCCGCTACGCGCGGCCCTCGCTGATGAGCCCCGGCTCGCGGGGGAACGAGCTCATGCTGTCGACGAGCGGCGGGGTGTCGACGTCGGGAGAGACGGACCACCCCCGCTTCTTCGACGACTTCCTCGGGCACGCCGAGCAGAACGCGGCGGCGCTGCTCGCCGTCTCTCGCGTGGCGCGCACGCGCTTCTACACGCCACCCGGCATGCTCGCGGCCGCACTCCGCGCCGCTGACCCCGTGGTCACGAGCAACGGCGACCGCCTGCGGTTCGAGAGCTTCTCCGCGTGCTGCGGCGTCTATGCCCGTCTCGACCTCCTCCCTGGGAGCCTGGAGGCACCCGCGCTCGCGAGCGGGACCACCAACGTCGACTTCAACCCGCCCGTCCGTGAGGCCCTCGCCCGTGTCGGTGGCCGTGACCCCCTCCACCTCCGGGTCGGGGAGGACGTGGTCGTCACCACGCTCGACGGTTCCGTCACCGAGAAGAAGGTGCCCCTTCCGGAACGGTGGTTGCGCGGTTTCGCGGAGGCGCAGGTCGCCGCGGCAGGGATGGAGCCGGTCATCGACGTCGCCGCCGTGGAGGCGCGGCGCTTCCTGCGCTCGCTCCCGCGGACCCCGTCCCGCGGCAGCCTGTGGGTCACGTCGACGACCTCTGGGCTGCGGCTGGCGAGCCGACCGTCGGGACCCAGCGTCGGGCTCTCGGGCGTCGAGCGGCTGCGCGTCGCCGAGCCACTGCTCCGGTTCGCCCGCAGGCTGCGGATCTACACGCGAGTGGTCGACGACGGAGCGGTCGCCGCGAGCGTGTGGGAGGTGGAGCTCGACGACGCCCGGTTGGTGCTCGGGATCAGTCCGGAGCGCTCGCGCGGGTTCTCCGGCGAGGGCGGTGTGCTGGTCGATCTCGCGGACGACGCGGCCGTCGACGACGCCGATCTGGTCTCCGCGGTCCTGGCGTTCGAGCCTGTCGTGGACGTCGATCACCTGAGCTGCGAGACGCGTCTGACCACGGAACGGGTTCGTCGGGCCCTGACGCGTCTCGGTGCCGCGGGTCGGGTCGGGTTCGACGTCGCGGAGCGAGCGTACTTCCACCGCGAGCTGCCCTACGACCGCGAGTCCATCGACCGGATGCACCCCCGCCTCGCCGGTGCCCGCGCCCTGGTCGCCGACGGCGCCGTCCGGTTCGTCCGCCTGGGTCCGGCGGGTGGGGGCGACGACTGGCGCACCGCGCACGTGCGCAGCGGCGACGTGGAGCACGTGGTCCGGCTCGGGCCGCAGGGCGACCGGTGCACGTGCCCCTGGTTCGCGAGGCACCGGGACTTGCGGGGACCGTGCAAGCACGTGCTGGCCGCTCGCGCGGCGAGCACCTCGTGACGGCAGGCCCGGCGGCAGGAGTCCGGTACGAGGACCTCTGTGCGCGCCTGACCGGCCGGACGCCGCTCGACGAGGTCGTCGCGTTCCTCGCGCCCCTGTCGGAGCCGGAACGGCGCGCTCTGGGTCGAGGACTGTCGGCCGCCATCGAGCGCAACGAGGTGGAGCGCGCGGCGCTGGAGCACCGCGCGACCTTCCTCGCACTGCTCGGTTGCGCGACGAACCCACGCGGGGTCTCGTCGCACCTCTGGCGGTTGCGGGTCGACCGGGCAGACGTGGACCTCGCGCTGCAGGTGCTGGCCGACCGTTCTCCGCTCTGGCTCGGGCAGCTCGCGCAGGTGCTCGTCGACGCCGGCGACACCGACCGCACATGGGGCCTCGTCCGCGCGCTGGTCCGCGCCGGGATTTGCGCGCGGCCCGAGGGCGACGAGTATCGGAGGGCTCTCGTCAGCGAGGTAGGGACGGGGGCGCCGGGTGGCGCCATCGGTCTCCTGCGCTCCGACCCTCGACTCGTCGAGGACGAGCTGTGGGAAGTGCTCGGGACCGAGCGGATGGGCCGGCAGCTCGCCCAGGTCGACTCGTGGGCCACCCACCCCGAGCGCACGTGGCAGCACGCGCTCGTCGTCCTCCAGAGCGCGGAGGGCGAGCCTCGGCTCGACCGCGCTCGGCTCCTCGACGTGACGGTGGACGCGCTCGTCGCCGATCGTGCGGCGGTGGACGTGCGGTGGTTCGTGAACCTGCACGACGCGCTCGACGTGACGCCGCAGGAGACCGTCGACCGCCAGGACCGCTACCTCGTCGGACTCGCCAACGAGGTGAGCACGGTGGTGCGGCTCTGCCAACGTCAGCTCGGTCGGATCGCCGGACGTGGTCTCGACGTGGAGGCTCTCCTCGACGCGAGCCCCGTCGTCCTGGAGCACCGGACGAAGGGTGTCGTCCAGGCGCACAGGGCGCTGCTCTCGACCGTGTCTCGCAGCATGCCGGAGGTCGCTCCGCGGGTGGCCGAGGTGATCGTGGAGCGGAGTGCACCTGCGGCGACGCTCCTGCCCGACCCGGCCCCGCTGGCGCCCGCGCTGCCGATCCGGCCGGTGGACGACACCGACGAGCTGGTGGAGCTCGCAGCGCGCGTGCTCGAGGAGCCGTGCGAGATCCCCAGCGTTGAACGGTTGCTCGACGGCATCGCGCGGTGGCCGGACGGTGCGCGGCTCGTCGGGGCGAGAGCGCTCGCCGCGCGCGCCGAGCAGGTCCTCGAGATGTCGTGGGTCGGGCCGTGGCAGGGAGCGCACCCCGGGGCCGACGTCGCAGCGCTCTTGCTGGCCTGGCTCCTCGGAGTCCGGCCACCGCGAGCAACGCGCTATCGCGGCTGGTTCAGCATGCCCTCGTCGTTGCGTCCAGATCCGGACGGAGCGCTCCCGCTGCTTCGTCCCGCGGACTCGCTCGGCGTGTGGTGGTCCCTGCGCGTCCGGGAGGTCGCCGAGCACGCCGCCCGCGGTGCGGACGGAAGGCCGCTGCTCGCGCTGCCCACGACGGACGACGGCGTCGTCGACCGTGCGGCCGTGACGGAGCGGCTGGTTCGCGTCCCGGCCGGTGCTCCACCTCTCCGCTTCGACGTCGCGCTCGCGGCGCTCCGGCTGCCCGTGGACGCCGCACCGAGACTCCCGGCGAAGAACCGTACGGCGGCCACCCTCGGCCGGGACCTCGGGCGTCGGGCGGCATCGTCCCCTCGATGGGAGCAGGTCGTGGCCGACGTGCCGGCGGACGACCATGTGCTCGAGGGGCCCACCGTCCCCGTCGCGAGCTGGCGCGACGCGGGCGCACCACGATCCCGTCGCGCCGGCGACGACCCGATCGATGCCCTCTTGAGAGGCCCGGATGCCCTCGTCCGCTTCCCGGGCGACATCGAGACGCTCTGCACGCACCCGTGGCCGCTCATGTTCCCCCACCATCCCGATCTCTTGGCTGCTTACGCCCACGGCGCGCTGATCCGGTCCGTCAGGGCATCGCGCTGTCCGACTCCCGTGCTCGCAGGGCTCGGCCGAGCAGCCGGCGCGAGCTCGGTCACCGCCTCGGCCCTGGTGCTGGGCCTGTCGGCGAAGGACCCGGTCGGCCGGGTCGCTGCCGCCGATGCCCTCGCGGACCTCGCGGGTCGGGGAGTGCTGGACGGTGCCGATCTGGGGCGCGAGATCGGTCGCCTCGTTGCGGCAGGCGCCGTCGTCGGGAGCCGCGTCGCCCGGTCGATGCAGGACGCCGGCCGCTCCCACACGCCGGCGGCCGCCCTCGTCGCGGTCGCCGTGACGACGTTGCTGCCGGTCCTCGGCCGACGACCAGACGCGCACCTGTTCGTCGCCGCGTTGGCCGACGCAGCGACGGCGACCGGCCAGGAGGTCACGCTGCCCTCCGATCTCGAGGCACTCGCCGCGAGCCGCTCGCGGACAGTCCTCGCCGTGGAGTGCCGGCGCGTACCGCGGCGAGGAGCTACGGGAACGGCCACGCCGGCGGTCACTCCCAGGTGAGCAGCTCCTCGCCGTGGGAGGCCCACGCGCCGGTCTCGGCGAGGGGCGTCACGGCGTCGGGCTTCGCCTCCAGCGCGACGACCGGGCACACGGCGGAACGGCCGCCCGCCCGGACGGCCGCGGGGTCCCACGAGACGAGCACGGTCCCGCGCTCGACGTGGGCGCCCTGCGCGACGTGCGTCGTGAAGCCCTCGCCGCCGAGCTTCACCGTGTCGATGCCGAGGTGCACGAGGACGGCACGGCCGTCGTCGTGCTGGACGACGAACGCGTGCGGGTGCAGCTTGACGACCGTCCCGGTGATCGGCGCGACGGCGACGCCGCCCTGCGCGTCGTCGGGCTCGACCGCGAGCCCCGGGCCGACGAGACCGGCGGAGAAGACGGGGTCGTCGACCTCGCTCACGTCGACGACCGTGCCGGTCACGGGCACCAGGACCGTCAGCGGAGCGCCCATCAGCGGAGGTCCTCGATGTCGCTGGCCAAGGTGTCCGCCTCGGGCCCCACGATGACCTGGATCGCGTCGCCCGAGCGCACGACGGCGATCGCGCCGGCTGCGGTGAGTGCCGCGTCGTCGACGAGCGCCGGGTCGTCGACCTCGACCCGCAGCCGCGTGATGCACGGTTCGAGGTCGAGGACGTTCGCGTCGCCGCCGAGGGCGCGGAGGATCTGTTCTGCCTTGCTCACGGGGTGCTCCTCGTGGTCCGGTCCGGCCACGGCCGGTGTGCGGGTCCCGGCGGGCCGGGCTGGGTGGTGGGGCGTCGTCACATGAGGTCGGCCAGGTCGGACGCGATCGTGTCGACCTGGGGGCCGACCACGACCTGCACGACACGGCCGTTGACCATGACGCCGAAGGCGCCGGCGCGGCGCAGCGCCGCCTGGTCGACGAGGGACGGGTCCTTGACGAGCGATCTCAGGCGGGTGGTGCACGGGTCGATCTCGTCGACGTTCTCCACGCCGCCGAGTCCGGCGAGGATGGTCGCGGCGCGCTCGGCGTCGGACAGGGTCATCGGTCCTTCCCTTCAGTCGGCACGGCCGGCGTCGGCCGGCGTCGGCACGGTGGCGAGCGGGACGTCGTCGTCCAGCGGTACGGGTCGGGGTCGCGGCACCAGCATGGGTCGCGCCTCGCGGAGGGGGACGACCACGCTGTAGCGGTCACCGCGATAGCAGGATCGCGAGTACATGAGGGGCTGGTCGCCGGCGAACGTCCGGCGCACGGTGCGCAGGACGGCCCGGGTCCCGCGCATCTCCAGCAGCGCCTGCTCCTGCGTGGTCGCCTCGGACGCGGAGATGGTGTCCTCGCCCCACGTCGGCGCGAGGCCGCGCTCGCGCAGCGCCCCGTACATGCTCGGGGGCACGCCGTCGTCGAGGAGGTCGGGGGCGAGGTCGCACGGGATCCAGACCTCTTCGACGCTCATCGGGGAGCCGTCCGCGGACCGCAGCCGCACCACGTGGTGCATCGGCGAGCCCTGGGGGCGGCCGAGCGCCTCGGCGACGGACGACGGCGCGGGCGCGGCGCCGGTCTCCAGCACCCGGGTGCCGGGTTCCATGCCGCGCCGTCGGGCCTCCTCGCCGAACGTCGTCAGCCGCATCTCGAAGTCCGCCCGCGGCGGGGCGACGAACGTCCCCCGCCCCTGCGCGCGCTCCAGGACGCCCTCGTTCACGAGCGCGTCGACGGCCTGCCGGACGGTCATGCGCGAGACGTTGAAGGTCTCCGTGAGCGTGCGCTCGGACGGGATGGCGTCGCCGACGTCGAGCTCGGTCGTCACGAGGTCGGCGAGGTACGCACGCACCGCGAGGTACTTGTGCTCACCGCCCTGTGCCCGTGACCTGCTCATCGTCGCGCGTCGTCCTCGTCCGTCGGTCGTCTGCTCGTGCACCCGCGCATTGTCCCGCCGGCCGCAGGAGACCCTGCGGAGGTGACGGACGCCGCCCGTGTGGCCCCCGTCACTCCCGGGGGTTGACACATCATGAGGTCTAGACCACTCTTCCTGCAAGTGGTCCAGACAACTGGACCGGCAACGACGCCCGCACCAGTCGCGCCACCGCCGCCGCTCGACGCCTGCCCGGCCTGACTCCAGGCCGCGACCCCAGAGGAGAACCACATGACCACCGTCGCGGAACCGACGAGGACGAAGAGGGGGATCCCCGGCTTCGCCCAGCTCCAGCGCATCGGGCGCTCCCTCATGCTGCCCATCGCGTCCCTGCCCGCAGCCGCCCTGCTGTTGCGGCTCGGCCAGCCCGACATGCTCGGCGCCGACGGCGTCGCGGGCACCTTCGCCTGGATGCAGCCGGTCGCGGACGTGCTCGGCGCAGCCGGGAACGCGCTCTTCGGCAACCTGCCGATCATCTTCGCGCTCGGTGTCGCGGTCGGGTACGCGAAGAAGGCCGACGGGACGACGGGCCTCGCCGCGCTCATCGGCTACCTGGTGTTCTCGGGGGTCAGCGACTCGCTCTCGCCGTACGTCCTCGGCGAGGCGCCGGAGGGGGAGACGCAGGAGCTCATCAACTACGGCGTGCTCGGGGGCATCGTCATCGGGCTCACCGCCGCGCTGCTCTACCAGAAGTACTACCGGATCAAGCTGCCCCCGTACCTCGCGTTCTTCGGCGGCCGGCGCTTCGTCCCCATCGTCACCGCGGGCGCGGCCGTGCTCATCGCGGTCGTCGGCGCGCTGATCTACCCGGCGTTCGACTGGCTCATCAACGACACGATCGGCGGCTTCGTCACCGGGTCCACGATCCTCGGCGCGTTCGTCTTCGGCACCCTCAACCGGCTGCTCGTCCCGCTCGGCCTGCACCACCTGCTCAACTCGCTGCCGTGGTTCCAGTTCGGCAGCTACGAGACCGCCGACGGCACCGTGGCGAACGGCGACATCTTCCGCTTCCTCGCGGGCGACCCCACGGCAGGCACGTTCCTCACCGGCTTCTTTCCGATCATGATGTTCGCGCTGCCCGCCGCGGCGCTCGCGATCGTCCACACCGCCAAGCCGAAGAACCGCAAGGTCATCGCCGGGATCATGGGCTCCGCGGCGCTCGTCTCGTTCGTCACGGGCGTGACCGAGCCGCTCGAGTTCGCGTTCCTCTACGTCGCGTACCCGCTCTACGTCATCCACGCCGTCCTCACGGGCACGTCCCTCGCGCTCGTCAACGCGCTCGGCATCCGTGACGGCTTCGGCTTCTCCGCGGGCGTCATCGACTACCTGCTGAACTTCCGGATCGCCGAGATGCCGCTGCTCCTCATCCCCATCGGCCTGGGGTACGCGGTGATCTACTACTTCCTGTTCCGGTTCGTCATCACGCGCTGGAACCTGCGCACGCCGGGCCGCGAGGACGACGACGAGCCGGGCCTCGCGACGCCGGACGCCACGACCGACGCACCCGCCGACGTCGTCGCTCCCCCCGCCGGCGCGTCCTCCGACGCCGCGACGTCCGACGCCGCCTCGACCGACCAGGGACGTCGGGGCCGAGGCACGGACCCGGAGCGGACGGGCGCCGCTGCGGGCGCGGCGTCCGACGCCCGCGGCGGAGGCGCGGCGTGACGGTCGCCGACGCTGCCCGGGTGGCCGACGCGGCCTCGGGGCTGACGGGGGTGCCCGTCAGCCCCGGCCGGGTGGTCGGCGTCGTCGTGACGATGCCGGCCCCCGTGCCGGAGCCGGACAGCGCACGGCTCCCCGAGGACGCCGACGTCGAGCTCTCGGTGACCCAGGTCCTGGCCGCGGTCACCGCGGTCCAGGAGGACCTCACCGCGCGGTCCGCGCGCGCCGAGGGCACGGCCGCCGAGGTGCTCGCCGTGACCGCGGCGATGGCCGCGGACCCCGCCCTCGCCCGGGACGCTGTCGGCCGCGTCCAGGAGGGGCGCACGGCCCCGGCGCGCGCGGTGTGGGAGGCAGGGTCCGACGCCGCGTCGCGGCTCGAGGCGGTCGGCGGTCTCCTCGGCGAGCGGGCCCGCGACGTGCGAGACGTGCGCGACCGGATCGTCGCCGCGCTGCTCGGGCTCCCCGTGCCGGGAGTCCCTGACCCCGGGAGCCCTTTCGTGCTCGTCGCCGACGACCTCGCGCCCGCCGACACCGCGCAGCTCGACCCCGAGCGGGTCCTGGCGGTCGTCACGCGCGGCGGTGGCCCGACGTCGCACACCGCCATCCTCGCGCGGGCCCTCGGCATCCCGGCCGTCGTCGCGGTGGACGGCGCGCTCGACCTGCGCGACGGCGAGACCGTGCTCGTCGACGGCGCGGCGGGAACCGTCGGGCGCGACCCGTCGGCCGCCGCGGTCGCCGCCGTCGCGTCCGGTCGACGTGAGCGGCGCACGTTCGACGGCGCGGGCCGGACCGCCGACGGCCGTCGTGTCGAGCTCCTGGCGAACGTGGCCTCCGGGGAGGACGCCCGTGCGGCGGCCGCGGCCGGGGCGGAGGGCGTCGGGCTGTTCCGCACCGAGTTCTGCTTCCTGGGACGGGCCGTCGAGCCGGGCGTCGACGAGCAGGTCGAGGCCTACCGCGCGGTGCTCGCGGCGTTCGGAGGCCGCAAGGTCGTCGTGCGCACGCTCGACGCGGGCGCCGACAAGCCGCTGCCGTTCGTCACCGCGGAGTCCGAGCCGAACCCGGCCCTCGGCGTCCGGGGCCTGCGGACGTCGCGGCGACACCCCGAGGTCCTCGACCGGCAGCTCGACGCCATCGCGCGGGCAGCCGCGGCGGAGGACGCCGACGTGTGGGTCATGGCGCCCATGATCGCGACCCCCGACGAGGCCGACGCTTTCGTGGAGCTGTGCGCGACGCACGGCCTCGACCGCGCGGGCGTGATGATCGAGGTGCCGTCGGCCGCCCTCGGTGCACGCTGGGCGCTCGCTCGCGCGACCTTCGCGAGCATCGGGACGAACGACCTCACGCAGTACACGATGGCGGCCGACCGCGAGGTCTCCGACCTCGCGCGCCTCGCGACGGCGTGGCAGCCGGCGGTGCTCGCGCTCGTCGGTGCCGCGTGCTCGGGCGCGGCGCTCAATGACCGCCCGATCGGGGTCTGTGGTGAGGCGGCGGCCGACCCCGTGCTCGCACCCGTGCTCGTGGGGCTCGGCGTCACCTCGCTGTCGATGACGCCCGTCGCGCTCGCGGACGTCGCGGCGGTGCTCGCCGCGACGTCGTCGGAGCTGTGCGAGGAGCTCGCGTTCCTCGCGCTGCAGCAGCCCACGGCCGAGGCCGCGCGCGCGGCCGTGCGCGCGCGGCTCCCCGTGCTCGACGAGCTGGGTCTCTAGGTCAGGAGACCGCGGTCTGCTCGAGGAACGCCGCGAGCGCGTCGAGCGACGCGGTCGCGCCGTCGCCGTCGTCCGCCGTGGCCAGGACGACCTCGTCGCCCGCGTCGACGCCGAGGGTCATGACGCCGAGGATGCTCGCCGCCTCGACGGGCTCGCCACCTCGCTTGGCGATCGTCACAGGGGTCGGCTGCGCCGCGGCCTCCTTGACGAAGAGCGCGGCGGGGCGGGCGTGCAGGCCCTCCGCGAGGGCGACGACGACGGGACGTTCCACGGGGCTCTCCAACCGACAGGTGGTATGGACCACCTCATCGTAGGGGTCGGGGTGCGCGAGGGGAAGGGTTCGCTGGTGTGGGTCGCGGAGGACGGGTCTAGGGTGGCCCGCATGTCAGACGCGACGACGCCGCGGCCTCCCGCCGAGCCGGGAGAGCCGCGCATCCACGTCACGCTCTCCACCGCCAGCGTCTACCCGCGTCGCGCGGGCTACGCCTTCGAGGCGGCCGCCGACCTGGGGTACGACGGCATGGAGGTCATGGTGTGGTCCGACGAGACCACCCAGGACGCCGCGGCGCTCAACCGGCTCTCCGCCGACCACGGCATGCCGATCCGCAGCATCCACGCGCCGACGCTCCTCGTGAGCCAGCGCGTGTGGGGGCGCCCGCCGGGGCCCAAGCTGCGGCGCAGCGTCGAGCTCGCGCAGGAGGTCGGGGCGAGCACGGTCGTCGTGCACCCGCCGTTCCGGTGGCAGTACAAGTACGCGCGCGAGTTCGAGGAGCTGGTCCGCGAGCTCGACGAGACCGAGGGCGTGACGATCGCCGTCGAGAACATGTACCCCTGGCGCGGGCGCAAGCGGGAGATGCAGGCGTACCTGCCCGGCTGGGACCCGTCCGAGCACGGCTACGACCACGTCACGCTCGACCTGTCGCACGCGGCCGTCGCCCAGCAGGACGCCCTCATGCTGCTCGACGTGTTCGACGGCCGGCTCGCGCACGTCCACCTGGCCGACGGGTCGGCGTCGATCAAGGACGAGCACCTCGTCCCGGGCCGGGGTGACCAGCCGTGCGACAAGGTGCTCGCCGAGCTCGTGCGGCGCGGGTGGTCGGGCGACGTCGTCGTGGAGATCGCGACACGTCGCGCGCGGACGGCGGCCGAGCGCAAGGAGGACCTCGCGGCGTCGCTGTTCTTCGCGCGCACGTACCTCACGCCGGACCCGCACCCGACCTACGAGCCGCCGCCGGGCCACGCGCACCGCCACCTCGACGCCTGGTGACGCGCGCACCGACCGCGTGCGCGGCGTCGGGCAGGCGATACCGGGCCGGTGCGGCCCGGGCGGGCGCGGCCTGGCCCGCGCTGCCGGGCTCGCCCGTCGGACGAGGCGAGCCCGGCCCTGAGCGTCCGGGTCAGTCCGAGCCGTAGGCGACGACGGCCTCCTCCGAGACCTGCTCGCCGTCGCGCTCCGCGGTGACGGTCACGGTCGCCTCGCCGGCGGGGGCGTCGGCGACCCGCGTGGCGAACGACTGGTAGGCCGACGCGCCGGGTGCGACGTCCTCGAACGTCCGCGTGCCGTACGGCGTGCTGACGGTGACGTCGACCGCCGTCTGCTCGTCGTTGACGACCCGCACCGCGACGTAGTCCCTGCTGCCGAGGGTGCGCAGCTGCGCCTCGGCGGAGAAGGCGAGGTCGGCGTCACCGCCGACCAGCGCGGACTGCCAGTCCGTGAGGTCCGCGAGCTTCGTGGCGAGCAGCGCCGTGTCGCCGGCGTCGTCGGAGAGGCTGTCGACGAGCTCCTGGGCAGCAGCGATCGCGGTCAGCGCCGCGGCGTGGTCGCCGGCGTCCGCGGCGGCCTCCGCGTCGTCGAGGTGCGCGGTGATGCCCGCGACGGCCTCGGCGTCACCGTGGCTCGTGGTGTCGAGCTCCTCGACGATGCCGTCGACCTCGCCGAAGGTCACGCAGTTGCCGCCGCCCTCGACGACGCCCGCGGTCCACTCGACGCCCTTGAGGACGTGCTCGCGGAACAGCGGGTCGGTCCACGACTGGTCGGTGTGACCGGCGCCCTCGTACCAGGAGCGTCCGCCCTCGAAGTTGTGGCACCACGCGAGCGGGTGGTCCTCGCCCATCGCATTGTTGCCCGGCGAGTAGGTCGACTCGTCGAGCGTGATGAGGACGTGGACGTCCTCGCGGGGGTTGGTCGTGTAGTTGTACCACTCGTCGAACCGCTCCCAGGCGGCGGGGAGGTGCTCCGTCGACGGGTGCGCCGGGCTCTCGACGCGCATGGTCGCGGTCTGCTGCGCCGGGTGGCTCGCGAAGCGCGCGCCGCCGCCGGTGAGCTCGCTGTACCAGGGCACGGTGTGCATCGTGTCGGTCGCGGCGTGGAGGCCGACGAAGCCGCCGCCGGAGCGGATGTAGCCCTGGAACGCGGCGAGCTCGGCGTCGTCGAGCAGGCGCGGTGTGGCGGGGTTGAGCGAGTTCGTGTTGTCGACGGGGGAGACGAAGACGATCGTCGCGTACTGCTGCAGGTCCTCGGTGCTCGTGAACGGCGTGCTCGCCATGGTCAGGTCGGGCTGGCCGGGCGAGCCGGGGCCCCACCAGCCGCTCGACGTGTTCGGCGGGTCCCACACGTCGACGGTGAAACCGTTGTCCGCACCGAGCTCGATGAGGGTGCGCGTCGTGTCGTCGATGTGGGAGTGCCGGAACCCGAGCGTCTCGCCGACCACGAGGATCTTGTAGGGCTCGTCGGCGGCGGCGACGGTCGCGACCGGGGTGCTGGACGACGCCGGGGCGGCGAGCGCGACACCCGTGACGGCCAGTGGGACGGCGACGAGTCCTGCCGCCGCCCGATGAATGGTCTTTCCGTTGAACAAATGCATGCGTGCTTCTCCTCGTCTCGCCGGTGAGCAGTGAGAGCCGTGCTGGCCGCACCGCAGCGGAGCGGTGTCGGTACCTGGCCTACTTTTAGCGAGTGTTGTTCAAAAGTCAAGGAAACTGAGCATGACTTCTGCGCGCGATGTGCCGAGGTCGGCCGTGCCGGTCGAGTCCCGGTGGCTGATCGCGTGGTCGGAGTCAGCGCGACGCGACGGCCCAGCGGAACGCGTTGCGCAGCACGTAGCGCCCGTCGTCCTGCCGGAACGGTGCCGCGGCGGTGAGCAGCACGGGCGCGACCTCGGCCCGGTCCTGCGGGTCGGCCCCGGCGGTCAGGGCGTGCACGAGCGACGTCGCGTCGGGGAGCACCATCGGTGTCGCGGTGAGTCGCTCGGCCTGCACCGTGAGGCCGTGCGAGGCGAGGAGGTCGCCCAGGTAGCCGGGCTCGCGGGTCTCGTCGCTCGGCTCGTGGTCGTCGCCCGCGAGCGCGCGCTCGAGGACGGTGAGGTCGTTGTGGTGGTCCCCGGCCCAGCTCGCGACCGCAACCCGGAGACCCACGCGCGCGCACTCGCGCACCGTCTCCTCGACGTCCGTGAACGCGAGCGCGTTCACGAGCGTGACCAGGTCGAACGCGTCGTCGGGCCACGGCAGGTCCTCCCCGCGGGCGACGCGGACGTCGCTGCGCGGGCTCCGCGCGCGGGCGAGGGCGACCATCGCCGCGGAGGGGTCGCAGCCCGCGGTGACGGCGCCCGCGTCGTCGAGCAGGGCGAGGAGCTCGCCCGACCCGCAGCCGACGTCGAGCACGCGCCACCCCGCGGCCAGGCCGGCGGCCGCGAGCAGCGCCCGCTGCGCAGGTTCGGCGACCGGAGCCCAGTACCGCGCCCAGTCGATCGCGACCGATGACCAGTCGTCGACGTCGTCCATGCCACCATCCTCGCCCGACGCCGTCGCGGGCGGGCGTCACGGTCACGGCCGGGCGCCGCGTAGGCTCGTCGACCGTGGCCCGGGTCAACGGTCTTCTCGCCGACACGACGCCCCTGCGTACCTCCGCGCCGTTCCGACGCCTGTGGTGGGGGCTCGGGATCTCCAACCTCGGCTCGCAGCTCACGGTCGTCGCCGTGGGCCTGCAGGTCTACGCGCTCACCGGGTCGTCGCTCGCGGTCGGTGTCCTCGGGATCTGCGCGCTCGTGCCGCTCGTCGTGCTCGGGCTGTACGGCGGCGCGCTCGTCGACGCGTACGACCGCCGCAAGGTCGCGCTCGCGGCGTCGGCCGCCCTGTGGGTGGTCACGAGTCTCGTCGCGCTCCAGGCGTGGCTCCACCTCGACTCGGTGGGTGTGCTCTACGCGCTCGTCGCGGCGCAGTCCGCGGCGTTCGCGATCAACAACCCCGCGCGGTCGGCGATCATCCCGCGCCTCGTCGAGCCGCGGCTCCTCCCCGCCGCGAACGCGCTCCAGACGCTCGCGTGGAACGTCGCGCTGACCGTCGGGCCGCTCGGGGGCGCGCTCCTCGTGGCGCTGTGGGGCTACCAGGTCGCGTACACGATCGACGCGGTGCTGTTCACCGCGGCGCTGTGGGCGGTGTGGCGGCTGCCGGACATCCCGCCCCTGTCAGGGCCACAGGTCAGCGCCGTGACCCCTGGCCCTGACACGACGCTCGGGGGTGACGACGTGTCAGGCGCACAGGTCACCCCGGTGACCTCTCGCCCTGACACGGCCCGACGCCGCCGCCGGGGTCGCGCGGTCGGGTGGCGGTCCGTCGTCGACGGGCTGCGCTACCTCGGCACGCAGCCGAACATCCGCACGACGTTCCTCGTGGACCTCGCGGCGATGGTCCTCGCGTCGCCACGCGTGCTGCTGCCCGCCGCAGGGGTCGTCTGGCTCGGCGGGGGAGAGGCCACGACCGGCGTGCTCACCGCGGCCTTCGCGATCGGTGCGGTGCTCGCGAGCGCATTCTCCGGCGGCCTGTCGCGCGTGCGGTGGCAGGGCCGGGTGATCGTCTGGGCGATCACCGCGTACGGGGCGTCGATCGTGCTGTTCGGGCTCGTGCTGCTCGGGGTCGGCGCGACGTCGCCCTCGACCGTCCTCGTCGGGTGGGTCGTCGCGGCGTGCGTCGCGCTCGCGCTCGCCGGGGCGTCGGACGCCGTGAGCTCCGTGTTCCGCCAGACCATCCTCCAGACCGCGGCTCCCGACGAGATGCGCGGACGCCTCCAGGGCGTGTTCATCGTGGTCGTCGCGGGCGGACCGCGGCTCGGCGAGCTCGTGCTCGGCGCGCAGTCGACGTGGACCGGCGAGGCGTGGGCGGCGGTCCTCGGCGGGATCGCGTGCGTCGTCGCGCTGTGGCTGGTCGTCCGCGCGCAGCGCCGGTTCTGGCGCTACGACGCGCTGCACCCCGAGCCCTGACGGACGCCGAGACGCGGGCCTCCGCCCCGGACCGTCCGGGTCAGGGGCGGGGCTCACGTCGCGGCGGGGACGGCGCCCACCACCTGCCCGCCGAGCCGCTCGAGACGACCCCGCCCCCAGTCGCCGAGCGACTCGAGCGCCGTGTTGAGCGCGCTGCCGTGCTCCGTGAGCGAGTACTCGACCCGCGGCGGGACCTCGGGGAACACCTCCCGCCGGAGCAGGCCGTCGGCCTCCATCTCGCGGAGCTGTTGCGCGAGCACCTTGTCGCTCACGCCCGGCAGACCGCGCTTGAGCGCGGCGTACCGGCGCACGCCGTGGTCCTCGAGCTCCCAGAGGATCAGCGACTTCCACTTGCCGCTCACCACGTCCATCGCGGCGTCGAGGCCGCACACGTAGGGGCCGCGGCGCGGGGGCAGGGCCGGCTGCCCGTCGTGCAGCACGGTCGCGGAGGGTGTCGTCGTCATCGCTCGCTCCTTCGTCTCCGGTCGGCGGGTGCGTGCCCTCCGACGGGCGTCGCCCGCAGGAGTCCCGAAGGCTCTGCCCCCGTGACCTGCACGCTCACCTGGAGGTGAGAACCCCACCTCGAAGTGCGTTCTTCCCGGACGACCGGACGACGGCGAGGGTGGACGACGAAGGGCACGCCGCGTCGTCGGACGTCGCCCGGTCTTCCCACCCGACCCGGAGGAACGATGCCAGACCAGTCAGCCGCCACAGCTCCCGCCCTGCCCTCGACACCATCGCCGCTCCCCGTGACCGTCCTCGGCCTCGGGGCGATGGGCAGCGCCCTCGCCGCCGCGACCGCCGAGGCGGGCCACCCGACCACCGTCTGGAACCGCACGGCGGGACGCGCTGACGCGCTCGTCGCCGCCGGAGCGCGCGAGGCGACCTCGGTGCGGGACGCCGTCGGCTCGTCTCCGCTCGTCGTGGCCGTCCTGCTCGACCACGCGTCGGTCCACGAGACGCTCGGCCCCGTCGCGGACGCGCTCGCCGGCCGGACGCTGGTCGACCTCGTCACGACGACGCCCGAGGAGTCGCGGGAGCTGGCCGCCTGGGCGACGTCCCACGGCATCGACTACCTCGACGGCGGGATCATGGCGGTCCCCGCGATGATCGGCGGGCCGGGCTCGGAGGTCCTCTACAGCGGGTCGCGCGCCGTGTTCGACGCCGCGCGTCCCGTGCTCGACACGTGGGGCGAGAGCACGTGGCTCGGCGAGGACCCCGGCCTCGCGCCGCTCTACGACCTCGCGCTGCTCGCCGGCATGTACGCGATGTTCGCGGGCTTCTTCCACGGTGTCGCGATGGTCGGGACGGCGGGCGTGAGCGCGACGGACTTCGCCCGCCGCGCGGCGCCCTGGCTCGTCGCGATGACGTCGGGCCTCGCCGACTACGCCGACGTGATCGACCGTCGCGACTACGGCGGTCCCGGCCAGCAGAGCCTCGAGTTCTCGGACCCCTCGGACATGGTCCGTGCGAGCGAGGAGGCCGGGCTCGCGACGGACGTCGTCGCTGCCGTGCAGGCGCTGGTCCGGCGCCAGGTCGACGCCGGTCACGGCGCCGACGGGTTCGCACGTGCCGTCGAGAGCATCCGGACCGACACCACCCGGACCCACACCGCAGGAGGAACCCGATGAGCAAGCCCACCCCCGTCACCGTGATCGGCCTCGGCCCGATGGGCCAGGCCATGGTCCGCACGCTGCTCGCCGCGGGCCACCCGGTCACCGTGTGGAACCGCACGCCGTCGCGCGCGGACGCGCTCGTGGCGGAGGGCGCGGCTCTCGTCGCGTCGCCGGCCGAGGCCGTGGCGGCGAGCGACGTCGTCGTGCTGAGCCTGACCGACTACGCGGCGATGTACGACGTCCTCGGCGCGGCGCCGGACGCGCTGCGAGGAAGGACTCTCGTCAACCTCAGCTCGGACACCCCGGGCGCGACGCGCGTCGCCGCCCGGTGGGCTGCCGACCACGCCGCGACGCTCGTGGTCGGCGGCGTCATGGCGCCGCCGCCGATGGTCGGGACCTCGGACGCGTACGTCTACTACAGCGGGCCCGAGGCGGCGTTCCGGTCCCACGAGCGCACCCTCGGGCTCCTCGGCGCACCGCGGTACCTCGGTGAGGACCCGGGTCTCGCGCAGCTCATGTACCAGGCGCAGCTCGACGTGTTCCTCACGGCACTGTCCGGGGTCGCGCACGCGGCGGCGCTCGCGCAGGCCGCCGGGGTGCCGCCGACCCAGTTCGTCCCCGAGGCGCTGCAGACGCTCGTCACCACGCCCGCGATGATCGGGGCCGACGAGGCGGCGGGGGTGGAGTTCGAGACCGGCGTCCACCCCGGCTCCCTCAGCACCGTGACGATGATGGGCGCGACCGCGGCGCACGTCCTCGGCGCGAGCGAGGAGCTGGGAGTCGACCCCGAGCTGCCGCGCGCGGTCCAGTCGCACTACGAGCGCGCGCTCGCGGCGGGGCACGGGCGGGACGGCTGGACGGCGATCTTCGAGGGGATCAGAGCGGGCGTCGACGTGGGCTCCGGTGCTCGGGCGGCGCGTCGGTAGTGTGGAGCGTGTGACCGACGCACCGCGCGAGACCTCGTCCGGGACCTCGCCGCGGGACCGGGAGGGGATCTTCGTCGCCGGTCCCGCATCGTGGAACCGGATCGTCCAGCTCGACGCGCTCCCGGACCCCACCCCGCACGCGGTGCTCGCGCGCGACTCCTACGACACCGTCGGCGGGACGTCCGCCGGGAAGGCGCTCAACCTCGCGGCTCTCGGCCGGCCGGTCACCCTGCGCACCGTGCTCGGAGCCGACGACGACGGCGCGCGCGTGCGCTCGGTCCTCGAGTCCGGCGGGGTGCGGCTGCTCGTCGAGCCGTCGCCCGACGGGCGGACGGAGAGCCACCTCAACCTCATGGACCGTGACGGTGGCCGCGTGTCGGTGTACCTGCGCGCCCCGGGCGAGGTCGCGGCGTCGGGTGCGGGGTGGGACGCGGCCGTCGCAGCGCTCGACGCCGCCGCCGTGGTCGTCGTCGATCTCGCCGTCCCGGCTCTGCCTGTGCTCGACCTCGCCGTCGCGCGCGGGCGGGAGGTCTGGGTGGACCTGCACGACTACGACGGCGCGGCGGACTTCCACCGCCCGTGGGTCGAGGCGGGGACGCACGTGTTCCTCAGCTCCGACCGCCTGCCCGATCATCGCGCGTTCATGGTGGCCCGGCTCGGTGCCGGCGCGCGGTTGGTCGTGTGCACGCACGGCGCTCGCGGGGCGACGGCGCTCACCGCCGAGGGGTTCGTCGACGTCCCCGCGCAGCCGGTCGAGGACGTCGTCGACACGAACGGCGCCGGGGACGCGTTCTTCGCGGGGTTCCTCGACGCGCACCTGCGCGGCGAGCCCGTCGAGGCGGCGATGCGGGCCGGGGCCGCGCACGCGGCCCGCGTCGTACGCAGCCCCGGTCTCGCCCCGCTCGGCGGCGTCGAGCGGGGCTGACGCCGTCCGGTCCTCGGCGGACCCGGCGCGGCAGGGCTCAGCACGGCCGGCCGGCCCCGGTCAGCCGCGACCGGAGTCGACGAGCGCGTCGTCGGCCGTCGTGCCCGCGCCCGTGGGTGCGGTGGTCGGGGCGCCAGCGGACCGAGCCCGGGAGGGACGGTGCCCGGCGAGCACGAGCCCGACCCCGAGCACGGCCCAGCCGGCGAGGACGAGCCACGGCAGGGTCGTGTCCGCGGCAGGGAAGTACGACAGGTCGCGCAGGAGCGTCGCGGACGCGCCCGGCGGGAACCACTGCCCGACGGCGCCCCAGGGCGCGAGCAGCATCTCGACCGGCACGGCTGCGGCGGAGAGCGGGTTGGCGACCAGCAGGAAGAGCACCGGCCCGACGGCGATCCCCGGCCGCCCGAGCACGGCCGCGGCGCCGACGACCGTCCCGGAGATCCCGAGGAGGGTGAGCCCCACGGCCGCGGAGTCGGCGAGGAACGCCCCGTGCAGCCCGCCGAGGCCGTGCAGGATCCCGGTGATCGCGAGGCCTCCGGTCACCGCGTAGGTGCCGAGCGCGGCGAGCCGTCGTCCGGTGCCGTGGACGGCGAGCGCGATCGCGACACCGCCGGCGATCCCGCCGAGGACCAGCGGGAACGTGGCGGCGGAGAGCGTCGTGCCGCGCGCGTCGTCGGGGGACAGCGGCACGACGTCGGTCACGACGACCGTGGGCGCGGTGCCCGCCGGTGCGCCCTGGGCGGCCGCCGCGGAGTCGACCTGCGCCTGGAGCGCGGCCGCCTGCTGACCGAGGAGCTGCGCGACGACGGGGCTCGCGGCCGACGCCGTGAGGACCTCGGGCTCCGGGCCGAGCACGATCGCGCCGTAGACGTCACGCGACTCGACGAGCGCGACGGCGGCGTCGCGGTCGGCGACGGCGGTGATGTCGAGCGCGCCGGGGGCGCCGTGCGCGAGGCCGGCCTCGACCTGGGCGACCGCCTCGGCCGGTCCGGCGACGGCGACCGGGAGGTCCCGCGCCTCGGCGGTGACCGACGGCCACAGGAAGGCCAGGACCACGACGCTCACCACGACGACGAGTCCGACGGCGATCCCGAGGGCGCGACGCCAGGGCGTCGCGACGGGTGCGGGGTGCGTGCTCATGACGGGCCTCCAAAACGAATGTTCGTTCTCTATAGCGTCCACCTGTGCCGCGAGGTCTGTCAAGAACGATCGTTCGGTTTAGGCTGGCCCGGTGCCCAGGGTCACCGAGGAGTACCGCGCCGCGCGCCGGGACGAGATCGTCGACGCGGCGTTGCGCGTGTTCCGGCGCAAGGGCTTCCAGGCGGCCTCGATGGCCGACATCATCGCCGAGTCGGGCCTGTCGGCGGGGGCGATCTACGGGTACTTCGCCAGCAAGTCCGAGATCGTCCGCGCGACGGCGACCCGGATCGTGGGGGCGCGGGTGCTCGACGTCGAAAGGCTCGCCGCGCAGGAGCCGCTGCCCGCGCCGGCCCAGGTCGTCCGGGTGCTCATGACGGGGGTGCAGCGCGAGCTCGGCGACCCCGGAATCCTCGTGCAGCTCTGGGGGGAGGCGATGACCGACCCCGCGCTGCGGGGCCTCGCGGCGGGCGTCGTCGGTCGCATCCGGACGACGTTCGAGCACTACCTCACGGAGTGGCACCAGCGGGCGAACGGCCTCGCCGGGGCCGCGGCGACCGCGCTCGCCGTCGAGCAGGCGCCGCTGTTCGTCGGTGTGTGCCAGGGCTGCATCCTGCAGTCCGGGCTGTTCGAGGACTTCGACCGCGACGGCTACCTCGACCAGCTCGACCGGTACCTCCCGCGCTGACGGGCCGGCCCGCTCGTCGTCGCCGGACGTCGTCGGACGGCGGGCGTCGTCGGTGCGCCGGGCTACGACGCGGCGAAGAGCGGCGCCCGGCCGGGCGGCTGCGCGGGCGGCGGGCTCTGCTCCCCGGGACGGACCGGCCGCACCTGCGCCGGCTGCTCCGGGGTGAGCCGGAGCTCGTCGCCGTCGTGCACGATCCGCAGCTTCTCCCCGGACACGAGCCGGTACGTCACCCCGTCGCTGCGCACCTCGACGCGGGCGCTCGCGCCCGCCGCGTGCACCGGGAACGCGTACCCGGTCAACCGAGACGGCAGGCAGGGCGCGAGGTGGAGCACGCCGCCGTCGAGGCGCGCGCCGCCGAGCCCGGCGACCATCGCGGTCCACGCCCCGGCGAGCGACGCGACGTGCAGGCCGCCGTCGGTCGACGCGCGCAGGTCGCACAGGTCGAGGAGCGCGCACTCGCGGGCATACGCGTAGGCGAGGTCCACGTAGCCGATCTCCGCGGCGACCACCGCCTGCACCGGAGCGGACAGCGACGAGTCGCGGACCGTGAGGGGCTCGTAGTAGTCGAAGTCGCGACGCCTCTGCTCGGGCGTGAACTCCTCCCGCGCGACGTGCAGCGCGAGCACGAGGTCGGCCTGCTTGACCACCTGCCGACGGTAGAGCTCGGAGTAGTGCACGTGGTCGTCGAGCGGGAACCGCGCCGTGCCCCGCGCCTCGAAGTCCCAGTGCGCGTGGCGCGTGAAGTCCTGCGACTGCTCGGTGACCTGCAGCTCGTCGGAGTACGGCACGATCATCCGGTCGGCCGCGAGGAGCCACGCCGCGCGCTCGTCGGCGCTGACGCCCAGGCGGTGGGCCTGCTCGGGATACCGGTCGCACAGGCCCGCGGCGGCCCGGAGGTTCTGGCGCGCCACGAGGTTGGTATAGGTGTTGTTGTCCACGATCGCGGTGTACTCGTCCGGTCCGGTCACGCCGTCGATGCGGAACCCGGCGTCCGTGTGGTGCCCGCGGCCCGCCCACAGCCGCGCCGTCTCGACGACCAGGTCCACGGCGACGTCCCGCGCGAACGCCTCGTCCCCCGTGGCTGCGACGTACCGCACGGCGGCGAGCGCGACGGCGGCGCTGACGTGGAACGCGGCCGTACCGGCGGGCCAGTAGCCCGACGACTCCCGACCGCTGATCGTCCGCCACGGGAACGCGGCGCCCGGCAGACCCAGCTCGGCCGCGCGCTCGCGCGCCCGAGGCAGGGTGGTGTGCCGCCAGCGCAGGTGCGCGGCCGCCGCGCCGGGCAGGACGTGGTCCAGGACCGGGAGCACGAAGGTCTCCGAGTCCCAGAAGGCGTGCCCGCCGTACCCGGTGCCCGTCAGGCCCTTGGCGCGGACGCCGACGCCGTCGACGCAGGCCGATGCCTGCACGGTCTGGAAGAGGGAGTACCGCGCGGCCTGCTGCATCTCGTCGTCGCCCTCGAGCTCGACGTCACCGCGCGCCCAGACGTCGGCGAGGAGCTCCGCCTGCTCGCGCTGAAGCTGCTCCCAGCCGGCCGCCAGCGCGTCGGCGAGCGCCGCGTGCGCCCGCGCCGGGAGGGCGTCGGCGTCCGGCCCGCCCACGTGGGCCGCGAGCACCAGCACGGTGAGCCACTGACCCGCACGCAGGTCCACGGTGAGCGTGGCGGCCCCGGCGCGGTGGTGCCACACCGGCGTCACGCCGTCCGCGCACTCCACGACGTGAGCCGTCTCGACGGCGACACCCCGGCCCGAGCGGACGGTGCGCTGGTGCACGGACGAGCCCTCGGCGTCGTGCCGGCACGACGTCGTGACGAGCCCGGGCTCCGTGCGCTCACGGTCGGCGTCGTCGCCGTGGGAGCAGTCAGGTGCGGGTCGCAGGGCGACCGTGACGTCGTCGTGTGCGAGCACGTGCCAACGGGACGCGACGAGCTCCGGTCGCGTGAGCGACACGAGGCGCCGGTTGACGAGGGTCGTGCTCCCTCCCGACGGCGCGGTCCACCGCAGCTCCCGGTCCAGGACGCCGGCGCGCAGGTCGAGGGCGCGGTCGTGCGACCCGGCGGCCGAGGCGTCGACAGGCGTGCCGTCCACGGACCAGCCGACACGCCAGGCGTCGACCACCGGGACGAGGCGTTCCTCCACCTCGGGATAGGCGTAGCCGCCCTCGGCGTACGTCTGGTCGTACTCCTCGAGCACGGTGGCGAGGAGCGTCGCCGGGTCGGCGTCCGCGGGGGTCTCGTCGAGGACTCCGCGCACGCCGACGTACCCGTTCGACAGGGACAGGATCGAGGCCGCTGCCTGGGGGCCGTCGAGGTCGAGGTCGGACTCCCGGACCGACCAGGGGCTGAGATCGCTCGTCACGGGTGCCACACCATCACGACCCGTACGTGCTCACCCGTCGAGGGGCGCGTGCCCCCGGGCGCTGCGGCCTACGCCAGCCCCGTGTCCCGCGCGACGATCGCGGCCTGCATGCGCGACGTGACCCCGAGCTTCGCGAGCACCCGGGAGACGTGGGTCTTCGCCGTCGCCTCCGAGATGAACAGCTCCGTCGCGATGCCCTGGTTCGACAGCCCGCGGCCCAGCGCCGCGAGGACGTCGACCTCGCGCGGCGTGAGGTCGGCCAGCCGGGGGTCGCCCGCCGTGCCCGGTTCCCGTCCCGTGCCCGACGGGTGGGCCGGCTCCCCGGGGCGAGGGCCGTCGTCGGGCCCGGGACCGCGGGCGAACGCTGCCAGCAGGCGCCGGGTGACCTCCGGGGCGAGCACGCCGTCGCCGTCGGCGACGCGGCGCACGGCGTCGAGCAGCGCCGCGGGCTCCGCGGTCTTGAGAAGGAAGCCCGCCGCGCCGGCGCGCAGCGCGCCGTCGACGTACTCGTCGAGGTCGAACGTCGTGAGGACGAGGACGTCCGCGAGTCCCTCGGTCGTGATGACGCGCGTCGCCTCGATCCCGTCGACGCCCGGCATGCGCAGGTCCATGAGCACGACGTCCGGGCGCAGCGCCCGCGCGTTGGTGATCGCCGCCGTCCCGTCGGCGGCCTCGCCGACGACCTCGACGTCGTCCGCCGCCTCGAGCAGCAGGCGCAGCCCGGCGCGGATCGCGGCGTGGTCGTCGGCGAGGATCACGCGGACCGTCGGGCGCATCATCTCGGTGCCCCCGACGCCGATGCCGGACCACCGGTGGGCCCGGCCGCCGGGACCGCCGCGCGGACGGTCCACCCGCCACCGCCCGTCGACCCGTCCGCGGGCCCGGCGTCGAGCGTGCCGCCGACCCCCTCGGCACGCTCGCGCATCGTCAGCAGACCCGTTCCTGCGCTGAGCGCCGGGTCCCCCAGCGGGGTGGGCGCGGGCGTCCCGTGGTCGTGGACGGTGAGCACGACGTCGTCGCCCGACCGTTCGAGCCGCACGGCGACCGGCGCCCCCGGCGCGTGCTTGAGCGCGTTCGTCAACGCCTCCTGCGCGACCCGGTAGAGCGTCTGGTCCACGGCGGCGGGCAGCCCGGCGGCACGGGGGTCGTCCGTGAAGGTCACCTCGGTCCCCGTCGCGCGCGCGGCGTCGAGCAGCGTGCCGATCTCGGCGAGCCGACCGGGGGCGACCACCGGTTCGGACCCGCGCCGCTCGCTGCGCAGGAGCAGGATCATCGACCGCATCTCCTCCAGCGACGTGACCGCGCTCGTGCGCACCTGCTCCAGCGCCGCCCGGTCGCGCGTCGCGTCCGGCGGGAGCTGGAGCGCGGCACCCGAGTGGATGGCGATCGCGGAGAGGTGCGACGCGATGACGTCGTGCAGGTCGCGCGCCATCGCCGCGCGCTCGGCCCGGACGGCCTCGTGCCGGTCGAGCTCGGCGATGCGCTCGAGGTCGCTCGCGCGCTCGCGCTCGAGCTCCGCGGCGCGGGCGGCGCTCGCGGCGTCGCGGGCTGCGAGGTCGGCCCGGTCGCGCTCCAGGTCGGCGAGCTCGGTCTTCTGGCGCACGTTCGTCGCCCACCACAGGGGCAGCAGCAGCACGGCGCCCAGCTGCAGACCCGTGTACACGAACACCCGCACGTCGCGCGCGGCCTCGCCGGCCGCGACTGCGCCGAGCACCGAGACGGTCACCGTGACGCCCCACAGCCAGGCCCGCGCCCGCGGGCTGCCCCACGTCGCCGCCGCGTACAGCAGGTCCCACAGCACCACGGTGATCGCGAGGGACCCGCCCCACGAGAGGTCCACCAGCATGACGACGACGCCGCCCGCCAGCGCGAGCATCGGCCGGCGGCGCTTGACGAGGATGAGGGCGCAGCCGACCGCGAGCAGCGCGTACCGCCACCACGGCTCGGGCGTCACGATCCCGATCGCGCCGTCGACCGACACGAGGTCGACGAGCCCGACCTCGATGAGCACCCACCCGAGCGCGAACGTCATGACGGCGGTGACGACGTCGTTGCGCGAGTCCTCGAGGCGCCACACCTGGCGCAGGGCGCCGTCGCGGGACCACCAGCGGGCTGAGCTCACGGCTCCATCCCAGCACACGGGCCGTCGTCGTGGGATCGGTCGAAGGGTGTAGGCGGGGCGCGGCGGCGCTCCGCGGCGGGTCCGAGGATCGTCCGTCCGGCCGACGACGCGGCCGCCCGCTCGGGGGAAGGTCGGGCCATGGACCTTCCCCTCGACCTCGCCGGCGCCGACGGCACCGGGCTCGGCCTCGCCACGATGGCCGGCATCCTCGTCGTGCTCGCGCTCGTCGACTCGACGAGCTTCGGGACGCTGCTCATCCCGGTGTGGCTGCTGCTCGCGCCCGGGCGGATCCGCGCCGGCCGTGTGCTCACCTACCTGGCGACCGTGGCGGGCTTCTACCTCGCCGTCGGGATCGTCGTCATGCTCGGCGCCGGGGCGTTCCTCGACCGCTTCGGCGACGCTCTCGACACGCGGGCCGCGGCGATCGTGCAGCTCCTGCTCGGCATCGGGCTCTTCGCGCTGAGCTTCCGGTTCGACGGCAAGCGCGCCGCGCGCCGCGCGGAGCGTGCCGCGGCGGACGGCCGCCCGCCCGCGCCGGGAAGGTTGTCCCGGTGGCGCGAGCGGGCGCTCGGCATCGAGTCCGGGGCCGACGTCGGCGGTGCGCAGGCTGGCGCGACCGTGCGGACGCGGCCGTCCGTCCTGCCGCTCGTCGGTCTCGCGCTCGGTGCCGTGGCGATCGAGGTCGGCACGATGCTGCCGTACCTCGCCGCGATCGGGATCGTCACCACGTCCGACGTCGCGTGGCCGGCCTCCGCGGGCGTGCTCGCCGCGTACTGCGTCGTGATGATCGCTCCGGCGCTCCTGCTCCTCCTCGGCAGGCTCGTCGCAGCACGCGCGGTGGACCCGCTCCTGCACCGGCTCGACCGGTGGCTGACCAAGAACGCCGCCGAGATGACCGGCTGGGTCCTCGGGATCCTCGGCGTCCTGCTCGCGCTGAACGCCATGGGGCGGCTCGGCTGGACGGGCTGACGGTCGTGACCGGTCGGTACGCCTGTCACGACGACCGAGCACGTGCGTGCGGCCCGTCCGGAGAGCCGGACGTGCCGCGCCCGCACGGCGCTCCGCTCGTCAGCGTGCCCGACGCCGCAGCGCCAGCACGACCGCACCCGCCAGGACCAGCGCAGCCGCGACCGCGACGGGGGCGACCGTCGCCGCGCCCGTCGTCGCGAGCGCACCGCTCGTCGACGGACGCCGTGCAGCGGCCGTCGGGGCGGGGGTGCCGGTCGGGTCGACGGCGCCCGGGTCGCTCGGGTCGGTGAGGTCGGTGGTGTCCGGATCGGTGGTGCCTGGATCGGTGGTGCCCGGGTCGGTGGTGCCCGGGTCGATGGTGCCCGGGTCGATGGGGTCGGTGGGGTCGGTCGGGACCCACGGGCCAGGCGTCCCGTCCGCGGTGTTGGTGAGGACCAGCTCGACGATGGTGCCGTCGCCGACGACGAAGGTCGCCGACCCGTCCGGGCCGACCCTCACGCCGTCGCCCGTCCAGCGCGGCTCGCCCCACCGGACGCCCTCGATCTCCGGCAGCGCGACCTCGGTGAGCTCGACCTGCGTGCCGACGGGCAGGCCGTCGACGACCTGCCGCTCGTCGGCGCGCAGCGTCAGCGGGTCGGCTGCGACACCGTCGAGGGTCTGCTCGACGGTGAACGTGGTCCCGGTCGGCACGACGTCGGCCTTCCTGTCGTCGACGACCTTGGTGACCGCGTAGCCGCCCGTGGGCGTGGGGACCGGGTCGCCACCGCAGGGGATCGTCCCTGCGAAGAGGAACGCGTGCGCCTCTCCTTCGCCCGCCAGGACGAGGTTGCGCGCGACGACCTGGCCGTCGAGCGGCGAGGCGGAGACCGTCAGGTCGGCCGCGGGCGCGTAGACGGAGCCGTCGATCCGCACCGGGCTCGTGAGCGAGACCGGCCCGGTGACGGCCGAGAGGTCCCACAGGATGTACGGCGAGTACGTTCCCTGCGGATCCATCCGGAACCCCGTGAGGTCGGTCGTGCCAGCGGGCACCCGGACGATCAGCGGGTTCGTCGGGCCGGGCGCGGCACTGCCGTCGGAGAGCTGGAGCAGGCCTGCGCCCGCGACGTCGGCGTAGTCCACGACGTTCGGGGCGACGGCGGAGAGCGGCTCGAGCACGTACCGCTCGCCCCACGACCCCGCGACCCCGACCTGGTGCCCGGCCCCCGTCGGCGAACCCAGGTCGGCAAGACACCGCTGCACGGTCTCGAAGGGGGTCGCCCCTGCCTCGACGTAGCTCGCGACGTCGTCGCGCTCGGTCCGGACCGTCTCCTGACCCGCAGGCCAGGGCTGGTTCGTCGCGTCGATCGCGGGGGCGTCGTCCGTCGCCGTCCGCCAGCGGACCCATCCACCGCGCTCGAAGGCCGCGAAGTCCGTGCTGTCGTGCGCGACCTTGAGGTGACCGGCGAGGGCAGGGTCGCCGCCCGACCCGGAGTTCTTGATCTCGACGAGCCCGGAGTCCGTGGAGTACGAGCCGACGAGGAGGCGGGTGGGGTCGCCGTCCACGGTCGGGATCGTGTAGCCCGGCGTCCCGGCGACGTAGTGGTGGATCGCATACGTCCCTCCGCCGCTGCGCGTGACGGTGAGCTCACCGCCGACGGCGATGCTGCCCTCCGTCTCCTGGTTCGCGAGGGTGGCGTCCTGGCGCGCGTACACGCTGAAGCCGCCGGCGAGGTCGAACGGGTTGACGGTGATCGGAGCAGAGGTCGACGGGTCGGATGCGCTCGCGGCCGATGCCGTCGCCGCAGGGGTGAGGGCGACGGCTCCGGCGAGGAACGCGGTGCCGACGAGTCGCGCGGCGCGGCGGCGGTCGCGACGGGGTCGCGGGAGCATGGTCATGTCGATCTCCAGGGGGTCGTCCGGAGAAGCGACGCTGGTCCTGCCGGTGATCGGGCTGTCGAACTGGACAACCGTCCAGCTCGTCTCCCCGTTCCCGCTCCGGACCGCCTGGCGACCTTCGGCGTGGCGCGCGGGACGAAGGTCCCGGACCTCGGACGCGTGGCCGGCGAGTCCTCGGCCACGCACGACCGTGGCCCGCCCGGAAGGCCGGACGGGCCACGACTCGAAGGGGCGCGAGAGGTCAGACGCGCGTGCCGTTCGACTCCGACGTGGCGCCGGTGCCGGGCAGCGTGCTGCCCGCCAGGCCGGCGATGAGCTGGTTGATGTCGACGCCCGTGAGCTGCTTGATGACGCCCTGGCCCTCCCCGAGGACCGAGGCGACGTTCTTCGTGATCGCGGACGCGCCGTCGGTGGAGATGACGGTCATGCCCTGGATGTTGCCGATCGGCTCGGCCGCGGCGCGCACGATCTCGGGCAGGCGCTCGATGAGCTCCTGCACGAGGGCCGCCTCACCGTACTTCTTGAGCGCCTCGGCCTTGGCGTCGGTGGCGACCGCCTCGGCGCGACCCTCGGCCTCGATCGCCGACGCGCGAGCCTCACCCTCGGCCTTGATACCGGCCGCCAGGGCGACCTGGCGGTCACGCTCGGCCTCACCGGCGCGGCGCACCGCGGCGGCGGACGCCTCGGCGTCCTGGATCGCCGCCGTCTTGTTCGCCTCGGCGATGACGGTGCGCTTGTAGGCCTCCGCCTCCGTGGACGCGTTCGCGGCGTCACGACGCGCGTTCGCCTCCTGGACCTCGGCGTACGCCTTGGCCTCGGCCGGCTTGCGGATCTCGATGTCGAGTCGCTCCTGCGTCACGCGAGCCTGCTCGGCGAGCGCCTCGCGCTCCTGCTGCGCGACGAGACGGTCCTGCTCGGCGCGGGCCAGCTGGCCGGCCGCGTCCGCCTCGGCGTTCGCGCGGTCGGTGTCGGCCTTGATGACGGCGCGCTTGAGGTCGAGCGCCTTCTGACGCTCGGCGATCTGCTCCGCCGCCTCGATGACCGCGAACTCCGACGCACGCTGCGCCTCGGCCTCGGAGACCTCGGCGACCTGGCGGGCGCGCGCGTTCTCGGCGCGGCCCAGGTTGGACAGGTAGTCCGACCCCGGCGTCGAGATGTCGGAGATGTTGAGCAGGTCGACCTGCAGGCCCTGCTCGGACAGGTCGGCCTTGGTGGACTCCACCACGCGGTCCGACAGTCCCTTGCGGTCCGAGATGATCTGCTCGATCGTCATGTCGCCGACGATGGAGCGCAGCGAGCCCTCGAGGGACTCCTTGATGATCTCGGTGAGCGTGCCCTGCTGGGACAGGAAGCGCTGGGCGGCACGCCGCACGCCCTCCTCGTCGCCGCGGACCTTGAAGTTGATCGACGCCTTGATGGCGATCTTGATGCGGTGCTTGTCCACGCCCTCGACGGTGATCCCGATCTGACGCTGCTCGAGCGAGATGGGGAAGCCCTGCTGGAGGATCGGCCAGACGAACGTGCGGCCGCCGACGATGACCTTCTGGCCGCTGCCGGTGGCCTCCTTGCGGCCCGCGCCGCGGCCCACGATGACGAGGGCCTCGTTCGGCGGGACGCGACGGATGCGCTTGCTGATGAAGATGATCACCGCGAAGAACGCGATGACCAGGGCGACGATCGCCAGGGTCGTGATGAGGTTGTTCGAGTCGTCCAGCATGGTCAGCGCCGGGGCGCGTCTCCTTCCGTTCGGGCGGTGGGCGTGCGGTGCGTGCGAAGGTTCGGGTGGCCTGTGCGGCGGTGCGGGCGGGCCGGGCGGCGGTGCAGCAGGTGCGGGACGTCGTCAGTCGTTCGCGAAGTGCCGGCGCACGCGCACCTTGCTGCCGGACTGCTCGAGGACGACGACGCGCGCGCCCTCGGGGATGGGCTCCTCCGACCAGGCGAGCCGGCGCTCGAGCTCGTGCGCGGCGTCGAGCGACACCTCGCCGCGGGCCGGGTCGATGGCGGTCGTCGCGGTGCCCTGCACGCCGACGAGCGACACGGGCGTCCCGTCCTCCGAGTCGCGCAGGTGCGTGACGAGGCGCTGGACGACGAGCACGACGACGACCGCGACGACGAGCGAGCCGACGTACGCGACCCACGTGGGCAGGCCGTTGGCCGTGACGATGACCCCGACGGACCCGAACACCACGCCCCCGACCCCCAGCGAGGTACCCGAGAGCGTCCCGTCACCCAGGTCGACGATCTCCCCGACCAGGAGCGAGAGGAGGAGCAGCGCGAGCGCGGCGATGCCGATGACGAGGAAGACGATCATTCGTGGTCCCTTGAGCGACGCGTGGAGTTGTCGTGAACGTGCGCACACCATACCGTGACGCGCGCGCGAGATCGGCCGTCCACAGCCACCCGGGCATGGGGACCTCTCCCCGCGCCGGTTCGCCTCGCGGGCGGCGACCACGGATGTTTGAGTTCCACCCATGCGGACAGACCCTGCGCGACGCGAGATGCTCCGGTGATCGAGGTCGAGCACCTCACCAAGACCTATGGCGAGACGGTCGCCGTCGACGACCTGAGCTTCGTGGTGCGCACCGGCCGGGTGACCGGGCTGCTCGGCCCGAACGGTGCGGGCAAGTCGACGACGATGCGCATGATCCTGGGCCTGCACCGGCCGACGAGCGGGGTCGTCCGGATCGACGGGAAGCCGTTCGTCGACGACCCGGCGCCGCTCACGGCCGTCGGCGCCATGCTCGACGCCCACGCGGTGCACCCGGGCCGCACCGCGCGCACCCACCTGCGGTCGATCGCGCTCACGCACCGGCTGCCCTCCTCCCGCGTGGACGAGGTGCTGGAGACGACGGGACTGGCCGCGGTGGCCGGTCGTCGCATCGGCACGTTCTCGCTGGGGATGGGGCAGCGCCTGGGCATCGCCGCCGCGCTCCTGGGGCGCCCGCGCACGCTCGTGCTCGACGAGCCCGTGAACGGCCTCGACCCCGACGGCGTGCACTGGGTCCGCGAGCTCGTGCGCGCGCTCGCGGCGCAGGGCACGACCGTCCTCGTCTCGAGCCACCTCATGAGCGAGATGGCGCTCACGGCGGACGACGTCGTCGTCCTGGGCCGCGGACGGCTCGTCGCCAGCGGGACGGTCGAGGAGATCGTCGCGGCTGCGACGGGGGGCAGCGTCCGGGTCCGGACCGCGGAGGCGTCCGACGCGCTGGCCGCCGAGGTCCGTGCGTCCGGCGGCACGGTCGCGTCGACGGAGGAACGGGTGCTGACCGTGACCGGGCTGTCGAGCGACCAGGTCGGCGCGCTCGCGATGCGCACCGGCACGGTGCTCGCGGAGCTCGTCCCGCAGCACGTCTCGCTGGAGGACGCGTTCTTCGAGCTGACGAAGGACGCCGTCGAGTACTCGACCGACGGGGGCCCCCGATGACCGCACAGCCCGCACGGCCCGCGCCCCCGACGACGTCGCCGGCCACGTCGCCCGCCCCGCCCCCGACGAGCGCGCCGCGGCTGGGGTTCGGCGGCCTCGTCGCGTCCGAGTCGCTCAAGGCGCGGGGCCTGCGGTCGACGTGGTGGCTCCTGTCCCTCGCCCTGCTCGTGCCGGTCCTCGTCGCGGTGATCACGGCGCTCACCGAGCGGTCGGACGTCACCGACGCCGACACCGCGCTCGCCGGTGCGGTCGGCGCGTTCACGGACACGAACTACCTCGGGCTCCTGCTCCTCGTCGTCCTCGGGACGATCGTGGGCACCACGGAGTACGAGCGCGGTGCCGTCCTCACCACGTTCGCCGTCGTGCCGCGCCGCGTGCCGGTCGTCCTCGCCAAGGCCGTGGTGGTCGCCGCGGCCGCCCTCGTGGCCTCGGTGGTCTCCGGCGTGGTGTCGTTCCTCGTCGCGGCCCTCGTGCTCGGTCACGGGTCAGCCGGAGGGATCACCGACCCGGTCGTGCTGCGCGTGCTCGCGGGCACGGCGTTCTACCAGGCCGCCGCGGCGGTGATCGCCCTCGCGTTCGGGCTCGTCGTCCGGTCCAGTGCCGGCGGCATCGCCGCGACCCTCGGCTTCCTCTACGTCGTGCCCGCGCTGCTGCAGGCGATCCCGGTCGACGCCGTCGGCCGCTTCGCCCGCTCGCTCCCGGGGCCGGAGGGCACGGTCCTGGAGCTCCCGAGCGGAGCCGACGGTGCGACGCTCACATGGAGCGTCGTCGCGATCGTGGTCTGGACGGCGGTCGTGGTGGCCGCTGCCTGCGTCGTCGTGCGCCGCCGGGACGTCTGACAAGAGGCCTCGGCCTCAGGCGGGCTCGAGCAGGCCGTGCTCGCCGACCGCGCCGACGCTGAGCGTCCGGTAGCCGTGCGAGGCGAAGAGCACGGTCACGCGTTCGCCCTCGCCGTTCTCCTCGCCGGCGTCGTACCCCATGACCGTGCCGTCGCCGAACTCGGCGTGCCGCACCTGCGAGCCTGCGGGGAACGGCACCGTGTCGTCGACGACCCGTTCCGTCGCCGTGCCCGCCAAGCACGTGTCGCAGCGCCCGCAGGGCTCGGCGAGCTCCTCGCCGAGGTAGGCGAGGAGGAACTGGCGCCGGCACTGCGCGGTCTCGGCGTACGCGCGCATCATGTCGAGGCGCGAGTCGTCCACGCGGCGCCGGTCCTCGGCGAGCTCGACCGCGGCGTCGGCGACGTCGGCCGGTCGCGCGCCCGGGCCCAGCAGCGCGCGGGCGTCGGTCACGAGCGCGCGCAGGCGCGCCAGGCGGCGCGGTAGCCGGCCGCGCGGCGACGTGGCGTCACCGGCGCTCGTCCCGGGGGGCGGGTCGGCGGGGCCAGCCGGGTCGTGCGCACCGCGCAGCGCGCGCGCCACCTCGAGCACGTCGCCGCGGTCCGGCACGCCGACCCGGAAGTAGCGCTGCAGCCCCAGGTCCTCCGGCCGGTAGAACAGGACGGCGACGGCGGGCTCGCCGTCGCGGCCCGCGCGACCCACCTCCTGGTAGTAGCCGTCCGGGGACCCGGGCACGTCGGCGTGCACGACGAACCGCACGTCCGGCTTGTCGATCCCCATGCCGAACGCCGACGTCGCGACGACGACGTCGACCTCGTCCTCGGTGAACCGGCGCTGGGCCTCTTCGCGCTCGGCACGGCGCATGCCGCCGTGGTAGGCGACGGCGCGCAGCGCCCGGCCGGTGCTCGGGTCGGCGAGGGCGTCGGCGAGCTCGGTGGTGTGGCGGCGGGTCGCGACGTACACGATGCCGATCCCCTTCTCCGCCTCCTCGCGCACGCGCTCCACGACCGCGCGCCGCTTGTCCGCGTCGTCGATCGCACGGACCACCTCGAGCGCGATGCCGGGGCGGGCGAACCCTCGGACGATCACCGCGGCGTCGCGCAGGTGCAGGCGGGCGGCGACGTCCTCGCGGACGGGTGGCGCCGCGGTCGCGGTGAGCGCGAGGACGCGCGGGCGCGGGTCGAGCGTGTCGATGCGCTCGCCGAGCCGCAGGTACTCCGGCCGGAAGTCGTGGCCCCACACGGAGACGCAGTGCGCCTCGTCCACGGCCACGAGGCTCGGTCGCGCGGCGCGGACGGCGTCGAGCACCTCGGCGTTGGCGAGCTGCTCGGGCGACAGGAAGAGGAAGTCGAGCTCCCCGGCGGCTGCCGCCTCGAGCGCGGCGCGCCGCTCGGCGGCGGGCACGGCGGAGCTCACCGCCGCGGCCGCCGCCTCCCCGTCCCCGAGCTCGAGCAGCGAGCGCATCTGGTCATGCTGGAGGGCGATGAGGGGTGAGACGACGAGCGTCGGCCCGGGCAGCTCGAGGCCCGGCAGCTGGTAGACCGCGGACTTCCCGGCGCCCGTGGGCAGGACGAGGAGGACGTCGTGACCGTCGAGGAGCGCGGAGATCGCCTCGGCCTGGCCCGGCCGCAGCCGCTCCCACCCGAACACCTCGCGCGCCGTGGTCCGTACCTCGGCGAGGGTCGGCGCGCCCGGCGCCGTGGCGCCCTCCGTCACGGGCGCGGGACGTTGCGCAGGTTCGCCCGCGCCATCGACACGACCTCGCCCATCCCTCCGCCGAGGACCTCCTTGCTCATCGCGGCGGCGAACCCGCGGACCTGGCCCGCGGTGATGTTCGGGGGGATCGACAGCGCGCGCGGGTCGGTGACGACGTCGACGAGCGCCGGACCGGGGCGGTGCAGCGCGTCCTCCAGGGCGCGCCGCAGGTCGCGGGGATGCTCCACGCGGACCGCGGGGATACCGATCGCGTTCGCCACGGCCGCGTAGTCGACCTGCGGCGACTCGGTGCCGAACATCGGCAGGCCGTCGACGAGCATCTCGAGCCGCACCATCCCGAGGCTGGCGTTGTCGAACAGGACGACCTTCACGGGCAGGTCGTACTGCCGCAGCGTGACGAGCTCGCCGAGGAGCATCGAGAGACCGCCGTCGCCCGCCATCGCGACGACCTGCCGGTCGTGACCGGCCTCGCGCGTCGCCGCCGCGGCGCCGATCGCGTGGGGCAGCGCGTTGGCCATCGAGCCGTGGAGGAACGAGCCGACGATGCGGCGTCGGCCGTTCGGCGTGATGTACCGGGCGGCCCAGACGTTGCACATGCCCGTGTCGACGGTGAAGACGGCGTCGTCCGCGGCGACCTGGTCGAGGACGTCGGCGACGTACTCCGGGTGGATGGGGGTCGTGCGCTCGACCTTCTTCGTGTACGCGCCGACGACTCCGCTCATCGCCTTCTCGTGCTTGCCCACCATCTTGTCGAGGAACGTGCGCGACCGCGCCTTCCTCACGAGCGGGAGCAGCATCCGCACGGTCTCGCCGACGTCGCCGACGACCGCGAGGTCGAGCCGCGTGCGACGCCCGAGCCGCGTGGGCTCGACGTCGACCTGTGCGGTCCGGACCTCGGCCGGCAGGAACTGGTCGTACGGGAAGTCCGTGCCGAGCAGGAGCAGCAGGTCGCAGTCGTGCATGGCGTCGAACGCGGCGCCGTAGCCGAGCAGGCCCGACATGCCGACGTCGAACGGGTTGTCGTACTGGATGAACTCCTTGCCGCGCAGCGAGTGGCCCACGGGCGCGGCGATCTTGTCGGCGAGCGCGATGACGTCGTCGCGCGCGTCCCGCACTCCCGCGCCGGCGAAGATCGTCACCTTCTTCGCGGCGTCGATCGCCTCGGCGAGCTCCTGGACCGACCGCACGTCCGGGACGATGCGCGGGCGCGGGGGCCGGCACGCGACGTCCGGTACCGCGGCCGGGGCGTCGAGATCGGCGACGTCTCCCGGGAGCGTCAGGACCGCGACGCCCGGCGCGCCGAACGCGTGGTGGATCGCCGAGTTGATGACGCGCGGCGCCTGCTCGGCGCTCGAGATCATCTCCGAGTACACGGAGCACTCGGTGAAGAGCCGGTCGGGGTGCGTCTCCTGGAAGAACCCCGTGCCGATCTGCTTGCTCGGGATGTGGCTCGCGATGGCCAGCACCGGCACGCGCGACCGGTTGGCGTCGTAGAGGCCGTTGATGAGGTGGAGGTTGCCGGGGCCGCACGAGCCCGCGCACACGGCGAGCTCGCCCGTGACCTCGGCCTCGGCGGCCGCCGCGAACGCCGCGGCCTCCTCGTGCCGCACGTGCACCCACTCGATGCCCTTGCCCGCGTTGTCGCCGGTGTTGGACCGGTGCACGGCGTCGACGACGGGGTTGAGGCTGTCGCCGACGATGCCGTAGATCCGGCGCACCCCCGCCTCGATGAGCTGCGCGACGAGCAGGTCCGCGACCGTGCGGTCGCGCTTGTCCTGCGGGGGGCGGCCGATTCCGAACGGCATGACGTACCTCCACGGGTGGGGACGGGTCGTCCTCCATCCTGCGTCGGGCGGCGGTCGGTCGCAGGGCGAGCCCGCGGCGGTCGGCCCGGGCCGGTACGACCGTGTCCCGGCGCTCGACGTCGTGGTCGGCGCCGCACGTCAGCGTGCACCCGCCGGTGCGACGCGGAGCAGCGCCACCGCCAGCAGGGCCCCCAGCGCCGCAACGCCGGCCAGGGCCAGCAGCGCGAGCTCGAAACCCTCGGTCAGCGCGGAGTCCGACGGCGGACCGGCGGACCGGCGCGTCGCGTAGCCCACGGCGACCGCCGAGGCGAGCGCCGCACCGGTCGTCGTCCCGATCGCGAACGACGTCTCCTCCAGACCTGCCGCCAGTCCGGCGTCGCGCTCCTCCGTACCGGCCAGCGCGGCGATCTGGCCCGCGACGAAGGCCGCGCCCAGTCCGGCCCCGAAGACGGTGAGTCCCGGGAGAAGGTCCACCGGCACGCCTGCGGGCGAGAGCCGGCTCAGCAGCACGCACGCGATCGCCAGGAGGCCCAGGCCCGCGGTGGCCACGAGCCGGAACCCCGAGCGGGTGACCAGGTGCTGCCCGACCATCACCGCGAGCACGGAGGCGACGGTCATGGTCGCCGTCGTCAGCCCGAACTGGATCGCCGAGAACCCGAGCACCTGCTGCGCGTACAGGGTCACGACGATCAGCAGTCCGTCGACCGCGATGCCCGCGATCACGACGACCAGGTTGCCGCCGGCCCGGGTGCGCGAGGAGAGGACCCGCAGGGGTACCAGGGGTGCCGGGCTACGACGCTCGACCGCGACGAACGCGGCTGCCGCCACCACGGCACCCGCAGCCAACGTCGCCGCGGCGACACCCGGCCCGTCCTCGGCGACCCGGAACAACGCCAGGAGCATCAGCGTCAGCGCGGCGGTGATCGTCACCGCACCCGCGACGTCCGGACGCTGCCCGCCCGCAGAGCCCTCGGGCAGCAGCACCCGGCAGAGCGACAGCACCACCAGGCAGACGGGGACGTTGGTGAGGAAGATCCACTCCCAGCCCGGCCCGTCGGTCAGCACGCCACCCAGCAGGAGACCGGCCGACGCGCCGGCCCCGCCGAGCCCGCCCCAGATCCCCAGGGCCTTGTTGCGGTCGGGGCCGTCGGGAAAGACCTGCATCACGATCGACAGCCCCGCAGGCGTCATCACCGCAGCGCCCACTCCCTGGACCACACGGGCGGCGATGAGCACCTCGCTCGACCAGGCCAGGCCGCACGCCACCGACGACACCGCGAAGACGCCCACCGAGGCCATGAACACCCGGCGCCGTCCGAGGAGGTCGGCCAGCCGCCCACCCAGCAGCAGCAGCCCACCGATCGCCACCCCGTAGGCGGTGACCACCCATTGCGTCTGGGCAGGGGCGAAGCCGAGGTCGACGGCGATCACCGGTAGCGCCGCGTACACGCTGGTCGAGTCGAGCACCCCCATGAACATGGCCATGCACACCACGGCCAGCGCCCACCACCGCCGCGTCACCGTCCTCGGGCGACCCACGCTCACCATCACGCCTCCTCGGCAGCCTGCCGGAACCCTCGTGGGTGCGTCGGCGCTGAAGAGGTAGATGCCCGCCGGCCCCCGGACTCATCGGGACGCGGGCGAAGACGTCGGGCGGCCGGTCCCGCTCAGGCGAGCCCGTGCGCGCGGACGCCCGCCACGAGCGCGGCGACCTCGGCCTCCCGGTGCGCCGAGAACGGCGACCGACGGCGCTCGACGGCCCGCTCGGCGTCCTCCGTGACGAGCTCGGCGTTGAGCTGCGCGCCGGCCATCACGCCGGCCGCGGCCGACGCGCCGACCATCGCCGACAGGTCGCTCGTGTTGCCCGCGGCCCACACGCCCGGCACCGCCGTCGCGCCGCGGGCGTCGACCGGGACGAACCGCCCACCCATCGGGTGCTCCTCGAGCTCGCCGCCGAGCTGCTCGAACAGCTCGCCGCGCGCGACGAAGCGCGGCGCGACCGCGACCGCGTCGACGGCGAACGTCGTGCCGTCCTCGAGCACGACGCCGCGGAGCGAGCCGCCGGCCACGCCGTCCTCTCCTGCCGGTCGGGTACCCGGAACGCCCACGTCGAGGCGTGCGACCCGCCCCTCGACCACGCGCACGCCGAGGGCCGCGAGCTTCTCCCACGCCGCGTCGTCGGGCTCGGGTGCGGTGTGGAGGAAGAGCGTGACGTCGTCGCTCAGCTGGCGCAGCAGCAGCACCTGGTGCACCGCGTTCGGCCCCGTGCCGAGGACGCCGATGCGGCGACCGCGCACCTCGTAGCCGTGGCAGTACGGGCAGTGGATGACGTCCCGGCCCCACAGCTCCCGCACGCCCGGGACGTCGGGCAGCTCGTCGACGAGGCCGGCGGCGAGCAGCACCCGCCGGGCGCGGACCGTCGTCGGCGCCCGGCCGTCGACGGGGCCCGACGCGTCCGTGCGGTCCGTGCGGTCCGCGCCGGCAGCGCCGGCAGTGGCGAGCGTGGCGAGCGGCGCGACGTCGAGGGCGAACCCGTCTCCCTCCCTGCGCACGGCGACGACGCGGCCGGGCCGGACCTGCGCGCCGTACGACGCCGCCTCGCGCCGCCCGGCGGCGAGCAGCTCGCGGGGCGGGACGCCCTCACGCCCGAGCAGGTTGTGCGCGCCCTCGGCGGGCGCGTTGCGGGGTTCGCCCGCGTCGATCACGACGACGGAGCGCAGCGAGCGGGCGAGCGTCACCGCGGCGGACAGCCCGGCGGGTCCGCCACCGACGATCGCGACGTCGTGGGTGGGGAGCGAGGTGGTGGTCATGGGGTCTCCTCAGCAGGGATCGGGTCAGCGGGAGGGGCGGCGCGCCGCCCAGAGGATGCGGCCGCTGCGGGCCGTCGGCTCGTCGCCGGGGGGCTCGGGGTCGGTGCCCGACGCCGTGCGCTCGGGCCGGTCGAGGAAGGCGGCGATCGCGGCGACGTCCTCGGGCGGGAGGTGCGGCGCGAGGTGGTCGCGCTGGCGCTCGAGGGCCGTGCGCACCCAGCGCGTCGCGTCGGGTCCGGTCGCCGGTGACGACTCGAGCTCGACGCGCTCCACGAGCCGGAACCCGGCGCGCTGGAGGTGGGGCGTCCAGTCGGGGTACTGGTTCCACCCGGCGTGCGTCATCGCCTCGGCGAGGCGGCCGGCGAGGCCCTCGCGTCCGACGGACCGCGGCAGGACGGGCGTCGTCCCGGTCATCTCGACGACCGCGACCAGCCCGCCGGGGGCGAGCGCGGCGTAGGCGTCGCGCAGGACGCGGTCGGGGTCCGCGACGTGGTGCATCGACGCGGACGCCCACACGAGGTCGGCCTCGCCGGTCGCGGGCCACCCGTCGTCCAGGTCGGCCTCGACGGTGCGGACCCGCTCGCCGACACCCGCGCCGTCGGCGGCGGCGCGCAGGCGGCCGAGCATCACGGACGACGAGTCGACGGCGACGACCTGCGCGTCCGGGAGGGCCTTCGCGAGCGCGAGCGTCCCGGTCCCGGTGCCCGCGCCGAGGTCGACGACGGTCCGAGTGGGCGACGGCGCGAGGGCCGCGACGCGCGCGACGACGTCGGCGAGGAGGTCCGCGAAGACCACGGCGTCGAGCTCGAGGATCTCGGCGCAGGCGTCGTCGTCGGGGCGGGCACCTCCGTGGGCGCCTTCATGGGCACCGACGTGGGCATGGCCGTGGTGACCTGAAGCATGGTCGTGGTGGTGGTGGTCGTGCGACGTCATGCCACCACGGTAGGCCGGATCTGCGCAGGAGACATAGACTCTTGCGCATGACGCAAGAAGTCGACCTCGACGCCGTCGTCCGGCAGCGCATCCGCGGGCTGCGCCTCGCGCGCGGCTGGACGCTCGACGCGCTCGCGGCCCGGTGCTACCTCAGCCCGTCGACGCTGAGCCGCATCGAGACGGGGGGGCGCCGCATCGCGCTCGACCAGCTCGTGCCCATCGCCCGTGCGCTCGGCACGACGCTCGACCAGCTCGTCGAGCCGGTCGACGACGAGGACGTCGTGATCCGCCCCGAGCCCAGCCGGCACGAGGGCGTCACGACGTGGCTCCTGTCGCGCGAGCGTGCGGGGAGCACCGTCGCGAAGATGCGGATCACGCCGGAGCGGCCGGTCGGTCCCGAGCACCAGCGCGTGCACCCCGGCCACGAGTGGTTCACCGTGCTCTCCGGGACCGCGTGCCTCTACCTCGGCGAGCGCCGCGTGCTCGTCCAGGCCGGGCAGGCCGCGGAGTTCTCGACGATGGTCCCGCACTCGTTCGGCGCGCACGACGGCCCGGTCGAGATCCTCACGATCTTCGACCACGACGGCGAGCGCGCCCACCTGCGGGACGGCCGGCCCGGCGCGACGCCGCCGACCGGCTGAGGGACCGCCGTCGGGCACCCGCCGAACCCGGGGTTGCACGGCAACGTCCCGTGCCGAACCCCGGGACATGTGTCGTTCGGGCCGTTCAAGGGCGCACAACCCGGGGTTCGGCAGGAGCGATGACCGACGGCGCACCGGTGGGCCGACGGCGCGAGGCGCGTCAGGGTGCCGGCGCGACGTCCTCCCGCGCGGCGCTGCGCCGCAGCGACCGGACTGCCGCGAGCGCCAGCACGACCGCGAGCAGCGCCGCCGCGACGACGACCTCGAACCCGGCGTGCGCGCCGGCCGCGTCGATCCGCGTCCCGGCCACGGACGACCCGATCGACACGCCCACGCCGAGCGACGTCCCGACCCACGCGAGACCCTCGGTGAGCTGGTTCGGGGCGACGAGGTTCTGGACGAGCCCGTTGCCGTTGATGAGCGTCGGCGCGATGGCGAAGCCGGTCACGAACATCACCGCCGCGAGCACGGGCAGCGACGTGACGAAGAAGAACAGGCTCACGCCGACGCCGAGGCCGACGATCCCGAGCACGAAACGCCGCCACAGCGGCGACACCCAGTGCCGGGCGCCGTAGAACAGCCCGGACAGCAGCGAGCCGGACGCGAAGACCGCGAGGATCAGCCCGGCGGCGCCCTGCTGCCCCTGCTCCTCGGCGAACGCGATCGTCGACACGTCGGTGGCGCCGAACACGATGCCCATCGCGACGAAGATCACGGCGAGCACGACCATCCCCGTCGACCGCATGGCCGACCGCTGCTTGACGCCCGGCTCCGGCACGACGACGGGCGGCTCCGTCCCGCGCTGCGAGAGGAACCACAGCCCGCCCACGACGGCCGCGACGAGCGGCACGAGCAGCCCGGCGGACGGGAACACGGTCGTCGCGAGGATCGTGGCGAGCACGGGCCCGACGACGAACACCAGCTCGTCGAGCGCGGACTCGAGGGAGTAGGCGGTGTGCAGGCGCCGGGGGTCGTCGAGCACCCCGGTCCACCGGGCACGGACCATCGACCCGTACGAGCCCTGCGTCCCGCCGGCGATCGCGGCGAAGACGTAGAGCGTCCACTCGGGCGTGCCGAGCACCGCGCACAGGATGAGCCCGCCGAGCCCGAGGGTCGTCGCCGCCAGCAGGGGCAGCATGACCTTCCGCTGGCCGACGCGGTCGACGAGCCGCGCGATCTGCGGCGAGAAGATCGCCTGCACCACGATGAGCACCGCCGCGACGCGGCCGGCGAGGGCGTACTCGCCGTAGATCCCCTGGATCATGAGGATCGTGCCGATGCCGACCATGGACATCGGCAGGCGTGCCACGAGCGCGGCGGCGGAGAAGCGCCAGGCGCCGGGAACGGTCAGGACCGCCCGGTAGGGGTTGCGCGACGCCGGGGCCTCGGGGGCCGCGACGCCGCGCTCGTCACTGGGGTCGTCGTCCTCCGGTCCGGCCGGGGAGAGCGGGGGATCCTGCACCACCGTCCCAGTGTCGCACCGGGTGCTCGCATCGTGGACGATGGGCGCCATGAGCCAGGACACAGACCCGCAGACGATCGACGTCGTCGACGCCGGCGACCGCTTCGAGGCCCGCACCCCGGACGGCGTCGTCGCCGGGTTCGCCGAGTACGTGCGCGAGCCGGGGCGGGTGATCTTCACGCACGCCGAGGTCGACCCGGCGTTCGAGGGCCGGGGCGTCGGGTCGGCGCTCGTCGTCGGCGCGCTCGACCAGGTCCGCGCGTCGGGCGAGCGCGTCGTGCCGCTGTGCCCGTTCGTCAAGGCCTACATCGCGCGCCACCCCGCGTACGAGGACCTCACGCGCCGCTGAGCCCCGACGCACGACGGCGCGGGTGCGGTCGTGCCGCACCCTCGCCGTCGCGCTCGTCCCCGGGCCTGCCGCAGCGCGGACGGCCCGGTCGGACGGTCAGGAGATCGTGCCGGTCCCCGAGCCCTCGAGGCGCTCGTCGTGCAGGAGCTCGCCCTCGGCGTCGACCGGTGTGATGACGGACTCGAACGTGATCGGCGACCCGGGCTGGTACGGGAAGTTCTCGCCGTACGAGTAGGTCTGGTCCGTGCCGAGCGTGTACACCGACGGCTCGCGGTAGGCCCCGTCCGCCATGCCGTTCCGGTTGACGCCCTGCGCGTCGGTGAGGTCGAAGTCCGTGACGGAGTCCATGCCCTGCATGTAGGGCCAGTCGTCGTAGCGCGCGCTCGTGTTGACGAGGCTCGAGCCGAGGTCGATCGGCTCGCCCTCGTTCGTCACGACGTAGTTGACGAAGACGATGTCGTCCCCCACGGCGATGATCGGCTCGTTCTTCTCCGGGTCGACGAAGTTCCCGGTCTTCGTCGCCGGGACGACGCTCACCTGGTAGACGTCGACGCGCACGTCGCCGACGGTGTAGGTCGAGATCTGCTCGCCCGGGTCCTTGAGGGGGTTCGCCCAGTCGGGCTGCTCGCCGTCGCTCGCGGGCGCCGCGTCCTCCTCGGCCGCCTCGGTCTCGTCGTCCGCCGGCTCGGCCTCCGTCTCGGCCGACTCCTCGACGGCCGGGGCGCTGGTCTCCGCGGGCGCGTCCCCGCCGTCGGAGCAGGCTGCGAGGCCGAGGACGAGAGCGGACGCGACAGCGAGGTGGGCGGCGGTACGGGCAGGGCGCATGAGGACTCCGGGCTCGTCGGGTGGGATTCCCGGCGACCGTACGTGGGCGCGGCGCGCGCAGCGATGGGTACCGGTGCCCATCCAGCACGGTGGGACCGAGGACCTTCGCCTGTTGCGCAAGATTCCGCGAGGCACGAGCCTTCCGGTATGACCCACGTCACGTCCGTCCCCCCGGTCCGACGGCCCGCTGTGCGAGACAGGGCCGGAGGTCCCGTCCGGTGACGCGGCTGCGGGTCGAGCACGCGGACGTCGTCGTGGTCGGTGGCGGCGCGGCCGGGCTGAGCGCGGCGCTCGCGATCGCGGAGGCGGCCGCCCGCGAGGCGACGGCCGACGAGACCGCCCGGACCCCCGTCGTCGCACTCGTGTCGAAGGTGTACCCGATGCGCTCGCACACCGTCGCGGCCGAGGGCGGCGCCGCGGGCGTCGTCGGGGACGACGACTCGCTGGAGCAGCACGTCGCCGACACCCTCGCAGGCGGCGCGGGGCTGTGCGAGGAGGACGCGGTGCGGTTCGTCGTCGAGCGCGCGGCCGGCGAGCTGTGGCGGCTCGAACGCTGGGGCATGCCCTGGAGCCGCGGCGACGACGGGCACGTCGCGATCCGCCGGTTCGGCGGGATGAGCCGCGCGCGCACGTGGTTCGCCGCCGACCGCACCGGGTTCCACCTGCTGCACACGCTCTTCCAGACGTCGCTGCGCCACTCGGGCGACGCCGGACCGATCCGCCGCTACGACGAGCACCACGTCCTCGACCTCGTGGTCACGGGTGAGGTCGTGGACGGCGGCGGGCCGGCCGTCGCGGGCGGTTCGCCAGGCGCGCAGGTGCGCGGCGTCGTCGTGCACGACCAGCACCGCGGCGAGCCGCTGCTCCTCGCCGCGCCCGCGGTGGTCCTCGCGACCGGCGGCGCGGCGCGCGCGTGGGGGACGAGCACGAACGCGGGGATCGTCACGGGCGACGGCATGGCGATGGCGCTGCGCGCGGGCGTCCCGCTGCGCGACCTCGAGCTCCTCCAGTTCCACCCGACCGGCCTGCCCGGCAGCGGCATCCTGCTCACCGAGGCGGTGCGCGGCGAGGGCGGCGTGCTGCTCGACGCCGACGGCAAGCGGTACCTCGCCGACTACGGCCTCGGCCCCGAGACGCCCGTCGGGTCGCCCGTGCCCCGCACGATGGAGCTCGGCCCGCGCGACCGGCTGTCGCAGGCGTTCTGGCACGCGGACCGCGACGGTCGCACGATCCCCTCGCCCGACGGCGGCGTCGTGCTGCTCGACCTGCGCCACCTCGGCCGCGAGCGCATCGCCGAGCGGCTGCCGCTCGTGGCGAGCCTCGCGAAGCAGTTCGCGGGCGTGGACCCCGCGCTCGAGCCGGTCCCCGTCCGCCCGACGGCGCACTACACGATGGGCGGCATCCGCACCGACGCGCGGGGCGCGACGGAGATCGGCGGGCTGTTCGCCGCCGGGGAGTGCGCGTCGACCGGGCTGCACGGGGCCAACCGGCTCGGGTCGAACTCGCTCGTGGAGACGCTCGTCGTGGGACGCGCGGCCGGCGAGCAGGCGCTCGGGTGGTCGCGCGAGCACGCCGTCGGGGGCGGGCGCGTGACCGGCGGTGCTGCGGCCGCCGGTGCGGGGGTCGGCCCCGGGAGCGTCGCGGCGGACGTCGTGGACCGCGCCGCGGAGGTCGCGGACCGTCACCTCGCGATGCGGGGTCGCGGCACCGAGCCTCCTGCCGCAATCCGCGCGGAGCTGGGCCGCGTGCTCGACGCGGACGCCGGGATCTACCGCGACGCCGAGGGGCTGCGGCGGGCGCTCGCGGCGCTCGAGGAGCTGCGCGCACGCTACGACGACGTCCGCGTCGCCGACACGGGCGCGGTGCTCAACACCGACTGGGCGACGACTGTCGAGCTCGGCGCGACGCTGCTCGTGGCCCATGTCGCGGTCGCGGCGGCGCTCGCGCGCGAGGAGTCGCGTGGCGCGCACCAGCGCCTGGACTTCCCCGGCACCGACGACGTCCCGCGCCACTCGCTCGCGGCGCTCGACGCCGACGGCGGGGTGCGGATCACGCACGCGCCCGTGGGTGGACGGCCGTCGTCCGGCGCCGAGCACGACCTCACGGACGGAAAGAGCGCGAGAACGACCGCCAGGTCGTTCTCGGCGGCAGAGGGAGCGGGCTCGTGAGCGAGACGGGGAGCACGGTGCGGCTTGAGGTGGCACGTCAGGACCCCGACGGCGCAGCACGGCGCGACGTGTTCGACGTCCCGTTCGACGACCGCACGTCCGTGCTCGACGCGCTGCAGTGGGTCAAGGACAACGCCGACCCGACACTGACGTTCCGGTGGTCGTGCAAGATGGCGGTCTGCGGGTCGTGCGGCGTCATGGTCAACGGCCGCCCGGTGCTCGGGTGCGAGACGTTCGTGCGCGGCTACCGCACGTCGGGCCTCGTCGTGGAGCCGCTGGCGCACGCCGAGGTGCTGCGCGACCTCGTCGTCGACACCGACACGTTCCTCGGCAAGCTCGCCGCGGTGAAGCCGTGGCTCGTGCCCGACGGCGCGACGCGGCTCCCGCTGGCCGGCCCGGCGGGGGAGGCCCTCGCCCTGGGCGCGGACCCGGGTCCGGGTGCGCACGACCCGGCCCCGGACCCAGGCGACGACGCGCTGCGGGCGCGCGGGCCGGCGTCGGGCAGCGTCCAGGCGCCGGGCGAGCTCGCCGCGTTCCGGGACTTCGCGCAGTGCATCGACTGCATGCTCTGCTACGCGGCGTGCCCGCAGCTCGAGCCGGCGCCCGACTTCCTCGGCCCGGCGGTCGTCGCGACCGCCCGGCGGTGGGACGAGGACTCGCGCGACGGCGGCGAGCTGGACCGTGCGGACGTCCTCGACACGGAGAACGGCGCGTGGCCGTGCATCCAGGTGGGTGCGTGCACGCAGGTGTGCCCGAAGGGTGTGGACCCGGCGCGCGCGCTGCGGGACGCGCAGCGTGTCGCGACCGAGACCTGGGACGCCCGTCAGGCGCCGCGCTAGGTCTCCGGTTCTCGCCGAGGGAGAAGCTCCGGTCGCGAGGTAGGACGCCGGGGGTTCTCCCTCGCGACCGGAGCTTCTACCTCGCGACCGGGAGTCAGCTGCCGAGCGCGGCCGAGACGACGTCCTTCGCCTCGGCCTGGACCTGCGCCAGGTGCTCCTCCGACACGAACGACTCGGCGTAGATCTTGTAGACGTTCTCCGTGCCCGACGGCCGCGCCGCGAACCAGGCGTTCTCGGTCGTCACCTTGAGGCCGCCGATCGCCGCGTCGTTGCCCGGTGCGCTCGTGAGCTTCGCGGTGATCTGCTCGCCCGCGAGGTCGGTCGCGGTGACCTGCTCGGGCGAGAGCTTGCCGAGCGTCGCCTTCTCCTCGAGCGTCGCGGGGGCGTCGACGCGCGCGTACCAGGACTCGCCGTACCGCGCGACGAGCTCGCGGTGGTGCTCCGACGGCGACTTCCCGGTCGTCGCGATGATCTCCGACGCGAGCAGCGCGAGCAGCAGGCCGTCCTTGTCGGTCGACCAGACGCGGCCGTCCTTGCGCAGGAACGACGCCCCCGCGGACTCCTCGCCGCCGAACCCGACCGAGCCGTCGAGCAGCCCGGGCACGAACCACTTGAACCCGACCGGCACCTCGATCAGCCGGCGCCCGAGCCCGCCCGCCACACGGTCGATGAGCGCCGACGACACGAGCGTCTTGCCGATCGCCGCGTCGTCGCGCCATCCGCCCCGGGCGCCGCCGTACAGGTACTCGATCGCGACGGCGAGGTAGTGGTTCGGGTTCATGAGCCCGGCGTCGGGCGTGACGATGCCGTGGCGGTCGGAGTCGGCGTCGTTGCCCGTCGCGACGTCGAACGGCGCCTCCTCGCCCGTGCCCGTCATCCCCGCGACGAGCGACGCCATCGCGTACGGCGACGAGCAGTCCATGCGGATCTTGCCGTCCCAGTCGAGCGTCATGAACGACCAGCGCGGGTCGACCTGCGGGTTCACGACGGTCAGGTCGAGCCCGTACCGCTCGCCGATCTCGCCCCAGTACTCGACCGACGCGCCGCCCAGCGGGTCCGCGCCGATGCGCACGCCCGCCGCGCGGATCGCCTCGAGGTCGAGGACGTTCACGAGGTCGTCGACGTACGTCGTGAGGAAGTCGTGCTTGTGGACGTGCTCCGACTCCAGCGCCTGCGTCAGCGCGACGCGGGGGACCGCCCCGACGCCGGTGCGCAGGATCTCGTTCGCGCGGTCCGCGATCCAGCCGGTGGCCTCGGAGCCGGCCGGCCCGCCGTGCGGCGGGTTGTACTTGAAGCCGCCGTCGCGCGGCGGGTTGTGCGACGGCGTGACGACGATGCCGTCCGCGAGGCCGGGGCCCGTGGTCCGCACGCCCTCGGACGTCCCGGCGCCGTTGTGCAGGAGGATCGACTGCGAGACGGCAGGGGTGGGCGTGAAGGAGTCCCGCGCGTCGACGAGGGTGGTCACGCCCGCGGCGACGAGCACCTCGAGCGCCGTCTGCCACGCGGGGAGCGACAGGGCGTGCGTGTCGCGGCCGATGTACAGCGGTCCGTCCGTGCCCTGCGACCGCCGGTACTCCACGATCGCCGCCGTGATCGCGACGATGTGGGCCTCGTTGAACGCGTGGTCGAGGCTCGACCCGCGGTGGCCCGACGTGCCGAACACGACCTTCTGCGCGGGGTCGTCGACGTCGGGGGACAGGTCGTAGTAGGCGCCGACCACGGCGTCGACGTCGATGAGGTCGCTGGGCTGGGCGGGGGTGCCGGCGCGGGGGTCCATGGGTCGATCCTGCCAGGGGTGGCCGTCCCCCGTCAGCCGGGACGGGAAGGCCGTCTCAGCGACCGGCGTTCGCCCGGTCGATCGCCATCTCGACGGCGTCGAGCAGGCGGTCGAGGCTCGCGTCGAACGGGCCCTGCGGGGCGTCGAACCCGCCCGCGACGTAGACGCGCGTCATGGTGGGGTAGCGCTCGACGTCGAACCAGTCCTCCCAGAACGAGCTGAGCGTCGTCCAGTACTCGTCGCTGCCGTCCTGCTCGGACGACTCGGCGATCGTCGCGCGCGCCAGCCCCTGCACGTAGTTGTCCACCAGGCCGAGCGTCTCCACGACCTGGATCTCGCCGAGGCCGGTGTCGACGATCGTGCGCAGCCCGGCCTCCTGGGCGTCGAGCACGTGCGGGGCGAGGGGCGCGCGCCACATGTTGGTCTGCAGGATCCACGGGTGGCGCAGGTAGAGGTGCCACATCTCGTGCGCGTACTGCGCGAGCGCCCGACGCCACGGGTCGCCGGCGGCAGGCAGGTCGAGCTCGGAGTAGGCCCGGTCGATCATGAGGTCGACGAGCTCCGTGCGCCCGGGGACGTACGTGTAGAGCGACATCGCGCCGACGCCCAGCTCGGTCGCGACGCGGCGCATCGAGAGCGCGTCGAGCCCGCCCTCCTGCGCGACGGCGATCCCGGCCCGCACGACGTCGTCGAGCGTGAGTCGTGGCTTGCGTCCCCGGGTCGCAGGGGAGGGCGGGTCCCACAGGAGCGCGAGCCGGCGCGTGACCTCGGGCGTGCGCACGACCTCGGCGATCCCCGCGCGTGCGTGCTCGGCGGCGGCGACCGCGCTCGGCACCCCGGCCTCGGCGGCCGCGACGACGCCGCGCGGCCGGTCCCGGGTCCCGTCCCCGCCGGCCTCGGCGGGCTCGTCGGACCCGGCCGGCCCGGCAGGGCTGCCCGGGACGGGCGGGGTGCCCGACGGCGCGTCGGAGCTCGTGCGTTCCTCGGTGCGGTCGGTCGTCACGTGCGCATCCTCCCCCGACTTCCTCTCGTGGGCCGCCTCGGTACGTGTCCGCAAGCAAGGCTTGCCTTTTCCCGTACACCGTATGCTAGCGTGGTCGGGTCAATTTCGGTACGGCGTACGAAAGGGTGGCTCCGGTGATCCGAGCCCGTGGCCTGACCAAGACCTTCCACCGCAAGAAAGAGGTCGTCGAAGCCGTCAGGGCGATCGACGTCGACGTCCGCGAGGGCGAGCTCGTCGCCTTCCTCGGTCCCAACGGGGCCGGCAAGTCCACCACCCTGAGGATGCTCACGAGCCTCCTCGAACCGACCGCCGGCTCGGCCGAGGTCGCCGGGTTCGACGTCGTGCGCCACCCCGCGCACGTGCGCTCGCGCATCGGCTTCATCGGGCAGGGCAACGGGGGCGGCTACTCCTACCGCGTGCTCGACGAGCTGCACAACCAGGGCCGCTTCTACGGCCTGCCTCCCGCCGAGTACTCGCGGCGCGCGGCCGACCTCCTCGAGGCCCTCGACCTGGGCGGGCTCGAGAAGCGGACCGTGCAGTCGCTGTCCGGTGGTCAGCGACGGCGCCTCGACGTCGCGCTGGGCCTCATGAACCACCCGCCGCTGCTGTTCCTCGACGAGCCGACGACGGGGCTCGACCCGCACGCGCGCGCCAACCTCTGGGAGCACATCCGGGCGATGCGCGAGCGGTACGGCATGACGATCGTCCTCACGACGCACTACCTCGACGAGGCCGACGACATGGCCGAGCGCGTCGTCGTCATCGACCACGGCGACATCATCGCCGACGCCACCCCGGACGACCTCAAGCGCGACCACGCGGACGACCTCATCACGCTCACCGTGAGCCCGTTCCCGGGCGACGGGCCGGGGCAGGGTGCGCCCGCGTCGTCGGGCACGGAGGGCGTGCCCGACGACGTCGCCCGGGTCCGCGCGGCCCTCGCCGAGGACGCGGAGCGGGCGGAGGTGACGCCCGGCGCGGACGGCGGTCTCGCCGTGCGGATCTCCACGACGCACGGTGCCGACCGGCTGCCCGAGGCGATCGAGACGCTGCGCGTCGGCGGGTTCGCCGTGCGGTCGGCGGAGCTCCGGCAGGCGAGCCTCGACGACGTGTTCCTCAACCTCACCGGACGCAGCCTGCGAGAGGAGGCGGCGTGATGACGACCAGGACCGACGTGTCAGGAGCACGGACCACCGGGGTGACCTCCGGCCCTGACGCCACCCTGCGGACGGGGGCCGCGAAGTTCTTCGCCGACACCTGGGCCGTGTTCACGCGCGAGATCCTCCTCGTGCTGCGCGACCCGTTCACCCTCATCTTCTCGCTCCTGCAGCCGCTGATCTTCCTCGGGCTGTTCGGGCCGTTGCTGACCGGTGCGGTCGGCGGGTCGTTCGGGGGAGCGGAGGGCGCGAGCACCGCGGACACGCTGCAGTGGTTCGTGCCCGGCGTGATCGTCATGATCTCGCTGTTCGGCACGTCCATGAGCGGGTCCAACCTGCTCTACGAGATGATGACGGGCTCCTACGAGCGGGTCCTCGCGACGCCGCTCGACCGGTCGGCGATCCTCGTGGGCCGCGCGCTCAAGGAGTTCGCGCCGCTCGTCGTGCAGGGGCTGCTCATCGCGCTCGTGTGCGTGCCGTTCGGGTTCACCCTGTATCCGCTGCACCTGCTCGTCGGGCTCGCGCTGCTGGGCCTGTTCGGCATCGGTGTCGGCGCGCTGTCCATCGCGCTCGCGCTCGCGGCGAAGAACCGTGAGTGGCTGTTCTGGGGCGTGCAGCAGTCGCTGCTCTTCCCGCTGCTGATCCTCTCCGGGATGATGCTGCCGCTCGAGGCCGGCCCGGCGTGGATGCGCACGGCCGCGCTGTTCAACCCCCTCACCTACATCGTCGACGCCGAGCGCGCGCTGCTCGCCGGCCGGTTCGCCGACACGGACGTGCTGTGGGGCTTCGTGGCCGCGGCGGTGACGTGCGCCGTCGGGCTGTGGGTCGGCATCCGGCGCACGCGGCGCACGGTCTGACCGCTCAGCGGCTCGTGAGCACCACGAGCCGCTGGGTCGCGCGCGTCATGGCGACGTAGCGGTCGACGGCGCCCTCGATCCCGGAGCCGAACGCCTCCGGGTCGACGAGGACGACGAGGTCGAACTCGAGCCCCTTCGCCAGCTCGGGCGTGAGCGAGCGGACGCGGGGCGTCGCGACGAACGTCGGGTCGCCGATCACGCACGCGGTGCCCTCGGCGTGCTCGGCGAGCCAGCCGTCGAGGATCGCGTCGCGCTCCGTGGCCGGTGCGTGCCGGACCGGCACCCCGGTGCTCCGGACCGACGTCGGCACGTTGGCGTCCGGGAGCGCGGCGCGGATCACCGGCGCGGCCTCCGCCATGACCTCCTCCGGCGTGCGGTAGTTGATGCTCAGCGACGCCACCTCGACGCGGTCGAGACCGACGCGCCCGAGGCGCTCCTCCCACGACCCGGCGAACCCGTGCCGTGCCTGGGCCCGGTCGCCGACGACCGTCAGGCTCCGCGACGGGCAGCGGTCGAGCAGCATGCGCCACTCCGCGTCGGTCAGCTCCTGCGCCTCGTCGACCACGACGTGCGCGTACGGGCCGGCGAGCAGGCCGGGGTCCGCCGGCGGGGCCGAGTCGTCCACGAGCGCGTCCTGCAGGTCCTGCCCGCGCAGCATCGACATGACGAGCAGCTCGGAGTCGTCGGCGGCGACGAGGTCGTCCACCACGTCGGCCATGCGCCGCCGCTCCTCCACGACGGCCGCCTCGCGCCGACGCCGACGTCTCGACGTCTCGGGGTCGCCGAGCCTCCGCCGGGCGGCGTCGAGCAGGGGCAGGTCGGAGACGGTCCACGCCTCGGGCTCGTCCCGCTGGAGCGTCCGCACCTCGTCGGACGTGAGCCACGGGGCGCACAGCCGCAGGTAGGCCGGGACCGACCACAGGTCGGCCACGAGGTCGGTCGCCTCGACCAGCGGCCAGGCCCGGTTGAACGCCGCGCCCAACTCGCGGTCCTGCGCGAGCGCGCGGCGGACCTGTTCCGCGGCGGCGCCACCGCCGTCGGCCGACTCGTCGCCGTCCGCGTCTCCGATCTTGTCGACGAGGATGCCGAGGAGTGCGTCCCAGACGTCGTCGCGCGCCTCGTTGTGCGGCGTCCCGGGCTCGGGGGCCTCGAAGGCCTCGGCCCAGTCGGCGGTGCTGACCCAGACGTCGCCCCACGGGGTCTCGACCTCCATGCCCTCGCCGGGCGGCCGCTCGGAGAACGCGACGGCCGGCTCGATCGCCCGCACGAGCTCGACGGAGGCCTTGAGCCGAGCGACCTCGGGGTCGGTCTCCGGCACGGCGCTCGCACCCTCGGGGACGAGGTCGCGCAGCGTGCAGGTCTGCACGCCCTCCTCGCCGAGGCTGGGCAGGACGTCGGCGACGTAGGCGAGGTAGGGCTGGTGCGGGCCGACGAACAGCACCCCGCCGCGGCGGTGGCCGAGGCGCGGGTCGGAGTACAGCAGGTACGCGGTGCGGTGCAGGGCCACGACGGTCTTGCCCGTTCCCGGGCCGCCGTCGACGACGAGCGCGCCCCGCGACCCCGCCCGGACGATCGCGTCCTGGTCGGCCTGGATCGTGCCGAGCACGTCGCGCATCCGGGGCGACCGGCTGCTGCCGAGGCTCGCCACGAAGGCGGACTGGTCGTCGAGCGCGACGTTCCCCTCGAGGCCGTCGGGCGTGAACACCTCGTCCCAGTAGTCGCTCACGCGGCCGCGGGTCCAGCGGTAGCGGCGGCGGCTCGCGAGGCCCATCGGGTCGGCGTGGGTCGCCCCGAAGAACGACTCGGCCACCGGCGACCGCCAGTCGACGAGCAGCCGACGGTCGGCGCCGTCGGTGAGGCCGAGGCGGCCGACGTAGACGGGCTCGGAACCGTCGGCCGGGACCATGCGGCCGAGGCAGAGGTCGAGCCCGAAGCGCCGCAGCGTGCGCAGGCGTGCGCTCAGGCGGTGGACCTCCTGGTCGCGGTCCAGCGCCGCCTGGCCGTGGCCGCCCGGGGCGCGGCGCGCGGCGTCGAGGCGCACGGTGAGGTCGGCGACCTGCTCCTCGAGGGTCGCCGCGATGCGCGCGAGGTGCTGCTCGTCGTCGGCGACCAGGGCCGGGTCACCCTTGTGCGAGAGGCGGTCGGGAAGGTCGAAGGCGCTCGTGGCGAGAGGGTTCACGGGGCTCCTTGCGTCGTGGCGTGAGCCGTCAGTCTGGGTGCCGAGGGGGGCCTTGCCACAAGACCCCCCATGCGCTATACGTTGAGAACGGAGGGGTTCGCGCGACGTCGTCCGCGCGGTGGTTCACTGGACCGGTGCCCGACGACGCGCCGCTCGCCCTCCCTCTCACCCTCCCCGGCCTCACCGACCGCGTCGAGGACGTCTCCGCCCTCTACGCGCGGAAGTTCGGCATCGACCGCGACGCCGACTGGTTCGCGCTCAAGCTCACGGAGGAGGTCGGCGAGCTCGTGCAGGCGTTCCTCGCCGTCACGGGTCGCACCCGGCCGCGGGCGGCGGGCGAGCCCGTGCCCGACGGCGCACGACAGGCCCTCGCGGACGAGGTCGCCGACGTCCTCGCGCACCTCCTGCTGCTCGCCCGCTCGCAGGGCGTCGACGTCGAGGCGGCGGTGCGGCGCAAGTGGCTCGCCTGGGAGTCGGAATTCGATGGTTGAGCCGTCCGCCGCGCCTCTAGGGTGGCGCGGTGACCGACCAGCGCACCGACCCTCCCGCCACCGCCGACGAGATCACGACCCTGCGCGGGTACCTCGACTTCCACCGCGACACGCTGCGCTGGAAGACGTCCGGCCTCGACGCCGCTGAGCTCGCGCAGACCCTGTCGCCGTCGACCATGTCCCTGGGTGGCCTGCTCAAGCACGTCGCGCTCGTCGAGTCGTACTGGTTCTCGGAGATCTTCCTCGGCAAGCCGTTGATCGCCCCGTTCGACACCGCCGACTGGGACGCCGACGCGGACTGGGACTGGCACAGCGCGACGCAGGACAGCCCGGCCGAGCTGCGCGTGCTCCTGGACCGGTCGATCGCCGCGTCCGACGAGATCCTCGAGGCGGCGTTGTCGGACGGCGGCCTCGACCGCGTCTCGGTCGTGACGCACAGGCGTACGGGCGAGCCGTGGAACCTGCGCTGGATCGTCGTGCACATGATCGAGGAGTACGCGCGGCACAACGGCCACGCGGACCTCATCCGCGAGTCGATCGACGGGGCGGTCGGCGAGTAGTCCTCGTGGAAGACCGGGCGGTGCGCGCCGCCGTGGACGACGGTTGCCCCGGTGTCGGGCACCCGGCACGATGGCGGGCGTGACCGCGCCACCGCCCCGCCCCTCCCGCGACGGCCTCGCGCCTCGCGCAGCACGGCGACCACCGTCGGCCAGGTCGCCGCGAGCGGGCGCGGCATGAGCGCGCCCGGGTACGACGTCGTCCTGCTCGACCTCGACGGGACGCTCGCCGACTCCGCTCCCGGGATCGTCGCGTCCGTGCGCCACGCCTACGCGGCGCTCGGGCTCGCGGTACCGCCGGACGACGTCCTGCGCGGCTTCATCGGCCCACCCCTCGACGACACGTTCCCGCGGCACGGCGTGCCGGTCGACCAGGTCGGCGCGGCCGTCGCCGCCTATCGCGAGGTGTACGCGGCGGGGAAGCTGTTCGACAACGCCCTCTTCCCCGGCATCCCCGCGTCCCTGACGACCCTGCGTGACGCAGGTGTGCGCCTCGCCCTCGCGACGTCGAAGCCGGAGCCCCTGGCCCGCCGGATCGCCACGCACCTCGGCATCGACGCGTTCCTCGACCGTGGTCTCGACGACGTGTTCGGCGCGACGCTCGACGGCACGCGCCGGTCGAAGGGCGACGTCATCGCGCACGCGCTCGCCGGGCTGCGCGCGGACGCGGGGCTCGTTGACCTGACGGCCGACGCAGTGGTGATGGTCGGTGACCGCGAGCACGACGTGCACGGGGCGGCCGAGCACGGGATCGCGTGCGTCGGCGTCGCGTGGGGCTACGCCGACCCGGGTGAGCTCGAGGCGGCGGGGGCGCGCGCCGTCGTCGGGTCGCCCGCGGAGCTCGTCACGACGGTCCTCGGGCTCGCTCGACGCGACGCCGGCTGATCCGACGTGACGGGAGAGGGCATCTTTTCGCGACGTTCGGTCGCCCGTCAGGCGCGAGCCAGGACGACGACCGGTGCGAGGATCCCGGCTCTGGTCGCCGCCATCCGGTTCGCCATGCGCTCGACGAAGGCTGGACCGAAGACGACGGCCCGGTCCTCCGCGGGTTCCCCAGGACCCGCAGCGAGCGCCGCACGGCGGTCCTCGACGCTCAGCACCTCGAAGCCGGCCGCTGCGAGCGCGTCCACGTAGGCGGACGGGGAGGCGAGGAACGACGTCTCGTCGTCGACGGCCCACGGCTGCGGGTAGGGCAGGTCGCCGGGGCCGACGCGCATCTGGTCGTGCAGCCCGAACAACCCGCCGGGCCGCAGGACGCGGTGCACCTCGGCGAAGGTCGCGGCCTTGTCGGGCAGGTTCATCCCGACGTGGATCATCACCGCGCGGTCGTGGGAGGCGTCGTCGCACGGGAGCTGCTCTGCCTGCCCGACCTCGAACCGGAGGAGGTGCGACAGGCCGACACGCGTCGTCAGGGCCCGCGCCGCGGCGACGAAGTCCGGGCTCAGGTCGACGCCGGTCACCGGGCAACCGTGGCGGTCGGCGGCGACGCGGGACGAGCCGCCGAGACCGCAGCCCACGTCGAGGAGGGCCGTCCCGGCGTCGAGCTCGAGCCGGCTCAGCAGGTAGAGGGTCGTGGCCAGCCCCCCGGCGTGCAGCTCGTCGTACGGCGCGAGCGCGTCGACCGGTACGGCACCGCTCTCGTCGTCGGCACCGGCGGCGGCAAGGATGCGGTCCGCGAGGTCGCGCCCTGCGTAGTGCTCGCGGATCCGGTCGTTCGCGGCCATCGTGGCCTCCGCTGTCATCGCGTGTCCCGGCGGGCGCACGTCCACCGTCGACGGTACGCCGTCGCCTGACACCGCGCCCGGGCGGCGCGGGGTTGTCGAGCGCGGTGTTGACCTTGACGTAACGTCAACTCCTAGCGTGGTGATCGCTGCCGCACCGCACGGGCTGCGTACAGGAGGAGGCGTCATGGGAGTCACGGCACCCGCTCGGACGGCCGACTGGTCGATCCAGGAGGTCGCTCGGCTCGCGGGCACGACGAGCCGCACGCTGCGTCACTACGACGCCGTCGGGCTGCTCGCACCCACCCGCGTCGCGTCGAACGGCTACCGCCACTACGACGCGGACGCACTGGTCCGGCTCCAGCGGATCCTCCTCCTGCGGGATCTCGGTCTGGGTCTGCCCGCGATCAAGGCGGCGCTGGACGGCCCGGGCGACCGGGCGCCGTCGGGCACGGGTGCCGAGGACTCCCAGGTGCGGGCGCTGCGCGGCCACCTCGAGTGGCTGCGTGCCGAGCGGCAGCGGCTGGCGCGACAGATCGCGTCGGTCGAACGGACGATCACCACGATGGAAGGAGGTGGCGAGCTCATGGCGAAGGACATGTTCGACGGGTTCGACCACACGCAGTACCAGGCCGAGGTCGAGGACCGCTGGGGCAAGGACGCGTACGCGCGCGGTGACGCCTGGTGGCGCGGGATGTCCGACGACGAGCGGTCGGCCTGGAAGGAGCGCACCGCACGGCTGAACGACGACTGGGCGGCGGCGGCGCAGGCCGGTGCCGACCCGGCGTCGGACGAGGCGCAGGAGCTCGCCCGACGCCACGTCTCGTGGCTGCAGGCCGTCCCCGCGAACCCCGTGCACGAGGCGGGTGCGCTGGCCGGCTACCTCCTCGGTCTGGGAGAGATGTACGTGAACGACCCGCGGTTCGCGCTCAACTACGGCGGCGTCGAGGGCGCGACGTTCGTGCGCGACGCGCTGCGCGTCTACGTCGACCGCGTCCTGTGAGCCGGACGCCCGGCCGGCCTGCCGGGCGGTCCCCGAGGGAGGGCTCCGCGTGAGCCCTCCCTCGCGGGCCGGTGCCGAGCCGGTCGCCGCCGTGGTGATCGCCGTCGCGGCGGCCACCGCGCTCGCGGGCTGCTCGTCCTCGACGTCGTCGCCGGACGCGTACCGCCTGCCGCCGACCGAGGGCACGTTCGACTACCAGCTCGGCGCCGCGTACGACCTGCCGGGCGGGCTCGACGTCGTCGTGCGCGACGCGACGGCCGAGCCCGCCGGGGGCGCCTACTCGGTCTGCTACGTCAACGGCTTCCAGACGCAGCCGGGCGAGGAGGACCGCTGGCTCGGCGAGCACGAGGACCTCCTGCTGCACGACGCGTCGGGAGAGCTCGTGGTCGACCCCGACTGGCCCGACGAGCTCGTCCTCGACCCGTCGACCGCCGCGCAGCGCGCGGGGATCCTGGAGGTCCTGGGCCCGGTCGTCACCGGGTGCGCCGACGCCGGGTTCGACGCCGTCGAGATCGACAACCTCGACACGTGGACCCGCTTCGACGACCCGGCGACCGGTCGCGTCGACGAGGAGGGCGCGCTCGCCCTCGCGGCGGCGTACGTCGACCTCGCGCACGGGGCGGGGCTCGCCGTCGCGCAGAAGAACGCGGCCGAGATCGCGGTCGTGGCCCACGACAAGCTCGGCTTCGACGTCGCGGTGACCGAGGAGTGCGCCGTCTACGACGAGTGCGCCGCGTACACGGACGTGTACGGCGACCACGTGCTCCAGGTCGAGTACGTCGACGCGCTGCCCGCTCCGTTCGCGGACGTGTGCGCACGGGCCGACCGTGCGCGGCTCACCGTCCTGCGCGACCGGGACCTCGTGGGGCCCGACGACGCGGGCTATGTGCGCGAGCAGTGCTGACCGGCCGAGGCGGGCGGCTCAGTCCGTCGTCGCGGCGGACACGTCGACGCAGACGACTCCCTCGTTGCCGTCCTGGTCCGCGATCACGGTGAGCGCGGGGGCGTCGCTGTCGTCGACGACGGTCCCGCCCGCGGCGAGCGCGGCGGCGACCCGTCGCGCGGCCACCTCGGGTGCGACATAGACCTCGACGTGGAACCGCTGACGTGGGGTCTCGTGCTCGCCGGAGGGCCCGAACCACAGGTTCGGCACCCGACCCGTGGCGTCGCGGATCTCGTCGCTCGGCGTCCCGCGGCCCTGGGCCTCGGCGCTCCCGGTCAGGAGCGCGGCCCACACGGGGGCGATGGTCGCGGAGCGCGCCGTGTCGAGACCGAGCTCGACGACGCTGACCGAGCCGGGGTCGGCGCCGAGCTGGTGCTCGGCGGCGATCTCGCTGATCCGTCGCGCGAGGTCGACGTCCAGCTGGGTCACCCATTCGACGACGTGCTCGGTGCCCGCGTCGTCGCGGTAGATCGCGTCGTCGCTGACCAGCTCGAGGTCGACGAACCCCGTGCCGATCGACACGCTCGGGTGGTGGCCGAGCTCGTCGCCCGCCTCGCCCACCGCGGCGACGAACCGTGCGCCGGTGCCGAAGTCGTCGACCAGGTAGCGGGTATGCAGGCCTTGGGCCAGCTTGCGCCAGTCCGTCAGGTCGGCCGCCGCGATCTGTGCGCCGCTCAGCATGTCCATGGACGGGCAGCGTATCCCCGTTCCGGCCGCAGCGACCCTCGAACGCCGGCCTGAGGTTCGTGACCTCCGACCCGCGCGCGATCGGCGTCACCTCACTAGCCTGGGGTGACGGTGGGCGGTCGCCCGCCGCGAGACAGCGTCGCGAGGCAGCCGAGGGAGGCAGCCATGGGCACGTCGTCACCAGCCCCCGGGCCGCGCACGGTCCGCAACGTCGCCCTCGTGGGGCACAGCGGCTCGGGCAAGACCACGCTCGCCGAGGCGTTCCTCCATCGGGCGGGCGCGATCCCGCGGCCCGGCTCGGTCACCGAGGGCACGACCGTGTGCGACCACGAGCCCGAGGAGATCGCGCGGGGCATCTCGGTCGGGCTCGGCGTCGCGCACCTCGACTGGACCGCGCCCGACGGCGAGTCCTACCGCGTCACGCTCCTCGACACCCCCGGCTCGCCGGACTTCCTCGGCGCGGTCGACGCGGCGCTGGCCGTCGCGGACCTCGCGGTCGTGGTGGTGAGCGCCGTCGACGGGGTCCGCTCCGGGACCCAGGAGGTGTGGCGGCTGTGCGACGAGGCGGGGATCCCCCGCCTCGTCCTCGTCTCGCAGGAGGACCGCGCGCGCGCCGACTTCCGCGCCGTGCTCGACGACGTGCGGTCGACCTTCACCGCGTCGTTCGTCCCGCTCGAGCTCCCGCTGGGCGAGGAGCAGTCGCTGCACGGCGTGGCCGACGTCCTCGCCGAGCGCGCGCGGGAGTACGACGGCGACGGGAGGTCCCACGACGAGGCAGTCCCGGACGACGTCCGCGCCGAGGAGCACGCGCTCCACGACCAGGTGGTCGAGGAGATCGTCACGCACGACGACGAGCAGCTCGAGGCGTACCTCGCCGGTGACGAGCCCGGCGTCGCGGACCTGGAGCGCACGCTCGCGCAGGAGGTCCGCGACGGCGAGGCCGTGCCCGTGCTCCTCGCCTCCGCGCTCACCGGCGTCGGGGTCGACCGCGCGCTCGACCTCGTGTGCGAGCTCGGCCCGTCGCCCGCCGACCGGCCGGCCGTCGTCCTCCTGCCCGACGCCGCGACGTCGGAGGTGGTGGCGGCACCCGGAGGGGACCCGCTCGTCCAGGTGTTCCGGACGGTGGTGGACCCGTTCGTGGGGCAGGTGTCCGTGTTCAAGGTGCTCTCCGGCAGCGTGGCGAGCGGGGACCGCCTGGTCGACGTCGCGACGGGTGCCGAGGACCGCGTGCACGGGTTGTTCCGCCTGCGCGGGCGCGAGCACGTGGCGGTCGAGCGCGTCGGCGCGGGGGAGGTGGCCGCGGCGGCGAAGCTCGGGGCGGCGTCCACGGGCGGGCTCCTCGCGAGCCGCCGCTCGCCGGTGTCCGCGCGACCGCTGCCCGGCCGGCCGGCCGTCTACGCGCACGCGCTGCGGCCCGTCTCGCAGTCCGACGACGACAAGCTCTCCGCCGCGCTCGCACGCCTCGTCGCGGAGGACCCGACGCTGCACGTGGACCTCACCGGAACCCAGGCGGTGCTCGGCGGGCTCGGCGACACGCATCTCGCCGTCGCGCTCGAACGGCTCGGGCGCACGTTCGGCGTGCACGTGACGACCGAGCCCGTCCAGGTCGCGTACCGCGAGACGATCGCGCGGCCGGCCGAGGCCGAGGGGAGGCTCAAGAAGCAGTCGGGCGGGCACGGCCAGTTCGCCGTCGTGCAGCTGCGGGTGTCGCCCCTGCCTCGGGGATCGGGGTTCGAGTTCGCCAACGCGGTCGTCGGCGGGTCCGTGCCGCGGCAGTACCTCCCGGCGGTCGAGCGCGGCGTCGCCGAGGCGATGGCCGCGGGCGGTCCGCACGGCTACCCCGTCGTGGACGTGCGCGTCGAGGTGTACGACGGCAAGGCGCACTCCGTCGACTCGTCCGACATGGCGTTCCGCACCGCCGGCGCCGTGGGGCTGCGCGAGGCGCTCGCCGCGGCCGGGACCGTCGTGCTCGAACCGGTCTCGGCCGTGACCGTGACCGTCCCGCCCGACGCGCAGGGCGACGTCATGGGCGACCTGTCGGCCCGGCGCGGCCACATCACCGCCACCGACTCGCTCGACGACGGACGTGTCGTCGTCGAGGCGCTCGTCCCCGAGGCCGAGCTCGTGCGCTACGTGCTCGACCTGCGGTCGCTCACGGGCGGCCGCGGGTCGTTCACGGCACGCCCCGACCGGTACGAGACCCTCCCGGGCGGCGTCCCCGCCCCGAGCCCCACGAGGTAGTACCGCAACCCGCCGAGGTAGTACCCCTGTCCGCCGAGGTAGTACCGCAGCCCGCCGGTCTCGCCCGTCGTGTCGGTGCATACCTGAGGCTTGCCGCGCCGAGGCCCGCGACGACGGCGTCGGCCGTCGTCGCCCTGCGGCGGCGCCTATGACGTGACAGTGAGCTCGTCGCCCCGTCCGGAGATCTCGACGTGACGAGGTAGCGGACTCTTCGTGGTGACGAGCTCGCCGTCCGCGTCCTGAGCGCGCCACACCGCCTGGCCGCCGGCGACGACGTGCTGGCCGGTGTCTTCGTCGTCGAGCACTCTCCACGGGCGGAGATACACCACGTAGCGCGTTCCTGGGCCGGGCTCGAGTGCCGGTGCGACGTTCACCCAGCGGTCGCCTTCCTGGCGGATCTCGACGACGTCGCCCGCGGAGAGCGGCCCGGCCCCCGACGCGACGACGTCGACCTGCGTCACCACGAACGAAGCACCGTGCATCTCCTCGGTGCGCTGCGCCCCCGTCGGCTCGACGAGCACGACGTCGCTCGCCACGTCCTCGAGCTGCCTGAGCGTGCTGTGCTCCGTCATGAGGTCCAGCTCAGGGGCGCTGGGCTGGACGGTCGTGGTCTCGACCACCACCAGGACCCCGAGAAGTCCGAGCCCACCCAGGAGCACGAGCGACTTCCATGCCCGCTGCTGCGTCATCGCGTACCAGCTCCCCACCGTCCGTCGCGCCGCACAGCCTAGGTGACTCGGGAGGTCTTTCGGCGGACCGCGGTACTCCCTCGGCAGGGGTCAGCGGCGCGGCAGCACGATCGGCGCGCCGCCGCACGGGTGCTCGACGATCTCGACCGGATAGTCGTAGACCTCGCTGAGCAGCGCCTCGGTGAGCACCTCGCGCGGTCCGCCGTCCGCCACCACACGACCGTGCGCGAGCAGCGTCACGCGGTCCGCGTATGCCGCGGCGAGCGACAGGTCGTGCACGACGACGACGACCGCACCGCCCGCGGCGGCGTGCGCCCGTGCGAGCCGGAGCACCAGCTCCTGGTGCTTGAGGTCGAGCGCGGCGGTGGGCTCGTCGAGCATGAGCAGCGTCGTGCGCTGGGCGAGCACGCGCGAGAGCGCGACGCGCGCCTTCTCGCCGCCGGACAGCGACGTGAAGTGCCGCTCGGCGAGGTGCTCGACGTCCGTCGCTCGGAGGGCCGTCGCCACAGCATCGTCATCGGCTTCCTCGAGCGGCGTGCCGCGCCAGGGCGAGCGACCCATGCGCACGACGTCGACGGCCGTGAACGGGAAGCTGAGCGACACCTGCTGGAGCAGCACCGCCCGGCGCATCGCCAGCTCGGTGGGCGACCAGTCGCCCAGCGCGCGTCCGTGCACGACGACGTCCCCCGCCTCCGGGGTCAGGTCGCCCGTCAGCACCCCGAGCAGCGAGGACTTGCCCGCGCCGTTGGGACCCAGCAGCGCCCGCACCTCGCCCGCGCGCACGTCCACGGACACGTCGCGCAGGATCGGCGCCCCGCCCAGCGTGAGCGACACCGCGTGCGCGGCAGTGACGACGTCGCCGGGCGAGACGGGCTCGGGCAGGCGGGACCGGCGTCGGGCACCGGTCACGGCGGTCCGCAGCGAGCCCAGGAACGAGGAGCCCTCGTGGCGCAGGTCGGTCATGCCCAGCCTCCCTGGCGCGAGCGCGTGCGGCGCAGGAGGTAGAAGAAGAACGGCCCGCCGACGAGCGACGTGATCATGCCGAGCGGCAGCTCGACGCTCGCGACGGCGCTGCGCGCGAGGAGGTCGGCGGCGAGCAGCACGACGGCGCCGCCCAGCACCGAGGCCGGGATGAGCGTGCGGTGGCTCGGCCCGCAGACCATGCGCACGAGGTGCGGCACGACGAGCCCGACGAACGCCACGATCCCCGTGAACGCCGTGCCCGCGGACACCAGCAGCGCGACGAGGACGATGACGACCTGACGCAGCCGCTCGACGTCGACCCCGAGGTGGTGCGCCGCCCGCTCGCCCAGGGCGAGCAGGTCCATCCTGCGCCGCACGAGCATCGCGCCGGTGACACCCACGACGGCGATGGGCAGCACGACGGCGACCGAGCTCCACGTCGCGCCGCCCAGCGAGCCGAGCTGCCAGAACACGACCTGCTCGCGCGCGGCCGGGTCGGCGACGAACGTGAAGAACGCGAGCAGCCCGCCCGCGAACGCGTTCACCGCGATGCCCGTGAGGACGAGCGTGACGACCTCGGTCCGCCCGCCGGCGCGCGCGAGCGCGTAGACGACGAACGTCGTGACGAGCCCGCCGACGAACGCCGCCCCGGCGACCCACGTCCCCGGCACGAGCGCCCCCGCCGTGACGATGACCGCGCACGCGCCGACGGCCGCTCCGGCCGACACCCCGATGACGCCCGGCTCGGCGAGCGGGTTCCCGAACACGCCCTGCATGAGCGCGCCCGAGCACGCGAGCGCGGCCCCCACGACGATCGCCATGACGACGCGCGGGAACCGCACGACCCACAGCGCGTTCTCCCCCTGCGGGTGCGACGGCATCGGTCCCCAGTCGAGCCCGACGTGGTGCGCGAGCGACCCGAGCACCTCCGCGGGCGAGACCGGCACCTGGCCCGTCATCCCCGACACGACGGTGAGCACGGCCAGCGCGGCACCGAGCCCGCCCATGAGCCAGCGTGCGGCGCGGCGCCGCTGCTGCCCGACGTCGGGGCCCACCCGGGTGGGCCCGCCTCCCGGGCGCGTGGCGGCGTCGGGCACGGTCGCGGTGACGCCGTCCTCCCGTGCGCCTGTCGGGCGCGTGACCGGCGCGCTCACGAGGCCGGGAGCTCGGGCGCGGGCACGCCGTAGAACGCCTCGACGAGCGAGGCGATCGTCGCGCCGGTCCGGGGGCCGAACGTCAGCAGGCGCGAGCCGTCCATGTCGACGACCCGCTGCGACTCACCCGCGGGCGTCTGCGCGAGGCCCGGGATCGCCATCATCGCGTCCAGGCCACCCATCGACGCGAGACCGTCGGTCATGACGAGGTACGCGTCGGGCGCGGCGCTGATGATCGCCTCGCTCGTCACGGGCGCGTACTCCTGCGTGAGCCCGATCGCCGTGCCGGCGTCCTCGGCGCCGATCGCGCGGACGAGGTCGTCGGCGCCGGAGCCGGGCCCGAAGAGCATCTTGATGTTCGCGCCGCGCAGGTAGAGGAACGCGACGCGCGGCGTGCCGGTCTCCGTGGGGACGGCGTCGAGCGCGGCGCAGATCTGCCGGTCCGTGCGCTCCACGAGCGCCTCGCCCTCCGCAGGGACGCCGAGCGCCGTCGCGACCGCGCGGATGCGGTCGTCCACACCGTCGAGCGTGCGGGACTCGTCGAGGTAGACGACGGGCACGCCCGACTGCTCGAGCTGCGAGCGGACGTCGTCCGTGAGGATCGTCGCGTCGGTGAGGATGACGGACGGGTCCAGGCCGAGGATCGCCTCGACGTCGAGCGCGTGGCCCGCCCCCGTGACGACCGGGACGTCCGCGGCCTCCGGGAAGCCCGTCGGGAGGTCGCGGCCCACGACGTTGTCGCCGAGCCCGAGGCTGTAGACGATCTCGCCGAGCGTGCCGTAGAGGTCCACGGGGATGATGCGGCTGACGTCGGTGACCTCGACCTCGCGCCCGTCGACGGACTGCACCGTCACGGGGAGCTGCGGCGCGGGGGACTCGGCGATGGGGTGGATCGCGTCCCCGGAGAACGCCGCGGTCGTGGGGCCCGTCGGGAACGAGGCCGGGTCGACGTCGCTGCCACCACCCGCGGCGCGCGACTCCTCGAGCGTCGTGCAGAGCGGGGCCGTCGTCTCGGTGGGCTCCGCGGACGGAGCGGCCGCTGGTTCGACGTCCTCGGTGGCCGTGGCCTCCGGCGTCGCGGGCGGCTCGTACGGCAGCGGCGCGCACGCGGCGGCGAGCCCCAGCAGGACGACGGCGCTCAGGGCACGCAGCGTAGAGCGGGCGGGGTGACGCATGGGGAGTTCTCCAAGAGCGGGGCGCGGACCGGCGCGGCCGGTCCGGCCGCCGCCTCGTAGGCCAAGTGAGTTAAGGCTAACCTACATCGACGGTGCTCCGCGGCGACGGGGGGACCGCGGTCGCGCGAGGTAGCACTGCGGGCGCGTGAAGTAGTACCGGGGTAGCGCGAGGTGGTACCGAGTCCCCACTCCTGCCCGACGGGGGTACTCCTTCGGCGTACTGCGGTGCTCCCTCGTCAGCAGTGGACGGCGCCGAGGTCGGCGAAGAGAGCGCTGTTGAGCCGGAACGCCAGCTTGGCCTCGGCGACGGTCTCGTCGACCTGCTCGGGCGAGAGGTCGAGGCCATCGAGGCGCTCGCGGTAGACGTCCTTGAACGGCTTGGACTTGGGGATCTCGACGAACGTGTAGAACGCGAGGCCGTCGACCGACAGGCCGTAGTGGCGCTCGAGCATGCGCTTGATGATCTGGCCGCCCGAGAGGTCGCCGAGGTAGCGCGTGTAGGCGTGCGCGGCGTACGCGGGGAGCGACCCGCCGACCTCGCGCAGGCGCGCGACGTAGCGCTCGGTCGCGGGGCGGATCGTGATGCGCTCCGCCCAGTCGGGGCCGACGAGGAACGCGAGGTCCTTCTCGATCTCCGGCGTGCGCGCCAGCTCGTCGAACACGAGCGCCGCACCCTGGGTGTCGTCGCGGATCGCGGCGCTCGCGTCCTCGAGCGCGCCGTAGATCGCCCACTGCTGCGCCGCGAGGTCGGCGTATGCCGCGACGTCGAGCCCGCCCGACATGAGCTTCTCCACGAAGCCCGAGCCCTCGGCCTGCTCGTGCTCGGGGCGAGTGCCCTCGCGCAGGCGGAGGGAGAGCGCGACTGGGAGGTCGGCGGGGGCGAGATCGTGCGTGAGAGCCGTCATGGGAGCTCCTGCGGTGCGTCGGGTCAGGGTGCGCGTCCTGACAGGGCGTCATGACGATGCGTCAGGAACTGTACCGCATAAGGTAAGGCATGCCTACGTGCTCTCGGGGCGAGGGGTCGCACCGACGTCCTCCGGGTTGGGCAGACCGGCGAGGAAGCGGAAGCCGACCAGCCCGACCACGACCGCGAGGCCACCGCCGACGACGAGCGGGGTGGTGAGGTCGATGCGGGCGAGGAGCCCGCCGAGGAACGCGCCCAGTGGCATGACCCCCCACAGGAGCGTGCGCCACGTGCCGTGCACGCGGCCGAGCAGCCGGCTCGGGATGACCGCCTGGCGCAGCGACATGACGTGGATGTTCCAGACGGTCGTGCCACCGAACGACAGCGCGAGCAGCACCGCCGCCACGGGCACCACGGGCACGAGGCCCATGACGACGAGCGCCGCGGGCGTGAACAGGTTCGCCACGGCCATGACGGGCCCGGAGCGGAAGCGCTCCTTGAGCGGCGAGGCCGCGGCCGCACCCAGCAGCGAGCCGACGGCGCCGACGAGCATGAACGCGCCGAACCACGCCTCGGGCACGCCGAGGCGGTCGAGCACGAAGAGCACGAGCGTCGCGGTCGCCGCGGAGAAGCACAGTCCGACGACGGTCGACAGCAGCCACAGCGGGCGCAGCATCGGGTGCGCCCAGATGTACCGGAAGCCGTCGGCGACCTGGCGGTACCAGCGCACCGGGGCGTCGTCGGACGCGTGGGTGCGGTGCTCGCCCGCCGCCGCGGCGGGCAGGAAGAACGCGAGGACGAACGCCACCGCGTACCCGAGCGCGCCGACGCCCAGCGGGACCACGACGGCGATCGCGAACAGCGCGGACGTGAGCGGCGCCGAGAGGAAGTTCTGGACCGTGATCTCGCCCGCCTCGATGCGGGAGTTCCCGCGCGGGAGGTCGGCCGGCCGCACGATCGAGGGGACGACCGCCCGGATCGCGCCGTCGTACACGGTCTCGAACGCGCCGTAGAGGAAGACGACGGCGTACAGCGACCAGATCGTCAGCGTGTCCGTCCACGCGAGGGCCACGAGCCCGAGGGCGAGCAGCGTCCGCACACCGTTCGCGAGGGCCAGAGCATGGCGACGGTCGATTCGGTCGAGCAGGATCCCGGCCGGGATGGCGAAGAAGAGCCACGGCAGGAGCGCGACGGCGGCGATGCCGGAGACGAGGACCGGGTCGTCGGTGAGACGGACGGCGAGCAGCGGCGCGGCGACGCGTGCGACGCCGTCGCCCAGGCTCGAGCTGAGGTTCGCCGTGAAGACGTTGGTGAACGCCGGCCCCAGGCGATCACGCGGTGGCCGCGGCAGACGCGGCGAACGGTCGCGACGTCCGAGGGGCATGGCAGCGAGGGTACGAGACCGGTGCTTCGATCACCTACCTCCGGGTGCCGGCAGGCGAGGACCTCTGCCGAGGGCAGAAGTGGGTCCGCGCGGGTCCGGCCGGTCGCCTCGGTCTCGACCCGTCGGCTCAGCCGCGGGCGAGCGCAGGGGCGTCGAGGTCGGCGCCGACGGCGCGCAGGACGAAGGCCTCGGTCGCGGCGACGGCCTGCGCGCGCGCGACGGGGTCCTCCGGGGCGAGCCGGCCGGACAGGCACGCGTTGACGAGCTGGACCGTGGTGTCGATGTCCTGCGCCGGGAACTCGCCGGCGTCGATGCCCGACCGCACGATGCGCCGCAGGATCGCCTCGACGAGCTCGGCGTGCTCGCGCAGCCGCTGCCGTGTGGTGCGCGAGAGCACGGAGCGCAGGTCCGGACCCGGGGCCAGGTGGAAGACGCGCATGAGCTGGGCCTGCTGACGGATGTAGGTGCGCAGCTGCTCGACCGGGTCGTCCACGTCCTCGAGCGCGCGCTCGAGCGTGCCGACGTACTGCTCCGTCTCGTGGGTGATGAAGCCCAGGAGGAGCGCTTCCTTGTCGGGGAAGTGGTTGTAGACGGCCGTGCGGCCGACCCCCGCCGCGGCGGCGATGTCGGCGAGCGAGATGGCGTCGAAGCCGCGGTCCATCATGAGGTTCGAGAGCGCCGCGAACAGCTTCTGCCGGGTCTGCGCGCGGTGCTCGTGGAGCGAACCTCCGATGATCTTGGGCATGCTGACACCATAGGCATCCCGTGTCAGAACGCCAAACGCCGCAGGTCACGGCCGCGCTCTGCGACACTTCCGCCATGGACACGAGCGCGTTCCCCGACGGCGGTCCCGCGCAGGACGCCGCACCCGCCGACTTCCCGCCGGTCCCCGCCGACACCAAGGACTGGACGTGGGTCCTCGAACGGCCCTGCCCGGAGTGCGGCTTCGTCCCGGGCGACGTCACGCCGGACCAGGTCGGGGCCGCCGTCCGCGCCGCGGTGCCACGCTACGTCGCGGTCCTCGGGCGGGCGGACGTCCGCACGCGGCCCGACGCGACGACCTGGTCCCCGCTCGAGTACGCCGCGCACGTGCGCGACGTGTTCTCGATCTTCGACGTCCGGCTGCAGTCGATGGTCGAGGGCGACGACCCGCTCTTCGCGAACTGGGACCAGGACGCGACCGCGGTCGAGCAGGACTACGCGCACCAGGACCCGGCGGTCGTCGCCCGCGAGCTCGAGATCGCCGGCGACCAGGTCGCCGGGCGCTTCGACGCCCTGACGCCGGACCGGTGGGAGCGCCCGGGGCGCCGGTCGAACGGGTCCGTGTTCACGGTCCGTACGCTCGGGCAGTACTTCCTGCACGACGTCGTCCACCACCTCCACGACGTGCGCGCGGGCTGAGCGCGACCTCGCCACCACGGGCAGCACGGCCGAAAACGTGACACGCCTGTAACACCGTCGCATTCCGGACGTACTACGGTCCGGTCATGGACCCCGTCGTCGTCGCCGGTCTCGTGCCCGAGGCGCACGCCGGTGCCCACCTGCTCGCGGTGCCCCGCTCGCGCGGTACGGCACGGACCCCCGTCGACACGCTCGCCCGCGCCTGGTTCCCCGAGGCGGGGTGGACCACGGCTCCCGGAGGCGGCGGAGCGGCGCGGCCGATGGCGGGTGCCAGGTTCCGCGGCGTGGTGGCCGACACGGTGACCGCGCCGGGGGTGCTCCGGCTCCTCGAGGGCGCCCGCGCCGTCGGGCCGTTCCCGCTGACAGTCCCGCAGACGCAGGCGCTCGACCTCGCGAGCGGGGCGGCCGAGGTCTTCGCGCTCGAGCTCGACGACCCCGCGCCGCGCGGGGCGCCGGCAGCCGTGCCCGACGACCGGGACGGGATCGCGCGGGTCTTCCCCGGCGGGCTGCCGCAGGGCGCCGAGCTCCAGGTCGTGGGGTGGGCCGTCGCGGTGGCGCGGCGCGTGGGCGGCGCCGTCGTCGCCGACGGGCGGTCGGTCCTCACCCCGGACCCGGCCTCGGGGGTCGACCTCACGCTCTACTCGGCCCAGGTGCTGGCGCCCGAGGACGTGCTCGGCGTGCTGCGGACCGTGGTGCCGTCGGCGCAGCTCGTCGCGGTCGAGCCGCGCGCCGACGGGCCGTCGGACGTCGCGGCGTCCGGCGACACCCCGTACGACGGCGCGGTCCGGCTGTGGATGCAGCGCGTCCCGGAGGTGCCGCTCGCGCTCGGCGCGCTCGACTGGCGGGAGTACGGCCCGTACGCGTACCGCGTCTCGTGGAGCCCGGTGGACACCTACGAGCTCGAGGTCGAGCGGCCGTCCGGTCTCCACGCCATCGCGCGCTCGCGGGCCCGGGTGCTCGTGGCGCGGCTCGCCGCCATGCTCCAGGGCCGGCTCGCGGGCACGCTCGTCGACGACGGCGGCTTTGTGGTGCGCGACCTCGACCTCGACGCGCGCCTCACGCCGGCGCCGACCTCGACGTCGCAGTTCTGGGTCTGAGGAGGACGGGCGGCCGACACCGGGTGAACGGGCCGTGACGGCCCGACGGACTGTCCACAGAATTCGTCCACAGGCCTGTGGGCGACGTTGCCCTCGCGCGGGTGCGGCTGTGGACGAACCTGTGGTCGACGAGGGCCCGGAAATGACAACGGTGGGAACCCTTGCCCTCGCCCGGTCCGAGGACTACAAACGTGCCTATCGGCCTGGACGGGCGCACGTGGACGACGGTGTTCCGGCACGCAGAGCAGGGGTCATCCCGACCTCGCCGGCACCGGCAGGTGACACCACGGCGCGCACGTGAGGCACGGTCGACCGGAGAACGGTGGACGACCCGCGACCTCGGCCGCGGGCTGCGCGCGACGGCGCAGGCTCCGACCGGACCCGGAAGACCGACCGCGATCGGTGTCGTCGAGGAGACCGGACCCGTCTGGTCCCGCGACGGCACCGGGCCGCCACGTCGCGAGCGGCGCCCCGGCGGGCCACCCGGCCCGACCGCCCCGGGGTTGCGCGGCGACGGCGAGGCCCCTCGGAATCCTGCTCCGAGGGGCCTCGCTGCCATTGTCCCGCGAGGCCGCGCGCGACCACAGCCCCTGTGCGCGCGTGGTCGGGAGGCGCCGGGCGGGCCCGTGCTGTCGCTGCCTCGTGCGGGTGCCTACGCTCGACCCATGAGCAACCTGGAGACCCGTCCGGAAGAGCGCGTGTGCACCGCGGGCGCGTCGCACGACCCGGACCGCGGCGCCGTCGAGATCCTGGAGCACCGCGACGTCCCTCTCGGCGGGACGCGGGCGATGCAGGTGCGCCGGACGATCCCGCAGCGCGCGCGGTCGCTCGTCGGGGCGTGGTGCTTCCTCGACCACTACGGGCCCGACCCGCTGCCCGCGATCGGTGACGGGACCGACGGCATGCAGGTCCCGCCGCACCCGCACACCGGCCTGCAGACCGTCTCGTGGCTGTTCGCGGGGGAGATCCTGCACCGCGACTCCGTCGGCTCCCTGCAGACCGTCCGTCCCGGCGAACTCAACCTCATGACCGCGGGCCGGGGGATCTCGCACTCCGAGGAGACGCCGCGCGGCGTCCGCCCGCCCGTGCTGCACGGCGTCCAGCTCTGGGTCGCTCTCCCCGGCGACCGCCTCGCCGACGCGCCCGCGTTCGAGCACCACGCCGACCTCCCCGTCGCGACGGACGGCGGCGCGCGGGTCCAGGTTTTCCTCGGCGCGCTGACGGTGGCCGGCGCCGAGCTGCGATCTCCCGCGACGGCGTACACGCCTCTGGTGGGTGCCCAGCTCGACCTCGAGCCGGGCGCGCGCGTCGTGCTCGACGTCGACGCCGCGTTCGAGCACGGGCTCCTCGTGGACGACGGCGCGGTGCGGCTCGAGCACGAGGCGATCCCGGTGGCGTCCCTCGGGTACGTGGCGCCCGGTCGCCGGACGCTGACCGTCGAGGCCGGCCCCGACGGCCCGGCGCGCGCGGTTCTCGTCGGCGGCGAGCCGTTCGGGGAGGACATCGTCATGTGGTGGAACTTCGTGGGCCGCTCGCACGACGACGTCGCCCGCGCCCGCGAGGAGTGGCAGACCCAGCTCGTGGTCGACGGCGAGGACGGATCGGACGGCTCACCGGAGAACGGCCCGAACCCGGACCGCGGACCGGGCCGGAGCCCGCGGCGCGGTGGGACGCGCTACGCCGAGGGCGCGGCGTCGGGCCGGTACGGGCAGGTCGTCGGGTACGACGGCGGCCCGCTGCCGGCCCCCGTGCTCCCCGACGTCCGCCTCCGCCCGCGCACCCGTCCTGCGAGCACCGCGGGGCGCCCGCCGAGGTAGAACCGGAGGCCACGAGGTAGAGCTCCGTGGGCTCTCTCTCGCGACGCCGGGTTCTACCTCGCGGCGGGCCCTCGCCTGCCAGGAGCGCCGACCGCCGTCGGTAGACTGCCGCGCATGGCCAAGAACTCCACGCCCGACTTCGTGCTGCGTCCGTTCGAGGGGCTGCCCGGCGAGACCGACTGGGTCGCGATGCGCGAGGTCGTGCCCTCGGCCACCGCGACGGCCCGCACGACCGCCGAGCACGGGTCGCGCGACGTCCTCGTCGTCACCGTCCTCCCCGCCGGCTGGGCGGCGCTGCACCGTCAGGACGGGGTCGTCCTGCTCGCCGTCCAGACGCTCGCCGGCTCCGGCGACACGAGCCGTGACCTCGCTGCGGCGCTCCTCGAGGCGATCGACGTCGAGCCGGGCACCTCGGTCGAGCTCGGCGCCCTCCCCGGCGCGGGGCCGCGACTGCAGGACGTCCTCGACCTCGACGTCCCGTTCGAGGTGACGGTCCACGAGGACTTCGCGTACTGGCTCGACCCGACGCAGGAGGTCACGCCCGACGTTCAGGCGTCGCTCGACGAGGCGGCGGGCTCGATGGTCCCGACCGTGAAGCTCGACGCCGTCCCGTCCGCGTACTGGTGCCGCATGTCGCGCGAGTTCCTGCGCTGGGCCCGGCCCGAGCCGGAGGACGCGCTCATCGATGGGATCTCGCGCCTGCACGCGCGCCGCGAGTCGGGCCTCGCCGACGGGAAGTTCGTCGGTGCGTTCCGCTCGAGCGGGCTGCTCGTGCCCGTGTGGGAGCTCCCGCGCGGCACGGAGGCCGACGAGCTCGAGGGCCCGGTCGCCGAGCTCGACGCGCGCCTCGCCGAGGCGCTGGCCGTCACCGAGCCGCTCGACGCGAACGAGCGCCGCGCCCGCGCGGGCATCGTGTCGCGCCAGGTCACGCTGCGCTGACACGCTGGACGGCCTCCGCGCCGACCGCTCGCACGGCGGGTCCGGTGTCGCTCCGGCACCGGACCGGCCGTGCGGCAGGCTCTGTCCGTCGGGGCCGGGGTCGAGTAGGATCCCGGGCGGCGTCGGGAGATCTCGTGACGCACCGCGAAGGGTTCGCCGCAGATCTCGGGCGACACTCCTGGCGATTCTGCGGTCAACTCTTTGCACTACTAGGCTGGGCGGCGTGAACGCGGACCATCGGTCGACCGAGACGAGGAGCGAGCCTGGGCGCGGCGTGCCCGCGAAGGCAGCGTCTCCCCAGCCCCCGACCTACCTCTCGGCGTCCGGCACCCGGGCGAGGACCCCACGACCGACGCACGACGGTGCCCGCAGCGGCCGTGCCGTCCGCCAGCGCGTCGCGGTGATCATCCCGGCGAAGGACGAGTCCCGGCGCATCGCCGCGACGGTCCGCGCGGCCAAGGCGATCCCGCACGTCGACCTCGTGCTCGTCGTGGACGACGGGAGCGAGGACGACACCCAGCACGTCGCGCGCGAGGCGGGGGCCGTCGTCGTGCGCCACTCCCACAACCGCGGCAAGGCGGCGGCCATGGAGACCGGCGCCGCGGTCGTCGCGATGCGCGACGCCCCGGACCGCCCGCCACGCCTGCTGCTCTTCATCGACGGCGACCTCGGCGAGAGCGCCGTCAACACGGCGCCTCTCGTGCCGCCGGTCCTGGAGGGGCACTCCGACGTCGCGATCGCCCTCCTGCCGCCGCAGCCCGGCGCCGGCGGGCGCGGGATCGTCGTGGGCGCCGCACGCCGCGCGATCCAGTCGATGACCGGGTGGACGCCCACGCAGCCCCTCTCGGGCATGCGCTGCCTGACGCGTGAGGCCTTCGAGGCGGCCACGCCGCTGGCGCGCGGCTGGGGCGTGGAGACCGGCATGACCATCGACCTGCTCCGCCAGGGGTACGTGGCGGTCGAGGTGCCGTGCGACCTGCGGCACCGAGCGTCGACCAACGACCTCAAGGGGCAGCTCCACCGGGCCGCCCAGTACCGCGACGTGCTCGTGGCCGTGAACGCGCGCAAGGTGCGCTACGCCGTCGACAAGGTGCGAACGGCCACGAGGTAGCCGTCCCCGGCCGTCCCGCTCGAGGCGGTGCGGGCGGTGCGTGCCGTGCGGGCCCTCAGGTGGTCCGGCCAGGTCCTGCCGTGACCGCGTCCTGCCCCGCGCTCGTGCTCCGTCGGACGACCGCGCCGTCGGGCACGTCGCCGTCCGGGCCGTCGGGCGCGGGGTCCCCGGCCGCGTGGAGCGCGGCGAGCGTGAGCAGGGGCACCGCCGGGATCAGGGCGATGAGAGCGATGCGCACCCCGAAGTCGTTGACGACCGACCCGGCCACGCACACGATCCACAGCGCCAGGACCGTCGGGCGCAGGAGCGGCCAGGCCGCCTCGGTGCGCGCGAACCAGCGCGGCGTGAACCGGCGCGGCGCGAAGAGGAGCAGGGCTGCCGCGACGAGCACGAGGATCGTGATCCAGACGGGCACGCCGCCCAGCACCGACCGGAGCGCGTAGCCCGCCTTGCGCAGGAGCGTCTCCCAGGCCGAGCCGTCGACGACCTGCTCGACGAAGCGGCCGAGGTGCGAGCGCTGGTCCGCGGGGCGCAGGTAGTCCAGCACGCCGACCGCGGCCACGGCCGCGACGCCCGCCGCCGCCACCACGAGGAACCGTCGCCACGTGACGCGCGCGCCCGACGCCGCGAGGCCCAGCACCGCGAAGGCCGGCACGACGACGAGCCCGCCACCGAGGTCGGCACCGAGCGTCGGCCACACGTCGACGACCATGGTCACGACGCCGATCCCGGCGACGACCGCGGCGGCCGTGCGCGGGCGCTCGCGCCGCACGAGCCACTGCGCGAGCGCCGCGGCGAGCACGAGAGCCGCGACCGCGTACACGGAGAACGTCGGGTTGCCGAAGCCGTAGAACCGCGCGCCGAACGTCGGTGCGGAGCCCAGCGGGCTCGCCCGGTTGAGCGGCGTCCCCACGAGCGCGTCGAGCGTGAGCACGCCGAACGTGATCCCCGCGACGAGGCCAGGGCCGAGCCACACGGGTCGCCGTGGGGCGAGCGCGCCGAGGCCCGCGACGGCGGCGGTCGAGAGCACGGTCGCGACCACCATCGCGACCGTCTGCTCGCCGAACCGCCACCAGCCGGTGAGCGACACGACGAACGCGGCGGCGGGAACCGCCGCGACGACGAGCGCCGCCCCGCGGGCCCAGCGGGCCGCGCGCGCCCAGCGCAGCCGGGCACGGTCGCCCGTGGCCCGTCGTGCGCGCGGCGCGAGCAGCAGGCACAGCCCCGCGAGCGCCAGGCCCGCGTAGAACGGGACGTCGACGAAGTACGTGTACACGGCGCGGCGCACGTGGTCCCGGGACGTGAGGTCGGCGAGCGCGTCCGCGGTGGTCGCCGCGTCCGGGGGGCGCGGGGTGCCCCACGCGAGCGGCGTGTCCTGCACGCGCACCGGCGGTGCGAGCGCCGCGGCGTCGAGGATCGTCGCGGGCACGTCGAGCACGCGGGCGACTCCGTCCGTCCGGGTCGCCGCGCTCGTGAGGTACCGGGCCTGCTCGGGGCCGTCCGACGACGGCCGGACGAGCGCGGTGCCGAGCACCGGCCGGCCGCCCGGCGTCCCGGTCACGTCGACGACGAGCACGGTGGTCCTGGCGGGCACCCGGTCGAGCACGGCGTCGACCGTCGCGTCGACGGCCGCGAGCCGCTCGGCGCGCAGCGCGTCGCGGACGGCGGTGCGCTCTTCCGGGGGGAGCGTCGGGTCGGCGGGCGGGGCCGTCGCGTCCCCGGCGTCGACGACCGTCACCGGGCAGTCGTACGCGTCGCCGTCGGCCGTGGTGGCATCGGCCAGCTCGCGGTAGCGCGCGACGTCCCCGTCCGCGTCGGCGAGCGCGAGGGCGGCACCCGGTCCGACGGCGGTCGCGCACGCCGCGCGCCCGGCCCTGGCGAACGTGTCGCCCAGGACGCCGAGGCGCGCCTGGTACCCGGAGCCCTGCTGGAGCGCGACGAGGTCGTCCCAGCCGTCGACCCGGGCGCCGTCGCCGGCAGGGACGGGCTGCGCCGTCGGGCACTCCCACGTGCCGTCCGCGGCCCGGCCGGACGCGACCTCGGTGAGCTGTCCGGCGGAGAGCGCGAGCCACCCGCCCGCGGTGCACCGGCTCGCGGCGCCCGTCGGCTGCGCGACGCCCGCGGCGCCCGCGCCGTCGGTGAGCAGCGCGTTGAGCGTCGGGGTGCGCAGCTCGGCGACGTCCTCCCACGTGACGCCGGTCGTGCCCACGACGACGAGCGGTCGGTCGGTCGCGACGGCGTCCGCCCGGGTGGGGGAGACCTCGGCGCCCGCTCGCGCCGCCGCCGACGCGGGGCGCAGGCCGCTCGAGCCCAGGACCGCCGAGGCGAGCAGGACCACGAGCAGGAGGCCACCGCCGACGGCGAGCAGCATCGACGGCATCCGGCGGACGCCCGGCTCGGGCAGCGCGCGCCCCTGCAGCGCGCGATCCGGCCGGTCGCGCCCCGCCGTCGGAGCCGCGGCGGGCAGCGCGGTGAACCCCGGCACGACCATCGCGGCGCCGACGACGAGCACCATCGCGCCGATGATCACGCCCGAGTCGTTGAGCAACGACCCGACGCCCGCCACGACCACGAGCGACACGACGACGGGGCGCAGCAGCGACCACCTCTCGTACGCGCGGGCGACCTCGGGCAGTCGCGCCCGGTCCGGCCGCAGCACCGCGAGGGCCACGAGGACGACGAGCACCGCCGCGACCGCCCCGACCGGGTTCGCGACGGTCGCCCACGCACCGAGAGCCTTCCGCCAGACCACCTCGAGGGCACCGCCGTCGACGACCGTCTGGACGAACCCGCCGAGGTGCGACGAGCCGCCGGGCAGGAGCCAGTCGACCACCGCGACGAGCGCGACCGCGAGGACTGTCACGGCCGCGACGACGAGCACGCGCGCTCCCGTGATGCGGACCTGCGCGACGAGCAGCGCGAGGACCGCGAACGCGGGGACGAGCGCGAGGATCCCGCCGAAGTCGGCGCCGAACGCGGGCCAGCCGTCGATGACGACCGTCACGAGGCCGACGGCGACGACGCACCACGCCGCGAGGCGTCGCCGGCCGCGGCCGATCGCCGCCGTCGCGAGACCGCCGGCGAGGACGAGGCCCGCGACGGCGTACACCGCGAACGTCACGTTGTTGAAGCCGTAGAACCGCGTGAAGCCGACGACGGCCGACGTCCCGAGGAGCGACGCCTGCTGGAGGGTCGTGCCGGTCGCGCCGTCCACGGTGAGGACGAGCCAGGTGACCCCGGCGAGCGCCGTCGGGAGCGCCCACGGCTCCCGGGGCAGGAGCCGCGACACCCCCCAGGCGGCGAGGGCCACGACGACGGCGCTCACCGCGAGCGCGAGCGTGAGGGCTGCGGCGGGCGAGCTCCAGACCCACCACCGGGACAGGCTCGCGAGCGACGCGGCGACCGGGGCCGAGGCCGCGATCATCAGCACGGCGGTGACGACGCGGCGCCCTGCCGGACCGGGACGCGCGGGCTCGCCGCGCCGGGCGGCGGAGCGTCTGACCCACAGCGCGCCGCCGAGAGTCGCGACGAGGGTCGCCACGAGCAGGCCGACGAGCACCGGGTAGTGCGTCGGGATGGTGCTCGTCAGGACGTTGAGGTATTGGCGGTTCTCGACCGTGCGCGCCACGTCGAGGCGGCGGGTCTCGCCGAGCTCGAGCGGCGCGCCGACGAGACCCTCGGTGCTCCCGCCCGCCGCCTCGACGACCGTCGCGGTGAGGTCGACGAGCTGGACGATGCCGTCCTTCTGCGTGCTCGGCGAGTGCAGCCACTGCCCCGTCGCCTCGCCCTTGCGCCAGTCGACGACGACCTGGAGCCCCGGCTCGCCCACGGGGTCGGCCGAGATGCCCGCGACGAGGACGCGCGTTCCCCGCGCGACCTCGCCCATGACGCGGTCGAGCGTGTCGTCGAGCGCGTCGAGGCTCTCGCCACGACCCGCGGCGGTGTCGACGAGCTCGCCCTGGTCCACGACCGTGACGTCGCACGCCTCGAGCCCGCCCTCGGGCAGGGCGTCCAGCGTCGGCGCGTACCGGGCGACGTGGCCCGTGCCGTCGGCCAGCATGAGGGCCGCGCCCGGTCCGACGGCCGTCGTGCAGACCCCCGTGGGCGCGAGGCGCGCGGCGAGGGTCCCGGGCGCGTGCTGCGTCGCCGTCGGCGGGTCCGCCTCGGTGGCGGGCGTGACGAGCGTCGACCAGCCGGGGACGTCGACGGGGGCCGGTGTCGTGGCCCCGACCGGCGTGGGAATCGGCGGGCACCCGGTCGCCGCCGGGTCCTCGGCGGTCGTCGAGCCGGCGTCCGCGGTCCCGTCGGGGACGGGCTCCGCGACGTGCTCGGCGGTCGAGATCGTCTGCCCGGCGGAGAGCGTGAGCCAGGCGTCGGTGGGGCACGTGCGCCCGACGTTCATCGACGCCACCGACCCGGACCGGATCATCGTCCACAGCGACGGTGTCGCCGAGGGGGAGACGTCGCTCCAGTAGAGGCCGGCGACGGCGACGAGGACCACCGGCTCGGGGTCGTGCGTCGGCACGGTCGTGGCGTCGTCCGTCTCGGCCCCCGCGGCCGTGAGCGCGGGGAGGCCGAGGAGCACCACGGCCAGCAGGGTGAGGACGGCACGAGCACCGCGGGCCGGGAAGGTCACCGGACCAGCGTACGGGGGCGGGTCCGTGCCGTCGGGGCGCCCGGGGGTCACGACGAGGGTCCGACCGGAACGCTCACGCCCCCTCCACGGGGTCCGGCTCAGGCGGTGCGCACCACGAGCGCCCCGGGGTCGACCCGGCACTCGAGCTCGACCGCCTGGCCGAGCACGTCGCCGTCGACCTGCGCCTGCTCGCCGCCCTCGACGCGGACGCGCACCCGGCGGGCCCGGGTGTGGTCGATCCGGCCGATCTTCGCGGGCAGCTCGTTGCGCACGCCGAAGCCCTGCATGACGACCTCGCCGAACAGCTGGGCCCACCCCACGATCCCGCCGCGCGTGTCGACCGCCGCGACGTCGAGCACGCCGTCGTCGATGACGGCGTCGGGCAGGAGCGTGATGCCTCCCGGCAGCCGCCCGCAGTTGCCGATCATGAGCGAGCGCAGGCGCGCGTCCACCGGCGGCCGGTCGTCGAGCTGGATGGTGGCACGCATGCGGCGACCGTGCAGGTGGCGGATCCCCGCGACGAAGTACGCCATCCAGCCGACCTTCGCCTTGAGGACGTCGTCCGCGTCGGCGACCATCGCGGCGTCGAACCCGAGCCCGGCGATCACGAGGAAGATGTGCTCCTTGCCGCCCGGGCCGTCCGGGGGCGTGACCGGGGGGATGCGGTCCTCGTCGCCCGGGACCTCGCCGGGCTTCTCCGCCCAGCGCAGGACGCGGGCCCACCCGACGTCTACCGGGCGGTCGGCGCCGGCGATGACGACCCGCAGCGCGGCACGCGCGTCGCCGACCGGGAGGTCGAGGTTGCGCGCGAGGAGGTTGCCCGTGCCGACGGGGACCAGGCCCATCGGGCGTCCGCTGCCGACCATCGCCTCGGCGACCGCACGCACCGTCCCGTCGCCGCCCACCGCGACGACGACGTCCGCGCCCCTGGCGAGCGCCGCGCGCGTCTGACCGACGCCCGGGTCCTCGATCGTCGTCTCGAGCCAGAGCGGGGCGGGGAGCGCGGCCTCCGCGAAGGTGGCGCGCACCGTGGCCTCGAGGGCGGGGACGCCGGGCTTCGACGGGTTGGCGACGAACGCGACGAGCTCGCGCGGGTCGTCCTCCGGCCCCTCGGCGTCCGGCGCGCCGCCCGCCGCGCGCTCCACGGCGCGGCGCTGGCGCTCCTGCTGCGCACGCAGCGACAGCACGAGCACGAGCGCGACCAGCGCGACCGCGAGGGCGGCGAACGCCAGCCACAGCTCCCATCTCATGGGCGCCACCGTAGTCCCCGGCCTCTCGACGCAGCCCCGGGCCGGTCCGGTCGGGGACCCTCCGGCCCGCAGGCCTCCGCGTTCGTTAGGCTGCACGGGTGATCGACCTCCGCCTCCTGCGCGACAACCCCGACCTCGTCCGAGCCAGCCAGGTCGCCCGTGGTGACGACCCCGCGCTCGTCGACTCCGCCCTCGACGCCGACGCGCGCCACCGCGCGTCGCTCACCGAGTTCGAGCAGCTGCGTGCGGAGCAGAAGTCCCTCGGGAAGCAGGTCGCCCAGGCGCAGGGCGAGGAGAAGACGGCGCTGCTCACGCGCACCAAGCAGCTCGCGCAGGACGTCAAGGCCCGCCAGGCCGACGCCGACGCCGCGGCCGAGGAGCTCCGTGGCCTGCAGTACCGCATCTCGAACGTCATCGCGGGTGCCCCTCCCGGCGGCGAGGACGACTACGTCGTGCTGCGCGAGGAGGGCACGATCCGCGACTTCGCGGCGGAGGGCTTCACGCCGCGCGACCACCTCGACATCGGCGAGGGCCTGCGCGCGATCGACACCGAGCGCGGCGCCAAGGTGTCGGGCGCGCGGTTCTACTACCTCACCGGCGTCGGGGCGCGGCTCGAGCTCGCGCTGCTCAACGCGGCGATGGACCAGGCGATCGCGGCGGGGTTCACGCCCGTCATCACGCCGACCCTCGTGCGGCCCGAGGTCATGCAGGGCACCGGGTTCCTCGGCGCGCACGCGGACGAGGTCTACCGGCTCGAGGCCGACGACCTCTACCTCGTCGGCACGAGCGAGGTCGCGCTCGCGGGCTACCACGCGAACGAGATCGTCGACCTGTCGGACGGGCCGCTGCGCTACGCCGGCTGGAGCGCGTGCTACCGCCGCGAGGCCGGCTCGTACGGCAAGGACACGCGCGGCATCATCCGCGTGCACCAGTTCCACAAGGTCGAGATGTTCTCGTGGTGCGACCCGGCCGACGCCGAGGCCGAGCACCAGCGCCTCCTCGGCTGGGAGGAGGAGATGCTGCGCAAGGCCGAGCTGCCCTACCGCGTCATCGACACCGCCGCCGGGGACCTCGGGTCGAGCGCCGCGCGGAAGTTCGACTGCGAGGCGTGGCTGCCCACGCAGAACCGCTATCTCGAGCTCACGTCGACGTCGAACTGCACCACGTTCCAGGCCCGCCGCCTCGGCGTGCGCGAGCGCGTCGAGGTCGACGGCCGGACGGAGACGCGGACCGTCGCGACGCTCAACGGCACGCTCGGCACGACGCGCTGGATCGTGGCGATCCTCGAGAACCACCAGCAGGCCGACGGCTCGGTCCGCGTGCCCGAGGGGCTGCGGCCCTACCTCGGCGGCCTCGAGGTCCTCGAGCCGGTCCGCTGAGCATGGCGGACGGGGACGCCCTGCTCGTCGCGCTCGACGTCGACGGCACGCTCATGTCGTACGACCAGGAGATGTCGGACGACGTGCGCGACGTCGTCGCGGACCTGCGCGCCGCGGGTCACCACGTGGTCCTCGCGTCGGGGCGGTCCCTCGTCGCCATGACGCCCGTCGCGGAGGTCCTCGGGATCGACAGCGGCTGGCTCGTCGCGTCGAACGGGTCGGTGACGGCGCGGCTCGACCCCGAGCAGGCCGAGGGGTACGTCCTGCAGGACGTCGTGACGTTCGACCCCGGACCGGCGCTGCGTCTCCTGCGCGAGCACCTGCCGAACGCCCGGTACGCGGTCGAGGACATCGGTGTCGGGTTCCGCATGAACGAGCTCTTCCCCGACGGGGAGCTCGACGGGGTGCACCGCGTCGTCGACTTCGACGAGCTGTGGTCGGGGGAGGTGACGCGCGTCGTCGTGCGCGCGCCGGAGTCCACGAGCGAGGACTTCCACGAGCTCGTCGAGCGGCTCGGCCTCGAGGACGTCACCTACGCCGTCGGCTGGACCGCGTGGATGGACCTCGCCCCCCTCGGCGTCACGAAGGCGACCGCGCTGGAGCAGGTGCGGCGGGCGCTGCACGTCCAGCCGCACCGCACGGTCGCGATCGGTGACGGCCGCAACGACGTCGACATGCTGCGCTGGGCGGCGCGCGGCGTCGCCATGGGCCATGCGGACGACGTCGTGCAGGCGGCCGCCGACGAGGTGACCGGGTCGATCGCCGACGACGGCGCCGTCCAGCTCCTGCGCACCCTCCTGCCCTGACCGCGAGGTAGTACCCCGGTCGCGCGAGGTGGTACGCGGGTTGCGCGAGGTAGCACCCCGGTCGCGCGAGGTAGTACGCGGGTTGCGCGAGGTAGTACGCGGGTTGCGACAGCGGTACTCCCTCGGCCGGTATCGTCGGCGCTCGTGGACGCCGCAGCCGACCCAGCCGCAGCCGAGCCGACGGGCGCCGACGCGACGGCCGTCCGGGTCCGAGGTGCCCGGCCCGACGACGCCGCGGCGGTCTGGCCGCTCGTCCAGGAGCTCGCGACGTCGTACGTCCCGGAGCGCGCAGCGTTCGACGCGTCGTTCCCCGCCCTGCTCGCCGCACCGGACGCGTTCGCCGTGGTGGCGGAGGCGGGCGACGCCCTCGTCGGCTACCTCGTGGCGCACCGCCACGGGACCCTCTACGCCAACGCCCCGGTGGTGTGGGTCGGGGAGGTCGTGGTCGACGCCGCAGCCCGACGCCGTGGGGTCGGCCGGCTCCTGCTCGGCGCGGCCGAGGAGTGGGCGTCCGGGTCCGGGGCCGCCTACGTGTCGCTCGCGACGCGCCGGGCCGCGGACTTCTACACCGCGCTCGGCTACGAGGCGTCCGCGACGTTCTTCCGCAAGCAGCTCGGAGCGTGAACGACACAGGTCCCGACGGCCGACGGCCGACGGGCGCCCGGAGCGCGAAGTAGTACCGCTGTCCGCGAGGTAGTACCGCGGTCCTCCCCGGTACTTCCCCTCGGTAGACCGCGGTACTACTTCGGCCCACCCGGGTGCCACCTCGCGGACCGTTGTACTACTTCGCCGAACTGCGGTACTACTTCGCCGAGCTGCGGTACTGCTTCAGTCGCCTGCGGTACTGCTTCGCGTCAGTCGCGCGGCTCGCGCGCGGTCAGGATGATCGGGCCGTCCGGGGTGATCGCGACGGTGTGCTCGCTGTGCGCGCCGCGCGAGCCGTCGGCCGAGCGCAGGGTCCAGCCGTCGGGGTCGGTGTAGATCTCGTCGGTCGTCTCGAGGAACCACGGCTCGATCGCGACGACCAGGCCCGGCTTGAGCGGGAACCCGCGCTTGCGGCGCCCGTCGTTCGGGATGTGCGGCTCGCCGTGCATCGTGCGCCCGACGCCGTGCCCGCCGAAGTCGGTGTTCACCGAGTACCCGGCCGCGTGCGCGACGTCCGCGATCGCCGCGGAGATGTCACCGACCTTCTTGCCCACCTGCGCGGCCGCGATCCCGGCCTCGAGCGCGCGCTCCGTCGTCTGGACGAGCTTCGCGTCCGCCTCGCCGAGCGCCCCGGCGCGCGGCGTCCCGACGACGAACGAGACAGCCGAGTCCGACACCCAGCCGTCGACCGAGGCGGCGAAGTCGATGCTCAGCAGGTCGCCGTCGCGCAGCGCGTAGTCGTGGGGGAGCCCGTGCAGCACGGCGTCGTTGACGGAGGTGCACAGCACCTTCCCGAACGGGCTCGCGCCGAACGACGGGTGGTAGTCGATGTAGCACGACTCGGCGCCGCGCTCGCGGATCATGCGGTGCGCGACCTCGTCGAGCTCGAGCAGGTTCGTCCCGACCTTCGCCGCGGCGCGGACGGTGGTGAGGACGTCGGCGACGAACCGTCCGGCGGGTCGCATCTGCTCGATCTCGCGCGGCGTCCTCAGCTCGATCATCGGTGTCCTTCCGGGGCAGGGTGCGGTCGTGGGTGCACGACCGCGGTCCACGATATCGGGACGGTGCCCTGCGCGGTCCCGGGGGGTGGGCCGGCCGCCGCGGGGGCCGGAGCCCGGCTGTCCGTGCGCGCGGATGTCGCGTGCCGTGCCCGCACGGGGGAGAATCACCCCTCGTGGCTGGCATCGACGACGTCGCGAGGGCCGCCGGGGTGTCCACGGCGACGGTCTCGCGCGCCCTGCGCGGCCTGCCGAACGTGTCGGAGTCGACCCGTCGGCGGGTCCACGCGGAGGCGGCGCGGCTCGGCTACGTCCCCACGCCGTCGGCGTCGTCGCTCGCGACCGGGCGCACGCGGACGATCGGCCTGCTCACGCCGTGGGTGAGCCGCTGGTTCTTCGCGAACGTCATCGAGGGGGCCGAGCGCGCGCTGCGCGACGTCGGCTACGACGTGCTGCTGCACACCTTCGTCGTGCGCCGGGACGAGGAGCGGCGCCGCGTCGACCCGAGCGTCCTGCGGCACCGGGTGGACGGCACGCTCGTCGTGGGCCTGCCGCTCGACGACGACGAGGTGCTCGCGCTCGTGGGCCTCGACCGCCCGCTCGCCTTCGTCGGGTCCGGTCCGGTGGACCAGGTGACGGTGCGGCTCGACGACGTCGCCACGGGCCACGCCGCGACCCGGCACCTGCTCGACCTGGGTCACCGCGTCGTCGGGCACGTGACGGGGACCCCCGACCTGGTGTCGTCGTGGTCGCCTCCGTCCGAGCGGTCGCAGGGCTACGCGCGGGCGCTCCGGGAGGCGGGGGTCGTGCACGACCCGGACCTCGAGGTGAACGGCGACTTCGACGTGCAGGGCGGTCGCGTGTCGACGGCGGACCTGCTGCGTCGTCGACCGGACGTCACGGGCATCTTCGCCGCCTCGGACGAGATGGCGATGGGCGCGCTGCTCGCAGCGCGCGACCTGGGCCTGCGGGTGCCCGAGGACCTCTCGGTCATCGGGGTCGACGGCCACGACCTGGGGGAGGTGGCGGGGCTGACGACGATCGCCCAGGACGCCTACCAGCAGGGCGCCGACGCGGCGACGCTCCTGCTCGAGATGATCAACGGCGCGCCGGTGCCCGCGAGCCTCACCTACCCGACGGAGCTCGTCCGGCGGGGCTCGACAGCGCAGCCGCGGTCCGGTCCTCCGCCCCACGCGTCCTGACGGCGCGCTCCGGCGCGCACCTCCCCGCGGGGTGTGGGAGCGTGGCCACCGCAGGGCTGTGCCGTCGACGCCTCCGCCGCTCCCGTGACGGAATCGTTACCCAAAGGCCGCCGCCCTGTGCTTGCAGAACGCCGATGTAAACGCTTGCATGGATCTCGGGCGAGAGCGCACCCGCGCTCGCGACGTCGCGACGCGCCAGACCGGACCGGTCGGCGCGTGCTGCGTCAGCACTCACGACGAGGTGGAGGCTTGACATGACCAGGAGCACGATGTCCCGCGCCGGGCGCCGGCGCGCGATGGCCGTGGCGGCGGGCGGGGCGAGCCTCGCGCTCGTCCTCGCCGCGTGCGGCGGTGGCGGCGACGGGGGAGACGGCGGCGGCGAGGGCGAAGCCGAGGCGGCCGAGATCGACTGCGCGCCCTACGAGGAGTTCGGCGACCTGGAGGGCACCGAGGTGTCGGTATACACCTCGATCGTGGAGCCCGAGCAGGAGACGCAGGAGGCGTCCTACGACCCGTTCGAGGAGTGCACGGGCGTCACGGTGAAGTACGAGGGATCGCGCGAGTTCGAGGCGCAGCTCCTCGTCCGCATCCAGGCCGGCAACGCTCCGGACATCGCGTACCTGCCGCAGCCGGGCCTGCTCAACACGATCGTCAACGACTTCCCCGGGGAGATCGTCGCTGCTCCGGAGGGAACCGTCGCGAACGTCGACGAGTTCTTCAGCGAGTCGTGGAAGGAGTACGGGACCGTCGACGGCACGTTCTACTCCGCGCCGCTCGGCTCGAACGTCAAGTCCTACGTCTGGTACTCGCCCTCGATGTTCGAGGACGCCGGCTACGAGGTCCCCACCACGTGGACCGAGATGATGGACCTCAGCGACCAGATCGTCGAGGACGGCGCCATGCCGTGGTGCGCGGGCGTCGAGTCCGGTGACGCCACCGGCTGGCCCGCCACGGACTGGATCGAGGACGTCGTGCTGCGCACGGCGGGGCCCGAGGTCTACGACCAGTGGGTCACCCACGAGATCCCGTTCAACGACCCGCAGATCGTCGAGGCGTTCGACACCGCGGGCGAGATCCTCAAGGACCCGGCGATGGTCAACGCGGGCCTGGGCGGCGTGGACTCCATCGCGACCACGACGTGGACCGACGCGGGCTACCCGATCCTCGACGGCACCTGCTGGCTGCACCGCGCCGCGAACTTCTACCAGACGCAGTGGCCCGAGGGCACGGAGGTCGCCGAGGACGGCGACGTCTACGCCTTCTACCTGCCGACCGACCAGACCGACATCAAGCCGGTCCTCGGCGGCGGCGAGTTCGTCGCGGCCTTCGACGACCGCCCCGAGGTCCAGGCCTTCCAGACCTACCTGTCCTCGGCGGACTGGGCGAACACCAAGGCGACCACGACCCCCATGGGTGGCTGGGTCAGCGCGAACAACGGCCTCGACCCGGAGAACCTCGCCACGGACTTCGACAAGCTGTCCGCGGAGATCCTCGCTGACCCCGACGCGGTCATCCGCTTCGACGGGTCGGACCTCATGCCGGGCGAGGTGGGCGCCGGGACGTTCTGGACCGGGATGGTCAACTGGTTCACCGGGTCCGACACGCAGGAGGTCGTCGACACGATCGAGGCGTCCTGGCCGGCCTCGTCCTGACGACGCCGCGCGCGCCGAGAGCATGACCGGACGGGGGGTCCGCCGAGACCGGCGGACCCCCCGCACCGGCTCCACCCGTTGACCGTGCTCGACCCTCAGAGCCGTGGGCGAGCAGACCGGAGGCCACCATGGACTGGTTGACCGACCCGAGCTCTCCCGTGGAGAAGTTCGGCCTGATGTTCCTGGCGATCGTGCTGTTCGTCGTCGTCATGGGCGCGATCCTGCTGGCGGTGGACCGGCCCAAGCGGGTACCCCGCTGGGTCGTCGTCCTCGCGTTCGTCGGGCCGGCCGTGATCGGCCTGGCCTGGGGTCTGGTGAGGCCCGCCATCATCACGGTGTGGAACTCGCTGTTCGACCGCCGGGGCAACGAGTTCGTCGGCCTCGACAACTACGTCACCGCGTTCACGACGGACCAGTTCCAGCTCGTCCTGCGGAACACCGCGATCTGGGTCGTCGTCGTGCCGCTCCTCTCGACGCTCATCGGCGTCGTCTACGCCGTGCTCGTCGACAGGACGCGGTTCGAGAAGTTCGCGAAGGCTCTCGTGTTCCTCCCCATGGCGATCTCCATGGTCGGCGCGTCGATCATCTGGGGCTTCGTCTACGAGTTCCGCCCGGACCAGCCCGGTGTCCAGCAGATCGGTCTGCTCAACCAGGTCATCGTCTGGCTCGGCGGTCAGCCGCAGCAGTTCCTCATCGGTCAGCCGTGGAACACCTTCTTCCTCATCGTCGTCATGATCTGGATCCAGACCGGTTTCGCCATGACGGTGCTCTCGGCGGCCATCAAGGCCATCCCTGACGACATCGTCGAGGCGGCCCGCCTCGACGGCCTCAAGGGCTGGGGGATGTTCCGCTACATCACGATCCCGAGCGTCCGGCCGGCCCTCGTCGTGGTCCTCACGACGATCGCGATGGCGACGCTCAAGATCTTCGACATCGTCCGCACGATGACCGGCGGCCAGTTCGGCACGCAGGTCGTCGCGAACGAGTTCTACACGCAGGCGTTCCGCCAGAACAACCAGGGCCTGAGCTCGGCGCTCGCGGTGATCCTCTTCATCCTCGTCGTCCCGATCATCGTGTACAACGTCCGTCAGATGCGTCTCGCCGAGGAGATCCGATGACCAGCACCCCGATCCCCCCGGTCGCCTCCACGACGGACCTCACCACCGAGGCCGAGCTCGAGGGCCCGCGGGCACCGCGCAAGATCAGCCGGCTCGAGAAGCGTGCCATCGCGGCGAAGGGCAAGCTCAGCTCGCCCTGGGCGTCGTTCATCGCGATCCTCATCGCCATCCTGTGGACGGTCCCGTCGATCGGCCTCCTCGTGACGTCGTTCCGCCCCGAGCTGGACATCCGCCGCAGCGGGTGGTGGACCGTCTTCACGGGGAACGCCGAGTTCACGCTCGACAACTACGACCAGGCCCTCTACGGCAGCGGGTCCTCGCTGTCGACGTACTTCGTCAACTCGTTCGTCATCACCCTGCCGGCCGTGTTCATCCCGATCACCATCGCGCTGCTCGCCGCCTACGCGTTCGCGTGGATCGACTTCCGGGGGCGCGAGATCCTCTTCGTCGCGATCTTCGCCCTGCAGGTCGTCCCGCTCCAGGTGGCGCTCGTCCCCCTGCTGCGCGACTACGTGAACGTCGGGCTGAACGGCACCTTCTGGACCGTGTGGCTCTCCCACTCGATCTTCGCGCTCCCGCTCGCGATCTTCCTGCTGCACAACTTCATGAAGGACATCCCGCGCTCCCTCGTCGAGGCCGCCCGGGTCGACGGTGCGGGGCACGTGAAGATCTTCTTCCAGGTGCTCCTGCCGCTCCTCGTCCCGGCCATCGCGTCGTTCGCGATCTTCCAGTTCCTGTGGGTCTGGAACGACCTTCTCGTCGGCCTCACGTTCGCGAACACCGAGTCCTACCCGCTGACGGTCCGCATCGCCGAGATGGCGGGCTCGCGCGGCGGGGACTGGCACATCCTCACGGCCGGCGCGTTCATCTCGATCATCGTGCCGCTGGTCGTCTTCATCGCGCTCCAGCGGTACTTCGTCCGCGGCCTCCTCGCGGGGTCGGTCAAGGGCTGACCGTCCGGTCCGGCGCGCGGCACCCGCCCGCGCCGGACCGGTGCGGGCGGGTGGGCGCCTAGAGTCGACGGGTGCCCGTCCGTCCTGCCGCCGCGCTCGGGCGGGTGCCCGTGCCCGCCCTCTTCGTCGTCTCGGGGCTGACGCAGTACCTCGGTGCGGCGATCGCCGTCGGGCTGTTCGCGGTCGCGGGGGCCGTCGAGGTCGGGTGGTTGCGCATCGCGGCGTCCGCCGCGCTCCTGCTCGTCTGGCGGCGACCGTGGCGCAGCCGGTGGACCCGGCACGACGTCGCGTGGGTCGCGGTCTTCGGCGTCGCCCTCGCGACGATGAACCTTGCGTTCTACGTCGCGATCGACCACCTGCCGCTCGGGACGGCGGTCGCGATCGAGTTCTGCGGCCCCGTCGCCGTCGCGGCGGTCACGGGGCGGGGCTGGCGCGAGCGCGGCGCCATCGGGGTCGCGGCGCTCGGTGTCGTGCTCCTCGCGGGCGTCACCGTCGAGTCGGGGCTGCCGCGCGAGGACGTCGTCGTCGGGCTCGCGGCGATCGGCGTCGCGGCCGCGTGCTGGGCCGCGTACATCGTCCTGGGCCGGCGGGTGGCGGTCGCCGGGTCGGGCGTGACGTCGCTGTCGGTCGCCATGACGCTCGGCGCGCTCGTGTTCGCGCCGTTCCTCGCGTCCTCGGCCCTCCCCGTGCTGGCCGACTGGCGGTACGCGCTCGCCGTGGTCGGCATCGCGCTGTTCTCGTCGGTGGTGCCGTACGCGCTCGAGCAGGTCATCCTCCGGCGTGTCAGCGCCGCGACGTTCTCGGTGCTCCTCGCACTGCTGCCGGCGACCGCCGCCGTGATCGGAGCCGTCGTCCTGCGGCAGATCCCCACGGCGCCGGAGCTCGTCGGCCTGCTGCTCGTCTCCGGCGCGATCGCGATGACGGCGCGCCGGACGCCCTAGAGGTACTGGCCAGGCGACGGGCGACCGTCGTGCGGATCGTGGCCACCCTGCTGCCCCGGCACGCCGGGACCGCCCGGGCCCATGGGCATCGCCCCTGGCGGCAGGGCGCGTCGCATCTGGGAGAGCTGCGACTGCGCCGCCATCTGCTGGGCGACGAGCGCCGTCTGGATGCCGTGGAAGAGCCCTTCGAGCCACCCGACGAGCTGGGCCTGGGCGACGCGCAGCTCGGCGTCCGTGGGGACGGAGTCGTCCGAGAACGGCAGCGTGATGCGGTGCAGCTCCTCGACGAGGTCGGGCGACAGGCCTTCCTCGAGCTCGGTCAGCGACCGCTCGTGGATCTCCGCGAGGCGCGAGCGCGCGGCCTCGTCGAGCGGTGCGTCGCGCACCTCGTCGAGCAGCTTCTTGATCATGCCGCCGATGCGCATGACCTTCGCCGGCTCCTCGATCACGGTCGCCGGGTTGCGGTCGGCGTCCGTCGAGTCGTCGCTCTCGACGACGCTCACCCCGACGCCGTCCGGCGTGACGACCGTGACGCGGTCGGGTCCGTCGTCGGTCTCCGGGGTCTGGACGGGCTCGTCGGGGCGGGGTTCGCGCGTCTCGTCAGCCATGGGGACAGTCTTGCGTGCCCCGCCCACGCGCGCACAGGCCACGCGGTGCGGCCCGCCCGCAGGAGCCGTCCCGGGGCCGGCGCCCGAGATCCGGGACCGGGGCGAGCAGGGGCTACGGGACGAGCAGGACCTTGCCGAACACGTCGCCGGACTCGAGGAGCTCGTGCGCCCGGGCCGCCTCGGCGAGGGGGACGCGCGCGTGGACGACCGGTCGGACCCGCCCGTCCTCGACCATCGGCCAGACGTGCGTGAGGACGTCGTGGACGATGCGCGCCTTCTCGTGCGCGGGACGCGAGCGCAGCGTCGTGCCCGCGACCGTGGCGCGGCGGGCGAGGAGCCGGCCCAGGTCGAGCTCGGCACGGGCTCCCTTCTGCATGCCGATGACGACGAGCCGACCGTTGGTCGCCAGGGCCTCGAGGTTGCGGTCGAGGTAGGCGGCTCCCACGACGTCGAGCACGACGTCCGCGCCGCGTCCACCGGACGCCTCGCGCACCGCCGCGACGAAGTCCTCCTCGCGGTGGTCGACGGCGAGGCTCGCCCCGAGCGTCAGGCACCGGTCCGCGCGCTCACGCCCGCCGGCGGTGACGGCGACCTGTGCCCCGAGCGCGGCCCCGACCTGCACCGCGATCGTCCCGACGCCGCCCGACCCACCGTGCACGAGGAGCCACTCGCCCGCGGCGAGCCGGCCGACGTCCACGAGGTTGCTCCAGACGGTGCACGCCGCCTCGGGCAGCGCCGCGGCGTCGACGAGGTCCACCCCTGCCGGGACCGGCAGGACCTGCGTCGCGCGGACGCGGACCTGCTCGGCGTAGCCTCCGCCGTCGAGCAGCGCGACGGCCCGGTCGCCGACGGACCACCCGCTGACCTCGTCGCCGAGGAGGGCGACGGTGCCCGAGACCTCGAGCCCCGGCCAGTCCGGTGCGCCGGGCGGCGGAGGGTAGGATCCAGCGCGTTGTAGCAGGTCAGCGCGGTTCACGCCAGCGGAAGCGACGTGCAGGACGAGCTCCCCAGGCCCAGGGGTCTGGTCAGGGAGCTCGGAAACCGTTAGTTTCGCAGGGCCGCCGGGGCCGGATATCGTGACGCCTCGCACGACGTCGAGACTACGCGTGGGCCGCCGGGGGCGCCGGTCCGCCGCGGGGCGAGGGGGCCGACAGCAGGTGTGGGAGCGCTTGCGTCCGGATTAGGCGTCCGGGGGAAGTGCACCGATAGTTAGTACGCACGACCGGGGAGACGGGACGCAACGGACGCGTCGGGGGCGCCGATCCGGGTTGACCAGGGTGATGGAGGCAGGTTCGAATGCTCCGCAGGTTGAGCGTCCGCGGGAAGATCCTTGCGGCTCTCGCGGTGCCGGTCCTCGTGCTGTTCATCGCCGCGGCCGTGATCTCCGGTCAGGCGATCGCGTCGGCACGCACGGCGAGCCAGACGAGCGCGCTCGTCGACGCCCTCGAGAAGCAGGACGTCGCCGGGACGGAGATCGCGGCCGAGCGCTCGCTCTCGATCCTCGAGTCCTACCGGGCGGAAGGCGCCGAGGAGCAGATGCTCGCACAGCGCGAGAAGACCGACCGCGCGCTCGACACCCGTGACCGGGCCTACGAAGCCTTGAACCTCTCGGCGCTGGACACCCGCGTGCAGGACGCGGTCGAGCAGACGATCGCCGACCGGCAGGAGCTCGAGTCGATCCGCCGCGGGATCGACCGGTCGAGCCTCGGTGAGCAGCAGCGCACGGCCCTGTACACGGGACTGATCAACAACGCGCTCGACGTGCCGGCGAGCCTCGCGGACACCTCCACCCAGCGTGGTCTCGCGCAGTACCTCGACGCCTACGTGGTGCTGGACCGCCTGCTCGCCCAGCAGGCCGTCGAGCTCCCCGTCGCGGGCAACGTGATCGCCGCGGCGCAGGTCGGCCAGGAGAACGAGACCGCGAACCAGCGGGCCGCGGTCCTCCTGACCACGGGTGACACGCTCAGCCAGGAGGCTCGTCGGTCCATCCGCCTCCTGCCGGACTTCGACCAGGCGCTCCCCGTGCCCGGCGCGGTGTACAACCAGCTCCGCGCCAACGTCGCGGGCTCCCGCCCGGCGTCGGTCACCGCGACCGCCGCGAGCGAGTGGCAGACGTTGTCCACGGAGGACCGTGCGAACACCACGCCCGTGCGTGACGCGGTGCGGTCCGAGACGATCACCGAGGCCTCCGCGCTCGCGACCGCCGCCACCACGCGCGCGATCCTGACCATCGCCGCGACGCTGGCCGCAGTCGTCGCCTCGATCCTCGTCGCGGGCCTCATCGCCCGCGCGATCGTCAACCCGCTGCGCCGCCTGACCGACGCCGCCGAGGACGTCCGTGACCAGCTCCCGAAGCTCGTCGAGCAGGTCGCGGTCCCCGGCCAGGGCCCGGGCATCGACCTGACGCCGATCACCGTGGAGTCCACGGACGAGGTCGGGCAGCTCGCGACCGCGTTCAACGACGTGAACTCGACGACCGTCAAGGTCGCGCGCGAGCAGGCCGCGCTGCGTGGCTCCATCGCCGAGATGTTCGTCAACGTCGCCCGTCGCGACCAGGTGCTCCTCAACCGCCAGCTCGCGTTCCTCGACGACCTCGAGCGCTCCGAGGAGGACCCGGGGACGCTGTCGAACCTGTTCCGGCTCGACCACCTCGCGACCCGGATGCGCCGCAACGCGGAGTCCCTCCTCGTCCTCGCGGGCATCGACTCCGGCCGTCGCGTGCGTCAGCCCATGCCGGCGTCCGACGTCATCCGTACGGCGTCGTCCGAGATCGAGCTGTACGACCGCGTCCGCCTCAACCTCGTCGTCGACCCGCTCATGCTCGGGCACAACGCGCTCAACGCCGCACACCTGCTCGCCGAGCTCCTCGAGAACGCGACGATGTTCTCGGAGCCGCACACGCCGGTCGAGGTGACGACGGGTCGCGACGAGCACTCCGTCTACATCACGGTGCGCGACCACGGTCTCGGCATGACCGCGGAGGAGGTCGCCGAGGCGAACCGCAAGGTCGCGACGCACGCGGCGTCCGACGTCGTCGGCGCGCAGCGCCTCGGCCTCTTCGTGGTCGGCCGCCTCGCGGACCGCCTGGGCGCGCGCGTCCGCTTCGCCACCGGGTCCGACGGCAACGGGACCGAGGTCACCGTGTCGTTCCCGGGCGTGCTGTTCGTGCCCGACTCCAACGTGCCGCTCCCGCAGCCGACGGACCCGCTGGAGACGCGCACGCAGGCCGCCGCCCAGCAGCTCGCCGCCACCGGTGTGGTGCCGGCCGTGGAGGCGCCCGCGCCGCAGCAGGCCCAGCAGCTTCCCGCCGCCCCGACCGTGACGTCCGCGACCCCGGCCGTCGAGCCCGAGGCGGCACCCGTCGCGGTCCCCGTCGACCTCGCCGCCCTCACCGACGGCACGACCCAGACCGGGATGCCGCGTCGTCGGTCGCGCACCGTCGACCCCGCGGCGTCGGCGCCGAGCGCGTCGTTCGCGTCCGGTCCGCAGACCGGGGCGATCGTCCTGCCGCCGCTCGCGACCCCCGCGCTGCCCGACGAGCTGCCCGCGGGCGAGGACGCCTGGACCCCGCCTGCCGAGGTCGCTCCCGCGGGCAACGCCCTCCCGAGCCGCGCGCGCCAGGCGGCACCGACGGTCGAGCCGGTCTCGCAGGAGATCCCCGTCCTCGACGTGAGCACCCGCAGCGCGCTGTTCTCGAGCTTCCGTCCGGTCGGGGAGCGCGCTGCGACGGAGAACCCGGTCGACCTCCCGGCGGCACCCGAGGTCACCGCGACGGACATCCCGCTCGCCGCGGACACCGTCGTGAGCGAGCCGGTCGCCGAGTCGCCGTGGGCGCCGCAGGAGCCCGTGGTCCAGCAGGAGCCTGTGGTCCAGCAGGAGGCATGGGCGCCGCAGGCGCCGGCCGAGCAGCCGTGGGCCCCCCAGCAGGCCTGGTCCGACGAGACGCTCTCGGGTCGGGCGACGGCAGCGGTCACGGACACGTCCGACGCGACGCGCGTCGTGCCCGCGGTCCCCGTAGAACCCGAGCGCTGGAGCGAACCCGTCGACGACGCGACGGTGGCTCGTGCCCCGCTCGCGCAGCGGGTGCCGGCCCCCGAGCCGGCGCGTGTCCCGGACCCGGTGAGCGACGTGCCCGTCGTGCACGGCGAGGCCGACCAGGAGGTGCCGGCAGAGCTGTCCTTCGAGGCGCTGCCGCGCTTCGAGGAGCTCATGGCGGACCTGCCGACGCGACGTTCGCTGCGGGAGAGCCAGGTGCGCAAGCGTGGCCTCTTCGGCCGGCGCCCGCGCACGACCGCCACACCGCGGGCGACGGTGGCCCCGGACGGTCCGTCCGCGGCGGCCCTCGCCTCACGTCCTGCGGGGCCCGTCCCGGCCGAGCCCGCTCCGTCGGCACCGCTGACGCTCACGCCCGCCGAGCTGGTCGACGACGTCCCGGCACCGGTCCGTGCCTCGGCGTTCGCGGCTCAGGCGCCGTCGTCCGCGCCGGGGGCGGACGCCGCACCGTCGCCGTTCGCGGCGCCGGCACCGGCTCCTGTGACGGGGTCCCAGCCTGCGCCCGCCGTGGCCCGCGCCTCGGTCTTCGCGCAGCCGGAGCCCGCGACGCGTCAGGCTGTGGAGACCGTCGCCCCTGTCGGGGCGGCCGGCACGGACGCGTACGTCCCGGTCGACCCGGTCCGGCCCGCGGTCGCGACCGCGCCGGGCACGGGGTTCGGTGCGCCGACGCCGCTCGTCCGTCGCCAGGTTCCCGAGGCGATCGAGCCGCTCGAGCCGGGCTACGTGAGCGACTCGGTCGAGGCGCGCTCCGACTGGATGGCCTCGGCCGTCCTGTACGAGGAGATGTCCACCCTGCTGCGGGGCAGCACCGACTTCCAGGAAGCGACGTTGGCGGACCCGAACGACGGCACGTACCAGCCCCTCACGGTGGAGTCGGCCCCGCCGGCCGGCCTCACCCGCCGTTCGCGCGGCGAGAACCGCGAGGGCTACGTGGACCGCTTCACGGCCCGCATCGACCGTGACCCGGAGCAGCTGCGCGCCCGCCTGTCGGCCTTCCAGTCCGCCACGGCACGAGGCCGCGTCGAGGGCCAGGACGAGCCGGGCTCGACGTGGACCCCGGAGACCATGGATTATGTCCCTGATTCAGCGCCGCAGGCGCGGTGATCACGTGCCCGCTGCGGCAACTGACGAGGAGGAAGTGTGAACGCGCTCAGCACCGAGGCCACGAATTTCGGGTGGCTGCTCGACAACTTCGTGCGAACGGTCCCGGGGAGCCGGCACACGCTCGTGGTGTCGGCCGACGGCCTGCTCATGGCGATGTCGGACCAGCTCGACCGGACGAGCGGTGACCAGCTCGCGGCCATCGTCTCGGGCATGTCGAGCCTGACGCGCGGGGCCGCGCGTCAGCTCAACGGCGGCAACGTCCGGCAGGCCATCGTCGAGATGGACAACGGCTTCCTGTTCCTCATGAACGTGTCGAACGGGTCCGTTCTCGGGGTCGTCGCGGAGGCCACGTGCGACATCGGGCTCATCGGCTACGAGATGGCGCTCCTGGTCTCGCGCACGGAGGCTACGCTGACCCCGCAGCTGATCTCCGAGATGCGGGGTAGCCTCCCCGTTGACGGTGCCACCCGAGCCCCCGTGGGATGAGGTCTGATCGATGACGAACGTACCTTTCGGCCGTGCCGGAGCCCACTCCGACGGCTACGAGGCGTCGACGGTGCGTCCGTACGCCGTGACGGGCGGTCGTGTGCGCTCGGCGACGTCGGACCTGCCTCTCGAGGCGCTCGTCGAGGTCATGCCGGGCGCCGTGAACAGCTACGGGCTGCCGCCGGAGAAGCGCTCGATCCTCCAGCACGCCGCGCACACGTACGTCTCGATCGCCGAGCTCTCAGCCCTGCTGCGGCTCCCCCTCGGCGTGACGAAGGTGCTCGTCGCGGACCTGCAGGAGGACAACTACATCACCGTGCACACGTCGACCCCGCTCAACGTGCACACGGGTCACGGAAGCAACCACTCGGGCCTGTCCCTGAGCGTCTTGGAGAGTGTTCTCAATGGCATTTCCACCCTCTGAGGGCTCGGGCGTCGCGCCTCAGGGCGGCCAGCCGTCCGGTGTGATCTCCGCCGTCCCCGGTGGCGCGAGGGCGGCGAGCGGACCGTCGTGGACGCCCGTCGCCGGGGGAGGGTCGCCGACGACGGCGCCTGCAACCCCCGCGCAGAACGCTCACGCGCAGAGCTCGCCCGTGGCTCCCGCGTCGGTGGCTCCCGTCCAGGGCGCGGCGACCGCGCAGCAGGGCGTGCCGGGTCAGGCTCCTGCGCAGGCGTCCGCGCCTGCCGCGCAGCCCGCGCCCAGCCCGACGGTGGCGCCGGTCGCACCGACCTCGTCGCACCAGCCCGCGGCCCAGGCGCCGGCCGCGCACGTGCCGGCAGCCCAGGTGCCCGTCGCCCAGGCACCGGCGCCGCAGCAGCCGCGCACCGCACCGCAGCCGATGGCCTCCGCCCAGGCGGGTGCGGCGCCGTCGGCGCCTCGCACGGCGCCGACGGTCGTGAAGATCGTCGTCGCGGGAGGTTTCGCCGTCGGCAAGACGACGTTCATCGGCTCGATCTCCGACGTGGAGCCTCTCAACACCGAGGCGGCCATGACGGAGCACTCGGTGGGCGTCGACGACGCGGGCGGCGTCACCGACCGCAAGACGACGACCACGGTTGCCATGGACTTCGGCCGTGTGTCGCTCCCCGGCAACCTGTGGCTCTACCTGTTCGGCACGCCGGGCCAGGACCGCTTCCTCTTCATGTGGGACGACCTGGTGCGCGGCGCGATCGGTGCGGTCGTGCTCGTCGACACCGACCGTCTCGAGCAGTGCTTCCCGGCGATCGACTACTTCGAGTCGCGCAACATCCCGTTCGTCGTGGGTGTGAACTGCTTCGACGGCGTGGCCAAGCACAAGCTCGAGGACGTGCGCGAGGCGCTGCAGATCCCGGCACACGTGCCGATGCTCTACACGGACGCCCGGTCGCGGGCCGCCACCAAGCAGACGCTCATCGCGCTGGTCCAGCTCGCGATGCGCCAGCTCCGCGGCGCGGCCTGACGCTCCGCCCGGCATCACCACCGACCACGGCGGGTCACCCTCCACAGGGCGACCCGCCGTCGTCGTGCACGGGGCTGACGTGCCAGAATGGCACGCCGGGCCCGCGAGGCCCGAGGAGGGCTGACAGAGCGGCCTAATGTGACGGTCTTGAAAACCGTTGTGCGGCAACGCACCGGGGGTTCGAATCCCTCGCCCTCCGCTCGAGGACCATGAACACCACCACGTCCGGATCCAGCCTCTCGGTGCCCTCGCCCCGCGCGCACGCCGCACCGGCGGCGCGTCGTGCCGTCCTCACGCTGTGCGTCGCGGCGGTGGTGCTCGGGGGGTGCGCGGCGCCGTCGTCCGTCCCGAGCGTCGAGCTGTGCTCCGACCTGCACCCCGCTGACGTCGTCCCCGGGCCCGGCGAGGTGAGCGACCACGACGAGTGCGTGGCGGGAGTCCAGGCCGGTCTCGCCGCGGAGCGGCCCGACACGGTGGCGGTGGACGACCTGGGCCGGATGCTCGACGACCCGACGTCGGACGGGCAGATCACCGCGCGCACGGCTCAGGTGATGGACCTCGCGCTGGCCGAGTTCCCCGGCTCCTCCTGGTCGTGCTGGTCGCCGCGACCCGGGACCCGTTCCGAGCACCCCCTCGGCCGGGCGTGCGACGTGACGTACGGCAACGCTCTCGGCGAGGCGGCGACCGGCGACGCCCTGGAGCAGGGGTGGGCCATGACGGCCTGGTTGCAGACCCACGCCGAGGTGCTCGGGGTGGACTACGTCATCTGGCAGGGTGGCATCTGGTCGTCGCGGTGGTGGGGGGCCGAGTGGCGGCCGTACGACGGCGGAGGCATGCACGACCCCGCAGCCGTCACGGGCGGTCACTTCGACCACCTCCACGTCACCGTGCGCGGCTGAGCCCGGACGTCGTCCGCTCGGGCGCGCCCACGGGAGCCGCTGGAGGTGGCGCGACCTCCCGGCACGGGACACGCGCGGCCGCGTGCGCCATCATGGCTGAGTGACGCGCCAGCCCCCCGGTCCCTCCTCCGACGAGGCATCGCTCGAGCCGGTCGAGCTCATCCGACGGTCGGGGACCGTGCTGCGCATCGGCAGGCTCGCGCTGTCGGCGGGAACGGGCAGCTACCGCGTGAAGTCGCACATGTGGCGCGCCGGGCGGGCGCTCGGCCTCGACCGGGTCGCGGCGCACGTGACGCTCACGGAGATCACGGCGACGTCGTACCGCGGTCCGATCTTCCGCACGGAGCTCACGGAGGTGCGCTCCGTCGGGATCGACGCCGACAGGCTCAGCGAGCTCGAGCGCTTCTCGTCCGCGCTGCCACGGGAGGCGGACCTGGACGCGGTGGACGCCGAGCTCGACCGCATCGCGCGCAAGCCGCCGCTCTACGGGGCCTTGCTCAACGCGACGTGGGCGGGCATGGCGTGCGCGGCGTTCGCGTTCCTCAACAACGGGGGAGCGGTCGAGTGCGGTGCCGTGCTCGTCGCGGCGGCGCTCGGCCAGCTCGTGCGCCGGGCGATGCTGCACCGGGGGATCAACCAGTTCGGCGTGACGATGCTCGCCGCGGCGGTGGCGAGCATCGCGTACCTCGTCCTCGTGCTCGGTCTGTCCGACCTCGCCGGCGTCAGCGGGAGCCACGAGGCGGGCTATGTCTCCGCGGTGCTGTTCCTCGTGCCGGGGTTCGCGCTCGTCACCGGGGCCCTGGACCTCGCGAAGCTCGACTTCTCCGCAGGGGTCGCCCGGCTGACGTACGCGTTGATGATCCTCGCGTCCGCAGCCCTCGCCGTGTGGGGGGTGTCCGCGATCGCGGGGCTCGCTCCCGACCCCGTCCCGCCGCCGGGCCTCGACGAGCCGGCGCTCGTCGCCCTGCGCACGCTCGCGAGCTTCCTCGGCGTGCTCGGCTTCGCGCTGATGTTCAACAGCCCGTGGGCGATGGCGGTCGGTGCGGCGGCGATCGGGACCGTCGCCAACGTCGGCCGGCTCTTCCTGGTCGACGGCGGCGTGGTGTCGCAGGCCGCGGCGGCAGGGGCGGCGCTCCTGGTCGGTCTCCTCGCCGCGACGCTCGCGCCCGCGCTGCGCGTGCCGCGCATCACCGTCTCGGTGCCGGCCGTGGTGATCATGGTCCCGGGCGTCACGGCGTACCGCGCGGTCTACGAGTTCAACACCGGTGCGACGACGCAGGCGCTCGCCTATGCGGTGGAGGCCGGGCTCGTCATCGTGGCGCTGGCGATCGGGCTGGCCGTCGCGCGCATGCTCACCGACCGGCGGTGGACGTTCGAGCGGTAGGCGGCCGTCGCAGGCCCGCGCGGCCCGCAGGTCCCGGGCGGCTCAGCGGGCACGGCGCCGTCGGCGGGGCGCGGTTTGGTCGTGCGCCGAGGCCCCGGTACCCTGGGCGACGCGGGTGCAGCTCCGTCGTCGATGCGTCGGCACGAGCAGGACCCGCGAGGAGACGTCGCATAGTCAGGTCTAGTGCGCCACCCTGCTAAGGTGGTAACGGGGCAACCCGTTCGAGGGTTCAAATCCCTCCGTCTCCGCCAGGAAGGCTCCGGCAGCCCAGCGCCCGGAGCCTTTTCTGTTGCCCGCGCACGGTCGACCGCGTCCCGCGCGCCACGACGCCGAACCCCGGCATGTGCGTGACCCGCCCTCGCCGAACCCCGGGTTGTGTGTCACCCGCCCTCGCCGAACCCCGGGTTGTGGGTCACCCAAGGCGTTGAACGCCGCACAAGCCGGGGTTCGGCAGAGGACGTCCGCCCACCGGAACCTCGAGCGGACCCGGTCCGGGGGAGCCTGTCGGCTACGCCGTGCCCGACGTCGCGAGCGCGGACCGCACGACGAACCGGGAGGCACCCGCTCCCGCCAGGACGAGGCCCGACGCGGCCGCGACGCAGAGCAGGAACTGGACGACGACGCCCACGTTCGCGAACGCGTTGAGCCCGATCACGGGGACCATGAACATCAGTGCCCCGACGGTCGCGACGCCGACGCTCACCGCGAGCGGGACGAGGGTCTCGCGGAACCGTGCCTGGTCGAGCGTGCGCAGGTCCGTGCCGGCGAGCACGAGCGTCCGGTACTCGCCGCGCTGGTCGATGACACGACCGGCCTGCATGACGCCCGTCGAGACGGCGGCGAGCACCCCGGAGATCGCGAGCGTCAGGAAGCCGCCCGTCTTGAGGTCGGTGAGGAACTGGACCTCGGCGGAGTCGGCTCCTGCGCCCGGGTCGAAGAGCGCGAAGATGCTCGTCAGTCCGGCGATGAAGGTCGCGAGCGCGACTCCGCCCACCGATCGCCACGCCGTCTTGGGGCTGTCGACGATGCGACGTCCCGCGAGCAGCGTCGGCACACGGCGCGCGCGGCCTGCCGTGATCCTCCCGACGAGCCAGATGACGAAGGGCCCGACGAGGTTGAGCGTCGCGAACCCGACGAGCAGGATCACGGTCAGCACGGTGATGACGACGGCGGCCGACCCGAACGACATGTTGGTGACGACGATCAGGGCGACGAACGCGACCCCTGTCGACAGCAGGCGCACGGCCTTGAGGCCGGGGGGAGTGACGCGGGCCGCGACGCCGAGCGGCGTGATCGCGACGCGGCGCAGGCTCGCCAGCGACGAGACGAGCGCGACGACCACCACGAGCGCCACCGAGCCGAGCAGCGCGGGAACCCCGACCCACAGCTCGCCGATCCCGAAGGTGCGGCCCTGGAAGCGCAGCTGCGCGACGAGCGGCAGGAGCGCCGCGTAGCCGACGATCCCGGCGAGCGCACCGGCCACGGCCTGCGCCGCGGCGTCGAGCACGGTGAGGGTGGTGACCTGGCCGGTCGTGGCGCCGGCGAGGCGCAGCGCGGAGAGGCGCGCGTCCCGCCGCGCGACGGCGAGGCGCGCAGCCGCTCCACCCAGGGTGACGAGCGGGATGAGCAGCAGGAGCACGGCGATCCCCGCGAGGACGGGGTACTGGGTGTCGTAGTCGCTCCCGTCGGCGATGCCCGTGCGCATCCCCTCGAGACCTCCACCACGGGCGAGGAACGCGCCGAACCCACCGACCACGACGAGCAGCACCGCGGTCGTCGTCGCGAACGCGATGACGGCGAGGACGGTGGTCAGCCGCTGCGGGTCGCGGTCGTCGGCGCTGCGGCGGCGCAGGAGCCACCAGAGGTCGACTGTCCTCATCGTGCACCCTCCGAGCTCGTCGCCGGGGGTGCGGGGACCGCGTGCTGGACGGCGGCGCTCGCCGGCGCCGCCTTCGTCCCGGGGGCGTAGAACTCGCCCGAGATGCGTCCGTCGCGCATCGTCACCGTGCGGGAGCAGTGCCGGGCCACGCCGGCGTCGTGCGTGACGATCACGAGGGCGGCGCCCGACGCACGGGTCGCGTGCGTGAGGACGTCGAGGACCTCGGAACCGGTGGACTGGTCGAGCGCGCCCGTGGGCTCGTCCGCGAAGACCACGCCGGGCGAGCCGACGAGCGCCCGTGCGATGGCGACGCGCTGCGCCTGGCCGCCCGAGAGCTCTCCCGGTCGCCGCTGCTCCATCCCCGCGAGCCCGAGGTGGGCGAGCCACCGGGCCGCGACCGCCGTCGCCTCGGCGCGCGACGTGCCCGCGAGCATGAGCGGCAGCGCCGCGTTCTCCACCGCGGGAAGCTCCGGCAGGAGCTGCCCCGACTGGAAGACGAAGCCGAAGTCGTTGCGCCGCAGCACGGTGCGGCGCGCGTCGGAGAGCGTCGCGACGTCCTCCCCGCGCCAGGCGACCGAGCCGGACGTCGGCGTGAGGATCCCGGCGAGGCAGTGCAGCAGCGTGGTCTTGCCGGAGCCGGACGGGCCCATGATCGCGAGCGACTCGCCCGGGTGGACGGTGAGGCTCACGCCGGCGAGAGCGTGCGTCGTCGCCTCGGCGGTGCCGTAGACCTTCGTGAGGGCGCTCGCGACGAGCGGCGAGCCACCGGGGGAGGGGGCGGGGTGCGTGGACGTCATGGTCCGATCCTCGGGCGTCGACCGCCGACGCGGCGTCGGGCTGCGGGAGGGACGTGTCGCCAGGCGTGTCCCACCGTGGGAGGACCGGGTGTGCTGCGCCAGGCGGACACGGGACCGCCGCGCGGTCGGGAGCGAGCGGGAGGGCGGTCGTGGCGTCCGTCACCTCCGGCCTCCCGGGGCCGTATCGGTTTGGGATCGCCGCCGGGACACGGTAGTCTTCTGGACGGCCGGTGAGCGATCGCCGGCCCTGCGAGAGCAGAGCACGACCAGCGCCCGTAGCTCAACGGATAGAGCATCTGACTACGGATCAGAAGGTTGGGGGTTCGAATCCCTTCGGGCGCACAGCTGAAGCCCCGGAACTGTGACGGTTCCGGGGCTTCGTCGTTCTCGGCTCCGGAGGTCCGGGCACGGCCGTCTCCGCGCCCCTAGACTGCCGCCGTGCTGGGATCGGACCGCGACGTGCGGGTCTGCTTCGTCGGCGACTCCTACGTCGCGGGAGTCGGTGACGAGACCGCGCTCGGCTGGGTCGGGCGCGTCGCCGCCGTGTCCGCGATGCGCGGGCTGCCGCTGACGTCGTACAACCTCGGCGTCCGGCGCGACACGTCGGCGGACGTCGCGGCACGGGTCGCGGGTGAGGTCGCGCCGCGACTCCGGGAGGCGACCGAACCGCGGGTCGTCGTCTCGTTCGGCGTGAACGACACGGTCCTCGACGGCGGTGCGCCCCGGCTCTCCGTCGACGAGACGCTCGCCGCGCTCGACCGGGTGCGCGTCGTGGTCCGCGACGAGCTGGACGTCCCGCTCCTGGTGGTCGGACCGGTCGCCGTCGCGGACGTCGAGCACGACGTGCGGATCGGGCGGCTCGACGACGCGCTGGCGGTCGAGACGGAGAGGCTCGGCATCCCGTACGTCCCCGTGTTCGACGCGACGTCGCGCGACGAGGCGTGGCGGCACGCCGTCGTGGCGGGGGACGGCTACCACCCGGGCGCGAACGGCTACGAGATCCTCGCCGACCTGGTGGTCGCCCGGGTCCTCGACTGGGTCGGCTGAGCACCGAGGTCTCACCAGGAGAGACACGCGGTGTGTCCGTGATCGAATCGATACCTGACAGGCACGAACCGCGGTCCGTTGCGGATCCCGGCCTGTCTCCGGCTCGCTGTTCGTCACGGGATCACCATCTCCGGGTGTCGGTCCGGCGCGGATGCGCCTAGGGTCGTCGACGGTATGGACACGACGCCGAACGCCGCGCCCACAGCACCTCCGACCCCGAGCAGGACCCCGGGCACCGCCCGGAGCGCGAGCCCTGCAGCGCTCGCCGACCACGACGGTCCGCCGGCAGGCCTGCGCGTCCGCCGGCCCGCCACGGCCGACGGCGCCGCCATGTGGCGCGTGGCCCGCGACTCCGGGGAGCTCGACCTCAACTCGTCCTACGCGTACCTGGTGCTGGCCGAGCACTTCGCGGAGACCTGCCGTGTGGCGGTCGTCCCGGACGGTGCGAGCCCGACGGGAGAGCGGGTCGTCGGGTTCGTCTCCGGCTATCGGCTCCCCGACGACGTCGCGCACCTCTTCGTCTGGCAGGTCGCGGTGGACGAGGAGGCGCGGGGCAACGGGATCGCGGGGCGGCTGCTCGACGCGCTCGTCGACGACGCGCCCGACCTGACGACCGTGAAGACCACCGTCGCCGAGGACAACGTCGCGTCGCGGACGCTCTTCGTCCGCTGGGCCGCGCGTCGCGGCGCGACGATCGGCACGACCCCGCTCTTCACCGCGGACCACTTCCCCGACGCCCACGTCGACGAGCCGATGCTCGTCATCGACGGCGTCCACGCTCGCTGACCGCACGACATCGGGCTGCGCCGGTCCGGCGCGCGGGTGACGACGCAGCCTCCGACATGCCACGCACCCGTGCGCACCAGCACAAGGAGAGCTCCTTCGTGACAACCTCGACCGCCCCTACCGCCGCCGCGTACACCGCCGACGACCCGCTCGGCTTCACCTCGCTGGAGTCCGGTGTCCGCAGCTACTCGCGCGCCTGGCCCGTCGTCTTCGACCGGGCACGTGGCGCTGCGGTGTTCGCCGAGGACGGCACCGAGTACCTCGACTTCTTCGCCGGGGCGGGCTCGCTCAACTACGGCCACAACGAGCCGCGCCTGAAGAAGGTGCTGATCGACTACCTCGCGGACGACCGCATGGTGCACAGCCTCGACATGCTGACCACCGCCCGTCGTGACTTCCTGGAGACCTTCGAGTCGACGATCCTGCGGCCCCGCGGGCTCGACCACAAGGTCGTGTTCCCCGGTCCGGGCGGCGCCAACGCGGTCGAGGCGGCGCTCAAGCTCGCGCGGAAGGTGACAGGACGCGAGTCGGTCATCAACTTCACGAACGCGTTCCACGGCATGACGCTGGGCGCGCTGTCGGTGACAGGGAACTCGATGAAGCGCGGCGGCGCGGGCATCCCGCTCGTCCACGCGACGCCGATGCCCTACGACGACTACTTCAACGGCGACGTCGACGACTTCGTGTACCTCGAGCGCCTGCTGGGCGACGGGGGCAGCGGTCTCAACGAGCCGGCCGCCGTGATCGTCGAGACCGTGCAGGGCGAGGGCGGCATCAACGCCGCACGCGCCGAGTGGCTGCGCGGGCTCGCGGACCTGTGCACGCGCCACGGGATCCTGCTCATCGTCGACGACATCCAGATGGGTTGCGGCCGCACGGGCGGGTTCTTCAGCTTCGAGGAGGCCGGGATCGTCCCCGACATCATCTGCCTCTCGAAGTCGATCTCGGGCTACGGGCTGCCCATGGCGCTCACGCTCGTGCGTCCCGAGCTCGACATCTGGGAGCCCGGCGAGCACAACGGCACGTTCCGCGGCTTCGCGCCCGCGTTCGCGACGGCGGCCGAGGCGATCCGCACCTACTGGTCGGACGACGCGCTCGAGCGCGCCACGCTCGCGAAGGGCGCGCTCGTGGAGTCGCACTTCAACGCGGCGGTCGCGCAGCACCCCGACGCCGGGCTGATCTCGAAGGGCCGTGGTCTCGCGCGCGGCCTCCAGATGGCTGACGGCGAGGTCGCGGGCCGGGTCTGCGAGGAGGCCTTCGCGCGGGGCCTGCTCATGGAGACGTCGGGCCCCGACGGCGAGGTCGTCAAGCTGCTGCCGCCCCTCACGATCACCGAGGACGAGCTGCGCCGAGGGCTCGCGATCCTGGACGAGGCGATCGCCGTCGTCCTCCCCTGAACCGTCCCGCACCCGGGCCCGTCGTCGTGCTCGGGAGCGGGACGCCCGTCGACCGACCTGCCGAACCAGCACTGGAGGTACCCATGATCGTGCGCACCATCGACGAGATCACCGACACCGACGCCGACGTGCGGAGCGAGAACTGGCGCAGCAAGCGCATCGTCCTCGCGAAGGAGGGCGTCGGGTTCTCCGTCCACGAGACGACGCTCTACGCGGGCACGGAGAACGAGTTCTGGTACGCGAACCACATCGAGGCGGTCTTCGTCGTCGAGGGCGAAGGAAGCATCACCGATCTCGCGACGGGCGAGACGCACGAGCTCGCGCCGGGCTCGCTGTACCTGCTGGACGACCATGACAAGCACGTCGTGCGACCCCGCACGCAGATGCGCACCGTGTGCGTGTTCAACCCCCCGGTGACGGGTCGCGAGGTGCACGACGAGAACGGCGTGTACCCGCTCGTCACCGAGGAGCCCGCGTCGGTCTGACCGGCTCGACGCCGAACCCCGGGTTGTGAGGCGATCCGACGCCGGATCGCCTCACAACCCGGGGTTCGGCGCACGCAGGTTCGGGGCCGTCCGGAGTCGGGGGCGCGAGACCCTCGCCGTTTCAGCACGGTCGTGCTAACGTCGCGAGCGTGACCAAGGGCGACGAGACGCGGCAGGCGATCCTGCACCACGGCGTGGAGGCCGCCTACCGCGTCGGGCTGTCCGGGCTGACCATCGGCGAGCTGGCCCGGAGCACGGGCATGTCCAAGAGCGGGCTGTACGCGCACTTCCGGTCGAAGGAGTCGCTGCAGCTGGCCGTGCTGGAGCAGGCGCGCGCCGAGTTCGTCGAGTCGGTCGTCCTGCCCGCGCTCCGCACGCCGCGCGGCGAGCAGCGCCTGCGGACCCTGTTCGAGCGCTGGGTGTGGTGCGACCTGGTCCAGCAGCCCGGCGGGTGCCTGTTCGTCAAGGCGGCGACGGAGCTCTCGGCGCAGTCCGGCCCGGTCCGCGACCAGCTCGTCCGCGACCATCAGGACCTCTACGACGCGATCGCCCAGGTGTACCGCACGTGCGTCGACGACGGGTTCCGCGACGACGTCGACGCGCAGCAGGTCGCGTCGGACCTCTACGGGATCATGCTCGCGCTCCACCACGCGCACGTGTTCATGGGCGACGCCGCCGCCGAGGACCGCGCCCGGCGCGCGTTCGAGGCCCTGCTCGACGCCGCGCGCGTCCAGACCCCGGTCGGCTGACCGCGCCGCCCAGGCCGCCCGACCCAGACCCGCCCGACCCGGGCTCGCCGCCGAGCACCCGCCCGACACCCACCCTCGCCGTCCCACCCCGAACGCCCCACCCCCCGAGAGGAAGTCGCCATGACGGAGTCAGGCGCTCAGAAAAGCACGATCGTTCGTGCTGAGTCGGATCGTCGCGTCGCGCGCCGTCGTGCTGCCCGCCGTCGGCGAGCAGCGCTGCAGCTCGCCGTCGTCCGTGCGCGCCTCGGGCTCCTCCAGCGCATCGCTCCGCGCCGGGCCGCGCAGCACGCCCTGGACCTGTGGGCCACGCCGCCCGACGGGGCCGGCCGCCGCCGCGACGACCGGCCCGCGCCCGGCACGCTCGGCTCGGTGACGACCGACGGAGGGTCGCACCTCGTCGTCGAGACGTGGTCCCCGCCGTCCGGCCCGGTGCCGGCGGAGGTGCTGGTGACGGGGGCGCCGACCGCGGTCGCGCCGTCGTCCGGGTCGACGCCGGGCGGGACCGTCGCAGACCTCGGCGCCGTCTACCTCGTCCACGGCTGGGGCGGGTGGCGCGGCCAGCTCGGCGCGTTCGTCGAGCCGCTGCGGGCGGCGGGGTACCGCGTCGTGGCGTTCGACGCCCTCAGCCACGGTGACTCCGGCCCCGGGCGCTTCGGGCCGCGCCGGAGCACGGTGCCCGAGATGGCGGAGTCGCTCGCCGCGGTGGTGCGCGTCCACGGCGAGCCGACGGCCGTCGTCGCGCACTCGCTCGGCACGGCGACGACGACGCTCGCCGTCCGGGACGGGCTGGAGGTCGGTCGCCTCGTGCTCGTCGCCGCGATCACCGACCCGCTCGGCGAGCTGGAGCGGTTCGCCGACGCCCTGCGCCTCGCGGCACCGACGCGTGCGCTGCTCCGTGCGCTGATCCTCGACGTGGCGGGCCGTCCGCTCTCGGACCTGGACGTGCTCGACACCGTCCGCAGCCACCCGCTGCCACCGGCGCTCGTCGTGCACGACCGCGCCGACAAGGAGGTGCCGTTCGAGGTCGGGGCCGCGCTCGCGGCGGCGTGGCCCGAGGGTGAGCTCCTCGCCACGGACGGCCTCGGGCACCACCGGCTGCTGCGCGACCCCACGGTGGTGCGCACGGTCGTCGACTACCTGGCGCCGGTCGGCGTGCGGGCGGCCGGGGTCGGCGACGCGTAACGTCCCTCCCATGGCCGCCAGCGACGACGCCCCGCCCAAGGTCGACCTCAAGAGGCTGCACCGCGAGCTGTACGCCCCGCCGCGCGGACGGTTCGTCGAGGTCGACGTCCCGTCGCTGACGTACCTCGCGGTCGACGGCGAGGGCGACCCCAACACCGCGGCGTCGTACCGCGAGGCTGTCGAGACGCTGTTCGGGCTGTCGTACGCCGTGAAGTTCGCGAGCAAGCGGGAGCTCGGCAGGGACTACGTCGTCGGGCCGCTGGAGGGGTTGTGGACGGCCGAGGACCCCCGCGCGTTCGTGCGTCGGGACAAGGACGCCTGGCGGTGGACGATGCTCGTCCTGCAACCCGACTGGGTCGACGCGGACCTCGTGGCCGACGTGACGTCGACGGTCCGGGCGACGAAGGACCTGCCGGCCCTCGACCTCGTCGAGCGGCGCCCGATCACCGAGGGCCGATCGGTGCAGACGCTGCACGTCGGGTCGTACGACGCCGAGACGCCGGTGCTCGCGGAGCTGCACGACGTGTACCTGCCCGAGCACGGGCTGACGTTCGCCGGGCCGCACCACGAGATCTACCTCAGCGACCTGCGCCGCACGGACCCGGCGAAGCTGCGGACGGTCCTGCGGCAGCCGGTGCGACCCACGGCGTAGCGCCGAGCACGGGGCTGCCGACGGCCGAGCACGGGGTAGTCCACCGGTTCCGCGCGGAAACGGTGGCCGACCCCGTGCTCGGCGTCAGGCGGTGGTGCGGCGGCTCGCCCAGGGCAGGTCGGTCTCGTCGAGGACGTCGGCGAGACGTCGCCCGGTGAGCGTCGCGGCCCAGGCCGGGTCCGCGCCGTCGGGCCGCGCCTCCTGGAGGACCCAGCGTCGGACGCCGAGGCGGTGCAGGTGCGTGCCGAGCGCGAGGAGCTCGGGACGGGTGTGGACGTGCGGGTCCACGGTCGTGCGGACCTCGTGGTCGACACCCGACCGCAGGAGCACGGCGAGAGACTCGAACGCCCGACGCCCGGACGGCACGGTCCCCGTCACGGCGGGATAGCGGGACGGCAGGTGCTTGACGTCCAGCCCCACCCAGTCGAGGAACGGCAGGATCCGGGCGAGCCGGGCGGGCCAGGCGCCGCCCGTGTGCAGCCCGACGGCGAACCCGAGCGAGCGTGCGTCGTCGATCGCACCCAGCAGTCCGGGATGGAGCGTCGGCTCGCCGCCGGAGAACACGACGCCGTCGAGGAGACCGCGCCGTCGTTCGAGGAACGCGAGGACCTCCGACCACCGCGGAGTGCCCTCGGTTGCGGCTGCGCCGGGTGGCGGGACCGGCACGAGACCCGGGTTGTGGCAGTACGCGCAGCGCCAGGGGCAGCCCTGCGTGAAGACGGTCGCGACGAGCCGCCCGGGCCAGTCGACGGTGGAGAGCGGGGACATCCCGGCGAGCACGAGGTCAGGCCGGGACACGGTCGCCCGCCTCGACGTCGTGCCCGCGCGCCTCGACGTCCTGCTCGGGCTCGCGGTCGACGTGCGCCGCTGCGCGCTCCTCCCGGAACGGTGTGCGCTCGGCGTACTCGCCCTTCTTGCCGATGTTGAACGACGACACCGGCCGGAAGTACCCCATGACGCGGGTCCAGACCTCGGCGGTCGCGCCGCAGGCCGGGCACGTCCAGTGCTCGCCCACGAGGTAACCGTGCGTGGGGCACACGGAGAAGGTCGGGGTGACGGTGAGGTAGGGCAGGCGGAACCGCGTGATCGCGCGCCGCACGAGCTCCTTGCACGCTTGCGTACTGGAGACGGCCTCGCCCATGTACAGGTGCAGGACGGTCCCGCCGGTGTACCGGGTCTGGAGGTCTTCCTGGCGTTCGAGGGCCTCGAACGGGTCCTCGGTGAAGCCCACGGGGAGCTGGGTCGAGTTGGTGTAGTACGGGTTGTCGCCCGTGCCCGCCTGGAGGATGCCCGGGAAGCGCGCGCGATCCTCCTTGGCGAAGCGGTAGGTCGTGCCCTCGGCGGGGGTCGCCTCCAGGTTGTACAGGTTCCCGGTCGTCTCCTGCGCCGCGACGAGCCGCTCGCGCGCGTGGTCGAGGAGGCGGACGGCGAGGGCGTGGCCGTCCTCGCTCGTGAGGTCGTGCGTGTCGCCCGTGACGTTGCGGATCATCTCGTTGACGCCGTTGACCCCGACGGTCGAGAAGTGCGCGTCGAGAGACCCGAGGTAGCGACGCGTGTACGGGAAGAGGCCGTCGTCCAGGAGGCGCTGCACCGTCGCGCGCTTCGTCTCGAGCGACTCGACCGCGAGGTCGAGCAACCGGTCGAACGCGCCGAGCAGCCCGTCGACGTCTCCTCGGTGGAGGTGCCCCAGGCGCGCGCAGTTGATCGTCACGACGCCGACCGACCCCGTCTGCTCGCCGGACCCGAACAGACCGTTGCCGCGCTTGAGCAGCTCGCGCAGGTCGAGCTGGAGCCGGCAGCACATGGACCGGACGTCGCCGGGGTCCATGTCGGAGTTCACGAAGTTCTGGAAGTACGGCGTGCCGTACTTCGCGGTCATCGCGAAGAGCGCGTCCGCGAGCGGCGAGTCCCAGTCGAAGTCCTCCGTGACGTTGTACGTGGGGATCGGGAACGTGAAGGCCCGCCCGGTCGCGTCGCCGGCCGTCATGACGTCGATGTACGCGCGGTTGATCATGTCCGCCTCGACCGCGAGGTCGCTGTACGTGAAGTCGGCCGTCGCGCCGCCGACCACCGGGTGCACGTCGGCGAGGTCGTGCGGGCACGTGAGGTCGAACGTGAGGTTGGTGAACGGCGTCTGCGTGCCCCAGCGCGACGGCACGTTGAGGTTGTGGACGAGCTCCTGGACGCCCTGCCGCACCTGCTCGTACGTCAGGCCGTCGACGCGCACGTACGGTGCCATGAGCGTGTCGAACGAGCTGAAGGCCTGCGCGCCCGCCCACTCGTTCTGGAGGATCCCCAGGAAGTTGACGACCTGGCCGATCGCCGAGGAGAAGTGCCGCGGGGGAGCGGAGTCGACCGCGCCGGGGACCCCGCCGAGCCCTTCCGCCAGGAGCGCGCGCAGCGACCAGCCGGCGCAGTAGCCACCGAGCACGTCGAGGTCGTGCACGTGCAGGTCTCCGCTGCGGTGCGCCACGGCGAGGTCGGGGGCGTAGACCTCGTCGAGCCAGTAGTTCGCCACGACCTTGCCGGCCGTGCTGAGGACGAGCCCTCCGAGCGAGAAGCCCTGGTTGGCGTTCGCGTTCACCCGCCAGTCCGACCGGTCGAGGTACTCCGAGACGGTGCTCGCGACGTCGACGTGACCCATGGGCGCTTCCTTCCGGCCGAGTTGAGGCGCCCACCTCCCGCCGGCGACGGGACATCGTCACCCTAGACCATGTGAAGGCTTTCACATGGGCTACCGCACGCGCGCTCCTCGGCCGGTCCCCGACGGACCCAGGGGCATGAGAGTCCTCTCACAGCACGTTCACGGGCGTCTCACCGCGCGCCGACATCGTGGCGGTCATGACAGGGGCACCCGAACACCTCGCCGGTCGCGGTCACCGCACCCGCCGGCGCATCGCGCTGTACTCGCACGACACGCAGGGCCTGGGCCACGTGCGCCGCACGTCGCTCCTCGCCCGCGCCGTCGTCGAGGCCGACCCGGACGTCGACGTCCTGCTCCTCTCCGGCGCGGCCGAGGCGACCAGCCTGCCGCTGCCGGCGCGGACCGAGGTCGTCACGCTCCCGGGCATCACGAAGGACCCGGCCACGGGGTACGGGCCGCGCCGCTGGGGCGGCGACCTCGGCGGCGTCGTCGACGTGCGCGCCGGGGTGCTCGACGGCGCGCTCGCCGCGTTCGACCCCGACGTGCTCGTCGTGGACAAGGTCCCGCTCGGCGTCGGCGGGGAGCTGCGCCCGGCGCTGGAGCGACTGCGCGCCCGGGGCCGCACGGCCTGCGTCCTCGGGCTCCGCGACGTGCTCGACGTCCCGGAGGTCGCCGTGCGCGAGTGGGACGACCAGCGCAGCACGTCGGTCGTGGCCCGGTTCTACGACGAGGTGTGGGTCTACGGCGACGCGCGCGTCTACGACCCGCTCGTCGAGTACGCGCTCCCCGACGTCGTCGCGCGGCGGACGGTCTTCACCGGGTACCTGGGCCACGGCCGGTCGGTCGCGGCGGCCCGGGTGGGCTCGCCCGCCGACCACCGCGCTGCGCGCGCCGTGGCCGTCCCGGACGTGCCGTACGTCCTGTGCCTCGTCGGCGGCGGGCAGGACGGCGCGGAGCTCGCCCGGTCGTTCGCCCGGACCGCCCTGCCCGACGGCGTCCGGGGCGTCCTCGTGACCGGCCCCTACCTGCCCGCCGCCACGCGTGCGGTGCTGCGCCGCGCCGCGCTCGCCCGCCCGGACCTCGAGGTGCACGCGTTCGTGCGCGACGTCGTCCCGCTCGTCGAGGGAGCGCGCGCCGTCGTGACGATGGGCGGCTACAACTCGGTGTGCGAGGTGCTCGCGAGCCGCCGCCCGGCGCTCGTGGTGCCCCGCACCCGACCCCGAGCCGAGCAGCTCGTGCGCGCCCGGCGCCTCGCCGAGCTCGGCCTCGTCGACGTGCTCGACGGCGACCCCGCACCCGAGCGGCTCGCGTCCTGGCTGCGCGGGGTCGCCGGGGGCGACGGGACCGCCGGCCGCGCGGCACGCCGGGCCGACGGCGCGCCGTCCGCCGTCGAGGTCGACCTCGACGGGCTCGCGCGAGTGCCCGCCCTCGTCGCCCGGCTCGTCGCGCGTGCGCGCTCCGCCGACGTCACGCCGGACGTCACGGCGGCTCGGGACGCCCGCGTCCGGACCGCACCGCTCATGACCGCCCCGACCACGACCGCGCCGACCGAGGAGGACCACCGTGCGACCGCCTGAGAACCCGACCGCAGGACCGACCACCGTTCCGACCTCCGTGCCGCCCGCCGCGCTGCGCGTCGGGTACGTCACGAAGATGTACCCGCGCTTCTCCGAGACGTTCGTCGTCAACGAGGTGCGCGGCCTCGAGCGCCGCGGTGTGGAGATCGCCATCTTCTCGCTGCGCGCACCCGTCGACACGCGCTTCCACGCTTCCCTCGCCGCCGTGCGCGCGCCCGTCCGCTACGTGCCGCGCACGACGCGGCCGTCGGACGTGTGGCGCGCGCTCGCCGCGGCGCACGCCCGGTTCGGTGACGCCCTCTCGGGACCGGTGCTCGACGAGCTCCTCGCCGCCGACCCGGAGGACGCGACGCAGGCCCTGGAGGTCGCGCTCGCGGCCGACGCCGCCGGGATCACGCACCTGCACGCGCACTTCGGGTCCGTCGCCACCACGGTCGCGCGCCTCGCGGCGGTCGTGCTCGGCGTCGGGTTCACGTTCACGGCGCACGCGAAGGACATCTTCCACGAGGACGTCGACGCCGCGGACCTGCGCCGCAAGCTCGCCGACGCGCGCGCCGTCGTGACGGTGAGCGACCACAACCTCGCCCACCTGCGCACGACGTTCGGCCCCGCGGCCGACGGCGTGCGCCGCGTGTACAACGGCCTCGACCTCGTCGAGCACGCCCGTTCACGCGACCCCCGCACGCCGGGCCGGATCGCCGCCGTCGGGCGGCTCGTCGAGAAGAAGGGCTTCGGCGACCTGCTCGACGCCGTCGCCCTCCTCGTGCGCGACGGCCGTGACGTCCACCTGGACCTCGTCGGCACCGGACCGGAGGACGAGACGCTGCGGGCCCTGGCGGCGCGGCTGGGCCTCGACACGCAGGTGACCTTCCACGGGCCGCTGTCCCAGGACCGTGTGCGCGACGTCGTGGCACGGGCCACGGTCCTCGCCGCGCCGTGCGTGCTCGGCGCGGACGGCAACCGGGACGGGCTGCCGACCGTGCTGCTCGAGGCCATGGCCGCCGGGACGCCCGTCGTCTCGACGCCCGTCACGGGGATCCCCGAGGCCGTGCGCGACGGCGAGACGGGCCTGCTCGTCCCCGAGCGCGACGTGCCGGCGCTCGCCGCGGCCCTCGGCCGGGTCCTCGCCGACCCGGCGCTCGCGGGCCGGCTCGCCGACGGCGCCCGCGCTCTCGCGGAGGCGGAGTTCGACGTCGAGCGCACGTCGGCCGCGCTCCTCGACCTGCTCCGGTCCGCCGCAGATCCCTCCGGGGCCGTCCCGCGCGGGTCCACGACCGGCGCACCGACGAGCGCCACGTCCGAGGGGAGGGCGGCATGAGGATCGCCTACGTCAGCACCGACCCCGGTGTCCCGGTCTTCGGGCGCAAGGGCTCGTCGGTCCACGTCCAGGCCGTCCTGCGCGTGCTCGTGCGGGCCGGCGCCACCGTCCACCTCGTCACCACGCGCCCGGGCGACGACGTGCCGCCCGACCTGAGCGACGTCGTCGTGCACACCCTTCCCGTGGCCGCGACGCGCTCGATCGCCGAGCGCGAGCGGGCGCTGCAGGAGGCCGACGCGCTCGTCGGGCCGCTGCTCGACGACCTCGCCGCCGGCGGCGGCCTCGACCTCGTCTACGAGCGGTACGCGCTGTGGGGCACCGCGGCGACCGCGTGGGCGCGCCGGACGGGGACGCCGAGCGTGCTCGAGGTCAACGCGCCGCTCCCGCAGGAGCAGGCACGGCACCGCGAGCTGGTCGACGCCGAGGGGGCCGAGCGCTGCGCCCGGGCCGCGATCGGCGCCGCCGGGGCCGTCGTCGCGGTGAGCGGGCCGGTGGCCGCGTGGGCCGCGGAGCGCGCCGTCGACCCGGCGCGGGTGCACGTGCTGCCCAACGGCGTCGACACGACGCGCGTCACCCCGGCCGCGCGCCCGGCGGACCGCTTCACCGTCGCGTTCGTCGGGACGCTCAAGCCGTGGCACGGCGTCGACGTGCTGCTCGACGCGTTCGCGCGGGTGCTGCCCCGGGTGCCGCACGCGCGGCTCCTCGTGGTCGGGGACGGCCCGCAGGCCGACAGGGTCGACGAGCGCACCCGCGCCCTGGGGATCGGCCCCGCGGTCGAGCGCACGGGTGCCGTCGCGCCGTCGGACGTCCCCGCGCTCCTGCACCGCGCGGACGTGGGCGTCGCGCCCTACCCGGCGCTCGACGACTTCTACTTCTCGCCCCTCAAGGCGTACGAGTACCTCGCGGCAGGCCTGCCCGTGGTCGCGAGCGCGGTCGGCGAGCTGCCCGCGGCGCTCGCCGGCCCGGACGGCGACGCGCTCGGCGTGCTCGTCCCGCCGGGCGACGCCGCGGCGCTCGCCGACGCTCTCGTGGGGCTCGCGCACCATCCCGCGCGCCGCGCCGCGCTCGGCGCACGGGCCCGGGAGGCCGCCGTCGCGCGGCACGACTGGACGGTCGTCGTCGGGCGCGCGCTCGACCGGGCGGGCGTCGGCCTGCCCGACGCCGCGCGGGCGGAGGTGTCCCGTGGCTGAGACCCGGAGCCCGCGCACGGGCCGGACGTCCCTCCGCGGGACGGGCCGTTCGTTCCGCCGCTCGTGGCCGCACCTGCGCGAGCACGTCGGGCCGCAGCGCCGGCTGCTCGTCCTCGGGACCCTCGCGCTGTTCGCCGAGGTCGCGATGCGCCTCCTCGAGCCGTGGCCGCTGAAGGTCGTCGTGGACGGGATCGTCGCGGCGACCGGGTCGACGGTCGCCGGGCCCGCGCCCGCGAACCTCGGGCTCGTCATCCTCTACGCCGCGCTGTCGCTCCTCGTGATCGCCGTGCTGCGCGCGGCCGCCGCGTACGCGAGCACCGTGTGCTTCGCGCTCGCGGGCAACCGCGTGCTCACGGGCGTGCGCGCCGACCTCTACGACCACCTCCAGCGCCTGTCGCTCGCGTTCCACGACCGGACGCCGACGGGCGACCTCGTGACGCGCGTGACGAGCGACGTCGGGCGCCTCAAGGAGGTGTCCGTGACGGCCATGCTCCCCATGCTCGGGAACGTCGTGACCCTCGTCGGGATGGTCGTCGTGGTCGCGGTGCTCGACCTCCAGCTCGCGCTCGTCATGCTCGTCGTGCTGCCGGTCTTCCTCCTCACGAGCACGCGGCTCACGCGGCGCATCCGCACGGTCTCGCGCGACCAGCGCAAGGCCGAGGGCAACCTCGCCTCGCTCGCGACCGAGACGTTGTCGGCCGTGAAGGTCGTGCAGGCGTACTCGCTCGAGGACCGGATGCGCGCCGGGTTCGCGCGCTCGAACGACACGTCGCTGCGCGAGGGCGTGAAGGCCAAGCGCCTGTCGGCCGGGCTCGAACGCTCGACCGACGTGCTCGTCGGCGCCGCGACGGCGCTCGTCCTCTACGTCGGCGCACGCCGCGTGCTCGACGGCGCCCTCACGCCGGGCGAGCTCACCGTGTTCCTCACCTACCTCAAGGCGGCGTTCAAGCCGATGCGCGACCTCGCGAAGTACACCGGGCGGATCGCCCAGGCGGCGGCGTCGAGCGAGCGCGTCGTCGACGTGCTCGAGGAGCGGCCCGACGTCGTGGACGCGACCTGGGCGCGGCCCCTCACCCGGGTCCGGGGCGCGGTCCGGTTCGAGGGGGTGTGGCTGTCCTACGTGCCGGGCCACCCGGTCCTGCGCGGTCTCGACCTCACGGTCCGGCCGGGGGAGCGGATCGCCGTCGTCGGGGCGTCGGGCGCGGGGAAGTCGAGCCTCGTGGCGCTGCTGTCCCGCCTGCGCGACCCCGACGCGGGCGTCGTCCGGATCGACGGCTACGACCTGCGCGAGCTCACCGTGCGCAGCGTGCGCTCGTCGGTCGCGGTCGTGCTGCAGGAGAGCGTGCTGTTCCGGGGCACGGTGCGCGAGAACATCGCGACCGGGCTCGACGACGCGACCGACGCCGACGTCGAGCGCGCCGCGCGGCTCGCGGGCGCGCACGACTTCGTCCTCGCGCTGCCGCACGGGTACGACACCGTCGTGGGAGAGCGGGGGGCGACGCTCTCGGGCGGTCAGCGCCAGCGCATCGCCATCGCGCGCGCCGCGATCCTCGACGCGCCGATCGTCGTGCTCGACGAGGCGATGACCGGTCTCGACGAGGACACCGAGCGCGAGGTCGTCGAGGCGATGGGCCGGCTGACGTCCGGGCGCACGACGATCGTCATCACGCACGACCTCGGCGCCGCGCGCGGGTGCGACCGCGTCGCGCGCGTCGAGGGCGGGCGCGTCGTCGCGCAGGGGCGGCCGGCGGACGTCCTGGGCGGCCTCGCGACCGTCGGTCGCGCGGCGGGCGATCCGGACGGTCGAGAGGTCACCGATCCGGACGGTCGAGCGCTCGAACGTCCCGCGGCCGGCGATGGCCCGTCCACGCGCGAGGCGGTGCGCCGTGGCTGACACTCCCGCCGTCCCCGCCGCTGCGCCGGCCCTGCCGGCGCCCGCCCGCGCCGTGGCCCTCGACGCCCTCGCCGGTCGCCTCTCCGAGGTCACCGGGAGGGCGGGCTCTCTCACCCGGCCGTACCTGCGGCTCAAGCCCGGCACGAGCTGCGTCCTCGCCGCGACGTGGACGACGGTCGACCGCGAGCCCGAGGGTGTCGTCGCGCGGGCGTACGCGCCGCACGCGCTGCCGAAGCTCGACAAGACGGTCCGCAAGGCCGACCCCGCGGACGTGCTGCTCGTCGACCGCGACGCCGGCCTCGTCGTCACGACGTGGCGCGCCGACCGGGACGTCCCGGGCCTCCGCGTCCTCACCGACGGCGGCCGTCGTGCGGCGTGGGCCGCGACGCTGCCCGCACGGTTGCGCCCGTCGTTCGACCGGGCGCCCCGCCTCGTGCGGCACAACCCCGAGCGGCGCGCCGTCCTCCGCGCGGACGGCCCGGGAGGCACGCTCCTCGTCCGTGCGGTCCGGCCCGACGACGTCGCGCGCGTCGTCCGGGGATACGCGGCCCTCGCGGCCGGTCCGGTCGCGTCGCCCGCCGTGCTCGCCGTCGACGAGGTGCTCGGCCTCGTGGTCACGGAGTGGCTCGACGGGACACCGGTCGACACGCTGCCGCGCGACGTCGCGCTGCTCCGGCGGGTGGGGGAGACGGTGGCGACGCTCCACTCCCACCGTGCCGACGGTGCCGACACTGCTGACGGTGCTGACCGGGCCGACCGGGCCGACGGTGCCGACCGTGCCGACGGGGCCGGTGCGCCGGTCCCCGGTGCCGGTCGCCCCGGTGCGGTGCCGGCCGCGGCGGAGTCTGTCGCGGTGCTGCTGCCGGACCTCGCCGAAGACGCGCGGCGGCTCGCGGGGCGCCTCTCGGCGACCGTCCCGGGCCGGGCGGGCCGCGGGCGCGTGCTCGTGCACGGTGACCTGTCGCTCGACCAGGTCGTGCTCGCGCCGGACGGTGCGCTGGGTCTCGTCGACGCGGACGCCGCCGGGCCGGGCGACGCCGTCGACGACCTCGGGTCCCTGGTCGCGTCGCTCGTCCGCGCCGACGCCGCCGGTGCGCCCGATGCGGCACGTGCGGTGCTCGACGGGTACCGCGCCGCGGGCGGGCCGCCGCTCGCCACGGACGCGCTGCGGCACGCGACGGCCGCCCGGCTGCTGCGCCGCGCGACGGAACCCTTCCGCAGCCTCGAACCGGGCTGGGACGGGTCGTGCGCCGCGCTGCTCGTCGCGGCCCGTGACGTGCTCGACGGCCTGGGCGACCTGGCGCGCGCACTCGACGGCTCCGCGACCCACAGCGGTGAGACGCGAACGGCAGGGCGGAGCCCGTGGGACCGGCCGCGCCGTGACCCGTCGGGACGATCCGCCTCCTCGCGCGTGCGGTACGCGCCGCGCGCGGTCGAGATCGCGGTCCGCCTCGCCGAGGGTGGTCGCACCCTGCGCGCGACGATCCCGCGCTCCGCGGAGCACCTGCTCCTCGTCGGGGCCGAGGGCCCCGCGTGCCCGACGGCGGCCTCGTCACCTGGTGGCGACCCGCGCGTCCTCGCGGGCCAGTGGTTCGCGGACCCCGGCCGTGCGGCGCGTGTCGCCGACCGGCTCGGGGTGGACGGGACGTCCGTCGCGACGGACCGCGGCGCCGTCGTCGTCCACCACGACGGCGCGGACCTGCACCTGCCGGGGCTCGCGGAGGCGGTCCGCCGCCCGGGGGCGCGGCTCGTCGCGCACCGGCCCGGCCGACGCGGCGTCGTGCGGGACCCCGAGGGGACGTACACCAAGCTCGTCCGTCCCGGCCGGTCCGTGCCGGAGCCCGTCGTGCCCGACGGCGCGTTCTCCACACCCGCGGTGGTCTCCCGGGGAGACGGGGCGGTCACGACGAGCGCCCTGCCCGGGCGCACCCTGCACGCCCTCCTCGCCGACCAGTGCGTCCCCGACGAGGCGCTGGCCCGGGCCGGCCGAGCCGTCGGGCGCGGGCTGCGCGGTCTTCAGGCGGGGCCCGGCGCCGCGCCCGGGGAGGCGCCGCGGACCGACGTCGGGCACCGAGCCGCGGTGCCTCCCGCGCGGCACGACGCCGCGGCCGAGCTCGCGGTCGTCGAGCGCTGGTGGTCCTGGGCGGTCGTGCACGAGGCGGTGACGCCGTCGCTCGCCCACGAGGTGCTCGCGCACGTCGAGGACGCGCTGCGGCGGTGCGGCGCCGAGGATCCTCCGCCCGTGCCGACGCACCGCGACCTGCACGACAAGCAGCTCCTCGTCGACGAGCACGACCCCGACCGGGTCGGCCTGCTCGACCTCGACCTCGCGACGACGGCCCACCCGGCCCTCGACCTCGCGAACCTGCTCGCCCACCTCGAGCTGCGCGCGCTGCAGGGCGTGTGCGGGCCGACCCGGGCGCGTGCGGTCGCGGCCGCGGTCCTCGACGGCTACGCCCCGCACGACGACGTCCTCGCAGCCCTGCCCGCGTGGACCACCGCCGCGCGGGCGCGCCTCGTCGCGGTCTACGCGTTCCGCCCGGCTCCCGGCGACGTGCCGGCCCGGCTGCTCGACGCCGTCCTCGCCGGCGCCCACCGACCGACACTCCTGGAGGCATCATGACCAGCACCGGAACGACCACGCCCGCCCCGACCGCGCGGTGCCCGGCTCAGCAGCCCGCCGAGTCGTACGCGCACAGCAGCTCCCACGCCGCCTGGGCGTTGCCGGTGACGGTCTCGCGCGCGACGCCGACGGTGCTCTCGCCCCCGTCGAGCGCGACGAGCGTCACCGCGGTGCCCCGGCGCGTCGTGGCGAGGTAGGTGCCGAGCGCGTCGTCGAGCCCGCCGCCCTCGGCGGCGCCGTAGTAGTCCGTCGCGAGCCCGGTGCCCTGGGCGCCGACCTCGACGGGCTCGGCGACGTACGTCGTGCCTCCGGACGCGTCGTCGGGCACCTGCTCGGCGCACGCGGCGACGGCGGCGGCCAGCCGGTCCGCCTCGGCCGCGGCGGCGTCCGCGTCGGCGAAGAGCGCGACCTGCTGCACCCCGACGGGCGCCTCCTCGGCGCCGTCGCCCTGCGTGACGGTGCGCATCGTCGTCGCCGTCGTGGGCTCGCCGGCGGTGCAGGCCTCGGGCAGGCGCCAGGCGCCGACGCCGTCGGACTCCTCGCGCGGGCCGGTCGACGCCTCCCAGGCCGAGCCCGGGAGCAGCGCCTCGGGCGGCAGGTCGGTCGGCACGTCGTCGCTCGGCGCTCCGGTCTCCGAGACATCGGGGCTCTCCGGGTCGTCGGGCGCCTCGGACGACGCGGGAGGGGCTGACGGTAGGTCCGATCCGTCGGGTGCGGGCGACGCTGAGCAGGCCGCCAGGAGGAGGGCGCACACGGCGAGGGCAGACGTCCGGATCGTGAGTCGCATGCACCTCACCCTCGCAGAGGCCGGCGCGGCCCGCGACGTCGCTCCTCGTCCCGCGCGCGGGAGCGGCGTCCTGCCGCTGCGCGCCACCGGTGCGAGGTGCGGCCACCGAACCGTCCATCGAAGCTCCCGTCCGAGAACCCCGTCCTCGACAGCGGCACGGCCTTCCCGGGACGTGCCGAACCCGGGGCTACCGGTCACCAGACTGCTCTGGTGACCGGCAAGCCCCGGGTTCGGCGCCGTCGGGTTCGGACGCCTCAGCCGCAGGCCGGCGTCTCGTACGACGCGCTCGTGACCGTCTCGCGCTCGTCGGCGTCGTCTCTCGGGCGCACCGTGACGGTCGCGTCGCCCGCGGGCGCGTCGGCCGCGCGGACGGCGAACGACTGGTACGCGTTCTTCCCGGGCACGACGTGCGTGAACGTCCGCGAACCGAACGGCGTGGTGACCTCGACGTCGAGGGCCGTGTCGTCGTCGTTGACCACGCGCACGGCGACGTACGGCTTCCCGGCCAGGCAGCGCACCTCGGCCGTCGCCGTCACCGCGACCGGCGCCGGGAGGTCCGGGTCGCTCGCCCCGGGGGCCAGGACGCGCAGCGCGGCGAGCCCGGGGTCGCCGTCCGTCCACGACGTGCTGAGCGCGACGTACCGCGCGGTCCGGTCGACCGCGAGCGAGCCGCGGACGGTGGTGCCGTCGACGACCCCGCCGATCGTGCCCACGTCGGTGAACGTCAGCCCGTCGTCGCTCACCGAGACCACGGCGTCGGGTGCGCCGTCGGCGTCCCAGGTCGTGACGACGGACCCGATCTCGCGCGGTGCGCCGAGGTCGGTGACCATCCGCCCGTCCGCCCCGGGGACCCAGGCCGTGGCCGGGTCGCCGTCGACGGCCAGCGACGGCGACGTCATGCCCTCGGGCAGCACCGACGCCGGGAACGTGAGCGTGCTCAGCGCGTGGTCGGCGACCGGGTACGGCGTCGCGTCGGGGAAGCGCACGGTCGTGCCCGACGCCGAGACCTGGGTCTCGCGGGCCTCGCCCGTCTCGGCGTTGCGCACCTCGACCGACGCGGAACCGCCCTCGACCGAGAGACGCACCGTCCGTGCGTCGGGCACCGTCGCCGTCACGCCGCCCGTCACGTCGTCCGGTGCCCCGTGCTCGGCGGACAGCGTGGCCCGCGGTGCCAGGACGACCGCCGAGCCCGCGGGCACGGTGACCTCGACGGACGACGTGTCCGCGCCGACGACCTGCGTGCCGGCGTAGAGCGCCACGTCGGAGCCCTCGTGGGGGACCGTGACGGTGGTCGTCACGTCCGACCCCGAGAGGTTGAACGCCGTCAGATACCCGTCGAGCGTGCTCACGAGCACGTCCTCGGCGTCGGCGGTGGCCTGCGGCGCCGCGGCCCGCGCGGCGGTCGCCGACGCGTCGCCGGGCAGCATCTCGACGAGCCGCGGCCCGTCCGCGCCGTCCGCGAGGCGCACGACGTGGCGGGTGTCGGTCGCCCGCGAGACGCTGATCGGCGCCTCGGAGCCCCGCACGACGAAGCCCGCAGTGCCCTCGACGTTCAGCCAGTCCCCGGCGCTCTCGAGCACCTGGTCGCCGGTGTACCGGAAGCTCGCGGCGTCGTGCCAGGTCGTGCCGTCGAGCGAGGTCTGGACCCGGTACTCCTGGCCGGCCGCGGACTCCCAGCCGAGCTGGACCTGCGCGACGTCCACGGCCGCGCCGAGGTCGACCTGGACCCACGAGTCAGGACGCGTGCGGTCTTCCCGCGACACGGCCCACCGGGTCGTCGCGCTGCCGTCGGTGACGGCGCCCGCGCCGTTGCTGCCGTCGGCGCTCGACGCGGTCGCCGGACGGCCCGCCGCGACGTCCGTGCCCGCGGGCGAGAACGCACGCAGGTGGTAGAGCGAGTAGCCGTACTCGGGGTTGCCCCGCACGCCCTGCATGCGCACGTAGCGGGCCGAGACCGGGGCCGGCTCCGTCGCACCCTCGGGGACGAGGTCCACGGTGTCGAGCCGCGCGACGTTCACGTCGGCGGGTGCCTTGCCGTAGGCGGTCGCCGTCGTCCAGGTGACGCCGTCGGTCGAGGTCTGGACGAGGTACCTGGCCCCGGCGCTCGCCTCCCACGCGAGCCGGACGCCGCCGACCGTGGTCTGCTCGCCGAGGTCGACCTGGATCCACGAGTCGGGTCGGGTGCGCTCGGCGACGGCGACGGCCCAGCGCGTGGTCGGGTTGCCGTCGGTCACGCGGGCGGCGGTGCGGCCGTTCGCGGAGTCCTGGCTGGACGCCGTGGCCGGCCGGCCGGCAGCGAGGTCGACGGGGGACGCGTCGTCGGCGCCGTAGGCGTGGAACGCGTGCATCGAGTAGCCGTACTGCGCGTTCCCCTGCTGCCCGAGCATCCGCACGTAGCGCGCCGTGACCGGCTCGAACGTGAGGTCGTCGACGCGCGCGGCCCGGGCGTCCGCGGGGTCGGCCGGCCGGGTCACGGGGAGCGACGCCGTCGTCTCGCCCTCGGCGGTCGTGTAGGTGCGCGAGCCGTCGAGACCGGAGTAGCCGTCCATGTCGAGGTTGCGCACGGACAGGCTCGCGTCGTCGGCCCCTGCGCCGGTCGAGGCGTAGAGCGCCGAGCCGGTCGGCAGGGTGACCTGGCCCGCGTAGCCGGCACCGATCCGGAACACGGACGACGTGCCCTCGAAGCCGTCGCGCGGCTCGGTGTACGTCGTGACGGCGCGGTCGTCGACCGTCGCGCCCGGCGTCGGGTAGAGGAACGGGGTCGAGCCCGAGACGTGGAAGAGCCACGAGTCGTGCCCGGGCACCCACGGGAACTTGAGGAAGCCCTTGCGGCTCCCGGCCGCGGCCCACGCGGCGCCGGTCTGCTGGACCGTGAGGCCCGGACCTGCGCCGAAGTCGCGGACGCCCGCGAGGCGGTCGAAGAGCTCGTCCTCCGGGGTGGGTACGACGGGGCCGTCCTCGTGCTCCGCCGCCTCGACGTGCAGGAGGTAGGAGATGGCGATCTCGGCGCGCGCCTCCGGCTCGTACTTCGGCTCGCCGGAGAACTTGGTGAGACGGTACTCGGGCGCGTAGCCCTGGTAGTCCTCGAGCGCGGCGGCGAGACCGGCCTCCGCGCGGGCGGCGTCGGGGTCGCGCAGAACCTGCCCGAGGAAGGCCATGGGCAGCACGTCGCGCCCGTAGAGGAACTCGCGGTCGTTCACCATGGGCATGAACGGCTCGCCCTGCTCGGACATGACGAGCTTGATCGCCTCCCACAGCTCCGCCGAGTTCGGCTGGCGCGTGAGGATCTCGGGCAGTGGCTCGTCGTGCAGGAGGAAGTGGATCGCGTTGCGCGCGCCCGACCGCCAGATGTCCGACTGGTAGTGCGGCCCGAACGAGCCGTGGTTCTCGACGAGGTACGTGTCGTAGATCGTCTGCATCGTGTTGGAAGACACCGGCTTCCCGGCCACGACGGCCGGGTTGTTGCGGTCGGCGGTCGGCTGGCCGGCGGCGTTGCGCCCCCAGTCGCCGAGCTGCTCGTCCCAGCGGGCGGCGTCGGGGTCGTCGGGTGCCCACGCGAGACCCGGCGCGAGGGCCTGCGTGTAGACGCCGGCCTCCTCCTGCGCGGTGTCGCCGACGTGCTTGCCGGTCGGCCAGTCCGCGGTCCAGCTCCCCGACAACGGGTCCTTGCCGAAGTCCAGGTCGGCCGTGTAGCGCGACTGCTCGACGGCGATCGTCGTGAGGTTCGCCCGCGTCGCCTCGTCGAGCTCGTCCCACATCAGCGTCCCCGCGTCGAGGAAGTACGACTGGAACGTCGAGTCCCAGAACAGCTTCTTGCCCCACGTCCCCGCCGGGTCGACGAAGCGGTTCGTCGCCGCGTAGTGCTCGATCGTCGCGATCGTCTGCGCGCGCAGCTCGGCCTCGGGGACGCCGGCGATCTCGGCGTCGTACTCGCCGTGCGTGAGGAGCACCGCGTTGCCGAGGACGACGGCGAAGTTCATGTCCTTCGCCTGGTAGACGCCTGCGGCGTCGTCCCAGACGGTCTCGACCCAGTTGGTGTGCCGCAGCAGGGCCTCGTAGTAGTCGGCGGCGATCGGGTCGGGTGCGCCGTGGTCGACGGCGGCGTCGGCGGTGGTCTCGCCGTGCGCCGCGGACGCGGGCACCAGCAGGGTCCCGGTCAGGACGGCCGCGAGCAGCGCACCCGTCCGTCGGGCGCGCGGCGGGCGCGTGGTCGGTGTCGTCATCGACATCCTCTCGTCGGTCCCGTCGTCGACGACGGGTAGGAGATCCGGGGGCGTGTCGCCGTTCGGGGCAACCGGCTCACTGAGGTGACAGCGCTATCAGCATACGGTGCTCGGACAGCGGGCGGTACTGCCGAACCCGGGGTTGCGCGTCACCAGACCGCTCTGGTGCCGCGCAACCCCGGGTTCGGCGTCGGGAGTGCGTCGACGGCTCAGCCGCAGTCGACCGCCGGGACGTCGACCGCGACCTCGGCGGCGAGAGGCTCCCCGCCGACCGTGCCGCTCGCCACGACCGTCGCGGTGGACGCGTCGACGGCGACGGACCGGGTCGCGAACGACTGGTAGGCGCTGGTCCCGGGTGCGACCGACGCGGACGTCCGCTCGCCGACGGCGGTCCGCAGGGTGAGCGCGAGGTCGACGGGCACGTCCTCGGCGTTGAGCGCCCGCACGGACACGTACGCCTTCCCCGCGAGGCAGCGGGACTGCGCCTCGACGGTGACGTCGACCGCGTGCTCGGGCGTGCTCACGAGGACCCCGCGCGACGGCACGAGCCGCACGTGGTCGACGTTGACGTTGCCCGTGTCGCCTGCCGCGTACAGCAGGCCGACCGTGCCGGCGTCCTCGTCGAACGTGACGCGCGCCGACGGCGAGTAGTCCCAGCGCCGCCACCGGTCGGCGTCCTGGCCGAGGTTCGGGAACGCCTGCGGACCGACGTTCTCGCCGTCGACCGTGAGGGAGAGCTGACGGTCGAGCGGCGCGACGACCATGCCGTTCGCGTAGCGGAACGACACGTCGTAGGCCGTCCCCGCGACGACGTCGGCGTCGACCTCGAACGCCGCTCCGAGCTTCGACAGCGTGCGCACGAACCCGGTACCCGTGTAGCCCGGGTGCTCCTTCGTCGTGATCGCTCCGCCCGACAGCGTGCCGTTCTCCGCCTCCAGGACGAGGTCGACGCGCTGCGCCTCGACCCTCGCGGAGAGCGCGGCGACCGCGTCGCCGTCCGCGGCGTCGAGGGCGTCCACCGCACGACCGAGCGTGCGGTCCACGGCGTCGTCGTCGCCCCGGACCGCTGCCCGGAGCGCTGCGGCGAGGGGCTCGCGGACCTGCGTCGCCGACGCGGGGTCGACCCCGCCGTCCGTCTCTGCCGCACTCAGGTCCGACAGGACCTCCGGCAGCCCGACGGCGTCCCCGAGCCACGGCGAGACCGTGTCCTCGAGCGCGGCGAGGGTCGCGGCGTCGACGTCGGACGGGCCGCGCGTGACGGCGACGGTGCGGATGCTCTGCGCCGCCTGCTCCGTCCCCGCGAGGTCTCCGTCCGCCGCCGCGGACACGAGCGCGTCCGCGCGGTCGCGCAGGACCCGAGCCGTCGCGGACGACAGCGCGCCGTCCGCCTGCGCGTCCTCGAGCAGCGCCGTCAGCGCGGCGCCGTCGGGGAACGGCAGGAGCGCGACGTCGATGGGCTCGCCGGCGTCCGCGTCGCCCGCCACGAGAGCGAGCGAGGAGGACGCGACGTACGGGACGTCGTCGGCGGCGAGCGTGTAGACGAGGTCGCGCGACCCGCCACCGGCGATGCGCGCGGCCGGGACGTCCGCGGGCTCGCCGTCGAGCACGAGCCGCACGTCCGCGACCGACGTGCCGGCGTTTTGCGCCTCGAGCGTCACCGTGACGGTGCGCGTCACCGGGTCGTACGACGTCGCCGGTGACCCGACGGCCTCGACGCTCGGGCGCGCGTACGGCGCGAGGGTCGCGACGTCGTCGTCCGTCGCCGGGCGCAGCCGCACGGCCTGCCCGCCCGCACCGACGAGCGACGCGCTGAGGACGTCGTCCGCCGTGACGAGGGACCGGGTCACCTCGACCGCGGTCGGGTTCCCCTTCCAGCTCGCGTCCTGGGCGTCGGCCCAGACCTCAGCGACGTAGGTGACGTCGGCGTCCAGCATGTCGAGCGGGACGTCGAGCGTGCGGTCGTTCTCGTCCGTGACGACGCCGACGTACCAGTCGTCGCCGCTGCGGCGTGCCGTCGTGACGTGGTCACCGATCTCGGCGTCGACGTGCGACTCGTCCCACGTGGCCGGCATGTCCTTCAGGTACTCGAACGCCTCGGGGTGCTTCGCGTAGTTCTCCGGGGTGTCGGCGAGCATCTGCAGCGGGCTGTAGAAGGTCGTGTACAGCGCGAGCTGGGTCGTGGTCGTCGTCTGCACGCGCGTGCCCAGGTTCGCCGGGTCCCACAGCACGTCGAGCACGCCCGGCGTGTAGTCCGCCGGGCCGCCGATCCAGCGGGTGAACGGCAGGATCGTGGCCTGCTCCGGCGGGTTGCCGTTCGAGCCCATGTAGTTCTGCTGCTCCATGCCCGCGACGCCCTCGCCCGTCATCATGTTCGGGTAGGTGCGCTCCTTGCCGGTGGGCTTGATCGCCTCGTGCGCGTTGATCGAGATCTTGTGCCGTGCCGCGGCGTCGATGACCCGCTGGAAGTGCTTGACCGCCTCCTGGTCGAAGGTGCTGCGGTTCACGCCGCCGAGCTCGAACCGGGTCGCGTAGCCCGTCTTGATCGCGTGGACGCCCCACTCCTCGTACTGGCTGAAGATCTCCTCCATGTGCGTGTCGTAGTAGTCGACGTAGCCGCGCGTCTCGTTGTGGGCGACGAACCCGACGCCCTTCGACTCCGCGTAGGCCAGCACCTCGTCGATGTCGACGTCGGCCTGCGGGGTGACGAAGTCCTGGTTGGTCCACGACCCGCCCGCGTTGGTGTTCCATCCCTCGGCGAGCACGTACTTCGCCCCCGCGTCGGCCGCGAGGTCGACGTAGTCCTTGATGCGCTGGGTCGTCGCACCGTGCTTCGGGCCCGCGTTCCAGGTCGTGTGGCGGCGCTGCAGCTCCCACCACACGCCCGTGTACGTGGCGGGATCGATCCAGTCCGTCGTGTCGTCGACGCCGTCGCCGTCGGAGTCGACGTCGCAGATCGCGCAGGGGTCGTTGAGGTTCTGGATCAGGTGCGACTCGGCGAGGTCGCCCGCCTCGCGGCCGATCTGCACGGTCCGCCACGGCGTCGCGAAGTCGTCCGCGGTCGTGTCCAGGACCGCCTTGGTCCCGTCCGGCAGGGAGTTCAGCTCGCTCACGAACGTGCCGGGCCTCCCGCTGACGCGCTTGAGGCTCATGCTCGCGTAGTCCGTCAGGTCCGCCTCGTGCACCGCGAGGAACAGGTCCCCGCCGCGCGAGAACGTGATCGGGGTCTGGGCGGTCGCGACGTCGCCGATCGGCGCGGTCCTGTAGTGCTTCTCGTCCGCACGCCAGTCCTTGCCGGCCTCGAGGTAGTACGCCGTGAGGTCGTCGGGGAGCGCGATCTCGGTCGACTCGGACAGGACGACGAACGGCCCGTCGAGCGCGGGCTGCTGCGGGAAGACGTAGCGGAACCCGACGCCGTCGTCGAAGACGCGCGCGACGACGTCGACCGCGAGACCGGACTCGTGGCGCGCGTGCACCGTGAGCTCGTTCGCGTGGTTGCGGACGGAGGACTGCGTCCCCCAGGCGGGGGTCCAGGTCTCGTCGACCTCGTCGCGCTCGACCGACTCGATCGTCATGCCGGTGGTGAGGTCGACGTCCGGGCCGCGCAGGGCGAGGCCGAGCCCGGACGCGCCGACGACGCTCGTCGAGCCGTCGCGCACGACGTCGTAGGTGAGGCGCCCGTCGACGACGCCGAGCGTGAGGTCGAGGCTGCCGTCGGGGGACACGACGTCGTGCCCGGTGATCTGCGGGACGGCGGCGGGGACCGCCGTCCGGGACCCGGATGGCAGCGCTGTCGGCGCCGCGAGGGCGGGCGTCGCGGCGGCGACGGGGGCCAGCAGGGCGAGGGCGAGACCGACGCCCGTGAGTCGTCGGGCGGTGTGCGAGCGGGACGCGCGAGGCCCGGGGGACGGGGGTCGAGAGGCGGTGAGATGCATGCGGTGGGGCTCCTTGGGACGTCGTCGTCTTGCGGATGCCGGCGGGGTCCGCGCGGTGGCGCGGCACCGCGCGGCGCCGCGGTCGCGCTGGGTGGGGCGACCGGCGTCGTGCGGGTGGTGGCGGAGGCGTCGCGGCCGCGAGGTGGAGCCCTGGTCAGGGACCGGGGCTCCACCTCGCGGGACCGCTCTGCCGTGCGGGGAGAGGGTGCGCGGTCGTCAGCCCTTGACCGAGCCGGACATCAGGCCCCCGACGAAGTACTTGCCGAGGAGGATGTAGACGACCAGCGTGGGCAGGGACGCGAAGAGCGCTCCCGCCATCGACACGCCGTAGTTCTGCAGCAGCGCGCCGTTCGCGAGGTTGTTCAGCGCGAGCGTGACGGGGCCGTTCTGGCTGGACGAGAAGAACACCGCGAAGAGGAAGTCGTTCCACGCCGAGGTGAACTGCCAGATGAGCACGACGACGAACGCCGGGACCGAGATCGGCAGCACCACCGACCAGTACGTGCGCAGCATGCCCGCGCCGTCCACGCGCGCGGCCTCGATGAGCTCGTGCGGGATCGTCTGGTAGTAGTTGCGGAAGATGAGCGTCGTGATCGGGATGCCGAAGACCACGTGCAGCAGGATCAGGGTCGGGACGCCGCTCGGGATGCCCAGTCCCAGCACGAGCTGGTTGAGCGGGATGATCACGGCCTGGTACGGGATGAACATTCCGAACAGGATGAGCGTGAAGACGAGGTTCGCGCCCTTGAAGGACCACCGCGCCAGGACGAAGCCGTTGAGGGACCCGAGGAACGCGGCGATGATCGAGGCGGGGACGACCATCTGCAGCGTGCGCCAGATGGCCGGCGCCAGCGAGTCCCACGCAGCCTGCCAGTTGTCGAGCGTCCAGATCTCGGGCAGAGCCCACGCGCGTGCCGGTGACGCGTCGCCGGCGCCCTTGAAGCTCGTCACGAAGAGCACGTAGACCGGGATCAGGACGATGAGCAGGAAGGCGATCAGGGCCGCGTAGCGCAGCGTGCGCCCGAGGGAGAAGCGCTCGCGTCCCCGCGGGCGGCGGGTCTCGGTCGGCGTGCCGACGACGTCCGGAGCAGGGACGGCCGGGGTCGAGGTGGTCGTCATCACTTCTCCTGACGGTTGGTGCGGATCAGGTACGGCACGATGACGACGGCGACGATGACCAGGAGGATCGAGCCGACGGCCGCGGCGCTCGCGTAGTCGAAGCTCGACTTGAACACGTACATGTCGACGGCGGGCACCTTGGTCTGGTAGTTCGCCGGCTTGGAGATCGACATGATGAGGTCGAACGCCTTGAGCGACATGTGGCCGATGATGATGAGCGCCGAGAGCGCGATGGGCGACAGCTGCGGGAACAGCACGTGGCGGTACAGCTTCCACTCGCTCGCGCCGTCCATGCGCGCGGCCTCGCGCAGCTCGTCCGGGATACCGCGGAACCCGGCGAGGAACAGGGCCATGACGTACCCGGAGAGCTGCCAGATCGCCGGGATGGCGATCGCGGTGATGCCCCAGGAGACGTTGTTCCACCAGTTGTTCTGCAGGAAGTCCAGGCCGACCATCTGGAACAGGCGGTTGAGCCCGCTCGCCGACTCGTCCTGGTTCGAGTTCAGCAGCCAGCGCCACACCACGCCGGACGCCACGAACGACACGGCCATGGGGAACAGGTAGACCGAGCGGAAGATCCCCTCGCCCCGCAGGGGCTTGTCGAGGAGCCAGGCCCACAGGAATCCCATGAGCATCGTGCCGACGAGGAACACCACCGTGTACAGCACGAGGTTCTTCAGCGAGTGCTGGAACGCCTCGCTGCCCAGCAGGTCGGTGTAGTTCTGGAACCACACGACGACCGACGGCTGCTGGCCGGTGGCCTGTGCGGCGGTGTGGTTGTCGGTGATCGAGGTCTGGAAGTTCGCGCCGATGAGCCCGTAGACGAAGACGCCCACGAGGATCAGCGAGGGGGCGAGCATGAGCAGCGCGGGGCCTGCTCGCCGCAGGGACTTGAGCATTGTTGGACTTCCCGGGTCGGGGACTGTGCGTCAGGCGGTCGGCACGGGCCGGCCGCGCGTCGTCGGGGCGGTGCCCGACGACGCGCGGCGGCCCGGGCGTGCGGGTGCGGGCCCTGCGCGTCGCCCGCGCAGGTCCCGCACCCCGGAGGTCAGCCCTGCGCGGCGGCGGCGAGCTCGGTCTGGTAGGTCGCGAGGTCGGACCCACCGGACGTGAACTTGCTCGTCGCGTCGGAGACCGCGTTGAGCGTCGCGACGGGCGCGGCGGCACCGTGCGCGAGCGAGGACACGATGGTGTCCTGGCCGAACGACTCGATCGCCGTCTGCTGGTACTCGGAGAACTCCGAGGGGTCGGCGTCGGTGCGGGCTGGGATGGAGCCCTTGGCCTTGTTGAACGCGACCTGGCCCTCGAGGGAGCCGACGGTCTCGAGCCACGCCTTGGCGCCGTCGGGGTGCGGCGCGCCCACCGGGAGGGTGAACGAGTCGGCGAGGAAGTCGAACACGCCGTCGGTGCCCGGCACGGGGAACGCGATGAAGTCGGTGCCGAGGGCCTTGTCCTGCTCCTCGAACGCCGCGACCGCCCAGTCGCCCATGACGTTGAACGCGGCGTTGCCGTCGATCACCATCTGGGTCGCCTCGGGCCAGTCGAGCCCGTCACGGTCGGTGTTGGTGTAGCTCATGAGCGTCTCGAACTTCTCGAGCGCGCCGGTGACCTCGGCACCCTCCCAGTCGGTCGAGCCGTCCCACAGACCGGTGTACGACTCGGCGCCGAGCTCGGCGAGGAGCACGGTCTCGAGCAGGTGCACCTGGGTCCACGTCGTCGCGACGGACAGCGGCGTGACGCCGGCAGCCTTCAGCGTCTCGAGGTCCGCCATCCAGGCGTCGAGGTCCGCGTACTCGGCGGCGGGGTCGATCCCGTTGTCCTCGAGCACGGTCGGGTTGGCCCACACGACGTTGGCGCGGTGCACGTTCGACGGGATCGAGTAGATCGCGCCGTCCTCGGCCGTGACGCGGTCGACCAGGTCGGCCGGGAACACGTCGGTGAGGCCGAACTCGTCGTACAGGTCGGAGACGTCCTCGATCTGCGCGGCGTCGATGTAGTCCTGGAGCTCCGCGCCGGCGTGCGCCTGGAACGTGTCCGGCGGGTCCTGCGCCTGGAGGCGGGACTGGAGGAGGTCCTTCGCGGCGGAGCCTGCGCCGCCGGCGACCGCGCCGTTGATGAACTCGGTGTCGGGGTGCTGCTCGTCGAACACGCCGACGAGGGCGTCGAGGCCCGCCTTCTCGGAGCCGGCCGCCCACCAGGTGAAGACCTCCACCTCGTCGCCGCCGCCGCTACCGCCTTCGGTGTTGTCGTCACCGGAACCGCCGCCGCTGCACGCGGCGAGTGCCAGACCCACGAGGGCGGCACCGGCCACCGTCGCGCTCGTCCTGCGAGTGAGTCGCATCGTGTCTATCCCTACGCCTTCTTCGGTGTCGGGGGCCGGCGGGCGGACGGGGGAGGTCCACGTCGTCGGCCGGGCGCATCGGTGCGCCCTCGAACCCGAGCCCCATACAACGTCGGCCAGGGCTTGATGTCAAGAAATGAACGCAGCCGAGACTCTTTCGTGATGTTCCCATCATGACTTGGACGCAAGGCGCGCGTGACCCGGGGTGGACTGCCGCGCCGGGCCTGGCGCGCGGGGTGGGCAAGGGCTGCTCGGAGGCGAGGCGGGCCGCGCCACCGTCATGATGGGTCGTGTTGTTTTTTGTTGAGATGTGATCGTAGACTGCGCGTGCGCTGGTCCCCCGAGCGCTCGTCCCCTGCGGTGCGACCCGCGCGTCGCCCCCCGTCCTGGCAGTCCTCCGGTCCGCGTCGTCGCCGACGCGCAGCCACCCTGAGCAGCACCGCGCCCTCGAAGGAGAGAGATGCGAAGCACGAGCGACGTCCCCGGACGTCCTGTCCACAGCAGGCCCGCACGATGGGCGGTCGCGGTCGCGACCGCCGCGGGGCTCGCCGTGTCGGGGCTGGTCGCTCCGGCGGCCGGTGCCGCGCCGGCCGTCCAGGCGGTCGACAACCCGGAGGTCACCGGGACCGAGTGGACGACGCCGACGGCGGTGAAGGTCGGTCAGACGCCGTCACGCTCGGTCATGGTGCCGTTCGACACGGTCGACGAGGCCAAGGCCAACCCGACCCTCCACCGGGCCCAGCGCGCGTCGGAGAACATCCGCCTGCTCAACGGCACGTGGCAGTTCAACCAGGTGGACGCCCCGGCCGACAAGCCCGACGTCTCCGGCGTGACGAGCATCCCCGACGAGGGGTTCCAGGACATCGAGGTCCCGTCGAGCTGGCAGGTGGCCGGCAGGTACGCGGGCGCCCTGGGCACCGACTTCCCGATCTACAACAACCAGGACTACCCCTTCCAGTCCTCCGGCGGGGGCGTCCCGAACCAGGGCGACTTCGACGCAGCGCAGGCGTCGACGGCGTTCAACCCGGTCGGCACCTACATGCGCACGCTCGACCTGACCGCCGAGGACATCACCGACAACCGGCTGATCCTGTCCTTCCTCGGGGTCGAGTCCGGCTTCTACCTCTCCGTGAACGGGGCCGTCGTCGGGTACGGCGAGGACAGCTTCAGCACGTCGGAGTTCGACGTCACCGACTACGTGCACGAGGGCGAGAACCTCATCACGGTCCAGGTGTACCGGTGGACCACGGGCAGCTTCCTGGAGAGCCAGGACGGGCTGAACTTCGCCGGGATCCACCGCGACGTCTACCTGACCGTCCAGCCCGACGTCGCGGTGTACGACTACGACGTCGAGACGACGTTCACGGACCACGACTACTCGTCCTCGCAGCTCGAGGTCGAGGTCGACGTGGCGAACACGTCAGCGGAGGCCGCCGAGCGCACGGTAAAGGCGCACCTCTTCGACGCGCAGGGCGAGCCGGTCGGTGAGCCCGTGAGCACGTCCGTGACGGTGGGCGCCGGCGAGACAAGCACCGCCGACCTCACCACCACCGTCGAGGACCCCGCGCTCTGGTCCGCCGAGCTGCCGAACCTCTACACGCTGGTCCTCGAGCTGACGGACGCGGACGGCACGACGCTCGAGACCTTCGGCAAGCGCGTGGGCTTCCGCGAGTTCTACATGGAGCACGCGGGCACGTCGGACTCGACGTCGAACATGCGCATCAACGGCCAGAACATCGAGCTCTACGGCGTCAACCGCGGCGAGAACGACCCCGCGTTCGGGCACCACGTGCCGTACGAGAACGTCGTGGCCGACGTGCGCAACGCCAAGCAGCTCAACATGAACGCGATCCGCACGAGCCACTTCCCGCCGGACCCGCACCTGCTCGACCTCGCGGACGAGTACGGCCTGTACGTCATGGACGAGGTGAACGTCGAGTCGCACAACGGGCGCGACGGCATCAACAACACGCCGTACGCCATCGACCCCTCGCTGACGAGCCGTGACTTCCCGGGCAACGACTCGCGGTACACGGTCTCGATGGAGCAGCGCATGCGCAGCATGGTCGAGCGGGACAAGGGCTACCCCTCGGTGATCATCTACTCGCTCGGCAACGAGGCGGGCACCGGCCCGAACTTCGACACGATGATCGACGTCATCAAGGAGCTCGACGGCGAGAAGCTCGTCCACTACCAGGGCGACAACGGCAACCCGCGCGTCGACATGATCGGCGCGATGTACCCGGCGTACAGCGCCGCGAACCGCCCGACGGCGGAGAAGCCGTTCATCATGATGGAGTACCAGCACTTCATGGGGAACACGGGCGGCGAGCTGTCGCGCTACGTCGAGATCATGGAGAGCAGCCACCGCCAGCAGGGCGGGTTCATCTGGGACTACGTCGACCAGTCGGCGCTCACGCTCAAGGAGGGCGCGGACACGTCCGACGGGGTCACCCGGGACGAGCTGTTCTTCGGCATGGACGGCAGCTGGCCGCAGGTGTCCGGCGACGGCAACTTCCTCATGAACGGCGTGCTGTTCCCGGACCGCACGTGGAAGCCCGGCGCCTACGAGGTCAAGAAGCAGTACCAGGACCTCAAGTTCTCCCAGACGGACGCGCAGCGCGCGGAGCGTCAGGTCACGATCACGAACCTCAACCGGTTCAAGAACGCGAGCTACTACGACGTCGTGTGGTCCCTGCAGGAGGACGGCACGACCGTCCAGAGCGGCACGCTGACCGACGCCGAGGTGGACCTCGCGCCGCCGACGGGTGACGTGGACGCGGGCTCGACGACGACGGTGACGCTCCCGTACGGGATCGAGGACCCGACGCCGGGCGCCGAGTACCAGCTCCTCGTCGAGTACCGGCTCGCCGCCGACACGCCCTACGCGGAGGCGGGCTACGTCCAGGGCAGCGCCCAGTTCGCGCTCGACGCCCGCGGCGTCGACCAGGTCGTCGACGTCGAGGCGCTCGGCGCGTCGCGCACCGACACCACCGACGACGCCGTGACCGTCACGGGCACGACGCCCGAGGGCTCGCCCTTCACGGTCGCGGTCGACAAGGCCACGGGCCTGCTGGACACGTACCAGGTCGGCGACGACGACCTCGTCACCAAGGCCCCCGTGGGATCGTTCTTCCGCGCGGAGACCGACCAGAACGGCGCGGTGCGCGGCAACGCGCACAACCTCGCCACGCCGGAGGGCTACCAGGCCTGGCTGAACCAGGGCGAGGACCTGCAGGACGTCTCCGTCAACACGCTGGGCGGCGACGGCGGGACGACGAAGATCGTCGTCAACGCGACGCTGCGCAACGGCAGCGCGTACACGACGACGTACACGGTGTACGCCGACGGGACGGTCGTCGTGGGCGCGCGGCTCGCGCCGTCCGCCGAGGCGCCCGACCAGCTCGGCGAGTTCGGCATGATGATGCAGCTCCCGAGCCGGTTCGAGAACGTCGAGTGGTACGGACGGGGGCCGTCGGAGACGTACTGGGACCGCAAGGCGGGCAACAACGTCGGCGTGTGGTCCGGCACCGTCACCGACCAGTTCGTGCCCTACCCGCGCATCCAGGAGAACGGCAACAAGACGGACGTGCGCTGGATGGCGCTCACCGACGACGACGGCACGGGCCTGCTCGCCTCCATGACGTACGGCGAGGGCTACTCGGGCGACCCCCTGGAGGCGGTCGCGCTCCACCACACGCCGGAGTCGCTGTCGTCCTTCAGCTCCAAGAAGCGCTACCCGCACGAGGCCGAGCGGACGGACGACGTGGTGCTGCGCGTGCTCGAGCACCAGAAGGGCGTCGGCAACCTCGACTGGGGCTCCGAGCCGCCGTCGGCGATGATCCGCAAGACCGACGCGGCGCTGCTCGACTACACGTACACGCTGACGCCGCTCGAGGCCGGCTCCGACCCGATGGCGCGCTCCAAGGCGATCTACCCGGCGCCGACGTTCGCGCTGCTCGACTCCGTGTCGGTCGACGGCATGCCGCTGGAGGGGTTCACCCCGGAGACGTTCGGCTACGACTTCACGCTCCCCGAGTACTACCCGGAGTCGTTGCTGCCGGAGGTCACGGCGACCGCGCCCGAGGGCACCACGGTGACGATCGACCAGCCGACGGAGATCCCCGGGACGGCCGTGCTGCACGTGACGTCCGGTGCGTCGTCGGTGGACTACACCGTGAACATCACGCGGGCCCCCGAGCCGCAGCCGGTGCTCGCGGTCTCGGACCTCGTGGACGTCCCGCCGACCGTGTCGGCGTCCGGCGCCTACACCGGCGGGCAGCCCGGCGTGGGCGAGCTGCTCTACGCGTACAGCGGCTACTCGCGGATCTTCGAGGACGTCAGCGGGACGGGTGCCGCCCTCCAGACGGCGAGCGGCGCCTACGAGAAGGGGTTCCAGGGCAACGCGCACCAGATCGTCGACCTCGACATCTCCGACCACGCCGTGACCACGTTCTCCGGCACCGGCGGGATCGACCCGTCGAAGTGGTCGGGCTCCGGCGCGACGCGTTCCAGCGTGGTCTTCGAGGTGTGGGGTCACCCGGACGTCGACGCCCTGACGGCCGACTACTACGCGCCGATGGCCCCGGGGTCCGCCGGCACCGGGACCGTCGTCACGGACGGGTGGACGAAGCTCGCCGCCAGCCCGGTGATCTCCGGGCGGAACGACTTCGCGTTCGACGAGGTCCCCCTGACCTACGAGGCGGACGGCGGGACCGCCCGCTACGAGGCGCTGCGTCTCGTCATGAACGCCAACGGCGACAACGGCCACGACCAGGGTGTGTGGGGCGACCCGCGCATCGCCGTCGACCTGCCGGAGGACCCCCAGCTCCACGGGATCTCGCTCGACGGTGCGACGCTGCCCGGCTTCGACCCCGAGGTGCACGAGTACACGCTGGTGCTCGGGTCCGGCGCCGACGTGCCGACGGTCTCGGTCGACCACGACCGTGGTCTCTTCGTCCACGTCACGCAGGCGACGCAGGTCCCGGGCACCGCGACGGTCCGCGTCGGCACCGAGACCTACGAGGTCGCGTTCGAGCGTGCGGGGTCCCCGGAGGGCCAGCAGGCGTACGTCGGCGACCTCGTCACGGTCCCCGCGTCGATCGCCGCGGACGGCGAGGACCAGACCGCGGTGCTGCACGGCAACCTGCTGTACGCGTACAGCGGCTCGGGCGGCGTCTACCTCGACCGCAGCGAGGGTGCCGGGGGCGACACGACCCTGCGCCTGCGCGAGAGCGGCGAGGGCGCCGGTGCCGTCGTCCGGGAGTACGAGCACGGCCTGGCCGGCCGGGCCGCGCAGGTGCTCGACGTCGACGTGTCCCACCGGGACGCGCTGCGCTTCACGGCGGACGTCGGCGTGGACTGGACGATGCAGCCCGACGGCGGCGACGGCGCGGCCGTGCGGTTCGCCGTGTGGGGTGCGCGCGACGCCGCGGCGCTCACGAACGGCTTCTACGCCGGGGCGACGGGCGCCGACGTGCCGACCGAGGGCTGGGACGAGCTGGGCACCTCTCCGGTCCTGGCGAACGCCGGGTACACGGGCGACCTCGAGGTGCAGCGCGACCTGCACCGGTTCGACCTCGACCTGATGTACGAGGGCGAGGACGGCCAGCGTCACCCGTACGAGGCGCTGCGTCTCGTGATGCTCCCGGTCGAGGGTGCGACGGCTCCCGCGCAGGGGGTGTGGGGCGACCCGCAGGTCACCTTCGTGGGCGACGAGCTCGACGAGCCCGTCGACATGATCCGGCTGACGTCCGAGGTGAGCGGGACGACGGCGTCGATCGGCTACCTGCTCAGCACGGAGCCGACCGGGCAGAAGATCCGCAGCATCGCCGTGGCGTACGACGACGCGAACCGGATGCTCGGCTACCGCGAGGTCACGTTCGACACCGAGGACGGCAACCAGGACGGCGACCTGCCGATCTCGCTGCCGGAGGGCACCACGCCCGCGTCGCTGTCCTACCTCCTGGTCCAGGACGGCACGCTCGCCCCCGTGGCGGGTGCCTGGACGAAGGACCTCGCGGCCGGCGAGGAGTCCTTCTCCCACGCGGCGCTGCGCGAGGTCGTCCCCGGCGCCGAACCGGCGTTCGAGGTGGGCTTCGCGGCGGACACGCAGGCGGTCACGCTGCACGGGTCCGGGTTCTCCCCGGGTGCGGTCCTCGTCGTCGAGGGGACGGCGGACGGCGTGGACGGTCTGGACCACGTCGCGTTCGTCACGGCCGACGGCCGGGGCGTGCTCGACTACAGCTACCGGTCCGCCGCGAGCTCGCTCGACGCGATCACGGTGCGGGTGGGCGGCCAGGGCGTCGACGGCGTCATCGAGCGTCCCGAGGCACCCGAGGGCGTGGCGGTCACCGTCACCGCCGACGTGCGGTGCCTCGCGGGCAAGCCCTACCTCGCCGTCCGTGCGGTCAACGACGACGACGTCCCGCTGGACGTCGAGATCGCCACCCCGTACGGGACGAAGACGTTCACCGGCGTCGCGCCGGGGAAGAGCGCGTACCAGTCCTTCGCGGTGCGGGGCGCGGACCCGCAGGCCGACGCCGCGACGGTCACGGCCCGGCCGTCGGACGCCGGCGACGACCGCGAGACCGTCGCCAGGCCGGAGCACGCCGCTCCGACCTGCGGCTGACCGAACCGCCCGGGGTGCGCCGGTCGTCCGACCGTCGGACCGGCGCACCCGGGGCACCCTCGGCCTCGCAGTTCAGGCCAGGAAGTGAACGCAAGGAGCTATTCTGGCGCTCGTGCGCGCTGACCGGGTGACCCCGGGCTCGCAGACTTCACTGCGTGAGGCCAACCGAGCCCGGATCGTGAGCGCCGTCCAGCAGCGTGGCTCCCTCACGCAGATCGAGCTGGCCGGCGTCACCGGGCTGTCCCCGGCGACCGTCTCCAACATCGTCAAGGAGCTCACCGGCGCGGGCGTCCTGCACACGTCGCCGTCGACGCGCAGCGGCCGCCGCGCGCTGCAGGTCACGCTCGCGCGCAACCTCGGCCTCGTCGCCGGCGTCCACTTCGGCACCCGCTCGCTGCGCGTCGCGCTCGCCGACGCCTCGATGCGGGTCCTCGCCGACCAGCGCATGCCCCTCGCGCCCGACCACCGTGCCGACACGGGGCTCCAGCGCGCGGCGATGCTCGTCGAGGAGATGGTCGCCTCGGTCGACGCCGCGCCCGGCGAGCTGCTCGCCGTCGGGGTCGGTGTCCCGGCGCCCGTGGACGTGCGCACCGGGCGGATCGCGACGGTGGGGATGCTGCGCGGGTGGGACGGCGTGGTGGTCCCCGAGCTGCTCGAGGCCGAGGTCGGCGCACCCGTCACCGTGGACAACGACGCGAACCTCGGCGCGCTCGCCGAGACCCGGTTCGGCGCGGCCCAGGGCCACGACGCCGTCGCCTACCTGCGCGTCTCGCACGGCGTGGGCGGCGGGCTCGTGCTCGGCGGCCGCCTCGTGCACGGGCGCGGTGGGGTCGCGGGGGAGATCGGGCACGTGACGATCGACGAGAACGGGCCGATCTGCCGGTGCGGCAACCGCGGCTGCCTCGAGACGTTCGTCGGGGCGAACGTGCTGCTCGGCATGCTGTCCGAGAGCCGCGGCCACCTCACGCTGCGCGACGTCATCGCCCGGGCGCGGGAGGGCGACCCCGGCTGCCGACGCGTCCTGTTCGACGCCGGGCAGCACCTCGGCGTCGCCGCGGCGAACCTGTGCAACCTGGTCGACCCCGAGATCGTCGTCGTCGGGGGACAGCTCGCCGAGGCGGGCGAGATCCTGCTCGGACCGCTGCGCACCGTCCTCGAGCAGCGCACCGTGCCGAGCACGGCCGGGCCGGTCGAGGTCGTCGCGTCCGCGCTGGGCTCCGCGGCCGAGGTCCGCGGCGCGCTGGCCGTCGCGCTCGACACGGCACGCGTCAGCGGCGCGCTGGGGGTGGGGGCGTGAGCCGTCGACCCGGGGCCGCGCGGCCCGCACCGCGTCGTCGGGCCCTCCGCGTCGCGGCGATCGCCGCGGTGACGCTCGCGCTCGGGGCGGGCTGCGCCGTCGACCAGGGCGCGGAGCAGACCGGTCCCACCGAGGGCACGATCGGGCTCCTGCTGCCCGAGGCGAAGACGGCCCGGTACGAGACGACGGACCGGCCGACGTTCGTCTCCGTCGTCGAGCGGCGCTGCCCCACGTGCGAGGTGCTGTACGCCAACGCCGCGCAGGACGCGGCGAACCAGCAGCAGCAGGCCGAGTCGATGCTCGCGCGCGGGGCGGACGTCCTCGTGCTCGACGCCGTCGACACGGTCGCCGCCGTGAGCGTCGTGGCGGAGGCCCGGCGCCTCGGGGTGCCCGTCATCGCCTACGATCGCTTCGTCGCCGACGCGGACTACTACGTGTCGTTCGACAACGAGCTCATCGGCTACCTCATGGGGGAGGCCCTGGTCGGCGCGGTCGAGGCCCGCGCCGAGGAGGACCCGCCCGCAGAGGGCCGACCGGGGGTGCTGCTCGTCCAGGGGTCGCCGACCGACCCGAACTCCGCGGCGCTCGCCGCGGGCGCCCACCGCGCTCTCGACGGAGAGGACATCGACGTGCTCGCCGAGTACGACACCCCCGACTGGAGCCCCGACAAGGCCACCGAGTGGGTCGAGGGGCAGCTCACCCAGTACCCCGGCCGCGTCGACGGCGTCTTCGCCGCGAGCGACGGCATCGCGGGGGGCGCCATCGCCGCGATGAAGGCCGCCGGCCTCGACCCCGTGCCGCCGACCACCGGCCAGGACGGCGAGCTCGCCGCGGTGCAGCGCGTCATCTCGGGCGACCAGTACATGACGGTCTACAAGGCGACCTCGCAGCAGGCGCGCACCGCCGCGGAGCTCGCCGTGCGGCTGCTGCGCGGGCAGGACCCGCGCGCCACGGCCGTGATCGACGGCGTCCCGAGCCTCCTGCTGGCGCCCCGCGCCGTCGGGCCCGACGACGTGCAGCGCGTCCTCGTCGACGGCGGCGTCTACACCGTCGACGAGATCTGCACCCCGTACTACGTCGAGGCCTGCCTCGACGTCGGACTGCTGGAGGCCGCCTCGTGAGCGCGCCCCAGCCGGTGCTGTCCCTGCGCGGCGTGTCGAAGAGCTTCGGCGGCGTGCGCGCGCTCGTCGACGTGGACGTCGACGTGCACGAGCACGAGGTCCTCGCCGTCGTCGGCGACAACGGCGCGGGGAAGTCCACGCTCGCGGGCGTCGTCGCCGGCGCGTTCCGCCCCGACACCGGGCAGGTCCTGCTCGACGGCGAGCCCGTCGCCATCTCGTCCCCGAAGGCGGCTCGCGAGCTCGGGATCGCCGCCGTCTTCCAGGACCTCGCGCTCGTCGACGACCTCGACGTCGTCGAGAACCTCTTCCTCGGGCAGGAGACGGTCCACGGACCGTTCCTCGACGAGGTCGCGATGGAGCGCGAGGCGTGGGGCCTGCTCGACCAGCTCGCGGCGACCGTCCCGTCCGTGCGGCTCCCCGTCCGGGCGCTGTCCGGCGGGCAGCGCCAGGTCGTCGCCGTCGCGCGCGCCCTCCTCGGCGCGCCGCGCGTGCTCGTCCTCGACGAGCCGACGGCGTCGCTCGGCGTGCGCCAGACCGCCGAGGTCCTCAACCTCATCGAGAAGCTGCGCGAGCGCGGCCACGCCGTGGTGCTCGTGAGCCACCAGGCGGGCGAGCTGCAGGCCGTCGCCGACCGCATCCTCGTGCTCCGGCTCGGGCGCGTGCACGGCGAGTTCGCGGGCGACACGTCGTACGAGGACCTGCTCGCCGCGATGACGGGTGCCGTGCGCCCCGGTCGCACCGGTGGCCCGAGGGCGGTGCCGCGATGAGCGTCCCCGGCCCCTCCGCGGGCGTCCCCCTCGACCGCGCGGCCGACCGTCACGGCACGCTCTCGGGCTCCGTCGTGCAGCGGGTCCGCGGCGCGCACCTCGGCATGCTCCCGATCGTCGGCGCGCTCCTGCTCATCTGGGCCGTGCTCGGCGCGATCAACCCCGCGTTCCTGTCCGCCGAGAACCTCGTCAACCTCACGCTCCAGAGCGCGCCCACCGGGATGATCGCGCTCGGCGTCGTCCTCGTGCTGCTCGTGGGGCAGATCGACCTGTCCGTCGGCTCCGTGAGCGGTCTCGCCGCGGCCGTGCTCGCCGTCGGGACGGTGAGCCTCGGGTGGCCCGTCGCGCTCGCGATCCTCGCGGCGCTCGCGGTGGGCGTCGTCGTCGGGCTCGGGTACGGCGCGCTGTCGACGCGCCTCGGGCTGCCGTCGTTCGTCTTCACGCTGGCCGGGCTGCTGATCCTCGCGGGCGTCCAGCTGCGCGTCCTCGGGCCGAAGGGCTCGATCAACCTCCCGTTCGAGTCGTGGCTCGTGCGCACCGTCCAGCAGGGCTTCCTGCCGCAGGCCGCCGCCTGGGCGGTCGTCGTGGTCGTCGTCGCCGGGTACCTCGCGGTCCAGGTGGTCGACCACGTGCGCCGGGTGCGCGCAGAGCTCCCCGCGCCGGGGGTGGCGCGCATCGCGGTGCGGACCGGGATCCTCGCCGTCGTGCTCGCGGGGACGGTCGCGTACCTCGGCACGGCGCGCGGTGTCGGGTACACGGTCGTGCTGTTCGTCGCGCTCGTCGTCGTGGTCGACGTCCTCCTGCGGCGCACGCGCTGGGGGCGGTCGGTGCGCGCCGTCGGCGGCGACCGGCGGTCGGCGCTGCTCGCCGGCGTCGCGGTGCGCCGCACGGTCGTGTCGTGCTTCGTCGCGTGCTCCACGTTCGCGGCGCTCGGCGGCGTCCTCGCGGCCGGCCGGCTCGCCGCCGCGAACCAGGGCACGGGCGGCGCGGACACGTACCTCACCGCCATCGCGGCGGCCGTCATCGGCGGCACGAGCCTGTTCGGCGGGCGCGGCAGCGCGTGGTCGGCGCTGCTCGGCGTGCTCGTCATCCAGTCGATCGCGAACGGCCTCACGCTGCTCAACCTCGACACGGCGACGCGGTACATCGTGACGGGAGCGGTCCTGCTGCTCGCTATCGTCGTCGACATGCTCATCCGCGGTCGACGAGAGGTCTAGACGATGGTGCTGCAGGGGGAACCCGGAACGGCTGCGACGACGTCTCGCGGCGAGAGGCGCGCGCCCGGTGCGCGCGGCGGTCGGCGCCCGACGCTCGCCGCCGTCGCCGAGCTCGCGGGCGTGAGCCTCAAGACGGCCTCGCGCGTCCTCAACGACGAGCCCAACGTCGCCGCGCCCACGCGGGAGAAGGTCCAGGAGGCGGCCCAGCGGCTCGGGTTCCGGCGCAACGCCGTCGCGGCCGACCTGGCGCGCGGCGGTTCGTCGCGTCTCGTCGGGTTCGTCACCGGCGACCTCGCGAACCCGTTCTACTCCGCCCTCGCGAGCGGGATCGAGCGGGAGCTGCGCCACCACGGCCTCCAGCTCATCACCACGAGCTCCGACGAGGACCCGGAGCGCGAGCGCTCGCTCACGGAGGCGCTCGTCGAGCGTCGCGTCGGTGCGCTCGTCGTGACGCCCACGGCCACGGACCACTCCTCCCTGCAGCACGAGCTCGACGGCGGGCTCCCCGTCGTCTTCGTCGACCGCCCGGCGCAGGGCGTCGAGGCCGACACCGTGGTCATCGACAACCGCGGCGGGATGCGCGACGCCGTGACGCACCTCCTCGCCCACGGCCACCGGCGCATCGCGCTCGTCGGCGACGAGTCGAGGCTGTGGACGTTCCAGGAGCGTCGCGACGAGTTCGTCGCGACCCTGCGGGGAGCGGGCGTCGAGTCGCCTCACGACTACGTGCGCGACGGCGCGCACGACGCCGACCTCGCGCGCGCGTTCGTCACCGAGCTGCTCGCGCTCCCCGAGCCGCCGACGGCGCTGCTCACGGCCAACAACAAGATCACCGTGGGCGCCCTCCAGGCGCTCCGCGACCACGCCGGGGGTCCCGGTGCGGGGCCCGTCGCGCTCGTGGGGTTCGACGACTTCGCGCTCGCCGACCTCCTCGACGTGACGGTCGTCGGCTACGACGTCGTCGAGATGGGCCGCAAGGCCGCCGCGCTCGCCGTGTCCCGCTCGGAGAACCCGGACCTCCCGCCGCGGCTCGTGGTCGTGCCGACCCGGCTCGTCGTGCGGGGGACGGGAGAGGTCGCGGCCCCGGGGACGGACGGCTGACGGTCCCGTCCGGAACATCCGCTACCCTCCGGGCCATGACGCGCCCACGACGCTCCGGCCCGCAGCCCGCCGCCCCGTCGCGGGGACACCGGGGTCGACGGACGGTCGCCGTGGCGGCAGGAGCCGTCGTCCTGGGACTTGCCCTCGGAGCGTGCTCGGGTGACGACGCGGCCGAGGCGCCGACACCGGTCGTCGTCGGCGCGACCGAGTACGAGCCGATCCTCGAGACGCGGCTGCCCGTCCCCGGCTCGGCCGAGGACGAGGTGACCGTCGGGCTCGTCTCGCTCGTCGCCGAGGGCTCCACGGTCGAGCTGCGGGTCGTTCTCACCCCGCACTTCGCGGAGGACGACCCGGACCGGCCCGAGGAGCACTCGGTGTACGACATGCTCGGCGGCCACCACGACCCGTGGCTGCTCGACGTCGGCTCGCTCACGCGGTACGACGTCGTCTCCGCCCCGGGCAAGGACATGGCCACGGACGTCGTGTACGCGCAGACGGCCAACGGCCACCCCCTGCTCTACCAGGCGTGGTTCCCGCGCCCCGAGGGCGACCCCGCGACCGTCGACGTGCGGCTGCACGACGCGTGGCCGGCCTTCGAGGACGTGCCGGTGACCTGGGAGGCGACCGAGTGACGCGCCGACGCCGCGTCGCCGGTCCCGCGCTCGCCGCGACGGTCGCCGCCGGGCTGGTGGCCGCGGCGTCGCTCACCCCGGCGGCGGCCTCGACGACCGTGGCCGGGCCGACCGGGGCCGGTGCGACCGAGGCCGACCAGACCGGGACCGGGACGACCGACGAGGCCGCGTTCCTGCCCGGCGTCGACCCGGTCACGGTCGAGGACCTCGGCGGGCAGCCGTCGCGCGAGCTGCTCGACCAGGCCGTGACGCGCTTCGACCCGGCCGTCGCGAGGACGTTCGAGCTCGAGGGTGCGGTGAAGTCCTTCGAGTACGTCGAGGTGTTCGAGGAGGAGGTCGTCGTCACGCTCGAGACGGACGTGCTGTTCGACGTCGACTCCGCCGAGCTCTCCGAGGCCGCGGTCGAGCGCGTGCGCGAGGTGGCGAGCGAGCTGCCCGCGGACGTGGTCGCGAGCGTCGTGGGCCACACCGACTCGGTGGGGGAGGAGGACGCCAACCAGGACCTGTCGCTGCGCCGCGCGCAGGCGGTCGCCGACGCCGCGGCCGCGGAGCGACCCGACGTGGCCTTCGCCGCGGAGGGGCTCGGCGAGTCCCGGCTCAAGGTGGCGGAGAGCGGCGACGAGGTCGCGGACGCGCGTGCGCAGAACCGCCGCGTGGAGCTGCGCTACTCGGGCTCGACGGCCGGGGGTGCGACGCTGGAGCGCGAGGAGCAGGACCTCGAGCCGGTCACGGTGCCGTTCGTCGCCGGGGACGGCCCGCGCGTCGAGCTCGTCGAGGACGTGGAGACGGTCGCGGAGGAGGTCGTGACCGTCCCGTCGGAGGACGGTGGCGACGAGCAGGTCCGCGTCGGCGTCGAGCCGATCGTCGTGCGGGGCTCCACGATGCGGCTGCGCCTGCAGCTCACGCCCCTCGGTCCGGTCGGTGGTGACGAGGACCGGATCACCGTCTACGACATGACCGCGGGCGAGCTCCACCCCCGGGCCGTGGACCCGTACCGGCTCGTGTCCTACGAGCCGGTGTCCAGCCGCGGCCTCGAGCTCGAGACCGACCAGTTCGGCGCGAGCACGGCGGTCGGCGGGACGGTGCGCTACGAGGTGTACCTCCCGCGGCCGGTCGACGAGTCGCTCTCCTCGCTGTACGTGTCCGTCCTCCCGACGTGGCCCACGTTCGAGGACGTCCCGGTCGTCCGGGACTGAGCGCGGGAGGACGACGGCACCGGGACGACGTCGTGGGCGGGCGCGCTCCCGTTGACACCGGTGCCACGGGCGCATAGGTTCGCCCTGCCCCTGACAGCGCTACCCCCTGCGCGCTGTCGGGGGCACCCGCTCAGGCTGACAGCGCTGTCGATCGAAGGAGATCGCTCGTCATGACCCCACTCCACCGCGCACGCGCCGCGCACCGACCCTCAGGCAGGTCGAGATCCCTCGGGATCGCGATCGCCGCAGCCCTGGCCGTCCCGCTCGCCGTCCCGCTGGGCGCCGCGACGGCCCTGCCCGCCGCGGCCGCCGAGCCCGGCGACTTCGCGTCGTCGTTCGAGCAGGCCGACCCCGCGCCGCTCGCCACCACCGTGGCGGAGCGCGACGGCGCCCCCTGGCAGACCAACGTCGGCTCCTTCACGAGCGGCCTGCCGGGCAGCGTGCTCGGGAAGATCAAGACGGTCACGGCCAGCGCGCAGAACCTGCCCAACGAGGGCGCCGCGAACCTCGCCGACGGCAGCTCCGGCACCAAGTGGCTCGCGTTCGCCTCGACCGGCTGGGTCACGTACGAGTTCACCGAGCCTGTCGCGTTCGGCGCCTACGCGCTGACGTCGGCCGACGACGCGGCGGGCCGCGACCCGAAGACGTGGACCATCGAGGGCTCGAACGACGGCTCGACGTGGACGCCCCTCGACCAGCGCGCCGAGGAGGACTTCCCACAGCGTCAGCAGCAGCGGCTCTTCGAGCTCGACGCGCCGACGGCGGCGTACACGCACCTGCGCCTGAACGTCACCGCGAACTCGGGCGACCCGATCATCCAGCTCGCCGGGTGGGACCTCTCGGCCGACATGTCCGCCGGTCCGAGCGCCGCGCCCATGACGACGAAGGTCGGCACCGGGCCGCGGGTCAACTTCACGAACAAGGCGGGCGTCGGGTTCTCCGGCCTCGCCTCGCTCCGCTACGACGGCTCGCACCTCGCGGACGGCCCGGCGAACGCGACGAACGTCCTCTACGACGACGTCGACGTCGAGGTCGGCGAGGACACGCGCCTCAGCTACACGATCTTCCCCGAGCTCCTCGACGACCTGCAGTACCCGTCGACGTACGCCGCGGTCGACCTGCTCTTCACCGACGGCACGTACCTGTCCGACCTCGAGGCGCGCGACGCGCACGAGACCGTCGCGACGGCGCGCGCGCAGGGCGAGGGCAAGATCCTCTACGCCGACCAGTGGAACTCCGTGCGCGTCGACGTCGGCGACGTGGCCGAGGGCAAGACCGTCGACCAGGTGCTCCTCGGCTACGACAACCCGGGCGGCGCGGCCGGCACGCGGTTCGCGGGCTGGCTCGACGACGTCGCGCTCACGGCGCAGCCGGAGACGGTCGACGGCTCGAGCCTCGCCAACTACGTGGACACGCGCCGCGGCACGCTGTCGAGCGGCAGCTTCTCGCGCGGCAACAACATCCCCGCGGCCGCGGTCCCGAACGGCTTCAACTTCTGGGTGCCGATGACCAACGCGTCGTCGCAGAGCTGGCTGTACGAGTACCAGAAGGCCAACAACGCGAACAACAAGCCGGTCCTGCAGGGCCTCGGCATCTCGCACGAGCCGAGCCCGTGGATGGGCGACCGCAACCAGCTCGCGTTCCTGCCCGCCGTCGGGCCCGCGACGGGTGCGCCGAACGGCACGCTCGCGCAGCGCGGCCTCGAGTTCGACCACGCCGACGAGACGGCGCGGCCGGACTACTACGGCGTGACGTTCACCAACGACAGCGCCCTCGAGGTGGCCCCGGCGGACCACGCCGCGGTGCTGCGCTTCACCTACCCGGGCGACGTCGGGCACGTGCTCGTCGACAAGGTCGACGGCACCTCCAAGCTGTCCTTCGACCAGGCCACGGGCACGCTCTCCGGCTGGGTCGAGAACGGCTCGGGTCTGTCCGTGGGCCGCACGCGCATGTTCGTCGCCGGTACCTTCGACCGTAGTCCGACGGCGGTCGGGAATGCCGCGGGGAACCGCGCGGACGCGCGCTACGCCACGTTCGACACGTCGTCCGACGACACCGTCGAGCTGCGCGTCGCGACGTCGTTCATCGGCCTCGACCAGGCCCGCAAGAACTTGGCGCAGGAGGTCGAGGGGAAGTCGTTCACCGAGGTCAAGGCCGCGGCGACAAACGCGTGGAACGACCGCCTGGAGGTCGTCGAGGTCGAGGGCGCGAGCGAGGACCAGCTCGTCACGCTGTACTCGAACCTCTACCGCCTCAACCTGTACCCGAACTCGCAGTTCGAGAACACGGGCACGCCCGAGGCCCCGGTCCACAAGTACGCGAGCCCGGTGTCGCCGACGTCGGGCAGCGCGACCGACACCACGACGAACGCCAAGGTCGTGGACGGCAAGATCTACGTCAACAACGGGTTCTGGGACACGTACCGCACGGCCTGGCCGGCGTACTCGTTCCTCTACCCCGAGCTCGCGGGCGAGCTGATCGACGGCTTCGTCGAGCAGTACCGCGACGGCGGCTGGATCGCCCGCTGGTCCTCGCCCGGCTACGCCGACCTCATGACGGGTACGAGCTCGGACGTCGCGTTCGCCGACGCCTACCTCAAGGGCTCGCTGCCGACCGACGTGGCGCTCGAGGCGTACGACGCCGCGGTGAAGAACGCGTCCGTCTCCCCGCCGAACAACGCCGTGGGCCGCAAGGGCCTGCAGACGTCGCCGTTCCTCGGGTTCACGCCGGAGTCCACGCACGAGTCCGTGTCGTGGGGCCTGGAGGGCCTGATCAACGACTTCGGCATCGGCAACATGGCCGCGGCCCTCGCCGAGGACCCGGCCACGCCGGACGAGCGTCGCGAGACGCTGCGCGAGGAGTCCGCCTACTACCTCGAGCGCGCCACGCACTACGTCGAGCTGTTCGACCCCGAGGTCGACTTCTTCGTCCCGCGCCACGCGGACGGCGAGTTCGCCGTGGACCCGGAGACGTACGACCCCGAGGCCTGGGGCGGCGGCTACACCGAGACGAGCGGCTGGAACTTCGCGTTCCACGCGCCGCAGGACCCGCAGGGTCTCGCCAACCTCTACGGCGGCAAGGAAGGGCTCGAGGCCAAGCTCGACGAGTTCTTCTCCACGCCGGAGCAGGGCGCGGGCAACGGCGGCATCCACGAGCAGCGCGAGGCGCGCGACGTCCGCATGGGCATGTGGGGCATGAGCAACCAGGTGTCCCACCACATCCCGTGGCTCTACGACGCCGCGGGCGCTCCGCACAAGACGCAGGAGAAGGTCCGCGAGGTCACGCGCCGCCTCTTCGTGGGCAGCGAGATCGGCCAGGGCTACCCGGGTGACGAGGACAACGGCGAGATGTCGTCGTGGTGGATCTTCGCCTCCCTCGGCTTCTACCCGCTGCAGGTCGGCTCCGACGAGTACGCGGTCGGCTCGCCCCTGTTCGACAAGGCCACCGTGCACCTGCCCGGCGGCGACCTCGTGGTCAACGCCGAGAACAACTCGGTGGACAACGTCTACGTGCAGTCGCTCGCCGTCGACGGCGAGACCCGCACCTCGACCTCGCTCTCTCAGGCTGACCTCTCGGGCGGCGCGACCCTCGACTTCGTCATGGGTCCGGAGCCGTCCGCGTGGGGCACGGGCGAGGACGACGCGCCGCCGTCGCTCACCGAGGGCGACGAGGCGCCGGAGCCGGTGAAGGACGCGACGGCGTCGGGCCTCGGCACGACGACCGTCACCGACGGTGACGCCGCGACGAGCGCCGCGGCGCTCGTGGACGACACGTCGGCGACCCGCACCACGTTCGCCGGTGCCACCCCGACCGTCACGTGGTCGGGCAACGGCATCCGGCCGACCGTCGGCACGTACACGCTGACCTCCGGCGCGAGCGGGACGGCGTCGCCGTCCGCATGGGCCCTCGAGGGCTCCGACGACGGCGAGACGTGGACGACGCTCGACGAGCGTTCCGGCGAGCAGTTCCGCTGGGCGCTGCAGACGCGGCCGTTCACGGTCGCCGAGCCGGCGGCGTACGCGCACTACCGGGTCGTCGTCACGGCGTCGGCCGGGGAGGGCGCGCTCTCGCTCGCCGAGGTCGAGCTGCTCGCCGACCCGTCCGAGTCCGGGGCCACCGAGCTCACGCTCAACGCCGCGGCGGACCGCGACGCCGTCACGGGTCGCGAGGTCACGGGGACGTTCGCCACGCTCACGGGCGTCGACGACGCCGAGGGCCTGGACGTCTCGGTGACGTTCGGCGACGGCTCCGAGCCCGCCGCTGCCACGCTGGTGCAGGGCGCGTTCGGGTCGTGGTCGGTGCAGGCCGCGCACACGTGGACCGCTCCGGGCGTCTACCCGGTCACGGTCACGGTGACGCCGGACGGCGGGGAGCCGGTCACGGCGACCTCGTCCGTGTCGGTCTCGCTGCTGCGCGAGGGCTCGCTCCTCGGGGCCTTCGACAACGTCTGCATCGGCGACCCGGGCACGACCGTCGGCTCGTGCGACGGCCAGGGCGTGTTCTTCGACCGCACGCAGCTCGCGGCCAAGGGCTTCGTCCAGGGTGAGCGCGGGTCCGTCCCCGGCACCGACCTGCAGTTCGACGTGCCCGCGGTCCCCGCGGGCGAGCCGGACAACGCGACCGGTGACGGCCAGACGATCGAGCTCGACGTCCCCGCGGACGCGGAGCAGCTCTCGGTGATCGGGACGGGCACGGAGAAGAACCAGCAGGCCTCGGGCACGCTGACGTTCGACGACGGCTCCACCCAGGCCATCGGCCTGAGCTTCGGCGACTGGTCGGGCGCGGCCCGCAACCCCGTGTTCGGGAACATCCCGGTGGCCGTGACGGACAGCCGCCTGCGCGGCGGCAGCCCGCAGACCGGTACGCCCGCCGCGTTCTTCGCGACGGCGCCGATCACGCTCCCCGAGGGCAAGCGGCCCGTGAGCATCACGCTCCCGGACCAGCCGGGCGTGCTCGAGCGCGACGGCCGCATCCACGTGGTCGCGTTCGCGCACGACGGGACCTTCGTGGAGCAGCCCGCGCTCGAGGTGACGGCCGCGGACGGCGTGAGCGTCGCCGTCGGGCAGGAGACCGACACCGTCCTGGCGACCGTTACCGGCGGGCGCGAGGGCGCGGAGCTCCGCGCCGCGATCACGTGGGGCGACGGGTCCGACGTCGCCGCAGGGGCCGTCGCCGACGGTCAGGTCACGGGCGCGCACGCCTACGCCGAGGCCGGGACGTACACGGCGTACGTCGTGGTCGACGACGGGTGGACGAGCAGCGTGGTCGAGGTCCCCGTGACCGTGACCGAGGCGGCCCCGACGCTCGACGTCGAGGTCACCGCGAGCACGCGGTGCCTCGCGGGCAAGGCCTACGTCGCCGTCCGCGCCGTCAACGGCGAGGACGCCCCGCTCGCGGTCCGGCTCGTCACGCCGTTCGGGACCAAGGCGTTCGCCGCGGTGCAGCCGGGTCAGTCGGCGTACCAGTCGTTCGCCGTCCGCGCGACGTCCGTGGACGCCGGGACCGTGACGGTCGAGGCCGTCGGAGGCTCGGGCGACGAGGAGGTGACCGCGAGCATCGAGGCCGGCTTCGACGCGATCAGCTGCGGCTAGCCTCACAGCAGGAGGCCCGCCCCACGGCCTGCACCCGTCCTCGGACGGTCCAGGTCGTGAGGCGGGTACGCACCACCGTCGGTGCCCCGGGATGATCGTCCCGGGGCACCGCGCCGTACCGGAGGGAATCCGGGCGCAGGCGTCGCCCACCTCCGCACACCGAAGGGCCTTCATGACCACCGACCGACCCACGCCCGCCACGGACCTCACCGCGGACCGGATCCCGGACCTCGCCGCCTGGCGTCGCGACCAGCTCGCCGCGCTGCTGCGCTTCGCCGAGCCGACGCTGCGCGCCGACGGCGCGGCGCAGTGGCTCGACGACGACGGTCGCCCCGACCTCACGCGCCCCGTGCACACGTGGATCACGTCCCGCACGGCGCACGTCGAGTCGTTCGCGTCGCTGCTCGGCGTCCCGGGCGCGGGGGAGCGCGCGGACCGCGCGCTGCACGGATTGCGAGCGGTGCTCGTGGACGCCGAGCACGGCGGCTGGGTGTCGTCGCGGGGACCGGCGCCCCGGCCGGGCGACGTCGTGGACTCCGCCGAGGAGCCCGTCGACGGGACGAAGAGCGCCTATGCGCACGCGTTCGTGGTGCTCGCCGCGGCCTCGGGGACGATCGCCGGCCGCGACGGGGCGCGCGAACTGCTCGAGGCGGCGCTCGCCGTGCTCGACGAGCGGTTCTGGGAGGCCGGCCCGCGCATGCACGCCGACGAGTGGTCGCGCGACTGGACCGTGCTCGACGACTACCGCGGCGTGAACGCCAACATGCACTCCGTCGAGGCGCTGCTCGCCGCGCACGACGCGACGGGCGACGGCGAGTGGCTCGCCCGCGCGGCGTCGGTCGCGGACCGCGTCGTGGGCTGGGCCGCGGAGAACGACTGGCGCATCCCCGAGCACTTCGACGCGTCGTGGACGCCGCTGCCGGAGTACAACGCGGACCGTCCGCGCGACCCGTTCAAGCCGTACGGCTCGACGCCCGGCCACGGCCTGGAGTGGGCGCGGCTGCTGCTGCAGCTCGACGTCGCCGCCGGCACGCCCGGTGCGCGGACCGAGGCGGCCGTCGCGCTGTTCGACCGCGCGGTGGCCGACGGCTGGGACGGCGCGCACGGCGGCGGGTTCGTCTACACCGTCGGCTGGGACGGCGTGCCCGTCGAGCCGCGCCGCTACCACTGGGTCGCGGCCGAGGCCGTCGCCGCGGCGGACGTGCTCGGCCGCGTGACGGGCGACCCGCGGTTCGCCGAGGCCGCAGCGGGCTGGTGGGCGTGGATCGACCGGTATCTCGTGGACCACGAGCGCGGGTCGTGGCACCACGAGCTCGACACGGGCAACCGGCCCGACGGCGTCACGTGGGTCGGCAAGCCCGACGTCTACCACGCGGCGCAGGCCGTGATCCTGCCGGACCTCCCGCTCACGGGCTCGCTCGCGGCGTCGGCCAAGGCGGCGGGCCGGATCCTGGGCTGAGACGCTCCGCCGAACCCGGGTCGTGGGTCACGAGGTCTGCCGAACCCCGGGTTGCGCTGCAATGAGGGGGTTGATCAGGGCGCAGCCCGGGGTTCGGCGGGTCAGGTGGACGGCTAGGGTGCCGGCGTGACCTCTGACACGACCGCCCCTGCCGCAACGGCACGCCTGACGCTCGTCGACCTCGGCGCCGACGACCCGCGCTGGGCCGCGGCGCTGCCCGTGCTGCAGGCGCTGCGGCCGCACCTCACGGCGGACCTCCTGCGGCAGGTCCTCGCCGACGACATACCCGGCCCCCGTTTCCTCGCGGCGTTCGACGGCGACTCGTGCCTCGGCGTCGCGGGCTGGCGCGTCCTCGCGAACACGAGCGCGGTGCGCAAGCTGCACGTCGACGACCTCGTGACGGCGCCTGGAGCGCGGTCCCGCGGTGTCGGGGCGGCGCTTCTCGGCGAGCTCGAACGCCGGGCGCGCGACGCCGGGTGCTCGGCGCTCGACCTCGACTCGGGCGTGCAGCGGTTCGGCGCCCACCGCTTCTACCTGCGCGAGCGCCTGAGCATCGTGGGGCACCACTTCGCGAAGGCCCTCTGACGTCAACCCTCACAAGGTTTACTATTCTCGATGAGGGTTACGTCGAGGAGGGTTGACGTGGCTTAGGAGCGGCGTGCCGGCGAGGCACCCCGGACGTTCGTCCGACGGTCCTTCGAGCGGTCGACCAGCGCGCTCGTCGTCTCCGGTTCTCGCGTCCTGGACGGCGAGCTCCCGGAGTCGACCCACGCGAGAGCGGTACTCACCGCGATCGGCGGGCGAGGAGAGCGGACCTACACCGGCGTTCTGCGAACCCTTGACGGCCTGCTCTCGCCCGCGACGCTCGACCGTGCGCTGGCCACGCTCACCACGAAACGCGTGATCGTCGCGGACGAACCGCTGTCGACGAAGGACGCGACCAAGGACCGCCGGTGGCGGGTCTCGGACCCTGCGCTCCGCTTCTGGCTCGCCCTCGTGGACCCCGTGCTCCCCGACGTCGACCGCGGCCGGCCCGACCTCGCGGCGGCGAGGTTCGATGCGCAGTTCGCCTCGTGGCGAGGGCGCGCGGTGGAACCCGTGGTGCGTGAGGCCCTCGGGCGGCTGCTTCCCGACGACCGGTGGCCGGCCGCGCGCGAGCTCGGCGGGTGGTGGCCGCGGTCGAACACCCCGGAGATCGACCTCGTCGCGGCTGACAGACGTCCGGCGAGGAGCATCGCGTTCGTGGGCACGGTGAAGTGGCACGCGGACCGACCCGTCGACGTACGGGAGATCAGCAGGCTCGCCGCGGACGCCATCAAGGTCCCGGGCGTCGGCGCCGCGACGCCGATGGTCGCCGTGTGCCCCGCGGGGGCGGTCGACGACCCGCGTCTCGCGCAGGTCTGGACCGCGGACGACCTGCTCGCCGCGTGGCCGTGACGGGTCGTCGGCGGACCCGTGGACGACGAGAGCCCCGCACCTCGTGGTGCGGGGCTCTCGGGCGCTGAGCGGGTGACGGGAATCGAACCCGCGCTATCAGCTTGGGAAGCTGAAGTTCTACCATTGAACTACACCCGCGCGACGCTGGTGGCGCTCGCCCCGGCTCCTCTGGGAGGATCCTCGGCGAACCAGCGCGCGCCCCGATCATAGCGGACGACGCCGGGGATGCCAGCACCGCTCCGAGGAGGCGTCTTGTCCCAGAACCCGTACCAGCAGCAGCCCGACCCGCAGCAGCCCACGCCCTACGAGGCGAGCGCCGCGAGCCAGGACCGGGGCGAGCCCGCGTACGGGAGCCCGGCGCCGACGTCGGGCACGCCGCCCAGGGCGAGCGGCGGCGGCGCCCCGCCGTCCCGCGTCCCCGCGCGCGTCCCCCGGGCGGGGTGCACCCGGCGCGCCGCGCCCCGCGCGCACCGCCACCGGCGCCGTGGGCCCTCCGGGCCGCCCCACCGCCCTGGGCCGCTTCTTCGGCCGCCAGCCCGCGACGCTCTTCCCCCCGCACTCCGCCGTCGTCGCCCCCCCCCGGGACGTCGCCGACGGGACGGAAAAGCCGGCGCCCGACCCCGCCGAGTCGGACGAGGAGCGACGCGAGCGCGAGGCGGCCGAGCGTCGTCGGGCCGCGCGAGCGCTCACGGTGTTCCTCGACGTCGTCGCGATGCACGCGGAGCGCGACGCACCGCACCTGCTCG
>NZ_CALPBY010000005.1 GCF_943181405.1 Cellulosimicrobium sp. Marseille-Q4280
TGACCGTCCCGCCGCCCGTCCGCCGCCTGATCGCGCGGGTCGAGCGAGGACCAGGGCGAGACGACGCCGGGAGGGGTGGGTGGGGCGCCGCGTCGTGGTGGGCCTGGCGGGAGCCGCGAGGAACGAGCGGCGGATGGTAGACGCGGCGCCCCACCCACCCCGACACCCAGGACGACCACTCTCCGTCGGGCCGACCGCCGTACTACCTCGCGGACCCCGGTACTACCTCGGGGGCGGCGCGGTGCTCGCGCGGGCGACGAGGCGCGTCGGGACGAGCCGCGTCCCGGTCTCGTAGACCCCCTCGCGCACCTGCCGGAGCACCTGCTCGACGCACCGGCGGCCGACCTCCGCGAAGTCCTGGTGGACCGTCGTGAGCGGTGGCAGGAACTCGCTCGACTCCGGCAGGTCGTCGAACCCGACGACGCTCACGTCCTCCGGCACGCGCCGGCCCGCGTCGTGCAGGGCGCGCACGAGCCCGAGCGCCATCTGGTCGTTGGCGACGAACACGGCGGTGACGTCGTCGCGCACGGCGAGACGCCGCCCCGCCTCGTACCCGGACGTCGGCGACCAGTCGCCGCGCTCGACCGGAGGCACCTCGCGCCCGGCCTCCTCGAGCGTCGAGCGCCACGCCGCGGTGCGCCGCTCGGCGGCGAACGAGTGCGCGGGCCCGGCGAGGTGGTGCACGGTCGCGTGCCCCAGGTCGAGCAGGTGCCGCACGGCCTGCCGCGTCCCGTCGGCCTGGTCCGTGTCGACGACGGCGTAGCTCTCGCCCGCGTCGGAGTCCGCGACGACGACCTGCACCCCGGGCGGCAGGCTCACCTGCGCGACGTCGAGGAGGTGCACCTCCATGAGGAGGATGATCGCGTCCACCGCGAGCTCGCCGAGACGCGTGAACGCTCCCCGGACGCCGTCCTGCGTGGGCGCCGCGACGGGGATGATCGTGATCGCGTAGCCCTCCGCGGCGGCCGACGTCGCGATCGCCTCGAGCGTGCGGACGTTCCCCGTGGTCGCGAGCGAGAAGAGGATCACCCCGATCGTGCGGAAGCTGCCGCTCTTGAGCGCGCGGGCCGCGCTGTTCGGCCGGTAGCCGAGCTCGCTCATCGCCGCGAGCACCCGGGTCCGCGTGGACTCGACGACGCCGGGGTGCCCGTTGGACACGCGCGACACCGTCTGCGCCGAGACGCCGGCGACGCGTGCGACGTCGGCCATGGACACGCGCCTCGGCGCCACCAGGCCGCCCGCCGCGCTCGCGTGCCGGCGTGAGCCGTCCGGCGGCGTCGCCGTGAGCGTCGTGGCGGCGGGGGCGTCCTCGTCGAGCCCGTCGGTCATCGTCCTCGTCCTCGTGGTCCGGTCGTGCGGGAAGGTGCGCGGCAAGCATGCCCTGCGAGATCACCCTAGGCGATGTTTGCGCAAACACCGAGCGTCGTGCATGCTGATGTTTACGTAAACACCCGGGGACGACCGACGTCCCCCGCCCCCGACGACGAGGAAGCAGCATGACGACGACGTCCCCACCCGTGGTGGTCTCCGACGTGCCACCGGTCGACGGCCCCTCCTCCCGGCCCGCGCGCCGCCGACGGCGCTCGTGGATCGGCTGGGGCTTCGTGGGCCCGTTCATGGCCGTCTTCGCGCTCGTGTTCCTCGCACCGATCGCGTACTCGATTTACCTGAGCCTGTTCCGCACGCAGATGGTCGGCGGGACGCAGTTCGTCGGCTTCGAGAACTACGCCCGCGCCTTCTCCGACCCGCAGTTCTGGTCGGGCGTCACGCGCGTCGGGCTGTTCCTCCTCGTGCAGGTGCCGATCATGCTCGGCATCGCGCTGCTCGTGGCGCTGGCGATCGACAGCGGACGCCTGTACGGGAAGAACTTCTTCCGCATCTCGATCTTCCTGCCGTACGCCGTCCCCGCCGTCGTCGCGACGCTCATGTGGGGCTTCATGTACGGCACGCGGTTCGGCCTCGTCGGCAACATCAACGACGCGCTCGGGACGTCGATCCCCAACCCGCTGTCGCCCGAGTGGGTGCTCCTCGCGATCGGCAACATCGTGACCTGGGAGTTCGTGGGCTACAACATGCTCATCTTCTACTCGGCGCTGCGGGTCATCCCGACCTCGCTCTACGAGGCCGCCGAGCTCGACGGCGCGAGCCAGTGGCAGGTCGTCCGGTCGATCAAGATCCCCGCGATCCGGGGCTCGCTCGTCATCGCGACGATCTTCTCGATCATCGGCTCGTTCCAGCTCTTCAACGAGCCGAGCATCCTGCAGAGCCTCGCGCCCAACGCCATCACGACGTACTTCACCCCGAACCTGTACGCGTACTCGCTGTCGTTCTCCGGCCAGCAGTACAACTACTCGGCGACCGTCGCCATCATCATGGGCGTCCTCACCATGATCGTGGCCTACGTCGTCCAGCTGCGCGGCATGCGCAAGGAGGCCTGACCGTGACTGCGACGACTCCCACCAACCCGCACCCGTCCGTCGTGCCCGTCGTCGGCCCGCCGCCGCGCAAGCCCGTCCGGCTGCGCTCGCGCCCGCACAGCGTCTCCACGCCCCGCCGCAGCACCCTGCTCACGGTCCTCAGCGGCGTCGTGCTCCTCTACGCGCTCGTCCCGCTGTTCTGGCTCTTCGTCAACGCGACGAAGACGCAGTCGAGCCTGTTCGCGTCGTTCGGCCTGTGGTTCAGCGGCGACTTCGCGCTGTTCGACAACATCGCCCGGACCCTGACCTACGACGGCGGGATCTTCGGCCGCTGGTTCGCCAACACGGTCCTGTACGTCGTGGTCGGTGCGGGCGGCGCCACGTTCCTCGCCGTGCTCGGCGGCTACGCCCTCGCGAAGTTCGACTTCCCCGGGAAGCGCGGGGTGTTCGCGACGGTCATCGGCGCGGTCGCCGTGCCGGGCACCGCGCTCGCCGTCCCGACGTTCCTCATGTTCAGCCAGATGGGCCTGACGAACACGCCGTGGGCCGTGATCATCCCGTCGCTCATCTCGCCCTTCGGCCTCTACCTCATGTGGGTCTTCGCGGCCGAGGCGATCCCCACCGAGCTGCTCGAGGCCGCGCGCGTCGACGGGTCGAACGAGTTCCGCACGTTCTTCCAGGTCTCGCTGCCGCTGCTCGCGCCCGGGATCGTCACCGTGCTGCTCTTCACGATGGTCGCGACGTGGAACAACTACTTCCTGCCGCTCATCATGCTCAAGGACCCCACCTGGTACCCCCTGACGCTCGGCCTCAACGCGTGGAACGCCCAGGCCGCGACCGCGGGCGGCGAGGCCATCTTCGACCTCGTCATCACCGGGTCGCTGCTGACGATCCTGCCGCTGATCGCCGCCTTCCTGCTCCTCCAGCGCTACTGGCAGTCCGGCCTCGCGGCCGGGTCCGTCAAGGAGTGAGCCCCCGGGTCCCGTGGCGCACGGCCGCGCGACCGCACCACCCCTCTGGCACGCATCCCCCGCACCACCATCCGTCTGACGACGAAGTGAGAGGAACCCTCATGTCCATCCGCACCCCCCGCACCCTGCGGGCCGTCGCCGCCACCGGCGTCCTCGCCCTCGGCCTGGCCGCGTGCAGCTCCGGCAGCGGCGACGACGCCGGCTCCGGTGCCGACGGCGGCTCCGCCGACGACGTCGCCGCTGCTCTCGAGGAGGGCGGCTCGCTCACCGTGTGGGCCTGGGAGCCCACGCTCGAGCAGGTCGTCACCGACTTCGAGGCCGAGTACCCGGACGTCGACGTCGAGCTCGTCAACGCCGGCACCGGCAACGACCAGTACACGGCGCTGCAGAACGCGATCGCCGCCGGCTCGGGCGTCCCCGACGTCGCGCAGGTCGAGTACTACGCGCTCCCGCAGTTCGCGCTGTCCGACGCCGTCGCGGACCTCTCCGCGTTCGGCGCCGCCGACCTGGACGGGACCTTCACGCCCGGCCCGTGGAGCGCCGTCCAGCAGGGCGAGGGCGTCTACGGCCTGCCGATGGACTCCGGCCCCATGGCCCTCTTCTACAACGAGGAGGTCTTCACGCAGCACGGCATCGAGGTGCCGACGACGTGGGACGGCTTCGTCGAGGCCGCCCGGGCTCTGCACGCGGCAGACCCGAACGTCTACATCACCAACGACACGGGTGACGCGGGCTTCACGACGTCGCTCATCTGGCAGGCCGGCGGCCAGCCGTTCCAGGTCGACGGCACCGACGTGACGGTCGACCTCGCGGACGAGGGCAGCACGCAGTTCGCCGAGACGTGGCAGACGCTCATCGACGAGGACCTCCTCGCCCCCGTGAGCTCGTGGAGCGACGAGTGGTACCAGGGCCTCGGCAACGGGACCATCGCGACCCTCGCGATCGGCGCGTGGATGCCGGCCAACCTCGAGTCGGGCGTGCCCGACGGCGCCGGCAAGTGGCGCGTCGCCCCGCTCCCGCAGTGGGAGGAGGGCGCGTCCGCGAGCGCCGAGAACGGCGGCTCCGCGCTGTCCGTGCCGGCCGCGAGCGAGAACCAGGCGCTCGCCTACGGCTTCCTCGAGTACGCGAACGCCGGCGACGGCGTGCAGGCCCGCGTCGACGGCGGCGCGTTCCCGGCCACGACGGCCGAGCTCGAGTCGGACGAGTTCCAGGGCTACGAGTCCGAGTACTTCGGCGGCCAGAAGATCAACGAGGTCCTCGCGCAGTCGGCGGCCGACGTCGTCGAGGGCTGGTCGTACCTGCCCTTCCAGGTCTACGCGAACTCGATCTTCAACGACACGGTCGGCCAGGCGTACGTCTCGTCGACCACGCTGACCGAGGGCCTGCAGGCCTGGCAGGACGCGTCCGTGAAGTACGGCACGGAGCAGGGCTTCACCGTCAACGAGTGAGGCACGCCGGTGGCCGGGCCACGAGGCCCGGCCACCGGTCCCCGCCCGACGGCGCACCTCTCGCGCCACCCGAGCACCATCCGAGGAGCACCCCCGTGTCGACCACGACCGACCGACCCGTCCCCCACCGCTGGCTGCGCCGCCCCGGACCCCACGCGCCGTCGGGCACGCCCGCCGCGACCGGGGCCCCCGGCACGACCGGCGGGAGCGCCGAGCACGCGCCGTCGGGCCTGTCCTACGGGGCGGACTACAACCCGGACCAGTGGCCGCGCGAGGTGTGGGACGAGGACGTGCGCCTCATGCGCGAGGCCGGCGTGACCGTCATGTCGCTCGCGATCTTCTCGTGGGCGCGGATCCAGCCGACCGAGGACACGTGGGACTTCGCGTGGCTCGACGAGATCATGGACCTGCTGCACGAGAACGGCATCACCGTCGACCTCGCGACGGCGACCGCGTCGCCGCCGCCGTGGCTCACGACGAAGCACCCCGAGATCCTGCCGCAGACCCGCACGGGCGAGACGCTGTGGCCCGGCGCGCGCCAGCAGTGGCGCCCGACGTCGCCGGTGTTCCGCGAGCACGCGCTGCGCCTCGTCGAGCGCATGGCCGAGCGCTACGGCGACCACCCGGCGCTCGTCGCGTGGCACGTCTCGAACGAGCTGGGCTGCCACAACGTCTACGACTACAGCGACGACGCGGCGTCCGCGTTCAGGTCCTGGCTGCGCGAGCGGTACGCGACCCTCGACGCGCTCAACGCCGCGTGGGGCACCGCGTTCTGGTCGCAGCGCTACAGCGCGTGGGAGCAGGTCCTGCCGCCGCGCCTCGCCGCGTCGCACCCGAACCCCACGCAGCAGCTCGACTTCAAGCGGTTCTCGTCCGACGCGCTGCAGGACTACCTGCGCGCCGAGGCCGCGATCCTGCGCCGTGCGACCCCCGACGTCCCCGTGACGACCAACTTCATGGTCATGGGCGAGACGAAGGGCATGGACTACGCCGCGTGGGCCGACGAGCTCGACTTCGTCTCCAACGACCACTACGTGCTCCCCGGGCCGCAGGCGCTCGACGAGCTGTCGTTCTCCGCGAACCTCACCGGCGGCATCGCCCGGCACCGCCCGTGGTTCCTCATGGAGCACTCCACGAGCGCCGTGAACTGGCAGCCGGTGAACGTCGCGAAGAAGCCGGGCGAGCTCGCGCGCGACTCCCTCACGCACGTCGCGCACGGCGCGGACGCGGTCTGCTACTTCCAGTGGCGCCAGTCCGCCGCGGGCGCGGAGAAGTACCACTCGGGGATGGTCCCGCACGCGGGCGAGCACTCGCGCCTGTTCCGTGACGTCGTCGCGCTCGGCGCGACGCTGCGCGACCTCGCGCCCGTCGCGGGCAGCGAGCAGAAGCCGTCGCGCGCCGCGATCGTCTTCGACTGGGACTCGTGGTGGACGTCCGAGCTGGACTCGCACCCGACGGACCGGCTGCGGTACCGCCAGGAGGCGCTCGACTGGTACTCCGCGTTCCTCGCGCTCGGCGTGCGCGCGGACGTCGTGCCGGTCGCGTCCGACCTCACGGGGTACGACGTCGTCGTGGCACCCGTGCTGCACGTGGTCCCGGCGCCGCTGCGCGACCGTCTCACGACGTTCGTCGAGGGCGGCGGGCACCTCGTGACGACGTACTTCTCGGGCGTCGTCGACCAGGACGACCACGCGTGGCTCGGCGGGTACCCCGGCGCGCTGCGCGACCTGCTCGGCGTGCGCGTCGAGGAGTTCTCGCCGCTGCTGGACCACGAGTCCGCGACCGTCGAGCTCGGTGGCGAGCAGCTCGAGGCGACACTGTGGACCGAGCCGGTGGACGTCGTCGACCCCGACGTCGAGGTGCTCGGCTGGTACAAGACCGGCGAGCAGGCGGGACGCGCCGCCGTGACGCGCCGGGCCGTCGCTCCGACCGGCCGGGCCGGGGAGCGCGCCGGGTCCGCCGCGTACGTCTCGACGCGCTTCGGTCGCGAGGGTCTCGTGCCCGTGCTCGCGCGCCTGCTCGACGACGCGGGCGTGCGCAGCGAGCTGCCCGCCGCGGTCCGCGGCCAGGTCGAGCTCGCGGTCCGCACCGACGGGACCGACGACTTCTGGTTCCTCGTCAACCGCACGGCCCAGCCGGTCGAGGTGCCCGACGTCGCGGGCGACGTCCTCGCGGGCCGCCGCCTCGCGCCGTCGGGCACGACGGGAACGGCGAGCACGGCGAGCACGAGCGACGTCCCCGGCGCTCTCCTGCTCGACCCGCGCGGTGTGGCGGTCGTCCGCCGCCCGGCAGACCCGGCGAGGTAGTACCCCGGTCCTCCGAGGTAGTACCCCGGTCCTCCACCGGGGTACTACCTCGCGGGCCCCCCGTACCACCTCGCGGAACCACCGTTCTACCTCGCGAGACCCCCGTACTACCTCGCGCAACCACCGTTCTACCTCGCGAGACCCCCGTACTACCTCGGCACGAAGACCCCCGCGGGAACGACCCGCACCCGGCCCCGCGCCGGATCGCAGCGACGCGAAGGAGGTGGCTCAGGGATGAGCCGAACACCTGACGAGCGACAGCACGACTCGACAGCACGAGGAGGTCCGGCCCGCCGGCCGGCACGACGGGCGGGAGCACGGCTCGGCGCAGGGATCGGGGCCGGGGCGCTCGTCGCCGGCTGCGCCCTCGCGGCGCTGCCGGCCCAGGCGGCACCTGCCGTCACCGCCTCCTCCGTCGCGGCGACGGGACTGGTAGGCGCCACGACGGCGGCCGCCGCGGACGTCCCCGGCGTCACCGTGACCCCCGACCCGTCGTACGCGGGCGAGCCGTTCGAGGGCTGGGGCACGAGCCTCGTGTGGTTCGCCAACGCGACCGGCGACTACCCGGACGAGATCCGCGACCGCCTGGCCGACATGGTCTTCGGCGACGAGGGTCTCAACCTCAACATCGCGCGGTACAACGTCGGCGGCGGCAACGCGCCCGACGTCCCCGACTACCTGCGCGCGGGCGGCGCCGTCGACGGCTGGTGGAAGGCGCCCGAGGGCACCACGCGCGAGGACGTCGACTGGTGGGACCCGGAGAACCCGGACCACTGGGACCCCGACGCCGACCAGACGCAGCGCTGGTGGGTCGACCGCATCAAGGACGAGGTCACGCACTGGGAGACGTTCAGCAACTCCCCGCCGTGGTTCATGACCGTGAGCGGCTACGTCTCGGGCGGGTTCGACGCGAACGCGGACCAGCTCAAGACCCAGAGCGTCGACGACTTCGCCGCTTACATGGTGGGCGTCACCGAGCGCCTCGAGGAGGCGCACGGGATCGACGTCGCCACGGTCGACCCGTTCAACGAGCCGAACACCGACTACTGGGGCACCCAGCTCGGCACCGACGGCAACCCGACCGGGGGCCGCCAGGAGGGTGCCCACATCGGCCCCGAGCTGCAGCAGCAGGTGATCCCCGCGCTCGCCGAGGCGCTCGACGGTTCGTCGACCGACGCGGTGATCTCCGCGATGGACGAGACCAACCCGGGCACGTTCGCGCGGAACTGGAACTCCTACCCGCAGTCCGTGCGCGACCAGGTCTCCCAGCTCAACGTCCACACCTACGGCACGGGCCAGCGCACCACGGTCCGCGACATCGCCAAGGGCGAGGACAAGCCGCTGTGGATGAGCGAGGTCGGCGGCAACTGGAGCTCGACCGGCCAGGACTTCGAGACCATGGAGTCCGGCCTCGGCAGCGCGCAGCACATCGTCGACGACCTGCGCGAGCTCGAGCCGTCGGCGTGGGTCTTCTGGCAGCCGGTCGAGGACTACGACAACATGGCGCCCGGCGGCGAGAGCGCGAACGGCATGAACTGGGGCGAGATCCAGATCCCGTTCGACTGCACGGCCACCGACACGCTCGAGACGTGCCCCATCTACACGAACACGAAGTACTGGGCGACCCAGAACTTCACGCACTACATCGAGCCGGGCGACTCTCTCGTCCGCTCGGACGACGCGAACAGCACCGCCGCGGTCTCCGCCGACGGCGAGCAGGCGACCGTCGTGCACGTCAACGCCACCACCGCGGAGCGCGCCGTCACGCTCGACCTGTCGAAGTTCGGTGCGGTCGAGTCCGATGCGACCGTCACCCCCGTCGTGACCAGCACGGCGGGCTACCTCGTCGAGGGCGAGCCGGTCTCCGTCTCGGCCGACGACCAGGGCGCGAGCGCCACGCTCACCGTCCCGGCCGAGTCCGTGACGACGTTCGTCGTGGACGGCGTCTCCGGCGTCGCCGAGGACGCGGCCCTCGTCCAGGACGGCCACGTGTACCGCCTCGACGGCGTGCAGTCGAACCGTTCGCTCGCCCCGGCGGCGACCGGCGACGGTGTCGTCATCCGCACCGACGCCGCGGTCGCCGAGCAGGCGTGGGAGCTCACCGCTCTGGGCGCGCCCGAGGGCTCGGGCTCGCACCGCTCGCGCTACGCGGTGACGAACGCGGCGACGGGCGAGCAGCTCGCCGTGGCCACGGACACGTCGCCGGTGCTGACGGAGGCTCCCGCCGACGTCGCGGACACGCCCCTGACCGCGCAGTGGATCCTCTCCACGACCGGCGACGGCACGTACACGCTCGTCAACGCGTCGTCGAAGACCCTGCTCGAGGTGGGCGGTCAGGCGACCGCCGACGGCTCGCCCGTCGGGACGTACCTCGCCAACTCCGGGATCAACCAGCGCTGGCGGATCGTCGACGAGACGGTGCTCGGCACGGAGCCCGTCGACGCGTTCACCACGCCGGGCACCGCGCCCGGGCTGCCCGCCACCGTCACGCCCGTCTACCGCGACGGCGCGCGCGGCGAGCTCCCCGTCACGTGGGAGCTCCCCGGCGACGACGCGTGGGCGTCTCCCGGGACCGTCGAGGTCCCGGGGACAGTCGCGCTGCCCACGGGCGGCACGCTGGAAGCCACGGCGACGGTCGTCGTGGACACGCTCGACCGCACGCTGCCGGCGCGCGCGAAGTCGTACGCGGGCGGCACGCCCGCGCTCCCGACGACCGTCACCGCCGTCGCCGCGGGCGGCGCCGAGGTCCAGCGCCCCGTGACGTGGGACGCGGCCCCGGACGGCGCGTTCGACGAGGTCGGCGTGGTCGAGCTCGCCGGGACCGCCGACGCGGGCACCGTGGACGGCACACCGACGACCCTGCCCGCCGTCGTGCGGGTCCAGGTCACCGAGGCCGCGTCCGCGAACGGCGCGCTCGCCACGGGCACGACCGCGTCCGCGACGTTCACCGAGCCCGGCTACTCCGTCGCCGGGGTCGTCAACGGCAACCTCACCGACAAGGCGTGGTCGAACTGGCTGTCCGGCACCAAGCGCGCCTCCGACACGCTCACGGTCACGCTGCCGGCGGAGCGCGACGTCACCGGCGTCGTGACCCGCTTCTGGAAGGACGGGTCGAGCGCGACCTGGGCGCAGTCCGTGCAGCTCCAGGCGCTCGTCGGCGGCACGTGGACCGACGTCGGGGCACCGGTCACGGTGGACGCGTCCCCGGACGGCCCGGCACCGGTCGTCGAGGTCCCCGCGGGCGTGCGCACCGCGTCCGTGCGCGTGGTCCTCGCGGCACGGGCGAACACGCACATGGTGGTCTCCGAGATCGAGGTCCTCGCCAAGGTGCCGGGCACGGGGACCGACGCCGCGGCGTCGGGCATCACCGTGGACGGCGAGCCGCTCGCGGGCTTCGACCCCGAGGTCACCGCGTACGAGGTGGCGGCCGAGGGCGACGTGCCCGAGGTCGCGGCCACCGCGCACGACCCGTACGCGAGCGTCGCGGTCGAGCCGGCCGACGCGGTCCCGGGCGTCACGACCGTCCGCGTGACCGCCGAGGACGGCACCGAGCGCGCCTACACGCTCTCGTGGACCGACGGCGCGCAGGCGCCCGTGACCGCGACCGCCGAGGTGCGCTGCCTCGCCGGCAGGGCGTACGTCGCGGTCCGCGCGACCAACGACGGCGCGGCGCCGATCGATGTGACGATCACGACGCCCTACGGCTCGCGGTCGTTCGCCGACGTCGCCCCCGGGTCGAACGCGTACCAGTCGTTCGCGGCGCGCTCCGCGTCCGTCCCGGCCGGGGCGGCCCAGGTGACGGTCGTCGGCCACCAGCCGGTCGACGTCACCTACGACGCGCGCACCTGCTGACGACCCGTACCACCACGACGGCGGATCGCCGGGGACGAGCTCCCCGGCGGTCCGCCGTCGTGCTGCTCGGCGGACCGCCGGACAGACCGCCGGACAGACCGCCGGACGGACCGCCGACGGGCCCTCCGAGGGCTGCCGGGACACAATTCGGACACGCCCGGGCGGTACGCACGCGCGAGGGAGGCCGACATTGCGTAGCGTAGGCACTTGCGCCCTGGATCGTCCGGGGCGCGCTGAAGGAGGCGCGTCGGTGGCCGAGAGCGGTGTACGGGTGCAGGACGACGGGACCCTGTGGGTCATGTACGGCGAGATCGACGCCGCGGTCCAGGCGCGGCACGAGGACGACCTGCAGCGTCGCGCACAGGCCGCGACCGCTCAGATCCGCATCGACCTGACCGACGTGACGTTCATGGACTCGGGCGGCCTGCGGCTGCTGTACCACGCGGCGACCGCGGGCGAGACGCCACCCGCGCTCCTCGGCACGCCGCGCCGCGTCCGCGACCTGCTCGAGCTGAGCGGCGTCGACTCGCTGTTCCAGGTCGAGGACTCAGCGTGAGCATCGCCGCCGCGGACGTCCCGGTCCGTTTCGTCGAGATCGGCTCGTGGCGTCTCGCCACGCTCGCCGATCTCGGCGATCTGCGCGGGCACGTGCACCGCACGCTGACGGGTGCGCCCCTGCCGCCCGACCGTCACCTCGACGCCGCCCCGGAGCGCATCGTGCTCGTCGCGAGCGAGCTCGCCACGAACGCGCTCCGCCACGGACGGCCGCCGGCGCTCGTCCGGCTGCTCAGCGACGGGCGCGAGTTCGTCGTCGACGTCGTCGACCACTCCCCCGAGCGCCCGCCCGTCATCGACCCGCACCGCCCGCCCGGCGCCGGCGGCTTCGGCCTGCAGCTCGCGCGTCGCGCAGCCCGCGAGGTCGGCTGGTTCACCACAGCCACGGGCGAGAAGCACGTCTGGGCCCGGTTCGAGGTGCCCCTGTTCCGCGCCGGGACGGGCGCCCGGAGCGCTCTCGCACTCCTCGCCTGAACGGCAGCCCTCGCGCCTCGCCCGGGCAGGAGCACGGTCGAGCCCGACAGGGTCGGGCGCGCCGTCCCGTCAGGCCTCGCGGTCCCGTCAGGCCTCGCGGCGGAGCACCAGGAGGGTGGCGTCGTCCGCGGAGCGGGGGTCACGGGCCGCGGCGAGGATCTCGTCGGCGCCGGGCCTGCTGCCCCTCTCGAACACCGCCGCGAGCCGGTCGAGGCCGTCCAGGACGGACTCCTCCCGCCGCTCGACGAGCCCGTCGCTGTAGAGGACGAGCGCGCCGCCGCGCGGCACCTCGAGGACGTGGGTGGTCGGCGCGCGGTCGACCAGACCCAGCGGGGGCGCGCTCGCCCCCTGCGCCCAGCGCGGCGTCCCGTCCGCCTCGACCACGAGCAGGGGCGGGTGCCCGACCGACACGTGCTCGACGACACCGCTCACCGGGTCCAGCAGCGCGACCGCGACGGTCGCGACCTCGCCCGGGAGCGTCCAGCGGGCGAACTGCGCCAACCGCTCGACCGCTTCGGCGGCCGACGACGTGCCCACGAGCGCGGCCCGGAGGGTCGTGCTCAGCTGGCCCATCGTCGCCGCCGCCTGGAGACCGTGCCCGGTGACGTCGCCGACGACGAGGGCCACCTTGCCCGACGGCAGGTCGAGCGCGTCGTACCAGTCGCCGCCGACGAGGCCGGTGCCGGCCGACTCGTAGCGCGACTCCAGGGACCAGCCCTCGATCCGCGGCAGCAGCGCGGGCAGCAGGCTCCGCTGCAGCTCCTCGGTCGCGCGCAGCGCCTTGCGACCGCGCGCGTAGAGCGCCTCGACGAGGTGCCCGCGCAGCGCCGCCGCGAAGTCCGTCTGGTCCGAGGTCCAGGGGCGGCTGTGACCGCGCACGACCTCGCGCCACCGCTCGAACGACTTGCGCGGGCTCAGCCGGACGTCGCCGCCCTCGCGGCGTGCGATGGCCTTGTTGTGCGGGTCCCCGCCCCAGTCGACGTGCCGGAGCACCTCGTCGCGGACCCACACGACGACCTGCCCCTCGGGCAGCACGATGCCCAGGACCCCGGCCACGTCGGGCATGAGGGCCGCCAGCGCGGGCACGTCGTGCGCGAGCCGGTCGGTGGACACCAGCTCCTCGCCGTGGGACAGCACCCAGGCGACGAGCGCGCGGCAGGCGTCGTCGTCCGGGACGTTCCCGACCGAGGTGAGACGCCCCTCCGCGACGACCACCGCGCCGTCGGCGCGCACGAGCCGGCGCAGCCAGCCGGAGCGGGTGATCGCCGTGCCGAGCGGGGCCGCCTCGTCGCGGCTGTCGGCGGCGAGGTGCGCGAGCACGCTCTCCGCGCGCCGCACCTCGGCGTCCCGCTCCGTCTCGGCCTGGGACACGAGCCGGACCGACAGCGCCGACCCGAGGAACTCCGCCGCGGTGCGCACCTCGAACGGCGGCTCGTGCGGGCCGGCGTAGTGGTGGCACGCGATGAGGCCCCAGAGCCGGCCCTCGCGCAGCAGCGAGATGGACATCGACGCCCGCACGCCCATGTTCCGGAGGTACTCGAGGTGGATCGGCGAGACGCTGCGCAGCGTCGAGTACGTGAGGTCGAGCGGGGCACCCGTCGTGGACAGGACCGTCGGGACGATCGCCGACGGCTCGTAGTCGACGTCGGCGATGAGCCGGATCCAGTTCTTCTCGTACAGCGCGCGTGCCTGCGGCGGGATGTCCGAGGCCGGGTAGTGCAGCCCGAAGAAGGAGTTGAGGTCGTCGCGCCGCGCCTCGGCGACGACCTCGCCGTTGTACGCCGCGTCGAAGCGGTAGATCATCACGCGGTCGAACTTCGTGAGCTCGCGGACGTGGCGCGCGGCGTCGTCGTACAGCTCCTCCAGGGTCGCGGCGCGCTCGAGGTCCCGCAGCGCGCGCCGCACGGAGAGGTACGTGTTGGGGAACGTCAGAGGGCGGGCGCCGGTGGCCGCCTCGAGCTCGACGACGAGGACGGGCTCGGAGCCAGGACCGTCGTCGGGCAGCGGCGGGCGGTGGAGCACCACGTCGACGTCGCGCGGGAAGCCGTCGAGCCGGAGGGTGAGCGGGTTGCGGTCCGCGAGCTCCGCTCCAGCGGACGCGTGGGCGAGGACCCTCCGCGCGGGGTCGGGCCCGAGCGCCGCGGCGAGGTGCTCCCCGAGCAGGTCGTGCGGCGACACACCGAGCAGGCGCTCCGCGCTCGCCGACGCCTGGAGCACCGTGCCGTCCGACTCGCGGACCGCCAGGAGCACACCTCGCGGCTGGACGAGTCCCGGGACGTGGATCGGCTCCCGGGCGCAGTTGTCGAGGTCGACGGGCTCGCCAGGGGCGAGCAACCCGTCGGGGTCGACCGTGCTGGTCACGCCTGTCTCCGTCCGCCGCCGTGGCACAGCGCTGCCACGGAAAGATCGACGGATCACCTGGGCTCGAGGATCCGAGTCGAACGGCCCAGGCTACCGCCTGCGACCCCGTTTCTCCGCCATCCGGACCGGGCGTCTCCCACGGACGCGACGGTTCCCCGCCCCGCCACCTCGTTGCGAGGACCGGGTGACCGGTGCCACGGAACTCCGCGGTAGCGTCGTACGTCGGACGGGCGGGAGGAACGGAGCGCCGTCCGCCCACGAACCGAGCCTGAAGGTGACCATGAGCACGACAGTCGACCTGCCCGAACCGATCCTGCGCGCGACGGGCCTCTCCGCAGGGTACGCGGGACCCGACGTCGTCCACGGCATCGACCTCGAGGTCGTCCCGGGCACCGCGCCCGTCGGGATCGTCGGCGAGTCCGGCGCGGGCAAGTCGACGGTCGTGCGTGCGCTCGTCGGGCTCGTGCGGCCGACCCGCGGTCACGCGACCTTCCAGGGTCGCGCCGTCTCGAAGCTCTCGCGCCGCGACAAGAAGACGTTCAAGGCCGAGGTGCGCCGCGTCTCCCAGGACGGGCTCGCAGGGGTGGGGATCGACCCGCGCTGGACCGTCGACCGTGCACTGTCGGCCGCGCTCACCGAGGCGCGGAAGGCGGGCCGCGCGAACGGGCGGCCGGTCGCGGACCTCCTCGCCGACGTGTCGCTCGAGCCTCGGTACGCGCCGCGCACGATCCACTCGCTCTCCGGCGGTGAGAAGCAGCGGCTCGCGCTCGCCGTCGCGCTCGCCACGCGGCCGCGCGCGCTCCTGCTCGACGAGCCCCTCACGGCCGTCGACCCGGCGATGCGCGGCGACGTCGTGCGCCGGCTCGGCGAGGCGACGCAGGCGCTCGGCACCGCCGTGCTCCTCGTGTCGCACGACCTCGAGCTCGTCGAGCGCCTGTGCCCCACGGTGCACGTGCTCGCGGACGGCACGTTCGTCGCGTCGGGCGCGCTGCGGGACGTGTTCGCCGGCACCGCGCCGGGGTCCGACCATCCCGCGGTCCGCGGGCTCGCGGAGGCCGCCCCGCTCGCCGTCCAGCGCTTCCGCTGAGCGCTCACGGGAGTCGTCGGGAAGAAAGTTCGCGAGCGGTGTCGAAAACCGGTGCCGCCCGTTCGACGTCCTGGTGAACCCGCCCCCACGGCACTACGGTCGAGGGGCACCCACCGAGGAGGAACGTCATGCGAGTCATGGTCCTGATCACCGGCACCGGTGCCGACGAGGACAAGATCGCCCCCACGCAGGAGATGCTCGCCCAGATGGGCGAGTACAACGAGCAGCTCGTCAAGGCGGGCGTCATGCTCGACGGGCAGGGTCTGCACCCGAGCGCGAAGGGCGCGCGGGTCGTGTTCGACACGACCGGGACGTCCGTCGTCGACGGTCCGTTCACCGAGTCGAAGGAGCTCCTCGCCGGGTACTGGATCTGGCAGGTCTCGTCGCTCGAGGAGGCCGTCGAGTGGGCGAAGCGGTGCCCGTCCGACCCGCAGTACGGCAGCACGCAGGTGCTCGAGATCCGGCCCGTCTTCGAGCCGGAGGACTTCGGCGCGGAGTACACGCCGGAGCTGCGCGAGCAGGACGAGCGCCTGGCCGAGGAGATCAAGGCCCAGCACGGCGGGGCCTGAGCCCGTGCCCCACGCGCCGGCGACGGAGCCCTCGGACGGTTCCCGCAGCGGGTCGGTCCGGGGGTCGGTGCGCAGCGCGGCCGAGGTGCGCCGGACCGTCGAGGCGGTCTGGCGCATCGAGTCCGCGCGGCTGATCGCGGGTCTGGCGCGCACCCTGCGCGACGTGGGGCTCGCGGAGGACGTCGCGCAGGAGGCGTTCGTCGCCGCGCTCGAGCAGTGGCCCGAGCAGGGCGTGCCGGACAACCCCGGCGCGTGGCTCACGACGGTCGCGCGCCGTCGCGCCGTCGACCTGGTCCGCCGTGAGCGCACGCGCGACGCGAAGTACGCGCGCCTCGCGGCGGACCTCGTCGCGCCCGGCGCGAGCACGCACGGCGGCACGACGGCGCGCGCGACGGACGGCGGCGCGGTGCTCGTGGGCAGCGTGCCCGCCCCGGACGCCGTGGTCGACGCGCCCGTGGACGACGACCTCCTCGCGCTCGTGCTCGTCGCGTGCCACCCGGTGCTGCCGCGCGAGTCGCGCGTCGCGCTGACGCTCCGGCTCGTCGGTGGCCTGACGACCGAGGAGATCGCGCGCGCGTTCCTCGTCCCGTCGGCGACGGTCGGCCAGCGCGTCTCGCGCGCCAAGCGCACGCTCGCCGAGGCCCGGGTCGCGTTCGAGGTGCCGCAGGCGGACGAGCTGCCCGCCCGGGTGCCCGCGGCGCTCGAGGTCGTGTACGTGGTGTTCACCGAGGGGTATGCCGCGACGTCGGGCGACGCGTGGGTGCGCCGCGACCTCGCCGAGGACGCGATGCGCCTCGGCCGCGTGCTCGCCGGCCTGCTGCCGTCCGAGCCGGAGGTGCACGGGCTCGTCGCGCTCATGGAGCTCCAGGCGTCGCGCTTCGCGGCGCGCACGGGACCCGACGGCGAGCCCGTCCTCCTCGAGGACCAGGACCGCGCGCGCTGGGACCGCCTGCTGGTCCGCCACGGCCTGGCCGCGCTCGACCGGGCGTTCGCGCTCGGCACGCGGGGCGGGAAGGTCCTGGGGCCGTACACGCTCCAGGCGGCGATCGCCGCGTGCCACGCGCGTGCGGCGACGTTCGCCGAGACCGACTGGGAGGCGATCGTGTCGCTGTACGACGCGCTCGCCGCGGTGGCGCCGTCGCCGGTGGTCGAGCTCAACCGGGCGGTCGCCGTGCTCATGGCCGACGGTCCGGAGCGAGCCCTCGAGGTGCTCGACGCCGTCCACGGCGACCCACGCCTCGAGCGCTACCACCTCTACGGCGCCGTGCGCGGCGACGTCCTGTCCCGCCTCGGTCGGTACGCGGAGGCCTCCGTGACGCTGGAGCAGGCGGCCGGGCTCGCGCCCACGCGGCGCGAACGACGGCTCCTGCTCGGCCGGGCCGCGGCAGCGGCCGAGCACGGCGGCGCGGCCGCGCTCGGCGGCACGGCCGACGGGAGCGGTGCGACCGGAGCGCACGACGGCGGGACCGGTACGACCTACCGGACCGACGATCCTTAGGATCGGGGCGTGACCACGAGCCCCGCGCCCCTCGACGACGCCCGCCCCTCGCTGCGGGAGACGGCGTACGCGACGCTCAAGGCGCGCATCATCGGGCTCGACCTGCACCCGGGCCAGCGGCTCGTCGAGCGTGACATCGCGACCGAGCTGGGTGTCTCGCGCGTGCCGCTCCGCGAGGCGCTGCACCAGCTCGAGAGCGAAGGGCTCGTCGTCCTCGTGCCGCGGCAGGGCGCCCTGGTCGCGCCGTTCACGCGTGCCGACGTCGAGCAGCTCTTCGAGGTCCGCGAGAACGTCGAGGTGCTCGCGTTCCGCCTCGCGGCCCTGCGCCGCTCGGCGGCGGACCTCGCGACGATGGCCGCGGCGGTCGACGCGGCCCGGGTCGCGCTCGCGGCGCACGACGACGCCGCGACCGCCGCCGCGAACGCGGGCTTCCACGCCGCCGTCGTCCAGGCGTGCGGGAACCCGCTGCTGCGGTCGATGCTCGCGCCGCTCGACGCGCGGGTGCGCTGGCTCTTCCACCTCACGAAGCAGCGCGACACGCGCGAGCAGTGCGAGGAGCACGCGGCGATGCTCGCGGCGATCGAGGCGCGGGACGGGGACGCCGTGGCAGACCTCGCGCTGCGGCACGTGGCCTCCGGGCGCGAGCCGAGCCTCGCGCTCGCCGAGACGTGGGCGTCGGCGCCCATCGACCCCGTCGAGGCCACCCGCACGCGCAACCGGGGCCCGCGCTCCCGCTGACCGCCGTCCCGTCCGGTCACACATGATTTACGGCCGGTTGACGCGCCCGAAACACGAGGTCCCCACACTCGGTGCGTAGTGGTATACCACTAACTCGACCAGGAGGACCCATGCGCAGCTCCCGTCCCGCCGCCCCCGCCCGTCCCCGCCCCGCCGCAGGCGCACCCCGCGCGCCGGAACGCCGCCGTCGGCGCGCTCCTCGCCGCGAGCCTCGTCGCCCTCGCGGCGTGCAGCACGTCGACCGCTGCCGGCGACGACGCCCCGGCGGACGGCGACGAGCCGCTCGCCGTCGGCGTCTTCCTCCCCGGATCCACCTCCGACACCGGCTTCATGCAGTCCGCCTACCTCGGCTACCAGCGCCTCGAGGAGGAGCTCGGCGACGAGGTCGAGCTCTCGTTCGTCGAGGAGGTCGCCGCCGCCGACTACGAGCAGACGCTCGTCCGCTTCGCGAGCACGTCCGACCTGGTCATCTCCGTGGGCGGCCAGACGGACGCCGACCTGCGCAAGGTCGCGCCGCAGTTCCCCGACGTGACGTTCGTCGAGATCGGCGGCCCGGCGGACGCCGAGCCCCTCGAGAACCTCGCCTACTACGACCCCCAGCAGGCCGAGGCGGAGTACCTCTCCGGCGCCGTCGCCGCGCTGTCCTCCGAGACCGGCAAGGTCGGGTTCATCGGCGGCGTCGAGCTCCCGGCGATCGTCAACGCCTCGGTCGCGTTCGCGAACGGCGCGGAGGCCGCGGTCCCCGGGACCGAGGTCGTCACGCCCCAGTTCCTCGGCGACTTCAACGACCCTGCGAAGGCCAAGCAGGCCGCGGCGGCGAACTTCGGCGTCGGGGTCGACGTCGTCGGGCAGATCGTCAACCTCGGCAAGCAGGGCATCGAGCAGGCCGCGAAGGACGCCGGCGCCTCGATGGTCGGCGGGCCGATCCCGGGCGAGTGCACCGACGGCGGTCCCTACGTGGGCTACGTCCGCACCGACATCGGGACCGAGGTCGAGCACGCCGTCCGCTCGGTGCTCGACGGGACGTGGGAGGCCGCGCAGGTGCCGTTCGGCCTGACCAGCGACCTGGGTGGCACCGAGTTCGTCCTGTGCTCCGACGACCCCGAGACCGTCGCGGCGCTCGAGGAGATCACGGAGTCCGTCGCCACCGGCGCCGTCGAGACGTACTGACGCGACGTCCCGAGGAGACCTGCCGGCGAGACCTCGCCGGCAGGTCCTCCCGACACCGCACGAGCGGTCCGACCAGCCCGAACGGAGACCTCATGCCCACGACTCTCCCCTCCGCCCCGACGGCGCACGCACCCGGCGACCCGGACGACGCGCCCACGCTCGCCCTGCGCGGCGTGACGCGCGTCTTCGGGACCCACACCGCGCTCGACGCGGTCGACCTCGAGATCGCCGCCGGGGAGGTGCACTGCGTGCTCGGCGAGAACGGGGCCGGGAAGTCCACGCTGTGCAACATCGTGTTCGGGACGCTCCCGGCGACGTCGGGCGAGGTCCTGCTCGACGGCGTGCCGTTCGCCCCGGCGTCGCCCGCCGACGCCCTCGCGCGGGGCGTGGCGATGGTCCACCAGCACTTCTCGCTCGTCCCGACGCTCACCGTCGAGGAGAACCTGCTGCTCGGTCGGGGCGCCCGCCGACTGCGTCCCGACCGGGCCGGTCTCGCCGTACGCCTCGGAGCGATCGAGGAGACCCTCGGCCTGCGGGTCGACCCGGCGGCGCGGGTCGGGACGCTCACGGTCGGCGCCCGGCAGCGCGTCGAGATCGTCAAGGCGCTCCTGGACGGTCCCCGCCTCCTCCTGCTCGACGAGCCCACCGGCGTCCTCGGGCCGGACGAGGTCGACGGCCTGCTCGCGACCTGCCGCCGCGTCGCGGCCGCGGGCACTGCCGTCGTGCTCATCACGCACAAGCTCGCCGAGGTGATGCGCGTCGGTGACCGGGCGACGGTGCTGCGCGGCGGGCGCGTCGTCGGCGGCGGGCCGCTCGCACGCGAGGGCGCCGGCAGAGCGCCGGGCGCCGGTCCCGGCACCGATCTCGGCGACGGCCTCGGCGCCGCCGAGCTCGTGGGCCTGATGGTCGGTCGCGACGCGTCGAGCCTCGACCCGGTGCTCGCCGCGAGCGTGGGCGTGAACCGTCCCGTCGACACCTCGTCGGTCGACGTCTCGTCGGTCGACATCTCGTCGGTCGACGTCTCGTCGATCGACGCCGCACCGGCCGCCGCCGCAGCGGACGGACGCCGGGAGCCGGCCCCGGACGTGGTGCCGCCCGTGCTCGAGGTGCGTGGCCTCGTCGTCGACCGGCCCGACGGCGCGCGCGCGGTCGACGCCGTCGACCTCGTCGTGCGGCCGGGCGAGATCGTGGGGATCGCCGGCGTGGAGGGCAACGGTCAGAGCGAGCTCGTCGCCGCGCTGTCCGGTGCGGTCCGGCCGTCGGCGGGGCAGGTCGTCCTGGCCGGCACGGACGTCACGCGTGCCGGGCCGCGGCGACGGACCGCGCTCGGCCTCGGCGTCGTCCCGGAGGACCGCCACCACGAGGCCGTCGTGACGAGCCTGAGCGTCACCGTGAACCTGCTCCTCGGCCGCCTGCACCGCTACCGCCGGTTCGGTCTGCTCGACCGTCGCGCCATGGACGCGGCGGCGACCGACCTCGCGCGCCGGTTCGACGTGCGGGCCGCGAGCCTCGACGCCCCGCTCTCCGCGCTGTCGGGCGGGAACCAGCAGAAGGCCGTCCTCGCGCGCGAGCTCAGCCTCGACCCGCTGCGCTGCGTCGTGGCGGCCCAGCCCACGCGGGGGCTCGACCTCGGCGCCGTGGACGACGTCGTCGCGCACCTGCGCTCCGCGGCCCGCGCGGGTGTCGGCGTGGTCGTCGTGTCCAGCGAGCTGTCCGAGCTCCTCGTCCTGTGCGACCGCGTGCACGTCGCCTACCGGGGCTCCCTGAGCGGCCCCGTCCTCCCCACCGACCCCGGTGCGCGCGACCGCGTCGCCCACCTCATGACGGGAGCCCCGGCATGACCGCCCCGATCTCGACCGCGCCGCCCGCGCCGCCCAGCGCGCCTGCGCGCCCCGCGACGCCGACCACCACGCACCGTGGCGAGCACGCGCTGCGCGACCGGCTGCTCGCCGCACGCCCTGTCCTCGTCCCGCTCGCCGCCGTGCTCGGGGCGCTCGCCGTCAGCACCGCGCTGGCCGCGCTCGCCGGGGCGACGCCCGCCGAGGCCGCGACCGCCCTGTGGGAGGGCATGGTCGGCACGCCGTACGCGATCGGGTCGTCCGTCAACGTCGCCGCGGTGCTGCTGCTCGTCGCGACCGGCTTCCTCGTCGCGCACCGAGCCGGGCTCGTCAACGTCGGGGGCGAGGGCCAGATCTGCGTGGGCGCCGTCGCCGCGACCGCCGTCGGCACGGCGCTCCCGCCCGCGGTCCCGCCCGTCGTCGCGCTCCCCCTCGTGCTGATCGTCGCCGCGCTGGGAGGTGCCGCGTGGGCGTCGGTCGCGGCCTGGCTCGCGGTCCGGCGCGGCGTGAGCGAGGTCATCACGACGCTCCTGCTCAACTTCGTCGGCGCCGCGGTGCTCGTGCTGGCCGTCCACGAGGAGGCGCTGCTCCGCCAGCCCGTGACGAGCTCGGAGACGCTCCCCCAGTCGTCACCCCTGGTCGACGCCGCGCACCTCCCGCTCCTGGGCGTGCCCGGCTCGCCGGTCACCGTGGGCGTCGTGCTCGCGCTCACCGGGGCCGTGGTCGCCGCGCTCGTCCTGCGGCGGACCGCGACCGGCGTGCGGCTCGCCGCCGTCGGGCAGTCCCGTCCGGCATCGCTCCGCCTCGGCCTGCCGGTCGACCGGCTGCGCTTCTCCGCCCTCGCCACCGCGGGCGCCGGGGCCGGTCTCGCCGGGGGCGTGCTCGTCGCGTCGGCCCCGCACGTGCTCGACGACGGCCTGTCGTCCGGGTACGGGTTCTCCGGCCTCGTCGTCGGTCTCCTCGCGCGCGGCTCGTTCACCGCGGCCGTCGGCATCGCGACCGGGCTCGGCTTCCTCGTGTCGGGCGGCATCAACCTCCAGCTCGCCGCAGGCGTCCCCGCGTCGATCACCCAGATCACGGAGAGCCTCATCGTCCTCGGCGTCGCCGGGACCGCGATCTGGGCGGTGGGCCGGGCCGGTGCGCACGTGCGGCGGGCGCGCCTCGGGCGCTCACGCCCACCGCAGCCCTCCTCCCCCGCCCCCAGGACGACCACCACGGAGGTCCCGTCGTGATCCTCACTCTCACCGACCTCCTCGTCGCCACCGTCGCGCTCGCGATCCCCGTGCTCGTCGCCGCCTCGGGCGAGCTCGTCGGCGAGCGCGCCGGCGTCCTCACGATGAGCGTCGAGGGCATGATGCTCACCGGCGCGTTCGCCGCCGTCGTCGGGGCCACGTCGAGCGGCTCCGCCCTCGTCGGGGTGGCCTGCGGGGCTCTCGCCGGACTGCTGGTCGGCGTGCTGCAGGCCGTGCTGAGCGTCGTCCTGCGTGCCGACCAGATCGTGACGGGCATCGCCGCCAACGCTCTCGCGCTCGCGGGCACGACGTTCGGCGCACGCCTCCTGCTCGAGCGCGGGACCGAGGTGCCGGGGTTCGACCGCGTCGCGATCCCGGTGCTCTCCGAGATCCCGGTGATCGGGCCGGCCCTGTTCCGCCAGACCGGCCTCGCCTACGCGCTCGTGGTCCTCGTCGTGCTGCTCGCCGTGCTGACGTCGCGGCGCACCGGCTGGGGTCTCGCCGTCGACGCCGTCGGCGAGGACGCGGCGAGCGCCGACCGGTCCGGCATCCCGGTTCTGCGCGTGCGCTTCGCGGCGGTGCTCGTCGTCGGGCTCCTGTCCGGGCTCGCCGGGACGCAGCTCGCGCTGTCCGAGGTGCACACCTTCACGGACAACATGACGGCCGGCATCGGGTACCTCGCGGTCGTCGCCGTCATCGCGGGCAGCTGGCGCCCCGTCGGGGTGGCCGTCGCGGCGCTCGTCTTCGGCCTCGCCCAGGCGCTGCAGTTCACGCTCCCCGCGCTCGGCGTCGACGTGCCGTTCGCGCTGCTCGTGATGCTCCCCTACGTCCTCGCGCTGCTCGCCGTCGCGGGCTTCGTCACCCACAGCCGGCCGCCCAGCGGCCTCACGACGCCGTTCGTGCGGCTCGGCCGGTCGTCGTGACCCCGCTGCACCCGGGGGTCGGCCCGCCGTCCGGCCAGACCACCACCCGCCCGCTCCGCACCGCTCGCACGTCACCCGCACGCCCGACCCCTGGAGGCCCCGTGCCGCTCGTCCTCACCCGAAGCGACCTCACCGGACTCGTCACGCCCGCCCAGGTGGTCGAGGCCGTGGAGCACGCGTTCGCCGACCTCGCCGACGGCGCCGCCGCGCAGGCACCGCTCACCGTGGCCGCGGTGGACGACGGCGCGCACTTCCTCCCCATGACGGCCGTCTCGCCGCGCGCGGGCCTCGCCGGGTCGAAGCTCCTCGCGGACGTACCGGGGAACCGCGCGCGCGGCCTCCCCGCGCAGCGCTCGGTGCTCGTGCTCGCGGACGCGTCGGACGGCGCGCCGGTCGCCGTGCTCGACGGCGGCCTGCCCACGCGCTTGCGCACGGCGGCGGCGAGCGCCGTCGCGACGCGACACCTCGCCCGGGACGACGCCCGCGTGCTGGGGCTCGTCGGCGCGGGCGGGCTCGCGCTCGAGCACGTCAGCGCGATCGCCGAGGTGCGCCCGATCGAGCACGTGCTCGTGTGGTCGCGGTCCGCCGAGACCGTCCGGGCCTTCGCCGAGCAGACCGCGGAGCGCCACCCCCACCTCAAGGTGACGCGCGTGGACACCCCCGCGAGCGCCGTCGGCTCCGCGGACGTCGTGTGCACGCTCACCCCGTCGCGCGAACCCGTCGTGCGCGGGGCGTGGTTCCACCCCGGGCTGCACGTCAACGTCGTGGGCGCACCGCCGCGGCCCGACCACCGCGAGGTCGACGGCGAGGCGATGGCCCGCTCGCGCGTCGTCGTGGACTCGGTGTCGACCGCGCTGCACGAGTCCGGCGACACGCTCCTCGCCATCGCCGAGGGCGCGATCGACGAGTCCGCGTGCCGTCTCGAGCTCGGGGACGTGATCACGGGCCGGGCCCCGGGCCGCCGGACCGCCGACGAGGTCACGCTGTTCGACTCCGTGGGCCTCGGGATCCTCGACGTCGTCATCGGGCGCCTCCTCGTGGACGCCGCGCGGGCGGCGGGCCGAGGCCTCTCCGTAGAGTTGTCGGCATGAGCGCGACGCCGCCCGACGACACCTCCGCGACCGGCCGCCCCGCCGCGGCGGGAACCCTCTCGGCGACGGACCGCGCGCACCTGGCGGAGGCGCTCCGGATCGCCCGGGCGACGCTCGCCGACGGCAACCGGCCGTTCGGCGCGGTGCTCGTCGCGGCCGAAGGCCGGGTGCTCGCGACCGGTCGCAACGCCGCCGCGCAGACGGGCGACCCGACGTCGCACGCCGAGCTGGACGCGGTCCGGGCCGTCACCGCCGCCGACCGCCCCGCGGTCGCAGGCGCCACGATGTTCGCGAGCGGCGAGCCCTGCCCGATGTGCGCGGCCGCCCTCGTGTGGTCGGGCGTCGGCCGCATCGTGTTCGGCACCGCCGCACCGGACATCCGCGCCGTCGTGCCCGGGTCGCCGTCGTTCACGCTGCGCTGCGACGACGTGGTCCGGGCCTCCGACGCGACGGTCGCCGTCGTCGGGCCGGTGCTCGGCGACGAAGGCCTGGCGCCGTTCCGCGAGCTCGCTGCCGGCCTGGCCCGACCGCCCAGGTAGTACCGCAGTCCACCGAGGTAGTACCGCAGGCCCGCGAGGTAGTACCGCTGTCAGGACTGCGGTACTACCTCGCGGACTGCGGTACTACTTCGCGAGAGCCGTCTCGATCGCGTCCTGCTCGTCGTCGGTCAGAGCGGGCGCGGAGAGTGCGGCGACGCTGTTCTCGAGCTGGCGGACGCTGCTCGCCCCGACGAGCGCGGAGGTGACGCGCTCGTCGCGCAGCACCCACGTGAGCGCGAGCTGTGCGAGCGACTGCCCGCGCCCCTGCGCGATCTCGTTCAGCGTCCGGGCCGTCGTGAGGTACTCCTCGTCGAGGTTGTCGGCGGACAGGAACGGCGAGTCGGGCCGTGCGGCCCGCGAGCCCTCGGGCGCGAACCCCGAGAGGTAGCGGTCGGTGAGCAGGCCCTGCTGGAGCGGCGAGAAGACGATGGTCCCGATGCCGAGCTCGCCCACGACGTCGAGCAGCGACTCCGACTGCACGCCGTCGTAGCGGTCCTCGTGCGCGGCGTCCTCGACATGACGGTTGAGCATCGAGTAGCTCGGCTGGTGGATGAGCAGCGGCGTGCCGAGGTCGGCGAGGATCGCCGCGGCCTCGCGCGTACGCGCCGGCGAGTAGTTCGAGACGCCGACGTACAGGGCCTTGCCCTGCTGGACCGCGTCGTGCAGGGCCCGCATGGACTCCTCGAGCGGCGTGCTCGGGTCCGGGCGGTGGTGGTAGAAGACGTCGACGTGGTCGAGGCCCATCCGCTGCAGCGACTGGTCGAGCGACGACAGCAGGTACTTGCGCGACGCGCCGTCGCCGTACGGGCCGGGCCACATGTCGTACCCCGCCTTGGACGAGATGACGAGCTCGTCGCGGTACGCCCCCAGGTCCTGCGCGAGGTGCCGCCCGAAGTTCTCCTCGGCGGAGCCGTAGGGCGGGCCGTAGTTGTTGGCGAGGTCGAAGTGCGTGATCCCGAGGTCGAACGCCCGCCGGAGCACGGCGCGCTGGGTCTCGAACGGGTTGACGTCCCCGAAGTTGTGCCAGAGGCCGAGCGAGATCGCGGGCAGGTCGAGGCCGCTGCGCCCTGTCCGCCGGTAGGTCATCGAGTCGTAACGGTCGTCGGCGGCGACATAGCGCGGGATGAGGGGCATGCGCCCATTCTGCCGCGCGCCGCCGCATCGTGCGGGGACCGGCCGTCGTCCCGCCCGGCCTCCTGCCCGACGGCGGAGCGGTCGCACGGTCTCGAGCCTGCGGCTTTCGGGCAGGGTAGGTCACGCGAGGCCGCGGAGGAACGTGCGGAGGTCGCCTGCGAGCAGCTCCGGCTGCTCCATCGCGGGGAAATGACCGCCCTCGGTGAACTCGCTCCAGTGGCCGATCGCCTTCCACGGGTCCATCGCGCGGCGCACGAGGGGATGGGTGTCGAACACGGCCCAGCCGGACGGCACCCCGGGGGCCGCCATGACGAGGTCGAGTCCGGAGTGCTCCGACTCGTAGTAGAACTGCGCGCTCGACGCACCGCTGCGGGTGAACCAGTACAGGCTGATGCTCGTCAGGAGCTGGTCGCGGTCGACCGTCTCGTCCGGCGCCCGGTAGGCGCCGTCGGCCCTGGTCTTGAACTTCTCGGCGATCCACGCGAGCTGACCGACCGGCGAGTCCGTGAGCGCGGCGCCGATCGTGTCGGGCCGATGGTCCTGCATCTCGAGATACCCGCGTTCGCCAGCGTTCTCGGAGCGCACCGCCTCGAGCTCGGCGATCTCGTCGTCGGACAGGCCGTCGGGGTAGGGGAACTTGTCGCCGAGCAGAGCGAGCAACCGGCGGTCGATGCCGAGGTGCGTGCCGAGGACGCGCTCCGGGTGGACCGCCGCGAGGCGTCCCGTGGTGCCCGCACCGATGTCCGTGCCGTGGGCGGCGAACCTCTCGTAGCCCAGGCGCGTCATGATCTCCGCGAAGGCCTCCGTCGTCCGCGCGAGCTCCCAGCCGGTCCCCGACAGCGGCGTGGAGAACCCGAAGCCGGGCAGTGACGGGATGACCACGTGGAACTCGTCGGTCAGCAGCGGGATGAGCCGCTGGTAGTCGACGAACGAGCTCGGCCAGCCGTGGTTCAGCATCAGCGGCACGGCCCCCGGGTTCGCCGATCGCGCGTGGACGACGTGGAACGTCTGCCCGTCGACGACCGTGGTGAGCTGTTCGTGCTCGTTGAGCCTCGCCTCCTGCGCACGCCAGTCGAACCCGTCGCGCCAGTACTCGGCCAGCTCCTTCAGGTACACCAGCGGGATGCCACGGCTGAAGTCGGTGCGATCATCCCGGCCCGGGACGGGGACGGGCCAGCGGGTGTGGGCCAGACGGCGGCGCAGATCGTCGACGTCTGCCTGAGGGATGTCGATGCGGAACGGTGTGAGGGCGGTGTTCTCGGTCATGCGCTCGAGGTTTCCAGCAGATGCGGCAGAGAACCTTCCGCGATCGCTGGGATGATCGAGACCATGTTGGAGACCTCGGCCCGCCTGCTCGAGCTGCTGTCGCTCCTCCAGCTCAGGCGCGACTGGACGAGCTCCGCGCTCGCCGGCCGGCTCGGAGTGAGCACGAGGACGGTGCGCGCCGACATCGGCAGGCTGCGGTCGCTGGGCTATCCGGTGGACGCGCGCCCTGGCGTCGCGGGCGGTTACCGGCTGGCCGCCGGGACGGCGATGCCACCGCTCCTGCTCGACGACGACGAGGCCGTCGCCGTCGCCGTCGGGCTGGGTGTCGTCGCGACCCAGCGGCTCGGCGTCGAGGAGACGTCGCTCACCGCGCTGGCGAAGCTGGAGCAGGTGCTCCCCTCGCGCCTGCGCCGACGCGTCGAGGCCGTGCGCGAGGCGACGAGCGTCGTCCCCGGGTCTGAGCCGCCGCTCGATCTCTCGGTTCTCGCGGCAGTCGCTGCCGCGATCCGTGGACAGGAGCGGCTCAGGTTCGGGTACACGAAGCCCGGGGGCATCGAAGGGGCCCGTCACACGGAACCGCAACGGCTCGTGACCTGGGGTCCGCTCTGGTACCTCCTCGCGTGGGATCTGGACCGTGACGACTGGCGGGTCTTCCGTGTCGACCGCATGGTCCCGCACGCACCGACGGGGGCGCGGTCCCGCCCGCGCGCGATCCCGGAGGACGACGCCGTCGACTTCGTCGTGAGACGCGTCAGCAAGGCGGCCTGGAGGTACCGGGCCCGGGTGCTCGTGCACGCTCCCGCCGCCAAGGTCGCCGCGACGATCCCCGTCCCGCTCGACATCGAGACGGTCGACGAGTCCACGTGCCGCGTCGAGCTGGGTTCCGACGACCCGGACGGTCTCGCGCTGTGGTTGACGCAGCTCGACGCCGACATCGAGGTGATCGACGGGGACGAGCTCGCGATGGCGTTCGATCGCCTCGCGACGAGGTTCCGCCGCGCAGCGGGCGGTACGCCCTCGAGGTGAGTCCGACCGGGCGCCTCGCGAGGTGTGTCACGGGACGCACCCCGAGAGCACTCAGCGCGACGGCGTCTCCACGACCTGGCCCGCCCACGCGAACCCACCCCCGAAGCCGAAGAGCAGCGCGGGCGCGCCGGCGGGGATCCTGCCCGCGTGCCACCACTTGGACAGCCCGAGCGGGATCGACGCGGCGGAGGTGTTGCCCGACTCGACGATGTCGGTGACGACGACCCTGTCCTCCATGCCGAGCGCCTTGGCGAGCGGCTCGATGATGCGCAGGTTGGCCTGGTGGGCGACCAGCACCTCGATGTCGTCGAGCGCCACGCCGGACCGCTCGACGACGAGCCTCGCGCGCTCTGCCGCGCGCGTGATGGCCCACTTGAAGACGGCGCGGCCGTCCTGGGCGAACTTGTCGGCCGGCGCCTCGATGAGCACGGCGGGGGTGAGGTCGGGCTCGGAGCCCCACGTCACCGGGCCGACGCCGGGGGTGTCGGTCGCCTGGAGCACGGCGGCGCCCGCGCCGTCGGCGGTGAGGATGCACGTGCTGCGGTCGGTCCAGTCGGTGAACGCGGTGAGCTTCTCGGCCCCGATCACGACGGCCGTGCGGGCGGACCCGGCGCGGATCGCCTGGTCGGCGAGCGCGACGGAGTGCGCGAACCCGGAGCACGCGACGTTGACGTCGAGCACCGCAGGCCCGACGACGCCGCGCAGGTCGAGCTCGGACGCCTCCTCGGGCGTCGACTGCCCGGGCATGACGCCGGTCCGCAGGTGGTACGCGACGCGGCCCGCGGTGTTGGGCGAGCGGTCGACGGCGGTCGCCGTCGCGACGATCACGAGGTCGACGTCGGCGGCCGCCACGCCCGCGTCGTCGAGCGCGTGGCGGGCGGCCCCGACGGCCATGTCGGCGACGGTCGTGTCGTCGTCGGCGACGTGCCGGGTGACGATGCCCGTCCGGGACCGGATCCACTCGTCGTTCGTCTCGACGAGCTGCGCGACGTCGTCGTTGGTGAGCGTCTTCTCGGGCTGGTGGTGTCCGAGGCCGACGATGCGCGAGCCGGGCGCGCCGGTGGCAGGTGTGAGCATGCGTCGATCATTCACCGTGCCCGGCGGATCGTCCAAGCCGCCGGGTCACGACCGCTCAGGTGACGGTCCCGAGCTGCCAGGGGACGAACTCCTCGCCGCCGATGTCGAGGTCCTCGCTCGCCGTCTGCTCGCCGGACGCGACGGCGAGGATGCGCGCGAAGATCTCGTCGGCGACGGCCTCGAGGGTCGCGGTGCCGTCGACGATCCGCCCGCAGTCGATGTCGACGTCGTCGCCCATCCGGGCGTAGAGCTCGCTGTTCGTCCCGAGCTTGATCGACGGCGTGGGCTTGCACCCGAACACCGAGCCGCGCCCGGTCGTGAAGCACACGACGTTCGCACCGCCGGCGACGAGGCCCGTCACGGAGACCGGGTCGTAGCCCGGGGTGTCCATGAAGACGAAGCCCTTCGTCGTCATGGGCTCGGCGTACTCGTGCACCGCGGCGAGGTCGGCCTGGCCGCCCTTCGCGACGGCGCCGAGGGACTTCTCGAGGATCGTCGTCAGGCCGCCCGCCTTGTTGCCCGGCGACGGGTTGTTGTCGAGGCTCCCGCCGCCCGCTGCGGCGTACTCCTGCCACCACGCGAGGCGGTCGAGCAGACGCTGTCCGACCTCGGGCGTCACCGCGCGCCGCGTGAGGAGGTGCTCCGCGCCGAAGACCTCCGGCGTCTCCGCCAGGGCGGACGTGCCGCCGTAGGCGACGAGGCGGTCGGACGCGATCCCGAGCGCGGGGTTCGCCGTGATGCCGGAGTACCCGTCGGAGCCCCCGCAGTTGAGGCCGAGGACGAGCTCGGACACGTCGCACTCGGTGCGCTCGAAGCGGCCGTCGATCTCCTCGACCATCTCCCGGACGGCCTGGGCACCCGCCTTGACGGTCGCGCGCACGCCTCCCGAGTCCTGGATGGTCAGGGTCCGCACGACGGTGTCCGGGGAGAGCTGCGCTCCGGCGAGGACCGTGTCGACGGCGATCATCTCGCAGCCGAGGCCGAGCACGAGCACGCCCGTGACGTTGGGATGCCCCGCGTACCCGCGCAGCGTCCGCAGGAGCACCTGTGCGCCGTCGCTCGTCGGGACGAGCCCGCACCCCGACTGGTGGGTGAGCGCGACGACGCCGTCGACGTGCTCGTAGCCGTCCATCGCGAACCCGCGGAACTGGTCGGCGATCATCTTCGCCGTGCTCGCCGAGCAGTTCACGGACGTGAGGATCGCGACGTACGAGCGCGTCCCCACGCGGCCGTCGGCGCGGCGGTAGCCGCGGAACGTGGGCCGCGGTCCCGCGGGCGTCTCGAGCGCGGTGCGGACCGTGGCGAGCTCGTGCTCGCGCTCGCCCTCCTCGAAGCCCAGGTTGTGCACGTGCACGTGGTCGCCCGGCTCGATCGACGCCGACGCGACCCCGATGACCTGCCCGTACTTGCGCACGGGATCGCCCGTCGGCACCGCGCGCAGCGCGACCTTGTGCCCGCGCGGGACGTCGTTGCGGACCGTGACGGTCTCGCCGCCCTCGGCCGCCACGACGTCACCGGGGACGAGGTCGCGCGTGGCGACCGCGACGTCGTCCTCGGCGCGCAGCACGAGCAGCGCGGCGCGCTCGTGCGTGGACGCGGTCATGCCCCGACCGCCTGCACGCGCGCCGCGTCGTCGGGGTCGAGGTCGGAGGCGTCGGCGACGGTGGCCGTGAGCTCCCGGTGCGCACCGCCGACCGCGTCGGCCAGGCGGACCGGCAGGCCGGTCTCGAGCGACCTGTTCGCGGCGATCCCGACACCGGCCGCGAGCAGCCCGTCGCGCCAGCCCGCGGGACGACCGAGCGGGTCCTCGCCCGGACCGCGGAAGACGTCCTGCAGGAGCATCGCGTCGCCGCCCCCGTGAGACCCCTGCCCCCTCGGGATCGGCACCTCCCGCGCCTCCTCCCAGTGCCGCTGCACGACGAGCCGCTCGCCGCGCGGGCGCGTCGGCCCGGTGGCCAGCGCCTCCTGCGCGGACGGGTCCAGGACGGGCCGACCGTCCTCGTCCGTGAGGACGGCACCACGCTCGACGACCTCGAGCTCCGCGCGGCCGCGCGTCCCGGTGACGCTCACGCGGTACCCCTCCCAGGGTCCGTAGGCGGTCAGCGAGTAGGTGAGGAGGGCGCCGCGGCCGTACTGGACGATCACGGCAGCCGTGTCCTCGATCGTCACCCCGGGCGCGAACGGGTCCTGGTCGCGCCGGTACCCGTCGTGCGCCTCGGCGTCGAGGTACAGGTCGGCCAGGCGCTGGTCGTCGGCGAGGTCGAGGAGGAACAGGTCGCGCGGCGCGTCCGCCGCAGGGCCGTCGGGAGCACCGCGCGTCCCGCGCGCGGGCCGGCTCCCCGCCGGCGCGTCGTCGGACCCTGCGCCGTCGGCCCCGTAGAAGCGCAGGCCGCCGCGCGCGAACACCAGGTCGGGCTCGTCGTCGACCCACCAGTTGACGAGGTCCGCGTGGTGGCTCGACTTGTGGACGAGGAGCCCGCCGGAGATCGCCTTCTCGCGGTGCCAGCGGCGGAAGTAGTCGGCGCCGTGCACGGTGTCGAGGACCCACTCGAAGTGGACCGCGGTGACCTCGCCGATCTCACCGCTCGCGATGACCTGCTTGAGCGCGGTGTTCCGGGGCGAGTAACGGTAGTTGAACGTCACCACGACGTCGCGACCGTGCTCGGCGACGGCGTCCACGATCTGGCGGCAGCCCCGCCCGGTCGTGGTCATCGGCTTCTCCAGCACGACGTCGGCCCCGGCGGCGAGCACGCGCGCGACGACGTCCGCGTGGGTGCGGTCGGGCGACGTCACGACGACCGCGTCGACGCGCTCGCGCTCGATCATCCCCTCGAGGTCGTCGGGCGCGTACGTCGGGACGGGCGCCTCCCCGGCGGCGGCCACCAGGTCGTCGTAGAACGCGGAGCGGACCGGGTTCGGCTCGCACCACGCGACGATCCGCGCGACGTCGCGGTGCGGCCCGAGGATCGCGTCGACGTACATCTGGGCCCGGTGCCCGGTCCCGACGACCGCGTAGCGGCGACGGGTGTCGGTGTCTCGGGGGGACTCGGCGAGGGGAGGCAAAGCGGTCCTTCCGTGGGTGGTGTCCCGTCCGCCGGTGGGTGGCGGGCGGTCGGCCGGACCGTCCCCGTGGGGCGACGGGGACGGTCCGGCCAGTCGTGCCCGGGCGCTGTCGGCACCCGGTGGATCGGTGCGTCAGCCGCCGATGGCTGCCTCGACCTCGGTCATGAACTGCGCCGCGGCGTCGGCGGGCGAGAGGTTGCCGAAGAGCACCTCGGTGTTGACGCGGATGAGGATGTCGGTGACGTCGCCCGCGCCCTGCGGGGGCACGGCCGGCCCGTCGACGATGTCCTCGCTGATCTCCTCGATGAAGGAGGCGACCTGCTGGTCCGTCGGGGGCAGGTCGGGCAGGATCGCCTCACGGACGTCGACGTTCGCGGGGAGACCGCGGTCGGAGAGCATCAGCGCGCCGGCCTCGGGGTCGTTGAGGAGGAAGTCGACGAACTTCGCGGCGGCCTCCGGGTGCTCCGAGGTCTCGGCGACGGAGTAGTACATCGCCGGCTTGAGGTACATGCCGGTGCGCTCGCCGTCGGACTCGCCGGGCACGCGCAGCAGCTCCAGGTCGCGTCCCGCGGCGGTGCTCACCGCACCGAGCTGGTTGGACCACCAGAAGCCCATCGCACCGGTGTTCGTGCCGAGCAGCGAGCCCTCCGGTCCGGCGGCCTCGATCTCGACGGAGCGCGCGGCGTCCGGCTCGCCCCCGCCGGCCTGCAGGTCGAGGGACGTCTGGAAGAAGTCGGCGACCGTCTCCTCCGAGACGCCCAGCTCACCGTCCGCGGTGTACAGCGCCTCGCCGAGCTGGCGCGCGCGGATCGAGATGCCGGCCTCGTTGAAGCCGTAGTCCTGGGTCCCGTAGACGCCCTCGGACCCGGCCGCGACGGCGTTGGCCGTCTCGACGTAGTCCTCCCAGGTCCACGTGGTGTCGTCCGGGATCTCCACGCCCGCGGCCTCGAACGCCTGGGGGTCGGCGAGGACCGTGTAGGCGTTCACGCCCGTCGGGATGCCGTACAGGCCCCCGTCGGTCTCACCCGTCTTCACGATCGACTCGTCGATCGCGGACGTGTCGACGTCCAGCTCGGCGAGGTCGGCGAGCACCCCACGGCTCGCGTAGTCGGCGAGGTAGCGCTCCTCCTGGGTGATCACGTCGGGCGCGTCGCCCGCTGCCACCGAGGTCGCCAGCTTGTCCCAGTACCCGCTCCAGTCGGTGAAGTCGGGGACGACCGTGATGTCGGGGTTCTTCTCCTCGAAGAGGTCGATGATCTCCTGCGTGGTCTGGTGGCGCGTGTCCGAGCCCCACCACGCGAAGCGGATCTCGACGGGACCCTCCTCGGCCGTCGACGAGGACTCCTCGTCCTCGGGGAGGGCTCCGCTGTCACCCGAGCACGCGGTCAGCGTGAGGGCTCCGGCGACGAGGGCGGCCGCGACGGCCGCGCTGCGGCGTGCAGCGGGGCGCCCCGCGCGGGTGGTGAACGTGTTCATGACTCTCCTTCGGTGCGTGACGAGACGTCGTCGTTTCGGTCGCGGTCCGGCCTGGAGCCGGGGCGGAGTCGTGCGGTGGTGCGAGGTGAGCTACTTGATGCCCGTCGTGGCGATGCCCTTGACGAGGTACTTCTGGCCGAACAGGAAGACGAGGAAGACGGGTACCAGCGAGACGATGGACATCGCGAACATCGGTCCCCACGAGCTCTGGCCGGTCGAGTCGACGAACGTGCGCAGCGCGATCGGGACCGTGTACATGTCCGGCTTGGTGAGGAAGATGAGCTGGCTGAAGAAGTCGTTCCACGTCCAGATGAACGTGAAGATCGCCGTCGTGGCGAGGGCCGGGAGCGCGAGCGGCATCATGATCCGCGCGTAGATGCGCCCGTGGCCGCACCCGTCCAGGCGCGCCGCCTCGTCGAGCTCGCGCGGGATGCCGCGGAAGAACTGGACCATGAGGAAGATGAAGAACGCGTCCGTGGCCAGGAGCTTCGGCACGATGAGCGGCAGGAACGTGTTGATCCAGCTCAACGACGAGAAGAGGATGTACTGCGGCACGATGATCACGTGGATCGGCAGCATGATCGTCATGAGCATGATGGCGAACCAGACCTTGCGGCCGCGGAACTCGAGTCGCGCGAACGCGTAGGCCGCGAGCGAGCACGCCACGAGGTTGCCGAGGACGGACCCCAGGACCACGATCGCCGAGTTCATCAGGTAGTGGCTGAACGGGTGGAGCAGCGCACCCCAGCCCTCGGTGTAGTTGGAGAGGTCGATCTCGGACGGGATGAGCCCGGGCTCGCGGAAGATGAGCGCCGTCGGCTTGAACGAGCTCGCGAGCATCCACAGCAGCGGGTAGAGCATGATGAACCCGAACGCCACGAGCAGCACGTGCTTGACGCCGGACGCCGCGCGGGAGCGCAGGCGTCCCTGGCGGCGCACGGGACGCTGAGAGGCCTCGGCCGCGAGCTCGGTGAGGGTGGTGCGGGCGTCGGCGGTACCCCCGGCGGCCGAGCCGCCGTGCGGGTCGTCGCCGGCCGCGGACGTGGTGCGCCGCACGGCGCCGGTCGTCGTCTCAGTCATCGTAGAAGACCCAATACTTGGAGGCGAGGAAGTTGACGAGCGTCATGCCGCCGACGATGAGGAGCAGGAACCAGGCCATCGCCGACGCGTAGCCCATCTCGTAGGAGCCGAAGCCCTTCAGGTAGAGATAGAGCGTGTAGAACATCGTCGAGTCCGCCGGGCCGCCGGTCCCGCCGCTGACGACGAAGGCCTGCGTGAAGGACTGGAAGGCGTTGATGAGCTGCAGGACGAGGTTGAAGAAGATGATCGGCGTGAGCATCGGGACGGTGATGGCGAAGAACCGCCGCGTCCTGCCGGCGCCGTCGATCGAGGCCGCCTCGTAGTACATCGCCGGGATCTGGCGCAGACCCGCGAGGAAGATGACCATCGGCGCCCCGAACGTCCAGACGTTGAGGACCACGAGCGTCCCGAGCGCGTAGTCCGGGTGCGACACCCAGCCCTGACCCTGGATCCCGAAGAAGGCGAGCACCTGGTTGAGGAGCCCGTCGGCGCCGAAGACCTGGCGCCACAGGATCGCGATGGCCACGCTGCCGCCGAGGAGCGACGGCAGGTAGTACACCGAGCGGTAGATCGCGAGACCCCGCATGCCCTTGTCCAGCAGGAGCGCGAGGCCGAGTGCCGCGGCGAGCTGGAGCGGCACCGACACGAACACGTAGGTGAACGTCACGCGCAACGAGTTGTGCAGGCGCGGGTCCTCGAGCATGCGCTCGTAGTTCTCGAAGCCCACCCATGACGGCGCCTGCAGGAGGTCGTAGTCGGTGAACGACAGATACAGGGAGGCGGCCATGGGGACGGCCGTGATCAGCAGGAGACCGGCGAACCACGGCGCGAGGAACAGCGCCGCCGCTCGGCCGTCACCACGCCTCCTGCGGGCCACGGGCCGGCGTGCCGGCGCGTCGCCGCCCACCTTCGCGGGTTCGGTCACGGTCGCCACGGCACGCCTCCTTCAGGGGGCGCGCCGCCTACAGCGTTGCGGGTCATGCCATACCTCCGGTCGACACTGATCGGAACACGGTGCGCATCCGTCGCCGTAGCGGGAAACCGGTTGCACGTGGAGGAACGTATCACACCAGGAACCGGTTTCCCATGGTGTACCGTCATGCCATCGCGACCGGCCAGGGGCCGGGAGAGCGTGCCCGCGACGACGCGGGGGGCGCCGAGGACGCGCGCCCGACGACCCGAGGGAGAACGATGGCCAGCGTGAGCACACGCCGAGACCAGATCACCATCGCCGACGTTGCGACGGCGGCGGGTGTCTCGCGCGCGACGGTGTCGAGGGTCATGAACGGCCGGTCGACCGTCGACCCCGAGATCACCGAGCGCGTGCGCCGCGTCGCCACGGAGCTGAGCTACCGCCCGAGCAACGTCGCCCGCAGCCTGTCGATCGGGCGCACCCACACGATCGCGCTCGTCGTCCCCGACCTCGGCAACCCGGTCTTCCAGCAGATCCTGCGCGGCGTGACCACGGCGGCGGCGCCGTCGGGCTACCGCGTCCTCGTCGCGGACAGCGCGGAGGACCCGAGCGAGGAGGCCGCGATCGCGCTCGAGGCACGACTGCGGTGCGACGCGCTCGTCCTCGTCTCGCCGCGCATGCCCGACGCCCTGCTCGCCGACCTCGTCCCCCAGGTCGCGCCCGTGGTCCTCGTCAACCGCTCGCTCGCCGGCGCCAACGTGCCCGCGCTCGTCGTCGACTACGCCCACGCCGCCGAGCAGGTGCTCGAGCACCTCGTGGGCCTCGACCACCGCCGCGTCGTCTACCTCGCGGGCCCTCCGGGCAGCACCTCCGACGCGCAGCGCCGCGAAGGGCTGCGCCGCGTGCTCGACCGCCGCCCCGACGTCGAGGTCGTCGAGCTCCTCGGCGGCTCCGACATCGCCGCGGGCCACGCCGCCGTCGACGAGGTGCTCGCCGCCCGCCCGACGGCGGTCGTCGCGTTCAACGACCTCGTCGCCTTCGGCCTGCTCGCGGGCCTCAACGAGGCCGGGGTCGCGATCCCGGCCGACCTCTCCGTCGCAGGGTTCGACGACATCGACCTCGCGCGGTACGCCACCCCGTCACTGACCACCGTCGCGGTTCCCCAGGCCGAGCTCGGCCGGCACGCGTGGAAGGAGCTGTCGGCCTTGATCGACGCGAACCAGGGCGCCTCGCACGCGACGCGCTTCGACCCCTCTCTCGAGGTCCGGGCGAGCACCGGCCCCGCGCCCCGCGGCGTCGTGCGCTCGCGCGCCGCCCAGCCGGAGACGCGGGCACCCGAGGCCACCGGGGTCTCCGCACCCTCCCCCGGGGACGTCGTGCGCTGGGAGACGGACGGCGACGCCGTCGGGCTCCGCTACGGGGACCTGCGCCTCGCGCGCTACCAGCAGGGCGACCGGCTGCCGCAGGTGCACGCGCCCCGCAGCTTCCTGCACCCGGTCCACACGCTCGCCGGCGTTCCCCTCACCGACTCCGGACCCGTCGACCACCGTCACCACTACGGCGTCTCCGTCGCCGTGCCGGACGTCAACGGCACGTCCTACTGGGGCGGGCGCACGTTCGTCAGCGACGTCGGCCCGACGCTGCTGCCGAACCACGGCCGCCAGCTGAGCCGTGCCCTGCTCGTCGACCCCGTCGAGCCGCACCTCCTGCACGACCGCGTGCGCTGGCACGACGAGCACGGCGTCCCCCAGCTCGAGGAGGACCGCCGGCTCGACGCCTGGTTGCTCGACACGGACGCCTGGGTGCTCGACTGGAGCTCGACGCTGCGCGCCGAGCGCGGGGCGCTCGTCATCGGGTCGCCCGCCACCAACGGGCGGCCGGGCGCCGGCTACGGCGGGCTGTTCTGGCGCCTGCCGATCGCCGGCCGCACCGAGGTCCTCAGCGCCGCCGGCACCGGCGAGGAGCTCGCCCACGGGAGCACGTCCCCCTGGGTGGCGTACGTCCAGGAGCACGGGGACCGCCGCACGACGCTCGTCCTCGTCCAGCCCGGCGAGCCGCTGCCCTGGTTCGTCCGGGCGTCGGAGTACCCGGGCACGGGCCCGGCCCTGGCGTGGGAAACGCCGCGGACCGTCCCGGCCGGTGGGACGTTCGAGACCGGGGTCCGCGCCGTCCTCGTGGACCGGGCGCTCGACCTCGACGAGGCGGCCTCGTACGCGGGACGCGTCCGATGAGCGACGCGACGCCGGTAGCGGTCGTCGGCATCCACGGTCACGGGGGGTCGCACCTGCGCGCCGTCGCGGCGCTCGCCGAGCGCGGCCTCGTGCGCCTCAGCGCGGTCGTCGACCCCCGGCGGCCCGACGACGACCCCGCGCCCTGGTTCCCGACGCTCGGCGACCTGCTCTCCGCGGCCGATCCCGACGTCCGGCCCGAGGTCGTGATCCTGTGCACGCCGATCCACACGCACCTCCCGCTCGCGCGCGTCGCGATGGAGGCCGGGCTCGACGTCCTGCTCGAGAAGCCCACGGCGGCGTCGTTGGCGGAGCACGCGGCGATCGTCGAGACGGCCGAGCGCACCGGTCGCCTGTGCCAGGTCGGCTTCCAGTCGTTCGGGTCGCACGCGATCGACGCCGTGACGGAGCTCGTCGCCGACGGCGAGATCGGCGAGGTCGTCGGGTACGGCGCGGTCGGCACGTGGGTGCGGACGGCGGGCTACTGGGGACGCGCGGCCTGGGCGGGCCGGCGCCGCCTCGACGGGCGCGACGTCGTCGACGGCGTCGTGACGAACCCGCTCGCGCACGCCGTCGCGACGATGCTGCGCGTCGGCGGGGCGAGGACGTCCGCGGACGTGGCGCACGTCGTCGTGGACCTGTACCGCGCGAACCCGATCGAGTCCGACGACACGTCGTCGCTGCGGGTCGTGACGGCGGACGGGAGGCGCTTCGGCGCCGGGCTCACGCTGTGCGCGCAGGAGCGGACGCCCGCGCGGGTCCTCGTGCTGGGCACGGACGGAGAGATCACCTTCGAGTACGAGCACGACCGCGTCACGCTGCGCACGCCGCGGCTCCAGGTCGAGAAGACCTACGGCCGGACGAACCTCCTCGAGGACCTGCTCGCGACGCGCGAGGACCCGGACCGGCGTCTCGCGTGCGACGTCCGCGACACCGGAGCGTTCATGCGCGTGCTCGAGGCCGTCCGGACCGCACCTGCACCGCGCGCGATCCCCGACGACGGCGTGACCTGGCTCGGCGAGGGCGACGACCGCCACCCCGTGGTGGCCGACGTCGCGCGGTGGTGCGAGGACTCCGCCCGGAGCGCGCGGACGTTCACCGAGCTCGGCGTCCCCTGGGCGCGCTGAGCGGTCCGGGCGTGTGAGGAGACTCAGCGGTTCAGGAGCCAGTCCACCTCACGGCGCAGGAGCTCGCGCCGCGACGGCGAGGCGTACGACTCCACGCCGTGGCCCAGACCGTCGTAGACGGCGCGGGCCCCGGCGCTCACCCACGCGACCGGCTGGTCCGTCCCGTCGTGCCGTGCCGTGAGCAGGACGCGCGACGAGGGGTCGACGACGAGGTCCCGGTAGCGCTCGTCGTCCGCCACGACCGGGCCGAGGCCGCCGACGACGGGGTGGTCGCCCACCGGGGTGAACGTCGCGACGTCCTGCGGCGGGTGCCAGGACGTGCCTGGCACCCAGCGCCCCCCGAGGAGTGCCGCCCAGTGCGGGCCGTCCGCGAACGCGTTCGCGGCCTGGTGCAGCCCGAGCAGCGCGCCGCCCGCGGCCGCGTACGCCCGGACCGCCTCGTGGGCGGGCGCCCACGCGGCGTCGTCGCCGTCGAAGCCCGGGTCGGGGCGGCCACGGCCGGCGTTCACCACGACGAGGTCGAACGCGCCGAGGTCGCCGAACGCGTCCGGGAACGTGGACCGCACCTGCGCGTCGACGCCCTGCTCGCCGAGCAGACCGGCTACGACGTGCGACGTCGCGGCGTGGTCGTGCCACGGGTCCTCGTACCGTCCGCGGCCGGCGAGGACGAGGGCGCGGCTCGGCGTGGTCATGCGCCGCAACCTACCGGGTCGTGTCGAGGAGCCCGTCGAGAAGCTCGGTGCTCAGGGCGTTCGCGGGGTCCGCCAACAGCCTCGCGATCGGCATGTCGCCGATCATCGCGCGGATCACCGGGCTCGTGAGAAACCCGGTCGTCGAGCCGGAGGGGTCCGCCGCGGCGACGGCGTCGAGGAGCCGCGGGCCGAGGACGTCGTCCTCGACCCACTCGCGGAGCGTCGACCTGAGCGTCGGGCGCGGGCGCGGCCCGTGCGCGGAGCGAGGCACGATGACGCGTGCACGCAGGTCGCGTGACGACGCCCCCACCTCGACGGCGTGGTCGCCCGCCGTCACGGCCCAGCCACCGGCGGCCTGGTCCCACGTCGCGAAGCCTCGCCGGTCCACGGTCAGGTCGACCTCGGCGGAGCCGCCCGCCTCGAGGTGCACCCTGCCGAAGCCGACGAGCCGCCGGACCGGCTCCGTCGGTCCCGCCCCTTCCCGGCCCGCGTACGCCTGCCAGACCTCGGCGCCCGCACGGTCGCCCGTGTTCGTCAGGGTGAAGCGCAGGCGGACGTGCTCCTCGTCCTCCTCGACGGCCTCCAGGCCCGAGTACGCGAACGTGGTGTAGCTCAGCCCGTGCCCGAACGGGTACGCGACGTCCTTCTCCGCGCGGTCGTACCAGCGGTACCCGACGAGCGTGCCCTCCGCGTGGAAGGCGCGGCCACCGGTCGCCGGGAAGCCCGGCCACGCCGGGGTGTCCCGCAGGGACACCGGGAACGTCTCGGGCAGCCTGCCCGACGGGTTGGTCACGCCCGTCAGGACGTCGACGACGGCGCCGCCGCCCGACGCGCCGGGGAGCCACATGTGCACGACGGCGCCCACGGCCCGGTCCCACGGGGACGTGCGGACGACGCCGCCGGCGTTGATCACGACGACCGTCGGCGTGCCGGAGCCGGCGACCGCCTCGATCAGCCGGACCTGCTCGGCGGGCAGGTCGATCGTGTCGCGGTCGTACCCCTCGGAGTCGCTGCCGGCGGGCGGGCCGACGACGAGGACCACCGCGTCGGCCGCCTGCGCCTGGCGGCGGATCGCCAGGTCCGCCGCGTCGGTACCGGCACCGTCGTCGGACGTCCCGGACGCACCGAGCTGACCGTCGACCGGGTACCCGGGCTCGAACCGGACCTCGCCGTCCCACACGGCGCGCAGCGCGTCGAGAGGCGTGTCACCGGACGTCTCGGGGACCTCGGTCCCGACGTGCGCGCTGCCCCCACCCTCCCGGTGCGGCGCACGGGCGAGCTCGCCGACGACGAGCAGCGTCCCGGCGCCCCGCAGCGGCAGCGTGCCGCCCTCGTTGCGCAGGAGCACGACCGACGCCTCGGCGACCCGGCGCGCCAGCGCCTGGTGCGCGGCCCGGTCCACCGTCCGCGCGGGCCGACCGGACCACCGCCGCGCCACCGAGGCCAGGCGGCCGGCGGCGTCGAGCACGCACTCCGTGTCGAGCCGGCCGTCGGCGACCGCGTCGAGCACGGCGTCTCGCGAGGCGTCGGCGGGCCCGGGCATCTGGAGGTCGAGCCCCGCCGCGACGGCCGCGACCGGGTCGTCGACGGCGCCCCAGTCGGAGACGACCGCGCCGTCGAAGCCCCACTCCTCGCGCAGGACCCGGGTCAGGAGCCAGGGGTCCTGCGCCGCGTGCACGCCGTTGACGCGGTTGTACGACGCCATGACCATCGCGGGCCGCGCCTCGCGGACGACGTGCTCGAACGCGGGCAGGTAGATCTCGCGGAGCGCACGCTCGTCGACCTCCGCGCTCACCCGCATCCGGTCGGTCTCCTGGCTGTTGACCGCGAAGTGCTTGACGCAGGCGCCGACGCCCTCGCTCTGCACGCCCCGCACGAAGGCGGCACCCGCCCGGCCGGCAAGGCGGGGGTCCTCGGAGTAGTACTCGAAGTTCCGCCCCCCGAGCGGCGAGCGCTTGATGTTGACCGAAGGGCCGAGCAGCACGTCGGCCCCCGCCGCGCGGGCCTCAGCGCCGATCGCCGCGCCGACCTGCTCGACGAGCCCGACGTCCCACGTCGCGGCGAGCGCCACGGGGGCCGGGAAGCTGGTCGCCGGCACCTTGCCCGCAAAGCCGGGCAGGTTCATCGCGAGCCCGCTCGGCCCGTCGGACAGCACGAGCCGCGGGACGTCGTCGGACGCCCGGGTGCTCGCCATGTCGGCGCCGAACAGGAGCCTCGCGGCGTCGTCCAGGGCGGCGGGGGAGGTCGTCGTCATGTCAGGCGGCTCCTGCTTCCATCAGCGCACGGTCCTGCGGGTCGTGGATGTTCCAGCGGCGCGGCAGCGGGGGGTCGTCCGACGCCCCCCGCCAGCGGCACGCGTGGTGCGTCGTGCCGGGACCGACCTCGACCGGCGCGCTGCCGTCGGGCAGGTGCACGGTGGCGCGGGCGCCCGGCGGGACCTCGACCTCCAGGTCGAAGCGGTCGCCGTCGCGACGCCACTCCACCCGGATCAGACCCTGCGGCGACAGGTGCGAGGCGGAGGCGTGCGTCAGCCCGCCCCCCGGGCGGGGCGCGACGTCGATCTCGCGGTAGCCCGGAGCCGCGGGCGCGATGCCCGCGACCACGCGGTGCATGAAGTCGACGACCGCACCCAGCGCGTAGTGGTTGAACGAGGTCATCTCCCCCGGGTTGACGCTCCCGTCCGGGAGCATGCTGTCCCAGCGCTCCCACACGGTCGTCGCGCCCATCGTCACGGGGTAGAGCCACGACGGACAGCGCGTCTGCAGGAGCAGGTGGTAGGCCGTGTCGGCCGCGCCGACACGCGTCAGAGCGTCGCAGACGAGCGGTGTGCCGACGAACCCGGTGCTGATGAGGTGGTCGCTCTCGCGGACCAGCTCGACCAGGCGCTCCCCGGCGACACGGACCTGCGCCTCGTCGTCCAGGAGGTCGAAGCAGATCGCCACGGACAGCGCCGTCACGGTGTCGCTGACCACGCGCCCCGCCGGCGAGACGAACGTGTCCCGGAACGCGCGACGAGCACGCGCGGCGACGGCCGTGGCGGCCTGCGCCCTCCGGGCGTCGCCCAGGACGTCCCAGGTCCGCGCGAGGAGCGCGCTGCTGCGGGCGTGGTAGGCGGTCGCCACGAGGTGCGGGTCGGTCCGTGACTCCCCCGGGTTGTCCGGGGGCGCCGCGGGGTCCAGCCAGTCCCCGAGCTGGAACCCGGTGTCCCACAGCCCGGTACCGCCGGTGGCGCGCTCGACCTGGTCGACCCAGGCGGCCATGCTCTCGACGTGGTCGCGCAGGACCTGCACGTCGCCGGTGCGCTCGTACAGGGTCCACGGGACGACGACCGCGGCGTCGCCCCACGCGGCGGCCGGCTCCGCCGGGAAGCCGCACTCGAGCCACGGGTGGAAGTTGCGCATCGTGCCCTGGTCGCGCTGCTCCGCCTTCACGTCGCGCAGCCAGCTCAGCAGCACGCCCGTGCTGTCGTGCAGGAAGGACGCAGCAGGGGCGAACACCTGGATGTCCCCCGTCCACCCGAGCCGCTCGTCGCGCTGAGGGCAGTCCGTGGGCAGGTCGACGAAGTTGTCGCGCATGCTCCAGACCACGTTCTCGTGGAAGCGGTCGAGGAGGTCGTGCGACGAGCCGAACCAGCCCGTGCGGCGCATCGCCGAGTGCACGACGAGCGCCTCGACGGTCCCCAGGTCCTCCCCGGCGGGCCAGCCCTCGAGCTCGACGTAGCGGAAGCCGTGCAGGGTGAACCGAGGTGTCCAGGTCTCCGGCCCGTCACCGGCGAACACGTACTCGTCGACGGACGTCGCGGAGCGCAGCGGCCGCACGGACAGCTCGCCGTCCTCGAGGACCTCCGCGTGGTGCAGCCTCAGGACGTGGCCCGCCGGGGCGGACGCCGTGAACCGGATCGTGCCCGAGACGTTCTGACCGAGGTCGAGGCGCACGCGGCCGCCGGGACGGTGCTCGACGGACACCGGCGCAAGGGTCTCGACGACCCGGACCGCGGGACCGGGCGAGGCCTCGAGAGCGTGCAGGAAGGAGCGGCGCGGCAGGACGGCGGGACGCTCCCACAGCGCGTCGTCGAAGCCCGGCCGGGACCAGCCCGGCTGCTCGAGCCGCGCGTCGTGGGTCTCGCCCTCGTAGAGCCCGGACGCCGTGATCGGAGCCGGAGCAGTGCGCCACCGCAGCGGGAGCCGTTCGACGGTGCCGTCGGCGTGCCGAGCCTCGACCTGGACGAGCGCGGCGACGTCGGTGCCGTAGACGTCCCAGAGCCCGCCGTTGAAGCCGATCCGCCCGCGGTACCAGCCGTCGGCCAGCCAGATCCCGAGCACGTTCTCGCCCGGTGTCGTCGCGGGACCGAGGTCGAGGGTCTGGTACCTGAGCCGGTGCCCGTAGCTGCTCCAGCCCGGCGCGAGCACCGCGTCCGACGCGGCGGTCCCGTTGACCTCGAGGTCGTAGACACCGTGCGCGGTGACGTAGGCACGCACCCGGACGGCGGACGCCGGGACGCTGAAGGTGGCGCGCAGGAGCCATCCGGGCCGGGGCCCGGAGGCCGCGGCGGTGAGCGAGGGAGAGACGAAGTCCTCGAGCCAGTCCTCCGCACCGAGACCTACCTCGACGGTCAGCGGCTCGGACCACGCCGTGGTGCTGTCGTCGCTGAGCGTCGCCCGGACGCGCACGGATGCGCGCTCCCGGGGCTCGAGCGGGACGCCGGGCCACGGCACGAGCGAGACGTCCGCGGATGCTGCGCGCACGGTGGACGGGTCCTGCGCGTCCCGGTCGACCGAGACCTCGTACGAGCGCTGCTCGACACCCGGAGCGCACCCCTCGAGGCGCCAGCTCAGGCGGGGCGCGCGCTCGTCGATCCCCAGGGCGTCCGTGCGGTGCTCGGCGCGGAGGTCGACGACGGCGGCGCCCATCAGCCCTTCACCGAGCCGGCGGTGAGGCCCTTCATGACCCGCTGGTTGAGGAAGAGGTAGATCGCCAGCGTGCCGAACACGTTGAGGCAGATCGCGGCGAACGTCGGCCCGTAGTCCACCTGGCCGAACTGGCCGCGGAAGTTCAGCAGGCCGACCTGGATCGTGCGCAGCTCGTCGCGGTTGGTGAAGGTCAGCGCGATGAGCAGGTCGTTCCAGATGAAGAAGAACTGCACGAGCGCCACGGTGAAGATCGCGTTGCGCACCAGGGGCAGGCCCACGGAGAAGAACATCCGCAGGACGTTCGCGCCGTCGAGCGTGGCGGCCTCGAAGATCTCGCGCGGCACGCTACGGAAGAACGTCGCCATCATGAACACCGTGAGGGGCAGCCCGATCGTCGTGTACGTGATGATGAGCGGCCACAGCGAACCGGTCAGCCCGACCTCGAAGTAGATGGTGAACAGCGGCAGCAGGATCATCTGGCCAGGGATCATGATCCCGGCGAGGAAGAGCAGCAGCGTCGTCGAACGCCCCTTCCACACCATGACCTCGAGCGCGAACCCGGCGGCGACGCCGAGCAGGATCGTCAGGAAGAGGGAGGGCACCACGGCGAGCACGCTGTTGCGGGCGTACGTCCCGAGGTTGCCGTCGGTGACCGCCGTGACGTAGTTGTCGAAGTTCGCCCAGTTCTCCGGCAGGGCGAACGTCGGGTTGTTCAGGAACTCCGGCTGGGACTTGAGCGAGCCGAGGACGAGCCACACCAGCGGGTAGACGACGATCACGAGCACGAGGGCGGTGACCAGGCCGGTCCAGACCGAGTGCCAGACGCGTCGAGCGGGCCGACGGCGCCGCGGCGCACGCGTCGGCGTGGACGGGGCGGTGGTGGGAGCGAGGGTGGTGGTCATGGTTCAGGCCTTCGTCAGGTCGCGGCGGCTCGAGCGGAAGATGAAGAGGGTCACGACGAGGCACAGCATCGTCAGCAGCAGCGCGAGGGAGCTGCCGTACCCGTACTCGCCGTAGCTGAACGAGGTCTGGTACATGTACAGCGTCAGCGGCGTCGTCTGGCTGCCCGGCCCGCCGTTCGTCAGCGCGAGCACGGAGTCGAAGACCTTGAGCGTGCCGTTGATCGAGAAGATCACCGACGAGAGCAGCACCGGCAGGGAGAGCGGGAGCACGATGTGCCGCACGAGGCGTGCGCCCGACGCGCCGTCGAGGCGCGCGGACTCGAGCGTCTCCTCGGGGATGTCCACGAGGCCGGCGTACAGCAGCACCGCGTAGAACCCCATCGACCGCCAGGCCTCCATGAGGATGATCACCCAGAACGCGCTCGAGCCGCTCGCGAACCAGTCGACGGCGCCGATGCCGACCGCCTCGAGCAGCGCGTTGACGGGGCCCGTGCGCGGGGCGGACTCGAAGAGCTGCTGGAACATGAGCGCCACCGCGACCGTCGGCAGCACGACCGGGAAGAAGACGAGCGTCCGCACGATCCCGGACGACCGTCGCAGGACGAAGACGTACAGCAGCGAGAGCAGGTACCCGACGGCGACCTGCACGACGGTGAGGACGAGCGCGAACCTGACGGTGAACCACAGCGCGTCGCGCACCGCGGGATCGGTGGCCAGGCGGACGAAGTTGTCGGCGCCGACGAACGTGAACCCGCTGATCGCGTTGCCCTCGAAGAACGTGTAGCCGAGCGACCACACGACGGGGACGAGCAGGATCAGGGTGTAGAGGGCGAGGGCCGGCCCCAGGAGCAGGGCGATCGCGCGCCGATCACCGAGTACGTGACGCATGGAGTGTCTCTCCGTCGTGAGGGGTCCGCCTCGGGACCCGCGTGCTGAAGGGTCCGCGGGGCGTGGCCGGCGTCCGGCGCACGCCCCGCGGAGGGCTGGTCAGCCCTGGTCGGAACGGTGGGGCTGGCCGCCCCCGTCGGGCAGGTCAGCCGAGATCCGCCTGGACGTCGGCCATGAAGTCCTCGGGGCTCATCTGCCCGGTGACGAGGAGCTGCGCGTTCGACGTCGCCGTCGTGGTGGCCTTGGGGTTGAACAGGGCCTCGAACCACAGGACGGTCGTGTCCGCGGACGCGATCTGGTCCTGCACGATGCCGGTGAGGGGCTCGACGTCGAGGGCGTCGTCGGCCGCGAAGCCCGTGATGACGCCCTGCTCCGCGAGCGACTGCGTGCCGAAGTTGTCCGCGATGCAGCCGAGCCACTCCTTCGCGCCGTCGTCGAACGCGCTCTGGGACATCGCGAGCGGGACGCCGATGTTGGCCGCGAGCTGGGTCGAGTCGCCCGACCCGCCGTCGACGTCGGGGAACGGGACGAAGCCGATGCCGTCCGCGCCGAGCTGGTTCTGCGCGGGGTCGTTGAAGTTCGCGAGCGCCCAGGAACCCATGTAGTACATGCCGGCCTTGCCGGTGAGGAACTCGTTCATGGCCGTCGTGTAGTCGATGGAGCCGACCGACGGACCGAACGCCCCTGCCTCGCCGAGCTCGGCGATCTTCGCCGCGCCCTCCACGTACTCCGGGTCCGTGAGCTTCGCCTCGCCGTCGGCGACCTTCTGCAGCGCGTCGGGGCCGACGGAGCGGTAGATGTAGTTGCCGACCAGGCGCGTGAGCGGCCAGCCGTCCTTGCCGGCGGCGGCCATGGGCGTGACCCCGGCCGCCGCGAGCTGCTCCGCCGCGGTGGCGAGCTCGTCGAACGTCGTGGGGATGCTGATCCCGTTCTCCTCGAAGAGCGCCTTGTTGTACCAGATGCCCTCGACGTTGAACTCGGACGGGAGGACGTAGACCTCGCCGTCGTAGAGCGCCTCGATCGTGGAGCGGGCCGCCGGGATGATCGCGTCGGACTTGCCCAGCTCCTCGAGCTCGGCGTCGATGTCGACGAGCTGGTCGGCCCCGTGGACGTCCTTGATCACCTGCGGCGAGTTGCCGGTCGCGAAGAGCGACGGCAGCGCGTCCTGGCCCGCGAGGAGCTGCAGCTGCTGGTCGAAGCTGGCCTGCGGCTGCGTCGTGACGGACAGCGGGGACGCCTCCTCCGGCGCGGCGCACTGGTCCTCGCTCAGCGCGGTCAGGGTGTCCTTGACCGCCGTGTTCTCCGCGAGGGAGAGGTACTCCAACTTTCCGCTGGCCTCGCCGCCCTGCTCGCCGCCGTCACCTGCCGAGCACGCCGACGCGAGCAACGCGATCGACAGCGTCGATGCCGTGAGCAGCGCCGCGCGCCGCTGTCCCTGAGTGATCATCACTTCCTCCTCGAAGTCTTTCGCTACGCCTTTGAAGCGCTTCAATCGAGGAGGCTAGAGTGTCGACCGCGATGGTGGCAAGTCCCCGATGTGCACTGGAAACACTGGCAGCAGCGTGGAGCCCGCTTCTCCTGGGCCTATTCACCTGGTCGATGAAGCGGATCAACAACGGCTATGCTGCGCTGCGGAAGCGCGAGAGAGGTGAGGATGGCTGAGAACGGCGAGGTGGGGGGACGGTCACGACCGTCCATCGGTGACGTCGCGGCGCTGGCCGGGGTGTCGTCGGGGACCGTGTCGAACGTGCTGAACCACCCCGGACGCGTGTCGACCGCGACGGCCGACAAGGTCGTGCGGGCGATGGCGATGCTGGACTACGTCCCGGACGCGAATGCCCGCTCGCTCGCAGCGGGTACCAGCAGGACGGTAGGCATCGTCCTGCCCGACCTGAGCAACTCGTTGTTCGTCGACGTGGCGCGCGGCGCGGAGGCAGCGGCGGAAGACGGCGGGTACTCGTTGATGATCGCGAACAGCGACACCCGCCTCGACCGCGAGACCCGACACCTGCGGACCTTCACCCAGGCTCGTGTCGCCGGCGTGCTCCTGACGCTGAACGACAGCGACCACTTCGCGGCGATCGCGGGCCAGACACCGCGGACGGCACCGACGGTGATGCTCAATCTCGCCGTGCCGTCGACCCGGTTCTGCAGCGTCGCCGTCGACAACGAGCACGGAGGATGGCTGGCGACCGACCATCTCGTCGAGGTGGGGCGCCAGCGCCTCGTCTTCGTCGGCGGTCCCGGGGGCCTCGAGCCGGTGCGGCACCGGGCGCAAGGCTTCGCCCGTGCCGTGAGCGAGCGCGGGGTGAGCCACGTGCGGACCATCACGCCGACGGGCGTCAACCGGGCTGACGGCTGGGAGGTCGGGCGCGCGATCGTCGACGACGTGCGCGCGGGGCTGGTCGACGGCGTGGTCGCGGCGACCGACCTCCTCGCGGCGGGGATCGTCCAGGCTCTGGAGTCGACGCTGGACGTGCGCGTCCCCGACGACGTCGCCGTCGTGGGCTACGACAACAACCAGGCGGCGTGGGACAGCCCGATCCCCATCACGACCGTCGCCCAGCCGGGCGAGAAGATGGGGCGTGAGGGCATGCGACTGGTGATCCAGGAGGGACGCGACGCGGAGGGTCACGAGCACGAGGCCGTCGTGCTGGCGCCATCGCTCGTCGTGCGCGCCAGCACCGGACAGGCCCGTCGGGCTGACGCCTGACGGCGTCATCCCGGCGGACCTGTGGGCGCAACCACCTCACACGGTGATCGGAGGACGCTCCCACACCTGCACGGGCAGATCCTCCCGCCGAGCTCCGTTGTCGAGGTCCAGGGCCGCCAGCCACACCTCCCGTGCTCGCAGCCACGGGGTGCGCGACACCTTCTCGTCGCCGGACTCCGGAACGCTGACCACCCGCTCCCAGCATTCGGGCGGAAGGTCGCGCCACTCGACGTCCAGATGAACTGCGGCGTGTGCGTGCAGGTTGCGCAGCGCGCTGGGTGGCAGCGTGGCACCGAAGTCCACCGTGTCGAGTCCGTACGCCACCTCAGGATCCGGGCGCGCGCCGGTGCGTGCGAGCTCGATGGCACCGGCCAGCTCCCGGGCGTGATAGCCCACGTGCGCGACGACGTGCGCTCGGCTCCAGCCGGGCACGCGAGACGCGCCGTACAGGTCGACGTCGGAGAGCTCGTTGAGCTTGCGGGAGAAGTAGGCGGTCCCCCGTCGCGCCAGCAGGAGGTCGGACCTGATGCCGGGGTCGGTGACGCGGTCGGTACGTGCGGCCATCGCTCAGCCTCGGCTGCCCGGCAGCAGGCGGCCCGACTCGGTGAGGTAGGTCCGCTGGAACTGCAGCCGCTCGACGATGGGGGCGTCGGAGAACCGGAAGAGGTCGAACTCCTCGCGCGCCTCGATCGACCACTCGGTCCACGAGGGCACGACGAACAGATCGCCCTTGTGCAGCTCGCGCTGCTCCCCGTCGAGCACGACCGCCCCCGAGCCCTCGAAGACCTGCCAGACGGACGAACCGACCTCGCGACGGGCGGCTGACCGGGCACCGGGCCGCAGGCGGTGGAACTCGCAGCGCATCGTCGGCAGGACGTCGCCGCCCGTGGTGGGGTTGGTGTACTTGATCGCCGCGTGGCCCTGCTCGACCGTGGCGGGGTGGCCCTCGTCCTCGAGTGCGAGCTGCTCGCGCAGCGCGGCGTCGGTGTGCTCCCACCGGTAGGCGGCGATCGGCGTGGAGACCTGCGGGCCCGGGGAGGACAGGGGCGTGAGCCCCGGGTGGGCCCAGAGCCGCTCGGAACGCGAGAACGGCGGGGACGCCTCGTCGGTGACGCGCTCCGAGCCGTACTCGAAGAAGCCGAGGTCGACGTCGTGGACGAAGGGGACGTCGAGGCCGTCGATCCACGCCATGGGCTGGTCGGTGTCGTTGTGGTGCCCGTGGAAGTTCCACCCCGGCGTCAGCAGCAGGTCTCCTCGGCTCATGCGGACGGGGTCCCCGTTGACGACGGTCCAGACGCCCTCCCCCTCCACGACGAACCGGAACGCGTTCTGCGCGTGTCGATGCTCGGGCGCGGTCTCGAACGGTCCCAGCCACTGGATGGCGCACCACAACGTGGGGGTGGCGTACGCGGTGGGGGCGAGTCCCGGGTTGGCCAGTCCGATGGCGCGGCGCTCACCGCCACGCCCGACCGGCACGAGATCGCCGGCTCGGCGGGCGATGTCGACCAGCTCGGTCCACCTCCACACGAACGGCACCGCAGCCGGCTTGGGGACCATCGGCATGAGGTCGTTGGTCTGGGTCCACAGCGGCGCCGTGCTGTTGCGCTCGAAGTCCGCGTACAGACGGTCGAGCTCGGGGCCCGGTTCGGGCTGGCCGTCGTGGGCCTCGGGAAGAGTCTCGGGCTGCGTGCTCATGGCTGACCTCCTGAAGTAGTCGACGTCACGGTCCCGACGGCCTGTCCCGTCGAAGCGGGGCTGGCCACGGTGGCGTCAGGGGTGGCGAGCGGAACGCGGCGCAGCAGTGCGATCGCCGCTGCGCCCACGAGCATGGGGATGACGAACAGGTAGTAGAGCTGGCCCGGCTCCCAGCCGGTGTCGAGCAGACGGCCGGCGACGATCGGCGAGACGATCGCACCGACCCGGCCGAGCCCGATGATCAGCCCGACCCCGGTCGCCCGCGTGGCGGCGTCGTAGGACATCGGCCCGACGGAGAACATGCCGGCCATCGCAGCGCTGGTCGTGGCCCCGAGCGCGGCGGCAAGAGTGAAGGCCACGGCGAGCGATCCCATCGACGACGCGTAGCCGGCGAAGGCTGCGCCGGCGAGCACGAAGGCCGCTACCAGCGTCGGCCGGACACCGACCCGTGATGCGACAGGGCCGAAGATCAGCGATCCGGCGATACCGCCCAGGCTGAACATCACCCCCGCCTGGACCCCGTCTCCCGGCAGGAAGCCGTTCAGGACGATCAGCTGCGGCGTCCACGAGTTCGCGAAGTAGAAGCCCGCCATGAGCATGAAGAAGGCGAGACCCAGGGCCAGGGTGACCAGGCCGGCCCGGCCCATCAGGACGGCGCTCCAGCGTGCCCTCGTCGTACGGGCCGCCGCCGGCGCGGGCAGCTCTGTCACGTGTGGGTGGCCGATGCGAGCGAGGATCGCGTTGAGGCGTTCCAGAGCTCGGGGAGGCCGACGACTGGTGAGGTAGTCGATCGACTCGGGCAGCACACGCCAGACCACGAGCATCAGCACCCCGGTCGCCACGGCGCCGAAGGCGAAGACCGAGCGCCAGCCGAGGGTGGCGAGCAGGACGCCGGCGAGGATGCCCCCGAGGGTCCCGCCGATCGGCTGGCCAGCCGTGTAGAAGCTGATCGCCGTGGGCCGGTGGCGTGCGGAGGCGTACTCCGAGACGAGCACGTTGAGGCACGCCTGCAGCGTGCCGATCGCGAGTCCGGTCAGTACGCGCACGGCCAGGAGCATCTCGTAGCCGGTGGCGGCCGCAGACAGAGCCATCCCCAGGGTGATCACGGCGCCGCACGCCAGGACGGTGGTGCGACGTCCGATCACGTCGGCGACCTGGGACACCAGGGCCGAGCCGATCGCCATGCCCAGCAGCGCGCTGCTCAGCAGCACGCCCAGCTGGCCGCCCGAGAGCTGCCACTCGTCCGCGATGGCCGAGCTGCTGAAGGCCAGGGCCAGCACGTCGAAGCCGTCGAGCATGTTCATCGCGACGCACAGAGCGACGACCGCGTACTGCGTCCGGCTCATCGGCGCGGACTGCACGCGTTGCGTGAGGCTCATCGGCTGCCCTCCCCGGCCAGCGAGCCGATCCGCCCCTGGGGCCGGGCGTCGTACGCGACGGCGTGACGAGCCGTCACGCCGACCTCGAGCGAACCGACCGAGTCGATCTCCACCCGGACGCGATCGCCGTCGGCGAGCGGGCCGACGCCTGCCGGCGTTCCCGTCAGGACGACGTCTCCGGGCTCCAGGGTCATCACCGACGAGGCGTAGGAGATGAGCTGCGGCACCGAGAAGAGCAGCTCGGCCGTGCTCGTCCTCTGCCGCAGCTCACCGGAGACCCAGCACCGCAGGGCGAGGTCGTCGGGGTCGGAGATCTCGTCGGCGGTCACGAGCCAGGGGCCGAGCGGCGTGAAGGTGTCGAACGACTTGCGGGTGGAACGGTCCTCGGTCGAGCGCAGGCTGATGTCGAGCCCGCACGTGTACGCGAAGACGTGGTCCAGGGCGTCGTCCGTCGAGACGTGCCGGGCCGTGCGTCCGATGACCAGGGCGAGCTCTCCCTCCTGGTCGGTGCGCTTGTCGTGATACGGCAGCTGGACGTCCTGGCCCGGCCCGACGACCGAGGTCCCGGCCTTGAGGAAGACGCCGTAGTCCGCGATGGACTTCTGCTCGGCCATCTCCACCTTGTGGTCGAGGTAGTTGACCGGCGCAGCCACGATCTTGCGGGGCCTGCGCAGCGGCGCGGACAGACGCCCGAGATCCAGAGCGGCGTGAGGGAACGCCCTCAGGTCGAGGGCCGCGAGCTCGTCCACGCCACGCCCGGCCTCCAGGAACGCTCCCCACGGTCCGGCGGGCCCCGGCTGCGGGGCGACGACGTCGCTGACGTCCACGGCCTCGTCGCCGATCACGATGACCGGGATGGTGTTGTCCAGCACTGCGAGTCTCATGGTGATCTCCGTCGATCGGGCTCAGGCGAGCGTCAGGGGTCGGGTGGGTGCGAGGCGCTCGGCGGCGGTACCCGCGTAGAGCCAGTCGGTGTACTCGCTGAGGTCGTCCGCGCGCTCGAGCAGGGCGTTGCGCAGCACCCGGGCCGCGCCGTCGGCATGACAGACCTCGCCGAAGAACCGGGCGCGTCGCTGGACCTCGGCGGTCCGCGGGATCCTCGCCCGCGTGAAGCGCTCGAGGACCTGTGGCCAGTCGGTGGCACCGAGCGTCTGCTCGGCCAGGAGCTCCTCGAGCGTGCGGGCGTCCTCCAGCGCCTGGCAGCAGCCCTGAGCCAGGTACTGCAGCATCGGGTGCGCGGCATCGCCGGTCAGCACGACCCGACCTGCCCCCCAGTGGTTCGCAGGCTCGCGGTCGAACAAGGGCCAGCGACGCTGGCGCCCCACGTGGGACACGGCCTCGCGCACGCGCGGATCGCACGCGGAGAAGACCTCTTCCAGCTCCTCGGGAGTGCCGTAGTCGGGCTCACCACGGTCGAACCCCGGCGAACGGAACGTCGCGACGACGTTGAGAACGCTGCCGCCCCTGAGCCGGTACTGGACGACGTGTGCGCCGGGCGCGACCCAGCACACCACGTCGTCGAGCGCGCGGGCGTCGGGAACGTCCTCGACGGGCACGGTTCCCCGGTAGGCGACGAAGCCCGAGGGGACCACCTCGTCGCCGACGATGTCCTGGCGCAGCACGGAGTGCAGACCGTCCGCGCCGAAGGTCACGTCCGCGCCGAAGGTCCGGCCGTCGTCGGTGCGCGCCAGCGTGCCGGCCTCGTCCTGGGTGACGTCGGCGATACGCGTCGAGGTCTCCAGGTCCACCCCGGCGTCCTGACAGGCACGCAGCAGGATGGCGTGCAGGTCGGTGCGGTGGATGACCACGTACGGCGAGGCGTACCGGGCTCGGAAGCTGCCCGTGAGGTCGAGGGCCGCGAGCTCGTCGCCGGTGATCGCGTCCCGCAGGACGAGACGGCGGGGCTCGACGCCGACCGCGCGGACCTCGTCGAGCACGCCCCAGTCGGCAAGGATGCGGGTGGCGTTCGGGCCGAGCTGCAACCCCGCGCCGATCTCGCCGAAGGCGGGCGCCTGCTCGACCACGGTGACCGCCTGCCCGCTGCGTCTCAGGACGAGGGCGGCGGCGAGGCCTCCGATGCCTCCGCCGACCACCAGGGACGTCTCTGTCGGGACCACCACGTCGTGAACCATGCCGGGGACCGTAAGCGCGACGGCGACGCTTGCGCGAGAATGTTCCGCTGTGAGGAATCTGCGCACCCACCCACCGCTGCCGGAACGCCCGTCGATCGCCGTGGAGTCCCTGGACCGTGGCTTGAGGCTGCTCCAGCTCCTGCGGGACTACGGCGCGCTGCGCGTCGCGGACGCCGCCCAACAGCTCGGCGTCTCGCGGTCCAGCGCTCACCGCCTGTTGCAGACCCTGGTGTTCCGGGGCTTCGCCGTGCAGAACGAGGCTCACGTCTACCTCCCGGGGCCCTCCATGGACGCAGGGCCGGCGCGCCTGGAGTGGACGCGCGACTTCCGCCGGCTGTGCCAACCGCATCTCGAGGTTCTGTCGCGGCGCAGTCGAGAGTCGGCGAACCTCATGATCCGCGTGGGTACGAACGTCCGCTTCCTCGTCACGGTCCGGGCTCGCACCGTCGAGGCGACGCACGACCGGGACGGCGTCGTCATGCCCGCCCACGAGGCATCGGGAGGAAAGGCGCTCCTGGCCGAGCTCACCGACGACCAGATCCGAGAGATCTACACGGCGGGGCCCGCAGCAACCCTCACCGAGGCCGCCATGGCGAAGCTGCTCGGCGACGCGACGAGGGCCCGTGCCCACGGCTACGCGGTCAACGTCGAGGAGACGGAACGTGGGGTCGCAGCGGTCGGGACCGCCGTCCACGACCGCTGGGGCACACCCGTCGGCGCCGTGACCCTCTCCACCCGGGCGGACCGGTTCGCGGAACGACTGCCCTCGACGTTGCTCCCGCTGCTGCTGGACTCGCGTGCACAGATCGAGCGAGACCTCGCCGACGTGGACCTGACCTGACGTCTGCGCAGCTCGGCTAGGCCTGGTCCAGCGTGCGTGCCGCACGCCGGAGCACGTCGCGCAAGAACTCGTGCTCGGGGTCGTGCGTGTTGACCGGGTGCCACCACATGGCCTCGACGAGCGACCCCAGGTCGACCGGCGACGCGACGGTGCGCACACCGGCCTCCGGGGAGAGCCGGCGCGCGAGCCGCTCCTGGAGCACCGCGACCCGACCGCTCCCCGCGACGAGGGCAGGCACGGTGAGGAAGTGCTCGGTGACCACTTCGACCCGCGGCTCGACGCCGGCCATCCGCAGACGACGGGCGGCGGGTGTCGACGCCGTCGGGCTGTGGAACGTCATCACCCACGGGAGCTCGGTGAGCTGCTCGCGCGTCAGCTCCTCGCCCACCTCGGTGTTCGACGCGGCGACCAGGCACACCCACCGGTCGTCGTGGAGGTCTCTGTGCGGGAGGTCGGTCACGAACCCGTGCGGCAGGAGGATCAGGTCGACGCCGACGAGGGCGTGCTCCGCGTCGTCGATGATGCTCGGCGTGTTCGCGGAGAAGTGCACCCTCATGCCCGGGGCCTCCCGCTCGAGCAGCTCGGTGAGCGGCGCCCCGAGGATCGCGACGCTGTAGTCGCTCGCGACGATCGTGAGCTGCCGCGTCGAGGAGGCCGGGTCGAAGACCGGCTCGGCGGCGAACACCCGCTCGACGCCTGCCAGCACGGTGCGTGTCCGTTCCCGGAGCTGCTGCGCGAGCGGCGTCAGGACGTACTCGTTCCCCCGTCGGCTCAGCAGCGGGTCGTCGAAGTGCCGCCGAAGCCGGGCCAGAGAGGCGGAGAGCGCAGGCTGGCTGAGCCCCATCTGCGCCGCGGCCCGGGTCACGCTGCGGTTCTGGAGCAGCGCGTCCAGCGCGACGAGCAGGTTGAGGTCGAGGTTCGTCAGTCGCGTCGAGGACACGGGGGGGCGTGACGACGGGTTCGACCGATCCGCATCCATGCGGTCGATGGGCACCATACGCACATCATGCCCTCCACTGCCCGCCGTCGGGCAGGACGGTGTCGGGATGAGCCAGCACGACGGAGCCGCTACCGACCTTTGACGGGCAGCCGAGGCGCGACCGCTTGGCACGCGACCCTCGTAGTCCTATCGATCGCGTCGATACCGCTTATCGACAACATCGTCTTCCCTGATGGATGCCGAGGACCCAGAGTGGTGCCAGGCCGCGCGGCGTTGCGCAACTCCTCAGGTGCGAATCGCGCCGCGCGGACCGGTGACGACCGACCCGAGAGGACGACGTTCGATGACGAGCACGCACCTGGCACACCTCGCCCACCTGGAGATCGCCTCCCCCGACGTGGACGCGACGGCCGCCTTCTTCGAGAAGCAGTTCGGCCTGCGCCCTGTCGCGCGCGACGACGACGGCACCACCTACCTCCGGTGCTGGGGCGACTACTACCCCTACAGCCTCATCGTCTCCCCCGGCGCCGAGCCCGCCCTGGTGAACATGGCCTGGCGCACCACCAGCGCCGACGCGCTCGAGACCGCGGCCGCGCGGGTGCAGGCCAAGGGCGTCGAGGGCACCTGGTACGACAAGCGCCAGGGACACGGCCGCTCGTTCCAGTTCACCGGCCCCTACGGCCACACGATGGAGCTGTACTGGGACGTGCCCCAGCACTCCGCGCCCGCCGAGCTCACCTCGGTCTTCCCCGACCGTCCCGAGCGACGCAGCTCGCACGCCGCCGCCCCGCGGTTCCTCGACCACGTGACCATCGCCGCGAGCGACGTCAAGGGCTTCGCCGCCTGGTACAGCGAGGTCCTGGGCTTCCGCGTCATGGCGTTCACCGAGCTGGACCACGCCGAGATCACGGTCTTCAGCGTGCTCACTACCAACGAGAAGTCGCACGACCTCGGCGTCGTGCTCGACTCCTCGGACCGTGGCGGTCGCGTGAACCACATCGCGTTCTGGACCGACTCGGTGCAGGAGCTCCTCGTCGCCGCCGACGTGCTCATGGAGAACGGCGCCCACATCGAGTACGGCCCCAGCATCCACGGCATCGGAGAGCAGTCCTTCCTGTACTTCCGCGAGCCCGGCGGCATGCGCATCGAGCTGAACACCGGCGGCTACCGCAACTACGTCCCCGACTGGCAGGCCAACACCTGGAAGCCGTCGACGGGTTCCAACAGCATCTACCGCAACTCGGCCATGCCGATGTCCATGACCGAGTGCTTCCCGCCGGACGCCGGCAAGCCGTCGGCGACCGAGGAGGGCGTGCTCCCCGGCACCGAAGACGCGCTCGTCAACCCCTACGCCCGCCACGGCCAGGGCTGAGGCCCGCACGATGTTCCAGTACTTCCCCGGAAACTACGTGTGGAACCTGTCCGTGAACCTGGCCCTGCAGATGGGCGGGCAGATCGGCGAGATCGACACCGTCTGCCGTCCCCTTCTCGACGCGGCCGCACAGGGTGATGACGCGGGCACGGTCGCGCTCATGGCCGCCTGGGAGGCCAAGGGCGACACGCTCGTCGAGCTCGCGGACGAGGACGAGGCCGCAGGGCACGAGCTGTCGGCCGGTGAGAAGCTCGCTCGGGCCGCGACCTACTTCCTGACCGGCGAGCGGATGCAGGCAGCAGGCCACGCTCCGCGCGCCGCGTTGTACGCCAAGTTCCGCGACACGTTCGACCGCGGCACCCACCTGGCGCGCGAGAACGCCGAGCGGGTGGAGATCCCCTACGCAGGCACGCACCTCGCGGGCATCCTCACCCACGCGCTGGCCCCGGACGGAACCAGGATCCAGGGTCCGAGTCCGCTGCTCGTCCAGGTGAACGGCCTCGACAGCACCAAGGAGATGCTCTACCGCACGGGACCGGCGGCGAAGCTCGCCGCCCGGGGCATCTCCAGCCTGTGCCTGGACCAGCCGGGAACCGGTGAGGCGCTGCGCCTGCAGGGTCTGCACGCCGTCCCGGAGGCCGAGAAGTGGGCGTCCGTGGTCTACGAAGCAGTGGCGGGCCGTGACGACGTGGACGCCGAACGGGTCGGTCTCCTGGGTGTCTCCCTGGGCGGCTACTACGCACCCCGAGCGGTCGCGTTCGAGCCCCGCTTCGCCCTCGGCGTCGCCTGGGGAGCCAACCACGACTGGCGCGCGGTCCAGCAGGCACGGCGTGCCCGTGAGGGCGAGCGACCGGTCCCCCACTACTGGGAGCACGTCCAGTGGGTGTGGGGCGCGAAGGATCTCGACGAGTTCTTCCAGATCGCGGAGAACGTCCACCTCGACGGTGTCCTGGACCGGATCCATGTGCCGTTCCTCGTGACGCACGGCGAGCACGACCGGCAGATCCCGCTCGAGTACGCCCACCGCACGTACGACCAGCTCACGTCGTCGCCCGATCGCGAGCTCGTGGTGTTCACCGACCGCACCGGAGGCACCGCCCACTCCAGCGTGGACAACGGGTCGGTCGCCACGGATGTCATCGCCGACTGGGTCGCCGACCGGCTGGGCGGGAGAACACGATGACCACTGCCGTGCAGGCCCACGGCGGGGTCGCCGACGACCTGCCTCGCGGGCTCGACCGGGCCGACCCGGAGGGCGCGATCGCTGCGGCTGCCGCCCGGTGCTCGAACTGGGGTCGCTGGGGCGAGCATGACGTCAAGGGGTCGCTCAACCTCGTGACGGACGAGCACCGCCGTCGTGCCGCTGCCCTCGTGCGGCGGGGGGCGAGCTTCTCGCTGGCGCAGCGCTTCGACATGGACGGGCCGCAGAAGGGCTGGCGCCGGCGCACCAACCCGGTGCACACGATGCTCGACACAGGGATCGAGGCGGAGCTCGGCGACCAGGGTCTGCCGCACGGCATCGGCGGAGCCGACGACGTGGTGGCCATGCCGCTGCAGTGCTCGACCCAGTGGGACGGGCTCGGGCACATCTTCGACCACGGCCGCGCCTGGAACGGCCGTCGCGCGAGCGAGGTCGTCACCTCGGCGGGCGACTCCGTCACCGGCATGGAGACCGTCGCCGCAGACTTCGCCGGACGCGGGGTCCTGCTCGACGTCGGTCGGCACCTGGGCACGGCGGCCGGCGGTGAGCTGCCGGACGGCTTCGCGATCCTGCCCGAGCACCTCGACGCCACGATCGCCGCGCAGGGCTCGACCTCTCAGGTCGGTCCCGGCGACTTCCTCGTCGTCCGGACCGGGCACTACGGACGGACCCGCCGCGAAGGGTGGGGCGCCTACGCGGGCGGACCTGCCCCGGGGCTGTCCTTCACGACCATCGACTGGCTCCGGGAGCACGACGTGGCCGCCGTGGCCACGGACACCTGGGGCGTCGAGGTCAGGCCCAACGAGTTCGAGGACGCGTTCCAGCCGTTCCACCAGGTCGTCATCCCCCATCTCGGCCTGTTCCTCGGCGAGATGTGGGCGCTCGAGGAGCTCGGCGCGGACTGCTCCGACGACGCGATCTACGAGTTCCTGCTCGTCGCACCACCCCTGCCGATCACCGGTGCCGTCGGTTCGCCCCTGAACCCCGTCGCCCTGAAGTGAACGGCTGATCCCCTCCATCGAACCACCCGGAAGTGAGGCAACGATGCCTGCAGTACGTTCCGTCCTGATCGTCGGCGGCGGCGCCGCCGGCACGGCAGCTGCGATCCTGCTCGCCCGAGAGGGAGTGGCCGTCGAGCTCGTCGAGGAGCGCCCCGACGTGCCCGACGTCGGGTCCGGCATCACCCTGCAGGGCAACGCCCTACGGATCCTGCGAGAGCTGGGCGTGTGGGACGACGTCCTCGCGGCCGGCTACCCGTTCGACTCCCTCGGCATCCGTCTGCCCGACCCCGCGGCGACCCTCGTGGCCGAGATCCCCGACGTGCGCACCGGCGGGCCCGACCTCCCTGCCACCCTCGGGATGCCGCGACCTGTCCTGGCACGCGTCCTGCTGGACCGCGCTGCCGAGACGGGGGTCAAGATCCGGTACGGAACCGTCCCGACGACCCTCAGCCAGGACGCGTCGGGAGTCGACGCCGCGTTCGCCGACGGGTCGAGCGGACGATACGACCTCGTCGTCGGCGCCGACGGCATCCACTCGTGGACCCGACGCGAGCTCGGCATCGACGTCGAACCGACCAGCGCCGGCATGGGGATCTGGCGCGTGCACGTGCCTCGCCCGACAGCAGTCGAGCGCACCGACCTCACCTACGGCGGGCGGTGCTACATCGCCGGCTACTGCCCCACCGGTGCGGACACGATGTACGCCTACCTCGTCGAGGACGTGCAGGACCGGTCGGGACTGGACCACGCCGAGCAGATCGACGTCTTCCGCGATCTCGCGTCGTCGTACCACGGCGCCTGGGACGAGGTCCGGGACAGCCTCTCTCCGGACACCTTCATCAACTACGCGCGCTTCGAGCACCACGTCGTACCGGGAGCCTGGCACAGCGGGCGCGTGGTCCTCGTCGGCGACGCCGCACACTCCTGCCCGCCGACGATCGCCCAGGGCGCCGCGCAGGGGTTCGAGGATGCGCTCGTCCTCGCAGAGCTCCTCGTCGCCGCGGACGCCTTCGACGAGTCGCTCCTCGCGTCCTACGCGGACCGGCGCCGACCTCGCGCCTCGACGGTCGTCGAGGCATCGGTCCAGGTCGCCCGGTGGATGCTCGACCACACCCCGCCGACCGAGGCCGACGTCCCCGGCCTCATGCGACGCATCTCGACTCTCGTCACGGATCCGGCATGAGGTTCGCGCGGTACGAGCTCGCGGGCGCGGAGCATCACGCGCTCGTCGTCGGAGCGCCGGGCGAGGAACGCCTGCACGATCTGCGGCCGGGGACCACGGTGCTCGACGTCGCGGGAGCGGGCTTGCCCGCCGCCGTCGAGGCGGCGTCGTGGGCACGCGCCAGCTCCGCGCTCGTGCCGATCGCCGATGTCCGTCTCCTGCCGCCGCTGCAGCCACCGTCGGTGCGGGACTTCGTCGCGTTCGAGGAGCATGTCGAGGGGGTGGTGCGCAGCGTGTCCGACGACGGTGCCGTCCCCGCTGCCTGGTACGACGCGCCGACGTTCTACTTCACCAACCCGCACTCGATGGTCGGTGCCCACGACGACGTCCCCGTACCGCCCGGTTCTACACAGCTCGACTTCGAGCTCGAGGTAGCCGTCGTGGTGTCCCACGCGGGAACGAACCTCTCCCCGCGTGCGGCGCGCGACCACATCTTCGGGTACACGGTGTTCAACGACTGGTCCGCTCGAGACCTCCAGGGCCGCGAGATGCAGGTCAATCTCGGACCCGCCAAGGGCAAGGACTCCGCCAGCACGCTCGGGCCGTGGATCGTCACGGCCGACGAGCTCGAGGACTACCGGGACGCCGACGGGTACCTCGCCCTCGGACTCGACGCGACGATCGGAGGTCGAGCGGTCGGCCGCGACCTGCTGTCGAACGCCGCCTGGACCTTCGACGAGATGATCGCGTACGCCTCCCGCGGGACCTGGGTCATGCCCGGCGACGTCCTGGCGTCCGGGACCTGCGGCAACGGGGGATGCCTCGCCGAGCTCTGGGGCCGGACCGGCGTCCAGGATCCGCCGCCGCTCGTGCCCGGTGACGTCGTCCGGCTCGCGGTCGAGGGGATCGGTGCCGTCGAGAACCGCATCGTTCCCGGACCCTCCCTCAGCGACCTTCCTTTCATACCGCCCGCACGCTCCCGAGACCGACGGCGTGACCGAGCATCGGGCAGCGCGACCCCCCACGCGCCGCAGGAGGTGAGATGACCACGCTCGAGCGTGACGCACACCAGGCTCTCGCTGGTGTGCTCCGAGACGGCATGACCATCGCCGTCGGCGGGTTCGGCCTCTGCGGGGTGCCCTACGAGCTCATCGATGCCGTCCGTGCCTCCGGCGTCCGCGACCTCACCATCGTCTCCAACAACATGGGAGTGGACGGCCTGGGCCTCGGGGTGCTGCTGGAGAACGACCAGGTCAGCCGGGTCCTCGCCTCGTACGTGGGCGAGAACAGGCTCTTCGCCCGCCGCTACCTGGACGGCGAGCTCGACGTCGAGCTGGTCCCGCAGGGCACCCTCGCCGAACGTCTTCGGGCCGGAGGAGCGGGCATCCCCGCCTTCTACACTCCCACGGGCGTCGGCACAGCCGTCGCCGACGGCAAGCCCACCGCCGAGCTCGACGGCCGCACGTACATCCTCGAACGCGCGATCCGTGCCGACCTCGCGCTCGTCCACGCACACACGGCAGACGCGGCCGGCAACCTGCGATACCGGCTCACGGCGCGGAACTTCAACCCGGTCGTCGCGATGGCCGCTCCCGTCACGGTCGCGTCCGTCGAGCACCTTCTCGACCCGACGGTCGAGGGATACCTCGACCCCGACGACGTCGTGACGCCTGGCGTGTTCGTGAACGCCGTCGTGACCACCGCGCACGACAAGCCGATCGAGAAGCGCACGGTGCGCGAGCGCACGCCTGAGGCCTCGGACGCCGCCGCACCCCACGCCGCAGCACCAGGAGGTGCCTGACATGCCCTGGACCCGTGACCAGATGGCCGCACGAGCGGCGCTCGAGCTCCGTGACGGCGACTACGTCAATCTCGGCATCGGCATCCCCACGCTCGTCGCCGGGCACGTGCCACGCGACGTCCGCGTGACCCTGCAGAGCGAGAACGGGCTCCTGGGGATCGGGCCGTTCCCCTTCGACGGCGACGAGGACCCCGACCTCGTCAACGCGGGCAAGCAGACGGTCACCATGCAGCCGGGCGCCAGCTGCTTCGACTCCGTCACGTCCTTCGCCATGATCCGCGGCGGGCACATCGCGGTGGCGATCCTCGGCGCGCTCCAGGTCTCGGCCTCCGGCGACCTCGCCAACTGGCAGGTGCCCGGGTCCATGGTCAAGGGCATGGGAGGGGCGATGGATCTCGTCGTGGGTGCGCGCCGCGTGGTCGTCCTCATGGACCACCTCACCCGGGACGGCGCACCCAAGATCGTCGAGGAGTGCGACCTGCCGTTGACGGCCCGGGGCGTCGTCGACCGCATCATCACCGACCGTGCCGTGCTCGACGTCGCACCGGACGGGCTCGTCCTGCGCGAGCTGGCACCGGGCGTCACCGTCGAGGACCTGCGCACGTCGACGGGACCAGCGTTCGGCGTTGACCTCGACCTCGACCCGGTGCGTCCCGCTGCCGCCGGCCTTCGCGCGTGAGCCGGACCAGGGAGGACGAGCTCGTCCTCGTCGGCGCTGCGCGGACACCGCAGGGGCGCCTCCGAGGCCAGCTCGCACCGGTGCCCGCCACCGAGCTCGGCACGATCGCTCTCCGGGGCGCGCTCGCCCAGGCCGAGGTCGACCCCCGCGTGGTGGACGCCGTGGTGATGGGGCACGTCCTGCAGGCCGGCGCCGGCCAGAACCCCGCCCGCCAGGCGGCGCTGCGCGCCGGCCTCGACGGGGCGGCTCGCGCCGTCACCGTCAACACGGTGTGCCTCTCAGGCCTCACCGCGATCATCGAAGCCGCTCGGTGGCTGCGGCTCGGCGAGGCGGAGGTCGTCGTCGCCGGTGGGATGGAGTCGATGACGCGGGCTCCCCACCTCCTCCCAGGATCTCGCGCGGGGTTCGCGTTCGGCGACGTCGGGCTCCTCGACCACGCGCGTCACGACGGCCTCACCGACGCGTTCGACGGCGTGGCCATGGGCGAGCTGACAGAGCGCAGCATCGCCGGCCGGCCGGTCGGCCGGGTCCTCCAGGACGCCGTCGCGGCACGCTCCCACCGCCGAGCGGCACGGGCGCGCGCGGACGGCACCCTGCGCGCCGAGATCGTCCCGGTCCAGGTCCCGCACCGCCGCGGTGAGCCCCTCGTCGCGGACGACGAAGGCGTTCGCCCGGAGTCCACGGGCGACACGCTGGCGCGTCTCGCGCCGGCGTTCCACCCCGACGGCACCATCACGGCCGGCAACGCCTCCCCGTTGTCCGACGGCGCAGCAGCGGTCGTCCTCACGACGCGCGCTCGCGCCGAGGCCGAGGCGTGGCCGGTGCTCGCCTCGCTGCGTGCGCACGCCGAGGTGGCGGGACCGGACAACACGCTCCTCGAACAGCCCGCCCGCGCGCTCACCGCGGCGCTCACGTCCGAGGGCTGGACCACCGACCAGCTCAGCACGATCGAGATCAACGAAGCCTTCGCCGCCGTCGTGGCCGCATCGGCGCACGCCCTCGGCATCGACCCGGCCGACCCCCGGCTCAACACCGACGGCGGCGGTATCGCGCTCGGTCACCCGCTCGGGGCGAGCGGCGCACGGCTCGTCGTCCACGCAGCGCACACCCTGCGTCGCGTCGGAGGGCGAGCGGGCGTCGCGCTCTGCGGCGGTGGCGGCCAGGGAGCCGCGCTCCTCCTCGACGGCTGAGCCCTCGGCCGACCCCATCAGGCAGCGACCCGTCGCTCCCCACGACCGCTGACAGGCGACGTCTCCCATCGTGCGCCTGCCCGCGACGTGCGCCTCGACGGCGAGACGCACGCAGCACCACACCACCGTCGAAGATCGAAGGAGATCTCATGACCGACGTCGCTGAACGCTCCACGTCGACCCCACGCACAGCAGGCAGCGCCCAGGCCCTTCCCCTGCTCGCGGCCAGCTGCATGCCGGTGCTCGGGTCGGTCCTCATCACACCCGTGCTGCCGCAGATCTCGGAGCACTTCGCCACCACCCCCGGTGCTGCCGTGCTCGTGCCGATGATCGTCGCCGTACCGGCCCTGATGATCGCTCTCTTCGCGCCCTTCGCCGGACAGCTCGCCGACCGGGTCGCACGCAAGAAGCTCCTCCTGGGCGCACTCGTCGTCTACTCGGTCGTCGGCGTCGCCCCCGCGTTGATGGACGGACTACCGAGCATCCTCGTCAGCCGCGTCCTTCTCGGCATCTGCGAGGCCGCGATCATGACCGTCGCCACGGCACTCATCGTCGACTACTTCCCCGACGAGAAGCGCAGGAACCGCTACCTCGGGCTGCAGGCCGTCACGACGACTCTCGCGGCCACCGTGTTCATCGCCGTCGGCGGCGCACTGGGCGCCAACGGGTGGCACACGCCGTTCTGGATCTACGCGGCAGGCCTCGTGATCGCCGTCCCCGTCGCCCTCCTCCTCTGGGAGCCGACGACCGAGCGCTCCGCTCCCGCTACGACGGCCCTTCCGCCGGCTCGCATCCCCTGGCGTGAGATCGGCGTCCCGCTCCTCGTGACGTTGACGGGCGGCGTCACCTTCTACGTGCTCATCGTGGAGATCAGCTACCTCGTGGTTGGTACCGGTGTCGATGCCGGGTCCACCGCCGTCATCGGTGCCGTCGCGGCCGGCGCATCCCTGGCCACGGCCGCCGGCGGCCTCGTGTTCCCGCGGGTCGCACGGTTCACCCCCGCGAGGCTGCTCCCCACGGCCTTCGGTCTGCAGGCCGTCGGCATGCTGGTGATCTGGCTCGCACCGGGCGGCCTCGCGGCGGTGGTCACCGGGGCAATGATCGCGTCCGTGGGATCCGGGTTGCTCCTGCCGACCCTGGTGGTGTGGGTCATCGCCCGCCAGCCGTTCGAGCGGCGTGGCCGTGTGTCGGGGCTGTGGAACTCGGCGTTCTACCTGGGCCAGTTCCTCGCTCCCCTCGTCGCCACCGGAGTCGCGGCCGCCCTCGGCGGCCTGCCCGCGGCGATCGGTGCCGTCGGGGCGGTCGCCCTCGTCGTCGCGCTCCTGCTCGCAGCACGGGCGCGGCGGGCCGCACCGGCCGCTGTCGCGCCCGCCGACTGACGCGCGCCGCCGACGTCCGACGGCTGGGCCGGGAAGCCTGCTTCCCGGCCCAGCCCGGTCGACCGAGGGGCCGGGGCGCCCTCAGAGCATCGGTTGCGCCGGCACGGGACGAGGGGAGGAGGCCGGCACGCTGGCCGGCTCGAACCGGCGCACGACGACGGACCGGCGCACGACGGCGCGCAGCGCGGCGAGGTCACCGTCGAGCACGCCGACGGCGCGCGCCTGGACGAGCAGGTTGCCCAGTGCGGCGCCCTCGACCGGTCCGGCGACGACCGGCAGCCCGGTCGCCTCGGCGGTCAGCCGGCACAGCAGCGCGTTCTGCGACCCGCCGCCCACGACGTGGACGACGTCGACCGCACGGCCGGACAGGGCCGTGACCTGCTCGAGCGCGCGCCGGTAGGCGTCGGCGAGCGAGTCCAGGACGCACCGCACGACCTCGCCGACGGTCGCCGGGACAGGCTGCACGGAGGCGCGCGCGGCCGCGGCGAGGCGCGACGGCATGTCGCCGGGCGGGAGGAACGCGTCGTCGTCCAGGTCGACGACGGTGCGACCCGGCTCGGCCGCCTCGGCCGCGGGGAGGGCGTCGTCCAGGGTCACCGGGTCGCCCGCCTCGCGCCACGTCCGGAGCGTCTCGGACAGCACCCACAGGCCCATGACGTTCTTGAGGTAGCGCACGGTGCCGTCGACGCCGAGCTCGTTGGTGACGTTCGCCGCGCGGCTCTCCGCGGTGAGCACCGGGGCGTCGAGCTCGACGCCGACGAGGGACCAGGTCCCGGAGGACACGTACGCGAAGCGCTCGTCGCTCGCGGGCACGCCGACGACCGCCGAGGCGGTGTCGTGCGACCCGACGGCGACGACCGGGACGGGTCCGAGACCCGTCACGGCCTGCACCGCCGGGGTCAACGGCCCGAGCACCGTCCCGGGCTCCACGACCTCGGCCAGGCGACCGCGCAGCCCGGCGAGCTCGGGGTAGGCGTCCTCGAGCGCGGCGATCGTCCGGTCGGACCAGTCGCGCGTCGTGGCGTCGAGGAGCCCGGTCGTCGACGCGTTGGTGACCTCGCTCGCGACGACGCCCGTGAGCCACGACGCGAGGAGGTCCGGCACGAGGCGCACGGACGCGGCGAGCGGCCACGCGGCGTCGCGCCGGCCGGCGACGAGCTGGAACGACGTGGTGAACGGGAGCACCTGGAGGCCGTCGACCGCGTACTGCTCGGCCGCGCCGAGCCGTCCGAGCACGTCGTCGGCCACGCCCGCGAGGCGCGGGTCGCGGTGGTGCCGCGGGTTGCCGAGGAGCGTGCCATCCGCGGCGACGAGACCGACGTCGACCGCCCACGAGTCGATGCCGATGCCGGCGAGCGCCAGCCCGAGCGAGCGCGCGTGCGCGCCCGCGGCGCGGAGCCCGTCCAGCGTGCCTCGCCAGAGATGGAGGAGGTCCCAGTACAGACCGGAGCCCGCGGCGTCGGGCACCTCGACCGGCCCGTTGGCGAAGCGCGCGACCTCGGTGAGGTCGACGCGCTCCTCCCCCGGCGCACCCCGCACGACCCCCACCACGACGCGTCCGCTCGACGCGCCGAGGTCCACCGCGGCGAAGGCCGCGCGGGGGCGGTCGTCCGGACGCCCGAGCGGCGGTGCGTCGTGCGGGGTGCCGCTCATCGCAGGAACGCCGCGGCGACGCCCGAGTCGACGGGCACGTGCAGGCCGGTCGTCTGGGCGAGGTCCGGCCCGGTGAGCGCGAGGACCGCGGCCGCGACGTGCTCCGGGAGCACCTCGCGCTTGAGCAGCGTGCGCTGCGCGTAGAACGCGCCGAGGTCCTTCTCGTCGACCCCGTACACCGCGGCGCGCTGCGCGCCCCAGCCCGCGGCGAAGATGCCCGAGCCGCGCACGACGCCGTCGGGGTTGATCCCGTTGACCCGGATCTGGTGCTCACCGAGCTCGGCCGCGAGCAGGCGGACCTGGTGCGCCTGGTCGGCCTTCGTCGCGGAGTAGGCGACGTTGTTCGGCCCGGCGAACACCGCGTTCTTCGACGCGATGTAGACGATGTCGCCGCCCATGCCCTGCGCGATCATCGCTCGCGCCGACTCACGGGACACGAGGAACGACCCCTTGGCCATGACGTCGTGCTGCAGGTCCCAGTCCGCCTCGGTGGTCTCGAGCAGCGGCTTGGAGATCGACAGCCCGGCGTTGTTGACGACGAGGTCCACGCCACCGAACGCGAGGGCCGCGGCGTCGACCATCGCGGCGACGTCGCGGGCGGAGGTGACGTCTCCGCCGACGGCGACCGCGACGTCCGGACCGCCGAGCGCGTCGGCGACCTCGCGGGCACCGTCGAGGTTGCGGTCCGCGACGACGACGCAGGCCCCCTCGGCCGCGAGCCGCTCGGCGATGGCCTTGCCGATGCCCGACCCGCCGCCGGTGACGAGCGCGACCCGCGTGGCGAGCGTCTTCGGCTTCGGCATCCGCTGGAGCTTGGCCTCCTCGAGCGCCCAGTACTCGATGCGGAACTTCTCCGACTCCTCGATGGGCGCGTACGTGCTGATCGCCTCGGCGCCGCGCATGACGTTGATCGCGTTGACGTAGAACTCCCCGGCGACGCGCGCGGTCTGCTTGTTCCTGCCGAACGAGAACATGCCGACGCCGGGCACGAGCACGATCGCGGGGTCGGCCCCGCGGATCGCCGGGCTGTCCGGGGTCGCGTGCCGGTCGTAGTAGGCGCGGTAGGCCTCGCGGTACGCGGCGTGCGCCGCGCGCAACGCCTCCACGGTCTCCTCGACGGACGCGTCGGCGGGCACGTCGACGACGAGCGGGCTGACCTTGGTGCGCAGGAAGTGGTCGGGGCAGGACGTGCCGAGCGCGGCGAGCGGGGTCAGCTTCTCGCGGGCCAGGAAGTCCAGCACGACGTCGGAGTCCGTGAAGTGCCCGACCTGCGGCGCGTCGGTCGACGCGAGGCCGCGGATCGTCGGCGCGAGAGCGGCCGCCTTGGCGCGCCGCTCGTCCTCGGCGAGCGCCTCGGACCCGGCGCGCACCGCGCCGAACGGGTGCTCGCCACGGTCGGCGAGCTGCGCCGTCCGACCGGCGATGAACTCCTCCGCGCGGCGGACGATGTCGAGCGAGCGCCGCTCGGCCTCCTCGGACGTCTCGCCCCACGCCGTGATGCCGTGCCCGCCGAGCACGCACCCGATCGCCTGCGGGTGCGCGTCCTTGATGGCTGCGATGTCCAGGCCGAGCTGGAAGCCGGGCCGCCGCCACGGCACCCACACCACCTCGTCGCCGAACGCCTCGCGCGTCAGGGCCTCGCCGTCCGCGGCGGTCGCGAGCGCGATGCCCGCGTCGGGGTGCAGGTGGTCGACGTGCGCGGCGTCGACGAGGCCGTGCATGGCCGTGTCGATCGACGGCGCCGCTCCGCCCTTGCCGTGCAGGCAGTAGTCGAACGCGGCGACCATCTCGTCCTCGCGCTCCACGCCCGGGTACACGCCGACGAGCGCGCGCAGACGGTCGAGGCGCAGGACCGCGAGGTTCTGCTCCGTGAGCGTGCCGAGGTCCCCGCCCGAGCCCTTGACCCAGAGCAGCTCGACGGGCTCGCCCGTGACCGGGTCGGTCTCGGTGCCCTTGGCGGACGTGTTCCCGCCCGCGTAGTTCGTCACGCGCGGGTCGGACCCCAGGCGGTTCGACCGGGCGACGAGGTCGGCGACGGCCTCGGTGGCGGGCTGGGTCGGGCTCGTGGTCGTGCCGGTCATCTCAGGCTCCCCATCCGGCCTGCGCGCCACCGACGCGCTCGGCCACGATCGTCTCGGTGTAGCCCGACGCCGCGAACGCGGCCATCGGGTCGGGCGCGAGGCCCTGCTCGGTGCGCAGGTCCGCGAGCAGCGGGCGCACGTCGGTGCTGTACGCGTCCATGAGGACGCCGTTCGCGGCGAGCACGTCGCCCGAGACCTGGGCCGCCCCGAGCGCGTCCGCGTCGACGAGCAGCGCCTTGGCCGTCGCCTCCTGGACGTTCATCACGGACCGGATCTGGCCCGGGATCTTCGCCTCGACGTTGTGGCACTGGTCGAGCATGAAGTTCACGCCGCTGCTCGGGTCGAGCGCTCCGGCCTGGACGATCTCGTGCATGATCCGGAAGAGCTGGAACGGGTCCGCCGCGCCGGCCATGAGGTCGTCGTCCGCGTAGAAGCGCGAGTTGAAGTCGAAGGCGCCGAGCCGCCCCTGACGCAGGAGCTGCATGACGATGACCTCGATGTTCGTCCCCGGGGCGTGGTGGCCCGTGTCGAGCACGACCTTCGCGCGGTCGCCGAGCGCGAGGCAGTGCAGCAGCGACGTGCCCCAGTCCGGGATGTCCGTCGCGTAGAACGCGGGCTCGAAGAACTTGTACTCGAGCACGAGCCGGTTCTCGGGGTGTGCGGCGGTCAGCGCCGCGTAGACCTCGGCCAGCGAGTCCGCGAGCCGGTCCTGCCGGGCGCGGAGCGAGTCCTGACCGGGGTAGTTGATGCCGTCCGGCAGCCACAGCTTGAGCTCGCGCGAGCCCGTCGCCGCCATGACCTCGAGGCACTGCAGGTGGTGGTCGACGGCCTTCTTGCGCACGACGGGGTCGGGGTGCGTGAGCGAGCCGAGCTTGTAGTCGTCGTCCTGGAAGAGGTTCGAGTTGATCATGCCGATCGACACGCCCTGCTCGGCGGCGTGCCGGGCCAGGTCCTCGTAGTCGTCCACGAGGTCCCACGGGATGTGCAGCGACACGCGCGGCGCGACGCCGGTGTACCGGTGCACCTGTGCGGCGTCCGCGATCTTCTCGTAGGGGTCGCGCGGCACGCCCGGCTGGGCGAAGACCTTGAAGCGCGTCCCCGAGTTGCCGAACGCCCACGAGGGGAGCTCGATCGTCTGCTGCCGCAGCGCGGCACGCGCCGCCTCGGTGCGGTCCGTCATGGTCCTTCTCCTCCTCCGCGCAGCCTCGCGCGCCGTCGCGGGCCGCCCTCGGCCCGTGTGTCCGATCCAGGAATGAATCGATTCATCGCGAGCGTACGGGAGCCTCTCTCTCGCGGTCAAGACGCCGACGGCGCATCCGGCGAAGGCTGTGACCGACACCGTGGCCAGGTGGCCGGAGCCCGCCCGGGCGGTCAGCCGGTCGGCAGGCCGGCGCGCTCGAGCTGGGCCTCGAGGTGGAAGACCTCGTCGAGCACGACGAAGCCCTCGTCGGGGCTGCCGTCGGCGACGAAGAAGTCACCCATCGCCGCCTGCCAGCGCGCGTTGACCGCCGTGCGGGACATCGCGGCCTGGGCCGCGGCGTAGTCGTCGGTCTCGAGGAACCCGACGAGGAGCCCGTCGGGACGCAGGAACAGGTGGTAGTCGCGCCAGCCGGAGTCACGCAGGGCCTCGAGCATCTCCGGCCACACGGCCCCGTGGACGGACCGGTACTCGTCGAGCCGCTCCGGGCGGACCTGTGAGGTGAAGCAGACGCGCGTCGCGCGAGATGCGGTCATCGGTACCCTTTCGTGTGCGTGAATCGCTTCATCATGGTGCCTGACCGACGAGAGAAGATCTCATGACCACCGAGCCACAGCGCCGTCGCGCGTCGGTGAGCGACGTCGCGCGGCGGGCCCAGGTCTCGGTCGGCACCGTGTCGAACGTGCTCAACCGGCCCGACCGCGTCTCCCCCGCGACGCGCGAGCGCGTCCTCGCCGCGATCGACGACCTCTCGTTCGTGCCCAACGGGTCGGCACGCCAGCTCCGTGCGGGGACGATCACCACGGTCGGCGCGATCGTCCTCGACATCGCCAATCCGTTCTTCACCGACGTCGCGCGCGGCATCGAGGACCGCCTCGCGCGCGACGACTACACGCTCATGGTCGCGAGCTCTGAGGAGGACCCGGAGCGCGAGTCGCGCTACCTGCGCCTCTTCGAGGAGCACGGCGTCCGCGGCGTGATGGTCGTCCCGGCGACGGACCGGGTCGACCACCTGCTGGCCCTGCGCGAGCGCGGCGTCGGGGTCGTGCTCCTGGACCGCCCGGCACCGACCCCCGACCTGTCCTCGGTCGCCGTCGACGACGTGCGCGGCGGCGAGCTCGCCGCGCAGCACCTCCTCGACCAGGGTCACACCCGGGTCGCGTTCCTCAACGGGCCCCACTCGATCCGCCAGTGCGCGGACCGCCTGCGCGGCGTCGAGCACGCGCTCGCGGCCGCGGGCCTCGACCCGGCGGAGCACCTCACGGAGATCACCCTCCCGTCGCTCAACGCCGACGGCGGCGAGGCCGCGACGCGCGCCCTGCTCGCGCGCGAGGACCGTCCCACCGCCCTGTTCTGCGTCAACGACCTCGCCGCGCTCGGCGCGCTGCGCACGCTGCGCCGCGAGGGGGTCGACGTCCCGGGCGAGGTCGCCGTCGTCGGGTACGACGACGTCGCGTTCGCCGCGGAGCTCGCGACCCCGCTCACGTCGGTGCGCCAACCGACCCACCTGCTCGGCGAGCGCGCCGCGGACCTGCTCCTGCGCGGACGGGACGCCGTCGCCGAGCAGGTGGTCTTCCAGCCGGAGCTCGTGGTCCGCGCGTCGAGCGCGGGCGACCGCGCCTGAGACCCGGTCCGGGGCCCGCGCTCGTCAGTCGCTCGCGGCGTCGCCGCGAGCGGCGCCCCAGCCGTACCAGCGCTCGACCTCGATCCACGCGGAGACGCGCGGGTTCTCGCGGTTCGCGTACTCGTGACCGGTGTAGTGCGTCGAGATCCGGTCGATGTCGGCGAGGCCCTCGTCGTCGCGCAGCTCGACGACGCGGCCGAGGAGCGTCACGTGGGTGTACCAGTTCTCGTCGAGCACCGTGATCGACACGCGCGGGTCACGACGCAGGTGCTGGAGCCGCACGCGGCTCTCGTCGAGGTTGACGAGCACCCGGCCGTCGTCCTCGAGGACGTACCAGGTCGCGGCGGTGACCGGTGCGCCGTCGGACCGCGTGGTCGCCATCACGGCGGCGTTCGGTCGGCGCAGCAGGTCGACGAGCGAGGACGGCAGCGGGGGTCGGGGCACGACGGCTCCTCAGGTCGGCGGCTTCAGGAGTCTCGACCGTACGGCACGCCGCCCGCGCAGGCACGGGACGGCGCCCGGTCCGGCCGCAGGACGACGCCCGGCCTCACGGCGTGCGGTAGCGGAAGGCGTCCCAGGCGCCGAGGAGGTACTGGATCCCCAGCGCGCGGTCGTAGAGGCCGTACCCGGGCCGTGGCTTGTTGGTCGTGTTCTCGTCCCACAGGTGGCGCCCGTGGTCGGGGCGCACGTACCCCTGGTAGTCCGCCTCCGCGTAGGCCCTCATGATGCCCGTCGTGTCGACGCTCCCCTCGCACGCCCGGTGCGCCACCTCGGTGAAGTCGCCGTTCCCCAGGTGCTTGATGTTGCGCACGTGGGTGAAGTGGATGCGGTCCATGAACGTGCGCACGGCGTCGACGGCGTCCGCGTCCGGGTCCGCCGAGAAGCTGCCCAGGCACAGGGTCAGGCCGTGATTGGGGCTGGGGTGGAGGCCGAGCACGGTGGCGAGGTCGTCCTTCGACGAGACCACGCGCGGCCAGCCGAACACGTCGAACGGCGGGTCGTCGGGGTGGACGCCGAGCTTGACGTCCACCTCCTCGCACACGGGGACGACCGCGTCGAGGAAGTACCGGTAGTGCGCATACATGTCCTCGTGCGTCACGCCCTCGTACGCGGCGTTCAGCTCGCCGAAGCTCGCGAGCCGCTCCGGCTCCCAGCCCGGCAGCGTGAGCCCGTGGGTGTTCGCCTCCATGTCCGCGATCAGCCGCTCCGGGGACATCGCGTCCACGACGGCGCGCTCGAAGAACAGCGCGGTCGACCCGTCCGGCAGCGGGTGCCACAGGTCCGTGCGCAGCCAGTCGAAGACCGGCATGAAGTTGTAGCAGACGACCTTCACCCCGGCCCGGCCCAGGCGACGGATCGTCGTCCGGTAGTTGTCGATCGCCTCGTCGCGACCCATCCCGAGGACGGTGCGGCCGAGCTTGATCGACTCGTGGACGTTCACGGACTCGACGACCTCGGCGTCGAACGTCCGCGTGATCCCGCGTGCGCGGGCCTCGTCCGTGAGGCCGACGATCTTCGCGACCTCGGCGTCGATCTCCGCCTGCTCCCACACCTCGCCCGCCTGCTTGTCGTGCAGGCTCCACACGATCGTCTCCACGCCCGGGACCTGCCGGACGTGGTCGAGCGTGACGGTGTCGTTCCCCTCGCCGTACCAGCGGAAGCCCATCTTCACGGCGCGCTCACCACCGTTCCCACGGCGGTGACGACCGCGTCGGCGAGGGCGTCGAGCGAGCCCGCGTCCGCGACGTCGGGCAGGAGCCCCGGCAGGCGCACGAGCGCGCGGACCGCCGCGGCGTCGCCGTCGGCCGCCTCCACGACCGAGCGCAGCTCCTCGGCACGGGGGTCGTCGACCGCGCGGCCGGCGCGCACCTCGGCGACCACGAACGCCGCCCAGGCCGCGAGCGCGGCCACGACGCCCTGCGGCAGCGCATCTCCGGCGGACCTGTCGGCGAGACGGTCCGCGAGCGTCCCGCCCCAGCGGAACGGGATCTTCTGCGTCCCGTCCATCGCGACCTGGCGGGTCGTGTGCCCCGTCGCGGGGTTGGCGAACCGCTCGAGCAGCTCGTCGGCGTAGGCGGCGAGGTCGATCCCGTCGGGGGCCTCGAGCGTCGCGATCGCGTCGGCCTGCAGCGCGCGGGCCTGCGCCGCGAGCGCCGGGTCCGCGACGGCCTCGGCGATCGTCGCGTACCCGGCGAGGGAGCCCGCGTACGCGAGGAGCGAGTGGGCGCCGTTGAGCAGGCGCAGCTTGGCGCGCTCGTACGGCGCGACGTCGTGGGTGAACGTCGCCCCGGCCTGCTCCCACGCCGGTCGTGGGCCGGCGAAGCGGTCCTCGATGACCCACTGGAGGAACGGCTCGGCGACGACGAGGCCCTCGTCGCGCGCGCCGAGAAGCGTCTCGACCTCGTCGCGCTGGGCGGGTGTCGTCGCGGGGACGATGCGGTCGACCATGCTGCACGGGAACGTGACCGACGCCGCGAGCCACGCCCGCAGGTCGTCGCCCTCCACGCCGGGCAGGGCTGTGTCCACGGCCTCCCGGACGAGCGCGGCGAGGACGCGGCCGTTGTCGGCGAGGTTGTCACAGCTCAGCACCGTGAGGGGTGCGCCACCGGCCCGACGGCGCGCGGCCAGGCCGCGCACGAGCAGCCCGACGGCGCTCGTCGCCGTCTCGACCTCCTCGCGGTACCCCGCGACGTCCTCCTCGCGGGCGAGCGCGTCGAGGTCGCGGCGCACGGCCTCGACGTCGAGACCGCCACCGGCCCCGCGCGAGTAGCCCTTCTCCGTGATGGTGAGCGTCACGACGTGGGTCGTCGGCGTGGCGAGCGCGGCGAGGATGCGCGGCGTCTCCTCCGCCGGCCACGCGACGTCGGTCACGGAACCGACGACGCGCGGGGACCCGCCCTCGGGGCCGACCGTGAGCACGGTGTACACCCCGCCCTGCGGGCGCAGCTGGTCGCGGACCGACGCGGAGCGCTGCGTCACGCCGAGGATCCCCCAGCGCGTGTCGCCCGTGGCGAGCGCGGCGTCCTCGGTGGCGACGGCCTGGTGGGCGCGGTGGAACGCCCCGATGCCGAGGTGCACGATCCCGACCTGCGTCGGCCGCACGGGCGCGGGCAGGTCCGAGGGCACCGTGTCGCGGTGCAGGCGCGTGTCGTCACGGTCGTCCGGCGCCGCGCCCGACAGGGCGTCCGGGGCCGGCGGCGTCGGGGTGGCGGTCGGGGCGGTCACACGGCCTCCTGCGGTTCGGTGGTGCTCGGGCGGGCCCCGGGGGGCACCGTGGTCGGTGGGACGGTCGTCGAGTCGCGCACGACGAGCTCGACGGGCAGCTCGTCCTCGGGACCGGTCGGTGGCCCGACGGCGCTGTCCGCGCCGGTCGCCGGGACGCGCGCGGCGCGCCGCGCGTCGAGCAGGGCCACGAGCCGGTCGACGGCCCGCGCGCCGAGCAGCGAGAGGTCCGTGCGCACGGTCGTGAGGGGCGGCGAGGAGAGCGTCGCGACGAACGTGTCGTCGAAGCCGACCACGCTGAGGTCGTCCGGGACGGACAGGCCACGCTCCCGGAGCCGCGCCACGAGGCCGAGCGCGACGAGGTCGTTGTAGGCGAGCACCGCCGACGCGCCGGAGGCGACCACGAGGTCGGCCGCGGCCCGCCCACCCTCGACGCGCGGACGGAAGGAACCGACCGCGACCGTCTCGACGTCGGGGAAGCGCGCGTGCGCGAGCTCGAGCCCGTCGCGACGGCGGGCGTCCGACCAGGACCGCTCGGGGCCGCCGACGTAGGCCACGCGCCGGTGCCCGAGCGCTCGCAGGTGCTCGACGGCGAGCACGACACCGTGCGCGTCGTCGGACGAGACCGCGGGGATCCCGTCGATGCGGAGGTTCACCAGGACGACGGGGGTGTCGCGGGCGACCTCGAGGTCGGCCTCGACGGCGCGCGGGGAGCACAGGACCAGGCCGTCGGTCTGCGGGCGCAGGCCTTCGACGAGCTCGGTCTCCAGCCCCGGGTCCTCGCCCGCGTCGACGACGAACACCGCGTGGCCCGTCCTCCGGGCGCGCGCCTGGACACCCTTGGTGACGGAGGCGAAGTAGGGGTTCTCGAGGTCCGGCACGACGAGGCCCAGCGCACCGGTGCGGCCGGCGCGCAGGCCGCTCGCGGCACGGTTCGGCCGGTAGCCGAGCCGGGTCGCGACGGCGACCACGCGGTCACGCGTCTCGGGAGCGACGCGCTCGGGCTCCGCGAGTGCTCGCGAGACCGTGGAGATCGACACGCCGCTCTCCCGAGCGACGTCGCGGACTGTGACCACGGTTCCCCTCCTCGACGTCATCGATCCCGGCATGCTTCTGCGAACGATTGTAGCGGCAGGCACTCCGGAGCCCTACCACCACTGGTCCCGGACGGATGCGAACGTTTGCACCAACCGTGCCACGGCGGCTCCGACACCGCGTCAGACGGCCGGTGCGCGCGATCCCAGGTCCTGCGGCCTGACCGTCGCGCCGGTCGCGGCCGCCTCGTAGATCGCGCACAGGAGCCGGACGGTCTCGACGGCCTCCTCGATCCCGACCGGGACCGCCGTCGACGTCTCGAGCGCGGCGACGATCCGCTGCCACTGGGCGAGGTGCCCCGCGTGCCCGATCGCCAGCGGGTCGGCCGCACCGCTGGCGATGTTCCGCGTCCGCGGCTCCGGCACCCCCGGCACGTCCCACCGGCGCACCTCGCCCTGGCCGAGCTCGACCGAGCCGCGGGAGCCGTACAGCGCGAGGCTCGCGGGGAAGCCCGGCGGCGTCGCCGTCGTCGTGGTGACCACGCCCAGGGCGCCCGAGGCGAACCGGACCGTCGCGACGGTGGTGTCCTCGGCCGCCATCGCGTGCCCGAGGGTCCCGGACTGCGCGGTCACCGACTCGACCGGGCCGCAGAGCCAGCGCAGGAGGTCCACGTTGTGCACGCCCTGGTTCATCAACGACCCCCCTCCCTGCTCGGTCGTGGACCGCCACGCCGCGGCGCGGTAGTAGTCGTCGTCGCGGAACCAGTGGACGTGGGTCGTGGCGAGACGGAGCTCGCCCAGCGCCCCGTCCTCGAAGGCCTTCTTGAGCGCGGCGTGCTCGGTCTCGAAACGGCGCTGGGAGATCATGGACACCATCAGCCCGCGCTCGCGGGCCGTGCGGGCGACGCGCAGCGCGTCGTCGACGTCCAGGGCGAGCGGCTTCTCGACGACCACGTGCCGACCGGCCTCGAGCGCCGCCAGCGCGAGGTCGGCGTGCGTCCCGCTCGGCGAGCAGATCGCCACCACGTCGACCTCCGGGTGCGTGACCACGTCGTCCGGCTCGAGGTGCTCCGCGGGCCAGCCCGCGAGCTCCTCCGCGGTGGCGGCCCTCGCGCCGCTGTAGGCGACGAGCCGCGCCCGGTCCCCCAGCTCGCGCAACGCCCGCGCGTGCATCGTGCCGATGCCCCCCATCCCGACGATGCCGACGCCGGTGCGCTTCGCGGTCATGCTGGGTCCTCCTGGGGTCTCGTGGTGTCCTCGAGGGCCGTGCGGCCGGCACCCGCGGGCGCGGGTGCCGCGCCGGCCGTCGTCACTCGGCGACGTGGCTGGCGCCGAGCAGGTCGCGCAGGTGCTCGGCCGCCGCGGTGAACCGCGGGTCCGCGAGGGTCGTCGCGTACTCGCGGCGGTCCGGCAGGCCGGGTTCGAGCGTCTCGACGATGCGACCGGGGCGCGGGCTCATCACGACGATCCTGCTGCCGAGGAACACCGCCTCCGGCACCGAGTGCGTGACGAGCACGATGGTCGTCCCCGTCTCGCGCCAGATCCGGTTCATCTCGATGTTCATCTGCTCGCGCGTCAGCGCGTCCAGGGCACCGAACGGCTCGTCCATGAGCAGGACGCGCGGCTCGTGCAGGAGCGCCCGGCACAGGGCGACGCGCTGCTGCATGCCGCCGGAGAGCTCGTGCGGGAGCGCCTTCTCGAAGCCGCTGAGCCCCGTGAGCTCGATGAGGTGGTCCGCCCGTGCCTCCGCACGACGGCGGTCCATCCCGCGCATCTCGGCCTGGAGGAGGATGTTCTTGCGCACCCCGCGCCACTCGAGCAGCGCCGACCGCTGGAAGGCGAACCCGATCTCGCGCTGTGGCCGGGTGACCCGCTCGCCGTAGAGCCGCACGTCGCCCTCGGAGACGAGCGTCAGCCCCGCCACGATCTTGAGCAGCGTCGACTTCCCGCAGCCCGACGGGCCCGCGATCGTGACGAACTCGCCGGGCATGACGGTCAGCGACACGTCGTCGAGTGCCACGGTCTCGGACCGCTTCGAGCGGAAGCGCATCGTGAGGTGCGAGACCTCGATGATCGGTTCCGCGTCGACCGACCGGGTCGGTGCGACGAGCCCGGTCGTGGCGGTCACAGGTCCTCCCCGAAGGTCTGGTCCCAGTAGTCGGCCGGCGCGTCCGTGCCCTCGAACTCCGTGTTCTCCGACAGGAAGGTCAGCGTGTCCGTCCACTGCTGCTCGGTGTTGACACCGGGAGCCGGTGCGTCCTCGAGGTTGAGGAGGCCGATCGTCGCCTCGAGCTGCGCCGCGAGGACGCTCTCGTCCGGAGCCTGCTCCGCGCCCGCCGCCATCGCGGCGACGGCGGCCTCGGGGTCCTCCGACGCCGCGAGGAACGACTGCGACGTCGCACGCAGCATCGCCTGGACGAGCTCGGGGTCGCTCTCGATCGTCGCCTCGTTCACCACGAGGCCCGTGCCGAGCAGGTTCATGCCGAAGTCCGAGAAGGGCAGCGCGGACACCTCGCGGCCCGTCTGGTTCTCGATCGTCGGTGCCTGGTCGTGGTAGAAGCCCTGGATGGCGTCGACCTTGCCCTCGATGAGCGCGGCGACCTTGCCCGCCGCGTCGACGTTGACCACGGTCACGTCCGCCGGGTCGACGCCGTTGATCTCGAGCCACGCCGGGAACGTGCCGTACATGGCGTCGCCGGGGGTCCCGCCGACGGTCTTGCCGACGAGGTCGGCCGGTTCGGTGATCCCCTGGTCGTCGAAGAACTCCACGGAGCTCGGACCGGTCTGCAGGAAGACGCCGACGCTGCGCACCGGCATGCCGGAGCTGATCCCGTTCGCGAGCGGCGGGGTGTCCGCCCACCCGAAGTCGGTGTTGCGCTGCGCGACCTGCTGGACCGTGTTCCCGGAGCCGTTGCCCGGCTGGATCGTCAGGTCGATGCCCTCCTCCTCGAAGATCCCCTGCTCGACCCCCAGGTAGAACGGCGCGTGCTCCCCGTACGGCACCCAGTTGAGGGTGACCGTGACCTCCGTCAGTCCGCCGTCCCCCTCACCGCCCCCGGATCCCGAGGGGTCGGACGACTGCCCGCAGGCCGACGTCCCTGCCACCACGACGCCGGCCACCACCAGCGAAACTCCCAGCCTGCCACCACGCATGGAATGAGCCCTTCTTCTCGTGCCGTCCTCGCGGACGGCGGAAACCGTGGGAAGTTGCCTGTCAGTTCGGGGAAGGGTCACGCCGCCGCGAGGGCGAGGTTGCCCCGTCGGGAGGCGTGCCAGGGGATGAGGATCCGCTCGAGCAGCTCGACCAGCAGGAACAGGACCACGCCGATCATCGACATGAGGATGAGGTCGGCGAAGAGCAGCGGGGCGTCCAGGTTCCCGCTCGCGAGCAGGAGGACGTACCCCAGTCCCCGGTCCGCACCCACGAACTCGCCGACGACCGCGCCCACGACGGCGAGGGTGACGGCCACCTTCAGGCCGGACATGAGCTGCGGGAGGGATCCCGGGAAGCGGATCTTCCGGAACGTCTTCCACCGCGAGGCGCCCATGGTCGCCGACAGCTCCAGCAGCTCGGGGTCGACCGAGCGCAGGCCTGCGACGGCGGACACCACGACGGGGAAGAAGGCGATGAGGACGGCGAGGATGATCTTCGGCGTCAGCCCGAACCCGAACCAGACCACGAGGATCGGGGCGATGGCGATCTTGGGGATGACCTGCGCGAAGAGGATCAGCGGGTACAGCGACTTCTCCGCGGTCGGCGAGTAGACGAGGAGGACGGCCGTCGCGACGCCGATCACGGCGGCGAGCACGAAGCCGATGACGGTCTCCATCGTGGTCACCCAGGTGTGCTCGAGCAGCATCGCCCAGTCCTCGACCATGGTGTCCCACACCGCGCCGGGGGCCGGCACGAGGTACGCCGGGACGAGCTCGCGCCACGCGACGAACCACCACACGGCGAACAGGGCCAGGAGCACCAGTGCGGGCCGCCACGCCGCGGAGGCCACCGCGAGCACCCGGCTGCGGAACGACGTCGTGCCGCGGTCCTCGGGAGAGCGGTCGCGGCCCGTGGTCGGCGGTGCCGGTCGTCTGGCGGGTCGTACGTCCTGGGCAGTCGTCATCGCGCTGTCCTCCATCGTCGTCGTCCTGGTGCTCGGGGGTCCGGCCGGGGTCGGCGCGTCCGTCATCGGAACGGCACCCCCTCGGCGGCGAGGATGCCGCTGAAGGCCTCCCAGGCCTCGGTGAACAGCTCCGGGCCGGAGAAGCCACCGAGGCGGTGGGCGGTGCCCAGGTGCGGCTCGAGCGAGAAGAAGCCGTCGAACCCGTCGTCGCGCAGGGCCCGGACGGTCTCGACGAGCTCGCCGTCGCCGTGGCCCGCGGGCACGACCTCCCCCGTGTCGCGCCGGGCGTCCTTCACCTGCACGTACTCCAGGTGCGGGCGCAGCAGCGCATAGCCGTCGGTGTAGGGGCGCACGCCGACCTGCACGAAGTTCGCGGAGTCCCACGCGAGCGTCAGGTGCGGCGACCCGACGGACTCCACGACGTCCAGGCAGCGCTCGGGGACGTCCCCGTAGATGCCCTTCTCGTTCTCGTGGAGCAGGACGACGCCGGCCTCGCGCGCCACGTCCGCGAGCGCTGTCATGCGGTGCAGCACGACGTCGCGGCACGACGTGGGGTCCGTCCCCGGACGCACGAAGAACGAGAAGACCCGGACGTACGGGGCGTCGAGCCGCTGCGCGACGTGCGCGGCGTGCCGCATCCGGGCGAGGTGGGCGTCGAAGTCCTCGTCCACCGAGATCTTGCCGATCGGCGACCCGATGCTCGACACCCGCAGGTCGTACCGCTGCAGCAGCCGCTCGACCCGGTCGAGCTGCTCGTCGTCGAGGTCGAGGACGTTCGTGTCCCAGGCGCTGCGGAGCTCGACGAACCGCAGGCCGAGCTCGGTCGCCACCACGCACTGCGTCTCGAGATCAGGCGAGATCTCGTCCGCGAAGCCCGAGAGCGTCCACACGTCGTGCCCTCCCTTTCTCGTCGTCCGTCCCGGGCCGACCCGTGCCGTCGTCGGCAGCCTCCGGGAGGCTCGGGTCGGGGGACGTGTGTCGAGGAACTGCGCACGGAGCTCGTTCTCGGTGCGTCTGCATGGACAGTAGGGGGCCGGTCGTGACGGGAACAACGAGTTGCCACTTGTTGCACCTGTCCGGGTCCGACGGGGCGGTGAGGCACTGGCGCGCGCGCAGGGAGGAACCACGCCGGTTGCCACCGGTTGCCACGGTCCGGGTGCGCCGTCGGGGCGGGACGGTGCGGACTCAGGCCTCGTGGGCGTCCGCGAGCGCACCGAGGTCGAGCGCGACACGCCGGTACCCCGCCGAGCGGACGGCTCGCAGGACCTCTCCGCGCAGGGGCTCGGCGGCGACCGCAGCCACGTCGGTGTGCGGCGCCTCGACGCGGGCGAGCTCGCCGTGGTGGTGGACGCGGAGCTCTTCGAGACCGAGCCGGCGCAGCTCGCTCTCGGCCGCCTCGACCTGGACGGCGTCCTCGTCCGCGCGCGAACGGTCCTGCGGCGGGCCGGAGAGCCCGAGCGTCGCGAGGTCGAGCCCTGCCAGCGCGAGCGGGACGACGAGGGCCGACCCGTCGGCGAGGTGCGCGTCCTCGGCGACGACGGCGGCTGCCAGGTCGAGCGCACGGACCGCCTCGCCGACCCCGCGCCCGCCCAGGTCGAAGACCGGCGCGCCGAGTCCGTTCGCGGCCTGCACGACGACGCAGCGCCGGGACGGCGTGGCTGCGGTCGTGGCGTCCACGAGGGCGACGACGCGGGAGCGGCCGACCGCGCCGACCGTCAGTCCGAGCAGGACCTGCGAGCTCTCGTCCCCGGAGAAGACGACGCCCAGGCGACCTCCGTCGCCCACCGCGGCGATCCGGGCGGTGACCGCCCGGACGACCTCGTCGACCGTCGTCGTACCGGGGTGCCCCGAGGCCCGCGGCCGACTCGCCGTCGGGACAGGCAGGGGCGCGTCTGCGCGCCTCGTCACGGTTGCCATTGGAGAGCCGCCGTCAGGGCGCGTCAAGCAGTTGCCATCACTTGCCTTCCGGCGTCTCAGCGGGCCGACGCGGCGCAACCGGTTGTTGTCCAGCGCTGTCAGCACCGTTACAGTCCGAGCGCATGACCCCAGCCGGCAATGGTGCCAGCCCGACGATCTACGACGTGGCCAAGGCGGCCGGCGTCGCGCCCTCGACCGTCTCGCGCGCGTTCTCGCGCCCCGGCCGCGTCAACGCGGAGACCGCGGAACGCATCCGCCAGGTCGCGAGCGAGCTCGGCTACCGGACGAACCCGCTCGCTCGCGGCCTGCCGACGGGCCGGACGTCGCTCCTCGGGATCGTGGTGGCGGACGTGACCAACCCGTTCTTCTTCGAGATCATCCGCGGCGCCGAGGCCACCGCACGAGACGCCGGGTACACGCTCCTCATGGTCGACGCCCACGAGTCCGACGAGGCGGAGCGCCAGGCCCTCGACCGCACCCTGCCCCTCGTGGAGGGCATGATCCTGGCGACGTCACGGCTGTCGGACTCCTCGATCCGGGTCGCCGCCAAGCAGCGTCCGACCGTCGTCATGAACCGTCTGATGACCGACGTCCCGAGCGTCCTGACGGACAACGCCCAGGGGATGCGGAGCGCCGTCGAGCACCTGGCGGGCCTCGGGCACACGAGCCTCGCCTACCTCGCCGGACCGGAGGCGTCGTGGGCGGACGGCATGCGCTGGCGCGCGTTCCGCGAGGCGACGCGCGAGAGCGACCTGCAGGCACGCCGGCTCGGCCCCTACGCGCCGACCCTCGCCGGCGGCCTCTCGGCGGCGAAGACGCTGGTCAAGCACTCGGCGACCGCCGCCGTCGCGTACAACGACCTCATCGCGATCGGCGCGATGCGCGGCATGGGGCGCCTCGGCGTCGAGGTACCGCGGGACATGAGCATCGTCGGGTTCGACAACATCTTCGGCTCGGACTTCTGCTCCCCGCCGCTCACGACGGTCGCCGCGCCCCTGCGCCACTTCGGGTCGTTCGCGGTCCAGCGGCTCCTGGCCCAGCTGCGCACGACCCCGGCGCAGGCCGCCGGGGCGACCTTGCTCCCGGCGAAGCTCGTGGAACGGGGCTCGACCGGCCGCCGCCGCGCCTGAGGGACGGGGCGGAGCGGCTCCACCGGCTGCGGCCGGCGGCGCGCGACAGGTGCAACAAGTGGCAACTCGTTGCCCCTGCACGTCGCGGCCGCCGATAGTGGCGAGGCAGCGCACCGATGCGCACGTCCTGTGCACCTTCCCAGGCACGCAAGGCCCTCGACGGAGAGGCAGGCTGATGGATCTCACCCCGCTCGACGAAAGACCCCCACGCACCCCGGACCAGCGGCGCAGACGACGGGCGGCCGTGGCCGCGATCGTCGCGCTGGCCGTGCCGTTCGGCGTCCTGACGGCCCAGGCCGCGGTACCGACGGCCGCCGACGACGACATCCGGCCGCAGGAGCCCGGCGTCACGCTGCGCGTCTTCGACGTCCAGTTCCCGCTCGTGGAGTACTGCACGCTCAAGCCGGGGCAGACCCCCAACGTCGACAAGATCATGCCGACGATCGACTGGACCACCGCCGCGGACTTCGGGCTCGGGGACCAGTTCGTCACCGAGGTCACCGGATACCTGAACGTCGCCACGGCAGGGACGTACGACTTCCGCATCACGAGCGACGACGGCGCCCGGCTCCTGCTCGACGACGAGCTCGTGGTCGACCACCCGGGCCGGCACGGCGCCACGTCCAAGGACGGGTCGATCGACCTCGAGGCGGGCTACCGCGCGCTGCACATCGACCACTTCGACGGCGCCTTCGACCAGCGGCTCAAGCTGGAGTGGCGGCCGCCGGGCTCGCAGGACTTCGTCCTCGTGCCGAACAGCGTCCTGAGCACCGACGCCGACGTCACGCGCGTCACGTCGCCCGGTCGCAAGTCCTGCGAGGGCATCACCGAGACCCCGGGCGACGGCCTGCCCCTCACCGAGGTGCACCCGGACTACACGCTGACCGACCTGCGCCCCGAGGGCTTCGAGCCCCAGGTGACGGGCATGGACTGGCTGCCCGACGGCCGTCTGGCCATCTCCTCGTGGGGCGGCGACCGGCTCACGGAGCTCGGCGAGGTGTACCTGATCGACCACGTGACCGGCGACGGCGGCGCGGACGAGGTGACCTACACGAAGGTCGCCGAGGGCCTGACGGAGCCGATGGGGATCAAGTACGTCGACGGCACGCTCTACGTGTCCGAGAAGGACGGCCTCACGGCGCTGGTCGACGAGGACGGCGACGAGGTCGCCGACGAGTACCGCACGATCGCGACGTGGCCGTTCGGCGGCAACTACCACGAGTTCGCGTTCGGCCTGCTGTACGAGGAGGGGTACTTCTACGTCACCACGGGCATCGCGATGGTGCCCGGCGGCAACTCGCTCGACCCGCAGCTCGCCGAGAACCGCGGATCGGTCATGAAGATCGACAAGGACACCGGCGAGGTCGAGTACGTCGCGGGCGGCCTGCGCACGCCGAACGGGCTCGGCTGGGGCGCCGACGGGGGCATGTACGTCACGGACAACCAGGGGGTGCGCATCCCGACGTCGAAGCTCGTGCGCGTCGAGGAGGGTGCGTTCTACAACCACTTCACCAACCCCGACGGCCCCTACGACGACCAGCCCGTCACCGAGCCGGTCCTGTGGATGCCCCACAGCGAGATCTCGAACTCGCCGAGCAACCCGGTCGTGCTGACCGAGGGCGTCTTCGCGGGGCAGATGGCGATCGGCGACGTGACGTACGGCGGCCTCCAGCGCGCCTACCTCGAGGACGTCGCGGGCCAGGAGCAGGGCGCCGTGTTCCGGATGACGCAGGGCCTCGAGTCCGGCGTCAGCCGCACGAGCGTCGGCCCCGACGGCGCGATCTACGTCGGCGGCATCGGCTGGTCGGGCAACTGGGGGCAGGCGGGCAAGCTCTCGTACGGCCTCCAGAAGCTCACCTACGACGACAACCACGCGTTCGACATGCTCGAGATGCGCGCCGTCGAGGGCGGGTTCGAGATCGAGTACACGCAGCCGCTGTCCGAGGAGACGGCGCAGGACCTCGCGTCGAAGTACACGGCCGCGCAGTGGCGCTACGTCGCGACCCCGCAGTACGGCGGCCCGAAGGTCGACGAGGAGGACCTCGACGTGACGGCCGCGACGCTGTCGGACGACGGGAAGACGGTGTCGCTCCAGATCGACGGGCTCAAGCCCGGTCGGGTCGTGAACGTCCACTCCCCGCGTCCCTTCGCGTCGGAGAGCGGCGCCGAGCTGTGGAGCACCGAGGCCTGGTACACGCTCACGCGCCTGCCGGACGGCTCGGTCGCGCCGCCGGTGTACGAGGCCGAGGCCGCCGACATCGGCGGTGGCGCCGGCTGGAACAGCAACCACGCCGGCTACTCGGGCTCCGGGTTCGTCGACCGCAACTGGGAGCCGGGTGCCCGCACGACGTTCGCGGTCCGCGCCGAGGAGGCCGGCCTGCACGACCTCGCGATCCGCTACGCCAACGGGCAGAACAGCGACCCGCAGCCGACGCCGAGGAACCTGAGCCTCTACGTCAACGGCGAGAAGCTCAAGCAGGTCTGGTTCGACAGCACGGTGAGCTGGGCGACGTGGGCGACCCAGGTCGAGACCGTGCCGCTGCGCGAGGGCGCGAACACCATCACGATCCAGCACGACGACGACGACATCGGTCACGTCAACCTCGACAGCCTCACCGTCACGCCGAACGAGCGGATCACCCTGTTCGACGGCACGGACCTCGACGCGTGGGCGGCGGTCAACGGCGGCGGTCCTGCGACGTGGCCGATCGCGGACGGCTCGTTCGAGTCCTTCGGCGGCGACATCCGGACGAAGGAGAAGTTCGACGACTTCCGGATGCACGTGGAGTGGTACCAGCCCGAGCACGCCCCCACGCAGACCGGCCAGGCCCGCGGCAACAGCGGCGTCTACATCCAGGAGCGCTACGAGGTCCAGGTGCTCGAGTCGTTCGGCATCGACCCGCCGAAGAACAACGACGCCGGCGCGATCTACCTCAAGAAGGCGCCGGACGTGAACGCCGCGACCCCGATGGGCACGTGGCAGACGTACGACCTCACGTTCCGGGGGGCACGCTTCGGGCCCGACGGCACCAAGACCGAGGACGCGCGCATCACGCTCGTGTGGAACGGGCAGCTCGTGCACGACGACGTCGCGGTCGACGGAAAGACCGGGAACGGCAAGGACGAGGGTCCGACGTCGGGGTACATCAAGCTGCAGGACCACGGCGACCCGGGCCTCAACCCGCGGTTCAGGAACGTCTGGATCGAGCGCCTCCCGAGCCAGGAGGAGCCCGCGCAGGAGGAGGTCGCGATCACCGCGACCGCCGAGGTCAGGTGTCTCGCGGGCACGCCGTACGTCGCGGTCCGCGCCGTCAACGACGACACCGTCCCCCTGGACGTCGCCGTCGACACGCCGTTCGGGTCGAAGACCTTCGCCGACGTCGCGCCCGGCAAGAGCGCCTACCAGGCGTTCCCGGTCCGTGACGCCGAACCGGCGGCAGGCTCCGTGACCGTCACCGCCCGTCCGTCCGACACCTCAGACGAGCGGGAGACCGTCACGGAACCGGAGCACGACCAGCCCGACTGCGGCTGAGGCTCCGTGAGCGGGCCCGGTCCGGCCTCGCCCCCAGGGGCGGGACCGGACCGGGCCCCTTTCTCTGCAAACGATTGTCGTAGTGCTCCCAGATCATCGAAGCGCTGCGATTGACGTAGGATGCAAACGTTCGCAACGACGCTTCAGGAGGATTCCGTGACGAGCACGGCCCACGCTGTCCCGACCACCGCGACGGCGTCGTGGTCCCTGCACCCCGACCGCGCGCTGCCCGCGGACCCGGTCCAGCGCCCGATCGCCCGTGAGGTCTACGCGGCGACGCGCGACCTGCCGATCGTGTCGATGCACGGCCACGTCGACGTCGCGCTGTTCGCCGACGACACGCCGTTCGGCAACCCCGCGGAGCTGTTCGTCACGCCCGACCACTACCTCGTGCGCATGCTCGTCGCCCAGAGCACGTCGCCGCACGGCGCGCCCGGCGTCCGGGGGGTCCAGGACCTCGGCGTCGCACCGGTCCCCGGCGCACCCGCCGGGACCGCACCGGCGGAGGCCGACCCTCGCGAGATCTGGCGCCGGTTCTGCGCCGGGTGGCGCCTGTTCCGCGGCACGCCGACGCGCTACTGGACGGAGCACGCGCTCGTCGAGGTGTTCGACGCACCCGTCCGCCCGTCGGCCGAGACCGCCGACGAGCTCTACGACCACCTCGTCGACCGCCTCGCCCGCCCGGAGTTCCGCCCGCGAGCCCTGTTCGAGCGGTTCGGGATCGAGATCCTCGCGACGACCGACCCCGCGCAGTCGCCGCTCGCCGACCACGCGCGCCTCGCGGCGGACGGCTGGGGCGAGCGGGTCGTGCCGACGTTCCGCCCGGACCCGCTCCTGCACGTCGACCGCACGGACTGGACGGAGCAGGTGCGCGCGCTCGGCGCCGCGGCGGGGGGCGACGTCGTCGACTACCGCTCGTACCTCGACGCTCTGCGCTCCCGGCGCGCCGCGTTCGTCGCCGCGGGCGCCCGCGCGACCGACCACGGCCACCTCCGCGCCGACACCACGCCCCTCGACGACGCGGACGCGGCCCGGATCCTCGACGCCGCGCTGCGGGGCGAGGTCACGACGGCGGAAGCGGACGCGTTCTCGGCGCACATGCTCTTCCAGATGGCCGCGATGTCCGCCGAGGACGGCCTCGTCATGCAGCTGCACCCGGGTGTGCTCCGCGACCACTGCGAGGGCGTCGCGCGCGCCTACGGCTCGGACAAGGGATACGACATCCCCGAGCAGACGGAGTACGTGCGCTCCCTGCGCCCCGTGCTCGAGGCCTTCGGCCACCACCCGGGGTTCCGGATGATCGCCTTCACCGTCGACGAGACGTCGTTCTCGCGCGAGCTCGCACCGCTCGCGGGCGTCTACCCCGCGCTGCGCCTCGGCGCGCCGTGGTGGTTCCTCGACACGCCCGAGGGCATGCGCCGCTTCCGCGAGGCGGCGACGGACTCCGCGGGCTTCTACAACACGAGCGGGTTCGTCGACGACACGCGCGCGTTCTGCTCGATCCCGGCCCGGCACGACCTCGCGCGGCGCATCGACGCCGGTCACCTCGCGCGCCTCGTCGCGGAGCACCGGCTCGACCTCGACGAGGCGCTGGAGACCGCCGTCGACCTGGCGTACCACCTGCCGAAGGCGTCGTACCCCGCGCTGCGGGCCTGACCGCCTCGTGCGGGCCGACCGTCCTGCGCCCGGGGTTCGACGGTCGCGTCAGGCGGATGTCTCGACGGCGGTCGCCGCGACCTCGGCCGGTTCCGCGACGAGGTCGAGCGCCACGACGCGCCCGTCGCGGACCGTGACCACGAGCACCGACCGCACCACGCCGCCCGGCGCGTAGACCGCGCCCCACGCGCCGTCGACGAGCGCGACCTGCGCCTGGCGGGCCCGGCCGACGAACGCCTGCGCGACGGCGTGGGCGCCGACGAGCTCCGGCTCGACCGCCGGGGCGCCGTGGGCGAGCGCGGCCCGCGCGGACTCGACGGCGGCGGGGTCGGCCCGCAGGACGACGTCCGGGTCGAGCAGCGTCAGCAGGCGCTCGAACCGGCCCTCGCGCGACGCCGCGAGGAACGCCTCGACCACCTCGCGCTCCCGGGCCGCGTCGGGCTCGGGGTCGCCGCCGCCCTGCACACGGCGCCGGGCGCGCGACGCGAGCTGGCGCGTCGCGGGCACCGACCTCCCCACGACGGTCGCGACGTCCTCGAACGGGACTGCGAAGAGGTCGTGCAGGACGAACGCGAGCCGCTCCGCCGGCGAGAGCGTGTCGAGCACGAGCAGGAGCGCCGCCCCGACGGCGTCCGCCTCCTCGGCCAGCGCCTCGGGCCCCGGACCCGGCGCGGCCCGGTCGAACGCACGTCCGCCGTCGGACCCCGGCACGTCCCAGGACGTCTCGCGGCGCGTGCCGCGCGAGCGCAGGAGGTCGAGGCAGATGCGCGACACGACGGTCGTGAGCCAGCCCTGCAGGTTCACGACGTCGCTCGTGTCCGAGCGCTGCAGCCGCAGCCACGCCTCCTGGACGGCGTCGTCGGCCTCCGCGGAGCTGCCCAGCACCCGGTACGCGACCGCGCGCAGGTGGGGGCGGAACTCCTCGAACACCTCGGTCAGTCGGTCCTGCTCCATGCGGCCATCCTCTCGTCGTCGCCACGTGTCGGGCCTGCCGACATGACGCGCGGGACGCCGGGAACGTGACAGGGAGGACGCGCCTCAGCGCACGGTCCCGCTCGCACGGTCCTCGACGCGCACGGGACCGAACGCGACGCGCGCACCGTCGGGGACGGCCCCCGTCGCCGACGTGCCGCCCGCGAACAGCGCGACCTCGGCCCCGATCCAGTGGCCCTCGACGGCCTCGAAGGGCGTGTCCACCGCGCGCCACGCGCGGTCTGCGCCGGCGCGCCACGCGAACGTGACCTTCCCGGTGTCGTCGGTCTCGAGCCGCAGGTCGACCGGCCCGTGCCCGGCGGGGAGGTCGACCGGTTCCATGAGCTCCGTCTCGGGCACGCGCAACGAGTCCTCGTCGCGGCGGCGCGCGACGACGCGCGACCGGCCGCCCGACCTCTCGACCCCGACCCACGCGTACGCGCGGCCCAGCACGAGCAGACCGGCGCGCAGGTCCGGCACGGCACCCGCCCGCCCGTCGGCACCTGCGCGCGCACCGCCGACAGCCTCACCGTCCGCGCCGCCGGCCCCGCCGTCGTCCGGACGGTCCACGTCGACGCTCGTCGTGATACGGCACGGGTAGCCCGGGAGCTGCTGGCCGAGGACGCCCGCGACGTCGCGCAGGGTGCCGAGGTCGTCCGGTGCGACGGCGAGGCGCAGCGTCCCGGCGGCGGTGACGGCGGTCGAGGCCGGCACGTTGCCCTGGAAGTGCCACTGCGGCCCGGGAGCCGAGCCGTCGAACAGGTCTGTGCGCCGCGGCTCGCCCTCGCCCCAGGCGACGTCCGGACCCACGGACGTCGCGGCGTCGGGCACCGCGTGCCGCAGGACGGGCTGCCCGCAGCGGGGGTCGTCCGCCGTCGGCTCGCCGATCACCGGCCAGCCGTCGTCGCCCCAGGTCATCGGCTGCAGGTGGACCACGCGCCCGAAGACGCCGCGGTCCTGGAAGTGCACGAACCAGTCCTCGCCGCCGGGCGTCGTGACCCAGGCGCCCTGGTGGGGACCGTTGACCGGGGTCTCTCCCTGGCGCAGCACGATCCGGTACTCGTAGGGCCCGAACGGCGAGTCGGCGCGGAAGACCGACTGCCACCCCGTCGCGACACCGCCCGCGGGCGCGAAGATCCAGTACGACCCGTCACGCTTGTACAGCTTCGGGCCCTCGAGCGTGCGGTACCCCGGGAGCAGGTCGCCGTCGACGACCGTCGCGCGGCGCCCGACCACGCGCGTGAGCCCCTCGTCCACCTCGACGAGCGTGAGCAGGTTCTTCTGCCCGCTGCGGCTCGCGGCCCAGCCGTGCACGAGGTAGGTGCGGCCGTCGTCGTCCCACAGCGGGCACGGGTCGATGAGACCGCGCCCCTCGAGCAGCAGGTGCGGCGCTGACCACTCCCCGAACGGGTCGCGCGTGCGCGTGACGAAGATGCCGTGGTCGGGGTCGGGGTGGACGACGACGTACTCGCCGTCGTGGTATCGGATGCTCGGCGCCCACACGCCCGAGCCGTGCCGGGGGCGGCGGTAGTGCTCGGCGGGCTCGACGCGGGGCGCCGCGTGGCTCGCGATCGTCCACGTCACGAGGTCCGTCGAGTGGAGGACCGGCAGCCCCGGGCTGCGGTTGAACGACGACGCGACGAGGAAGTAGTCCGGACCGACGCGGATCACGTCGGGGTCGGGCCAGTCGGCGTCGAGCACGGGGTTCGTGTAGGTGCGCATGCGTCGGTGAGGTCCTCGTCGTCGTTCCGTCGGTGCATCGATCCGTCTGCCACGGAGGGCACGGAAGGCACGGAAGCCGCGGCGCGAGCGCTCGCCCGGGAGCCGCGGGAAACCGATTACCCTCACCCTATCGTCCCGGTCCGGGACGTCCGCGCGCCGTCCGTCCGAGAGGTTCACCGTGCTCGACCTGACGCCCTTCGTCCGCGAGTCCGCCGCGCTCGGCGCGGCCCTGCACGCCGTCGAGGTCACCGTCGCCGGCGACCCCGTGGTCGTCGGCGCGAGCCCGTTCACCGGCCCCGACGTCCCGCAGCGGCAGTACTCGGTGAGCAAGACCGTGACCGGGATCGCCGTCGGCCTGCTGGCCGCCGAGGGCGGGCTGCGCCTCGAGGACGGCGTCAGCACGTACTTCCCCGAGCAGGGCGAGTGTCACCCCTGGGTCGCACGGACCACCGTCCGCGACCTCCTGACGATGCGCGGGCCGCACGCCTCCACGACCTACAAGCTCTCCGAGGGGTCGTGGCTCTCGTCGTGGTTCACCGTGCCGCCCACGCACCCGCCGGGCTCGCTGTTCACCTATGACACGAGCGGTTCGTACGTGCTCGCCGCGCTCGTGGAGAGGCTCGCCGGCACGACGCTCGCGGAGTACCTGCGCCCGCGCCTGCTCGACCCCCTCGGGGTCTCCCCCGACCTGCGGTTCCTCACCGGGCCGGACGACGTGAGCCACGGCGGGTCCGGGCTCGTGTGCCGCCCGCACGACCTCACGCTGCTCGCGCGCCTGCTCCTCGACGACGGCGTGCACGACGGCGCGAGCCTCCTCCCGCGGGAGTTCGTCCGCGAAGCCACGACCGCCCACGCCGACACGTCGGCGGTGACGTGGGGGGCGCCGTTCCGCGGCGGCTACGGGTACCAGCTCTGGGTCCCCGAGCGCGGCGGCTTCCTCGCGTTCGGGCTCGGGGGCCAGATCGTCCACGGGCTGCCGGAGCGCGACCTCACGGTCGTCGTCACGGCCGACGCGCAGGCGTGCCAGAGCGGCGACCAGCGCCTCCTCGACCTCGTCCTGCGCCACCTCGTCGACCCGTTCCTCGAGCCGCCCGCCGACATCGCCCCCCACCTCCCGGGCGCGCCGCCGCACAGCCCGACGCCTGACGCCCTCGCCTGGCCGATGCCGCGTCACGACGACGCGCACGCCGTCCCCGCGCGCGGCCGGCACGTCGCCGTCGCGCCGGGCACGTGGCCCCACGACCTGGAGCTCGACCTCGGCGCCCGCGCCGGCGTCGTCGCCTCCCGCACGGGCGGCTGGCGCCTGGAGTACGACGTCGACGCCCCGCGGCGCCAGGTGCTCGGCTCCGCGGGGCGGTCGGTCGTGACGGCGGGCTGGTCCGCGCCGCGCGCGCTCGACGTCGAGTGCCGGGTGCTCGACGACGAGCTCGCCGTCGTGCGCCTGCGGCTGGTCGTGGACGTCGACGGCACGGTCGCCGTCCGAGGTCAGGGGTTCGGGGAGACCCTCGACCCGCGCTGGTCGTCCGTCGGGGCGTTCAGCCCTTCACGGAGCCGATGAGCGCGCCCTTGACGAAGTACTTCTGCAGCACCGGGTAGAGGATCAGCATCGGCAGCGTCGCGACCACGATCACGGCCATCTTGATCGACTGCGCCGGCGGCACCACCTCGACCGCGCCCGCGTCGGCGTTCATGCCGCTCGACACCAGGACGATCTGGCGCAGGAGCACCTGGATCGGCCACAGGTCCGAGGAGTTGATGTAGAGGATCGCGGACTGGTACGTGTTCCAGTACGACACGGCGTAGAACAGGCCGATCGTGGCGATCGACGCGAGCGACAGCGGCAGGACGATCCGCAGGAACACCCCGAGGTCGGAGCACCCGTCGATGCGCGCGGCCTCCTCGAGGCTGTCGGGGATCGCCTGGAAGAAGCTGCGCATGATGACGAAGTTGAACGCGTTGATCGCGACCGGGAGGATCAGCGACCACAGCGAGTCGATGAGCCCGAGCTCCTTGACGACGATGAACGTCGGGATCATGCCGCCGCTGAAGAGCATCGTGAACACGACGAGGAAGTTCAGCACGCGCCGCCCGCGCAGGTACCGCTTCGACAGCCCGTACGCCATGAGCGACGTGAGCACGAGGCTGACGAACGTCCCGACGACGGTCACGAACACCGAGACGCCCATGGCCCGGAAGATCGTCGGCGTCGACAGGATGTACCGGTACGCGTCGAGCGTGAAGGCCTCCGGCACGATGATGAACGGGCGGCGGGTGAGCTCCCCCGGCGTCGCGAACGAGCTGCCGATGATGTTGAGGAACGGCAGCAGGCAGATCGCGGCGAACCCGCCGAGCACCAGGACGTTGACCACCTGGAAGGCCCGCCGGCCCGCCGTCGGCCGACGGCGCCGACCCGACCTGCTCGTGACGACCTTCGTCGCTGTCGTGCTCATCGTCGTACTCCCATGCTCTGCGCAGCGACGCTGCTCTTCTGGCCGCTGCTGGTCTGGATGCTCCTGGTCCGGTGCACGGAGGTGCGACCGGCGCCGCCGCCGGTCCGGCCCGTCCCCCGCGGCTCCTCGCGCGGGACCTGCCGCACCACGAACAGCGCGGCCGCGGCGAGGAAGAAGAACGCGACGGGGTAGAGGATCAGCTGGCTCCCGACGAGGCACACGAGGCCCGCGACGAGGAACAGCACCCCGGCGGCCCGTCCCCGGGGCCGGGACCGCGCGAGGACGATGCCCGGGACCGCGGTCGCGAGGACCGCGACGAGCGTGAAGCCGAACCAGGCGGCGAGCGTCCGGGCGGCCTCGTAGGCGTCGGCCTCGGCGACGGCGATCCCCGCGTCCGTCATCGCGGGGTGCACGTCCCGGAGGAAGGCCTGCTCGTCCACGCCGTTCACGACCCCGGCGAACCCGCCGAGGAACAGCAGGCTGAGGGCGAGGCCCAGCCCGGCGAGCACGATCTCCCAGGTCCGGCGCACCGCTACCCGCTCAGTCGACGTACGCACCGTTGATCCTCACGTCGCGGTACCGCACGTCGTCGCCGGGTTCGGTGGTGACGCCGGGGCCCTCGCACCCGTCGACGCGGACTCCCGAGAGCGCGAGGCCCGCGGCGAACGCGACGACCAGTCCGGCCCGCGCGACGTCGTCCACGTCCGCCGCCATCGCCGGGGCACCCGGGACCGCGTCGGGGGCGAACGAGATCGCGACGTCCTCGAGCGTGACGTCGGCGACCGGCTGCTCGGGCAGACCACGCACGTACGCGGCCGCGGCGTGCACGTTGCGCGCCGTGACGTGCGCGAGGTGGATGCGGCGGAAGAGCGGCGTCGTGGCGTCGACGGGCTGCGGCGACCGGTCGGCGACCACGGGGTCCTTGCCGCCGGGACCGCAGAAGTAGGCGGTGTTGAGGACGAACGGGCACAGGACGCCGTCCATGACGACGTTCGACACCCGGACGTCCTCGACGACTCCCCCACGGCCGCGCCGCGACTTGACGCGGATGCCGCGGTCGGTGCCCTGGAAGACGCAGCCGGTGATGACGACGTTGCGCACGCCGCCGCTCATCTCGGAGCCGATGACGACGCCGCCGTGCCCGTGCACCATCGTGCAGCCGGTGATCGTGATGTTCTCGCACGGGACGCGCTCGGCCGTGGCCTCCGTGCCCGCCTTGATCGCGATGCAGTCGTCGCCGACGTCGATGTGGCAGTCGCTGATCCGCACGTTGCGGCACGACTCGGGGTCGATGCCGTCGGTGTTCGGCGAGTCCGCGGGGTTGAGGATCCGGACGTTCGAGATCGTCACGTCCTCGCACAGCAGCGGGTGCACGGTCCAGCTCGGGGAGTCGCGCAGCGTCACGTCGCGGATCGTCACGCGCCGGCACTCGTGCAGCCCCACGAGCGTGGGACGCGGGTGGGCGAGGGAGGCACGGTCGCGGCGGAAGGCGTCCCACCACGGCCGCCCCCCGCCGTCGACCGTGCCGAACCCGGTGATCGCGACGTCCGTCTCGCCGTGCGCGTAGAGGCACGGCGAGTAGATGCGCGCGGGCGCACCCTCCCACCGGGCGTCGACGACCGGGTAGAGGTCCCGGTCGTCGACGAACGCGAGCACCGACCCCGACTCGAGGTGGAGCTCGACGTGCGAGCGCAGCCGCAGCGCGCCCGTCTGCCAGCGACCGGCGGGGACGACCACCCTCCCGCCCCCGGCCGACGCCGCGGCGTCGATCGCGGACTGGATCGCCTCGGTCACGAGGGTTCCCGGCTCGGCGCCGAGGTCTCGGATGTCGTGCGTGGACAACGTGGTCTCCTGTCGGTGCTGGTGCTGTCGCCGGGAGGGCACCGCGGTGCCCTCCCGGCGATGTCGTGCGAGGCTGGGTCAGCCGTGCGTCAGCCCTGGGTCTCGGCGTACGCGGCGGTGAGCTCCTCGATCACCGCGTCGACGCCCTGGCCGCGTAGGCCCTCGACGACGTCCTCGAAGCCCGCCATGTCGATCTGGCCGGTGATGTACTGGTTGTAGGCGTCCATGACCTGCTGGTCGATGAGCGACCACTGCGCGTTGTACGTCTCGGACGTCAGGGCCTGCGCCGGGTTGGCGACCATGAACTCGTCGTTCTCCTTCATGAGCTCGTTGGCGAGGTTCGTGTAGGGGTTCGAGGACTTGAACGCCTTGACGACCTCGGACGGGCGCGACGAGCCGAACGGCTGCACCTCCTGCTCCCACACGGCCTCGTCGAGGATCGTGACCACACCGTCGGCGTCGAGCTCGTAGTGCGTGCCCTCGATGCCGTTGGTCATGAGGTCGAACGCCTCCTCGTCCATGAGGTCGTTGATGAAGCCGAGGACGACCTTGAGGTCCGCCTCCGTCTCGACGCTCGACTTCGGGATCGCGAGCCAGCCGCCCATGCCGCCGTTGGTGTCGGTGAGGATGCGGCGCGGGACGTCCTCGAACGTCATGTCGTTGATCAGCGCCCACTCCTGCGGCGTGCTCGGGTCGGCGGCGCGAGCGGCCTCCTGGAAGTTCTTCGCCTCGAACAGGCCGCTGACGACGATGCCGCCCTTGCCCTGGGCGATGCCGTCCTTCTGGACCTGCTTCTGCACGGTGACGAACTCCTGGTTCACCCACCCGTTCTCGTAGACGCCGCGGTACCACTCCATGGCGTCCTTGAACTCGTCCGTGGTGAAGCTGGGGACGACCTCGTCGTCCTCGGTGACCGAGAAGTACTGCCCGGCGCCGAAGTAGCCCGCGAGCGAGCGGAACCCGACCGCGTAGGACTCCTCGCGGTCGTAGAAGCCGACCGTGTCGGCGACGCCGTTGCCGTCGGGGTCGTTCTCGGTGAACGCCTTCGCGACCTCGGTGAGGTCCTCGATCGTGTGCGGGACCTCGAGGCCGAGGTTGTCGAGCCAGTCCTGGCGCACGAGGACGCCGTAGCGCGCCTGCGGCTTCTGGTACGGGACGCCGTAGAGCCCGCCGTCGACCCGGGCGACGTCGATCGTCGTCTCGGGGATCTCGGCGAGGTTCGGGAACTCCGCGAGGTACTCCTCGACCTCCCAGAACTGTCCTTGCGACATCGCCTGGCGGACGGTCGTGTTGTTGATGCTCGTGAGCGAGACGACGTCGGCGAGCGAGTCGGAGGCGAGCGCCGCGTTGATCTTCTCGTCGCGCGAGGCGTCGGGGACCCACTGGAACTCGATCGACAGCCCCGTGTGCTCCTCGAGGGCGGCCTCGACGACGCCGTCCGTCTCCGGGGTGGTCGCCGTGTGCAGCATCGTCATCCACGAGATGCTGTCCTTGGTGCTCGCCTCGGCGTCCTGCTCGGCCTCGCCGTCGCCGCACGCCGTGAGCGCGAGCGCGATCACCGCGGACGCCGCCATGGTGGCTCCGAACCTGGTCTTCCTCATGCTGGGTCTTCCTCTCGTGACAGGCGACGAACCACGCGCGCCCTTGCTGCTGTGGTGATGAGGTCGCCGGAGGCGCTGACGCCTGCCGGCACGGCACCTGGCTCCGGCGCCAGGTGCGTGGTGCGTGCGACGGGGGTCTCCCCGTCGAGGTCCCGGTAGACGACCCGGGTGACGAACCCGACCACGGCGGCCGGGAGAGCTGCCCCCAGCAGCCCGAGGACCGGGAGGGCGTACTGGGACAGGAGGTACCCCGCCCCGAGCACCGCGGTGCCGCCGAGGACGGTCCAGTGCAGCGAGCCGAAGCCGAGCATCAGCGACGCCGCGACCGTCTCGCGCAGCGTGCGCAGGTCCAGCGCCGCCATGACCGAGAACACGTAGAAGAGCGAGACGGCGTAGACGACGAGGGCGACGACGTTGAGCATCTGGACGTACCAGCTCGTGCCCCCGAAGACGTTCGTGAGGATCACGGCGCCGGCGGCGAGGTAGATCCAGCTCACGACCACCGAGCGCCCGTACTGCTCGCGCACGGCGGCGAAGAACGTGCGCGTGAGGGGCGGTTCCTCGCCGAGGCGGAACCACCGGTCCACGTACCGGGCGAGGGCGTAGGACGCGGGCCCGACGCCGAGCACCCCCAGGCCGAGCACCGTGGTGACGAGCCAGAGAAGGTTCAGGTAGACGAGCTTGTAGGCGCCCGTCAGGACCGTGTTGACGCGGACGAAGCCCTCGAAGGAGAACACGGCGGTGCCGTTCCACCGACGGCCGGGGCCGTCAGTAGACCCCTTCTTCGCCGAGGCGCTTCGCGAGCTTGTTGGCGGCCACCACGAGCAGGAGCCCCACGAGGCCCTTGAACAGGCCGACCGCCGTCGCGTAGCTGAACTGCCCGTTGACGATGCCCGTCGTGTACACGTAGGTGTCGAAGATGTCGGCGACCTCGCGGTTGAGCGAGTTCATCACGAGGAACATGTGCTCGAAGCCGAGCTCCATGATGTCGCCGATGCTCAGGATGAGCATGACGATGATCGTGGGCCGGATCGCGGGCAGCGTGATGTGCCAGGTCTGGCGCAGCCGACCGGCCCCGTCGAGCTCGGACGCCTCGTAGAGCTGCTCGTCCACCGCGGTGATGGCCGCGAGGTAGACGATCGTGCCCCACCCCGCGCCGCGCCAGATCTCCTGGAACACGTACAGCGGGCGCAGCCAGTCCGGGTCGGTGAGGAACGGCACCGGCTCGAAGCCCATCGAGACGATGACGTTGTTGATGCTGCCGCCGTCGATCGTGAGCATGACGTAGAAGATCGAGACGATGATGACCCACGACATGAAGTGGGGCAGGTAGACGATCGTCTGCACGCTCTTCTTGAGGAACGTGGTGCGCACCTCGTTGAGCAGCAGCGCGAGCACGATCGGCATGGGGAACGCGAACAGCAGGAGCAGCCCGGAGATCACGAGCGTGTTGCGCAGCAGGACGAAGAACGTGTCCTCCGTGAAGAGGCGCACGAAGTGCTCGAACCCGACCCACTCGCTCCCCGTGAACCCGAGGAACGGCTGGTAGTTCTGGAAGGCGATTACCAGGCCGCCCATGGGGACGTACTTGAACACCAGGAAGTACAGGACCCCGGGAAGGATCATCAGGTACAGCGCCCGGTGCTTCCAGAAGCCGCCGCCCGGGTGCTTGCGCTGCGTCACCGCGGGGGGAAGCGTGTCCGTCCGCTCGGCACGCCCCCGCGGGCGCACGGGGGTCGCGACGCTCACGCGAGCTCCCCCCGTCGCGGGTCGCGGGCGGTCGCCGACAGGCGGTGAGCGCGGGGCTCACCGACCGTCGTCACCATCGTCGTCGCCGGCATCGGCATCCTCATCTCTTCCTCGAGCGTGGTGCCCGGCAGCCGCGACATCCTCGGCGGGTAACCGGTTTCCCGCACGCAAGTTAGCAGCCCCGGGCGCCAGCACCAAACGGCGTCCGCGGGCGAGGGGGACGCGCCGACGACGCGCCGACGGAGGTCAGGCGTTCGGGTCCGCGTCCGCCCAGGTGAGCCGCGAGGCGGGTACGTCCTCGTCGAGCCGCCCGACGTCGTCGGGCCCCAGCACGCCCACCTCGACGAGCCCGGACGCGACGAGGCGCGCGACGGCGGCGGCCCCGAGCGGGCTCAAGTGGGTGTCGTCGCGCCGCCCGTCGGGCGTGTGGAGGAAGTACCGGCGCGTCTCGTCCGGGCCGAGCTGTTGCCACAGCGCGAGGGAGCCCGCCTGCACGTCGACCAGCGGGACGCCCTCCCGGCGCGCGAGCTCCCGCATCGCCGCGGGGTACTCCCCGTGGGTCGCGACCGCTCGGCCCGCGGCGTCGAACGAGCGCCGCTCGACGGACGTCGCCAGCACCGGGTGCGCCCCGTGGCGTCGCGCTACCTCGAGATGGGCCCTCAGCGACTCCTGGTACGTGGTCCAGGGCTCGGTGTAACGCACCGGGTCCTCGGCCTTCGCGTCGTTGTGCCCGAACTGGACGAGGAGCAGGTCGCCCTCGCGCAGCGCCGCGTCGACCAGGTCGAGGTGGCCGAGGCTGATGAAGGACGCGCTGCTGCGACCGTTGCGCGCGTGGTTCACGACCTCGAGCCCGGGGACGTAGAACGGCAGAGCCATTCCCCAGCCCGTCTCCGGTGCGGCAGCCACGCCCTTCGGCGCGGCGGTCGAGTCACCGGCGATGTGGAGGGCGCGTGCCCGGTCGTCCCTGGTGGTGCGCATGGTGCCGATCGTCCTCTCGATGGGTAAGCGGTTGCCGGAGCCTAGACCATCCACCGTGCCGCCTGTCGGGATCCGCCGGTGCGCGGCCTGGCAACCTCCGGAACAGCTATACCCCCACGAACCGGACGGGCACCGCTCGCCGATAAAACGGTATCGATAACGGTTGCCACGAGAACAGGATGTGACTAGCGTCACTCGCGCACTGCGTTTCGCGCCGGTGGGCCAACGGTGGTCCACCCGGGAGAGAAGGGATCGACGATGACCCGAGCACTACCCCCGCGCAGAAGGAACGGTCGACACCGAGCCGCCCTCGCAGCACTCATGGCCGTGGCGATGGCCGCCGGCCTGGGTGTCGGCACCGCCCAGGCGGACGGCTCCACCCTCGAGGCGGCGGCCGCCGAGTCCGGCCGCTACTTCGGCACGGCCCTCGCCGCAGGACGACTGTCAGACTCGACGTACTCGACCATCGCGAACCGCGAGTTCGACATGATCACGGCCGAGAACGAGATGAAGATGGACGCGACCGAGCCGTCGCAGAACCGGTTCAGCTACACCCAGGGCGACCAGATCGTGAACTGGGCCACCAGCCGCGGCAAGCAGGTCCGGGGGCACGCCCTCGCCTGGCACTCGCAGCAACCGGGCTGGATGCAGAACATGTCGGGCTCCGCGCTCCGGCAGGCGATGCTCAACCACGTCACGCAGGTCGCCACCCACTACCGCGGCAAGATCTACGCGTGGGACGTCGTCAACGAGGCGTTCGCCGACGGCGGCTCCGGCGCACGACGGGACTCGAACCTGCAGCGCACCGGGAACGACTGGATCGAGGCCGCGTTCCGCGCCGCCCGCGCCGCGGACCCGGGCGCGAAGCTCTGCTACAACGACTACAACACCGACAACTGGAACCACGCGAAGACCCAGGCCGTGTACGCCATGGTCCGCGACTTCAAGGCGCGGGGCGTGCCCATCGACTGCGTCGGTTTCCAGGCCCACTTCAACTCGGGCAACCCGGTGCCGAGCAACTACCACACCACCCTGCAGAACTTCGCCGACCTGGGCGTCGACGTGCAGATCACCGAGCTCGACATCGAGGGCTCCGGGCAGTCGCAGGCGGAGCAGTACCGCGGCGTGGTCCAGGCCTGCATGGCCGTGTCCCGCTGCACCGGCATCACCGTGTGGGGCGTGCGTGACACGGACTCGTGGCGCGCGTCCGGCACGCCGCTGCTCTTCGACGGCAACGGCACCAAGAAGGCCGCCTACACCGCCGTGCTCGACCAGCTCAACAGCGGCGACGGCAACTCCGGCAACCCGGGGAACCCGGGTGACGGGTCCTGCACCGTGACCGTGACGCGAGGCGGGTCGTGGGGCGACCGCTTCAACACCACCTTCCAGGTGTCCGGCGCGTCCGACTGGGTCGTGACCGTCAGCACCGGGAGCGGCCAGAGCCTCCAGAGCTCCTGGAACGCCTCGGTCGCCGGCACGAGCGGCACCCTCACCGCCACACCGAACGGCAACGGCGACGCGTTCGGCATCACGCTGTACTCCAACGGCAACACCACCCTGCCGACGGCAACCTGCTCGTCGGCCTCCGGCGGGGGCGGCGGCGAGAGCTGCACCGTGACGGTCGCCCCGGGCGACTCCTGGGGCGACCGGTTCAACACCACCTTCCAGGTGTCCGGCGCGTCCGACTGGGTCGTGACCATCCGGACCGGTGCGGGCCAGAGCCTCCAGAGCTCCTGGAACGCCTCGGTCGCCGGCACGAGCGGCACCCTCACCGCCACACCGAACGGCAACGGCGACGCGTTCGGCATCACGCTGTACTCCAACGGCAACACCACCCTGCCGACAGCGACCTGCTCGACCTGACCCTCACGCCGCCGGGGCGGCGGGCCCCCACAGGGCCCCCGCCTCGGCGGTCTCGGTCCGACGGTCCTGCCGCTGGACGAACGAGGTCACAGCCCCGTCTCGCGGTAGAACCCCTCGATGTGCTCCGCCACGAGGCGCTCGGCGAGCGCGCCGTCGCCGGCGGCCACCGCGTCGAGCACCGCGCGGTGCTCGACCCGCAGGCGCTCGGCCGTCCGCTCCCACGACGCCAGCCCGGCGCTGCCCGCGGCGACGTAGGACTCGATCGCACCCCGCAGCCCGGTCATGACCGCCTCGACGAGCACGTTGCCCGCAAGACGCACGAGGACGAGGTGGAACGACGCGTCGAGCTCGCGGAACGCGCCGGCCGAGAGGTCCGGGGAGTCCATGCGGTCGAGCAGCGCACGCGCCTCGGCGAGCGCTTCCGCCCGGGCCTCCGTGACCTCCGCGCCCCCCGCCACCCCCGTGGCGTCCGTCGCGTCAGCGGCGGGCGACGGCACCGAGCGCCCGGCTGCCTCGCGCACCGCCCAGGTCTCCAGCAGCACGCGGGTCTCGACGACGTCGCGCACCGCGAGCGTGCCGGACGCGACGTGGAGCCGCACCGCGGCCCCGAGCCCGGCGGCCGGCCGGTCGACGACGGTCGCCCCGGCGTCGGGCCCCGAGCCGACCGCCGTGCGGACGATGCCCATCGCCTCGAGCACGCGGATCGCCTCGCGGACCGACGACCGCGAGACGCCGAGCTCGTCGGCGAGCGCCCGCTCGGCGGGGAGCCGCTCGCCGAGGGCCCAGCGCCCGCCGGCGAGGTCGGCCTCGATGCTCGCGAGGACGCGTTCGTGGGTGCGCACAGGGTCAGCGTAGGCGCTCGGGCGCACCCGGGCTGGCTGTGGTCGGACCACATGGTCTACGGTGGCGCGGTGTGGTCCGACCACACGTCCCGTCACGGCCCTCAGCGGGTCCTCGTCGGCTCGTTCCTCGCGCGCCCCGGGTGCCGGGAGACGAGACTGGACCGAACCGCCTCTCCCCCGGAGCACCGATGCGCATCGCCCTCGCCGCCACCTGCATCGGGGACGTCATGTTCCCGCAGGCGCCCCGTGCCACCGCCCTGCTGCTGGAACGCCTCGGGCACGAGGTCCACGTCCCCGACGGCCAGGCGTGCTGCGGGCAGATGCACGTCAACACCGGGTACATGGCCGAGGCGGTGCCGGTCGTGCGCAACCACGTCGAGGCGTTCTCGCCCGTGCTCGACGGCGAGTGGGACGCGATCGTGGTGCCGTCCGGGTCGTGCACGGGATCGATCCGCCACCAGCAGGGCATGGTGTGCCGCCGCGCAGGGCTGGAGGCGCTCGGGAAGACGGCCGACGCCGTCGCGGCGAAGACCTACGAGCTGTCCGAGCTGCTCGTCGACGTGCTCGGCCTGACCGACGTCGGCGCCTACTTCCCGCACCGCGTCACCTACCACCCCACGTGCCACTCGCTCCGGATGCTGCACGTCGGCGACAAGCCGCTGCGGCTCCTGCGGGCCGTCGAGGGGATCGACCTCGTCGAGCTGCCCGGCGCGGAGTCGTGCTGCGGGTTCGGCGGCACGTTCGCGCTGAAGAACACGGAGACGTCGACCGCGATGCTCGCCGACAAGATGACGTCCGTGAAGTCCACCGGTGCCGAGGTGCTCACGGCGGGCGACTCGTCCTGCCTCATGCACATCGGTGGCGGGCTCTCGCGCATCCGGGCCGGCGTGCGGACCCTGCACCTCGCCGAGATCCTCGCCTCGACACGCGTGTCAGGTCCACAGGTCACCGGGGCGTCCTCTCGCCCTGACACGTCGGGGGCGAACGCCACCGTGTCAGGGCCACGCGTCACCGGGGCGTCCTCTCGCCCTGACACGGTCGGGGGTGCGCGATGAGCCGGAGCACGTTCCTGGGCCTTCCGGTGCCGCGCCGGTCGGCGTCCGGTGCCCGCACCCTGCCCGACGACGCCGCTCGCCCGGGCGACCACGGCACCTCCACCGGTGCAGGGGCGGCGTCGGACACGTTCGGCGACGTGCCGCACCCCGACGAGCCGCTGCGCTGGGGCGACGACTTCCCCACCGCCGCGCGGCAGGCGCTGCAGAACACGCAGCTGCGCCGGAACCTCGCGCACGCGACGTCGACGATCCGCGCCAAGCGTGCCGCGGTGGTCGGCGAGGTGCCCGACTGGGAAGCCCTGCGCGACGCCGGGTCCGCGATCAAGACCGACGTCATGGCGCGCCTGCCCGAGCTCCTGGAGGAGCTGGAGCGCAACGTGGTGGCGCGCGGCGGCGTCGTGCACTGGGCGCGCGACGCCGACGAGGCGAACCGCATCGTCGCGGACCTCGTGAAGGCCAAGGGCGTCGACGAGGTCGTCAAGGTCAAGTCGATGGCGACCCAGGAGATCGGGCTCAACGAGGCGCTCGCCGCCGAGGGGGTCGCGGCCTACGAGACCGACCTCGCCGAGCTCATCGTGCAGCTCGCCGACGACATGCCGTCGCACATCCTCGTGCCCGCGATCCACCGCAACCGCGCGGAGATCCGCGAGATCTTCCTCGAGCGCATGGGCGACGCCCCGCCCGACCTGTCCGACGTGCCGCGCGAGCTCGCGATGGCCGCGCGCGCCCACCTGCGCCGCAAGTTCCTCTCCGCGAAGGTCGCGATCAGCGGAGCGAACTTCGGCGTCGCGGACACGGGCACGCTCACCGTCGTGGAGTCCGAGGGCAACGGGCGCATGTGCCTCACGCTGCCCGAGACGCTCATCACGGTCATGGGCATCGAGAAGATCGTGCCCACCTACACCGACCTCGAGGTGTTCCTCCAGCTCCTGCCGCGCTCGTCGACGGGCGAGCGCATGAACCCGTACACGTCCCTGTGGACGGGCGTCACGCCGGGCGACGGCCCGCAGGAGTTCCACCTCGTGCTGCTCGACAACGGGCGCACCGACGTCCTCGCCGACGAGGTGGGCCGCGCCGCGCTGCACTGCATCCGCTGCTCGGCGTGCCTCAACGTGTGCCCGGTGTACGAGCGCGTGGGCGGGCACGCGTACGGGTCGGTGTACCCCGGCCCGATCGGCGCGATCCTCACGCCGCAGCTCACGAAGTCGTCGGGCGGCCTCTCCGGTCATCACGACCCGAACGCGTCGCTCCCCTACGCGTCGACGCTGTGCGGCGCGTGCTACGAGGTGTGCCCGGTGAAGATCGACATCCCGTCGATCCTCGTCGAGCTGCGGGCCCGAGAGGTCGACGCGGACCGCGGCGGTCTGCCCACCGGCTGGGGCGCCGCGATGAAGGCCGCGTCGTTCGTCATGTCCGACGCGCGGCGGTTCGAGCTCGCGGAGAAGGCGGCGGTGCTCGGGCGCGTGGTCGCCGGGCCGAAGGGCCGCATCTCGACGCTGCCGCCGCCCGCCAGTGCCTGGACCCGGTCACGCGACCTGCCCGCGCCCGCGAAGCAGACGTTCCGCGACTGGTGGCGGACCGAGCACGTCGCCCCGCCGGGCGCGGGATCCGCCGGGACCGTGGCTGCCGAACCGGGGGTCGCGCGTCACGAGGACGCACCGTCCGCTGCCGAACCCGGGGTTACGCGGCAGGAAGAGCCTCCCGTGCCGCGCAACCCAGGGTTCGGCGAGGAGGGTGGGGCCCGATGAGCGCGCGCGACGACGTCCTGGCCCGTGTCCGCGCCGCGCTGGTCCCGACCGCGAGCGGCAGCCCGGTCACCAGCAGCGGCCCGACGGCGGACACCCACCCGGGTCCGGTCGGTGACCCCGCGGCGTCGGTCACCGACGTGCCGCGGACGTACCGGGCGACCGGTGAGCACGCGCCGGGATCGGACGCGGCGGTCGAGATCCTCGTCGACCGGCTCGTCGACTACCGGGCGCACGTGCACCGCGCGGCGTCGCCGGAGGAGGTCGCGGGGATCGTCGGCGAGCTGCTCGCGGAGGCGCGCTCCGTCGTCGTGCCGCCGGCGCTCGACGACGCGTGGCTCGCCGCGCTGCCCGCGACGGCGGCCCGCGTCGCGGACTCGCGAGAGGACCCCCGGACCGCCGACGAGCTCGACGCCGTCGACGCCGTCGTGACGGCCGCCCGCGTCGCGATCGCCGACACCGGGACGATCGTGCTCGACGGCGAGCCCGACCAGGGTCGTCGCGCGATCACGCTCGTGCCGGACCTGCACGTGTGCGTCGTGCGCACGGACCAGGTGGTGCACACCGTGCCGGAGGGAGTGCGGCTGCTCGCCGAGCACCCCGAGCGCCCGCAGACCTGGATCAGCGGCCCGAGCGCGACGAGCGACATCGAGCTGTCCCGCGTCGAGGGCGTGCACGGCCCCCGCACGCTCCACGTCGTCCTCGCCTCGCCGAGGTAGTACCCCGGTCACCGAGGTAGTACCGCGGTCGCCGACCGGGGTACTACCTCGCAGGCTGGGGTACTACCTCGCGGATCGCCGTACTACCTCGCGGACTGGGGTCCTACCTCGCGGATTGCGGTACTACCTCGGGGGCTGGGGTACTACCTCGCGGCCCGACGGCGGTGGCGGACCTCCGCGAGGACCGTCGCCAGGCGCTCCGGGAAGTCGGGCGGCGTGCCGGCCGGCAGGTCGTCGACGGGGAACCACGCGACGTCCTCGCTCTCGTCGCTCACGGTCGTGCGGGCGACAGGATCGGCGAACGCGACGAACCCGACGTCCCAGTGCGTGCGGCACGCGCCGAACGCCGCCGCGAGGTCGTGCCGGTGCACGTCGACGGGCGGCGCCGGAGCGGGGAGCTGCCCGGCGTCGTCCGGCTCGTCCGGCTCGAACGGCTCGAACGGCCGCAGATCGGCGAGCCCGCTCTCCTCGCGCGCCTCGCGGTACGCGGCGCCGGCGAGCGTCGTGTCGCCCGGCTCGACGTGCCCGCCCACCTGGACCCAGAACTGTCCCTTGCGGTGGAAGCACAGCAGCACGCGCGACAGGTCCGGGCTGAGCACGAAGCAGCTCGCGGTGAGGTGCTCGGGGCCGCCGTCGCGCCGCACCGCGTCGGGCCGGGCAGCGTCGGCGCGCGCCGCGTCGGGCCCGGCGGCATCGGGCCCGGCGGCATCCGGCCGGGCGGCGTCGTCCCGGACGAACGCGACGTACTCGGCCGCGAGCGCCGCCTGCGCGGGGTCGGTGGGGTGGAACCCCTCCAGCCGCCGCAGGGCGTCGAGCGCGAGGACGGCAGCAGGGTCGGGCGAGGTCATCCGCGCAGGCTACGTCGAGATCGCCGAGAAGTGACCTTCCGCCCCGGATCTGGGCAGATCCAGGGCGGATGCTCACTTCTCGGCGCGGTCGGCACGCCTGGGAGAATGGGTTCCCGTGACTGCCAGCCCTCCTCCCGACCCGACGGACGTGGACCCGGCCGACGCCGGCCCCGAGGCCGCGCTGTTCGACGTGCCGCCCGGTTCGCGCGAGGTGCCGACGCGCGTCGTGCTCCTCACGGGAGCGTCCGGCTCCGGCAAGACGTCGCTCACCCGGCGGCTCGGGCTCCCGGTCGTCGCGCTCGACGACTTCTACCTCGACCACGACCACCCCGGCCTCCCTCAGCGGTTCGGCATCGTCGACTGGGACGACCCCCGCAGCTGGGACGCGGACGGCGCGGTCGCGGCGCTCGTCGAGCTGGCGCGCACCGGGCACACCGACGTGCCCGTCTACGACATCCCGACGTCCCGCCGCACCGGGACGACGCACGTCGACGTCACCGGGTCGCGGGTCGTGCTCGCCGAGGGCATCTTCGCCGCGGAGATCGTCGCGAGGTGCCGCGAGGAGGACGTGCTCGCGGACGCGATCTGCCTGCGCCGCCCGCGGCTCGTGTCGTTCTGGTTCCGGCTGCTGCGCGACCTCGCGGAGATGCGCAAGCCGCCGCTCACGCTCGTGCGACGTGGCTGGGCGCTGCTGCGGGCCGAACCCGGGCTCGTGCGGCACTGGGTGTCGCTCGGCTGCCGGGCGCTCACCCCGGCCCAGGCCGAGAAGGAGATCCGGGCGCTGCTCTGACGCGTCCGGAGGACGTCAGCGGTCGACGAGGCTCACGACGGCCTCCCGCGGACCGCCGCACTGCTCCCGGTCCGGGTCGACGAGGCGGAACCTCGGCTCGACGGTGCGCACCTGGACGACGGAACCGGTCCCGACCTCCGTCACGCGCACCTCGACCTCGTCGACCTCGCCCGCGCTCCCGCGCCACACCGGCCCTTCCGGTTCCTCGTCCTCGCCGACGGAGCAGTCCTCCGCGGCCGGCGGGCAGGACACCTCCACCGCGTACCGGTCGCGCTCGGGCCAGCCGTCGAACAACCGCACCGCGAGGACGGACCCGTACCCGACCGGCGCACACGGCGCCGGGCGGGAGCACCCGGCGACGGCGAGCGCCACCAGGAGCAGCACGGCGAGTGCTCGCGCCGGCCTCACGAGAACGTCCTGAGCGGAGCGCCCGGTGCCGACGTCGGAGCGGTCCCCACGACGGCCGTCGCGCCGATCTCGTCGTCTCGCACCACGCGCGCGTCGAGCCCGGCGCGCTCGAGGATCCCGACGGCGCCCGGTGCCTGCCGCTCGCCCGACTCGGTGAGCAGCGATCCGCCCGGCGCGAGCCATGCCGCGGCGTCGGCGGTGACGCGACGCAGGACGTCGAGGCCGTCCGCACCGCCGTCGAGCGCGACCCGGTGCTCGTGGTCACGCGCCTCGGGCGGCAGGTGCGCGATCTCGTCCGTCGGCACGTAGGGCACGTTCGCGAGCAGGACGTCGACCCGACCGCGCAGCGCCGCCGGGAGCGCATCGAACAGGTCGCCCGCGGACGCAGTCCCGCCGACGGGCGCGACGTTGCGCGCCGCGCACGCGACGGCGTCCGGGTCGACGTCCGCCGCGTGGAGCTCCACCGGCGTCCCCGCGACGGCGGACTCGGTCGCGAGCGCCAGACCGATCGCGCCGCTGCCGCAGCACAGGTCGACGACGAGCGGCCTTCCCCCGTCCGCCCCGCCCAGGGCGCCCGACGACGCGCGGCCGACCGGGCGGCGTCGGGCCAGGAGCGCGAGCGCCTCCTCCACGAGGAGGCCCGTGCGGCGCCGGGGCACGAAGACGCCCGGCGTGACGTCCACGCGCAGCCCGCGGAACTCGGCCCAGCCGAGCACCTGCTCGAGCGGCTCGCCCGCGACCCGGCGCGAGACCAGGGCGTCGAGCGCGGCGTCCGACGCCGCGGCGTCGAGCAGGAGCGCCGCCTCGTCCTCGGCGAAGACGCAGCCGGCAGCGCGCAGCAGCGCGACGACGTCAGGCCGGTCGGTCGCGTGCGCACCCATGGCCGAGGACCCTACCGGCCCGCCGGGCCGCGCTCACCCCACGGTGACCCATTCCGACCGCCAGGGCTGCGGCTCGAACGGCTCGGCCCACTGTGCGGTCTCGTGCGCGATCCTCCCGTCGCGCAGCTCGAAGACGAACACCGTCTCGAAGACGGGCCCGTCGTAGTCGAGCCGTGCCATCAGGACGGCCAGGTCGCCCGAGACGAGCACGCGCCACGGCGAGATGGTCGGCAGCTGCGGGAACGCCCCGTAGACGCCCCTGCGGTTCTCGGCGCCGACGACCTTCTCGCCGGACTGCGGCCAGTCCATCACGGCGTCGTCGTGGAACAGCTCGTCCATGACGCTCACGTCGCGCGCGTTGATGCACTCGACCAGGCGCCGCACGACGGTGGCGTTCTCTTCCTCGTGGCGGTCCAGCGGTGTACCGCCCGGACCTGTCGCGTCGACCATGGCCGTCCTCCGTCCCGCGTCTGCCGCGGACGTCGTCCGGACGGCGGCGAGCTGAGCAGGCGCACCTCTCCTCACGGCCATCGTCCTCCCCGGGGCGGGTACCGTCCACAGCACGCGGGACGGCACCCGCCACCGGGCCGCACGGTGCGTCGACCGTTGCCCGTGCGGTTCCCCGTCAGGCGCGGAGCAGCGGGAGGAGCTGCTCTCCCTGCCTCTCGATCTCGCGCAGGTACGGGGTGTCCGAGAGCACGAAGTGCGTGACTCCCAGGTCCTGGTACCGGCGCAGCGACTTGGCGACGTCCTGCGCCGAGCCGACGAGCCACGTCGTGCCGGCTCCCCCGCCGCCGAACCGCCCGGGCGTCGTCCACAGGTTCTCGTCGAGCACCTCGCCGCGCGCGGCGAGGTCGAGCAGTCGCTGCTGCCCGACGGCGGTCCGCCGCCCACGGTCGCGCGCGGACCACGCGTCCCCCTGCGCGGCGCGGTCCGCGAGCTGCGCGACCTTGGCCTCGGCGTCGGCCCAGGCCTCCTCGGTCGTGTCGCGCACGAACGTCGTGACGCGCAGCCCGAACTCGAGCGGTGCGTGCTCGCGGCCGAGCTCGGCGCTGAGCCGCTCGAGCCGGTCGATCCGCTCGGCGACCCCGTCGAGCGGCTCGCCCCAGAAGAGCTGCACGTCGGCCTCCGTGGCGGCGACCTGTTCGGCCGCCTCGGACGCGCCGCCGAAGTAGAGCCGCGGGTGCTTGCGCTCTCCCCGGACCACCGGTCGCGGCCCGAGCCGCGACCCGGTCACGGAGAAGTGCTCGCCCTCGTAGGTGACCTCCTCCTGCGTCCACAGGCGCCGGACGATCTGCAGGAACTCCCGCGTGCGCGCGTAGCGGTGCGCGGGATCCGCCTCGCCGTCCCCGTACGCCGCTTGCCCGTCCGACCCCGAGACGATGTTCACGAGCAGCCGGCCACCGCTCAGGTGGTCGAGCGTCGCGGCGGCCGACGCGAAGTGCGCCGGTCGCCAGAACCCCGGCCGGATCGCGACGAGCGGCTTGAACGTCGTCGTGCGGGCGGCGAGCGCCGTCGCGACGGTGAACGTGTCGGGACGGCCCCAGCTCGTCCCGAGCAGCGCCCCTCCCCAGCCGTGCCGTTCCAGCGCGAGCGCGTGGCTCGTGAGCGTGTCGAGGCTGTTGTGGTCCTCGACCGCGTCGTCGCCGCGGTGCCCGGGACGGACCTGGTTGGGGACGTACCAGAGGTGCTCCGACGCGCCGCTCATGCCAGGGATCCAGCGAGATCCGGGATCACGGGCGCGGACACGTCCGTCGTCGGTGCCGACGCCGCCGCGTACCGGTTGGCGGGACGGTCGAGCCCGTAGTGCTCGCGCAGCGTCGTGCCCTCGTACTCGTCGCGGAACAGGCCGCGCTCGCGCAGCACGGGCAGGACGTGGTCGACGAACTGCTCGAGCCCCGACGGCAGGACGGCGGGCATGATGTTGAACCCGTCGGCGGCCTCGGCGTCGTACCAGTCCTGGATCGCGTCGGCGACCTGCTCGGGCGTGCCCGCGAACGTGCGGTGGCCGCGCCCGCCCCCGAGCCGCCCGATGAGCTCGCGCACGGTGAGCCGCTCACGGCGCGCGAGCTCGACGACGAGCGTGTACCGGCTCTTCGCCCCCTCGATCTCGTCCTCGGACGGCAGGTCGGCGGGCAGCTCGCGGTCGAGCGGGAGGTCCTCGGGCGCGAGGCGCAGGGTCTTCGCGAGCTGGGCGCGCGCGTACTCGGGGACGATGAGCTCGTCGAGCTCGCGCTCCGCGGCGAGCGCCTCGGCCTCGGTCGACCCGATGACGGGGACGATCCCCGGCAGGATCTTCACGGTCCCGGGGTCGCGGCCCACTGCAAGGGCCCGCGCCTTGAGGTCGGCGTAGAAGTCCTGGGCGTCGCCCAGCGTCTGGTGCGCCGTGAACACGGCCTCCGCGTACCGGGCCGCGAGGTCCTTGCCGTCGTCGGACGACCCGGCCTGCACGACGAGCGGCCGCGCCTGCGGGGACCGGGGCGTCGTGAGCGCGCCGTGCACCGAGAAGTGCTCGCCGACGTGCCCCGGCGCGTGGATCTTCGTCGCGTCCGCCCACACGCCCGCCGCCTTGTCGGCGAGAACCGCGTCGTCCTCCCACGAGTCCCAGAGCGCGAACGCGACCTCGAGGAACTCCGCGGCGCGCTCGTAGCGGACCGCGTGGGCGGGCTGGTCGTCGAGGCCGAAGTTCCGCGCGATGTCCGGACCCGCGGTCGTCACGACGTTCCAGCCCGCACGTCCGCCCGAGACGTGGTCGATCGACGCGAAGCGCCGTGCGAGGTTGTACGGCGAGTTGTACGTCGTCGACGCGGTCGCGATGAGCCCGATGCGCTCGGTCACGGTCGCGATCGCGGTGAGCACGATGAGCGGGTCGAGCGAGCCCGACGGTCGGCGTCCGACGTCGGACCGCAGCCCCGGCCCGTCGGCGAAGAAGATCGAGTCGAGCTTCCCCGCCTCGGCGGTCTGCGCGAGCCGCTGGAGGTGCGCGATGTTCGTCGACGTCCAGGCGGGGTCGCTCTCGGGGAGCCGCCACGACGCCTCGTGGTGCCCGGTGCTCATGAGGAACGCGTTGAGGTGCAGCCGTCCGGGGCGGTGGCCGTCGCGGCCTGCGGCGCGCGGGACGCCGGCGGAGCCGGTGAGGGGGGTGGTCATGCGGCGTGCTCCTTCGAGTCGGCTCCCCGGTCGACGCCCAGGGCGTCGAGGAGCTCCGTGCGGATGCGGGCGAAGCGGGGGTCCGCGGCATCGCGCCGCTCCCCCGGTCGGTAGCTGTCGGCGACGCGGCGCTCCCGGGCGATGCGGCCCTCGTCGAGCACGACGACGCGGTCCGCGAGGACGATCGCCTCGTCGACGTCGTGGGTCACGAGCAGGACCGCTGGCCGGTGCCGGGCGCACAGGTCGCGCAGCAGAGCGTGCATGCGGATGCGGGTGAGCGCGTCGAGCGCGCCGAACGGCTCGTCGGCGAGCAGGAGCCGCGGGGAGCGGACGAGCGACCGGGCGAGCGACACGCGCTGCTGCTCGCCGCCCGAGAGCTGGTTCGGCCACGCCCGCTCGCGGCCCGCGAGGCCGACCTCGGCGAGGCTCGCGCGTCCCGCCTCGCGCGCCGCGCTCCGTGACCGGCCCCGCGAGGTGCCGTCGAGACCGAGGACGACGTTGTCGAGCACGCGCGCCCACGGCAGCAGGCGCGAGTCCTGGAACACGACCGACACCTGCTCGGGCACGACGACCTCGCCCGAGCCGGCGACGTCGTGGTCGAGCGCCGCCAGCGCGCGCAGGAGCGTGCTCTTGCCCGACCCGGACCTGCCGAGGATCGCGACGAACTCGCCGTCGTCGACCGTGAGGTCCAGGTCGTCGAGGATGCGCTTCTCGCCGTACGACCGCACGAGCGAGCGGACCTGCACGGCGGGACCGTCGGACGACGGGCCGGGGAGCACCCCCGGCGCCCGGTCCGTCCCGGTGCCCGACGGCGTCCCGGTCAATCCTCCAGCGTGCGTCGCCATGACAGCACCTTCCTCTGCAGGAGGCGGACGCCGAGGTCCGCCGAGTAGCCCAGGACCCCGTACACGACGAGACCGACGAGGATGATCTCCGTCTGCCCGTACGTGCGCGCGAGCTCCATCATGTAGCCGATCCCGGCGGTCGCGTTGACCTGCTCCACCACGACGAGCGCGAGCATCGACCCGGTGACCGCGAAGCGCAGCCCGAGGAAGAAGCCCGGCAGCGCGCCGGGCAGGATGACGCGGCGCACGAACTGGCGCCGCGAGAGCTGGACCGTCTCCGCGAGCTCGACGTACCGGCTGTCGATCGCCCGCAGGCCGTTGTGCGTGTGCAGGTAGATGGGGATGAAGACGCCGAGCGCGATGGTGATGACCTTCATCTCCTCGCCGATCCCGAACCACAGGATCAGCAGCGGCAGGAGGGCGAGGTTGGGGATCGCGCGCTTGACCTGGATCGGACCGTCGAGGACGGCGTCGCCCACCCGGCTGAGCCCCGCGGCGAGCGCGAGCGCCACGCCCGCGACGATGCCGAAGGAGAGACCGAGGGCGGCGCGCGTGAGCGAGACCGCGAGGTGCCCGCCGAGCCTTCCGTCCGCGACCAGCTCGCTACCCGTCGTCAGGACCGTCCACGGGGCGCTGAGCACGCGCGGGTCGATGAACCCGGTCGCGGACCCGACCGACCAGACCCCGACGATCAGCGCCACCCCGACGAGGGCGGCGAGCGGGATCGGACGGCCGAGCCCGAGGCGCGTGCCGCGCGGGCGCACGTCCGTCACGACCGGTGGTGCGTCGACCTTCGGGACCAGCAGGTCCGCCCGGTCGACGACGGTGGCGCTCACCGGTCGCCCCCGCCGTCCGCCGTCGCGGCGGCGGCGGCCTCGCCCGCGACGGGCCCGAAGCGCTCGTCGAACAGGTCGGCCGCGGGGAAGGGCTCGCGGTCGAGCTCGGTCGCGAGCAGGTCGATCGTCGCCTGCGTCCGCTCGATGCCCTCGGTGAGGTCCTCGGGGACGTCCGGCACCGGCGCGTTGTCGATGAGGTACTGCGCGTCCTCCTCGCTCAGGCCCTGGTCCTCGACGTAGTACCCCTGCTTCCACTCCTCGGGGTGCTCGAAGACCCAGACCTTCGCCGCCGCCCACGTCTCGACGTACTCGCGCAGCGCCGCGGCCTTCGCCGGGTCCTGGACGACCTCCGTCGGCCCGTAGAGGTGGGACGCGTCGTCGCGCAGGTGGTGCTTGACGGACGTCGCGCCGTCGGCCTCGTACGTCTCCAGGTAGCGGTAGAGCTGCGTCCCGCCAAGCGGGGCGATGTCCACCTCGCCCGCGGCCAGAGCCGTCGAGTACACGTCGCCCGTGCTCGGCAGCTCGACGAGCTCGACGTCGTCCTGGGTCAGACCCGCCTCCTGCAGGGCCTTGAGGACGATGGCCCCCTGCGCCTGGCCCGGGCTGAAGGCGATGCGGTGGCCGCGGAAGTCCTCGAGCGCGTCGAGCTCGACGCCGGGCGCGCCCGCGAACTCGTAGATCGGCACGTCCTCCCAGTTGTCGCGGTAGACCGAGGCGTAGATCTGCACGTCCAGCCCGGTCCACGTCGCGTGGATCGGCGGGATCTCGGCGACGGCGCCGATGTCGAGCGAGTCGGCCCGGAACGCCTCGGTCGTCGCGGGGCCTCCGGAGATGTTGGCCCACTCGACCTCGAACGAGAAGTCGCCGTCGAGCTCGTCGCCCGCGAGCTCGATCGCCTTCTGGGTGGTCGGGTCGCCGATGCGCAGGACCGTCCCCTCCGGGACCTCGGTCGGCAGCTCGGCGTCCGGGGCGAGCGCGCCGGCAGGGGCGTCGCCGGACGCCTGGGCGGCGCTGCACGCGCCGGTCGCGAGGACGGCGGCCAGCGAGAGCGCGGCGAGGGCGGCGGTGCGCGACGAGGTGCTCGGGCGGTCGGCGTGCGGCGGGACGGTGCGGTGGTGCTGGGTCATGTCAGGTCCTCTCGGGGCGGGTCTGCGGACGCGGCGGTACGCGGGTCGTGGGAGCGCTCGAGAGGGCGACAGCGGAGGGGTGCGACAGTCGGCGTGGTCGTCGTCATGGAGCACGACGCTAGAGAAAGCCGACTAGATCAGTCCAGTTTGTTCTGAGGGATGGGCCGTTGTAACGCTGCGTGAACGCGACGGGCGCGACGACGGCCCCGGCCCTCCCGCAGGAGGTCCGGGGCCGTCGTGGTCAGGCTGTGCCGGTCGAGCCGGTCGAGCCGGTCAGGCGTCGCGCGTCAGGCGCGGCGGGAGCGTGTCACTCCGCGCCGGCCTGCAGCTCGCCGGTCGGGGGCAGGTCCCGCACCGAGACGCCGGTCGGCGCGTCGAGCGCGGCGGCCGCGCCCACGCTCACCGGGCCGCGGTCGTGCTCGCCCTTGGAGACACCCTGGAAAGTGAACTCCCCGAGCAGGCCCTCGCCCTCGGCGTCGACCAGGACGATCTCGCCGGCCTTGAGCTCGCCGAACAGGATCTTCTCGGACAGGACGTCCTCGATGTCGCGCTGGATCGCGCGGCGCAGCGGACGAGCGCCCAGGACCGGGTCGTAGCCCTTCTCGGCCAGCAGACGCTTCGCGGCCGGGGTGAGCTCGATGCCCATGTCCTTGTCGCGCAGACGACCGTCGAGACGGGCGATCATCAGGTCGACGATCTGGATGATCTCGTCCTGCGAGAGCTGCGGGAACACCACCACGTCGTCGACGCGGTTGAGGAACTCGGGCCGGAAGTGCTGCTTGAGCTCGTCGTTGACCTTCGCCTTCATGCGCTCGTACGACGTCACCAGGTCGCCGCCGGCGTTGAAGCCGGTCTGGACGCCCTTGGCGATGTCCCGCGTGCCGAGGTTCGTGGTCATGATGATGACGGTGTTCTTGAAGTCCACGACCCGGCCCTGCGAGTCGGTCAGGCGACCGTCCTCGAGGATCTGCAGGAGCGAGTTGAAGATGTCCGCGTGGGCCTTCTCCACCTCGTCGAACAGGACGACCGAGAACGGCTTGCGCCGCACCTTCTCGGTGAGCTGGCCACCCTCGTCGTACCCGACGTAGCCGGGGGGCGAGCCGAACAGCCGCGAGACCGTGTGCTTCTCGGAGAACTCCGACATGTCGAGCTGGATCAGCGCGTCCTCGTCCCCGAAGAGGAACTCGGCGAGCGCCTTGGCCAGCTCGGTCTTCCCGACGCCCGTGGGGCCGGCGAAGATGAACGACCCACCGGGGCGCTTCGGGTCCTTGAGGCCGGCACGCGTACGGCGGATGGCCTGCGACAGCGCCTTGATCGCGGCCTCCTGGCCGACGACGCGCTTGTGCAGCTCGTCCTCCATGTGGAGCAGCCGGCTGGACTCCTCCTCGGTGAGCTTGAAGACCGGGATGCCCGTGGCCATGGCCAGGACCTCGGCGATCAGCTCCTCGTCGACCTCTGCGACCGTGTCGAGGTCGCCCGACTTCCAGGCCTTCTCCTTGTCGGCGCGCTTCGCGGTGAGCTGCTTCTCCGTGTCGCGCAGGCCCGCGGCCTTCTCGAAGTCCTGCGCGTCGATCGCGGACTCCTTCTCGCGCCGCGCCTCGGCGATCTCCTCGTCGAGCTCCTTGAGCTCCGGCGGGGCCGTCATGCGGCGGATGCGCAGGCGCGCGCCCGCCTCGTCGATCAGGTCGATCGCCTTGTCGGGCAGGAAGCGGTCGTTGATGTAGCGGTCGGCGAGCGTGGCCGCGGAGACGAGCGCGGAGTCCGTGATGGACACGCGGTGGTGCGCCTCGTAGCGGTCGCGCAGGCCCTTGAGGATCTCGATCGCGTGCGTGAGCGACGGCTCGGCGACCTGGATCGGCTGGAAGCGACGCTCCAGGGCCGGGTCCTTCTCGACGTGCTTGCGGTACTCGTCGAGCGTCGTCGCGCCGATGGTCTGCAGCTCTCCGCGCGCGAGCATCGGCTTGAGGATGCTCGCGGCGTCGATCGCGCCCTCGGCGGCACCGGCACCGACGAGCGTGTGGATCTCGTCGATGAACAGGATGATGTCGCCGCGCGTGCGGATCTCCTTGAGCACCTTCTTCAGGCGCTCCTCGAAGTCGCCGCGGTAGCGCGAGCCGGCCACGAGGGCGCCCAGGTCCAGCGTGTAGAGCTGCTTGTCCTTGAGCGTCTCCGGGACGTCGCCACGGACGATGTCCTGCGCGAGGCCCTCGACGACGGCGGTCTTGCCGACGCCGGGCTCGCCGATGAGGACGGGGTTGTTCTTGGTGCGGCGCGACAGCACCTGCATGACGCGCTCGATCTCCAGCGCGCGCCCGATCACCGGGTCGAGCTTGCCCTCGCGCGCAGCCTGGGTCAGGTTGCGACCGAACTGGTCGAGCACGGCGGAACCGGACGGCTGGCCCTCGGTGGGGCCGCCTGCGGCGACGGGCTCCTTGCCCTGGTAGCCCGACAGCAGCTGGATGACCTGCTGGCGCACCTTGTTGAGGTCGGCACCCATCTTGGTGAGCACCTGGGCTGCGACACCCTCGCCCTCGCGGATGAGGCCGAGCAGGATGTGCTCGGTGCCGATGTAGTTGTGGCCGAGCTGCAGCGCCTCGCGCAGCGACAGCTCCAGCACCTTCTTGGCACGCGGCGTGAACGGGATGTGCCCGCTCGGGGCCTGCTGGCCCTCGCCGATGATCTCGGTCACCTGGGTGCGGACGCCGTCCAGGGAGATCCCGAGGGACTCCAAGGCCTTGGCCGCGACGCCCTCGCCCTCGTGGATGAGGCCGAGGAGGATGTGCTCGGTGCCGATGTAGTTGTGGTTGAGCATCCGCGCCTCTTCTTGGGCGAGGACGACGACCCGACGGGCTCGGTCTGTGAATCTCTCGAACATGTGCTGCTCCTCACGAGCGGCCTACACCTGCGCACCGACGTCCCTGGCCTCCAGGAATCGCCGAGTACAGCCTGACCGCATTGACTCTATGCGGTCCGAACGAGGCACACCCCCTCCGTATGCCGTTGTTCGCCAGGGGCGTGATTGAGGGGTCACGCCGTGACCTGCGGGTGCTCGCGCCGCGGGTCCGGCGCGTCTCCTCGACGCCCGGCAGGGACGACACGCGCCCCGGGCGTTGACCCGGCCCCTCCGCGGCGGCAGGCTCGGGGTGCGGCCCCCGCACCGGCAGAAGGGTGGGCGATCATGACGCACGGACCGGACCAGCAGCCCGAGGAGCCGACCGCGCGCCGCGAGCACGGCGCCGTCGGACGTCCCGACGGGACCCCGGCGACGTGGGAGCAGGTGGTCGACCGGTTCCACGGCGTCGTCGCCGAGGTCGCCGACCCGCTCACGTGGGGCCTCGACCTCGACGAGGAGACCATCACCGGTGTCGGCGACGGCACCCACGACCTCACGGACGAGCGGTTCCTGCGCTCCTACGTCTCGTTCTCCGGGGAGACGCTCGACGTCGAGACGCTGCGCGTCGTCGCGGCCGACGACGAGCAGTCCGCGGAGATCCTGCGGACCGCGCTGAGCAGCGCGCTCGCCGCGCCGCTGCACGCCGACTCCGCGGACGACGACTTCCTCGACTCCTACCAGGAGTACCGCGCGGCCATGCGCTCTATCGTCGAGGAGGTCGACGCCGCATCGCTCTCCCGCGCGCCGTTCGTCGTGGACGGCGCCGAGGTCGCCGGGCTGCACGCGCGGGTGCGCGACAGCGCCGCGGTGTACGTGGTGGTGGAGGACCGGGCGGTCGTGATCGCCGGGCCGGGCGACCTGCTGGAGCGGGTCGACGTCGTGACCGCGCCGTTGCGCGCGATCCTCCACGGCGAGGACCACGGCGAGCTCTGACCGGTTACGGGACACGGAGGTGGCGCGGTGCGCGGGGTGATCGTCGGTGTGGACGGGTCCGAGGGGTCGGACGAGGCGCTCGACTGGGCGCTGCACGAGGCCGCGTCGCGCGGGACGCGCCTCACGGCCGTGCTCGCGTGGGACCCGGGACGTCACGCCGGCCGCGAGGACACCGGTGACGAGGACGCTCGGGGCGCCCGTCGGCGTGACGCGGTCGCCGGCTGGGTCGAGGCGGCGCGCGAGCGCACGGGGCTCGGCGCGGCGGACGTGGACGTCGTCGCGACGGAGGTCCGCGGCAACGCCGCGACGTCCCTGCTCGCGCTCGCCGAGGGCGAGGGTGCGGCCAAGGCCAAGGTCGAGGTAGAGATCGACGGCGGCAGCGACGGTGACGGTGACGGTGACAGCAGGGCCGAGGGCGGCCCCGCCGACCTGCTCGTGGTCGGTCGCTGCGGCCGCGGCCGGGTCAGCCGCATGGTGCTCGGCTCGGTGCCGTCGGCCGTCCTGCAGCACGCGACGGTGCCCGTGACGGTCGTCCGCGGCACGACCGCGAACCGGGTGGGGCCCGTCGTCGTCGGGGTCGACGGCTCCGCGACGTCGGTGCACGCGCTGCGGCACGGGGCGGACGTCGCCCGCCGCACGGGCGCGACCCTCGAGGCGCTGTTCTGCTGGCAGATCGTCACGCTCGCCCCGCTGCCCGACTCGTGGGGCTGGGCCCCGCCGATCGACGACTACGAGGCCTTCGCCGCCGCGACGCTCGACACCGCGCTCGAGACAGCGGGCGTCGACCTGCCCGACGACCGCGTGGTCCGCACGGTCCGGCACGTACAGGCCGCGAAGGGCGTCATCGAGGCGTCGTCGCATGCGTCGCGACTGGTGCTCGGCAACCGCGGCGTGGGCGGGTTCGACCGCCTCCTCCTCGGCTCGGTGAGCCGGCACGCGACGGAGTACGCGCACTGCCCCGTCACGGTCGTACGCCCGCCCGAGGCGACGCACCCCTCGGGCTCCACGGAACTCTGAACCCGGCCAGGGCTCTCGCTGCTCTCTCGCCTCGCCGAACCACCTGACGAAACTGAACGTCGGAGGGAAGGACTCCCGGGTGCCCGGGCAAGAGGTTGCTTATCGGCGCGGAGTTTTGACTGGTTAAAAGGGTTGTGAAGCCTCAGGCGCGGTGGTCGAGCTCGTCCTCGATCACGGCCTCGAGCTCGGCCGCGCTCGGCAGCGCGCCGCGGGCGTCCGCGGGGCGGCCCTGGTAGTCCGCGACGGCGATCGGCACCCGGGTACCGGCCAGCGCGTACCGCACCGTGGGGCCGGTATTGCCCGTGCACAGCAGGATCCCGATCGTCGGGGCGTGGATCTCGGGCCGGCGGAACTGGTCGTCGACGATCGCGACGTACGTGCCGAGCTGGCCGACGTGGGCGGGCTCGAACGGCCCGATCTTGAGCTCGACGACGACGTACCGCAGCTGCTCGACGTGGAAGAAGAGCAAGTCCACGTAGAACTCGTCCACCCGGTCGCTCGCGTCGTCCGGCACGGTCAGGCGCACCTGGCGCCCGACGAACGCCATGCCGCGACCGAGCTCGAGCATCGTGTCCTGCAGCCGGTCCATCAGCGCCTGCTCGACGTCGCGCTCCGCGATGCGCTCGACCAGGCCCAGGTGCTCGAACACGTACGGGTCCTTGACCAGCTGCTGCGCCAGCTCAGAATCCGGGGCCTCGAGCGCATCGGTGAAGTTCGTCGGCGCCGCCCCGACGGCGCGACGCAGGTCGGCCTTGATCTGGTGCTCGAGCACCGCGCGCGACCAGCCGTACTCGGCCGCACTCGCGGCGTACCAGTCCCGCTCCTCGCGGGTCTTCAGCCGGTCGAGCAGGACCGTGACATGGCACCACGGCAATCGTCCACCAACGTGGTGGACGAACTCCTCCTCCGTCGGCCACGCCTCCGCAGCCCGCGCATGTACAGCAGGTTCGACCGTGACCAGCCGCGCTGGTCGGGGAACTCGCGCTGCAGGTCCGCGGCCAGCGACGTGACGACCTTGCTTCCCCAGCCCGCCGCGCGCTGCCGATCGAGGATGTCGCGCCCGACCGACCAATACAGGCGTAGCACCTCGGTGTTCGCCGCGCGTGCCGCGCGGAACCGCGTCGCGCGCACCCGCGCCTTCAGCTCCGCCAGGAGCTCGGCGTACCCGGCTGGCTCCAGCTCACTCCCCGACGACACCATGCGCGACATCCTGCCGCACCGCGCCCACGGGCCGATCCGCAGTGCGCCGGTGCCTCCCCGACCCTGTGGTGCTGGCTCGATCAGCAAGATCGCGACAGATCCACGACGATCAGTGAGGCCCTGCGCCCGATCACTACTGTGCTCTCATGGGGGATCGACGGCCGACACACGCCGACGTGGAGCTGCTCGAGGCGGAGTTGCGCTTCCTGCGGGCGATCGCGCTTGCACAGACTCGATGGCGGGAGGTCACCGCGGCGATCGCGGCGGGCGAGCCGTTGCCGCTGGCTGACCTGACGCCCGAGCAGGAGAGAGCTGTCCTGAACCTGCAGCTCAGGCGGCTCTCGCCGCAGGAAGGCGAACGGGTTCGTGCCGACATCGCCGCCATGGAGGCCGCCCTGCGACGCTTACGCGCCGGGGGAACCGTGCACGGATCCGGCGTCGACCAGTCAACGCGAGCAGACACTCCGTGTGAGACCCCTGCCGCTGCCCCGCCAGACGGGCGCTGGTTCGCCGTGGCCCCTCGCACGGGCACCGTCTTCAGCCCAGGCCGCGCATCAACCGCGGCGGCGCAACACTGTGAGTCGCGGCCCGACCCGCACGCGGTCCGCCTGATGAACGACTACACCGTGAAATGGCCCCTGTGGCCGGTGTCCAACGGGGCGGCCGAGGAGATGAAAAGCCTGCTCGACGAAGGGCTCGCGACGCGACTTCGCCAGTGGGCACAGGTCTTCAACACCCACTACGACCACGTCGACGGCTGGGTCGACCCAGCTCTCGCCGCCGAGCATCGCGCCGAAGCCGACCGCCTGCTCGCCGCGCTGCGCGCGGCGCTGCCGTCACCGTGGACGGTCACCCTCGACTACTGGGAGACGAACGGCGCTGACGGTGACGACCGAGGGTCGAGGAGAGCACCACGTGGTCCGAATCGGTCAGATACGCCATAATGGTCGATATAGGCCAGAAACGGGTGCAAGGTGCGGAGCCACCCGGCTTAGCCGATGAGCGGAACCTCCGGGTAGGCCGCGAACATCGCGTCGGCTCGCGCTAGTGCACCGTCACGGGTCGGGGCGATCGCCGAGCCGAACGAGGCTGAGTCCGGGATGTTGAGGCCGCTGACGCGGTAGTTCAGCTCCACGACGCGGTTGCCATGAACGGTCGCAGCGCGGGTCACGTAGAACGCCTGCAGACCGGCGGCCTGCATCGCCTTGTTCTGGGTCTGCGCAGCGACGGCCATGTCCGAAACGTCTTGCGCAGTGAATGGCCGCGAGGACAGCGACATGATGTCGGTCCATACTCGCTCGGGCAGGTGGGCGGTCGGGTCGACGACCAGGCCTGAGCCGTCGCCGTTCGGGGAGACGTACACGCTCGCACCTGTCGCACGGGTGGCGTCGACGAGGTCGGGAGGAACCGCCGCGCCGAGTCCGGTGGGCGCGACCGGCTCTTGAGCGGGCGACTCGGTGCTCGGGAGTTCTGTGGCCCTCATTTCCGCCGTTGGCGCCGGGCTCGCGCCGGTCGCTTGCGCGCCGACGTCGGGCCCGTTCGGCCCGAGGACCAGGACCGCGCCCACGGCGACCCCCACAGCCAGAACGCCGCAGGCCACCGTGGTGACGATGCGCGTGCGACGGGGCCCCATGGACTCATCATCCCCACCTTTGTCCTCAGCAGGAAGGAGAGGCTGGCTCCGGTGGCCGTCTGGAGCAACTCGCACCTCCCGAGCACGCACCCCTACCAGGTAAGTAGTGCGAGCTGATTGGACGCATGGGCTCGCCCCTCGCGGCGAAGTCCGCGTCTGTGCAGGTCAAGGCACGGTTATGGATACGGCCGACCGCTCGCATCGTCGACGGCTGCGATGATCGTCGCGTGACGACAACGCCGCGGATCGACGACGGTCCCTTCTTCCACGGCACGCGCGCGCGGCTTCGGCCCGGTGACCGGCTCATCGCGGGCCGCGCCTCCAACTATCGGCCGGAGGTCGTCATGAACCACGTCTACTTCACCGCGCTGCGTGACGGCGCGGGCCTCGCGGCGCAGATCGCCGCGATGCTCGGACCGGACGGTGCCGAACCTCACGTCTACCTCGTCGAGCCGACCGGTGCCTTCGAAGACGACCCGAACGTGACCGACAAGAAGTTCCCCGGCAACCCCACCCGCTCCTACCGGACGAGCTCGCCGCTGGCCGTCGTCGAGGAGGTGACGGACTGGGTCCGGCAGACACCCGAGGCGCTGGCGGCCTGGCGGGAGCGAGTCACGGCCATGCGAGACAGCGGCGCCGAGATCATCAACTGACGTGCCCAGGAACTCGCCCCTGACGAACGCGCACCTCTAGCAGCCGCCTGGTGCGGGTTGCACCGGACGGGCCGCCGCGATTCGGCACGTCGGAACTGACCGATGCTGAGCCACGCCAGAATCGGTTTCCGGATGCTTGGAAACCCCTCCTTCGGTGGGTTCCCGGCCGCGCGCCCTCCCGCGCTGGCCCTGGTCGACCATCCGCTACTCCGCCGTGTCGCCGGGCATGCCGATGCGCGTCGAGAGCGCCGGGCAGGCGTGCGCGGTGGGTGCTGGTGCTGAGCCAGGTGCCTCCGTGATCGGTTGGATCGCGGAGGCACTCAGGATTCAGCCTCGGGTCCTGGATGCGGTGGGCTGTGCCCCCGAGGTCGATACTGGTCCGTGCTCGACGTCGCCGCGTGCATCGAGCAGGACCCGAACGGCGCCGATCCAGACCAACGCAGACCCGAGAAGGTGCAGCACGACGGCGAGCTCCGGCAGGCCGGACGCCACCTGGAAGACCCCGACCGCTGCCTGGGTGGCGAAGAGCACGAGGAACACCGTCGTGCGCCAGTGCACCCTGGCGGTGACGGTGTGCCGGCTGGCGAACCACAGCGCGAGAGCGACAATCCCGGCGAGGGCAGCCACCGCGCCATGCAGGACGGTGACGACGGTCCAGTCGAACGGCATGCGCGGGACGTCCGCCGAGTCGCCGGCGTGAGGCCCGGTCCCGGTCACCAGCGCCCCCAGGAACACGAGCGCAGCCGTGGCAGTCAGCAGGACGCCCGCGAGCCGCCGGACCTTCGGGCCCGAAGCCTCCGGCGGGCGAGCGTCCTCACGCGCCCGCACCTTGTGCCATGTCACGGTGGCTGCGGTCACGAGCAGCATCGCGGCGAGGAAGTGGCCGGCGACGACGTACGGGCTGAGCCGGGTCCACACGGTGATCCCCCCGACGACCGCATTCAGCACGATGACCCAGAACTGCGCCCAGGCCCATCGGGTGATGACCGAGTCCGCGTCCCGCTGCAGTCGGGCGACGACGATGAGCCATCCGACGATCACGCACAGAACGACCGCCAAGAGCCGGTTGCCGAACTCGATCAGGCCGTGCACGCCCATCTCGGCGGTGGGCGCCAGTGTTTCGGCGGTGCAGTTCGGCCAGGTGTCGCAGCCGAGACCAGACCCGGTGACGCGGACGATCGAGCCGGTGACGACGATCATCACGCTGGCCACCAGGGCCGTGCCGGCCGCGATCGTCAGGTTGGCGGGCCCGACCTGGACCCGTTCAGCGAGCCAGCTCAGGGGCGTCTTCATCAGTCAGGCTCCGTCGGGGTGATAAGCAGCCAGGTTCGCGGGTGCCCGGCGATGTCGGCCCCACGATATTCGGAGAGCACGAGATCGACGGCGTCTGCCTCGCCCGCCGGGATACCTCGAGGGTGGTGCAGGTCAGGATCGCGCTGAGCCCGGGGCCGCCACGCTCGCGCGCACGGATACCGATGCGGAGGGCGTTCCGGGCCCACACGGGTGCCCACGATCCCGTCCGCGGAGGTGCGCAGCTCGGCTGACCTACCGGGCGACCCGGCGGGGCAGCGAGCCGTGCATCGGATCGTGGTCACGTGTCCGTCGGCGCGCTTCCCTCGCCGGCCATCTCGTACGCGCCCCCTTCGAGCCGCTCGATGAGGCCCTGGGTCCACTGGATCGCGGCGTCGGCGGTGTGCGCCCACAGGCGTACGGCCTCGACGTGGTGCTGCCAGTCGCCGTCGGGTTCCTGCTCGTACACGCTGACCACCCGGGCGCGACGCCGCTCGAACGCCTCCACCCGCATCCGCAGGAGCTCGACCGCTCGGGGCCTCGACAGCTCGGTGATGAAGCCGATACCGGCGATCGTCTCGGCGATCGGGCCCTCGTCGGAGGAGAGCGCATCCTCGAGCAGCTCGCGGAATGCGGCGTGCCCGGCGTCGGTGACGACGTAGTCGGTGCGAGCCGGGCCGCCCACGGACGGCGACGCCTCCACCTCGACGAGGAGACCGTCGTCCCGTAGCCGCCGCAAGCCGTGGTAGATCGATCCCGGCTGGATGCTGGCCCACAGGTGCACCCCCCACGACTCGAGATCGCGCCGCACCTGGTACCCGTGCGCCCTCCCCCGCTCGCGCACCGCCCCCAGGATGAGCAGCCGTGTCGTCGTCATGCGTCCTCCGTTCGGCGCGCCGGCGAAGTTCGTCAAGTTTGACCAGTAACCCCACCACGGCGATGATTAGACAAATTGTACTAGCGGCCCGGCTCCGGCCGGGCACCCCTCGCGGACCGGGAGGTCGGATGCATCTCGTCGTGGCAGGCGCGTCAGGAGCAACAGGCACGCTGCTGATCCGGCAGGCGGTCGACGTCGGGCACAGGGTGACCGCCCTGGTTCGCGACGCATCCCGGTACCAGCGCCCGCACGGGGTCCATGTGCAAGAGGCCGAGGTCGTGACAGGCCGAGGCCTCGCGCTGCCCGACGACGTCGACGTCGTGGTGTCCGTCCTGGGCAAGCGGTCCTACCAGGACTCCACGCCCGTCTGCGCGGACGGCGTCACCAACCTCCTCGCGGCGATGGGCCGCCATCGGGTGCGCAGGATGGTGGCGGTGTCCGCCTCACCTGTGCTCCGCTCCGGCGCCGGCGAGCCATGGTGGTTCCGCAAGACCGTTCGGCCGTACGTGCGCCGGTCCGGACCGCTCGTCTACGCCGACCTCGAGGCGATGGAGGACGTGCTGCGCGGGACCGGTGACGAGATCGACTGGACGATCCTGCGGCCGGGCTACCTCGTCGACGAGCCGCCTGCCGGCTACCGGCTGGTTCCCGAACGGAACGCCATGGGCACCGTCCGTCGCGCAGACCTCGCGGCCGCACTGCTCGCCGTCGCGACGAACCCGGAGACCAGCAGGACCGCCTACGGCCTCGCGAGCCTGCCGAGCCGCAGACGCCGGGCCGGCCGACAGCCGGACGGACGAGCATGAACCGCGCGGCCGCGGACCGCCGACTGCGCCTGGGATTCGGCGCCGACGGGACCTTCAAGGTCATCACCGCAGTCGGCATCGTGGTCCTTCTCCCGCGCCTCACCGACGGTCTCGACGTCGCCCCATGGCTGGTGCTGGTCACCGCCGCAGCCCTCGTCGTGTGCGGAGCACGCGAAGTCGCGTTCTCGTCGAGGAGCCCCGACCTGCGACCACACATCAAGTACCTCGTCGCGTACGACGCCGGCTGGCTCATCGTGACGGCCTTGGCGGTCGGTCTCGGGCGGGGCGGTGCCGGCGAACTGTGGTTGGCCTACCAGGCACTCGGATCCGCGGCCCTCGCCGTGGTGTTCGCACGTGCGGGCACGTCAGCGACGCCACGCCGATGACGACGCGTCACGACCCGCGGGACCACGACCGGTAGCTCGAGCGCTGTCGGAGAGCCATCGTCTGGTCGGTCTGCCGGCGGCCCGGCCGCGTACACCCGGACGGCCACCCGCACCTCTCCAGCACGCACCGCTACCAGCCCGGCTGGATCACCGGAGCCGCGGGGTTCAGGGCCGGTGCCCGGTTCTGCCAGGCAGACCGCGGAACGCGAACACGAGGACCCGCACACCGAGCACCGTCCCGGCGAAGCCGAGCGCTGCACCGAGCACGGGGAAGAGCGCGACGCCGCCGCCGAGCTGCGGGCCGGCGTCGGCCACCAGCAGGACGACGGCCGCCACGACCGCGGCCGCCGCGATCACGGTCGACACGACCTGCTGCACGAGCCCGGCGAGGAACGCGCGGTCCTCGGCGTGCGCGAAGGTCCGCACCGAGACCGTGAGCCGCCCGTTCTCGACGTCGCTCGTGATCTTCGCGAGGCGTCGCGGGAGCCGTTCGAGCTCGGGCGCGAGACCGAGGAAGAGGCTCGTCGCGCGGTTGCGCAGGCCCTCCGTCGTCACGACCCGCCGCACGAGCGGCTGCGCCGTCTCCCGCGCCGAGGCGACGAGGTCGAACCCCGGGTCGAGGAGGCGCAGCGTGCCCTCGAGCGACGTGAACGTGCGGAACGCGGCGGCGACCTGCGGCGGGACGGCGAGCCCGGCGTCGGTGACGAGACGGAAGAGCGCGGTGAACATCGCCCCGCTCGCACCGGCGGCGCGGAACCGCACGATCACCTGCCCGACGGCGCGCTCGAGGCGCCGCACGTCGAGGTCGGGGGGCGCGTCGAGCAGCTCGAGGAGGGCGTCGGTCGCGGCGACGGCGTCGTCGGCGTCGACGGCGAGCAGGACGGCGGCGAGCGCGAGCCGCTCGGGCTCGCCGAGCCGCCCGACGGAGCCCATGTCGAGCAGGCCGAGTCCACCGCCGGGCATCACGAGGACGTTCCCGGGGTGCAGGTCGGCATGGAACGTCCCGGCGACCAGCACCTGCTCGAGCGTCGCGGCGAGGAGCCGGGTCGCGAGCGCGGACCGCGTCGCGTCGTCCGTCCCGGCGAGCAGGCCGCCCGCGCGACCGACCGGCGTGCCGTCGAGGTGCTCGAGCACGAGGAGCGTCGGGCCCGAGAGCTCGAGCACGACGTCGGGCACGGTGACGACCGGGCCCGTCGACGTGCCGTCGTCCGGGTCCGTGCGGACCCGCAGGGCAGCGCGCAGCGCGAGCGTGTTCTCCGCCTCGGTCGTGTAGTCGAGCTCCTCGCGCAGGGACGCCGCGAAGCCCTCCGCGAGCGTCACGACCCCGAGCGAGCGCCCCCAGGCGGTGTCGCGCTCGATGCGTCGCGCGAGGCGGCCGAGGATCGCGAGGTCGACCTCGACCTGCTCGCGCGCGCCCGGGCGCTGGACCTTCACGACGACGGCCCTGCCGTCAGGGAGCCGCGCCGCGTGCACCTGACCCACCGACGCCGAGGCGAGCGGCTCGGCCGAGAACGCGGCGAAGACCTCGTCGACCGGGCGGCCGAGCGAGTCGACGAGCGCGGCCTCGACGTCCGCCCAGGGAGCCGGTGGGACGTCGCTCTGCAGGGTCGCGAGCGTGTCGGCGATCGTGGGCGTGAGCAGGTCGCGGCGTGTCGAGAGCACCTGGCCGAACTTCACGAACGTCACGCCGGCGTCGCTCAGGGCGTCGCGCAGCCCGGTCGCGAGCCGCTGCTCGTCGGTGCGGGACAGCCGCGACCCGTCGGGCTGCCGGGCGCCGCGGCTCAGCGCACCCCCGAGGCCGTGCCGCACCCCGATCGCGAGGATCTGGGCGTAGCGCCGGGTCTCGCGCCGGCCCTGGCGCAGCCCGCGCACGGCACGCCACGGCGTCGGGACCGTGCCGGTGGGCACGAGGAGCTCGAGCACGAGCAGCACGCACAGGCCGAGCACGAACGCCCAGGCGAACGTGAGGGCGACGGCCGCGAGCGCCACGAGCGGCTGGACGGTGAGGCGACCGTCCGGCGTCGCCCAGCCGGCGGTGCGCATGCCGTAGGTCAGCGCGGACGACGCCCCGGTCAGCGAGAGGAGGGACACCACCCCGGCCCGCACCCACCCGACGGGGGCGCCCATGACGCGCCGCGACGTCGCGGCGAGCAGCGCGAGCATGACACCGGTCGCGAGGAGACCGAAGAGCGCGGTGAGGAATCCCGAGACCACCTGCATGACGCCCACTCTTCCCGACGGCCGCCCGCGCGGCGTCGCGCGCCACGCGGCAGGATGAGAAACCCCGACCCTCGGAGCCCCCCATGACGAACGTCGACCTCCTCACCGACGCCCACCTCACCGGCGCCCGATCCGCGGAGAACGGCCGCAGCGCCGAGGTCGTGCTGCACGACGGCCCGCTGCGGCAGACGATCATCGCCCTGGTCGCGGGCGTCGAGCTGGGCGAGCACAACTCGCCGCCCGCCGCGTCGATCCAGGTGCTGCGCGGGAAGGTCCGCGTCACCGCGCTGGGCGAGGGCGACACCGAGCTGGGCGCGGGCGAGCTGCGCGTCCTCACGCACGAGCGGCACGCCGTGTCGGCGCTCGAGGACAGCGCGTTCCTGCTCACGACCGTGACCGGCGTCCCGACGCCGTAGCGTCCCGACGCCGTAACGTCCCGACGCCGCCGTGCGGCGCCGACATGACGCGGGGCGGACGCGTCGGCGGCCCCGTCGCCCAAAGTCAGCGGCGCACGGCCCACGCGGCGAGCACGACGGCGACGACGTCCTCGGCCACGGCACCCGGCCAGTCCGGGCGCTTCCCGACGGCGAGCCGTCGCCACGCCGCACCGCCCCACGTCCCCGCGGCCCCACCGAGGGCGCCCGCGACGGCCGAGGCCACGACGGCCGGGGCTCCGGCGCCGCGGACCCGCGCGAGCCGTACACCTCCGAGCGCGCCGCTCGCCATCCGGAGCACGGGACCCGGCGGGTCGAGGCGGCTCGGTGCGCTCGGCAGCTTGTCGCCGACGACCTCGCCCGCCACGGCGAGCACGGCCGCAGCCCGGGCGACCGGACCGCTGCCCGGCGCGCCGTCGGGCCGCGCGGCGAGCACCGGCCCCGCGACCCCGAGCGAAGAGCGCGACCCCGCGGCGACCCCCAGCGCGAGCGACCGGACGACGAGCGACGGTCCCGACGGTCCCGACGACCCGGGGTGCGTGCGTGCCATGCTCGTCCTCCTCGTTCGGTGGTGTCCGCCCGACCGTAGCCGGGACGAACCTCACCCGCGCCCCGGCGGCCGCCGACGTCGCGGCCCCGGTAGCCTGTGCGCGTGGCCGGACCGACCCTCAGCGAGGTAGCGCGCGCCGCGGGCGTCTCGCTCGCGACCGCCTCGCGCGCGATCAACGGGAGCGCGAACCGCACGGTGGGCGCGGACCTGCGCGAGCGCGTGCTCGCGACGGCCGCCCGGATGGGCTACACGCCCGACCCGAGCGCCCAGGCGATGGCGCGCGGACGCACGACGACCGTCGGGCTGGTGGTCCACGACATCGCCGACCCGTACTTCTCGTCCCTCGCCGCGGGCGTCAGCGACGCCGCCGACCGCGAGGGCCTCCTGGTCACGCTCACGAGCACGCAGCACAGCCCCGCGCGCGAGCTCGCGTTCGTCGAGCTCATGGACCGGCAGCGCGCGCGTGCCCTGGTCCTGGGCGGCGGGCGCCTCTCGACCTCGGGCGACGGCGGCACGCCACCCGACGCGCTGCGCGACGCGCTCGTGCGGTACCGCGACGGCGGCGGGCGCGTCGCGCTCGTCGGGCAGGCGCTGGGCGACCTCCCGGCCGTCGAGATCGCGAACCGCCAGGGCGCGGCCGACCTCGCGACCGCGCTCCACGGCCTGGGCTATCGGTCGTTCGGCGTGCTCGCCGGGCCGACGGGGCACCGCACTGCGGTCGACCGCGCGGCAGGGTTCGCCGAGGCGCTGGCCGCGCTCGGCTCGCCCGTCGACGACACGGCGGTGGTGCCGTGCGAGTTCACGCGCGACGGCGGCTTCGCGGGCATGCAGGAGCTGCTCGCCCGCACGGGTCCCGGCGGGCCCCCGCGGGCCGTGCTCGCGGTGAACGACGTCATGGCCGTCGGGGCGATGGCCGCCGCACGCGACGCCGGCCTGGCCGTCCCGCGCGACGTGGCGGTCGCCGGCTTCGACGACATCGTCACGCTGCGCGACGTCGTCCCCGGCCTCACGACCGTGCGCATCCCCCTGGTCGAGGTCGGGCAGGTCGCCCTGCGCCTCGCTCTCGGGCTGCCCGTCGGGCTCGACCTGCCCGGCGTCGTGCACGAGGTGTCCCCGGGCCGCGTCGAGGTGCGGGGCACCGTGGTCCTGCGCGAGTCCACGCCCTCTCTCTGACCACCTCCTCCCCTCCTGCCGCAGCGCGTGGCGCGACCTTCGTGGTTGACGTCGGAAAGCGCATTCCCTATGCTGGGTCGCACCAGCTTCTCTCGCCGACCTCGCCGTCGCGCGACTGACAGGACGGAGTCGTCCCGATGACCACCACCCGCACCCTGCGCATCGCCATGAACGGCGTGACCGGCCGCATGGGCTACCGCCAGCACCTCGTGCGCTCGATCCTGCCGATCCGCGAGCAGGGCGGCGTCGAGCTCCCCGACGGCACGCGGCTGCAGGTCGAGCCGATCCTCGTCGGCCGCAACGAGTCGAAGATCCGCGAGCTCGCCGCGCAGCACGACGTCGAGCACTGGACCACCGACCTCGACGGCGCGATCACCGACCCGACGGTCGACGTCGTGTTCGACGCCTCGATGACCGCGCTGCGCGCGAAGACGCTGACGAAGGCGATGCAGGCGGGCAAGCACGTCTACACCGAGAAGCCGACGGCGGAGACCCTCGCCGAGGCGGTCGAGCTCGCGCGGCTGCGCGAGGAGACCGGAGTGACCGCGGGCGTCGTGCACGACAAGCTCTACCTGCCGGGCCTCGTCAAGCTGCGCCGCCTCGTCGACGAGGGCTTCTTCGGGCGCATCCTGTCGCTGCGCGGCGAGTTCGGCTACTGGGTGTTCGAGGGCGACCACCAGGCCGCGCAGCGCCCGTCGTGGAACTACCGCAAGGAGGACGGCGGTGGCATGACCACCGACATGTTCTGCCACTGGAACTACGTGCTCGAGGGCATCCTCGGCTCGGTGCGCACGGTCAACGCCCAGACCACGACGCACATCCCGACCCGCTGGGACGAGCAGGGCAAGGAGTACGCGGCGACGGCCGACGACGCGGCCTACGGCATCTTCGAGATCGAGACCCCGGGCGGCGACCCCGTCGTCGCCCAGATCAACTCGTCGTGGGCCGTGCGCGTGTACCGCGACGAGCTCGTCGAGTTCCAGGTCGACGGCACGCACGGCTCCGCGGTGGCGGGCCTGCGCCGGTGCGTCGCGCAGCAGCGTGCCCACACGCCCAAGCCCGTGTGGAACCCGGACCTGCCCGTCACCGAGCCGTTCCGCGAGCAGTGGCTCGAGGTCCCCGCGAACGCCGACCTCGACAACGGGTTCAAGCTGCAGTGGGAGGAGTTCCTCCTCGACGTCCACGCCGGCCGCCCGCACCGCTTCGACCTCCTCTCCGCGGCCCGCGGCGTGCAGCTCGCCGAGCTCGGACTGCGCTCGTCCGCCGAGGGCCGCCGCCTCGACGTCCCCGAGATCACCCTGTGAGCGCCGCCACCCTCGCGGTCCCCGGCTCGCGCGAGCTGCGCGACCGGGACGGGTCGGGCGCCGTCGTGCACCTGCCCCGGTTCGCCGACGACGGCCGGGTCGCGGGCACCGAGGTGCGCGAGCTCCTCGTGCCGGGCCCGTGGTCCCGGCCGACCGCCCCGATCACGTCGCGCGTCGCCTTCGCCGCGGCGCACGTCGTGCCGCAGGTCGGCGCCGAGAACGTGCCGGGCCACCCGGCTCTCGTCGACTGGGACGCCACGCTCGGCTTCCGGCACCGCATCTGGGAGCACGGTCTCGGCGTCGCCGACGCGATGGACACCGCCCAGCGCGGCATGGGCCTCGACTGGGCCGCGACACAGGAGCTCGTGCGCCGCTCGGCTGCCGAGGCGCGCTCCGTCGGCGCCCGGATCGCGTGCGGCGCGGGGACCGACCAGCTCGACCCCGCGGTCGTCGCCGGCTGGACGCCGGGCGACCCGGCGGCGCTCGACGCCGTCGTCGACGCGTACCGCGAGCAGGTCCGCGTCGTCCAGGACGCCGGCGCGCAGGTCGTCGTCATGGCGTCGCGCGCGCTCGCGCACGTCGCGCGGTCGCCCGAGGACTACGCGCGCGTCTACGACGCCGTGATCGCCGAGGCGGACAGGCCCGTGATCCTCCACTGGCTCGGGACGATGTTCGACCCGGAGCTCGAGGGCTACTGGGGCACGACCCGGACCGACGACGCGACCGACGTGTTCGTCGACCTGGTCCGCGCCCACCAGGGAGGGATCGACGGGGTCAAGGTGTCGCTGCTCGACGCCGACCACGAGAAGGGCCTCCGCGCACGCCTGGCGAGCCTCGACCCGGGCACCGGGCCGGACGCGCCCGGGCCCGTGCGCCTGTACACGGGCGACGACTTCAACTACCCGGACCTCGTCGTGGGCGACGGGAAGCGGCACTCGGACGCGCTGCTCGGCGTCTTCGCGGCGATCTACCCGGCCGCGTCGACGGCGCTCCAGGCGCTCGACGCCGGTCACCCCGACCGCGCGCACGCCGTCCTCGCGGCGACGGAGGCGCTCGGGCGGCACCTGTTCACCGCGCCGACCTACCACTACAAGACCGGCATCGCGTTCCTCGCGTGGCTCAACGGCGCGCAGCCGGGCTTCCAGATGGTCGGCGGCCTCCACTCCGGCCGGTCGGTCGCCCACCTCGTCGCCCTCCTCCGCCTCGCGGACCGGGCCGGGCTCCTGCTCGACCCGGACCTCGCCGCGCGGCGCGCTCGCGTCTTCCTCGAGGCGAACGGGGTGACCCGATGACCGGCCCTGCACCGACGAGCGCACCCGGACGCGCGTCGTCGGGCACCGGCTCCGCCGACCTGTCGCGCTGCTCGCTCAACACCGCGACCGTCAAGCGCGCGACGCTCGAGAAGGCCGTGGCCCTCGCCGCCGAGGCGGGGTACGGCGCCGTCGGGCTGTGGCGCGACCGCGTCCAGGAGATCGGCGCGGACCGCGCAGCCCGCGTCGTCGCGGACGCCGGCCTGCGCGTGTCGTCGCTGTGCCGGGGCGGGTTCCTCACCGCCCCGGACGACGCCGGGATCGCCGCCGCGCTCGACGACAACCGGCGCGCCATCGAGGAGGCCGCGACGATCGGGACGAGCGAGCTCGTGTTCGTCGTCGGCGGCCTGCCCGCCAGCGGCACGCCCGGTCAGGGACCGCGTCCCGACGCCGGACCCGGGGACCGCGACGTCGTCGCCGCGCGCGCCCGCGTCGCGGACCGGATCGGCGACCTCGTCCCGTTCGCGACCGAGCACGGCGTGCGGATCGTCCTCGAGGCGCTGCACCCGATCTTCGCCGCCGACCGCGCCGTGATCTCCACGCTCGGCCAGGCGCTCGACCTCGCGGCGCCGTTCGACGCCGCGGCCGTGGGCGTCGTCGTGGACACCTACCACGTGTGGTGGGACCCGGCCCTGCGCGAGAGCATCGCACGCGCCGGTGCCGAAGGACGTGTGGCGGGCTACCAGGTCTGCGACTGGATCCTGCCGCTCGCGAGCGACCCCCTGCTGTCGCGCGGGTACGTCGGCGACGGGTACGTCGACTTCCCGACGATCACGCGGTGGGTCGCCGAGACCGGCTACGCGGGCGACGTCGAGACCGAGATCTTCCACCAGGAGATCTGGGACGCCGACCCGCGCGACGTCGTGGCGACCGTCGCGGAGCGCTACGCGCGTCACGTGCTGCCGCACCTGTAGCCCTCCTCTCGCCGCACCGCGGCACCTCGAGACCGGCAGTCCGGCCCGAGATCGGCACCCCTCCCTGCCGATCTCGGACCGGGCTGCCGGTCTCGTGCCGTCCCGGCTCGTCGCGGCCGCCTCTTGACGAACGTCGTGCGGAGGCGCATGATCGGACGTAGATACCCCCTGGGGGTATAAATGAGCTCAGGAGGAACGATGGGACAGCAGAACGAGCCCGGTCACCGGCACGAGGGCCACAGCGCCGCGGGCGTCGCTCCCGCGAACGGTCGCGGAGCCGGCGGCACCGTCGCGCACGACGCGTCCGGCGACGGGACGTCGGGGCACCAGATGGCGCAGCACGACATGACGGAGCACGGTGGGCACGACATGACGGAGCACGGCGGGCACGGCGGGCACGGTGGGCACGGCGACCATGTGGCGCAGTTCCGGCGGCTGTTCTGGGTCATGCTCGCGCTCGCGATCCCGACGGTCGCGCTGAGCCCCATGTTCGCGATGCTGCTGGGGTACGAGCTGCCCGACGCCGCGTGGGTGCCCTGGGTCTCCCCCGTGCTCGGCTCGGTGATCTTCCTGTGGGGCGGTCGCCCGTTCCTCTCCGGCGCCGTGAGCGAGCTGCGCGACCGCGCGCCCGGGATGATGACGCTCATCTCGCTCGCGATCACGGTCGCCTTCGTGTCGTCGCTCGGAGCGTCGCTCGGGCTGCTCGCGCACGAGCTCGACGTGTGGTGGGAGCTCGCGCTGCTCGTCGTCATCATGCTGCTCGGGCACTGGATCGAGATGCGCTCGCTCGCGCAGACGGCCTCCGCGCTCGACTCGCTCGCGGCGCTCCTGCCCGACGAGGCGGAGCGCGTCGCCGACGACGGGACCGTCACGACGGTCGCCCCGACCGACCTCGGCGTGGGCGACCTCGTGATCGTCCGCCCCGGCGGGCGGGTCCCCGCCGACGGCGAGGTGGCCGACGGCAGCGCCGACGTCGACGAGTCGATGATCACGGGCGAGTCGCGCCCGGTGCGCCGGTCGGTCGGCGACCCGGTCGTCGCCGGCACCGTCGCGACCGACGACGCGCTGCGCGTGCGCATCACCGCCGTCGGGGACGACACCGCGCTCGCCGGCATCCAGCGTCTGGTCGCCGACGCGCAGTCCTCCTCCACGAGGACGCAGCGCCTCGCCGACCGCGCCGCCGGGTGGCTGTTCTGGTACGCGCTCGGCGCCGCGGCGCTCACCGTGGCCCTCTGGCTCGTCTTCGGAACCCCCGAGCAGGCGCTGATCCGCGCGATCACGGTGCTGGTCATCGCGTGCCCCCACGCGCTGGGACTCGCGATCCCGCTCGTCGTGTCGATCTCGACCGAGCGGGCCGCGAAGGCCGGGGTCCTCGTGAAGGACCGCCTCGCGCTCGAGCGGATGCGCACGGTCGACACCCTGCTCTTCGACAAGACCGGCACGCTCACCGCGGGCGAGCCCGTCGTCACCCACCTCGCCGTGGCCGGCGACCGCACCGAGGACGAGCTGCTCGCGCTCGCCGCCTCCGCGGAGGCCGACAGCCAGCACCCCCTCGCGCGGGCGATCGTCGCCGCGGCAGAGGGACGCGGCGTCGACACCCCCCACGCTTCCGGCTTCCGGTCGCTCACGGCGGTCGGGGTCGAGGCGACGGTTCCCGGGCCGGAGGGCGGTCGACGGGTCGCCGTCGGCGGTCCCGCGCTGCTGCGCGAGCGTGGTCTCGAGCCGCTGCCCGACGCCGCGGCGTGGGAGCGCGACGGCGCGACCGTCCTGCACGTGGTCGTCTCGGACACGGCTGACCTCGCCGAGGGAGACCCTCGGACGACCGAGGGAGCACCCCGGTCGGCCGAGGGAGCACCCCGGTCGGGCCGGGTCGTGGGTGCGCTCGCGCTGGCGGACGCGGTCCGGCCGGAGTCGCGCGAGGCCGTCGACGCGCTGCACCGGCGTGGCGTCCGCGTCGTCATGATCACGGGCGACGCCGAGCCGGTCGCCCGGGCGGTCGCCCGCGAGCTCGGCATCGACCAGGTCTTCGCGGGCGTGCGCCCCGAGGACAAGGACGCGAAGGTCGCCGAGCTGCAGCACGAGGGCCGCGTCGTCGCGATGGTCGGTGACGGCGTGAACGACGCCCCGGCCCTCGCCCAGGCGGACGTCGGCATCGCGATCGGCGCGGGGACCGACGTCGCCATCGCGTCCGCGGGCGTGATCCTCGCGAGCTCCGACCCGCGGGCCGTGCTCTCGATCATCGAGCTGTCCCACGCGTCCTACCGCAAGATGCAGCAGAACCTGTGGTGGGCGGCGGGCTACAACATCGCGGCCGTCCCCCTCGCGGCCGGCGTGCTCGCACCGGTCGGGTTCGTCCTGCCCATGGCCGTCGGCGCGATCCTCATGTCCGTCTCGACCGTCGTGGTCGCCGCCAACGCGCAGCTCCTGCGCCGCGTCGACCTCGACCCGGCCCGCCTCGCGTCCCGCTGACCCTTCGCCCTCGACCTGCGGGGGTCGGCGCACTGACCAGCCGCGCCGGTCCGTGCCGAACACGACATGAAGGTCGTCTCGGGCCGTTTTTCGACCTTCATGCCGGGTTCGACGGCGCGCGACGTCGTGGTCGGCGTCCCGCCGCGACGCGGGACAGGGCGCGGACCGGGGCAGCCGCGAGAGCCGGCGAGGCGGACCGCTGCGAGACTGGGGCCGTGAACACCCCGACTGCTCCGACCGCGCCCGTGGCCGGCGTGCTGCTCACGCCGGGCGCGGGAGCGAGCCGCGACCACCACTCCCTCGTCGCGGTCGAGGAGGCCCTCGCCGCGCTGCCCACGCCGGTCCCCGTGCGACGCGTGGACTTCCCCTACCGCCTCGCCGGCCGGCGGATGCCCGACCGGCCGCCGGTCGCCGTCGGGCACGTGCGCGCGGAGGCCGAGGCGTTCGCGCAGGAGCTGGGCACCACGACCGACCGGATCGTCCTCGGCGGCAGGTCCTACGGGGGCCGCATGTGCTCGATGGCCGTGGCCGAGGGGCTGCCTGCCGCCGGGCTCGTGCTCGTGAGCTACCCCCTGCACCCGCCGGGCAAGCCGGAGCGGCTGCGCACCGAGCACCTTCCCGACCTGCACGTCCCGACGCTGGTCGTCTCGGGTCGGACCGACCCCTTCGCGACCCCGGACGAGCTCACGGAGCACCTCGCGTCGATCCCCGGCCCGGTGACGCGCGTGGAGCTGCCGGGCGCGCACGACCTGCGGAACCAGGACGGCGCGGTGTGCGAGGCGATCGTCGCGTGGCTGGGCGGTCTGGACGGCCCGAGGAGCGGTGCGCCGAGCAGGTGACCACCGCGGGGTGGCGTCCGCCTGCGCACCCGCCGTCCAGGATGGTCGCCGGGGCTGCGTACGATGTGGCGCGACCGTCCTGCTCGACCCGGAGGTACTCATGCGCGCCGCAGCCCGAGCTGCCGCGACCGTCCCGCTGACGGCCCTCGTGCTCGCCGGCGCCGCGGGGCTCGCGGCGCCCGCCCTGGCCGCGGACGGTGACAGCGGCGGTGAGCTCAGCGTCACGACCGACGGCGTCGCGTTCGACGCCTCGCGTCTGGGCGACGAGCGCGGCTGGCTCAGCTACGCCGTGACCGCGCCGGACGGGTCCCGCCTGCGGCTGCTCGGCAACGCGTACTCGCCGGAGGAGACCGCGGACGGCCACCTCGCGCTCGACGTCCCCGCACGTGGCGCGTACCGCGACGGGTGGTGCGTGACCTGGGTGCACCTCACCGGTATCCGGGACCAGTTTGCCGACTGGTCCGGCGACTCCCCGGTGTGCACGACGTCGCCCACCGCGACCCCGGCGCCGACGGCCACCCCCACGACCCAGCCCACCGCGGAGCCGACGCCGCCACCCGTGGTCGACGTCGCGCCGTCGGCGCCCGACGCCGCACCCGCGGCGCCCGTCGAGCCGGTCGCCGCCGAGCCGGAGCCCGCGGCCCCCACGCCCACCGAGACGCCGACCGAGGCCCCGGTCGAGTCGCCGACGCAGACCCCGTCCCCGAGCGCCGAGACCACGACCGACCGGCCCGAGCCCTCGCGGACGCCGCTCGTCACCGCGGGCGAGCGCAGCGCGCCCCCCGCCCCCGGGAGCACCTTCCCGACCCTCGTCGTCGCGGGTGTCGGCGGCCTCGTCGCAGCCGCCGCGGGCGGGGCGATCCTCCTGCTGCGTCGGGCGGGCTGAACGGCGCCGTGGCAGGGTGGCGCCATGACGTGGACTGCACGCTTCGTGGGCGGCGACCTCGACGGTCAGGTGTCGACGCTCGACGACGACGCCCTCGACTGGTCCGGCCACTACGTCCACGACCCGGCCGAGGGCACGACGACGCACATGCTGACCCAGTCCGACCCGCCGCGGCACGTCCAGCGGTACGAGCGCCGTCCGGCGCCGGACGGGGAGACCGACTACCTGCTCGCGCTCGTCCCCTGACGACGAAGGCCCGGAACCGTGAGGTTCCGGGCCTTCTGCCTGAGCCGCCTATCAGAATCGAACTGATGACCTATTCATTACGAGTGAATCGCTCTACCGACTGAGCTAAGGCGGCGTGCTGCAGTGAGGCTCGCTCGCGCGAACCGCCGCAACGATCGCCTACTGTACCCGGCGATCGGCCCAGACTCCAAAGCGGCGCGAGAGCACCGGCCGGACCGGCCTCGCGGCGCCCTGGGAGAGGTCCGCGCCGCGTCCCGACGTCAGCAGGTCAGCCCGTCCTCGGGGACCGTCCCGTCGACGAGGTAGGCGTCGACGGCGTCCCCGACGCACGCGTTGGAACGGCCGTAGGCGGTGTGCCCCTCGCCCTCCCACGTGACGAGGACGGCGGAGTCGAGCGCCTTCGCGAGGCCCTCGGCCCAGACGTACGGCGTCGCGGGGTCGTTGGTGGTGCCGATGACGACGATCGGCGCGGCGCCGGCCGCGTGCACGTCGAACTCCTGCTCGACGACGGGGTACGGCCAGTCGGCGCACGTGAGCGCCCCGTAGGCGAAGAACGAGCCCATGGTCGGCGCCTCGGCCTCGAGGCGCTCGCGCTGCTCCTCCATCGTCGCGGGGTCGGGGTCCTGCCGGCCGTCGAGGCACCCGACGGCGCGGAACGCCTCGGTGGAGTTCGTCGCGAACGACCCGTCGGGGTTGCGGTCGTTGTAGAAGTCCGCGAGGTACAGGAGCGCCGTGCCGGTCCCCTCGTCAAGGGCCTCGGTGAGGGCCTGGGTGAGCACGGGCCAGCTCTGGTCGTTGTAGAGCGTCACGGCGATGCCGTAGAACGCGAGCGTGGACGTGAGCCGCCGGTCGGAGCTCGTGGGCAGCGGGTTCGCCTTCGCGGCGTCGAGCAGGGCGCGGACCTGGCGCATCCCCTCGTCGACGTCGCCGCCGAGCGGGCACGACGCGCCCGCCTGGCAGTCCTCGACGTACGCACGCAGGGCGTTCTCGAACCCGACGGCCTGCTGCTCGCTGGTCTCCGCGGAGGACAGCGTGACGTCGATCGCGCCGTCGAGCACGAGCCGGCCGACCTTGTCCGGGAACAGGCCCGCGTACGTCGCGCCGAGCTGCGTCCCGTAGGAGTAGCCCAGGTACGCGAGCGTCTCGTCCCCGAGCACGGCACGCAGCATGTCCATGTCGCGCGCCGCGCTCTGCGTGTCGACCTGACCCAGCAGGTCGCCGGTGTTCTCCGCGCACGCCTCGGCCCACTCGCGGTAGCCGGCCCGGCGCTCCTCGAGCCCGGCCTCGCCGTCGGGCACGTCGTACTCGGTGGACAGCGCCTCGTCCTTGCCCGCGTCGTCGAGGCACGCGACGGGGTCCGACTGCCCGACGCCACGCGGGTCGAACCCGACGAGGTCGTACGCCGCCTTGACCGGCTCCCCGATCATCTGCGCGGCGTCCCCGACGAAGTCCACGCCGGACGCACCGGGGCCGCCCGGGTTGGTGAGCAGCGAGCCGATCCGTTCGCCGCTCGCCGGCAGACGCTTGAGCGCGAGCTCGATCTCCCCCGCCTCGGGGTCCGCCCAGGACAGGGGCGCACGCGCCGTCGTGCACTCCCACCCGCCCTCGCAGTCCTCCCAGGCGAGGCCCTGACCGTAGAAGTCCTCGAACCCCTCGGGGGCGGCCTCGCCGGTCCCCTCCGACGTGCCGGAGGTCGCGACGTCGTCAGCCGGGGTCTGCACCTTGGGCGGCACGGAGCAGGCCCCGACGACGAGGGCGAGCGCGAGCGACGAGGCGGCCAGGACGGCGCGGCGGGACTTCACCCGGACACGGTAGCCGCTCCGGTCACGGCCCCGGGCGGGGGTGTCGCCCGAGGGCCGTCCTTCCACAGGCTCTCCACCGCGCGCGCCGGGCGGGAAGGCTGCGGCAGGACTACTGCGCCTCCACCCAGGCGACCTCTCCCGTCGCCCCGTCGACCGCGGGCGGCACGACGACGCTCCCCTGGTCACCGAGGACGGCGGTCACCTCGGCGGACGCGTCGACGTCGTCGGGCACGGCGACGACCGACGTCGCCGGGACGAGGTCCATCGTGCAGACGGAGTCGTCGGGGATCTCGACGAACGTCACCACGACCTCCGTCCCCTGGACCGTGGCGTCAGGCTCCGCGACGAGGGGGCAGGTGCTCGACCCGTAGGTGATCACGTACAGCAGTCCCTGCTCGGCGCTCCACGCCGCCCCGGTGCCGCCCTCGGTCGGGCCGTCGACGCCCGACGGCAGGCCCTTGCCGGTGGCGCCCGCCTCGATGGTCATGGTCGCGGCGTCGGGCGCCATCGACGGCGCGTCCGCCGTGGGCTCGGACGTCGTCTCGCCGCCCGTGCCGTCGTCCGACGGCGACTCCGACGCCGTCTCGTCGCCGCCGCCGTCGGTGGACGACGCGCACGCGGCGAGCGTCGACCCGGCGAGCGCCAGCCCGACGAGCATCGACAGGCGGACCGCGGGGTGCGGCGCGCGGCGGGTGGTGGTGGCCATGGTGTCTCCTTCGTCGGGACGGTCCGGCTGACGCGCCCATCCTGGCGCAGGCCGCCCGGTACGGCACGTGCGAGGCGGCCCGCGGGCCGGGCCCGGCCGGGCGCCCTGAAGGGCCGGATCCGTCGAGTCCGGGCGATTTCTCCCGCTCGCCGCGCGCGATCCGGTCGGTGTCGCTAGGTTCGGCGCTGCAAGCCCTCGCGCGGCGACCGTTCGCGCAGGATGCGGCACTCGTCGAGAAAGGGCGGAACCGTGGACTTCTGGGACTTTTTCTGGTTGCTCGTCTGGAGCTTCTTCTTCATCGCGTATCTGATCGTCCTCTTCCAGATCGTCGCGGACCTGTTCCGCGACCGGGACCTCTCCGGCTGGTGGAAGGCGGTGTGGATCATCTTCCTCATCTTCCTGCCGGTGCTGACCGCGCTCGTCTACCTCATCGCGCGCGGACGCGGCATGGCGGAGCGCCAGGTCGAGGCCGTGACGCAGGCCAAGCAGGACACCGACTCGTACATCCGCAAGGTCGCCGGCTCCTCGCCGACGGACGAGATCGCGAACGCGAAGGCTCTGCTCGACTCCGGCGCGATCACGCCGGAGGAGTTCGCGCACCTCAAGGCGAAGGCGCTCGCCTGAGTCTCGCGTGATCCTCGACGGACCGACGACGGCCCGGGCGCCCCGCGTGCGGGTGTGCCCGGGCCGTCCCACGATCGGGGTATGACCCGATTCGGATACACCCTCATGACCGAGCAGTCCGGCCCCAAGGAGCTCGTGGGATACGCCGTCGACGCCGAACGGCTCGGCTTCGACTTCGAGGTCTCGAGCGACCACTACTTCCCGTGGCTCGACACGCAGGGCCACTCCGGCTACGCGTGGTCGATGCTCGGCGCTGTCGCTCAGGCGACCGAGCGCGTCGACCTCATGACGTACGTGACGTGCCCCACCGTGCGCTACCACCCCGCCCTGGTGGCCCAGAAGGCGGCGACGCTCGGGATCCTGTCCGACGGCCGGTTCACGCTCGGCCTCGGCGCCGGGGAGAACCTCAACGAGCACGTGGTCGGCAAGCGCTGGCCCGCCGTCGACGAGCGGCACGAGATGCTCGCCGAGGCGGTCGACATCATCACCGAGCTCTCGACCGGCGACTTCCTCACCTACGTCGGCCACCACTTCCGCGTCGACTCGGCGCGCGTCTGGGACGTCCCCGACGAGCCCGTGAAGATCGGCGTGGCCGTCTCGGGCGAGCAGTCCGTCGGGCAGTTCGCGACGGTGGCCGACCACCTCATCGCGACGGAGCCGAAGGCGGACCTCGTGCAGCAGTGGGACGCGCTGCGCGCCGACGCGTCGCTCGAGCCATCGCGCAAGATCGGCCAGATCCCCATCTCGTGGGACCCCGACACCGATGCCGCCGTGCAGCGCGCGCACGAGCAGTTCCGCTGGTTCGGCCTGGGCTGGCCCGTGAACGCGAACCTTCCCACGACCGAAGCGTTCACCAGGGCGTCGTCGTTCGTGCGCCCCGAGGACGTCGCGGGGTCGATCCCCTGCGGACCCGACCTCGACGCCGTCGTGGAGGCCGTGTCCGCCTACTGGGAGGCAGGCTTCACCGACATCGCGATCGTCCAGATCGGTGACGAGAAGCAGCAGCAGTTCCTCGACGAGGCCGCCGGCCCGCTCCTGGAGAAGCTGCGTGACGCGGCGCCCTCGTCGTAACCCAGGGCGGGGAGGATCGGCCCGTGAGCGGACGAGCCGCGCGCCGCGGGCAGCGCCCCACGCTCGTCCGGTCGACGGTCAGCCCTGCGGGCGCAGCGCGACGGTCATGGCCTCGACCGCGAGCAGCGGTGCGACGTTGCCCTCGAGCCGCTCGCGCGCGACACCGATGGCGTCCATGCGCCGCACCGTCTGCTCGGGCGTCGAGTCCTCGGCGAGCGCCTGCACCGTCTCGGCGAGCCCGGTGTTGACGAGCTCGACCTCGGCACCGAGCTGGACCACGAGGACGTCGCGGTAGAGCGAGAGCAGGTCGACCATCGCGCGGTCGAGCACGTCGCGCTGGTGCCGGGTCGCGCGGCGCTTCTGGTCCGCCTCGAGGTCGCGCAGCTGGGACCGGAGCCGCGGCGGGAGCGTCTCGCCGTCGGCGACGCCGAGCGCTCGCAGCAGCTCCGCCTTCTCGCCCGCGTCACGCTCCTCGGTAGCGGCCTTCGCCTCGGCCTGCGCGAGCTCCACGAGCTCCCCGGCGGCGAGGACCGCGTCACCCACGCCTCGGATCCGGCGGGCGAGGGACAGCACCGAGCTCCGGCGGTCGCGCGCACCGGCGTCGCGCGCGAGCCGGCGCGCCAGACCGATGTGGCTCTGCGCCGCACGCGCCGACGCCTCGGCGACGGCCGGGTCGACCCCGTCCCGCGCGACGAGCAGCCGCGCCACGGCCTCGACGGGCGGGACCCGGAGCACGACGCCGCGGCAGCGCGACCGGATGGTGACGAGGACGTCCTGCGGGCTCGGGGCGCACAGGACCCAGACGGTGTGCGGGGCCGGCTCCTCGATCGCCTTGAGCAGCACGTTCGTGGTGCGCTCCGCCATGCGGTCCGCGTCCTCGATGACGATCACGCGCCGTCGGCCCTGCGACGGGCTGCGGCTCGCGACACCGACGAGGTCGCGGACCTCGTCGATCTTGATCGTCACGAGCTCCGTCGCGACGAGCGTGACGTCGGGGTGCGTGCCCGCGAGGACCGTGCGGCACGCCTGGCACCGGCCGCACCCGCCCTGCTCGCACTGGAGCGCCGCGGCGAACGCCCGCGCGGCGTTCGAGCGGCCGGAGCCGGGCGGCCCGGTGAGCAGCCAGGCATGGGTCATCGCGGCCGGGTCCGCCACCGCGGCGCTCAGCGTCGCGACGGCCTGCTCCTGCCCGACGACGTCGTCCCAGACGCTCACGCGCCCGCACCCCGCGTAGGGGCGGCGGGCCCGAACCCTGCGCCGGGCTCGTAGCCGAGCGCGCTGTCCGAGTCGTCGAACCCGTCGTCCGGACGCGCCTCGACGGTGTCCTCGGCCTCCTCGACGACGGGTGTCAGCTCGAGCCGCGCGGCGACGTCGACGCGGATCTGCGCCTGGAGGTCGTCGACCGGCGCCGCGGCGTCGAGCACGACCCAGCGCTCCGGTGCGGCGGCCGCGCGGGCGAGGAACGCCTCGCGCGTGCGCCGGTGGAACTCCGCGCCGGCCCGCTCGAGGCGGTCGTGCGTGCGGCGGATCCGCGCCGAGGCGACGGTCGGGTCGAGGTCGAGCAGGATCGTCACGTCGGGCATGAGGTCCTGCACCGCCCAGCGCGAGATGAGCTCGACCTCGTCGGCACCGAGCTCTCGCCCGCCCGCCTGGTAGGCGACCGAGGAGTCGAGGTACCGGTCCGTGACGACGATCGCGCCGCGCTCGAGGGCCGGGCGCACGAGGCTCGCGACGTGGTGCGCGCGGTCGGCGGCGTAGATCAGCGCCTCGGTACGCGGGTCCATGTCCTCGCCGTGCAGGACCGCGGCGCGCAGCTCCTTGCCGAGCGTCGTGCCGCCCGGCTCGCGCGTGAGCACGACCTCGCGCCCCGTCAGCTCGCCGAGCCACTGCCCGAGCAGGCGTGACTGCGTGGACTTGCCGACGCCGTCGCCGCCCTCGAACGAGACGAAGTACCCGGGTGCGCTCACGGCGTCCACCCTAGCCGCGGGCACCGACCTCGACGCCGCCAGCCTCGCCCCGCGGGTTAGCCTCGGGGGCATGCCCGTGATCCCCACGCCCGGTGCCGCGTTCGCGGACCGCACGTTCGACGCCGTCCTGTTCGACATGGACGGCACGCTCATCGACTCGGTCCCGGCGGTCGACCGGAGCTGGAGGCGCTGGGCGGCGGAGCAGGGTCTCCCCGACCCCGAGGACTTCCAGATCCAGCACGGGACGCCGGCGCGGACGCTCATCGGGACCCTCCTCCCCGCGGACCGCGTCGAGGCCGCCTACGAGCGGATCCACGAGCTCGAGCTCGTCGACAACGAGGGCGTGACGGTCCTCGCGGGCACGCGTGAGGCGCTCACGACGCTCCCGCCGGAGCGGCAGGCGATCGTCACGTCGTGCACGACGCCGCTCGCGGCCGCCCGCATGGCGGCGTCCGGCCTCGTGGCCCCGTCCGTCGTCGTCACCGCCGACGACGTCGAGCGCGGCAAGCCCGACCCGGACCCGTTCCTGCTCGGCGCCGAGCGGCTCGGCGTGGACCCGGCGCGGTGCCTCGTCGTCGAGGACGCCCCGGCGGGCATCGCCGCGGCCCGCGCGGCCGGCTGCGCGGTCCTCGCCGTGACGGGGACGCACTCCGCCGACGAGCTCGCGGCCGCCGACCCCGCCCCTGACGCCGTCGCGCCGGGCCTGCGCGCCGTGCGGTTCGCCGTCGTGCCGGACGGGGTGCGCGTCACCGACGCGTGACCCGCCTCGCGCCGGGAACGCAGCAGGCGCTCGGTGCGCCGCGTCAGTACACGCCCGCGCGCAGAGCGGCCGCGACGACCTTCGACGCCGCGGCGTGCACCTCGGCGAGCTCGTCGAGCTCCAGGCCGGTCGCCGCCACGATCGCGGGCGGGATCCGCTCGGCCTCACGACGGCGCTCGCGCCCCTCGGTGGTGAGCGTCACGCGCACCTGGCGGCCGTCGTCGGGCGAACGCTCGCGCCGCACGTAGCCGAGCGTCTCGAGCCGCTTGAGCAGCGGCGAGAGCGTCCCGGCGTCGAGGTGCAGTCGCGTCGCGAGGTCCCCGACGGTCGAGGTCGTGCCGGCGGCGTCGTCCTGCCACAGCGCGAGCAGCACGAGGTACTGCGGGTGGGTGATGCCGAGCGGCTCGAGGAGCGGCCGGTAGAGCGCGACCATCCCGCGCGCCCCTGCCGACAGCGCGAAGCAGACCTGCGCCTCGAGCGCGAGAGGGTCGGCGAAGGTGTCGCTGCCGGGGTGCGCGGTGTCCGTCACGTCGCCAGGGTAGCCCGGATCGCGCTATCGTGTGGTGCACCAATGATTGGCGCACCAAGCAATGACGGGCGGGCGAGGATGACGAGACGGTCGGCGAGAAGCACGGGGAAGCGGGACGGACGCACGGTCGGCATGCGGATCACCGAGCGCTTCCTGCCGATCTTCGGCCCGGCACAGCTCGGCCGCCACGACGCGGACGGGCGCGGGGTGTCCGACGCCGAGCGCGAGCGCGACCGCGAGCTCCGCACCCGTTTCGAGCGGGTCACGGGCCCCGACGGCCGCACCTACGTCGTCGAGCACACCGACTGACGCGTCACTCCCCCGGGTAGACGACCCCCACCTGGCGGCGCACCTCGTCGAGCGTGCGCATGACCTCGAGCGTGCCGTCCCACGACATGCGCGGGCTCTGCGTCTCCCCCGCCGTGACGCGCCGCGCGACCTCGGCGGCCTGGTACTGCTTGCCCTCCCCCGAGAACCCGTCGTAGAACCACGACGACCCGTCGTTCAGGACCACCCGGAACGACGTCGGCGCGTAGAACGCCCCGTCGACCTCGATCCGCCCGGCCGTCCCGGAGATCACCGCGCCCGTGGCGGTGCGCGACCACAGCGTCGTCGAGAGCGTCGCCTGCGCACCGCCCTCGTAGCCCAGCACGATGCTCACCTGGCCGTCCACACCCGTCTCGGTGAGCGCGCCCACGGCCGTGACGCTCGACGGCGCGCCGAGCAGGTCGTGCGCGAACGACACCGGGTACACGCCGAGGTCGAGCAGCGCCCCGCCCGCGAGCTCCGCCGCGTACAGCCGGTGCGCCGGGTCGAACGCGAAGAGCTGGCCGTGGTCGGCGCTGACGTTGACGACGTCGCCGATCTCGCCGCGCGCGATCACGCCCCGCAGCGCGGCGACGTGCGGCAGGAAGCGCGTCCACATCGCCTCCATCACGAAGACGCCCGCCTCGCGCGCGGCGTCGAGCACCTCGCGCGCCTCCGCCTCGTTGCGCGTGAACGCCTTCTCGACGAGCACGTGCTTGCCCGCGCGGATCGCGAGCAGGGCGTGCTCGTGGTGGTGCGAGTGCGGCGTCGCGACGTACACGACGTCGACCTGCGGGTCCTCCACGAGCGCCTCGTAGCCCTCGTGCGTCGTCGGGATGCCGTGCGACGTCGCGAAGCGCTCGGCGCGCACGCGGTCGCGGGACCCGACGGACGCGACGCGGCTCTGCGTGTGCCGGCGCACCGCCTCCGCGAACGACGACGCGATCCCGCCCGCGCCGAGGATGCCCCAGCGCACGGTCGGCGCCGACCGAGGGTCGGGCACGAGACCGGACAGCTCGCCCAGGACGTCGGCCGGCAGGTCGCGGGCGGTCAGGGCACGGGGGACGGCGGTGTCGCTCATGGCCACACCGTATCCCGGTGGGAGCGGTCCCCCACCGCGCCGACCGAGGACCGGTAGCGGGAGCAGCGGACGGGCGGCATCACCCGCCGGGGTGATGCGCGCCGGCCGTCGTCACGTCACGATGAGGCATGCCGCGCCACCCTGACCAGGCCCCCGGCCCGACGCCCGCGCCCGACGTCGCCCCACCGGCGACCCCCGAGCCGCGCGCGAGCGCACGCGGGCTCGTCAAGGTGTACGGCACGGGTGACACGTCGGTCCGCGCGCTGGACGGCGTCGACGTCGACTTCGCGCGCGGCCGGCTCACGGCGATCATGGGGCCGTCCGGGTCCGGCAAGTCCACCCTCATGCACTGCCTCGCCGGCCTCGACTCGCCGACGTCCGGCAGCGTCGTGGTCGACGGGCAGGAGATCAGCCGCATGTCGCAGCGCCGGCTCACCGCGCTGCGCCGCACGCGCGTGGGCTTCGTCTTCCAGTCGTACAACCTCGTGCCGACGCTCACCGCCGCCGAGAACATCACGCTCCCCCTCGACATCGCGCGGGCGCCGGTGGACCGGGCGTGGTTCGACGAGGTGGTCGACGCCGTGGGCCTGGGCGACCGCCTGCACCACCGGCCGTCCGAGCTGTCCGGCGGCCAGCAGCAGCGCGTCGCGTGCGCGCGGGCGCTCGTGTCCCGGCCGTCGATCGTGTTCGCCGACGAGCCCACGGGCAACCTCGACTCGCGCTCCGCCGGGGAGGTGCTCGCGTTCCTGCGCCGGTCCGTCGACGAGCTCGACCAGACGGTCGTCATGGTCACGCACGACCCGCGCGCCGCGTCGTACGCGCACCGGGTGGTCTTCCTCGCCGACGGGAGGATCTCGGGCGAGCTCCACGACCCGAAGCAGCAGGACATCCTCGACGCCCTCGCCGCGTCCGCGGGCGAGGTGGACGACGGCGCGGCCCGTCCGTCCCCGGTGCCCGAGGGCGCCCGCGCGACCGGGGTGCACGGGCGCCACCTCGCGCCGTCGGACGGGCAGTGATGCTCCGCGTCGCGCTGCGCGGGGTCCGCGCGCACCTCGTGCGCTTCGTGCTGTCGGTGCTCGCCGTGACGCTGGGCGTCGCGTTCGTCGTCGGGACGTTCGCGTTCCGGGGCATGCTGTCCTCGACGTTCGACGACATCATCGCGACGACGCTCGTGGCCGACGTCTACGTGCGCGGCTCCCAGGAGGTCACGGGTGCCGCCCCGCAGGAGGGCGGGGGCGGCGGCGGTGCGACCGGCGGCGGGTTCGCCGCGGAGCGCACGCTCGTCCCGGACGACCTCGTGACCAGCATCGAGGAGGTCGACGGCGTGGACCGGGCCGTCGCCGACGTCTCGGGTCCCGCGGTCCTCGTCGCCGCGGACGGCACGGCCGTCGTGACGAACGGCCCGCCGAGCGTGGCGCTCGCCGTCGACGAGGAGGACCCGAGCCTCACGCTGCTCGAGGGTGCCTGGCCGGGGCCGGGCGAGATCGTGCTCGAGGAGAGCGCCGCGGAGGCCGCCGGGCTGAGCACCGGGGACGAGACGACGATCGTGCTCGGCGACGAGCCGAGGCCGGTCACCGTCTCGGGCGTGTTCGGGATCGAGGCGGCCGCCGCCGGGGCAGTCCTGATCGGTCTCGACGACGCGACGGCGCGCGAGGTCTACGCGCCCGACGGCCAGGTCGCGCAGATCGCGGTCTGGGCCTCGGGGAGCGACGCAGGCGGCGGGTCGGACGACGGCGGCACCGGCGGCACGGATGGCACGGCAGCGGCCGACGAGGAGGCGCTCGCCGAGCGCGTGGAGGCCGTGCTGCCCGACGGCGCGCAGGCGGTGTCCGGGACGCAGGCGCGCGAGGAGGCGAGCGAGGCGGTCGAGGAGGTCCTCGGGTTCGTCGAGACGTTCCTCCTCGTCTTCGCCGCGATCGCGCTGTTCGTGGGGGCGTTCATCATCGCCAACACGTTCCAGATGTCGGTGCGCGAGCGGCTGCGCGAGCTCGCCCTGCTGCGCGCGCTCGGCGCGTCGCCGGGCCAGGTGTTCTCGTCGGTGCTGGCCCAGGCGCTCGTGGTGGGGCTCGTCGGCGGGGCGCTCGGCGTCGCGGGCGGAGCGGCGCTCGTGCGGGTCATCCGCTGGGGCCTGGCCGCCGCCGGGATGGAGTTCTCGGGCCGTGTCCCGCTCGGCGGCACGCAGCTCGCGGCGGCGGTCGGGCTCGGCGCCGCGGTGAGCGTCCTCGCGGCCGTGCTCCCCGCGCGCCGGGCTGCGGCGATCCCGCCCGTCCAGGCGATGCGCGATGACGTCGCCCCCGAGCGCGGCACCCTCGCCCGGGCGGTCGGCGGGACCGCGCTCGTCGCGGTGGGCGCCGGGACCCTGTGGCTCGCCGCGCACCTCGGGTCGTCGGTCGCCGACGACCCGACCGGGTGGACGTGGGTCGACGACCTCAGCCCGCGCGTGCTGCTCGGCGTGGGCGCCGGGCTCGTCCTCGTCGGCGTGCTCGTGGGCTCCCCCGCGGTCGCGCGCGGCGTGCTCACGGTGCTCGCCTGGCCCCTCGTGGCCGCTCTCCGGCCGCTCGGGCGGCTCGCGCGCGGCAACGTCACCCGCAACCCGCGGCGGACCGCGAGCACCGCGGGCGCGCTCCTCATCGGCATGGCGCTGGTCTCCGTCACGGGGGTCATCGCCGCCTCCACGCAGGCGTCGGTGCGGAGCATCGTCGAGACCGAGGTGCGCGCGGACCTCGTCGTGGACTCGGCGACCCAGACGATCCCCGGAGGTGCGGTCGACGCGGTGCGCGCGGTACCGGGGGCCGAGACGGTCGACACGGTCCGGCTCGGGCTCGCGCCGGTCGCGACCGTCGATGCGCCGGAGGACGGGGCCGGCGGGACCGGAGGATCCGACGGGACCGGAGGTTCGGGCGGCTCCGGCGAGGAGGCGCGCGGGACCGACGTCGCGGGCGTCCCGGCGACGTTCTTCGAGACGGCGCTCGACCCCGTGACGCTCCAGGGAAACCCGACGTCGACGCTCGAGGACGGGGACGTCGTCGTGCACCGGCGGACCGCGCGCGAGCGCGGCTGGGAGGTGGGCGACACGGTGCTGCTCGGTGGCGAGGGCGGCACCGGGAACGGCACCGGGGGCAGCGAGACCACCGGTGCGCCGGTCGAGGCGACCGTGGGCGCGGTCATCGACAGCCAGCTCGTCGGCACAGGGATCCTCGTGCGCGACGACGTGTTCGACGCCGTCGTCCCGCCCGCCCAGGCGAGCGTGCGGATCGTCTACGTGAGCGCCGCGGACGACGCGAGCCCCGCGCAGCTCGACGAGCTCCGGGAGGGCCTGACCGACGCCGTCGCGCCGTACCTCGTGCTGACGGTCCTGGACCGCGAGGAGACGGCGTCGGCGTTCGCGGACCAGGTGGACCAGGTGCTCGTGATCCTCTACGCGCTCCTCGCGCTGTCGATCGTCATCGCGCTGCTCGGCATCGTCAACACGCTCGCGCTCTCGGTCATCGAGCGCACGCGCGAGATCGGGCTCCTGCGCGCCGTCGGGCTCGGACGCCTCCAGCTCGCCGGGATCATCGCGATCGAGTCCGTGCTCACGGCCGTGTACGGGACGGTGCTGGGTGTCGCGACGGGCATCGGCATCGGCGCGGCGCTGCCCGGCGTGCTCGCGGACGAGGGCCTGAGCACGCTCGCGATCCCCTGGGGCCAGGTGCTCGCGATCCTCGGCACGGCGGTGGTCATCGGGCTGGTCGCGAGCGTCTGGCCCGCGATCCGCGCCGCCCGACTGCCGGTCCTCGACGCGGTGACCGTCGACTGACCGCTCGCGCGTCGGGGGCCGACGTCCCCGACGTCGCACCGCGGTACTACCTCGCGAGGTAGTACCGCGGTCGATGTGGAAGGACCTCGGTACTGCTTCGCGAGGTAGTACCGCGGTCGATGTCGAGGGACCTCGGTACTACTTCGCCGACCTGGCAGCAGGCTTCTTCGCGGGAGCCTTCTTCGCGGCGGGCTTCTTGGCCGGCGTGCGCTTCTTCGCCGGGCCCTGCGCGCGCTTCTCCGCGAGGAGCTCGATCGCGCGCTCGGGCGTGATCGACTCCGGGGTGACGTCGCGCGGCAGGGTGCGGTTGGTCTCGCCGTCGGTCACGTAGGCCCCGAAGCGGCCGTCCTTGACGACGATCGGCGTGCCCGTGGTCGGGTCGTCGCCGAGCTCGCGCAACGGCGGGGTCGCGGCGCCGCGCCCGCGCCCGCGCTTCGGCTGCTTGTAGAGCTCGAGCGCCTCGTCGAGCGTGACGGTGAACATCGCCTCCTCGCTCGGGAGGGTGCGCGAGTCCGTGCCCTTCTTGAGGTAGGGACCGTAGCGGCCGTTCTGCGCCGTGATCTCCTCGCCCGACTCGGGGTCCGTCCCGACCACCCGGGGCAGCGACAGGAGCTGCAGGGCGTCCTCGAGCGTGACCGACTCGAGCGTCTGCGTCTTGAGCAGCGACCCGGTGCGGGGCTTGGGCTGCGCGGCCTTCGCGCGCTTCTGGGCCGCGGCCGACAGGCTCGTGTCGATCGGCGGGAGGTCGAGCACCTCGGTGACGTACGGGCCGTAGCGCCCGGCCTTCGCGATGATCTCGTTCCCCGAGACCGGGTCGGTCCCGAGCACCCTGCCGTCGTCCGCCCCGGCGGCGAGCAGCTCGCGCGCCTTGGCGACGGTCAGCTCGTCGGGGGCGACGTCGTCGGGCACGGAGGCGCGCGGCGGGTTCTCGCCCTCCTTCACCTCGGCGGCGAGGTCCTCGACGTAGGGGCCGTAGCGCCCGACGCGCAGCTGCAGACCCTCGCCGATCGGCACGGAGTTGATCCCCCGTGCGTCGATGTCGCCGAGGTTCTCCACGAGCTCACGCAGGCCCTCGCCCGCCTCGCCCTTCGCGGCGTCCCCGAAGTAGAAGTGCGTGAGCCACTCGACGCGGTCGCGGCGGCCGGCCGCGATCTCGTCGAGGTCCGCCTCCATCGCCGCCGTGAACCGGTAGTCCACGAGCCGGTCGAAGTGCTCCTCGAGGAGGCGCACGACGGCGAACGCGAGCCAGCTCGGCACCATCGCCTGGCCGCGCGTGAGCACGTAGCCGCGGTCCTGGATGGTCGAGATCGTCGACGCGTACGTGGACGGACGGCCGATGCCGAGCTCCTCGAGCGCCTTGACGAGGCTCGCCTCGGTGTAGCGCGGCGGGGCCGACGTCGAGTGGCCGGCCGCCTCGAGGTCCTCGCCGCGCAGCGCGTCGCCCTGCGCCATCTGCGGCAGGCGCGCCTCGCCGTCCGTGTCGCCGCCCTTGCCTGTGGCGCCGAGCGAGTCCTCGGCGTACCGGTCGACGTCCGAGCTCTCCTCGTACGCCGCGAGGAAGCCGCGGAACGTGATGACCGTGCCCGACGCCGCGAACACCGCGTCGCGGCCGGCGACCCCGGCCTCCTCGGTCCCCTGCACGGTGGCGAGCGGCGCGCCCAGGCGCACCGACGCGGTCGAGCCCTTGGCGTCCGCCATCTGTGACGCGACCGTGCGCTTCCACACGAGCTCGTAGAGCTTGAACTGGTCGCCGCTCAGCTCCTTCGCGACCTGCGCGGGCGTGCGGAACGAGTCCCCCGCGGGGCGGATGGCCTCGTGCGCCTCCTGCGCGCCCGCGTTCTTCGACGCGTACACGCGCGGCTTCTCCGGCACGAAGTCCGCGCCGTAGAGCTCGGCGGCCTGACGCCGCGCGGCGCTCGTCGCCTCGCTCGACAGCGACGGCGAGTCGGTGCGCATATAGGTGATGTAGCCGTTCTCGTACAGCGACTGCGCGGTGCGCATCGTCTGGCGCGACGACATGCGCAGCTTGCGGCTGGCCTCCTGCTGGAGCGTCGACGTCGTGAACGGCGCGGCCGGACGACGCGTGTACGGCTTGGTCTCGAGCGAGCGCACGACGAAGTCCGCGTCCGCCAGACCGGCGACGACCGCCCCGGCCGTCGCCTCGTCGAGCTGCCGCACGCCGTCGCGCTGCGCCGCCGGCTTGAGCTGGCCACGGTCGTCGAAGTCGCGCCCGGACGCGACCCGCGCGTCGCCGAGCTGCACGAGACGGGCGCCGAACGCCTTGCCGGCGTCGTCGGGGGCGGCGGCCGCGGCCGCGCCCGCAAGGCCGAACGTCCCGGAGACGTCCCAGTACTCGGCCGCGACGAACGCCATGCGCTCGCGCTCACGCTCGACGACGAGGCGCGTCGCGACGGACTGCACGCGGCCCGCCGACAGGCCCTGACGGACCTTGCGCCACAGCACCGGGGAGACCTCGTAGCCGTAGAGACGGTCGAGGATGCGGCGAGTCTCCTGCGCGTCGACGAGGCTCGTGTCCAGGTCGCGCGTGTTCTGCAGCGCCCGCTGGATCGCCTCGCGCGTGATCTCGTGGAACACCATGCGCTTGACCGGGACCTTGGGCTTGAGCGCCTCGAGCAGGTGCCACGCGATGGCCTCGCCCTCGCGGTCCTCGTCCGTCGCGAGGTAGAGCTCGTCGGCGTCCTTGAGGGCGCGCTTGAGCTCGGCGACCTTCTTCTTCTTGTCCGCGTAGACCTCGTAGTACGGGTCGAAGCCGTTGTCGACGTCGACCGCGAACTTCCCGTACGGGCCCTTCTTCATGTCCGCGGGCAGCTCCGACGGCTGCGGCAGGTCCCGGATGTGCCCGACGCTCGCCTCGACCTCGTAGTCGTCGCCGAGGTAGCCCTGGATCTTGCGAGCCTTGGCGGGCGACTCGACGATCACGAGCTTGCGTGGCATCCCATCCTGCTTTCGTCGGTACGAAGTCTGTTCCGTGCGCCGGTCTCTCGCGGGTTCCCGTCGGCGCCCTGCGGCGCACGACCCCGGCCGCGGACCGGGCAGCCTACGACGTTACGCCATCCGCGCCAGCGGCACCCTACTCCTGAACCCCGACGGCGTCCGGACGAGCCGTGGACTGGCGGACGAGCAGGAGCAGCGCGAAGGCACCGGCCGTCACCCCGGCCACGCCGGCGACGCCGCCGAGGTACGCGGTCGCCTCCTGCGCGGTCGTCGTGTCCCACGTGGCCGGCGTCGCGCGCATCGTCCACAGGGCGACGACGCCCGACGCCGCCGCCCCCAGGAGCAGGAGCACCGCCGTCACGACGGATCCCGGCGAGGCGCCGGCGCGCGGGTCGAGCGACGAGCGCGGCGTGAACGCGCACACGAGCGCGCCCCACGCGAGCACCACGAGGACTGCAGCGACGACGTCGCTCGGCCGGTGCCACTGCCCGACGAGCGTCGAGACACCGATCGCGGCCGTGTACGCGCCGCCGAGGACGGCCACGAGGGGCCGCGCCGCCCGGGGCACCACGAGGAGCAGCGCCGCCGCGACCGACGCCGCGACGGTCGTGTGCCCGCTCGGCAGCGAGTTCTCCGCCGTCCAGCCACCGATGAGGTTCTCGCGCCCGAGCAGGACGTGCTTGACCGCCTGGGTCGTCACGTTGGCCCCCACGACGACGAACCCGACCTGGACCGCGAGCCCCCAGCGCCGCCGCACGACGGCGATCGCCATCGCTGCGGCGAGACCGACGACGACGAACGTCACCGACACCGTGTCCAGCACGGGCTCGCCCAGCGTCCACAGCGGGCCCTGCCCGTTCACCGCGCCGTCGAACGCCGCGCGCTCGAGCATCTGGCCCGCGTACGTGTCGACGAAGAACCGCCACACGGCCCAGGCGAGGGCGGCCGCGGCGACCGCGACCAGCCCGGCGACGACACGCGGGGCGACCCGCGCCGTCGGGCCGGGCTGCGCCGTCGGGCCTGGCCGCTCGGACGGGCCGGACGTGCCGGACGTGCCGACCGGGCGCTGCGGGCCTGCGGACGGACGAGCCGACGGTGCGGCGGGAGTCCCGGAGTGCGGTCCGACGGTCGGCCCTGCCGGCGCCGCGACCGGCAGCGGGCGCGTCCCGGTCCCGCCACCGGTCGGCAGCGGTCGGGTCGGCGCGTGGTCGGACATCCTCCCACCGTAAGCGACGTCTGTGGGAGTTCGGGAAAGACGTCGAGCAGAAGTGGTCCCGCAGGACGGCGGACCCGACCGGTCCGCGGCGGCGGGCAGAGCCGGGCCGACGGCGCGGGCAGCAGTAAGGTGGCACGCATGACCGACGTCTCCTCGCGGCCGCTCCCCGCGGACGGCGACGCGCGCGTCCGCCGGGCGCGCCGCCCCCGCCCCGAGACGCTCGCGCGGCGCGAGGAGATCCTCCGTGCCGCCATGAACGTGTTCGGCTCCCGGGGGTACCACCAGGGGTCGCTGGCCGAGGTCGCGGAGCAGGTCGGCATCACGCACGCGGGCGTGCTGCACCACTTCGGGTCGAAGGACCGGCTGCTCACCGCCGTCCTCGAGTTCCGCGACCGGGAGGACGTCGCGCACCTCGAGGGACGGCACATCCCCGGTGGACTCGACCTGTTCCGGCACCTCGTGCTGACCGCCGCCATGAACGCCGAGCGCCCGGGCATCGTCCAGGCGTACACCGTCATCGCGGGCGAGGCCGTGACCGACGGCCACCCCGCGAGCGCGTGGGTCACCGCGCGGTTCGCCGGGCTCCGCGCCGACATCGCCGGTGCGCTGCGCGAGGTCGTCGAGGAGCGCCGCGCCGCGGGGGCGGACGTCGTCGACCTCGAGCTCGACGACGCGGCGCTCGACCGTGCGGCGTCGTCGATCATCGGCGTCATGGACGGCCTGCAGACGCAGTGGCTCCTCGACCCGGACGCCGTCGACCTCGCCGAGGCGACGGCCTTCGCGATCGAGGCGATCCTGGCGGCCACCCTTGCGGGCGCACAGCGACCGCGCCCGCTGGCCTGACCGCCGAGGTAGTACCCCGGTCCGTTGAAGTAGGACCTGGGGTCACCCGCTCCCGGACCCGACGCCGAACGGGGGAAGGCCCCCACGCGTCGTCGGGCAGGGGCCGACCGCCGTCCTACCTCGCGCTACTGAGGTACTACCTCGCGCTGCTGCCGTACTACCTCGCGCTACTGAGGTACTACCTCGCGCTGCTGCCGTACTACCTCGCGCTACTGAGGTACTACCTCGGCCAGGGCGACGTCGCGCGTGCCACCGGAGTCCGCGCGGTCGCGCCCGTCACGGCCGTCCCGGTCGTCGCGGCGGTCCCGGTCGTCGCGGCCGTCGCGGTAGGCGTCGATCGTCAGTGTCCGCAGGCGCGACGAGCGCCCGCTCGGGTTGTCCACGAACCCGACGGCGGAGATGTACGGCTCGATGACGTGGATCTTCTGCAGCGGCGTGACGATGAGCAGCTGGAGGCCGAGGCGCCGGAACAGCTCGAGCGCGAACCGCGTCGACTCGTCCGATCCGCGCCCGAACGCCTCGTCGATGACGACGAACCGGAACGCCGTCGAGCGCACCGCGCCCCAGTCGAGCTTGAACTGGTAGGCGAGCGACGCCGCGAGGATCGTGTAGGCGAGCTTCTCCTTCTGCCCGCCGGACTTCCCGCCGGAGTCGGAGTAGTGCTCGTGCTCGGAGTCGTCGGCGCGCGACCGCTCCGAGGCCGACAGCACGAACCAGTTGCGCACGTCCGTCACGCGCCGGCGCCACGCGTCGTCGAGGTCGGACATCCCCTCGCGCCCGCGGAACCGCTCGACGAGCGCCTTGACGCGCAGGAAGCGGTCCTCCGAGTACGACAGCGCGCCGTCGACCGCCGAACCGTCCCCCTCGGCCAGCGCGCGGTCGTCCTCGGCGAGGATCCCGTCGCCGTCGGTGCACGCGCGCAGGTCCTGCTGGAACTCGCGCACCTCGACGTTCGGCGTGCGCGACACCTCGAGGCGGATGTAGCGACCCGGGTTGTAGTCGATCGCGCGCAGCGAGTCGTTGATCGTGTCGATGCGGTCCCGGATGAGGTCGGCCTGCTTGGCCAGCTCCGCGGCGAACCCGGCGATGTCGCGGATCGCGTTGGTGTTGAGGTACGCCTTGAAGTCGGCCTCGAAGCGCGGCAGGTCGTCGCGCACGAGCCGGTCGTGGATCTCGCGGTAGCCGCCGGCGGAGCGCACGTCGGCGTCGAGCTCCGCGGTCTCCACGGGGTAGGCGGACCGGAACGCCGCCATCTGGCCAGCGATGCGCGTGCCGAGGTCCGCGCGCTCGCGCTGTGCCTGCTCGGCCTCGGCCGTGAGCCGCGAGCGCACCGCGTTCTCGACGGCGTCCAGGTCGGCCGCACGGGTCGGCCCACCCGGCGGCACTCCCGGCGGCTCAGCCGCCACGCCCCCCGCTCGCGCAGCACCTGTCGTCGGCCCGGCCGACGCGAGCTCGCGGTCGAACTCCTCGGCGAGCGCCGCCGTCGTCTCCTCGTCGAGCGCCTCGCCGGCGGTGTCGAGCACCGCGCGGGCCCGGTCGCGCGCGGTCCGCGCCTCGTCGAGCGCGTGCCGGTCGGCGCCGAGCGTCGCGACGACGCGGTCGCGCTCGGCCTCGAGCCCGGCCTGGCGGCGCGCGATGCCCGCGAGCGCGCCGGCGATGCGGCCGAGCTCGTCGCTCGCCTCCTCGAGGCGGCGCTTCTCGGCGTCGAGCTCGGCGATGCGCGCGACCTCCGCGCGCCAGTCGAGCTCGTCCCAGTCGCGGTACACGTCGGCCCTGCCGAGGGCCGCCGACCGCTCCTGGAGGTCCGCGCGCCGTGCGGCCGCCGCGTCCCGACGCCGGGCCAGCGCGTCCCGGCGCGCGGTCACCTCGGCCGCCTGCTCCAGCAGCGCGTCGACCTTCGCCTGCGTCGACCAGCCGAGCACGTACCCGCGGCGGTCGTCGACGGCGCGCACGTCGTTCTTCTCGTGGTGGTCCGGCGAGTGCTTGACCTGACCGGAGCGGGTGACGGCCCGCGGCAGCCGGCGGAACGCGGCGAGGTCGTCGGCGCACGCGTGGTCGGCGCGACGCTCGATCTCGGCCTCGACCCACGCCGTGAGCGCGGGCGCGTCGTGGAGCGTGCGGACGTCCAGCAGGTCGGCGAGCAGGAGCGCGCCGTCGGGCCGGTCGGCACGCCGGGGTGCGCCGACCCGCTCGGGCACCCGGTGGTAGACGAGGCGCAGGCCCAGGTGCTCGCGGTCCACCCACGCGGCGACGGCCTCGTAGTGCGCCGCCGGGACGAGCAGCGACAGCGCGAAGCCGCGCAGCACGCGCTCGGCCGCGCCCTCCCACGCCTCGTGCTCGGGGCGGACGGCGAGCAGCTCGCCCACGAACGGCAGGTCGTCGGGCGTCAGACCCACGCCCGCGCACAGGCGGTCGCGGACGTCGAGGTGGGTGCGCGGCAGGTTGGAGCGGCGGTCGGCGAGGCTCGCGAGCTCGGCCTTGACGTCCGAGGTCTCCTGCTCGACGACGCGCAGCTCGGCCGCGACCCCGGCCGCGTCCTCCTCGGCCCGGGCGAGGTCCTCGCGCACGCCCGACGCCGCGGCGTCGGCCTCGCGGCGGAGCGCCGCGAACGCCTCGGCGTCGACGAGCGCGTCCGCGAGCGCCCGGACGGCGTCGCCGTGACCTGCAACCCGGGGTTCGGCACCCGAGGTGAGCGTGAGCCCTGCACGGACCGCGTAGCCCGCGAGCTGCGTCGCGCGTCGTTCGCGGGCCGCGCGCTCGACCTCGCGCCGCGCGATCTCGCCCTCGATCGCGGCGAGCCGGTCACCGCCGTGCCCTGCGCGCTCGAGCTCGAGCCGCTGCCGCTCCGCGCCGAGGATCCCGAGCTCTTCCCCGGCCCGCGCCCGACGCGACTCGCCGTCCGCGACCCGCTCGTCGAGCGCGGCGATGAGCCCGTCGAGGTCCGCCACGCGTCGCGACGCGGTGAACGCGCGCAACGCGTCGCGACGCGCCGTCACGGCGTCGGCACGCCGCCCGAGCGCGTCGTGGGCGTCGACGTCCGCGAGCAGCGGTGCGAGGCGGTCGATCTGCGCCGTCGCGCGGACGACCGCGTCGTGCGCGGACGTCAGGTCGTCGAAGTGCGCGACGAGCCGGTCGGTCCAGCGGTCGGCGTCGAAGGGCTCGAGCATGTGCTCGCGCACGAACTCCCCGAGGTCCCCGACGGACTTCATCGACACCGTCTGGTGGAACAGGTCCATCGCCTGGTCCGACGGGATGCCCAGGAGCCGGCGGAAGTCCCGCCCGTACTCGGGGAAGTGGTCGCGCACCTGCGCGCCCGACTCCCGCAGCCGACGGCGCAGCGCCGCGACGTCGCCCCCGAACCCGGCGAAGTCCTCGGTGATGGTCAGCGGCCGGTCGGTCGTGACGAAGAACCGGTCGGGCTGCCCCGACTGCCCTTGCGCGAGCCAGAACACCTGCGCGAGCGTCACCTGCTGGTCGAAGCCGCGGTTCGCGAACCGACCGAGCACGACCGAGTAGGTGCCCCGCTCGCGCAGCCCGACGTGCCGCGTGGTGCCCGTCGCCTCGTCGCGCTCCGACTTGAAGTGGCCCGCGACGTACGAGCGCAGCGACCGCTCGCGCGCCCCCGCTCCCGCGGCCTTGTTGTAGGAGATGCGGTGCGACGGCACGAGGAGCGTCGTCACGGCGTCGACGATCGTCGACTTGCCCGACCCGATGTCGCCCGTGAGCAGCGCGTTGCGCCCGTCGAGGTCGAACGCCCACACGCGCTGGTCGAACGTGCCCCAGTTGAGGACCTCGAGGCGCTCGAGCCGGAAGCCGGCGCGGGCGTCGAGGTCGGTCGCCGGGTCGTGCAGCTCGACCGGGCTGAACAGGCCCTCCATCAGTCCACCGTCACCTTCGTCGAAGCGGTCGTGCCCTGCCGGCCGGCGTCGCCCCGCCCGGCGGCCACCTCCAGGTACTGCGCGAGCCGTGCGTCGAGGTCCGCGAGCCACTGCGCGTCCACGAACGCCTTGAGGATGCGACGGACCTCGAACCGCCGGACGTCGCCCTCGCCCTCCCCGGCCGGACCGGCCGTACCGTCCGGGTCGGCGGTCCCGGGTCCGGGCGCGTCGTCGGGCAGCGTCTGACGGCCCGCGGGACGCAGGAACCCCAGCTCGACGACGCGCCGCACGAGGCCGTCGACCCGGTCGACGAGGCGCGCCTCGTTCGCCACCGCACCGGCGTCCTGCACGAGGAAGACGCGCAGCAGCTCGACGATCTCGGCGCGCGTGAGCACGAGCCGCGTGTCCCCGCCCTCGGAGTCGGACTGCGCGAGCCGCTTGCGCAGCAGCGCGAGGAGCAGGCTCACGTCGAACGGCAGCTCGCGCCGCGGGATCAGGCGCGGCACGCGCTCGTCGCGCTCGTGCTCCGGCTGGGACCGCAGGTACGCGTACCCGTCGCCCGCGTCGACGACCAGCTGGAGCCCGAGCAGCGCGACGGCGTCGCGCACCTGCGCGTCCAGCGCGAGCAGGTCGCGCCAGGTCTCCTCGCCCGACTCGCGGTACACGACACCTTTGAGCAGGGACGTGACGACGACGGACAGCTCCGGGCTGCGCGCGGGACGGGTCGTGCTCGTCGGTGTGCTCACTGCTCCTCCTCGGGGCGGTTCGTGACGGGCGCGCCCGTCGCGGTGGCGGGCGCGCGCCGTGCGAAGGTCACGCGCGGCAGGCGCGCGACGCGCACCACCGGGTCGGGTGCGGGCGCGTCCTCGGGCAGGGCGTCCGCGTGCCCGACGGCAGGCGGCGGCTCCCCGAGCCAGCTCACCTCGTCGGTCGCCTCGTCGTCGTGCACGACGGCGAAGCGCGGGTCGTCGAGCGACAGGTAGGACACGAGCTCCGCGAGCCCGTGCTCGAGCGGGACGTCGCGGACCAGCTGGCCGAGCGAGACGTGGCCGCGACCGCCACGGCCGTCGGGACCCGACAGCGCGTCACGCACCGTCCGGGCGAGACGCTCGGGGTCGACGTGCACCTGCTCGTAGAGCGCGGCGACCTCGAAGTCCTCGTCGCCCTCCTCGACGTGGTCGGAGTCGAGCCGGGCACCGGGCCGCGGCGTGAACAGCGGTCGCTCGGTCGGGAGCACGACCTCGGGCGCGACCGCGTCGATCACCGTCCCGGGCGGGCCGCCGGCGCCGGTGCGTGCGTCGTGCCGCGCGACGTCGCGGGCCGCGAGCGCCTTCGCCTCGATCCCACGCAGGATGTCCATGACCCGGCGGTTCTCGAGCCACACCTGGTCGTCGAGGAAGCGGCGCAGCTGCTCGGACAGCGTGCGGACCGTGGCCTGCGTGCGCTCTCCGGCGTCGAGCCAGTCGTAGTGGATGCGCCGGAGCCGTCGGTGCTCTGCACCGTGAGCGGCACCGTCCGCGGCCGCGTCCGCGGCGTCCCGCCCGACGAGCGGCACCGCGTCGACGGCGATCGCCTCGAGCGACTGCACCTGGTCGACGAGGGCGGCGAACTCCTCCTGCCGCCGACGGTCGAGGAGGAAGTCGTAGAACGCGTGGAACGAGCGACCCTGGTCCGACTCGGCGATCGCCGTGCGCGAGCGCACGACCTCCTCGAGCAGCTCGCCCTTGGCACCGTCCCAGCCGGTGATCCGCTCGCGCAGCGCGCGGTCGAGGGACCGGAAGTTGGCCTCGACCTCGCGGAAGTCGGACAGCAGGTCGGCCGCGGTCTGCGTGAGCTGCTGGTAGCGGTCGCGCTGTGCGGCGGCGTCGAGCACGGCGACGCGGCCCGCGCGGACCTGCGCGATCTCGTCGTCGATCCGGTCGCGACGCTCCTCGAGCTCGCGCAGGCGCTCCGCCGGGTCGGTCTGGGCGCCGACCGTGAGCTGGCGCAGCAGCTCGAACACGGTGTTGAGCCGCGACTCCGTGCCGACGAACGCGCGTCCGCGCAGTGACGCGACCCAGCGCACGGCCTGCTCGACGGCGGGCGTCGCGTCGTAGTGCGGCTCCGTCGAACCCGGCGGGTACCACGCCCGCAGCCAGCCCTGGTCGGGGTGCGCCCAGTGGTCGACGTAGGCCTGAGGGGTGCGCGGGTAGCGCGGTTCGGGACCGCCCGCCCCGACGTCGGCCGGGCGGCGCAGCGCCCAGAGGTGGTCGTCGAGACGCGCGACGAGCTCGGTCTCGGGGATGGCCCGCACGTTCTCCTCGACGAACACCGTGCCGAGGAAGGACAGCACGAGCGGCGCCGTGTCCGCGCGGAGCAGCCGCCAGGCCGCGTTCGACCGTCGCAGGGTGTCGACGTCGTCGTGCAGCACGCAGGTCCTCTCGGTCGTCGGGTCGTTCTCGGCGGGGCCGCGTCGGCGGGTTCGGGAGCGGCCGCACGCCGGGGCGCCCCGTGATCCTAGGTCGCCGGACCGCCCGCGTGCGGCAGCGGCACGAGAGGTCCGGCGGTCGAGCGATGCCCGCGTCGAGGACGGGACCATGGTCCCTGTCGCCGGACGACACCCGCTCCCTACGCTGGAGCCCGGCGCCTGGCCGGCAGCGCGCCCACCCTGCCGGCCGGTCGCCGCTCTCGCGCACCGGAGGACCGGTGCGCGCCGTCATCCCGCGGCACGGGCCGCGACGCGGAGGACCGCCCATGAGCGACCCGACCACCGCCCTCGCCGACGACCGGCGCCTCGGCTCCGGGAGCGCGAGCGGCCGGTCGCCGTCGGGCACGCGGCCCGGACCGGGTGATGCGTCGGCGTCGGTCGAGCGAGGCGTGGCGGGGTTCGACCCGTTCGAGCGCCCCACCGGGTGGTCGCACTCCCGTCGGGTGCTGTTCGGCGAGATGCTCGTCTTCGCGCTCCTCAGCCTCGTCGCTGCCTTCGTGCTGTCCTACGACGCCGTCCTGCTCGCCGCGAACCCGACCGCCACGCTGTCGTGCGACGTCAACACCGTCCTGTCCTGCGGGACGGTCGCGCAGTCGTGGCAGGCCCAGGTGTTCGGCTTCCCCAACGCGTTCCTCGGGATGATCGCCGAGCCGGTCGTCATCACGACGGCGGTCGCGGCGCTCGGCGGGACACGGTTCCCCCGCTGGTTCCTCTTCTCGGCGCAGTGCGTCTACCTCCTCGGCGTCGTGTTCGCCTACTGGCTCTTCTACCAGTCGATGGTCGTCATCGGTGCGCTGTGCCCGTGGTGCCTGCTCATCACCGTCTCGACGACGCTCGTCTTCGCGTCCCTCCTGCACTGGAACGTGCTCGAGGACAACCTCTACCTCCCGCGTCGCGCGCAGGCGCGGCTGCTCGGCTTCGTGCGGTCGGGCGCGTACGGCTACCTCGTCGCGGCGTGGCTCGTGGGCCTCGCGATCCTCGTCGTGCTGAAGTACGGGCCCGCGCTCTTCGCGTAGCCGCCTCGGGGAGTCGGCGGGACGCCGGACCGCCCCTGCGGGAGGACGATATCCGTGCCCGGTCGACGGGACGGACTCGCTAGGGTGCCGGGATGCCTGCTCGACACGACCTGCTGCCACGGTCGACGCCTGCCGCCTCGACGGTGTCCTCCCGGGCGGTCGCGGCGCTGCTGGACCGGCTCGAGGCGGACCGCGTCGAGTGCCACTCGATCATGGTCGTGCGCCACGGTCACGTCGTCGCCGAGGGGTGGTGGTCGCCCTACTCGGCCGGGCGCCCGCACCTGCTCTACTCGCTGACGAAGTCGTTCACGTCGGTCGCCGTGGGCCTCGCGGTCGCCGACGGGCTGCTCTCGCTCGACGACCGGGTGGTCGACGTGCTGCCCGACCACGTCCCGGCCGACATCTGCGACCAGGCGCGCCGCCTCACCGTCCACCACCTGCTGTCGATGACGACCGGGCACGACGGGGACAGCCTCGGCGAGGCGTGGCGGCTGGAGCCGGGCGACCTGACCAAGGGCTTCCTCCGCGTGCCGTTCCCCGAGGTGGAGGGCACCCGGCACGCGTACGACAACGCGACCACCTACGTGCTCGCCCGGATGGTCGAGCGCGTCACGGGACGCGGCCTGCCCGAGCTGCTCGACGAGCGTCTCTTCACCCCGATGGGTGTCGACCACGCCGAGTGGGACCGGGTGGCGAGCGGTGCCTCCTTCGGGTTCCACGGGCTGCACCTCACGACCGAGGCCGTCGCCGCGTTCGGCGAGCTGCTGCTGCGCGGCGGCCGGTGGGGCGACGCGCAGCTCGTCCCCCGCGAGTGGGTGGAGCTCGCGACCAGCCGCCACGTCGAGACGCAGCAGGTCGAGGGATGGTCGGACAACCCCGACACGCGATGCGGCTACGGCTACCAGTTCTGGATGTCGCGCCACGGGTACCGCGGGGAGGGCTCCTTCGGCCAGACGTGCGTGGTCGTCCCGGCGCACGACCTCGTGGTCGTCATGACCAGCGCCGTCAGCGAGGGCGGCGAGACGCTGCTCGGCCCCGTCTGGGAGTGCCTGCTGCCCGGCCTGGACCGCGCCGACGCCCCGGCGGACGACGCAGCTCTCGCCGAGCGCCTGCGGCACCTGGAGCTCGCGCCGCCGACGGGCACCGCCGACCCGGGGCGCGCCGTCACGGCGCGGGTCGACGCCTCCGCGGAGGCCTCTCCGCTGCCTGAGGGATCCCCGGTGGTCGTCGAACCTGCGAGCGGCGGATGGGTCGTCCGTCTCGGCGGGTCGCTCGACGTCGAGGTAGGGCACGGCGAGTGGCGGGAGAGCGCACCGCTCGGCCGTCCCGTCGTCGCTGCCGGCGCCTGGCAGGGCGGCACGTTCGTCGCCGACCTGTACGTCGTCACCACCCCGCACCGGGTCCGGCTGGTGGTCGACGCCCGCGCCGGCACCGCGGTCGCGGTGTGGAACGTCGTGCCGCTGACCGGCCCCGGGCTGGAGCGCCACGTGCGCTCACCGCTGATGACGCGCCCGGACGTCTCCTAGCCGCCCGGGCGGAGGAAGCCGTCACGGACCAGGCCGCGCACCCCCGGGAGGAGCTCGGCGGCCAGGTCCGCGGCCGGGACCTCGAACAGCGCCGCGATCGCGCCCACGAGCTGCCCGACGCTCAGCTCGCCGTCGCTCGCGCCGACGAGCGCGGCGAGGCCCGTCGAGGCGTGGACCGCGCGGCCGAGCCCGCCGCCCTGGCGCAGGAGCACGACGCTCGGGTCTGCGGCGCCCGGGGTGTGGAACCGCTCCTCGGTGACGTCCTGCGCGACGGTCAGCCGCTCGCTCGCGAGGGCCGCGTCGTCGTGCGCCTCGAGCCAGTCGTGCGCCGCGAGCGACGCCGCGAGGTGGCTGCCGAGCGGCTGGTGGACGGAGCCCGTGTGCTCCTCGAGCCGGCGCAGGGTGGGCACACCGGCGACCGGGCGCCGCAGCGTGACGATCCCGAACCCGACCGCCTCGACGTCGCGCGACGCGAAGTCGTCGAGCCACGCGTCGTAGGCGGAGGACCAGGCCCGTGGCTCGCGGTCCGACGTGGTGCCGCCGTCGCGGATCCACGTCTCGGCGTACTCGGCGGGGTCCAGGACCTCGCGCTGGATCACCCAGCCGTCCAGCCCCGCGGCGTCGAGCCACGCACCGACACGCTCGGTCCACGGCTCGCCGCGACGGTGCTCCCAGTTGCCGAGGAGCTGCGCGACGCCGCCCGGGGCGAGCACGGCGCCGACCCCGGTGACGAGGTCGCGCACGACGTCGTCCCCGGCGCGACCGCCGTCCCGGTACTCGTACTCGGTGACGCCCGCGCCGCCCGCGGTCGCCCGCGGCGTGATGACGAACGGCGGGTTGGACACGACGAGGTCGAACGTCTCCCCCACGACCGGCTCGAGCATCGATCCGGACCGCAGGTGGATCGTGCCCGCCCCCGTGCCGGGCTCCCCGGGCGTCAGGTCGAGCGCGGCGTTGAACGCGGTGAACCCGAGCGCGCGCGCCGAGATGTCCGTCGCGACGACGTGGCGCGCGTGCCGGGCCGCGTGCAGCGCCTGGATGCCGCACCCGGTGCCGAGGTCGAGCACCCGGCCGACGGGCGTGCGCGTCGTGACCTGGGCGAGCGTCAGCGACGCTCCGCCGGCACCGAGGACGTGGTCGGCGGCGAGGCGCCGGTCGGTCGCGAGCTCGCCGAGGTCGGACGAGAGCCACCACGAGACCGGTCCGGCGGCGTCCGACGACGCGTAGGGCCGCAGGTCGACGAGCGCGCGCACCGCGTCGTCGGACGCTCCCCCGGCCGCCTCCACGAGGCCGAGGCGCACCGCGCCGTCCGCCCCGGTCCGCGCGAGCGCCGCGTCGAGAGCGCGGCGAGGGACGTCGTCGCCGAGGAGGAACAGCGACGTGAGCGTCGCCACGGCGTCGTCCGTGCCCGACGCCGCGTCCCGCCCGCGCTCGTCGCTGCCCACGGTCCTGGGGCCGGCACCTCGCAGCACGCGCCGCGCGGGGACCGCCTGCTCGCGGTGGAGCGCCGCGGCGGCGACCGGGCCGAGCCGCCGCTCGACACCGTCGACGGTGAAGTCGGCCGCGCCGAGGTCGGCGCGCAGGTCGTCGGCAGCGCGCTGGAGCACGTCCGGGGCGAGGCCCGTCCCGGGCGGAGGCGGGCTCGACGGGGCGTGGGGTGCAGGCATGGGTCCATCCTGCGGGATCCGGGCGGAGACGCTCGCACGCGGTCCGCCGCGAACGACGGACCCGGGAGCGACGGACCCCGGGCACGACGGACCCCGGGCCGCGCGGGACGACGTGGAGTCGTGCCCGGCGACCCGGGGTCGGGTCGGTCAGGTCAGCAGTTCTGCGTCGCGTAGGTGGCGACGTTCTGCGTCGACGTCTGGAACGACTCGTCGCCCAGGATGCTCGTCATCGCCGACATGTCGGCGCTGGCAGGGTCCTCGACCGCGGCCGTGAGCGTGTCGGTGATCGTGCGGAAGGCGCCGGCGACGTTGTCCCAGTCGGCGCTGATCTCCGCGGGCGCCTCGGCGGCCTCGAGCGTCGAGGTGAGGTCCTCGAAGGCCGTCACGGCGGCGCTCGGGTCGCTCGGGTCGACGGAGGAGAGCTCGCTCTGGGCGGACATCAGCGTGTCGTACGCGCCGCAGAAGTCGCCCGACGCGGCCTCGGTGTCCTCCGCCGGCTCCTCCTCCGTGGTCTCCTCGGTCGTCTCCTCCTCCGTGGGGGCCGACTCCTCGGACGTCGCGGTCTCCTCGGTGGTCGTCTCCTCGTCGCTGCCGGAGCCGCCGCACGCGGCGAGGCCGAGGACGAGGAGGGCGCTCGTCGCGAGCGCGGTCGTGGTCTTGGTGATCGTCAGTCGGGTGCGCATGGGCACCATGCTGTCGCACCCGGAGCGGGAGGGCGTGCCGGAACTGCCGTACCGGGGAGTCCTCCCCATGTGGCGAACGCCATGGGGTGAATAGTCCGGAACGGGTTGTCAGGCGGCGGTGCAACCTGCCTGGAAGAACTCGGTGACGCGCTGCGACGACCGGGTCAGCGCGCTCGTGTCGATCCTGCGTCCGACGCGGTCGATCGACCGGGCGAGCTCGCCCGGGTCGTCGGCCCCGGCGGCCTCCACCGCGTCGGCGATCATCGTGAGGTAGGTCGTCACGACGTTCCAGTCCTGCGCGATCGCACTCGGCGGCTCGGCCGCCGCGAGGGTGTCGCGGGCGCTCGTGAAGCCGGCGACGAGCGTCGCGGGGTGCTCGACGCTGAGGTTCACCTGAGCCTTCGCAGCGTCGCCCCACGCGACCTCGGCGTCACGGCACGCCGGGTCGGTGGTGGTCGCCGGGGCGTCGCCGGCTGCCTGGTCACCGCCGTCGGACCCCTCGGGCGGCGCCCCCTCCTCGGCCGCGGCACCGCCGTCGGCGTCGGCGTCGGCGTCGGCGTCCGGGGCGGCGTCGGTGCCTGCACCACCGACCGGGCCCACGTCGTCGGCCCCGCCTGCGGCGGCAGGCGGCACGGCGGCCGGCGCGGCTCCCGGCAACGAGACGACGTCGAAGGAGCCGCTCGCGACCGTCACGAAGCACAGCGCCGCCACGGCGACGAGCACGGCGCCGTGGGCCACGGTGCGCACCGGAGATCGCATGGCCACCATGATGACGCCTCCGATGCCGTGGACGAACCCCCCTGACGGTACATCTGGGACATCCACGGCCGAGGCGTCCCCATACGCCCGTATCGGTCGGAGCCCTAGGATGTGCGCGTGGAGACCCCCGACCAGCCCGACGAGCCGCTGGCGCGAGCGCTCACGGGCGCGCGGACCACCGTCCAGGGCCGCAGCACCGAGCGGCAGCGCGCGATGGTCGACGCCGCAGCCCGGCTCCTCGTCGAGCAGGGGTTCGGCGCGGTGACGCACCGGCAGGTGGCCCGCGCGGCCGGGCTGCCCCCGGGCTCGGCGTCGTACTACTTCCCGACGAGCGCGTCGCTCGTCGCCGCGGCGGTGGAGGCGGCCGAGGACCTGCGCGCGACGGCCGCGCAGGCGCACGCCGACGGGCTGCCACGTCGCGCCCGCTCGTCCGCAGCGACGGCCCGCGAGCTCATCGAGACCCTCTACGCGCCGCACGTGGACGACACCGTCGTCGACGTGCGCCTCGACCCCATGATCACCGCGATGCGCGACCCGGCGCTGCGCCCGATCATGCGCGCGTCGCGGCCCCGGCTGCTCGCCGCGCTGCGGACGGTGCTCGACGCCTCGGGGTACGAGGACGTCGAGGAGGTCGACCTGCTCGGGCACGTCATCGACGCCGCGCTCGTCGCCGCGGCGGCGGAGGACGACGGGAAGGTGCTCGACCACGGCGCCGCGACCGTCGCCCGGCTGCTCGACCGCTGGCGCTGACACGCGGCTCGCGACCGCCGTGGGGTGCCACAGCGAGGCGTCGAAACGTTTTACTTACTGACCTGTCAGTCCTGCAGTACGATGTGCGCGTGAGCACAGCCGCCTACCTCGACCCGTCCCTGCCCGTCCCCGAGCGCGTCGAGGACCTGCTCGGTCGCATGACGCTGCCCGAGAAGGTGGGGCAGATGCTCCAGCTCGACGCGCGCGACGGCGTCGGGCCGCTGATCGAGGACAAGCACGTCGGCTCGATCCTGCACGCCTCCCCCGAGAACGTCCGCGAGGCGCACGCGCTCACCGAGACCACGCGGCTGCGCATCCCCCTGCTCGTCGCCGAGGACGCGATCCACGGCCACTCGTTCTGGGTCGGCGCCACGATCTTCCCGACCCAGCTCGGCATGGCGGCGACGTGGGACCCGGAGCTCGTCGAGCGCGTCGCGCGCGCGACCGCGGTCGAGGTCGCCGCCACGGGCATCCACTGGACCTTCTCCCCCGTCCTGTGCATCGCGCGCGACCTGCGCTGGGGCCGCGTCGACGAGACGTTCGGCGAGGACCCGTACCTCATCGGCGAGCTCGCCTCCGCGATGGTCCGCGGCTACCAGGGCGACGGCGCGAGCGACCCGACCGGGGTCCTCGCGACCGCCAAGCACTTCGCGGGCTACTCCGAGACCCAGGGCGGTCGCGACGCGAGCGAGGCCGACATCTCGCGGCGCAAGCTCCGGTCGTGGTTCCTCCCACCGTTCGAGCGCGTCGCGCGCGAGGGCTGCGCGTCGTTCATGCTCGGCTACCAGTCGATGGACGGCGTCCCGGTGACGGTGAACGGCTGGCTCCTCGACGAGGTGCTGCGCGGGGAGTGGGGCTACACGGGCACGCTCGTCACCGACTGGGACAACGTCGGGCGCATGGTCTGGGAGCAGAAGATCCAGCCCGACCACGTGCACGCCGCCGCCGCGGCGGTCCGCGCCGGCAACGACGTGATCATGACGACGCCGCAGTTCTTCGAGGGCGCGCTGGAGGCGGTCTCACGGGGTCTCGTCACCGAGCCCGCGATCGACGACGCCGTGCGCCGCATCCTCACGCTCAAGGTGCGCCTCGGCCTGTTCGAGGACCCGCGCCGGCCCGACGTCGCACGCCAGCAGGCCGTCATCGCGTCCGGCGAGCACACGGCCGTCAACCTCGACGTCGCCCGGCGCTCGCTCGTCCTCCTCACCAACGACGGCACGCTGCCGCTCGACGGTGGTCTCACGGCCGGCGACGACGTCCGTGCGGTCGCGCGTGCCGGCTCGCCGGCCCGGACGGTCGCCGTCGTCGGTCCCAACGCCGACGACGACCACACCCAGCTCGGCGACTGGGCCGGCGCGTCCGGCCAGGCCGACTGGCTCCCGACGGGGCACCCGCGCGAGATGACCAGCACCGTCCTCGACGGGTTCCGCGACCACGTGCCCGCGGGCTGGACCGTGACGCACGCACGCGGCGCCGACATCCTCACGCTCGAGCCCGACCCCGAGGGCGCGTTCTTCCCCGACGGCCAGCCGCGTCCTCAGGTGGTGGTGCCCGCGTCGCCCGACGACGTGCTGATCGCCGAGGCCGTCGCGGCCGCCCGGGACGCCGACTACGTCGTGGCGGTCGTCGGCGACCGGATCGAGCTCGTCGGCGAAGGACGGTCCACGGCGACGCTCGAGCTCGTCGGCGGTCAGGTCGCGCTCCTCGACGCGCTCGCCGCGACGGGCACCCCGCTGGTCGTGGTGGTCGTGGCGTCCAAGCCGCTCGTCCTGCCGCCGTCGGCGCGCGACGCGGCCGCGATCGTCTGGGCCGCGAACCCGGGGATGCGCGGCGGGCAGGCCGTCGCCGAGCTGCTGCTGGGGCTGGTCGAGCCGGAGGGCCGGCTCCCGATCTCCTTCGCCGAGCACGCCGGCCAGCAGCCGACGTTCTACAACCAGGTGCGCGGCCAGCACGGCGACCGGTACGCCGACCTCACGCAGCGCACGGCCTTCGCGTTCGGCGAGGGGCTGAGCTACACGACCGTCGAGTACGCGGACCTGCACCTGCAGGAGCCGGTCGTCGGGGTCGACGACGTCGTGCGCGCCCAGGTCACGCTCCGCAACGTCGGCACGCGGCCGGTACGCGAGACCGTCCAGGTGTACGTGAGCGACGTCGTGACGTCCGTGACCTGGACCGACAAGGAGCTCAAGGCGTACCGCAAGGTCGAGCTCGCGCCGGGCGGGACGGCGGTCGTCGACCTCGAGGTGCCCGTCGCCGACTGCACGCTCGTCGACGCCGCGGGCCGGCGGGTCGTCGAGGCCGGCGACTTCGAGCTGCTCGTCGGACCGTCGTCGCGCGACGAGGTGCTCCTGCGCGCCGGCTTCACCGTCAAGGTCTGACGGTCCGTCCGGTCGCCGAGGAAGAGCCTGCCGGGCTCTCCCTCGGCGACCGTCGTGGCGGTCAGGCGCCGCTCGTCACCTGCTCGCGGACCTCGGCGATCTGCTCGCGGTCCACCCGGGCCGCGCGCAGGCGGGACGCGATGACCGCGCCGAAGGCGATCCCGGCCGCGACGACGGCGATGCCGATGCGCAGCACCTGGTTCGCGTCCTCCGGCACGCTGAGCAGGACGACCGCCGGTGCGATGAGCACCGACACGAGGTTCATGACCTTGATGAGCGGGTTGATCGCGGGGCCCGCGGTGTCCTTGAACGGGTCGCCGACGGTGTCGCCGATGACCGTCGCGGCGTGCGCCTCCGACCCCTTGCCGCCGTACGCGCCGTCCTCGACGATCTTCTTCGCGTTGTCCCAGGCGCCACCGGAGTTGGCGAGGAACACCGCCATGAGCACGCCGGCGCTGATCGCCCCGGCGAGGAAGCCGGCGAGCGGCCCGACGCCGAGGCCGAAGCCGACGGCGATCGGCGCGAACGCCGCGAGGAGGCCGGGGGTCGCGAGCTCGCGCAGCGAGTCGCGGGTGCAGATGTCGACGACCTTGCCGTACTCCGGGCGCTCCTCGTACGTCATGATCCCGGGGTGCTCGCGGAACTGGCGGCGCACCTCGAAGACGATCGCACCGGCCGCGCGCGTCACGGCGTCGATGGCGAGGCCCGAGAAGAGGAAGACCGTCGCCGCACCGAGGATCAGGCCGACGAGCGTGACGGGCGAGATGATCTCGTAGTCGAGCATCGACGTGACGAGACCCGTGCCGACCCCCTCGATGTCCCGCAGCGCGTGGTCGACGGCGTCCGCGTAGGAGCCGAAGAGGGCCGTCGCCGCGAGCACCGCCGTCGTGATGGCGATGCCCTTGGTGATCGCCTTCGTCGTGTTCCCGACGGCGTCGAGGTCGGTGAGGATCTGCGCGGCGTCCGACTCGTCCGCCTCCGAGGCCTCGCCGAGCGACATCTCGTAGATGCCCTGGGCGTTGTCGGAGACGGGCCCGAACGTGTCCATCGCAACGATGACGCCGACCGTCGTGAGCAGGCCGCACCCGGCGAGCGCGACGAGGAACAGCGCGAGCCACACCGAGCCGCCCGCGAGCAGGAAGAGCCCGCAGATCGCGGCCGCGATGACGCCCGCCGTGTAGACGGCGGACTCGAACCCGACGCCGATGCCCGACAGGACGACCGTCGCGGCACCGGTGCGCGAGGTGGCGGCCACGTGGAGGGTGGGCTTCGACGTCGTGCCCGTGAAGTAGCCCGTGATCCACAGGATGATCCCGGCGAGGACCACACCGATGACGACCGCGAGGCTCGCGACGACGCGCGGGTCGGCGGCGATCCCCGAGAGGTCGCCCAGGTCCGCGGTCCCGTCCATCTCGCCGAACGAGGACGGGAGGTAGACGAAGGCGGCGACGGCGGCGAGCACCGCACCGACGAGCGCCGAGAGGTAGAAGCCGCGGTAGATCGCCTTGAGGCCGCTCTCCTCGCCCCGCACGCGCGTGATGAACACGCCGAGCACGGCGACGAGCGCGCCCATCGCGGTGACGATCAGCGGGAAGACGAGGCCCTCCTCGCCCATCGCGGCCTTGCCGAGGATCAGCGCCGCGACGAGCGTCACCGCGTAGGACTCGAACAGGTCGGCGGCCATGCCCGCGCAGTCGCCGACGTTGTCGCCGACGTTGTCCGCGATCGTCGCGGCGTTGCGCGGGTCATCCTCGGGTATGCCCTGCTCGACCTTGCCGACGAGGTCGGCACCCACGTCCGCCGCCTTCGTGAAGATGCCGCCGCCCACGCGCATGAACATCGCGAGCAGCGCCGCCCCGAAGCCGAAGCCCTCCAGCACAGCGGGCGCGTCCCCTCGGTACAGCAGGACGACCCCCGCCGCACCGAGCAGACCTAAACCCACGACCGACATCCCCACCGCGCCGCCGGTGCGGAACGCGATGCGCGCACCCTCCGACCGGCCGCCCGGCCGGGTCGCGGCGGCCGCGACGCGGACGTTCGCGCGCACGGCGAGCCACATGCCGAGGTAGCCGATCGCGGCCGAGAAGCCCGCGCCGACGAGGAACGCGATCGAGCGGCCGACGCGCACCCCGCCCTCGCCGGGCAGGAGGAACAGCAGGCCGAAGACGATCACGGCGAACAGGGCGAGCGTGCGGAACTGCCGGTTGAGGTAGGCGGCCGCACCCTCCTGCACCGCCTGCGCGACGTCGCGCATCGCGTCGTTGCCCTCCCGCGCGGCGAGGACCTGTCTGCGCAGGACGACGGCGAAACCGAGGGCGACGAGCGCGATCAGCGCGATCACCCCGACGATGGTGAGACTTTCGGAACCGAGGGTGGGCATCCGTCCTCCTTGACGACTGCGGCCGAGCCGGTCCCCTACCGGCACGATGGGGAGGAGTCTACGCACGTGTGTCGTACGTCACGACCACTCGTGCAGCCCGTCACAAGCGCGCCCCTCACCTGGGCCGCGCCCCGGCACCCCGCGCCGCGTCAGTCCGCGAGGCGGAACGCGAGCTCGTGGTCCCACTCGGCCATGTCGGGCTCGTCGGCCGGGTCGGTGAGGTAGGACTCGACGCGCGCGCCCCAGGACCGCTGCTCGTCGTCGGCGTCCCAGACCAGCCCCTGCGCCGCGGCCCAGGCGAGAAGCTCACCGGTCGCGCGTTCCAGGTCGTCGGGATGCCCGTGGTGCTGGACGACGACGTAGCGTCCGGCCGGCAGGACGCCGCCGTGCGGTCGGGACGCCGAGTCCTGGTCGGCGGACATGGCGTCGGTGCCGAGGTCGGGGATCGCGTCGAGCGACTCGACCGGGACGCCCGCCTCGACCACGAGCTCGCGCTCCATGTCGATCTCCCGGTAGCGGAGGAAGGGCGCGCCTGCCGGGGTCACGCCGCGCTCGCCGAGCCAGGTGAAGAGCTCGGGAAGGCGGTCCGCCACCTCAGAGATGGTCGTCATGGTCACGGTCCGGGTCACGCCCACGTAGGGCTGCGCGGCGCGGTCCTGGATCTGGGGGGTCTGCTGCTGAGCCATGCCGTCCCGACCGGGCTCGTGCCCCGGACTCATCGCTCAGGTCGTGCGGACCAGCCGCGCGACCTCGTCCGGCCGGGTCAGGGGGAACAGGTGACCCTGCTTCGCGACCCCGACCCGAGGCAGGTCCAGCCGCTCGGCGAGCTCGCGCTGCTCGCGCAGGAACCGGGCGCTCGCACGCGTCCCGGTGACGAGCAGCGGGCGGGCGGACGCGGGCAGGCGCCGCCCGTCGTCGAGCAGCCCGCGCACACGGGGCGCCTGCGCCCAGCTCGCCGCCCACTGGTCCGCGATCTCGAGCCACCCGGGGCGGCCGCCGTAACGTTCGGCCGCGACGTCGCGGGCGAGAAGGTCGGGCCGGCGCGCGACGGCGCGGACGGCGACCCGGCGCAGCGCCGGTCCGCTCGGTGCGAGGACGTCGGCGACGGCGCCGACGACCGCTCGTCCGGCGCGTGTCACACCCGTCCCCGGGTGCAGGGCGGGGCGATGCCGCTCGAACGGGCTGGAGGGGTCCAGGAGGACGAGGCGCCGCACCTCGCCGGGGTGGAGCAGCGCCCACTCGAGCGCGGCGAGACCGCCCGCGGAGTGCCCGACGAGCGCGACGTCGTCGGACCCGTCGACACCGAGCGCGGAACGGAGCGCGTCCGCCGGGTCGGTGACCGGTGTGCGCCACGCGTCGAGGACGCGGACGTCGCCGTCCGGACCGATCGCCCGGGCGAGTGGGGCGTAGTCCTCCGCCGTCAGGGCGAGCCCCGGCAGCACGACCCAGATCATCGCGCTCTCCTCTCGCTGCCCGGCGACGCCGTCACGACGGTACGCGGTCGACCTGGACGCTTCCCGGACGTCGGCCGAGGAGGGACCGTGCGGCCCGGTGCGAGACTGGCACCATGCCCGCACCGACCGCTGCCGCGCACGAGCACGCCCTCGACCTCATGTCCTTCGTCCAGGCCTCGCCGTCGTCGTTCCACGCGGCGCACGAGGTCGCACGCCGCCTCGTCGCCGCGGGCTTCACCCAGCTCACGGAGTCGGACGCGTGGCCGTCGCACGCGCCGGCGACCGGTCCCCACCGCGAGCCGGAGCGCGTGCACGAGGCGGGCGGGCGGTACGTCGTCGTGCGCGACGGCGCGGTGATCGCCTGGGTCGTGCCACGGGGCGCGACCGCGACGATGCCGTTCGCGATCCTCGGCGCCCACACGGACTCGCCGGGGTTCAAGCTCAAGCCGCGGCCGAGCCTCGTGCGCGAGGGCTGGTGGCAGGCCGGCGTCGAGATCTACGGCGGGCCGCTGCTCAACTCGTGGCTCGACCGCGAGCTCGAGCTCGCCGGGCGGGTCGTGGTGGGTGACGGCACGCGACCGGGCGACGTGCACCTCGTGCGCACCGGTCCGCTGCTGCGCATCCCGCAGCTCGCGATCCACCTGGACCGCCAGGTGAACGAGGGCCTCGCCCTCGACAAGCAGCAGCACACCCAGCCGGTCTGGGGGTTGTCGTCGACGGCGGGGGCCGCCGGCTCCGACCGAGCCGGGACGCACGACGGACCGGCGGAGGCCGACGTCCTCGCCGAGCTCGCGCACCACGCGGGGGTCCGCGCGAGCGAGGTCACGGGCTACGACGTCGTCGTCGCCGACACCCAGGAGCCGCGGGTCTTCGGGGCGCGCGACGCGTTCCTCGCGTCGGGGCGGCTCGACAACCTGATCTCCGTCCACGCCGGGCTCACGGCGCTGCTCGAGGTCGCCGACGGGTTCGGCGGGGACGACGCGGCGACCACGATCCCCGTGCTCGCCGCGTTCGACCACGAGGAGATCGGGTCGGAGTCCCGCTCGGGGGCGTCGGGACCGTTCCTCGCCGACGTGCTCGCGCGGATCGACGCGATGCAGGGCGTGACCACGGAGGAGCGTCACCGCCGGCTCGCCGGGTCGCTGTGCGTGTCGAGCGACGTCGGGCACTCGGTGCACCCCAACTACCCCGAGCGCCACGACCCCGCGAACCGCCCGCTCGCGGGCGGCGGCCCGATCCTCAAGATCAACGCCAACCAGCGGTACACGACCGACGCGCTCGGCGCCGCGGCGTGGGCGCGCGCGTGCGCGGCGGCGGGGGTGCCGAGCCAGGAGTTCGTGTCGCGCAACACGGTCCCGTGCGGCTCGACGATCGGGCCGCTCACCGCGACGCGCCTCGGTATCCGGACCGTCGACGTCGGCGTGCCGATCCTCTCGATGCACTCCGCGCGCGAGCTCACGGCCGTCGTCGACCCGTGGTACCTCGCGCGGGCCGTCGTCGAGGTGTTCCGCGGCTGACCCGCTCCGCTCGGTCCCTCACCCCGCGCAGCATCTTCTGCGTCATGAGGAAGCTCACGGGTTGCACGGCCTCGACGACGGCTCGCCCCGGCCGGCTCGTGGGACGGTAGCGCTCGCGCACGAGGAGCCGCGTGCGCGCGCCGCCCCCGTCTCCCGGCGGGAGTGCGCGGAGGACGAACGCCCACGAGAACGCGAACGGCATCACGTCGGGCTCAGCCGGACCCGGTACGCCGAGCAGCACGAGGTGGTCCTCCGGCTCGAGCAGCGCGACACGCAGGGCGGCCTGCGCTGCGAGACGGACGTCGTCGCCGACGGCGAGCGACTGCCACCGCTCCCCGATCGTTCCCGCGCTGCGGATGCCGAGGCCGGCGAGGTTCTCCAGCAGGTCATAGGAGTAGAAGCCGCCGCGCCCCTGGCCGAGCTGCACGAGCCACGGCCAGACGTCGCCCGGCGGGGCGTCGATCGTCACGCCGCGCGTCGCGACGACGCGCGCGTGCGGCACGAGGTCGTCGCCGGGCAGTCGCGCGGCGTGCTCGTCGTCGCGCGTGCCCCACGTCTGCGTCAGGCGACGCGTGAGCAGCAGCACGCCGACGCCCGCCGCCACGGCTCCGAGCACCCCGCGTCCCGTCCTCGCCATACCTCGATGGTCCACCCCCGAGCCCGGCCCGCGCGAGGGCCGCAGGTCCCGACCTCAGGGTGGGCGCGGGGTGGAAGACTCGTGGGCGTGCACCACGCTCCCGCCCCGCCGACGAACGCGCTGCTCCGCGTGCTCCTCGCGGGCGGCCGCCGCGCGGACCGGCTGACGCACGTGCGGGAGCTGCCGGCGCGCGACGGCGTGCACGGCGACTGGCCCGCGTGGTCGGACGCCGCGCTCGTGGCCGGGTACCGCGCGCTGGGCGTGCAGCGGCCGTGGGTGCACCAGACCGTCGCCGCCGACGCCGCGTGGTCGGGCCGGCACGTCGCGCTCGCGACGTCGACGGGGTCGGGCAAGTCCCTCGCGTTCTGGCTCCCGGCGCTGACGTCGGTCCGGGCCGACGTCGCGGCCCGCACGCTCGACCCCGGACGCATCGAGTCCGTCGCGCGCCGCGGGTCCGTGCTGTACCTCTCGCCGACCAAGGCTCTGGCGGCCGACCAGCTCGCCGGCCTCCAGCGCCTCCTCGACGCGGTCGGGACCCAGGACGTGCGGGTCTCGACGTGCGACGGCGACACGTCGCCCGACGAGCGGCGGTGGGTGCGCGAGCACGCGGACGTCGTGCTCACCAACCCGGACTTCCTGCACTTCGCGCTGCTGCCGAACCACCGCCGCTGGTCGCGGCTCCTGCGCGACCTGCGCTACGTCGTCGTGGACGAGGGCCACGCCTACCGCGGCGTCTTCGGCGCGCACGTGTCGCTCGTGCTGCGGCGGCTGCGTCGTCTCGCCGCGCACTACGCCCGCGAGGGGGACCCCGCGCCGACGTTCGTCGTGGCCTCGGCGACGACGGCGGACCCCGCGGTGAGCGCGGCACGGCTCGTCGGGGTGGAGCCGGCGGACGTCGTGACGGTCGCGGGCGACACGTCACCGTCCGGGCACCGGACGTTCGCGCTCTGGGAGCCGCCCGTCGTGGCCGGCTTCGGCGCGGCGGCGGGGTCGCAGCAACCGGAGGAGCACGTCGACGACCCGGCAGTGCCCACGGTGCCGACCGAGGTCCAGGAGGCCCCCGAGCACCCGCGGCGCAGTGCGACGTCGGAGGCGGCGGACCTGCTCGCCGACCTCGTCCTCGCCGGCGCGCGCACGCTCGCGTTCACGCGCTCGCGCCGGGGCGCCGAGGCGGTCGCGACGCAGACCCAGGACTACCTGCGCCCCGTCGACGCCGACCTCGCGCGCCGCGTCGCCGCGTACCGGGGCGGGTACCTGCCCGAGGAGCGCCGCGAGCTCGAGGAGGCGGTGCGCTCCGGCGCGGTCCGGGCGCTGGCCACGACGAACGCCCTCGAGCTCGGCGTCGACATCTCCGGCCTCGACGCGGTGCTCGTGGCGGGCTGGCCGGGCACGCGGATGTCCGTCTGGCAGCAGGCCGGCCGCGCGGGACGTGCGGGCGCGGACGGGCTCGTGGCGTTCGTCGCGCGCGAGGACCCGCTCGACACGTACCTCGTGCACCACCCCGAGGCGATCTTCGACGCCCCGCTCGAGGCGACGGTCTTCGACCCCGCCAACCCGTACGTCCTCGCACCGCACCTGTGCGCCGCGGCCGCGGAGGTCCCCCTCCGCTCGGAGGACCTCGCCGCGTTCGGCGACCCGGCCGCCGTGACCGACCTGCTCGGCGTGCTCGTCGCGCGGGGAGCGCTGCGGCGTCGTGCGTCGGGCTGGTACTGGACGCACGCGCAGCCCGCCGCGGGGATGACGGACCTGCGCGGCTCCGGCGGCTCTCCCGTCCGCGTGGCCGAGGCGCGCACGGGCCGCCTCCTCGGGACGGTGGACGCCGCGTCGGCCGACGGGACCGTGCACGACGGCGCGGTGTACGTCCACCAGGGCGCCACCTACGTGGTCGAGCACCTCGACCTGACCGACGGCGTCGCGCTCGTGCGACGCACCGACGTCGACTTCGGCACCTGGTCCCGTTCCGTCACCTCGATCACGATCGCCGACGACCCGGGGCCCGGTGACGCGGCCGCCGGGCGCGAGGTCGTCGAGCGGCGCTGGGGGCCCGTCGGCTGGGGGTACGGGCCCGTCGACGTGAGCTCGCAGGTCGTGAGCTTCCAGCGCCGCCGTCTGCCCGACCTGCAGATCCTGGGGTCCGAGCCCCTCGACCTGCCCGAGCACACGCTGCCGACCATGGCCGTGTGGTGGACGGTGCCCGAGTCGGTGCTCGAGGAGGCCGGGGTCGACGCGGACACCGCGCCCGGCGCGCTGCACGCCGCCGAGCACGCGTCGATCGGGCTGCTCCCCCTCCTCGCGACGTGCGACCGCTGGGACCTCGGCGGTGTGTCCACGGCGCTGCACGTCGACACCGAGCAGGCGACGGTGTTCGTCTACGACGCCTACCCGGGCGGCGCGGGCTTCGCCGAGCGCGGGTTCGAGCTGGGCGCGACCTGGCTGCGCGCGACGCGCGACGCGATCGTGCGGTGCCCGTGCCACGACGGGTGCCCCGCGTGCGTCCAGTCGCCCAAGTGCGGGTCGTACAACGCGCCGCTGGACAAGGACGCCGCCGTGCGGCTGCTCGACGCCGTGCTCGCGTACTCTCCCGACTGACCGGGCCGTGGCGTGACCACCGCCCGACCACGACGGCGCCCTGCGCCTGAGTGGGCACGCGGCGCCGACGTCCGCCGAGGACGTGTCTGCCCATTGTCGGGCGCGCGACGGGGCGGCGTGATGCACGTGGGCAGCTGCCGTGTTCGTCTGCGCCAGGGCGGTGGGTGAAACACTGGGCCATGTCTTCCGCCAGGCCCAGCGTGCTCTTCGTGACCGATCTGTCGTACGAAGCGCGAGGGCGCCGGTACGGCGATGAGGACCTCTACCTGTCCTCTCGATTGCGCGAGACCTTCGACGTGGCCCTCTGTCACCCCGTGGACGCCCGGGCGCTGATGGACCGGTTCGATGTCGTGCTCGTCCGCAACAGCGGTCCGGTCATCTACTACCCGCAGCAGTACCAGGCGTTCCGCGAGCATGCCCTGGCGACCGGAGCACGGGTCTTCAACGACCTGACGGGGAAAGCCGACATGGCAGGCAAGCAGTACCTCGTGGACCTGTCTCAGGCCGGATACCCGGTGATCCCCACCGTGGATGGCATCGAGGGCTTGGACCGGCTCCCGGACTGCGAGTCCTACGTGGTCAAACCCAAGTTCGGCGCCGATTCGGTGGGCCTGAGGATCCTGGACCCGACGCAGGTCCGAGGTATCGACGATGACGACGTGCTGATCCAGCCGCACGTGGAGATCGACTATGAAGTCTCGTTCTACTTCATCGACCGAACCTTCGAGTACGCGTTGTACGCACCCGATTCCGCGCAACGGTGGCGCCTGAGGGCGTATGAGCCGACCGAGACCGACCTGAGTTTCGCCCGGCGCTTCGTCGACTGGAACGGGATCGCTCACGGCATCCAGCGCGTCGACGCGTGCCGCACTTCCGAAGGGACGTTGTTGCTGGTCGAGCTGGAAGACCTCAACCCTTACCTGTCGCTGGACAGCATCAGCGACGAACGCCGTCGGACCTTCGTGCGGCACCTCACCGGCGCGCTGTCGGAACTTGCCTCCACCGACCCCGGCGCGGTCGGTGATGACGCCGTCGACCTGCCGACCCGGTAACCAGGATGCCCTTCCTCGGGACCTTGGATCAGCGCTCCGAGGTGCGGATGCCCATTGCGGCGCAGCGGTTCGCCAGTAACCCGGTCGATGTGGGAGAGCCGGTTGGTCCGGCAGCGCGCCGCTGCACAGGTCCAGCCGCGATCTACAGCGACTTGCGCGAGCCACAACCGGTCGCGGGGCGTCAAGACAACGTCAGCGTGGGACACGAAGGCCTCCGGTCAGTGAAGCGGTGAACGAGACAGCTCCACTTCGCATCCGGAGGCCTTCGTCTGTCAGGCAGACTCACCGATGCCGGGCGGCGGTACGACCTCCCTGGGCATCACACCTGGTCGTCGAGCGACTGCTGCGCCGTCCACTCCCAGAGGCTGAGGCCCTCCGGCGTGGTCGGAGCGTTGCGTGCCTGGTAGATCCACGACCAGTGCCCGGGGTAGGTCACCCCGTCCCACGTCACGTCGTCGTACAGCGACAGGATCGAGCCGGGCAGCTGCTCGTGCGCCCACACGCTGGTCTCGGCGTACGGGACGGTGGGGTCGTTGCGCGCGTGGACGAACCACGTCGGCGTGCCCTCGAGCGCGGCGATCTCGGCTGCGTCGATGCGGTAGGTGCCGCCCGTGTAGTACGCCGGCGCCGAGACGGCGAGGGACGCGAAGTCGTCCGGGTAGGCAGCCACCAGGCGGGTCGCCATGTACCCGCCGGCCGAGGCGCCGGCGACGTGGATGCGGTCCGTGTCGACCTTGTACCGGCCGGCGATCTCGTCGACCAGGGCGCGCAGCCGCTCCTGGTAGCCCGCGGAGTCCGCGTTGTACCAGGTGTCCGGGACCTGCGGCACGAGCACGTACGCGCCGCCGAGGATCTTCTGCGCCTCCGGCGTCGCGAAGCCGAGCGCGCCGCGGTTGGCGCGCAGCGGCGGCTCGTTGTCGTAGTAGCCGCCCAGCCCGCCCTCACCGTTGCCGTGCAGCCAGACGACGAGGGCACGGTCACCGCCGCCGCGCCGGTCCGGCGTGAACAGGCGGTAGTTGAGGCCGGTGCCCGAGACCCCCGCGCGGAACGCGTCGACCTCCGGGTCGACGAGGTCGCCCTGGACGAAGCCCCGGATCGTCACGTCGCGGCCGTTGCGCAGCTCGAGCGGGGCGTTCTGCACCATCGTGTAGGTCAGGTCGAGCAGCACGTTGCGCCCACCCACGGGCTGGTAGGTGAGCGTGTCCGCGCCGGGCGTGCCGAACCCGGACGCGAGCTCCAGGTGGATGTCGCCCGAGCGGGTCAGCTCCACCCCCGTGAGGGTCCGCTCGACGTCGAACACCTGCTGCGGCCGGCCGCCGCGGTCGACGTCGTCCGGGTAGGCGCCGACGGCCCGCACGGTGAACGTGCCGGTGCTCAGCGACGCCGGGTCGATCGTGCGCAGCCGGTGCGCGTCGATCGTGATGCCCGTGACCTGCTCCCCGGAGTCGAGCACCTCGGCGTCGAGCGTGAACGTGGTCTCGGCGACGCGGCCCGGCGGGTCGTCGCGGGGAGCGGCGACGCCCGGGGCGGCGACGGCGGTGAGGGCGAGCGACGCGACGGCGGCCGCCGCGATGCGCCAGCGGTGCGGCAGGACGTGCATGGTGCCTCCAGATCATCGTTGACCACGCCCGGCTCCGGGCGCGAGGACCTTCCGAACGCTACCGACTTCACCCGGGCTCGCCCGGGGGCAGGGCGTCACGAGGTCGGACGCGTCCGCCTGACGAAGCCCTGCGGCAGCGCCGACCTCGTGCTCACCCTGCCCGGGCCGTCGCCGGTCCGGCCCGCGCGGCCCCTGCCGCCTCGCCGAGCGTGACGCCGAGCACCGAGACCGTCGGCCCGGACACGACGTCGACGCGGACGGCGCCCGCGCCCGTCTCGGTGCACGCGACGACCCGCACGCCGTTGCGGCTCGCCGTCTCGCGGGCGCGTCCGCACGGCTCCCATCCATCGCGCAGCGCCGCGGCGGCAGCGAGCGCGGCGAGGTCGGCACCGGCCTGAGCCCGACCCCGCGCGGCCTGTGCCTGCGCGAGCCCTCCGAGCCCGACGAGCACGACGAGCAGGGCGGCGACGATCCCGAGCACGAGCACCGTGCCCGCCCCGTGCTCGCCGTCCGACGACCGCTCCGCGGCCGACCCGACGCCCGGGAGGCCCGGCCCGCGTCCTCCTCGCCGCCCGGTCACGGCTCGCCACCCGGCCACGACTCGCCGCCCGGTCACGGCTCGCCGCTTGGCCACGGCTCGCCGGTTGGTCACGACTCGCCGCCCGGTCATGGCTCGACGCGCGCCACGGCGTGCCCGCTCGCGCGCAGCGGCGCCGCCGAGAGCCAGCCCCCGACGACCGGGCAGCTCACGGTGACCTCGACCCACGGCTCGCCGCGCACGACGGTCACCTGCGCGCCGTCGCCCGCGACGTGCTGAGCCGTGGAGCGCACGGTCGCGTCGTCCTCCCCGATCGCCGCTGCCCGCGCTCCCGCCCTCGCCGCGTCCGCGGAGCGCATCTGGGCGCCCGCGGCCGCGGCGAGGGTGAGCACGGCGACGAGGACGAGCACGACCGCCGGCAACGCGACCGCGAGCTCTGCGGTGACGGCACCTCGCTCGCGCGCTGCAGGGCCGGGACCCCACGGTCCGCGGAGGGTCGCGACCGACCGCCGTGACCGCTCTCGTCGCACGATCAGCCCAGCGAGAGCGCGCTACGGACGATGCCGAGCAGCAGCTCACGCACCTCGCCGCTCCGGAGCACGACGATCAGCAGCCCGGCGAACCCCGCCGCGGCGACCGTCGCGATCGCGTACTCCGCGGTCGCGAGGCCCGCCTCCCGGTCGTGCGCGCCGTCGGCTCCGGTGAGCCGCGCAAGCACGCGGCCGGCAGCCTTCTCCGGCCTCCGGGGCCGGCCCTCTCCTGCCGTCTCCTCCGTCGCCGGGGCTCCGCCCCACGTCACCGACCCCTTCGACGCCACGTGTCCCGCCGACCTCTCGGTCCTCGTCCTGGTCATGACCCTCTCCTTCTCGCGGCCCGCGGTCGCGGGCGGTCCGGCCACTCTGGCGAGAGCAGGACGGACGGCGCAGGCGTCGCCGGGCGCGCGGTGGACGGGACACCTGTCGGCCGGGCCTGTGGACGGCCAGGACCGGCGCACTCTCCCGGGCCCCGTCGCGCCGGTTCCGAGAGCGGCTGCGCATTCTCTGCCAGAGTGGTGTCGATCTGCGCCGGTCTCGCGCGTCATCGTCACGAGACCTCGACCGAGGTCCTTCGTCCGGGCCGACCGGACGGCGGCACGACGTCAGGAGACGACCATGAGCACCGAGTACGTCATCCTCATCCACGACGACGAGAGCGCGTGGGTGGACCCCTCACCCGAGCTCCGCGCAGCCACCTACGCACGGCACGACGAGTTCGCCCGCCTCTCCGCGGCCGGTGGCCACGAGGTCACGGGTGGCGGCGAGCTGCGCAAGACGTTCACCGCGCGGGTCGTGCGGCCCGGCGCCACGCCGGACCAGGCGCTCGTCACCGACGGACCGTTCGCCGAGCTCGCCGAGCAGGTCGGTGGGTACTACGTCGTCCAGACCGCGGACCTCGACGGCCTCGTGCGCGTCCTCGCGACCGCGTTCGCGGGCAGCCCCGAGACGTTCGAGGTCCGCCCCGTGGTGTCCGAGGAGGAGCACGCGGCCGGGCACGACGCGAGCGCCGACGTGGCCGAGGTCGGCGCATGAGGTTCATGGTGCTGCTGTACGAGGACGAGCAGGTCTGGGCACGGATGCGTGACGCGCACCGCGACGAGTACCTCCGGCGCCACGACGACTTCGCCGCCGCGGTGCGCGCGCGGGGGACGATCGTGGCCGCCGAGGCGCTAACCCCCGTCGCCGCCGCCACGACCCTGCGCCGTGCCGACCAGCGCGTCACGGTGACCGAGGGCCCCTTCGCGGAGACCGTGGAGCACCTCGGCGGCTTCTACCTGGTCGACCTGCCCGACCTCGACGCCGTGGTGGACGCCGTCGCCCTCCTGCCGCCCTACACGGTCGAGGTCCGCCCCGTGGTGGACGTCGACGACCTGTGAGCCCCGAGGAGACTGGGCACACCGCCGACGACGCGCTCGCCGCTGCCTGGCGCGAGCACTGGGCACGGCTCCTCGGTGCCCTCGTGGCCCGCTACCGCCGACCGGACCTCGCCGAGGACGCGCTCGCCGACGCGTTCGCGGCGGCCGCCCGGACCTGGCCGGCGGACGGCGTCCCCGCCAACCCCGCCGGCTGGCTGCGCACCGCTGCCGGCCGGCGGGTCCTGGACCGTCTCCGGGCGGAGGCGGTCGCCCTCCGGAAGGAACCCCTGATGGTCGTCGAGGAGCGTGGTCGGCCCGGATCACCCGATCCTGGCGACGACCGCGACGAGGGCGCGCACGTCCCCGACGAACGTCTGCGGCTCGTCTTCGCGTGCTCCCACCCCGCGCTGGCCCCCGAGGCCCGCGCGGCGCTCACGCTCCGGTTCGTCGCCGGTCTCGGGGTACCCGACATCGCGCGGCTGTTCCTCGTGCCCGAGGCGACCATGGCGGCGCGCATCACGCGGGCCAAGAAGCGCCTCGCGGCGTCGGGCATCCCGTTCGCGGTGCCTGCGCCCGAGCACCTCGACGAACGGCTCGACGTCGTCGCGACGGTGCTCTACCTCGTCTTCACCGCCGGCTACGCGCCCGGGACGGGGCCCGACCTGGTCCGCGTCGAGCTCGCGGGCGAGGCGATCCGCCTGGTCCGTCTCCTCGACGAGCTGCTCCCGGGCCGCCCCGTCGTCCGCGCCCTCCTCGCGCTCCTCGTGCTGCAGCATGCGCGTCGCGACGCGAGGACCGGCCCCGACGGCGCCCTGGTCCTGCTCGCGGACCAGGACCGTTCGCGGTGGCACGCCGACGAGATCGTCGTCGGGCTCGAGGTCCTCTCCTCCGTGCCCGACGACGCTGCCGGGCTCGCGCAGGACTACCTCCTCCAGGCGCGGGTCGCCGCGGAGCACGCCGTCGCACGCACCGCGGGCGACACCGACTGGGCCGCGATCGCGACCCTCTACGCCGCTCTCGAGGACCACACCGGCTCGCCCGTCGTCCGCCTCGCGCGCGCCGTCGCGGTCGCCGAGTCCTCGGGTCCGGAGGCCGGGCTCGCCCTGCTCGACGGGCTCGACGCCGCCCTGCCTCACCACCACCGGCTCCTGGCCGTGCGCGGCGAGCTCCTCGCGCGCTCCGGGCAGGCCGACGCCGCGGTCGCCGCGCTGGAGCTCGCCATCGAGCGGTGCGCCAACGACGTCGAGCGCGCGCACCTCGAGCGCCGTCGCCGGGAGGTCGCCGGCGGGTGAGCCGTGGTTCAGCCGCCGAGGAGACCCGAACCGAGCGAGAGCAGCACGGGCAGCAGGCCCACGAGGACGAACGCCGGCAGGAAGCACGCGCCGAGCGGCAGGACGAGGTGGACGCCGAGCCGGGCCGCGGCGCTCCGCGCGGCCGCCGCACGGTCCTGCCGCAGCGCGTCCCCCGCCGCCCGCAGCGAGCCGACCGGTCCCGCGCCGTGCACCCAGGACGGCCGCAGGGCACGGCGCACCACGTCGAGGCGTCGGGGGACGTCGTCCCACGCGCCGTCCCAGGCCGACCCGAGCACGAGCGCGGCGCTCGCCCGGCGCAGGCACGCGCCGTCGGGCCCGCCGACCGCGGCACCCACGGCGTCGAGGGCCCGCGGCACCGACGCCCCCGCTCGCACCGCCGCGGCGAGGAGCTCGAGGATCACACCGGTCTCGATCGGCGTCTCCCTCGCGGGGCGTCCGGCAGCGCGGTCGGCCGCACGCCGGACCGCGCCGTTCCGCGCGATCCCGCGCGACGCCGCGCCGAGCCCGACGACCCTGCGCTCGGCCGCGGACCGGGCGAGCCACCACGGCGACGACGCGACGAGGACGCAGCCGGCGACGACCAGCGCGAGCCCGCTCACGGCTCCTCTCCCGCGACGCGCGCCCGGTCGACCAGCCGCGCGGACCATGCGCGACCGACGGCGAGCAGCAGGACGCCGAGGAGCAGGGCGCCCGTCCCGACGCCTCCGTCGAGCGCGGTGGCGACCGGGTCCGCACCGAGCACGTAGCCGAGGAGGACGCCCACGGCGGGCAGCCAGAGCAGCACGCGCGTCGTCGCCCGAGGTCCGGCGAGAGCCGCCTCCCGCGCGGCGCGCGACTCGGCCTCGGCGGCGATCGACGCGGCCACCTCGTCCAGCACGGTGGCGAGCGGCGCCCCCACGTCGCCCGCGACGCGGCACGCGGCCACCACCGCCCGGGCCGTGGCGTCGCCGCCCACGTGCGCGGCGAGGTCCGTCGCGCGCGGTGTCCCGGTCGCGTCGACCCGTACGCCGGTCGTGCGCTCCCAGGCCGCCCCGGGCGGCTGGCCCGCACGCAGCAGCGCACCGACCTGGGTCACGACGAGGCGCACGGCGTCCGCCTCCGCCGGGTCGTCCCGACGACTTCCCCGTCGCCGACCACGGCGGTCCGCCCCGCCCGAGCGCCCGCCGACCGCTCGCGCCCCACCCGCGAGCGTGCCGGGCGCGAGGCCGCCTCGCACCGCCACCGACGCACGACGCCCGCCCGGGTCGACGACGCACCACACGGCGAACGCGACGAGCACGCCCACGACGGCCGTCACGCCACGCTCCCCACGTTCGTGCCACGCACGCTCATGCCGACCACCGGCGCACCAGCTCGCCCCACGCCGGACCCGGCCGGGGATCACCGCTGCCGTCCCACGACGCGGCGAGGTCGACGACCAGACCGGTCCGGTCGTCCCGGCGGACGAGCCCGACCTGGGCGAGGAACCGTCGCCGCGCGACCTCGACCCCGCCACGCCGCAGGTGCAGCACGACGTCGAGGCCGCTCGCCGCCTGCGCCGCCACCGCGACGCGGTCCATCCCGGCGAGCGCCGCGAGCGCCTCCAGCCGCGCGGGGATCACCCCGACGTCGTTGGCGTGGAGGGTCGCGAGCCCGCCCTCGTGGCCCGTGTTCAGCGCCATGAGGACCTCACGGACCTCGGCTCCCCGGCACTCGCCGAGCACGATCCGGTCGGGCCGCATGCGCAGCGCGGCGCGGACGAGGTCCGCGAGCTCGACGCCGCCCGCGCCCTCGACGTTCGGGCGGCGCGCGGTGAGCGGCACGACGTGCGGGTGGTCGGGCACGAGCTCCCGGGCCTCCTCGACGCACACGACGCGCTCGTCGTGCGGGACGAGCGCGAGCAGGGCCGCCAGCAGCGTCGTCTTGCCGGTGCCCGTGCCGCCGGAGACGAGCATCGAGGCGCGCCGCGCGACGAGCACCCGCAGCAGCGGCTCCCACGTGGGAGGGACCGTCCCGTGCGCGACGAGCTCGGCCAGGCCGAACCCGCTCGGCCGGAGCACGCGCAGCGAGATGACCGCACCCGCGGCGCACACGGGCGCGACCACGGCGTGCAGGCGGGTCCCGTCGGGAAGGCGCGCGTCCACGACCGGGCTCGCGTCGTCGAGCCGCCCGCCTCCGGCCGCCGCGAGCCGGGCGGCGAGGGCGCGCACGTCGTCCGGACCACCGAGCGAGACCGGCACGCGCTCGAGCCCGGAGCCCCGGTCGACCCACACGTCGTCCGGTCCGTTGACCAGGACGTCGGTGACACCGGTCTCCTCGAGCAGGTGCTGCAGCGGCCCGGCCCCGTAGAGCTCCGCCCGCGCGGCGCGGGTGAGCTCGCGCAGAGCCGTGGAGCCGATCACCCGGCCCGAGGCCCGGAGCGCGTCGGCGAGCCGGGCGTCGACACGACGTGCATCGTCGTGCCCGGTGCCGTCGTGCCCGGTGCCGTCGTGCCCCGCGCTGTCGTCGCCGGGCTCCCGCCCTGCGCGCGCGAGCCGGTCCCGCACGCCGTCGAGCAGGCCCGCGGTCGTGGACGTCATGCCCGCCTCCCCGGCTCGAGGTAGCGCGCTGCGAGCACCCGGCCCGCGCGCTCGACGGGACCGCCCGGGGGGCACGGCCCGTGGCCCCGCTCGACCGCTCCCGCGACCCGGCGGTCCCACCGGACGCTCGCGGCGACGTCGAGGCCGACCGCGTGCGCGACCTCCGCCACGGACAGCCGTCCGGGCGCGGGGTGCCGCACGACGAGCGCGGCCGGACGACCCGCGAGGTGTGCGCCGAGGGCGACCGCTCCGCCGACGGCGGGGACGTCGAGCGGCGTCACGACGAGCACCTCGTCGCACGCGGCGAGCAGCTCGCCGACGGGCCGCCAGAGGGTCGCACGCCCGACGTCGAGCACGACGAGCCCGCCGCGCGGCACGACGTCCTCGGCCAGCGCCGCGACGACGTCCACCACGCTCTCGGGCACGGGACCGCCCTCGGTCGTCGCGCTGACCACCGCCACGTCGGACCAGCGGGGCAGCCTGCCGAGCAGGTCGACGCCGTCGAGGCGGCCTCGCGCGTCGCCCAGGTCGGGCCAGCGCACGCCCGGCTCGTCCTCGACGCCGAGCAGGACGTCGAGCCCGGCACCCGCACCGGCGAGGTCGACGAGGCACGCGGGCGCGCGGCGTCGGACCGCGGCGCGCGCGAGGGCGGCCGCGGCGACGCTGGCTCCTGCCCCTCCCCGCGCCGCGGCGACCCCCACCACCGCACCCGTGCTGCCCACGTGCCCTCCGTCCCGCGTCCGCCCGCCCTGCCCGCCCTGCCTGTGCCCACCGACCTGTCTCCCGGCACCTGCTCCCCGAGCGGTCCCGTTCCGCACACCCTGGGTCCTCGCGGAGCGGTCGCGCGACCGGCCCGGCACGCCCTGTGGACGGCACCCCGGCACGCCGGGCCTGTGGACGGCCACGCTGCGCCGCTAGGCTCACCGCGTGAACTCGCCGACGGACCACTCGCCACCGCGCACCGACGGTCGCGTCGCCGCGTTCTTCGACCTGGACAAGACGATCATCGCGACGTCGTCGGCCGCGGCGTTCTCCCGACCCTTCTTCGCGGGAGGCCTGATCAACCGTGCCGACGTGCTGCGCAGCGCGTACGCGCACTTCCTGTTCATGGTGGGCGGCGCCGACGCCGACCAGACCGAGCGGATGCGCGCCCACCTGTCGAGCCTCGTGACGGGCTGGGACGTCGCGACCGTCTCGCGCATCGTCGAGGAGACCCTGCACGAGCACATCGACCCGGTCGTCTACGCGGAGGCGGTCGAGCTCATCGACTCCCACCACGCGCACGGCCACGACGTCGTCGTCGTGTCGGCGTCGGGGAGCGAGGTGGTCGAACCCATCGCGGCGGTGCTCGGCGCCGACCACGCCATCTCGTCGCGCATGGCGATCGAGGAGGGCCGCTACACAGGCGGGATCGACTTCTACGCCTACGGCGAGAACAAGGCCGCCGCGATCCGCGAGCTCGCCGAGCGTGAGGGCTACGACCTCGGCGCGAGCTACGCCTACTCCGACTCGGTCACCGACGCGCCCATGCTGGCGGAGGTCGGCCACGCGTCCGTGGTGAACCCCGACAGGGCGCTGCGTCGTCTCGCCGCGGAGCACGGCTGGGGCGTCCTCGCGTTCACCAAGCCCGTCGCGCTGCGCTCCCACCTCGCGCCCACGACGCCGGCGCTCGCCGCCGCGGGCCTCGTCACGCTCGCCGTCGTGGGCTGGGTCGTGTGGCGGGCGGTGCGCCGCCGGCGCCGCCACGGGCGCGCGACGGAGGCCTGACCGGACGTCCCGGACCAACCTCGCGAGGCGGGCTCGAACACGGGTAGAACACGCTGTGAGGGTCTGCCCACGGGCTTGCGGACCGGCCGTGGCGGGGCTCTCATGGAGGGACAACAGCATCGCGGAGGTACCCACGCGCAGGTAGTCCACGCGGAGGACTCGCTGACCGGGCGGGACGGCCACGACGGCCCCCCGAAGCCGTTGCAGCGGCTACGAACCGAGCACGCCTTGATAGCCACCGAGATGCTGGCGGGACGGCGCCCGAGAGGGCGCCGTCGTCGTGTCCGTACGTGCCGGCCGCCCGCCGGCGCCTCGGTCCTGGGCCGATACTGGTGCTCATGACCTCTGCGCCGAGCGTGTCCTCCTCCATCACCGTCCGCCTGCAGGTCGAGGCGCGACCCACGGCCGTGAGCGAGCTGACGACGGCGATCGAGCACACGGGCGGCATCGTCTCGGCGCTCGACGTCACGGCGTCCGGGCACGAGCGCATCACCGTCGACGTCACCGTGGCGACCCGCGGCGAGGAGCACGCGGGCGAGATCGTGGCTGCCCTGCGGGGTCTGCCGGGCGTCGTCGTGGAACGGGTCTCGGACCGCACGTTCCTGCTGCACCTCGGCGGCAAGCTGAAGATCGAGTCCAAGGTGCCGATCCGCAACCGCGACGACCTGTCGATGATCTACACGCCGGGGGTCGCGCGCGTGTGCGAGGCCATCGCGGCCAATCCCGACGACGCGCGCCGCCTCACGATCAAGCGCAACACCGTCGCGGTCGTCACCGACGGATCGGCGGTCCTCGGCCTCGGCGACATCGGCCCCCTCGCGTCGCTGCCGGTCATGGAGGGCAAGGCTGCGCTGTTCAAGCGGTTCGCGGACATCGACGCGTTCCCCATCGCGCTCGACACGACCGACGTCGACGAGATCGTGCGGACCGTCAAGGCCATCGCCCCGGTGTTCGCGGGCATCAACCTCGAGGACATCTCGGCGCCGCGCTGCTTCGAGATCGAGGCGCGGCTCCGCGCCGAGCTGGACATCCCGGTGTTCCACGACGACCAGCACGGCACGGCGATCGTGGCGCTCGCGGCACTGACGAACGCCCTCAAGGTCGTGGGCAAGAACCTGTCCGACGTGCGGATCGTGCTGTCGGGCGCGGGCGCGGCGGGCACCGCGGTGCTCAAGCTGCTCCTCGCGGCGGGAGCGCACGACGTCGTGGTCGCCGACGTGGAGGGCGTCGTCCACCCGGGCCGCCCCGGGCTCTCGCCGTCGCTCGCGTGGACCGCGGTGAGCACCAACCCGCGCGGCGTCACGGGCACCCTCAAGGACGCGGTCGTCGACGCCGACGTGTTCGTAGGCGTCTCCGCGCCCGACATCCTGACGGGCGACGACGTCGCGCGCATGGCCCCGGACTCGATCGTCTTCGCGATGGCGAACCCCCGCCCCGAGGTCGACCCGGTCGAGGCGGCGAAGCACGCCGCGATCGTCGGCACCGGCCGGTCGGACTTCGCGAACCAGATCAACAACGTCCTCGCGTTCCCCGGCGTCTTCCGCGGGTTGCTCGACGCGCAGTCGCACGTCATCACCGACCGCATGCTGCTCGCCGCGGCGCGCGCGCTCGCGTCGGCGATCCACGAGGACCAGCTCAACCCGACGTACATCATCCCGAGCGTCTTCAACCCCGAGGTGACCAGCCTGGTCGCCGCCGCCGTGGAGCGGGCGGCGCGGGAGGGGGACGACAGCGAGCCGGCGGCCCTGACCGGCGGCGTCCCGCGCGTCGCCCCTTCCCCCGGCCCGTCCGCCACCACGGCCCCGACCCCCGCCACGGAGGCCTGAGCATGCAGCGCGTCACGACCCGCAACGCCGCGTTCCAGCAGTGGGAGGCGCTGCTGAGCAACCGGACCAAGCGGCACCGCGCCGGCGAGCTGGTCGTCCAGGGCGTGCGCCCGATCACCGTCGCCGTCGAGTCCGGGTGGACGGTCCGCACGTGGCTCGTCGACGCCGACCGGTCGCTGTCGACGTGGGCGCACGCGATGCTCGACCGGGTCCGCGCGCACACCTACGCGGTGTCGACCCCGCTGATGCGCGAGCTCGGCGGCAAGGAGGACGACGCGCCGGAGCTGCTCGCCGTCGTCGAGATGCCGCCGGACGACCTCGCACGGATCGCCGTCGGCGCGGCGGGCACGGACGGCACGCCGGGCACGGCCTTCCTCGGCGTCGTGCTCGACCGCCCGAGCAGCCCCGGCAACGTCGGGACCGTGGCACGCTCGCTCGACGCGTTCGGCGGGAGAGGTCTGGTCGTCGCGGGCCACGCCGCGGACCCGTACGACCCCCGTGCGCTGCGCGCCAGCACCGGGTCGCTGTTCTCCGTGCCCACCGTCCGCGTGCCGTCCGGGCGGGAGGTGCTCGACTGGGTCGCCGCGCAGCGCGCCGCGGGAAACCCGCTCACGCTCGTCGGCACCGACGAGGACGGCGACGTCGAGCTCGCCGAGCACGACCTCACCGGCCCGACCCTGCTGCTCACCGGGAACGAGACGACCGGGCTCAGCGCGGGCTGGCGCGAGGCGTGCGACGTCATGGTGAGCATCCCCATGGGTGGCTCGGCGAGCTCGCTGAACGCCGCGAGCGCCACGACGGTCGTGCTGTACGAGGCCGTGCGCCAGCGCCGCGCGCGCTGACGCCCCGAGCGCCTTCGCGCACGTCGCCGCGGATTTGCGAGCGTCCCCGCCAAATAGCGGTCACGTGTGACCGTGCTCACGGGGACGGGTCTAGACTCCCCAGGGTCGGGGCCCGTCGCGGCGGGCGCCCGGCCGCCGCGCGCCCGCCGCCGCACCCCGGCAGCCCGCGCAACGCGCCGCACCAGAGTCGATGCGCACCGGAGGTCAGCGTGCCAGAGAACGAGTCCGACGCCGCAGCAGCGGCCGCCACACCCAGCCTGGAGAACCTTCTCCACGAGACCCGGAGCTTCGCGCCGAGCCCTGAGCTCGCCGCGCAGGCGAACGCGCAGCCCGGGATCTACGAGGAGGCCGCTGCCGACCGGCTCGCGTTCTGGGCGGAGCAGGCGAGAGACCTCGTCGCGTGGCGCACGCCGTTCACCGAGACCCTCGACTGGTCCCAGGCCCCCGTCGCGCGGTGGTTCGCCGACGGCACGCTCAACGCCGCGTACAACGCGGTCGACCGCCACGTCGAGGCCGGCCTGGGCGACCGCGTCGCGCTCCACTTCGAGGGCGAGCCGGGCGACACGCGCACGGTCACGTACGCCGAGCTCCAGCGCGAGGTGTCGCGCGCAGCCAACGCGCTCGCGGCGCTCGGCGTGACGACCGGCGACAGGGTCGTCATCTACCTGCCGATGATCGTCGAGGCCGTCGTCGCGATGCTCGCGTGCGCGCGCATCGGAGCCCCGCACTCCGTCGTGTTCGGCGGGTTCTCCGCCGACGCGCTGCGCAGCCGCATCGCCGACGCCGAGGCGACGCTCGTCGTCACGGCCGACGGCGGCTACCGCCGCGGGTCCGCGTCGGCGCTCAAGCCGGCGGTCGACGACGCGCTCGCTCCCAAGGAGGGCGCTCCCGCCACGACCGTGCAGCACGTGCTCGTCGTGCGCCGCACCGGCCAGGACACCGCGTGGACCGAGGGCCGCGACGTCTGGTGGCACGACGCGCTCGAGTCAGCCGACACGACGCACGAGCCCGTGTGGGTCGAGGCCGAGCACCCGCTGTTCATCCTCTACACGTCCGGCACCACGGGGAAGCCCAAGGGCATCCTCCACACGACCGGCGGGTACCTCACGCAGACGGCGTTCACGCACAAGAACGTCTTCGACCTCAAGCCCGAGACCGACGTCTACTGGTGCACCGCCGACGTCGGCTGGGTCACCGGCCACTCGTACGTCGTCTACGGGCCGCTGCTCAACGGCGCGACCCAGGTCATCTACGAGGGCACGCCCGACACCCCGCACCAGGGCCGCTGGTGGGAGCTCGTCGAGAAGTACGGCGTGTCGATCCTCTACACCGCGCCCACCGCGATCCGCGCGTGCATGAAGTGGGGCGCGAAGATCCCCGCGAAGTTCGACCTGTCGTCCCTGCGCGTGCTCGGGTCGGTCGGCGAGCCCATCAACCCCGAGGCGTGGATGTGGTACCGCCGCGTGATCGGCGGCGACCGCACCCCCATCGTCGACACGTGGTGGCAGACCGAGACCGGCGCGATCATGATCTCGCCGCTCCCCGGCGTCACGGCCGCGAAGCCCGGCTCCGCGCAGGTGCCCCTCCCCGGGATCTCCGCGACCGTCGTCGACGACGAGGCGCACGAGGTCCCGAACGGTGGCGGCGGGTACCTCGTCGTCTCCGAGCCGTGGCCGTCGATGCTGCGCGGCATCTGGGGCGACCTCGAGCGCTTCAAGGACACCTACTGGTCGCGGTTCCCCGGCATCTACTTCGCCGGTGACGGCGCGAAGAAGGACGAGGACGGCGACATCTGGCTCCTCGGCCGCGTCGACGACGTCATGAACGTCTCCGGCCACCGCCTGTCGACCACGGAGATCGAGTCGGCGCTCGTGTCGAACGACCTCGTCGCCGAGGCCGCCGTCGTGGGCGCGTCCGACGACCTGACCGGCCAGGCCGTCGTCGCGTTCGTCATCCTGCGCGGCGAGCACGCGGAGCGGGCCGCCGACGAGGAGGGAGCCGCGGCGGTGCAGGCCGAGCTGCGCAACCACGTGGCCAAGGAGATCGGCCCGATCGCGAAGCCCAAGAGGATCCTCGTCGTCGCCGAGCTGCCGAAGACGCGCTCGGGCAAGATCATGCGGCGCCTCCTGCGCGACGTCGCGGAGAACCGGGCCGTCGGTGACGCCACGACGCTCGCGGACTCCTCCGTCATGGACCTCATCACGACGGGTCTGCAGAAGCCGCAGTCGTCGGAGGACTGACCGGCCTCGCGCCGAGCACGACATGAGGGTCGTCATCCGCTGGATGGCGACCCTCAGGTCGTGCTCGGCAGCGGGTGGGTGTCGTGCTCACCGCGTGGTCCCACGGGTCCCGGTCTCGCCTAATCGGTTCAGTCCGCGCCCGACGCCGGTCGGTCGGCCCACGATGTCGGGGCACGCCGACCCGGGCGTGCGTCGCCGACAGAGACGAGGACGTCCGATGAGCCGCTCCGCTCCCCTGCCAGACGCCGCCCCCCGCCCGCCGGGGTCAGGTCGGCTCGCCCCGGTCGTGGCGGCCCTGACCACCGCCGCTCTGCTCGCGACGACCGCGGCCGTGGCGACCGCGACGGCGCGGTCCGCCGCCGCCGCGGAGGCCGACGTGCCGCCCGGCATCCACGTGGTCGACGGCCGGATCGCCGAGGCCGACGGCACGGATCTCGTGCTGCGCGGCGTGAACCACGCGCACACCTGGTACACGCACACGACCGACTCGTTCGCCGACATCAAGGCCGCGGGCGCGAACTCGGTTCGCGTCGTGCTGTCCAGCGGCGACCAGTGGACGCGCAACACCCCGGAGGACGTCGCGAACGTCGTCGACCTGTGCGAGGAGAACCGCCTCGTCTGCATCCTCGAGGTGCACGACACGACGGGCTACGGCGACCAGTACGCGCCGGCAGCCGGGACGCTCGACCAGGCCGTCGACTACTGGGAGGACCTGTACCCGACGCTCGCCGGGACCGAGGACTTCGTCATGGTCAACATCGGGAACGAACCGTTCGGCAACGACGCGACCGTGAACCAGCGGTGGGCCCCGGAGACGTCCGACGCGATCCAGCGCCTGCGCACCATCGGGTACGAGCACGCGATCGTGGTCGACGCCCCGAACTGGGGGCAGGACTGGACGAACATCATGCGCGCGGAGGCGGCCGGCGTGTTCGCGGCCGACCCAGACGCCAACACGGTCTTCTCCATCCACATGTACGGCGTGTACGCGGACCCCGCGACGGTCACGAGCTACCTCGAGCACTTCGTGGACGCCGGGCTGCCGATCATGGTCGGCGAGTTCGGCTGGAGGCAGACGTCGTCCGACGTGGACGAGGACGTCGTCCTCGCCGAGGCCGCGCGGCTCGACCTCGGCTGGCTCGCGTGGTCCTGGAGCGGCAACACCGACCCGTACCTCGACATGGTCCTCGGCTTCGACCCGGCGACCCCGAGCGCGTGGGGGACACGCATCATCGACGGACCGCAGGGCCTGCGGGAGACGGCGGTCGAGGCGTCCTGGTTCGACGGCCCGACCGACCCGACCGATCCGACCGACCCGACGGATCCGACCGACCCGACCGACCCGCCGGCCGACGACGTGTGCACCGCGACGGTGCGGGTCGCGGGCTCGTGGCCGGGCGGCTGGCAGGGCGAGCTCGTCGTGACGGCCGGCGACGAGGCGATCGACGACTGGACCGCGACGTTCGCCCTCCCGGCCGGCGTGACCGTGGCCCAGCTCTGGGGCGGCGTGCACACCACCACCGCCGCCGGCGTCCAGGTGACGAACGCCGCGTGGAACGGCTCGCTCGCCGCGGGCGGCTCGGCCACGGCCGGGTTCATCGGCACGGGCACGGCGCCGAGCACGGCCCCCGAGGTCGCCTGCACCTCGGGCTGACGCGCTCGACCTGCCGAGCCCCGGGTCGTGCGCCGATCAGCGTCGTCTGAGGCGCACGACCCGGGGTTCGGCGTGCTGGACGGCGGAGATGCCGTCGGCGTTCGCGCCGAGCGACCGGGGAGACCCGCAGAGGTCGACGGCGTCGCGGACTACCCTCACGAGGTGGCCCTCTCCGACCGCGCCCTCCTGCTCGAGCAGCTCGACCTGCGCACCGACTGCTCGCGCTGCACGGGCCTGTGCTGCGTCGCGCTGACGCTCACGCGCTCGGCGGACTTCGCGATCGACAAGCCCGCCGGCGAGCCGTGCCCCAACCTCCGCGAGGACTTCGGGTGCGCCATCCACGCCCGGCTCCGGTCGTCCGGGTTCCCCGGCTGCACGGCGTACGACTGCCTCGGCGCGGGCCAGCGCGTCACGGCGGTCGTCCGCGCCGCGCACGGCGGCGCGACGTGGCGCGACGACCCTGCGGCCGCGCGCGACGCGTTCGCCGCGCTCCCCGTCGTGACCCAGGTCCACGAGCTCCTCTGGTACCTCAGCGAGGTCCTCGCCCACCCCGACGCCGCCCCTGTGCACGACGACGTCCGCACGGCCCTCGACGGGACCTCGCCACTCGCGGACCTCGCCCCCGCAGACCTGCTCGCGCTCGACGTCGACGCGGTACGCCGTCGGGTCGGCCCGGTGATCGACCGGGCGAGCGCGCTGGTGCGTGGTGCTGCCGCCGGTCGTCGTCCCGCCGCCACCCGCGAACGTCCCTCCGCCACGCGAACTCGTCCTTCCGGCACCGGCACCGGCACCCATGCCGCACCGAGCACGTCACGTCCCGCGGCGACCGTGCGCCGTCGGCTGCGACCGGGAGCGGACCTCGTCGGCGCGCAGCTCCGAGGCCTCGACCTCACCGGTGCCGACCTGCGGGGCGCCCTGCTGCTCGGCGCCGACCTGCGGGGGGCGGACCTCGCCGCCGTCGACCTGCTGGGCGCGGACCTGCGGGGCGCGGACGTCCGTGGCGCCGACCTCTCCCGCGCGCTCTTCGTGCTCCCGGCCCAGGTCGGCGCGGCGCAGGGCGACCCCGCGACCCGGCTCCCGGCTGTGCTCGACCACCCGTCGCACTGGACCTGAGCGCGACCGTCCGGTACCTGGTGCGCGGATCAGCAGCGCGAGCCGACGACGGCGAGCACCGGGTGCCCACCACCGCACGTCCTGCCGAAGGGTCGCGCCTCAGCGTCGCCCCGCGTCGCCGGTCCGCTCCACCCTGCCGAGCCTGAGCGCGGCGGGCACGGCGACGACGAGGAACGCCACGAGGATCGCCGCCGCACCCCAGGCGAGCGCCGAGTACGACCACAGCGCGATCACCCCGCCCGCGAGGAGCCCGCCGAGGGCGCCCCCGGCGTTCATCGAGAGGTCGGAGACGCCCTGCACGGCCGTGCGCGACGACGCGGGCGTCGCGTCCACCAGCAGCGCCGATCCGGCGACGAGACCGCACGACCACCCGATGCCCAGCAGCACGAGCCCGACGGTCAGCCGCGCCGAGTCGTCGCTCGGCGCCCCCGCCACGACGACGGCCGCCGCGAGCAGCACCACGCCGCCGACCACCAGGACGCGCGCGTGGCCGACACGGTCCGCGAGCCACCCGATCACCGGGCTGAGCGCGTACATCCCGGCGATGTGGGCGCTGATGACGAGCCCGACGACCTGGAGCGTCGCCCCGCCGTGGTTCATGTGCACGGGCGTCATCGACATGAGCCCGACCATCACGAGGTGGCTCACGACCACCGCTCCGAGCGCGAGCCGGGCCGCTCCCGACGACCGCACCACGTCCCACCCGGCCCGGATCCCGCCCGCGGCTCGTCCCGTCGCCGGTCCTGCTGCTGTCCCGGGCGCGGGCGCCGCTGCCACGGCCGGCGGCACGGTCGGCGGCACGGTCGGCGGCACCGTGCCCGACGGCGCACGGGCCGCGGCGGCGACGTGCAGCGGGTCCGGGCGCAACCACACCCACACGACGAGCGCTGCGGCGACGAACGCGACGGTCGCGAGGAGATAGGGCGCGGCGGTCGGCCCGGCGTCGCCCGCCACCTCGGCGGCGGTGTGGCCCGCGTGGTCCGAGGTCGTGGCGGCGCCGGAGCCGACACGGTCGGCGAGACCGCCGAGCGTCGGCCCGAGGACCGAGCCGATCGTCGTCGCCCACACCACGACCGACAGGTCCGTCGCCCGGCGCTCCGGCGTCGCGAGGTCGGTCGCGGCGAACCGCGACGCGAGGCCCGCCGCGGAGCCCGCGCCGAACAGGACCATCGCGACGACGAGCGCAGGCCACGACCCGAGCCACGTCGCGACCGCGGCCCCGAGGGCCCCGACCGCGGCGAGCCCGAAGCCGCTGGTGAGCGAGCGCCGTCGGCCGTGCCGCGCGGCCAGGCGCGCGAGGGGCAGCGCCACGGCCGCCGCACCCACGACGGCCGCGGTCTGCGTGAGGCCCGCCACGGCATCGGACCCGGACAGCTCGGACGCGATGAGCGAGCTCACCGCGATCCCCGTCGCGACGCCGACGCCGGCGAGCACCTGGCTCGCGGCGAGGGTCGCGACCGTCCGGCGCTGGGTGCGGGCGATGTCGGGGCTCGTCGTCACGTGGCGACACTAGGTGCCGGGCGGCCCGGGTGCGAGCACCGGCCCGGGCCGCCGGTCGACCTCGGTCGTCAGCCCGCCGTCACGTCGTGGTCGGTGAAACGGTCCGTGAAGAGGTCCCCGGCCGCGACGTCGCCCAGGTCGCTCCCCTCGCCGGCGAGCACCTCGACGAGGTCCGCGACGAACGCGTCGACCCGCGCCATGTCGTACGTGCTGACGGACCCGTCGTCCTCCGGAGCGAGCAGACCCTCGTCGACGAGCGTCTCCGCGCTGTACGCAGCCTCGCCCGCGGAGTACGGCGAGTAGGAGCCGTCCTGCTCGACGACGCCCACGATGATCTCGTTCACCGCGTCCGGCGAGGCGGCGTAGTCGGCGTTGGCCTGCTGGATCATCGGCACGAGCAGCTCGAGGCACGGCGCGAGCTCGTCGAGCCGGTCCGCGCGGACGGACACGTTGGACGCGTACACGTCGTACCCGGCGTCCTTGACGTAGGCGAACCCGACGGGCTTCGCCCACGCCGGGGTCTCGTGCTCGTAGGTGTACGGCTCCGAGTTGCCGAAGCCCTGCTGGACGACGGTCGGGTCGCCCACGAACCGTGCAGGGTTGCCGTCGTAGCTCGTGTCGACCTGGTCGGCGTCGAGGAGGTCGTGCGCGACCATCCACGCGGGGTAGATCTGGTCCGCGGAGACGACCACCGGGGCGCCCGAGGCCTGCACGTCCTCGATGCCGGTGAGCTCCGGGTGGGACTCGGGGTCCCACATGAGGATCGCCGGGCTGTGCTTGAGCAGCGGCGCGACCCCGACGACGGGCGCCTCGGCCGCCGCCGCGACGAGCTGGTCGCCGTGCACGAGCCCCACGGTGATCGCGTCGTCGACGTACATCTGCGACGGCACGGACTGGAACCCGATCGCCGGGCCGCCGGCGCGCAGCGTGAGCGCCACGCCGGTGTCCTCGCCGCCGGAGACGAGCGGGCCGGTGACCGAGTGCTGCTCGGCGTCGACCGTCCACCCGTCGCCGAGCAGCCCGAACACGCCGCCCTGGTCGGACTGCGGCTGCCACTGGAGCTGGACGACGACCTCGTCCGGGCACGTCCCGGCGAGGACGCCGTCGCCGGACGCGGCGGCCGTACCGGACGCGTCGGCCGCGGAGCCCGGCTCGGTGGCGTCGCCGCACGCGGACAGGACGAGGAGACCGACGACGGCGACCGGCAGCGTGCCGAGGCGCGTGCGGGAACGACGTGGGGGAACGGTGCGGGCGGTGCGGGGCGTGACCATGGTGGCGCTCGCTCTCTGACGGGGGCGTGACGACGCTCACTCTGGCGCCCGAACGATGACATGCAATCTCCATCTGGTTTCGGGACTGTAAAACCTCGATCGCATACCGCGATGCCCCTTGACGGCACTAGGCCGTGCTGGATTACATGGCATCACCGTCCAGCGACACCGCCAGGGACCGGACCTCCAGAGGGAGTCACCATGACCGACACCTACGCACTCGCCGAGCTGCAGAAGGAGTCGAGGATGGGCGGCGTCGGCACCGAGAACGCCGACCGCACCATCCCGCGCATCGACCTGTCCGACTTCGAGTCGCGGCGCGCCGAGATCACCGAGGAGCTGTGGACCGCCGCGACGGAGATCGGCTTCTTCCAGCTCGTGAACCACGGCATCCCGCAGGACCAGGTGGACCGCGTGTTCGCCGAGTCCGCACGGTTCTTCTCGCTGCCCGACGACACCAAGGCCCGCTACCCGCTCGCGCCGGGGACGAACGCCGGCTGGGAGAAGCTCTCGCAGACCCGCCCGTCGGTGGGCACGCCGGACCAGAAGGAGTCCTTCCAGGTCACGCGCCCCCGCATGGAGGGCCTGTGGCCGGACGACACCGAGCTCGCGGGCTTCCAGGACTTCGTGCTCGGGTTCGAGGCGCAGTGCTGGGACCTCGCCATGCGCGTCCTGTCCTGCTTCGCCGAGAAGCTCGGGTTCGACCGCGACTTCTTCGCCCGCGCGCACGACCCGGAGTCCGCCGAGTACCAGTCGACCCTGCGGCTCATCCACTACCTGCCCGTCCCCGAGGAGCAGAAGGGCCGTCCCGGCGTCTGGCGCGCGGGCGCGCACACCGACTTCGACTGCCTCACGCTGCTGTTCCAGCGCGACGGCCAGGGCGGGCTGCAGGTGTGCCCCGGCCGCGACGCCGACGCGCAGGAGTGGACGCCCGTCACGCCGTCGGACGACGCGATCACGTGCAACATCGGCGACATGCTCATGCGCTGGAGCGACGACCGCCTGCTCTCCAACTTCCACCGCGTGAAGCTCCCCGGTGAGGGTGACTACACGGGGTCGCGCTTCTCCATCCCGTTCTTCGCGCAGGCGAACCGCGACGTCCTCATCGAGACGCCGCTCGGCACCTACCCGCCGATCACCGCGCACGACTACCTGCAGGAGCGGGTGCGCGCGAACTACCGCAAGGGCTGAGATGCAGGGCGCCGGCCTCGGTTACAGTGCCGCATGACCACCGCCGAGACCGGCGCCCTCCTCGCCGAGTCCGTGTACCGCTCGCTCGTCGACAAGATCTTCGAGGGCGCGCTTCCGCCCGGCGCACCGCTGAGCGTCCCCGCCCTCGCCGCGAGCCTCGACGTCAGCCGCAGCCCCGTCCGCGAGTCGGTCCAGCGCCTCATCCACGAGGGCCTCGCGGTGCACGTCCCGCACGCCGGCTCGCGCGTCCTGCGGCTCGACGAGGACGCGGTGCGCGACGTCCTCGCGGTCCGCGAGGTGCTCGACGGCCTCGCCGCCCAGGAGGCGGCGCGCCGCGCGTCGTCCGCCGAGGTGGGCGAACTCGGCGGCCTCGTCGACCGTCAGGCCGCGCTCCTCGAAGAGCCGGCCGACCCTCTGCGTGACGCCCGGCTCGACGTCGAGCTCCACTCCCGCGTCCGCGAGCTCTCCGGCAACCGCCCCCTCGTCGACGCCCTGCGGCGCCTCGACGCCCAGGCGCACCTGTACACGTCGGGCATGTGGGCCGAGCGGGCCAACCGCGCGCACGCCGTCGTCGAGCACCGCCGCATCGTCGAGGCCGTCGCGGCAGGCGACGCCGACGGCGCCCGCACTGCCGCGAGCGCCCACGTCGCCGCGATCGGCGTCCGCATGCGCCGCTGGCGCGCCGCCCCCGACACGGTGTCCTGACGCTCCGCGAGCCGTGCGAGACTACGCGCGTGACCAGCGATAACGGTGCACCGCGGCGGCGGGCATGGAAGCGAGACTGGAGCGCCACCGTCGTCACCATGATCGTCGCCGTCCTCCCTGTCGCCGGGGCGTTCGGCCTGGGCGTCCTGGGCATGCACATCCGTGGAGATCTCTCCACCACAGGGCTGCTCTGGGTCTTCGGCGGAGTCGTAGTCCTCGTACTCGCGATCGCCACGGTGATCACCGACGCCCAGCATCGGCAGTTCCAGGCGGTCGCTCGCGCGTTCCCACGCACCGTGCGGCTCATTGTCGGGCCGATCGGCATGGCCCCGGCGGATCCCCCGGTCAACCACCGACGCATCCGGTCGCTCAAGGACCTGCCGCCCCTCTACGTACTCGTCATCTCGCAGGCGCAGGTCGACCTCCGAATTCTCTCGACCCTGGCCCTCGTCACGCGGCTGCGACGTGAGGGCCTGTCCGTCCGTGAGCGGTTCGAGACCTTCGGCCCTATCCACGACCGCAGGACGATCGAACTGACGAACCACGGTGACCGCATCCACGTCGCCGTCCAGGCGTCGCCGCCCGGCCGGTTCGGCCAGCGTGCGGCGCTCCGGAGCCATGACCTCGCCCTCCGTGCTCTCGGCCGGATCTCCCCGGACCTCAAGATCTCCTCGCCCTCCTGATCGACGTCAGTGCCCCCGGCGCCGCGCACCGGAGGAGACGAGCTCCTCCGCACTCACCGCGAGCCGACGCCCGTCCGCGTGGGCGGCGCGCTCGATGCGCTCGGCGAGCTCGGCGTCGGCCCGCCCGGCGAGGGGCGCCGTCGCGCGGCCGTCCCGCGCGACGCACCGCCCGCCCACGTAGGTCGCCCGCAGGTTGCGCAGCCCGCACGCGAGCACGTAGGTCGCGACGACGTCCCACACGGGTCCGGTGCTCGGCGAGCGGTGGTCGACGAGCACGAAGTCGGCGTGCTTGCCGACCTCGAGGCTGCCGACGCGGTCGGCGACGCCCAGGACCTCGGCTGACCCGAGCGTGTGCAGGCGCAGGACGTCGCGCGCGGACATCACACCGGCGTCCTGGTGCAGCGCGCGCTGGGCGTACAGCCCCTGGCGCATGTTGGCCCACGGGTCGGAGATGTCGGTGCACGACTGGTCGTCGAGGCCCACGCCGACCTGGATCCCGGCGCGGCGGTACCGCACGACGTCGGCGTGGCCCGAGCCCAGCCGGCCGTTCGAGGTCGGCTGCCAGACGACGGGGCTGCCGGCGGCGGCCACCCGCTCGACCATCTCGTCGGTGGGGTGCACGAAGTGCCCGAGCAGCAGGTCCGGACCCAGCGCGCCGGCCTGCTCGTACCACGCGAACTTCGCGCGCTGCACGTCGAGGCCCTCGGCGGTCTCGACGAAGTGCGCCTGGTCGGTGAGGCCGTGCTCGCGCATGACGTGTACCTCGAGCTCGGCGGTCCGGGGCTCGCTCGCCCACTGCACCGCACCCATGACGGACACGCCGAGACGCTGGTCGCGGCCTGCGCGCTCGGGGGCGCGCGCGGCGTCGACCATGCGGGCGAACCGCGTGAGCACCTGGTCCTCGGGGCCGGCCTCGTCGTCGAGCCGGATGGCATGGACGGCGCGCAGCCCGGCGTCGACGGTGCCGTCCATCTGCCGCGTCGTGTACTCGTCGGGGTGGACGCGTCCGAGGACGTTGCGGGCGGTCGCGGGGTCGTAGAGCCACGTGACGCCGGACTGCATGAAGTTGTACGCGCTCGTCACGCCGTTGGCGAGGAAGTCCATCGAGCCGTGCAGCGTCGCCCAGTACATGTCCTCGGCGTCGGTGTGGCGGAAGAGCTCCATCATGGAGCGCACCCACGGGTAGAGCGTGGCGTCGGGCGCGATGCCGCGCAGGCCGGACGTGAACAGGTGCGAGTGGGCGGACACGAAGCCGGGCGCGACGATCGCGCCCTGCGCGTCGAGCACGGGCGCCGTCTCCCACCCGGGCGGCGGCTCGCCGGGGCCGGTCCCGGTGATGCGCCCGTCGGTGCCCACCTGGAGCCAGCCGAAGTACCACTCGGGGCCGCCGTCGGCGCCGGGCAGGACGAGCGCGTCGACGACGGTCAGCGCGGGCGCGGGGGTGCTGGTCATGGGTGGAGGACTCCGTCCTGGACGTGGTCGGCCGGGAACAGGTCGACCGGGTAGGGTGCCGGCGCGGTCGACGGCTCGGCCACCGCGTCGAGACCGGGGGGCGGGACGAAGAGCCCGTGCGGGTCGAGGCGGCCGCGCAGCGCTCGGACGCGCTGCACCCCTCCGTCGGTCCAGCAGCGGGCGAGCCGTTCCGGGGTGCGGCGCAGGTCGGTCTCGCCGACGTAGTGGCCGGTCGTGAGGTCGGCGAGCGGCGCGAGGGCGCGGCTCGGCCACGCGAGGTTCGCCTCGTCGTCGACGCCCGGCTCCCACACGGCGTACGCCGCGACGGTGAGCGTGCCGAGCGGTCGGTGCAGCGGGGGCGACGGCGCGGGCGGGCCCGGCAGGGCGGAGCGGCGGTACGACGCCGAGCTGACCAGCACGCTCGACGTGCCCGACAGCGCCTGGCCGAGCCCCGTCGCCAGGCGCGGGAGGACCTCGGCGTACCCGGCGGTCGTCCAGGCCTGCTGGGCCACGCAGCCCGGTCGGACCGGCCCGACTGGCCCAACCTGCCCGACCGGCCTCTCCGGCACCGTGTCGGCGCGCAGGAGGCCGGCGATGCTCGTCGCGCTGCGCACGACGGCGGTCGCCGCCGCGGGCAGCGGGCCGTCGAGGGGCGCGAGCAGGGTGTCGGCGTGCGCGGCGTCGCGACCGAACGCGGTGAGGTTCGCGACGACGGCCGGGGTCCCACCCGCCACCGGGACGAGCACGAGCGTGAGCTCGACCTGCGGTGCGACGACGCGCGCGAGCGCGTCGGCCCAGGCGCCGACGTCCGTGAGCCCGGCCCGGCCGTGGTCACCGGCGCCGCGAGGCCGCAGGTGGACCGTGCGGCGTCGGACCACGGGCTCGGGCCACAGGCGCAGCCGGAAGCACGTCACGACGCCCGGGAACGCAGGGCCCGCGCCGCGCAGCACGGCGAAGGCCTCGGGGTCGTGCTGCGCGTCGACCTCCACGACGCGCCCGTCGGCGAGCACGACCTGCGCGCCGACGACCGACTCGCACGCGCTCCCCCACTCCCCCTGGTTCCAGCCGTTGCCGCCGGCGAGCAGGAAGCCCCCGAGCCCGACGCCCGCCTTGTGCCCGACGGGGAACGCGAACCCGGTCCCGTCGAGCGCGTCGGCGAGCGCGAGCGAGGTGGCCCCCGGCCCGACGTCGGCGGTGCCCGACGCCGCGTCGAGCACGACGCCGTCGAGCCGGGAGACGTCGAGGGCGAGAGCCCCGTCGCGCAGCGCGGTGAAGGCCGTGCCGTGACCGCCCGACCGGACGGTGACGCCGGTCCCGCGCGCACGCGCACGGCCGAGCGCGGCCACGACGTCGTCGACGCCGCGCGCCCGCACCACGAGCGCCGGCCGGTCCGCGGGGGCGACGCCGGAGACCGCCAGCCCACGACGCGCCGCCTCGTAGCCGGCGTCGGACGGCACGACCGTCGGAGGGGCCGTCACGGCAGGCACGGCAGGCACGACAGGTCCGGTCACGCGGGCGCCCCGGGCAGGAGGAGGCGGTGGAACGCGCGGTCGAAGTGCACGAGCGCGCTCGCAGGGTCGACGGGGCCGGCCCCGTCCGTCCGCCCCGTGGTGCCGCGGTGGACCTCGGCGACCTGCCCCAGCAGGAGCACGTGGTCGCCGGCGTCGATCTCCTGCCACGTGTCGCACTCGAGTGCGTAGCGCGCGTCGGCGGCGAGCACGGGGATGCCGTGCCGCCCGGGCCGCACGTCGAGCCCCGCGAACTTGTCCGCCGCCTTGGAGGCGAACACCGAGGCGGTGCGTTCGCGGTCGTGGTGCAGGACGTGCAGCACGAACGCGTGCGCGTCCCGCAAGGTCTGCAGGGTACGGCTGGTCCGCCCCACACCGACCGCGACGAGCGGTGGGTCGAGGCTCACGCTCATCACCGCGGTGGTCGTCAGCCCGGCGGGTTCGCCACCGGCCGTCGTCGTCACCACGCACACCCCGCTCGCCAGCCCGGCCATCGCGTCGCGGAAGCCGTCGACGACGGCCTCGGGACGCGATGTTGATGTCATCAACATGCGCCCATCGTGTGCCTCCGATGTTTCGCTCGCGTCACACCGGCGCACGGAGTCTGTTACGGCTCGCACGACCCCGCACCGGACGCCCGCGGCAGGGCCGCGCGCTCCCCTACCATCGAGCCATGGCCGCCACCAGCGACGACGCCCCCGCCGCGCCCGACGGTGCCGGCAGGTCCCCGGACCCCCTCGACCGCTCCGTCGAACGCCTGGGACAGAGGATCCGCACGCTGCGCCACGCGCACGGGCTCACGCTCGTCCAGCTCGCGGAGGCGACGGACCTGTCGCACTCGTTCCTCAGCCAGGTGGAGCGCGGCCGCGCGCGGCTGAGCATGTCGTCGCTGTTCCGGGTCGCGACGACGCTCGGCACGACGCAGCAGGTCCTGCTCGCCGAGGCGACGACGCCCGCGGCGGGCGCGTCGCCCGTCCTGCGCCGCACCGACGAGGCGTCCGCGACCGCCGGGGGCGGCACGGTGCGCGCGCTCGCCCCCGCGGGCGACCGGCCGTTCGACCCGCTCGAGTACACGGGGACGTCTCAGGACCCCGGCGAGTACTGGGTGCACGACGAGGACGAGTTCGCCTACGTCGTCGAGGGGCGCGTGCTGCTCGACCTCGACGGCGTCGTCGACCTGCTCGAGCCGGGCGACTCCGTGTTCTACCTCCGGGGGACCGGGCACCGCTGGGCGAGCGCGGACGGCGGCCCGTACCGGCTGCTCGTGGTCAAGCAGCGACTCGCTCGACGCGACGCGTGAGCACCCGCGCGACCTCGCGCTCGTCGGCCGTGACCAGTCGCCCGTCGCGCACGACGACGCGCCCGCCGACCACGACGTGCCGCGGTCGGCGACCCGGCGACGCCCACAGCAGCCCGGCGACGGGGTCGGCCACGCCCGCGTCGGGGACGCCCGAGACGTCCCACACGCAGAGGTCCGCGGCGGAGCCGGGGCTCAGCCTCCCCAGCTCGGGACGGCCCAGCCCGTCGGCCGAGCCCGCGGTCGCGGCGTCGAGCACCTCGCGCGCCGCGAGCTGACGGCCCGCGAGCGCCGACACCTGCATCGCGAGGCGTGCGTCGGCGAGCAGGTGCCCCGCGTCGTTGGACCCGCCGCCGCTCGTGCCGAGCCCGACGCGCACGCCCGCCGCGAGGAGGCGCGCGACCGGCGCGACGCCCCAGCCCATCGGCACGTCGCAGCCGGGCGCGTGCGTGGCGCTCGCACCGGACGCCGCGACGCGCGCGATCTCGTCGTCGGTCACGTCGCACAGGTGCGCGACCGCGACGTCGGGCGCGAGCCATCCCCAGTCGGCGAGCAGGTCGAGCGGTCGCCGACCGTAGCGCTCGAGCGCGGCGGCGACGTCCACCTGCTCGTTCGCCTGCGTGCGCCGGCGCAGGCCGCGGCGTGCCGCGACCTCGCCGAGCAGGCGGAAGGTCGTCTCACCGTCGCTGTGCACGCCCGCCGGCCCGACGGCGACCTGGACGCGGCCGTCCGGGCGCACGCCCCCGGGGCTCGCGCCGACGAGCGCGGCGGCGATGGCGTCGGCGCTCAGGGCGGCCCGCTCGGCGTCGTCACCGGCCGTCCCGCGGACGAGCACGAGCCGGGCCCCGACCTCGTCCGCGGCAGCCGCCGCGGCGCGCGCGAGGTCGACGGACCCCGCGACGTCGACGTGCGCGGGCCACGTCAGGTGGTGGTCCGCGACGGTCGTGACGCCGCACAGGAGCGCCTCGGCGAGCCCGGCTCGCGCGGCCGCGCCGACGAGCTCCGCGTCGACGTGCGCACGCTCGTACGCCGCGGCCATCGCGGGCAGCCAGTCGCGCATCGGCACCCCGCGCGTGCCGGGAAGGGTCCGGAACGCCGTCTGCAGCAGGTGGTGGTGGGCGTTGACGAGCCCGGGCGTGACCACGCACCCCGTCGCGTCGAGGCGCGCCCCGTCCGGCCCGGCCGCACCGCCCCGGCCGACGTCGGGCCCGACGTCTCGCGCGGCGTCGGGCCCGACCGCGACCACCCGTCCGGCCGCGTCGACCACGACGTCCCCGCCCGGCTCGGGTCCCGCCTCGCCCGGACCGCCCGGGCCGGTCCGTACGGCGAGCGCGCCGGTGACGACGAGGCTCATGCCCGGTCGCGCGCGACGAGCCCGGCCGCGCCGTCGGCGGGGGTCGTGAAGCGGGACGCCTCGACGAGCGTGCGCGCGAGCTGACCCACGGCGTGCTCGAACATCTCCTTGCCGGCCTCCGCGCTCGCGCCCGTCGGGTCGCCCACGTGGCCGTCGGGGCCGAAGTCGCTGGACAGCCACCCGAACGAGACGGCCTTGCCGAACCCGATCTGCTCGTAGGCGAGCATCTCCTCGGGCACGCGGCGCACGGCGAGCTCCAGGTGCACGAGCTCGGGGCGCAGGTGCAGCATGAGCGACGTCTCGCCGTGGCCGCCGTGCACACCCAGACCGTGCTCGTCGCCGTGGGCAGGCGCGCCGCCCTGGTCGCGCGGCGTCGCGACGTGCGCGAGGAACGTCCGCAGCCCGAACCGGCGTCGCAGCTCGCGGTTCGCCACCTGGGCCAGGGCCGAGTTCCCGCCGTGGCCGTTCACGAGCACGAGGCGCTCGATGCCCGACGCCGCGAGCGAGCGCCCGACGTCGACCAGCACCCGCATGAGCGTGTCCCAGGACAGCCAGACGGTCCCGGGGAACCCGGCGTGCTCGTCCGACTTCGTGTACGCGAGCCCGTCGAGGAGCACGACCGACGCCTCGCCCGAAGCCGTCACCGTCTCGACCGCGGCAGCCGCGGTCTCGCTCGCGGTGACGTAGTCGGTCGAGACGGGCAGGTGCGGCCCGTGCTGCTCGACCGCGCCCAGCGGCAGGACGGCGACCGTGCCCGCCGGGAGCGCGGCGACCTCGGGCCAGGTCATGTCGAGGAACCGGGGCACGCGGGGCGCCATCAGCGCACCCCGATGTTCAGGCGCGTGTCGGCGGGCGGGTCGTCGACGAGCTTGCCCGGGTTGAGCAGCCCCTTCGGGTCGGTCGTCCGCGCGGTCTCGCGCGCGAGCTCGACGTTGCGGTCGACGTACCACTGGTGCGGCGAGTGCACCCCGAGCCCGAGCGCCTCGAGGCGCGGGATCCCGGCGAGCACCTCCTCCTCCGACACGTAGTCCGCCACGACCATCGCGAGGGGCGCGTGCCCCATGAGCTCGACGTGGAGGTGGACGTCGCCGTCGTAGACCGCGCGGACGTCGTCCGGGGCGTCCCAGTGCGCGAGCCCGCCGGTCTCCATGTGGAACCACGAGCGGTCCGGGTGCGCCTTCTGCAGGAAGTAGACCGGGTGGTTGTAGGACATCGAGGAGAGCTTGTCGGTCTCCGCGTAGTCCGCGAGGCTCGCGACGACGGCGCCACCTGCGGCGACGACCGCGGCCTCGACGTCGGTCACGGTCGACGCCTCCGCGATCACGCGCAGGCTGAACCGGTCCGGGTCGAGCGGGACCGACGCCGGCAGGCTCGGGACCAGCGCGGGCGGGTCGGCCGACGCGAGACGCGGCAGGACCGGCAGGTCGAGCAGCGCGCGGTGCACGCTCGTCGTCGAGGCCCAGTCGTCGAACGCCGCGTAGATCGCGACCCAGTCGCGCGCCGGGTCCGTGGCGACCTCGACCTCGACGACGACACCCGTCACGCCGTACACGTGGACGTAGGGCGCGACGTCGGGACCGCTGACCGTGAAGGTCGTCCCGCTGCCGTCCATGGGGGCGACGGTCAGCGACAGCACGAACCCGTCGGTCGTCGACCCGTGCTCGATCGTCCCCGTCCCGGCGGAGCCGCCGCCGACGAACCCGCCAATCGTCGACCCCTTGGTGGACGGGTAGATCCAGATGTCGCGGCCCGCAGCCCGTGCGGCCACGTCCATCGCGGTGATCTTCGCCCCCGCGCCGGCGGTGACCGAGCCCGAGTCGTTCACCCGGATCGTGTCCAGGCCGCGCAGGTCGAGGACGAACCCGCCGTCGAACGGCGTCGCCTGCCCGTAGTTGCCGGTGCCCGCCCCGCGCGGGGTCACCGGCACGTCGTGCTCGTACGCGACCCGCAGGACCTGGGCGACCTCGTCCGCCGTGCGCGGGCGCACGACGGCGTCCGGCATGAACCGCCCCGCGGGCACCTTCTCCTGCAGGACCGGGGACATGCGCGACCAGTCGGAAGAGGTCTTGAGGAGCAGCTCGGCGTCGGTGGACACGGCCTCCGGGCCGAGCAGCTCCGCGACCTGCGCCGCGGCGAGCGCGGACCGGACCGCGACGGTGTCCTGGGCGCGGCCCGCGGAAGCTCCCGCGGGGGTGCTCGTCGTGCTCGTCATCTGCGCTCCTCAGCTGCCCATCGAGACGGAGTCGTCGATGAACTCGTTCGTGTACAGGGTCTCGGGGTCGATGTCCGCGGACGCGATCTGACCCGCGTCGACGAGGATCGGGCCGAACGTGCCGACGATCTCGCTCATGCGCTCCGGGTCGATCTGGCCGAACACGCCCGACGCCGGGTCGTCCGTCACGAGGCCGAGGTCCTTCTGCGCCTGGACGGAGAAGTCCGCGACCCCGAGCGAGTAGGTCCACCCGGTCTGGTACTGCTCGACGAGGTCCACGATCAGCTCGTTCGCCGCGGCGGGGTCCTCGAGGTAGTCGATCTGCGACTGCTGCATGATCGGGACGAGCTTCGCGAGGCAGTCGGCGTTCTCCTCCAGCGTGTCCGCGCGCACCGTGAGCGCCTCGGGGTAGACCGAGTAGCCCACGTCGGCGAGCAGCTGGTAGCCGACCGGCTTCGCCCACTGCGGGATCTCGTTCTCGTAGATGTACGGCTCGGCCGTCGCGAAGCCCTGCTGCATGATGCTCGGGTCGGAGACGAACCGCTGCGGCGTGCCCTCGTAGCTCAGGTCGATCTGGGACTCGGTGATGATGCCCTGCGACTCGAGCAGGCGCGGGAACACGTCGCCGGACGACACGAGCGGGTCGCCGCCGGCGGCCGCCTCCTCGATCGTGGTGGCGCCGTCGTGGCTCTCGGGGTCCCACATGACGATCTGCGGGCTGGTCGTGAGCTGCGACGCGACGGCGACCACAGGGTTGTCGGCGAGAGCCGTGATCTGCGCGTCGGTCGTGACCGCGCCCAGCATGATCGAGTCATCGAGGTACATCAGGGACGGCACGGGCTGGAAGTTGACGTTCGGCCCGCCCGGCCGCACCTCGACGTCCACGCCCGTGTCGACGCCCTGCGCGACGAGCGAACCGGTGACCGACTTGGTGTCCGTGTCCACGGTGTAGTCCGCCCCGACGAGCGCGTACATCGCGCCGTGCTCGGACTCGGGCTGCCAGTCCTGCTGCATGACGACGGTCGCGGGGCACACGTCGGACAGGTCGAGCGGTCCGCCGGCCTCGGCGGCTTCGACGTCGAGCTCGTTCCCGGCGGCGGGGTCGCCGCCGGCTTCGCCGCTGCTGCACGCGGCGAGGGCCACCAGCGGGAGGAGGGACAGCGCCGTGAACGCGGCGCGACGGGGACGCGAGAGGGTCATCGAGTGCTCCAGTGCTGGGAGGGGACCGGTGGGAGACGCGGCGGGCGAGGGGTGGTGCGGGGCGAGACGGGCTGAGGCGACGGGGCCGGTCAGCGCCCGGCCGTGCCGTACCAGCGGCCGATGACGGCCCGGTCCAGCGCGGCGAAGACGGAGAACACGACGACGCCGAAGAGCGCGGTGAGGATGATCGCCATGAACAGGGCGTCCATGTTCAGCCGCAGCGTGTAGGTGCGCAGGAGTCCGCCGATCCCGGGCGACCCCTGCTGGAAGAAGAAGTCGCCGACGATCGCGCCGATGACGCTCAGACCGGCGGCGTTGCGCAGGCCCGTGAAGATCGAGGGCAGGGCGGCGGGGAACTGGAGCTTGAAGAGCCGCTGGGCGCGCGTCGCCCTGTTGAGCGTGAAGAGGTCGTGCGCGGCGGCGCTGGCGGACTGGAGCCCGAACAGGGTGTTCGAGATCATCGGGAACAGCGCGATGATCACGCAGACGACGATGCGCGCGCTGAACCCGTACCCCATCCAGATCCCGATGAGCGGCGTCAGCGCGAGGATCGGGATGGTCTGCAGGATGACGGCGTACGGGTAGAGGGTCTTCTCCGCCCACCCGGACTGCACCATGACGACCGCGTACCCGATCCCGAGGACCACGGCGATCCCCAGGCCGCACAGCGCGACGCCGACCGTCTGCCACAGCGCGTCGAGCATGGGGCCCATGACGTTCGGGTTCCCGAGCGTGTTCGCGAGCACCTCGTGCACCGGCGGCAGGAGGAACTGGCGTTCCGCGCTCAGCACGACGAAGCTGACGAGGTACCAGACGGCGACGATCCCCCCGAGCGCCGCGAGCACCGGGCCGACCTTGGCGAGCGCGGCCGACGCGCGCCCCCGTCCGCGGTTCCCGCCCCGCGCGGACGTCCGTGCCGCCGGGCCCGCCGTCGGCCCGCCGGCCGGCTCGTCGGCGGGCGGGGTGGCGGGGACGGTGGGGGACGGTGGAGCGGACGACGGCGCGCCCGCGGGCACGGGGGACGGCGCGGCGTGGCCGCTCGTGCGGACGTGCTCGGACGTGGGCTGTGAGGTGGACATGGTGGCCTCCTGCGGTCCGGTCTCGGTGACCGGCGGGTCAGTGGGCGGTTTCACGACGGGGACGCTCACGAGTGCTCCCCGAGGGCGGCGGACACCTCGCCGGTCAGCGCGGCGAACTCGGGCTCGAAGCGCAGCTCCGGCGGGCGGGGGTAGGCCCACGGCACGGGGATGTCCGCCACGATGCGACCGGGACGGCCGCTCATCACGAGGACGCGCGTGGACAGGTAGACGGCCTCGGACACCGAGTGGGTGATGAACAGCCCGGCGAACTCCTTGAGGGCGAACAGCCTCTGGAGCTCGGTCTGCAGGTGCAGGCGGGTGATCTCGTCGAGTGCGCCGAACGGCTCGTCGAAGAGCGCGAGGTCGGGCTCGGCGACGAGCGCCCGGGCGATCGAGACGCGCATGCGCATGCCGCCCGAGAGCTGGCGCGGGTGCTGCTTCTCGAACCCGGTGAGCCCGACGAGGTCGAGCGCCTCCTGCGCGGCCCGCCGCCGGTCGGCCTTGCCGACACCGCGCAGCTCGCCGACGAGCTCGACGTTGCGCAGCGCGCTGCGCCACTCGAGGAGCGTCGCCTCCTGGAAGACGTACGACGTCGAGTGCGCGTTGACCTCGATGCTGCCGCCGCTCACGTCGTCGAGCCCGGACGCGAGCCGCAGCAGCGTGGACTTGCCGCAGCCGGACGGCCCGACGACGGAGACGAACTCCCCCGCCGAGACGCTCAGGCTCACGTCCTCGAGCGCGACGGTGCCGGTGGCGAACTGCTTGGTCACGTCGTCGAGCACGAGCGTGCGCGTCATGGAACGGGGTCGCGTGGTCGTGGTGCTCACTGGTGTCACCTCACGAGCTGGTCGGGCCGGTGGGCCGCGGGCGCGGCATCCCGGGAGTGCGGGTCGGTGGGCCGGGTCGCGACGGGGTCGAGCGCGAGGGCGCGGGTGACGCGCGTGTCCGCGACCACGCGCCCGCCGCTCAGGACGACGCGCGCGTGCTCGCCACCGGCGAGGACCTCGCCGAGCGCGGCGTCGGGGACGAGGACGAGGTCGGCCCGCTGCCCCACCGCCACGCCTGCCGGCGGCAGGCCGAGCACGGTGCGTGCGCCCGCGGTGACGGCGTCGAGCGCCTCGCGGGCCGTGAGGTGCGCGGCCGTCATCAGGAGGGACGTCGTCTCGAAGGGGTCGCAGGTGCCCACGGGGTTGAAGGGGTCGCGGACGTTGTCGGCCCCGGCGGCCACGGGGACGCCTGCGTCGATCAGCGCACGGACGGCGGTGAGCCCGCGCGGGGCCAGGTGCGTGGCGTCGCGGCCCTGGAGGTACAGGTTCGTGATCGGCAGCGTGACGACCCCGAGCCCGGCCCGCGCCACCAGGTCGACGAGCGGGACGAGCCGTTCGGGCGGCAGCGCGCCGAGCCGGACGGCGTGGCTCGCCGTGACGCGCTGCTCGAGGCCGCGCGCGATCACCTGGAGCGCGACGTCCTCGACGTCGAGGAGCCCGCCCGCCGGGAGCGTGGTCTGCTCGTCGGCGTGCAGGTCGACCGGGAGCCCGGTGCGCTCCGCGAGGTCCAGGACGCGCCGGATCTCGACCGCCGGGTCAGGCGCGAGGTGGGGGCAGCCGCCCAGGACGTCGACGCCGCGTGCCACGGCCTCCGCGTAGACGGCGTCGCTCGTGTGCGAGCCGCCGAGCAGGCAGACCTGGAGGGTGACGGAGCCCGCGAGCTCGTCCCGCAAACCGAGCAGGGCGTCGAGCATGCGCAGCGGGTCCCCGACCGCAGGGGCGTCGACGTGGGTGCGGATCGTCGTGATGCCCCGCGCGACGTAGCGCTCGACGGCGCGGCGCGCACGGTCGGCCACGTCGGCACCGTCGATGCCCGGTGCGAGCTCGCGCCAGCGCGCGACGGCGCCGACCAGGTCCTCGCCCCCACCGGGGTCGAGGCGCGAGGCCGTGAGGGTCTTGTCGAGGTGTGCGTGCGGCTCGCACGCGGCGGGCAGCGCGAGCCAGCCGCGGGCGTCGAGGAGCAGCCCGGGCACAGCGGCGGCGTCCCGGGTCGCGGTGGCCGAGACCGCGACGACGCGGCCGTCGGCGATCCGGAGGTCGACGGTGCGGCCGTCCACCGTGCGGACCCCGAGCACGCCGGTGACGTCCGCGCCGGCGAGCGTCGCGGCGCCGTCGGGCGCGCCGACCGGAAGGACCGCTGCCTCGTCGTGGTGCACACCGCCTCCTCTCCGTCGTGTGGACGGACTCGCAGAAAATGTTGATCAGAGGAACATCGAGAACGCTAGGCGGGGCCTGTTTCGGCCGCGTAACCGTGGGGGCGCGGGTGTGTGAACGCGACGAGGACGGGCAGGATGGAGTGGTGGACACCTCGATCCTCTGGCACCCCGGACCGCTGATCGACGACGTCGAGATCACCCAGGTGCGCGAGCTCGCCGCCGCGGCCGAGCGGGCCGACGGCGTCGCCCCGCTCTCGGAGCAGCCGCTGCTCAACCTGCGGGAGGCGGACGACGACGTCGTCCACCTGCTCTCCTGGTGGCGCGGCGACCTCGCCGGCTACGCCCAGGTGGACCGCCGCGGGCCGGTCCCCAGCGCCGAGCTCGTCGTCCGGCCCGAGCACCGACGCCACGGCCTCGGGTTCCACCTGCTCGCGAGCGCGACCGCCCGCGCGCAGGAGCGTCGCGACGTCGTGCCGACGGACGGGCAGCACGACGCCCGGCGCGACGACGACCGGGCCGCGCTGCACGTGTGGGCCCACGGGGACCTCCCCGCGGCCCGGGCGCTCGCGGCGCGGTCGGGGTTCGTGCCCGTGCGCGAGCTGCTCGTGCTCGCCCGGCCCCTGGGCGGCCCGGACGAGCACCCGTTCCCCGACGTACCGCCGGACCTGCGCCTGCGCACTTTCGTCCCGGGAGCCGACGACGCGGCGTGGGTCCGCGCCAACGCCCGCGCGTTCGCGCACCACCCCGAGCAGGGGCGCCTCACGGTCGCCGACCTGCGCGCGCGGGTGGACGAGGACTGGTTCGACGCCGCGGGGCTCTACCTGCTCGAGGACACCGGGTCCGTCAGCGGGGGGACCGCCGGGCCGGACGGCGCCGTCGTCGGCTTCGTCTGGACGAAGATCCCGACGGGCACCGCTCCCGACCCGGCCGTGTCCGGCGGGCCGACCGAGCCACCCGCGGAGGGCGAGATCTACGTCGTCGGCGTCGACCCCGACGCGCAGGGGCGCGGCCTCGGGACCCTGCTGACCGCCGTCGGGCTGGCTCACCTGGCCCGCGCGCGCGTGCGGGAGGCGGTCCTCTACGTCGACGGGGACAACGCGCCCGCCGTCCGGACCTACGAGCGCGCGGGCTTCGTGCGCCGCACCGCCGACGTGCAGTACGCGGCCGCGCCGAGGGCGGACCGACCGACCGGCCGGTGACCCGTGTCACGCACCGTTCACCAACTGGTGCCACCATGAACCCATGACCGAGACGTCCACCCAGCGCACGCTCGACCCGGATCTCGCGGCGCACATCGCCGAGCACATCGCCGAGGAGCCGGAGCTGGAGATCGCGCCGGTCGACAGCGCGCCGCTGCCCGACGACCGCTTCGCGGACCGCGAGCTGAGCTGGCTCGCGTTCAACCAGCGGGTGCTCGAGCTCGCGGAGGACCCGCGGCAGCCGTTGCTGGAGCGTGTGCGCTTCCTCGCGATCTTCGCGTCGAACCTGGACGAGTTCTTCATGGTGCGGGTCGCCGGCCTGAAGCGCCGCATGGCGACGGGCATCGCGGTCACGGCCGCTTCCGGTCTGTCCCCGCGCCAGGTGCTGGACGCGATCAGCGAGCGCGCGCACGAGCTCATGGCGCGCCACGCGAGCGTCTTCGCCGACGACGTCCAGCCCGCGCTCGCCGCGGAGGGCATCACGCTCGTGCACTGGGACGAGCTCGAGACGCGCGAGCAGGAGCGCCTGCACAAGTACTTCCGCAAGCAGATCTTCCCGGTCCTCACGCCGCTCGCCGTCGACCCGGCGCACCCGTTCCCGTACATCTCGGGGCTGTCCCTCAACCTCGCGGTGGTGGTCGCCAACCCGACGACGGGCAAGGAGCACTTCGCCCGCGTCAAGGTGCCGCCGCTGCTGCCGCGGTTCATCGCGGTCGACGCGCGGGGTCGCCCGTCGGCACCGACGTCGCAGACGGGGGCCGCCGACCGCGGCCCCACCTCGTTCGTGCCGATCGAGGAGGTCATCGCCCAGCACCTCGACCACCTCTTCCCGGGCATGGAGGTGCGCGAGCACCACACCTTCCGGGTCACGCGCAACGAGGACGTCGAGGTCGAGGAGGACGACGCCGAGAACCTCCTGCAGGCCATGGAGAAGGAGCTGCTGCGCCGCCGCTTCGGCCCGCCGGTGCGGCTCGAGCTCACCCACGGCATCAGCCCGCGCATCCGCGCGCTGCTCGTGCGGGAGCTCGGGGTCGTCGAGGAGGAGGTGTACGAGCTCCCCGAGCCGCTCGACCTCACGGGGCTCAACCTCCTCGCGGACCTGGACCGTGCGGACCTGCACTTCCCGCCCTTCGTCCCGACGACGCACCGCGTGCTCGCCGAGGTGGAGAGCGCGTCGCCGACCGACGTCTTCGCCGCGATCCGCGAGCGCGACGTGCTGCTGCACCACCCGTACGACTCGTTCTCGACCTCGGTGCAGACGTTCCTCGAGCAGGCCGCCGCCGACCCGAAGGTCCTCGCGATCAAGCAGACGCTGTACCGCACGTCGGGCGACTCCCCCATCGTCGACGCGCTCATCGACGCCGCCGACGCGGGCAAGCAGGTCCTCGCCCTCGTCGAGATCAAGGCACGCTTCGACGAGGAGGCGAACATCTCCTGGGCCCGCAAGCTCGAGCAGGCGGGCGTGCACGTCGTCTACGGGATCGTCGGGCTCAAGACCCACTGCAAGCTGTCGCTCGTCGTCCGGCAGGAGTCGGACGGCCTGCGCCGGTACTGCCACGTCGGCACGGGCAACTATCACCCGAAGACCGCGCGGCTGTACACCGACCACGGCCTGCTGACGTGCGACCCGGACGTCGGGCAGGACCTCACGCGCCTGTTCAACCAGCTCTCCGGCTACGCGCCGCAGTCCCGGTTCCACCGGCTCCTCGTGGCGCCCCGCACGGTGCGCACGGGACTGGTGGAGCGCATCGAGCGCGAGTCGGCGGCGGCGCGCGACGGCCACGAGGCCTGGGTCAAGATCAAGGTGAACTCCGTCGTCGACGAGGCCACGATCGACGCGCTCTACCGGGCGTCCCAGGCGGGCGTGAAGGTCGACCTCGTCGTACGGGGCATCTGCGCGGTCCGGCCCGGCGTCCCGGGGCTGTCCGAGAACATCCGGGTCCGCTCGATCCTCGGCCGGTTCCTCGAGCATTCCCGCATCTTCGCGTTCGCGAACTCCGCGGGCCCGGCCATCGGTGAGGGGCCCGAGAGCGGCGCGGAGGTCTTCATCGGGTCCGCCGACCTCATGCACCGCAACCTCGACCGCCGCGTCGAGGCGCTCGTGCGCATCACGGACCCCGACCAGGTCCGCGAGCTGATCGACCTGCTCGACACCTCGACGGCCGACACGACGGCCTCGTGGCACCTCGACGCGGACGGGACGTGGCACCGCCCCGACGCCGGTCCCGACGGCCGGCCGCTCGTCGACCTGCAGGCGAGCCTGGTGAGCCGTCAGCGCCGCCGTCTCGCCGGGAGACGGTGAGCCGCGGATGGGAGTCCCGCCCGCCGCGGTGCAACCGGGCGTCCCGCTGCGCCCTGCGCTCGGCCCCACGCACGTCGAGCACGCGCCCGTCATCGAGTCCGCCGGTGCGCTCGTGTGGCGCGTGCAGGGGGGCGAGCTGCAGGTCCGGCTCGTGCACCGCCCGCGCTACGACGACTGGTCCTGGCCCAAGGGCAAGCTCGACCCGGGCGAGACCTTCCAGGCCGCTGCGGCCCGCGAGGTGGCCGAGGAGACGGGCAAGCCCGTGGTCCTGGGCGTGCCGCTGCCGGGTCTGCAGTACCTCACTCCCGAGGGCCGCGTGAAGCGGGTCCACTACTGGGCAGCGCGCCGTGCGTCGCGCACGCGGGACGCCGGCGCGCTCGCCGCGCGGGCCCCGGTCCCCCCGGTCTCGCCGCAGGAGATCGACGCGTCCGCGTGGCTCCCGGTCCAGGACGCCGCGCGCCGGCTGACGCGCTACGCCGACCGGACGCCGCTCGACGCGCTCGTGCGCGAACGGGACGAGGGGCGGCTCGCGACGCACGTCGTCGTCATCGCCCGGCACGGCAAGGCGATGACGCGCGGGGTGTGGCACGGCGAGGAGCGGGACCGTCCGCTCACACCGACCGGGCACGCGCAGGCGATGGCCCTCGTCCCGGTGCTCGCGGCCTACGGCGTCGAGGCGGTCGTCACGAGCCGGTGGGACCGGTGCGCGCAGACCATCGCGCCGTACGCGAGCGCCGCGCACCTCGCGACCGTGAGCAGCGAGCACCTCAGCGAGGCGCAGCACGAGCGCTCCCCGGGGCGGGTCGCCCGGACCGTGCGCGAGCTGCTCGAGACGGAGCGGTCGACGGTGCTGTGCACGCACCGGCCGGTGCTGCCGACCGTCCTCGACGTGCTGGGCCAGCACTCACGCCGCGCCGTCGCGAACGCGCTCCCGACCCAGGACCCCTACCTGGAGCCGGGCGAGGTCATCGTGGCGCACGTCGCGCACACGCCGAAGGGGCCTCGCGTCGTCGCGGCGGAGAAGGTCGCCCCGCCCCTGCACTGACCTGTCAGGGCCATGGATCACCCCGGTGTCCCCTCGCCCTGACACGTCACGGCGCGCGCCAACGTGTCAGGGCGACAGGCCACTCCGGTGACCTGCGGTCCTGACACGTCGCGCACGCTCACGCGAGAAGATGCCGCGCGAGGATCGCGACGACGCGCAGCGGCTCGATCCGCAGCGCCGCCGCCGGCAGCCGGATCGCCGTCGTGCGGTCGTCGTGACCGAGCTCGGCGTCGCGCAGGAGGTCGTCGTACCAGCGGCCCACCTCCATGTGCCCGACCCCGTCGACCTCGACGACCAGCCGCCGCCCGTCCCGCAGACGCCACTCCGCGTCGAGGAAGCGCGTCCGACCGCGCGCATCCTGCCGGCGCACCTGGCGGGACGGCTCGGGCAGGCCGTGCGCGCGGCACAGCCGCACGAGGTCGATCTCGCTCAGGGCGTCGGCACCGCCTCGGACGTCCGCGAGGCTCGCGCGCAGCAGGCGGTGGAACCGCACCTTCCCGACGCGGTCGAGCTGCTCGCCCAGGCGGTCGGCGGTCGTCAGCCGCTGCTGCACGACGGCCGCGAGCAGCCCGACGGCGGTGCGCGGCGAGTCCTGCCAGGCAGCGGCGTCGACGGCACACCGCTCGACCCGGTGCACAGGTAGCCCGTCGACACGCACGATGTCCTCCGGCGCGGGGCGCCGCGACTCGTGCACGACGACGCCCGACCGCCTCGCCACCGTCGCGCCGCGAGCGACGACGACGTGGATGCCCGGCCGCGCCCAGCCCACGAGACCGTGGCGCGCCAGCCCCGTCCACGAGCCGAGCGCCACGGGGTCGGGGGCGCACAGGACCGCGGTCCACAGCGCGGTCTCGACCGTGGGAGGCCCGTTGTGCAGCACGACGACGTCGCTCGACACCGCGGTCCAGCGGTGTGCGGCGAGCTGGGTGGCGACGTGCCGCGACGTGATGCCGAGCGCACGGAGCTGGGTGCGCGTGGCGACGTGCGCCTGGGCGGCGACGAGCCGGGAGAAGCCGGGGAGGCGGTCGACGTCGCGGGAGCCGGTCACGGGGTGAGTCTGACGGCGGTGGAGGCTGCGCCGTCGGGCACGACGACCGGCCTGTGGACGGGGCCCTACGTCCGGAGCCTGTGCACGGCCAGGAAGCCCGGAGCGGTCAGGACCACGGGTCACCCCGGTGACCCCCCGTCCTGACACGCTCGCGGCGCACCGTGGGTGTCCGGGCCGTGGGCCACCCCGGTGATCCCACGCCCTGACACGCCACCGCGCCGTCAGAGGAGGATCGGGCTGAGGACCCAGTACATGACCGCGGCCACGAGGGCGGCCATGGGGATGGTGAGGACCCACGCCACGCCGATGTTCTTCGCGACGCCCCAGCGGACAGCCGAGAGCCGCTTCGTCGCGCCGACGCCCATGATCGCCGACGTGATCGTGTGCGTCGTCGAGACCGGCGCGTGGAAGATGAACGCGTTGGCGTAGAGCACGAGCGACGCCACGGACTCCGCCACGAAGCCGCGTGCCGGGTCGAGCTCGATGATCTTGCGGCCCAGCGTGCGCATGATGCGCCACCCGCCCGCGTAGGTGCCGAGCGAGATCGCCGTCGCGGCGGACAGCTTGACCCACAGCGGGATGGTGTTGTCGTCCTGGAACCCGCCCGCGACGAGCGCGAGCACGATGACGCCCATCGTCTTCTGCGCGTCCTGCAGGCCGTGACCGAGGGCCATCGCCGCGGCGGAGGCGGTCTGCGCGATGCGGAAGCGGCGGAACGCCTTCGCGGGCGCCGCGTTCCGGAAGATCCACAGCACGCCCACCATGAGCGCGAACGCCAGGCCGAAGCCGATGAGCGGCGAGAAGATCATGGGCAGCACGACCTTGTCGAGGATCGCGTCCCAGTGCACGGTGATGCCCGACGCGATCCCGACGCCCGCGAGCCCGCCGATGATGGCGTGCGTCGACGACGACGGCAGCCCGAGCCACCAGGTGATGAGGTTCCACGTGATCGCGCCGACGAGCCCGCACAGCACGATCACGAGGCCCTGGTGGGGCGGGACGTCGTTCACCGCCACGATGTCCTCGGCGATGGTCTGCGCCACGGCCGTGCCGAGCAGCGCGCCGATGAGGTTGAAGACCGCCGCCATGATCAGCGCGGCCCGCGGGGTCAGGGCCCGCGTGGAGACCGACGTCGCGATCGCGTTCGCCGCGTCGTGGAACCCGTTGGTGTAGTCGAACGCCAGCGCGAACGCGACGACCACGACGACGAGGACGACCTCGCTACCCACCGTTCTCAGGACTCCTTGAGCGCGATGGTCTCGACCGTGTTCGCGACCTTCTCGAACGCGTCCGCGGCCTCCTCGAGGATCTCGACGATCTCCTTGAGCTTCATGAGGAGGATCGGGTCCGCCACGTCGTCGAACAGCTCGGCGAGCAGCTTGCGGTGCAGCTTGTCGGCCTGGTTCTCCAGGCGGTTGACCTCGACCCAGTACTCGGCGAGGTCGCTCATCGACCGCAGGCGCGGCATCGCCTCCGCCGTGAGCTCCGATGCGCGCTGCAGCACCTGCACCTGCTCGGACACCCGCGCCGGCAGAGCCTCGACCTTGTACAGGACGATGAGGTCGGCGGCCTCCTCCATGTAGTCCATGCAGTCGTCGAGTGCGGACGCCAGCGCGTAGATGTCGTCCCGGTCGAACGGGGTGACGAACGTCTGGTTGAGGCGACGCATGATCGAGTGGGTCGCGTCGTCCGCGAGGTGCTCGGTCTCGCTGAGCTGCTTCGCCAGGACCTTGCGGGTCGGCCGGTCGGCGCCGAGCAGCTCGGCGAGGAGCGTGGAACCGGTGACGAGGTGCTGCGCCAGTGCGGCGAGGAGATCGAAGAACGAGGTGTCGCGCGGTGTCAGGCGCAGGCGCACGGGAGGCTCCGGAGGTGGGGCGGGGTCGGGTTCGGCGCGGTGTCGGAACGCTCTCGTCGTCCGTGTCGTCGAGAGCGCTGTCGGTACTGCGGCGATGAGTCTCGAGGGGTGCTGCAGGTGTGGTACGGGTGAACACGGGTCGAACTCTCGTCAAATGTAGCCGACCGCGAGCCGTGCTCCCGCACTGGTCCCTGTGCGTCCGCCACGAGGTGCCGCACGGCCTGCCCACGCCGGGGCGGAGGTCCCGCACGGATTCCGTCGGGAAAGGGACGCCGACGCCGCCCGCCTCGTCGCGGGCCGCGCGGCCACGGAGCGACGCCGGACCGGGAGCGCCTCTCGGCGCGTGGCCGCTCGTAGCGGCTGAGTGTGGAGCCCGGGGCTACCGCGGCCCGGCGTCGTCGTCCATCGTACGTGCCGGTGCCCGGCACGGGAACCCGGACGGGTGCGTGTTCGCGCACCGCGAGACTCCCCCGGCCGGCGTGCGAGCCGGCCACGGACGTGCGGGGGCGAGCGGTCAGTCCAGCCGGTCCGCGCGCCACAGCGTCGCTGCGTGCTCCAGCTCCTCGGCGGTCCGCTGGAGCGACGACGCACCGCGGGTCGTGCGCAGCGCGCCGTCCGGGTCGACCACCTCGCGGGCGTCGGCGTCGAAGGCCGCCCCGGTCGCGAGGATGCGGCAGAACGAGGCCGCGCGCTCCAGCGCGACGGCGAGGTCTCCGGCGAAGACCCCCGAGAGCACCGCGTCGGCGAGCTCGAGCAGGTCCTGCGGCTCGGGCGGGCGGGGGACGCCGGCGATCGCCTCGTGCACCGGGGCGACGTCGACGCCCAGCCGGTAGCGCAGCGTCACGGTCTGCGGGTCGCGCCGCACCCACTCGCGCAGCACGTAGAGCCGCCACAGCGCGCCCGGCAGGGAGTTGGGCGGCGCGTCCGCCCACAGCGCCGCGACGACGTCGAGCCCCTCGGTCTCGACGAGGTGGACGAGCCTGCCGACGACCTCGGGGTCCTCCGCGTCGCGGGCCTGGTGGACGATGGCGTGCGCCGTGGTGTGCGCGACCTCCTCGCGCAGCGCGGGGTCGAGCTCGCCGGGGAGCTCGTCGGCGTCGCGCGGGTCGAGCATCGCGGGGCGCCGCGGTCGCACGGTGCGGTCCGGGCGGCCGGGGTCGGGGACGCCCTCCGGCACGGCGGGGGACGGCTCACGAGGACGCTCGGGCGGGAGGTCTGGGACGTCGGGCACCGACCCAGTCTGCACCGGACCGCCGTCGGTCACGTGCCCGCGACGGGTGTCGCGGAGACCACTGCGAGGGCGTGCCACTTCGGCGCGCCGGGTCGGACAGGCCGCCCTACAGTGACGAAAGGGTCCGCGGCAGGGCCCGTGAGCGACCGGAGGGAACCCATGTCCAGCGACGCCGCAGGTCACCAGACCGTCACCGCGAAGAGCGCGCACCGCAAGGCCATCGGTCTTGCGTTCGCCGCCGCCGTCGGTGGCTTCCTCTTCGGGTTCGACAGCTCGGTCATCAACGGCGCGGTCGCCGCGATCGAGGGGCAGTTCGACCTCGACGCGGCCGTCACCGGCCTCGTGGTCGCGATCGCGCTCCTCGGGTGCGCGCTCGGCGCGTGGTCCGGCGGCAAGCTCGCCGACCGGTGGGGGCGCACGCGCGTCATGGTGTTCGGCGCGATCCTGTTCTTCGCCTCGTCGATCCTCTCCGCGATCGCGTGGTCGGCGCTCGACCTGGCGCTCTGGCGGTTCATGGCCGGCGTGGGGATCGGCATCGCGTCGGTCATCGCCCCCGCGTACATCGCCGAGATCGCCCCGGCGAAGCTGCGCGGCCGCCTGGGCTCGCTCCAGCAGCTCGCGATCACGGTCGGCATCTTCGCGGCGCTGCTGTCCGACCAGCTCCTCGCGGAGACGGCCGGCGGAGCCGCCAACGAGCTGTGGCTGGGCTGGGAGGCCTGGCGGTGGATGTTCCTCGTGTGCGTGATCCCCGCCGCGGTCTACGGGATCCTGGCAATGCGCATCCCCGAGTCGCCCCGCTACCTCGTCGCCAAGGGCCGCGACGCGGAGGCGAGGGACGTGCTCGCGTCGGTGCTCGGACCGGACGAGGACGTGGACGACCGCATCGCGCAGATCCACCGCTCGATCGCCGTGGACGAGAAGAACGCCCAGGAGGGCTCGCTCAAGGGCTCGAGCTTCGGGCTCAAGCCGATCGTCTGGGTCGGCATCCTGCTGTCGGTGTTCCAGCAGTTCGTCGGGATCAACGTGATCTTCTACTACTCGACGACCCTGTGGCAGGCCGTCGGGTTCGACGAGAGCCAGTCGTTCCTCGTCTCGACCATCACGTCGGTGACGAACGTCGCCGTGACGTTCATCGCGATCGCTCTCGTGGACAAGGTCGGTCGCCGCCCCATCCTGCTGATCGGCTCGGCCGGCATGACGCTCTCGCTCGGCATCATGGCCCTCGCCTTCACGCAGGCGAGCGGGAGCGGCGACAACATCACGCTGCCCGACCCGTGGGCTCCGATCGCCCTCGTCGCCGCGAACGCGTTCGTCGTCTTCTTCGGTGCGTCCTGGGGGCCCCTGGTCTGGGTCCTGCTCGGCGAGATGTTCCCGAACCGGATCCGCGCCGCCGCGCTGGGGGTCGCGGCGATGGCGCAGTGGCTCGCGAACTTCGCGATCACCCTGTCGTTCCCCCCGATGCTCGACGCGTTCGGCGCGACCATCCCGTACCTCATGTACGCGATCTTCGCGGCGCTGTCGTTCGTCTTCGTGCTCTCGAAGGTCCCGGAGACCAAGGGCATGGAGCTCGAGGACATGGGCAACGAGGCGGCTGCCCGACACGGCTGACCCGTTCGGACCACCCCGACGAGCCCGGGGTCGCGCGGCACCCTGTGCCCCGCGGCCCCGGGCTCGCCGCGTCCGGGAGTCGCCCACGACGACTGATGGTTGCTGCAAGCAACTGCATCCCGTATGCTTGCCTGCAGCAACCAAGGAGTCACCGTGCCCGTCACCACCCTCGCGCCCGACGGCGCAGCCACCACCTCCCCCGACCGCACCCCGACCTCGGGGCTCGTCCGCGCGCTCGACGACCTCGCGCGCGTGCAGCGGGAGAGCGCGGTGCGCATCGCGCGGGACCTCGACATCCCGCGCGCGTCGCTCGGCGTCCTGCGCATGCTCGACCGCTGCGGTCCCGTCCAGCTCGGCGACGTCGCGGCCAGGCTCCGCGTCGACCTGTCCGTCGCGAGCCGGCAGGTCAGCCACCTCGTCGACGGCGGCCTCGTCCTGCGCTCGGTCGACGACGACGACCGGCGCGCACGGACCGTCGCGCTCACCGACGCCGGGCACGACGTCGTCCGACGCTCGTTCGCCCTGATCGACGTGATGAGCGCCGAGACCTTCGCCGACTGGTCGACCGACGAGATCGTCGCCGCGACCGAGCAGATCGACCGCGGGACCGGGGCGGTCGCGCGGCCCACGCCGCCTCCGGCCACGCCACGCCACCCCCGACCTCCCCGCACCGCCAGCACCCCCGAGGAGCACCCCCGCATGACCAGTGCCACCACCCCCGCCGAGGCGCCACCCGCGTCCGCCGGGCAGACCACGATGACCCGCCGCGAGGTCATGGAGTCCCTCTCCGGGATCCTCCTCGGCATGTTCGTCGCGATCCTCGCCAGCTCCATCGTGTCGAGCTCGCTGCCCAAGATCGTCAGCGACCTGGACGGGTCGCAGTCCTCCTACACCTGGGTCGTCACGTCGACCCTCCTCGCGATGTGCATCTCGACCCCCATCTGGGGCAAGCTCGCCGACCTCACGAACCGCAAGGTCCTCATCCAGGTCGCCCTGGTGGTCGCGGTCGTGTCCTCGGCGCTGGCCGGGCTGTCGCAGAACGTCGAGACCCTCATCGCGCTCCGCGCCTTCCAGGGCATCGGCGCCGGCGGCCTCATGGCGCTCGCGACCGTGCTCATCACCGACATCATCTCCCCGCGCGAGCGCGGCAAGTTCATGGGCCTCATGGGCGGCATCATGGCCGTCAGCCAGATCGGCGGCCCGCTGCTCGGGGGCGTGCTCACCGACACCGTGAGCTGGCGCCTGAACTTCTTCGTCGGCCTGCCGTTCGCGATCGCCGCGATCGTCGTGCTCCAGCGCACGCTGCACCTGCCGGCGATGGCGCGCAGGGTCGTGCGCATCGACTACTGGGGCGCCGTCCTCATCAGCGTCGGCGTCGCCACGCTCCTGCTCTGGGTCACGTTCGCGGGCCAGAACTTCGAGTGGCTCTCGTGGCAGACCTTCGTCATGGTCGGCGGTGCCCTGGCCGCGCTCGTCGGCGCCGTGCTCGTCGAGCGCGTCACCCCCGAGCCGATCATCCCGCTGCACCTGTTCAAGAACCGCACGTTCGTCCTCGCGGTCGTGGCGTCGGTCGCGGTCGGTGTCGCGATGTTCGGCACGGCCGTCTTCCTCAGCCAGTACATGCAGGTCGCGCGCGGCAAGACGCCGACCGAGTCGGGCCTCCTGACCATCCCCATGATCATCGGCACGTTCGTGGCGTCGACGCTGTTCGGCCAGCTCATCACCCGGACCGGCCGGTACAAGACGATCATGGTCTCCGGTGCCGCGCTGCTCACCGTGTCCCTGCTCGCGCTGTCGACGATCGACTACCACACGAGCTTCGTCCTGGTGAGCCTCTACCTGTTCATGCTCGGCACCTCGATGGGCATGCTCATGCAGAACCTGGTCCTGGCGGTCCAGAACACGCTCGCCGTCGAGGAGATGGGTGCCGGGTCGTCCACCGTGGCGTTCTTCCGGACGCTCGGTGGTGCGATCGGCGTGTCCGTGCTCGGTGCGGTGCTCGCGAGCACGGTGACGTCGTCGATCCGGTCCGGCCTCACCGCGATGGGCGTCCCGGCCGACTCGATGGGCGGCAGCAGCGCGGTGCCCGACGTCGCGACCCTGCCCGCGCCGCTCCGGGACCTCGTCGAGAAGTCGTACGGCGACGGGATCGCCGAGATCTTCCTCGTCGCGGTGCCGCTCGCGCTCGTCGCGCTGATCGCGGTGGCCTTCCTCAAGGAGGTGCCGCTCGGCACCAAGACGGGCCTGCAGGAGCGGCTCGAGCGCGAGGCGGCTGCGTCGGCGGACGCCGACGACGCGCCCGTGGACTCCACGCCTGGACGGGTCACCCTCGTCGAGGAGGCCGAGTCGACGCTCGTCGACGCGTGGGCGCCCGGTGGCGTCGTCGACGACGAGGCCACGGCTCGGCCGTCGCGCTGACCCCAGGCCCCGAGTGCGTGAGACATGCGGTCCCGAGACGATTCGGGGCCGCATTTCTCATGCACTCGACGTGCTGGTCAGGTGTCCAGCAGGGTGAGGTTTGCCGAACGATCGTGACCTTTCCTCCCCCTTGCCGCCATGATGGGCCTGTGTCCGCCGAAACGCCTGCCCCGAGCGCCACCCCGACGACCGAGCCCGACGTCGCGTACGTCGACCTCGAGCGCGAGCTGCGCATCCTGCTGCGCCGCGCCGGGGCGGCGGCCGCCGCCATGGCGCGCCGGATCCACCCCGGTCTGGAGGCGAGCGCCTACCCGATCCTGGCGCACATCGCGGACCGCCCGGGCGTCCGGGGCTCCGACCTCGCGGCGCACTTCGGCGTCGGGCGGGCGACCATCTCCCGCCAGCTCAGCCGCATGCACTCGCTCGGGCTCGTCGCGCGCGAGGTCGACCCCGACGACTCGCGCGGCCAGCTCATCACGCTCACCCCCGACGGCGCGGCACGTCTCCAGGCCGCCCACCGTGGCCGGGTCCAGTCCATCACCGAGGCGCTCGCCGGGTGGGAGCGCGACGACGTCGCGAGGCTCGCGGGGCTCCTGCACCGCTACTCCGAGGACGTCGTGCGCTGGAACGCCACGCGGTGACGCCGGTGCGGCGGCGCCTCGCCCTCGTGGCGGCGCTCGCCGCCGTGGTGCTCGCGGGCCTCGTCGTGGCGACCCGCGTGCCGGACCCGTGGGGCGACGTCGGCGGTGACGTGCTGTACGCGGTGGCGACCTACCTGCTCGTGGCGCTCGTCCTCGTGCGCACCCGCCCCGTCGCGGTCGGCGCGCTCGCACTCGCGTGGTGCGGGGCGGTCGAGGCACTGCAGGCCACCGGCCTCGCGGCGGCCGTGAACGACGAGGTCCCGCCCGCGGCGTGGCTGCTGGGCAGCACGTTCGCGGTGCGGGACCTGGCCTGCTACGCGGTCGGAGTCGCCCTCGCCGTGGGGGGCGACGTCCTGGTCCGGTCGCTCGTCGCGCGCCGCACGGGTCGGCGCACGACGGCGGGCGTCACGCCGTCGGCTCGAACGTCAGGCTGACGGAGTTCATGCAGAAGCGGTCGCCCGTCGGGGTCTGCGGCGCGTCGTCGAAGACGTGCCCCAGGTGCGAGCCGCACCGGGCGCAGCGCACCTCGGTGCGCACCATCCCGAGGCTGCTGTCGGTGAGCAGCTCGACGCGGTCGCCGGCGAGAGGGCTGAAGAAGCTCGGCCACCCGCAGTGCGAGTCGAACTTGGTGTCCGAGCGGAAGAGCTCGTTGCCGCACGCGCGACAGCTGTAGACGCCGACGCGCTTCTCGTCGAGCAGCTCGCCCGTCCAGGCACGCTCCGTGCCCGCGTGGCGCAGGACGGCATACTCCTGCGGCGTGAGCTCCTCGCGCCACTGCTCGTCCGTCTTCGTCACCTGGTAGGTACCGGTGTTCTCGTGGGTCTTGTCGGTCATGATCCACCTCCGCCGTTCCCAACCGTCCTGACGCGCCCGGTGTTCCTGGCCCCGTGGCGCACCGTCCCGTCAGCGGGGAGGATGACCCCATGGCCGAGGTGCCGAACAGACTGCGACGTCACGTCCACGCGCGCGCCGCGCCGGATCTCCTGTACGGCGCCGTCGTCACCGGGTCCGTGCTCGCCGTGAACAGCGTCCACACCGTCGACAGCGACCGCGTCGCGATCGCCGCCTCGGTGGTCGCCGTCATCTACTGGCTCACCCACGTCTACGTGGACGCGATCGGCGGCCGGTTCTCGGACCCGGACCACTCGTCGGGCCATCGGCTCAACGAGGCGCTGCGGACCAACACCGGCGTGCTCGTCGGCAGCATCCCCCCGATCGTCGTCTTCGCCGTCGGGCGGGTCGCGGGCCTCGACGCCGAGACCGCGTCCTTCGTCGCCCTGTGGTTCACGGTCGTGCTGCTCGCCGCGGCCGGCTGGTACGCCGCGACCCGGGCCGGGGTGCGGGGCTGGCCGCTGGTCGGCGAGACGTGCGTGGCGGCCGGCTTCGGCCTCGTGGTGATCCTCCTGAAGTACCTCCTGCACTGAACCGCTGCCTGAGCCCCGGTCCGCGCGCCCCGGCGGAGACCCGGGTCGCACTCGTCGGCAGCACGTGATACAGATCACACTGGCAGACGCCAGCAGGGCGTCCGCAGCGGCGTGACGCTCGCGTCCGCCCTGCCCGAGGAGGCACCATGCGTCCCGACCAGCACGCCCGCTCGATGCTGCCGATCCCCGATCGCACGCCGCCCGGCCTGACGACGTACGACGCGCGGGATCCCGACACCGCGTTCCCGCCGATCGAACCGCTGCTCCCGCCCGAGGGCGCGCCGAACGTCGTCGTGATCCTCCTGGACGACGTCGGGTTCGGCGCCTCCAGCGCGTTCGGCGGCCCGTGCCGCACCCCGACCGCCGAGCGGCTCGCGGCGGGCGGTCTGCGGTTCAACAGGTTCCACACCACGGCGCTGTGCGCCCCGACGCGCCAGGCGCTCCTCACGGGCCGCAACCACCACTCGGTCGGCATGGGGAGCATCACCGAGACGGCGACGTCGGCGCCCGGCAACAGCTCGCTGCGGCCCAACACGAAGGCGCCGCTCGCCCTCACGCTGCGGCTCAACGGCTACTCGACGGCGCAGTTCGGCAAGTGCCACGAGGTCCCCGTGTGGCAGTCGTCCCCCATGGGGCCGTTCGACGCCTGGCCGTCGGGGGGTGGCGGCTTCGAGACCTTCTACGGCTTCATCGGCGGCGAGAACAACCAGTGGGACCCGGCGCTCTACGACGGGACGACGCCCGTCGAGCCGCCCGCTACGGCCGAGGAGGGCTACCACCTCACCGAGGACCTCGTGGACCACGCCGCGGCATGGGTGCGTCAGCAGAAGGCGCTCATGCCGGACAAGCCCTTCTTCGTCTACCTCGCGCCCGGTGCGACGCACGCGCCGCACCACGTTCCCGCCGAGTGGATCCAGAAGTACCGTGGCGCGTTCGACGACGGCTGGGACGTCCAGCGTGAGCGGATCTTCGCCCGCCAACAGGAGCTCGGGGTCGTGCCCGAGGGCACCGAGCTCACGGCACGGCACGAGGAGATCCCCGCGTGGGACGACATGCCCGACGACCTGAAGCCGGTCCTCGCCCGCCAGATGGAGGTCTACGCGGGGTTCCTCGAGCACACCGACCACCACGTCGGCCGGTTCGTCGACACCCTCGAGGAGCTGGGCGTCCTCGAGGACACGCTCGTCTACTACGTCATCGGCGACAACGGTGCGTCGGCCGAGGGCACGGTGAACGGCGCGTTCAACGAGATGGCGAACTTCAACGGCATGGCGGCGCTCGAGACGCCCGAGTTCCTGCGCTCGACGATGGACGACCTCGGGTCGCCGGCCTCGTACAACCACTACGCCGTCGGGTGGGCGTGGGCCATGAACTCGCCGCTGCAGTGGACCAAGCAGGTGGCGTCGCACTGGGGCGGGACGCGCAACGGGACGATCGTGCACTGGCCCCGGCGGATCGCGGAGCGCGGCGGTCTGCGCTCGCAGTTCACGCACGTGGTCGACGTCGCGCCGACGGTCCTCGAGGCGGCCGGGATCCCGGAGCCCACGATGGTCAACGGCGTGCTGCAGTCACCGATGGAGGGCACGTCGATGCTGTACGCGTTCGACGACCCCGAGGTCCCGGAGCGGCACGACCTCCAGTACTTCGAGATGTTCGGGAACCGCGGGATCTACCACAAGGGCTGGAGCGCGGTCACGAAGCACCGCACCCCGTGGGTCATGGTGGGCGGCGATCTCGTGCCGTTCGACGACGACACGTGGGAGCTCTATGACGGGTCGGCGGACTTCAGCCAGGCGCACGACCTCGCCGCGGAGCGCCCGGACGTGCTCGCCAGGCTGCAGCGGCTGTGGCTCATCGAGGCGGCGAAGTACGGCGTCCTCCCGCTGGACGACCGCGGCGCAGAACGGCTCGAGCCGTCGATGGCCGGTCGGCCGACGCTCCTGCGGGGGACGCGGCAGGTGTTCTACCCCGGCATGGGGCGCCTGTCGGAGAACAGCGTGCTGAGCGTCAAGAACAGGTCGTTCTCCGTCACCGCGCAGGTCGACGTCCGCGACGAACCGGCGCAGGGGGTGCTGATCGCGCAGGGTGGCCGGTTCGGCGGGTGGAGCCTGTACGTCCACGAGGGACGCCTCACGTTCCTCTACAACGTGCTCGGCATCCACCACTTCGCCGTCCGGGCGGACGTCCCGCTGCCCACCGGCAGCCACCAGGTGCGCGCCGAGCTCGCGTACGACGGCGGAGGCCTCGGCAAGGGCGGCGACGTCACGCTGTTCCACGACGGCGAGCCGGTCGGCACCGGCCGCGTCGACGCGACGCAGCCGATGGTCTTCTCCGCGGACGAGACCACGGACGTCGGCTACGAGTCGGGCACGTGCGTGTCGCCCGACTACACCACCCGGACGAGCCGGTTCACCGGGCGGCTGCAGTGGGTGCAGCTCGACGTGGGCGGCGACACGCACGACCACCTCGTGGACCCGGAGACGGTGCTCCGGATCGCGATGGCACGGCAGTAGCGACGACGGGACGGCGGGGGCGAGGTACCGCCAGGAGCGGGTACGGCAGCGGGCCGAGGACGGATCTCCCGTCCTCGGCCCGCCGGCCGTGCTGCAAGGTGCTGCGGTCAGCGCGCGGAGGACGTCGAGTAGACGGTCCCGCCCGCGGGGCGCTGCGCGCGGCCGCGGCCGCCGCGGCGGGCGGAGCCGCCCTGCCCTGCCGACTGCTGGCCCTGCTGACCGCCGCGGGACTGCCCGCCACGCGACGAGCCGCCCGACGAGCCACCGGCGGGGCGGCCGGCGCCGCCGGAACGCTGCGCCGTCTGGCGCTGGCCGCCCTGGCCGCCGGCGGACTGGCCGCGCGGAGCGCCGCCCTGGCCGGAGCCCTGGCCACGGCGCGACGCGCGCGAGCCGCCGTTGGTCGACGGCGTGCCGCGCCGGGCCTGCGTCTGCGGGGGCGTGATGTCGGCCGGGCGCACATACGCCGCGATGTCGCCGACGAGCGCCTTCAGCGTGGCGTCGCCCGGGTCGACGGGCTTCGGCTGCGCCGTGATCTTCGCCTTGCGGGTCAGGTCGCGCACGTCGCCGCGCTGCTCGGGGAGCATCACGGTGACGACGACGCCCTCGGAGCCCGCGCGCGCCGTGCGGCCCGAGCGGTGGAGGTAGGCCTTGTGCTCGGCCGGCGGGTCGACGTGCACGACGAGCTCGACCTCGTCGACGTGGATGCCGCGCGCGGCGATGTCGGTCGCGACGAGCACCTTCACGGTGCCCGAGGAGAACGCCTCGAGGTTGCGCTCACGCGCGCCCTGGCCGAGGTTGCCGTGCAGGTCCACGGCGGGGACGCCCGCGGCGGTGAGCTGCCTCGCGAGCTTCTTCGCCTGGTGCTTCGTCTTCATGAACAGGACGCGGCGACCGGTGCCCGACGCGAGCTCGTGCACGACCTGCTTCTTCGCCTCCGCGTCGCGCACCGCGAGGATGTGGTGCGTCATCTGCGGGGGCGCGGCCGCGGCGTCGTCCACGGAGTGGCGCACCGGGTTGCTGAGGTAGCGCTTGACGAGCTGGTCCACGCCGTTGTCGAGCGTCGCGGAGAACAGCATGCGCTGACCCTTCTTCGGGGTCTTGTCCATGATGCGCTTCACGCCGGGCAGGAACCCGAGGTCGGCCATGTGGTCGGCCTCGTCGAGCACGGTGATCTCGATGCCGTCGAGCGTGAGCAGGCGCTGGTTGAGGAGGTCCTCGAGGCGGCCGGGGCACGCGATGACGATGTCCACGCCCTTGTCGAGCGCGGCGACCTGGCGCGACTGCGCGACGCCGCCGAAGATCGTCGTCGTCGTCAGGCCGAGGGCCTTCGCGACGGGCTCCATCGTGGCGTTGATCTGGTTGGCGAGCTCGCGCGTGGGGCACAGCACGAGCGCGCGGGGCCGACGCGGGTGCCGCGAGGTCTTCGCGTGGGCGAGCCGCGAGACGGTCGGGAGCGAGAACGCCAGCGTCTTGCCGGAGCCCGTGCGGCCACGGCCGAGGACGTCGCGGCCCTTCATCGAGTCGGGCAGCGTGGCGGTCTGGATGGGGAACGGGGAGTCGATGCCCTGGCGCGAGAGCTCGCGCACGACGGTGGTGGGCAGGCCGAAGTCGGCAAAGGAAGTCACAGGAAGAAAGGCCTCTCGAGGCTGGGGTCGGGGTCCGCCGCACGCAATCCGGGGGGATCTCCACGACGCGGGGCGCGCAGTTCGCACTGCCCTCGTCCGACCAGTGTCTCATGCCCGACGCCGTGCGGCCGGGAAGCGTGTGCGGCGTCACGTCGGGCGGGACCGCGGGGTCCGCGGCCGAGCACGACCTGACGGTCGATATCAGACGCAGAACGACCGTGATGTCGTGCTCGACCGCGCACCAGGTCGTGCTCGGCGCACCGGGAGTCGGGACGCCGGGGACCGCTGTCCGCCAGGCGTGGTGGAATGGCGCGCGTGGACGCGCTGACGAAGGCCGCTATGGCCCTGACCACCCTGTCCGACGGCGGTGCCACCTCGGGCGGTGGCGTCGCCTCGTCGGTGGGGGACGTCGTCGGGCAGATCTGGGACGCCGCGGTGACCCCCGTCGCTCCCCCGGACCCCGCGGTGGTCGCCGCCATGGGCGTCCTCGCGCTCGCCGTCGTGCTCGTGACCCCGGTGTGGCGCGTGGCGCGGCACGTGATCACCATCGCGCACGAGGGCGCGCACGCGCTCGCCGCGGTCCTGACGGGGCGGCGCCTGTCGGGCATCCGGCTGCACTCGGACACGTCCGGGCTGACGGTCTCCTCGGGCCGGCCGCGCGGGTTCGGCATGGTGCTCACCGCGTTCATGGGCTACGTCGGCCCGGGCCTGATCGGGCTCGGTGCGGCCGCTCTCCTCCGCCAGGGCTACGCCGTCGGGCTGCTGTGGCTGCTCGTGCTGCTGCTCGCGCTCCTGCTGCTGCAGATCCGCAACTGGTTCGGCCTGTGGTCGGTGCTCGTGAGCGGTGCTGCGCTCGTGGCGGTCTCGTGGTGGGCAGCGCCGGCGGTCCAGAGCGCCGTCGCCTACGCCGTGACGTGGTTCCTGCTCCTCGGCGCCGTCCGCCCCGTGCTCGAGCTCCAGAGCGAGCGGGCGCGCGGACGGGCCGCCGCCTCCGACGCCGACATCCTCGCCCGGCTCACCCGCGTGCCGGGGCTCGTCTGGGTCGGCGTGTTCCTCGTCGTCACGGTCGGCGCCGCGGTGCTCGGCGGCTGGTGGATCGTCGGGCCGGCGACGTGACGCGCTCCGCGGACGCGCCGGAAGGACGCGGGTCGGGGCGGCGCCTCGCGAACCTGCTCCTCCCCGGGACCGACCGGCGGGACGTCCCGTCCACGGCGACCGGGGTGGGTCGGACCGTCGAGAGATGGCGGCGGAGACGGGCGGAGATCTGGGTCGGGACGCGGTTCGCCGTCGTCCCGGACCACCTGTGGTTCGGCGTCTCACGCGCGGACCAGGCGCTGCTCCGTGGGCTGCCGGGCGAGATGATGCTCGCGCTGCGGGACGTGACGTCGGTCGAGACGGAGCCAGGGGTCCTCACCGGGATCGTCGCGGTGCACCACGAGCGCGGCGTCCTGCGGTTCCGCTGCTGGCGCGCCGGCGCGGTCGCCGCGGAGGTCGCCGCCGCGGCGCGCGACGCGCGCTGAGGACGTCCGAGGCTGCTGGCGCAGGTCTGACCCGACCGGGCACGACGACGGGCCGCCCGCGATGCGGACGACCCGTCGGGGTTCGAGGACGCGCCTGGAGGAGGAGAGCGGCGCGTCGCCGAAGTGCGTGCGGCGTCAGCCCTGAGGGGTCAGGACGAACGACGGACCCTGAGCGTTCGGGTCGGTGTCGAGCGTGAGGTTCGAGAGCGTCGGCACGGTGGCGGACTCCACGAACACCTTGGCCTCGCCGTTCTCGACGACCTCGTCGTCGGGCTGCGGGGCGGGAACGAGCGCGAGCTCGAAGCTGCCGGCCTGGTCCGCGGACTCGGCGATCCGGAGACCGCCTCCCTCGGGGACACCGGCCTGCGTGGTGAGGTCCTGGACAGCGGTACGGGCGTTGTCGGTCAGGGTGAGCACGAGAGCTCCTCTCGTCGCCGGGCGGGGGCCACGGGACACGTCCGTGCGGCTCACACCTGGGGGGTGTGACCTGCCGTCGGTGCACCCTCCCGCGGGCCCCTCGGTCTCCTCCAACCAAGCAAGATCCGGCGGACGGCGCAAGCGCCACACCCCGATCTCACCGAATTTCTCACGCAGCAAGACCGCACAGGACAGTCCGGGGAGCGGCGCGTACGGTACGCGCCCGCGCGGGTCCGGCGGCGTCTCGCGACCCACCGATGCAGGGCGGCGCGCTGGTGGAGTGCGGCTCAGTGGCCGTGCGAGTGCCCGTGGCCGTGCCCCAGGCGCACGGTCCACACCTCCCCGTCGAGCGTGACGACGTAGGCAGTGCGCCCGACGATCTCGACCGACGTCGGCCGGTCGAGGCCGACCGCGACGGCTCGCAGGTCGCCGTGGCGACCGACCTCCAGGAGCTGTCCGGTGTCCGGAGCGGCCGGCGACCCCTCGGGGCTCCCCGGCGTGAACGTGCCCTGGGCGAGCGCGAACAGGTGACCGTGCCCGCTCTCGACGTCCACGAGCAGCCGACCGCCGGAGGCGACCTCTCGCACGTCCTGCGACCCGGGCCGGAACGCGACGACGCGCCCGTCCTCCGGCAGGTGCGGGACCGGACCGGCCTGCGCGAGCAGGACCGTGCGGCCGACGGTCTCGAGACCCGTGGGCACGACGTTGCCGAGCGCGAGGACCTCGGTGACCTCACCGCGCGTCGTCACGCGCAGCACCCGGTTGTGATGCCCGTCCGTCACGAGGAAGCCGCCCCGGTAGCTCTCGAGCGCGTACTGCACGCCCGAGGGCACGAAGAAGTCCGTGTCGGGCGGGTTCGCGATCGACCAGGCACCGATGTCGGCCACCGGGGTCACGCCGCCGGACCGGTCCACGCGATAGAGGCCGACGACGGCTGGCTCGACGATGGTCACGAGGACGTAGGCGGTGCGCCCGAGGAACGCGACGTCGATCGCGCCACCCGGTGTCCCGGGCAGCTGCGTCGGCAGGCCGGACACGACGGTCGAGATCTCACCGGTCCGGCGGTCGACCCGGGAGACCTCGCCGGACCGCGGCTCGGTCACGTAGAGGGAGCCGTCGGGCCCGATCGTGCTGCCCGCGCCTCCGGAGAGCCCGGTCGCCAGGAGGGTCGGTGCGGAGTGCGAGGGGTCGGGTCGTGGTGGTGTCGCGACGGCGGCCGAGGCCGAGGTCGCGAGGAGGAGTGCGGAGAGGACGAGGACGGTCAGACGGCGCGGGGTGTGCACGGCAGACCCCTTCCATGGTGCGACGGTGCACAGGTACGGGTCGGGCCCGGCGCGGTCGGGAGATCGCCGCGTGCCGGGTCGGGACGAAGTGCTGCCCCCTCACGGACGACGCTACTCCCGTGCCGGGCGGGCGTCACGGGTCGTGGCGCTCCGGATCCAGGGGCTGCGCACGCCCGCGTAGGCTGTCCCCGACGATCGCAGCGCGCTCGTCCGGGGCCTCTAGCTCAACTGGCAGAGCTGCGGACTTTTAATCCGTAGGTTGTGGGTTCGAACCCCACGGGGCCCACCACCTCTCGATGGAGCCGAGCCGGCCGGCGCACGTCCGCCGCCAGCACGTCGCGGAGCGGCCCCGAGCCCATGCCGCGCGGAGCGGCTCGACAGCACCGCGTTGACGGCCGGCACCCCCACCAGCGGGGGGCGATGGTGGGGGCACCGGCGCTGCGTCCACCGTAGGTCGCGAACTGGACGAGTGTCCAGGAGCCAGCGGGTGAAGTCGAGGTCCGCGTCTCGCTCATGTTTCATTCGAGGCGCATCGCTGCAATACTTCGCCTCATGGGGCTGAGCTGGAAGGCGACGGAGGACGGCGGGTACGAGGCCACGGCACCCGAGGGGGTGTACCGGGTCGTCACGCGGGCGGAGGAGTGGTGCCTCGAGAAACCCCTGCCCCGGCCCGGTCGCATCGGCGGGTTCTCGTCACCCGTCGAAGCCATGGCATGGGGCGGCGACATCCACCTCGCGGCCACGGGGAACCAGGTCCGCACCGCGCGGTCGGCATGGCCGACCGTCGACGAGCTCGCCCGCGAGGTCGAGACCTCCTCGAGCTCGCTGCGCTCCTGGCTCGCGGCTCACGTCGGCGGCTCCACCAGCCCGCGTCGCCGCATCGACCCGCATACGCAGCACCGCATCTGGACGTTCTACGGCGGCGAGAACACCTAGCGGCACGTGGCGGCGCACGGCCGAGCGCTGGTGGTCGACCGGTCCTGCAGCGGCGTCAGGAGCGCCCGCCCGTCGGGTCACCCTCCGCCGGCCCGGCGTCCTGGCGGGAAGCGCGCCGGACGGCCTCCGCGAACCACCGGTCGAACTCGGCGCCGATGTCCTCGGGTCGCATGCGCAGCGTCTCCGCGGGGCTCGTCGCCTCTCGACCGGCGACGTAGAGCCGACGCACCATGTCGGTCGTCGGCGTCCAGTGCCTCACGCGCCCCGTCCTGCGCCGCTGGTCGGCGCGGGCCCCACGGCGGTTCCGCCGGGAGTGCTCGCGCCGTCGTCGTGTGGACCGTCGACGAGCTCGACCAGTCCTCGCGCGCTGCTCATGTCGAGCAGGTCGAGGACGGGCTGCGGGGCATCGACGAGCCGCGGACGGCTCGCGGCCGTCACCTTCATGAGGAGCAGGTGCAGGCCCGACGAGTCCATGAAGGTCACGCGCCGGAGGTCGATGGTCTTCGGGAAGCCGTCGATGGTGGAGGCCAGGGCCCGCTTGACCCGGTGCGTCACGGAGAAGTCGATCTCGCCCCACATCACCCACCGCGACCCGCCGTCCTCGATCGCGACGTCGCCCACTACTTCCCTGTTCACCGTGATCCGCACTCCTCGTCGTCAGCGGCTCGACGGTACGCGCCATGTCGCGTGCTCGCTCACCGAGCGGGTCCCCCGCGCTCACGCGAGCCCCGACAGCTCCCCGCACGACGCGACGCGCACGAGCCCCTCCGCGGCCCGGGCCCGCTCGGCGTCCTCCGTGACGAGGGCGTCGGCCTGGAGGCTGGCGACGGCGACGTACTCCGCGGGCCCGGTGTCGTCCCAGCCGAGGCGGTCCGGGACCTTACAGTCCGGGCTCGGTCGCGTCCTCGCCTTCCAGGTCTCAGGCCTCGGGCGGGACGATCGGCGTCGGCTCGAGCGACGCCCGCAACGTGTCCATGACCGCGTTCTCCACGAGCACGGGCACGAAGTCGCGCACGTGCGCGTCGTCGAAGACCTCGAGCTCGGCGTGCACCTGCGCGCGCACGTCGTCCGGGTCCACGCCCGGGAACCGGTCCGCGATGCGCTGGACCACGACGTCGATCTCGCGGGTCTCGTCGGCTGTCATGCGGGCAGGTTCGCACGGCGCGGTTGCGGCAGGGCGAACGTGCCGTGAACTCGGGGGTCCGCCGGAGCAGCACGACGACGACCCGTCGCACGTCGGCCGTCGTCAGGCAGCGCGAGCGCGCCCTCGTGCCCTCTCGGTGTCCCGCATCCCCAGCAGCGACACACCGACGCCGTACGTGACGAAGTCCCCGTAGGGCTCGAGGCGGATCCCCACGAGCGCTCCGCGCGCGCCGTCCTCCTCGACGTCAAGACCCTTCAGCAGCACCGCGCGCACGCTGCCGGGGATCGACGCCGCGGGCACGAGCGTCGCGACCGCGGTGAACGTGACGGTGGCGGCGGGCACCTTGACCCAGGGCACGAACGGCAGACGCTTCGGGACGGGTACCGTGACGGAGACCTGCGGGTTCGCCGCGAGGTGCTTCGCCTTCCACTCGTCGTCGTTCGTCGTCGACCACAGGCGGCGCCCTTCGACGTGGAGCATGACGCCCGCGGTCCGCGCTTCGCCGCGCGCCGACACCATGCCCAGGACCATGAAGTTCTGCTTCAAGAGGACGCGCCACACGTCCCGCGTCGTGAGCTCGACCATCGTGTCTCCGCTCGTGCCACGCCCCCGGACCGTCCGCCCGGCGGCCGTCGACGCCAGGCTAGCCGTCCCCGCGGACCGAGGACAGGACCGGGCCGTAGACTCGAACGAGTGCAGTGCCACCACTTCGACGCCTGGCGGTGCCGGTCGTGCACGCTCCTCGAGCAGCCGTACCCGGCCCAGCTCGCGGGCAAGCAGCGGCACTGCGCCGACCTGCTCGCCCCGCTCGCTCCCGGGCTGCGGTGGCTCGACCCGGTGACCTCGCCTGAGGCCGGTTTCCGCAACAAGGCGAAGATGGTCGTCACGGGGACCGTGGACGACCCGGTGCTCGGGATCCTCGACGAGGCCGGCGGCGTCGACCTCACGGACTGCCCCCTCTACCCCGCGGCGCTGCAGGACGCGTTCGGACCGCTCGCGGAGATCGTCACGCGAGCACGCCTCGTCCCCTACGACGTCCGCGCCCGGCGGGGCGAGCTGAAGTACGTGCTCGTGACCCTGTCGCCCGACGGCGACCTCATGGCCCGGTTCGTCCTGCGCTCGACCGAGTCGGTGCCCCGGCTCCGCAAGCACCTGCCCGCGTTGCTCGACGCGCTCCCGCGGCTGCGCGTCGTCTCCGCGAACATCCATCCCGAGCACAAGGCCGTCGTCGAGGGCGAGACCGAGATCCTCCTCACCGACACGGAGACCCTGCGCATGTCGGTGAACGGCATCGACCTGCACCTGCGCCCGCAGAGCTTCTTCCAGACCAACACCGAGGTCGCCGCGGCGCTGTACCGCCAGGGCCGCGACTGGGTGGACGACGCCGGCCCCTCCTCGGTCTGGGACCTGTACTGCGGCGTCGGAGGGTTCGCGCTGCACGTCGCCGGTGCGGGGCGCGACGTCGTCGGCGTCGAGACGAGCGTCGAGGCGATCGCGAGCGCGCGGCTCACGGCGCAGGACGCAGGCCTGGACCGCACGACGTTCCACGCCGAGGACGCGACGGCGTTCGCGCTCGGGTCGTCGCCTGGCGCGCAGCCCGGACTGGTCGTCGTGAACCCTCCGCGCCGCGGCGTCGGCGAGACGCTGAGCACGTGGCTCGAGGCGTCGGACGTTCGGCACGTCGTGTACTCGAGCTGCAACGCGACGTCGCTCGCGCGCGACCTCGCGCTCATGCCGTCGTTGCGGCCGCGCGAGGCGCGCGTGCTCGACATGTTCCCGCACACCGCGCACTACGAGGTCGCGGTCCTCCTCGAGCGCGCGTGACGCGTCGCGGGCCGCGTCACACGCTCTCGCCCGCCCGGCGCGCGGCCTCGACCGCCGCGTCCTCGACCCGCTGCCGGTAGGCCGTCCACTCCGCGTCGGACTGCTCGGGCAGGTCTCCCCGGCCGTTGCCGGCGGCGCCGTCGACGAGCTCGCGCACGATGTCGGCATGACCCGCGTGGTGCGCCATCTCGTCGAGCATGTGCACGAGAATCTGGTGGAGCGTCACGACGCGCCGCTCCGGCGGCCACCACGGCACCTCGCCGCGCGCGTCGAGGTCGAGACCGGCGACCGTCTCGTCCGAGATCTCGGACGAGCGCCGGAAGAGCTCGAGGATCTCCTCGCGCGACTCGTCCGCGGTCGCCCACATGTCGGCGTTGACCTCCATGTCCTCGCCGTCGAACCACGGCATCGCGAGGTCGTGCGTGCCGCCGAAGGTCTCGCACAGGTAGCCGACCTGCACGCTCGCGACGTGCTTGAGCAGCCCCAGGAGGTTGGTGCCCGTGCGGGTCAGGGGGCGACGGACGTCGTGCTCGCTCAGCCCTTCGGCCTTGCCGAGCAGCGCCGCGCGCTCGCGCGCGAGGTATCGCAGCAGCGTGTCCTTGGGGTCCTCCGGCGACGGGTTCGCAGGTGGGGTCGTGGCAGGTGCGCTCATTCCCCGGACGCTACTCCCGGCCACCCGCAGCGGTGCCAGACTCGCCCCATGGCGACCCTCCACGAGCAGATCACCGACCGCCTCGCGTCGTTCGTCCTGGCGCAGCCGGTGTTCTTCGTCGGCACCGCCCCGCTCGCCGCGGACGGTCACGTCAACGTCGCCCCCAAGGGCATGGCGGGGACGTTCGCCGTCCTCGGGCCGCACCGCGTCGCCTACCTCGACTACACGGGATCGGGCGCGGAGACGCCGGCCCACCTCCGCGAGAACGGCCGCATCGTCATCATGTTCTGCGCGTTCGACGGGCCGCCGAACATCGTGCGGTTCCACGGCACCGGGCGCTACGTCGAGGCCGGCACGGAGGAGTTCGACGCGCTGCGCCCCCTCTTCGCCAAGGACCAGACGGCCGGGCAGCGCGGCGTCGTCGTCGTGGACGTCACGCGCGTCTCCGACTCGTGCGGCTTCTCCGTGCCCCGCATGGAGCTCGTCGAGGACCGCGACCTGCTGGACCGCTGGGCGGCACGCAAGACGCCCGAGCAGCTCGACGACTACCGCCTGCTCAAGAACTCGCGGAGCATCGACGCGCTCCCGGCTCTCGACGGTGGCGCGGCGGCCCAGACCCTGACGCGCGACCCGTCCCGCTCGTCCGTCGTCTCGCCCAGCAGCCGGTAGCCGGACCGCTCGGCGACGGCCTCGCTCGGCTCGTTGCCCACCCGGGTGAGCAGCCGCACCTCCGCGGCGCCGCTGTCGTGCGCCCACCCCGTCAGCGAGCGGACGGCGCGCGTCGCGAGGCCGCGTCCGCGAGCGCCGGGAAGCAGCGCGTAGAACACGGCAGGTGCCGACGTGCCGAGCCCGGCGATCCCCGCGACCCCTGCGTCCTCGCCGTCGCACTCCACCACGTAGCGCACGCCGACCCCGGCCTCGGCGCGCTCGACGGCTGCGCGCGCCCAGCGGCGCGCCTGCGCGTCGGTCATCCGCGGCGGCACGAACGTCCACCGGGGTACGTCGTCGACGCGGGACAGCGCCTGCTCGAGCGGCCAGTCGTCGACCGTGGTGCGGCGCAGCAGCACGGTGGGCGTGCCGACCACCGGGAGCGTCGACGGGGGGTGGACGGTCACGTCCGGTCCTCGCGCGTGGCGGCGAGGTACGCGGCGCCACGCGGCGAGATCCGGTACCCGACCTCGAGGCTCTCCGTGAGCCCGAGCTCCTTGAGCCGCCGCACGCGGACCTTGAAGTCGTCGCGCGCCACCCCGAGCCCGGCCGCGAGCTCGCGCGCCACGACCCCCGGGTGGGCGGCGACGAGCTCGAGGTAGGCGCGCGTCCACGGCTCGGTGGCGGCCCGGTCCTTGCGGGCGAGGCTCGCGCCGATCCGCTCGACGGCGGCCGCGTCGAGCTCGGCGTCCGCGCGCAGCGCGACGCGCGGGTCCGCGCCCGCGAACCGCAGCCCGACGCGATAGAGGTCGCCCTCGCGCGCTGCGCCCCGGGCCAGCACGCGCTCGGGGGAGGCCAGACCGGCGAGCCGCGCGTCGGCGTCGGGCACCAGCGGGACGCCGTCCGGTCCGAGCGGGACGCGCTCGACCGAGGTCACCTCGACCACGCCGATGCTCGTCCGCTGCCGCGTCCCGACGTGCACGCGCGGCACGGTCCAGCGGCGGAACGCGAGCGTCACGGTCCCGTCCTGGATGCCCTGCAGCGTCCGCGCGTCGAGCAGCACGGCTCCCACGATCCCAGCCCGCCCGGCAGCCCGCGAGCGGTCAGGCGAGCTCCGGGCGGCGCGCGACCGTCAGCACGTGCGTGTCCGGCCAGTCGACGGGCTCGCCGGTCGTGGCGTCGTGCAGCGTCGCCACCGGCGCGAACGCGTGCTCGACGAGCCAGTCGTTGCGCCACGCGCCGCTGCCGGGCTCGAGCTCGAAGCCCGCCTCCTCGAGCAGCGACGCCCATCGCGGTCCGCTGAGGTCGCAGAACCGCTCGTGCGCCTCCGACAACCAGTTGTCCACGTAGTCCTTGCGCGTGAGGAACTCCATCGCCTCGCGCAGCGTGAGCCGCCAGCGCCCGTCGCCCAGCCGCTCGGGAGCGAACGTCGCCCCCGACGACCGCGGGAAGTCGTGCGCGAACTGCGCGAGGCGCGCGTCGGTCGACAGCCCGCCGACGTACGCGGCGACGTCCTCGCGCGCGAGCGAGTCGAGGTCGGTCCGTGCCCCGTCCGGCCCGTCCCCGGCGGCCGCAGCGCCGTCGTCCGTCCGCAGCGTGAGCACGACGACGCGGCCCGGGTCCGCGGGCCCGCACACGTCCGAGTTGACCCAGACCCCTCCGGGCCGCGTGTGCCGCAGCACGCGCCGGGCGAACAGCTCGACGTCGCGCACGCCGTCCCCGTACGACGACACCTCGTGCGTGAGCGCGATCGTGAGCGTCGTGTCCACGGACGCGTCCGGCATGACCGACCGCGCGAGGATGTTCGCCTGCACGAACCACACGTTCGGGTTGGCGAACACTCCTTGCGCCTTCTTGTGCTCGGCCTCGGCGACCAGGTGCCGCGCGACGTCGACGCCGAACAGGTCGGACTCGTGCAGGCGCGGCTCGCGCGCTGCGTGCTCCAGCAGCCCGCCGGTCGCGCACCCGATGTCGACGACCCGCCCGGGACGCACGTGCGGCGCGACCTGCGCCCACTTGCGCGCCGACGCCTCCTCGAACGCGGCGGCGTACGTGCGGTAGTCGCGCGTCGTCGTGAGGTCGCCGTCGCCCGAGACCACCGGGTCGGCGAAGATCTCCCGCACGTGCGCGACGAGGCCGTAGCGCGCGTAGAAGTCGGGCACCGCAGGGTGCGCGACCTCGCGCCAGTGCTCGTCGCCCGCGGCGAGGAGCTCGACGACGTCCCACGGCCGCGCGACCGTCCCACCCGTCGCGCGCGCCCCGCCGCCGGGTCCGCCGTCGTCCTCCGCCGCGTCGAGCTCGACTCCCGCGACCCGGAAGCCCAGCTCGCGGTAGGCGTCGATCAGGGACGGCGTCGAGCACGCCACGACGGTGTCGGCCGGCGTGGGCTCGCGGCCGGTGCCCGTCGCGACGCTCGTCACGACGAGGGTCGCGAACCGCGGGTTCGGCGCCGCGTCCGGCACGGGGACGACGACGCTCGGCAGGCCCTCGCGGACCGCGACGTTCTCGATCAGCGCCTCGCGGCGGTGTCCCGGCAGCGGGTTGCGCCGTGTGCCCGAGTGGTTGGCGGAGGTCACGACCCAGACGACCTCGACGTCGGGGGCGCAGCGGACGCGCCGCCCGTCGAGGTCCCGGACGAGCCCGGCACGCAGGGCGCGCAGGTAGTCGACCTGGAACCGCGTGACGAGGTGGTGACGGCCGGGGAAGAGGATGCGGCGGACGGGGCCGTCGGTTCGGTGCACGGGGCTACGGTGCTGGTGGCGGGTCCCGCAGCGCAAGTCCGCCCGTACCGGAGGGGACGGCCGGCGCGGGCCGCGAGCGCACTGGACGCCCGTCCACGATGCGGTGGGCACCTGACCTGTGGCACGGTGATCGCGATGTTCTGGATCATCGCGGGGGCTGTGCTTGTCGTGTCCGGCCTCGCGATCTCCGCGGCGGCCGTCCGCGCCGTGCCCCGGGGCCGGTCGACGGGCGCGAACGGGTTGGCGATCGGCTGCGGTGCGGGACTCGTCCTCTGGGGCGTGATCGCGATCGTCGTCAGCCTCGTGCTGCGGTCCTGACGCGAGGCTGTCCGCGCCGGGTCGTGCGATCCGTGCGACGGTGGACGCAGGCTCACCGAGGAGGACGACGATGGACGTGCTCTCCGCCCACGGGGACGCGATCGGCGCGTTCGACGCACGCGTGCGTCCGCTGACCGACGACGACTGGGCCCGGCGCACCCCGGACGACGACTGGACGGTGCGCGACCTCGTCAACCACCTGACGGCGGAGCAGCTCTGGGCGCCGGAGCAGCTCTGGGCGCCGGAGCTCCTCGCCGGCCGGACCCTCGCGGACGTCGGCACCGTGCTCGACGGCGACGTGCTGGGCGACGACCCCGTCGACCGCTGGGTCGACGCGTCCGTGCAGGCGCGCGAGGCGTTCCTCGCGCCGGACGCGCTCGACCGCGTGGTGCACCTGTCGTACGGGGAGACGTCCGCGGCGGAGTACTGCGCGCAGATGACGTTCGACCTCGTGGTCCACGCGTGGGACCTCGCCCGGGCGACGGACGGCGACGAGGTCGTGGACCCGGCGCTCGTCGCGTGGGCGCTGCACTACGCGGAGGCGCGCTCCACGCTGCTCGACCCGGGCCCGCTGTTCCGCGGCCCGCTCGACGTCGAGGACGACGCGGACGACCTCACGCGCCTGCTCGCCCTCACGGGCCGCCGCCGCTGACCGTCGGGGTCCGGGAGCATCAGGCGCCCGGGGTCTCCCCCGCGGCGTCGCACAGCTCGCGGTACTCCGTGAGGCCCTCGCGCGCCGAGGCGACGTCGAGGTCGACCGACTCCTCGGTCCCCGTGTCGAGGTTCTCCTGGAGCTGGAGGAACGGCACGCGCACCGCGTCGACGGCGCCCTCGAACTCGGGCGGCACCGTCACCGAGAGGCTGCCGAGCTCGATCCCGACCGCGGTCATCGTGCTCACGGTCTCGGTCCCGGCCCCGTCCTCGCTGATGCCGACGAGCGCGGCGACGACGCGGCGCTCGAGCGGCTCGTCACCGTCGACGTACATCGCGGCGCACGCCTGCTGCGCCGTGAGGGTCTCGTCCGGGCTCGCGGTGCCGTCCGTCGCGTCGGCGCCCGCACCGGTCGACGACGTGGCCGACGGCGTGGGGTCGTCCGGCTCGTCGGCCCCGCCCGAGCACGCGGTCAGCAGGGCGGCGCAGAGCACGCCGGCGACGACGGCGGCGGACCGGGACAGGGCGGGTCGGGAGGAGACGGGTCGGAGGGCCATGGACAGCATGGAACCATCCGCACCGGGGAGCGCCCAACCCGGGGGCGGCCGGGTGAACGGCCGGCGAAGGGTCGGCGACGGGCGGCGCGGAACCCTGGCGCGCCACCGCCCGCGTGGCGAGACTGACGACATGGCCCTCGACGACCTGCCCCGTCTTCTGCTCCCGGTGGCGACACGCGCAGGGCGACCGGCCGTCGTCGCGCACCGCGGGAGCTCGTCCGTCGCACCGCAGAACACGCTGGCCGCGTTCGAGTCGGCGTGGCGCGCGGGTGCCGACGCGATCGAGCTCGACGTGCACCTCACGGCGGACCGCCGCGTAGTCGTGCTCCACGACGACACCGTCGACGAGACGACCGACGGCACGGGTCGCGTCGCCGACCTGACCCTCGACGCGCTGCGCGGGCTCGACGCCGGGGCCTCCTTCTCGCGCGCCTACGCCGGGCAGCGCGTCCCGACGTTCGAGGACGTCACGCGCCTGGTGGCGGAACGGCCCGGCATCGACCTGCTCGTCGAGCTCAAGGGGATCTGGTCGGCCGACGACGCCCGGCTCGTCGCGAAGGAGGTCGACGCCGCGGGACTCGCCGGGCGCGTCGTCGTGCAGTCGTTCTGGCCGCCGACCGTCGCCGCCCTGCGCGACGCCGCGCCGCACCTCGCGCGCGGTCTCCTCCTCGCGCTGCGTCCCGACAGCACGGACGAGCTCGTGCAGGTGTGCGCCGACCTGGGCGTCGCGGCGTGCAACCCGGAGCTCGCGCTGCTGCGGCGCGAACCGGACCTCGTGGACGTGCTGCACGACGCCGGTCTGCGTGTCCTCGTGTGGACGGCGGACGAGCCCGGGGAGTGGCTCGACCTGCTCCGTCGCGGGGTCGACGGCGTCGTCACCGACCGGCCCGACCGCCTCGCGGGCTGGCTCGACGGCCGTCTCGGCACCCCGGACGCCCCGCTCGCCGGGTGAGGCGGCGCCGCGCGACCTAGCCTCGACGGATGAGCGCGACGACCCCGGCCCCGGCACCCGCCCCGGCGTCCCCGGACACCGCCCCCGCGGTGCCTCTCGCCCCGACCACGGGGCTGCGCCCCTCCCGCCACGATCGCCCCGACCGAGGCCCGCACGCCCACGGTGTGCGTCCTCGCCCTCACGCCGCTGCTCACGATCGAGATCGAGCCCGCGGGGCCGCACGAGTCGTCGCCCGAGGTGCACGTCCACCCGGGCGGGCAGGGACTGTGGCTCGGGCGCATGGCGTACTCGCTCGGCGCGCGCGTCGTCGTGTGCGGACCGTTCGGCGGGGAGACCGGCACGGTCGCGGCGCACCTCGCGCGCGCCGAGAACCTCGAGCTCCGCACGGTCGGGACGGGCGGCAACGGCGCGTTCGTCCACGACCGGCGCAGCGGCGAGCGCACCGAGGTCGTGACGATGGACCCGTACCCCCTCAACCGGCACGAGGTCGACGACCTGTACAGCACCGTCCTCGTGAGCGCCCTCGACGCCGCCGTCACGATCCTCACCGGTTCGGAGACGGCGGTCGGCGTGCCCGCGTCGTTCTTCGGCCGGCTCGCGCGCGACCTCCACGCGTCCGACCGTCAGGTCGTCGCGGACCTGTCCCGCGACCAGGCGCGCGCCGTCTGCGACGCGCCCGGCGTCGTGCTGAAGATGAGCCACGAGGAGCTCGTCGAGGGCGGGTTCAGCGACGACGACTCCGAGACGGCGCTCCTCGCCTCCGCCCGGGGGATGGTCGACGCCGGCGTGCGGGCCGTCGTCGTCTCGCGCGCGCAGGACCCCACGCTGCTCGTGACGCGCGAGCACACCTACCGCGTCACGACCCCGCGCGTCACGACCGTGGACCACCGCGGCGCGGGCGACTCGATGACCGCCGGGATCGCCGTCGGGCTGGGGCGCGGTCTCGAGCTGCCCGACGCGGTCCGCATGGGCGCCGCCGCGGGGGCGCTCAACGTCACGCGGCGGGGGCTGGGCACCGGTCGCCGCGACCAGATCGAACGCTTCGCGCGGCGTGTCACGGTGCGCGAGGCCTCCTGACCGACCGACGACCCACCCGGAGGACATCGTGCACGCACTCGTGACCAACGACGACGGGATCGACTCCCCCGGCCTGGCCGTGCTCGCCGGCGCGGCCCTCGACGCCGGCTACGACGTGACCGTCGCCGCCCCTGCCCGCGAGTCCTCCGGGGCGAGCGCGTCCCTGCTCGGCGCCGAGCACGACGGACGCCTCGTCGTCGAGCCCCGGGACGCGCCCGGTCTGCCCGAGGGCGTGACGGCGTCCTTCGCGGTCCGCGCCGCGCCGGCGCTCATCGCGTTCGTGGCGGCGTACGGCGGGTTCGGCCCGAAGCCCGACCTCGTGCTCTCGGGCGTGAACAAGGGCGCGAACACGGGCAACGCGATCCTGCACTCCGGCACCGTCGGCGCGGCGCTGTCCGCGACGACGCACGGCATCACGTCGATCGCGGTCTCCGTCGACGCCGCCGAGCCGCGGCACTGGGAGACCGCGCGGCTGGTCACGGACCACGTGCTCGACTGGGTGCGCAGCACGCCCCTCGAGGGGCGCACGCTCAACGTCAACGTCCCCGACTGCCCGACGGACCGGCTCCGCGGGCTGCGCTCGGCACCCCTCGCGACGTTCGGTCTCGTGCAGGCGCGCGTGCACGAGGACGGCGACCGCCACCTCATGCTGCAGTACTCGGGGACGGAGCGGCACTCGGAGCCCGAGTCGGACACCGGCCTGCTGACGCGCGGCTGGGCCACGGCGACCCTGCTGCGCGCGCCGTTCGCCGACGCGAGCGTGGAGATCCCCGGGCTCGGGTAGACCCTCCGTCCGTGCGGTCGTCCGCCGAGCACGGGGTCCGCCACCGGATCTGACCGGATCCGGTGGTCAGTCCCGTGCTCGGCGGTCGCCGTCCCCGTGCTCGGGATCCGGGTCCTCGGCCTCGTCCTGGTCCCGCCGGGCGTCCGCCGAGGCGTCGAAGGCCTCCTCCTCCACGCGCGCGTGCTCGGCAGTGCGCTCGCGCTCCTCGATGACGTCCTGCCCCGGTCCGGAGAACGCCTTCGAGCGCTGCTCGCCCTCGGCGCTGCCGCTGAAGAACGCGGACTCGGCCGCCTCCGGCACGCCGTCCTCGTCGTGCCCGACGGCGGGCAGCAGCCTCGTCTCGCCCGTGGCACCGCCAGCCGGGCCGGGGACGACCCCGACGAGCCGGGTCGGGTCCTCGCTCGGCACGGCTCCTGCCTTTCCCGCACGCCGGATCGTGCCGAGCACGACGGGCGCGTCGGCGCGTCGGGAGCCGCGGTCCGGGGGGAGCCGCGGCGGGCGCGACGGCGCGACGGGCGGCTCGTCGTCCGCCCGGTCGCCCTCGTCGTCGGGACGCCGGTCCGCGGGCCGGTCGGGTCCCGGGCCGTCCGCCTGGGCGTCGTCCGGGTGCGCGGCGAGCGCGGGCCTCCCCGCGTCGTCGGGCACGGTCGTGGCGGCACCCTCCCAGCGCGTGCGCGGCAGGCCCTGCGGTGCAGCCCGCTGCAACCAGTCCACGAGCCCTTCACGGACGAAGCAGCGCAGGTCGAACAGTGTCGGGGCGTCGTGCGCGCTGACGAGCGCGCGCACGCGCACGAGCCCTCCGACGGCGTCGGTCACCTGGAGGATCCCGACGCGCTCGTCCCACAGCTCGGTGAGGGCCAGCAGCCGCTTGAGCTCGGCGCGCATCGCGCCCACGGGCACCTCGAAGTCGAGGTCGAGCTCGACCGTGCCGAGCAGGTCCGCGGCGCGCCGTGTCCAGTTCTGGAACGGCGTCGTCGTGAAGTAGGTCGAGGGGAGGATGAGCCGCCGGTCGTCCCACAGGTGCACCACGACGTACGTCATGGTGATCTCCTCGATCCGGCCCCACTCCGCCTCGAGCACGACGACGTCGTCCACGCGGATCGCGTCGGTGAAGGCGATCTGCATGCCCGCGAAGACGTTCGCGAGCGACGTCTGCGCGGCGAGCCCGGCGACGATCGAGATGAGGCCGGCGGACGCGAGGAGGCTCGCCCCGGCCGCCCGCGCCTCGGGGAACGTGAGCAGGACGCCCGCGATCGCGCACACGACGATGACCGCGACGGTGAGGCGTCGCAGCACCGTGATCTGCGTCCGCACGCGGCGCGCGTGCCGGTTGTCCGCGGTGTCGATGCGGTACCGCTGCAGCGCGGAGTCCTCCAGCACGAACGCGAACGCACCCACCCACCACGCGCCGACCCCGATGAGCGTGATGAGGAGCAGGTGCTCGACGACGGGCAGCCACGGCGTCGACGCGTCCGTCGTGAGACGCACCGCGACCCACACCGCGAGGACCATGAGGATGGCACGGTCCGGGCGGCGCAGCCGCCGCGAGAGGTCGCGCATCAGCTCGCTGCGCCGGCCGAGGCGCCGGACCACGGCCGAGAGGATCGTGCCGAGCAGGAACGCGACCACGATCCCGGCGGCGACGGCACCCAGCGTCACGAGGATGTCCGTGGCGTTCTCGATCTCCGGTTCCATCCCCCCAAGGTAGGCAGCACACGCTCTCGGCGCGCGAGGCGGTGCCGAGACGCGCGTCACCGCGGGGCCGGCCGCGCGACGGGCGCCGGCCCGACGCCGGGCCTACCGTGGGCGCATGATCTCGTGGGACCTCGCCCTCTCCCTGCGCGACGCCGGTCTGCGGTGGTCCCCCGCCTCCGGCGACCGGTTCCGGCTGCTGGCGACCGGTCCGGGCGGCGACGTCTTCACCGTGAGCGACATGACGATCGAGCCGCACGAGTTCGACACGGGCGTCGTGCTCGGCTTCAACGGCACGACCGAGTGGGCGCTGGACTCCGTGGCGCTCGAGGACGCGCTGTGGCACCCCCTGGAGGACCAGCTGCGCGAGCTGCTCGGCGGCACGTTCCGGTGCCTCGAGCGGACCGGCGACGAGTACGTCGTGCACACCGTGCTGCTCGACGACGCCGCGACCCACGCGGCCGCCGACCCGGCCGACGCCTACGGCCGGGCACTGCTCGCCCTCGTCACCGCCAGCACCGGGGACCGCCCCTGACCGGCCCCGTGAACCGTCGGTGGCGGGACGGTCTGCGCGGTGCGCCGACCACGTTCCGCCGGGTCCTGCACGCCCTCGGGAGAGATCCGGCCCCCGTGGACGCGCCGGAGCCGCCCGACGTCCCTCCCGACCTCGTCCCGCTGCTGCGCGCGCTCGGCCGCGACCTGCTCGACTCCGGCCAGTCCGTCACGGACGTGGAGGAGGCGCTGGAGGCCGTCGCGCAGCGGTACGGGGCGACGACCGTCGGGACGCTCGTCCTGCCCACGGGCGTCTTCGTGCGGGTCAGCACGGCGGGCGGGACGCTCACCGACTTCGCGGCCGCCGCCGGGAGCGGGCTGAACCTCGACCAGATCGGCGCGATCTACACGCTCGTCCGGCGCCTGCGGACGACCGACGTGCCGCTCGCCGAGGCCCGCTCCGAGCTCCGCGCGATCCGGGCACGACCGCCCCGTTTCGGCGCGCCCGTGACGATCGTCGGGCACGGGCACCTCACCGTCGGGTTCGGCCTCGTGCTCAACCCGACGGCCCACCTGCTCCCGGTCTACCTCGTCCTCGGCATGTTCGTCGGGGCCCTGCGCTGGCTCGGGTCGCGGTGGCCGACGCTCGGCACCGCCCTCCCGGTCGTCGCGGCGTTCCTCGTCACGGTCGTCGCGACCGACGTCGTGCAGCCGTGGCTCGGCGACGAGCCGTTGAGCGTCCTCGTCCCCCCGCTCGTGTCGTTCCTGCCGGGCGCGGTGCTGACGGTCGCCGCGATCGAGCTGACGAGCAACCAGATCGTCGCGGGCGCGAGCCGGCTCGTGTACGGGGTGGCCCAGCTCCTGCTCCTCGTCTTCGGCGTCATCGCCGGCGCGGCGGTCGCGGGTCGGCTCGACGCCGCGACCGCGCAGCCGACGCTGGGCTGGTGGGCGCCGTGGCTCGGCGTGCTCGTCGTCGGCGTCGGGCAGATGTACTTCGCGTCGACGCCGCGCGGCTCGTTGCCCTGGGTGTGGGTCGTGCTGCTCGGCGCGTACGCCGCCCAGCTCCTGGGTGCGCTGGCCGCCGACCCGCTCGCGGGCTTCGTCGGCGCGCTCGCCGTGGTGCCGCTCGCGACGCTCGTCGAGCGGACCCGGAGAGGCCCGCCGGCCGTCGTCACGACGCTGCCCGCGTTCTGGCTCCTCGTGCCCGGCGCGCTGAGCCTGCTCGGTCTCTCGGACCTCGTGAGAGGCGGGCCCGAGGCCGCGCAGGAGCTCGCGAACGCGGCGGTCGCGGTGTTCGGGATCGCGCTCGGGACGCTCGTCGGCAGCGGCGTCACGCGGGACGCGAGTCGCGTGACACGTACCCTCTTCACATCCTGAGCACGGGTTCCGCACCCCATTCGCGAGGCATCCTCGCGGAAATGGGCGCGACTGGACGTCTGACTAGTTGACGATTGAACGGTCGGTCGGGATCGCCACGCGCGTCCGGGAGCCGACCTCGTGGTGCGAGGGCCTGAGCGTCCCGCCACGACACGCACGCCGTCGTGGTCACCGCGCCCGCCCTTCGTCCGGCTGCCCCTGCCCGGGGCGGCCCCGCCGGGCCCCGTCGACCACGACCCGACGATCGGACCCCGGTTTGACTCTGCTGCACCACGACGCCCGCGGTACCCGCCGGCCGACCCCCGGCGAGGACCGCTAGATGGGCCGCCACTCCGCTCCGCGCACCTCGCTGCGCTCGACCCTCGGTGCGACGGCTCGCCTCGACGCTCTCGTGCCGCCCGTGACGGGCCCGCGCGCCCGCCGCACCGCCGTCGGGACCGGCGCCGCCCTCGCGGCCGTCGCGCTCACGGCGACCACCGCCGCCGCCGCGTTCGTCGACCCCGCGGGGACCTCGACGCAGGGCGCGACGACGCCGGCCCCGGAGACGACCTCTCCCCTCACGACGGCGGGCTCGCCGGCCGTCGTCGCGGACCCCGCGGTGATCGACGCCGCGAGCGACGCGCTCGTGCGCGCGGAGTACGTGACGAGCGAGCAGGCGGGGTCCCTCCCCGCCGCCCAGGCCGCGAAGATCGAGGAGACGCGGACGCGGCTCTCCGAGGCGATCACCGCGACCGGAGGCTCGGCCGACGTGCTGTCCGCCGCCGCACCGGAGGCCCCTGCCACCGAGGACGCAGCCGGCGCCGAGGACACGGCGGCCGCGAAGACCGCAGCGGCGGAGGACGCCGGCACCGAGGCTGCCACGGCCGACAAGGCCGGCGAGGCCGCAGGTACCCAGGCTGCAGGTGCCGAGACGGCCGACCGGGACGCCGACAGGGCGAGCCGCAGCACCGAGCGCACGCGTCTCGACGAGCTGGCCGCACCGCTCACGGGGGGGCTCGTGGCCCCCACGCCGCTCGAGCCCGCCACGGACGGTGCGGCGGACGCCGAGCCGTCGGGCGACGCGACGTCGGCAGCAGACGACGCTCCGGACGAGGACGCCCCGTCCGACGCGGCGACCGACGACGCCGCGGCCACGGAGAAGGCGGCGGCCGCCGAGCCTGCTGCCGAGGACGACGCCGCGACGGTCGCGCCCGCGAGCGCCGACGACATCACCGCGCTGACCGCCGAGCTGCGCACGCTGCTCGACGCGACCGAGGCGGGAGTCGCCGTCGAGGTCGTCCCCGGCCCGCCGTCGGCAGCCGAGGTGGCCGCCCAGCTCGACCAGTGGGCGACCTCCACGGCCGGGTACGGCAACGGTCAGATCCCGGCCGAGGTGCTGTGCGAGCTGTCCTTCGCGCCCGGCGAGATGCTGCGCTGCGACGCCGACCACCAGATCGAGGCGCTCAACCTCAAGTACCGCGAGGCGTTCGGCACGGACCTGTCCGTCACCGACTCCTACCGCTCCTACGGCTCCCAGGTCTCGGTCAAGGCGTCGCGCGGCTACTACGCGGCGACCCCGGGGACGTCGGACCACGGCTGGGGCCTCGCGCTCGACCTCGGTGCCGGCGTGCAGAGCTACGGCACCGCGCAGTACGAGTGGATGCGGGCCAACGCCCCCGCGTTCGGCTGGGACAACCCCGAGTGGGCCCGCGCCGGCGGGTCCAAGAACGAGCCGTGGCACTGGGAGTACGGCGACCTCTCCTGACGCTCCCGCACCGCGCCCGACGCCCCGCGACCGCTCCCGGTCGCGGGGCGTCGTCGTCCCGAGGCGGCGGGGCTACGTGGTCAGCGCCGCCGCGACGAGGAGCATGGTCACGAGGAAGCCCGTCACGAGGTTGAGCCACAGGAACGTGCGCCACCCCGCGTTGGCGCGCTCGCAGTCGGCGTCGCGCACGTCCCGGAAGCGCAGCACGTTCACCGCGTACGGGAGCGGCAGGAGCGCGGCGAGGACTCCGGGCCACGGCAGGGCGGCGAGGACCACCGTCGCGGCGACGTACGCGCCCGCGGCCCCGAGCACGGTCGCGCGCGCCCCGACGACGGTCGCGACGGACCCGATGCCCGCCTCCCTGTCGGCCCGCACGTCCTGCACGGCGCCGAACGCGTGCGACGCCGCCCCCCAGAGGAAGAACCCGACGAGCACGGGCCACACGGTGCGCGCCCCGAGGTCGGCGCCGACGAGCACGAGCGCGTACAGCAGCGGCCCCACGAAGTGCATCGACGACGTCGCCGAGTCGAGGAACGGCCGCTCCTTGAACCGCAGCACGGGTGCCGAGTAGGCGACCACGAGGAACACCACGAGCGCGAGCACGAGGCCCGCTGCCAGGTCGCCGAGCGCCAGGAGCCAGACGACGAGCGGGACGTTGGTCAGCGCGCACGCCCACAGGATGCGCCGGTGCGTCGCGCGCGCCGTCGCCGGGTCCGCGAGCGCCCCCTCGATCCCGCCCTTGCGGGGGTTGCGCAGGTCGCTCTCGTAGTCGAAGACGTCGTTCACGCCGTACATGAGCAGGTTGTACGGGCCGAGGAAGTACAGCGTCCCGACGACGAGCGCGACGTCGACGCGCCCGCCGGTCGCGACGAGGTACCCGGCGGCGAACGGGTACGCGGTGTTGATCCACGAGAACGGGCGCGACGCCGCGAGCACCTCCTTCACGACGCGTCCCCTCCGGTGGCGGCGTCCGGTCCGGCGGCGTCGTCCGGTCCGACGGCACGACGACGACGTCCGAGGACCGTCCACAGCACCGGCATGCCGAGCGCCGCGGCGACCGCGTAGGCGAAGTCCTCGAGCGGCGCGCCCCAGAGGTACACGCCGAGGATCTTGTCGGGGTCGTAGACGTACAGGTCGGCGGCGATCATCAGCGTGTCGAACACGAGCGTGAGCACGCACAGGACGAGCACGGTGAGCGTGAGCGGAGCCGGGCGCAGCCGGCGCAGCACGCGCCACGACACCGCGACCAGCACGACGAGGACGATCACGTTGAGCACGATGTTCGTCATGCGTCACCGTCCCGGTCGGCGAGCCCGGCTCCCCCGCCGGGCGTCCGGTGCCGGCCGCGCAGCACCTGCTCGAGCAGCCGCCACACGACGAGCGCGACGTAGCAGAGCAGCGTGAGGAAGAAGACCTCCTCGATCGGGAGGTCCGGCGCGATCAGGACACCCGTCATCCACGGGCTCTCGCCGCGCGCGAAGATGCCGAGCACGAGCCCGGCGACGTCCCACAGGAGGAACCCGACGACGCCCAGACCGACGGTGAGGGCGGCACGGCGCGCGTCGTGCCAGAAGGCGAGACGGAACCGGCGGTCGATCACGGCCATGCCGCCCAGCGAGACGGCGAGCGCGCCGAGGTAGGCCAGTCCGGTCACCCCCGCGTCACCGCCGCACCGCGACGGGCCCGCCGAGGCGCTCGGGCCGCCGGCTCGCGTCGAGGAAGCCCGGCCGCAGCGGCTCCGGGAGCGGACGGGCGGACGTCTCGCCGAGCAGCCGCTTGGCGACGAGCTCGGCGCTGATCAGGCACATCGGCAGTCCCACGCCGGGGATCGTCCCACCTCCCGCGTGGTACAGCCCGTCGACGCGCGGCGACACCACCCCGGGACGCCACAGCGCGGACTGCCGCAGCGTGTGCTCCATGCCGAGGGCACCGCCGCGCCACGCCGACAGCTCGGTCGCGAAGTGCGCGGGCCCCAGGACGCGCCGGGTCACGACACGACCGGGCAGGTCGTCGATCCCCGCCCACGCGCCGACCTGGGCGAGGTAGCGGTCGGCGAGCCCTTCGAGCGCACGCTGCGACGGGGCGTCGGCGCCGAGCGCCGGGTCCGCGGGGAACGGGACGAGCACGAAGAGGTTCTCGTGGCCGGGCGGCGCGGCGGGCCTGCCCGACGCCGGCCCGTCCGTCGCGGTCGTGCGCGACACGTACAGGGAGGCCGGCTCGGGCACGCGCAGCCCGGTGACGGTGCTCCCCGCGTCCGTGCCGAGGATCGCCTCGAAGTTCCGTGGCCAGTCACGTGTGAAGAACAGCGAGTGGTGCGCGAGCTCGGGCAGCTCGCCACGCACCCCCGCGAGGACGAGCAGCGCCGAGACCCCGGGGCCGTGCGCGTCCCACCAGGAGTCGGGCCGCGTCGACCAGCGGCGGTCCAGCAGGCGGGTCTCGGTGTGGTGCAGGTCCGCGGCGCTCACGACGACGTCGGCGGCGACCACCTCGCCCGAGGCGAGCCGGACGCCGGTGGCGCGCCCGCGGCGTCGGGCACCGGGCTCGACCTCGATCGCCTCGACCTCGACGCCCGTGCGGATCTCGACGCCCTCGGCGCGCGCGAGGCGCTCGATCGCCTCGATCACGGTGTACATCCCGCCGCGCGGGTAGAGCACGCCGTCGACGAGGTCGAGGTGGCTCATGAGCGAGTAGAGCGCCGGCGCCCGGTACGGCGACGACCCGAGGAAGACGGCGTGGTACCCGAGCACCTGGCGCAGGCGGGCGTCGTCGACCGTGCCCGCGGCGTGGTCCGCGAGGGTGCGTCCGAGCAGGCGCGCGAGCCGCGGCAGGCGGCGCACGACGTCGGGCGAGAGCGCGCGGTCGGGCCGCTCGAACGTCGTGTAGAGGAAGTGGTCGAGGGCGAGCCGGTAGGCCTCCGTGGCGTCGTCCGCGTACGCACCCATGCGCGCACCCGCCCCGGGCTCGAGGGCGTCGAACGCGGCGAGCGTCGCGGCGCGGTCGCGCGTGACCTCGAGCGTCGTGGCGTCCGGGCCGCCGGAAGACGCTGGGCCGTCGGTGCCGTCGGGCTCGAAGAAGACGCGGTAGGCCGGGTCGAGGCGCACGAGGTCGACGTGGTCCTCCACGCGCTCGCCGAGCAGCGCGAAGAAGTGCTCGAACACCTCGGGCATGAAGTACCACGACGGCCCGGTGTCGAACCGGAACCCGTCGAGCTCGAGCGTCCCGGCGCGACCGCCGACCGTGCCGTGCCGTTCGAGGAGCGTCACCCGCGCCCCGCCCCGCGCGAGCAGGGCGGCGGTCGCGAGCCCGGCGATGCCGCCGCCGACGACCGCGACGCGCGGGGCCCTCACACGACCGCCCGGTTGCGCGTCGCGACCGACCGGCCGCGCGGCATGGCGACCTGGCCGAGGAGCTGCGTGCTCGCCGCCCGTGCGGCGAGCGCGAGCTTCACCGGGTCGGCGACCCGCACGCGCACCCGGAGGATCTCCTCGGGCGGGGTCGCGCAGAGCCGCGCGAGGAGCCGGTCGTAGACGGCGAGCGTCGCGGCGACCGCTACCCGAGCGCGCACGGGGAGACCCGGGAGCGACGCGCGCGCCGCCGCGAGGTCGGCCTCGACCTCGGCGCAGAACGCCTCCACGTCCCGCCGGCGCAGGCGGTCGGGCACGACGCCGGGCAGGTACCGGCGGCCGAGGTCCGCGTAGTCGGTGCGCAGGTCGCGCAGGAAGTTGATCTTCTGGAACGCGGCCCCGAGCGCGCGGGCACCGTGGACCAGCGTCTCGTCGGGCGCGGTCAGCGGGTCGCGCGGGCCGCGGTGGGCGTTGAGGAAGACGGCGAGGCACATGAGCCCGACGACCTCCGCGGAGCCGTACACGTACCGCTCGTAGCTCTCGCGGTCGTGCACGTGCACGGTCAGGTCGGTGCGCATCGAGGCGAAGAAGGGGTCGATCTCGTGGTGCCCGATCCCGCACCGGCGCGCGGTCCGCGCGAACGAGTGCACGACGAGGTTCGTGGACCAGCCACGCTCCAGCGCGCGCGCCGTCTCGGTCTCGAGCTCGTCGAGGACCTCGGCGGCGCCGTCGCCGCGCCGCGTGTCGACGACCTCGTCCGCGATGCGCACCAGACCGTACACGGCGTCGATCCCGTCGCGGGTCGCCCGGTCGAGCAGTCGCGCCCCGAGGCCGAACGAGGTCGAGTAGGACGCGAGCACGACCCTGCTCGTGCGCGCCGCCGTGCGGTCGTACAGGTCGTGCTCGGCGCCCACGCCACCACTCCGTCCAGGGTCGTCGAGGAACCGGGGAGCGCGCGGCCCCACGCATTCCTCAGCATGCTGAGGAATGTCATGGTCTCATGCCGCAGCCGCGTTCACACGTCGGCGGGCACCTCGATCCGACGAGGACCGGCCTGCCACGCCTCCCACGCCGACGAGATGATCTCGGGCAGGCCCTGCGACGCGCGCCAGCCGAGCACCTCGTTGATGCGGCGCGGGTCGCCGACGAGCTGCGGCGGGTCGCCCGCGCGGCGCGGCTCGATCTCCGGCGTGACGTCGAGCCCGCTCACGCGACCGATCTCGTCGATGACCTCGCGCACGGACGACCCCTCCCCCGTGCCGACGTTGAACACGTCGAACGGCCGCTCGTCGGCGTCGAGGTAGTCGAGGGACGCGAGGTGCGCCTGCGCGAGGTCGAGCACGTGGATGTAGTCGCGCAGGCACGTGCCGTCCGGCGTCGGGTAGTCGTCGCCGAAGATCTTGGGTCGCTCGCCGCGCTCGAGGCGGTCGAGGACCATCGGGACGAGGTTGAGGACCGCGGGGTCGCCGAGCTCGGGCCAGCCCGCACCGGCGACGTTGAAGTAGCGCAGCGCGACGAACCGCAGGCCCCACGCGCGACCGGCCGCGCGGCCGAGCCACTCGCCGACGAGCTTGGTCTCGCCGTACGGGTTGATCGGCTCGGCGTGCAGCTTCTCCTCGACCATCGACACCGACGGCATGCCGTAGGTCGCCGCGGAGGACGAGAACACGAGCCGGTCGACGCCGGCCGCCTGCATCGCGGTGACGAGGTTCGTGAAGCCGCCGACGTTCTGCTGGTAGTACCACGCGGGCTTCTCGACCGACTCGCCGACCTGCTTGCGTGCCGCGAAGTGGATGACGGCGCGCACGCCGTGGTCCGTGAGGGCTCGGGTGAGCACGTCGACGGCCTCGGGCGCCGCGACGTCGACCTGGACGAGCTCCGCGTCGCCGACCCGGTCGGCCCGGCCGGTGCTCAGGTCGTCGACCACGACGACCTTCTCGCCCTTGTCCTGCAGCAGCCGCACCACGTGCGCGCCGATGTATCCCGCTCCGCCGGTCACCAGAATCGTCATGCGGGCCAGCCTAACGGCGGGCCGCCCTGCCCCTCCGGGCCGTCCCGGCCGCGCGCACGGGACCTCAGTGGTGCGCGGACGACTCGGTGCGCCGCATGTCGGGCGGCTCGATCTGGAACGTGCAGTGGTCGACGTCGAAGTGGCCGCTCAAGCAGGTCTTGAGCCGGCGCAGGACGTCCGTCCCCTCGCCGCGGGCGAGGCGATCCGCCTCGACCTCGACGTGGGCCGACATGACCGGCACGCCGGACGTGATGGTCCAGGCGTGCAGGTCGTGCACGCCGACGACGCCGGGGACGCCCTCCATGTGCTCGCGGACCGCGGCGAGGTCGACGCCCGGGGGCGTCGCCTCGAGCAGCACGTGCGCGACGTCGCGCAGCAGCAGGACGGCCCGCGGCAGGATCATGAGGCCGATCGCGACCGACGCGATCCCGTCAGCGCGGGGGAAGCCCGCCGCGACGGCGACACCCGCGGCGACGACGGCGACGGAGCCGAGCAGGTCGCCCAGCACCTCCAGGTACGCCCCGCGCACGTTGAGGCTCTCGGCCTGGCCCGCGGAGAGCAGCCGCAGCCCGACGGCGTTGGCGGCGAGACCCACGAGCGCGACGACGATCATCACGCCCGCGCGGATGTCCGGCTCGGGCGCGCGCACCCGCCCGACGCCCTCGACGATCACGGTGACGGCCACGAACGCGAGGACGAGGCCGTTCGCGAGCGCGGCGAGGATCTCGGCGCGCTGCCAGCCGAACGTGCGCTGCGACGTCGCCGGGCGGGCGGCGAGCCAGCTCGCGAAGAGGGCGAGCGCGATCCCCGAGGCGTCCGTGAGCATGTGCCCCGCGTCCGCGAGCAGGGCGAGCGAGCCCGAGACGAGCGCGCCGACCACCTCGCCGACCATCACCGTCAGGGTGATGGCCAGCACGACGGCGAGCCGCTTGCGGTGCGCGCCGGTCGCGGTGCCGTGCGCGTGGTGCCCGCCGTGACCATGACCATTCCCGCGGCCGCTCACGACGCCTCCTCGGCGCGCGGGAGCGGCGCGAGGGCGACGTGCTCGGCGTCGGCGAGCAGGTGCGCCACCTCGGGACGAAGCAGGCGGTACCACGACGACCGTCCTTCGCGCCGGACGGCGACGACCCCGGCGTCGCGCAGCATCGTCAGGTGGGCCGAGACGGTGGACTGCGCGAGCCCGAGCTCGCGCGTGAGGTCGACGACGCGGCGCTCGGCGCCCGTCAGCAGGTGGACGAGCGCGAGGCGGCTCGGCTCGGCGAGCGCGTGCAGGAGCCGCGCGACGGCCTCGTGGTCGTGCGTCGAGCTTTCCATCGCCATATGGCGATGTTATCGCCGGATGCCGATGAATACCAGGCGGGCGTCTACCCCCAGCCGAGCTCGTGCAACCGGTCGTCGTCGATCCCGAAGTGGTGGGCGATCTCGTGGACCACGGTGATCGCGACCTCCTCGACCACCTCGTCGCGCGTCTCGCAGATCGCGAGCGTGGGATTGCGGTAGACGGTGATCCGGTCGGGCAGCGACCCCGCGGCCCACATCTCGCCGCGCTCGGTCAGCGGCACGCCCTCGTACAGGCCGAGCAGCTCGGGGTCGTCCGCCGGCGCGTCGTCCTCCACGAGCACGACCACGTTGTCCATCTGGGCCGCCAGGTCCGGGGGCACGAGGTCCAGCCCGTCGCGCACCGCGTCCTCGAACTCCTCGAGCGTCATCTCCACCACGGGACCATCCTCCCCCGCTGTACACTGGCCGACGTCCTCGAGCCCCCATCGTCTAGCGGCCTAGGACCCCGCCCTTTCACGGCGGTAGCACGGGTTCGAATCCCGTTGGGGGTACGCAGGATCGTGCAGGACCGGCGGTCACCAGCCGATTTACGGATCGGCTCCTCGGTACGGTACGATCCTCTCGGTTCGAAAGCAGCCCGCCGGACGGCGAGAAGCGGAAGAACTTCAGCATCACAGCAAGGCCCTGTAGCGCAGTTGGTTAGCGCGCCGCCCTGTCACGGCGGAGGTCGCGGGTTCAAGTCCCGTCAGGGTCGCGCGAGGCGAGAGCCCGGGCCGGTCGACATCGGCCGCCCGGGCTCTCGTGTCAAGGCTCTGTAGCTCAGTTGGTAGAGCGTTCGACTGAAAATCGAAAGGTCACCGGATCGACGCCGGTCGGAGCCACCCACGAAGCCCCCGCCGGGGAGACATCGGCGGGGGCTTTCTCGTCCCCCGACGCGTCTCGGCACGTCACAGGCGTGTCGAAGAGCTCTCCGTCGACGCGCGGGAGTTGCGGACCGACTCGGCTGCCGGTTGAGTGGGACGAGGATCACCGGCGAAGGGCGGAGACATGAGCGACTGGGTCGACGGGCGCATCCCGCCCGAGGAGCAGAAGCCGACGGTCGGGCAGCTCGTCGAGCGCCTCTCCGAGCAGGCGACGAGGCTCGTGCGTTCCGAGATCGCGCTCGCCAAGACCGAGCTCAAGGACAAGGCGATGCACGCCGGCGTGGGCATCGGGATGCTCGTCGTCGGAGCGGTGCTCGTGCTCTACGGTCTCGGCTTCCTCTTCGCCGCGGGCATGGAGGGCCTCGCCACCGTCATGCCGACCTGGCTGGCGGCGCTGATCGTCGGCCTCTTCCTCGTGCTCGTCGCCGGGACCCTCGCGTTCGTCGGGGTCAAGCAGCTCCAGCGCGGCGTCCCTCCCACCCCGACCGCCGCGGTCGACAGCATCAAGGAAGACGTCGAGACCATCAAGAAGGGGGTCCGCCCGTGAGCGCCGACAAGGCACCCGCGCCGTCCCAGTCCCAGATCGAGGACGAGATCGCGCGCACGCGCGCCGAGCTCGCGGGGACCATCGACGAGCTCACGACGCGGCTCGACCCGCGCGTCCAGGCCTCGCACGTGGCGCAGCAGGCGAAGCAGGCGGCGTCCGACACCGGTGCCTTCCTGTCGGGGGGCGGCTTCCCCGAGGAGGATCCCGACCGGTCGCGCAACGTCAAGCTGCTGCTGGGAGCCGCTGTCGCGGGGACCGCGCTCGTCGTCGCGGCGATCCTCCGCAGACGCTCCTAGGCCGTCGCGCGTCGTCGCGCCGCCCAGGTCGCCGCGCCCTAGGGCGGTCACGCCGCGCCGAACCCGGCACGGTCGTGGCGTCCGCCCAGCGCTCGATCAGCCCTTGTCCGCGCCGTCGGCCGGCTCGCTGGCAGCGCCGAGCAGCGCACGCACCTCGGACTCGCGGTAGCGACGATGGCCACCCAGCGTGCGGATCGACGAGAGCTTTCCCGCCTTCGCCCAGCGGGTCACCGTCTTGGGGTCCACCCGGAAGAGGCTGGCGACCTCGGCGGGCGTGAGCAGAACCTCGGACTCTCCATGCATGGACATCACGGCACCTCCTCCTGGAACGCGCTGGTCCGGCTGATGCCCCGGATCACGACGACAGCACGACGCCAGTTCCCCTCCATTGTCGCAGGATGCGGATTTCGGGCGACTTGACGGACGGGTGAATTAGGAGCCCTATGGTCGGAAGGGTCGGACAGTCGCTCGTGCGCCTTACGGGCACCCTGGGACGCGGCCGGCGGGCGACCCGGAACCCGGCCTCACCGCCGGGTTCGTGGAGAGGTTGTGACGGTACGCACGTCACCATCTCGGCACCTCGCTTGAGTGGCTGGAATAGGCCCCGAGCGTGTACCGTTGGACTCTGAACAGACGAAACTACACCCCGGGGCCGCACGTCTGAGCACGGTGCCGCCCCGCTTCTACGTTGAGGGGGTCGGAGCCATGGGCCGCGGCCGTCAGAAGGCTAAGCAGACCAAGGTCGCTCGGGAGCTGAAGTACTACAGCCCCGAGACGAACTACAGGGCTCTCGAGCAGGAGCTCACCGGTCACAGCCGTACGGATCTCGCGACGGACTCCCGCTTCGGCGCCGAGTCGTCCGACGATCTCGACAGCTACGACCAGCGATACAACGGCTGGTCCGACGACCGCTGACGGTCGTCGCCCCGTCTCCCCTCCCGGCGACGGGGCCCCGCCCGTAGGTGCGATCTCCACGTACGACGGCGCCGCCATCCGACGGGATGGCGGCGCCGTCGTCGCGCCCGGAGCCTGACGCCGCCGTCGCGCACCGGACCTGAGACGGGCCGCGACGCCCGCCGGCACGGTGACCGCGGAGAGATGGCAAACCGCAGGCAGCGGCGATCCCCGGGCGACCCTCAGGCCCGGTAGTCGTGCACGAGCCGGACCGCGCCGGCCTGCACGCCCTTGGTCCCGGCGACGAGGTCGCCGTCCGCGACGCCGTCCTGGCCGGCGGGGTCGAACGCCTCGACGGAGCCGAGCACCCACGCGGGCAGGCCGAGCGTCGCGCAGCGTGAGAGGGCGGCGTCCGCGCCGTCCGCGCCCACGATCGCGACCATGCCGACACCGAGGTTGAGCGTGCTCTCCAGGTCGGTGCGCGGCACCCCGCCGAGCTCGCGCACGAGCCGGAAGACCGGCGGCACGTCCCAGCTCGCGCGGTCCACGACCCCGACGAGACCCGCCGGCAGGACGCGCGCGAGGTTCGCCGCGAGGCCGCCGCCGGTGACGTGCGTGAACGCGTGCACCTGCGCGGCCTCGTCGGCCGCGAGCGCGAGGCAGTCGCTCGCGTAGACGCGGGTGGGTTCGAGGAGCTCCTCGCCGACGGTCCGCCCGAGCTCGTCCACGTGGCGCTCGAGGCCCCAGCCCGCGTGCTGCAGCACCGCGCGCACGAGCGAGTAGCCGTTCGAGTGCAGTCCTGACGACGCGAGGCCGATCAGGACGTCCCCCTCGCGCACGCGGTCGGGGCCCAGGAGCGCATCCGCCTCCACGACGCCGGTCGCCGCGCCCGCGACGTCGTACTCGTCCGGGCCGAGCAGGCCCGGGTGCTCCGCGGTCTCGCCGCCGACGAGCGCGGTGCCCGCGACCTCGCACGCCGCCGCGATGCCGCGCACGATGCCGGCGATGCGCTCGGGCACGACCTTGCCGCACGCGATGTAGTCGGTCATGAACAGCGGCTTCGCGCCCACGACGACGATGTCGTCGACGACCATGCCCACGAGGTCGAAGCCGATCGTGTCGTGGACGTCCATCGCCTGCGCGATCGCGACCTTCGTGCCGACGCCGTCGGTGGACGTCGCGAGGAGCGGGCGGCGGTAGCGGGTCAGCTCGGCGGCGTCGTAGAGGCCGGCGAAGCCGCCCACTCCCCCGAGGACCTGCGGGCCCTGCGTGCGACGCACGGCGTCCTTCATGAGCTCGACGGCCTTGTCACCCGCCTCGGTGTCGACGCCGGCGGCGGCGTAGGTCAGGCCGGCGGAGGTCTTCGGCACGTCGGCAGTCACGGTCGTCGCTCCAGGTGTCACGGGATGGGAGAGGTGCGGTCGGGTCAGGGGTGCTGGAGCGCCCCGCCGCCGCCGGCGGTCACGGAGAGCGACCGCAGGCCGTCCTCGGGGGCGCCGAGCGGCAGCTCGGCCTGCTCGAGGAGGTGCTTGCCGAGCTGGTCGTCCGGCGGGAGCTCGATCGGGTACTTCCCGGTGAAGCACGCGGTGCACAGCTGGGACGCGGGCTGCTCCGTCGCGGCGATCATGCCCTCGGTCGAGATGTAGCCGAGGGAGTCGGCGCCGAGCGACTGCCCGATCTCGTGGGGCGAGAGCCCGTTGGCGATGAGCTCGGCGCGCGAGGCGAAGTCGATGCCGTAGAAGCACGGCCACTTCACGGGCGGCGAGCTGATCCGCACGTGCACCTCGGCCGCGCCGGCCTCGCGCAGCATGCGGATGAGCGCGCGCTGGGTGTTGCCGCGCACGATCGAGTCGTCGACGACGACGAGCCGCTTGCCGCGGATGACGTCGCGCAGCGGGTTGAGCTTGAGCCGGATGCCGAGCTGGCGGAGCGTGTCCGACGGCTGGATGAAGGTGCGGCCGACGTAGGCGTTCTTCGTGAGCCCCTGCCCGAACGGGATGCCCGACTCGGCGGCGTACCCGACCGCGGCGGGCGTCCCGGACTCCGGCACGGGGATGACGAGGTCGGCGTCGACCGCGTGCTCGCGCGCGAGCTGACGGCCCATCTCGACGCGGGCGGCGTGGACCGAGCGTCCGTTGATCGCGGTGTCGGGGCGCGCGAGGTACACGTACTCGAACACGCAGCCCGCGCGCTCGATGGGCGCGAAGCGCTGCGAGCGCAGGCCGTCGGCGTCGATCGCGATGAGCTCGCCCGGCTCGACCTCGCGCACGAACGACGCGCCGACGATGTCGAGCGCCGGGGTCTCGCTCGCGACGACCCAGCCACGCTCGAGGCGGCCGAGCACGAGGGGGCGCACGCCCTGCGGGTCGCGCGCGGCGTAGAGCGTGCGCTCGTCCATGAAGACGAGCGAGAACGCACCGCGCAGGCGCGGCAGGACCTCGAGGGCGGTGGCCTCGAGGGTGTGGTCGGCGTCGCCCGCGAACAGCGCGGTCACGAGCGCGGTGTCCGTGGTGTTGCCGCGCGCGAGCTCACCGCGCCGCTGGCTCCCGTACCGCTCGGCGACGAGGTTGACCAGCTCGGCCGAGTTGGTGAGGTTGCCGTTGTGGCCGAGGGCGACGGTCCCGGACGCGGTGGCGCCGAGCGTCGGCTGCGCGTTCTCCCACGTCACACCGCCGGTGGTGGAGTAGCGGCAGTGCCCGACGGCGATGTGCCCCGTCAGGGCGTTGAGCGCCGTCTCGTCGAACACCTGGGAGACGAGTCCCATGTCCTTGTAGACGAGGATCTGCTCGCCGTTGCTCGTCGCGATACCGGCCGACTCCTGCCCACGGTGCTGCAGGGCGTAGAGGCCGAAGTAGGCGAGCTTGGCGACCTCCTCGCCGGGCGCCCAGACCCCGAAGACGCCGCAGGCGTCCTGGGGGCCCTTCTCGCCGGGCATGAGGTCGTGGTTGAGAAGTCCATCTCCGCGGGGGGCCACGTACCTCAGTGTCTCACGGGGGCGGCCTCGTCCGGAGAACGCGCCCGCGACCGCTCCGGAGAACCACCCGCGGACCGGCGCGGGGCCGTTCACCGGAGCGTTACGTCGTCTCACCAGACAGTCGGGGGTTTCGCGGAGTGGTCGCCTCCCGCTTGAATCTGGACTTACCCGATCGCGGCAGTCCAGTTTGCCGTGCGAGACGGCCCCCGGGCCCCCACCGAAGGACGAGACAGATGCGACGCCACCGGACCACGTTCCCCCTCGCCGCCGCCGCCGCGGCCACCGCGCTGGTCCTCACCGCCTGCGCGCCGACCGCCGTCGACGGCTCCGGCGGTGGCGACGGCGACGCGTCGGTCGAGCCCACCACGCTCTCGCTCGTGGGCTTCGCCGTACCCAAGGCGGGCAACGACGCGGCCCAGGAGCTGTGGGCCGAGACCGAGGACGGCCAGGGCGTCACCTGGGAGACGTCGTACGGCGCCTCGGGCGACCAGAGCCGCGCCGTCGCCGACGGCCTCGAGGCCGACTACGTCCACTTCTCGCTCGAGGGCGACGTCACGCGCCTCGTCGAGGCAGGGATCGTCGCCGACGACTGGGACGCGGGCGAGAACGCGGGCATCGTCAGCCAGTCCGTCGTCGTGCTCATCGTGCGCGAGGGGAACCCCGAGAACATCCAGGGCTGGGAGGACATCGTGAAGCCGGGCATCGAGATCGTCACGCCGAACCCTGGCTCGTCCGGCTCGGCACGGTGGAACATCCTCGCCGGCTGGGGCAGCGTCATCGCGAACGGCGGGACCGAGCAGGACGCGACCGAGTACCTGCGCCAGTTCTTCACCAACGCCGTGGCGCTGCCCGGCAGCGGGCGCGACGCCACGACGACCTTCACGGCCGGGACGGGCGACGTCCTCCTCTCCTACGAGAACGAGGCGATCCTCGCCCGCCAGAACGGCGAGACGTTCGACTACGTCGTCCCCGACCAGACGCTGCTCATCGAGAACCCGGCGGCCGTCACGGTCGACGCCGACCCGAAGGCGCAGAGCTACCTCGACTTCGTCCTCACGGCCGAGGGGCAGCAGGCGTTCGTGAGCAAGGGCTTCCGCCCGCTCGTGGGCGAGGTGGAGGGCGAGGTCGAGGGAGCCAACGACCCGAGCGACCCGTTCCCCTCCATCCCGTCCCTGCTCACGATCGAGGACGACTTCGGCGGCTGGTCCGCGACCAACGAGAAGTTCTTCGGCGACGAGGGCCTCGTGACGACGATCCAGACCGAGACCGGGAAGCAGTGACCCGTGACCTCCACCCTCGCTGAACGACCGGGCCGGGCGGCGCGCGAGCGCCCCCCGGCCCCGGCCGCGCGCGGCCGGGACGGCCGTGCCCGCCGCCGGACGCGCAACGGCCCGTACCGGCTCACGGCCGTCTCGGGACTCGGGCTCGGCGTCTCGCTCCTCTGGTTCTCCGCCCTCGCGCTCGTGCCGCTCGTGGCCGTCCTCGTCGAGACCTCCGCGGGCGGCTGGCCCGCGTTCGTCGCGGCGATCACGCAGCCCCAGACGGCGGCCGCGCTCACGCTCACCGTGTCCCAGGCGCTCGCCGTCACGGCCGTGAACGTCGTCATGGGCACGCTCGTCGCCTGGGTCCTCGTGCGCGACGCCTTCCCGGGCAAGCGCATCCTCGAGGTGCTCATCGACATCCCGTTCGCCCTCCCGACGATCGTCGCCGGGCTCGTGCTCCTCGCGCTCTACGGGCCGTCCGGGCCGCTCGGGGTCGACGTCGCGAACACGCGCGCCGCCGTCTTCCTCGCGTTCCTGTTCGTCACCCTGCCGTTCGTCGTGCGCAGCGTCCAGCCCGTGCTGGCCGAGCTCGACCGCGACGTCGAGGAGGCCGCGTCGTCCCTCGGCGCGACCCGCGCCACGACCTTCCGCCGGGTGATCCTGCCGGCGCTCGCCCCGGCGATCACGGCCGGAGCGGCGCTGTCCTTCGCGCGGGCGATCAGCGAGTACGGCGCGCTCGTCCTGCTCTCCGGCAACCTGCCGATGCGCACCGAGGTCGGCTCCGTCCGCATCCTCAGCTACCTCGAGAACGGGCAGCCCGAGCAGGCCGCGGCCGTCGCGTCCGTCCTGCTGCTCGTGTCGCTGCTCGTCATCGCGACGATCCAGCTCGTCCAGAGGAGGGTGGCCCGCCGTGGATAGCTCTCCCTGGGTGCGCCGCACGCTGCGCGCCGTCGTGGTCGTGTACCTCGTGATGCTCGTGGGCTGGCCGCTGACCCTCGTGGTGCGCGGCGCGTTCGCCGACGGTCTCGAGACGCTGCGCACCGCGCTGTCCGACCCGAGCGTCGTCTTCGCGCTCCAGCTCACGGCGTCGGTCGCGGTGCAGGTCGTCGTGATCAACACGCTCTTCGGCGTCGGGATCTCGATGCTGCTCGTGCGCTACGACTTCCCCGGCAAGGCACTGCTCAACGCGCTGCTCGACCTGCCGCTGTCCGTCTCGCCGATCGTCGTGGGTCTCGCGATCGTCCTCGTGTACGGCCAGGACGGCTGGTTCGGACCGACGCTCGAGGACGCGGGACTCCAGGTGGTCTTCGCACCACCCGGCATCGTCATGGCGACCGCGTTCGTGTGCCTGCCGCTGGTGATCCGCGAGGTCGTCCCCGTGCTGACCGAGATCGGCACCGACGAGGAGCTCGCCGCGACGAGCCTCGGCGCCACGTGGTGGCAGACGTTCCGCCGCATCACGCTGCCCGCGATCAGGTGGGCGGTCGTGTACGGCGTCGTCCTCACGCTCGCCCGCGCGCTCGGCGAGTTCGGCGCGGTGAAGGTGGTCTCCGGGAACTTCGAGGGCCGCACCCAGACGTCGACGCTCCTCGTCGAGCAGCGCTACCAGGACTTCGAGCAGGGCACCGCGTACGCGGTCGCGTTCCTCCTCGCGTCCGTCTCGGTCGCGTGCATCGTCGCGGTCACCTTCCTGCGCTCGGACACGCCCACCGCCGTCGCTTCCCCGCCCGCCCCCGCACCACCCACCCCGCGAAGGCCGCCTCATGAGCATCGAGATCCGGAACGTCCGCAAGACCTTCGGCGACTTCGTCGCGCTCGACGACGTCTCCGTCTCCGTCCCGACCGGCCGCCTCACCGCGCTCCTCGGCCCGAGCGGCGGCGGGAAGTCGACGCTCCTGCGCGTCGTCGCGGGCCTCGAGCAGCCGGACTCCGGCACGGTCGAGATCGAGGGCCGGGACGCGACGAACCTGCCCGCCCGGCGGCGCAACGTCGGCTTCGTCTTCCAGCACTACGCCGCGTTCAAGCACCTGAGCGTCGCGCGCAACGTCGCCTTCGGGCTGGAGATCCGCCGCACGCCGAAGGCCGAGACCGCCGAGCGTGTCGACGAGCTGCTGCGCCTCGTCCACCTCGAGAGCTTCGCGCACCGGCTCCCGTCGCAGCTCTCGGGCGGGCAGCGCCAGCGCATGGCGCTCGCCCGGGCGCTCGCGATCCGCCCGAGCGTCCTCCTGCTCGACGAGCCGTTCGGCGCGCTCGACGCGAAGGTCCGCAAGGAGCTGCGCGACTGGCTGCGCCGGCTGCACGACGAGATCCCGGTGACGACCGTGTTCGTCACGCACGACCAGGAGGAGGCTCTCGAGGTCGCCGACGAGATCGTCGTCGTCAACGAGGGCCGGATCGAGCAGGTCGGCACGCCCGACGACCTCTACGACCGACCCGCGAACGACTTCGTCATGAGCTTCCTCGGCCCGGTCACGCGGCTCGGCGGGATCCTCGTCCGTCCGCACGACATCCACGTCGAGGTGCTGCCCGACGGCGCCCCTCCCGCGGGCGCCGAGGCTCACCCCGCCGACGGCCCGGGCGCGGGCGGTGCCGTGACCGGCGTCGTCTCGCGCACCACGCGCGTCGGCTTCGAGGTGCGCGCCGAGGTGACGGCCGAGGACGAGGTGGTGAGCGTCGTCGTGACGCGGGCCGAGGCCCGGACGCTGGGCCTGGAGGCCGGGGTCGCGGTGCGGCTCGCACCCGCGGAAGGCGCGCCGACGTCCCGGGTCCCGGCGGGAGTCGCCGGGGCGGTGTGAACCGGGTCGGCCGACGCACGAGCGCACCCCGCTCCCCTATCCTGCGTCGGTGGACCGCACCCGCTCGCGTCACCGCCGCGAGCGCGGCACCTTCCGGTTCGTCGAGGTCGTCCCCGGCCCCAGGCTGGCCGTCCTGGACGGCCTGGCGACGGCGAGCGGCGCGTTCCTCGGCGGGCTCGTGGTCGCCCTGTTCGCCCTGATGGGTGTCGTCGTCGGCGGTGGGGAGCTGCTCGGCGGGATGCGGTTCGAGCTCGAGGAGCTCGGGCGAGGCGTCCTCGGCTGGTGGGCCCTTCTCCTCGCCCTCGCCGCCGCCTTGTTCGTGCCGCTCCGCGCGGCCTCGACGTCGCTCCTCGCGCGCGATCTCGTCGACACGGGACGTCCTCGCACGCAGGTGCCGCCCCGCGCCGTCCGCGAGCGCGTCGCGCGGTCCAGCCCGCCCGGTGCGGTCACCGGGCTCCTGTGGACGACGCTCGGCGTCGCGGTGCTCGGTGGCGGCGGCATCGGCGCGGCGATGCTCGCGTCCGACGACGGGCACGGCCCCGCCGTCCTCCTCGCGGGGGTCGTGCTGGCGGCCGCGAGCGGGCTGGGACTCGTCGCGACGCGCGGGTGGCGTGAGCGCTGGGAGGTGACGCAGCGGCGGGTCCGCACGACCTGGGGCGGGAACGAGGAGCGTGCCGCCGAGGCTGCCGAGCGGCGCGTGCGCTCGATGCTGGGCCCCGAGCCCGTCACCACGGAGGCCAGGGCACGCGAACGGGTCGGTGCCCGACGGCGGAGGGTGGCGAGCGCCGTCGTAGGGATCGGCGGAGCGGTCGGCTTCGTCATGTTCATGGCCGGCCTCCTCGTGCGCCAGCCCGGGAAGCGAGCCCCGCGCCGGTACTACGGTCCGGCGGGAGAGACGGCGATCGACGTGCTCGTCGGCGTCGGGGGCGCCCTCGTCGCCGCAGCGCTGCTCGCTCTCGTCCTCTGGCTCGCCGCGACGGTCGTCCGGGCCGCGCACCACGAGCGTCGGGTCCGCGCCGCGCTGCGGGTCGAGCCGCCGACGCGGACGCTGCCGGACGCCGTCGTGCTGGACGTCGCCCACGCGCAGCACTCGGCAGCGGGTCGGGCGGCGATCGGCTGGATCGCGCTGCTCGGGCTCGTCTCCCCGGTCGCGGTCGCGGCGGTGTCCGGGAGCATCCCGGTGCTGTGGTCGGCGGGGGCCGTCCGCGCAGCGGCGGTCGCCGGTGTGCTGTCCGGCCTGGTCGCGGTGGGCTACGTCGTCGCCGACGTGCGACGCTCCGCCGTGCTCCGGGCGCAGGTCCGGTCCCGGTGGGCGCCGGGTGACGGGTCGCCCACCTGAGCGACGCCGGCCCAGCAGGTCCGTGGATCAGCGACCGCGCAGGCTCCGGCGGTCGGCGATCACGGCCCACACACCGGCGACCGCGGCGCCGAGCGCCGTGCAGGTGAGGAGGATGACGGAGAAGTAGACGCCGGGCTTGAGCACGCCCTGCGCGGCGTCGGACTGCAGCCACGCGCCACCGACCCCGAGCCCGACCACGAGGCCGAGGACGATCCCCACCGTGAAGAACGCGCGGTAGCGCGGCGCACGACGCACGGTCGTCGGGTCGACGACCTCCTCGATCTCGACCTCGTCGGCGGGCACGTCGGCCGCGTCGTCGGCGGTCGGCTGAGGGCCGGACATCGCGTCGGACGCCGCGCCGCCGGGCCGGTCGTCGGACCGGTCGTGGGGAGCGGAGGACTGCTGGGAGCTCACGAGGACGACCCTACCTGCGCTGCCTGGGAGCTCGATGCGAGCCGGACGCACCGCGACCCGGGTCCGTCGGACGGAACCCGGGTCGCGGTCTCGATCAGTGCGTCAGGGGCGCGTCACCCGCAGGTGATGCCCTCGAACGTGACCTTGTGCTGCTCGTAGCGCGGCGTGGCGCCCGGCACGTACCCGGCGACGGTCACCGAGCCGTCGTCGAGCGAGGCCTGACGGGTCGCGTACGACTGGTACGCCGCCGTCCCCGGCTGGACCGCGGCGAAGCGCTTCTCGCCGAACGGCGTGTAGTGCCGGACGTCGATCGCCACGTCCTCGCCGTTGGTGGCCCGCACCGCGAGGTAGGCCCTGCCCGCGAGGCAGCGTGCCTCGGCCGTCACCGTGAGGTCGACGCCCGTCGGCTGCTCGGCCGCCTCGACCGTCACGGGGATCCGCGCGGTCGTGCCGCTCGGCTCCGCGACGACCCACAGGTCGTAGGCACCCTCCCCGGCGTCGTCCGGCACGGTCGCCGTGAGCGTCGCCGCCCCGTCGGTCACCGTGGCCGTCCCGACGGCGTCGCCCGGGTTCTCCGGGTCGAACACCCCGTCGGCCGGGACCAGGTACCCCGTGACCGCGGTGTTCTGCGGCGACCCGAGCGACGTGAGGTCGAGGCGCGACAGCGCGACGCTGACGTCCTCGCCCGCCGTGACCGGGCCGGGCAGCGCGTCGACGACCACGCGCGACCGCGCGAACGACGGCTCGATCGGGGCGTCCGCCGAGTTGTCCGCGAGGTACGCGATCCACGCGTCACGGTCCACGAGACCGGAGTCGCGCGGGTCCGTGCCCTCGGTGAACACCCGGAAGTTGTCACCGCCGGTCGCGAGGAACGAGAACGTCGCGACGCGGTACTCGCCCGCGGGGTCGATCGGCTCGCCGTCGATCGTCACGGAGAGCACGTTGTCACCAGGTGCGGCGTTGCCGTCCGCCGTCGCCGCCGTCCAGCTCACGTTGTCCGACAGGCCGAGCGCGAGGTACGGGCGGGACGGCCGGTTGCCGTTCGCGTCCGTCTGCCACTGCTGCTCGAGCATCGTCACGACCTGCTCGCCCGTGAGGGTCACAGTCCACAGGTTGTTGACGAACGGGAGCACCGCGTTCGCCTCGGCGTACGTGATGACGCCGTCGTCGCCGTAGAGCAGCTCGCCGCGCAGGCCGCCCGGGTTGACGACGCCGAAGTCGGCGCCCCCGCGGTCCGGGTCGGCGAGCGTGTCGCGCAACGAGTTCGCGACGAGGTTGCCGAGCGCCGACTCCGACGCGCGGTCGTCCCGACCGGTCGTCGGTGCCGGGCCGGACCCGACGTAGACGCCGTTCACGTACGAGCCGCCCGTGAAGGCGGTCGTGATGTCCGCGGTCACCTCGCCCACCGGCTGCGAGCCGATGACGTCGGCCTCGGCGAGCGCCGGGTCGAGCACGTCCTTGACCGCCTGCACGCGCGGGTAGGTCGCGACGAGCTGCTCCCACGGCGTCGTCGTGCGCGGCACGTTGACGACGTCGTAGCTCACGACGTCGGCCGTCGTGTCGTCGACCTCGAGCGTGACGTGGCCGATGTTCTCGCCGTAGCTCCCGGTCTGGATGACCGGGCGCGTGCGGGTCTCGTCACCGGGGACCGGCGCCTCCCACGCGTACTGCTTGTGGGTGTGGCCGTTGAAGATCGCGTCGACCGACGGCGCGGTGCCCTCGACGATCTCGGCGAACGTGCCGCCTGCGGCGACCTCCTCCTCGAGCGTCGCGCCGTCGGGCGTACCCGCGCCCGCGCCCTCGTGGTAGAGCGCGACGAGCACCTCGGCCTCGCCGTTGGACTCGTCGCCGTCCTGGAGCTGGGCGGCCACCCGGTTCACGGCCTCGACGGGGTCGCCGAAGTCGAGGTCCGCGATGCCCGACGGCGTGACGAGCGTCGGGGTCTCCTCGGTCACCGCGCCGATGAGACCGACGCGCACGCCGTCGATCTCGAGCACGTCGTACTCGGGGAGCGCCGCGTCCTGCGTGCCCTTCACGTAGACGTTCGCGCCGAGGTAGTCCCAGTCCGCCGCGTCCGTCACACGACCGGTGAGGTCGTCGAAGCCCTGGTCGAACTCGTGGTTGCCCACAGCGGACGTCTCGAGGTCGAGGGCGTTGAGCACGTCGATCGTCGGCTGGTCCTGCTGCGACGCGGACGCGAACAGGGACGCCCCGATGTTGTCGCCGACGGAGATGAACGCCGTGCCCTCGGGGTTCCCGGCGCGCAGCTGCTCGACCGTCCCGGCGAACGACAGGGTGTTGTTCGTGACGACCCCGGTCTGGGCGTTCGTCACGTACGGCTCGATGCGGCCGTGGAAGTCGTTGATCGCGAGCAGGTCGATCGTCGTGGTGCCCGGCCCGACGTCGCCGCCCAGCTCGAGACCGACCAGGACCGGGTCGTGGTCGGACGACCGGAACGGCGTCGTGTCGTAGAGGATCGACGCGTTGTAGTTGTAGCGGCTGTACTCGTTCGCGATGGGCTCGACCGAGTTGACGTTCCACACGTCGGTGCCCGTCACGACGCCGGCGGCGGCCTCCGAGGCGAACACGTGGTCGAGCGACCCGACGTAGCCGTCGAAGAGGTAGGTCTGCTCGCCGGTCGTCGCGCCGAGGTCGACGTAGCCCGCGTCCTTGAGGACCTCGAGCGGGTCCTCCATCGAGTACGAGTTGAAGTCGCCTGCGAGCAGCACCTTGTCGGTCCCCGCGTCCGCCGCGACGTCCTCGGCGAAGCCGACGAGCGCCGTCGCCTGCGCGACGCGCGACGCGTTGAACGCGCCCTGCCCGTCGCCGGAGTCCTCGTCGCCCGGCAGGACGGGGTCGCCCGAGCCCTTGGACTTGAGGTGGTTCGCGACGACGAGCACGTCGTCGTCGGTCGTCGCCGACCCACCGGCCGGCTGGAACACCTGCGCGAGCGGCTCGCGCGCGTTGACGAACGCCGCGTCGTCGAGCAGGACCTGCGACTCGCCGACCGGCTCGGCCGCGTCGACCTGGTAGATGTAGGCGAGCCGGATGACGTCCTCGTCGTCGGGCAGCGCTGCCGGCGAGGGGACGAACGCCCACTCGTCGGCGCCCGCGGCGGCGTTGAGCGCGTCGACCAGGTCAGACAGCGCCTGGTCACGGTCCTTCCCGAACGGCGCGGAGTTCTCGATCTCCATGAGCGCGACCACGTCGGCGTCGAGCGCGTCGATCGCCGCGACGATCTTGGTCTCCTGGCGCTCGAGGTTCGCCGCGTCCGCCGCGCCGCGCGCGGCACAGCCGGTGCGGACCGTGATCGGGTTGTCCGCGCGGTCCGTGTAGTACTGGCAGCCCGTGAGCTGGTCACCGGTCGTCGTGAAGTAGTTGAGGACGTTGAACGTCGCGACGCTCAGGTTCCCGCCCACCTCGGCGGGCGCGGCCTCGCGCGTGTCCTCGAACGTCGCCGGCTGGACCTCGTCGGCGTTGCCGCCGTCGCCCGCGCGCAGGTGCGTGAGCGGCTGGAAGGTCCACGCGTCGAACCGGTAGTCGAGGATCACCGCAGAGGTGAACGTGACGCCCGCACCGACGCGCGCCGGGGCGCCGCCCGTGAGGTAGGGCAGCGGGATCCCCTTGTTGGCGGCGCTGTTGAAGTTGGTCGTCGCCCCGTCGTCGAGCACGACACCGCGCGCAGCCCGGTCCGCGACCGCGGCCTGGGCCTCGCCGGACCCGGGGCGCCCGACCGACGTCGGCTGGAGGAACGGGTCCGTCCCCGCGGCGAGCAGGAACGAGCCGTAGTAGTTCGTGTCGTAGTTGTCGGCGATCGTGAAGTCGCCCGCGGGCTGGACGAGCATGCCCTCGAGCGGCTCGCGCTCGGCGTCGGTCGCGGGGAACGCGACGTCGGCGGCCTTCACGGCCTCGGCGGGCTCGTCGAGCACCGACCAGCTGCTCGCACCGGGCGTGATCTGCGTGAGCGTGAAGTACTCCGAGACGGTGCCGGTGACCTCGACGTGGTCGCCGACCTCGAGCTGCTCGGCCGCGGCCTTCGAGTACACGAAGATCGCGTCGGACGCGTCGTGGTCGTCGCCCAGGTCTCCGCCCGTGCCCTCGGTCTGGACGTACAGGCCGTCGTAGCCGCCCGTCGGGTACGTGGCGGTGACGACGCCGCGCGTCGTGACGGTCTGCCCGACGAGCGGGCTGGCCGCCCCCGTGCCCTGGATGTCCGCGATCGGGACGACCTCGCCGGGCTCCGGATCGGGATCCGGGTCCGGGCCACCGTCGCCGCCGGAGCTCGTCGGCGTCACCGCGTCGAGGACCGCGAAGTCCGCCGCGTTGTCGTCGGTGTCCGCGAAGCCGGTCCGGTTGAGCGAGCCGCCCGCGGTGTTCGCCCGTCCCGCGGGCGCCGCGGCCGACTCGTAGGTGTTCGAGCTGCCGTAGCCGAGGAGGTCCACGACCTGGGCCTGCGCCCCGACGACGTCGCCCACCGGGAGGGTGACCGCGCCGGGCGCGGACACGAGGGCGATGGTGCCGTTCTGGCCCTGGAAGTTCAGCCCGCCGGAGGCGTCCGGCTCGGGCAGCGCCGCCCCGGTGCTGCCGTTCGACCCACCGGCGACGAGGTAGTAGCCACCCGCCTCGATGGTGCCGGTGAGCGCGACCGTGCCGTTGGAGGCACCGGTCCCCGTCGCGGACCGGTACTGGACGGACCAGCCGTCGAGCGTCACGTCCTGCGCGGTGGGGTTGTAGAGCTCCACGAACTTGTTCGTGAACGGGGCGTTGGCGCTGCCGCCGCTCAGGTAGGCCTCGTTGATCACGACGCCGGAGCCGTCGACGGCGGTCGGCAGGGAGCCCGCCGCGGTGGCGGCGGTCGCCGACAGGGGGACGGCGAGCGCCGCGCTCAGCGTCGCTGCCACCACCTTTCCCCGTCGGTTCCCGCGCTGCGGCGGGAGGTGGTGGTGGGACACGCTGACTCCTTCATCTCGTGCGGACGGCCCCGGAGCCTCGCGTCGGTGCCAGGGCGCGGACGCGACATCCCTGATGCCAGGGTCATCGCAGCGCACGCGGATGAACGGACGGTTGCTGCCGGATCACCACCGCGAGAACGACACCGCACGTCGTCGTGCCGCGTCGGCCCCGCGAGCGGCGGCCGATCATCCACCGGACGCTAGTCCCCCGGGCCGCCGGTCGCCAGGCCGGCGCCCAGAACGTTACGCACCGGTAACACGTCGTCCCCGCAGCACTGTGGGCGGAGGTGCGTCAGCGGGGCCGGGCAGCCTGGAGCGGCAGGAGCCAGGACAGGTCGGCCCGCTCGCCCGACGCGCGGACCCGGCCGGCCGCGACCGCGTCCGCCCAGGCGAGCTCCCCCGTCGCGAGGCCGAGCCAGGTCTCCGTATCGGTCTCGACGACGTTGGGCGGCGTGCCCCGCGTGTGGCGCGGACCCTCGACGGCCTGGACGGCGCCCGCGGGCGGGACGCGCACCTCGACCGCATGGCCCGGCGCGATGCCGGCGAGCTCCTCGAGCGTGAACCGCACCGCGGTCGTCACGTCCCGGCGCTCGGCGTGCCCGTCGCGCCAGGCCGCGAGGGCGAGACGTCCGACGGCGGGGTCGGTGCGGCGTCGGGCTGGCATGGGACCAGCCTAGGCACCGCTCGGGCCCCGGCGTGCCGGACCACCCGTCACGTCACGGGGCGACGCGAAGGGATCAGGCCAGCGTGAAGAGCACGCGGCGGTCCACGACGGACGCCTCGCGCAACGTCACGCGGACGGGGTCGCCGAGCGGGAGGTCCGCGCCCTCCACGGGCGCGCGCACCGCCGGGTCGGCGAGCACGACCTGTCCGCGACGCTCGGGCCCGGCACCGGTCTCGCCCGTGCGCTCCCGGCGACGGTCACGCTCGCGGTCGTCCTCGACGTCGACGACGACGCCGTCGAACACCTCTCCGACACGCCCGGAGAGCAGCGCCGCCTCGACGACGTCGACGATCGCACGGTCGTAGGAGCTCGCCCGCTGCCCGGTCCGGGCCATCGTGCGCGGCAGCCCCGGCAACGCGTCGAGCACCCAGCGCGGCACCGGCTCGTCGGCGCACAGCGCGAGGCACACCTCGGTCCCGTACCGGTCGACGAGGCGGCGCAGCGGGGCGGTGACGTGCGCGTACTCGGCGGCGATGGCCGCGTGCGCGGCGTCGTCGGGCACGCCCGGCTCCTGGCCCGTACCGCCGAACGCCTCGTACGACGCCCCGCGGAACAGGCTCGTCGCCTCGGTGAGGAACGCCGCGTGCCGGGGCTGCGCGGAGTCGAGCGTCGGGACGAGGTCGCCGTACGCGACGTCGCGCGGCCAGTCGATGCCGAGGGCGCGAGCGGTGCGGCGCAGGCGGGCGACGTCACGCTCGTCGGCGTCCGGCAGCGCGCGGAAGATCCCCACGCCGCCGTCACGCATGATGCGCGCGGCGGCGATGCCCGTGAGGAGCGAGACCTGCGCGTTCCACCCCTCGGCCGGGAGGGTCGCGCGGAAGACGAGGCCGAACGAGCCGTCCTCGTGCGCGACGATCTCCTGCTCCGGGACCTCGAGCGAGACGCCGCCCCGGTCACGCTCGCGCGCGCGGCGCAGCTCGCCGACCACGCGCAGCAGCGCGAGCGTGCCGGCGGTCTCGTCCGAGCCGGCCGAGGCGTCCGCCCCCGCTGCGACCGGTGCGAGCGCGTCGATGCGCGCCTGCGCCTCCTCGTACGTGAGCCGGGCGCGCGAGCGCACGACCGCCCGGCGCACGGTCGCGTCGACGATCTCGCCGGACGCGTCGAGCACGATCCGCCAGGCCGCCGCACGCCGGTCCTCGTCCGGCAGCAGGCTCGCCGCGCCCTCCGAGAGCGTGGCGGGGTGCAGCGGCGTGCGCTCGTCGGGGGCGTAGAACGTGCTCCCGCGCTCGTGCGCCTCGGTGTCGACCGCGCCGCCGGGCTCCACGAACGACCCCACGTCGGCGATCGCGTAGTGCACGACGTAGGCCGCGCCGTCCTTCGCACCGGCACCCGCCGGCTCGAGGAACAGGGCCTGGTCGAGGTCCATCGACCCGGGTGGGTCGATCGTGAGGAACGGGAGGTCGCGCAGGTCGGCCCGGCCGTCGCTGCGGGCGGGGCCGCCGGAGTCACCGAGGCCGTCCGCCGCCGCGCGTGCCCCCGCTTCCTCCGCCTCGGCGACGACCTCCGGCCCGAAGGCCGCCGGGATCTCCATCTCGCGCCGGAGCGCGGCGAGCGCCGAGCGGACGCCCCGGTCGACGTCGGGGGCGGGGGCGAGGCGGACCTGGGGGCTGGGCACGAGACCGACCCTACCGAGCCCTGCCGGGCAGGGCAGGGCCGCACCTGTCCGGGCCGGGCGACGCGCGGGCCGGCCCGTCCCACCGGCCGGCCCGCCCGTCCGCTCAGAGGTCCCGCGTGCCGAACCGGTCGCGTGACCCTGTCACCGCTCCCCCGGCCGCGGCGGCCAGCTCCGCGCGCACCTCCGCGCGCAGCCGTCCCTGGTTCTCGGGGTCGGGCGCCGCGCCGAGCAGCAGCTTCGTGTACTCGTGCTGCGGGTCGAGGATGACCTGGTCGGAGGGGCCACGCTCGACGACCTCGCCGCGGAGCATCACGATGATCTCGTCGGAGAAGTGCCGGGCCGTCGCGAGGTCGTGCGTGATGTAGAGGACGCCGAGGTTCTCCTCGCGCTGCAGCCGCGCGAGGAGGTTGAGCACCCCGAGGCGGATCGACACGTCGAGCATCGACACCGGCTCGTCCGCGACGAGGAACCGCGCGCCGGGCGCGAGCGCGCGGGCGATCGCGACGCGCTGGCGCTGCCCGCCCGACATCTCGTGCGGCTGCTTGGCCGCGTAGACGTCGGCCGGGGTGAGGTTGACGCGCTCGAGCAGGTCGTGGACGCGACGCTCGACGTCGGCCCTCGACCGCGCGACCTTGTGGATGCGCAACGGCCGCTCGAGGTGGTGCCCCACGGTGTGGAACGGGTTGAGCGACGCGAACGGGTCCTGGAAGACCATCTGGACCTGGTGCCGGTACGCGTCGAGCGCACGGCCACGGGTCGCGGACGGCTTCCCGTCGAGCAGGACCTCGCCCGAGCTGGGTGTCTCGAGCTTCGCGATCATGCGCGCGACGGTGGACTTGCCCGACCCGGACTCCCCGACGACCGCGATCGTCTTCCCCGGTTCGAGCGTGAAGGACACGTCGTCCACCGCGCGCAGCGTCGACCGCCGGAACCCGCTGCGGACGCGGAAGTCCTTGACGAGGTTGCGGACCTCGAGCGTGCTCATGCGTGCCGCCCTTCCTGGTGCTCGCCCGTGCGCACGAACGCGCCGCGGTCGCCCGTGAGGCTCGGGAACGACCCGAGCAGCTTGCGCGTGTACTCGTGCTGCGGACTCGCGTAGAGGTTCTCCGCGGTGTCCAGCTCGACGATCTCGCCGCGCAGCATGACGGCGATCCGGTCGCTGATCTCCAGGAGCAGGGGCAGGTCGTGCGTGATGAACACGACGGCGAACCCGAGCCGCTCGCGCAACCGCATGATCTCGCGCAGGATGCCGCGCTGGACGACGACGTCGAGCGCCGTCGTGGGCTCGTCCATGATCATCACCTGGGGGCTGAGCGCGAGCGCCATCGCGATCATCACGCGCTGGCGCATCCCGCCCGAGAGCTCGTGCGCGTAGGAGTCGAGCCGTCCCGGGTCCACACCGACGAGGTCGAGCAGCTCCGCGGCCCGCGCCGCCTTCTCGCGCTTGCGCATGCCCGGGCGGTGGGTCGTGAGCACGTCGTAGAGCTGGGCCCGCACGCTGATGACCGGGTTGAGCGAGTTCATCGCGCCCTGGAACACCATCGAGACCTTGTCCCAGCGGTAGGACCGCAGGGCGTCTCCCCCGAGCGCGACCACGTCGATGTCGCTGCCGCCCTGGTCGTGGAACGTCACCTCGCCCGAGGTGAGCAGCGCCGGCGCCTTGAGCAGCCGGTTGAGCCCGTACGCGAGCGTGGTCTTGCCGCAGCCGGACTCGCCCGCGAGCCCGAGGATCTCGCCCCGGTGCAGCGTGAGGGACACGTCCTTCACCGCATGGACGACGGGGCTCACCTCGTAGTCGATCGAGACATGGCTTGCGGTGAGGACCGGCTCCAGGCCCGCGACGTGGGCGTCGTGACCGGACGACGTGAGCGGCCTGGCCGAGGTCGTGGCGGTCATGCTCGCACCCTCTCCTTCTCGTCGGCGGTGCGCGTGGCGGGCGTGGGTCCGTCGTCGACCGCCCGACGGCGCGCGCTCGACGCGTCGTCGTCCGCGGTGGCGTGGCCCGCCGCCCCGAGCCCGGCCCTGCGCGCCTTGCGCACGCTCTTCACGGCGGCGGGGGCGTTGCGCAGCTTGGGGTTGATGATCTCGTCGATGGCGAAGTTCACGAGCGAGAGGCCGGCGCCGAAGACCGCGATCATGAGGCCCGGCGGGACGAACCACCACCACGCCCCCGCGCTCAGCGCGTTGCCGCCGTACGCGTCCATGATCATCGTCCCCCAGGTGATCGAGCCGTTGGGTCCGAGCCCGATGAAGGACAGGCCTGCCTCCCCGAGGATCGCGAGGATCACCGCGCCGAGGAACTGCGCGGCGAGCAGCGGGAGCAGGTTCGGCATGATCTCGACGAGCACGATGCGGAGGGTCTTCTCGCCCGCGACGCGTGACGCCGCGACGTAGTCGCGGGTGCGCAGCGACCGCGCCTGCGAGCGCAGGATCACGGCGGACCCGGCCCAGCCCGTGATGCCGAGGATGAAGGCGACGAGCCACAGGCTGCGGCTCTCGGCGTAGATGGCGATGACCATCATGAGCGGCAGGCCCGGGATCACGAGCATGACGTTCGTGCCGAGCGACAGGAACTCGTCCGTCCAGCCGCCGACGTACCCGGCCACGATCCCGAAGACGAGCGAGAGCGTGATCGCGATCGCGGCGGCGACCAGCCCGACGAGCAGCGATCCCTTCGCGCCGTACGCGAGCTGGGCGAGGACGTCGTAGCCGAGCTTCGTCGTCCCCAGGAGGTGCTCCGCGCTCGGGGGCTGCAGCGCCTCGTTGCCCGAGAACCGCGGGTCCTGCACGACGTACGGGGCCAGGAACGCGAAGAGCGTGATCCCGATCGTGATGACGAGACCGACGGCGAGCTTCACGGAGAACGACGGCAGGAGCTGGCGGAACCCGCGGCGCGCCGTCTTCTCGGTCGGTGCCGCGGTGCCGACGGCGCTCGCCTCGACGACCGCGCTCTCGACCGGCTGGGGCGCTCCCTCGTCGGCGGGCAGGCCGTCGACGGCCGCCTCGTCGAGGGGTACCGCCGGACCGGCGTTCTTGACGAGCTCCTGCTCGCGGATGTCGTCAGCCATTGTGCCGCGTCCTCGGGTCGATGAAGCCGTACACCAGGTCCATGAAGAAGGTCGCCACCAGCACGGTGAGGGTGATGACGAGGAACAGGCCCTGCATGAGCGCGTAGTCGTTGCCCTGGACGGCCGTGATCATGAGCTTGCCGAGGCCGGGGTACGTGAACACCTGCTCCATGACGATCGCGCCCGTGACGACGAACGCGAGCGAGATGCCGAACCCGGCGATCGACGGCAGCGCGGCGTTGCGCGTCGCGTAGGTGAGGAGGATCCGCGACTTCCGCAGCCCCTTGGCCTCGGCCGTCGTGATGTAGTCCTCCGACATCGTCGAGACCATCATGTTGCGCATCCCGAGCAGCCAGGCCCCGAACGACGAGAGCACGACCGTCAGCGCGGGGAGGAAGCCGTGGTGGATCACCGAGCCGACGAACGCCCAGCTCAGCTCGGGTCCGTCGAAGGTGAAGACGTCGTACCCGCCGATGCGCGGGAAGACCGGGTTCTGCACGGCGAAGAGGTAGGCGAGCAGGAGGGCGACCCAGAAGTACGGGAGGGACTGCAGGAGCGTGGAGGCCGGGATGAGGTTGTCCACCCACGTGCCGCGGCGCCAGCCGATCCACGCGCCGCCCGCGATGCCGATGACGAACGAGATGACCGTCGCGATCCCGAGCAGGCCGATCGACCACGGGAGCGCCGCCCCGATGAGCTCGGTGACCGGCGTCGGGAACTTCGTGACGGAGACCCCGAGGTCCCCCTGCAGGATGTTGCCCCAGTAAGCGACGTACTGGTCCCACAGGGACTGGTCGGTGTCTGCTCCGAGGAGGAGCCGGATGGTCTTCTCGACCCCGGGTGCGACCTCGCCGCTGCGGGCCATCTTGGCCAGCATGATGTCGGCGGGGTCGCCCGGCATGAGCCGGGGGATCAGGAAGTTCAGGGAGATGGCAGCCCACAGGGTGAACGCGTAGAACGCGATCCGCCGGGCGTAGTACTTCATCGGGTGCTTCCCTCGCTCATCACGGCTCCTCCTCGGTGCGGTTCAGCGGAGCGTCACTCGGCGGGCTTCAGGTTGCCGAGGACGTAGCCCGCGGAGACCGAGCCCCACGACGGCGGGAAGGCGTAGAGGTCGTCCTCCGTGGGCCAGCCCGTGTAGTCCGTGTCGTTGAAGAAGGTCTGCGTCGCGTTGATGACGAGCGGGATGTACGGCAGGTCGCGCGTGATCTCCGCCTGGATCGTGGCGTAGGCCTCCTGCTTCGCGGCCTCGTCGTTCGTCGCGGCGGCCGCCTTCACGGCCTCGTCGACGACGGGGTTGGCGTAGCGCGAGAAGTTCCACTCGCCCGGCTCGAGCTGCGTGCCGACGGCCTGCGTGTAGTCGCCCGAGAACCAGTCGCGGTAGATCTGGAACGGGTCGGCGACCGAGGTGCCGATGACGCCGCCCATGATGAGCTGGTAGCTGCCGGACTGGCGCGAGTCCGAGAACTCCTGCCAGCTCACCGTGCTCGCCGTGACGGCGATGCCCGCGGCCCTGGCCTGCTCCTCGATGAGCTTGGCGGCGTCGTTGTAGTCGGTCCATCCGTCGACCGAGGTCAGCGTCAGCTCGACCTTCTGGCCGTCCTTGGCGTAGATGCCGTCGTCGCCCTTGGCGTAGCCGGCGTCCTCGAGGATCTGCCCGGCCGCATCGATGTCCGCCGTCTGCGGGCTCTCCTCCTCCACGTCCGGCGAGATCCACTCGTCGTCGCGGCCGAGAAGGGCGAACGTCGGGGAGATCGTCCCGGCGAGGCCGACGAACGCCTTGTCCGTGATCGTGCCGCGGTCGATGGCGAGGTCGAGCGCCTGGCGCACCGCGACGTCCGTCTGCGGGCCGGTGCAGCCGAGGTCGGCGTTGGCGCACGTGTAGAGCACCGTCGGGTCCTGCGGCGTGTTGATGTAGCCGGTGGGGCCGCCGGACGAGGCGACGGCCTCGGGGTCCGGGACGAACATGCCCGCCCAGTCGAGGTCGCCCGCCTTGAGCAGGTCCTCGGCGGACTGGTTCGCGTCGATGCCGAGGTAGCGGACCTCCTTGACGGCGGGCTTGCCGTCCTGCCAGTAGTCCTCGTTCGCGACGAGCGTGTAGGCGGCGTCCGAGGTCGTCTTGACGGTGTACGGACCGGTGCCGACGGGCTCCTCGTTGGTGAAGGTCGTCATCTCCTCGGCCGACTTCTCCGACCAGACGTGCTCGGGGATCATCCACGAGGCGCCCAGGAGCGCGAACTCGTTGGTGTACTGCGGGCCGTCGAACGTGAGGACGACCGTCGACTCGTCGGTCGCCTCGGCCGACGTGGCGTAGGCGGGCTTCGACGCCTCGTTGGTGAACGAGAAGACGACGTCGTCGACGGTGAAGTCCTCCCCGTCGTTCCAGGTCACGCCCTGACGGATCGTCACCGTGAGCTGCGTGCCGTCCTCGTTCCACTCGAACGACTCACCGAGCATCGGCGTCGGCTCGGCCGCCTGGGCCTTGTTGTAGACGAAGAGCGTCTCGTAGACCGGGCCGAGCGCGCCGTGCAGCACCGTCGGCGCGAAGGGGTTGAAGTTGGCGACGATCGGGGTCTGGGAGCCGGCCCACACGTTGAGCACCCGGCCTGCCGTCGCGCCGTCCTCGCCCTGGTCGTCCCCGCTGCTCGAGCAACCCGTCGCCAGGAGGGTCACGCCGGTCACGAGCGCAACCGCCGTGAGCAGACGCTTGCGCGCCGTGCTTCGAATCATCATCGGTCCTTTCGCATGGACGACGCGCCGTCGCGTCGTTCGTCGTGCGCCCGGAGGCGTGTGCAGGAACACTAACTAATTCGACGCAGCCCTCACGGCAATACGACAGGAAAGTTACCTAACTGATACACGCCGGCAACGGACGGCGCGATCCCGCCCGACGGCGGCCCTCGCTCAGCCCGTGCGGGTCGCCGTGTCGAGCGCTGCGCGGGCGGCCGCCGCGACGGCGGGGTCCGTGACCTCGTACCCGGCGTCGCCGCCGCCCCCCGGGCCCGCGTCGTCGGCGACGACCCCCTTCGCCGAGAGGTGCACGGCGTCGACACCTACACCGACGAGGGCCGCGACGTCCTCGACGCGCACTCCCCCGCCCGCCATGACCTGGACGACCCCGCCGAGCGGCCCCCGCGCGCGGGCGGCGAGCTCGCCCAGCCGGCGCGCCCCGTCGATGCTCCGCGGCGCACCGCCGGAGGTCAGCACGCGGCGCACCCCGAGGCCGGCGAGGACGTCGAGCGCGAGCAGCTGGTCCGCGACGACGTCGAACGCGCGGTGGAACGTGACCTCCGCGCCGCCCGCCGCCGCGACGAGCGCGCGCAGCGCGTGCGCGTCCACGACGCCGTCCGGGGTGAGCGCTCCGACGACGACGCCGCTCGCCCCCGCCTCGACGGCCGCCCGGACGTCCCGCACCTGCAGGTCGACCTCGTCGGCCGAGTAGACGAACCCGCCCGGCCGGGGCCGCACGAGGACGTGGACCTCGGGCCCGGGTACGCCCGCGGCGCCGCGCGACGCGTCCAGCGCCGCGGCGAGCAGGCCCGCGCTCGGCGTGAGACCGCCCGTGGCGCCGAGACCGACGCACAGCTCGACCCGGCGCGCGCCGACCGAGGCCGCGACGCGCACCCCCTGCGGGTCCTGGACCGCGAGCTCGAGCGCGACGTCGCGCCCGCCCCGCGCGGTGGCGCCCTCGTACCCGCTGGTCGTCATCCGTGCGCTCCCGTCGACGTACGGCCGGTCGGTCCGCGCCCCGTGCGCGCACCCGACGTCCGGCCGCCCGCCAGGGTAGACGACGCGTCAGATGACCCCGAGCGCGATCATGGCGTCGGCGACCTTGGTGAACCCTGCGACGTTGGCGCCGAGCACGTAGTTACCCGGTGCGCCGTACTCGTCGGCCGTCTCGACGCAGCGGTCGTGGATCCCCGCCATCGTCTGGGCGAGACGCTCCTCGGTGTGCTCGAAGGACCACGCGTCGCGGGACGCGTTCTGCTGCATCTCGAGCGCCGACGTCGCGACCCCGCCCGCGTTCGCGGCCTTGCCGGGCGCGAACAGCACGCCCGCGTCCTGCAGGAGCGCGACGGCCTGGGGCGTCGTCGGCATGTTCGCGCCCTCGGCGACGGCGACGACGCCGTGCGCGACGAGCTGCTTCGCGGCCCGCTCGTCGAGCTCGTTCTGCGTGGCGCACGGCAGGGCGACGTCCGTCGGGACGTCCCAGATCGAGCCGTCCGTGACCAGGTGGGCACCCGGCCGGCGGGCGACGTAGTCCGCGACGCGCCCCCGCTCCACCTCCTTCACGTGCCGGAGCAGCGCGAGGTCGACGCCGAGCTCGTCCACGACGTAGCCGGAGGAGTCCGAGAATGCGACGACGTGGCCCCCGAGCTGCTGCGCCTTCTCGATCGCATAGGTCGCGACGTTCCCCGAGCCGGACACCGTGACACGGCGCCCGTCCAGGTCGCGCCCGGTCGTGGCGAGCATGCGCTCGGCGAACAGGACCGTGCCGTAGCCGGTCGCCTCGGTGCGCACGAGCGACCCGCCCCAGCTGATGCCCTTGCCCGTGAGCACGCCGGACTCGTACCGGTTGGTGATCCGCTTGTACTGGCCGAAGAGGTAGCCGATCTCCCGGCCGCCGACGCCGGTGTCGCCCGCGGGGACGTCGGTGTTCTCGCCGATGTGCCGGTAGAGCTCCGTCATGAAGGACTGGCAGAACCGCATGACCTCGCCCTCGGAACGGCCGCGCGGGTCGAAGTCGGACCCGCCCTTCCCGCCGCCGATGGGCATCCCGGTGAGCGAGTTCTTGAAGACCTGCTCGAACCCGAGGAACTTCACGATGCCGAGGTACACCGAGGGGTGGAAGCGCAGCCCGCCCTTGTACGGGCCGAGCGCTGAGTTGAACTCGACCCGGAAGCCGCGGTTGATCTGCACGCGCCCCGCGTCGTCGACCCACGGCACGCGGAAGATGATCTGCCGCTCCGGCTCGCAGACCCGCTCGAGCACCGCGGCCTCGACGTAGCGCGGGTGCTTGTGCAGCACGGGTCCCAGCGAGTCGAAGACCTCGCGCACGGCCTGGTGGAACTCGGCCTCGCCGGGGTTGCGGCGCAGGACGTCGTCGAAGACGGACTGCAGTCGGCTGTCCATGGGTGCTCCTCGTCGGACGGGTGACGGAACCCTCGACGGTACGCCTGTACCAGTTGAACTCCGCTCCTCGTCCGCTCCGCGAAACGCCGCTCACCTGCGTTCCCCACGTCACGTCCGTCCACCGGCTGAGAAACCCGACTGATCCGGTGCACTTTCAGTCGCCGGGTTGCTATACCCGTCACCAGGTCAAGAGCACCAGCGCCAAGCCCCGGCTCGCTGGTCGGCAACCCCCACGTCACGGCGGGGTGCTCCGGGAGATGACCAGGCCGCACGGGCACCCGCCGCACGCCGGCAGGACCCGCCCACGGCAAGCGTGATCGACGAGAACTGCGAGGAAGACACCCATGACGAACCATCTCTCCCCCTCGGACCCGGCCACGGTGGTGGTCGTGTCCGGCAACCCGCGCGCGGGCTCCCGGACGCTCTCCGCGGCCGAGGCGCTCGCCCGCCGGGTCGCGGCCCACCTGGCCCCTGAGGCGCCTCCCCACGTCACGACGATCGACCTCGCGACGCTCGGGGGCGAGCTGCTCGCCCCCGAGCACCCCGCGGCCGACGCCGCGCGCGAGCGGCTCACCGCCGCGACGGTCGCCGTCGTGGCGACGCCCGTCTACAAGGCGTCCTACACCGGCCTGCTCAAGGCGTTCCTCGACCTCTACGGACCGGACGGTCTCGCGGGGGTCGTCGCGGTCCCGCTCGTCGTGTCGGGGAACCCGGCGCACGCGCTCGTCGGCGAGGTGCACCTGCGCCCCGTGCTCGTCGAGCTCGGCGCCGTCGTCCCCACCCGCTCTTTCACCGTGACCGAGCCGCAGCTCGCGGACCTCGAACCGGTGGTCGAGGCCTGGATCGGCCGCGAGGGCGACGCGCTGCGTCGCGCCGTGACGCCGCTCCACCTCCCGTCGGACGGGCCCGACCGTGAGCCTGCCGTCGTCGACGCGTTCGCGGAGGTGGCCCGATGACCGCCGAGCCGGAGGCCCGCGCCGCCGACCTGTACCACCTGGAGGCGCTCCTGACCGAGCAGGACGAGCCGCAGCTCACGCCCGACGAGTACAAGTCCGTGTTCCGCGGCCACCCCGCGGGTGTCGCCGTGATCGCGCTCGAGCACGACGGGCGCCCCGTCGGCTTCACCGCGACGTCGGTCATCTCCGTGTCCGCCGCTCCCCCGCTGCTCGCGTTCTCGCTCGCCTCGACGTCCTCGTCGTGGCCCGCGATCTCCGCGGCGCGCACGCTCACGGTGAGCTTCCTCACCGACCACCAGGACGACGTGTCCGCGCGGTTCGCGACGAGCGGGATCGACCGGTTCGCCGACGGCGGCTGGTCCCGCCTCGAGTCGGGCGAGCCCGTCATCGACGGCGCGCTGTCGTGGGTCCGCGGTCGCGTCGTCCAGCGCACGCCCGTGGGCGACTCCTACCTCGTCTCGCTGCGTGCGCTCGCGTCGAGCGCGGGGCCCGGCGGCGGCGACCGGCGACCCGGAGAGAGCGGTGCGCCGTCACCGCTCGTCTACCACGACCGCACCTACCACCGGATCGGCGACCACTCGGTGCTGTGACCGGGTGGTCACCAGCTCCAGCCGCGCGCGCTGAGCTCGAGCTCCTCGCGGAACCGCTCCTCGTCCCCCGCGCGGAAGCCGACCTGCAGGGGCATGTCCTCGACGGGAAGGCCGGTGAGCCGGCACGCCTCGCGCAGGAGCGCGTCGTACGCGCCCTGCACGGCCAGGTAGTGGTGCGCGCGGGCGTAGACCTCGGGGTCCGCCTCGATGCGGCGCAGCTCCGCCGCCAGCTCGCTGAGCCGGACCTGGAGGCCCAGGGTCACGAGGGGGTCGGGCGCGGCGACCCCACGCCGACCATGACGCCGGGGTGGCCGCGGGCGGACCGGGAGCGGCCGGGGGTGGAGCGCGCGGAGCAGCACCCAGCACACGGCGGCGAGCGTGCACGCCGTCGCGCACCAGAGCATGACCTGCCACGTCATCGGAGCGGACCTCGTGAGCCCGTCCCGCGGGCTCCCCGCGGGACCTCGTAGGGACGTCCTCAGCCTACGGCGAGGTCGCCCGCGGGAGCCATGCGTAGGCGGCCGTCCTGCGTCGACCGGCCCGCGGTCAGCCGGCGAGCAGGTCGGCCTGCGGGTGCCGGACGCCCTGCACGTCGCCGCGCGGGATGCTGGCACCGATCGCCGCGACGTCGTCGGCCGTGAGCCGGACGGACGCCGCCGCGACGTTCTGCTCCAGGTAGGCGAGCCGCTTCGTCCCGGGGATCGGGACGATGTCGTCGCCCTGCGCGAGGAGCCACGCCAGGGCGAGCTGCGCCGTCGTGACGCCGCGCTCGGCCGCGAGGCCCTCGAGCGTGCGCACGAGGCCGCGGTTGTGCTCGAACGCGTCGCCCGCGTAGCGCGCGTGCGCACGGCGCACGTCGTCCTCGGCGAAGGCGTCCGGCGCGTCGACCGTGCCCGTGAGGATGCCGCGGCCGAGCGGGGAGAAGGGCACGAACCCGATGCCGAGCTCGCGCAGCGCGGGGAGCACCTCGTCCTCGGGGTCGCGCGTCCACAGGGAGTACTCGCTCTGGACGGCGGTGACGGGATGCACCGCGTGGGCGCGGCGCACGGTGGCCGCGGACGGCTCCGAGAGGCCGATCGCCCGGACCTTGCCCGCCTCGACGAGCTCGGCGAGCGCCCCGACCGTCTCCTCGATCGGCACCTGCGGGTCGATGCGGTGCAGGTAGTACAGGTCGAGACGGTCGGTCCCGAGCCGCGAGAGGCTGCGGTCGATCGCGGCCCGCACGTACTCGGGCCTGCCGTCGACGCGACGGCCGTCGGGGTGCCCGCCCGCAGGCGGCAGGCCGAACTTGGACGCGAGGACGATCTCGTCCCGGTGGGCGCCGAGGACCCGGCCGATCAGCTCCTCGTTGCGGCCGTGCCCGTAGACGTCCGCCGTGTCGACGAGCGTCACCCCGAGCTCGAGGGCGCGGCGCAGGACGGCCTCCGCCTCGACCGCGTCGGCCGGTCCGTACGCGTCGGTCACGGACATGCCGCCGAAGCCGAGCGCCGAGACGGTGAGCGCGGCGTGGCCGCTGCCGAGGGTGCGGGAAGCGAGGACGGAGGGTGCTGGTGCGTGGTCGTCGGTCATGACGACAGCGGACCACCCGGCATCGCCCGGCGCAAGCGTCCGGGCGAGGCACTCACCTGTCGGGAGGACGTGAACGGGACGCGGTCAGGTACGGCTGTCCTTGCTGGCGGGACCGCCCCGTGGGTCCTAAACTGGAATCGTTCCAGAAAAGATCGACGAGGTGCCGACCTGCACGACGGGCGGCACCGAGAGAGCGAGGAGCACCATGACCACGCCGACCATCACCCGCGGCACCGCCCGCTTCCAGGCGTCCGAGACGCTGCGCGCCCACCTCCAGCGCGTGCTCGTGGATCTCGTCGACCTCCACCTCCAGGGCAAGCAGGCGCACTGGAACGTGACGGGCCGCGGCTTCCGCGACCTGCACCTCCAGCTCGACGAGCTCGTCGACGCCGCCCGGGAGCACAGCGACACCGTCGCCGAGCGCCTGCGCGCGCTCCAGGCCGTCCCGGACGGACGCACGGAGACCGTCGCGACGACGACCGACCTCTCCCCCTACCCCGCGGACCTGCTGTCCGTCGGCGACACGGTGACCACGGTCGTCGAGCGCGTCGCGCAGACCGTCGCGGTCGTGCGCGAGGTGCACGACGCCGTCGACGCCGAGGACCCCACGAGCGCCGACCTCTTGCACGAGATCCTCGCCGACCTCGAGAAGCAGGCCTGGTTCCTCTCGTCGGAGAACCACGAGGTCTGACGCTCCACGTCCCCGACGCAGATCTCACGCCCTGGGACCCGAGCGAGCTCGCGGTCCCGCCCGGTGCTCGCACCCGTCGAGGTCAGGCGATGGCGGCGGAGCGGTGCGCGGGACCGGCCAGCCCGAGCGTCTCCCGCAACGTGGTGCCGGGGTACTCGGTGCGGAACAGCCCCGCGCGCTGCAGGAGAGGGACCACACGCTGCACGACCGCGTCGAGGTCCGTGGACAGCGACGACGGCCGGAGGAGGAAGCCGTCCGCGGCTCCCGCGACGGTCCAGTCCTCGACGGTGGCTGCGAGATCGCGCGCGGTGCCGACGTGCGTCAAGGACCCCGTGTCCCAGCTCACGCCCTCGAGGTCCTCGATGAGGTCGAGGCGCGCCTGCGCGCTCGCGCGGTCCTGGCCGACGACCACATAGGCGTCGACCAGGACGCGCAGGTCGTCGGGGCGCCGACCGACGTCGGCCGCCGCGGACCGCAGCCTCTCCCGCAGCGCGACGGCCTCGTCGCGGCTCGACGTGCGCACGCGGACGACGTCTGCGCGGCGTACCGCGAGATCCTCAGACTCGGGCGACGTCACGCGGACGACGACGGGCGGCCGGCCCTGCGGCGGGCGCGGCACGGTCGGCGCCTCGTCGACCACGAAACGGATGCCGTCGCGGTCGACGCGGTGGACCGCCTCCCGGTCGCGGGAGCGGCCGCTCGCGACGTCCCGGGTCCGGGTGGCCCCGTCCTCCCAGCCCTCCCAGAGGCACGCGACGGCCCCGACGACCTCGGCCGCCTCGGCGACGCCGTCGGCTGCGCGCTGCGGACCCCTCCGTCCGGACGCGGCGGCGTCCGCGGGCGTCGTCGACCACCCGACCTGCCAACCGGCCCGGCCGTTGCTCACGTGGTCGATCGTCGCGAGGGCTCGGGAGACGTGGAACGGCTCGGCGTGCGTCGTGCTGACGGTCGGGACGAGGCCGATGCCCACGCTCCGTGGCGCGAGGCGGGATGCGACGAGCGCCGCGTCGAGCCGCCCGCGAGCGCCGCGACCGTGCTGGGGCGAGAACGCGTCGTCGAGCGTCACGAGGTCGAGCAGCCCGCGCTCGGCGGTAGCGACGAGCTCGACGAGACGCCTGGCGTCGAAGAGCCGCTGCGTCCGGGCGCCCGCCGTGCTCCACGCGGCGGGATGCGCACCCGCGTCGGTGAGGTCGACGCCGAGGTGGACGCGGTAGGGAGGGGTGGTCGTGCCGGGCATGGGTCATCCGTTCTCGAGGCACGCGGACGCACAGGCGCCCCGGCGAGGAGCAGGCCCGAGCGCTGCCGGACGCGGTGCACGGTGGCGAGGTCCAGGACGCGGCCGGCGACGGGCGTCGCGGGCGTCGGCGATGCAGGCGGTCGGCGGTCGGCTAGCGACGACAGAGGTGTCGGCCACGGGTCCGGGACCGCTCGTCCCGGCAGGCGGCGATCAGGAGGCAGGTCGCGGTGCGGCACGCCGCACCGCGCGACGGGAGGTGGCCCATCATCGCCCCCCTCCGGTGTCGGCCTCACGACCATGTCGTCACCGGGACCGTGATGTCTCGGTGCGGGGAACCTACGAGGGCCCCCGGGGGGTGTCAACGCGATCCGGGCGGCTTCCCACATACTGGACCAATGTTGTCAACATTGGCCTCGGAAGGGCGTAGTTTGCACTCAGTGCAACGATGCACCTAGTGTCGTGACGTGATCCCCGAGCCCCCGCCCGCCGACCGGCGCGCCGCCCTCCGGCAGCGCCACCGGCGCGCCATCGTCGACGCCGCCGCGGCGCTCCTCGACGAGCGGAACGGCGCCCCGTTCACCGTCGACGAGCTCGCCGCACGCGCCGACGTCGCCCGCCGCACGGTCTTCAACCACTTCTCGTCCGTGGACGACGTCGTGGCAGAGGTCGGTGCGCGCGTGCTGGGCGAGGTCGCCGCCGACTTCGGCGCGAGCGCCGCCGCGCCCCGGGACGACGAGCGCGACGGCTCGCTCTTCGACGAGCTCGCCGAGCTCCTGCGCGCGACCGATCTCGTCGCACCGATGGCCTACCTGACGCGCGTGCTCGGCAGCGAGGGCTGCGCCGAGCCGTCGCCGCGCGTGACGGCGATGGTCGCGCGGACGTTCACCGACCTCAGCGAGAGGCTCGTCGTGGGCCTCTCGCGACGGCACCCCGAGGCCGACCTGCTCGACGTCCAGCTCCTCGTCGCGTCGTTCATGAGCGGCATCATGGTCGTCCACCGCCACTGGTGGGAGGCCACGGGCGCCGCGGACGACGCCGCGTCCCGGGAGGTCTGGAGCGGGCTGCTCGACCACCTCGTGGAACGCGCGCGGCACGGGCACGCCGCGCCGTCGGACCGCACCTCCTGACGCACCCGGCACGACAGCAGCACCGACCGCCCGGACCACCCCCGCACCGTCCTGACCGCTCCCTCACGAAGGACCCTCATGGCTGAACTCCTCTACCGGCTCGGGCGCGCGTGCGCGCGCCGGGCACGGACCGTCCTCGCGGCCTGGCTCGCGATCCTCGTCCTCGCGGGCGCGGCGTTCGCCGCGTTCGGCGGCACCCTCGCGACCAGCTTCTCGATCCCCGGCACCCCGACGGCGGAGGTCACCGAGCGCCTGCAGTCCGAGCTCCCGGAGGCCTCGGGCGGCAGTGGCACCGTCGTGTTCCAGACGGAGGACGGCTCGGCGTTCACCGCCGAGCAGGAGGCCGCGATCGGCGAGCTGATCACGACGGCGGGCGACGTCGACGGCGTCGAGACCGTGATCGACCCGTTCGCGACCCAGACCGAGCTCGCCGACCAGGCCGCCCAGGTCGAGGACGGCCGCACGCAGATCGCCGACGGCCGCGAGCAGATCGAGGCCGGGCGCACGCAGCTCGAGGACGGCCAGGCGCAGCTCGACGCGGCACGTTCCCAGCTCGACGCCGGACAGGCCCAGCTCGACGAGGCCCGCGCCCAGGCGGAGGCCGCGGGCATCGCCGACCAGGCCGCACCGCAGCTCGACGCACAGCAGGCGCAGCTCGACGCCGGGCGGGCCGAGCTCGACGCGCAGGCGGCGACGATCACGGAGCAGCAGGCCGCGCTGGAGGACCAGAGCACCGAGCTCGAGGACCAGGCCGCTCAGCTCGAGCTCTCGGCGCCGCTGCTCGAGATGGCGTCGGACATCCGCATGGTCTCCGAGGACGGCAGCGCCGCGGTCGCGAGCGTGTCGTTCACCGAGCCGAACATGAGCATCGAGCAGCAGACGAAGGACGACCTCGTCGCCGTCTTCGCCGACGACCCGGTCGACGGGGTGCAGACGGACTTCTCCGCCGACATCACCCAGGGCGTCCCCCAGGTGTTCGGGGTGGGCGAGGCCATCGGCCTCGTCGTCGCGGCCGTCGTGCTCGTGATCATGCTGGGCACGCTGGTCGGCGCGGGGCTGCCGCTCCTCACGGCGCTGATCGGCGTCGGCATCGGCGCGCTCACCGCGATGTCGCTGTCCGGCGTCGTCGACATGTCGTCCGTCACCCCGGTGCTCGGGCTCATGCTCGGGCTCGCCGTCGGGATCGACTACTCGCTGTTCATCATCAACAGGCACCGGCGGCAGCTCAAGCAGGGCGACGAGGTGCACGAGTCGATCGGCCTCGCGAACGGCACCTCCGGCAACGCGGTCGTGTTCGCGGGCGCCACGGTCCTCATCGCGCTGCTCGCGCTCAACGTCACCGGCATCCCGTTCCTCGGGCTCATGGGCACGGTCGGCGCGCTGTGCGTCGCGATCGCGGTCCTCATCGCCGTCACGCTGACCCCGGCGCTGCTGGGCATGATCGGGATGCGCATCCTCAGCAAGCGCGAGCGGGCCCGGCTCGCCGGGGCGACCTCCGCCGGCGGTGCGACGAGCGCGTCGGCGGCTACGGCGTCGGGCACGACCGGGGCGGACGCAGGCGCGGCGGCGCCGGGTGGCGCACCCGCGAAGCCCGTGCGACCCATGTCGACGCCGCGCGCCCTCGCGACGGTGCTGCTCAGCATCGCCGCCGTCGCGGTGATCGCCCTGCCCGCGCTGGACCTGCGGACCAACCTGCCGGACGGCTCGTCCGAGGCGCACGACTCCACGCAGTACCGCGCCTACTCGACCGTCGCCGAGCAGTTCGGGGAGGGCACGAACGGGCCGCTCCTCGTCGTCGCCGACCTCCCGGGCGAGCCCACGGAGGACGAGGCGCTCGAGTACCAGGTCCGCATCGCGGAGGAGCTCTTCGCGCAGGACGACGTCGTGGCCGTGGCGCCGATCGGCACGTCGGAGGACCGCACCGTCGCCGCGTTCCAGGTCGTGCCCGCCGAGGGTCCGACGAGCGAGTCCACCGAGGAGCTCGTGCACAGCCTCCGCGACCTCGAGCTGCTGGACGGCGACGTGACGATCGGCGTCGCCGGTTCCGCGAGCGGCAACATCGACATCTCCGACAAGCTCGCGCAGGCGCTGCCGATCTACCTCGGGGTCGTCGTGGGGCTGTCGCTGATCATCCTGATCCTCGTGTTCCGGTCGATCTTCGTGCCGGTCGTCGCGACGCTGGGGTTCATCCTGTCCTACTTCGCCGCGCTCGGCGGGGTCGTCGCGATCTACCAGTGGGGCTGGCTGGCGGGGGTGTTCGGGGTCGAGACGCCGGGCCCGGTGCTCAACTTCCTGCCCACGCTGCTCGTCGGGATCCTGTTCGGCCTCGCGATGGACTACCAGCTGTTCCTCGGCTCGGGGATGCGCGAGGCGTACGCCCACGGGGCTCCGGCGCGGATCGCCGTCGTGCAGGGCGTGCGCGCCGGCCGCGCCGTCGTCACGGCTGCCGCGATCATCATGATCTCCGTGTTCGGCGGGTTCGTGTTCTCGCACAGCGCGATGATCCGGCCCATCGGGTTCGCTCTCGCGTTCGGCGTGCTCGTCGACGCGTTCGTGGTCCGCATGCTCCTCGTCCCGGCACTCATGCACCTCGCCGGCGACAAGGCGTGGTGGCTGCCGCGCTGGCTCGACAGGATCCTGCCGGACGTGGACGTCGAGGGCGCCGCCCTCGAGCGCCGGCACCCGCACGAGCACGGGTCGGCTCCGGCCGAGCCCGCGCAGACCTCCGGCGGCGCGACCGAGCGGGAGCCCGCGAAGGGCTGACGCCCGCCGGTGCTCGCCGAACCCCGGGTCGTGCGTCGATCGTCGTGCTGATCGGCGCACAACCCGGGGTTCGGCACGTCACCGATGGTCAGGCTCGCGGGAGAGTCAGGATCGAGCGACGTGGACCGTCGCGAGGATCGCGCGGTGGTCGGCGTCGGCGATCTGCACCGAGCGGACGTCGGTCACGACGTTCTCCCGGTCCGTCACCACGTGGTCGAGGTCGAGCAGCGCGGGCGTGCCGAGCCGCGCCGACCACGACAGGTTGAGCCCCTGACCGACGCTGCGCGTCGCGTCGTGGAACCGGTCGCCGAGCAGGCTCCGGAACGACGCGTGGTCGTAGGTCGCGTTGAAGTCGCCGACGAGCACCTGCGGCAGCGGGTCGTCCTGGACGCGTGCGGTGAGCCGCAACAGCTCCGCCTTCCACTGGTGCGTGATCTCGGGGAGCGGCGGCACCGGGTGCACGGCCGTGACGCGCACCGGGCGCCCGTCGACCTCGACGGTCGCCGCGGGCATGGCGAACGTCGAGAACTCCGTCATGTCGACGTCGTCGAGCGGCAGCGCGCTCCACAGCCCGCTCCCCGGCGACCCCGTCCCGACCTTCGCGTCCACGTGGTGCGGCAGCACGTCCTCGATCCCCGCGGCGACGAGCCGGTCGCGGAAGTCCGTCGTCAGCTCGACGACCGCCAGGACCTGCACGTCCTCGGCACGGACCAGCTCGACGACCTGCTCCGCGTCGGCCTGACCGAACCACGCGTTGACGCCGAGCACACGCAGCGGCGCTGCCCCGGCGGGCGGCGCCGCCTGGTCCGGGACGAAGAACGGCGCGAGCCAGATCGCGTGCCCGACGACGCACGCCGCGACGAGCACGGCGAGCAGTCGACGCCGCGCGACCACCACGACGACGAGGAGCAGCGCGGCGAGCGCCCCGACCCACGGCGTCATGCCCACGAGCTGCGCGAACGGCGTCGCGGCGTCGAACGGGACCAGCCGCACGAGCGTCATGGCGGCTACGACGACCGTCAGGGTGACCAGGACCGCTCCCAGTACCGGCCCGCCGGGGCGGCGACGCGTCGTCACGCGCGCCCGGCTCGTCGCCGAGGTCCGCGGCCGGGAGGCGCCCCGCGACGTCCCGGCGCGCGGGGTGCGCGCCGGGCCCGCTGCCCGCGGGGTGCGTGCCGTGCCCGGCGCCCGCGGGGTGCTCGACGGCCGGGCCGCTCCCGACGCCCGCGGCGTGCGCTGCCGTGTCATGGCACGGGACTCTGGCACCCGGAGCGCCAGGACGCGACGGGCGGCACGACGTCGGACCCCGACCTCCACGAAACCCGCGCAGTCGACGCGTCGACCGCCGATCCGTGGGGACGCACGGCGATGCCCCGGCCGCCGACATGCGTACGGCGACCGGGGCTGTGCTCCGACGGCAGGGTGTCGTCAGCCGAAGATGCGCGGCAGGGTCTCGCGGAACGCGGCGTCGGCCTCGGCCAGCGCGATCGTGAACAGGCCGTCGACCTCGAGCGCCTCACCGGAGTCGGACGCGACCGACGGCTCGGTGCCCGTCTCGCCGATCTTCACGACCGGCACGCCGCGCGCGACGCACGCGTCGATCAGCTGAGCCTCCTCGCTGCCCCCGTTCGTCTGAGGAACGGCCACGAGCGCCCGCGCCGTCGACTCCGAGAACAGCGCCTCGAACGGCGTGACGCCGTCGCGCTCGACGACAGCGTCGAGCGACACCGTCGCCCCGACGCCGAACCGCAGCGACGCCTCGAGCAGCGCCTGGACGAGCCCGCCCTCCGAGAGGTCGTGCGCCGCGGAGACGAGGTCGTCGCGGCTCGCGTTGACGAGCACGCCGGCGAGCGCCTTCTCGGCCGCGAGGTCCACGCGCGGCGGCACGCCGCCGAGGTGACCGTGCTCGACGTCGGCCCAGGCCGACCCGTCGAGCTCGCCCCGCGTGGTGCCGAGCAGGTAGATGCTCTCCCCCGCCTCGCGCCAGCCGGACGGCGTGGCGTGCGCGACATCGTCCAGAACGCCGAGCACCCCGACCACGGGCGTGGGGTGGATCGACGAGTCGATCTGGCCGGGCTCGCCCGTCCCGTTGTAGAGCGAGACGTTTCCGCCCGTCACGGGGACGCCGAGCTCGCGGCACGCGTCCGCGAGGCCCTCGATCGCCTCGACGAGCTGCCACATCGAGTCGGGGTCCTCGGGCGAGCCGAAGTTGAGGCAGTCCGTCACCGCGAGCGGGCGGGCGCCCGTCGTCGCGACGTTGCGGTAGGCCTCCGCGAGCGCGAGCTGCGCGCCCGTGCGCGGGTCGAGCTTGCCGTAGCGGCCGTTCGCGTCGGTCGCGAGCGCGACGCCGAGGCCCGTGGACTCGTCGACGCGGACCACGCCCGAGTCGTCGGGCTGCGCGAGCGCGGTGTTGCCCTGGACGAACCGGTCGTACTGGTTCGTCACCCACTCCTTCGACGCGAGGTTCGGGGAGGTGAGCAGGCGCAGCGCGGTGGCGCGGAGCTCGTCGCCCGACTCCGGCCGCGCGAGGCGAGCGGCGCCGTCGGGACCCGAGACCGTGTCGGCGTTGAGGCCGTCCTGCCACGACGGGCGCGCGTACGGGCGGTGGTACACCGGTCCCTCGTGCGCGACCGTCTTCGGGTCCACGTCCACGATGCGCTGCCCGTGGTGGTCGATCGTCAGGCGGCCGGAGCCGTTGACCTCGCCGATGACGGCGGTCTCGACGTCCCACTTGCCGGTGATCGCGAGGAACGCGTCGAGCTTGTCGGGCGCGACGACCGCCATCATGCGCTCCTGCGACTCCGACATGAGGATCTCGCCCGCGTTGAGCGACGGGTCGCGCAGCAGGACGTCGTCGAGCCACACGTGCATGCCGCCGTCGCCGTTGGAGGCGAGCTCCGACGTCGCGCACGAGATGCCCGCGGCGCCGAGGTCCTGGATGCCCTCGACGACCTTCGCCGCGTAGAGCTCGAGGCAGCACTCGATGAGGACCTTCTCCATGAACGGGTCGCCCACCTGGACGCTCGGGCGCTTCGCGGGGACGCCGTCCTCGAACGTCTCGGACGCGAGGATCGACGCGCCGCCGATGCCGTCGCCACCCGTGCGCGCACCGAAGAGGATGACCTTGTTGCCCGTTCCGGACGCGTTCGCCAGGTGGATGTCCTCGTGCCGCAGCACGCCGAGGCACAGCGCGTTGACGAGCGGGTTGCCCTGGTAGGAGCCGTCGAACACGAGCTCGCCGCCGATGTTCGGCAGCCCGAGCGAGTTGCCGTAGCCGCCGACGCCGCTCACCACGCCGTGCACGACGCGCGCCGTGTCCGGGTGGTCGACCGCGCCGAAGCGCAGCTGGTCCATGACGGCGACCGGGCGCGCGCCCATCGAGATGATGTCGCGCACGATGCCGCCGACGCCCGTCGCGGCGCCCTGGTAGGGCTCGACGAACGACGGGTGGTTGTGCGACTCGACCTTGAACGTCACGGCCCAGCCGTCGCCGATGTCGACGACACCCGCGTTCTCGCCGATGCCGACGAGCAGGTGCTTCTTCATCTCGTCCGTCGTGGCCTGGCCGAACTTCGACAGGTGCACCTTGGACGACTTGTAGGAGCAGTGCTCGGACCACATGACGGAGTACATCGCGAGCTCCGCGGCCGTGGGGCGGCGCCCCAGGATGTCGCGGATGCGCTGGTACTCGTCGGGCTTGAGACCGAGCTCGGCGTACGGCTGGACCTCGTCGGGGGTCTCGGCGGCGTGCTCGACGGTGTCGAGAGCGGGGCGTGCAGAAGCCTGGGATGCGGGGGCGGTCATCGGTTCCCTCGGGTGGGCGCTGGCGGGGAGCGCACGACGGCGCGCGACCAGTCTACCGGCGGGCCACCTCGCCGTCGGCGCGGCCGTTCCGCGAGATTGCGGCGAGACCTGCCATGAGACCGGCCGCGAGACCCGTCGCTCCACGGGCGGCGATCGTCGTGTACTGTCGCCAACATACCGCGCGGTCGGTACGGGACTCTGGACGACGACGTCAAGGAGGTGCGGCGATGGAGATCGTCGGCGCCGTGCTCGAACGGACGGGTGCCGCGGCGCCCTACGCCACCTCGCGCCCGCTGCGCGTCACGACCCTCGAGCTGGACCCGCCCGGGCCGGGCGAGCTCCTCGTGCGCATCGAGGCCGCAGGGCTCTGCCACTCCGACCTGTCCGTCGTGGACGGCAACCGTCCCCGGCCCGTGCCGATGCTGCTCGGGCACGAGGCGGCGGGGATCGTCGAGGAGGCGGGCGACGGCGTCGACGACGTCCGGGCCGGCGACCGCGTCGTCATGACGTTCCTCCCGCGCTGCGGCGCGTGCCCCGAGTGCGCGACCGACGGCCGCCTGCCGTGCCGCGCGGGCAGCACGGCGAACGCGGCGGGCACGCTCGTCGGCGGCGCGCGGCGCCTGCGCCGAGACGGCGCACCCGTCCACCACCACCTCGGCGTCTCCGCGTTCGCGACGCACGCCGTCGTGAGCCGCACGTCCGTCGTCCCGGTGGACGACGACGTCCCGCCCGACGTCGCGGCCCTCCTCGGCTGTGCGGTGCTCACCGGGGGCGGGGCCGTGCTCAACGCGGGGCGCCCGCGACCGGGCGAGCCGGTGCTCGTCGTCGGGCTGGGCGGCGTCGGCATGGCCGCTCTGCTCGTGGCCCGGGCGCTGGGCCACGAGGTGATCGGCGTCGACGCGGTCGAGGACAAGCTCGCGACAGCCCGCGCGCTCGGCGCGTCCGCCGTGCACACGCCCGCGTCGCTGGCGGAGGCCGCGGTCCGGGCGCCCGTGGTCGTCGAGGCCGCGGGCAGCGCCCGCGCGTTCGAGACCGCGTTCGCCGCGACCGCGCCCGGCGGCACGACCGTGACCGTGGGCCTGCCCGGCCCCGACGCCCGGTCGTCGGTCTCCCCGCTGACGCTCACCGCGGAGGCGCGCACCGTCGTCGGGAGCTACCTCGGCTCGGCCGTGCCCGCGCGCGACATCCCCCGCTACGTGCAGCTCTGGCGCGACGGCGTGCTCCCGCTGGAGCGCCTCGTGTCCGCGCACGTGGCCCTCGACGACCTCTGCTCCGCGATGGACCGCCTGGCGACCGGCGCGGAGCTGCGCCAGCTCGTCCGACCGAACGAAGGGACACCCCGATGACCGAGACCCCCACCGAGCAGGGCACCGGCCGACCACCCCGCACCGCGATCGTCACCGGCGGCGCGCGCGGCATCGGCGCCGCGATCGCCCGGCGGCTCGCCGCCGACGGCCTGCGCGTCGCCGTCGTCGACCTGCGCGAGGAGCAGGCCGCCGAGACCGCGAAGGGCATCGAGGACGACGGCGGCCGTGCCGTCGCGATCGGCGCGGACGTCGCGGACGCGGCGGCCGTCGAGACCGCCGTCGCGCGCGTCGTCGACGAGCTCGGCGCTCCGACCGTCCTGGTGAACAACGCCGGCATCCTGCGCGACAACCTGCTGTTCAAGATGTCCGACGACGACTGGGACGCCGTCCTCGGCGTCCACCTGCGCGGCGCGTTCCTCATGACCCGGGCCGTGCAGCGCCATCAGGTCGAGGCACGCTGGGGGCGGGTCGTGAACCTGTCCAGCACGTCCGCGCTCGGCAACCGCGGCCAGGCGAACTACTCCGCCGCGAAGGCCGGGATGCAGGGGTTCACCAAGACGCTCGCGATCGAGCTCGGCCCGTTCGGCGTGACCGCGAACGCGATCGCCCCCGGGTTCGTCGCCACGGACATGGTCCGCGAGACGGCCGCGCGCGTCGGGATGGGGTTCGAGGAGTTCTGCGAGCTCGCCGCCCAGGAGATCCCGGTGCGGCGCGTCGGGCAGCCCGAGGACATCGCGGCGCTCGCGTCGTTCCTGTGCTCGAAGGAGGCCGGGTTCGTCTCGGGCCAGGTCGTCTACGCGGCGGGAGGTCCGCGCGCATGAGCACCGCGTCCACCGGCCCGACGCCGGCCCCGCCGACCCCGCGGACCGACACCGTGATCCGGGTGGCGTCGGTCGCCGACCTGCCGTCCGCCGTCGGGCGCTCGGCCACGTCCGAGCGGTGGGTCGTCGTCGACCAGGCGCGCATCGACGCGTTCGCGGACGTCACGGAGGACCACCAGTGGATCCACGTCGACCCCGAGCGCGCCGCAGCCGGACCGTTCGGCGCGCCCGTCGCGCACGGCTACCTCACGCTCTCGCTCCTGCCAGTCCTCACCGCGGGCCTGCTCGACGTGGGCGGCGTCGCGATGCACGTGAACTACGGCCTCGACTCCGTGCGCTTCCTCACCCCGGTGCGCGCCGGTGCGCGCGTGCGTGCGACGTCGACCGTCACGGGGGTGGACGACTCCCCGCGCGGGGCCCGCGTCCGCATCCGCGTGAGCGTCGAGGTCGAGGGTGCGGACAAGCCCGCGCTCGTCGCGGACACGGTCGTCCTCGTCGTCCCGGCCTGACCGGCCGGGCCACCCATCGGCGCGGGCGGTCACGAACCGCGAGCGCCACGAGGCCCGTCCCGCAGCACGCGGGGCGGGCCTCCCGTCAGCCTCCGCGTGTCGTCACCCTCGGGCGCCACGGCCGAGGACCCCGACGAGCACGCCCCAGACCAGCCGGTCGAACCGCGCGTCGAGGTCCGGCGGCTCCGGCGGGGTGACGGGCGACGCCGCGCCGAGCGCGGCCGCGATGCTCGGGTGCTCGCCGTCGCCGGCGACGGCGACGAGACGAGCAGCGAGCTCTGCGTCGGCACCCCGCCGCACCTCCGCGTCGACGAGAGAGCGGACGACGGTGTTGACGATCGCGAAGGCCTCGAGCTTCGTGGGACCCGGCACCTCGACGCGCGCGAGCGCTGCGAGCGCACGCTCGGCGTACGCCATCGACCGCGGCCCCGTCCCGACCCTGCTCCCGAGCGCGTCGAGGAGCCACGACCGGCGGAGCAGCAGTGCCCGCACCCGTCGGGCGAGCTCCACGACAGCGTCGACGCCATCGCCCTCCAGCGTGAGGTCCAGGTCGGCGAACGCCTCGTCGACCATGAGGTCGACGAGCTCGGCCCGCCCCGTGACGTAGCGGTACAGCGATGCCGGCGCCGTTCCCGCCGCCGCGGCCGCGGACCGCATCGTCACGCCGTCCAGCCCGTCGGCGTCCGCGACGCCACCTGCCGCACGGCCGAGACCTTCGCGGGTCAGAGCGGGCGCCGGGCCCCGCGCGCCCCGTTCCGGACGGTCCCACACAGTCGGCGCCACGACACCCTCCGTCCTGCTAGCCTCACTGCGAACAACAATCGCAGTTTATGGGAGATCGGCATGGTCGGCAACGCGCAGTGGACACCCACCCGGTACGCGCACAACGGGCAGGTGCGGATCGCCTACGACACGTTCGTCGGTAGCTCCGGCGACCCGCTGGTGCTCGTCATGGGGCTCGGGACGTCGAGGTTCTGGTGGCCGGACGGCCTGTGCGCAGCCCTGGCCGACGTCGGCTTCCAGGTGCTCCGCTACGACCAGCGTGACGCCGGCGAGTCGACGCGCATGCCGGAGGTGCGGACCACGAACCCGTTCGTGGCGCTCACCCGCGGCACGGGCGAGGCCTACACCGCGGAGGACATGGTGGACGACGCCGTCGCCGTGCTCGACGCCGCCGCCATCCCTGGCGCGTTCGTCGCCGGGCACTCGATGGGAGGCCTCCTCGCGCAGCGGCTCGCGATCCGGCACCCGGACCGGGTGCTCGGGCTGGTCTCCGGGGGCGCCGTCCCCTCCGACGCCTCCGGCCTCACCACCTGGCGGCACCTGCGGCTGCGCACGATGGTCCGCCTCGCCCGGACGACGTTCGACGCAGGGCGACAGGGTGACATCGACGCCTCGGTCGCCCTGGCTCGGCTCATCGCCTCGTCCACCTACCCGGCCGACGAGGACGCCGTCCGCACCTGGGCGCAGCGCGAGGCCGACAGCGGACCTCGCGACGCGAAGGCCCAGAGTCGTCAGATCGGCGCGCCCTGGAGCGGCGGGCGCCTCGCCGACGTCGTCGCGCCGACCCTCGTCGTCCACGGCGAGGAGGACCCCCTCGTCAAGCCGAGCGCCGCGCGCGCGATCGCCGGCGCGATCCCCGGGGCGCGCGTGCGGATCCTCCGCGGCGTCGGTCACGATCTCCCCGCGCCGTCGTGGGCCGAGTATGCGCGGGAGGTCCGGGCGCTCGCCGACCGGACCCGGGCGGCGAGCGCCTGACTCGTCAGGGCACGCGCTCGAGCACCATCGCCATGCCCTGCCCGCCGCCGACGCACATCGTCTCCAGCCCGTACCGTCCGCCGGTCTCGGCGAGACCGTGGATCAGCGTGGAGGTGATGCGCGCGCCCGTCATGCCGAACGGGTGTCCGACGGCGATCGCGCCGCCGTGGACGTTGAGGCGCTCGACGTCGACGCCGAGCTCCTTCGCGCTCGGCAGCACCTGCGCCGCGAACGCCTCGTTGATCTCCACCAGGTCGACGTCGTCGATCGTCAGCCGGGCGCGCTCGAGCGCCTGGCGGCTGGCCTCGACGGGGCCGAGGCCCATGATCTCGGGCGACAGCCCGCTCACCCCGGTCGAGACGATGCGGGCGAGCGGCTGGAGCCCGAGCTCGTCGACCACGCGGCCGCTCACCACGACGACCGCCGCGGCCCCGTCGTTGAGCGGGCAGCAGTTGCCCGCCGTCACGGTCCCGTCGGGGCGGAACACCGGGTCCAGGCCCGCGAGCGACTCGACGGTCACGCCCGGGCGAGGACCGTCGTCGGCCGTCACGCGCGTGCCGTCCGGGAGGGTGACGGGGGTGATGTCGCGCGACCAGAACCCGCTCGCGATGGCCGCCTGCGCGCGCTGCTGGCTCAGCGCGGCGTACTCGTCCTGCTCGCGGCGCGAGGTCCCGGTGAGCTGCGCGACGTTCTCCGCCGTCTGGCCCATCGCGACGTAGACGTCGGGGAGGTCGCCCGCGAGACGCGGGTCGGTCCACGACTCGGCGCCGGCCTCCGAGCGGAGCGCCGTGCGCCCGACGGCGGCCGCGAACCGGGGGTTGGTGAGGTCCTCCCCCGGGATGTGGTCGGCCGTGCCGCGCGCGGTGCTGCTCACGGACTCCACGCCTGCCGAGACGAACACGTCGCCCTCGCCCGCGCGGATCGCGTGGAACGCCATGCGCGTGGTCTGCAGGCTCGACGAGCAGTAGCGGTTGACGGTCGTGCCGGGCACGCCGTCGAGCCCGAGCAGCACGGCGACGACGCGGGCCATGTTCATGCCCTGCTCACCTCCGGGCTGCCCGCACCCGAGCAGCAGGTCCTCGACCCGGCCGGGGTCGAGCGTGGGTACCTGGGCGAGCGCGGCCCGGACCATGTCGGCGGCGAGGTCGTCCGGGCGCACCCCCCGCAACGACCCCTTGAACGCGCGCCCGATGGGCGAGCGGGCGACGGCGACGACGTAGGCCTCCTGCACGGTGGCCTCCCTTCGGTGGTGGGGAACTCGGTGGCGGGGACTCGGGGACGGTGATCGGTGGTGCCGGACGGTTCAGACGAACGCCTGGATGCCGGTGATGGCCCGCCCGACGATGAGGGTGTTCATGTCCCGCGTGCCCTCGTAGGTGTAGACGGCCTCGGCGTCGGCGAAGTAGCGCGCGACGCCGTGGTCGAGCTGGATCCCGTTGCCGCCGAGGACCTCGCGGCAGCGCGCGACGGTCGCCCGCATGCGCGTCGTCGCGAAGGACTTGGCGAGCGCGGCGTGCTCGTCGCGCTGGCGCCCCTGCTCGGCGAGCACCGAGAGCTGGCGGCACAGCGCGATGCTCGCCGTGATGTCGGCGAGGGACTCCGCGAGCTTGTCCTGCACGAGCTGGAACGACCCGAGGGGGCGCCCGAACTGCTCGCGCGACGCCACGTAGGCGACCGCGGCCTCGTACGCACCGACGGCGAGCCCGACCGCCTGCCACGCGACCTCCGCGCGCGTGGGTCGCAGGACCGCGGCGACGTCGCGGAACGAGGAGACGCGCTGGAGCCGGTCCTCCTCGGCGACCTCGACGCCGTCGAGCTCGATGTCGGCGTTCTGCACGGTGCGCAGCGCCTGCTTGCGCTCGATCTTCGTGACGGTCAGACCAGGCGAGCCCGTGCGGACGAGGAAGCCCTTGACCTCGTCGTCGGCGACGTCCTTGGCCCACACGACGATCACGTCGGCGAACGTCGCGTTGCCGATCCAGCGCTTCGCCCCACGCAGGGTCCACGTGTCGCCGTGGCGCTCGGCCGTCGTGCGCAGGCCGCGCGCGGTGTCGGAACCGGAGTACGGCTCCGTGAGCCCGAACGCACCCATCAGCTCGCCCCGGCCCATCGGGGGCAGCCACCGCTCGCGCTGCTCAGGCGACCCGCCGCCGGCGATCGCGGTCATCGTGAGGCCGGTCTGGACGCCCACGAACGTCGCGATCGACGGGTCGACCCGCGCGAGCTCGAGCGCGACCCAGCCGCGGTAGAGCATCCCGTTCTCGAACCGCGCCGTCTCGGGCAGGTGCGCGCCGAACAGACCGAGATCGGCGAGCCCGGGGATCAGGTGGTGGGGGAACTCGGCGCGGTCCCAGCAGTCGTCCGCGATCGGGCGCACCTCGCGCTCGAGGAACTCGCGGATGCGCAGGACCCGTTCCTGCTCGTCGGGCGCGAGCTCGGTCTGCACCCCGTAGAAGTCGCTCGTGAGCGTCGTGGGCGGGGCCACGGTGGTCGTGGACATGCGTGCCTCCGGTGGATCGTCGGTGATCTCCTCGCGGCCAGTGTGCATCAAAATCCAAAATGTTGCACGCATCGGTCGACGCGGCGGTAGAGTGCCCGGCATGGCAGGTGACGACGACGCGCCCGGCACGACGGCAGGTGGGACCACGGCCGCGACAGCCCTCGCCCCCGGCGTGCCCCGCGCCGACGGCCGGCTCGGGCACGTCGGGACGGCCGCCGCGCCGTCGTGGCTGTCGGAGCGGCTCGTCTCGGGGACGCACGCCGACACGGTCACGGCGTTCCGGCGCGCGCGCGAGACGTTCATCGCGGGCGAGCGGATCGACATGGGTCGGCTCGCGACGTCCCTCGGCGTGGACCGCACGAGCCTGTTCCGGTGGGTCGGCAACCGCGACGCGCTGCTCTCCGAGGTGCTGTGGTCCCTCGCCGTCCCCACGCTCGAGCAGGCCGACGACGCGGCCGCCGGACTGCACGGGGCCGAGCGCGTCGCGTCCGTGCTCACGACGTTCGTCCGCGACCTCATCACGGCCGGGTACTTCCGCACCTTCCTGCAGCGCGAGCCCGCCCGCGCCCTGCGCCTGCTGACCACCAAGGAGAGCCAGATCCAGCGGCGCTACGTCGCCGAGGTGGAGGCGCTCGTCGACGCCGAGCTCTCGCCCCGGCCGCTCGGGCGCGACGTCGCCCCGCGCGAGCTCGCCTACCTGCTCGTCCGCATCAGCGAGTCGTTCACGTACGCCGACCTCATCGCGGGCGACGTGCCGAGCGCGGCGCGCGCGCAGACGGCGTTCGAGCTCGTGCTGCACCTCGACCGACCCGACCCCGCGGCGTCGTGACGCACGCTGCCGCGCCCGACCGATCGCCGTCGTGCGCGCCACCCGATCCCCGTCGCCTCCCCCGGAGGAGCCCGTGACCACTCCGCCCGCCCCGCCCGCCTACGGCCACCGCTCGCCGTTCCCGACCCGCTGGAACGACGACGACGTCTACGGCCACGTGAACAACACCGTCTACTACGAGGCGATGGACACCGCGATCAACACGTGGCTCGTGCGCGTCGCGGGACTCGACCGCCTGACCGGTCCCGCGATCGGGCTGTGCGTGAGCAGCTCGTGCGAGTACCGCGCGTCGGCGTCCTTCCCGGACCCGCTGGAGGTGGGCGTGCGGGTGGGACGCCTCGGGACGTCGAGCGTCGCGTGGGAGCTGGGCATCCTGCGCGCGGGTGAGGACGTGCCGATCGCCGAGGGCCGGTTCGTGCACGTCTTCGTGGACCGCGAGACGCGTCGCCCGACCCCCGTCCCGGCGGGCATCCGGGCCGCGATCGAGCGCGACCTCCTGGTCCCCGCAGCGGTGAGCTGAGGTTGGGCATCTGTCGTCGCGAGGAAGCGATGGCGACAGATCCAGCACTCAGCGGTCCGAGGTGAGTCGAGGAGTCCTGGGGCAGCGTCATACCGACCGCGCGGTATGATCGCTTGAAGCCGGTCGATCCGGCGTCCCGACGACGCGCGACGCAGCGCGGAGAGGTGGTCGACGATGACCCGACCGACGGCGAGCCCGCCCGGGCTCGACGTGCACCGGCTCGACCAGTGGTTGCGCCGGACGCACCCCGAGCTCGCCACGGAGCGACCCGTCTCCGCGACCGTGATCGCCGGGGGCCGGAGCAACCTCACGTACCGCGTCGAGGGCGCAGCCGTCCCGCTCGTGCTGCGCCGGCCGCCGCTCGGCCACGTGCTGTCCACCGCGCACGACATGGCGCGCGAGCACCGCGTCATCGCGGCGCTGGAAGGCACACCCGTCCCGGTGCCACGCGTCGTCGACCTCGTCGACGACCGCGACGGCGCTGCCGGTACCGGGACGCCGTTCTTCCTCATGGAGCACGTCGCCGGCGAGGTGCTCGCGCACCCGGCCCAGAACGTCGCATACTCCCCGACCGAGCTGCGCGCCCTCTCGCTCGAGCTCGCCGAGACGCTTGCCGAGCTGCACCGGGTGGACCCGGCCGACGTCGGGCTCGCGGACTTCGGCCGACCGGACGGCTACCTGGAGCGCCAGCTGCGCCGGTGGGCCACGCAGCTCGACGCGTCGCGCTCGCGCGACGTCCCCGCCCTCGACGCGCTCGGCGCGCTCCTGCGCGAGCACGTCCCGGCGCAGCAGTCCGCGGGGATCGTGCACGGCGACTTCCGGCTCGACAACGCCATCGTGAGCCGCGGCGTCGGCGCGCGGGTCGGCGGGGCCGTCGACGGGACGTCGGACCGGACGACCGACGGGGCCCCGCGCGTCGCAGCGATCCTCGACTGGGAGATGGCGACCCTCGGGGACCCGACCGTCGACCTCGGGATGCTCGGACTCTACTGGGACATCGGCGCGCTCGGCGAGGCGGCCGCAGGCGTGGCGACGAGCGCCGTCGACCTCGCCGCCGGGTACCCGGCGTTCGACGAGCTCGTCGACGCCTACGAGGCCCGGCGCGGTCGACCGGTCCCGGAGCTGTCCTGGTACCGCGCGTTCGGCGCGTACAAGCTCGGCGTGATCCTCGAGGGCGTGCACTACCGCTACCGCGCGGGCGAGACCGTGGGCGACGGCTTCGACGTCATCGGCGACCTCGTCGGACCGCTCGCCGACGAGGGCCTCGCGCGCCTCGCGACCACCCGGAGGGGATGACCGTGGACTTCGAGCCCGACACCACGACGCGCGAGGTCGTCGACCGCGCCCAGGCGTTCCTCGACGAGCGCGTGCTGCCCGCGGAGCGCGTGCTGGCGCGCCAGGTGGAGGCGACGCCCGACGACTGGTCGTTCCGGCCGGTCGTGCGCGAGCTGCAGGCCGAGGCGCGCGAACGCGGTTTGTGGAACCTCTTCCTGCCGGGCCCGGACGGCGGCGGTCTCACGACGCTCCAGTACGCCCCGGTCGCCGAGCTCTCCGGGCGTAGCCCGCGGCTCGCGCCCGTCGCGATGAACTGCGCCGCGCCCGACACCGGCAACATGGAGCTCCTGCACGACTTCGGCACTCCCGAGCAGAAGGAGCGGTGGCTCGCCCCGCTCCTGCGCGGCGAGATCCGCTCGGCCTTCTGCATGACCGAGCCCGACGTCGCGTCCTCGGACGCGAGCCAGATCGCCACGCGGATCCGGCGGGACGGCGACCACTACGTCGTCTCGGGGCGGAAGTGGTGGTCGACGGGGGCCATGAATCCCGACGCGAAGATCCTCGTGGTCATGGGTGCGACGGACCCGGACGCCGACCGGCACCGCCGGCAGAGCATGATCCTCGTGCCGCGCGACGCCCCGGGCGTGCGCGTCGTGCGCCCCCTGACCGTGTTCGGCTACGACGACCGCGAGCACGGCGGCCACGCGGAGATCGTGCTCGACGACGTCCGGGTACCGGCGACGCATCTCGTCGCCGGAGAGGGCGACGGCTTCCGCATCGCCCAGGCGCGGCTCGGGCCGGGGCGCGTCCACCACTGCATGCGCGCCCTGGGCATGGCCGGCCGGGCGCTCGACCTCGTGCGCGAGCGCGCGACGTCGCGCACCGCGTTCGGGAGGACCCTCGCCCAGCAGGGTGTGATCCGGGAGTGGGTCGCGGAGTCGCGCGTCCAGCTCGAGGCGCTGCGCCTGCTCGTGCTCAAGACCGCGTGGCTCATGGACACGGTCGGCAACCGCGCCGCGATGCGCGAGATCCAGGCCATCAAGATCGCCGTGCCGCGCGCCGTGCAGCAGATCCTCGACCGCGCGATCCAGGTGTTCGGCGCGGCCGGTCTCTCCGGCGACCAGCCGCTCGCCGAGATGTTCGCCGCCGCGCGCGCGATGCGGCTCGCCGACGGACCCGACGAGGTCCACCTCGCGGCGCTCGGCCGGGCCGAGCTCGCCACCCCCGCACCGCCGACGCCGCCCGGGCGCCGGTGACCGTCGCACGACCCCACCCTCCACCCAGCACCGAAGGGACCTCGACCGATGACCGCTCCTGGTGACCTCGACCTCTCCCCCACCACCGCTCCGGGTGCCGTGCCCGCCTCGGCGGACGACCCGTCGTCGGGCACCGCACCCGACCCCGTCCTCACGGGCCCCGGCTTCGGCACGCTGTCCATCGCCGCGATCCTCGCGGAGACGGCGCACCGCCGGCCCGACGCCACCGCGTTCCTCGTCGGCGACGCGTCCGTGACCTACGGAGACCTGTGGGCGCAGAGCCGCGCGTACGCGGGCGCGCTGCTCGCGCGCGGCGTCCGGCCGGGCGACCGCGTCGCGATGCTCGTGCCGAACGTGCCCGACTTCGCGCGCGTCTACTACGGGGCGCTGTCGATCGGCGCCGTCGTGGTGCCGATCCACCTGCTCTTCAAGGCGGCGGAGATCGAGTTCGTGCTGCGCGACGCCGGGGCGAGCCTTCTCGTCGCCGGCGCGCCGTTCCTCGGGGAGGCGGGACCGGCCGCCGCCGCGGCGGGGATCCCCACCGTGACCGTGCTCGTACCCGACGCGCTGCGCGACCAGGTCCCGTTCCCGCGCCTGGAGGACGAGGCGGCGCAGGCCGAGCCCGTCCGCACGTACGCGTCCGTCAACCCGCTCGCGGCGGCCACGATCCTCTACACGAGCGGGACGACGGGGCGCCCCAAGGGCGCGGTCGGCTCGCACCTCGCGATGATCGAGCAGGTGCACGTCGCGCTGATCGACACGTTCGACCTGCGGCCCGACGACGTCGTGTTCGGCGGCCTGCCGTTCTTCCACACGTTCGGTCAGATGGCGGTGCTCAACATCGCGTTCCGCAAGGGCGCGGCGATCGTGCTGCTGCCCAAGTTCGACCCGGACGAGGCGCTCGCCCTGCTGGTGCGGCACCGCGCGACCGTGTTCACCGCCGTCCCGACGATGTTCGTCGGCATGGTCCAGGCCGCCGAGCGCACGAGCGACCGGCCGCCGCTGCGCTACGCCGTGTCGGGCGGCGCGGCGCTCCCCGTGCCCCTGCTCGAGGCGTTCTCACGCACGTTCGGCGCCGAGGTCCACGAGGGCTACGGGCTCACCGAGACGTCCCCCACCGCCGCGTTCAACCCCGTCGGCGAGCCGATCCGGCCCGGGACGGTCGGGCGCCCGCTCTGGGGCGTCGACGTCGAGATCGCCGACGCGGACGTCGACGACCGGGTCGAGCTGCTCGCGGCGGGCGAGCTCGGCGAGATCGTCGTCCGCGGCCACAACCTGTTCAAGGGCTACCTGGGCAACCCCGAGGCCAACGCGCAGACCGTCGTCGACGGCTGGTTCCGCACGGGCGACCTCGGCACCAAGGACGCCGACGACATCGTGACCATCGTCGACCGCAAGAAGGACATGATCGTCCGCAACGGGTACAACGTGTACCCGAGCGAGGTCGAGGACGTCATGACCGGCCACCCCGCCGTCGCCCAGGTCGCCGTGTTCGGGCTCGCGGACGACACCCACGGCCAGGAGGTCCACGCCGCCGTCGTGCTCATGCCGGGCCGCAGCGCCGACGCCGCGGAGATCGTCGAGTTCACCAAGGAGCGCGTCGCCGCGTACAAGTACCCGCGCCACGTGCACCTCGTCGAGACGCTCCCGCTCGGCGGCTCGGGCAAGGTGCTCAAGCGCGAGCTCGTCGCGTCGTTCGAGGCGGCCCGCTCCACCGAGGGGGCGTGACCGGCATTCGGCGATCGGCGCCGGGTGAACGTCGTCGGCCGCGAGAACGTGCTCGCCCGCCGCCGCGGGAGCGCGACCCAGCGCCTTCCGACGTACGCGCACCAGGAGGTCGCTCTGCCGGTAGCTGCGGCAACCCTGGCACACCTGCGTCACTTCGACGACTGTCGCAAAACCCTGGTTGCTGTTCCGCGACACCGAAGGTTGTCGGACACGAGTTCTGCGACAGCTTCTTGTCGGCGTGTCGCGATGATCGGTGCGGTGTACGACAAACGGTCGGTTGTGCGGTGTCGAACAATCCCGGCCGCAAGGTCAAGGAATCGCAACCGATTACCGGTCGTTGCGTCTAGGGCGTGTCTCCCAAAGAGTTCCCAATGGCTTCATCGCGGAGACGAACGAACCCCCCTCGAGCGGAGTCTCTCGGGCCGAACCGGCCACGCTCGATCGAGGCTGCGACCGGTTGGAGGAGGTGGTGCGACCGATCGGATGAGGTCGGCAGGGGTCCTGCGAGACGAGTCTTGAGACATCAAGCAACGCAGGAACAACAACCCTGAAGGAGTTCGATCACCATGAAGCTCACCAAGATCACGGCAGCCGTCGGAACCGGAGTCCTCGGCCTTGGCCTCGTCGGAGCCCTGACCGCGTCTGGCGCCTCGGCCGCGGAGATCGCCCCCGTCGAGCGCCCCGCCACGCAGGCGACCGAGTACGCCAGCCATGACGACGCGGGTTCGGAGTACGCCTCCCACGACGACACCGCTCCCGAGGTCATCGTCCGGGACAACACCGGCGGTGAGGTCATCACCCGCGACGACACCGCTCCCGAGGTCATCGTCCGGGACGACACCGCCCCCGAGGTCATCGTCCGCGACAACACCGCCCCCGAGGTCATCGTCCGCGACAACACCGCGCCCGAGGTCTCCACCCACGACAACACCGTCCCCGCTCCCATCGAGGGCAGCACGTTCCACCCCGACGCCAACGGTGGCGGGTACTGGACCCACGACGACGTCCTTCCCGCTCCGATCGAGGGCAGCACGTTCCACCCCGACGCCAACGGTGGCGGGTACTGGACCCACGACGACGTCCTTCCCGCTCCGATCGAGGGCAGCACGTTCCACCCCGACGCCCAGGGTGGCGGCGGGTACTGGACCCACGACGACGTCCTTCCCGCTCCGATCGAGGGCAGCACGTTCCACCCCGACGCCGAGGGTGGTGGCGGGTACTGGACCCACGACGACCCCGCCGACGACCCGACCGACAACCCGACCGACAACCCGACCGACAACCCGACCGACGGCGGCGGCGACGCGACGAACAGCACCGACGACGCCACCAGCGGCACGGCTACCGTCGCGAACACCGTCAGCACGAACGGCGCGAGCGACGCGCCTGCCGCCCCCCTCACCGGCGCCCAGGCAGACGAGTCGACCGGTTCGCTGGCCCAGACCGGCCTGGACACCGAGGTGCTGGCGGCATCGGCCCTCGGCCTGGCGGCCCTTGGCGGTCTCGCCCTGGCCGTCGCACGGCGCCGGCGCCAGAGCGCGAGCTGACACCAGAGGTACAACCACGCGAGGGGTCGCCACCACCGGCGGCCCCTCGCTTCGTGTGAGCACGTGCGTCCGCTCTGGGACGACAGATCCTGTACGCCGCGTGGATGAGCGCCCGGGGCGGGTGCTTGCCCGATACGGTGGGCCGGTGAGCAGGGACATCTCTGCGGACACCCGGGCCGACGTGGCGCTCGGGTGCGTGGCGGCGCTGCTGGGTATCGCGGTCGTCACGGCACGGATGCCCCCGGACTCCCTCGGCCTGCCGGTCGGTGTGGAGGCGGCGGGACAGGTCGCCGGTGGTGCGCTGATCATCGGGTCACGACGGCGGCCGCTGCTCGTCTACGTGTCGTGCCTGGCGATCTCCGTGGCGGTGCCCGTCGGAGCGGTGTGCATCGCGGCATTCATGGTGGGCCGCTGGGCCCGAGCCGACCGGCGCTCCGTGATCACCACGCTCGGTGGTCTCGTGCTCCTGCTCGGGTCGTGGTGGGTGATGGACCGCGACTGGCAGGCCTCGCACATCGTGGCGTTCGTAGCGGCCACCCTGGTGGGGTGGCTCCTGGGCCGTGCGCTCGCGTCGTCGGACGAGGCCGCACAGGCCCGTGCCGAGGAGCGCCGCGCTGCCGCCGCACTGCTCGCCGCGGCGGTCAGGCAGGCCGAACGCGACCGGCTCGCGGGCGAGATGCACGACGTGGTCGCCCACCGCGTGTCTTTGATGGTGCTCGACGCCAACCGGATCGAGGCGGGCTCTGCCCCCGACGACCGGGCGGTCGCGGCCCAGATCCGCGACACCGGGCGAGCGGCCCTGGCCGACATGCGCGAGGTGCTCCAGAGGTTGCAACGCGACGACCTCGACAAAGGACTCGCGCGCCACTCGTTCACGGAGATCGACGACCTGGTCAACGGTGTGCGGGAGGTCGGTCAGCCCGTCGAGGTCACCGTCACGGCGCCGGGGAGCCAGCCCCCGGACCTGGCGGAGCGGACCGCGGTCCGCATCGTGCGCGAGGCACTGACCAACGCGGCCCGGCACGCACCCGGCGCCGCGACCCGCGTCCAGATCGGCGAACAGGGGCACGCCCTGCTCGTCCACGTCCGCAACGCCGCGCCCGAACACGCGCCGCAGGTCGAGCTGACCACCGGCGGCCACGGCCTGCGCGCGCTGAGCGAACGCGTCGCGCTGATCGGCGGCCAGTGGCACGCGGGACCGACGAGCGACGGGGGGTTCGCCGTGGAGGCGACGATGCCGAGGGGGCACCAGTGATCAGCGTGGTGATCGTGGACGACGAGGAGCTGTTCCGCAGCGGGCTCGCCGAGCTGCTCGACGCCGCACCGGACATCGAGGTCGTCGCACAGGCGGCCGACGGCCGCGCCGGCATCCAGACCGTCCAGGCACACCGCCCCGACGTCGTCCTGCTCGACATGCAGATGCCCGTCATGGACGGCCTGTCCGCGGCAGCAGAGATCCGACGCAGCGTCCCGAGCACCGCGATCGTCGTCGTGACAAGCTTCGACTACGACGAGTTCATCCTGCCCGCGCTGCGGCTCGGCGCGGCCGGCTACCTGCTCAAGGACTCGAGCGCCGACGAGCTGCGCCGAGGCATCCGCGTCGCAGCAGCCGGCGAGGCGATGCTCTCCCCCGCCGTGACCCGTCACCTCCTGGACGTGGTGGGCGAACACCTCGGTGAGGACCACAGCGAGTCCGTCCGCCTCGTCACAGACCTGAGCGAACGCGAACGCGACGTCCTCGGCTGCGTCGCAGCCGGCATGACCAACCCCCAGATCGCACGCCACCTCTACAGCGCCGAGACCACCGTCAAGACCCACCTCGCCCACGCCCTGACCAAGCTCGGCGACCTCAACCGCACCCAGGCCGCGATCATCGCCCACGAAGCCGGCCTCACCCCTCCTGCGGCCTAGGAGAAGGGCACGAATGGGGGTTGCTCTGGTCCGGCTAGCAATGACTGGAGCACGAGCGCCGACGCGAGCACGGCAATCGGGATCGCCGCACCGAGGAGCGCCCATCGGACCGCTGCCGTCGCTGTCAGCTCTCCACGAGCTCTGATGCGTGTGACCACGCCGACGGCGAACAGCACTGCGACGAGCAACAGGACGAGCCCAGCTACAGCACGTACGACGACCGGTCGATCGGGAACTCCGTCGAGGAGTCCGCTCGAGCCAGCGTTCAGCCACCACAGCTCCCAGAGGTACTCGCTGACGGCCCAACCCAGAAGCAAGGTCGGCGGCGTGGTGACGAGCGCCGCACCTCCCACGATGAGCGCGACGCTCTGCCGACGTGTCGACTGTCGCTCCGCAATGTCGGCTGACCTCATGGCCGAACGGTAGCAAAGGTGCAGAAGGGACAGACGAGCCCGGGGCCAAGCGAAGATCTCGGGCACGCCAGTGCCCCGCCAGGGCACTGCTCGCGCAGATCAGACCGTTTGTCGGACGTCGCAGAACCTTCTTTAGCGACGCCTGACAAACGGTTGTTTTTGCAACATCGGACAAGTGGCCCGTTATGTCCGACGGGTTCGTCAGAGCGCGTTGTGGCGCGTCTACCCTCAAGCGGGTACTGGTCCCGGGGTGAAGAGCGGCAATCCTCTCGGCGTGTCGCATGCTGCTCTGGGCGCGCGAGTGGTCTAGTGCTCCCGCTCAGCACTGTGCGAGCGCTTCTAGAGAGTGGGTTTCAATGACGAACCTGCGCTGGACGACACCCCTCGTCCTGCTCCTGGCAACTGCAATTGCAGCGCCTGCTTCTGCCTCGGCACCATCACCGGATGGCAGCGAGAGCGACCAGGTCACCGCGGCCGCGGCCTGCATCCCTTCCTCAAAGATCACGGGCCAACTCCTCAACACATCAGGCGGATACCTCAAGTACGCCCCCGTGTCGGTCAGCGTGCTGCCGCCCGAGAGCACCACCGGTGACCTCCAGTCCGTGCTCCTGGGCGAGACGACGACCGACGCGCTCGGCCGGTTCGAGCTCGTGCGGTGCAACGGTGGGATGCCCGTCTCCGACCTTGGCGACGGCTCCTACATGCTGGTCTTCACGGGCGGCGACGAGGCCAATTTTGTCTACACCGAGGCGATCATGAAGAAGCCGACCACCCTGGGTGCGGCCTGGACGCTCGCCGACGCCCCGCAGGCCTATACAGGCGGAACGGCCCCGCTGGAGTCCGTCAACGGTGGTGCGACGGAGGTAGGCACGGTCGGCATCGTGACGGAGGCACACGCCGCCGGCGACGGAGCCGAGCTGGAGAACCCGGTGTACGAGGACGAGAACGGCAACCCGCAGGATCCGACGATCCTTGACGATCCGCCGTCGGGCACGATGAACACGATGGCGATCCCGACCTCGGTGTGTTCCGGCTCGGTCTCGTATACGGCAACGAACACCTACACGCGCGCGTGGGTCCCGATCCAGCGATTCAAGACTCGTACCCGGCTCGGCGCCTCCTTCGACTGGAGCACGACCAAGGAGACGAGCCTCGGTGTCGCGATGACCGGATCGAAGGGCAAGTACAACGTCGGGCTCTCGAAGTCGCTGACCAACAACACTGCGACCGGCATGAGCGTCAACGCGAATACGAACAGCGCCTTCCGCACTGATGTGGAGTGGCGCTACCGCGGCTACAAGGTCACGTGCTGGCCTGTGGGCTCCAACGCCCCGGTCGCCACAGGACAGATCGCGTGGCGCCCGTACAACTGGACTGGCGGTAACCGGAACGCCATCTCCCAGCCGACCTGGTCATGCGTGGCGAGCAGGACGGTCTCGCTCGCGAATGCCATCTGGGTCGCGCGTGACCGCACGGTCACGTGGTCGGGGAACTACTCCATCGGCGGCGTCTCTCTCTCGAACTCGCAGAGGACGAGCACCAGCGCCAAGCTGACGCTGATCCCGAAGGCTAGCGGTGCGAAGGCGTGTGGCAGCAACTCCACTCCGACGACCGCGGCTCAGGTGCAAGAGGCCCCATGATCCGTCACCACCGCAAGGTGGCCGTCGCGCTCGGCCTGGCACTCCTCCTCTCGGGGTGTCAGGCCGAGCCGTCCGCGTCCGACGACTTCCGCGCGACAGAGCCTCACGGGTGGGCTGTCGAGGTCACGCCTGGCGAACCAGTGACCGACGGCCTGGAGGTGCTGTACCTCGACGTGCCGGGGGAGGCCACGATCACCGACGTCTCGTTCACCCCGGAGGACAGCGGTATCGAGATCGTCGGCGTCTCGATCCTCGGTCCCGAGGACCGTGAGATCGGTGCGACGCAGCTCGCCCCCGGCTTCCCGCCTGCACCGGCCGACGTCAGCGCGACCGTGGATACCTTCGACGACGCCGTCGGGTACACGGTGACGTACGAGGGCTCTCGGGCTCCAGCAGACGAACCCGAGGCGATCGAGGGATACCAGCTCCTCATCGGGATCACAGCTGACGAGCCCGGACGCTTCGAACGGAAAACGATCGAGGTCACCTACGAGATTGACGGTGCGGAGAGGCAGTACTCGATCCCGGCAGAACTCGTCGTCTGCTCGGGTGCCCCGATCGACGAGAGCGGCTTCGACTGCGCCAACTGACTCGGCATCTGCTGCGAAACCCAACGTTTGTCGTGCGTCGCAAAACCAGGTTCTGCGACGCACGACAAACGGTCGGTTTAGCGGTGTCCGACAACCCCGGACGGGTTGTCAAGACCTGGTCCAGATGACGCCATCGGGTGGTTGGGGGTGCGGCGATCAACGCCTCCGGATCGGCGAGCACCCTTTCGGGTTCGTGGTCCGTGTTCTATGTATGGCGACGGCGACAGAGGGTTCGTGGCACCGAAGCTCGGCCGGGCTACCTGTGCACCGAGGGCCGCTGGTTCGGCAACACGACTACAGTCAAGGCCGTAGCCGCGTCGCTCTGCACGCCGACCAGCCAGTCGATGCAATGGAAGTGACCCACATGAGCACCAAGGCCCCTCAGCCCGCCGCCATGCGGCCCATCGTCGCCAGCGCCCACCAGGACATCCCCGAAGCCACTGAGCCGTCGCGCGGGATCCTCGGCAACAGCTTCTGGGCCTGCCTCTTCTGGGGCGCCGTCATCGCAGCCGTCGCATACCTCTCGGCGACCTACTCCTGGGCGCCGATGACGTTCCTCATCGGAGCGCCCATCGCGGCCGTCATCGTCGGCACCGCGATGACCCTCCACCACAACAGGCGAAACCGCCGCTGAGCACCAACGGCCACCGACGACGGGCCCCTGCGCCTCAGGTGCAGGGGCCCGTTCCGGTTTGCCCGGCCACGAGACGACCTGGCGGCGTGGAGCTCAACACCTGGTCATACAAGTGCGCGCTCGCTTGCGACGAGAGAAGGAACAGTCGCTCGGCGTCACCGTGTCCGGCGTAGCGGCCAGCAGCCACATGTCCTCTATTGCGCCGTACGACAAACGGTCGGTTGTGCGGTGTCCGACAACTTCGGTCGGGTAGAGATCTGGTCCAGATGAAGCTATCTGGTGGTCGACGGCGCGCGGACGATCACGTCGGATGGCCCAACGGGCGCGCCATCCCTCCTTGACCTGGATGGTCGATGGCAGTTCGCCCACGCGATCGCCTCAACGAGGTGCACAGCCTGCGTCCGCCTGCCGTGCGAGGGCCATGCGAACCGCTCACCCGGGGCGCCCGTGTCACGGGGTGAGCGGTTCGAGTCCTCAGTGCTGCACGTCGTAGACGAGCTTGACCACGCCGTTCGCATACGTTGCGGAGTCGCGCAGTGACAGGGTGCGACGGTCGGCGCCGCGTGCGCCGAAGATCGTCTTGCCGCCGGGCAGGAGGTAGGGGAACGTCAGCAGGTTGTAGCGGTCGATGAGGCCGGCCTCGCCCAGCCGCAGGGCGAGCTCTGCGCTGCCGTGGATGAAGATCGCACCCCCGTCGGCCTGCTTGAGGTCGGCGACGTCCTGGGTGCTGCGCAGGATCGTCGTCGGCCCCCAGCCGTCGACGAGAGCGTCCTCGTCGAGAGTCGTGGACACCACGTACTTGGGAAGCTCCTGGTACGCCGCATGGTCGGAGGACGTCGGCCAGAAGCTTGAGAACGCCTCATAGCTGCGTCGGCCGAACAGCAGGGCCGTCGTCTCCTCGAGCTCTTCGCCCTTCAGGGCGTACGCCTCCGGGACGAAGTCGGTGTCGAACACCCACCCGCCTCCGGGATGGCCCTCGGCCGTTCCGCCGGGAGAGTCGACCGAGCCGTCGAGGGTGATGAATCCGGTGTAGACGAGTTCGCGTGCCATGGTTCCGTTCCTGTTCGGGTGGTGGAGTCTCAGTGCCTTCACGACGACGTCGAACGGCGCACCCTCGGTTCGACATCTCTTCGAGAAGACTCTCGCCGAGCCCGCGCCTGACTATCGAGACGACGGTCAGACCCCGGACCGTACGTGCCACCGACAGCTCGGGTCACCCGTAAATTGCCTGCACCCCTAGGTGATGGTGACGGTGATGATGCCCGTCTGCTGCTGGACGCTCGAGGTGAGGCAGCTGAGGAGGTCGAGGTCCGGGTACACGGCGATCCGTTCGGAGATGGACCCTTCGCCGAATCCGTCGGTCACCGTGCCGGTCGACGTCACGATGAGCTGGCCAGCGGCACGGACGACGGTGGTCACCGGGTAGGTGATGGTGCTGGTCTGGCCGCCTTGCCAGTGATACGTCACGACGTTCTCCACGAGGGTGTCGCCGAGCCCCTGGAGAAGGCAGCTGACCTCCTGCTCGAACACGGTGACGGCGGCGCCGGCGGCGAACGGGCCGATGCACGAGCCACCACCGTCCGTGCCGAGCTCCTCGGTCACGGTCTGCGTGGTCGGCTTCGGGAGCGGACCGAGCGCGGGACTGTAGCTGGTCGTCACGGTCCCGGTACAGATGATCGGACCCCCGTCCTCGTCGGGCGGGTCCGCGGAGGCAGCCGTGCCGGTCGCAAGGATGGCCGTGGCAGCCAGGAGCAGGGTCGAGGCGGAAGCCGCAAGGCGGTTCCTCGAGGTTCTGTGCGTCATGGCATCCCCTCAGAGCTCATGAGGCGAACGTGCGGAGGAGCGCTGGCATGCGGCAGCGCATGAGTCGACGGCTCGCCGACCGATGAAGGTGTCGAATCCATGCTGCGGCCGCACCCCATGGCCGACAAGTGCTGGCGCCAGCAGGCAGACCCTGCGGTCACCTCGAGGCAGCCTTCGGCATCTCGTCGCCCTCACCGGCGAGCGCAACGTCGTCCTGAACGAGCCCGCCGAACCTTGCTGGACCCGTAGGCCCGTTGACGGGCAGGGCGTCCAGGCAGGATCGGTCGTGCGCCCCCTTCGCAGCAGGCCGCGGGAGAGGTGTCAGTCGTCGGCCGCGCTCCTGAGGACGAAGAAGAGGAAGCACAGGAACGCCGAGCGTTCACCGCTGACGATGCGCGGTGGGAGCAGCTCGGGAGGCGTCCGGGGCGAGGGTTGCGGCTCGCTCAGGACCTCGATGCCGAAGCCCGCGGCGGTGAACGCGTCGACCATCGCGTGCAGGGGGCGATGCCACATCGTCAGCACGCCTGGCGCACCGTCGAACAGGAACTCCTCGGAGTACTGCCGGGTGGCGAAGTAGTCCTCGCCCGGGTAGTTGATCACGCTGGCGGTGGGGTGGTTGACGGAGATGACGAGCCGACCGCCGGGCTTCAGCACACGCCGGATCTCCGTCAGCGGCGCCACCCAGTCCTCGAGGTAGTGCAGCACGAGCGAGGCGACCACGTCGTCGAACGCACCGTCCGCGAACGGCAGCGGCCGCGCGAGGTCCGCGACGTGCAGCGGCACGCCGTCGCCGAGCCTGCGGCGCGCGAGGTCGATCATCGCGGGGCTGCCGTCGAACCCGGTCATGGCGGCGCCCTTGTCACGCAGCGCCGCCGTCAGTGGTCCGGAGCCACACCCGGCGTCGAGGATGCGCCGGCCGCGGACGTCGCCGGCGAGGCGGATCATGGCCGGCCGTTCGTAGTGCGCGTTGAGCAGGCTCGACGCGTTCTCCGCGTCGTACCTGGCCGCGAAACGGTCGTAGTGGTCGGCCTTCATGGTGCTCCTTCGCTCGGACGTCCCGACGTCGGGACGCTATCGGGACGGGGCGTCCGCGTGCGGCGCAGTCAGCGCGCCCAGCCGGCGGACCAGGAGGCGACGGTCGCCCTCGCGGTCGACGAGGTCGAGCGCGGCGCGCAGGTGCTCGGCCGCCTCGACGGGACGTCCAGCACGTGCGTGGAGCTCGGCACGGACGGCGGGCAGGAGGTGGTAGCCGGCGAGCGCCGGGTCGTCGGCCACCTCGTCGATCGCGGCCAGGCCCGCGTCGCCGCCGCGCACCTCCGCGACGGCGACCGCGCGGTTGAGGGCCACGACCGGCGACCCGGTCATGCTCAGGAGCACGTCGTAGAGCCCGAGGATCTCGGACCAGTCCACCTCAGCGTCGCTGCCGGCGCGGTCGTGCAGGGCCGCGATCGCCGCCTGCACCTGGTACGGACCGGGCCGCGCGGCGGCGAGCGCGACGTCGAGCTCGCGCAGGCCTTCGGTGATCTCGTCGTGGCGCCAGCGGGACCGGTCCTGCTCCGCGAGGGTGCGCGCGACGCCGTCGGGCCCCGTCCGCTCGTCGCGCCGGGCGTGCTGGAGCAGGAGCAGGGCGAGCAGTCCACGGGCCTCCGGCTCGTCGTCGAGCAGGCGCGCGGCAAGTCTCGCGAGCCGGACCGCGTCGTCGGCCAGGGCGCGCCGCTCCACCGAGCCGTCCGTCTCGTCCGCCGGTTCCGCCCAGGCGTCGTACCCCTCGGTGAAGAGCAGGTAGAGCACCGTCAGCACCCCCGTGACGCGCTCCGCGCGCAGCTCCGGGGGCGGGACCCGGAACGCGATGCCGGTCGCGCGGATGCGTCGCTTGGCGCGCACCAGGCGCTGCGCCATCGTGGCCTCGGGGACGAGGAACGCGCGGGCCACCTGCGCCGTCGTCATGCCGACGAGCGACCGCAGCGTCAGCGCCACCCGGGACTCTGCGGGCAGCGCGGGGTGGCAGCAGGTGAACAGCAGGCGCAGCAGGTCCCCGTCCGGGTCGTCGATGTCCCATGCGTCGTCGTCCAGGACCAGCGCCACCTCGTCGGGGACCGGGTCCGCGGTGCGCCCGACGGCGAGCGGTCCGGCGTCGACCCGTTCCGCGAGCCGCGCCGCCGCCGAGGTCCGGTCCGCGTCGACCCGACGGCGTCGCAGCACGTCGATGGCGTGGCGCCGGGCGGTGGTCGTCAGCCAGGCCCCGGGACGCTCGGGGACGCCGTCGCGCCCCCACGTCCGGAGCGCCGTCGCGAACGCCTCCTGGGCGGACTCCTCGGCCAGGTCGAGGTCGCCCGTGCTGCGCGCGACGGCGCCGAGGACGCGGCCCCACTCGGTGCGGAACGCGTCCTCGACGGCCGAGCCGGAGCTCATCGCCGGCACCGCGGCTCAGGCGTCGTCGAGGTTCAGCGGCCAGACCGGTCGCAGCTCGATCGCGCCGCCACGCGCCATCGGGTGCTCGGACGCGATGGCGATCGCGGTGTCCAGGTCGTCGGCCTCCAGGACGTCGAACCCGCCGATCGCCTCCTTCGTCTCCGAGAACGGGCCGTCGGTGACGAGGACGCGGCCGTCGCGCACCCGCACGCCGACCGCGTCGGCCGGCGGCCGCAGCCGGTCGCCCAGGACCGCTGCCCCGCTGCCGTAGTGCCGCTCGACCCACTGCTCGATGGTGGGTCCGCTCTCGGCGTCCTCGGACCGCAGCTCGGGGTCGTGCGGCGTGCTCAGGACCAGCATCAGGTAGCGCATCAGGACTCCTCCGCCCAGGTCGTGGTGGGCCGGCGGAGCACCATCGGCCCGAAGAACGCCACGTCGGCGGCCTCGATGCCGTCGCCGACGCTGCGACGCCCGTCACCGTACAGCGTGGTGGTGTCGGCCCGCCCACGCGGGCGGTCGGCCCGCAGGATCATGTCCAGGAATCTCATCGTGCCTCCTCCTCGTGCGCGGCCCGTGCGGCCGCACACCAGGACGACGAAGCCCGGACGCCGAGATCGACACCTCGAGCCGAGGATCTTTCGAGCCGGTCGACGGACCGAGCCCCGGTCGACTCGACCGGGGCTCGATCTCACGGGTAGATCGGGGAGCCGTCAGGGCTGCGGGATCCCCTCGTTCTCGAAGGGGACCGCCTCGCCGGTGAAGTCCTCGACCGGCCCGTCCGCGGAGTCGGTCGCGTAGACGGGGCCGACGTAGTCCTGCACCCCGTCGGCGACGACCGTGATCCCGACGCCGTCGTACGCCGAGTGGTCGTCCGCCGCGAACGCGAGCGGCATGATCCCCGCCCCGACGACGTCGCCCGACTGGAGCGCCTCGACGAGGCTCTCGCGCGTCGGGTCCTCCCCGGCACGGGCGAGCGCCTCCGCGAACGTGTAGGCCACCGACATGCCGTAGACGGTGTTGCCGTCGAAGGGCGCGCCGTCGTTGTACTGGTCGTTCACGTCGCGGAAGTGCGTGACCCACGGATCGGCGGGGCTGAAGGAGAGGTAGTTTGTCGAGACGAAGCCCTCGAGCAGCAGCGGCGCGACGTCGTCGCCGAGGAAGCCCGCGAGGGTCGGGTAGTCGCCGCCGGACGACGACGACAGCCACCGCGCCTGGTAGCCGAGCTGCGCCGCGGTGCCGAGCGCGAGCGCCGTGAACCCGTTGACGGTCGCGAGGAAGTTGGTGTCGCACCCCGCGGCCTGCATGGCGCCGATCTGCGCGGTGACGTCCTGGTTGGAGACGGAGTACGTCTGCACGGACGCCAGCCCGTCGGCGCCGAGCACGGCCTCGAGGCCCTGCTGGAACTCCTCCCCGAAGTCGTCGTCCTGGCCGAGCACGCAGTACGTGGTGCCGTCGAGCTCCTCCTGCGCGTAGTGGGCCAGCGCCTTGCCCTCGACCACGTAGTCCGCGTTGAACGCGAACGTCCAGGGGTACTCCTCCGGCTGGTCCCAGCTCGTGCTGCCGGACGCGACGAACAGGTCGGGCACCTCGTTCTGGTCGAGGTAGTCGAGGACCGCGGAGTGGGTGGGCGTGCCGAGACCGTTGAGAACCGCGAAGACCTCGTCCTCCTGGACGAGCTCGCGCACGACGGTCTGGGTGTTCGCCGGGTTGTAGCCGTCGTCCTTGACGACGTACTCGATGGTGCGGCCGTTGATGCCGCCCTGCTCGTTGAGGTAGTCGAAGTAGGCGGTGGCCGCGGCGGAGATCGACGAGTAGCCGGCCGCGGCCGGACCGGTGAGCGGGGTGTGCGTGCCGACGGTGACGGTGGAGTCGGTGACGCCCGTGGCGTCCCCCTCCTCGTCGCCGGACGCGGTGGATCCCGGGACGCTGCAGGCCGTGAGGCCCAGGGCGAGGGCCGGGACGGCGAGGACTGCGACCGCGCGCAGGCGGCGGGTGGTGAGTGACATCGGCGTCACCTCTCTGTGTCGGCGTGGAGCGGTACGTCCGACGGTTCGTCGGACGGTTCGTCGGACGGATCGACGGCACGGCGTGCAGCCGGTTCGTCGGCAAGGGGGTCGGCAGGGGCTGACGACGCGCGACGGCGGCGAGACGTCGACCGGGACTGCAGCGCGCCGGTGAGACCGCCGGGGGCGGCGACCATGACGACGACGAGCAGGACGCCGAACAGCAGGACGGCGAGGTTGCCGTCCAGCCGCTGGGCCAGGTCCCCGGGAACGGGCAGGGCGTCGGCCAGGAGGCCGGCGAGCCACGGCACGAGGACGAGCAGGACGGCGCCGATCACGGCGCCGCGCAGGCTGCCGAGACCGCCCAGGACGACCGCGACGAGCAGCAGGAGGGACAGCGCGAGGCCGTAGCCACCGGGGGCGACGGACTGCGTGACGAAGCACAGCACCGCGCCGCCGAGGCCGGCACCGACGGCGCTCGCCGTGAACGTCGCGACCATGACCCGGCCGGCGGGGATGCCGGCGAGGCGCGCGGCGACGGCGTCGTCCCGCACGGCCCGGATGCGCAGACCGAGGCGGCCGTCGCGCAGCAGCGCGAGACCCGTGACGACGACGGCGGCCACGACGACCGCGACCCACGCCTGCCACTGCTCGATCCCGAGGAGGCCCTGCAGCGGCTCGGGCACGCCGTCGAACGCGACCTGGACTCCCTGGTCACCGCCGAGCACCGTGCTCCACGTCGTCGCGAGCGCGGGCAGCGCGAGGACGAGCGCGAGCGTGAGGCCCGCGAGGTACGGGCCGTGCAGGCGCGCGCCCGCGAGCCCGAGGAGCAGGCCGAGCGCCCCGGCGACCGCGGCGCCCGCGAGCAGCGACGGCACGACCCGCGCCCCGCCCTCGAGCCCGGCGTCGGTCAGCGCGTTCGCGGTGAGCGCGTACCCGTAGCCGCCCGCCGCCATGAGCGCGGCGTGCCCGAGGGACACCTGCCCGGCGAGCCCGACGACGAGGGTGAGCCCCGCCGTCGCGCACAGGTACACCGCGACGAGCGCGACCTGGTAGCTGCGGAACGGGTCGAGGAAGAGCACGGCCACGAGCACGGCCGGGGTGGCGACCGCGGCGAGGAGGAGCGTGCGGCGGGCACCGGTGAGGCGGCTCATGCGCGCCTCGCCTCCCCCACCGCGAGCAGGCCCTGCGGTCGCACGAGCAGCACGACCACGAGGAGCACGAGGACGGCGAGGGGCGCCACGCTCGCGCCGAGGTACCCGGTGACGAGGCTGATGAGCACGCCCACCCCGATGCCGCCGACGAGCGCACCGACCGGCGAGTCGAGCCCGCCGACCACCGCGACGGTGAAGCCGAGCACGAAGAGCATGTCGGTCGCGTGCGGCGTCAGGCCGAGCTCGGTCGGCACGAGCAGGATCGCCGCGAGCGCCGCGACGGCCGACGACAGCGCCCACCCCAGCGTGAGCAGCCGCGACACCCTGATGCCGAGCATGCGCGACACCTCGGGCGCGAACGCCGCCGCCCGCATCTGCAGGCCGAGCCGTGTGCGGGTGAAGAGCAGCCCGAGCCCCGCCATGACGACGAGCGCGACCACGAGGACGAACAGGTCGTACGGCGAGAGCAGCGGGACGCCGCCGACGCTGATCGGCCGCTCGTCGAACGGCGCCTCGACGGGCAGCGTCCGGCCGCCCACGATGATCCCGAGCGCCGACTGGAGGATCATCACGAGCCCGATCGCCACGATCACCCCCGCGAGCGGCGAGCTGCCCGCGACGCGGCGCATCAGGCCGCGCTCGACCGCCCAGCCGAGCGCGGCGCCGGCGACGAGCGCTGCGACGAGCCCGACGACGAAGCTCCCCGTCGTGCGGGTCACCACGTACGCGACGTAGGTCGCGGTGACGGCCATCGCGCCCTGCGCGAAGTTCACGACGCGCGCCGCGCGCCAGACGAGCACGAGCGAGAGCGCGAAGAGCGCGAGCACGGCGCCGCGGGCGAGCCCGGTGCCGAGGAGGAACACGAGTCGGTCCATCAGAACCCCAGGTAGGCGTGGCGGAGGGTGGTGTCGTGCAGGAGCTCCGCCGCGGGTCGGCTCGCGACGACCTCGCCGAGGCCGAGCACGACGCCGTGGTCGGCGACGGACAGTGCGCTCGCGACGTTCTGCTCGGCGAGCAGCACGGTGAGGCCCGTCGCGTCGCACAGCCGCCGCAGGACGGCCATGATCTGGGCGACGACGCGGGGCGCGAGGCCGAGCGACGGCTCGTCGAGCAGCAGGACGCGCGGGGCGGCGACGAGCGCGCGGGCGAGCGCGAGCATCTGGCGCTCGCCGCCGGAGAGCTGGTGCCCCGCGCTGGTGCGGCGGCGCGCGAGCGGCTCGAAGAGCTCGTAGGCGTCGGCGATCGCCGTGCGCCGGTCCGCCGGGGTGCGCCACAGCGCTCCGAGGCGCAGGTTCTCCTCGACCGTCAGCTCGACGACGACGCCACGCCCCTCGGGCACGTGCGCGAGACCCCGGCGCGACCGGTCCTCGACGGACAGGCTCGCGAGGTCGACGCCGTCGAGCCGGACGGTGCCAGCCGTCGGTGCGACGAGGCCGGAGGCCGTGCGCAGCAGGGTCGTCTTCCCGGCGCCGTTCGCGCCGACGAGCGCCACGATGCGCGCGGTCGGGACGTCGAGGTGCACGTCGCGCAGCACGGGGGCGCCGCCGTAGCCGACGGTGAGGCCGTCGATCTCCAGCGCGGCGGTCACCGGTCGACCTCCGTGCCGAGGTAGGCCTCCAAGACGGCGGGGTCGTCGCGCACCTCGGCGGGCGTCCCGCACGCGATGACGCGGCCGAAGTCGAGCACGACGACGCGGTCGCACACCTCCATGACGAAGTCCACGTGGTGCTCGACGAGCAGCACCGCGCACCCGCCGCGCGCCACGCGGCGCACGAGCCCGGCGAGGTCGTCGATGTCGGCGGCGCCGAGACCGCCGGCGGGCTCGTCGAGCAGGAGGAGTCCCGGACGCGAGACGAGGGCCCGCGCGAGCGCGACCTTCTTCTGGTCGGGGTAGGGCAGCGCCGTGGGACGGGCGGCGGCGAGGTGGCCGATGCCCAGCCCGTCGAGCTCGGCCAGCGCACGGTCGACCCCTCCGCGCCGGTCGGGGCACGCCGCCACGACGTTCTCCAGGACCGTCAGGCCGGCGAACAGGCCGAGACCCTGGAGGGTCCGGGCCACGCCGTGGCGCACGAGGCGGTCCGGACGCGGCGCCCGGTCCCTTCGCCCGCCCGCGACGGCGACCGTGCCCTCGGTCGGCGGGACCAGCCCGCACACGGCGTTGAACAGCGTCGTCTTGCCGGCCCCGTTCGGGCCGATGAGCCCGACGACCTCGCCGTCGTCGACGCGCAGGGAGACGTCGGTGAGCGCGGTGAGCCCGCCGAACCGCACGGTCAGGCCGTGCACGGCGAGCCGCGGGACCAGCGTCGCGGGGGGAGCAGCGGTGGTGGACATCGGCACCTCTTCGTGTCGGTTCCTCTGAACGATACAACAGAGACCGACCGGCCGGTATGTCGATTCGGCAACGATTCTCGGCGGTCTCGGGGCGGACGGCGCGCTCGACGGCGCACCGCACGATCAGGAGTGCGGGATGCCCGCGATCATGCCGCCGTCGACGACGAGCTCGGTGCCCGTCGTGTACGCGGACTCGTCGCTCGCGAGGTGCACGACGGCCCCGGCGACGTCCTCGGGCAGCGCCGGGCGTCCGAGCGGGATGTGCGGCGACTCGGGGTCGAGGCGTTCGGTCATGGCCGTGAGGACGAACCCGGGGTGCACGGAGTTCACGCGGATGTTCTCGGGACCGAGCTCGACCGCGAGCGACTTGGTGAGGCCGCGCACGCCGAACTTCGACGCGACGTAGCCGTGCAGACCGGGACTGCCGCGCATGCCCTCGACCGAGGACACGTTGACGATCGACCCGCCGCCGGCGGCGCGGAGCGCGGGCAGGACCGCCCGGACCCCGAGGTAGGTGCCGGTGAGGTTCACCGCGATGACGGCGTCCCACTTCTCCCGCCCGTACCGCTCGATCCGGCCGGCGTTCGCGATGCCCGCGTTGTTGACGAGCACGTTCAGCGCGCCGAACCTCTCGACGGTCGCGTCGACCGCCGCCGCCCAGCTCGCCTCGTCCGTCACGTCGAGCCGGAGGGCGAGCGCCCGGTCCCCGAGCTCGTCCGCGAGCGCCTCCGACTCCTCCTCGAGGAGGTCGGCGACGACGACGCGCGCCCCCTCCGCGTGCAGCGCGCGCACGTACGCCGCGCCGAGCCCGCGGGCTCCTCCGCTGACGAGCGCGACCTTGCCGTCGAGCCGGGCCATGACTGCTCCTTCGATCGGGTGCCGTGCGGGCAGGTTCAGCCGACGTTCAGCCGACGCGGACGACCAGGCGACCCGTCGTCGCGCCGTCCGCGAGGCGCTGCACGGCGTCAGCGGCGTCCTCGAACGGGACGACGGCGCCGACCACGGGCCGTACGGCGCCCTCGGCGACGAGCCGGGAGATCTCGTCGTGCACCTGCGCGACGAGGTCGGGTCGCTCGCGCGCGTACAGACCCCAGTGCAGGCCGAGCACGCCGTAGTTCTTCACGAGCGCGTGCTCGGGGCGGACCCTCTGGATGCGTCCGCCGGCGAACCCGACGACGACGATCCGGCCCTCGAACGCGACGCAGCGGACCGAGGCGTCGAACGCGTCCCCGCCGACGGGGTCGACCACGACGTCGGCCCCGCGACCGCCGGTGGCCTCCTTGACGGCGGCTACGAGGTCGTCGCTGGTGCGGTCGAGCACGACGTGCGCGCCGGCATCGCGCGCGACCTGCGCCTTCGCCGCGCCGCCCACGACCCCGACCACGCGAGCCCCGGCGGCGACCGCGAGCTGCACGGTCGCGGTCCCGACGCCTCCGGCGGCGGCGTGCACGAGCACCGTCTCGCCCGGCTGCACGGCGGCCCGCCGGTGCAGGGCGAACCACGCGGTCTGGTAGGCGATCGTCAGCGCCGCGGCCTCGGCGTCGTCGAGCGCCTCGGGCGCGGGGAAGACCTCGGACTCCGCGAGGACCGCGACCTGCGCCAGGACGCCGATCCGTGAGCCGACCACCCGCTCCCCCACGCGCACGCGCTCGACCCCCGCCCCGACCGCGACGACGTCCCCGCACAGCTCGATGCCGGGCGTGAACGGGACCTCGGGCCGCACCTGGTACTCGCCGCGCGCGAGCAGCACGTCCGGGAAGTTCACCGCGACCGCGCGCACGCGGACCGCGACCTCTCCCGGCCCGGGCTCCGGCTCGGGCACCTCGACGACCCGGAGCGCGTCTCGCGGCTCCCCGAGGCTCGTGACCTGCCACGCCTGCACGCTCATCCGCCGACCCCTGTCGTCGTCGTGGTCCCGGGCAGGACGCTGCGGCCCGCGCTCTCGGCGGAGAGCGCGACGAGGAACATGTCGGTGAGCTGCTCCGCGACCTGCACCTTGGACTCCGGCCCGGTCGGCGAGTACCAGTGGGACAGGTAGTGCACGTCCGAGAAGAAGTGCGCGACCAGCACACCGACCGGGACGTCGGTGCGGTACAGGCCCTCGTGCTGCCCGCGCTCGATCAGCCCGGAAAAGGTGTCGTGGTAGGCCCGACGGCGCTGGGTCACCTCCTGCTGGCGCGGCGCGGACAGCATGTGCGCGCTGCGGAAGAACACCGTGCCCTCGGCCAGGAAGTCGATCGACGTCTCGATGACGTCGACGCACACGGCGCGCAGCGTCTGCGCCGTCGGCTCGCCGCGCCCGATGATCTCCTCGAGGTGCGACGTCTGGAGCGACAGGATCCGCTCGTAGATCGCGAAGAGGAGGTCGTCCTTGGACTCGAAGTAGTGGTACATCGCGCCCTTGGTCACGCCCGCGGCCTCCACCACCTGGCGCACCGAGGTGTTGGCGAAGCCCTGCGTGGCGAACAGCTCCAGCGCTGCCCGCATGATGTCGTCGACGACGGGTGTCTGCCTCATGCGCCCATCCTCACCCGATCGGGCGGACGCTGCTGCCGCCGTCGATCGTCAGGGTCTGGCCGGTGATCCACGCGGCGTCGTCGGACAGGAGGAAGGCGACCGGCCCGGCGACGTCCGCCGGCTCGCCCAGGCGACCGAGCGGGTACCGCGCGACGACCTCCTCCTCGCGCCCCTCGTAGAGGGCGCGCGCGAGCCGCGTCCGCACGATCGCCGGGGCGACCGCGTTGACCCGCACCCCCGGCGCGAGCTCGACCGCGAGCTGCTGCACGAGGTTGACGAGCGCCGCCTTGGAGACGCCGTAGAACGCGATGCCGGGGCTCGCGGCGAGGCCCGACACCGAGGACGTGCACACGACCGACCCGCCCGCACCCAGTCCGGCCGCGACGGCGTCGCGCGTCCACTCGAGCGCCGCGACGACGTTGACCTCGAGGATCTTGCGGATCGCGTCGGGCTCGATCTCGAGCGCCGGTCCGTAGACGGGGTTGACGCCCGCGTTGTTGACGAGGTGGTCGATGCGGCCGAAGCGGTCGAGCGTCGCGGCCAGCGTCTGGGCGCGGTGGGCGGGGTCGTCGGCCTTGCCGGCGACCGTCAGGACATGGTCCGCACCCAGCTTCTCGACGAGCTCCGCGAGCGCCTCGGGCTTGCGCGCCGTCACGACGACGCGAGCTCCCTCGGCGACGAGCCGCTCGACGATCGCGCGCCCGATCCCGCGGCTCGCCCCGGTCACGACCGCGACCCTGCCCTCGAACCTGCGCACGGGCTCCGCCCTCCCGGCCCTCCGGCCACCTCGCCGACGAACGGACAGACCGACCGTTCGGTATGTTGCGAGACCCTAGCATCCCGGGACGCTCCGGTCGACCGTCGAGGTCAGTCCGACGACGGCGACCACAGGAAGGGCTCTGCCACCGCGAGCGCCACGGCGACGCCGCCCATCGCGAGCCCCACCCGCGTGTGCGGCGCCCGGACGCCGCGGGCCCGCAGCGCCTCGCCCCGGCGGTACGCCCACCTCTCCCCCGCGACGGCGAGGGCCACGCTCGCGACCACCCCACCGACCGCGCCCACGGCGATCACCGCGGGCGGCACGGGGAACGGCGAGCGGGCGACGTCGGGCGCGTAGGCGTTGTCCTCACGCTCGGCTCCACGCGGGCGCGGCGCTCCTGGGAGCGCGGCGTCGTCGCCGGGCGTGGCCGAGGTCTCGTCGACGAGCGCGGCCCCGTCACGGAGCGACCGCACGGCCTCCCGGGCTTCGCGACCATCGGCCGTGGACGTCACGGTGAGCACGGCGCCGGCCGCACCGATCGCCGTCTTGAGCAGCGCCCTCGCCCAGCGCGGCCGCACGACGTCGGGGACGGCGTACCACGCGAGGGTCGTGGCCCCCGCGATCGCGACCGTCGTCGGGTCGACGGCTCGTCGGGTGGTCGATGCGTCCTGCGTCATGGCTCCCCTTCTCGTCGGCGTGCTCACGCCTGGGCAACGGCTCGCGGCGCCGCTGGGTTCCTCGTGGCCGAGCCCCTCGCCGAACCCCGGGTTGCGCGCCGATCCGGCCCCGGAAGGGCGCACGACCCGGGGTTCGGCTTGAGGGCGTCAGGGCACGACGGCGCGCAGCCGCTCGCGCAGGTACCGCACCGCGGGCGCGTCCGTCATCGTCGCGCGCCAGACGACGGTCACCGGGCGCGTCGGCACCGGCTCGCGCACGGGCACCGCGACGACCTCGGACGGCAGCGGCCCGCGACCGAGCCGCGGGACCAGGGCCACCGCGAGCCCGTGCGCGACGAGCTCGACCTGCGACGCGAACTCGAGGCACCGGTAGTCGATCCGGGGGACGCGCGGCTGGCGCGCGAACATGTGGCAGAACCACTCGTAGCAGATCGTCCCGTCCGGGGTGCAGACCCAGGTCTCGTCGAGCAGGTCGGCCGGGGTCAGGGCGTCCCGGCCCGCGAGCGGGCTCGTCCGGTGCACGAGGACGTCCGCCTCGTCGCGGAACAGCTCCTCGCTGCGCAGGCTCGGTGGGAGCGAGATCCCGACGCCCTCCCAGTGGTGCACGAGCGCGAGGTCGAGCGTCCCGGCGGCGACAGCGGCGACCGCGTCCCACGGCTCGGCCTCCTGCACGACGAGCCGCAGGTCGGGCTCGTCCGCGCGCACGGCGGCGGCGAGCGGCGCGACGACGCCCCGCACCGCCGTCGAGAAGGTCCCGAGCCGCACGGTCCCCGTGGGGCGCGCTCCGGCGTCGTGCAGGCGGGAGCGCAGCGCCTCGACCTGCTCCCGCAGGACGCGCCCCTCGTCGACGACGCGCCGCCCCGCGGACGTGAGCACGACCCCGCGGCCCTCGCGGTCCAGCAGCCGCACGCCGAGCTCGCGCTCGAGGCGCTTGACCTGCTGCGACACCGCCGACGGCGTGTACCCGAGATCCCGGGCCGCAGCGTGCACGGTGCCCGTGCGCTCGACGGCGACGAGGGCGTCCACGGCGGCGAGATCGATCATGCACCCACGCTACCGTGCAGTTGCGCTACCGGGAATGCGTCATGTCTGTGCGCTGGACGTGCACGGAGGGACCGGTCAGGCTGGCCCCATGCCCCTGCGCCCGTCCCTCCTCGCGGTCCTCGTCGCCGTCATCTGGGGAGCGAACTTCGTCGTCATCGACCTCGGTCTCGGCGACCTGCCGCCCACGCTGTTCGTCGCGCTGCGGTTCGTCGCGGTGCTCGTGCCGGCGATCTTCCTCGTCCCCCGCCCGACCGCCCGGTGGCGCGACGTCCTGCTCGTCGGCTTCTTCATGAGCCTGTGCCAGTTCGGCCTGCTCTACACGGCCCTCTCGCTGGGGATGCCGCCGGGGCTCGCGTCGCTCGTCCTCCAGGCCCAGGTGGGCCTGACGGTCCTGTTCGCGGCGCTCGCGCTGCGCGAGGTGCCGACGCGCTGGCAGCTCGTCGGCGTCGTGGTCGGCGCGGCGGGGCTCGTCGTCGTCGGGCTGGGCCGCAGCGCGTCGACGCCGGCGCTCGCGTTCGTCGTCACGCTCGCCGCGGCGGCGTCGTGGGCGGTCGGCAACGTCGTCCAGCGGCGTTCGGGCAGCCGCGCCGCCACCCAGGCGGACCGGGGTACCACCTCGGCGGTCCGGGGTACCACCTCGCGGCGACGCCCCGCTCCCGCGTGGGCCGACGGGCTGTCGATGACGGTGTGGTCGGCGCTCGTCGTCCCGGTCCCCCTGCTCGGGCTGGCGCTGTGGACCGACGGGCCGGACGCCGTCGGGCACGCGCTGACCCACCTGACTCTCGCCCCCCTGCTGTCGACCGCGTACACCGCGTGGCTCGCGAGCCTCGTCGGGTACGGGATCTGGAACGGCCTCCTCGCGCGCTACCCGGCGTCCGCCGTCGTGCCGTTCACGATGCTCGTCCCCGTGGTGGGGATGCTCGCGGCGTGGCTCGTCCTCGACGAGGTGCCCAACGTCGCGGAGGCGACGGGCGGCGTCGTGCTCCTGCTGGGCGTCGCGATCACGACGGGCGTCCTGCGCCGACGCCGGCCGGCCCGACTCGTCCCAGGTGCCGAGCCCACCCCCACCGCCGAACCCCGGGTCGTGCGCCGATTCGCGGGCTGATCGCCGCACGACCCCGGGCTCGGCGAGGAGAGCGACGCGACACGCCCCCTCTCGCACTGACATCCCGCCTCCGCCGCGGTCGAATGGAGGTCAGGGACGCCGAGACGCGAGGGAGCCTCTCATGAGCCAGACCGCAGGGCAGACGGAGGCAGCGCGCGAGCAGCCGGAGCTGCGGCGGGTCATGGGGCCCAAGCTGCTGCTCCTGTTCATCGTCGGCGACATCCTCGGCACGGGCGTGTACGCCCTGACGGGACAGGTCGCGGGCGAGGTCGGCGGAGCCGCGTGGCTGCCGTTCGCCCTCGCGTTCGTCGTCGCGACGATCACCGCGTTCTCCTACCTGGAGCTCGTCACGAAGTACCCGAGCGCCGCCGGCGCGGCGCTCTACACGCACAAGGCGTTCGGCATCCACCTGCTGACGTTCGTCGTCGCGTTCATGGTCATGAGCTCGGGCATCACGTCGGCGTCGACGGCGTCCAACGCGTTCGCCGGGTTCGTCTCCGACGGCTTCGGGCTGGGTCTGGAGACGGGCGGGGCGGGTCGCCTGTGGATCGCGCTCGGCTTCATGGCGCTCGTCGCGCTCGTCAACTTCCGCGGCGTCGCGGAGAGCGTGCGGACGAACGTCGTCCTGTCGCTCGTCGAGCTCTCGGGCCTGCTGCTCGTGATCTTCGTCGGGCTGTGGGCGACGACGCAGGGTCGCGCCGACTTCTCGCGCGTCGTCGTGTTCGAGAGCGCAGACGACAAGAGCGTCTTCCTCGCCGTGACCGCCGCGACGACGCTCGCGTTCTTCGCGATGGTCGGCTTCGAGGACTCGGTGAACATGGCGGAGGAGTGCAAGAACCCCGTGCGCGACTTCCCGCGCATGATGCTCACCGGCCTGTCGGTCACCGGCGTCATCTACGTCCTCGTCGCGATCACCGCGGTCGCGCTCGTCCCCGTCGGCGACCTCGTCGACGAGTCGAGGGGTTCCGCGCTCACGCAGGTCGTCGCGGCGGGTGCGCCGAACCTGCCGTTCGACACGATCTTCCCGTTCATCGGCATGTTCGCCGTCGCGAACTCGGCGCTCATCAACATGCTCATGGCGTCGCGCCTGCTCTACGGGATGGCGAACCAGGGCGTCCTGCCGCGCGCGTTCGGGCAGGTCCACCCCTTCCGCCGCACGCCGTGGGTGTCGATCCTCGTGACGACGGCCATCGCGTTCGCGCTGATCACCTACGTCGTGCTCCAGTCCGCGACCGAGGGCGGGGCGAACGCGATCGCGCTGCTCGGCGGGACGACGTCCCTCCTCCTGCTCGTCGTCTTCACGATCGTCAACATCGCGCTCCTCGTGCTGCGTCGCGACCACGTGGACCACGCGCACTTCCGGACGCGGACCTGGCTCGCGGTCCTCGGCGCGCTGACGTGCGCGTACCTCGCCGGTCCGTGGGCGCGCAGCGCCGAGCAGCAGGAGCAGTACGTGATCGCCGGGGCGCTCGTGGCCCTGGGCATCGTGCTGTCGTTCGTCACCTGGCTCTACAACCGCGCGGTGCGCCACCGGCAGATCCAGTTCTCCGACGTCTCGCGGCTCGAGGACGACATCGACGAGAAGTGAGCCGCCGCCGCCCGGACCGCCTATCGTTCGCGACATGGCGCGACGAACGGACGACGCGGAACCGGGTGCCCCTCGCGTGCAGCACGTCGGCCCCACCGACGTCCTCGCGTTCCTCTGCGAGATCGCTCTGGTCGTCCTGCTCGCCGTCGCCGGCTGGCGCCTCGGGACGTCGACCGGTCTCGCGTCGCCGCTCCCCGTGCTGCTCGGTGTGCTCCTCGCGCTCGCCCTCCCCGCGGCGGCGATCGCCGTGTGGGGCCGCTGGCTCGCGCCGCGCGCCGCGCGTCGCCTGTCCCAGCCGTGGAGGCTCGACGCCCACATCGCCGTCTTCGTCGCGTCCGGTCTCGTCGTCGCCGCGGCAGGGCTCGTCTGGTGGGGCGTGGGCCTCGCGCTCGTCGGCACGACGGCGTTCGCCCTCACCCGGGCCCGCTGAGCCGGCCGAAGCGCACTGTCGCGCACCGGCCGGGCAGGATGGGGTCCATGCAGATCCGCGTCGCCGCCTACGCCGTGATCGTCCGTGACGACGGGAGGCTGCTCCTGCCGCACTGGACCGAGGGCGGTCACGACGGCTGGACCCTTCCCGGCGGCGGGATCGACCCCGGCGAGCATCCCGAGGACGCGGCCGTTCGCGAGGTGCGTGAGGAGACCGGGTACGACGTCGAGCTCGACGGGCTGCTCGGCGTCGACAGCATCGTCGTCGGCGCCCGCGACCGGCTGCGGCCCGAGGACCGGGACCACGCGATGCAGGGGATCCGGATCGTGTACCGCGCGCACGTCGTCGGCGGCGAGCTGACCGTCGAGCAGGACGGGAGCACCGACGACGCCCGCTGGTTCACGTCGGACGAGGTCGACGCGCTCGACCGGGTCGAGCTCGTCGACGTCGCCCGTCGCTGGGCAGGGCTCGTGCCCGACCCGGCCGTGCCGCACCCGTCGTCGACGCCGCGGAACCCGTGAGACGGTCGTCCCCGCGCGCCCGACGCGCGGGGCTCCTCCTCGTCGCGGGCCTCGCCCTGGGCGCGGCGAGCGCGTGCACGACCGACGCTCCCGCGGCACCGGCCCCCGCGACGACGCAGGCCGGCACGTCCGCGCCCGACACCGACGACGAGAGCCCGGAGGAGCAGCCGTCCACGACCGTCGCCACGGCGCGCGTGTCCTCGGGTGACGTGGCCCTGGACGTCGAGGTACCCCGCCCCGCCGAGGCGACCCCGGCCCCGGCCCCGGCCCCGGCCCCGGCCCCGGAGGACGGTGGCCCGGGAGCCGTCGAGGTCGGCACGGACGACGACGGTGCGGCGACCCTGACGGTCGCGGCCGTCACGGGGCCCGTCGCGCCCGTGCTCGCCACGCCCGGGACGTTCGCCGCCAACGCCGACGGGACGGTCACCGTCCTGGCCGCGGACGGCACGCCCGTCGGCGGCCTGACCCGGCCGACCGCCACCCCCGCAGGGTCGGCAGCGGGACCGGCCGGCGGTGCCGACGGACCGGCGGGCAACGGGCCGGGGACCGCACCGCGCGCCCGGTTCGCCGTCACCGGGCCGACCCGGGTCGAGCTGACGGTCGACGCGGCGGAGGCTGCGGCGTCGGGCGCCCCGGGCGCCACCGTGACGACGACGCTCGGCACCGACGCCCTGCGCACCGCGGACTGGGGCGAGCGCGAGGGCGGGCGGTCGCTCGCCGTCGACCCGACGGCCTGGGGGCGCACCGGCGGGACGGCGGCGCAGGACGTCCTGTGGACGGCGCTCGTCGCCGCCGAGCCCGAGGCGGACGCGCCCGGCATGCACGACCAGCTCGCCTGTCACGCGCTGGGCGCACCGGACAAGGCGACGTGGAACCTCGAGCCCTGGCGGCCCGACGTCGGGCTCGTCGCCGTGCTCGCGGCCCGCTGCAACCCGACCTGACCGTCGAGAACGCGCTCGCGCGCCGCCGAGCACGACCTGAGGGACGTCTACGGCCCCGGAACGACCGCCAGGTCGTGATCGGCACAGCAGGAGGCCCGGGCGTCGCGACGGCTGGTGGTCGTCACGACGCCCGGGCCGGGCCCCGACAGGCGGTACCGCTCCGCCGTGCACGTCGGGGCAGGTGGCGCGCCGGACCCACGCGTCCGGGTCGACGCGGTGGCCCGGTGGCGCGGCGTCAGTGGCGGGTGGCCACCGACGAACCCTTCGCGGCCTTCTCGGCCTTGCGGAGCGACTTCTCGCTGAGCGGCTGGTCGCCGCTCGCGCGCAGGCGCCGGTAGTAGTCGCGCGCCTCGTCCTGGCGCTCCTTCTCCGCGCCCGACGCGATCTTCGCCCGCAGGTGCTCGGGGCCGTAGCCCCATGCGTCGACCAGGTCCTGCGCGTGCGGGCGCAGGCGGTCGATCAGGCGGTCGAGGTAGCTCGTCACCGTGCGCGCGCGCTGCGTCGAGAGGCGCCCGTTGAGCAGGTACCACGCGAGGTGGCGCTCGACGAGGCTCAGCCCGTACAGGTCCCGGACCGTCGTGAGGACCTCGCGTGTGCCCTCGTCCTCGACCGTCGGCAGCGCCTGCGTGAACGCCTCCCAGCGCAGCAGCTCGGCGTGCGCGCGGGCGGCCTCGACCAGCTCCACCTGGTGCGCATTGAAGAGGTTCGCCGCGGTCTCGGGGTCGGCCTTCTGCGCGGGGCGCAGCGCCTGCGCGACCTCGGCGACCATCGTCTCGACGCGGTCGGTCAGGAGCGCGCGCTGCGTCTCGGCGTCGCGCAGGTGCCCGGCCGCGCGACGGGGGTCGCCGACGTCCGCGAGCGCCTGCGCGGCGCGCTTGAGCGGCGTGCGGTGCAGCGCCATGTCGCCCGCGCGCTCGACGACGACGCGCGCCATCTGCCCGGGCGTGATGCCCTTGAACTGCTTGCCGTAGTCGGCGAGCAGGCGCTTGGCGACGAGCTGGAGGAGCACGGTGTTGTCGCCCTCGAACGTCGCGTAGACGTCGAGGTCGGCGTGCAGGCTCGTGATGCGGTTCTCGGTGAGGAAGCCCGCGCCACCGCAGGCCTCGCGCGTCTCCTGCAGCGTGTCGAGCGCGAACCGGGTGCTCGTCGCCTTGAGCGCGGCGGCCGTGGTCTCGAGGTCCTCGCGCTGCTCGGGTGTGTCCTCCTCGCCGGAGAACACCGAGTGGAAGAGGTCCAGGAGGCGGTCGTGCGCGAAGTGCCCGGCGTACGCCTCGGCGATCGGGACGACCAGGCGGCGCTTGTGCGTGCCGTAGTCGAGGAGCACGACCTCGTCCGTCGCGGACCCGCCCGTGAACTGACGGCGCTCGTTCGCGTACCGCACGGCGATCGCGAGGCCGAGCTTGGCCGCGGTGACGGCGGCGCCGTCGAGCGACACGCGACCCTGCACGAGCGAGCCGAGCATCGTGAAGAAGCGGCGACCGGGGCTGTCGATGGAGCTTGAGTACGTGCCGTCGGCGGCGACCGACCCGTAGCGCGCGAGCAGGTCGGCGCGCGGGATGCGCACGTGGTCGAAGTGCAGGCGGCCGTTGTCGATGCCGTTCAGGCCGCCCTTCTGGCCGTCGTCCTCGCCGCCGACACCCGGCAGGAAGGGCAGGCGGCCGAGCTCGTCGCGCTCGCCCTGCGGGTCGCGGATCGGCACGTAGAACGCGTGCACGCCGTGGTCGACGTTCTTCGTGACGAGCTGCGCGAAGACCACCGCCGCGGTCGCGTGGACCGCCGCGTTGCCGAGGTAGTCCTTCCACGCCCCGCGGAACGGGGTGTGGACGACGAACTCCTCGGTCTCGGGGTCGTAGGTGGCCGTCGTGCCGATGCTCGCGACGTCGGACCCGTGGCCCGTCTCCGTCATCGCGAACGCGCCGGGGACCGACAGGTCCATCGCGCCGGGCAGGAGGCGGTCCTGCTGCTCGGGCGTGCCGAGGTGGAGGATCGCCGACCCGAACAGGCCCCACTGGACGCCTGCCTTGATCTGCAGCGACGGGTCTGCGGCCACGAGCTCCTCGAAGCCGGCGAGGTTGCCGCCCGGGTCGTCGGCGCCGCCGAGGCGCTCCGGGTACCCCCGCCACACCTGCCGCTTGTCGACGAGGAGGCGCATCTGCTCGAGCACGTGCTCGCGGTGGACCTCCTTGCTCTGGCCCTCGACCCGCCAGAAGGCGGACTCGCCCGCGGTGGCGCGCGCCGCGGCGCGCAGCTCGGACCACCGACCGAGCAGGAGCCGCTCGAGGCCCGGGACGTCGACGCGCGCGTCCGAGCCGGTCGTGAGGGAGCCGTCCACGGGGCTGAGAGCGGGACGGTCGGACGTGGCGGTCATCGGGACTCCTTGGGTGCTGAGGACGACGTCGGAGGACGGTGCGAGCCGCCGGGGTTCTGGGAGAGGACGCCCACCGGCCCGGCCCACAGCCAGGCGGCGACGCGCTCGGTGAGCTGATCGCGGTCGGGGGTGCCGGGACGACCGCGGTGCGCGAGCCACCACTCGCCCGCGCCCCGGACGAAGCCGACCGCGCCGGCCGCCCACGCCGCGGCGTCGGCGGGCGGGACGTCGGTGGCGCGGGCGAAGGGCTCGGCCACGAGCTCGATGACGGAGTCGAGGAACGCGGCGAGCGGGGCCTGCGACCCGGTGGCGACGTGTCCGGCGGCGAGCGCGACGCCCGCAGCCTCCTCGGTCCCGGCGACGGCGCTCGTGCGCGTCACGAAGTAGTAGACGTTGGGCGAGCTCTCGATCATCTCGAGATAGACGCCGACCATCGCGCGCAGCGCGCGCCGCGGCGTCTCGGCGGCCTCGGCCGCCTGGGTCAGCGCGTCGTGCATCTGCCCGACGACGGCGGCGCCGAGCGCGATCTGGAGGCCCGTCTTGTCGTCGAAGTAGCGGTAGATGATCGACTTCGACGTGCCGGACGCCGCGGCGATCTCGTCCATGGAGACCCCCGGGCCGCCACGGTGCACGGCCTTGCTGGCGGCCCGGATGAGCTCGGCGCGGCGCGCGGCGCGGTGCTCGTCCCAGCGGGTGGAACGCCCGTCGGTCGACGGGCCGGGCTGACCCCGTCCTCGGGTCCCGGCGGCGGTGCCGATGCCGCCCACGCTTGTGTTCACGCTGTCCTCCGTCGCGACGTCTGTGTCGTCATGGGTCGTGATGGGTCGTGATGGTTCGTGATGGGTCGTCGCGAGCCCTTCGCGGCACTCACCGCCGGTGCCGTCGGTCGAGGGCAGGGCGGATCGTGTGACCCGACTCACGATACTGACAGTATCAGGTACTGTAGGTCTTGGACACCCGAGCAACGCAGCGCAGCGAGTGCGGACGAGGAAGTGAGACGCAGTGGCCATCAGGAAGACACCGGCGACCAGGTCGACGCAGGCGGGCACCGAGCAGGGCGCAGGCGGTGGGTCCGGTCGCGAGACCCCCGGGCTGCGCGACGCCTACGTGATCGGCGGCAACCGGATCCCGTTCGCCCGCGCGGGCGGCAAGTACTCCCGCGCGAGCAACCAGGAGATGTTCACCGCGGCCCTCGAAGGGCTCGTCGCGCGTTTCGGCCTCCAGGGCGAACGGATCGGCGAGGTCGTCGGCGGTGCGGTGCTCAAGCACTCGCGCGACTTCAACCTCGTGCGCGAGTCCGTGCTCGGCTCGTCGCTCTCGCCGCAGACCCCGGCGTACGACCTCCAGCAGGCGTGCGCGACCGGGCTCGAGGCGACGATCGCCGTGGCGAACAAGATCCGGCTCGGGCAGGTCGAGTCCGCGATCGCCGGCGGCAGCGACACGGTCTCCGACGCACCGATCGCCGTGAGCGAGGGGCTGCGGCGGGCGCTCCTCGACGCCTCGCACGCCAAGACCTTCCAGGCGCGGGTGAAGGCGTTCGCGAAGGTCCGCCCCTCCGACCTCGCTCCGCTCACACCCGCGACCGACGAGCCCCGCACCGGCCTCTCGATGGGTGAGCACCAGGCCGTCACGACGGCGCGCTGGGGCATCACGCGCGAGGCGCAGGACGAGCTCGCGCTCGCCTCGCACGAGCACCTCGCCGCGGCCTGGGACGCCGGGTTCTTCGACGACCTCGTCACGCCGTTCCGCGGCCTCGTGCGCGACCAGAACCTGCGCGCCGACTCGTCGCTCGAGAAGCTCGCGGCGCTCAAGCCGGTCTACGGCAAGCGGCTCGGCGGCGCGTCCGAGGGCGTCGAGCCCACGATGACCGCGGGGAACTCGACGCCGCTCACCGACGGTGCGTCGACCGTGCTCCTCGGCTCGCGCGAGTGGGCCGCCGCGCGCGACCTGCCCCTGCTCGCGCGCGTCGTCGACGCCGAGACCGCGGCCGTCGACTTCGTGCACGGTCACGAGGGCCTGCTCATGGCGCCCGCGCACGCCGTCCCCCGCCTGCTCGCGCGGAACGGCCTCGCGCTCGGCGACTTCGACCTCTACGAGATCCACGAGGCGTTCGCGTCGACCGTCCTCACCACGCTCAAGGCCTGGGAGGACGACGACTACTGCCGGACCGAGCTCGGCCTCGACGGCCCGCTCGGCTCGATCGACCGCTCGCGCCTCAACGTGAACGGCTCCTCGCTCGCCGCGGGGCACCCGTTCGCCGCGACCGGCGGACGTATCGTCGCGACGGCGGCGAAGCTCCTCGCGGCGAAGGCCGCGGAGACGGGCCGCCCCGCCCGCGCGCTGATCTCCGTGTGCGCGGCCGGCGGTCTCGGCGTCGCCGCGATCCTCGAGTCCGTCCCCGCCACCGCGTGACCGCCCCGACGACCGAGAGGACCACCCCGTGACCGACTCCTACGTCCAGGCCGTCAACTCCGGCTTCACCAAGACCCTCGCGAAGAAGCTCGGCCTGCCCCGCCCCGCGGTCCTGCGCCGCCACCGCGCGGGCGACCCGTTGACCGTCGGGCCCGTCCTCGTGCTCGGCGGCACGCCCGGCGTCCACGACGACGCCGACCGGGTCGCCTCCGCGCTGCTCGACACGTTCGGGCTCGACGTGCGGCAGAACGCCGACGACCAGATCCGCTGGGGCGCGATCGTCGTCGTGCTCACGCAGGCCGAGCGGCCGCAGGACGTCTCCGGCACCGTCATGGCGCTGTCGGCGAGCCTGCGCGGCCTCGCGCCGAACGGCCGCGTCGTGACGATCTCCCGTGCCCCGGACGACGGCGACTCCCCTGAGCTCGCCGCGACCCGCGAGGGCGTCGAGGGCTTCCTCCGCTCCGTCGCCAAGGAGCTCCGCAACGGCGCGACCGGCAACGGCGTCCAGCTCACCGACGACGCGCCCGTCGACAGCGCGAGCTCCCTCGCCACGCTGCGCTTCTTCCTCTCCGCGAGGTCCGCGTTCGTCGACGGCCAGGTCCTGCGCGTCGGCGGCTCGACCGCGGCGGACCGGGGTACTACCTCGGCCTCGGGTGAGCCGAGCTCCGGGGCGGGGGTAGCGGCCTCCCCTGCAGCGGCTGACCCGAGCATCACGACCGACCGACCGCTGCAGGGCAAGGTCGCCGTCGTCACGGGCGCGGCACGGGGCATCGGCGCCGAGGTCGCCCGCACGCTCGCGCGCGACGGCGCGAAGGTCGTCGTCGTGGACGTCCCGGCGGCGGGCGAGCAGCTCGCCAAGATCGCCAACGAGATCGGGGGCACGGCCCTCCAGCTCGACGTCACCGCCGACGACGCGGGCGCGCGCATCCTCGAGCACGCCCGGGCACGGCACGGCGGCCTCGACGTCCTCGTCCACAACGCCGGCATCCTGCGCGACAAGCTGCTCGCGAACATGTCCGCCGACAAGTGGGACGCCGTGGTCGCGGTGAACCTCGCCGCGCAGCTGCGCATCACGGAGTACCTGCTCGGGGCCAACGGGTTCTCGGGCGAGCCGCGCATCGTGTCGCTCGCGTCGACGAGCGGCATCGCCGGCAACCGTGGCCAGGCGAACTACGCGTTCTCGAAGGCGGGCGTCATCGGGCACACGCGGGCCTTCGCGCGTCTGCTCGGCGGGCCGGCGGGACCCGGCGGCACGGCGAACGCCGTCGCGCCGGGGTTCATCGAGACCGAGATGACCGCGTCGATCCCGTTCGTCACGCGCGAGGTCGCGCGCCGCGTCTCGTCGCTGCAGCAGGGCGGGCAGCCGGTCGACGTCGCGGAGGCGATCGCGTTCCTGGCCTCGCCCGGGGCGGCGGGGGTCAACGGGCAGGTCCTGCGCGTGTGCGGACAGAGCCTGGTGGGCCGGTGACGGCGGCTCAGGACACCGGGCCGGACCCGGTGGCGGACTCGGTGCCCGAGCGCGTCGAGACCCTGCCCGCGATCCCCGGTCTCAGCGGTCTCTACGCCCGCGGGGTCGTGGCGTCGGCCCGTCTGGCCGCCGCGAGCCGCCTGCCGGGCCGGGGCAGCGGCGACCTCGATCTTCCCCAGGTCGTGTATCGCGTCGCCGGCGTCCCGACGGGTGACGCCGCCGGCCCCGGCGCGGTCGGCAGCACCGAGCACCTCGCGCGGTACGACGACGTCGTGGGCGAGGCGCCGTCGGACGTGCTGCCTGCCGGCTACCTGCACGTGCTCGGCTTCCCGCTCGCGACGGCGCTCATGGTGCGCGGCGACTTCCCGCTGCCGCTGCTGGGCATGGTGCACCTCGCGAACTCGGTGTCGGTCGTGCGGCCCGTGCGTCTCGGCGACTCGCTCGAGGTCCGGGCGTGGGCGCGCGACCTGCGGCCGCACCGGCGGGGCGTCCAGGTGGACCTCGTCACGGAGATCTCGGTCGAGCGCACCGACGCGGAGCGTGCTGCGGGCTCCGGGCTGCCCGCGACGACGCTCGCGTACCGCGGCGTGTCGACCTACCTCGCGAAGGGCGTGCGCCACCCCGACGAGTCCGGCCGACAGGACACCCCGGTGACCTCGGGCCCCGACACGTTCGTGCCACCGCTGCCCACGGCGCGCTGGTCGCTCCGGCCCGGGACCGGACGTGCCTACGCCGCGGTGTCCGGGGACCGCAACCCGATCCACACGTCCGCGCTCGGCGCGAAGGCCTTCGGGTTCCCGCGGGCGATCGCGCACGGCATGTACACCGCCGCGCGCGCCCTCGCCGAGGCAGGCCCGACGCGGGGCGAGACCTACGACTGGACCGTCACGTTCGCGAAGCCGGTCCTCCTGCCGAGCACGGTCGACGTCGCCATCCGGCCGGCCGGGGGTGTCCCGGCCGAGGTGCGGGCCGCCGTCGGGCACGTCGCACCCGCCGTGCCCGACGGCGCGGCCGACCCGGGCTCCGGTCTCACCTACCTCGCGTGGGACCGCACCGGCCGGCTGCACCTGTCGGGGTCGGTCGTCCCGCGCTGACCAGCCCTGGGATGTCGTCGCGACCGGGCGACGGAACGGCCCGGGCAGACCACGTCCCGGGTGCAGCACGCTCCCTGTCAGGAGGTCTGCAGACGGGCGAGGAGCCCGTCGCGGACGGTCGGCCACTCGTCGAGGAGGATCGAGAAGTACGCGGTGTCCTGGCGTGAGCCGTCCGGGGCGACGCGGTGGCTGCGGAGCACACCCTCGGGCACGGCACCGATCCGGGTGATCGCCCCGATCGACCGGGAGTTGCGCGCGTCGGCGCGGAGAGCGACGCGCGCTACACCGAGCTCGTCGAACGCGTGCCGCAGGAGCAGGTACTTGCAGGCCGGGTTCGTCACGCCGCCCCACCACTGCCGGGCGTAGAACGTCGAGCCGAGCTCCACCCTCCCCTGCGCCGGGACCCACTCGTAGAGCGAGGTGCTCCCCCGGACCGTCCACGCGGCGTCAGGCGCGGCGTCCTCGTGCAAGCCGGGAGCCGGGTCCGGCCCGAGGACCGCGAACGCGAGCCGACCGGGCGCGGCGACGGCGTCGCGCACGTACGCGGTCATGGCCTCGTCGCCCCGCGGCGTCGGGCTCGACATCCCTGCCCAGATGCCGTCGTCGACGAGCGCGCCGAGGGCAGGCGCGTGGTGCTCGGCGAGGGGGACGAGGCGGATGCCGAAGCCGTCGAGGGTCGTCTGGTGCTCCACGGAGGACATCTGACCACGATCCCTGGCCGTGGCGAGGGCGGCGCGGACGAGTTGCGGCACGGAGGACCGCGCGAGAACGTCAGCGGGGGCGGTACGGATCGACGCCCTCCACCGCCGTCACCAGCCTGTCGAGGGAGCCACCGTGCCGTACACCCCGAAGGACGCCACCGCCACGACCGCCGCCGCGAACCGGGACGACCGGGCGCTCTACGCTCTCGACGACGTCGAGGACTTCGAGACCGCCCGGCAGGGGAAGATCGCCGACATCCCGGACGGCAAGGTCCGGCTCGCCGACGGGAGCGTCGCCTACGACCGGACCGCCCTGTCGTTCCTCGACGACGACGGCGCACCCAACCCGGACACGGTGAACCCGAGCCTGTGGCGGCAGTCCCAGGTGATCCACGAGCCCGGCCTGTACAAGGTCGTCGACCACCTCTACCAGGTGCGCAACAACGACATCGGCAACCTCACCATCGTCGAGGGCGACGACGGCCTCGTCGTCATCGACTGCACGACCGGCGTGGAGATCGCGCAACAAGGGCTGGCGCTGTTCCGCGAGCACGTCGCGGACAAGCCCGTCGTCGCGGTGATCTACACCCACACGCACATCGACCACTACGGCGGGGTCAAGGGCGTCGTCGACGAGGCCGACGTCGCCTCGGGCAAGGTGCCCGTCATCGCGCCGGGCACGATCGCGAACTTCGACAAGTTCGCGATCGGGGAGAACGTCGTCGCGGGCAACGCGATGAGCCGCCGCGCGGCCTACGCGTTCGGCAACCTCCTGGACAACGACCCGCACCAGATGATCACCAACGGCATCGCGTCCGTCGGCGGCCACGGGATCACGGTGTCGTACATCTCGCCCACGGACCCGATCACCGAGACCGGCACGACGCGGAGCCTCGCCGGCCTCACGTTCGAGTTCCTCTACGCGCCGGACACCGAGGCGCCGGAGGAGATGCACGTCTGGATCCCCGAGCTCAAGGCCCTCACGTGCGCCGAGAACGCGAACCACTCGCTGCACAACATCCAGACCTTGCGCGGCGCGCGCACGCGCGACGCCCGCAACTTCGCCCGCTACCTCGACGAGACGCTCGTGCGGTGGGGCGACGAGGTCGAGGTCCACTACGGCCCGCACACGTGGCCCGTGTGGGGCAACGCGAAGGTCGTCGCGTTCCTCGAGTCGCAGCGCGACACGTACAAGTACATCCACGACCAGGCGCTGCGCCTGGCCAACAAGGGGTACACGCCGCTCGAGGCCGCGGAGGTGGTCGAGCTGCCCGAGGTGCTGCGCCGCCGGTGGTTCAACCGCGGCTACCACGGCACCCTGCACCACAACGTGCGGGCGGTGTTCACCAAGGAGCTCGGCATGTGGGACGGCGACCCGGTGTCGCTGCACCCGCACACCCCTGTGGACACCGCGAGCCGCTACGTGACCGCGTTCGGCCGCGACACGATCCTCGCCGAGGGCCGCCGGGCGTTCGAGGAGGGCGACTACCGGTGGGCCGCGCAGGTCCTGCACCACCTCGTGTTCGCCGACCCGGACGACCGCGAGGCCAAGGATCTCCAGGCCGACACGTACGAACAGCTCGGCTACCAGGTCGAGGGCCCGCAGTGGCGCGGCATCTACCTCACGGCCGCACGCGAGCTGCGCGAGGGCGTCATCCCCGCACGGTTCGCGAGCGGGAGCCCGGACACCATCGCCGGGATGCCCGTGGACATCCTCTTCGACTACGCCGCCGTGCACGTGATCGGTGAGAAGGCGGCCGAGGTCGACGTGCGGTTCGACGTGGACTTCACCGACCGCGGCGAGACCTGGACGGCCTGGGTCGCGAACGGCGTCCTCAACGCCCGCCCCGGCGCGTCGACCGACGCCCTCCTCACCGTCCGCGCACCCAAGGCACTGGCCGCCGCGGTGCTCCTGCAACCAGCAGCGGCGGGGAAGCTCGCGGCGGCCGGGAAGGTCACGCTCGACGGCGACCCCGCCGTCCTCGACGCCTACGCCTCGGTCCTCGACGAGTTCGACCCGAACTTCGCCATCGTCACACCGTGACTCCCGCCCTCGTCGCCATGCGGTCCGCTCACCTCAGGTCGCCCAGCGCGTGCGAACGCGCGCAGCCGTGCTTACGGTCGGAAGGACCGACGAGAGGAGACCCCCATGGGACTCGGTGACAAGATCGAGCACGCTGCCGAAGAGGCCAAGGGCAAGATCAAGGAGACCACCGGCAAGGCGAAGGACGACGAGCGCCTCGAGGCCGAGGGCAAGGCCGAGCAGTCCAAGGCCAACGTCAAGCAGGCCGGTGACGACGTCCGCGACGCCTTCAAGTAGTCGGACCCCGCGGTCCACGTGACCGCGGCTGCGCATCCCGAGGGCCCCGCCGTGAGGCGGGGCCCTCGTCGCGTCCGGGACGATCGCGCAGAGGACCTGATGTCAGGAGGCGACGCGCAGCGCGTCGCGGAGACGATGCCGGCGAGCGGCTCACCGCGCTTCGGGGCCAGCAGCTCCCGGGCGAGAGCACCGACGTCAGTCGGCCGGACCGCACCCCGCGGCGTCGGCGAGGAATCCTGCCGCGGCGGTCGCGAAGAGCCCTTCGAGACCGGAGCCCGCGGGGACGGGACGCGGGTCGTCGACGACGGTCCAGCACCCGTCGACCACGGCGTACCGGACCTGCGGCCCCTCCTCCACGTACGCGCGCACGGCGTCGACGAGGCGCGCGACCTCCGCGCCCGACGTCCCGACGCCGACCGACGCGCGGATGGCACCGGCGTCGTGCCCGAGCCGGGCGAGCAGCGGGTGCGCGCAGAACCGGCCGTCGCGGACACCGATGCCGTGCTCCGCCGACAGGTACGCGGCGACGAGGCCCGGGTCGTGCCCGGTCACGGAGAACGTCACGACGCCCACCGGGTCGACGGCGTCCGGCCACACGCTCACGACCTGCACGCCGTCGATCGCGGACAGCCCGGCGACGAGCCCGGCACGCAGCGCCGCCTCGTGCCCGTGCAGTGCGGCCGGGTCGAGGCCCGCGAGGGTGTCGCACGCCGCGGCGAGGGCGACGGCGCCGACCACGTTGGGCGAGCCGGCCTCGTGGCGCGCGGGGGCCGGCTGCCAGTCGGTGCCGTCGACGCGCACCTGGCGCACCGCCCCACCGCCCGCGAGGTACGGGGTGCCCGCGTCGAGCCAGTCGCGGCGACCGACGAGGGTGCCCGCGCCGAACGGCGCGTAGGTCTTGTGCCCCGAGAAGGCGACGTAGTCGACGCCCGTCTCCGCGAGCGAGAAGCCACGGTGCGGGACGAGCTGGGCGCCGTCGAGCACGACCCGCGCCCCGGCGTCGTGCGCGATCCGCACGACGTCCGCGACGGGCAGCGACTCACCCGTGACGTTGGAGGCCCCCGTGACCGCGAGGAGCGCGTAGTCGAAGCGCGCGAGCTCCGCGCGCAGCCCGGACAGCGTCTCGGCGACGCTCACGCCGCCCGCGAGGACCGTCGCGCCGCCCGTCCGCTGCCACGGCAGGAGGTTCGCGTGGTGCTCGACGTCGAGGACGAGCACGCGGCCGGGCGACCCGTCGGGGTTCGCCGGCACGCAGCCCGCGAGGAGGTTGAGCGAGTCGGTCGTGTTGCGCGTGACGACGGTGACGTCCTCCTCGCGCGCGCCGACGAACGACCCGATCGTGCGGCGCGAGGCCTCGTAGAGCGCCGTCGACACCTGGGAGAGGTAGCCCGCGCCGCGGTGCACGCTCGCGTACAGCGGCAGGACCTCGGTGACGCGGTCGGCGACCGCGCGGAGCGCCGGTGCCGACGCGGCGACGTCGAGGTTCGCGTACGGGACGGTGCGGCCGTCCACGAGCGGGACCAGCGTGTCGGCGCCGACCACGGGGAGCAGGGCCGGCAGCGCGGCGAGGTCCTCCGTCCGAGCGCCCGTCGCGGCGGCCGTCGGACAGGAGAGTTCGGCGAGAGCGGTCATGGCACGGTCCTCCGAGGTCGTGTCGGGGAGGTGCTCCCCGCGCTTGCCGCGCGCCGGTCGGCGTGCGGCCCGGTCGTCACCCGGGGCACCCCGCCGCGAGAGGAGGGTTGCCGGCCAGCAAACCGGGGTTTCACGCTGGCACTCATGACCTGTCACCCAGGATGTGCGCGGGGCGCTCGTCGTGTCAACCGGTGGTCAGCAGGTCTCGCATCGCGGGACGACGCACTGCCGCCCGGCCCTTCCACGACGCGAGACGCACGTTCCGGCCACAGGGCACCGTGACGTACGATCCGAGCAACCATCCGGAGCGGCCGAGTGACGTGGCACGTCGACGCCGCAGCAACCCCCCGACCCGAGAGGGCACGGGCGAGGGTGCTACTGCCACGATCGATGGAGGAGAACCATGAGCGAACTGACTCCCCGACCCGCCGTCGGCTACGCGGGCGACATCACGCCGCAGGAGGCGTGGGACCTGCTCGTCGCGGACGAGCGCGCCGTCCTCGTGGACGTCCGCACCGAGGGCGAGTGGCGCACCGTCGGCGTGCCCGACGTCGCGGGGCTCGGCCGCGAGGTCGTCTTCGACGAGTGGGTGACGCCCTTCGGGCCCAACCCCGCTTTCGTGGACCGGCTCGCCCAGGCGGGCCTCGCCCCGGGCGACGAGCGACCCGTCGTGTTCCTGTGCCGCTCCGGCCAGCGCTCGATCGGCGCCGCGCGCGCCGCGACCGCCGCCGGGCTCGGCCCCGCCTACAACGTCCTCGAGGGCTTCGAGGGCGCGCCCGGCTTCTCCGGCGTGCGCGACGCCGAGGGCTGGAAGGTCCGCGGTCTGCCCACCACCGCCTACGCCGACACCGAGGGCGAGGCCGGTCGGTGAGCGCGGGAGACGGCGTCGGGCAGGTCCCGGGCGGCTCCGGCCGCAAGCCGCTGCCCGCGAGCGCCCGTCCCGCGACGCTCGCCGTGCGGGGCGGCAACGCGCGCACGGAGTTCCAGGAGACGTCCGAGGCGCTGTTCCTCACGCAGGGCTACACGTACGACCGCGCGTCCGACGCCGAGGCCGCCTTCAAGGGCGAGCTCGACCGGTTCGTGTACTCGCGGTACGGCAACCCGACCGTGCACACGTTCGAGGAGCGGCTGCGCCTGATCGAGGGCGCGGAGGCCTGCTACGCGACGGCGTCGGGCATGTCGGCCGTGTTCACGTCGCTCGCGGCGCTCGTGCAGTCGGGGTCGCGGATCGTCGCGGCGCGCGCGCTGTTCGGGTCGAGCGTCGTGATCTTCGACGAGATCTTCGCCAAGTGGGGCGTGCGGACCGACTACGTCGACGGTCACGTGCTCTCCCAGTGGGAGGAGGCGCTGTCGACGCCGGCGGACGTCGTGTTCTTCGAGACGCCGTCGAACCCCATGCAGGACATCGTCGACGCGCGCCGCGTGGCCGACCTCGCGCACGCGGCCGGCGCCGTCGTGGTGCTCGACAACGTGTTCGCGACGCCGCTCATGCAGAAGCCGCTCGAGCTCGGCGCGGACGTCGTCGTGTACTCCGCGACGAAGCACATCGACGGCCAGGGGCGCGTGCTCGGCGGGGCGATCCTCGGGACCGAGGAGTACATCGGCGGGCCGGTCCAGACGTTCATCCGCAACACGGGCCCGACCCTCTCGGCGTTCAACGCGTGGGTCCTGCTCAAGGGCCTGGAGACGATGCCCGTGCGCGTGGCCGCCCAGAACGCCGGGGCCGAGCGGATCGCCCGGGTGCTCGAGGGCCTGCCGGGGATCGCGCGGGTGCGCTACCCGTTCCTCGAGTCCCACCCGCAGGTCGAGCTCGCGCGCTCGCAGCAGACGGGTGGCGGGACGGTCGTGACGTTCGACCTCGCGGTGCCCGAGGGGACGGATCCGGAGACCGCGAAGAAGCGCGCGTTCACGTTCCTCGACGCGCTGCAGGTCGTGGACATCTCCAACAACCTGGGCGACGCGAAGTCCATGGTCACGCACCCGGCGACGACGACGCACCGCAAGCTCGGACCCGAGGGCCGCGCGGCGGTCGGGATCGCCGAGACGACGGTCCGGCTGTCGGTGGGGCTCGAGGACCCGCTCGACGTGATCGAGGACGTCGAGCAGGCGCTGCACGCCTGACCGCGCCCCCGGAGCGTGGTCGACGCCGACATTGCCGTGGACGACGGCGGGCTGCGCGCCTAGCGTCGCGGTCGTGCCCGACGCGATCTTCGACGACCCGACCCTCGCCGCGCTGTACGACCCGCTCGACCCGGACCGCTCCGACCTCGACGCGTACGTGGCGATCGTCGACGAGCTGGGCGCGCGGTCGGTCCTGGACGTGGGCTGCGGCACCGGCACGTTCGCGTGCCTCCTGGCGCTGCGGGGCATCGAGGTCGTGGGGGTCGACCCTGCCGGCGCGTCGCTCGACGTCGCGCGCCGCAAGCCCGGCGCAGACCGCGTGCGCTGGCTCCACGGCGACGCAGCCACGCTGCCGCCGCGCCCGCCGCTGCAGGTCGACCTCGCGACCATGACGGCGAACGTCGCGCAGGTGTTCCTCACCGACGACGCGTGGACCGCGACGCTGCGCGGCGTGCACGCGGCCCTCGCCCCAGGCGGTCACGTGGTCCTCGAGACCCGGGTGCCCGCGCGCCGGGCGTGGGAGGGGTGGGTGCGCGACGAGACGTTCGTGCGGGTCGACGTCCCCGGTCTCGGGATCGTCGAGAGCTGGACCGAGCTGGCGGAGGTCGCCCTCCCCCTCGTGTCCTTCCACGACACGACCGTCCTGCCCGACGGGCGCGTGCTCCGCTCGGACTCGACGCTGCGGTTCCGCTCGCGCGAGGAGGTCGAGGCGTCGCTCGCCGCGTGCGGGTTCGTGGTCGAGGACGTCCGTGACGCCCCGGACCGCCCCGGCCGCGAGTGGGTCTTCGTCGCAAGAGCGGCCGACACGGGTGACGGGGGCGAGACGCACCGCCACCGCCGCGTCGTCCGGCCTGGTCAGGCGTCGCCCCACACGCCGAGCTCGTTGCCGCTCGGGTCGAGGAAGTGGAACCGGCGACCACCGGGGAACTCGTAGGGACCGTTGACGACGGTGCCGCCGGCGGCCTTCACCTGGTCCAGGGTGCCGTCGAGGTCGTCGCTGTAGAGGAGGACGAGCGGGCCGCCTCGGCTGACCGACTCGGCGAGCAGCAGCCCACCGGCCTCCTCGGAATCGCTCTCGGACTCCGCGGCCGTGCGGATGCCCGAGTACTCGTCCCCGTACGAGGTGAACGACCAGCCGAAGGCCGCGCCGTAGAAGTCCTGTGCCGCGCGCATGTCGGTGACGGAGAGCTCGATGTAGTCGATGGTGAGCGGGATGGAGTGCGTGTGCCGAGCCATGCGGACACGTTCCCGCACGCCACCCACAGCGGCGGTGGCCGGAGCGCCGGCTGTGGACGGCGGTTCGACGGTGTCGGTCGCACCTCGTAGCCTCCTCGTAGCGCCCGGCGGTCCGGCCGGCGCGGCGGCCCACCGGCCGGTCGTGGACAGAGTCGAGGGGGCAGCTCCGTGTTGCACGTGCACCGCTCCGAGCGTGCCGACGCGCTCGTCGAGCCGCTCGCGCGCCTCCTGGCCGACCCGCTGGACGACCCGTTCGCGGCCGACGTCGTCGCCGTCCCCACCCGTGGTGTGGAGCGCTGGCTCGCGCAGCGGCTGTCCCACCACCTCGGCGTACCGGCCGACGGGTCCCCCGGCGCGCCCGACGGCGCGTCCGGGGTGTGCGCGAACGTCGACTTCCGTGGACCGCGACGGCTCGTCGAGCAGGTGGTCGCCGACCTCACCGGCGTGGAGCCCGAGGACGACCCGTGGCGGCCCGAGCGCCTCGCCTGGTCGGTGCTCGAGGTGCTCGACGCCCATCTCGGCGAGCCGTGGGCGGCGCCGCTCGCGCGCTACGTCGGCGATCCCGGCGACGAGGTCCGCAGGGGCCGTCGCCTCACGCTCGCGCGTCGCGTGGCAGACCTCCTCGTCGACTACGCGAGGCAGCGGCCCGACGTCGTGCTCGCGTGGTCGGCGGGCGTCGACGCGTCGGCCCCCGGACCGCGGAGGACGCGGGCCGTGGACGTGCCCGACGACCTCGCGTGGCAGCCCGAGCTGTGGCGGCGTCTGCTCGCCCGCGTGCCCGGCACGGACCCGGCCCGCCGTGTCGAGGACGCGGTCGTCGCGCTGCACGCCGACCCGGCGGCGGTCGACCTGCCGCCGCGCCTCTCCGTCTTCGGCCCCACGCGGCTGCCGGAGGACGAGCTGCGGGTGCTGCGCGCCCTCGCCGAGCACCGCGACGTCCACCTGTGGCTCGTGCACCCCTCCCCCGCCCTGTGGGAGAAGGTCGCCGGCCACGACGACGGAGGGACCCTGCGCGCCGACGTGCCGACGTTCGCCCGGCACCCGCTGCTCGCGTCCACCGCGCGCGACGCCGTGGAGCTGCAGCTTCGACTGGCCGGCGCGGAAGCGACCCACCACACGACGACCTCGCCCCCGCGCACCCTGCTCGGCGCCCTGCAGTCGGCCCTCCGCGCGGACTCCCCGGACGGTGCGCACGTCCTGGACCCCGCCGACCGGTCGGTGCAGGTCCTGTCGTGCCACGGCCGCGCGCGGCAGGTCGAGGTCCTGCGGGAGACGCTCGTCGGGCTCTTCGCCGCCGACCCCACGCTGCAGGCGCGCGACGTCATCGTGCTCTGCCCCGACGTGGAGACGTTCGCCCCGCTCGTCACCGCGACGTTCGGCGCGGTGCCGGAGCTCGGCGACGACGCCCACCCGGGCCAGCGCCTGCGCGTCAGCCTCGCGGACCGGGGTGCGGGCACGACGAACCCGGCCCTCGCGCTGCTCGCGACGCTGCTGCGCCTCGCGGACGGGCGCGTCACGGCGTCGGAGGTGCTCGACCTCGCGGCGAGCGACCCGGTGCGCCGCCGCTTCCGGTTCTCGGACGACGACGTCGACCGGCTGCGCCAGTGGGTCGTCGAGGCGGGCGTGCACTGGGGCGAGGACGGCGAGCGTCGCGCGCGCTTCGGGATCGACCCGCACGTGCGGCAGGGCACGTGGGACGCCGCGCTCGACCGCATCCTGCTCGGCGCCGCGATGGCGGACGAGGGCGCCCGGTTCGTCGGTCCGGCGCTTCCGCTCGACGACGTCGGCTCGACCGACGTGGACCTGGCCGGGCGCCTCGCCGAGCTCGTCGCCCGGGTGACCCACGTCCTGGACGGCCTCGACGGCGTCCACCCGCTCGGGCACTGGCTCGACACGCTCGACCGGGCGCTGACGCTGCTCGCGGAAGCGCCACCGACGGAGACGTGGCAGATCGGCGCGGCCCGTCGCGCTCTCGGCGACGTGCGCGCCGCCGGGTCGGACCACGGCGGCGTCCCGCTGCGGCTCGCGGACGTGCGCGCGGTGCTCGCCGACCGGCTCGCGGGACGGCCCACCCGGGCCGGCTTCCGGACCGGAGCGCTCACGGTGTGCTCGCTCGAGCCGATGCGCTCCGTCCCGCACCGCGTCGTGTGCCTGCTCGGCCTGGACGACGGCGCGTTCCCCCGCGTCGGCGCCGCCGCGGGCGACGACCTGCTGGCGCGCCACCCCGAGATCGGTGAGCGCGACCCGCGCAGCGAGGACCGGCAGATCTTCCTCGACGCCGTCGCCGCGGCGGGCGACCACCTCGTCGTCGTGCACACCGGCGCCGACGAGCGCACGGGCGCTCCGCGGCCGCCGGCCGTCCCGGTCGCGGAGCTCCTCGACGCCCTCGGCCGCGTGGCGACGACACCCGACGGCGGACCGGTGCGCGAGCACGTCGTGGTCCGGCACCCGCTGCAGACCGTCGACGCGCGCAACTTCACGCCCGGCGCGCTCGGCGTGCCCAGGGCGTTCAGCCACGACCGCGCGGCGTTCGCCGGCGCGCGCACCGCGCGGGGCGAGCGTCAGACGGTCGGAGCGCTGGTCAGCGTGCCGCTCGCCCTCCCCTCCGCGGACCGCGGTGCGCCGGGCGACGTGGCGCCGGGTGCTCGCGACGTCGAGCTCGACGACCTCGTGCGCCTGCTCGAGAACGCGCCGCGGTGGTTCGCCCAGACGACGCTCGACGTGGGGCTCGTCGTGGACGAGGACGACGTCGACGACCGCCTGCCGCTCGCGCTCACGGGGTTGTCCGGCTGGGGCGTCGGCGACCGCGTGCTGCGTGCCGCGCTGGCGGGAGTCGAACCCGGCCGGGCCATGCAGGCCGAGTGGCGGCGTGGCCAGGTCCCGCCGCGCGAGCTCGGCCGCACCGCGCTGCAGGAGGTGGCACAGGCCGTCGGCCCACTGCGGCTGGTCTCCGTCGAGGCCGCGCGCGAGGCGGACGCGGCGGCAGGGCGTCCCCCGAGCCCGGACGTGCTGCGGTCCGGCGAGACGGTGGACGTCCGTGCCGTGCTGCCGGACGGCCGCACTCTCGTCGGGACCGTGCCCGGGGTGCACGGCCGCCGCGTGGTCCGCACCGAGTACTCGCGGCTCGGCCCCAAGCACCGCCTGCGCGCCTGGGTGCAGGCCCTCGCCCTCGCGGCGAGCAGCCCCGGTCACGCGTGGGACGCCGTGACGGTCGGGCGGTCGCCCCGCGGTCCCGGGGTCGCCTGGTCCACCATCACCCCTCCGGAGGCGGACGCCGCGGCGACGCTCCTCGGCGAGCTCGTCGCGCTGCGCGACGAGGCGGCCCGCGAGCCCCTGCCGCTGCTGCCCGAGGTGTCGTTGAAGTACGCCGAGGAGCGGCGCACCACCGACGCGCGCGACGCCCTGATGCGCGCCGGCTGGCTGTGGAACAAGGGGTTCGAGCGCAAGGACCCGTACGTCGTGCTCGCCTGGGGTCGCGACCCGCAGCTGGCCGACGTCGCCGGTCAGGCGTCGACGGCGGACCTGGGCAGGTTCCCCGACGACCCGTCCCGGCTCGGCGCCCTGTCACGCCGCGTGTGGGAGCCCTTGCTGGAGAACGAGCTGCGAGGTGCCCGATGATCGGCCCGACGTCCGCCCCGCTGCCGACGACGCCGTCGACGACACCGCCCACGCCCGTGACACAGAGCGCGACGAGGTCCGGCGGCGCGCCCCGACGCTTCGACCCCTTCGCCAGCCTCCCCGACGGGACCGTCGTCCTCGAGGCGAGCGCCGGCACGGGGAAGACGCACACCATCGCGACCCTCACGACGCGGTACGTCGCCGAGGGCGTCGCGACGCTGCCCGAGATCATGCTCGTCACGTTCGGCCGTGCGGCGACGTCCGAGCTCCGTGACCGCGTCCGCGAGCGCCTCGTCGCCACGGAGCGCGCCCTGCGCGAACCGGACCCGGCGAAGGACCCGGACCCGCTCGTGGGGTTCCTCGGGGCGGTCGACGCCGCCGAGCTCGACCGTCGCCGCGACCGCCTGCGCGTCGCGCTGTCCCAGCTCGACGCCGCGACCATCACGACCACCCACGGGTTCTGCCAGCAGATGCTGTCCGCCCTCGGCACGGCCGCAGACGTCGACCTCGCCACGGGCTTCCTCCCCGACGTCTCCGACCTCGTCGAGGAGGTCACGGACGACCTGTACGTGCGGCTCTTCGCCGACCAGGCCGAGCCACCGCTCGCCCCGCGGGACGTGTCCGACGTCGCGCGCGCCGCGGTGAGCGACCACGGCGCCGTCCTCGCCCCGGGCGACGCCGCCACGGGCTCGGTGGCGGCCGTTCGGCACGAGGTCGCCGTCGCCGCGCGGCGTGAGGTCGAGGCGCGCAAGCGCGCGATGCACCTGCTCGACTACGACGACCTCCTCGTGCTCCTGCGCCGCGCGCTGACGGACCCCGAGCACGGCGAGACGGCGGCCGAGCGCGTCCGCAGCCGGTACCGGGTCGTCATGGTCGACGAGTTCCAGGACACGGACCCCGACCAGTGGGAGATCCTGCGCACCGCGTTCCACGGGCACCGCACGCTCGTGCTCATCGGGGACCCGAAGCAGGCGATCTACGCGTTCCGTGGGGCGGACGTCGTGACGTACCTGAGCGCCGTCGAGGTCGCGGAGGACGTCGCGACCCTGAGCACGAGCTGGCGCAGCGACGGTCCTCTCCTCGCCGGGCTCCACGCCCTGCTGGGCGAGACCGCGCTGGGCGACCCGCGCATCGTCGTGCGGCCGGTCGACGCCGCGAACCCGCAGGCCCGCCTCGCCGGCGGCGCGCCGGTCCGGCTGCGGCAGGTCACCCGCCGCGCCTACCGGCTCGGCGGGTCGTCCGCGCCGTCCGCCCCCGACGCGCGGTCCCTCCTCGCGAAGGACGTGGCGGCCGACGTCGCAGGGCGGCTCGGGACCGCGAGCGGAGGTGACCGTGTGCTCGACGGCGTCGATCCTTCCGACGGTTCCGAGCACTGGCGCGGGCTCGAGCCGCGCGACGTCGCGGTGCTCACGAGGACGAACGCGCAGGCGGAGGCGGTCCGGTCCGCGCTCGTGGCGCTCGGGGTCCCCGCCGTCGTGTCCGGGCCGTCGAGCGTGTTCGGCTCCGCGGCGGCCCAGGACTGGCTCACGCTGCTCGCCGCCCTCGAGCAGCCAGGTCTGCACCGCCGCGCGACGGCGCTCGCGCTCACGCCCTTCGTCGGGTGGGACGCGCAGCGGCTCGCGACGGCCGACGACACCGACCACGACGAGCTCGGCGACACGGTGCGCGCGTGGGCGCGGTTGCTCGCCGACCGCGGGGTGGCCGCCGTCGCGGAGGTCGCCGCGCGGCGGGGAACGACGCAGCGGGTCATGGCCCGTGCCGACGGCGAGCGCTACCTCACGGACCTGCGGCACGTCACGCAGGCGCTGCACGAGGCCGCCACCACCGAGGGCCTGGGTACGGCGGCGCTCACCGCGTGGCTGCGCAGCAGGATCGCCGAGGTCGGCACGGTGTTCACCGACGAGCGGACCCGGCGCCTCGAGACGGACGCCGCCGCCGTCCAGGTCGTCACCGTGCACGCCGCCAAGGGCCTCGAGTTCGGCGTGGTCTACGTCCCGTTCGGCTGGGAGCGGTTCGAGCCCGACGACCAGGAGCTCTTCGCGTTCCACGACGACCACGGTCAGCGCGTGCTGCACGTGGGCGGCATCGGTTCGCCAGGGTTCGTGGACGCCCGGACGCGCTCGCGCGACGAGGAGCTGGGCGAGGACCTGCGCCTGCTGTACGTCGCGCTCACGCGCGCCCGGCACCAGGTCGTCGTGCACTGGACGCCGTCGAAGCGCAGCACCGGCTCCGGCCCGCTGACGCGCCTGCTGCTCGCCGACCGGCTGCTCGGTGGCGAGCCGGGTCGTCACGCGCGGCCCGACGCGATGCGCGACGACGCGGTGCGCGCCGCGTTCGAGGCCGTCGCTGCGCGCTCGGGCGGGACGGTCGTCGTCGAGCAGGTGGACTCGCGCCCGAAGGGCCGGCGGTGGTCGCCGGCGCAACGCCCCGAGACGGAGCTGGAGGTCGCGACGGCCGGTCACCTGCCCGACCGTGAGTGGCGGCGCGCGTCCTACTCCGCGCTCACCGCCGCCGCGCACCACGGTCCTGTCGGTGGGGTCGAGTCGGAGCCGGAGGACCCCGGGGTGCAGGACGAGCCGGAGGACGTCGCCGACGACGACGCGCAGGACGTCGGCCCTACCGCGACACCCGACGCCGCGCCGGGTGCCGACGTCCCGTCACCGTTCGAGGGCCAGCCCGGCGGGACCGCGTTCGGCACGCTCGTGCACGAGATCCTCGAGTACGTGGACACCGCGGCCGACGACCTGGACGCGGAGGTTCTGGCCCGGTGCGCCCAGGCGGCGACCGTCCGCGTGCCAGGGGTCGAGCCCGTCGCGCTCGCCACGGCGCTCGGACTCGCTCTGCGCACCCCGCTCGGGCCGCTCGCCGGGGGGCTCACGCTCGCCGAGGTGCATCCGCGCGACCGCCTGCCCGAGCTCGAGTTCGAGCTGCCGCTCGCGGGGGGCGACCTCACGGAGGGCGTCCGCCCGTCGACGCTGCGCGACCTCGCCGCCGTCCTGCGCGCCCACCTCGCCCCGGACGACCCGTTCGTCCGCTACCCCGACCTGCTGGCCGCGCTCGCCGACGAGTCCGGGACGGTGTCCGACGGCGTGCCGCTGCGCGGCTACCTCACGGGCTCGATCGACGCGGTGCTCCGCGTGCCGGGACCGGACGGGCGGCTCCGCTACCTCGTCGTCGACTACAAGACGAACCGGGTCGGCCCGCCCGGTCTGCCGCTCACCGTCGCCGACTACCGGCCCGAGGCGACGCGCGACGCGATGCTCGCCTCGCACTACCCGCTCCAGCTCGTGCTCTACCTCGTGGCGCTCCACCGCTACCTGCGCTGGCGGCTGCCCGGCTACGACCCGGACCAGGACCTCGCGGGCGGTGCCTACCTGTTCGTGCGCGGCATGGCCGGGCCGAGCACGCCGACAGGTCCCGACGGCGCCCCGTACGGGGTCGTCGCGTGGACGCCGCCGCCCGGGCTCGTCGTCGCCCTGTCCGCCCTGCTCGACGGAGTCCGCGCATGACCGCTACCGCAACGTCGGTCCCGCTGCCGGACGAGGGCGACCCGCGCCTCGCCGTCGGCGTCCCGGCCTGGCTCGCGCGGTTCAACGCGGCCCGTGTGGTCTCGGCGACCGACCTGCGCGTCGCGCTACGGCTCGGCCGCCTCACGGGCGAGCACGACGACCGGGTGCTGCTCGCCGTCGCGCTCGCCGTGCGCGCGGTCCGCAACGGGTCGGTGTGCGTGCGCCTCGACGACCCGTCCCTCCGGCTCCCCGAGGACGAGGAGGCGGCAGGAGCCGAGGCCGCGCACCTGCCGTGGCCCGACGACGCGGCCTGGGCCGGGGCGGTCGCGCGCAGCCCTCTCGTCGCGGCAGGGGTGGACGCGCCCGACGACCGGCCGGCGCGCTGGGTCGGCGGGCTGCTCTACCTCGACCGGTACTGGCGCGACGAGCTCGCGGTGCGCCGCGACGTCGACGGCCGGCTGGCCACGGACGACCTCCCCGTGGACGACGCCCGCCTGGACGTCGCCCTGGCCCGCCTGTTCCCGTCGGGACGCGACGCCCGCCAGCGCCTCGCCGCGGCGCACGCCGCCCACCGCCGTCTCACCGTCCTGACGGGTGGCCCCGGCACCGGCAAGACGACGACCGTCGCACGCCTTCTCGCCGTCCTGCACGACGCCGCCGTCCCGGCCGGACAGCAGGCCGACGGCCAACCGGCCGGACAGCAGGCCGGTGGTCTGGTGGACGGGTCGGTCGGCGGGCCGACCGAGAGCACCGTGCTCCGGGTCGCGCTCGCCGCCCCGACGGGCAAGGCCGCCGCCCGCCTGCAGGAGGCGGTGCGCGACGTCGTGTCCCGCTTCGACGACCCGGTCGACCGCGAGCGCGTCGGGTCACCGGTCGCCTCGACGCTGCACCGCCTGCTCGGCTACCGGCCGGGCAGCACCACGCGGTTCCGGCACGACGCGCACCACCACCTGCCGCACGACGTGGTCGTCGTCGACGAGACGTCGATGGTCGCGCTGCCGCTCATGGCGCGGCTGCTCGAGGCGTTGCGGCCCGACGCGCGGCTCGTCCTCGTCGGTGACCCGGACCAGCTCGCGTCCGTGGAGGCGGGTGCGGTGCTCGGCGACCTGGTGAACCGGCCACAGGTCGCCGCCCACCCCGCCGCCGCAGCGGTCCGCGCCGTCGCCGACGACGCACTCGCCGACGCTCCTGCGCCCGCCGAGGGCGAGGTGGACGACCGCTCGGCCCTGGGCAACGGTGTCGTCCGCCTGCGCACCGTCCACCGGCAGGAGAGCGGCTCGGCGATCCTTCCGCTCGCCGAGGCGATCCGGCGCGGGGAGGCGGACACGGTCCTCGAGCTGCTGCGCGCGGGCGACGCCTCCGTGGAGTTCTTCGAGTCCCCCGACGGCGAGCCGGACGACGCCGCGCTCTCCGCCGTCCGGGCCGACGCCGTCGCCGCCGGCACACGGCTGGTCGCCGCGGCGCGCGACGGTGACCCCACCGGCGCCCTCTCGGCGCTGGCGCAGCACCGCGTCATGGTCGCGCACCGCCGGGGACCCGCCGGCCGCACCCGCTGGGCGGCGCAGGTCGAGGCGTGGGTCGAGGAGGCCACCGAGCGTCCCGCGACGGACACGCCGTGGGTCGCCGGCCGGCCGCTTCTCGTCACGACCAACGCCCCGGACGTCGGCCTCTACAACGGCGACACCGGCGTCCTCGTCGCCGACGGGGACGGCGTCGTGGCGGTGTTCGGCGACCCGGGCGCCCCCGTGCGCGTCCGCACCCATCGCCTGCCCCCGGTCGAGAGCGTGCACGCGATGACCGTCCACCGCGCGCAGGGCAGCCAGTTCCGCCGCGTCACGCTCCTCCTGCCGCCCGAGACCTCGCCGCTGCTCACGCGCGAGCTGCTCTACACGGCGGTCACCCGCGCCCAGGACGCCGTGCGCGTGGTGGGGAGCGAGGCCGCGGTGCGGGCCGCCGTCGGGCACGCGGTGCGCCGGGCGAGCGGGCTGCGGGAGCCGCTCGGGACCGGCTGAAAGCCCTGGAGCGTGGGTCGCGTGCGTGCGACGATGCAGCGTCGTCCGAGGACGTGCCCGTCCCTGACCCTCGGCTCCCTCTGGAGGTCCCGTGCCGAAGAACGTCACCCTCATCCGTTCACGCGAGCTGTCCGACGTCGCCGAGTACGCCTACGCCGCCACCGTCGCGGCCGACGCGAGGCTGGTCTTCCTCGCCGGCTCGTGCCCGCTCGACGCGGACGGACGGACCGTCGCGCCCGGCGACCACGCCGGCCAGGCCGCGCGCTGCGTCGAGAACATGGTCGTCGCGCTCGCGGCGGCCGGCGCCACCCTCGAGGACGTCGTGAGCACGCGGGTCCTCGTCGCGTCGTCGCGGCAGGCCGACCTCGTCGCCGCGTGGGAGGTCGTGCGCGACGCGTTCGGCGACCACGACGTCCCGAGCACGCTGCTCGGCGTCACGGTGCTCGGCTACGACGACCAGCTCGTCGAGGTCGAGGCGGTCGCGGCCGTCCGGGACTGACGCACGCGGACGTCCGCCGGCATCATCGAGCCGCGAGACCGGGCCACCTCGTCACACGAAGCCCGGGTACTCCCACGGCTCGACGTCGAACAGCGCACGCGACGCCGGGTTGCCCTGGACGAGCGCGTCCACCACGTGCTGGTGCAGCACCTCGGCGCCGCTGCGCGTGAACGACGAGCTGAAGAGGCCACCGGGCTCGACGCGCGTCGAGTACATGAGCGGCATGCGGCCCTCGGACCGGTCGTAGCCGACCCAGCGCGTGAACACCGACCAGCCCGCGACCACGTCCAGCCCGACGACCGACCGGTCGTCCCCGCGCAGCTCGTGCCAGGTCTGCTCGTCGATCGGCATGCCGTCGAAGTCGTAGTACAGCACCACGTCGGCGTGGAAGTTGATCTCGTCGTCCACGGCCGCTCCCCTCGCCCCAGGGTCGTCGTCCCCCAATACGGTCGCCACGTCGTCGCGACCACCGCACCGCCTTGTGCAGCCGATGATGCCGCTCCCGGTCCGATACCGCCATCCGGCGCGCGCACCGCCGGAGGACGGCGGGAATGCGCGTCCGGTGCGCCGGGGTTGTCCCTCGTGATGAGCACCTCGCCCGACGCCGCGGCGTCCCCCAGCCCTCGCCTGTCCGTCCTCGACCTCGTGCCCGTGCGCACGGGCCAGACGAGCCCCCAGGCGGTCCACGCCTCCCTCGACCTCGTCCGTCTCGCGGACCGGCTCGGGCTCGAGCGCTACTGGTTCGCCGAGCACCACAACATGGCCGCGGTCGCGGCGTCGACGCCCCCGGTGATGATCGCGGCGGCCGCGTCGGTGACGGAGCGGATCCGGGTCGGCTCGGGCGGCGTCATGCTGCCGAACCACGCGCCGCTCGTCGTCGCGGAGCAGTTCGCGGCGCTCGAGGCGATCGCCCCGGGGCGCGTGGACCTGGGGCTCGGGCGCGCGCCGGGCTCGGACCCGGTCGTGACCCAGCTCCTGCGCATCACCGGACCGACGGCCGACGTCGACCGCTTCCCGCAGCACGTGACGGACATCCTCGCCCTCATGAGCCCGCAGGGCGCGCAGCTCCGGCTCACGAGCGGCCAGGTGTACGACGTCCACGCGACCCCGGCCGCCGAGAGCACGCCCACCGTCTGGCTCCTCGGGTCGAGCGACTACTCGGCCCGGCTCGCCGCCGAGCTCGGCCTGCCGTACGTGTTCGCGAACCACTTCTCGGGCCAGGGGATCGACGAGGTCCTCGCGCTCTACCGCGAGGGCTACCGCGCGAGCGAGGCCCACCCGGAGCCGCGCACGTTCCTCACCGCGAACGTCGTCGTCGCCGAGACCGCGGAGGAGGCCCACGCCCGCGCGCTGCCGCAGCTGCGGATGATGGCGCGCCTGCGGTCCGGTCAGGCGCTCTCGGCGCTGGAGACCGTCGAGGAGGCGCAGGCCACGCCGCTCGACGCGCTGTCCGAGCAGACCATCGAGGCGATGCGGTCGCGCTGGATCATCGGGACGCCCGACGACGCAGCGGCGGAGCTTCGCCGGCTCGCCGACCGGCACAGCGTGGACGAGGTCATGGTCGTCCCCGTCGCGGCGTCGCGCGCGGACGAGCCGCTCGACGCGACCCCGGGCCGCACCCGCACGCTCGAGCTCCTCGTCGGTGCCCTCGGGTAGCGTCGCCGCCATGACGACGAAGCTCGACGACGCGTCCTGGCACTCCGACGGCGAGGGGTTCCCGCCCGAGGCCGGCCCCGAGGCGGGAGCCACGCACATCGGGGTGTTCCTCGCGTGGGCCGTGCTCGGCGGGCACGTCTCCGACGACCTGGAGGAAGAGTCCGCCGAGGAGCTCGCCGCGCTGCGCGCCCGCGAGCTCACCGGTGGCCGGTTCGTCCACGAGTCGTGCGACGGGAAGCTCGTCACCGACGACCTCGCCCCCGACGCCACCGCGTTCGCCCTCGCGTACTACGCCGGGGACGACGAGGACGAGGACGACGGCGGCCTCTACCTCGAGGACTACGTGGACTCCGTCAGCCCGGGCGACGGCGAGCCCGAGGACGTCTACCGCGTGCCGGACACGTGGGAGACGTACGACCTCGTCGGCCCGCTGATCGACGCGCGGTTCTCGCAGTGGCAGGACGAGGGCCGGCCTGCTGTCCTGCGTCAGCGGTCCTGACCGGGCGTCGTCACTCTGCCGCCCTTCCTCGCCGATCGGTGATGGACTAGCCTGACTTAGTCCGCCTGGTCCAGTCCCGTTCTCGGCGCGGAGGCACCATGAAGACCGTCAATGTCCACGAGGCGAAGACCCACCTGTCGCGCCTGCTCGCCGAGGTCGAGGCAGGCGAGGAGATCGTCATCGCCCGCGCCGGGAGACCGGTGGCCCGCCTCACGGCGGCTTCGCCCGCCACACCTGCGGAACGGCGGCTCGGGTTCTTCCGGGGCCGCACCACGGTCCCTGACGACTTCGACACGTGGGGGCAGGACGAGATCGTCGCGATGTTCGAGGGGACCGAGTGAGGATCCTGCTGGACACGCATCTGCTGCTGTGGGCGGGCGACGAGGTAGACCGCCTGCCACGCGGGGCTCGCGACCTTCTGGCCGACCCGGACGTCGAGCCGTGGTTCAGCGCGGCCAGCATCTGGGAGATCAGCATCAAGCACGCCCGGAGACGGGCGGACTTCAGCGTCGAGCCCGGCCCTTTCCGTCAGGCACTCCTCGGAGCAGGCTTCGTCGAGCTCGCCGTGACGGGTGCCCACGCCGCCGCCGTCGCCGCACTCCCACCGGTCCACCGCGACCCGATCGACCGGTTGCTCGTCGCACAGGCGGTCAGCGAAGGCGTCCAGCTCCTGACGCACGACGCCGTTCTCGGCCGTTACCCCGGCCCGATCCGGGTCGTCTGAGATGACCGCACCCCGACGCGTCACCCGGATCGCCTCCGCCGTGCGCGCCGACAACCCTGGACCCATGACGCTCGACGGCACGCGCTCGTACGTCCTGCGCGCGCCCGGTGCCGACGCGTGCGTCGTCGTGGACCCTGGGCCCGACGACACGACTCACCTCGACGCGCTCGCCGCGGCCGGGCCGGTCGCCCTCGTGCTCGTCACGCACCGCCACGCCGACCACACCGCGGGGTCGGCCCGCCTGCACGCCCTCACGGGCGCGCCGGTCCGCGCGGCCGACCCGGTGCACTGCCACGGAGGCCGGCCGCTCGTCGACGGCGAGACGATCGACGTCGCCGGTGTGCGCATCGCCGTGCTCGCCACGCCGGGTCACACCGCGGACTCCGTCTGCCTGGTCCTGCCCGACGACGGCCCGGTCATCACCGAGGCCGAGGCACCCGGGCACGACGCACGCGCGGACGCGGCCACCGAGGCCGGGGCACGGTCGGGCACGGTGCTCACGGGTGCCACGGTCCTCACGGGTGACACGATCCTCGGGCAGGGCACGACCGTCATCGCCGAGCCGGACGGGTCGCTCGGCCGCTACCTCGCGAGCCTGGACCGGCTGGGCGCGCTCGTCGTGCACCGGCGCGTCATCGGGCTCCCGGGTCACGGCCCGGTGATCGACGACCTCGGTGAGCGGGTGCGCGCGTACCGGGCCCACCGGCTCGAACGGCTCGCGCAGGTGCGGGCCGCGCTCGCGACGCTCGGCCTCGCGCCGGGCGACGAGTTCGCGGCCGAGCGCGTGACCGCGCACGTCTACGCGGACGTCGACCCGTCCGTGCTCGGAGCGGCCCGGCAGAGCGTCCTGGCGCAGCTCGCGTTCCTCGCCGAGGTGGACCGGCGCGCACGCCCACCGCGCCGCGGGCCGTCGGGAGTGCGGCAGCGCGACACCTGAGTGTCCGAGGCGCGCGGCACGATGGGGGCATGACGACACCTCGGCTCGGCATCGCCTACGTCCCCACGCACCCTCCGGAGACGCTGCGCGCGCTCGCGACGGGCGCGGAGGCCACCGGACTCGACGACCTGTGGGTGTGGGAGGACTGCTTCAAGCAGAGCGGTCTCGCGTCCGCGGCGGCGGCACTCGCCTGGACGAACCACGTTCGCGTCGGGCTCGGGCTCATGCCGGCGCCCCTGCGGAGTACGGCGATCACCGCGATGGAGGTCGCGAACCTCGGGCGCATGTTCCCCGGGCGGTTCGTCGCGGGCGTCGGGCACGGCGTCCAGGAGTGGATGGGGCAGGCGGGCGTCCGGGTGTCGTCGCCGCTGACGCTCCTGCGCGAGCACACCGTCGCCCTGCGCGCCCTGCTCGCGGGCGAGGAGGTCACGACGTCGGGCCGGTACGTGACGCTGGACCGCGTGCGTCTCGACTGGCCGCCGACCGAGCCGGTCCCGCTGTGGCTCGGCGGAGTCGGTCCGCGGTCGGTCGCGCTCGCGGGCGAGCTCGGCGACGGACTGATCCTCGCCAACGCGTTCACGCCCGCCGAGGTCCGCGAGACGGTGGACGCCGTCCGGGCTGCGGCGCGAGACGCGGGGCGCCCGGACCCTGACGTGCACGCGACCCTCATCGCGGCGACGGGATCCGGCGCGCAGGAGCGGGTCGACCGCGAGGTGCCGACGTGGGGCCGGGAGGCAGGGATCGGCATCGGGGCGGGCGGCGACGCGCGCGCGATCGCCGACGGCGTGCTCGCCCTCGCGGGCGCCGGGGCGACCGCCGTCGCGGTGCAGCCCACCGCCGACGAACCGGACCTCGACGCGTTCGTCCGGTTCCTCGGCGAGGAGGTCCGGCCGCTCGTCGTCGCGGGCTGAGGACCGGCTGGCCTCAGCGTCCGGTGTGCGCCAGTGCCCGACGCCGCTCGCGCACCCCGTGCACGACGGCGGCCGTCGCGCACACGAGCGCCACCAGGGCGACGGCGAGGAGGAGACGCGAGGGGAAGGCGGCGTAGAGGTCGGTCACCTCGGCCACCGGGATGCCCCAGTCCGTCACGATCTCCCGGGCCTCGGTCGCGAGACCCCCGACACGACCCGGAACGAGCGCGACGGCTCCGAGGACCCAGCCGAGCAGCTCCCCGAGCAGTGCGGGCACGGAGTAGGCACTGGTCAGAGAGGGGATCACGCGGCCCACCCTATCGGCTCACCGGAGGACGAACCAGGGCAAAGCTCCGCCCGCACGCGCCCGTTCGCGACGGACTTCACGGGCGGACGATCAGTGCAGCGTCATGGCGAAGCACAGCGCGATGCCGTTGTCACCGCGGTCGAACGGCGGGTAGGGCAGCACGGCGCGGAAGCCGAGGGATCGGTAGAGCGTGATCGCGCTCGGCTGCCGGATGCCGGTCTCCAGGAGCAGCGCCGTCGCACCACGACGGCGCGCCTCGCGCTCGACCTCCGCCATGAGCAGCCGGGCGACACCGGCACCACGAGCCGACTCGCGGACGAAGACCTTCTTCACCTCGAGCGCCTCCGCGTGGCGGTCGGGCGCACCGGCCGTCGCGCGCTGCAGCGACGCGCAGCCGAGCGGTTCGTCGCCGCGCCAGGCGACGAACGTCGCGACGGAAGCGGCGCCGAGACGGGCGTCCACGGCGTCGAACCCGCCCGCGGCCTCCAGCCCGGCGAACAGCTCCGGGTAGAGGACCGCCGACGACGTGTCGTGCATCTCGCGGCGCAGCGCGGACGCCTCGGGGTCGTCCCACGGCACCGCTCGCACCTCGATCCCGGCGCGCTCATCCGGGCCGGCAGCACGTCGGTCGTACCCACCGCTGCCGAGGCCTCGCGGTCCGAGCGTTCCGGTGCGCGCGACGTCACGAGACGACCGCCGTCGCGCCGTGGCCCCGTCACCGTCCGCCGCTCCGTCGAGGTCGAGCGCGAAGCACCGGGAGAGCGGGTCACCGGCGTAGTGGCCGTAGGACTCGGTCGGGAGGTAGCCGAGGTCGAGGTAGAGGTCGATCGACTCCGGCTGCCGCGTGCCGGTCTCGAGCACGAGGCGCCGCAGGCCGAGCGCGGCGGCGTGCTCGTGCACTGCACCCATCGCGGTCCGTGCGTGCCCGCGCCCCCGGTGCTGGGGCAGGACGAAGAGGCGCTTCACCTCGCCGGTCGACGGCGCGTGGTGTCCGCCGCGACCATCGGGCGTCCCGGAGACGTCGCGCAGCGCGACGCACGCCACGGGCTCCGTCCCGTCACGCACGACGAGCGCCGCGAGGAGCTCCGCTGCGTCGAAGGCACCGCTGTCGGGCTCGCCGTAGCGTTCCGCGAGCTCGGCCTGCTGGCGCGCGAACAGGGCGAGCGCGTCGGCGTCGTCCCCGGGTACCGGGACCACGGTGACACCCGCCGACCCGACGGCCGACGCGCCGTCGGCCGTGCGAGCGACGACGCTCACGCGTGGACGAGCGCGCTCAGCACCGAGGTGAAGAAGCCGAGCCCGTCCGTGCCCGCGCGCGGGCCGGCCTCCGAGGCCGGACCGAAGCCGGCCTCGACGGCGTGCTCCGGGTGCGGCATGAGACCCACCACGTTGCCTGCGGCGTTCGAGATGCCCGCGATGTTGCGGCGCGAACCGTTCGGGTTCCAGCCGTCGTAGCGGAACACGACGCGACCCTCGGCCTCGAGCTCGTCGAGCGTGCGGTCGTCGGCGACGAACTGCCCGTCCTGGTTCTTCAGCGGGATCGTGATGCGCTGGCCGGCGGAGTAGTCGCGCGTCCACGCGGTGTCCGCGTTCTCGACGACGAGGACCTGCTCGCGGCAGACGAAGTGCAGGTGGTCGTTCTTGATCATCGAACCCGGCAGCAGGTGGGCCTCGGTGAGGACCTGGAAGCCGTTGCAGATGCCGAGCACCGGGAGCCCGCCCTGCGCGGCGTCCACGAGGGTCTCCATCACGGGCGCGAAGCGGCTGATCGCCCCGGCACGCAGGTAGTCGCCGTAGGAGAAGCCGCCCGGGAGGACGACCGCGTCGACGTCGTGCAGGTCGGCGTCCGCGTGCCAGAGCGCGACGGGCTCGCCGCCGGCGAGGCGGACGGCGCGCGCCGCGTCGCGGTCGTCGAGCGTGCCGGGGAAGGTGACGACGCCGACCCGCGCCGTCGCGAGGGAGGTGGCCCCGGTCATCAGGCGAGCCCCTCGGAGGCGATCGTGCCGGCCGCGTCGGTCGCGGCGTCGGCAACGCGGACGACGTCCTCGATCACGGGGTTGGAGAGCACCGTCGCGGCGGCCTCCTGCGCGGCGGCGAGGACCTCGGGCGTGACGTCGCCCTCGACCTCGAGCTCGAACCGCTTGCCCTGACGGACCGACGTGAACTGGGTGAAGCCGAGGCGCGGCAGCGCCCCGACGACGGCCTTGCCCTGCGGGTCCAGGATCTCGGGCTTGGGCATGACCTCGACGACGACGCGTCCCACGGGTGCTCCTTGGCGAAGAGTTCGGGAGGGCCGGGGCTCCGGGATCCCGGTCACGGGCGCGTGCTGCACGTGGCGGCACGTCACGGCGTGAGCGAGCGGGAGCCGACGGCGGGATTCCGCGGTCAGTCTACCCGCGCGCCGGGCGCGACCAGGTCGCCGTCCAAGGTCCCGGGAAGACGCCGACGGCCCGTGCGAACCGGCCCTTCGTCAGGGCTCGACGGCGCGCCTCGGTGCGACGGGGATGTTGCCGTCGAGCACGTGCTTGCGCCACGCGCGGGCGACATTCCTCTCGCGCCAAACCGCGCCTGCGAGAGCAAAGGTGGCCATGACCACGAGGACGATCCACGGCGAGAACGTCACGGGACTCTGCCCGAACAGCCAGCCCTGCACCGCCGGCACCCCGAACCAGACCGTCAGCAGAATCACCATGTTGAACACATTCGTGCGCCAGGAGAACAGTGCCCCGTGGATGTCGTCCGCGACCCACCACCAGTAGCGCGCGGGGAGCCGCGCGTCGAACAGCCGGTAGAGCAGCCACCGCCCGAGCGTCGGGTGCTCGCGCCACCGCAGCCCCCATCCCGCCCGGACGAGACCCCACGCCTCGCGGGCGCCGATTCCCGCCACGGAGGACGCGTCGTCGGTTGCGGGCGCGAGGTCCAGCAGGACCCCGAGCGCCTCGTCGCCGTGCGCATCGCGCCACCGGAGCGGGTAGGCGCGGAGCCAGAACCGCGCGGAGCGTTCGTACCGCCCCCCGACACCCTCGCGACGACGGGGCTCGTCACCGTCCGCCTGCACGCTGCGGCGGCCGCCCGGCGTCATGCCGGTCCTCCGGCGGCAGCTGCGCCGTCCACGCCGGGCCGCCGGGAGAGCGACCGCCGTGCCCGCTCGGCGAGCTCGGCGAGGCGCACTGTCTCCGCGCGGGCAGCCCGTCGCCCGCCGCCCGTTGCACGGTAGTAGCGGCGTAGCCGACCGTCGACGACCTCTTCGCCCACGGCCTCGACGAGACCCGACGCGACGAGCCGGTCGAGGTTGCCGTACAGCGTTCCCGCGCCGAGCGAGGTGTGCCCGCCCGAGAGCTCGCGGACGGCCTGGATGACGGCGTACCCGTGACGTCGCTCCTCGACCAGGGCGAGGAGCACGAGGTACGACTGCTCCGTCATGCGGAAGCTATCGCCGGTCGCTGCGTTCATCTCCGATATATATCGCACAACGACCCATGGCGCCAAGGCTGCGTCGACGGAGCGCCACCGCGGCGGTGTGCGCTGTCCAGCACCCGCCGAGTCACTGTCAGAGGCTATCGCTAGTCTCGAACACGTGTTCGAGACGCACGCTCGACCACGCGTGCGAGGGCGGGGTCCTGCCCCTTCCCCGCCCTCGCACGCCTCACGACGCCAGCGGACGGAGACCGGTCATGGCCGCACCACCACTCCCCCCGACCAGCGACCTCGCGACGACGGGCCGCCCCTCGGTGCGGACGGTCGCCGCGGTCCTCGCACGGGACGTCACGTGCACGTTCCCGGGGTGCGCCGTGCCGGCGTTCCGGTGCGACCTCGACCACGTGGTCGCCCCACGGCCCGGCGACGAGTCCGCGCACGCGGCGGACAACCTCGTCGCGCTGTGCCGGCACCACCACGTGGTGCGTGCCCGCGACGGGTGGCGTCCCAGCCTCCTGCACGACGGCACGGTCCGGTGGACGGCTCCGAGCGGTCACACCTACGTCCGCGCGGGAGCACGGACGGCGTGAACGCCTCAGGCCAGCGACGAGCCCGTGAGCCGCTCGTAGGCCTCGAGGTACCGGTCGCGAGTGCGGGCCACGACGTCCGCGGGCAGCGGCGGGGGCGGCGCGTCGGCCGAGCGGTCCCAGCCAGACTCCGGCGAGGTCAGCCAGTCGCGCACGTACTGCTTGTCGAAGCTGGGCTGCGCACGGCCGGGCTCCCACTGGTCCGCGGGCCAGAACCGCGACGAGTCGGGCGTGAGCACCTCGTCGCCGAGCACGGTCGCGCCCGTGGTCGGGTCCACCCCGAACTCCAGCTTGGTGTCCGCGAGGATCACACCGCGCTCGCGCGCGATCTCGTCCGCCCGCGCGTACACCGCGAGGGTGAGGCCGCGCAGCCGCGTCGCGTCCTCGACGCCGATCTGCTCCGCGACCACCTCGAACGACACGTTCTCGTCGTGCTCCCCGACGGCGGCCTTCGTCGCGGGGGTGAAGATCGGCTCGGGCAGGCGCGAGCCGTCGACCAGGCCGTCGGGCAGCGGCACGCCGCACACGCCGCCGCCGGCTCGGTACTCGACGAGGCCCGAGCCCGTGAGGTAGCCACGCGCGACGCACTCCACCGGGAACATGTCGAGCCGGCGGCAGATCATCGCGCGGCCAGCGACGACGTCGGGCACGAGCCCGTCGCCGGGCTCGGCCGACACCTCGGTCGACACGACGTGGTTCGGCACGAGGTCGGCCAGCTGCTCGAACCACCACAGGCTGAGCTGCGTGAGCACGACGCCCTTGTCCGGGATGCCCGGCGACAGCACGTGGTCGTACGCGCTGACCCGGTCGCTCGCCACGACGAGGACCACGTCGCCGAGCGGGTGCACCCCGCCGACGGCGGGCAGGTCCGGCTCGTAGAGGTCCCGGACCTTGCCCGAGTAGACGTGGCGCCAGCCCGGCAGCTCGAGCGTGGCGGTGTCGAACGCGTCGGCCTCGCCGAGCGAGAGCGGCGGCGTGTGGTCCCGTGGCGTGTCAGTCACGGGCCCTAGTTTCGCACCATGCACTTCACGCCCTCCGCCGCGTCCGCGCCCGAGCCTGCCGACGACCTCGCCGACGACGAGCGGACCGCCGACTTCCTGGACACGTTCTCGACGTTCATGGCCGTGGTGAACCAGCGCAGCCAGCGACAGCAGGCCGGATCCGCTCCCTCGGTCGCGTCCGTGCTGCGCGAGCACCTCGGTGCCGACCCGCGCGGCCTGGCCGTGGTCTCCGAGACCGTCTCCTCGCTCCGCCAGGTCGACGCGGACGTGGCGCTCGAGGTCGTGATGGCCCGGCACGGCGGCGGACGGCTCGTCGGCGTCGGTGGTGGCGAGCAGCGCATGCACACGTCGTTCTCGGAGATCGTCGAGCACTCGACCCTGTGGCAGCAGTTCCCCGTCGGAGCGGTCGACTACGCGCGCGCGGCGACCGGACCGGACTCCGACCGGCGGACCGTCGCCTTCGGCCTGCACCTCTTCACGCACGCGAGCACCCCGGTCGCCGTGCTCCAGCGTGCGGGCAGCCCTCGGCACGGGAACGAGGCAGCCCTGGAAGTCATGTGCCAGGGCGAGGACGCGGCGCTCGAGCTCCTCGCCGAGCTGCGTACCGCCATGGTGGAGCACAGCGTGCTGCGCGGGCAGGTCGTCACCTTCACGACGTCCGACTTCGGCCCCACGGCAGGGGGTCTCACGTTCCTGCGACGCGACCGGGTCCCCGCGTCGGACGTCGTGCTCCCCGAGGGCACGCTGGGCCGCATCGAGCGTCAGGTCGTCGGGGTCGCCCGTCACCGGGAGGCGCTGCGGGTGGCAGGTCAGCACCTCAAGCGGGGCGTCCTGCTGTACGGACCGCCCGGCACCGGCAAGACGCACACCGTGCGCCACCTCGTCGGCGAGAGCCCCGGCACCACCGTGCTGCTGCTCGCCGGAGGGGCGCTGCAGCTCGTGCGGCTCGCCGCCGAGACCGCGCGCGCGATGCAGCCCGCGATCATCGTCCTCGAGGACTGCGACCTCATCGCGGAGGACCGGTCGTTCCACGGCGGACCCCAGCCGTTGCTCTTCGAGGTGCTCGACGCGATGGACGGCCTCGGGAACGACGCCGACGTCGCGTTCCTGCTCACCACCAACCGCGCCGACCTCCTCGAGCGCGCCCTCGCGCAACGCCCCGGGCGCGTGGACCTCGCCGTCGAGATCCCGCTCCCGGACCAGGACGCGCGACGGCGTCTCTTCGAGCTCTACCGAGGAGGGTTGCCGTTCGCGCCCGCGACCCTCGACGCCGCGGCGGAAGGCACCGACGGCGTCACCGCCTCGTTCGTCAAGGAGGTGATCCGGCGCGCGGTGCTCCGTGCGGCCGAGGCGGGCCGCGGCCCGACGGACGACGATCTGCTGACCGCCGTCCACGAGATGACCGAGGACGAGGAGCGCATCACCCGGTCGCTCCTCGGCTCGTCGCCCGACGCCGAGCAGTGGCCCGACGTCGACGAGGAGTGACGTCCCTCGGGATCAGGCGGGGGCTCAGCCCGCGGTCGCGACGCCCCCGGCGGCAGCCGTCGCCGCGATGTCGGTCCGGTGGTGCGAGCCGGGCAGCACGATGCGGTCGACCGCGGCGTACGCGCGACGTCTCGCCTCGGCGAGGTCAGCGCCCTGCGCGACCACCGAGAGGACGCGGCCGCCCGACGCGACCAGCCCGCCGTCGTCGTCGCGAGACGTCCCGGCGTGCAGCACGTGCACGCCCTCGACGTCCTCGGCCGCGTCGATACCCGTGATCGGGTCGCCGCCGCGCACCGTACCGGGGTAGCCGTGCGCGGCGACGACCACGGTGACCGACGCGTCGTCGGACCACGAGAGCCGGGGCTGCTCGGCGAGCCGGCCCTGTGCCGCGGCGAGCATGAGCGCGGACAGCGGGGTGAGGAGCCGTGCGAGCACCGACTGGGTCTCCGGGTCGCCGAACCGTGCGTTGAACTCGACGACCCGCGTCCCGCGGCTCGTCAGCGCGAGGCCGACGTAGAGCACCCCGACGAACGGGGTCCCGCGTCGCGCCATCTCGTCGATCGTCGGCTGCGCGACGCGCGCGACGACCTCGTCCACCAGCCCGTCCGGCGCCCACGGCAGCGGGCTGTACGCGCCCATGCCGCCCGTGTTCGGGCCGGCGTCCCCGTCGAACGCGCGCTTGAAGTCCTGGGCGGGCTGCAGCGGCACGACGGTCGCGCCGTCGGACAGGCAGAACAGCGACACCTCGGGTCCGTCGAGGTACTCCTCGACGACGACGCGCGGGTCCTCGGGCGTCCCGTCCGCGGCTGTCCGTGGGGACGAGAAGCACGCCGCCGCGTGCTCGAGCGCCGCCTGCCGGTCCTCCGTGACGACGACGCCCTTGCCCGCGGCGAGGCCGTCGTCCTTGATGACGTAGGGGGGGCCGAACGCGTCGACCGCCGCAGCGACCTCGTCGACGTCCGTGCACACGTGCGCGAGCGCCGTCGGCACGGACGCGGCGGCCATGACCTCCTTGGCGAAGGCCTTGGAGCCCTCGAGCCGCGCGGCCTCCGCGGAGGGGCCGAACACCGGGACCCCGGCGGCGCGCACGGCGTCGCCCACGCCGGCGACGAGGGGCGCCTCCGGGCCGACCACGACGAGGTCCGCGCCGAGCTCCGTCGCGAGCGCGGCGACCGCAGCACCGTCGAGCTGGTCGACGCGGTGCAGCGTCGCCTCGGCGGCGATCCCCGGGTTGCCGGGCGCCGCGTGGATCTCGTGCGGCGCGGTGCCGAGGCGGTCGGCCTCGCGCGCGACGGCGTGGACGATGGCGTGCTCGCGGGCACCGGTCCCGACGACGAGGATCTTCACGGGCGCCGAGTCTACCGAGGATGTCCCCGCGGCCCTCCGACGACGGGGCTCAGTGGATGAGGTCGTGCCGCGGGATGATCGCGTCGCGGCTCGGGCCGACGCCGATCGCCGACATCCGCGTCCCGGACATCTCCTCGAGCGCGAGCACGTAGCGCTGCGCGTTCACCGGCAGGTCCTCGAACGTGCGGGCGCCGGAGATGTCCTCCCACCAGCCGTCGAGCTCCTCGTAGATCGGCGTCGCGTGGTGGAACGCCGTCTGGTCGAGGGGCATCTCGTCGTGGCGGACGCCGTCGACGTCGTACGCGACGCAGACCGGGACCTTCTCGAAGCCCGTGAGGATGTCGAGCTTGGTGAGCACCATGTCGGTGATCCCGTTGACGCGCGTCGCGTAGCGCGCGATGACCGAGTCGTACCAGCCGCAGCGCCGCGCGCGACCCGTCGTCACGCCGTACTCGCCGCCCTGCTTGAGCAGGTACTCGCCGTTCGCGTCGAAGAGCTCGGTGGGGAACGGCCCCTCGCCCACGCGCGTCGTGTACGCCTTGATGACGCCGATGACCGAGCCGATGCGCGTCGGACCGACGCCCGACCCCGTGAGCGCGCCGCCCGCCGTCGCGTTCGACGACGTGACGAACGGGTAGGTGCCGTGGTCGACGTCGAGCATGGTCGCCTGGCCACCCTCGAAGAGGACGTTCTTGCCCTCGTCGAGCGCCTTGTTCAGCACGAGCGACGTGTCGGCGACCATCGGCTTGATGCGCTCCGCGTACTGCAGGAGCTCCGCGAGCGTCTCGTCGACGGTGATCGCGCGGCGGTTGTAGACCTTGACCAGCAGGTGGTTCTTCTGGTCGAGCGAGCCCTCGATCTTCTCCGCGAGGATCTTCTCGTCGAACAGGTCCCACATCCGGATGCCGACGCGGTTGATCTTGTCCGCGTACGCCGGGCCGATGCCACGGCCGGTCGTGCCGATGCGGCGCTTGCCGAGGAAGCGCTCGCTCACCTTGTCGATCGTGCGGTGGTAGCCCGCGATGATCTGCGCCGACCCCGAGACGAGCAGCTTCGAGACGTCGACGCCGCGCGCGACGAGGTCGTCGAGCTCCTGGAACAGGACCTCGATGTCCACGACGACACCGTTCGCGATGACGGGCGTGACGCCGGGCGACAGGATGCCCGACGGGAGCAGGTGCAGCGCGTACTTCTCGTCGCCGATGACGACGGTGTGGCCGGCGTTGTTGCCGCCGTTGAACTTCACCACGTAGTCGACGCGCGACCCGAGGAGGTCTGTCGCCTTGCCCTTGCCTTCGTCGCCCCACTGGGCACCGATGAGCACCACGCCTGGCATGGATTCCCCACTTTCGACTGCCTGTTCCTCGGGCCGGTCATGTCGTGCGCGCGTCGATCGCGCGACAGGTGCCGGTCGTGCCCGACGGCGCGGCTCCCGCGGGGCCCGAGGCGTCCCCCGGGCGGCAGTCACCCGGGGACCGCGACGAGTTTACCGGTCGTTGACCTTCGGGGTGCAGGCCGTCCACGGCGCGCCGCCCGCGGGCTGCCGAACCCCGGGAGCCGCACGACCCCGGGTTCGGCACAATGGGCCCATGAGCGACTCCCACCAGAACCTCCTCGACGGACCGGCGCCGGTCCGTCTCCCCGACGACTTCGCCGCCGTGCGCGACGGCCTCGACGCCGGGGGCGACCCGTACGAGATCGCGGCGCGCGAGCCCGCGTCGTCGCTCGCGTGGGCGTTCCTCGCCGAGGACTACCTCCACGAGAACGGCTCGAAGGGCGCCGTGACCGCGTACGCGTTCGCCCGCACGGGCTACCACCGCGGTCTCGACGCGCTGCGCCGCGCGGGTTGGCGGGGCCAGGGACCCATCCCCGCCGACCACGTCCCCAACCAGGGCTTCCTGCGCGCGCTGCTCGCGCTCGCCGAGTGCGCCGCGTACATCGGCGAGGTCGACGAGGCCGAGCGCTGCGAGCAGTTCCTGCGCGCGTCCGGCACGTCCGCCGACGAGGTGCGCGCCCTGCGCTGAGCGGGCGCCGCCGGGCTCGTCGGTCGGCGCAGCCGCAGAGCCGCGGGGTGCAGGTGCTCCAGGCCGCGTCTACAGTCGACAGCATGATCGAGATCGCCACCTCCCCCGCGACGACGACGCTCGTCATCACCGGGGACCTCGATCTCGCCGAGCGTGACCAGTTCCCGGAGATCGCGGCGCGCGTCGTCGGGCTGCGGCGCCAGCTCCTCGTCATCGACATGTGCCGCGTGACGTTCATGGACTCGACGGGCGCGGCGTTCCTCATCTCGCTCGCCGACTCCGGCCGCAAGCGCGGCGGTGCGACGGTCCTGCGCGGCTGCGACGACCGTGACCTCTTCGTCCTGGAGGTCTGCGGCGCGCTCGAGCTGTTCCGCATCGACGCGGACCACCGCTGCGAGCCCGCGACGCCGCCGTCGGGGTTCGCCAAGGTCGAGCCCCAGGCCTAGCACCTGCTCCCCGCGTGCGCCGGGAGCAGGTGTTCCCGGCGACGCCTACCTGCGCGACGCCTACCTGCCGGTCAGGCCTGACGCGCGGCCGACTGGGGCCGCAGGGTCGCCCAGACGAGCTTGCCGGACGCCGTCGGACGCCAGCCCCAGTCCGCGAGCCGCTCGACGATCTGCATGCCGAACCCGCCCATGCGGTTGGCGTGGCCGTCCGTCGGGACGGGCGGCGCGGGGTTGGAGTCCTCGACCTCGACCCGGATCCCGTCGCCCGTGTCGAACAGCCGCAGCGCGAGGTGGCCCCAGCCGTGGAGCACGCCGTTCGCGACGAGCTCCGACACGACCAGCTCGGCGTTCGCGCTGTCCTTGACCCCCCACGCCTGGCACGTGCGCACGACGGCGTGCCGCGCCCGCCCGATCGACGCCGGCTCGCTCGGCAGGAGCCACCGGCGGCTGCGCGGGCTGAGCACGACGGCCGTCGCGTCGCCCACCGGGTCGGGGATGCGCACGACGACGAGGGCGACGTCGTCCTCCGGGGCGTCCGCGAGCCGCGAGAGGAGCTCCTCGCCGACCCCTGCGGCGTCCACGGCGGTGACGGCGGCGGACGCGGCGACGAGCGCGTCGAGCCCGACGCGCAGCGCGCGGTCCCGTCGTTCGATGAGGCCGTCGGTGTAGAAGACGAGCGTGTCCCCGGGGCGCAGCGACACCTCCCCGGTGGACCGGGTCCGCCCGCCGAACCCGACGAGCGCGCCGCCGGCGTCGTCGAGCTGGGTGACCGTTCCCTCGCGCAGGAGCAGCGGGGGCAGGTGGCCGGCACGCGAGTACTCGATGCGCCACGCGTCCTCGGTGTCCGTCGCGTCGGGGCGCGTGAGCGCGGCGTACACGAGGCTCGCCGAGCGCGGGATGCGCATCCCTTGGACGAGCTGGTCGACCCGGTCGAGGACCGGTCCCGGGGTGGTGAGCTCGTAGGCGTAGGACCGCACGACGGACCGCAGCTGGCCCATCGCGGCAGCCGCCTCGACGTCGTGACCCACCACGTCGCCGATGACCAGGCCCACGACGTCCGGGGTGATCTGCAGGACGTCGTACCAGTCGCCGCCGACCTGGGCGTGCTCGGAGTTCGGCGCGTAGTACGTCCAGACGTCGAGACCCGTGACGTCCGCCTGCTCCGGCAGCATGGCCCGCTGCAGCGTCTCCGCGAGGCGGTGCTCGCGCGCGTAGAGCCGGACGTTGTCGATCGCGGTGCCCGCGCGCCGGGCGATGACCTGCAGCAGCGTGCGGACGCTCTCGCGAGCCTCCGTGTCGACGCCGCGCGGACCCGTGGTGTCCTCGTCGCCGCACGACACGAGGAGCCCCAGGATGCGCCGACGGCCCGGGACGGCCGTGACCGTCACGGCGCGAGGCCGGCGCGCGAGGCGCGAGAGCCGGTGCTCGAGGTCGCGCCGGAGCCAGCCCGAGGCGGACCACTGGGGGAACTCGGCGGTCAGGTCGAGCTCGACCGGGCCCTCGATCCGGCCGTCGAGCAGGTCCTGGACGCGGTCGGGGACGTCGACGAGGCGGGGCCGCGGGGACGACTCGTCGGTGACGGCCGCGTCACCGAGCGCGTCGGTCTCGGCGATGCCCGGACGCCCCAGCGCCCCCACCCCCGGCGTGTAGCGACCGTGGCGCTGCCCGCGTCCGCTGGGCGGGGCCGACGTGTCGACGCCGTCCGCGAAGCGCAGCCCGTCGTCGTTGAGGTAGAAGCCGGCCCAGTCCACGACGTACCCGGCGAGGAGGCTCGTGATGTCGCGCAGGGCGTACGGCTGGTCGAGGTCGGCGAGCAGGTCCGAGCTGCGCGCGACGACGTCGAGCACCGCCCGCTCGCGCCGCTCGAGCGCGAGAGACGCGACCTGGGCCGCGTACCGCTCGAGATGGTCCGACACGTCGACCTGGACGCCGACCCAGTGCGTGACCTCACCCTCGGGGCCGAGGATCGGGGAGAGCGAGAGCTGGGCCCACACCGGCTGGCCGTCGCGCCGTCGCGCACGGACGGTGTGGGTGATCTCACGCCCGGCGAGGATCGCGGCCCGGAGCTCGTCCACCTCGACCGGCTCGGCGAGCAGGGCCTCGAGCGCGCGCGGGCTGCGCCCGACGACGTCCTGCGCGGCGAACCCCGTGTCCCGCTCGAACGCCCGGTTGACCCAGACGAGAGGCATGCCCGCAGACCGTGGGCCCGTGACGAACATCGCGACGCCCGCGCTGTCCATCGCGCGGGTGCACAGCTCGAGGACGTGTGCGGGCAGGTCGGTGCCGAGTCCCAGCGGTCCGCCCATCCTCACCTCCGACGGTCTGCTCTGCGCGTGAGCCATCGTCAGGCACCGTCCTGTGGACGCCTGACGGTCGCATCTGGCTGCACACGCTCCGGTCGCGTTACTGTCCCGACTGGACATTCAACCGTAGATTGGTGCTTCCCGAGACCGGAACGGTCCTGGAGCCGCTGAAAGGAGCGCCGTGCGCGAAGGTACCTCCTCGTCCGCCGACCGGCCGGTCGGCGTCGCCGGTGACCCTGCACGGTCGGGCGACCCGGCGAGCGTGCACGTCATCGTGGGCACCACGCGTGCCCGCATCGTCCTGTCGGGTGAGATCGACGCCGACCTGGGCGCGGACCTCCAGGAGGCGACCGCGGCCGCCGAGGACTCGGGGCTGCCCGTCGAGATCGACGCGCACCACGTGACCTTCATGGACTCGTCCGGCGTCGCGTTCCTCGCCCGTCTGGCGTCGCGCGGCCCGCACCGCGTCCGCGTGCTCCGCGCACCGCCGACCGTCCGGTTCCTCCTCGAGGTGACACGCATCGGCGAGCTGCTCGACATCGTCGACACGGATCCGGGCTTCGACCTCGAGGAGCCTGCCGACGGGCCGGAAGCGCCCGGCTCCTGACCGGCACCCGACCACCACCGCGACACGAGAAGGCCCCCGGTCCGCGGACCGGGGGCCTTCTCGTGCGGCGCAGGTCCTGACGCAGTGCGTCGGGACACCGTGTGCGTCAGCGGAGCTTGTTGCCCGCCGAGCGCAGCTGCTGCGCGGCCTCGACGATGCGGGCGGCCATGCCGGCCTCGGCCAGCTTGCCCCAGGCGCGCGGGTCGTAGGCCTTCTTGTTGCCCACCTCGCCGTCGACCTTGAGGACGCCGTCGTAGTTGCCGAACATGTGGCCGACGACGGGACGCGTGAACGCGTACTGCGTGTCCGTGTCGATGTTCATCTTGATGACGCCGTGGTCGACCGCCTCGGAGATCTCCTCGGCCGTGGAACCCGAGCCGCCGTGGAACACGAGGTCGAACGGGTTCTCCTTGCCGATCTCCGCGCCGACGGTCTTCTGGATCTCGGCGAGGATCGACGGGCGCAGCTTGACGGCACCCGGCTTGTAGACGCCGTGCACGTTGCCGAACGTGAGGGCCGTCAGGTAGCGGCCCTTCTCGCCGGCGCCGAGCGCGCGGACCGTCGCCAGGCCGTCCTCGGCGGTCGTGTAGAGCTTCTCGTTGATCTCGGCCTCGTGGCCGTCCTCCTCGCCACCGACGACGCCGACCTCGATCTCGAGGATCGTGCGGGCCGCCTGCGAGAGCTCGAGGAGCTCCGCGGCGATGACGAGGTTCTCGTCCAGCGGGATGTCCGAGCCGTCGAACATGTGCGACTGGAACGTCGGCAGGCCGCCGTTCCTCACCTGCTCGGCCTCGATCTGCAGGAGCGGGCGGACCCAGGAGTCGAGGTTCTTCTTGACGCAGTGGTCCGTGTGGATCGCGATCTGCACGGGGTAGCTCTTCGCGACCTCGGCGGCGTACGCGGCGAGCGCGAGCGAGCCGGAGATGCGGTCCTTGACCGTCGAGCCCGACGCGTACTCGGCGCCACCCACCGAGACCTGGATGATGCCGTCGGACTCCGCCTCGGCGAAGCCCTGGAGCGCGGCGGTGACGGTCTGCGACGACGTGATGTTGACGGCCGGGTAGGCGAACTTGCCTGCCTTCGCCCGGTCGATCATGTCGGCGTAGACCTCGGGGGTTGCGATGGGCATGCGGAGCTCCTGGGGAGTCGTGCGGGGTGGTGTTGTCGGTCAAAGTCTGGCACGGATGGCCGCGGGGCCGTCAGGGCCGTTCGACCTGTGGTCCCCCGACGTCCGCGTGCTGCACGACCCACGCGTGCATCGCGATCGCGGCGGCCGCACCGGCGTTGAGCGAGCGCGTCGAGCCGAGCTGCGTGATGTGCAGGACGGCCTCGCTCGCCGCGACGGCCTCGGGCGTGAGGCCCGAGGACTCTTGGCCGAGCAGCAGCACGCACGCGCGCGGGAGCGCGAAGCCCTCGATCGGCACCGAGCCCGGCACGTTGTCGACGCCGAGGACGGGAAGCCCTTCGGTCTCCGCCCACGCCGCGAGGTCCTCGACCGTGGCGTGGTGGTGCACGTGCAGGTAGCGGTCGGTGACCATCGCGCCGCGCCGGTTCCAGCGTCGTCGGCCGACGACGTGCACGCCCGCCGCGCTGAACGCGTTCGCCGTGCGCACGACCGAGCCGATGTTGAGGTCGTGCGCCCAGTTCTCGATCGCGACGTGGAAGAACCGGTCCGCGGGCCGTCGTGCGTCCAGGTCCGCGACGACCGCGTCCACCGTCCAGTACCGGTAGGCGTCGACGACGTTGCGCCGGTCGCCGTGCTCGAGCAGCTCGGGGTCGTACCGCGGGTCGAGCGGGTCCTGCGGGTCGGTCGACGGCGCGCCCGCCGCGTCGACGCGCGGCCACGCCGCCCGACCGCCCGGCCAGGGCCCGACGCCGACCTCACGCTCCTCCGCGGGACGCCTCGAAGCATCCGGCGCCCCGGACGCCGCGGTCACGCGTCCGCGGCCCGGCGCGCGACGCGCGCCTCCCAGACCATCGCGCCGGCGACGACGGCCGCGCCGGCGAGAGCCAGCAGCACCGGCACGACCACGGACCCGGTCGGGGCGAGGAGGGTCCCGTCCTCCTCCTGCCAGGGCCACAGCGCCCGCAGCGACCCGATCATCAGGCCCGCGAGCACCGCCATGGTCGTCTGACGGCGGTGGTGCAGCAGCCACTGCAGCAGCTTGACGAACGACGCGAGGCCGACCGCGGCCCCGAGCACGAACGCCCCGACGAACGCGAGGTCGCGGTCGGACAACGCCTGCTGGACGGGCACGTACAGACCCATGGCGAGGAGGACGAACGAGCCGGAGACGCCGGGGAGGACGAGCGCGTTGATCGCGATGGCGGCACCGAGGAACACGAACCACAGCGAGGGGTCGTCGACCTGCCCGGGCGGCAGGCTCGTGAGGAGGAAGCCCACGACCGCGGCGACGACGAGCAGCGCGCCGTCGAGAGCGCGGAAGCGGCCGGGCATGAGTCGCAGCGGGACCGCCACGGAGACGACGATCATGCCGAAGAACACCGACCGGACGGGGACGGGGTGCGACTCGAGCAGCGGCGCGATGAGGCGCAGGGACAGGAGCAGCACGACGAGCATGCCGAGGAGGACGGGGACGAGCAGCGGCCAGTCCACGGCACGGAGCGCGGCCACCGCCGGGGCGACGCCACGGCGCCGGACCACTCCGACGACGAGCTCCCGGGCGGCGTGCAGCAGCTCGCTCGCGGCGTCGATGAGGTCGTCGTACAGGCCGACGACGAGGGCGATCGTGCCGCCGGAGATGCCGGGGACGGACTCCGCGGCACCGACGAGGCCTCCACGGACCGCGGAGGCGGGCGCCGAGCGCCACGAGGTCCGCCGACGCGCGAGGTGCGCGGGGTGCTCGTCGTGCTCGGGCCGGTCGAGCTGGTCCAGCCGCTCACCGAGGTCGGCGGGTTCGTCGCGAGGGGTCGTCACCCGCGAAGGGTAGCCCGGACGCCCAGTACCCTGGCGGTGGCACCACCGGCGAAGGAGAGCGCAACGTGACACACCGGACGATCGAGTCGTGGCTCACGGACATGGACGGGGTCCTCGTCCACGAGGGCCACGCGATCCCCGGCGCGCCCGAGTTCGTCCGGGCCCTGCGGGACAAGGGCCGGCCGTTCCTCATCCTCACGAACAACTCGATCTTCACGGCGCGCGACCTGCGGGCCCGGCTCGCGACGTCGGGCATCGAGGTGCCCGAGGAGGCGATCTGGACCTCGGCGCTCGCCACGGCGCAGTTCCTGCACGACCAGATCCCGGGCGGCAGCGCGTACGCCGTGGGCGAGGCGGGGCTCACGACGGCGCTCTACGAGGCGGGCTACACGCTCACCGAGTCGGACCCGGACTACGTGGTGCTCGGCGAGACGCGCACCTACTCGTTCGAGGCGATCACCAAGGCGATCCGGCTCGTGCTCGGCGGCGCGCGCTTCATCTGCACCAACCCGGACACGACCGGCCCCTCGCAGGAGGGTCCCCTGCCGGCGACCGGCGCCGTCGCCGCGATGATCACGTCCGCGACGGGACGCAAGCCGTACTTCGTCGGCAAGCCGAACCCGATGATGTTCCGGTCCGCGCTCAACCGCATCGACGCGCACTCGGAGAAGACCGCGATGATCGGGGACCGCATGGACACCGACGTCGTCGCGGGCATCGAGGCGGGCCTGTACACCTACCTCGTCATGACGGGCTCGACCCGCATGTCCGAGGTCGACCGCTTCCCGTTCCGGCCGAGCAAGGTCGTCGACTCGGTCGCGGACCTCGTCGACCTGGTCTGAGCCGAGCCCCGCTGAGCCGAGCTCCTCGGAGCCGATCCCTCGGAGCCGAGCCCGCCCACGGGCGTCACCTCACGGGCCAGCGCGGACAGCACGACGGCGCCCGGTCACCGAGGTGACCGGGCGCCGTCGTGCTCCCTGTGCCGTCAGGCGGTCACACGCGCCCGAGCCCGACGACGCGTGGTGGCGCCCACGAGGACCGTGCCCGTGAGGAGCAGGACGAGGGCCGTCAGCGCCACGTCCGCGCCGTCCGAGCCGGTGGCCGCGAGGCCCGAGTACACGTCGCACTCGACGTCGCCGCCGACGGGGAACGAGAACGTCACCGGCGAGAGCGCGGTGCCCGCGTCGTAGAACCCGGCGAACGCCGCCGCCCCGGCCGCGGTGAGCGTCGCGGGCGCGCCGCTCCACGTGACGGTCGAGCCCGACGTCGACCTCGCGCCCGACAGGTCCAGGCTCGCGAACGCGACGCCGTTCGACGAGGACTTGGCGCCCTCCATGTCGCTGCTCCGGACGTCGACCACGAGCGTCCCCGTCGAGCCGTCCACCACGACGCGCGGGTTCGAGATCTGCAGGTCGAGGATGCCGTCGTGGCCCGAGAAGGAGACCGTGCCGCCGTAGCTCGCGCGTCCCTTGCCGAGGTCGGTGTTGAAGGACCCCTTGCCGCCGCTCCACGTGAACGTCGTGCCGTTGTCGCGCACCCCGCTCGTCGAGACGGCGCCCTGGGCGATCGGGCCCGTGACGTAGGCGCGGAAGCGGTCGCTCACGCCCCACGTCAGCGTGGCGCCGTTCACGCCCTGCGCGAAGCACTTCTCCTCCGCAGCACCCTGCCCGGAGCCCGAGCCCGTCGTCGTGCCGCTCCCGACGATCGTGATCGGTGCCGTCGCCTCGTGGCTCGCGCCGACGAGCGCGAGCGTGTGCTCACCCGGCGCGACGTCCGCCGGGATCGTGACCGTCGTGCTCGCGGCACCGCCCGCGTTCGCGACGACGCCGGTCGCGAGGGTCTGCGGCGTGGACCGGATCTCGGAGCGGATGCCGGCCTCGTTCGCGCCGAACCCGACACCGCTGATCGTCACCTCGTCGCCCGGGGCGGCCTGGGAGACCGAGAGCGTCGCCCTCGCCGGGTCGACCGAGCCGCCCGTCGACCCGTCGCCGGGGGTGCCGATCTGGCCGCCGTCGCCGCCGGGCAGCGTCGCCGCGGCGCCGATCGTGAAGGTGACGTCGTCGAGCGCCGTCCCCGCCGGGTAGAAGCCCGCGAACGCGGCGGAGCCGTCGGCCGTGAGCGTCGCGCGCGCGCCGCGGTACGTGACCGCGCCGTCGGCTCCCGTGGTGGGCGTGCCGAGCGCGAGCGTCGCGAACACGACGCCGTCCCGGTCGAACGAGGAGCCGTCGAGGCCCGTCGACGTCGCGTCCACGAGGAGGCGAGCCGTGCCGGCCCCGGTGATGTCGACGACCGGGTTCGTCAGCGCGAGGCCGAGCAGGCCGTCATGGCCGGTGAACCGGACCGCCCCGGCGTACTCGACCGTCCCGCGACCCGCGCTCGACGACCACGTGCCGCCCTCGGCCTGGCCGAAGCGGAAGAGCCCGTCGACGACGGCCGCACCGGCCGTGGCGCTGGCACCGCCGTGCGCGATCGGCCCGACGATGTAGCTCCGGAACGACTCCTTGACGCCCCACGTGAGGCTGCCCGCCGTGCTCGGGCCGGTCGGCTTCGCCGAGACCTTCACGGAGACCGCGTCCGACGTGGAGCCGAGGAAGGCCGCGCCGTCGGCGGGAACGAACGTCGCGGTCACGGCGTGCGTGCCCACGGCGAGGGTCTTCGCCTCGACCGTCGCGGCGCCGTCGACGACGGTCGCCGTCCCGAGCACCGCGCTCCCGGCGACGAACCGGACCGTGCCGGCGGCCCGCGGCGAGACCGTGGCCGTCAGCGTGACCGCGGAGCCCTCGACCAGGCTCGCCGACGACGCCTTCAACGACGTCGTGGTCGGCTGCGCCTCGGGAGCCGGCTGCGCGATCCCCAGCGGGGTGAACGTGTCCAGACGACGGTCGGTCGCCGACAGGCCGTGCGCCGCCGACGTCGCGACCACGTACTGCACCTCGGGGTCGAACGACCCCGCCGGCACCGTGAACGTCGTCGTGAACGCGCCGTCCACGATCTGCCGCGGCTGCACCCACCCCAGGTTCAGCCACCCCGACGCCACCAGCGGACCCGAACCGTCCCAGATCGACGCGTCGCCCAGCACCACGTACGCGCCGTACTGCGCGGCGTCACCGACGAAGCCGGTCCCGGACACCGTGAACGTGTTCTCCACCGCGGGATCGATCCCCGACGACGGCGTGACCGTCACCTGCGGGTCCGCCACGAGCGGCGCCCTCACCGTGAGGGTCGTGCTGCCCGAGACCCCGAGCGCCGACGTCACGGTGACCGTGACGTCGCCGTCGACGGCGTCGTCGGGGATCGTCAGCACGATCGTGCCGCCCTCGCGGGTGTGCGTCGCCGCCTTGCCGCCGAACGTGACGTCCTTGACGGTGTCGTCCGCGGAGAGGCCCCCGACGGTCAGGGTGACCGTGGTGCCCGGCTCGACCGTCGACGACGCGGGCGTCACCGTGAGCGGTGCCGGGGCGTCGTACGCGACCGGGACGTAGAGCTCCTGGTCGGCGTTCGTCACGCCGCCCGCGCCGTAGGTGTAGACGCCGTGGCGTCCCCCCTCGATCGCTGCGGGGTTCTTCACGACGAGCGTGGCCTCGAACGTGCCGTCCTCGGCGATGTCCGCCCACTGCGCCCTGATCGCGGACTGGAACTGCGCGGGCACCTGGTCGAGGACCGGCTCCGCGAGGCCCCACACCTGCGAGCCGACCTTGCGGTTCGCGGACGGGGCGCCCTCGGACGGGCGCCACTGCTCGGCGAAGCTGCCGAACACGACGTAGGTGCCCTGGGGAAGGTGCGCCGGTACAGGCACGCCCCGCCCGCCGACGTTCGCCGCCGGGTCGAAGCCCGAGCCCTTGACGACGACCGTGTCGCCGACCGTCACCTCGGTGTCGCCGAGCGGGGTCGAGCCGTCCGCCGCGAAGACCTCGACGGCGGGCTCCCAGACGGGTGCCGGCGGCTCGGTGGTGAAGGCGACCGGCGCGTAGAGCTCCTGGTCGGCGTTGGTGACGCCGCCGGCACCGTAGGTGTAGACGCCGTAGCGCCCCTCGGCGTCGGACGCGGCGACCGTGAGCGTCGCCTCGAAGGTGCCGTCCGGCGTGATCTCCGCCCACTGGTCCCGGATCGTCTGCTGGAACGCCGCCGGGACCTGGTCGAGCACGGACTCCGCCAGCGCCCACCTCTGCGACACGACCTTGCGGGCCGAGGAGGCGACGCCCTCCGACGGGCGCCACTGCTCGGCGAACTTCCCGAGCACGACGTACGTACCCTGCGGCAGGGTCGCCGGGATCGGCATGCCGCGGCCGCCGACGTTCGCCTCCGGGTCGAACCCGGAGCCCTTGACGACGATCTCGTCACCCGCCCGCACGGCGGTGTCGCCGAGAGGCGTCACGCCGTCCGCGGCGTAGACGGTGATCGACGGCTCCCAGACGGGCTCCTGCGGCTCGGCGCCCTGGACGGCGACCGGCGTGAAGGTGTCCAGGCGGCGGTCGGTCGCCGACAGGCCGTGCGCCGCCGACGTCGCGACCACGTACTGCACCTCGGGATCGAACGATCCCGCCGGCACCGTGAACGTCGTGGTGAACGCGCCGTCCACGATCTGCCGCGGCTGCACCCACCCCAGGTTCAGCCACCCCGACGCCACCAGCGGACCCGAACCGTCCCAGATCGACGCGTCGCCCAGCACCACGTACGCGCCGTACTGCGCGGCGTCACCGACGAAGCCGGTCCCGGACACCGTGAACGTGTTCTCCACCGCGGGATCGACCGGTGCGGAGGGTGTGACCGTCACCTTCGGGTCCGCGACGGGCTCGGGCTCCGGCTCGACGGCGGTGACCGCGTGGCCGACGGCGGCCGACGTCGAGCCGGCGAACGCCGCGGGGTCCGCGGGGGTGAAGACCGCGGAGAGAGCGTGGTCGCCGACGGCGAGGTCGCTCTTCTCGAGGCGAGCGACGCCCTCCGCCGTCTCGGCGGTGCCGAGGACCGAGCCACCGTCACGGAACTCGACCACACCGGCCGCAGCGGGCGAGACGGTCGCGCTGAGCGTCACGGCGTCGCCCTCGGCCGAGGTGCCCGACGGCGAGACGGCGAGCGTCGTCGACGTCTCCACCGCCGGCGAGACGGGCTCCGGCGCCGTGAACGTCGCGGTCAGCGGCGCGATCGCGCGCCCGGAGTACATCGAGAAGTAGCTCGACACGCCCGCGAGCGAGGCGCCGACCGTCCCGTTCGCGGTGAGGGTGACGTCGTCGCCCACCCGGGTCGCCGCGACCGTCACCTCGGCGACCGTGGCGTCGTTCCCGGCGCCCTCGGTGACCGTGCCCGAGAAGTCGGCGCGCAGCACCCCCGTCGTCGGACCGGTGAGCTCGAGCGTGAGGTCCGAGATCGTCACGTCGAGGGCGCCGTGATGACCCTCGTAGCGCGTGGAGCCGGCGAGGTGCACCGTGCCGGTGCCCGTCTGGCTGTCGTACGTGCCCGACGCGGGCGTGTACACCGAGCCCCCGGGCCCGGGCGCCGGCGTGATGGTGCCCTGCGCGATGGGACCCGTGACGTAGCTCGACCACGAGTCCACGAAGTTCCAGGTCGCGGAACCACCCTCGACGGCGGGTGCCGCCGCGTGGGCGGGGGCCACGACGCCCCCGACGGTGAGACCGGCGACCAGTGCGCCGGTGAGGAACGTGGCGAGGGCGCGACTGAGGCGTCCTGGCAGGGATGTGCGCACAAGGTCTCCGGTGCTGGATCTTCGCGGCCGCCTCGGCAGGGCTGCGGGCGGGACGGACAGCGAGGTGACACGCCGTCGCGACGTGACCATATAAGGCAAACCTCACCAAGGCAAGGTAAGCCTTGCCTTTTTCTCGCGGTGTGACCGACCGCACGACGACGCCCCACGGCCGAGGGCCGCAGGGCGTCGCGAGCAGAGGGCCCGGCCGGGCTCAGGCCAGGCCGAGGTCCTCCAGGCTGAAGAGGAAGTGGTACGGCACGCCGAGCGCCTCGATCTTCTCGCCCGCGCCCGTCGCGCGGTCCACGATCGTCGCGACCCCGACGACCTCGCCACCGGCCGCGCGGACGGCCTCGATCGCGGCGATGGGCGACCCGCCCGTGGTCGTCGTGTCCTCCACGACGACGACGCGGCGACCCGTGACGTCGGGCCCCTCGATCTGACGCTGCATCCCGTGCGCCTTCGCGGCCTTCCGCACGACGAACGCGTCGAGGTCCTGGCCTCGGGACGCCGCGGCGTGCAGGAGCGCCGTCGCGATGGGGTCGGCACCCAGCGTCAGCCCGCCGACGGCGTCGACCTCGGCCGTCCCGAGGCCCTGCTCCTCGAGGAGGTCCAGCATCTGGTGCCCGATGAGCGGCGCGGCGCGGTGGTGCAGCGTGACGCGTCGCAGGTCGACGTAGTAGTCCGCCTCCTTGCCCGAGGAGAGCGTGACCTTGCCGTGCACGACGGCGAGCTCGCGGATGAGGTCGAGCAGCTGCTCGCGCGGGGTCGAGGAGAGGTCGGTAGTCACGACCGTCAGGGTAGTCGCCGCGGTCTACCGGTACTTGCCGATCGCCCGTACGGCCGAGCGAGGCATCGCGCGCAGCGCCGCGGAGGCGAGCCGGTACCGCGTCGACGGCGTCGAGATGACGACGCCGCGCCGCACGTCCGCGAGCGCCGTGGCGACGACGCGGTCGGCGTCGAGCCAGGCGACGTCGGGCAGGCCGGACATGTCGATGCCGGCGCGGTCGTGGAACTCGGTGTACGTGAAGCCGGGGCACAGGACCGTCGCGCTCACACCCGAGCCGGCGAGCTCGACGGCGAGGCCCTCGGTGAACGTGCGGACCCACGCCTTGGCGGCGGCGTACGTGCCGCCGGCGGTGAGCGCGGCGACCGAGGCGACGTTGAGGATCGCGCCGCGTCCCCGGGCGGTCATCTGGCCGGCGGCGGCGTGCGACAGGACGAGGACGGCCCGGACCATGACGTCGAGGGCGCCGAGCTCGACGTCGACGTCGCCGCCCACGAACCGCTGGTGCGTCGCGAAGCCGGCGTTGTTGACGAGGAGGCCGACCGGGCGCTGCTCGCCGTCGCCGGACGCGGCGAGGCGCTCGGCGACGCGCGCCACGTCGTCGGGCGCGGCGAGGTCCGCCGGCAGCACCTGGACGTGGACGCCCGCGGCGGCCCGGATCTGCCCGGCGACCTCGTCGAGACGGTCCTCGTCGCGCGCGACGAGGACGAGGTCGTGCCGCGCCGTGGCGAGCTGCCACGCGAACTCCAGGCCCAGGCCGGCGCTCGCGCCGGTGATGAGTGCTGTCGCCATGGCCACAGCCTACGGTCGCGGCGACGGCCGGGCGTGCGGACGTGCGGGCGGGCGTCCGGACCTACGCTGGTCCTCGTGCGCCTCGCGACCTGGAACATCAACTCGATCCGTGCCCGCGTCGACCGGGCGGTCGCATTCCTCGAGAGGTCGGGCACGGACGTCCTGGCGCTCCAGGAGACCAAGTGCACCGACGCGCAGTTCCCCGTCGGGCCGTTCGAGGACGCGGGCTACGAGGTGGCGCACGTCGGGGTGAACCAGTGGAACGGCGTCGCGGTCGTCTCACGCGTCGGCCTGGACGACGTCGAGACCTCCTTCCCCGGTCAGCCCGCCTTCGGGGACCCTGCCCGGGTCGAGGCGCGCGCGCTCGGCGCGACGTGCGGCGGCGTGCGCGTGTGGAGCCTGTACGTCCCGCACGGGCGCGAGGTCGGCGACCCCCACTACGAGTACAAGCTGCGCTGGCTCGACGAGCTGCGCGACCGGGCCGCCGGCTGGCTCGCGGACGACCCGTCGGCACAGGTGGCGCTGGTGGGCGACTGGAACGTCGCACCGCTCGACACCGACGTGTGGGACGTCGCGAAGTTCGCGGGCAAGACGCACGTGACACCCGCCGAGCGCGACGCGTTCGCGGCCTTCGGCGCGGCCGGGTACACCGAGGTCACGCGCGAGGCGATCCCCGCGGAGCGCACCTACACGTACTGGGACTACCAGCGCCTGCGCTTCCCCCGCAACGAGGGCATGCGCATCGACTTCGCGTACCTGTCCCCCGCGGCGCGCGCCCGGGCGACCGGCGTCGTGATCGACCGGGACGAGCGCAAGGGGAAGGGCGCGTCCGACCACGTGCCCGTCGTCGTCGACCTCGCCGGCTGACCGCAGACCGACCGCCGACCGGACGCCGACCCACCCCTTCCTCCCACGACCCTGTGGGCGCCCACCGAGGCTGACCGCCCGGACGACTTACGGTGTGTCCATGACGACGCCGCCCGTCCCGCCGTACGGCTCCCCGGACGACCCCTCGGACCCGTACGCGCCCCGTCGCCCGCAGCAGCAGCCGTGGTCGCCGTACGACCTGCCGGCCGAGGACGACGCCGTCGCCCCGGCCGCACCTTCGGCCGGCAGCACGGCCCCGGGGACCGGGGACGACGGGTTCGCGCCGCCGTCGGGAGCCGTGGGCACGCCGTCCGGACCGGCGGCGTCGCCGTACGGCCCGGCGTCACCGGTGCCGTACGGGACACCGCCCGGCACGACGCCGTACCCCGGGTCGGTCGACCCTGCCGCCGGGTACCCCCCACCGGGCTACCCGCCACCGGGCTACCCGCCACCCGGCTACGGCCCCGTGCACCCGGGCGCGTACGGGCAGCCGTACGCCCCCGTGACACCGATGAACGGGCTCGCGGTCGCGTCGATGGTGGTCTCGGTCGCGAGCCTCCTCCTGTGCCTCGGTCTCACGGGCGTCGTCGGGCTGGTCCTGGGCATCGTCGCGCTGAACCAGGTGATGCGTGACGGCAAGCGCGGCAAGGGCTTCGCGGTCGCCGGGATCGCCGTCGGGGCGGTGGGGACGGTCGCGCTGGGGCTCGTGCTCCTCGGACTGGTCACGGGCGGGGTCTGACCATGGCCGACGACCTCTTCGCCTCGCCCGACGACCGGCCGCGCCCCCCGGGGCCGCCACCGGCTCCCTCGGGCGGCCCACCCGACGCGTCGCCGTCCGGCGTTCCCCCGGCCGCACCGTCGGCGCGGCCGGCGCCGCCTCCCCAGCCCTCCGGCGACCGTGCCGCCACGGAGGGCTACCCGGCGACGGGCGGCTTCGCGCCCGAGACGTACTACGCGCCCGGCTGGGCGCCGCCTCCCCCGCGCACGGAGCCGCTCGCCGTGGCGAGCCTGCCCGCAGGGCTCCTCCTCGGTCCGGTCGGGATCGGCCTGGGCGGCGCCGCGCTGTCCCGGGTGCGCGCGTACCGCACCCGCGGGCGCGGGCTCGCGCTGACCGGGATGGTCGTCGGCGCAGCCGTCACGCTCGGGTGGGTCGTCGGCGGGCTCGCCTGGTGGCAGGGCGAGCAGGCGCGGACGCCCCTCGCGGGCGACGTCGACGAGCCCGCGACCGTGCACGCCCGCCAGCTCGTGCTCGGCAGCTGCCTCGACGAGCTGCCGTCCGACGGCGAGGTCACGCGCGTGCGCGTCGTGCCGTGCGCGGACGAGCACCGCGCCCAGGTCGTCGCGCGCACCGACTTCGGCGCCGACGAGGCGTGGCCCGGGCAGACCGCCGCCGACCGCCGCGTCGCCCGGGTGTGCGGACCGGAGTCGCTCGGCGCCGCGGCGCCCGAGGGCGTCGAGCGCGTCGTGTGGGTACCGACCGAGGCGTCGTGGCGCGACGGCGACCGGACCGGACTGTGCCTCGCCGCGAGCGACGCGCCGCTGCCGGCGGACCTCCTCGGCTGAGGGCGACCGGGCCCGCCTCGGCGGCGCGCCTCAGACGGTGAGGATCAGCCGGAGGTACGCCCGGAGGTCCGACGCCATGTCGACGTGTCCAGCGTCGTCGCGGTCGAGCGAGAGCAACCACTGGACCTGCAGTCCGTCCATGAGCGCGACGAGGTGACGCGCCGCGACGGCGACGTCGACCCCGTCGCGCAGCCGTCCGGCGTCGGCGTAGCGCTGCAGCCCGTCCTGCATGGCCGCGACGGTCGTGGCGTACCGCCGGACGAAGTACTCGTGCGCCGGGTGGTCCGGCGAGGTCGCCTCCGCAGCGAGCGCCGTGAACAGCTCGACGACGACCCGCTTCCTGCTGTTGCGCTCGACGAGCGCGACGAGCGCGTCGAGGTAGTCGACGCCCTGCTCGATCTCCTCGCCGAGATCCGACCGGTCGACGACGTCACGGTGCTCGAGCACGGCCTCGAGCAGCGCCACCTTCGTCGGGAAGTGGTGGAGGAGCCCGGGATGTGACATCCCCACCCGCGAGGCGAGCTCGCGCAGCGACGCCGAGTGGTACCCGACCTCGCCGAAGAGCTGGATCGCCGCCTGGAGGATCTGCTCGCGCTTCGCCCGCCCTTTCGCGTACCCGCGGCCAGGGTCCGCGGGATCGGTCCGACGGCGTGCGCCGCCGGCCTGTCCCGTCCCGATCGTCGCGCTCGTCATCGCGTTCTCCCGTCCGTCGTCCCGACTGGAACCTTACCGACCGGAAAGAGGGTCTCCCGACGACACCGTGCTCCTCGTCGCGTGGCGGTACCGCGGGGTCCCGTCCCGCGCGGGCGAAGCGGTTCGCCTTCAGCGCGGCAGTGTCCCGACGCCGTGACAGCGGTGCGGGACACCGTGACCCCTCCGGCTACGCCCTGCTTCTCGCTGCACGGGCCGCCCGCCGGACCGTGCGGCCCCTTGCCGGACCGTGCGTCGTCCCCTACCGTGACGGTCGAAGCGCTTCGACCGCACAGTCGCGGTGAGGCGTACCAGACCGGGGGCGACGGACCCGTCCCCCCGACGGACCGCTCGCCGGAGAGCATCCCGACGGGCGACGGACCTGCGCGACGAAGGGCATCCCCGTGACACCATCCCGACCCACCCGTCTCCTGGCGCTCGCCGCGACCGTCGCGGTGGCGGCGTCCCTCGCGGCTCCTGCGACCGCGAGCACCGGTACCGCCGCGGACCTCGGCGCGAAGCGACCGGCCCCGACGCCGTCGGCGAGCCAGGTCGTCGCCGCGATGCAGCCCGGCTGGAACCTCGGCAACTCGCTCGACGCCGTCGGCGGGGACGAGACGGCCTGGGGCAACCCCGCGATCACGCGGGCGCTCCTCGACGAGATCGAGGACCAGGGCTTCGAGAGCGTCCGCATCCCGGTGACGTGGGGCCAGCACCAGGGTCCCGCGCCAGAGTTCACGATCGACCCGGCCGTGCTGGACAGGGTCGAGCAGGTGGTGGACTGGGCGGTCGACGAGGACCTCTCGGTGCTCCTCGACGTCCACCACGACTCGTGGATGTGGACCCATCGGATGGGCACCGACCACGACGCCGTGCTCGCCCAGTTCACCGCGACGTGGGAGCAGCTCGCGGAGCGGTTCCGCGACCAGCCCCGCACGGTGCTCTTCGAGAGCATCAACGAGCCGCAGTTCGCGGACGTCGACGACGCGACCGCCTACGCGCTGCTCGACGAGCTCAACACCGTGTTCCACGACGTCGTCCGCGCGTCCGGTGGCCGCAACGCCGACCGCGTGCTCGTGCTGCCCACGCTCCACACCAACGCCGACCAGGGTCGGCTGGACGCGCTCGTCGAGACCTTCGACGCGCTCGACGACCCGAACCTCGCGGCGACGTTCCACTACTACGGCTACTGGCCGTTCAGCGTGAACGTCGCGGGCGGCACACGCTTCGACGACGTGGCCCGGGCCGACATGGACGGGACGTTCGCGCGCGTCCACGACACGTTCGTCGCGCGGGGCGTCCCCGTGATCCTCGGCGAGTACGGGCTCCTCGGGTTCGACCGGCACACCGGCACGATCGAGCAGGGCGAGAAGCTCAAGTTCTTCGAGCGGCTCGGCCACCAGGCCCGGACGACGGGCATCACGACGATGCTGTGGGACAACGGCCAGCACCTCGACCGGACGGCGCTCACCTGGCGTGACCCCGAGCTCTTCGACCACGTCTCGACGAGCTGGACGCGGCGCTCCGGGACGGCCTCCACGGACCAGGTGTTCGTCCGTGCCGGCGCGGTGACCGAGCAGACCGTCGTCCTCGAGCCGAACGGCACGCGGTTCCGCGACCTGTACGACGGGAAGAAGAAGCTCAAGGAGGGACGCGACTACACGCTGGTCGGCAACGACCTGACGCTCTCGGCCGGGCTCCTCGACCGCCTCGCGGGCGACGGGACCCTGGGCACGCGGACGGAGCTGCGCGTGAAGTACGCCGGCGGGCTGCCCTGGTGGATCGAGGTCGTCGGCGCCGACGTCCCCGTCCTGGGCGAGGCCACCGGCACGACGGACGACTTCGCCGTCCCGACGCAGTTCCGCGGCGACCGCCTCGCGACGATGGAGGCCCGCTACGCCGACGGGACGAACGCCGGTCCGCACGCGTGGACGTCGTTCAAGGAGTTCGACGTGACGTTCGCACCGGACGCGACGGCCGAGGAGATCGTCCTGCGTCCCGCCTTCTTCGCCGAGGTGACCGACGGCGCGCCCGTGACCCTCACGTTCCACTTCTGGAGCGGCGAGGTCGTCGAGTACACGGTCCAGCGCGACGGTGCCACGGTCACCGGCACCGCGGTCACCGGGACAGCGGGCTGACCCGGCCTGCGCCGGGGCCGACCGACGGGGACGTCTGTCAGTCGGTCCCGTCGCCGGCGGTGGGCGGCGTGGACTGCACGGACGGCGCAGCGCCCTCGCCGTTCGTCGTGGAGCCGGGAGAGGTCGGCTCGGTGGGCGTCGTCGGCTCCGTCGGCGGTGTCGTGGGCGGCGGGGTCGGGTTCGTCTCCTCGCCACCTCCGGACTCCTCCGGCGCGGCGGCGAGCGCCGCGCGCGTCTGCGTCCCGACCCGGCCGTCGGCCGTCAGGCCGTGCGCCTCCTGGAAGTCGCGCAGAGCCGCGACGGTCGGGGCGTCCATCGTTCCGGTGACCTCGACGTCGACCCCGTGGACCTGCAGGCGCTCCTGGACCCACGTGGCCGAGGGTGCGTCGGGCTCCGTGGTGGGGTCGGGGGCCGGTGTCGCCGTGGGCGTCGGGCTCGGGGCCGGTGCCGCGCTCGGGGTCGGTGCGGGAGCCGGTTCTGCGAGGGGCGGTGCCGGAGGCGTCACGGCGGGCCGGTCAGGGGTCGACGACGGGCGCGGCGCCGGCTCCTCGTCCTCGGGAGGCGGGATCCGGGTGACGACGGGTCGCGGCTCGTCCGGGCGCGGCACGACCACCGGGTCCGCCCCGGCGTCCCAGTCCTCGGCGGCGCTCGCCGGGACGACGACGGGTGGCGACCCACCGGTCGCGGCGCCGACCATGCCTGCCGCCGCGACGACGATCGTCACCGCACCGGCACCCGCGACGACGGCACCCCACGGCAGGGACGACCGCGCACGCCGGCGGACGTCGCGACGGCTCGCGGAGGGCGCTCCGGTGGCGTCGGGGCTGTCCGGGGAGCCCGGTCGGGGCTCGTCGGTCAGGTCGGGACGGCGGTGCACATCGCCTCCTTCCAGCGCGGTCGGGACCGGTGGACGGCGCAGCAGGCAGCCCGCCGAGCGGTCGTGTCGGGCTCACCAGACTGCCCCATGCCCACCCGCCCTGTCACGCTCGCCGCCGTGACCTGCGCCGACACCGGCACGGTCACCCGGCGGCCGGGCGTCGAGCCCCTCCGGGTCCGCCGGAGGTCGCAAGCAGGGTTCCCCCACGCGGCCCAAGACGCGGGACGGCCGTCCCCGCGAGCCTGGTGTGACCGCACGGAGAGCCCGTGCGGTCCACCGGAAGGGGACGCTGTGCCTGCTGTCCAGATCACCGGGTTGCGCAAGTCCTTCGGCCCGTTCGACGCCGTCCACGACGTGACCTTCGCGGTCGAGCCGGGACGCGTCGTCGGGCTGCTCGGGCCGAACGGCGCCGGCAAGACCACCACCCTGCACGTGCTGCTCGGACTGGCGTCGGCGACCGCCGGCACCGCGACGGTCCACGGGCGCGCGTTCCACGAGCTGTCCGACCCGGCCCGCACGGTCGGCGCGCTCCTCGACGCCGGCGGCCTGCATCCCGGCCGCACCGGCCGTGACCACCTGCGCGTGCTCGCCGCGGCGGGCCGGCTCCCGGCGCGCCGCGTCGACGAGGTGCTCGCGCTCGTCGGCATGACGCCCGCTGCCGACCGCCGCGTGCGCACCTACTCGCTCGGCATGCGTCAGCGCCTCGGCCTCGCGGCGGCCCTGCTGGGCGAGCCGCGGGTGCTCGTGCTCGACGAGCCCGCCAACGGCCTCGACCCCGCGGGGATGCGCTGGCTGCGCGACCTGCTGCGCGGGTTCGCCGACGACGGCGGCGCCGTGCTGCTCGCGAGCCACGTGCTGTCCGAGGTGCGCCAGGTCGCCGACGACCTCGTCGTGATCGGCCAGGGGCGCGTCGTCGCCGACGGCCCGCTCGACGCGCTCGTGAGCGACCGCTCCCTCGAGGACTACTACCTCGACCTCACCGCGACGACCGAAGGAGTCCGCTGATGTACCGCGCCGAGATCCTCAAGCTCCGCACCACCCGCGCCGCGTGGGTGATCGGGGGCGTCGCCCTCGCGGGCATGCTGCTCGTCCAGGGCTTCCTCGTGGCCCTCCCCCACGTGCTCGGGAGCCTCGGGTCGCTGGGCGGGACGACCCCCGGTCTTCCGGCCGACCTCGAGCCCGACCTCTCGTCGCTCGCCGACCCGACGCAGGCCGCGTTCCAGCGGACCGTCCTCGACGTGCTCGCCACCGGCGGCGGGAGCGGCGGGTCGACCGGGATCACGGCGGTCTGCATGCTGCTGCTCGGCGTCCTCGCCGTGACCACGGACTTCCGCACCGGCGGCATCGTGCCCACCGCGCTCGTGCAGCCGTCCCGGCTCCGTGTCCTCGCCGGCAAGGCAGGAGCGACGGCGACCGTCGCGCTCGTCGTCGGCGTCGCGCTCGCCGTCGTGAGCGCCGCCGGTCTCCTCGTCGCGATCGCGACGACGCCGGGCGCGCGCCTCGAGCTGTCGCCGGGCGAGGTCCTCGGTATCTGGGGCCGCGGCCTCGCCGTCCTCGTGCTGCTCTCCTGGTTCGGCCTCGCGGTCGGCACGCTCGTGCGCCACCAGGTGGCGGCGGTCGTCACCGTCGGGGCGCTCGCGCTCGTCGAGCCGCTCGTCCAGGCGGTCGTGACGCTGCTCTCGGGCGGACAGTCGGCCGCGGCGTCGTGGCTCCCGCTCGGCCTCGCGTCGCTCGCCACGACGGGGCAGGGCGCGGCCGAGCTGCTCGGCGGGAGCGCGCCGTTCGGCGTGACCGTCGCGCTCGCGGGGCTGTGCGCGTGGGTCGTCGTGCTGCTCGGCAGCGGTGCCCTGACGTTCCGGCGGCGCGACCTCGTGTGAGCGCGTCGGACGCCGCACCGAGATCGGCCGGTCGGCGTGACGTCGGTCGTTGAGAGGACCGATCTCACACCGACCGACCGGTCTCACGCCGACCGACCGATCTCACCGCACCCCGCCTAGGGTGGGCGCACCACCCTCCCGCCCCCCGACCCTGGAGACCCGTGTGACCCTGACCCTGCGCCGGTGGCTCGCCGCCCTCGGAGTGCGCACCGAGACGGGACGCGACGCCGTCCTCGCCGGTGTCGTCGCGCTCGTGAGCGTCGCGCTCTTCCTCGGCGTCGAGCGGGTCGTCGTGTCCGACGCCGGGAGCGCGTTCGGCGCCGGCCCGGGCGCCGTCGTCGTCACGACGGGCGAGCGCGTCGCCGTGCTCGTGGTGCTCGTCGCGCAGGCGGCGTGCCTCGTGGTCCGGCGCCGGTTCCCGGTCATGTGCCTCGCGCTCACCGTCGCCGGGCAGGTCGCGCTCCTCGCGATCCTGCCGTCGTACCTGTCGTTCCAGGCCCCGGCGACGCTCGTCTCCGCATACTCAGCGGGCGCCTACGCGCCGCGGCGGCGCGGGCTCGTCGCCGCGGCCGCGGCGGCCGCAGGGCAGGCGCTGCTCCTGTTCGCGCTCGGCGGGGTGGGCACGCTCGGCACGAGCGGCGCCGCCTATGCGGCGCAGGCGTCCGGGGCGCTCCTCAACGCGCTCGCGACCTACCTCGTCGCCGCGCTCGTCGGGGAGTACGTCGCGACGCGGCGCTCGCTGCTCACCGAGCTCCGCGACCGGGTGCGCCGTGCGGAGCGTGAGCGCGAGGCCCTGGCCGCGAGCGCCGTCCTCGAGGAGCGGGGACGCATGGCGCGCGAGCTGCACGACGTCGCGGCCCACCACCTCTCCGGCATCGTCGTCCAGGCCGCCGCCGCCGAGCGGCTCGTCGACCGCGACCCCGAGCAGGCCAAGGAGTCGATGCGCCGCATCCGCGCGCAGGGCCGCGAGACGCTCGACAACCTGCGCCTCGTCGTCGGCCTGCTGCGCGGGTCCGGCGCCGCCGAGCCCGCGCCGCAGCCGACCCTCGACGACGTGCCCGCCCTGCTCGACGACGCGCGCGCGGCGGGCGCCGTCGTGCGCGACGAGGTGCGGGGCGACCCCTGGGACCTGCCGCCCGCTGTGCAGCTCACCGTGTTCCGGGTGCTCCAGGAGGCCCTCTCGAACGCGCGCCGGCACGGCCCCGGCCGGCCCGTCGACGTGCTCCGCGAGTACGGTCCGACCGACCTCGTCCTCACGGTCCGCAACGCGGTCCCGGCGGGCGCCCCCGGGTCGGCCGGCGGACCACCGGGGCACGGCGTCATCGGCATGGGCGAGCGGGCCGCGATGGTCGGCGGCACGCTCGCCGCGGGACTCCTGCCCGACGGCGCGTGGCGCGTCCGCCTGACCGTCCCCCGGTCCGCCCCGCCCGACCGCCGCGCGGCGCCCGCGCACCCGTCCACGACCGGCAAGGAGAACCCGTGACCCGCGTGGTGCTCGTCGACGACCAGGCCGTCGTGCGCGCCGGCTTCACCGTGATCCTCGAGAGCGAGGGCCTGGAGGTGGTCGGCGAGGCGTCCAACGGCGCGGACGCCGTGCGCGTCGCCCGCCGCGAGCGGCCCGACGTCGTGTGCATGGACGTGCGCATGCCCGGCGGGGACGGGATCACGGCGACGCGCGCGCTCGCCGGGCCGGACGTCGTCGACCCCGTGCCCGTGCTCGTCGTGAGCACGTTCGACCTCGACGACTACGTGTTCGGCGCGCTCGAGGCGGGCGCGAGCGGGTTCCTCCTCAAGGACGCGGAGCCCGAGGTGCTCGTCGAGGCCGTGCGGCGCGTCGCGTCCGGGGACGGGCTCGTCGACCAGTCGCTCACGCGCCGCGTCATCGACGAGTTCGCGCGGCGCCGCTCCCCCGCGACCCGGGACGAGGACGCGGCCGGGCTGCTCACCGCTCGCGAGCACGACATCGTCGCGCTGCTGTGCCGGGGGTCGTCGAACGCGGAGATCGCGGCGGCCCTCTTCCTCGAGCCGAGCACCGTGAAGTCGCACCTGAGCCGGGTCATGACGAAGACGGGCGCGCGCGACCGCGTGCAGCTCGTCGTGTGGGCGTACGAGCACGGGCTCGTCACGCCCGGGGCGTGACCTCCGGGCGCCCGGCGGGCCGCGGGAACCCGAGGCGCGCGTCGACCGGCCGGGCCGCGACGTGGACGAGCGGCGCTCCGGCGGCCGAGAACCCGTGGCGCTCGAGCGCGTCGGTCGCGAGGTGCTCGACGCTGCCGCGGCGCAGGGTCCAGGGCTCGTGCTCGACCGGGATCCGCCACGTCCGCCCCGCCCTCACGGCGTACGCGGCCCAGCGCGCGGTAAGCCACCGCTCGAGGCCGGACGACGCGTCCACCTCGCCGAGCGCCCGCACCTGGGCGTCGAACCGCACGGGCGCGGAGCGCGACGTCGAGGCGTACCGGTACCGCAGGACGTCGCCCGCGTCGTCGCGCACCGCCGCACGGCACCGGTGGTACGGCACCCCTGCGGCGCGCGTCACCGCGACGAACGCGGCGCGCTCGCACCAGAGCGCGAGGAACCACACGCCCTCACCGCCGGCGCCGTCCCGGACGTAGACGCGCAGGTTGAGCTCACCGAACGTCGACCACCCCGGGACCACGGGCAGCGGCCCGAGCCGTACGTCCTCCATGCGGAACGGCACGAGGCCGACGTACGTCGCGCCGTCGTACGTCTGGACCCGCAGGTCGCGGGGCAGCAGCCGCTGCACGGCGGCGGCGTCGACCGGCCAGTGGAGGAAGGTCAGCGCAGCCCACCGCTGCGTCGTGACGGGGAGCCGGACGGCCGCGTCGGGGACGGCGGTCGTCACGCGTCGCGCGTCCCGAGTCCCGCCGCCTCGGCGGCGACGCGCAGGTCGGCGGCGAGCGCGGCGAAGGCCTCGTCCCAGCCCGAGCGGTCGCGCAGACGAAGGAGCGCCGAGGGGTGGGTGGTGACGACCACGAGGGGCGACCCCCCCGTCGTGCCGCCGCGGGAACCCTGGGTGCCGTCCTGCGGCCCGTCACGACGGGACTCCTCCGAACCGTCGTCCGGGTCGAGGACGCGCCCCCGCTCGGCGGTGACCCGGGCCGGTCGGCCGAGCACGGCGCGCGCGGCGGTGGCGCCGAGCGCGACGACGACACGCGGCCGGACCGCGGCGACCTCCGCCTCGAGCCAGGGCAGGCAGGCGCGGACGTGCGCGACGTCGGGAGTCTTGTGCAGCCAGCGCTTCCCCCGCTGCTCGAAGCGGAAGTGCTTGACCGCGTTCGTGAGGTACACACGCTCGCGGTCGATCCCGGCGGCCTCGATCGCGTCGGCGAGGACGCGACCTGCCGGCCCGACGAACGGCTCTCCCTCGCGGTCCTCGCGATCGCCCGGCTGCTCGCCCACGAGGACGATCGGAGCGTCGTCGGCTCCCCGCGAGAACACCGCCTGCGTCGCGTCCGCCCACAGCTCGCACCCTCGGCAGCCCTGGACGGCCCCGGCGAGCGCGTCGACGTCGCGGGCCGCTGCGCCGTCGGGGACCCACTTCTGCGCGCCGGGTCGGCGTGGTGCGGTCGCAGCACGGGACGGGCTCATCGCCCCACCGTGCGCCCGACGGCGGCGCCTCGCACCCGTACGTCGTCGTGGACGCCGGCCGGCGACGGAGCGGTTCAGAAGGTCCGCAGGATCACGCCCTGGAGGAGACCCAGCACGACGCTCACGAGAGCCGCCGCCCCGAGCGCCGTGCCCGCGGCCGCGAAGCCGGTCCCGGGCGCGCGCCGCACGAGCACGACGAGCCCCGTGACCACGGCGACGAGAGCGAGGACCACGGACAGGATGCCGTGCCCGGCCTGCAGGACGACGTACGACGTCGAGGTGAAGCTCATCGACCGGATCACGACGGGCAGCGCGAGCGTGTAGACGGCGCCGACGAGCACCGTCGCGACGCCCGCCCAGAACGACACGAGGGCGAGGCCCGACCGGAGCGTGGGCTTCGTCGGCGCTGCCGGGGACGGAGCGCCCGGCTGCGCACCGGGCGGGTAGGCGTCGCCGTACGGGTGGGGCGCCGCGCCGTACGGCGAGGCGGGTGGCGGGGTCTCCGGGGCGCTCATGGCCGTCATCCTGCCGGAGTCCTCCGTGGCCAGGGCGGCGACCCGCCGCCGGCGGCGGCCGCGAGGTCAGGGAGAGTCAGGAGCCCTTCGGCCCGCCCTCGGCGAGGTCGTCGGACTCCTCGGGCTGGTAGACGCACACCACGAGCGCGTCGGGGCGGACGCTCACGTCGAGCCGTTCGGACGGCTCGATGACGTCGCCGTCGAGCTGTCGCGGCTGGGGCCGGTCGGAGACGACGGAGATCTCCCGGCCCCGCACGACCTCGCGGCTCGGCACCCGGCTCTTGCCGCGCACGACCCCCCACAGCAGCTGGACCCAGTGCTTTACGTTGCGCGGCGCGATGATCGCGACCTCGAGCTGGCCGTTGTCGGGCTCCGCGTCGGGGAGGAGGTTCGTCCCGGCCTGGAGCCGGCCGACGTTCCCCACGACGACGGTGCGAGCGCGGCGGCGACGGGTCGCGCCGTCGACGGTCACCTCGAGGTGCATCTCGTCGTCCGCCAGGTGCTTGAGGGCGGAGAACACGTACGCGATCGACCCGGCGCGCGCCTTGAGCGCCGTGGGGGCGTCGTCCATCATCGCGGCGTCGAGGCCCATCCCGGCCATGACGGCGAAAGCCTGGCCGTCGACCTCGCCGACGTCGATCGTCCGACGCCCCCCTTCGAGCGCGATCCGGATGCCGTCGACGGAACGCGTCGGGATGCCGAGGTTGGTCGCGAGCAGGTTGCCGGTGCCCCCGGGGAGGATCGCGAGCGCGGCGCCCGTGCCCGCGAGCCCTTCGATGCAGGCGCGCACCGTGCCGTCGCCCCCGGCGACGAAGACGACCTCGGCGCCGCCCTCGACAGCGCTGCGCGCCTGGCCCGTCCCCGGGTCCTCGGCGGTCGTGTCGAACCAGGCCGGCTCGGGCCAGCCCGCGTCCGCGAGCGCGTCGGCGATCTCCTCGCGGAGCTCGTCGAGCCCCTCGACGCGGTTCGGGTTGACGATCACCGCCGAGCGCAGCGGGCGGCGGTCGTCCTCCCGCTGCTCGACGGCGGGCTGGGCGGTCTCGGGGGCCTGCGGGTCGTTGGGCACACCTGAGTATGGCGAGGTCGGCGCCTCCGCGCGCCCCGGCGGGGGTCCGGCGGCGCACGACGACGGTTCGGGAGCCCGGACGCGCCTCGGCGGCCCGGGCCGTGCTCGGCAGCGCGAGCTGCCGAGGACGCGACCGGGCCGCCGAACCGTCACCGCCCTCAGGCGGTCAGCACCTCCGTGGCCAGGGTGAGGCCCCCGCCGTCGGGATCGCGGTCCACGCGCACGACGTCTCCGTCCGCGACGTCGCCCGCGAGGAGCATTCGCGCGAGGCGGTCGCCGATCTCGCGCTGCACGAGGCGGCGCAGCGGGCGCGCGCCGTAGGCGGGGTCGAAGCCCTCGAGCGCGAGCCACTCGCGCGCGGCGGGCGACACGTCGAGCGTGATCCGGCGGTCGGCGAGGCGCGCCGCGAGGTGCGCCACGCTGAGGTCCACGATCCGGCCGAGCTCCTCGAGGTTCAGCGGGTCGAACACGATGACGTCGTCGAGGCGGTTGAGGAACTCCGGCTTGAAGCTGGCCCGGACGGCGCTCATGACGGCCTCGTGCTTGGCGGAGTCCTCGAGCAGCGGGTCCACGAGGAACTGCGAGCCCAGGTTCGACGTGAGCACGAGGATGACGTTGCGGAAGTCGACGGTGCGGCCCTGGCCGTCGGTGAGACGGCCGTCGTCGAGCACCTGGAGCAGGATGTCGAAGACCTCGGGGTGCGCCTTCTCGACCTCGTCGAGCAGCACGACCGAGTACGGCCGACGGCGCACGGCCTCGGTGAGCTGGCCACCCTCCTCGTAGCCGACGTAGCCCGGGGGCGCGCCGACCAGGCGGGCGACGCTGTGCTTCTCGGAGTACTCCGACATGTCGATGCGCACCATGGCGCGCTCGTCGTCGAACAGGAAGTCCGCGAGCGACTTCGCGAGCTCGGTCTTGCCGACGCCCGTGGGGCCGAGGAAGAGGAACGAGCCCGTGGGACGGTCCGGGTCGGCGACGCCCGCACGCGCGCGCCGGACGGCGTCGGACACCGCGGACACCGCGGAGCGCTGCCCGATGAGGCGCTCGCCGATGACCTCCTCCATGTGGAGGAGCTTCTCGGACTCGCCCTGGAGCATGCGGCCCGCCGGGATGCCGGTCCACGCCGAGACCACCTCGGCGATCTCGTCCGCACCGACCTTGTCCGCGATCATCGGCGCGGTGTCCGCTCCGCCGACCGCGTCGGCCGCGCCCTCGGCGGCCTCGGCGCGCTCCGCCTCGTCCACCTCGCGCTGCACCTGCGGGATCTCGCCGTACTGCAGGCGCCCGGCGGTCTCGAGGTCGCCCTCGCGGATCGCGCGCTCGACCTGGACGCGCAGCTCGTCGAGCTTCGCGCGCAGGTCGCCGACGCGGTTGTGCCCGGCCTTCTCGGCCTCCCACCGCGCGGTGAGCGACGCGAGCTCCTCCCGGCGGTCGGCGAGGTCGGCACGCAGCCGCTCGAGGCGCTCGAGGCTCGCGGGGTCGGTCGACTCGGAGAGCACGACCTCCTCCATCTCGAGACGTGTCACCGCGCGCTGCAGCTCGTCGACCTCGACGGGCGACGAGTCGAGCTCCATGCGCAGGCGCGACGCGGCCTCGTCGACGAGGTCGATCGCCTTGTCGGGGAGCTGGCGGCCGGGGATGTACCGGTCGGACAACGATGCGGCGGCGACGAGCGCGGAGTCCGCGATCGTCACCTTGTGGTGCGCCTCGTACCGCTCCTTGAGGCCGCGCAGGATCGCGACCGTGTCCTCGACGGACGGCTCGCCGACGAAGACCTGCTGGAAACGGCGCTCGAGCGCCGGGTCCTTCTCGACGTGCTCGCGGTACTCGTCGAGCGTCGTGGCGCCGACGAGCCGCAGCTCGCCGCGGGCGAGCATGGGCTTGAGCATGTTGCCCGCGTCCATCGCGCCCTCTCCACCTGCGCCGGCGCCCACGACGGTGTGCAGCTCGTCGATGAAGGTGACGACCTCGCCGTCGGACGAGCGGATCTCCTCGAGCACGGCCTTGAGCCGCTCCTCGAACTCACCGCGGTACTTCGCGCCCGCGACCATGCTCGCGAGGTCCAGGGAGATGAGCCGCTTGCCCTGCAGGGACGTGGGGACGTCGCCGGCGACGATGCGCTGCGCGAGGCCCTCGACGACGGCCGTCTTGCCGACGCCGGGCTCCCCGATGAGGACGGGGTTGTTCTTCGTGCGGCGCGACAGCACCTGGACCACGCGGCGGATCTCGGAGTCGCGGCCGATGACGGGGTCGAGCCTGCCGTCGGCGGCCGCGGCCGTGAGGTCGGTGCCGTACTGCTCGAGCGCCTTGTAGGTGCCCTCGGGGTTGGGGCTCGTGACACGTGCGCTCCCCCGGACCGCGGGCAGCGCGGAGCGCAGCGCGTCCGCCGGGGCGCCGGCCTGCTGGAGGATCGTCGCGGCCTGCGACGAGCCCGCGGCCAGACCGATGAGCAGGTGCTCGGTCGAGACGTACTCGTCGCCGAGCCCCTGCGCCTCCTTCGAGGCGTTCTCGAGCACGGCCGAGGTCGCCCGCGACGGCTGGGGCTGCGCGACGGCGGAGCCGCTCACCGTGGGCAGCGCGACGAGCGCGGCGCGCAGCCGCTGGCCGATCGCCTGCTTGTCCGCGCCGACGGCGTCGAGCAGCCCGACGGCGACGCCGCCGTCCTGGGCGAGCAGCGCCGCCAGGAGGTGGGTCGGCTCGAGCTGGGGGTTGCCCGCAGCGGTGGCGGTCTGGATCGCGTCGCCGATCGCCTGCTGCGACATCGTGGTGAACTTCGTCTCCATCGGGGCTCCGGTGGTTGATCAGGGAACAGGGTCTGACCAGTGGAACGGTCCTCAAGTTGAGTGTATTCCGCTCAACTTGGCTCGCCCGCCATGCGCACGGCCCTGCGGGCCGGGACGGATGAAGTCTCCGGACGTTCGTCTCAAATCGGCATCGACCCTCGCCCCCGCCGCGGATCCGCGACATGCTGGACAGGTGAACCCCTCGCCACTGCGCAAGCGACTCGGACTCGGCGCCCTCCTCGCCACCCTTGCACTGTTCCTCGCCGGGTGCATGAGGATCGACATGGACCTCACGCTCAACGAGGACGACACGGCCGACGGCACGATCGTCATGGCGATCTCCGACGAGACGGCCGAGGCGCTCGGCCAGGACCCGCAGGCGCTGTGGGACCAGATGGGCTCGGAGATGGAGGGCGAGCTCCCGCCCGGTGCGACCCAGGAGCCCTACGCCGAGGACGGCTACACCGGCACGCGGATGACCTACACCGGTCAGCCGATCTCCGACATGTCGACGGGCGCCACGGACGAGCTCTCCATCACGCGCGAGGGTGACGAGTTCGTGGTGAGCGGCTCGATGGACATGTCCGACGAGGAGATGGGCATGGACGGGACCGATCCGGAGTCGGACGAGATGACCCGCCAGATGATGGAGGGCTTCGAGGTCAGCATCTCCATCACGTTCCCCGGTGAGGTCGCGGAGACCAATGGCGAGGTCGACGGCAACACCGTGACCTGGACCCCCGTGATCGGCGAGGTCACCGAGCTCTCGGCCCGCGGGTCGGCCGTCGCCGGGGGCGCCGCGGCGGACCCGGGCGACGGGACCACGGACGGCTCGACCGACGGCTCCGACGACGGCACGGACGACGGCACCACGGGCTCGTCCGCGGACTCGGACGGCGACGAGGGCTCCGGCTTCCCCTGGTGGGTCCTCGGCCTGGTCGGCGGGCTCCTCCTGCTCGCGATCATCGGCCTCGTGCTCTGGCTGGTGCTGCGCAAGAAGCCGGACGCGCAGGACGGTGACGCGGGACTCGCCCAGGGCGGCTACCCGGGTCAGCCCGGCGCGCCGCAGGGTCAGTACCCGGGCCAGTACCCGGGCCAGCCGGGTCCCCCGCAGGGCCAGTACCCCGGTCAGCCCGGCCAGTACGCCGGTCAGCCGGGTCAGTACCCCGGTCAGCCGGGCCAGTACCCCGGCCAGCCGGGTCAGCAGCCGCCCGCCGCCTACCCCGGGCAGCAGGGCCAGCCTGGCCAGTACCCCCCGCAGCAGGGCGGCTATCCCGGTCAGCAGGGCCGACCCGGCCAGTACCCGCCGCAGCAGGGCGGATATCCGGGCCAGCAGCCCGGCCCGCAGGGTCAGCAGTCCGGCCCGCAGGGGCAGTACCCGCCCGCGCCGGGCCAGCAGCCCGGCCGTCCGGGTACCCCGCAGGGCCCGTACGCGCCGCCGCAGGGCCAGCAGCCCGGATACCCCGGCGCACCTGGGCACCCGCAGCAGGCACCGACGACTCCGTACCAGCAGGGCCCGGCCACCACGCAGCCGCTGCCTCCGCAGCCCGGACCGGTGCCGCCCGCCCCGACCCAGCCGCTCCCGCCGCAGCCGGGCGCCGCGGCGTCGGACCCCGGTCGCACGGGGCCCGGCAACGACGACGGTGACGACGAGATCGACGACGCGACGCGGCTCCGCCCGCCGACCTGATGTCTCGCCCGTCGAAGTAGTACCGCAGGTCGCGAGGTAGAACCCGCCGGGTTCTACCTCGCGACCTGCCGTACTACTTCGCGACCCTGCCGGCCGAGCCCCAGAGGGGTTCTGCCGGTTCGTAGGCGAGCCCGACGGCGCCGAGCCCGGGGTCGACGTCGGCCAGCGAGCCCGGCGACCACGAGGGGTCGCGGTCCTTGTCGACGACCTGGGCGCGGATCCCCTCGACGAGGTCCGGCTGCGTGTCGACGAACCAGGCGACGAGGCGGTACTCCTGCTCGAGGGCGGACCGCAGGTCGGTGAGCCCACGAGCGCTGCGGACCGCTGCGAGCGCGACGGTCACGGCGGTCGGGGACAGCGCCTCGAGCTCGTCGGCCTCGGCACCGGACTCCTCGTCGCCCGCGTCGGCCTCCGCACGCAGCGCGGCGACGATCCCGGGCACGCCCTCCTCGCCGTAGCAGCGGTCGACGCGGTCCTGCCGGGCCGCGAGCGCCGACGGGGGCGGCACGATCGCGTGCCGCAGCGCCACGGCGTGGACGGCCTGCGGGTCCAGCGGGTCGACGCCGGAGGTCGCGAGCGCGACGAGGTCCTCGTGCAGCAGCCCGATCCGCTCGGTCGGCACGTAGTGGTCGGCGAGGCCCGCGTGGATCGCGTCGGCGCCGTCCATCGTCACGGCGCCGAGGGCGAGGTGCTCGCCGAGCCTCCCGGGCGCCCGCGCGAGCAGCCACGAGCCCCCGACGTCGGGCGTGAAGCCGATGCGCGTCTCGGGCATCGCGACCCGTGAGCGCTCCGTGACCACGCGCACGGTCGCGTGCCCGGCCAGCCCGACCCCGCCGCCCATGGTGACGCCGTCCATGATCGCGACGACGGGCACCGGGCTCTCGGCGAGCGCCGCGTCCACGGCGTACTCCCGACGGAAGTACCGCCGCGCGTCGGCCGTCCGTCCCGCGACGATCGACGCGTGCAGCTCCCGGATGTCGCCGCCCGCGCAGAGTCCGCGGTCGCCGGCGCCGTCGAGCAGGAGCACGCGGACCGTCGGGTCGTCGCGCCACGCGTCGAGGACGGCGGCGATCTCGCCGAGCATGTCGTAGCCGAGCGCGTTGAGCGCACGGGGTCGGTCGAGGGTCAGGTGGCCGACGGCGTCGTCGGCGCGCGCGATGATCTGGCTCGTCATCCGTGTCACGGTACCGTCGGGCATGGCTTCCGCGACGGACGACTGGCGACCCGACGTCCTGGGCGACGACTGGGTCGCCCGCGACCTCCCCCTGCCCGACGGCGCGGTGGCGACCCTCGTGCGGCGGGTGCGCCCCGGCGTCGGGCACCCGGCGGAACCGGCCGACGGCGAGGCCGCGGACGGCGAGGCCGCGGACGGCGAGGCCGCCGCCGTCCGGCCCGCCGACCGCCCGGCCGTGCTGTACGTGCACGGGTACATCGACTACTTCTTCCAGACCCACGTCGCCGCGGCGTTCGAGGCCCGCGGCTACCGGTTCTACGCGCTCGACCTGCGCGGGTACGGCCGGTCCGTCGGTCGCGGCTCGGGCGCGCCGTCGCGGCCCGACGACGACCCGAACTTCGTCACCGACCTCGCCGTGTACGCGCAGGACCTCGATGCCGCCGCGCGCGCGATCCGCGCTGAGGGTCACGACCGCCTCGTCGTCCTCGGCCACTCGACGGGCGGCCTCGTCGCGAGCCTGTGGGCCGACGCGCGGCCAGGGTTGCTCGCGGCGCTCGTCCTCAACAGCCCGTGGTTCGAGCTCAACAGGCCGTGGATCTACCGCGGCCCGGTCACGTGGGCGATCGACGTGGTCGGGCGGTTCGCGCCGCGGCTCGTCGTCGGGCATCTGGACGAGAGCTGGCCGCGAGCGCTGCACGTGAGCACGGGCGGCGAGTGGGACTTCGACCTCGCCTGGAAGCCGCTCGAGGGGTTCCCGGCGCGGGCCGGCTTCGTGCGCAGCGTGCGCCGGTCGCAGTCGCGCCTCGCCCGAGGCCTGGCGATCGACTGCCCCGTGCTCGTGCTCTCGTCGGCCCGGAGCGGTCCCGCCGCCGGATGGCACGAGGAGCTGCTCACGACGGACTCCGTGCTGGACGTCGAGCACATCACGACGCGCGCGCGGCACCTCGGAGACGACGTGACGGTCGTGACCGTGGAGGGCGGCGCGCACGACCTCGCGCTCTCCCCCGAGCCCGCCCGGACCACGTACCTCCGCGAGAGCCTCGACTGGCTCGACCAGCACGTCTGACGGACGCCTCCGCCATGTCCGATTCCCGCTAGCCAGCGACGCCTGCCGCGCGCGAGGATCGGGTCATGACCACGACGCAACCGACCTCGACGCCCACCGACGCGCCGACGACGGCGAGCGACGACCCGGTGTTCGCCGAGCGCTACCGCGCCATCGCGTCGCGTGACCGCCGGTTCGACGGGCAGTTCATCACCGCCGTGCGGACGACGGGCATCTACTGCCGCCCGTCGTGCCCCGCCCGTACGCCGCGGCCCGAGAACGTCACGTTCTACCGCACGTCCGCCGCTGCGCACGAGGCCGGCTACCGCGCCTGCAAGCGGTGCCTGCCCGAGGCGGTCCCCGGGACGCCCAGCTGGGACCTGGGGCACGACCTCGCGGCCCGCGCGATGCGGCTCGTCGGCGACGGCGTGGTGGACCGCGAAGGTGTCGACGGCCTCGCCGCGCGCCTCGGCTACTCGCCGCGCCACCTGCACCGCGTCCTGCTGGCCGAGCTCGGCGCGGGGCCCATCGCGCTCGCCCGCGCGCTGCGCGCCCAGACGGCGCGGTCCCTGATCACGGGGACCGACCTCCCCCTGGCCGACGTCGCGTTCGCCGCGGGCTTCGGCAGCATCCGCCAGTTCAACGACACCGTCACCGAGGTGTTCGCGACGACGCCGAGCGAGCTGCGCCGTCGGGCACGGCCCCGCACCACGCCGGCCCCCCACCGCCCGCCGGTCGACGCCGCGGTCGACGTCTCGGTCACCGCGAGCGCTGTCGACGGTCCGCCCGACGCGCCGGCCGCCGCAACCACCACGGCGACGCTGGCGCTCACGCTGCCGCTGCGCGAGCCGTACGACGCCCGCGGGGTCTTCGGCTTCCTCGCCGCCCGCGCGGTGGGCGGCGTGGAGGTCGTCGGTCCGCTCGACGCACCCCACCTCACGTACGCGCGCACGATCGCCCTGCCCCACGGGCCCGGGGCGTTCCGCGCGTCCTACGGCCCGGTGCCGGGCAAGTCACGGTTCCACGTCGAGCTCGAGCTCACGTCCGTCGCCGACCTGCCCGCTGCCGTCGCGCGCGTCCGCCGCCTGTTCGACCTCGACGCGGACCCGCAGGCCGTCGACGCCGCGCTCGCCGTCGACCCGGCGCTGGCGGGCTCCGTCCGCGCGACGCCGGGCGTCCGGGTCCCCGGCGCGGTCGACCCGGTCGAGATCCTCGTGCGCGCGCTCGTCGGTCAGCAGATCTCCGTCGCGGCCGCGCGCACGCACCTGACCCGCCTCGCGGGCGCGCTCGGCACGCCCTTCGCGTCCCGGTTCGGGCCGACGTGCCTCTTCCCGACGGCAGCGGCGATCGCCTCCGAGGGCGCCCACCACCTGCGCGGGCCGGCGCGCCGGACCGCCGCGATCCTCGGCGTGGCCCGCGCGCTGGTCGACGGCGGCCTCAGCCTGTCCACGGCCGACGAGCCGGTCGCGATGCGGTCCGCGCTCGAGGCGCTGCCCGGCGTCGGGCCGTGGACCTCCGGCTACGTCGCGATGCGGGTCCTGCACGACCCGGACGTCCTGCTCGACGGCGACCTCGCCCTGCGGGCCGGCGCCCGCGCGCTCGGCCTGCCCGACGACCGCCGCGCCCTGGCCGACCACGCCGAGCGCTGGGCCCCCTGGCGCTCCTACGCAGCGATGCACCTGTGGCGCGCCGCCGCGACGTCGCCCGCGGCCCCGATGACGACACCGCCCACCACGACCCTCCTGGAGGAGACCCCGTGACCCCCACCGCCACCACCACCGCCACCGCCACCGCCACGACGACCACGGTCGCCACGCCCGACGGGCCCTTCACCGTCGTCGCCGCGCCCGACGGCGCCGTGCTCGCCTCCGGGTGGACGGACGACGTCGACGCGCTCGTCGCGCTCGTCCACCCGGACCTGCGGCCGACCGACGTCACGCCCGTGCCGGACGACGCGACCCCTGTCGCGGCCGCCGTCGTCGCGGTCCTCGCGTACTACGAGGGCGACGTGCACGCCATCGACGGTGTCCCCGTCCGGCAGGTGTCCGGACCGTTCCGCGCCCACGCGTGGGACGTGCTGCGCACGGTCGAGCCCGGCGCGCCCGTGACCTACACCGGGTACGCCGAGCTGTCGGGCCGGCCCGCCGCCGTGCGCGCCGCGGCGGGGGCGTGCGCCATGAACGCCGCGGCGCTGTTCGTGCCGTGCCACCGCGTCCTGCGGACCGACGGCAGCCTCGGCGGGTACCGCTACGGCCTCGAGATCAAGCGCAGCCTGCTCGACCGGGAGCGCGCCGTCGCCGGCGCCGTCGGGACCCTTGCCGTGTGAGACGCCTGGCCGCCACCGCCGGGCCGCCGGCCCGCAGTGCGGCGTCCCCCGCGGAGGACGGCACGGAGGATGCAGCTGGGCGGTGGCCTGCTCAGCCCCGACCGAAGAGCTGCGTCCAGACGCGCTCGGCGTGCCCGACGCCGATCTCCCGCAGGTCGCAGTCCAGGATGTTCGCGCGGTGCCCCGGCGAGTCCATCCAGGCGCGCACGACCTCCTCGGCCGTGGCCTGCCCCTTCGCGACGTTCTCCGCACCCGGGTTCTCGTAGCCCTGCGCCTCGGCCCGGTCCCACGGTGAACGCCCGTCGAGGCTCGTGTGGTCGAAGTAGTCCTGCGCGAGCATGTCCTCGCTGTGGAGCTGGGCCGCGGCGGTGAGGCGCTCGTCGACGGCGAGCGGCTCGCACCCCGCGGCGGCACGCTCGGCGTTCGTCAGCTCGACCACCGCCGCTCCCTCCGCCGAGAGCACGCCCGGTCCAGGTGCGGCGGCGACGGTCGGCGCCGCGGCGGGCGGTGACGCGCTCGGCGGGGCGGGTTCCACCGTCGCGTCCGGCGCGGCCGTGGGCGCGGGTGACGGCTCGGGCTGCGGAGCGGCCTCCGCGGCCGGTGGCGCGGCGTCGGTGGTCGGCGTTCCCGCGGCCGGGGGTCCCGAGGCGGAGTCGCTCGGTCCCGGGGTGCCCGACGGCGCGGCGGGCCCGGCGCCGTCGACGTCGTACCGCTCGGGCAGCGTCCGGGAGGCGGCGTACCGCTCGCGCTCCGCGAGCAGGTCGCCGGGCACCGCACCGGGAGACCAGGGCAGGGCGGCGACGACAGGCCCCAGGCGGCCGGCGTGCTCAGGGCGCAGCTCGCCGGTCATCGTCGCCGCGGTCAGCCCGGCCGACGGCCCGAGGACCAGCACCGCCGTGACACCGGCGGTGACGGCTCCCAACGCACCGGGCGTCGACCGCAGGTGGCGCGCGGGGGCGCCCGAGCGCCGTCGGGCACCGGACGGCGGCGCTGCTGCGGGCGCCGGTACCGGGACCGGACCGCCGCGGAGGTGCCTGGGCGTGCGGGGCGGGGCCATCGCACGACCCTAGCGAGGTTCGTCCGATCTGTGCACGCGAGCCCCCCTGCACATCAGAGCAGCGAGGGCTCCTCCGGCGTGGACACGGTGAACACGGCGCCCGCGACGAGCGTCGACGCCGTCGCCGCCCGCTCGAGCTCGTCGAGGCGGCGAGCGACGGACGTCTCGGCCTCGTCACCCGTGAGGTCGACGCTCGCGACGAGGTAGAGCGAGCGCGGCCCCACGTACTCGAGGCGCAGGTAGGTGACGCGCTCGACCTGCGGCATCGCCGCGATCGCGCGGAGCACCGCGTCGCGCGTCGCGGGCAGGGCCGCCTCGCCGACGAGGAACCGCCGGTTGCGGTCGATGAGCACGACCGACACGACGGCCAGCACGACGCCGACGACGATCGACCCGAGCGCGTCGGGCACCGGCGAGCCCGTGAGCTGGTGGGCGAGCACGCCGCCGAACGCGACGACGAGCCCGACGAGCGCCGCCGCGTCCTCGGCGAAGACCGCGCGCAGCGTCGGGTCGGAGGTCACGAGGACGTGGTGCAGGGTGTCGTGCTGCGCACGCCGCGCCTCGGCTCGCACCTGCCGGCGCGCCTGGAGGAACGAGATGCCCTCGAGCACGAACGCGAGCCCGAGCACCGCGTAGGCGACGCCGAAGCTGCCTGCCGGCTCAGGATGCACGAGCTCCTGGATGCCGTGCGTGATCGAGACGCCCGCGCCGACGGCGAACAGCCCGATCGCCGCGAACATCGACCACACGTACGCCTCGCGGCCGAAACCGATCGGGTGCGCGGCGTCGGCCGGGCGTCGCGAGCGCCGGTTCGCGACGAGGAGGAACACCTCGTTCCCGGTGTCGGCCCACGAGTGGACCGCCTCCGCGAGCATCGAGGCCGACCCGGTCACGACGGCGGCGAAGGACTTGGCGACGGCGATGAGCGCGTTGGCGCAGAACGCGACCACCACCGTGAGCGTGCTCTCCCCGCCGCCGTCGCCCTGCACGACACGCGGGCTCGTCCCGGGGAACGGGGCGGCCGGCGCCGGGCGGTGGTCGGACGGCATGTCGCTCGCTGGCACGGGTCCGGTCTACCACGCGCCCGCCCGCCCGGCACGAGGACTCCTCGGCTACCGCGCCCGCGTCCCGTACTCCCCCGGTACCACCCTCACGACAGCCGCACTACCTCGCGTGACAGCCGTACTACCTCGCAACAGCCGTACTACCTCGCGACAGCCGTACTACCTCGCGCGACCGCCGTCCTCGTTCGGCGGGGCGGGGACCGCCCTCCCGTGGTCGGCCGCGTCGCCCGTGCCGGCCAGGTCTGCCGTGGGCCGACGGCCGGCCGGGAGGTCGTGCTCGCCGACGTCCTCGCGGTCGGCAGCGTCCTGGTCGCGCGTCAGCTCGTCGACCACGAGGTGGGACGTGTCGACCTTGCCCGTGCGGTACCCCGCACGGCCGACCATGTGCGCCGCGACCGGCGAGGTGAGGAGCTGGAAGACGACGACGAGCGCGAGCGTCGCGACGGCTCCCCACGACCGCAGGCGCAGGCTCAGCCCGAGCAGCACGAGGATGAGCCCGAGCACCTGCGGCTTCGTCGCCGCGTGCATGCGGGCGAGCAGGTCGGGGAAGCGCACGACGCCGACACCGGCGGCGAACGCGAGGAACGCACCGAGCAGCAGGAGCACGGCGGACACGATGTCGGCGACCCCGTCCCAGAACGCGGTGTCCATCAGCGCACCTCCCCCTCGGGGGTGGTGCCGTGGTGGTCGGCGTCGATCGCGGCGTCGCGCTCGTCCTCCTCGGCGGCGCGGCGCTCGGCGTCCTCGCGCGCCACCTCCTCGGGGGTGCGGATGCGGCCCTCTCCCTCGGGCTCGACGGACGCGAACCGGGCGATCGTCACCGACCCGATGAAGCCGACGAGCGAGAGCACGACGAGCAGCGGGATCGTGTCGGTGCGGCGCGAGAACGCAGCCTCGAGCGCGATCGCACCGACGAGCGTCGTCGTGAAGACGTCGAGCGCGATGGTGCGGTCGAGCATCGACGGACCGCGCTCGGCCCGGACGACGGCGAGCGTCGCGGCCGCCCCGAGCAGCACCGCCGCCGCGATCACGACGACGAGGTAGACGGTGTCGGTCACGGCTCGCTCCTCTCCCCGGTGGCCGGTCCTCGGGCCGCGCCCGTCTCGTGGCCGGGCCGCCCGCCGCCCTCGCCCGGGTCGTCGACCGCAGGCGTCCCCCCGGTGCCGTGGTAGAGCCCGGCCGCGCGCAGGTCCTCGTTCGACGCGAACGCGTGCAGGATGCGCGCCTCGAGCGCGAGCGTGTCGGCGCGCACCTGCTCGACGCCGCCCACCTGGTCGACGTCGAGCACGTGCAGGTAGAGCATCCCCGTGAGCCGGTGCGCCTCGACGACGAGCGACCCGGGGACGAGCGAGCTGAGCTCTGCCGTCATGGTCATGTACAGGTCGGACGGGTTCCGCAGGCGCACCCCGACGACGGCCCCGTGCGGCGTCCGCCGCGGGTCGAGCGCGAGGAGGCTCACCTGGAACGACGCGGTGACGAGGTCGGCCACGAACCTCGCGAGCAGCACGAGGAGCGGCCACGGGCGGACGCGGCCGCTGGTCGCGACCGACGGCAGCGGGAACATCACGAGCACCACGGCGCCCAGCACCGCACCCGCGACGACGTTGCCCCACGACAGGTCGCCCCAGAGCATGACCCACACGAGGGTCAGCCAGAGGACCGTGCGCCACTGCGTGGTGACGCGGCGGAACCACCCGACGGCCAGGTTGCTGCGACGGCGGTGCAGGCTCATGACCCGTCACCGTCCTCGGCGACGTCGCTCGAGACACCCTGCCCGCGCTCGGAGCCGCCGACGAACACCGCGTCGACGTAGGTGTGGCCGTCGAGCAGGGTCGCGGCCGCGCGTTCCGTGTAGGAGTAGAGCGGGCCGGCGACCACGGTGAGCGCGAGGCCGAACGCCACGAGCGCCGCCGCGGGCCCCACCATGCCGCGCGGCATGGTGACGCCCTGCGGGATCTCGACGGGCGGCGTCTGCCAGAACGCCTTGTTCCAGGCCTTGACGATCGCGTAGAGCGTGAGGAGCGACGTCACGACGGAACCGACGACGAGCGCCCACGTGAGCGGCGTGCCCTGCGCGACACCCTCCTCGAGCAGCCCGAGCTTGCCGAGGAAGCCCGAGAGCGGCGGGATGCCCGCGAGGTTCATCGCCGGGACGAAGAACAGGATCGCCAGGCCCGGCGCGAGCTTGGCGAGACCACCGAGGCGGTCGAGCGACGTCGACCCGCCGCGACGTTCCACGAGGCCCACGACGAGGAACAGCGTGGTCTGCACCGTGATGTGGTGCACGACGTAGAAGATGGCCGCCGCCATGCCCGGCTCGGACGCGAGCGCGATGCCGAAGATCATGAAGCCGATGTGGCTCACGAGCGTGAAGGACAGCAGCCGCTTGATGTCGTTCTGCGCGACGGCGCCGAGGATCCCGACGACCATCGTCAGCAGGGCGAGCCACAGGAGCAGGTCGTCGACGCGGTCGTCCTGCGGGAACAGCAGCGTCTGGGTGCGGATGATCGCGTACACGCCGACCTTGGTGAGCAGGCCCGCGAACACCGCGGTGACCGGTGCGGGCGCCGTCGGGTAGGAGTCCGGGAGCCAGGACGACAGGGGGAACAACGCGGCCTTGATCCCGAACGCGAGCAGCAGCAGGAGCTGGATCGTCAGCCGCACGCCGGGGTCGATCTCGGCGAACCGCTCGGAGAGCTGCGCGAGGTTGACCGTGCCCGTCGACGCATAGGTGAGCGCGATCGCGACGAGGAAGATGATCGACGACAGCAGCGCGACGACGACGTAGATCGATCCCGCCCGGATCCGCTCGCCCGTCCCGCCGAGCGTGAGCAGCACGTAGCTCGCCGCGAGGAAGATCTCGAACCCGACGTAGAGGTTGAACAGGTCGCCGGACAGGAACGCGTTGAACACGCCCGCCGCGAGGACCATGAACGTCGGGTGGTAGATCGCGACCGGCGCCTCCTCGTCCCCGTCGGCCACGCCCTGGGCCAGCGAGTACAGCAGGACGCACAGCATGACGAAGCTCGACACCGTGAGCATGAGCGCCGAGAGCCGGTCCGCCACGAGGTCGATGCCGACCGGGGCTGCCCACTCGCCCACGTCGACCACGATGGGGCCGGAGTCCGCGGCGACGAGCAGCACGACGGACGTGACGAGCACGAGGGAGAGCGCCGCCGTCGCGATGATCCGCTGGGCGCGCGCGTGGCGCCACAGCGCCAGGGTGAGCCCGGCCGCGATGAGCGGCAGCACGACGGGCAGGGGGACGACGGTGCGTGCGACCTCGGTCAGGTCCATCAGCGCTCCTCCCCCTCGTCGTCGTCCGTGCCGTGCGGCCGGGACCGCTTGCGGCCGAGCCGCGCGTCGGTGATCCCGTCGCGGTCCGCGTCGGTCTCGTCGTGCACCTCGGCCGCCTCGTCGTCCAGCGTCTGCCCGCTCTCCTCCGTGTCGAGGTCCTCGAACGCGGGTGCGTTGCGCGCCGCGTGGCGCGCGACGCGCCGGTCCTCGAGGTCGTCCTGGACCTCGTCGTGGCCGTGGAGCTGCCACGAGCGGTACGCCATGGCGAGGACGAACGCCGTGAGCCCGAGGGTGATGACGATCGCGGTGAGGACCATCGCCTGGACGAGCGGGTCGCTCATCTCGTCGTCGGGCGTGGTCCCGACGATCGGTGCCCCGCCCGCCCGGCCGCCGGCGACGAGGAAGAGCAGGTTCGCGCCGTTCCCCATGAGGATGAAGCCGAGCAGCACCCGGGTGAGGCTGCGCTCGAGGAGCAGGTACACGCCGGTGGCGAAGCACACGCCGATCGCCAGCACGAGGACGATGCTCGGGGTCATGTCGATCACGCCCGCGGGCCCGTTCATCGTCGACCACCGCCGATCGCGTCCGGCTCCATCGCCTCGAGCGGACCGGTGTCCTCGCCGGGCTCGCGCCCGGCGGCGGCACGTTCGGTCTGCCGGTCGATCTCCGCGCCGAGCGTGCGCAGGATGTCGAGGACCAGGCCGACGACGACGAGGAACACGCCCACGTCGAAGAACAGCGTCGTGACGAACTTGACGTCCCCGAACACGGGGACGGTCACCTCGAGGATCGCGCTCTGGAGCACCGAGCCGCCGAAGAAGAGGGGGACGAGGCCGGCCCCCGCGGAGAGGAACAGGCCGAGACCCAGGAGCAGGCCGGGGTGCACCGGCGCGGCCTCGCCCAGCTCGTACCGCCCGCCCGCGAGGTACCGCACGACCAGCGCGATGCCGACGACGAGGCCCGCCGCGAAGCCGCCGCCGGGGTTGTTGTGGCCCGAGAAGAGCAGGAACAGCGCGAAGACGATCATCGAGTGGAAGAGGACCCGGGTGACGACCTCGAAGATCACCGAACGTCGTTGCGGCGCGAGCGTGCGGCCCGCGTTGAGCCACACGGACATGCGGGGCTGCGCCGCGTCGTCCACGCCGCGCCGCCGCAGCGCCGCACCCGGGTCGGGCTCGCCGCCCCAGACGCCCGTGCCCTTGCCGTCGGGCTTGCCCGTGACGACCCGGGCGTTCGCGATCCGCAGCACCTCGCCGCTGCGCGTGCGCAGGAAGACGAGGGACGCGACGCCGGTCGCCGCGGCGAGGAGCACCGAGATCTCGCCCATCGTGTCCCACGCGCGGATGTCGACGAGCGTCACGTTGACGATGTTCTTGCCGCCGCCCCACTCGTACGCCTCCTCCGGGAAGTCGACGGAGACCGGGATCGCGACGCGCGCCAGCGGCACGACGACCGCGAACCCCATCATCACGACGCCCACCGCGACGGCGACGCCCAGGCGCACCCACCGGCTCGACGCGAGCGGGCGGTCGGAGAAGTAGGGCGGCAGGCGGCGCAGGACGAGCACCATGACGACGAGCGTGATGGTCTCGACGAGGACCTGGGTGAGCGCGAGGTCAGGTGCGCCGTGCAGGAGGAAGAGCACGGCGTTGCCGTAGCCCGCGATGCCGATGAGGATCACGGCCTTGAGCCGGCGCCGCGAGCGGGCGGCGAGGATCGAGGCGACGCAGATCGCGACGACGGCCGCGAGCTGCGCGGGGCGGTCCCACGCCTTGAGCTGCTCGGGCCAGCTCGTCTGCGCGACCATCACGAGCCCGGGCCCGAGGACCAGCACCGTGAGGATGATGCCGAGGTACAGCGGGAGCGAGCCTCGCTGGGTCACCGCGGTGACGTCCGCGGCGACGTCGTCGAGCTTGCGCATGACGCGCCGGTAGGTGACGTCCGCCTCCGGGCCGGTCCACAGCGAGGCCTGGAACCGCTCGACGCGCGAGCGCTGCCAGAAGAGCAGGACGCCGACCGCCAGGACGAGCACCGTGAGGGCGAGCGCGGGAGTGAACCCGGCCCACAGCACGAGGTGGCCCGGCTCCCCCGCCGGGTACGTCTCGGCGTAGGGCTGCAGCAGGTCCTCGCCGAAGTGCGGCACGAGGGCGGCCGCGAGGCCCAGCACCGCGAGCACGACGGCGGGCGCCACGAGCAGGAACGGCAGGGGCTTGATCCGGGCCGGGTCGACGGGCGCCTCGTCCGCCTCGATGACGGGGCCCCGGCCGGGGGCGCGGAGGTCCAGGTGGTCGTTCGCGCGCGCCGGGGAGCCGTGGCGCTTGTGCGACGAGAAGGCGCCCCACCAGAACCGGAGACCGTAGGCGACCGTGAACATGGAGCCGACGACGACGGACCACAGGACGACGGCGTCGACCCACGCGGGCCCCTCGCCGTGCAGCAGCGCCTCGAGCGCCGCCTCCTTCGCGACGTAGCCGGCGAAGGGCGGCAGGCCGATCATCGACGCGGTCGCGAGCCCGCCCGCGAACGCCGTCCACGGCAGCCGCCGGCCGACGCCCGTCAGCCGGCGCAGGTCGCGCGTCCCGGTGGCCGCGTCGACGGCGCCGACGACGAGGAACAGCGACGCCTTGAACATCGCGTGCGCGCCGATCATCGCGAGCCCGGCGAGGGCGGCACCGCGCGTGCCGATCCCGACCAGGAGGATGATCAGGCCGAGCTGGCTCACCGTGCCGAACGCGAGCACGAGCTTGAGGTCGTACTGGCGCAGCGCGCGGTAGCCGCCGACGAGCAGCGTCCCGGCGCCGAGGGCGATGACGATCGAGCGCCACACCGTCGTGTCCGAGTAGGCGGGCGCGAACCGCGCGACGAGGTAGACGCCGGCCTTGACCATCGCCGCGGCGTGCAGGTAGGCGCTCACCGGCGTCGGAGCGGCCATCGCGGCGGGCAGCCAGAAGTGCAGCGGGATCAGCGCCGACTTGCTCACCGCACCCACGAGGACGCACACGACCGCGGCCGTCACCGCGCCGCCGGTGGGCGGGTCCGCGACGATCTCGGAGAGGCGGTACGTGCCCGCCTGGACCCCGAGGACGATGAGCCCGACGAGCATCGCCAGGCCACCCGCCGTCGTCACGACGATCGCCTGCATCGCCGCACGCCGGCTCGCCTTGCGGTCGGCGTAGTGGCCGATGAGGAGGTAGGAGAAGACGGTCGTCAGCTCCCAGAAGACGAACAGCAGGAGCACGTCGTCGGCGACGACCAGGCCGACCATCGCGCCCGCGAACGCCGTGAGGACGCCGCCGAAGCGGCGCAGGCCCTGGGCCGTCGGCGAGAAGTACGCCGAGCAGTAGACGAGCACCAGCGCACCGACGCCGCCGACGAGCAGCAGCATGAGCCACGACAGCGTGTCCATGCGGAACGCGAGCTCGAGCCCGAGGCCGGGCACCCACTCGACGACCGACGTCGGGTGGTCGCCGGCCATGACGCGGTCCGTCCACGCCAGCGCGTAGACGGCGGCGGACGCCGGCGCGAGCGCGAGGACGAGGAAGGCCCGGCGACCGAGGAGGGAGACGAGTGCAGGCGCGCCCAGTGCCATCGCGAGATGCGCGAGGAGCACGTAGAGCACGGGCCGCTCCGTCCGGGTCGGGGGCGGGTGGGCGGGTCTTGCTGACCTTGCTGGACTTGTCAGACGCCGCGGCGACCGGCCTTCCGGCGGCGCGCGCGACGAAGCAGGGCGTCGACCCCCGCGGGGACGAGGTGTCGAGCCGCCTCTACTTTACCGACTGCCGACATGTGCCCGCGGGCCGGGGGCCGGATCGTGACCGATTCCTCACCCGCTGCGCGGCCGGGACGGGCCGTCGGCGTCAGAGGTCCTCGGGCTCCACCAGGAAGTCGGACTCGTCCGCGACCTCGCCGCCCACCGCGCCGTGCAGAGCGGTCGTGATCTGCCCGACGACCTCCCCGGCGCGCTTGCGCGCGATCCGGTGCTCCATCGACGGCTGCTCCTGCTGCGACTCGAGGAGGTCGCGCGGCTCCCACCGGACCCGGTAGCTCACCGCGCCGCCCGCCGTCCACGGCAGGCCGCGCAGGAGCAGCGGGAGCTGGTCCTCGCCGCCCACCTCGACCGCGACGAGCCCGTCCAGGCCGAGGTCGACGAGCAGGCCGTAGCCGTCGAGCACCGAGCCGGTCGTCAGGGCCTTGATGTCGACGTCGTCCGCGGCCGCGTGGATCGCGCGACGCAGGTCCGGGTCCATCTTCTCGCCCGGGTACAGGGGCATCTCGGTGATGCCCTTCGGCGGGCCCTGGTAGGACGCACCCTCGGTCGCGAGGGTCGTGCGCGGGTGCAGGCGCGCGACGAGCGCGAGCGCGGCGTTCGGCTCGAGCCAGACGTCGGAGTACAGGCACATGTCGATCGTGACACCCGGGTCGGGCGTGAGGACGACCCCGGGTCCGGCCGGGTTCCCGACGTCGGTGCGCACGGACCCGCCGAGCCGCCGTGCGGCCGCGACGAGCCACGCGACGACGCGCTCCTCCTCGCGCACGGGCAGGCCGCCCGGGAACGCGCGGCCGACGCCGTCGCGGTCGCTGCCGCCGGGCCAGGGCGCCTCGCCCCGCTCGCGAGGGCACACGACGTCGAACACGAGCTCCGTCCCGGGCGGCAGACCCGAGCCGGTCGCGGCGAACGGACCGGTGAGCGACGAGTGCCGTGAGGTGCGCAGCACCCCGGGCTCGCTCGGGCCTGCCGTGCGCGCGGGCGGGACGAGCGGCTCGGTGCCCGCCGGTGCGACGTCCCACCGGGCGCCCGCGAAGCGCGAGAGCGCGAGGGTCTCGACCTCGTCGACCAGCACGTCCCCCGGCAGCCCGAGCAGGTGCCGCGCCTGGTACCCCTGCGCGGCACCGCGGCCGTCGGGGTTCGCCAGGAGGGGCAGGGTCGTCATCGGGGCCACCTCACACGTCCGTCCGGTGGAAGTTCTGGAACGAGCGCGACGCCGTCGGCCCACGCTGGCCCTGGTAGCGCGAGCCGTACTGCTGCGACCCGTACGGGTGCTCGGCGGGCGACGACAGCCGGAAGAAGCACAGCTGGCCGATCTTCATGCCCGGCCACAGCGTGATGGGCAGCGTCGCGACGTTGCTCAGCTCGAGCGTCACGTGACCGGAGAACCCGGGGTCGATGAAGCCGGCCGTCGAGTGCGTGAGCAGCCCGAGCCGCCCGAGGCTCGACTTGCCCTCGAGGCGCGCCGCGACGTCGTCGGGCAGCGTCACCGCCTCGAACGTGGACCCGAGGACGAACTCCCCCGGGTGCAGCACGAACGGCTCGGCCGGGTCGACCTCGACGAGGCGCGTGAGGTCCGGCTGGTCCTGCGCCGGGTCGATGAACGGGTACTTGTGGTTGTCGAACAACCGGAAGAACCGGTCCAGGCGCACGTCGATGCTCGACGGCTGGAGCATCGCCGGCTCGTACGGCTCGAGCTGGACGCGGCCGGCGTCGAGCTCGGCCCTGATGTCGCGGTCGGAGAGCAGCACGGGGCCACGCTAGCCGACGCCACGACCCGCGCCGACGCACGCCCACGCCTCGCCCGTACCGGCCCCGTTCCGGGCCCAGCCCGCGCGAGCAGGCACGCCACTGACTACGTTCGCCTGACCAGCCGAACGAGGAGGAACCCCATGAAGTCGAAGATCGCACTCGTCGTCGGGATCGGGATCGGGTACGTGCTCGGGACCCGCGCCGGACGCGAGCGGTTCGAGGAGATCAAGGTCAAGGCCAAGGACCTCTGGCAGTCCGAGGACGTCCAGTCGGCGGTCCACACCGCGCAGGACAAGGTGACCACGGTCGCGAAGGAGCAGGGCGCGAAGCTGGCGGACGTCGCCAAGGAGCAGGGCGGCAAGGTCGCCGGGGCCGTCAAGGACCAGGCGTCCGGACTCGGCAAGCACGGAGGGCCCGACGACGCGGCGTCGCCCGACCCGAAGGGCCGGGACGACTACCGCATCTGAGCCGTCGGCTCAGGCCCGGAGCGGGCGACCCGTCGAGTCCACCGCGTAGGAGCCCTGCTTCGCCGTGAGGTAGAGGATGCCCTCGACGAGACCCCAGACCGACACCGCGACCGGAGCGAGCCCGAACGTGGGCAGCGCGCCGATGACGGAGACGAGCAGCATCGTCAGGCCGATCCCCGTGTAGCCCAGGTAGAAGCGGTGGATGCCGAGGCTGCCGAGGAAGATGCCCAGCAGGCCCGCGGCGAGCCGCGACTTCGCGTTCGGGTCGAGGTTGGGGTCGTAGCCGCCCGGGTAGCCGTACGGCTGGCCGGGCTGGCCGGGGTGGCCGGGGTGGCCCTGCGGCGGGTACCCGTACGGCTGGCCCGGTGGCGGGTACCCGCCGCTGGCGAACGGCGTGAAGCCCGTCGACCGCCGCGAGGTCGGGACCGGCCGCGGCACCCTCCGGCCCGCGACGCCCTACGGGAAGAACGGCGGCGTCATCACGTGGGCGCTCCACTGGGCCCAGACCAACGGCCACGCGGGCGCGGACGTGATCGGTGGCCGGCTCCCGAGCCGCCCCGCCCGCCCGGCCC
>NZ_CALPBY010000006.1 GCF_943181405.1 Cellulosimicrobium sp. Marseille-Q4280
CACCACCGGCCGTCGCCCCGCCCACCGACCCACCGGAGGGGGCGACACCGTCACCGGAGCCACTCGCGGACCCACCACCGGCCGTCGCCTCGCCCACCGACCCACCGGCCGAGGTGACGTCCGCAGCGGGGTCGGAGGAGGCGCGCGCCGTCGTGGCGGGCCTGGCGGGAGCGTCCGAGGAACGAGGACGCGGATGGTAGACGGCGCGCGCCTCCTCCGGCCCCGCACCCGACCCGGCCACGGCCTCGGACCCGGACGCGGACCGAGCGACGGCCCACCGCAACCACTCGAGCAACCGCAACGTCGACACGCAGTCGTAGCGGTTGTAGTCCTCGATCCCGCGGAGCAGCTCGTCGGCCTCCTCGTGCCGGCCGGCATCGCGCAGGCCGGTGTACTCGGCGTAGGCCACGATCGACGCCGCGGCGTCCTTCACGTCGCCGCCGCGGAGCTCGTCGCCCATGTACAGCGGCTCGAGCTTCTTGAGCGAACGGGACGGGTCGGAGATGCGCAGAGCCGGTCGCACGACCGCGTAGAGGTCGACGAGCACGCCGTCCCGCAGCAGGTCGTCGACCTCCTCCTCGTACACGCCGTGCCGCGCGGCGATGGACAGCAGGTGGGACTTCTCGTAGTCGGCGTAGTGGTAGACGTGCAGGTCCGGGTGCTCGCGGCGCCGCGCGTTCACGTGGTCGACGAACGCGACGAGCGCGTCGCGCTCGGACGCGAGGTCGTGCGCCCACAGCGCGTGGGAGGGCGGAGGACCCTCCGGGTCGACGGGTCGCTCGACCCAGCCGAAGAGGTAGTCGATGCCCCAGCTCGTGCCGTCGGCGTCCACCCACAGCGGGTCGCCCTCGAAGTCGAAGAAGAGGTCGCCCGCGCTGGGCGTAGGGAGCGCGTGGACGGGCGCGGGGTCGTCGATGCGCCACGAGAGCTCGCGCGGGCCGGACGCGTCCGCCCAGACGACGGTCCCGTCCGCGGCGCCGGTGCCGAGCTGGAGGGCCGCCTGGTCGCGGACGCGCCGGAACGACGACGCGGTCATCCCTGCCGGGGGCTCCGTCGCGGCGGCGAGCTCGTCGGCGGTCCGGATGCCGGCCGCGTTCAGGAGCGTGCGCTGCCGCTCGTACACGCCGCCGACGAGCAGGACGTCGCGCCGCGCCTCGACCTGCTCGCGGCACGCGTCGCAGCGCCCGCAGGAGCGGACCTCGGGGTCGTCCCAGGGTGCACGCCCGTCGCGCGCGAGGTGCGTGTCGGTGAGCCGCAGCAGGCGGTCCCGGCGCGCCCGGAACACGGGCAGGAGGTCGGCGAGCCGGTGGGTGCTGCGGGAGCGCGTGCCGAGGACGAGCACGACCTCGGGAGCGACGGGGACGTCCGCCGCGAGGAGCTGGTCGGCGTACGCGGCGAGCTGCAGGAGCGCGGGCACCTTCGCGCGGCGCGCGAGCTTGGCGTCCATGACGGTGTACCGCGGGGGCTTCCCGGCGCGCCGTGCGGGACCGCCCGCGTCGTCGGGCTCGGGGACCCGCACGAGGAAGTCGGCCCGGCCGTGGAACGTGCCGTCGAAGAACGCCGCCTGGTGCACGACGTCCGCGCCGCCCTCGACCGCGGCGAGCGTGCGGAGGTGCGCTGCGACGAGGTCGTCCCAGGAGCCGTGCCGCGGCGGATCGATCCGCAGCACCCCGCGGCCGGTCGCCGGGTCGTACGCGCCGTGGCGTGCCTCGAGGTCGGCGAGGACCGCGTCCTCGTGCCGTCGGCCGAGGGTCGCGGCGCGGTCCAGCATGACGTCCTGGGCGTGCTCGCGCCGGGGCGCGCGACCGAGCTGCTCGTCGAGGCGGCTCAGGAGCCGGTACTCGCACCCTGCGGCCACGACCAGGTCGCTCGCGGAGTGCACGACGGCGGTCGTCGTCACACCGGTCGTCGTCACCCCGGTCGCCGGCGCTCCGCCCGGCACGGCGCCGCTCGTCGGCTCGTCGACCAGGAACACGCGCACCTCCGTGCTCGGACGGCGCCGGCGTGCTGGTGAGCGGCCGGCGAGCCGGTCGTCCCGGCTGCTGCCCGTTCTACCAGCGGCCACCCACGCCGGCCGCCGCGTCGATCACGCCCTCGACACCGTCCTGCCCGCCGGCCGGTCCGTCGACGCCGCGCCGTCCGGTGACCGCCTCGGCGCCGGTCGCCACGTGTTCCGGCACCGCGTACACGACGACCGCCACGTCGTCGCGCGCCGCGTCCCCGACGAGCCGGACGAGCAGCGCGTCGGCGACCTCGGTGGCGGGGCGTTCGCGCACGGTCCGCGACGCCACGTCCGCGAGTCGCGCGAGCCCTTCGCGCAGGCTCTCGCCACGACGCTCGACGAGCCCGTCGGTGTAGAGGACGAGCACGTCGGACGCCTCGAGCGCGGTGCTGGTCTCCGTGCGGCCCGCGGACGTCGCGAGGGTGAGCGGGGCGCCCCGACCTCCGGCGAGCCAGTGTGCCGCGCCGTCGCGCACGACCAGCCCGGGCGGGTGACCCGCGGACGACCACGTGAGCGTGCCCGTGGTCTCGTCGACGACGCCGCACAGCACCGTCGTGTACTCGGCGCCCGGCAGCTCCGCGGCGAACCGGTCGAGCGCCGCGAGCGTCGCGGCAGGTCCCTGGTCGTCGAGCAGGAGCGCGCGCCCCGCGCTGCGGAGCTGGCCCATGCGAGCGGCGGAGTGCAGCCCGTGCCCGACGCAGTCGCCGACGAGCACGCCCCACCGCCCGTCCCCGAGCGGCACGACGTCGTACCAGTCGCCGCCCACCGCGTACCGGTCGTCGGCGGGCTGGTAGCGCGTCGTCCATCGCGAGGTGGTGAGCTGCGGGGGCAGCATCGCGAGCTGGAAGGCCTCGCTCGCCGCGCGCGCCTCGCGGACCTCGCGCTCGTGCCCCACCCGGTCGCGCACCGCCGAGGCGAGGGTGGCGGCGACCAGGCGCAGGAAGTCGAGCGCGGCGGCGTCGACCGGACGCGTCCGGACGGCCTCCAGCAGGACGACGCCGAGCGGCGCAGCGGTACCCGGCCCGTGCAGGGGCGCGACGAGCGTCGCGCCGAGCGTGCGCGCGACGCCGTCCTCCAGCACCTCGCGCGCGACCGCGCGCAACGGGCCCGTGGCCGTGGGAGCCGGGTCGGACGACGGCGCCCGGTAGGCGGCGGGCCGCTCGGCCGTCGCTGCGACGACGACGACGTCCTCGCCCTCCCCGCTGCGCGCCCACACCTCCGCCCCGACGAGGTCGGCGCTCGTGGCGACCTCGTCGACGAAGGTCCGGGCCAGCTCGTCGACCCGGTGCGTCCGGTCCTGCAGCGCGAGCGAGAGCCGGCTCAGCAGCAGCATCCGACGACGGTCGACCACGCGGTCCGTCGTCTCCGTGGCGATGTCGAGCACGCCGCGCACGACGCCGTCGTCGTCCTCGAGCGGGCTGTAGGAGAACGTGAAGTAGGTCTCCTCGACGTAGCCGGATCGCTCCATGAGGAGCTTCGCGTCGACGGTCCAGGTGGGACGGCCCGACGCCAGCACCTGGTCGAACAGCGGCCCGATGTCGTCCCAGATCTCGCCCCAGACCGCCCGGGCGGGCGCTCCCATGGCGGCGGGGTGCTTGTCCCTCCCCAGCATCTCCCGGTAGCCGTCGTTGTAGATCATCGTCAGCTCGGGCCCCCACGTCAGCATCACGGGGAAGCGGGTGCTGAAGCACAGCACGAACGCCGCCCGGAGCCCGTGCGGCCACGTCGAGGGCCGGCCGAGGGGCGTGGCCGACCAGTCGACCTCCCCGGCGAGGGAACCCGTGCTCGTGGTCGCGGTCGCGCGCGCGAACCAGTCGGGTCTCATCGCGCAAGATTATGCGGCGCGCGCCCCTGGACCGCATCCGGGCCACCCCGCGGCGGGACGGGCGATTCGTCCCGCGGAAGCCCGCTGCAGCATAGTGTTCCCGTCGATCGCGCCGACCGGCGCCCGTCGAAGGAGGTCCCATGGCCGTGCGGTTCACGCCGCCCCCCGGTTGGTCGGTCCCGCCAGGCTTCACGCCGACGACCGACTGGCACCCGGACCCGTCGTGGCCCCCGGCGCCGCCCGGGTGGGTGTTCTGGGTCGACGAGATCCCCGCGCCGCCCGCCCCGGAGCCGGTGCGGGCAGACGTCCCGCCGAGTCGTCGGTCGCTGCGGGAGCGCCCGTCCGGCCCCGTGCCCGTCGTCGCCGACGACGCAGCGCACCCGGTCGCGAGCTCGACGATGGTCCTGCCGAGCCTCGCCGGCCTCGCCGCCACGTCGCCGCCCCCGGCGCCCTCGGTGCCGGCCGCGCGCGGAGCGGCGGCTCCGCTCGGTCCGTTGTCGCTCCCTGCGGCCGACGACGACGACCACACCCCCGACCGGGGACGGCGCTGGCTCGTACCGAGCGCGGTCGGGCTCGCGGGCCTCGCGCTGGGCCTGCTCGTCGGCATCGGTCTCACGCTGTCGGCGCAGGGCGCCGCGCAGGAGGCGACGGCCGAGGCGGAGCGCGTGCAGGCAGAGGTGGAGGCGGAGCGGGAGCAGCTCGAGACCGAGCGCGCGGACCTGGAGGCGCAGCGCACGGAGGTCGACGCCGCACAGGCCGGTCTCGCCGAGCGCGAGGCCGCGGTGGCGAAGGCCGAGGAGGATGCCGCCACCCGCCAGAAGGAGCTCGACGACGCGACGGCAGAGCGCGAACGGCGCGACCGGGAGAACCGGGACCAGAACGGGAACGGCAACCAGGACGGGAACGGCGACCAGGACGAGGACGGCGAGGACTCCGGCTGGTCCTGGGGCGACCTCGGCAGCTGGGGCTGAGCCTATTTCTCCGGGTCGGGGTGCTCTGCGAGGAACGCGTACCGGCTGAGGATGAGCGGCCAGTCGGTGAACCGGGCACGGACGCCCTCGGTCCCCTGCGCCCACCCGCCGTGCTCGACGCGCACGGCCGTGCCGTGCCGCGTCGCGCGCAGGTCCACCCGCACGAGCGACTCCCGGCCCGACGGCTGGGCGAGCGTGAAGGTGTGGGCGAGGTGCGCCGTCGGCTCCCAGAGCGTGACGCGCCCCCACTCGTGCTCGACCGCGCCGTACGACGCGACGAGCCGGCCTCCGACGACCGGCTCCACGGCGAGGCCCGAGAACGTCGCGGCGTGCGCCGTGTACTGCGGCGGCCACCACTCGCCCATGCGCCGCGCGTACGTGTCGAACGCGGTGTCGACGGGGCACGCGAGACGCAGCTCGTGGACGATCGGGGCGAGGCTCATCGGACCTCCCGTGGATCCCGGGCGCGGGGGACGCGCCCATCGAACCGCGCCCCGGCCCGGACCGCCACCCGGCGACGGTGGCCCCTGCACGGTTGCGCACGACGTCGTCACCGACACGTCACCGCTTCCGGTCGCGCCCTTCACGCCCATCACGGAGAGTTGTCGGGTGCGCAGGACCGACACCAGAACCAGTGACAGCGAGACCCCGATCTTCGACGCCCTCGTCGTCGAGCACGAGAACCAGCTCCCGCTCCTCCACCTGGGCCGGGCGCTCAGCGGAGAGATGGTGACGGTCGCCCGTCCGGTCGGCCTCGAACCCCGGATCGTCCCGTCGGAGGACGTGCCCGTCCTGCCGCGCCGTCGGGCCTCCTGACCCCGCTCCCTACAGCACGTGCGCGAGGAACCCCTTCGTGCGCTCGTGCTGCGGGTCGCCGAGCACCTGGTCGGGCGTGCCCTGCTCGACGATGACGCCCTCGTCCATGAAGACGACGGTGTCGGCCACCTCTCGCGCGAACCCGATCTCGTGCGTGACGACCATCATCGTCATGCCGGAGCGCGCGAGGTCGCGCATGACGGCGAGCACCTCGCCGACGAGCTCGGGGTCGAGCGCGGACGTCGGCTCGTCGAACAGCATGAGGTCCGGGTCCATCGCGAGCGCCCGCGCGATCGCGACGCGCTGCTGCTGACCGCCCGAGAGCTGCGCCGGGTAGTGGTCGGCGCGGTCGGAGAGGCCGACGCGCTCGAGCAGCTCGTTCGCGCGGGCCCGCGCCTCCGCCCTGCTGAGCCCGCGCACCTGGACGGGCGCCTCCATGACGTTCTCGAGCGCCGTCATGTGCGGGAACAGGTTGAAGCGCTGGAACACCATGCCGATCCGGGCGCGCTGGCGCGCGACGACCCGCGGGTGCAGGCGGTGCAGCACGGTACGCCCGTTCTTCGTGACCTCGCGGTAGCCCATGAGCTCTCCCGCGACGCGGATGCGCCCGCCCGTGATCTCCTCGAGCTCGTTGACGCACCGCAGGAGCGTGGACTTGCCGGAGCCCGAGGGCCCGAGCACGACGCACACCGAACCGCGCGGCACGTCGAGGTCCACGCCGCGCAGGACGTGCAGGTCGCCGAACATCTTGTGCAGGCCCTCGACCTGCACCATGGGCGCGTCGTCCCGCCGGGTCGGCCCCGTGCTCGACGTCGTGCCCGCTGCCGTGCCGTCCGTCCCGCTCACGGGGTCACCTCCAGGAAGGGGTCGTCCTTGGTCGTGCGGGAGGCCGCGATGAGCTCCTGCTTGCTGGGCCTGCCCCGGCGGCGCCGCCCGCCCGGGCCGCCGCCGCGTCGTCGGGCACCGGCCTGGTCGCCGAACCCGCGGCCGTAGTACCGCTCGATGTAGTACTGGCCGATCATGAGGATGCTCGTGATGAGCAGGTACCAGAACGCCGCGACCATGAGGAGCGGGATCGGCAGGAACGTGCGGTTGCCGATCGCGTTCGTCGCGTACGTGAGGTCGAGCGTGAACGGCACGGCGAGCACGAGGGACGTGGTCTTGAGCATCGAGATCGTCTCGTTGCCCGTCGGGGGCACGATGACGCGCATCGCCTGCGGCAGCACGACGCGCGTGAGGATCTTGCGGTCCTTCATGCCCAGCGCCCGCGCCGCCTCGCTCTGCCCGGGGTCCACCGACCCGAGGCCGGCGCGCACGATCTCCGCGAGGTACGCCGCCTCGTTGAGCGCGAGCCCGAGCAGCGCGGCCCAGAACGCGGTGATGACGTCCTGCGTGCGGAACTCGAAGAACTCGGGTCCGAACGGGATGCCGAGGCTCAGCCGCGGGTAGAGCACCGCGAGGAGGCCCCAGAACACGAGCTGGGTGTAGATCGGCGTCCCGCGGAAGAACCAGATGTACGCCCAGCTCACGGAGCGCATCACCGGGTTGTCGGAGCGTCGCATGACCGCGAGGCCGACGGAGAGCACGATGGCGATCACCATCGAGCCGAACGTCAGGACGAGCGTCCACCCGACGCCGCGGATGACGTTGACGTCGCGCAGGTACAGCCACACGACGTCCCAGCGGAACTTCTCGTTGGTCACGAGGCCGTGCACCGCCATCGCGGCGAGGACGAGCAGCACGACGGCCGAGATCCACCGGCCGGGCCGCGGCACCGGCCGCGCGTGGATCCGGTCGGGGACCGGGTCGGTCGACGCGTCGGGCGCAGGATCGGTCGACCGGTCGGACGACGCGTCGTCGGCGCGGTGCGGGGCGTTCGGTCCGGGCAGGGCCATGGGTCCACCTCGGGGTTCGGGCTCGGGTCACCGAGCGGCCGCGGCGGGTGCGTCCTCGCGCCCGCCGACGACCAGTGTGCCGGTCGCGGGCCCCGATCTGCTTCCGGGGCCCGCGACCGGCGCGGTCAGGGCAGGGTCAGCCGACCGACGGGTTGATCTCGGCGGTCTCGAGCGCGGCGTCGCCGGAGCCCCAGCCGTCGAGGACCTCCACGAGCGTCCCGTCGTCCATGAGCGTCTGGAGCGCGGCCTGGATCGCCGCGGCGAGGTCGGTGGCGTCCTTGGCGACGACGATGCCCTGCGGCGCGGCGTCGAACACGTCGCCGAGCTGCTCGATCTGGCCGCCGGTCTGCTCGACGGCGTAGCCGATGACCGGGGAGTCGGCGTACATGACCTGCGCCTTGCCACCGACGAGGTTCGTCGTCGCGTCGGCCTGCGACTCGTACTGGAGGATGTCGATGGCCTCCTCGCCGGCGGTCTCGCACTCCTCGCTCTGGACGGCGATGTCCTCGTCCTGGATCGTGCCCGTCTGGACCGCGACCGTGACGCCGCACAGGCTCTCCGGGTCGATGTCGTCCGGGTTGCCCGAGGCCACCGCGTACGCGGAGCCGGCGTTGAGGAAGGAGATCATGTTCGACTCCTGCATGCGCTCCTCGGTGATCGTGAAGGAGGAGATGCCGGCGTCGTACTTGGTGCCGAGCGCGGGGATGATCGCCGGGAAGTCGGCCGACTGGATCTCGACCTCGAGGCCGAGCGTCGCGCCGACGGCCTTGATCGTGTCGATGTCGAACCCGACGGGCGTCTGCCCGTCCTCGCCGATGAACTCGGCCGGCGCGTACTCGGTGTTGGAGCCGACGGTGAGCACGCCCGCGGACGCGATCTCCTCGGGGAGCAGCGCGGCCGCCGCGTCGTCGACCTCGATGGTCGACGGGTCGAACGACGGCGCGGCGCTGGACTCGCCGTCCGTGCCCGCGGTGCTGCCGTCGGTCCCGGTCTGGGACGCGTCGGTGCACGCGGTGAGGAGGAGGGCGCTCGTCGCGGTCAGCGCGACGAGACCGGTGAGGGACGGCTTGCGCGAGGTCGTACGCATGAGGTTCTCCGATCGGGGGTGGGCCGGGCAGGGGCAGCGTATTCACCGATCGTCTCCGTCGTGTTACGTCGGCACCCGGGGGGTGGGGGGACGTACGGGGAACAGAGGACCCGGCGGTGCGCAGCACCAGGGGACGAGTGTGCGGGAGACGGGCCCCGCACGCCAAACCGGGCGGCCCTGGCCGCCGCGCCGGCTCTACGTGTCGCGCTCCAGGGGCGCAGCGTCCTCGCGGCGGTCGTCCTCCCCGCCCGGCGGGAAGTCCGTCCGTTCCGAGCGCGCGCGCAGGGCGAGCGCGCTCGCCACGAGCCCGCCCCACACGACGACGATCGCGAGCACCAGCAGGACGATCGCCTCCGTGCTCATCGGGTCACCTCCGGCTCCGCGCGGCGGGTCGACGTCGCCCGGTCGGGCGGGAAGGGCGGCCACGCCGCGAAGTCGTCGGGGCTGCGACGCCAGCGCATCGCGGTGAGCACCCCGGCGCCCACCACGATGAGCAGGACCGCGCCCCACCCGAAGACCGCCAGGTACCACGCCGGGTACCCCTCGTAGCCGTCGGTCAGCAGCGTGACGATGCGCGACACGAGCATGTACCCGAGGACCACCGGGGCGAGCAGCCCGACGAGCCACACCCACCAGCGCCCCACCTGGAACGTCGAGACGGCGTTGAGGTGATAGCGCAGCTCCTCGCCGCGCCGCTGGACCCACACGACGAGGATCGTCGTGAGGACGGCCGACGCGACGATGCCGATGTTGTTGGCCCACTGGTCCGCGGTGTCGAGCGCGATCAGGCCGGTCGTCGTGGAGAACAGCAGGACGGACACGACGGCGCTCACGACGCCGACGCGCGTCGCCGCCCCGCGCGGGGTCCAGCCGAACTTCTCCTGGAACGCCGCGGAGACCACCTGGAGGATCGACAGCAGCGACGTGAAGCCGGCCATGGCGAGCGAGCCGAAGAACAGGGCGCCGAAGATCGGGCCGCCGGGCATCTCGGACACGATGGCCGGGAAGGTGACGAACGACAGGATCGGCCCGCTGATGCCCTCGAGCTCGCCGACGCCGATGCCCTCCTCGTGGGCGAGGAAGCCCAGCGTCGCGAACACGCCGATGCCCGCGAGGATCTCGAACGACGAGTTGGAGAACGCGACGACGAGGCCCGGCGACGTGAGGTTCGCGCGGCGCTTGCGGTACGACGCGTACGTGATCATGATCCCGAAGGCGATGGACAGCGAGAAGAAGATCTGGCTGTACGCGGCGATCCACACGTTCGCGTCGCCGAGCGCAGCCCAGTTGGGCGTGAACAGCGCGTCGAGGCCGTCGGCCGCGCCCTCGAGGAACAGCGAGCGGACCACGAGCACGAGGAACGCGACGACGAGCAGCGGCAGGAAGACGGTGTTGGCGCGCTGGACGCCCTTCGCGACACCGGCCGCCAGGACCACGATCGTCACGACCCACACGAGCACGAGCGGGATCAGCACCGCCGGGACGAAGTCGAAGGAGATGCCCGGGTCCGCGAGCTGCAGGTACTCGCCGGTGAAGAACGCGGCCGGGTCGTCGCCCCAGCGCAGGTCGAACGAGAAGACGAAGAAGCTCAGCGCCCACGCGATGACCGCGGTGTAGTAGATCGCGATGACGAAGCAGATCATCACCTGGAACCAGCCGAGGCCCTCGAGCCAGCGTGCGACGCGGCGGAACGCGGTCGGCGCGGAGCCGCGGAAGCGGTGCCCGAGCGCGTAGTCGAGGAACAGGATCGGGATCCCGGCGGTGAGGAGGGCGATCAGGTAGGGCACGAGGAACGCGCCACCGCCGTTCTCGTACGCCACACCCGGGAAGCGCCAGATGTTGCCCAGCCCGACGGCCGAGCCGATCGCCGCGATGATGAAGCCGACCTGCCCGGTCCACTCCTCGCGCGGAGCGTCCTGGGCGGCCGCCCCGCCCGTCGTGCTCGGTGTCGCTGTCACAGGTCTCCTCATGCCGTGCGGTGGCTCGCGCGTCGGCACGGAGGCGCGACGGCGGGCCGGATCGTCCGCATCGACCGTACCGAGGGCCCCGTTCGCGCGCGAACGGGGACGGTCGCGCCCGCCCGACCCTCAGAGCGCGAGCAGGCGCTCCACGAACCCGCCGCGGAACGTCCCCGCCGGGTCGTAGCGCTCCGCGAGCGCGCGGAAGTCGGCGAGGTGCGGGTACGCGTCCGCAAGTCGCGCGAGCGCCTCCGGCGCGGCCCCGGCGGCGACCGCGTGCGACAGCTTGCCCCAGTGCGGGCGCGCGCCGAGGGGAGCGAGCGCGGCCTCGACGTCGGGCAGGAGGGCCGCGACGTCGTCGGGAAGGTTCTTCCAGGTGAAGTGGAAGCCGACCGTGGGGCCGTCGAACGGGCTCAGCCACAGCGGCTCGCGGTCCCCCGCCACGGTCCGGATCTCGGAGACCTGGAGCAGGGGCGCGACCCGGGGGCCGAGCGCGCGCAGCGCCGCGATGCCCGCGAGCGCGTGCTCGCGCGGCACGAGGTACTCCGACTGCAGCTCCTCGCCGTTGCTCGGCGTGAAGTCGAGCCGGAAGTGCGGCAGGCGCTCGTTCCACGGGCCCGCCTCGCCGAGCTGGGGCGTGCAGTGCACCGGGTCGATGCCGTCGAGCATGTGGACGGGCGTCGCCGCGGGCCGCGCGCCGAAGAGGTCTCCTGGCGCTCCCTCCTCGCCGGGCGCGAGGCGCGTCTTGCGCCAGACCTGCTGCGCGCCGTCGGGCCCCCAGTCCGTGAAGAGGCTCACCGAGTACGCGGAGCCGGTGATCTCGTCGAGGTGGGACGTGATCGCCTCCCACGGCAGCCCGAGGTGCACGTCCTGGCGGACGTCGAACGTCGCCTCGGTCTCGAGCTCGAGGCGCGTGACGACGCCCAGCGCGCCCAGCGCCACCACGGCGCCGGGGAAGTCGGCGTCGCCCCGCCGGAGCGTGCGGACCTCGCCGCCGCCCGTGACGAGCTCGACCCCGACGACCGCGCTGGCGAGCGAGCCCACGCCGTCGCCCGAGCCGTGGGTGGCGGTGGCGACCGAGCCCGCGACGGAGATGTGCGGGAGCGATGCGAGGTTCGCGAGCGCGCGCCCGGCGCCCAGGACGTGACGCGTGACGTCGCCGTAGCGCAGCCCGGCGGCGATCGACGCAACCCCGGTCGCCGGGTCGACCTCGACGGGCGGGCGTCCGTCCTCGTAGGCGTCGAGCACGACGTGCGTCCCGGTCGTGTCGGCGACGTCGTCGAACGAGTGGCGCGAGCCGAGCGCCTTGATCCGCGGGGACGTGCGGACGAGCTCGACGAGCTCGTCGGGCGTCGTCGGGCGCACGACCTCCGTCGAGGAGTACGTGAGGTTGCCCGCCCAGTTCGTGGTGCGGCTCGTGCGGGTCGTCGTCGGCGTCGTCACGGGACCACCCTGCCACGCCTGGGCGGCCTCGACGCGAGCCTCGGCCTCTCGTCCGCCCGGTTCCGCGGCGGAGACCCCCGTCTCGGCGGAGACCGGGGTCGTCCTCCCGGGACGGCGGTGCGTGCCGGACCCCGGCCGGGGGTCACGGAGCCGACGCTGCCCCGACGAGCGTGACCTGCTCCTCCGCGACCACCGCACCGGTCTCGACGTCGAGCACGACGACCGTGGACGGCGGCAGGTGGTCGAGCGACGGCGCGACGTAGTCGGGGACCGGCGCGCAGGTCCGCCGGTCGAAGGTCATGAGCACCGTGCGGGTGGTCGTCTCGACCTGGGCGATCACCGCGTGCTCGAGGTCCGACAGGGGCCACTGCTCGACCGGGAGGACGTTCCCCTCCTCGTCCGCGGGAAACCTGCTCCACGGCCCTTCCATGCCCCGGTGCTCGTACTCCTCGCCGTCCTCGCCGAGGACCCTCACGGAGCCCTGCGACGGCTGGTCCGCCGACGAGCAGTCGCGGATGCCGTTCGTCGGGAGCACGGGGCGGGCCTGCTCTGCGGGCTGCGGGTCGAGAGCCTCCCCGCCGGTCCTCGGCTCGACCTCCGGGTCGGGGACGTGCCGTGCCGGACTCTCGTCGGCCGTCGCGGCGCGAGGAACCGGTGCCAGCGCCGGACCGAGCGCGAGCGCGACGCCCGCGAGGACCACGACGACTCCGCCGGCGAGCACGAGCCCGGACCGTGACGGTGTCCGCGCCGCCCCCTGCGGCGGTGCTCCCGGTCGCTCCGACGTCATCGTGCCCCCCTGGCCCGGCCGTCCTCATGACGGCTCGACCGAAACCCTACGACGTGACGTCGCGCAGCGGGAGACCCCAGTGCGTCGCGACCTCGTGGGCCTGCGCCGCGAACGCCGCACGCTCCGCCGGGGACGGGTCGCGGCGCCACTGCGTCTCGACCGCGACGTCACGCGCTCCGACGACCCACCGCCACCGCCCGACGACCACGCCGTCGACGGCGAGACCGTGGATGAACGACCCGAGCCGGTCGCCCAGGTCGACGCCGGGCGCGACGACGACGCCGCGGCTCTCGCCGTAGGACATGAACAGCTCGTCGTAGCTCTGCAGGAGGTCGACGACAGGCCCCCCGGGATGGCCGTCGGGGCCCCTGACGGCGAGATACCGCTCGGGGTCGAGCACGCGCTCCCCCGCGGCGTCGTCGGCGAGCCGCCACAGCACGAGGCCGTCGAGCGCACCCCCACCGGGCGCGGCGACGACCTCCTCGCCGAGCAGGTCCAGCGCGCGGCGCACGTCCGTGAGGGTGAGGCCCGACCACTGCGCGACGTCCTTGACCGTCGCGCACGCCCGGCTCGCGAGGTATCGGCGCACGAGCTCGACGAGCGCCGCGTCGCGGTCGAACGTCGCGCCGAGCGGCCCGTACCCGGCGGGGACCCGGTCGTCGAACGCGGCGTACGTCTGCTGCTTCCCGCGCACCGGGCCGCTGATCACCTGACGGTCGAGCTCGGCCGCCATGAGGACGTACCCGAGGGCCATGCCGTCCAGCGCGAGGTCGCGCTGGGCGAGGAGCGCGGCGAGCTCGCGCCGCGTGCACGGGCGGTCCTGCACGGCCTCGACGACGAGGTCGCGCTGACGCGCGTGGTCCGCGGTGCCGACCTGCCGGTACATCGTCCCGTTGGTCCCGTGCACGCGCGGCGCGCTGAGCTCGAGGAGCCAGCGCGCGTCGTCGGGCCGGACGAGGTGCCACGTGGGCCGCAGGACGTGCGTGCGCAGCACCTCGCCCCGGTCGCACGCCGCGACCGCACCCGCGGCGCCCGGCCGCACCGCCGGGTCGAGCCGGCGCGTGAGCCCCCACAGCGCGGGGTGGAACTCCTGGCCCTGCACCGCGACGAGGTGCCCGACGGCGGTCGCGACGTCCGGCAGGTCGGGTGACCGCAGGCGGTGCGCGGCGAGGCGCGCCGCGCGCACGCGGTCGCCGTCGAGCGGGGGCGTCCCCGGGTCGGGTCCGCGCGCGGCGCCTCGCCCGGGGCTCACGACGCGACGAGGTCCGTGGCGACGATGTCGGTCCCCGTGACCGCGACCCGGACCCCGCCCTCCGCGACGGCCACGGAGTCGAGCGCGACGCCCTCGGGAAGGTCGAGGGCGATCTGGAGGTCGGTGAGGGCCCCGGCGACCCCCGGGGGGAGGTCGTCGACCGACACGACGCCCAGACCTGTCCGCACCGCCTCGACGTCGACGGCCAGCGTCTCGGGACCGGAGACGCGGGGCGTGACGTCGACGGTGACGGGCAGGCCCAGCACGTCGACCCCGAGCGCGAGGACGTCGCCGTCGGCGGTGACCGTGACGTCGAGGTCGGACTGCTCCTGGACGGCCTCCTGCAGCGACGACTCCGCGAGGACGCCCGACGCCGTGCCCGACGCGACCGTGTACGGCTCCGACGTCCCCACCCCGCGCGCGTCGACCTGGAGGTCCGAGACGGCATAGCCGGCGAAGGTCGCCGAGTCGGCCGAGCCCGTGACGTGCGAGAGCTCGCCGCGCGCGACCTGCGTGAGGAACGGGAAGCCCGTGATGTCGATCTGCGCGCCGGTCACGTCGTCCGCCTCCTGCTCGAACGCGGTGACGGCCCCACGCTCGGCCGACCGCACGGCGATGCGGTCCGCGACCACCGCGACCCCGACGAGGACGACCAGCACGACCAGGACACCGACGAGGCGCTTCATGCGCCCACCCTAGGTCCGCCGAGCACGACATGACGGCCGTTCTGAGCACCTTCGCGTCCCACAGGTCGTGCTCGACCGCGGGCGGCGTCGTGCTCGACGGCGACGTAGATTGCCGCCCATGACCTCTTCGCAGCACCCTTTCCGCATCGGCGTCCAGCTCCAGCCGCAGCACGCCGACTACGCCCAGATCCGCGACGCCGTGCTGCGCGCGGAGGACCTCGGCGTCGACGTGATCTTCAACTGGGACCACTTCTTCCCGCTCAGCGGCGACCCGGACGGCAAGCACTTCGAGTGCTGGACGATGCTCGCGGCCTGGGCGGAGCAGACCGAGCGCGTCGAGATCGGCGCGCTCGTGACGTGCAACAGCTACCGCAACCCGGACCTGCTCGCCGACATGGCGCACACGGTCGACCACATCTCGGGCGGCCGGCTGATCCTCGGGATCGGTGCCGGCTGGTTCGAGCGCGACTACGCCGAGTACGGCTACGAGTTCGGGACCGCGGGCTCGCGCATCGCCGACCTCGCGGACGCCCTCCCCCGCATCCGGGCGCGCTGGGCCGCGAAGAACCCCGCGCCGACGCGCGACATCCCCGTGCTCATCGGGGGCGGCGGGGAGAGGAAGACGCTGCGCCTCGTCGCCGAGCACGCCGACGTGTGGCACTCCTTCGGCGACGCGTCGACCCTCGCGCGCAAGAGCGCGATCCTCGACGAGCACGGCGCGGCGGTCGGGCGCGACACGGGTGCGCTCGTCGAGCGGTCGATCGGGGTCTCGCGGCCGCCGAGCGAGGTCGCGGACGAGCTCGTCGCCGCCGGCGCGACGCTGTTCACGACCGACACGGACGGCCCTGACTACGACCTCGCGCTCACCAAGGAGTGGGTGGCCTGGCGCGACGCGCAGGGCTGACGCGACCGGGCGGCCGTCTCAGCACGTGATCGCGCACGACGTGTTCCCGCACGCCGCACCCGGCTCCCCCGCGACCAGCGGATCCCCGCGGGTCTCGTGATCCTGCTGTCGGCCCTGACCGCCGTCGGCCCGCTGACGATCGACCTCTACCTCGCCGCGTTCCCCGAGATCGTCGACGAGCTCGGCACCACCGCGTCGCGCGTCCAGCTCACGCTCACCGCGACGCTCGCCGGCCTCGCCCTCGGGCAGCTCCTCATCGGGTCGCTCTCGGACGCGGTCGGCCGGCGCCTGCCCCTGCTCGTGTCGCTCGCCGTCTACGTCGCGGCGTCGGTCGGCATCGTGTTCGCCGGCTCCGTCGAGGCGCTCACGGGACTGCGGTTCGTCCAGGGCCTGTCCGCCGCGGCGGGCATGGTCCTGTCCATGGCGATCGTGCGCGACCTGTTCGACGGCTACCGCATCGGCAAGGTCATCGCGCGCCTCATGCTCGTCGTCGGTGTCGCGCCGATCCTCGCGCCGACCATCGGCGCGCAGTTCCTGCACCTGTGGACGTGGCGCTCGATGTTCGTCGCGCTCGCCGGCGTCGGGGTCGTGCTGTTCGTCGTCGTGCTCCTGCGCCTGCGCGAGTCGCTGCCCGTCGAGCGCCGCCGGACCGGTGGCACGGGCGCCGCCCTGCGCTCGTACGGGTCGCTGCTCTCCGACGGGTCCTTCGTCGGGCTGGCGCTCATCGCCGGGTTCTACATGGCGGCCATGTTCACGTACATCTCCGCGTCGACGTTCGTCTTCCAGGAGACGTTCGGGATGTCCGCGCAGCAGTACGCGATCGTGTTCGGCGCCGGAGCCGTCTCCGTGACGGCCGGGTCGCAGATCAACGGCGCGCTCGTGGGGCGGGTCCGGCCCGAGCGGATCCTCCAGGCCGCGATCGCCGCGGGCTTCGTCCTGTCGGGCGCGCTCCTCGTCGCGGCGCTCGCGGGCGGCGGGCTCGCGGTGCTCGTCCCGCTCATCGTGCTCACGCTCGGCACGGCCGGGTTCGTCATGCCGTCGGTCCCGGCGATCGCGCTGGAGCGCAACGCCCACAGGGCGGGCAGCGCGGCGGCGCTCATCGGCGCGGCGCAGTTCGGCGTCGGGGCGGTCATCGCGCCGGTCACGGGCCTGCTGGGCGGACCGCCCGCGGTGACCATGGCGGCCGTGATGTTCGGCGTCGTCGCCGTCGCGGGGGCGATCCTCGTCGCCGTGCGTCGCACGTTCGCCGCACCCGTCGACAGCACGACGTCGCTGCCGCCGACCCCGCAGCCCGCCACGGCGGACGTCCACGCCTGACGCGGGACGCCGAGCACGTACCCGCTCGCTGCCGAGCACGACCTGAGGGCCGTTTCCGGCCCGTTCACGACTCTCAGGTCGTGCTCGGCGATCGACGGGGAGCGTTCTCGGCGAGGATGGCCGCGTGACGCCCGACGACGACGCCTACCCTCGCGAGGTGCGTGACGCGCCGACGCTCGACGCGCTCGACGCGCACCTCGTGGAGTGCCGCGCGTGCCCGCGGCTCGTCGCGTGGCGCGAGCACGTCGCGGTCGTCCGGCGGGCGTCGTTCCGTGACGACGAGTACTGGGCGCGGCCGGTCCCGAGCTTCGGCGACGACCGGCCGGGGATCCTCGTCGTCGGTCTGGCTCCCGCCGCCCACGGCGCGAACCGCACGGGACGCATGTTCACCGGCGATCGCAGCGGCGACTTCCTCTTCGCGGCGATGCACCGCACCGGCCTCGCGAACCAGCCCACGTCCGTGAGCGCCGACGACGGCCTGCGGCTCACGGGCGTCCGCGTCACCGCGCCCGTCCGGTGCGCGCCGCCCGACAACAAGCCGCTCCCCGCGGAGCGGCAGCGCTGCGGCCCCTACCTCGCACGCGAGGTCGAGTTCCTGGGCGCGACCGTGCGGGTCGCCGTCGTGCTCGGCGGGTTCGGCTGGCAGGCGCTGCTCGCGACGCTCGCCGAGCAGGGGTGGGAGGTCCCCCGCCCGCGACCCCGGTTCGCGCACGGCGCGGAGGTGACGCTACGGCGTCGTGCACCCGTGCCCGACGGCGGGGGCGCAGCGCAGGAGCAGACCCTCACCCTCCTGGGGTGCTTCCACGTGAGCCAGCAGAACACCTTCACGGGACGGCTCACGCCCGACATGCTCGACGCCGTGCTGCTCCGGGCGCGAGGGCTCGCCGGGCTGGGCGAACCCATCGGCTGACTCAGCGCGATGCGGTCGTCGGCGACTGCCGGCGTGGCGCGTCGGCCCACCGGCGCCGCTCCGCGACGCGCGGTGCCACACGCCCGACGAGACGGAGCTGCTCGCGGCGCTCGATGACCTCCATGCGCCGGAGCTCACGCTCCAGAAGGGACGATGCTGCTGCCATGCTGCTCTCCTTCGACCGGACCGACGTGCCGCCTCCCTGCCCCCAGGGGAGGGACGGTGACGACGTCCGTTCGTGACATCGAGAGCGTCACCCCGTCGGCAGCACGGAGGGGTCGTACTGCTCGACGAACTCGCCCGTCGGGGGGATCGGCGTGATGACGTCGATGAGGACGCCGTTCGGGTCGGCCGTGATGAAGTGCCGCTGGCCGAACGCCTCGTCGCGCAGCGACCGCAGGACCGGGAGGCCGGCGTCAACGAGGCGCGCGTGGACCGCATCCACGTCCTCGACCTCCAGGTTGAGCAGCAGACCGCCCGCCCGGCCCCGACCGCTCTCCGGGATCGTCTCGTGGTCGCCGTCGAGCACGGCGAGGTTCACGGACTCGTCGTGCACGGACTGCAGGTGCACGTACCAGTCGCTCGTGAAGAGCGGCCGGAAGTCCAGGTGGTCGACGTAGAACGTGGCGGTCCCCGCGACGTCGCCGGTCATGATCACCGGGTACCAGCTCGTGATGCGCACGACGGTGTCCTCTCCTCGCGCCCGGGCCGGAGAGATCCGGCAGCTCCGGACGGTTCACATACAGTCTGTCTGTTTCTCTAGAATGACGTACAGTCTGTCGGTATGCAAGAGGCACCGCGGGACCGCAGCACCCGGCGCAGCAACGAGGAGCGGACCCGCACCACGCAGGCGGCGCTCGTCTCGGCCGCTCGGGCGCTGTTCGTGGAGAAGGGGTACGCCGCGACGTCGACCCCCCGGATCGCGACCGCCGCGCGCGTCACCCGCGGCGCGCTGTACCACCACTTCGCCGACAAGCAGGCGTTGTTCCGTGCCGTCGTCGAGGCCGAGGCGGAGGCCGTCGCGCGGGAGATCGAGACCGCGGCCCCGGCCGAGGAGGACACCCCGGCCGCGGCCCGCCGGCAGCTCGCGGCCGGCGCCACCGCCTACCTCGACGCGATGGCCGTCCCGGGCCGCACACGGCTGCTGCTCGTCGACGCCCCGGCCGTCCTCGGCGCGGCAGCGGCCGACGACCTCGATGCGCGGCACGCGCGCCGCACCCTGCGCGAAGGGCTGCAGGCGGCGATGCGCGCGGACGCCCCCGGCGCTGGCGTGCGGGGCGCGGACGTGCCGGGCGCGGACGGTCCCGGCGCCCGCGAGCTCGACGCGCTGACGCTCCTGCTCTCCGCGGCGTTCGACCGTGCCGCGCTGGCGTCCGACGACGGCGGCGGACCGGGGCGAGACGCGCTCCGCCGCGCGGTCACGGAGCTGGTCGAGCGGGTGTGCGCGCCGCGACCCACTCGATGACGCCGCGCCGCGACCGCTCGTGACGCTCGACGTCGAGACCGTGCTCCTCGACCCAGCGCAGCGGCCGGCGGCGGAAGTGCTCGCCCGCGAGCGGCACGCTCACGAGCTCCGCCACGGCCTGACCGAGCCGGAGCGGCCACGACGTCGAGACGACGTGGTCGGCGAGGAGCACGAGACCGCCGGGCCGCACGACCCGCGCCATCTCCGCGAGCGCTGCCTCGTGGTCCGCGATCGCGCACAGCGAGAAGGTGCACACGACCGTGTCGAACGCGCCGTCGGGCAGGTCGAGGTCCTGTGCGTCGCCGAGCCGGAGGTCGACGTCGAGGTCGAGGTCGGCCGCGCGCCGTCGGGCGTGGTCGAGCATGGCCGGGCTCCACTCCACACCCGTGAGCCCGGCGGCGACCACGGCCGCCGGGTAGTGGGCGAGGTTGAGCCCGGTGCCGACCGCGACCTCGAGCGTGCGGCCCTGCGCGAGCGCGCACACCTGCTGCCGCACGCCCGGGAAGAGCCGTCGTTCGGCGACCGCCATGGCGCGGTCGTACGCACCGGCCTCGCGGTCCCACCTCCGGCGCAGGCGGTGCAGCCTGCGCCCGGTGGACGGGGGACGCGCGTCGGGTCCTGTCGCGTCGTCGGCCACGCCACTCCTCGTCGTCCGGTGCTCCTGCCTCGTCTCACGCTCGCACGGCGAGGGTGCTCCCGCCCCCGGGCGCACGCCGGACCTCGACGCGCTCCGCGACGGCCTGCTTGAGCGCCTCGACGTGCGAGACGACGCCGACGACCCGTCCCCCTGCCCGCAGCCGCCCGAGAGCCCCCAGCACGACGTCGAGCGTCTCCGCGTCGAGGCTCCCGAAGCCCTCGTCGACGAACAGCGTGCCGAGCTCGACGCCGCCCGCCTCGGCGGTCACGACGTCGGCGAGGCCGAGAGCGAGGCACAGGGACACGTAGAACGTCTCCCCGCCCGAGAGGGTGCGCGGGTCGCGCGAGCGCTCCGTCACGTGGTCGAGGACCTTCATCGCGAGACCGGTGCGGTGCGACCGCACGTCCTCGCGCGTCGCGCTGCGGACGAGCTCGTAGCGTCCCGAGGACATCTCCGCGAGGCGGTCGTTCGCGGCGGCGACGACGTCCTCGAACCGCTGGACGAGGACGAACGTCGCGAGGGACAGCGCCTGGACGTTGTCGCTGCCCGTGCCGGCCGCGAGCGCGGCCATCCGGGTCACGGGCGCGGCGTCGGCGCGGGCCGCGTGCCACACGTCGACCGCGGAGCCGATCGCGTCGGCCCCGTCCGCCGCAGCCGCTGCCTGCCGCGCGGCGAACTCGTGCCGTCGCGTCGCCGCCCGCGCCGCCTCCTCGGCCTCGGCGACGGCGGCCCGGACGGCGTCGACGTCCGCGGTCGTGTCCTCGGCGAGCGTGGCGACGGACGGTTCGGCGAGCCCGGCGCGGAGCATCGCGAGCGCCGCCGCGTGCTGCGACACCTCGTGCTCGAGCCGCGTCCGGTCCGCGCCCTCGAGCACGGCGGCGAGCGCGTCCGCGGCGTCGGCGAAACCGCCCTGGGCCACGAGGTCCGCCACCTCGGCGTCCCGCCGGTCGACGTCGCGCCGGGCGACCGCGACCGCCGCGTGCGCCTCGGCGAGGGCGGCGACGGACCGGACGCGCTCGGCCAGTCGCGCGGCGAGCACGGCGACCTGGTTGCGCGCCCCGGTGCCGTCGAGCGCCGTCTCCGTGCCGTCCGCACGCCCCGGCCCGTCCGTCGCCCGTGCACCGTCCGACCCGGCCGGCGCGTCCGCCCCGACGGGCCCGTCGACGAGCGCGAGCGCGGCGGCGGTCTCGCGCGCGATCTCCGCCCGGTCGGCGTCGACGGCAGCGGCGAGCTCGTCGAGCCGGGACGTCCCCGCCGCGACGGCCTCGGCCAGCGCCGCGGCCTGCTCCTGGAGCGCGGCCGTGACCGCGTCGTGCTCGTCGAGCGCGCGCTCGGCGGCCGCGCGCTCGACCGCCGCGTCCCGCGCGACCTCGGCCTCGGCCTCGACGGCTGCGACCCGCTCACGCGCCGTGCCGGCGTCGAGGCCTCCTGCCGCGTGCCGCAGGGCGTCGCGGCGCTCGGTGAGCGCGACGACCCGGCCGGACACGTCGGTCAGCGTGGCCTCGGCCGCGGAGCGCGCCGCCTCGGCCGCCTCGACGTCGGCCGGCGTCGCGTGGTCGTCGGTCCGCGTGGCGGGTCGGGGGTGCTTCGGCGAGCCGCACACCGGGCACGGCTCCGCGGCGCCGAGGCCGGAGGCGAGCTCGCCCGCGATCCCGGCGATGCGCGCGGTGCGCACGCGCCGCTCGACCTCCACGGCGTCGCGCGCGCGCTCGGCGGCGCTCGCCCGGTCGGTGAGGGCGCGGGCCAGCTCGGCGTCCAGCGCCTCGGCGTCCGCCGCCGCGGTCGCGACCGCGCGCGCCCGCAGGGCGCGCTCCTGGAGCTCGCCGAGCCGGCCCGCTGCTTCGCCGAGCACGACGACGCGCTGCCGGAGCGCGTCCCGCGCAGCGGGACGGCCGGCACGCTCGGCCAGCACGCGGTGCCGCTCCTCGGCGGCGCGCTCGACGTCCTTGCGGCCGTCGGCCAGCTCGCGCTCGCGCGCCGGCAGGGCAGCGCCGACGGGGAGGAGCCGCTGCACGCGCACGGTCGCCGTCAGGAGGTCGGAGCGCACTGCCTCGAGCGTGCTCTCGTCAGCGCCCGCGAGCCCCGCGGGGACGCCGGCACGCGCGAGCTCCTCGCGCTCGAGCGCAGCCCCGAGGGCGTGGGCCGCGGCGACCGCGCTCCGCGCCGCAGGAGCGACGACCGCCGCGCGTGCTGCCGCTTCGAGCCGCCGCCGGTGCTCCGCGACCCGCGGCTCGGCCTCGGTGAGGCGTGCGCGCTCGGCGCGCAGCGCGGCGCGGCGGTCGAGCGCCGCGGCCGTCGACCGCTCCACCTCCAGGCGGTCGCGCGCGACGACGAGCGCCTCGTTCGCGACGAGCTCGGCGGCCACGAGCTCGTCCGCCTCCGCCTCGCGACGCCGGGCGCGCGCCAGCGCGAGCGCGTGCACCCCGGCGCGGGCGGTCGCCTCCTCGGCTGGCTCGGCCGCCGCAGGGACGACCGACCCGGCATCCGTGTCCGCGTCCACGTCCGCGACGCCACCGGCCAGCAGCGCGTCGACGTCGTCCGGTGTCGCCCGGCGCAGGCACGCGTCGTCGCGGGCGGCCTCCCGCAGCTCGTGCGCGGCGTCGACGGCGAGGCCCGCCGCCCCGGTGAAGTGCTCGACGGCGCCCGTGACGCCCTGCCGCGCGACGTCCGTCCGGGCACGGGCGGCCCGCGCGAGCTCGCCGAGCCGTGCGGCGGCCCGTTCGTAGACCTCGGTGCCGAAGACCTTCTGCAGCAGGTCGCGGCGCTTCTCGGGCTCGGCGCGCAGGAAGCTCGCGAACTCCCCCTGCGGGAGCACGACCGTCTGCACGAGCTGGCGCCGGTCGAGACCGACGAGACGCTGGATCTCCGCCCCGGCCTCGTCGAGCCGGGCCGACAGCAGCTCGCCCTGCGGGTCCTCGTCCGTGAAGGACGGCACCGCCGGGAGCCGCCACAACCGGACCGACGCCTGCTGCGTCGTCATGCCCTCGCCGCGCTTCTTCGGGCGGCGGTACTCGGGGGTCCGGCGCACGCGGAAGACGCCGCCCGGGACCTCGAGCACGAGGTCCACGAACGACTCGACGTCCCCCGCCGCGAAGGCCGAGCGCAGCCGGTCGTCGCTCGTCGCCTCCGACGCGACCTTGCCGTAGAGGGCGAAGACGATCGTGTCGATGATCGTGGACTTGCCCGACCCGGTCGGTCCGTCGAGCAGGAAGATGCCCGACGCGCCGAGCGTCGCGAGGTCGATGCGGTGCTGCCCCGGGAACGGTCCGATCGCCTGGAAGGTCAGGGAGTGCAGGTGCATCAGGCGCTCCGGTCCGCGGCGAGGGCGTCCTCGAGCGCGCCGCGCAGCACGACGACCTCGGCGTCCGACGGCGCGCGACCCGAGACGTGCTCGACGAAGTCGCGCGCGACGTCGAGCGGGTCGTGCCCCGCACCGACGGCCGTCACGGTCTCCCGCTCGGCCGGGCGCGGCGGACGGTGCGTCACCTGGAGGGCGTGCGGGAACCGCCCCCTGACGCGCGCGTAGAGCTCGGAGGGACGCACCGGGTCCGTGACGACGACGCGCAGCCAGTCGTCGACGTGGTTCTCCCCCGCGGCGCCGAGCAGGTCGTCGAGCGTCCCCGTGAGGTCCGCCAGCCGACGGGGCACCGGCGCAGGGACGAGCTGGACCGCGTCGTCGCCCGACTCCCCCAGCCGTCCGACGTCCACGAGGGCCGTGGACTTGCGCTGGCGCGCCTCCGAGAAGGAGAACGCGAGCGGCGACCCGGAGTACCGCGCGACGGGCGCCGCGGCACCCGCGACGGGGCCGGCCTCTCCGGGCGCGTCCCGGGCGACCTCGGGCACGACGACGCGCTGCGGACCGTGCAGGTGGCCGAGCGCCACGTAGTCGAGGCCCCACCCGCCGAACGCACCGGCGGGCACCGCGTCGACGCCACCGACCCGGATGTCCCGCTCGGACTCGGACACCAGCCCGCCCACGACGAACGCGTGGCCCATGACGACCGCCCGGCCTACGAACCCGCTCGCGCGACGTCGGGCGAGGTCCCCGCCCACCCGGCGCATCGCGGCGCTCATGACGGCCTCGTGGGACCGCGCGAGCGGGCTCGACGCGTCGTCCGCGAGGACGGACCGTGCCGCGTCGGGGTCGAGGTAGGGCAGGGCGTACACGAGCATCGTCCCGTCGCCCGCCCCCGTCCGGCTCCCCGGGTGAGGCGCCAGGACGACCGGAGCCCCGACGTCGGGCACCCGCGTGCGCAGGTGGACGCCCGGCCGCAGGAGCTGCTCGGCGAAGCCGAGGCGGACCGCGGAGTCGTGGTTCCCGGGTGTCAGGACGACGTGCGCGTGCTCCGCGAGGCGCGCCACGGCGTCGGACAGGAGCGAGACCGCCTCCACCGGCGGGATGGCCCGGTCGTACACGTCTCCGGCGACGAGCACCGCGTCGACCCGCTCGGCACGGACGAGCTCGACGAGGTGGTCGACGAACGCGGCCTGGTGCTCCAGGAGGTCGACCCCGTGGAGCGTGCGCCCGAGGTGCCAGTCGGACGTGTGCAGGAACCGCATGGTGCGACCGTAGCCGCACGCACCGACACCGTCCGGGAGGCCGGCGGGACACCGGCCGGCGCAGACCGGTCGCGGCGCGTCAGCCGACGCGGACGACCTCGGTCGGCCCGGTCGTCGCGCCGCTGCGGACCACGGGGATGCGCCCGCCCATGCCGATCATCTCGAGCAGCTCGACGATGCTCGGGGACGGGTCGCGCAGCTCGACGGCGCGGCCGTCCTCCTCGCCCAGCATGTAGAGCTGGATGATGAACGCGATGCCCGAGGAGTCGATGAACGTCACCCCGGCGACGTCGACCGTCACCGGCCCGCGCGTGTCGAGGACGTACGACATCGCCTCGCTCGCCCGGTCGCGGAGCGCGGCGTCCACCTCGCCCCACATCGTCACGACGACGCCGCCCTCGTGCGGCGCGTAGGTGATCCCGTTCGCGCGGTCGATCACGCTGACTGTCTCCATGCGTCCCAGCTCCACCGTCTCTCGAACCGACTGCTGTCGCGCCCCTGCCCCGACCACGTCCAACGCCCGGAGGACGACCCCTGTTCCCCGAAGGGTGCACGGTGGGGTGACGTCCCGCACGGACGACCGCGGCCGAAGCACCCTGAGTCTGCACCTGTCGCGGCCGGCACACCACCCCGTGCGCGCCCGCCAGGACGGATCTGCGCGAGACGTCCACAGGCCGCCGGAGTGCGAGGACCGGGGCGAGGCACCCGACGAGGACGCGGGGCACCGCCGGTCACGGCCCCGGAAGGCTACGCGGGGTCGGTGACGTCGGCGACCTGTGCGTCCAGCGCGCGGACGAGCGCCGCACCGTCGACGGTCGCCGCGACGCCGTGCGCGCCCGCACCGATCGACACCTGACCGACGCCGTCCCCGGAGTCCGCGGCGTTCCCGGACACGTCGACCTCGTCCCCGTCAGGGAGCGCGACGACGCGCAGGTCTGCGACGACCGGCCACGCGTGCGTCGCGCCGAACGGCGTGATCGTGCCGCGCTCGTACCCGGTGACGTCGCGTGCGACCTCCTTGTCGGGCATCGAGAGCCGCGAGACGCCGAGCAGCGCCCGCAGCTTCGGCCACGAGATCTGCCGGTCGCCGGGCACGAGGACGAAGAGGTAGTCGTCCTCCGCGCGCCGCACGACGATCGTCTTGAGGACCCGCGACGGGTCCACGCCGCGCGCCGCGGCGGCCTCCTCGAGCGAGGAGACCGGTCCGTGCCGCGTGATCGTGTGGTCGATGCCCGACGCCTCCAGCGCCGCCTCGGCGCGCTCGCTGCCCATGCCACCCGACCCTACGCGGCCCGTCCGCGTCGTGGGGATCAGAGCCCGTCGAAGAACCCCACGACGTCGCCTGCGGTCTGCTCCGGCTCGAGGTGGGCCGCGAAGTGACCGCCCCGCTCGTACGTGGTCCACTGCCGGATGTCCGCGTGGTCCCGTTCGGCGAAGCGACGGATCGACGCGAAGTCGCCCGTGGCCTGGGCGAGCGCGATGGGGACGGTCGTCGGGCCCGACGGCTCCCCACCACCGCCCTCGGGCACCCCCGCGCGCTGCTGGGCGAGCGCGTTCTCGCGGTACATCCGCAGCGCGGACCCCTGCGTCCCGGTGAACCAGTACACGGCCGCGTTGGCGACGACGAACGCCGTGCCGACGTCGCCCATGAGCTGGGAGTTCCAGCCGAGCAGCCCGGCCGGGGAGTCGGCGAGGGCGTGCGCGAGGGTCTGCGGCTGCTGCGACTGCAGCACGTTGAACCCGCCCAGGTTCTCCCAGAACCAGCCGAGGTGGGCGAGCGCCGCCTGCTCCTCCTCGCTCAGGTCGGCCATCTCGGCCGGGTCCCCCGACGGGAACGAGTAGAGCTGCGTGACGTGCACGCCGACGACGTGCTCGGGGTCCAGGCGCCCGACCTCCGGCGAGATCATCGACCCCGCGTCGTTCCCGACCGCGCCGTACCGCTCGTACCCGAGGCGGCGCATGAGCTCGACCCACGCGCGCGCGACGCGCCGGTTGTCCCAGCCGGCCTCCGTCGTCGGACCGCTGAAGCCGAAGCCCGGGATCGAGGGGAGGACGACGTCGTACCCGGCCGCCGTGAGCGGCTCGATCACGTCGAGGTACTCGACGACCGACCCCGGCCAGCCGTGCGTGAGGACCAGCCCGACGGCGTCCGGCCGGCCCGAGCGCACGTGGAGCGCGTGCACGCGCTGGCCGTCGATCACCGTCTCGACCTGCGGGTACGCGTTGAGGCGGGCCTCGAGCGCGCGCCAGTCGAAGTCCTCGAGCCAGTACCGGACGAGCTCGCGGACCGACGCGACGCTCGTGCCGTACCCCTCGTCGGGCTCGAGCGCGTCGGTGAAGCGCGTGCGCGCGAGACGCTCGCGGACGTCGTCCAGGTCGGCCTGGGGGATCTCGATCCGGGTCGGGACGACCGCGGTCCAGCCTGGGTCGCGGCCGAGGTAGCGCAGGAGCGCGTCGGCCGGGCCGGGGTCCGCGCCGTCGGGGGCGTCGAGCGCCGCCGCGTACACGCCGTAGGGCCGGACCGGTTCGACGAGCGGGGGCGCGACGGAGAGCAGGAACGCCGCGAGGTCGTCGTCGAGGGGAGAGTCCTGCCCGGTGGCGACGGCGACGTCCCACGCGTGGACGGCCGCGTCGATCGCCGCGGCGCCGGCCGCGGACAGCGCGGGCACGGGCCCGATCGGCAGCGGGGTGGAGACCTCGCTGCCGGGCTCGACGAGCGCGAACGCGGCGGCGGACGCGGCGAGAGCCGGCTCGACGAGCTCGCCCGGGCTCCCGGCGAGCTCACCCGAGGGGGCGAACGGGTCCTCCGTCGGCCCGCCCTCCCCCGTGAGCGCGGCGACGTAGGCCCGCTGGTCGCCCGCAGCGTGCTGGAGGACGTGGGCGACCGTCCAGCCCGCGCACGGGGTGGGGAGCGCCAGGTCGTCGGCGGAGAGCGCCGCGACCACCTGCCGCAGCGCGGCGTGGGCGCGGTCGATCACTGCCGTCGGGTCGGTGTACGTGGTCATGGGTTCCTCCGAGGTCCGGGCGCTGCCCTCCGGCGGTCGGGTCCGATCGCCAGGAACGGAATACATCGTTCCGTTCTACTCCACAGTAGGGGAACGTTCCGTTCCGCACAAGTGCTATGGTCGTGCTCATGACGACCGAGAGCAGCCCGGCGCTGAGCGGACGGCGCGCCCAGGCCGCCCGCAACGACACCGCGATCCTCGCGGCGGCGCGCGACGTGTTCGTCGCGGAGCCCGACGCGCCGGTCGCCGCCGTCGCGCAGGCCGCGGGCGTCGGCATCAGCGCGCTGTACCGCCGCTACCCGAGCAAGGAGTCGCTGCTCGCCACCCTGTGCCTCGACGGGCTGCGCCGGTTCGTCGAGGTCGCCCGCGGGGCGCTCGACGTCACGGACCCGTGGGAGTCGTTCGAGACGTTCCTGCGAGGCATCGTCGACGCGGACGTGCACTCCCTGACCGTGCAGCTCGCGGGCCGCTTCACGCCGACACCGGAGCACCGCGAGCTCGCCGTCGAGGCCGGCGAGCTCGCAGGCACCGTGCTCCGGCGCGCCCAGCAGGCGGGCGTCGTGCGTGCCGACGTCGACGACACCGACCTGCCGATGGTCTACGAGCAGCTCGCGGCCGTCCGTCTCGGCGACCCCGACCGCGTCGCCGCGCTGCGCCGTCGGTACCTCGAGCTGCAGCTCGCGGGGCTGCGCGCGTCCGCCAGCGACGGACGACGCCTTCCGGGGAGCGCCCCGACGCAGGACGAGCTCGGCGTCCGCTGGGTCCCCCGCGGCTGACGTCCCGGGTTCACCGGGGAGGCGTCACACGTCGTCGAACTCGGTGACGACCGTGCGCCAGTACTCGGCGCCGTCGCGCGTGCGATGCACGAGGCCGGCGTCGACCATCGAGCGCCGGAGCGACACGGGGTCCACCGCACGCTCCGCGAGCCGCTTCGTCAACGTGAGCTCGGTGACCGGCTCCTCGAGCGGCAGCACCTGCGACGCGAGGTACCGCACGACGAGCTGCCGGTCGCGCAGGCGCTTCGGGCTGCGCACGAGGCGGCCTTCGCTGAGGAACCGCTCCGGACCGGTCTCCTGCGGTGCGGACGCGCCCGCGAGCAGTGCCGCGAACCGGCCGGCGTCGGCCCGCAGCACCCCGGCGTCGTCGCGCACCACGACGCCCGCCGCGAGCAGCGGCGCGAGCCGACGCCGGTCGTCGGTCGTCAGGTCCGCCTCCGCGGGCGCCTCGACGACGACGCGACCGAACAGGCGCAGCCGCCCGTCGTCCGCGAGCGACGCGACGACCTGCTTCCAGGCGTTGGCGGGGACCGGGAGCGTGCTGTCCATGCCCCGACCCTACGGTCGGGCGGGCGGCTCGCCGCACCGGGGGTCCCTGGCCGAGGGCTCAGGCGAGGTGCACGACGTCGCCCGTCCACCGCCGCCGCAGCCACCGGTCGTGCGACGCGACGACGACGGCGCCCGGCCAGTCCTCGACCGCCTCCATGAGCTCGGTCGCGAGCGTGAGCGAGACGTGGTTCGTCGGCTCGTCGAGCAGGAGCACGTCGGGCGCCTGCGACACGAGCATCGCGATGACGACCCGGCGTCGCTGCCCGACCGACAGGTCCGCGAGCGGACGGCCGAGGTCGCGCGGCGCGACGAGCCCGTGCGCGTCCACCCGAGCGTCGCGCGCATCCTCCCCCTCCGCCACGCCCTGCACGAGGGCGAGGAGCTCGCGCGGGGTGCGGGCGTCGTCGTGCAGGTGGACGTCCTGCTCGAGGAGCCCCACCCGGACTCCCTTCGCCCGGCCCACCGATCCGGCGTCGGGCACGAGGTCCCCCGCGAGGACGTGCAGCAGGGTCGACTTGCCGGCCCCGTTCGCACCCGTGACCAGGAGGCGCGAGCCGCGCGCGACCTCGATCGACCGCGCGCCGGACGCGGCGAGGTCGAGCCGGGCGGCCCGCTCCCCCGGCGGCACCGGACCGTCCCGGCGCACGACGACGTCCCGCGCCCACACCGCGAGGTCACCTCCGAGCGCCTCACCGCGCGCGGACCGCGACGCCGCGGCGGGCGGCGCGAAGCGCAACGGCGGCGGCGGCCTGCGGACCTGCTCGCGGTCGAGCGTGTCGAGGCGCAGCTGGGCGTTGCGCACGCGGCGCGAGACCTGGCTCTGGACCCGCTCGCCCTTGAAGTCGTAGAGGATCTTCGCCTGGTTGCCCCGCTCGCGGTTCTTGCTGACGTCGCGCGCGGTCACCGCGACGGACCGGCGCAGCTCGGCGAGCTCCGCCTGCTCCGCCGCGAACTGCTGCTCCCAGCGCTCGCGCTCGACGCGCTTGGCCTCGAGGTAGTCGCTGTAGGTGCCTCCGTAGGCCGTGATGCCCGACGACGCGCCGTCCCCCGACGCCCCGCGGTGCGGCGCCGCCGACGGGTCGAGGTCGAGGATCTCCGTGCACACCTCGTCGAGGAACACGCGGTCGTGGCTCGCGAGCACGACGGCACCGGGCAGGGCGCGCAGCGCGGCGGCGAGGAACTCGGCGGCGCCGTCGTCGAGGTGGTTCGTCGGCTCGTCGAGCAGGAGCGCCCCCGGCTGCCGCACGAGCAGGGCGGCGAGCCCGAGCCGTGTGCGCTGCCCGCCCGAGAGCGTCCCGACGGGCCGGTCCGCGACCCCCTCGACGTCCAGCCCGAGCCCGGCGAGCGTGCGTGCGGCCCGCGCGTCGGCGTCCCACACGTCGGCCAGCTGGGCGCGCGTGAGTGCGCGGTCGTACGCGGCCTCGGCGTCGCGCTCACGCGTGCCAGGGCTGTCGGTCGACGGCGTCGCCGGGGCGACCTGTGGCCCCGACACGTTCGCGAGGGTGACGGCCGCCGCCTCCAGCGCGGCCTCGATCGCCCGGACCTCCGCCAGCGCGTCGTCGACGACGGCGCGCACCGTGGTCGACGGCGGGTACGGGAACTCCTGGTGGAGGAACCCGAGGTCCGGAGGGCGCTCGACCGTGCCGGAGTCCGCGGCGGTCGTGCCCGCGAGGACGCGCAGGAGCGTGGACTTCCCGGCGCCGTTCTCCCCGACGAGCCCGGCGCGGTGGCCGGGGTCGACGGCGAGGTCGACTCCGCGCAGCACGGCGCGGCCGTCGTAGGACATGTGGATGTCGGACGCACGAAGGACGGGATTCATGGGATCACCTGCCGAGGGGTGCCCGGGGCTCCACGCGACGGGGCGTGGGCCGGCTTCGGGCGAGGACGGACGGGCCGGTCGGGGCAGGTGAGGATCACATCGGGGACGACGCTACGCGGCGCACGTCCCGACGTCACGGGAATTTCGCGCGGCCGGGTCAGGGCGCCTCGGTCGCGCCCTCTGTCGGCGACTCCGTCGGGATCGACGTCGGGGAGGACGTCGGCTCGTCCGTCGGGTCGGGCGTCGGCTCGGTCGGCGGGTCCGTCGGGGGCGGCGTCGGAGTGGGCGTGGGCGTGGGGTTCGGGGTCGGCGTCGGCGCGGGTGCCGGCGGCGCGGTGGGCTTGGGCCCGGGCGCGGGGTTCGGCGACGGGCTCGGGGCCGGGGTCGTGGTCTCGGCCGGCGTGTACCGGTCCGGCATCGCGCCCGCACCGAAGAACTCGAAGTGCCACGGCTCGGGCTTCGACCCGTTCGGCCGGGCCCACGACGGGTTGTCCCACCCGTAGTCGGGTGCGTGCGTGCGCATCCACACGTACTCGGCGGAGGTCCCGGACGGGACGTTGCCCCCGACGTCGATCGCGAGCCCCCACCCGTGCTGGGACGTGCCGGGCACCGCGGCGAGGTAGGGCTTGATCGCCTTGAGCCGCACCTGGTCCTCGTACGGCCGGTACGAGTCCGTGATCCTCAGCGCGTACCCGAACGCCTTCTCGAACTCGGCGGCCAGGGCCTCGAGCTGCTCCGCGGCGTCGCACCGCAGCGACTGGCCGGGCGCGAACGACAGGTCGCACAGGACGTTCGCGGGGATGCGCCCGTTCTCGTACTCGGCCGTGGAGCCGGCGTACTTCGCGACGACCTCGGCGAGGCGGTCCGCGAGCGTGGACCCGACCCGCGCTCCGGTCGCCGGGTCGATGCCGTCCGCCGGGAGGACGTCGACCTCGGGGAACGCGGTCGTCGTGCCGAGCAGGTCGGCGAGGTGCGTGGCGGAGACCACCACGTCGTCGAGCGTGACCGCTCCGTGGTCGTGGCCGTCCTCGTCGTGGTGCGCGCCGTCGTCGTCCCCGTCGCCGGAGCTGTCGTCGCCCTCGCCGTCCTCGTCGTCGCCCTCGAGCTCGCCGGGCGCGACACCGTCCGGCGCGGGCACGGCGTCCTCGGGGAGCACTCGCTCACCCGAGCCGTCCGGCTGCTCGGTGCCCGACGGCGCGTCGTCCGAGCCGCTCGACGGCCCGGTCGGGAGGTCCGTCGGGACGTCGGTCGGGAGGTCGGACGGGACGTCGGTCGGCGTCCCCGAGGGAGAGCCGCTGGGCGTCGGCACGGGGGCGGGGGTCGACGAGGCGAGCGTGGCAGGCTCGTCGTCCGGCGCGCTCTCGTCGGGCGCGTCCTTCTTCGGCACCGCCGTCCTGGGGGCGTCGCCGGCCGGGGCGTCCTCCGGGGGCGCGTCCTCCGGGGGCGCGTCCTCCAGCGGGGCGTCGCCGTCCAGGTCGTCCGCGGGCGGCGCGAGGGGGTCGGGCAGGCCCGGGAGCGTGGGCTCGTCGAGCGAGGAGTCGAGGTCGAGCTCGTCCTCGGGGACGACCTGCACGGGCACCCGGCGTGCGGCGTCCTGCTGTGCGAGGTAGGTCGCGAGCAGCATCCCGAGCTCGGACCGTGCCTGCTCGATGGACGGGCTCACGACACCCGACTCGAGCGCGTTCGCGGTCGCGAGGACCTCGATGGCGCCGTCGAGCTGCTGGGACTCGTCGAGCCCGGTGCCGAGCACGCTCGCGACCGGCTCGGCGGCGGTCGACACGGGGGTCGCGTAGAAGGACGCACCCTGCTGGGGCTGGGCGCTGCTCGCGAGCGCCGCGACGAGCGTGATGCCGAGCGCGGACGAGATGAGAACCTGAGAGACGGTGCGGGCCCGGCTCGACGAGGCGGGCAGCGCGCGGTCGCCCGCGTCCTCGCTGTGCGTCTCCGTGCCCACCGTGACTCCCTCGTACGCGCTGACGTGTCGCACCGTGCGGTCCTGGTCGTGCATGGTGATGCCCGGTCGCACGCGTCGTCGCGCCCGGCGCTGCGATGTCGGACCGCCGCAGTGCCTCGTCCGATTACGGTACACCGCGTCCCCACGGCCCTCACCATGTGGTCACGATCGGACAGGAGAATCGAACCCATGAGTTCATCTGCGCGTCATCCCTGGTCAAGATCGCGCGGCGCGCTCGCCGCGGTCGCCGTGGCGGGCTCGTTCGCGCTCACGGCCTGCGCCGACGACGGTTCCGTCTCCGTCCCGGAGTTCACCCTCACCGGCGACGGCCTGGAGCAGCTGCTCGAGGACGCGCGCTCGCAGGCCGAGACGATCGGCGAGGACGTCCGCTCGCTCACCGACGACCTCGGCTCGCTGCCCGACGACGCGCGCGCCCGCGCCGAGGAGGCCGTCACCGCCGCCCAGGACGCGGCGGACGAGGCCCGGAGCGCGGTCGACGACGCGGCGTCGGCCACGGAGGCCGAGCGCGCCGAGGCCGAGCAGCGGCTCGCGGACGCCGAGGAGCGCCTCGACGCGGCGTCCGACCAGCTCGACGCCGTCGCGTCGTCGCTCTCCGACGCGGACGCGGCCGTCCGGGAGTCGCTCGAGGACCTGCGGGCGCAGGTGGACGAGCTGCGTGCCGGGCTGGACTCGTCGACCGGCTGAGCGCCGGCGTGCGCCCGACGCCACGTCCTCGTCCCCACGAAAGGTCTTAGGTCCCGCCGTCGCGCGACCTTCTCCTGGCGTCCACGACTCCTCCACACGGTGGAATGGAGATCGAGGAGCCCGGCCACAGGGACCGGGTCGACGAGAAGGGGACGACGATGACGGGGACGACCGAGCGGGACGTGAACGTACCGCTCACGACGGTCGAGGGCACGACGCCCGAGACCCTCAGCCTCGCCGCACGAGCGAGCCGGCCTGCGCAGGTCGTGCTCGGCGTGCTGCGCATCGCCCTGGGGTTCTACTTCCTGTGGGCATTCTTCGACAAGACGTTCGGGCTCGGCTTCGCGACGCCGGCCGAGAGGGCCTGGGTCAACGGCGGGAGCCCCACGACCGGCTTCCTGTCGGGCGTCGAGGGTCCGTTCGCCGGGTTCTTCAACGGCATGGCGGGCGCGGTCTGGGCCGACTGGCTGTTCATGATCGGCCTGCTCGGCATCGGGCTCGCGCTGGTCCTCGGGATCGGGATGCGCATCGCCGCGGTGAGCGGCTCGCTGCTCCTGGTCTTCATGTACCTCGCGGCGCTGCCGCTCGAGACGAACCCGATCATCGACGACCACCTCACGATGGCGCTGACGATCGTGGCGCTCGCGCTGATCGGCGGAGGCGACGTGCTCGGTCTGGGCAAGGTCTGGAAGAACCTCCCGGTCGTCCGCCGCAACCGCTGGCTCGTGTGACGCACCGGACCGCTCGCCGCGAACGGCGGGCCACAGGGGCGGGACCCAGGACCGCGCGACGATTCTGAGGCCGTCGCAGCGCAGGCCGCCCCGGGGAAGAGGGTGTGCGGGTGGTGGGGAGACCACCCGCACACCCTCTGTCGTGCCCCGAGCCGCCGGGGCCGGGGCGTCAGCCGAACCGCGTCAGGAGCTCCGCCGCGTCCTGGTCGCCGCGGTCCGCGGCGTCGCGCCACAGGTCCATCGCCTCGGGAACGCGGCCGGCCTTGAGCCGCAGGACGCCGAGCGCCGTGCCCGACGCCGCGTCGCCGACGAGCGCCGCCTGCTCCAGCAGGTCCTCGGCGTCGGCGAGGCGACCCGCGCGGGTGTACAGGTCCGCGAGCGCCGGCGCGACCCGGGGCTCCCCGGCCTCGGCCCACGACTCGAGGAGCCCGACGGCGGCGTCGGGCCCCATGGACCCGGACCGCGCCTGCTCGACGGCGGTCTCCCAGTCCTCGCGGGCCGTCCCGCCAGGCGGCCCGGCCGTCCTGGCGCCGAACGCCCCGCCCGCCCCGGCGCCGGCGCCGGCGCCGGAGGGCTCGCCCGACCCGGCCCCGAGGGTGGCGAGGACCTGCGCGAGACGCTCCGACGCGCCGTCGACGCCCTCCGCCTGCTCGTACCAGCGGCGAGCCGCGTGGAGGTCCCCGCGCTCGTGCGCGACCTGGGCGGCCATGAACGCCCCGTGGGCGTCCCCGGCGAGGCCCGCGAGCTCGAAGCAGCGGAAGGCCTCGACGTCGTCGCCCGCGTCGTACCGGGCGATGCCGAGCCGGTAGAGCGCCCCGGGGACCTCCCTCGCCGCGGCCTCCTCGTAGAACGGGACGGCAGCGGCAGGGGTGCCGAGCGCGCACAGGTCGTCGGCGATCGCGACGAGCTCGGCGGGGTCGTCCGGGTGCAGGTGCGCGACGGCGGCGCGCAGGTCGGCGAGAGCGCTCTCACGGGTGGAGGGCAGGGTGGACATGGCAGCAGCGCGTCCTTCCGTCCCCCGCGTCGGCGTGGACGCACCCTAGCGCACGACGATGTCACGTGGGTCACACCGGACGCGCCGGGCGGACGGCCCGCGCGTGCCGGTCTGGGAGACTGCACCGGTGAGCGGAGAGACCGACCTGCCGGACGGCGTCGGGCAGCGCGTGCTGGACGCCGTGGTCGCGGTGACGAGCGACCTGGACCTCGACCAGGTGCTGCAGCGCATCGTCCGGGCCACCATGGACCTGACCGGCGCGCGCTACGGCGCGCTCGGCGTCCTGGACCCCTCGGGTCGCGAGCGCCTCGCGCGGTTCGTCCCGCTCGGGCTCTCCGACGACGAGGTCGCGGCGATCGACCACTGGCCGCACGGCGAGGGCCTCCTCGGCGAGCTCATCGACCGCCCGGAGCCGATCCGCGTGCCGGAGATCGCCGACGACGTACGCTCCGCCGGCTTCCCCGACGGGCACCCGCCCATGCACACGTTCCTCGGCGTGCCCGTGCGCGTCCGCGACACGGTCTTCGGCAACCTGTACCTCACGGACAAGGCCGGCGGAGAGCCCTTCACCGCGCAGGACGAGGCTGCCGTGGTCGCCCTCGCCGCCGCGGCCGGCGTCGCGATCGAGAACGCGCGGCTCTACGGACGGGCGAAGCAGGTCGGCGTCCTGGAGGACCGCGACCGCATCGCGCGCGACCTGCACGACGTCGTCATCCAGCGCCTCTTCGCGTCCGCGATGTCGCTCATGAGCGTGCAGCCGCTCGTCGTAGACCCGACGGCGCGCACGCGCATCGAGGAGACCGTCGCCGACCTCGACGAGACGATCCGCCAGATCCGCTCGACGATCTTCGCCCTGCACACCGCGGCCGACCCCGACGCGCCGTCCATCGAGGACCGCCTGCGTGCCCAGGCCGCGGCGGCGACGACGGTCCTCGGGTTCGCGCCCGACGTCCAGGTCGAGGTCTCGGGCGAGCGCTCGGGCGCGGGCGTGACCGAGGGTGCCCCGAGCATGCCCGCGGAGGTCGCGGACCAGCTCGTCGTCGTCCTCGGCGAGGCCCTGACCAACGTCGCGCGGCACGCGGGGGCGAGCGCCGTCGTCGTGCACCTCGGCGTGACCGCGCACGAGGCGCGCCTGACCGTCACCGACGACGGCGTCGGCATCCGCGAGGGCGGGCGCCGCTCCGGGCTGCGCAACATGGACGCGCGGGCGTCGGCGCTCGGCGGGGGGTGCACGGTCACCGCGCTGCCCGACGGCGGCACGCGCCTCGAGTGGTGGGCCCCGCTCGGGTAGCGGCTACAGCGTGCGGTGCATGACGTGCAGGCCCACGAGCCCGTGCACCGGGTGGTCGAACGCCTCGGGGACGGTCGCGAGGACCGCGAAGCCCAGCGACTCCCAGAGACGTACGGCGCGCTCGTTCGTCTCGACCACGGCGTTGAACTGCATCGCGCGGTAGCCGTCGGCGCGGGCGCCGTCGAGGACCGCACGCGCCAGGGCCCGCCCGACGCCGCGCCCCGCGGCGTCCGGCCCGACGACGAAGCTCGCGTTGGCGACGTGCGCCCCGGCCCCCGGATGGTTCGGCAGGTACTTCGCGGTGCCGAGGACCGTTCCGGCGTCGTCCACGGCGACGAGCACGCGCACGCCCGGTGAGCCCGTCCAGGCGACGCGGGCGTCGTCCTCGGCGATGTCGCGCGGGTAGGTGTAGGTCTCGCCGACCCGGAACGCGGGCTCGAGGACGCGCCAGATGCCGGGCCAGTCGGCGAGCTCGGCGTCGCGGACGGCGGGCGCGGTGGTCACGGGTCGAGGCTAGCCGGACCGTTCGGCGGTTCGCGTGGTCGTCGGCGGCCGAGCACCGGCTCGGCGGTTCCAGGTACCGAAAGGTGCAGGACCCGCCGAACGGTCAGGCCGACCGGGCGATGCGGCGGCCCGTGACGATGCGCGGCACGACCTTGATGACGCGGTCGCGGTCCCCCGGCACGAACGTGACGAGCGGGAGGGAGAGCAGGCGCTCGCGCTCCTCCGGGTCCGTCACCTCGTACGTCCGGCCGACCAGGACGACGGACCAGCCCGAGCGGGCCTCGGCGTCGAACCAGTCGGCCTCGAACGCGACGACGGCGCGGCTCGCCGCGACCGCGAGCTTGGAGCCCTCGCCCGTCCGGAAGACGACGTCGGGCCCGTCGAGGACGAAGTTCACCGGCTGGATGGCCGGGAGCGCGTGATCGGTGAAGACGATGCGCCCCACGGGCACCGTCGCGAGGAGCGCGTAGCTCTCCTCCGGCGCGAGCTCCGTGAGCCCCGCCGACGCGAGCCCGCCCCGGGCGCCGGTGGTCGTCATGTCCTCATCGTCGCGCCGGGGTGTCAGATCCGTGAGTGCCGAAGGTCCCGACGACGCGCGGTCACCGGGCCCCGGAGCGACGGGTCCGGCGCCGTCAGGGCGGGCACCGTCGGCGCCGGCACCGTCGGGGCCGGCACCGTCAGGGCCGGGGCCGCTGCCCACCGGGAGCCCCGCCCGTCGAGCCCGGCGACCCGGCGGTCCCGCCGCGCGCCTCCTCGGTGCGGATCTCCGTCGCGAGCACGGCGACCTGGGTGCGGCGCTGGAGGCCGAGCGTCGCGAGCACGTGCGACACGTAGTTCTTCACCGTCTTCTCGGCGAGGTAGAGCCGCTGGCCGATCTCCCGGTTCGTGAGGCCCTCGCCGATGAGCGCGACGATCTGGCGCTCCTGCTGCGACAGCCCCTCGAGCCGGTCGGGGATCTCGTCCGCGGCGTGCCGCAGCCGCTCGAGCACGCGCGCGGTGCTCGACGGGTCGAGCAGCGACCCGCCCGCGGCGACCGTGCGGACGGCGCCGACGAGGTCCGAGCCGTGGATCTGCTTCAGCACGTAGCCCGAGGCCCCCGCGAGCACGGCCTGGAACAACGCCTCGTCGTCGGCGAACGACGTGAGCATGAGGCAGCCGACCTCGGGAAGCTCCGAGCGGACCTCGCGGCACACCTCGACGCCGGAGCCGTCGGGAAGCCGCACGTCGAGGATCGCGACGTCGGGCCGGGTCGCGCGGATGCGCGAGAGCGCGGAGGCGGCCGTGCCGGCCTCGCCGACGACGGTGATGTCTCCGGCCGCCTCGAGCAGCGCGGCGACGCCGCGGCGGACCACCTCGTGGTCGTCGAGCAGGAACACACGGATCGGGTGGGGAGAGCCCATGGCTCTCAACCTAGTCGCTCGACGGCGTCGTCTCCCGTCGGGTGCGGCCCGTACGGCGAGGTCAGGACCTTGGTCCCCGGCAGTCGTGCCGTCGGACCGGGCCCGGCAGGCCGTGCGGCCGTCGCGGGTCGCGGTCCCGCGGAGGTATCCAGAAGAGGACGGGACGGGCCCGTCGCGGAGGGCGAGGTGAGGACGATGCGCAGGGACGGAGCGGGCGAGGGACACGGGCCGGTGGTGCTCGTCGGCGTCGACGGCAGCACGACGAGCGGGCGCGCCCTCGACTGGGCGGTCCGCGAGGCGGCCCGCCGCGGTGCGACGCTGCGCGTCCTGCACGTCGCGTACGTGCCCGTGGTGTCGACGCCGTTCGTCGGCGGCGTGTACTACCCGACGGTCGACGAGGTCGACGCCATCGCCCGACCCGTCCTCGACGCGGCCGTCGACCGCGCCGCGCGCGTCGACCCGACGGTGCACGTGCGCACGACGCTGCGCTCCGGAGCCCCGACCGAGGTGCTGCTCGACGCCGCGAAGGACGCCGACCTCGTCGTCGTCGGGACGCGGGGCCTCGGCTCGGTCGGCGCCGCCTTCCTCGGTTCCGTCTCCACGCGCCTCGCCGCCCGCAGCCCGGCGCCCGTGGTCGTCGTGCCGCCCGTCGACAGGTGCCACCACCGCACGGCGGACGTCGTGGTGGGGGTCGACGGGTCGGTGCACGGTGATGCGGCGCTGCGCTTCGCGCTCGACGAGGCAGCCGCGACGGGCGGGCGCGTCGTCGCGGTGTGCGCATGGCGTCTCGCCGCGAGCCTGCAGCCGGAGGAGCGCCTCGCGCTCGACACCCAGGCGGAGCGCGACGCGCGACGCGCTGCGGCGCGCACGGTCGAGGCGGCGCTCGCTCGCGTGCGCACCGCCGAGCACGACGCGGTGGGCGTCGAGACGTTCGTCGTCGAGGGGCGGCCCGGCGTCGCGCTCCACGAGGCCGGCAGGAGCGCGGGGCTCACGGTCGTCGGGTCGCGCGGCAGAGGTGACGTCCAGGGCATGCTCATCGGCTCCGTGAGCCACGACGTGCTGCACCACGCCGACGGCCCGGTCGCCGTCGTGCACGCGGCGAAGCCCTGACCCACCCCCGTCCGGTCCGGCGCACCGCGCGCCCTCGTTGCCCGGCACGCGCCGCCGGACTAGATTATTCGGTATGCCGAACTTTCCTCTCCGGGTCACCGCCGGACAGGCCGCGCGCCGCGCGGGTGCAGGGCTCGTGGCGCTCGCCGTCGCGCTGGGTCTCGGTGGGTGCTCGACCGGCACGGACGCCGGGTCGTCGAGAGGTGCCACCGACGACCGCCCGGTCGTCCTCACGACGTTCACCGTGCTCGCCGACATGGCCCGCAACGTCGCCGGCGACCACCTGCGCGTCGAGTCGATCACCAAGGTCGGGGCGGAGATCCACGGCTACGAACCCACCCCGGGCGACCTGCGGCGCGCCGCGGAGGCCGACCTGATCCTCGACAACGGGCTCGGGCTCGAGGCGTGGTTCGACCGGTTCGTCGGCGACCTCGACGTGCCGCACGTCGTCGTGAGCGACGGGGTGGAGACCATCGCGCTCGGCGACGACACGGCCGAGGAGTACCGGGGCACGGCGAACCCGCACGCGTGGATGTCGCCCGTGAACGGCCGGCTCTACGCGCAGAACATGGCCGCCGCGTTCGCCGAGATCGACCCCGAGCACGCCGAGGACTACCACGCCGCCGCCGACGAGTACGCCGCCGAGATCGACGCCGTGCACGAGGAGCTCACGGCGTCGCTCGACTCCCTTCCCGCCGAGCACCGCGCGCTCGTCACGTGCGAGGGCGCGTTCTCCTACCTCGCGCGCGACACGGGCCTCACCGAGCACTACCTGTGGGCCGTCAACGCCGAGCAGCAGGCCACGCCGCGGCAGGTCGCGGGCACGATCGAGCTCGTGGAGCGCGACGACGTCCCGGCCGTCTTCTGCGAGTCCACGGTGTCCGACGGCCCCATGCAGCGCGTCGTCGAGGCGACCGGCACCACGTTCGGCGGCGTGCTCTACGTCGACTCGCTCTCCGAGCCCGACGGCCCCGTCCCGACCTACCTCGACCTGCTGCGCCACGACGCGGACACGATCGTCGCCGGCCTCACCGGCGAGGCGCCGGGGAGCGAGGACTGATGGCGCGTGACCGGGCGGCGCGGGGCGAGCAGGCGGCGTCGGGCGACCGCGCGGCGTCGGGCGCCGGCGCCGTTCCCGCGATCGAGGTGCGCGACCTCACCGTCCACCACGGGGAGGTCCTGGCGCTGGACGCCGCGTCCCTGACCGTCGGCTCGACCCGCGGTCGCGGGACGGTGTGCGGGCTCGTGGGGATGAACGGGTCCGGGAAGTCCACGCTGTTCAAGGCGATCATGGGCATGCTCCGCCCCGACCACGGCACCGTCCTGCTCGACGGCGCCCCGCCGGCACGCGCCCGGCGCGCCCAGGCCGTGGGGTACGTCCCGCAGAGCGAGGACGTCGACTGGGCGTTCCCGCTGAGCGTGCGCGACGTCGTCATGACGGGCCGGTACGGCTTCCAGGGCTTCACCCGGCGTCCGCGCGCCGCCGACCGCGCGGCGGTCGACCAGGCGCTCGAGCGCGTCGAGCTCACCGACCTCGCGGACCGGCAGATCGGCGCGCTGTCCGGCGGGCAGCGCAAGCGCGCGTTCGTGGCGCGAGGGCTCGCACAGGGCGCCACGATCCTGCTGCTCGACGAGCCGTTCGCCGGGGTCGACAAGCGCTCCGAGACGACGATCACCGCGCTCCTGCGCGAGCTCGCGGACGACGGCGCGACCGTCCTCGTCTCGACCCACGACCTGCACGGCCTGCCCGCGCTCGCCGACGAGGCGATCCTGCTCATGCGCCGCGTCCTGCTGCACGCGACGCCCGAGGAGGTGCTGCGCCCGGAGAACCTGGCGCTCGCGTTCGGGCTGGAGGTCGCGCCGTGAGCCCGGGGATCTGGGACCTGGTCGTCGAGCCGCTGTCGTTCGAGTTCGTGCGGACGGCGCTCGCCGTGACGCTCACGGCGGGCATCGTGTGCGGGGTGCTGTCGTGCTGGCTCGTGCTGGTCGGCTGGTCGCTCATGGGCGACGCGGTGTCGCACGCGGTGCTGCCGGGCGTCGTGCTCGCGTACGTCGTCGGGGCGCCGTTCGCGCTCGGCGCGCTCCTGTTCGGGCTGCTCGCGGTGCTGCTCATCGGCGCGGTCCGGGACACGAGCCGCGTCAAGGAGGACGCGGCGATCGGCGTCGTGTTCACGACGCTCTTCGCCCTCGGCCTCGTGCTCATCTCCGTCACCCCGAGCCAGACCGACCTCAACCACATCCTGTTCGGCAACCTGCTCGGCGTCTCGCGCGCGGACCTGCTCCAGGTGCTGGTGCTCGGCGCCGTGACGCTCACCGTCGTCGTGCTCAAGCGGCGCGACCTCACGCTCTACGCCTTCGACCCCGTGCACGCGCACGCGATCGGCCTCTCGCCGCGCCGGCTCGGGGCGCTGCTCCTCGGGCTGCTCGCACTGACGGTCGTCGTCGCGCTCCAGGCGGTCGGGGTCGTGCTCGTCGTCGCGCTGCTCATCACGCCGGGCGCGACCGCGTACCTGCTCACGGACCGGTTCTCGCACATGCTGTGGATCTCCCCGCTCGTCGCGGCCGCGTCAGGAGTCGTCGGGATCTTCCTCAGCTACTGGCTCGACACGTCGTCGGGCGGGACGGTGGTCGTGACGCTCGGTGCCGTCTTCGCGCTCGCCTACCTGTTCAGCCCGCGGCACGGGCTCCTCACGACGCGCGTCGCGCGGGCCCGACGGCGCCGCGCCGTCGCCGCGTCGCGATCCTGAGCCGTCCGACCTGCGCTGTGTGCGAAATCTCCACACCTCGGGCCCTGATTCCCTGGCTCTTCCCAGGAACGCACCCCAGACTGTTCACCATGTCAGCGAGGACGAGCGATCAGTCGGCGACGCCGCGGACGAGGACGTCTGCCCGGTTCGCCGCCGCCAGCCTGCTCGCGCTGTCGATGATGCTCCCGCTCGGCGCCACCGCGAGCGCCGCCGAGGTGGAACAGCTCATCGCCGACGCACAGGTCCAGACCGAGACGATCGGCGACGACATCGAACGCGTCGGCTCCCACCTTCCCGCCCTGCACCCCGTGCTGCGCAACGACGTCGTCGACGCGACCGAGTCCGTCCAGGCCGCGACCGACGAGGCGCGCGCCGCTCTCGACCACGCGAAGGACGCCGACCACGCGGCCGACGGGCGCGCGACGATCGCCCTCGCCGACGCGCAGGTCGCGCTCGACGCCGCGTCCGCCCAGCTCCGGTACGTCACGGACCTCGCGCACGACGCCGGCGAGGGTGTCGCCGTCGCGCTCGAGCGGCTCCAGTCGCACATCGACGAGCTCAGGGGCGAGACGACCCGCGCGACCGCCTGACACCTCTCCTCGGCAGCTCCTGGCGCCCGGGTCGGTCGTCCGGCGGACGTGCGGAAGATTCCGGGGCCGCGCACGGTTGTCCGGGACGCACCGCCGCCACCGGACGGCGTGCGACGACCGAGGAGAGACCATGTCCGAGCCGACCACCACCCCCACGACGGGCGCCGCGCCTGCCCCTGACCAGGTCGAGCTGGGCCTCGACACCTTCGGCGACGTCACCGCCGGGCCCGACGGCGCACCCGTCACCGCGGCGCGGACGATCCGCGAGGTCGTCGACGAGGCCGTGCTGGCGGACCAGGTGGGCGTCGACTTCTTCGGCGTCGGCGAGCACCACCGCGAGGACTTCGCCGTGAGCGCGCCCGAGGTCGTGCTCGCGGGCGTCGCGACACGCACGTCGCGGATCCGGCTCGGGTCAGCCGTCACGGTGCTCAGCTCCGACGACCCCGTGCGCGTGTTCGAGCGCTTCGCGACGCTCGACGCCCTGTCCGACGGTCGCGCCGAGGTGATCCTCGGGCGCGGGTCGTTCATCGAGTCGTTCCCGCTGTTCGGCTACGACCTCTCCGACTACGAGGTGCTGTTCGAGGAGAAGCTCGACCTGTTCGTGCACCTGCTCGACGAGGGCCCCGTCACGTGGTCGGGGACGACGCGCGCGGGCCTGTCCGGCCAGGAGGTGTACCCCAAGACCGAGTCGGGGCGGCTGCGCACGTGGGTCGGGGTCGGCGGTTCGCCGGAGTCGGTGGTCCGCACGGCGCGGCACGGGCTCGGGCTCATGCTCGCGATCATCGGCGGCGAGCCCGAGCGGTTCCGCCCGTACGTCGACCTGTACCACCGTGCGGTCGACGAGCTCGGGCAGCCGGTGCTGCCGGTCGGCGTGCACTCCCCCGGGCACGTCGCCGAGACCGACGAGAAGGCGCAGGAGGAGGTCTACGAGCACTTCGCCGCGATGAACAACCGGATCGGCCGCGAGCGCGGCTGGCCCGCGTACCACCGGGGCCGGTTCGCGCACGACATCCGGGACGGTTCGCTGTACGTCGGGTCGCCCGAGACCGTGGCGCAGAAGATCGCCTCGACCGTGCGCACGCTCGGGGCCGGGCGGTTCGACCTCAAGTACTCGTCCGGGACGCTGCCGCACGACGCGATGATGCGCAGCATCGAGCTCTACGGGACACGGGTGATCCCCCGGGTGCGCGAGCTGCTCGCGGAGGGCTGAGCCGGACGCACCGCGCCGAGCACGACCTGAAGGTCGTCAACCGGTCGTCGGCGACCTTCAGGTCGTGGTCGACGGCGCGTGGCGTCGTGCTCGGCACCACGAGCTCACGCACCGCCGGCCGCGTTCGCGCGACGGGATCTCAGGCCGTGAAGCCGACGCCAGGTCGGCCGGGTCCGTCACCGCCGCCGGAGGCGTCGGCGGCCTCTGACCGGGCGAGGCGGAGCGCCTCCTCCTCCAGCTCGCGCGGGAGCCCGACGCCGGGGCGGTCCGCGCGCTGCGGCGTCGCCTCGCCGTCGGCGTCCAGGGCCTGCAGCCAGTCCCACGTGTCGCGGACCGTCTCGCGCACGTCGCGCGTGCGGAGCGCCAGCGAGAACGCGCGCGACGTGTCCGAGCCGTGCAGCGCGTCGTACAGCTCGCCCGGCGGGATCCAGATCGGCAGCTGCGACCACGGGGCGATCCCCGCTCGCTCGACCACCTCCGGCTCGACCCAGACGAGCTCGGCGGGCGGGTTCCCGGCCGCCGCGGCCGCCTCGGCGGTCACCGCGACGCACGCGGAGAGCACGTCGCGCATCGTCGCGTGGCCCGGTGCGGAGACCACGTCGACCGGACCGGACGCGCCCGCGAGCGCCGCGTCGAGCGCGAACGCCGCGAGGTCGCGCGCGTCGACGTGCTGCAGCGGGAGCTCGGCCGGGCCCGGCGCCAGGACGGGACCGCCCTGCGCGACGCGGCGCAGCCACCACGGCAGGCGGCCGACGTTCTCGCGCGGCCCGAGGATCAGGCCCGCGCGCAGCAGGAGCGCGCGGTCGCCCAGGGCGTCGACGGCGGCGATCTCGGCGCCCCGCTTCGCGCGCGCGTAGTCGTCGTGCGTCCCCTCGTCCGGGTGGGCGTCGACGAGCGGCGCCGACTCGTCCGCGCCCCGGGGCGTCCACGGCGCGTACACCGAGCGTGACGACACGTACACGTACCGGCTGTCGCCCGGGATCCGCCCCGCGAGCAGGCGCGCGGCGTCGCGCACCGCGACGGGCGCCCACGACCACGTGTCGACGACGACGTCCCACTTCTGCGCGACGTCGTCCGCGCGGAGGGCGTCCAGCCCGTCAGGGCGGGTGCGGTCGCCGACGAGCTGCTGCGCGCCGTCGGGGGCGGGCCGCGTGCCGCGGTTGAGGACCGTGACGTCCCAGCCGCGCGCGAGGGCGTCGTCGACCACCGCGCGGCCGACGAAGTCCGAACCACCGAAGACCAGGAGCCGAGTCGTCATGCGGCCCAGCGTCGCGCACGGCGCGCCCGCACGCAGCCGCTTACGCGGTCGGCAGACGGCCTCGCATCGCTCGGGTCCTCCACAGCCCCTTGACGTTCGCGTCGCCTGGCCAGGCAACCTGGCCAGGACGAGGAGGACGCATGCAGGTGAACGTGCTCGAGGCCAAGAACAACCTGTCGGCGCTGATCGCCCGCGCTGCTGCGGGCGAGGAGGTGGTCATCGCCAAGCGCGACGTCCCCCTCGTGCGACTCGTCCCTGTGCGGGCCGACCTCTCGCACGGGACGGGGCCCGCGATCCTCGAGTGGCTGGAGGCCCACCCGCCACGCTCGGTCCGCAGCGCGGAGGAGGTCGACGCCGACATCGCGGCGGAGCGCGAGGGCTGGGAGTGATCTACCTCGACTCGTGCGTCGTCATCTACGCGGTCGAGGATCCAGGCACGCGCGGTGACGCGGTGCGGGGCCGCCTCGCGCGAGCCGGCGACGAAGCGGTCGCCGTGAGCCCTCTCGTCGCCATGGAGTGCCTGGTCGGACCGTTGCGCCAAGGCGACCTCGAGCTCGAGGCGCGGTACCGCACGATCCTCGGTCTCTTCCGCCAGCTGGCGGTCGACGCCGACGTCTTCGAGCGAGCCGCCCGCTTCCGGGCGGCGCTCGGCCTCCGTACCCCGGACGCGCTCCACCTCGCCGCCGCTCAGGTGCACGGGTGCTCCGCGCTGTGGACGGACGACCAGCGCCTGCACGCCGCGAGCCGGGGGCTGGCGGTCGACGTCGTCGCCGGGGCCTAACGACCCGTCAGTCCGGGTCGCTCGGGTCCAGCGGGGCCTCCGGGTCGAGGTTCACGACGCCGCGCCGCCAGTAGCCGCGGATCGCGAGCTGGTCGGGGCGCGCGCCCGCGCGGCGCAGGTCGCGACGCACGGGCACGAGATCGGTCGCCTCGCCCACCCCGACCACGTACTCGTCCGCGTCGATCGGACCGAGCGCACGCACCGCCTCGGCGAGCTGGCCCGGGCCGTCGGTGCGGTAGAGGATCTCGACCGTCGCGCGCCCGAGCTCGTCCTCGACGAACGCCTCGTCCACGTCGTCGCCGATCTCGACGATCGCCGTCACCGGGATCTCCGGCCCGACGGCCGCGACCCATCGCGCGAGCGCGGGCAGACCCGTCTCGTCCCCGACAACCAGGAGCCGACCGATCCCGTCGGGCACGCCCTGGCTCGCCGTCGGTCCGACGAGCACCACCTCGTCACCGGGCCTCGCGCGCGCCGCCCAGGCGGACGCCGGACCGCCCGGTTCGCCGGGAGGGGCACCGGGCACGTCGTCGCCGTGGAGCACCCAGTCGACGTCGACCTCACCCGCGCCGTCGACCGTCCGGGTCGCCCGGACCGTCATCTCGCGCGAGATCGACACGACGCCGCCCGGGCGCTGGAGCGCACCGTCGGCAGTGAGCGCCGGGGGGTGCAGCACGCCGGACGCCGGGTCGGGCAGGAAGACCTTCACGTGGTCGTCGGGACCGGGCGACCGGAGCGTGGCGAGCGTCCCCGGGTCGTCCGACCCCGGGACACCGGACGCACCCTCGCCGGCGTCACGGAAGGTGATGCGGCGCAGCGCGGTCGAGGTCTCGACGACGGCCTGGACGCGGACGCGGCGCGGGACGAGGTCGAGGCGGGTGCGGGGACGCGTGAACACCCGTCGATCCCATCACACGACGCCGCCCGGTCGCCCCGGCGACGCGACCCGGGCGCCCGGCGGGGCTGCCGAACCCCGGGTTGTGCGGCACATGGGCTCCAGATGCCGCCACAAGCCGGGGTTCGGCACGCGGCGGGGTGCGGGGCGGACTAGCGTGACGACCGTGGGCACGGGCACGTGGGGCGACAGCAGGGTGGAGGTGCGCCCCGCCGTCGGCCGCTTCGACGACTTCGCGACCGTCGTGGGCCCGAAGAGCCCCGGGGTGAAGGGCTGCTGGTGCATGTCGTACCGGGACAGCCGTGTCGGCAACGACGAGCGCCCCGACTACATGGCCGACCTGTGCGGCACCGAGCCCGGACCCGGAGTGCTCGCGTACGTCGACGGCGAGGTCGCGGGCTGGTGCTCCGTCGCACCGCGCAGCACGTACCGGCGCCTCATGCACTCGCGCACCATCCCGTTCGTCGACGAGCTCGACGCGTGGAGCGTGGTGTGCTTCGTGGTCCGTGCCGGGTACCGGAAGATGGGCCTCGCGCACCACCTTCTCGCGGGCGCCGTCGAGCACGCCGAGGGCCACGGCGCGCTCGCGATCGAGGGCTATCCCGTGGACTCCGGGCCGGAGCGGGTCGACGTCATCTCCGGGTACGTCGGGAACGTCGCCCTGTTCGAGCGCGCGGGGTTCGAGCGCGCCGCCGCGACGACCGGCCGCAGCGGCGGGACGTCGCGCGTCGTCATGCGCAGGATGCTCGGCTGAGCACACGCTGAAACCCAGGTTTCAGCGCACCCCGCCCGACCGCTCCCGGTCGCCGCGGGTTCACCTCCGAGAACGGATCCGTTCACGTGGTGCGGGCAGCGTTCGACCGTCATCCACGAACGAAGGGTCCTCTTCGCATGCCTCTGTCACGACATGCCCTCAGCAGACGCGTCGCGGGCATCACCGCGCTCGTGGTCGCCGGCGGCTCGATCGCCACCGTCCCGGCGGCAGCAGCCGCGACCACCGACACGACCCCGCTCTCACCCCTGGTGGTCACGGAGATCGCCCCCGACAACGACGGGTACGACGACTTCGAGTTCTTCGAGGTGACGAACACGACCGACGAGCCCGTCGACGTCGCCGGCCACGGCTTCACCTACGTCTTCACGAACGCCGGGACGTCGAGCAGCGACAAGCCGCTCACGCTCGCCGAGGAGACGGCGACGATCCCCGCGCACGGCAGCGCGGTGCTCTGGTTGCAGTACACGTCGACCACCGTCGACAGCTTCGCGCGGACCGACGGCGACTTCCGCGCCGCGGTCGGTGCCGCCGCCGACCTCCCGATCTTCCACGTGACCGGGCAGCCCGGCATGGCCAACAGCGGGTCGCGCGGCATCCGTGTGGACGACCCGGCAGGGCAGGCGCTGAGCTGGTCGGTCTACGACCGCACCTCCACCGCACCGGGCGTCTCGACCCACTTCGCCGTCCCCGGTGACAGGTCGACGGCCCTGGTGGAGATCGCGCCCGGGCGCACGCTCGTCCTGTGGATCAAGAACGGCGCGAACGACCACCTCACGGCCGCCGACTTCAACGCCCACTTCGGGAGCACGCTGACGGCCGGCACCGACCTCGTCGAGATCTCCTCCGGCGGCATGGCCAACGGCGGCCTGCGCGGCCTGCAGGTCGAGACGAACACCGGTCACCCGGTCTCGCGCGCCGACTACATGAACGACGGCCAGACGGTCGCCGACCAGCCGATCCAGTACCGCTGGGACGAGGGCACGACCCAGACGCTCGTCGGGACCGGCGCGGCGACCCCCGGCTCGGTGGCGCCGGACCAGGTGCCCGCCGGGCTCGTCGTCACGCCGCAGGACGACGAGGAGCCGGTGGTCACCGACCTGACGGGCAGCGACGACGCCCCGCAGATGGACGGGCTCGCCCTGCTGTTCGAGGCGACGGACGACCGGCTGGTCAGCACCGTTCAGCTCACCCTGACCTCCGACGTCGGCGAGCCGGTCACCCAGCTGCTGCGCGCCGAGGCCGCCGACCGGTTCTCCTACGCCGTCCCCGCCGTGGACCTCTACGGCAAGACCTGGGTCGAGTACACCGTCTGGGCGTCCGACGGGCAGAACGCGACCACGTTCGGCCCCGTCAGGGTCGACCTGGACGACACCGGCGACGCTCCCGTGCGGCTCGGCGTGGCCGACGGGCAGCACGTCGGCGGCGCGACGCGGGTCGCGGCCACGACGACCGGTGACCCCGCCGACCTGAGCCTGTCGATCGACGGTTCCGAGGTCGACGAGCTCACCGCGGCGCTCGAGGCCCCCGCGCTGTTCGCGTTCGAGGCCACGAACACCGACGCGTTCTTCCGCAACGGCGTCAGGCTCGGCGACGACGTGCTGACGATCTTCGACGAGGGCTTCTACTCCCGCGTCGAGACGGTCACCAGCGAGGTGCCGGTCGAGCGCGTCGTCGCCGGGGAGGGCCTGACCCTGGGCATCTACGCCGGCACCAAGGCGTGGCCCGAGCCCGACCCGGACGAGAACAACGACGACTTCGTGGCGATGAACCTGCGCCTCGCCCTGCCCGACGGCCGCGTGCTGCGCCCCGAGGTGTGCGGTGGGGCGGGCGAGGGCCAGGAGGAGACGGTCCGCGAGTGCCCGGATCCCACGACACGGATCGGCTTCAACGACGCCAACCAGGTCTACTTCACCGCCACCTTCTCGGTGCCGCAGGACGCGTTCGACTCGCTCGCGCACACCTGGGACACCACCGCGGTGGACGACGGCGAGCACACCGTCTCGGCGAGCCGCGCCGACGGCGCCGGGTCCCTGACCCGCACCGTCGTCGTCGACAACACGGCGCCCGAGCTCAGCACGGACCTGGTCGACGGCGAGACGTACCGCGGGAGCTTCACGATCGACGCGCAGGCGTCGGACTCGGGCTCCGGTGTCGACTCCGTCACGGCCACGCTCGACGGCGAGGAGATCGACCTGCCCCACACCACGTCGTCGCTCGAGCTCGCCGCCGGCGACCACACCGTCGTCCTGAGGGCGACGGACGCGCTGGGCAACCTCGCCGAGCGGACGCTCCGGCTCACGACGCCCGACGAGGTCCCGACGGTCGAGCTCGGCGCTCCGGCCGACGGTGCGACGGTCGAGGCCGGCGACGTGACGCTGTCCGCGACCCCGGGGTCGGCGACCGGTGACGACCTCGACGTCGAGTTCCGCGTCGGCCACACCGTCGACGCCGCGGACCCGCAGGTCGAGGCGTTCTCGGGCACCACGACGGATGCGTCGTCCACCGACCGGGACGGGAGCACCCTCCTGAGCGCCGACGAGCTCGACAGGATCGTCGGCACCGACGGTCTCTCCGCCGAGGTCTCCTCGGACACCGAGCTCCCGTACCAGCTGTTCACGGTGGACGTGCCCGAGGACGCCGGCTCCGACAGCGAGGTGCGGATCGCCTGGTCCGGGTCGGCGAACGCCGGCGCGAAGGTGCTGCTGTCCGTCCTCGACGTGGCCGGCGACACCTGGCAGGAGGTCGACCGGTACGTCACGACCGACGGGGCGGCCACCGAGTTCGAGCTCGGGGGCACCGTTCCCGTGGAGGACCACGTCCGCGACGGTCAGGTGACGGTGCTGGTGCAGCACTCCGAGGGGTTCGCCGGGACGCCGCGGTCGGGCCGCGAGGACGTCGCCACGCCGTTCCACCCCGACGCCACGGCCCGGTCGGAGTACGACTTCACGATCGCCTGGGAGTCGGACACGCAGTACTACAACGACAACCAGGGCCAGCCGACGGACGGCTCGGGCGACGAGTGGTACTCGCACCAGGAGGCGATCCACGACTTCGTCCTCGAGGCCCGCGACGAGGTGAACCTGCAGTACCTGGTCCACACCGGCGACATCGTCGACGACTGGGACCAGGAGCACCAGTGGCTCAACGCCGACCCGACGTACCGCACGCTCGACGACGCCGGGCTGCCCTACGGCGTGCTGGCGGGCAACCACGACGTCGGCGGCGCGCTCGCCGACTACTCGACGTACTCGGAGTACTTCGGCGCCGACCGGTTCTCGGCCAACCCGTGGTGGGGAGGTGACATCCAGGACAACCGGGGTCACTACGACCTGGTCAGCGTCCAGGGCGTCGACCTGCTCATGCTGTACATGGGGTGGGCACCCGGCGACGAGCAGATCGCGTGGATGAACGACGTCATCGCGAGGTACCCGGAGCGCACAGTCTGGATCAACCTGCACGAGTACATGCTCACCACGGGCGGGCTCGGGCCGATCCCGCAGCGCATCCTCGACGAGGTCGTGGCACCGAACCCGAACGTCGCGCTCGTGAGCTCCGGCCACTACCACGACGCCTACACCCGCACCGACGACTTCGACGACGACGGTGACGGCGTCGCCGACCGCACCGTGTACTCGATGCTGTTCGACTACCAGGGCCTGCCGGAGGGCGGTCTCGGGTACCTGCGGCTGCTGCACTTCGACAACGACGGCGGCACCGACGGGAGCGGCCGGATCGTCGTGCGGACGTACTCGCCGTCGCTGGACGACTTCGACTCCGACGACGCCGCGCTGAACGACCCGCCCGGCATGCAGGACTTTGAGATCCCCTACGCCGCGCTCGGGCTGGAGCCGACCACGAAGCGGCTCGCGACCGACGGGCTGACCGTGGACGTGCTCACCACCGAGACGATCGACGAGGTCACCGGCGTGCCGAGCGGCACCGCTGCGACGGCGACCTGGACCGACGTCGAGCCCGGTGAGCACGGGTGGTACGCGGTGGTCACGGGGCCGTACGGCGGCACCGTGGTCTCGCCGGTGCACACGTTCACCGTCGGCGACGCCACCGGGCCGTCGACGCTCTCGGACGTCACCGCCGAGTCCCGCTGCCTCGCCGGCCGGGCGTACGTCGCGGTCCGCGCCGCGAACGCCGACGACGCGGCGCTCGACGTGCGGTTCGACACGGGCTTCGGGGCGAAGGACTTCGCCGCGGTCGCCCCGGGCAAGTTCGCGTACGCGTCGTTCTCGACCAGGTCCGGCACGGTCGAGGACGGCGAGGTGACCGTCACGGCATCCGCCACGGACGGCACCGGTCCCGAGGAGAGCGTCACCGTCCCGTTCGAGGGCGTCGCCTGCGGCTGACGACCCGCACCTCACGCCCGTGACCCGTCCGCCCGTCAGGGCGGGCGGGTCACGCCGTCCGGGCGGTGAAGCCATCCGGGCGGTGACGCCTCCTTGCCGCAAGACCGGGCCGACGTCCTCAGTCGAGGCAGAACTCGTTGCCCTCGGGGTCGGTCATGACGATGAACCCGATGCTCGTCGGGGGCTCCGGCTCGAAGCGTCGCAGCCGCGAGGCGCCGATCCCGACGAGCTCGTCGCACCGGGCTTCCAGGGCCGCCATCCGCTCGTCGCCGCGCAGCTCCGGCGCCGTCCGCACGTCGAGGTGCACGCGGTTCTTCGCCACCTTCTCCTCGGGAACCTGCTGGAAGAAGATCCGCGGACCCTTGCCGTCCGGGTCCTCGAGCGCCGACGCGCTGTTGCGCTGGTCCTCCGGGACGCCCGAACGCTCCAGGAACTCGTCCCACGCCGCGAGCGGGTCCGCGCCGTCCGGCAGCTCCACGCCCGGCGGGCCCGGGTGGACGTAGCCCAGCACCTCCTTCCAGAAGATGGACAGGGCGCGCGGGTCCCGCGCGTCGAACGTCACCTGGACCGTGCTGCTCATGGTTCCTCCCCGCTCGGCGATGTCGTCCGAGCGTCCCACCGCCCCCCGACACCCGCTACGGTCGCGCCATGACACGCACCGGCGCGACGGCGCGCTCGCGCACCCGGCACCGGGCGTCCGGACGACGACGACGCTCCGTCACCGCCGCGGCCCTCCTCGCGCTCGGCGCGGGTGCGACGGGCGGCTGCGCCTCGCTGTGGACGGGATCCGGCGGGGTCACGGTCGACGAGGTCGCTGTGGGGCGAAAGCGTCGGCGCGGGCGACCACGCCCTCCTCGAGGGTCGCCTGACCGTCGAGGACGGGTGCGTCTACGTCACCGACGGGTTCGGCACCCGCTGGCTGCCGGTGTTCAGCGAGGACCTCGTCGCCTGGAACGGGACCACGCTGAGCGGCGCGGGCGGGTCGTACGTCGACGGCGACGCTGTCGGGCTCGGCGGCGGCGTGCTCGTCGAGAACGCCTCCGGGGACTGGCAGCCGCCCGCCGGACTCCACGTCCCCGCCACGTGCGACACCACGGACGTGTGGAACGCGACGCGCTGACTCCGGGCCTCGCTCTCTCTGCTGCCGGCTCCAGGGAGGTGACTGGAGCTCCGTACGCCGACCCCGCTCTCCGCGAGCTGGCTGCTCCGGCTGCCGACGTCGTGCAACGCAGCCGTTCGTGCACCCGAAGGACACGAGCAACCGATCCGCCGGAGCGGTGTCGTCAATCGTTCGTGCACCCGTATAATTGGCGACATGATCGTCTCCGTAGCCGACGCAGCACGAGCACTCGGCGTGTCCGAACGTCGGGTGCTCGCCATGCTGCACTCCGGCGAGCTCAAGGGCGAGAAGGTCGGCGGACGCTGGGTAGTCAGCCCACATTCTTTACGCCAACCCAAGCCGGCCGGGCGACCGATGAGTCCCCGCAACGCGTGGGCGCTCATCCTGAAGACGGACAGCTGGCTCGACGCCCAGGCAGCGTGGAAGCTCAACGATCGGATGTCCCACCTGCGCGACCGGAGCGACCCCGCTCTGGTCCTCGCATCATGGCTACGTTCGCGCGGCGAGCGACTCGAGATGTCCGCACCCGATCCCGCCAAGGTGCTCGACGACATCAGGGTCGTGCCCAGCGGAGTCAGCGACCGACGCTCCCAGATGGCTGTATCGGACCTGGTCGAGGGCTACGTCCATCAGGATGAAGCCGAGGCGATCAAGGCTGACCATTGGCTCGTGCCATCGCGCGGCAAGCCGAACGCCATCCTTCACGTGTCACCGTTCTTGCCACCCAACCCGGTGCCCATCGCCCTCGTCATCGCCGACCTGGTGGACAACGGGTCAGAGCGCGACGTCCGTCAGGCACGTGAGCTGGCGAGGGAGTACCTGTGACCACCATCGTGTTGCCGGAGATGCCGCCAGCGCAGACCGCCTCCTGGTTAGGCCTCTTCGACCTTGCAGACCGTATGCCCGATGACTGGACACTCGTCGGTGGGCAGATGGTCCAGCTGCACTGCTTCGAACGCGGCGTTCCGCCAGTTCGTTCCACCACAGATGTCGACACGGTCCTTCACATCCGTGAGCAGCCGAACGCCCTCAGATCCGTCACCCAGATCCTGTCGGAGATCGGGTTCGTCACCGACCTCGCCATGTCCGTCAACGACGTCAACCATCGGTGGCCGCGACGAGGCGGTCATCGATGTTCTCATCCCTCGTTTCCTGGGCCCCGTCGCCTCCTCCCGGACCGACATTCACGGCGCCCGGGGCCTAGAGACCCCGGGCGCTCAGAAGCAGATCAACCGGAGCGAGCAGGTCACCGTCGTCATCAGCGACCGGTCCGCGACCGTCAACCGGCCTACGCTGGTCGGATCGCTGATCGGCAAGGCGTCTGCGCTGCTGCTTCCCGGCGACGTGCGCCGGCACCTCGAGGACTTCGTCGCGATGGCAGTCCTCGTCCAGCCAGAAGACTTCAAGAATGACGCACAGCTCAACCAGCTGGATGCCGAACGGCTCGCTCACGCCATCGGCGTACTGCGCCGAGACCACAGACCAATCGTCGCGCTGGTCGACGGCGGAGCAGTTGCACTCGACCGCCTGTCCACGTACGCCTCTCGTCCGAGGCACCAGGCGCAGCCGATCCAGCGCCGAACACCTGACTGGGCGGTGCCGAAGAACAAGCGGAGCTAGCCTGCCACCCTGCATCGACCTGGGGCCGCTCCGATCGAACTCCACAGCTGGCGGGACCCTGACAGCATCATCGGGCCGTTCTCTCGCGGGACGGAGCCCGTCCGGCGATTTGCGGTTGCCACCGCTTGAGAGAATGGGTCGTCGTGAGTCCCGAGTCCTCCCAGCCCCAGCCCGACGTGCGCCCTGCCCAGCAGGACGGCGCCGACGAGGGCACCCCTCGTACGCCGGGCCGGCGACGCGGGAACCGCCGCCGCGGTCGCGCGCCGCAGGGCGCGGGCCAGGCTCCGAACCAGACCCAGAGCACGGCCCCGGGGACCCGGCCGGACCGGCGCAACCGGCCGGCGTCGGGCACGCGCCAGGTCAGCCGCGCCCAGCTCGACCGCGCCGCCGAGAAGCGCGGGGCCGTCGTCGTCCCGCCGATCGTCTACCCCGAGCAGCTCCCGGTCAGCGCGCGGCGCGACGACATCGCCGCCGCGATCCGCGACCACCAGGTCGTCGTGGTGGCGGGCGAGACCGGGTCGGGCAAGACGACGCAGCTCCCGAAGATCCTCCTCGACCTCGGACGCGGCCGTGCCGGGCAGATCGGGCACACGCAGCCCCGCCGGATCGCGGCGCGCACGGTCGCCGAGCGCATCGCCGAGGAGCTCCAGGTGCCGCTGGGCGGCGTCGTCGGGTACCAGGTCCGGTTCACGGACACGTCGAGCGAGGACACGCTCGTCAAGGTCATGACCGACGGCATCCTGCTCGCGCAGATCCAGCGCGACCCGCAGCTCCTCGCCTACGACACGATCGTCATCGACGAGGCGCACGAGCGGTCGCTCAACATCGACTTCCTGCTCGGGTACCTCGCGCGGCTGCTCCCGCAGCGCCCGGACCTCAAGCTCGTCATCACGTCCGCGACGATCGACTCGGACCGCTTCGCCGCGCACTTCTCGCCCGCGCACCTCGCCGAGCTCGGCGGCGCGCCGGACTACGTCGTCGACGCCCTGCCCGACGCCGCGCCCGTCGTCGAGGTCTCCGGTCGCACCTACCCGGTCGAGATCCGCTACCGGCCGCTCTCACCCGACGTCGACCCGGGGAGCGGGAAGAGCGTCGGGAAGGCCAGGGCCGAGGAGAAGGACCTCGTCACGGGCATCGTCGACGCGTGCGACGAGCTGATGCGCGAGGGCTCCGGCGACATCCTCGTGTTCCTCTCCGGCGAGCGCGAGATCCACGACGCCGCCGACGCGCTCGAGGGTCACCTCAAGGACCGCGTGCGGGACCCGAAGCACCCGCAGCGCGTCGAGATCCTGCCGCTGTACGCGCGCCTGTCCTCGGCCGAGCAGCACCGCGTGTTCCAGCAGCACGCGTCGCGCCGGATCGTCCTCGCCACGAACGTCGCCGAGACGTCGCTCACCGTCCCGGGCATCCACTACGTCGTCGACCCGGGCACCGCCCGCATCTCGCGCTACTCCAAGGCGACGAAGGTCCAGCGCCTGCCGATCGAGCCCGTCTCGCAGGCGAGCGCCAACCAGCGCTCGGGCCGCTCCGGCCGCGTCGCCGACGGCATCGCGATCCGCCTCTACTCCGAGGACGACTTCCTCTCGCGCCCCGAGTTCACCGAGCCCGAGATCCTGCGCACGTCCCTCGCGTCGGTGCTCCTGCAGATGATCTCGGTGGGCGTCGTCAGCTCGCCCGACGACGTGGCGCGCTTCCCGTTCGTCGAACCCCCGGACACCCGGGCCGTGCGCGACGGCGTCCAGCTCCTCACCGAGCTCGGCGCGCTCGAGACCGTCGACGGCGGCACGCGACTCACCGAGGTCGGTCGCGTCCTCGCGCAGCTCCCCATGGACCCGCGCCTGGCCCGCATGATCTGGGAGGGCTCGACGCTCGGCGTCGCGCGCGAGGTCGCCATCATCGCGGCCGTCATGTCCATCCAGGACCCGCGCGAGCGCCCCGCTGAGCAGCGCCCGCAGGCCGACCAGCTCCACGCCCGCTTCACCGACCCGCACTCCGACTTCCTCACGTACCTCAACCTCTGGGAGTACGTCCGCGAGCAGCAGCACGACCTCTCCTCCTCGGCCTTCCGCCGCCTCTGCAAGGCCGAGTACCTCAACTTCCTGCGCATCCGCGAGTGGCAGGACGTCGTCGCCCAGCTCCGCGACATGGCCAAGCCCCTCGGCATCGACATGTCCTACAAGCCCCGGTCGGGCTCCGCCGCGCGCGAGAACGGACGGCCGACGGCACGAGGCGACGGCGCGGCCAGCCCGAGCACCGACGGCGCACCACCCGCGCTCCCGACCACCGACCCGAGCACCGGCGGCGCACCGGCCGCGGACCCGACCTCGGCCGCGTACAAGCGTTCGTGGGACGGCGACACCATCCACCGCGCGCTGCTCGCCGGGCTGCTGTCGCAGATCGGGATGCAGGACACCGGCGACGTCAAGGCGTCGTCGGTGGCGCACCTCAAGGGCGAGGCGCGCGCGAAGGCGCTGCGCCGGGCGCAGAAGCAGGCGCGCAACGAGTACACCGGCGCGCGGGGCGCGCGGTTCGCGATCTTCCCCGGATCGCCGCTGAGCAAGAAGCCGCCGGCGTGGATCATGGCGGGCGAGCTCGTGGAGACGAGCCGCCTGTGGGCGCGCGACGTCGCCCGCATCCAGCCGGAGTGGGCCGAGGACCTCGCGGGCGACCTCGCGCGGCGCACGTACTCCGACCCGCACTGGTCGACGAAGCGCGGAGCTGCCATCGCGGTCGAGAAGGTGCTGCTGTACGGCGTCCCGATCGTCGCGGACCGCAAGGTCCTCTACGCGAAGGTCGACCCCGAGGCGGCGCGCGAGCTGTTCGTGCGGCACGCGCTCGTCCAGGGCGAGTGGACGACGCACCACCAGTTCTTCCACGAGAACCGGCGCCTCCTGGAGGAGGCGGAGGAGCTCGAGGCACGCTCGCGCCAGCGCGGTCTCGTGGTCGACGACGAGGCCCTGTTCGCCTTCTACGACGAACGCGTCCCCGACGACGTCGTCTCCGCGGCCCACTTCGACCGCTGGTGGAAGAGCGCACGCCGGAACGACCCGGACCTGCTCACGTTCACGCTCGAGCAGCTCGTGCCCGACGCGGACCAGGTCGACACCTCGCAGTTCCCCGAGACCTGGCCGCAGGGCGAGCTCACGCTCCCGCTCACCTACCAGTTCCAGCCCGGCACGGAGGCGGACGGCGTCACCGTCCACGTCCCGATCTCCGTCCTCAACCGGGTCGTGCCCGACGGGTTCGACTGGATGGTCCCCGGCCTCCTGGACGAGCTCGCGACGGCGACGATCCGCTCGCTGCCCAAGCCGGTCCGCGTCCAGCTCGTGCCCGCCCCGGACGTCGCGCGCGACGTCGTCGCCTGGCTGCGCGAGAACTCGCCCGCGTGGGAGGACATGGCCCGCGCCGGCGACATGGCCGAGTCGTTCCCCGCCGCCTTCACGCGCGCTGTCCGCGCCCTGCGCGACGTCGTCATCCCCGACGACGCCTGGGGCCCCGAGCAGGAGTCCCGCCTCCCGGCGCACCTGCGCATGACCTTCCGCGTCATCGATTCTCGAGGCACGGGCCGCGCCGCGAGCTCGGTCGTCCTCGACGAGTCGAAGGATCTCCTCGCGCTCCAGCGTCGGCTCGCCGCCCAGAACCAGGCCGCGGTCCGCGCCGCCGTGAAGGGCGCGGTGGGCGCGGCGTTGCGTGAGGCTGCGGGGTCGGGTTCGGCGGCGGAGGGGGCGTCGGCGTCCGGCTCACCGGGGCGACACGACGGACGAGCGGGCGGTGCGACGTCGGATGCGAAGGGCGTAGAGGACGCGCGCGGCCACGGACAGCCGACCGCACGGAGCGACGGCGCGGCCAGCCCGAGCACCGACGGCGCACCGGACGCCGGCCCGACCACGACGGCCCTCGTCGCCGAGCAGACCGGGCTCACGTCGTGGCCGACGGACCTGCCGGGCGGTGCGATCCCGGAGACGGTGTCGACGGACGTCGGGGGCGGTGTCGTCGTGCGCGGGTATCCCGCGGTCGTCGAGGAGCAGGACGCCAAGGGCAAGCCGACGGTCGCGCTGCGGGTGCTCGCGGACGCGAACGCGCAGGTGCGCGAGCACGCGCGCGGCGTGCGGCGGCTGCTGCTCGGCGAGACGGCGCTCGCGACGGGCCGGATCACGAGCCGGTGGAGCAGCACGCAGTCGCTGACGCTCGCGGCGAGCCCGTACCGGTCGACGGAGGCGTTGGTCGGAGACCTGCAGCTCGCGGCCGTGATCGCGCTCACGAGCGGGGGCGGCGGGTCGTACGGCGCGCAGCCGGACGCGCGCACGGTCCGCGATGCGGACGCGTACGCGGCGGCGCGGACGTTCGTCCGACAGCACCTGGAGGACCAGGTGCACCGCGTCGTCGGGCACGTGGTGGCGGCCCTGTCGGCGGCGCGGACGCTGGACGGGGAGATCCGGTCGGCGAACAGCCTGGCGCTGCTCAACACGCTCACGGACCTGCGCGACCAGGTCTCGGGGCTGGTCCACGACGGCTTCGTCTCGGCGACCCCGCCCGAGCGGCTCCCGCACCTCACGCGTTACCTGCGCGCGGCGTCGTACCGGCTGGAGAAGGCACAGGCGAACCCGAACCGCGACGCCGAGCTGGCGTGGCGCGTGCACGACGTCGAGGAGGCGTTCGCGAAGGCCCGCGCCGCCTACGCCGCCGGGCCGCCCGACGTCGGCCGGTCGCGCGAGCTCGCCGAGGTGCGCTGGCTGATCGAGGAGCTGCGCGTGTCGTTGTTCGCGCAGCAGCTCGGCACGGACGGGCCGGTGAGCGAGAAGCGGATCCGGAAGCTCCTCAGCCCCGGCGGCTGGTGACCCGGGCCCTTCCTCGGTCGCGTGTCGAGCAGGCCTCCACGGTATGCGTCGTGCACCCCGGACGACCCGCCGGTATACCGCTCGATACGACAGAACCGGGTCCGATGCTCTGGAATGGGTCCCATCGGCCGGCACCCGTCGTGGCGCACGCACCGGCGGGTCGAGGGAGCGGGGGCAGCCATGACGCGCGCAGTGGGGACGGGGGTCGGAGCGGTGACCCCCCTGGGGGCGACCGCGGCGGCGGCGGGGGGGGGGGTGGTCGGGGGGCGCTCGGGGATCCGAGCCATCGAGGACGAGTGGGCGCAGGATCTGCCGGTGCGCATCGCGGCGCGTGTGGACGACGCGTTCGCGGAGGCGCTCAGCGTCCGCGAGTCACGCCGGACCGACCGCGCGGAGCAGCTCGCGCTCGTCGCCGGTCGTGAGGCGTGGGGCTCGGCGGGCGCGCCCGACGTCGACCCGACGCGGCTCGCGGTCGCGATCGGGTCGGCGAACGGCGGCATCGCGACGACGCTCGCGCAGGCCAAGGTGCTCGACGAGCAGGGCTACCGCCGGGTCTCTCCCCACACCGTGACGATGCTCATGGCCAACGGGCCCGCGGCGTGGCTGTCGATCGTCCTGGGCGCCAAGGCCGGCGCGCGGGCGCCGATCAGCGCGTGCGCGGCCGGCACGGAGGCGATCGCGATGGGCCGGGAGATGATCCTCGCGGGCTCGGCGGACGTCGTCGTCTGCGGGGGCGTCGAGGCGGGCGTGCTGCCGTTCTCGATCGCCGCGTTCGCGCAGTCCCGCGCGCTGTCGACGCGCAACGACCACCCGGAGAAGGCCTCACGACCCTTCGACGTCGGCCGCGACGGGTTCGTCATGGCGGAGGGTTCTGCGGTGCTCGTGCTGGAGAGCGAGGAGCACGCACGGGCGCGCGGCGCGACGGTCCACGGTGTCGTCGCCGGCGCCGCGCTCACGTCGGACGCGTTCGACATCGTCGGCGGCGACCCCGAGAACCAGGCGCGCACGATCACGCAGGCGGTGCGTTCCGCGGGGCTCGAGCCGGGCGACGTCGGGCTGGTGCACGCGCACGCGACGTCGACCCCGGCAGGCGACGCCAACGAGGCGACCGCGATCCGGGCGGCGCTCGGTACGCCGCCCCCCGTGACGTCCACCAAGGGCGCCACCGGGCACCTGCTCGGCGCCTCCGGGGCGCTGGGCGTGCTCACGGCGGTCCTCGCGCTGCGTGACGGCATCGTGCCGCCCACGCTCAACCTCGACACGCAGGACCCGGAGATCGACCTCGACGTCGTCCGCGGTCCCGCGCAGGTGACGACGGCGCGGCACGCGCTGGTCAACGCGTTCGGGTTCGGCGGGCACAGCGCGAGCGTCGTGGTGTCGCGCGACTGAGCTCACGTCTCGCACCGAGCGAGCGGGCGCTCGAGATCGGCACGACGCCCCGAGATCGGTTCGAGCGCACGAGATCGGCCGCCCGAAGGACCGATGTCAGGCCGATGTGCCGATCTCGGTCGACCGCCCGCGATCGCGGCCGACGCCGCCCGTCCACCGCATCACCAGGTACAGCACCACACCGACGGCGAGCAGCGCGCCCGCGCGGAGCCAGGTGACGCCGTCCTGCTGGGTGAGGAGCAGCACGCACGACGCGACGCCGAGCACCGGCACGACCGTCGCGACGCGGAAGTGCGGCTGGTCGACGTGGTCGCGGCGCAGCACGAGGACCGCGACGTTCGTCGAGGCGAAGACGAGCAGGAGCAGCAGGACGACCGTCTCGGCGAGCGCCGCGACGTCGCCCGTGAAGACGAGACCCATGGCGACGATCGTCGTGACGACGATCGCGACCCACGGCGTACGACGGCCGGGCAGGACGCGCCCGAGCACCGACGGCAGGATGCCCTGCTCGGCCATCCCGTACGCCAGGCGGCTCGCCATGATCATCGTGAGCAGCGCGCCGTTGGCCACGGCGATGAGCGCGACGAGCGAGAACACCCACGCCGGGACGGAGCCCTCCGCGTCGACGACCTCGAGCAACGGCCCCGACGAGCCCGAGAGCGTCTCCGGGGACACGACGGCGACCGCCGCGAGCCCGACCGCCACGTACACGACGCCCGCCGTGATCAGCGCTCCGAACAGGGCGCGCGGGTACGTGCGCCGGACGTCGCGCACCTCCTCGGCGAGGTTGGCCGACGTCTCGAAGCCCACGAACGAGTAGTACGCGAGGATGGCGCCCGCGAGGACGGCGAGCGCCGGCGTCGTGCCCTCGGCGAACTGCGTGACGCGGGCCGGCTCGCCCTCGCCCCGCCCGAGGACCACGGCCGCGAGCACGACCACGAGGACCAGCCCGGACAGCTCGATCGCGGTCATGGCGACGTTCGCACGCAGCGACTCCTTGATCCCGCGCGCGTTGAGGGCGGCGACGGCCGCCAGGAACAGCACGGCGACGAGCCGGTCGGGCGCGTCGACGAACGTCGCGAAGTAGTCGCCCGCGAACGCGAGCGAGAGCCCTGCCGCGCTCGTGACGCCCGCCGCGAGCATCGAGAAGCCGACGAGGAACGACACGAGCGGGCTGCGGAACGCGCGGTCGGCGAACACCGCGGCGCCGCCCGCGCGCGGGTACTTGGTGACGAGCTCGGCGTACGACCCGGCGGTGAGCAGCGCGAGCCCCAGCGCGACGAGCAGCGGGAGCCAGACGGCGCCGCCCACCTCGCCCGCCATCTCACCGACCAGGGCGTACACGCCCGCGCCGAGGACGTCACCGAGGATGAACAGGTACAGGAGGCGGCCGCCGACGGACCGGGACAGCCGCGTGTCGGGGTCCGCGCTCCGGGGGCTCTGCGAGGTGTCGGTGCTGCTCATCGGGCCAATGTGGCACCGACTCCCGTTGCTCGCGGCCCGAACCGGTCCGGCGAGAAGGCACCGAGGTCGACGAGCGGCGCCTCGTCGAGCGCGAGCGCCGCCACGGCGTCCCCGACGGCGCTCGCGTGCTTGAACCCGTGGCCCGAGCACGCGGCGGCGAGCACGACGCCCGGGTAGGCGGCGGGCTCGCCGATCGAGAACGCCTCGTCGGGCGTGCGCGTGTACATGCACCCCTCGGCGGTGACAGCCGCCGGGTCGAGCCCGGGAAGACGGTGGGCCACCCATGCCGCGACCTCGCGCCACTCCTCGGGCGCCGCCTCGATCGGGTTCGACGAGGGGTCGTCGACGAGCGGCACGGGCGCGTCGTGCAGCCCGACCTTGACGCCGCGCCCCTCGAACGCGGGCGCTCCCCACGCGAGACGCCCGTCCGCCTCGTGCACGAACGCCGGGAACCGTTCGGGACGGTGCGCTGCGTCCTGCCCGGGCCGCGGCGCGAACCACGTGAGCAGCACGCGCCGCACCTCGTGCGGCACCGTGAGCGCGGGCAGCAGCCGGTCCGCCCAGGCACCCGCGGCGACCACGAGGCGCCGCACGCGCCACGACCTGCCCCCGTCCGGCCCGTCGCTGTGCACGACGACGCCCCCTCCTTCCGGCTCGACCGCCACCACCCGTTCGTGGCTGCGCACCCGGGCACCGAGACGCCGTGCCTCCTCCACGGCGGCGACGATCGCCGCCTCCGGGCGGAGCACGCCGGTGCCGGGGTCGAGGAGGCCGACGACGTCGTCGTCCACCGCGTGCTGCGGGAAGCGGGCACGCACCTGCGCGGCGTCGAGGAGCTCGTGCGGCAGGTCGTGCGCCCGGACGACGTCGAGCGTGGCGGTGAGCATCGCGCCGTCGGGCCGGCCGACGAAGAGTCCGCCCGTGAGCGTGAGGAGGTCGCGGCCGGACGCGCGCTCGAGCTCGCGCCACAGGCCGTGCGCGTGCCGCACCAGGTCGACGTACTGCGGACCCTCGACGAGCGCGGTGCGGAACAGGCGCGAGTGCCCGTGCGACGACCCGTGCGGATGACCGGGCTCGTGCTGCTCGAACCCGACCACGCTCGCGCCGCGGGCCGCCGCGCGCCACAGCGCCGCGCTGCCCGCCGCCCCGAGACCGACCACCCCGACCTGCGCGTCCCACGTCATGCCGACCAGTCTCGCCTCCGGGCGCGAGACGCGGCTCGGGGTCCGGTCCGCGAGAACCAGGGTCGGGTCGGGGGTTCTCCGGATGTCGCTCGCGCACGAGCGGTCGTAGCGTCGAGGACATGAGCACTCCTGCAGCCTCCTCCGGAAACTCCGCCACGCTCTCGCGCCCGCGTCAGGGCCGCATGATCGCGGGCGTGTGCGCCGGCATCGCGCGCCGCTTCGGCTGGAGCACGACGGTCGTGCGCGTCGTCACGGTCGTGTCGCTCCTGCTGCCCGGCCCCCAGGTCCTGGCGTACCTCGTCCTGTGGCTCCTCATGCCGAACGACCGGGACTGAACGACGGCGACCGAGCCCCGAGGGCCACGTCGGACGGCGCGCCCCGACTCGCGACTTGTCCCGCGTCGGGGCGGGTGACACCATCTGGGGAACCGGTTTCTCACCGCCGAGGAGCCGTTCGGGTCGATGTCGACCCGCTGATCCCAGGAGGCACCGTCTTGCCCAGCCCGCACCCGTCCTCGTCCCGCCGCAGCGACCGCGGCCGCCGCGCCCCGCTGCCCGTCGCGCTCGCCGCCGGAGCCCTCCTCCTCGTCCCCGCGTCGGCCGCGACGGCGTCGCCCCGGCACCACGAGCCCGCGCCACGGATCGTCGTCGCCGCCGACGGCTCCGGAGACACCACGACGATCCAGGGCGCCGTCGACCTCGCGCCCGCCCACTCCGCCGAGCAGGTCAGGATCCTGGTGCGTCCCGGGACGTACCCCGGGCGCGTCGACGTCCCCGCCGACCGCACCAACCTGCTGCTCGTCGGGTCGACCGGGGACCCCGAGGACGTCGTGATCACCGACGACCGCGCGGCCGGCACCCCGAAGCCCGAGGGCGGCACGTGGGGCACGACCGGCAGCGCGACCGTGACCGTCTCCGGAGCGGGTTTCGAGGCACGGCACGTCACGTTCGAGAACGGGTTCGACGAGGCCGCCCACCCGGAGCTCTCCGGTCACCAGGCCGTCGCGGTGAAGACCCGCGCCGACCGGGTGGTCTTCGACGACGTCCGGTTCCTCGGCAACCAGGACACCCTCTACCTGGACACCCCGAGCGTCGACGTGGCGGCACGCGTCTACATCACCGGCTCCTACGTCGAGGGCGACGTCGACTTCATCTTCGGCAGGGCGACCGCCGTGATCGAGGACTCGCGGATCAAGGCCCTGCGCCGGGACAGCACGCCGTCGGGCTACGTCTTCGCGCCGAGCACGTCGTCCGGGTTCTCCCACGGGTTCCTCGTGGTCGGGTCGCGGTTCGTCACGGACGCCGACCGCGGCTCGTACCACCTCGGACGACCGTGGCACCCCAGCAGCAACCCCGACACCGACCCGAGGGTCGTGGTCCGTGGCTCGTGGCTGGGCGCCCACCTGAAGCGTGACGACGTGTGGACCACCATGTCCGGCTTCGACTGGAACCCCGGCAGCAACGCGGAGCACGCCAACCGGGGCCCGGGGGCGCTCACCGGGACCGGACGACCTCAGCTCTCCCGCGCCGAGGCCCGCGCCCACACGCCCGAGGCGTACCTCGCGGGCGACGACGGCTGGGCGCCGTACGACCGCTGAGCCCCGCGCCGCGACCGCCCGTGGACTCGGGGGCCCCGCCCCGGCCCCCGCTCCCGCCCTGGTGGTGCGCCGTCGGTGCTCGGGCTGCTGCGCCGTCACCACGGACGGTCGGCCGTCCGTGGCCGCGCGCGGCTTCGACGCCCTTCGCATCCGACGTCGCCCCACCAGGGCTCCTGCTCGCGTCGCCTACCCGGGGATGCGGCGCATCCGACGGCGGGCGAGGACGATGGCGACGCCACCGGCGACCAGGACGATCGCGAGGCCGACCAAGGCGCCCACGTGCGCGCCCGTCGTGGCGAGACCGCCCGGCGACCCGGCGTCGTCGTCCTCGCCCGAGCCGCCTGCGGAGGCGTCGGCCAGCACCTCGAGCTCTGTCCACAGGACGCGCCCGTCGACCTGCCCGACGATCGCGAACCGGTGCGTGCCCGCCGCGACGTCGGCCGGGATCGTCACCGTCGCCGTGAGCACGCCGTCCGCGTCCGCGCGGAACATGCCGAGCTCGGCCGGCGTCGAGAACAGCGTCGCAGCCACCCACTCCCCCGGCGCGAAGCCGTCGGCGGTGGCCGTGACCTGCTGACCCGGGCGGACGCGGCTCGGCGAGAGCGACAGGCCGCCCTGGTTGTCGTCCGTGAGGTCGTCGGCGTCGACCGTGTGCAGCGCCGGCGACGGCGGCTCCGCGCCCGCTCCCGGCGTCTCGCCACCGGGCTCGCCGGGCCCGGGCTCGCCCGGGTCGGTCGGGTCGAGGTGGCCCTCGAACACGTCCGCCGCGTCGCCGAGACCGAGGAGGACGGTCTCGCCCGTGGCGTCGGACGTGCCGTCGTTGTCGGTGACGGCGTAGACCGTGCCGTCGCCCGCGACCGCCAGGCCCTCGAGCTTCTCCTGCGTCCAGCCGTTCGTGGCGCGCAGGTCGGGCAGGACGTCGTGCGCGAGCCCCTTGGTCACCGCGACCGGGGTGGACGACGCCGCCCCGACCGCCGTCTCGGGGACGTCCACCGCGTAGACGCGCTTCACCGCGGCCCCCGGCCCGTTCAGCTTGTCGCGCTCGATCACCGCGAGCGTGTCGTCGTCGACGACCGCGACCTCGCTGAGGCCCGTCCAGTCGCCCGCCGTCGTGGTCTGCTCGAGCGGGTAGGCGAACCAGTCCCACGTGCCCGTGGCGACGTCGTACCGGCCCAGTCGTGCGGTCCCGGCGGTGCCGCCCTCGTCGGTCGTCAGGCCGCGCTGGAGCGCGACCCACACCTGCTCGGTCGCGCCCGAGCCCTGGACCGCGACACCCTCGAGGCCCTGCTTGCCGAGGCCGGCGGCGACGTCGTCGGGCAGCGCGACGGTCTCGACGAGAGCGCCGTCCGCGTCCACGCGGACGACCGCGTTCTCGGGACCCGACGCCCCCTCGACGGCGAGCCAGAACCCGCCGTCGGGACGTGCGGTGACGCCCTCGACGTCCAGGCCGACGGGCGCGCCGTCGGCGGTGAGGGTCACGGACCGGTCGATCAGGGCGGGCGAACCGTCGCCGTAGGCGCTGACGTCGAGCGACAGGAGCTGCGTCACGGCGTACGCGGCGTCGGTCGCCGTCCACAGGCGCTGGGGATCGGCCGGGTCGGCGGTGAGGGCGCCGAGCGCGCCCCACCCGATCGGCGTGCCCGCGGCGTCGCCCTCCGTCACGTCCGCGGAGACGACGCTCGGGAACTGCGGCGACCCCGCGGCGTCGGCGTACTGCTCGCCGAGGCCGAACACGGTGACGGCCGAGCGCACGCCGACCTCGGCGTCGTCCTCCTCGCTCGACACGACGAGCAGGTCGCGCTCCGGCACCACGAGCAGGCCCTCGGGGCCGTTCGTCGTCGCGAGCACCTGCACGAACCGCGGCGACGTGGCGTCGGTGACGTCGTAGACCGCGACGACGTTCGAGCGCTCCGACCCGACGAAGGCGTAGCGCGTCCCGCCGAGCGTCGCGACCGTCAGGCCCTCGGGCTCGGTGCCCTTGTTCTCCGTGCGGCTCTCGTTGTGCACGCCGACGCGCGCCGCGAGGTGCTCCATCTCGGCACCCGCCTCCCACACGACCTCGCCCGACGTGGTGTCGAAGACGGTCCACCCGCGCGAGCCGCCCTTCCAGTCGCCCTCGTCGGCGGTCGCGACGTGCGTGTCGTCGAGCCAGCCGATCGCGTCGGGCTCGCGCGGGACGTCGGTGATCGAGCCGGTGAGGTCGATGACGCCGTCCTCGACCGTGTCGACGCCCGCGACCGACGCGGTGCCCGCCGTGAACGCGCCCTCGAGCTCGCCCGTGGCGACGTCGACGAGCACGACCCCGTTGTTCTCCTGCAACGTCACCGCGACGGTCGTCCCCGCAGGGTTGACCGCGACGTACTCGGGCTCCGGGTCCTGCGGTGTGTCGAGGCCTGCCTCGACGAGCAGCGGCAGGGCCGAGCCGTCCTCGGCGACGAGCGGCACGGGCCGCGTCGACCAGCCCGCGGGGTCGGCGCCCGGCAGGTCGAGGACCTGGAGGAAGCCTGCCGGCAGCTGCGGGAGGTCGCCCTCGTCCGCGCCCTCCGGGGTCGCCTCCTCGTCGCGCTGGTTCTCCATCGCGACGACCGCGTGCCGCCCGTCCGGCGTGACGACGATCGAGTCCGGCTGCCCGCCGAGGTCGAAGGACGTCACCCGCTCGCGCGTCGCGAGGTCCACGACGTCGAGTCGACCGCTCGCGTCGACGAAGCTCTCCGAGGTGTCGACCACGACGAGCACGTAGCCGCCGACGATCGCCACGGAGGTCGGCTCGTCGTGCTCCGAGCCGAGCCCGGCGAGGCTCAGCGTGCCGAGACCCTTCGGCGCGCTCGGGTCGGAGATGTCGAGGAACCCGATGCGGCGCGCGGCGGCGTCGGTGTGCACGACGGTCCTCCCGTCCTCGCTGACCGCCGAGATCTCCGCGACCGTCGTGTCCTCGACCGCGGCCCCGCTCGGCCGGTTCTCGAAGACCGGGTACGTCGCGAGGCGGTGGAACGTCTCGTCCGGGGCAGGCTGCGCCCAGATGGACGTGCCAGCGCGGGCGAGGGAGGCAACGGTCCCCTGCGTACCCGTGCCCGACGGCACGGCGGCCAGGGCGGGCACCGCGGCCAGCCCCAGGGTCAGCGCGGCGCCGGTGGCGACGAACGCGGCGAGGCGCGAGCGGCGGGTGCCGGTGCGCGCGGTGGTCGGTGGCATGGGTCTCCTTCGGCGGATCTGACGGGCCGAGCAGAGCGTCGTGGCGCGCCGTGTCGCTCGGGCGTCCGGTGCGGGACCGCCGGGTGACGTCATGGTGAACAATCCACGGCACCGTCCACCGCCGGTGGACGACCTCGGTTGCCGCGGGCGACCTCGTGACCGACGAAGTACTGGATACTCCGCCCCCGTGACCGAATCGTGACGGCGACTTCAGGCACATGTACCTGCTACTCGCTGTCCCCGGTGCCGCTCGCGTTGCTAGCGTCGATCGAGATTTACCTGATACCCGGCGTCCCGCCAAAGGGGGCGGACGTCCGGTGGCCCACCTCCTCGGGCCTCCCTCCCCGCTCCCGACCGCCCGGCGACGACGCCGGGCGCGAGGAAGGACGACCATGCCGACCACGCTGCACGCCGCCACCCGACCGTCCCGCGCCCACACCGTCCTCACGTCCGCCGCCCTCGTGGTGCTGGCCGTGCTGGTCGGTGGGCTCGTCGCGTACCTGCTCGTGTTCAACGGAAGGGTCGCCGACGGCGCGACCCGGCTCGACGACGGCGCCTCCCGCCTCGACGACGGCGCCGCCGAGCTCGCCGACGGCACCGCCACGGCCCAGGACGGCGCCGTCCGCCTCGCGATCGGGGCGGGCGACCTCGAGGACGGGGCCGCCGACCTCACCGCCGGGGCGCAGAAGGCGTCCGACGGCGCGGCCCGGCTCGCCGCCGGCGGCACCACCGCGCTCGACGGCGCGACCGAGCTCGCCACCGGCGCGGACGAGCTGAACGACGGCGCGGCACGCCTGGCCACCGGCGCCGGCGACGCTGCGTCAGGGGCGGCGCGCCTCGCCACGGGAACCGCCGACCTGGACGCCGGCGCCGGTCGGCTCAGCACGGGTGCCGTCACCGCCGCGGACGGGGCCTCCGCGCTGGCCGACGGCGCGGGCAGGATCTCCGACGGTGCGGGCACCCTGGCCGCGGGCACGACCGCGCTGCGGGCGGGTGTCCGCGACCAGCTCGGCGGCGGCGTCGGAGACCTCGCGGCAGGTCAGGAACGGCTCTCGGACGGCGCCGAGCGCCTCGCCGGGGGTGTCGCGCAGGCACAGGGCGGGGTGCACCAGCTGCAGGCCGGCGTCGGACAGCTCATCGCGGGGGCCGGTGCGGCCCGAGACGGCGCCACGTCCCTCGGCGCGTCCGCGGCGACGCTCCAGACGTCGGCACAGGGAGTCGGGAACGGCCTGGACGACGTCGCCGCGACGCTCGACGCGCTCGCGAGCGGCAAGGTCCCGGCGACGCCCGAGACCCTCGCGACGCTCGCCGGCACGGTTCGCGCGCTGGGCAACGGGACGGCCGAGACGCCCGGGTACACGGCGCGGATCGCCGGCGGCGCGGGCGAGATCGCCGCGGGAGCGGGCCGGGTCGGCGGCGGGATCGACGCGCTCACCACCGGCCTCGGCGCCGGGACGGCGGAGAAGCCCGGCCTCTCCGTCGGGCTGGCCCGCCTGGAGGCCGGGCTGGGCGAGGGCACCGCCGAGTCGCCGGGTCTCGGTGCCGGCGTCCGGCAGCTGCGCGCCGGGATCGACACCGACCTCGCGGCGGGCGTCCAGAAGCTCTCGGGCGGTGCGGCCACCCTCGACGTCAGGATCGGAGAGCTCGAGGCCGGTGCCGCGACGCTCGACGCGAAGACGGGTGAGCTCAGCGCGGGGGCGGCACAGGTCGCCGAGGGAACGGGTCGCCTGTCCGACGGTGCCGCGGAGCTCAAGGCCGGGACGCTCCGCGCCGCCACGGGTGCGGGCGACCTCCGTGACGGTGCGGCACGGCTCGCCACGGGATCCGGCGACCTGTTCGCCGGGACGACGCGTCTCGAGGACGGCACGCTGCGGCTCCAGGGCGGACTCACGACGCTCTCGGCCGGCGCGACGACGCTCGCCGAGGGCAATGCTGCGCTCGCGACGGGTTCGGTCACGCTCCACGAGGGCACGTCGTCGCTCGCGGACGGCGCGTCGGACCTGAGGGACGGCAGCGCGAAGATCGCCGACGGCGCGGAGACGCTGTCCGACGGCACGGGCACGCTCCAGGCCGGGACCACGGAGCTCAGGACCGAGGTCGAGGAGTCCCCCGCCGGCAAGCTGTCGGTCGGCGCGTCGGCGCTCCTCGGTGGGAGCGTCCTCGCGGGCGTCGCCGGGATCGGGCTCGGACTGCGGCGTCGTCTCCAGGCCTGACCCTCGTCCGCGCGGTCACGATCTCGAGGGCGGCTTCACGTCGACGGTGCCGCCCTCGCGGGGCGGTGGTCCCGGTGCATCAGGGCACCGGGACCACCGCCCCTTCCTTCGTCGCCGACGTGTCACGGGGGCTGCTCGCCGCCGACTTGGCAGAGTGGGCGCCGTGGCCCCCTTCGAGAGGTTCGAGAACCGCCTCGCCGTCGTGACGGGAGGCGCGTCGGGGATCGGGCGTGACCTCGTGCTCGAGCTCGTCCGGCGGGGCGTGCACGTCGCGGTCTGCGACGTCGACGGCGACCGGCTGGCGGCGGCGGTGCGGCGTGCAGGGACCGTCGGTCCCGCGGTCCGCGTGACGGGCCACGTGGTGGACGTCGCCGACGTGGAGGCGGTCGACCGCTTCCGCGACGAGGTGGCGGAGGCGCACGGGACCGACGTCGTCCACCTCGTGGTCAACAACGCCGGGATCGTGGGCGGGACGTCGTTCGTCACCGGCCCGCAGGTGGAGTGGGAGCGGACGTTCGACGTCTCCTGGCTCGGGACCTACCACTGCACCCGGGCGTTCCTGCCCCTGCTGCTGGCGGCCGACCAGGGCGCCGTCGTCAACATGTCGTCGGTGAGCGGGCTGTGGGCGAGCCTCGGCCCGAGGACCCCGCACAGCGCGTACTCGTCGGCGAAGTTCGCCGTGCGCGGCTTCACCGAGTCCCTGGTCGTCGACTTCCAGGCGCACGCGCCGCACCTGTCCGCGGTGCTCGTCCTGCCCGGTCACGTCCGCACCCGGATGCCGTCCCCGCCCCGGACGTGGCGGCGGGCACTCGGCTCGCTCTTCGCGGACTACGAGCCCGTGTCGAGCGCGGCGGCCGCCACGGCGATCGTCGAGGCGGTGCGGCGCGGCGACTGGCGCGTCGTCATCGGTGCGGACGCCACGGCGGTGGACGAGCGCGTCCGGTCGGACCCGTGGACGGCCTACGACTGACCGCGCGGCGGCCTCACAGCACCACGAGCACCACCACGACGACGGCGAGGGTCACGCCGATCAGCGCCGCGTCACCCGCGGTGTACCGCAGGTGGGCCAGCCGCAGCCGGCGCCCCGCGCCGTCGCGGGACGCGGACGTGAAGCCGCGCGTCTCCAGCGCCTCGACCGTGGTGCGCGTCCGCTTCGCGGTGTTGAGCACGAGCGGGTAGAACGCCTGCACGGCGATGGAGGCGCCGCGCACCACCGTGCGCCACCCGAGGAAGCCGTGCCCGCGGGAGGGCGTGCCGCGCATCCGGTGCCCGTCGACGATCGTGCGGAACTCCTCGACCAGCACGGGGACCATGCGATAGCCGTAGCTGACCGCGAACCCGAGGATGGCGGGCAGCCGCAGGGCGAGCAGGGCGTCCGAGATCTTCTCCGGGTCGAGCGAGACGAACGCCGCCATGCTCACGAGGGAGACGGTGCTCAGCTTGAGGAACGCCTGGGCGAGGCCGACCAGGGCGCCCAGGTCGCCGTCGAGCACGAACGCCAGCACGAGCACGTAGACGAGCTCACCGACCGTCCCGAGCACGAAGAGGCCGAGCAGCAACGGCCCGATGCGCGCCGCGAGGGCGCAGCCCAGCGCGAGGACGAAGAACACGCCCAGCACGCGCAGGTCGTAGGTGAACCACGGCACGACGGCGCACACCGCGTACCAGAGCACGACGGCGCGCGGGTCGCGGCGGGCGAGGAACCCGCCGCGGGTGGCGTACGCGACGCGCATGAGCTCGAGCACGACCCACTCGACCGACGCGCGGTCGAACCCGGTCCTGCGCCGGCCCGTCTCCCGCGCATCCGCACCGGCCGCTGCGCCGACGGTCGTCGGGCCGGCGGTCATGCGGGAACCTCCACGGGGGCGAGCCGGCGGACCAGCTCGTCGACGGTCAACGGCACGGGGACGACCCCCAGCGCCGCGCCCACCTGCGACACCTGCGGCGGGACGAGGCGGGCCGCGGCGAGCACGACGGGCGACGCGAAGAGGGTCGCGGGGTCCGTGTCGGCGAGCACGCGGCCCTCGTGCAGCACCACGACGCGGTCGGCCCACTCGGCGACGAGGTGCATGTCGTGCGTCGCGACGACCGTGCAGCGGATGTGCGCCGCGAGGGCCGCGAGCATGGCGATGACGTCGTCGCGCGAGCGCACGTCGAGGCTCGAGGTCGGCTCGTCGAGGAGCAGCAGCCGCGGCCGCATGGCCAGGGCGACGGCGAGCGCCGCGCGCCGCTGCTGCCCGCCGGACAGCAGGCGCCCGTCCCGGTCGGCGAGCGCCGTGAGCTGCACCTGCTCGAGCACGCGGTCGACGAGCTCCTCGGCGTCCGGCACGCCGCGGCCGCGCGGGTGCATCGCGACGTCGCCGCGGACCGAGTCCTGCAGGAACATCTCCTCCGGCCGCTGGACCAGGTAGCACACGGCGTCGGCCAGCTGGGCGGCGGTCGTGGTGCGGGTGTCGCGCCCGTCGACGACGACCGACCCGCCGTGCGGCAGGGCGATCCCGGACATCAGGCTCAGCAGCGTCGACTTCCCGGCGCCGTTCGACCCCACGAGCGCGACCCGCTCGCCGTCGTGCAGGGTGAGGTCGAGGCCGTCGAGGACGGTGGAGCGCGGCCCCGAGACGGTGCGGTAGCCGTGGGTGACGCCGCGGAGCTCCGCGACGACGGCGGCCGGAGCCCCGGCGTCGCGGTCGGACCCCGGCGCGTGCGCGTCGTCGGTGCCGAGCACGGGGTTCGCCACCGGTTCTCCGCGCAGACGGTCGCCGGTCGCGTGCTCGGCGGTGGGTGATCCCGTGCTCGACGGCGCGTGGTGGCATCCCGCAGCGAGCGCTGCGGCGCACGCCGAGACCGTGAGCGGCGGCGGACCGCCCGCACGGACTACGGGGTCCAGCGCGCGGGCGAGCGCGACCACCTGGGGCGCGGGGATGTCGGCCGCCGCGAGGTCGTCGGTCCGGCTCATGGCCTCGGCGACGGGCAGGTGCCACAGGGGCGCGCCGTCGGCCATGAGCACGACCGACCGCGCGTACCGGGCGACGAGCTCGGCGTGGTGCTCGACCACGACGACCGTCACGCCCCGCTCGTTGAGGAGCGCGAGGTGGTCGTAGATCGCCGCCGCGCGCGCCGGGTCGACCTCGGCCGCCGGCTCGTCGACGACGAGGAGCCTCGGCGCGAGGGCCATCGCGCCGGCGAGCGCGACGAGGTGCTGCTGCCCGCCGGAGAGCTGCCACGTGTAGCGGTCGGCGATCGGGCCCAGGCCGAGCACGTCCAGGGCGCCGTCCGCGCGGGCCGCCCAGTCGGCACGGCCGAGGTTGAGGGGCGCGAACGCGACGTCGTCGCGCACCGTGGGGCGCACGAGCTGGTTGCCGAAGTCCTGGAAGACGTACCCGACGTCGTCCGCGAGGTCGGCGACGGTGAGCGTCGAGGTGTCGCGCCCGAAGACGCGCACGCTGCCTTCCAGGTCGCCGTTCCAGAAGTGCGGCACGAGCCCGTTGAACGCCTTGCAGAGCGTCGTCTTGCCCGAGCCGTTGCCGCCGACCACGGCCACGAAGTCGCCCGCCTCGATCCGCAGGTCGACGCCGCGCAGCGAGTCGACCGTCGCCCCCGGGTACCGGAACGTCAGTCCCTCGACCTCGACGGCCACCTCGGCCGCTCGCTCGTCGGCCGCGTCGTGGACCGACTCGTGGACCGGCTCGCGGGCGGGCTCGCGGGTCGACTCGTGGCCGACGGTCGGCGTGCCCATCAGCGGCCGCCGCCGGAGGTCTGGTCGTTCGCGCGGTCGCCTGCGGCGGACCGGTCGCGCCGTCGGTTCACGACGGCGGCGATCGCCACGACCGCGGCGAGTCCGACGACGAGCCCCACGACGGCGGCGACCCACGGGAGGTTCTCCCCGTAGGCGTCGACGAGCTCGGCGTCGAACGAGCCGAGCGTCGTGACGGCGTCCTCGCGGCCCGCGTGGTCCTCCCACTGGCTCAGCACGCCCACCGCCGCGGCGGCGGCGATGCCGAGGGCGGCGACGAGCCAGAAGCTCACGCCCCACGGCCCGACGAGTCGCGGCGGGTTCTGCGGGTCGCGCGGCCGCAGGCCCATGAGCGGCTCGATCTTTCCGTACAGGCGCGGCGCGAGCCACATCGCGGCGAGCCCGCCGAACAGCACGCCGGTGACGAGCAGCGCCCCGAGCAGCTCGAGGCTCTCCGCGACGACGACCGCTCCGAGCGTGCCGCCGGACTCGTCGAGCGCGTCGGGGTCGACGCCGACCGCGACCTTGACGACGTCGATGGCCGCGGAGCTCACCTTGTCGAGGGAGACGAGGGCGATCGCCGCCCAGAAGAGCTGGCGCCGGTTGCGCGGGTCGCGGACGATGCAGCCGGCGACGTACGTCCCGACGAAGAGCTGCAGGAAGCCCTCGACCTCGCCGAAGCCGCCGAAGCTGCCGAGCAGCATGTCGGCGATCATCGCCTCGCCGATCGCGACGCCGAGCGCGACCCACAGCGGGGTGAGCAGCGCGGCGAGGACCACGGGGATGAAGGCGAAGTACGCGATCTCGACCTCGAAGGACCCGACCTCGAACGACGGGAGCATGTCCGCGACGATGTCGGCGACGCCGTACAGCGTCATGGACAGCACGAGGATCATCAGCTTCTGCGAGCCGGAGATGCCGTCGGGGTCGTGCACGAGGCGACGGAAGGACGGGCGGGCTGTCGTCGTCGGGGTCGTGGGGGGCGTGGTGGTCGGCGAGCCGGTCATGAGGGCCTTCCTCGGGTCGGTGGTGCTCGTCGGTGCGGGTGGTGGAGCGTCGGCGGTGCGGGATGCCGTCGTCAGGCGTCGGCGGTGGTCAGACCCGTGCGGGTCAGGGCAGGACGAGCCGCACGAGGTCGTCGACCCCGTCCACGACGAGGTCCGGGTGCGTCGCGAGGACGTCCGGGGTGATCGCGCCCGCTCGTCCGAGCGGCCCGAGGGCGTCGAGCTCGGCGTCGGGCGTGGAGCCGCCGCGGACGAGCACGACCGTGCCCACCCCGGCACCGCGAGCGGCGGGCACGTCGCGACCCGGCTTGTCGCCGACGAACCACGCCCGCGCCGGGTCGGCGTCGAGCGCGACGAGGGCCGTGCGCGCCGTCGTCGGGTCGGGCTTGCGGACGCCGAGCTCGTCGGAGTACACGTGCGCACCGACGAGCTCGTCGAGACCCGCCTCCGCCAGCTCGTCCCGGACCGCGCGCCCGCACACGGTGTTGGACACGACCGCCACCGGGACGCCGAGGTCACGGGCGCGCTCGAGCAGCGCGCGGACCCCCGGACGGACGGTCGGCACCGACTTGCTGCGCGCGTACCGGACCATGAGGTCGTGGCACTCGGCGCGCAGCCAGTCGCGCATCCCGGCGCGCGAGCCGTCCACGGACCCCGCGCCGTCGGCGGTCCTCCCCGGTGCGGTCTCCTGCGCGGTCGGCCCCACGACGACCTCCTGCGGGGTCGTCCCCGCCGAGGCCTCCTCCCCGACGACCCCGTCGAGGCACGGTGCGACGAGGTCGACCCAGAACGTCGCGGCGTCGATCTCGGGGACGGCCGCCGAGCGCGCGGCGTCGCTGACGGCCGCGTGCCGCGGCGTCTCGTGCGTGGTCTTCCAGGCGCGGTGCCGGACGCGGGCCTCCTGCAGCGCCGAGGCCGCACCGTCGGTCGACACCGCGTACCCGGCGCGGGTCAGCCGCTGCGCGAGGTGCTCGGCGAAGCGACGGCGGACGGCCTCGTCGGGCGTCGAGACGGCGATGACCCCGCCGTGGTCGAGGAGGATCGCCGACGGCAGGTCGTGCCGCGCACCGGTCGTCGTCGCGCCGTCCCGCGCCGCTGCGCGAGCCGGTCCGGAGCGCGCACGGTCCGCACCGTCGCGGGCGTCGGCGTCGCGGAGCAGCGGGACGAGCTCCGCCGGGGTGTCGAGGACGGCGTCGGCGGTCTCGCGGACGGGGAACGGCGGGTCGTCCGTGTGCGTGTGCCGCGTGAGCACGACGGCCGAGACGCCCGCGCGCCGTCCGGCGACGACGTCGCGGTCCTGGGTGTCGCCGACGTACCAGCAGCGGGACGCCGTGGTCCCGAGGGCTCGCGCGGCGAGCTCGACGATGCCGGGGTGCGGCTTGCGGATCCCGACCTCGTCCGAGTACACCTGCACGGCGAACCGGTCCTCGAGCCCGTGGCGGGCCAGCAGCGCGCGGTGCGCCCGCCCGCTGTGGGCGTTGGAGACGATGCCGACCGGGACGCCGAGGTCCTCGGCGAGGTCCAGCAGCTCGGGGATCCCGGGCCGCACGACGTGCTCCGCGAGCGTCGCGGTCAGGAGCTCCTGCAGCGCCCCGGCGCTCCCCGCGAGGATCTCGCGCGCCGGCTCGGGCAGCGGTCCCCCGTAGAACTCGCGCCAGATCGTCCGGTGGTCGAGCTCCGTAGGCTCGAGGCGACGGGACTGCGCGTGCTTCCAGTGCTTGAGCGCGACCTGGCCGCCCTGCAGGACGGGCAGCAGCTCCTCGGCCGGGACGTGCTGGCCGCCGCGGGCCAGGACCTCCTCGACGTGCGCGGCCATCGTGGCCATGCCGTCCGGGCGCTTGCGCGTGGCGAAGACGACGCCCCCGAAGTCGAGCAGCAGGGCGGTCGGCCGGGTCGTCAGGCCACCGGTGGACGACGCCGCCACCGCGGTCCGGCGGTCGGCCCGGGCCGGTGGGACGGGAGTGGTGAGGGTCACGACGGTGACGCTAGGGACGGCCGCCCAACCGCCGTCGTCCGGCAGGTGGCGCGACGGTGAACGGCACCAGAACTTCTGGAACGTTCCAGATCGACGCGCGGACGCAGGCCGCCGAGGCGCGAGGATGGAGTCGTGACGACCCTCTCGACCGGCTCGCGCCGCCCCACCCTGCTCGACGTCGCCGCGCACGCCGGGGTCTCCAAGTCGCTGGCCTCGCTGGCGCTGCGCGGCGACACCGGCGTGAGCGACCGCACGCGCGAGCGGATCCTCGCGTCGGCCGACGCCCTCGGCTACCGGTCCAACACCTTGGCGCGCGCCCTCAAGCAGGGCCGCAGCATGCTGCTGGGTGTGGTGCTGTCCAGCCTCGACAACCCGTACCACACCGAGATCGTCGCGTCGGTCGAGGCCGCGGCGGAGGCCGACGGGCTGTCGGTCCTGCTCGCGCACGGCTCCCGCGACCGCGGTCACCTCGCCGGGAGGGTCCAGCAGCTCCTCGACCTCGCGGTCGACGGGCTCGTCGTGGTGTCGTCGTGGGTCGAGCCGGAGGTGCTCACCGCCGCGGCGCGCCGTGCACCGGTCGTCGTGGTGGGCCGCCCGGCGGCACCCGTCGCGGGCGTCGACCTCGTCAACAACGACGACGAGCGCGGCGCGGCCCTCGTCGTCGACCACCTCGTCGCCACCGGGCGCACCCGCATCGCGCACGTCACCGGCTCACGACGCCCCGCAGGGACCGCCCGCCGGCGCGGCTACGAGGCGGCGATGCGCGACCACGGCCTCGGCGACCGGGTCCGCGTCGTCGAGCACGACGGCGCGGTGCCCCCGCTCGACCCGCTGCTCGCGGCGGGGTACGACGCGGTCTTCGCCCGCAACGACGTCGAGGCCTTCGACGTCCTCGACCGGGCGCACGACCTGGGCCTGCGCGTGCCGTACGACCTGGCCGTGGTCGGCTACGACGACACCGCGCTCGCAACGCGCGCCCGCCCGCGGCTCACGAGCGTGCAGCAGCAGCGCGAGCTCATGGGCCGACGCGCGGTCGAGCTGCTGCGCGAGCGCGCCGGCGGGCGACGGGAGGACGTGCACGAGGTGCTCGCCCCCACGCTCGTCGTGCGCGGCTCGAGCGCTCGACCGGCTGAGGCCGGCTGAGGCCCGGCGGGCACGCACGCACCGAGCGCTCAGGACGCGGCGCCGCGGGTACGGCTCATGGACACGTACGCCGAGAACCCCGCTCGCCGGGCGAACCGCACCGGGCGGCGGGAGGACTCGGTGAACCCGAGCTTGCGGTAGAGCCCGAGCGCCGGCGCGTTCGTGTCCTTGATGTCGCGCAGCACGAGCTCGTCGTACGGCAGGTCCATCAGGTGACGCACGAGTGCGGTCGCCACGCCCTTGCCCTGCTGCTCCGGCGTGGTGGTGACGAACCCGATCTCCGCGAGGCCCTCCCGGGCGCCGTCGTACGCACCCAGGAACTGGCTGCGGACGATCCGATGGCTGATCGCGCCGTGCACGCGACCGAGCGCCTCTCGGAAGGGGCCCTTCTCCGGTGCGAAGCACTCCTGCGTCCCCTCGGTGAGCGAGGCGACCGCGGCCGGCTCACCGTCCACGAGCGCCACGTAGAACCGGTCCAGGACGAGCATGTGCTCGAACGCGTCGGCGAGGACGCGCGGGTCGGTGGAGAAGTACGCGAAGTCCTCGGCGAACCCCTGTACGAGGACCTCGGTGATCCGTCGCCGGTAGGCCTCGCCGAGCGTGTCTCCTCGCTCGATCTCGATCATGCTGCCGTCCTTCCAGGAGGTCGACCGGCGGCGGTCCCGCCACCGGGTGCCACGAGGTCTACTGCCGCCGCCGTCGCGCGAACGCCCACGCGGCGCCGCCGAGGAACACCACGACGAGGCCCGCGCACCACGCGAGGGCGATCGCCGCCGTCGGGCCCAGGTCCGTGACCGGGGCGCCGTCGGTACCGAGGCCCACCAGCAGGCCGCGGATCGTCTCGATGACGGGTGTGACGGGCTGGTGCTCGGCGAAGCCGCGCAACCATTCCGGCATGGTCTCGGGCGGCACGAACGCGCTCGACACGTACGGGAGGAACAGCATGAAGAAGCCGAAACCACCGGCGGCCGCGGCCGAGCGCACGAGCACGCCGACGAACGTCGCGACGCACGTGATCGCGACGACGTAGGCCACGACCATCCCGAACGCGCCGAGCCACTCGAGCGCCGACGCGTCGGCCCGGAAGCCGATGAGGTAGGCGACGCCCAGCACGACGGCCGTCGTCACGAGGTTCTTCACGACGCTCGCGACGACGTGCCCCACGAGCACCGTCGCGCTCGCGACCGGCATCGAGCGGAAGCGGTCCATGATGCCGCCGGACATGTCCTGCTCCACGGAGATCGCCGTGTTCGACGCCCCGTACCCCGCGCACAGCAGGATGATCCCGGGTGTCGCGTAGGTGACGTAGTCGACGCCGACGGAGATCGCGCCCCCGAACACGTAGACGAACAGCACCATGATCATCACGGGCAGCACGAGCGCGAGCAGCAGCTCGTCCGGTTCGCGGCGCACGAGCCGCAACGACCGCCCGATCATCGTGGACGCGTCGGAGAGTACGTGCCGCCCGGGCCGCGGCGGCGCGTCGCTCCGCGGCAAGCCCGTGCCCGACGGCGCGGACAGGGTCTGGGCGCTCATGCTGCGGCCTCCTCGTGGTGCTCAGGCGTGGTGGCGCGGTCGGTCGTCCGTGCCGCGTGACCCGTCAACGTGAGGAACACGTCGTCGAGCGTCGGCTCGCGCACCTCCCACCGCTCGGGCTCGACACCGGCCGCGGCGACCGCGGCGAGCACGTCCCGCACGTGGCCGACCGACCCGTCGGTCGGCACCCGCAGCGTCGTGACGGCCGCTGCGCCCGGCTGCGCGGGGAGGCCGGAGCCGCTCCGACCGCCGTCCGCACCGGGCGAGACGACAGGACGAGCGGGCGTGGGGGCGGAGGATGCGAAGGGCGTAGAGGCCGCGCTCGCGAACGGACGGCCGGACGCGCCGGGCGACGGCGCGGCCAGCCCGAGCACCTCCGGCCCCACGCCCGCGGACCGCGCCACGGCCGCATCCTCCGGCGTCGCGAACGTCAGCTCGACGGCGGCGTCGCCGACCCGGCGCTTGAGCTGCGACGGCGCGCCCTCCGCCACCACGCGCCCGTCGTCGATCAGCGCGACACGGTCCGCGAGCTGGTCGGCCTCCTCGAGGTACTGCGTGGTGAGGAACAGGCTCGTGCCGTCGGCGACGACCTGCCGCACCACCTCCCACATGGTCTGGCGGCTGCGCAGGTCGAGGCCGGTCGTGGGCTCGTCGAGGAACATGACGCGTGGTCGGGCGAGGAGCCCGGCGGCGAGGTCGAGGCGGCGGCGCATGCCCCCGGAGTAGGTGGCGACGCGTCGGTCGGCGGCGGCGGTGAGGTCGAACGCGTCGAGCAGGTCGTCGACGCGGCGGCGGACGGCGCGGCGCGGCAGGTGCGCGAGGAGCCCCATCATGGCGAGGTTCTCGCGGCCGGTCTGCTTCTCGTCGACGGCCGCGTACTGCCCGGTGAGGCTGATGAGCTCGCGCACGCGGGCGGCGTCGTGCACGACGTCGTGGCCCGCGACGGTCGCGGTGCCGCCGTCGGGGCGAAGGAGCGTCGTGAGGATGCGCAGGGTCGTGGTCTTGCCGGCGCCGTTCGGTCCGAGCAGCGCGACGACCTCCCCCTCGGCGAGGGAGACGTCGACGCCGTCGAGCACCGGGACAGGCCTGCGCGGGCCGCCGAAGGTCTTGCGGAGCCCGATGGCCTGGACGAGTGGCGGTGCCATGAGGACTCCTAGCGCGTAGGACGGAAACTGTTTATGTGCAGAGCAGTTACGTGTACGGTAGACACAGTTTCGCGGCGGGTCAACACCCGCGAGAGGATGACCGCATGGACGACGATGCGCCGGACGAGGTGACGGTGGCTCCCGAGCCCGCGGTCTCCCCCACGCTGCAGCGCCTCTGGGGGCGGGGCGAGGCACGCCGTCGAGGGCCGAAGCCCGCGCTGAGCCTCGACCAGGTGGCCCGCGCCGCGATAGCGCTGGCCGACGCCGAAGGCCTCGACGCGGTGTCGATGGCGCGTGTCGCAGAGTCGCTCGGCTACTCGTCGATGGCGCTCTACCGGTACGTCGCGAGCAAGGACGAGCTCCTGTCGCTCATGGCCGACACCGCCGTCGCCGACCTCCCGCTCCCCGTCGACCACGGCAGCGACTGGCGCGCAGGGCTGGAGGCGTGGACCCGCGCGCAGATCGACGGCGTCCTCGAGCGCCCCTGGTTCCTCGAGCTGCCCCTCACGACGGTCCGTCTGGGACCGCACCGCGTGCGGTGGCTCGACCACGCGTTCCGGGCCCTGCGGGACGTCGCGCTCACGGCGGACGAGAAGCTGCAGATCATCGGCCTCCTGGCGCAGCACGTCCTCGGGGAGGGACGCGTGGTCGTCGAGACCCAGCGCGCGGCGGCGGTCGCCGTCCGGCGCGCGGAGGGCCTGCCCGACGACACCCCGCAGTCCGCGCTCGACCCGGACGCCCTCGAGCGCGCCAACCCGTACCACGACTTCGAGACGGTGCTCCGCCACCTCGCGAGCCCCGAGGCGTACCCGCACCTGGTCGCCGCGCTGGCCGGCGTCGAACCTCCACCCGAGGGACCACGCCACGAGGACGAGTGGGAGGACGGCTTCGACGTCGGGCTGCAGATCGTCCTCGACGGCATCGAGGCGTTCGTCGAGCAGCGCACCGCCCTACGGCGCCGCTGACGCTGCGGCCGCGGAGCCCCGCAGCCGTCAGGGCGTCGGGACCACCGGGACCTCGCCGTCGAGGGGCGGCACGCTGGGCAGGTCGAAGTCCGGGATCTCGATGTCCGGCACCTCGAACGTCGGCACCTCCATGTCCTCCATCCGCTCCTGCATCTCGTCCAGGCGCTCCTCTCGCTCGCGCTGCAGGCACGAGAGCCGGGTGACCGGGCGTCCGCCGCACGACGACGTCGGCCCGTCCGAGGGGTCGCGGACCTCCTGGACGTAGCGCCCGTCGGCGTCGTGCGCGTTCGGGACCACCGGGACCGCGACCAGCGCCGCCACCCCAGCGAGCACGACGAGCGCCGTCGTGAGGGCCAGCACGGCACCACCGACGACGGCCCGCACGGTCCGCGCGGCGCCGGTCCCCGGGTCCCCCGGTCCCTCGGCCCGCACGCGACCCAGGAGCGACCGCGCGAACCACAGCGCCAGGAGGCCGGGCAGCGTCCACGCGACCGCGGCGAGCGCCGCGACGCCGCGACCGTCCTCGCGCGCGAGAGCGTTCGCGCCGATCGCCAGGACGACGACCGCGGGGATCCCGACGACGACCAGGCGGCGGGTCGTCTCCGCCCGCAGGCCGGACCGCAGCGCGGTCAGCCGCGCCGTGCCGGCGCGCCCGGCCGGGAAGTAGCCGAGGTCGCGCGCCTGGGCCAGCATCGCGCGGTGCAGCATCGTCGACGTGGCGCCGCTGACGAGCAGGACGCCCGCGAGGCCGACGAGGGACCAGCGCACGGCGACGGCGTCGCGCACCCCGTACAGCAGGACGAGTGCCGCCACGACACCCACCCACCCGACCGCGAGCGCCACGGTGGTCCCCCGCCGCCACGGCGTCCAGCGCAGGGTGCGGCGCAGGAGACCGGGCGGCACCTGCACGAGCACCGGCACGGCGCGCAGCGCGGTGACGAGTACCCCGAGGAGGACGACGATCCCCCAGACCGCGGTGCTCCCCACGGCCGCGTCGCTCATCGTGAAGGTCACGACGAGCGCCACCGCGCCGACGAGCAGGATCGGCGCCTCGACGAGGCGCAGGACCTGTCGCCACACGCTGAGGTGCAGCACGTAGCCGGCCTCGGCGTGCTCGGGGTTCTGCGCGAGGACGGCGCCGAAGCCCTTCGCGCTGCGTCCCGCGTCGGTCGTGAGCGCGGCGTCGAGGTACAGCAGGTCCTCGTGCTGCGGCGCGACGGCGAGCCCGCGCCGCACGAGCGTGCGCGCCGTGTCGTCGTCGCCGAGCCGCGACCACAGGCGGGCTGCCTGAAGGAGCCGGTCGGGGTCCTCGGGCGCGAGCTCGAGCGCCGACGCGATGCGCTCGCGCGCGAGCGCCCGGTCCTGCCGCCGGACCTTCCCCACGAGGTGCGTGTCGGCGAGCTGCAGGTGGTACCGCGCGTCGTCGGGGTCGAGCTCGAGCGCGCGAGCGGCGCTGTCCCGCGCCGACGCGACGTCGCCGGTGTTCTGCTGCGCGATCGACAGGAGGTACAGCGCGCCGTGCGCCGTCGGGTGCCCGGCGACGACCTGCTCGAGCAGCGGGACCGCCTCCGCGGAGCGCTGCAGGCGCAGCCGGACCCAGCCGGCGGTGGCGAGGAGGCGCGGGTCGTCGGGGGTGGCGGCGAGCGCGGCGTCGGCCTCGTCGAGGGCGCGCTCGGGCCGTCCCATCTGGACGAGCAGCTCGACGCGCGAGACGACGGTCGCCGGGTCGGTCGTGGTGCTCACCGGTCGCTCAGAGCATGCGCCGCGAGCGCAGGTACGCCGCGAGGTCGTCGTAGCGGCCGTCGTTGTTGGCGAACGTCACGACGTTGCGCGCGGACTGGAGCCACGCCGTCGTCGACGGTCGGAGCTCGGCGAGCGCGGCACGCACGTCGGCCATCGTGATCGGCCGGACCTCCCCGGACGCGATCGAGTCCATCATCGCCTTCTCCGCAGCGGTCGCGCACAGGTGCTCGAGGTCGGCGCCGGAGAAGCCGTCGGTCTGCGCGGCGATCGCGCGCAGGTCGATCCCCGCGACGGGTCGTCCGGCGAGGTGGTGGCGCAGGATCGCCTCGCGCGCGGGCTCGTCGGGCGGCAGGACGAGCACGACGCGGTCGAAGCGACCCGGTCGCAGCAGCGCGGTGTCGACGTCCCACGGGTGGTTCGTCGCGCCCAGCACGAAGAGGCCGTCGTTGTCGGACCCGATGCCGTCCATCTCCTGGAGGAGCTGGTTGACGATCGTCCGCATCCCCGACGACCCCGAGTACTGGGCGCGCTTGCCGCCGATCGCGTCGACCTCGTCGAGGAACAGCACCACGGGCGCGAGACGCCGCGCCTTCTGGAAGATCTCGTGCAGGCTCTTCTCCGACTCGCCCTGCCACCGGTTGAGGATGTCCGCGAGCGTCACCGTGAGGAACCGCGCGCCCAGCTCGCCAGCAACCGCGCGCGCCATGAACGTCTTGCCCGTGCCGGGCGGCCCGTAGAGCAGCAGGCCACCACGCAGCGACTTGCCGAACGCGCGCGCGATGGCCTGGTTCCGCATCGGCTCGAGGAACGCCTCACGGATGCGCTTCTTCACCTGTTCGAGGCCGCCGACGTCCGCGAGCGTGATCGTCTCGCGCGACACCTCGACGAGCGACGGGTCGTCCGAGGCCTCGACGTCGTCCCGCGCCGGCACGAGCCCGGGCGGCATGGGGGCGTGCGGCTGCGGCTGCGGCTGCGGCTGCGGCTGCGGCTGCGGCTGCGGTGTGACGCTGCCCGACGACGCCGCGTCGCCAGGCGATCCCGGCCCGCTCCCCTCGACGAAGGGCGGCGGGACGTCCAGCCCCATCTCCTTCTCGAGACGCCGCCAGTCGATGCCCGACGCCGCGGCGTCGCCCTGCGCGGCCGGGTCGCGCGGGGCTCCCGGGCCGTCCGGGGCGCCGGATTCGGCTCGGACGACCGGGGAGCCGGCCGGCCGGTCGTCGCCGGCGGCGGGACGCCGCGGGACGGTCAGGTCGTCCGGGATGCCGGTGATGAGCGGTGAAGACGTCGGTGGTCGCACGGTCGACGGCGGGTCGTCGGTCGAGGGCGCTGCGGTCGAGGGCGGCGCTGCCGCGCCCGGGGGTGCTTCCTTCGCGGGTGTCGTGGGGGCGGCGTCCGCAGGCGCCGACAGCGGGGCCGACGGCGCCGGAGCGGACGGCACTGGAGCGGACGGCGGAGAGGTGGGTGCGGGAACTCCGGTCCGGCTCGCGATGGCTGCCGCGGAGCGTTGGAGCACGGCGAGCGCCTCGGCGTTCGTCGGGTCGATGCGCAGGGCCGCGCTGGCGTGCTCCGTGGCCTCCACCGCGCGACCCGCCTCGAGGAGCAGAGCGGCGTAGTGCAGCCGGAGCGGTGCGCTGTCGGGCGCGGCCTGGACGGCGGCGGCGAGCGCGGAGAGGGCGGCGTCGGACATGCGAGCTCCTCGGGAAGGGGTGGGCCGCACCTAGTGTGCCCTGCCCCGGCGACACCGCCCCTCGCCGTTCACAGTCCCGACGAGCACGGGCCCCGTCCACAGATCCGCGTCTCGGGCACCACGATGTCGGCGCGGCGCGGCACAGTGGGCCCATGACGACCGACGCACCCGACACCGAGACCCCCGCGAGGGCCGCGACTCCCCTCGCGGTGCCCGACGACGCCCCGGCGCGACCTCCGGGCGGCACCCGGTGCTTCGGCGACGGGGACCCGCTCTACGAGGACTACCACGACACGGAGTGGGGCGTGCCGGTCCGCGGCGAGGCGGCGCTGCTCGAGCGGATCGCGCTCGAGGGGTTCCAGTCGGGCCTGTCGTGGCTCACGGTGCTGCGCAAGCGCCCCACGTTCCGTGCGGCGTTCGCAGGCTTCGACCCGGACGTCGTCGCCACGTTCGGCGAGGACGACGTGACGCGCCTGCTCGGCGACGCGGGCATCATCCGCAACCGGCAGAAGATCGAGGCGACCATCTCCAACGCGCGCGCCGTCCTCTCGCTGCATGAGCAGGGCCGCACCCTCGAGGAGCTGTTCTGGTCGTTCGCGCCCGAGGCCCGGGCTGAGGCCGCCCGGCCGCGGACGTGGGCGGACGTCCCGCCGTCCTCCCCCGAGTCGGTCGCCCTCGCGAAGACGTTCAAGAAGCTCGGGTTCCGGTTCATCGGCCCGACGACGGCGTACGCCGCGATGCAGGCGTGCGGGCTCGTCGACGACCACCTGGCGACGTGCCCGGTCGTGCTCGCGCGCACGCCCTGACCCCACGACGTGTCCGCATCATGAGACGAGGTGCGACGATGGGAGCATGAGCTCCTACGTGTCCGTGCTGGACCTGTTCTCGATCGGCGTCGGGCCGTCGAGCTCGCACACGGTGGGTCCGATGCGTGCGGCACGGGCGTTCGCGCGCTCCCTCGCGGAGAGCGGTGCGCTCGACGCGGTCGCGGGCGTGCGCGTCGTGCTGTGCGGGTCGCTCGGCGCGACGGGTGTGGGGCACGGGACGCCCGACGCGGTCGTCGCCGGCCTGACGGGCCTCGACCCGGAGACGTGCGACCCGGACCGGGTGCCGGGCGGGTGGGAGAAGCTCGGCGACGGCGCGAGGCTGTCACTCCTCGGTCGGCATGACGTGACGGTGCGCCAGGAGGACGTGCGGCTCGCCCCGCTGACGCGGATGCCGGGGCACCCGAACGGGATGCGGTGCACCGCGCTGTCCGCGGCGGGCGACGTCCTCGCCGAGGAGGCCTACTACTCGGTCGGCGGGGGGTTCGTCCTCACGGCGCAGGAGCTCGCGGCGGCGTCGGCGAACGAGGCGGCGCAGATCGGGGCGGAGCTCTCGGGCGAGCCGGTGGACCGCGCGACGGAGCCGGTCGACGTGCCGTTCCCCTTCGCGAACGCCGCCGAGCTGCTCGCGACGTGCGCCGCGCAGGGGACGACCATTGCCGCCGTCGCGTGGGAGAACGAGACGTCGCTGCGCAGCGCCGAGGAGGTGGGCGCGGGGGTCGACCGCATCTGGGACGCGATGAGCGCGTGCGTCGACGCGGGCCTGGACCGCCAGGGCGTGCTGCCCGGCCGGCTGGGGGTGCGTCGTCGGGCGCGCGCGCAGCGGGAGCGGCTCGAGGGTCAGGAGCGCGACGGTTCGAGCCCGGTCGACCACTCGATCGAGTGGTTGCAGGCGTACGCGATGGCGGTGAACGAGGAGAACGCGGACGGTCGCCGCGTCGTGACCGCCCCGACGAACGGCGCGGCCGGGATCATCCCCGCGGTGGGTCGCCACTTCCTGCGGACCCACCCGGACCTGGCCGCGGACGACGAGCGTCGCCGTCGGGCGATGCGGACGTACCTGCTCACGGCGGCCGCGATCGGGGCGCTGTACAAGCGCAACGCGTCCATCTCGGGCGCGGAGGCGGGGTGCCAGGGCGAGGTCGGGTCGGCGTGCTCGATGGCGGCCGGCGCGCTGTGCGCCGTGCTGGGTGGCACACCGGCCCAGGTCGAGAACGCGGCGGAGATCGCGATGGAGCACAACCTGGGCCTGACGTGCGACCCCGTGGGCGGGCTCGTGCAGGTGCCGTGCATCGAGCGCAACGCCATCGCGGCCTGCACGGCGGTCTCCGCGGCCCGGCTCGCGCTGCAGGGCGACGGCTCGCACGTCGTGTCCCTCGACACGGTCATCGAGACGATGCGCCAGACCGGCGTCGACATGTCGACGAAGTACAAGGAGACGTCGACGGGTGGCCTCGCAGTCAACGTCATCGAGTGCTGAGCCGGAGCGCAGCGAAGCAAGCGCAGGCTCCAGCACGACCACCAGCCCGCGTGCTGAGCCGGAGCGCAGCGAAGCAAGCGCAGGCTCCAGCACGACCACCAGCCCGCGTGCTGAGCCGGAGCGCAGCGCACCAAGCGCAGGCTCCAGCACGACCACCAGCCCGCGTGCTGAGCCGGAGCGCAGCGCACCAAGCGCAGGCTCCAGCACGACCACCAGCCCGCGTGCTGAGCCGGAGCGCAGCGCACCAAGCGCAGGCTCCAGCACGACCACCAGCCCGCGTGCTGAGCCGGAGCGCAGCGAAGCAAGCGCAGGCTCCAGCACGACCACCAGCCCCCGTGCTGAGCACCTCCTCCCCCGCCTCGTCCTGATCGGCCCGCCTGCTGCGGGGAAGTCGACGCTCGGCGAGCTGGTCGCGGGGCGGACGGGTGTGCCGTTCGTCGACCTCGACGCGGTGGGCGACCGCTACTACCGGGAGGTCGGCTGGAGCGTCGAGCGCCTCGTCGAGCGGATCGCGGTCGTCGGCCGGGTCGCGGCGGAGCGCGAGTGGGAGCCGGCGCGCGCGCACGCGGTCCGGCGTGTGGTCGCCGCGAACCCCGGTGCCGTCGTCGCGCTCGGCGCCGGGCACACCGCGTACGCCGTCGACGAGCACCTGTCCACGGTCCGCGCTGCACTGGCCGACGTCCCGCACGTCGTCCTCGTCGTGCCCGCTGCCGACCGCGACGCGGCGCTGGCCGAGCTACGACGCCGTTCCCTCGCGAGCAAGGGCACCGACTGGGTCCGGGACGGCCACGACCTTCTCGCCGGCTGGCTCGACGACGTGGGGTCGCGGGCACTCGCCTCCGCGGTCCTGGTCACCGGCTCAGACTCCCCCGACGCTGCGGCCGCGCGGCTCGCCGCACTGGTCGACGGCGAACCGCAGGACGGCCGTCGCCGCGCTGTCGACGACCCCGGGCCGAGGTTCCTGCACCCTGGCTCCGACTCCACGGACGCCGGGGCAGACCAGCGCCTCGGATGAGCCCGGGACGGTTCACCCGCTGGGGAGTCTCCCCGCGGCGACGTGATTGCGGCAGACTCTCGGCCGTGAGTCGTACCCCTCAGATGTCGACGTCGGGACATGCGCAGAGACGAGCGAACCGGTGGGCAGTGCTGTCGGTGGCGGTGCTGAGCACCGCGGTCATGGGTGGCTGCAGTGCCGACGGCGCGGCTCACGCAGGGCCGATCGAAGCGCCAGAGGCCGGTGCCGCAACCCAGCAGTCCTCCCCTGTCGACCCGCCCGACGACGAAGCTCTGGACGACGCCGCCCTCTGCACCGCCTTCGGCGATGTGCTGACGATCATGGAGAATGCCGACGTCGGCCTCGCCGACGGCCGCATGGAGGCGCAGGAGCACGACGGCTGGTACCGGCTGGCGACCCGCGTTCTCGATCGCCTGCCCTCCACCGGGGACAGCGCCGTGCGCGCTGCGATCGGCGAGCTGCAGGAGATCGCGCCGGCCGTCCCGCCCGGAGCGTCCACGGAGTCGACCGGTGTGCGCTCCTCCGAGTGGGGCGAGGTCCACGGTGTCCTCGGCGCCGCGTGCGACGACGTCGGCGCACCGCTGGCGATCAGCATGTTCACCGGCGGATGACGCACTGACCGACGCTCGTGCCCGGCGACCACGGACGCCGTGCACTCCACGTCCGCTGGGTCCTGACGCCGGGCCGACCCTCACGAAGAGCTCGTCGCTCTCACCGATCGATGAGCGTCGGGCGACTCTCACGATCCGTCCGCTCGGCGGCTGCGATGTAGCGGGCGAGCGCGGCGCGGGACCCGTCCAGCCGGGCCGCCTCGTCCTCCAATCGCTGGAGCCGTGCCCGCATCGCGGCCAGCAGCTCGGGACATCCCTCCAGCTCCGGCTCCTCGCCGACGGCGCAGGGCAGCACGTACGCGATGTCCTCGGACGACAGGCCCGCACCGAGGAGGTGTCGGATCTGCGTCACCCGGAGCACGGCGTCCTCGCCGTAGTCGCGGTAGCCGTTCGCGCTGCGCTCGGCGTCCAGCAGGCCCTGTGACCCGTAGTAGCGCAGCTGGTGCGCACGGACCCCCGTCCGCCGGCTCAGCTCTCCGATCCGCATGCCGCTCCCCCTTGACCTTCATACCGGTACGAACGTCGACGATTCCCCCATGGACAACACCTCCGGTACCCCCTCGTCATCCACCCTCCCCGTGTCCGTCGTCGGTCTCGGCCTGATGGGGCGCTCTCTCGCCCGGGCGTTCCTGCGGGCCGGGCACCCCGTCACCGTGTGGAACCGCACCTCGTCCAAGGCTGCACAGCTGGTCGCAGACGGCGCGCGCCTCGCGCCGTCGGCCGGCGACGCCCTCCGCAGCGGCTCCCTCACGGTCCTGTGCCTCACCGACTACGCCGCAGTCCTCGACGTCCTCGACGGGGACGACGTCGGGCTCGACGGCACCACCGTGGTCAACCTGACCTCGGGCAGCTCGTCCGACGGTCGGGAAGCGGCGCGCCGTGTCGAGCGACGGGGCGCCCGATACCTGGACGGCGCCATCATGGCCGTCCCGTCCGCGATCGGGACCGCCGACGCTGTCGTGCTGCACAGCGGTCCGAGGTCCGTCTTCGAGAAGCACGAGCCGACCCTGGCAGCGCTGGGCACCGTCACCCACCTCGGCGAGGACCCCGGGCTGGCGGCACTGTACGACGTCGCCGGGCTGACCATGATGTGGAGCGTCCTCGACGCGTGGCTGCACGGCACCGCCCTGCTCCGGACGGCCGGGGTCGACGCCGCGACGTTCGCACCGTTCGCGCAGCAGATCGCGGCCGAGGTGGCCGGCTGGCTGCCCGGGTACGCGGAACAGGTCGACCGCGGGTCCTTCCCCGCCGAGGTCTCGACCCTGGAGACCGATGTGCGGGCGATGTCGCACCTGATCGCCGAGAGCGAGGCCGCCGGCGTGAACGACGAGCTGCCACGGCTCATCAAGGCCATCGCGGACCGTTCCGTCGCCGCCGGGCACGGGACCGAGCAGTACCCCGTGCTGATCGAAGAGTTCTCCAAGCCGTCCGGGGCCGGCCAGGCGGAGTCCTCCGGACGCTAGGCCCTGGCGCGATCTTCGAGCGGCACGTGCGCGACGTCGTCGTCGAGGAGGCATCGGCAGGCCTTGCGGGTGACCGTCGACCGAGGCTGAGCCGTCAGACCCCCGCGTCCTTGCGTGACGCCAGCACCAACCGTTCGACGAGGTCGTCCGGGATCGGTGCTCGCGGCGAGAAGGTGATGCCGGTCTTGGTCGCCTTGAGTCCGGCGGCCTTGATGTCCTCGGCATGCTCGGAGATGGCGCCTGGGCGGAGATACAGCCCGCACTGCTTGCTGAACGCCGCGTAGCTCGCGACGACCGTGCCGTCGATCGTGAATCCCGGCATGTCGTACGCGACGATCTCGTGCGCTTCCGGCAGGACCCGGGACAGCAGCGTCCGCAGGCTTCTCAGGACGGGCTGGAACTGCTCGGGCGCCGCGGCGATGTAGGCGTCGTGGTCGGGTGTCGTCGTCATGGAGGCGTCTCGTTCCTGGTCCTCGTCGTTCCTCGGTGCCGTCACGATCGTCGCGGGACGAACCCCGCGGAGAGAAACACACTAGGCGCACGCCCCTACCGCGCCAGCACCGCCTCGTCGTCGAGCCACGCCAGCTTCTCCGGGTTCGCGATGCCGAAGAGTCGCGTGATCCTGCCGTTCTCGACGACGACTCCCACGGCGCTGGCCAGCTCGCCGTCCATCTCGATCCGCAGGCCCGCCGCGCCGTTGATCCACGCCGGGCTGGCCGTGACGGTCCCCGTGGCCTTGGCGAGCCCACCCACGAGGTACCGCGCCAGCCGGTCCGCCCCCACCACGGGACGACGGGCGGCGGAGACGACACCACCGCCGTCGGACAGGAGCACGACGTCGGGGGCGAGCACGTCGAGCAGGCCCTGCACGTCCCCCGTGGAGAGGGCCGCGAGGAACCGCCCGACCACCTGCCGCTGCTCGTCCCGGTCGACGGCGACGCGCGGCCGCCGCGCCGCGACGTGGTCCCGCGCCCGGTGCGCGATCTGCCGCACCGCCGCCGGCGAGCGGTCGACGGCCTCGGCGATCTCGTCGTACGGCACGTCGAAGACCTCGCGGAGCACGAAGACGGCCCGTTCGGCCGGGCGGAGCGTCTCGAGCACCGTGAGCATCGCGAGCGAGACGCTCTCGGCCAGCTCGACGTCGTCCGCCACGTCGGGGCTCGTCAGCAGCGGCTCGGGCAGCCACTCGCCCACGTAGTCCTCGCGGCGGCGCGAGACGGTCCGCATCCGGTTGAGCGCCAGCCGGGTGACGGTGCGGACGAGGTACGCGCGCGGGTCGCGCACCTCGTCCTGGTCGACGTCGGCCCACCGCAGCCAGGCGTCCTGCACCACGTCCTCGGCGTCGGCCGCGGAGCCGAGCATCTCGTACGCGACCGTGAACAGCAGGCGCCGGTGCACGACGAACGGGTCCTCGCCCATGCGGTCAGCCTGCCACGGCGGCGGCCGCCGTGTCCGCGGCGGCGTCCGACGGGCGGGCGGGCGACCGGCGGGCGAGCGGCGGCAGGCCGCACGACGCCGCGAGCTCCTGCGAGCGGATGCCGAGCGCCACGTTCGCCCGGGCCGTGGCGTTCATGAACCCGACCTTGGCGGCCAGCTCCACGAGGGCCGACGGACCGATGTCGGAGAGCAGCGCGTCGGACAGCTCGTCGGACACGGCGGGCGGCGTCTGGCACATCGCCTCGGCGTACTCCATGACCCGACGCTCGGTCGGTGTGAACACGTCGGACTCGCGCCACCGCGGGACCTCGCGCGCCCTCGCCTCGTCGAGGCCCTTGTCGTGCGCGAGGAAGTACTGCAGGTCCAGGCAGAACCCGCACCCGACCGTCGCGGCCGTCGCCATGTGCGCGAACGTCGCAAGGTTCGGGTCGAGCCGGTCCCACTTCTCGGCCCTGCGTCCCAGCGCCATCAGGTCCTTGAACACGGCGGGGTTGTTCCACATGACTCCGAGCGAGTCCGGGACCTGTCCGAGCATCCGACGGCTCATCGTCCTGACCAGTGCCCCGTAGACGCCGGTGATCTCGACGGCGGGCACCCGTGCTTCGCTGACCATGTCTCCTCCAGAGGTTCTCGTGGTGTCGACATGGAGACACCGGCCGGGCGGCGGCTGTGACAGCCCGGTTCGAGATCCGGCGCGAGGCCCTCGCCGTAGGGTGGGGCGGTGTCGAGCATGCACTTCGAGGGGATGGCCGCCGAGTACGCGTCCGCCCGCCCGCCCTATCCGGCGGTCGTCTTCGACGCGTTGGAGGCGGCCGGCGTGATCGGTCGTGGGTTGCGGGTCCTCGAGGTGGGAGCAGGCTCGGGCCTCGCCACCGCGGAGCTCGTGCGCCGCGGGACGGACGTCGTCGCGCTCGAGCCGGGCGAACGCCTGGCCGCGCTCGCGCAGGCCACCGCCCCGGGAGCAGAAGTGCGCGTGACCCGGCTCGAGGACGCGCGACTGCCCGACGACGCGTTCGACGCCGTCGTCGCGGCGACAGCGATGCACTGGGTGGATCTCGCCGTCGGGCTTCCCGCGATGCACGCCACGCTGCGGCCCAGCGGTTGGCTCGCCGTCTGGCGGAACGTGTTCGGCGACGACGTCCCCACCCCGTTCCGGAGCCGCGTCGACGACATCGTGGCGCAGCGCGACCGGACCGACGACGCGCCCGCGCGCGAGGAGCGACCGACCGTGGCGGAGCTGTCGGCCGGCGGCCTGTTCGAGCACGTCCTGACCGATCGCTGGCACTGGTCGATCGACCTCGACCGCGACCAGGTCCACCGGCTCTTCCGCACGTTCAGCGACTGGACCTCCGACGAGGCGGAGCAGGTCGCGCGTGCGGTCGACGAGCTGGGTGGCACGGTGACGGAGCACTACCAGACGGTCCTGCACCTCCTGCGGAACGCAGGGGACCCGCCCGCCTGAGCCGGGGGCGACGCGATCAGCCGCAGGCCACGCCCGCGTACGGCACGGTCCGCACCTCGTGGTGCCCGACGCCGTCCCACAGGTACCCGGCGACGGTCGCCGTCCCCGCGGGCACGCTCGTCGCGCGCGAGCTCACGAGCACGTAGGCTCCCGCGTCCGGCTGCACCGCGCTGCGCTTCGCGTCGCCGTACGGCGTGGTGAGGCGGACGTCGATCGGGGCCTGCTCGCCGTTGACCGCGTAGACGGCGACGTGCGCGCGGCCGTCCACGCACAGCGCCCGCCGCCCGGACCGATCGCTGTCGGCGCCGTCTCAGCCGTCGATCGCGGTCCGGGCCGCAGCGCCAACGAGCCCTTCGACGACGTCCACCACGCCGTCCGTCCCGGGCGACGCGGCGATGCGCTCCCCGAGCCGGGCGCTCGCCCGTGCGTAGGCAGGGTCGTCGAGCACCCGTCGCACGGCGCGGCGCACCTGTCCGGGCCGGGGCTCGTTCGTCCGCAGCCGGACGCCCGCGCCGGACCAGGCGACGCGCGCGGCGACCTCGGCCTTGTCCTCGGTCTTCCCCGCGACGACGATCGGCACGCCGTGGCGCAGCGCGTGGTGGACGCCGCCGTACCCGCCGTTCGTCACGTAGGCGGCGGTCCGCGGGAGCAGTGACTCGTACGGCAGGTACTCCGCCGCGCGGGCGTTCTCCGGCAGCGCGCCGAGGGCCTCGACGGGCCGTCCCCCCGTCGCCGCGACGACGAGGACGTCCTCGTCCGCGAGGGCGCGGATCGTGGGCAGGAGGAGCTGGTCCAGGTCCTCGTTCGCGACGGTGCCCTGCGTGACGTGGACGACCGGTCGCGACCCGTCGAGGTCGCTCCACCAGGTGGGCAGGGCCGGGCCGCCCGACCCCGCGGCACTGGACGCCGCGGGCGGGCCGACGTAGTGCACCGGCGTGGACACGTCGGGGCGCGGGTACTCGAACTCCTCGACGGTGAGCTGGGCGATCGCGTCGGCGTGGGCGGGCCAGCCGAGGAAGAACCCGTCGAGCGGCCGCTCCCCCGCGGACCGCACCAGCTCGGCGGTTGCCTCCTGGGCGGGGGCGAGCGAGCGCTCGACGACGCGCTGCAGCACCCGGTTGCGCACGACCCCGAACCGGCCCGACGCCGGAAGCACGCCCAGACCGAACGGCGCGGTGTGCGCGCTCGTCAGGCCGAGCGGGAAGATGCCGAGCGCGAGCAGCGGCGGGCGGCGGTCCGCGGGCGTGGCCGCGAGCGCCGTCGCGCCGAGGAACAGGGGCTCGACGAGCACGGCGTCGGCCGGCCGGTCGGCGAGGGTGGCGAGCACCGCACGGTGCTGGGCGTGCCCGGGCCCGACGAAGATCTGCAGCATGTCGTACCGGATGGCGTCGAGGCCGGTCCGGCCCTCGCGCCCGGGAAAGTGCCCGGCGAGGTCGCGGTCGTCGAAGTCGGCATCGGCGGGCAGCGACAGGTGCTGCGCCCCGGCGGCGGTGACGGCGGCGGCGAAGCGGGCGCCGGTGAGGAACCGGACGTCGTGGCCGCGGGCGACGAGGCTGCGCGTGACGGCGAGCAGCGGCGTGACATGGGCGTGGACGGGGGTCGAGCACAGGAGGACGGAAGCCATCGGACGTGCCTTTCGTGGGGAGCGCTACGGGTGGAGAGAGGTCTGCGAGGCGCGGACCGGGCCGTCCGGCTGTGAGAAGATCGACCAACCGTCGAAAGTATTCATCACCCTCAGGGGGTAGTCAATAGTGGTCCCTCGTGCCTACTCGTCCGACCTGCGTGCCGAGCAGGCCGCACTCACCCGCGAGCGCGTCGTGCGGGCCGCCGCCACCGAGCTCGCCGAGAACGGCTACGACCGCACGACCCTCGTGCGCGTCGCCGAGCGGGCCGGCGTCTCGCTCGAGACCGTCAAGTCCCACGGCCCCAAGCGGGCACTGCTGCTCGCCGCGTTCGAGCTGACGTTCGGCGGCTCCGTGGGCCCGCAGTCGCTCGCCGAGCGACCCGAGGGTCGCGACGTCGTCGCCCTGACGGAGCCCGACGCCTTCCTCGACGGGATGGTCGCGCTCGTCGCGGACGCCAACGCGCGCGTCGCCGGGCTGTGGCCGGCATTCACCGCGGCGGCCCAGGGCGACGACCAGGTCGCCGCGGAGCTCGAGGCGCTGTTCGAGCGCCGCCGGACCACCGTCCGCGCGAGCGTCGACCTCCTCGTCGCGCACGGGTTCACGCTCCGCACCTCCCGCGACGACGCTGCCGAGACGCTGTCGTACGTGTTCGCCCCCGAGGGCCGGGCCCACTTCGTCACGAGCGCCGGGTGGTCGGACACGGCGTACCGCGCCTGGCTGCGCGACGCCGTCGTGCGGCTCGTGGCGACACCTCCCGGAGCCGCGCCGGTCACCTGACGGATGACGCGCCGTCGGGCACGGGCCTACCGTGAGGCATGAGCACCCTCACCCCCGGCTTCCAGGGCCGACCGAGACCGCAGGGCGTCGCCCTGCCGCCCGGGCAGTACGTCGAGGACGGGTTCCCCGTCCTCTCCGCGGGACCCACCCCGCGCGTCGACACGAGCACGTGGCGGCTCGACGTCGTCACCGAGACCGGTGCCACGCACACCTGGACGTGGGCCGACCTGATGCGACTCCCCCAGGACGAGCCCACGGTCGACATCCACTGCGTCACCCGGTGGTCGAAGTTCGGCACGACGTGGCGCGGCGTCTCGCTCGACACGCTCCTCGCCGACGTGGAGTCGACGGCCGACTTCGCGATGGTCGGCTGCTACGGCGGGTACACGACCAACCTTCCCGTCGCCGAGCTGCTCGGCGGCAAGGCGTGGATCGCCCACACGTTCGAGGGTGCGCCGCTGCACCCGGTCCACGGCGGCCCGGCGCGGCTCGTCGTGCCGCACCTGTACTTCTGGAAGTCGGCGAAGTGGGTCAACCGCATCACGCTCATGCCCATGGACGAGCAGGGCTTCTGGGAGCGGCTCGGCTACCACGACCTCGGCGACCCGTGGCGCGAGCAGAGGTACCAGGGTGACTGAGGAGGTGACCGACGGCGTCGCCTCCCCGGGCGCCGCGGAGCAGGCCGGCGGCGCCCGGCTCGGGGCGCGATACGCCATGCCGTCGGGCTGGCGCGTCGCCACGCTCGTCGACGCGTGGGCGGAGAGCCCGACGGCGCGCACCCTCGTCCTCGAGGTCCCCGACTGGCCGGGGCACCTCGCCGGGCAGCACCTCGACCTGCGCCTCACCGCGCCCGACGGCTACACGGCCGAGCGCAGCTACTCGGTCGCGAGCCCGGCGACCGACCCGTCGGCGTCCGCCCGCGTCGAGGTGACCGTTCAGCGCGTGCCCGGCGGCGAGGTGTCCGGCTATCTCGCGGACGCGTTCACGGTGGGCGACGCGATCGAGGTCCGCGGGCCGATCGGCGGCTGGTTCGTGTGGTCGCCCGAGCACGACGCCGGGACCCCCGTCCTCCTGGCAGCCGGCGGGTCCGGGATCGCGCCGCTCATGGCGATGCTCCGCACCCGGCGCGACGACGGCGACCGCACGCCGTTCCGCCTCGTGTACTCGGTGCGCCGACCGGAGGACCGTCTCTACGTCGACGAACTGGCCCGGCTCGCCCGCGCCGGCGACGGCCTCGACGTGAGCGTCGCGTTCACGCGCGCCGCGCCGCTCGACTCGCGGCGTGGCCCTGGCCGGCTCACGCTCGCGGAGCTCGGCGCGTGGGGGTGGCCTCCCGAGCTCGGGCCCGCGTGCTTCGTGTGCGGGCCGACGGGGTTCGTCGAGGCGGTGTCGCGCACGCTCGTCGGGCTGGGCCACGACCCGGCGCGCGTGAAGACGGAGCGCTTCGGCCCCGCGGGCGACTGAGCGCGGGGCGACTACTGCGGCTGCTCGACGGTCGCGTGCGCCCACGCACGCGCCCGCTCCTCGCGCTCCGCGAGCACGCTGCGGAGCAGCTTGATCGTCAGCACGAGGGCCCAGACGACGAGGACGGCCACCGTCGCGATGACGAGGACGTAGGCGAGGATCAGGAACGGATAGATGGCCATGGGCGGACCCTAGCGGGCGACGACCGTCCGCCTGCGCGCACTGCCTGGTGGCGAGACGCGCAAGGTCTGCGCGCGCCGCCACACAGACCGGGCAGGGGCATCGCGCGGACGGGACGACCGTGCGGCGCCGACGGCCGACGGCACGGGGGACGCCATGGGAACCAGGGCACGCGGCACCGCGAGGGCACGGTACGGACCGCTGCAGCACGTCGCGGGGGCGGCCGTCGCGGTCGCCGTGCTCGCCGGGTGCGGCGGGCCGCGCTCCACGCCGCCTGACCTGCCGCTCGTGACGGCCGACGTACCCCGCGAGATCACGGCGGTCGCCGACGCCGGGTCTGTCCCCGACGTCGTCGCGGCGACCGACCGGCTCGGGTCGACCCTGCTCGCGTCCGCCCCCGCCGAGGGGAACGTCGTGGTGTCCCCGGCGAGCGTCGTCGTCGCGCTGTCGATGCTTGCCGAGGGCGCCCGCGGCGACACGGCCGCCTCGCTCGACGACGCGCTCGGCGCGTCCGGCACCGCACGCACCGAGGCGGTCGGCGCGCTCCTCGCCGCGCTCGAGGAGCACGACGGCGACCCGGCGACCGTCCGGGCGGACGAGCTCCCGAAGAAGCCGCTCGCCCATGTCGCGAACCAGGTCGTGGTCGACGACGAGGCACGCCTGCACGCCTCCTACCTCGACGCGCTCGCCGCCGGTTACGGCGCAGGCGTCCTGCCGACCGACCTCGGCTCGACGGCCGGGATCGAGCCCTTGAGCGACTGGGTCCGCTACCACACCGGCGGTCTCGTCGACGGCTCGGCGATCGAGCCCGACCCCGACCTGCGCCTCGTGCTGCAGAACGCGACGCTCTTCGCCGCGCGCTGGCAGGAGCCGTTCGAGGACTCCGAGACGACGGAGCGCCCCTTCTTCCTGGCGTCGGGCGAGGAGGTCCGGGCCGAGTCGCTGCGGCAGACGAGCGTGGCGCGGTACGCCGAGGTCGACGGCTGGCGCGCCGTACGGCTGCCCTACGTCGAGGCGTTCCACGCGGATGTCGTCCTCCCGCCCGAGGGGACCGACCCCGCGTCCCTCCCGGCCGGGACGAGCGCGGCGCTGCGGGACGCGCTCGCCGCGGCGGGTCCTGTGCCGGTCGACCTCACGATGCCCACGCTCGACGTGCCCGCCGAGGAGCCGCTGGACCTCCAGCCGGCGCTGACCGCGGCCGGCCTCGGCGCGCTCTTCGTCCCGTTGCCGCCACCGGACCTCTCCGGCGTCAGCGGGGAGGAGCTGTTCGTGTCGCAGGCGAAGCAGCAGTCGATCCTGCAGGTCGACGCCGAGGGCACCGTCGCCGCGGCAGTCACGGAGCTGGGGATCTCGGCGGCGTCCGCCGAGGTCCCGATCGAGCCCGTCGTCGTGCACGTCGACCGCCCGTACGTCTTCTCCGTGGCCCACTCCGAGACGGGTTGGGCCCTCTTCACGTCCGCGATCCGCGACCCGCGGCACTGAGGTCGGCGCCCGCGGCTACGGACTCGACCACTCACCGGCCGCCGCCGCGTCGGCGACGAACGCCTCCAGGGAACGCGCCGGCCGACCCGTCAGGCGCGGCGCGTCGTCCGTGACGACGGCGAAGTGCCCGGCGCGCACGCGCTCGTAGGTGAGGGCGGTCAGCTCCCGCTCGAACCCGGTGAGCCCGTCCAGGGCCTCCTCGGCCCCGGGCTCGGTGTAGACGACCGGCCGACCGAGCGCGGCGGACAGGAGCTCCGCCGTCCGGATGTGGAGCACGGCCTGCGGGCCGGAGAGCTCGTACGTCCGGCCTGCGTGCTCCCGGTCGAGCAGGGCGAGCTCAGCGACCTCGGCGATGTCGCGCACGTCGGTCCAGGCCACGGGCGCCTCCGCGTGCGGGAAGGCGAGCTCTCCGCCGACGATCTGGTCGCGCAGGAACCGGGGGTCCGTCATGACCTGCATGAACCAGCCGGGCCGCAGGACGGTCCAGGACCGCCCGCTCGTCCGGACGGCCTGCTCCACGCGGGAGGACCAGCCCTGCGGTCCGGACTGCTCCGGGTCGCGCTCGGAGAGCAGGACGACATGGGTCGAGGCCGACGTCGTCGCGAGGTACGAGGCGACGAGCTCCGGAGCGTCCGCCCGGAGCGGCACGACGACGAAGACCGCGTCGACACCCGCGCTGGCGCGGGCCCAGCCGTCCGGCCTGTCCCAGGAGAGCTCGACCGGGACGACGCCGTCACGCGTGACGCGCGCGGGGTCGGTGCTCCCGCCGAGCAGCTCGACGTCGTCCCGTGGCGCGAGCCGGTCGGCGAGCGCCGACCCGGTCTTCCCGCGGACAGAGGTGATGAGGATGCGCATCGTGCCTGCCCTTCCGTTCGGAGCCTGGTGGTCGTGCGCGGTCGGGCGGGTCAGGAGCCGGTGCTCTCCGGCACGACCGCGGTGACCCGGATCTCGACCCGCATACCGACGGCGCCGAGGGCGGCGACGCCGATCTCGGTCCAGACCGGCGCCCGGTCGCCCATCCGCTGGCGGAACTGCTCGACCATCACGGCGGTGTGCTCGTCGCCGATCTCGTCGGGGCGCGTCGGGACGTGGAAGCTGTCGACGGCGACGACGTCGCGCCACGTGGCGCCCGCGAGAGCCAGGGTGCGCTCGACGTTGTCGAAGGCCCGGACGATCTCCTCCCCCAGGTCCTCGGGGAAGCGGATCTCGTCGTCCCAGCCGCCCTGGCCGGAGAGGTGGACGACGTCGCCGAGGCGCACCGCCTGCTGGTAGTGGAGGCGCTCACGCATCATGTCGCCGTAGCCGGGGGTGGCGAAGAACTGGGGGGTGACCATGGGAACTCCTTCGATTGTCACTTCAGGCGTGAAATGAACGTAGCACTCCTGACTTCACCTGTGAAGTGAGTGCGCGCTGTTAGAGTCGGCTCCATGCCGGAACCGACCCAGGACGCGCAGGTCGGCGCGGACGCCGAGGACGAGCCGCGCTGGCTCTCCCCGAGCGAGAAGGAGGCCTGGACGGGCGCCGTCTCCCTGATGCTCCTGCTGCCGAACCGCCTGGAGTCGGCCGTCCAGCGCGCGGCCGGACTGACCCTCTTCGAGTACCTGACGCTGAGCCACATGTCGGAGGCGCCGGACCGCCGCCTGGTGATGAGCGAGCTGGCATACCTGACCAACGGCTCGCTGTCCCGCCTGTCCAACGTCATGAAGAGGTTCGAGGCCCGCGGCTGGGCCTACCGCCACCCCGACCCGGACGACGGGCGGCGGACGATCGCGGTGCTCACGGACGAGGGCTGGGCGAAGGTGGTCGAGGCGGCCCCCGCGCACGTGCGGTCCGTGCGCGAGCACGTGCTCGACCCGCTGACGGTCACCGACCAGCGGGCGCTCGCCCGGATCGCGGAGAAGCTGCGGACCCGGCCGGAGGACTTCACGGCCTCGTGAGGGGACCCCGGGTCTCGCGAGCACGCGCGACCCGGGGTCGACCTTCCGGTCAGTCCTCCACGACGGAGACCGTGACGTCGATGTTGCCGCGCGTCGCGTTCGAGTACGGGCAGACCTGGTGGGCCGCCTCGACGAGCTCCTGCGCGACGTCGTGAGGGACGTCCGGGAGGACGACCTCGAGGTGGACGGCGAGGCGGAAGCCGGACTCGCCGTCGGGGCCGATCTGGACGCGCGCGCCGACGGACGAGTCGTGGAGCGGGACCTTGCGCGCCCGGGCGACCGACTGCACGGCCGAGTGGAAGCACGCGGAGAAGCCGGCGGCGAACAGGAGCTCCGGGTTCGCGGCGCCGCCCGCGCCGCCCATCTCGCGCGGGATGGCGAGGTCGAGGTCGAGCACCCCGTCGCTCGTGCGGACGTTGCCGTTCCGGGCGCCCCCGGTCGAGAGGGCCTCGGCGGTGTACAGCGGAGTCATTCAGTTCCTTTCGTCGGCCGGGGCCGTGCCCCGGGAGCACCGCGCGGACGTCCGCGCGGTGGAGCGGGAGGACGAGGGGTCAGCCGGCGTGGCGGGTGGACGCCGTCACGGCCTTCATGCCGTCCGTCAGCCCGTGGACCGCGTCCCGCAGCCGACGGGCCTGGTCCAGGTCCAGGCCCATCCCCTCGTACACGCGCCGGGGGACGTCGCCCAGCTCGTCACGGAGCGCGAGGCCGCGGTCGGTGAGCCGTGCCACCACGACCCGCTCGTCCGTCTCGTCGCGCGTGCGCACCAGGAGTCCTGCGCGCTCCATGCGGCGCAGGAGCGGGGAGAGCGTCCCCGAGTCGAGGCCGAGGCACGCGCCGAGCTCCCCGACCGTCCGGCTCTCGTGCACCCACAGGTCGACGAGCACCAGGTACTGGGGGTAGGTGAGGTCCCACGGCGCGAGCAGCGCACGGTAGGCCTGCGTCGTCGCGCGTGCCGCGGCGTACAGGGAGAAGCAAACCATGTCGCCGACGTCGGTCGGCGGGCTCTCGGTGCTCACCTCCACATCATGGCGCACAACCTGGTTGTGCACAACATGTTCCCGCTCGGACCATGTCCCCGTCCTCCGGGACACTGGCGGCATGGAGACCGAGGTGGACGACCTGGGCGCGCTGGTCGCCCGCGTGCGCGCGCTGCAGGACCGGGCGGCCGGCGGGCGTGTCGTGGTGGGGATCACCGGCAGCCCCGGCGCGGGCAAGACCACGCTGGCCGTCCGGCTCACGGAGGCCCTCGGCCCCGAGTCCGTCCACCTGCCGATGGACGGGTTCCACCTCGCGAACACGACGCTCGACCGGCTCGGCCGGCACGACCGCAAGGGCGCGCCCGACACGTTCGACGGCTGGGGGTTCGTCGCCCTGCTGGGCCGCGTGCGCGACGAGGTCGGCCACCCGGTGTACGCGCCGTCGTTCCACCGCGAGGTCGACGAGCCCGTGGCCGGCGAGATCGCCGTGGGTCCCGAGCACCGGGTCGTCGTCGTGGAGGGCAACTACCTCCTCATGGCGGAGGAGCCGTGGGGGCGCGTGCGCGACCTGCTCGACGAGGCGTGGTTCTGCCGCGCCAGCGACGAGGAGCGCCGGCGACGGCTCGTCGATCGCCACACGCGGCACGGGCGCACGGTCGAGGCGGCGACCGCCTGGGCGGCCGAGGTCGACGGCCGCAACGCCCTCGTCGTCGAGGCGACGCGGTCGCGTGCCGACCTCGTCGTCTCCGGCGCGATCCCGGACTAGCCCTCGGTCGGCCCTCCTGTCGCGGCCCGGTGGTGCTCCAGCGTGACGCCGAGCCAGGATGACAGGCCGTCGCCGGCGACGGCGGTGGCGTCGACCGCGACCCAGCCGGGCCCCATGTCGCGGCCCGCGCCCATCTCGGCCTGCGCGGCGCCCGGTCGCGCGACGAGCTCGTCGTGGCGGCGGGCATCGACGCGGACGAGGAGGTCTCCGCCGCGGAGCGCGCTGACCACCAGCGCGTCGTCGACCATGAAGGACCGCCCACCGAACATCGACACCTCGCGCACCGACGGCTCGTCGGCGAGCAGGACCCGGAGCCGGCCGACCAGCTCGTCGCGTGCCGCCGTCGCGGCGTCGCCCGTCATGACGCACCCGCGGTGCGTGCCTCACGGCCGTCGTCGCCGAACCGCCAGCGCATCGCGGCGTGCTCCGCCGTCCGCTCGTACGCGAAGACGACCTCGGGCCGGACGGCGAAGACGAGCGCCTCGCCGCCGTCCCCGTGCCGGAACGTCCCGTCCTGCACGCTGAACGCCCACTCGTCGCCGTACTTGCACCGCCACCGCTCGGCGAGCCGGTGCAGCGCGGCGTCGTCCGTCACGCGCACCGCCTCGCCCTCCACGACGACGTCGAGCGCGTCGACGTACGCGTTCGTCCCCGTCGTCAGGACGACGTGCGGGTTCTCCGCCAGGTTGCGCGCCTTGCGCTCCTCGGGGCCCGTGGTGAGGTGCAGGCACCCGTCGGCGACGACGGTCATGAGGGGGGTGACGTGCGGCCGCCCGTCAGGTCGCACCGTCGAGATCCACGAGATCTCGGCGCGCTCGAGCACCCGCCGCACGGTCTCCCACGGCACGGGCCGCGCGCCCGGCGAGCTGTAGCCGGGGATCAGCGTCCCCGCGGGGTCGCCGGGCGTCTCGACCGTCCCGGCGGAGGTCGGGCGGGAGGTCGGGCCGGAGGTCGGGGTGTCGGCGGTGTCGTCGGGGGTGGCGGTCACGTCGGGTCCTCTCGTCGGTCTCCACTGGGACCGGTGGGCGAGCACGGACTCATCGGCCTACGGTCCGTGGATGAGCATCTCGCGCGGGGACCGGGTCTCGTGGAACACGTCGCAGGGGCGGACGACCGGCACGGTCGTCGAGAAGCGGACCGAGCGGTTCGAGCACGACGGCCAGGCGTTCGTCCCGACCGACGACGACCCGTACTGGATCGTCGAGTCGGAGAAGAGCGGTGCCCGCGCCGCGCACAAGGAGTCGTCGCTCCGGGCGCTCTGACCGGGCGCTGTCAGGCCGGGGCCACCGGCCCCGCTTCATGACCTGCGCGGCCCGACGACCGCCGGTCCTGCTTCATCCGTGCCTCGTACAGGTGCCGGACGCCGCCGGCGAGCTCGTCGCGCGCCCGCCGCTCGTGCGCGCGGAACGTCGACCAGTACCCGTCGTCGTAGTCCTCGACGAGCTGGAACGTCCAGCGCCCCCCGACCACGTTGCGCCCGACCAGGTCCGCCGCGACACGGTCCGCCACGTCGTCGTGCCCCGCCGCGCGGAGCTTCTCCACCGCGTCGCCGAGGGCGAGGTCTGCCTCGCCGGTGAGCTGGTGGAACGTGTAGAGGTGCCCCCGCGCGCGCTCGACCGTCTCGAGCGCCTCGCTCAGCGCGCCCAGGGCCTCGACCGTCGCGTCGCTCACGCCGTCGGGTGTCGCCCTCCCCGGCAGGTCCCGTGCCTCGCGGGGGTCTCGGTCGGTCGCGTCGTCGGCCACGCGGCCACGCTAGGACGGGCAGGAGGCGCCCGCACGCGAGGGGACGGGGCGACCCGTCCCCCGGCCGCGCTCGGAGGAACGCTGTGACAGTGTTGACCTGCCCGCCCCCGAACGGAGACGTCCGAACCGCTCATGCCAGAGACCGCCCCCGCACCCTCCGTCACCACCGAGCCGTCCAGGAGCCAGCGTCCGCACCGGGCGGCCCGCCTCGAGGACCGGTGGCGCGCCGTCGTCTCCCGGTTCCAGAAGGCGCGCGGGTGGCGCCCGCGCGTCGAGCCGTTCACGGGCTACGGGAGCACGCGCCGCGTGCGCGTGCTGGGCCGCGTGCTGCTCGCGAGCCCCGCGTACGACCCGGCGGCCACGGCGGACCGGCGCGGCTGGCGCTACTTCTTCACCGCGCCCGCGTCGCGCGAGGAGGTGCGGGTGCACCTCGGAGAGACGGTGGTCGACGTCTGCTCGGACCGGTCGGGCTATCTCGACGTCACGGTCGACGTCGACCTCGAGCCCGGTTGGCACGACGTGACGTTCCGGCCCTCGTCGGGCGAGCTCGTGACGGGCCGCGTGCTGGTCGTCGCTGACGGCCGACGGCTCGGCGTCGTCTCCGACATCGACGACACGACGATGGTGACCGCGGTCCCGCGTCCGCTCCTCGCAGCGTGGAACACCTTCGTCCGGCACTCGAGCGCCAGGGTCCCCGTGCCCGGCATGGCCGTGCTCTACCAGGGCATCGCCTCGGCGAACCCCGGCACCCCGTTCGTCTACGTGTCGACGGGTGCGTGGAACACCGCGGCGAACCTGCGCCGCTTCCTGCAGCGCCACGCGTACCCGCCGGGCCCGCTGCTGCTCACCGACTGGGGCCCCACCAACACCGGATGGTTCCGCAGCGGCCGCGAGCACAAGAACACCTCGATCGACCGGCTCGTGCGCGACCTCCCGGACGTCGACTGGCTCCTGATCGGCGACGATGGCCAGCACGACCCCGAGATCTACACGCGCGCCGCGCGCCTGCACCCCGACCACGTCGCCGCGATCGCGATCCGTCAGCTCACGCCCACGCAGCAGGTGCTCTCCCACGGCTCGCCCCTGCCGACGCCCGGCGACGACGCCCACCGCCCCGAGCACGAGGCGCCCGTCCCGGCGGCGCAGGGGCCCGACGGCGCCGCGCTCGCCCGCTCGCTCGCGGCGGCCCTGGCGTCCTACCGCCGCTGAGTGGTGCGCCCGCGAGGGCGTGATGGGACGCTGGGCTCATGAGCACCGGAGGCGTCCGCCGACACACCGAGGCCCTGGGCGACGACGCCGTCGCCACCGCGACCGGCCAGCCACGCGCGACGTGGTTCGCGCTGCTCGACGCCCAGGACGCGACGACGTGGACCCACAAGGACATCGCCGCCTGGCTCGTCGAGGAGCAGGGGGTCGACGGCTGGTGGGCGCAGTCGCTCACGGTGGCGTACGAGCAGGAGCGCGGGATGCGCGCGCCCGGCCAGCGGTCCGACGGCACGTACGAGGTCTCGCCCAGCCGGTCCGTCGTCGGGACGCTCGACGAGGTGTTCGCCCTCGTCGCTGACGACGCCTCGCGTGCGCGGTGGCTCGACGTCGCGCTCGGCGAGATGGGTGCGGGCGAGCGGCTCGAGGTGCTCGGGGCCACGCCGACGTCGTCCGTGCGGCTCGCGTGGCCCGTCGGCGCTCTCGGCGCACCGCCGGACAGACCCGGTCGCGTGACCATCGGGCTGTACCAGCCGCGCGCCGCCGACGGCACCCCCGCGGGCAAGGTCCGGGTCGGCGTGCAGCACGGTGGTCTGCGCTCGGCCGACGACGCCGCGCCGCTCAAGGCCTTCTGGGCCGCGCGGCTCACCGCCCTCACCGAGCTCGCCGAGCAGGCGCACCCGCCCGGTTAGACGACCGGTCGAGGGCAGCCGGCGGGTCGGCGCGCCGTCCGCACGCCGCGGCTGCCCGGATGCCGCGGCGGCAGGCCGGTGGTTGCCTGAGGACATGATGACGCCGAGCTCCGCCCCACCACCCGCCGGTCCCGACCCTTCGGAGACCGACGACCAGACCCGGCGGACCTGGCCGTGGATCGTGCTGACCGTCGTCGCGGTGCTCGTCGTCGCGCTCGTCGTGTGGCTCGTCAACCGGCCCACGGACGGCGAGCCCGCAGCGTCGCCCGCGCCGTCGGACACCGCGAGCGAGTCGGCGTCGCCGACCGAGACCTCGTCGCCGAGTGACAGCCCGACGACGTCGGCCCCCGCCGCCGAGGGCTGCCCGGCCGAGGGCGACGGCCCGCCGGAGGGCGCGGACACGCACGAGATCGTCGACGTGGACGGCGACGGCCGCCCCGACACCGCCTGGATCACCGGTGGCGCCGACCGTGCCTTCGGCATCACGACGGCGTCGGGCGCGACGTTCTTCGCGCCGATCGGGTCGGCGAGCCCCCAGCCCGCGAGCGCGATCGTGCAGCTCGTCGCGGCGGGCGACGGGACCTCTCCGATCGCCCTCGTCGACACGGGCCGCGAGGTGCTGCTCCTCTCGGCCGCCGGCTGCGCGGTGACCCCGACGCAGAACGCCCAGGGCGAGTCCTACACGTTCGACAAGGGCTTCACGGGGTTCGGCACCGGCGTCGGCTGCACGGAGCAGGGCGGCGAGCTGCGGCTCGCGGGCCTGGACGCCGTGTCCGACGACGGCACCTCCTTCACCGTCGACCGCACCTTCGTGGACCTCGACACCGACGCCCGCACGGCGACGAACGGCCAGGAGGAGACCGTCGCGACGGGCGCCGGCCCGGAGGACGCGGTCGTCACGACCGCCCAGGAGACGAGCTGCGGTGATCTCGTCGCGGGCGAGGACGGACCCGTGGAGCCGCAGTAGCGCGGCCGCCGAGCACGACCTGGGGGTCGTTCTCATGCAGAGAACGACCCCCAGGTCGTGATCGGCGACCCCGGGGGCTACCCCTGGCCGCACACGACGCACGCGCCGCGGCGGCGGAGCCAGTAGGCGTAGGTCGCGGCGCCGAGGGCGACGGACCACAGCGGCCACAGGAGCGCCGGGCCGACGGCGCCCCACGAGTCGGCCGTGAGCGCGAGCTTCGAGTCGCTCACGCCGAGGGCGATGAGCGACAGACCGGCCGGGAGGACCGCGACGGCCACGATCGTCGCGGGGACCACCGCGAGGTTGACCGGGACGCGACGGCCCGCGAGACCGAGCATCCAGCGCGGGAAGACCTCGCCCCAGTGCTGGAAGAGGCCGAGCGTGAGGACGGCGCCCACGAGCGCGAAGCCGCCCAGGCCGAGCGCCGCGATCCAGGCGTCGTCCCCGGCGAGTGCCGCGACGTCGTCGGCCGAGAAGCCGAGCGGGATGCCGAGCACCCAGGCGATGCGCGTCACGGCGTAGAACAGCGGGATCGCGGCGGCGACGAGCGCGGCGACGCGGCCCCAGCGGGCGGCGGACGCGGGCGTCGTCCAGGCCGGGTCGGGGCCGTCGTGCCGACGGCCGCACGACTCGCACGCACCGACCGCTCGGCGCGCGAACCGCGTGGTCGACGCCGCGAGCAGCCCCGCGCCGACGAGCACCGCGAGCTGCAGCAGCACGCCGGGGGTGAGGAACTCGGCGAACGCGGCGCGCAGCTCCGGATCGAACGGCGCCATGATCGCGGTGACCGGGAGGTAGCCGAGCCGGGCGAGGATCGACGCGTCGACCAGGGCGACGGCACCCGCGAGGACGACGCCCACGGCGGCGCAGGTCGCGAGGCGCACGCCCCGCGCCACGGGCCGGGACCGGCCGCCGCGCCAGGTCCACGCGGCGAGCGCCGCGCCCGTCAGCGCAAGGACGGCGACCCACGGGGTGAGGCTCGCGCCGCGGACGGCGGTGAGCGCGCTGAACCCGGTGGCGTCGGCGTCGCCGACCGGCAGGGTGCCGCCTGCGAGCGTGACGGCGAGTGCGACGACGGCACCCACCACCCACCACAGCGCGGCGGTCGGGCCGATCCAGGTACCGCGCGCCCGACGGGCACGGTCGGCCGGCTCGGCACGGCGTGGCCGCTGGGGGTTCGGTGCCGGCCAGGAGGTCGTGGTCGGCGGCGGCGGGCTCGCCGGGGACGGGACGGGTGTCGGGGTGTCGTGTGCTCATGACCCGACCCTCGTCCCGCACGAGGCCGCAGGGATCACCCGCCGCGGTGACGCCCCTCCCCCGGTCGGGTGACCGTCAGTCCCGGGCGCGACGCAGAGCGCGCAGAGCGCCGGTCGACCACAGCGCCCACGCGACGAGCACGGGCTGGAAGAACAGCCGTCCGAAGCGCTTGGCGTCGGTGTCGAGCCCGAACCCGTCCTTGCCCTCCATCCACTGCGCGACGTTCCCGGGGAAGATCACGACGAAGAACGCCGCCGCGACGAGGCCCACGGCGACCTTCCACCGCGACAGCACGACGAGCGACGCGCCGAGCGCGATCTCGACCGCGCCGGACGCGAGGACGGTCACGTCCTCGTCGACCGGGAACCAGTCGGGCACCTGCGCCTGGAACTCCTCGCGCGCGACGGTCAGGTGGCTGACGCCGGCACCGACGAGCGCGAGGCCGAGCGCGACGCGCGCGATCGTGGCGGGGACGGACGTGCGGGTCGGCCGGGTGAGCACGGAGAGGTCCATCCACCGATCGTCGCACCGCGGCCCTGCTTCGCGACACCGCGGGACTCCCTCGGCGGATCCGGGCTCGCCGCGAGGCCCACGCATCACCCCGCTCGGACGAACCCCGACTCGTACGCCCGGACGACCGCCTGGGTGCGGTCCCGCACGCCGAGCTTCGCGAGCACGTTGCCGACGTGCGTGCGCACGGTCTCGACGCCGAGGTAGAGCTCGCCCGCGATCTCGGCGTTCGACAGGCCGCCGGCCATGAGCCGCAGCACCTCTCCCTCGCGCTCGGTGAGCCGTGCGCCGCGCAGCTCGTCGCCGGCAGGTGGCCGTGCGGTCGCGAGGCGACGCACGGCGTCCGGGAAGAGCAGCGACTCGCCCCGCGCGACGACGCGCACCGCCTGCACGACCTCCTCGGGCCGGGCGCGCTTGAGCAGGAACCCGTGGGCGCCGGCGCGCAGGGCGTCGAGCACGTGGTCGTCGTTCTCGAACGTCGTGACGACGAGAACGCGCGGGGCCGGCTCGCGCGCCAGGAGCGCCGTCGTCGCCGCGATGCCGTCGACGCGCGGCATGCGCACGTCCATGAGCACGACGTCGGGCCGGGTCGCGGCGACGACGCGCGGCACGTCGACGCCGTCCCCTGCTTCGCCCACGACCTCGAGGTCCGGCTCCGCGTCGAGGATGACGCGCAGTCCTGCGCGCACGAGCGCCTCGTCGTCGACCAGGACGACGCGGATGGTGCCGTCGCGTGGGCTGCCCGTCATGTGCTCGATCCTCTCAGCGGCGGCGGCGTGCGCTCCATCGTCCCCACGGGACCGTCACGCACCGGACCTCCTGAGCGGGAACGCCGCCCGCACGAGCCACGTGCCGCCGTCCGACGCGGGACCGGCGTCGACCTCCCCGCGCAGCAGGCGGGCGCGCTCGCGCATGCCCGTGACGCCGCGACCTCCGGAGCGGGCGGGGCGCGAACCGTCGGGCGGTGGCGCGGGGCCCTCCGGGAGCGGGTTGCGCACCTCGACGCCCAGCAGCTCCGCGCCCTCGATCCCGACGGTGACCGTCACCGGCGCGCCCGGCGCATGCCGCAGGGCGTTGGTGAGCGCCTCCTGCACCACGCGGTACGCCTCCTGCGACGTCGCGCGCGGCACGTCGACGAGACGGGCGTCCTCCGTGCCGCGGACGCTCCCGTGGCCGAGACCGCGCGGTCGCTCGGGCACGTCGACGAGGACGACGTCGGCACCCGCGCGGCGGGCGTCGTCGAGCAGCGCGGGGAGGTCCGCGAGGGTGCGGGCGGGCGATCGTGGTCCTGTGCCGGTGCCGTCGGCCCGCAGCAGACCGAGGACGTGGTCGAGGTCGGCCATCGCGCTGCGGCCCGTCTCCTCGATCGCGGCGAGCGCGCGCCGCGCGGCCTCGGGATCCGTGGCCAGCAACCGGGAGGCCGCCGCGGCCTGGAGCGTCGTGACGGTGAGCGCGTGCCCGACGGAGTCGTGCAGCTCGCGCGCGAGCCGTCCCCGCTCGGCGTCGCGGTCGGCCGCGACCTCGAGCTCCGCGATGCGCTCGAGCTGGTCGGGGCCGAGCAGCGGCCAGGCCGCCTGGCGGAGCAGCTCCCGCGCGGCGACGATCACGTACGGGAGCAGGAGAAGGAGCACGACAGCGATCAGTGCCAGTGCCCAGGTGTCCGCCCAGGACGGCACGAGCTCCCAGGGTCGCCAGTCGCCGAGCAGCACCGGCTCGATCCCGAGGGCCGACAGGACGAGCTGCGTCGCGACCGGGATCGCCAGGAGCACCACGACGAGCACGGCGGCCCCGAGCGCGAGGTGCAGCGCGTACCACGCCGCGGCCCGCCACCGGGTGGCGGCGCTCGGGTTCGCGTCGCCGGCGGGTGTCGGCAGGTCGACGTCGAGGAACGTCCGCACCGCCGCGATCTCCAGGGCACGCACCGGCGCGAGGAACGGCGGCGTGCCGGCGATCACCGCCGAGAGGACGGCGAGGACCCCCGCGGCGACGCGCGGCGTCTGCGTCGACGCGAACATCTGCACGAAGCCCGTCACGAGGACCAGGTAGGCGCCCGCGACGACCCCGCCGATCACGAGGTACACGCCCGCGCGCACGGTCGACGCGCTGCGCAGCGGCGCGGTCAGCCGCCGTGCCGTGTCGCCACCGCCCGGGCGCGTCCCCCGCGTCATGCGCCCCATCCTCCCCCGGGTCCCGCACGGGCCGCCCCCCCCGCCCGGGCGAGCGGCGCCGTCGGGCCCGCCGCGCGGTCCGTGCGCCTCGCTGGTCCACTTGTCCCCATGGAGGGCTTCTGGTGGGGGTTGCTCGCGAGCTCGTCGCTGCTGATCGGCGCGGCGGTGGTGCTGTGGCGCCCGCCAGGACAGCGCGCTGTCGGCCTCGTCATGGCGTTCGGCGCGGGCGTGCTCATCAGCGCGGTGGCGTACGACCTCGTGGAGGACGCGTCGCGCAGCGTGAGCGGGTGGCTGCTGCTGGCGGGGCTCGCGGGCGGCGCGCTCACGTACTTCCTGGGCGACCGGGTGATCGACAACCTGGGGGGCGAGGGCCGCAAGCGCTCGACCGGCGTGCAGGGACACACCGTCCAGGCCGCGGGCGGAACGGGCGGCGCAGCGATCGCGCTCGGGACGGTGCTCGACGGCATCCCCGAGTCGGTGGTCCTCGGCGCGACGCTCATCGGTGGCGGCGGCGTGAGCGTCGCGATGCTCGCCGCCGTCTTCCTGTCCAACCTGCCTGAGGCGATGGCGGCGACGTCGGGCCTGCTCAAGTCGGGGACCAGCCCGTCGCGGCTGTGGCTGCTCTGGGGGTCGACGACGGTCGTGTCGGCTCTCGCCGCCGGGTTCGGCTACCTCGCGCTCGACGGCGCGTCGCCGGCCGTCGTGGCGGTCACGCAGGCGTTCGCCGCGGGCGCCTTGCTCACGATGCTCGTCGACACGATGATCCCCGAGGCCACCGAGTTCGGCGGGCCCGTGACAGGCCTCGTCACCGTGCTGGGCTTCGCGACGGCGTTCGGGCTCAGCTCGATCGGGTGACGAGCACGCCGTCGCGCGCCGTCGACCACGACCTGAGGGTCGCAAAGGACCCCAGAACGACCGTCAGGTCGTGTTCGGCGAGACTCCGGTCAGGCCGCGAGGTCCTGGCCGCTCATGCGGTGGATCGACGCCATGACCTCGTCGGTCAGCTCGCGGCGTGCCTGCGCGGGCCTCGTCCCGGCCGTGAGCTGGCGCTGCGGGTCGATGGGCTTGCCGAAGTGCACCTGCACGCGGTGGATGCGCGGGAGGCGCGCGCCGATGGGCTGGACCTTGTCCGTGCCACGCACCGCGACCGGCACGACGGGCGCGTGCCCGGCGAGCGCGAGCCACGCGACGCCGGTGCGGCCCTGGTGCAGCTTGCCGTCGCGCGAACGGGTCCCCTCGGGGTAGATGCCGAACGCGCCGCCGCGCTGCAGCACCTCGAGCGCGTCCTCGAGCGAGCGCTGGCCGGCGCGCGGGTCGTCGCGCTGCACCGGGATCATCCCGATCGTCGTGAAGAACCACCGCGACAGCCGTCCCTTGATGCCGCGGCCCTCGAAGTACTCCGCCTTGGCGAGGAACGTCACGTGCCGCGGCGCGACGATCGGGATGAGGAGCGAGTCGATGAACGACAGGTGGTTGCTGGCGAGGATGACCGCACCGTTGCGCGGGATGTTGTTGCGTCCGGTCACCTGGGGTCGCAGCAGCACGTAGGCGAGCAGCGACAGGATGAGCCTGAGGACGCGGTAGGTCATCCGCTCATTGTGCACCGTCGTCCGCGCACGCCCGTGCACACGCGACGTGACCTGCGACGACGTCGTGCACGCTGGTGCACGACGTCGTCCCGGGTCTCAGGTGGCCGTGCCGGACCGGTCGCGGGCCGGGTCGGGTGTCGCCGCCAGCCGCCGCGCGCGGCCTCCGCGGGTGAGCGCGTACAGGGCGAGGAGCACGACGACGAGCCCCGCCGTCGAGGCGAGCTGGGCGCGCGCGGTGTCGTCCGTGAGCATGAGGACGGTGAGCGCCGCGAGCCCGACGAGGACCGCCCACGTGAGCCACGGGAACCCCCACATGCGCAGCGTCATCGGCTCGCCGGCGGCGCGCGCCTCGGCCTCGAGCCGACGGCGCAGGCGCAGCTGCGAGACCGCGACGAGGACCCACACGACGAGCAGCGCCGCACCGACGGCGTTGAGCAGGACGCCCAGGAGCGCGTCGGGGGCCAGCCAGTTGAGGCCCACGGCGACGAGCGAGAAGAACACCGACACGAGCACCGAGACCCACGGGACGTCGCGGCGCGAGACGCGGCGCAGCGCCGTCGGGCCGTCACCGCGCCCGGCGAGCGAGTACGCCATGCGCGACGTGCCGTAGACGTTCGCGTTGAACGCCGACAGCAGGGCGACGACCACGACGACCTCCATGAGGCGCGCCGCGCCGGGCAGGCCGGCGAGGTCCAGCACCGCGACGAACGGGCTCTCCGCGAGGAGCGGCGAGTCCCACGGCAGGACGAGCACCATGATCGCGACCGAGCCCAGGTAGAACACGAGGATGCGCCAGACGATCGACCGTGTGGCGCGCGCAACGGCCGTGCGCGGGTCGCGCGCCTCGGCCGCGGCGATCGTGACGATCTCGATGCCGCCGAACGCGAAGACCACGACGAGGAGCCCGGCCGCGACGCCCGCCCAGCCCTCGGGCGCGAAGCCGCCGTTCCCGAGGAGGTTGCTCGTCCCCACGGGGTCGGTGCCCGGGAGCAGACCCAGGACGAGCAGGACGCCCACCACGAGGAACCCGACGATCGCCGCGACCTTGACGAACGCGAACCAGAACTCGAACTCGCCGAACTGCCGCACGCCCCACAGGTTCACGACGGCGAACACCGTCACGACGGCGAGCGCCACGCCCCACTGCGGCACTCCCGGGAACCAGCCGGTGACGATCACGGCAGCCCCGGTGATCTCCGCACCGAGGACCATGACCAGCATGAACCAGTAGAGCCACCCCAGGACGAACCCCGCCCACGGCCCGAGCGCCTCCTCCGCGTACACGGAGAACGACCCGCTCGCCGGCCGCGCGCTGGCCATCTCGGCGAGCATCCGCATGACGAGGATGACGAGGACGCCGGCGATCGCGTACGACACGAGCACCGCCGGCCCGGCGGTCGCGATCCCGACGCCCGAGCCGAGGAACAACCCGGCACCGATCGCCGAGCCGAGCCCCATCATCGTGAGGTGCCGCGCGCGCAGGCCGTGGCCGAGCCGGTCCGCGGACGTCGCGCCGGTGGTCGGGGTGGTCGCCTCGCGCGCAGTGGTGCTGGGGCCGGTCGTACCGGGGCCGGTCGCAACAGGGCCGGCGGGTCCGAGGTCAGGGGGTGGGGTGCTCATGGTGCGGTCCAGCGGTAGGGGGCTCCGGCCGGTCGGCCGACGTCCGACGCTACCCGACACCTGTCAGGGCCACAGATCACCCCGGTGACCTCTCAGCCTGACAACGGCGCGCCGACACCGACGTGTCAGGGCCACGGGTCACCCCGGTGACCTCCCGCACTGACAGGCCGGTGCACGACGGCGCCCCGCACCCGGGCGAGGAGATCACGCGGGTGCGGGGCGTCGTCGAGCACGCCGTCGTGCCTGGGTCCTACGGGGTCGCCGTGCGCGGCGCTGTGGTGGGCCGGGTGGCGGGGGTGTCGCCCTCGTGGGCCGGGGGTTCGGCGGCAGCGCCGCTGGCGGTCGGGTGGGCGGACGTCGGAGCGGACGTCGGAGCGGCGGCGTCGGGGGTCGTGGTCGGGCGCGGAGCGCTCGTCGACGACGCCGGGCCGGGACGTCCGGTGGAGCCGTTGAGCACGCCGTCGTCCTCGAGGTCGTCGAGATCGTCGTCGTCGACCGAGCTCGCGCCGCGCTCGGCGCCCTCGGCGAACACCGACGGCTGCGCGGGCGTGCCCGCCTTGATGTGGTTGAACAGGATGTTGAGCAGGATCGCCATGATCGCGGCCGAGCTGATCCCGGAGTGGAAGATGATGCCGAACCACGTGGGGAACTGGTCGTAGAAGTCGGGCTTGGCGATGGGGATCATGCCGAACGAGATCGACGCGGCGACGATGATGAGGTTCATCGAGTTCGAGTAGTCGACCTTGGCGAGCGTGCGAATGCCGGACGCGGCGACCGAGCCGAACAGCACGACGCCCGCACCGCCGAGGACCGGCGTCGGGACGGCGGCGACGACGCGCCCCAGGATGGGCAGCAGGCCCAGGACCACGAGGATCGCGCCTCCGGCCGAGACGACGAACCGCGACTTGACGCCAGTGATCGCGACCAGGCCGACGTTCTGCGCGAACGCGGACTGCGTGAACGAGCCGAAGAACGGCGAGACCACCGAGGACGCCATGTCGGCGCGCAGGCCGTTGGCGATGCGCTTGCGGTCGACCTTCGTCTCGACGATCTCACCGACGGCGATGATGTCCGCCGTCGTCTCGGTGAGCGTCACGAGGATCACGATGAGCATCGAGACGATCGCGGCGATCTCGAACGTCGGGGCGCCGAAGCCGAGGAAGTCCGGGAACGCGGCGACGGGACCGTCGCCCACGCCGGCGAAGTCGGCCTGGCCGGTGAACACCGCGACGAGGGTGCCGAGGACGATCGCGAGGAGGATCGACAGGCGCGAGACGGTCCCGCTGCCGACCTTGGAGAGCAGGATCACGATCGCGAACGTCAGCGCCGCGAGCCCGATGTTGCTCACCGAGCCGTAGTCCGGCGACTCCGCGTTGCCGCCCATCGCCCAGTTCGCCGCGACGGGCATGAGCGTGAGCCCGATCGTCGTGATGACGACACCCGTGACCACCGGTGGGAAGAACCGGATGATCTGCGCGAAGAACGGCGTGATGAGGAAGCCCACCGCGGACGCCACGAGCACGGCGCCCAGCACGGCCTGCATCCCTCCCCCGCCGCCGACGATCGCGACCATCGTCGACACGCCCGCGAACGAGACGCCCTGCACCAGCGGCAGCTGCGAGCCGAAGAACGGGATGCCGATCGTCTGCAGGATCGTCGCGAGGCCGCCCATGAAGAGCGACGCGGCGACGAGAACACCGATCTCGGCGGGCGTGAGGCCCGCTGCGGAGCCGACGATGAGCGGCGGCGCGATGATGCCGCCGTACATCGTCAGCACGTGCTGGAACCCGTAACCGAACGTCGCCCCGAGGGGCAGACGCTGGTCCTCGGGGCGTACCGGACGGCGTTCGGCGTCGTCCGCGACCTTCTGGGCTCGCGCGTTCATAGCGGACCTCCTCGTCGGCTATCGTTCCGCTCAGCGGAAAAGTACTTCCACCATTCGAACCCCAACTGTGACGTGTGTCAAGTCTCCGCCACCAACTCGTCCGTGGCCTGCGGCGACGCAAAGGCGGGAGCCGGCGGAGGGCGGGGGTCGGAGTGGGGCGGCGGCGGGTCGTGGTGGGTCTGGCGGGAGCGGCCGAGGGACGAGGCCGCGGAGGGTAGGCCCGCCGCCGCCCCATGCAGGCCCCGCCCGGACCCCCCAGGGCGCTCGACCCCGACGAAGCCCCGGGCTCACCCCGCGACGAGCCGGCGCGCGGCGGCGGAGTGCTCCGCGATCAGAGCGCCCAGGTCCAGCCCGGGGATCGCGCCGTCGACGACGCGCCACTCTCCTCCCACCATGACGCGGTCCGCCCGGTCCGCGCCGCACAGCAGGAGCGCGGCGACGGGGTCGTGCGTCCCGGAGAACCGCAGCTCGTCGAGGCGCCACAGCGCGAGGTCGGCCTGCTTGCCCACGGCGAGCACGCCGACGTCGTCGCGGCCGAGGACGCGTGCGGACCCCCGCGTCCCCCAGCCGAGCGCGCGCGTCACGGGGATGTCCGCACCGTACTTGAGCCGCTGCAGGTAGAGCGCCTGGCGGGCCTCGAGGATCATCGTCGAGGCGTCGTTCGACGCCGATCCGTCCACGCCGAGCCCGACGGGCGCGCCCGCGTCCTCGAGCTCCACGGCCCGCGCGATGCCGGACGCGAGGCGCATGTTCGACGTCGGGCAGTGCGCCACGCCGGTCCCGGCCGCTCCGAGGCGGCGCACCTCGTCGTCGTCGAAGTGGATGCCGTGACCGAGCCACGCGCGGTCGGTCAGCCAGCCGACCGACTCGAGGTAGTCGACGGTGCGCAGCCCGAAGCGCTCGCGGCAGAAGTCCTCCTCGTCGATCGTCTCGGCGAGGTGGGTGTGCAGGCGCACGTCGAGCGCCTCGGCGAGCGCGGCGCTCTCGCGCATGGCCTCGGTCGTCACGGAGAACGGCGAGCACGGGGCGAGCGCGATCTGGACCTGGGCCCCGGCGCCGCGCTCGTGGTACGTCTCGACGAGGCGGCGGGAGTCCTCGAGGATCACGTCGAGGGTCTGCACGACGGACTGCGGCGGGAGGCCGCCGTCGTCCTCGCCGAGGGTCATCGACCCGCGCGTGAGGGTCGCGCGCATCCCGAGGCGCCGGACGGCCTCGACCTGGTTGTCGATCGCGTCGTCGAGGCCGTCGGGGAACACGTAGTGGTGGTCGGCCGCCGTCGTGCAGCCGGACAGGAGCAGCTCGGCGAGCGCGACGGTCGTGGCGAGCTCGTGGTCGCGCGGCGTGAGGCGCGCCCACACCGGGTAGAGGCGCTGGAGCCACGGGAACAGCGGGGCGTCGGCGACAGGCCCCCAGGCGCGCGTGAGGGTCTGGTAGAAGTGGTGGTGCGTGTTGATGAGGCCGGGCGTGAGCACGTGCTGCGACGCGTCGAACGTCTCGTCGACGGGCGTCGCGGGTGCTCCGCCCGCCGGGACGAGCTCCGCGACGACGCCCTCCTCGACGACGATCCCGCCGCGCGCGTCGGGGGCGGCGGGGGTGTCGTCGGCGGTGAAGACGCCGAGCGGGTCACGGATCCAGAGACGGGTCATGAGGACTCCTGGTGGCTGGTCGTCGCGTCACCGGTGGCGCACGTCCGGCGCCTCGGTGCGCCGGCTCAGTGGTCCTGTCTGCCGATCCAGGGGCCGGCGGCGGTGCGCCGCGGCTCCTCTGGACGGTAGGACCCGTCGGGGCGCGAGGTCAACCACGGAGCGCGGCCCACCCGCGCACGCCGCCCGCGCGCCCTGCGGGCCGGTGCGCCATGCTGGTGCCGCCGTCCGCCGCCCAGGGAGTCGCCGTGAACGAGTACGCGCCGCTCGTCCCCGTGTTCGTCGTCGCGCTCCTGGCGCCGCTGCTCTCGGGGCTGATGCCGGCGCGCGCCCGGCTCCCCCAGGTGGTGCTCCTGCTTGCTCGGGGGCGTCGTCATCGGTCCCGAGCTGCTCGACGTCGCCGGTCCCGACGACGTGGTCCTGCTCTCGGACCTCGGCATGGGGTTCCTCTTCCTCCTCGCCGGGTACGAGCTGGAGCCCAGCGTGCTGCGCGAGCGCGAGGGCCGCCGGGCCGGCGGCGCGTGGCTGACCTCGCTCCTGCTCGGCGCGCTGGTCGCCTTCCTCCTCCTCGAGCACGACACGGTCCACGCGCTCGCCGCGGGCGCGATCGCCCTGACGACGACGGCGCTCGGGATCGTGCTGCCGATCCTGCGCGACGCGGGCCGGCTCGGCACGCGCCTGGGACGGACCGTGCTCGTCAACGGCGCGGTGGGCGAGCTCGCTCCGATCGTCGCCATGGCCCTGCTCCTCGGGACGCGCCAGACGGGGGCCGCCGCCGTCCTGCTCGTACTCTTCGGGGCCGTCGCTATCGGCCTCTCGGCGCTCCCGGCGCGGGTCCACGCGCCCGCGGGCCTGCGCCTCCTCGAGGCGTCGGAGCACGGCACCGGGCAGAGCACGCTGCGCCTGACCGTGCTGCTGCTGGTCTCCCTCCTCGCGACCGCGGCGGCGATGGGCTTCGACGCGGTGCTCGGGGCGTTCGTCGGCGGCATGGTCCTGCGGCGGTGGGCCCCCGGTGACGTGCGACGGCTCGAGGAGAAGCTCGACGTCGTCGCGTGGGGCATCTTCATCCCCGTGTTCTTCGTCAGCTCCGGCATGGGCCTCGACGTCGACTCGATCGTCGCCGCGCCGGCCCTGCCGGTCCTCCTGCTGGTCCTGATGCTCCTCGTCCGTGGCGGCCCGGTGCTCTTCTTCTTCCGTCGGGACCTGCCCGCGCGCGAGCGCGTGCAGACGGCGCTCTACTCGGCGACGGCGCTGCCCGTCCTCGTCGCGCTCACCGAGCTCGCCGTGGACGACGGTGCGATGAGCTCACGGACCGGCACCGCGCTCGTGGGAGCCGGGGTGCTCTCCGTGATCATCCTGCCGATGGTGGCGAGCAGGCTCGGACGTGACCGCGACGACGCCGCCCTGGCAGCCGACCGACGGACGGACGGGCCGCAGGACGGCGTCGTCGAGACGGTGTGAGCGGTCCGGTCAGGCCACCGTGACGAGGTAGTCGTCGGCGTCGTCGTCCCACGCGAGCGTCACGGCGCCCGCCGCCTGCGCCGCCTTGCAGAACTGCAGGAACCCGCGGTAGCCGAGAGCCTTCTCGCTGAAGTCCGGCCGCTTCTTGCGGATGGCGTTCTTCAGCCCGGACAGCGCCGCGGACCCGCCCTCCTCCTGCACGACCGAGCGCAGGAGCTCGAAGGTCGCGTCCGTGTCGCCCTGCGCGGGCAGGGACACCTCCGGGTCTCCCGTGGCCGGACCCGTCGCGAGCTCGACGAACCCGCGGTCGGCGAGGAACCGCAGGAACTCGCCGAACGTGCGGAAACCGTAGTCGGCCTCGCTGAACGTCGGGTCCTTGCGCAGGAGCGTCCGCTTGAGGACCGACGCCGTCACGGCGCCACCCGTCGACGACGCCAGGTCCGCGAGGGTCTGCGCGACGCGCACCTCCATGGGCAGGTCCTCGCCCGCGGGCGCGTCGTCGTCGGCCGCGTCGGCCGGCTCGTCCGGAGCGACCGGGTCCGCGCTGGCCGGGACCGTCGTCGGCACGGTCGCCTCGTCCGCACCCTCCGGCGCGCCGTCGCCCGCCACGGGCGCGGTCTCCTCGGCCGGCGCCCCCGCCAGGTCCGTGCCCACGAGCGCGGCCGCCGCGGCGCGCGCGGACTCCTCGCGCGTCCGCTCCGGCTTCGCCGCCTTCTCCGTGCCCGACGTCGCGCGCCTCCGGCCGCGCGCGCCGCTGCCTCCCGAGCCGCTCGCCCCGCCCGCGGACCGGCCAGAACCGCGGCGCGACGTCGAGCGCTCCTCAGGCTCGTCGGGCACGTCGACGCCCTCGAGGCGGTCGTAGAACAAGAACTCGTCGCACGCGGGCGGCAGGAGGCGCGACGTCGACTTCTCGACCCCGACGCCGATGACGCGCTTGTTCAGCTCGCGCAGCTTGTGGACGAGCGGGGAGAAGTCGGAGTCGCCGGTGCACATGACGAACGTGGAGATGTAGTCGCGCTCGAACGCCATCTCGATCGCGTCGACGACCATCTTGATGTCGGCCGCGTTCTTGCGCGACGCCCCCATGCGCTGCGGCATCTCGATGAGCTCGACCTGGTGCCGGGTCAGCGAGCGCCGGTCCTCGTCGAAGTACGACCAGTCCGCGTAGGCGCGCCGCACGACGACGCGGCCCCGTACCGCGAGGGCGTCGGCGATCGGCCCGAAGTCGAAGGACATCCCGCCCAGGTGCTCACGCGCGCCGAGCGCGAGGTTCTCGTAGTCGATGAAGACGGCCAGGCGTTCCTCGAGGTCCATGCCCCGAGCCTAGGGGGCCCGCGGCGCGGACGCCGGATCGCCCACCGGAGATCGTGCCGAACCCGGGGTCGTGCGCCGTCCGGACCCCGGAACGCCCGGCAACCCCGGGTTCGGGGGCCGGGTGACCCAGGCATCATGTGTACGATCGTACGCATGTCGTCGTCCTCCGCCGCGGTCGCGACGGTCGACCGCCGTGCGCGCGTCGCCGTCGCGCTGCTGTTCTTCACCAACGGTGCGCTGTTCGCCAACCTCGTGCCCCGGTACCCGGAGATCAAGGACGCGCTCGACCTCAGCAACGCGGGCTACGGCGCCGCCGTCGCCGCGTTCCCCGCCGGAGCGATCGCGGCCGGCCTGCTGGCCGCTCCCCTCCTGCGACGGTTCGGCTCGGCGCGTGTCGCGGTGGCGGGCACCGTCCTCACGGGGATCGGCGTCTTCCTCGCGGGATCCGCACCCGTGTTCCCCCTGCTCGTCGCGGCGCTCTTCGTCGGCGGCGCGATGGACGCGTTCACCGACGTCGCCCAGAACGCGCACGGCCTGCGCGTCCAACGCCGCTACCGCCGGTCGATCATCAACGGGTTCCACGCGGTCTGGTCGGTCGGCGCCGTGACCGGCGGCCTCATGGCGGCCGCCGCGATCGCGCTGCGCCTCCCGCTCGGGGTGCACCTGGCGATCACCGGGCTGCTCTTCTCGGCGGTGGCGCTGCTCGCGCGGCGCTGGTGCCTGCCCGGCCCGGACACGGGGCTCGACGACGCGGCAGCCGTCGGCGCCGCCCCCGACCGGGACGTCACGGGTCCGGACGCCACACCGACGCGCGGGGCGGGCGACCTCCTCCCGGGCCGGCGGCGGGTCACCGTGCGCACCGTGGGCCTGCTCGCCGCGCTGGTGCTCGTCGCGATCGCCGGAGCGCTCGTCGAGGACGCGGGCAGCACGTGGGCGGCCGTCTACCTCTCGAGCCCTGCCCTCGGCGCCACGGCGGAGCTCGCGGCCTTCGGGTTCGTCGCGCTGGTCGGCGCGCAGTTCGTCGGGCGCCTCGTCGGGGACCGCATGGTGGACCGGTGGGGCCAGCGTGGCGTCGCGCGGTTCGGCGGAGCGCTCATCGCCGTCGGCGCCGGGCTCGCGCTCGCGTTCCCCTCCGTGCCCGGCACGATCGCCGGGTTCGCCGCGGCGGGGTTCGGCACCGCGACGCTCGTGCCCGCCGCGATGCAGCAGGCGGACGAGGTCCCCGGCCTGTGCCCGGGCACCGGGCTCACCCTCGTGTCGTGGCTCATGCGGCTCGGGTTCCTGCTGTCGCCACCGCTGGTCGGGCTGGTCGCGGACGCGTCGAGCCTGCGTACCGGGCTGCTCGTGCTCCCGGCCGCGGGCGTCGTCGTCGTGCTCCTCAGCGGAGTCCTCACGGGCCGCCGTCGCCAGACCGCCCCGCCCCCGGCCGCCGAGGGACCGCCTCGCACGGACCGCCACGACCTGCACGCCACCGAGCCCGAGGAGGCCACCCCATGACGACCGACCACTTCGCCGGCGACCCCCGGACGAACCGCGAGCGCATGCTCGCGGGCGACCTGTACATCGCGGACGACCCGGAGAACGAGCGCCTCGCGAAGCGCGCGATCCGCCTCGCCGACGAGTACCACCGCGCCGTCGTGGCGGACGACGCGTCGTCGCGGGCGATCCTCGCCGACCTCCTGGGCACCCTCGGCGACGGCGCGTGGATCCGGCCGCCGCTCGTCGTCGACTACGGCGAGAACCTCCACGTGGGCGCGCGCACGTTCGTCAACGCGAACCTCACGGCGCTCGACGTCGCGGCGATCACGATCGGCGAGGACTGCCAGATCGGCCCGGACGTCCAGCTGCTCACCCCGACGCACCCCGTCGAGCCGCAGCCCCGGCGCGACAAGCTCGAGGCGGCGCGGCCGATCACGATCGGCGACAACGTGTGGCTCGGCGGTGGCGTGATCGTGTGCCCGGGCGTGACCATCGGGGAGAACACGGTCGTCGGGGCCGGCGCCGTCGTGACGCGCGACCTGCCCGCGAACGTCGTGGCCGTCGGCAACCCGGCGCGCGTGGTCCGCGAGGTCTGACGTGGTTCCCGGGGAGGCCGCAGCCCGGCCGACGAGCCGCGCCCGCCGCCACGACCCGGGGCGCCGGGACCGCATCGTCGACGCGTGCCTCGACGTGCTCGCCGAGGTGGGCGTCGCGGGGACGTCGCACCGCCGCGTCGCGGCCGCCGCCGACGTGCCGCTCGGGTCGATGACGTACCACTTCGCCGGGATGGACGAGCTGCTGCGCGAGGCGTTCGGCCGCTTCGCGCGCGAGGCGGCGGCACAGTTCGAGCGCCGCATGGTCGAGGCCGCGACGCCCGAGGAGGCGGTCCGGGCCGTGACGCTGCTGGTCACGCACGACGTCTTCGCCACGCAGCGCGACCTCGTGCTCAGCCACGAGCTCTACACGCTCGCGGCGCGCGACCCCGCCTACCGCACGTTGACGAACGACTGGATGCGCCGCAGCCGCGAGGCGCTCGGACGCCACTTCGACCCCACGACGTGCCGCGCCCTCGACGCGTTCGTCGAGGGCATGACCATCCACCGCGCGCTCGACACCGAGCCGCACGACGACGCGGACGTCCTCGACGCGGTCCGTCGCCTCACAGGCGTCCCGGCACCCGGCGACGCCTGAGCCCGGGTGGGGGCGGTCGCCGACCGGACCGGTGGCGCACCGGTCGACCGATGGCGGTCAGACGATCTTCGGGAAGCTCAGGAGCAGCCCGACGCCGACGAGGAAGAGGACGCCGCCCGCGCCGACCATGCCCCACGACGCGCGCTCCGAGCGGAACCGTCCCGCGAACGCGCCGAAGAACAGCACGAGCGCGAAGAGGACGGTCACGAGCGTGTAGTCGTCGCCGCGCTGGTTGTTCGTGAGCGCCTGGTCGAAGTACTCGTCGGCCCGGGCGTCCGCCTCGACGGCCTCGACCTCGCCGGGCGGGACGTACGCGTCGAGCGCGAACGGGCTCAGGGCGGCGTCGGGGTTCTGCAGCGGGCGCGAGGCCAGCCACTCCTCGAACGCCGGCTCGAAGTGAGGCGTGAAGCGGTCGCGCGCGAAGCTCTCGAGCTCGTCGTTCTCGTTCGCGACGCCCTCCAGGTACAGGCTGAACACCTGGAGATCGATCGCGCGCGCGGCCTCCGAGCGGGTCCGCTCCGTGGACGCCTCGATGCGCTGCGTCGAGGCGCGCGAGAACGCGATCGACATCTCGCCGCCCCACTTGCTCGCCTCGAAGCCGCTCCAGGCCGTGAGGACGGCCGTGACGGAGAGAAGGATCACCGTCACGGTCTCCCGGAAGGACCTACCGCTCTTGCCCGCCTCGTCGTCGGCCACGGCAGGACAGTAGCCCGCGCCGTCGGGCCGCGCGCGGCGGACGGCTCAGCAGGCACGACGCCGCGCGGACGGCCGCGGAGGGGCTCAGCCGACGCGGCGTCGCAGCCCGAGCAGGACGCCGCCGACGAGCAGCGCCGCGAGGGCCACCGCGAGCAGCGCGCCCACGTCGGAGCCCGTCGCGGCCATCTGGTCGCCGCCGTCCGCGTCGCCGCTCGGCGTGTCGTCCGGGCCGCCCGTCGGGACGTCCGTCGGCCCGTCCGTGGGCGGCACGGTCGGGTCCGTCGGGGTGGGGGTCGGCGTGGGGGACGGCGTCGGCGCGTCGAGCACCGTGTTCGTCACCGTGCACGTCACGTCGGCACCGTCGTCGACCTGGACGGTGTCCTCGTCGACCAGCTCGCCGCCGTCACAGACCCAGCCCTGCTCGGTGTAGTCCCACCCGCTGCCCGACTCCGAGAGGTCGTACGTCCCCTCCGCGACGGGCACGAGTGCCACGTCCCGGCTGCCGTCGAAGCCCGAGATCGGCGTCGGTCCCGACGCCGTGAGCTCCCAGTCGCTGACCGGGACCACGTCGTCGACCACCTGCTTGTGCAGGGTCAGCGTGCCCGCGAGCCAGTGGTTCGTGACGGTGCAGGTGACGTCGTCGCCCGGCTCCACCACGACGGTCGAGAGCAGGGCGCCGTCCTCGCCCGGGGACTGGACCACGCGCGCGGCGTCGCACACCCAGCGCAGCGCCGTCCACCCGTCGGGGCCGCCCGTCTCGCCGAGGACGTACCGGCCCGGCGCGACGGCGACGTGGGAGACCTCCGGGCTGCCCGTCACCCCCGAGATCGACGTCCCGCCACCGAGGGCGGTGAGGGTCCAGTCCGTCGGCTCGGCCTCACCGGTGTACCCGCGGTCGTCGAGCTCCTTGACGAGCGTCAGGTGCGGCAGCTCCGCACGGTTCGTGACCACGCACGTGACGTCGTCGCCCGGGCCGAGCGTGACCGTCGAACCGTCGACCGGCGTGGGTCCGCAGGTCCACCCCTCCGACACGTAGCCGCCGTAGCCGCCCGACTCCGCGAGGTCGTAGCTCCCCGGAGGGAGCGGGACGGACGTGACGTCCGTGCTGCCCGCGGCGCCTTCGGCCACGGTCTCGCCGGAGGCGTCGGTCGCGCTGAGCGTCCACGCCGCGGGGTCCGCGGAGCCCCCGACCACCACCTTGACCAGCGTGAGCGTGGACTCGACGTAGGTGTTCGTCACCGTGCACACGACGTCCTCGTCGGGCCCGATCACGACGCTCGACCCCTCCTGCAGCAGGCCGCCCTCGCACACCCAGCCCTCGGGCTCGTAGCCCGGCGGCCCGCCCGACTCGGCCAGCGTGTGCACGCCCTCGCCCACGTCGACCTGCGTCACCGCCACGCTGCCCGACGGTCCCGAGATCGTCCCGGGCTCGCCGTCCGCCTGCGGCCCCGTCGCCGAGAGGGTCCAGTCCTCAGGTGCGGCGGGACCGCCGTCGACCACCTTGACGAGCGTGAGGAGCGACGGCAGCGGGGTGTTCGTGATCGTGCACGCGACGTCGGCGCCCGGGCCGATGCTCACGACGTCGCCCGTCACCGGGGCGCCGGTGCACTCCCACGGGCCGGCCTCGAAGCCGCTCCACCCGTCCTCGGCGAGGGTGTAGTCCCCCGCGGGGACGAAGGCGTCCGTCACGGCGTCCGACCCGGACGGGCCGCTCACCGACACAGGATCATCGGGGTCGGGCCCCCCGGTCGCGGTGAGCGTCCAGTGCTCGGGCTGCGCGAAGATCTCGCCCTCGAGGAGCTTCGTGAGGGTGAGCGTCGCGCCCGTCCACGTGTTCGTGGCCGTGCACACCACGTCCTCGCCCTCGGCGACCGTCACGGAGCCGCCGGACCCGTCGCCGGACGCCGCACCGCTGCACGACCACGCGCCGTCGTACCCGGCGGGCCCGTCCTCGGTGAGCGCGTACGACCCCGGCTCCACCTCGACCGCCGTCACCGTCGGGTCGCCCGTGGCGCCCGTGAGCGTCGACGGACCCGTCGCCGTGAGGTCCCACTCCGCGGCCGTGGCCGGCCCGCCGACGACCTCCTTGACGAGGGTCAGCGTCGGGACCGTCGGCGTCACCGGCCCGACGTTCGTCACGGTGCACGTCACCGAGTCGGCCAGGTCGATCGTCACGGTCGACCCGTCGACCTCCGCGCCCTCGCACGACCACCCGTCGTCGCGGTAGCCGTCCGGACCGCCCTCCTCGGACAGCGTGTACTGCCCGATCCGGACCTCCTGGCTCGTCACCTCGTCGGAGCCGGACGGCCCGCCGATCGACGACGGCCCCTGCGCGCGCAGCGTCCAGTCCTCGGGTGCTGCAGTACCGCCGACGACGTCCTTGACCAGCGTCAGCGTCGGGTAGATCGCCTCGTTGTCCACCGTGCACGTGAGCGTGCCGCCCGGGGGGACGACGATCTCCGGCGTCGGGTCGAAGATGTCCTCGCCGCCGCAGTTCCAGTCCTGGAACCGGTAGCCCGCGACGCCGCCGCTCTCCCAGATCCGGTACGTCCCGGCCGGCACCTGGAGCGACTGCACGCCGTTGAGCCCGTCGCCCTCGATGAGCTCCCCCGTGGCGACGTTCTGCGCGTGCATCGTCCACAGCTCGCGGCGCCCCTCGGAGGAGCCCGTGTCGAGGTTCTCGATGCGCTTGAAGAGGGAGAGAGTGCCCGTGCCGGTCTGCGCCGCGGCGGTGAGCGCCGCGGGGATCGCGAGCACCAGGACGAGGGCGAGCGCGAGGAGCGCGGCACCGACCGTGGCGAGGGGGTGGGGGGCACGGGCCGCCGGGGACGAGCGATGGTGCACGGGTCGAGACCTCCGTCACAGGGGGACGGCACGAACCTATCGCCGGGACCGCCCACCCGCCCGGCGACGAGCCGGGACGTGCTCAGTCGATCAGGCGCCCGTAGACGTACATGTCGCGACGCTCCCCGCCGACGCGCTGCCACCCCCGCAGCAGCCCCTCCCGGACGAAGCCGGCGCGCTCCGCGGCGCGCCACGAGCCCTCGTTCCACGGCTCGACGAAGAGGTCCGCGCGCTGGATGCCCGGCAGGCCCAGCGCCCAGTCCGCGGCGACCCGCAGCGCCGCTCCCGCGTAGCCCCGCCGTCGGCGGCTCGCCGCGACCCAGTACCCGATGCTGACCCGACCGTGGTCGGCGTCGCGGAGCAGGACGGAGAGCTGCCCGACGGCGTGGTCGTCGTCGGCCGTCGCGACGACGAACGAGTAGCCGACCCCGTCGGCCAGCCGTCGGCGCTGCCTCGCGACGTACGCGTCCACCGCGCAGGGGTCCGCAGTGCGAGGGACCGTGGTCACGAGCGGGATCAGCGGGTCCTGCGACGCCTCGACGACGACGTGCGCGTCGTCGGGCCGCCAGGCGCGGAGCCGGACGGGCGGCGCGTCGAGCGTCGGGGTCCGGCCGTCGTCCACGGCACGGTCTCCGTCCACGGCACGGTCTCCGTCCACCGCACGGTCGTCCTCCACGTCGCCATCGTCGCGCGGCCGGGCGTCGACGGCAGCAGCGACGCACCGCTCGTCGCACGCCGACCACCGTTCGTCGCACCCCTGGACCGCCGGTCCCGGCGGGCACGTCACGGTGTGACCTGCGTCTCTAGCCTGCTCGTGTCGAACGCAACGACGCGACGCCCTGGGAGGCTCCTGTGTCATCGTCCACCCGGACCGCGGAAGGACCCGCGGCCCCCGAGCCGGAGATCGTCCCCGATCCCGCGCTCCCCCCGACCGCCGTCCCCGAGGACGACCTCGCCCCGCGCTGGACCCCGACGCGGATCGCGGTCTGGTCCGCGGTCGCGCTGCTCGGCGGGATCGCGTGGGTGATGCTCGCCGTCGTGCGCGGCGAGACGGTCAACGCGATCTGGTTCGTGTTCGCCGCGGTGTGCACCTACTTCATCGCGTACCGCTTCTACTCGAAGGTCATCGAGCGGTACATCACGCGACCCGACGACCGCCGTGCGACGCCCGCCGAGGTCCGCGAGGACGGCAAGGACTACGTCCCGACGGACCGCCGCGTGCTCTACGGCCACCACTTCGCCGCGATCGCCGGTGCCGGACCGCTCGTCGGGCCGGTGCTCGCCGCGCAGATGGGCTACCTGCCCGGGACGATCTGGATCATCGTCGGCGTGGTGCTCGCGGGCGCGGTGCAGGACTACCTCGTCCTGTTCTTCTCCATGCGCCGCGGCGGCCGGACCATCGGCCAGATGGCGCGCCAGGAGCTCGGTCGCGTGGGCGGCACGGCCGCGATCGTCGCGTCCCTGCTCATCATGATCATCATCGTCGCGATCCTCGCGCTCGTGGTCGTCAACGCGCTCGGCGAGAGCCCGTGGGGCGTGTTCAGCGTCTCCATGACGATCCCCATCGCGCTGTTCATGGGCGTCTACCTGCGCTACCTCCGACCGGGCCGCATCACCGAGGTCTCGATCATCGGCTTCGTGCTCCTCATGGCCGCGATCATCGGCGGCGGCTGGGTCGCGGACACCGCGTGGGGCGCGGAGATGTTCCACCTCGACCGCACGACGATCGCGATGGGCGTCATCGTCTACGGCTTCGTCGCGGCCGTGCTGCCCGTGTGGCTCCTCCTCGCGCCGCGCGACTACCTGTCGACGTTCATGAAGATCGGCGTCATCGTCGTCCTCGCGGTCGCGGTGATCGTCGTGCGGCCCGAGATCACCGTGCCCGCGATCAGCGAGTTCGCGAGCGGCGAGACCGGCCCGGTGGTCTCCGGGTCGCTGTTCCCGTTCCTCTTCGTCACGATCGCGTGCGGGGCGCTGTCCGGGTTCCACGCGCTCATCGCGTCCGGCACGACCCCGAAGCTCGTCGAGAAGGAGCGCCAGACGCGCTTCATCGGCTACGGCGGCATGCTCATGGAGTCGTTCGTCGCGATCATGGCGCTCGTCGCGGCCATCTCCATCGACCGCGGCATCTACTTCGCGATGAACTCCTCGGCCGCCGCGACCGGCGGCACGGTGGAGGGCGCGGTCGCGTTCGTCAACGGCCTCGGGCTCATGGGCGTGAACCTCACGCCCGACATGCTGACCTCGACCGCGGAGGCCGTCGGCGAGCCGTCCATCGTGTCCCGCACCGGCGGCGCCCCGACGCTCGCGCTCGGTCTCGCGACGATCATGCAGCAGCTCGTGGGCGGCACCGCGATGATGGGCTTCTGGTACCACTTCGCGATCATGTTCGAGGCGCTGTTCATCCTCACCGCCGTCGACGCCGGCACGCGGGTCGCGCGGTTCATGCTCCAGGACACGATCGGCAACGTCGCGCCGAAGTTCCGCGAGGTCACGTGGCGGCCAGGGGTCTGGCTGTGCACCGCGATCATGGTCGCCGGGTGGGGGTCGATCCTGTACCTCGGCGTGACCGACCCGCTCGGCGGCATCAACACGTTCTTCCCGCTGTTCGGCATCGCCAACCAGCTCCTCGCCGCCATCGCGCTCGCCGTCGTGCTGGCGATCGTCACCAAGCGCGGCCGTAGCTACTTCCGCTGGCTGTGGATCATCGCGCTGCCGCTCGCGTTCACCGCGGTCGTGACGATCACGGCGTCGTTCGAGAAGATCTTCTCGCCGGTCCCCGCGGTCGGGTACTGGGCGCAGCACAACGCGTTCCAGGACGCGCTCGACGCCGGCGAGACGTCGTTCGGCACGGCGGGATCGGTCGAGGCGATGGAGGCCGTCGTCCGCAACACCTTCGTCCAGGGCACCCTGTCGATCGTGTTCGTGGTCCTCGCGATCGTCGTCATGATCGCCTCGGTCGTCACGACCGTGAAGGCGCTGCGCGCCGGCGGTGGCGAGAACCACGAGGACCCGGCGGTCCCGTCGCGCCGGTTCGCGCCCGCGGGGCTCGTCGCCGGCCCGGCGGAGAAGTCCCTCGAGAAGGAGTGGTCGGCACTGCCGGCCGAGAAGCGTCCTGTCGCGACGGGGCACCGGTGACGGTGCGACAGGACCCGCAGGGCTCCGCCACGACGGTCCGCGCGACCGTCGTGGCGGGGCTCCGCACCGCGGGCCGGCGGGTGCACGACGCCGCGGCCGCCGTCCGCTGGTACGTCCGGCAGGTCATGGGCGACGACGCGTACCCCACCTACGTCGCGCACCAGCGCGCCGCGCACCCGGGGTGCGACGTCGTCAGCGAGCGCGAGTTCTGGCGCGCGCGCCACGCCGAGCAGGACGCCAACCCGGGCTCGCGCTGCTGCTGACGCCCTCGCGGCCGAGAACGACGCCACGCACTGTCGACCACGACCTGAGGGTCGTCATCACGCCGATGACGACCCTCAGGTCGTGCTCGGCGGAACCCGGTCCGCGGTCGAGGCTCGTTACGATCGCTGCATGACCGGGCCCGTGCTCGCCGGCGTCGCCGCCGGCCTCGTCGTCGGGGTCCTCATCACCGCGGGCCTCGTCCTGGCGCTCCGGTTCGCGCGCGGCACGCGCGAGCTCGGGAGCGACTCCGAGCAGGCCACCTTCCGCACGCTCCACCTCGCCTCGCGCGCCGCGACCCACCTGCGCGACGGGCTCGACGGCGACGACGTCCGCCGCGCCGCGCGGTCGCTGCGGACCCTCCTGGGGTGCGACGCGCTCGCGATCGTCACGCGCGACGGGGTCCTCGCCCTCGACGGGCCGTCGCACCTCGTGCCCGACGCGCGGCGCCTCGCCGAGCAGGTCGTCTCGACCGGACGGCGCCAGGTCTCCGAGGGGCGGGACGACCGCCCGGCGCGCGACGCGCCGTCGGGCACGGTCGACGTCGGCACGTACGCGCAGCGCGAGGCCGTGGGGGCGCCGGTCGTCGCGGGCGACGCGGTCGTCGGCGCCGTCGTCGCGTTCGCCGACCGCGTGCGACCGCCGCTCGTGCGCGCCACGGAGGAGGTCGCGCAGTGGTGCGCGGCCCAGCTCGAGCTCGGCGAGCTCGAGGCGTCGCGCACCGCGCTCGCCGAGGCCGAGCTACGGGCGCTGCGCGCGCAGATCAGCCCGCACTTCGTCTACAACGCGCTCGGCGCGATCGCGGCGTTCATCAGCACCGACCCCGAGCGGGCCCGCGACCTCGTGCTCGACTTCGCCGACTTCACGCGCTACTCGTTCCGCGACCGCGGCGACTTCACGACGCTCGCCGACGAGCTGCGCAGCATCCACTCGTACGTCGAGCTCGAGCGGGCGCGCTTCGGCGAGCGCCTCACCGTGACGCTGCGGATCGCCCCCGAGGTGCTGGCCACGACGATCCCGTTCCTGTCGGTCCAGCCGCTCGTCGAGAACGCGGTGCGGCACGGGCTCGAGCCGCGCGAGGAGGGCGGGACCATCGTCATCACCGCCCGCGCGGAGGGGACGCAGACCGAGATCACGGTCGAGGACGACGGCGTCGGCACGGACCCCGCGACGCTGCACGCCGTGCTCGTCGGCGACCGCGCGGGACACGTCGGGCTGCGCAACGTCGACACGCGCGTGCGCCAGCTCTACGGCGACGACCACGCCCTGGAGATCGAGACGGCCCCCGGGTCCGGCACCATGGTGCGGATGCGCATCCCCCTCTCGCAGCCCCTGCACGAGACCGAGGCCCGCCCGTGACGACACCCGGGACGACGGGCCCCGGCGCGACGGACCGCGGGACGACCCCGGGCACGACGGGCGGGCCGACGCTCGACGTCCTCGTCGCCGACGACGAGCGGCCCGTGCTCGACGAGCTCGCCGCCATGCTCGGGCGCGACCCGCACGTCCGGTCCGTGCGCACGGCGTCCACCGGCTCGGAGGCCCTGCGCGTCCTCGCCGAGGAACGGCTCGACGCCGCGTTCCTCGACATCCACATGCCCGGCCTCAGCGGGCTCGACCTCGCGCGGGCGCTGTCACGCTTCGTGCACCGGCCCGCCGTCGTGCTCGTCACGGCGGACGAGGCCCGCGCGCTCGAGGCGTTCGACCTCGAGGTCGTCGACTACGTGCTCAAGCCCGTGCGGCGCGAGCGCCTGGCGCGGGCCGTCGAGCGCGTCGTCGCCCGTGTCGAGGCCGGCCGCCCGGCGCCGCCCGCCGAGCCGCCGTCGGACCGGCCGCCCGCGGACGACGACGGGCGCCGCCCACCCGGGGACGCCGGCGAGCGGCCCCCGGCCGGCGACACCACCCCTGACGACGAGGCCCTCGCGGTGACCGTCGGCCAGACGACCCGGGTCGTGCGGCGCAGCGCGGTGCGCTGGGTCCAGGCGCAGGGCGACTACTCCCGCCTCGTCACGGACGCCGACTCCTACCTCGTGCGCGAGCCGATCACCGACCTCGAGGAGCGCTGGGCGGAGGCCGGCTTCCTGCGCGTCCACCGCTCGTACCTCGTGCAACGCGGCGCCGTCACCGCGGCGCGGTTCGGCGGGCCGCGGCCCGTGCTCGTCGTCGCGGGACAGGAGGTGCCCGTGAGCCGGCGCATGCTCCCCGCGGTGCGCGACGCGTTCCTGCGCCCCCGGCGGCGACCGTCGTGAGCGACCCGCTCGACGACCGGCGCGCCCGCCGCGTGCGCGTCCGCTCGACCGACCCCGCTCCGCCCGCCGGCCCCGGCGCTCCGGCCCTCCTGCCCGACCCCGCGCCGTCGGGCACCACGGCCCGGCCGCCCCGCGCCGTGGAGGCGGGTGACGACGTCACCGTCTACGCCCGCAGCCTCGCACGCGCCCAGCTGCGGCTCGCCCTCGCGTGCGCCGGGACGTTCCTCGTGGCCGTGCTCCTGCTCGCCCTGCTCGTCACGACCACGAGCGCGCTCGACGAGGTCGTCGTCGCCGGCGTGCCGCTCCCCTGGCTGGTCCACGCGTACGGCTTCTACCCCGTGATCGTCGCGTTCGCGGTCGTGTTCGCCGTCGCCGCGGCGCGCAACGAGAGGCGTTTCCGGGCGCTCGCCGAGCCGGACGACGCACCCGGCGAACAGACCGCGGAGGACGCGTGAGCACCGCGCTGCCGCTCGTCGCCGTCGGGCTGCTCCTGCTCGCGACGGTCCTCATCGGCGTCTACGGGCTGCGCATCTCGCGCACGACGAGCGACTTCTTCGTCGCGTCGCGGACGGTGCGACCGGTGTGGAACGCGTCGGCGATCAGCGGCGAGTACCTGTCGGCCGGGACGTTCCTCGGGCTGTCCGGGCTCGCGCTGCTCGCGGGCTCCGAGGCGTTCTGGTTCCCCGTCGGGTACGCCGCGGGCTACCTGCTCGTGCTGCTCTTCGTCGCGGGACCGCTGCGCCGCAGCGGCGCCTACACGATCCCCGACTTCGTCCAGGCCCGGCTCGACTCCGTGACCGCGCGGCGCGTCACGAGCGTCCTCGTGCTCGTCATCGGGTGGCTGTACGTCGTGCCGCAGCTCCACGGCGCGGCTCTCGTCATCGCCGCCGTCGCCCCCGTCCCGCCGTGGGTCGGGTCGGTGGGCGTCGCGGTCGTCGTGTGCGCCGTCGTCGCGGCGGGCGGCATGCGGTCCATCACGTACGTCCAGGCGTTCCAGTACTGGGTCAAGCTCACGGCCCTCGCCGTGCCCGTCGTGTTCCTGCTCCTCGCGCTCGGCGCCGACGCCGGCCCGCTCGCCGACGCGCCCGCGCACGACCCCGCCGTCGTGTTCCCCCACGCGCAGGGCCCGGCCGGTTCCGACGTCTACGCGACGACGTCGCTCCTCCTCGCCCTGCTGCTCGGCACGATCGGCCTCCCCCACGTGCTCGTCCGCTTCTACACGAGCCCCGACGGCGGGTCCGCGCGGCGCACGACCGTCGTCGTCATCGTCATGATCAGCGTGTTCTACATGGTGTCGAGCACCTTGGGACTCGTCGCCCGGGTCGTCGCACCGGACCTCGCCGAACCCGGTCTCGCCGACACCGTGGTGCTCACCCTGCCGACGCGCCTCGTGCCGGGAGTCGGCGGCGAGCTGCTCGCGGCGCTCGTCGTCGCGGGCGCGTTCGCGGCGTTCCTCGGGACGTCGTCCGGGCTCGTCGTGGCGCTCGCGGGGGTCGTCAGCCAGGACCTGTTCGGCGGCACCGTGCGCTCGTTCCGCTGGTCCGCGGTCGCGTGCACGGTCGTCCCGCTCGCCGTCGCGCTGCTCACCATCCCCCAGGGCCTCGTCACGAGCGTCGGGACCGTGTTCGTGTTCGCCGCGTCGGCGCTGTCCCCCGTGATCCTGCTCGGCGTGTGGTGGCGAGGCCTCACAGCGCGCGGCGCGGTCGCGGGGATGGTCGTGGGTGCGGTCCTGTGCGCGACGGCGCTGCTCGCGTCCTCGGCGGTCGTCACCGGCTACGGGGTGTCGCCGTCGGGCGCGGACGGCGACGTGCCGGGGTGGGTGCGGGCGCTCCTCGCCCAGCCTGCGGCGTGGACGATCCCGCTCGCGACGGCGACGGTCGTCGTCGTGTCGCGGCTCGACCGCCGCGGTCCCCCGCTGCGGGCCGACCGGATCCTGCGCCGGCTGCACGTCCCGGAACGACCGCGCCGTCCGGGGGCGTCCACCGCGCGCGCTTCCTGAGGCGGCCGGTCGGCTCACGGCGCGTCGCCGGGCCAGCTTCCACGGGGCGGCGCGGGAGGCTGCGGCCCGGGGCTCGGGCGCGTCCTCTGCTCGCCCTCGACGACGCGGACCGTCCCGTCCGCGGCGACGAACGCCCGGGCCCCGGTCCACGAGTCGGTGACCACGACGACGTCGTCAGGCACGACGGACACGGGGAACAGCTGCCGCGTACCGCCGTAGATCGGCACCTCCATGTGCGAGCGCCCCAGCTCGGCGCGCGCGAGCTGCGCCGGCGTCAACGCCGCCCAGGAGAGCCGCTCGCGCAACCACGCGGGACGGTGCTCGACGTCGCGCGGGAACCGCGCCGCGTCCCTTCCGAAGTTCTCGTAGGAGGGCGGGGGCACGATCAGCGGCTCGCGGTCGCCGTCGAAGGTCGCCGTCGCGCGGCCCTTGGCCGGGACGCTGAGAGACATCCCGAACCACGTGCCCCGGCCGCGGCGGGCCATGACGGCGCGCAACGTGTCGAGCAGCTCCCAGAACCTGGGCGTCGGGGGTCCGACCGCGTCTGGCGTCCCTTCGCGCAGGAGAGAGACCGACGACTGCACCCGGTCGTCCACGACGTGGGCCCAGAAGGAGATGCTCTCCCACCCTGGAGCCTGGGGGGCAGCGAGCTCCTTCGCCAGCGCCCTGGTGAGCCGTTCCTGCCGGGAGAACAGCGCTGCGGTCGTCTTCATGGTCCTCCGTGGGCAGGTGTCGCGACGGGCTCACGCTAGCCGACGGCGCGTCTCACCTGACGAGCGCCCTCGACCGCATGGCGGATAGCGCTTAGGATCGGGTGAACCATCCAGAGCGGTCGAGAGTCCTGGCTCGACGACACCGCAGCAACCCGCCGACGGAAGCCTCCCGAGGACAAAGGTGCTAACGCCAGGGTCGATGGAGTGACTATGGTCAACGAGGCATCCTTCGCGCACCGTCCGGGCCTTCCGTGCCCGACGGCGAGCGCTCCCGTCCGCACGTCGGCGCGCCCGGCCGCGCAGCCCCCGCGCGAGGTCGCGCCGTGAGCGTCGCCGACGCCGTCCGGCGCGCCCACGCCGAGGCGGCGAGCCCCACGATCTCGTTCGAGCTCATGCCGCCCCGGCGCCCGGACGCCGCGCCGAAGTTCTGGGAGACCGCGCGCCGGCTCGTCGCGACGCAGCCGGACTTCCTGTCCGTGACGTACGGCGCGGCGGGCAACGACCGGCAGACGTCGCTCGACGTCATCGGCCGGCTCCTCCAGGGCACGCCCGTGCACGCGATCGCGCACCTCACGTGCGTGGGTGCGTCGCGCGAGCACGTGCAGGACGTCATCACCGACTTCCTCGACGCGGGCGTCCGCAGCTTCCTCGCGCTGCGCGGCGACCCGCCCAAGGACCAGCCGGAATGGCGTCCCTCGCCCGACGGCGTGGGGTCGAGCATCGAGCTCGTCGCGCTCCTGCGCGAGGTCGAGGCCTCCCGTTGCGCGGCGAACCCGTCGCTCGCGCTGCGCGGCGCGGCCCGACCGCTGACGATCGCCGTCGCGACGTTCGTGGACGGGAACCGCGCCGCGGGCACCACGCGCACGCAGGAGGTGCAGCGCCTCCTGCAGAAGCAGCAGGCGGGCGCGAGCTTCGCGATCACCCAGCTGTTCTACGACGCGTCGTCGTACACCGACTTCGTCGCGGAGGCCCGCGCGGCCGGCGTGACGATCCCCATCCTCGCCGGGCTGCTGCCCACGACGGAGCCGCGCAGGCTCCGTCGCGTCGAGGAGCTCACGGGCGTCCCCGCTCCCCAGCACCTGCTGGACGCGCTCGACGCCCTCCCCGACCCGGAGGCGCAGCACGCCTACGGGATCGCGTACTCGGTCGACCTCGCGCAGCGCGTCCTCGACGCCGGTGCGCCGGGCCTGCACGTGTACACGTTCAACAAGCACCACGCCGCACTTGACCTGCTCGAGGGTGTCCACCTCGGCGGCGGGACGCGCGGGAGCGACGGCGACGACGGCTCGGCCGTCGTCGACCTCCCGGGCGTCCCGGACCTGGCCAGCGGGCCGTGGGTCTCCGGCACCTCCCTGCCCACGACGAGCGCCGCCACGCACGGCTAGCCCGTCTGACCGGTCCTCCCGGACCAGCTAGAGGTATCGACATGGCCACTTCCGTACCCTCCCCTACCCACCTTCCGGTCGACTTCCCCGCCGGGACCGTCCTCGGCTACCCGCGCATCGGGCGCCGCCGCGAGCTCAAGAAGGCCGTCGAGGCGTTCTGGGCCGGGCGCACGAGCGCGGACGAGCTCGAGGCCACGGCGCGCGAGCTGCGGCTCGCGACCGTGCGGCGTCTCGTCGACCTCGGCCTCGGCGCCGACGACGCGTCCGTCCCCGGCTCGTTCTCCTTCTACGACCAGGTGCTCGACGTCGTCGCGACGCTCGGCGCCGTGCCGTCCCGGTTCGCCGGGCTCACCGACGCCGAGGGCCGGCTCGACCTCGCGGGGTACTTCGCGGTCGCTCGCGGCACCGGCGGCCAGGACTCGCGGGCACCCCTCGAGATGACCAAGTGGTTCGACACGAACTACCACTACCTCGTGCCCGAGATCGGTCCGGACACCCCGATCCGGTTCGTCGACGACCACGTCGTGCGCCAGTTCGTCGAGGCCAAGGAGGCCGGGGTCGTGACCCGGCCGGTCGTCGTCGGGCCGGTGACGTTCCTCGCGCTGTCGAAGGCCGCCGACGACGCCCCCGCCGGGTACTCGCCGCTCGACCGTCTCGACGACGTCGTCGCCGCCTACGCCGACCTGCTGCGCGCGCTCGCCGCGGCGGGTGCGCCGTGGGTCCAGCTCGACGAGCCGATCCTCGTCACCGACCCGGGGAACGCCGAGGAGCTCACTACGGCGGTCGAGACGGCGTACCGCGCGCTCACCACCGACCTCCGCCCGGTGCCGAACCCCGGATCGCTCCCCACAGATCCTTCCGGCTCGGGAGAGATCCCGGGTTCGGCACAGGGCGCGCGGCCCGCGATCCTCGTCGCTGCTCCCTACGGGCGCCTCGAGACCTCGCCCGGTCCCGACGGCCGGTACCACGACTTCCTCGCGGTCCTGGCGGAGACGGACGTCGAGGCGATCGCGCTCGACGGTGTCGCCGCCGACCTCCCCGACGGCCTGCCGCTGGGGCTCGACGGGAAGACTCTCGTCCTCGGCGTGATCGACGGGCACAACGTGTGGCGAGCCGACCTCGACGTGAAGCTCGACCTGCTCGAGACGTTCGTCCCAGGGCCGGGCCTGGGTGCCATCGCCGTCGGGACGTCGACGTCGCTCCTGCACGTGCCGCACGACGTCGAGGACGAGACGTTCGCCGAGCCGGGTGCCGCGACCGGGACGACGCTCGACCCGCGCCTGCGCGACTGGCTCGCGTTCGCCGACCAGAAGGTCGGCGAGGTCGCGACGCTCGCCCGCGCGCTCACGGACGGACGCGAGGCGGTGGCCGACGCCCTCGCCGCGTCGAGCGCGGCCGTCGCGTCGCGGGCCGGGGCGAGCGGCGTCGTCGTCCCCGCCGTCCGCGAGCGTGCCGCCGCGCTGACCGACGGGGACTTCGCGCGCGGACCGTACGCGGAGCGGGCGGCCGCGCAGCAGGAGCGCCTCGACCTGCCGCCCCTGCCCACCACGACCATCGGGTCGTTCCCGCAGACCCCGGAGATCCGCCGTGCCCGCGCGCTGTGGACCAAGGGCGAGCTGTCGGACGCCGACTACACGTCGGCCATGCGCGACGAGATCGCGCGCGTCGTCGGGCTGCAGGAGGAGCTGGGCCTCGACGTGCTCGTGCACGGCGAGCCGGAGCGCAACGACATGGTCCAGTACTTCGCGGAGCACCTGGACGGGTTCGCCGTCACCGCGAACGGCTGGGTGCAGTCGTACGGCTCGCGCTGTGTCCGGCCGCCGCTGCTGTGGGGCGACGTGCAGCGCCCGGCGCCGATCACGGTCGAGTGGTCCGCGTACACCGCGTCGCTCACCGAGAAGCCGGTCAAGGGCATGCTGACCGGCCCGGTGACGATCCTCGCGTGGTCGTTCGTGCGCGACGACCAGCCGCTCGGCGACACCGCGAACCAGGTCGGGCTCGCGCTGCGCGACGAGATCGCCGACCTCGAGGCGGCGGGCATCGGGGTCGTCCAGGTCGACGAGCCCGCGCTGCGCGAGCTCCTGCCGCTGCGACGCGCCGACCAGGCGGCGTACCTCGACTGGTCGGTGCGGTCCTTCCGCCTCGCGACGTCGGGTGTGGAGCCGGCGACGCAGATCCATACGCACCTGTGCTACTCGGAGTTCGGCGAGGTCATCGGTGCGATCGACGGGCTCGACGCCGACGTCACGTCGGTCGAGGCGGCGCGCTCCCGCATGGAGATCGTGCCGGAGCTCGCCGAGGCCGGCTACCACCGCGGCATCGGACCGGGCGTCTACGACATCCACAGCCCGCGGGTGCCGGCGACCGAGGAGGTCACCGAGCTGCTCGAGCTCGCGGTGAAGGCGATCGACCCGAAGGTCGTGTGGGTCAACCCCGACTGCGGCCTCAAGACGCGCCGCTACGAGGAGACGGTCCCGTCGCTCGAGCACCTCGTCGAGGCGGCGAAGGCGGTCCGGGCGACGCTCGCCGAGTCCGCGAAGTAGTACTCAGGTAGCGAGGTGGTACCGCAGTCCGCGAGGTAGTACCGCAGGTCGCGAGGTAGTACCGCAGGTCGCGAGGTAGAACCCGTGAGGTTCTACCTCGCGACCCGTCGTTCTACCTCGGCGAGAGGCAGGGCGGCCGTCAGCGCTCGGTCTTGCCCGTGACCGTCATCGGCCACATGAAGGCGATGGTGCACGCGGCGATGCCGCCGACGAACAGCCACACCCCGTCGTCGGGACGGGACATCCCGGCGCCCATGAGGACGATGCCGCCGACGAACAGGACGAGCGAGACGACGAACCGTGCGAACGCGCCGGCGTGGCCGGGGATGTCACGGCCCTCGGTGCCGGTCGGAAGAGGGCTGCGTGCCGCCTGCTCGCTGCTCGTGGTCATGTCGGTGACTCCTTCTGAGGTCTCGTGGAGGTCGGGCTCGATCACCGACCTTCCAGACAGCGCTCCACCGTACCCGGACCGGTGTCGTCCCACGGTATGCCGGTCGTCCTCACCAGGCACGCGTGCCGACGTCGGCGTGGCTAGGCTCCCCGGCATGACGACGACGATCGGCCGCACCGTCCTGCTGTGCCGGGACCTCGACGCAAGCGCCGCGTTCTGGGCCGGCGGGTTCGGCTTCGGGACGCTGTTCCGGGGCGAGACCGAGGGCTTCCCCCTGCTCCACGTCGGCCCGGGCCGCGTCGACGAGCCCGGCCTGTGGCTCGTCCCGCTGCCCGACGGCGCGTCCCCGCTCGTGCGCTTCGGCCTCCCGAACCTCGTGCTGTACGTGGACGACCTCGACGCGCAGCTCGCGCGGCTCTCGTCCGTCGGGGTCGAGCCGACCGTCGGGCCCGGCAGCGACGACGAGACGGGTGACCGGTTCGCGCACGTCGAGGACCCCGACGGTCACCGGATCGTCGTCGTGCAGCTCGGCGACGCGGTGGCCGGCTCCGCCGCCGGGTGACGGTTCCCCGGGTCCGCGTGCCCGAACCCCGGGTCGTGCGGCACCCGCCCGCCGAGCCCCGGGTCGTGCGGCAGCGGCGACCGTTCGTGACCGTCACGCCGGGGTTCGGCGGGGAAGTCGGTGGACTCGACGCGATCGCTGGGGCACCATGGTTGGGTCGGTCAACCATCTGAGACCGACCTCGCGGGCCGTGACCGGTCCGCGCCGGAACGTCACAGGGACGAGGAGACAGCGGATGCACGGCGTCACCGCAGGCTGCGAGGTGGCCGCGTCGGCCTGCTCGGCCAGCGCGTCGACCCGCACGTCGCCCGCCCGCCCCTGAGCTCTTCCCGCTCCCGTGGCCGGTCCCGACGTCGGGCCTCACCCGCCCACTCCGCCGCCGGTGACTCATGTCGCCCGGGCCTGGAGCGCCGTCGTGCACCGCGCACGGCCGTGCCCGGTCGCCCGCGCCGCCCCGACCGCCGTCGGCACCCGACCGCACCGGAAGCCGTGAACCCATGAACCCCCTGACCGAGAAGCAGATCCGCTCGTCCTTCGTCAACGCCTCCAAGCGCGAGGCCGCGCAGGCGACGCTCCCCGACCTCGACACCCTCGACTGGGAGCGTCTCGACTACCTCGGGTGGCGTGATCGCAAGGCGCCGCTCGCGTCGTACGCCGTGGTCCCGCTCGACGGCGAGCCCACCGGCATCCTGCTGCGCTCGTCCGACGCGAAGACCGGCGGCCCGCGCAAGCGCGCGGTGTGCGCGTGGTGCGAGGACGTCGTCGTCACGGAGGACGTCAGCCTCTACGTCGCACGTCGCACCGGCGCCGCCGGCCGCCGCGGCAACACCGTCGGCACGCTCATCTGCACCGAGTTCCTCTGCTCCGCGAACGTCCGCCGGACCCCGACGCGGACCGAGATGGGCGACGACCAGGCGATGCGCGACCTCTTCATCGAGCTGCGCATCCAGGGCCTGCGCGAGCGCTCGGCCCGCTTCGTCACCGAGGTCCTCCGCGACGTCTGACGACCACGGGGAGGACTCTGGTCTCCCCGACCAGGGTCCTCCCCGACGACCGCGGTACTACCTCGCGCAACCGCGGTACTACTTCGGGCGACCGCGGTACTACCTCGCGCAACCGCGGTACTACTTCGAGTGACCCCGGTACTACCTCGCGGAACCGGGGTACTACCTCGCCCAACCCGGGTACTACCTCGGCGAGCGCGGGTGGTGACGCCGCTCAGGGAGCCGACGTGTCCGCGGGGGTGGGGCGGGTCGTGGGGGGCTGGGGGAGCCCGCGAGAACGGGGGGGCGGATGGACGCCCCGCCCCGCCCCCGCGGAGACGTCGGCGAACCCGACCCCGGCGGAGCCGTCGGCGGACCCGACGCCGGCGGAGCCCCCGGACGACCCCGGCCACCAGTTCCACCGCCCCAGCAGCGTCATCGTCGCGGGGAGGAGCAGCCCGCGCACCACGGTCACGTCCAGCACGACGGCGATCGCCATGCCGACGCCGACCTCCTTCATCGCGACGACGTCACCGATCGCGAACCCGAGGAACACGATGGTGATGGCGACGGCCGCCGTCGTCACCACGGGACCGGTCGCGGTGATCCCGCGCAGGACGGCGCGGTCGTTCGCGACACGCGCGTCCTCGGCGGGGTCGCGGCGCCGCCACTCCTCGGTGATGCGCGCGAGGAGGAAGACCTCGTAGTCCATCGACAGCCCGAAGACGAGCAGGCACAGCAGCAGCGGTGTCGTGACGTCGAGCGCGCCCCAGGAGTCGAACCCGAGCACGCCCTCGCCCCAGCCCCACCCGAAGATCGCGGTGAGCGCGCCGAGCGTCGCCGCGATGGTCAGTCCGTTGAGCAGCAGCGCCTTGACCGGCACGACGACCGACCGTGTGAGGGCGAGCAGCAGCAGGAACGTCGCGAGGACGACGACCCCGAGCGCGAGCGGCAGGCGCTGCACGAGCTGCGCCTGCGTGTCGACGACCTCGGCCGCGGGCCCGGCCACCTGCACGGCGAGGCTCTGCGCGTCGCCGACGCCGAACCGGGCGTCCCGCAGCTCGCGCACCTCGCGCACGACCTGCTGGGCCTCGGCACCGGTCGCGTCACCGGCGGGCGTGAGGTCGACGACGGTCACGTCGGGGTCGACGGCGTCGAGGTTCAGCCCGGCGTCGGCGACGCCGGGCAGCGCGGCGGCCTCGTCGAGGAGGTCCGGGACCCGGGGGTCGTCGACGGGTGCGTCGAGGATCACGGTGACCGGCTCGACGCCGAGGTCGGAGAACCCCGTCGTGAGGGCCTCGTACGCGCGGCGCTCCTCGGCGTCGGCGGGGAGGGACCGCACCTCGGAGCTGCCGAGCGTGAGCGAGCCGAGCGGCGCGGCGAGCACGAGGAGCCCCGCGGTCGCGCCGACGGTCACGAGCACCGCGTGCCGCTGGGCCAGGCGCGCGAAGCGCCCCAGCAGTCCCGTCCCTCCCGACGTCGTCCCGCCCGGCACCGCGGTCCGGTCCGGGGTGGCAGCGTCCCTCGCGCCGGTGGAGGTCCGGCGTGCGGCGTCCGGGCCGGCGGCCGGTCGCGGCAGCCATGGCCGGGACCACGTCCGCACCCCCGGCGCGGGGACGTGCCGGTGCCACGTCGCGACGAGGGCGGGCACGAGCGTGAGGCCGGCGACGGTCGCGACGAGCACGACGACGGCGCCGCCGACGGCCATCCCGGACAGCAGCGGGTCGCCGAGCAGCAGGAGGCCGGTGAGCGCGATGCCGACGGCGACGCCGGAGACGAGCACGGCGCGACCGGCGGTGGCGACGGCCCGGCCGACGAGGACCTCGGTCGCCTCGTCCGGGGCGAGCGATCGTTCCTCGCGGAACCGCGCGACGACGACCAGCGCGTAGTCGACCGCGAGGCCGAGGCCGAGCAGGGTCACGACGTTCACCGCGAACTCGTTGACGGGGACGACCCCCAGCAGGCCCGACAGCACGAGCAGCGCGACGGCGATCGTCGCGAGGGCGGCGAGGACCGGCAGGGCTCCGACGCGCAGACCACCCAGCACGACGACGAGCACGACGAGGAGCACGGCGAGCGCGATCCCCTCGCCGACGGCGGCGTCCGTCATGGCGCGGTCGACGAACGCGCGCTCGGCGAGCAGCTCGCCGCCCACCAGCACCTCGGGTGCGTCGACGGTGCGCAGCGCCGCGGCGACCTGGTCCGCGACGGCGAGCGCCGCGTCGTCGTCCAGGGCGGGGTCGAGCTCGACGTTCACGAGCGAGCCCTGACCGTCGTCGCTGATGAGCCCGCCGGCCGTGTAGGCGTCGTAGACGTCGACGACCCCGGGGACGGCGCGGATCTCGGCCATGACCGCGGTCGCGCTCTCGACGAGCGTCGGGTCGAAGAAGTCGCGACCGCTGATCACCGCGCTGACGAGCTCGCCCTCGGGCTCCTCCCCGGTGGGGGTCGTGACCTCGGTCAGCCACGCGTCCGCGAGCGCCGACTCGCTGCCCGCGGGTGCGTCGGCGATCGGCTGGGTGCGGTCGAAGACGGCGCCGCCCAGGACGGCCCCGGCCACGAGCAGCACCGCCCAGAGCGCGAGGACGAGCCCGCGTCGTCGGGCCACGGCGCGACCGAGCCGTTCGAGCATGGGTTCCTCCTCGTCGAGGTGCGCCTCGGGTCATGGGCCGGGGCGCGGAAAGGCCTAGCGACCGGTGGGTCGGTGGCCCGAGCAGCGTACGTCGTGACGGGAGCGCCGTCGGACCGCGCTCCCGTCACGCCCGGCCGGCGCGGGCCTGTGGACGGCCCTGCGGACGGGCGGGGGCCTCGCACCCGGCGTGACGCCGGGCGCGAGGCCCCCTGGGTGGTGCGTCAGCCGCAGCTCGCCGCGTCGTACGCGACGTCGAGCTGGGCCGTGCGGCCGTCACCGGACGCGGACACCTGCGCCGCGCCGGCCTCGACCGACGTCGCCCGCGTCGCGAACGACTGGTACGCCGACGCGCCCGGCTGGACGCCGGTCACGGTCTTCGTCCCGAACGGCGTCGTGAGCGTGATGTCCGCGGGCACGGTGTCGGCGTTGGTCGCCCGCACCGCCACGTACGTCTTGCCCGCGAGGCAGCGGACCTGCGCCGTCGCGTCGACCGCGAGGTCCTCGGCGCCCGCGAGGTCCTTCACCCGGATGTTCCGGTAGGAGACCATCTCGCCGCCGCCGTGGTTCTGGATGCCGACGAACCCGCTCGACAGGTCGCGCGCCGGGTCGGTGCTCGTGAAGTCGTTGACGAGCACGTCGTTGAGGTAGATGCGGATGCGGTCTCCCTCGACGCGGATGTCGTACGCGTTCCACTGCCCGACGGGGTTGAGCGCCTCGTCCACGGCGTCCAGGTCAGCGCCCTGGAACGTGTAGACCGCACCGGTCGTGCGGTCGTCGGCGTCCGTGGCGTCGATCTGGATCTCGTAGCCCTGGTTGACCGCGACCCAGGGGTCGTTGCCCGGGTTCGGGAAGCCGACGAACACGCCGCCGTTGTCGTCCTTGGACAGCTTCCAGTCGAGCTTGAGCGAGTACTCGCCGAGCTCCTCGGCCGTGTACCAGAGCAGGCCCATGCCGCCCTCGCCGCGGATCGAGCAGTCGTCCTGCCGGCCGAACCCGCCCGGGCCGGCCATGCGCCACCCGGCGTCGAGGCTCGCGAGCGTCCCGTCGAACAGGGCGGTGTAGCCCTCCTCGACCTCACCCGGGGTGCAGATGTCCGGGGTCTCGCCCACGGAGAGGACGTCGAGGTTGACGTTGCCCTCGTCGCCGTCCTCGTACCGGAGCGTGATGGTGTTCGTCCCGGCCTGGAGCTCGAGGTCGCGCGTCTGCGTGCCCCAGTTCTTCCAGTCGCCGGTCGTCGGGAAGTTCCACTGCCCGAGGTCCTCGCCGTTGACGTGGAGCGACACGTTCTTCGCCCGCAGCTCGGTGTAGGGGTGGATGCCGTTCGCGTACCGCACGTTCACGGGGTAGGTCCCCGCCTCGTCGACGGTGACGGTGAACGTGCGGCCGGAGCCCACGTTCGTCATACCGGCGGCGAAGCCGGTGCCCGAGTAGTTGCTGTGGTCGGCGGCGATGCTGGAGCCACCGAGCGGCTGCGCCGTCTCGGCCTCGTACCAGCCGCGGTCGGCCGGCGCGACGTAGCCCGGGAGCGAGTTGAGCGTGTACCACGCCTCGGTGCTGAGGAGCTCCGTGCCCTCGGCCGAGGCGAACGGCCGCGGGGAGCGCAGGTGCACGACGTGCCCCGGCTTGAGGCCGTCCACCTGCAGCGTGACGGTCGTGCGGTCCTCGGACACCTGGGCGTCCGTGACGAACACCGGCTGCTCGTCGACCTTGGGGCCGCCGTACTGCTGCGTCGGCACGTAGCGCCACTGCTTGAGCTGGTACGCGTCCGCCAGGTTCGCCACGACCTCGTCGGAGACGGGGTCGGTGTACTCGATCTCGAAGCCGCCCTCGACGACGCGCATCTCCTTCATGTCGAAGGAGTCCTCGTTGACGGGCGTGAGCTTCTGGAGGCCGAAGCGCAGCTTGCCGGACTCGCCCCAGTTGCCGCCCTCGCCGGTGCCGCCGACGTACAGCGCGCCGTCGGGCCCGGTGAGGACACGGTTGACGCCGACCTCGAGGCCCGCGGTGTGGCGGAAGACCGCACCCTGGAACTCGCCGTCGACCTTCTCGAGGAACGCGCGCTGGATGCCGCCGTAGGTGACGTCGCCGAGCAGCATCTGGCCGGCGAACTCACCCTCCTCGACGAGGATCGGGTTGCCCGGGGAGTTGGCGATCTCGTTCTGCGGGAGCCACACGGCGGGCGGGGTCACGGGGTTGGTGTCGAACGGCCCGGCGGGGTTCGTGAAGTGGTTGAAGAACCGGTCCTGCTCGATGTGCACGAGCTTGTTCGACGGGAGCCACGCGCCCTGGTTGTCCGTCGCGAACAGCTCGCCCTCCGGGCCGAAGCCGATGCCGTTGGGGGTGCGCAGACCGCCCGCGACGTAGGTGACCTCGCCGGTCTCGCGGTCGATCTTGATCGACGTGCCGCGGTTCTGGGCCGGCTGGGGGTTGGTCGTCGCGCCGCCGTTGTCGATCGCGACGGACAGGTTCACGTAGAAGTAGTCCTCGTCGTGGACGAGGCCGAACGCGAACTCGTGGAAGTTGCCGCCGTCGGGCCACTCCGCGATCTTCGTGTGGACGTCGTAGAACCCGTCGCCGTCGGGGTCGGTGAGCTGCGTGAGCTGGTACCGCTCCGAGACGAAGATCGAGTCCTCGATGACCTCGATGCCCATGGGGTTGAGGAGCTCGTCCGCGACCTTCGTCACCGTGACGTCCTCGGGGCCGTCGGCGTCGACGACGCCGTCGAGGAAGTACACCTCGCCCGACACCGGGTCGGGTCGCCAGCCGCCGGAGCTGACCTCGCCCGTCGTGACGACGGCGAGCTTCTCGTCGGGGGTGAACGCGAGACCGGAGACCTTGGGCTCGAAGCCCTCGGGGCGCAGGTCGGTGAGCTCGTAGTTGGGGTTGACGGTGTCGAGCCGCAGGCCGTCGCCCGCGGTGTCGGTGTCGCCCTCGCAGTACTTGTAGCCGGGCGCGGTCACGCGCACGACGTCCGCCTCGGTGCTCAGCACCGACTGGGGGACGACCTCGAAGGTCGAGCTGCCCGGCGTCTTCCACGCGAGCGTGAGGCGCTGCTTGTCGCCGCCCTCGTAGTAGTCGACGCGGAGCGCGTGCACGCCAGCGGTGAGCGTGGCGTTCCCCTCGACGGACGTCGAGTCGTTCGGCCCGTCGTTCTCGATGACCTGCTGGTCGTCGATGTAGACGATCGCGCCGTCGTCGTTGGTGACGCGGAAGGTGTACTGCCCCGCGGTCTCCACCGTCAGGTTGGCGGTGACCTGGGAGATGAACCGGTCCTCGGCACCGAACTGCTCGGCCGTCGTCCAGTCGATCGTCGGCATGAGCTTGTCGACGTTCGGGGTCTGGCCCGACTTCAGGGTGCACACCGCACCGGGGTCCGACGCGAGCTGGAAGGTCCGCAGCGTGACGCCGGGCTCCTGCTCGGGCAGGTCTGCGGCCCCTGAGGGAGCGGCGAGACCGGTGACGGCGACGGCGCCGAGGGCGAGGGCGGCGATGCCGCGCCGTCGTCTGGCGACGCCGTTCCGAGGTGGTGGGGGTGACGTGCGTACGAGCATCTTCGCTCCTCGTGAGGCCGACCGGACCGGCGGGGACAACGCTGTCTCCCCGTCGATGACAACGCTGGACAATGTAACCCCGGTTCAGCCGTCCTGTCGACAACTTCTGTCAAAGGATCGGCAAAAGTCACCCGTCGCGCGCCGCCGCGTAGGCTCGCTCGTATGAGTGCACGCCACGGCGACGTCGATCCGTCGCGACCGTTCGCGCAGGTCGACGTCTTCACGGCCGTCCCGACGCTCGGCAACCCGGTGGCCGTCGTGCTCGACGGCGACGGGCTGAGCGACGAGCAGATGGCCGCCTTCGCGCGGTGGACCAACCTCTCCGAGACGACGTTCGTCCTGCCGCCCACGGCACACGGCGCGGCCGACGGTGCCGACTACCGCCTGCGCATCTTCACCCCCGCGGGCGAGCTGCCGTTCGCCGGGCACCCCACCCTCGGCTCGTGCCACGCCTGGCTCGAGGCGGGCGGCACGCCCCGGGCGAGCGGCGCCGTCGTGCAGGAGTGCGGCGTGGGCCTCGTGACGATCCGGAGGGGTGTCGACGCCGGCGACGACTCCGGCTCCCTCGCCTTCGCCGCGCCGGACCTCCTCACGGACGCTCCGCTCGGCGACGACGAGGTCGGTGCGATCGTCGCGGCGCTCGGCGTCCCCGCCGACGCCGTCGTGGACCACCGGCTCCTCGACAACGGACCCGGCTGGCGCGTCGTGCTGCTCGACTCGGCGGAGCGCGTCGCGGCGCTCGCGCCCGACTTCACGGCCCTGCGCGCGCAGCACCCGGACCTGTCCGTGGGCGTCGTCGGCCTCTACGCCTCCGGGTCCGACGACGCGTCCGGGCCCGACGGCGCAGCGGCCGAGGTGCGCGGCTTCGCCCTGGCCATGGGCATCCCCGAGGACCCCGTGACCGGGTCGCTCAACGCGGTCGTCGGGCAGTGGCTCGTGCGCGACGGACGGCTGCCCGACCGGTACGTCGCCGCGCAGGGCGCCGCCCTCGGTCGTGCGGGCCGGGTGCGCGTCGAGCGCGACGACGAGGGGACGGTGTGGGTCGGCGGCGACTGCGTCACGGTCGTCGCGGGTACCGTCCGCGTCTGACCCGCCGGCCGCCGGACCCCGCGCTACCGCCGCGCTGCCGCCGGGCTGCCGCCGGGCTGCCGCCGAACCATGGGCCGTGTGCCGCCGGCTGCCGCCGAACCCCGGGTTGCACGCCGTTGAAGGGATTCAGCGACGTGCAACCCGGGGTTCGGCGGCACGACGCTCCGTAAACTGCGGCAAGTGTCAAGACTCCCAACGGTTTCCGGGAACACCCCTGCCCAGGCCGACGACGCCGCGACGGTGGCGCGCGCCCGCTGGGCGCTCATGGCGCAGTTCGCCCTCTTCGGGGTCGTCGGCACGTCGTGGATGAGCCGCCTGCCGTCGGTCCGCGACGCGCTCGGGCTGAGCTCCGGACAGCTCGGGGCGCTGCTCGTGGTGGGTGGGCTCGGCACGCTCTCCGCGGTCGTCGTGACCGGGGCGGTCGTCGCACGGTTCGGCAGCCGCACGACGCTCGTCGTCGCGACGGCGGGCAACGTCGTCGGGTTCGCGCTCGTCGCGGCCGGCACAGGAACGGGGAGCGTCGGGCTCTTCGCGGTGGGCGCGTTCGTGAACGGTGCGTGCGGCGCGCTGACCAACGTGCCGATCAACATCTGCGCGGCCTCCGTGGAGCAGCACGTCGGGCGGGCGATCCTGCCCCACTTCCACGCCGCGTTCTCCATCGGTGCGGCGTGCGGCGCGCTCGTCGCGGCGGCGTTCTCGTGGGCCCACGTCGGCATCACGGCCCAGCTCGTCGTGGTGAGCCTCGCCGTCGCCGTCGCCCGCGCCACGCTGATCCGCCCGGCCACGGCGCTCGCCCCCGAGCACGCGGGCGGGACCGCCTCGCCCCGCCGGGGTTCCGGTGTCCGCGCGGCGCTCGCCGCCTGGCGCGAGCCGCGCACGCTGCTCATCGGGCTCGTCCTGCTCGCGTCGTCGCTGTCGGAGGGATCGGCCGGGAACTGGCTGTCGATCGCCGTCGTGGACGGGTTCGCGGTGCGCGAGGCGGTCGGGGCGGTCGCGTACGGCACGTTCGTGGGCGCGATGACGGTGTTCCGGTTCGCGGGGACCGGGCTCATCGACCGGTTCGGCCGCGTCACGGTGCTGCGCGCCTCCGGGGCGTCGGCGCTCGTCGGGCTCCTCGCGTTCGGTCTCGCACCGAGCCTGCCGCTCGCCTGGGTCGGGATCGTGCTCTGGGGGTGCGGCGCCGCCCTCGCGAACCCGGTCGCGATCGCCGCCGCGTCCGACGACCCGGCGCACGCCGGCCCGCGGGTCGCGGTCGCGACGTCGTTCTCCACCGTCGCGATGCTCAGCGCACCGCCCCTGCTCGGCCTGCTCGTCGACGGTGTCGGGGCGCGCCACGCGCTGCTCGTCCTCTGCGCCGCCACCGTGCTGAGCCTCGCCGTCGCCGGGGCCGTCCGCCCGGTGGCGGAGCCGCGCCCGGCGCGCGACGGCTCGGCCGTCTGACGCGGGACCGAGCCGGGTCGCCCGACGCGGGCTCAGGTCCCGGTCGGGTCGCGGTCCCCCGCGACGACGGCGTCGGCGGCCTCGCGCTCGGCGAGGGCGGCGGCGACCGCCGCGTCGACGGCGCGCTGCTGCGCGGCCTTCGCGCGGCGGCGCGCCCGGACCCGCCACACCACGAGCGCGACGACGAGGACGAGCAGGCCGAGCGCGACCCACGGGACCGCCCACGTGGATGCGGAGGCCGTCACGCCGGGCACGACAACCTCGGGATCGGGGACGGTGCCCGGCAGGGGCACGACCTCGCCGCCGACGGTGAGCGTCCCGTCGAGCCGCACGAGCGGCCGCACGCCGTCGACCTCGACCGTGCGCTCGACCGACGACCCGGGCAGGAGCTCGGGGACGTCGACGGAGGCCGCGGCGCCGCCCGCGAGGCCGAACGGACCGGTCACGCGGACGGACGTCGCGGGAGCGACCCGCGTGTTGCCCTCGTTGCGCACCGTGAAGCGCATCGTCGCGGTCCCGGCCGCGAACGGGTTGAGCGTGCCGTCGTACTCCAGGTGCACGTCCTCGACGGCGAGCGCGGGGGCGAGGTCGCCCTGGACGCGCAGGTGGACACGGGAGCCGAGGCGGCGGTCGGTCGTCACGCCGTCGTCCGCGGCGACGACGAGGGACGAGACCACCCCGGCGGCGTAGTCGCCGGGCGTGGCGTCCTGGGGCACGGTCAGGGTGAAGGGGACCTCGACGCTCTCCTGCGGCGGGACCTCGATCCCCGGCTGGGCGAGCACGATCCACGACCCGAGCGCCGTCGACTCCTCGCCGGTCGGGAGGAGGTCCAGGGTGCCGTCGTCGGTGAGGAACCCGTCCGCCGCGTAGACCCCGAGGGCGAGCGGCTCGTCGCCGTGGTTCGTCACGACGATCGCGTCCTGGACCGAGCCGCCCGGCGCGAGCGAGTACGCGAAGTTGGGACGGTCGGTGCCCTGCGCGGTGTCGGCGGGGCGGAAGCCCCACTGCACGGTCGTCGAGGACTCGGGCGCGGGCTCGACGTCCGCCGTCGCGACGGCGGCGGGAGCGACGAGCAGCGCGAGCGTCAGGACCGGCGCGGCGAGCACGGCGAGCACGCGCCGCAGGCGTGCGCTCGCGGACGAGAGAGGGTTCGTGCGGCGGTCGGTCATGGTGCTGGGTCCTTCGTCGGTGATGCTCGGGCGGCGGTGCCCGTCTGGTGGAGACGGGCGCCCGTCGGTGCCTGACCATACGGCCGGCCGCCACGGCGCTCGTGGCGGCCGGCCACACCCCGCCCCCCTCGGCCCGGGGGGCGGGGCGGGGCGGGTGGATCACCCCAGAGCGGTCAGGGTGATCGTCGCGGTGTACGTGCCGCGCGGGGTGTCGAGCGGCAGCTTGAGGTCGAGGGTCGCCCCGACCACGGACGCGCCGCGCGCGTGACCCTCGTCGGCCCGCGCGAGGGTGCGGGCCTGCGCGAGGCCCTCGCCCTCGTCGAACCCGGACGCCACGTGCTCGCCGGCGACCGCGTCGCCGCCGTTCTCGAGGACGCCCGGCGTCCAGCCGAGGTACTTGCCCTCGACGGTCTGCCCGCCCGCGACGAAGTCGGACACCTGGCCGGTGACCGACCACGCCGGGTCGCCCGCACGCGTGTCCTGCACGCGCACCGGGACGAGCTGGCCCATCGCCTGGTAGTAGCTCAGCTCCTCGGTGGCGACACCGAGGTCGACGAGGCTCGACGAGCCCTCGAGCTGCCACGTGAGCTCGCCGCCCGACTGCGCCGGGACGGTGACGGCCACGGCCTGGTCGCCCTCGGGAGCCGGTGCGGGCGCCTCGCCCGAGTGGTCGCCGTCGACGCCGCCCGCGGTGTTGCCGGGTCCGAACGCCGCCGCCGGGTCGTTGCCCGACGTCCGGATCGTGCCCTGCACGGCCGTGCCGGCGACCCGGAGGTTGCCCGAGTTGTCCGTGAGCACGAGGTCGCCCGCGACGGCGTTGCCCCACTCGTCGGCCTGGCCGTCGGTGGTCGCCCCGACGAGCAGGTCGCGCTGGCCGTTGCTCACCGTGAGCGAGCCGCCGACGACCGCACCGGCGACGGACACGCCGTACGCCGAGCCGTCGAGCGTCGCGTCGCCGTGCACCGAGGTGCGCAGCAGGTCGACGTAGCTCGCCTCCTGGGTCAGGAGCGTGCCGGTGATCGTCGAGTCGTTGATCTCGACGTCGATGCCCCCGGCTGCGACGTCGCCACCGACGGTGAGGTCGTTGAGGTACAGGAACCCGACCCGCGTGTCGGCGGAGTACGCGCTCACGTCGCCCCCGACGCTCGTGCCGTCGAGCGAGACGCCGTACGCGTCGGTCGCGACGACGTCGCCACCGACCGTCACGGACGTCGCGTCGAGCCAGCCCTCGGGCTCGACGACCACGTCGCCCTCGACGGTCGCGCCGCCCAGGACGCAGTCGACGCCGCCGGGGACCACGAGGTCCCCGCTGATCGTCTGGTCACCGAGGTCGCCCGTGCACTCGACGTCCGCGGCGTGCGCCGCCGGGGCGACCACCGTGGCCGTCGCCAGCGCGAGCAGCGCGGCGGACGGGACCTTCCACTTCCATGTCATGCGTGCTTCTCCTTCGAAAGAAACGTGTGGTCGGTCGCGTCAGCCGCGGAGCGAGGAGATCTCGCCGTAGCTGCGCCGGGCGTTGCCCAGGGAGTTGAGCTCGTTGCCGGGCTCCGCCACGGTCGCGGCGTTGTCCTGCTCGTACATGCCGAAGCGCTGACCGCGGTCGCGCAGCTCCGAGAGGAAGGCGGCGTAGGGGATGTTCCCGGCGCCGAACTCGATGATGTCGTAGCCGTTGGTGCTCGCCTCGTTGGTCTTGCCGTCCTTGAGGTGCAGGATCGGGAAGCGGCGCGGGTCGGCCTTGACGTACTCGATCGGCTCGAACCCCGGGTACAGGTGACGGCCGACGTAGGCCCAGTACACGTCCATCTCGAAGAAGACGAGCTCGGGGTCGAGGTTCTCCCACAGCAGGTCGTAGACGCGCGTGCTCGGGTCGTCGCTCGTGAAGTTGAACTCCTGGGCGTGGTTGTGCGAGTAGAGCTTCAGGCCTGCCGCCTTCGCCTTCGCTCCCATCTGGTTCCACACGTCGGTCGCCTGGAGCCACGCGTCCTTCGGCACGGGGCCGCCGTAGCCGCCCGCGATCGGGCCGCCCTGCCCGAGGTGCGGCATGCCGAGCACGAGCGCCTTCTCGATCTCGGCGTCGATGTTGTTGAGGTTGAGGTTGACGTGGGCGCCCGCGGCGCGCAGGCCGTTGTCGTCGAGGAGCTGGCGGATCTCCGGCACGGTGATCGCGCCGACGTTGCCCTGCGTGTACCCGGCGAACTCGATCTCGGAGTAGCCGATGTCCGCCAGCTCCTCGAACACCTGGCGGAAGCCGAGCGAGCTGACCTTGTCGCGGACGGTGTAGAGCTGGATGCCGATGCGGTTGACGGGGACCAGGCGCCCGCGGCCGCCCGACGGGGCGGGGGCCGCGGCCAGGCCTGCGCCCCCGAGCGCGCTGGCCGCCGCCGGGCCGAGGATCGCTCCGGCACCCACGGCGACCGACGACGCGGCGAGCGCCTTGAGCAGGTTGCGACGGCTCATCGGCTTGGCCGGGACCGTCGGGTGGTGGTGGTGCTGTGAACTCATGTCTCTCCTTCGAGGTGAGCCGCCCCGGGACAGCCCGGGGACGTCCGGTGGGCCGGTGGCCCGGGCGCGAGGCCCGAGCCACCGGCGAACGGTCAGCTGCGGACCGTGAGGTTGAACGTCGCCGAGCTCTTCGCGACACCGGCGGAACCGGCGTACTGGGCCTGCACCTGGTAGGTGCCGGTCTCCCCGAGCCTGGGCAGCGTCACGACGACGTCGCCGGCCGCGTCGAGCGTCCCGGTACGGGTCGCGACGGTGACGTTGTTCTTCTTGACGGTCAGGACCACGTCACCCGTGGCGACGACGCCGGTCGACGGCTCGACGTGCAGCGTCGCCTTGGCGGCGACCGCCGGCTTGACCGGGTTCGGCATGACCGACCCGGTCAGGGTCGACCTCGCCTGGGCCACGGTGAGCCGCGCCCCGGCCGACGACGCCTTGAACGTGCCGTCCGCCTGGTACGTGGCCTTGACGACGTGCGTCCCGACGGCGAGCGACGGGTCGATCGCGATCGTCGCGGTGCCCTCGGCGAGGGTCCCGCGGCCGACCTCGACGTCACCCGCCGTGAGCACGACCTCGCCGGTGGGCACGCCGCCCTCGCCGGCGACCGTCACGACCGCCTCGCCCAGGTCGCCGTAGGTGACGCGAGCGGCACCGAGCGCGATGCTCGTGGTCGACTCCACCGTCGGCTCGTCGGGTGCCTCGAGGTCGATCGTGAACGACGCGCTGCCGAGCTCGGAGACGTTGCCCCCGGTGTCGGTCGCCCGGTACTGGAGGTCGTACGTGCCGCTCTCGGAGAACGCGACGGAGTACTGCTGGCGCGACGAGAGCGCCTGCCACGTCGCCCCGGCGTCGCGCGAGTACTCCACGCTCCGGATCGCCCCGTCGTCGGTGGCACCCACCGAGAACGTGACCGGCTCGTTGAAGACCCCGCCCACCCCGGTCGGCTCGGCCGGCGCGAGGGTGTGGACCACGGTCGGGGCCGTGACGTCGGCGACGCCGGCACCGACCATCGTGATGGCGTCGAGCGCGAGGTCGTCCGCCGAGGTGACGAAGAGCTGACCGCTGCCCTCGGGAGCGTCGAACGCGATCTCGACGTCCTTCCAGCCCGCACCGCCCGGGATCGTCGCCGTCGCGAAGGGCGCCGCGTCGGCGGCACCCCAGCGCAGCTGGACCTGGCCGGCGCCGTTCGCCCGGACGACCGCCCCGTCGATCCCGGCGAAGTTCACCGGGTCGAAGCGCAGGAAGTCGCCGCCCGCACCGAGGCCGCGGACGGCCGTGCCGCCCGACGCCGTCTCGTCGGCGTACACGACGACGCCCTGACGCTGCGTCGCGTGTTCCGGCTGCTGGAGCTTCGGGTTGAGGCGGACGGTGGCCTCGCCCTGGGCCGGGGGCAGCCCGTTGTGACCGGCGTCCGTGTACGTGACGACGACTGCGCCGTAGAGCTGTGCGCCCGGCCCGTGCTCGGGCGAGTTCGGGTCGGTCAGCCACGCACCCGTGCAGCCCGCGCCCGTGTTCTCCGGGTGGGCGTGCTCGTCGTGACCGAGGCCGTACGTCCACGCGACGCGCGAGCACACGGTCCCGCCACCGCTCGGAGCCTCCTCGAAGGCCGCCGCGTAGGCCGTGACCACGCCCTGCACCATCTCCGCCGACAGTGCGCCGCCGGACAGCGCGACGAGCTCGTTGAGGCTGTACCCGCTGATCTCGCCGAGCGTCTCCGCGTCGATCCCGAGGTTCTCGACGAGGACGTCGTGACCGATCTGGTCCGCGAGCCACGCGCTGATCGGGGAGTCCGCGGTGAGGTGCGGCTCCGGCGTCTCGACGGAGGCGTCGTCCTCGGCGTCGGTCGTCGTGACCCGGTAGGGGATCGCGTTGCCCCAGTCGAAGAACGAGCCGTTGCCCGGGTACTCCACCGTGACCTCGGGCGCCTGGTTGCCGACCGAGATGACGCGCGAGGTGAGCCCGCGCCGGCCGCCGTCGTCCGTCGCCCGGAGCCGAGCCGTGTAGGCGCCGATCTCGGTGTAGGTGTGCGTCGCCTGCGCGCCCGTGTAGTCGTACGTGCCGTCGCCGTCGACGTCCCACTCGTAGGTGAGGGTGTCACCGTCGGGGTCGGACGACGTCGAGGCGTCGAACGTGACCTCGAGCGGGGCCTCGGACGACGAGTTCGGCGTGGCGGTGAACCGCGCCTGCGGGGACTTGTTCCCCTCGACGTAGTCGATGCGGTAGAGGCCCGCGTCGGGATTGGCGCGGAAGAAGCCGTCGCCGTAGTCGAGCACGTACATCGAGCCGTCCGGACCGATCTCGATGTCCATCGGGTTGTCGTGGATCGGCTGCGCGGCGCTCGTCAGGGCGGAGTTCGGCAGGAAGTCCTCGATGTGCGTGACGTCGAACGTCGACCAGTCGACGGTGATCGCCGCGATGTAGTCCTGCGAGAACTCGCCCATGAACGCCTTGCCGTCCCAGTACTCGGGCAGCTTGGTGGTCGACGGGTTGTCGGCGTCGTAGTGGTAGACCGGGCCGCCCATCGGCGCCTGGCCGTTGCTCGTCCCGAAGTTCACGAGCTCGTCCCACGGCTGGTCGCCCGGCTCGTCGCCGTAGTACAGCGTCGCGGGGCGCGGTGCCGGGAGGTCGACGAGGCCGGTGTTCCAGCGGGACGTGTTCTGCAGGTTCTCCGGGTCGAAGAACTCCCCCGCGGTCGACGTCTCGAAGTCCCAGTCGTTGTATGCGAAGTTGTCGCCCGTCATGAAGGGCCAGCCCGCGTTGTGCGGGTCGTCGAGGCTCGCGACGTTCCACTCGACGTAGCCCATCGGGCCACGGTCGTTGGCGTCGGCGACGGCCTTGGTCGCGTCCGGCCCGTAGTCGCCCCAGGAGATCGAGCTCGTCTCCGGGTCGACCTCGAAGCGGAACGGGTTGCGCACGCCCATGATGAAGATCTCGGGCCGGGTGTTCTCGGTGCCCGGGGCGAACAGGTTGCCCTCGGGGATCGTGTACGTCCCGTCCTCCTGAACGTGGATCCGCAGGATCTTGCCGCGCAGGTCGTTGGTGTTCCCCGCGCCGCGGCGCGAGTCGAAGCCCGGGTTCATCCCCGGCGCGTCGTTGTTGGGCGCGAAGCCGTTGGCGCCGGGCGTGCTCGCGGGCGTGTTGTCGCCCGTCGTGAGGTAGAGGTTGCCCTCGCCGTCGAAGTCGATGTCGGCCCCGACGTGGCAGCACTGCCCGCGCTGGACCTCGACGTCGAGGATGACCTGCTCGCTCGACAGGTCGAGCGCGTCGTCGGTCCACTGGAAGCGCGACAGACGGTTGACGCCCACCCACTGGTCCCAGTAGCTCTCGTCGGCGCCGGCGGGCAGCGAGTTCGGGGCGTTCCCCGTGGGGGTGTCGGGCTGCCCGTCGCCGTCGGCGTCGATCGGCGCGTAGACGAGGTAGACCCAGCCGTTCTCCGCGAACGCGGGATCGAGCGCGATGCCCTGGAGCCCGTCCTCCGAGTTCGCGTAGACGGGGACCTGGTTGATCGTGCGCGTGGTGCCCGTCGCCGGGTCGGTGAGCCGGATGTCGCCGTTGCGCGCGGTGTGCAGCACGCGCGAGTCCGGCAGGATCGCCATGTCGAGGGGTTCGCCGACGTTCTTCGTCAGCAGGACCTTCTCGTAGTTCGACCAGTCGAGCGCGGTGTCGGCACCGGGCTCGGCCCCGTGGTCGACGCCGTCGTGCGCGGTCGCGGGCGCGACCGCCAGGCCTACGCCTGTCAGCGCGAGGGCGCCGGCGGCGAGTGCGGCCGTCATCCCTCTGCTCAGGCGTGACCGCCTGCGGATATCCTTCATGTGATGCCACTCCTGTGAGGTTTCAGTCGCCTGTGAGGGGTCATCCGGACCGGGTCGCCCCCGTCGCGCCAACGACGGAATCGGGTGGCCCGGTCTGTGTGTGTGGACTGGTGGGGCGCGGACGGGCGCCCGGCGTCGTGTCCTCCTCGTCTCGTCGTCGAGCGAAGCTCCCGCACGTCGGCGTGCGGGAGGAAGTACCTCTCCGGCCCCTGCGCGGTGCGCGGAGCGGGCGGGCGTCGGGTACGTTCACCTACCGCCCGGTCGTTATCCTACGGACCTTCTGTCAGGTGTCAATCAAAAGTTGGAAGTTGATCGTTAGTTGGGTTCCGGCGCACCCGCAGACGCCGCGATCCCCGCAGCGGCCCTGGTTCCAGGGTGCTGCGGGGATCGCGGGAGACCCGCCGTCGGACGGACCGGGTCGGTGCGGGACGTCCGGCCGCGACGTCAGCCGCGCAGGCCGAGCAGCGCCGCGTAGCTGCGCTCCGCGTTGCCGAACGAGTCGACCGGGTTCGGCGGGACCGCCGTCGTCGGGGCGTTGTCCTGCTCCCAGATGCCGTACCGGGTCCCGCGCGCCTTCGTGGCCCGGAGGAACTCGCGGTACGGCAGGTCGCCGGCGTCGAACTCGATGATGTCGAACCCGTTGGGGTTCGCCGCGTTGCGGTCGCCGTCCTTCAGGTGCAGCAGCGGGTAGCGGTGCGGGTTGTCCCGGACGTAGTCGATCGGCTCGAAGCCCGGGAAGCGGTACTGGCCGACGAAGGCCCAGTACACGTCCATCTCGAGGAACACCGTCCGCGGGTCCGTGTTGTCGAAGAAGACGTCGTAGAGGCGCACGTCCGGCTGGTCCGTGGCGAACGCGAACTCGCCGGCGTGGTTGTGCTGGTAGAGCTTGAGGCCCGCCGCGCGCGCCTGCTCCCCCCAGGCGTTGAACTCGTCGGCCGCCGCGCGGTACCCGGCGACGGTGTTGACGTTGGTCGGCGCGTTCGCGGTCCCGACGTGCGGCATGCCGAGGACGTTGGCGATCTCGAGCTGGCGCGGGAGGTCGTTGCGCAGCGCGTTGAGGCCGACGTGCGAACCGACGGCGCTGAGCCCGTTGTCGTCGAGGAGCTGCCGGATCTCCTCCGGCGTGATCGGCCCGACCTGGCCCTGGTTGTAGCCCGCGAACTCGATCTCGGAGTACCCGATGTCGGCGAGCTGCTCGAAGACCGCGCGGAACCCGAGGCTCGAGACCTTGTCGCGGATCGAGTACAGCTGGATGCCGATCTTGCCGGGGGGCAGCAGCCGGCCGTTGCCGGCTGCCGCGAGCGGCCCGGCGGTGGGTGTCGCCGCGCTCGCCGCCGGGGCGGCGGCGGCACCGAGGCCGACGGCCACGGTCGACGTCGCGAGCGCCTTGATGAGGCTGCGACGTGTCATCTGGGACGTGCTCATCGTCTCTCCTTCGAGGGATGACCGATCTGTGTCCTTGCAGGTCAGGGCATCACGCCCTGCGGCTGATCCTCCTCGTCTCGCCGTCGAGCGGGACCCCCCGCACGTCGTCGTACGAGAGGAGCGGCCACCGCACACGGCGCAGCGTGCGCGGTGGCCGGGTCCGAACCGCGTCCGGGCGGAGTGCGACCTACCGCCCGGTCGTCATCCTACGAGCCTCTCGTCGGCTGTCATCAGGAGCTGCGGCCCCGTCGAGGAACGCTCACGCCGTCACCGCAGGGCGGGTCGCGGCCTCGAGGAGCTCGAGGACGTGGACGTAGTCGTGGCCCGTGGACCGGGACATGCCCGTCTCGCACGTGCGGTTGCTCGACACGTACGCGTCGAACCGTCCTGCCGGGAGCGCCGCGGCGTGGCGCGCGACCTCGGCGCTCTCCGCGCGCGTCGCCGCCGCCGTCAGCTCGGGGTGCAGCATCCCGCGGTCACCGGCGAACCCGCAGCACCCCCACGCGTCCGGCACCTCGACGCGCTCCGCGACCGCCTCGGCCACCGCGCGCAGGTCGTCCACGGCACCCAGGTGCACGCTCGCGCACGTGGGGTGCACGACGACGTCGCCCACCGTCGCGACGTCGACGGCGCGGTCCGCGAGGGCCGGCAGGACGTCGGTGCGCACGAACGTCACCGCGTCGACGAACCGCAGCCTCGACCACCGGCCGTGGGCCTCCTCGTCGTCCGCAAGACGGTGCCCGGACTCCACGAGGCCGTGCGTGCAGCTCGAGGCATCGCACACGACGGGCAGCTCGCCCTCGCGCGTCGCGACCCACAGCGTGTCGAGCACCCGGCGGGCCATGGCGGCCGCGCCGTCGGGCAGGCCCTTGGACGACCACGGCGTGCCGCAGCACAGGCCACCGACCCCGGCGGGGGTGGCGAGCCCGATGCCGGCGCGCTCGCACACCGCCCGCAGCGCCGCCTCCGCGCCGAGGCCCCCTGCCGCCGGCGCGAACATCTCGCCGGTGCATGAGGCGAACAGCACCGCGCGCGGCGCCGCGTCAGGGCGAGAGGACACCCCGCTGACCTGCGACCCTGACAGGTCGCGGCCCGCCGTCGGGTTGTCAGGGCGAGAGGACACCCCGCTGACCTGCGACCCTGACTGGCGGCGTGGCCCCGGGCCGGGCAGGTCGTCCCCCGCGAGCGGCACGACGTCGGACCCGAGCAACGAGCGGCCGACCTGCGACGCGCCCCGCACGAGCGGCGTCGGCAGCACGTCGGCGACGGCGAGCGCTCCGCGCACCCCCGTGAGCACGCCGTCCCAGTGCTCGGCGGCGACCTCTCCGCCGCGGCGGGCCAGCGGACCGTGCGCACGGGCGCGGTGGCCCTTCATCACCGCACCCGTGTCGATGCCGACCGGGCACGCCTCGACGCACAGCGAGTCGACGGCGCACGTCTGGACGGCCGCGTGGTCGTAGGCGCGCTCGAGCTCGGCGCGCTCGGCCGGCGACGCGACTGACAGCTCCTTGAGCAGCGCGATGCGCTGGCGCGGCGTCGTCGTGACGGTGCGCGACGGGCAGCCCGGCTCGCAGTAGCCGCACTCGACGCAGCGGTCCACGAGCGGGGCGTCCTCGCCGCCCGCCGACGCCTCGACCTTGAGGTTCCGCAGGTGCTCCTCGGGGTCGTCGCTGAGCACGACGCCGGGGTTCAGCAGGCCCCGCGGGTCGAGCAGCCGCTTGACCTCGCGCATGACGTCGTAGAGCTCATCGCCGTACTGACGCCGTACGAACGGCGCCATGATGCGGCCCGTGCCGTGCTCGGCCTTGAGCGTGCCGCCGTGGCCGAGGACCAGGTCCACGAGGTCCTCGCTGAACGCCGCGTACCGGGCGAGCTCCGCCCGGTCGCCGAGCCGCGGCGTGATCATGAAGTGCAGGTTGCCGTCCTTGGCGTGCCCGAACGTCACGGCGTCGTCGTAGCCGTGGCGCGCGAAGACCCCGCCGAGGTCGCGCACGGTCGCGGTGAGGTCGGCCACCGGTACCGCGACGTCCTCGAGCAGGGCCGTGCTCCCCGCGGGGCGAGCGCCCGCGACCGCGGTGTACAGGCCCTTGCGCACGCGCCACAGGCGCTCGCGCGTCGCGGGGTCGGTCGTCAGGGTCGCCGGGACCCCCGACGACGGTGCGAGCGAGCCGACGACGTCGCGCGCCGCCTCCTGCAGCGGCGCCAGGCCGTCCGCGGTCGCGGCGCGGTACTCGACGAGCAGCGCCGTCTGCTCGGTGATCCCGGCACCTGTGGCGAGGGCCCGCATGCTCGGGTCCGCCGCGGGATCGGCCGCCGCGACCCGCAACGAGGCCGCGTCGAGCAGCTCGATCGCCTCGGCACCCGACGCGGCGAGCGGCACGAGGGCGTCGGTCGCGCGCTCGATCGAGTCGAGCACGAGAAGGGCGGTCGCGGCGTGGGTCAGCAGCGGGACGGTGCGGAACGTGACGTCGGCGACCCAGCCGAGCGTCCCCTCGGACCCGATCATCAGGTGCTCGAGGATCCGCACCGGCTCGTCGTGGTCGAGCAGCGCGTTGACCGAGTAGCCCATCGTGTTCTTCATCGCGAACTGACGCTCGATCTCGGCGCGCGCGGTCGCGCTCGACCGCACGCGGTCGCGCAGCGCGGCGAGGCCCGCGTGGACGTCGGGCCGGACGGCGCGCAGGTGCGCGTCCGCGTCCGGGGCGCCCGTGTCCAGCACCGTCCCGTCGGCGAGCACGACCGTCATCGCCTCGACCGTCCGGTAGGCCGTACGGGCCGTGCCCGAGGACATGCCGCTCGAGTTGTTCGCGACGACCCCGCCGATCGTGCACGCGATCTCGCTCGCGGGGTCCGGCCCGAGGCGGCGGCCGTGCCGGAGCAGGTGCGCGTTGACGAGCCGGAGCGTGGCGCCGGGCTCGCACCGCACGCGCGCGCCGCCGTCGAGCACCTCGACGCGCGTGAACCGCGTGCGCGTGTCGACGAGCATCCCGCCGCCCGACGCCTGCCCGGACAGGCTCGTCCCGCCCGACCGGAACGTCACGGGCAGGCCGCGCCGGTGCGCCTCGCGGAGCGCGGCGACGACGCCGCCCCGGTCGTGCGCCCGGACGACGACGTCGGGCCGCAGCAGGTAGTGCGAGGCGTCGTGCGCGTGGGCGACCCGGGTCAGCAGGTCGGTCCGGAGCTCGAACCCCGGCCCGGGCTCAGCGGGCCGGACGGTCCGTGGCCGGCGGGGCGTCACGGGCGGGCCCGGCGCTCGTACCCGAGCCGGTGCGGCTGCACCGCCTCGTAGGTCGCCCGGAGGTTCTCCGTGGTCCGCTCGAACAGCCGCTGCGCGACGCGCACGAAGAGGAAGTCCACGATCGCGAGCTGGGCGATACGGCTCGACAGCGCCCCGGAGCGGAACTGGGTCTCGCGCGCGGTCGTCGTGAGGACGAGGTCGGCGTGCCCGACCAGGGGCGACTCGGGGAAGTTGGTGACGGCGACGGTCGTCGCGCCCCGCTCGTGCGCGATACGCAGCGCGTGGTTCGTCTCGACCGTGAGGCCGCTGTGCGAGACGCCGAGCGCCACCGCCCCCGGCCCGAGGAGCGCCGCGGACTGGAGCTGCACGTGCGGGTCCGGCGACGCGAAGCACACGAGCCCGATGCGCTGGAGCTTCTGCGCGAGGTCCTGCGCGGTGAGACCGCTCGACCCGACGCCGAAGAGGTCGATGCGCGGCGCCGCCGCCACCGCGGCTGCGACGGCCTCGAGCGCCTCGAGGTCGAGCGCGCGCGCCGTCTCCTCGATGGTCCGCGCCTCGTGGAAGGCGATCTTCTCGACGACGTCCTGCACGGTGTCGTCCGGGTCGATCTCGCCGTGCGCGACGTTCGCCCGCTCCTGCTCGACGGCACGCCGGCTCGTCGCCTGCGCGAGGTCGATGCGGAACTCGGGGTAGCCGGCGTAGCCCACCGCGCGGCAGAACCGGACGACGGTCGCCTGCGACGTGCCGACGTCGGCCGCGAGCTCCGTGATCGTCTTGCCCACGACGGACGCGGGGTCGTCGAGCACCGCCTGGGCGATCCGCGCCTCGGCGGGGCGCAGCGCGGGCAGTGCCTGGCGGATGCGGACGAGACCGTCAGCGGCCATCGGGGTCCTCCTCGGAGAGGTCGGCGTGCGGTGCGGTGCGAGATGTGGGGCGAGATGCGGGGCGAGGCGTGGCGCGCGCGGCGCCGGACACGCTGAGCCACGGTTCGTGCCCGACGACGCCCGCCGGGTCCTGCGCGAGCCGTCCGGCCAGCAGCAGCGCGCCGTCCAGCGGCGTGCCCGCCGACGGGACGAGCTCGACGTCCGGCCGCAGCACGGCGAGGCGCGCGCGGAAGGGCTCGGTGAGGAGCGGCCCGACGCCGAGGACGCCGCCCGTCGCCGCGGCGAGCGGCGGGACGCCGTCGACGACCGCCGCCGCGAGCGTGGTCGCGAGATGGGTGCCCGCGCCGGCGAGGATCTGCCGGGCCACCACGTCGCTCGCGCGCGCCGCGGCCGCGACGTCGGGCGTGAACGAGGCGAGCACCTGGGCGCGGTCCGTGCGCGTGTACAGCTGCGACGGCCAGGTCTGTACAGGGCCGAACCGCCGCGTCGCGGCGTCCAGCAGGGCGGCGGACCCGCCGTTCGCCCGGCCGTCGTGGGCCGCGGCGGCAGCACGCAGACCCTGCGCGCCGATCCACGAGCCGGCGCCGAGGTCTCCGAGCAGATGCCCCCAGCCGTCGACCCGCTGCCACGTCGTGCGCAGGTCCGTGCCGAGGGCGATCGCCCCCGTCCCGACGGCGACGACAGCCCCTCCGCGACCGGCCAGCGCTCCGAGGTGCGCGGTCAGCGCGTCGGCCGCGACCGCCGAGCGGAAGAGGTCCTTCCCGTCGGGAGCACCGGAGGTGGTGAGGCCGTCCCGGAGCGCGGCGTGCAGCTCGGCCGGGTCGCGCACGAGGGTCGCGAGCCCGGTCGCACCGACAGCCGCGGCTCCGACCCCCGCCACGTGCGGCGCGTCGGTTCGCAGGCGCGCGAGCAGCTCGCGGACGACGTCGACCGCGTCGCTCCCGTCCGGACGGATCGTCACGGACCGGCCGGCGAGGACGACGTCGCCCGGCGCCGCCTCGTCGCCGGCGAGCGCGGCGCTCAGCCGACGCGCGACGAGCCGGCTCCCGGAACCGCCGACGTCGAGCGCGACGATCCAGGCGGCGTCGCCAGCAGGATTCGGCACGACGCCATTGTGGCATAAAGTTTCACGCTGCGGAGTGCTTGTGGAGAAATTCGCCAGCGCCCCGCGGGTTCACGGCTCCCCGTCAGCGTAGCGCCGGGTCACCCTCGTCGTGGCGGTCCACCGGGAACGTCACCCACACGTTCTTCGTCGTCCCGGTCGTGTACCAGCCCACGTCGAGCGCGAGCTGCCGCGCCAGGTGGAGGCCCATGCCGCCGGCGCCCGGTACGCGCACCCCGGCGTACACCGGAGGCACGCCCCGCTCGTGGTCGGCGATGTCCAGGAGCCACAGGTCCTTGTCCCGCGAGAGGCTCACCACCGTGGGGGGCAGTCCGTGCTCGAGCGCGTTCGTGGCCAGCTCGGACGCGACGAGCACGACCTTCTCCGGCGTCTGCGCGAGACCGGCGTCCGCCCCGGGCTCCGCCTGCCCGAGCACCTCCCCGAGCTCACGCCGCAGCGCCGACAGGCCGTCGAGCGAGTCGAGGCGCCAGCTGCGGACGGGCACGAAGTTGGCGGGCGGGCGCGACAGCGGCAGGCCGGCGTCGGTCGTGGGGACGGCGAGGGGCTCGACAGCAGGACCGGTCATGAGGACTCCTTCGCTCGGCGGGCAAGGTTCGAGAGTTCCACGGGCGGCGACGTTCCGCACGGCGACGAACCGGGGCTCAGCGCTCCACGAGCGCGGGGTGGCGCGCGTCGTCGACCCGCACGACGACGTCGGCGACCCGCTCCGGCGCGACCTCGGCCGCGTACCGCGCGTACGCCGGGAGCGTCCACGCGTCCGCCGGGACGGTCCGCCGCCCGATCGTCGCGGCCCGCAGCGCAAGGTGCACCGCAAGGTCCGTCGTGAGACCGCGGCCCAGCGCGAGCGACCCGTCGAGCACCACGACGAGGCCCGGCTCCACCTCGACGTACGCCGCGCGCGTCGCGCGGTCCGTCACCGGGTCGCGCAGGCTCGGCAGGTACCGGCCACGGCCGCCCGGGCCGACGGCGTCGAGCACCTCGCGGTTGAGGCCCTCGACGTCGATCCGGTCCTCGAGCAGCGCGTCGGGGTCCTCCCGGCCTCGTTCGAGCCGCAGCGACGCGGCCCGCCAGAAGTCCGCGACGTGCAGCCGGGCGACCGGCCTGCCCGCGGCGCGCAGCGGGTCGACGAGGGCGTCCGCGAGCGCCTCCGGGCGGGCCGAGGGATGACCGTCGACGAGCACGCGCAACGCGCCGGGGCGGCCCGGAGCGGCGAGCACGGTGTCGACGACCCGCCGGACCAGCACCTCCTCGGACACCGGTTCGACGCGCACGAAGACAGCATCGCACCGTGCGGACGTGCGGAGCGTCACAGCATCGGGCGAGCGGTCGCCGGCCCTCGGTCACATACTGCTCGTGACGCCGCACGGGCCGCGTCGCAGTGCGTCACCGCCGCCCCGCCCCAGGAGACCCAGCATGAGCAGCGCGACCACCGCCGGAGACGGCACGATCCCCGCGGCGAGCGGCACAGCCGCCCGCAGCCACGACTTCCCGCTCTACGCGGGCGACCCGAAGCGCCTCACCGGGGTCCAGTGGGCGGTGCTCCTCGGGGCGTGGCTCGTGGCCGCCGCGTGCGACCTGCTCGTCGGCGTTCCAGGGCCGCCCTGGCTGAGCATCGTGGTGCGCGGCGTCCTGTTCGCGGGGCTGCCGCTGCTCGCCCTCGCGTGGGCCCTGGGCGGCGTGCGCGCGGCGTGGGGCACGCTGTTCCGCCGGGTGCGCGGTCGCGACGTCGGCCTCATGGTCGGTTTCGCGGCCCTCAACGTCGTCGTGACGTTCGCCGTCGGCCTGCTGGTCTCGTCGCTCTTCGACGCCAACCCGAACCCGACGGGCGCGGCGCTCGCCGACCTCGGCACGGGCGACCGCATCGCGTACTTCCTCAGCATGATCCCGCAGCTCGTCGGCGAGGAGGTCTTCACGGTCGTGCCGTTCCTGGCCGTGCTGACCCTGGCGACGGTCGCATGGCGGCTGGGCCGGCGCGCCTCGATCACCATCGCCCTCGTCGTCGCGGCCGTGCTCTTCGCGCTGATCCACCTGCCGACGTACGACTGGAACCTGCTCCAGTGCCTGCTCATCATCGGCGTGGCACGCGTCATCCTGTTCGTCCCCTACCTGCTCACGAAGAACCTCGCGGTCTCGGCGGGGGCGCACGTCCTCAACGACTGGACCCTCTTCGGCCTCGGGCTGCTCGGGGCGGGGACGGTCGGCTGAGGCGCCGACGGCCCGCGCTCAGGTCGGCGCGCCCGCCCCTCGGCCGCTCGCCGGGACGACGGCGGTGTGCACGCAGACCCACCGGCCGTCCCGCCGGACGAAGGTGTCGACCGACCACTCGTCGTCGCGGAACGGCGCGCCCTGCCACGTGCCCGCCGAGACACCGCGCGCGAGGGTGACCGCGACGTCGTCGTGCACGCTCACGGTGACGAGCTGCGACGACATCTCCGTGTGGACGAGGTCGCCCGACGCGACGGCGGCCAGGAACGCGGCGCGAGGCTGGGCGTTCCCGTCCGTCCCCACGAGCACCCAGCCGGGATCGACGAAGCCGTCGATCGCCGCGGGGTCGTTCGCGACGAGCGCGTCCCCCCACGCGCGCACGAGGCCGGCGAAGAGCTCGGTCGCGTCGCGCGTCACGGGGCGGCCCACGCCTTGCGCTCCGCAGGCGGCAGCTTCTCGACGGCGGCCCGCAGCGTCGCCCGGGGCATCGTGCCGGCGTGCTCGTCGAGGAACGCGCGGAACCGTTCGGGCTCGGCGTCGCTCACGACGCGCAGCATCCAGCCGACGCCCTTCTGGACGAACGGCTCGGGGTCGTCGCGCAGGATCTCCGCGAGCGCGAGGGTGTCGTCGACCTGGCCCTTGCGCAGGAACGCGGCGGTCGCCACGACGGCCGTGCGCCGTCGCGGCCAGTCGGCGGCCCGCGCGAGCTCGTAGAGCGGGTCGCGGGGCCGGTCCAGGAGCCATGTCCCGAGCACCTGGTGCGCGGTGAGGTCGACCAGGTCCCACGCGTCGACGCGGTCGTGGCGCCGCAGCAGCAGCCCGACGAGCTCCGCGTGCCGTGCCGGGTCGACGCGGCGCGCGGTCGACGCCTTGCCCATGATCGAGCACGCGCCGGCCCGGACCTCGTGGACGGGGTCCTCGAGGAGACGCTCGATCTCTGCGACGGGCATCGCGAGCGAGCGCTTCGCGAGCGTGAAGACGTCGCCCATGCGCACACCGGCGAACGAGGCGTCGCCGGGGAAGAACCGCGCATACTGCCGCTTCTGCTCGCGTGTCGCGAGCGAGAGCAGCTCGGCGCGGAACGTGGCGGCGTCGAGCGCGGGGGCGGTGGTCGTCGGGTCGGGTCGCATGTCAGCGCGGCGCCATCCGGATCGCGCCGTCGAGGCGGATCACCTCGCCGTTCAGCATGGGGTTCTCGACGATCGCCCGGACCAGCCGCGCGTACTCCTCGGGCCTCCCGAGCCGGCTCGGGTGCGGCACCTGCGCGGCGAGGGAGTCCTGGGCCTCCGTGGGCAGCGACGCCATCATCGGGGTCCGGAAGATCCCGGGCGCGATCGTCATGACGCGGACGCGGTGCTGCGCGAGGTCGCGCGCGAGCGGGAGGGTCAGGCCCGCGACGCCCGCCTTCGACGCCGCGTACGCGGCCTGGCCGACCTGGCCGTCGGTCGCGGCGACCGAGGCGGTCTGCACGACGACGCCGCGCTCCTCGCCGTCGGGCAGGAGGTCGAGCGCGAGCATCCGCTCGGCCGCGAGCCGCACGACGTTGAACGTCCCCACGAGGTTGACGTCCACGACCCGCCGGAACGCGTCGAGCGCGTGCACGCCCTGCTTGCCGAGCACGCGCTGCGCGAGGACGATCCCGGCGCAGCTCACGACGACGCGGGCCCCGCCGAGCTCGTCGGCGACGTCGAGCGCCCGTGCGACGTCGTCCTCGCTCGTCACGTCGGTGGGGACGAAGCGCACGGCGTCGCCCAGCGTGTCGGCGACCGCGGCCCCGTCCGACGACGCGAGGTCGGCGACGACGACGCGCGCCCCGGCGTCGACGAGCCCCTCCGCCGTCGCGCGACCGAGCCCGGACGCTCCCCCCGTCACGAGCGCCACCGTGCCGTCGATCCGCATGCCCAGCCCCTTCGCCGTCGAGCGGCCGCCTCGTCGCGACCCTCCCGCCAGCGTAACGAGGCAGGATGGGCCGCATGACCCTCTACGACATCCCGTTCCAGGCGATGGACGGTTCGACGCACACCCTCGGCGAGCACCGCGACGACGTGGTCCTCGTCGTCAACGTGGCGTCACGGTGCGGCCTCGCGCCCCAGTACGCGACGCTCGAGCGGATGCAGAAGGAGTACGGCGAGCGCGGGTTCCAGGTCATCGGCTTCCCGAGCAACCAGTTCCTCCAGGAGCTCGGCAGCAACGAGGCGGTCCAGGAGTTCTGCTCCCTGACGTACGGCGTGACGTTCCCGGTGGTCGACCGCGTGCGCGTCAACGGGCGCAACGAGCACCCGCTGTACACGGAGCTCAAGAAGACCCCCGACGCCGACGGCAAGGCCGGGCGCGTGACGTGGAACTTCGAGAAGTTCGTCGTCGTGCCGGGCGGCGAGGTCCACCGGTTCCGTCCGCGGACCGAGCCCGACGACCCGGCGGTCGTCGGCGTGGTCGAGTCGCACCTGCCGCGCTGAACGACCTCCCGGATACGCTCGCCGGATGACACGTCCAGCGGTCCGCGGGGGCATCCGTGAGGCCGCGGGCGGGATCGTCGCGCTGAGCCTCGCGACGTTCGTCGCGATCACGACCGAGCTCGTGCCGATCGGGCTGCTCCCGCTCATCAGCACGGACCTGGACGTCACGGAGTCCGTGGCAGGGCTGCTCGTGACGGCCTACGCGCTCATGGTCGCCGCGCTCGCCGTGCCGCTGACGCTCGGCACGCGGCGGCTCCCCCGCAAGGGCCTGCTGCTCACGACGCTCGGGATCTATACGCTGAGCAACGTGCTCGTCGCCGTCGCGCCCACGTTCGCCGTCGTGGCGGCCGCTCGGGCGCTCGGCGGCGCGTCGCACGCCGTGTTCTTCTCCGTGAGCATCGGGTACGCGTCGCGGCTGGTCCGGCCGCACCTCACGGGTCGTGCTCTCGCGCTCGTGACGTCGGGCGCGAGCGCGGGCTTCGTGCTCGGCGTCCCGCTGTCGACCGCGCTCGGGGCTGCCGTCGGCTGGCGGGCCTCGTTCGCCGTCCTCGCCGGGGTCTGCGCCGTGACCACGCTCCTCATCGCGTGGCTGCTCCCACCGGTCCCCGGTGGGGGCGCTCCACCCGCCGACGCCGCGCGGTCGGCCCGGCGCGCGGCGCTCGCCGTCGTGGTGACGACCAACGCCCTGACCTACCTCGGCCAGTACACGGTGTACACGTACGTGTCCGTGCTGCTGCTCGCGGCCGGTCTCACCGAGTCGGCGCTCGGGCCGGCACTGCTCGTGCTCGGGGCGCTCGGGCTCGTGGGGACGGCGTTCGCCGCGGCGCGGCTCGACCACCGCCCGCGGCGCACCACGGTCGTCATGCTCGTGGCCGTCGGGGGCGGGCTCCTCGGGCTCGGGCTGGTCTTCCCGGGTCTCGTCGGCGTGCTGGTCGCGACGGCGGTGTGGAGCGCCGGGTTCGGCGGCGTGGCCTCGGTCTTCCAGTCGGCGGCCATCAAGGCCCACGGCGCCTCGCCCGACATGACCGGCGCGCTCGTCAACACGACGGCGAACCTCGGCATCGGCGGCGGCGCCGCGGTCGGCGCGCTCGTCCTCGCCGGGGCAGGACTGGACGCGGTCCCCTTCGTCGGGGCGGGGATGATCCTCGCGGCGCTGGTCGTGGTCCTCCTCGCGCGGCGCGCGTTCCCCGCGCTCACCGACGCCTCGCACAGCGTCCCCACGGCAGGACAGGGCACCCAGGACGCGTGACGCCCGCACGCTGCTCCTCGGCGTCGCGGCTCGGCGCTCTCGGGCTCGCGGCCTGCACCCCGGGTGCCGGCGGGGTCGTCCGCCCGACGTCAGACCGAGGCGTGCGCGCCGACGACCGAGAGGAGCTGCAGCTTCTCGTAGCTCTCGCTCCCGGGCACGGCGGTGTAGACCAGGAGCAGGTGCGACTGCTGCGGGTCGAGGAGCGTCTGGCAGTGCAGCTCGAGCGCACCGACGTCGGGGTGGACGAACCGCTTGGTCTCGTCCGGGCGGTGGCGGTGTCCGACCTCGTGGGCGTCCCACAGCCGCCGGAGCTCGTCGCTGTGCGCGAGCGCGACGTCGGCCAGGCGTGCGGCCCGGGACCCGGGTCCCCGCAGCGTGACGACCTGGCGCAGCTGTGAGGCGAACACGAGGGACAGCCGGTCGTGGTCCTCGGGCGGGTAGAGCTCGCGCGACGCGGGGTCCGTGAACCACCGGTAGCCCACGCTGCGCGCCGGTCCGGTGTACGCGGTGGCGTCGCCGGTCAGCGCCACGCCGAGCGGTGACTGGCGCAGCGTCTCGCCCAGCTCGGTGACGATCTCGGCGGGGGTGTCGGTCAGGCGGTCGAGGATGCGCAGCAGCCCGGGGCTGACGTGGTCGCTCAGCGCCCCGCGGGGTGGTGGCTGGTGGCCGGCGAGGCGGAAGAGGTGGTCGCGCTCGTCGAGGCTCAGGTGCAGCCCCTGGGCGATCGAGGCCACCATCTGCGCCGACGGGTGCGGGCCGCGCTCGCGCTCGAGCCGCGCGTAGTAGTCCGTCGACATGTGGCACAGCGCGGCGACCTCCTCCCGGCGCAGCCCCTCCGTCCGTCGGCGCCGGCCTCGGGGCATGCCGACGTCCTCCGGCTGCAACGCGTGCCGCCGGCGGCGGAGGAACTCCGCGAGCCCTGTCCTGTCGATCACCGGTCGCTCTCCTTCGGCTGGGGTGTCTCCGTTGTACCGCGCCCAGCCGCCGTCAACCACGGCCTCCCGATCCCCCGCTGCGCCAGGGACGGATCGGGAGGCCCTGGTTGCGGTCGGCGCCGCGACGGAAGGTGGCAGCACCGGCAGCACTGCTAGCACTGCCAGCACTGCCAGTACCGCCAGTACCGCCCGGCACCGTCCCCACCGTCTCGACAACCCCCACAGCCCCCCAGACCTTGGAGGAACCCGTGATCGCTCGACCCGCACCCGTCCACCAGCCGCCCGAGCTCGCCCTTCCCGACGCGTCGCGGAGCGCCAGCGCGACCGTCCGCCGGGTGCTCGGGCTGCCTGACCTCGTCGAGGTGTCCGCAGGGCGCGCCGCCGCCCGCCGGACGCTCGAGCGCGTCGGCGGGCCGGTCGGCCTCGCCGTCGCCACCGCCCCGACGATCGCCTTCGTGGCCGCCGACGCCGCCGCCGGGCTCGGGACGGCGTTCGTCGCGCTGGCCGTCACCGCCGTCGTCGCGAGCGGCGTGCGGCTCGCGCGGCGGGAGCCGCCCGGGGCGGCCGTCGCGGGCCTGGTGGTCGCCGCGGTCTGCGCGACGGTCGCGGCCCTCGCCGGTGAGGCGCGCGCGTTCTTCCTGCCCGGCATGGTGCTGCCCGTCGTCTTCGTCCTCGCCTACGTCGTCTCGCTCGTCGCCGGTCGGCCCCTCACGGGCTTCATGGTCAACCGCCTGGCCGGCGGCCCCCGCGACTGGCCCGGGCACGCATCCCTGCGGCGCGTGTACACCGTGACGTCCGTCGTCGGCCTCGCGATGGCGACGGCGAACCTCGTCGTCCGCGTCGTGTTCTACGTCGCCGACGCCCCCGGGGTGCTCGCCGCGATCCAGGTCGTGGCCACCTCGCTGTTCGCGGTCCACTTCGCCGTGACCCTCGTCGTCGCGCGCCGCGTGGCCGTCGCGACCGTCGCCTCGCCCGGCGCCCCGGCACCCGTCCACCGCTGAACGTCACACCCCACGACGGACCGGTCACCCTGCACCGTCCGTCGACCATCTCCGCCGCGCGGCCCGCCCGTCGAGCGCGTCCGGACCGAACCACAGGAGCTCACCATGCCTCGCACACCGCACCTCGACCTGCCCGACCTGTCCACGCGCCGCGCCGTCGTCACCGGAGGGAGCGACGGGATCGGCCTCGGCATCGCGCAGCGGCTCGCTGCCGCCGGAGCCGAGGTCGTCCTCCCCGTCCGGAACCGGACCAAGGGAGAGGCCGCCGTCGCCCGGATCCGCGACGCGCACCCATCTGCCCGCATCTCGTTGCGGGACCTCGACCTCGCGTCCCTGCGCTCCGTGGCCGCCCTCGGCCGCGACCTGCGCGACGAGGGTCGTCCGATCCACGTGCTCGTGAACAACGCCGGCGTCATGACCCCGCCCGAGCGCCAGACCACCGAAGACGGGTTCGAGCTCCAGCTCGGGACCAACCACCTCGGGCACGTCGCGCTCGTCGCGCACCTGCTGCCCCTGCTGTCCGCAGGACGGGCGCGCGTCACGTCGCAGATCAGCGTGGCAGCCCGGAGCGGGTCGATGAGCTGGAACGACGTCAACTGGGAGACTCTCTACGACGGCCGGCGCGCCTACAGCCAGTCCAAGATCGCGTTCGGGCTCTTCGCGCTCGAGCTCGACCGGCGGAGCGGGGCGAACGGCTGGGGGATCACCAGCAACCTGTCCCACCCCGGCGTCGCCCCGACGAGCCTGCTCACCGCGCGGCCGGAGCTGGGCCGCGACCGCGACACCCCGCAGATCGCGGTCATCCGCCGGCTGTCCCGGGCGGGGATCCTCCTCGGGACGCCCGAGAGCGCCGCGCTGCCGGCGCTGTACGCCGCCACGTCCCCCCAGGCTCGTGGCGGACGGCTCTACGGACCTGACGGGCCCGGCCACCTCGGGGGCGGCCCGGCCGAGCACCGCCTGTTCCCTCCCCTGCGCGACCCCGTCGAGGCGGGCCGTGTCTGGCGGGTCTCGGAGGAGCTGACGAGCGTGCCGCTGACCATCGCCGGGACGGCGTGAGCGACCGCCCCGGCGGAGAGCTCAGCGGGCTGCGCGGAGCCGCTACATCATCGGCGTCGTCAGGGTCTCGCCGAGCGGGACCGTCGGGGACTCGAACGGCACCACGTCCTGCGCGCACGTGGCGCCGTCGGTCGCCTCGCCGTCAACGAGGTAGCGGGCCACCGCCTCCTCGGCGCACGCGCTCTTGCCGAGGATCGTGTGCCCCCAGCCCTCGACGGTCAGGACGCGCGCGTCGGGCCACCGGTCGGCGTACGGCTGCGTGAAGCCGTACGGGGTCGCGGGGTCGTAGCGCGTGCCGATCACGAGGACGGGCGCCTCGGTCGTCTGGTCCCACGGGCCGGTGAAGGCGTCCTCGTCGTGCGCGGCGATGAACTCGCACGGCGCACCGACCCAGCCGCGCAGCCGGCCGAAGTGCGGGTACTGCGCGTCGAGCGCGTCGACCTTCGCGGGGTACTGCCACGGGCGGCCGGGCGTCGTCGTGTCGACGCACAGGCTCGCGAGCGACCCGCCGATCGACGGGTAGTCCTCGGCGTAGCCCGCGCGTCGCAGGAGCTCGCCCAGCGAGGGCGCGGCGCCCAGGGCGCGCGGCTGGCGGGCCGCGGGCGGCGCCTCGACGGCGCCGCTCAGCACCGCGAGCTGCGCGAGCGTGAGGTCCAGGTCGCCCCAGGCGACGGGCTCGTACAGGTACTGGAAGACGAGCCCGACGGTGTCGGGATAGCCGATCTCGGCGGTGCTGCCGTCGGGCATCGGCGCCTCCACGGGTTCCTCGCGCAGGGCCGCGTACGTGGCCTCGACGACCTCGGCGGGGTCGCCGAGCGACGCGAGCGCGCACGTCGAGGGACCGGCCTCCTGGCACAGGCGCACGAACTCGCCGAACGTCTCCGTCGAGCCCGCCGCCTGGCCGATGCGCGCGCCGAGCAGCTCGTCCGAGCCCACGCCCGACCACGCGTCGACGTCCATCGTGCCGTCCAGCACCATCGAGCCGACCCGGTCCGGGAACAGCGCCGCGTACGTCGCGCCGAGCACCGTCCCGTACGAGTAGCCGAGGTAGGTGAGCTTCTCGTCGCCGACGGCCTGGCGCAGCAGGTCCATGTCGCGCGCCACGTTCGCCGTCGACGACGACGAGATGCGGTCCGCGGAGAACACCGAGCAGCTCGCGCCGAGCACCGCCATCTGCCCGAGGAAGCGCACCTCGTCGCGACCCGTGGCGGGGAACGCCGGGACGTCGGCGAAGAACGCGTTCTCCCGCTCGGCGTCGCGGAAGCACGTCGCCGGGTCCGACGTCCCGACGGCGCGCGGGTCGAACCCGACGAGGTCGTACTCCGCGTGGACCTCGGGCGCGACGATCGACCCGCCGAGCAGGTGCAGGTTCGCGACGCCCGGGCCGCCCGGGCCGCCGAAGTTGGTGAACAGGCTCCCGACGCGCGCGTCCGGGTCGGTCGCCGGCAGGCGCGTCAGGGCGATCGTCGTCGTCCGGCCGTCCGGGCGGTCGTAGTCGGTGGGTACCTCGACGCTCGCGCAGTCGAACGCCTCGAGACCTTCGCCGTCGCACGGTCCCCACGGGATCTCCGGCACGGGCGCGTCGACCTGGCCCGCCGCCGTCGGGCCTCCACCACCGCTGCCCGACGGCGCGCTGCCGGTCTCGCGCGGTGGGTCACCCCCCGGCCCGGCGACAGCCGCGGCGGGCACACCGCCGAGGAGGAGGACCGCCGCCAGCGTGGACGCTGCGGCGCGGACAGCTCGTGTCGTCGTCGATCGCGAAGTCATCGCCACCACCCGAACACGGACAGGCCGGACGTGCATCTCGGAGCGTCGTGCCCGGCCGTCGTCACGAGCACGACGTTCCCTGCCGCGAGAACGCCATGAGCGACGTCATACGGCCCATGACGACCTTCAGGTCGTGGTCGGCGCGGGGACGGTCGCGTGATCAGTGCGGCGCCGTGGCGTTCCCGTGCCGGTCGCGCTCCGAGACGCGGTGCTGGGCGAGCCGCTCGCGCAACCAGCGCTCGGGCGCGTTCGGGCGCCGCGCGCGCGAGAAGACCATGTCCACGCTGACGAGCCAGTCCGTGTAGGGGTAGGCCTCGAGCTGGAGCTCGACGAGGTCCCCGCGCGCGAGCTCGCCCAGCACGAGCTGGCGGGGCACGGTCGACCACCCCAGACCGGCCTTCGTCAGCTCGACCAGAGGTCCGTAGCCGAAGATCTGCCACGTCTGCGCGGCCTGGAGATACTCGGTGGTCGGCTGGACCGCGACCTGGTCGTTGTACGCGAGCCGGCGGTGCTCCCGGAGGTCGGCGAAGGAGACCTGTCGACGGCTCGCGAGCGGATGGTCGCGCCCGACGACGTGCAGCAGGATCAGCTTGCCGAGCTGGCGGAACTCGAGCGACCGGTCGTAGTTCTGCGCGGCGAACCCCACGCCGATCGCAGCCGCGCCCGTCCGGACCTGCGCGTCCACCGCGTCGCCGACCGAGCTGAGCACGACGAGGTTCACGAAGGGGAACGCCGTGCCGAACTCCCGCAGGGGCGGCGCGAGCACCCGGAGCGGCACGTTGACGCTCAGGGTGAGCGAGCTCGCCTCCTCGAGCGAGAACGCGTCCGCGTGCCGCTCGAAGTCGAGCGCGCGGTCGACCACGGTCCGCGCCTCGAGGGCCAGTCGGCGGCCCGCGTCGGTGAGGGTGGGGCGGCGGGTGGACCGGTCGAACAGGTCGGTGCCCACGTCGACCTCGAACTGCGCGATCGCGGCGGACAACGTCGACTGCGACTTGCCGAGACGCCGGGCCGCGGCGGAGAACGACCCGGTCTCCGTCGTGACGACGAACGCCTCGAGACGCTCGAGCGAGATCCGCACGCGGCCACCTCCTATCGGTTCTGTCGATGGTAAGTGACTTCTTGTATCGCCGATGTGAGCACTACGGTCCCCGCAACGTCCGACACAGGACAGAGCTCGCGGTCGTCAGCGTCGACGACCGCCCGAGAGTCACCGGGAGATCCCATGTCCCTGATCCGCTCGACCAGGCGGCGCGACCGTGTCACCGCGCCGACCACGTCCGTCGACCAGCGGCTGCCGCTCGGCCGCTCGCTCACGCTCGGGCTGCAGCACGTCCTCGTCATGTACGCGGGCGTCGTCGCAGTCCCCCTGATCCTGTCCGAGGTGCTCGGTCTCTCCGCGTCGCAGACGGTCACCCTCATCAACGCGAACCTGGTCGTCGGCGGGATCGGCACCCTGGTCCAGACGCTCGGGCTGTGGCGCTTCGGCGCGCGGTTCCCGCTCGTCCAGGGGGCGTCGTTCATCGGTCTCGCCCCGGCGCTCCTCATCGGCCAGGAGTACGGCCTGCCGTCCGTGTTCGGCGCCGTCATCGCGGCCGGGGCGATCACCGTCGCCGTGGCGCCCGTGTTCTCCCGGCTCCTGCGGTTCTTCCCACCGGTGGTCATCGGCTGCCTCATCACGATCGTCGGCATCTCGCTCATGCCCGCCGCGGCCGGCTGGCTCGGTGGCGGGCAGGGCAGCGACGACTTCGGGGCGCCCCGCAACCTGCTGCTCGGCCTGCTCACGGTCGTCGTCACCGTCGCGGTCTACGTGCTGGGCCGGGGCCTGTGGAGCAGCCTGTCGGTGCTGGTCGGCCTCGCCGTCGGCACCGTCGCCGCCCTGGTGACGAGGACGACCGATCTCAGCGGGGTCGGCGACGCCGCGTGGGTCGGGCTCGCCACGCCCCTCGCCTTCGGCGCTCCGCAGTTCCACGTCGTGCCGATCCTCATCATGTCGCTCGCGATGCTCGTGATCCTCGCCGAGACGACGGGCAACATGCTCGCGATCGGGCAGATCGTCGACGTCCGGGTCGATCGCCGCCGGCTCGGCGACGCCTTCCGCGCGGACGGTCTCTCGACCATGCTCGGGGGCCTGTACAACGGGTTCGCACTCAACGCGTTCAGCCAGAACACGGGGCTCATCGCCATGACGAAGGTGCGCAGCCGGTACGTCGTCGCGACCGGCGGAGCGATCATGATCGTCCTCGGCCTGCTGCCCAAGGTGGGCGCGGTCATCGCGACGATCCCGCCGGCGGTCCTCGGCGGCGGCGCGATCGTCATGTTCGGCATGACGACGGCGGCGGGCATCCAGGAACTCGCGCGGGTGCGCTACGCGGGGACCAACAACGCGCTGGTCGTCGCCGTCTCGATCAGCGTCGGGGTGCTGCCGATGGCGTCGCCCGAGCTGTTCGGCCGCATCGAGGGTCCGCTGTCGATGGTGCTCGAGAGCGGGATCTTCCTCGGCGCGCTGACCGCCGTCCTGCTCAACGCGGTGCTCGGACGCGGTGACGCCTCGACGGCACCCGACGCGCCCGCACCGGAGGAACCCGACGAGCAGCCGGACACCGCCCGCTCCCCTGCCCCGACCGAGACCGTCACCACCCACACCGCCTGAGCACCCGCTCCGGAGAACGGAAGGACACCATGACCGACACCATCGCCGCCGCCGAGCAGTGCACCGCCCAGGACCTCGAGCTCCTGCGCCGCGCCATCGCGATCGCGCAGGAGGCCAAGGACCGCGGGCGCCACCCCTTCGGCGCGCTCGTCGCGGCGGCCGACGGCACGATCCTGGCGGAGGCGGGGAACAACTCGATGCCGCCCGAGGGCGACCCGACGCAGCACGCCGAGCTCTCCGCGGTCGCCGCGGCCGCCCGGTCCGTCCCGCTCGAGGAGCTCCGGGACGCCACGCTCTTCACGAGCGCGGAGCCGTGCGCCATGTGCGCCGGTGCCGTGTACTGGACAGGTGTCGGGCGGGTCGTCTACGCGCTCTCCGAGGAGCGGCTGCTGCGCCTGACCGGCGACAACCCGGAGAACCCGACGTTCGCGCTCCCCTGCCGCGAGGTCTTCGCGCGCGGCCAGCGGCACGTCGACGTCGTCGGGCCGCTCGTCGAGGACGAGGCCGCGCTCGCCCACGAGGGCTTCTGGCGCTGACGACACCACGCGCCGTCGAGCACGACGTCGCGCGTCGCCGAGCACGACCTGGGGGTCGCGGTCTGCCGGACAGCGACCCCCAGGTCGTGCTCGGCACCCGGACGGGTGAGGCACCCCGAGCACGACCGGCGGCGTGGTCACGCGAGCGCGACGGCGGCGACCCCCGCCGCGACGGCGAGCGGCGCGAGCACGAGACCCTGCCGGACGACCTGCCACGTCGGTGGCGGGCCGTGCTCGAACGCGTGGCGCCGGTACTGCTGCCACCACAGGACGGTCGCGAGCGAGGCCCACGGCGTGACGAGCGGCCCGGCGTCGACCGCGACGAGCAGCGTCGCGAGACGGTCGACGTCCTCGCCCGCCGTCGGCGCGAGGGCGAGGAACGCGGGGAGGTTGTTCACCGCGTTGGCGGCGAGGACTCCCGTCGCGGCGAGCCGCGCCAGGTCTCCCCCGTCCGTGCCGTCCCCGGCGACCGCGGCGAGGAGGTCGCCGAGCCCGTGCGCGTGCCACGTCTCGACGGCGACGAACAGGCCCGCGACCACGACGGCGGACCGCCACGGGACCATCTCGCGCACGGGGACGAGGAGGGGGACCCGGCGCCACCACGTCGCGAGCCCGAGCACCGCCACGCCCGCGAGGGCGGCGAGCGCGACCGGCAGCTCGGCCGCGAAGGCGACCGCGAGCAGGGCCACCACGACGCCGGTGACCACGAGGAGCACGCGGTCGGGCGGGGTGGGACCCGCTGCGGTGAGGACGAACCGGCCCGAGACCGACCGCCCGTGCAGGCACAGCAGCACGACGACCGTCACGACGAGCACCGCGAGCGCCGGCCGCCACATCACGCCGACGTACCCGGCCCCGAACCGGTGCGCCGCCAGGAGGTTCGTGAGGTTCGAGACGGGGAGCAGCAGCGAGGCCGTGTTGGCGAGCGCGAGCACGGTGAGCGCGAGCGGCAGGGGCCGCGTCCCGGTGCGGCGCGCGAGGGCGAGCACGACGGGCGTGACGAGCACCGCCGTCGTGTCCAGGGAGAGCACCACGGTGCTCACGGTCGCGAGGAGCACGACGAGCGCCCACAGCACGAGGCGACGACCCCGCGCTGCGCGAGCAGCGCGCCCGGCGACCGCGTCGAACAGCCCTGCCCCCGCGCAGAGCTCCGCGACGACGGTGATCGCGAGGAGGAACACGAGCACCGGACCGGTGCGCACGACGAGGTCCCGCGCGTCGTCGGCGGGAAGAAGGCCCGTCGCGGGCAGCGCGACGACGAGGCCCGCCGCGACCGCCCACAGCGGGAGGCGGCGTCGGCGGCGGGAGCCCGCGGCCGCGACGTCCCGGCCCGCGGCGTCCGGACCAGGAGACGTCACCGCGGCAGGCTACGGCACGGCCTCGCGGGTCGCTCCCGGGCGTGCCGTCGCGGCGGAGGAGCGCTTCGGGGTGTGAGCACCGGAGGGCGGTGCTTCACTGACGGCGTCGGTGCAGAGACTCGCCGACGCCGTCGAGCAGCACGGTGGCGTCGTCGACCCCTGCGTCCGCCCCCGTGGATCCCACGAGGAGGCCGGAGATGCGACGAGGACGCGGCACCGCAGCCGCACGGACAGGCATGCTGGCGGTCGGGGCTCTCGCCCTCGCCGCGTGCGCGCAGGGAACGGGCGACACCGAGACGGACGCCGACTTCTCGGTCGACGAGACGCCCGGAGAGATCTCGGTCATGGGCTTCGGCACGGGCGACGAGATCGGCGAGGTCCGGTACGAGCGCGCGGTCGAGGAGCTCGGCGCGGACGTGAACCTCTCCGAGGGGGAGCTGGACATCCAGGCGTTCCTCTCGGCGGTCGCGTCCGGCAACCCGCCCGACCTCGTCTACGCGAACCGCGACCAGATCGGCACGTTCGCCTCGCGCGACGCGATCCTGTCCCTCGACGAGTGCGTCGAGGCCGAGGACGTCGACATGGACGCGTTCGTCGACACCGCCGTCGAGCAGGTCACGTTCGACGGCAGCGTCTACGGGATCCCGGAGTTCAACCAGGTGCAGGTGACCATGGCCAACGCCGAGCTCCTCGACGCGGCGGGGCTCTCGGTCGAGGACGTCAACGGCTCCGACCGTGAGGCGGTCACCGCGGCCAACGAGGCGCTGATGTCCGCGGACGGCGGCACGCTGAGCGTCATCGGGTACGACTCCAAGCTGCCCGAGTTCCTCCCGCTGTGGGCCAAGTCGGTCGGCGCCGACCTGCTCTCCGAGGACGGTCGGACCGCGCAGCTCGACAGCCCGGAGGTCGTCGAGTCGCTCGAGTGGGCCGTGGCGATCTACGACGCCCAGGGCGGGTTCCCCGCGGTGAAGACGTACCGCGACTCGGCGGACTTCTTCGGCGCCGGCAACCAGTTCGCGACGGACGTGCTCGGCGCGATGCCCATGGAGCAGTGGTACATCAACGTGCTCAACGAGTCGTCGCCGGACGCCCCCATGGCGTTCGACGCGGTCCGCACCACCGACGGCGACCCGATCGCCTTCGCGTCGGGCTCGGCCTGGGCCGTGCCGCGCGGAAGCGAGAACGCCGGTGCCGCGTGCCGGTTCGCCCGGCTCATGACCGAGACCGACGCGTGGGTCGCGGCGGCGCAGGCGCGCGCGGACGCGCGCGAGCAGGACGGCCTCGTCTTCACCGGCGTCCTCACGGGCAACGAGGAGGCGGACGAGCAGATCCGCTCCGAGCTCGTGCCCGACGACGCCCCGCAGCCGTGGCAGGACGCGATCGACGCGATGTACGAGGCGAACGACGCGACGTTCGCGCTCCCCGCGAACCCTGCCGACAACGAGTTCGAGACGGCGTGGCAGGACGCGGTGAACCGCGTGCTCAACGGGCAGCAGGAGCCGGCGGAGGCCATGGCACAGGCGCAGGAGGAGGCTCAGAGCGCCCTCGACGACGCGTGGGCGCAGTGGGACGAGGAGGAGTGAGGTGACCGCGGTCGACGTCGCGGCACCGGGCGCCGCGTCGCGGGGTCACGACGGCACGCGCCGCCGACGGCGCCTCAGCCCGGGCGCGCGCCGCGAGCGCAACGCCGCGCTGCGGTTCATCAGCCCGTGGATCGTCGGCTTCCTCGTCTTCACCGCGTGGCCGATCCTCTACAGCGCCTACCTGTCGTTCACCGACTACGACGTCATCAACGACCCGACGTTCGTCGGTCTGGAGAACTACCGGGAGATGTTCCAGGACCCGAAGGTCTCGCTCTCCCTGTGGAACACGCTCGTGTACACGGTGCTCCAGGTGCCGCTGTACACGGTCGTCGGGCTGGGGCTCGCCCTGCTGCTCAACCAGGCGGGCCGGTCGGCCGGGTTCTTCCGCACGGCGTTCTTCATCCCGAAGATGACGCCGCCGGTCGCCGTGGGCGTCCTGCTCCTGCTGCTCTTCAACGGGCAGTACGGCGTCGTCAACGAGGTGCTGTCCTGGTTCGGCATCCAGGGCCCGTCGTGGACCACCGACCAGGACTGGATCAAGCCCGGGCTCGTCCTCATCAGCCTGTGGACCGTGGGCGCGGCCGTGATCATCCTCCTCGCGGCGCTGCGCAACGTGCCGAACGACCTGTACGACGCCGCGCGGGTCGACGGCGCCGGCTTCTGGCGCCGTACGCGCACCGTGACGATCCCGATGATCAGCGGGGCGATCTTCTTCGTCGTCGTCGTCAACACCATCGCGGCCTTCCAGATGTTCACCGAGGCGTACTCGGCCTACTTCGGCGCGGGCAACTCGACGTACAGCAACGACGCCGCGCTGTTCTACGTCATCTACCTGTTCCAGGAGGGCTTCCAGGAGCTCCACATGGGGTACGCGTCGGCGCTGGCGTGGCTCCTGTTCGTCGTCATCATGCTCGTGACGGTCGTCCAGCTCCTCGTGTCGAGACGCCTCGTCTACTACGAGGGGGAGCAGCGATGACCACCGCCCCGTCCTTCCCGCGCCCCGCGGTCCCCGCACCCGGCGCGGCGCCGGACCCCGCGACGGGTGACGCGAGCGCCGTCGTCCCTCCCCCGCCCCCGGGCGCCACCGCGCGGAGCCGCAGCCCCCGGCGCCGCGTGCTGCGCGTCGTCGTGCTCGTCGCGCTCCTCCTGGCGACGGTCGCGTTCGTCTACCCGCTGGTGTGGCTGCTCTCCGCGTCGTTCAAGCCGCGGGCCGACGTGTTCGACAACCGCCTGATCCCGAGCACGTTCACGCTCGACAACTACGTCACCGTCTGGCAGGAGGCGCCGCTCGCGCTGTGGCTGGGCAACACGGTCGTGGTCACGGTCCTGGCGGCCGGGCTCGTGACGCTGTCGAGCGCGCTCGTCGCGTGGGGGTTCGCGTTCTTCCGCTTCCGCGGTCGGGGGCCGCTCTTCGGCCTCGTGCTCGCGACGATGATGCTCCCCGGCGCGGTGACGATGATCCCCACGTTCCTCATCTGGAACCAGCTCGGGTTCGTCGGGACGAACGTGCCGCTGTGGGCGGGCAACCTCTTCGGCAGCGCGTTCTACATCTTCCTGCTGCGCCAGTTCTTCCTCGGCCTGCCACGCGAGCCGTTCGAGGCGGCGAAGCTCGACGGCGCGAACAACTGGCAGCAGTTCTGGCGCCTCGCGGTGCCGCTGTGCCGGCCCGCGCTCATCCTCACGTTCCTCTTCGAGGCGCAGGCGTCGTGGACCGACCTCATGCGCCCGCTCATCTACCTGCAGGACTCGTCCACGTTCACGATCCCCCGTGGGCTCAAGGCCCTCATCGACCAGTTCGGCCCGGGCGGCGAGTCGCAGTGGGAGATCGTCGTGACGGCGTCGGTCATCACGACGATCCCCATGATCCTGCTGTTCTTCCTGGGCCAGCGGCACTTCGTCGAGGGGGTGGCGACGACCGGCAGCAAGGGCTGACCCCCCTCCGCACCACGCACCACCACCCGAAGGAGACACCGTGCGAGCACTGACCTGGCAAGGACGCGAGAGCGTGAGCGTCGAGGACGTCCCCGACCCCCGGATCGAGGAACCGACCGACGCCGTCGTGCGCGTGACGTCGACGGCGATCTGCGGCTCCGACCTGCACCTGTACCGCGTGCTCGGGATGTTCCTCGACAGCGGGGACGTGCTCGGGCACGAGGCCATGGGCGTCGTCGAGGAGGTCGGCTCCGCGGCGGGCGACCTCACGGTCGGCGACCGTGTCGTCGTGCCGTTCAACATCGCGTGCGGGCACTGCTGGATGTGCACCCGCGGTCTGCAGACCCAGTGCGAGACGACGCAGGTCCACTCGCAGGACAAGGGCGCCGCCCTGTTCGGATACACGAAGCTCTACGGCCAGGTCCCGGGCGGCCAGGCGCAGTACCTGCGCGTGCCGCAGGCGCACTACGGGCCGGTCGCCGTGCCCGACGACGGCACCCCCGACGAGCGGTACCTCTATCTCTCGGACGTGCTGCCCACCGCGTGGCAGGCGGTCGAGTACGCCGACGTCCCCGAGGGCGGGAGCGTCGTCGTGCTCGGCCTCGGGCCCATCGGGCAGATGGCCGCTCGCGTCGCGCTGCACCGCGGCGCGGGTCTCGTCGTGGGCGTCGACCTGGTGCCCGAGCGCCGCACGATGGCGCACCGGCACGGCGTGCGGACGGTCGACCCGACGACGGTCGACGACCTCGCGTCCGCCCTGCGCGACCTCACGGGCGGCCGGGGACCCGACTCGGTGATCGACGCCGTCGGGATGGAGGCGCACGGCTCGCCCGTCGCGGAGGCGACGCAGAAGGTCGTCGGCATGCTGCCCGACGCCGTCGCCGCTCCGCTCACCGAGCGCGCCGGGGCCGACCGGCTCGCCGCGCTCTACACGGCGTTCGACGTCGTGCGGCGCGGCGGGACGGTGTCGATCTCCGGTGTCTACGGCGGCGCGAAGGACCCGATGCCGATGATGCAGCTCTTCGACAAGCAGGTGACGCTGCGCATGGGACAGGCCAACGTGCGGCGCTGGACCGACGACATCCTGCCCCTCGTGCAGGACGACGCCGACCCGCTGGGCGCGCTCGACCTGCGCACCCACCGCGTCCCGCTCGAGCAGGCGCCCGAGGCCTACCGGACGTTCCAGCGCAAGGAGGACGGGTGCATCAAGGTCGTGCTCGACCCGTGGGCGGAGACCACCGGGTGAGCCCGGGCGGTCGGGCGGGCGAGGGCCACCGGTCGAGCGAGGGCGACCGCTGGTGCGCACGGTAGACGCCGTCGTCGTCGGCGCGGGGCCCAACGGCCTCGTGGCCGCGAACGCGCTCGTCGACGCGGGGTGGGACGTCCTGGTCCTCGAGGCCCAGGACACGCCCGGCGGCGCCGTCCGGACCGCCGAGGTGGCAGCGCCCGGCTTCCGCACCGACCTGTTCAGCGCGTTCTACCCGCTCGCCGCCGGCTCCTCCGTGATCCGCGGCCTGCACCTCGAGGACCACGGGCTCGCGTGGTCGCGCGCGCCGTCGGTCCTCGCGCACGTGCTCGACGACGGCCGCGCCGCCGTGCTGCACGACGACCCCGAGGACACGGCGGCCGGGCTCGAGGGCTTCGCCCCGGGCGACGGCGAGGCCTGGCTGCGGATGTTCGAGTCCTGGACACGCGTCCGCGACCCGCTGCTCGACGCGCTCTTCAGCCCACTGCCGGCCGCGGGTCCGGTCGTGCGGCTGCTGCGCCGGCTCGGCGTGCCCGGCGCGCTCGACCTCGCGCGCCTCGCCACGCTGCCCGTGCGTCGCCTGGCGGACGAGACCTTCCGCGGCGAGGGCGGCGGCCTGCTGCTCACGGGCAACGCGATGCACGCCGACGTCCCGCCCGACGCCGGGGGCAGCGGCGTGTACGGGTGGCTGCTCGCGATGCTCGGCCAGGACGTCGGCTTCCCCGTGCCGGTCGGCGGGGCGGGGATGCTCGCCGAGGCGCTCGCGTCGCGGCTCGCCGCCGGCGGCGGGGAGCTCGTCACGGGCGCCCGCGTGGACCGGGTGCACGTCGCGGGCGGTCGCGCGGTGGGCGTGCGCACCGCGCAGGGCGAGCACGTCCGCGCCCGGCGCGCCGTGCTCGCCGACGTCACCGCGCCCACGCTGTACCGGGACCTCGTGGGCGCCTCGCACCTGCCCCCGCGCCTCGTCCGCGACCTCGAGCGGTTCCAGTGGGACCACCCGACGTTCAAGCTCAACTGGGCCCTCGACCGGCCGCTGCCGTGGACCGCCGAGGGAGCCGTCGGCGCAGGGACCGTGCACCTCGGCGTGGACCGGTCCGGCTTCGTCGACGTGGCGGCGGACCTCTCGAAGGGCCACGTCCCGGCCCGCCCGTTCCTCGTCCTCGGCCAGATGACGACGTCCGACCCGTCGCGCTCGCCGCGCGGGACCGAGTCCGCGTGGGCCTACACGCACGTCCCGCACGGCGTCGCGTGGACGCCCGAGGCGGTCGAGGACGAGGTCCAGCGCATGGAGAACGCGGTGGAGCGCGTTGCACCGGGCTTCCGCGACGCCGTCGTCGGCCGCCACGTCCAGAGCCCGGCCGACCTCGAGCACGCCGACGCCAACCTCGTCGGCGGAGCCGTCAACGGCGGGACGTCGGCCATCCACCAGCAGCTGTTCCTCCGACCGACCCCGGGGCTCGGGCGACCGGAGACGCCGGTCGCCGGGCTCTATCTCGCGAGCGCGTCCGCCCACCCCGGGGGCGGCGTGCACGGCGCGTGCGGCTGGAACGCCGCCCGGGCCGCGCTGGGGGCCGCAGGCGGGTGGCAGGCCGTCCCGCGCGCGCTCGCGCGCTCGGCGTGGGCCCGCCTGCTCCGAGAGACCTGACGCGTCAGGCCGTGCGCCGCTCGGCGAGGAACGCCAGCCGGCGCAGGGTCTCGCGGTTGCGCGGCGCGATCACGGCGCTGCGCACGGGCTTCGGCACGAGCGTGCCCGGGCCGCGGTCGGCGTCCTCGACGATGCGGACCCGGCACGTGTCGGGGCCCGACCCGACGACGTCGATCCGGACGTGCGCCTCCCCCGCCGGCCAGCCGCGGGCCTGGATGTCGATCGAGCCCTGCGGGTCCCACGCGCGCACGACCGTCTCGTCGTCGAGCAGCGCCGGCCACAGGCCCACCGAGTGGAGGATGCGTGCGCCGGGTGCGGGCCAGCCGTCGTCGACGGCGCGGATGCGGGCGGTGCCCACGACCCAGGTCGCGTAGGTCCAGCCGTCGGCGAGCACGGCCAGGACCGCGTCCTTCGAGCAGCGCACGGTCCGCGTGACGGTCACCATGGTCCGACCGTAGCCACGACCCGCCCACTGGCAACCCGCGGGGGGCGTACGGTGGAAGTTCGGGGAGACTCCGCGTCCCCCCGGGACCGAGAGACCGTGATGGGCGATCCAGCGCGGCGGACTCGCTACTGGCGTCGGTCGCCAGACGGGACGCAGACCCATGGCTCTCTCCAGCTATCTCCACGAGTTCGCGGCGCGTGCCGCGGACGCCCTCGGCGGAGACCTCGAGGCGTCCATCACGGTCCGCGAGCACGGCATCACGATGCGCGCCGGCAGCAGCGGGGACGGCGCCGGACGGTGCGACCAGGCAGAGGCCAGGGCCGACGCCGGGCCCTGCATCGACGCGATGATCGGGAAGTCCGTCCTCGTCGTCGCGGACGTCGCACAGGAGTCACGGTGGGACGCGTGGCGCGAGCAGACGACGCGCGAGGGGTTCGCCAAGGCGCTCGCCGTGCCCTCGGAGGTCAGCCCGGGCGTGTCCGTCGCGCTCAACCTGTACTCCCGGTCCCCGGACGGCTGGCCCGCCGAGATGCTCGGGACGGCCGACGCGTGCGCGCGCCTGATCGCCGCGGGCGTGCGCCTGCACCTGCAGTTCGCCGACGTCGAGGACGCGGCGGCCGGGCTGTACCGGAGCATGTCGGACGGCGTCGCCGTCGAGCGGGCCGTCGGCGCGATCATGGAGACCAACGGCTGCTCCCAGGACGAGGCCCGCGAGGTGCTGCGGTCGGCGTCGGAGCACCGCGGCGTGAGCCGGCGCGTGATCGCCGAGTCGATCCTCCGCTCGCTCGCGCCGGGCAGCGGGGACGACGTCGTCGACGACCGCGAGCGCTGACGACAGCGCGCGAGCACGCGGATCGGTGGAAAACTTGTCGGTCTGGCAGGGTGAGGGTGGACAGGAGGAAGGGGGCGCGGTGGACGCGTCGGCGCTGCTCGGACTGCTCGCGCGGTCGCTCGCAGGCATCGACCCCGACATGGCGATGCCCTCGCGGCTGTGCCGCGCGTGCGTCGAGATCCTCGGGGCGCAGAGCGGCGCGCTGACCGTGCGCGCCACGCCTGAGGACCGCGTGACGGTCAGCTCTTCCGACGGGATGTCGGCGGAGATCGAGGACCTCGAGGAGCTGCTCGGCGAAGGGCCGGGCCAGCTCGCGCTCGACGAGGACCGCATCGTCGTCACCGAGCTCGACGGCGACAGCCCGACGGACCGGTCCTTTCCCGTCTTCTCGCACCTCGTGGCCTCCATCACCGGCCCGGCCACGGCGTACGCCGTGCCCATGCACGCCGGGGGCCGGGTCATCGGGGTGCTCAGCCTCTACGTCACGACCAGCCGGCTCGCGCGCGACGCCGACGACGTCCAGTTCCTCGCCGACGCCGTCGGGACGGCCCTGCTCGGTGAGATCGAGTCGATCGACTGGTCGGCCAGGTCCCGCATCCACCAAGCGACCGGCATGGTCACGGCTCAGCTGCACATCTCGCCGCGCGACGCGCTGGCGGTCCTGCGCGCGCACGCGTTCGCCGGCTCCGCCACGCTGGAGGACGTCGCGCAGGACGTGCTCGCGCGACGCATCGGCTTCACCGACCACGAGACCGACGCCATCACGATCGAGAGGACCGAGGAGCCATGACGCCGCGCACCCCCACCGACTCCCTCGCCGACGCGGCCCGGGCGCTCCTCGGCGAGCACGACGTCACCGACCTGCTCGCGCGCCTCACCCGGGATGCGGTGCTGTTCGCCGGAGCGGACGCGGCCGGGCTCCTCGTCCGAGCGGACGGACGGCTGGAGACGCTGACCACGACGTCGCACGCGGCCGAGCACCTCGAGGCGTTCCAGTCGCAGCGGGCAGAAGGCCCGTGCGTCGACGTGGTCGAGACCGGCCAAGCCGTCGAGGCGGTCGGCCGCCAGGAGATCGTGGACCGCTGGCCGACCGTGGGGCCCGCGATCGTCGCCGCGGGCTTCCGTGTCGTGCACGCGGTGCCGCTCGCGTGGCAGGGGGGCGTCGTCGGCGGCCTCAACGTCTTCGGCCGGGAGCCCCTCACCGACGAGCAGCGCCGCTCTGTGCGGGCGTGCGCCGACATGCTCACGCTCGTCGTGGGCCAGCCCTACCGCCTCAGCACGCTGGACTTCGGCCGGAGCATCGCACGGGCCCTCCGGGACCGGGTCGTGGTGGAGCAGGCGAAGGGAGCGCTCGCCCACCTCCTCGACGTCGACGTCTCCGCCGCCTACGACGAGCTGGTCGCCCGCTCCGAGCGTGACGGCGTCTCGCTGACCGCCGTCGCGCACGACGTCCTCCTCGAGGCCCAGGCAGGCTGAGCAGCCGCCGCAGGTCGTCGGAGGACCGGCCCCTGCGCGACGAGCGGACCGAGGACGTCCTGCAGGTCGCGCCCGGTCTCGCTCGTCGTCAGGTCGACGGGTGTGTCCGTCAGATGGTCGGGACCTCCTCAGTCCTTGTGGAGGGCGTCCTTGACGACCCCAGCAGCCTTCTCGAGCCCGGACGGCTTCGGCGTGGTGCCGTGGAACCGCTCGTCGGGCTGGGTGGGCGGCGGCATCGGGACACCGGCCGGCGGCGTCGGGACGTACTCGAACTCGCCCTTGCCGTCCGGGGTCGGACCGCTCGCCCAGCGGCCCTCGGACGCGTGCTCGCCGTCCGAGAAGTTGATGTACTGGTACGACACCGACCGGTCCTCCTGCTTCAGCGGGAACGTGCTCGGCACGGGAAGCTCCTCGATGCCCTCGTCGCGCAGCTCCTGCGCCGCGGCGAGCCACTGGTTCTGGTGCATCGTGTCGCGTGCGAGCAGGAACGAGAGCAGGTCCTTCACCCCCGCGTCGTCGGTCATGTGGTAGAGCCGGGCGACCTGGAGCCGACCCTGCATCTCGGCGTTCGCGTTGGCCGTGAAGTCGGCGAGCATGTTGCCGCTCGCGGTGATGTAGCCGGCCGTCCACGGGTTGCCGTTCGAGTCGACCGGGCGCGCGCCGGCACCGGCGACGATGGCGTGCTGCGGGTCGGTCCCGCCGACGATCGCCGCGATCGTCGGGTCGTCCTGCATGGCGCCCTCCACGACCCCGACCGGCGCCTTCTCGAGCAGCTGCGCGATCATCGTCGCGAGCATCTCGACGTGGCCCATCTCCTCCGCTCCGATGCCGTAGAGGAGGTCCCGGTACTTCCCGGGCAGGTGGGCGTTCCACGACTGGAACCCGTACTGCATGGCGACGGTGATCTCGCCGTACTGCCCGCCGAGCACCTCCTGGAGCTTGCGGGCGTAGACGGCGTCGGGCTTGTCGGGCTTGGCGCTGTGCTGCAGCTCTTGACGGTGGAAGAACATGGTCTCTCCTTCGAGAGAGTCGGCCGCCACGGCACGGCACCGCGTACCGGACAGGCCCCGGCACGCGCCTCGTTCTCGACGCGTCGAACGTGCGACCAGCGTCGACCGGCGTCCTCCCGGTCGCATCTCGTGACGTGTCCGAGGTGCGACCGGGAGGGATGCGGCGAGGAGGCGCCGGGAGACGCAGCCCCGGCCGACGGGACGACGTCTCAGAGCAGCCGGCCGCCCGTGACGCCGAGACGGTCGCCGGTGATGTAGCTCGACTCCTGCGAGGCGAAGAAGACGTAGGCGGGCGCGAGCTCGGCGGGCTGGCCCGCGCGGCCGAGCGGCGTGTCCGCGCCGAACTGCTCGACCTTCTCCTCCGGCATGGTCGCCGGGATGAGCGGCGTCCAGATCGGGCCCGGGGCGACCGCGTTGACGCGGATGCCCTCCTCGGCGAGCTGCTGCGACAGCCCGCGCGTGAAGTTGAGGATCGCGGCCTTCGTCGACGCGTAGTCGAGCAGCTGCGGGCTCGGCTGCGTCGCCTGGATCGACGTCGTGTTGATGATCGAGCCGCCGCGGGGCAGGTGGTCGAGCGCCGCCCGGGTGATCCAGAACAGCGCGTAGACGTTCGTCTTGAGGACCCGGTCGAGCTGGTCGGTCGTGATGCCGCGGAGCCCGTCGTCCTGCGCCATCTGGTAGGCGGCGTTGTTGACCAGCACGTCGAGGCCGCCGAGTCCCGCCACCGCGTCCTCGACGAGCTGCCGGCAGAATGCCTCCTCCCGGATGTCGCCCGGGACCAGCACGGCCTTGCGGCCCGCGTCCTCGACCCAGCGCGCCGTCGTGCGGGCGTCCTCCTCCTCCTCGGGGAGGTAGGAGATCGCGACGTCGGCGCCCTCGCGAGCGAACGCGATCGCGACCGCGCGCCCGATGCCGGAGTCGCCGCCCGTGATGAGCGCCCGCTTCCCCTCGAGGCGCCCCGAGCCCTCGTAGGACTCCTCCCCGTGGTCGGGCTCCTGCGACATGTCCCCCGTGCGGCCGGGCGGCTGGAGGTCGTCGGCCGGCTGCTCCGGCTCCGGGTGCTGCGTGGTCGGGTCCTGCGGCGTGGTCTGGTCCGTCATGGGTGCTCCCGTCTCGGTCGGTCGGTCGTCCGTCCAGCATGGGCACGACGCCCGGCGCTCGCAGCGGCACGCACCCTGCGGTGCGAGCGCATGCGCCCTGCGTACGGTGAAGGTCAGGGCGGTCCGACGACCGCCGTCATGCCGACACGACGGCCACGCTCGCAGGACACCGGCGTGCACCGTCAGACAGGACGGACGCCATGAGCATCTCCCGCTACCCGTCCGAGTTCGCCCAGCGTGCGGCCGCGGTCCTCGGGTCCGACCTCGAGGTGAGCATCACGCTGCGCGAGCACGGACTGAGCCTGCGCGCAGGGAGCAGCACCGAGTCCGCGGCGCGGTGCGACCAGGCGGAGGCGCTCGCCGACGCCGGCCCGTGCATCGACGCGATCGGCCGCGGGACGGCCGTCCTCGTGCCGGCCATCGCGACGGACGACCGCTGGGAGGCGTGGCGCGACCAGGCCGTGCGCGAGGGCTTCGTCTCCTCGCTGGGCGTCCCGGCCCTGGTGGAACCGGACGTCGGCGTCGCGCTCAACCTCTACTCGCGGTCGCCCGACCCCTGGACGGATCGTCTGCGCGCGGCGGCCGACTCGTACGCCCAGCTCGTCGCGTCCACCGTGCGGCTGCACCTCGAGCTCGCCGAGCTGGAGGACCGCACCGCCGGCCTCTACCGCGAGATGTCCGACGTCGTCGCCGTCGAGCGTGCCGTCGGTGCCGTCATGCACACGAACGGCTGCAGCGAGGCGGAGGCCCGACGCATCCTGGAGTCCGCCTCGCAGCACCGCAACGTGAGCCGGCGGGAGGTCGCGGAGACGGTCCTGCGGGCCCTGGTGGTCACCGACGACGACTCCGTCAGCGGGGGCTGAGCGACCGGGTCGTCCCGCACCCTTCCTCGGGGCCTCTCACCCCGGTCCTGCGCGCGAGCGTGCGGAGCGGATCCTGCCTACGGTCGACGACGAGGCGTCGAGACCTGTGCGCACCGACCGAGGAGGCGCCATGTCCACCGAACCGACCGACACCCCCGCCCTGCTGGGTGCCGTGCGACGGCTCGAGGAGTCGTCGAGCGTCGACGGCCTCTCGGGCATCGTGCGGGGTGTCGCCCTCGCCGTCGTGCCCGCGCACGGCAGGCTCCGCGAAGAGCTGCACGGCCGGTCGCTCGGCCACGCGCTGCACTCGACCCTGACCGACGTCCCGGTCGGCCTGTGGACGAGCGCCGCGGTGCTCGACCTGACGGGCGGCGAACGCAGCGCCCCCGCGGCACAGCGCCTCGTGGGTCTCGGCCTCCTCGCCGCGGTCCCGACTGCTCTCACCGGGCTGGCGGACTACCTCGCGGTCGACCGTCGGGCCCGTCGCGTGGGCTCCGTCCACGCGACGCTGAACGGCGGGGTGTCGGTGCTGTACGGCGCGTCGTGGCTCCTGCGACGCGGGGGCCGACGACGCGCGGGTGTCGCGGTCTCGCTGCTCGCGTACGGCGTCGCCGGAGCGAGCGCCTACCTCGGCGGGCACCTCGCGCAGGCGTTGCGCGAGCCGCCGGCCGACGTCGCGCTGGGTTCCGAGGACGACGCCTCGGGGGCGGCGTGAGGTCCCGGGGCCCGGCCGCCGGGCCGGCGGACCGCGACGTCGCGCTGGTCACCGGCGCCTCGAGCGGCATCGGGCTCGCGATCGCGCGCGAGCTCGTCGAGCGCGGTCACGACGTGCTGGTGGTCGCCGACCGCGAGGTCGACGACGCCGTGCGGCACCTGGGGAGCAGGGACGGCGTCCGGGTGACCGGGTTGGAGGTCGACCTGACGACCCCTTCCGGTGTGGAGGCGGCCGCGGCCCGCGCCCGCTCCCTGGGCGTGCGGACCGTGGTGCTCAACGCCGGCGTCGGCGTCCACGGGCCGTTCTTCCGGACCCCTCTCGAGGCCGAGCTGGGGCTGGTCGACCTCAACGTCCGGTCCGTCGTGCACCTCACCCACCTGCTGCTGCCGGAGCTGCTCGCGCAGGGCGACGGGCGGCTGCTCGTCACGTCGTCCGTCGCCGGGACCATGCCGGCCCCGCTGTTCAGCACGTACGCGGCGTCGAAGGCGTTCCTCCGCTCCTTCGCCTGGTCGCTGCGGGGCGAGCTGACCGGCACCGGCGTCACCGTGACCGCGCTCCTGCCCGGGCCGACGCGCACCCCGTTCTTCGCCGAGGCCGGGATGCGCCGCACCCGTGTGGGACGGCTGCCGAAACCCGGCGCGGCCATGGTGGCACGCAAGGCCCTCGACGCGCTCGAGGCGGGGCGCCCGGAGGTCACCACGGGATCGGCGGGCACGACGATGCTCCTGGCGTCCCGCGTGCTCCCGCAGCGCGCCCGCAGCGCGTTCCACGGGTGGTTCTACGGGCCGAGGGCCTGACTACCGGAGCATCTCGACCACGCGCCGCACGACGTCCGGTGCGCCGCTGGTCGCCGTGCCGACGACCTGCTCGGCCAGCTCGCGCAACGGGACGTTGCGGTCGTTCGACACGCGGCGGAGACGGCGGAACGCCTCCTCCGGGTCCACCGCGCAGGCCAGGGCGACCATGCCCTTGGCCTGGTCGATCGGTCCACGGCTGTGCGCTGCGGCGGCGATGTCGCGCTCGGCCCGGGCCGCGGCCTCGGCCCGGACCGTCTGCGTGACGTCGATGAAGTAGCCCACCAGCTCGATGACCTGCCCCGTGTCGGCGCGTCGTCGTCCCTGGCCGACGACGACCAGCGACCTCTCGCGCCCACGGGCGTCCATGATCCGGTGCAGGCTGGAGAACGGCTCCCCCGTGCGACGCGCCTGCTCGAGCACCTGTCGCACCCGGTCACGGTCGTCGGGGTGCTTGTGCGCGAGGACGAGCGCGGTGGTCGGCACGACGTCACCAGGCGCGAACCCGTGCATGAGGAACGTCTCGGACGACCACCACCACACGCCGGTGGCCAGGTCGAGCCGGTAGCGGCCGATCTGCTGGCCGGCGCCCCGGGCCAGGGCGTGCTCGATCTCTGCGTCGTGGACGGACATCCTTGACCACCGGTTCTCGATGTCGGCGAGGAGCCAGGGCAAGACTCGACGGTCCGAACCTAGCCCACTTTCACCCGGTCGGGGACACGACCGCTCACGAGGCTCGCGCCGACCCGAAGCTCAGACGGCGTTCCAGGACGTCGTCGATCACGGCCGCGAGCGTGGACGCGCGCGACAGGGCACGCCCGCGGAGGACCGCGAGCGCGTCGTCGGGCCCGACCCGCAGCTGGGCGATCACCATCCCGATCGCGCGATGCCTCCTCGTCTGGTCGGGCCACTGCTGCTCGAGCGGGGCACGAGAGCCGAGCAGCACGGCGCAGGCCGTGTCCGCGAGCGGCTGTGCGTCGTCGGTCGGGATCGGTGCTCGACCGGCCTCCTGGTACAGGGTCAGCGACCCCAGCGGTCGCCGGTCGAGGCGGAGTGGAACGGCGACCACCCCCGCCGACGCCCTGACACCGGCGGCCGCGGAGGCGAAGAGCGACAGCGCCGGAGGCTCCTCCGCGTCCCTCGAGAGCGACAGGGCGACCGGGCGGTTCTCGACGTATGCCAGCCGGCCCGGCCCTTCGCCCAGGACTTCCTGCAGATCTTCGAGCCGTCGCGTCACCGCGTCCGACGTGCTGGCGCTCAAGCGCTCGACGCCGGTCGGCAGAAGCGTCAGTGCCCCTCCCTGTGCGCCGAGCACCTCCACGCAGGCGCTGCACAGCCCGCTCGCCAGCGGCAGTCCCGGATCCAGCCGGGCCAGCAGGCGGGCGACCCGACCCGGTTGCAGTGCGTCGACCACTGAGCCTCCCCTCCTGTCACCTCAGTGTCTGCATCACACGCTCCCGCTCGCCTCTTCGGGGGGTCGCGGTGCCGCGCCTAGGCGGACCGTCCGAGGGGTATCAGGTCCTCTCGCAGGTGCCGCGCGTAGCCGCCCGGGGTCCGGCCGACGAGCCGTCCGGAGGTCAGCACCTCCCCGACCGCGTCGGCGACGACCCGGGCGCCCGACCGCTGCGCCGCGTGCACGAGCCCCACGTCCTCGTGCTCGGCGACGGCCGCGAAGCCGCCTGCCGCGTCGTAGGTCGCCAGGCGGATGCCGAGGTTGGCGCCGTGCACGTGCCCGTTCGCGTGCCCCGGGACGTGGCGCTCCCGCCACGCCGCGACACGGTCGGGCGAGAGGTCGTCGAGCCGGGGTCGTACCGTGCCCACGACCACGTCCGCACCGTCGTCGGCCAGGGCGAGGTGGTGCGTCAGCCAGTGGTCGGGCACCACCGAGTCGGCGTCGGTGCACGCGAGCCAGACCCTCTCCCGGGCCTGCCCACCCGCGCCCAGGAGGTCGAACGCCGCCTCGACGCCCGCGCGTCGCGCCGGGCCCACGCCCGCGCGGTCCAGGACGAGGGCGGGCACACCGACGGAGGCGACCACGTCCGCGCTCGCATCGGTGCAGCCGTCGAGCACGACGAGCACGACGACGGACAGACCGGGCCGCGCGTCGCCCAGGGTGCGGACCGCACGCCCCACGGAGTCCAGGCAGGCCGGGAGCAGCTCCTCCTCGTCGTGCGCGGGGACCACGACGAGGACCGCTCCGACAGGAGGAGCACCTCCCTCACGACCGCCGCCCGGGCCGGCTGCCCGCGTGCCGTGACGCCCCGCGGTCATACCAGCCCCGTCTCGCGCGCGACCGAACGTGCGGGGCGCCGGGCCAGGACGTCGAGCAGGAAGTCCTCCTCCTCGTGGTGCGCGACGACGCCCAGCTCGGGCCGTGCGACGACGCGCGCCTGTACCTCGTCCCCGGCGAGCGGGTACTCGGGGACGTCGTGGCGCCAGTGGCACGCGACGAGGACCCCGTCGTCCGCGAGCGATCCGACGGCCCGGTCCAGCGCGCGGTCGAGGTCTTCGCGCCCGTAGTAGTACAGGACCTCGGAGAGCACGACGAGGTCGAACTCGCCCTCCGGCCACTCGTCCGGGGTGTCGAGCCGGAGCAGCTCGACTTCCGGGCCGAGGCGGCGGCGGGCCGCCGCGAGCGGCGCGTCGGCGACGTCGACGCCCACGACACGGTCGGCGCGGGACGCGACCTCCGCCGTGAGCACCCCGGTGGAGCACCCGATCTCGAGCGCCGCGCGGAACCGCGGCCGCGGCAGCGACGCGAGGAGGACGGCGCGCTTGCGCTCCTCGTACCAGCGCGACTCGAATCCCCAGGGGTCGGCGCGACCGGTGTAGAAGCGGTCGAAGAAGTCCCGTGCCAGGGAGCGGTCGGCGTCGGCACGCCCGCTCCCGCCGGCCGCCTCGGACGGGCCTGCCTCCCGGTCGGGCCCGTCCGTCTCGACGAGCACCTCGACCGGTCGGGCCGCGTGGCGCAGCATCTCGGGGCCGACGACGGCTTCGTCGCCCGGACGCGGGGACAGCGGGCCGACCTGCGACGCGTGCGCGGCGACGGCCTTGGCCTTCGCCGCGGTCTCCGCGTCGGTGAGGCGCAGACCGCGCAGCGCGTCCCACGGCACGTCGGGACCTGTCGGGTCGCCCCAGTGCCAGAGCCACAACGGGTACTCGACGAGCCGGACGCCGCGCCGCGCCGCGACCTCGGCGGCGACCTCCCCGGCGATGCGGTGGTCGCGGTGCCCGTCGCCCCGCCACGGCGCGCACAGGAGGGTGCTGCGCCCCTCCGGGCCGGTCGACGCCGGGCCGGTCGCGGTGGCGCGGGCGACGTCCAGGGCCGCGCCGACCGCGGTGCGCAGCGCGTCCCGGCGCTCGCGCAGGCCCCCGTCGGGGAGACCGAGCAGGAGCACGCGCGAGCCCTCCGCCAGGGCGTCCACCGCCTCGAGCAGCTCGCGGCGTCGCGTCGCGCGCAGCTCCGCGGGCGAGGTCGTCGAGCCCGGGTGAGAACCCTCGCCGTCGGTCGCGACGACGAGGGTCACGGGCACGCCGCGTGCGGCGAGCCGGTGGACGAGGCCTCCCGCGCCGAGCGACTCGTCGTCGGGGTGCGCCGCGAGCACGACGAGCGCCGCGACGTCGTCCACGTCGAGGTCGCGCGGCCGGTCGAGGACGCCCGCGCGCACCCAGTCGTCCTCGGACGTCCCGGGCTCCCTGTGGTCGAAGCTCACCACGGCCGCTCCCCCGCCGCGAGCAGGTCCCGCCCGAGCGCGGCCTCGTCCCGCTCGGCGTGGTGCTGGCGCACGTAGAGGCCGAGGTCGGCGACCCGGCGCGCGAACTCCTCGTCCGTCGTCAGCGGACCGGGCCCGAGTGCGTGGGCGCACCGGCGCTGCACCTCCTCCACGGCGTCGGCGACGACCGACCGGGCACGCCGGGCGACGAGCGCGGCGTCCGCGCCCGCCACACCGGCGTCGACGGCGGCGGCCGCCTCCGCGAGGACCGCGCGGGCCGCGCCCAGGGCGACGTCGGTCGCCCCGAGGTGCGCGAGCGCGAGCTGGTCCGGCTCCCGACGGCTCAGCGCCTCCCAGAGCGTGCGAGCGAGCCCGACGGCGCCGCCCCACCAGCACGCGGCGACGCCGATCCCGCCCCACGCGAACCCGGGCCGCTCGAGATACCAGCCCGCCGCTCCGACGGGCACGGCCGGGGCGGCGTCGAACCGGACGGGGGCGCTGACCACCTGCGCGAGGCCCCGGGCGACCCACGGCCCCTCGGCCGGCACGACCGACGCCGGGCGCAGGTCGACGGCGAACAGGCGCCGGCCCTCGTCAGTCCACGCCGTGACGAGCGCGTGGCTGAGGTCGGCCGCGAGCGAGCACCAGGGTTTGGTGCCGGTCAGCGACCACGCGTCGTGCGTCGCGGTCGCCTCGAGCCGCGCGCCCGGCCCCTCGGCGGCGAAGACTCCCCACGTGCTGCGCTCGCCCGCCCCGACGGCGTCGAGATCGACCGGGACGGGGGCCTGGGCGAGGATCGCGAGCGCGTCGAGGTGCGGCTCGAGCGTCCGGGCGACGCCCACGTCGACGGCCGCCACGGCCGCGAGCGCCGCCCACAGGTCCGCGGTGCGACCCGTGCCGGGGAGCGGGAGCCGCGCGGCGACGTCGGCGACCCACGCGATCGTCGCGGGGACGTCGGTGCCCAGGCGACGCACGGTGTCCAGGTCGTCGGCGGTGAGCACCCCACCACCCGTCGAGCCCGGCGCTGCCAGGGGCACCCCGTCGAGGGCGGACACGTCGGTGCGCGCGAGCGCGGTCATGAGGGCCTCCCGGGCGCCGGTCGAGCGGCCACGTCCGGGCCAGCCCCAGGGTCGGTGCGGTCGTCGCCCCCCGCAACCGCTGCACCGCGGCCCCGTGCGCTCCGTCAGGTGCCGTCGTCGCCGGCGTCGAACACCTCGCGGTAGAGGCGCCCCGCCTCGTCCACCACGCCCGGGTCGAGCGAGGCGACGGGCAGCACCCGGACGAGGAGGGGTTCGCAGTCCGGACCCCGCCCGGAGATCTCGCCCGTGAGGAACCAGGGGAAGCGCTCGGTCGTCATGAGATGGGCGTACTGGCACAGCTGCCTCGCCACCCAGTGCTCGACGGGCCGGTCCCACCACGGCTCGGGGTTCATCGGGTTGACGCTCAGCCCCGGCAGGAGGCAGCCGCTCTCGTGGTCGCGGCTCACGCTCCGCCGGTCGTCCTCGGGCCCCCCGCTGAACCGGACGTACAAGGGGTCGACGACACCGACCAGCTCCGCGACCTCCGCGAGAGTTCGCAGCCGCGGGAGCCCGTCGAGAGTGCCGCTGTCCTGGATCGTCATCGAGACCTTCCTGACTCCACCGCACGGCTCGTGCCGTGCGACCGGGCGGGGCCAGTTCTCGACTCCGTGACGACCGGGTGACGCGGCGGCCGTCGACGTCAGGCTACGAGGGTCGGCCGCCGTGGGCACCCCGGGCCTGCGAGCGCTGACGGCGCGTGCGACGGTGACGGGACCGCCGCCCGCCCGGGCGCCGGAACGACGTCGTCTGCGGAGGTGCCGACATGAGCGAGAGCGACGAGCAGGGCCGAGGCTACGACCCCGGCGAGGACCCCGACGCCGACCCGCGCTCCCTCAACCCACGGGTGGGTGAGGGGGCCCAGGACACCGACGACGGGGGCGACCCCGACGCCGACCCGGCGAACCTCAACCCGCGCTCCGGCGGCGAGGCGTCCGGCGACGACGGCGCCTGACGCCACCGGGCGGTCTCGCCGCCGTTTCGTCCTCCCCGGATCGTCCGACCTCGCGCTCGAGGCGGCGGGAGACTCCGGCCGTGAGTCGAACCCCCTCGGATGTCGACGTCGGGGGCTGCACCGGTGCGAGCGAGACGGTGGACCGTGCTCTCGGCGGCGCCGCGCTGACGGTCGTCGAGAACGCCGATCTCGGCCTCGCCGACGGCCGCGCAGCCGGGATGCGGGCGTGGTGGTGACGACCCTCGGGTCTTCTGCCGGCGTGCGGGGATTCGTCCTGTCTCCCGTGAATCGGCCGGTGGTGGGCCCGCGTCGCCGGGAGACGGAAGGTCGCGGCGACGCGGGCGCGAGTCGTGAGGAGCCGGTCAGTCGACGCTGGAGCCGCGGATGAAGTCGAGGATGTCGGCGTTGATCACGTCGGCGTGGGTGGTGGGCATTCCGTGCGGGTAGCCCGGGTAGGTCTTGAGCGTGCCGTTGACCAGGAGCTTGACCGACAGCTCGGCGGAGTCGGCGATCGGCACGACCTGGTCGTCCTCGCCGTGCAGCACCAGGGTCGGCAGCGTCACGGCCTGCAGGTCGGCGGTGAAGTCGGTCTGCGAGAACGCCACGACACCGTCGTAGTGGGCCTGAGCGCCGCCGGCCATGCCCTGGCGCCACCAGTTGGCGATGACGCCCTCCGCGGGCTCGGCGCCGTCGCGGTTGTAGCCGTAGAACGGGCCCTCGGCGAACTCGCGGAAGAACGCGGCCCGCCGAGTCGCGACCTGCTCCTGGACGCCGTCGAAGAACTCCTTGGGCAGACCACCGGGGTTGGCCTCGGTCTGCACCATGATCGGCGGTACGGCGCTGATCAGCACGGCCTTCGCAGCCCGGTCCTGGCCATGGCGGGCGAGGTAGTGGACGACCTCGCCGCCGCCGGTGGAGTGGCCCACGTGGACGGCGTCGTGCAGGTCGAGGTGCGACACGACCGCGGCGAGGTCGTCGGCGTAGTGGTCCATGTCGTGACCGGTGGCGACCTGCTCGGAGCGGCCGTGGCCGCGGCGGTCGTGGGCGACGACCCGGAAGCCCTGGTGCAGGAAGAACATGAGCTGGGCGTCCCAGTCGTCCGACGACAAGGGCCAGCCGTGGCTGAACACGATGGGCTGGCCGCTGCCCCAGTCCTTGTAGAAGATCTCGACGCCGTCGGTGGTGGTGATCGTGGGCATGAGGGTCCTCGTCCTTCGTGCAGATGATCCGGGCGGCGGACACCGCCCGGCCCGACGATTCAAGCGCTCTGACTACCGCGACGCCACGGAGGAACCCCGCAGCCGCTGTTGCGTCGCCTCTCTCGCCGGTCGCGAGCGCACGACGTGGGCCGCGGCGCGTCGCGCACCGCGGCCCGCTCGGGCGAGGGCTCAGCCGCGCACGCTGTCGGTGAGGTCCGCCCCCGTGGTCTCGCGCGCGCAATGGCTGCAGCAGAACGTCTGGTCCCCGACGTCGACGCCGTGGCCCAGGACCGCGCAGCCGCAGTGCGCGCACCTGACCGCCATCGCGTGCACCGCGCACTCGAAGGAGTCGAAGACGCCGCTCGACCCGTCGTGCCGCGTGATGGTGAAGGTGCGGTCGTAGTCGTTCCCGCACATGTCACAGGTAGCCATGACGGCTCCCTCCGTGGTCGACCTCAGCCCTGCTGCGAGCCCTGCGGCGAGGTGGCGGACGTGCCGTGCTGCGTCAGCTCGGCCAGGAAGCGGTGGCACTGCTGCGCGCGCTCGGAGTCCTCCTGCATGACCTTCTCGAAGAACGACGCGATCTCCTCCTTGCCCGCGTTCCGTGCGTCACGGACGTACTGGCCGTAGTCGTGCCCGGCCTTGAGCGAGTGGTACTGCACCGAGATGAGGTCGAACGTGACGTCGTCGAACCCGGTCTCTCCTGTAGCCATGATCTGCTCCTCCGGCACACCGGCGTCGGTGCGTGGTCGTGATGCCGAGCCGCGGCCCGGCGGGTGCGACGGCCTGCTGCTGGACCACCTCCACCGTCGCAAGGCTCGCGGGGCTCGCAACCGCAGCCGGTCCATCCGCACGGTCCGAGCGGACGGCGGACGGACCACTCCTCGTACGTTGCGAGCGGCGCGCACGTGCCTACCGTGAGAACTGGTCATGAAGCGGCCGTACCGGTGGAGCAGAGCCCGGCGCGGTCTCCGCTCCGCCGTCAGTCCCAGATCCTCTACGGGCGAGGACGACGACAGGAGTCCGACCATGAGCGAGACGAACGTTCCCTACGGCACCGGCCCCGGTTCGCCGGGTTCCGCGACGCCGGACGACGGGGGCACGGGGGGCAAGCACGCGACCGGGGTCAAGGACCGGGTCGGCGACGCGGCGTCCCACGCGGGCGACGCCGGGCGCGAGGTCGCCGGTGACGCGAAGGAGAAGGCGCGCGACGTCGCGCACGAGGCGAAGGACCGCGCTCGAGGTCTGGTCGAGCAGACGCGGGACGAGCTGAGCACGCAGGCGTCGTCGCAGCAGCAACGCCTCGCCGGTGGCCTGCGCTCGCTGGGCGACGAGCTGCGGCAGATGGCCGACGGCACGCAGGACCCGGGGTACGCGAGCGACCTCGTCCAGCGCGCGGGCGACGCGACCGGCCGCGTCGCGGACTGGTTCGAGGAGCGCGATCCCTCGTCGGTCCTGCGCGACGTCGAGGACTTCGCGCGCCGGCGTCCCGGCCTGTTCATCGCGATCGCGGCCGGGGCGGGCCTGGTCGTCGGCCGCCTCCTGCGGGGCGCGAAGGACGCGTCCGACACCGGACCCGACCGGTCCGAGGGCGCCGGCTCGACCGGCTACGGCACCGAGGGCTACGGGACGACCGGGGCGACCGCGGGCTACGGGACCGAGGACTACCGGTCGACGGGGACGACGACGGGCTACGGCACCGGCGGCTACGGCACGGGCTCCGCGTACGCGACCGGGGCGACGACCGGGTCCGTCGGCACGACGGCCGGCGGGGTGTCCGGGTCCGGCGTGGCAGGCGGGGAGCCCGGTGCCCGCACGACCGGCACGTACGGACTCGGGGACGACGCGCTCGTGCCGGATCCCGAGCAGCCGACCACCGCGGAGCCGACGCCGCCGCCGTCATTCCCGCCGACGCCCACGGGCGGCGCCGCGGGGACCTCCACGCTCGGGGGTGAGGCCGATGTCGAGCGCACCTGACCCGTTCGCCGCGGCGAGCACGTCGCGGCACGCCGCCGCCACGGGGCCGGACCTCGGGACCGGCGGTCCGGGCCTCGGCGCGGGCGCCGTCCCGGCGGACCCGGTCCTCCCGCCCGAGCAGCAGAGCGTCGGCGAGCTCGTCGCCGAGGTCAGCCGCGACCTCTCCACGCTCATGCGGCAGGAGGTCGAGCTCGCCAAGGCCGAGGCGAAGCAGTCGGCGCAGCGCGCCGGGAAGGGCGCCGGCATGCTCGCCGGCGCGGGCGTCGCGGGGCACATGGTCCTGCTGTTCCTGTCGATCGCCCTGTGGTGGTCGCTGGGAACCGTCATGGGCCACGGCTGGTCGGCGCTCGTGGTCGCGGTCCTGTGGGCCGTGGTCGCGGCCGTCCTCGCCGCGGTCGGTCGCAAGCAGCTCAAGACCGTCGAGGGCATGCCCGAGACCGCCGACACGATCAAGAAGATCCCGAACGCCGTCCGAGGACACGAGGAGAAGAACTCATGAGCACCAGCGACCCGGAGGAGATCCGCGCCGACATCGAGCGCACGCGGAGCGACCTCAGCCGCGACGTCGACGCGCTCGGCGACAAGGTGAGCCCCGGCAACGTGGCACGGCGTCAGGTCGACCGCGTGAAGTCCGGCGTCGGCTCCGTGAAGGACCGCGTCATGGGCAGCGCCCACGACACCGCGGGCTCCGCGCGCGACACGACGCACGACCTCGCGGACCGCGGTCGCGAGGCGGCGTCGTCCGTCGCGGACTCCGCGCGCGGCGCCGCGTCGTCGGTCGCCGACACCGCCCGCTCGGCCCCCCGCGCGGTCCGGGAGCAGACGCAGGGCAACCCGCTCGCCGTGGGCCTCGTGGCCTTCGGCCTCGGTCTGGTCGCGGCCTCGCTCATCCCGGCGAGCCGCACGGAGCAGCGCGCCGCGACGACCGTCAAGGAGAAGGCGGCGCCGCTCGTCGACGACGTCAAGGCGACGGCCACCGAGATGGTCGACGACCTGAAGGAGCCCGCGAAGGAGAGCGCGCAGGCGGTCGCGGACTCCGCGAAGGACGCGGCCCGCTCGGTCGGCGAGCACGGGCGCGAGGCCGCCCAGGACGTCCGCTCGCAGGCCACGGAGGGCTGAGCACGTCGGAGGCCCGGGCGACCCCGTCGCCCGGGCCTTCGCGCGCCCGTGCGTGTGCGACGTCGGCGGGTGCGCAGGTCCGCGCGGCCCCACGGTCCGAGCGTCCGCGCCTCCCGGCGAGCGAGCGCGGCGCGCCAGGCGCAGGATGACGGTGGTGTCGAGCAGGGGCGCCTCTCCCGCGACCCTGGAGCGCCCCGATGACCTCGACCCCGGTACGCACCGGCGCCGCCGACGCGGCCACCACCGCGACCGCCGCCTCCACCCGCTTGCCGCTCCCTGCCCCCCGCGGGCCCGTGAGCACCGCGCTGCTCGCCGCGCTCACGGCGGGCCCGCCGGACGGCTCGTCGGACGAGTCGGCCGACGTCCGGCTCGAGGCGGTCCGGGCGACCGTGGCCGACCGGCTGCACCGGGCGACGTCGGGCCGCGACGTGCTCGACGACGAGGACCTCCAGCTCACGCTCACGGTCCTCTACGAGCTGCACTACCGGGGCGTCGACGGCGTGGACGACGCGTGGGAGTGGGAGCCGTCGCTGCTCGCCGTGCGCGCCACGATCGAGCGGCCGTTCGAGGCCGCGGTGCGCGAGCGCGCCGGGAGCCCGGCCTGCCCGGGGACGGACGCCGCGACGGTGGCACGGCGGCTCTTCGAGCTCGCCGCGGAGGACGACGGGCCGAGCCTGTCGCGCTACGTCGCCAAGCGGGCCGACGACGCGCAGGTGCGCGAGCTGCTCGCGCTGAAGTCGCTCTACCAGCTCAAGGAGGCGGACCCGCACACGTGGGCGGTCCCACGGCTCGCCGGTGCGCCGAAGGCCGCGCTCGTCGAGATCCAGGCGGACGAGTACGGCGGCGGACGGCCGGGTCGCATGCATGCCGAGCTGTTCGCGCGCACGATGCGCGGGGTCGGGCTGGACGACACGTACGGCCGGTACGTCGACGCCGTGCCCACGCCGGTCCTCGTCGCGCTCAACACGATGTCGCTGTTCGGTCTGCACCGTCGCCTGCGGGGAGCGATCGTGGGCCACCTCGCGGCGTTCGAGATGACGTCGTCGGTCCCGAGCCGGCTGTACGGGAACGGGTTCCGACGGCTCGGCCACGACGAGGGCACCACGTGGTACTTCGACGAGCACGTCGAGGCGGACGCCGTCCACGAGCAGATCGCCGCGCGTGACCTGGCCGGCCGGCTCGTCGAGCAGGAGCCGGCGCTGTGCGACGACGTCCTCCTCGGCGCCGCGGCCTGCCTCGCCGTCGAGGGCGACGTCGCCGCGTACGCCCTGGAGCGCTGGCAGGGGGGCCTGTCCGCGCTGCGCACGCCGCTCGCGGCTGAGCCTCGACAGCCCGGGGAGCCGGCGCGTGCCCAGGACTGACGCCGTCTACGTCCTCCCGCTCCGACGCCCGGCGGTGGACGACGGCGAGCTCGCGGAGCTCGCGGCCTACCTGCGCCGGCTCGCGCGCGAGCTGCCCGTCGTCGTCGCCGACGGCTCACCGCCGGACGTCCGGGCGCGGCACGCCGCGTCGTGGGCGGGGGCCGCCCGGCTCGTGGCCGTCCCGCCGGTCCCGCCGGGGACCAACGGCAAGGTCGTCGGGGTCCTCGCCGGGCTGGCCTCGACGGCCCAGCCGCGCGTCGTCGTGGCGGACGACGACGTCCGGTGGGACGGTCCGTCGCTGGACCGCGCGCTCGGGCTGCTCGACGACGCCGACCTGGTCGTGCCGCAGAACGTGTTCGACCCGATGCCGTGGCACGCGCGCTGGGACACCGCCCGGTCGCTCGTCAACCGGGCCGTCGGCCACGACTACGCCGGCACGGCGGCGCTGCGGCGCGACGCCCTCGGGCCCGGGGGCTACGACGCCCGTGTGCTGTTCGAGAACCTCGAGCTCGAGCGCACGCTGGTCGCGCGGGGCGGACGCGTCGTGCACGCGGTCGACCTCGTGGTCCCCCGCCGACCGCCCGACGTGCGCCGCTTCGCCGAGCAACGGGTGCGCCAGGCCTACGACTCGCTGGCGCAGCCGGCGCGCCTCGCCGTCGAGCTCGCCGTGGCTCCGGTGCTGGGCGCCGGCGTGCTCTGCGGCGTCCGCGGACGCGGACTCACCCGGTCGGCGGGGTGGGCCGTCCTCCTCGTGCTGATGACGGGCGCCGTCGTGCTCGCGGAGGCCGGCCGCCGGCGTGCGGGCGGGACGGCCGCGTTCCCCGCCACCGCCGCCCTGTGGGCGCCGGCGTGGGTGGTCGAGCGCGCGCTGTGCGCGTGGCTCGCGCTCGGGTGGTGGACGCTCGGCGGCGTCCCCTACGCGGGGACGCGCCTGCGCCGCGCGGCGCACCCGATCCCCGCGCTGCGCGCCCGTGCCGCGGGACGGGGCGCCTCGTGACCCGCCCCGCGCACGACGACGTGACGGTCACCGCCTGCCCGGACGGACCGCTGCTCGTCCGTGGCCCCGCGCGCCTGGTGGACGCCGACGGCCGGGAGATCGAGCGGAACCGGGCGACCGTCGCGCTCTGCCGGTGCGGCGGCACGGCGATCCCCCCGTGGTGCGACGGCACCCACAAGGTGAACGGGTACCGCAGCGGCGAGCCCGCCTGAGGAGCCTCGAAGCTCTCGGCCACCACCTCTTGGCACTCGGCCCCGTCGAGTGCTAATAGTGGTGCTGTAGCCAGGTGACGCCGGAAGGCCCGGCGCACTGATCGCGGTCGAGGTCGCGGTGCGCGGCCTCGTCGAGGAGGTGATGCGCGATGGCTACCTACTGGGACCCGTTCCAGGAGATGGACCGTCTGTTCGGTTCGCTGGCCCTGAGCTCGCGGAACGCCCCCACGATGCCGATGGACCTGTTCCGCGAGGGTGACCACTACGTCCTCGCCGTGGACCTGCCCGGCATCGACCCCGGCAGCATCGACGTCTCGTGCGAGGACCGGACGCTGACGATCCGCGCCGAGCGGACGGCGCGCTCTGCCGAGGGCCAGTGGCTGCTCCGCGAGCGCCCGACCGGCACCGTCGCACGCCAGGTCACCCTGGGCCGCGGGCTCGCGCTCGACCAGATCGGCGCGTCCTACGCCGACGGCGTCCTGACCCTCACCATCCCGGTGTCGGAGGAGGCGAAGCCGCGCCGCATCGAGGTGAGCCACTCCGCCACCCCGACGGCGATCGAGGCCGGCAGCTGACGCCCGCTGACGCCTCAGTCGGGTGCGGTCACCTGCCGAACCCCGGGTCGTGCGGTCATCAGCCCTGTGAGAGCCGCTCGACCCGGGGTTCGGCAGCCGGCGCTCGGCTGGGCCGGGCGTCGCACCGGCGGGCGCGACGCGCGGCAGGACTCAGGCGAGGCCCTCGAGGTGGATCGCCTTGCGGACGGTGAGCTCGTCGAGCAGGTCCGGCCCGTAGCCCGCGCCGCCGCCGCTGCCGCGGCGCGGGTCTGCGGACCCGCCCGGCGCGCCGCCGAACACGGCATTGACCTTGACCGTCCCGACGTCGAGCACGTCGGCCGCGCGCAGGGCGTGGGCGAGCGACGGCGTGAGCACCGTCGCCGCGAGCCCGTACGCGGACGCCGACGCGCGGCGCAGACCCTCCTCGAAGTCCGCGACCCGCACGACCGGGACGACGGGGCCGAACGTCTCCTCGGTGAGGAGCGCGACGTCGTCGGGGCAGCGGTCCAGGACGGTCGGGGCGTAGAACGAGCCCGGCCGGTCGAGCCGCTCGGCGCCGGTCACCACCTCGGCGCCCGCGGCGGTCGCACCGCGCACGTGCTCGTCGACGACGGCGAGCTGGTCCTCGTCGACGAGCGGCCCCATCGAGGTCGCCTCGTCGCCCGGGTCGCCGACCCGCAGGTCCTGGGCGATGCGCGCGAGCTCGGCGACGACGGCGTCGGCCACGTCCTCCACGACGTACGCGCGCTCGACCGCCGTGCACAGCTGCCCGCCGTTGGTGAACGCGCCCGTCGCGATCTGGCGGGCCGCGAGCGCCGGGTCGACCCCGGCGTCGACGACGATCGGGTCCTTGCCGCCGTTCTCGAGCAGCACCTTCGCACCCCGCGCGCCCGCGGTCGCGGCGATGCGGCGCCCCGCGGCGGTGGAGCCGACGTGCGCGACGAGCGCCACGTCGTCGTGCGCGACGATCGCCTCGCCCGTCGCACCGTCGCCGCTGACCACGCGGAGCACGTCGGGCGGCAGGGCGCCCGCGACGAGCTCCGCGAGCCGCACGCCCGGGGCGTCGCTGCGCTCCGACGGCTTGTGGACGACGACGTTCCCCGTGACCAGCGCCGCGGCGATCAGCCCCGCGGCGGCCGGGTACGGGTCGTTCCACGGAGTGATCACCGCGACGACGCCGCGCGGCTCCCGGCGCACCACGTCGAGCGCCGTCGGGTCCCCGGCGAGCACGCGCCCGGACCGGCCGAGGCCCGAGACGGCGGCCTCCTCGAAGAGCTCCGCCGCGACCTCCGCGGACGCGCGCGCCTCGCCCTCGAGTCGACCGGTCGTCGCGCGCAGGAGCGCCCCGAGCTCGTCGGCGGCCTCCCGCACCGCCGTCGCGGCGGCACGGAGCGCAGCCGCACGCTCGCCCGGCGGCGTCGCGCGCCACGCGGGCCATGCCGCGACGGCGGCGCGCACGGCGGCGTCGACCTCGTCCGGTCCGGCGCACTCCACCGGGGTCCCCGGACGGCCGGTCGCGGGGTCGGTGCGCTCGAGCCGGCGTCCACCCGGGGAGACGGCGGTCGGCGCAGCGTGCGGGTCGAGGGCGGGACGTGAGGTCGAGGTCGTCGTCATGCGGTCCTCCAGAGGGGATGACACGAGGAGAAGTACCTGTCCGTGCGGGGCCGAGGTGCGAGAAGCGCTTCTCGGGGTCAGGGTGAGGACGGGTTGCAGCAGAGCCGACCCGTACGCGTCAGGCGAGCGCCCACGGATTCTCGAGGCGCACCACGAGCCTGGCCCCATCGAGGAAGGCTCGCCAGCCCATGCGCGTCCTCGGCGTCAACGCCCTGTTCCACGACCCCTCCGCCGCGCTCGTCGTCGACGGCCGCGTGGTCGCGGCCGCGGAGGAGGAACGCTTCTCCCGGCGCAAGCACGGCAAGCGGCCCGTGCCGTTCGCGGCGTGGGAGCTGCCCGAGAAGGCGATGGCCTGGTGCCTCGAGGCCGGCGGGCTGCGGCCCCAGGACCTCGACGCCGTCGCCTACTCGTTCGACCCGGCGCTCGCGAAGCCCGCCGAGGAGATGGGCCTGCCCGACCCGTGGGACTGGCTGCGCGTGCAGTACGCGGAGCGCGCCCCGCAGTTCATCGCGACGGCGCTGCCCGGCCTGTCCCCCGCCGCGGTCCGGTTCGTGCCGCACGAGGTGGCGCACGCGGCGTCGGCCGCCCTCGCCTCGCCGTTCCCCGTGGCCAGCGTGCTGTCGCTCGACGGGCGCGGCGAGCGCTCGTCGCACCTCGCGGGCCGCTACGACCACGGCCGGCTCGAGGTGCTCGCGAGCCAGGAGCTGCCGCACTCCCTCGGCCTGGTCTACGAGTCGCTCACCGAGCACCTCGGGTTCCTGCGGTCGAGCGACGAGTACAAGGTCATGGCGCTCGCGTCGTACGGCGAGCCGCGGTTCCTCGACGACCTGCGCGAGATCCTCCACGCCACGGACGACGGCGGGTTCGTCGCCGAGGCCCCGGACTGGACGCGCTGGGCGCCGCGACGTGTCGACGACGGCACGTGGGGCACCGAGCACGGCGGCCTCGCGGAGCACGCCGATCTCGCGGCGTCGGTGCAGGCGCGGCTCGAGGAGGTCCTGGTCGACCTGGCGACGTGGCTGCACGGGCAGACCGGCGACCGCGTGCTCACGATGGGCGGCGGCACGGCGCTCAACTGCGTCGCGAACTCCCGGATCTGGCGCGAGACGCCGTTCGAGGAGGTGTGGGTCCAGCCCGCCGCGGGCGACTCCGGCACCGCGCTCGGCGCGGCGATGCAGCTCGCGGCCGAGGCCGGCGACACGGTCGAGCCCATGGGCTCGGCCGCCCTGGGACGATCCTGGACCGACGACGAGCTCGCCGGCTGGCTGCGCACCGCGAAGGTGCCGTTCACGACCCCCGACGACCTGCCCGGCGAGGTCGCGCAGGTCCTCGCCGACAACGGGGTCGTGGCATGGTTCGACGGCCGCGCCGAGTTCGGCCCGCGCGCGCTCGGCCACCGCTCGCTCATCGCCAACCCGGGCCCGGTCGAGAACCTCGAGCGGCTCAACGACGTCAAGGGCCGCGAGCAGTTCCGCCCCGTCGCGCCGATGGTGCTGCTCGAGGACGCGGCGGAGATCTTCAGCGGCGGCCCGATCCCCAGCCCGTACATGCTCTTCGTCCACGACGTCGCGCCGGAGTGGCGGGACCGGATCGCCACCGTCGTGCACGTCGACGGGACCGCGCGCATCCAGACGGTCGACGAGTCCACGCCGCGCCTGCAGGCCATGATCCGGGCCTTCAAGGACCGCACGGGACTGCCCGTCGTCGTCAACACGAGCCTCAACACCGCGGGCCGCCCGATGGTCGACGACCCGCGCGACGCGCTCGAGCTCTTCGGGTCCGCGCCGGTCGACCTGCTCGTGCTCGGCCCGCACCTCGTGCGGCGCGCCGACGTGTTCGCCGGCGGGGACGGCGCCGGCGGCGACGACGGGGAGGAGCACGCATGACGACGCCCCGGCACGCGGCGGCCCCGGAGGCCGGAGCCGGTCGGCCGGGGGCATTGGCCCGCGACCCCTACGCCGTCGTCGTCCCGTCGATCGGCCGGCCCTCGCTCCTGCGGCTGCTCGAGACGCTCGCCGCGCAGGCGGAGTCGTCCCCCAGCGCGCCGGCTCCGACCGAGGTGGTCGTCGCCGACGACCGCCGCCTCCCCCTGCCCGGCCGGGGCGCGACCGGATCCTCCGTTCCGGGACCACTGGACCTCGGCGAGGCCGGCGACCGTCTCGGCGCGCGGGTCGTGCGCACGGGCGGCCGCGGCCCTGCGGCGGCGCGCAACGCCGGGTGGCGCTCGACCTCCGCGCCGTGGGTCGTCTTCCTCGACGACGACGTCGAGCTGCCCGCCGGCTGGGCCGGGCTGCTCGCGGCCGACCTCGCGGCGGCGGACGACCGCACCGGCGGCGTCCAGGGTCGCCTGCACGTGCCGCTGCCGACGGACCGCCGTCCCACCGACTGGGAGCGCGGGACCGCGGGCCTGCAGGACGCGCTGTGGCCGACCGCCGACATGGCGTACCGCCGCGCGGCGCTCGAGCAGGTGTCCGGGTTCGACGAGCGGTTCCCCCGGGCCTACCGCGAGGACGCCGACCTCGCGCTGCGGGTCCGCGACGCCGGCTGGAACCTCGAGCGCGGCACCCGCACCACGACCCACCCCGTCCGCCCGACCGACGACGGCGTGAGCCTGCGCGTCCAGGCCGGGACGCGCGACGACGCGACGATGCGCGCGCTGCACGGGCCGGACTGGCGCGAGCGTGCCGAGACGGGCCGTGGCCGCCTGGCGTGGCACGTCGCGACGGTCGCCGCGGCGGGCGTCGGCGTCGCCGGGATGCTCGCCCGTCGACGGCGCGTCGCCGCGCTCGGCGCCGCGGCATGGGCCGGTCTCACCCTCGACTTCGCGCGACGCCGCCTCGCGCCCGGCCCGCGACCCGGCGACGACGTCTTCGGTGCCGAGCTGCGCCGCATGCTCTGGACGAGCGCCGCGATCCCGTTCGCGGCCGTGCGCCACCGCGTGGCCGGGACCGTCGCGGCGCGGCGCGGCCTCGACCCGTGGCCGCCGCCGCTCGCCGCCGTCCTCTTCGACCGCGACGGCACCCTCGTGCACGACGTCCCCTACAACGGCGACCGGGCCGAGGTCCGCCCGGTCGAGGGCGCGCGCGCGGTCCTCGACGACCTGCGGGCGCGCGGCGTGCGCGTCGGCGTGGTCTCGAACCAGTCGGGCATCGCCCGGGGCCTGCTCACGCGCGAGCAGGTCGACGCCGTCAACGCGCGCGTCGAGGAGCTGCTCGGGCCGTTCGACACGTGGCAGGTGTGCCCGCACGGGCCCGACGACGCGTGCGCGTGCCGCAAGCCCGCGCCCGGCATGGTCCTCGCCGCCGCCGCGGAGCTCGGCGTGCCGCCGTGGCGCTGCGCGGTCGTCGGCGACATCGGGGCCGACGTCGGGGCCGCGGTCGCCGCGGGCGCCGTGCCGGTGCTCGTCCCGACGCCGGTCACCCGCCCGGAGGAGGTCGACGCCGCCCCGCGCGTCGCCCCCGACCTCGCCGCCGCGGTCACGATGCTCGACGACCGGCGCCACGCCGCGCCGCCTGAGGGCGTGACGTCGAGATCGGCAGGATCGCATCAGATCGGCAGCCCGCGACTGCCGATCTCGCGCCGATCTGCCGATCTCGGGGGGCGTGGGTCATGAGCGCCGACGTGCTGGCCGTCCGGCTCGACAGCGACGGCGACGTGCTCCTCACGGGGCCGGCGGTCCGCGCCCTCGCGGCGGGCGCCGCGGCCCGCGGGGGCCAGGTCGACGTGCTCGCGTCGTCGGCCGGTCGCGCGGCCGCAGGCCTGCTTCCCGGCGTGCGCGACGTGCTGACGTTCGACGCGCCGTGGTCCGGGTACGACCCGCCGCCGCTCGACCGCGCCGAGGTCATGGCCCTGGTCGAGACGCTCGCCGCGCGCCGGTACGCCGCCGCGGTGGTCTTCACGTCGTTCCACCAGAGCCCGCTGCCCATGGCGCTGCTGGCCCGGCTCGCCGGGATCCCCCACGTCGCCGGGACCAGCGACGACTACCCCGGCTCGCTGCTCGACGTGCGGCACCGCCGACCCGACGGCCTGCACGAGGTCGAGGCCGCTCTGGACCTCGCGCGCGCCGCCGGGTTCCCCTCCGCCCCGGGCGACGACCGGCTGCGCGTGCGCGGGCCGCTGCCCGACGTGCGCCACCTCCTGCCCGTCCCCACCGACGCCGCGGGCGCGGACGACGACGCGCCGTACGTCGTCGTGCACCCGGGCGCGTCGGTGCCCGCCCGCGCCCCGTCGCCCGACCACGCGCGCGCGGTCGTCGCCGCCCTGGTCGAGCGCGGCCACCGCGTCGTCGTCACGGGCGGGCCGCGCGAGACCGACCTCGCCGCGCACGTCGCCGCCGGACCTGTCGCCGGACGCGGCGCCGCACGTGTCGTCGACCTCTCCGGCCGGACGGACCTCCCCGGCCTCGCGGCGGTGCTCGCGGGTGCGCAGTGCGTCGTCGTGGGCAACACCGGTCCCGCGCACCTCGCCGCAGCCGTCGGGACCCCTGTCGTGTCGCTCTTCTCGCCCGTCGTGCCCGCCGACCGCTGGGCGCCGTGGGGTGTGCCGACGGTCGTCCTCGGCGACCGGTCCGCGGCGTGCCAGGGCTCGCGTGCCCGCGAGTGCCCCGTCCCGGGCCACCCGTGCCTGACGGGCGTCGACCCGCAGGAGGTCGTCGACGCCGTCGCGCGGCTCGCTCCCGGCTCGACGGCCGGCCCGCCGGGCGAGCCCTTCCGGACGCCCCAGCACCACCCGACCGACGCGTCACCCGCCCGCGGGCCGGCGCCCGAGACCGCGGAGGTCGTCGCATGAGGATCCTCGTCTGGCACGTGCACGGCTCGTGGGCCACGGCCTTCGTCGCCGGCGAGCACGAGTACGTCGTCCCCGTCGTCGCGGACCGCGGGCCCGAGGGTCGCGGTCGCGCGCAGACGTGGGACTGGCCCGCGACGGTGCGCGAGGCGACGCCCGAGCAGCTCGCCGACCTCGCGGCCGGCGGCGGGATCGACGTCGTCGTGCTGCAGCGTCCCGAGGAGGTCGAGCTGCTGCGGCGCTGGACCGGTCTCGTCCCCGGCCGGGACGTCCCTGCCGTCTACGTGGAGCACAACGCGCCCACCGGCCACGCCGCCTCGACGCGCCACCCGCTCGCCGACCTGGACGTCGTCGAGGAGGGCCTCGTCCCGATCGTCCACGTCACGGCGTTCAACGCGCTCATGTGGGACACCGGCGACGCGCGGACCCTCGTCGTCGACCACGGCATCCCCGACCCCGGCCACCTCTACTCGGGTGAGCGGGCGAGCGTCGGCGTCGTCGTCAACGAGCCCGTGCGGCGCTGGCGCGTCGCGGGCACCGACGTCCTCGTCGAGGTGGGCCGCCACGTGCCGCTCGACGTGTACGGCATGGGCGTCGGCAAGCTCGCCGAGCACCTGGACGCGCCCGGCGCAGCACCCGTCACCGCAGGCACCGCCCGTCACCGCACGCACGGCCTGCACGACGACGTCCCGCAGGCCGCGATGCACGCGCGCCTCGCGACGTCGCGCGCCTACCTGCACCCCTACCGCTGGACGAGCCTCGGCCTGTCGCTCCTCGAGGCGATGGCCCTCGGGATGCCCGTCCTCGCCCTCCCGACCACCGAGGCACCCGTCGCGGTGCCGCCCACCGCCGGGACGCTCAGCTCCCGCCCCGACGAGCTCGTCGCGACCGCGCGCCGCTGGCTCGCCGACCCGGACGAGGCGCGCGAGCACGGCTCCGCCGCGCGCGCCCACGTCCTCGAGCACTACTCCCACGCCAGGTTCCTGCACCGCTGGGACACGGTCCTCCAGGAGGTGACCTCATGAAGATCGCCATGATCTCCGAGCACGCCAGCCCGCTCGCCGCCCTGGGCGGCGTCGACGCCGGCGGCCAGAACGTCCACGTCGCGTCGCTCGCGACGCGGCTCGGCGCCCAGGGGCACGACGTGGAGGTCTACACCCGCCGCGACGACGCCTCGCTGCCGGAGCGGGTGCCCCTCGCGCCGCGGGTCGAGGTCGTCCACGTGGACGCGGGTCCCCCGGTCCCCGTCCCCAAGGACGAGCTGCTCCCCCACATGGACGCGTTCGGCGCGGACCTCCTGCGCCGCTGGTCGGACCCGGCCGTCCCGGACGCCGTGCCCGACGTCGTGCACGCGCACTTCTGGATGTCGGGGATCGCGGGCCTGCTGTCCGCGCCCCCGCTCGGCATCCCGCTCGTGCAGACGTTCCACGCGCTCGGTTCGGTCAAGCGGCGGCACCAGGGCGCGCGGGACACGAGCCCGCGCGAGCGGGTCGCGCGGGAGCGCCTGCTGTGCCGCGGGGTCGACCGCATCGTCGCGACGTGCAGCGACGAGGTCGCCGAGCTCGTCGCGCTCGGCGCGGACCCGGACCGCGTCGACGTCGTGCCGTGCGGCGTCGACATCGGGCGCTTCCGCCCCGGCCCGCGGCGCTCCGTGCACCGGCATCGCGAACCGGGGACGCTGCGGCTCCTGTCGATCGGTCGCCTCGTCGAGCGCAAGGGCGTCGACACCGTCATCGAGGCGCTGCCCGACCTGCCGGGCGCGGAGCTCGTCGTCGCCGGCGGGCCGCCGGCCGCGCACCTCGAGGAGGACGAGGAGGCGCGCCGCCTGGTCAAGCTCGCCGACGCGCTCGGCGTCCTCGACCGCGTCCGGCTCGTGGGGAGCGTGACGCAGGACGACGTGCGCGGCCTCATGCAGACGGCCGACGTCGTGGTGTGCGACCCGTGGTACGAGCCGTTCGGCATCGTCCCGCTCGAGGCCGCGGCCTGCGGACGCCCGGTGGTCGGGGCCGCCGTCGGCGGCCTGCTCGACTCGGTCGTCGACGGCCGCACCGGCCTGCTGGTCCCTCCGCGCGACCCGGCCGCGCTGGCCGCGGCGCTGCGGCGGATCGCCGACGACCCGGCGCTCGGCGAGCGCCTCGGGTCGGCGGCACGGGTCCGGGCGGAGCGCCTGTACGGCTGGACGACCGTCGCGGCGCGCACGCTGGAGTCGTACGAGCGCGTCGTCGCCGAGGGTCGGCGGTCGGCCGCACGGGACACGAGGACCGCGCACGGCCCGGTGCCCCCCGCGGTGCGTACCGCCACACCCACCGCCACGCCCACCACCACGCCTCCCGACATGGCGCCCGACGGCCGTCCGGTGCGGGCGGTGAGCGCCCGATGACCGCGGCCGAGCGCTGGCTGCGCGCGCACGCCGACGACCTCCACCAGGGCCTCGACCTGCTCCTCGCCGAGGCCGGGCGCATCGACGCGTGGGGCGAGCACCTCGCCGACGTCGTGCTCGGGGGCGGGCGCCTGCTCGTCGCGGGCAACGGGGGCAGCGCCGCGGAGGCGCAGCACCTCACCGCGGAGCTCGTGGGACGGTTCGAGGGCGAGCGCGTGCCGCTGTCCGCGATCAGCCTGCACGCCGAGACCTCCAGCCTCACCGCGATCGTCAACGACTACGGGATCGGCGAGATGTACGCGCGGCAGGTCGCCGCGCACGGCCGCCCGGGCGACGTCCTGCTGCTGCTGTCCACGTCGGGCAACAGCGAGAACGTCGTCGCGGCCGCCCACCGCGGGCGCGAGCTCGGCCTCACGACGTGGGCCCTCACCGGGCCGAGCCCGTGCGGGCTCTCGGCCGCGTGCGACGACACGCTCGCGATGCAGGGCGCCTCGACGTCGTCCGTCCAGGAGCTGCACCTCGTCGTCGCCCACGCGCTGTGCGCCGCGCTCGACGCGCACGTCCGGCAGCGGGAGACCGGGGCCTCGGGCGAGCCCGTGCCGGAGCCGGTGACCGCACCGGCTGTGTCGCCAGGGGCTTCTCCGGGCGTCACACCGGGGGTCTCGCCGGAGACCGCTGCGCCGGCGGACGACCGCCCACGCGTCGTCGTCGTGGGAGACGTCCTGCTCGACCGCGACGTCGACGGCCAGGTGACGCGCTTCTCCCCCGACGGGCCCGTGCCCGTCGTCGACACCCTCGGTGTGCGGCGCAGCCCCGGCGGCGCCGGGCTCACCGCGCTCCTCGCGGCCGACGGCGCGCGCGTGCGTCTCGTCGCACCCCTCGCCGACGACGACGCCGGGCGCGACCTCCGCGGCCTCCTGAGCCGGCACGTCGAGGTCGTGGCCGTGCCGCAGGAGGGCACGACGCGCCGCAAGACGCGCGTGCGCTCGGCCGGGCAGACGGTCGTCCGCGTCGACGACGGCGGCCCCGCCCGCCCGGTCGACGTCCCGGTCGCGCGGGTCCGCACGGCGCTCGCCGACGCGGCCGTCGTGCTCGTCTCCGACTACGGCGCGGGCACCACGCACGACGGCCCGCTGCGCGACCTGCTCGCCGAGGCCGCGACGTCGACGCCGGTCGTGTGGGACCCGCACCCGCGCGGCGGGCGCCCGGTGCCCGGCGCCGCGCTCGTCACGCCGAACCTCGCCGAGGCGCTCGACGCCGCGGACTCGCTCGGGATCGAGGCGTCGCCCGACGACCTCGGCGGTCTCGCGCAGGCGCTCGCGCGCGGCTGGGAGGTCGGCGCGGTCTGCGTCACCGCAGGCGACCGCGGCGCGTTCGTCGCGCGGCCGACCGGCGAGCCTGCCTACGTCCCGGCGACGGCCGTCGCGGGCGACCCGTGCGGCGCGGGCGACCGCTTCGCGTCGACCGTCGCGGCCGAGCTCGCGCGCGGCACCGGCCTCGTCGACGCCGTGGCGCGCGGCGTCGACGTCGCGTCCACGTGGGTCGCCACGGGCGGTGCGGAGGGCTACCGGCGACGCGCGGAGACCTCGGGGCAGGTCGGCGGCGCGGCGCACCGGACCGGGCCGTCCGGCACCACGGGGTCGGGCGAGCCGGCCGGCTCGGGCAGGTCCGTCGCCGGCGGTGCCTTCGCCGACGGCGACCCCCGCGGCGTCGCGCGGAGCGACGCGCCGACGCCCCAGGAGGTCGGGGAGCGCCTGCGCGCGCTCGGCGGCACCGTCGTCGCGACGGGCGGGTGCTTCGACATCCTGCACGCCGGGCACGTCGCGACGCTCGAGGCCGCGGCCCGGCTCGGCGACCACCTCGTCGTCCTCCTCAACGGTGACGCGTCCGTGCGGCGGCTCAAGGGGCCCGAGCGGCCCGTCGTCGCGCAGTCCGACCGTGCGCGGGTCCTGGCCGCTCTCGACTGCGTGTCCGCCGTCGTGGTGTTCGACGAGGACGACCCGCGCGCCGCGCTCGACGCGCTGCGTCCCGACGTGTGGGCCAAGGGCGGTGACTACACCGAGGAGACGCTTCCCGAGGCGGAGGTCGTCCGCGGCCACGGCGGGCGCGTCGTCGTCCTGCCCTACGTGGCCGGCCGCTCCACGACCTCGATCCTCGAGCGCTCGGGCCGCTACGCGCCCGCCGCCGCTCCCGGCGCAGGCCCCGAGGGCCACCCGGGCACCGACCGCGCTCCCGTCCCGACCACCTCCCCGACCCCGAAGGAGACCTCCGCATGACCTCCCCCACGTTCCAGCAGCCCGCCGACTCCCCGCTCCCCGTGCCCCGCGAGGTCGGCACCGTCTACGTCACGGGCGGCGCGAGCGGCCTCGGTGCGGCGCTCGTCGAGGCCGTGACCGCCGCGGGCGGCAAGCCCGTCGTGCTCGACCGGGTCGCCCCGGCGAACGGCGGCCTGCACGCGATCGTCGACCTGTCCGACTCCGCGGCAGCCGCAGCGGCCGTCGATCGGCTCGCGGTCGAGGTCGGCCCACCCGACGCCGTGGTCACCGCCGCGGGGACCGACGCGTGCGGGCGGCTCGACGAGATCGACGTCGAGACGTGGGAGCGCGTCGTGCGCGTCAACCTCTTCGGGACCGTGGCCGTCGTGCGCGCCGCCATCCCCTACCTCGCGGAGCGGCGCGGGACCGTCGTGACCGTCGCCTCGACGCTCGGGCTCAAGGGCGTCTCGGACGCGACCGCCTACTGCGCGTCGAAGTTCGCGGTGCGGGGCTTCTCGCAGGCGCTCGCCGCCGAGCTCGCCGGCACGGTCGGCGTGACGTGCCTCGTCCCGGGCGGCATGCGGACCGCGTTCTTCGACGGCCGGACCGAGCAGTACAAGCCCGGGCCGGACGCCGACCTCAACGACCCGCGCGCGACGGCGGCCGCCGTCGTCACCGCGCTGCGCCAGCCCGTGGGCTGCGAGATCCGCGAGATGCTGGTGATGGCCTCCGGCGAGACGTCGTGGCCGTGAGCGACGGCGCGACCGAGCTGGCCCCCGACCTGCCCGCGGTCGTCGAGGGTGAGGACGAGGGCACGGTCCTCGTGCTGCGCGCGCTGGGGCTCGGCGACGCGGTGACCGCGATCCCCGCGCTGCGCGGGATCCGACGCGCGTGGCCGGGACGGCGCGTGCTCCTCGCCGCCCCGGCCGAGGTCGGCTCCTGGCTCGTAGGGCTGGGGCTCGTCGACGGCGTCGTCCCGACGAGGGGCCTCGCGCCCCTGCGCTGGGTCGACGAGGCCGAGACCGTCACCGGCATGCCCGCGGCAGGGCACGTGGCGGTGAACCTCCACGGCAGCGGGCCGGAGAGCCACCGCGTGCTGCTCGCGACCGAGCCGGACCGGCTCGTGGCGTTCGCGTCGGGCGAGGCCGGGGTCGACGGACCGGCGTGGGACCGGGACGAGCACGAGGTGGACCGCTGGTGCCGGCTCGTCACCTCCGCCGGGGGCGAGTGCGCGCGCGAGGACCTGCGGCTCGAGCCACCCGCCCCGCGCGACGCCCACGTCGTCGTGCACCCGGGCGCCGCGTCGGGTTCCCGGCGGTGGCCGGCCGAGCGGTTCGCCGCCGTGGTGCGGCACCTCGCGGACGCGGGGTACGACGTCGTCGTCACGGGCAGCGCGGACGAGCGCGAGCTGTGCGAACGGGTGGTCGCGGAGGCGACGGACGCGCACGCGCCCGTCCCGACCGGTTCGCCGACCGACACACCGACCGGCAGCGCGACCGGCGACCGGGCGCGCACGCGTCGCGGCGCCGTCGACCACGCGGCGGGGGTGCTCGACCTCCCCGCGCTCGCCGACGTCGTCGCGACGGCGCTCCTCGTGGTGAGCGGGGACACGGGCGTCGCGCACCTCGCGACGGCGTACGGGACGCCGTCGGTCGTGCTGTTCGGCCCGACGCCGCCCGCGCTGTGGGGGCCGGCGATCGAGCCGGACCGGCACGTCGTCCTCTGGCACGGCGAGGACGTGCTCCCGGCGGCCCACGGCGAGCCCGCGCCCTACCGGGGCGACCCGCACGGCGAGGACCTCGACCCGGCGCTCGAGCGCGTCACCGTCGACGAGGTGACGGACGCGGCCGACGCGCTGCTCGCGGACGAGCAGACCGGCCGCTGACCAGCCGGCGCGATCAGCGCAGGGCGTGGCGGTCGAGCCACGCCCCGACCGCGCGGCCGATCTCGACGGGCCTGTCCTCGGTCGCGTGGTGGCCTGCTGCACCGAGGTGCTCGACCTCGAGCGCAGAGATGGTCTCCCGCGCCCACGCGACCGCGGGCTCGTCGAGCAGCAGGGTCGGGGAGCCCTCGAAGGCGAGCAGCAGCTTCGGCACGTCCGAGGAGTCCTGCAGCCAGACCCCTGCCCGCTCGAGCCGTGCGACGAGCTCCGGGGGCGGCGCGCCGAGCTGGCGAGCCCAGGCCAGCAGCGGGCGACGGCTCTCCCGCGTGGGGTAGGGCGCGAGGTACGCGGCGAGGTCCTCCGCGGAGGCCGGGGCCAGCACGCCGCCCGTGTAGGCCTGGCGGACGGCCGTGTCCTGGTCCAGGAACATCACCTCGCCCTGCGGAGACGCCACGAGCTCGCGGCGCGCCCGCGCCTGCGGCGACAGGTGCTCGGGTCGTACCGGCCGGAGCACGGCCTCGAACAGCGCTGCGCCGCGGACCCGCTCGGGGAACCGGGCCGCGCGGTCGATCGCGAGCGCCCCGCCCCAGTCGTGACCGACGAGGACCGCCGGCTCGTCCCCCAGCACGGCGTCGAACCAGGCGTCGAGGTAGCGCGCGTGGTCGGCGAACGTGTACGCGAGGTCGGGCTTGCCGGACGCGCCCATGCCGATCAGGTCCGGCGCCAGCAGCCGGCCGTGCCCGACGGCCGGCAGCACCCGGCGCCAGGTGTACGACGACGACGGGTTGCCGTGGAGGAACACGACCGGAGCCGCACCGGGGGCACCGGTCGAGGACTCCGTGAAGTGCAGGGTCGAGCCGAGGACGGGGACGTCAGGCATCGATGGCTCCTGGGTCGAGGGGCGTGTCGGGCGGTGTGTCGGGTCGTGCGTCGAGGGGCGCGTCGAGCAGCGCGGTGAGCATGGCGACCAGCTCCGCGCTGCGCGGGCTGTCGCGACCGCCGAGCGGCGCGAGCAGCTGGTCGAGCAGTGCCTGGACCGTGCGCATCGCCGGGCGGACGACGGCCAGACCGCGTTCCGTCAGCTCCAGGCGGACGACGCGGGAGTCCTGGTCGTCCCGGCTGCGGGCCACCAGGCCGTCGGCCTCCAGCGTGCGGACGAGCCGAGAGACGTACATCGGCTCCAGGCCCGAGACCTCGGCGAGGGCACGCTGGCTCGGCGCGCCCGGGTCCTCTCCTGCCGGGGTGGCACCGCGCATCGCGAAGAGCGTCGTGAGCACGACGTACGTGGCGTGCGTCAGGCCGTGGGGTGCCACGGCGCGGTCGACGGCGGTGCGCCACCGGGTCGACAGGCGCCAGACGAGCGCGCCGGCCCGGGCGCCGGGCGGGATGAGCATGCGACGACGCTAGACCCCTTTAGTAAACATGACAAGCATCTGCGCCCGCTCAACGCGTGCACGGTCCGGACGGCCGGCGGTGGCGTCGGCACCGACCACGGTGGGTAGTCTCCTGCGGTGACCTCGGACCACGTGACGATCCGCCCCTACGCAGCCGGTGACGCCGCCGCCACCCTGCGGATCTTCGAGCGGGCCGTCACCGAGACGGCTCGCTCGCGGTACTCCGAGGCGCAGGTGCTGGCGTGGCTCGGCGGCCCGCGGGACGAGGCGGCGTGGCACCAGCGGCGCGCCGCGGCGGGGACGGTTGTGGCCCTCGTCGACGGAGAGGTCGCGGGGTTCACCGACCTGCGCGACGACGGCTACGTCGACATGCTGTTCGTCTCTCCCGACCACGGGCGCCGCGGGATCGGCGCGCGCCTCCTCGCGCAGGTGGTCGAGACGGCGCGGCACGACGGCGTCCCGGCACTCAGCACCCACGCGAGCGAGGTCGCCCGGCCGGTGTTCGAGCGTGCCGGGTTCGCGGTCGTCGAGCGCGAGACGGTGCACCGGGGCGACGTCACGCTCGACCGGTACGTCATGCAGCGCCCCCTCGACGTGCACGGGTCCGGCGAGACCGCCTGAGCGACCGGCTCGTCGACCGCCCCCTCGGCACCCCGGGTCGACCTCGGTCGGCGCTACACCTCGTCCGCCCCGCCCGCCGACCCGACCGCCGCGGCCCCCACGACCGCAGCGCCTGCGCGGTCGCTGTCGTCGGGCGCGTCGGGGCGGTCCTGCGGCCTGGCGCGGAACCACGCGACGGTGCGCGCCAGTCCGTCGGGCCAGGACGTACGGGCCGCCCACCCCAGCTCGCGCTCCGCGAGCGTCGTGTCGGGGCGCCGTCGGCGGGGGTCGTCCTCGGGGAGGTCCACGCGCACGATGCCGGCGTCGCACCCGGTCGCGGCGACGACGTCCTGCGCGACCCGCTCCACCGTGAGCTCGGTGGTGCTGCCGAGGTTCATCGGCCCGGTGTGGCCGCTCGCCGCGAACGCGAGCAGGCCCTCGACGAGGTCGTCGACGTAGCAGACCGACCGCGTCTGGGACCCGTCCCCCGCCACCGTGAGCGGCTCGCCCGCGAGCGCCTGCCGCACGAACGTCGGGATCATCCGGCCGTCGTGGCCCCGCATGCGCGGTCCGTAGGTGTTGAAGATCCGGACGATGCCCGCGTCGACGCCGCGGCTGCGCCGGTAGGCCGTCGTGATGGCCTCGGCGAACCGCTTGGACTCGTCGTACACGCTGCGCGGTCCGACGGGGTTGACGTGGCCCCAGTAGTCCTCGCGCTGCGGGTGGACCTCCGGGTCGCCGTACACCTCGGACGTCGACGCGAGCACGAACCGCGCCCCGGCGCGCTCGGCGAGCTCCAGGGCGTTCCGCGTCCCGGCCGACCCGACCAGCAGGGTCTCGACCGGCAGGCGCAGGTAGTCAGCGGGCGAGGCGGGGGACGCGAGGTGCAGCACCAGGTCGACACGGTCCGGCTCCGGGATCTCGAGCCCCGCGGAGACGTCGGTCACCACGAGGTCGAAGCGCGGGTCGTCGCGCAGTCCCGCCACGTTGCGCTCGTGGCCCGTCGACAGGTCGTCGACGCACACGACCTCGGTGCCGCCCGCGACGAGCGCCTCGCACAGGTGGCTGCCGACGAACCCCGCGCCCCCGGTGACCACTGCGCGCTGCACGGGCCGCGGCGTCGTCGGGGCGCTCACCGGCGCACGAGCGTGAAGAAGGTGCTCCCGCCGCCCCCGGAGCGTTGCGCCTGGTAGAGGAAGGCGAGCTCCTCGTCGTGGTCGGTCGTGGTCCTGGTCTCAAACTTCTCGGCCATGGTCGCTCCTCACGCAAGGGACGACGGGCTCTCTGCTGGACCCGGCGCCTTCACGCTGGCACGGGCCCGGAGCGCCCGCACGCGGAGAACCGCTTCTCCCGGGTCAGCCCTGCGGCGGCACGGGACGCTCGGCGAGCGCCGTCGCGACGGCGTGCAGGTTGTGCGCCATGAGCTTGCCGGTCGAGCGGGCCCACTCGTGCCCGTGCCCCGTCTGCACGTAGTCGGGGCCGGGCCCGGGGCCCTGGTTCCAGTACGTCCACGACTGGCCGGGGATCGTGTACCCGATGTCGACGAGCGCCCCGCTGATCTCGGAGATGACGTGGTGGGCGCCGTCCTCGTTGCCCGTCACCACGACGCCGGCGACGCGGTTGTACGCGACGGGCGTGCCGTCGTCGGCGGTCTCGGAGATCATCGCGTCCATGCGCTCGAGCATGCGCTGGGCGACCGACGACGGTCGGCCGAGCCAGGTCGGGGTCACCACGACGAGGATCTCGGCGTCGAGCAGCTTCTCGTGGACCTGCGGCCACTCGTCGCCCCCGCCGAGGTCCGTGACGACGCCGGGTGGCACCTCGTGGTCGACGAGCCGTACGTGCTCCACGGTGACGCCACGGTCCTGCAGCGCCTCGGCCACGACCCGGGCCAGGGCCTCCGTGTTCGACGGTTCGGGGGACTTCTTGAGGGTGCAGCTGACGAACAGGGCCTTCACGGCGGCCACCTCCGGACGCAGCTCATGACGTCGTGGGCGCGCTGCTCGACCCTCCCGACACCGTAACCACGGCCTCCAGGACTCGCCCGACCGGCACCCGGGGCGTGCAGCCGCTCGGGCTACGAGGCCGGGGTGTCGAGGCCCGGGTCGTGCTCGGTGTACCCGGCGGCGAGCCGGACGCCCTCCGGCCCCACGTCCGCGACGTCCTCCCAGCGCACCAGGTACGTCCCGCGGTGCCGCCGCCGCACGAGCTGCGGGATCGGCCACGGGGAGCGCACGTCCGTGCGCTCGTACCCGTGGAAGGACCCCGCCTTCCGCGGGCTGACGAGGATCCCGACGACGCGCGCGTCGCCCACCGCGCCCCGGCGCGCGGTCCCGGCGCTGAGCGGCTCGTCGTGCGCCCCGGCCTCCTGCTCCGTGTCCTCCTGGGGCGCGACGTCCTCGCGGTCGCGCGCCCCGCCGGGCCCGTCGTCCTCCGCGAGGAGGTCGAGCTCGAGGCGCGCGTCGACGACGAACCCGAGCGGGGCGCCGTCGGGACCGACGACCGGGGCGTCGAGCAGGTCGGAGAGGATCACGAGCCCGCCTCCGGGTCGTGCGTCCCGCCGGGGATGCGCCCGACGACGTGGTCCCGGACCCATCGCTCGGCCCACCCGACGTCGAGCCGGTCCGCGGGCACGGTGAGCTCGAGGGCCGTGCCCACGTGCCCGACGTCGTCCCACGCGATCTGCGCGCGCCGCGACCGTGGCGGGTGCCCGCCCAGGATGCGCGTCACGAGCACGGGCCACGCGACGATCGCCGCGACCCGTGCCTCCCTGCCGGGGACGACGTCGCCGCCGTCCGGCCCGACGAGCTCGAGGTCGTCCACCGTGGTCACGGGCTCGCCGTCGACGTCGAGCACCTGTCGGCTGAGCAGGTGCAGGCGCGCGTCGACGACCCGTGTCCCCACGACCCGGCGTGGTGCGTCGGTCATGATCCGGCTCCTGTCGCGATCATCAGGGGGATCGCCGCGACCGCCGCGACCACCACGACGACGAGGTACACCATGCCGAGCGCGTTCATCACGCGCCCGTTGACGTGCTCCCCCATGTACTCGGGGTCGTTCGCGACGACGAGGATCGGGATGTACGTGAGCGGCAGCGCGACGGCGGAGAACACCACGGACATCTCGGTGACCCGGATCGGGTCCACGCTCGTCATGAGGATCCCGACGGCGAGCAGCAGCGCGACGATCATCGTGAGGTGGAACCGCGCGGCCCGGGCCGGGCGGCGGAACTTGCCCCACGACCAGCCGAGGTACTGCGCGAGCGTGTACCCGCCGGACAGCGCGGTCTCGAGCGCCGCGCCGAAGGTCGCCGCCACGATGCCGAGGATCACGAGCGCCAGGAGGATCTTCCCGCCCGCGAGCGCGACGGGCAGCACGATCTGGGACAGCGACGACACCTCGATGCCGGCCGGGAGCAGGACCACGGCCCCGCACGCCGCGATCGCGACGGACAGCAGACCGCCGAGCGGGAAGCCGATCAGCACGTTCATCCGGTTCTGCACGAGGTCCTTCGCCGTCCACCGCTCCTCGACCGCGCCCGAGGAGAAGAAGAACACCTCGTAGGGCGTCATCGCCGCACCGAACAGCGCGACCGCGTAGTACCAGTACGACGCGACGTGCTCCGTCGCGGGCGGCGACGGCGGCACGGCCTGCCGCAGGAGCTCGCCCCAGTCCGGTCCGAGCAGGAACAGCGCGACCGCGAACCCGACGAGCAGGAGGCCCATCAGGCCCGCGACGTTCTCCATGACGTCGAACTTCACGCGCCACAGCACGAGCCACACCGCGAGCGCCGCCACCGGGATCCACAGCCGCGGCTCGACGCTGCTCACGAGGTGCAGCGCGAGCGCGATGCCCCCGACCTCCGCCGTGAGCGTGAGGAGGTTGATGAAGAACGACGCCACGAGGTTCGCACCTGCCGCGCGCGGGCCGAGGCGCTCGCGGATGATCTCGAACGTCGCGCGCCCGCTCACCGCGGCGACGCGACCGGACATGCTCGCGAAGACGCAGATGCCGACCACACCGACGACGACGACCCACACCAGCGAGAGCCCGAACCGCGACCCCACGACGGCGTTCGTCACGAGGTCCCCGATGTCGACGAAACCGCCGATGGCCGTGAGGATGCCGAGCGCGACCCCGAGGAGCTGCTTCACGCGCCACCCGCCAGGGCGAGCGCTGCATCGAGGTCGGCGGTCGCGGCGTCGAGCCGGGCGAGCGCCTCGTCGCCCGTCGCGGGCACGTCGCCCGCGTCGGACAGGTCGCCCCCGGCCTCCCGTGCGACCCAGGCGCGCGCCGCGACGACCTCCGCCGTCACGCCCTCCAGCGCCTCGAGCCCGGCGGACCGCTGCGCGGACGACGTGTCGTCGGGCGGGACGAGCGTCGTGAGCGCCGTCGACGCGTCCGCGAGCACGCGCACCTGGTCGAGGATCGCGGCGTCCGCGACGCTCGACGTCAGGCGGTCGTCGTCGAGCAGGCCGACGGTGAGACGGGTCGTCTCCGCCGCGGACGCCGCCTCGGCGAGCGCGTCGCGCACGGCGGCCGTGGCCTGTCCCGGCTCCTGACGGCTCGCGACGGTGCAGCCCGCCACCCCGACGGCGACCGTCACGGTCACGGAGAGTGCCGCGACGACCTTCCCGGCGGCTGCCCGCGCACGTGCTCGTCGGCGTCCCACCAGCGGATCGTCCCGCGGACCCGCGGCGTCCGCACGAGGAACCGCGTCGAGGTCGGCGCCCGGCTGACCGGTCGTGCCGCGCGCTGCGAGCAGGTGCAGGTGTGGGAGGGTGGAGCTCTGCGGGGGCGGTCGAAGGAGGTGTGGGCCCGTGGACAAGGTCCAGGTGCTCGCACGGCTGGCGTCGAGCATCGCCGGCACCGACCGGGACGCGCCCCTCGCCCTGCGGCTGTGCCGCGCGTGCGTCGACATCCTGGGTGCGCGCGGCGGCGCGATCACGCTCTCCCCGACGGGCCCCGAGCGGTGGACCGTCTCGGCGTCGGACAGCGTCGCGGCCGGCCTCGAGGACCTCGAGGAGGTCCTCGGCGCAGGGCCGGGCCACCAGGTCGCGGAGTCCGGTCGTGCCGTCGTCCTCCGGCTCGCCGACGACGTCACGGACGGCCTCGGCGAGTACGTCCACCAGGCGCGGCGCATCGCCGGTCCGGCCACGCTCCACGCGCTGCCCATGCTGCCGGTGCCCCACACGATCGGGGTCGTCGTCGTCTACCACGACGACGGCGTCGAGCTGGGCCTCGACACCGACGACCGCCAGTTCCTGGCGGACGCCGTCGGCGCCGCCCTCCTGCGCGACACGGACGTCGTCGAGGGGACGGACACCTCCTCCTGGCCGGACCGTGCCAAGGTGCACCAGGCGACCGGCATGGTCGTCGCTCAGCTCGGGGTCTCCACCGAGGACGCCATGGCCCTGCTCCGTGCCCACGCGTTCGCGGACGGGTCGACGCTCGAGGAGCTGGCGGGCGTCGTGCTCGCCCGGCAGTTCGACTTCGCGCACGCCGACGACACCCCGGACGCCGCAGACCACGACGAGAACGACGAGAACGACGAGAACGACGAGAACGAGGGACGATGACCGACCGCACGGCCGCCCGCACGCTGGCCTCCACGACGTCGGCCCTCGTCGATGGGCTGAACGTCACCGACTTCCTGGTCCGGATGCTCGGGGACGTGGCCGAGCTGTTCGCCGTCGACTCGGCGGCCGTCCTCGTCGCCCTGCCCGACGGCTCCCTCGACGTGCTCAGCGCGACGTCGCACGAGGCCACCACGCTCGAGGTGTACCAGGCCCAGCGGCACGAGGGTCCGTGCGTCGACGCCATCCGTGGCGGCGTCGTCGTCACCGCGAGCTCTGCGGACGAGATGACCCGGCGCTGGCCCGACGTCGGGGCGCGGATGCTCGACACCGGGTACCGGTCCGTGTGCGCGACCCCCATGCACTGGCAGGGCGCCGCGTTCGCCGGCATCAACGTGTTCGCGAGGGCGGAGCTCGCCCTGGGCACGACGGACCTCGCCACGCTGCGCACCTTCGCCGACCTCGCCACGCTCGCGATCGTCAGTCCGGACCGGTTGGACGACGGGGCGCTCGCCGCGCGCGTCGCGCGCGCCCTGGACGCGCGCGTCGTCGTGGAGCAGGCCAAGGGGGTCATCGCCTACCGGGACGAGGTGGACATGGCCGAGGCGTACCGCCGCCTGCTCGCTCTCGCGTCGGACCGCGGTCGCCCGCTCGACGACGTCGCGGCCCAGACGGTCCGATCGGCGGCGACCGGAGGCCGTTGAACAGCTCTCCGAGAAGCGGTGCAGAACCGCACGGAGCGAGGTACGTTGGTCTGGACGAGTCAGGCCACGGCTCATTTCTACGCCCACCATGAACGGTGACGGAGATGACTGTCGACAACTCTTCCGCCCAGCAGTCCGCCGTCGAGGCGTCGCCTCTCGAGCGTGCACTGGCGCTCGGGCCGCAACAGCTCACGGGTGAGTACCGCATCGACCTCGCGACCGGCACCTGGTGGTGGTCCGACGAGGCGTTCCTCGTGCACGGCTTCGCGCCGGGCGAGGTCGTCCCGACCACCGAGCTCGTGCTGGCGCACAAGCATCCCGAGGACCGCGAGCGCGCCCGGCGCATCCTCGACGCCGGTCGCAGGACGGGGGCACCCTTCAGCAGCGTCCACCGCATCATGGACGCGCGCGGGCGCGAGCGGACCATCGCGGTCGTGGGGCAGGGCCGGCGCGACACGGACGACCGCCTCGTGGAGATCGTCGGGTACTTCGTCGACATCTCGGCCGTCGTCGCCGAGCGCAGCGACGAGCGCGCGACCGAGCAGATCGCCGCCGCCGCCGCGTCACGCGGCACCATCGAGCAGGCGAAGGGCGTGATCGCCGCGACCTACACGATCGACCCCGAGCAGGCGTTCGTCCTCCTCCGTGCGACCTCGAACGACCGCAACGTGCGCCTCCACGAGGTGGCCAAGCTCGTCGTGCGGACAGCCACCGCGGACGGGGAGCACTGCCGCGAGCTCCTCGACGCCGTCCTCGGCCCGCGCGCGAGCTGACGTACGTCCCTCTTCTTCCGCGAGCGCCGACGCGGTCGTCGGCGCCAGGATGGACCATGCTGCTCGCCGAGGTCGCCGCCACGTCCGACGCCGTCGCCGCCACCCGCTCCCGGCTCGCCAAGCGCGCGGCGATCGCCGACCTGCTGCGCCGCGCGGCGCGCGAGGCGCTCCACGGGCCGACGCACGCGCTCGGTCCCGCGCTCGACGAGGTGGAGGTCGCCGTCGCGTACCTCGCCGGAGAGCTGCGCCAACGCCGCACGGGCCTCGGTTGGCGGTCCCTGCGCGAGTTGCCGCAGCCCGCCGAGGTCCCTTCCCTCACGCTCGATGCGGTCGACGCCGCGTTCGCGCGCATGGCGGAGCTGTCCGGCCCGGGGTCGGCGACGGCGCGGCAGGCCGAGGCCGCCGCGCTCTTCGAGGCCGCGACCGCGCGCGAGCAGGCGCTCCTCGCGGGCCTCGTCTCGGGCGAGCTGCGGCAGGGCGCGCTCGACTCGGTCGTCGTGGACGCGGTCGCGGAGGCCGCGGACGTCCCCGCGGACGCGGTGCGGCGTGCCGTCATGCTGCGCGGCGCGACCGGTCCCGTCGCGCGCGCGGCCCTCGCGGCGCCCGGCCCCGAGGCGGCGCTCGTCGCGCTCGGCGGCTTCCGGCTCGAGGTCGGGCGCCCCGTACGGCCCATGCTCGCGCAGTCAGCGCCGGACGTCCCGGAGGCGTTCACGAAGCTCGGGATCTCGGGCGGTGCGGACGCCGCGGGTGCCGGCGGGCTGCCGGGGTACGACGACGATCCGCCGGTCACCGTGGACGTGAAGCTCGACGGCATCCGCGTCCAGGTCCACCGCGACGGTGACGACGTGCGCGTCTTCACCCGCTCCCTCGACGACATCACCGCGCGCGTGCCGGAGGTCGTCGCAGCCGTCCGCGCGCTGCCGTCCCGGGCGCTCGTGCTCGACGGCGAGGCGCTCGTCGTCGGGGACGACGGGGTCCCCCGACCGTTCCAGGAGACGGCCGCACGGTCCGCGACGCGCGAGCCCGGGGACCGGCCCCCGTCCCGTGGACCGTCAGCGGCCCCGGAGCCCTCGGGGTCCCAGGAGGCGTCGGCGGCGGCCCAGGAACCCGCGCTCGCCGCCGCCCGGGACGCCGGGTTCGAGCTTACGCCGTTCTTCTTCGACGTGCTCCACGTCGACGGCCGCGACCTGCTCGACGAGCCGCTGCGAGAGCGACTCGCGGTGCTCGACGTCGTCGCCGGCCCGCACCTCGTGAGGCGCCTCGCCACCGCCGACCCGGCAGAGGCGGTCACGTTCTTCGAGGGTGCGGTGGCCGAGGGCCAGGAGGGCGTCGTCGTGAAGTCGCTCGACGCGCCCTACGCGGCCGGGCGCCGCGGCGCAGGCTGGGTCAAGGTCAAGCCGCGGCACACGCTCGACCTCGTCGTGCTCGCCGTCGAGCAGGGCTCCGGCCGGCGCAGCGGGTGGTTGTCGAACATCTGGCTCGGCGCGCGAGACCCGGACGGCGGCTTCGTGATGCTCGGCAAGACGTTCAAGGGCATGACGGACGAGATGCTCGCGTGGCAGACCGCACGGTTCACCGAGCTCGAGACGTCGCGCGAGGGACCCGTGGTGCACGTGCGGCCCGAGCAGGTCGTGGAGATCGCGTTCGACGGCCTGCAGCGCTCGACCCGCTACCCCGGCGGCCTCGCGCTGCGGTTCGCGCGCGTGGTCCGCTACCGCGACGACAAGACGGCCGCCGAGGCCGACACGATCGACGCCGTCCGCGCGCTCGCGGGCGCCTGACGAGGCATGCCGGCCGACCGCTCACAGGTGGGGCGCGACGAGGTCCACGAGCCGCGCGTGCGTCTCCAGGTCTGCCGAGACGACGAGGCCACGGCCGGTGTGGAGCGGGTCTCCGGCGAGGTCGGTGACGATGCAGCCGGCCGCCTCGCACAGCGCGATGCCTGCCGCGAAGTGGACGTTCTCGAGGAAGGAGCCGTCCGAGACGTAGGCCGCCCGCCGCCCGGCGGCGACCCAGGCGACGGCCAGGGTGGACGAGACGACGCGGGGGCCGAAGACCGACCGGAGTCGCGGATCGGCGACGAGCTGGCCGCCGACGAACGGCCGGTCGGTCGGCCCGTCGCAGTTGACGTCGACGAGACCTGACTCCGAGGTCGGCACGAGGAGGCGGTCGCGCTCGTCGTGACGGCGGAAGGCCTGCGCCCCGTCGGTCCAGAACACCTCGGCGGTGAACGGGTCCGCGGCCGCCGCGGCACGGACGCGGCCGCCGTCGACCAGCGCGACGTTGACGACGGCGAGCGGCGTCCCGGCCGCGAAGTTCGCCGTCCCGCAGAGCGGGTCGACGAGCCAGCGCCGCGAGGAGTGCCCGACGTCGGACGCACCCGACTCCTCACCCGTCCGCGAGTCCCGGGGCCGGTGCGTGGACAGGACGCCCATGATCGCCCGCTCGGCCTCGACGTCGGTCTCGGTGACGAGATCGGTGGCCGACTTCGCGGTGCGGACGTGGTCTCCCCCGAAACCTCTGCGCACCACCTCGGCCCCGGCGCGGCTCGCGGCGATCCCCACGTCGGCGTCGGTCAGGTGCATGCACCGACCGTAGCGGCCACCTCAGGACCCGCGATCAGTCGGCGACCGTGATGCCCAGGTCGCGCGCGAGCAGGTCGGCGAGCTGGGCGAGCTGCGGTGGGCTGATGGTCACGCCGCGCAGCGAGCCGACGCCGGCGAGGTCGTGCAGGTCCGCGCCGCGCAGGTCGACGTGGGCGAGCGTGGACGACTGCACGTCGAGGCGCCGCACCCGGGTGTCCGTGAAGGAGACCCGCGTGGCGTCGGCCTGCACGAGGTCGAGCTCGTCGATGGTGCAGTCCGTGAACGCGACGTCGTGCAGCACCGTGCCACGCAGGTTGACGAACCCGAGCTTGCACCCGACGAGGTGCACGCCGTCCCACGTCGACTCGTACAGCTCGGCCGACCCGATGCGCGCCCCGCGCACCTCCACGTCGCGCCACCGGCTCCGCACGCCGCGCAGCACCGGGACGTCGAGACGTTCCAGCACTGCCTCGGTCAGGGTCGCGGCGCGCAGCTCGGCCTCGTCGGCGCGCACACCCTCGAGCCGCGACCCGGACAGCCTCGCGTGGTTCAGCGACAGCGCGTCGAGCTCGAGGTCGACGAACCCGAACCCCTCGAGGTCGGCCTCGTCCTCGAGGTCGTAGCGGTCGCCGGGCGTCAGGTCGGCGAGGACGACGGGGTCCAGCACCGGCGGCTCGGTCGTGGGCTTCTTCGGCGGCATGACCCGATGGTGCTACAGGTCGCCGACACCACGTCTCAGTCGAGGCAGAACTCGTTGCCCTCGACGTCCTGCATCACGATGCACGACTCCTCCTCGCCGTCCGCGAGCATCGTGCGCACGTGGACCGCGCCGAGCGCGACCAGCCGTGCGCACTCGGCCTCGAGCGTGGCCAGGCGCTCCTCGCCCACGAGCCCGGTGCCGGCGCGCACGTCGAGGTGCACCCGGTTCTTCACGACCTTGCCCTCGGGGACTCGCTGGAAGTACAGCCGCGGTCCCGCGCCGGTGGGATCGCTCGCGACGAACCACGCGTCCCGGTCCTCGGGCGGGAGCGAGGCGGTGTAGTCGTCCCAGCCGGCGAACCCCTCGGGCGGCGGCGGCGCGACGTACCCCAGCACCTCGCACCAGAAGCGCGCGACCCGCTCGGGCGCCGCGCAGTCGAACGTGACCTGTACCTGCCTCACCGCTGCCATCGGCCCACCGTAGCGGCGCCCGCCCGACGGGTCAGCGCGGCCCGGACTCCCAGCGGAAGCCGTCGGGGTCGGTGAAGGTGCCGGTGTCGCCGTGGACGACCAGGCGGTGCGAGCCGCCCCCGTCCGGGTCCACCCCGGCGTCCTTCGCGGCCGCGCGGCGCGTGTAGAGCGCCAGCTTCAGGGCCGACCCGGGGGTGTCGAGCTCGACGTACCTGCTCCCGAAGCTCTTCCCCACCGCGAGACCGCGGTCGACGTAGAACTGCTTGGTCGCCCTGACGTCCTGCACGCCGAGAAGGAGCACGACGTCGTCCACCTCGCGCGTGGGCGGGCCGCTGTCCTTCTTCGCCGTCGACGCGATCTTCCAGATCGTGCCGTCGGGAGCCCGGACGACACCGCCGTACCCCCAGAAGCTCTTCGCGACCGGCTTGAGCACGGTCGCGCCGGCGTCGAGAGCCGTGCCGACGAGGCTGTCGACGGTGCTCGGCTGCGCGACGACGAGCGACAGCGTGAAGCCGCGGAAGCCGGACGTCGGTGCGTCCGACTCCCGGACGCGGACGGTGCCGCCGAGGCCGAAGGCCTGGTCGTAGAAGACCTCGGCGGCGGCGACGTCGGTCACCTCGAGGGTGACGTGGTCGATGGCGGTGCGGTTCGTGGTGTCCATGCCCAGAACGGTAGGAGCGGCGGGACGGCGCGCGCTTCTCGATTCCTGACCGGTCACGCGGCCCCGATCGTCCGGACGTCCCCGGCCGGGAGCTTGGCCCACCAGTGGCCGTAGCGGGCGAACGGCGCCGGGTCACGGCCCGCGAGGAACGCGACGAGCGACCGGGCCTCGGCCTCCAGGGCCGGCCACGCGTCGTCGGGCACGGACCGGTACGTGGTGACCTCGACCCCCTCCGCGACCGGGCGCCACACCCCGACGACGTACCCGTCGACGAGGACGGTCGGGAGGACGTCGCCGTTCGAGCGCGTGACGAGCGGACGCACGTCCGGCGGGACGACCCGCGAGCGGTCCGCGTACGCGAGCAGCGTCTCGTCCCACATGCCGAGGAGCCGGGGCGGTGCGGGCACGTCCTCGTCGGGTCGCGGCGCGCCGGGGACGTCGAGCAGCTCCGCACCGTCGGGGCCGGCGAACCGGTCGACCGTGTCGCCGAGCGTCTTCACGGCGGCACGGACCCGGGCGCGCGGGATCATCGCGACCTGCGACACGTCCGCGACCGACGCCGGACCGAACCCCTCGAGGTAGCGCCGCACGAGGGCGGGGAGCGCGTCGTCGAAGGCCGTCGTCACGCGCGGGAGCGCGTCCGTGCCGGCCGCGACGTACGACGCGCTGGTGCCGAACGACCACGGCCCGCCCGTCGGCACGTGGCGCAGCGGCGCGAACGTCCGCAGCGCCCACCACGCGCCTCGCGGCGTCTCGGGGACGCGCGCGTCGACCCACGCCTCGAGCTCGGCGCCCGTGCGCGGGCCCGCGGCGTAGGCGAGGAGGTACGGGACGAGGGCGTGCGCCTCGTCGATCGAGATCCCGCTCACCGCGAAGCGCGGGTCGTGCAGGCGCGCCGCGCGCAGGGACGGCTGCATCGCGGTGTGCACCGTCTCGTAGTCCTCGGCGTGCACGAGGTGGAGCGCGATGCGCAGGAGCGAGGCCTTGACCACCGCGCGGTCCGCGAGCGCCGCGTCGAGGTCTGCCGGGTCGAAGCGCGCGACGCGGTTCCACAGCGCGACGTACGGCGACGCGGGGTGCTGCGCCTGGAGCGCGACGACGCGCCGCACCGCCTCGGGGACGGTGAGATCCGCTCGCTCGAGCAGGAGCTGACGCGCGAGCGTCGCGCGGTTGAGGGCGCGTGGCGACATCGTCACGTCCTGACCCTCGCGCTCGCGGCCCCCGTCCGCACCCGGAGCCAGGCTCGGGGCTCCCGCGCGCGCTGCGGCATACGCACGGGAGCCCGGCACCGCACGCGGTGCCGGGCTCCGCGACTGCTCGGACGGGTCAGCGGTCGGCGGTCCGACGACGCGCGGCGAGGACCAGGCCCGTGCCCGCCAGGACGATGAACGCCCCCGCGGCGAGCACGCCCGCGTCGCTGCCGGTCTGCGCCAGTGCGTCGGGCGACGCGGTGGTCGCGACGTCGGCGACAGGGACCGTGTCCGTCAGGCCCAGGTTCGTCGGCTCGGTCGACGGGCTCGTCGCCACGACCGCACCCGAGTCGTCGACGTAGACGGGGGCGACCGGGTCCGCCTCTGCGGGGTCGGCCGGGCCCGTCGGGTTCGTCGGGCGCGTCGGGTCGGCCGGGTCCGTCGGGTTCGTCGGGCGCGTCGGGTCGGCCGGGTCCGTCGGGTCCGTCGGGTCGGTCGGGTCGGTCGGGTCGGTCGGGTCGGTCGGGTCGGTCGGGTCGGTCGGGTCCTCCGGCTCGTCGGCGAGGGTCACGCCGATCCAGTCCCAGGCGACGGAGACGCTGTCGAGACCACCCAGGCCGATGAGCCAGTGCTGCTGGCCGGTCTGGATCCACGTCTGCGTCGCCTCGTCCCACGCGGAGCTGTTGAGGTCGTTGCCGGTGTAGAAGTTCGGGCTGCCCTTGGTGGTGCCCTCGGCCGAGCCCCACACCTGGAACGACGGGAGGCTGCTCACGTCCGTGCCGGCCGGGACACGCACGAACACCTTCTGACCCGGGGTCACGGAGCTGACGACCTGGCCCTTCGCGTTCACGAGCACGACGCCCGCGGGCATCGCGGAGCCGTCCGCGGTGCGCAGCTCGACGTGCACGTCGCCCGTGCCGCCGGCGAGCGAGGCCGTGAAGCCGTAGTCGGTCGAGCCGTCGGCGTTGCGGACGAAGCCGTTCGAGACGAAGCCCGGCTGCGGCATGACGACGTTCTCGGTGAGCGCCTGCTCGATGAGCCAGGCAGCCGTCTCCAGGGTCGCCCTGCGATCGCTCGATCCCGACGACCACTGCGCGTAGCCCCACTCGTCGGTCTCGAACTGCTGCAGCGCGAAGTCGGAGAGGGTGACGTGGTCGTCCTCGTCGACGTCGAAGAAGAGGCCCATGACGTCGTGGCCGGTCGAGAAGTACCAGACGGCGAACTGCGTCGCCTCGTAGCCCGTGTACTCGACGCGTCGCTGGACCTGCTCCTCCCACATGTCGCGGACCTGCTCCTCGGTGTAGTAGCCCTCGTCGAGGTACCACTGGTAGGACGTCTGGAACTCCTCCCAGGACTGGCCCGGCGCCATCGCGACCCCCGCGCGCTCGAGCAGCTCGGCCGCGTTCGCGGCACGTGCCGTCATGTCGGCGCCCCCCGTGAACCCGTTGACGAGGATCGTCTGGTGGGCGTCCGTGTTCTCCCAGTGCATCCCCTCGGGGTCGGCCTTCGCGACCTCGCCGTTCCACGCGTGCCACCACGAGCCGGCGATGTCCCGGTCGTAGACCATGTGCGTCGTGCCGTCGTCGTCCACGAGCTCGTGGTGGAGGATGTGCAGCTGGGGCTGACCGCTCCACCCGCTCCAGTCCTTGCCGGAGCCGCCGTCGACGGGCTCCTGGAAGTACCAGTAGTCGCAGGGGAAGCCGTGGTAGTACCCGTCGTGCCAGTGGGGCTCGTACTCGGCGTCGGGGTACGCCGCCTGGGCCGCGCCCAGCGCGGACGCCGAGGCAGCCAGGGTGGTCGCCGCGGTGGGTGCGGCGTCGGCGGCAGCCGCGGCCTCGGCACCCTCCGGGACTGCCTCGGGCTCGGTGCCGGTCTCCGTCGTCTCCGCCTCGGACTCGGTGCCCGTCTCCGTCCCCGGCTCGCCGCTCGGCTCGGCCTCAGGGTCCTCCTCGGCCGCGGGCGCGACGATCGGGTCGACGGGCGCGGCCTCCGGTGCCGGCTCGACGGGTGCGGCCTCGGGTGCCGGCTCGACGCTCGCAGGCTCGGATGCCGGGGCCTGGTCGACCGGTGCGACGACCTCGGCGGGAGCCTCGACGGCGGGCTGCTCGACCGACGGAGCGGCGGGAGCCTCGGCCGCCGCCTCCTCGGAGGACGCCTCGGGGGCGGTCGTCGGGACGGCCTCTCCCTCGGACGCGATCGCCGCGAGCGGGGCGCCCAGGACGAGGGCGGCCGAGACGGCGGAGACGGTGGCGGTGCGACGGACCTTCATGATCGAGCTCCTCGGGTGCGGTGCGGGTGTCTTCCTGATGACTCCACGTTCCCGCCCGTCGGGGTCCTGCCGGCACGCCCGAACGGCGGTCGGCACTACCTCCGAAAGTCGACTCCTGCGGGGCGGGTCCCGTCGCCGCGCCCGAGGGCCCTCGCTAGCCTGGGTCGGTGGCCGTCCACGTCTCGCGGACCGATGTGCTCGTGGCGGCGGCCTGCGCCCTGGGCGGCGCCGTCCTCACGGTGCTGCGGGCACCGTCGCCTCCGGGCTGGGCGCCTGCCTGGCTCGAGCTCACGGCCCAGCTCACGGCTGCGGCCACCCTCCTGGCGCGGCGCAGGCACCCGCTCGCCGTGCTCGCGACGTGCCTGGCGCTGTCCTTCGTCGCGCCCGTCGTCGCGGCTCTCGGTGCGCTGCACGCGACCGCGCGCTACGTCGACCGCGCCCGCGTCCGCGTCGCTGCGGTGCTGGTGGCCGTGGCGACGACCTGGCCATCCTGGCTGGTGACGTCGGAGACGACCGGAGCGAGCCTGCTGTGGGCGGGGACGCTCGTGCTGCTCTTCGCCTTCTTCGCCGGCACCCTGGAACGCCTCCAGTCCGAGACGGACGCGCGCGCGACCGCCGCCGCGGAGGACGCGGCCCGGGCGACGGAGCGAGCCTCCCTCGCGCGCGACCTGCACGACGTCGTCGCGCACCGGATCAGCTATCTCGTGGTCGAGGCAGGCCTCATCACCGCGACGAGCCCGGACGAGGAGGCCCGGCGGATCGCCACCGAGATCGGCGACGGGGGGCGCGCCGCGCTGGCCGAGATGCGCGACCTCCTCCGTGCGCTGACGTCCGAGGGCTCCGGGTCCACAGGTGCCGGTGGCCCCGGGGCGCCGTCTGCGGTCGGGGACGTCGAGCGCCTGGCCGACGAGGCGCGGCGGGCGGGCCTGCCGGTCCGCGTCCACGTCGAGGTCCCACCACCGCACGCGACGCCGGACCTCGTGGACCGGACCGTGCAGCGCGTCGTCTCCGAGGGACTCACGAACGTCGTCCGCCACGCGCCGGGGAGCGCGACGAGCGTCACCGTCACCCCGGCCGGGCGCGGCGTCCAGGTGACGGTCGAGAACGACCGTCCCGCGGGGCCGCCCACCGGGCTGACGACCGGCGGGTTCGGGATCGCCGGGCTGCGCGAGCGGGTAGAGCTCCTGGGAGGGACCCTGGACGCAGGTCCGACCGGCTCGGGCGGGTTCCGGCTGAGCGCCACCCTGCCGAGGAGGGACGCATGATCCGCGTGGTGGTCGTGGACGACGAGGCGTTGCTCCGCGCCGGGATCGTCCGGCTCGTCGACGTCGCCGCCGACCTGGAGGTCGTCGGGCAGGGCGGGGACGGCGCGGAGGCGGTCCGGCTCGTCCGGGAGCTGGCGCCGGACGCCCTGCTCCTCGACATGCAGATGCCCGTGATGGACGGGCTCGACGCGACCGTGGCGGTCCATCGCGAGCACCCGGGGACGGCGGTCGTCGTCCTGACCAGCTTCCTCTCGGACGAGTACGTCCTCCCCGCCCTCCGCGCGGGCGCCGTCGGGTACCTGCTCAAGGACTCGACGCCCGAAGAGCTCCACCACGGCATCCGTGCCGCGGTCGCCGGCGACGCGATCCTCTCCCCCGCCGTCGCGCGACATCTCCTCGCCGCCGCCGGGGACGACCGCTCGTCCCGGCGCAGCGAGGCTCGCCGTCGTCTCGACGCGCTCGCGCCGAAGGAGCGCGAGGTCGTGGTCGCGCTCGCCGACGGGTTGTCGAACGCCGAGATCGCCGGACGGCTCTATCTCGCGGAGTCCACGGTCAAGGCCTACCTCGCGCACGCGATGGCGAGGCTCGGCACCACGAACCGGACGCAGACGGCGATCCTGGCCCACGAGGCGGACCTGCGCGCGGACTGACCGACCACCCGGCGGACGGCGGGTGCCCGCCGGGCGAGTGCCGGTGGTCCGCGTAGCGTGGCTCGTCCACGGGAAGAAGCCCCGTGCCACCTCCCCCGAGGAGGCCTGCCATGAGCACCAGCACCAGTGTCCCTGCGTCCGGCCGCACCACCGCGGGCCCTCCCGGCATCGCCCTGCCCGGCATCGTCCTGGGCGTCGGGCTCGGCGGGTTCGTCGACGGCATCCTGCTGCACCAGATCCTGCAGTGGCACCACATGCTGTCGAGCGCGGGCAGCGCGAACATCGACATCGGCAGCTACCCGCCGACGACGGTCCACGGCCTGCAGATGAACACGCTCTGGGACGGGCTCTTCCACACCGTGACCTGGGTCGCGGTGCTCGTCGGGCTGGGCCTGCTCTACGCACGCGTCACCGAGGCGCGCGGGCGGGTCTGGACGTCGCGGACGCTGTGGGGCTGGATGCTCGTGGGCTGGGGTCTGTTCAACCTCGTCGAGGGCCTGGTCGACCACCACCTCCTCGCGATCCACCACGTCGTGAGCGGTCGGTACCAGACGCTCGCGGACGTCGCGTTCCTCGTCCTCGGCGCCCTGCTCGTGGTCGGCGGCTGGCTGCTGCAGCGCACGGGCCGGCCCGTCGAGCCGTGACGAGCCACGGCGACCACGGCGGCGCGGGGCTCGGTCTGGACGGGGAGTCGCTGCTCGTCCTCGCCGCGCTCGGGGTCGTCGCGTGGGCCTACCTCGTCCTCGCGCTGCGCCAGCACGCCGACCCGCGCGGATGGAGCCCGTGGCGCACCGCGAGCTTCCTCGGCGGCGTGGCCCTGCTCGCGGCCGCCCTCGTGCCGGCGCTGTCGCCGCTGCCCACGGGCTCGTTCGCGGACCACATGTACCGGCACCTGCTCGTCGGCATGTACGCGCCGCTCGCCCTCGTGCTCGGCGCGCCGGTGACGCTCGTCCTGCGGTCCGTGGGCCCGCGCGCCGGACGCCGCGTCGGGCGACTGCTGCGCCGTCGACCCGTGCAGGTGCTCGCCCATCCGGTGACCGCCGTGCTGCTGAGCGTCGGCACCCTGTACGTCGTCTACCTGACGCCGCTCTACGCGGCGACCACGCAGCACCCGACCCTGCACCACCTCGTGCACCTGCACTTCCTGGCCGCGGGCTACCTGTTCGCGTACGCCCTCGCCGGCCCGGACCCGGCGCCGCACCGGCCGTCGGTCCGCGCCCGCCTCGTCGTGCTGGGCGTCGCGATCGCCGCGCACGCAGTGCTCGCGCAGCTCCTGTACGCCGGGGCGTTCGTCGCCGTTCCCGGCCCGGCCGCGGACCGGCGGACGGGAGCGGAGCTCATGTACTACGGGGGCGACCTCGCGGTGGTCCTGCTCGCGCTCGCCCTCGTCTCGACCTGGCGCCCGGTGCGCGCGCCGACGCGCGCCGTGCACACGGTCACGGCCAGGACGACGACTTCTCCCTGATCGGTGCATCCAAGACCGTCCTCCCACCGGAAGTAGTGGTGTCAGCAGCACTCGCGCCCGGCAGCAACGCCGGGCCCGCCATCTGGAGGACACCATGCACCGCACCGCACGACGCAGCGCCGCGCTCGCGGGCGCCGTCGGACTCGTCGCCCTCGGCGCGTTCGCGGCCCCGGCCTCGGCCGACACCGCGGAGAACGCCAGCCTCTCCGTCCTGCACGGCGTCCCGGACACGCCCGTCGACGTCTGGGTCAACGACGAGCTCACCCTCGACGACTTCCAGCCGGGCGACCTCGCAGGGCCGCTCGACCTGCCCGCCGGCACGTACAGCGTGGCGATCACCGCCCCGGACGCGACGGACACGAGCGCACCCGTGATCGGGCCGGTCGACCTGCCCCTCGAGGCCGGTGGGAACTACACCGCCGCGGCCCACCTCGACGCCGCCGGGGAGCCCACCGCGACCCTGTTCACGAACGACACGTCCCCGACCGCCGCGGGCGAGGGCCGGCTCACGGTCCGGCACATCGCCGCCGCTCCGGCCGTCGACGTCCTCGCGGGCGGCACGGCCGTCGTCTCCGGTCTGGAGAACCCCGACGAGTCCGTGCTGAACCTGCCGGCGAGCACCGTCTCCGCAGCGATCGCGGCGGCCGGGACCACCGAACCGGTGCTCGGCCCGGTCGACGTCACCGTCGCCGAAGGCGTCAACACCATCGCCTACGCGTGGGGCAGCCTCGACGCGGGCAACCTCGCCCTCGCCACGCAGACCGTCGAAGGCCTGCACTCCGCGCCGGCCGGGGTCCCGGGCGGGCAGTCCGGGCTCGCGGCGGAGGCGTCGACGTCCTCCGTCTTCACCACGGCCGCCATCGCGTTCGGCGCGAGCCTCTTCGGTCTGCTGCTCGTCGCAGCGGTCGTCATGGGCACGCGGGCATGGCGCGAGCAGCACGTGGCCACGGCCGGCCGGACGACGCGCGGGCACCGCTCGGCATGAGGTCACGGCACGCGACGGCGCTCGCGACCCTCGCCGTGGGTGCCGCCCTCCTCGTCGGCGGGTGTGCCCCTGCACCCGCCGACGAGACCGCCGCCGGAGGTCACGTCCCGGCGGCGGAGGCTCCCGCCCGGCCCGCCCCGGGCGGGGGCACCGGCGGGGCGGACGCGGCGACGTCGGGCCCCGTGCCCGACGTCCCCGTCCGTCCCGCTCGGGACCAGCCGGCGGAGGCGCCTCCGGCGGCCACCCGGGTCGTCGTGCCGTCGATCGGGCTGGACATGGCCGTGGAGCCGGCGGGCGTCGACGGCGAGGGCCAGATGGCCCTGCCCGACGACGCCCGCTCGGCGGCGTGGTACCGGTTCGGACCCGGCCCCGCGAGCCCCGAGGGAGCCGTCGTGGTCGCCGCGCACGTGGACGACCTCGACGGAGCAGGACCGTTCGCCCGGCTGCCCGAGGTGGCCGCCGGCACGACGGTAGACGTCGTCGACGCGACGGGCACCACCTACACCTACACAGTGAACGGCGTGGAGGACATCGCGAAGGCGGACCTCCCGCTCGACGTCGTCTTCGACCGCGGCGGCCCGCCCCGGCTCGTGCTCGTCACCTGCGGGGGCGAGTGGGACCGGGAGCGACGGTCGTACACGGAGAACGTCGTCGTCACCGCAGAGCGGACGGGCGGTGCGTGACGGGCTACGATCGCCCCACGCGCACACGGCCGGCGACGACGAGGACGGCCCCGAAGCACGGAGGACCCGAGCTGAGCTCCCCCGACACCGCGGTCGACGACGCCGACGTCGCCCTCCTCGGCCGACGGTTCGCCGACGGCGACGAGGAGGCGCTCGCCGAGGCGTACCGCCGCTGGTCGACGCTCGTGCACACCATCGCCCTGCGGTCGCTCGGGAACCGTGCCGACGCCGAGGACGTGACCCAGCAGGTCTTCGTCGGGGCGTGGCGCGGGAGGCACCGGTTCGACCCGGACCGCGCGCGGCTGCCCGCCTGGCTCGTCGGCATCACGCGGCACAGCGTCGCCGACGCGCACGAGGCACGGTCCCGGGCCCGACGCTCCGAGCAAGCCGTCGCGGCGTCGGCTCCGAACCCTGAGACGACGGAGGACGACGTGCGCCGGGTCGCCGACCGCGTGCTCGTCGCGGACGAGCTCAGACGGCTCGGAGACCCGGGTCGGACGATCCTGGAGCTCGCGTTCTTCCGTGACCTGACGCACGTGCAGATCGCCGAGGAGCTCGACCTGCCGCTCGGTACGGTCAAGAGCCACGTACGACGGAGCCTGATCCGGCTGCGCGACCGAATGGAGGTGGACGGTGCAGCACATCGATGACGAGACCCTCGCGCTCCTCGCGCTCGGCGAGGACGTGCTCGACGACGCCGCGCGCGCCCACCTCGGCACGTGCCCCGACTGCGCCACCGAGGTCGACGGCCTGCGCTCGGTGGTCGACGACGCGCGGGCCGGCGGTCCGGACCTCGTCGCGCCCGGCCCGGAGGTCTGGGATCGGATCCACGCGGAGCTCGGGCTCGGCGCCTCGTCGACGACACCGACCGGCGGCGTTCCGACCGGCGCGAGCGACACCACCACCGTCGCGAGCGACCTCGCGACCGTGACGCCGCTCGCGGGGCGGCGGCGCCGCACGTGGCTCCCGGTCGCCGCGGCCGCGTGCCTCGCGCTCGTCGTCGGCGTCGCGGGCGGCGTCTGGTGGGAGCGGCGCGAGCTCACGCCCGCGGAGACGACCGTCGCGACGGCCGACCTCGCCCCGCTGCCCGGCTGGGACGACGCGAGCGGCGAGGCACGGGTCGAGGAGACGGCCGACGGTCGGCGCCAGGTCGTCGTCTCGCTCGACGCCCCCGCGCCGGACGGCACGTTCCGCGAGGTGTGGTTGCTCGCCGAGGACGTCAGCGGGCTCGTGAGCCTCGGCGTTCTGGAGGGCTCGGAGGGCCGGTTCGACCTCCCGGCGGGCCTCGACCTCGCGGCCTTCCCCGTGGTCGACGTCTCGGAGGAGCACTTCGACGGCGACCCGGCACACTCGGGCGACTCCGTCGTGCGGGGCCCGCTCGACGTCTGAACCCCGAACGCGAGATCGACCCGTACGTCCCGCGATCGACCTTCTGAGGGTCGATCTCGGGACGTACGGGTCGATCTGCGGGTCCGTCAGGACGACGACGGCGACTCGGCGATCCGGCGGAGCGCCGCGAGACGGCGGTCCCACCCGGCGCCGATGGCGTCGAGGGCGCGGGCGGTCTCGGCGAGGCGTGCGCCGAGCGCGCGGTACCGGACCTCGCGGCCCGCACGCGACGCCTCGACGAGGCCGGCCTCCGCGAGCACCGTGAGGTGCTTCGCGATGGCCTGCCGGCTCACGGGCAGCAGCTCGGCGAGCGCGGACGCCGAGAGCTCGGCGCCGCCCAGCTCGGTGAGGATGCGCCAGCGCGTGTCGTCCGCGAGGGCGGCGAAGACGGGCGTCAGCGCCTCTCCCGCGAGCGGGCTGCTCACGCCGACGCGCCCGCCGGGGGGACGGTCGCCCCCTCGAGCAGGTCGACGAGCTCGTCGAGCTCGCTCGTCCAGCCCTGGCGGTGGTCCTCGAGCGCCGCGCGCGCGTCCGCGAGGTGCTCGAAGCCGGTCTCGACGACGGTGAGGACGGTCGACGCGCCGTCGGGCTCGAGCGTGAAGCGCGCGACGGTCGAGTTCTCCTCCGTCAGCGCCTCCCCGGCCGGAGCGCTCCAGCGCAGCGCGAGCACGGACGGCTCGTCGTACTCCTCGATGCGGACGGGCGCGTCGGTCTCGCCGTCCCAGCCGAAGACACCCTCCCCGCCGACGCGCAGGTCGGGGAGCGTGGCGCGCTGCCCGAACCACTGGCTGATGAGGTCCTCCTGCGTGAGCGCCGCCCAGACGCGGTCCGCGGACGCACGGATGTGCACCGTGCGGGTCACCGTGAACGTCTCCTGGTCGACGACGGCCGGCTCGTTGGTCGTGGTCATGGTCGTGCTCCTCTCGGGATGGGCTTCTCGAACTTGTGCAACTCCACAGTTGCACGCGTGGTGACCATGCGCAACCCCCCAGTTGCAGATGGCGCGCTTTCGGCAACCCTGTTGTCGATACAGCGTTCCATGTACTGTCAGTAGCATGGCCGAGACCGTCACCCTGACCCACACCGCCGCGCTCGCGCGGCTGGGCCACGCGCTCTCCGACGAGACCCGTGCGCGCATCATGCTGACACTGCGCGAGGCGCCGGCATACCCGTCGGACCTCGCCGACGCGCTCGGCGTCTCTCGGCAGGTCATGTCCAACCAGCTCGCGTGCCTGCGTGGCTGCGGCCTCGTCGAGGCGATCCCCGACGGGCGCCGCACCTGGTACCGGCTCGCGGACCCGCACCTCGTCCCCGCGCTCGACGACCTCCTGCGCCTCGTCGTGACCGTCGACCCCACCTGCTGCGCACCCGAGGGGTGCACCTGCTCATGACGTCGACCTCCCTCGGCCCCCGCCCCCTGCCGACGGCACGCCGGGCCGTCCTCGAGCGGAGGATCCGCTGGGTCGTCACCGCGACCATCGCCTACAACGTCGTCGAGGCGGTCGTCGCGATCACCGCCGGGCGCGTGGCTTCATCCGCCGCGCTCGTCGGGTTCGGCCTCGACTCCGTCGTCGAGGTGCTCTCCGCCGCAGCGGTCGCCTGGCAGTTCGCCGCCCCGGAACCGCAGCGGCGCGAGCGCGTCGCCCTGCGCCTCGTCGCGGTCTCGTTCTTCGGCCTCGCGGCCTTCGTCACCGTCGACGCCGCGCGCACCCTGCTCGGCGCCGCGGAGCCCGACCACTCGACCGTCGGCATCGTCCTCGCCGCCGTGAGCCTCGCCGTCATGCCGTTGCTGTCATGGTTCGAGCGGCGCACCGGCCGCGAGCTCGGCTCCGCGTCGGCGGTGGCCGACTCGAAGCAGACGCTGATCTGCACCTACCTGTCGGCGGTGCTGCTCGTCGGGCTGGTGCTGAACAGCACGCTCGGCTGGACCTGGGCGGACCCGGTCGCCGCCCTGGTGATCGCGGCGTTCGCCGTGCGGGAGGGCGTCGAGGCCTGGCGCGGCGACGCGTGCTGCGCCCCCGTCGGGGCGCTCCTGGCCACCAACGACGAGGACGGGTGCGACGACGGCTGCTGCACCCCGGGGCCGCCGGCCCGACAGCCGGCCGGCCCGCTCACCCCTGGGCGGTCTCCGTGAGCACGGTCGCCAGGGCCGTCAGGGCGCCCGGGACCAGCGAGTAGTACGCCCAGCGGCCGCGCTGCTCACGGGTGAGCAGTCCGGCGTCGACCAGGATCTTCAGGTGGTGGCTGACCGTCGGCTGCGCGAGACCGACCGGCCCGGTGAGGTCGCACACGCACGCCTCGCCGCCGTCGTGCGCGCCGACGATCGACAGGAGCTGCACTCTCGTGGGGTCGCCCAGCGCCTTGAACACGCGGGCGAGGTCGCGCGCGACCTCGGGGTCCGCGGCCTCACGGACGAGGGGCGCACAGCACCCCGCCACGGCCGGTGATGCCTGGGTCGTGGGCGTCAGCTCCAACGTCGTCATGACGTCCATCTTGCCACGCATCGACAACTATGGATACGTTGATCCTGGTTGATCGAAGTTCGTCGATGCGAGGAGAGTGCGATGAGCGTGGAGCGTGCAGAGCTGCCGGTCGTGGTGATCGGCGCGGGCCCGGTGGGGCTGGCGGCGGCGGCACACCTGCTGGAGCGCGGGCTGGAACCGCTGGTGCTCGAGTCCGGCAGCGGCCCGGGTGCGGCCGTGGCGTCGTGGGGTCATGTGCGTCTGTTCTCGCCGTGGCGGTACGACGTCGACGCCGCGGCCCGGCGCCTGCTGGAGCCGACGGGGTGGGTCGAGCCGGACCCGGACACCCTGCCGACCGGCGGGGAGCTCGTCGGACGGTACCTGGCGCCGCTGGCGGCGACCCCGGCCATCGCGACGCGTCTGCGCACCGGGACCCGGGTGCTGGCCGTGGCGCGAGACGGCGCGGACAAGACACGGACCCTCGGACGGGAACGCAGCGGCTACCGGGTCCGCACCGTCGACGCGAGCGGGGTGGTCCGCGACGTCCTCGCCCGCGCGGTGATCGACGCGTCGGGAACCTTCTCGACGTCGAACCCGCTGGGCGTCTCGGGTCTGCCCGCAGCCGGCGAGCCGGAGGCCGCCGCGTACGTCACCGGACCGCTGCCGGACGTCCTCGGATCGCAGCGCGACCGGTTCGCCGGCCGCGACACGCTCGTGGTCGGGTTGGGGCACTCCGCGGCGAACACGCTGCTCAGCCTGGTCGAGCTCTCGGAGTCCGAGCCGGGCACCACCGTCACGTGGGCGATCCGCGGCGGCTCGGCCCGACGCCTGTTCGGCGGGGGCACGGACGACGAGCTCCCGGCGCGGGGCCTGCTGGGCACGCGCCTGCGCTCCGCCGTCGAGGCGGGGCGCCTGACCCTGCTCACCCGGGTCTCGATCGAGCGACTCGTCCCCGGCGGTGAGACCGTCCAGGTGCTGGGGACCGCGCGCGACGGCGCCCTCAACCTCGACGTGCACCAGATCGTCGACGCCACCGGGTTCCGCCCCGACCTCGACATGCTGCGCGAGGTGCGTCTCGACCTCGACCCCGTCGTCGAGGCCCCGACCGCGCTGGCCCCGCTCATCGACCCGAACCAGCACTCGTGCGGCACCGTGCCGCCGCACGGCGAGCAGATGCTGTCCCACCCGGACGACGGCTTCTACCTCGCCGGCATGAAGTCCTACGGGCGCGCTCCGACGTTCCTGCTCGCCACCGGCTACGAGCAGGTGCGCTCGATCGCCGCGGCGCTGGCCGGGGATCGCGCTGCGGCGGACGCGGTCGAGCTGAACCTGCCGGCGACCGGCGTCTGCTCGAGCGACCTGGCCCTGGCCGCCGACGGCGAGGCCGCCGGCGGGTCGTGCTGCGGCACCGCCCCGGCCGAGCCGCAGCTCGTCACCCTCGGCGTCGGGGCACCGGTGGGCGTGGGGTTCGCCACGGGCGTTGCGCACGGGCGTTCGGGCGACGGCCTGGACACGTGAGCCTGCGGACCGCGGCCCTCGCCGACATGGCGGGGGTCGCACGGACGACGCTGGCCTGACGTGCATCGGCCGGGACCCCGTGGGGTCCCGGCCGGCGTCGTGGTGCGGGGGTCAGGCGGTGGCCACCTGGACGGGCGTGACGCCGAGCTCGTCGAGGAGCGTGAGGACGCGGTCGCGGATCTCGTCGCGGATGGGGCGCACGGACTCGATGCCCTGCCCGGCGGGGTCCTCCAGGGCCCAGTCCTCGTAGCGCTTGCCGGGGAAGATCGGGCACGCGTCGCCGCAGCCCATGGTGATCACGACGTCGGACGCCTGCACGGCGTCGGTCGTGAGGACCTTGGGCTGCTCGGCGCGGATGTCGATGCCCTCCTCGAGCATGGCCTCGACGGCGACGGGGTTGATCTGGTCGGCCGGCGCGGAACCGGCCGAGCGGACCTCGACGGCGCCGCCGGACAGGGCGCGCAGGTACCCGGCGGCCATCTGGGAGCGGCCGGCGTTGTGGACGCAGACGAACAGGGCGGACGGCTTGGCGGTGGTGGTCTCGGTCATGGCGGTCTCCTGGTGGGCGGGGTGGGTCACCGGTCGGTGAGGGTGAGGTCGGGCAGCAGGTCGGTGAGCAGGACGCGCACGCGAGTGTCGAGCTCGTCGCGGATCGCGGCGACGCCGGCGGGGGACGCCAGCGCGGGGTCGCCCACGAGCCAGTCCTCGTACCGCGTGCCGGGCAGGACCGGGCAGACGTCGCCACAGCCCATGGTGATCACGACGTCGGCGGCGCGGACGGCGTCGTCGGTCAGCGGCTTGGGGAACGCCTCGCCCTCGGTGGTGCCGAGGGCTGCGAGCTCGGGACGCACCGCGGGGTGCACGTCCGCGGCCGGTGTGGAGCCTGCGGAGCGCACGACGACGCGGTCGCCGGCGTAGCGGCGGACCAGGGCCGCGGCGAGCTGGGAGCGGCCAGCGTTGGCGACGCAGACGAAGAGCACCTGCGGGCGGGCGTCGGGCTGTCGGGACAGGTCCGCGAGGCGTTGGCGGGCGAAACGGTCGGTGAGGGTGAGCAGGTGGGCCGAGACCGTGGCCGAGCGGGCGAGAGCCGTGTACGACTCGCGCACGGTCCGCACCACGACGCCCGTCTCCAGAGCCGGGTACCGGGCGGCCAGGTCGGCGGCGAGGCGGTCGAGCGCCGCGTCGACGTCCTCGAGCCCGGTCAGCTCGTGGGGCGCGACGAGCGCCTCCAGGGCGGCCGGGGCGAAGGACTCGAGCAGGGTGGAGACCGCTCCCTTGTAGCCGGGGGTGATGCGGTACCAGACCCAGGTGCCACGACGCTCGGAGGTCAGCACGCCGACGTCGCGCAGCACCTTCAGGTGGTGGGACACGGTCGGCTGGGAGACGTCCGTGAGCGCCACGAGGTCGCACACGCACGCCTCCCCCGCCGGAGAGGTCGCGATGAAGGACAGCATCCGCAGGCGCAGCGGCTCCGCGAGAGCCTTGAGCGTGGTGGCGACGGCGCCGGCGACCTCGGTGCCGATCGCGTGGGACTCGATCTGCGGGGCGCAGTCCGGGTCCGCGACGGTCAGGGGGGTGGTGGTCATGACCTCACCTCTTCCAGCTCACGTGCAGGGGTCGTGGCGGCGTACGGGTCGACGGCGAACCAGCGGCGCGCGAGCCACAGGGAGACGTAGACGAGGCCCACCAGGACCGGGACCTCGATGAGCGGACCCACGACGCCGGCCAGGGCCTGGCCCGAGGTCGCGCCGAAGGTGCCGATCGCGACGGCGATCGCGAGCTCGAAGTTGTTGCCCGCGGCGGTGAACGCGAGCGTCGTGGAGCGTGCGTAGCCGAGCGCGAGCATCTTGCCGACGACGATGCCGATGCCCCACATGGCGGCGAAGTAGACCAGCAGCGGGAGCGCGATGCGGGCGACGTCGAGCGGGTTGGACGTGACGGCCTCGCCCTGCAGGGCGAAGAGCAGGACGATCGTGAACAGCAGCCCGTACAGCGCCCACGGCCCGACGGCGGGCAGGAACCGGTCCTCGTACCAGGTGCGGCCCTTGGCGCGCTCCCCGACCAGGCGGGAGGCGAACCCGGCCGCCAGCGGGACGCCGAGGAAGACGAGGACGTTGAGGGCGATCTGCCCGACCGAGACGCCCAGGCCCTGGGTGTCCAGACCGAGCCACCCGGGCAGCACGGTGAGGTAGAAGTAGCCGAGCAGCGAGAACGCGACCACCTGGAACACGGAGTTGATCGCGACCAGCACCGCGGCGGCCTCGCGGTCCCCGCACGCGAGGTCGTTCCAGATGACGACCATGGCGATGCAGCGGGCGAGACCGACGATGATCAGCCCGGTGCGGTACTCGGGCAGGTCGGGCAGGAAGACCCAGGCCAGCGCGAACATCAGCGCCGGCCCCACCAGCCAGTTCAGCACCAGCGAGGAGACCAGGAGCTTCTTGTCGCCCGTGACCGCGCCGACGCGGTCGTAGCGGACCTTCGCCAGCACCGGGTACATCATGACCAGCAGGCCGAGCGCGATCGGGACCGAGATGCCGCCGACCTCCATCGCCGTCAGCGCGTCCGACAGCGCGGGGACGAACCGGCCCAGGACGAGGCCGGCGACCATCGCGAGCCCGATCCACAGCGGCAGCCATCGGTCCAGCGTGGACAGGCGCGGCGCGGTCGCGGTGGGGCCGCTCACGCGAGGACCTCCTCGATCTCGGCGACCAGCGCCTGCTTCGGGCGCGCACCCACGACGGACCTCACGAACTTGCCGCCGGCGTCGGTGACGGTCACGGTGCTCATCGGACCTCCTCCAGCGCCAGCGGCAGCTCGTCGGGGTTCGGGGTCTCGGGCGTGCCCGCCCGGTGCGGGAGGCCGACTGCGCCCTCGAACCGGTCGGCGAGCGCGGTGAGGTAGCGCTGGGCGTCGAGTGCCGCCGCGCACCCCGACCCGGCCGCGGTGATGGCCTGGCGGTAGGTGTGGTCGACGGCGTCGCCGCACGCGAACACGCCCTCGACGCTGGTCGCGGTCGTGCGACCGACGACCTGGACGTAGCCCTCGTCGTCCAGGTCGACCTGCCCCTTGACGAGCTCGGTGCGCGGCTCGTGGCCGATCGCGACGAAGAGGCCCGTGGCGGGCAGGGCGCTCTCGACGCCGGTCACGGTGTCGCGCAGGCGCACGCCCTCGACCTTGCTCTCGCCGTCGATGCCCACGACCTCGGAGTTCCACGCGAACTCGATCTTGGGGTCGGCGAGGGCGCGGTCGGCCATGATCTTCGACGCGCGCAGCTCGTCGCGGCGGTGCACGAGCGTCACCTTCGAGGCGAACCGGGTGAGGAACGTGGCCTCCTCCACCGCGGAGTCGCCGCCACCGACGACCGCGATGTGCTGGTCACGGAAGAAGAATCCGTCGCACGTCGCGCACCAGGACACCCCGCGCCCGGACAGGCGCTTCTCGTCGCCCAGGCCCAGCTCGCGGTACGCCGACCCCGTCGCGAGGATCACCGCGCGAGCACGGTACGTCTCACCGTTGCCCGTCACGACCGTCTTGACCGGTCCCTCGAGGTCGAGCAGCGTCGCGTCGTCCCACTCGATGTGCGCACCGAACCGCTCGGCCTGCGTGCGCATGCTCTCCATGAGGTCCGGCCCCATGATCCCGTCCGGGAAGCCCGGGAAGTTCTCGACGTCCGTCGTGTTCATCAGGGCGCCGCCGGCCGTCACCGAACCGGCCAGCACCACGGGTGCCATACCTGCGCGGGCCGCGTAGATCGCTGCGGTGTACCCCGCCGGCCCGGAGCCCACGATGATCACGTTCTGTATCGACATGTGTCTATGTTGACATCGATCGATGTAGCGCGCAAGGAGCCGCTCGAGGGTCGGGGCGACGTCCCGTTCGCTAGCGCGTCGGCGGCAACACGACCTCCCGCGTGCTGGTGAGCACCGTGACGGGCTCGTCGGCCGGCAGCCCGTCGACGTGCACGACGCTCGTGCTCGGGACGACGTCGAGCGTGCACGGACGGGTGTCCGTGGCCGCCCTCCGGCCGAACGTGAAGGCGAGGGTGCGCTCGGCGGCGTCCCACTCGACGTCGACCGGGGTGAGCGGGCACGAGCTCGACCCGACGGTCACGACGTTCACCGTCTGCGGCTCGCCACCCCTGGCGAAACCGACGCCGTGCTCCTCGGGGTCGACCGCCGGACGGAGCTCGCCGCCCTCCGCCGGGAGCCCGAGGTAGGTGACGTCGGCGACCGACCTGACGTGCACGGCGGGGTCCGCGACGCACGCCGTCAGCCCGAGGCCCGCCACGAGGGCGACTGCCGCGCCGACGGCGGCGCGCGTCGCACGACCGCCGGCCGGGCGGGTCCTCCGGGTCGTCCCGGTGTGCCGGGTCGATCGAGCCTCCCGGGTGGTCCTCGTCCGGGTCGCCCGCGTCGTGGTCGTGCTCCAGGTCATGGCTCGTCCTTCCGTGCGGTCCGCGCGCCGGGCGACGTCCGTCCCGGTCGCGCGACCCACGCTCGTCCTGAGGCCGCGTCGGCCGCATCGGGCGATCGCGCACGACCGGCGACGCGGGGACTCAGGCACACCTCGGCGGCACGACCGTCCCGGCTGAGGCCCCTCAGACGGACCTGGTCGCCGTCCGGTGCATCCGCGCGGACCGTCCCGGGGGAAGAGCAGGTGGACGTCGCCACGACGTCCGGCGGCCCCGGGCCGCCGTGCTCCGACGAAGGGACTCGACGATGAACCTCCGACGCACGCTCCGCCGCACCACCGCCGCCATGACGGCGGTCCTTCTCGCCTCGACGGGCGTCGCGGTCGCCGCGACCTCGGCCTCCGCCGCGCCCGGCACCACCAGCCTGGCCTCCGTGCTCGCCGCGGACGGCGACACGTTCGACCGGAACTGGTACGACTTCGACATCGTCGACCAGGCGGTCGCCGCCGTGCTCGCCGCGAAGCCGGACAGCCCGGTCGCCGTCCTCGCCGACGGGACGGTCCCGCTCACCGCGTTCCTGCCCAACGACCGCGCCTTCCAGCTCCTCGCGTTCGACCTCACGCACCGGTGGCAGCGGACCGAGAGCGGCACGCTGACGGCGATCGCGGAGGCCGTCGGCATCGACGCCGTCGAGCAGGTGCTCCTCTACCACGTGGTCCCGGGCGCGACGATCGACGCCCGCACCGCGCTCGCGTCCGACGACGCCGCGCTCACCACCGCCCAGGGCGGCACCTTCCGCGTCGACGTCCTGAGCAAGAAGCTCGCCCTCGTCCGGCTGGTCGACCAGGACCGGAACGACCTCAACCCGTTCCTCGTGGCGAGCAGGCTCGACCTCAACAAGGGCAACGTGCAGATCGCGCACGGGATCTCGGCCGTGCTGCGCCCGCTCGATCTCTGAGCCCTCGCACCACACCCCGACGGTTCGGCACCCCGACGGTCCGGCACCCCGTGCGCCGCTCGGCACCTCGTGCGCTCCTCGGCGTCTGCAGCTGCCGGACGAGCGCACGAGGTGCCGAACCGTCCTCCGCGCGTCAGTCCTCTCGTCAGGCAGGACCGGTGTCGTCGGACGCGGGGCGGAGCCGGAAGCGGAGGTGGGTCACGCGCTCGCCCGGGGTCACGTCCGGGCCGTCGAGCACGTACGGGGCCGGGCCGATCGCGTCGAAGAACCGCACGCCGTCGCCCAGCAGGACGGGGACGAGGTCGAGCACGACCTCGTCGAGAAGACCGGCCGCGAGCGCCTGGCTCGCCATCTCGCCCGCGTTGACCGCGACGTCGAGGCCGCCGGCGAGCTCGTGCCCCGCCGCGACGGCGTCCTCGATCCCCGTCGTGACGAACCGGAAGGGCGCGCCGGGGTGCGCGTCGACCCACTCCTGCGGGACGGTGTGCGTGAGCACGACGACGGGCTTGTCGAGCGGGTGCGTCCCTCCCCAGCCGTCGGTCATGTCGAAGAGCCGCCGACCCACGACGAGGACCCCGATCTGCGGCATGACGGCGCTCAGGTAGCGGTGGTCGGCCGGTGACAGGTGGAAGTGCACGTCCGGGTTCGCGCTCGGGAACTCCTGGTCCCCGCCGTCGTACCAGGCGAAGAGGTGCTCGAACCCGGTGCCCTGCGGTCCCGCGATGAACCCGTCCAGCGACACGCTCGCGCTCGTGGTCACGATGCCCATGCCGTCCGCTCCCTCCGTCTCGACGGCCCGCGCTCCTGCGCGAGCCCACCCGTGGTCCGACCGGACCGGTGCTCCCGACTCATCGGCCTGCGTACGGTGGGACCACTCGCCCGACCCCGGAGGTCCGTGTGCCCGAGCCCGTCGTCCTCTCGCTGCCGTTCACCGGACGGTGGCTCGTGCAGAACAGCCCGGCGCGGCGGGTCCCCAGCCACGGCGTCGAGCTCTACGGCATGCGGTACGCGATCGACTTCGTCGGCGTCGACGAGCGGCACCGCACGAGCCCCGTCCGCGACTGGCGGACCGTGCTCACGACCGAGCCGCCGGAGCGGTTCGTCGCGTTCGGGCGACCGGTCCTCGCGCCCGGTGCGGGCGTCGTCGTGCACGTGCACGACGGAGAGCCCGACCACGAGGCACGGCGGTCACCGTTCGCCCTGGCCCCCTACGCGCTCGGCCAGGCTGGGCGCGTGCGGCAGGGCCCGGCGGCGATCGCGGGGAACCACGTCGTCGTGGCGCTCGCCGGGCGGCGCGCGTGGGTCACGCTCGTGCACCTGCGGCTCGGGTCGCTCCGCGTCCGTCCGGGCGAGGAGGTCGCCGAGGGCCAGGTGCTCGGCGAGTGCGGGAACTCGGGGAACTCGACGCAGCCGCACGTGCACGTGCAGGTCACCGACAGCCCGGACCTCGCCGTCGCGCGCGGGCTCCCGACGGCGTTCCGCGACTTCCGCGAGCGGCCGCACCGGGGTGGTGCGGCGCTCGAGCGCGACGTCGGCGTGCCGGACGAGAGGTCCGTGGTGGAGCCGCTCGCTGCCGGTCCGGCAGGCTCCTAGCCGGGCGTCACGCCTGGCGCACCTCGTGCGCGCGCTGCCAGGAGCCGACGAGGCGGCCGTCGTCGGTCACGAGCCGGAACGGGGCGAGGGGCAGGTTCCCCGCCCGCAGCCGGGACCGCAGGACGTCGAGCGCCGCGGCGTCGTCGACGGCGCCGAAGACCTCGCCCCGGACCGCACCACCCGCCGTGACCACCTGGTACCGCGTGGTACCCGTGTCGCTCACGTGCACCTCGTGGGCGTGCTGCGCGACCTCCTGGGCGACCTCCCGTGTCGGGAGCTCGTGCCACGTGCGGTCCTCGGTCTCGAGCTCCCACGTCCCGTGGGTCGCCTCGGGACGGACCGTGTACGAACGGTCCTCGGAGGCCGCGCGCCACGCGTCGTCCTCCTGCGCAGTCCACCGCAACGTGCTCATCACATCCCCTGACGGCCAGACCCGGCACCGGCGTTCACCCCACGTCGGGCTCGAACAGTGTGACCCATGGGCGGGCGTGGACGAACTCGACCGCCTGGTCGGTGTGTGAGCCGGGCCCCCGGCCGTGGCGAGCCCGCGGCCCCCACCTGCGACGACGCCGAACTTCACCCTCGACACCCTGCGGTGCTGCCCCCAGGATGAAGGCGCTCGGCCACTGCCGGCCAGACCCGACGGGAGACCTGCATGCGCACCGCACGCGCCCTGATCGCCGGTGGCCTCGCCGCCGTCCTCGCCGTGGGAGGGTCGGTCGTCGTCGCGGCACCGGCCTCCGCGAACGCCGCGACGTTCCTGTTCGGCAAGGCCGTCTACGGCCCGAACGAGGTCGTCCTCATCGAGACGGGCGGCCTCACCCGGGACTGCGACTTCATCGAGACGACGTCGGACGTGTACGTCGTGCCGACGGGCACCGTCGGTCCCGGCGGCAGCCTGTCCGACGTGAGCGGGACGCCGAACACGCTCCAGAGCTTCCTGCTCGGCAGCGCGGTGATCGACGAGCAGGTCGCGATCACGGCGCCGGGCGGCACTCTGGGCACCGGGACGTACGACGTCGTCGAGGACACGTGCCAGAACGGCGTCTTCGACGGCTCCGACTCGATCCAGCGCGAGGCGTTCTCCGTCGCGATCCCGAGCAGCGTGCCCGAGCTGCCGAGCGGCGCGATCGCCGCCATGAAGTCCGCGGCCTCGGCCGAGGCGGACCACTGGCGCGACGCCGCCCTGGCGTACACCGTGCTCTTCACCGCGTACAGCACGTACGAGCTCGTGTCGTCGGCGATGGTCCGCGACATGAAGGGCTTCATGATGTTCTACCTGACCTACGTGTGCAGCACCCCGCTCGTGCCGGCGGCACCGGGTGGGTCGCCGGTCAGCCCGTGGTGCCCCACGGTGAGCATCCAGGACACGCTGCGGCTCCAGATGGAGGTCGTGCGCACGGTCGTCAACCACTCGCGCCACTACGAGGGCATCGCGGCCGACCCGCCGGACCCCGACTTCGCCGACCCCGCGCTCCCCGGCGCCGTCGCGACGTTCGACTGGCCGTCCGGCGACCCGGTCGGCACGGCGCTCGCCGACTGGGCCGACACCGCGGCGCAGGGCGAGACGCTGACCCAGGCCTATCTCGCCTCGATGGAGAAGTACCAGGGCGCCGCGGAGCAGGACGACGTCGCCGCGGCCCTCATGCACGGCCGGGACGTCCAGGCCCGCGCGGCCGACCTCGCCCTCGTCCTCGAGCAGCAGGACGCCGCCGCGGCCGCGCTCACCACGACGCTGGACGAGCAGGGCGTGGACCTCGACGCCGCCGTCCAGGACCTCCGCGACCTGCAGGCACGTGTCGCCACGGACGGGCTGACCGACGAGGAGCAGCGCCACCTGCGCAACGCGGGCTTCTCGACGACCGAGATCACGGAGCTGAACCGGGTCCTCGTGGAGGACGTCGAGCTCGAGCACCCGTTCGCGTCGGTCCAGGACCTCGTCGACGCGCAGGCCGCGGTCAACGGATCGATGTCGTCGGCGTTCGTCGGCGTCGCCGACGCGATGGACCCGGTCGTCGCGGAGCTCGAGACGGCGGTCGCCGCCCGCGGCGTCCCCGCGTACCCCGTGGTCGACGCCGGCGGCCCCTACGCCACGACGGTCGGCGCCCCGGTGCAGGTCGCGGCGTCGTGCGCGGACTGCGCGCAGGCGGCGTGGGACCTCGACGCCGACGGCGCCTTCGACGACGCGACCGGCCCGACGGCGACCGTCACCCCCACGAGCACGGGCGACACGCTCGTGGCCGTGCAGGTGACCGACGGCGGCGGTCGCCTCGGCGTCGACGTCGCGACGCTCTCGGTCGCCGCGCGCGACCCGGGCGTGACCCTCGGCGGCCTCACCCCGCCGCCCGACGGGGGCGTCGTCGAGATCCCGCTCGGTTCCGCCGTCGAGCTGACCGCCACCGGAACGGGGCCGGCGGGCGAGACGCTCACGCCGCAGTGGGAGCTCGACGGGCAGCCGGCCGGGACGGGTGGCACGTTCACCGTCACGGCGACGACCGCCGACCCGGCGGCCCGCGACGTGCGCGTCACCGTGTCCGACGGCACCTCACGGCGCACCGCGCACTGGTCCGTGCTCGTCACGCACCCCGACGCGGACGCTGACGGCTGGACCGCGAACGCCGACTGCGCCGACGACGACGCCGCCGTGCACCCGGGCACGCCGGAGGTCCCGGGGAACGGGCTCGACGACGACTGCGACCCGGGCACGCGCGACTCCGGTCCGCCCGAGGCGGGGTTCGACGTCGGGCCGCAGCCGGGGATCCTCGGCGAGGAGGTCACCCTGACCGACACCTCGACCGACCCGGACGGCGAGGTGCGCGACCGGGCGTGGGACCTCGACGCGGACGGCTCGCCCGACGCGACGACCCGCGAGGTCGTGCACACGTGGACGACGGCCGGCCCCCACCCCGTGACGCTCACCGTCACCGACGACGACGGCGAGAGCGCGAGCGTGACCCGCGAGGTGGTCGTCACCGACCGCCCGGTGGCGGCGTTCTCCGTCGAGCCGGCCGAGCCCGAGGTGGGCGCGACCGTCCTGCTCGCGGACACCTCGACCGACGCGGACGGGATCGCCTCCTGGGAGTGGGACCTCGACCACGACGGCACGACGTTCGACGTCGACAGCACCGAGCAGTCCCCGCAGCACGTGTTCGCGGCCGACGCGACGGTCGCGCTGCGCGTCACGGACGCGCTCGGCGCGATCTCGGAGGTCGTCACGCGGCGCGTCGACGTGTCGGGCCCGCCCGTCGCGTCGTTCGAGCCGCTCCCGGCGGGCGGCCGCACCGACGTCGCGCTGCTCGCCCACGGCGCGACCGTCGTCGGGTCGTCCAGCCAGGCGTCCGCGACGTACGCGCCGCAGGAGATGGTGGACGTCGACTACCCGGACGCCTCCCGCCCTTGGCGCACCGCGAACGGCCAGGTCACCGACCAGTGGGCGACGCTCCGGCTCGGGGCCGACTACCTCGTGAGCGCGGTCGAGCTGCGCTCCGCGGCGTCCGGCGCGCGCGTGCGCGACGTCGAGCTCGCCGTCTCGACGACCGGCACCGACCCGGCGGACCTCACGACGGTCCTCCGGGGTCGCGTCGCGAACGACGCCACGCTGCAGACCTTCGAGCTCGACCGCCCGGTCGCCGCACGGTACGTGCGACTCGACGCCAAGGACCGCTGGGGCACGACGGCCTACCTCGCCGTCGACGAGCTGCGGCTCCTCACCGGGCAGGTGGGCGACGCGACGGTCACCTTCAGCGACGCCTCCCAGGACCCCGACGGGGACGTCGTCGCGTGGGTGTGGGACTTCGGCGACGGGGCGACCTCGACCGAGGCGAGCCCGACGCACACCTTCGCGGCGCCGGGCACCTACCCCGTGACGCTCACCGTCACCGACGCGACCGGCCGCACGGCCGGCACGACCCTGCCCCAGACCGTCGTCGGTCCGCCCGCGGTCGCGGCCACCGGGCCCGCGTCCGTCGCGGAGGGGTCGGGCGCCGCGTTCCGCGACACGACCCCGACGACCGACCGCGGCGTCGTGGACCGCACGTGGACCTGGGGCGACGGCACCACGACCGCCGGCACCGTGGCCCCGAGCCACTCCTTCCCCGACGACGGCACGTACGACGTGACCCTCGCCGTCACCGACACCTTCGGGCAGCGGGCGAGCACGACCCGCTCGGTCACCGTGACCAACGCCCCGCCGACGGCCGACGCCGGAGCGAACGCGTCGCTCTTCGTCGACGCCCTCTGGACGCCGGCCGCGAGCGCGACCGACCCCGGCACCGGCGACCGCGGCACGCTCGCGTGCCGCTGGGACTTCGGGGACGGCACGACCGCCGACGTGCAGCCGTGCTCGACGAGCACGGTCCGCGTGCCGCACGCGTACACCGCCGCGGGGACCTACACCGCGACGCTCACCGTGACGGACAAGGACGGCGGGACGCGGACCGACACGACGACGGCGACCGTCGGCACCCGACGGTCGTACCTGTCGGTGCACCCGGTCCCGGGCACCGCCGCAGGCGGCGACGTCGACGTGCGCGCGGTGCTGTGGGACCGCGAGTCGTGGGCCCCCCTGGGCGGGGCCCCGGTGACGCTCGCGCTCGGTGCGGAGTCCCGCACGCTGACGACCGACGCCGACGGCGTCGTGCGCGCGACCCTGCCCCTCGCCGGGTCCGAGGGATCGGTGACGGGGACGTTCGCCGGCGACCGCGTCCGCGGTGCGGCCACCGACACGGACGCGGTGACCACGGCCCTGCGCCCGCCGGGCGACGTCGTGTTCCTCGTGGACGAGTCGGGGTCGATGGGGACGTACCAGGCCGCGGTGCGCAACAACGTCGTCTCGATCTCGAACCAGCTCGCGGCGGGCATCGACCACCAGATCGGCCTGTGGGGCTTCGGCGCGGGCAGCGACCACGACCTCCCGGGCCGCGCCGGGTACCTCCCGCACCTGCACGTCCCGCCGACGGACAACCTCGACGAGGTCTCCGCGGCCGCGGCGGCGCTCACCACGAGCGGCGGCACCGAGCCGGGGGTCAACGCGATCGTCGACGCGCTCGGCCCGACGGCCGGGCTGCGGCCCGGCGCGGGCGTGTGCCTCGTCCTCGTCGCGGACGAGCCGGTCCAGCAGGCCCTCGGCGTGACGCTCGCGGACGCCCGCGCTGCCCTCGCCGCGCGCGGGGCGGTGCTGTACTCGATCGTCACGCCCGGTGCGGGCTCGCAGGGGTACCAGGACCTCGCGGTCGAGAGCGGCGGCGCCGTGTTCGACATCGGCACGTTCGGCGCGAACCCCACGCCGGTGCTCGAGGCGCTGCTGTCGGGCTGCGTCACGCAGATCACGCAGCGGCCCGACCTCGTCGTCACGATCGACGACGGCCGCACCGAGGTGGGCGCCGGCGAGCAGGTGGAGCACACCGTCACCGTCGCGAACGCGGGCGAGGCGGACGCGACGGGCGTCGCGGTGAGCGTCGACCTCCCGGCGGGCGCGACGTTCGTCGCCGCGTCCGACGGCGGCACGGCCACCGACGGGACGGTGACGTTCCCGACGACCGACCTCGCCGCCGGCGCCGAGCTGGTCCGCACGGTGACGGTGCGCGCGGACGGCGGTCACGGCGACGAGCTCACGGTCACCGCGACGGCCACGGACGACGGGACGCACGGTGCGGACCTCACACCCGCCAACAACACCGCCACGGACACGGACACGGTGGTCGCCCGGCCTCGCCTGACGATCGTGACGCGCGTCGTGAACGACGCCGGCGGGGCGGCCTCGCCCGCCGACGTCGCGGTCTCGGTGACGCGCGACGGCACCGTCGTCGCGGTCTCGTCGGGATCGGGGTCCGGCGTCACGCACGAGCTCGCACCGGGGACGTACGCGGTCGCGCCCTCGACCGTCCCGGCCGGCTACGCGGAGGGCGCGCGCGACGGCTGCACGGCGCCGCTCGACCTGGCGTACGGAGACCACGTGACGTGCGTGGTCACGGTCGACGACGTGGCGCCCGTCCTCTCCTCGACCGTCACCGTCGAGGGCGGGACGGCCGCCGTCGACGACGTCGTGCTCACGCTCGACGGCACCGCGGTCACCAGCGGCTCGCCGGTCACCACCACCGCCGGGGTGCGGACGCTCGTGGCGACCGCGCCCGCGGGGTACGCGGTCGCCGTCGGCGGGGACTGCGCGGCGGACGGCACCGTCACCCTGACGCTCGGCCAGGACGCCGCGTGCACGGTGCACGCGACGTTCCTCGAGACCGACACGGACGGCGACGGCGTGGACGACGGCGAGGACGTCTGCCCGGCCTACCCCGACCCGGCGCAGACCGACACGGACGGCGACGGGACCGGCGACGCGTGCGAGCCGTGGTCGTGGCCCGTGGGCGGCTTCTACGCGGTCGGCGCGGACGCAGCGCACGCCGACGGGGACGACGTGTACTTCTGGGGCTCGCAGTGGGCCGGCCGCAACGCGGGCGGTCCGGCGGCCTTCAAGGGCTTCGTCGGTGCGGGCGGCGTGGCCCCCGTGTGCGGCGGGACCTGGACGTCGCGCCCGGGCAACAGCTCGCACCCGCCGGCGACCGTGCCGCCCTTCATGGCGGTCGTCGTCACGTCCGACCCGGTGAAGACGGGGTCGACGACCACCGGCACGGTCGAGAAGGTCGTCGTCGTGCGGACCGACGCGGGGTACGCGGGGAACCCGGGTCACCCGGGCACCGGAGAGGTGGTGGCGACGCTCTGCGGGTCGTGAGGATCCGCGCCCCGCACCGCCAGGCCGGATGCGGGCGTCCCGCACGTCGCGCGGGACGCCCGCCCCGGCTCACGCGACGGCCGTGCCCGTGAGCTCGACCATCTGCCCGGGGACCGCCAGGCGCGACACCCCGAGCATCGTCGTGGTCGGTGCCACCCCGGCGGCGCCGAGACGCGAGGCCAGCACCCCGTGGTGCCGGAGAAGCAGATCGGTGTCCGTGCTGTGGACGTCGAGCCGCACGAGGTTCGCCAGGGACATCCCGGCCGCACCGAGCACGGCCTCCACGTTGTCGAGGCTCAGCGCGAGCTGCGCCGCCATGTCCCCCTCGAACCGGGGCGAGCCGTCGGTGCCGGTTGCCGTCTGGCCCGAGCAGTACAGGGTCCGGGTGTGCCCCGAGACCAGCTCGCCCTGGTTGAAACCGAGCTCCTCCGACCACGTCACCGGGTTGATCGCCGTTCGTTCCACTGCCACGTCAGTCTCCGTCCGCTCATCGAGGTAAGCGCTCGCGCCGGCTCGACAGCCGTCGTCCGTGCTTCGTACGACGAGCCTCCCGGTGCATCACGACACCCTGTGTCATGTATGTCCGTAGGATCTTTCCCGTGCGCGCCGATCGGTTGGTCTCGCTGGTGCTGCTGCTGCGCCAGCGCGGTCGGCTGTCCGCGGCCACGCTGGCCCGCGAGCTGGAGGTGTCCACCCGCACCGTGCTGCGCGACATCGAGGCGCTGGCCGCGGCCGGCGTGCCGGTCTACTCCGAGCGCGGCCGCCACGGCGGGTTCGCGCTGCTGGCCGGCTTCCGGACGGAGCTGACCGGGCTGAGCCACGACGAGGCGCTCGCGGTGCTGACCGCCGGTTCGGTGCGCGGCGGTCAGCCGCTCGGCCTCGGGTCCGCACACGCCGCCGCCGTGCGCAAGGTGCTGGACGCCCTGCCCGAGGGCCACCGGGCGACGGCGAGCGACGCAGCCCGGCGCATCCTCGTCGACCCCGAGACGGACCTGCTCTCTCGCCGGCAGGCCACCGACGAGGTCCCCCGCCCGGTCATGGTCGCGGTGCGGGGGGCCGTCCTGGCCGGGCGCAGGCTGCGGATCCGCTACGCCCCGGTGGGCCGGACCGCGGCCTGGCGGACGGTGGACCCGATCGGACTGGTCACCGTGCGCGGCACCGGATACCTGCTCGCCACGACGTCCGGCGCGGACCGCACGTACCGGTTGTCCCGGATCGAGGCCGCGGAGGAGCTGGCCGAACCCGCGGACCGACCGGCCCAGGTCGACCTGGACCGCCTCTGGCAGGAGCGCAGCACCCAGTTCCGGACCGGGGGCGACCAGGTGACCGTCCTGGTCCGGGTGCACACGGGGAGGCGCGAGGAGCTGGTGGACACCGCGCTGGCCGTCCTCGCCGAGGAGCTCGACGAGGACGGCTCGACACGGCTGGAGGTGACCTTTCAGGACACACGGCACGCCGAGTGGGCCCTCTGGCAGCTCGGCACGGATGCGGAAGCCCTGTCCCCGGCGTCGTTGCGCGCCTCCCTCCGCGATCGGGCCGTCGCGATCGCCACCCGCTACGAGGACAGGCCCGGAGCACGGTCTCCGACGGGACCCCGCACCGGGCCGAGCCGCGCCTCCAGCAGGGCCGAGGCGGCGCGGGTGCCGCCGGTACTGCCCGCCGCGTCCGTTCAGGTCTCGGGTGACGGGTCCGGGATCTCGCCCGGGCGGTAGCGCGGGAGGCGGCTCGCCGGGAGGATCGCCGTCGCGCTGATCCCCGCGAGGATGAGCAGACCGAGTCGCAGGGTGTCGAGACGCGCCTCCTCGTTGAGCGCCACGGCGGCGTCGACCTGGACCGCGTCCGCGTCGGTGCGGTCGAGCACCTCCTTGAGGTCGTCGTTGCTCACGAAGTTCACGCTGTCGAGGTCGACCTGTGCGACGAGCGTCGGCGGCAGCTCGGGGTGCTCGACGACGGCACGCCCCACGTTGATCCCGAGGATCGTCACGAGCAGCGCGCCGACCAGGGCGGTGCCGACCGCCGACGCGAGGTTCTGCGTGGTCCCGCGGATCGACCCGACGTCGCCCGCGAGGGTCTTGGGCACCGCCGTCACGAGGACGTTGAACACCAGGGTGACGAGCGCGCCCTGGCCCACCCCGAAGACGAAGAGCCCGAGGATGGTCGGGAAGGTCTCCCAGTTGTTGGTGACGACGAGCGCGAGCCACGCGAGCCCGACGGTCGTGAGGACGAAGCCGAAGACGCCGATGACCCGCGGCGAGAACCGCCCGTAGAAGCGCACGACGAGCGTCGCCGTGACGAACACCGTGAGGTTGAACGGCATCATCGCGAGGGCGGTGTCGAACGGTGTACGACCCTGCACGATCTGGATGTACAACGGCACGGTGAAGTTCAGCGCGGCCTCGAGCGCGACGACCACGAACATCGCGTAGACGGCGGCGCGCTCGCTCGGCGAGCCGAGCACGGTGAGGTCGACGAGAGGCGTCCGGCCTTGCGCGGCCCGTCGCCTCGTCCACCAGAAGAACGTCTGGCCGAGCACGATGCCGACGACCACGAAGAGCGGCGCGGGCGAGGCGCCGGCGACGCTGAACGGCGCGTCGGGGGTCGCGGTGAGCAGGCCCCAGGAGTTGAGGTTGTTGAACCCGAGCGTGAGGAGGACGATCGCCGCGCCGATGAGCACCGCCGCGACGAGGTCGATCCGGATCCCGGGGTCGCCCCGGTCGGAGCGCAGGCGGAAGCTGAAGACGAACACGGTGATCGCCAGGGCGAGCACGATGCCGAACACCGGCCGCCACCCGACGAGCGTGCCGAGCGCGCCGCCGATGAAGAACGCGCTCACCCCGGAGATGGCCCGGGCGGACCCGAGCGACCCGATCGCCGTCGCCTGCTGCGCGCCGTGGTAGTTCTCGGCGATGAGGGCCACGAGCGCGGGGACGATGATCGCCGCGGACGCGCCCGCGACGGCCTGCCCCGCGATCGCCCAGCCGACCGACGGCGAGAGGATCATGAGCACCGCGGAGCCCGCGAACGTCGCGACGACCACGCGGAAGACCGTGACCCACCCGATCCGCTGACCGAGCTTCGCGCCCGTCATGACGAGCGCGGCGACGGCGAGCCCGTAGACGACGATCGTCGAGCTGACGACCGTCGGGGGCACGCCGAACTCCTCGACCATCCCGCCCAGGGACACGGGGAGGGCCGCGACGTTGAAGGACATGAGGACCTGCGCGAGGAACAGGCCGACCATCGGGACCCAGGACCGCCGCTCCTCGGCCGCGGGCGGCGGAGCGGTCGACCCGCGCGCGGGACCGGCCGCGTCGTCGTGCGTCATGAGCCGCGCTCCGTTCGTTCGGGGACGTGGACCGAGGAGGCGAAGAGGTTGAGCCCGAGGGCGCGCGAGAGGTAGGCCGTCGCACGCTGCCCACGCACGCTGTTGCCCGCGGGGTCGAGCGGCGGGGAGAACGTCCCGATCGCGCCCTTGCCCGGCGCGACCGCCACGATGCCGCCCGCGACGCCCGACTTCGCCGGGAGCCCGATCTCGAAGAGCCACTCCCCCGACCGCTCGTACAACCCGGTCGACGCGAGGACCGCGAGCGTGTCCCGGCACACCTGCGCGGAGACGACACGCTCGCCCGTGAGCGGGTTGACCCCGCCGTCGGCGAGCGTCGCGCCCATCACCGCGAGGTCCCGCGCGGTCACGCGCAGGGAGCACTGGCGCGTGTAGACGTCGACCACCTCGAGCGGGTCCGTCTCGATGCGCCCGTAGCTCTCGAGCAGTCGTGCGATCGCCTTGTTGCGCATGTTCGTCGCTGACTCCGACCGGTACACGACGCCGTCGAGCTCGAGCTGGCGGCCGGCGAAGCGCGACAGCCCGGTGCGGACGGTCTCCCACTGCTCGGCCGGCGAACCGCCGGGCACGAGCGCCGTCGTGGCCAGCGCACCGGCGTTGACCATGGGGTTCCGCGGATGGCCGTCGTGCAGCTCGACCGCCATGACCGAGTTGAACGCGAGACCCGTGTTGTCCACGCCGACGCGCTCGAGCACACGCTCGTGCCCGTGCTCCTCGCACACGAGCGCGTAGACGAACGCCTTGGAGATCGACTGCACCGAGAACTCCACGTCGGCGTCGCCCACCGCGTGCACCGCCCCGCCCGACTCGGCGACGCACACCCCGAACCACGCCGGGTCCGCCTCGGCGAGGACCGGGATGTAGTCGGCGACCGTGCCGCCCGCGTGGTCGCGGTACCGCTCGTGCGCGGCGTGGACGAGCTCCTCGACGCGGTCCCAGCCCGGCAGCGAGCCGGTCGACACCTCCTGCTCGACGCCCTCGACGTCCGTGTCCACGTCCACCCCCGTCCGGTTGCGCGCGACCATCGCGATGGTTCCACGGACGAGGGGGCACGGCACGCGCAACGGGTCAGCCGAAGAGCTGCGCCACCTCGTGGTCCGCCACGACGAACAGCGCGGCGCTCGCGAGCTCGGTCGCCGGGCCGCTGTGCGCCGCGGTGGTGTCGCCGAGCCGGACGAGCACCACGACGCTCCCGGTGGCGTGCAGGATCGGCGTCCCGCTCCCGTCGTCGAGCACCGCGTACGAGTCCTCGTAGCCCGGCGGGGGTGCGACCTGCAGCGCCGCGCCGGCCGCGCCCGAGGCGTCCGCGAGCTCGCTCCCCGATCCGGCGGCCCTGTCGTACGCCGCCACGATCTCGTCGGCCACCTCCTCGGAGCCCACCTCGACCACGACGAGGTCCGCCGCGACCTGCGGGCCCTGCCGCGACACCACGCGCACCGCGAAGCCCTGCACGCAGTCGTCGGCGACGCCCTGCGTCAGTGCCGGCACCTGCGGCAGGGCGTCGCACGCGACGTCCTGGCGGGCCGCGAGGGAGAGAGGGTAGTCGTTCACCGTCCAGTCGTTGTCGCCGTAGAACTCCCACGACATCGGCGCGAGCGACGGTCCTGAGGCCGGGTCCATCTCCGCGCCCACGCGGTACTCCTCCTCGAGCCAGGCCGGTTCCGCCTTCTCGGGCTCCGCGCGCTCGTCAGCAGGCTCGTCGTCCGTGACCTCCCCCTCGGCCCGGCCACCCGCCGCCGGATCGCCCGGCTCCTCGGCGCTCCGGCTCGGCTCGGGCTGGGCGACCGAGGACTCTGCCTGGGCGGGTCGTGGACCCGGGTCCGGGCCCCAGACGGCGGCGAGGATCGCGAGCCCGGCCCCCCACACGACCACGGCGCCGCCGCTCACGAGGCCGACGAACAGTCCGGTGCGCTCGCGGCGGACGGGAGGCGGGACGCGGTGCTCCGCCTGGTGTGCGGCGTCGTGCGGGACGGTCACGGTCGCGGTGCCTCCGGGGATCTCGTCGGCAGGCGGCTCCTGCCGACGGCCACGGTACGGGGCCCGTCGTCCCCGGGAGGCGTTCGTCCACAGGGATGCCGCCCGACCGTCCTCTCGACACAGTGCTGAACACGCGGTTAGCATGCTGAACATGCGTTCAACGACGGACGACCGACCGAGCGGGACGAGCTCCGACCTCACCACGCGCGCCCGGATCCGGGACGCCGCGGTCGAGCGGTTCGCGCGCGACGGGTTCGGCGCCCCGCTGCGTGCGGTCGCGACGGACGCCGGGGTGAGCGCGGCCCTCGTCGTCCACCACTTCGGGTCCAAGGACGGGCTGCGGGAGGCGTGCGACGAGCGCGTCCTCGAGCAGATCCGCACGGCGAAGTCGGAGGCGATCGTCCGGACGGACTCCGGCGCGTTCCTCCAGTACTTCGCCACGGCCGACCGCTACTCGACGGCCATGGGGTACGTGCTGCGCTCGCTGCTCGACGGCGGCCCGCTCGCCCGTGCGTTCGTCGCGCACATGATCGAGGACTCCGAGGAGTACGTCGGCACCGCGGTGGCCGCCGGTGTCGCCGTGGCGAGCCGCGACGAACGACGCCGCGCGCGCTACCTCACGCTGTCCGCCCTGGGCGCGATCCTCCTGTCGATCACGATCGACCCGCCCGAGGACCTCGGCGACGTGAGCGCCTCCATGCGCCGCATCTTCGACGAGATCACGCTCCCCGCCCTCGAGCTGTACACCGAGGGCTTCCTCACGTCCCGCCGCATGCTCGACGAGTACCTCCTCTACGTGGGCGACCCGCCCGCCGAGCCGGGCGCGCCGTCGGCCTGAGCCGGCACCGCGCGCCGTCCGCCACGTGCTCCCATCGTCGCGAGAAGAGGAACCATGACCACCAGCACCCGGGCCTCCGAGGCCCCCGCCATCGAGACCCACGACCTGCGCAAGTCCTTCGGGACCGTCGCCGCCCTCGACGGGCTCGACCTCACGGTCCGGCCCGGCGAGGTCGCCGGGTTCCTCGGCCCCAACGGGGCCGGGAAGTCGACCGCCATCCGCGTCCTGCTCGGGCTCCTGCGCGCCGACTCCGGCTCGGTGCGCCTGCTCGGCGGCGACCCGTGGCGCGACGCCGTCGCGCTGCACCGCCGGCTGGCGTACGTCCCCGGTGACGTCACGCTGTGGCCGAACCTCACGGGCGGCGAGGCGATCGACCTCCTCACGCGCCTGCGCGGCCGCGGTCGCAGCGAGAGCACCGCGCGCCGCCGCCGGGAGCTGCTCGAGCGCTTCGAGCTCGACCCGACGAAGAAGGCGCGCACGTACTCCAAGGGCAACCGGCAGAAGGTCGCGCTCGTCGCCGCCTTCCTGTCGGACGTCGACCTCCTCGTCCTCGACGAGCCGACCTCGGGCCTCGACCCGCTCATGGAGGCCGTGTTCACGGAGCACGTGCGCGAGGCCAAGGCCGCCGGCACGTCGGTGCTGCTGTCGAGCCACATCCTCTCCGAGGTGGAGAAGGTGTGCGACACCGTGACGATCATCCGCGCCGGGCGTGCGGTCGAGTCCGGCACCCTCGCGGAGCTGCGGCACCTGACCCGGTCCACGGTCACCGCCGTGGTCGACGGCGACCCGGCACCGCTCGCCGCGATGGACGGCGTCCACGACCTCGCCTCCACGCGGACCGACGCGGGGACGCGCGTCGGGTTCGACGTCGACGATGCGCAGGTGGGTCGCGTCCTGGCCGCCCTGAGCGCCCTCGGCGTGCACAGCCTCACCGCGGCCCCGCCGTCCCTCGAGGAGCTGTTCCTGCGCCACTACGGCGACGACGTCTCGGGCGACGGTCCCGAGAGCGCGTCCGACGGCGACGCACCCGGCCGCCACGGCGCGCGCAGCACGGCAGGTGCGCGATGACGACGACGCTGACGCGACCCGCGGCAGCGGGTCCGGTGGACCGCTCCACCGGCGGGACGACGCTCACCGGCACGTGGACCCTGGTCCGGTCGATCCTGCGGCGCGACCGGGTGCGCCTCGCGGTGTGGGCCGGGTCCGTCGTGCTGTTCTACGCCTACTTCACGTTCGCGCTCGACACGCTGTTCGCCGACCCCGCCGCCCAGCAGGCGCGCGCCACGGTCATGGAGACGCCGGCCGGCATCGTCATGGGCGGCCCGGGCTACGGGGTCGACCACTACACGACCGGTGTCGCGATGGCGAACGAGGGCATCACGTGGGTCGTGCTGGCGCTCGCGCTGTTCAGCATCCTGCACGTCGTGCGGCACACGCGCGCGGAGGAGGAGTCGAACCGTGCGGAGCTCGTCCGTGCGGCTCCCGTGGGCCGCCACGCGCCCGCCGTCGCGACGACGATCACGCTCGTGGCCGCCCAGCTCGTCATCGCGACCCTGTCCGCTCTGACGATGGTCGGCACGGGCGGGCTCGCCGTCGTCGACTCGTTCGCGATGACCCTCGGGTCGGCGCTCAGCGCGATGGTCTTCGGCGCGGTCGCCCTGGTGCTGTGCCAGGTCACCGAGCACGGGCGCACCGCGACGGGTCTGAGCCTCGCGGTGTTCGGGGTCGCGTTCGTCGTCCGCGCCGCGGGCGACATGCGAGAGCTCGGCGGGAGCGCGCTGTCGTGGTTCTCGCCGATCGCGTGGGCGCAGCAGATGCGCGCGTTCGTCGACCTGCGCTGGTGGCCGGCGCTGCTGAGCGTGGTCGCGATCGCGCTCCTCCTGTGGCTCGCGGCCGTGCTCGCGTCGCACCGGGACTTCGGCGCCGGTCTGCTCGCGACGCGCGGGGGGCGGGCGGCCGCGCGCGCCTCCCTGCGCGGTCCCGTGTCGCTGGCCTGGCTCCAGCAGCGCTCCGCCCTGCTGTGGTCGTGCCTCGGGCTCGGCCTGATGTGGTTCGCGTCGGGCACGATGCTTCCCGACATCGACGAGATGGTCGGCGGGATCGCCCAGGACAACCCGACCGTCGCCGCGATCTTCGGCGCGGACCCCGACCAGTTCACCCTCGGGTTCCTCGGCGTGATGATGCTGTACGGGGCGCTGTGCTGCGCCGCGTACGCCGTCGTCATGGGGCTGCGGCCGAAGGCGGAGGAGTCGGCCGGGCGCGCCGAGGTCGTGCTCGCGCTGCCGGTGTCCCGCGCGCGCTGGCTCGGCGCGCAGCTCCTCGTCGCGGGCGTCGGCACGGCCGTCCTGCTCGCCGTGAGCGTCTACGCGGTGTGGCTCGGCGGCGTGGCGGTCGACGGCGGCGGCCCCGACCTGGGCGCCTACACGACCGTGCTCGTGGGCTACCTCCCGGCCGTGCTCGTGTACCTCGCGCTCACCGCGGCGCTCTACGCCTGGGTGCCGCGCGCGACCGGGGCCGGCTGGGCGCTGCTCGCCTACACGTTCGTGATCGGGATGTTCGGCGGGCTGATCGAGGACCTGCCCGACGCCGCGCTCTGGGTCTCCCCGTTCCACTGGGTCCCGACGGCGTTCAGCGAGGATCTCGACGTCGGCTACCTGCTCGGGCTGTCCGCCGTCGTGGTCCTGCTGCTCGGCGCAGCCGTCGCGGGCTTCCGACGACGGGACGTCGCCTCGGCCTGAGCGCCACGTCCCGCTCGCCGTCAGACCTGCGCGTCGAGCGGGACGTGCAGCGCGAGGTGGTCCGACAACGCGGCGAGGAAGTCCGGTGCGTCGAAGGCCGCGCCCGCGGAGGCGACGCCCGTCGTCCTGGTCCGGCCCGTCAGGATGCGCTCGACCGCCTCGACCGCGAGCGGCGCGGTGACGGCGTAGATGTCCCGGCCGCTCACCACCGCGCGCCGCTCGACCCTGCCGCTGCGCACCCGGGCGTCGACGACGAACGTCTGGTCGGAGCGCCCCTGCGCGTCGACCGCGACCGGGGCCGATGCGTCGGGGGCCGACAGGTCTGCCGCCGCGACGGCCGTCATGGAGGTGCGCACCACCGGGACGTCCAGGTGACTGGGCACCGTCACGACGTCGGCCATGGTGAACTCGCCGAGCACGGGCTGCGGGCCGAGCGGGGCGGGGAAGGCCCACTTCAGCGTCGGCAGCGGGTCGTCGTGGTACTCCAGCCGCCCTCCCGCGAAGCGGACGCGGCGTCCACCACGCCGACGGCCCGAGACCGCACCCGCGTCGAGCGTGCCCGCGGTGGGGTGCCAGCTGCTGAGCCCGTACGCGACGTGCACCTCGTCCGCGGCCTCCCAATCACCCTTGGCCGTCGTGACGAGGAGGTCGCCGAGGCCGCCGAAGAACGCCATCGCAGGGACCACGAGCGCACCTGCGGCGCGCGCCCGGTCCCCGAAGCGGGCGAACGTGTCGACGTTCGCCTCGATCTCCGCCGCCACGTCGACGTACGGGATCACCGCGCGCAGCGCGGCCTCGATCAGCGGCGCCGCGGTCGTGGCGAACGGCCCGGCACAGTTGATCACGGCGGCCGCGCCGGCGAGGGCGCGGTCGAGGGAACCCGGGTCGTCCACCGACGCCTGTCGCGCCTCGAGGTCGGGCCGGTCCTGCACCATCGCCGCCAGCCGGTCCCCGCTGCGACCGAGGAGGAGCGGCCGGTACCCGCGCTCGCGCAGCTCGGCGACCACGAACCGTCCCGTGTGCCCGGTGGCGCCGAGCACGGCCACGACCGGACCCTGGCTGCTGTCTTCACGTGCGCGCTCATCGCCCATGACGGTGATCATGCCGTGCGAGGTCGTCCGAGCCCAGTGTCCGGACTGACACACATCGTCCATTTCCTGCCAGGCCTGCCGAGTCGCCGGAGCTGGGCGTCGCTCAGCGGGTTGCGCCCTCCGCGGTCGTGGTCAGCGCGGTCGCGGCCCAGGACGCGAGCAGCTTGAGGCCGTCGTCCGACGGCGATCCCGGCACCGCGGTGTAGACGTTGAGCTGGAGACCCGTGTCGGCCGGCAGCACGAGCGCCTCGTAGTCGAGCTCGAGCGCACCGACGACGGGGTGGTGGAACGTCTTGGTGCCCGTGCGGTGCAGCCGCACGTCGTGCGAGGCCCACATCCGCCGGAAGTCCTCGCTGCGCGTGGACAGCTCGCCGACCAGGGCCGTGAGCTTCTTGTCGTACGGGTTCTTCCCGGCCTCGGCCCGCAGGATGGCGACGGCGTCGTGCGCGATCCGCTCGGAGCGCTCGCCCCAGAACTCGCGCGCCGCCCGCGGGTCGAGGAAGTGGAACCTCGCGCTGTTGACCGGCTGGTTCGCGACCTGCTCCGGCGAGTCGTACAGCGGCGCGTAGAGCGCCCGGCCCAGCCGGTTCGCCCCGAGCACGTCGAGGCGGCCGTTGCGGACGAAGGCGGGGGCACCCTCCATCGCGTCGAGGATCCTCTGGACGGCGGGCCGCAGGACGGGCGCCGGGGCGCGGCGTGCGCGGGACCGCGCCGCACCCGAGGCGTTCGCCGCCCGGGCGAGGTCGAAGAGGTGGACGCGCTCGGCGTCGTCGAGCTGGAGGGCCTCGCACAGCGCCTCGAGCACCTCCTCGGACGCGCCCGCGAGGTTGCCGCGCTCCAGACGCGTGTAGTAGTCCACGCTCACGCCGGCGAGCATCGCGACCTCCTCGCGCCGCAGGCCGGGCACGCGACGGTTGCCGCCCCAGGCGGGCAGACCGGCGCGGTCCGGCGTGATGCGTGCGCGGCGGGACGCGAGGAACTCGCGGGTCTCGGCCTTCAGGTCCATGCCTCGACGGTACGTCCGGGCGCCGCGGCGTGGGAGGCACTGGTGTTACCCGGGAAGCGAGGCCCGTCGCCGCTCCCGCACCGAGAGGTCGCTATCCGAGCTGGTCCGCGGGACGCAGGAGGATCTCGTTGATCGCGAGGTGACGAGGGCGGGCGAGGACGAACGCGACCACCTCCGCGATCTCCTCGGGCTGGACGGTCGCGACGTCGTAGCCCTTCTGCACGGCTGCGCGCGTCGCCTCGTCGGTGATGTGGCTCGGCAGGTCGGTGTCGACCACGCCCGGCTCGATCAGGGTCACGCGTACGTCGGGAAGGAGCTCCTGGCGCAACGACTCCGACCAGCCGTTGACGCCCCACTTCGTGGCGGCATACACGCCGTTGGACGCCCGAGCGGTGCGCCCCGCCACGGACGAGATGTTGATCAGGTCGCCGCCGCCGTCCTTCAGCTGGTCGAGGAACACCTCCGTGGTGGTGATGGCGCCGAGGAGGTTCACCTCGACCATCGCGCGGTAGTCGTCGCGCCGGTCGGACGAGAACGGGCCCAGGAGCATCACGCCGGCGTTGTTGACGAGCACGTCGGCACCGCCGAGCTCCTCCCGGACGCGCGCCGCGGCCGCGACGAGCGCGTCCCGGTCGGTCACGTCGGCCGGGATCGCGATCGCGCCGCCGCCGATCTCCGCGGCGAGGGCGTCGATGCGGTCGGCCCGGCGCGCCAGCAGCGCGACGCGGTAGCCGTCGGCCGCGAGCGCGCGAGCGGTCGCCGCGCCGATCCCGGACGACGCGCCGGTGATGACCGCGACGCGGCCCTGGTTCCCGGTGTTCTCACTCATCTGCTTCCCTCTCGTCCAGGAGGCCGGCTGCGGTGAGCCAGTCCTCGAGCTCCGCACCCGCGTCCGCGACGGTCTCCCCGCGGACCGCCAGGCCGGCGCCCACGTCGGAGTCCGGCAGGGCGTCGCGGTAGTCGTCGTCGATCCCGGCCATGCCGGAGACGGCGTAGGTGACGAACGGCAGGACGCTCTTGCCGCGCAGGTCCACGCCCTCGACGAACGTGGACATGATCATCGGCGCCCGGACGTTCCACACCGGGCTGCCGAGCAGCACGACGTCGTACCCCGCGACGTCCGGGAGATCCCCCGCGATCGCCGGCCGGGCGTCGGACTCCTGCTCCCGGACGTTGCGCTCGACCGTCGGGTCGTACGCCTCCGGGTAGGGGTCGGCCGCCTCGATCTCGTAGACGTCGCAGTCGACCCGGTCCGAGATCATCCCGGCCAGGACCGCCGTGTTGCCGACCTCGAGGTCCCGTCGGCCTCCCTCGTGGTAGTTCTCCCCGGCACGCGAGAAGTACACGAGCAGCACGCTCGCCGTGGGGTCTGCCGTCATCTCCGTGGTCTCCTCCGACTGCTGGGTGCCGTCCTGCGACGGGTCGCCGGGCACCGCGGTCGTCCTCGGCCCGGGTCGCGGGTCTCCGGCGCACCCGGCGGCGATCGTCGCCGCACCCGCGAGCGCGGCACGCAGCAGCGTCCGCCGGCTCGGTGCGGGCCCGCCCATCGTCCTGACCTCGGCGAGGTTCGCGTGCGTGATGTCCACCTCCCCGACGGTAGGACCGCAGCGCGGGACGTGGGAGGCCCTGGCAGTACCCCGCCCGTCCGGTCCTCCTCGCACCGCCGTCCTGAGGAGCGGGGTACCAGCAGGACCTCCCGTGCTCAGCTGAGCGCGCCTACCGTCGAGAGCATGACCACGAACCCGGTACCCACGCTCACCCTGAACAACGGCGTCGAGATGCCCGCCCTGGGCTACGGCGTCTTCCAGACGCCGCCCGACGAGACGGTGACCGCGGTCGAGGCCGCGCTGTCCACCGGCTACCGGCACATCGACACCGCCGCCGCGTACGGCAACGAGGCAGGCGTCGGCGAGGCGATCCGCCGCTCCGGCCTGGACCGCTCCGACGTGTTCGTCGAGTCGAAGGTCTGGATCAGCGACTACGGCTACGACACCACGCTGCACGCGTTCGACAAGAGCGCCGGCAAGCTCGGCGTCGACCAGATCGACCTCTTCATCCTCCACCAGGCCCTGCCCTCCCGCTTCGACCTCACCATCGAGGCCTACAAGGCCCTGGAGACGCTGCTCGCCGACGGCAAGGTCCGCGCCATCGGCGTCAGCAACTTCATGCCCGAGCACCTGGACCGGCTCCTGGCCGAGACGTCCGTCGTGCCCGCCGTCAACCAGGTCGAGGTGCACCCGTACTTCCGCCAGCCCGACGTGCTCGCGACCGACGCCGCCCACGGCATCCTCACCCAGGCCTGGTCGCCGATCGGCGGCATCACGTTCTACCGCGACGGCGAGCACACCAGCACGCTGCAGGACCCGACGATCGTCGGCATCGGCGAGGCGCACGGCAAGAGCCCAGCCCAGGTGATGCTGCGCTGGCACCTGCAGCAGGGCCGCTCCGCCATCCCCAAGTCGGTCACCCCGCACCGCATCGCGGAGAACTTCGACGTCCTCGACTTCGAGCTCACCGACGACGAGATCGCCGCCGTCGACGCCCTCGACACCGGCCAGCGCGGCGGCCCCGAGCCCGAGGACATCACGCTCGAGGCCTTCGGCCGCGAGATCCCCGAGGCGTGAGCATGGATCTCCGACCGCTCGGACGCACCGGCGTCCAGGTCAGCCCGCTGACCCTCGGCGCGATGATGCTCGGCCCCTGGGGCAACGACGACCGGCAGGACGCGACCCGGATCGTCCACCGTGCCCTCGACGCCGGGATCAACGTCGTCGACACCGCCGACGTGTACTCCGCCGGCGTCTCCGAGGAGATCGTCGGCGAGGCGATCTCCGGGCGTCGGGACGACGTCTTCCTCGCGACGAAGTTCTTCATGCCGATGGGTGACGACCCGAACCACCGGGGCGGGTCCCGCCGGTGGATCATGCGGGCCGTCGAGGACTCGCTGCGGCGCCTCAGGACCGACCACCTCGACCTCTACCAGGTGCACCGGCCGTCGCCCGACACCGACGTGGAGGAGACGCTCGGCGCGCTCACCGACCTCGTGCGGCAGGGCAAGGTCCGGTACATCGGGTCGTCGTCGTACTCGGCGTCGCAGATCGTCGAGGCCCAGTGGGCGTCCAGGGAGCGGAACCTCGAGCGCTTCGTGACCGAGCAGCCGCCGTACTCGATCCTCGTGCGCGGCATCGAGGAGGACGTCCTGCCGACCGTCCTCCGGAACGGCATGGGCACCTTCACGTACAGCCCTCTCAGCGGCGGCTGGCTGTCGGGCCGGTGGCGCAAGGACTCCGCGTCCGCCCCGACCTCGAGCGCGCGGCCCAGCGCCCGCTTCGACATGAGCAGCCCCGCGAACCAGCGCAAGCTCGACGTCGTCGAGGAGCTCGCCCAGCTCGCGGAGCAGGCGGGCATGACGCTCGTCGAGCTGGCGATCGCGTTCGTGGTCCGACACCCGGGCGTCACCTCCGCGATCGTCGGTCCGCGCACGATGGAGCAGCTCGAGTCGTACCTGCCGGCCCTCGACATCACGCTCGGCGACGACGTCCTCGACCGGATCGACGAGCTCGTCGCCCCCGGCGTCACCGTCAACCCGGACGACAACAGCTACGGCGCCCACGAGCTCACGCCGACCGCGCGGCGACGCTGACACCCGGAGCCCGTCCTCCTGACCACCACGGCCACGGAGGGCGGGCCGGGCCGTTCAGCGCGACGCGGCGCGGATCTCGGCGAGCAGGGCGTCGCGCCGCTCCGGCGGCAGGAACGACGACCGGACGGAGTTCTCCGCGAGCGCCACGCGCTGCTCCGACGTCAACCCGAGCGCGCCCTCCAGCGCGTGGAGCGTGTCGTCGAGGTAGCCGCCGAAGTACGCGGGGTCGTCGGAGTGCACGGACACGTTGAGCCCCCGCTCGAGCATCACGAGGACCGGGTGCTCCTCCAGGGACGGGACCGCACGCAGCGCGACGTTCGACAGCGGACAGACGGTCAGCGGCGTCTGCTCGGCGACGAGGCGCGCCACGAGCGCGTCGTCCTCGAGGCACCGGATCCCGTGGTCGATCCGTTCCGCACCCAGCACGTCGAGCGCCTCCGCGACGTACTCGGGCGGCCCCTCCTCCCCCGCGTGCGCGATGCGTCGCAGCCCTGCGGACCGGGCGCGCTCGAACAGCCGGGCGAACTTCGACGGCGGGTGCCCCACCTCCGCCGAGTCGAGACCGATCCCGACGATCGGCGCACCGGCCGCGAGCAGCCGGTCGAGCACGTCGAGCGCCTCGTCCTCGTCCCGGTCCCGCAGGAAGGCCGCGACGAGGAGGGTCGTCACCCCGTGGTCGCGCTCGCTGGTCGCGAGGACCGACCAGATGCCGTCCACGACCGTCTCGAGCGGCACACCGCGGGACACGTGGGCCTGCGGGTCGAACATGATCTCGGCGTGCCGGACGCCGGCCCGGGCCGCCCGCTCGAGGTAGGCGCGCGTCATGTCGGCGAAGTCCTGCGGCTCGCGCAGCACCGACATGGTCGCGTAGTACAGGTCGAGGAACGACTGGAGGTCGCCGAACGCGTACGCGCGGCGCAGCTCGTCGGTGTCCCGGTAGGGCAGGGCGACGCCGTTGCGCCGCGCCAGGGCCATGACGAGCTCGGGCTCCAGCGTGCCCTCGACGTGCAGGTGCAGCTCGGCGTACGGCAGGTCGGCGGTCACGCGGGACTCCTCCGGTGGGGACGGTGGCGGGGTGACAGGAGCATCGCACGGGGACCGACGGCGACAGGAACGCGCGGGGCGTCGTCCGCCCCGTTGCTACGGTCGTCCTGGCCGTGCCGGCGAACCGGTCGCACCGGACGCGCGCCGCCCGGCACCCGCACGTCCTGTACCTCCCCAGAATCGAGCAGCCATGAGGATCGTCGACGCGCAGGTCGTCGTCACCAGCCCCGGTCGGAACTTCGTCACCCTGAAGCTCACGACGGACGAGGGCATCACCGGTCTGGGCGACGCGACGCTCAACGGCCGCGAGCTCGCCGTCGTCTCCTACCTGCGCGACCACGTGGCCGCGCTCCTCGTCGGGCTCGACCCGCACCGCATCGAGGACACCTGGCAGTCGCTCTACCGCGGGGCCTACTGGCGCCGCGGCCCGGTGACGATGGCCGCGATCGCCGCCGTCGACGTCGCGCTGTGGGACATCAAGGCCAAGGTCGCCGGGCTCCCGCTGTACCAGCTGCTCGGCGGCGCGTCGCGCGAGCGGGTCCGCACCTACGGCCACGCCAACGGGCGCGACGTCCCCGAGCTCCTCGACTCGGTCCGCGCACGGCTCGCCGAGGGCTACCAGGCCGTGCGCGTGCAGACCGGCGTCCCCGGCCTGAAGGTCGTCTACGGCGTGCACGACGGCGCGGCGATCGCCGCGGAGGCCGACGGCGCCCGGCTCGACCAGCGGGTGCGCCCCGTCGTCGAGGACTGGGACACGGCGGGCTACCTGCGGCACCTGCCGCGCGTCCTGGAGGCCGTGCGGAACGAGTTCGGCCCCGAGCTGCCGCTGCTCCACGACGCGCACCACCGGCTCACGCCGCAGCAGGCCGCGCGCCTCGGCAAGGAGATCGAGCAGTACGACCTCTTCTGGCTCGAGGACTGCACCCCCGCGGAGAACCAGCAGGGCCTGCGGCTCGTCCGCCGGCACACGACGACGCCCCTCGCCATCGGCGAGGTCTTCAACACCGTGCACGACTACCAGACGCTCGTCGACGAGCAGCTCGTCGACTACGTCCGGTCGGCCGTGACCCACTTCGGCGGCGTCACGCCGCTGCGCAAGCTCTTCGACTACGCCGCGCTGCACCAGATCAAGAGCGCGATCCACGGCCCGGAGGACATCTCGCCCGTCGGCATGGCCGCCGCGATCCACCTCGACCTCGCGATCCACAACTTCGGCATCCAGGAGTACTCCGGGTACACGGACCGGACGCACGAGGTCTTCCGGCACGCGTTCACGTTCGACGACGGCCACCTCCACCCGGGCGAGGCCCCGGGCATCGGCGTCGAGCTCGACGAGGAGCTGGCCGCCGCGCACCCCTACGCGCCGGCGTACCTGCCCGTCAACCGCCTCGCCGACGGGACCGTGCACGACTGGTGACCCGGGACGGGCGCCTTCCCCCACCACGAATCCGGCACGACCCGAGGAGAGACCCACGATGCACACCCGCACGCTCGGCCAGGGACTGCAGGTCTCGGCGATCGGACTCGGCGCCATGGGCATGTCCATGTCCTACGGCCCCAACCCCGGGACGCGCGAGGACATGATCGCCGTCCTGCGCGGCGCCGTCGACCGCGGTGTCACGTTCTTCGACACCGCCGAGGTCTACGGCCCGTACGTCAACGAAGAGCTCGTCGGCGAGGCGCTCGCCCCGCTGCGCGACCAGGTCGTCGTCGCCACCAAGTTCGGCTGGAACATCCAGGACGGCGCGATGGCCGGGCTGGACAGCCGCCCCGAGCAGATCCGCCGGGTGGCCGAGGCGTCCCTGCAGCGCCTGCGCACCGACCGGATCGACCTGTTCTACCAGCACCGCGTCGACCCCGCCGTCCCGATCGAGGACGTGGCGGGGGTCGTCGGCGAGCTCGTCCAGGAGGGCAAGGTCGCCCACTTCGGCCTTTCCGAGGCCGGTGCCTCGACCATCCGGCGGGCGCACGCCGTCTTCCCCGTGACCGCCGTGCAGAGCGAGTACTCGCTGTGGACCCGCGACCCCGAGACCGAGGTCCTGCCGACGCTCGCCGAGCTCGGCATCGGGTTCGTCCCGTTCAGCCCTCTCGGCAAGGGCTTCCTCACCGGCACGGTCTCCCCCTCCACGACGTTCGCCGAGGGCGACATCCGCCGCACGATCCCCCGCTTCACCGAGGACAACCGGGCCGCGAACCAGCGCGTGGTCGACGAGGTGCGCACCCTCGCCGAGGCGAAGGGCGCCACGCCCGGGCAGGTCGCGCTCGCCTGGCTCCTCGCCCAGCAGCCGTGGATCGTCCCCATCCCCGGCACGCGCCGCCTCGAGCGGGTCGCGGAGAACGCCGCCGCAACGACCGTGCCGCTGACCGCGGACGAGCTCGCGTCGCTCGACGCGCTGGCCCGCGAGGTGGGCGTGCAGGGCGACCGCTACGACGACGCCGGGATGCGCATGGTCGGGCGGTAGGCGACCCACCCGACCGTGCCGCGCACCCGACGACCTGCCCGCCGCGCGGGTCAGCCCAGCTGCTGCATCGTCTGCACGGCCGTGACCGCGCCGAGGATGAAGCCGAGCGCCGTGCAGCCGATCGCCACGCCGAGGGCGATCTTCGCCGTCTTCTCGTTCCGCTTGACCGCGAGCGCGGAGAACACGATCGCGAGCACCCCGAACACGATGGGCAGGAAGATCACCGCGATCGGGCTGAAGACGTACGCGAGGATCGTGCGCCAGGTCAGGGGCTGAGGGCCGGCGGGGGCGGTGTAGGGGGCGTAGCCGCCGGGACCGCCGTAGGGCGACCCGTACGGCTGGCCCTGCGCGGGGTAGGCACCGTACGGCTGACCGGGCGCAGGGGCCGGAGCCACGGGAGGTGCCTGGGGCGCCATCTGCCCGTAGGCCGGCTGCGCTGCCTGCCCGTAGCCAGGCTGGACCGGCTGGCCGTAGGCGGGCTGCGCGGGCTGGCCGTAGGCGGGCTGCGCGGGCTGGCCGTAGGCGGGCTGCTCCTGACCGTGCGGCGAGGAGCCCTGCGGAGGCTGAGGGGCGTCGCCGCCCTGGTACGGCTGGTACGGGGGCTGGCTCACGGCTTCGTTCCTTCGTCCCGGTGGGTTCTGCGGCTGGCACGGCAGAGTGCGCCGTGCGGCGCGCTTCGAAGGGTAGTGCCTCCCGGTGTCGCTCCGTGGCCTCTTTCACGGTCTCCCGGTGCGCGCTCGCGCAGGCGTCACCGGAGCAGACGACGGCGGTAGCCCTCGCCCACCGCCGAGGCTCGATCACGCACGCCGAGCTTGTCGTAGATGTGCTGCAGATGGGTCTTGATGCTCGCCTCGCCGATGAACAGCGCCGTGGCGGCCTCACGGTTCGAGCTGCCGTTGGCGACCAGCTGCAGCACCTCCTTCTCCCGATCGGTCAGGGTGCCGGCGCCGGGCTTCCGCACCTGCCCCATCAGGTGCTGCGTCACCGACGGCGCGAGCACCGGCTCTCCGCGCGCGGCGGCACGGACTGCTCGCATCAGGTCGTCGGGCAGCGCATCCTTCAGGAGATAGCCGGTCGCACCCGCCTCGATCGCCGGCAGCACGTCGCTCTCGCTGTCGAACGTGGTCAGGATCAGCACCCGGGCGTCCGGCGCCTGCTCGCGCAGGTCCGCGGTCGCGGCGACGCCGTCCATGCCGGGCATCCGCAGGTCCATGAGCACGACGTCCGCCGCCAGCGCCTTCGCACGGTCGACGCCCTCGGCGCCGTCACCCGCCTCGCCGACCACGACGATGTCCTCGGCGTCCGCGAAGGTGTCGCGGAGGCCGCCCCTCACGACCGGGTGGTCGTCGACGATCACGAGTCGGATCATCGGTCGATCTCCTCTGCTCTCGTGCCCCCTGGGGCGATCGCCGGGACGCGCGCGCTCACGGACGTCCCTTCGCCCGGTGCGCTCTGCACCTCGACGTGGCCGCCGACGCCTCTGATGCGCTGGCGCATGCTCGTCAGGCCGAAGCCGGTGCCGCCCCCGCTCGCGAACCCGCGGCCGTCGTCGCGCACGTCCAGCAGCACCTCCGTGCCCGTGTACGACAGCGTGACACCGACGCGCGAGGCCTCGGCGTGCTTCGCCACGTTGGTCAGCGACTCCTGCGCGACGCGGAACAGCGACACCTCGATCGCCGGGCTCAGTGGCTCGCGGGTGCCGGTGACCTCCACCCGCGCGCCGATCCCCTGGTCCTCCGACCATCGCTCGGCCAGCGTACGGAGCGCGTCCGGGAGATGCGCTCTCCCGAGCTCCTGGGGAGCGAGGGCCTGCACGGACCGTCGCGCCTCGGTCAGGCTGCTGCGCGCGAGGCGCAGCGCACGCGCGACGTGCTCCTCCGTCTCCCCCTGCACGCTCGCGGAACGCTCCGCGGCCTGGAGCTGCGTGATGATGCCCGCAAGACCCTGGGCCAGGGTGTCGTGGATCTCGCCGGCCAGCCGCTGCCGCTCGTCCTGCGCCCCCGACTCCCGGGCCTGGGCGACCAGCTGCGCATGGAGCCCGGCGTTCTCGTGCAGAGCCGCCTCGAGCCGCTCGACGAGCTGCTCGCGCCTGCGCTCCTCCGGTTCGCTGCGCGCCGTCAGCAGGATGCCCACGCCGATCGCCGCGGTCTGCACGGCGACGATCAGGAGGAACTCCGCGAGCACGTCGGGGCTCGGGTCCTCCCCGACGCGCATCGCCGAGCCGTTGAGGACCACGGAGGTCACCAGGACCCCGAGCACCCCCACCGGCCACGGCCTGAGCAGGTACGCCTGGAAGAAGCCCGCGACGGTGAAGACGAGGAACGCGTCGGAGTACGTCATGAGGGCGACGCACAGTGCGAGCAGCCCGACGAGGTAGACGCCCGCCTGCACCGGCCGGAGCGCCCGTCTCCTGAGAGGCAGCGTCTGGCCGAACAGCACCCACGTCGCCGAGACCGCGACCAGCCCGGCGACGGTGGCCCCCTCCGGCCAGAAGGGTGCACCGGACGCCGGGAGCACCCGTGCGAAGTAGATCGCCGTCGAGACGGTCAGCAGCAGCCACGGTGTGACCAGCTGCAGAAGATCCCAGACGCGCAGCTGCTCCTGCCTCCAGGCCAACCGGGAGCGGTGAGCCGTCTCCGCCTCGTGCACGAGGGCGGGCTCGAGCGTCCCGGAGCCCGGGCGCTCGTCGGCCCCGGCATCCCGCATCATCGACACCTACTCCCAGCGGAAGAGCTTCGCGGCGATCGCGCTCGCGCTCACGGCGATCCCCGCCATTATGGCGATCTGCAGCCAGAACGGCTGCCCACCGGCGGTGGCGGTGACCTCGCCCGCCTCGGCGGACCACGCCGTGGTGAGCGCCTGCAGCCCGGGCGGTACGAGCTCGCCGACCGCGCGCAGCGCGTCCGGCATGAGGACACGGGGCAGGAAGGCCCCGCCGAAGAACATCAGCGCGACGAACAGGACGGTGCCGACCTGGTTCGCGGCGCTGCTCGTGCGGACCACGGCCGCGGAGATCATGCCGATTCCGAGCAGCGCGGCGTAGCCGACGACGAAGGCGACGACGAACTCGAGGGGCCGCTCGGGCGGCGCGATGTCCAGCACGGCCCACGCGACGAGGATCAGGAGCGTCGCGGAGACGACCACCGAGGCGAACGCGACGACCATCTGCGCGAGCAGGACGCTCCGCGGAGACGCAGGAGTGGTCGACAGCCTGCGCAGGACGGCGCGCTCGCGGTACGTCGCGATCACCGCCGGGACGTGCTGCACGGCGATCATCACCATCCCGAACACCAGCGCGGTCGGCGCCCAGACGTCGATCGCCCGGAGCCCGCCGGTCTCCGGCGTCGGCTCCCTGAGCGCCGGGACGGCACCCAGCCCGAGCAGGAGCCCCGCCGGGAACAGCACGCCGAAGAGGACCGTGGCGGAGTCTCGGAGGAAGAGCTTCGTCTCGACCGCGACCATCTTCAGGCGAGGACGCGATCCGAGACCGTAGGTGGTGGAGGCGGACATCAGTCGACCTTCCTCTCGGTGGATGCCGGGGACTCCAGGGCGCGTCCCGTGAAGGCCACGAACGCGTCGTCGAGGGTGCGCTGGTCGACGCGGAGGTCCTCCGCGACGACCTGCGCCCTCGCGAGCGCCCCTGCGACGCTGGTCAGGAGCTGTCCCGTACCGGTGACCAGCCAGCGCCCTTCGACGATCTCGACGTCGGACACCTCGGGGAGCCCGGTGAGGACGCTCTCGTCCAGCGGCCGGCTCGGGCGGAACCGGATCTGCTGCACCGCGCTCGACCGCGCGATCAGCCCCGCCGGCGTGTCCACCGCGGCGACCCGGCCACCGTCGATCACGGCGATCCGGTCGCTGAGACGCTCCGCCTCGTCCATGAAGTGCGTGACGAGGAGGATCGTGACGCCCGTGTCACGCACCCGTTCGACGAGGCTCCAGGTGTCCCGCCTCGCCTGCGGGTCCAGTCCCGTCGTGAGCTCGTCGAGGATCGCGACCTCCGGGTTGCCGACCAGGGCGAGCGCGATCGAGAGCCGCTGCTTCTGCCCGCCGGAGAGAGCCTTGTACCGCGTGCGGCGCTTCGCGGTGAGTCCGAGGAGCTCCATGAGCTCGCGCCAGTCGGCGGGGTCCCGGTAGAACGAGCTGTAGAGGTCGAGCGCCTCGGCGACCGTGATCGCGTCGGGGAAGCTGCTCTCCTGCAGCTGCACGCCGAGCCGCTCGCGCACCTCCGCCCGGTCCGTGACCGGGTCGAGCCCCAGCACGGAGATCGACCCCGAGTCGGGCGTCCGCAGGCCGGCGATGCTCTCGACGGTCGTCGTCTTCCCGGCGCCGTTCGGCCCGATGATGCCGAAGATCTCCCCCTCCTCGACGGTGAAGGAGACGTCGTCGACGGCGACGTGCTCCCCGTAGCGCTTGTGCAGGTTCCGTACGTCCAACGCGGTCATGCCGCGACGCTACGGAGGCACGGCACCCCGGCACATCGACCGTGGCGCCAGAGCCGGGGTTGATCCGCGCATCCACCGTTCGGTGGATCGTCGGCACCGTGCGGAGCGTCCGGAGTCCAGGGTCGCGCGGGTCCGCCGGGCGGCCTTGTGGTGCGAACGCTCGCTCACTACCGTCGACGCCATGACCGCGCCGCGTCCCTGGCAGTCCGAGGCCGACCGGCTCGGCCACGCCGACCCGTCCGACCCCACCGGCTGGTTCGAGCGGCTCTGGTCCTCCGCCCGGTCCGGCGACGTCACGACGCCGTGGGACCGGGACGACCCGCACCCGGCGCTCGCCTCGTGGACCGGTGCGCCTGCCCCCGGCCTCGCGACCGGGACGGCCGTCGTCGTCGGGTGCGGGCTCGGGGCCGACGCCGAGCACCTCGCCCGGCTCGGCTACGACACGACGGGGTTCGACGTCTCCCCCGCCGCGATCGCCGCGGCCCGCGAGCGCCGTGCGGGTTCACCGGTCACGTACGTGGTCGGAAACCTGCTCGACCTGCCGCACGAGTGGGCCGGTGCGTTCGACCTGGTCGTCGAGATCTACACCGTGCAGGCGGTGAGCCGCAGCGTGCGGGACGACATGACGGCCGGCGTCCGCTCCCTGGTGGCGCCGGGCGGGACGCTGCTGGTGGTCCAGGCCGCCACCGGGACGGCCGACGAGGACGGCCCGCCCTGGCCGCTGACCCGCGCGGAGATCGAGGCGTTCGGCCAGGACGGGCTGTCGGCCGTGTCGATCGAGGAACTCGCGGGTCCCGGCTCCCCCGGCCGACCCGGGACCTGGCGCGCGGAGCTCCGGCGGGCCTGAGCGCGACGTCGTGCCCGCTCGTGGCCCACCGCGACGCCCCCGCCGGACCGCCGCGACCGCTACTGCACGTTGCCGTGCTCGCGGAACTCGCGCCAGACGTTCTCGAAGAAGTCGTCGTCCGCCGGGAGCGGGCGCCGGGGACGCCAGCGGAACACCGGGACGCCCGCGGCGTCGGCGGCGTCGCGCGGGACCACCGGGGTCCACGGGCCGCCGTCCGCGGCGGCCGGCGCGGTCCCGCCGGGCGCGACCCACGCGGTCTCCTGGACCTCCTCGTCGAGCGCGCCGCCGTCGAGCCGGAAGCGGTAGAGCTCGGGCAGGTCGAGCTCGCGCTCCGCGTCGTCGCCGTACCCGACGAGGGGCAGGTCGCCGTCGGCGTCGGTGTACAGGACCGACCCGCGCGAGCGCCCGCCGTGGGCGACGTAGTCGGCCATGGCCGAGAGGTAGACGTACGCGCTCGTGAGGATGTCGCGCACGAGGAACGTCCGGTTCACGGCGCGCCGCGACCCGGCGTCGGCGCTGACCAGGTCCTCGTAGCCGGTCAGCCACGCGTGGACCTGGTCGAGCGCCTCGCGGATCGACGCCTCCGACCGCACCGGTCCGGCCTTCTCGCTCATGAGCCGCTGCACGTCGCGCAGCAGGTCGCCCGTGTTGTCCGGCACGCCCGCGGCCACGCGACCCGTCGCGCGGGCCGTGAGGTCCAGCGCGGCGGCGAGCACCGGCGCCGCCACCTCGGCGAAGGCGGCCTCGTCGGACGGCTTCTCGTCGCGCCGCGCCGCGATGAACTGCGCGGCGCGCGTCGCGCCGACCTGACCGCTGTTGAGCGCCGCGCCGCCCGGGCGGTACACGCCGTGGGCGCCGCCGGCCTCGCCGACGGGGAAGAACCCGGCGACGTTCGACTGCCACCACGCGTCGACCACGAGGCCGCCGTTGTTGTGCTGCGCGCACACGTCGACCTCGAGCATCTCCTTCTCGAGGTCCACGTACGGGTTCTTGTCCAGGTAGAACTGGTACGCGGGCTCGTTCATGCGCCGCAACCGCTCGATCGGCGTCCCGGACAGCACGCCCGCCTTCTCGAGGTACTGGTACGCCTCGGGGGCGAGCGCCGTCGGGTCGAAGTCGTCGCGCACGGGGTTGCGCCGGAAGTCGAGGAACACGCGCCGCCCGCGCAGCACCGTCTCGCGGTACACCAGCAGGTCGATCAGGCTCGACCCGTCGCGGGCCTTGCGGATGTCGAACGGCCACTGGTAGCCCTTGAGGAACACGAGCGTCAGGAGCCGCCCGTAGTCCGTGATCGCCTCGGTGAGGAACTCGCGCTCGTCGCCGCCGTCGGCGTCCGTCGAGACGAACCGCGGCACGACCTGCATGTACGTCCCCGACACGTTCCACCGGGGCTTGGTCGACGCGAGCCCGAACTGCCACTCGGTGAGGTTCTTGCCGTGCACGCCGGCGCGGTAGGCCGCGCCGGACGCACCCCACTGCCCGTTGGGGAACACACGCGTCGCGTACATGCCCGCGGGTCCGCCCGTCGCGTAGACGAGGTTGGTGCAGCGGAACAGCAGCCACGGGCTCGCGGCGCCGTCGTGGGGCACGTCGGTCCGCAGCACGAGCAGGCCCGCGACCCGGCGCGCTCCGGGCCCGCCGTGCGGGTCGGGTGCGGTGACGACGTCGACGACGCGGCACTCGTCGAACACCCGGGTACCGTCGGCCTGGACCTTCCGCTCGAGCTTCTCGACCATCGTCCGGCTCGTGTACGGGCCGACCGACGTCGCGCGGCGCCGCGGGTCGTGGTCCGTCTTGTACCCGATGAACTCGCCGAACCGGTTCTGCGGGAACGGCACGCCCAGGTCGACCAGGTGGAGGAAGCCGCGCGCCGACAGGGCGGCCTCCGCGAGCGCGTTGTCGCCGTCCATCGCGCCGCCCGAGTAGAGCGTCTGCGCCATCTCGCGCACCGAGTCGTCGTCGCCGCCCGAGAGCGTGAGCTTGTAGTAGGTCTGCTTGTCGGAGCCCGCGTTGCGCGACGCCCCGGCGTGCACCTTGTCCGCAACCATGACGACGTCGTCGTGCCCGAACTGGACGAGCCGGTCCGCCGCGCAGTACCCGGCCGACCCGGTGCCGACGACGACGGTCGTGGCGGTCACGACGGGCACGTCGTGCCCGCCGATGCGGAGCGTCTCTGGCTCGTGGCTCATGGGTTCTCTCCTCACAGGACCGGGATGTGCATGCCGCCGTCGACGTGGAACACCTCGCCGGTCGAGTACGGGGTCTGGCCGGACGCCAGGATCGAGACGGCGCCCGCGACGTCGGCCGGGCGTCCCCAGCGGTTGATCGGCGCGAGGCCCTGCTCGATGAGGCCGTCGTACTTCGCGGTGACGCCCGCGGTCATGTCGGTCGCGATGACCCCCGGCCGCACCTCGTACACCACGACCCCCTCGGGGCCGAGGCGTGCCGCCCACAGCTGCGTGGCCATGCCGACGCCCGCCTTGGAGATGCAGTAGTCGCCCCGGTTGGTCGAGACCGTGGTCGCCGAGATCGACGAGACGTTGACGACCGTCGCGACCGGACCGGCCGGCGGCTCCGGCAGCGCGTCGAGCGGTCCGCGCAGCTCGATCACGCGGCGCGCGAACTCCTGCGTGAGGAAGTACGGCCCGCGCAGGTTGATGCCGAGGACCCGGTCGAACGACTCGGCGGTCGCGTCCAGCAGGTCTGCGCGCACGCTCGGCGCGACACCCGCGTTGTTGACCAGCACGTCGAGCCGGCCCCACGTGTCGACGGCGTCCGCGACGTACCGGCGGTGGTCGTCCAGGTCGGCGACCGATCCCCGCACGTACCGGACGCGCGAGTCGTCCCCCGCGAGCTCGCGCAGCTCCGCGATCACGTCGGCGGGCTCCTCGCGCGTCGCCAGGATCGACACCGCGAACCCGTCCGCGAGCAGACGTCGGCTGATACCCAGCCCGATCCCGCGGTTCCCACCAGTGACCAGCGCGACAGTCGGCATCGTCGCCTCTCCTCCTCGAGCGTGCGGTCCGCACCCCTACAGCGTGCACGACTCGCGTGCCGCCGGTGCGACGGGCCTGATCCTGCCACGTCGGGGACTCCGTCGGCAAGCGCTTTCCGCTCGCAGCGGCGCGCCGTCGGGCCTCGCGGAGCCGTCGTCCCGACGACGCGCGGCCCGGTCCGGCCGCGCGAGAATGGGCGGGTGCGACCCTACGACGCGCTGATCAGCGAGGCCCTGGACGCGGACGTCACCGGCTGGGGGTTCGGCTGGCTCGACGGCCGTGCGACCGAGGAACGCCCGCCGTGGCGCTTCGTCTCCCTCCTGTCCCATCGCCTCGCCGCGGCGGACTCGGCGCTCGACCTCGACACGGGGGGCGGCGAGGTACTGGCCGAGGCGCTGGCGGGCGCAGACACGCGCGGCGAGACGACACCCGCCACGCTGGTCGCCACGGAGACCTGGGTTCCGAACGCCGCCCTCGCCCGCGAACGCCTCGCACCCTGGGGCGCCCGCGTCGTCACGCCCGACGACGGCGCGCTCCCGGTCGACGACGCGTCCTTCAGCCTCGTCACGGCTCGCCATCCCGTCGCCCCGGCGTGGTCGGAGATCCACCGCGTGCTGCGCCCGGGCGGTGCGTACCTCGCGCAGCACGTCGGACCGGCCTCCGCGTTCGAGCTGATCGAGCAGTTCCTCGGCCCGCAGCCCGAGGCCCGCACGGGCCGCGACCCGAACGTCGAGGCCGAGCAGGCTCGCGCGGCCGGCCTCGACGTCGTCGACCTGCGCACGGCGAGGTGCCGGATGGAGCTCTACGACGTCGGCGCCGTCGTGTGGCTCCTGCGCAAGTGCGTGTGGTGGGTGCCGGACTTCTCCGTCGACCGGTACGGCGACGTCCTCGAGGAGCTCGACGCCCGGATGCGGGCCGGGGCACGCGACGGCGGGCCCACGACCACCCCGTTCCTCGCGCATTCGACCCGCCATCTCGTCGAGGCGCGCCGGAACGCCTGAACCCGTCCGTGGGCCGCCGAGAGACGACGGCCCGGACGGAGGGTTTCGCGGCGCCTGACGGTCACCCCGCACCTGCCCGCGTTCTGGGGCGGGCAGGTCGAGCCGTCCATGGGCTCACAGGGTGGTCGTGAGGATTCCTCCGTCGGCACGCAGTGCGGCGCCGTTGGTCGCGGACGAGACAGGGCTGGCCAGGTAGGTGGCGAGGCGAGCGATCTCGACGGGCTCGATGAAGCGTTGCAGCAGCGACGTCTGGTTCGCCGTCGCGATCGCGCTCTTCATGCTGTCCACCGACTGCCCTCGGGCCTGGGAGATCTCCTCGACCGCCTGGGCGACGCCGTCGGAGTACGTCGGTCCCCCGAGGATGGTGTTGACGGTGACGTCCGTCCCTCGGGTGAGCTTGGCCAGCCCGTTGCCCACGGCGATCATCCCGGCCTTGGTCATGCCGTAGTGCGTCATGTCGGCGGGGACGTTCACGCCGGACTCGCTGCTGATGAAGATGATCCGACCCCAGCCCCGGGCCAGCATGTGCGGCAGCTCGTGCCGAGACAGGCGGACGCCGCTCATGACGTTGACGTCGAAGTACCGCTGCCAGTCGTCGTCCGAGATCTCCTCGAAGGCGTCGACGCCGAAGACGCCCACGTTGTTCACGAGGATGTCCACCTCGCCGAGCGACCCGAGCAGCCGTCGGACCTGTTCGGCGTCCTCGAAGTCTGCCGGGATCCCGGAGACCGCAGCACCCGGGACAGCGGCCTCCAGCTTCCTCACCGCGGCAGCGACCCGGTCCTCGCTGCGTCCGTTGACGACGACCGTCGCCCCTTCTGCGAGCAACGCCTCGGCGATCGCGTAGCCGATGCCCTGCGTCGACCCGCTGACGAAGGCCCTCTTTCCCACCAGGTCCAGATCCATCGATCCTGCTCTCCTCTCGCCCCCTGCGCCGTGGAAGATCACTTGCTCAAGCAAGCGAACTGTATGGCCGCATGACTTTCCTGAGCAAGTGATCGACCGGGTGGTCGACCCCTCCGCTCGCGTACGCTGGCCGTCATGCACGACCCTGACGCCCCTGCCGGCGTTCCTGCCGAGCTCACAGGCGACGACCTCGAGACCTGGGCGGGTGTGGCGACGGTCCTGGAGTGGCTGCCGTCCGCTCTCGACGCACAGCTCCTGCGCGACGCCCAGCTGTCCCACTTCGAGTACGGCGTCCTCTACGCGCTGGCCAAGGCGCCAGATCTCACGCTCCGGATGAGCGTCCTGGCGGGGTATGCGAACAGCACCCTCTCCCGCCTGTCACGCGCGGCGACCCGGCTGGAGTCCCAGGGATGGTTGAGACGCACGCCCGATCCCGCCGACGGGCGCTACACCCTGGCCGTCCTCACCGACCTCGGCAGGGCGAAGGTCGAGGACGCCACCCCGGGCCATGTGCAGACCGTCCACCGGCTCGTCCTCGACCGCCTCACCGAGCGGCAGACCCGTCAGCTGCGGGAGATCACGCAGCGCATCCTGCGGGCCATCCGCGAGGACGAGGGCTGGCGACCTTCGTGACCCGCCCGGACCGGGATGTTGACCGTCAGGTGTCACCGACCACGCCGTAGTGCGGCGGGCTCGGATCGCTGTAGGGGCGTCGTACGGCGATGGAGTACGCGCGGACGCGGCTCGGGACGAGGTCGAGCGGGGTGGTCTCACGACGCGGCGTCCTGCGATGCTGCCACGAACCGGCGCCGCTGCTCGAGCCGGGCCGTCCACGCCGCCCCGGCGACCGCCACCGCGCACGTCGCCGCGAACGCCCACGGGATGCCGAGGCTCTCGGCGACGAGCCCGAGGGCGAGCGGCCCGGCGAGACCGAGGTCGATGCACGCCGTCGCCGTGCCGGCCGCCGACCCCCGCTCGGCGGCCGGCACCCGCGCGAAGACGGCGGCGAAGAACGCGGGCGTGCTCAGCGCGACCCCGACCCCGAGGACCGCCGTCCCGAGCAGGAGCCCTGCCGGGGAGGACCACGCCGCGCAGAGCGCCGTGCCCAGCGCGACCACGACGAGCGCGAAGGTCCCGAGGGCGAGCGGCTGGAACCGGTCGACCGCGCGGGCGAGCGCGAGACGGCAGACGACGACGACGGCTCCGTAGACGGCGACCACCACACTCGTGGATGCCATGCCGACGTCGACCGCGTGCAACGGTGCGAAGGCGAGGAAGCCCCCGATGGCGACGACCGACGTCAGGAACCCGAGCGACGGCGCGATCGCGGCACGGTGCACGAGCGGTGCACGCTCGCCCGGTGCGACGGGCCCGAGCGTCTCGGGCAGACCGGCCGACAGCACGGCGGCGACGGCGCAGGAGGCGGCGGCGCCGTACCATCCGGCGACCAGGCCGCCGGCGGAGACGAGCACCTCGCCGAGCGGGGGCCCGAGCGCGAGGCCGAGGTAGAGACCGAGGGAGTTGTAGCTGAGAGCCTCCCCGCGCCTGCTCCGGGGGGCGAGGTCGACGAGCATCGCGAACGACGCCACGAAGAACGCGGCCTCCGCGGCGCCCGCGGCGAGACGGACCAGCACGATCGGGACGAGCGCGGAGAGGTGTGCCATGACGACCAGCAACGGGACGCCCAGTAGCGCCCCACCGACGAGGAGCGGGCGTCGGCCCCACGTGTCGCCGAGCCGGCCGGCTACGGGCCGCAGCACGAGAGCCGTCACGGCGAAGGCGCCGAAGGCCATCCCCGCGTCCGCGACACCGCCCCGCGCGGGCCCGGTGACGTGCAGGGGAAGCACGTGGATCGTGACGCCCGCCGCGACGAACCAGGCGAGGTCCGCCGCGGTGAGGCGCAGGAAGGCGGGGGTGAGGAGCCGTTCCCGCGACGAGGTGCCGGTGGCCGGGGACGAGCCGAGAGCAGGAGCGCCGTGGTTGTTCATACCGTCGAGGCTGTGACTCCAGGGCCCCCGCCCGCATGGGCAGACCTACTCATCTCCCGGCGCCGCACCCGTGCCCGGCGACTCCACGAGGCCGTGGCGCAGGGCGTACATCGCGACGCCTGCACGGCTCGATACGCCCGCGCGCGCGTAGACGTCCTGGACGTGGTGCTCGGCGGTGCGTCGCGAGATCACGAGCTCGCGCGCGATCTCGGCGTTCGAGAGTCCTCGCGCGACGAGCCGCAGGACCTCCACCTGCCGGCGGGTGAGACCCGACGGCCGCACCCGGTGCCCGCCCTTGTCGCGGGCGGCGCCCCCGAGGACGGCGTCGACCGCATCGGGGTCGAGGCGACCCCCGCCTGCCTGCGCGCGCATCCAGGCCGCTGCCCGCGCGGGAGGCTCGGGCGGGGTGCCCGGTCGGCCCTCGAGCCGCGCCCGGTAGGCGTCCGCGGCGGCCAGCACCCGGGACGCGAGGGAGAGGTACGGCGCCGTCAGTCCGCGGTGGTACCCGCTGCCGTCGAGCCGTTCGTGGTGCTCGCCGACGAGCCGGGCCACGAGAGCCAGCTCGGGGACACGGCCCACGACCCTCTCCCCGTGATAGGCGTGGAGACGTGCCTGCTCCTGCTCGGTCGCGGTCGGCGCGGTGGCTCGGGCCCAGACCGAGCTCGGCACGCCGACCTTCCCCAGGTCGTGCAGGTGCCCGGCGAGGCGAAGACGCGCGGCGTCGTCGTCGAGCCCGAGCGCCAGCGCCGCACGTTCGGCGAGCGCGGCGACCGCGTCCGAGTGACCGAGGGTCCCCGGGCACTTGAGGTCGACGATCCGCCCGAACGTCTGCGCCACGTCGACCACGGCGCTGTCGGGGACACGACGGACCGGGTCCGGCTCCGCGTCCAGCACCGCCTGGTAGGCGTCGAGCTCGTCGACGCCGTCGAGAAGATCCGAGCCGTCGGCGACGAACGCGGCGACGAGGCCCGGGTCGAGCACCGACCCCGACCACCGGGAGAGGCGTGCCAGTGCAGCGGGGACACCTGCGTAGAGCGCCGTCCCGACCGCGGCCGAGGCCACGTGGACGACCCGGGTGGAGCGCGGGATCGCGGCGCCCCGCTCGTGCGGCACCCCCGTTCCGTCCCAGGACGCCGTGACGGAGCCGAGCGCACGCTGCACCCGGTCGGGGAGCCCGAGGTCGCGGGACGCCGCCCGCGCGACCTCGCACGTCGCGACCGGTGCCGCCGCCCCGAACGACCGGGCGGTCGCCAGGGTCGTGGCGAGCACCCGAGCGCGGGATCGGCCGCTCGCCGCAGCGATCCCCGGGACCCACTCGCGCAGCACCTCCCGGGCGCTGGCGAAGTCGGTGCGGACGGCGTACCGGGTCACGGCGACGTCGTCGCCCCAGACGAGTCCTGCCTCGTACGCGTACGCCGTGCAGCCCACGTGCTGGAGGAGCGCGGTGTACAGCACCTCGGCGACCTCGTCCTGCGGGCAGCCCAGCGCGTGCGCGAACCGTGTCGCGACGACGCACCGAGTCAGCGACTCGTCCAACGCGGCCCCGGACCCGAGGTCGATGGCGGCCGACAGCCCGCCGAGAAGCCCCAGCAGCCGGTACACCCCTCCACCATGGCACGCCCGGGACCGATCGACCCACGGTCGCGCCGCGTCACCCGGGGTCGCCGGTGACGGAAGACCGTGGACCACACCCCGTCCTCGTCGGCGGAGACGCCCCGTACGTGCCAGCGCCTCACCTTGACGTGCCTGCAAACGGCCCTTACGGTGCTTTTGCAAACCCATCAGTCAGAAGTCGCATGATCGCCATCCTAAAAGACAACGCTGTCAATTGGAGTCCCATGCAGAACTCTCACCTCTCACCTCGCGCGCGGCGCCTCGGCGCCGCGCTCACCGGCGGCGCGCTCCTCGCGGGCACGCTCGCCGCGACCCCGGCCCTGGCGGCCCAGACCGTCACCGGCCCACCACTCGTCACCGCAGGGACCCCAGCCTGCGGTGAGGACATGGGCCTCCCTGATTCAAAGATCTCCATCCAGCTGTACACGCACGTGGGTGAGCTCGGGTCTTCCGGCACACCGTCCCCCGAGACGCTCGACCGCGTGCTCGGCGAGGTGGCCGCCGCCGGGTTCACCAACGTCGAGCCCTACAACCAGCCCTACTCGATGCCGGTCGACGAGTACAAGGCGATCCTCGACAAGCACGGTCTCGAGGTGTCGTCGAGCCACGGCAGCACCAGCTGGGACACGTGGCCCGAGACCGTCGCCTACGCCGTCGCGCTGGGCCAGGACTACATCGGGACGGGCGGGATGGCGGGTGGCTACGGCACCTATGACGAAGCGCTCGCGACCGCGGCGTACGTCAACCAGCTCGGCCAGTACGCCCACGAGAACGGCGCGAACAAGATCGTGCTGCACAACCACCAGGGCGAGCTCACCACGCGGTACCCCCACCCGGAGACGGGTGAGATGGTCAGCGCCTGGCAGGTCATCGAGGAGAACACCGACCCGCGCTACGTCACGTTCGAGCTCGACGTCGGCTGGGCAGCCGACGCGGGCATCGACGTCCCGGCGTGGATCGAGGAGTACGGGGACCGCATCGAGCACCTCCACATCAAGGACGCCGTGAACGTCGACGCGGAGGGCGACATGAGGCAGGTCGCGCTCGGCAACGGTGACCTCGACCTTCCGGCGATCATCGCGGCGGCCGAGCCGTACGTCGAGTACTACACCTACGAGTGGGACTGGGCGCCGTCCTTCGAGACCTCTGCGGAGTCCTACCAGTACCTGCGCTGCTACCTGTCCGACGACGGGGGCGAAGGGGGCGACGACGAGGAGTCGCTGGCACTCGGCCGACCGGTGACGGCCTCCAGCATCGACGAGCCCGGGCACGAGGCCGAGATGGCGGTGGACGGCAACGCCGGCACCCGGTGGGGCAGCGCGTGGAGCGAGCCCGAGTGGATCGCGGTGGACCTCGGCGCGAGCTACGACCTGGACCGCGTCGTCATCGACTGGGAGACCGCCTTCGCGTCGGGGTACGAGATCCAGACCTCGCCCGACGGCGAGACCTGGACCACCGTGCACACCGTCACCGACGGCGACGGCTTCTTCGACGAGCTGGACGTCTCGGGCACGGCCCGGTACGTGCGGCTCTACGCCACGGAGCGCGCGACGCAGTGGGGCTTCTCCCTCTACGAGCTCGAGGTCTACGGCACGCCGAGCGGCGGACAGCCGGAGCTGGACCTCGACGCCGAGGTCGAGCCGCGGTGCATCGCCGGCCAGGCCTACCTCGCCGTCCGCGCGGCGAACGGTGAGGACTCACCGGTCGACGTGACCCTCGCGACGCCGTTCGGCACCCGCGAGTTCGCGGACGTCGACCCCGGCACGGCCGCGTACCAGGCGTTCCCCGTGCGCTCGACCTCGGTCGCGAGCGGCTCGGTGACCGTCACCGGCACCGGGGCGGTCGACGGCGAGACCGTCACCTCGACGTTCGACCTCGACCACGACGAGCTCGCCTGCTCGTGACCGTCTCCCGGACCGCGTGATCCCCTCGACGGTCTCGACCGTTCGGGCCGCCCGGGAGCTCTGACCCGGCACCCGCCGGCCTCGTGACGAGGCCGGCGGGTGCCCTCGTCACGTCAGCCACAGGGCTGCGGGGCCAGTGGTGGCCTGAGGCACCGTGCAGCTGGACCGCGGATCGCGTCGTCGAGCGCGCTGATCTCCACAGATCTTCCGTCAAGCACAGGAGCCCATCGTAGAGAGGGTGGCCGCCGGTATGGATCTCCGGGGAGAGGGCGGCAAAGAAAGTGCTCTGCTCGAACGGAGCGCCTTCCAGCCGGGTACCCTGATGCGGAGATGAAGAGCTGGGATGCGTGACGTCCCGCGGAGAACGACCACGCTCCGCTGCTGGCAGGCAGGACGCGTTGCGATCCGGCCGTCAGCGGGTCTGAGGATTTCTCCGCCACCGCAGGTCGCCGCTCGTACGAACCGACGCGCCCTCGGCTCACGACGTCACGGGAGACCCTCATGAGCTCGTTCGATGTGCCGCTGGACGACGAACGCACACAGCTCGATGCGTTCGTGGACGAGTATCGCAGCGCCCTCGAGTCGACCCTCGACGGTCTCACGGAAGAGCAGGCCCGCCGTCGGCTGGTTCCGTCGGCGACGACGTTGCTCGGCCTGCTCAAGCACGTCACGTGGATGCAGCGGGTGTGGTTCGAGGAGTGCGTCGGAGGCACCTCCCGTCGGACTCTCGGCCTGGTCCAGAGCCCGGACGAGTCCTTCCGGCTCACCGACGCCGACACCGTCGCCTCCGTCACGGCGGCCCACCGCACGGCCTGTGCGACGGCCCGGGCGGTGGTCACCGACCTGTCGCTGGACACCGTCGCGACCGGCCACCGGGCCGGACCCCGAACGCTGCGCTGGGTGTACCTGCAGGTCCTGCGCGAGCTGGCCCACCACTGCGGGCACGCCGACATCCTGCGTGAGCAGCTGCTCGACGCCGAGCGACCGTCGAAGAGCACGTGACCTGGTGGTGGCCCCTCCCTCGACGCCCGCTGGGTCCACCCGAACGGCCGCCACGATCACCTATCACCCCGGCGGTTGCACACCGCCCCGACCCACCGGTGCCGACGTCGGCCGGCACGTGCCCGGAGCAGCTTCGCCGGGCCGTGACCTGGGGCTACTCAGTCGGCGCGGTCTGCCGCATCGCCTCGGCGGTGGCAGTGGCGTCGTAGCCCGCGGGGACGCCCTCGACCAGGATGATGTCACCCTGGACGTGCCGCGAGCGCAGCGGTGCGATCTCCTGGTACGCGGGTGAGTCCCACCAGGCCCGTGCCTCGGCGATCCCCGGGAAGCCGATCACCACGACGTGCCCCGGCCAGCTCCCCTCCTTGACCTCGTGCTGCGCGGCGTGCACGAGGAATCGACCGCCGTGCGGCTCGAAGGTGCCGGTGATGCGCTCGATGTACTCCACGACCTCAGGGGCCGGGGCGGCTTCTTGCAGGTGCGCTATGGCATAAGCGGGCATGGTGTCCTTCCGGTCGGTCGGTCTCCCTACGCCGCCGATCATGGCATGCGGGAGCACCGGGACGATGTGGCCGCCGGTGTTCAGCGGAGGCTCGGCGGGTGGGACCTTCCAGGGTCGCGATCTCGACGTCCTGAGCGCCTACGCCTCCCCCTTGGCCCGGGCAGGGGGTCGAAACCGAGACGGCGCCGCGGGTTGTCCCGACGGGCGGCTCCCGCATCGGTCTGGTGCTCGCTTCAGCGCAGGCCTGCGCTCGGCCTGGCTACGGTGGATGCATGGATCTTGCTCGCGACGCGATGCATGCGCTTGCCACCACGGAGAACGCCGGTCTGGTCATGGATTTCGACGGCGTTCTCTCCCCGATCACGGACGACCCCGCCGTCAGCCAGCTGCTTCCCGGTACCGCGGAGATCCTTGCCAGCCTGGCGGGCAAGCTCACCGTCGTCGCGCTCCTGTCCGGGCGCCCCGCCGGCTTCCTCGCGGCGCGAGCGACCGTTCCTGGCGTCGCCCTGTACGGCTCCTACGGGCTCGAGCGCGTCACGCCGAGCGGGATCGAGGTCGTACCGGGAGCTCACCAGTGGGCGGCTCGCGTCGACCAGGCCACTGAGATCCTGCGCCAGGAGCTCGGTGACGTCGATGGTCTGCACGTCGAGCAGAAGTCCCTCTCCGTCGCGGTGCACTGGCGCCGCGCACCAGACCGTGACGCCGCGGAGACTCGGATCGCGCCGCTCATCGCGAGAGTGATGGCGGTCTGCGAGCTGCGCAGGGAGCCCGGCAAGTTCGTGGAGGAGCTCCGCATGCCCCTGGACCTCGACAAGGGCACTGCTCTTCGCGCCATCATCGATGCTGACGACCTGAGCACCGTCGCCTATGCGGGCGACGACCGCGGGGACCTTCCGGCTCTGGCCATCGCGGCTGCGCGGGGTCACGCACTGGTGGTCGACGGGCCGGAGGCCGTACCAGAGGTTCGGGAGGCACCCGGCGCACACTTCACCTCCCCCGACGACTTCCAGGCGTGGCTGCGGGAACTCGACAGCACCCTGGGGTGACGGCCCCCTGGTGACGACGGGGGCGTCGTGCAGCGCAGCCGGCACGGACACGCCGCTGCACCGTGCACCCTCTCGGGCGCGCCGCGGGTGGCGTTGATGCGTGCCCTACACAGGCTCCGCCCCGCCTCCCTGTCCGGCGCGCGGGAACGACGTCTCGGTGAAGAGGCGGTCCAGATGCTGGTCGATGGCAGCCAGTGCGGCCCGCGGCTCGATCACCTCGAGCTCGAGCAGGGGGGTGAACCCCGTCAGCGCCATGATCAGATCTGTCTCGATGTCCGGGTCGCGGTCCGATGCGATCTGGCCTTGCGCGATCGCCCGTCGGACGAGGCGCTCGATCATGGCGCGACCGTCACGGAGCCCGAGGGCCGCCTGCCTGCGCAGTGCCGGCTCGTGCAGAGCCTCCAGGACGTAGGCGGCGCTCATCCGTGACGAGGCGCGGGCGTCGGGATGCAGGGGCAGCATCTCGGCGAGCACGAGGCGCAGCACATCCCTGGGGTGCGGAGGGTGGTCGAGCGCGGCCAGCCCGCGGGTGACCCGGTCGGCGGTTCGCTCTGCAGCGAACTCCATCGCGAAGGTCAGCATCGCCGCTCGGGACGCGAAGTAGTGCTGCAGCTGCCCTAGCGAGACCCCCGCCTCGCCGGCGACCTCACGAAGAGTCGCCCGCGCCCAGCCGTGCTGGTCGACGACCCGCCACAGCGCATGCGCGATCGCCTCTCGTCGCTCCTGGTGGTCCACGACCTTCGGCACCCTGCCTCCTTCCGTTGGCAATACGCATGACATAATACAGGCGTACGGTGAACCAGGGGACGGAGTGACGATGGCCGAGACGGACCCACCACCCGCGTTCTTCAACCCGTACGCGGTCGCGATCGACGAGGAGGTGGCGATCGCGCTGCTGGCCGACATGCATGTTCGGAAAGCGATCGAACGAGGCGACTTCGACAACCTGCCCGGCAGCGGCAAACCGCTCGACATGCCTGACCGCCACGACCCCGACTGGTGGCTGAAGAACCTCCTGAAGCGCGAGCGGCTCGTGCTGCTACCGCCCTCGATCCAACTGCGCCAGGAGGACGCCGCACTGGACGAACGCCTCGACGAGATGTGGAGCGAGGCGGACGTGCGTCACGAGATCGAGGAGTTCAACAGGCACGTGCTTCGTGGCCGCTACCAACTGCCCGCCGGACCGCCCCTGGTCACCATGCCGCGGGACGTCGAAGCGACGATTGCCGCATGGGCGAGTCGCCGCGCGAGGCGGTCCGCGGAGGCACGAGCCAGGGCACGTGCGGACGCGCCTGATGAGAGGCGCCACCGACGTCGACGAGTCCGTCAGCGCCGCCGGTAGGTCCCGTCGCCGAACGGAGCTTCGGCTTCTACGCGCTGGCGAGCCAGGTGGTGCCCACCACGCACGAGGAGACCTTGAGGTTCCGGAACCTCCAGAACCCGACTCTGAACGCCTCCAGAACCGGTCGTTTCCGGGCCGCCGTGATCCTGCGGCCCCGCCCCCGGCCCGAGCCCTCGTCCCTTGTTGAGGACTGGTCGGTTCGATCTGCCGGCAGATCGCTCAATCAGGCTGCTGCATCACACTTGCAAGATTGCGCGACTACATCTGCATGTCAGCGAAGCGTTGGTAGTGCCCCTGGAACGCCACAGTGATGGTGTCCGTCGGCCCGTTTCGGTGCTTGGCCACGATGAGGTCTGCTTCGCCGGCGCGCGGCGACTCCTTCTCGTAGGCGTCCTCACGGTGCAGCAGGATCACCACGTCGGCGTCCTGCTCGATGCTGTTGTGAGCCGCGATCCCGTTGGCGATGAAGTTGTGCCCGTCGAGCACCGTGGCGTCGAAGACCTGCTTCTCCCCGACCGGCTCTATGGCGACGACCTCGTCCCACAGCAGGTCGTTGACCGCCATGATCTCGAGCTCCTCGCTCTCGAGGACGGCAGCGATCTTGCCGAGGCGGTGCCGGGAGGGGGCGTTCTTCCACAGCGCACTCCCGCAGAACTGTGTGCCGATCGCCGAGGCGAACTCCCGCTGCGTCATCCCTCTCTCGACGAGGATCTCGCGCACGTCGTCCCACACACGACGCGGCACGGTGTCGACGTTGGTGTTCGACCGGGTCTCGCGGATGATCGCGAGCAGCTTCTCGGCGATGTCGCCGCGGTCTCCATGCACGCCGATCTCCTGGAGGAACCGGCGCTGGTCGTCGACACCGCTGACGTCGAGCGAGTAGCCAGGGCGGTAGTCGCCCTTGATCGTCGTCCGGCGCAGCCGCGTCGAGATGCCGAACCGGAGCAGGAGCCGCGACAGCCCGTCGACGAGCTCGCGTGAGGTGGAGGCGTAATAGATGCGCCCGCTGCGTCCGTTCTTGTTCACCGTCACCGAGCCGTCGGTAGCCCAGATGTGCTTGATGAAGAGCGCGATCTGACGCTTCGGCAGGTGGAAGACGCTCGTCGGGATGAACTTCTCGTGGCTGCGCGCGCCGAACAGACCCATCTCGTCCAGCCACTCGGCGATCGGGTTCCGTCGACCGCGGGCGAGCCGGTACGGCGCCGGTAGCCGGAGGGTCGTCACGCGGGCAGCGGCGTACTCGTCACGGATGGGGGTGATCCCGAACGCGGTCGCCGCGTCACTGACCGCCGTGAGGTTTCGCTCGTCGATCGAGGCGTAGCGGATCGGCTGACGCTTGACGAACGACCCGTCACCGAGGAGATGAGCCAGCATGACGACCTTCCGGTCGTCCCACTCGGCGTTCCGCTCGGGACCGGGGACGTGGCGCGGCGCACCGATGCGCGAGCCGACCTCGAGGTCGCCGAGGGCTGTCCAGCCGTCGTAGGTGAGGAACGGGTGGTTGGCGGTCGCCTCGATCTCCTTGCCCGACGCGAGCCGCATCCGAAAGACGGGCTTCGCGCCCGTCGGGAAGACGTGGGTCAGGTGCCGGCGCACGTACTGGAGGCGGTCGTTGAGCGCCCACACCGGGACGTCCTTGGCGTTGAGGGCGAACAGCTCCCCCATCGTCGTCTCGGCACCCGTGTCCGCGCGCAGGATCTTCGTGTCCTCCGTCAGGCAGCCCGACTCACGAAGGTCACTCATCTGCGGTTTCTTGTCTCCGCGCTGCTCCGGACCACGGTTCAGCTGGGAGATGGCGATCACCGGAACTTCGAGCTCCTTCGCGAGCAGCTTGAGCGCACGCGAGAACTCCGACACCTCCTGCTGTCGCGACTCGACACGCTTTCCCGAGGACATGAGCTGGAGATAGTCGATGACGACGAGCTTGAGATCGTGGCGCTGCTTGAGCCGTCGGCACTTCGCCCGGATCTCCATGAGCGACATGTTCGGCGAGTCGTCGATGAACAGCGGCGCCTCGGCGACCTTGCCCATGGTGCCGGCGAGCTTCTGCCAGTCGCCGTCGTCCATCTTTCCGGAGCGCATGCGCGTCAACGGGACCTTCGCCTCGGCGGCGAGCAGACGCATGGTGATCTCGTTGCGGCTCATCTCGAGGGAGAAGATGACGGACGCCATCTGGTGGTGCACCGCGGCATGCGTGGCAACGTTGATTCCCAAGACGCTTTTTCCGATGGCCGGACGCGCCGCGACGACGATCATCTGCCCGGGGTGCAGGCCGTTCGTCAGCCGGTCGAAGTCGGAGTAGCCGGTCGGCACGCCGGTCATGCCCTCGCCGCGTCCCTGCGCTGCCTCGATCTCGTCGAACGTCGGGCCGAGGATGTCGGACAGCGGCGCGTAGTCCTCCGTCGTCCGCCGCTCGGTGACGGCGTAGACCTCGGCCTGGGCGTTGTTGACGATCTCGTCGACGTCCCCGCCGTCGGTCGCGTACCCGAGCTGGACGATGCGCGTCCCGGCCTCGACGAGGCGGCGCAGCACCGCGCGCTCGCGCACGATGCGCGCGTAGTACCCGGCGTTCGCGGCGGTCGGGACGCCGGCCATGAGGTCGTGGATGTACGGGGCGCCGCCGATGCGCTGCAGCTCCCCGCGCTTGGTCAGCTCGGCGACGACCGTGATGGCGTCCGCCGGCTCGCCCCGGCCGTAGAGGTCGATGATCGCGTCGTAGACGAGCTCGTGCGCCGGGCGGTAGAAGTCGTTGCCGCGGATCTGCTCGATGACGTCGGCGATCGCGTCCTTGGAGAGCAGCATGCCGCCGAGGACGCTCATCTCGGCCGCGACGTCCTGAGGCGGCGTACGGTCGAAGCCGGAGTGACCGGATCCCCCGTAGCTCTCCTCGAGCTCGTCGATCGACATGCGCCCCTCGTTCCCCCGGGGACGCGGCCCTCTCGGGGGCGCCCCGGGCATCGCCCGCGTCGTACACCTGTCCTACAGCGGGCCACCCACACGACTGTCCCGGTGGCCGCACCTCCCACTGCCGACAGGCACGACCCCGCGACACTAGATCCGCCTCCCGGGCACCGCAAACGTGCCTGTGCACGGGCCGGTGGACAGGCAGCCACAACCTGTGGACACGCGCCCTCATGCTGTGCACACCCGGTGGACAACCATGTGGACAACGACGGGATATCCCTGTGTACAGGTGGCCGGAGCCCGCCTGACCAGCATCTTCACTACCCTCAAGGGTGTGGATGAAAGAAAGTCGGACGACACGCCGACGACACGCCGGTCGCTGCTCGACCGACAGATCCTCGCCCTCGCGGTCCCTGCCCTCGGCGCCCTCGTCGCCGAGCCGCTCTTCGTCCTCGTCGACTCGGCCGTCGTCGGACACCTCGGCACCGCGGAGCTCGCCGGCCTCTCGCTCGCCTCGACGTTGCTCGTCACGCTCGTCGGCCTCTGCGTCTTCCTCGCGTACGCGACCACCGCGGCCGTCGCACGACGCCTCGGCGCCGGGCAGGAGCGCGAGGCCCTCCAGTCCGGCGTCGACGGCCTCTGGCTCGCCCTCGGCCTGGGGATCGTGCTGGCGGGCCTCCTGTGGATCACCGCACCCTGGGCCGTCGGCGCGATGGGCGGGACGGGAGACGTCGCGGAGCACGCCGTCGTCTACCTGCGCTGGTCGGCGTTCGGTCTCCCGGGCATGCTCCTCGTCCTCGCCTCCACGGGCGTGCTCCGCGGGCTGCAGGACACCCGCACGCCCCTGTGGGTCGCCGCCGGCGGCGCGACGGCCAACGCCGTGCTCAACGTCGTCCTCGTCTACGGCGTCGGGCTCGGCATCGCCGGCTCGGGCATCGGGACCGCTGTCGCCCAGCTCGGCATGGGCGCGATCCTCGTCGCGGTCGTCGTGCGCGGTGCCCGACGACGCGGCGCGGCCCTCCGCCCCGCCGCCGGTGGCATCTGGGCCAACGCGCGCGCCGGCACCCCGCTGTTCGTCCGCACCCTGTCGCTGCGCCTCGCGATCCTCCTGACGGTGTTCGTCGCCACCGGCCTCGGCGAGGTCACCCTCGCCGGCTACCAGGTCGTCGCCTCCGTCTGGGGACTCGCCGCGTTCGCGCTCGACGCGCTCGCGATCGCCGCGCAGGCGCTCGTCGGCTACGGCCTCGGCGCAGACGACGTCCCCCGGGTCCGCGCCGTCCTGCGCCGCACCCTGCAGTGGGGCGTCGCGGCAGGCGCGCTGCTCGGGCTCGTCATGGCCGCCGGCGGCTGGTGGTTCGCCCTGCTCTTCACGTCCGACCCCGACGTGCGGACCGCCGTCGCGCTGGGCATGGCCGTCTGCGGCCTCCTCCTGCCCATGGCCGGGTGGGTGTTCGTGCTCGACGGTGTGCTCATCGGCGCCGGCGACGGCCGGTTCCTCGCGTGGGCCGGCATGCTGACGCTCGTCGTCTACGTGCCGTTCGCGCTCGCCGTCCGGCACTGGGCGCCCGACGGCGCGGCAGGCCTTGCGTGGCTCTGGCTCGCGTTCGCCGGGGTCTTCATGGCGGCCCGCGCCCTGACCACCGGTCTCCGCGCCCGCGGCTCGCGCTGGATGGTCACCGGCACCGCCTGAGCCGACGTGTCAGGACCACAGGACACTCGAGCGTTCCCTGACCCTGACGCGCGGTCCCGTCGGACATCGTGTCAGGGCCACGGGACACCCAGGTGACCTGTCGTCCTGACACGGTCTGGGAGCGACACGAAGGCCCGGCCCCTCCGGAGAGGGACCGGGCCTTCGACGTCCGAGCCCGAGGGCTCAGCGGTACTGCGGGATCAGGCAGCGACGACCTTCACCGCGACGGTCGCGGAGACCTCGGGGTGCAGGCGGACGGAGACCGTGTAGTCGCCCGTCGACTTGATCGGCTGACCGATCTCGATCTTGCGCTTGTCGACCGACGAGCCGGCAGCGGCGACCGCGGACGCGATGTCCGCCGTCGTCACGGCGCCGAAGAGACGACCGGCGGTGCCGGCCTTCGCCTCGACGACGACCGGCTTCGACTGCAGCGAGTCGCGGATCGCCTTCGCGTCGTCGAGCGACGCGATCTCGCGGGTCTTGCGCGCCTTGCGGATCGCGGAGACCTGCGACTCGGCACCCTTCGACCACGGCGTGGCGAGCTTGCGCGGGACGAGGTAGTTGCGGGCGTACCCGTCCTTGACCTCGACGACGTCGCCGGGCTCACCGAGACCGGTGACCTCGTGCGTCAGGATCAGCTTGGCCATGAGTTCTTCCCCTTCCCGCTCAGCGAGCCGTCGACGTGTACGGCAGCAGAGCCATCTCGCGGGCGTTCTTCACCGCACGGGCGATCTGGCGCTGCTCCTGGACGGAGACGCCGGTCACGCGACGCGCGCGGATCTTGCCGCGGTCGGAGATGAACTTGCGCAGCAGCGCGGTGTCCTTGTAGTCGACCGACTCGATCTTGGCCGACTTCAGCGGGTTGGACTTCTTCTTGGGCTTGCGCACCACAGGCTTCGCCATGGTGTTGCTCCTCTACAAGGTGCGATCTGAGCCGTGGCCGCTCACGCGGCGTCGGGCACCAGATGTCGGGTGTTCTGGGTGAGGCGAACGGTCAGAACGGGGGCTCGTCCGAGAACGAACCACCGGACGACGCGGGACCAGCCGTGGCCCACGGGTCGTTCTGCTGACCGCCGCCGGAAGCGCTGAATCCGCCACCGCCGGAGGCTCCGCCGGAGCCTCCGAAGCCGCCACCGCCGCCGCCGAAGTTGCCGCCGCCACCGCCACCCGAGCGCTGGGCCCGGGTGACCTTCGCGGAGGCGTAGCGCAGGGACGGACCGATCTCGTCCACCTGCAGCTCGACGACGGTGCGCTTCTCTCCCTCACGGGTCTCGTACGAGCGCTGGACGAGACGGCCCTGCGCGATGACGCGCATGCCCTTCGTCAGCGACTCCGCGACGTTCTCCGCGGCCTCGCGCCAGATCGAGCAGCGCATGAACAGCGTGTCGCCGTCCTTCCACTCGTTCGACTGGCGGTCGAAGGTCCGCGGCGTCGACGCCACCGTGAAGTTGGCCACCGCCGCACCCGCAGGGGTGAAGCGCAGCTCCGGGTCACCCGTGAGGTTCCCGATCACCGTGATGACGGTGTCACCTGCCATGGCCTGCTCCTTCGTGGTTCGTCGGTGTCGTCGGCGTCGATTCTCGACTCGTACGATCTCTCGCCGCTCGCGCGTCGGCCCATCCCATCACGCGGCGCCCACACGCGCTACGGCGTGGGGACGACCCGTGGACGAGGGCCGAGAGGGGGTGCGGGGAGGGTCAGCGAGCGTCCGTGCGCAGGATCTTGGTGCGCAGCACGACCTCGTTGAGGCCGAGCTGACGGTCCAGCTCCTTGGCGGTGTCGGACGTCGAGGTGAAGTCGACGACCGCGTAGATGCCCTCGGACTTCTTCTTGATGTCGAACGCCAGGCGGCGACGACCCCAGATGTCCACCTTGTCGACGGTGCCGCCGTCGGTCTTGATGACCGACAGGTACTTGTCGAGCGACGGGGCGACGGTGCGCTCCTCGACCTCAGGGTCGAGGATGATCATCAGTTCGTACTGGCGCATGCGGGTAACCCACCTCCTCTGGTCTTCGCGGTCACGGTCCATCCGTGACAGGAGGGTTTTCATGCACTGCTGTGCGCTCTCGCGCACCTGCTGCCCGACGACGTCGCTCGCCCAGGTGGGCGGGCGTCGGCGTGGACAGCAGCTCCCCAGGCTACCCGCACGGGGCGGGGCCCGGGAAATCCGCGGGCGGCGTCAGCCTCCGGCGCCGCCGCCGCCGTTCCCGCCTCCGCCGGGGCCGCCCCCACCGCCGCCGGGTGGTGGTTCCTCGGTCTCGCCGTCCGTCGGCTCGTCCGTCGGCTCGGTGGGCTCGGTCGGCTCCTCGGTCGGCTGGGTCGCCGGGTCAGGTCCCTTCGACACGACGATCGAGATCGTCGAGCCCGGGGGCACCTCGGCCATCGACGACTGGCTCAGCACGAACCCGCGCGGCTGCTGGTCCGAGAACTCCTCGGTGACCCGCACCTTGAGACCGGCCGCCTGGAGCGCCGAGCGCGCCGCACCCTGCTCCATGCCGACGACGCCGGGGACCGTGACGTTCTCCGGCTGCTCGACCGGCGGCGGCTCCTCCGCGGGCTCCTCCGTGGGCGTCTCCGCCGGCGTCTCGGTCGGCGTCTCGGTCGGCTGCGGCTTCCTCGGCGGGGTGTACGCGGGGAAGTCGGCGACGGGCATGTTCGCCGTCGCGGCCTGCATGTACGACGTCCAGGCCTCGACCGGCCACGTTCCACCGGTCATCGCGGGCTCGGGCCACGTCGCCCACTTGCCGAAGGGGGTGATGGACTCCTGCGCACCGTCCTCCGCGCCCGACTGGTACAGCCCGACGACGGTCGCGAGCTGCGGGGTGTATCCCGCGAACCACGCCGACTTGTTGTCGTTCGAGGTGCCCGTCTTTCCGGCCGCCGGACGTCCCAGCGCCTTCGCCGGCTCGCCCGACCCGCTCTCGACGACCTGCGTCATGGCGTAGGTCGCGGCCGCCATCACGTCGGGCTCGAACTCCTTCGTCCTCTTGTCGGTCCCGGGAGCCTCGTAGACGAGGCGGCCCTGCGCGTCGACGACGGACGCCACGATGTGCGGCGTCGACCGCTGCCCCTGGGCGGCGAAGGTCGCGTAGGCGTTGGCCAGCTCGAGCGGGGTGACCGTCGCCGTACCGAGCACGTTCGCCGCGTTGGCGGCCACCTCGGTCTTCTCACGGATCCCGGCGCGGTGAGCGACCTCGGCGGTCTTGTCGGGCCCGACGGCGATGTTGAGCTGCGCGTAGACCGTGTTCACGGAGTTCGCCGTCGCGGTCACCAGGTCGATGTTGCCCCAGGAGTTGAACCCGAAGTTCGTGACCTTCCAGTCCGCGCCGTCGTTCGCTCCCGGGAACGTCATCGGCTGGTTGCCGTCGAAGCGCTCGTCCAGCGTGTGCCCGGCCTCGAGCGCGGCGACGAGGGTGAACGGCTTGAAGGTCGACCCGCCCTGCGCGGCACCGCGCGTCGCGTTGTTGTAGGCCTGCTCCACGGCGTCCTGGCCGCCGTACAGCGCCCGGATCGACCCGTCGTTGGGGTCGATCGACACGATGGCCGCCCGCAGGTTCGGTGACGCCGGGTTGGCGTCCTGCTCCGGCGTCCGCGGGATGGAGTTCGCCGTGTCGACAGCGGCCTGCTGCATCGCGGGGTCGATGGTCGTGGTGACCTTGTACCCCTTGCTCTGCAGCTTGTCCTCGTCGATGCCGTTCTCCGCCAGCTCCGCCTCGACCATGCCGAGGAGGTACCCCGTCGGACCGGCGTACTTGTTCGACTTCACGTACTCGACAGGCTGCGGGAACCCCGCGGCGATCGCGGCCTCGTGGTCGGCCTTCGAGATGTGGCCGTCCTCTTCCATCTGCCGCAGCGTGCGCTCCCAGCGATGCGTCGCCTGCTCGAGGTCGTTCGCCGGGTCCCAGTTCGTCGGGCTCGGGATGATGCCCGCGATCATCGCGGACTCCGACAGCGTCAGCTCCGCGGCCGGCTTGCCGTAGTACTTCTGGGACGCAGCCTCGATGCCGTACGCGCCGCGCCCGAAGTAGATCGTGTTGAGGTAGTTCCCGAGGATCTCGGACTTCTCCTGCTGCTGCGTGATCTTCAGCGCGAGGATCGCCTCGCGCGCCTTGCCCGCGTAGTCGGTCACCGTGTTGGTGTAGTAGCGCTCGACGTACTGCTGCGTGAGCGTCGAGGCACCCTGGCGCCCGCCGCCCTTGAGGTTGTTGTAGAAGGCGCGCGCGATGCCTCGGACGTCCACGCCCGAGTTGGTCCAGAACGTGCGGTCCTCGGAGGCCACGACCGCGTTGCCCACGTACTCGGGCAGCGTCGAGTAGTCGACGATCTCGCGGTTCTCGACGGCGTAGGTGCCCATCGTCGTCGTACCGTCGCCCCAGTAGACCGTCGACGTCTGCGCGTCGACGCTCGGGAGCTCGTCGGGGACCTCGGTCGTGAACCACGCGGCGACGAGGACGCCCGCGACGAGCGCGACGCCCGTGAGCATCGTCCCGACGACGACGCGCCACGACGGCAGCCACCGACGGAAGCCCTGGACGCGCGAACGCGGGTAGTCGAAGAAGCGACGACGCCCGCTGGCGGTCGTCCGTCCCTTCGTCCTCGTGGATCGCGCCACGGTCTACCTTCCTCTGGGGGGCGAGCGGAGAGCGGCACTCGGCGCGCTCGTGGCCCGTCACGACCCGGCCCGGGGTCCGACGCCGCATCCCCGCCTGGGGCGAGGGACGTCGTCGGGCACGGGACCGGCACACGGCGGACCACCCTGAACAATAGGGCGTCGCCCTGCGCGCACAAGGGTGTGCGGTGCCGATCGGCGGATGCTGCCCCATTGATTCGCCCGGGCGTCCCCGCGCCTCCGCGGGTCCTTCACAAACCCGGGCGAGCCCGTGACGCGCGTCTCACCGGCGAGCCTGCATTGCGCGACACCTCGGAAAGACCTAACCTTCCGATGTATCGACTCGATACATCGAGTCCTTCGGCCGCTCGGCCGGCGAGGCGTGAGGCAGTCAGGAGGTGGGATCGTGCGCAGCAAGACACCGGTGCTCGAGACCGCGATCCTCGGCCTGCTCAACGAGTCGCCGCTGCACGGGTACGAGCTGCGCAAGCGGCTCAACATCATGCTCGGCTCGTTCCGTGTGCTGTCGTACGGCTCGCTGTACCCGGCGCTGAAGTCGCTCGTCGCGCGGGGCCTCATCACGGGGACCCAGCAGACGGCGGCGCAGACGGCGCTCGCCCCGGCCCTGTCGGGCAAGCGGGCGCGCATCGTCTACGAGCTCACGGCCGAGGGCAAGGAACACCTCCAGGACGTGCTGGCCTCCTCAGGGCCGGCCGCGTGGGAGGACGAGAGCTTCGACGTCCGGTTCGCGTTCTTCGCGCAGACCGACGCCGAGACCCGCATCCGCATCCTCGAGGGCCGGCGCACCCGGCTCACGGAGAGGCTGGAGGCGGTCAGGGAGTCCGCGGCCCGCACCCGCGAGCGGCTCGACGAGTACACGCTCGAGCTGCAGCGCCACGGACTCGAGCAGGTCGAGCGCGAGGTGCGCTGGCTCGACGGTCTCATCACCACCGAGCGCGACCGGACCTTCGGGCACCCCCGAGGGAGCGGTCGCGCACGACCCAGCAGCACCCCGCATCCTGCGGAACCACCCGAGCAGGAGCCCGACGGCGCACGGCGACCCGAGGACCCTGGAACTTCGAACACCAAGGAGCGAGGATGACCTCCATCCGCGTCGCCATCGTCGGCGTAGGCAACTGCGCATCGTCTCTGGTCCAGGGCGTGCACTTCTACCGTGACGCCGACCCGAGCAGCACCGTCCCGGGCCTCATGCACGTGCAGTTCGGCGACTACCACGTGTCGAGCCTCGAGTTCGTGGCGGCGTTCGACGTCGACGCGAAGAAGGTCGGCTTCGACCTCTCCGAGGCGATCAACGCCTCCGAGAACAACACGATCAAGATCGCGGACGTCCCGCCGCTGGGCGTGACCGTCCAGCGCGGCCCGACGCTCGACGGCATCGGCAAGTACTACGCCGAGACCATCGAGGAGTCGGACGCCGAGGCGGTCGACGTCGTCGCCACCCTGCGCGAGGCCCAGGTCGACGTGCTCGTCTGCTACCTGCCCGTCGGTTCCGAGGCCGCTGCGAAGTTCTACGCGCAGGCCGCTATCGACGCCGGCGTGGCGTTCGTCAACGCCCTCCCCGTGTTCATCGCGTCCGACCCGGAGTGGGCCGCGAAGTTCGAGGAGGCCGGCGTGCCGATCGTCGGCGACGACATCAAGTCGCAGGTCGGCGCGACGATCACGCACCGCGTGCTCGCGAAGCTGTTCGAGGACCGCGGCGTCGTGCTGGACCGCACGTACCAGCTCAACGTCGGCGGCAACATGGACTTCAAGAACATGCTCGAGCGCGAGCGCCTGGAGTCCAAGAAGGTCTCCAAGACGCAGGCCGTGACCTCCAACCTCACCGGTGCCCTGGCCGGCAAGACGGAGGACCGCAACGTCCACATCGGCCCGTCGGACTACGTCGCGTGGCTCGACGACCGCAAGTGGGCGTACGTGCGCCTCGAGGGCCGTGCGTTCGGCGAGGTCCCGCTGAACCTGGAGTACAAGCTCGAGGTCTGGGACTCCCCCAACTCGGCCGGCATCATCATCGACGCCGTCCGCGCCGCGAAGATCGCCAAGGACCGCGGCGTCGGCGGCCCGATCCTCTCGGCGTCGACCTACTTCATGAAGTCCCCGCCGGTCCAGATGGAGGACACGAAGGGCCGCGCCCAGCTCGAGGCCTTCATCGCCGGCGAGGTCGAGCGCTGATCCGGAGCGCAGCGTCGGGTGAGGGCCGAGGAACGAGGCTCTCGCGCGACGCGGAGCGCAGGATCAGCGCGACCGACAGGGTCGAGCGCTGATCTGAACGCTCCGAGGTAGTACGCGGGTCCGCGGGTGGGGGCGGTCTCGGTGCTCGGGCTGCCGCGCCCTCACCCTGGCCTCTCGGCCGGAGGTTCAGGAGCGCGGCTCCACGCCCTTCGCATCCGAGACCGCCCCACCCGTTCGCCCGCCGTGTCACCCCGGGCGACCAGGGCGCTACCTCGCGCCCACTCCGCACCGAGCTCCCAGGACACCGACCGCCGTCGGCCATGAACCACGAACCGTAGGGTGGACGTGTGGGTGTGATCTCCGAGCTCCGGGCGCTGCTGCGCCTCGAGGGCTTCCGTCGGCTGTTCGCGGTGCGGCTCGTGTCGCAGGCCGGCGACGGCATGTTCCAGGTCGGCCTCGCGTCCCTGCTGTTCTTCTCGCCCGAGTCGCAGGGCACGGCGTCGGCGATCGCGGGCGCGTTCGCGGTGATGCTCGCGCCGTTCACGATCGTCGGCCCGTTCGCCGGCGTGTTCCTGGACCGGTGGCAGCGCCGCCAGGTCCTCGTGTGGGGCAACGCGGTCCGCGTCGTCCTGACGCTCGGCATGGCCGTGCTCATGCTGTCCGGCGGGGTGAGCGCCTGGATCTACGCGGTCGGCCTCGCGGTGCTCTCGGTGAACCGCTTCCTCCTGGCGGGCCTGTCCGCGGGTCTTCCGCGCGTCGTCGACGGCCCGCTGCTGCTCACGGCCAACTCGCTGACCCCCACGCTCGGCGCGGGGGCCGCGTTCGTCGGCGGCGGCATCGGCTTCCTCCTGGGCCTGACGTTCGAGCCGGGCCGCGTCAAGGACTCCTCGGCGCTCGTGTGCGCCGCGCTCGTCTTCGCCGTCGCGTCCCTGCTCGCGCTGCGGCTCGGTCGCACGCAGCTCGGTCCCGACCGCCCCGCCGAGGCCGCGATCGCGAGCGAGATCGTCAAGGTCGCGCGCGGGCTGGTCGACGGCGCGCGCTACCTCGTCGCGCGCCGCACGCCGGGTCAGGCGCTGCTCGCGATGGCGACGCACCGCTTCCTCTACGGCGTCGTGTTCATCGCGTCGATCCTCATCTCGCGCAACCTGCTCGACCCGGGCAACCAGGACGCGGGCATGGCGACGTTCGCGATCGTCGTCGGCCTCACGGGCGTCGGCGGCGCGGGCGCGATGGTGCTGACCCCCACGCTGTCGCGGTACACCGGCCCGCAGGCGTGGATCGCGATCATGCTGCTGCTCGCCGCGGCGAGCCAGCTCCTCCTCGTCACGACGCCGTCGCGCGCCGTCGTCTACACGGGCGCCGCGCTGCTGGGCCTCGCCGCGCAGGGCACGAAGATCGCGGTCGACACGATCGTCCAGCGCGACACCGAGGACGGGTACCGCGGACGGGCGTTCGCGTTCTACGACGTCCTCTACAACGCGGCGTTCGTCGGCGCCGCGGCCCTCGCCGCCTTCACCCTCCCGGACACCGGGTGGTCGCGCGGCGTCTTCGTCGCGCTCGCCGTCGCGTACGTGCTCGCCGCGCTCGTCCTGTGGACGCGCGGCGCGCGCACGCCCGCCGAGACCGGGCGCGCCGTCGTGGCCGACGCCGCGACGACGTCGGGCGCGACGCCCGCCTGATCAGCCGGTCGGCTCCGCGGCCCGGTCGGGCCCCGTGGTCCGGTCGAGCTGCGCGGCCCCGTCGAGCTCCGCGGCGAACGCCCGCAGGTCGTCGACGACGAGCTGCGGCTCCTCGAGCGCGGCGAAGTGCCCGCCGCGCGGCATCGTCGTGAACCGCCGGACGTCGAAGAACCGCTCGGCGTACTCGCGCGGCGGCGGAAGGATGTCGCGCGGGAAGATCGCCAGGGCCGTCGGCACGTCCACCCGCACGGACCAGCCGGCGTCGTCGCCCCCCTCGCCCCAACCGCCCTGCGAGCTCGCGCTGTCGTCTTCCGCGCCGTCGTCGCCCGCACCCTCCCAGGCGTCGTCCGAGGCTCCGTCTCCCCAGTCGCCGTCGAGACCCTCGTTGTACAGGCGCATCGACGAGCGGATCGAGTTGCCCACCCAGTACAGCATCACGTTGGTGAGCAGGTCGTCGTCGGACGGCAGGGTGTCGGACAGGTACGCGAAGTGGTCGACCAGCCACGCGGCGAGCCCGACCGGCGAGTCGCTCAGGCCGTAGGACAGCGTCAGCGGACGCGACGACTGGATCCCGACGTACCCGCCGTGCGTCTCGCTCCACGTCTCGAGCGCGGCGAACATCGTGCGCTCGGCCTCGCTCGCCGTCTCCCGGTCGACCAGGAACAGGTTGGGGAACGGGACGTCCGTGAGGTGGAGACCGATGACGCGGTCGGGGTGGGCGCGCGCGACCTCCTGCGCGACGACGGAGCCCCAGTCGCCACCGTGCGCGAGGTAGCGCTCGTAGCCGAGCCCTGTCATGAGCCGCGCGACGACGTCGGCGGTCTGGGTCCCGCTCACGGTCCCGGCCTCGGGCTGCTCCGAGAAGTCGAAGCCGGGCAGGGACGGCACGACGACGTCGAACACCGGCTCGTCGGGACCGACGCCGGGGTCTCGTCCCGTGAGGCGGTCCACGACGTGCGCGTAGCGGTAGAACGAGTCCGCCCAGCCGTGCAGGAGCAGGACAGCAGCGGCGCCCGGTCGCACGGCGCGCTCGTGGATCGCGTGCACCTCGTGCCCGTCGATCGTCGTCGCGACGTGGTGGAACCGGTTCAGCCTCGCCTCGTGCGCCCGCCAGTCGTAGCCGTCGGTCCAGTGCGCGGCGAGTCGCCGCATCGTCGAGAGCTCGGTGCCGCGCTGCCATCCGTCCGTCTCGGGCTCGGAGGGCCAGCGCGTGCGGAGGAGCCGGTCGCGGAGGTCGTCGAGCGCGGCCTGCGGGACGTCGATCGTGAACGGACGGAACTCCATGAAGGCCTCCGGTGCTCGGTGGGGTGTGTCGTCGACGCTACGTGTCATAGCGGTCAGATCCTGTCCTCTATCTCCGCTCGTCCGCGGAGTTTCCCGCAGGATCGGACTGCCCGGAGACCGATGACTCCGGGGGCGAAAAGAAGTCGTCACGTCCGGTGGGAATAACGCAGGATGAGGATCGGTCGTACAGGGTACGGATCTTCGCGGCGGACGCCGCGGGGCCCCGCCCGCCCCGCTCCCCGGCCCCCCCGACACCGCCGTCGCGTGCCTCGCACGCGACCTCCGGGCTGCCCCGTGCAGCCCGAACCCGCCCCCGCCGGCCTGGACCGAGACCGGCGCACCGAACGACGCGAGCGGAGAACTCCGTGCCAGCCTCCCCCTCCCCCGACACCACGGCCCGACCCCTGCCCGGCGACGCCGTCACCGACGCTCCCGTCACCGACGCTCCGGTCACCGGCGCGCCGTCGGGCACCGCGACGCACGTCGGCGTCGACAAGCTGCCGCGCGAGGACTTCCTCGTCATCGCGCTCCTGCTCGTCTCCGCGTTCGTCGTGATCCTCAACGAGACGACGATGAGCGTGGCGCTCGCGCCCCTGATGACCGACCTCGGCATCACGGCGAGCACCGGTCAGTGGCTCACGACGGCGTTCATGCTCACGATGGCCGTGGTCATCCCCGCGAGCGGCTTCCTGCTGCAGCGGCTCGGCACGCGCGGGGCGTTCCTGCTCGCGATGTCGCTCTTCAGCGCCGGCACCCTGCTCGCCGCGCTCTCGCCCGGGTTCTCCTGGCTGCTCGTCGGGCGTGTGGTCCAGGCGTCGGGCACGGCCATCATGATGCCGCTGCTCATGACGACGATCATGACGCTCGTCCCGCCGGCGATCCGCGGCAAGGTCATGGGCAACATCTCGATCGTCATGGCCGCTGCGCCGGCCCTCGGCCCGTCGCTCTCGGGCCTCATCCTCGACACGCTGAGCTGGCGCTGGGTGTTCGGCATCGTCCTGCCGATCGGGCTCGTCGCCCTGGTTCTCGGCTTCCTGTACGTCCGGGACGTGGCGGACCGTACACACTCGCGTCTCGACCCGTTCTCGCTCCTGCTCGCCGCGCTCGCGTTCGGCGGTCTGGTCTACGGCCTGTCGAGCATCGGCGAGGCCGCGCGGCACACCCCGGTGGTGGCGCCGTGGATCCCGATCGTCCTCGGAGCCCTCGCCCTCGGCGCGTTCGCGTGGCGTCAGGTGCGCCTCCAGCGCGAGGACCGGGCGCTGCTCGACCTGCGCGTGTTCGCCTCGCGCGGGTTCAGCGTCCCGCTCGGGATCATGGCCGTCGGCATGGTCGCGATGTTCGGCTCGCTCATCCTGCTGCCGCTGTTCCTCCAGGACGCGATGGGTCTCGAGCCGCTGCAGACAGGCCTCATCGTCCTGCCGGGCGGGCTGCTCATGGGTCTGCTCGGCCCGACCGTCGGCCGCCTGTTCGACCGCGTCGGACCCCGTCCGCTCGTGATCCCCGGCGTGAGCGTCGTGGCCGTCGCCCTCGCGGCGTTCACGACCATCCACGCCGACTCGTCGCCGTTCTTCGTCCTCGCGCTGCACGTCGCGCTGAGCCTCGGCCTCGCGTTCATGTTCACGCCGCTCTTCACGACGGCCCTGTCGTCGCTCCAGCCGAACCGCTACTCGCACGGCTCTGCGGCCATCGGCACGGTCCAGCAGCTCGCCGGTGCCGCCGGCACGGCGATGTTCGTCGCGGTCATGACCACGCGGTCGATCGCCTACGAGGCCGACGGCGCGTCGCCGCAGGTCGCGCTCGCCGAGGGCGTCGGCGACGCGTTCGTCTGGGGCACCGCGGTCATGCTCGTCGCCGTCGGTCTGTCGTTCCTCCTGCGCCGCGCCCCCGCCGGTCCCGGCGGAGCCCCGGTCCCGTCCGGCCACTGACGAGCCACCGTCCCGAGGCGACGTGTTGCAGGGACCACGTGCCGTCGTCGTCAGGCGCCGGACGGGCGCCGGACGAGAGCGGTAGGGCGCTCTGGAGGACGCCGGACGAGACGGGAGTCCGCTCACGAGGGCGCCGGTCGAGGCCGGAGGGGCGGCCGTGCCGGGTCGTGGCGGGTCTGGCGGGAGCGGTGCGAGGAACGAGCACCGCGGATGGTAGACCCGGCACGGCCGCCCCGGAGCGCCTCGTCCGGCGCCCGACCCGCCCAGCGCCCGACCCGCCCAGCGCCCGACCCGCACGGCGCCCACCCGGCGCCGGTCAGCCGGCCGTCGACTCCGGCTGCTCGGCCCACCACCGCAGGAGGTCCTCGCGCGCGACGTCATCGTCGACCGGTCCACGGTCGAGCCGCAGCTCCAGCAGGTGCTTGTACGCCCGACCGACGACCGGGCCCGGACGGATGCCGAGGATCGCCATGATCTGGGCGCCGTCCAGGTCCGGCCGGACGGCGTCGAGCTCCTCCTTCGCGCGGAGGTCGGCGATACGGTGCTCGAGGTCGTCGTACGACTCCCGCAGCCGCTGTGCCTTGCGGCGGTTCCGCGTCGTGCAGTCGGCACGGGTCAGGCGGTGCAGCCGCTCGAGCAGCGGCCCGGCGTCGGTGACGTACCGGCGCACCGCGGAGTCCGTCCAGGCGCCGTCGCCGTACCCGTGGAAGCGCAGGTGCAGCTCGACGAGCCGCGCGACGTCCTTCACGACCTGCTTGTCGTAGCGCAGGGCCTTGAGCCGCTTCGCGACCATCTTCGCCCCCACGACCTCGTGGTGGTGGAAGCTCACGCCGCCGCCCTCCTCGAACCGCCGCGTCGGCGGCTTGCCGACGTCGTGCAGGAGCGCGGCGAGGCGCAGCACGAGGTCGGGCGCGGGGACGGCGCCGTCGGGCCCGGTCTCCTGCGCGATCGCCTGGTCGAGCACCGTGAGCGAGTGCTCGTACACGTCCTTGTGCCGGTGGTGCTCGTCGATCTCGAGCTTGAGCGCGGGCAGCTCGGGCAGCACGTGGTCCGCGAGGCCCGTGTCCACGAGCACCTCGAGCCCGCGCCGCGGCTCGGCCGCGCTCAGCAGCTTCGACAGCTCGTCGCGCACGCGCTCGGCGGAGACGATCTCCACACGCTCGGTCATGAGGACGAGCGCGGCGAGCGTCCCGCCGTCGACCTCGAACCCGAGCTGCGCCGCGAACCGCGCGGCACGCATCATGCGCAGCGGGTCGTCGTCGAACGAGCGCTCGGGCGCGATCGGGGTCCGCAGCACGCGACGCGCGAGGTCGCCGAGGCCGTCGTACGGGTCGACGAACGTCATCTCCGGCACGCGGACGGCCATCGCGTTGACCGTGAAGTCGCGGCGCGACAGGTCGCCCTCCAGCGTGTCCCCGAACGCGACGACGGGCTTGCGCGACGTCGCGTCGTACTCGTCGGACCGGTACGTCGTCACCTCGACGACGATCTCGGGCGAGAACCGCTTCGCGCCGATGGTGCCGAACTCCTTGCCGATGTCCCAGTGGGCGTCGCCCCACCGCGCGAGGATGGCCTGCGTCTCGTCCGGGGACGCGGACGTCGCGAAGTCGAGGTCGTTGCTCGCCCGGCCGAGGAACGCGTCCCGGACCGGGCCGCCGACGAGCGCGAGCTCGTGGCCTGCCGCGCGGAACGCCTCGCCCAGCTCGATCGCGGCCGGCGCGAGCTCTGCGAGCACGGCGAGGGCGCGGCGCTGCAGCTCGAGCGCCGCAGGGGTCGGCGGGGAGGACGGTGGCGTGGGCACGACACCCAAGCCTGCCAGATGGGACGGTCGGCGGAGCGCCACTCGGTAGTGTTGGTGCATGTCCACCCCTGCGCGCGCCGACGACCCCCGGAGGTCTCCGGGCGCCGGTGGGCCGGACGACAGGGGCACGACGGGAGGACGCGGGCACGAGCGTCCCGTCGCCGTCCCTGCCCCGCCCGGAGGGCATCCCCTGCACATCGACCCGCGTGCCCGCGCCGCTCCGACGCCCACGCCGCTCCCCGTCGTGGAGGAGGTGTCGGCCGGCGGGCTCGTCATCCACGACACCGCCGACGGTCCGAGCGCCGCGGTCATCGCGCGCCGCAACCGGGGCGGCCGGCTCGAGTGGTGCCTGCCGAAGGGCCACCTCGAGGGCACGGAGACGCCCGAGCAGGCGGCCGTCCGCGAGATCGCGGAGGAGACGGGCATCCGGGGGGAGGTCCGCGAGCCGCTCGGCGTCATCGACTACTGGTTCACGGGCGACGACCGCCGCGTCCACAAGGTCGTGCACCACTTCCTGCTCCGTGCGACGGGCGGCTACCTCACGGTCGAGGGCGACCCCGACGGCGAGGCGGAGGACGTCGCCTGGATCCCGGTCGGCGAGCTGCCCGATCGCCTCGCGTACCCCAACGAGCGGCGGATCGCCCTCGTCGCGCACAGCGTCCTCGCCGGCCGGCCGGCGCGGTTCCACGGGACGATCACGAGTAGGGTGACCGGGACGATCGTCCGCTCGTCCCGCCGGCCGACCGACGAGCCGGGCGGGCCGCCACCGCCTGCCCCACGGAGCCCCGCCGACCACTCATGACGTCCTCCGACCCTCGCGGCGCGCGCGTGCACCACGCCGCCCCGGCCGTGCTGCTCGCGCTGCTCGTGCTCGTCCTCACGGTCCTCGCCCCGGTCACGAGCCGTGCGGCCCCGTCCGTGGTCGCCGCCGACGTCACGCCGACCGACGGCGAGGTCACCGTGACGATCGACGCCCTGTCCCCCGGCGTGCTCTCCGCGGGCGGGACCCTGGCCGTGACCGCGACCGTCGCCAACGGGACGGACCGCACGCTCGACGCGCCCGCGGTCGACCTCGGTGTCCAGCGCGGTGCCGCGGTGACCCGCTCGGCGCTCGACGCCTGGGCGACCGCCGATGCCTCGACCCTCCCGGGGAACCGCGCCGCGCGCGAGACGCTCGACCCGCTCGCACCCGGCGCGACGACACAGGTCGCCTTCTCCGTGACCGCGGCCGAGCTGAGCCTCGGCAGCGCGAGCGACTGGGGGCCGCGCGGGCTCGCCGTCCGGGTGTCCGACGGCGGGGAACGCCTCGCCGTGCAGCGGACCTTCGTCGTCTGGGCGCCGACGGGCGAGGTCCCGCCGGTCCGGCTGAGCGTCGTCGCCGCGGTCACGGGCCCTGCGGTCGACCCCGACCCCGAGACGTACGACGACGCGCTGTCTGCCGCGGTCGGCACGGAGGACGAGCCTGGCCGGCTGGCACGGCTCACCGCTGCGACCGGGCCGACGTCCGAGATCGGCTGGGTCGTCGACCCGGCGCTCGTCGCGGCCGCACAGGGGTCCCCGGACCCGGCCGTGACCGCGTGGGCCGACGAGGTCCTCACCGCCGCAGAGGCTCGGACGACGTTCGCGCTGCGCGCCTACGACCCCGACGTCGCGGCCTACGCCCACGCGAGCGTCGCGCTGCCCGAGGGGACACCGCTCCCCGGCCCGGACCCCGTTCCCGCGGTCCCCGAGGACCGGACGGCGACCGCGGCCTGGCGGACGGACCTCGCGTGGCCCGCCGAGACGGTCCCGGACCTCCCGACCGTGACCCTCGCCGCGTCGTCGGGCGCGTCGACCGTCGTGGTGGGCGGTGACGCGCTCACGCCGGACGCCTCCCTGACGTACACACCGACCGGCAGCGCGCGGGTGTCCACGTCGGCGGGCGACGTCACGGCCCTCGTCCCCGACCCGGTGCTCACGGGTCTCCTCGCCGCGGGCAGCAGCGCCGAGCCCGTGACGACCCAGCGGCTCCTCGCCGAGACCGCGGTGATCGCACGCGAGCGCCCCGCCGACCTCCGGAACGTCCTCGTCGCGCTGCCGCGCGCGTGGGACCCGGACCCCGCGGCGTTCACCGCACGCCTCGCCGCGCTGGAGTCCGCCGCCTGGGTGGACGTCGTCCCCGTCGACGACCTGCTCGCCGCGGCCGTCCCGGAGGTCGCGCGCACCGCCCTGCCGGAGAGCGCGCCGGCCGCGGACGAGATCTCGACGACGCAGCTCCGGACGCTCGCCCGCGCGCGCGACGGCCTCGCCGCGTTCGCCACCGTCGCCCCCGACCCCGCGGCGCTGACGCGACCCCTCGAGAGCGGGTTCGTGACCCCGACCTCGGTCGCGTTCCGCACCGTCCCCGCGGCGCGGACCGACGCGGTCCGGCAGGCCGAGCAGTCGACCCGGGCCGTGACGGGGAGCATCTCGATCGTGCGCGGTTCCTCGATCCTGCTGCTCGCCGAGCAGCAGAGCCTGCCGATCCGGCTGAGCAACGACCTCGACCAGGACGCCGTGGTCCAGGTCGTGCTGCGCCCCGACGAGCCCCGCCTCAAGGCACCCGACCGCGAGACCGCGACGATCCCGGCCGGTTCCGAGGTCACCGTGCAGGTCCCGGTCGAGGCCGCGGGCAGCGTCAACGTGGTCGTCGACGTCGAGGTGGTCAGCGACGTGCGGCCCGACGTGCGCGTGGCCGAGCCCCAGCAGTTCGTGGTCCGGGTGCGTGCGGACTGGGAGTCCGTCGGCACCGTCGTCGTCGCGGTCCTCCTCGCCGTCGGGATGCTCGCCGGCATCTGGCGGACGGTGCGGCGCGGGAGGTCCCCGCGACGGCTCGCCGGGGCGACCGTCGACCAGCCCGCCCTTCCCCCGACCGACCCCCGACCGACCCGCCGACCGACGGCGAGCCGCGCCGATGACCGGCGCACCGCGCCACGTGCGCCCACCGGGCGAGGGCCACGGCGACCGGCCCGGCACGACGCGCGGGGCCGGCCGCCCCGGGCCGTCGACCCTCCCGGGCGACCCCGCGGCGTCGGGCACGCCGGACGAGGTCGCCGAGGCCGGGGTGACCGACGCCCCTGCCGGCGGCGCACGCACCGGTGGGCTCGGCCGGTCGTCGGCGCTCATGGCGTCGGGGACGTTCGTGTCGCGCGCGCTCGGCCTGGTGCGCAACGTGCTGCTCGTCGCGGCGATCGGCACCACGGGCCTGGTCGCCGACGCCTTCGACGTCGCGAACAAGATCCCCAACGTGCTGTTCGCGATCCTCGCGGGCGGCGTGCTCAACGCGGTCCTCGTCCCGCAGATCGTGCGGGCCTACCGGGCCCACAACACGCAGGAGCGGCTCGACAAGCTCCTCACGCTGTCGGGCGTCGTCCTGCTCGCGATCTCCGCGCTGCTCACGGCCGGGTCGAGCATCCTCGTCGCGCTGTACACCGGCCCGGGGTGGACGTCGCCCCAGATGTCGCTCGCGGTGGCTTTCGCGTTCTGGTGCACGCCACAGCTCTTCTTCTACGGGCTGTACACGCTGCTCGGGCAGGTCCTCAACGCGCGCGGCCAGTTCGGGCCGTTCATGTGGGCCCCGGTGCTCAACAACGTCGTGTCGATCGCCGGGTTCGCGGCGTTCATCGCCGTCTACGGCCCCGCGGCCACGGGCAACGTCGACGACCTGTCGCAGTGGGACGGGCCGAAGGTCGCGCTGCTCGCCGGGACCGCGACGCTCGGCGTCGCCGCGCAGGCCCTCATCCTCGTGGTGCCGCTGTGGCGCGCCGGCTTCCGGTGGCACGTCCGGTTCGGGCTGCACGGCATCGGGCTCCGGTCCGCGGGCCAGGTCGCGCTGTGGACGTTCGCGGCCGTGCTCCTCGAGCAGGTCGGCGTCCTGTTCACGACGCGGTTCGCGAGCGAGGCGCCGCGCGCCGCTCTCACCGACGCGTTCGGCAGGTACGCCGACGACCCCGGCGCGCTCGGCGTCGTCACCGGCCTCACCGCCGGCGCCCCCGAGGCGTTCGCCGACTCGCTCACCGTAGCGGGCAACGCCGCCTACACGCAGGCGCTCATGATCTACCTGCTGCCGCACTCCCTCGTGACGGTCTCGATCGCCACCGCGCTCTTCACGGGCATGAGCGCGGCCGCGCACGCCGGCGACGTCGCACGCGTGCGGCACGACCTGTCCCGCGGCGTCCGCACGGTCGGCGTGTTCACCGTGTTCGCGACCGCCGTGTTCGTGGTGCTCGCGCTGCCGATCACCAAGCTCCTCGTGCCCTCCGTCGACGCCGCGTCCGGCGCCGCCGTCGCACAGGTCCTCGTCGCGATGGCGTTCGGCCTCGTCCCGCTCGGCGGCATGGTGCTCATGAAGTGGGTGTACTACGCGTTCGAGGACGGCCGGACCGTCTTCTGGATCCAGGTGCCGGGCACGATCGTGCTCGTGGGCGTGTCGTGGCTCGCGACCCGGACGCTCGACCCGCACTGGTGGGTCGTCGGCGTCGGTGCGGCGATGAGCCTGTCCAACCTCGTCGCCGTCGCCCTGCGGACGGTCGGCCTGCGCCGCACGCTGCGCGGTCTCGACGGCTTCCGGATCGTCCGCATGCACGTCAAGGCGATCCTCGCGGCCGCCGTGAGCGCCGGCGTCGGATGGGGCCTCCTCCAGCTCCACGGCCGGTTCCTCGGCGAGATCTACGGCCTGTCGTGGGGGCACGCGGTGCTCGTCGTCGGGGTGGTCGGGGTCGTCATGACCGCCGCGTACGTCGGCGGCCTCAAGCTGCTGCGCGTGCGCGAGCTCGACCAGCTCCTCGGGCCGGTCCTCGGCCGCGTCCGACGTCTCGTGCGGCGATGAGGGCCGCACCCGAGCGGGCCCTCGCACAGGTCTGCCGACGATCCTTTCCCTGGATACCCGGGCATTCCGGGCCCGCGTACCATGTGGTGGTGTCGACCACGAGTCCCCCGAAGGAGGTCCGGTGAACGGCGTGGCCCCCGGAACACTGCTCGTCGCCCGCTACCGGTTGGACGAGCAGCTCCCGTCCGACCTCGCCGACGTCACGGCCTGGTCGGCGCACGACCAGATCCTCGACCGGCCCGTGCGGGTCTCGCTCGTCACCGGCGCGCACGTCGCCGACGCGCTCGACTCCGCGCGCCGTGCCGCGCTCGTCGCCGACCCGCGCCTCACCCGCGTCCTCGACGTCGGGGCGGAGGACGGCGCGGCGTACGTCGTCACCGAACCGTTCGTCGGCATCACGCTCGCCGAGGTCGTCGCGGGCGGCATCGTCGACCCGCAGCAGGCCCGCGCCATCGTCGGCGAGGCCGCCTCCGCGCTCGAGGCTGCCCGACGCCGCGGGGTGCACCACCTCGCGCTGCGCCCGGACGCCGTCCGGGTCGACGGGAGCCGCGTCGTCGTGACCGGGCTGGGCCTCGACGCCGGCGTCGCAGGACAGGACCAGCAGGACCCCGAACGCACGTCCCGGGCGGACGCCGTCGGGCTCGTCGCCCTCCTCTACTACGCCGTCACCGCCCGCTGGGCGGGCCCGTCGCTGGACGTCCCCTGGATCTCCGCGGACGCCATCCACCCCCTGCCCGCCCAGCTCTCCGGCGACCGGGCCCTCCCGCCGTCCGCCGTCCGCTCGGACGTGCCGGCCGAGCTGGACGAGCTGTGCAGCGAGACCTTCACCGCCGCCACGGGCGACGCCGCGTCGTGGACCGGGCCTGTCGCCGGAGGTGGGCCGAGCACGCCCGCCGACGTCGTCTCGGCGCTCGAGCCGTGGGGCGAGGTGTCCGTGGTCGCAGCGCTGCCCGCGTTCGTCCAACCCGGCGCGGCCGCCTCCGCCGCAGGCGTGAGCCGTCAGTCCGTACGGACCGCGTTCGACGGCGGGGCGTCGGCCCCGCCCGGGACGCCGCCGCCCGCTCCCCCGGTCCGCCGCCCTGCCACCGGGCGGATCCACCGCGTGGGTGCCGTCCCGGGGGCCGCCGGCTACGCGGCTGCCGGGTACGCAGCCGGAACCGCGACGTACGGCCAGGAGCAGGCCGCCGCCACCGCGGTCGGCCCGCCCCCACCGGCCCGCTGCCCGTGCCGCCGCCGCCCGCGTACGACCCGGGCGCCACCCCGACCCAGGCCTACCCCGCGCCCGCCGGGACAGCCAGCTCCTCCGCTCCCGCGGTCCAGCAGCCTGCCGTCGAGCTGCCCGCTGCGCAGAGCGCCGAGGGCAGCTGGGGCGAGCCCGTCCCGCGCCGTGGGCCACGCCGCTTCAACGCGACGCCGTTCGTCCTCGTGCTGGTCGTCCTGCTCGTCGGCGCCGGCGTCTTCTGGGCGGTCGACACCGCGTTCGACGGCTTCTCGCCCGCCGTGCAGTCCGACGGCCGCGAGACGACGGGTGAGGAGACCCCCGCCGAGGGCGAACCGGGTGCGACCGACGGCGGCGGCGAGGAGCCCGCACCTGCGCCCGAGGTCCGGCCCGTCATCGCCTCCGCCCAGGCGCTCGACCCCCAGGGCGACGCAGACCCGGGCAACGAGGGCGAGCACCCCGAGGCCGTCGCGCTCGCCTTCGACAGCCAGCCCGAGACGTTCTGGTACACCCGTCGGTACAACAGCCCCGACTTCGCCGGGCTCAAGGACGGCATCGGCTTCGCCGTCGTCCTCGAGGAGAAGGCACCCGTGCAGACGATCGTCATCGACTCGGGTGTGAACGGTGGCAACGTCGAGATCCGTGCCACGTCGCCGGGCACCCCGACCGAGGGCGAGGTGCTCGCGTCCGGCCCGCTCTCACCGGGCGTCGAGTTCACGTTCCCCGAGCCCGTCGAGGCCGAGTCCATCGTGCTGTGGTTCACCGAGCTGCCGCAGAACGCGGCGGGCGAGAACCGCATGGAGATCAACGAGATCCTGCTCTCCTGAGACGCAGCGCAGGTCTCCTGAGACGCAGCGCAGGACCCACGCCGTACCGTGGGAGGAGCGCGCCGCGGAACAGATGGGCCGTCGCCGGCGTTCACCACATCGCGCGGCGGGTACGTCGCGCACCGACACCGAGGAGCATCACGTGACCGAGCAGCCGACCGTCGAGAACCTGATCATCGTGGGATCGGGTCCTGCTGGCTACACCGCGGCGATCTACGCCGCCCGCGCGGGCCTGGCGCCCGTGGTGCTGGCCGGTTCGGTGACCGCTGGCGGTGCGCTGATGAACACGACGGACGTCGAGAACTTCCCGGGCTTCCCCGACGGCGTGATGGGGCCGGACCTCATGGAGTCGCTGCGCAAGCAGGCCGAGCGCTTCGGCGCACGGGTCGAGTGGGACGACGCGACGTCGCTCGAGCTCGACGGCCCCGTGAAGACCGTCGTGACGGGCAACGGTGACACGTACCGTGCACGCGCCGTGATCCTCGCGACCGGTTCCGCCTACCGCGAGCTGGGCATCGACGACGAGAAGCGGCTGTCCGGCCGCGGCGTCTCCTGGTGCGCGACGTGCGACGGGTTCTTCTTCCGCGACCAGCACATCGCCGTCGTCGGTGGCGGCGACTCCGCCATGGAGGAGGCCACCTTCCTCACCCGGTTCGCGGAGAAGGTGACGATCGTGCACCGTCGCGACGAGCTGCGCGCGTCGAAGATCATGGCCGACCGCGCCCTCGCCGACCCCAAGATCGAGTTCGCGTGGAACTCCGAGGTCGTGGGCATCGACGGCGAGAGCAAGGTCGAAGGAGTGCGCCTGCGCGACACCGTGACCGGCGCCGAGAGCGCACTCCCCGCCACGGGCCTCTTCGTCGCGATCGGGCACGAGCCCCGCAGCGAGCTCCTCGCCGGACAGATCGACCTCGACGACGAGGGCTACGTCCAGGTCGTCGGCCGCACCACCGCGACCAACCTGCCCGGGGTCTTCGCGTGCGGCGACCTGGTCGACCACACCTACCGCCAGGCGATCACCGCGGCCGGCTCCGGCTGCTCCGCCGCGCTCGACGCCCAGCGCTACCTCACCGAGCTCGCGGACGCCGCGGGTCTGGCAGACCTGGCCGGGACGCCCGAGAGCCCGAACCCGGAGGAGCTCCCCGAGGCCCTCGCCGAGATCCGCGCCTGACGCCTCTCGACATCTTCCCACCCGTCCCGCGACGGAGGTCGTCCCCCGTCGCCACTCCACCCTGGAGGTCACGCATGGCCACCGTTCCCGTCACCGACGCCACCTTCCGCGACGAGGTCCTCGCGTCCGACGTCCCCGTCCTCGTCGACTTCTGGGCCACCTGGTGCGGTCCGTGCCGCCAGGTCGCGCCCATCCTCGAGGAGCTCTCCGAGGAGTACGGCGACAAGATCAAGATCGCGAAGCTCGACACCGACGCGAACCCGGAGACCACGGGCGCCTACGGCATCGTGTCCATCCCGACCCTCAACGTCTACGTCGGAGGCGAGCTCCAGCGCTCGATCATCGGCGCTCGTCCGAAGCGTGCGCTGACCGAGGAGATCGACGCCGTCCTCGCCACGACGGCCTGACGCACCACGTCCACGACGCCGGAGGGCGGGCCGCTTCGAGCGGTCCGCCCTCCGGCGTCTTCACGGGATCCCCCGATGCGCCGTGCGAGACTGGGAAACGTGAGCGCGCCCACCCCTCCCCCTCAGCCGACCTCCGCCGGGACCCGCCTCGACCCGTGGTTCGGCGCCTACGCAGAGCGCGCGCACGGGATGCGCGCGTCGGAGATCCGGGCGCTCTTCGCGGTCGCCAACCGCCCCGAGGTCGTGTCGCTCGCCGGCGGGATGCCCTACCTCGAGGGCCTGCCGCTCGACACGATCGCCGACACGATGCAGCGGCTCGTCGCGACGCGCGGGACGACAGCGCTCCAGTACGGCTCGGGCCAGGGCGACGAGACCTTGCGCGAACGCATCCTCGACATCGTCCGGCTCGAGGGCATCGACTGCCACCCCGACGACGTCGTCGTCACGACCGGGTCGCAGCAGGCCCTCGACCTCGTCACGAGGATCTTCATCGACCCGGGCGACGTCGTGGTCGCCGAGGCCCCGAGCTACGTCGGAGCGCTGGGCGTCTTCCGCTCCTACCAGGCCGACGTCGTCCACGTCCCCCTCGACGAGCACGGACTGGTCCCTGAAGCGCTCGAGGAGACGCTCACCGCCCTTGCGGCCGAGGGCCGGCGGGTCAAGCTGCTCTACACGGTCCCGAACTTCCACAACCCCGCCGGTGTGAGCCTGTCCGCCGAGAGGCGTCCTCGCGTGCTGGAGATCGCGCGCCGGCACGGGGTCCTCGTCATCGAGGACAACCCCTACGGCCTCCTGGGCTTCGACGGTCAGACACTGCCCGCCCTCCGCTCCCTCGACGAGGACGGGGTGCTCTACCTGGGATCGTTCTCGAAGACGTTCGCCCCGGGTTACCGGGTCGGCTGGGTCGTCGCCCCCCACGCGGTCCGGGAGAAGCTCGTCCTCGCGAGCGAGTCCGCGATCCTGTGCCCGTCGAACGCGTCTCAGCTCGCCATCGCGGCCTACCTGGACACCAGCGACTGGAAGGGCCAGATCAAGCAGTTCCGCGAGCTCTACCGCGAGCGTCGCGACGCGATGATCGGGGCGCTCTCGGAGCACCTCCCGACGGCGCGCTGGACCGTCCCCGAGGGAGGCTTCTACACCTGGGTGCGGCTTCCTGAGGGACTCGACGCCCGCTCGATGCTCCCGCGAGCGGTCACCGCCCGCGTGGCCTACGTCCCCGGCACGGCCTTCTACGCGGACGGCACCGGAGCCGACCATGTGCGCCTCTCGTTCTGCTTCCCCACCCCGGACCGTATCCGGGAGGGTGTGCGCCGCCTCGCCGGCGTCGTGAACGCCGAGCGCGAGCTCGTCGAGATCTTCGGGACCGGCGCTGCACTCGACCCCGACCTCACGGACGTCGAGAACCCCTCGCCCGATCTGGCCTGATCGCCACAGCCATCTCACCGTGGGCTCGGCGCGTGACTCCGCGCGGGCTCGTCGACAAGGAGTCCGACCGTGGACACGACCACAGGCACCCCCTCGCAGGCCGACGCGCGCGCGGCGCGCGCGGCAGGGGCCCATGCATCCCGTCCAGTGGGGGCGGCTGGTACGGATCAGCCCTCTGACCAGCGACTTCGTCCGGGTGGCTCCGACACTACTTCGGAGCCTGCAGGGCATGTCGTGATCCTCGCCGGTGGGCTCTCGCACGAGCGAGACGTCTCTCTGAGGTCAGGTCGACGCGTCGCCGAGAGCCTGCGCGCCGCCGGCCTCGACGTGTCCGTGCACGACCTCGACGCGACGCTCCTGTCCTTCCTGGACAAGCACCGCCCCGACGTCGTGTGGCCCCTCCTCCACGGCGCCAGCGGCGAGGACGGGTCCGTCCGCGACATGCTCGAGCTGCTCGGGCTGGCCTACGTCGGAACCGGGCCCCGGCAGAGCCGCTCCGCCTGGAGCAAGCCGGTGGCGAAGAGCACCGTGCTCGGTGCCGGGATCACCACCCCCGAGTACGTGACCCTCCCCCAGAGCCTGTTCCGCGAGCTCGGCGCGCAACCGGTCCTCGATGCCGTCGTGGCACGCCTGGGACTGCCCCTCGTGGTCAAGCCCACCCACGGCGGCTCTGCCCTCGGGGTCACGCTGGTCACCTCGGCCGATGCACTCCCTCGCGCGATGGTGAACTGCTTCGCGTATGGGGAGGTCGCGCTCATCGAGCGCGCCGTGCAGGGGGTAGAGCTCGCGGTGAGCGTCGTCGACCTCGGCTCGGGTCCCTCTGCCCTCCCGCCGGTCGAGATCGTGACCGACGGCCCCTACGACTACGACGCGCGGTACAACCCCGGCCGAACCGAGTACTTCGCTCCGGCCCGTCTCGACGACTCTGTTCTCCAGGCGGTGCAGGACGTGGCTGTTCGGGCGCACTCCGCTCTCGGGCTGCGCGACCTCTCCCGTACCGACGTCATCGTGGACCCCGACGGAGTGGTGCAGTTCCTCGAGGTCAACGTGGCACCGGGAATGACGGAGACGTCGCTGTTCCCGCAGGCAGCGCGAGCGGCCGGGGCTGATCTGCCCGCTCTGTACCGTGCTCTCGTGGACCTCCACGTCCGCTCGCGCTGAGCTCGCGCCTGACCGCGTCCGGCCGCGTCGGACAGTGAGCCCTGACTGGCCCGCCCTCCCACGTCCCGCGACAGCGGTCGTCGCGCGCACTTGCTCCGCGCGACCCTGTTGTCCTGCTCCCCTGCCCCTCGCGCGGGACGACCAGCGTTTCACGTGAAACACGCCAGGCCCGCGACGTATGGCTCTCACGTCTCGATCGTGGCACGCCGTAGCCCTGAGAGGCTGCAGCGTTTCACGTGGAACCTCCCTGCTCGCCGGCGCATCCATGCCTGCTGCGGGTAATGCAGAACACCCGACCGACGCGCCGCCGGCATCGTGCGATCGGGAGCCCTGGTCATGAGCTCTCGACACCGAGAGCGTCCAACGCAGACCGCAGTGCTTCCGTGTCCGTGCTTCGCGCGAAGGCAGGGATCCGCAGGAAGTCCTCGAGGTCCGCGCGCGAGAAATCTCCGAGGGCATCGGCACGCCCTTCACGGATCGCCGTGACGATGGTCGGGCCGTGGACGAAGAGAGGGTCGGTGAGGCGCAGCTGACCGCCCGCCGTCTGCAGGATGTTGCCCGGACGGATGTCTGCTCCGCCCCAGGTCCGAAAGCGTCGCCCACCCGTTGCCAGCAGGTCGTTGATCTGGAGGCGCAGATCGTCGATGGCGGCGTGCTCCACCAGGTCGGCGCGGGAGCCCTGAGGAGGCGCGCTGGTTGTGCCGCCCCTACCGAGAGACCTCACGAGTCGTGCGGCGCGATCCTCGTCTGCGGGGTGGAGGCGCTCCATGTAGACGACGTACCCCTTGTGGCGCAGCGGGACGAGACTGTCGATACGGACGAGGAAACGATTCGGCGAGCCTACGAGGCAGGCATCGGCGAAGAGGCGGAAGGCCGGGTCGAAGGGCGTGACGCGAGCCGCCCAGAGATCGTCCGGGGAGGCGAGCACCCACGCCCAGTCCCCCGCTCCGACCAGGCGCCACCCTGCCGACTCGAGCAGAGCACGTGCTTGGTCGGCGGTGGTCTCAGGGGCGAACGACGGGTGCACGAACCGAGGATCCCTCTCCACATCCGCCGGGTCACGTCCTTTTCACCGGCGCTGCGTGCGAGTTCGGTACTGATCGCAGATGTGGCGCCAGTGCTGCTCGAACCGATTGCCGTCCGTGCCGCTCGAACGAGTGCCGCCTGGTCGGAGCGGGAGCGTCACGTGTCGTTGCGTCGCGTCGCGCGGCAACGATCGCTGGAAAGCGCTCCGTCCCTCTGGGCGGCCAACGCGATCGTGTTTCACGTGAAACCGGTCGTGCCGGCCTGGCGAGGGTTCGCAGTTGACCCGTTCTTAGCGCCCTCGGCACCCCGACGTCACGTCGATCTGGCAGCCGAATCATGGACGTTTCACGTGGAACCGACCGGACCGACTGATGATAACGGCCGCCGTGCGTTCTCCCCTGCCCTGCCAGAGAACGCTCGGATCGGGCGTCGTCGGTCCCGTTTCACGTGAAACAGCCTGGTCGTCGGGGAACGCATGGATACTTTGTCCGCGTGCAAGGGCGCGGACGAAGTGGCTGAGTCCGACGCAGCCTGGGGGCACGGTGCCGCGATGCGTCGCCCGAGGCTCGCCTGTGCCACGGGTAGGCAGGCCAGCCAACCGCCGACGGGCCGACGGGCCGACGGGCCGACGGGCCGACGCGCCGACGCGCCGACGGGCGAGAGATACCCGGACGCCGCGAGCATCCTTGCCGTGCTCCGCCGTTGCTACTGCCGCAGCAGACCCGGATCCTCCGGAGCCATCACATCGAGGATCCGGTTCAGGTCCTCCACAGACGCGAACTCCACCGTCAGACGGCCCTTGTTCTTCCCGAGATCGACCTTGACCCGCGTCTCGAACCGATCGGACAGGCGCGTTGCCAGCTCGTCGATGGCAGCCGAACGCTGTCCCGCCCTCGGGGTCCGGGCTTGCCGACGCTCCTGATCCAGCCCGCCCATGGCGACGATCTCCTCAGTGGCGCGCACAGAGAGCCCTTCCGCGACGATGCGCTGAGCCAGTCGCTCGATCTCACCGCCGTCGGTGAGGCCCAGCAGCGCGCGGGCATGGCCGGCGGACAGGACGCCGGCTGCAACCCTGCGCTGCACGAGAGGAGGGAGCCGCAGCAGGCGCAGGGTGTTCGAGATCTGCGGGCGGCTCCGGGAGATCCGCTCGGCGAGCTCTTCGTGAGTGCAGCCGAAGTCGTCCAGCAGCTGTCGGTAGGCCGCCGCCTCCTCCAGGGGGTTCAGCGCACTCCGGTGGAGGTTCTCGAGGAGCGCGTCGCGCAGGAGGTCTGCGTCGTCGGTCTCGCGCACGATCGCTGGGATGGCGGACATGCCTGCCGCCTGGGTCGCGCGCCACCGACGCTCACCCATGATGAGCTCGTAGGAGCCGTTCTCCCCCGGCACTGGACGAACCACGATCGGCTGGAGAACACCGATCTCTCGGATCGAACCGACCAGTTCCTCGAGATCACTGTCGTCGAAGACCGTCCGCGGCTGCCGAGGGTTTGGCCGGATCGACTCGACGGGAATCTCGGCGAATCGCGCCCCCGGGACGGGCACCAGGTCGTCCCCGGCGCCTCCGATCCACTGCAGCTCCGCGTCGAGCGGGTCCGTGCTCGCGGACGACGAGGTGCTCTCGTCCTCGCCCACGGCAGCCCCGGATGTTTCACGTGAAACGGTGGCGCCGGAATCTCTGACCGCGGCGTCTGTCGCAGCTCCTCGAGCGTCGGTCGCAGCCGCCTCCCCTGCGATGAACGGCTGCTCCGCACGAGCTGCCTCATCCGTCTGTGCCTCTTCGAGGGCGCTGAGCTCAGCCAGGTCCTGCTCCGAGAGGCTGACGACTCCGATGACGTCAGCGGGACCGGGCGTATCGTTGAGCGTTGCGACGGCCGTCTCCGCACCGGAACCCTGCACGGGGTCGACGCCAGGAGCGGCCGTCACGTCCGCGATCGACTCCTTGCCGTGCGTGTCGCCATCGCTCACCGGCGCGCTCGGAAAGAACACGTCGACGGGGCGCTTGCCCTCAGAGCTCGTCGGGATCAACGCACCGAGACCGCGTCCCAATCCGCGCCGCTTCTCACTCATCGCTGCTCCTCCAGTCGGACTGCCGGTCCACCGATGGACGCGGCGAACTCGTGCTCGTTCCTCATCATCCGGACACCATCCACGTCCTCGGCGTCCGTCACGCTGCCCGCCCCGTGCTCCGAGCCGTCCTCGCGCTGCTCCCGAGCCTCGTCGGCACGTTGCGAGCTGCCAGAACTGTCATCAGGGGACGTGATGGTGTGCTCCGGGTTGTCGACGCCATGCTCTGGGTTGTCGGCGCGGTGGTCGAGCGAGTCGACGCCGCCATGCTCCGAGAGGCTGGTGGCAGGCCGCCCTGCGCTCGGAGCAGGCTCCGAGCCTCGATCCGCGTCCACGTCCACGTCGAGCTGCTGCCCAGCGGTGCTCACATCCATCGACCGTCCGTCCTGCGACGGGTCCAACGGAGCCACGACGCCTGGCCCGCGCTGGGTCAGCTCGCGCGCTGCTTCGAGGTATGCCAGCGCGCCCGTCGACCCTGCGTCGTAGGTCATGACTGTCTGTCCATGACTGGGTGCCTCGGAGATTCTCACGGATCGCGGGACAGTCGTGCGGAGCGTCTGGTCCGGGAAGTGCTCTCTCACCTCGGACGCGACCTGCTGCGCGAGGTTCGTCCGCCCGTCATACATGGTGAGAAGAATGGTGGAGACGTGCAGGCCGGGGTTGAGGTGGGCCTTGATCAGCTCGATGGTCTTGAGGAGCTGACTCAAGCCTTCCAGCGCGTAGTACTCGCACTGGATCGGAATGAGCACCTCACGCCCGACGACGAACGCGTTGATGGTCAAGAGGCCAAGGCTTGGCGGGCAGTCGACGAGCACGTAGTCGATCGGGTCGAGACCCGCGGCGACGCGCTGCTCGAGGTACACATCGAGCGCGCGTCGTAGCCGCGTTTCACGTGAAACCATCGACACGAGCTCGATCTCCGCACCCGAGAGGTCGATCGTCGCCGGGACGCACCACAGGGTCGGGATGTCGGGGCACTGCTGAACCGCCGACTCCAGAGGTGAGCCGTCGACCAGGACTTCGTAGATCGACGGAGTACCAGCACGGTGGTCGACTCCCAGAGCTGTCGACGCGTTGCCTTGAGGGTCGTTGTCGATGACCAGCACGTTCAAGCCGGCCTGCGCGAGGCCCGCAGCGATGTTCACCGTCGTGGTGGTCTTCCCGACGCCGCCCTTCTGGTTGGCGACGGTGATGATCCGCGTAGCGGTCGGTCGGGGGAACCGGCGTCCTTGGAGATCGATCCGACGACGCGCATCGATGGCTAGCTGTGACGCCAGCGGTGTGCTCTCGTCCGTCTGAGGGAGGCTTGCCATGAGGGCGGCACGCCGATCGTCCTCGGCGGGGACGCTCCCTTCCGAGAGTCTGTCGGCACCGCCGTCCCAGCCCGTAGCACCGGTGTCGACCTCGTGGGTGCTCTCGGTCACGCGCCTCTCCCTCTTCGACTCTTCGACCAGCAGACGCCGAGCTTCATGGACCGGGCCTTCGAGGCTCTCCCCGACAGGTCTCTCGTCACACGCCTCGTCGATCCCGAGACGCCTGCTCAGCGGGTCCCAGTCTGCCGCACGATACGGACGACGGTCGTACTCTCCACTCCGGGGATCGTCGGCGCGTCGAAGATCTCAGGGTCGGACCCCTTGAACTTGCGGATCGCCTTCCGCGCAGGGTCGACCTCTTGGGCGACGTTTCGCCCCTTCAGGACGATCATCTCTCCGCCCGGCCGTACCAGGGGCATCGACATCCGCACCAGCTTGTCGAGGGAGGCGACAGCGCGGGACGTCACTGCGTCGCACTCGAACGCCCCGTGAAACTCTTCGGCGCGCCCCCGCTTGACCTCGATGTTCGCCAGACCAAGGTCGTCGGCGATCTCCGTCAGCCACGCACAGCGCCGCTCCATCGGTTCGACCAGGTAGACCGACGCTTCGGGGCGCAGCGCGGCCACCACGATCCCCGGGAGACCCGCACCCGACCCGATATCCGCGATCAGGCCGCTCTCCGGAAGGAACGGAACCACAGCAGCGGAGTTCAGAATGTGTCGATCCCAGATGCGGGGCACCTCGCGCGGACCGATCAGGCCACGGAGCTCTCCCTCGTCCTCGAGGCGCCGCGCGTAGGTCGCGACCTGGGGATACGCGTCACCGAAGTAGGCCGCCAGCTCCGACTCGCCGAACCGCGACCCGAGCCCAGCCCCCATCTCAGCATCCATGAATCCGCTGTCCTCCCTCGTCTCGTTCCACGCTCCATCGTTTCACGTGAAACACGTCTCGACGCCTACCGCGACGCCTCGGCGACACATCCTCACCAACGACGAGCGCCCCCCGTTTCACGTGAAACAAGGGGGCGCTCGGTGGCACGACTACTGGGCGGGATGGATGACCACGTACCTCTGGGGTTCCGTGCCCTCGGAGTCGCTGCGGAGCCCGGCCGCCGCAACGGCGTCGTGGACGACCTTTCGCTCGAAGGCGTTCAGCGGGTCCATGGTCACCGTCGCCCCCTCGACACGGACCTTCGCGATCGCCTCTTCGGCCAGTGCCGTCAGCTCACGACGCCGCTGCGCACGGAACCCGGCGACGTCCAACATGAGACGACTCCGCTCCCCCGTCCGCGCCTGAACGGCGAGCCGGGTCAGCTCCTGAAGGGCCTCGAGCACCTCGCCGTCCTCGCCGACGAGGGCCCCGAGCTCCGAGTCGTCGTCCGCGACGATCTCGACCGCCGCACGATCGTGCTCGACGTCGATGTCGATGTCCCCACCGAGATCGGCGATGTCGAGCAGCTCTTCCAGGTAGTCGGCCGCGATCTCACCCTCCTCCTCGAGGCGGGTCGGCTGTCGGGACGTGGTCTCCTCGGCGGTGGTGTCGTCGGGCACGGGGGTATCGGTTGATGGCATACGGATGCTCCTCGGTGCGGCAGGGTCGCGCGACGGCGCGGGGTCTACTGCTTCTTCTTGGGCTTCTTCGCCGGCCCCGTGGCTGGCGGATCACTCGGGCCCTCATCGACGACAGGTGCGTCCTCGATCGGGTTCTTCTGCCCGTTGGTCGCAGCGGCCGGCCCGGAGATCTGCGGCCGGCTCTTCTGGCGGTCCTTGCGCTTCGGCTGCTGGCGCTGGCCGCGCGGCTCCTCGATGACCGGAGCTGCGTCCTCGACGACGCCCTTGGCCGCCTTCTTGCGTGCCTGGCGCTCCTTGAGCAGACGCTCCGCCTCCGAGCCGGGCGCGGGCATCCGGCGGATCGTGTAGAACTGCTGCCCCATGGACCACAGGTTCGTCGTGGTCCAGTAGACGAGGACACCGACCGGGAAGTTGACACCCGAGACCGCGAAGATGAAGGGGAAGACGTAGAGCATCATCTTCTGCGTCGACGCCATCGGGCCCTCGAGAGCGGCCTTCGGCATGTTCTTCATCGTCAGCTGGCGCTGCGTGAAGAACGTCGTGGCGCACATCGCCACGATGAGCACCGCGATGACGATCCGCGCCTGGAGGTCAGGGGTCTTCAGGAAGATGTCCGACAGGTTCGCGCCGAAGACCGACGAGCTCTCGATGTCGCTCGCGACCGACGCGTCGATCGGGCCGATCGGGTCGTCCTGGCCGGTCGAGATGGGCACGAGCCCGTTCAGCACGCGGAAGAGAGCGAAGAAGATCGGCGACTGCAGCAGGATCGGCATGCAGGAGGCGAACGGGTTGGTCCCGTGCTTCCTGTACAGCTCCATCGTCTCGCGGCTCATCGCCTCACGGGACGCCGGGTCCGACTTGCCCTTGTACTTCTTCTGGATCGCCTGCATCTCGGGCTGCAGCATCTGCATGCCGCGCGACGCCTTGATCTGCTTGAAGAAGAGCGGGATGAGCAGGATACGGATGATGATGACGAGGCCCACGATCGACAGGACCCACGCCGGTCCGGGACCGTCGGAGAAGCCCAGGTACGTCAGGCCCTGGTGGCACAGGTACATGATCCACGCCACGGCCCATTCGATGGGGGCGAGGAACGCGAAGAAGTCCATCGGTGACTGCTCCCTAACCTTCTGACAAAGCTCGTGAATCGCCCGCTGCGGGGCTCAGGACTGGTGCGTGTGCGCGTCTCGTGCCGGCGGCACGTCGTCGACCCCGCCAAGGCTCCAGGGGTTGCAGCGGAGCAACCTCCAGAGAGCGAGGCCCGTGCCGCGCAGCGCACCATGCCGCCGGACAGCGGTCAGGGCGTACTGGGAGCAGGACGGGTAGTACTTGCAGGTGGGCCCGGTCATGGGCGAGATCACGGACTGGTACGCCCGGATCATCCCGATCAGAGCCAGTGCCGGGACGCGACGCAGGAGATCGATCACCGCGTGCGTCGCGCCCGCACGGGCAGCGTCCGGCTGCTGATCCGGGGAGTCGGGACCGTCGTCGACCGTGCTCGTCGCCTGGGCGTCCCGCATCCGAGTCGCGGTCACGGCCGCGCGCTCTCGTGCTCGCGCCACCGGGAGACGGCACGGTCAAGACCACGGGCGACGTCACGGTCGAGCTGCTCGAAGGTCGCCGACCCAGAGGCCGGGAGCGCTCTGACGACCGTCCGACTGCGCGCCGGGAGGGCTGCGAGATGCGTCGCGACGGAAGCGCGGAGGCGGCGCTTGACGAGGTTCCGGTGCACCGCGTTCCCCACCGCCTTGGATACGACAAAGCCGACCTGTGGCGCGTCCCCGCCCCGAGCATCCTCGGAGAGGTGGACGACCACGGTCGACCTGCCAGCACGCACGCCGCGGCGCACCGCCCGTTCGAAATCTACGGAACGGCGCAGTCGGTGCGCCGCGGGGAGCACGCGATCAGGCAGAGAGCTCGGTGCGGCCCTTGCGACGGCGGGCAGCCAGGATGGCGCGGCCGGCACGGGTCCGCATACGCAGCCGGAAGCCGTGGGTCTTCGCACGGCGCCGGGTGTTCGGCTGGAAGGTCCGCTTGCTCACGAGGTACTCCAAGAACGTCGGGGAGGTACACCGTCTATGTCCTCGACGATGCAGTGACAGGCTCCGGTGGACCCTGTCGGTGGTTCGGGTGGCGCTGACGAGCGGTTTCCCTCTCGTCGGCCGTCCTGGTGCGAGCAGCACGTGGACCGTGTGCAGCGCGCTGATCCTGTGGGAAAGCGCCTCGGCCGCAGCTCGACCCACGCTGACCACGCGGGCGCGCCAAGAGCACCTGGAACGGCTGTATGACGCTACGCTGCCGGACGTCCTCAGGTCAAACCAGCCCGGGTACGGCGAGGCCCTCACGACGGCACCACACCGATCCCATGGCGGCACCAGTCCCTACCGAGGCCTTGCCGCGTGGGTCGCCGGCCGTCCGCGAGGCCCGATCCTCACCTCGTCCCTCCTCGCGTCTTGACCTCAGCCGATTGTCACGCTAGTAACCCACAGCCTGTGGACAACTATGTGGATGAGGCCTTGACGTGGCACGATCGACCTCAGCACCACCCCCCAGACACCCGTCGACCCTCGCCACTCGCGCCCTCCGTCGCGCGGCCACCGCACGTCGACGCACACCCTCGACCTCGTGAGGACACCGCCCGTGGCGAACCCGGCCGACAGCATCGCCGACGTCTGGGCACAGACCCTGAGCATCCTCGAGGCGAGTCCGGACATCACCCCGCGCCAGATCGCGTTCATCCGCCTGGCGAAGCCGCTCGCGATCCTCGACGACACCGTCTTCATCGCCGTTCCCCACGAGCAGACGCGTACCTATCTCGAGACCAGGGTCCGCGACGAGCTGGTGAACGCCATGTCGTCGTGCCTCGGCAGGGACGTCCGCTTCGGCATCACCGTCGACCCCGAGCTGAGCTCTGAGCCCGTCCTGGCGCCTGCCTCACGGCCCGCCGTCGAGCGCCCGTACGTCGACCCGGACGACGACCTCCCCGACCTTGCGCCACCGCCGCCGCCTCGTCCACAGGCCGAACCGAGCCGGCTCAACCCCAAGTACGTCTTCGAGACGTTCGTCATCGGCTCGTCCAACCGGTTCGCGCACGCCGCAGCCGTGGCGGTCGCCGAGGCACCCGCCAAGGCGTACAACCCGCTCTTCATCTACGGCGACTCGGGTCTGGGCAAGACGCACCTCCTCCACGCGATCGGGCACTACGCCCACAACCTGTACCCCAACGTCCGGGTGCGGTACGTGAACTCGGAGGAGTTCACCAACGACTTCATCAACTCGATCGGTGAGGGCAAAGCGGGAGCGTTCCAGCGCCGCTACCGGGACGTCGACGTCCTCCTCATCGACGACATCCAGTTCCTGCAGGGCAAGGAGCAGACGATGGAGGAGTTCTTCCACACCTTCAACGCCCTCCACAACGCGAACAAGCAGGTCGTCATCACGTCCGACCTGCCGCCCAAGCAGCTCAACGGTTTCGAGGACCGCCTGCGGTCCCGGTTCGAGTGGGGCCTCATCACCGACGTCCAGCCGCCGGACCTCGAGACCCGCATCGCGATCCTGCGCAAGAAGGCGAGCAGCGAGCGGCTCAACGCCCCCGACGACGTGCTGTCGTACATCGGCTCGCGCATCTCGACGAACATCCGAGAGCTCGAGGGCGCCCTCATCCGGGTGACCGCCTTCGCGAACCTCAACCGTCAGCAGGTGGACCTGCCGCTGGCGGAGATCGTCCTCAAGGACCTCATCACGGACGAGGACTCCGCGGAGATCACACCGGCCGCGATCATCGCGCAGACCGCGGCCTACTTCGGTCTGACCATCGAGGACCTCTGCGGCAGCTCCCGCTCCCGGGTCCTCGTGACGGCCCGGCAGATCGCCATGTACCTGTGCCGCGAGCTGACGGACCTCTCGCTGCCGAAGATCGGTCAGCAGTTCGGCGGCCGCGACCACACGACGGTGATGCACGCGAACCGCAAGATCACCGAGCAGATGGCGGAGCGGCGCTCGACCTACAACCAGGTCACGGAGCTCACGAGCCGTATCAAGCAGCAGCACCGCGGCTGACCGTCGGCACGTCCGTCGCCGTCGGACCGTCCGCCACCACTACCGCGGACGTCACCGTCGCTGTCGTCACCCCTTCCCCGCGCCCACCTCGTCGTGACCTCCAGCGCTTCCGCAGCCCTGCTGCACGACCGCGTCACCCGTGGCCGAGGACGGCGTGATGCACGCCACGGCACCGTGTGGCCGGTCCTCGTCGCGCCCGCGGACCGACTCGTCTGCTCTCCGTCCCGCCGTGGCTCGGCACGAGCGGCCGCGTCGAGGTCCGTCGTGCACACGGTGTGGGCGGAGATATCCACACCCATCCACAGGACACCTGTGGGCAACCACATCGTTCGAACCGCAGCCGTCCGAGTCGACCACACCGTCACGATCCCCACCCGGGACGAGCGAGATCACCGCGTTTTCCCACATCATGCTGTGGATGACTGCCCCCCGGGCGGACTACTCCTCCCCGATGGGTGTACACAGTTGTGCATCTCGCTGTGGATAACTGTGGACGACGGGCCTCCAGGTGTGGACAGAGCACCTCCGCTCGGTGGACAGGGTGTGGGGAAAGATGTGCCGCCCACAGGCCGCGCGACTTACCCACACACTGCCCACGGCCCGGTCCACACCCAGAAATAGCCTCTGACCTGCACGAAGGTCCGTTTTCCACCGTTTGCACAACCCCTATGACGACGACGAACGATCTATCAGGGAGAAATTTCGAGCGCCTTCATCAGGCCGGGACGAGCGACCGTGCCGCACCCTGCCGAGATCTCACGGCCACCGCCATCACCGTCCACATCCCCGACGCTCCCGGTTCCTCCCCAACGTCGTCCTCGCGTACTGTTCATGCTGGACAGGACGTTCTTCCCCACCCCCGCCGACATCCCGACCGCACCATCCGGACGCACCGCGCACGCCGCCGTCGAGCGGGCGCCGGTACCCCGGTCCTGACGCACAGGGCGGCACCGGCTGGCACGGGCGAGCAGGGACGTCCGGCACGTGTGAAGATCAGTCCGATCCTGGACGTGGGGACGAGAGGGTGTGGGATGAAGTTCCGGGTTGAGCGTGATGTCCTGGCCGACGCGGTGACCTGGACGGCGCGAACCCTGCCGACCCGTCCCCCTGCCCCCGTCCTCGCCGGGGTCCGCCTCGAGGCCGACGCCTCGGGCACGATCGGTCTCTCGAGCTTCGACTACGAGGTGTCCGCACGTTCGGAGATCCCCGCCGAGGTGAGCGAACCGGGCACGGTCCTCGTCTCCGGACGTCTGCTGGCCGAGATCTCCCGCGCGCTGCCGGCGAAGCCGGTCGACGTCGTCCTCGAGGGCACCAAGGTCATCGTGACGTGCGGTGCGAGCCGGTTCACGCTCCTGACGATGCCGGTCGAGGAGTACCCCGCCCTCCCGGCGATGCCCGAGCTGACCGGCACGGTCTCCGGTGACGAGCTCACCCACGCGGTCGCCCAGGTCACCGTCGCGGCGAGCCGCGACGACACGCTGCCCCTCCTCACAGGGGTCCGGGTGGAGATCGAGGGTGAGCGCATCACGCTGCTCGCGACCGACCGGTACCGCCTCGCGCTGCGTGAGCTCACCTGGACGCCCGTCACGCCCAGCTACTCGGCGGTCGCGCTGGTGCGGGCGCGCACGCTCAACGACGTCGCGAAGTCGCTCGGCGGCTCGGGCCTCGTGAACGTCGGCCTGAACACGGGTGCCGGCGTCGACCTCATCGGCTTCGAGGCGGGCGGCCGCCACACGACCTCGCAGCTCGTCGACGGCGACTACCCTGCGGTGCGCCGTCTCTTCCCCGACGAGACGCCGATCCACGCCGTCGTCCCCACCGCGCCCCTCATCGACGCGGCGAAGCGCGTCTCGCTCGTCGCGGAGCGCAACACCCCGATCCGCCTGTCGTTCACGGACGGCCAGGTCGTCCTCGACGCCGGGCAGGGCGACGACGCACAGGCGTCCGAGGCTCTCGAGGCCGTGCTCGTCGGCGAGGAGATCTCGGTGGCCTTCAACCCCCAGTTCCTGCTCGACGGCCTGGGCGCGCTCGGCACGGACTTCGTCCGACTGAGCTTCACGCACCCGAACAAGCCGGTCGAGTTCACCGGGCAGGAGTCCCTGGACGGCGAGGACTCGTCCGCCTACCGCTACCTGCTCGTCCCCATCCGCTTCGCCGGCTGAGGCACCCGCCCGACAGCGCACCACACGGACCCGGAGGACTCGCATGGTCACCCGCATCGGACTCGTCGGCCTGGGCAAGATGGGCAACAACATGCGCGAGCGCGTCCGCGCCGCGGGTATCGAGGTCACGGGGTACGACCCTCGGCCCGAGGTGTCCGACGTCGCGTCGCTCGCCGACCTGGTGGCCGCCCTGCCGACGGACGGTCCGCGGATCGTGTGGGTCATGGTCCCGGCGGGCGACCCCACGCGTGGCGTCGTCACGGAGCTCGGCGAGCTGCTCGGTGCGGGCGACGTCGTGATCGAGGGCGGCAACTCGTACTACCAGGAGGACCAGGCGAGGGCCGCTGAGCTGGCGCACAAGGGCGTCGGCTATCTCGACGTCGGCGTGTCCGGCGGCGTCTGGGGCCTCGAGAACGGCTACGGGCTCATGGTCGGCGGGGAGAAGGATCTCGTCGACGCCGCGATGCCGGTGTTCGACGCCCTGCGACCCGAGGGACCGCGCGAGGAGGGCTTCGTCCACTCGGGCGGGGTGGGCGCGGGCCACTTCGCGAAGATGGTCCACAACGGCATCGAGTACGGCCTGATGCAGGCGTACGCGGAGGGCTACGAGCTGCTCGCCGCGAAGGACCTCGTCACCGACGTGCACGGCACGATGAAGGCGTGGACGCGCGGCACGGTCGTCCGCTCGTGGCTGCTCGACCTCTTCGTGAAGGCGCTCGAGGAGGACCCGCAGCTCACCGCGATCGACGACTGGGTCGACGACTCGGGCGAGGGGCGCTGGACCGTCGACGAGGCGATCGACAACGCGGTCCCGCTCCCGGTCATCTCGTCCGCACTCTTCGCGCGGTTCGCGTCGCGCCAGGAGCAGTCCCCCGCGCTCAAGGCGGTCGCCGCGCTGCGGCAGCAGTTCGGCGGGCACGCCGTCAAGGCGGCCGGACCGGCCTCACCCGGCGCGGGCCCGCTCGAGCCGCCCGCCTGACCCGCGCGGTCACGCGACGCCGGCCCGACCCCGACGAGCTCCACCACCGAAGACCATGTACGTCTCCCACCTGTCCCTCGTCGACTTCCGCTCCTACGAGACGGTCGACGTCGAGCTCGAGCCGGGCGTGAACGCCCTGGTCGGGCCCAACGGGCAGGGGAAGACGAACCTCGTCGAGGCGATCGGCTACGTCGCGACGCTGGCGAGCCACCGGGTCGCGGGGGACGTCGCCCTCGTCCGCGCGGGCGCGCCACGCGCCGTCGTGCGGACCCGCGTGGTGCGCGGCGAGCGAGCGAGCACGGTCGAGATCGAGCTCAACCCGGGGAAGGCGAACCGCGCGCGCATCAACCGCTCACCGGCCGCCCGCCCCCGCGACGTCCTGGGGGTGCTCCGCACGGTCCTGTTCGCCCCGGAGGACCTGGCCCTCGTGAAGGGCGACCCCGACGGTCGTCGTCGCTTCCTCGACCAGCTCGCCGTCCTCCTGGTGCCGCGCGTGTCCGCGCTCCTCGCCGACTACGACAGGGTCCTGCGGCAGCGTGGCGCGCTGCTGAAGTCCGCGTCGGCGCTGCGCGGCAAGGGCAGGGGACGCCCGTCGCGCGCGTCGGAGCCGCCCGTGCCCGACGACGGTGCGGGCCTCGCGCAGGCGGGCGGCACGGAGGCCGCCCTCGCCACCCTCGACGTGTGGGACACGCGCCTCGCGAGCCTCGGCGCCGAGATCACCGCCCTGCGGCTCCAGCTCGTCGCCGCGCTGACGCCCTACGTCGCGCACGCCTACGAGCAGGTGAGCGCAGGGCAGGGAGAGGCGCTCGTCGCCTACCGGTCGTCGGTCGACGAGGCGCTCGGGGAGGCGACAGCGTACGCGGGCGGGACCGAGGCACCGGTGGGCGTCGTGGCGGGTGACGGTCCGACGTCGGGCATCCCCGAGGTGGCGACGCTCGAGAAGCGCATGCTGGATGCCATGCGCGAGGTACGGACGAAGGAGATCGAGCGCGGGGTGAACCTGGTGGGCCCGCACCGGGACGACCTCGTCCTGACGCTGGGCGGTCTGCCCGCCAAGGGCTATGCGAGCCACGGGGAGTCGTGGTCGTTCGCTCTCGCGCTGCGCCTCGCGTCCTACCGGCTGCTCAAGGACGGTGCTCCCGCAGGGCTCGACTCGCTCCTGTGGGCGGACCAGTGGGGCCCCGACGGCGAGCCCGTCCTCGTGCTCGACGACGTGTTCGCCGAGCTCGACACGCGACGTCGCGACCGCCTCGCCGAGCTCGTCGCGGGCGCGGGACAGGTCATCATCACCGCGGCGGTCGCCGAGGACGTCCCGGCGATCCTCGACGGCGCACGCTTCGCCGTCCAGGACGGGACGGTGACCCGTGTCGACGCCTGACGACGAGAGCTCGTCGGCCCAGGGCCGCGCGGAGCCGGACGACCGTGGCGGACGCGACGACGACGACACCCGCGCTCCGCGAGCGACGGGCATCCCCGTCGGGCACGTGGTGGACCTGACACCGCCCGCGGAGGTCGCGCGCCAGGCGCTCAACCGGGCGAAGGCGGCCGCGCGCGCCAAGGGTCTGCGGCCCGGTCAGGAGCCCCGTCGTCGGATCCTGGCGGACTCTCCCACGTCGGGAGCGCGTCCGAGCGGTCGTGACCCGCAGCTGCTCTCGGACGTCCTGGCGCACCTGCTGCGAGAGCGCGACTGGGTCGCGGACGTGTCGGTCGGCGGCGTGATCGGCCGCTGGCGCCAGGTGGTCGGCGACCAGGTCGCCGACCACTGCGAGCCGGAGACCTTCGAGGACAAGGTCCTCGTGGTGCGCGCGGACTCGACGGCGTGGGCGACCCAGGTGCGGCTGCTCGTCCCCCGCCTGCTCGAACGTCTGGCGCAGGAGGTCGGCGAGGGGGTCGTCGAGAGCGTCACGGTGCTGGGCCCGGCGGGGCCCAGCTTCCGCCGGGGGAAACGCGCCGTCCGCGGCCCAGGGCCTCGCGACACCTGGGGCTGACGGCCGGGGCACGGCGGAGGCCCGCCGCGACACACGTCGCGACGGGCCTCCGGGTTCGACCGGTGTGCGTGGGCCGGTGATCAGGCCTGCACGCGGCGTCGCAGCCAGAACACGAGCGCGCCGCCCGCGACGAGCAGCACGGCGAACGTCGCGGCACCCGCGACGGTCGCACCCGTGGAGGCGAGCTGGTCGTCGTCCCCGGCGCTCACCAGAGTGACGTCCTCGGCCGCGACGGGAGCGACCGGCGGGTTCGCGCACTCGCTCGACGCCGGCGGGTAGTCGACCACCGTCTGGTACGAGGGGTTCACCTCGAACAGCACCTGGACACCTTCGCGCGTCCACGCGAAGTTGCCCTCGGTCTGCGTGTACGAGCCGTCCTCGTTGCGGACGTACCCGGGCCACTGCTTCGGCTCGGTCGCCGACGCGCCGGGCCACAGGATGCTGCCCGACAGCGGCTGCTCCGTCACGACGTAGTCCTCGCCGCCGCTGGGGTGCAGGAACGTGATCGTCAGCGGGGTGTCACCCTCGGCCTCGACGCCCTCGGGCAGGGCGACCGCGTAGCCCAGGTACGGGACGTCGGCCTCGCAGACGGCCTCGATCGCGCCGGGGACCAGGGCGCACTCCTCGGCGGTGGGCAGGAGCTGGTCGACCGGGTACAGCAGGCCGTCGTCCGTGGCGGTGTACCCGGCGAGGTCGTCGCCGAAGATGCGCCCCTCGGTCGGGGTCGCGAGGATCCCGGCGTCCGTGACGAGGTACGTCACGTCCGCGGTGTTCGCCGGGGCGACGAGGCTCGTCGAGTCCGCACCGCACACCGTGACGGGGGCGGGCGCCTCGGGGACGACGACGACCGGCTCGTCGAGGTCCTCGGCGGGCGGGACGGGAGGCGTCGCGCAGTCCTCTGCGGCCGGGAGCTCGACGCCGAGGTCGGACAGCTCCTGGTGGGTCCAGTCGACGAGGCGGCCGTCCATCGACGACCCGTCGGGGTAGGTGATGTTCTGCGGCATCGTGTACTCGTCCGGTCCGCCGCGCAGGAGGTCCTGCTGGACGCCCCAACCGAGGCAGAGGTCGACATCGTCGAGCAGCGTCGTCTCGGGCAGCTCGGTGAACCAGTGCTGGTCGTTGCGGAGCTCGTCCTCGGACAGCGTGAGCGTCTTGGTCCCGAGGAGCTCCTGCTCGCCAGAGTTCTCCCAGGCCGCCGGCTTCGCCGCGTCCAGCTTGGGGTACAGGTAGATGCCCACCTGCACCTCGTCGCCCTCGACGGGGGCGCAGGCAGTCGTCGTGCCCTCGTCGGACCAGTCGAACCGGCTGTCGTCGGACGCGTCGACGGAGATGCTCCAGGAGTGGTCGACCGTCGGGTCGAGCTCGAACGACGCCTCGTAGGAGCGGCCGAAGCGCTCCTCGGCGACGGTCGTGCCGTCGACGACGACGGTGACCTCGTTGCCCTTCTTCGCATACGCCCACAGGCGGACGTCGAGCGACTCGCAGTCTGCCCTGACGTCAGGGGTGTGGGCCGAGGCGGGGGCGGCGGTGGCGACGAGCAGCCCGCCGAGGGCGAGCGCCGTGGTCAGGGCGCCCGCGAGGAGTCTCTTCACTGGGGGAGGTGTCCCTTCGGGGTGGGGCCGACCGCTTCGCCGCGGCCGACGTGCACAAGAGGATCGTGTGTGGTATTCAACCATCTTCCTCGCAAAAAGCCGATTCCCGCAGATACCTGATGAGCGGTAGCGAAACGGGCAGACGCGCAGCCCCACAGCTTCTCGGGCCACGGCCCTGCGGGACCTCCCGCCGAACGGCGCGCACGGTGCACAGAGCCCTGTGGGCAAGGCTGTGGACAACGATGTGGAGAAACTCCGGGCACAGGATGCGGAACGGGCCGTGGAGATACGCACGAGCTGTCCCCGGGACGCCGAAGATCCGCGGTTTTCGGCTCGTTCCAGGTAGACTGGGAGGGTCATTCCGGGTCGTCTCACCGACCGTCCACGCAACCCTTCGCCGAGGTCGGCGCCGGCCACCACCGGCACGGCTCTCACGCGAGGGGACAGCGGCGTCGACGGCCGGTCGAGGGCCCGGAACCTATGAGCCGTCGACGACCGTCCTGCAGCGGGATACGGCCGGATCCTGGCCGGATCCGCGCCCCTTCCCGCCGCGGCAGCCGTCGTCGCGCGCGACGACGAGGAGCAGTCCTGCCCGTGGCAGATCACACCGACACCGCCCAGCCCGTCTCCGCGGCACCCGCCGACGGAGCACCTCCCGCAGGCGGTGGCTACGACGCGAGCAACATCACCGTCCTCGAAGGTCTCGAGGCGGTCCGCAAGCGTCCCGGGATGTACATCGGCTCGACGGGCGAACGAGGGCTCCACCACCTGGTGTACGAGGTTGTGGACAACTCTGTGGACGAAGCCCTCGCGGGGCATGCGGACACCATCGACGTGACACTTCTCGCGGACGGAGGTGTACGAGTCGTCGACAACGGTCGAGGGATCCCCGTCGCGATGCACCCGACCGAGGGCAAGCCGACCGTGGAGGTCGTCATGACCATCCTCCACGCCGGTGGAAAGTTCGGCGGGGGCGGCTACGCCGTGTCCGGCGGCCTCCACGGCGTCGGCATCTCCGTGGTCAACGCGCTGTCCCGCCACGTCGTGACCGAGGTGCGGCGCGACGGCTACTCGTGGCGCCAGGAGTTCGGGGACGGCGGCAAGCCCCTCACCGGGCTCGAGCGGGGCGAGGCGACGACCGCCACGGGCACGACCCAGACCTTCTGGGCCGACCCGGAGATCTTCGAGACCACAGAGTTCGACTTCGAGACGCTGCGCGCCCGGTTCCAGCAGATGGCCTTCCTCAACAAGGGTCTGCGCATCAACCTGACCGACGAGCGTCCCGCGCACCTCGACACGGGCGACGAGGTCACGGGTGCGGACCCGGAGGAGGGTGACGAGGCCTCGTCCGAGGCTCCTGCACCGAAGGCGCGGACCGTGTCGTACAAGTACGACGGCGGCCTCGTGGACTACGTGAAGCACCTCAACTCCGCGAAGAAGGTCGAGCTCGTCCACCCCGACGTCATCGACTTCGAGTCCGAGGACACGGAGCGGCGCATCTCCGTCGAGATCGCCATGCAGTGGACCGGCTCCTACTCGGAGTCCGTGCACACCTACGCGAACACCATCTCGACGACCGAGGGCGGCACGCACGAGGAGGGCTTCCGTGCGGCCATGACGTCCCTCGTCAACCGCTACGCGCGGGACAAGGGCATACTCAAGGAGAAGGACGACAACCTCACCGGTGACGACATCCGCGAGGGGCTGACCGCCGTCGTCTCCGTGAAGCTCGGCGAACCGCAGTTCGAGGGCCAGACCAAGACGAAGCTCGGCAACACCGAGGCGAAGACGTTCGTCCAGCGCGTCGTCAACGAACGGCTGGTCGACTGGTTCGACTCGCACCCCACCGAGGGCCGCGACGTCATCCGCAAGGCGATCCAGGCGTCGCAGGCCCGTCTCGCCGCCCGCAAGGCGCGCGAGGCGACGCGCCGCAAGGGCCTGCTCGAGTCCGGCGGCATGCCGGGCAAGCTGCGCGACTGCCAGTCGAACCGCGCCGAGGAGTGCGAGATCTTCATCGTCGAGGGCGACTCCGCGGGTGGCTCCGCCGTGCGCGGGCGCAACCCCGACAAGCAGGCGATCCTCCCCATCCGCGGCAAGATCCTCAACGTCGAGCGCGCGCGCCTCGACCGGGCCCTGTCCAACCAGGAGGTCCAGTCGATCATCACGGCGTTCGGCACCGGGATCGGCGAGGACTTCGACCTCGCCAAGCTCCGGTACCACAAGATCGTGCTCATGGCCGACGCCGACGTCGACGGCCAGCACATCGCGACGCTCCTGCTCACGCTGCTGTTCCGCTACATGCGGCCCCTCATCGAGAACGGCCACGTGTACCTCGCGCAGCCGCCGCTGTACCGGCTCAAGTGGTCCAACGCGCCGCACGACTACGTGTACTCCGACCGGGAGCGCGACGCGTTCCTCGCGCAGGGCCAGGCCGCCGGCAAGCGGATCCCCAAGGAGAACGGGATCCAGCGCTACAAGGGTCTCGGCGAGATGGACTACTCCGAGCTGTGGGACACGACCATGGACCCGGAGCACCGCACGCTCAACCAGGTGACGCTGGACGACGCCGCTGCCGCGGACGAGATCTTCTCCGTCCTCATGGGCGAGGACGTCGAGTCGCGACGGAACTTCATCCAGCGCAACGCCAAGGACGTGCGTTTCCTTGACATCTGAGCCGCTGGTCGAGGGTGCGAGTGTGTGCCGGGCCGGGGCTCTCCGGGGCGGCCGTGCCGGGTCTACCATCCGCGTCCTCGTTCCTCGGCCGCTCCCGCCAGACCCGCCACGACCCGGCACGGCCGCCCCTCCGGCCCCGGTCCGGCACGGTCGCGCAGGCGGCGCACCCTGCACGGGGCCGTCCATGACGCGGCGCACGGCGACAGCAGCACGACGAGAAGACGACGAACGAGGTAGATCGTGACCGACGAGCAGAACCCCGAGACCGAGCCTGCGGTTCCCGGCGACGGGGCCGAGGAGATCGTGCACGCCGACGGGACGGCCGTCGCGGTGCACCACGGGCGCATCGAGCAGGTGGACCTGCAGCTCGAGATGCAGCGGTCGTACCTCGACTACGCGATGAGCGTCATCGTCGGGCGCGCGCTGCCCGACGTGCGCGACGGCCTCAAGCCGGTGCACCGGCGCGTGCTGTACGCGATGTACGACGGCGGGTACAGGCCGGACAGGTCGTTCTCGAAGTGCTCGCGCGTCGTCGGCGACGTGATGGGCAAGTTCCACCCGCACGGCGACACCGCGATCTATGACGCCCTCGTGCGGCTCGTGCAGGACTGGTCGCTGCGCTACCCGCTCGTCGCCGGCCAGGGGAACTTCGGGTCACCGGGCAACGACCCGGCGGCCGCCCCGCGATACACCGAGTGCCGCATGGCTCCGCTGGCCATGGAGATGGTCCGGGACATCGACAAGGACACGGTCGACTTCCAGGACAACTACGACGGCCGCACGCAGGAGCCGGCGGTCCTGCCCGCCCGGTTCCCGAACCTGCTGGTCAACGGCTCGGCGGGCATCGCCGTCGGCATGGCGACGAACATCCCGCCGCACAACCTGCGCGAGGTCGCGGAGGGCGTGCAGTGGCACCTCGACCACCCGGACGCGAGCCGCGAGGAGCTGCTCGCCGCGCTCCTCCTGCGGATCAAGGGGCCGGACTTCCCGACGGGCGCCACGATCCTCGGGCACAAGGGCATCGAGGAGGCGTACCGCACGGGCCGTGGCTCCGTCACGATGCGCGCCGTCGTCAACGTGGAGGAGATCCAGGGACGGATCTGCCTGGTCGTCACGGAGCTTCCGTACCAGGTCAACCCCGACAACCTCGCCGCGAAGATCGCGGACCTCGTCAAGGAGGGCCGCGTGCAGGGCATCGCGGACATCCGCGACGAGACGTCGGGCCGCACCGGGCAGCGCCTCGTCGTCGTGCTCAAGCGCGACGCCGTCGCCAAGGTCGTCCTCAACAACCTGTACAAGCACACCCAGCTCCAGGACACGTTCGGCGCGAACATGCTGGCGCTGGTCGACGGCGTGCCGCGCACGCTGAGCCTCGACGCGTTCATCCGCCACTGGACGGCGCACCAGCTCGACGTCGTCGTGCGGCGCACGCAGTACATGCTCCGCGAGGCCGAGAAGCAGATCCACATCTACCGCGGTTACCTCAAGGCGCTCGACGCGCTCGACGAGGTCATCGCGCTCATCCGTCGCTCGCCGGACGCCGACCAGGCCCGCGAGGGCCTCATGGCGCTCCTCGACGTGGACGAGATCCAGGCGACGGCGATCCTCAACATGCAGCTGCGGCGTCTCGCCGCGCTGCAGCGCCAGGAGATCGTCGACCAGCACGACAAGCTGCAGCGCGAGATCCTCGAGTACGAGGCGATCCTCGCGTCGCCGGAGCGGCAGCGGGCGATCGTCGGCGACGAGCTGCGCGAGATCGTGGACCGGTACGGCGACGAGCGCAGGACGACGATCCTGCCCTTCGACGGGGAGGTCTCGATCGAGGACCTCATCGCCGAGGAGGAGATGGTCGTCACGATCACGCGCGGCGGGTACGCCAAGCGGACGCGCAGCGACAACTACCGGTCGCAGCGACGGGGCGGCAAGGGCGTACGGGGGACGCAGCTGCGCGAGGACGACATCGTCGACCACTTCTTCGTGACGACGACGCACCACTGGCTGCTGTTCTTCACCAACCTCGGCCGCGTCTACCGGGCCAAGGCGTACGAGCTGCCCGAGGGCAGCCGGGACGCGAAGGGTCAGCACGTCGCGAACCTCCTCGCCTTCCAGCCAGGAGAGAAGATCGCGCAGGTCCTCGACCTGCGGGACTACGCGGCGGCGGAGTACCTCGTGCTCGCCACACGGCGCGGGCTGGTGAAGAAGACGCGGCTCACCGAGTACGACTCGCCCCGCTCGGGCGGCCTCATCGCGATCAACCTGCGAGAGGACGACGCGGGCACGCCCGACGAGCTCGTCTCGGCCCGGCTCGTGGACTCGACGGACGACCTCATCCTCGTCTCGCGCAAGGGCCAGTCGATCCGCTTCACTGCCGACGACGACGCGCTGCGCCCGATGGGACGCGCGACGTCGGGCGTGACGGGCATGAAGTTCCGCGAGGACGACGAGCTGCTCTCGGCGGACGTCGTCGAGGAGGGTGCGGACCTGTTCGTCGTGACCGAGGGCGGCTTCGCCAAGCGCACACGGCTCGGCGAGTACCGGGTCCAGGGACGTGGCGGTCTGGGCATCAAGGTCGCCAACCTCGTCGAGGCTCGTGGAGATCTTGTGGGGGCACTGGTCACGGACTCCGACGACGAGGTCCTCGTCATCATGGAGCGGGGGAAGATCGTCCGGTCGGCAGTCGACGAGGTCAACCTCACGGGTCGCAACACCCAGGGCGTGACCTTCGCGAAGCCGGACAAGGGGGACCGCATCATCGCCGTCGCCCGGAACGTCGAGCGTCGTCTCGGAGAGGATCGGGATACCGTGGGCGAGGAGAGCACGTCGAACGACTCCGCCCCGGAGACCGACCAGAGCGCCACGGCCGAGGAGGCCGGTGGGACCGACACGGCGCACGGAACCACCGAGGAAGCCAGATGAGCACCGAGAACAACGCACCGCCGGCGATCACGCCGAGGCTGACAGTGCCGCGCCCTGACACGAGCACTCCGCCTCCTCCGCCCCCTCCGCCGTCCTCGACGGAGAGCAACGGCAGCTCCGGCAACGGGACGTCCGGCAACGGCACGTCCGGTCACCGGACGGCCGACAACGGGTCTGCGGGCAACGGCTCTGCCCAGGTCGCAGGCCCGTCCGACGGCATGGAGGTCGCGTCCGGCGAGAGCCGCGTCGCGGTCGCCCGAGCCGGTGCGGTGAAGGCTGCGGCCGCGGCGATCGCGGCTGCGAAGTCGGCGGCCAAGAAGGTGTCCGCGTCCGTCCCGGCCGCCCCGGCGGAGACCACGCACGACGACGAGATCGACGATCGGACGGTGAAGCGCGTGACCACGACGTCAGCTCCCGCGTCGGTGGGCGCCGCTGCGCCGTCCACGGCGACGAACGGCTCCTCCACGGGCTCCTCGTCGATGCACTACTCCGCGGCCGGGGTCACCGGCACCGCGAACCCGGTGACGGGGGCGACCCCGACGGCGTCGACCGCGACGGGCGCAACCCCGACGGTCCGTCACGACGGACCGCGTCGCGTGCGGCTGTCGGTCTCCCGCGTCGACCCGTGGTCGGCCATGAAGCTCGGGTTCCTGCTGGCGGTCGCGATCGGCATCATGACCGTCGTGGCGACCGCGGTCGTCTGGTACGTCCTCGACGGGATGATGGTCTTCCAGAAGGTGCAGGACTTCGTCACGCAGATCGCGGGCGAGGAGAGCAACGTCGACATGCTGCAGTTCGTCGAGTTCGGGCGCGTCATCTCCGTCGCCACCCTGCTCGGCGTGGTCAACGTGGTGATCATCACGGCTCTGTCGACGATCATGGCGTTCCTGTACAACATCGTCGCTGCTCTCGTCGGTGGCGTGCACCTGACGCTGACCGACGACTGACGCCCGAGCGCTCCGGGAGAGTGTCGGAGCCCGGTCTCGGTTTGGGCGTCCGGCCTCCCGTGGGGTAATCTCAATCGCTGCCTGCGTGCGGAACAGCTCCTGACCTGGTGTCGGAGCCTGTCTCGCTGCCGGCGAACGGGCCTATAGCTCAGACGGTTAGAGCGCTTCCCTGATAAGGAAGAGGTCAGAGGTTCAAGTCCTCTTAGGCCCACTGCCGAACCCACTCGAGGGGGAACGTGATGAAGAAGCTCCTGGTCCTTCTGCTCGCTGCCGGCGCCGGCTACCTCCTGTGGCGCAAGTACTCGGAGGACAACGCCGAGCGCGACCTGTGGGCAGAGGTCACCGACACGTTCGAGTGATCTCTACGGCTCGACACCTCCGGCCCTCGGCCGGAGATCCCGGGGCCATGGCGCAATTGGTAGCGCACCTGCTTTGCAAGCAGGGGGTTGGGGGTTCGAGTCCCCCTGGCTCCACGTCCCGAACAGCACGAAGGCCCCGCACCTCACGGTGCGGGGCCTTCGTCGTCCCTCCCGGGACGGCGGGCGAGCCGCCGTCCCGGAAACCGGCCTCAGGCGTCGTCGGCCTTGTCCGCGGCGTCCGCGGCCTTGGTCTCGGCGGCCTCACGGGCCTTCTTCGCCGCCTGCTCGACGTGCTCCGCCGCCTTGTCGGCGTCACCCCCGGCGGTCGTCTCCGTCGTGTCGGCGGGGACGGCCGAGGCGGTGCCTGCGGCGTTCTTCGCGGTGCCTCGCGTCCGGCTCGTCGCCTTCTTCGCGGCGTCCTTGGCGTCGCCGACGGCGTCCGTGACGCGGTCGCTGACGTCGTCGCGGACCTCCGCGGCACGCTCGGCGATCTTGTCGGTCGCCTCGCGTCCCTTGGCGACGGCGGCACCTGCCGCCTCCCCGAGCGTCTCGGCGGCGTCCCCGACGGCGTGGCGCGCGTCGCCCACCACGTCGTCGAAGCGGACCTGCTCCTCCTGCTCCCAGGGCTCGGCCCAGGGGTCGGTGGTGGGCTGCGACCGGCGGTACAGCACGTAGCCGACGCCGGCGGCGGTGACGCCGCCGGCGATCCACCACAGCGTCTTGCCCTTGCTGCCCGACGCGTCGCTCTCCGCGGCCTTCTTGCTCGCCGCGTCCGCGACCTCGGCGAACTTCCTGCTCGCCTTGTCGGCAGCCTTGTCGGCGGCCTTCGCCGCCTTCTTGCCCGCCTTGCCCGACGACTTCTTCGCCTGCTTGGCAGCGTCCTCGGCGGCCTTCTTCGCCTTCTTCGCGAGCTTGCGGCCCTTCCGGCCGCTGGCGGCCGCCGCGGCAGCGGTCGCCGCAGCGGTCGCTGCTGCGGCATCGTCGGCGGCGCGCTGCGCGGCCTCGGAGGCGCTGGCCGCCGCGGCGTTGAAGCTCGCGACGATCTTCGGCAGCACGTCGTCGACGATCTTGTCGTGCGCCGTGTCGATCACCGGTGCGGCCTTGTCCGCCGCCTTCTCGACGCGCGGTGCCGCGGCCTGGATGCTGTCCTGCCACGCCTTCTCGACGCGCGGCTGCAGCCATTCGAGGAACGCCTCGACCTTCGGGGTGCTCCACTCCTTCGCGTGGACCGCCGCGTCCTTCGCCTGGTCCGCGAGCTGGACCGCCGCGCTCTGTGCCGATGCGGCGGCGACGGCCGCCTGGTCCTTGATCTTCTCGGTGTCCAGCGAGTCGATCGTCTCCTTGATCGGGCTGGACCCTGAGCGAGAACGAGTCATGCGCGCTCCTCGGGTGTCGTCGTCCGGGTGGACGAGTGGTGGAAGGTCACGATTCCGCCCACTCTGCCACCAGCGGGGCGCGCCCGCGAGATGTCCAGCGCATCGTCGTCGGACGGGTACCGCGCGGGTGTCGTGGGAAGATGGTGGGCATGTTCGCAACCCTTCACACGACCGCTGGTGACATCCGGATCGAGCTCCTGCCGAACCACGCCCCGAAGACGGTGGCGAACTTCGTCGGGCTCGCCCAGGGCACGAAGTCCTGGTCGGATCCCCGCACCGGCGCCGAGCGCACCGAGCCGTTCTACGACGGCCTGATCTTCCACCGCGTGATCTCCGACTTCATGATCCAGGGCGGGTGCCCGCTCGGGACGGGTACCGGCGGCCCGGGCTACACGTTCAACGACGAGATCCACCCCGAGCTGCAGTTCGACAAGCCGTACCTGCTGGCCATGGCCAACGCAGGGCTCCGCCGCAACCCGGTGACGGGCGAGGTCGAGGGCACCAACGGATCCCAGTTCTTCATCTCGACGGTCGCCACGCCGTGGCTCAACGGCAAGCACACGATCTTCGGCACCGTGGCGGACGACGCCTCGCGCGCGGTCGTCGACGGGATCAACAACACGCCGACGCGTCCGGGCGACCGCCCGCAGGAGGACATCGTCATCAGCTCCGTCACCATCGAGGACTGATCATCTCGCAGCCACCGGTACCCCCGGGTCCCCCGGGACCTCCCGCGTACGGGACGGCCGGGCCGCACGACGGCCCCGCCGTCCCGCCCGTGTGCCCGCGCCACCCCGACCGCGTCTCCTACGTCCGCTGCCAGCGGTGCGGCAGGCCGACGTGCCCGGAGTGCCAGCGCCCCGCGGCAGTGGGGATCCAGTGCGTCGACTGCGTGCGCGAGGCGTCCCGCAACGCGCCGGAGCAGCGCACGGTGCTCGGCGGGAAGGTGCGCGGTGGCCCACCGGTCGTGACCTTCACGATCATCGGGCTGTGCGTCGTCAGCTGGATCCTGCAGCTCGTCACCGGTGGCGAGTGGACCCGCATGCTGGCGTTCGCCCCCGTGGTCGGCGAGCAGGACCCGTACCGCTTCCTCACGGCCGCGTTCCTGCACTCGACCAGCCCGGTCCACATCCTGTTCAACATGTACGCCCTGTGGATCACCGGGCCGTTCCTGGAACAGATGCTGGGCCGCTGGCGGTTCACCGCGCTGTACCTGCTGTCGGCGCTCGGTGGTTCGGTCGGCTACCTCGTGCTCGCCGGCGGGCCCACCGAGCAGGCCTGGTACACGGCCGTCGTCGGTGCCTCCGGTGCCGTCTTCGGGCTCTTCGGCGCGATCCTGCTCGTGCTGCGCCGCACGGGTCGCAACGCGATGCAGATCGTCGTCCTCATCGGCATCAACTTCGCGATCGGCCTGTTCTTCCCCGGTATCGCGTGGCAGGCGCACCTCGGCGGACTGGTCGTGGGCGTGCTCCTCGGGCTCGCGTACGCGTACGCGCCGAGGGCACAGCGCACCCTGGTGTCGGTCGGTGCCACGGCGGTCGTCACCCTGGCCCTGATCCTCACGGCATGGCTGACGTACCGGTCCGTCGCTCTCCCCGCCGGGTTCGTCGGCTGACCGTCGCGGAGTTGTCCACAGGTTTGTTCACAGGTGTGGAACGAACTACGTGTGTGTCATTCCGCCGGCGGACCAGCGTCCTGGGCTCGCTACTTCCAGCGTGTGGTGAGCGCGAAGCCGGCGATGATGAATGCGAACCCGACCCCGAGGTTCCAGGCACCGAGCGCCGGGATCGGCAGCTGCGCCGAGCCGCTGAGGTAGAACAGCACGATCCAGGCGAGGCCCAGGAGCATCAGCCCGAGCATGGTCGGGACGAGCCAGCGCGGGTTCCCGGTGTCGGGCTTGGGCTGGCGTGGCTCGCGGGCCGGGCGCGCCGGCTTCTTGCGGGACTTCGACTCGGGCACGAGGGATGGCTCCTGTCCTGGTGGTTCCTGCCGCCGTCGTGCAGGAACCGTGCGTGGCTCGGGTGGACGTCGTCGACGGGCGGTCGCGGTCCGGGCCTCTTGCCCGGGTCGCGGCAGTCGTCCCGTCCGTGGACGGCGTTCGTCGTCTAGCGTAGTGGGCGCACACAATAGACCACGCCACCGGGTGCCGGACGATCGCCGTCCGACCGCGGTCCGCACACCGTCGACCACCGTCGAGCACCTGTCGAGCACCGCACCGAGCGCAGGAAGGATGGGCGCATGAGCACCGAGCAGGCACCCGCGTCCGCACCCTCGCGCGCCCGGCGCTGGCGGTCCGCGCTGACCGTCGCCTTCGTGCTGGCCCTCGCCGGCCTGATGTTCACCGCGAACGCACGGCTCGCCCGCGGCGAGGAGAGCCGGCACCCCGAGAACCTGGCCCAGCTCGTCGACCGCGAGTCCGGTCGGGTCGCGGACCTCGCGGCCCAGGTGGACGCGCTCGACGACGAGATCGCGACGCTCTCGGCCGCGGACCCCGCGTCCGGCGCGGTGGACCCCGGGCTCGCGAGCCGGTCGGGCGTCGCCGCAGGAACCGTGGCCGTCAGCGGACCGGGTGTCTCGGTCATGCTCGACGACGCCCCGCCCGAGGGGAGCTATCCCGCGTCGATCCGTCCGGACGACCTCGTGGTGCACCAGCAGGACATCCAGGCCGTCGTGAACGCCCTGTGGGCGGGCGGCGCCGAGGCGATGACACTCCAGGGTCAGCGCGTCACGGCGACCTCGGCCTTCCGCTGCGCGGGCAACATCCTGCTCCTGCACGGACGCGTGTACTCGCCGCCGTACGTCGTGGAGGCCGTCGGCGACCCGCAGCAGCTCCGCGACGCGCTCGACCGCTCGGACCGGATCGACATCTACCAGGAGTACGTCGAGGCCGTGAACCTCGGCTGGGCGGTCGACGAGCACGACCGGATCGACATGCCGCGTTACGAGGGTGCCCTCGAGCTGAAGTTCGCGCGCTCCTCCTCGGGCACGTCCGCACCGGACGACACCCCGGAGACGGACGACGACCGGCCCGGCGAGGTCGCCCCGTGAGCACGTTCACCGCACCGCCGATCCGGCACCGTTCCGGCGGACGGTCTCGACGCGGCGGGCCGGTCTCCGCCGTCGTCGGCGTGCTGGGCGAGGTCCTCATCACCCTCGGGGTCCTGCTCGGCCTGTACGTCGTGTGGCAGCTCTGGTGGACCGACGTCCAGGCCGACCGCGAGCAGGCGCAGATCCTCGCCGAGCTCGACGCCCCGGTCCCCGACGCGGACGACGTGGCGGTCCAGGTCCGCCGGGACGCTCCCCCCGTCATGGAACCACCTGCCGCCGGCGAGGTCTTCGGCACGCTGCACGTCCCTCGCTGGGACGACGCGGTCATGCCGATGGCGGAGGGCACCGACAAGCGCGCGATCCTCGACAAGGCCATGGCCGGCCACTACCCCGAGTCCGTCATGCCCGGCGACATCGGCAACTTCGCGCTCGCCGGTCACCGGATGACGTACGGCGCGATCTTCCACCGTGCCGAGGAGCTGCAGGTCGGCGACCCGATCGTCGTCGAGGCGAACGACACCTGGTACGTGTACCGCGTGACGCACCTGCAGGCGGTGCAGCCGGACCAGGTGGAGGCCGTGGCGCCGGTCCCGTGGGAGCCGGGCGTGGAGCCCACCGAGCGGTACCTGACGCTCACGACGTGCCACCCCATCGGTCTCAACTCGCTCCAGGCGCGCTTCATCGTCAACGCGAAGCTCGACTACTGGCTGCCCGTCGCGGACGGTACGCCGCCGGACCTCGTGGGCCAGACCGCACCGACCGACGGGAGCGCATGATGTACGGGGCGTTGTGGCGCATCCTGCCGGGGCCCGCGTGGGTCCGGGTGCTCCTGCTGCTGGTCCTCGCGGCCGCCGTCGTGCTGGCGTGCTTCGAGTGGCTGTTCCCGATCGTCGCCGAGCGCATGCCGTTCAACGACCCCAACGTCCAGACGGGCGCCTCCGGCAGCCTGACGGAGGCAGGAGTGACCCCGAGATGACCCGCATCCTCGTCGTCGACAACTACGACTCGTTCGTCTACACGATCGTCGGCTACCTCGACCAGCTCGGGGCGCAGACGGTCGTCGTGCGCAACGACGCCGTCCCCGAGCCGGACGCCGACGGCGTCTTCCGCGACGCCGACGGCACGCCCTTCGACGGCGTGCTGGTCTCCCCCGGGCCCGGCACCCCGAAGGAGGCCGGGCAGAGCGAGCAGGTCATCCGTGCGTGCGCCACGTCGCGCACGCCGATGCTCGGCGTGTGCCTCGGCCACCAGGCCCTCGCCGAGGTGTACGGCGCCACCGTCACGCACGCCCCGGAGCTCATGCACGGCAAGACGAGCCTCGTCGAGCACGACGGCGCAGGGGTCCTGGGCGGGCTCCCCGAGCCCTTCACGGCGACGCGGTACCACTCGCTCGCCGTCGTGCGGGACACCGTCCCGGGCGTGCTCGAGGTCACGGCGGAGACGGCGGGCGGGGTCGTCATGGGTCTGCAGCACCGCGACCTGCCGCTGCACGGCGTCCAGTTCCACCCGGAGTCCGTGCTCACCGAGGGCGGTCACCGCCTGCTCGCCAACTGGCTCGAGGCGTGCGGGCTCGACGGCGCCGTCGAGCGGTCCGCGGGCATGGCGCCCCTCGTGCGGCAGTGACCTCCGGGTGGTGCTTCCCGGGCCGGCAACGCCGCTACCTCGCTGACAGCAGTCCTCCGTAGGAGGACCGTGCACGACGCCGGCCCTCACCTTCCGAGGTGAGGGCCGGCGTGCTGCTGCGAGGGGTCCAGGTGTGCGCCGTCAGGCTCGGGCGTCAGCCCTCGCCCCCGTCGCCGCCACCGTTTCCACCGCCACCACCGCCGTTGCCGCCGCCGCCGTTCTCTTCGCCATCCTGCGGACCTGGGCCCGTCGAGACGATGAGGGAGACGTTCGTCCCCTCGTCGACCTCGGAGCCGCCGCGCGGGTCGGAGCCGATGACGGTGCCGGCGGGCCACTGGTCCGACTCCTGCGTGATACGCGGTCCGGGATTCAGCCCGGCGCCGCCCAGGGCTTCGATCGCCTGCTCCTCCGTCATGCCCGGGAGGCTCGTGGGCACGGTCGTGGTCTCGACCGCCCGCGGGATCGCGACCGCGATCGTCACGTCGGAGCCCTGCGGGACCTGACCGGCGTTCGGCTGCTGCGACAGGACGGTGCCCTCGGCCTCGTCGGACTCGGTCTCCTCGACGACGGGGTTGAGGCCCAGGTCGGTGATCGCCGCCTCGGCGTCCTGCCGGTTCATCCCCACGAGCTCTCCGAGCTCGACGCGCCCGTCGGACGTGTAGAGCGTGACGGCGGAGTTCGCCGCGACCGTCTCGTTCGCGGCCGGCTCGCTGCGCGTCACGCTGCCCTCCGGCACGCTCGCGGAGTTCTCCGTGTTCACGGTGCCGACCGTGAGACCGGCGTCCGTGAGGAGCTGGCGCGCCTCGTCCTGGCTCCTGCCCGCGACGTCGGGCACCTGCACGCTGTCCGGGCCGGTGGAGAACCAGACGCTCACCTCGGTGCCGGGATCGACGTCCTCGCCGCCCGCCGGGTCCTGGCGGACGAACTCGCCCTCGGGGATCTCGGCGCTCTGCTCGAGCACCGGCGTGAACTCGAGGTCGAGGTCCTCGAACAGCGCACGCGCCTCGTCCTCCGTCATCCCGGCCTGGACCGTGGGGACGGTGACGGTGTCGGGCTCGGCCGGCGGCCGGTTGAGCAGCCACAACGTGACGATCGCAGCGATCGCGAGGACACCGACCGCGATGAGGGTCCACATGAGGCCCTTGCGGCTCTTCTTCTCCTCCTCGTCCTCGCCGGGGACCTCGCCGGGCGGGACGGCGGGCGCGGCCGCCGTCGCCCACGGGGACGGCGGCGCGGCGGGGCTCATGACCTGGGTGGCCGACTCGACCATCGTCGGCTGCATGTCCGCCGCGGCGACGGCTCCCAGACCGGCGGCCGCTGCGGCGACGCCGAGGGACGGAGCGGTGATCGCCCCGCCGCGCACGGCGTTCTCGAGGTCGGCCCGGAACTCGGCCGCACTCGAGTAGCGCGCCGTGCGCTCCTTGGCGAGCGCCTTGAGCGTGATGCGGTCGAGCACCTCGGGCACGTCGGGCGCGACGGCGCTCGGCGTGGCCGGGGCCTCGCGCACGTGCTGGTAGGCGACGGCGACGGGCGAGTCGCCGATGAACGGCGGGCGGCCCGTGAGGAGCTCGTAGAGCAGGCAGCCGGTCGAGTAGAGGTCGCTGCGTGCGTCGACGGTCTCGCCGCGCGCCTGCTCGGGCGACAGGTACTGCGCGGTCCCGATGACGGCGTGGGTCTGTGTCATGGTGGCCGCGGAGTCCGCGACGGCGCGCGCGATGCCGAAGTCCATGACCTTCACGGCACCCGTGGGCGTGATCATGACGTTGGCCGGCTTGATGTCGCGGTGCACGATGCCGGCGTGGTGCGAGTACTCGAGCGCCGCGAGCACGCCCGCCGTGATCTCGACGGCCTCGTCGATCGGCACGGCCTGGCCGTCGCGCAGGATGTCCCGCACGGTGTGGCCCTCGACGTACTCCATGACGATGAACGGGACGTGCACCGACGCGCCCTGCGTGTCGGTGTGCACGTCCTCGCCCGTGTCGTACACGGCCACGATCGCGGGGTGGTTCAGCGACGCGGCCGCCTGCGCCTCGCGGCGGAAGCGGGCCAGGAACGACGGGTCGCGCGCGAGGTCGGAGCGCAGGATCTTGATCGCGACGGTGCGTCCGAGCCGGGCGTCGTGGCCGATGTGCACCTCGGCCATGCCGCCGCGGCCGATGAGCTCACCGACCTCGTAGCGACCGGCAAGCACTCGGGGAGCGTTGTCCACCACTCATTCGTCCTTCGGAGTCGTCGGAGCCGCGGGCGCGTCCGCGCACGGCACATCTGGCGCAATCATCCCACCCGAGGGCGTCCAGGAGGGACGGGAACACAACGATGTCGTCACGATGTCACCCCGTGGTCCCCCGGGCCCTGGACCAGGGCGAACAGGGTCGTCGTCGGCACGCCGGACCGTGCGGCGTCGTCCGTAGAGCCGTCGCCGCCCGTCACGATCGTCGCCACGAGGACGACGAGGAGCAGCCCGAGCAGCGCGACGAGCGGCCACGTCATGCCCTTCGGGATGCCACCGATCCGCTGGCCGGTCGTGGTCGAGGTCCGGCGCGCCGTGGTCGTGCGCCCGGGCGGGTCCTGGGTCTGGCGGCGCATCTCCGCACGGGTCGACGGGGGGCCCGACGGCGACCGGTCGCCCGCACCCGGGCGGTCGCCGGACCCGTCGGGGCGACCCGCGGGACCGGTGCTCCGCGTCGCGGCGCGCGGCGAGCCGGGCCGTGCGGCCGCGGGTGCCGGGCGCCGTGTGCGGGACGTGCCGTGCATCTCCCGGCGGGGCGGGTAGGAGCGCGGGGTCGTCGGGTCGTCGTCCTCGTCCGGCGTGCCGGGCGTGGGCGACGAGGGCCGCTCCCACGGCAGCGCGGGCCCGGCCGCCGGGGGCCCGGCCTTCACGGGTGTGGGTGGTGCGGGCGGGGCCGCCGCGCGCTCGTCGTCCGGGTGGGGCTCGCGCACCGTCGCCGGGATGACGATCGGCGTGATGACGGGGGCGAGGTCCTCGCGGGAGGCGCCTCCGCGTGCGGCCTCCGCGGCCGCGGGGCCGGGGGACGCGGTGTGCGACGGCGCGGCGTCGTCGGGCTCGTGCCGCCCGCGCCGGGACCGCCGCGTCGGCGGCCCGCTCACGCGCGCCGACCAGGGGTCGGCGGCGAGCCGGGCGCCGATCTCGTCGAGCACCTGGGCGAGCTTCGCCGCGGTCCGCGGGCGTGCCAGCGGGTCCTTGGCGAGCATCGCCATGATGAGGGCCGACAGCTCCGGGTCCACCGACGACGGCAGCGGCGGGACGGCCTCGTTGACGTGCGCGACGGCGATGTCGACAGGGGTCGAGCCGGTGAACGGCCGGTTCCCGACGACCGACTCGTACGCGACGATGCCCAGCGCGTAGACGTCGGAGGCGCCGGTCGCGGCCTGACCGACCGCCTGCTCGGGCGACAGGTACTGCGCCGTGCCCATGACCATGCCCGTGGCCGTCATGGGGACCTGGTTGGCCGCGAGCGACACCCCGAAGTCGGTGATCTTCACCGTCCCGGAGCGGTCGATGAGGATGTTGCCGGGCTTCACGTCGCGGTGCACGACGCCGGCCACGTGCGCGGCGTGCAGCGCGCGCGCCGTCTGCGACAGGATCGGCAGGAGCCGCGACGGTGGCAGCACGGGCTCGCGCTCCAGGAGGTCGGCCATGGGCTCGCCGACGACGAGCTCCATGACGAGGTAGCCGGACCGGTCCTGCTCGCCGTAGTCGTACATCTGCGCGATGTTGGGGTGCGACAGGGCGGCGCTGTTGCGGGCCTCGGTGCGCAGGCGGTTCAGGAAGTCCTCGTTGCCCGCGTACTCGGAGCGCAGCACCTTGACCGCGACCTCGCGACCGAGCGCGTCGTCGGCGGCGACCCAGACCTCGCCCATGCCACCGACGGCGATGCGCCGGACCAGGCGGTACCGGTTGCCGAGGTGGAGCCCTCGAACGGGCTTCATCCGTTCAACACCGCCTCCATGACGGCGCGGGCGATCGGTGCGGCGACCGCGCCGCCCGTCGCCTCGCTGCCCGAGGACCCGCCGTTCTCGACGATGACGGCGACGGCCACCTGCGGGTCGTCCGCCGGCGCGAAGGCCGTGAACCACGCGTGGGGCGGCAGGGCCGGGTCGTTCTCGGCGGTGCCCGTCTTGCCCGCCACCTGCACGCCGGGGATCTGCGCGGCGGTGCCCGAGCCGTTCTGGACGACGCCGAGCATCATCTGCGTGAGCTGGTCGGCCGTCGACGGCGAGACGGAGGTGCGCAGGCGGCGCGGCTCGGTCTGCTGGACGACCTCGAGGTCCGGGTTGCGGATCGTCTCCACGGTGTACGGCGCCATCAGCACGCCGTCGTTGGCGATCGCGGCCGAGACCATCGCCATCTGCAGCGGGGTGGCCTTCACCTCGCCCTGGCCGATCCCCGCACGGGCGAGGTCGTCGGGCGCCGACTGCTCCTCGGTCGGGTAGCGGCTGGCGGTGACGTCCATGGGGATGGTCAGCGAGTCGTCGTCGAACCCGAAGGCCTCCGCCTGGTCACGCATCGCGTCGTCGCCGAGCGTCACGGCGAGGTCGGCGAACGCGGAGTTGCACGAGATGCGCAGGGCGTCGGCGAGGGTCATCTCCCCCGTCGGCGAGCACCGGATGCCGCCGAAGTTGTTCATCGGCTGGCCGGACTGGGGCAGCTGGTACACGTCCGGTGCGGGGACGACGGACTCCGACGTGTACTGCCCGCTCTCGATCGCGGCGGCCGACGTGACGAGCTTGAACGTGGACCCGGGAGGGTACGTGTTGCCGCGGATCGCCCGGTTGCTCATCGGGTCCCCGTCGGCGTTCGCGAGCTCCTGGAACGCCGCGTTGGCGGCCCCGGTGTCGTGCGTCGCGAGCTCGTTCGGGTCGAAGCTCGGCTTCGAGACGAGGGCCAGCACCCGGCCGGTCTTCGGCTCGATCGCGGCGACCGCACCGCGCTGGTCGCCCAGCGCGTCCCACGCGGCCTGCTGGGCGGCCGGGTCGATGGTCAGCTCGACGGACGCGCCCTGCGGCTGCTCGCCCGTGAAGAGCGCGGTGAGGCGGTCGAGCCACAGCGAGCTCGCCTCGCCGTTGAGGTACTCGTTCTCGGCGCGCTCGATCTCCGAGGTGCCGTTGACGACCGAGAAGTACCCGGACACGGGCGCGTAGAGCGGACCGTTCGCGTAGGCGCGCTGGAAGCCGAAGGGGTCGTCCACGGGGGTCGACGACGCGATCGCCTCGCCCGCGACGACGATCGGCCCACGGAAGTTGCCGTACTCGCTGTAGATCGTGCGGACGTTGCGCGAGTCGCTGTTCAGGCTGTCGGCCTGGAACACCTGGATGTACGTCGTCGACACCATGAGCGCGAGGAACATCACGAGGACGACGCTCGCGACGCGGCGCAGGGGGACGTTCATCGGGCTCCTCCCCACGGGTCGGCGTCGGTCGGTCTCCGCACCACCTCGGTGCGCTGGTCGTCGGCGTGCTGGTCGGGTTGCGGTCCCGTGCCCGACGGCGAGGGGTCGCCCGCGGGCGGGACGGCCGCCTGCACGCCGGTCGCCGCCCGGACCGGCCCCGTGCCCGGGTGCGCGCTCCCGACCGTGGTGGGGGCGTCGTCGGGCATCGCGCCGACCGGGACCGCGCCGGTGCCGCCGACGACCTCCACCGGGTCGCTGTCGGTGCGCTGACGCGCCCCACCGGGCGCGACGAGACCGCGCACGGGCAGCGACGACGGGCGTCGCGCGTCGTCGGAGATGCGCAGCAGCAGGCCGACCACGATCCAGTTCGCGAGCAGGGACGAGCCACCCTGCGCGACGAACGGCATGGTCAGGCCGGTGAGCGGGATGATGCGCGTGATGCCGCCGACGACGACGAACAGCTGCCACGCCATGACGAACGCGAGGCCGCCGGCGAGGAGCTTTCCGAAGCCGTCGCGCACGCCGATCGCGGTGCGCAGGCCGCGCTCGACGAGCACCAGGTAGGCGAGCAGGATCGCCAGCAGACCCGTGAGGCCGAGCTCCTCGCCGAGCGACGCGTAGATGAAGTCGGAGAACGCGTACGGGACGAGGCGCGGGTATCCCTCGCCCCAGCCGGTGCCGAAGAGCCCGCCGTTCGCCATGCCGAAGAGCCCGCCGACGAGCTGGCCGGAGCCGCCCGGGGTGCGGTTGTAGATCTCGGGGGCCAGGGGGTCGAGCCACACGTCGACGCGGGCCTGCACATGCCCGAACGTCGACGCGGCGAGGACCGCGCCCACGGCGAAGAGCAGGAGGCCGATCACGACCCAGCTCACGCGCTCGGTCGCGATGTACAGCATCGCGACGAACAGGCCGAAGAACAGCAGCGAGGTGCCGAGGTCGCGCTCGAACACCAGGATCGCGAGCGAGACGAGCCAGACGATGATGATCGGCCCGAGGTCGCGCAGGCGCGGGAGCTGGAGACCGAGCAGCTTCGGCCCGGCGAGGGCGAGCGTGTCGCGGCTGGTCACGAGGTAGCCCGCGAAGAAGATGGCGAACGCGATCTTCGCGAACTCGGCGGGCTGGAGCGAGAAGCCGCCGACCTGGATCCAGATCTGCGCGCCGTTGATGCGCGTGCCGAGCCCGGGGACGAGCGGCAGCGCGACGAGCACGATGCCCGCGATCATCGCGGTGTACGTGTACCGGCGCAGCGTGCGGTGGTCGCGCAGGAACCAGATGACGAGGAACGCGCAGAGGATCCCCAGCGCCGTCCACTGGAGCTGGCGCGGAGCGAGGTCCTGGCTGCCCCCGGTGACCTGCGAGCCGAGGTCGAGCCGGAAGATCATCGCGAGGCCGATGCCGTTGAGCGCGACCGCGACGGGGAGGATCACCGGGTCCGCGTACGGCGCCTTGATCCGCAGCAGCACGTGAGCGGCCCCGGCGAGGACGATCATGCCCCCGCTGTACACGTAGAACCGGCCCGGGAGCTCGCCCGTGAGCTGCAGGCCCACGATCGCGTACGCGCCGATGCCCAGCGCGAGCGCCAGGAACAGCAGACCGAGCTCCGCACCCCGCCCGGGGCGCACGTCGGTGGTCTCCACCGTGGCCATCAGTCCCCCGCGTCGCTGCTGCTGGTGACGCTCGGGGTGCTCGTCGGCTCGTCCGTGGGCGCGTCGCTCGGCTGGTCCGTGCTGCTCCCGGGCTCGTCGCCCGACGTCGCGTCCTCCTCCTGGTCGGCCGTCGCCTCCGCGACGAGCCGGTCCGCGCGGGCGCGGGCGTCGTCGAGCGACGACGCCGGGATGGTGGTCTCGAGACGGTCGACGACGTAGCCCGGCAGGTCGTCGACACGCGCGCCGGTGAGCTCGACCGGGGTCGAGAGGGTCACCGGGCCCGCGCTCTCCGGGATCCCTCGGAAGACGGCGACCTGACCGTCGGCGACGCCCACGTAGTACTGCGTCTGCGTCCAGCGGTAGCCCGCCCAGCCGGCGACGCCGAGCCCCACGACGACGAGCGCGATCGCGACGACCGTGACCCACCGGCGCGGCGCACGGCCGGGCCGGACGTCGTCCGTGCCGTCGGCGTCGTCCTCGCCGGTCTCGGGGTCGTCGCCCTCGTCGGCAGCGGTCTCGCCGTCGGCCGTGGTGGCCTTCGCGCTCGCGACGAGCGAGGCGGCGCGCGCGGCGGGCCCGTCGGCCGCGGAGGTCGGGCGGTCACGGTCGATCGCGGCCGAGCCGACGACCTGCGCGTGCGTCGAGGGCGCCCCGCCGTCGGGCAGCGCGTCGACGTCGACGACGTCCGCGACGACCACCGTGACGTTGTCCGTCGAGCCCGCGCGCAGCGCGAGCTGGAGCAGCCGGTCGGCGCACTCGTCGACGTCGGGCGCGTCCGTCATCGTCTGGGCGAGGGTCTCGGTGCTCACGAAGCCCGACAGACCGTCGGAGCACAGCAGCCAGCGGTCCCCCGGCTTCGCCTCGCGCACCGACATGTCGGGCGTGAGGTCGATGTCGAAGTCGCCCAGCACACGCATGACGACGTTGCGCTGCGGGTGCGTCTCCGCCTCGTCCGCCGAGATGCGGCCCGTGTCGACGAGGTGCTGCACGAACGTGTGGTCCGTCGTGACCTGCGCGAGCTCGCCCTCGCGCAGGAGATAGGCGCGCGAGTCGCCGAGATGGGCCATCGCCAGCTTGTTGCCGGCGCGCAGGATCGCGGTGACCGTGGTCCCCATGCCCGCGAGCTCGGGGTCGGACACACTGCGCTCGACGAGGTCCTGGCGCGCGTGGTCGATCGACTGCTCGAGCTCGGTCAGCGCGTCGTCGGACCCGTGCGACTCGCCGTCGAGGTGCGCGAGCGCGGCGATCGCGATGGACGACGCGACGTCGCCCCCCGCGTGACCGCCCATGCCGTCGGCGACGACGAGGAGGTGCGGTCCCGCGTACCCCGAGTCCTGGTTGTTCGAGCGCACGAGCCCGACGTCGGAGCGCGCGGCGTAGCGCAGGGCGATGTTCACTGCGGGCTACCTCTGCAGCTCGACGACGGACTGACCGATCCGCACGTGCGTCCCCGGACCGAGGGGCATCACCTGGGTGATGCGCTGGTCGTCGACGTAGGTGCCGTTCGTGGAACCCAGGTCCTCGACGAACCAGGAGCCGTGCTGGGGGAAGATCCGGGCGTGCCGCGACGACGAGTAGTCGTCGTCGAGGACGAGCGTGCAGCTCGGCGCACGGCCGATGAGGATCGACGACGTGGTGAGCGGGACCGTCGTCCCGCGCAGCGGGCCTGCCGTGACGACGAGCCGGGACGGGCCGGCCGGCGCGGAAGGCCGGGCGGGCTCGGGGGCTGCGGGTGCGCCGGTGGCGGCCGGAGGCGCGGGGCGAGCGCCGGCGTCGGACTTCTTCCCGCGGCGCGGGGTGATCTTGGTGCCGTACAGGTCCCGACGCAGCACCCCGATCGCGGAGAGCACGAACACCCAGAGCAGCACCAGGTAGCCCAGCCGGAGCAGGGTGAACGTGAGGTCGGTCATGCGGGCCGGATCACCACTCCTCGTTGTCGGACGCGCCGGTCCAGAACATGATGCGGGTACGGCCGATGGTGAGGGAGTTGCCGTCGAGCAGGGTCGCCGCCGGGACCTGGTGGCCCTCGACGAACAGCCCGTTCGTCGAGCCCATGTCGGACGCGATGACACCCTCCGGGGTCACACGAATCTCGAGGTGCCGGCGCGAGACGCCCGGGTCGTCGACCACGATGTCGGCCTCCGACCCGCGCCCGATCACCGTCACGGGGCCCGTCAGGAGGTAGCGCTGGCCGTCGATGTCGACGAGAGGGTGCCGCGTGCTCGGCGACGCCGAGGTCGCGGGTGCGACGTTCCCGCGCACGCTCGCCGACCGCAGCTGGAAGCGCCCGACATCGAGCACGTCGTTCTGCTCGAAGCTCACGCTCACCGGGCCGACGAACGCGTAGTGCTGCGACGCCGCGTACTGCGTGACGTTCGACGCCAGCTCGTCGGCGAGCGTCTCCGCGCCCCACCCCTCGACCTGGCCGAAGTCGTCCACCGACAGCTCGATGGTGAACTCGTTGGGCACGACCGTGCGGTCACGGTCCACGACGGCGGCGCGGTCGTCGACCTCCCGGCGCAGCGCGCTCGCCAGCTCGACCGGCTTGACCTCGCTGCGCCCGACCTTGGAGAACGCGTTGTTCACGACGCGCTCCACGCCCTTCTCGAAGCGGTCCAGGACTCCCATGCCACCTCCTCCCGTTCGTCGCTCGCTCACGTCCGTGCTGCTGACGAGCCTGCTGATCTCTTCGGCGGCCCGACTGCTGGTCCGGCTGCTGGTCCGCCTGCGGACCCGCGTCCAGGCAGACTACCTAGATCGTATCGACCACGTCTGCGGCGTCGGCCCGTTTCGCCGGGAGAATCCGGGACGGATGTGGCGCGTTCGTGGCGGACGATGTGAACGTCGGGCAGGCGCGCTCGCGCGGCGCGCGTCGCCCCTGGGTGCCGAGCACGACCTGGAGGTCGTCGAGCGGCCCGGGACGACGGTGATGTCGTGCTCGACGGCGCGTGGGGTCGTGGTCGGCGAGCAGCGGCTGCGGTGGCTCCCGGCTCGACGGCGCGATTTCCGGGGGAACGCCTGGTCCTGCTAGTCTTCTGCGGCACGCGCGAGTGGCGGAATGGCAGACGCGCTGGCTTCAGGTGCCAGTGTCCGAAAGGGCGTGGGGGTTCAAGTCCCCCCTCGCGCACGTGGAGAGGGTTTCGACTTCTGAGTCGGAAGACCTTCGGAAAGTCCCGGTCAGGTGATCCTGACCGGGACTTTCTGCGTTCGACGAGACGACTACCTGGACAGGTGGGCGACCGCCTCGGTGATCAGGTCGGCCACCGCACCGGGCTGCGACACCATGACCGAGTGGGACGCGCCGGGGATCTCCGTGATCGAGACGGCGCCGGCACGCTCGGCCATGAACCGCAGGCCCTCGACGGGGATGTTCTTGTCGGCGTCACCAAAGATGAACCACGACGGGAGCGACCTCCACGCAGGGGTCTGCGCTGGCTGCGGCTCCCCGAGGGCGAAGTCCCGGATCGGGCGCTGCGTGCGGGCCTGGACCGCGGCGTCGGCGGCCGGGACGTCGGCGGCGAACTGGCCGGGGAAGAGGTCCCGGTCCACGACCAGGTCGTGGGTCCCGTCACCGAGCGGGTACGGGCGCACCGTCTCGCCGAGGGTGCTCCCGGGGAACCGGCCGGTCAGCTCGAGCGCGTTCTCGCCGTGGTCGGGGGCGAACGCCGCGACATAGACGAGACCGACGACGGCAGGGTTGTCCACGGCCGCCTCGGTGATGACCGCGCCGCCGTAGGAGTGGCCGACGAGGAGGACCGGGCCGCCGATCCCCTCGACGGCCCGTCGCACGTTCTCCGCGTCGGTGGTGACGCTGCGCAGCGGGTTCGGCGTGGCGACGGCGGCCACCCCGGCGTCGGTGAGCCGGGGGATCACACCGGACCAGCTGGCCGACTCGGCGAACGCGCCGTGGACCAGGACGACGGTGATCGCTTCAGACATTCTCGATGCTCCTTCGTGGGTGGGGGTCATGCGAACTCGACGATCAGCTCGACCTCGACGGGCGAGTCCAACGGCAGGGCGGCGACGCCGACCGCGCTCCGCGCGTGCACCCCGGCGTCCCCGAAGATGGCGCCGAGCACCTCGGACGCCCCGTCGAGCACGCCGGGCTGGCCGGTGAAGGCCGGGTCGGACGCCACGAACCCGACCACCTTCACGACGCGCGTGACGCGGTCGAGCGTGCCCAGCACCTCCTCGACGGCCGAGAGGGCGTTGAGCGCGCTGGTGCGTGCGCAGTCGGCGGCGACCTCGGGGCTGACCTCGGCGCCGACCTTCCCGGTGACGGGGAGCCTCCCGTCGACGAGAGGCAGCTGGCCGGCCGTGAGGACGAGGTTGCCGCTGACGACCGCGGGCACGTAGACGCCGGCGGGCGCCGGCGACCGGTGCGGGATCGTGATGCCGAGGTCCGCGAGGCGCGCGTTCACGTGCGGCATCAGCGGGCCAGGAACTCGAGGATGTCGGCGCCGAGCGCCTTCCGGAAGTCGCCGTAGACGCCGTGCGGCGCTCCCGGGTAGACCTTCAGGGTGCCGTGCTTCACGAGCTCGGCGGAGCGGAGCGCCGCGGCACCGATCGGCACGATCTGGTCGTCGTCGCCGTGCGCGATGAGGATCGGCACGTCGAGGGCCTTGAGGTCCTCGGTGAAGTCGGTCTCGGAGAAGGCCTTCACGCAGTCGTACGCGGCCGACAGGTTCACCAGCATGCCCTGCCGCCAGAAGTCGTCCTTCGCGCCCTGGGAGACGTTCGCTCCCTCGCGGTTGGCTCCGAAGAACGGCTCCGCGAGGTCCTGGTAGAACTGCGAGGCGTCGTTCAGCACGCCGGCACGGATGTCGTCGAACACACTGATCGGCAGCCCGCCGGGGTTCTCCCCGGTCTGGACCATGAGCGGGGGCACGGCACCCACCGTGACCACGCGGGAGACCCGACCGGCGCCGTGCTGCGCGGCGTAGCGCACCACCTCGCCCCCACCGGTCGAGTGACCGACCACGACGAGGTCACGGAGGTCGAGGGCCTCCACCAGCTCCGCGAGGTCGCGCGCGTACGTGTCCATGTCGTTGCCCGTGGACGTCTTCGAGGAGCGGCCGTGACCGCGCCGGTCGTGCGCGATGGCCTGGTAGCCCGCGTCCGCGAGCAGCTTGAGCTCGACCTGCCAGGCGTCCGAGCTCAGCGGCCAGCCGTGGCTGAACAGGACCGGCTGGCCCGATCCCTGGGTCGTGAAGTAGATCTCGGTACCGTCGGACGTCGTGATGTAGGGCATGAAATATCCTCTGCTGCTGATGATGTCGTCCCGGCTGATGGGCCGGACGTGGGGTCTGCGCCCGCTCGAGCGGGGCCGCGGGCGAACGCCTGTCCCCACCTCACCGCCGTCGCGGCCGGGTGACCAGGCAGAAAGCAGGCAGAAATGGGAAGTCACCTCCGGTGAACCGCCCCCCCACGCTCGGCGAGCAGCTCCGTCGCCTGCGGACGTCGGCCGACCTCACCCTCGAGGCGCTCGCCGAACGCTCGGGGGTGAGCGTGCGGACGATCGGCGACGTCGAGCGCGGCGTCAGCGTCGCGCCGCACCGTCGGACCGTCGACGCGCTCGCCCGTGGTCTCCGGCTCGGCTCCGCGGACCGCGAGGCGCTGCTGCGCGAGTCGCGGGCCCGACGAGCCGTCCCCGCGCAGGGGCCACGCGCCTCGGCGGTCGCGCCGCACCGGGTCTGGGACTTCAGCGGCCGGGAGCGCGAGATCTCCGAGATCACGTCGTTCCTCACCCCGTCCGGAGAGGGCCGCGTTGCACCGGTCGTGATCTGCGGGCTGGCGGGGATCGGCAAGACCACGACAGCGCTCGAGGCGATCCACCGCCTCGAGCCTTCCCGGCGTCCGGTCCTGTTCCTCGACCTCGACGGCCTGAGCTCGTCTCCCCTGACCCCGATCCAGGTCGTCGGCGCGCTGCTCCGTCAGGTCCCCGGTCTCGGTGAGGCGGTGCCCAGAACCCTCGACGACGCCGTGCTCAGGTGGCGTGCCGTGACCGCCGAGACGTCGGTGACCGTCCTGCTGGACAACGCCGACTCGGAACGGCAGGTCCGGCCCGTTCTCACGCTCCACGCCGACAGCGCGGTCGTCGTCACGTCGCGGCGCGCCCTCGCCGGGTTGGAAGGGGTGCGTCGGATCACGCTCGGTCCCCTCAGGCCGGAGGAGAGCGTCGAGCTCCTGGCGAAGATCATCCCCGCGGATCAGCGTGAGGTCGGTGACCTGCGCGAGCTCGCGGAGCTCTCCAGCCACGTCCCGCTGGCGATGCGGATCGCGGGGAACCGGATCGCCAGCACGCCGGCTGTCCACGCGGGCGACTTCTCGGCGCGGATCAGGTCCGCGGAGAACCGCTTCCGGATGCTGGTGGCCGGCGACCTGGCGGTCGAGGCAGCCTTCACGTTGTCCTACGAAGACCTCGAGCCGGCGGTCGCGACGCTGTTCCGCGCGATCTCCGTGCTCGACGCCGGAACGTTCGACGCCCGGATCGCCGCCGCGACCCTCGCGTCCCCCGTGAGCCCCGGTGAGGTCGAGGACTGGCTGGACGAGCTGACCGACCTCGGCCTGCTGGAGGCCCGTGGTGGCAACCGGTACCACCTCCACGACCTGGTCCGCCTGTTCGCCGCCTCGCGACGGGTCGCTGCCGACGCGGAGGCCGCCGACGCCGACGGTGCCGCCGAGGCGACGCAGGCGCGGCGCGACCGGTTGCGGCACTGGCTGCTCGGGAGTCTCGAGCGTGCCGGTGCCTGGTTCGAACCGGAGCGGTCGCCGGCGGGAGCCGGGCCCGCCGGCGTGACGTTCGCCGACGCGGAGGCGGCCGACGCGTGGATCCGCCTCGAGGAGCATCACTGGTGGCCGGCGATGCAGGCGGCGGCGAAGGCCGGCGAGCACACCCTGGTGGTCGACGTGGCCGACGCGATGCACTGGTTCTCGGAGCTCTGGGCGGAGTGGGGGCACTGGACGGAGTTCTTCGGCCTCGCGGTGGACTCGGCGCGCGCCCTCGGGGACGAGCGCCTCGAGGCCATGCACCTGGGCTACCTCGTGTGGGCCACCGTCGTCGAGTCGTCGGACCGCGTGGAAGGGCTCCGGCTCGCGCGGCGCGCGGTCACCGCCGCCGAGGCGTCGGAGGACCACCAGCAGCTGGGCTGGGCGAACTTCTACCTCAGCTGGATGCTCAAGGAGAACGGGCTCGACGGGAGCCTCGAGGCCTGTCGCACCGCACTGCTGCAGTTCGGTCTCGCCGGCGACAGCGAGGGCACGACGAGCGCCGCGTCCCTCCTCGGCGACCTCGCGCGGGCGACGGGTCACCACCAGCTCGCGCTCGACGAGTACCGTGCCGCGTACGACCAGGTGCATGCCGGGGCGCCGGTCTTCACGCGGGCCATGACGCTCCTGGTCAGCACCCTGCACTACCGGATGTCCGAGGCGCTCGTGGCGCTCGACCGGCCTGCCGAGGCGATCGACGCGGCCGACCGCGCGATCGCCATCGCGGAGGAGGTGCGGGGACTCACCCTCGTCCGGATGTCCCTGCGGTCACGCGCGATCGCGCACCTCTCGACGGGCGACGGGCGACAGGCCCGGGCGGACATCGAGCGCGCTCTCGAAGGGCTCGACGTGACGTCGACCACCGGGGTGAACACGGCGTTCCGGGACACCCTGCTCCCGCTGCTGGACGAGGCCGCTCGGCTGTCCGGAAGCAGCGGGACGTCGTCCGTCCGCTCCCGCTGACGGCTGCTCCGCCGGCTCGGTCCGGGACTCCGAGAGGCCGCGAGCGGCAAAGTTCTCGGATCGTCCCGGATGTGGTCAAAAAACTCGGGGTTGCGCCTGAGAAACCGGTCTCTTAGTATCGAGAAACCGGTTACCCGTCCTCCTCCGGGTCTCCATGGGTGTGCCCGCTCCGACGGCGGAGCGGGCACTGCCCAGGACGACTCGTGCTCGTCGAGGGGACGTGAGAGCGAGCTCGACGACCGTCCGCACAGGAGCGGACGACGTCGGCGCCGGTGCGCACGGGTCAGCCAGACCTGTCGGCGGAGCACCACGGCACCAACAGCATCAACAGAACTGCCCCGATTTTCGATGACGAAAGGTGAGGCAACGATGAGACGACCAGTCGCACGACGACTCGTCGCGGCGGGGGCCGCGATGTCCCTCGCAGCAGCCATGGGCGTGACCGCCCTGGCGACGACGGCCACCGCAGCCGTGACCGGGAGCCCGACGGGCTACGCGACCCAGAACGGAGGGACCACCGGCGGCGCCGGCGGCCAGACCGTGCGGGCCACGACGGGGACGCAGATCCACGCGGCCCTGTGCAACCGGGCCAGCGACGACACCCCGATCACGATCCAGGTCGAGGGCACGATCAACCACGGCAACACCGCCAAGGTCTCGGGCGACAGCTGCAACACCGCAGCAGGCGTCATCGAGCTCAAGCAGATCAGCAACGTCACGATCGTCGGCGTGGGCAGCGGCGCCACGTTCGACCAGCTCGGCATCCACATCCGTGAGGCCAGCAACATCATCATCCAGAACGTGACGGTCAAGAACGTCAAGAAGTCGGGCTCCCCGACCTCCAACGGCGGCGACGCGATCGGCATGGAGAGCGGCGTCCGCAACGTGTGGGTCGACCACGTCACACTCGAGGCGTCGGGCGGCGAGTCCGAGGGCTTCGACGGCCTCTTCGACATGAAGGCCGGCGTGCAGTACGTGACGTTGTCCTACAGCATCCTGCGCAACTCCGGGCGTGGTGGCCTCATCGGCTCGAGCGAGAGCGACACCTCGAACGGCTTCGTGACGTTCCACCACAACAAGTACGAGAACCTCGACTCGCGCACCCCGCTGCTGCGCGGCGGGATCGCCCACATCTACAACAACCACTACGTCCAGCTCAACGAGTCGGGCATCAACTCGCGCGCCGGGGCGAAGGCCAAGGTGGAGAACAACTACTTCGAGGACTCGAAGGACGTCCTCGGCACGTTCTACACGGACCAGAAGGGCACGTGGCAGGTCGCGGGCAACGTCTTCGACAACATCACGTGGTCGACCCCCGGCGGCGACATCCAGCCGGCCGGCCCGAACGTGACGTCGACGACGAGCGTCTCGATCCCCTACTCGTACACGATGGACGGCGCGAGCTGCGTCCCGGCCCTCGTGAACCAGACGGCCGGCGCGAACAAGGGCCTCAAGGTCTCCGACGGCTCGTGCACGCCGCAGAACCCGGACCCGACGGACCCGACGGACCCGACGGAGCCCACGGACCCCACCGACCCGACGGAGCCCACGGACCCGACCGACCCGCCGGAGCCGAGCGCCGAGACGATCTACGTCGCGCCGAACGGCAGCGCGAGCGCGGCCGGCACGCTGGCCGCGCCGACGACTCTCGTCGCCGCGATCGACCGCGTCGCCTCCGGCGGCGAGATCTTCCTGCGGGGCGGGACCTACAACCTGTCGCAGACCGTCACGATCGAGCCGGGCAACGACGGCACGTCGGGCAACCGCACGCTCCTGTCGGCCTACCCCGGCGAGCGGCCGGTGCTGAACTTCTCGGCCCAGGCCGAGGACCCCGCGAACCGCGGTCTAGCGATCGGCGGCGACTGGTGGCACGTGTACGGGATCGTCGTCGAGCACGCGGGTGACAACGGGATCCTCCTCGGTGGCAACAACAACGTCATCGAGCGTGTCGTGACGCGCCACAACCACGACACCGGCCTGCAGCTGTCCCGCCTCGTCGCGGGTGCGCCGTCGAGCGAGTGGCCGTCGAACAACCTCATCGTCTCGAGCGAGTCGCACGACAACGTCGACTCCGACGGCGAGGACGCGGACGGCTTCGCGGCCAAGCTCACGTCCGGCCCGGGCAACGTGTTCCGCAACACCGTCGCCCACAACAACATCGACGACGGCTGGGACCTGTACACCAAGTCCGACACCGGGCCCATCGGCGCCGTGACGATCGAGAGCTCCCTCGCCTACGAGAACGGCACGCTGTCCAACGGCGGCCAGGCCGGCAACGGCGACCGCAACGGCTTCAAGCTCGGTGGCGAGGACATCAAGGTCAACCACGTCGTGCGGAACTCGTTCGCCGTGGACAACGGCAAGCACGGCTTCACCTACAACTCCAACCCGGGCTCGATCACCATGAGCGGGAACGTGGCCGTCGGCAACGAGGAGCGGAACTTCAGCTTCGACGCGGGCACCCACCGCTACAGCGGGAACGTGTCGTGCGACTCCGGGTCGAACGACAAGACCGTCGGCACGGACGCGGGCGGGAACTCGTTCTACAGCGGGTCGAACGGCTCCGCGTGCGGTGCCTACGACGGCGCGCTCGGCTGGTCGTTCGCGGCCGACGGCACGCTGCGCGTCACGTTCGGCGGCGAGCCGACGAACCCGACCGACCCGACGGATCCCACGGACCCGACGGACCCGACCGAGCCCACCGACCCGCCGTCGGGCACGAACCTGAGCATCGGAGCGGGCGCGGACGGCTCGAGCAAGGCCAGCGGGACGAGCTACGGGAACGCGATCGACGGTGACGCCAGCACCTACTGGTCGCCGAGCGGCTCCACGGGCACGATCTCGGTCAAGTGGGGAACGGCGAAGACCGTGTCGTCGGTCGTCATCCGCACGGCCTCGGGCGGCGGCACGCTCGGTGCCTGGCGGCTCGTGAACAACGACACGGGTGCGGTCCTCAAGACCGGCTCGGGCGCGGGGACGGTCACGTTCCCGGCGACGTCGACGAAGAAGATCAACCTCGTGATCACGAGCGCGTCGGGCACGCCGCGCATCGCCGAGCTCGAGACCTACGCCGGGTAGCCGGCCAGGTCGTCCCGCGCAGGGGCGGGGTCGCGGGCCGTCACGGCCCCCGGCCCCGCCCCTCCGCACGTCCGGCCCGGTGCGACCGAGGCGGTGCCGGACGCGCGACTCGGGCGTCCGGTGCCCGACGGCGCCCGGGACGGTCAGGCGAGCGCGCGCGTCCCGGTCGGGGCGAACGTCAGCGCGGGTGCCGTCGGGACCCCGCCCGGACGGTGCCGCGCCGCATACTCCTTGAGGTCGCCACGGAAGACGACCTCGCCGGGGAGGTCCAGCAGCATCTGCGGTCGCACCTGCCAGCGAGCGACCCCGAGGTCGCACACGCCCGCACCGTGGAGCACGTGGTAGACGAACTCGGAGCACACGAAGCGCGTGTCGTCCTCCGAGCCGCGCCCGGTCAGCACGCTGACGAGCCCGGTCTTCTTGTACGAGTAGGCGTGCGAGTCCAGGAGGAACTCGCTGATCCGGGCGCAGACCACCGCGTGCTGGTCCGGGGTCACCGGGATCTCGAGCACGAGCCCGGGCACGACGTCCATGCCGCGGTAGAGCCCGTCGTCGAGCCGTTCCCGCTTGAAGCACCCCACGAACGGGTTGTTCGCGCGCCGTCGCGCGAAGCTGAACATGAGGTCGAGCCCTGGGTCGAGGGCGAGGGAGGCGTGCGTGAACTCGTCGCGCGTCGCCAGGGCGATCGTCCGGGACAGGACGGTGCGGCTCCGCGACAGCACGAGGTAGATGTTCACGCCGCAGACACTACGTCTAATCCGGGTGGACATCTACACGTTCGTCCGGTCTGACGTGCGTGGACGGTCGACGCGGGGTATAAGCGCGCGGCGGGCGTCCTGCGCAGGTCGTCCTCACGACGCCGCGAACGGGTCGGGCGTGAGCGTGTACTTCGTCTGGAGGTACTCGTGGATGCCCTCGGCGCCGCCTTCACGGCCGAGCCCGGACTGCTTCCAGCCGCCGAAGGGTGCGGCGGCGTTCGACACGACGCCGACGTTGAGGCCCATCATCCCGGTCTGCAGGCGCTCGATCATGCGCTGCCCGCGGGCGAGGTCCTGCGTGAAGACGTAGGACACGAGACCGTACTCCGTGTCGTTGGCGAGGCGGACGGCCTCGTCCTCGTCGTCGAACGGGACGATCGCGAGGACCGGTCCGAAGATCTCCTCGCGCAGGATCGCGCTGCCGGGTGCGACGTCGCTCAGCACGGTCGCCGCGAAGAACGACCCCGGCCGGTCGAGCGCCGTCCCGCCGGTGCGCAGCATCGCGCCGCGCTCGACGGCGTCGCGCACGAGCGCGGTCGCCGACGCGACGGCGCGGTCGTCGATGAGCGGGCCGATCGTCACGCCGTCCTCGGTGCCCCGCCCGGTGCGGAACGCCTGCACGCGCTCGGTGACGCGGCGCGCGAACTCCTCCGCGACCGACCGGTGCACGACGAACCGGTTGGCCGCCGTGCACGCCTGCCCGATGTTGCGGAACTTCGCCGCGATCGCGCCGTCGACGGCCTTGTCGAGGTCGGCGTCGTCGAACACGACGAACGGTGCGTTCCCGCCGAGCTCCATCGAGGTGCGCAGGACCCCGCCCGCGGCCTGCTCGAGGAGCTTCCGACCGACGGGCGTGGAGCCAGTGAAGGACAGCTTGCGCAGGCGCGGGTCGCGGAGGATCGCCTCCGAGACCGGGCCGGTGCGCGACGTCGTGACGACGTTGACGACGCCGGCCGGCAGCCCCGCGTCCTCGAGGATCCGTGCGAGGAAGAGGGTCGTCAGAGGCGTGAGGCCTGCGGGCTTGACGACGACGGTGCACCCGGCCGCGAGCGCCGGCGCGATCTTGCGCGTGGCCATGGCGAGCGGGAAGTTCCACGGCGTGATCAGGAAGCACGGCCCGACGGGATGCTGAGAGACGACCATGCGCCCCGTCCCCTCGGGGTTCGGACCGTAGCGGCCCTGGACCCGCGGCGCCTCCTCGCTGAACCAGCGCAGGAACTCAGCCCCGTAGGCGACCTCGCCACGCGCCTCGGCCAGCGGCTTGCCCATCTCCAGCGTCATGAGGAGCGCGAGGTCCTCCGCACGCTCCTGGACCAGGTCGAACGCGCGCCGCAGGATCTCGGCACGCTGCCGCGGGGGCGTCGCCGACCACGTCGGGAACGCGTCGCACGCGGCGTCGAGCGCCGCGACGCCGTCGGCCACGGTCGCGTCCGCGACGTCCTTGATCCGCTCGCCAGTCGCGGGGTCGTGGACCGCCAGGGTCGTTCCGTCGGCGGCCGGGCGCCAGCGCCCTCCGACGAACAGGGCGTCGGGCACGGTGGCCAGCAGCGCGGTCTCGCGGGTGTCGGTCATGGGACTCCTTCGTCCGGCGGCTGAGAGGTCGGCAGCGAGCATACCGTGCGGTATGTCGCGTCGGTCTGCCAGACGAGGCCGCTCGCCGGAGGGGGCCGCTCGCCGGATGGAGCCGGACGATGACGGGCCCTCACTGCGGGGCGTCGAGCTCCTCGAGCTCCTCGAGCTCCGTGACGAGCCTGCTGTGCTCGGCGTCGTGGCGGATCGCGGCACCGAGCACGGACGCCGCGCGGGCGTAGGCGGGGTCATCGAGCACGCGTCGCACCGACCGCGCGATGCGGTCGGCGGACGACCGTCGCGAGATCGCGACGCCCGCGCCGCGCAGCGTGACGCGCACCGCGTTGTCGGCCTGGTCGCGGCCGTGCGGGAGCACCACGACGGGGCGCCCCGCTGCGAGGGCCTTGACCAGCGTGCCGTGCCCGCCGTGCGTGACGACGAGCGCGGCGCCGGGCAGCACCGCGTGGTGCGGCGCGGACGCGACGACGGCGACGTTCGCCGCACCCGGCACCGCCCCGGGCGCCAGGCTCTGCCCGGTCGTGACGATGCCGCGAACGGGCAGCATCGCGAGCGCGTCGACGATGCGACCGAGCAGCGCGGCCTGGTCCTGGAACGTCGACGACAGCGCGACGTTGACGAGCGGGTCGTCGCCGGGCGGAGGGGCCCACGGGGCGTCGTCGGCCCACGACGGGTCGTCGAGCACGGGCCCGACGTACCGCGCGTTCGCCGGGAGCGGGCCGGGCAGGTCGAACGCGGGGCTCGTCAGGACGAGGTGGCGGCGCGCGGCGCTCATCTGCTCCCACGAGTGCGTCAGCGGGCCGAGCCCGAGGCGGGCGCGCAGCCCGTTCAGCCCGTCGAGCGTGTACCGGTCGAACACGCGCGACGACAGGCTCGTCACGGCGCGGTCGCGGGCGCGCCCGAGAGGTCCGCGCGCGGGCCGCAGTCCTGCCCCGAAGGGCGTGCGCCCCGGCGTGGGCAGGGCGTAGACGTTGGGGATCAGCACGTCGAACGGGATGCCGCGCGACTCCGCCGCGACCATCGCGCCGAACGTGAAGACGGACGTGACGACGAGGTCCGGTCGCTCGCGGTCGATCTCCTCGAGGACGTCGTGGGCGACGGCGGGCGCGGGCCCGGCGATGACGAGCTCGCCCATGTCCCGGGCCTGCGCGAGGAGACCGCGCGCCTCCCAGTCCTTGAGCGGGTCGTTCGCCGGGTCGCGGTCGGGGCGGTTCGGCGCGCGGCGCCACGGGACGAGCGTCGCGCCCGTCGCGCGCACCTCGGGCGCCATCGAGTCCTCGCCCAGCACGCGCACGTGGTGCCCGCGCTCCACGAGCCGACGCGCGGCCCCCAGCTCGGGCGGTACCGTCCCGCCGCCGTCGGTCAGGGCGAAGAGGTAGGTGTGCGGCATCGGCGCCCCGTCCAGGAGTGCGTGCAGCCGTCGAGGGCTGCTGTCTCGCGGTCCTCACGGTACGCGGCAGCGCGCCGGACCGCTCAGCCGACGAGGTGCGAGCCGGGGACGGAGAGACGCACGACGCCGTCCTCGACGGCGGCGATGTCCTCGGCCGCCGCATACCGGTTGCCGCTGAGGAACCCGGCGCCGTCGATCCGCACGTAGCCCAGGCGCTGCAGGCGCTCCCGGTCCGTGTCGGCGATGCCCTCGCCCGTCGTCACGGCGTCCATCACCGCGCCGAGGAGGTCGTCGAGACCGCCCCGGTCCTCCGGGCCGTTGTCGTCGAGGCCGGCGTCGCCCGTGCGGACGTCCTCCACGGTGCCGACGTCCTCGCCGGCGCTGTCCACCACCCGCAGCCCGGGGTAGACGTCCGCGATCGGCCCGGGGTTGCTCGTCGGCACGCTCATCGTTGCTCCTGTCGTCGCCGGGCGGTGTCGCCCGCGTCCACTCTCACCGCCGCCGCGCCGCACGCAACCGCTCCTGGCGCTCGTGTCACGCGGACCTCCCCCGCGACTCCCTTCCTGACGAGGACACATCGTCCGGATCGAGGGTCGTCATGGACGTCGACACGGTGCAGGTGGGGGCGGGCGCGCGAGCGCGCCGGCCCTGGTACGACAGGGAACCGCCGTGGGTGGTCCGCGAAGTCCTCATGGCCCTCCTGCTCGCCGTGCTGGCGATCCTCGTGGCGGCGTTCCTCGACGACCGTCGGTCGACGCACGAGCAGGCGCTCGACGACGCGCGGGCGGAGCGGGCCGAGCAGCTCGAGACCGAGCGGGCGACCCAGGCGACGCGCCTCGAGAACCTTCGCTTCGTGCGCGAGCAGTCCGTGTCGGCGACCGACGGCGCGATGCCGTTCGCGACCCTCGACCTCTCCGGCGCCGACCTGGTCGAGCTCGACCTCGCGCGCGCCGTCTTCTCGGACGCCGATCTGGACGGGGCGAACCTCTCGGGCTCCGACCTCGCCGGCGTCGGCCTCGCTCGGGCCTCGCTCGTCGACGCGGGGCTGCGTGACGTCCATGCTCCGGAAGGCTTCCTCTCCGGTGCGGTGCTGCGCGGCGCGGACCTGACCGGGGCAGACCTCACCAACGCCATCGCGTTCGGCGCCGACCTCCGCGAGGCACGGCTGATGTTCGTCGATCTCTCCGGTGCGACGCTCGAGGGCGCGGACCTGCGGGACGCGAACCTCCGGGCGACGTTCCTCCCCGAGGAGGGCGAGAGCGATCCCCCGCCGGAGGCGCCGCCGCCGGAGACGTTCGACCTGCACGACGTCAGCTTGCAGGACGCAGACCTGCGCGGTGCGGACCTGCGGGGCACAGATCTCCGCGGATCGGACCTGACCGGTGCGAGGCTCGACGGCGCGGACCTCACCGACACCTGCTGGGCCGAGGAGGACGACGCGCGCACGCCGCACTTCGACGAGACCACCGCCTGGCCCGACGGCGTCGTCGCGCCGCCCACGGACCCGACGTGGTGCCGGGAGCTGCCGACGGACTACGCCGTCCCCCCGTACGGGACCTGGCAGCCGCTCGGACCGACTCCGGGGGCGTTGCCTGACGACGGGACGGTCGTAGGCTCGCAGGATGGGTGACGACGATCTCACCTCCTGGCTGCTCGACGCCGACCCGGCGCTGCGGTGGCAGGTCGAGCGCGACCTGGTCCGCGCGCCGTCGGACGTGTGGGAGGCGACGAGATCCCGCGTGGCGACCGAGGGTCTCGGCGCGCGGCTGCTCGCGCACCAGGACCCCGACGGCCGGTGGGCGGGCGGCGCGTACTTCCCGGGGAGCTCGGCCGCGACCGACGCGGAGGGCCGGGCCGAGGAGGGCCAGCCGTGGACCGCGACGACGTGGTCGCTCAACGCGCTGCGGGAGTGGGGGCTCGACCCCGCGGTCCTGCAGGCCCGCCGTACTCCAGAGCTCCTGGCCGAGAGCTGCCGCTGGGAGTACGACGACCTGCCGTACTGGGACGGCGAGGTCGACTGGTGCATCAACGGGTACACGCTCGCGAACGGCGCGTGGCTCGGCGTCGACGTCTCGGGCCTGCGGCGTCGGATCATCGACGGGCGCCTGGACGACGGCGGCTGGAACTGCGAGTGGGTCGCGGGCGCCACGGTCTCCTCGTTCCACTCGACGCTCAACACGCTGCGGGGGCTGCTCGCGTACGAGGAGCTCACGGGGAGCGACGACGAGGTCCGCGCCGCGCGCGCCACGGGCGAGGACTACCTGCTGCGGCGGCACCTGCTCCACCGCCTCTCCACGGGCGAGCCCGTCGGTGACTGGGCGACGCGGTTCGCCTACCCGTTCCGCTGGTACTACAGCGTGCTCCACGCGACCGACTACTTCCGCCGCGCCTCGACCGTCGACGGGACGCCGCCCGACCCCCGCCTGGCCGAGGCCGTCGAGGTCGTGCGCGAGCGACGCCGGCCCGACGGCACGTGGCTCCAGGAGCACCGGCACCCGGGGCAGGTCTGGTTCGAGATCGACGTCCCGCCCGGCGAGCCGTCGAGGTGGCTGACGCTCTACGCGACACTCGTCCTCCGGTGGTGGGACGGTCGCTGAGAGCGGCCCACGCGGGCGACGTCACACCTCGATCTCCTACCCCTAGACCTGCTAGGCTATTGAGCCCTAGCAGTCCTAGGTATGAAGGAGGCGCCCCGTGCGCATCGACAAGGACCTGGTCGCGGCGTCGGCCACCCCGCTCGTGCTCGGCATCCTCGCGGAGGGCGAGTCCTACGGGTACGCGATCCTCAAGCGCGTCGACGAGCTGTCCGACGGCCGGATGCAGTGGACCGACGGCATGCTCTACCCGCTGCTGCACCGGCTCGAGCGCCTCGGCCACGTGGAGGCGTCGTGGGGCGTGTCCGACGTCGGTCGCCGCCGCAAGCACTACGCGATCACGGCCTCGGGCCGCGAGGCGCTCGCGGAGCGGCAGGACCAGTGGGTCGTCGTCGCCGACGCGCTCCAGCGCGTGTGGCAGGCGGCGCAGCCGGACCCCGCACGACCGCCGCGCCTCGCGGACGGGTGGGCCTGATGGCACCCACGACGGCCGGGCCGCACGCCGAGCTGGAGGCGCAGATCGACCAGTGGCGCGGCTACGTGCGCCGTCGTGAGGCCATCTCGTCGGCGGACGTCGACGAGATGGAGGACCACCTGCGCGAGCGCGTCGAGGACCTGCGTGCCACCGGGCTCGACGACGAGGAGGCGTTCCTCGTCGCCGTGAAGCGCATGGGCGACCTCGACGCCGTCTCGCGCGAGTTCGCTCGCGAGCACTCCGACCGGCTGTGGAAGCAGCTCGTCCTCGTGCGCGAGGAGCCGGCGGACGGCACGCGGTCGTGGCGCGAGCTCGCGGTCGTCCTCGCGCTGGCCGTGGGTGCGGGGGTCGCGGTCAGGACGGCGACGTCGCTGGTCGGGGACGAGTGGGTGCTCCTGCGCAACGTCGCCCTGCTGGTCTTCCCGTTCCTCGCCGGCTACTTCGCCTGGAAGCGGCGGCTCACGTGGCAGGTGGGGCTGACGCTGCTCGTGCCGTTCGTCGTGCTGGCCGTCGTGCTCAACGCGTACCCGTTCGTCCCGGGCGGGTCCACCGAGATCATCGCGGCGATCCACACGCCGGTCGTGCTGTGGGCGCTCGTCGGCGTCGCGTACGTCGGCGGACGATGGCGGTCCGACGCGCGGCGCATGGACTTCGCGCGGTTCACCGGCGAGCTCGCGGTGTACTTCACGCTCCTCGCGCTCGGCGGGGGAGTGCTCGTCGGGCTCACGGCCGGCGTGTTCTCGCTCGCCGACGTCGATCTCGAGCCGTACCTCGAGGACTGGATCCTGCCGTTCTGCGTCCCTGGCGCGCTCGTCGTCGCGGCATGGCTCGTGGAGGCCAAGCAGAACGTCGTCGAGAACATCGCACCCGTTCTCACGCGCGTGTTCACGCCGCTGACCGTCGTCATGCTCGTCGCGCTGTTCGCCGTGCTCGCCACGTCGGGGAACCTCGCCGACGTCGACCGCGACCTGCTCATCCTCATGGACGCGATCCTCGTGCTCGTCGTGTGCCTGCTGCTGTACTCGGTCTCGGCCCGCGACCCGCTCGCGCCGCCGACGCTCTTCGACGGACTGCAGCTCGCGCTCGTCGTCGGGGCGCTCGCGGTCGACGCCATCGCGCTGACGGCCATGCTCACGCGCATCGCCGAGTTCGGCGTCAGCCCCAACAAGGCCGTCGCGCTCGGGCTCAACCTGCTGCTGCTCGTCCACCTCGTCGGGTCGGCCGTCCTCATGGTCCGGTTCCTGAGGCACCGGCCGTTCGACGCGCTCGTGCGCTGGCAGACCCGGTTCCTGCCGGTCTACGCGGTGTGGGCGGCCGCCGTCGTGATCGTGGTCCCGCCGGTGTTCGGCTTCGTCTGAGCGGGGGACCTTCACCTGCCGAACCCCGGTTTGCGCGCCGATCGAGCCTGCGATCGACGCATGACCCGGGGTTCGGCACGCCACCCCAGGCCAGCGCGTGCCGGTCCCGACGGCGGGCGTCGTCAGGCCCGGCGCGGCCGCGCCTCCGGGACGACGAGCGGCGTCCCGGTGACCGGGTCGTCGATGATGCGGCAGGGCAGCCCGAAGACCTCCTCGACCAGGGCGGCCGTCACGACGTCTCCCGGCGCGCCCTCGGCGACGACCGCACCGTCCTTCATCGCGATGAGGTGCGTCGCGTACCGGCACGCGTGGTTGAGGTCGTGGAGCACCGCCACGAGCGTGTTGCCGCGGTCGCGGTTGAGGTCGGTGCACAGCTCGAGCAGCTCGACCTGGTGCGCGATGTCGAGGAACGTCGTCGGCTCGTCGAGCAGCAGGATCGGGGTCTCCTGCGCGAGGACCATCGCGACCCAGACGCGCTGGCGCTGCCCGCCCGAGAGCTCGTCGACGAGCCGGCCCGACAGCTCGGTGACGCCCGTGGCAGCCATCGCCTCGACGACCGCGGCCTCGTCCTCGCGCGACCACTGCCGCAGGAGCTTCTGGTGCGGGTACCGGCCGCGCGCGACGAGGTCCGCGACGGTGATGCCCTCGGGCGCGATCGACGTCTGCGGCAGCAGGCCGAGGCGGCGCGCGACCTCCTTCGCCGGGATCGACGAGATGGTCCGGCCGTCGAGCACCACCTGGCCCTGCGACGGCTTGAGCAGGCGCGACAGCGCGCGCAGGAGCGTCGACTTGCCGCACGCGTTCGGTCCGACGATCACCGTGAACGACCCGTCGGGGATCGTCACGTCGAGGTCCGTGGAGATGACGCGGTCGTCGTAGCCGAGCGTCACGCCGTCGGCGTGCAGGCGGTCGGCCGGCGGGACGTCCGCGGTCGTGCCCGACGGCGCGTCCCGGGTCCCGAGGTCGGCGTCGCCGTCGACCAGGTCGGCGGAGGTCGTGGCGCTCACGGGTGTCCTTCCACGTCGGGGGATCTGTCGGGAGAGCTGGCGGTCGAGCGGTCGGCGGCTCATCGGCGGGCCTCTCGCACGAGGAGCCACACGAGGTACGCGCCGCCGACGCTCACGGTGACCACGCCGACGGGGAGCTGGGTCGGCGCGAACGCGCGCTGTGCGACGAGGTCGCTCGCGGCGAGCAGGACGGCGCCCATCGCCGCGGCGGGCAGGATGCGGACGCCCGCGCTGCCCGTGAGTCGGCGCGCGAGCTGCGGCGCGGCGAGCGCGACGAACGCGATGGGCCCGGCGGCCGCGGTGGCGAGCGCGGTGAGGGCGACGCCCAGCAGGACCAGGGCGAGGCGCACCCGTTCGCCGCGCAGGCCGAGCGCCGTGGCGGCGTCGTCGCCGAGCTCGAGCATCGCCATGCGCGGCGCGAGCCACACGAGCGGGAGGGCGATGACCACGGCGAGCACGCACGCGGGCGCCGCCTGCGCCCAGGTGGTCCCGTTGAGCGACCCCGCGCCCCAGACGGCGGCGGCCATCGCGGTCTCGAGGTCCGCCTTGAGGATGAGCCACGTGTTGAGCGACGCGAGCATCGCCGACACCGCGATGCCGACGATGATGAGCCGGAAGCCTTGGACCCCGCGCCGGTACGCGAGCACGTAGACCACCGCGGCGGTGGCGATCCCGCCGAGCAGCGCGCCGCCCGCGACGGACGTGTACCCGCTCCCGAGCACGGTCATGACGACGAGCGCGCCCGTGTACGCGCCCGTGTTGAAGCCGATGATGTCGGGGCTGCCCAGGGGGTTGCGCGTGAGCGACTGGAAGATCGCGCCGCTCGCCCCGAGGCACGCCCCGAGCACGAGCGCCAGGAGGGCTCGCGGGAGCCGCCACTCGACGACGACCATCTGGACGGGGCCGTCCGAGCCGCCGACGAGCGCACCGAGCACCTGAGCGACGGTCAGCGGGTAGTCGCCCGTCATGAGCGCGACCACCCCGATGGCGAGCGCGACGACCAGCAGGCCCAGGCACACGGCGATCGTGCGCAGGTCGAGCCGCTGGCTCAGGCGGCCGCCGAACCCGCGCACGACGCGGGTCGGGCGTCCGAAGTCGACGCGGGCGCCGTCGTCGGGCGGGACCGACGGCGTACCTCGTACCGGTGCCGGGGCGCTCACAGCCCGCTCGCCTTCGCGCGGCGCACGAGCGCGATGAGCACGGGGGCGCCGACGAACGCGGTGACGACGCCGACCTGGACCTCGCCGGGGGTCGCGACGACACGGCCGATGACGTCGGAGACGAGGAGGAGGACGGGTGCGAGCACCGCGGAGTACGGGATGATCCACCGCTGGTCGGGACCGACCGTCCAGCGCGCGACGTGCGGCACCATGAGCCCGACGAACGCGATCGGACCCGCCACGGCCGTCGCCGCGCCGCACAGGAGCGTCACGGAGATGCCGACCAGCACGCGCGTGCGCCCGACGTGCGCTCCGAGCGAGCTCGCGAGGTCGTCGCCGAGGGCGACGGCGTTGAGCGGTCGCGCGACGAGGAGCGCGAGCACCAGGCCGACGACGACGAACGGCGCGATCGTCCCCGCCATCTCCATGGTCCGACCCGCGAGCGAGCCCGCGGTCCAGAACCGCATGCGGTCGAACACGGTGGGGTCGAGGAGCATGATCCCCTGCGAGATCCCGCCGAGCACGGCGGCGAGCGCGACGCCGGCGAGCGTGAGCCGCACCGGGGTCGCTCCCCCACGCCCCTGCGAGCCGATCGCGTAGACCGCGACCGTCGCGAGGATCGCGCCGAGGAACGCGAACCAGACGAACGACGACATGTCGGTGATCCCGAGGAGCGCGACCGCGAGCACGACCACGAACGCGGCGCCCGCATTGACGCCCAGGATCCCGGGGTCCGCCAGGGGGTTGCGGGTCATCGCCTGGATGAGCGCCCCCGCGACGCCGAGCGCCGCGCCCACGAGGAGCCCGACGACCGTGCGCGGCAGGCGCAGGTCGCGCACGATCACGTGGTCCGCGGACCCGTCGTACGCGGTGAGCGCGTCCCAGACCGTCGAGGTCGGGACGGCCTTCGACCCGACGACCAGGCTGAGCACGACCGCGCCGACGAGCACGACGACCGCGACGAGGAGGCCGAGTCCGCGGGCGGCGTTGCTGCGGGCGAGGCCCGGCGCGGGGCGGTCGTCGGGTGCGTACGACGTCACGTGAGGGGGCGGGCCGACCGTGCCGGACGCGTCGCGCGGCGTGGGGACGCGCGGCGCACGGGTGTCGGCGGACGGGGACATGCGGCTCTCAGGATCTGCTCGGCGGAACCGGGCCGGCTGGCCCGCCCGGTCGCACCCTCAGGGCGAAGGTCAGCCTCACCTTATTTCACCGACCAGTGCTCTCGGCAAACCGCCTGACGGCGGGCCCGCGGTCTCGGGTCGCCCCGCCCGGGTGTGCGAGAGTGACGGCATGACCCGTCACGTCCCCGTCGCCGCCGACCACGTCGTCACCGTGGACGACGAGGGCCGCCGCACCGGAACCTTCGAGCGCTCCGCCGTCCACACGACGGAGACGCCCCTCCACCTGGCCTTCTCCTGCTACGTGCTCGACGACGCCGGTCGCCTCCTGCTCACACGCCGTGCGCTCGCGAAGCGCACGTGGCCCGGCGTATGGACCAACTCGTTCTGCGGCCACCCGCGCTGGACGGAGACGACCGAGGAGTCGATCACCCGCCACGCGCAGCACGAGCTCGGGCTGCAGGTCACCGACCTCGAGGTCGCCGTCCCCGGCTTCCGGTACCGCGCGGTCGACGCGTCCGGCGTGGTCGAGAACGAGATCTGCCCCGTCTACACGGCGCGCGCCCAGGGCGGCGTCGACCCGAACCCCGACGAGGTCATGGAGCTCGCGTGGGCCGAACCGGGCGACGTCGTGCGCGCCGTGGACGCCACGCCCTGGGCGTTCAGCCCGTGGATGGTCCTGCAGGTCGCGGCGCTGCGCACCGCTGCCGGCACGGGCGACGGCCCGACGGCGCAGCTCGCCGCCGCGCTCGGGTCACCGACGGCCTGACGGGACCGCGGAGCGACGCACCGCCGCCACCGCCGGGCGACGGTCCGCGGCTACCGGGCTGGCTGCGAGCGCCGCGCGCGCGGGCCGCGCATCCACTCGGGGATCGCGAGGCGGTCCGCGCCGTCGGGCGACACCTCGACCGGACGCGGCGGCAGGGCGAGCGCCTCGACGTCCTGCGCGCCGGGCACTCCGGCCGCCCGCATGGTCTCGCCGAGCGCGCGGACGAGCGCCTCCTGCCGGCGCGGGTCGCGCGCGGAGAACATCCACAGGTCGGCGCTCTGCGCCGTCGCGAGCGACACGGGCTCGCGACGGGCGGCGGCACGGCGTGCCAGGACGGGGCTGACCCCGACGAACGTCACGCACCGGCGCGACCACAGCACCGTGCGCGAGGCGCCCGACACGCCCCGGTCGGCGAGCAGCAGCCCCGTCGTGCGCTGGTTGCCGACGACCGCCCGCACCGTGCGCGGGTCGATCGCCGTGAACGGCAGGACGGCAGGGCGCAGGAGCGGCGCGAACGAGCCGACGAGGATCCCGTGGTCGAGCACCACGAGCTTCTCCGACGCGAGGAACCACAGGGCCAGGGCCGCGAGGGCCGCGAACGCCGGCAGCAGCACCGCGACGGACGACGGCGCGGCGTTGCCCACGAGCGACGGCCCTGCCGAGAACACGAGCACGATCAGCACGAGGACCGTCCACGCAGGCCCGTTGAGCGTCGCGGCGGACACGTGGCGCACCTCGCCGAGACCCGACGCCGCGGCGAGGTGACGGACCTTGGCTGTCGCGCGGTCGCCGGTCGGCCGGGGAGCACCTGGGCGCGCGCCGGGGACGGCCGTCATCGGCCCAGCAGCTCGAGCGGGAGACGGCGGACCGTCGCGGCACCCACCTCGGACAGCGTGAGCGTCACGGGTGCGCCGTCGGCTCCGTGCTCCTCGCCGCGCACGACGTACACACCGTCCGGTGTCGCGTAGACGCTGACCTGGACGAGCACGTCCGATCCGGCCCGGACGCCCGCGAGCGTCGTCACGGCGACCGCGTCGGAGATCTCCGGCAGGGTCGGGGCCTGCGCCGTGAACTCCTCCACGGTGAAGGTCTGCGACCGTCCGTCGAGGACGGCCTTCGTCGCGGGGTCGAGGAAGACCGCGAGACGCCCGGCGAGGTCCGCGAGCGGGTAGACGCTGAACGCGTGGTGCCCGCTCGGCGCGACCTCCTCCTCGAGCACACGGTCGTCCTCGTGGAGGTACACGTACACCCAGTGCTTGCCGAGCGCCGTCGTGCGCTCCGCGGAGAGGATCGCGTTCGCGGTGCGCCGGAGCACGAGCGGCCCCGTGACCTCGGGCGCGGCCTCTATGCCGACCTGCGGGTCGCCGTCGGGGCCGGGGTCGGCGGCGCCGTCCGACGGGACGACGAGACCGCGCGCGAGGAGCGAGCGCAGCGCGACCCGCCCGACGAGCGCGCGGTCCGCGCCCTCCTGGGCGTCGAGCCACGGGAGGGCGACGAGCTGCTCGTGGTGGAGGCCGTCGAGGATCGTCACCTCTTCGTCGGTGAGCGTGACGAGGTGCGTCACCTCGCCCGCGGTGGAGCGTGCGAGCGTCTGCTCGGCCGCGGCGATGTCGCTGACGGACCACCGCATGTGCTGCTCGGTCTGCTCGGTCACGAGAAGAGCCCTCCGACGAAGTCACCGGCGGCGGAGAGCCCGTCGCCGACCGCGTCCCCGACGTCGGACGCGACGTCCCCGATGGTATCGACCGCGTCGCCCGCGAAGTCCTGAACGTTCTCCCACCCGTCCGCGAGGTACGGACCCGGGTTGGTGGCGAAGCCGGAGATCGCATCCCAGTTGTCGACGACGAGGTTGCCGAGGGCCCATGCGCCCGCGACGACGCCGGCCCCGACCACGATCCCGATGCCCACGGGGTTGGTGAGCAGGCCGGCCATCATGAGCATGGTCCCCGCGCCACCGATGACGGACACGCCACCCATCACGCGGTCCACGCCGCCGCGCACGCCGTCGTACTCGGACGCGAACATCTGCTGGAAGCCGCCGATCACGCCGAACGCGCCGCCGACGCCGCCCAGGAGCCGGCCCGCGGTACCGAGCCCGCCGAGCATGCCCATCGCGTCGTCGAGCACCATGCCGCGCGCGAAGACCGAGGCGCTCGCCGCGGCGTCGGACACGTCCGCGAGGCGGCTCGCCTGGAGGAACCCGTTGAGGGCGGTGCCGACCTTCCAGCCCTTCATGCCGGCGAGCACGAGCGACACGCCACCCCACGCGACCTGCCCGACGTCCCAGATCGAGCCCTGCAGGCCCGGCGCGCCGCCCCCGAGGGGGCCGCCGCCGGGGCCGGTCGGGATGCCCGGCGAGGGGACGCCCGGCGACGGGATCGAGCCACCCTCGGTGCTCGTGTCGTGCTGCTGCTGCGCGTTGCGGAGCACGGCCTGCGACGCGTCCGCGAGCGTCTGGCTCACCCCGCGCAGGAGCGCCATCGACGTCCCGGACCAGTCGCTGCGGAACTGCGACGCGTCGTCCCCCTGCCAGCGCGTGGAGGACTCGACCAGCGACGACACCTGGGCCGTCGTCGAGCTCAGCTGCTCCGACGCGGACTGCAGCGACTGCGCGAGGCTGCGCAGCTGGTTGACGTCGGCTCCCCAGAAACCGCTCACGTCGTCCGTCCTCTCTCGCCCGCCGTGCCGGGACGGCACGCGCTCCGGGAGGCTATCGCGCTGCGTCGGGCCGTGGCGACGGGGAGAGGTCCCCATCCCCGCCCGCACCGGCAGTCGCGTGGTGCACGCCTCGCGCCGCCTCCGGGCGCCTCCCAGGCGCGCGGGGCACAATCGCTGCATGTCCGACGCGGTCCCCGAGCGCCCTGCCCCACCCGCCCGCGACGCGTCCTTCGAGGCCCACGTCGCGTGGGCCCGTTCCGTGCCGGTAGTCGGGTCCGACCTGTCCGCGGTGGACGGACGGGTCGTCGAGGACCCGCTCCCGTGGGACTACGCCGCGCTCGCGCGCGAGCTCGTGGCGAGCGACCGCGGGCCCGTCCTCGACCTGGGCACCGGGGGCGGCGAGGTGCTCGCGTCGCTCGCACCGTTCCCCGCCGGGTCGGCCGCGACCGAGGGCTGGGCGCCGAACCTGCCGCTGGCGCGACGTCGGCTCGCGCCGCTGGGCGTGGAGGTCCGCGCCGTCGAGGGGGGCGAGGACCAGGTGCTGCCGTTCTTCGACGGCCAGTTCGCCGTCGTGCTGGACCGCCACGAGGAGTTCGACCCGGACGAGGTGCGCCGGGTCCTGGAGCCCGGCGGCGTGTTCCTCACGCAGCAGGTCGACACGCGCGACGGGATCCGCCTGTGCACGGCGCTCGGCGTCGAGCCCGCGTGGGACCCCGACTCGGTGACGCTCGACGGCGCGGTCGAGGTGCTGCGCGACGCGGGTCTCGTGGTCGACGTCGCACGCGAGCACGGCGGGCTGCGCCGTTTCCGGGACCTCGGGTCGCTGCTCCGGTACCTGCGCGTCGTCGCGTGGCAGGTCCCCGACCTCGCGAGCCTGTCGCCCGCGGCGGTCGCCCGGTTCGAGGCGCCGCTGCGCGCCCTGCACCTGCACTTCGCGGCGGGTCACGAGTTCGTCGACGAGGCGCCGCGCTTCCTCGTCGTCGCGCGCCGCGCGTACTGACAGCGGGCACGGAAAGGCCCGCGGGCCGGAGAGATGACCTCCCCTGTCGTGCTGGACGAGGGCACGACGCCCGCGGGCCCCGGTGGTCGCGTGGTACTCGCTCGCCGTCGGGAACCTCCCTTCGGGAGGTCCCGCCCGGTTCACGGGCTCACCGCATCCGGTCCGTCAGTCGAATCGGTTGCGCGACGACTAGCGCGCAACCACCTCACGAGTCCGAAGAGTCTTCACTTCTCGGATCACCTCCTTTCGCGTGTACGACGACGGTACGTCCGACCGCGCGGACCGCGCCAGAGGTTTTCGCGCACGGAGAAGAACCCCCGTGACCACGTCCTCAGCGGCGCAGGTGCGCCCACTCGTCGGGGTAGTCGTCGAGCCAGCCGGCGAACGAGCGTGCCGGGCGCTCGGTGAAGCGCCGCACGGTGTCGCTGACCCGCGCGAGGTCGCCCGCGGCGATGGCGGTGTACGACGACACCCACCCGTCGACCTCGAACGGCGGCGCGCCGTACCCCGCACGCGACGCGTAGGCCTCCTCGACCGTCTCGGGGTGGTACGTGATCTCCCGTCCCGAGGCGGCCGAGAGCAGCGCCGCGACCTCGGTGAGCGTCAGGGCCTCGGGGCCGGTGAGGTCGTAGACGGCGTCGTCGTGCCGGTGCGGGCGCTCGTCGAGGAGCACGGCGGTCGCCACGTCGGCGATGTCGTCGTGCGACACCGAGGCCACGCGGCCGTCCCCCGCCGGACCGCGGATGACGCCGTCGTCCCCGACCATGAGCGCGAGGCCGCGGTGGTACAGGTTGTCGCGCAGGAACGTGTGGCGCAGCCCGGTCCCCCGGACGTACTCCTCGGTGTGCCAGTGGTCGCGCGCGAACGTGAACACGGCGTCCGGGGCGGCACCGACGAACGAGACGTAGACGAGCCGCCCGACGCCCGCGACGATCGCCGCGTCGACGGCGGCCCGGTGCGTGGCGACCCGGTCCGCGTCCTCGCGCGCGGACACGAGGAACACCGTGTCGCAGCCCGTGAACGCCCGGACCATCGCAGGCGTGTCGGTGTAGTCCTCGACGACCGCGACGTCGGACTCGGGCAGCGGGTCGTCGCCGAGGTTCGGCGCGCGCGCGGGGTCTCGTACGACGAGCCGCTGCGGCGCACCCTCGGCCGCGAGCCGGAACGCGAGCTTCGAGCCGAGCAGGCCGCTCGCACCGGTCACCGCGATGCGCCCGGATCCCGCCCTGATGGTCATGCGTCCACGGTAGGTGCGACCCCGCGCCGGTGCGCGACGAGCCGGACGCTACTCGTCGGCCGGCTCGTTCTTCCTCCGGATGACGAGGAGCGGGTCGGGTGTCCCGACGACGGCGTGGTCCTTGCCGTCGTAGTCGAACCGGGTGAGGAAGTGGCGCATCGCGTTGATCCGCGCCCGCTTCTTGTCGTTGGACCGGATGATCGTCCACGGCGCGTACCGCTTGTCGGTGCTCCGGAACATCTCCTCCTTGGCCGCCGTGTAGTCCTCCCAGCGGTCCAGCGAGGCCAGGTCCATCGGGGACAGCTTCCACCGCCGCACGGGGTCCAGCTGGCGGATCGCGAACCGCGTGCGCTGCTCGGTGCGGGACACGGAGAACCACAGCTTGGTCACGTGGATGCCGGAGTCGACGAGCATCCGCTCGAACGCGGGCGCCTGCGTCATGAAGGTCCGGTACTCCTCGTCGGTGCAGAAGCCCATCACGCGCTCGACGCCCGCGCGGTTGTACCAGGAGCGGTCGAACATCACGATCTCGCCCGCCGTCGGCAGGTGCTGGACGTAGCGCTGGAAGTACCACTGGCCGCGTTCGCGGTCGCTCGGCTTGGAGAGGGCGACCACGCGCGCGGTGCGCGGGTTGAGGTGCTCCGTGAACCGCTTGATCGTCCCGCCCTTGCCCGCCGCGTCACGGCCCTCGAAGAGGATGATCGCGCGCCGGTCGTTGTCCTCGAGCCAGTACTGGAACTTGAGCAGCTCGACCTGGAGCCGGTACTTCTCGAGCTCGTACTCGTCCCGGTCCATGAGCGACTCGTACGGGTACCCCTCCTGCCACGTGTAGACCGGGTTCCCCTCGGGGTCGACGAGGTCCGGGTCGGGCGAGTGCCCGTCGCGGACCGTGTAGCCGCGGTCCCGCAGGAACTCGATGTACTCGCGCAGGTCGTTCGGGGGGTTCACGACGGTCATGCAGGTCTCCTCGGTGCTCGACGGGTTCGCCCCGCAGGTCCAACCTGCTTCCTCCGGCGCGCTGGCGCCACCGGGCGCTCCCGGCAGCGGACGCGGCTGCGGCGGGCAGAATGATGGCATGCCCGAGCCATACCGTGTCATGACCGTCTGCACCGGCAACATCTGCCGCTCACCGATGGCCGAGATCGTGCTCCGCGACCGCCTCGAGGCGGCTGGGCTCGGCGACCGGGTCGTGGTGGACTCGACGGGGGTGAGCGACGAGGAGCGCGGGAACCCGATCGACCGCCGGGCGCGGACCGTCCTCCTCGAGCACGGGTATGCCGTCGACGGCACGCACCGCGCACGTCAGGTCCGGCCCGACGACCTCGCGTCGCGCGACCTCGTCCTCGCGATGACGGCGCAGCACGCGCGGGCGCTCCGCCGCCTCGTCGAGGGTCGGCGCGGCCCCGGGCAGCGCCCCGGCATCCAGGACCTCGCCGACCGCCTGCGGATGTACCGGTCGTTCGACCCGGCCGCGCCGCACGTCGAACCGGGTGGGACGGAGTCGGTCCTCGACATCGCCGACCCCTGGTACGGCGGGGCGCAGGACTTCGAGGACTGCCTTGCGGAGGTCGAGGCGGCCGCGGACGGCATCGTCGAGCACGTGCGCGCCGCGCTCCGCTGACCGGGGACACGCTGTGGGCGGGAGATGGGCCCGGTCCCGCGGTCGGAACCGGGCCCATCTCCCCCACGACGTCAGCGGTCGGGCGTACCCGGCTGCGGCTCGCCCGACGGCGCGGAGGTCGCCTCCTCGTACGTCGTGACCGCGGGGGCCGGGCCGCGCAACGCGTCGTGCGGCGCGAGCTCCTGCTCGTCCTGCCGCGACCCGTCCCGGGAGGCACGGAGCTGGTCGCCGTTGAGCAGCAGGTTGAGCAGGATCGCGCAGATCGCGCCCGAGCTGATGCCCGAGTCGAAGATCAGCCGGAACCACTGCGGGAACTCCGCGTAGATCTCGGGCTTCACGGTCGGCAGGAGCGCGACGCCGAGCGAGACGGCCACGACGAGGATGTTCTTGTTCGTGAACGTCACCTTGGTCAGGGACCGGATGCCCGACGCCGCGACCATGCCGAACAGCGCGACGCCCGCGCCGCCGAGCACCGCGCTCGGCACGCCCTCGACGACCGCGCCGACCTTCGGGACGAGACCGAGCACGACGAGGATGCCGCCCGCCATCGTCGCGACGTAGCGCGACTTGACGTTCGTCAGGCTCACGAGGCCGACGTTCTGCGCGAACGCCGTGTACGGGAACGTGTTGAACGCGCCGCCGATCACGGTCGAGAGGCCGTCGGCGCGCAGGCCGTCCGCGAGGCGCCTCTTCGTCACCGGCTTCTCGACGATCTCGCCGACGGCGATCATGTCGCCCGTCGTCTCGGTCATGATGACGAGCCCGACGACGAGCATCGAGAGGACCGCCGCGAGGGGGAACGTCGGGAGGCCGAAGTGGAACGGCGTGACGAGAGCGAACCAGCCCGCGTCGCCGACGCCCGACCAGTCGACCTTGCCCATCGGCAGCGCGACGAGCGTGCCGAGCGCGAGGCCCAGCAGGACCGACACGCGCGCGAGCGCGGGCGGCGCGAACCGCTCGACGAGCACGACGAACAGCAGCGTCCCCGCGGCGAGCGCGAGGTCCGACGGCGCCGCGCTCTCGCCCTGGGCGGTGATCCAGCCCGCGGCGACGTCCATGAGGGTCACGCCGATGATGAGGATGACCGTCCCGGTGACGATCGGCGGGAAGAACCTGAGGAGCGCGGAGAAGAACGGCGCGACGAGGATCATGAAGAGCCCGCACGCGATCGTCGCGCCGAACACCGCCGTGATGTCGTACGTCGTGCCGATCGTGATCATCGGCCCGACGGCCGCGAACGTCACGCCCTGCATGAGCGGGAGCCGGACGCCGAACCGCCAGAAGCCGATCGACTGGATGATCGACGCGATGCCCGCGACGAACAGGTCGGCGCTGATGAGGAACGCGAGGTCCTCCGGCGAGTAGCCGAGCGCCCCGCCCACGATGAGCGGTACGGCGACCGCGCCGGCGTACATCGCCAGGACGTGCTGCAGCCCGAGCGGGAAGAGCCGTGCGAGCCGCGGCACCTCGTCGACGGGATCCGTGGTGCGCTCCGTGTCGCGCGCGGTCGCCTGGGTCATGGGCAGCCCTTCCTCGTCCGGTCGGCGGCCGGAGGCCGCCGTCGACCGCACGCTAGGGCCGGGCCGTCACCGCACGGTCACCGCCGCGTTTCCGCGGTGTGACGGGCCTGGCGGCGTCGCTCCCGCCCCCGTGCTCGTCCGCGTGCCCGTCCCCGCACGTGCCCGACGACGTCCCCCGCGGTCCGCGCGACCCGGCGGCCCCAGCCGTGCAGGGCGCGCACGAGGCGACGCGGCCCGTGCCCGCTGGACGCGCCGTCGTCCACGGACCCTGCGCCGGGCTGCTCGGGACCCGGCGCGGGGGCCTCGTCGTCGGTCGGCGGGACCGGGGCCGGGAGGTACGCCGTGAGCCACTGCGCGAGGCGCCCGTACGCGAGCGCACGCACCGGGCGGGCGGAGAGCACGACGTCGTGCAGCGCGCCGTCGATGCGCGCGACGGTCACGAGGTCGCCCAGCTGGACGGACCGCTGCGCGACGCCGTCCACGTCGATCGCCGTGTCGGTGTGCATCATCTCCGGTGCCCAGCGGGGCGCGAGCGTGCTGCGCGTGGACAGCAGGACGAGGACGGGCACCCCGATGCCGAGGCCGCGCGCGATCTGCTGGTGGCCGTGGAAGACGGCGCTCAGCCACGCGGGCGTCGTCCGGAACCCGTGCTGCGGCCGCCACGCGAGGTCGTACGTCCACTCGCCGTCGAAGTCCTTGCTCACGGTCCGCGTGTAGAAACCGAGGTCGACGTTCGGCAGCGGCCGGGTCGGGGTGAGGCGCGCGCGGGCGCCCATCACGGGCTCGAGCAGCAGGCGGCCGACCTCACGCGTCTGGAACTCCAGCCACGGGCTGTTGAGCACGACGGCCGACGCCCGCCCCGGGTGGTGCGCCGCCCACAGGCTGAGCGTGAGCCCGCCCGTGGAGTGGCCCATGAGGACGAGGCGGCGACGGCTCGTGCGCCGGACGCCGTGACCGATCGCGTCCAGGGCCGCCTCGACGTCCTCGTCGTACGTGGCGAGGTCCGTGACGTACCCGGGCGTCTGGCCGGGGCGCAGCGAGCGGCCGTACTTGCGCAGGTCGAGCGCGTGGAACCGGGCGCCGCGGGCCTCCCAGAACTCGGCGAGCTCGGTCTGGAAGAAGTAGTCGGACCAGCCGTGGACGTAGAGGACGTCGAGGTAGGGCTCGGGACCGCCCGCGGTGCCGGCGACCGGCTCGCCCTCGCCCGCCCGACGGCGCCGCACGAGCGTGGCGACCACGTCGCCCTCGTCGTCGGGCGCGAGGGGCAGCGTGAGCTGCTCGTAGTCGTCGCCCAGGACGTCGGGCTCCCAGCCGGCCATGCACCGACCCTAGGAGCGGCGTCCTCCGGGCGCTCGCCGAGCCCGCCACCGCGCGACCTCGGCCTCGACGTCGCGCGTCGGCGTCACGACGGGCGGTCCGCCGAGGAGCTGGCGGCGGGCGTCGACGACGCGCGCGTTGAAGTCCGCGAGGAGGTCGCGCACGGTCTGCTCGTCGAGCTCCTGGTCGAGGCGGTCGTCGAGGCCACGGTCCTCGGCCTTGAGCAGCATCGCGGGCGGCCCCAGCCCGGTGAGCTGCTCGCGCTCGATGACGCTCTTGAGCCACCAGTCCGGGTCGTGGCGGCCCGTCAGGCCGGGGATGGGCTTGCCCGCGAGCGGCAGGTCGTCGAACTCGCCGCGTCGGATCGCCTGGTCGATCACGACGTCGACGTAGCGTGCGCGGTCCTCCGGTCGGACCCGGCGCGGGGTGCGGACGGTCTCGGCGTCGTCGGTCCCGGTGTCGTCGACCCCGGCGTCACGGACGGGGAGGCTCGCGTCGTCCGACGTCCCCGCTGCGGCCTCGGCGTCCTCCCGTTGGACCTCGCGGTCCACGCGGTACTGCGCGGCGCGGCGGACCGGGTCGTCGTCGGGCACTCTCCGTCGTCTGCGGAACACGGTGCGCCTCCTGTCGCATCGCTCGGTGCTTCGTCTCGGTACCAGCCTAGGCAGAGCGTCCGCGGCGGCATGATGGGGGCATGTCCGGGTCGATGAAGGTCTCGCGGCGCTCGCACGTGCCGCCGTTCGCCGTCATGCAGGTGCTGGCCGAGGCGAACCGCCTCCGGGACGCGGGGGCGTCGGTGCTCAACCTGTGCGCCGGCGAGCCCGCGACCGGGGCGTCGGACGTCGTGCGCCGCCGCGCGATCGAGCTCCTCGAGAGCGGCGACCTCGGGTACACCGAGGCGCTCGGCGTCCCCGCGCTGCGGCACGCCATCGCCGAGCACTACGGCCGCTGGTACGACGTCGAGGTGGACCCGGCGCGCGTCGCGGTGACGACGGGGTCGTCGGGCGGCTTCCTGCTCGCATTCCTCGCGGCGTTCGACGTCGGTGACCGCGTCGCGCTCGCCCGGCCCGGCTACCCGGCGTACAAGAACATCCTCGCCGCGCTCGGGTGCGAGGTGGTCGAGCTCGACTGCGGGCCGGAGACGCGCTACCAGCCGACCGTGTCGCAGCTCATGGAGGCGTACTACGGCGGGGGTCTCGACGGTCTGGTGCTCGCGAGCCCGGCGAACCCGACGGGCACGATGATCCGGCCGGACGAGCTCGCGGCGGTGGCCGCGTGGTGCACCGACCACGACGTGCGGCTGGTGAGCGACGAGATCTACCACGGCATCGTGTACGACGAGGGCTCCTCCTCTCGTACATCGGCGCCCCTGGCGTCCCGGGGCGGTTCGGCGATCGGCGGCGGGTCGCCGACGGCGGCCCGGTACACGCGCGACGGCGCCGTCGTCGTGAGCTCGTTCTCGAAGTACTGGGCGATGACGGGCTGGCGTCTGGGGTGGCTCGTGCTGCCCGACGAGCTCGTCGGACCGGTCGACGCCCTCGCGGGCAACGTCGCGCTGTCGCCGCCCGCGCTCGCGCAGCACGCCGGGGTCGCGGCTTTCTCGCCCGAGGGCTACGCCGCCGCGGAGGAGAACGTCGCGCGATACGCGGCGTCGCGCGACCTCGTCCTGTCGCGCCTCGACGACCTCGGCTGGTCGCGCGTCGCCCCCGCCGACGGCGCGTTCTACGTCTACGCCGACGTGTCCGGCGACGGCATGGACTCCGTGACCTGGTGCGAGCGGCTCCTGGCGGAGGCAGGGGTCGCGCTCACGCCGGGCACCGACTTCGACGGCGTGCACGGGAGGGACTGGGTCCGGCTCTCCTTCGCAGCGGCGCCCACGACGGTCGCCGAGGCCGTCGAGCGAGTCGTCGCGTGGCGTGCCACCCTGCAGCGGTGACGCCCCCGCGACACCCCACGCCCCCGCCGACCGCCACGGCTGCGCCGACCGCCACGGCTGCGCCGAGCGCGACGGCTGCGCCGAGACCGACGGCGCTGCCCCCGCGCGCACCCGGGACGCTCCGCCTCGCGACCTTCAACACCCTGCACGGTGCCGCGCTCGACGGGACGGTCGACGTCGAGCGGTTCGCGCGCGCCGTCGCCGCCCTGGACGCCGACGTCCTCGCGCTCCAGGAGGTCGAGCGCGACTCGCCGCGCTCGCACCGGGCCGACCTCGTCGCCGTCGCCGCCGAGGTGCTGGGCGCCGAGCACCACCACCTGTCCCCCACGCTGCGTGGCGTGTCCGGCGCCTGGGCACCCGCAGGTCGACCGGGCCGCGGTGCCCGGCGGATGCCCGGGGTCGCGTCGTTCGGGATCGGCCTCGTGAGCCGGTACCCCGTCGACCGGTGGCTGCGCCTCGAGCTCGACCGCATGCCGTGGCGCTCCCGGGTGCGGCGCCGCGACGCCGTCCCGGGCGCTCGTCGGCTCGTCCCCTTCCGGGTGGTCCCGGACGAGCCGCGGGCGGCGCTCGCCGGGGCGGTGCGCACTCCGTGGGGCACGCTGACCGTCGTCACGACGCACACGACGTCGCGACCGGAGTTCACGGCCGACCAGTTCCGGTCGTTCGTGCGTGCGTGCGCGCCGCTCCCCCGGCCGCTCCTCGTGCTCGGCGACCTCAACCTCCGGGCGCCCGAGCCCACCGAGCTCAGCGGGTGGAGCACGCTCGCGCACGGGCTCACGCACCCGGTCGACCACCCGGTGCGGCAGATCGACCACGTGCTCGCCCACACCGGTCCCGGCTGCCCGGTCGTGCGGCCGGTCGGTCCCGCGGTGGCCGTGGACACGGGGCTGTCGGACCATCGCGCGCTCGTCGTGGACGTCGTCGTCGACCAGAAGGGTGTGCCGGACTGAGGTGCCCGCGCGCCGTCGGCCCGCCGGGCTCGGCCGCTGCTTCCCGGGCGGTGAGGCCAGGCGTCTCCTACCGTGTGCGGTGTGCATCACGTCACACGAGCTCTCGCTGGCTGCGCCACGCTCCTCCTCGTGCTGCTCGCGGCGCTCGTCCCCACGACGTCGGCGGGCGCCGTGACGACGGCGGGCTGGGCGGACTGGCAGCCGCTCACCGGCTCGGCGGGCGGATGGACGACGACGATGCAGCTCCCGGCCGGCGGCTTCCCCGCCGCGACCGTGACCTCGGACTCACGCGGCGGGCAGGTCGGCGTCCAGTCGGGCGCGAGCAGCTGGCTGAGCACCGCGACCCCACCGGGTGCGGTGTTCGGGTCCAGCCAGGGGCAGGGGTACCTCAACCTGCGGCCGCGTGCGGACAACGCCACCTCGCCGTCCACCACGACCTACACGTTCGAGCGGCCCACGCCGTCGGGCGGATGGGCGTTCGTCCTGGGTGACATCGACGCCGACCGGGCCGTCGTGATCGCGCGCGGCGAGGGCGGCGAGCTCCTCACGGGCGCCGAGCTCGGCTGGCAGGGCGGGTTCAACTACTGCGCGGTGACCCCCGGGCCGTCGTGCACGGGCAGCGCGACCGACGTCGCGACGTGGGACCCGGTCACCGGCGAGGTGATCGGGAACGCGGCCGGCACCGACACGTCCGGCGCGGCAGGCTGGTTCCGGCCCACCGTCCCCGTCACCAGCCTGACGGTCTTCTTCTTCCAGCGGTCGGGCCTCCCCGTCTACCAGACGTGGTTCGCGTCGCTGGCGCGCGACATCACGGGCGTCGTCGACCTCGTCGACGCCGAGGGCGCCCCCACCGGCTCGGTGGTCCCGGGCGCCACCCTCACGCTCTTCGGCCCGGACGGGACGGCGCTCGCGACGACGACGTCCGCCGCCGACGGGACCTACTCCTTCCTCGGCTACACCGCCGCGGACGGGTATGCGGTCGAGCTGACCTCCCTGCCCGCGGCGGGCGGCGACTTCCCGTTCGGCCTCGTCCCCTCCGGGTCCCCGACGGTGACGGGCGTCGACCTCTCCGAGACCGACGCGACCGGCGTCGACCTCGCGGCGCGCGAGATCCGGCCCATCGCGGTGAGCGGGACCGTCCTGTCCGACGACGGCACGCCCGTCCCCGGAGTCACCGTCACCCTGACGCCGGCGGGCGGGGGCGCGCCGCTCACGGCGGTCACGAACTCCCAGGGCGGGTACGTGATCGACGACGTGGCGTGGGACGTCGAGGCCGGTCAGCCGCTCGAGTACGCGTTCGCGCTCACCGACCTGGCGGAGGGATACACGGTGACGACGACGCCGCCGGCGATCACGGTGGAGGTGGGCGAGGAGGCACCCAGCACGGGCAACGACTTCGTCGTCCAGTCGCCGCCGTCGCTGTCGGGGGCGGTCACGGCGGGCGGTGCGCCGGTCGCGGGCGCCGTCGTGTCGGTCGCCGGTCCGGGCGGCACGGTCACGGTCCCGACCGCGGCCGACGGCACCTACGCGACCGACCTCCTCCCACCGGGCGAGTACACGGTGAGCGTCGAGGTCCCGTTCGGCTACACGGCCGACGGCCCCACGACGCAGACGGTGACGGTCGCGGCGGAGGACGTCACGGACGTCGACTTCGCGCTCGCGCGGCCGGGCGCGGTCGGCGGCGTGGTCACCGACGACGAGGGCGTCCCGGTGCCCGGAGCGACCGTGACGGTCGACGGACCGGGCGGCCCGGTCGATCTCGTGACCGATGCAGGCGGCACCTACTTCCTCGGCGACCTCGCCCCCGGCGACTACTCGATCGTCCTCGCGGTGCCCGACGGCTACACCGCGTCGTCCACGGAGCGGCAGACGACGCTGAGCGCCGCCGGCGAGAGCCGACTCGACCAGGACTTCTCGCTCGCGCAGGTCGTCCCGCCCGAGCCGACGGACCCGCCCGGGCCGACGGACCCGCCCGGGCCGACGGACCCACCCGGACAGACGGGGCCGCCCGGACAGACTGGGCCGGGCGGCACACCGGGCGGCGGAACGTCCGGCACCGGCGGCGGTGACGAGAGCGGGGGCCCGCTCGCCGCGACCGGAGCGACGACGTCGCCGTTCCTCGCGGCGGCGCTCGGACTGGTCGTGGTCGGCGGCGTGCTCGCAGCGACCGCCCGGCGACGCGCTCGCGCGGTGGCGGCGGTGGCACCCGTAGCCGGGACACCGGCACGGTCCGACCGCTGACGGCGCGGGCCGTCGGGCGCCGCGCACTCCGCGCACCCCGCGGCCATGGTCGATACGCTCCGACCAAGGGCGTCGACGGCGAAGGAGCGGTCCGATGGTTCCGGAGATCAACTACTGGGCGGTCCTGGCCGCCACGGTGTCGAGCATGCTCGTGGGATCGGTCTGGTACACGCCGAAGGTGTTCGGGACCTACTGGACGCGCGTCGCGAAGGTTGAACCGTCCGGGGAGGGCCGGGACGCCGTCGTGCCGATCGTGGTCACCCTCGTCGTGAGCTTCGTGACCGCCTGGGTGCTCGCGGGCGCGACCTACCTGGCGTGGTCGTTCTACGGCGGCGGCTACCTGGGCAACGCGGTGCTGACGGCCCTCGTGCTCTGGGCAGGGTTCACGGCCGCGCGGTTCGTCACGCACGACGCGTTCGAGGGCCGGCCCGTGGGGCTGACCGTGCTCAACTGCGCGCACGAGCTCGTGACGCTCCTGGTCATGGGCCTGCTGATCGGCCTCGTCCCACCGGGCGGCGTCTGACACCCGCCGTGTCGCGGCGAGCGACGCACTCGCGGCCGGTGTTCAGCGCTCGACGCCGTCGTCAGGCGGCGAGCTCGACCTCGTCCGGCACCGCGACCGGCGCCACGACCCGGCGGCGTCGGGCGCGGACGATGAGCACGACGGCCTGGACGCCGATGACGATCCACACGAGGTTCGCGAAGACGGACGGCCACACGCCGTTGGCCGCCGCGACGAGGCCCATGAGACCGGCGGCGGTGAGGTTGGTGAGCTGGAACGGCGCGGACGACGCGGCCCAGCGGCCGCGGGTGACCTGCGCGTAGGCGACGACGCCGGCGGCGGCGCCGATCCAACCGAGGAACATGACGAAGGTGTCGAGGGTGATGGGCACAGCAGACTCCGGCGACGAGGAGGTGGGTGGAGGGGGTTCCGCGACGCTGCGGTGGCTGTGCGCTCCGGGCTCGTGGCTGGTGGCGCGGGTGGTGCGAAGCTCTGGCGCCGACCCGTAAGGAGGAGGAAACCGATCGGCGCCGTGCACCAGTGTGGAGCGGATTCTCGTTCAGCACAATCGAACGTTGCTGGACCAGCCGTTTAGTATCGCTACATGGCGACGGACCCACGCAGACTTGCCTTCCTCCTTGCCGTGCACCGGGGTGGAGGTGTGCTCGCGGCCGCGGACCTGCTAGGAGTCACCCCCTCCGCGGTCTCGCAGCAGATCCAGCGGCTCGAGGCCGAGGAGGGCGTCCTCGTGCTCGACCGCGGCCCTCGCGGCGTGACCCTCACACCGGCCGGGCGCGTGCTCGCCGACGTCGCCGAGCGCATCGAGACCGAGCTCGTCGAGGCGCGCAAGGAGCTCGCCGCCCTGGGTGACGAGGTCGCGGGTCGGGTCGCCGTGGGCGCCTTCCAGTCCGCGATCCGCGCGGTCGTCGCCCCCGTCGCGGCACGGCTCGCCGAGACGTCGCCCGGGATCGACCTCGCCGTGCAGGAACGCGAGCCCGCCGAGGCGCTGCGCCTCCTGCGCGCCGGCGAGCTCGACGTCGTCCTCCTCGAGCGCGACTTCGAGGCGGCGGAGGCACCCGCGCCGCGCGGCACGCACGAGGTCGTCCTGCTCGAGGAGCCCTGGCGCCTCGTCGTCCCGGCGTCGATGCCCACGCCTGCTCGGCTCGACGACGTGCGCGACGCCGTCTGGCTCGGCCCGCAGCCCGACACCGCCGCGGCGCGCGCGCTGCGCCGCCTCTCCCAGGGCCTCGGCGGCACCCTGCGGACGCAGCACCTCTACTACGACTTCGACGTCGCGCTCTCGCTCGTCGCCGTCGGTCTCGGCGTGGCGATGCTCCCGGCGCTCGCGGTCGAGGGCGGCGCGTCCGACGAGGTGCCCGACGGCGTCACGGTCGTCGGTCTCCCGGGTCTCGGTTCGCGCCGGCTCGTCGCGCGGCACCGCGCCACCCGGCACGAGCCGCGGCCGGTCGTCAGCGCGGTGCTCGACGAGATGGTCGACGCCGCGGCGGAGATCTCCTTCGCGTGACTCGTGGCGAGGACTTCCCGACGGCGTAGCTTCCGGGCCAGTCGTACGGATCGTGAGGGTTCTTCCGGTGGTAGAGATCGATTCCAAGGCGTGCGAGTGCACGTCCGGGCCCGAGTCCGTAGCTCGCCGCGGCCAGCGATCCCCAGACGAACGCCCGGACGATCACGATCGCCCACCCTCCCATGCCGTTCACCTCGCTGATGAGCACGACGATGAAGAGAACCGCTACCCCCGAGGTGACGACCAGGCCGAGGAGACGATGCCCGAGGAGGACAGCCGCGGCCACGCCCAGAGATGCGGACATGAGCACGCCAAGGTCCAGGACTGTCAGCAGGTTCACGGCGAGGAATCGCGACTCGAGCGTCAGCCACGCATCACTGCCTGCTACCAGGACGACAAGGACTGCCGCGTCGAGTCCGACCCGGCCTCGCGCTGACGTGCGAGCAAGACGGATACGTGCAGCACGCCGTCGCTGGCCCTGGTCTACCCGGAGCTGGTGCCGGTGCCGATCCAGATCGGGATGGGGCTCGTCGGGCTGAATCACGATGATGCTGACGGCGACAGCGAAGATCAGTGCAGCCACAGTGACCGGCCACTGGGAAGGTTCGCGCGCGCTGAGCAGTCCGAAGATGACGAGCACCGCGACGAGCAGCCAGCAGGCGAACGAGAGCCCGAGGCGCGAGAGATCCTCGATCGCGAGCGCCCATGACTCCTTTGTCGGGTCCGTCGTACCGGCCCGCACCTTGCGACCGACGGCGTGCGCGGCGATCTCGACTCCACCGACGCCCAGCAGCGAGACGACGGCGATCTTGATCGCCACGTCGACGAAGCTGACCGACACGTCACGGGCCGGTACGGCGAGCGCCTCGAGGAAGTCCGTGGACAACGGGTCGACCCCTGGCGAGCGGATCAGCGCGACGAGCACATAGACCGCGACCGCGAGGAGTGGCACGAACGCAACGAGCCGGACGAAGGTCCTCCGGGCTTCGACGAACGCCCGTCGGGACGCCTTCTCGCGGCAGTCGCCGCATCGAGGTGCCAAGGACTCGATCCAGTAGGGTCCGACGTTCCGCCTTCTCCGCTGTCCACCAAAGCAGTGGTGCGCACTCATCAGTCCCCCTGGTTGCCTCGTGCACTGCGACCTGTCGTCCGACGCTGGCATCGTCACGCGACCCTGTGACAGCGCCGGCCGTACGCTGCCGGGATGGACGTAGCGGTGATCGGCGCGACGGGGGACGTCGGGCGCCAGGTGTGCACGCAGCTCGTCGAGCGGCGCGTCCTGCCGCCGACGTCGCGCCTCCAGCTCGTCGGACGGCGCGACGGCTCGTCGGCGCGCGCGGTGCACGGCCTGCGGGCCGATCTCGTCGACGCCTACGACGAGCACGCGCCTCTGCTCGACGTCGCGCACTCCCCTGCCGACGTCGTGGCCGACGTGATCGTCGTCGCCGCAGGTCTCACGGCTCCGGCACGTGCCGGAGCGGACCCGGACCGCCGCCTGCTCGCGGCGACGAACCTGGCCGTCCTCGCCGAGCACGCCGACGCGATCGCGCGGCACGGGTCGGGGCACGAGGTCGTGCTCGTCGTGACGAACCCCGTCGAGCTCGGCGTCGCCGTCATGGCCGGACGACTCGGGCGGCACCGGGTGCTCGGGATGGGTGCGTGGCTCGACACCCTGCGGTTCCGCCGCGAGATCGCGGTCGAGCTCGGGGTGCGGCGGCACCGCGTCGGGGGCTTCGTCGGAGGGCAGCACGGCGAGGACGCCGTCCCGCTGTGGTCGACCGTCCGTGTGAGCGGCCTCGACCTCGACGAGCGTCGTCGCGCCGTGGCGGCCCTGCGCCGGGGACGGTCGCTCGACGTCCTGCCCGACGAGATCGCCGCGGCGAAGCGCGAGCTCGCGACCGTCGCCGCGCAGGACATCGGCGCGGCGTTCGACCTCATCGACTCGTGGCCTGCCGACCTGCGGACGGTCACCCGGCCGTGGATGACCCACCAGTCCGGGGCCAAGACCCCGGCAGGGACGGCGAGCGCGACGGTCGACCTCGTGGAGACGCTCCTCGACGGGCGCGAGATCGTCGTCGCCGGCCAGGTCGCCCTCGACGGCGAGGTCTCGACCGGTGCCGCGGTCGATCCGTTCCGGGGCGTCCTCGGCGTTCCGCTCGTGCTCGGACCGGAGGGCTGGACGCGCGTCCTCCTCGATCCCCTGCCCGACGACGAGGCGCGCCGCCTCGCCGAGGCGGCGGACGGCGTCGGGCACATGCTCGCCGCCGTCACAGGACGCCCGGCGGGCCCGGCCGATCCCACCGAGCCCGCCGTGCGGTCCGCACCGCGGACCGGCGAGCGCGCGGCGGCCGAGGTCGACTGGGTCGCGACCGTGCACGGCGACGACCGGCCCGGGACGCTCACCGCGCTCACCGGCGTGTTCTCCACGCGCGGCGTGAGCTTCGACTCGCTCGCGACACGGCCGGCCGTCGACGGCGGCCGGGTCGGTCGCATCGACGTCACCTTCAGCGCGACGGAGCGCCGCACGCGCGCGCTCGAGCGGGCGGTGGGCCGGCTGGCCACGGTGAAGTCCGTCGTCGTGCAGCGCGCGGCGATCTCACAGCACGCCGGCCGTGGCTGAGCGAAGACCGTAACGAGACCGCGCGGACGGGGACACGCCGGGGTAACGCCCCGCGCCTAGCGTCGGGAGCGCCGCACGACGCGGCAGGCCAACGCCGACCTCTCCCCCGGAGCCGTGCCCCATGTCCTACGTCAAGCCCGCCGAGCTCGTCCCGACCCTCGTCGAGGCCGGCGCGAACAAGGTCCTGCTCTCCACGCGCGACACGCTGATCCGCTCCACGATGGGCGGCGCGATCCTCGCGATCGCCGCCGCGTTCGCGGTCACCGTGACGGTGACGACGGGGCAGGCGATCCTCGGTGCGATCCTCTTCCCCGTCGGCTTCATCATGCTGTACCTGCTCGGGTACGACCTGCTCACGGGCATGTTCGTGCTCGGGCCGCTCGCGTGGCTCGACAAGCGCCCGGGCGTCACGCTGCGGGGCGTCCTCCGCAACGGGGGTCTCGTGTTCGTCGGCAACTTCATCGGCGCGTTCGCGGTCGCGGTGATGATGGCGATCGTCGTGACGTACGGGTTCGACACACCGCCGAACGAGGTCGGTCAGGCCATCGGCCACATCGGCGAGGGACGCACCGTCGGGTACGCGGAGCACGGGGCGTCGGGCATGCTGACGTTGTTCGTGCGCGGCATGCTGTGCAACTGGATGGTGTCGATGGGCGTCATCGGCGCGATGGTCGCGAAGGACGTCCCGGGCAAGGCGATCGCCATGTGGATGCCCGTCATGCTCTTCTTCTTCATGGCGTTCGAGCACTCGATCGTCAACATGTTCCTCTTCCCGTCCGGCCTGCTGCTCGGCGGGCAGTTCACGATCATGGACTACCTCGTCTGGAACGAGATCCCCACCGTGCTCGGCAACCTCGTCGGCGGGCTCCTCCTGACGGGCCTGCCCCTCTACTACACGCACGGGCGGCAGAAGGCGCGCGGGGGAGCCGACGCCGCGCCCGCCGCGCCGGTCGCACCGGTCGCGGGGCCGACGCCGGAGCGTGAGCTGGTCTCCGAGCCCGCCTGACGGACCGCGAGGGCTGCGCCCGCTTCGGCTCAGCGGGCCCGTGTCCCGCCCCGACGTGTCCCGGCGGTGGTGGCCCGCACCGCACGGGTCCCGACCACGGCGCCCGCGACGGTGAGCCCCAGGGTCACCGTGGTGGCGACGAGGGTGACCACGAGCTCGGCTCCCTCCCCGTCGACGAGGAACAGCACCGGCGCCGCGGCGACCAGCACCCAGCCGGCCGCCTCGCTCAGCGGGCGGGCCGCCCGGTGCGCCGTCCGCCACGCGTCGTCGCTCGCGAGGGTCGTGGCGGTGCGGATCCCGGCGACCTGGTTGCGTCCGACGCGTCCGCTCGCCGTCGCCCGGGCGCACCAGACGAGCAGGATCCCCGCTCCGGCGAGGACGAGCAGGAGGACCACGTCGACGATCGTGTCGGAGGGCATGGCGATCACCCTGCCAGACGCGCGACCCGAGACGGTCTGCGCCGGGGGCGCTGCCGGTACGATGGCCTCACAACTTCATGCTTCAGCGGTAGCGCTGCGCCCGTCGTCGACGGACAGTGCTGCCGTGCCGCCCGAACCACGACGGGAGAGCCCGGACGGTCCACGTGACCGCCGGCGCCGAAGGAGCAATTTCCTCCCCGGGAATCTCTCAGGCCCACGTACCGTCGCGGCGAGGCAACTCTGGAAAGCGGCCGCTCGACGTCGGGACCCGGCGACGCGCGGCCCACCGACGGTGCAAGCCGGCGCGCCCCGGCCCTCGTGAGGGCATGGCGGACCGGCAAAACTCTCAGGTCGACGCGTGCGTCCGATGACAGAGCGGGGAGGGACCCCTCGTCGTCCCCCGCCACCGGAGGTCCCTCGTGACCCAGCAGTCGTTCGACCCCGCCGCCCCGCACGGCGCCAGCACGGGAGCCTTCGCCCCGCGCCACCTCGGCCCCCGCGGCCGCGAGGTGCAGACGATGCTCGACCAGCTCGGGTACGCGTCGCTCGACGCGCTCGTCGACGCCGCCGTGCCCGCCTCGATCCGGGCCGACCGACCTCTCGACCTCCCGGCGGCGCGCACCGAGACCGAGGTGCTCGACCACCTGCGCGAGCTCGCGGGGAAGAACGTCGTCAAGACGCAGATGATCGGTCTCGGCTACTACGGCACCACCACTCCCCCGGTGATCCGCCGCAACGTGCTCGAGTCACCCGCCTGGTACACCGCCTACACGCCGTACCAGCCGGAGATCTCGCAGGGCCGGCTCGAGGCGCTCCTCAACTTCCAGCAGGTCGTCGAGGACCTCACCGGTCTCGACGTCGCCAACGCGTCGCTGCTCGACGAGGCGACCGCCGTCGCGGAGGCCGTGGCCCTCATGTGGCGCGCGTCGCGCGCGAAGACCGGGTACGTGGTGGTCGACGCCGACCTGTTCCCCCAGACGCTCGCCGTCACCCTGGGCCGGGCGCGGGCGATCGGCCTCCCGGTCGTCGTCGCGGACCTCTCCGGCGGCCTCGAGGCGGGACTCTCCGCGGCGCGTGCCGCGGGGACGTACCCCGCGGACCTGCCCGACGACGCGGCGCTGGTCGGCGTCGTCGTGCAGCAGTCCGGGGCGTCCGGGCGCGTCGTGGACTGGAGGCCCGTCGTCGCGGAGGCGAAGGAGCGCGCCGCGCTGGTCACCGTCGCGACCGACCTGCTGGCGCTGACGCTGCTCGTCTCGCCCGGCGAGCTCGGTGCCGACGTCTCCGTCGGCTCGGCGCAGCGCTTCGGCGTCCCGCTCTTCTACGGCGGCCCGCACGCGGCGTTCATGGCCGTGCGCAAGGGCCTCGAGCGGTCACTGCCCGGGCGTCTCGTGGGCGTGTCGATCGACGCGGACGGCGACACCGCCTACCGCCTCGCCCTCCAGACGCGCGAGCAGCACATCCGTCGTGAGAAGGCGACGAGCAACATCTGCACCGCGCAGGCTCTCCTCGCGATCGTCGCGTCGATGTACGCGGTCTACCACGGCCCCGACGGCCTGCGCGCGATCGCCGAGCGCACCCGCGGCCACGCCGCGTCCCTCGCCGCGGCGCTGCGCGCGGGCGGCGTCACCGTCGAGCACGACGTCTTCTTCGACACCGTGCGCGCGGTCGTCCCGGGCCGCGCCACCCACGTCGTCGAGGCAGCCGCAGCGGCAGGCATCAACCTGTACAACCCCGACGCCGATCACGTACAGATCGCCTGCGACGAGACCACCACCCCCGCCACCGTCGCCACGGTGCTGGAGGCCTTCGGCGTCCCTGCCGAGAGCGCCTCCCCCGCCGAAGGCGTCGACGCGCTGCCGTCCTGGGCCCGCCGCGAGACCGCGTACCTCCAGCACCCCATCTTCCACCTGCACCGCTCCGAGACCTCGATGCTGCGCTACCTGCGCCGTCTCTCGGACAAGGACCTCGCTCTCGACCGCACGATGATCCCGCTGGGCTCGTGCACGATGAAGCTCAACGCGACGGCCGAGATGGAGGCGATCTCCTGGCCGGGATTCGCGAACATCCACCCGTTCGTCCCGACGGACCAGGCGCAGGGCTACGCGGAGCTGATCGACGGGCTCGAGGGAGCGCTGGCGGAGATCACCGGCTACGCGGGCGTGTCGGTCCAGCCGAACGCGGGGTCGCAGGGCGAGTTCGCGGGCCTCCTGGCGATCCGGGAGTACCACGTGTCGCGTGGCGACACGGAGCGCGACGTGTGCCTCATCCCCGCCTCGGCGCACGGGACGAACGCGGCGTCGGCGGCGCTCGCCGGGATGAAGGTCGAGGTCGTCGCGACGGCCGCCGACGGCGAGATTCTGCTCGACGACCTGCGCGCGAAGCTCGACGACCACGGGCCGCGCGTCGCCGCGATCATGATCACGTACCCGTCGACGCACGGCGTGTACGAGGAGCACGTACGCGAGGTCTGCGACCTCGTACATCAGGCTGGCGGCCAGGTGTACATCGACGGCGCGAACCTCAACGCCCTCGTCGGGCTCGCCCGTCCCGGCGAGTTCGGCGGCGACGTCTCGCACCTGAACCTGCACAAGACCTTCTGCATCCCGCACGGTGGCGGTGGTCCCGGCGTCGGGCCGGTCGCGGTCGCGGAGCACCTCGTGCCGTTCCTCCCGGGCGACCCGCTCGCGGGCGCGGAGAGCGCACCGGGGGGAGCCGCGCCGTCGGGCACCCCGGTGTCCGCGACGCGGTACGGCTCGGCGGGCATCCTGCCGATCTCCTACGCGTACGTCGCGCTGATGGGTCCGGACGGGCTCACGGAGGCGACGAAGACCGCCGTCCTCACCGCGAACTACGTCGCGAGCCGGCTCGCCGACCACTTCCCGGTCCTCTACACCGGCCCGAACGGGCTCGTGGCGCACGAGTGCATCCTCGACGTGCGGGGGATCACCGCCGAGACGGGTGTGACCGCGGAGGACGTGGCGAAGCGCCTCATGGACTACGGCTTCCACGCACCGACGCTCTCGTTCCCCGTCGCCGGGACGCTCATGGTGGAGCCGACCGAGAGCGAGGACCTCGCCGAGCTGGACCGGTTCGTCGACGCGCTCGTCGCGATCCGTGGCGAGATCGACGCGGTCGCCTCGGGCCGCTGGTCGGTCGAGGAGTCGCCGCTGCGCGGAGCGCCGCACACGGCCGCGGCGCTCACCGCGGACTCGTGGGACAAGCCGTACTCCCGCGAGCTCGCCGCGTACCCGGTCGCGAGCCTGCGCGCCGGGAAGTACTGGCCGCCGGTGCGCCGGATCGACGGCGCACGCGGCGACCGCAACCTCGTGTGCTCGTGCCCGCCCCTCGACGCCTACGCGCACTGACGCGACCAGGAAGGACCACACGATGACGGAGCAGTCGACCGAGCAGGCAGCCGCAGGGGAGCCGGACCGGTTCAGCCCGCTGCACGACGAGCACGTCGCCCTCGGGGCGAGCCTCACGAGCTTCGGCGGGTGGCAGATGCCGCTGCGGTACACGTCGGACCTCGCCGAGCACCGCGCGGTGCGCGAGGCGGCCGGGTTGTTCGACCTCTCGCACATGGGCGAGATCCACGTCACCGGCCCGCAGGCCGCGGCGGCGCTCGACCACGCGCTCGTCGGTAACCTCACCGCGGTCGCGCCCGGGCGTGCCCGGTACACGATGATCTGCGCCGAGGACGGCTCGGTGCTCGACGACCTCGTCGTGTACCGCCTCGCCGCGGAGCAGTTCCTCGTCGTCGCGAACGCAGGCAACGCACCGCTCGTGGCACGCGAGCTCGTCGCGCGCGCCGAAGGCTTCGACGCGGTCGTGACGGACCGGGGGAGCGAGACGGCGCTCGTCGCGGTGCAGGGTCCGCGTGCCGAGGCGATCGTCGCCGGCCTCGTCGACGCGAGCGGTGCGACCGGTGGCCAGGACGATCCTGTACAGACGATCCCCTCGATGAAGTACTACGCGTCGGCGTCCGTCGCGCTGACCGTGGAGGACGGCACCGTCGACGCGCTCGTCGCCCGCACGGGGTACACGGGGGAGGACGGCTTCGAGCTGTTCGTCCCCGCCGACCGCGCGGCGGCGCTGTGGCGCACCCTCCTCGCCGCCGGCGTGCCGCACGGGCTCGTGCCGGCGGGGCTGTCCGCGCGCGACTCGCTCCGGCTCGAGGCCGGGATGCCGCTGTACGGGCACGAGCTCGACACGACGACGACGCCCTACGAGGCGGGGCTCGGGCGGGTCGTGAAGCTCGAGAAGGCGGACGTGACACGGTCCGACGGGTCCACGGTCCCGTTCGTCGGCCGGGACGCCCTCGCCGCGCGCAAGGTCTCGCCGCCGGCGCGCGTCCTCGTCGGTCTGAAGGGCCTCGGACGCCGGCCGGCGCGCGCCGGGTACGGCGTCGTGCTGCCCGCGGCCGGGGAAGAGCCGCGACGGATCGGCACCGTCACGTCGGGGGCGCCGTCGCCCACGCTCGGGTACCCCATCGCCATGGCGTACGTGAGCCCCGAGCTCGCGGCCGAGGGCACGGAGCTCGCGGTCGACGTCCGCGGGCGCGCCGAGCCCGTGGTGGTCGTGCCGCTCCCGTTCTACCGTCGTCCTCAGCAGTCCTGACCACCGTCGCCACCCGCCCGAAGGAGTCCCCATGACCGACGCCCAGTTCCCGTCGCACCTGCAGTACACCGCCGAGCACGAGTGGATCGACGGGTCCGAGCCGGCCGTCGTCGGCATCACCTCGACCGCCGCGGAGGCGCTCGGCGACATCGTCTACCTCGAGCTGCCCGAGGTCGGCGCCGAGGTCACGGCCGGCAGCGTCGTGGGCGAGGTCGAGTCCACGAAGTCGGTCTCGGAGCTCTTCTCGCCGGTGACGGGGACCGTCACCGAGGTCAACCAGGCCGCGATCGACGACCCGGCCGTCGTCAACTCCGACCCGTACACCGACGGTTGGCTCTTCAAGGTCGACGTCACCGCGACGGGCGACCTCCTCTCGGCGGACGCCTACGAGGCGCTCGTCGCCGGCTGACCGGCCACGACACCTGACGGGGCACCCCGGGCGAGTTCGCCCGGGGTGCCCCGTGCGTTCACCGGGAGGTGCCCTGTCGGAAAGGTCCGTGCCGGACCGTGGACGACGGCGTCCGGTCCGGCCCGAGCGGCCGGTCACGAGACGTCACGGCGAAAACCTTCACATGTCTCCCATGGCGTGAAAGTGTTCGCCATACGACGACAGGACCGACCGGAGGACCTCAGCGATGACGCTCGACACCGTGCCGAGACCGGCACCCGCCCACCGAACGGCCCGGGACCGGGCGACGCGGCTCGCCGGGGCGCTCGTCGCCGCCGGCCTGGTGACGACGGGCCTCGCGGTGCCGGCGTCGGCAGCCCCCGGCGGGGTGGCCGCGGGGACTCTCACCCGACCGGCACCCACCGCCGCGTGGCCGGCACCACGCGAGCTCGCGCTCGACGACGCGGGCGACGCCCTCGTCACCGACGTGGAGCAGCGGACGATCGCGCCGGGGCTCGAGCAGACGAGCTTCACGCGCCTCGGCCCGGACGGGTGGCTGAGCGGCGAGGTGCTCGTCGCCGAGCTCGGCTCGGACGACGTGCGCGTGGGGTACCTCGGCCCGGACGCGGTGGCCGGGAGCGCGACCGTCAGCGAGATGGCCGCGTCACGCGGCGCCGTCGCCGCGGTGAACGGCGACTTCTTCGACATCAACAGCTCCGGTGCGCCGCTGGGCACCGCCGTGGACGACGGCACCCTCCTGTCCTCGGCGGTGTCCGGTCGCGAGCGCTCCGCGGTCATCGGCTCCGACGGGCTCGGACGCCTGGCCGAGCTGTTCCTCGAGGGGAGCGTGAGCGTCGGTGCGGGGCAGACCGCGCACCCGGTCGCCGGCCTCAACGTCACGGCCGTCCAGGCGGGAGGGGTCGCCGTCTTCGACAGCGCGTGGGGTGCTCACACCCGCACGCGCGTCCTCGCGGCGGGGGAGCAGGGCGTCGAGGTGCTCGTGAGCCCCGACGGGACGGCGACCTCCGTCGGCACGCCCGGGAGCGGCCGGCTCGACGAGGGCGTGCGCGCCGTCGTCGCACGGCCGGGCGCGGCGGCGGACGCCCTCGCGACGGTCGCCCCCGGCGACCCGGTGACTCTCGAGTACGGCCTGCGCGCGGACGCGGGCGACGTCGCCGTCGCGGTCGGTGGCGACCAGGGCGACTGGCTCCTCGAGGACGGCGAGCCGACCTCCTGGGAGGGCGGGCACTCGCTGGTCCGGCACCCCCGCACGGCGATCGGCTTCAGCGAGGACGGCGCGACCGCCTACCTCGTGGTCGTCGACGGGCGCCAGTCGCACAGCACCGGCATGACGCTGCCCGAGCTCGGCGAGCTCCTGGGCCAGCTCGGCGCCGACGACGCGATCAACCTCGACGGCGGCGGGTCGAGCCAGATGAACGCGCGCCTGCCCGGCGACGCGTCGACGACGGTCCTCAACTCCCCGGCCGACGGCACCGAGCGCCGCGACGCGAACGGTCTCGGACTGTTCGTCGCGGGCGGCTCGGGCGTCGCGAGCGCCTTCGCCGTGGCCCCGGCGCTCACGGCCGACGACGCCGACCGGGTGTTCCCCGGGCTGCACCGGACGCTGACCGCCAGGGCGTACGACGAGGTCGGGTCGCCCGTCGAGGCCGGGCCGTCCGCCTGGGCGAGCACCGACGACGCGGTCGCGGACGCCACCGACGGCACGGTGACCGGCGTCGCACCGGGCACCGCCACCGTCACCGCCGTCGGTGGCCCCGACGGCACGGCGACCGGCAGCCAGGAGCTGCGGGTCCTCGGGCCGCTGGTCCGCGTGGCCGTCGACGAGCCGGTCGTCAGCCTCGCCGACGCCGGGTCGACCGCGACGCTCACCCTCACGGGGTACGACGCCGACGGGTACTCCGCCCCGATCGAGTCGCGCGACGTCGTCGTCAGCGGGGGAGAGGGCGTCGTCGCGCTCGAGCCGGGTACGTCCGGCACGTTCACGGTCCGCGGCACCGCGCCGTCGGGGGCCGCGACGCTCGACCTCGCCGTCGGGGAGCACCGGGCCCAGGTGGCGGTCGCCGTCTCCCTCGAGCAGGTTCCGGTGGCCGACTTCGCGGACGCCGCGACGTGGAAGGCCGCGAACGACCGTGCCCCCGGCGGCGGCGTCGCTCCCGCCGAGGGTCACGACGGCGCGCCCGGCCTGCGCCTCACCTACGACTTCACGCAGTCCACGGCGACGCGCGGCCAGTACGCCGTCGTCCCGGAGGCGACCCGCGAGATCGCGGGGCAGCCGCAGCGGCTGACGATGTGGGTCGACGGCGACGCGAGCGGCGCGTGGCTGCGCCTGCAGGTCCAGCAGGGCAACGGTGTGACGACGCAGCTCGACGGGCCGAACGTCTCGTGGGAGGGCTGGCAGCAGGCCACCTTCGCCGTCCCCGCAGGCGTCGACTTCCCGCTGCGCCTGCAGCGCGTGCGCGTGCTCGAGACGCGCGCGTCCGCGCAGTACGCGGGTGCGATGACGATCAGCGACCTGCGGGCGCACGTCCCGCCGGCCGTCGAGACGCCGCCGGCAGGCCGCGTCGAGGACGACGTCGTCGTCGCGGAGAACGCCACCGACGCGTCCCCGCTCCGCGTCGCCGTGATGTCCGACGCGCAGTTCGTCGCACGGTCGCCGGAGTCGGGGGCGGTGGAGGGCGCGCGCCGCACGCTCCGGGAGATCGTCGCGTCCCGGCCGGACGTGCTCGTCGTCAACGGCGACCTGGTCGACGAGGCGTCGCCCGCCGACTTCGACCTCGCGCGCGAGATCCTCGACGACGAGCTCGGCGGGACCGACCTGCCCTGGTACTACGTCCCCGGCAACCACGAGGTGATGGGCGGCTCGATCGACAACTTCGTCGACGAGTTCGGCGACACCACGCACCACCTCGACGTCGACGGCACACGCCTCGTGCTGCTCGACACCGCGGCCGGCACGCTCAACGCCGACCACGCCCAGCTCCGGATGCTGCGCGAGCAGCTCGACGCCGCGGTGACGGACGACGCGGTGACAGGCGTCGTCGTCGTGGCGCACCACCCCGTCGACGACCCGCTGCCCACGAAGGCGAGCCAGCTCGTCGACCGGCTCGAGGCGGACGTCGTGCGCGGCTGGCTCGAGGACTTCCGCGAGACGTCGGGCAAGTCGGTCGCGAGCGTCGGCTCGCACGTCGGCGTCTTCCACGCGAAGACCGAGGACGGCGTGCCGTACGTCGTCAACGGCAACTCCGGCAAGAGCCCCGCGAGCACGCCCGACGACGGTGGTTTCACGGGCTGGACGATGCTCGGGATCGACCCCGCACAGGGCCGGTGGTCCGATCCGTCCGGAGGGGTGCCCGAGGGACCGGGAGCCGGGTGGCTCGCCGTCGAGGTCAACGCTCGCGCGGACGCCGTGGAGGTCGCGGGTCCCGCCGAGCTGGCCGTCGGCGCGTCGGGTGCGGTGAGCGCGACCGTGAACCAGGACGACGACCGCGTGGTCCCGGTCGCCTGGCCCGTCTCGGCGGCCTGGGGCGGGACGGACGGCGTCTTCGTCGGTGCTGCGCAGGACGCGCCGCGCGGGACGGTGGTCGCGCTGGACCCGGTCTCCCACGAGGTCACGGCCGTCGCACCAGGACGGGCGACGCTGACGGTCGAGGTGAACGACGTCGTCGGGACGCTCGACGTGCTCGTCCCGGCCGGGAAGCCGGGGCAGGCGCGGATCGCCGACGACAACGGCTGGGACACGGGCCTGCGGGACGGCGACTACGCCGTCATGGTCGACCTGTGGTGGGGCGAGAACGCGACGACGCTGCGGCTGTACGAGGACGGCGAGCTGGTCAGCACGCAGCCGCTCGTCCACGGCGGCACGCGGGCGCAGCGGTTCGCCGTCCCGGTCACGGGCCGGACGAACGGTGCGTACACCTACACGTGCGAGCTCGAGAACGCCGTGGGGGTCACCCCGTGCGCCGGCGCGCACACCGTCCTGGTGGCGGACGCGAACCCCGGCACGCCGGACCTGTCGCACGACAACCACGACCGCGACGGCGACTACACCGTCACGGTGAACAAGTGGTGGGGCACGCAGGCCACCGGGTACGTGCTGTACGAGGGCGGGGTCGAGATCGACCGGCAGGAGCTCGTGCCGGGCGAGGGCGGGGCCGCGCAGGCGGCGTCGACCGTCCTCACGGGCAAGGCCCCCGGCCGCTACACCTACGTCGCCGTGCTGACCAACGCCGCGGGGGAGACACGGAGCAGGGAGGTCACCGTCACGGTGCGGTGACGCTCGTCCGCGCCGCGGGCGACCCGAGGTCGCCCGCGGCGCCGCGTCGGCGGCACCGTCAGTGGAACGTGGTGGCGTAGTACGACTGCTGGTCGACCGTCTCGACGGTGACGTCCTGGTTGCGCTCGAGGTGGCGCCGGAGGTTGTCCGCGAAGCGCAGGGAGTCGTCGTTGAAGCGCGAGACGTCGTACGCGCACACCACGCGGTGCTCGGCGAGGTGCGCGACCAGGGCATCGATCATGTCCATGAACGTCCGCGTCGCGCGACGGCCCGGGTGGGCGAGCGTGAAGCCGATGTACCAGACGGCACCGCGCGCCGCGTGCTCGGGGTAGCGCGCGGCGAAGAACTCGGGGCTGACCCAGGGCACGGCAGCGAGGTCGGTCGCGAGCGTCGTCATGCCCACCGCCTCGCCCTGACCGTCGTGCGCGAGGAGCTTCAGGACGCGCGGGTCCTCCATCTCCTCCACGAACTCCTCGTGGTGCAGCACGTGCCGCGCCGCGGCACGCGTCCGCAACGGCTCGAACGCCTCGAGGTACAGGCGCCAGAACCGCTCCGCGACGTCGTCCGTGACCGTGGTCTCGAACGTCACGTCAGCGCGCATCGCCGGCCTCCTCCCAGCCCGCCCGGCGGAACGTCGCCACGACGACGGCCGCCACCGGCAGCGTCTCGCAGGTGATGCCGACGAGGTGGCGACCGGCCTCGTGGTACGTCCCGCCGCGGGTGGCGGAGAGGTCCTCGAGGCTGTGCGTGAGGTCCGTCTCGACCTGCTCGTGCGACGGGCCCTCGTGCTCGACGAACAGCCCGGCGCCGCTCCCGTCGTCCCGCAGGGACCAGGCCACGCCTGCCCACGCCTCGTGCCCGGGGAGCTGCGCGTGGGCCTCCGCGTACACGCAGTACAGGGCGTCGCCGTGCGCTCCGACCAGCTGGTCGGCACCGGCGACCTCCAGCACCCGGCTGCCCGGCGGGACGACCGAGCTGAGACGCACGAGGTTGTAGTCGGCCACCCCGGCGGCCATGAGCGCGGCGTCGAAGGCGGCCAGGGTGGTCCGGCCGGTACCGGCGCCGGAGCTCACACGGATGGTCAGTGCGTCGGTCATGGGGTCCTCTGGGTCGGGGCCGGGGGGACGTCGACGTGGACACGGGGCGTGAGCCCCGAGGCGGCGTCGAGAAGGTCGAGCACGGGCCGGAGGATGGTCTCCGGTGCGGCCCGACCCTTGGTCAGGAACACGGTGGGGCCCGGGCCGAGGTCGGCACGCTCGTCGGAGCCCAGCTCGGAGCCGCTGTACACGACGACGGGCAGCCGGCGGAGCCTGCCGTCCCGACGGAGCGCCGCGACGAGGTCCTTGCCCGTGCCGTCGGGCAGGGCGAGGTCGAGCACGATGAGGTCGGGGTCGTCCGCGCGGGTCAGGGCGTCCCGGGCCTCGGCGACCGACGCCACCTGCGTCACGACGAGCCCACCGCTCTCGAGGACGGTGGCGAGCACGGTGCGCAGGTCGTCGTCGTCCTCCACGACGAGGACGCGGCCGTGGTGGGGACGCAGCCTGATGACGTCGTGCACCGTCTGCGCGAGCCGGGCCGGGTCGACCGGCTTGACGAGCCAGCCGTCCGCGAGCACTGCGACCTCGCGCGCCTCCGTCGGACGCGTCCCCGACACGACGACGACGGGCACGTCCGCGGTCGCGGCGGTGCGACGCAGCCGGCCGAGCACCTCGGTCCCGTCGGTGCCCGGCATGGCGAGGTCGAGGACGAGCGCGGCGGGGTGCTCCTCCTCGACGAGCGCGACCGCCTCGTCGCCGTCCGTCACCCCGACGACGTCGTACCCGCGCGCCTCGAGGACCTCGCGCAGGACGTCGACCACGTACGGGTCGTCGTCGACGACGACGACCCGCGGCGTCGGCAGCCCGAGGTCGTCTGCCGTGTCGCCCCGCATCGCACGACCGTCCGCCACCGTCCCCGAGCCCTCCGGGTCGGGGGGCCGGACCCGGGACGCCTGGCTCGCCACACGCGGGACGGTGAGACGAAAGCTGGAGCCCGTCCCCTCGCCGTCGCTCACGGCCCACATGCGACCGCTGTGACGCTCCACGATGCTGCGCGCGATCGCGAGGCCCAGCCCGGTCCCTCCGCGCTCCCGGGCGTCAGAGGCGTCGACCTGCTCGAACCGACGGAACACGGTCTCCAGCTTGTCCGGCGGGATGCCACGCCCCTCGTCGTCGACGCGCAGCTCGACCATCTCGCCGACCGCGACCGAGGACACGCGGACCGTCCCGCCGCCGGGGGAGAACTTCACCGCGTTGCTGAGGAGGTTCGTCAGGGTCTGGACGATGCGCTCCCCGTCGGCGTGCACCACCTCCGGCCCCGTGCCGGAGGTGTCGAGGAGGACACCCGCGTCGTGCGCGAGGATCGTGACCTGCTCGACCGCGGCGGCGACGAGCTCGTCCACCGGGTGGTCCGCCAGCTCGAGCGACGTCGTCCCGGCGTCCATGCGCTCGACGTCGAGGATGTCGTCGACGAGCCGGTTGAGGCGCTCGCTGCTGGCGAGGGCGATGTGGACCATGCGTGACGCCTGTGCCGGGTCCCCGTCGAGGATGCCGCTCTCGAGCAGGCCGAGCGCGCCGCGGATGGACGTGAGGGGCGTACGGAGCTCGTGGCTGACGACCGAGACGAACTCGTCCTTGATGCGTTCGACCTCGCGTCGCTCCGCGACGTCGCGGAAGACGACCACCGCGCCCCGGATCGTCCCGTCGTCGCGCAGCGGGCTGGCGGTCACCTCGACCGGGACGTCCTTGCCGTCCAGGCGGCGGTACACGTCCAGCTCAGCCGTGGCCGTGACGCCGTCACGCACGGCCTCCGTGATGTAGCAGCGCTCGACCGGGTACGCCGTGCCGTCCTCGGCAGGTGCGTGGAACGTCGTGTGGGCCTCGCGCCCCACGAGGTCCGCGGCCGACGCCCCGAGCGTGCGTGCTCCGGCGGCGTTGACGAACGTGACCCGGCCGGACGCGTCGACGCCGTAGATGCCGTCCGCGACCGACTCGAGCGTGCGCTCGCGCTCGCTCGCGAGCGAGCGAAGCTGCGCCGTGCGCTCCTCCACGCGTCGCTCGAGCCCGTGCCGGAGCGACTCGTTGTCCACGACCACGAGGATCTGGCGCGCGACCACGGCCACGAGCACCGCGACCCACAGGACGTTGGCGATCGCCGGGATCGTGTCGTCCGCCTGGGCGACGCGGACGAGCGCCGCGGCGAGGAAGAGGAGGAAGGTCACTGCCGTGCCGAGGACGGCCGAACCCTCGGCGCGCCGGTCGGCGACCGGGCTTCCCGACGCCGCGGGATGCCGTGCGGCGAGGGCGATGGCGAGGTAGCCGCCCACCCATGCCACGTCGACGGGGCTGCCGAACGCGAACTCGCCGCCCGCAGAGAGGAGGGCGAACGCGACGTCCGCGACGGCGTAGAGGACGAAGCCGCTGCCCACGAGCACCAACGGCACGCGCTCGGACGCGCTCGAACGGGTCATGACGAGCACGGCGAGGGTGGCGAGCAGCGCGTCGACGACCGGGAGGGCGTACGCCGTGACGGAGGGCGCGGTCCGCCACGACTCGCCCTCGAGCACGACCGCGAACACCGCGATGTAGAGGACCGACCCGCCCACGACCACGCTGTCGAACAGCATGCGGACGATCTCCTGCCCGCGGGGGCGCACCGTCGGGAACAGCGCGAGGCCGACGATCCCCAGGCAGAGGGCTGCGATGTAGGCGACGTCCCCGGTCGTCGGGTCGCCGACGACCGCCGCGTAGACGTTGCCGAGCAGACCCACCACGCCGCCGAGGGAGAGGAGGCCCCAGGCCCGGCGTCGGCGTCCCGTCGACCGCGACGCGCGCCAGCCGCAGCTCACTGCGGCGACCACCCCGGCCGCGGCGATCGAGGCGCGGGAGATCTCCTCGCGCACCGCCTGGTCGAGCGGGCTGGCGAGCAGCACCACGAGGCCGAGCACCCCGACGCCCGCCACCCAGGACCAGCGGACGAAGCTCTCCCAGGCTCGCGCCGCCGCGCGCTGCCCCTCCTGCATGCGACGAGCGTAGGTGAAGGGTGACGTGCTCGCCGTCCGGCGGCGACCGGCGCCGCGCTGGGTTACGGTCGATCGGGCGGCGACGAGCGAGCGGACGGGGACGGCACAGGTGGTAGCAGGGGGCCGACGCGTGGTGGTCATCGACGACGACGCGTCCATCCGCGAGGTCGCGGCGCTCGCGCTCACCGCGGTCGGCGGGCACGAGGTGCACACCGCCGGCGACGGTGCGGAGGGGATGGCGGTCGCGCGCGAGGTCCGCCCGGACGTGATCCTCCTCGACGTGATGATGCCGACGGTCGACGGCCCGGCGGTGCTCGCCCGGATTCGGGCGGACGACCGGCTGCGCGACGTGCCGGTCGTGTTCCTCACGGCGAAGGTCGGCACGCAGGACATCTCCCGGCTCGACGGGCTCGGCGCAGCGGCCGTCCTCACGAAGCCGTTCGATCCCCTGACCCTTCCCGACCGGCTCGCCGAGGTCCTCGGGTGGGCGCGTTGACGCCTGGCGACCGGCCCGACCCCGCCCCGGGGTTCGACGACGCGCTCGCCCTGCTCTCCGACCGCGCCCGGCAGCGCAACGCCGCGCGCGCGGCCCGGCTGCTCGAGCTGCTCGACGCGGGAGGGGCCCCGGAACCCGGCGCCCGCGCCGAGGCCGTGCAGCTCTGCCACGCGCTCGCGGGCTCGGCCGGGACGTTCGGCGACGAGGCGCTCACGGACGCCGCCCGGCACCTGGAGGACGTGCTCCGCGCGGAGGACGACTCCCGGACACCCGACGCCCTGGAGCGCCTGCGCAGGGCCGCCCGGCCCGGTGGCGCGGGAAACTGAGCAAATCCTGAGCATCCGTTGGGCTTCGGGGCGCAGGTCCTTGAGGTAGCTCGGGGAGCGTGGGTCCTGCCTCGGGGGACCGCCCCGACGGTCCACGAGGGGGAGACTCATGTTCCACACCAGCACGCACCCGGCCCCAGCGCTCGACGGGCGCCCCGGCGACGAGACCGGCGCCGTCCGGCCGCAGGTCCCGACGCCGACCTACCTGTCGTCGGGCCCGCGCCCGACGGTCGACGCCGCGATGGCGGCGCTCAGCGACGTGCTCGAGCGGACGCTCCAGGAGGACCTCGCACAGGGGATGGTCCCGACCGTCGAGCACCTTGCGGTCGACGTCGTGACCGAGGACCGGCACGTCGGGGGCTCCCACGTCGCCGTCGCTCTCGTCCTTCTGTCCTTCCGCCGCGCGGCCTGACCTGCGACGACGCATGTCGGCGGCCCTGCGCGGCCGCCCTGGGAGAGACCTCAGGACGAACGTCCTGAACGAAGGGTGAAAACACGCGTCATGAACATGACCTTCGCCCGTCTCTTCCAGTAGCACCACACCGGATCCGTCAGGGGTGTTGGCGTGACCGGAAAAAATCTGGAGGAGAACATGAGCACCATCGAGCTGGTCCGCCCGTCGGCGTTCCCGCTGGCTGCCTCGCCGCAGCCCATCGCACCGCTGACCCGCCGCGAGCGCGTCGTCCTGTCGAACCTGTCCGAGGACGTGACCCTCGAGCAGATCGCCACCAAGCTCTTCGTCACCCGCAACACCGTCAAGTCGCAGGTGCGCAGCCTCTACCGCAAGCTCGGCGTCTCGACGCGTGCGGAGGCCGTGGCCTGGGCCCGCGCCGCCGGCCTGCGCTGAGGCGAGGTCGTGCGTCACGTGCGTGCCACCGGCACGACACGCCGACGTGCGACACTCCGCCTATGACACTGCGCAGACTCGTCGTGGCGGCGGCGATCGTCGACGACCTCGCCGCGCCGCGCCTGCTCCTGGCTGCGCGCCGGTCACGCCCGGCGCATCTCGCGGGACGGTGGGAGTTCCCCGGCGGCAAGGTCGACCCGGGGGAGACGCCCGAGGAGGCGCTGCACCGTGAGCTCCGCGAGGAGCTCGGCGTGCGTGTGGAGCTCGGTGACGAGGTCGTCGGGCCGGAGCACGGGACCTGGGTCATCACGGACCGCCACGTCATGCGGCTGTGGTTCGCGCGCGTCGTCGACGGCGAACCGGAGCCGCTCGTCGAGCACGACGACCTCGCCTGGCTCGAGCCGGGGGAGTGGCACGCCGTGGAGTGGCTCGACGGCGACGTGCCCATCGTCGAGGAGCTCACGCGACAGGTCGCGTCGGAAGCCGTCTGACCCAGCGATCGACCTCCCGCCTCGAGCGCAGCCGGACGAGCGCGACGTGCGGGGCGTCCCGGGCCACGCGCTCGGGAAGGTCGCGGTACTTGTGCCGCGTGACCCACGCCCAGCGGACGATGTTCTCCTCGGGCGGCTGGAGGACGGAGCGCCAGAGGGGCGGCTCCACATTGCCGTTCCACAGCACCTCGCGTCGGACCGAGCGTCGTACCGTCCGGCCGAGCACCTGACGCATCGTCGCGCTCGTCGGCAGGTCCAGCCAGACGAGGAGCTCGACCCGGGCGAGGATCAGCGGTCGCGCCGTGGAGTACTGCCACTCGGTGACGAACGTGTCCTGCGCGAGGAGTGCGCGGACGTCGTCGAGAAACTCGGGCCGCGGGACCCAGCCGGGCCCGTGGTAGAGCCCGTCGATGTCGGTGTGCGGCACGCCGAGCCGCTGCGAGAGCCGGCCCGCGAGCGTCGTCTTGCCCGACCCGGACACCCCGGCCACGGTGATCCGGCGCGGTGCGTGGCCGAGGTGCGCGACGACGTCGTCGTCCGGTCCGAGAAGAGGCACCCGCGGAAACTACCCCACCCGCCGAGTGCTGGGTATGTGTCGTCACGGTGGGCTCTCGACGACAGATACCCAGCACTCGGCGGCAGGTGGGTCAGCCGACCGGCTGGACCCAGGGCGACGGCGCCGGGGGAGCGACGACCGGCGGGCGGTCGGTGCAGCTCGGTGCGCTCGGCACGAACCGGCCGAGCCAGTTCACGGTCCCGGTCTCCCACGGGCTGAGCGACGTGCCGTCGTTCCCGCCGAGGTCGGTCAGCGTGAACTCGGTGCCGCCCGCCGGGAAGTTGAACGACCCGCAGTTGTTCACGCCCGCCCAGCCGACGTTGCGCGCGTCGACGTTCTCGAACGACGCGCCGCCCCGGACGCGGGCGCTGACCACGGACGTCCCCGTCCCGTCCACCCGCACGTCCTCGAAGGCCACGCCCTCGATCGCGACCTGGTCCTTCACGCCCCAGTCGGACACGAGCATGATCGCGTTGTAGGTGCTGTCGAGGTAGTGGTCGCCGGTCACGCGGACGTCCGCGTCGATGTCGCGGTCGAGCGCGTAGAACCAGATCGCGCCGAGCCCCACGTTCCAGTTGAGCTCGTACGTCCCGGCGCGCACCGCGGTGTTGTCGGTGAAGTCGAGGGTGCCCGTGAACGGTTCCGCGCCGAAGCGTGACCCGACGTGGAGCCCGCTGCCCTCGCGCACCGGGTCGGCGACGAGGTTGGCCCGCACGGTGTTGTCCGTGCCCCCGTAGACCGCGATGCCGTTCGCGAGGGTGTTCGACTGGACCGTGTTGCGCTCGAGCACGTTGCCCGTGTTCGAGAGCTTCTCGGACCACATGGCGAGGCCGTCGTCCCCGGTGTTCCGGATGAAGTTGCCCCGGACGACGGAGTCGGTCACGCCGCCGTGGAAGTTGAGCGCGTCGGCGATCTGGTCCACGACCACGTTCTCCTCGACGACGAGGTTCTCCATCGGCCCGTCGAACCACAGCCCGACCTTGGTGTGCTGGATGTACAGCCCGGAGACCGACGAGTCGCTCAGCGCGCCGCCGACCCCGTTGACCTGGTCGGTGTCGATCCGTTCGCGCACGTCACCGACGATCGCGAAGTCGCGCAGGTGCACGTCGCGGCTGCCCCCCTCGTCCGCGTACCGCCCGTAGAACCCGACGCCCGTGTGCACGGACCCGTCCTCGGCCGGCTCGTCCAGCGCGACCTCGCTGCCGCGGAAGACGGTGTACCAGCTCCCGGCGCCCTGGATCGTCACGTCGTCGACCACCACGTGCCGGTTCACCCGGTAGACGCCCGGCGGGACGTAAACCTCGAGGTCGCGCTTCTTCGCCCACGCGATCGTCCGGTCGAGCGCGTCGGCGGAGTCGCGGCGGCCCGTGGGGTCGGCGCCGAAGAGCAGCGCGTTGGCCGCGCGGAGACGGATCGTCGGGGGAGCGACCTTCTCCGAGTCGAGCAGGTCGATCACCGTCCAGGCAGCGTTGCTGCCGGCGGGCATCGTGAGCCGGATCGTCTCGCCGGCCTTCGCCGTCCGACCGAGCAGCAGGCGCTGCTCGTCGTAGAACTTCATGGGCCGGAACGGGGTGTCGAACGTCGGGACGGGCGTCGTCTGCGACGGGACGCACGCGCACTCCGTGACCCACCAGTCGGGCTGCAGGAGGCCGGCGGTCGGGTCGTTCGTGAACGGGTACTGGTTGTACAGGTAGGAGTACTCGGACGTGAGCGTCATGCGGCGGTCGACGCCGACCTTCTTCCCCTGGCGCAGCACCGAGACGTCGAGCGGTGCGCGGATCCCCCCGCCCTCGGGCGCGTCCGGGAGCGCGTAGCGCACGGTGATCCCGTTCGCGGCGGCGGGCAGCGTGAACTCGACGTGCTGGCCCGCGGTGAGCCGGACCGCCGACCGCCCGGACGCCTCGGCCTCGATCGTGTAGGCGTCGCGCCCCGGGCCGATCACGGTGCCCGTCGTCACGGCGTTCTCGGCCTCCTGCTCGACGAACGGCACGTCCGCGCCGCGTCCCTCGACGAGGGCGGGGTCGAGGGCGGCGCGCGTCACCGGGGTCGGGGCAGGCGGGTGGGCCGCGCCTGGGCGAGCGCCGCCGACGCGGTGCCGGCCACGAGCGTGAGCGCGACGGCCGCTGCGGCCGCCGCCGTCGCGAGGTGGCCGCGCCGAGCGCGAGCCGCGTGTGCCGAGCGAGGTGCGGGTCCTGCGCGGCGAGAGGGTGCGTTGCCGGGGTGGAAGATGCTGCGAATCATCGTCGATCCGTCTCTGTCGGGAGGCGCGGCCTCCGTGCTGCCCGGCGGGCGTGCTGGCCCGCCCGGTCGGCGCGTGGTCGCACCACCGCGCACCGTCGTCGAGCAGACCCTAGGCCGGTCCGGCAGTCGACACAAGAGGAGTTGCGACGAGTTTTCATCACGATGTCGACTTCTTGCACTTCTGTCGCCGCGATGGCGACAGGGGCACCACTCGTCGTCCGTCGCCGGTCCCGACCTTCGCCGGTGACGACCGTGCCTCGGGGGGCGGACTGCCGACCGGACCGTTCCCCGCGCGGGCCCACGTCCTGGACAGTACGTTCACCGCGTGACCCGCTTCGGTGCGATGCTGCGCGCACGACTGCGCGACGCGGGGGACCGGGTGCCCCCGTGGGTGTCCGCCCTCCTCGGGACCGTGTGCGTGATCGTCGGTGCGGTCGTGGTGCTGCGGCCGTTCGCATCGCTCGCCCTGCTCGTCGTCGCGGTCGTGGTGGGGTCCGTCGTGCTCGGCGTCGCGGAGCTCGTCGGCGACCGACCCACGACGGGCGAGGTCGCGGCCTCGGCCTCGAGGTGGTCGCCCGTGCTGCGCGTCGCGCGTGCGCTCACATTCCTGGCTCTCGCCGCCGCCGTCGCCCTGTGGCCGGGTCCGTCCCTGCTCGTCGTCACGATCCTGGTCGGGATCGGGCTCGTCGTCTCGGGCGCGCTCGACGTCCTCGAGGGGATGCTCGCGCGGGGCACCGAGCGGTGGACGCTCGTCCTGCTGGGTGTCGCGAGCGCCGTCCTCGGCCTGCTCGCGCTCGCCTGGCCGGACGTGACCGTGCTCGTCGTCGCGGTCGGCCTGGGCGTCCGCCTCGTCCTCCTCGGGGTACGCCTCGCCGTCAGCGGTGTCCGGCGCTCGCGGGAGGGCGGCGCCGAGCGCGAGGGCGACGTCGTCGCGGTGCCTGGTGGGTCGCACCGTGCCGGTCTCGCCGGGGCGATCGTGGCGGTCGTTCTCGCGACAGGCCTCGCCGGCGTGAGCGTCGCGGTCCAGAGCGGCGCACCACACCCGGACGCGTTCTACGACCCCCCGGCCGACGTCCCGTCCGAGCCCGGTCGGCTCCTGCGCGCCGAGCCGTTCTCGCGCGCCGTCCCCGACGGCTCCACCGCGTGGCGCGTGCTCTACACGACCACGCGCGACGAGGACGAGCCCGCGCTCTCGAGCGCGATCGTCGTGCTCCCCGACCTGCCCGACGACGCAGCCCCGCCCCCCGTCGTCGCCTGGGCGCACGGGACGACCGGCTTCGCGCGGGGCTGCGCGCCGTCGGTCCTCGACGAGCCGTTCGAGTCCGGGGCGTTCTACCTGCTCGACGAGGTGCTCGCGCGCGGCTGGGCGCTCGTCGCGCCCGACTACACGGGGCTCGGGACGGACTCCCCCCACCCGTACCTGATCGGTGAGGGGGAAGGGCGGTCGGTCCTGGACGCCGTCCGCGCGGCGCGCGGCCTCGACGGCGTGGCGCTTGGCGAGCAGACAGTGGTCTGGGGGCACTCGCAGGGCGGGCACGCCGCCCTGTGGACGGGACAGGTCGCGCCGGAGTACGCCGCCGACGTGCCCCTGGCAGGTGTCGCCGCGCTCGCCCCCGCGAGCGACCTGCCCGCGCTCGTCGAGCACCTCGAGGCGGTGCCGGGCGGCAGCATCTTCGCCTCGTACGTGGTGGAGGCGTACGCCGCCGCCTACCCGGAGGCGGACCCGTACGACGTCGTCCGGCCCGGCGCGCGGATCGTGGTGCACGAGATGGCGACGCGATGCCTCGCGGAGCCGGGCGCGCTCGTCTCCCTCGCGGAGACGCTCGCCATGGACCAGCCCTTGTGGACGGGCGACCCCACGACCGGCGCGTTCGGGGAGCGTCTCGCGGAGAACGTCCCGACCGGACGCGTCGCGGCACCGGTGCTCGTCGCCCAGGGAGCGGACGACACGCTCGTCGTGCCGGGCATGCAGGACGCGTACGTCGGCACGCGGTGCGCTCAGGGCCAGCCCGTGGACTACCGGCGGTACGACGGCGCCGACCACGTGGGTCTGGTCGAGGCGGGTTCGCCGCTCGTCCCGGACCTGCTGCGCTGGACGGAGGACCGCCTCGCCGGTACCGCGCCGACGCCGACGTGCGGCGTGGGGTGAGCGCTCGGTCAGCCCTCGGACGACTCGGCGTCCGGCCGGGCTGCGTCGGACGCGCCCCCGCCGGACCTGGCCGCGTCCGACCGGGCGCGGAGCAGGCTCGCCACGTCCGCGAGCGCGCTGCCGACCGGACGCGGCGCGCGGTCAGGACGGAGGTACCTCTCGTCGTCGGGCACGGCGCGGACCTCGCGGTCCTCGTCACCGACCCCCTGCGGCGGTTCGTCGACCGCGCGGGCGACCGGACCGCCGTCGGGCACGGCGCGGGAGCGCCACGCCAGCGTGGCCGCGACGAGCCGCCGGTAGACACCCGCGTCGAGCGGGTCGCGCAACCACGCGTCCGCCGCCTCGGCGACGTGCTGCGCGAGCCGCGCCCCCACGTCCGTCACGTCCGTACCTCCTGCTCCGGCCCGGGTCGGTCCCGGGTCCCATCCTCACCCGTGGGGTGCCGACGTGCTTGCGAGCGCGCGACCGGCGTCGGACCGTGAGGTCGGAGGTGGTCACCGTGGCCGAGGGACGTCCCCGGATCGCCCAGGTCGTGCTCGACACGACGGACGCACGGGCGCTCGCGGAGTTCTACCGCGAGCTGTTCGGGCTCGAGTACCGGACGGGCGACGACCCGCCACCGCCCGGCGAGCCCGACCCGGCGGGCGCCGACTGGCTCGTGCTGCGGGCGGCGCCGGGCGGCGTCCAGCTCGCTTTCCAGCAGGTCGAGACGCTCGCCCCGTCGACGTGGCCCGACGCGGACATACCGCAGCAGCTCCACCTCGACTGCACGGTGCCCGACGTCGCCGAGCTCGACCGCCAGCACGAGCGCGCCCTCGCGCTCGGCGCGCGGCTCCTGCGCGACCGCTCGCACGACCCCGACGAGCCGCTGCGTGTCTACGCGGACCTCGCAGGTCATCCGTTCTGCCTGTTCGTCGGCTGAACGCTCCGGCGCCGTCCGGTCGGGGACGGTCTACGCGGACTTCTCGCGGGGGGTGCGGGTGCGGGTGGTGGCGCGCGGCACGATGGTCGGGTTGACGTTGTCCAGCACGACCTCGCGGGTGATCACG
>NZ_CALPBY010000007.1 GCF_943181405.1 Cellulosimicrobium sp. Marseille-Q4280
GCCCTTGTCCCCCGCGCGACGCTCGCGTGCCCGCTGGCGTTCGCCCGTCAGAACGGCTTCTTCGCCTTGGCCGCGGCAGCCGGAGCCTTGGCCGCGGCGGGGGCCGCCGACTCGGTCGACAGCGCCGGGGCGGCCGGGACGGCCGCGCCCGCGTCGGCGGGGGCGGCGGCGCGCGGCCCCCCCCCGCGCGTTTTCCTTTGCTTCTTCTTCCGCCCCCTCGCCCGCGCCCGGGCACGACCCGTTCGGCTTCCTCGGGCTCACCTACGACGACGTGCTGCTGCAGCCCGGCTACTCGGACCTCGCGCCGTCGGACATCGACACGACGACCCGCCTCACGCGCGAGATCTCGATCCGCGTCCCGCTGGTCTCGGCGGCCATGGACACCGTCACGGAGTCCCGCATGGCGATCGCGATGGCACGTCAGGGCGGCATCGGCGTGCTGCACCGCAACCTCTCCATCGAGGACCAGGCCTACCAGGTCGACCTGGTGAAGCGGACGCAGACCGGCATCATCTCCAACCCCGTGACGATCGGGCCGGACGCGACGCTCGAGGAGCTCGACCGGACGGCGGGGGAGTACCGCATCTCCGGCTTCCCGGTCCTCGACGCGCAGCAGCGCCTCGTCGGCATGGTCACCAACCGGGACCTGCGCTTCACGCCCGTCGCCGAGTGGGCGACGACGAAGGTCGACGAGGTCATGACGCGTCAGCCGCTCATCACGGGCCCGTCCGGCATCTCGCGCGAGGACGCGACCGCCCTGCTGCGCAAGCACAAGATCGAGCGGCTCCCCCTCGTCGACGCGGACGGGCACCTCACCGGCCTCATCACGGTGAAGGACTTCGTGAAGTCCGAGCAGTTCCCGAACGCCTCGAAGGACGGTCAGGGACGCCTCCTCGTGGGTGCGGCGATCGGGTACTTCGGCGACGCGTGGCAGCGTGCGACGACCCTCATCGAGGCCGGGGTCGACGTGCTCGTCGCCGACACGGCGCACGGCAACGTCCGCATGCTCATCGACATGGTCCGCCGCCTCAAGACGGACCCCGCGACGCGCGACGTCCAGGTCATCGGCGGCAACGTCGCGACGCGCGAGGGCGCCCAGGCGTTCGTCGACGCCGGTGCGGACGCCGTCAAGGTGGGCGTCGGGCCCGGCTCGATCTGCACCACGCGCATCGTCACGGGCGTCGGCGTCCCGCAGGTCACGGCGGTCTACGAGGCGTCGCTCGCCGCCCGTCCGGCAGGGGTCCCGGTCATCGCCGACGGCGGCATGCGCCACTCGGGCGAGATCGGCAAGGCGATCGTCGCCGGCGCCGAGGCGGTCATGCTCGGCTCGATGCTCGCGGGGACCGAGGAGTCGCCCGGCGAGACGATCCTCGTCCACGGCAAGCAGTACAAGGCCTACCGCGGCATGGGCTCGATGGGCGCGATGTCGTCGCGCGGCAAGAAGTCGTACTCGAAGGACCGGTACTTCCAGGCCGAGATCACGAGCGACGACATGATCGTCCCGGAGGGCATCGAGGGTCAGGTCCCCTACAAGGGCACGCTCCAGGCCGTGTCGCACCAGCTCGTGGGTGGGCTGCACCAGACGATGTTCTACGTCGGCGCGCGCACGGTCCCCGAGCTGCAGGAGAAGGGGCGCTTCATCCGCATCACGTCCGCGTCGCTCAAGGAGAGCCACCCGCACGACGTGCAGATCACCGCCGAGGCGCCGAACTACTCGGGCTTCTGAGGCTCGGGGCGGGACCAGCCCGCCGTCCGCCCCGACGTCGTGAGGGAGCGGACGGCGAGCGGACGGCGACCTCAGGACGTCATGACCCGCGTGTGGAGCGCCTGGACGGCGTACCGGGCGGCCCAGAACGCGCCGTGCTGCCACGCCGAGATCTCGGACATCCAGTCGCCCGCGAAGTAGACGTTCCCGGCTCCCTGCTGGAGCTGCTTGAAGCGCGACGACTGCGTGTTCGGGTACGCCCACGCGCCCTCGATGTAGGGCACCTTGTGCCAGGCGATGGAGAACGAGCTCTCCAGCTCGGTGCGGTACTTCTCGCCGTGGATCTTCACGCCCTGCTCGACGGCCCGGAGCTCGCGCTGCTTCGGAGCCATGTCGCCGTACGTGCGGGCGTTCGTGCCCGTGTTGTAGTAGCCGACCATGAGGCCCTTGCGCTCGCCGTAGCCGTAGGACGGGTACCAGACGTGGGCGAGGTCCATGTCGGTCTCGGTGATGCCGCCGAAGATGCGGTGGTCGTCCTCCCAGAACCGGGACCGGTACTGCAGGCCGATCTTGCCCGCCGGCGCCCCGACGGCGAACTCGCCGAGCGCCGCATCGATGTCCGGGCCCCAGTTGGTGGACCAGCGCCGCATGAGCCCTGCGGGTGCCGAGACGACCGCGAAGTCCGCCTCGACCTGGCGCGCCTTCCCGTTGTGCGCCGTGTACGTCACCTTCACGCCGCCGGGGGTGTTCTCGACGCCCGTGACGGGCGAGTTGAACTGCACGTTCTGCTTGCCGATCGCCCGGACGAAGTAGTCGTAGGTCACGTCCATACCGCCCTTGGGCTGGAACATGAGCATCGACTGCTCCCAGTTGATCTCGAACGGGAAGTACATCCCCATCCGCGAGCCGAGCACCTCGGAGACGCTCCCCGGGCCGGGCAGCGGCGTGCCGTGCTCGTTCCACGCCGACGGGTAGACGGAGTACCCGCGGTTGTCCCCGCCCTGGTACGTGCCGTCGGCCTTCAGGGAGCCCCAGCTGCGCAGGAACGCGCGCAGGTTCTCCTTGTCGGCGGCAGTCAGCTTCTGGTCCAGCGCACCCTGGTCGGTCGCGTAGGTGAGGAGCTCCGACGTGTAGCCGAAGACGTCGGCCTTCGCGGTCCGGTACCGGACGGGGTTCCCGGGGGTCGCGCCGGTGCGCTCGTTGTAGAGGTACGCGTCGGCGTTCGCGTTGGTGAAGACCTCGTAGGGCACGCCCAGCTCGCGGAGGTAGTCCATCGTCACCATCCACTGCGCGATGCGGCCGGCCCCGGCGTTCATGTAGATGTTCTTGTCGAAGCGGGCCGTCTGCTTCACGCCGTTGACGTCGGTCTCCGAGTCCCCGCCGCGGATGGTCAGCGTGCGCCCGCCCGGACGGTGGCGCGCCTCGAGGACCGTGACCTTGTAGCCGGCCTTCTGCAGCTCGTAGGCCGACGCCAGGCCTGCGGGCCCCGCACCGACGACGACGACCTTCTTGGCGGAACGCCCCGTCAGGGTGAAGTCGCTCTTCGTCGGGGCGATCCAGGACTCGGTCCTCGGCTGCGCCGCCGCCGTCGGGGCGAGCCCGACGGCACCCATCGTGGCGAACATGACGCCCGCGCCGGACGTGGCGCCGACCGCCTGGAGGAAGTTGCGGCGGGAGACGCCGGTCGTGCTCTCGTCTGTGACCATGTGGCTCGGACCTCTCGTCGTGAAGCCTGACGGACGGCCCTCCCGGCCCTCGATGCCGGGTGCCGCCGTCAGCACCGTCGCTGACGTTAAGGACGTCACGTCGCCGGCACGGGTCCGGCGCGTTTCGCGTCGGTCAACGACGCACGGACCTCGTAAACGTCTCGTTTCGCACCGTCGGATCAGGCCGTCGTCCCGTCGGTTCCTCGCGCGGGTGCCGGTGTCCTCCGCGGGCCGCCGTGAACCCGCCACGACACGTGGGCGACACGAGGGCGAAACGACCGGTCGTTACGTTCGCGGCTTCCGGCCGAGGCTCTCGGCCCGGACGCGGCGGGCGCCAGGGCGGCGCCCGTCTCTCCCCTCCTGGAGGCACGCATGAAGAACCGTACGAAGGTCGTCCTCGCCGTCGCCCTCACCGCGGCCGTCGCGGTACCCGGCACCGCCGTCGCCGCCGGCAGGCTCTTCGAGCCGAAGCCCACCGAGTCCGTCTCCTTCATCACCGGCGACACCGCGTCCATCGCGGACGGTGTCGCGTTCGGGAAGAACGTCGCCTGGTACAAGTCGTCCGGTCTCGGTCCGTCGGCGTTGAACCGCGCGCCCGGCGCCACCGCGGAGCAGCGGTACATCCCGACCGACGTCTTTCCCGGCGGGACGCTCCCGGCCGGCGTGACGATCACCGAGGCGCAGGGCATCAACGTGCTCATGCGCATCGGCGAGAACCTGGAGAAGGCCGGTCTCTCCTACGACGACGTCGTCTCGATGCGCGTGTTCCTGCAGAACCCGGCCGGTGCGGAGAAGATGGACTTCGCCGGCTGGAACCGCGCGTACCGGCAGTTCTTCGCCAACACGAACCTCGCCACCGGCGCGACGATGGACGTCCAGCTCGGCTCGGCCACGACGAAGCCGATGGTCGTCAACGAGGCGCGGCCGTCGCGCTTCGCGCTCGAGATCGAGAACCTGCCGGTCGACGGCTGGCTCGTGGAGGTCGAGGTCGACGCGGTCTACCCGAAGTGACGACCGCGGCCGGCCTCCCGGGACCCCGGTGAGGCCGGCCGTGGCGGGCGTCAGGTGCGTGCTCAGTCCCGGAAGACCTCGATCTGCGCGCCGAGCTCGCGCAGACGCTCCGTGAGCTGCTCGTAGCCGCGGGCGATGATGTCGACGCCGCGCAGCACCGAGGTGCCCTTGGCCGCGAGCATGGCGAGCAGGATCACGACGGCGGGCCGCAGCGCGGGCGGGCAGCTCACCTCGGCACCGGACCAGCGCGTCGGCCCGGTCACCTGGAGCCGGTGCGCGTCGAGCAGACGGACGTCGGCACCGAGGCGCGTGAGGTCCGTGAGGTGGATCGCCCGGCCCTCGTACACCCAGTCGTGGATGAGGGTCGTGCCGTGCGCTCCCGCCGCGATGACCGCGAAGAACGGCAGGTTGTCGATGTTGAGGCCGGGGAACGGCATGGGGTGGATCTTGTCGATCGGGGCGCGCAGCTCGCTCGGGTGCACCGTGACGTCGACGAGCCGCGTGCGGCCGTTGCGCGACAGGTACTCCGCGGACAGCGTGTACCGCTGACCCATCTCCGCGAGCGTCGCGAGCTCGATCTCCATGAACTCCACGGGGACGCGGGAGACGGTGATCTCCGACCCGGTGACGACCCCGGCGGTGAGCAGGCTCATCGCCTCGACGGGGTCCTCGGAGACCGCGTACTCGACGTCGACGTCGATGCCCGTGCGCCCGTGGACGCGCAGCGTCGTCGTACCGATGCCGTCGATCCGGACCCCCAACAGCTCGAGGTAGAAGCACAGGTCCTGGACCATGTAGTTGGGGCTCGCGTTGCGGATGGTCGTCACGCCGTCGCGGCTCGCGGCGGCCATGAGCGCGTTCTCGGTGACGGTGTCGCCGCGCTCGGTGAGCACGACGGCCAGGTCGCGGCCGTCGGCCGAGGCGACCGTCGCGTGGTAGTTGCCGCCGGTCGCGGTGACCGAGAGGCCGAACGGTCGCAGGGCGATCATGTGCGGCTCGACCGTGCGGGTGCCGAGGTCGCAGCCGCCGGCGTACGGGAGCTCGAAGGTGTCGCGCAGGCCGAGGAGCGGCCCGAGGAACATGATGATCGAGCGCGTGCGCCGCGCGGCCTCGACGTCGATGGACGACAGGTCCAGCGCGGCCGGGGCGACGATCTCGAGGTCGCGCCCGTTCGGCGCCCAGGTCGCCACGACCCCGATGGAGCGCAGCACGTCGACGATCCGGTCGACCTCCACGATCCGTGCGACCCCGCGCAGGGTCGTGCGACCGCGGTTGAGCAGCGAGGCGCACAGGAGCGCCACGGCGCCGTTCTTGGACGAGTTGACCTCGATCGTCCCCGAGAGGGTGTGACCTCCCTGGACGCGCAGGTGCGAGCGCTTCGGGCCCCCGAGGCTGATGATCTCGGAGTCGAGGGCGAGGCCGATGCGGTTGAGCATCTCGAGGCTGACGTTCTGGGCGCCCTGCTCGATGCGGTGCACGGCGCTCTGGCTCGTCCCGAGGCGCTCGGCGAGCTGTGTCTGGGTCAGTCCACGGTTCTGGCGGGCGCCACGGATGAGGGCGCCGACCTGCGTGAGGGGTGCATCGTCGATCATCGTCATGGCGCGACGATAACTCATGGATGAGATATGTGAGAGGTGCGCAGTGATCGCAGCGCGCGAAGTGCGGGAGTTCTCGGTCGACGAGCGCCGCGCGCATTCGTCTCGTGAGATATGCGAAGAGCGTGAAGTCCCAGGTCGGGGCTCAGACGGGCCAGCGACCGTCGGCCCCGGCGCCCACGTAGGGGCGCTCGCGCCGCTCCTCGTCGAGCTCGTCCACCCAGCGGCGGTGCGCGTCCACCTGGTGGTCGTGCAGCGCGTCGAGGGTCGTCGCGGCCAGGTGCGGGTGCGCCACGACGAGCGCGTCGAGCACGGAGAGCGTCGCGAGCGCGTCGACGTCCGCGGTGTGCAGCGTGCCGGTCTCCTGCACCCCGTAGTGCTCGCACAGGTCGGTCAGCCGCCGCTTGCCCTCGCGGCCCGGGTCCGCCGCACGGTCGAGGACGAGGGGATCGAGCACGGGCCGCACGGGACGGCCGAGCCGCTCCGGGAGCGTGCGCAGCCCGTGCCGGGCCAGCTCGACGTCGAGCAGGGTCAGGTCGAAGGCCGCGTTGTAGGCGACGACGGGTACCCCGGCGTGCTGGTGGTGGACGAGCAGCGAGGCGATCTCGTCGAGAGCGACGTTCGGTGCGGCACCGTGCGCGACGACCTGGGCCGTCCCGATGCCGTGGATCGCGGTCGCGTCGGCGGGGATCGCGACGCCGGGATCGATGAGCCACGTGCGGACTCTGGTGCCAGTCGGGCCGCGCAGCACGAGGGCCGCCGTGACGATGCGCTCGACGTCGACGTCGAGCCCGGTGGTCTCCGTGTCGAAGGCCACCAGGGGCCCCGCCGTCCAGCTCATCCGTACCGCCTCCGTGCTCGTGCCTGCGCCTGCCGTCGCCTGCGGTCGTCCGCCGCCGGTCCTGCACCTGGTCGTGCACCCGGCCCTGCACGGCCGGTGGACCGCCGTCGGGCACGACCGGCCGACGGTGGCGCCACCCTCCCAGGTCCCACCCACAGCCCCTCCGCCGACCAGGGCGCGGACCGGCCCTCGTGCCGCCCTGGCCGCCGGTAGGCTGGCCCGGTGAGCAACGAGATCGAGATCGGACGTGGCAAGCGCGGTCGGCGCGCGTTCTCCTTCGACGACGTCGCGGTCGTGCCCTCCCGGCGCACGCGCGACCCGGAGGAGGTCTCGGTGGGGTGGCAGATCGACGCCTACCACTTCGAGCTGCCGATCATCGCCGCCCCCATGGACTCCGTGATGAGCCCCGCGACCGCGGTCGCGCTGGGCAACCACGGCGGCCTCGGCGTCCTGGACCTCGAGGGCCTGTGGACGCGCTACGAGGACCCGGAGTCCCTGCTCGCGGAGATCGCGGAGCTCGAGCCCGTGGCGGCGACCCGGCGCATGCAGGAGATCTACGCCGAGCCGATCAAGGCCGACCTCATCACGCAGCGGCTGAAGGAGATCCGCGCGGCCGGGGTCACGGTCGCGGGCGCGCTGTCGCCGCAGCGCACCCAGGAGCACTACCAGACGGTCGTCGACGCGGGCGTCGACCTCTTCGTCATCCGCGGTACCACGGTCTCCGCGGAGCACGTGTCCGGCGTCGCGGAGCCCCTGAACCTCAAGCGGTTCATCTACGAGCTCGACGTCCCGGTCGTCGTCGGCGGCGCGTCGACGTACACCGCGGCGCTGCACCTCATGCGCACCGGCGCGGCGGGCGTCCTCGTCGGCTTCGGCGGCGGCGCGGCGCACACCACGCGCGTGTCGCTGGGCATCCACGCGCCCATGGCGACGGCCGTGGCCGACGTCGCGGCCGCTCGCCGGGACTACCTCGACGAGTCGGGCGGCCGGTACGTCCACGTCATCGCCGACGGTGGCGTCGGCCGCTCGGGCGACCTCGTGAAGGCCGTCGCGTGCGGTGCCGACGCGGTGATGATCGGCGCGGCGCTCGCGCGCGCCGAGGAGGCTCCCGGCCGCGGCTGGCACTGGGGCCCCGAGGCGCACCACCCGCAGCTCCCGCGCGGCGAGCGGGTGCGCGTCGGCACGGCCGGCACGCTCGAGGAGATCCTGTTCGGGCCGGGTCGCCAGGCCGACGGCACGCTCAACCTCGTGGGCGCGCTGCGCCGGGCGATGGCCACCACCGGGTACTCCGACCTCAAGGAGTTCCAGCGCGTCGAGGTCGTCGTCTCGCCCTACCAGCCCCGCTGAGCCGGGCGATGACGGGACGTGGCGTCGACGCGCCGGCGTCCGTCGGCGGCACGATCGGCCGCGCGGCGTCGTCGAGCATGCTCGAGGTGACCGAGGTCGCCGACCGCGACGTGGACGCCGTCGTCGCGCTGTGGCGCGCGTGCGACCTCACGCGGCCGTGGAACGACCCGTACCGGGACATCGCCGACGCGCGCCTGGGCGAGACGTCGACCGTGCTCGTCGGGCGCGCGGCGTCGGGCACCGTGCCCGACGACGCGGCTGCGGCGGGCGACGCGCCGCGCCCCGGTGACCTGCTCGCCACGGCGATGGTCGGCGTCGACGGTCACCGCGGCTGGATGTACTACCTCGCCGTCGACCCGCGGGTCCAGGGCACGGGCCTCGGCCGGGAGATGGTCGTGGCCGCCGAGGCCTGGCTCGCGGCGGCGGGGGCACGTGCCGTCCGGCTCATGGTCCGGTCCACCAACGACGCGGTGCTGGGGTTCTACGCGCGCCTCGGCTACGTAGACCAGGAGTGCACGGTCCTCGGCCGACGGCTCGGCGACGCGTGACGTCATGAGCGGCGCCGCCTCCGCGTGGGCCCCGTGGAAGCCCACCCGCGACGAGCTCGCGGACCTCGAGGCGGAGCACCGGGCGCGGGTCGGTGCTCTCGACGGTCTCGTCGCCGTGCCCGACCTCCTCCTCGCACCGGGCGCCGGCACCGAGGGGATGCTCGGTGTGCGGCTCGCGGACGGTTCGCGCGCGGCGGGCGTCGTGACCCGGTCTGACGTCGACGCGCGCTCGCCCGCCGCGACGTTCCGCGCGCTGCGAGAGCGCCGCCTGCGGGCGCGCGCCGCGGGACCCGACGTCCCGGGTGCCGTCGCCGCTCTCGTCACCGCGTGGTTCTCCGAGGTGCGCACCGACCACGGCTCCGGCGACGCGGCGCCGACCTGCGGCGCCGTGGACGTCGTGCCCGGCGAGGTCGTGCCAGGCGCGGTGCCCGCCGACGACGGGCTTGCCGTCGTCTGGCCGAGCCGCGACGTCGAGGCCGTCGCGGCGCTCGCGGCGTCCGGGCTGCGCCCCGTCGCGCACCTCGCGGCGCGCAGGGACGCCCGTCCCGGCGGCGCCGCGGTCAGCCTGCCGCCCGGTGTCGTGCTGCGCGACGCGGTCGCCGCCGACGTCGAGGCCGTCGTGGAGCACCAGCTGGCCGAGCTCGCGCTCGACGCGCTCGTCGGCTCGGCCCGCGTGCGCGAGGACGCGCGCGCGACGCTCGGCCCCCAGGTCGCGGCCGCCGTCGCGCGCCCGGACACGACCGTGCTCGTCGCCGAGCCGGTGCGGCCCGCCGGGGGCGCGCACGGGGTGGTCGCGGTCGAGCCGCCGCGCCTCTCGGGGCTCGTCGCGGGCGCGGTGACGCGTGCCCCTGCCGCCTACGTCGTGCTCCTGCACGTCGACGACGCACTGCGGGGGCGGGGGCTCGGGTCGGCGCTCGTCGAGGCCGCCCTCGCACGGGTGCGGCAGGGGAGCGGTGCGGAGACGACCGTGCTGCTGCACCACGGCGTGCTCAACCCGCTGTCCGCCCCGTTCTGGGCCCGGCACGGCTTCCGGCCGGTGCTCACGACGTGGGAGCTTCCTGTCGGCGCGACGACGTAGCCTGTCTCCATGACCAGCTCCTCGGGCCCCTCGAACCCTTCGTCCGGTCCCGTCCCCGGCGACGACGCCGCGCTCGACGGTCTGCTCGACCCGGAGAACCCTGCGGCGACGTACTTCCTCGAGCCGGACGTCGTCGCCCCGCTCGTCGCCCGGATCGTGTCGAGCAGCGCAGCGGGAGCGCACCGCTCCGTCCTGCCGTTCACCGGCGCGCCCCTCGCGTCGTTCCCCACCTCGTCGCCCGACGACGTCGAGCTCGCCGTCGAGCGCGCACGGACCGCGCAGCGCGCCTGGGCCCGGGTCCCCGTGGGAGAGCGCGCCCGTGTCCTGCGGCGGTTCGGCGAGCTCGTGCTCGCCGAGCAGTCCGACGGCCTCGACCTCGTCCAGATGGAGTCGGGGAAGTCACGACGCAGCGCGTACGAGGAGATCGGCGACGTCGCGATCGTCACGCGCCACTACGCCGTGCGCGGCCCGCGCTACCTCGCAGACCGGCGCGCGCCGGGGATGCTGCCCGTGCTCACGGGCACGCGCGTGCACCGGCGGCCGGTGGGGGTCGTCGGCGTCATCGCGCCCTGGAACTACCCGCTCACGCTCGCCTTCGCCGAGGCGGTGCCCGCGCTGCTCGCGGGCAACGGCGTCGTCCTGAAGCCCGACCCGCAGACGACGCTCACGGCGCTGTGGGGCGCGGAGCTCCTCGAGCGCGCCGGGCTGCCGGCCGACCTGTTCCTCGTCGTCGCCGGCGGCGGGGACGTCGGGGCGGCCCTGACGGACCACGTGGACCACATCGCGTTCACGGGCTCGACGGCGACCGGTCGGAAGGTCGCCGCGCGCGCGGGCGAGCGGCTCATCGGCGCGACGCTCGAGCTCGGCGGCAAGAACCCGCTCTACGTCGCCGCGGACGCCCACGTCCCGACGGCGGCGCGCGCGGCCGTGCGTGCCTGCTTCGGCAGCTCCGGCCAGCTGTGCGTCTCGATCGAGCGCCTCGTCCTGCACGAGGCCGTCGCGGACGCCTTCCTCGACGAGTTCGTGCCCCTCGTGCGCGCCATGCGGCTCGGCGCCGGTCTCGACTACTCCGCGGACATGGGGTCGCTCACCTCCCAGGCACAGCTCGACCGGGTGGTGGAGCACGTCGACGACGCCCTGGCGCGCGGCGCCCGCGTGCTCGCGGGCGGCGTTCACCGCGCGGACATCGGGCCGTTCTTCTACGCCCCCACCGTTCTCGACCGCGTGCCCGACGACGCCCGCTGCGCCCGCGAGGAGACGTTCGGGCCGGTGGTTTCGGTCGTCCGCGTGGCGAGCGACGAGGAAGCGGTGCGCGTCATGAACGACTCCGAGTACGGCCTGAACGCGAGCGTGTGGACCCGTGACGTGGTCCGTGGTCGGCGGATCGCCGCGCAGGTCGAGGCGGGCACGGTGAACGTCAACGACGGGTACTCGGCGACGTTCGGCTCGGTGGGTGCGCCGATGGGCGGGTTCAAGGCCTCCGGGCTGGGGCGACGGCACGGGCGGGAGGGGATCGAGGCGCTCACGGAGGCGCAGACGATCTCCGTCCAGCGCGGCGCGAACCAGGGTCTGAGCCTCGACACGCTCTACGAGCTCGGCGGCGAGCTGCCGAGCCGGGTGCTCACGACGGCGCTCGACGTCATGCGGCGGCTGCGCCTGCCCTGACCCGACCGGTCGCGACCCGTCGAGGGGGGCTCAGCGCACGACCGCGTCGAGCAGGGCCTTGACCGCAGCCGGGACCTCGCGCACGCGGTAGAGCACGGCCTTCCAGGGCTCGACGCTCGCAGCGCTCACCCCGACGCCGACCGCGTCGAGCCCCGCGACCCGGCACGAGAAGAGCGCACGGGGCAGGTGGTAGCCCTGGGTGACGACCACGGCGTCCGCGAAGCCGAACTCGTCGACGGCGCGCGTGCACGTCGCGTGCGTGTCGTACCCACCGCGGTCCAGCAGGATCGCGTCGTCGGGCACACCACGGTCGAGGAGCCAGGCGCGCATCGAGGCCGGTTCGTCGTAGTCGTCGTGCGCGTCCCCGCTCACGAGGATCACGGGCGCGACGCCGCGGGCGTGCAGGTCGGCCGCGGCGTCGAGCCGACGCCGCAGGTACGTCGACGGCGAGCCGTCGGGCCGCAGCCCGGCGCCCAGCACGACGACGGCGTCGCTCGCCGGGACGTCGTCCGGAGCAGCCACGTGGGAACGGCCGACACCCTGGACGACGAGGAACGGCAGGACCGCGACGACGGCGAGCCCGGCCGCGCCCAGCACCAGGGTCCGGCGGCGCGGGCGACGGGCTCGGGGACGGCGGGGCGCTCTCGCGGACGTCTCGGTCACGCGCCGACCCTAGCCGCAGGGAGCGGACCGGCGTCCGGAGAGTCCGGCGACGACACGCTGCCCCCGAGCTGCGACTCAGACCGGAGCCGTGGGCCGTGGGCCGTGAGGTGTGAGGGGCTCGCGCCGGGCCGTGCGGAGGCCGGTCAGCGTCCGAGGTCGATGAGTTCTGCGACGAGGTTCGCCCGCGCCCGTTCCTCCCAGCGCTCGGTGGCGAACGTCGTCCGGTAGAGCGGTCCAGCATCCAGCAGCGAGCGCAGGACCGCGGCGCGCCCCGACCGGAACACGTCGTCGGGTACATGGGCGTACTCGGCGCGTACCTGGCGCGCGTAGCGCGCGTAGCGGTCGGGTGCGGCGGCGAGGATCGCGAGGTCGGCGTCGGAGACGAGGGCTCCGGTGGCGTCGCCCGCCGCCGGGTCGTGGTGCGTGGTGAGCAGCACGAGCCGCGCGACCTCGGCGGCCGCCGCCGTGCCGACGTGCGGCGCGAGCGCGGTCGTCGCGAGCCCGGCCGAGCGCTCCTCGTCCCGACCCGCCTCGCCGTCGTGCACGGCGTCGTGGAACCAGATCGCGAGCTGCGTGACCGAGGCGGCCGGTTCCACGGCGGGAGCGGTCGGCCCGGACCCGGCCACGCGGGGTGAGCGTGCGACGTCGGACTCCCGGGCTGCGCGCGCGACGTCGGGCACGCCCGCCGGACGGCCCTCCAGCAGCGCGAGCGAGTCGAGCGCGTGCACGAGGTGCTCGGGCCCGTGATAGACCCGGTGCGGCTCGTGCCAGCGCTCGACGAGGTCGACCCCGACGGCGCGCGCTCCCGGCAGCAGCGCGTCCCACCGCGCGAGGAGTGCGTCGGCCTTGGCCGCGCGGCGCGCCCGCCCGGGGACGCGCAGCCCCGAGGAGCCCAGCCGACGCGCGAGCTCCCGCCCGTCGACGGGCACGGCACCGGCCGCCACAGCCTCCTCGTAGCGCTCCGCCGCGACGTCGTAGTGGTCGAGGTCGAACGCCCGCCGGCTGAGCCCGATCGCCTCGGCGAGCGCGTGCAGCTCGTCCAGCGAACGGTCGGACACGAGGTGGCTGAACAGCGTCCCGTGCGCGGGCCACGCAGGCGGGTCGACGTAGACGGTCACCCACCGAGCATGCCATCCGCCCGTCCCGCCGCGCCCTGGAGTCTCGACCCGGCGCGGACCAGCAGCGTCAGGAACCGGGACGTGCGCCCTCGACCACCTCGACGCACTGACGCGCGATGGCGAGCTCCTCCATGGTCGGGATCACCATGACGAGCGTCGACGTCCAGTCGGGCGAGATGACGCGCGGCTCGCCGGAGTCGACGGCGTTGCGGTCCGCGTCGACCGACAGACCGAGCGGCTCGAGGCCGTCCACGACGGCGGCGCGCACAGCGGCGTCGTGCTCGCCCACGCCCGCGGTGAACGCCACGACGTCCACGCGGCCGAGGACCGCGTGGTACGCCCCGACGTACTTGCGCAGCCGGTGGATGTAGACGTCGAACGCCTTCTGCGCGTCCTCGTCGCCCGCGTCGATGAGGCGCCGCAGCTCGCGGAAGTCGTTCACGCCGGACAGGCCCTTGACGCCGGAGCGCTTGTTGAACAGGTCGTCGATCTCGTCGATGCTCATGCCGGCGTTGCGCGCGAGGTGGAACACGACGGCCGCGTCGATGTCGCCCGTGCGCGTGCCCATGACCAGACCCTCGAGCGGCGTCATGCCCATCGAGGTGTCGACCGCGACGCCGCCGCGCACCGCCGACGCCGACGCCCCGTTGCCGAGGTGCAGCACGATGGTGTTGAGCGACTCCATGCGGCGGCCGAGGACGCGCGCGACCTTGCCGGCGACGTACTGGTGGCTCGTGCCGTGGAACCCGTAGCGCCGCACACCGTGCTCCGCGGCGACCTCGCGGTCGAGCGCGTAGGTGGACGCGGCGTCGGGCAGCGACGTGAAGAACGCGGTGTCGAACACGGCGACGTGCGGGACGTCGGGCAGCAGGTCGCGCGCGACACGGATGCCCGTGACGTTCGGCGGGTTGTGCAGCGGCGCGAGGGGCGAGAGCTCGTCGATCTGGCGCACCACCTCGTCGTCGACGAGGACGGGCTGCGAGAAGATCGCCCCGCCGTGCACGACGCGGTGGCCGACGGCGTACACGTCGGCGTCCGCGAGGTTCGGCCCGACCTCGTCGAACAGCCCGAGGGCGATGCGCAGGGCCTCGCCGTGGTCGGGGACCTCCTGCTCGCGCGTCGTCGTGTTCCCGGCGAACCGGTGCTTGACGATGCCCTTCTCCTCGCCGATGCGCTCGATCGTGCCGGCGGCGATCGCCTCGCCGCCGACCGGGTTGACGAGCTGGTACTTGAGCGACGACGAGCCGGAGTTCATGACGAGCACCGACCCGTGCGCCCCGTACGCGCTGTAGGGGTTGGGGCGCTCGCCCTCGGGCAGGATCGTCATGAGGTGGCTCCGGCGGTGGTCGTGTCGGGGGAGATGGCGGGGGCGTCCGGCTGCGAGGACGTCTGCGCCTGGATCGCGGTGATGGCGACCGTGTTGACGATGTCCTGCACGAGGGCGCCGCGCGACAGGTCGTTCACGGGCTTGTTGAGGCCCTGGAGCACCGGCCCGACGGCGACCGCGCCGGCCGAGCGCTGCACGGCCTTATAGGTGTTGTTGCCCGTGTTGAGGTCCGGGAAGATGAACACCGTCGCGCGGCCGGCGACGTCGGAGCCGGGCATCTTCGACGCCGCGACGGACGCGTCGACCGCGGCGTCGTACTGGATCGGTCCCTCGACGAAGAGGTCGGGGCGGCGCTCGCGCACGAGCGACGTCCCGCGACGCACCTTGTCGACGTCGGCGCCCGAGCCGGACTCGCCCGTCGAGTACGAGAGCATCGCGACGCGCTGCTCCACGCCGAACTGGGCCGCGGTCGCCGCGGACGAGATCGCGATGTCCGCGAGCTGCTCGGCCGTGGGGTCGGGGATGACGGCGCAGTCGCCGTAGACGAGCACGCGGTCCTCGAGGCACATGAGGAACACCGACGACACGACGGACACGCCCGGCTGCGTCTTGATGATCTCGAACGACGGCTTGATGGTGTGCGCCGTCGTGTGCTTCGCACCCGACACCATGCCGTCGGCGAGGCCGAGGTGGACCATCATCGTGCCGAAGTAGGAGACGTCCTGGACGCGCTCGCGCGCCTCGTCGAGCGACACGCCCCGGTGCGCGCGCAGGCGCGCGTACTCGGTCGCGAACAGCTCGACGTGCTCCGGGTCGTGGGGGCTGAGGACCGTCGCGGCGTCGATGTCGAGGCCGAGCTCGGCCGCTCGTGCGCGCACCTTCTGCTCGTCGCCGAGGATCGTGAGGTCGGCGACCTGGCGACCCAGGAGGGTCGACGCGGCGCGCAGGATGCGGTCGTCGTCGCCCTCGGGCAGCACGACGTGCTTGCGGTCGGCGCGCGCCCGCGAGAGCAGCTCGTACTCGAACATGAGCGGCGTGACGACCTCGGGTCGCGGGACGTCGAGGCCCGCGAGGAGGGCCGCGCCGTCGACGTTCTGCTCGAACAGCGCGAGCGCCGTGTCGACCTTGCGCTGCGACTCCTTGGTGACGCGCCCGCGGGCCTGCGCGGCGGCGCTCGCGGAGCGGAACGTGCCGAGGTCGGTGCGGATGATCGGCAGGCTGGGGTCGAGGTCCGCGACGAGTCGCGCGGTCGACTCCGGCGGGAAGAACCCGCCGTTGAGGATGACGCCCGCGAGCGAGGGGAAGCCTGACGCCGCGTGCGCGGCGAGCAGCCCGATGAGGATGTCGACGCGGTCGCCGGGCGTGATGACGACGGCGCCCTCGGTGAGCCGGTCGAGCAGGTGCTCGAACGACATCGCGCCGACGAGCAGGTCCGTCGCCTCGCGCGCGAGCAGCGCCTCCTCGCCGAACGCGAGCCGTCCGCCGACGGCCTCCATGAGGGTGCGGACGGTCGGGGCGTCGAGGAAGGGGTCCTCGGGCACCGCCCACCCGGGCACGCCGTCGGTCCCCGGCGCCGCGAGGAGTGCCCGCACGGCGTCGAGGTCCTCGGGTGCCACACGGTTCGCGACGACGCCGATCGGCTGCGCGTGCTGGGAGCGCAGCTCGGCGACGCTCACCTCGATGAGGTTCCCCACGGCGTCGGGCTGCCGGGCCTTGCCCGAGACCACGAGGAGCACGGGCGCGCCGAGGTTCGCCGCGACGCGCGCGTTGAAGGACAGCTCGGTGGGTCCGGCGACGTCCGTGTAGTCCGTCCCGACGACGACCACGAAGTCGCAGACGCTCGCCACCTCGTGGTAGCGCGTCACGATCCGGGAGAGCGCTGCCTCCGGGTCGGCGTGCACGTCCTCGTACGTCACGCCGATCGCCTGCTCGGCGGTCAGGTCGACGCCGTCGTGCGCGAGCAGGAGCTCGAGCACGTAGTCCTGCACGTCGGGCCCCGCGGCCCGGGTGACCGGCCGGAAGACCCCGACCCGCTGGACCTTGCGGGCCAGCAGGTCGAGGACCCCGAGCGCGATCGTGGACTTGCCGGTCTCGCCCTCGGGCGAGGTGATGTAGATGCTGCGAGCGGGAACGCTCACTCGTTGTCTCCTCCTGTGTCCTGCACGGCGCCGCTGTACTGCGGGCCGCCCTCCTCGGTGCCGGTCTCGCCGACGTCGGGCCAGACCCAGTCGCGCACCTCGGGGATGTCCTCGCCGTGCTCGCGCGTCCACTGCCGGGCGGCGAGGCGCGCGTCGACCATCTCCTGGCGCAGGCCCGCGTAGCGCGAGCGCAGCTCGGGGACCCGGTCGATGACGTCGACGACGAGGTGGTACCGGTCGATGTCGTTGAGCATCGCCATGTCGAAGGGCGTGGTCGTGGTGCCCTCCTCCTTGTACCCGCGCACGTGGATGTTGCCGTGGTTCGTGCGGCGGTAGGTGAGGCGGTGGATGAGCCACGGGTAGCCGTGGTAGTTGAAGATGACCGGCTTGTCGGCGGTGAACAGCGTGTCGAAGTCCTTGTCCGACAGGCCGTGCGGGTGCTCGTTCTCGTCCTGGAGGCGCATGAGGTCGACGACGTTCACGACGCGGACCTTCAGGTGCGGCAGCCGCTCGCGGAGGATGTGCGCGGCGGCGAGCACCTCGAGGGTGGGGACGTCGCCCGCGCACCCGAGCACGACGTCCGGGTCCTCGCCCTCGACCTCGGTCCCGGCCCACTCCCAGATGCCGAGGCCGCGTGTGCAGTGCGCGATCGCGTCGGGCATCGAGAGGAACTGCGGCGCCGGCTGCTTGCCCGCGACCACGACGTTCACGTACTGGCGCGAGCGCAGGCAGTGGTCGTAGGTCGACAGCAGCGTGTTGGCGTCCGGCGGCAGGTACACCCGGACGATCTCGGCCTTCTTGTTGACCACGTGGTCGATGAAGCCCGGGTCCTGGTGCGAGAAGCCGTTGTGGTCCTGGCGCCACACGTGGCTCGACAGCAGGTAGTTGAGGCTCGCGATCGGCCGACGCCACGGGATGTGGTTGGTGACCTTGAGCCACTTCGCGTGCTGGTTGAACATCGAGTCGACGATGTGGATGAACGCCTCGTAGCTGGTGAACAGGCCGTGCCGCCCGGTGAGCAGGTAGCCCTCGAGCCACCCCTGGCACTGGTGCTCCGACAGCATCTCCATGACCCGGCCGGCGCGCGCCATGTGCTCGTCGACGTCGGGGCCGTAGAAGTCGGCGTTCCACTGCTTGTCCGTCACCTCGTACACGGGCTGCAGACGGTTCGACGCCGTCTCGTCAGGCCCGAAGATGCGGAAGTTGTCGGGGTTGAGCCGCACGACGTCGGTGAGCCACTGCCCGAGCACGCGCGTCGCCTCGGCGACGGACGAACCGGGGCCCGACACGTCGACGGCGTAGTCGCGGAAGTCGGGCAGGCGGAGGTCCTTGAGGAGGAGGCCGCCGTTGGTGTGCGGGTTGTCGCTCATGCGGAGGGTGCCCTCCGGGGCGAGGGCGGCGATCTCGTCGCGCAGGCGGCCGTCGTCGTCGAACAGCTCGTCGGCCCGGTACGACTCGAGCCAGCCCTTGAGGACCTGGAGGTGCTCGGGCGTGTCCCGGGCGCTCGCGAGCGGCACCTGGTGCGCGCGCCACGAGTCCTCGGTCTTCTTGCCGTCGATCTCCGGCGGGCACGTCCAGCCCTTGGGGGTGCGGAAGACGATCATCGGCCACGCGGGGCGCTCGTCGTTCCCGGCCTCCGCGTCGGCCTTGATCTGCGCGATGTGGTTGAGCACCTCGTCGAGGAGCTTCGCGAAGCGCTGGTGCACCTCGAAGTGGTCCTCGCCGTCGAAGCCGCCGACGAAGAAGTACGGCGTGTGGCCGTAGCCGATCATGAGGTCGCGCAGCTCGTCGTCGCTGATCCGCGCGAGCACCGTCGGGTTGGCGATCTTGTACCCGTTGAGGTGCAGGATCGGCAGGACGACGCCGTCGTTGCGCGCGTTGACGAACTTGTTGGAGTGCCAGCTCGTCGCGAGCGGTCCCGTCTCCGCCTCGCCGTCGCCGACGACGGCCGCGACGAGCAGGTCGGGGTTGTCGAACGCCGCGCCGTAGGCGTGCGAGAGGGCGTAGCCCAGCTCCCCGCCCTCGTGGATCGAGCCGGGGGTCTCCGGGGCCACGTGGCTCGGGATGCCGCCCGGGAACGAGAACTGCCGGAAGAGGCGGCGCAGGCCCTCGGTGTCCTGCGTGACGTCCGAGTAGGTCTCGGAGTACGTGCCCTCGAGGTAGGCGTTCGCGACGAGGCCCGGCCCGCCGTGCCCCGGCCCCGCGACGTAGATCGTCGACTGCCTGCGCTCCGCGATCGCGCGGTTGAGGTGCGCGTAGAGGAAGTTGAGGCCGGGCGTGGTCCCCCAGTGCCCGAGGAGGCGCGGCTTCACGTCGTCGCGTGACAACGGGGTGCGCAGCAGAGGGTTGGCCAGGAGGTAGATCTGGCCGACGGACAGGTAGTTCGCGGCGCGCCACCACGAGTCGACACGACGCAGCGTCTCCTCGTCGAGCGGGGCGACCTCGGCGGGACGCCAGGCGGTGGACTCGGTGGCGGTGGTCGTGCTCATCTCACGCTCCAGCAGGGGGAAGGGTTCGCGAACGACTACGGCTTCATACAACCCCATCCACCCTGGCCCTGCACGAGGTTCGCCGCACGGTCGAGGTGTGACGTTCGCCCGAAAGGGTAGAAAGGGTCGAAGGTCCCGGTGGTACCGGTACGCAGGGTCGGACCGGGCGCCTCGCCCGGTGTGACGTCCGTCGGACGGGCGCCACCGATTCCGGCCGGTGACCTGTGCGCGGATACGGTGGTGCCGTGCCCGAGACCGCTCCCCGCCGTTCGCTCTGGGCGGTCGCCCGTCAGCCGCGGATGATCGGCCTGCTCGTCGTGTTCCTCGTCGCGGCGGCGGTGTGCGCACGCCTCGGCGTGTGGCAGCTCGACCGCGCGCAGCAGCGCGCCGAGCTCGCCGCCCAGCAGGAGGCGGCCGAGGTGGCCGCCGAGGGTCCGGAAGGGCTCGGGGTGCTGCTCCCGCCGCAGTCCACCTTCCCGGGCGAGCTCGTCGGGCGCCAGGCGTGGGTCGAGGGCGAGTACGACGCCTCGGAGCAGCTGCTCGTCGCCGGTCGCGCGCTCGACGGCGAGGTGGGCTACCTCGTGCTGACGCCGCTGCACGTCACGGACGACGGCACGGGCGGCGACTCGTGGGCGGACCTCTCCGGAGAGCCGGTGCTGCCGGTGGTGCGCGGGTGGGTCGCGACGCCCGACGACGCGGCCGCGCTCGAGGTGCCCGACGGCGAGGTGCGTCTCACGGGCTACCTGCAGGCGTCGGAGGCCGCGGGCGAGGAGGTGCTGCCGGACGGGCAGACCGACTCGATCTCCACGGGATCCCTCGTCAACGCGTGGGGCGGGCCGATGTACTCCGGCTACCTCGTGCTCATCTCGTCCGACCCGCCCCAGGCGTCGCCCGACGACGGCGGACCCGCCCTCCTGCCGCGCCCGACGATCGAGGGCGGCACGGGCCTCAACCTGCAGAACCTCTTCTACGCGCTGCAGTGGTGGGTGTTCGGCGGGTTCGCCGTCCTGCTGTGGCTGCGGCTCGTGCGCGACGAGGCCACCGGTGTGCGCCGCGGGTCGCGGGGCGACGACGACGGGATCGCCGGGCTGCCGGGTGACCGCCAGATCGACCCGAGCGCTCCGACGTCGACCCTCTGAAGGTCGATCTCGCGACGTCCGGGTCGATCTCGCGTCACAGACGCCGTCGCATCGCCTCTCGGACGCGTCGGACGAGCACCTCCGGGACGGCGAGATCCGCCCACACCACCCGGAGCACGACCCAGCCGGCCTCGACGAGGGCGTCGTGCCTCCGCTTCTCGCGCCACAGCCGCTCGCCGGCGTCGCCGAACTCTCCGCCGGTGTACTTCACGGCGCCGTCGAACTCGATCGCGACCTTCAGCTCCGGCCAGGCGAGGTCGAGCCAGCGGCGCCCGAGGCGGGTGTCGACCGCGAATCCTGGCGTCGGCGCCGGAAGGTCGGCTTCGTGGACGATCCAGCGGACGATCGACTCACCAGGCGACTCGGCGCGGGCGTCGGCCAGAGCGACGACCGATCGCGCGCGGCGTACGCCTCTCGCGCCGGCCGCCTCCTCGAGGATCGCCTGGATGACGCCGATGTCGGCGCCGGCCCGCAGCCCCGAGTCGGCCACCACCAGCGCCTGCGCTCCCGCGATGCTGCGCGCGCAGTCGACGACGGTGCGTTCCAGCGTCGTGACGGGCAGGCCGAGCACCTCCGTACGGTCGCGCTGAGGAAGCGTGGTCCAGTGTCGGCGCAGGCGGCGCTCGCGGACCTGTGCCCCCTTCGGGGCGCGCAGCTGTGTCACGTGCACGACGTCGGCGAGCTGCCAGGTCCAGCAACCGTGCAGCAGCGCGGCGCTGGTATGGCTGAACCAGTAGGTCGTCGTGAGTCGCTCGGCAACCGCCGCCACCTGCCGCAGCACTTGTTCGCGGCGAGATTCCGCGGGACCACGATCTGCGGCTGCGGGCAGCGGCAGGTAGACCCCGCGGCGGACGCGTTCGAGCGAACCGCTGTCCGTCCTGCGAGCGAGCTCGGCGCGTCGCTCCTCGGTGAAGCGGACGGTGAGCGGGAGGACGGGACCAGTTGCCGCGCACTCGTCACCGGGACGCCGGGCGGACGGGACACGTGGGTGGGCGGGCGTCGTCGGTGTCTCCACGGGACAGAGCCTGCTGCGTGCCCACCAGCCGGAGACACCCCCACGAAGAGATCTGTGGACGGCCAGACGCGAGATCGACCCGAGTGCTCCGAGGTCGACCCTCTGACGGTCGACTTCGGGACGCTCGGGTCGATCTCGCGAGCGGAGGGTGTCGTGAGCGCTACTCCTGCTGCCAGGAGTGCCACAGCCGGGCGTAGTCGCCCCCGGCCGCCACCAGCTCGTCGTGCGGGCCGATCTCGCTGATCCGTCCGCCGTCGACGACGGCGACGCGGTCGGCGTCGTGCGCGGTGTGCAGCCGGTGCGCGATCGCGACGACGGTCCGGCCCTCGAGCACCGCGTTGAGCGACCGCTCGAGGTGACGAGCGGCGCGCGGGTCGAGCAGCGACGTCGCCTCGTCGAGGACGAGCGTGTGCGGGTCCAGGAGCACGAGGCGCGCGAGCGCGACCTGCTGCGCCTGCGCCGGGGACAGCGCGTGCCCGCCCGAGCCGACCTCCGTGGCGAGACCGTCCGGCAGCGACTCGACCCACCCGCGGGCGTCGACCGCGTCGAGCGCGGCGACCAGCGCGTCGTCGGTCGCGTCCACGTCCGCGAGGCGAAGGTTCTCCGCGAGCGTGCCGACGAACACGTGGTGCTCCTGCGTGACGAGCGCGACGTGCCGGCGCAGGTCTTCCAGCGGGAGCTCGACGAGCGGCACGCCGCCCACGGTCACCGAGCCGCCGGTGGGCGGGTGGATGCCCGCGAGCATGCGCCCGAGCGTGGACTTGCCCGCGCCCGACGGCCCGACGACGGCGAGGCGCTCGCCGACCCGGAGGTCGAGGTCGATCCCGTGCAGCACGTCGTGGCCCTCGCGGTACGCGTACCGCACGCCCCGCCCGACCACGTGCTCGTCGGCCGGGACCGCGGTGCCGGCCTCGCGGTCCGGGGAGACGAGCCCGACGCCGATGACGCGTGCGAGCGACACCGCCGCGACCTGCAGCTCGTCGAGCCAGAACACGAGGTCGAACACCGGGCCGCCCATCTGGAACCCGAAGGCCGCGACGGTCGTCACCGTGCCGACCGTGGCATGCCCCTGCGACACGAGCCAGCCGCCCCACAGCAGCACGACGATCGGCGCGAGCGCGACCGCGGCGTCGATCGACGGGATGAGGCGCATGCGCAGACGCAGCGTGTAGTCCTCGGCGGCGAACGCCTCGCGCAGGTCGGAGTCGATGCGGCGGCGCAGCCGGCCGCCGAGGTGCAGGGCGTCGACCGTGCGCGCCCCCTCGACCGTCTCGGTGATCGTGCCGTTGAGCGTCGCGTACGCCGCCGACTCGCGCAGGTAGCCCGGGGTGGCACGGGCGAGGTACCAGCGGGTCGCGACGACGACGATCGGCACGCCGACCAGCAGGCCGAGCGCGACGAGCGGCGCGGCGAGGAAGGCCGCGACGAGGGTGAGGGTGATCGTCACGACGCACACCAGGACGCGCGGGATGCCGAACCGGATCGCGTGCTGGAGCTTGTTCACGTCGTTGGTCGTCCGCGCCACGAGGTCGCCGGTCCCCGCGCTCTCGACCGTCGAGAGCGGCAGGCGCGTGACGGTGTCCATGAACTCCTCGCGGAGGTCCGCGAAGACCTCCTCGCCGAAGATCATCGACACGCGCTGCGCGAACCGCACGACGACGGCCTGCACGAGCACTGCCGCGAGGCCGACGAGCACGAGCTGGTCGACCTGCGCGACCGTCGTGCCGGCCACGACCTCGTCGACGATCCGGCCGAGCAGGAACGGTCCGGCGAGGCCCGCGACGGCGGCGAGCGTGTGCAGCACGGCGACGCGCGTGAGGGCGCCGCGGTGCCGGCGGAACAGCGCGGCCGTGGTGCGGCGGACCTGCGCGCCGTCGGCGATCGGCAGCTTCCGGTCGCTCATCGGGCACTCCCAGCGGTCTCGTGGTCGTCGGTGCGGCTCGTCGCCAGGTCGGTCGGGCCCGGCTCGTCGTCGGTCATGCTGCGGCCCACGACGGCGCGGTACGCGGCTCCCGCCGCGTCGTGCCGGGCGAGCAGCTCGGCGTGGGTGCCCTGCGCGACGACGCGACCGGCGTCGTCGAGCAGGTGCACCGCGTCGAGGTGGTCGAGCACGAGCGGGCTCGCGGTGACCACGAGCGTGGTGCGCCCACGCCGGGCCTCGGCGACGCGCTCGGCGATCCGCGCCTCGGTGTGCGCGTCGACCGCGCTGGTCGGCTCCACGAGGACGAGGATCTCCGGTTCGGTGAGCAGCGCCCGGGCGAGCGCGACGCGCTGACGCTGCCCGCCGGACAACGACCGGCCCTTCTCCGGCAGGTCGCCGGCGAGGCCGCCGGGCACCGAGTCGAGGACGTCCTGGGCGTCGGCCGTGAGGACTGCCTGCAGCAGCACGGCCTCGACCGACCGCCCGCGCGCGTCGAGCTCCTCGCCGAGGACGCCGGAGAACAGGTGGCTCGTCGCCTCGGCGACGACGACCCGGTGCCGCAGGTGCTCGGTGTCGAGGTCGGCGAGCAGGACCCCGCCGAGGCGCACGGGCGTGGTGGCCTCGGCGTCGTCGTCGAACCGGCCGAGGCGCGTCGCGACGCGCGCCGACGTGTCCGGGTCCGCCGAGACGAGACCCACGACCCGACCCGGCTCGAGGACGAGACCGCTCGCCTCGTCGGTGAGAGGGGCGCCCGGCGCTGGCGCCGGCACCGGCGTGGCGGAGGGGCGCGTCGCCGCCTCGATGCGCAGGACGTCCTGGATCTTGCCCGCGGAGATCAGCCCGCGGATCGTCATCTGCAGCATCTGCGTGGCCATCTGCACGGGCCAGGCGAGGAAGGCCGCGTAGGAGTAGTAGGTGACGAGCTGGCCGGGCGTGATCTCGCCAGCGACCGCGGCGCGCGCTCCCAGCCACACCACCGCGACGGCGAGCAGGCCCGGCAGCAGCACCTGGAGCCCGTCGAGGAACGACTGCACCACGGCCACGCGGACGCCTTCGCGCCGCACGACCTGCGACTGCGCGGCGTAGCGCCCGGCGAAGACCTCCTCGCCGCCGATGCCGCGCAGGATGCGCAGGCCCGAGACCGTGTCGGCCCCGAGCGACGTGAGACGGCCCGTCGCCTCGCGCTGCGCGGCCTGCCGGGACTGCAACGGCTTGACCAGGAGCGCGAGGATCGCCGCGACCACGGGGATGCCGAGCGCGATGACGAGCCCGATCGTGAGGTTCTGGGACAGCAGCACGATCGTCACCGCGACGTAGGCGAGCACGCCGCCGAGGAACCGGCCCGCCATGGCGAAGATCTCGCCGGTGCGCAGGGCGTCGTTGGCGACGGCGGCGACCACCTCGCCCGTCGGGAGCTTGCGCGTGATCGCGTGGCCCGAGCGGGACGCCTTGTACCCGACGACCTGCGAGAAGGCGAAGGCGGACCGGAGCCAGTTCTCGACGTCGTACCGGTGGCTCAGCGCGCCCGCTCCCACCATGACGACCGCGACGGCGAGGAGCGCCCCGATGCCGAGGAAGAGGTCACGGCCGAACCCGCTCGTGAGGCCGTCGTCCACGACACGACCGAAGAGGAAGGGCGTGGCGGCCTGGCCGAGCATGGTGAGCGCACCGACGAGCAGCGCCATCGCGAGGATGCCGCGCTGGCGCCACGCCTGCCACGCCAGCATGCGCGCGGGCGTGGTGAGCGGAGGGTCCCGGGGTCGGGGAGGGGGAGGGGTCGCACGGTGTTCTACCCTAGGTTCGGCGTCCGACACGGAGCCACGGAATAAGCCGTCGCGCCACCACGCGGCGCGGAGCACGACGTGAGGACACTCCCGGCATGACCACCCAGGACCCCGCCACCAGCACCGCCGCGCCGAGCAGCGAGGCCGCGCGGACGGCCATCAGGAAGGCGCGCGGCGCCCTCGCGCGGTACCGGGTCCTCGCGATCGTCACCGGTGTGATGCTGCTGGTCCTGAGCGTCGAGATGCTCATGAAGTACGTCTTCGGCGTGAGCGACGACATCATGCGGTACCTCCTGTGGATCCCCTTCGCGCACGGCTGGATCTACGTCGTCTACCTCGTGACGGTCCTCGACCTGTGGACCAAGATGCGGTGGGGCTGGGGCCGCCTCGCGACGATGGTCTTCGCGGGCGTCGTCCCGGTCATGTCGTTCATCCTCGAGAAGAAGGTGCACGCGGAGGCCGAGGCGAAGCTCGCCGGCCTGGAGGAGCGGTACGCCGCGTGAGCACGTCGGCACCGCACGCGGCCCGGCCGGCCCCGCTCGTCGAGCCCGGTCGTGAGCTGACGACCGCCGAGCTCGAGCGCTACGCGCGCCACCTGTCGCTGCCGGGCGTCGGTCCCGAGGGACAGCGGCGGCTCGCCGCGGCCCGGGTCCTCGTCGTCGGGGCCGGCGGCCTCGGGAGCCCGGCCCTGCTCTACCTGGCCGCCGCGGGCGTCGGCACGATCGGGATCGTCGACGACGACGTCGTCGACACGTCCAACCTCCAGCGTCAGGTGATCCACGGCGGCCCGGACGTGGGACGCCGCAAGGTCGACTCCGCGCGCGAGACGATCGCTGACGTCAACCCGCACGTGCGCGTGGTCGAGCACACGGTGCGACTCGACGCCGGCAACGCGCTCGACGTGCTGCGCGGCTACGACGTCGTCCTCGACGGCGCCGACAACTTCCCGACGCGCTACCTCGTCTCGGACGCCGCCGAGGTGCTCGGCCTGCCCGTCGTGTGGGGCTCGATCTACCGCTTCCAGGGCCAGGTCAGCGTGTTCTGGGGTCGCCCTCGGTACGTCTCGCCCGTGCCCGACGACGGCGCCCCCACGGGGGGTCGCCTCCCCGTGGGCGCCGGCCCGGCCGGGGCGACCGGACCGGGCGACGCCGATGCCCGCGGCGCGACGTACCGCGACGTCTTCCCCGTGCCACCGCCGCCCGGCGCGGCACCCGACTGCGCGACGGGCGGGGTGCTCGGCGCGATGTGCGGCACGGTCGGCTCGGTCATGGCGACGGAGGCGATCAAGCTCGTCACCGGCGCGGGCACGACGCTGCTCGGCCGGCTCGCGGTGTACGACGCGCTCGACCTCACGTGGCGCCAGCTCACGGTGCGGCCGGACCCGACGCGCGCGCCGGTCACCGCGCTGCTCGCCGGCGACGACGCCTACGCCGCGTTCTGCGGCCTCGCCCCTGCCGTGCGAGCCGGGGGGTCGGGGGAGCACGCGGCGCCGGACCCGGCGGACGTGCCGGTCGAGGTGAGCGCGCACGAGGCGGCGACCCTCCTGGCGCCCGCGGAGGGGCGACGGCCGGCGTACCTGCTCGACGTGCGCGAGGACTGGGAGGCGCAGGTGCGCCCGGTCCCGGGCGCGCGGCTCGTCCCCAGCGGCACCTTCCTCGGCGGTCTGCCGGGGGCACCGGACGACGCCGCGCGCGCCGCTCTCGCGGAACTCCCGACGGACCGGCCCGTCGTCGTCGTGTGCGCGATGGGTGCGCGGTCTGCTCGCGTCGCCGACGTCGCGTGCGCCGTGGGCGTCGACGCGTGCTCCGTCGTCGGCGGCGTCCCGGCACTGCTCCCCGAGCTCGCGACGACACCGCCCTCCGCGACGACACCGCCCTCCGCGACGACACCGCCCCCCGCGAGGTAGAAGCCGCCGTCGCGAGATAGAGCTCCGCGTGCTCTATCTCGCGACCGCCCGTTCTATCTCGCGGGCGCAGGCGTCACAGGGCGAGGTCGAGCCGGCCCTGCGGGGACGAGCTCGCGAGCGCGCCCTCGCGGCGCGGGATGCGCCCGGCACCGGCGGCCAAGCGCCCCGACTCGACCGCGAGCCGCATCGCGTGCGCCATGCGCACGGGGTCGGCCGCGCGTGTGACCGCGGTCGCGAGCAGCACGCCGTCGCACCCGAGCTCCATCGCGAGCGCGGCGTCCGACGCCGTCCCGATCCCTGCGTCGAGGATCACCGGCACGCGCGCGGACGTCGCGATCGCCTCGATGTTGCGCGGGTTGAGGACGCCCAGCCCGGTGCCGATGGGCGCGCCGAGCGGCATGACCGCCGCGCAGCCGACGTCCTCGAGCCGCCGCGCGAGGATCGGGTCGTCGTTCGTGTACGGCAGCACGACGAACCCGTCGCGCACGAGCTGCTCCGCCGCCTCGACGAGGCCGATCGGGTCGGGCAGGAGCGTCACGTCGTCGGCGATCACCTCGAGCTTGACCCACTCGGTCCCGCACGCCTCGCGCGCGAGGTGCGCCGTGAGCACGGCCTCGCGGACCGAGAAGCAGCCCGCCGTGTTGGGCAGGGCCCTGATGCCGAGGCGGTCGAGCAGGCCCCAGATCCCGGCGTCGGTCGACCCCTCGCCGCCCGCGCGGACCGCGACGCGCCGCATCGCGACGGTCGTCAGCGCCGTGCCCGACGCGACGAGCGCGTCCTCCAGCGTGAGCAGGTTCGCCGCGCCGCCGGTGCCCATGACGAGGCGCGAGCCGATCGCCTCGCCGGCGACGACCAGGGGGTCGTCGTCCGGCGTGCGGAGCGGTGGCGTGCGGTCCGACGGCGGGGCGTCCGTCGATCGGGTCGGGGCGGCCGTGCGCGTGGTCTCGGTGGCAGGCATGCTCAGCTCCTTCAGCCGCCCTGGACGGCGGTGACGATCTCGACGCGGTCGCCAGGCGCGACCACGGTGCTGGACCACGCGCCGCGCGGCACGACGGCGTCGTTGATCGCGACGGCGACGCCCTGCGGCGACCCGTCGGTCACGTACGCCGGGACGAGTGCGGCGACGAGGTCCTCGACGCCTGTGGTCGCGTCGAGCGCGTACTGCTCGCCGTTGACGAGCGCGGTCGGTGCGGTGGTCTGGGGCACGGGGTCATCTCCGGGTCGAAGGGACGGTCATCTGCGGGTCGCGGCAGTCGGTGGTGCCGCCGGCGCCACCGACCGGGTGGTCGGTGAAGCGGTCGGGACGGGCCGCGGCGAGGGCCGTGGCGTCGTCGGCGGCGAGCGGCTCACCCGTGAGGCCCGCGACGACGGCCTCCGCCGTGAGCGGCGCGAGCAGGACGCCGTTGCGGCCGTGGCCCGCGGCGACGTGCAGCCCCGGGACGTGCGTGGCGCCGACGAGCGGCAGGTTGTCCGGCGTGGCGGGTCGTGCGCGGGGCGTGACGTCGACGAGCGCCGCCTCGTCGATCCCCGGCAGCAGCGCGCGGGCGTCCCGCAGCAGGGCGAAGACACCGCCCGCGGTCGCGCGACGGTCGTCCGGGTTCTCCTCGGTCGTCGCTCCGACCACGACCTCGCGGTGCCCGGCGCACGGGCCGTCGCGGACCGGGTCCCGCGGGACGACGTACACCGGGCGTCCCTGCACGACGCCGCGCACGACGTGCTCGAGCGCGAGCTCCGGCCCTGCGTCGAGCCGCAGCGTCTGGCCCTTCACGGGGCGTGTCGGCACGCGGACCTCGGGGACGTCGGCGAGCAGCGCGCCGGTCTGCCAGCCCGCCGCGAGCACCACGGCACCGGCGCGGTGGAGGTGCCCCGCGTCGTCGTGCACGCCGACCGCGCGACCGGACGCGTCCCGCGCGACTCTCGTCGCGGACCGCGGCACGACGACGGCGCCCGCCCCGGTCCGCGACGCCGTCAGGAGCGCCGCGTGCGTCGCGCGCGGGTCGACGGCGTTGTCGTGCGGTGCCCACGCGGCGCCAGCCACGCGCGGCCCGAGGTGCGGCTCGCGACGTCGCGCGTCGGCGAGCGTGAGCGCGTGCGAGTCGAGGCCGTGCGCGGCGTGCAGGGCGAGCACGCGGCGAACGAGGGCGAGGTCGTCGGAGTCGTACGCGACGGTGAGCGTCCCGGCCGTGCGCAGCCCGACGTCCGCGCCGGTCGCGTGCTCGAGGTCGGCGGCGAACCCGGGCCAGGCGCGCGCTGCCGCCAGGTGGAGCGCGAGGGCCTCGTCCTCGCCGAAGTCGGCCTCCGTGACGGGCGCGAGCATCCCCGCCGCGGCGTGCGTCGCGCCGTCGCCGGGCGAGGGGTCGAGCACCGTGACGGTCAGACCGGCGCGCGCCGCGCGCCACGCCACGGCGAGCCCCACGATCCCGCCGCCCACCACGACGACGTCGCGCGCGCCGTCGGGCACGTCGGCGTCCGCGGGCAGGACCGCTGACAGGCCGGTGGACTGGACCGCGTTCGGGACGGCAGGGGGGTGCATGTGCGCTCCCTTCGCTGGCATGACCCAGATCAGGTTCGACGGTCGGCTCCTACGCCCTCTCAGCCCCGTGCGGGGCTCCCGTGCTCTCGGCCACAGTACCGGCCGCGGCGACGCACCCGCCCCTACACTCCGACGGATGAGCACCGAGACCTCCGTCACGTGGGGCACCGCGGCGCGCGACCGCCTCGCCGCCGCCCGGCTGTACCTGTGCACCGACGCCCGCGAGGAGCGCGGCGACCTCGAGGACCTCCTGCACGCGGCGCTCGCGGGCGGGGTCGACGTCGTCCAGCTCCGCGACAAGACGCTCGACGTCGCGCGCGAGCTCGAGCTCCAGGAGCTCGTGGCGCGGGTGGCGGGGGAGCACGGCGCGCTGTGGGCGGTCAACGACCGGGCCGACGTCGCCGGGCTGACGGGCGCGCCCGTCGTGCACATGGGCCAGCGCGACCTGCCGGTCGGGGCGGTCCGTTCCCTGCTCGGCCCCGCCCCGGTGATCGGCCGCTCGACCCACTCGACCGAGCAGGCCGCCGCCGCGGAGGCCGACCCCGACGTCGACTACTTCTGCGTCGGCCCGCTGTGGGCGACGCCGACGAAGCCCGGGCGGGCCGCCGTCGGGCTGGACCTGCTGCGCGACGTCGCCGCGTCCGCACCGACGACGCCGTGGTTCGCGATCGGCGGGATCGACGCCGGGCGTCTCGACGCGGTGCTCGACGCCGGTGCGACGCGGATCGTGGTCGTCCGGGCGATCACGGAGGCCGCGGACCCCGAGACCGCGGCGCGGGCGCTGCGCGATCGTCTCGAGGAGCGCGCGGGCGTCTGACGCGGTGCCGGACGGGCGCCGCGCGGCGACTATCCTGGACCGGTGACGTCTCCCGCCACCACCCCTGACACCCCCACCACGGCGCAGGTCGCCTCGACCCCGCGCCCCGTGCTCGTCGTCGACTTCGGCGCCCAGTACGCGCAGCTCATCGCGCGCCGCGTGCGCGAGGCCAAGGTGTACTCCGAGATCGTGCCGCACACCTTCACGGTCGAGCAGATGCTCGCGAAGGACCCGGCCGCGATCATCCTGTCCGGGGGGCCGTCGTCGGTCTACGCGGCAGGCGCGCCGTTCGTCGACCCGGCGCTGTTCGAGGCCGGCGTCCCGGTCATGGGCATCTGCTACGGCTTCCAGGCGATGGCCGCGGCGCTCGGCGGCGACGTCGCGCAGACCGGGCAGCGCGAGTACGGCGGCACCGAGGTCGAGGTCTGCTCGGCCGGTGTGCTGCTCGCCGAGACGCCCGAGAACCAGACCACGTGGATGAGCCACGGTGACGCCGTGCACCGCGCGCCCGAGGGCTTCGAGGTCCTCGCGACGTCGTCGGGCTCGCCCGTCGCCGCGTTCGAGGACCGCGAGCGGCGCCTGTTCGGCGTCCAGTGGCACCCCGAGGTCAAGCACTCCGCGCACGGCCAGACCGTGCTCGAGCACTTCCTGTACGACGGCGCGGGCCTCGCCCCCGACTGGACGCCCGGCAACGTCATCGCGGACCAGGTGGCGGCGATCCGCGCGCAGGTCGGCGACGCGCGCGTGATCTGCGGCCTGTCCGGCGGCGTCGACTCGTCCGTCGCGGCGGCGCTCGTGCAGAGGGCCGTCGGCGACCAGCTCACGTGCGTGTTCGTCGACCACGGCCTGCTCCGGGCGGGCGAGGCCGAGCAGGTCGAGCGCGACTTCGTCGCGTCGACGGGCGTCAACCTCGTCGTCGTCGACGCGAAGCAGCGCTTCCTCACCGCGCTCGCGGGCCACAGCGACCCCGAGACCAAGCGCAAGATCATCGGCCGCGAGTTCATCCGGGTGTTCGAGGACGCCGCGCGCGACATCGTCGCCGACGCCGGCGCGCACGGCGAAGAGGTCAAGTTCCTCGTCCAGGGCACGCTCTACCCCGACGTCGTCGAGTCCGGCGGCGGCGAGGGCGCGGCGAACATCAAGAGCCACCACAACGTCGGCGGCCTGCCCGACGACCTGCAGTTCTCGCTCGTCGAGCCGCTGCGCACGCTGTTCAAGGACGAGGTCCGCGCCGTGGGGCTCGAGCTCGGCGTGCCCGAGGAGATCGTCTGGCGCCAGCCGTTCCCCGGTCCCGGGCTCGGCATCCGCATCGTCGGCGAGGTCACGGCCGAGCGTCTCGAGACCCTGCGCGCCGCCGACAAGATCGCGCGCGAGGAGCTCACGAGGGCCGGCCTCGACCGCGAGATCTGGCAGTGCCCCGTCGTGCTGCTCGCGGACGTGCGGTCGGTCGGCGTCCAGGGCGACGGCCGCACCTACGGCCACCCGATCGTCCTGCGCCCCGTGTCGTCGGAGGACGCCATGACGGCGGACTGGACGCGCCTGCCCTACGACGTGCTGTCGGTGATCTCCACGCGCATCACGAACGAGGTGAACGAGGTCAACCGGGTCGTGCTCGACGTCACGAGCAAGCCGCCGGGCACCATCGAGTGGGAGTGATCCCGGCGGCGTCCAGCCGTTCGGCCTACGCCCGTGCCGCGATCCTCGCGGCGCGGGCGTAGGCGTTCTCCACGTCGGCGAGGACGCGAGGCCAGCCCGCTGACGACGGCACGTCGCGGTTGTGGGCGACGACCCGGTCGAGCAGGCCGTCCTCGGTGACGAGGCGGACGAGCGCGTCGGCGAGGCCCGCGTCGTCGCGGGCGAGGAGGGCGTCCACGCCGTCGGTGAGACGCTCGGCCACGCCCGACTGCGAGCGCGTCACGACGACGAGCCCCGCCGCCTGACCCTCGAGGGCCGCGATGCCGAACGCCTCCTCGACCGCGGGGGCGGCGAACACGTCGGCGCGCGCGTAGAGCCGCTTGAGCTCGGTCGCGGTGAGCCGGCCCGGGAGCGAGACGATGTCGTGCAGGTCGTGCTGCGCGACGAACCGCCGGGCGGCGTCCAGCTCCGGGCCGTCGCCCGCGACCGTGGCGTGGAGTGCGCCGTCGGGAACCCGGGACGCGGCGTCGCGCACGACCTGGAGCAGCGGGAGGACGCGCTTGCGCGGCGCGAAGCGTGTCGCCGCGACGACGTGGACGGCGGCCCCTTCCATGCGCTCGCCCCGCTCGGTGCGGGGGACGCGCCACGCGTCGAGGTCGAGACCGTTGTGCAGGACGGCGACCTCGCCGTGGTCGCCGACGATGCGGCGCAGCGGCGCCGCCGTCAGCTCGCTCACGGCGGACCACAGGACGGGCCAGCGCGACCACCGCACGACGCGGTCGAGCGCGGCGAACGCTCGCTCGGCGCCGCCCCAGACCGAGTGGACGGTCAGCACGGCGGGCAGCCCCGCCCGGACGACCGCGCGCAGCGACGCCTGGGTGGATGGGGTCAGCACGCCCATGTGGAGATGCACGACGTCGGGTCGGGCCTCGCGCAGCAGGCGCGCCACGTGGTGGGGGGCCCGGGGATGGACCGGGTAGCCACCCGGGACCCGCGCCGCGAGTCGGTGCACCGTGACGCCCTCGTCGACCTCGGTGGTGATCCCGTGCGAGCCCGGCCGCTCGGGCGTCGTGCAGACCACCGCGACGTCGTGCCCCGCCGCGGCCTGCTGCTGCGCGAGCCGCGCCACCTGGGTCTCGATGCCGCCGAGGAGCGGCAGGTAGCAGTCGGTGACGTGGGTGATGCGCACCCGGGAATCCTCCCACCCGGCGCGCCGCGCCCACGACACGCGGACCGACCTGCGGCGACACACGCCGCCTGCGCGAGCGCCACGCCCTTCCGGTCGCTACGGTGGTCTCGAATGGGTGGTTCGACCGTCCCGCGGCGGCCACGCCTCGCGGGCGGGGGCGCGCCGGACGGGCCAGGTGGGTCCTGACGAAGGAGAAGCGCCACATGTCCAGCACGGTCACCGTCACACCGGCACGAGGGGTCCGGGGCATCGGGCTCGTCTCGATCATCGCCGGCATCGTCCTCATCCTTGCGGGTATCGGCACCTGGATCGTCGTGTCGAACCAGCTGTCGGCCGAGGAGATCACCGTCTCCGACGACGCGTCGTTCATGGCGGGGCGGCACGTGAACGGACCGCTCACCGCGTACGCGCAGGCCGAGGTCATCAACAAGCACGCCCTGGAGGCGAGCGGCGGGCAGACGTACGCCGAGCTCGACCAGGACGACCCGACGCGCCAGACGGTCATGACGGCGTCGTTCCTCAGGGCCTCGCTCTTCACGTCCGTCGTCGCGTTCGGCGTCGCCGCTCTCGTCGTCGGCCTCGGCATCCTGTTCCTGCTGCTGGGCCTCGCCCTGCGCAAGCTCGCCGGCGGCCCGAGCGTCGCCGTCGAGACCCCGGCGGCGTACACCTCGGGAGGCGACCTGTCCGGCGTCGGGCGGCACGTCGACCCGGCGTCCACCCCTGCGGCTCCCGTCGCGCCGACCGCACCGCCGGTCACGCCGACGACGCCCGTGGCTCCTGGCCGCACCTCGGCCCTCTCGACACCCGCCGCCGAGGCACGGGCGGCAGCGGCGAGCACCGCCGAGCCGACCGGCGCACCCGGGACAGGCACGCCGTCGGCCCCGGGGGCGAGCCCGAAGGCGGCGCCCCAGGACCCCACACCGCCGTCGGCCACGCACCCGACGACCACGGACCCGGCGCAGCCCCGGCCCCGGTCCCAGACCCCGCCGGACGAGCGCCCGGGGACGCCCACGAGCTGACCCGGCGCGCCGGGTGCGCGCGGACCCGCCGCGCGCCCGGTCGAGACGTCCGTCCGGACGCCGGAGACCCGCTCCCGCTGAGTCGCGCCGGGGGGAGCATGCGGACCGGTCGTCGCTCGGACGAGCCGAGGGGTCGTGACGATGGTCGTCACGACCCCTCGGCCTTCGAGCACCCGGGTGTCAGCTCTGCCCGCGCCGCCGGACGCTCGTCACGACGGACCCGACCACGAGGGTCACGCCCGCGACCACGAGCACCACGATCGCCGCGAGGCCCAGGTCGACGTCGGCGCCCAGCGCGGCGGCGAGGACCGCTGCGCCGAGGGCGAAGAGCACGAAGCCCCAGACGATCGTCGCGACACGTGGGCCACGCGAGGGCTCGCGGCCTGCGGCCGTGCCCGGTTCCACGGCCGGCGGGGCAGTGCTCCCGGGCACGGGCGTCTCGTTCCCGGCCCGCGCCGTGGTCGTCCACGGCTCGTCGGCGGGCGATGTCCCGGCCGCCGCTCCCGCACCTACCGCTGAGGTCGCCGCCGTGGACGTCGCCGCCGTGGACGTCGCCGCCGTGGACGTCGCCTCCGTGGACGTCGCCGCCGTGGGCGGCAGCGCCAGGGTGTCGTCCGCGAGCGCGGGGGGCAGCACCTGCGTGTCGTCCGTCGACGTGGGGAGCGGCGCCGTCGCGTCGCCGTCGAACAGCTCGTCGTGGAGCGGGCGCGTCCCGCCCGATACGTCCTTCTCGTCGCTCATCAGTTCTCCTCGATCGTGACCTGGCCGGCGCCGACGACGACGTCGAGGACCAGCAGCGGGTCCTCGCCTGCCTCGACCTCGGCGTTCTCGAACGTGACCGGTCGTGTGCTCACGCCGCCGATCTCGCGGTCCTCGCCGTCGACACGCCACCGCGCGCTGCCCGCGAGGACCTGGACGTCCGCGCGGACGGGGACGTCGTCCGGCACGATCACCGTCACGTCGCCGGCGCCCAGCTCGACCGGCACCTCGACCGGTGACGTGCCCGACGCGTCGGACAGGTCGAGCTGGGACAGGTCGATCGTCGGGTCGCCCCACCGCACGGCGAAGCCCGCCTCGGCGACGTCCTGCTGCGTCACGGTGTAGGTCCCGTCGGACACGGTCCGCGCGTCGCCGTCGCCGAGGACCAGCCGGGTCGAGTCGTCCTGCCAGACCGCCGTCGGCACGCCGACGACGAGACCGAGCACGGCCAGCCAACCGAGTGCGCCGCTGGTGCGACCCCGCAGACCGCTCACGACGATCGCGAGACCTGCGAGCACGACCGATCCGCCGATCCACGTGAGGAACACGGGCCACGCCAGGTCACCCTGGCGCTCGACCACGAGCAGGAGCGCGCCGAGCAGGAGGCTCAGGCCGACGACGATCCCCACCGCCGCGGAGCCGGGACCTCGCGGTCGGCGCGGCTTCGGAGGGCGGGGCGTCGGCGGCACGGGCGGGACAGGGGGCGGGCGGACGTGCCCGCGGCCCAGGCCGGCGCCGCCGAGGTGCTCGCTGCGGGGGCAGCGGCGTACGGGCTCGCGTGCGCCGTCCAGGTGGCGTCGGAGGCCGCGTCCGCCGTCCGTACGTCCCCACCGGAGGTCGCCAGGTGGGGAGGCACCGGGGCCGGGGAGCCCCAGGGGGCGTCGGCCGGGCCGCGCCCGGGAGCGGCGGCACCGGGGACGGGTCCCGGCGTCGTCGGACCCTCGGGGCCGTTCCCGCCGGACCAGCCGGGACCGCCCTGCGGTCCGGACCAGCCGTTGCCGCCTCGCGTGCCGTCACGCCGCAGGACGGAGACCGCCACCACCGCCACCACGACGATCGCCGCGACCCAGAACAGGCCCGTGAGCCAGCCGAGGTGCAGGTAGTCCCACCAGGACCACCAGCCGCCGCCCCACGAGAGGCCGACGACGACCGACGCGATCGCACCGAGCATCGCGACGTCGAAGTTCCCGCGGACGGCCTCCTGCAGGTGGATCCGCCCGTCCCGTCGCTCGGGCAGGAGCGCCCACGCCGCGCCGTACAGGACGAGGCCGGCGCCGGAGAGGAAGAACGTGACGAAGAGGATGCCGCGCACCAGCAGCGGGTCGATGCCGAAGCGCTCCGCGACGCCTGCCGCCACGCCGCCGACCCAGCGGTCGTCCGACCGGGCGATGCCGATGCGGCGCACGCCGTCGAAGAACCCGTCGGCGCCCGTGCCGGGCGCTCTGCTCGGCGCAGGGGGCGCTGTCGGCGGCACCTCGGTGCCGGGTCCGGCCGTCGGTGCCGGTCCACCGGTCGTCGCCGGGCCGCCGTCGGGACCGGGCCCGGCCGACGGGCGGGAGCTGCCGCCGGGCGGCTCAGGAGGGAGGGGCGTTGTGCTCATGCCTCCATGCTGGCCGCCCGGGGCGTACCGGGGTATCGGGAGGCACCCTGAGCCGACCCTGAAACAGCGCCCGTCCGCACCCTGGTTCGGCCCCCGGACGACGCCCAGGGGGTCCGCGACGTGTGACGATCGGGGGGTGACACCTCGAACCGGCGCTCCCGCCGCCGCCCGCACCGGGTACGCGGTGCTGCCCCTGCGCCGCCCCGAGCGCGGTCGCTGGGTAGGTGGCGTGTGCGCCGGGATCGCCGCGCACCTCGGCGTCCCCGTCGGGCCGGTGCGGCTCGTGATGGGCCTGCTCGGGCTCGCGGGAGGCGCCGGCCTCGCGCTGTACGTCTTCTGGTGGCTCACCATCCCTGCCGGCGACCCCCGCACGGCGCGCGACGAGCAGCGACCGGCGTCGCTCTCGCGCCTCGCGCCGCGCCTGCAAGGCCGGGTCTCGCGGTTGCCGGTCCGGGACGTCGCGATCGGCGTCGTGCTGCTCGGCGGCGCGGCGCTCCTCGTCGCGCTGCGCGCGGGCATCGACATCGAGGTGTCGTGGGTCATCCCGGTGCTCATCGCGCTCGCGGGCGCGGCGCTCGCGTGGAGCCAGCTCGACGCCGCGGAGCGCGGACGGCTCGTGAGCCGTGCGGGCGGGCGCACGCCGGCCGGTGTCGTGCGCATCGCGGGCGGGGTGGTCCTCGTGCTGGTGGGCATCGTGCTGCTCGTCGGGCAGGACGCCCGGCCGTCGTCGATCGTGCGGGCCGCGGTCGCGTCCGTCGCGGTGCTCGGCGGCGTGGCGATCGTGCTCGCCCCGTGGTGGTTGCGGCTCGTGCGCGAGCTCGGCGACGAGCGTGCCGCCCGTGCCCGCGAGGCCGAGCGCGCCGACATCGCGGCACACCTGCACGACTCCGTGCTCCAGACGCTCGCGCTGATCCGTGCCCGGGCGTCCGACGCCGACACCGTCGCCCGCCTCGCGCGCGCCCAGGAGCGTGAGCTGCGCGAGTGGCTCTACGACGACCGGCCGTCGCCGGGGACGTCCCTCGCGGCCGAGCTGCGCGGGCTCGTCGCCGAGGTCGAGGACGAGCGCGTGGGGCGCCGCGCCGAGGCGCTCGGCGGCTCCGCCGAGGGGACCGACGCCGGACCGGTCGTGGTGGACCTCGTCGTCGTCGGCGACTGCGTCCCCACGCAGGAGACCGCCGCGCTGCTCCAGGCGACGCGAGAGGCGCTCGTCAACGCCGTCGCGCACGGGGCACCGCCCTACTCCGTGTACCTCGAGGTGAGCGCGTCGGCCGCCGAGGTGTTCGTGCGCGACCGTGGCAACGGGTTCCGCATGGCCGACGTCGCGCCCGACCGGTTCGGGGTGCGCGAGTCGATCCTCGGCCGGGTCCAGCGGCGCGGCGGCACGGCGGAGATCATCAGTCGTCCCGACTGGGGGACGGAAGTACGGTTGCGGGTGCCGCGCGGGGCTGCCCCGGAGCCCGCCGGCGCACCTGCGCAGGAGAGCCTCGAGGAGACGACGTGACGACGATCCCCAGCCCGGCCGCCTCGGGCGACGGGACCCGCCCGGTGCCCGTCGTCCTGGTCGACGACCACCACATGTTCCGCGCCGGCGTCCGCGCGAGCCTCGACCCCGCGCTCGTCGAGGTCGTCGGCGAGGCGGACTCCGTGGACTCGGCCGTCGAGCGCGTGCACGCGCTGCGACCGCCCGTCGTGCTGCTCGACGTGCACCTGCCCGGCGGGAACGGTGGCGGTGGTGCCGAGGTGATCCAGCGGTGCGCCGACGTGCTGGCCGACGTGCGCTTCCTCGCGCTGTCGGTGTCCGACGCCGCGGAGGACGTCGTCGCGGTGATCCGCGCCGGCGCGCGGGGCTACGTGACGAAGGCGATCTCCGGCCCGGACCTCTCGGCGGCCGTCGCCCAGGTCGCGGGCGGCGACGCGGTGTTCTCGCCGCGCCTCGCCGGGTTCGTGCTCGACGCGTTCGGCACGGGGGCGGGCGACGTCGCCGTGCGCGACGACGAGCTCGACCGGCTCTCGGCGCGCGAGCAGGAGGTCATGCGGCTCATCGCGCGTGGCTACACGTACCGGGAGGTCGCGTCGGAGCTGTTCATCTCCATCAAGACCGTCGAGACCCACGTCTCGGCGGTGCTCCGCAAGCTCCAGCTCTCGTCGCGCCACGAGCTGACGCGCTGGGCCGCGCAGCGCCGCCTCCTCTAGAGGACTGTGGCCGACGCGCTGGCGAGGGGTGAGCGTGTCAGCTGGAAACTATGGCGTTGGTGATGATCTCGGGCTCCCCGTCGTCTGGCTGCCACACCATCTCGATGTCGTCGGCAACTATCAGCCAGCGGCCTGTGTCTTGCTCCCGGCACCACTCGACCTCGTGGACGAGGTGCCCAGCCTCGTCGAGACGCAGCTCGTCGTATCGCCAGTCCGCGTGCCCGCTCTCCACAGCGAACCCGTCGAGCGTGTACGAGTGCACGGTCGGGTATCGCAGCACGATGTATCCGTCGTCGTAGGCGCCGCGAAGCGTGAGATCCAGGGACACCTGACGGTTGTGCCAGTGCTGCTCACCAGGCCCAGGCCGTTCGATGATCGACATGGTCTCCAGACGGCTGTCGTGCGGACCGCGGTGATCGTAAGAGGCGTAGTACCAGTCCGACAGGATGAGGCGAAGCGCGCCGCCTGGGAACCGACCTTCGTTGTCAGCGACGTATCGGTCGTAGGCGGCGAAGCCCTCGGCGGTGCGGCCATCCGACTGAAGCAAGTACATGCGGAGCAGTGTGCCAGTTCGCCGCGCGGCCTCTCGGGCGACCGTCGAACAAGTCTTGAGACCGGACACAGTCCCGACTACTTGTCCTTGCCAACTGGTCTGCGACCGATCCGTGCCACGTGATACGCGAACGCGACAAGGATGAGCGAGGACGGCGCCGCGGTTTACCCGCGTTCGACGGCAGCTACGGCTCGATCCGCTCCCACTGCTCGTCCGACAAGACCTGGAACCGACTCACGGCCGCGAGTCTGCCGCCCGCCTGACCTAAGAGTTGGGAGATGCGCCCTAGGCGAGCTGTGGACCGAGCGCGGTCGGCGCGGCTCGGGACCGGACCCCGCGGCCCTCGGCCCGGAATGGTCGCCGGCTCGGGGGCGGGCGGTCGCGGCGTAGTCTTCCGGCCGTGACGTCGAGGCCCGGGACGACGCGCACCGGCCGGCGCGTCGTGGGGGACACGGAGGCCGCCTGGCGAGCGGCGTGGAAGACCACCTTGGTGGGACTGGTGGTGACGGCCATGCCGGCACTCATCCCCGGAGAGTGGGCACTCGCTCAGGCGACGCGAGCGACGCGTTCGCGCGGGGGCTTCGAGTACGGAGACCCGTTCCCCTGGTGGTTCGTGGTCGTGGTCGTCGTCGTCGGATGGCTCATGCTCCTCGCCATCGGGCAACGATGGGCGCTGTACCGAGCGCTCAGGGCCGACGACCGCCGGGTCACGGCGCTGAACCGAGCGCGCGCTGCCGGTCACCTGGAGCGGGTCGGCGAGGAGACTGGACCGAGACGCCCGTCCAGGCGGGGGAGAGGCGCACGACGTCGCCCACGACCGTGACGGCGGGCGGGCGGACGCCGGCCTCGCGCGCGCGGTCGGCGATCGTCGCGAGCGTGCCGACGGTGGTGCGCTGGCGCGGGCCGTAGCCGTCCTCGACGACGGCCACAGGGGTCTCGGGCGAGTGGCCCTGCGCGACGAGCGCGTCCGCGGTCTCCGCGAGACGGGACACGCCCATGAGCAGCACGACCGTGTGGTCGGTCGCGGCCGGGACCTTGCCCACGTCCTCGTGGCCCGTGAGCACGGTGAACCCGCGCGACACGCCGCGGTGCGTCACCGGGATCCCTGCAGCGGCGGGGACGGACACCGCGCTCGTCACGCCCGGCACGACCTCGACGGGGATGCCGTGTTCGCGGCACGCGTCGAGCTCCTCGCCGCCACGGCCGAACACGTAGGGGTCGCCGCCCTTGAGCCGCACGACGCGACGCCCGACGAGTGCGTGGTGCACGAGGATCGCGTTGATCTCCGACTGCGGCACCGGGTGGTGGCCCGGGGTCTTGCCGACGTCGACCACGACCACGTCGTCGGCCAGCTCGTCGAGCAGGCCGCGCGGACCGAGCCGGTCCGCGACGACGACGTCCGCCTCCGCGAGCAGACGCCGGCCGCGCACCGAGATGAGCCCGAGGTCGCCCGGACCGCCCCCGACGAGCGCGACGGAGCCGACCGGGCGCACGAGCGGCGTCGTGACCGGGCCCGCGTTCGCGAGGAGCGCGTCGGCCGTGTCGGCGCTCGCAGCACCGACCGGTGCAGGGACGCTCCCGCGCACGCCCCGCAGCGGCAGCTCGCCGGTGTCGAGGAGCGCCGCGACGGCGTCTCGGACGCGCTGCGCCCGACGCGGGTCGCGCCCGGCGTTCACCGCGACGCTCACCTCGGCGTCCGAGCCCTCGGGACCGAGCGGGCCGGGGACGCGCGTGCGCGCGACGGCCGGGACCCACGCCGTCCCTGCCTCGGCGTCGCCCGCGGTGACGCAGAAGACCCGGTCGGCCTCGGCGTCGGCGGCGACGAGCGCGTCGACCTCGCGGTCGCCCGTCGCGGTGTGGACGAGCCACGCGCCGTCGAGGTCGCCGGTGAGGTAGTCGCGGCGCACCCACCGCACGTGCTGCTCCTCGACGAGGGCGCCCAGGTCCTCGCACACGAACGGCGCCACGACCTGGACGCTCGCACCGGCCGCCACCAGACCCCGCGCCCGGCGCGCGGCGACCGGACCGCCCCCGACCACCACGGTCAGCCGACCCGCGACGCGCAGGCCGAGCGGGTACGTCTCGTGGTGCGACGCAGCAGCGTCGTCACGGTCGTCGGCGCCGGTGGCGCGGGTCCTGGTCATCGTGCCCTCAGATCGTGTACGCGCCGGGGCGCTCGGCCGGCCGGCGGGCCGCCGCGAGCGCGTCGCCGACCATGCCGGCGGCGAGGGTGCCGCCGTCCTGGGCGTCGACCAGGAGGAACGCGCCCGTGCGGCGCGCGACGACGTACTCCTCGGCGGCGATCGGGGACGCGAGGCGCAGCGTCACGCGGCCGATGTCGTTGAGCTCGAGCCGCTCGGCGGGCTCCAGCTCGGCGGAGTCGAGGTCGAGGCGCCCGACGACGTCGCGCACCACGGCCTGCACCGTGCGGGTCGTGTGCTTGAGGAGCACGCGCGACCCGGGGAGGAGCGGGCGGTCGGCGAGCCACGCGACCGTGCCCTCGACGTCCTGGCTGACCTCGGGCGCCTCGTCCGCGGCGGCGATCAGGTCGCCGCGGGCGACGTCGACGTCGTCGGTCAGGCGGATCGTCACGGACTGCGGTGCGAACGCCTCCGTCAGCTCCTCGCCGCTCGCGAGCGAGTCGGCCGTGTCGATCCCCGCGACCGTCGTGCGGCGGCCCGAGGGCAGCACCACGACCTCGTCGCCCACCCGCACGACGCCGGACGCGACCTGGCCCGCGTACCCGCGGTAGTCGCGGTACCGGTCGGCGTCCTCGGCTGCGGCCAGCCCTGTCTGCGGGCGGATGACCACCTGCACGGGGAACCGGAAGGACTCCGTGTCCGGGTCGTCGCCCGTGGGGAGGGACTCGAGCAGCTCGAGCAGGCTCGGGCCGTCGTACCAGGGGGTGTTCGGGCTGCCGTGGTCCACGACGTTGTCGCCGACGAGCGCGGACACCGGCAGGGTGTGCACGTCGGCGACGCCGAGCGCAGCCGCCGCCGCGCGGATGTCGGCGGCGAGCTCGTCGTAGCGCTCGCGCGAGTAGTCGACGAGGTCGATCTTGTTCACCGCGACCACGACGTGCGGCACGCGCAGCAGGCTCGTCACCGCGAGGTGGCGGCGCGTCTGCTCGAGCAGGCCCTTGCGCGCGTCGATGAGCAGCACGACCACGTCGGCCGTCGACGCGCCCGTGACCGTGTTGCGCGTGTACTGCACGTGCCCGGGGCAGTCCGCGAGGATGAACGAGCGCCGGGCCGTGGCGAAGTACCGGTACGCGACGTCGATCGTGATGCCCTGCTCGCGCTCGGCACGCAGGCCGTCGGTGAGCAGCGCGAGGTCGGCCGTCTCGAGGCCGCGGTCGCGCGACACGCGCTCGACGGCGTCGAGCTGGTCCGCGAGGACGGACTTGGAGTCGTAGAGCAGGCGGCCGACGAGCGTCGACTTGCCGTCGTCGACCGAGCCCGCGGTCGCGAGGCGCAGCAGCGTCCCGCGCCGGTCGTCGTCGAGCGCACGGTCAGCCGATGTGGCCGCCGCGGCGTCGTCTGTCCATGTGGTGTGGGCGCCCATCAGAAGTACCCCTCCTTCTTGCGGTCTTCCATGGCGGCCTCGGAGAGGCGGTCGTCGGCGCGGGTCGCGCCACGCTCGGTGATGCGCGTGGCCGCCACCTCGGCGATGACGTCCTCGACGCCCGTCGCGTCCGAGCGCACGGCCCCGGTGCACGACATGTCGCCGACGGTCCGGTACCGCACGGTCTCGGTGCGGAGCGACGCGGTCTCGGCGTCCGTCCGGGGGAGCGAGTACGGCCCGACGGCGAGCAGCATGCCGTCGCGGTCGAACACCTCGCGCTCGTGCGCGTAGTAGAGCTCCGGCAGCTGGATGTTCTCGCGCGCGATGTAGCGCCACACGTCGAGCTCGGTCCAGTTCGACAGGGGGAACACGCGCACGTGCTCGCCCGGCCGGTGGCGGCCGTTGTAGAGGTTCCACAGCTCGGGACGCTGGTTGCGCGGGTCCCACTGGCCGAACTCGTCGCGCAGCGAGAAGACACGCTCCTTCGCGCGCGCCTTCTCCTCGTCGCGCCGCCCGCCCCCGAACACGGCGTCGAACTTGTGGCCCGTGATCGCGTCGAGCAGCGGCTGCGTCTGCAGCGGGTTGCGCGTGCCGTCGGCGCGCTCGCGCAGGCGGCCGTCGTCGAGGTAGTCCTGCACGCTCGCGACCTCCAGCCGCAGGCGCAGGCGCTCGGCCGTCGCGTCGCGGTACTCGAGGACCTCGGGGAAGTTGTGGCCCGTGTCGACGTGCAGCACGGGGAACGGCACCGGGCCGGGCGCGAACGCCTTGACCGCGAGGTGCAGCATCACCACGGAGTCCTTGCCGCCGCTGAACAGCAGCACGGGGCGCTCGAACTCGGCCACCACCTCGCGGATGATGTGGATGCCCTCGCTCTCCAGCGCGTCGAGCTGGGTGAGCCGCCGACCCACGGGGAGCGCGGCGTCGGGCGCGACCTCCGTGTGCGCAGCGTCTGTCGTCGGGCCGGTCGTCAGGTCGATGGTCGTCATGCCCGTCCTCATACGTGGAGTCCGCACTCTGTCTTGTCGAGCCCCGCCCAGCGGCCGGCCCTCGGGTCCTCGCCCGGCGCGACGCGCCGGGTGCACGGCAGGCAGCCGATCGAGGGGTATCCGTCGTTCAGCAGGGGGTTGAGGATCACCTGGTGCTTCGCGGCGTAGGCGAGCAGGTCGTCGAACGACCATGCCGCGAGCGGGTTGATCTTCACGAGCCCGTTCTTCTCGTCGAACGTGACGAGGGGTGTGCTCGTCCGGGTCGGCGCCTCGTCGCGGCGGACCCCGGTCACCCAGACCTCGTACCCCGCGAGCGTGCGGTGCAGCGGCTCGACCTTGCGCATCTGGCAGCACAGGGCCGGGTCGCGCCCGAACAGGTCCTTGCCGTGCGCGGCGTCCTGCTCGGCCACCGTGAGCTCGGGCTTCACGTCGACGATCGTCACGTCCATCTGCTGCTCGACGGCGTCGCGCGTGCCCACCGTCTCGGCGAAGTGGTAGCCCGTGTCGAGGAACAGCACGTCGACCCACGGGACCTGCTGCGCCACGACGTGCGGCAGCACGGCGTCGGCCATCGAGCACGCGACGGCGACCGACGTGCCGAACTCGCGCGCGGCCCAGGCGATGACCTGCTCGGCCGTCGCCTCGTCGTCGGCGCCGATGCCCGAGCCCGCGAGCTCGGCCGCGCCGCGCCGCGCGATCTCGCGCAGCTCGTCGAGCGAGCGCTTCTCGCGCCCGTGCTCGACCCGCTCCGCGTGGTGCGCCGCCTTCGACGCCTCGCGCTGCTCGGCCTTCGCCCGGGCGGCCGCGCGCAGCGCGGCCAGCGGGTCCGTGGTCGTCTGCTCGCTCACTGGAGTGCCTCCTCGTCGGCCCGGTGCGCCCACTCGGCGAAGGTCTCGGTCCCGTCCTTGTCGGACTCGTAGCGGCGTACGACGCGCTCGACGTAGTCCGGCAGGTCGGTCGCGGTGACCTTGAGCCCGCGCACGGTCCGGCCCATGCCCGCGGTCTCGCGGTCGTCCGAGGCCAGCCCGCCGCCCAGGTGGACCTGGAAGCCGGGGACCTGCTCGCCGTCGTCGTCCAGGACGAGCTGGCCCTTGAGCCCGATGTCCGCGGTCTGGATGCGCGCGCACGAGTTGGGGCACCCGTTGACGTGCAACGACAGCGGCTTCATGCCGGACAGGTCGCCGAGGCGCTTCTCGAGCGCGTCGATCGTCGCGGTCGCGGTGTCCTTGGTGTCGACGATCGCGAGCTTGCAGTACTCGATCCCGGTGCACGCGATGGTGCTGCGGCGGAACGGGCTCGGGTTCGCGTCGAGGCCGTTGGCCTTGAGCGTGCTCACGACCTGCTCGACGCTCTCGTCCGGGACGTCCAGCACGAGCAGCTTCTGGTGGGGCGTGAGCCGCACGCGGCGCGAGCCGACCGACTCGGCGAGGTCGGCGACGTTCGCGAGGATCGTGCCGGACACGCGGCCCACGTAGGGCGCCGCGCCGACGTAGTTGAGCCCGTCCTTCTGCTTGTGCACGCCCACGTGGTCGCCGGGGACCGGCGGCTTCGGCGCGGGCGGGCCGTCGGGGAGGCGGTACCCGAGGTACTCCGTCTCGAGGACCTCGCGGAACTTCTCCGGCCCCCAGTCGGCGAGGAGGAACTTCAGGCGCGCCTTGTTGCGCAGCCGGCGGTAGCCGTAGTCGCGGAAGATCTGCACGACGCCGTGCCACACGTCGGGCACCTGCTCCTCCGTGCAGAACGCGCCGAGGCGCTCGCCGAGGCGCGGGTTGGCCGAGAGCCCGCCGCCGACCCACACGTCGAATCCGACGCCGAGCTCGGGGTGGCGGTGCGCGACGAACGCGACGTCGTTGATCTCGTGCACGACGTCCTGGCTCGGGTGGCCCGTGAGCGCGGTCTTGAACTTGCGCGGGAGGTTCGCCAGCTCGGGGACACCGATGTACTTCTGGGTGATCCCGGCGATCGCGGGGCCGATGTCGATGAGCTCGTCCGCGGCGATACCCGCGACCGGGCTGCCGAGGACGACGCGCGGGACGTCGCCGCACGCCTCCGTCGTCTGCAGGCCCACCGACTCGAGCCGGCGCCAGATCTCCGGGACGTTCTCGACCTCGACCCAGTGGAGCTGGATGTTCTGCCGGTCGGTGATGTCGGCGGAGTCGCGGCCGAAGTCCTTCGAGATGTCCGCGATGACGCGCAGCTGCTCGGTGGTGAGCGCCCCGCCGTCGACGCGGACCCGGAGCATGAAGTACTTGTCCTCGAGCTCGTGCGGCTCGAGCGTCGCCGTCTTGCCGCCGTCGATCCCGGGCTTGCGCTGCGTGTACAGGCCCCACCAGCGGAAGCGCCCGTGCAGGTCGTCGCCGGTGATGGAGTCGAAGCCGTCGCGGGCGTAGATCGTCTCGATGCGCTCGCGGACGGAGAGCCCGCCGTCCTCCTGCTTCCACTTCTCGTTCGCGTTGAGCGGCTCGGTGCCGTCCACCTTCCACTGCCCGTTGGGGCGCGCGGCGCGTGCCGGTCGGGCCGGGCGCTCGCCCGCGGCGCGGGCCGGGCGCTCGGGCCCGGCCGTCGCGTCGCCGGTGGTGTCAGGCGCAGTCGTGGCCTGCGTCATCGGTGTTCCTCGTGTCCTCGTTCGGGGGCGGGGACGCGCGACGGCGAGAGCTCAGCGAGGGTGCGAGATGCTGAGGACCGACGGCGCGCGCCGGTTCTCAGGGGGGAGCGAGCCAGGGCTCGCGCTGAGTCGGGCGCGGTTCAGCGACAACAGCTGAGACACGTGAGCGCGCACGCCGGCATCCCGTGACGCGAGGTCACGAGGAGGGTGCGGGTTGCCGTGGTCATGGGCAGAACAGTAACCCCGGTCACGCGCCGTGGACACCCCTCGTCCGCATGGTGGGAAACCGAGAAGAGTAGACCGAATCAGTCGAGTTTTTCAAGGTTCGCCCTGTCGCGCGTCGTGCGAGGCGGGCCGGGCGCACCTCACCTTGTGCAAATTTTCACGACACGCGTGTCAGCAAATATGCTGGCCCCATGGAGTACCTCTACAACGTCTTCGTCGCGCTGCACTTCGTCGGATGGGCCATCGTCCTCGGCGGCTACCTCGCCTCGCTCCGCTCGCCCGGGCTGTACAAGGGCGTCTTCCACGGCGCGCTCACCGCGCTCGTCGCCGGCGTCGCCATGGTCGGGATCGGGGAGACGTCGTTCTGGTCGGAGGATGAAGCCCCCGTCATGGCCAAGATCGGCGTCAAGCTCGTCGTCGCCCTCGTGATCGCCGTCCTCGCGTTCGTCGCCAAGCGTCAGGCGGCCAAGGCGTCCGACGGCGCCGTCGCCCCGGGCGTGAAGCACGCCATCGGCGGTCTCACGCTCGTCAACATCCTCGTCGCGGTCTTCTGGAACTGACGCTCGCGTCCCGACCGGGCCCGCCGACGGACGATCCGTCGGCGGGCCCTCGTCATGCCCGGCCGTTGACGGACAACTATGTGCATGGTCCACTAGTCGCATGGTCCTCCGACATCTCGTGCTGGGGCTGCTCACGATCCAGCCCATGACCGGCTACGACCTCAAGCGCGCGTTCGACTCCTCCGTGAACCACTTCTGGGCGGCCGACCGCTCGCAGCTGTACCGCACGCTGGCGGCGCTCGTCGACGACGGGCTCGCGGAGGTCGAGGTCGTGCCGCAGGAGAGCTACCCCGACCGCAAGGTCCACCGGATCACCGCGAGCGGACGTGCGGCCCTGCGCGACTGGCTCGCGTCGCCCCTCGAGCCGGAGGACTCCCGGGAGCCGTTCCTCGGCAGGCTCTTCTTCGCCGACCAGCTCGACGAGGACGGCGTCGCGACGCTCCTCGCCTCCCGTCGCGCGCAGGCGGAGGAGGCGATCGCCGTCCTGACGGCCGAGGAGGCGAGGATAGCTGCGGTCATGGCGGAGGGCGGGGCTCTCGCGTCCCGCGTCCGCGGCTCCCGGGGCCTCGCGCTCCGGATCGCGACCCTGCGCCACGGGCTCGCGCACGCACGCGCGGAGATCGCATGGCTCGACGAGACCGAGCACGAGGGGATCTCGTGACCGCGCCGGGCGCCGTCGGGCACCACCCCGCCGCGCGTGCGGGCGGGCCGGGCGCGGACCGCGCGTCCGTCGTCCTGCTCCACGGCGGGAACGTCGCGTCGTGGATGTGGGAGCCGCAGGTGGAGCACCTCGACGACCTCGACCTGTGGACGCCCGACCTGCTCGGCTTCGGCAGCCGCGCGACCGAGGTCCCGGCGTCGCTCGACGCGGTCGTCGACGACGTGGCCGCGACCGTCTCGGCGATCCCGGCCGGGCGATCGGTGCACGTCGTCGGGCTGTCGCTCGGCGGCATCGTCGCGCTGCGGCTCGCGGCGCGGCACCCGGGCCTCGTCGCCTCGGTCCTGGCGTCCGGCGCGGTGGTCGACGGCGTGCCCGGCCTCGCCGGCGCTGTCGGCCGCGCTCAGCTGCGCGTGTGGGACCGCACCTGGTACTGGCGGGGGCAGACGCGCGCCATGGGCATCCCGGCGGACGCGCGGGACCTCTTCGTGCGATCGGGGCTCGCGATCCGCCGCGAGACGATGGAGCGGTTGCTGCCCGACGTCTACGGCGGGCGCTGGCCGGACGGGCTGGCGGAGTCCGGCGCCCGCGTGCTCGCGGTCGCGGGCGGCCGGGACCTGCGCGCCGCCCGCAGGGCCCTGGCGACGATCGAGCGGCGCCTGCCGGAGGCCGTCGTGCGCCTCGCGCCCGGCATGCACCACCAGTGGAGCGCGGAGGACCCGGAGCTGTTCAGCGCGATGATCCGCGCGTGGGTGGTCGACGGCGCCGCGCACCCCGCGCTCGTGCCGCTCGCTCCCCGCGCGTGAGCGCCGGCGACCGGACGTGAGCGCCGGCCGGTGCTCCGGCCGGCTCGGGGGCGAATGGTCACCGCTCGGTCGCCCGTGCCAGAGTTGCGCGCGTGAGCGTGGGTGGAGAGGTGCTGGTCGGGCTGGCGATCCTCGTCGGGCTCGTGGGGATCGTCGTGCAGGTCCTGCCCGGGAACGTGCTCGTGCTCGGGGCCGTCCTCGTGTGGGCGATCGTCACCGGGGGTGCGGCGGCGTGGGTGGTCTTCGCTGTCGCCGCCGTGTTCGTCGTCGCCGCGGAGGTCGCCCAGTACGTCCTCGCCGGTCGGCACATGCGACGGGCCGAGGTGCCGTGGTCGACGCTCGTGTGGGGCGGGATCGCGGGCGTCGTCGGGTTCTTCGTCATCCCGGTGGTCGGGCTGTTCGTCGGCTTCGTGCTCGCGGTCTTCGTCGCCGAGCTGCTGCGCCGGCGCGACCGCCGCGCCGCCTGGCGCGCGACGGTCGCCGCGATGCAGGCCACCGGGATCACGATCGTCGTCCAGCTGCTCGGCGGCCTGCTCGCCGCCGCGGTGTGGGGCGTCGGGCTGGCGCTCACCTGAGCCGGACCCGGGGCGCCGGGTTCAGCCGGGCGTCTGCGTGACGTAGATCGTGTTCGCGTCGGGGTCGCGGAACGAGAACATCGGCGGGACGCCCTCCCAGAGCAGGAGCTCGTCGACGTCCGCCCCCGCACCGGCGAGGAGTGCGTGGTCGCCCGCGGCGTCCGCCGTGGCGAGCCGGATCCCGGTGTCGACTCCCGACGGCAGACCGTCGCCCGCCGCGACGAGGGCGACGGACGTCGCGGCGCCGGGCGGGGCGACCTCGATCCATCGGAGGCCCTCCTGGAGCTCGGCGTCCAGGCGGAGCTCGAAGCCGAGCGTGCCGGTGTAGAACGCGAGCGCGCGGTCCTGGTCCGCGACCGGGATCGCGACGGTGTGCACGCCTGTGAGGCTGGTCATGACTCTTCTCCTCGGAGGGTCGGACGGTGAGCCTGCAGCGCCGCGCTCGCACGGCCACCGGTACCGACGGCCCGGGTGGGTCGAACTCATCGATCGGGGCCGTCACCCGGTCGGGCGGGCACGGCGGGGGTGGGCGCCGGGTGTTGGTCGTGGCGCCTACGCTGGGAGGGCTATGGCTTCACTCTTCGAGAATCTCCCGCTGCCCGGCCTCGACACGCTGTTCGACGGCCCGCGCGTCGACCACGGCGGCGAGTCCCGCCTCCCGCGGACGACCCCGCGCTGGACCGACGACCCGGCCGTGCCCGACGGCGGGGGGTCACCCGTGCCGGGCCCGGGGCGGGCCGGCAACCCCGACGACCCCGCGTCGTCGGGCCCGGTGCCCGGTGCCGCGGAGGGAACGGGGGAGCGGCGCGGACGGTACGCGCACATCGACCCCGACGCGCTGCTCGACGGCATGAACCCCCAGCAGCGCGAGGCGGTCGTGCACGCCGGTGGGCCGCTGCTCATCGTGGCCGGCGCCGGGTCCGGCAAGACGCGCGTCCTCACGCACCGCATCGCGTTCCTCCTCGCGACGGGTCGCGCCCGCTCCGGGCAGATCCTCGCGATCACGTTCACCAACAAGGCCGCGGCCGAGATGCGCGAGCGCGTCGAGACGCTCGTCGGGCCGGCCGCGCGGAACATGTGGGTCTCCACGTTCCACTCCGCGTGCACGCGCATCCTGCGGCGCGAGGCGAAGACGCTCGGGCTGCGGTCGAGCTTCTCCATCTACGACGCCGCGGACTCCCAGCGGCTCATCACGCTCGTCACGCGCGAGCTCGACCTCGACCCGAAGAAGTACCCCGCGCGGTCGCTCGCGAACAAGATCTCCGACCTGAAGAACGAGCTCATCGACCCGGAGACGTACGCGCGCGAGTCCGGCGCCCACGCGACAGCCGACGGTCTCGGTGCCCGCGGTGCGAACGTGCCCGAGTTCGACCAGGTCCTCGCCGACGTCTACACCCGCTACCAGGCGCGTCTCGTCGCGGCGAGCGCGCTCGACTTCGACGACATCATCATGACCACGGTCAACCTGCTCCAGGCGTTCCCGGCCGTGGCCGAGCACTACCGCCGCCGGTTCCGCCACGTGCTCGTCGACGAGTACCAGGACACCAACCACGCGCAGTACGTCCTCGTGCGCGAGCTCGCGGGCGTGGGCGAGGACTCGGCCGCGACGGACCCTGCGACGAGCGGCACGGGCGAGGCCCAGGTGCCCGCCCTGGACCCTGCCGAGCTCACCGTCGTCGGCGACGCCGACCAGTCGATCTACGCCTTCCGCGGCGCGACGATCCGCAACATCCTCGAGTTCGAGGCCGACTACCCCGACGCGCGCACGATCCTGCTCGAGCAGAACTACCGCTCGACGCAGAACATCCTCTCCGCGGCCAACGCCGTCATCTCGCGCAACCCCGACCGCAAGCCCAAGCGTCTGTGGACCGACTCCGGCGCCGGCGCGAAGGTCATCGGCTACGTCGCGGACAACGAGCACGAGGAGGCGCGGTTCGTCGCCGAGGAGATCGACCGCCTCGGCGACACCGACGGCGTGCGGCCCGGCGACGTCGCCGTGTTCTACCGCACCAACGCCCAGTCCCGCGCGCTCGAGGAGGTGCTCATCCGCGTCGGCCTGCCGTACAAGGTCGTCGGCGGCACGCGCTTCTACGAGCGACGCGAGGTCAAGGACGCCGTCGCGTACCTGCGGGCCATCGACAACCTCGACGACGACGTCAACCTGCGCCGCGTCCTCAACACCCCCAAGCGCGGCCTCGGCGACCGGGCCGAGGGCGCCGTCGCGGCGCTCGCGGACCGCGAGCGGATCTCGTTCGGCGCCGCGCTCGACCGGATCGACGAGATCCCGGGCCTGACCAACCGCACGCTCAACCCGCTGCGCGGCTTCGTCGAGCTGATGGCCGGGCTGCGCGAGCTCGCCGACTCCGGCGCGACGCCGTCAGACGTGCTCGGGGCCGTCCTCGACCGCACGGGCTACCTCGCCGAGCTGCGCGCGAGCGACGACCCGCAGGACGCGACGCGCGTCGAGAACCTCGCCGAGCTGCACGCGGTCGCGACCGAGTTCACCGAGCTCGAGCCCGAGGGCACGCTGTCCGACTTCCTCGAGCGCGTCTCGCTCGTCGCCGACGCCGACCAGATCCCCGCCGACGACGTCGCGGACGGCGACGAGGGCACGGCCGAGGAGAAGGTCGACCCCGGGGTCGTCACGCTCATGACCCTGCACACCGCCAAGGGCCTCGAGTTCCCCGTCGTGTTCCTCACCGGCATGGAGGACGGGACGTTCCCGCACATGCGGTCCCTGCACGACGACGCCGAGCTCTCCGAGGAGCGCCGCCTCGCCTACGTGGGCATCACCCGCGCGCGCGAGCGGCTCTACGTCTCGCGCTCGGCCGTCCGGTCCGCGTGGGGCATGGCGAACGAGTTCCCGCCGAGCCGGTTCCTCGAGGAGATCCCGGAGGAGCTGTGGGACTGGCGGCGCCGGGAGTCGTCGATGGCCACGCTGCGCGCCGGGGGTTCCGTGTGGGGTCGTGGGTCCGGCTCCGGGTCGTGGTCCGGGGGTCGGTCCGGGTACGGGTCGCGGTCCGGGTCGCCCGGCCGCGCGTCCCGGGGGAGCGCGTCCGGGGGTGCGACGTTCGGGTCGGCGACGCCGCGGCAGGACACCGACATCCCGAACCTGTCGCTGGGGGACAAGGTGACTCACGACGCCTACGGGCTCGGGACGGTCGTGGCGCTCGAGGGGGCCGGGCCGAACGCCGTCGCGAAGATCGACTTCGGGGCGGACGGGACGAAGCGGTTGTTGCTGCGCTACTCGCCGGTCACGAAGCTCTGAGCGCCTGCCCGGGTCTTCGGCGACGCGGGCCGCGGAGGGTGCCCGGTCGGGTCGACACCCGGCGGCGAGAGCGACGCGCTGGCGACGTCGTCAGGACGCGGCGCGGCCGCGGTCGCCCGACGACCCCTGTCCGGTGAGCACCGCACGCAGGGCGGCGGGGTCGGAGCCCCTCTCCGCGAGGGCAGCGACGAGGGTGCGACAGGCAGACGTGTCCTCGTCGTGCAGGAGCGCGAGCAGCACGTGCCCCGAGTCGATCGCGGGTGCGCGCAGGGCGAGCGCCTCGCGCAGCGAGCGCTCGAGCACCTTCGCGGCCTCGTTCGTGAACGTGAGGTGCCCCCGGCGCCGTCTCCGGCCCGCACGCTCGAGCGCGCCCGTGCCGAAGGCGGCGTCGGTCCTGGCGCGCACGGCGTCGAGGTCGATGCCCAGCGCGGCGAGCGCGTCGCCGTCGAAGGCGTCCGCAGACTCGGTCGCCGTGGCCAGGCGGTCCAGCGCCGGTGCCGTCAGTCCGACCGCGTCGAGCCCGCGGACGGCCGCGCCGTCTTCCTGCTCGGACACGGCGAGCAGCAGGTGCACCGCCTCGATCGACCCTGCACCGCGACGCCGCGCGACCTCCTGCGCACCGATGACGGCCGCGCGGGCGTCGGACGAGAAGCGTTCGAACATCATGACCTCCGGTTGCGGGGTGTGCCGTGCTTCTTGTGGACGGCCTGCCGGCTCACGCCGAGACGCTCGGCGATCTCCTGCCACGACCAGCCGAGCGCCCGGGCGTTCTCCACCTGCAGCACCTCGAGCCGCTCGGCGAGGGTGCGGAGCGAGCGCACGGCGCGCAGTCCCACGTCCGGGTCCGTGCTGCTGGCGGCGTCCATGTCGACGGGATCCATGCCGTCAATCTAGGTTGACGCACACGAGGTGTCAACTTGCGTTGACGCCCGTTCCGCGCCGCGGACGCCGACGGCGCGTCCGTCGCTCACCGCTAAGGTCGTCCGGGCCGTACGCGGCCGGGGTTGCCGGACGGGCCGGCACGAGAGCCGCGGGCGGCACGAGAGCCGCGGGACGACGAGGGGAACCCATGACGAGCACCGACCACGGACGTGACGACCGCGCACGAGGCGACCAGGGACGGGTCGTCCCGGCCCGACGAGGGTTGCGCCGCGCGCACGTGGCGGTGGCCGCCGCGCTGGCGGCGGCGTTCCTCGCCGCCTGCTCGCAGGGCGCCGCCGAGGCTCCTGCCGAGCCGTCGGCCACGGAGCGCCCCGTGCTCTCGACCGATCCCGCACCCGTCGTCGTGCCCGTGAACCTGTACGGGGCCGAGGCGGACGTGCGGGTCGGTCCCGTCGCCGTGCACGGCGATCTCGCCGTCCTGCGAGTCGAGGTCGAGGGCACCGCCGGCGAGAGCACGGTCATGCTGGGCTACGAGCTCGCCAACCGCACGCTGAGCCAGGACGAGTCGTTCTCCGGCGTCCGGCTCGTCGACCTCGACACGGGCGTCGTCCGGGAGGCCGCGCACACCGCCTCCGGTGAGCCCGTCGGCCTCCTCGAGGGCGGCTGGCAGCTCGGTGCCGGGAAGGAGCCGAGCGTGGGCTACGTCGCGTTCGACCCGCCGACCACCGCGACCACGTCCGTCCTGGTCCCGTCCGTCGGGCTGGTCGAGGACGTGCCGGTGGTCGAGGCCGACGACGCAGGCGGGCTGACCGTCGCCCCGACCGAGCTGGACGGGGGGCAGGGCGCCGACGTCGTCGCGCCCGTCGCGTTCCTCGAGTCCTACAGCACACAGGCCTCCGGCGCCGTCCGCACGCGTCAGGACGAGGAGACGGTGACGATGGCCGTCGACTCGGACGTCCTCTTCGCGGTCGACTCCGCCGACCTCGGCGCGGGTGCCGACGACGCCCTGGGTGTCGTCGCCGAGCAGGTGGCGCTCGCCGAGGGCGGCGAGCTCGTCGTCGTCGGCCACACCGACGACGTGGGCGACGAGGCGGCGAACCAGGAGCTCTCCGAGCGTCGCGCACAGGCCGTCGCGGACCGTCTGTCGACGCTCGCCGACCTCGGTGCCCTCGACGTCCTCGTCGAGGGCCGGGGCGAGAGCGACCCGGTCGCCGAGCAGGCCTCGGAGGAGGCCCGTGCGCTCAACCGGCGCGTGACCGTCGAGTTCACGCCCGAGGCGCCCGAGCCCAGCGCGCTCCCCGAGGAACCGCAGCCCGGGGCCGCTCCCGCCGCCTCGGGCCCGACCGTCGACGGGCTCGGTGCGGCCACCCTCGACCACCCGGACGGTCTCGGCGCGACGCACCGGCTCGACGTCGAGCTCGTCGACGTGCGCCGCGTGGGCGGCTACCTCGTGGGGGACCTCAGGGTCAGCAACGTCGGCACCGAGCACGCCTCGCTGGTGTCGGTGCTCGGGTCGACGTACGACGGGCGCGGCGACCTCACCGGCAACCACCTCGGTGCCGGCAACGTCACGCTCCTCGACGGCGGCACGCGCGTCTACCCGGCGGACTACCTCGTCGACCCCACGCTGTACACGGACGTGGTGCGCAACCCGCTCGCCGAGGCCATCGTGGGCTCTCTCGACCCGGGCCTCGGCACCGCGGTCACCGTCGTGTGGCCCGACACGGGTGCGGACGTCGTGGTGGTCGACGTGCCGGACGCCACCGCGACCGACGGCAGCTCGCCCGTGCGGTTCGACGAGGTCCCCGTCACGGGCTGACCGGACGAGCGGTGCGCGCTGGCCCGGCCCGCGGCCCGCCCGACGTGACCAACGGAACAGCGGCGGTCGAGCACCGTTCGCCTGGCCCGGATAGGTGCCGTCGCCCGCGAGGGCTACCCTGTACGGGGATGTCTTGATGTCGAGACATCGGTCATGCCGCACACGGCGCATCAGACGGAAGGACGCAGCAGGGTGGACCTGTTCGAATACCAGGCGCGTGACATCTTCGAGAAGCACGGCGTGCCCGTGCTGGGCGGCGTCGTCGCGACGACCCCCGACGAGGCCCGGGCGGGCGCCGAGCAGCTCGGCGGGGGCACCGTGGTCGTCAAGGCCCAGGTGAAGACCGGCGGCCGCGGCAAGGCGGGCGGCGTCAAGCTCGCCCACTCGCCCGAGGAGGCGGCCGAGAAGGCGTCCGAGATCCTCGGCATGGACATCAAGGGCCACACGGTCCACCGCGTGATGATCGCCGCGGGCGCGCGCATCGCGGAGGAGTACTACTTCTCCGTCCTGCTCGACCGGTCGAACCGCTCCTACCTCGCGATGGCGAGCGTCGAGGGCGGCATGGAGATCGAGCAGCTCGCGGTCGAGCGTCCCGAGGCGCTCGCGCGCGTCGCCGTCGACCCGACAGTCGGGATCGACGCGGCGAAGGCCGCGGAGATCGTCGAGGCGGCCGGTTTCGCCGCAGACGTCAAGGAGGCGGTCGCCGAGACGATCCAGAAGCTCTGGACGGTCTACCAGGCCGAGGACGCGACGCTCGTCGAGGTCAACCCGCTCGTCAAGACCGAGGACGGCCAGGTCGTCGCGCTCGACGGCAAGGTCACGCTCGACGAGAACGCCGGGTTCCGCCACGCGGACCACGCCGCGCTCGAGGACAAGGCCGCGGCGGACCCGCTCGAGGCGAAGGCCAAGGAGAACGACCTCAACTACGTCAAGCTCGACGGCGAGGTCGGCATCATCGGCAACGGCGCAGGGCTCGTCATGAGCACGCTCGACGTCGTCGCGTACGCCGGCGAGGCGCACGGCGGCGTGAAGCCCGCCAACTTCCTCGACATCGGCGGCGGCGCGTCCGCGGCCGTCATGGCCGCGGGTCTCGACGTCATCCTCAACGACCCGCAGGTCAAGAGCGTGCTCGTCAACGTCTTCGGCGGCATCACCGCGTGCGACGAGGTCGCCAACGGCATCGTCCAGGCGCTCGCCATCCTCGGCGACGAGGCGAACAAGCCGCTCGTCGTCCGCCTCGACGGCAACAACGTCGAGGAGGGACGTCGCATCCTCGCGGAGGCGAACCACCCGCTCGTGACGCTGGCCGAGACGATGGACGGCGGCGCGGACCGGGCTGCTGAGCTCGCCGCCGCCTCCACCGCCGCCTGAGCCCGCCCGAGACGACCCGAGAGAGAACAGACACAGACATGGCAATCTTCATCAACGAGGACTCCAAGGTCATCGTCCAGGGCATGACCGGCTCGGAGGGCATGAAGCACACGACGCGCATGCTCGCGTCGGGCACGAACGTCGTCGGCGGCGTGAACCCCCGCAAGGCGGGCCAGAGCGTCGAGTTCCCCGGTGACGTGACCGTCCCGGTGTTCGGCTCCGTCGCGGAGGCGATGAAGCAGACCGGCGCGGACGTGTCGGTCATCTTCGTGCCGCCGGCGTTCACGAAGGCCGCCGTCGTCGAGGCGATCGACGCGCGCATGCCGCTCACGGTGATCATCACCGAGGGCGTCCCCGTCGCGGACTCCGCCGAGTTCTTCACGCTCGCGCAGCAGGCCGGCGTGCGCCTCATCGGCCCGAACTGCCCCGGCATCATCAGCCCCGGGAAGTCGAACGTCGGCATCATCCCGGCGAACATCACGGGCCCCGGCAAGATCGGCCTCGTGTCCAAGTCGGGCACGCTGACCTACCAGATGATGTACGAGCTGCGGGACTTCGGCTTCTCGACGGCCATCGGCATCGGTGGCGACCCGATCATCGGCACCACGCACATCGACGCGCTCGCCGCGTTCGAGGCGGACCCGGAGACCGAGGCGATCGTCATGATCGGCGAGATCGGCGGCGACGCCGAGGAGCGTGCCGCGGCCTTCATCCAGGCGAACGTCACGAAGCCGGTCGTCGGCTACGTCGCGGGCTTCACGGCCCCCGAGGGCAAGACGATGGGCCACGCGGGCGCCATCGTGTCCGGCTCGTCCGGCACCGCGCAGGCGAAGAAGGAGGCCCTCGAGGCCGCCGGCGTCAAGGTCGGCAAGACGCCGTCCGAGACCGCCGCGCTCATGCGCGAGATCCTCTCCTGACCCGCGGGGCGCGCTGCGCCCCGACGGTCCACGACGCCCCGCCTCCGCTCGCCGGAGGCGGGGCGTCGTCGTGCCGGGCTCGACCTGCGTGCGGCGTGGGTGCTCCCGCGCTCGAGCAGCGCGGGGGGCCGACGACCCGGCGGGTACGCTGGCGCGCCGGGCCGGTTCACCCGATGCACGCGCCCGATCGACGACGATGAGGACCATGAGCACCACCAGCACGACCGGGAGCCGCCCGCGCACCGTGGAGGGCACCGCGCCCCCCGTGCCGGTCGCTCCGCGCCGCGCGGCCTCCGGGGTCGTCGCGGCGCTCCAGGCCCTCGTCCTGTCGCTCCTCGTGGTCGTCCTTCCCGGGCTGGCAGCCTTCGTCGCCGCGTCGACCGGGACGCCGTCGGACGGCTGGGGCCAGTCCGTGACCGTCGCCGCGGGCCTGTGGCTGCTCGGGCACGGCGTGCCGCTCGTCGCGAGCGGAGCGACCGTCACCCTCGTCCCGCTGGGGATCACCGCGCTCGCGCTCTTCTGCTGCTTCGCCTCGGCCCGACGCTCCGCGCACACGACCCTCTCCGCGTGGGTCGCGGGAACGGTGACCTACGGGGTCGCGACGCTCGGCGTCGCGCTGATCGCCGGGACCACCCCGGTGTGGGGCCTGCCCGTGGCGCTCGTCGGGGGCGCGCTCGTCGGAGGCGTCGGTCTGGGGGCCGGGATGCTCGTGCGCCCCGACGCCCCGTTCGTCGCAGACCTCGCACACCGGGCCGACGCGTGGCTCCCGCCGACGGTCCGGCTCGGGCTGCGCGGAGGGCTGCTCGGGGTGAGCCTCCTCGTCGGGGTCTCGGCGATCGTCGTCGGCGCCTGGGTGGTCGCCGGTCGGGCGACGTCGGGCGACATCGTCACGGGGCTCGCCCCGGGCCCGGTCGGTGGCGTCGTCCTGGCGGTGGCGCAGCTCGCGGTGCTCCCGAACCTCGTGCTGTGGGCGGCCGCCTGGCTCGTCGGGCCGGGCTTCGAGGTGGGGGAGGGCAGCACCTTCGCGGCGTCCGGTTCGGAACCGGGTGCGCTTCCCGCGATCCCGCTGCTCGGCGCGCTGCCCGGGGACGACTGGACCAATGCGCTGACGGCCTGGCTCCCCGCGGTGGTCGTCGTGCTCGGGGTCGTGGCCGGCGTCTTCGTCGCGAGCCGCCTGCCGGAGGTCGCGGGCGACCGGGACGGTGAGGTCCGCTGGTCGGACGTCGCGCTCGCGGCCGGCGGCGTCGCGGCGGCGGCCGGTCTGCTGCTCGGGGTCGCGGCCTGGCTGGGCAGCGGCGCGGTCGGGCCGGGGCGGTTCGCCGTTGTCGGGACGGACGGCCTCCTCGTGGGCCTGCTCGCCGCGGCCGAGATCGGCGGGGGTGCGGCGCTCGCGCTCGTGTGGGCGCGCCTCGACCCGCTCGGGCGTCGTCACGCGGAGCGGGACGAGGACGCCGAGGACGCGGTGCTCGGCTCCGGCGCCTGAGCCCGCGGCCCGCGCCGGGGCGCGCGTCAGGGTTGCGGGACGAGCCCGTTCACCTGGCTCTGGATCCCCTGGATCCGGGCCGTCTCGCACCGCTCCTCCGCCGCGACCGTGATCGCCCCGTCGAGGCACCGCTGGTGCTCCATCGCCACGTCCCACGTCACGAGGACCGCGAGGAGCTGGAACGTCAGAAGGACCGCGAGCCCGACGCCGATCGCCAGCGCGGGCACGAGCGCACCCCGCACGCGGGCCCGCCACGCGGCGACGAGGGCTCGCACGCCGCCGACGACCGCCGCGACGGCGACCGCGAGGCTGGCCATCTGCCAGGGGAAGGGCAGCGCGCTCAGGACGATGACCAGCAGGAGGAGCAGCCCGAAGTGCAGGACGCGTCGTGTGGCGAGGCGCGCGGTCTCGGGGTCGACGGGTTCCGGCTCGGGCGTCGGCCGTGGCGGGGGTGTCGGTCCCTGTGGCGGCAGGGGCGGCGGGGTCTCGCGGTCGGGCCGCGGCGGGCCCGATCCGGGAGCCGATGGCGGCGGGTCGCCGGGTCCGGGACGCGGCGGGGCGTCCGGGCGGGGCGGGGCGTACGGGTTGCCCAAGGCGACTCCTCGGTTGCGTGCGTGCTCGGGGTACATTCTCTCCCATCGGGCGGGCGGGTCGCGGACCCTTCGCGCCCGGCCGCCGACCCAGGGAGCACAGTGCAGACGCCGTCCGGCCACCTCGTCGAGTCCTCGTCCGCGGCGCGCGTCGTCGTCCTCGTCTCGGGGGCGGGCAGCAACCTCGCCGCGATCCTCGCGGCCCACGAGGACCCCGCCTACGGCGCGCGCGTCGTCGGCGTCGTCTCGGACAAGCCCGCCGCGGGTGGTCTCGACCTCGCGCGCGACGCCGGGGTCGCGGCAGTCGTGGTCGAGCCGGGCGACTTCCCGGACCGTGCCGCGTGGGACGAGGGCGTCGTGCAGGCGGTCGACGTGTTCCGCCCGGACCTCGTCGTGCTGGCCGGCTTCATGCGCATCCTCGGCCCCGCGTTCGTCGGTCGTTTCGCCGGCCGCACGGTCAACACCCACCCGGCGCTGCTGCCGTCCTTCCCGGGCGCGCACGGCGTGCGCGACGCGCTGGCCTACGGCGTGAAGGTCACGGGGTGCACCGTGCACGTCGTCGACGACGGCGTGGACACCGGGCCGATCATCGCCCAGGTGGCCGTCCCGGTGGAGGACGACGACGACGAGGCGAGCCTGCACGAGCGCATCAAGATCGCCGAGCGCGCGCTCCTCGTGGAGACCGTGGGCCGCGTGGCGCGCGAGGGCCTACGGGTCGACGGCCGCCGCGTCGTCCTCGGCTAGCGCCTGCGGCGCGAGGACCGCGAGCAGCTGGTACGTCTCGCGCCGGGCTCGCGGCGCGGCGCGCGCCGCCTCGAGCGACCGTTCCGACCAGCGCTCGAGCACGTCCTGGAGCTCGGTGACCAACGCGGCCGCCTGCTCGTCGTCGAGCAGGAACGTGCTCAGGGCCAGGATCCGGTCGTCGCGCGACTCGCCGGAGGCGTTCGCCCGGCGGAACGTCTCCTCGGCCCACCGGAGGGCGGGGACCACGACGTCGCGCATCGCCGCCGGCGTACCGGGCTCGACCGCGTAGCTCTTCGCGACGTTGGTCCAGACCCGGTCCCGACGGTCGCGCGCGTGCTCCGGCGCCTCGACGATCATCCCGGCCTTCGCCAGGACGCGGAGGTGGAAGCTCACCGCGTTGGCGGGCTCGTCCGTCGCGCGGGCGAGGTCGGCGGCACGGGCGTGGCCGAGTGCGGCGAGCTCGATGAGGATCCGCTGCCGCAAGGGGTGGGCGATCGCCCGCAGCGCGGCGGGGTCCTGGACGCGGAAGGTCTCGAGCACACGACGAGGCTAGCAATGCTCCTCCCGAGGGCAACCGTCGGTGCGCAAGAGCAAGCGCGCAAGAGTCATTGCGCAATAAGCGCTGCGCACCTACTGTCCTGCCATGACCACGAGCCAGGACCCGGGCCTCCGGGAGACACTTCCCCTGCCGACCGACCGCGCCGACGCCGCGCCCGTCGCCGACGCCCCCTCGCCCGCGCGCCTGCTCCGCAACCGGTCGTACATGCTCCTCATGACGGGGCTCACCGCCGAGACGCTCGGGGCGGGGGTCGCGCTGTTCGCCGTGCCGCTCGTCGCGTACGGGCTCACGGGCTCGGTGGTCCAGGCGGGCGTGGTCGCCGCCGTCGGGCAGGTCGGCGCGCTCCTCGCGACCCTGCCCGCCGGCGTGGTCGCCGACCGGGTGGATCGCCGTCGGCTCGTGGTCGCGGCGGCAGGCGTGGGGACGCTGCTGTGGACGACGGTGGCGGTCGCGGCCGGGCTCGGTGCGCTCACCACCTGGCACCTCGCGGCCGCCCTCTTCGGGGCGTCCGTGGTCGGCGCGCTCGTCGACCCGGCGACGAGCGGTGCGTTCCGCTCGGTCGTCCCCGTTCCCCAGCTGCCGACCGCGCTCGCCGCGGCGCAGGGGAGGGACGCCGCGGCGGGCCTCCTCGCCGGCCCGCTCGGCGGCGTGCTCTACGCGGTGTCGCACGCGATCCCGCTCGCCGCGGCAGCCGTGGGGCACCTCGCCACCGCCGTGTGCACGTGGCTCGTGCGCGAACCGCTGAACGGTGACGTCGCCGAGGCGCGCGCGACCCGTCCGGTGGCGGCGCTGCGCGAAGGGCTGCTCTTCGTCTGGTCGGTGCCGCTCTTCCGCGCCCTGCTCGGTCTGTTCGTCGTCGTCAACGTCGCGTTCGGCGGTCTCATGATCGGCATCAACCTCGAGCTCGTGCGCACGGGCACGACGCCGGTCCTCATCGGTCTCGTCGACCTCGCCGTCGGGCTCGGGGTGCTCGTCGGCGCCGTGCTGGCCCCGCGCCTCGTGGGGCGGTTCCGCGCGGGAGCGCTCGTCGTCGTCGCGCTCGGGGTGCTCGCGACCGGTGCCGTGGCGATGGCCCTGCTGCAGTCGTACGTCGCCTATCTCGTCGTCCTCCCGCCCGCGGTCCTGCTCGTCCCCGCCGTGAACGCGGGTCTGTCCGGCTACGCCGCGGCGATCACGCCGGCCCAGATGCAGGGCCGCCTCGCGTCCGTCCTGGGCCTCACCGGCCTCGCAGCAGGCCCGCTCGTCCCGCTCGTCGGGAGCGGGCTGCTCGCGCGGTACGGGATCGGGACGGCGCTCGCGGTGCTCGCCGGTCTCCTCGTCGTGACCGTCGCCGGCCTCAGCACCTCGCGCTCGCTGTGGCGCGTGGGCACACCCGACACGTGGGCGGACGACGCCCGCGCGCTCGCCGAGGCGGCGCCCCGGTAGACTCGGCGGCGGCCGCGACTGGCGAGGGTGGGAACGACCACCGGGGAGCGGCCGGAACTACCTGCTGGTGCGTCGACCGCCTGGGCGCCTGGGTTCTGCCACTCGGCACCGGTACCGCACCCGCGGGACCGACGCACCGACCGCGACCCAGAGGAGCCCCTCGTCATGTCCGCACCCTCGGCCCCCGACGTCCAGCTCGCCGACGACGCACAGCGCCCCGTGCGCCGCGCGCTCCTGAGCGTCTACGACAAGACCGGGCTCGCCGAGCTCGCCACCGCGCTGCACGCCGCGGGCGTCGAGCTCGTCTCCACCGGCTCGACCGCCGCCACGATCGCCGCGGAGGGCATCCCCGTCACGCGGGTCGAGGACCTCACCGGCTTCCCCGAGTGCCTCGAGGGGCGCGTCAAGACGCTGCACCCGCGCGTGCACGCCGGCATCCTCGCCGACTCGCGCAAGCAGGACCACATGCAACAGCTTGCCCAGCTCGACATCTCCCCGTTCGAGCTCGTCGTCGTCAACCTCTACCCGTTCGCCGCGACCGTCGCGTCGGGCGCAGGCCCGGACGAGGTCGTCGAGCAGATCGACATCGGCGGACCGTCCATGGTCCGCGCCGCGGCGAAGAACCACCCGAGCGTCGCCGTCGTCGTCGAGCCGGCCGCCTACGACGCCGTGATCGACGCCGTCCGCGCCGGCGGCTTCACCTACGCGCAGCGCAAGGCGCTCGCGGCCGCCGCCTTCGTGCACACGGCGACCTACGACGTCGCCGTCGCGTCCTGGATGGGCAACGTCGTCGCGCCCACCGACGAGCTCGTGCAGGCGGACGGTGCGACGGTCTCCAGCGGCTTCCCGGCCTGGATCGGCGGGACGTGGGACCGGTCCGACGTGCTGCGCTACGGCGAGAACCCGCACCAGCGCGCGGCGCTCTACACGACCGGGCACGGCCCGGCCGGGCTCGCGCAGGCGACGCAGCTCCACGGCAAGGCCATGAGCTACAACAACTACGTCGACGCCGACGCCGCCTGGCGCGCGGCGCACGACCACGCCGAGCCGGCCGTCGCGATCATCAAGCACGCGAACCCGTGCGGCATCGCGGTGGGCACCGACGTCGCGGACGCGCACGCCAAGGCGCACGCGACCGACCCCGTGTCGGCGTACGGGGGCGTCGTCGCGGCCAACCGCGTCGTGACCCGCGCCGCGGCGGAGCAGATCGCCCCGGTGTTCACCGAGGTCGTCGTCGCGCCCGGCTTCGAGCCCGACGCGCTCGAGGTGCTGCAGGCGAAGAAGAACCTCCGGCTCCTCGTGGTCGACGGCGCGCCCTCCGCCACGGTCGAGACGCGCCCGATCAGCGGTGGTCTCCTCGTGCAGGGCGTCGACCGCGTCGACGCGGTCGTCACCGACGCCGACGGCACGGTCACCGGCGGTGACGACCCGCAGCACTGGACCCTCGTCACCGGCGCCGCCGCGGACGAGGCGACGCTCGCCGACCTCGCCTTCGCGTGGCGCGCGGTGCGCGCCGCGAAGTCCAACGCGATCCTCCTCGCCGCCGACGGCGCCGCCGTGGGCGTCGGGATGGGGCAGGTCAACCGCGTGGACTCGTGCCGCCTCGCGGTCGAGCGGGCCAACACCCTCGCGGACGGTCAGGAGCGGGCGCGCGGTGCCGTCGCGGCGTCGGACGCGTTCTTCCCGTTCGCTGATGGCCTGCAGATCCTGCTCGACGCCGGGGTCCGCGCCGTCGTCGCGCCCGGAGGCTCGATCCGCGACGCCGAGGTGATCGAGGCCGCGACCGCGGCCGGCGCGACGGTGTACTTCACGGGCACGCGCCACTTCGCGCACTGAGCCGCGTCGAACCGACCCCTCCCGGCTGCGCGTGGTGCGCCGTCGGGACGGGGCGGTCGACCGGCGTCGGCCGTCGCGAGCCGACAGGACAGCGCCCTCCGGATGGCGGAGACTGCGGTGCATCTGCCACCCGGCTGCCGGTCGACCGCAGGAGGAGCGATGGAGGACCGTGTCGTCGACGTCCGAGGGCTCGAGAAGACGTTCGGGAGGTTCCGCGCGCTCGACGGGCTCGACCTGACGCTCGAGCGTGGCGAGGTGCGAGGGTTCCTCGGTCCGAACGGGGCGGGGAAGTCCACGACGATCCGCATCCTGCTCGGCATGGTCCGGCGCAGCGGGGGCCACGTCGAGCTCTTCGGCCGTGACCCGTGGCGCGACGCGGTGCCGCTGCACCGTCGCCTGACGTACGTGCCCGGCGACGTCGCGCTCTGGCCGGGACTGACCGGCGGCCAGTGCGTCGACGTCCTCGGCGCCTCGGGCGCCCCGCTCGACGAGGCGCGACGTGCGGAGCTCGTCGAGCGGTTCGACCTCGACCCGTCGAAGCGCGTGCGCGACTACTCGAAGGGCAACCGCCAGAAGGTCGCCCTCGTCGCCGCGTTCGCCGCCCGCGCCGACCTCCTCGTGCTCGACGAGCCGACGTCGGGCCTCGACCCGCTCATGGAGGAGGTCTTCCGCGAGTGCGTCGCCGAGCGTGCCGCCGACGGGGCGACGGTCCTGCTGTCGAGCCACATCCTCAGCGAGGTCGAGGCGCTGTGCCGCACGGTGACGATCATCCGGCACGGACGCACCGTGCGGGCCGGCACCGTCGCGGAGCTGCGCCGGCTCGCGCGGACCACCGTGCACGCCGTCACCCGGGGCGCGGCACCCGATCTCGCCGGCGTGGACGTCGCCGACCTCGTCGTCACCCCGGCCGGTGACGGCCTCGCCGGTGACGACGTTCGGTTCACGGTCGACCCCGACGTGCTCGACGCGGCGCTGCGCCCGCTCGTCGGGCACGGGCTGGCGTCGCTCACCGTTCGGCCCCCGAGCCTGGACGAGCTCTTCCTCAGCGAGTACGACGGGCAGAGCGCGTGAACCGCTCCGGCGTCACCACGATGCTGCGCCTGCAGCTGCGCACCGGCCGGGTGGCCCTCGTCGCGTGGGTCCTCGGTCTCCTGGCCACCTACGTCGCCACGGTCGCCGCGATCGACGCCACCTACGGCACGCCGGAACAGCTCGCGACGTACGGCGCGACCGTCGGGGCCGACCCGACGATGGCCGCGATCAACGGCACCCCGTACGGCGCCGACACGCTCGGCGGGGTCGTCGCGAACGAGTTCGGCTTCGTCGCCGCGATCGCCGTGCCGCTCATGGGGCTGATGCTCGTCGCGCGCTCCACGCGCCGCGAGGAGGAGGTCGGTCGCCTCGAGCTCGTCCGGTCGCGCGCCGTGGGCGCCCGCGCGCCGTGGGCGGCAGCGCTCGTCGTCGCGGGCGCGGCCCTCGTCCTGGTCGGCGCCGGAGTGACGCTGACGCTCGTCGCCCACGACGTCGACCTGGCCGACGCCGCGCTCTACGGCGCGTCCCTGACGGGCCTCGGACTGGTCTTCGCGGGCGTGGCCACGCTCGCCGGCCAGCTCCTGCGCCGGTCCGCCGGCGTCCTCGGGGCGGGCATCGGCGTGCTTGGCGCCGCCTACGTGCTGCGGGCGGTGGGGGACGTCGAGGGGAACGGGTGGAAGTGGCTGTCGCCGCTCGCGTGGCAGCAGGAGACGCGCCCCTTCGCCGACTCGCGCGTGTGGCCGCTCGCGCTCGCCCTGGGCGTCGCGGTCGCGCTCGCGGGAGCGGGGCTCGCCCTCGTCGGACGGCGCGACCTCGGCAGCGCGGTCGTCGCGAGCCGGCCCGGTCCCGCTCGCGCGAGCGCGTCCGGTCGCGGCCAGCTCGGCATGTCCGTGCGCCTGCACGGCCCGAGCCTGGCCGCCTGGGCCGTCGGTGCCGCCGGTGTGGGCGCGGTCTTCGGCGCGTTCACCGACGACGTGGACGACGTGATCGCGAGCAACCCCGACCTGGAGGTGCTCCTCGGGGGGTCCGGCACCGACCCGACGTCCTGGTACGTCGCCTACTGCCTCGTCCTGACCCTCGTCATGGCGATGGGCGCCGGGGCGCAGGTGGTCGGCCGAGCCCGGGGCGAGGAGACGGCGGGCCGGCTCGAGCCGCTGCTGGCCCGTGCGGTCCGGCGCGGCCGCTGGCTCGGCGCGCACGCGGCGTCGGCACTCCTCGGGGCGGGGCTCGTCGCGCTCGCCGGCGGGCTCGGCCTCGCCCTGACCGCGTCAGGCGCGAGCGGCGACGCCGGGGGCACGATGACGGCGACGGTCACCTACCTCCCGGCGGTGCTCGCCGTCCCCGCTCTCGGCCTCGCGCTGGTCGGGATCGCGCCCCGGGCCACCGCCGCGCTCTGGGCGGCGCTCGCGTACGTCGCCGTCGTCGAGATGCTCGGCGAGACGCTCCGCCTGCCGGACTGGGCGCTGGACCTCTCGCCGCTGCACGCGATCGGCCGCCTGCCCACCGAGGCCGCGTCCGGTCGGGCGGTCGCCGTGGTCGCGGGCGTCGTGGTGCTGCTGCTGGTGATCGCCGTCGCGGGCTTCCGCCGTCGTGACGTCCCGCGCTGAACCGGTCAGGGCGCTGCGGGGACGAGGTCCCGCCACCGTACGGTCGGGTCCACGGCCTGCTCGATCACGAGCTCCGGCCGCGGCGTGCGCGTGAAGAGGCGGCGGACCGCGCCGACGTCGCGCGGCGAGTCGACGAGCAGCACGGCGCGGACCCGTCGCACGGCTCGTCCCGCTCGACGGGTCCCGTCGTCCGTCCGGTGGGTCGTCGTGCTGTCGCCCGGCTCGACGTAGACGGCGGCCCACGCCCCCCTGCCCGTCGCCCCGCCGGTCGGGTCTCCGCGCAGGACGACCTCGTCCGTCGGGGAAGGGTTCCCGAAGAGCGCCAGGTCGTGACCGAGCTGCTGGGAGAAGACGTAGGGCGGGTGCGGCGGCGCACCGTCCGGGTCCAGACCCAAGATCGCGCGAGCCGTGGGCTCCGGGTCGTGGAGCGCAGCGGACCAGTGACCGCCAGGCACCGGCCCGAGGACGGGGTGGTCGCGCGTCGCGCAGTCGCCGAGCGCCCACAGCCCCGGCACGTCGTGGACGGCGCCCGTCGCGTCGACGGGGACCGCGCCGCGCGCGTCCAGCGGGACGACGCCGTCGAGCCACGCCGTCGCGGGGCGCGCACCGACGGCGGCGAGGACGACGTCCGCCGCCACGTGCGCGCCGTCGGCGAGCCGGACGCCGTCGGGACCGACCTCGACGACCGGCAGCCCCGTCACGAGGCGCGCACCCGCGGGGGCGTACCAGCGCGCGAGGTGCGCACCGACGGTGGGACCGAGCTGCCGCTCGAGCGGCGTGGAGCCGGCCTCGACGACCGTCACGTCGGCGCCCGCCCCGGCGGCCACCCCGGCGATCTCGGCACCGATCCAGCCGGCGCCGACGATCGCCAGCCGCAGCCCGGGTGCGACGCGCTCGCGGAGCGCCGCCGCGTCGGCCGCGGTGTGCAGCACGCTGGCGGCCTCCCAGCCGAGCGGCCGGACCGGCGCGGCACCGACCGCGAGCACCACCGCGTCGGCGCGCACGACGTCGCCCGACCGGGTGGTGACCGCGAAGGCGCGATCGCCGCCGTCGGGCGGTGCCAGGCGGACCGCGGGGTCGGCGAGCCGCAGGTCGTCCACCAGGGCTCCGACGTCGATCCCCAGGTCATCGCTCAACCAGGCGGGCGCGGGACGGGTCAGGAGCTCCTTGGACAACGGCGGCCGGTCGTACGGCGGCACGCCCTCGGCGCCGAGCAGGGTGAGCGCGCCGTCGATACCCAGCTCCCGGAGCGCAGCGACCGTGCGGGCCCCGGCCAGCCCGGCACCGACCACGACGACGGACGACGGGACGGACGTCGCGGCACCCCGGGGCGCGGGCGACGTCGAGGGGGCAGGGCGCGCGGGGGACGGCATGAACGCCACGCTAGGCCACGGCGGTAGGCTTCCGGACGTGGAACGGGCACGAGCGTGAGCGACGTCACCGCGCGCGGCGCGGCGACCCACCGTCCCCGCGCGACCATCGTCCCGTCGTGGCACCACGTGCACGACGACGGGCAGCCGTCCGCCGACGGACCGACGCCCGATCGGGGCCGGGACGAGGCGTCCACGGGGGACACCGTTCCGGAGCCGCCCGCGAGCCTCGCGCCGTCGCGGCAGCCCGCGATGTGGCTCGTGCTCCTCGGAGTCGGTCTCGCCACCGCCGTCGCCCTGCTCGTCGACGCGCGGGTCGCGAGCCTGGTCCTGTCCGGCGTCCTCGCCGTCGCCGGGGTGTGCAGGGCGGTCATCCCCGGCCCGGGCCCCGTGGGGATCACGGTCCGGTCGCGCGGTCTCGACACGTTCTTCTTCCTCGCACCCGCGGTGGTCATCGCGTTCCTCGCGTTCGCCCCGGGCGTGAAGCCCTGACGGAGGCATGACCCCCGACGCACGCGGGGCCCGGTCCGTCGGAACGGACCGGGCCCCGCGTCGTCGTGCCGTGGTTCAGACCTTCGGTGCCTGCGTGTCGTCGTCGCCTTCGGCAGCGGGACGGTCGGTCCGCGGGGCCTCGACGACCTCGGAGGACTCGACCGGCTCGGGTGCGACTGCCGCAGGTGCGGCGGTCACCGGCTCGGAGGAGGTCGGGACGGTCGTCGCCGCGTCGTCGGCGGTGGCCGTCGCGGTGGCGCCGGTCGTCGCCGCGGCACCGGCCGTCGGTCCGGTGGAGACGGCGACGGGCTCCTCGACGTCGAGCTCCTCGGTCGTCACGAGCTGGTCCTCGCCGAGGAGGTCGTCCTGCGCCGGCGCGAACGCGAAGGCGCGGTAGAACAGGCCGGCGATCGCCGCGCCGAGGAGCGGGGCGACCCAGAACAGCCAGAGCTGGCTCAGCGCCCAGTCGCCGCCGAACACGGCCGAGACGGTCGAGCGAGCAGGGTTGAGCGAGGCGTTGGTGAACGGCGCCGCGACGAGGAGGAGCGCCGCGAGGGCGAGCCCGATAGCGATCGGGGCGATCGTGCTGCGCGTGCGGTTGTCCGTGACGCCGAGGATGACGCCGACCAGCACGGCCGTCGCGACGACCTCCACGAGCAGGGCGGCCGCGAGGCCGACCGTCACCTCGACGCCGGCCGCCGCGAACGTGGACGTCAGCGGGGAGTGCGCGTCGAAGCCGTTGGCGGTCGTGCGGAACAGGGCCGCCGTCGTCGCCTCGTCGATCAGGGTGTTCTGCTGCAGCACGTCGAGCGACGACCGCGGGATCGTCGCGAGGAGCACGAGCCCGGCGAGCACGGCACCGACGACCTGGGCGAGCCAGTAGGGGAGCACGTCGCGCCACGCGGTCCGGCCGCCGATCGCGGCGCCGAGCGTCACGGCCGGGTTGAAGTGCCCGCCCGAGACGTGACCGACCGCGGCGATCGCGGCGAGCAGCGCGACGCCGCCCGCGAACGCGACGGAGAGCACGAGGTTGCCGTTGAAGAACCGGGCCCACATCGCCACGCCGACGATCGCGAGGACGAGGAAGAACGTGCCGAAGACCTCGGCGCCGAGGCGCGCGAGGAGACCGGGCTGGACGACCGCGACGGACTCGGTCCGCTCGACGGTGACGTCCTCGACGACGGGTCCGCCCGTTGAGCCGGGAGCGGTGGTGTCCTGGGACATGATGTTCCTGTCTGTGTTCGGAGTCGGGATGACGGCACGATGCCGCGCAGATCCGGGCATCTGTGCGCATCCTGCCACCGTTCTCAGGACATCGGGTGGAGATCGGCCGTGTAGACCCTGGGAATGACGCCGCGTCTCATCACCCGGGACGATCGGTTCCGGAATCGCGTACCGCATCGACCCCGGCGGATGCACCCGGGCGACCCCGGTCAAGGATCGCTACGACGCGCCGTCGTCGCCCGGCGGGGAGCGTCGCGTCGACGACCCTGCGGGTGAGCGTCCACGTGAGCGCCAGGGCGCACGCGGGCCGCGCATGGGATTGACTTCGCTCATGAGAGCCCGGCCGCTGGAGATCACCGACCTTCTGTGGTCCTTCGACCCGAGTGGTGGGCGACGGGGCGTGGATCGATCGGTGGCTGAGGCGGATCTGCGCGACCGCGGCCAGCGGCGTGCCGCGCGGCTCGTCCGTCGGATGCCGGCGACCGGGTCACGGCTCGACCCGGTGGCGGTGGACGCGCTCGGTCTTCGTGTCCACTACGAGCTGGCGCGTCTGGGGGAGGAGCTGCAGCTGGGGCGGCGTGTGGCGGCGCTGGTCGGCTCGCTGCTCGCCGAGATCGGCCACGACTGCGGACAGCCGGTCCGAGTCGTCGACATCGGCTGCGGACTCGGCCATGTGCTCCGGTCCATCGCCATGCGCGGTGATTTGCCACGATCCGTCGAGCTGGTCGGGGTGGATCTGAACCCAGTCCTCGTCATGGAGGCCGAGCGCCTGGCACGGGCGGAAGGACTTCCGGTCCGGTTCGTGAACGGAGACGCGTTCACACCGGGCGTCGCGATCGACGACGGCGCCCGGACGGTCGTCGTGTCGACAGGCTTGCTCCACCACTTGACCTCCGACTAGCTCGCGGGCTTCTTCGCGGTCCAGGCGCGGTTGCAGGTGCTCGCCTTCGCTCACTGGGACATCGCGCCGTGCTTCTGGTCGACTCTTGGGGCGTGGGTCTTCCACCAGGCGCGGATGCGTGAACCCGTCTCGCGCCACGACGGTGTGCTGTCCGCTCGGCGTTCTCACCCTTCGGGGGCTCTGCTCACCGCCGTCCGGGCCAGTGCGCCCGGGTACCGCGTCGAGGTGCGTGAGGGTTCGCGTTGGCATCCGCGGGCGCTGGATGTGCTCAGACCGATCGTCGGGGTCAGAGCATGACCGGTGCAGTGATCGCCGCGCTCGTGTGCCTCGCGCTGCTCGACGGGGCGTTCAGCGGGTTCCGGGCCTCGCTGGGCCGCACGGGCCTGGTAGAGCATGCCGAGGAGAGTCGGAGAGGACTGCTCCGCGGAGCTGTGCTGATGGCGCTGCTCGCAGCGCCGGCGATCGCCTCGATGTTGACCGACGTGGTCCTGGGCGCCGCAACCATGGCCACGTACCGGGCGGCAGGCCTGGCGGCCATGGCCGTGCTCGGACCGTACGCGCTCATCGTTCTTCTCGCGCTGGGCGTGTACGGCGCGCTCCGGTGGGAGCTCAAGTACCTCGCCTCAGCACTCGTTCTCGGACCGTTCACCCTGATCCGGCCCGCTGTCGTGCTGGCTGCGGCGATCGTCGCGATCGTCCGCACGCACGAGATCGCCGCGACGGTCTCGATCACTCTCGCGGCAGCAGCCGTCGTGCTCGTAGAACCGATCCTCAACCGTCGCCATGAGAGGCGGAGTCGTGCTGCCGGCCGTCTCTCTGGCTCGTGGAAGAGGCTCCAGCGACGTCAGAGTCACGCGCCCGTCGCCCAGGCAGTCGGGCGCCCGCGAGGAGCGGCTGACAAAGTATCTTGACGTCGAGAAGTCGAGTACGCTGGACGGCGGTCAGCAAACGCCCTCGCGTGCGACGGACAACCGACCGACGGCCCGACAGGCCCGTCAGGTGGCCGTCCGGTCCGGGGGCACCAGTCCCCGACAGTTGGAGCGATCTGCGCATGGGCAAGATCAAGGTCGTCAACCCGGTCGTCGAGCTCGACGGCGACGAGATGACGCGCATCATCTGGCAGTTCATCAAGGACCGCCTCATCCACCCCTACCTCGACGTCGACCTCAAGTACTTCGACCTGTCGATCCAGAACCGCGACGCCACCGACGACCAGGTGACGATCGACGCGGCGAACGCGATCAAGCAGTACAACGTCGGCGTCAAGTGCGCGACCATCACGCCCGACGAGGCGCGCGTCGAGGAGTTCGGCCTCAAGAAGATGTGGGTCTCCCCGAACGGGACCATCCGCAACATCCTCGGCGGCGTCGTCTTCCGCGAGCCGATCATCATCTCCAACATCCCGCGCCTCGTGCCGGGCTGGAACAAGCCGATCATCATCGGCCGTCACGCCCACGGCGACCAGTACAAGTCGACGAACTTCAAGGTCCCGGGCCCCGGCAAGATCACGATGACGTTCGAGCCGGCCGACGGCTCCGAGCCGCAGAAGTTCGACGTCGTGACCATGCCCGAGGAGGGCGGCGTCGCGATGGGCATGTACAACTTCAACGAGTCGATCCGCGACTTCGCGCGCGCCTCGTTCGCGTACGGCCTCCAGCGCAACTACCCCGTGTACCTCTCCACGAAGAACACGATCCTCAAGGCCTACGACGGCCAGTTCAAGGACCTGTTCCAGGAGGTCTTCGACGCCGAGTTCGCCGAGCAGTTCGCCGCGGCCGGGCTCACCTACGAGCACCGCCTCATCGACGACATGGTCGCCTCGGCCATGAAGTGGGAGGGCGGCTACGTCTGGGCCTGCAAGAACTACGACGGCGACGTCCAGTCCGACACCGTCGCGCAGGGCTTCGGCTCGCTCGGCCTCATGACCTCCGTCCTCATGACCCCCGACGGCCAGACCGTCGAGGCCGAGGCCGCGCACGGCACGGTGACGCGTCACTACCGCCAGCACCAGCAGGGCAAGCCGACGTCGACCAACCCGATCGCGTCGATCTTCGCCTGGACCCGCGGCCTCATGCACCGCGGCAAGCTCGACGGCACCCCCGAGGTCACCGAGTTCGCGCAGACCCTCGAGGACGTCGTCGTCAAGACGGTCGAGTCCGGCCAGATGACGAAGGACCTCGCGCTCCTCGTCGGCCCGGACCAGGCGTGGCTCACCACCGAGGACTTCCTCGCCGCGCTCGACGAGAACCTCAAGGCGCGCCTGGGCTGACCCGCCCTGCACGCGTCTCGACGGCGACGCTCCCTTCCGGGGAGCGTCGCCGTTCGTCGTCCTGGTCGCCTTTCGCGGGGCCCTCCTTCTCTCCGGCCCCGCTCCCGGTCCCGTCACCTCGCCCGGACCACGGTGGGGCCCCGGCCTCCCAGGTCGACCCGGCGCCGTCGACCGACGCCCAGGGCGACGACGCGTGCGGCGACCTGCGCACGGGCGTTGTGGGAGAGTGAGCGCATGACTTCCCCCGTGAACGTGACGGTGACCGGCGCGGCCGGTCAGATCGGTTACGCGCTGCTGTTCCGCATCGCGTCGGGCCAGTTGCTCGGCCCCGACACCCCCGTGCGCCTGCGTCTCCTGGAGATCCCGCAGGGGGTCAAGGCGGCCGAGGGCACCGCGATGGAGCTCGACGACTGCGCGTTCCCGCTGCTCGCCGGGATCGACATCTTCGACGACCCGACGGCGGCCTTCGAGGGCACGAACGTGGCGCTGCTCGTGGGTGCGCGCCCGCGCGGGCCGGGCATGGAGCGCGGCGACCTGCTCGAGGCGAACGGCGGGATCTTCAAGCCGCAGGGCCAGGCGATCAACGCGGGCGCGGCGGACGACGTGCGCGTGCTCGTCGTCGGGAACCCGGCGAACACCAACGCGCTCATCGCGGCGTCGAACGCGCCCGACGTGCCGAAGGACCGCTTCACCGCGATGACGCGGCTCGACCACAACCGCGCGCTGACGCAGGTCGCGAAGAAGGCGGGCGTGCCCGTCTCGGAGGTCCGCAAGGTCACCATCTGGGGCAACCACTCCGCGACGCAGTACCCGGACCTGTTCCACGCCGACGTCGCAGGGACGCCCGGTGGGGAGCTCGCCACGGACCAGGGCTGGCTCGAGCAGGAGTTCATCCCGACGGTCGCCAAGCGCGGTGCGGCGATCATCGACGCGCGCGGTGCGTCGTCGGCCGCGTCGGCGGCGAACGCGGCGATCGACCACGTCCACGACTGGGTGCTCGGCACGCCCGAGGGCGACTGGACGAGCGCCGGCGTGGTCTCGGACGGCTCGTACGGCGTCCCGACCGGTCTGATCTCGTCCTTCCCCGTGGTCTCGCGCGGCGGGGCGTGGGAGATCGTGCAGGGCCTGGAGATCTCCGACTTCTCGCGGGGTCGCATCGACGCGTCGGTCGCGGAGCTCGAGGAGGAGCGGCAGGCCGTCTCGGAGCTCGGGCTGGTCTGACACGCGGAGCGTCCCGCGACGCCGGGGGTCCACGCGGCCCCCGGCGGCGTAATTCCCTGCGCCGGTGTCGTACCCGCACCGTAGGGTCGACGGGCCATGATCGACGCACCCGCCCCCACCGGCCACCCGACGGACCCCGGCGAGAGCGCGACGCCGCCTCGCGAGACGCTCGACCCTGCCCGGGTGCTGGGCTGGCGGCGGCTGCGCGGGCCCCAGGCCGTCGTCGCGCTGGTCGCGCTCGCCCTGGGTGCGGTCGGGGCCGCTCTGGGCACCGTCGTGGCGGGGTGGATCGCCGAGGACCCGGCCACCGCGACGCTGCAGCTGCTCGCGGCGTGCATCGTCGGTGCCGCCCTGCTCGACACGGCCGGACAGGTCGTGTGGGCCGGCGTCGTCGACCGTGCGGAGGGGACGCTGCGGGGGGACCTGCTCACCGCGGCGCTGCACCAGCCGCTGGACACCCTCACCGAGCAGGCCGTGGGCGAGGTGCTGGACCGGGTCGACGACGACACGCACGCCGTCGGGACACTGGTGCGACGGCAGCTCTGGGGCGCCGGTCGCACGCTCGTCGGCGTGGTCCCCATGTGGGTCGTCGCCGGCCTGACCTGGTGGCCCGCCTGGCTCCTCTTCCCACTGCTCGGGCTGCTCGCCTGGCTGCTCGTGCGGCCGATGCTGGGAGAGATCTCCCGCCGCAAGGTGATCGAGGAGGCCGCCTGGACGGACCAGGCCGCGGCGTTCGAGGAGGCCGTCGCCGCGCGCGACGACCTGCGGACCAGCCTGGGCCAGTCGTTCGCGGTCCGCCGGCTCGCCGGGCTCTCCGCCGCCGTGCACCGGACGTTCGAGGCCGTGCTGTCGGTCGAGTCGCGCATGGTCCGCCGCGCCGGACTCGTGCTGGCGTCGTTGCTGGCCGGGACCGCCGTGGCCGGCGCGGCGCTCGCCGTGGACGGCGACCTGGCCGTCGACCAGCTGGTCACCCTGTTCCTCGTCACGGCGATGTTCGTCGGGCAGACGGACAACCTCGTGCACCACCTCCCGGACATCCAGGAAGGTCTCGGGGCGCTCACGCGGATCCGGCAGATGCTCGCGGTCCCGCCGGAGCCGACGGGCGGACGCGACGTGCCCGAGGGGCCGGTCGGCATCGAGCTGCGCGACCTGCACTTCTCCTACGCCGAGGGCACGTTCGCGCTCGACGGCGTGAGCGTGCGTGTTCCGGCCGGGGAGACGGTCGCGCTGGTCGGCCGCACGGGGTCGGGCAAGTCGACGCTCGCGTCGCTCCTCTCCCGGGCCGTCGAGCCGCCGCGCGGCTCCGTGCTCGTCGGTGGCGCGGACGTCCGCGACCTCGACCTGCAGGCGCTGCGCGCCGCGGTCGGCGTGGTCACCCAGCGCACCGAGATCCTCGCGGGCACGCTCGCGGAGAACATCGCGCTCTTCGCGGACGTGCCGCGCGACGACGTCGAGGCCGCGGTGCGCGAGCTCCGGCTCGACGACTGGGTCGCCGGTCTGCCCGACGGGCTCGACACGCTGCTGGGACCGGGCGGCACGTCGCTCTCCGCGGGGGAGGAGCAGCTCGTCGCCTTCGCCCGGCTCCTGGTGCGCGACGTGCAGGTGGTCGTGCTCGACGAGGCGACGGCGCGCATGGACCCGCTGACCGAGGCGCGGGTCGTCGCCGCGTCCGAGCGCCTGCTCGCCGCGCGCACGGGCGTCCTCGTCGCGCACCGGCTGTCCACCATCGAGCGTGCGGGGCTCGTCGTGGTGCTCGACCACGGCCGCGTCGTCCAGCAGGGCACGCGGGCCGAGCTCGCGCAGGTCCGGGGCCCGTACCGCACCCTGCTGGAGGCGAGCGTCGCCCAGGCGGGGCCCGGTGAGCACCCCCTCGACGGCGTGCCTGGCGAGCAGGTCGTGGCGGCCGACGCGTCGACGACGAGCGGTCCCGGGGCGGGTGGGGCGGCGGCGCCGTCGGAGTCCGTCGGCGGACGGCGACGTCGCGGGACGCCCCCCGAGCTCCGCGATCCCGGGGACGGACCGAGCCTCGCGCGCGGCATCCTCCACGCCCTGTTCGTCCGGCCGGCGTGGGGTGTGGTCGGTGCGGTGCTGTTCCTCGTGGCGAGCCTCTTCTCGGCACAGGGCGCGATCACGGGATTCCTCTGGGGACGTGCGGTCCAGGGGCTCGACGACGGCTTCCCCGTCGCGCTGCTCGTGCCGTTCGCGGTCCTCCTCGTCGTCGCCCCGCTGTGCCTCGCGCGGGCCGTGTACGTCTACCCGCGCTGGTGGATCGAGGTGCTGCTCCGGGTGCGCCTGGCCGTCATGTCCGGCCAGACGCGACAGCACCGGCTCCCGGCGTCCCCGCCGGGCGAGGTCGTCGCGCGCGCGATGGACGCCGACCGCTTCGCCCGGTACGCCGACCGGTGGGTGGATCTCGTCAACGGCCTCCTCATCGCGGGCGTCACCGCGCTCCTCAGCGGCTCGTGGCTCGCCGGCGCGGTCCTCCTGGCCGTGATGGTCGTGTCGGCGACGGCCTCGGCGCTCGGGCGGCCGATCGCCGGCCGGTCGGCGACGCGGTCGTCGGCCGCGCGCGCCCGGTTCGGGCGGGCGCTGGTCTCCGCGCTCGACTCGGCGCGCACCGTCAAGCTCGCCGCCCGCACGCCGCAGGTGCACGCCCACCTGCGCGACGTCGACGCGGGCCGGGTCCGTGCCGCGGTCTTCGAGCACCGGGTCCAGGCGGCGCTCGACGGCGTGCCCCTGGTCATGATCCAGCTCGGTGTCGTCGCGGCGTGGGGAGGGCTCCTCACGGGCACGTGGGACCTCGCCACTGCTCTGCTGGTCGCCAACGCCGTCAACGGGTTCGGCTGGTTCGGCGTCGTCGCCGGCGCCGTCGTGACCGAGGCCCCGGGGACGCGCTCGTGGCAGCAGGTGACGAGCCGGTTCGCGGCGGGGGCCGACCTCATGGACCTGCCGCCGGGCGTCGACCTGCTCACCGGCGCCGCACCCTCGCCCGCGCCGGGGCCCCGGCAGGCGCTGCAGCGGCTCGACCTCGCCGGCATGACGGCCCTGCACGACGACGGCACGATCGGCGTCCAGGACGTCGACCTGTCGGTGCGCCGCGGTGAGCTGGTGCTGCTCCTGGGCCAGGTCGGGTCCGGCAAGTCGAGCCTGCTCTCCTCCCTCGCCGGGCTCATGGAGCACACCGGCGCGATCCGGTGGAACGGCACCGACGTCGTCGACGCCCAGACCTTCCTGCGTCCCGGCCAGGTCGCGCACGTCGCGCAGGTGCCGCGCGTGCTCTCGGGGACGTTCGCCGACAACGTCCGGCTCGGTCACGAGCGCGACGTGCACGGGCCTGTCGCCGCAGCACGCCTGGAGCAGGACGTCGTGGAGGCCGGCGGCCACGAGGCGCTCGTGGGGCACCGCGGCGTCCGGCTGTCGGGCGGGCAGGTGCAGCGCCTCGCGCTCGCACGTGCGCTCGCCACGGAGACCGAGCTCCTCCTCGCGGACGACGTCTCGAGCGCGCTCGACGCCGCGACGGAGATCGAGCTGTGGACGTCGCTGCGCGAGCGCGGCACCACGGTGATCGGTGCGACGTCCAAGCGGGCAGCGCTCGCGCGGGCGGACCGTGTCGTGGTGCTCGAGGACGGCGTGGTCGCCGACGTCGGACCGTGGAGCGACCTCGCGGCGCGGTGGGGGCACCTCGCGGGCTGACGCTCTCGAGCGTCGACGAGTTCGCGGGGGTGGGCGAGTCCGCGGAGGGTGGGGCGAGTCGTCGCGGGTCTACCATCCGCCGCTCGTCCCTCGCGGCTCCCGCCAGACCCGCCACGACCCGCGACGACTCGCCCCACCCTCCGCTCCAGGGCGGCCGCGGCTCTTCGCCAGACCCGCCACGACCCGCGACGACTCACCCCACCCTCCGCTCCAGGGCGGCCGCGGCTCTTCGCCAGACCCGCCACGACCCGCGACGACTCACCCCACCCTCCGCTCGTGCTGCGGTCGGTGGCGTGCAGACTCTTGCTGCAACTTTCTGCAAGCAGTACAGTCGGGCCAGCCGTACGCTGAGAAGCGCCTGGCCCGGCCGACGTCGTCCGCTGCTGGTCCCGTCGTCCGTCCGTGCTCCTCGCGTGGCTTCCGCACGAATCTCTTCGGACGAGGGAGTCCTCCATGACCTCCACGCCGCGTCGGCGCTCAGCGTCGTCGACCGCGTCATCCCACCACTCCCGGTCTCGCGCGTCCCGCGCGACGGCGTCGGTCACCGCGCTCGCGCTGGCCACCTCGACGTTCGCCGGGCTCACCGTCGCCGCGCTGGCCGCTCCTGCGGCCGGCGCCGACCGCACTGCCGCCCTCGTGGGCGACCTCCAGTCCGAGCTCGGCTGCGCGGCCGACTGGGATCCCGCGTGCGCCGCGACCGAGCTCTCCCCGACCGAGACGCCCGGCGTCTGGTCGGCCGAGTTCGACGTCCCCGCCGGTACGTGGCAGTACAAGGTCGCCATGAACGACGCCTGGGACGAGGCCTACGGGCGCGACGGTGGCCAGGACGACGCCCCGCTCGTGCTCGGGGGCGACACGCGCGTGCGCGTGACGTTCGACGACGCGACCCAGCGCATCGCGCTCACACCCCTCGGTCTCGCGGGGGAGTACGACGACGCGCAGGACGCCGCGCTCGTGGTCCCGCCGGTGCGCCAGCCCGGGTCCGACGAGCGCTTCTACTTCGTCATGACCGACCGGTTCGCCAACGGCGACCCGTCGAACGACACCGCGGGACTCGGCGACGACCCGCTGACGTCCGGGTTCGACCCCACCGACAAGGGCTTCTACCAGGGCGGCGACATCGCGGGTCTGCGACAGAACCTGGACTACGTCGAGGGGCTCGGCACGACGGCGATCTGGCTCACGCCGTCGTTCAAGAACCAGCCCGTCCAGGGCACCGGGGCCGACGCGTCGGCCGGGTACCACGGCTACTGGATCACCGACTTCACGCAGATCGACCCGCACCTCGGCACCAACGCCGAGCTCGAGGCGCTCATCGACGAGGCGCACGACCGCGGGATCAAGGTCTACTTCGACATCATCACCAACCACACCGCCGACGTCGTCGACTACGAGGAGAAGCAGTACTCGTACGTCGACCAGGCGACGTCGCCGTATCGCGACGCGTCGGGGACGGTGTTCGACCCGGCGACGTACGCGGGCACCGACGGCTTCCCGGAGCTCGACCCGGCGACGTCGTTCCCGTACACGCCGTTCGTGCCCACGGGCAAGGAGGAGCTCAAGGTCCCGTCGTGGCTCAACGACCCGACGCTCTACCACAACCGCGGGAACTCGACGTGGACGGGGGAGTCGGTCACGTACGGCGACTTCGACGGCCTGGACGACCTCATGACCGAGCACCCGACGGTCGTCGACGGCTTCGTCGACGTCTACCAGGACTGGGTCGACCTCGGTATCGACGGATTCCGCATCGACACCGTCAAGCACGTGAACTTCGAGTTCTGGGAGACGTGGACCACCGAGGTCCTCGACTACGCGCACGCGCAGGGCAAGGACGACTTCTTCATGTTCGGCGAGGTGTACGACGCCGACGCGGCGAAGCTGTCGCCGTACGTGCGGCGCACCGACATGAGCTCGACCCTCGACTTCACGTTCCAGTCCGCGGCGACGAGCTTCGCGAGCGGCAACAGCGCCAAGGGTCTCGCGTCGCTGTTCGCGAGCGACGACATGTACACGACGCCCGACTCGTCGGCGAGCGCGCTCCCGACGTTCCTCGGCAACCACGACATGGGCCGTGTCGGGTACATGCTCGCGTCGACGGACGACCCGCTCGCGCGCGACGAGCTCGCGCACGAGCTCATGTACCTCACGCGCGGCCAGCCGGTCGTGTACTACGGCGACGAGCAGGGCTTCGCGGGCACGGGCGGCGACAAGGACGCACGCCAGACCCTCTTCGCGACCCAGGTCGCCGAGTACGCCGACCAGCCGCTCGTCACGGGCGAGCAGGCGGGCAGCGTCGACCGCTACGGCACCGACGCGCCGCTCTACGAGCACATCGCGTCGCTCGCCGCGCTGCGCGAGAGCCACCCGGCGCTCGCGACGGGTGCCCAGGTCGAGCGCCACGTCACGAACGGCGCGGGGGTCTACGCCTTCAGCCGTGTCGACCGCGAGGAGAAGATCGAGCACCTCGTCGCGCTGAACAACGCGTCGGACGAGCGCGAGGCGACGTTCACGACCCTCACGCCGGGCGCCTCGTACGAGGTGCTGCACGGCGACGGCGAGCCAGTCACCGCGGACGCCGAGGGCACGGTGACGCTCGCCGTCCCGGCGACGTCCGCCGTCGTGCTCGTGGCCGACCGCCAGGTCGGCGCCGACTCGTCCGGCGAGATCGCCGTGACGGTCCCGGCGGCGGGAGCCGCGCTGAGCGGCGTGGCACCGGTCGGCGCGACCGTGGACGCCGACGCGTGGTCCGAGACGTCGTTCGCGTGGCGTGAGGTCGGAACCCAGGAGTGGACACCGCTCGGGACGGCCGAGGACACGACGCCGCGCGTCTTCCACGACGTGACCGACCTGCCCGACGGCACGCTCGTCGAGTACCGCGCCGTGACGTCCGACGCCGACGGCGACCGTGCCGCCGCGTCGACGTTCGCGAGCGTCGGCGTGGACGTGAGCGGGACGGTCTCCGAGGAGCCCGAGCCCGAGATCGACCTCGTGACCGTCCCCGGGAGCCACAACTCCGAGATGGGCTGCGCCGGCGACTGGGCGCCGGGCTGCGAGGCCGCGCAGCTCACGAAGCGTCCCGACGGCGTGTACGCGGGCACGTTCGACGTCCCTGCGGGCACCTACGAGTACAAGGTCGCGATCAACGGGTCGTGGACCGTGAACTACGGGGTCGGCGGCGTGGCGGGCGGCGGCAACGCGACGTACACGACCGAGGGCGGACCGGTGACGTTCTACTGGGACCCGGTGAGCAAGGACTTCTCGAGCACCGCCCAGGGGCCGGTCGTCACGCTCGCGGGGTCGTTCCAGGACCAGGTCGGCTGCCCGGGCACGTGGGCACCCGACTGCCTCGCGACGTGGCTCAAGGACCCCGAGGGCGACGGGACGTACACGTGGTCCACGGACGACCTCGCCGCGGGCGCGTACGAGGGCAAGATCGCCCACGGGCTGAGCTGGGCCGAGAACTACGGCGTCGGCGGGGCCCCGGGCGGGGCGAACTACCAGTTCTCCGTCGGCGACGGCGAGACGGTGACCTTCACCTACGACCTCGAGACGCACGTGCTCGAGATCGGCGTCGAGAACCCGCCCCTGCCGGGCACCGGTCAGCAGGCCGCGCACTGGGTCCGCGAGGACGTCGTCGCATGGCCGGGCGACCTCGGCACGGGTGACGCGTACACCCTGTGGACCGCGCCCGAGGGCGGGCTGACCGTCGCGGACGGCGCGGTCGACGCGCCGGAGGGCGCGACGTCGTACACCCTCGAGGCCGACGCGGGCGGCCTGCACGAGGACGTGGCGGCCGACTTCCCGGCGCTCGCGGCGTACACCGCGCTGCGCGTGACGGACGCGGACGGCGAGCCGGTCTCGCGAGACGCCGTCGAGGCGGCGCTCCGCGGTCAGCTCCTCGTGACCCGCACCGACGGCGAGACGCTCACGGCGGCGACCGGGGTGCAGATCCCGGGCGTGGTCGACGACCTGTTCGCCGAGGACGCGGCCGACCGCGAGCTCGGGCTCACGTGGCACGCCAACGGGAAGTGGGCGTCGTTCGCGCTCTGGGCGCCGACGGCGCAGGGCGTCTCGCTCCTCGCCTGGCCCGCGGGGACCTCGCTCGACGACGAGCCCGAGCGGTTCGCGACCACGCGCCAGTCCGACGGCACGTGGACGCTCGACGGCAAGGAGGCGGCCAAGAAGCTCGATGATGGCCCAGGAGGCGCGGCCGTCGGCTGGAAGGGTGCCCGCTACCTCTACGAGGTGCAGGTCTACGTCCCGAGCACCGGCGAGTTCGAGACCAACGTCGTGACCGACCCGTACTCGGTCGGCCTGACGCTCGACTCCACGCACTCGGTGGCCGTCGACCTGGACGATCCGGCGTTCCGCCCGTCCCTGTGGGAGGGCACGCCCGCCCCGGTGGTGGAGCGGCCCGTGGACCAGACGATCTACGAGCTGCACGTGCGCGACTTCTCGATCGCGGACGAGACCGTCCCGGCGGAGGAGCGCGGGACCTACCTCGCGTTCGCCCAGGAGGAGTCGGACGGCATGACGCACCTGCGCGAGCTCGCGGACGCGGGCCTCACGACGGTGCACCTGCTGCCGACGTTCGACATCGCCTCGATCCCCGAGGACCGCGCGGACCAGGCCACGACGGGCGACCTCAGCGGCTTCGCGCCCGACTCGTCCGAGCAGCAGGCCGCGGTCGCGGCGGTGCAGGGCCAGGACGGCTTCAACTGGGGCTACGACCCGTGGCACTTCTCGGCCCCCGAGGGGTCGTACGCGGTGGACGCCGACGGCGGTGCGCGCGTCGCGGAGTTCCGCACCATGGTCGGCGGACTGCACGACGCGGGCCTCCAGGTCGTGCTCGACCAGGTGTTCAACCACACCGCGGCGAGCGGTCAGGACGAGAAGTCCGTGCTCGACAAGGTCGTGCCGGGCTACTACCACCGGCTCAACCCGACCTCGGGTGCGGTCGAGACGAGCACGTGCTGCCAGAACGTCGCCACGGAGCACGCGATGGCCGGCAGGCTCATGGTCGACTCGGTCGTCACGTGGGCGCGCGACTACAAGGTCGACGGGTTCCGCTTCGACCTCATGGGCCACCACTCGAAGCAGAACATGCTCGACGTCCGTGCTGCCCTCGACGGGCTGACGCTCGCCGAGGACGGCGTCGACGGCGAGTCGGTCTACCTGTACGGCGAGGGCTGGGACTTCGGCGAGGTCGCGGGGAACGCGCTGTTCGAGCAGGCCACGCAGGGCCAGCTCGGTGGCACCGGCATCGGGACGTTCTCCGACCGCCTGCGCGACGCGGTGCACGGCGGGTCGCCCGTCGACGGAGCATCGACCTTCACGCAGGGCTTCGGCACCGGTCTCGCCACCGACCCCAACGGGCAGCCTGCCCGGGCGGGAGAGCCCGGCACGGTCAACGACGGCTCCGAGGACGAGTACGCCGACCTCGGTCACCAGACCGACCTCGTGCGCCTCGGCCTGGCCGGCAACCTGCGCGACTTCACGTTCGTCACCTCGACGGGCGAGGAGCAGCGGGGTGACGAGATCGACTACCGCGGTGCGCCGGCGGGCTACGCCGACTCGCCCGAGGAGGTCGTCACCTACGTCGACGCGCACGACAACGAGACGCTCTTCGACCTGCTCACGCTCAAGCTGCCGGCGGACACGCCGATGGACGAGCGCGTCCGGATGAACGCCGTCTCGCTCGCGACCGCGGCACTGTCGCAGACGCCGTCGTTCTGGCACGCCGGCACGGACCTGCTGCGCTCGAAGTCGCTCGACCGCAACAGCTACGACTCGGGCGACTGGTTCAACGCGATCGACTGGTCCGGCCAGGACAACGGGTTCGGCAAGGGCCTGCCGATGGCGGCCGACAACGAGGACAAGTGGCCGCTCATGGCACCGCTCCTCGCGGACCCGGCGCTCAAGCCGTCGCCGGAGGACATCGCGACCGCCTCGGCGCAGGCGCAGGACCTGCTGAGGCTGCGGCACTCGACCGAGCTGTTCCGTCTCGGCGACGCCGACGCGATCCGCGAGAAGGTCACGTTCCCCGACGCGGGCACCGGCCAGGAGCCCGGCGTGATCGTCATGGCGGTCGACGACCTCGTGGGCGACGACGTCGACCCGGCGCTCGACGGCCTGCTCGCCGTGTTCAACGCCTCGCCCGAGCCGGCCACGTACACGGTCGGGGCGCTCGCCGGCCGCGACTACGTGCTCTCGCCCGTCCAGCAGGAGGGGAGCGACGCCGTCGTGCGGGAGACGACGTGGGACGCGGAGACCGGGACCGTCACCGTGCCGGCCCGGACGGTCGCCGTGCTCGTCGACCCGCAGACGGCGGACGGTCTGCCCGTCACGGTCGAGGCCACGGGACGCTGCCTCGCCGGGAAGGCGTACGTCGCGGTCCGCGCGACGAACGACGGTGCCGTTCCGGTGGACGTCACGCTCCGCACGCCGTTCGGCGCGAAGTCCTTCGCGGACGTCGCACCGGGGAAGAACGCGTACCAGTCGTTCGCCACGCGCGCGACGGCGCTCGAGGCGGGCGAGGCGACGGTCACCGCGACGGCTACGGTCGACGGCGAGGAGGTCACCTCGACGTCCGACGTCCCGTACGAGGGGCTCTCCTGCTCCTGACGGCGAGCAGAGCCCCGGTCGCGCGGGGGAGGACGCCGGTCGTGGACCGGCGTCGTCTCCCGCACGGCCGGGGCTCTCGCGCGAGCGGGGTCAGCGGAAGACGACGGTGCGGTGCCCGTCGAGCAGCACGCGGTGCTCGGCGTGCCAGCGCACCGCGCGCGCGAGCGTCTGCCGCTCGACGTCCTCGCCGATCGCGACGAGGTCCTCCACGCGGCGCGAGTGGTCCACGCGCGCGACGTCCTGCTCGATGATCGGCCCCTCGTCGAGGTCGCCCGTGACGTAGTGCGAGGTGGCGCCGATGAGCTTGACCCCGCGGTCGTGCGCCTGCGCGTAGGGGCGCGCGCCCTTGAAGCTCGGCAGGAACGAGTGGTGGATGTTGATGATCCTGCCGGGCATCTCGCGGCACAGGTCGTCGGAGAGGATCTGCATGTAGCGCGCGAGCACCACGAGCTCGACGTCGAGCTCCGCCACGAGCGCGCGCAGGCGCGACTCCGCGTCGGCCTTGGTCTCGCGCGTCACGGGCACGTGGTGGAACGGCTTGCCGTAGAACGTCGCGATGTCCTGCAGGTCCGTGTGGTTCCCGACGACGCCCACGACCTCGATCGGCATCGCCTGCGACCGCTCGCGGTACAGCAGGTCGACGAGGCAGTGCGGAGCCTTCGACACCATGAGGAGCGTGCGGACGCGTCGGCCGACGACGTCGAGCTCCCACGCCATGCCGAACCGCTCGACCACCGGGGCGAGCGCGTCCGTGAGGGCGTCGCGCGGGACCGCGGCCTCCACCTGGACGCGCATGAAGAACAGGCCCGACAGCGGGTCGCCGAACTGCTGCGACTCGGTGATGTTGCCCCCGAGCCCGGCGAGCGCCCCGGCGACGGCGTGCACGATCCCCGGACCGTCGGGGCACGAGAGGGTGAGGACCCAGTGCGTGGGGTCGGTGGTCGCGGGCCGAGGTGCTGTCGTGGACACCTTCCAGAGGGTAGTCGCGCCGTCGGGCGCAGGCCGCCGTGGTCGCCCCCGTGGACCTCGCGGGCGGACATCACCCGGACACGGGCCGTGCGAGGCGCCCACGTCTGACACGATGAACCCATGAACGACGCGCAGATCACCACCCGCCTCGTCACCGACGCCGAGGCCGGTGAGCTCCTGACCCTGCGCCGGGCGGCGTTCGTCACCGAGGCGCAGCTGTACGGCGACCCGAACATCCCGCCGCTGACCCAGACCCTGCACGAGCTGCGCGACGACCTCGCGCGCGAGGACGTCGTGACGATCGGGGCATGGCTCGACCACCGCCTCGTCGGGTCGGTCCGCGTCGAGATCGAGGAGAGCCGGGCGACGCTCGGGCGCCTCGCCGTCGCCCCGGACATGCAGGGCCGCGGCATCGGCACGCAGATGCTCTTCGAGGTGCTCCCGTACCTGCCCGAGCAGACGACGGAGATCTGGGTCTTCACCGGCAAGGACTCGAAGCAGAACCTCGCGATGTACACGAAGCACGGGTACGAGGAGCAGTACGACAAGGCCGCGGGCGACCTCACGTACACCTACCTGCGCCGCATCCTCGGCGCGGCCGAGGTGCGCGACGACGCCGCCCAGGAGCAGCAGGGCGCCTGACGGGCACCGCCACGTCGCCTCAGCGCCGGACGGTGCCCTGCGCGGGTCGGGGCGGGGTCGCGCCGGCGACCGTCGTCGCGCCGGTGACCGCCGCGATGATCTCCTCGTAGCTCGCGCCCTGCCCGGAGAAGCTCCCGTTGTTCCGCCCGTGCCGCAGGACCTCCACGCGGTCCGCGACGGCGCGCACGTCGGTCATGTTGTGGCTGATGAGGATCACGGCGTGCCCCATGTCCCGCAGCCGCAGGATGTGGCTGAGGACCTCGGCCGACTGCGCGACCGAGAGCGCGGCGGTGGGCTCGTCGAGCACCACGACGCGGGGCTCGCCGAGCAGCGTGCGCGCGATGGCGACGCTCTGCCGCTGCCCGCCGGAGAGCGCCGAGACGGGGACCCGGACCGAGGGGACGCGCGCGTTGAGGTCGGCGAGCACGCGGCGCGCGGTCTCCTCCATGGTCGCCTCGTCGAGATGACGACCCCGCCGCAGCTCGCGGCCCAGGTAGAGGTTCGAGACGACGTCGAGGTTGTCGCACAGCGCGAGGTCCTGGAAGACGGTCGCGATGCCGAGCGCGTGCGCGGCGACCGGGCTGGGGATGGTCACGGGCACGCCGTCGGACTCGATCATCCCGGCGTCGGGGGTCAGGACCCCGGCCACGATCTTGGCGAGCGTCGACTTGCCGGCGCCGTTGTCGCCGACGAGCGCCACGACCTCGTGGCGGTGGATCTCGAGCTCGACGCCGGTGAGCGCCTGCACGGCGCCGAACGACTTGTCGATCCCGTGCAGGGCGAGCGCGGGGATGCGGGGAGTGGCGGTCACGTCGGTTCACCTTCGATGGACGGGACGGGGGCGACCGCGAGGCCGTCGGTGGCCATGTCGGTCGCGCCGAGCGCGAGGGCGAGGGCTCCGAGGATCTCGGCGCGGGGGCCCAGCTCGGACGCGAGCACCTCGACGGGAGCGATGGTGTTGGGCACCAGATGGCGACGCAGCGACTCGCGGAACGGGGCGAGGAGCACGTCCCCGGTCTCTGCGAGCTCCCCGCCGACGACGATCGCCCGCGGGTTCAGCGTCGTCGCGAGGGCGGCGACGACCGACCCCACCCGGTCGCCGGCGTCGGCGACGACGCGTCGGCAGCCGGGGTCGCCGTCGAGCGCCCCCTGCACGAGGTCGCGCAGCGTCAGCTCGCCGTGGCTCGTGCGCACGAGCGCGAGCAGGGCGGCGGAACCGACGACGGTCTCGAGGCAGCCGCGGTTGCCGCAGCGGCAGATCGGGCCGGTGGGGTCGACCTGGACGTGCCCGATCTCGCCCGCGGTTCCCGCGTAGCCGCGGTGCAGGCGCCCGCCGAGGACGATGCCCGCTCCGGTGCCGTGGGAGACGCGGACGAAGATCGAGTCGCGGTGGCTGCGGGTCGCGCCGAGCTCGTGCTCCGCGAGCGCGGCGAGGTTGGCGTCGTTGTCGACGACGACCGGCCGGGCGAGGCGCTTGGCGAGCACCTGACCCACGTGGATCCCGTCCCAGCCCCGGAGCACGCCGGGCACCGAGATCATGCCCGTGTCCTCGTCGACCGGGGCGGGGAGCGCGACACCGACGCTGAGGAGCTCGTCCACGCCCGCGCCGACGCGCTCCAGGAGCTCGACGACGAGGAGTGCGGCCCGGTCGAGGCCGGTGTCGACGCGGTGGTCGACGGGGAGCGGCATCCGTTGCTCGGCGAGGATCTCGCGCGTCGGGTCGCCGAGCGCCACGGTGAGGTGGCGCTGCCCGAACTGCACCGCGCCGACGACGCCGAGCCGTCGCGCGAGCGTGACCATCTGGGCGCGCCGCCCCGACCGGGACGCCGGGTGGGTCTCCACGACCCCGGCGCCGGTGAGCTCCTTGACGATCGTCGAGACGGTCGCCGTGGAGAGGCCGGTCGCCTCGGCGAGCTCGACCTGGGTGAGCCCGCCGTAGCGCCGGACGGCATCCACGATCCGGTGTCGGTTCGCTTCTCGGAGGGAGGTCTGCGAACCGGGGGTGGACCGGTCGCTGTTCACAGGCCGCAGGCTACACCGTCCGAAGTCCGCGTCGAGGCGGTGACAGGCGGTGACGGCCCGCCTATGAGCATGAGTTCGACCTTCGAACACAAAATGGTTACGACGCGTTGGGAGCGCTTGACCATCGAACTCAGCCAGGGCTACGTTCCGTGGCGTGCCGCGTGGGAGCGCGACCGCCCGACGACGGGCGGCGCTCGACCACGGCCCGTCGTGCCGCCCGGTTCGGGAGGCACGACCTTCGACGACGAAAGGGAAGACGATGACGTCCGTGCGCAGAAAGGTCGCCGCGATCGCGGGGACAGCCCTCCTCCTCGGCTCCATCGCCGCGTGCAGCTCCGAGCGCGCCAGCGACTCCGGTGACGGCGAGACGGCTGCCGACTCCGGCGACACCCTCGTCGGCATCGCGATGCCGACGCGCAGCCTCGAGCGCTGGAACAACGACGGCGAGCACCTCGAGGGCCTCCTCCAGGACGCCGGCTTCGAGACGACGCTCCAGTACGCCGACAACAAGGTCGACCAGCAGATCACCCAGCTCCAGAACATGATCAACCAGGGCGCGGACGTGCTCGTCATCGCGTCGATCGACGGCACCGCGCTCGGCCCGGTCCTGGACCAGGCGGCCGAGAACGACGTCCCGGTCATCGCGTACGACCGCCTCATCAACGGCTCCGAGCACGTCGACTACTACGCGACGTTCGACAACGAGCTCGTCGGGACGCTGCAGGGCGAGTTCATCGTCGAGCAGCTCGACCTCGAGGGCGGTGCGGGTCCGTTCAACCTCGAGCCGTTCGCCGGGTCGCCGGACGACAACAACGCCAAGTTCTTCTTCAAGGGGGCGTGGGACGTCCTCGCGCCGTACGTCGAGTCGGGCCAGCTCGTCGTCCCGTCGGGCAAGTCGCCGGCGACGGTCGACGACTGGGACTCCATCGGCATCCAGGGCTGGGAGTCGGCCAAGGCCCAGTCCGAGATGGAGAACCGGCTCAACTCGTTCTACACGGACAAGAAGGTCGACGTCGTCCTGTCGCCCAACGACTCGCTCGCCCTGGGGATCGAGCAGGCCCTCGAGGGTGCCTCGTACACCGAGGCCGACTGGCCGATCGTCACGGGCCAGGACGCCGACGAGGCGAACGTCATGAACATGCTCGCCGGCAAGCAGTCGATGACCGTGTGGAAGGACACGCGGACGCTCGGCGACCAGGTCGCGACGATGGTCGAGCAGATCGTCGCGGGCGACGAGGTCGAGGTCAACGACACGGAGACGTACGACAACGGCGTCAAGGTCGTGCCGTCGTACCTCCTCGAGCCGCAGGTCGTGACGGCCGACACCGTCGAGAGCGCGCTCGTCGAGTCCGGCTTCTACACCGCCGAGCAGCTCGGGCTCTGAGGCCGCGCCCGGGGTGCGCGCACCCCGGACCGGTCCGCCCGACCCGACCGCGGGGCGCCGTCGACCGACGGCGCCCCGCGCACGAGACAGGAGCAAGGATGGTCCTCGAGAACGTGCTCGAGACGCACAACATCCTCGAGATGCACGCGATCACCAAGGAGTTCCCGGGCGTCAAGGCGCTGCAGGACGTGAACCTCGAGGTGCGGCGCGGCGAGGTGCACGCGATCTGCGGCGAGAACGGCGCCGGCAAGTCGACGCTCATGAAGGTCCTCTCGGGCGTCTACGCCCACGGCTCGTACGACGGCGAGATCCTCCTCGACGGCCAGCCGTGCGCCTTCCGGGGCATCCGCGACAGCGAGTCGCGCGGCGTCGTCATCATCCACCAGGAGCTCGCGCTCGTCCCGTACCTGTCGATCGCGGAGAACATCTTCCTCGGCAACGAGAAGGCGACCGGCGGCGTGGTCGACTGGAACCGGACCTCCGCCGAGGCGGCCCAGCTCCTCGCGCGCGTCGGCCTGGACGAGAACCCGGCGACGCTCGCGATGGACATCGGGGTCGGGAAGCAGCAGCTCGTCGAGATCGCGAAAGCCCTGTCGAAGCGCGTGGACCTGCTCATCCTCGACGAGCCGACCGCCGCGCTGAACGACGAGGACAGCGCCCACCTGCTCGGTCTCATCGAGCAGTTCCGCGAGAACGGCATCACCTCGATCATCATCTCCCACAAGCTCAACGAGATCGAGGCGATCGCCGACCGCGTGACGATCCTTCGCGACGGTCGCACGATCGAGACGCTCGACCTGCACGGAGACGAGCCCGTCACCGAGGACCGCATCATCCGGGGGATGGTCGGTCGCTCGCTCGAGAGCCGCTTCCCCGAGCGGACCCCGTCGATCGGCGCCGAGGTCCTGCGCATCGAGGACTGGAGCGTGCACCACCCCGTGGACACGGAGCGCCTCGTCGTCGACAACGCGAACCTCACGGTGCACGCCGGGGAGATCGTCGGCCTCGCGGGGCTCATGGGCGCCGGGCGCACCGAGCTCGCGATGAGCGTGTTCGGCCACGCGTACGGCACGCGGATCTCCGGACGCGTCTACAAGGACGGCGTCCCCGTGCGCACCCGGACCGTCGCCGAGGCGATCTCGCACGGCCTCGCCTACGCGACCGAGGACCGCAAGCGCTACGGGCTCAACCTCATCCAGACGATCCGCGAGAACATCTCCGCGTCCGCGCTCGGCAAGGTCGCCCGCTGGGGCGTCGTGCAGCGCGAGGAGGAGGCGACGGTCGCCGAGGAGTACCGCCGCGACTTCGGGATCAAGGCCCCGACGGTCGAGTCCCTCGCCGGCAAGCTCTCCGGCGGCAACCAGCAGAAGGTCGTCCTCGGCAAGTGGGTCTTCTCCGACCCGGACGTCCTCATCCTCGACGAGCCCACGCGCGGCATCGACGTCGGCGCGAAGTACGAGATCTACGCGATCGTCAACGCGCTCGCCGACGCCGGGAAGGCCGTGCTCGTCATCTCGTCGGAGCTGCCCGAGCTCATCGGGGTCTGCGACCGCATCTACACCATGAGCCAGGGACGCATCACGGGAGAGGTCCCGCGCGCCGAGGCCACACAGGAGAAGCTCATGCACCACATGACCATGGACAAGGGGGCCACAGCCCGATGAACGTCGTCAGGGAGTACCTCGGCCGCAACGTCCGCCAGTACGGCATCGTCGCGGCCCTGCTCGTCATCGTCCTGCTCTTCCAGGTGCTCACCGACGGGCGCCTGCTCTACCCCAACAACGTGGCGAGCCTCGTCCAGCAGAACGCGTACGTCATGGTCCTCGCGATCGGCATGGTCATGGTGATCGTCGCCGGTCACATCGACCTCTCGGTCGGGTCGGTCGTCGCGTTCGTCGGCGGCCTGTGCGCGATCATGATGACGCAGTGGGAGCTGCCGTGGCTCGTCGCGGTGCTCCTGTCCCTCGTGGTCGGTGCGCTCGTCGGCATGTGGCAGGGCTTCTGGGTCGCGTACGTCGGGATCCCCGCCTTCATCGTCACGCTCGCGGGCATGCTCGTGTTCCGCGGGCTCGCGATCGTCCTCGTCGGGACGACCGTCGCCGGCCTGCCCGAGGGGTTCAAGGCCATCAGCAACGGGTCCGTCCCGAACTGGTTCGGGTTCGTCGGCGACCTCGACGTCGTGACGCTCGGGATCGGGGCCATCGGCATCGCGGCGTTCGCCGTCTCCCAGTGGCGCTCGCGGACGTCGCTGCGCAAGCACGGTCTGTCGGTCGAACCGATGTCCGCGTTCGTCATCAAGGTCGTCGTCGCCGCCGCGCTCATCGGCGTCGTGACGTACTGGCTCGCGCTGAGCGCGGGCGGCACGCCGATCGTCCTGCTCATCGTCGGCGCGCTGATCATCGCGTACTCGTTCGTCCTCAACCGCAGCGTCTTCGGACGGCACGTCTACGCCATCGGCGGCAACCGTCACGCGGCCGTCCTCTCGGGCGTGAGCTCGCGTCATGTCGACTTCGGCATCTTCGTCAACATGGGCGTGCTGGCCGCGGTCGCCGCGGTCATCACGACGTCGCGCGCCGGGGCCGGCGTCGCCGCGGCGGGCATGAACTACGAGCTCGACGCGATCGCCGCGTGCTTCATCGGCGGCACCGCGGTGACGGGCGGCGTCGGCCGCATCTCGGGCGCGATGATCGGCGCGCTGATCATGGGCGTGCTCAACATGGGCCTGTCCATCATGGCCGTCGACGCGGCGTGGCAGCAGGCCATCAAGGGCCTCGTGCTGCTCGCCGCGGTCGCGTTCGACCTCGTGAGCAAGCGCCGCGCGTCGCTGCGCTGACCGCACGGCCCGCCGGGCGCCGTCGGACACCCACCGGTGCCCGACGGCGCCCGGACGCGTCCCCGGACGACCTGCCCGGGGCGTGCGGAGTGGGTTAGGATCGTGCGCGTCGCGACTGGCGCACCCTGCCGTTCGAGCGGGGATGGTGGATCACCACCGGGGAGCGGCACGCTGTGCAGACGACGGGTCGTTCGCCTGGGCCCCGGGTCACCCCTTGGTGGGTGCGTACCCGGTTGCGGACCGGATGCCACCGACCGACAAGCATCTCCACCGAGACACCGCTGCCCAGACCGCGAGGAGACGCCATGAGCGCCCAGCCCGTTGACCGCCCGTCGCAGACCGTCCTGAACACCCCGCTCGCCGAGCTCGACCCGGAGATCGCCGCGGTACTCGACGGCGAGCTCGCGCGCCAGCGCGACACGCTCGAGATGATCGCGTCGGAGAACTTCGTCCCGCGCGCCGTCCTGCAGGCGCAGGGCTCGGTCCTCACCAACAAGTACGCCGAGGGCTACCCCGGCCGCCGCTACTACGGTGGCTGCGAGCAGGTCGACGTCGCCGAGAACCTCGCGATCGCCCGCGCCAAGGCCCTCTTCGGTGCCGAGCACGCCAACGTCCAGCCGCACTCCGGTGCCACCGCGAACGCGGCCGTGCTGCACGCCCTCATCAACAAGGGCGACAAGATCCTCGGCCTCGAGCTCGCCCACGGCGGCCACCTCACGCACGGCATGAAGATCAACTTCTCCGGCAAGCTGTACGACGTCGCGGCGTACGGCGTGGACCCGCAGTCGTACCGCATCGAGATGGACGAGGTGCGCAAGCAGGCGCTCGAGACGCGCCCCGACGTCATCATCGGCGGCTGGTCCGCCTACCCCCGTCACCTCGACTTCGCGGCCTTCCGCGAGATCGCGGACGAGGTCGGCGCGAAGCTCTGGGTCGACATGGCGCACTTCGCGGGCCTCGTCGCCGCGGGCCTGCACCCGTCCCCGGTGCCGTTCGCGGACGTCGTGTCCTCCACCGTGCACAAGACCATCGGCGGCCCGCGCTCCGGCTTCATCCTGAGCAAGGAGGAGTACGCCAAGAAGATCGACTCCGCCGTGTTCCCGGGCCAGCAGGGCGGCCCGCTCATGCACGTCGTCGCCGCCAAGGCCGTGTCGTTCAAGATCGCCGCGTCCGACGACTTCAAGGACCGCCAGGAGCGCACGCTGCGCGGCGCGAGCATCATCGCCGACCGCCTCGCCCAGGCCGACGTCGCCGAGGCCGGCGTGTCCGTCCTCACCGGCGGCACCGACGTCCACCTCGTGCTCGTCGACCTGCGTCACAGCGCGCTCGACGGCCAGCAGGCCGAGGACCTCCTGCACGAGGTCGGCATCACCGTGAACCGCAACGCCGTGCCGTTCGACCCGCGCCCGCCGCGCGTCACGTCCGGCCTGCGCATCGGCACGCCCGCGCTCGCCACGCGCGGCTTCGGCGACGCCGAGTTCACGGAGGTCGCGGAGATCATCGCGACGGCGCTGCGCGAGGGTTCCGCGGCCGACGTCGAGGGCCTGCGTCGCCGCGTCGAGGCGCTCACCGCGGACTTCCCGCTGTACCCGGACCTGCAGCAGTAGTCCTTCGTCCGTGGCAGTCCGTCCGACGGGCGGGTCGTCGACCCGCCCGTCGGACGAACCCGCGCGAGGCCCTGCGTCACGCAGGCCGCCGCAGACCACCCGTCCTGCCAACGTCATCCCGCCGCACGCCACCCGGAGGCCCGAGCATGACCGCACAGATCCTCGACGGCAAGGCCACCGCCGCCACCATCAAGTCCGAGCTCCGGTCGCGCGTCGCCGCGCTGCGTGACCGCGGGGTCGTCCCCGGGCTGGGGACGATCCTCGTCGGCGAGGACCCCGGGTCCGTGTCCTACGTCGCGGGCAAGCACCGCGACTGCGCCGAGGTCGGCATCGAGTCGATCCGCGAGGACCTGCCCGCCGACGCGACGCAGGCCGACGTCGAGGCAGCGATCGACCGCCTCAACGCCAGCCCGGCGTGCACCGGCTACATCGTCCAGCTGCCGCTGCCGCGCGGCGTCGACACGAACGCGGTGCTCGAGCGGATCGACCCCGACAAGGACGCCGACGGCCTGCACCCCACCAACCTCGGCCGCCTCGTGCTGCGCGTCAACGAGGCCGTGACCTCGCCCTTGCCGTGCACGCCCGCCGGGATCATCGAGCTCGTGCGCCGGCACGGCATCGAGCTCGCGGGCAAGGACGTCGTGGTCGTCGGGCGCGGCACCACCGTCGGCCGCTCGATCGGCCTGCTCCTGACGCGCCGGGAGATCAACGCGACCGTGACCCTCACGCACACCGGGACGCGCGACGTCGTCGCCCACCTGCAGGGTGCCGACGTCATCATCGCGGCCGCCGGCGTCGCGGGCTTCGTCAAGCCCGCGCACGTCAAGCGGGGCGCCGTCGTGCTCGACGTCGGCGTGAGCCGCGTCGTCGAGCCCGAGACAGGCAAGGCCCGCCTGCGCGGCGACGTCGACCCCGGCGTCGCCGAGGTCGCGGGCTGGCTCTCGCCCAACCCGGGCGGCGTCGGCCCGATGACGCGCGCCATGCTGCTCGCCAACGTCGTCGACACCGCGGAGCGCTCCTTCGCCTGACGCGGGGCGCTAGGGTGCGCCCATGAGCAGCGCCGTCGCGGCCCCGGCCCGCCGCACCCGGGTCGCCGTCACCGCCGCGTACGCGGTCCAGGGCGGGGGGTTCGCCGTCGTCCTCACGAGCATCCCCGGGTACAAGGACCGCCTCGGGATGGGGGACGACGTCGTCACGCTCGTCGTGCTCGGCGTGTGCGTGTGCGCCGGGCTGGGCAGCGCCCTGTCGGGGACGGTGTCCGCCCGTCGTGGGTCGCGCGTCGCCGTGGTGGGCGGCCTCCTGCTCGCGGCGCTGGGCATCGCGGGCGCCGGCGCGGCGCCCACGTGGCCGCTCTTCTTCGCCGCGCTCGCGGCGTACGGCGTCGCGCTCGGCACGGTCGACGCGGCGATGAACATGCAGGGCATCGACGTCGAGCGGGCCTACGGGCGCAGTCTGCTCGCGTCGTTCTACGCGGCCAACGCCGCGGGCGGCGTGCTCGGGGCTCTCGCCGTGTCCGGTGCGGCGCTCGTCGGGCTGGGGCAGCCGGTCGCGCTGCCGCTCGTCGCGGCCGTCGTCGCCGTGGCGGCAGTCGTCCTCTCGTCACGTCTGGTGGGCGAGCGTGGACGGGCGCCCGACGGCGCACCCGGGGCAGCGCGGACACCGGCGCCCGACGCCCCGCAGGGCGAGCACGACGCGGCAGCGCCGGGTGCGCGCGTGGCCGCCGGGACGATCGCGCTGCTCGGGGTCGCGATGGTCGCGTTCCCCGTCGCCGACTCGGCGATCTCCAGCTGGAGCGCTACGTTCCTGCGCGACGTGCTCGCGGCGAGCGCCGTCGTCGCACCGCTCGGGTACGCCGCCTACCAGGCGACCCTCATCGTGTCGCGGCTCACCGGGGACCGGCTCGTCGAGCGGCTGGGTCGCGTGCGGGTCGTGCGGTGGGGCGGCGCGCTGGGCGCGCTGGGCTTCCTCGCGGTCGCCGCGGCGCCGGGCTGGCCCGTGGCGGTGCTCGGACTCGCGGTGACGGGGCTCGGGCTGGGCGTCGTCGCGCCGCTCGCGTTCTCGGCCGCAGGTGATCGTGCGCGCGAGGCGGTCGCGGCGGCACGGGGGACAGGGACGGGCTCTCCGGCGGCGGCGGCCGACGGCACCGTGGAGTCCGTGACGGACCGCGCCGTCGCGCGGCTCAACGTGTTCACCTACGTCGGTGCCGTGCTCGGCGGGGTGCTCACGGGAGTCTTCGCGACGGCGGACCAGCTGCGCGCAGGGTTCGCGGTCCTCGCGGTGCTCGCCGCGGTGTCCGCGGTCCTCGCCGGCCGGTTCCGTCCGGTGGCCGCGGCCGCCGACGTGAGCGGGGCCACGGTCGCGCGCTGACCGCGCCGTGGGCGGTCCGTGATGGGATGTCCCGGTGCCTCGCGGCCGTCGTGATCGCGTGCGCTCCGCCATCGAGGAAGGACCTCCGCTTGCTCACCGTCGCCACCGCCAACGTCAACGGGATCCGCGCCGCCGTCCGGCGGGGCATGGACGCCTGGATCGACACCCGGACCCCCGACGTGCTCCTCCTGCAGGAGGTGCGTGCCCCCGACTCCGTCGTCCACGAGCTCCTCGAGGGCTGGCACGTCGCGCACCAGGCGTGCGACCTCAAGGGCCGTGCCGGGGTGGCCGTCGCCTCGCGGCTCCCCGTGCACGCGGTGCGCGTCGGGCTCGGCGCGGACGGGCCCGAGGCGCCCGTCGACACCGGCCGCTGGGTCGAGGCCGACCTCGACCTTCCCGACGGGTCGACGCTGACCGTCGTCAGCGCCTACATCCACTCAGGCACGGTGTCGCAGCCCGAGACGATGACGCAGAAGTACGCCTACCTCGAGCGGGTCACGACGCGCCTGCGCGAGCTCGCCGCCGACGGGCGTCGCGCCGTCCTCGCGGGCGACCTCAACATCGCCCACCGCAACGCCGACATCAAGAACTGGAAGGGCAACCTGAAGAGCGCGGGCTTCCTCCCCGAGGAGCGCGCGTACGTCGACACGTGGCTCGACGAGATCGGACTCGTCGACCTCGGGCGCGCGCACGGCGGCGAGGGCCCCGGTCCGTTCACCTGGTGGTCGTGGCGCGGCCGTGCGTTCGACAACGACTCCGGCTGGCGCATCGACTACCAGCTCGCGACGCCCGCGCTCGCCGAGCGCGCGGTCAAGGTCGAGGTCGACCGTGCGGCGTCGCACGAGGAGCGCTGGAGCGACCACGCGCCGCTCGTCGTCACGTACGACCTCTGACCTCCGTGCTCTGACTGCGCGATGGCACCAGGCGCTCAGGGCTCTCCGGGGCGGCCGCCCCTCCGGCCCTGAGCGCCCTCTGCGCGCACTCGCCGATGCGCGCCCACGGCCCGGCCCGTTCGCTCAGCCGACGGCGTCCGCCGGTGCCGAGGGGACGGCGAGGAGGAAGCCGGGGGCGCCGAAGCCCTCGCGCTCGAACGCGGCGCGCACGGCGTCGGCGACGGCCTCGGCACGGTCGGCCGCGACGAGCGCGATCGCCGAGCCACCGAATCCGCCGCCGGTCATCCGGGCGCCCAGGGCGCCGGCGACGCGTGCGGCCTCGACGGCGACGTCGAGCTCGACGCTCGACACCTCGTAGTCGTCGCGCAGCGACGCGTGCGACGCGTTCATGAGCGGCCCGATCTCGCCGACGCGGCCGTCCTGCAGGAGCGCGACGAGGTCGCGGACGCGGCCGATCTCGGTGACGACGTGGCGCACCCGGCGGCGGGAGACGTCGTCCGGCAGCTTGTCGAGCGCGACGTCGAGCGCGCCCGCGGGGTCGTCGGACGCCGCCGCGGCGTCGGCGAGCTCGCGGAGCGAGGCGAGCCCCAGGCTCTGCGCCGCCGCCTCGCAGGTGTCGCGCCGCTGGGCGTACTGCCCGTCGACGAGCTGGTGCTCGGCGCGCGTGTCCATGACGAGCACGGCCAGGCCTGCGGCCTCGAGGTCGAACGGTTCCTGCTCCGCGGACTGCGCGGGGTCGAGCCCGGGGCGGCAGTCGAGGAGGAGGGCGTGCCCGACCTGGGCGCGCAACGACGCGGACTGGTCCATGCCTCCGGTCGGCGCCCCGGCGATCTCGTTCTCGGCGCGGATGCACGCCGTCGCGAGGGTCGCACGGCCGGCGTCGGACGCCGCGAGGCCCAGCCCCGCGACGTCGTCGAGCGCGACGGCCACCGCGCACTCGAGCGCGGCCGACGACGACAGCCCGGCGCCGAACGGCACGCACGAGTCGACCGCGGCGTCGAACCCGGGGACCGCCGCGGGGTCCGCTCCGGTGGCGGCGAGGTGCTCGCGCAGCGCCCAGGCGACGCCGGCGACGTACGCGCCCCAGCCGGCGACCGCGCCGGGCGTGACGTCGTCGAGAGGCATCTCCCAGACCTCGCCGGGAGCCTGCGCGGAGGCGAGCCGCACCACGCCGTCGGTGCGCGGGCGCAGCGCGACGTACGTGCGGTGCGGCAGCGCGATGGGCAGGCACAGGCCGGCGTTGTAGTCCGTGTGCTCGCCGATGAGGTTGACCCGGCCGGGCGCGCTCCACACGCGCAGGCCGTCGCCGTCGTCGCTCCCGCCGTCGCCCGTGCCGAACGCCTCGGTGAACACCGTGCGGGCACGGGCGGCGCCCGCAGCCTCGTCCCAGGCGGGGACCCAGCCGCGCGCGGTGCCCGCGGGGGCGAGCTCCTGCAGGCGCGCGGCGACCCGCTCGGGGGTCGTGTCGCTGATCCACGCGCCCATGCCGGACTCGGAGCCCGCCAGGTACTTGAGCTTGCCGGGGGCGCGCAGCACCGAGAAGACCTGCAGGTGCAGGCGCGTGAGCGTGACCTCGTCGGTGCCGCCGTCGGCGACCGACCGTCCCTCGTGCGCCGGAGCCTGGTGCCAGGCGGCGATGTACGGGAGGGGGATGGGGTCGCCGTCGGCGGTCTCGAAGAACCGGTCGAGCCGCCGGAGGAGCTCGAGGTAGGTGGCCGCGAGGTCGTCGCGCTCGGCGTCGGTCAGCGCGGGCAGGTCGGGCACGTCGCGGCGCGGCGCGAGGTGCACCTCGACGGGCCACTTCGCCGCGTACGGCACGTACGCGACCCAGTGCTCCGTCTCGAGGACCACGCGGCGCCCGTCGGCGAGCTCGGAGTCGAGGACATCGCGCAGCAGGTTGCGGCCCGTGCGCTCGTGGTGGGCGCGTGCCTGGGTGAGCAGGGCGCGCGTGCGCGGGGTGACGTACGGGTACCCGTAGATCTGTCCGTGCGGGTGGTGCAGCGTGACGCCGATCTCCTGGCCGCGGTTCTCGAAGCAGAAGACCTGCTCGACGCCGGGGACCTGCCCGAGCGCGGCCGTGCGGTCGGCCCACGCGTCGATGATCGTGCGGACGCGCTGCGGGGGGAGGGCTCCGAAGGACGTGTGGTGGTCGCTCGAGAAGCACACCACCTCGCACCGGCCGGCCGCCGGGCCGTGGACCTGCAGGGGCGCGTCCTGGACGCGCTCGTCGCCGATGCCGGGGACGCGCTGGAGCGAGGGGAAGCGGTTCTCGAACACCGCGACGTCGTAGTCCGTGTCGGGGATCTCGCCGTCCGAGTAGGCGCTGCCGGGCCGCGCGGGGCACAGCGGGCACGAGTCCGCGGCCGGGAGGAACGTGCGGTTCATGCGGTGCGCCGCCATCGGGATCCAGTCGCCCGTCAGCGGGTCGAGGCGCATCTCCGGGCCCGAGTACGGGTGAGCCACGCCGTCCGGTCCCGGGACCGGGGCGAACCGGTCGGGCAGCGGGCGCGGGTCGTCGAGGCGGCGCGTGCGCTCGCCCGAGACGTACTCGGGCGAGTCGTCGAAGTAGACGAGGTCGCGGCCGTCGGCGAGGTGCGTCGCGGTGCGTCGCAGGTGCTGGTTCATGGGTGCGAGGACTTCCGTCGGTGGGGAGGGTTCTGGGATGCCGGGTGCGGGCACCGGGCTCAGGCGAGGACGAGCTGCTCGACGAGGTCGCGCACCCGGTCCTGCTCACCGGCGGGGAGCGCGGAGTCGGTGACGAGCACGTCGACGTCCGCGAACGACGCGAAGACGCGCAGCCCGGTGGTGTGCCACTTCGTGTGGTCGGCGAGGACGACGGTGCGTCCTGCCGCGTCGATGAGCGCGCGGTTGGTCGCCGCCTCGTCGAGGTTCGGCGTGGTGAGACCGACGTCCGGGTCGATGCCGTGGGTGCCGAGGAACGTCTGGTCGACGCGGAGCCCGGCGAGGGCGGCCTCGGCGAGCGGCCCGACGAGCGCGTCCGACGGCGTGCGCGACCCCCCGGTGAGGATCGTCTCCAGCCGGGGGTCGCCGGCGCGGTGCAGCGTCTCGGCGACGGGCAGCGAGTTCGTGACGACGGTGAGCGGGCGCAGCGCGGGCGAGGCGGCGATCTGCGCGGCGAGCAGGTGGGTCGTGGTGCCCGCGCTCAGGGCGATGGACGACCCGGGCACGACGAGGCGGGCGGCCGCCTCGGCGATCGCCTGCTTCTCGTCCGCCTCACGGGTCCGCTTCGCCGCGAACCCGGGTTCGTGCGAGGTGGTGTGCGGCGCCACCGCGCCCCCGTGCACCTTGCGGACCAGGCCCTGGTCCGCCAGCTCGAGGAGGTCCCGCCGGATCGTCATGTCCGAGACGCCGAGGTCCCGGGTCAGGTCGCCGATCCGGACGGCACCGCTCGCGCGGACCTCCGCGAGGATCCGTTCGTGGCGCTGTGAGGCGAGCATGTTGACAGTATTGTCCAGCCGGCTGGATAAATCCAACACGATCCAACATGTTTGAACACCGAAGGGTGGCCGACAGCGAGAGCTCTCAGTAGCGGATCGCGTCGATCACCTTGACCCGGACCGCCACGAGCGCCGGGACCAGCCCGGCGACCGCCCCGACGGCGGCCGCGGCGAGCAGCCCGGTGACCGCGGCCGACACGGGGAAGGCGGGTCGGTCCTGGACGGCGGAGCCCATGAGCTGGTCGATCGGCACGTTGTGGAGCGCCACGACGGCGACGCTCACGCCGACCACGCCCGCGACGAGGGTCGCGACGACGCTCTCCATGAGCACGGAGAAGAACACGCGCCCGGAGCTCGCGCCGAAGCTGCGGCGGATCCCGATCTCGCGGATGCGGTAGCGCACGGTGACGAGGCCGATGTTCACGAGCCCGAGGCCGCCGAGAAGGAGCGCGATCGCGCTCACGCCGATCACCACCCAGCGGATCGCACCGTCGACGACGTCGTAGGCGGGGGAGTCCATGCGGTAGACGTCGACCTGCGTCCCCGGGATCGCGGCGGCGACGTCGCGCCGGATCGCGTCCGTGAGCGGGTCGGCGAGGTCGGGCGGGACCCACAGCTCGAGCGACGGCGGTCCGCTCGTCATGAGGGACTCGGGCGTCGCCCACCGTGCCTGGGCGCTGACCAGCACGTAGGCCTCGGGCTGCATGCCGGGCCAGGGGTCCGGGTAGGAGCCGACGACGGTGGCCACCACCGGGTTGGCGCCGCCGATGGTGACGGTGGGGTGGTCGGCGACGCGGACGCCGCCCATCGCGTCGAGGAAGGTCTGGTTCACGACGAGCGCGGGAGACAGGCGGTCCGCGTCCGCGTCGGTGAGCCACCGGCCCGACTCCACCTCGAAACGGTGCATGAGGGCCCACCCGGGCTCGACGCCGTTGGTCCACACCTCCAGCGAGCCCTCGGGGAACCGCATGGTGGCCGGGCTCGTCGTGCGCAGCGACGTGTGCTCGACCTGGTAGCGCTCGACGATCTCGTCGAACACGGCGGCGTACTCGTCGGGAGAGGGCTGCTCGGCGCCCAGGGGCCAGGCGGAGACGTTCAGCGAGGCAGGGCGACCGCCGTCGCGCTCGGTGGTCTCGGCGGACACCTGCCGCAGCATCGCGCCCGCCGCGGAGATCGTCGTGATCGCGCACACGGCGACGGCGACGCCGACGAGGGCGAGCAGCACGCGCAGCCTGTGGACCCGCAGCTCCTCCCAGGCCTCGATGACGGCGCCCACGAGACCGGTCATGCGGCGTCCCCCGCGCGGACGCCGGAGCTCTCGACGAGCAGGGGGCGGGCGACGTGCTCGGCCTGGTCGTCGTCGTCGGTGCGGTCGACCGTCGGATCGCCGATCGAGGCGTCGCCGACCGACGGGCCGGCCTCAAGGCTGCGCGTCGCGCCCTCGGACAGGGCTGCGAGCGCCCCGAGCGACCCGGCGCTGCGGGCGCTGATCGCGATGGGGGTGAGCACGCCGTCGGCGAGGCGGAACTGGCGGGAGGCACGTGAGGCGACCGCGAGGTCGTGCGTGATGGTGACGAGCGCGGAGCCGTTCTCCCGGGCGATCGTGTCGAGCAGGTCCATGACCTCGGTGCCCGTGTCGACGTCGAGCGCTCCCGTCGGCTCGTCGGCGAGGATGACGCGGGGGACGCGGACCAGCGCGCGCGCGATGGCGACGCGCTGCTGCTCGCCGCCCGAGAGCTTCTCCGGGCGGGTGTCGAGCCGGTCGCCCAGCCCGACGCGCTCGAGCATCTCCGCCGCCAGGGTGCGTCGGCGCCAGAACTGGCGACCGCGTGCGTAGAGCAGCGGCGCGACCACGTTCTCGAGGGCCGTGCGGCCCTGCAGCAGGTTGAACTGCTGGAACACGAAGCCGAAGTCGGCGCCGCGCCGCCGCGCCCGGGCGCGCCCGGACGACCGACCGACCGGGGCGCCGTCGAGCAGCAGCTCGCCCTCGGTCGGGGAGTCGAGGAGGCCGAGGAGGTTGAGCAGCGTGGACTTGCCGGTGCCGGACCGGCCGACGATCGACACGTGCTCCCCGGCGTCGACCGTGAGGTCCACGCCCCGCAGGATCTCCAGGACCCGGTCGTCGGGCAGCCGGACGGAGCGCGTCACCCCGTGCAGCTCGAGGAGGCTCATCCGACGAAGACCTCGCCGGTCGCGCCGCCCTCGACGGGGGCGACGTCCTGGCCCGGGACGAACTCGAGGACCTCGTCGCCCTCGGCGAGTCCCTCGACGATCTGGACCTGCGCACCGTCGGTGAGGCCGAGCGTGACCGGCCGCTCCTCGGGCTCACCCTCCTCGCCGAGGACCCACACCTTGCCCTGCTCGACCCTCCCGAGGACCGCGGTCACCGGGAGCACGAGGGCGCCCTCCGCCGCTCCGGCGGTGATCTCCAGCTGAGCGGCGAGCCCGGCGAACACCGTCACGTCGCCGGGGACCGCGCACGTGACCGACGCGGATCCCCCCGCCGAGGCCGGGTCGGCTGCAGGGTCCTCCGCCTCGCCCGACGCCGTGGCGGCCGCGCCCATGCGCAGTCCCGTGCACGTGAAGGGTGCCGGCCCGCCGGTCACGGTGACGGTCGCCTCGGTCGGGATCTGCAGGAGGCGGAACTGCTGGTCGGCCAGGAGCGAACCGGTGGCGGACAGCGTCCCGGGGGAGATCGTGGCGAAGTCGTCGCCGACCGCGACCTCCTGGTCCACGAGGGCCGTGAAGGTCGCGACGGTGCCGGCTGTCGTGGCGGGGACGGTCTCGCGCGTGACCTTCGGCCTGCGCTCGGTGACGGTGACCTCGCCCGTCTCGGGATCGGTCTTCGTGAAGGGCTCCTGGGGCTCCGTGAGCGTCACCTCGAGCAGGGCAGCGCCGGCGGCCACGACGTCGCCGGGCTTCGCGTGCACCGCGGTGACCGTCCCGCGCTGCGTCACCTTCTGGGTGGTCGCGGGGTCGGCGACGATCTGCCCCGTGACGGTGACGGTGTTGACGATGTCTCCCGTCGCGACGGCGACCTGCGGCTCGACGAGCTGCGCGGAGGGCGTCGCCGGGTCCGGCGGGGGTTCGGGCGCCGACCGGAACGCGATGACGGCGAGCGAGACGGCGATGACTCCCCACACCACGAGGCGCAGGGCGGGGAAGACGAACCGGCGGGTGATACCCACGAGCGGGCTCCTGTGAGGACGGGACGGCCAGTGACGGCGGAACGGGCGGGGCGCCGACGATGGCGGCCCGGCCCGAGGCTAGGGCGGTCCGAGGACCGCCGTCCTCATCCCTCGGGAGGAGATTCGTCGGGCTCGCGTGCGCCCCGGGTCATGTGCGCGCAACGTCGCGCCGTGTCGACGGCCCGGGCGGGAGCGATCCCATGCCGTCACCGGGGCGGCGTCCGCGGGCGTCGTCGCGTCCAGCAGGCAGGGTCCCGGTGCACGTCTCAGACGTGCGGTCGGCGACGGCACGGTCGACCCCCTCTTTCCGGCCCCGAGGGGCCGCCCCCTGGCGAATTGGGGGAGAGGCTATACCATCCCGTGGCGCGCCGACCAGGGCGTCCTGTCCGGCGCCCGGGACGGGGTCAGACGACGGAGACCCCGAGGCGACGACCCGCGAGGCCGCGCGGACGTCGGGCCAGGCTGCGGGCGACGTCGGCCAGAGCGACCGCCGCCGCGGAACCGGGGTCGGAGAGCACGACGGGCGTGCCGCCGTCGCCCGCCTCGCGCAGCGACACGTCGAGCGGGACCTGGCCGAGCAGCGGGACGTCGGAGCCCACTGCGCGCGACAGGTTCCGCGCCACGCGCTCGCCGCCGCCGGACCCGAAGAGCTCGAGCCGCGAACCGTCCGGCTGCTCGAGCCACGACATGTTCTCGACGACGCCGACGACGCCCTGCTGCGTCTGCGTGGCCACCGAGCCGGCCCGCTCGGCGACCTCCGCCGCCGCGACCTGCGGCGTCGTCACCACGACGATCTCGCTGCCCGGCAGGAGCTGCGCGACGGAGATCGCGATGTCGCCCGTGCCGGGCGGGAGGTCGAGCAGGAGGACGTCGAGGTCGCCCCAGTACACGTCCGCGAGGAACTGCTGGAGAGCGCGGTGCAGCATCGGCCCGCGCCACACGACCGGCTGTCCGGCGGGCACGAACATGCCGATCGAGACGACCTTGACGCCGTGCGCGACGGGCGGCAGGAGCATCGAGTCGACGCGCGTGGGCTGGCGGTCGACCCCGAGCATGCGCGGGATCGAGAAGCCGTAGATGTCGGCGTCGACGACGCCGACGGACAGCCCGTCCGCGGCGAGCGCGACGGCGAGGTTGGCGGTCACGGACGACTTGCCGACGCCGCCCTTGCCCGACGCGATCGCGTACACCTTCGTCAGCGAGTCGGGCTGCGCGAACGGGATCACCGGCTCGCCGACGCCGCCGCGGAGCATCGTGCGCAGCTCGGTGCGCTGCTCGGCGCTCATGACCCCCAGGTCGACGCGCACGTCCGCGACCCCGTCCACCGCACGGACGGCGGCGTCCACGTCGCGCACGAGGGTGTCGCGCATCGGGCACGTCGCGACGGTGAGGTCCACACCGACGGTGACGAGCGTCCCGAGCCCGTCGCGCTCCTCGGTGTCGACCGAGCGGACCATCCCGAGGTCCGTGACGGGACGGCGGATCTCCGGGTCGAGGACGGTCGCGAGGGCGGCGCGGACCGCGTCCTCGAGCGGTGCTGCGGGAGCGTCGGGCATGGGTCCATCGTAGGTCGGTGCCGGGCGGCGCCAGGGCCAGGGTGACGAGCCGGGGACGGAGGTCCTGCCGCGGGCGGCGGCCCTGGGGCGTGGGCGGGGGCGGGCCGTACTACGGTGCACGGATGGACGCCCTCGCCTCCTTGGTGCGTGACAGCGAGCTGTTCGGCGACGCCGCACGGAGCGCGGCACCCGACGCCCGGGTCCCGTCGTGCCCCGAGTGGGTGGGTGCGGACCTCATGTACCACCTGGCCGAGGTGCAGGACTTCTGGTCGCGCGTCGTCGGCCAGGCCCCCGGCGAGGGGCTCGACGGCGACGAGGTGCCGCCGCTCGCGCGCCCGGAGTCGGACGCCGAGCTGCCGGCCCTGCTGCAGCGCTCCACGAGCCGGCTCGTCGCGGCGCTGCGGGGGCGAGACCCGGACGAGCCGTGCTGGTCGTGGCACGACGAGGGGCGCCGTGTCGGCTGGGTGCTGCGCCGCCAGGCGCACGAGGCGCTGATCCACCGGGCCGATGCCGAGCTCACCGCGGGCCGCGACGTCACGCCGGCCGACCCTGCCGTCGCTGCGGACGGCGTCGACGAGGTCCTCGCCGTCATGGTCGACGGCGTCCCGGGCTGGGGCGTCTTCACGCCCGACGGCGCGACTGTCTCCGTGGTCGTCGACGGACCCGGGGAGACGCCGCGGAGCTGGGAGCTGGCGTTCGGGCGGTTCACGGGGACGGGGCCGGAGTCGGGCACCGCCTACGACCTCGACACGGCCCAGCTCGTCGACCTCCCGGGCTCCACCACGACCCAGGTCGCCGGGCCGGCGTGGGCGCTCGACCTGTGGCTCTGGGGCCGCGGCAGCGCCGAGGGGCTCACCGTCGCCGGCGACCGGGCGCTCGTGGACCGGCTGCGCCGCGTCGCCGCGGAGGGCACGCGGTAGGCCGTCGTCGCGCCGGGGCGAGCCGTCAGTCGCGGGGCACGCCCTCCTCGTCGGCGGCCGGCCGCGCCGACTTCTCCTCGAGCTCCTCGAGGAGGTTGCGGATCTCGGACCGCACGAAGTCGCGCGTGGCGACCTCGCTCAGCGCGATGCGCAGCGCGGCCATCTCGCGGGCCAGGTACTCGGTGTCGGCGAGGTTGCGCTCGGCGCGCTGGCGGTCCTGCTCGGCGGTGACGCGGTCGCGGTCGTCCTGACGGTTCTGCGCGAGCAGGATGAGCGGGGCGGCGTAGGAGGCCTGGAGCGAGAGCATGAGCGTCAGGGCCGTGAAGCCGAACTCGGCGGAGTCGAAGCGCAGCCCCTCGGGTCCCCAGGAGTTCCAGACGATCCACAGGACGCAGAAGATCGTCAGGTAGATGAGGAAGCGCGGCGTGCCGAGGAACCGCGCGATGCCCTCGGTCGCCCGGCCCACGGCGTCCTGGTCCATGCGGTTGCGGGGCAGGAGCGTGCGCCGTGCCGCCTTCGGCGTGTCGAGACGGTCAGCCACGGGGGACCTCCGTCCGGGCGCGGGGCGCCGTGCCGGGTCGCGGGTCCTCGGGCCTGTGCTCGACCTCGATCTCGTCGGTCTCGCGCCAGTCCTCGGGGAGCATGTGGTCGAGCACGTCGTCGACGCTGATCGCGCCGAGGAGCCGCTTCTCGGAGTCGAGCACGGGGACGCACAGCAGGTCGTACGTCGCGAGGATGCGCGTCACGCGACCGAGCGGCGCGTCGGGCGCGATCCCCTCGACGTCCGTGTCGAGCACCGACCCGACGGCGGCGTGCGGGGGCTCGCGCAGCAGCCGCTGGAAGTGGGCGACGCCGAGGAACCGGCCTGTGGGCGTCTCGAGCGGTGGCCGTGCCACGAACACCATGGACGCGAGGGCTGGCGCGAGGTCCTTGCGACGGATCTGCGCGAGCGCGGTCGCGATCGTCGTCTCGGGCCCCAGCACGACCGGCTCGGTCGTCATGAGACCGCCCGCGGTGTCCTCCGCGTACGCGAGCAGGCGCCGCACGTCGCGCGCCTCGTCCGGCTCCATGAGCTCGAGCAGCTGGGCGGCCTGCGCCTCGGGCAGCTCGTGCAGGAGGTCGGCGGCGTCGTCGGGCTGCATGGCCTCGAGCACGTCCGCGGCGCGGCCCGTGTCCAGGCCCGAGAGGATCGCCACCTGGTCGTCCTCGGGGAGCTCCTCGAGGACGTCGGCGAGGCGCTCGTTGTCGAGCGCGCCCGCGACCTCGAGGCGCCTCGTGTCGCCGAGGTCGTGGATGACGTCCGCGAGGTCGGCGGGCTTGAGGTCGTCGTACGCGGCGAGGAGCATCGCGGCGCCCTGGGCGGCTCCGGTGCGCCCCGCGAGCCCGGTCACCGCCTCCGTGTCGACGACGACGGCGTCGCCTCGTCGCCGCAGGCGCAGCGTGCCCTTGTGCTCGCCGGACCGGCGGACGTAGAGCTTCGCGACGAGCCAGTCGCCCGTCCGCTGCCGCTCGATCGCGAGGTCTTCGACGGTGCCCGTGCCCGAGCCGTCGACGAACTCGACGCTCCGCTCGAGGAGCTCGCTCAGCGCGAGCGTCTCCATGGCGCGCTGCTCGAAGCGGCGCATGTTGACGAGCCCCGTGGAGATGACCTGGCCCCCGTCGATGCTCGTGACCCGCGTGAGCGGCAGGAACACGCGGCGCCGGCCGGGCACCTCGACGACGAGGCCGACGGCCCGGGGCAGCCCTTTCGGCCGCAGGAGCACGACGACGTCGCGCACCCGCCCGACCTGGTCGCCGATCGGGTCGAACACGCTGGTCCCTGCAAGACGCGCGACGAAGACGGTGGTGGCTGCACTCACGCGGCAAGCGTACGCAGGTGCCGGTCCGGGCGCGCCGGAAGGCCGGCCGCGGTCCGTGCGCGCGCGCCGAGCGGCCCGGCACGCCGTAGCGCTGCGCCGACGAGTAGGACAGACTGGGCGAATGAGCATGACGCGCCCGAACGTCAACCCCCGAGTGCCCACCCTGCCGCGCGGCGAGGAGATCGCGTCCTACGCGACGTACCTCGAGGCCCAGAAGGCCGTCGACTACCTGTCGGACAACAAGTTCGCCGTCGAGGTCGTGACGATCGTCGGGACCGACCTGCGCATGGTCGAGCGCGTCACCGGACGGCTCACCTACGGTCGCGTGGCGCTCGCGGGTGCGGCGTCGGGGGCGTGGTTCGGCCTGTTCGTGGGCCTTCTGCTCTTCATGTTCTCCGGCTCGGGCGGCTACGTGCTCACCGGCATCGCGATCGGTGCCGGCTTCGGCCTGCTCTTCTCCGTGCTGTCGTACGCGCTGACCCAGGGCAAGCGCGACTTCACGTCGCAGAGCCAGATCGTCGCGTCGGCGTACGCCGTCCTGTGCGCCACGGAGCGTGCGGGGGACGCGCGCCAGCTCCTGGCCCGGATGCCCGAGGGCGGCGGGGTCCGCGCGCCCGCCGCTCCCGCGAACCCGACGTGGGGCACGCCGGCCGGACCGCCGCAGCACCAGGCCCCGGTGCCGCCCCCGGCCGGACAGGCCCAGCCGCCGGCCGGACCGGCCCAGCACCCGGCACCGCAGCCGGGCACGGGGCAGGGTGCGCCGACGCCGCCCCCGGCCCGGACGCCCGACCCGCGCTGGACCACGCCCTCGGGCGAGCCGCGCTACGGGGCCATGCGCCCGACGTCGGGCACGACGGACGCGCCGGACCAGGCCGCCCCGCAGAACCCGGCCGAGCGGCCCGCCGACCCGACGCCCCCGGCCTGACGCGCGGCGTCGGGCGCACCCACGGCGCCGGGCTCAGGCGCGCAGGGACGCCATCCAGGCCTCGACGTCCTCGGGGCGGCGCGGGAGCGCGGCCGACAGGTTCTCGTTGCCGTCGGCCGTGACGAGCACGTCGTCCTCGATGCGCACGCCGATGCCGCGGTACTCCTCGGGCACGGCGAGGTCGTCCGCCTTGAAGTAGAGGCCGGGCTCGATGGTGAAGACCATGCCCGGCTCGAGGATCCCGTCGAGGTACAGCTCGCGGCGCGCCTGCGCGCAGTCGTGCACGTCCAGGCCGAGGTGGTGCGACGTGCCGTGCACCATCCAGCGCCGGTGCTGCTGACCCTCCGGGGACAACGACTCCTCGGCGCTCACCGGGAGCAGACCCCACTCCTCGAGGCGCGCGGCGACGACCTCCATCGCCGCGGCGTGCACGTCGCGGAACCGTGCGCCCGGCACCGCGACGGCGAACGCGGCGTCGGCGGCGTCGAGCACCGCCTGGTAGACGCGGCGCTGCACGTCCGTGTACTCGCCGTCCACGGGCAGCGTGCGGGTCACGTCGGCGGTGTAGAGAGAGTCGACCTCGACGCCCGCGTCGAGCAGCACGAGCTCGCCCGGGCGCACGACGCCGTCGTTGCGGATCCAGTGCAGCGTCGTCGCGTGCTCGCCCGCGGCGGCGATCGTCTCGTAGCCGACCGCGTTGCCCTCGAGGCGCGCGTGACCGTCGAACGTCGTCTCGATGACGCGCTCGCCGCGGCGGTGGCCCAGCGTGCGCGGCAGGGTGCGCACGACCTCCTCGAACCCGGCGATCGTCGCGGCGACGGCCGCGCGCATCTGCTCGACCTCGTGCGCGTCCTTGACCAGGCGCAGCTCGGAGACGGCCTCGACGAGCGCGGCGTCGGAGCGCCGGTAGGCGGCCTCGGCGCGCGCGAGCCACTCCGCCTCCGTGCGCTGCTCCTGCGCCTCCGCGACGGACTGCTCGGCCGAGTCCTCGGCCCCGGCCTCCGCGCGGATCGCCTCGACGAGCGCCTCGATCGCCTCGTCGGCTCCGGTCACGACGAGCAGGACCGTCCCGTCGGGCCCGACGTCCTTCGCGAGCGCGTCGCGCAGGTCGTCGACGTGGTTCGCCTCGATCCCCGTGAGCGTCGTGACGTCGTCGAGCGACGGGCGCGCGCCGACCCAGAACTCGCCGTAGCGCGCGTCGGCGTAGAACTCCTCGGTGTCGCGCGCCGCGAGCGGCCGCACGTAGAGGACGGCGTGATGGGCGCTGCGCGCTCCGTCCGGACCCGCCGGGTCCCCGGTGCCCGGCTCGACGGGGTGCAGGACGAGCACCGCGTCGGGCTCCTGGTCCCAGCCCGTGCCGGTGAGGTGGGCGAACGCCGAGTGCGGTCGGAACCGGTAGTCGGTGTCGTTCGAGCGGACCTTGAGCGGACCGGCGGGGATCACGAGGCGGGCGCCGGGGAAGCGCGCGGAGAGCGCCGCGCGGCGGGCGGCGGCGAACGGCGCGGCGGACGACGGCTCGACGTCGAGCGCGGCACGCGGCGCCCAGCCGCTCGTGATGAACGCCTTGAACGCGGCGGAGTCGGGGCGCTGCGAGCGGTTGCTCCCGCGCGCCGACACGTCCTGGGTCTCGGCCGGGCTCGCAGGATCGACGACGGCGGGGGCGGTGGTCTCAGGGGTGACGGGGGTGGCGTCGGTCATGCCCCAGTGTCGCCCCGCGCGGCCGGCCGAAGCCGGCGACCGCGCCGGCCAGCACGCGGTTGCCGGCCTCCGGCGCCTCGCTGTTGACGTCGTGGCCGGCCCGCGGCACGACGACGAGCGCGGCGTCCGCGGCCGCGGCGAGGTAGCGCTGCTCGTCGAGGCGCAGGTGGTCGCGCGCACCGTTGACCAGCCACACGGGCACCTCGACGTCGCGCACGTGCGCGAGCCACGAGCGCCCGGCGAGCTGGGTCAGCGCGTCGGTGACGATGCCCCAGCCCGGCCGGTGCACGGCGGGATCGGGTGCGCCGTCGGCCCAGCGCACGGCGTACGACGCCACGGACCCACCGGGCGCCGACCGACCGGCCCGTGTCATGGACGACCACGCGGACGTGCTGGTGCGGGCCGCCCACCGCGCGCCGCGGCCGACGGTGCCGCCGCCCGCGACGACGAGCCGCGCGACGTCCCGGAAGAGGGCGACGGGCTTGCCCTTGGGGTCGGACGTGCAGCCCGCGGCGACGACGCCCGCGAGGTTCGCGGGGCGGCGTGCCGCCCACGCGAGGGACGTGTACCCGCCGAGCGAGAGCCCGACGAGCGTCACACGACGGTCCGGGCCGAACGACGCGGCGGCCTCGTCGATGACCTCGAACGAGCGCTCGAGCGTGAAGCGCTCGCGGGCGCGCGCGCCGTGCGCGGGCAGGTCGACCGCGACGGCGTCGTGGCCGAGCGACCGGACGTGCTCGACCTGACCGTCCCAGATCGCTCCCGAGGTCCGCAGCCCGTGGACGAAGACGACCGCGGGCGCACCGGTCCGGTCGTCGCTCGGGGCGTCGTCCGTGGCGGGAAGGAGGACGGCGCGGGGCGTGGCTGTGGTGGTCATCGTTCCCGACCCTCGCACCTCTACCTGGGACGGCCGTGGGCGGGCTCCGGGCCCCGCGTGAACATCGTGTGCGGGTCCCGTGCCGTACGCCCGGGCGCCGCCGGGCCCGGCAGGGCGACGCCCTCACTATCCTGGGGTCCGTGCGCATCGACCTCCACACCCACTCGACGGCGTCCGACGGCACGGACGCGCCGGGGGCGGTCGTCGAGGCGGCCGCCGTGGCCGGGCTCGACGTCGTCGCGCTCACGGACCACGACACGACCGCCGGCTGGGCGCAGGCGACCGACGCGGCCCTGCGCACCGGCGTCGCGCTCGTGCGCGGCGCGGAGATCTCCGCGCGCTCGGGCGGGATCAGCGTCCACGTCCTGTCCTACCTGCACGACCCGGCGCACGCGGCGCTGCTCGACGAGCTCGAGCGCACGCGCGACGCGCGCACGAGCCGCGCCCGCCGGATGGTCGACCTGCTCGGCGAGGACTACCCGATCACGTGGGAGGATGTGCTCGCGCAGACCGCCGAGGGCACGACGATCGGGCGACCGCACATCGCGGACGCGCTCGTCGCGGCCGGGCACGTGACCGACCGCTCCGCGGCGTTCGCGACGATCCTCGCGCCCGGCACGCCGTACTACGTGCCGCACTACGCCCCGAGCGCGGCCGCCGCCGTGCGCGGAGTCCGTGCGGCCGGAGGTGTCCCCGTCTTCGCCCACCCGGGCGCCGACGGGCGTGGCCGGGTCGTGGCGGACGTCGTGATCGAGGAGATGGCCGCGGCGGGGCTCGCGGGGCTCGAGGTGCACCACCGCGACCACGACGAGCGTCAGCGCACCCGGCTCGACGACGTCGCCCGCACCCTGGGCCTGTTCGTCACCGGGTCGAGCGACTACCACGGGGCCGGCAAACCGAACCGGCTCGGGGAGAACACGACGGCACCGACCGTGCTGGAGCAGATCGAGGAGCTGGGACAGTTGGACGTGATCCGGTGAGCCGCCGGGCAGGCGTGGCGAGGCGTGACCGGGTGGTCGGACGATGAGCGACTGGTTCGACGTCCGGCTCTTCACCGAGGTCTTCGTCACCCTCTTCGTCATCATGGACCCGCCGGGCACCGTCCCGGTCTTCCTCGGCCTGACGAGCGCGATGGGCGCGAAGCAGCGCAACCAGGCGGCACGTACCGCGATCCTCGTGGCGTTCGGCGTCATCGTGGCGTTCGCGGCGTTCGGCCAGCAGATCCTCAGCTACATGCACATCTCGCTGCCGGCGCTGCAGACGGCGGGCGGCCTCCTGCTCCTCCTCGTCGCGATGGAGCTCCTCACCGGCAAGATGGAGGAGCCGCAGCCCTCGGGCAACAAGGGGGTCAACGTCGCGCTCGTGCCGCTCGGCACGCCGCTGCTCGCGGGGCCCGGCGCGATCGTCGCGACGATGGTGTTCGTGCAGCGGGCCGGGGAGCGGGGCGGCGGTGTGGCGGAGTGGATCGCGATCGTGGCGGGCGTCGTCGCGGTGCACGTGTGCCTGTGGCTCTCGATGCGCTTCGCGAACGTCATCAACCGCGTGCTCGGCGACTCGGGGACGATCCTCGTCACGCGCATCGCCGGGCTGCTCCTGGCGGCGATCGCCGTCCAGCTCGTGGCGGACGCCGTCACGCAGTTCGTCCAGACCGCCTGAGCGGCGCCGGCGGCGCCGCCGGCGCCTGCCGCCGACGAGGCCGGCCGTACTCCGTGGCGGCTAAACATGGGATGTTAGGTTGTCTCGGTGAGCGACCCCATCGTCCCGCCGCGCAAGGTGTCCGACCTGGTCCTCGAACGCCTGTCGGGCCTCGTCGAGCGGGGCGAGTGGGCCGTTGGGACACGCATCCCGCCCGAGCCCGAGCTCGTCGCGCGGCTCGGCGTCGGGCGCAACACGGTCCGCGAGGCGGTGCGGGCCCTCGAGCACGCCGGGATCCTCGAGCCCCGGCGCGGCGACGGGACGTACGTGCGCGCGGCGAGCGGCCTCGACGCCGCGCTCGCGCGCCGCGCCCGGACCGCGGACGCGCTCGACGTGCTCGAGGTGCGCGGCGTCCTGGAGCGCGGGGCCGCGCGGGCCGCCGCCGCGCGGCACGATCCCGAGGTCCTCGACCGGCTCGACGCCGCGCTCGCCGCCCAGCTCCGGGCGCGGGACGGCGCCGCGGACGACGAGTTCCAGGCGGCCGACGTCGCGTTCCACGCCGAGGTCGTGCGCGCCGCGGGCAACCCGCTCCTCGCCGACCTCTACGACGGTCTCGACCACGCCCTCGTGCGGACCCTCGCCACGGGCGCGCAGCGGCGCCACCACCGCGACCTCCCCGGCCACGAGGAGGTCGTCGCCGCGATCCGCGCGGGCGACCCCGACGCGGCCGAGCGGGCCGTCTCCGCGACCATCGACGCGGTGCGCGCGCAGCTCGTCGCCGCGGGAGCGCCCGCGGACGGTGCCGCGTGAGCGGGATCCGTCGTCCGCTCGGCGTCGCGGCCGTCGTGGCGATGCTTCTCGCGGCGCTCAACCTGCGCCCCGCGGTGGTCGCGGTCTCGCCGCTGCTCGGCGAGATCCGCGCCGACACGGGGCTGAGCGCCTCCGCGGCGGGGTTGCTCACGGCGCTGCCCGTCCTGTGCTTCGGGCTCCTCGCTCCGGTCGCGCCGGTGCTCGCGCGGCGCTGGGGGCTCGAGCGCGCGCTCCTCGCCGCCCTCGTGGTGCTCGCCGTGGGCTTCGCCGTCCGCCTCGTCCCGACCACGTGGGGGCTGTTCGCCGGCACGCTCGTCGTCGGCGGTGCGATCGGGGTCGGCAACGTGCTGCTCCCGGCGCTCGTCAAGCGCGACTTCGCCGACCGCGTCGGGCTCATGACCGGCCTCTACTCGATGTCGCTCTCCGGCGGCGCCGCGCTCGCCGCGGGCCTCACGCTCCCTGTCGCGAACGCCGCAGGCCTCGACTGGCGCGGCGCGCTCGCGACGTGGGGTGTCCTGGCCGTCGTCGGGGCGCTCGTGTGGGTGCCGCGCGCGCTGCACGCCACCGGCCCCGCACCGACGGGATTCCGGAGCGGCGGGACACGTCCGGCCGGGCGCGGCTCGGTCTGGCGCAGCCCTCTCGCGTGGGCCGTGACCGCCGTCATGGGCACGCAGTCCCTGTCGTTCTACGCGACGAACGCGTGGCTGCCCGAGGTCTTCGTGTCGCTCGGCCGGACCCCGGAGGCCGGGGGATGGCTGCTCGCGCTGTGCAACCTGGTGGGGATCGCCGGCTCGTTCGCGACGCCCCTGCTGGCCGGACGGATGCGTCGTCAGCGCGGCATCGGCGTCGCCCTCGTCGTGCTGGTGGGCACGGGCCTGACCGGGCTCGTCGTCGCGCCGTCGGCTGCCGTGCTGTGGGTCGTGCTCCTGGGACTGGGCCAGGGCGGGGGGATCAGCCTCGCCCTCACGCTCATGGCGCTGCGCGCCCACGACGCCGCGCACACCTCGGAGCTGTCCGGGATGGCGCAGAGCGCCGGGTACGTGCTCGGCGCGTGCGGCCCGATCGGCGTCGGCCTCGTGCACGACGCGAGCGGGGCCTGGACGCTCCCGCTCCTCCTGCTCGTCGGCGTCGCCGTCGCGCAGGGGATCGCGGTCTGGTTCGCGGGCCGCGACGCGCACGTGCGCTGAACCGGCCGTCGTCGGCCGGACGCGCCCAGGCGCGCCGCCGTCCGCAGCGCGCGGTGCGGCGGACGACCCGGGCAGCTGGACCCGCGACGCGACGAGCCCCGACCCGCTGCCCCGGCCGAGAGGTCGGGGAGCGAGCCGGGGCGCGGGCGCGTGCTACTCGGCGGCGGGAGCGCCGCCCTGCTCGGAGCGCTCGACCGGCTGGCCGCCGCGCGTGCGGCGGCGGCTGCGGGACCGACGACGGCGCTCGCCGCCCTCGGCCGACCCACCGGGCGTCTCGCCCGCGGTCGTGGCGCGCTCGTCCGCGGTGCGCTCGCCCGGGCCTCCGGCCTCGCCGCCCTGGCGGCGACCGGAGTCGCCGCCGCGGCCGCCGTCACGTCCCTGCTCGCGTCCGTGCTCACGGCCACCTCGACCGCCCTGCCCGCGCCCGTCGCGGCCGGACCGGTCGCCGCCTCCCTGACCTCCCCGGGCGGGGCGCGCCGGGGTGTGGCGCTTGCCGGTCTCGCCGAGGTCCTCGAGCTCCTCGGCGTCGAGGCCCGCGAGGGTGCGCTGCTCCTTCGGGAGGCGCCCCTTCGTGCCCTCAGGGATCGACAGGTCCGTGTAGAGGTGCGGCGATGTCGAGTACGTCTCGACGGGCTCCGGGATACCGAGGCCGAGCGCCTTGTCGATGAGACCCCAGCGCGGCATGTCGTCCCAGTCGACGAAGGTCACCGCGGTGCCCGTGTTGCCCGCGCGGCCGGTGCGGCCGGTGCGGTGCAGGTACGTCTTCTCGTCCTCGGGGCACTGGTAGTTCACGACGTGCGTGACGTCCTCGACGTCGATGCCGCGGGCGGCGACGTCGGTCGCGACGAGCACGTCGATCTTGCCGTTGCGGAACGCGCGCAGCGCCTGCTCGCGCGCGCCCTGGCCGAGGTCGCCGTGGATCGCGCCGGAGGCGAAGCCGCGCTCCGCGAGGTCGTCCGCGACCTTGGCCGCCGTGCGCTTGGTGCGCGCGAAGACGATCGTCCGCCCGCGCCCTTGCGCCTGCAGGATCCGCGCGAGGACCTCGACCTTGTCGAGCGCGTGCGCCCGGTAGACGACCTGGGCGATGTTCTTGACGGTCTGGCGACCGTCGTCGTCCGCCTCGATCGCGCGGATGTGCGTCGGCTGCTTCATGTAGCGGCGGGCCATCGAGACGACCGCGCCCGGCATGGTCGCCGAGAAGAGCATGGTGTGGCGCTGCGCGGGGGTCCGCGCCAGGAGCTTCTCGACGTCGGGCAGGAACCCGAGGTCCAGCATCTCGTCGGCCTCGTCGAGCACGACGGTGTTGGCCCGCGTGAGGTTGAGGTGCCCCTGGTTCATGAGGTCGATCATGCGGCCGGGCGTCCCGACCACGACCTCGACGCCGCGCTGCAGCGCCTCGACCTGCGGCTCGTACGCGCGCCCGCCGTACACCTGCAGGACGCGCACGCTGCGCAGGCGCGACGCCGTCTCGAGGTCCTTGGCGACCTGGACGGCGAGCTCGCGCGTCGGGACGACGACGAGCGCCTGCGGCTTGCCGGGGGAGGGGAGCGCGTCGAAGCCGGGCTCGCCCGGCGCGACGACGCGGTGCAGGAGCGGCACCCCGAAGCCGAGGGTCTTGCCGGTCCCGGTCTTGGCCTGCCCGATGATGTCGTGGCCCGACATCGCGACGGGCAGCGTCATCGCCTGGATGGGGAAGGGGTGGGTGATGCCCGCGTCGGCGAGCGCCGTGACGATCTCCGGGCGGACGCCGAAGTCGGCGAAGGACGTGTTGTCGGACTGCACGCTCGCGGCGACGGCGCGCGCGTCGGCGCTCACGTCGGGGGTGGCGTCCGTGGTGGTCGCGTCTGTGGTGGTCACTGGTGCCTCTGTCTCTTCCGGCGCGCGCGACCGCTTCGTCGGGGAGCGTCGGGAACCGGCTCCTCCGCCGGGTGACCCGGACGTGGTCGTACGCGCTTCGTGGCCGGCAGCCGATCGTGGAATTCGTGGCGCGGGTCCGCGGGAGCGGACCCGTACCGCCGTCGTCGCACGAGGACGGGCGTCGCCCTTCGTGCCGGCCGGGGCCGGGACGGGCGCGTGAGGTCAGGACGACCGGGCAACCGATGTACCCGCCCATGGTATCGGACAGCCGCCCCGCGGCGCTCCGGCACCGGCGACCGCCACTATCCTGGCGGGATGATCGACGTCGACCAGCCCACCGGACCGACGACCGGCGCGTCCCAGGACGCGCTCGAGCTCCTCGGGCTCGTCGCCTACACCGAGCTCTCGAGCTTCGGCCGGCTCGCCGGCGACGCGGCGCACGCCCCGACCCTGCGCCAGCGCCAGGCGCTGTCGCGCATGGCCGCCGAGCTGCTCGAGCGGCAGGAGTCCGTGCTGGGCCGCGTCGCGGAGCTCGGGGGCGACCCGGAGACGTGCATGGCGTCGTTCGACGGCCTGTTCGACGACTTCGACGAGCGCACGCGCCCGAGCACGTGGTGGGAGGGCATCCTCAAGGGCTACGTCGGCCAGGGGGTCGCGGACGACTTCTGCCTCCTCGCCGCGGGAGGCCTCGACGACCGCTCGCGGGACGTCGTCGTGGGCTCGCTCACGCAGGGCGCCCGGGCGGACCGCTCGGCGTCCGTCATCGCGGAGGCCGCGACGGCGGACCCGGTGCTCGCGGCCCGGCTCGCCCTGTGGGGCCGCCGCATCGTCGGGGAGGCGCTGGGCGTCGTCGGTGTCGTGCTCGCGCGCCACCCCGCGCTCGACCGCCTCGTCGCCGAGGTGAACCGCGAGGAGGCGGCCGCGTCGCCGACCGCGACGACGCAGTCCTGGGTCTTCTCACGGCTCACCGCGGAGCACACCCGCCGCATGGACCGGCTCGGGCTCGCCGCCTGACCCGCCACCGCGCGCCGTGCCCGGACGCAGGACGGCCCGGGCGCCTCCCGCGGACGGGGACGACCGGGCCGCTCACGCTGCTCGCGGGCGGTGAGGTCAGAGCGACCCGAAGCCCACCCGGCGCTGCTCCTCCGTGCCGATCTCGACGTATCCCAGGGACACGGTCGGGACGATCACGCGGCGCCCCCGGGAGTCCGTGAGCTCCAGCGCGGGCGCTCCGCCCAGGGCGTCCGAGACCGCCTTCGCGACGTCCTCCGCGGACAGGTCGGTGTCGACGACGAGCTCACGGGCCAGGTTCTGCACACCGATGGTGACTTCCACGTGTTCTCCTCACAGCGGCCGCGCGCACGCGGCTGGTCGACGGCAGGCCGCCGATGGGTGACCCACCGGCGACAACGCGAACGATAGTAGTCAGATTCCCTCGGGCCGTGTGCGGCGCAGCATCCCGTGCACGCCGCGCCACACGAGGCGCGGGACGAGGCGCGTGACGTCGTCGGCGCTCGCCGCGCCGTCGGCCCGCACCGCCTCGGTCGCGGCCGCACGGCCCACGGCCGTGCAGGTGCGCGCGACGACGAGCGCCTCCGGCGGGTCGAGCTCGGTGATGCGGACGAGCACGTCCGCGAAGGCCTGGGAGATGTGCGCGTCCGGCGCGAGCACGCGCGCGCGCACCACCGGGTCGCGCATGACGTCGGACTCGAACAGCAGCGCGGACGAGCGGCCGGCGGTGTGCGCGTACGCCACGTAGGCCCGCACGATGCCCTCGATCACGGCGAGCCCGTCGACCGCGAGGGCGTCCGCGTCGCCGGGAGCGTTCCCGGGCGCGGCGTCGCGGAACGGGTCGAGCGTCGTGTGCACGGCCCGGACGAGCCGGTCGCCCTGCTCGTCGACGATCGCGAGGTACAGGTCGAGCTTGGACGGGAAGTGCCGGTACAGCACCGGCTTGCCGACGCCTGCGCGGTCGGCGATGTCGTCCATCGAGATGTGGTGGTAGCCGTGGGTCGCGAAGAGGTCCTCGCCGATCGACAGGAGCTGGGCGTGCCGCTGCGTCCGGGGCATGCGCGTGCGCGCCGCGGGGAGGGCCCCGCCCTTGCGTCCCGGACCACCCGTCATGGGCCCGAGGATACGGGCGAACCGCGAGCGGTCGACCCGGGGCGACGAGGAGTGGGACGATGGCCGCGTGCCCGACCCCGACGCCTCGACCGACCCCCAGCCCCCTGTCGTGGACGGCGGTGCGGCCGACGCCCCGGTGGTGCGTCACCCCGACCGCGTGCGCGGCCGTCGTCCGCGCCCGGTCGTCGCGGTCCTCGCGTGCCTCGGCGTGGGTTTCGGCGCGGGCGTGGCGACGGCGGAGGTGTGGGACGTGCCCGGTGGGCCGGTCCCGACGGCTTCGGCGCCCGTGGTGAGCGCGGCCCTGGCAGGGGACGGCACCGGTCAGGTCCCCGACCGCGCGCCGGACGCGGTGAGCCGTTCGGAGGAGGCGCGGGCCGTGCTCGGCACGCCCGACGCACCTGGTGCGACGGACGCGCCCGGCCCGGTGACCCTGCCGACGCCGCCGCCTCCCGGGACGCTCGCCCCGCTCGCCCCGCTCGCGCCCCTCGCCTCCTCCCCGACCCCGCCGGTCCGGGTGCCCGCCGCACCGGAGGTCCCGCCGACGCCCGCCGCGCTCGTGCCGACCCCGCCGCCGGACCCCGTCCCGGAGCCCGGCTCGGGCCTCACGGGGAAGAAGGTCGTCGCCGACCTCGGCGGGACGTTGGTCGTCGTCCCGGGCGAGGTCCCGGCACCGGGACCGGGCACGGTCCGGTCCGTGCGCGTCGAGGCCGAGCTCGGCCTGCCGCTCGACGGTGACGTCCTCGCCGAGGCGGTGCTGGCGACGCTCAACGACCCGCGCGGCTGGGGCGCGACGGACCGCGTGACGTTCTCCCGCACGGCCGCCGACGACGCGTCGATCCGGGTCGTGCTCGCGAGCCCGGCGACGACCGACCGGCTCTGCGCCCCGCTGCAGACCGAGGGCCGGTACTCGTGCGGCAACTCGGTGACGGGCGTCGCGGTGCTCAACTTCGAGCGCTGGGTCCAGGGCGCTCCGGACTTCGGCGACGACGTCGCGACCTACCGCCAGTACCTCGTGAACCACGAGGTCGGCCACGTGCTGGGCCACGGGCACGAGCCGTGCCCGGCGCCGGGCGCCGTCGCCCCGGTCATGGTGCAGCAGTCGATCTCGACCGAGGGCTGCGTGCCGAACGGCTGGCCCTCGCCGTAGCGTGCGCGCGGGCACGAGGCTCGCCGGCCCAGGACCGCTCCGGGTGTCGGTGGCTCGTGATGGGATCTCGTCGTGCTCCGGACCAGCGCGCAGCCCCGCCGACCCCGCCTCGTCGCGTCCGACCTCGGCCTCGACGCCGCTCCCGTCGTCCTCGACGACTCCCAGCGCGCGGCGGTCGCGGCCGCGTCCGGACCCGGGGCGACGCTGGTCGTCGGGGGACCGGGGACGGGCAAGACGCTCGTCGCGCAGGAGGTCGTGCTCGCCGCGCTCGACCAGGGCGTCGCGCCCGAGCGGGTGCTCCTCCTCGCGGCGTCCCGCAGGGCCGCGGCGTCCGTGCGGGACCGGCTGTCCGAGCGGGCACGGCGCACCGTGGGAGCACCGATGGTCCGTACGGCGGCGTCAACCGCGTTCGCGGTCCTTCGGGAGCGCGCGGCCGCGCTCGGCGAGCCGACGCCCACGCTGGTCTCGGGACCGGAGCAGGACCTCGTTCTGGCCGAGCTCCTCGACGGTCACGTCGCGGGCGAGGGCGCTCCGCTCGAGCTGCCGGACGGCCTGCCCGAGGAGGTGCTCGGTCTGCGTGGCCTGCGCCAGGAGCTGCGCGACCTGCTCATGCGCGCGGCGGAGCGCGGCCTCACGCCGGCGGACCTGGGCGAGCTCGGGCGCCGGCACGAGCGTCCCGAGTGGGTGCTCGGGGCGCAGCTCTACGCCGAGTACCTCGACGTCACGGCGCTGCGTGGGGGGACGCCGGACGTCGGCGCTCGGCTCGACCCGGCCGTCGTCGTCGACGAGGCGGCCGAGGCCCTGCGCGCGTGGGACGACGAGGTGCCGGACGCACCGCGACCGGGGTGGGACCTCGTCGTCGTCGACGACTACCAGGAGGCCACGGTCGCGACCGCCCGACTCCTGCACGTGCTGCACGAGGACGGCGCGCGCCTCGTCCTGCTCGCCGACCCCGACTCCGCGGTGCAGGGCTTCCGCGGTGCGAGCCCCGGCCTCGTCGGGCGCGCGTCCGCCCCGCTGCGTGGTGGAGCGGGGACGCGGGGCGAGCTCGGGGCGCGCGTCGCCGTCCTCGGGACGGCCTGGCGGCAGCCGGACGCGCTGCGCGCGGTGACGCGCCGGGTCGCGGCCCAGGTCGGGACCCTCTCCGGGGCGGTGCACCGCGGTGCGGCGCCGCGGCCCGGGGCCGACGCAGGCCCGGCCCCAGCCCCGGGTGCGCCGGCCGGCCGGCCTGCCGTCGAGGTCGCCGTGCTCTCCGGTGCCGCGCAGGAGGCGGCGTACGTCGCGCGCGAGCTGCGCGCCGAGCACCTGCTCCACGGGACACCGTGGGGCCGCATGGCGGTCGTGGCGCGGACCGGTGGTCGGCTCGCGGCGCTGCGCCGAGAGCTCGTCGCCGCCTCGGTCCCGGTCACGCTGCTCGGCTCGGACGTGCCGCTGCGCGACGAGCCGGCGGTCGCCCCGCTGCTCGCCGCGGTGCGCGCGTGCGTCGCCCCGGCGGACGACGCCGTGCCGGAGCTCGACCCGGCGACCGCGTCGCTCCTGCTCACCTCGCCGCTCGGCAGCCTGGACGTCGTCTCGTTGCGCCGTCTGCGCCGTGCCCTGCGCGCCGAGGAGCTCGCCGGGGGAGGGGGGCGGACGTCCGACGCCCTGCTCGTGGAGGTCCTCGAGGACCCGGCCCGCGCCGCGACCCTCCCCCCGACCGTCCGCCGCGGTCCGGTCGCGGTGGCGCGGGCCCTCGCCGCGGGGCGTGCCGCCGCGGGAGAGCCCGGGGCGAGCGCGCAGACCGTGCTGTGGTCCGTGTGGGCGGCGACGGGGCTCGCGGAGCGCTGGCGCTCCGCGGCCCTCGACGGTGGTCCGGCCGGTGCGCGCGCGGACCGGGACCTCGACGCCGTGCTCGCGCTCTTCCGTGCGGCGGAGACGTTCGTCGACCGCATGCCGGGCGCTCCCGTCGCCGCGTTCGTCGAGTACCTGGCGTCCCAGGACCTCCCCGCCGACTCCCTCGCCGCGCGGGCGAGCGGGACGGACTCCGTCGCGGCGCTGACCCCGGCGGGCGCGGCGGGCGGGGAGTGGGACGTCGTCGTGGTCGCCGGCGTGCAGGACGGCGTGTGGCCCGACCTGCGGCTGCGTGACTCGCTGCTCGGGTCGCAGGCACTGGTCGAGCTCCTCGCGGGACGGTCCGACGACGCCCGCGGCGTCGGACCGCAGGCGCGCGCGCAGGTGCTCGCCGACGAGCTCCGGGCGTTCGTCGTCGCGACGTCGCGCGCGTCGCGGCGCCTCGTCGTCACCGCGGTCGAGGACAGCGAGGACGCGCCGTCGGTGTTCTGCGACCTCGTCGTCCCGCCGTCCGAGCCCGGCGACGATCCCGGCGACGGACCCGACGACGACCCGGACGGCAGCGGTGCGGGCGGTGGGTCGCACCCTCGCACGCCCGGTGGCCGCGCCGCCGTCGACGGCGCGCGCCGCCGCGTGCAGGTGGGTGCGCCGCTCGACCTGCGGGGCGTCGTCGCGGCCGCCCGGGCGGTGCTCGTCGCGGACGAGGCGGCGTCCGGTCCCGCGGAGCCCGGCCCCGGCCTCCTCTCCGGGCGCACCTCCGACGCGCGGCCCGAGGCGGAGGCCGCCGCGACGCTGCTCGCCGACCTCGTCGCGGTCGGCGTGCCGGAGGCGCGGCCCGAGAGCTGGTACGGCGTGGCGGGCGTGTCGAGCACCGCCCCGCTGCGGGCCGACGACGAGACGGTCACCGTGTCGCCGTCGAAGGTCGAGACCGTCACGACGTGCGCACTGCGCTGGTCGCTCGAGGCAGCCGGTGGCACGGCACCGGACGCCGCGCACCAGAACCTCGGCACGCTCGTCCACTCGATCGCCGAGACGTCGCCCTCGGGATCCCTCGCCGACCTGCGGGCCGAGCTCGACCGCCGCTGGCCCGAGCTCGCGCTCCCCGACGGCTGGCCGTCGCGGCAGCTGCGGCGGCGCGCCGACCGCATGGTCGTCAAGCTCGCCGCCTATCTCGCGGAGGCGGGCGAGCCGCTCCTCGTCGAGCCGACGTTCGACGTGACGGTCGGCAGGGCGCACCTGCGCGGCACGATCGACCGGGTCGAGGACGCCGGGGAGGGGAAGGTGCGCGTCGTCGACCTCAAGACGGGGCGCCGCACCGCGACGAAGGCCGAGGGCGCGGAGCACCCCCAGCTGGGTGCGTACCAGCTGGCCGTCGAGGCGGGGGCGCTCGACCTCCCGGACGGCACGCGCAGCGCGGGGGCGCAGCTCGTCTACGTCGGCAGCACGCACGTCGGCCCGGCGGTCGTCGCGCAGCCGGCGCTCGACCCGGAGCCCGACGGCTCGAGCTGGGCGCGCGACGTGGTCGAGGGCGCGGCCGACGCGATGGCGTCCGCGACGTTCACGGCACGGCAGAACGGGCTGTGCGAGATGTGCCCGGTCCGCCGGTCGTGCCCGGTGCAGCCCGAGGGCAGGAAGGTGGTGGCATGAGCAGCGAGCTCTTCGAGCTCCCGGAGGAGTCGCGCCCCCGCGTCAGGCTCGTCGGCGGGGCGCCCACCGGCGACGCGCAGGACGGGAGCGTCGCGTCGAGGACGGCCGTGCAGGCGATCTCCGCGACCGAGATCGCGGACCTGCTCGGACGACCGCGGCCGACGCCCGAGCAGGTCGAGGTCATCGAGGCACCGCTCGAGCCGGCGCTGGTGGTCGCGGGCGCCGGGTCCGGGAAGACCGAGACCATGGCGGCCCGCGTCGTGTGGCTCATCGCCAACGACCTCGTGGCGCCCGACGCGGTCCTCGGCCTCACCTTCACGCGCAAGGCCGCGGGCGAGCTCGCCGAGCGCGTCCAGACGCGCCTCGCCCAGCTCGCGCGGGCACGCGGCGGCACGACGTCGGCGCTCACACTCCTCGACCGACCGACCGTCGCGACGTACAACGCCTACGCGGCGTCGCTCGTCGCCGACCACGGGCTGCGCGTGGGCGTCGAGCCCGGTGCGCGCCTCCTCGGCGAGGCGCAGCAGTGGCAGCTCGCGTCCGAGGTCGTCGAGAGCTGGGACGACGACCTCGGTACCGACCGCGCCGTGAGCACCGTCGTCGCCGCCGTGCTCGGGCTCTCCGGCGCGCTCGGCGAGCACCTGCTCGAGCCGCACGACGCGCGCGACCGCCTCGCGGAGATCGTCGAGACGCTCGACGGGCTGCCGCTCGGCCCGCGGCAGAAGGCGCGGACCAAGGAGGTCGTCAAGCTCGTCGGGGACGTCGCCGAGCGCGTCCGGCTCCTCGACGTCGTCGCCGAGTACCGGCGCCGCAAGCGGGCCACCGACTCGCTCGACTTCGGTGACCAGGTGGCGCTCGCGGCACGGCTCGCGCGCGAGGTGCCGGTCGTCGGCACGACGGAGCGCGCGCGGTACCGCGTGGTCCTGCTGGACGAGTACCAGGACACGTCGCACGCCCAGGTGGAGCTGCTCGCGGGGCTGTTCGGCGGCGGCCACGCGGTGACGGCGGTCGGTGACCCGCACCAGTCCATCTACGGCTGGCGGGGTGCGAGCGCGGGTGGGCTCGCGCGCTTCCCGGAGAGGTTCCGCCACGCCGACGGCGGTCGCGCGGCCGTGCGCTTCCTCTCGACGTCGTGGCGCAACGACGCCGCGGTGCTCGACGCGGCGAACGTCGTCTCGGCGCCGCTGCGCGGCGCAGGCGCAGCCGGGTCGGGCTCCGCGGTGACGGTCCCGCCGCTGTCCCTGCGGCCCGGTGCCGGCGGCGGGTCGGTGACCGCGCACGTCGCCGCGACGGCGGAGGAGGAGGCGGCCGCCGTCGCCGACCTCGTCGCGGCGCGGTGGCGTCCGGCGAGCGCGCCGGGCGGCCGGGTGACGGCGGCCGTGCTGTGCCGCAAGCGCAGCCAGTTCGCGACCGTCGAGGTCGCGCTGCGTCGTCGAGGTCTGCCCGTCGAGGTCGTCGGCCTCGGCGGCCTCCTGACGACGCCGGAGGTCGTCGACGTCGTGACGCTCCTCGAGGCTGTCCACGACCCCTCGCGCGGCGACGCGCTCGTCCGTCTCCTCACCGGCCCGCGGGTCAACCTGGGCGCCGCCGACCTGCACGCGCTCGGCTCGCGCGCCGCCGACCTCGCCCGGCAGGACGGCGGTCCCGGGCGCCGACCGCGCGCCGGCGCAGGTCCCGCGCACGTCGCGGACGGGCAGGCGGGGACCGAGGGGATCGAGGGGGCGGACGGCGGGACCGCACCGGCCGTGGTCGAGGGCGACGTGGTCGACCACCGCTCGATCGTCGACGCGCTCGACGACCTTCCCGCGCCCGGGCGCGCGGCGGGTGACGGCCGCGTGCTCGGTGACGCCGCCCACGCCCGGCTCGGCGCGCTCGCCGCGACGCTGCGCTCCCTGCGCTCCCTGACCTACCTCTCGCTGCCGGAGCTCGTCGTCGAGGCGGAGCGCGCGCTGGGTCTCGACGTCGAGGCCTCGACGACGGCGGCGCTCCACGCCACCCGGCGGCTGACCGACCCCGACGCGGTGAGCGACCGCGCCCGCGAGCACCTCGACGCGTTCCGCGACGTCGCGGCGACCTTCGCGCAGACGGCCGACGTCGCGACGCTCGGCGCATTCCTCGCCTGGCTCGGCGTCGCGGCGTCGCGCGAGAACGGACTGGACCTGCCCGTGCGCGAGCCGGACCCCGACGCCGTGCAGGTCATCACCGCGCACGCCGCGAAGGGGCTGGAGTGGGACGTCGTCGCGGTGCCGGGGCTCGTCGACGGGGTGTTCCCGACGGTCGCGCAGTCGGCGTCGGGCACGCGCGCCGACAGCGGCTGGCTCACGGACGTGTCGCAGCTCCCGTACCCCCTGCGCGGTGACGCGGCCGACCTCCCGCAGTTCCGGTACGACCTCGCGACGGACACCAAGAACCTCGTCGTCCGGCGTGACGAGTTCCGCGCGGCGTCCGGCGAGCACCAGCTCGCCGAGGAGCGCCGCCTCGCCTACGTCGCGCTCACGCGCGCGCGGCGGGAGCTCTTCCTCTCGGCGTCCTGGTGGCAGACGGGATCGACGCCCCGAGCGCTGTCCCCGTTCCTCCTGGAGCTCGCCGAGGCGGGTGCCGTCGGGGCGGACGGGTGGGCGGTCGCGCCCGAGCCGGGAGCGACGAACCCGCTCGAGGGCGTCGAGGTCACCGCGACCTGGCCGGCGTCCGACGACGCCGCGCCGGGCTCGGCCCGCGCCGTCCTGCGGGCGACCGCCGAGAGGGTCGAGGAGGCGTCGCGACGCCGCGCCCGCGCAGCGGCCGGCGACCCGGCGGCAGGCGGCACGGCGAGCGGCGGCGTCTCACCGGCCGGAGCATCCGGGGCCGACGCCGACCGGATCTCGCCGGCCGACGCGCTGACCGCCGCGGAGGGCGTGCTCGTCGACGAGGACGGTCGAGACCTCGTCGGTCTCGCGCGCGTCCTGCTCGCCGAGCGGGAGGACCGCGCCGGGCGGGACGTCGCGCTGCCCGCGCACGTCTCGGCGTCGGCCCTCGTGCGGCTCGCGAGCGACCGCGACGAGTTCGCCCTGCACCTGCGCCGACCCGTGCCGAGCGAACCGACCGTGCACGCGCGGCGGGGCACGCAGTTCCACCTCTGGGCCGAGCGGTACTTCACGAGCGCGTCGCTGCTCGACGTCGAGGACCTCCCCGGCGCGGACGACACGGACCTCGACCCGGACCAGGACCTCGAGTCGCTCCAGCGCACGTTCCTCGCGTCGTCGTGGGCTGCGCGCACGCCGATCGCCGTCGAGGTCGACGTCGAGACGCCGGTGGGTGCGACGGTCCTGCGCTCGCGCATCGACGCGGTCTTCCCCGAGCTGCCCGAGCTCGCCGGGGGAGCGACGGACGCCGTCGTGGTCGTCGACTGGAAGACCGGACGGGCGCCGTCGGACCCGCAGGCGCGCCGGAACCGCGAGGTCCAGCTCGCGGTGTACCGGCTCGCGTGGTCGCGCTGGGCCGGTCTCCCGCTCGAGAAGGTGAACGCGGCGTTCTACCACGTCGGGTCCGACGAGACGGTGCGGCCCGAGCGGCTCCTCGACGAGGCGCAGATCGAGGCGCTCCTGCGGGGGTGAGACGGCCTGAGCCTTCCTGCGCGGCCGTCCTGCGACCGGCCGACTCAGTCCGAGGAGCCCTCGCGTGTCGCGTCCTCGAGGTCGGCCAGCATGTCGAGCGCGTCCGCGACGACGTCGTCCAGCCCGTGCCGCACCCCGTGCAGGAGCCAGCGGGCGAGCGCGAGCTCTCCCACGAGCAGCGCGCGGTCCGCGAGGTGCTTGTCCGTCAGCTCCGTGCGCCGCAGCTGGTACGCCTCCATGATCGAGTCGATCGCCTCCGGTGGGGCCGAGACGAGCAGCCAGGCCAGGTCGTCCGCGGGGTCGGCGACGCGCGCGTCCGACCACCCCGTCACCGCGGCCACCCGGCCGCGCGCGACGAGCACCTGGTCCGGCCCGAGGTCTCCGTGCACGACGACGGGCTGGAAGCGCCACAGCGACACGTCCTCGAGAGCGGACTCCCACCGCCGCAGGAGCGCCGGCGGTACCTGACCCGTCGCGGCGGCCTCGTCGAGCTCGGACATCCGGCGCTGCCGGTACTCCTCGGCGTCGTACCCCGGCAGCCCGGCGTCGTCGACGATCGCGCGCGGCAGCTCGTGGACGGACGCGACGACCCGACCGAGATCGGCCGCGAGGCCCGGTCCGGGCCGCAGCGACTCGACGTCGAGAGGAGCGCCCTCCACCGCGGGGTGGACGACGGCGCGCCCGCCCTCCGGCAGGACGGCGGTCCCGCTGATGTGCGGCACCGTGAACGACAGCACCCCCGACGTGACGTAGTGACGGAGCGACGCGAGGAGCTCGGACTCGGCCTCGAGCGCGGCCCCCGCCTGGAGGCTGCGCGGCGCACGCACGGTCCACCGGGCGCCGTCCGCGTCGGTGACCACCGCCGTGTCGTAGTCGCCCGGGTCGGCGACGGCCCGGGCGGACCGCGCGTCCAGGCCCGGGACGGCCGCCGTCGCGAGGGCGGCGAGGGTCAGCGGTGAACGAGGCACCCGCCCACGGTAGTCGCTCGTCGCCCGCGCGGACCTCGACCCACGCCGACCGGCGCCCGTACCGACGACAGCGGGCACGGGCGACCGCGGCGGTGGCCTACGGTCGGGGAGTGAGCACCGAGCACCCGCCGTACCGCCCTCTGCCCCAGCCGCTCGACGCGGCACCCGTCGACCGCGCGGCCCACCGGCGCACCGAGGCCGGCCTCGTCGAACGGCTCGTGAACGAGCCCGCCACGCGCGTCCTCCTCGTCCACCGCGGACGGCTCGCCACCGGGGTCGACGGCGCCCTCGCGCTGCTCCCGGGCGGCGCGGTCGTCGGTGTCCCCGCGACCCACGGCGGCGAGCGTCCCCGCTGGCTCTTCCTCGGCGAGGGCGAACCGGCGGGCGACGCAGCGGGGAGGGCAGAGCCGGGGGCGGACGCGCCGACGTCGTACCTCGCTCTCGTCCTGCCCGACGACGCCGACGCCGAGGAGGTCGACATCGAGGGGGTCGACCCCGCCGAGGCCCTCGCGGTGCTGGCCCGCACGCACACCTGGTCCGGGTTGCGCGAGCTGTCGACCCGGCTCGACGCGACGCAGGCCGCGCTCGCGACGGAGGCCGTCGCGCTCGCCGCCTGGCACGCCGCGCACGAGCGGTGCCCCCGCTGCGGCGAGCCGACGACGCTCGAGAACGCCGGTTGGACCCGTCGCTGCGTCGCGCAGGGCACCGAGCTCTACCCGCGCACGGACCCGGCCGTGATCATGGCGGTGGTCCACCGGGGCGACGGCGCCGACCGGAAGGACGGCACCGGTGACGGGGTCGACGGTGACGAGCGGCTGCTCCTCGGTCACGCGGCGCACTGGCCGGAGCGAAGGTTCTCCACGCTCGCGGGCTATGTCGAGCCCGGCGAGTCGCTCGAGAACGCGGTCCGTCGCGAGGTCCGCGAGGAGGCCGGCGTCGAGGTCGGCGAGGTGACCTATCGCGGGAGCCAGCCGTGGCCGTACCCGGCGTCGCTCATGCTCGGGTTCTTCGCGCGGGCGACCACGGCCGCCCTGCACGTCGACGGCGTCGAGCTGACCGACGCCCGGTGGTTCACGCGGGCCGAGCTCGAGCGCGACGTGCGCTCCGGAGAGGTGCTCCTGCCCGGGCGCGCGTCGATCGCGCGGGCTCTCATCGAGGACTGGTTCGGGTCCGAGCTGCCTGGCGCCTGAGATCGCGGGCGGGGACGGGGGCCTACCGCCCCGCCGTTCGACGAGCGCCGACTCCCGGCGCCTCCGTCGACCCGTCCCCGGCCGACCCGTCCACGACCCACGACCCCGGCCCGTCGGCTCACCGTCTGCACGAGGTAGCACCCGGTTGCGTGAGGTAGTACCCGGTCCTGCCAGGTAGTACCCCGGTCCGGCCACGGAGGCCCGTGGTGGCGCGGTCGGGAGCTCCGGTTCGAGGCCGGTTCGCGGGTGGGCCGGCGGGACGCGTCAGGCGGCGAGGCGCTGCTTGACCTCGGCCAGCGACGGGTTCGTGGCAGCCGTGCCGTCGGGGAAGACGACGGTGGGGACCGTGCGGTTGCCGTCGTTGACCTGCTCGACGTACGCGGCGGTCTCGGGGTGCTCCTCGATGTTCACCTCGGTGTACCCGATGCCCTCGGACTCGAGCTGCGTCTTGAGCCGGCGGCAGTAGCCGCACCAGCTCGTCGAGTACATGACGATCGAGCCGGCGTCGGGCGTGGTCGGGGCGGTGGGCATCGCAGGATCTCCTCGGGTCGACGTGCGGGACGGCGCCCCGGCAGCGGTCGCGGCCCGGGCACCTCGGGGTGAACGTCCGGCCGAGGTGCCGTTGTTCCCGGCGAGCACCGATGTCGTCACGGTGCGGGGTCCGCGCGGTCCACAGCCGGGTCGCGACGGGTGTCCCGTGTGGGCGCGGGCTGCGAGAATCGCCGTGATGTCCACGCCACCGTTCCCCTCCGCCGCCGTCTCCTCCCGTCCCGTGCTGGGCTCCGCCGACGCGATCCTCGAGGCGCTCGACCCGGACCAGCGGGACGTCGCCCTCGCGCTGAGCGGGCCGGTGTGCGTGCTGGCAGGCGCGGGCACGGGCAAGACGCGCGCGATCACGCACCGCATCGCGTACGGCGTGCGCACGGGGGCGTACACGCCGACGTCGGTCCTCGCCGTGACGTTCACGGCGCGCGCCGCGGGGGAGATGCGCACGCGCCTGCGCGAGCTCGGCGCCACGGGCGTCCAGGCGCGCACGTTCCACGCCGCCGCGCTGCGCCAGCTCGGCTACTTCTGGCCCAAGGTGGTCGGCGGCGCGCCGCCGCGCATCCTCGAGCACAAGGCGCCGGTGATCGCCGAGGCCGCGCGTCGGCTCGGCGTCGGCGTGGACCGCGTCGCGGTGCGCGACCTGTCGTCGGAGGTCGAGTGGGCCAAGGTGTCGCTCGTGACGGCCGACGACTACGTGCGGGCGACCGAGGCGATCGACCGCGACCCGCCCTCCGGCTACGACCACCAGACGGTGGCCCGTCTCATCACCGCGTACGAGGACGTCAAGACGGAGCGCTCCGTCATCGACTTCGAGGACGTGCTGCTCATGCTCGGCGACATGCTCGCCACGCAGGGGCGCGTCGCCGACGAGGTGCGGCGTCAGTACCGGCACTTCGTCGTCGACGAGTACCAGGACGTCTCGCCGCTGCAGCAGTTCGTGCTCGACCAGTGGCTCGGCGGGCGCAACGAGCTGTGCGTCGTCGGCGACCCGTCGCAGACGATCTACTCGTTCACCGGCGCGACGCCGCACCACCTGCTCACGTTCTCGCGCACGCACCCGGGCGCGCAGGTCATCCGGCTCGTGCGCGACTACCGCTCGACGCCGCAGGTCGTGCACCTCGCCAACCAGCTCCTCGCTCGCGCCGGCCGCGCGGGCGGCGCCCACCAGGCGCTCGAGCTCGTCGCCCAGCGCCCGGCGGGCCCCCCGGTGTCGTACACCGCGTACGACGACGACGAGAGCGAGGCGAAGGGCGTCGCCGAGCGCGTCGGTCGGCTGCTCGCCGCGGGCACCCGGGCGAGCGAGGTCGCCGTCCTGTACCGGACCAACGCCCAGTCGGAGGCGTTCGAGGCCGCGCTCGCGGACGCGGGCATCGGCTACCTGGTGCGTGGCGGCGAGCGGTTCTTCCAGCGCAAGGAGGTCCGGGACGCCATCGTGCTGCTGCGCGGGGCAGCGCGTTCCGCCGACCCCGACGTCGCGATGCCCGAGGCCGTCCGCGACGTCCTCGGCTCTGCGGGATGGGCGACCCAGCCCCCGGCCGCGCGGGGCGCGGCACGGGAACGGTGGGAGTCGATGCAGGCCATCGTCGCGCTCGCCGACGACGTCGCCGGGCTCGCCGTGGGGTCGGACGCCCCGGCGCCGACCGTCGCGACCTTCGTCGCCGAGCTCGACGAGCGGGCCTCCGCGCAGCACGCCCCCACGGTCGAGGGCGTGACGCTCGCGTCCCTGCACGCCGCCAAGGGGCTCGAGTGGGACGCCGTCTTCCTCGCGGGGATGAGCGAGGGGCTGATGCCCATCTCGCTCGCGGAGACCGACGAGGCGGTCGCCGAGGAACGGCGTCTCCTGTACGTCGGCATCACCCGTGCGCGCGAGCACCTCGAGGTGTCCTTCGCCCGCTCGCGCAACCCCGGCGGGCGCGCCACGCGTCGCCGAACGCGGTTCCTCGACGGGCTGTGGCCCGACGATCCCGCCGCGCCGCGCGGACGCCGGTCGCGGTCCGGCCAGCCGCGCGTCCAGCTCACCGGCGAGTACGACCGCGAGCTGTTCGACCGGTTGCGCGAGTGGCGTCTGCAGGTCGCGCAGGAGACGGACAAGCCCGCGTTCACCGTGCTCGTCGACACCACCCTGGCCGCGATCGCGGAGACGCGACCGAGCACGGTGCCGGAGCTCGCGCGCATCAACGGTCTCGGCCCCGCGAAGATCGAGCGCTACGGAGCCACGCTGCTCGAGATCGTCGCTCGCGCCAAGGCCTGAAGCGGCCCTCAGGAGGCGCTCCGCGCGCGTCCGGACGAGGGCGCTCGGCGGGCGTCGAAGAACTCGCCCGAAGAAATCTCGGAAATAAGTTGTGTCTCCTTCGTCGAGCGGCATACGCTCGTCGAGTCCTGATGGAGCGGGCTGTGCCGAGAGGCGCATCCCCGAGTGGAGAAAGGTGGTGGGAGCTGAGATGAAGAACCTGATCGCAATGACGATCCTGCTGGATTCCGTGGCCGGTTACACGGCTGCGCCGGGAGGACTCCGTCCGCGTGCGCGCACGCACGGCGGCACCTTCGTCAACCGCCCCGCTCCCGACTCCGCTCCCAGGACACGTCCGGTCTGACCGACCGGCACCTTCCAGGCCGCGGAGTCCATCTAGGACCCGCGGCCTTCGTGTTCTCCAGAGCGCGACTGCCGATGAGGATCACCGGCCTCTCCCGTCACTACTGACGGGGACCGCTGTCCCTCGGGTCCTGTGACGACGACGTTCACACCACGACAGGACATCACTGGAGGACATCGTGCGGCTCACCGCGCTGCTCGACAACATCACTGCCCAGGGCGGATCCGGCCCCTGGGCACCCCACCAACCGCTCGCCACACCGCTGGGCGAGAAGGACGCGGCCGAGTTCGACCGCCTCCTGGCCGGACTCCTGCCCTGCCGGACCAACGACCCGGAGCTCTGGTTCGCCGAGCGCGCCACCGAGGTCGAGGAGGCCAAGGCCCTGTGCCGCACGTGCCCCCTCGTCGAGGGCTGCCTCGCCGGCGCCGTCGAGCGTCGGGAGCCCTGGGGCGTCTGGGGTGGCGAGGTCTTCGTGGACGGCGTCGTCGTCGCGCGCAAGCGCGGCCGCGGCCGTCCCAGCAAGGCCGAGGTCCTCGCACGTCAGGCCGAGGAGGCTGCCCGCCTCGAGGCCGAGGCGTCAGCCTCGGCCGCGGCCTGACGTGCGGGCCGACCGGGCGAGCGGCGCCCCGTCCGGGGGCGCGCTCGTCAGCTCGCCGCAGCCGCACAGCGGGTGGCGAGACGTCTCGCGCAGCCGCGGCATCGCATCGGGAGCCGGGATCTCGAGGCATGCCGCGGCGGTGCGGGGCACCGACCCGTCGACGAAGGCCAGGACCTGGCCCGCGGCGACGGAGGCGGCGACCGCCGCGACGACCGACTCCTCGTGCTCCGGCGCGCTGACGTCGCGCAGCTGCTGAGCGACCTGCGGCCAGCACGGATCGATCTCCGCCCGGTGCAGGTCGACGCACCGCAGGCAGGGGTCCAGGCCCGGCCGCACGAAGGGGCCCACGAGGACGTCGGCCTCCCGCACGACCACCGACAGGTGTGCGACCCCGTCACCCACGAGCTCCCGGACACGCCCGGGATCGGCCGCGCGGTGCTCGATCACGACGACGAGGTCCGGCGGCCCGGAGCCCCCCGCTGCGCCCGACGACGGTGCGCACCGGGTGCGGACGTCCGGCGAGATCTCGCCGAGCAGACGGGTCAGCGCGACGTCGCGCCGCGCCCCGACGTCGCGCATCCGGTACCCGCCGAGGCCGACGTCCGTCACCAGCACGGGCGACGTGTCGTGCAGGGTCACGGTCCCCACCCCGGCCGTCGTGAGCGTCGTCGCGAGCGTCGCGCCGACCCGGCCGAGCCCGACGACTGCGACCGTCGCCCGCGCGCGCCCCGCGAGCACGCGGTGGGCGTCCCCGTCCGGGAGCAGCGCACCGAGCACCCCCGCCTCCGCCTCACCGCCGCCAGGGGCCGGGGACACCGCCGTCGACGACGGCGGCGGCACGAGGAGACGGGCGTCCCTCAGCAGGCGCAGGAGCGTCGTGCGCCGCGCGGCCGACAGTCCCGACGCGTCGGTGCGTGCCGGCCTGGTGCCGGTCATGGCGTGCATCCACGTCTCCTCCGCCGCGTCGAGGCCGACGAACCGGACCGCCCAGCGCGGGTCGGTCCCGAACTGCAGCTCGCCCGGCGCGCGCCGGAGCACGTGCGTGGCCGGGCGCAGCCTCTGACGTGACGGCACGGGTCCTCCTGGGTCGTCGGGGCCGGCCCGGACGGGGCCGGACGACCAGCAGCGTCGCACGGGTGGACGCGCCCGCCCCGGTTGTCCACAGGTCGACCCGGCGGAACAGCACGGGCGGCGCCCCCGACGGTGACGCCCGAACCCTGTCGATCGGCTGGTGAACCCTTGACCGCGGCCCGGTCGAAGCACGACGCCTTGCCGTGCTGCCGCCCGCCAGCACGCGAGCGTCTCGGCGTGGGCCCTGCCCTTTCATGGCGAGAACCACTACGGTCTTGGCGTGGTCCGAGATTCGGTCGTGGAGGTCCGGCGCAGCCGCCGGCGCAAGAGCACCGTGAGCGCGTACCGCGACGGCGAGCGGACGATCGTCGCGATCCCCGCCCGGTTCACGCGCGAGCAGGAGCGCGAGTGGGTGCAGCGCATGCTCGACCGCCTCGCCGACTCCGAACGCCGACGCCGCCCGTCGGACGACGAGCTCGAACGCCGCGCGGCCGAGCTCTCGGCGAAGTACCTCGAGGGCCGTGCGAGGCCCGCGAGCGTGCGGTGGGCCGGGAACCAGGACCGACGCTGGGGGTCGTGCACCCTCATCGACGGGTCGATCCGCATCTCCACGCGCGTGCGGGGCATGCCCGGATGGGTCCTCGACTACGTGCTCCTGCACGAGCTCGCGCACCTGCTGCACGCCGGGCACGGGCCCGGCTTCTGGAAGCTCCTCGAGAGCTACCCGCGGACCGAGAGGGCGCGCGGGTTCCTCGAGGGGGTCTCCTTCGCCCGTGACGCCACGGATCCCGGAGCGGTCGACGACGGACCGGACGAGCTCGCCGTCGACCGCGCCCCCCGCGGTCCCGTCGGCTAGGTGTGATGTCCAGGGAGGTTGTCCGGATCCCGTGATGACGACACGGGGGCGGGTTACCGGATGACGAAGGCCTCCGGTTGTGAAGTGGAGCTGTCGAGGAACCACTTCCACCCGCCGGAGGCCTTCGTGTCACACGCTAACGCCCTGCTCACCCCGAGAACACGACTGCGGCTGGCGCGGCTGGTCGTCGAGTCCGGCTGGACCTACACGGCCGCGGCGAAGATGTTCATGGTCTCGGCCCGCACCGCGAGGAAGTGGGCCGAGCGATATCGCACCGAGGGCGTGGCCGGGATGGCCGATCGCAGTTCGCGCCCGCACCACAGCCCGACCCGCACCCCGCAACATCTGGTCAAGCAGGTCGTGCGGCTGCGGTGGCGACACCGGTTGGGACCGGTCCAGATAGCCGGGCGCCTGCACATGCCCGCCTCCACGGTCCATGCGGTGCTGGTGCGGTGCCGGATCAACCGGCTCACCCGGATCGATCGGGTCACCGGCGAACCATTGCGCCGCTACGAGCATGACCATCCCGGCTCACTGATCCATGTCGACGTCACCAAGTTCGGCAATATCCCCGACGGGGGCGGGTGGCGCTACGTCGGGCGGCAACAGGGCTACCGGAACCAAGCAGCAACCGCTCTACGCACAGGCCGCACGGCCAAGGGCAACCCGAGCATCGGCACCGCCTACCTGCACACCGTGATCGACGACCACTCCCGACTCGCCTACGCCGAGATCCGGTCCGACGAGAAGGGCGCAACCGCGGTCGACGTGCTCGAACGCGCCGTGACCTGGTTCGCCGCACGCGGGGTGCACGTCGAGCAGGTGCTGTCCGACAACGGGTCGGCCTACCGCTCCCACGCCTGGCGCGACGCCTGCACAAGGCTGGGGATCAAGCACAAGCGAACCCGGCCCTACCGCCCGCAGACCAACGGCAAGATCGAACGCTTCCACCGCACGCTCGCCGACGGGTGGGCCTACGCCCGCTTCTACGCCTCAGAGACCGAACGCCGCGCCGCGCTACCCGGATGGCTCCACTTCTACAATCACCACAGGCTCCACAGCGCGATCGGCAACCAGCCACCGGTCAGCCGGCTGACCAACCTCCCTGGACATCACAGCTAGGCCGGGCCGCCGGGCCCCGGCGTGCCCGGCGCGTCGTCCGTCCGCCCGTCGTCCTCGCGCGTCCCGTCACCCCGCCCGTCGTCACCGGTCGGGTTCTCGCCGGCCGTGCGGAAGATCTCCTCGAGTGCCTTGTCGACGTCCGCCTCCTCGGCGCGTGCCGCGTCCCGACGGCCGGCGTACCCGGCCGGGTCGTCGAGGTCCGTCGCGTCGGGCAGCAGGTCCGGGTGGTCCCACACGCCGTCGCGCGCGGCGGCTCCCGACTGCGTGGCGATGAGCGCCCAGAGCGCGGCCGCGTCGCGCGACCGACGCGGGCGCAGCTCGAGCCCGACGAGCGTCGAGAAGGTGTGCTCCGCCGGTCCGCCCGCGGCACGGCGTCGGCGCAGCATCTCGCGCAGCGGTACGGCGTGCGGGAGGTGCGGCAGGGCGGCGGTCGCGGTGACCTCGTCGACCCAGCCCTCGACGAGCGCGAGCGTCGTCTCGAGCCGCAGGAGCGTCGCCTGCTGCTCCGGGGTGTTCTGGAGCCCGAACACGCCGCCGGACAGCGCGCGCTGGAGCGCGCCGGTGTCGGTGAGGTCGACGTCGGCGAGCTGGGACTCGAGCGCCTCGAGGTCGATCGTGATGCCGCGCGCGTAGGCGTCGACGAGACCGCGCAGGTGCCCCCGCAGCCAGGACACGTGCGTGAAGAGCCGTGCGTGCGCCGCCTCGCGGAGCGCGAGGAAGAGGCGCACCTCCTCGGCCGGCGCGTCCAGACCCTCGGAGAACGCCGTGACGTTGGTGGGCAGCAGCACCGTGGCGGGCCGGTCGAGCAGCGGCAGGCCGACGTCCGTCGCGCCGAAGACCTCGCGCGAGAGCGTGCCCGCGGCCTGCCCGACCTGCATCCCGAAGACCGCGGAGCCGAGCCGCTGCATGAGGGCGGCGGGGTCGCTGCCGATCCCGCCCGCGGGCATGCCCGGCAGCTGGAACCCGATCGCGGGGGGTGCGTCGTCCTGGATCCCGAGCTGGTCGCCGAGCTGGTCGCGCAGGACGGTCGAGAGCGCGTCGGCGACCGAGGACGCGACGGGTGCGACGAGCTCGTTCCACGCGGGCAGGGTCTGCTCGACCCACTCGGAACGGCTCCACGCGTGGCTGCGGCCGCCGGCCGGGGGGAGGTCCGTCACGGCGTCGAGCCACAGCTCGGCGACCGAGAGCGCCTGCGTCACCTCGCGCTCCTGCGCGCCCGTGACCGACGGGTCGCCCTCGGCGACCGCGACCTGCCGCGCGACGTCGTGCGAGACGTCCGTGTTCACCGGCCCGTCCGTCGGCGTCGAGAGCAGGCGCTGGACCTGCGCGAGGACGTGCTGGAAGAGCTGGGGGTCCGCCGCGGCGCCGCCGCCCGCGGAGAGCGCCGCGGGGTCGAAGCCGCGGGCGCGCAGCTCGCGCAGCGCCTCGTCGGCGCCCGGGCCGAGCATCGAGCGGAGCAGCTCCTCGAAGCCGCTGTCCGGCCCGTCCTGGTCGTCGGGCCCGGGCGTGCGGTCGGGGGGCAGGCTGCTCATGAGGACTCCTCGGGGTAGCGTCGGGAATCACCGTAACCACGATCGAGCGCCGAGAACGGGGGCAGGCCCATGTCCGAGGGCGGGGTTCGCTCACGGCGCAGCGACCCGGCGTCCGCGAAGGACACGGCGGCGGTCCCGTCGGGGGCGCGTGACGTCGCCGTCATCGGGGAGGGGCAGGTCGCGCGGGCCGTCCGGGAAGGGCTGGGAGCCGAGCCGGGGACGCCGGCCACCGACGGTCCGCAGCGACCGTGGGCCGACCAGGTGCGTCGCGTCGTGCTCGTGCTGCCCGCGGGCGAGTTCGGACCCGCCCGTCCGCGCGGGGAGCCCGGCCTGTGCGCCCGCGACCGCCTCGTCGCCGAGGCGCGGTGGGTCGGGGAGTCCGCGCGCGCCCACGGGATCGAGCACGTCGTCGCGGTGACGTCGGCGGCCGTCCACGGCGCGGCTCCTGGGCGTGCGGTCGTCGACGACGACGAGCCGCCGGACCCGGGGGCTGCGGGCGTCGCGGGCGACCTCGTCGCCGCCGAGGACGCCCTGCGCGAGGCGCTCGGTCCCGTCCCGCTGGCCGTCGTCCGGCCCGCCCTCGTGGTCGGCCCGGGGATCGACACGATCCTCACGCGGCACTTCGAGGCGCCTCGCCTGCTCACGGTGCGCGGGGGAGACCGCACCTGGCAGCTCCTGCACGTCGAGGACCTCGTGAGCGCGGTGCGCGTCGTCCTGGACGCCGGGCTCGTGGGCGGGCTCACCGCCGGTGCCCTGCGCGACGGTCGTCCGGACGAGCTCGACGCGGAGACGGTCGCGACGGTCGCCGGGATGCGGACCGTCCAGCTCCCCGCGGTGACGGCCTTCGGTGCCGCGGAGCGGCTGCACCGCGTCGGTGTGCTGCCCTCGCCGGCGAGCGACCTCGCGTTCGTCGTGTACCCGTGGACGGTGTCCGCGGCGCGCCTGCACGACGCCGGGTGGTCGCCCGCGTGGTCGAGCGCGGCGGCGCTCGAGGTGCTCCTCGACCAGGTGCGGGGCCGTCTCGGCGTGGGCGGGCGCCGGTTCGGCGGGCGCGACGCCGCGGCGCTCGGCGCGGCGGGGGCCGCGGTCGCCGTCCTGGGGACCGCGGCGGTGTGGCGACAGGCGCGTGCCCGGCGCTGACCGTGTGCGCTCGGGGACGGGCCGCCTCGGGAGGCGCGTCGGTGGCGTCGGACCTGACCGGCGGGGAAATCCCAGGATCCTCGGGGATGATGTCCCGGTGAGCGACACGCCCTCCTTCGACGACCTCCTCACCGAGGACGACGCCCCGCCCCCCGTGACCCGCCGGTCCCTGACGTTCGGCATCTCCCTGCTCGCCACGACGCTCCTCGTCGCGGGCCTCGCCGTGCTGCCGGCGCCGTACGCGGTGCGCTCGCCCGGGCCGACGGAGGACACCCTCGGCGAGCAGGGCGGGAACCCGCTCATCTCCATCACGGGCGCGGAGACGTTCGACTCGACGGGCGAGCTGCGGCTGACGACGGTCTCCGTCGCGGGCGGGCCCGGCTACCCGGTGAACCTCGCCCAGGTCGTGCAGGGCTGGTTCGACGGGTCGCGCTCGGTCCGGCCGGTCGAGGAGGTCTTCCCGCCCGACCGCACGAAGGAGGAGACGGAGGAGCAGGGGCAGGCCGAGATGATCTCCTCGCAGGAGAACGCGACCGTCGCCGCGCTCACGGAGCTCGGCTACGACGTGCCCGCCACCCTGACGGTGCAGGGCGCGAGCCCCGGGACGGGCGCCGAGGGCGTCGTGGAGCCCGGCGACGTGATCGTCTCGCTGGACGGCGACCCGGTCCCGACGTACCAGGACCTCATCGACGGGCTCGCGGCCGTCACGCCCGGCGACGACGTGACCCTCGGCGTCGTGCGCGACGGAGAGGATACCGACCTCACGGTGACGACGAGCGACGGCGGCGACACGGCGCTGCTCGGCGTGTTCATCGACCCGGCGTTCGACTTCCCGGTCGACGTGACCATCCAGATCGACGACATCGGCGGGCCGAGCGCCGGGACGATGTTCGCGCTCGGGATCGTCGACCAGCTCACCCCGGAGGACGAGGCGAACGGCGTGTCGATCGCCGGGACCGGGACCATGAGCGTCGAGGGCGACGTGGGTCCCATCGGCGGCATCCAGCAGAAGCTCTACGGCGCGCTGCGCGACGGCTCGACGTGGTTCCTCGCACCGCAGGCGAACTGCCCCGAGGTCGTGGGGAACGTCCCGGAGGGCCTGCGCGTCGCGGCCGTCTCGACGCTCGCCGACGCGCGCGAGGCGATGACGGCGATCGGCGCGGGGGAGGGCGACTCGCTCCCGACGTGCGAGGCGCGCGGCTGACCGCGGTCGCCCTGCGTCCCTCCCCGGGCGTCCGGGCGCCTGCCGTCACTCGAGCGTCGCGTACAGCGCGGTGACGAGCCCGGGCACGAGGTCCGGTCCGGACGCGACGTCCGCCGCGGCGTCGTGCGCGCGGGACCGCACCGCGCACCAGGCCGGGCCGTCGCGGAGCACGCCGACGGCGAGGCGGACGTCCTGGCGGTCCGGGTGGCTCGCCAGGTAGTCGAGGGCGGCGTCCGGGTCGTCCGGGACGCCCTCCTCCGCAGACGGCGGGAGGACCACCCGTTCGACCACGAGCGCCGTGCCGTCCACCGACGACGGCCACGCGACGCGCCCCAGCGCCTCCTCCAGGTCTCCGTCCACGGCGAAGCCCTCCTGCTCGACCGAGAGCAGGTGGTGCGGGTCCGTCGTCGCCGCCTCGACGACGTCGGCGGGGAGCCGCTGCGCCAGCGACGGGTCCTCGGCCAGGGCGCGCGCGGTGCTGACCAGGGCGAACAGACGTGGTGGGCCGTCCCACCCGGCGTCGGCGGCGTGGGTCTCGACCTCGTGCACGGCGAGCGCCAGGGAGCGCTGGGGGGCCGGGAGACCGGGGCTGGCGGGGATGCTGTCGTCGGCGCTGGGCATGTCCCCATCGTCGCAGAGCGACGTGGCTGCCGGTCGTGGGAACCTTGGGGGAGGTGCGGGCGTTGACCCCGGTGGGCGCGTCCTGCCGACCGCCCGCCGCACGTCCGAGTCACGACGCAAAGAGGTATACCCACCGTGTCTTTCGCCGCAGCGCCCCGCCGGCCGTCCTCCGGGGCGCGGCCCGCCCGGCGCCGGAGCCCGATCGGGATAGCGATCGCCGTCGTCGGCGTGCTCGTCGTCCTGCTGCTCCTGCTCGCCCAGTTCTGGACCGAGGTCCTGTGGTTCACCCAGCTCGACTACGAGCGCGTGCTGTGGACCCAGTGGGGAACGCGCATCGCGCTGTTCGTCGGGGGCTTCCTCGTGATGGGAGGCCTCGTCTTCCTGTCCTTCTCGCTCGCGTACCGGAACCGGCCGATCTACGCGCCCTCCACGCCGGAGCAGGCGACCCTCGACCAGTACCGCGAGGCGGTGGAGCCGCTGCGCAAGGTCGTGATGATCGTCGCGCCGGCGCTCGTCGGGTTCTTCGCGGGCGCCGCGGCGGCGTCGCAGTGGCAGACGGTGCTGCTCGCGCTCAACTCCGTGCCGTTCGGTGAGACCGACCCGCAGTGGGGCATCGACCTCGCGTTCTACCTCTTCACGCTGCCGGCGGTCCGCTTCGTCGTGAGCTTCCTCATGGCGGTCGTGATCATCTCGGGGATCGCCGCGCTCGCGACGCACTACCTCTACGGAGGCCTGCGCGTCGGGGGCGGCGCCGACTCCGGCCCCCGCACGACGACGGCCGCGCGCGTCCAGCTCTCCGTCACCGCGGCGATCCTCATGGTGCTCATCGGCGCCAACTACTGGCTCGACCGGTACTCGATCCTCACGTCGGGCGGCGCGAAGTTCGACGGTGCCTCCTACGCCGACGTGCACGCCGTCATCCCGTCGAAGGCGATCCTCACCGTGGTCGCACTCTTCGTCGCGGCGCTCTTCGTGGTCACCGCGGTGCGGGGGAACTGGCGTCTGCCGGCCATCGGCGTCGGGCTCATGGTGGTCTCGGCGATCGCGATCGGCGGCATCTACCCCTCGGTCGTCCAGCGCTTCCAGGTCACCCCGAACGCGGCGGAGTTCGAGGAGGAGTACATCCAGCGCAACATCGACTCGACCCAGGCCGCCTACGGCATCGACGACGTGCAGACGGAGGCGTACAACGCCAAGACGGAGGCGGAGGCCGGCGCCCTGCGCGAGGACGCCGACACCACGGCGTCCATCCGCCTGCTCGACCCGGAGATCGTCAGCCCGTCGTTCAGCCAGCTGCAGCAGAACAAGCAGTACTACCAGTTCTCCCGCTCGCTGTCGGTCGACCGCTACACGATCGAGGACGAGAGCCGTGACACCGTCATCGCCGTGCGCGAGCTGAACCAGGACGGGCTCGGCGCGGACCAGCGCAACTGGGTCAACGACCACACCGTCTACACCCACGGGTTCGGTGTCGTCGCGGCGTACGGGAACCAGATCTCGCCCGACGGGCGGCCTGCGTTCTACGAGGGGTCCATCCCGTCGACGGGCGCCTTCACGGACGCGGGCGGCTACGAGCCGCGCATCTACTTCTCGCCCGAGGCGCCCCAGTACTCGATCGTCGGGGCGCCCGAGGGCACGGAGCCGTGGGAGCTGGACTACCCGGTCGACGACGACACCGGCCAGGTGAACAACACGTTCCCGACGCAGGACCTCGCCGGCGGTCCCGAGGTGGGCACGTTCCTGAACAAGGTGCTCTACGCGCTGAAGTTCGGTTCCGAGCAGATCCTGTTCTCCGACCGCGTGACCGAGGACTCGCAGATCCTCTATGACCGCAGCCCGCGCGACCGCGTCGCGAAGGTCGCGCCGTACCTCACGCTCGACGGCCGCGTGTACCCGGCGGTGGTCGACGGACGGGTCAAGTGGATCGTCGACGGCTACACGACCTCGAACGGCTACCCGTACTCGACCTCGGAGTCCCTCGAGGAGTCGACGGCGGACTCGCTCGTCGCCGCGAACTCCGTCGAGGCGCTGGCACCGCAGCAGGTGAACTACATCCGCAACTCGGTCAAGGCGACGGTCGACGCGTACGACGGGTCGGTCGACCTCTACGCGTGGGACGCCGAGGACCCCGTCCTCCAGGCGTGGACGAACGTCTTCCCGTCGACCGTCAAGCCGATCTCCGAGATCTCCGGCGAGCTCATGAGCCACCTGCGCTACCCCGAGGACCTCTTCAAGGTGCAGCGCACGCTGCTCGCGAGCTACCACGTGGACGACGCACGACAGTTCTTCTCCGGGCAGGACTTCTGGCAGAGCCCGCCCGACCCGACGGCGAGCGGGAACGTCGCGCCCCTGCAGCCGCCGTACTACCTCACGCTGCAGATGCCGAGCCAGGAGGCACCGACCTTCTCACTCATGTCCACGTTCATCCCGGGCGGTGACAGCGACCGGAACATCCTGACGGGGTTCCTCGCCGTGGACGCCGAACCAGGGAACGTCGACGGCGAACGGGCGGAGGACTTCGGCACGCTGCGCCTCCTCGAGCTGCCGCGCAACGCGACGGTCCCCGGCCCTGGCCAGGTGCAGAACAACTTCGACTCGAACCCGACGGTGTCGCAGGAGCTCAACCTGCTGCGTCAGGGCGACTCGAGCGTGATCAACGGGAACCTGCTCACGCTCCCCGTGGGTGGCGGTCTGCTCTACGTCCAGCCGGTCTACGTGCAGTCCACGCAGGGCACGCAGTTCCCTCTGCTGCGCAAGGTGCTCGTGTCCTTCGGTGACGAGGTCGGGTTCGCCGACACGCTCGACGAGGCGCTGGACCAGGTGTTCGGCGGCGACTCGGGCGCGAACGCGGGCGACGCGGAAGGCGGCGTCGAGACCGAGGTCCCCGACCAGCCGGCCGACGGCGAGACGGCGGATCCCGGTGCGCCCGACCCGGGCACGGAGGAGCCGGACGCGGAGGATCCGGCCGAGACGCCGGCCCCGCCGTCCGGTGGTGAGGTCAACGGCGAGGCGCGGGCCCAGCTCGACCAGGCCCTGGCCGCTGCCCAGCAGGCCATCGAGGACGGCCAGACGGCGCTCGCCGAGGGCGACTTCGCAGGCTATGGCGAGGCGCAGGAGCGGCTGCAGCAGGCGCTGGAGTCGGCCCTCGCGGCGGAGCAGGAGCTCGACGCGGCGCCGTCGGGCGGCTGACCCCGGCACGAGCCGGACGGGCGGGACCACCACGGTGGTCCCGCCCGTTTGTCTTTTGGGCCCCGGGGCGCGAGGATCGCTGCTCGTGACCCTCTCTGCAACGGCTTGCAGCAACGATTTCAACGGTGCCACCACGGGCGACCCGCAGAGTCCCGTCGCGCACCCGCTCGCGGGCCTCGCCGAGGTGGAGCGGCTCACGCACCCGTCGGGCGCCGAGCTCGTCGTCGCGTCGCACGGAGGCGCTGTCCTCCGGTGGCGGGCGCCCTGGCGTCGGCCGGACGGCACCATCGGCGTCGAGGACCTCGTCGACGGCTTCGCCGACGCCCACGAGCTCGCGACGTACGACGCGTCCCGGTCCGCACTCATGGCACCCTTCGTCAACCGTCTGGCAGGGGGCGCGTACGTCTTCGACGGGGTCGCCCACGCGATGGCGCCGGTCGTCGCGGGAGAGCCGGTGCCCATGCACGGTTTCGTCCGGGCGCTCGACTGGGTCGTCGTCTCGCGGACCGAGGCCGCGCGTGCCGAGGACGAGTCGGTCGTCGTGCTCGGCACCCGCGTGGGGACCGAGGACGTCGCCGGCTACCCCTTCGCCGTCGCCTTCGAGGTCGAGTACGGCATCGGCCCGGCGGGCCTGCGCGTCGAGCTCCGCGCCACGAACACCGGTCAGCAGGACGCCCCGGTGGCCCTCGGCTGGCACCCGTACCTCCGAGTCCCCGGTCATGCGCGCATCGACTCCCTCGAGCTCAGCGTCCCGGCCGCGCGCGCGGTCGTCACGGACCCGGGGCTCGTCCCGCTGCCCGGTGCCGCGGCCTTCGCGGAGATCGACGGCGTCGGGCCCCTGGTGCTCGCGGGCGCGAGGCTGGACCACGCCTTCGCCGGGCTGCGCCCGGACGTCGACGGGCGGGCGCGTACCGTCGTGCGCGACCCCAGGACGGGACGGGGCCTCGCTCTGTGGCAGCGCGGCGGGCTGGTCCACGTGTACACGGGCGACGGGCTCGCCCGCCGCGGGCGCGCGGCGCTCGCGGTCGAACCCGTGAGCACGCTGACGAACGCGTTCAACCGTGCCGACTGCGAGCCGGACGTGCGCCTCGCCCCGGGCGAGACGCGCCGGTTCGAGGCCGGGGTCGAGCTGCTCGGGCAGCAGGTCGGCGACCCGGCGTGACGCAGGTCTCGCCGACCCGATTTGGCCCGTCCGGCGGTGTGTGCGTAGAGTAGTGATCACCGACGCGGGGTGGAGCAGCTCGGTAGCTCGCTGGGCTCATAACCCAGAGGTCGCAGGTTCAAATCCTGCCCCCGCTACACAGGATGTCGCAGGACATCGAGAAGGCCCGGACCCACTCAGTGGGTCCGGGCCTTCTGCCATGCTCGGGGCGGAGAGGCCTGACGGGCGGATCGGAACAGGTCACCGTGAGGTCGAGCGGTGCACCGCGACGGTCCCAGGGTGCTCCCGGTGACGAGCCACACAGCGCCGGTGGGCAGGACGGGAAGCCACGGCGTGGTGGCCGGCGTTATCGTCAGTGGCCGGCGCCCACGACTCCCGCGGCGCCCGACATCCGGAAGGTCACCATGCGCCGTCTGCGTCCCCGTACCCGTCCCGCCGCCCTCACCGCTGTCACGGTCGCGGTCGCCGCGCTGACCCTCGCGGCCTGTTCGTCCGGCGGCACGGACGGAGGCGACGCCGCGACGACCGATGGCGCCGCGCCGTCGGGCGACGCCGCCTGCGAGGCCGGCGCGCTGCCGACGCTCACGGACGGCGTCCTGACCGTCGGGGCGGGCGAGCCCTACCTGCCCTGGTACGTGGGAGAGCCCGAGTCGGGCGAGGGGTTCGAGTCCGCGCTGATCTACGCGGTCGCGGACCGTCTCGGCTACGCCGCCGAGGACGTGCAGTGGGAGACCGTGACGTTCGAGCAGATCGTCAGCCCGGCCGTGAAGCCGTTCGACGTCGCCGCGTACCAGACGTCGATCACCGACGAGCGCCGGCAGGCCGTCGACTTCTCGAGCCCGTACCTCACGACCCGGCAGGGCGTCATCGTCATGGAGGACGGCCCGTACGCGGACGCGACGAGCCTCGCCGACCTCGATGGCGCGCGCATCGGGGTGACGGCAGCGCAGACCAGCCTCACGCTGTCCGAGGCCGCGTTCGGCGAGGACGCGGACATCTCGCCGTACAGCGCCGCGGGGGACGGCATGCAGGCGCTGCAGTCCGGGACGATCGACGCGATGGTCATGGACGTCGACCAGGGCATGGCCGCGTCCACCGAGTACTTCCCCGACTCCGTGGTCATCGGCACGCTCCCGGACGAGGGCGTCGTCGAGCAGTACGGCCTCGTGCTCGACGTCGGCTCCCCGCTCACCGACTGCGTGTCGCAGGCGGTCGACGCGCTCGAGGAGGACGGCACGCTCGCCGAGCTGCGCACGACGTGGCTGAAGTCGGACGACGTCCCCGTCCTCGAGTGAGCGCGACGTGACCGAGCCCGACGGCGCCCCCTCGCCCGGGCGCGAGCACGCACGCGGCGAGCGGGTCGCCGACGTGCCCGACGACGCCCGGTCGCCGGCGGACTCCTGGTCGCCCTCCCCGCTAGCCCTCGACCGCGCCGCGTTCCGGCGCACGCAGCGGCGGCGCTCGGCGCTCGTCGCGCTGGTCAGCACCGTGGTCGTCGTCGCGACGGTCGTGCTCGTCGTGGTCAACGCACCCGGCTTCGAACGGGCCCGGACGGCGTTCTTCGACCCGGCGACGGCGTGGGAGTCGTTGCCCGCGATCCTCGAAGGCCTGTGGCTCAACCTGCGCGTGTGGGTCGCCGCGGGGGTGATCGGGACGCTCCTGGGTCTGGCGCTGGCGATCGCGCGCACGAGCCGCATCCCGGCGCTGTTCCCGCTGCGGGCCGTCGCGATCGGCTACGTCGACCTCTTCCGCGGCGTGCCGCTCCTGCTCGTCCTGCTCCTCGTCGGGTTCGGGCTGCCCGCGCTGCGCCTGCCGTGGCTGCCGTCGTCGGGTGCGTTCCTCGGGGCGCTCGCGATCGTGCTCACCTACACCGCGTACATCGCGGAGGTGTTCCGCGCGGGCATCGAGTCGGTGCACCCGTCCCAGGTGGCCGCAGCGCGGTCGCTCGGTCTGACGCGCGTGCAGACGACGCGGCGCGTCGTGCTGCCCCAGGCGCTGCGCAACGTCACCGCGCCGCTCGCGAACAACCTCGTCGCCCTGCAGAAGGACTCGGGGCTCATCTCGGTGCTCGGCGCCGTCGACGCGATCCGCGCCGCCCAGATCGCGACGACGGGCAGCTACAACTTCACGCCGTACGTCGTCGCCGGCGTGCTCTTCTTCCTCGTGTCGTTCCCGCTGACGCGGGCCGTCGACGCCTACCAGTCACGTCGCGGCTGGGGTCGCTCGATCGCGACCGTGAGCGGGGCGGGGGACATCCGATGAGCCACCTGCTCTCCCTGCGGGGCGTGCGCAAGACCTACCCGGCGCCGTCGCGCGGCACCGGACGCGACCGCCGTCCGCCGGAGCCTCCCGCGGGACCGCGCGTCGTGCTCGACGGCATCGACCTCGACGTCGACCGGCATCGCTGCGTCGTGCTGGTCGGGGCGTCGGGCTCGGGGAAATCCACGCTGCTGCGCGTGGTCAACCTGCTCGACGACGTCGACGACGGCGAGATCCTGCTCGACGGGCAGGACGTCGCCGACCCGCGGCTCGACGCGAACGCCGTGCGCGCCCGCATGGGCATGGTGTTCCAGGCGTACAACCTCTTCCCGCACATGCGCGTGCTCGACAACGTGACCCTCGCGTCGCGTCTCGTGCATCGGCGGTCGAAGGAGGACGCCGAGGTGGCGGCGGTCGCGATGCTGCGCCGCGTGGGCCTCGGGCACAAGGCCACCGCGTACCCCGACCAGCTCTCCGGCGGCGAGCAGCAGCGCGCGGCGATCGCGCGCGCCCTGGTCAACGAACCCGAGCTGCTGCTGCTCGACGAGGTGACGTCGGCGCTCGACCCCGAGCTCGTCGGCGAGGTGCTCGACCTCCTCGCCGACCTGCGCGCGGAAGGCCGGACGATGCTCGTCGCGACGCACGAGATGGGCTTCGCCCGCCGCGTCGCCGACGAGGTCTGCTTCCTGCACGACGGTCGCGTGCACGAGCGGGGCACGCCCGAGCAGGTGCTCGGTGACCCGCAGCGCACGCGGACGCAGGAGTTCCTGCGCCGCCTGACCTCCTGACCATCGTCCTGGGGGCGCCGAACACGACCTGAAGGTCGCCAGCGGCGCGTTGACGACGCTCAGGTCGTGCTCGGCCGTCCGTGAGGTCGTGGTCGGCACGCGGCGGTCCCTGCTCGACGGCGTCGTGGCGGGCCGGTAGGGTTCCCCCCAGCGTCGCGTGCCGGTGACGGACTGCGTCAGGCATGGAGGCGTCGAACCCGGAAGGGGGTGCCCGTGCGCCACGTACGGACCCTTTCCTCGTTCCTCACCCGTGGGTGAGGGCGAGAAGACCAGGCTGGTGGCCTGGTACGACGAGATGAAGACCGTGCACCGCCGGCTGCGACGAGCGCTCGACCTGGTGCGGGAGACCGCTGACGAGGAGAACCTCGTCGACGAGCCGCTGGCGGACGGAGCGGACGGCGACCCCGGACGCCCGGGACCGCGCACGCCGCACGACGACGCGCACGCGGAGCTGCTCGTGTACTGCCGCGGGTTCTGCACGGCGTTGACCCGGCACCACACGAGCGAGGACACGACGCTCTTCCCGGAGCTCGAACGCCGTCATCCGGAGCTCGGCGCCACCCTGCGCGCGCTGCGCCAGGACCACAGCATGATCGCGTACCTGGTCGCCGACCTCGAGCAGACGCTGGACCGCGTCGCACGCCCGACGGGCGACGCGGCACGCGACCAGGGGGCGAGCCGCGAGGCGGTCCTGCGCCACCTCGACGGCGTCGGCGCGATCATGGAGTCGCACTTCCGGTACGAGGAGAAGGAGCTCGGGGGAGTGCTCGCCGCGCTCGACCTCGACGCGGACCGCGAGGGGGTGCTCGGCCCGTTCTGACCGACCGTCGACGGTCGGCCGACGCAGGTCGTCAGGGCCGTGGGTCACCCCGGTGACCTGTGGCCCTGACACCTCCGCGGTCGCGGGTGGGGTGCGGGCTGCGAGAGTGGAGCCATGGTCAACCGCCTCGCCGACGCCGTCAGCCCGTACCTGCGCCAGCACGCCGACAACCCGGTCGACTGGTACCCGTGGGGCGCGGAGGCGTTCGCCGAGGCGCGGCGTCGCGACGTGCCGGTCATGGTCTCGGTCGGGTACGCGACGTGCCACTGGTGCCACGTCATGGCGCGCGAGAGCTTCTCCGACGTCACGATCGGCGAGGCGCTGCGCGAGCGGTTCGTCGCCGTCAAGGTCGACCGCGAGGAGCACCCCGACGTCGACGCGAGCCTCATGGCCGCCGCGAGCGCCTTCACGCAGCAGCTCGGGTGGCCGCTCACGGTCTTCACCTCGCCCGACGGCGCGCCGTTCTACGCCGGGACGTACTGGCCCCCGGTCCCCGTCCAGGGCAGGCCGGCGTTCCGTGACGTGCTCGACGCCGTCGCGCAGGCCTGGGAGCAGCGGCGGGACCAGGTGCTGGAGACGGGCGAGACGATCCGCGACGCGCTGCGGGAGGCCGCGGGCGGCACGGCGGCACAGGGTGAGGGACGCAGTGCGGGGCACGGCGGGCCGGACGGCTCGGTGCCGCCCCTCGCCGACCTGCCGGCCGTGGCCACCCAGGTCCTCGACCGGCTCGAGGCGGCCCAGGACCGGCTCCACGGCGGGTTCGGCGGCGCGCCGAAGTTCCCCGTCGTGCCGGCGCTCGAGCTCCTGCTCGACGTCGCGGCGTCGTCGGTCGTCGACCCGGCCGACGCGGAACGGGCGCTCGCCCTCGCGGGCAGCACGCTCGACGCCCTGGCGGCGAGCCCGCTGCGCGACGTCGACGGCGGCTTCTTCCGGTACGCCACCCGGCCCGACTGGTCGGAACCGCACTACGAGCGGATGCTCTACGACAACGCGCAGCTCCTCTCCGCGTACACGACGCTCGCCGTGCTGCGCCGCTCCCGCGGGCACGGCCCCGCGAACCCGGACCCCGCCACCGACCCGGGTGCGGGGGCCGCGGAGGCCGCGACCGGCGTCGGGCGCTTCCTGCTGCGGACGCTGCGGCTGCCCGGGGGCGCGTTCGCGAGCGCCCAGGACTCGGAGTCGACGATCGACGGGCGACGCGTCGAGGGCGGGTGGTACCTGCTCGACCCCGCGGGGCGCGCCGCCCACGAGCCGCCGCCCCTGGACGCGAAGGTCCTCACCGGGTGGAACGGCCTCGCGATCGAGGCGCTCGCGCGTGCCGGGCACCACCTCGGCGTCCCCGCGTTCACGGACGCCGCGCGGGCCGCCGTGGACCACCTGCTGGACACCCACGTCCGCGGCGACGGCTCGCTCGTCCGGGCGTCGGTCGACGGCAGGGCCTCGGACGCCGTCGCGACCCTCGAGGACCACGGTGCGCTGGCGACCGCGCTCCTCACGCTCGGCGGGCTCACGGGCGAGGTCCGGTACGTCCGCGACGGGCTGCGGCTCGTCTCCGCGACCGTGTCCGACGGCGCCCGGCTCAGCGCGCCGGGAGGCGTCGACGCGGTGCTCGCGGACCTGGGCCTCGACGCGGGCGCCGCGGCCGACCCGAGCGAGGGCGCGGTCCCGTCCGGCCCGACGTCGGCCGCACGGGCGGCGCTGCTGGCCCACCGCCTGACGGACGAGCCGCGGCTCGTCGACGCGGTCCGATCCCAGGTCGCGGCGGCACCCGGCGCGGAGACACGGCCGCTCGCGACCGCCGGGCTGCTGCGTCTCGCGGTGGTGCTCGCCGAGCCCGCCCACCAGCTCGTCGTCGTGGCCGACCGGTCGCGGGGGGAGGGCTTCCTCGACGCCGCGCGGTCCTGGTACCGACCGGGCGCCGTCGTCCTGTCGGCGACCCCCGACGACGCCCGCGCGCTCGCGGACGACGGCGTGGTCGCGCTCGCCGACCGCCCGCCGGGCGCGTACCTCTGCGCCGACTTCGTCTGCCGCCTCCCTGCCCGCGACCCGGACTCCCTGCGGGCGCAGCTCGAGGTCTGAGCACCCGAGGACGGCGGGCTCGGTCGCTGCACGGCGGCCGTCCGGCCGACGCAGGTGCAGCCCTGCCGGTCCGGTCGCATGATGGGAGGACGAACCCCGACCGCACCGGCGCGGCACCGGGCGCGGCCGGGACGGCCGGAGGAGGAGTCATGAAGGCATCGGTCGGAGACAGGATCGTGACCGCCTCGGGGGTCGTGGGCGGTGCGGTGCGGGACGGCGTGGTGGTCGAGCTGCGGCACGACGACGGCACCCCGCCCTACCTGGTCGAGTGGACGGACACGGGCGAGCGCACGCTCGTGTACCCGGGGTCGGACAGCTACGTCGAGCACGTCCCGGGCGCGGAGAACGGCGGTGGGGGCACGGACACCACGAAGGTGTGGCGCGTCCAGGTGAGCCTCGTCGAGTCCGAGGGGCGCACGACCGCGGAGGCGGTCCTCGTCGCCGACTCGCCCGAGCACCTGCGCACCGTGGGGCGTGCGCGTCGCGACCCGCACGACACCGACGTCCCCCTCATCGGCGACGAGATCGCCGTGGGGCGGGCGCTCCGGCGGCTCGCGGACCGCCTGCTCGACGACGCGGAGTCGGACATCGAGTCGTCCACCGGCGCACCCGCGCACGTCCACCTGTGACGGGCGAGCCGCCGAGGACGGTGCCGGACCGGGCGAGCGGGCTGCGCGCCGTCGTGCACGGTCACGTGCAGGGCGTCGGCTTCCGCTGGGCGACGCGGCAGCGGCTCGGCGCGCTCGGGCTCGACGGGGCGGCGACCAACCTGCCCGACGGCACGGTCGAGGTCGTGGCGGCGGGTCCGCCCACCGCGCTCGAGGAGCTCGTGGGCTGGCTCCGCGACGGTCCGACGCCCGGCCGGGTCACGGGCGTCGACGTCTCGCGCAGCTGAGTCCGCGGCGTATCACGTCGGCTGCGCGGGTCCTCCCTCCAGGCGGATCCCGGCGACGACGCCGGGCGGGCGCGGGAGGGGTCATGAAGCGGCTGGTGCTGTGCTGCGACGGCACGTGGAACTCGCCGGTGAACGCGAGCGTGTCGAACATCGAGAAGATCGCGCGGTCGGTCCGGACGGGCATCGGTCCGGACGGCGTGCAGCAGATGGTGTTCTCCATCGAGGGCGTCGGGGCGCAGGGCTACCTCGTCGACCGCCTCCTGGGCGGCGCGTTCGGGTACGGGCTGACGCGCAACGTCGTGGCGGGGTACCGCCACCTCGCGCTCAACTACGAGCCGGGCGACGAGATCTACGTGTTCGGCTTCAGCCGCGGCGCGTACACGGCGCGCAGCATCGTCGGGATGGTCGCCACGGTGGGCCTGCTCACGCAGGACGCGCTCGCGCGCGACCACCTGTGCGACGCGGAGCGCATCTACCGCCTCCAGGACCCGGAGCGGCGTCGGGAGCTCGCCGCGACCTTCCGCGCCGAGCACTGCCACGAGCACGTCCCGGTCGCGTTCCTCGGGGTGTTCGACACCGTCGGTGCGCTCGGCGTGCCCGGTCTCTCGCGCCGCCGCAGCCGGTTCCACGACCTCCGCCTCTCGACCGCCGTCGAGCAGGCGCGCCAGGCGCTCGCGATCGACGACCGCCGCATCACCTACGAGCCGTGCCTGTGGGAGGTGCCCGTGTCGATGGCCGAGCGGGTCAAGCAGGTCTGGTTCCCCGGCGCGCACAGCGACGTCGGGGGCGGGGCCCCGGCGCGCGCCCTCTCGGACTCCGCGCTCCTGTGGATGGTGGGCGAGGCGATCGCCCGCGGGCTGTCGTTCGACGAGGACCGGCTCTTCGCCCAGCTCCGGCACGAGGACACGCTCGTGTGCCGGTTCCGGCCGGGTCTGCTCTTCGGCACGATCAACCTCGTCAAGCGGCTGCGCCACCGGCCACGGTTCCAGGGCACCCTCCGCGTCCTGGGCGGCGTCCCGGTCGCCCCGGACCACGTCGACGCCGTGTACCTCGCGCAGACGGCCGAGCAGCTCACCGCCGACCCGTCGACCCCCTACGCCCGCCACGCGCGCAACGTCACCTGGTGGCGCGACGACGTGGGGGACGCGTTCGTGCAGCGGGTGGAGCCCGTGCCCGGGGCGGCGCTCGAGAGCCGACCGCTCGTGCTCGGCTGACGCCCCCTCGCGGCGCGGAGGGACGGCTCCCGTGCCATCCTGGGCCGGTGAGCGAGCAGCCCTCCGTCCCCGTCGACGCCGACCGCCTCGTCCCCTCCGACGCCCACGTGCTGGGCGATCCCGACGCCCCCGTGACGATCGTCGAGTTCGGCGACATGGAGTGCCCCTACTGCCGCGACGCGGCACCCGTCCTGCGCGACGTCGTCGCGTCGTCGGGCGGGCGGGTGCGGCTCGTGTTCCGCCACTTCCCGCTGTTCGAGCTCCACCCGCACGCTCTCACCGCGGCCCTCGCGGTCGAGGCCGCCGGCGCGGCGGGGCGGTTCTGGGAGATGCACGAGGCGCTGTACGAGCACCAGGACCACCTCGACGACGCCGGTCTCGCGGAGCGCGCCGGCGAGCTCGGCCTCTCGGCGGAGTCGGTGGTCGGCGACGAGGTGCAGCAGCACGCCGACGCGGTGCGGCGCGACTACGCCGACGCCCTCGCGCTCGGGGTCCAGGGCACGCCGACCCTCTTCGTGAACGGCGAGCGCTACCGCGGCCGGGTGACCGCCGAGGGCCTCGAGGCCGCGATCACCGCAGCCGTCGCGAGGTAGTAGCGGGTCGCGCGAGGCAGTACCGCGGCAACGCGAGGTAGTACAGCGGTCATGGTGACCACAGACCAGGGTGAGGCGATACCAGGAGGGGTGGGTGGGGGCGCCGCGTCGTGGTGGGTCTGGCGGGAGCCGCGAGGAACGAGCGGCGGATGGTAGACGGGGCGCCCCCACACACCCCGACACCCCAGGGCGACCACGCGCCGTCGGGCACGACCGCGGTACTACCTCGCGCGACCGCGGTACTACCTCGCGTTGCCGGGTTACTACTTCGCGTTGCCGCGAGCCTGCTTCGTGTGACCGGAGGGTTCTACCCCGCCGGAGCGGCGCTGCGCCAGGGGAGCGGCGGGAGGTCCGACGGCGGGCCGTCGGCACCCGGGGAGCACAGCGGCCACCGCTCGCCGAACAGTCGCAGCGCGACCGACCCGAGCACCGCCGCGACGAGCGAGCCCGCGAGGATCCCGATCTTCGCCTGCTCGATCAGCGTCTCGTCGTCGAACGCGAGCTCGGCGATGAACAGCGAGATCGTGAACCCGATGCCCGCGAGGATCGAGCCGCCGAGCAGGTGCGAGAACCGGACCCGGCCCGGCAGGTCGCCGAGGCCGAACCGCAGGGCGAGCGCGGACGCGCCGAAGATGCCGATCGCGTTGCCCGCGACGAGCGCGACGGCCACCCCGATCGTCACCGGGGACGTCGCCGCGACGCGCAGCGACTCGGCGTCGAGCCTGACGCCGGCGTTCGCGAGGCCGAACAGGGGCACGACGAGGTAGGCGCTCCAGGGGTGCAGCACGCGCTGCAGCTGCTCGCTCGTCGGGACGGCCGCCCGCGCGGCGAGCTCGGTGAGGTGCTCGCGCTCCGCCGTCGTCTCCTGGGCGAGCCGTTTGGCGTACTTCGGGACGACGGCGACGTCGTCGGGCCGGGCCGAGCGCGAGGGCACGAGGAGCCCGACGAGCACGCCCGCGAGCGTCGCGTGCACGCCCGACGTGTAGACGGCGCCCCACAGCGCGATCCCGACGACCACGTAGGGCGCGAGCCGCCACACGCCGAGCCAGCGCAGCACGAGGATCGCGCCGACGAGCACCGCGGCGATCACGAGGCCCGGCATCCACACCGCGTCGGTGTAGAACACGGCCATCACGGTGATCGCGCCGATGTCGTCGACGACGGCGAGCGTGAGGAGGAACAGCCGCAGCTGGTCCGGGCAGCGCGGTCCGAACAGCGCGAGGATCCCGACGAGGAACGCGGTGTCGGTCGACATGACGATGCCCCAGCCGTGCTGCGCGGGGGAGCCGGCGTTGAACGCGACGTAGATGAGCGCCGGCACGGCGAGGCCGCCGAGGGCCCCGAGCGCCGGGACGGCGACCGTACGGCGGTTGCGCAGCTCGCCGCTCGTCACCTCGCGGTTGATCTCGAGCCCGATGACGAGGAAGAAGATCGCCATCGCGGCGTCGTTCACCCAGTGGTGCAGGTCCATCTCGAACGACCACGGGCCGATCGTCCAGCCGGCCGTCGCGTGCCAGAGGTCCTCGTACGCCGACGCCCACGCCGAGTTCGCCCACACGAGCGCGATCACCGTCGCCGCGAGCAGGAGCACCGCGCCGCCCGCCTCGGTGGCGAGGAAGGACCGCAGCGACGGCGCGAGCGGCCGGAGCTGGATGCGCAGCGGCGGTCCCGGACGCGCCGGGGTCTGGACGATCGGGAACGACGACGGCGGGGCGGGCTCGGTCACGTGGCCTCCGGACGGCTCGGCACGGGCACAGGGGCGCCGGACGGCGGTCACGGCGTGCAGCGTTCCAACTCTCGCGGCCCGCCGATCCTTCCGCAACGTTCGGCCGGCACCAGACCTCCGGGCCGCGGCGGGCACGGCCGGCCCGCAGGCGTGACGTCCGCATCGTGGAAAAGTTCTTCCGAAACTCTTGTGGTCTGGGTCACGCGCTGCTAGCGTCGTGCGTGCCAACGGCGGGCCCGGGCCGAGCGGACAGCTCGGTGGTCGACAACGTTCGATCCGACACCGGAGACCATCAACCAGGCGGAAGAGAACGACAACTCGCCTGCAGCGGCCCGCCGGCCGACCCGGACTCGACGACGAGACCGGCTTCCCCGGACGGACCCACGGACCGCTGCCCGAACCGTGGAGACTCACCATGGAATCTCTTGCCGTGGACGCAGCACACCCCCGTACGGCGGCGCCCGTCGCCAACCCCCGCTACCTCGACCGGGCGGTCGCGCTCGCCGTGGACTCCGTCGCGCGCGCCGGCGGCCCGTTCGGCGCGATCGTCGTGACCGCCGACGGACGCGTGGTCGAGGGCAACAACCGGGTCACCCAGGACAACGACCCGACCGCCCACGCCGAGGTCACCGCGATCCGGCGTGCGTGCGCCGAGATCGGTTCCTTCGACCTGTCCGGCGCGACCCTCTACTCGAGCTGCGAGCCGTGCCCGATGTGCCTCGCGTCGGCCCTGTGGGCTCGTGTCGACGCCGTCTACTTCGCCGCCGACCGCCACGACGCCGCGAGCGCCGGGTTCGACGACGCGGTGTTCTACGACTTCTTCGCGGCGGACCCGGCGGACCGGGTCATGCGCGTGGTCCACACGCGCACGCCCGACGCGGTCGCCCCGTTCGACGCGTGGCGCGTCCTCGAGTCCCGGATCGAGTACTGACCGGCCCCGGCCGGCCAGCACCGCCCCACGGAAAGGACACGACGACGTGACCCTCCTCGGCACCCGGCGGAAGACCGCCGACGACGACACCCGGGGCCCCCTGCGCCCCGGTCGCGGCACCTCGAGCCGCCTCGACCGCTACTTCCACATCAGTGCCCGCGGCTCGACCACCGGCCGCGAGGTCCGCGGCGGCCTCGTGACGTTCTTCGCGATGGCGTACATCGTCATCCTCAACCCCCTCATCCTCGGCGGCACGAGCGCCGAGAACGCCCCGGTCGACGTCGCGGGCGGCTGGCTCGCGACGGCGCAGGTCGGCGCGATGACCGGCCTCGCGGCCGGTGTCCTGACGATCCTCTTCGGTCTCGTGGCGAACCTCCCGTTCGCGCTGGCGGCCGGCCTGGGCATCAACTCGTTCCTCGCGGTCGCGGTGATCGGCGACGTCACGTGGCCCGAGGCGATGGGCCTCGTCCTCATCAACGGGCTCCTCATCGTGCTGCTCGCCGTGACGGGCGCGCGGTCGGCGATCTTCAACGCCGTGCCGCGCCAGCTCAAGGCCGCGATCACGGTCGGCATCGGCCTGTTCATCGCGTTCATCGGGTTCGTCGACTCGGGCTTCGTCACCCGCACGCCGGGTGGCCCCCCGGTCCAGCTCGGCGACGGCGGCTCGATCACGACCGTCCCGACGCTGGTGTTCGTCGTCGGCCTGCTCGTCATGGGGGTCCTCGTCGCCCGCAAGGTCAAGGGCGGGCTGCTCATCGGCCTGGTCGCGACGACCGTCCTGGCGATCGTCGTCGAGGCCGTCCTCCGGCTCGGGCCCGCCTCGGACGACAACCCGGGCGGGTGGCACCTCACCGTGCCCGAGCTGCCGGGCTCGCTGGTCTCGGTCCCGGATCTGAGCCTGCTCGGCCAGTTCTCGTTCGGCGCGTTCGACCGCATCGGTGCGCTCGCGGCGACGATGCTCGTGTTCACGCTGTTCTTCACGAACTTCTTCGACGCCATGGGCACGATGACGGGCCTCGCCAAGCAGGGCGGGCTCGCCGACGCGGACGGCAACTTCCCGCGCATCAAGTCGGCGCTCGTCGTCGAGGGCGTGGGCGCGGTCGTCGGCGGGGCGACGTCGTCGTCGTCGAACACGGTGTTCGTGGACTCCGCCGCGGGCGTCGGCGAGGGAGCCCGCACGGGCCTCGCCTCGGTCGTGACGGGCGGGCTGTTCCTCGTCGCGATGTTCCTCACGCCGCTCACCGCGGTGGTCCCGATGGAGGTCGCGAGCGCGGTCCTCGTCGTCGTCGGCGCGATGATGATGCGCGAGATCAAGGAGATCGACTTCACCGACTTCTCCGTCGCCCTGCCGGTCTTCCTCACGGTCGTCACCATGCCGCTCACGTACTCGATCGCGAACGGCATCGGCATCGGGTTCGTCACGTGGGTCCTGCTGCGCACCGCGTGCGGCAAGGCGCGCGAGGTGCACCCGCTGCTGTGGGTGGTCGCCGCGGGCTTTCTCGTGTACTTCGTGCGCGGACCGCTCACCGCGGTCGTGGGAGGCTGAGCACAGGACGACGGACCGCGCGACGGGCCGCCCTCGCGGGTGGCCCGTCGTCGCGCGGTCGGGGAACGACGGAGGTGACCATGGGCGACCGGGTGAGCGTGGAACGGCACCGCGCGGACGTCGCGGAGCTGCTGGCGCCCCTCGTGGACGGTGCCCGACGCCGCGCGCGCACCGAGCAGGTCGACCTCGCCGACGCGCTCGGCCGGGTCCTCGCGGAAGACCTCGTGGCGCCCGTCCCGGTCCCGCTCTTCCGGAACTCGCAGATGGACGGGTACGCGGTGCGGGCCGTCGACGTCGCGGGTGCGGGGGCCGAGGTCCCGGTCCGGCTCCCGGTCGGCGCGGAGATCCCCGCGGCTCCCGGCACGCCCGCCGCCCTGGCACCCGGGACCGCGGCGCGCATCATGACGGGCGCTCCCGTGCCCGACGGCGCGGACGCCGTCGTCCCGGTCGAGGACACCGGGGCGGGCAGCTTCGCCGCGGAGCCCGCGGCCCGGTCCGGCGCGCCGGGCGGGACCGTCGCCGTCGACGTCCTGGTGCCCCGGCAGGCCGGGGAGTTCGTGCGCGAGGCGGGCAGCGACGTCGCCGCGGGCGACGTGCTGCTCGCCGACGGGACGCTCCTCGCACCGCACCACCTCGCCGCCGCGGCGGCGTGCGGCGTGGGGCAGGTGCGCGTCGTCGCGCGGCCACGGGTGGCGATCCTGTCGACGGGCTCCGAGATCGTCGGCCCGGGGGAGCGGCCCGGACCCGGGCAGGTGTTCGACGCGAACGGCGCGGCGCTCGGCGCGGCGGTGCGGCGCGCGGGAGGCGTCGTCACGCTCACGGCGCGCTGCGGCGACGACGCCGGGGCGTTCGCCGCCGTGCTCGCCGACGCCGCGGCGGGCGCGGACCTCGTCATCACGTCGGGCGGTGTGAGCCAGGGGGCGTACGAGGTGGTCAAGGACGTGCTCGGCCCGACGCAGACTCCCGGAAGGACGCCCGGCAGCCCGGCTGTCGAGTTCCGGTCGGTCGCGATGCAGCCCGGCGGCCCGCAGGGCCTCGGCCGGTTCGGCCCCGGCCCCGGGACGCCCGTGCTCACCTTCCCCGGCAACCCCGTGAGCGCCCAGGTGTCGTTCGTCGTCTTCCTGCGCGAGGTCCTCGAGCGGGCGGCCGGCCTGCCGGGGGAGCGGCGCGTCCGTCGAGCGCGCGTGCTCGACGCCGGGACGTCACCTGCCGGGAAGCGTCAGCTCCTGCGGGGGGCGAGCGGTCCCGACGGTTCGGTGCGCGTCGTCGGCGGCCCGGGGTCGCACCTCGTCGCGTCGATGGCGCGCGCGGACGTCCTCGTCGACGTGCCCGCCGACGTGACAGGGTGGGACGCCGGGACCGAGCTGGAGGTGTGGGAGCTGTGAGCGCTGGTGAGGCAGTGGGCAGCGGCGACGCGGCGCGTGCGGGTGACGCGGTGAGCCGCGTGACGACGGACGTCCTGGACGCCGCCGTGTCGCACGCGGTGGAGGACGCCGTCGGCGGGCCGGAGTGCGGCGCGGTGGTGACGTTCCGCGGCGTGGTGCGCGACGTCGACGACGACCGCGGCGTGACCGGGCTCGACTACGAGGCGCACCCCGACGCGACGGCCGTTCTGCGGCGGTGCGTCGACGCCGTCGCGGCCGAGACGGGCCTGCGGGTGGCCGCGGTGCACCGGTACGGGACGCTCGTCGTGGGGGACGTCGCGCTCGTCGCGGCGGCGGCCGCGGGCCACCGCCGCGAGGCGTTCGAGGCGTGCTCGCTGCTCGTGGAGCGGATCAAGGCCGAGGTGCCGATCTGGAAGCGGCAGCACTTCACCGACGGCGTGTCGGAGTGGGTCGGCCTCTGAGGGCTCGCAGGCTCAGCGGGGTGCGCGGCCGTTGTCGAGCAGCATGCCGACGCCCAGACCCACGGCGGCACCGAGGACCAGGCCGAACCAGCTGAGCACGACGGTCCCGACGATCGCGCCGATCGCGACGCCGAGCACGCTCTTCGTCCCGGTCTTCCACGGCTCGGTGCGCTGGTCGTCGCGGTAGATCGGCAGCGCGGACGTGCTGTTGTCGGGGGTCTCGACGGTGGGCAGGGCGGGGGCGGAGGAGGTCGTCGTCACGTCCCTATGATAGGGTCCGCGCCGCGCGCTGACTTGGGAGAACGCGGCGACGTGACCCGGTTCACCCCGTGACGTGCGGCACCTTCACGACGCACGCGCTCGCGGGGTCAGCCGCCGATCGCGCCCATGCTGCGCGCGGTCGGCGCGAACGCGTCCCTCGCCACGGGGGTGTCGCTGCCGTGCGCGAGCGGCTTCGCCCACATCGCGCCCTGCCAGGCGCGCGCGATCGCGTCGTCGCGCTCGTCCTCCGTGAGGGCGTCGGAGCGCAGGATCGCGCGCAGGTCGGTCTCGTCGTCGCCGAACAGGCACGAGCGGACGGTGCCCTCCGCGGTGAGGCGCGTGCGGTCGCAGTCGCCGCAGAACGACCGGGTGACCGACGCGATGATCCCGACGGTCTGCGGCCCACCGTCCACGAGCCATTCCTCGGCCGGTGCCGACGGGTCGTCGCGGCCGACCTCGAGGAGGTCGAAGCGCTCGCCCAGCACCGCGAGCAGGTCCTCGGCGGAGACGAGGTCGTCGCGGGTCCAGCGCCCGTCGGCGTCGAGCGGCATCTGCTCGATGAAGCGCAGGTGGCACCCGTGGTCGACGGCCCAGGCGAGCAGGTCGGCGGCGCCCGCGAGGGTCTCGGGCATGAGCACGGCGTTGAGCTTGACGGGGGCGAGGCCGGCGGCGAGCGCGCCCCGGACGCCGGCGAGGACGTCGGGCAGGCGGTCGCGGCGCGTGAGCCGCGCGAAGTCGTCGCGGTCGACGGAGTCGAGCGAGATGTTCACGCGGTCGAGCCCCGCGGCGACGAGCTCGCCGACGCGCTTGTCCAGCCCGATGGCGTTCGTCGTCATGGAGATCGACACGTCGGGGGCGGCGGCGCGGGAGAGGCGCAGGATCTCGGCGAGGTCCCGGCGCACGAGGGGCTCGCCGCCCGTGAACCGGACGTCGGTGATCCCGAGGCGGCCGACGGCGACCCGCACGAGCCGGGCGATCTCCTCGGGGGTGAGCAGGTCCTCGCGCGCGATGGCCGGTAGGCCCTCCGCGGGCATGCAGTAGGTGCAGCGCAGCGTGCACTTCTCGGTGATCGAGATGCGCAGGTCGCGCGCGACCCGGCCGTAGCGGTCGACGAGAGCCTCCGTGCCGGGGCGATCGTCGGGCAGGTCCGAGGCGCGCGTGGGCGCGTGCCCGCGCGCTGGTCCACGGAGCTGGGGCATCCCGAGAGCGACCGCCGTCATGGCTCGATCGTAGACAGGTCCCGTGACGTGCGGCACGCCGCGTGCTAGCGTGAGATTCGCTGAACGGAAGATGGGTTCCGTCCAGCGGAAGTCTGACGGCGGATTCAAGCCCTGTGTTTCCGGCGCGTCACAGCCGACGCGCCCCTGGACACGCAGGGGACTCACCGCAAGGGTTCACTGGAAGGACGCCGGCAGTGCCGGCACCCTGGCGGAAGCGAGACCACGATGCTCCACATCGTCGACCGGCTCTCCCCGTGGCTCGGCCCGGGGCAGCTCCCCTTCGCCGTCGCGACGGTCGTCGCGGCGTCCGGCTCCGTGCCGCGACCCGTCGGCACGGCGATGGCCGTGCGCGCCGACGGCGCCGTCGTGGGCAGCCTCTCGGGCGGCTGCGTCGAGGCCGCGGTGCACGCCGCCGCGCTCGACGCCATCGCGGCCGGTGCCTGCCACCGCGAGACCTTCGGCTACAGCGACGACGACGCGTTCGCCGTCGGGCTGAGCTGCGGCGGCACCCTCGACGTGCACGTCCAGCCCGTCTTCCCCGACGACGACGCCGCGCGGGCGCTCCGGGCGCTCGCGGCCGACGCCGGCCCCGCAGCCCTCGTGCGGCGGATCGACGGTGGCCGGCCCACCGCCGTCCTGCTCGACGCGGGCACGGCGGGCACGGCGGGCACGGCAGGCGCAGCGGACGGGCCGGCGGTCGCCGCCGCGCTGCACGGGCTCGTCGGGGCCGGTGCCGTGGACGCGGCCGCCGCGCAGGTCGTCGCGGTGCTGCGCGCAGGGGGCACCGCGACGGTGCGCGCCGCCCACGCCGGCCCGGACCCGGGTCCGGAGACGGGCGTGGTCCCGGGCGCGGACCCGGATGCGGACGCGGAGGACGACGGCCGCCTCGCGGGGACGAGCGTCCCTGCCTGCGACGACGCGGCCGAGCCCGTGACGCTGCTCGTCGAGACCCGCCTCCCGGCGCCGCGATTCCTCGTGTTCGGCGCGAACGACTTCGCCGCGGCGCTCGTGCGCGGCGTGCGCCTGCTCGGCTACCGGGTCACGCTCGTCGACGCGCGCGAGGTGTTCGCCGACCCCCGCCGGTTCCCGGAGGCGGACGAGGTCGTCGTCGAGTGGCCCGACCGGTACCTCGCGGACGAGGCGGGTGCGGGACGTCTCGACCACCGCACCGGCGTCGCGGTGCTCACGCACGACGCGAAGTTCGACGTGCCGCTCCTGCGGCTCGCGCTCGACCTGCCGGTCGCCTACGTCGGCGCCATGGGCTCCCGACGGTCGCACGAGCAGCGCGTGCGCGCGCTGCGGGCCGAGGGTGTCTCCGACGCCGCGCTCGCCCGGCTGCGGTCGCCCATCGGTCTCGACCTCGGCGCGGTCACGCCGGACGAGGTCGCCGTCTCCGTCACGGCCGAGATCGTCGCCGCACGGCACGGCCGGGCCGGCGTCGTGCCCCTGAGCCAGAGCCGGGGCCCGCTGCACGCGGACCCGCCGCACGCGGACCCGCCGCACGCGGACCCGCCGCACGCCGTCGACCCACGCCCTGTCCCGGGTCCACCGGGCGCACCGCGGCGCACCGCACCCGAGGAGGCCTCCTGATGGACCTGAGCACCGTCACCGACCTCGTCCCGACCACCGACCCCGCCGAGTGGCGCGAGGGCGACGCGTGGCTCGCGGGCGGGACCGTCCTGTTCTCCTACGGGAGCCAGACGCTGCGGCGCCTGCTCGACGTCACGTCGGCGGGCTGGCCGTCGCTCACCGCGACCGAGGACGGGCTCGAGATCGCCGCGACGTGCACTGTCGCGGAGCTCTACGCGTTCGAGGGCTCGGCGGCCGCCGTCCCGGTGCGCGGCCGGTGGAGCGCGCTCGACCTGTTCCGCCCGTGCTGCGACGCCTTCGTCGCGTCGTTCAAGATCTGGAACACGTCGACGGTCGGCGGCAACGTCTGCACGTCGCTCCCCGCGGGTCCGATGATCTCGCTCACCGCGGCGCTCGACGGCGTGGCGGAGGTCTGGGGGCCGGGCGGCGCACGCCGCGCGCAGCCCGTCGCGGAGCTCGTCACGGGCGACATGCGCAACACGCTCGCCCCGGGCGAGCTGCTCCGGTCGATCCGCGTCCCGGACCGTGCGCTGCGCTCGCGGACGGCCTTCCGGCGCCTTTCTCTGTCCAACCTCGGGCGCTCCGGGGTCCTGCTGATCGGCCGGGTCGACCCACCGACGGGGGAAGGCAGCACGGGGCCCGACGGCGCCGGCGAGCTCGTGCTCACCGTGACCGCCGCGACGCGGCGCCCCGTGCAGCTGCGCTTTCCTCCCGGGGCGCACCCCTCGGCCGCGGACCTGACCGCCGCGCTCGATGCTGCGGCGGCCGACGGTGCCGACGGGGCAGCGGGTGGCGAGAGCATCTGGCACGACGACGTCCACGGCCATCCCGCGTGGCGTCGAGACATGACCTACCGGCTCGCCGAGGAGATCCGCGCCGAGCTCGTCGCGCCCCTCGACGGCGCCGGCACGGACGGAGGACCCCGATGAGCGACCCGACCACGCCGACCTCGCCGCCGGCCGCGACGTCGACCGCGACGTCGACCGCGACGTCGACCCACGCCACGCGGCCCGATCGCTCCGGGCGCGTCACCGTCGACGGCCGCACGGTGACGACCGAGCCGCGCGCGGGCCAGTGCCTGCGCACGTTCCTGCGCGAGCAGGGCGCGCTCGGCGTGAAGAAGGGCTGCGACGGCGGCGACTGCGGCGCGTGCACGGTGCACGTCGACGGCGTCCCCGTGCACTCGTGCGTCTACCCCGCGCGGCGCGCCGCCGGGCGCGACGTGACGACGATCGCCGGCCTCGCCGCGGCGAGCGGCGTGCCCGAGGGGGAGCTGCACCCGGTGCAGCAGCAGTTCCTCGACGCGCAGGGCTTCCAGTGCGGGTTCTGCACTGCGGGCATGATCATGACCGCCGCGACGTTCGACGACGACCAGCGCGAGGACCTGCCGCGCAACCTGAAGGGCAACCTGTGCCGCTGCACGGGGTACCGGGCGATCGCCGACGCCGTGCTCGGCGGCGGCGCGTGCGGGCGGGAGCACCCGGCCGGCGCCGCACCCTGCGACCCCGCGCACGACGGCCCGCGCCCGGACCCGGGTACTCCCTCGCGTGACCCGGGTACTCCCTCGGCGTTCGGGACGGACGTGCCGGCTCCTGCCGGGCGGGGCGTGGTCACGGGGGCCGTGCGGTACACGCTCGACGTCGACCCGGCCACCTACCCGGGGCTGCTGCACCTGAAGCTCGTGCGCTCGCCGCACGCGCACGCGCGCGTCCTCGCGATCGACACGACCGCGGCGCTCGCCGTCCCGGGCGTCGTCGCCGTGCTCACGCACGAGGACGCCCCGGCGGCCCGGTTCTCGACCGCGCAGCACGAGCTGTTCACCGACGACCCCGACGACACGAGGATCCTCGACGACGTCGTGCGGTTCGTCGGGCAGCGCGTCGCCGCCGTCGTCGCCGAGACCGTGGCCGCCGCCGAGGAGGGTGTGCGCAGGGTGCGGGTCACGTACGAGGTGCTGCCCGCCGTCGTCGACCCCGAGGAGGCGATGGCGCCGGGTGCGCCGCTCGTCCACCCGGACCTCGACGCGACGCAGGCCCGCGTCTCGCGCCCGGAGGCGAACGTCGTCGCCGAGGTGCACAGCGAGCTCGGTGACGTGGAGCGCGGGCTCGCGGAGGCCGACGTCGTGCACGAGGCCACGTACCGCACCCAGCGCGTCCAGCACGCCGCGCTCGAGACGCACTGCTCCGTCGCGTCGCTCGACGACGACGGCCGCCTCGTCGTGCGGTCCTCCACCCAGGTGCCGTTCCTCGCGCGCCGCCATCTCGCGCGCGTCCTCGACCTCGACCCCGAGCGGGTCCGGGTCTACTGCGAGCGCGTCGGCGGCGGGTTCGGCGGCAAGCAGGAGGTCCTGACCGAGGACGTCACGGCCCTCGCCACGCTGCGCCTCGGGCGCCCGGTGCAGCTCGAGCTCACGCGCACGGAGCAGTTCGTGGGCACGACGACGCGGCACCCGTTCCGCGTCCGGGTGCGGGCCGGCGCGCGCCGGGACGGGACGCTCACCGCGCTGCACCTCGACGTGCTGACCAACACGGGCGCGTACGGCAACCACGGCCCCGGCGTCATGTTCCACGGGTGCGGCGAGTCGCTCGCGGTCTACCGGTGCGACAACAAGAAGGTCGACGCCCACAGCGTCTACACGAACACCGTCCCGGCGGGCGCGTTCCGCGGCTACGGGCTCTCGCAGATGGTGTTCGCGGTCGAGTCGGCGGTGGACGAGCTCGCGCGGCAGCTCGACCTCGACCCGCTCGAGATGCGGCGTCGCAACGTCGTCCTCGAGGGCGAGCCGATGCTCTCGACGCACCCGACGCCCGAGGAGGACGTCCACCACGGCAGCTACGGGCTCGACCAGTGCATCGAGCTCGTCGACGACGCCCTGCGCCGCGGGCGCGAGCGCGACGACCGCGCGCTCGGCGCCGAGTGGGGCGTCGGCGAGGGCACGGCCCTGTCGATGATCGACACCGTCCCGCCGCGCGGGCACTTCTCCCACGCGCGCGTGCGGCTGCGTGCCGACGGCGTCGTGGAGGCCGAGGTCGGCACGGCCGAGTTCGGCAACGGCACCACGACGGTGCACGCGCAGCTCGTCGCGTCGGCGCTGGGCCAGGACGCGTCGGCGGTGGTGGTGCGCCAGTCCGACACCGACCTCGTCGAGCACGACACCGGTGCCTTCGGGTCGACCGGCACGGTCGTCGCGGGCAAGGCGTCGCTCGCCGCCGCGCAGGACCTCGCCGAGACGGTCCTCAAGGTGGCGGCCGCCCTGCCCGGCGCCCTGTCCGACGGCGGTGTCCCGGATCCCGCCGACTGCCGGCTCGTCCCCGGCGCGGTCGACTGCGCCGGGAGGATCGTCCCGCTCGCCGACGTGGCGCAGGCCGCGACCGAGGCCGGGATCGAGCTCGTCGCCGAAGGGCGCTGGGGCGGCACGCCGCGCTCGGTCGCGTTCAACGTCCACGGGTTCCGCGTCGCCGTGCACCACGGAACCGGAGAGATCCGGATCCTGCAGTCCGTCCAGGCCGCCGACGCCGGCGAGGTCGTCAACCCGCGCCAGTGCCGCGGCCAGATCGAGGGCGGTGTCGCGCAGGCGCTCGGTGCCGCGCTGTACGAGGACGTCGTGGTGGACGAGACCGGGAAGGTCACGACCGACATCTTTCGGCAGTACCACCTGCCCACCTTCGCGGACGTGCCGCGCAGCGAGGTCTACTTCGCGCGCACGAGCGACTCGATCGGGCCGATGGGCGCGAAGTCCATGAGCGAGAGCCCGTTCAACCCCGTCGCCCCCGCGCTCGCCAACGCGATCCGCGCGGCGACGGGTGTGCGGTTCACGGAGCTGCCGCTCCTGCGGGACCGGGTGTACCTCGGGATGAAGGCGGCGGGCGTCCGGGCCGGATGATCGCGGGTCGGGTGCGCTGCGCTCAGGCCAGGAGGTCGAGGTCGGCCTCGGTGTCGAGGTCGCGGCCGTCGCCCGGGTGGTCGACGACGTCGATCAGGTCCGCGTGCGCGCGCAGGAAGGCGCGGGCGCCGTGGTCGCCGTGCGCGCTCGCGGCGGCCGGGGCGGCGAGCGACGCGTCGAGCACGAGGGGGTGCGCCCAGCGGGGGTTCCCGCGCGCGTCGCCGTGGGAGAGCGCGGCGGCGTCCTGCCCGACGGCGCCCGTCCAGCGCGAGGCGACCACGCGCCCGGGGCGGTGCGCGGCGAGGAGCCGAGCGACGTCGTCGGGCCGCACGCCCGGCTGGTCCACGTGCGCGACGACGACGCGAGCGGCGTCGTCGGCGAGCGCCGTGGCGACGCCCCGGCGCAGCGAGGACGCCATGCCGGACTCCCAGTCGTCGTTGACGACCACGCGCACGGCGGGACGGTCGAGCGCGGCCTCGGCGCGCACCCGGTCCGCGCCCGCTCCGAGGACGACCACGACGACGTCGCACCCGCCCTCCGCGAGCACCCCGGCGACGTGCTCGACCAGCGGGCGGCCGTGGTGGGGGAGCAGCGCCTTGGGTCCCCGCCCGAGCCGCGTCCCGGCGCCCGCCGCGAGCAGCACGCCGACGGTCGGCCGGGCGCGCGGCGAGAGGTCCGGAGCGGTGGAGGTCACGCGCCGTCGCGGCGGGCGTCGTACGCGCGCTGCGACGCGGACACCTCGCCGACGGCGCCCTCGAGCACGTCGATGAGGGCGGAGAGTCTGTCGGCCACGCGGACACCGAGCTCCGTGAGCGAGTACTCGACGTGCGGGGGGATGGTCGCGCGCACCTCGCGCACGACGATGCCGTCCCGCTCGAGCCCCTGCAGCGTCTGGGCGAGCATCTTCTCGCTCACGCCGTCGATCCGGCGACGCAGCGCGTTGAAGCGCACGGCGCCGTCGCGCAGGCCGGCGACCGTGAGGACGCCCCAGCGGCCGGTCACCGACTCCAGCACGTGCCGGGAGGTGCAGCCGCGCTGGAACACGTCGGCGACCATCTCGTCGGTCGGGCCGGCGTCGCGCGCGCTGAGTTCCGTCACGTCCGTCACGCAGCCAGGATAGGCGGCTCCTCCCGGTAGCACACTGTGAGATACGTCGCACGCTCTTTCGGTTGGCACTGTCGAAAAGTCAGTGCATCCTCGTCGGGAGGCGCTGCGAGGCGCCTGCGAACCGTCGCCGGACGGTCGCACGACCCGCCCTGCTCTCGAAGGAGCCCTCTCATGACCATCGCCGTCACCGGAACCAGCGGCCACCTCGGCCGTCTCGTCGTCGAGTCCCTGCTCGCCCGGGGCGCGGCTGCGGCCGACGTCGTCGCGCTCGCCCGCACCACGGGCGCGGTCGTCGACCTCGCGGACCGCGGCGTGGTCGTGCGCGAGGCCGACTACGGCCGCCCGGAGACGTTGGCCGCCGCGCTCGCCGGTGTCGACGTCCTCGTCCTCGTGTCGGGCTCCGAGGTGGGACGCCGGGTCGAGCAGCACGGGAACGTCGTCGACGCGGCCCGGGCCGCCGGCGTGTCGCGCGTAATCTACACCAGCGCGCCGCACGCCACGACGTCGGCACTCGTCCTCGCGCCCGAGCACAAGGCGACCGAGGAGCTCCTCGCGGCCTCGGGGCTGTCGACCACGGTCCTGCGCAACAACTGGTACACCGAGAACTACGCGCCCGACGTCCTGCGCGCGCGGGAGACGGGCGAGATCGTCGCGAGCACCGGCGCCGGGCGGGTCGCGAGCGCGAGCCGGGCCGACTACGCGGAGGCCGCGGCCGTCGTCGCGCTCGCCGCGCAGCAGGACGGCGCGCACGACGGCGCCGTCTACGAGCTCACGGGCGACGTGGCGTGGTCCTTCGACGAGCTCGCCGCGGCCGCCGCCGACGTCGTGGGCCGTCCGGTCGCGTTCCGGGGCGTCACGCCGGAGGAGCACCTCGCGATCCTCGCGGGCGCCGGGCTGGACGAGGGGACCGCGGGCTTCGTCGTCGCGCTCGACGGCAACATCCGCGACGGGCTGCTCGGCGACGCCACGGGCGACCTCGCAGGACTCCTGGGCCGCCCGACGACGCCGCTCGTCGACGGCTTGCGTGCTGCTGTCGACGACGTCGTCACGGCCTGACCGCGGCGGCGCGCCCGGCTGTGGTTAAATAGTTGAAGAAACAACTAACAGCCGCGCCCGTGGCGCGCCGATCCTCCCGGAGGGACCCATGACCTCGCAGGCCGACCCCGGCCCCACCGTCCAGCGACTCGCCCGCCCGGGCGCCCCGCGGCCCGTCGTCGACCTGCTCGCGGCCGCCACCCGCATGGACGCGGTCACCCTCCACGTGCGCGACCTCGACCTCATGACGCGCTACTACCGCGACGCGCTCTCCCTCGCGGTGCTCCCCACCCCGGACACGCTCGCCCTGCCCGACGGCGCCCGGCTCGCCGAGACCGTCGTGCTCGGCCGGGGGGCGACGCCGCTCGTCGTGCTGCACCGCACTCCCGGCCTGCCGGTGCCGGGCCGCCGTGAGGCGGGTCTGTTCCACACCGCCGTCCTGTTCGACGACGAACCGGGCCTCGCGCACGCGCTCGCCTCCGTCGCGACGACCGCGCCGAGCACGTTCGTCGGCAGCGCGGACCACCTCGTGTCCCAGGCGTTCTACTTCACGGACCCCGAGGGCAACGGCGTCGAGCTCTACGCCGACCGCCCGCGCGACGCCTGGGGCTGGGACGAGAACGGTGTGCGGATGGACACGATCCACCTGGACCCGAACGCGTTCCTGGCCGACCACCTCAGCGACGCGTCCCGGGAGCTGCTGTCGGGGCCTCGTGCGGAGGCGGGCGAGCGGTCGCCCGGGACCGGCGGAGCGGGCGGCGCAGGCGGAGCGGTGGTGGGGCACGTGCACCTGCAGGTGGGCGACGTGCCGACCGCGCGGTCCTTCTACGTCGACGCGCTCGGCTTCGAGGAGACCGCGAACGTCCCGGGGGCGCTGTTCGTCTCGGCCGGCGGGTACCACCACCACATGGCGATGAACACGTGGAACAGCCGTGGGGCAGGACCGCGCGCGTCCTCGCTCGGGCTCGGCAAGGTGTCGATCACGGTGCCCGGTGCGGACGACGTCGGCGCGCTGCGCGAGCGGCTCGCGCGGGCGGCGGTCGCGACCGAGGACGACGGCGCGGTCCTGCGCTTCGAGGACCCGTGGCGGAACTTCGTCGAGGTGCGCGCCGACCGCTGAGCCGGCGTCAGTGCCGGGCCTTGATCACCAGGACGGGGGCGGGGGAGTCGAGGAGCACGCGCTGCGTCGTGCTGCCGAGGAGGAACTTGCCGACGGGCGAGCGCTTGCGGGCACCGATGACGACGAGCTCGGGGTGCGTCCGCTCGGCCTCCTCGACGATCGCGTCGGCCGGGTCGACGTGCTCGGACCGGTAGGTCACCTCCGGTCGCTCGATGCCGGCGGGCAGCGCGTCGAGCTGGTGCGCGAGGCCCGCGGGGACCCCGGCCTCCGGGTCCTGCGGGGTGAGGACGAGGACCGCGAGCGGCGCGCCGCGTCGCTCGGCCTCGGCGATCGCGGCGTGCAGGGCGGCCTCGCCCTGCGGGGAGTCGTTGTACGCCACGAGGACGGTCATCGCCGGGCCTTTCCGTGCTGCCGATCGGACTGCGGTTGAACTCTCTCACACGCCGGGCGTGGCTGCCGTCCGGCGCTCGCCCCGCTGCCCGTCGCGGCTCGCGGCGTCGTGCAGGCCGAGCGGCACGGTGAGCGGCGGAGGGAGCAGCGGAGGGAGCACGCGAGCCAGCACGTCCTCGATCTCTCGGCGCCGCCGCACCCCGAGGCGCTCGGACGGCGCGGTCACGCTGATCGCGGCGACGGGGCGTCCCGCGTCGAGCACGGGGACCGCGACGCAGCTGATCCCCGGCTCGTTCTCCTCGTCCTCGCGCGCGAAGCCGTGCTCGCGCGTGCGCTCGCAGAGGGACCGCAGGTCCGCGGTCGTGACCTGGCCGTCGGGAGCGGCCGCGGCGTACCAGGCGAGGCGGTCGTCGTCGAGCGTGCGGTACGCGAGGAGCGCGCGTCCCAGGGCGGTCGTGGCCGCGGGTCGACGCCGGCCGACGGCAGACCACACCCGGACGGCGCGGGCGGGCTCGACCTTGTCGAGGTAGACGATCTCGGTCCCGGCGAGCGTCCCGAGGTGCACCAGCTCGTCCGTGGACTGGCACACCGCGACCAGCGCGGGGTGCAGGAGCGCGGGCAGGTTCTCCTCCCCGAGGTAGACGGTCGCGAGCGCGGTCGCCGCAGGGCCGAGCCGGTAGCTGCCCGTCGACTCGTCCTGCTCGGCGTAGCCACGGTGGCGCAGGGCGGCGAGCGTGCGGTGCAGCGAGGTCTTGTTGAGCCCGAGCCCGAGCGCGAGCGTGCCCAGCGCGAGGCCCGAGGGGCCGGCGGCTGCGAGCGCCTCGAGCGCGGCGAGCGCCTTGTCGACGCTCCCGAGCGGGCTCGCCGCGGTGCCCGACGCCGCGGGCCCGGCTTCCGTCATCGTGGTGCCTTCCTCTAGAGTGCGTTCCGCAGTGAACAACAGGCGTTCACCATAGCGAAACGGAGTGAGGATGTCAGCCGACACCAGCGTCCTGGAGCAGATCGAGCGGGCGCGCGTCGTCCCCGTCGTCGTGGTCGACGACGCGCGCGACGGCCTGGGCGTCGCCGCCGCCCTGCGCGACGGCGGCCTGCCGGTCGCCGAGGTCACGTTCCGCACCGCCGGCGCCGCGTCGGCGATCGAGGCGATCGCGCGCGAGGTGCCCGAGGTGCTCGTGGGCGCCGGCACCGTGATCACGGCCGCCCAGGTCGACGAGGCCGTCCGGGCCGGCGCCCGGTTCCTCGTGTCGCCCGGGCTGTCCGCCGACGTCGTGCGCCGCGCCCAGGAGCACGGCGTGCCGATCCTGCCCGGGGTCGCGACGCCGTCGGACATCATCGCCGCACTGGACCTCGGCCTGACGGCCGTGAAGCTGTTCCCGGCGAACGTCGTCGGCGGACCCGCCGCCGTCAAGGCGTTCTCGGCACCGTTCCCCGGCGTGCGGTTCGTCCCCACGGGCGGCGTCAGCGCCGCCAACCTCCTCGACTACCTCTCCCTGCCGTCGGTGCTCGCCGCCGGCGGGTCGTGGATGGTCGACCGCTCGCTCGTCCGCGCGGGCGACTGGACCGAGATCACCCGTCGTACGCGCGAGGCCGTCGAGCTCGCCGCGTCGCTCAGCACCGTCACCGAAGGAGCCTGACCGTGAGCACCACCCCCAACGGGACCGACACCGGGACCTCTGCCGCCACCGCGCCGCTCACGCTCCGCCCCGCCGACGAGTGCGCCTACGACGTCGTCGCGCTCGGCGAGGTCATGCTGCGCCTCGACCCGGGCGAGCGCCGCATCAAGACCGCCCGCAGCTTCGACGCGTGGGAGGGCGGCGGCGAGTACAACGTCGCGCGCGGCCTGCGCCGCTGCTTCGGCCTGCGCGGCGCCGTCGTCACGGCGCTCGCGGACAACGAGGTCGGCCGCCTCGTCGAGGACCTCATGCTCACGGGCGGGCTCGACACGTGCAACGTCGTGTGGCGGTCCTACGACGGCATCGGCCGCACGGTGCGCAACGGCCTGAACTTCACCGAGCGCGGCTTCGGCGTGCGCGGCGCGGTCGGCGTCTCCGACCGCGGCAACACCGCGATCGCCCAGCTCCGGCCCGACGACGTCGACTGGGACGCGCTGTTCGGGCGCGGCGTGCGCTGGTTCCACACGGGCGGCATCTTCGCCGCGCTGTCGGAGTCGAGCGCCGACGTCGCCGAGGCCGCGATGGCCGCCGCACGCCGCCACGGCACGATCGTGTCCTACGACCTCAACTACCGCCCGTCGCTGTGGCAGGGGATCGGCGGCGTCGAGCGCGCGCAGGAGGTCAACCGTCGCCTCGCGCGCTACGTCGACGTGATGATCGGGAACGAGGAGGACTTCACGGCGTCGCTCGGCTTCGAGGTCGAGGGCGTCGACGAGAACCTCACCGACCTCGACACGGGGGCGTTCCGAGCGATGATCGGCCGCGCTGCCGAGGAGTACCCGAACTTCCAGGTCATCGCGACGACGCTGCGCGGCGTGAAGACCGCGACCGTCAACGACTGGGGCGCCATCGCGTGGTCCCGCGTGCAGGGCTTCGCCGAGGCGACGCACCGCCCGGGCCTCGAGATCCTCGACCGCGTCGGCGGCGGCGACTCGTTCGCGTCCGGCCTCGCGTACGGACTCATGGAGCTCGGGTCGATCGCGGAGGCCGTCGAGTACGGCGCCGCGCACGGCGCGCTCGCGATGACCACGCCCGGCGACACGTCGACGGCGTCGCTCGCCGAGGTCCGCAAGCTCGCCTCGGGCGGCAGCGCGCGCGTCCAGCGCTGACCTCGCGTCCACCGTCGGGCCGGTCCGGGACGTCGTCCCGGGCCGGCCCCACGCGTTCGGGCTGCCGGCAGGAACCACCCGGTCTAGGGTGGTCGGGCTGTCGAGGCTCGGAGGTGCGGCGTGGCTGGTGAGGCACCCCTTCCCGGGCTGCCGCGCCGTCGTGCCGCGGAACCGCCCGACCTGGCGCGCGCCGTCGAGCACGCGCGGATCCTGCGCGGCGCGGGGGACGCGGTCGGGGCGGCGCGCGTCCTGGACGAGGCGTTCGCGGCCGAGGGGGTCCGCACGCGCACCGTCTCCGAGCGGGTGCGCTTCCGCGCGCTCGTGCTCCGCGCGGACCTGGCGCTCGCACTGCACGACGACGTCGCCGCCGCACGGTTCCTCGAAGGGGTCGAGTGGTTCCTCGCGGGTGCGGACTTCCTGCCCCGCGTCGCGGAGGCGCTCGCGTCGCTCGACGACGAGCGCCACCGCGTCGAGGAGCTGCGCGAGCACCTCGTGCCCGACGACGCGACGTGAGGCGCGCGGGAACCATCCCGGGCCGGCCGGCGTTGGACTCCGCAGCATCCCGGCCACACGTCCCGGCCATACGTCCCGGTCATACCAGGAGGACCCGCATGCTGTGCCCGACCGACCAGACCGTGCTCGTGATGACCGAGCGCAAGGGCGTCGAGATCGACTACTGCCCGACGTGCCGTGGCGTGTGGCTCGACCGTGGTGAGCTCGACAAGATCATCGACCGTTCCGTCGAGGGCGAGATCGCGGCCGAGGCCGCGGGGCCGGCGGCGACCGCTGCTCCAGCCCCTGCACCCGTGCCGCCCGGACCCACGGCGTACCCGGCCGCGCAGCCGGCCGACTACGGGTCACCGCGGGGCTACGACGACCGCCGCGACGACCGCTACCGGGACGAGCGCCGCTACGACGACCGGGACCGCCGGTACGACGGCGACCGCCGGTACGACGGCGACCGTCGCTACGAGGGTGACCGCTACGACCCGCGCTACGCCAAGCGCAAGAAGAAGGAGTCGTGGCTCGGGGACCTCTTCGACTTCTGACCGGGGCCCCGCGGGTCGCGCCCTAGACTCGACCCTCGTGCGCGCAGTCCTGAGCCGGTGGGTCGACCCGTTCGTCGTGACGCTGCTGGTCGTCCTCGTCCTCGGTCTCGTCGTGCCGGTGGGCCCGGACGCGCAGCGCGTCGTGGACGTCGTCGCCGACGTCGCGGTCACGGTCCTGTTCCTCGTCTACGGCATGCGGCTCTCGACCCGGGAGGTCTGGGCAGGGCTGCGGAACTGGCGGCTGCAGGGCGGGATCCTCGCCTCGACGTACGTGGTCTTCCCGCTGCTCGGCCTCCTCGTCGCGTGGGCCGTCGCACCGGTGGTCGGGGAGGGGCTCGCCGTCGGCGTGCTCTTCCTCGCGCTCCTGCCGTCCACGGTCCAGTCCTCGGTCGCGTTCACGTCCGTGGCCCGCGGCAACGTCGCGGGCGCGATCTGCGGCGCGACGGTGTCGAACGTGCTCGGGATGGTCGTCACCCCGCTGCTCGTGCTGTGGCTGCTCTCCGACGCGTCGGGCGCCACGGCCGGCGCGTCCGGCGGTGCCGACGACGGTGCGCTCGGCGGGCTGGGCGGTCTGCGGACGGTTCTCCTGCAGCTCCTCGTCCCGTTCGTCGTCGGCCAGCTCCTGCAGCCGTGGGTCGGCGACTGGATCCGCGCGCGGCGCTGGCTCACGCTCGGCGTGGACCGGGGCACGATCCTCGTCGTCGTGTTCGGCGCGGTCGCGGCGGCGACGTCGGCGGGCGTGTGGTCCAGCGTGTCGGGGTGGGCGATCGTCGCGCTGCTCGGCGTGAGCGCGCTGCTCCTCGCGGCGATGCTCGCCATCACGTGGTGGGGCGGGGCGGCCCTGCGGCTGTCGACCGAGGACCGCGTCGCGCTGCTCATGTGCGGCTCGAAGAAGTCGCTCGCGACCGGCCTGCCGATGGCCAGCGTGCTCTTCCCGGTCGCCGTGGCGGGCGTGGTCGCCGTCCCGGTGATCGTCTTCCACCAGCTGCAGCTCGTGGTGTGCGCGGTGCTGGCCCGGCGCCTCGCCCTGCGCGACTGAGTGGGCGCGCGGGTGAGGCCCGGGAGGCGACGTCGGACGGCCGCCTCCCGGGCCTCACCTCAGGACGGTGACGTCACCCGCAGGACACCGCCGCGTGCTCGACGTCGGCCGCGAACGTGCGACCCTCGCCCTCCGCGCTCACCTGCGCCGTCCCTGCCGGGACCGAGGCCGACCGGGTGGCGAACGCCTGGTAGGCGCTCTTGCCCGGCGCGACGTCGGCGACCGTGCGGGTCCCGAACGGCGTCGTGAGGGTGATGTCCGCCGGGACGGTGTCGTCGTTCGTCGCCCGCACCGCCACGTAGACCTTGCCCGCGAGGCAGCGCGGCTCGACCACGGTCGAGATCGCGAGCTCCTCGGGGGCCGGCTCGGTGGAGACGCCGTCCCCGACGAGCTCGAACAGGTTGACGTTGGCGATGTAGTGCGTGCCCGTCGCCCGGAACACCAGGACGAGCGTGTTCGGGCCGCCCGGGTCGGTCACCGGCACCTCGAACCACTGGTACGACTGGCCGCCGCCCGTGTTCGTGATCGGGACCGAGCCGATCAGCGCCCCGCTCGCCGTCCCCGCGCGCAGCTCGAGCGTGCCGCCGATGCTGCTCGACGCCATCCGGAAGCGGATCGTCGAGATCCCCGCGAGGTTGACGTCCTCGTAGCTGATCGTGGCGTTGTCACGCAGCCAGCCGACGTTGAGACCGCCGCCGATCGAGTCGCCGGTCGGCTCGGTCCGGACCGTCGAGTCGGCGTGCTCCGCCTCGATCAGCGCCGGCTGCAGCCTCACGGTCGCGCGCGCCTGCGCGAGGTTGCGGACCTCGCCGTCGTGACCGCCGCGGGCGTACAGGACCTCGAGCTCGTAGCGCAGGCGGTCCGTCGGGCCGGCGTCCGCCGGGCGCTCCATCGTGACGAGGCCAGTGCAGCCGTCGGTCGGCTCGCCGCGCCAGACCTGGTCGCCGCGCGTGACGACGAGCCGGGCCCGGACGTCGGCGCAGTCGGCGGACGGGTCCGCGACCGCGGCCTCGTACCGCACGGCCTTGCCGAACGGGACGACGCCCCCGAGCGGCGGGTCGCTCAGCGAGATCTCCGGGCGCTGCCCGCTCGGGCTCTCGAACCGGACAGTCTCCCACGGCTCGACGTTGCCGGCGGCGTCGGAGGTGCGGAACTCGACGCTGTGGTCGCCGTCCCCGCTCACCGTGAACGCGCCGTCGTAGGCGACCTCGTCGCCACCGTCGACCCGCACCGTCGTCGCGTCGACGCCGGACGTGGCGTCCGTCGCCTCCAGCACGACCGAGACGTCGCCCGTGAAGGTGTCACCCTCGGTCAGGGCGGTCAGGGCGGTCAGGGCGGTGAGGTCGGCGGTCGTCGTCGGCGCCGTGCCGTCGACCTGGACCACGACGCTGCCCCGGTTGGACGTGCTCTCGCCCCGCACCGCCCGGAAGGCGACCTCGTAGCGGCCGTCCTCGGTGAACGGCACGGGAGCCGTGTAGGGCGTCCACGCACCGGTGGGGCCCACCTGGTACTCGATGGCGTCGTCCTCCTCGGCGGTGAGCGACAGGCTGACCGCGTCGTGGTACCAGCCGCTCTCCTCCGGCTCGGCCGGCGAGAGCTCGGCGGTCGGCGTCGGCACGACGAGCGGCGGACCGCCCGCGGCGCCGTCGCCCACGACGTCGAACCAGTTGAGGTTGAGCAGGTACCCGTCGGCGCCGCGGAACAGCAGGACGAGGTCGAACGTGTCCCCCGGGTCGTCGACGGCCGCCTCGACCCAGTCCCAGGCCTGGAAGCCACCGGTGCGCGGCACGGCGGCGGTCCCGAGGAGCTCGCCGTCGGCCGTGTCCTTCCGGATCTCGATCCGGCTCGTGTCGTTCGGCGACGCGACCCGGAAGCGCAGGGCGTCGACGTTGGCGAAGTTGAAGTCCTCGTACGTCATCGCGCTGTTGTTGCGGATGAAGCCGACGTTGAGGTCCCCGCCGAGCGGGTCGGCCGTCGCCTCGGCACGGACCTCGGTCCCGAGGGTGTAGTGCTCGGCCTGCTTGCGTGACGGCTGCATCGCGACGACGTCGCGGCCGGTGAGCGGCGCGACGACGCCCGCGGGGGAGCCGTCGTCGGTGTACCGGGCCTCGATCGCGTACGTGATGCGGTCGGTGTCCGTGTGGCCGCTGTCGGGCTCGAGGACGAACGAGCCGGTGCAGCCGGTCGCCTCCTTCATCGGGTGACCGTGGTCGTCGTGGCCGAGGATGAGCTCGACCGTGACGTCCGCGCAGTCGATGTCGCCCGCGGCCGTGGAGCCCTGCTCCGCGTCGGTCACGGACACCTCGAAGTCGACCGTGTCCCCGTAGGTGAAGACCGTGCCGTTCGCGGGCCACAGGATCTCGACCTCGGGCTCGGTGTTGCCGACCGAGATCGTCGCGTTCGCGGTCCCCGTCCGTCCCTGGACGTCGGACACCGTCAGGACGGCGGTGTAGTCGCCCTCGGCGGTGTAGGTGTGCGTGGGGTTCGGCTCCGTCGACGTGCCGCCGTCACCGAAGTCCCACGCGTACGTCAGGTCGCCGCCCTGCGGGTGCGCCGTGCCGGCGCTGGAGAACTCCACGACGAGCGGGACGCCGCCCGACCGCGGGGTCGCGGACACCTTCGCGAGCGGCCGGTCGTTGCCGCCGGTGTAGTCGATGCGCACGACCTGGGCGTCGGGGTTGTTCCCGCCGAAGCCCGAGCCCCACTCGATGAGATACATCGCGCCGTCGTGCTCGCCGAAGACCATCGCGTGCGGCCGCGTGAGCTGCATCGAGGCCAGGACCCGCGTGATGTCGGCCTTCGCGCCGTCCTCGTCGAGGTGGAGCTGGTAGAGGCGGTTCTGACCCCACTCGTAGAAGAAGGGCTTGTCCGCCATCGAGCGCGGCCACTTGCGGTCGGACTCGAGCTCCTCGTCGAACGTGTACGCCGGGCCGCCCATCGGCGCGCCGCCGGTGCCGACGTCGGGGTCACGCAGCGAGCGGCCGTAGGAGGTCAGCGGCTCGATGACCGGGGGCAGGGTGGTGACGCCGGTGTTGTTGGGGGAGTCGTTCACCGGGCCGGAGCAGTCGAACTCGGCGCCGGGCTGGTTCGTCGCGTAGTCGAAGTCGACGTACGCGCCACCGCCGTGGCAGTAGGGCCAGCCGTAGTTGCCGGGCTCGGTGATGACGTTCCACTCGACGCGACCGTCGATGCCGCGCTGGTCCGCGACGCTCGCGTCGGGGCCGTAGTCACCGAGGTAGACCGCTCCGGTGGTCTGGTCGACGGCGAAGCGGAACGGGTTGCGCAGCCCCATGGCGAAGATCTCGGGCCGGATCTTGCTCGTGTCCTGGCCCGCGGCCCACTCCGTGTCGACGAGGTTGCCCTCCGGGACCGTGTAGGAGCCGTCGTCGGTCGGGGTGATCTGCAGCAGCTTGCCGCGCAGGTCGTTCGTGTTGCCCGACGAGCGCTGGGCGTCGAACGCCTCGCTGCCCGGGCGCTCGTCGATCGGCGCGTAGCCGCCCGGGGCGCCGCCGGGCGACGTGTCGTCCCCGACGGAGACCCAGAGGTCGCCCTCGGCGTCGAAGTCGAGGTAGCCCCCGGAGTGGCAGCACTCCACGCGCTGGTGCGGGATCTGGAGGAGGATCTGCTCGCTCGCGAGATCGAGCGTGTCGCCCTCGAGAGTGAAACGCGAGAGGCGCTGGTGGGGCTCGTCGACGAGGTCGCCGTGCGGCGTGTAGAAGAGGTAGACCCAGCCGTTCTCGGCGAAGTCGGGGTCGAGCTCGATGCCCAGCAGGCCGTTCTCCTGCGCGGTGTGGACCTGGAGGCGGCCGACCGTGGACGTCGTCGAGGTGTCGGGGTCGATGACGCGGACCTGGCCGGCGCGCTCGATGTAGAGCACGCGCCCGTCGTCGGCGACCTGGAGGCCCATGGGGCTCGCGACCTCGTCGTCGAGGACGACCTTCTGGTAGTTGGCGTCGACCGTGCCGCCGCAGTCGTCCGACGCCGCGCCGGTCGCCCAGAGGACGCCCCCGGTGAGGTGCTCGACGAAGGCCGGCTCGACGAAGCTCTCGGGCGTGTGGCCGAGCCCGGTGTACCAGGACCGCCCGCCCTCGTGGTACTGGCACCACGCGATGGGGTGGTCGGCACCCATCCCGCCGCCCTGGTACGAGGTCTCGTCGAGCGTCATGAGGACGTGGACGTCACCGCGCGGGTTCTCGCCGAAGTTGTACCACTCGTCCGTCCGCTCCCAGCGCTGGGGGAGGTGGGACGTCGACGGGTGCGTGCGGTCCTCGACGTGGATCCCGGCCTCCTGCACCGCCGGGTGGCCGCTGAAGTAGGCGCCGACGAGCTCGCCGTACCAGGGCCAGGTGTACTCGGTGTCGCTCGCCGCGTGGACGCCGACGTAGCCGCCGCCCCCGCGGATGTAGTCCTCGAACGCGGCCTGCTGGCCGTCGTCGAGGACGTCGCCGGTCGTGGACATGAAGACCACCGCGTCGTACGTCGCGAGGTTCTCGGGCGTGAAGGCCGCCGCGTCCTCGGTCGTGTCCACGACGAGGCCGTGCTGGTCGCCGATGGCCTGGACGGCCGCGATGCCCTGCGGGATCGAGCCGTGCCGGAAGGCCGCCGTCTTCGAGAAGACGAGCACGCGCCCGCTCTCCTCCTCGACGGCGGGTGGTGGTGGGGGATCCTCCGCGGCGGACGCCGGGGGCGCGAGGAGCGCGCCGACGGCCACGAGCGAGATGGCCGTGGTCAGGGAGAGCAGACGCCGGACAGGAGACATGCGATCGACACCTTTGTGATCGAGCGAGTCGGACGCCCCGATAATGTCAATCGGCTGAACTATCGACAAGAGGCATTCTGCGCAACGGGCGAACTATTTGTGCGATAACGATGTCGAATTCTGATCGATATCGATGTCGAGCCGTTCCTGCGAGGTCGACGGCGTCGGCCCGGGCGGGTTGCGACGCTGTATCACGCGCGGTTCGGACGCGCGGAGCGCTCAGCCGCGCGCGCTGACCTGCTCGCGCACCTGGCGCTTGGCACGCGTGAGCATGCCGTTCATCCCGCCGATGCGCAGCGGGCTCACGGCCCGCGTGAGCCCGATCGACATCGGGAAGTCGTCCGGGACGTCGAGGACCTCCTGCACGGTCAGGCCCGACAGGCCCTGCGCGAGGATCGACGCGAACCCGCGCGTCGTCGGCGCCTCGGCCGGAGCCGTCGCGTAGAAGTGCACGACGCCGTCGCCGTCCACCTCGGCGAAGGCCCGGACGGGGGACTGGCACTCCTCGATCCGTTCGAGCATGCCGGGGGCGCTCGCGTAGCGCTCCGGCAGGTCCGGCAGCTCGTTCGCGAACTCGAGCAGGAGCTGCAGGCGCTCGCGCTCGGGGAGCGCGAGGAAGTCCTCGCGGATCTCCGCGAGGGTCGCGGGGAGTGCGGCGTCAGGGGTAGGAGCGCTCATGGTTCCGATCCTCGCACCGTCGCGCGGCTGGTGGCACTGCGGTCCCAGCGTGCGGAACGACGACGGCGCGTGGCCCGGTCCCCGTCCAGGGAGACCCGGCCACGCGCCGTCGGGCACAGGCGTCCGGTCAGTTGAGCGACGCGGGCGCCTCGCCCGGCTGGTCGCCCTTGACGATGGGCACGCGCACCGCGTTGCCCCACTCGGTCCACGAGCCGTCGTAGTTGCGGACCTTGTCGAAGCCCAGCAGGTAGGTCAGCGCGAACCAGGTGTGGCTCGAGCGCTCGCCGATGCGGCAGTACGTGACGACCTCGTCGTCCGCCGCGAGGCCGAGGCCGCCCTCCTGGTAGATCGCCTCGAGCTCGGCGCGCGACTTGTACGTGCCGTCCTCGGCGACCGCGGTCGCCCACGGGACGTTGCGCGCCGTCGGGATGTGGCCGCCGCGCAGCACGCCCTCCTCCGGGTAGTCCGGGATGTGCAGGCGCTCGCCCGTGAACTCCTGCGGGGAGCGGATGTCGACGAGCGGGCCGTTGCCGATGTGCGCGAGGACGTCCTCCTTGAAGGCGCGGATCGTCACGTCGTCGCGCTCGACGACCGGGTACTCGACGGCGTCGGGCGCCGGCACGTCGGTCGTCGTCTCGCGGCCCTCGGCGATCCACTTGCCGCGGCCGCCGTCGAGCAGGCGCACGTCCTCGTGGCCGAACAGCGTGAACACCCACGCGGCGTACGCGGCCCACCAGTTGTTCTTGTCGCCGTAGACGACGATCGTCGTGTCGCGGCCGATGCCCTTCGAGCCGAGCAGCTGGGCGAAGCCCTTGCCGTCGATGTAGTCGCGCGTGTCCGGGTCGTTGAGGTCCGTGTGCCAGTCGATCTTCACGGCGCCGGGGATGTGACCGGTCTCGTAGAGCAGCACGTCCTCGTCGGACTCGACGACGACGACGCCCGGCTGGCCGAGGTGCTCCGCGAGCCAGTCGGTGCTGACGAGACGGTCGGGGTGGGCGTACTGCGTGATCTTCTCGGTGGTGTCGAGCGGTGCGGGCATGGTGTCCTCCAGGGGCTGGCGTGCCGGGGTGTGCGCGCGACAGGCCGCGCGGCTCTCCGCTCGTCAGGCTAGGCGGCGTGTCCGGTCCGTGGAAGGGCCGTTGCGCATGCTGAGACGGTGTTACACCGGGTGTCACCGCTACCCCAGGAGCTCGCGCGTCGCTTCCGCAAGGGCCTCGTCGAGGAGCTGCAGGCCGAGGTCGAGCTCGTCGTCGGCGATCGTCAGCGGCGGGGCGATGCGGAAGACACCGCCCATGCCGCGGAGCTGCACCACGTTCATGTGCAGGCCGCGCTCGAGGGCGCGGCGGGTCACGAGAGCGCCGAGCGCGTCGGCGCCCTCCTTCGTCCCGCGGTCGAGCACGAGCTCGATGCCTTGCAGCAGCCCGCGACCGCGGACGTCGCCGACGACCTCGTGCCGGGACTGCAGCGCGAGGAGCCCGGTACGCAGGCGGTCGCCGAGGACGCGCACGCGGGCGTCGAGCTGCTCGGCCTCGAGGACGTCGAGCACGGTGCTGCCCACCGCGGCGACCAGGGGGTCGGACACGTGGGTCGTGAAGAACAGGAAGCCGCGCTCGTGCGCACGCTCCTCGATCTCCGCGCTCGTGACCACCGCGGCGAGCGGAAGCCCCGCCCCGAGCGTCTTCGAGAGCGTGAGGATGTCGGGGACCACCGGCTCCTCGCCGGGCCGTCCCTCGAACGCGTACCAGGAGCCGGTGCGGCACAGCGCGGTCTGCGCCTCGTCGAGGATCAGCAGCATCCCGCGCTCGTGGCACTTGTCCCGCAGCGCCGCGAGGTAGCCCTGCGGGAGCTCGACGATCCCGCCCGAGCTGAGGATCGGCTCGACGATGCACGCCGCGAGGCTCCCCGTCGACTGCACGTCGACGAGGTCGAACGCGAGGTCGAGCTGACGACGCCAGTCGTGCCCGCCGTCGGGCGTGAGGTGGTCGGGACGGTAGGCGTTCGGCGCCGGGATCACGACGTTGCCGGGTGCCGTCGGGCCGTAGCCTCGTCGCCCCGCACTGTTGGTCGCCGCAGCCGCGGCGTGCGTCATCCCGTGCCACGACCCCGCGAGGGAGACGATCTCGTGCCCGCCCGTGACGAGCTTCGCCATCCGGATCGCGGCCTCGTTCGACTCCGCACCCGTCGTGAGGAGCAGGACCCTCTCCAGCGGGTCGGGGAGCGTGCCCGCCAGACGTCGCGCGAGGTCGACGACCGGTCGCGAGAGCATCCCGCTGAAGAGATGGTCGAGCGTGCCGATCTGCCGCCGCACCGTCTCGACGACGGCGGGGTGGCCGTGCCCGAGGATCGCGCTCATCTGACCCGACGTGAAGTCGAGGATGCGCCGTCCCTCAGCCGTCGTGACGTAGCTGCCCGACGCGCTCTCGACGATCTCGGGCGTGAACGGACCGCCGTAGCGCACGAGGTGACGGTCGGCGTCGGCCCAGAACCGGGCGGCGTCCTCGGCGGGGACGGTGGCGGAGGACGGGGCGGCGGTCATGTGCCGAGCCTAGGGACGAGCGTTGTGCGCGTACAGCACGAGTTCTCGTACAGTCTGTGCGGAGGAACCGCACAGCACCGCACAACGCCGTAGGGCGCCGCCCCACGCCCGCCGACCCCGGAGGAGCCCGTGCTCAACGCCGCCCGGCTGCAGGTCCTGGCCCGGCTCGACGGCCTCGGCACCGTGCGCGCCGTCGGCGCCTCCCTGCACCTCAGCCCTTCCGCGGTCTCGGCACAGCTCGCCGCGCTCGAGGCGGAGACCGGTGCTCGTCTCCTCGAACGGACCGGGCGGCGCGTGCGGCTCACCCCCGCGGGCCGCGCCCTCGCCCGGCACGCGCGGGTCATCCTCGACCAGATGGCGCTCGCGGAGGCGGAGCTCGCGCACCCCGACGGGCAGCCGGCCGGGGTCGTCCGCGTCGCCGCGTTCTCCAGCGCGGTGCGTGAGCTCGTGATCCCCCTGACGCTCCGGCTCGCGACCGAGCACCCTCGCGTCGAGGTCGACGTCGTCGAGCTCGACCCGCGGGAGAGCGGTCCGGCACTGCGGCGCGCAGACGTCGACCTGGCCGTCACGGCCGACCTGCTCGACGGCGCGCCGCTCGCCGGTCCTGACGTCGCGACCGTGCCGCTGCTCGAGGACCCGGTCGTGCTCGTGACCCCGGCTGCGACGTCGAGGGACGGCGCCGCCGGCGCGCCGTCGCACGGCGTTGCCGACGCGCCGCCGCCGGCCTCGTCCGGTCCGGTGGACCTCGCGGGCCTCGCCGACGCGCGCTGGGCGGCGGACCTGGCCGGGACCTACCTGTCGACGCTCCTGGACGGCGCCTGCCGCGACGCGGGGTTCGAGCCCCGCGTCGTTGCCCGCCTCCCGAGCTACGAGCTCCTGCTCGCGCACGTCGAGGCCGGGCTCTCCGTCGCGCTCCTGCCCGGGCTCGCCGTCGACCGCCGGTACGACGTCGCGGTGCGACCCCTGACGGCACCCCGGACACGCCAGGTCTACGCCGCCGTGCGGCGCGGAGCACCGCCGACCGCGGCCACCGCCGCGGTCCTGGGAGCGTTGCGCCGGGTCGCGAGCGAGCGGGGTTCCGACGAGGGCGCCGTGGCCTCCGAGGGGCAGCCCGTTCGCGCCGTCGACGTGGACTAGAAGGTCCACGCGTCCTGGACCGTCGTGTAGACGACGTCGACGTGGTCGAAGTCGACGGACACGTTCATCGTGAGGTCTGCCGGGTCGTTGACGCCGAACCCCTGCTTCCACGTGATCGACTGTCCGGGCAGCACCGGCGCGTCGGGCGCCCCGCCGTAGCCCTGCTCCGAGTCGTACACCTCGTCACCGGCGACGCGGGCGCTCGTGATCTGCGTGGAGCTGAACGACGTCCACGTCGTGGTCGTGCCCTTCGTGACCGTGAACGTGAAGCCGAGGTAGGTGGGGAACTCACCCACCGACGCCCACTCGCCGGGCGTGAACGGCCCGTCGCTCGTGGCTCATGTCGGGCCGGCTGCGAGCTCGCGACGCCGTGGCGTCTGTCAGGGCGTCGGGGTTGTCCAACGCCTCGACAGTCTCGGACTGGCGTCGTCGGGAAGGCCTCGCCCAGCGGGAATGTCAGGGCCTCGCCCGTGCCCCGCGTGCGGGCGCCGGCTCGCACCGAGCCTGGACGGTTCGTGCCGCCGCATCTGAGCGCTGCAGGCACCTCGCCATGCGGCGGCGCCGGGCGACGCCGGGCACCTGCCGACACCGCGCCGTCGGGCACTGTCGAACGTGAGGCACGCGCGGAGACGCCACGCCGTCGCGGCGAGGACCGGCCGTCGTACCTCGAGCGCGTGAGTCGCGCTTTCGCGAGCGCGCGCTGCTCGACCTCGAGGACGCTCCGGCCGCCGAGGACCTCGACGACACGCTCTACCGCGCCAGCGAGTCCCGCGGCGGTCTCCCCACCCTCCGCCGGGGGCGCCGCTGATCGAGACGGGAAGCGACGACCGCGAACCGCCGATCAACCGAGGCGACATCCCGGCGTTAGCATCGAATATTACTATTTCCAATGCTAACGTGGTCGCGTGGCTTCGGAAGCGGAGTGGCCGACGTTCGGGTCGGAGGTGCTCGTCTGGGAGCCCTCGGATGCCGAGTACGGACCTCGTGCGGGCCGGAGCCGCCGCCGGGGATCCTTTGAGGCCGCCGTGCCGGCTCGTATCGCGCGGGCGGAGCTCCGGCTCGACGGCTCGACGATGGCTCTGGTCGCCGAGGCGAGTGCCGAGATCGCCCGCCTCGACGGCGAGTCGCTGGGCTCCCCGATGTCGTACGCGTCGTTGCTGCTCCGGACCGAAGCCGCCTCGTCGTCGCAGATCGAGAACCTGACCTCGTCGCCAAGAGCCATCGCCCTTGCCGAGCTTGGTCGCCGAGGCAGAGCCAACGCGGACGAGATCATCGCGAACGTCGCCGCCATGAAACGGGCGCTCGACGGCTCCGAAAGGTTGGACGCTGACGCCGTCCTGGCCATGCATCAGGTCCTGATGCGCGACCACATGCCCGGTGCTGCGGGACGGTGGCGCGACTCGGCGGTGTGGATCGGCGGTTCGGCGCAGAGTCCGCACGGGGCCGACTACGTGGCGCCACGAGCCGGGCTGGTGCCGCAGGCCATGGACGATCTCGCAGAGTTCATGGCCCGCGACGACCTGCCGGCCCTGGCGCAGACGGCGGTCTCGCACGCACAGCTCGAGAACATCCACCCCTTCCCTGACGGCAACGGGCGCACCGGGCGCGCGCTGATGCACGCTCAGCTCCGCCACGCGGGTCTGACCCGCCACGTCGTCGTCCCGATCTCCGCCGGCCTCCTCGCCGAGACCGAGAGGTACTTCGCAGCCCTCACGGCGTACCGCTCGGGGGACGACCCGCAGCCCATCGTGGTGCAGGTGTGCGAGGCGGTATTTCCCGCGCTGCGCAACGCCCGCACCTTGATCGCCGAGGTCTCCGAGGCGCGTGACCGGTGGGCGGGGGCCATCCGCGCACGCCGGGGTGCGTCGGCGTGGCGCCTCGCGGACCTCCTCGTCGAGCGTCCGGTCCTCGACGCGCGGCTCGCGGCGGAGCGCCTCGGCGTCACGACGGCGAACGCCCAGGTCGCGATCGACCGGCTGGTCGAGGACGGCGTCCTCGACCAGATCGGCAGAGGGGCTCGCGATCGCGTCTGGCAGGCGGTCGAGGTCATCGAGGCGATGGAACGGTTCGCCGAGCGCTCCCACCACCGCATCGTGTGACGGCTGATCGTGCACGCCGCGGCCTTCTGCGATAACTCCTGACGTGGATGCGTCACCCGTCGTCGCACTCGGCGTCGGGGCTCATCGGCCGCGCCACCGAGCCGCTCGAACAGATCGGGAAGATGGATCCGCAGGGTGTCCCAGACGATCTCGTCGCCGACGCCGTCGTCCTGGTGCGCGATACGGTTCCGCGTCGCGCGGATCTCTCGCCACGGGACGTCGGGTTTGCACTGACACGAAGGCTGCGGGGAACCTGTCGGCGGCCGCCGCAACGTCGATGATGACGCTGCGACCCGCGGCGCAGGATCTCGTCGTCGGCGCCTCAGCCGTCGTCGACCGCGAGGTACACCGGTTCGACGGCACCGGACGTGAGCCGCCACGTGCCGTCGGCCCTGGCGGGAACGGCGACGCACAGGTTCCCGACCAGGGTCGCGCCGACCGGGACCCGACCCACCGTGAGCAGCTCCCCGGGCACGGCGCCGCACGGCGCGGAGTGCACGGCACCGTCCGCGCCGACGAACGCCAGCGCGACCGACTCCGCCGTCTTGACGCCGCTGCCGGGGCCCCAGTGGTAGGCCGAGGCCGGGACGACCCAGTACTCGGTCCCGTCCTCGGGGGCGGTCGCGGCCGGGTCGGCGGCGAGGATCTCGGCGGTCGCGTCGCGCGGGGTCCCGAGGGTGACGTCCCAGCGCGGTCCGTAGACGGTGGCTCCCACGGGCCACGGGTCGGCGGCGGTGCCGCTGCCCGGGGCCTCCGACCAGACCTCGTCGTCCGACCAGTCGTCGCCGTACCAGTCCTCCTCGTACCACCCGTCGTCGGAGAGGTCGCTCGGGGAGGCGAGCAGGGCCTCCCCGTTGCTGGCGAGATAGCTGCCCGCGAAGGCGACGACCCCTCCGACGACGAGCGCCGTCGAGCCGCTGACGACGCCGACGACGACGCGGCGTCGCGTCGTCGTCGCGCCGCCGACCGGACGAGGAGCCGTGGCGCGGTCGGGGCCGCCTGCCGGTGCGTACGGTGACGGGCGGCGGGTGTCTTCGTGCACGCGGGGGAGCAGGCCGGGGGGCAGCGTCATCGTCCCGCCTCCGGGGCCAGGTACATCGGGGCGGAGGTACCGAGTGTGACCTTCCAGAGGCCCTCGGCGCCCGCGGGCACCGCGACGCACACGACCCCGTGGGCGGTCTCGCCGGACGCCACGTCGGGCGCTGCGGCGAGGTCGTCGGGGACGGCGCCGCAGGGGGTCGTGTGCACGACCCCGGACCCGTCGACGAACGCGACCTTCACCTGCCGCCACGCCGTGCCGGTCGGGAGCGTCCCGGTGTACGTCGCCTCGAGCGGGACCACCCAGAACTCGTCGCCGTGGCGGGGTGCGGCGTTCGACGCGTCGTGCGCGAGGACGGCCGCCGTGGCGTCGTGCGGCGGCTCGACCGTCACCTCCCACCGGTCGGTCCAGTAGGTGTCGCCGAAGGGCCACGGGTTCGTGGGTCCGCCGCCGTCGGGGTAGTCGGCGGGATCGGCGTGGTCGACGACGACGCCGGGCTCCGACGGCGCCCGCGACGACCCTTCCTCGGGCGCCGCGGTCGTGCTGCCCGACGGCCCGGCTCCTCGGTCGGTGGCCACCGAGTCGTCCGTGGCCACCGAGTCGTCCGTGGCCACCGAGTCGTCCGTGGTCACCGCGTCGTCCGGGGCAGGTTGCTCCTCGGGGCTGTCGGGCCCGGCGAGCTCGCTGCCGTCGGTGGTCCCACCGCCGGTGTCGCCGGTCTCGGCCTGCGCGGTGTCGGGGCCGGGGACCGTCCGGCCGAGCGCCGTCCCCCCGGTCACGCCCAGCGCCAGCCCGACGACGGCGGCCACGACGCCGACCGTCACGGCCGAGGGGCCGCGCGACGGCAGGGGTCCCGGCACGTGGACCTGCGGCGGCGACCCAGGCGGCGTGAAGGACACGAGCGGGACCTGACCTCCCGGCCCGGCGTGGCCCGGCAGCACGGCGGGAGGGGCGACGGGGGCCGGTAGTGGCGTCGTCGGGGCGCGGTGCGCGGCACGTCACCGCGCCGGGGTGTGGGCGGGGCGAAGAGGTCGCTCACGTGCGGCTCCGGGTGGCTCGTCGTCGGGCTCGGCTCGCCCGGTCCTCGATGACGTGCCGTGCGCGAGCGGATCTTCGCACATCGCCGGGAGCCATCACCAGAACGCCCGGCGGAGCGCGTCTCGCGCCGACCGCGCGGGGTCTGGCCCGCGCCGACGTCTCGTGCAAGGGTGTCCGGTATGAGCCAGACCACCCGGTTCGTCGACCGCACGACCGACGAGGTCGAGGTACCGCTCCTCGGGGGCGACGTGTCCGACGGCCTCGTGCGCCGCGGTGACACGGTGCGTCGCCCGCGCGGCCCGCACAGCCCGGCCGTCGAGGCGTACCTGCTGCACCTCGAGCGCGTCGGGTTCGAGCGCGCGCCGCGCTTCCTCGGGGTCGACGACGACGGCCGCGAGGTCGTGACATTCCTGCCGGGGGAGATGGGCGGGCGGCCGCCGCAGGCCTGGGCGACCGACGAGGAGATCCTCGGGCAGCTCGGCGAGTGGCAGCGGGCCCTGCACGACGTGTCGACGGACGTGGTCCTCCCCGACGGGGTCGCGTGGCCCGAGCGTGCCCAGTTCCCCGAAGTGCCGGACGTGTTCGACGCGCCGGACGTCGTCGGGCACAACGACGTGACGGTCGAGAACGCGCTCTTCCTCCCCGTCGGCGAGGACCCGCAGGGGCCGCACCGCCTGGTCGGTGTCGTCGACTTCGACCTCGCGGCGCCCACGACCCGGCTCCTGGACGTGGCGACCACGCTCCTCTACTGGGCGCCGATCAGCCCTCCGGACGCGCGTCCCGCCGTCACCCGGGACCTCGACGCCGGACGACGCACGCGCCTCTTCGCGGAGGCGTACGGCCTCGACCGGTCCGAGCGGCTCGCCCTCCTCGACGTGCTCGCCCGGCGGTTCGCGCGGAGCTGGTACGCGATGCGGCACGCCGCCGCGACGCGCGGCGGAGGGTGGCAGCGGATGTGGGACGACGGGGTCGGCGACCGCATCCGGGAGAACGAGGCGTGGTTGGCCGCCCAGCGTCCCGAGCTCGTGCGCGCGCTGTCCTGACGCCGGCGACCCGGCGACCCGGCGACCCGGCGACCCGGCGTCGGCCGAGGCCCCTGACGTCAGTCGCGCCGCATGCCGCGCCGCGCCCGTGACCACAGGCGCCGCAGCGGTCCGGGGCCCCGCACGACGGGGATCTCCTGCGTCTCGACGCCGTGGACCAACCACGCCTCCGCGTGCCGGCGCGCCTCGGCGGTCGACTCGCCGATCACCGGACGCGCGGGGAACACGGCGATGCGCTCGTGCTCGCGCAGGTCGATGACGTGGCGGAACAGGTCCGCGAGCGCCGGGTCCACCCCGCTGACGAACAGACGGCCCCCGTCCGCGCCGAGCCGGTCGGCGTAGGCCGCGAGGACCGTGAACGCGGTGGCGCCGAGGCTCGCGCGGCCGCGCAGACGGAGCACGACCACCGCCTCGCGCGCCCCCGACGGGTCGGGCAGCGCGGCCTCGAGGGACCGCGCCCCGGCGTAGAACAGGCTCCCGTGCACGTCGAGCACGGTCACCTCCCGCCCGGGCAGACGGCGCGGCGCGGGCTCCTCGCGGACGCGGCCGTCGTCCTGCCGCACGAGCCGCACGATCCGCAGGTCCTGCGACTCGCGGTTGGCCTGGAGCAGGATCGACAGCGCGGCACCGATGCCGACGGCGGCCGCGACGGGGAGCAGGAGCGTCGCGAGGAACGTCGTCGCCATGGCGATCTGCGACTGGTTGCCGGTCCGCCACGCCGTCGCCATCGCCGACAGGCGGATCGAGCCCGCCGACGCGACCACGAGGACGGCGGCGAGCGTCGCGGAGGGCACCGCACCGACCGGCCCGGACAGCGCCACGAGCACGACGAGCACCCACACGCCCGACATGATCCCTGCCCAGCGGTCGCGCGCTCCGGCCGCGGTGGCGACCGCCGTCTGGCCCACGGACCCCCCGACGGGGATGCCGCGGAACACGCCGACGGCGATGTTCGCGACGCCCTGGCCGACGAAGTTCCTGTCGGAGTCCGCCCGCCGGCCGCCGGGGTTCGGCACGGACTCGGCGACGCCCGCGCCCTGGACCAGCACGATCGCGGCGACGGCGAGCGCCCCGACGACCACGTCGGTGGAGATGAGGCCGAGCTGCGGCACGGCCGGAGCGGGCAGGCCGACGGGGATCGCCCCGGAGTCGGCGACCAGCTCGACCGAGCCGGCCTGCAGGGCCCACACCCCGACGGCGGTGACGACGAGCGCCACGACGGCGGCGAACGGCGCGATCCGCGTGCGGGCGAGCAGGAGGAGCAGGAGGACCGCGCTCGCCCCGACGACGACGGTGGGCAGGTCCCACGTCCCCGGCGACGTGATCACCTGGTAGGCGTCGCCGACCGCCACGGGAGACGTCGGGTGCACGCCGGTGAGCGCCGCGAGCTGCCCGAGGAGGATGTTGACGGCCACACCGGTGAGGAACCCCGTCATGACCGAGTGGGAGACGAAACCCGTGAGCCGTCCCAGCCGCGCCGCGCCGGCGAGGACCATGAGCACGCCGGCGAGCGTCGTCATGAGGACGAGCGCGCCGAGCCGGTCGTCCGGGTCTACGGCCCCGACCGCCGAGCCGGCGGCGAGGGCGGCCGCGCCCGTCGTCGTGACGATCATGCGCTGCGAGTCGACGGTGAGCCCGCCCGCGATCCGGCCGACGGCCGTCGCGTACAGCCCGTGGATCGGGTTGACGCCGACGAGGGTCGCCGCGGCCATGCCGTCCGGCACGCCGCCGACCGCCCCGGGCACCCCGGCGCTCGCGGAGGACCAGAAGGTCCCGCGCGCGGGGCGCACGCCCTGCCACCATGCGCGCGCCGCCCGCAGCGGACGGAACCCGCTCACCGGTGCCCCGAGGCGTGTCGCATGGCGACGACTCTGGCACGGCCCGGCAGGCTCGACCAGGCGAGCACGGCGCTGTCGACCGAGGATGTCGACATGCCCGACACGTCGTCCCCAGCCCCCCGGCTCGTCGTGCGTCGCCGCGCGTCCCGGACGGTGCGGTGGATGGCGACGCACCCCGCCTGGGCGGTCGCGCTGCGCTCCGGGATCGCGGCCGGCCTGGCGTGGTGGGTCGCGTGGGTGATCGGTCTCGCGTTCCCCGACCCGTTCGCCGAGTACCGCTACTACGCGCCGCTCGGCGCGGTCGTCGCGACGTCCTCGACCGCCGCACGGTCGGTGAGCCAGTCGGTGCGCGCGACCCTCGCCATCGTCGTCGGCGCGGCGGTCGCGGGAACGCTCGACCTGCTGCTGCCGACCGACTCGCTCACCGTCGCGGTCGTCGTCGTCGTGGCGAGCCTCCTCGCGGGGTGGCGCACCCTCGGCGACATGGGCCAGTGGACCGTGACGTCGGCGCTCTTCGTCCTCGTGATCGGAGGCGCCCGGGACCAGTCGGAGTTCGTCGTCGCCTACATCGGGCTCGTGGTCGTCGGGGCGGGGGTCGGCGTGCTCGTGAACCTCGTCGCGCCGCCGTTGCCGCTCGCGCCGTCGGAGGCTGCGCTCGACGAGCTCGGGGAGGTCCTCGCCGACCAGCTCGAGGCCCTCGCCGACGGCCTGTACGGCGACCGCGCCCCCCGCAAGGAGGAGTGGGAGGAGCGGCGTCGGGCCGTCGCGCCGGCGGTCGACGGGGCACGCCGCGCCGCGGACGAGGCCCGCGACGCGCAGCGGCTCAACGTCCGGGCGCGCCGACAACGCGTGCGCCTCCACGAGCAGGAGCTGAAGTCCGAGCGGCTGTCCGTGACGACCGCCGTCGTCACCGACCTGGTGCGCATCCTCACGGAGGGGGAGCGGGACGACGTGGAGCCGGACCGCCGGGTGCTCGGCGCGGAGCTGCGCAACCCGGTCGCCGAGGCGCTCGGCGCGCTCGCCGCCGTGGTCCGCGAGGGCCCCGACGCGGACCGGGAGCCGGCGCTCCTCGCCGTCCGCGAGCTGCGTGCCGCGCTGGCGCGCGAGCGGGAGCAGGGCACCGGCGACGACTACCTCGCCGCCGGCGCGATCGTGCTGGAGATCGAGCGCGCGCTCGAGGCGAACCGGGGGACGACCGACGCAGTCGTCGACGAGGCCTGACTGGCGGGCGGCTGCGGCACGGTGCCTCCGCGGGCGCACGCTGACGCACGCGGTCGTGGCCCGCCCGGGGATCCGGACGGGCCACGACCACGGCCGCGTCGACGTCGGCCCACGTCGGACGGTCGTCAGCTCACCGCGGCTGGTCGACGTCCGAGCCGACGAGGAACTGCGAGTACGCCCCGATGGTGAGGAACGTCGGGAAGTCCTCGGCGAGCGCGACGGCGCGGAACACGGAGGCCGCGTCGTCGACCCTGTTCCCGGGCGTGCGGGGCAGGTCGTCGACGATCTCGGCGAGCAGCGCCTCGACGCGCTCGCGCGTGATCGGCACGCCGTTCTCCGTGCGCGTCCCGGACGCGATCCACTGCCACACCTGCGAGCGCGAGATCTCGGCGGTCGCGGCGTCCTCCATGAGGTGGTCGATCGCCGCGGCGCCGACCCCGCGCAGCCACGACTCGACGTAGCGCACGCCGACCGACACGTTCGCGCGGAGCCCGGCCGCGGTGACGGTGGCCCCCGCGCGCCGCGCCGAGCCGATGTCGAGCAGCTCGTGCTGGCCCACGCGCACGTCCTCCCGCAGACGCGACACCTGGTTCGGCCTGTCGCCGAGCACCGCGTCGAGCTCGGCGCGCGCGACCTCGATGAGGTCGGGGTGCGCGACCCACGTGCCGTCGAACCCGTCCGTCGCCTCGCGCCGCTTGTCGGCCCGCACCTGCTCGAGCGCGCGCTCCGTGACGTCGGGCCGGCGCCGGTCGGGGATGAACGCGCTCATCCCGCCGATCGCGTGCGCCCCGCGCCGGTGGCACGTGGACACGAGGAGCTCGGTGTACGCGCGCATGAACGGGGCCGTCATGGTGACCTGCGCGCGGTCGGGCAGCACGTACTGGTCGCCGCGCGTGCGGAAGGCCTTGATCACCGAGAACAGGTAGTCCCAGCGTCCCGCGTTGAGCCCGGCGCAGTGGTCGCGCAGCTCGTGGAGGATCTCCTCCATCTCGAACGCCGCGGGCAGCGTCTCGACCAGCACCGTGGCCCGGATCGTCCCCTGCTCGATCCCGACCCACTCCTGGGCGAACTCGAAGACGTCGTTCCACAGCCGCGCCTCGCGGTAGCCCTCGAGCTTCGGCAGGTAGAAGTACGGCCCGCGGCCGCGCTCGACGAGCTCGTGGGCGTTGTGGAAGAGGTACAGGCCGAAGTCCACGAGCGACGCGGACGCCGAGACGCTCACACCCGCCCTGTCGACGTACCGCATGTGCTTCTCGATGAGGTGCCACCCGCGCGGACGGAACACGATCGTCGGGAGGTCGGTCAGCGTCGTCGAGCGCAGGCGGTACTGCTTGCCCTCCGCGCTCGTGTGCTCGAGCGTGCCGCGGATCGCGTCGTGCAGCGCGAGCTGGCCCTCGACCACGTTGCGCCACGTGGGCGACGACGCGTCCTCGGCGTCGGCGAGCCACACCTTGGCGCCGGAGTTGAGGGCGTTGATCGCCATCTTGGGATCGGTGGGTCCGGTGATCTCGACGCGCCGGTCCTCGAGGCCGGGCGCCCCGGTCGAGCCGGCGACGCGCCACGACGGGTCGTCACGGACCGGTCGGGTCTCGGCGCGGAAGTCGGGGTCGATCCCGTCGGCGACGTCCTGCCGGCGCTGCTGGCGGTCCATGAGCAGCTCGTGGCGGCGCGCCACGAACCGGTCGTGCAGCGCGGTGAGGAAGTCGAGCGCCTCGGGCGTGAGGATCTCGCGGTACCGCTCGCCGAGCGTACCGGTCACGCGCAGCGTGCCCTGCGGCGCGCGGCTCGTGGTGCCCGACGGCGCGGGGCGGGCCGGTGCGCCCCGGTGCGGGCCGCCGTCGGGCAGTCCGCCGGACGTGCGCGGGGGAGAGGTGGTGGACGTGGTCGTGGTGGTCATGGCGGGCTCCGGAGATCGTGGACGCGAGGTAGTACAGGGGTCCGGCCAGGTAGTACCGGGGTCCGCCGAGGTAGTACCGCGGTCGGAGACCGGGGTACTACCTCGCGGACTGCGGTACTACCTCGCGGGGGTCTAGTGGAACTGGGCGGTCTCGGTGGACCCGGCGAGCGCGAGGGTGGCGGCGTCGGGGTTGAGAGCCGTGGCGACCCGGTCGAAGTAGCCGGTGCCGACCTCCCGCTGGTGGCGGGTGGCGGTGTAGCCGTCGGCCTCGGAGGCGAGCTCGGCCTCCTGCAGCTCGACGTAGGCGCTCATCGCACGGTCCTTGTAGCCGCGCGCGAGCTCGAACATGGAGTGCGAGACGGCGTGGAAGCCGGCGAGGGTGATGAACTGGAACGCGTAGCCCATCGCGGCGAGCTCCTTCTGGAAGCTCGCGATCTGCGCGTCGTCGAGGTGCTTGCGCCAGTTGAACGACGGCGAGCAGTTGTACGCGAGCTTCTTGCCGGGGTGCTCCGCGTGGACCGCCTCGGCGAAGCGCCGGGCCAGCCCGAGGTCGGGCGTCCCCGTCTCGACCCAGAGCAGGTCGGCGTACGGCGCGTACGCGAGGCCGCGTGCGACCACCGCGTCCTCGCCCGGCCGGACCCGGTAGAAGCCCTCGGCCGTGCGCTCGCCCGTGAGGAACGGCTGGTCCCGCTCGTCGACGTCGGACGTCAGCAGGTCCGCGGCGAGCGAGTCGGTCCGCGCGACGATCACCGACGGCACGCCCGCGACGTCGGCGGCGAGCCGGGCCGCGTTGAGCGTGCGGACGTGCTGCGCCGTCGGCACGAGCACCTTGCCGCCCAGGTGCCCGCACTTCTTCTCCGACGCGAGCTGGTCCTCCCAGTGCACGCCCGCGGCGCCGGCCGCGATCATCGCGTGCATGAGCTCGTAGGCGTTGAGCGGACCGCCGAAGCCGGCCTCGGCGTCGGCGACGATCGGGGCGAGCCAGTCGCGGTCCGGCGCGGCGGCGGGATCAGCGTTCCCGGCCCGCTCCGCCGTCTCCACCTGGTCCGCGCGCAGCAGCGCGTTGTTGATACGGCGCACGACGGCGGGCACGGAGTTCGCCGGGTAGAGCGACTGGTCGGGGTAGGTCTGGCCGGACAGGTTGGCGTCCGCTGCGACCTGCCAACCCGACAGGTAGATGGCCTGCAGGCCGGCGCGCACCTGCTGCACGGCCTGGTTGCCGGTGTACGCGCCGAGCGCGGCGACCCACTCCTCGGTGTGGAGCTGCTCCCAGAGGCGCTCGGCGCCGCGGCGTGCGAGCGTGTGCTCCTCGCGCACCGAGCCGCGCAGCGCGACGACGTCCTGCGCGGTGTAGTCGCGGGCGATCCCGTCCCAGCGGACGTCCTCGGCCCAGGACCGGGCGAGGTTGGCGGCGGTCTGGGTCTGGTCTCCCGGGCGGGCCGTGTCGCGTCCCGCGCTCGCGGCGTCGTGCCCGACCTGCTGCGACGACCCGCCTGCCCGGACACCCGCCGTGCCGTCCGCGGGGAGGACGGTGCCGAGCGTGCGGGGACCGCCGACGTACTCGGTCGCGGACCGGCGGCTGACGATGGTGGGCCTGTTCACGGGGTGCCTCCTGTGGTGAGTCGTCGGTGACGCGTGTGCTCGTCCGACGTCCTGCGGATCGATCGTCGGCCTCGCGGTGAGGCCGTGTTTCGACCTTCGTGCCTCCGCAAGCGCGTTCTCAAGCCAGATCGAGCGAAAGATTCGCTGTTCTTCTGTTGTGCGCAAGGAGTGGCGTGTGTCACTCTCGGGTCATGGCTATCCCGACGACGCGACCGGCCGGAATCGCGGAACATGCGGAGATCCCGCTCGAGAGCGAGCCCGACGCCCTGACGATCGGCCGGCGCATCCGCCACCTGCGGACCGAGCGGGGCATGACGCTCGACGAGCTCGGCGCCGCGATCGGCCGCGCGCCGTCGCAGGTGTCGCTGCTCGAGAACGGGCGGCGCGAGCCCCGGTTCGCGCAGCTCCAGGCCGTCGCGCGCGCCCTCGGCGCGAGCCTCGACGACCTGCTCTCCGCCGAGCCGCCGTCACGGCGCGACGCGCTGGAGATCGAGCTCGAGCGCGCGCAGCGCGGCCCGCTCTTCGACGCGCTCGGCCTGCGGCCGGTGCGCGTCGGCAAGTCGCTGCCGACCGACGCGCTCGAGACGATCGTCGCGCTGCGGCGGGAGCTCGAGCGCCTGCACACCGAGCGCGCGGCGACGCCGGAGGAGGCGCGTCGCGCCAACGCCGAGCTGCGCGCCACGATGCGCGCGCAGGACAACTACTTCCCCGAGCTGGAGGACGCCGCGGCGGAGCTGCTCGACGGCGTCGGCCACGCCGGCGGTCCGCTGCCGCAGCGTGTGGCGGCCGAGATCGCGTCCCACCTGGGCTTCACGCTGCACTACGTCGGCGACCTGCCGCACTCGACGCGCTCCGTGCTCGACCTGCGGCACCGCCGGGTCTACCTGCCGAGCAACGGGATGCGCGGGCGGTCCAACGCGACGTCGGCGCTCCTGCAGGCCCTGGCGCCCCACGTCCTGGGGCACGCCGAGCCGGGTGACTACCGCGAGTTCCTGCGCCAGCGCGTGGAGGCGAACTACCTCGCCGCGGCGCTGCTGCTGCCCGAGCGTCACGCCGTCAAGGCGCTGCGGACCGCGAAGGAGGCGCGCGAGATCTCCATCGAGGACCTGCGCGACGCGTTCGCGGTCTCGTACGAGACCGCGGCGCACCGGTTCACGAACCTGGCGTCCAAGCACCTGGGCATCCCGGTGCACTTCATGAAGGTCCACGAGTCCGGCGTCATCCACAAGGCCTACGAGAACGACGGCGTCCGCTTCCCCGCCGACCCGCTCGGCGCGGTCGAGGGCCAGTACGTGTGCCGCAGCTGGACCGCGCGCACGGTGTTCGCCGTCGAGGACCGGCTCAGCCCGTTCAGCCAGTACACCGACACCCCGAGCGGCACGTACTGGTGCACGTCCCGGGTCCAGGGCTCCGCGGACGGCGACTTCTCGGTGAGCGTCGGGGTGCCGTTCGCGCACGTGAAGTGGTTCCTCGGGCGCGACACCACCGAGCGCCTCGTCTCCCGCTGTCCCGACGGCGCGTGCTGCCGCCGTCCGCCCGACGCCCTCTCGGACCGGTGGTCCGGTCAGGCGTGGCCGAGCGCGCGACCGCACGCGTCGATGCTCGCGGCGATGCCGGCGGGAGCGTTCCCGGGCGTCGACCAGACGGAGGTCTTCAGCTTCCTCGATCGGCACGCGCCGGCGTAGCGTGCCGGACGTCACCGCCAGCAGGAGCCGCTCCCGGTTGCCCGGTCGGCACCCCCTCCCGACGATGGAGGGCATGACCCCGCGCCGACTCGCCCTCCTCGCCGTGCCCGCCGTCCTCGTCCTGGGCCTCGCCGCCTGCGGTGGTGACCCCGAGGACCCGGAGACGGTCACCGAGACGGTGACGGCGCCGGCGGACGGCGGTGCGGACGACGGGAACGCGGACGACGGGGACGCGGGCGGCGGGACGGCCGACGACGCGACGGACCGTCAGGTGTTCGCCGAGCACGGTGCCCGCGACGCCCGGGTCGACTGCGCGGGCGGCGCGGTCGAGATCAGCGCGGACGGCGCGGAGGTCGACGTCGTGGGCGGGTGCTCGACCGTGCTCCTCACGGGCCACGGCACGGAGGTGGACGTCGAGGCCAGCGACCTCGAGAGCCTCGAGATCTCCGGGAACGACGCGCGCGTGGACGTCGACGGTCACGTCGAGGCCGTCGTCGTCTCCGGTCACGGCGCCCGCGTCGAGGTCGGCAGCGTGGCGACGGTCGAGGTCAGCGGCAACGGCGTGCGCATCTCGTACGAGAGCGGCGACGCCCCGACGGTCGACGACGGCGGTGAGGGGACCTCGGTCGTCAGGGACTGACTCCCCGCCAGGCGCCGACACCTGCACGACGTCAGCCGCGGGACGGCCGAGGTGTACTCGGGCTCAGCCGATCGAGCCGCCCTGGACCGGCGCGTCCATCGCGGCCTTGAGCCGCGTGGTGTCGGCCTCCGTCCAGCCGTCCGGCGCGTGCAGGACCGCGAAGCCGTCGGCGTACTCCAGCTCGTAGACGTGGCCGTGGCCGGACGGGATGTCCGAGGCCGCCGCGACGAACAGGTCGCCCGTGAGCTGCCAGAACGTGACGAACGGGTACCACCGCACGTCGCCGAGCACGTCCGGGCCGCGGGGCTCGCGCAGCCAGTCGGGCTCCGACCACAGCGTCTCGGGCGACCACCACGTGACGCCGTCGGACGCGTGCTGCAGGTAGACGACGCGCGGGTCCTCCCAGCGAGGGCCCGGACCCCACACGTCCGCGACCCCGGTGCGGACCGGATCGCCCCAGCGGACCTGCCGACCGCCGTCGAGCATGGGCGCGTACTCGAGCGACCCGGGGTCGCGCGCGTCCGTGAGCTCGCGCCACAGCGGCGTGAACCCGGGCGTCCCGGTGAACATCGCGCCGTCGGTGCGGGCCTCGAGGTCCTGGACGCCGCTGAACGCGCCCTGCATGCCGAACGACCCGAGGGAGATGCCGGACGCGAGCAGGCGTGGGCGGTCGTCCTCGGGCAGCTCGGACCACCGGTCGTACACGGCCTCGAAGAGCGCCTTGCCCGCGGCGGGCGGGGTGGACCGGTCGCCGACGAAGCTGATCCAGCTCGGCAGGTACGAGTACTGCATGCTCGCGATCGCGGTGTCACCGCCGTGCATGAGCTCGAGCGCCTCGGTCATCGCCGGGTCGACCCAGCCGGTGCCGGTCGTCGTCACGACGACGAGGACGGACCTGTCCCAGGCGTCCGTCCGGTCGAGCTCGTCGACGACGCGGGCGGCTGTCGCGTCGAGGTCGCCGTCCGCGTCGAGGCCCGCGTACGCGTGGATGGGCTCGAGCACGTCCGCGGGGTCGACGACGTCGCCCGCCTGCGCGAACGCCCGCAGCTCGTCGAGGGTCGGCCCGGAGACGACGAACTTGCGGCCCTCCGCACCGAGCGACTCCCACGTCTCGGGGGAGGCCTCGGACCCGGACCGTTCGGGCCGGGCCGGTGGGGTGAGCCGGGGACTGATCTCGTCGTTCGCCGTCGCGAAGATCCCGTTGAGGGCACTGAGCACCCCGGACCAGATCACGCCGTTGACGACGAGCACGACGACGACCGCGACGATCACGCCGCTGGCGAACCGTGCGACGGGCACGGGGACGACGTTGTCGACGAGCAGGCTCAACCAGTGCGCGAGCCGGCGCAGCCCGCGCGCCGTCTGGAGGACGAGCAGCGCGACGAGCAGCGCGAGGAGGAGCGTCACGACCTCGCGGCCCGGGACGTCCTCGGACATGCCGAACAGGTGCCTCAGCTCGATCTGCCGCCGCGCGCCGAGGACGAGCGAGAGCGGCACGAGCACCGCCGCCGCCCCGGCGAGCACCCACCACGCGACGCGGCTCGCGCGTGCGGACCACCGGATCCGCAGCCCGACCTTCACCGCGAACCACTCGACGAGCGCGCCGAGCCCGTACCCGCCGATCGCGCTCACGCCCGAGATCACGGCCTGGTAGTACCAGGCGCGCGGGATGAGCGACGGCGTGAACGACACGCAGAACCACACGAGCGCGAGCACCAGCCCGGTCGCCGAGAACCGCCGCAACCACCGTCCCCACGCCCCGCGCCGCCGCGGCGCCTCGTCGACGGGTTCGGGGACGCGGATCTCCGCGACGGTGGCGTGCACAACGGCGAGCGTAGGGGAGCGGTCCCGCGTCGTCCCCTCGAACAGGTACCGGTCCGTCGTGGGCTGCTCGACGAGATCTCGGGCCCGGTCCCGGGACGAGCTACGCCTCGAGCAGCAGCGCCTCGCCCTGGCCGCCGCCGCCGCACAGCCCGACGGCGGCCCGGCCGCCCCCGCGCCGCGCGAGCTCGTGCGCCGCGTGGACGGCGAGCCGCGCGCCGGACGCGCCGATCGGGTGCCCGAGCGAGATCCCGCCACCGTGCACGTTGACGATCTCGGGGTCGACGCCGAGGACGCGCGTCGAGACGGCGACCACCGTCGCGAACGCCTCGTTGATCTCGACGAGGTCGAGGTCGGTGACGTCCCACCCGGCGCGGTCGAGCGCCTGGCGGATCGCCCGCGCGGGCTGGGAGTGCAGCGAGGTGTCCGGCCCGGCCACCTGGCCCCACGTGCGGACCGTCGCGAGCACCGTCGACCCCGCCGCCTCGGCGCGGGCGCGCGTGGTGAGGACCAGCGCTGCGGCGCCGTCGGAGATCTGCGACGCGTTGCCGGCGGTGATGGTGCCCTCGGGGTCGAACGCGGGGCGCAGCCGGGCGAGGCCGTCGGCCGTCGTGTCGGGGCGCACGCCCTCGTCGTCACGGACCTCGACGGGCTCGCCGCGACGCTGCGGCACGCTCACGGGCGCGAGCTCGGCGTCGAACAGGCCGTCCTTCGCCGCGTCCGCGGCGCGCTGGTGCGACGCGGCGGCGACGGCGTCCTGCTCCTCGCGCGAGACGAACACGTCGCCCGTGTTGGTCCGCTCGGTGGAGACGCCCATGGACGCCCGGTCGAACGCGTCGGTGAGCCCGTCGCGCGCGACCGCGTCGACGAGCGTCGCGTCGCCGAACGCGAACCCGGCGCGCGCGCCCGGCAACAGGTGCGGCGCGTTCGTCATCGACTCCTGGCCGCCGACGAGCACGACCTCGGCCTCGCCCGACCGGATCATCCGCGTCCCGTCGATCACCGCCGTGAGCCCGGACAGGCACACCTTGTTGACGGTCACCGCGGGGACCTCCCAGCCGACGCCTGCGGCGGCCGCCGTCTGGCGCGCCGGGTTCTGGCCGGCGCCCGCCTGGACCACCTGCCCGAAGACCACGGCGTCGACCGCGTCGGCGCCCAGCCCGGAGCGCTCGACCGCGGCGCGCGCGGCCACGGCGCCGAGATCCACCGCGCTCAGCGCGGCGAGCGAGCCCTTGAGCCGCCCCTGGGGCGTGCGGGCGGCGGCGACCACGACGACGTCCTCGGCGCGGTCGGGGGAGCGGTCGGGGGAGAAGCCGGTGGTGCTCACTGCGGGACCTCCAGGGGTGCGGACGGCGGTGTCTGCGCGGGCGTCGGGGGTGTGGCGCCGCTGTCTCCCACGCTACCCCGGGCGCGCGCGGTCACGACGCGGCGAGCGGTGCGTCGTCGAGCGCGACGGTGAGCTCCGGCCCGGTCGCCGAGCGCACCTCGTCGACGCTCACGCCGGGCGCGGTCTCGCGCAGCACGAGCCCGTGCCGGGTCACGTCGATGACGGCGAGGTCGGTGATGACCCGGTGCACGACGCCCCGCCCGGTCAGGGGGAGGGAGCACGACCGCAGGATCTTCGGCGACCCGTCGCGCGCGACGTGCTCCATGAGCACGATCACCCGGGCTGCGCCGTGCACGAGGTCCATCGCGCCACCTGGGCCCTTGACCATCTTGCCGGGGATCATCCAGTTGGCGAGGTCGCCGCCCTCGGAGACCTGCATGCCCCCGAGGATCGCGGCGTCGATCTTGCCGCCGCGGATCATGCCGAAGCTCAGGGCGGAGTCGAAGAACGCCGCGCCGGGCAGGACGGTCACGGTCTCCTTCCCGGCGTTGATGAGGTCGGGGTCGACCGCGTCCTCGGTCGGGTAGGGCCCCACGCCGAGGATCCCGTTCTCCGACTGCAGCACGAGGTGCCTGTCGGCGGGGACATGGTTGGGCACGAGGGTCGGCAGACCGATCCCGAGGTTGACGTACCAGCCGTCCTGCAGCTCGCGCGCTGCGCGCGCGGCCATCTCGTCACGCGTGAGCGGCACGTCTCAGCCCTCCTTCGGGGTGGGGACGGCGGGAGCGGTGCCCGACGCCGCGGGCGCGGGCCGGCCGGTCTCCGCAGCGGGCCGGACCGTGCGTCGCTCGATGCGCTTCGGCGCGTCGGTCCCGACCTCGACCACGCGGTGCACGAACACGCCGGGCAGGTGGACGGCGTCGGGGTCGATCGCGCCGGGCTCGACGAGCTCCTCGACCTGCGCGACGCACACGCGCCCGGCCATCGCGGCGAGCGGGGAGAAGTTGCGGGCCGAGCGGTGGAACGCGAGGTTGCCGTGCCGGTCCCCGCGCTGTGCGTGGACGAGCGCGAAGTCGGTGGTGATCGCCTCCTCGAGGACGAACTCGGCCTCGTCCGCGAAGGTGCCGTCCAGCCCGCGCGGGCCCACGCCGAACGCGCGCACCTCCTTCGGCGAGCTCGCCCGGGCGACCCCGCCCGCGCCGTCGTACCGCTGGGGCAGGCCGCCCTCGGCGACCTGCGTGCCGACGCCGGTGCGTGTCCAGAAGCCTGCGATCCCGGACCCGCCGGCGCGCAGCTTCTCCGCGAGGGTGCCCTGCGGCGTGAGCTCGAGCTCGAGCTCCCCGGAGAGGAACTGACGCTCGAACTCCTTGTTCTCGCCGACGTACGAGCTCGTCATCCGCCGGATCCGCCCGGCCCGCAGGAGCAGTCCGAGACCCCAGTCGTCGACGCCGCAGTTGTTGCTCACGACCCACAGGTCGCGCGTCCCCTGCGCGAGCAGCGCCTCGATGAGCGCGACCGGGTTGCCGCACAGGCCGAACCCGCCGACGGCGAGCGACGCGCCGTCGGGCACGTCGGCCACGGCCTCGGCGGCCGACGCGACGACCTTGTCCAGGCCCGGTCGCCCGTCCGGGCGGGGGAGCCCGGGAGCGGGCGGGGGAACGGGTGGGCTCGTCAGGCTCATGGCGCGACCTCCTCGTCACGGCCGTCGCCGAGGGGTGGTGGACGACGGCGCACCGGCCGCGCGGCGACCGTGCCGCGCGGGATCTCGTGGGTCGATCATCCCGCGCCGCGCGGTGTCCGGGCGACCGGTGCCCTCGGGCGCGCGTCGCGCGCCGGGCGTCAGTGCTCGAGCCGGTCCTTCTCGTCGCCGATGAGGTCGGTGACCTCGTCGGGCAGGTCGTCGCGGTTCATGTCGTCGGAGCGGGCCTTGCGCGCGTCCCACCGCAGCGAGAACGCGGCGAGCACCGCGGCGATCGTCGAGGCGGCGAGGATCGCGATCTTCGCGCCGTCGGTGTGCTCGGCGTCGGGGAAGGAGAGCTCGGCGATGAGGAGCGACACCGTGAAGCCGATCCCCGCGAGGAGACCGACCGGCAACAGGTCGCGCACCCCGATCCCGGCGGCGAGACGCAGCGGGGTGAAGCGCGTGACGAGCGCGGTGACCCCGAGGACGCCGATGAGCTTGCCGAGGACGAGGCCGAGCACGATGGCGAGCACGACGGGCTGGGCGAGGACCTCGGAGACCGGGGTCTCGCCGCCGACGATCGACACGCCCGCGGCGAAGAACGCGAAGAGGGGGAGGGCGATGCCCTGCGAGACCGGCCGGACCGTGCGCTCGAAGCGGTGCGTGCGCGACTCGCTCTCACCGTGGACGACGAGCGCCGGGACCGCGAAGCCGAGGAGGACGCCGGCGATGGTCGCGTGGACGCCCGACTCGTGCATGAACGCCCACGCGACGGCGGCGACGGGGAGCAGGAGCCACCAGTGCGTGCGCCGGGCACGGACGAGCACCGCGTACAGCGCGACGGCGACCAGCGAGAGACCGAGGAAGAGCCAGTCGAGGTCCTCGGTGTAGAAGATCGCGATGATGACGATCGCGAGCAGGTCGTCGACGACCGCGAGCGTGAGGAGGAACGTGCGGATCGCGACGGGCAGCCCGCGCCCGAAGACGGCGAGCACGCCGAGGGCGAACGCGATGTCGGTCGCGGTCGGGATCGCCCACCCGTGCAGCGCGCTCGGGTCGCCCAGGACGAGCAGCACGACGACGAAGATCGCCGCCGGGACCGCCATGCCACCGACGGCGGCGAGCATCGGGACCCCGGCCTGCTTCGGGTTGCGCAGGCTCCCGGCGACGAACTCCTGCTTGAGCTCGACCCCGACGACGAAGAAGAAGACGGCGAGCAGCCCGTCCGCCGCCCACGTCGCGAGCGTGAGGTCGAGGTGCAGCGGGGCCGAGGGGCCGAGGACGGCGTTCGACAGCGTGAAGTACGCGTCGCGCCACGGGGAGTTCGCCCAGAGGAGCGCGACGAGGGCGGCGCCGATGAGCAGCGCGCCTCCCGTCGTCTCGCGGCTCGCCCAGCGGCGCAGCGGGCCGGGTGCGGACGAGGAAGGCGCGGTGGACGGGGACGCAGCAGTCATGGTTCTCCTGGGGAGGTCGGTGGCGGGAGGGCGACACGAGGGGTCGCTGAACGCGTCGCCGACCAGACTTCCCGGCACACCGGGGACGATCCTACGCGGCGGTCGGGCACCGCGCCCGCGCGCCCGCGAACGACGAGCGGGGTCAGGTGGGCGGCGTCGTCGCCCCGTCGCCGTCGACCTCTCGCGCCAGCTCGAGCAGCCGCGTGACGGTGTTCCAGTTCCGGCCCGTCACGGGCGTTCCCGCGGCGCGCGACAGCACGGTCGTCGTGAGCGGCGACCGGCCGATGCCGTCGGGGTACCGCGCGTAGAGCACGCCGTGCGCGACGGCGAGGCTCTCGCGCCCCGCGGTGGACAGGTCCAGCCGTGCGATCCCCGCGGCGTCGACCGGCTCCGCCCCGACGAGCACGAGCACGTGCGACGGGTCCTCGCGCGCGGCCTTCGGCCAGGGGACGTCGGCGACGATCCGCTCGAGCTGCGCGGTCGTCAGCACGACGACGGTCGCGTCGACGCCGAACTCCTCGACCACGCCGTCGTGGACGAGACGCGCCACGTCCGCGGCCGACCTCGCGCCCGAGCCGCCGGCCGCCACCACGAGGTTGCCGCTGTTGACGATCGTGCGGGGCGCGGCGAACCCGAGCTCGCCGGCCAGGGCGCGCAGCCGCGTCGACGGGACCTTGCGTCCGCCGACGTTCACGGCGAACAGCAGCGCGGCGTAGCTCATGGCACCTCCGGGGGACGGCGGTCGGACCAGGGCGCCGCCTGCTCCAGCAGCGCGGCGAGGCACAGCAGCAGCGCGTCGTCGCCGTGGGCTGCGCCGAGCATCACGCCGACGGGGACCGTTCGCGCGGTGCCGTCGGCGTCCTCGACGCGCGCCTCGCCGAGCGGCAGCGAGATCGCCGGTCGGCCGGTGAGGTTGTACAGGCTCGTCCACGGGGTGAACGCGGTCTGCGCCGCGAAGTCGGCGGCGGGGTCGTCGTCGAGCCGCTGGGTGCCGACGAGCGCGGGCGGCTGGGCGAGCGTCGGGGACACGACGACGTCGACGCCGGCCCACGCCGCGGCGACCTCGCGCGCGAGGGCCTGCACCCCGGCGAGCGCCGTCGCGTGCTCGAGACCCGTGACCGCGCGTCCGCGCTCCCGCAGCCAGCGCGTGAGCGGGACGAGGAGGCGCTCGCGGTCCGCCGGTACGGGCGCCTGGAGCGCGCCGACCGACCACAGGGCCGCGAACGCGTCCCAGCGCTCGGCCGGGAACGGGGGAGCGACCTCGACGACCTCGTGGCCGGCGTCCGCGAGGAGCACCGCGACGGTCCGGGCCGCAGCCGCGCACGCCGGGTGCACCGGGCCGTCGGCGGCGATCACGGGGTCGAGGAGCAGCCCGACCCGCAGGGTTCTTCCTCGCGAGCCGTGCGGGACGGTCGCGCCGAGCGCCGCGACGAACGACCGCGGCGGGCCGTCCGCGCCGGTGAGGAGCTCGCGCGAGCGCGTGCCCGACGGCGCGACGTCGCCACCCGTGAACGTGTCGCCCGGCCACGGCCGCGCGAGCACGTCGAGGAAGGCTGCCGTGTCCCGGACGGACCGGGTGAGGACGCCGTGCGTGGCGAGCCCGGCGCCGTCGACCCCGGACGGTCCCGGGCTCACGCGGCCCCGCGAGGGCTTGAGGCCGACCAGGCCGCACGCGCTCGCGGGGATGCGCAGCGAACCGCCGCCGTCGCTGCCGTGCGCGACGGGCACGACGCGCCCCGCGACGGCCGCGGCGGCGCCTCCGCTCGACCCGCCGGCGGACCGCGCGAGGTCCCACGGCGTGCGTGCCGGAGGGCCGGTGTCGGGCTCGGTGTAGCAGGGGAGGCCGAGCTCGGGCGTCGAGGTCTTGCCGACGAGCACCGTGCCCGCGGCGCGCAGGAGCGTCACGACGCCGTCGTCGACCGCGGGCAGGAACGGGTCGAGCGCCCCGGACCCGGCGCGCATCGGCACCCCGGCGACCATCGTGAGGTCCTTGACCGGGCACGGGACACCGAGGAACGGGGGGAGCGCGCCCGGCACGTCGGCGGTCCGGTCACGGCGCGCCGCGACGAGCGCGGCCTCCGCCGCCTCGGCCTGCGCGCTCGAGAGACCGGGCGCCAGCACCGCGAAGGCGCCGAGCGCCGCGCCCGTCTGCTCGGCCGCCTCGAGGGTGGCGGCGAGCACCTCGGTCGGCGAGACGTCGCCGACCCGGAGCGCCTCCGCGAGCGCGGTCGCGTCGAGGTCGTGCAGGTCGGGGAGGCCCATGCGCCCGACGCTACCGGGGCGGCCGTGTCGCCACCGCGCGGGGACGCTCCTATGATCGCTTGTGCCCACTCCTCCCGCTGGAACCGGTCCGTCCGAACGTGCCGCCGCCCCGACCTCCGTCGAGGCGCCCGCGCCCCGGACCGGTGTCGTGCCCCTCGTGGACCTGCACGGCCGCAGCGCGTGGAGCATCCTGCCGCCGTTGATCCTCGGCTTCTTCATGATCATGGTCGACACGACGATCGTGAACATCGCCGTGCCGACGCTCCAGCGCGAGCTCGACGCGAGCCTCGTCGCGGTCGGCTGGGTCAACAGCGCCTACCTGCTCTCGTACGCCGTGCTCCTCCTCCTGGCCGGGCGCCTCGGCGACCGGTACGGGCCCAAGCCCGTGTTCGTCGCGGGGCTCGTCGTCTTCACGCTCGCCTCGGCGTGGTGCGGGCTGTCGGGGTCGATCGGGATGCTCATCGCCGCGCGCGTCGTCCAGGGCGTCGGCGCGGCTCTCATGACGCCGCAGACCATGGCGATGATCACGCGCGTCTTCCCGGCGACCCAGCGCGGCGCGGCCATGGGCCTGTGGGGCGCGACCGCCGGCGTCGCGACGATCGCCGGCCCGCTGCTCGGCGGCGTGTTCGTCGAGACGTGGGGCTGGGAGTGGATCTTCTTCGTCAACGTCCCGGTGGGCGTCGTCGCGCTGTGGCTCGGGCTCACGCGGCTGCCGCGGCTCGCGACCAACAAGCGCACGTTCGACGTCCTGGGCGTCGTGCTGTCGGTCGTCGGGCTGTTCGCCGTCGTGTTCGGTCTCCAGGAGGGCGAGACGTACGACTGGGGCACCATCACGGGCTTCGTCACCGTGTGGGGCATGATCGGGCTCGGGCTGGCGGTTCTCGTCGTGTTCGTCTGGTGGCAGCACCGGCTCGGCGACGGGGCGCTCCTGCCGCTGAAGCTGTTCCGCTCGCGCACCTTCTCGCTCGCGAACGTCGCGGGCATGTCCGTGTCGTTCGCGATGATCGGGATCTTCTTCCCGCTCACGATCTTCCTGCAGTCGATCCTCGGCCTGTCGCCGCTGCACGCGGCGCTGATCAACCTGCCCGGCTCGCTCGTGTCCGGGATCGTCGCGCCGCTCGCGGGACGCCTCTCGGACCGCGTGCCCGCGAAGTGGGTCGTCGCGACGGGCTTCGGCGTCCTCGCCGTGGCGGTGGCGTGGCTCGCGGCCGTCGTCGCGCCCGGGGTGTCGGTCGCGGCGATCATCGCGCCGATGACGCTGTTCGGCATCGGGACCGGGTGCGTCTTCTCGCCGCTCGCCAACCTCGCGACGTCGGGCCTGGACGGCCGCACCGCCGGGGCCGGGGCGGGCGCGTTCAACACGACGCGCCAGGTGGGCGGCGTGATCGGGTCGGCCGCGGTCGTCGCGACCCTCACCGCGCGCCTCGCCGTGACCCTCCCTGCCGCGGCGCAGGACGCCGCGGCGTCCCTGCCCGAGGCGGTCCGTCAGCCGTTCCTCGACGGCTTCGCGGGCGCGGGCGGGTCGCTCGAGGGCGGCTCCGGCATGCCGGACCTCCCGGCGGGCGTGCCCGACGACGTCGCGCGCCAGGTCGGCGAGGCCGCCACGACCGCGTTCCACGCCGGTTTCGCGACGGCGGCCGGCCAGACGCTCGCGGTCACGGCCGCGGTGCTCGTGGTGGGCCTCGCGTGCGCGCTCGCCATGCCGCGCCGGCACGTCGAGCACTGACGGTCGCGGGCTCGACGTGAACGGCGGGTTAAACCTCGGCGACACGGGGGCGCAGGGCTGGTGATCGGAATCACACGGGCGTAGTTTCGCGAGGGACGGACGGCACCATCGCCGTCCTCCGGGAGGCCAGCCGATGGGGTTCATGCTCCGCTCAGGAGGGCCGGCACCGGCACTGCTGAGCCGTCGCACCCACGGCCCGGAAGCCGGTCGCCTGCCACACCCTGGAAGAGCACGGCGTTCGCGCGCCGGAGGGGAGCCCTCGTGGTCCACACCTCACCCACCCCCGGTCCTGCCCCGGACGACGACGGACGCCGGACGTTCGTCGTCGACACCTCGGTCCTCCTGAGCGACCCGCGCGCCATCGGGCGGTTCGCCGAGCACGACGTCGTCCTCCCGGTCGTCGTCATCACGGAGCTCGAGGCCAAGCGGCACCACGCGGAGCTCGGGTACTTCGCCCGCAGCGCGCTGCGCATGCTCGACGAGCTGCGGGTGAAGCACGGCCGCCTCGACGCGCCGATCCCGGTCGGCGACGTGGGCGGCACGTTGCGCGTCGAGCTCAACCACACGGATCCCACGGTGCTGCCGGCCGGCTTCCGCCTGGGGGACAACGACACACGCATCCTGTCCGTCGCGGCGAACCTCGCGACCGAGGGTCACGACGTGACGGTCGTGTCGAAGGACCTGCCGATGCGCGTCAAGGCGTCGGCCGTCGGGCTGCGCGCCGAGGAGTACCGCGCGGAGCTCGCCGTGGACTCCGGCTGGACGGGGATGAGCGAGATCTCGTTCACCGACGAGGAGACCGCGTCCCTGTGGGAGCACGAGTCCGTCGAGATCGCGAGCCTCGACCCCGCGGTCGTCGAGGCCGCCGGCCCCCTGCACTGCCACACGGGCCTCGTGGTGCACTCGCCGCGCGGGTCGGCGCTCGGCAGGGTCACGGCCGACAAGCACGTGCAGCTCGTGCGCGGCGACCGCGACCTGTTCGGCCTGCACGGGCGGTCCGCCGAGCAGCGGGTCGCGATCGACCTGCTCCTCGACGACAGCGTCGGGATCCTCTCGCTCGGCGGTCGCGCGGGGACGGGCAAGTCGGCGCTCGCGCTGTGCGCCGGTCTCGAGGCCGTGATGGAGCGCCGTCAGCACCGCAAGGTCATGGTGTTCCGGCCGCTCTACGCCGTGGGGGGCCAGGAGCTCGGGTACCTGCCCGGCTCCGAGGCCGAGAAGATGAACCCCTGGGCGCAGGCGGTGTACGACACCCTCGGTGCTCTCGTCTCCCCGCAGGTCCTCGACGAGGTGATCGACCGCGACATGCTCGAGGTCCTGCCGCTCACGCACATCCGCGGCAGGTCCCTGCACGACGCGTTCGTCATCGTCGACGAGGCCCAGTCGCTCGAGCGCAACGTTCTCCTGACCGTGCTCTCGCGCATCGGGCAGTCGTCGCGCGTCGTGCTCACGCACGACGTCGCGCAGCGGGACAACCTGCGCGTCGGGCGGCACGACGGCGTCGCCGCGGTGATCGAGGCGCTCAAGGGGCACCCGCTGTTCGCGCACGTGACGCTCACGCGCTCCGAGCGGTCGCCCGTCGCTGCGCTCGTGACGGAGATGCTGGAGTCGATCGAGGTCTGACGGCCGAGGGCGCGAGCCCCGGTCCTGCGGGGGAGGAGCCGGCCGCGACCGGGACCTCCCCCGTCGGACCGGGGTCGTCGCTCCCGGGGTCCGATGCCGTCGGCCGGGCGTGCAGGAGGACCACGGCGAGCAGGCCGACGGCGGCGCCGACCACGGTGTCGAGGGCGCGGTCGAGCGCGAGCGAGGCGGGCTCCGCGGGGTGCGCGAGGGACGTCATGAGCAGCGCCATCGGCGTGATGGTGAGCATCGCGAGGCCGTAGTGGCGGCCGACGACCACCTCCGTGACGGTCTGGAGGACCACCACGACGGCGGCCGTCGCCCAGAACCCGAGGTGGGCGGCGAGCAGGGGCCACGCGAGGAGCGCCCCGACGACCGTCCCGGCACCGCGCTGGAGCGCACGCACGACCGCGTTCCGGTCGGAGTCGCCCTGGAGCACCGCGGTCGACCCCATCGTCGCCCAAGCGGCGTGCCCGAGGCCCGCGAGCGACGCCACGCCTCCGGCGACGACACCCGCGACCGCGACGCGCGCGGTCGGCAGCCGCCAGCGCCCGGAGAGGTTCCGGCGCGCCTGGTCCCGCAGCGTGGTGCGCCGCTCGACGGGCGCGTCCCGGACGCCCGCGCCGGACGTCCCGAGCGTGCGCTCCACGAGGTCGAGCTCCGCCGAGAGCTCGAGGGCCGCCGCCCGGGGGAGACGCCACGACAGGTCGTCGGCGAGCACCTCGCGGGCCCGGGCGACGGCGCGGCGGGCGGCGTCGGAGCCGGGGCCGGCCGCCGCGTCGGAGGCGGGCCCTGCCGTCGCGTCGGAGGACGCGGCGGCGGCGCGTGTCGCGTCGAGGGCCCGTCGCACGGCAAGCCGCGCCGGGCCGGACGGCCGGACGACGGCACCGGCCGTGCACACGACCCAGGCGAGCAGCGCACCCAGCGCGGCGGCGACGGCACGCGGCCCGACGTCCTCGAGACCGGGCGCTCCCGCGAGCCCGGCGCCGGCGGCGAAGACGACGATCGTCGCCCCGGGCGGCCCGGTGCGCAGTAGTGCGCACAGCGCCGTGGAGCCCGCGGCCAGCGCAGCGACGCCCGCGAGCAGCACGGCCGGGGGGACCGCGAGCGCGGCGAGCGCCGTGAAGAGCGCGATGCTCGCGGTCATCACGACGCCGACGCCCGCGAGGAGCGACGCGCGCCGACGGTACGGGTCGTACCGGCCGTACAGGGACGTGAGGGCGCCGAGCGACGCGAACGCGGCGAGGTCCGTGCGGCCGAGCAGGCCGGGCACGGCGAGCGCGAGGGCGACGGCCGCGCCGCACCTCAGCGCCGCGGCGACAGTCGCGTCCGCGGGGCTCGCGCGCAGGGCCGCGGAGAGGTGGGACGGGTCCAGGACGGTCCGTGCGGTGCTGCGGACGGGGGCGAGGGAGAGGGGCATCGCGACCAGGGTATCGATGATTCCCCGATGTTTCACCGGTGAAATACTGTGAGCCGCGCCCTATCCTGGACACCGTGGACTACGTCGAGCGCCTCCGGGAGCAGTGGGCAGAGCAGCTGCCCGAGGTGGACACGTCGGTCGCCGACGTGACCGCGCGGCTGCGCCGCATCGCCGGGCTCCTCGACGCCCGGGTCGACGCGGCGCTGGACGAGCGCGAGGTCTCCCGTCCCGAGCTGGACGTGCTCACGGCCCTGCGTCGCACGGGCCGGCCGCTGCGCGCCGGGGAGGTGACGACCCTGACCGGCGCGCCCGGGGCGTCGATCACCAAGCGTCTCGACCGCCTCGAACGCGCGGGGCTCGTCGCGCGGACGGTCCTCGAGCGCGACCGCCGGGGGGTCGTCGTGGAGCTCACCGACGCCGGCCGGGCGCTCGTCGACGACGTGTTCCCGCGCCAGCTCGCCCTCGAGGAAGACGCCCTCGCCGGCCTGTCGGCCGACGACCGCGCGACTCTCGCGGCCCTCCTCGCCCCGGTCCTGCGGCGGCTCGACCCGGTGGAGCGCTGACGGTCCGCCCGACGGTGTGCCATCGGTCACGATCAGGCGCGGGGCGCCGCTGTGCGGGGGTGCGCGTGCGCTAGGGTGGCACGTCTGTCCGACCCCGCGGTTGGAGCGGCCGGGTGCCAGCGCAGCGCGCAGGGCACGACCGGTCCGGGCTGGAAACCCCACGATCCCCCCTCCGCGCCCGAAGGTCGCTCATGCCCTCACCGCCCCCCCCCGCTCCCGCCGCGCCCGGCACTGCTGCCGCCGCGACGCCGGACTCCTCCGCGACGGACCCGGGTGCGCCGCGCGACGCGCGCCGATGGTGGGTCCTCGTCGTCCTCGCCCTCACCCAGCTCCTCGTCGTGCTCGACGGCACGATCGTGAGCATCGCGCTGCCGCAGGCGCAGGCCGAGCTCGGCTTGAGCGACGCGCAGAGGCAGTGGGTCGTCACCGCGTACGCGCTCGCGTTCGGCGCGCTGCTCCTGCTCGGCGGCCGGATCGCCGACTACTGGGGACGCAAGCGCACGTTCCTGCTCGGCATGGCCGGGTTCGGCGTCGCGTCGCTGCTCGCGGGCTTCGCGCCGACGGGCGTCGCCCTCATCGCGACCCGCGGTCTCCAGGGCGCGTTCGCCGCGCTCCTCGCGCCGGCGGCGCTCGCGCTGCTCACCGTCTCGTTCCCGAGCGGGAAGGAGCGCAACACCGCGTTCGCGGTCTTCGGGTCGGTCGCGGGCGTCGGTGCCGCCGTCGGTCTCGTGCTCGGCGGGCTCCTCACCGAGCTCGCCGACTGGCGCTGGTGCCTGTGGGTCAACGTGCCGGTCACGGTCGCCGGCCTCGTCGCGGCAGCGCTGCTCGTCCGCGAGAGCCGCGCGGACGGCGACAACCGCTACGACGTCGTGGGCACCGTCCTCGTCGTCCTCGGCCTCGGCGCCCTCGTCTACGGGCTCACGCTGGCCGAGCACTCCTGGACGTCGCCCGCGACCGTCGCGCTCCTCGTCCTCGGGGTCGTGCTGCTCGCCGCCTTCGTCGTCGTCGAGTCGCGCGTGGACCAGCCGCTCCTGCCGCTGCGGATCGTGCGCGACCCGGTCCGCGCCGGTGCGTTCCTCCTCCAGGCGATCGTCGGCACGCTCATGATCGGCGCCCTGCTCTACCTGTCGTTCCACCTGCAGGTCGTCATGGGCCTCCCGCCGCTGCGCGCGGGCCTGGGCTCCGTGCCGATGACGCTCGTCATCCTGGTCCTCGCGCCGGTCGTCACCACGGTCCTGCTGCCCCGCGTCGGCCCGCGACCGCTCATGATCGCGGGCCCGCTCGTCGCCGCGGCAGGGCTGCTCCTGCTCAGCAGGGTCACGGTCGACGGCTCGTACGCCGCGGAGATCCTGCCGTCGCAGCTCGTGCTCGGCGTCGGGCTCGCGCTCGTCCTCGTCCCGCTCCAGAACGTCGCCCTCGCGGGCGTCGCCCCGCACGACGCCGGTGCCGCGAGCGCGACCGTCAACGCGGCGATGCAGATCGGGGGATCGATCGGCCTCTCGGTCTTCACGACGATCTACGCGAGCGCGCTGCCCGCGGCGGGCGCACCCACCCCGGCCGACCTGGTGGACGGCTATTCCGCCGTCTTCGTCGCCGCGGCCGTCACCATGGCGCTCGGCGCCGTCCTCGCGTTCGCCCTGGTCCGCGGCCCAAAGGAACGCCTCCTCCCGACCGGTGACGCGCAGGCCGTCCACCTCGGCTGATTGGCTGGGTCGGGCTCGCAGGACCTGCGCTGGGCGGCGAGGCACCAGGAGGACAGACCATCCTCGGACGGCGTGCCGACCGTTTGCGGACCCGCGCTCCGCAAGAGGTGACATGACGAGGCCGGGTGGGGTGGGGCCCCCCACCCACCCGGCCTACCAGGATGAGCAAGAGAGCGTGAGACGAACCTCAGCCCTGCGGCGGACGCGTCATCGACAGCACGTCCAGCGCCTCGTCGAGCTGCGCCTCGGTGACCTCGCCGCGCTCGACGAAGCCGAGGTCGACGACGGCCTGGCGCACCGTCAGGCCCTCCTTCACGGAGTGCTTCGCGACCTTCGCCGCGGCCTCGTACCCGATGACGCGGTTGAGCGGCGTGACGATGGACGGCGACGACTCGGCGAACGCGCGCGCCTTCTCGACGTTGGCGGTGATGCCCGCGACGGTCCGGTCCGCGAGGACCCTGGACGCGTTCGCGAGGAGGCGCACCGACTCGAGCACGCCCTGCGCGATGACGGGGATCTGCACGTTGAGCTCGAAGCTGCCCGACGCCCCGGCCCACGCGACGGTCGCGTCGTTGCCGATCACGCGCGCCGCGACCATGAGCACGGCCTCGGGGACCACGGGGTTGACCTTGCCCGGCATGATCGAGCTGCCCGGCTGCAGGTCGGGGATGAAGATCTCGCCGAGCCCCGTGTTGGGACCGGAGCCCATCCAGCGCAGGTCGTTGCAGATCTTCGTGAGGGACACGGCGATCGTGCGCAGCGCGCCCGACAGCTCGACGAGGCCGTCGCGCGCGGACTGCGCCTCGAAGTGGTCGCGCGCCTCGGTGAGCGGCAGGCCGGTGTCCTCGACGAGCAGGGCGATGACGCGCTGTGGGAACCCGGCCGGGGTGTTGATGCCCGTGCCGACCGCGGTGCCGCCGAGCGGGACCTCCGCGGCCCGGGGGAGCGCGGCCTGGAGCCGCTCGATCCCGTAGCGGATCGCGGCCGCGTACCCGCCGAACTCCTGGCCCAGCGTCACGGGGGTCGCGTCCATGAGGTGCGTGCGGCCCGACTTGACGACCGTCGCGAACTCGGTGGCCTTCGCCCCGAGCTCGCCCGCGAGGTGCTCGAGCGCGGGCACGAGGTCACGGACCACGCCGGCGGTCGCGGCGACGTGCACCGACGTCGGGAAGACGTCGTTGGACGACTGCGACGCGTTGACGTGGTCGTTCGGGTGGACGTCGCGGCCGAGCGAGCGCGTCGCGAGCGTCGCGAGCACCTCGTTGGTGTTCATGTTCGACGACGTCCCGGAGCCGGTCTGGAAGACGTCGACGGGGAAGTGCTCGTCGTGGGCGCCGGAGGCCACCTCGTCGGCGGCGGCGACGATCGCGGCGGCGACGTCCTCGTCGAGGACGCCCAGCTCGGCGTTCGCGCGTGCGGCGGCCTTCTTGACGCGGGCGAGCGCCTCGATGTGCCCTCGCTCGAGCGGGGTGCCGGAGATGGGGAAGTTCTCGACCGCGCGCTGGGTCTGCGCGCGGTAGAGGGCGTGCGCAGGGACGCGCACCTCGCCCATCGTGTCGTGCTCGATGCGGTACTCGGTCGCGGCGTCGCCGGCGACGGCGCCGGGTGCCTCGGGGGATGCAGTCATGGGACCATCCTGCCGCACCGCGACGGGCTGTCGGCAGGCCGGGTGAGCGACGTCACGCGTGCCCGTCCCGTGCGGCGAGGACGCGCCGACGGCCGGTCAGGCGCCGACGTGGGGCTGCTCGCCCACGTCGCCCACGACGTCGACCAGGCGCGCGCGACCCTCGGTGAAGTCGTACTCCACGCCGACGATCGCACAGCGGCCCTCGGCGACCGCCGCGGCGAGCCCGGCCGAGTACGAGTGCAGCATGTCGACCGTGTTGCGCACGTGCTCGCGGCGCAGGACGTCCGGGTCGATGCTCTCGAGCGAGCCGCCGCCCGCGCTCGTGATCTTGGCGATCGACGGGATGACCCGGTCGACGACGGCGCGGACGAACCCGTCGGCCTGCGCGCCCGTCGTGAGCGTGTTCACGGCGGCGGCCACGGCGCCGCACGAGTCGTGCCCGAGGACCACCACGAGCGGCGCGGACAGGATGTCGACGCCGTACTCGATCGAGCCGAGCACCGTGGTGTCCACGACGTGGCCCGCCGTCCGCACGACGAACATGTCGCCGAGACCCTGGTCGAAGACGATCTCCGCGGCGACGCGCGAGTCGGAGCACCCGAAGAGGACGGTGTGGGGGTGCTGCGCCGCCGACGTCTCCCGGCGTCGGTCCGCGCCCTGGGAGGGGTGCAACGGCGCGTCGGCGACGAACCGGTCGTTGCCGGCCCGCAGCGTCGCCCACGCCTCGGCGGGGGTGAGGAGTCGCTGGTCCACGGGGGTGCTCATGCGCCCATGATGACCGATGGCGACGACGCTGGCCGGAGGTGTTCACGTGGCGAACCGCGGGGCTGGGGTGTAGCCATGGGGAGAGGAGCCGCACCACATCTCGACCTCGCGACGAAGGGAGCCCGACGTGCGCCGACGCACCCGACCGCTCGCCGCCCTCGCCGCCCTGGCGGTGCTCGCACCGCTCGCGGCGTGCGGACCGGGCGACGAGGGGACACCGGTCCTCACGTGGTACATCAACCCGGACGCCGGGGGCCAGGCGGAGATCGCGGCGTCGTGCACCGAGGCGGCCGACGGCGCGTACCGGATCGAGACGGAGCTGCTCCCGCGCGACGCCGCCGCGCAGCGCGAGCAGCTCGCGCGTCGCCTCGCGGCGAAGGACTCCTCGATCGACCTCATGAGCCTCGACCCGGTGTTCATCGCCGAGTTCGCCGAGGCCGACTTCCTCGCCCCCGTCCCCGACGACGTCGCCGACGCGACGACGCAGGACGTGGTGCAGGGCGCGATCGACGCGTCGACGTGGAAGGACGAGCTCGTCGCGGTCCCGTTCTGGGCGAACACCCAGCTGCTCTGGTACCGCAAGTCGGTCGCGGAGGCCGCCGGGCTGGACATGAGCGGGCCGGTCACGTGGGACCAGATCATCGAGGCGGCGCAGGACCAGGACGCGCTGCTCGCCGTGCAGGGCGCCAAGGCCGAGTCGCTCACGGTCTGGATCAACGCGCTCGTCGCCGGAGCCGGCGGCGAGATCCTCGAGAACCCGGAGGCCCCGCCCGAGGACATCCAGCTCGGGCTCGAGTCGGAGGCGGGGACCGAGGCGGCCCGGATCATCGGCGACATCGGGACGTCGGGCGTCGGCGGCCCGGGACTGCCGAGCGAGGACGAGCCGGCGTCGCTGACCCTGTTCCAGGGGGACCGCGGGTCGTTCATGGTCAACTGGCCGTTCGTCTGGTCGTCCACGCAGGGCGCCGTCGAGGCCGGGTCGCTCGACCAGGGGCTCCTCGACGACATCGGCTGGGCGCTGTACCCGCAGACGATCGAGGGGGAGGACGCCCGACCGCCCTACGGCGGGATCAGCCTCGGCGTCGGGGCGTTCGGCGCGCACACCGACCTCGCCTACCAGGCGACGGAGTGCATCGTCAGCCCCGAGAACCAGGCGGAGTACTTCGTCACGAACGGCAACCCCGCGGCCAGCATCGAGGCCTACGAGGACCCGGACGTGCAGGAGGCCTTCCCGATGTACGACGTGATCCGGGACTCCCTCGACCAGGCGGCCCCCCGGCCGCAGACCCCGTTCTACAACGAGGTCTCGACGGGTCTGCAGCAGACCTGGTACGCGCCGGCCGACGTCGACCCCGAGACGACGCCGCAGGAGTCCACCGAGTTCATCACCGCCGTCCTGCGAGGGGAGCGACTGCTGTGAGCACCACGATCCCGGGAAGTGCGAAGGACGTCGAGATCGACGACGGCGACGACGGGTCGGGTCGGGACCGCCGGGCGAAGGCGGCGCGGAGCGACCGCGCCCGGTCGGAGGCGCGACTCGGCTGGCTCCTGGCCGGCCCCGCGTTCGTCGTCATGCTCGCCGTGACGCTCTACCCGATCCTCCAGGCCGTCTACGACTCGCTCTTCAACTACAAGCTCACCGCGCCGGACGACCGGTCGTTCGTGGGGATCAACAACTACGTCGTGATCCTCACCGACTCTGTCTGGTGGCGCGACCTCGGCGTGACGCTCTTCATCACCGTGGTGACGGTGGCCGTCGAGCTGGTCCTCGGGTTCGCGCTCGCGCTCGTCATGCACCGCGCGATCCGGCGTCTGCGCGGACTGCTGCGCACGGCGATCCTCGTGCCGTACGGCATCATCACGGTCGTCTCGGCGTTCGCGTGGTTCTACGCGTTCGACATCACGTCCGGCTACGTCAACCACTGGTTCGACTGGGTGCCGGGCGTCGGCCCCGACCTCAACTGGTTCGCGCAGCAGGGCACGAGCCTGTTCGTCATCATCGCGTCCGAGGTCTGGAAGACGACGCCGTTCATCTCGCTGCTGCTCCTCGCCGGCCTGGCCCAGGTGCCCGGCGACCTCGAGGAGGCCGCCAAGGTCGACGGCGCCACCGCGTGGCAGCGGTTCACGCGCGTCATCGTGCCGAACATGAAGGCCGCGATCATGGTCGCCGTGCTGTTCCGCGCGCTCGACGCGTTCCGCATCTTCGACAACGTCTTCATCATGACGAACGGCGCGAACGGGACCGAGGTGCTCTCCCTGCTCACCTACCGCACGGCGATCGGGCAGCTGCAGATCGGCATGGGCTCGGCCATCTCCGTCCTGCTGTTCCTGTGCGTCGTGCTCATCTGCTTCGTGGCGATCAAGCTCTTCAAGGTCGACCTGGCCGGCGCGAGAGGGGAGAAGTGATGGGTAGCGTGCTGAGCACCCGGGCGAAGGTCTGGTGGGCCGTCATCTCCGTCGTGGTCCTCGTCGGGGCGCTGTTCCCGATCGTGTCGATCTTCATGACGAGCTTCAAGTCGTCGTCCGACATCAACTCCGGGACGTTCCTGCCGCCGCAGTGGAGCAGCGAGAACTACGAGCAGATCCTCGCGTCGGGCGGCTCCGCGCAGGAGCTGTTCCTGTCCGCGCTGCGGAACTCGATCGGCATCTCGCTCATCGCGACGGTGATCGCCGTCGTCCTCGCGACGCTGTGCGCCTACGCGATCGCGCGCCTCGACTTCCCGGGCAAGCGGCTCATCCTCACGACGGCGCTCGGGGTCTCGATCTTCCCCGTCGTCGCGATCGTCACGCCGCTGTTCAACCTGTGGCGCAACATCGGCCTGTACGACACGTGGCTCGGGCTCATCATCCCGTACCTGTCGCTCACGCTCCCGATCTCCATCTGGACGCTGACCGCCTTCTTCCGCCAGATCCCGTGGGAGCTGGAGCAGGCGGCCCAGGTCGACGGCGCGACCCCGTGGCAGGCGTTCCGCAAGGCGATCGTGCCGCTCGCGGCACCCGGCGTCTTCACCACGGCGCTCATCGCCTTCTTCATCGCGTGGAACGACTTCGTCTACGGGATCTCGCTCACCTCCACGAGCGCCGCCCGGCCGGTCCCGGCCGCGCTCGCGTTCTTCACCGGGGCCTCGTACTTCGAGGAGCCGACCGGGGCGATCTCCGCCGCGGCCGTCGTCGTGACGATCCCCGTCGTCGTGCTCGTCGTCCTCTTCCAGCGCCAGATCGTCTCCGGTCTGACGCAGGGGGCGGTGAAGGGATGAGCACGTCCATCGCACCCCGAACCCGCCGACACCGAGGAGACAGCTGATGGCGTCGATCACCCTCAAGGACATCGTCAAGCGCTACGGCGACGGCTTCCTCGCCGTGGACAAGGTCGACCTGGACATCGCGGACGGCGAGTTCGTCATCCTCGTCGGGCCGTCCGGGTCGGGGAAGTCGACGGTGCTGCGCATGATCGTCGGCCTCGAGGACATCACGGCCGGTGACCTCGAGATCGACGGGGTGCGCGTCAACGAGAAGGCGCCGCGCGACCGCGACCTCGCGATGGTGTTCCAGAACTACGCGCTCTACCCGCACCTCACCGTCGCCGAGAACATCGCGTTCCCGCTGCGGCTCGCCAAGGGCAAGCACTCCGAGGAGGAGATCCGCGGGAAGGTCGAGCGGGCGGCGGACATGCTCGACCTGCGCGAGCACCTCGACCGGAAGCCCGCGAACCTCTCGGGCGGGCAGCGGCAGCGCGTCGCGATGGGCCGCGCGATCGTGCGCGACGCCAAGGCCTTCCTCTTCGACGAGCCGTTGTCGAACCTCGACGCGAAGCTCCGCGGCCAGACCCGCACCGAGATCGCCCGCCTGCAGCGCCGCCTCGGGACGACGACCGTCTACGTGACGCACGACCAGACCGAGGCCATGACGCTCGGCGACCGCGTCGCGGTGCTGCGCCGCGGCGTCCTGCAGCAGGTCGCGAGCCCCCGCGGCCTGTACGAGCAGCCCGTCAACCTCTTCGTCGCGGGCTTCATCGGCACGCCGCCGATGAACTTCCTGCCGGGCGAGGTGTCGGGCGGCCGGATCTCGCTGCCGTTCGGCGAGTTCGACCTGCCGGACCGCGTGCGCAAGGCCGTGGGCGACCGCGACCTCGTGATCGTGGGGCTGCGGCCCGAGCACTTCGAGGACGCCCGCCTCGTGGACCCGTCCAAGAAGGACCGCGGGCACACGTTCGAGGCGCAGATCGACGTCACGGAGTGGCTCGGCGCCGAGCTCTACGCGTACGTCCCCTTCGACATGCACGAGTCGGTGAAGGGCAAGCTGGACGAGCTCGACCGCGAGCTCGACGGCGAGGGGCAGCGCTCCCAGTTCGTCGTCGCGCTCGACTCGCAGTCCCGGGTGCGCGACGGCGACGTGACGGACCTGTGGTTCGACCCGACGAAGATGATGGTCTTCGACCCCGAGACGAGCGAGAACCTCACGCGCGACGACTCCGAGGCCCAGCGGATCGAGCAGGAGAACCAGGAGGACCGCAAGCGGTCGCTCGAGCGCGCGCAGAAGCAGGAGGCGCAGGTCTGACCTGCGACCTCGGGTCCACCCTCGCGTCCGCCTCCGCCGTCAGGCGGGGGAGAGCTCGGCGCGGCGCGGCGGGTTCGCGCCCGCGCGCGAGACGGTGATCGCCGCCACGGCGACGCAGCGCTCGAGCAGTCCCGCCAGCGTGGCGCCGTCGATCGCGCGCAGCGCCTCCCGGCGGTCCGCGCCGAGCAGGCCCGCGTCCCACAGCCCGTCGACCAGGGCGCCCATGAACGAGTCGCCGGCCCCGACGGTGTCGACGACGTCGACGCGCGGTGCCGCGACGCGCTGCTCGCCGGCGGCGGTCACCGCGACCGCGCCCTCGCCGCCGAGGGTCACGACGACGACCGCCGGGCCGAGGGCGAGCCAGTCCCGGGCGACCGAGACGGGGTCGGAGGCCGGGGCGAGCCACGCGAGGTCCTCGTCGCTGACCTTCACGACGTCGGCGAGCGCGACGAGCGCCTCGATGCGCGTCCGCGCGTCGGCCGGGTCGCCCATGAGGGCGGGCCGGGCGTTCGGGTCGTACGTGACGGTCGCCGTCGAGCGCGCCGAGGCGACGAGCTCGCGGACCGCGGCCGCGCCCGGCTCGAGCACCGCGGCGATCGAGCCGGTGTGCACGGCCAGCGTGCCCGCGTCGATGGCCGTGCCCGGCGGCACCTGCCACTCGAGGTCGAAGTCGTAGGTCGCCGCACCGTGCGCGTCGAGGTGGGCGGTCGCGACGCTGGTCCGTTCCGCGGCCGTGCTTCCCGGCGCCAGGGTCACGCCGGACTCGCCGAGCCAGCCCTGCAGCGCCGTGCCGCGCGCGTCGTCGCCGATCCACGTGACGAGCCGCGCGTCGCGGCCCAGGCGCCCGAGGGTCAGCGCGACGTTGGCCAGGCTCCCGCCGGGCAGCTCGTCGACGCTCCCGTCGGCGCGGTGCACGACGTCGACGAGCGCCTCGCCGACGGCGAGCACGTGCTCGCCGTGGGGGGCGTGCGGGGAGGGCTCGCGGTCGGACGAGGTGTGCTCGGGCGTCGTGCTCATCGGTCTCCTCCGGACGGGCGGTCGGGCGCGACGCCGGACGCGTCGTCGGGTTCGTCGGTCGCCGCGTCGTCGCGGGCGCGCGCGGCGTCGAGCCGGGCACGTGCGCCGTCGAGCCACTGCTGGCACCGGGCGGCGAGGGCCTCGCCGCGCTCCCAGAGCGCGAGGGAGTCCTCGAGCGGCTCGCCCCCGGTCTCGAGGCGTGCGACGACCTGGACGAGCTCGTCCCGCGCCTGCTCGTACGTGAGCCCGGAGACGTCCTGGCTGACAGCGTTGTCGGAATCGGTCACGGCGCTAGTGAACCCCATCTGTGCGGTGTCGTGGTCATGGTCCGTCCGGTGGGACGGTGGCCGAGCGCGGGCCGGACGCGACCCAACCCGCCGGAGCGCGTCGCCGTCGGGCCGCACGGCGTGGCGTGCGTCACGACGCGGCCTCTCGGTCGGCCCGCAGCACATGCGCGGAGAGCTCGCCGTGGGCGAGCCGCACGCGCAGCTCGGCACCGACCGCCGCGTCGTCCGGGGAGCGCACCACGTGGCCGTCGGCGCGCTGCACGACGGCGTAGCCGCGCTCGAGCGTCGACGCCGGCGAGAGCGCGCGCACCTGGCCCTCGAGCCGGCCGACCTCGCCCGCGGCGCGCACGAGCCGGGTGTCGAGCGCGCGGCGCGCACGGTCGCGAAGGGCCGCGACCCTCTCGGCCCGGTCGACGAGCATCACCTCGGGCGACGCGAGCACGGGTCGCGAGCGCACGGCGTCGAGCCCCGACTGCTCGCGCGCGACGCGGCCCTCGATCGCGGCGCGGATCCGGGTGCGCGCCTGTCCGACCCGCGCGCGCTCCTCGGACACGTCCGGGACGATGCGCTTCGCCGCGTCGGTCGGCGTGGACGCACGGTGGTCGGCGACGAGGTCGAGCAGGGGACTGTCCGTCTCGTGCCCGATCGCGCTGACGAGGGGCGTGCGGCAGGCGGCCGCCGTGCGGACGAGCGTCTCGTTGGAGAAGGGGAGCAGGTCCTCGACCGACCCGCCACCGCGCGCGACGACGATCACGTCGACCTCCGGTCGCGCGTCGAGCTCGCGGATCGCGTCGCCCACCTGCTGCACGGCGTGGGGACCCTGGACGGCGACCTCGCGGATCTCGAACCGCACCTGGGGCCAGCGCTCGCGCGCGTTGACGACGACGTCGTGCTCGGCCTTCGACTCGCGCCCGCACACGAGGCCCACCACGCCGGGCAGGAACGGGAGCGGGGCCTTGCGCGCGGCGTCGAACAGGCCCTCGGCGGCGAGGACGCGCCGCAGGTGCTCGATGCGGGCGAGCAGCTCGCCCACGCCCACCGGCCGGATCTCGCGCGCCTGGAGCTGGAGGGTGCCGCGCCGCGACCAGAAGACCGGCTTCGCGTGCACGACGACGTGCGCACCCTCCTCGACCAGCTTCCCGTCGAGGACGCGCACGGCTGCCGAGACGGGCAGCGACATGTCCTGGTCGGTGTCGCGCAGCGTGAGGAACGCCGTCGACGTGCCGGGGCGCCGGTTGAGCTGGACGACCTGGCCCTCGACCCACACGGGCGCCATGCGGTCGACGTACTGCTCGATCTTGCGCGCGAGCAGACGCACGGGCCACGGGTGCTCCGCGCTCGTGTCGAGCGCCCGCGCGGGGAGCTCGTGCCACGCCCTGGCGCGCGGGACGTCCGCCGACGGGGCGTCGTCGGGCAGCGGGAGCGAGGCGACCATGGGTCCAGCCTGCCGCATGCCACCGACGACCGGTCCCGTCCGGCTCCCGTCGCGGCGTGTGACGGTCCTGTGCAGGGGGCGGGAAGCCTCGGGGTACCGCCCCGGGCCGCCCCGGGCGGACGCCCGACGGTCACCTAGACTGACGGGCGTGAGCACCACCCCGTCCACCATGCCCGACGCGTCGTCCGCCACGCCGACGGCAGCGTCCGTCGCCTCCGCATCCGCCGCCCCCGCTGCCGGGAAGCGCGTGCTGCTGGCCGCACCCCGTGGCTACTGCGCGGGCGTCGACCGCGCCGTCGTCGCGGTGGAGAAGGCGCTCGAGCACTACGGCGCGCCGGTGTACGTGCGCAAGGAGATCGTCCACAACAAGTACGTCGTCGAGACCCTGAGCGAGCGCGGCGCGATCTTCGTGGACGAGACCGACGAGGTGCCCGAGGGCGCGCGCGTCGTGTTCTCCGCGCACGGCGTCTCGCCCGCGGTCAAGGCCGCGGCCGCGGAGCGCAACCTCGACACGATCGACGCCACGTGCCCGCTCGTGACGAAGGTGCACAAGGAGGCAGTGCGCTTCGCGAAGGACGACTACGACATCCTGCTCATCGGTCACGACGGCCACGAGGAGGTCGAGGGGACCGCGGGCGAGGCCCCCGACCACGTCCAGGTCGTCAACTCGCCCGACGCCGTCGACGACGTCGTCGTCCGCGACCCGTCCAAGGTCGTGTGGATCTCGCAGACCACGCTCTCGGTCGACGAGACGATGGAGACGGTGCGCCGCCTGCGCGAGAAGTTCCCGACGCTCCAGGACCCGCCGAGCGACGACATCTGCTACGCGACGCAGAACCGTCAGGTCGCGGTGAAGAAGCTCGCGCCGGACGCGGACGTGGTCATCGTCGTCGGCTCGGCGAACTCGTCGAACTCCGTGCGGCTGGTCGAGGTCGCGCTCCAGGCCGGTGCCCGCGCGTCCTACCGCGTGGACCACGCCAAGGAGATCGACGAGACCTGGCTCGAGGGCGCGACGTCCGTCGGTGTGACCTCGGGAGCGTCCGTGCCGGAGATCCTCGTCGACGACGTCCTCGCCTACCTCGCCGCGCGCGGGTTCGGGGAGGTCCAGGAGGTCCGGACGGCGACGGAGGACCTCATGTTCTCCCTGCCGCGCGAGCTGCGTGCCGACCTCGGTGCCACCGGGCCCGGCGCCCGGCCGGGCCGCGGCGGGCGACGCTCGCTGTCCGTCCAGCCGGTCTGACGCCTCAGGCGAACGCCTGGCGCCCGCGGTCCTCGTCGTCGTCGCCGGGGCGGTCGTCGATCGCGACCACCGCGTCGCTCGCCGCCGCCACGAGCTCGGGCTGGGTGACCGGCCGCGGCACGTCGTCGACCACGCGGACCTGACCGATGCGCTCGGCCTCGTCGACCACGTTCAGGTCGACCAGGCGCCGGGCCTGGGGGAGCACGCGCGTCTCGAGCGACCCGACGAACACGTTGAAGTCCTTCGTCGCGGCGCTCAGCGACCGGCCCAGCTTGGTCACGTGCCGCGCCGTGGTGACGAGCCGGGAGTGCAGCTCCTTGCCCGTCCGCAGCACCTCGTGCGCGTTGTCGGTCACGGCGTCCTGCTGCCACGCGTACGCGACCGTCCGCAGCAGGGCCATCAGCGTCATGGGTGTCGCGACGATGACGTTGCGCCGCATGGCGTACTCGAGGAGGTCGCCGCGCCGCTCGACCGCGGCGGCGAGGAACGGCTCGGCCGGGACGAACATGACGACGAACTCCGGCGCCGGGCTGAACTGCGACCAGTAGCGCTTCGACGCCAGGTCGTCGACGTGCTTGACCATGTGCCGCACGTGCGCGTCGAGCCGCGTCTCGCGCACCGCGGGGTCGGTCGCCTGCTGCGCCTCGAGGTAGCCGAGGAACGCGACCTTCGAGTCGACGACGACGTTCTTCCCGCCGGCGAGGTGCACCACCATGTCGGGACGCAGCGCGCCGTCCTCCGTCTCGACGTGCGCCTGCTCGGTGAAGTCGACGCGCGACAGCATCCCCGCCGCCTCGACCACGCGCCGCAGCTGCAGCTCTCCCCACGCGCCACGCGTCTGGGACGAGCGCAAGGCGGTGACGAGGTCCTCGGTCCCGCTGCGCAGGTCGGCGCTCGCCTGCGAGAGCTGGCGCAGATGCTCCGTGAGCGCGGCATGCCCCGCGGCCCGTGCCTGCTCCGCCGTCGCGACCTCGGTGCGCATCCGCTCGAGCGAGCGCGCGAGCGGCTCGACGAGCGTGCGGACCGCCTCCTCGCGCTTCGCGAGCTCGGCGACGCCCGACTCGTGGCTGCGGCGCAGGCGCTCCTCCGCGTGGACGAGGAACTGCTCTGACGTCGCGGCGAGGGCACGCCGCGACAGCGACTCGAACTGCGCCTCGAGCCGCCGGTGGTCGCCCTGGACCTCGCTCACGCGGCGCTCCGCGGCGCGCTGGAGCTCCGTGAGCTGCTGCTCGTGCGCGGCCTGCGCGAGGTCGAGGCGCTCGTCGGCGCTGCGCTGGGCGGCCGCGAGCTGGCGCACGAACGCGTCGCGCTCCGCGGCGACCTGCCGCTCGAACCCCGCACGCTCCGCGTCGAGACGCTCCGCGAGCCCCGCGCCGCGGGCCGCCTCCTGCTGCGCCTGGCCGAGGAGCGTGGTGAGACGACGGACCTCCGCGGCGGCGCCGTCGGGCGACGTGCGCCGCACGACGAGCACGAGCACCGCACCGACGACGAGCCCGAGGAGAAGGCCGACCGCGAACAGGAGCGTGGGCGAGTCCATGGCCGCACCTTCCCACGAGGCACCGACAGGGACACGACATGACAAAGCGCACGGCCCGCAGGCGAGACGCTCGGATAGGTTGACGGCATGGTCGAACCGACGAACGAACCACCTGCCGCTCCCGGCACGCCGGCTCCTCGCGGCACGCCGGCCCCTCCCGTCGCGGTCCCGGCGCCCGCCGCCCAGGTCCCCGGCCAGGCGCCCGGCCAGGCGCCCGCCGCGCCCCCGGACCCGTCCGCCGCGCTCTCGCTGCGCGGGCTGTGGAAGCGGTTCGGCGAGAAGGTCGCGGTCGCGGGTGTCGACCTCGACGTGCCCGCGGGCTCGTTCTACGGGCTCGTCGGGCCCAACGGCGCGGGCAAGACCACGACGCTGTCCATGGCGACGGGCCTGCTGCGCCCGGACTTCGGCAGCGCGCACGTGCACGGCACGGACCTGTGGGCCGACCCGGTCGCGGGCAAGCGGCAGCTCGGCATCCTGCCCGACGGCGTGCGGCTCTTCGACCGGCTCACGGGCGCCCAGCTCATCACCTACGCGGGCCTGCTGCGCGGCATGGACCGCGACACGGTGGCCGAGCGCACGACCGACCTCCTCGCGACGCTCGACCTCGCGCAGGACGCGAACACGTTCGTCGTCGACTACTCGGCCGGCATGACGAAGAAGGTCGCGCTCGCGACGGCCCTCATCCACGCTCCGCGCGTCCTCGTCCTCGACGAGCCGTTCGAGGCCGTCGACCCCGTGTCCGCAGCCAACATCCGCGACATCCTCGCGGGCTACGTCGCGAGCGGCGGCACGGTGGTCGTGTCGTCGCACGTCATGGACCTCGTCCAGCGCATGTGCGACCACGTCGCCGTCGTCGCCGGCGGGCACGTCCTCGCGGCGGGCACGATCGACGAGGTGCGCGGGGGACAGAGCCTCGAGGACCGCTTCGTCGAGCTCGTCGGCGGCCGCCAGACCTCGGAGGGCCTCGCATGGTTGCGCAGTTCGTAAGGCTCAAGCTCACCCTGATGGCGAACGCGTTCCGGCGCAGCACGTGGCAGACCATCGGGTTCGTCCTGGGGTCGCTGTACGGGCTGTTCGTCGTCGGCATGGTCGTCGTCGGGATGGTCGCGCTCGGCACGAACGACCCGACCCTGGCGGGCGCGGTGGCGATCCTGCTCGGCACGCTCGTCGTGCTCGGCTGGTGGATCGTGCCGCTCTTCGCGTTCGGCGTCGACGCGACGCTCGACCCGCAGCGGTTCGTCCTGTTCGGGATCCCGCAGCGCCGGCTGCTCGCCGGTCTCGCCGTCGCGGGCGTGGTGTCGATCCCGGGCATCGCGACCACGCTCTCCGCGCTGGGTGTCTCGCTCGCGTGGTGGCGCTCACCGCTCGCGCTGGTCGCCGCGCTCGTCGGCGCGGTCCTCGCGGTCGCGCTGTGCGTCGTCGGCTCCCGGGCCACGACGACGGCCCTCGCCCCGCTGCTCGAGTCCCGTCGGTACCGCGAGGTCGTGACGATCGCGGCCTTCGTCCCGCTCGTGCTCGTCGGACCCGCGTTCGCCTGGTTCGCCTCGCAGATGGGTGACGGGCCCGTCGACGGCGACTCGGTGCGCGAGCTGGCCGTGCGGCTCGCCGACATCGCGGCCTGGACCCCGTTCGGTGCCCCGTGGGGCCTCGCCGCGGCGGTGCACGACGGCGCGTGGGGCCTCGCGCTCGCGCGGCTCGCCGTGGCCGTGGCGACGCTCGCGGTCGCGTGGGTCGTGTGGGACCGCTCGCTCGCGCGAGCCCTCGTCACCCCGCCGACGTCGGGCGCCGGGGGGAAGGCCAAGGGCCTGGGGTTCTTCTCGCGGTTCCCGGCCACCCCGACCGGCGCGGTCGCCGCGCGCACGACCACGTACTGGCTGCGCGACCCGCGCTACTCCGGCTCGATCGCGGTCGTCCCGCTCATCCCGGTCGTGCTCCTGGTTCTCGGCGGGGGGTCGGGCTCGGACGTCTTCCTGATCCTCGGCCCGATCACCGCCTGGATCCTCGGCTTCGCGATCTCCGCCGACATCGCGTACGACCACACCGCGTTCGCACTGCACGTGTCGACCGGCGTGAGCGGGCGCGCGGACCGGTGGGGCCGCGCGATCCCGGTGCTCGCGGGCGGCGTCCCGGTGACCGTGGCGTTCGTCCTCGCCTCGGTCGCGGTCGCCGGGCGGTGGGACGCGCTCCCGGCACTGCTCGGCCTGACGCTGGGGACGCTGCTCGTCTCGACGGGCGTCTCGAGCGCGTCGTCGGCCCGGCTGCTCTACCCCGTGCCCAAGCCGGGGGACAGCCCGTTCAAGTCGCCCCAGGGCGCCGCGATAGCGACCCTCGTCGCGCAGACGGTCGCCATGGTGGTCACCCTGGCGCTCACGCTGCCGTTCCTCGTCCCCGGTGTCATCGCCGTCCTCCTTCCCCAGGCGGTGCTCGGGTGGGTGACGCTCGTGGTCGGGCTCGCGGTCGGAGCGCTCGTGCTCGTGCTCGGCGTGCGGTGGGGCGCGAAGGTCTACGACCGGCGAGCGCCCGAGCTGCTCCAGCGCGTGCTGTCGTACGCCTGACGCCCGGTGCCCCGGTCCCTCCTGGAGGAGCCGGGGCACCTCACCCGTAGGATGGTGGCCCGTGGCTCTCACTATCGGCATCGTCGGCCTGCCCAACGTCGGCAAGTCCACCCTCTTCAACGCCCTGACGCGCAACCAGGTCCTCGCGGCGAACTACCCGTTCGCGACGATCGACCCCAACGTCGGCGTGGTGCCGCTCCCTGACCCGCGGCTCGACACGCTCGCGGAGATCTTCGGCAGCCAGAAGATCCTCCCGGCGACCGTGTCGTTCGTCGACATCGCGGGCATCGTCAAGGGCGCGAGCGAGGGCGAGGGCCTCGGCAACAAGTTCCTCGCGAACATCCGCGAGGCCGACGCGATCTGCCAGGTGACCCGCGTGTTCTCCGACCCGGACGTCGTGCGCGTGGACGGGTCCGTCGACGCCGAGGGTGACATGGAGACCATCAGCACCGAGCTGATCCTCGCCGACCTCCAGACGCTCGAGAAGTCGCTCCCGCGCCTCGAGAAGGAGGCGAAGATCAAGAAGGGCGACCCGGCGCTCGTCGACGCGGGGAAGAAGGCGCAGCAGATCCTCGAGGCCGGCCGCACCCTGTACCAGGGTGCCGCGGACGCAGGACTCGACCTCGCCGACGTCGCGAGCTTCCAGCTCCTGACCGCCAAGCCGTTCATCTTCGTGTTCAACACCGACGACGCGGGTCTCGCGGACACGGCGATGCAGGAGCGCCTGCGCGCCCTCGTCGCACCCGCTCAGGCCATCTTCCTCGACGCCAAGTTCGAGTCCGAGCTCGTCGAGCTCGAGCCCGACGAGGCGAAGGAGATGCTCGCCGAGTCGGGCGTGGAGGAGCCCGGGCTGGACCAGCTCGCGCGCGTCGGCTTCGGCACGCTCGGCCTGCAGACGTACCTCACCGCCGGCCCCAAGGAGTCGCGTGCGTGGACCATCCGCACGGGCTGGACCGCGCCGCAGGCCGCGGGAGTGATCCACACGGACTTCGAGCGCGGCTTCATCAAGGCCGAGGTCGTCTCGTTCGACGACCTCGTCGAGGCCGGCTCGGTCCAGGCGGCGCGCGCGGCGGGCAAGGCGCGCATCGAGGGCAAGGACTACGTCATGGCCGACGGCGACGTCGTGGAGTTCCGCTTCAACGTCTGACGACAGCCACGAGGCCGTCCGGATCCTGCGCCCGCGTGCGCCCGGACGGCCTCCGTCGTCCGTGGCGAGACGTCGGGCACCGGTCTTGCACCTCGCCACATCGTGAGAACGCGTGATGCACGTCACGGCACGTCGGCGCGTGTTTCGGGGCCATTTCCCCGCGATTTCTCCCGCGAAGCGGGGGCGTACCGCCCAGTATCAACTCGGTAACGATCGCCCTCCGCAACCGGGCACATGGGAGATCTGCCGCAACTTGGTAGGTAGCGTTGCTCGAAACCGTGGTGGGCGTCACCCGACCGCGCGCACCGGCACTACGTCCGGGCAGCGTGACGGCGGGGCGGCCGAGGGCGACATGACGATCGAGGCCGTGCTCACCATCCCTTGGAGGAGGAACATTGAAGATCAGGCGCACGAGCGCTGCCATCGCGGTGGCGGCCACGGGAGCACTGCTGTTCTCAGCGTGCTCGAGCCCCGCGGGGAACGACGAGGAGCCGGAGTCGACGGAGACTTCCGAGGCTGCCGAGGTCGACCCGGACGACCCCTGCAAGCAGGACACCGGCGTCACGGAGACCGCTGACGGCAACGTCTCGTTCTCCGTGGGCGAGGACGAGTTCCTCGGCTACAACTCGGTGACCCCCGAGACCTACTCGACGTACAACAGCGTCGTCACCGAGCGCATCCTCGGCGGCTTCTGGTACTTCGGTGTCGACGGCACCATCTGCCACGACGAGACCTTCGGCACCTACGAGGTGACGAACGAGGACCCGCTGCAGGTCACGTACACCATCGCTGACGACGCGGTCTGGTCCGACGGCACGCCCGTCACGGTCGCCGACTTCGTGCTCAGCTGGGGTGCGCAGTCCGTCCCGAGCGAGGAGGACCCCGCGACCGGGCTGTTCAACCACGTCTCCGGCCTGACCTACGGCGAGTACGTCCCCGAGGGCCCCCAGGGCGACGCGGACGGCAAGGAGTTCGTGCTCGACTACCCGACGGTCTACGCAGACTGGGAGATCCAGGTCGAGGCGCCGATGCCGGCGCACGTTGCCGCCGAGCAGGCGGGCGTCACGACCGAGGAGCTCGTCACGGCGATCCGTGACCGCGACTACACGGCGCTCGCGCCCATCGCGGAGTTCTGGAACACCGGCTGGCTCTCCGCCTCCGGCGAGCTGCCCGACGCGGCGCTCGTGCCGTCGTCCGGCCCGTACGCCTTCAAGGAGAACGGCTGGACCGCCGGCCAGTCCCTGACGCTCACGGCGAACGAGGAGTTCTGGGGCGCCCCGCCCGCGACCAAGGAGCTCACGTTCCGCTTCACGGCCGCGGACACGCACGTCCAGGCGCTGCAGAACGGTGACCTCGACGTCATCGAGCCGCAGGCGACGGTCGACACGCTCGGCCAGCTCCAGGCGATCGGCGACTCCGTCACCGTCGTCACGGGCTCGTCGCTCACGTGGGAGCACCTCGACTTCAACTTCCGCGAGGGCAACGTCTTCGCCGACAGCCTGCCGCTGCGCGAGGCGTTCGCGCTGTGCGTGCCGCGCCAGCAGATCATCGACAACCTCATCGCGCCGATCAACCCCGACGCGGTCGTCATGAACGCTCGTGAGGTCTTCCCCTTCCAGGAGAACTACGAGGCAGTCGTCTCCGAGTCGTACGACGGTCGTTACGACGAGGTCGACATCGATGCGGCGAAGGCCAAGATCGCCGAGGCCGGCGTCACGACGCCCGTCACGGTCCGCATCGGCTACTCCGCGCCGAACCCGCGCCGTACCGACCAGGTCTCCCTCATCAAGTCCAGCTGCGACCAGGCCGGCTTCGAGATCCAGGACGTCGGTGCTGCCGACTTCTTCGACAACACGCTGCCGAACGGTGACTACGAGGTCGCGCTCTTCGCGTGGGCCGGCTCGGGCCAGATCGCCTCGGGCCAGAACATCTACGCGACGGGTCAGCCGCAGAACTACGGCGAGTACAGCGACCCCGTCGTCGACGAGGCGTGGGACACCCTCGCGTCCTCGGTCGACCCCGAGGTCCACCTCGAGCAGACCAAGATCATCGAGAAGCAGCTCTGGGACACGCTGTTCGGCATCCCCGTGTTCGCTCACCCCGGTGTCGTGGCCTTCAACTCGGACCTGCAGAACGTCCGCGACACGGCGACGCAGAGCACGGTCGTCTGGAACGCGGAGCAGTGGGCCCGCGCCAGCTGAGCGTGACCCGCTCGCGGTAGCACACGCTCCGTGAGCTCGCTCCGACCGAGCACCCTGTGGGGCAGGAGGTCCTCCTCCTGCCCCACAGAGGTGCTCGGACGGGCGATGACGGAATACGTCCACCGGTGGCATACAGTGATCTGCTGTCCCACACGGAGCAGGCGCCCGACCGGCGCCAGGCTTGAAGGGTAAACCCGTGCTCAGATTCATCCTGCGGCGCATCGGGATCTCGTTCCTGGTGCTCCTCAGCGCGTCATTCCTCCTGTACATCATGGTGATCAACTCGGGCGACCCCCTCGAGGATCTCCGGGAGTCGAACGCAGAGAACCGTGACCAGCTCATCGCTGCGCGCACGGCGTTCATGGGCCTCGACGACCCGTGGTACCTGCGGTACTGGAACTGGCTGCGCGGCATCCTCGGCTGCGTGACGCTCAACTGCGACTTCGGCGTCGACCGGACCAACCGGGACGTCGGCGTCCTCCTCGGTCAGGCCGCGAGCTCGACGTTGCGCCTCGTGGTCCTCGCGACGATCCTCGCGATCATCGTCGGCGTCGCCCTCGGCATCCTCACCGCGATCCGCCAGTACTCCGGCTTCGACTACACCGTCACGTTCGGCGCCTTCCTCTTCTTCTCGCTCCCGGTCTTCTGGGCCGCGGTGCTGCTCAAGGAGTACGGCGCGATCCGCTACAACGACTGGATCTCCGAAGGCCTGGTGAGTCCACCGGCGATCCTGCTGATCGCCGCGCTGCTCGGGTTCGTGCTGCAGGCCGTGCTCGGCGGGGACCTGCGGCGCAGGCTCCTCACCGCCGGCGCGACGTTCGTCTTCGCGACCGTCGTGATGTTCGTCTTCAACGCGATCGACTGGTACCGCAACCCGTTCATGGGCCCGGTCGTCGTCACCCTCTTCGGAGCCGGTGCGGCCGTCCTCGTCACGTCCCTCGTGACGGGCCTCGCGAACCGCCGCGTGCTCTACGCGACGCTGACGACCGTCGTCGTCGGCGTGGCCTCGTACTTCGCCTTCGCGGGGATCCTCGTGGAGCCGAGCGGCTGGCTGGTCCTCGTCGGGCTCTTCGTGCTCGCGATCGCGCTGTCGATGCTCATCGGCTACCTCTGGGGCGGCTACTCCCGCCGCCAGGCGATGTTCGCGTCCACCGTCACGGGCATCATCATGAGCGTCCTCATCGTCGCGGACGTCGCGATGGCCCACTTCGCGAGCTTCCTCGACCTCAAGTCCCGCCCGATCTCGACGATCGGCTCCGAGACGCCCAACTTCACCGGCGGGTTCTGGGAGTCGTTCCTCGACAAGGGAGCGCAGCTCCTGCTCCCCACGATCCTGCTCACCCTGATCTCGGTCGCGTCGTACAGCCGCTACACGCGCTCGTCGATGCTCGAGGTCATGGGCCAGGACTACGTGCGGACGGCCCGGTCGAAGGGCCTGTCCGAGCGCGCCGTCATCACGAAGCACGCGTTCCGCAACGCCCTCATCCCCATCACGACGATCGTCGCGTTCGACTTCGCCGGTCTCATCGGCGGCGCGGTCATCACCGAGACGGTGTTCGGGTGGAAGGGCATGGGCGAGCTGTTCAAGACCGGTCTCGACAACGTCGACCCGAACCCCGTCATGGCGTTCTTCCTCGTGACGGCGGTCGCTGCGATCTTCATGAACATGCTCGCGGACATCGCCTACGCGTACCTCGACCCGCGGATCCGGCGGTGACCGGGATGGCGACGGCACGCATGACGGACCAGCCGGCGACCACGGCCGGCACGCAGACACCGAGCGGGCGCACGACCTGCACGCCCCGCGCAGCGACACCCGGAGGCCGGGATGAGTAACGACGACCGCGCCCAGAGGGGCGACCAGTCCTTCGAGGTGATCCCCACGGTGCAGGGGATCGACGCCGAGGGGTCGAAGTCGACGGCGATCGCCGTCGGGTCGGACCCCCACGACGACAAGTCCTACAGCCAGGGCCAGCTCGTGCGCCGCCGGTTCTTCCGGCACAAGGGCGCGATGGCGTCGCTCGTCGTGCTCGCCGTGGTCTTCGTGGTGGCCTTCACGTCGATCGGCATCGGCCCGATCCCCGGCTGGTGGCCGCACGACTACTCGCTCGCGGGCACGGTCGTGGACGGCGGGCGGCCCTCGTGGGCGCACCCCTTCGGGCAGGACACCGTCGGCAAGGACTACTTCGCCCTCGTCATGCGCGGGACGCAGCAGTCGCTGATCATCGCCCTCGGCGTGGGCCTCATCTCCACGATCCTCGGCACGCTCATCGGTGCCCTCGCGGGCTACTACCGCGGGTGGATCGAGGCGCTGCTGATGCGCATCACCGACCTGTTCATCATCATCCCGCTCCTCGTCTTCGCGGCGGTGCTGGGCAAGATCGCGGGCGGCGGCATCTGGGCCCTCACCGTGGTGCTCGGCCTCGTCACCTGGACCGGGCTCGCACGGCTCGTGCGCGGCGAGGTGCTGTCCCTGCGCGAGCGCGAGTTCGTCATGGCGGCGCGCGCGGTGGGTACCGGACCGGGGCGCATCATCACGAAGCACATCCTGCCGAACGCGATCGGCGTCATCATCGTCTCGGCGACGCTGGCCATCGCGTCCGCGATCCTCCTCGAGACGTCGCTGTCGTACCTCGGCTTCGGCGTGCAGCCGCCCGACACCTCGCTCGGCCTGCTCATCTCGCAGTACCAGAACGCGTTCACCACGCGCCCGTGGCTCTTCTGGTGGCCGGGCGTCATGATCCTCACGATCGCGCTCTCGGTGAACTTCCTCGGCGACGGGCTGCGCGACGCGTTCGACCCCCGCCAGAACAGGAGCAAGGGCTGATGACGACGATCGACATCTCCGCCGAGGACTCGGCCGGCTTCCGCTCGGACGCCGTCCTGTCCTTCGAGGACCTCGACGTCCGGTTCGGCACCGAGTTCGGCACCGTCCACGCGGTCAAGGGCATCACGCTCGACGTCCGGCCGGGCGAGGTCGTCGCGCTCGTGGGCGAGTCCGGCTCGGGCAAGTCCGTCACGTCGATGACGGCTCTCGGCCTGCTGCCCAAGAACGCCAAGGTCGCGGGCACCATCCGCGTCGGGGACAAGGTCGTGAACGACCTCGACCTGCGCGGCCTGCGGCGCATGCGCGGCAACGACGTGGCCATGGTGTTCCAGGAGCCCATGACCGCGCTGAACCCGGTGCTGACGATCGGGGACCAGCTCGCCGAGGCGCTCCAGCTCCACGGGATCGCGTTCGGCAAGCAGGCCGACGCGCGCGCGGCCGAGCTGCTGCGCATGGTCGGCATCCCCGAGCCCGAGCGTCGGCTCAAGCAGTACCCGCACGAGCTCTCCGGCGGTCAGCGCCAGCGCGTCGTCATCGCCCTCGCGATCAGCTGCGACCCGAAGGTGATCATCGCCGACGAGCCGACCACCGCGCTCGACGTCACGGTGCAGGCCGAGATCCTCGACCTGCTGCGCTCGCTCAAGGACAAGCTCAACACGGGCATCCTCCTCATCACGCACAACATGGGCGTGGTGGCCGACATGGCCGACCGCGTCGCCGTGATGCTCAAGGGCGACCTCGTGGAGATGGGCACCGCGGACCAGGTGCTCAACCACCCGCAGCACGAGTACACGCGGAAGCTGCTCGGGTCGGTCCCGCACCTGGGCTCCGGCCCGGGGCAGTTCGGGACCACGACCGAGGACGTCATCGACCACGTCACGGACGCGGCCGAGGTCCCGGCGCTCGACCTGCGCAACCTCGTCATCGAGTACCAGCGCCTCGGCAAGCCGCCGTTCCGCGCCGTCGACGACGTGTCGTTCCAGGTGCGCAAGGGCGAGATCGTCGGTCTGGTCGGCGAGTCCGGCTCGGGCAAGTCGACGATCGGGCGCTGCGCCCTCGGGCTCATCCCGGCGGCGAGCGGGTCGGTGTCGATCTTCGGCGACGACTTCGGCCGCATGAGCAAGTCGCAGCTCAAGGCCATGCGCAAGCGGATCGGCGTGGTGTTCCAGGACCCCGCAGCCTCGCTCAACCCGCGCATGCCTGTCGGCGACTGCATCGCGGAACCGCTCGTCGTCCACCAGGTCGGCGACGCGAAGGCGCAGCAGGCGCGCGTCTACGAGCTGCTCGACGCCGTCGAGCTGCCCCGCAGCGCGTTCAACCGCTACCCGCACGAGCTGTCCGGCGGCCAGCGCCAGCGCGTGAGCATCGCCCGGGCGCTGACGCTCGACCCCGAGCTGCTCGTCGCGGACGAGCCGACGTCGGCCCTCGACGTGTCCGTGCAGGCGAGCGTCCTCCAGATGTTCACCAACCTGCAGGAGCGCTACCAGTTCGCGTGCCTGTTCGTGAGCCACGACCTCGCGGTGATCGACCTGCTCGCGCACCGCGTCGTCGTCCTGCAGAACGGCAGGATCGTCGAGCAGGGCCTGCGGGCAGACGTCCTGCACGACCCGCGCGAGGAGTACACCAAGCGGCTCATCGCAGCCGCCCCGGTGCCCGAGCCGGGCGAGCAGCGGCGTCGTCGCGAGGCGCGTCACGCCCTGCTGGCATCGCTGGGTGAGCAGGCCACCGAGCTGCGCGACCCCGTCACGCCGTTCGAGCCGCTCGCCCCCTCCGCGAATCCCGAGGGCAACGCGTCCCTCCGCGGGGGCGGCTTCCCCGGCTGACGCACGACCGGGCCGGCGCACCGTGCGCCGGCCCGGCCCGCCGCACGACGCCACCCGAGGAGGGGTGCCGCAGGTGAGAGCACGAGCGCTCGCGCGCCGACGCTCCCGCGCGCAGACGGGCCTGCTCACGACGATCCTGCTGCTCGCGGCGATCATCGTCGCGACGGTGGGGACGACGATCGGCTACGTCCAGTCGTCGGCCACGGCGGGCGCCCGTGACGCGCTCGACAGCGCGACGCCGAGCGCCCGCGCCGTCCAGGTCCAGACCCGTGTCGCAGCCGACGCGCAGGCGCAGGACGCCCGCGTGCGGGAGGTGGTCGCGCGCGACCTCCCCGAGGTCCCCGTCGAGGTCGAGCGGACCGTGCGCACCGAGCCCCTGCCGGTCGCGGTGCAGACGCCGGACGGCGGGGTGTCCGCGGCCGAGGAGTCCTTGCGGACCGTCCTCGAGGTCGACCCCGCGCTTCCCGAGGCAGCGGAGCTCGACGGCGCCTGGCCGTCCGCGCCGGACGAGACCGCGGTGCAGGCCGACGCCGCGGCCGCCCTCGGCGTCGTGGCCGGTGACGTCGTCGTCGTGGACCGCTCCGAGACCGACCCGGGCGCGGAGCCCGGCACGGAGCTGACCGTCGTCGGGACGTGGCGTCCCACGGACACGGGCGACTCCCGCTGGTTCGACGACCCCCTCTCCGTCGGGGGCGTCGACGGCTCCGTGCTCGGACCGCTCGTCGTGACGCCCGAGGCGCTCGACACCGTCGACACGACCCCCTTCGTGCGCTGGACCGTCGTGCCGGACGCCACGCGGGTCGACCCTGCGGACCTCGCGGAGATCGCCACCGGGGCTGCCGCGCTGCGTGGCAGCCTGCGTGACGACGACGCCGTCGCCGTGCGCGGCCTGACGGTCGCGGGGGAGCTCGGGGCGACCGCCGCGGAGGCGCGGGGCGCGCTGCGTGCGGCGAGCGCCGTCACCCTCGTCCCGGTCCTCCTCCTGCTCGTGGTGAGCGTCGTCGCTCTCGTCCAGGTCGCACGGCTGCTCGCGCAGACCCGTGCAGGCGAGACCGGGCTGCTCGTCGCGCGCGGCGCGTCCACGCGACAGCTCACCGTCGTGGCAGGGGTCGAGGCGGCCGTCGTCGTCGGCCTCGGCGCGCTCCTGGGCGGTGGTGCGGCCCAGCTCGTCCTCACCGCGAGCGACGCGGGGGCGCGGGCTACAGGCGCCCCGTGGGTCGTGGCGGGGGTGGGCGCGGTCGTCGGGACCGCGCTCGTGACGGGAGTGGCGTGGTGGCACGCGCGCGCCGTCGCGCGGCTGCGCCAGGTGGACCGGTCGGGCCGCGTGCGGGTCGCGGCCGCCGCCGGCACGCTCGTGCTCGCGCTCGTGGTCGCCGGGCTCTGCCTGTGGCAGCTCCTGCGCTACGGCTCGCCGCTCGTCGTGACGGGCACGTCGACCCAGGTGGACCTCCTCGCGGTCCTCGCGCCCGCCGCGGTGCTCGTCGCGCTGGCGATCGTGGCCACCGGTGTCCTCGGCCCGGTCGGGTCGCTGGCCGAGCGTCTCGCCGCCCGGGGGAGCGGGCTCACGGTGCCGCTCGCGGTGCGCCAGCTCGCGCGTCGGCTCGTCGTCGTCGCGGTGCCGGTCGTCCTCGTCGTCCTCGCGGCCGGGGCGGGGACGCTGGCGGGCGCGTACGCGGGGACGACCGGGGCCTTGCGGACCTCGGTGGCGGAGCTGCGCACCGGGGCCGACGTGCGCGTGGTCACCGACGGCGCGGTGACGGTCGCCGGGACGAGCAACCCGCCGCTGGTCGCGGACTACGCGGCGCTCGACGGCGCGTCGGGCGCGTCGAGCGTGCTCGACGTGCCCGGCGTGCTGGGGGAGGACCCGCTCGCCCTCCTCGCGCTCGACGCCGACGCGGCGGACGACGTGGTCGCGTCGGTCGACCCCGCCGAGCTCACGGCGGGTCTGCGGGGCGACACGGCCGACCTGGGTGTCCCGCTCCCGGACGGGACGGAACGCCTCGCGCTCGACGTCACGGCGTCGGTCGCCCCCACGGTCGAGATCACCCCCGACCAGCCGTACTACTGGTACGACGTTCACCAGGCCCGGGGGCTGCGCGCCGTCGCCTGGGTGGTCGACGGGTCCGGCGCGCTCAACCAGGTGCCGCTCGGCGAGCTGAGCGTCACCTACGCGCCCGACGTCGCGGCCGACGTGACGTCGACGCCGACGACGCACACCCTCACCGGGGAGCTGCCCGGTCCGGGGACCTGGCGCCTCGCCGCGGTCGACCTCGTGCTCGGGACGCCGGGCATGCCGGGCCAGGCCTCGGTCACGCTCGACGCCGCGCGCGCCCTCGCGCCCGCGGGCGAGGAGCACGTCGCGCTCGAGGGCGGCTGGGAACCGGTGACCGCGCTCGTGCGCGACGGGCTCGCGGAGATCGAGCCGGCGGAGCCCGCAGGGTTCTCGGCCGCCCTCACCACGAACGGGCTGCCGCTCACGCTGCGGCTCCTCCCCGGCGGCGACGAGGCACCGCCGTCCGTCCCCGTGACCGTGCCCGCACCGCTCGCGGGACGGTACGAGCTGGCGCCCGGGGACGAGTCCGTCGTCACGGTGTCCGGCATCGACGTCCCGGTGCGCGTCGCGCAGGTCGTCGACGTGATCCCCGGCGCGGTGGAGCGGACCGCCGTCGTCGCCGACCAGGCGACCCTCCTGCAGCACCTCCTGCGCGTCATGCAGGCGGTGCCCCGGGCGGACGAGGTGTGGCTCGGCGCGTCCGGCGACGCGGCGGCGCGCGACGACCTGGCCGCGGCGGCGCTGGCGCTCGCGCGCGACGAGGGCGGGGCGGACGCCACCGTCGCCGTCGCGGGCGCCGAAGTGGGACCGGACGTGTCCGCGCCGGTCCGCGTCGCCTTCTGGCTCGCGGCGGTCGGCGCGGTCGTGCTCGCGCTCGCGGGCGTCCTCGCTGTCGCGCTGGCGCTCCTGAGGTCCCGCCGCGCCGAGGTCATGGTGCTGCGCGCGCTCGGCATGCCGTCGGGGGCGCAGTCCCGGGGTCGGGCCCTCGAGCTGGTCGCCGTGACAGGGACCTCCGTGGTCCTGGGCGTGCTGGCCGGGTGGCTCGTCGCGACCCTCACCGTCCCGCCGCTCGCGCGTGCCACGCTCGGCGACGCGGCGGACGTCCTGCCCGTCCCGCTCGAGGCGTCCCTCGCACCCACGGCCCTGCTCGTCGGCGTGCTGGTCGCCGGGCTCGCCGGGGTCGCCGCCGTCGTGGCGGGGCGTGTGCGCGCCCAGGCGCTCGACGCCGAGTACCGGGAGGAGATCCGATGAGGCTCGCGCGCCTGACGTGGCGCCAGTTCGCCGCCCACCGCGCCGTCTCGGTCGCCCTCGCCGTCGTGGTCCTGCTCGTCGCGTTCGTCGTCACGGCGTGGCCGCGCGCGGTCGCCGCGACGAACACCGCGCAGGTCGAGCACGTCCTCTCGACGTCCACACCGTTGCAGCGCGACGTCATCACCGTGAGCCAGTCCCGACCGGACCTCGGCCCGGCCGAACCGAGGGGGAGCACGGGCCTCGACGCGGAGACGGAGGAGGTCTGGGGCGCGTTCGCGCAGGGGCTCACGACGTTGCGCGACGCGCAGCCCGAGCCGTTGCGCACCGCGCTGGGCGACCCGGCGTTCACGATCGAGGACGAGGCGCGCGACCTCCCGCAGATCGCCGGCAACGACGTGCGCTTTCCCTCGGGGGCGCTCAAGATCGACCCGCGCCTGGCCGACCACGTCACCCTCGTCGCGGGGGAGTGGCCGGGCCCGGTCGAGGCGCCGGCCCCTGCTGGCCCGCAGGACGGGACAGCCGCCGTCGACGCCGAGGGGTCCGTGAGCGTCCTCGGACCCCAGGTGCTCGACGTCGTGGCCTCGGCCGAGGCGGCCGACGTGCTCGGGTGGTCGGTCGGTGACGTGCACGAGCTCGACGCGCTCACGTCCGTGCGGCTGACGGGGACCTTCGAGGCCGTCGACCCGACCGACGACTACTGGCAGAACAACCCGTACTCCGCGGCCCCGCAGGTCGTGGACGACCTCAACATGGGCCGGTCCGCGAAGACCGCGCTGTACCTCGACGCGGCGACCGCCGACGAGGCGTTCCTCCTCGACCCGACGACGCGTGTCTGGTACCCCGTCACGGGCGCGGGGGTGGAGTCCGACGAGGTGGCCCCCCTCCTCGCACAGCTGCGCGGCTTCACCGCGACCCCGCACCCCGTGGTCGAGGGCGGGACCTTCGTGCTCACACCGTCGAGCGAGATGACGACCGTGCTGTCGTCGCTGCTCGCCCAGCAGCGTGCGTCGGCCGCGATCCTCGCCGTCGTCGTGGTGGGCCCGCTCGGTGTCACGCTCGCCGTCCTGCTCCTCGGCGCACGGCTCGTCGTGTCGCGACGTCGCACGTCGCTCGCGCTCCTGCGGGCGCGCGGTGCGTCGGGTGGCCAGCTGCGCGGGCTGATGGGCGCCGAAGGCCTCGCCCTCGGGCTGCCGGCGGCGGCGATCGGGGCCGCAGCGGCGGTCCTCGCGGTCCCGGCCGCCGACGGCGGCGGAGCCGTGGGTCCGAGCACGTTCGTGGCCGCCCTGCTGGCCGCGCTCGCCCCCGCGCTGCTCTTCGCGCTCACCACGTCTCCCGCCGGGCTGCGCGACACCCGGGCCGACCTCGGGACGACGCGCAGCCGGTGGCGCGGGCTCGTCGAGGTGCTCGTCGTGGCGGCAGCGGCCGTGTCCGTCGTGCTGCTCCTGCAGCGGGGCGTGACCGTCGGCGCGGCCGCCGACCCGTCCGGGTCGTCGGCCGGTGCGGCCGCCGGAGCGGTCCCGGCTGCGGCCCCGGGGATCGATCCGCTGCTCGCCGCCGCACCGCTCCTGCTCGCCCTGGCGACGTGCGTCCTCGTCCTGCGCGTCTACCCGCTGCCCGTCCGTGCGCTCGAGCGCGTGCTCCGCTCGCGGCGCGACCTCGTGCCGTTCCTCGGCGCGGCGCGGGCGGTGCGCGACCCCGCGGGCGGCGTGGTGCCCGCCCTCGCGCTCGTCGTCGGCGTGGCCGTCGCCCTCTTCTCCGGCGTGCTGTACTCCACGGTGCGGTCGGGCGTCGAGACGCTCGCGTGGGACACGGTGGGCGCCGACGTGCGCGTCAGCGGGCCGATCATGGACGACGAGGTCGTCGACGAGCTGCGGGCGGTCGACGGGGTCGCCGCGGTCGCGACCGTCACCGACGCGGGCGAGCTGCCCCTGCGCGTCGGCGTCTCGGGGGAGCGCGTCACCGTGCTCGCCGTCGACGCGGACGAGCTCGCCGCCGTCCAGGCGGACGTCCCCGGTGCGTACGGGCTGCCCGAGGGCCTGGGCGCGTCGGGTGACCTCCTGCCCGTCGTGGTGTCGGACACCCTCTCGATCCGTGCCGGCGCGCGGGACGTGACACTCGTCGCGAGCACGCCGGCCGAGGTCGACGTCCTCGCCGCGAGCGGTCCGGTGCCCGGGCTCTCGGCGCCGCGCGCCTTCGTCGTCGTGGACCGCGACCGGGCCGCCGAGGCTCTCGACGTCACGTTCCGTCCGCGCGTCGCGCTGCTCGCGCTCGACGACGGGGCGGACGTCGCCGCGGTCCGCGCGGCCGTCGCCGACGTCCTGCCGCAGTCCGCGATCACCAGTCCGCACGAGATCTCCGCGGACGCGCTCGGCTCGCCCGCCGCGCAGGGGATGAACCGCGCGTTCGTGGTCGCGATCGTCCTGTCCGGGCTGCTGTGCGCCGCCGCGGTCGTCATGACGCTCATGATCGGGGCACCCGCGCGCGACCGGCTCGTCGCCGTCCTGCGCACTCTCGGGCTCGAGCGGCGGGGGACCCGGGGGCTCGTCGCCTGGGAGATCGGCCCCTGGGCGCTCGCAGCGCTCGTCGTCGGCGCCCTGCTCGGGCTCGCCGTGCCGGCGCTCGTGCTCGCGGCGGTCGACCTGACGCCGTTCACGGGAGGCGACGCCCAGCCGTCGCTCGCCGTCGACCCGGCGCTGCTCGGGCTCGTCGCGGGCGGGTTCGTGGTCGTGGTCGTCGTGGCGGTCGCGGCGTCCACCGCCCTGAGCCGGCGGACCAACCTCGCAGCGGAGCTGCGCATCGGTGAGGAGAGGTGACATGACGACCAGGACCGGACCCGAGGCCGCGGAGCTCGCGGCGAGGAGCGGCACGGGACCCGACGAGCGCTCGTCCGCCCGGGTGCCCGGGGCGGTGGCGGAGCCGGACATCCTGTGCCAGGACCTCGTGCGGATCTTCTCCGCCGACGGCGTCGAGGTGCAGGCGCTGCAGGGGCTGAACCTGCGGGTCGACCCGGGCGAGCTCGTCGCGATCGTCGGGGCGTCGGGGTCGGGCAAGTCGACGCTGCTGACGATCCTGTCGGGGCTCGACCGCCCGACGGGCGGCTCGGCCGTCGTCGCGGGCACCGACCTGCTGACCATGGGACGTCGCGAGCGCGTGCGCTACCAGCGGCACACGGTGGGGTTCGTCTGGCAGCAGACGAGCCGCAACCTCCTGCCGTACCTCAGCGCGGCCGAGAACGTGGCCGTCCCGCTGGCGCTCGCGGGCGACCTCGGCGCCCGGGAACGGCGTGCGCGGGTCGACGCGCTGCTCGAGCTCCTCGAGGTGGGTCACGTGCGCGACCGACGGCCCGACCAGATGTCCGGCGGGGAGCAGCAGCGCACGGCGCTCGCCGTCGCCGTCGCGAACGCGCCACGCGTCCTGCTCGCGGACGAGCCGACCGGCGAGCTCGACGAGGCGACGTCCGTCGAGGTGCTCGAGGCGATGCGCGGGGTCAACGCCGAGCTGGGCGTCACGACGCTCATCGTCACGCACGACCCGACGGTGTCGGACCACGTGCTGCGCACCGTGCAGATCCGGGACGGACGCACGTCGACGGAGGTCCTGCGCCGTACGGAGGTCGACGAGCACGGGTCCGAGCGGCATGTCGCGGAGGAGTTCGCGGTGCTCGACCGCGTGGGCCGCCTCCAGCTCCCGCCGGACTTCGTCGCGAGCCTCGACCTGCGCGACCGGGTGCGGCTCGCCCTCGAGACGGACCACGTGGGGGTGTGGCCGGACGGTCGCGGCCGTCCGGTGACCGACGACGACGGAACGAGGGACGACCGCGGGGCGACGCCACCGCGCGAGGAGGGCGAGCGATGAGCGAGACGCAGGGTGCGACGCCGACCGGGTTCGCCGGGGAGCAGGGCGTCGTGCTGCGTGCCGAGGGCGTGGGCCGTGTGTTCGGGCACGGCACGACGGCGGTGCACGCCCTGACCGACGTCGGGCTCGTCGTGCACCCGGGGGAGCTGCTGGTCGTGCGCGGACCCTCGGGCTCCGGCAAGACGACGCTCCTCAACATCCTCGGCGGTCTCGACCGCCCGACGGCGGGGAGCGTGCACCTCGCGGGGGACCGCGAGCTGTCCACCATGCCCGAGCGGGACGTGCTCGAGGTCCGTCGCCGCGAGATCGGCTACGTGTTCCAGTCGTTCGGGCTCGTCCCGGTGCTCTCCGCGGCGGAGAACGTCGAGGTCCCGCTGCGGCTGCAGGGCGTGGATCCCCGCGAGCGCGGCGAGCGCGTCGCGCAGGCGCTCGCCCTGGTGGGGCTGGAGGGCCACGCGGCGCAGCGGCCGTACGAGCTGTCCGGCGGCCAGCAGCAGCGGGTCGGGATCGCCCGGGCGCTCGTCGCCGAGCCGCGGATCCTCGTGGCGGACGAGCCGACCGGGCAGCTCGACTCCGGGACCGCCGCGACGGTGATGGACCTGATCCGCGACGTCGTGCACGAGCGGGGCGTGGCCGCTGTCGTGTCGACGCACGACCCGATCCTCATGCAGCGCGCCGACCGTGTCGTCGAGCTCCACGACGGCCACGTGGTCGAGCGGACCGCCTGACGTTCCGGTTGCCGGGCCGTCCCGGCACCGCAAGCCTGGTGGGATGGCCTCCAGCGACGGACCGACGCCCGACCCTCCCACCGACGACCGTCCGGCCCGCGGACGCCCGGCGGCGGGAGGCGACGTCCGCTCGGGCCGTCCCTTCCCTCCGGTCTTCTACCCGGCGGCCGGGGTGATCCTGCTCTTCGTCCTCGCCGCGGTGCTCTTCACGGACGCCGTCTCGGAGATCATGGAGACGCTCCAGCGCGACGTCATCGGGGTGTTCGGCTGGTACTACGTGCTCCTCGTCGCGGGCTTCGTCGTGTTCGCCCTGTGGATGGGCCTGAGCCGGTTCGGCGACATCGTGCTCGGCAAGGACGAGGACGAGCCGACGTTCCGGCTCCCCGTGTGGTTCGCGATGCTCTTCGCGACGGGCATGGGCATCGGGCTCGTGTACTGGGGCGTCGCCGAGCCGCTGACCCACTACGTGACGCCCAAGCCGGGCGTCGAGGGCAGCGACGCCATGCTCGCGCAGGCCGCGATGGGGCAGAGCTACCTGCACTGGGGGATCCACGCGTGGGCGATCTACGTCGTCGCAGGCCTCTCGCTGGCCTACGCGATCCACCGCAAGGGCCGCCCGGTGTCGATCCGCTGGGCGCTCGAGCCACTCCTCGGCGACCGCGTCAAGGGCTGGCTGGGCAACGTCATCGACGTGGTGGCGATCGTGGGGACGGTCTTCGGCGTCGCGACGTCGCTCGGGTTCGGCGTCCTGCAGATCTCGGCCGGTCTCGGCTACCTCGACGTGGTCCAGCCCAGCACGGCCCTGCAGATCGGGCTCATCGCGGCGATCACGGCGATCGCGACGCTCTCGGTCGTCTCAGGCCTGGGCAAGGGCATCAAGTGGCTGTCGAACGGGAACATGGTGCTCGCCGGCGCGCTGGCCGTCGTCGTCCTCGTGCTGGGGCCCACGCTCTTCCTCCTCCGGGAGTGGGTCCAGTCGCTCGGGTACTACCTGCAGAACATCGTGCGGCTGACGTTCGACACGACGGCGTTCCAGGGCGCTGCAGGGCTCGAGTGGCAGTCGTCGTGGACGATTTTCTACTGGGGCTGGTGGATCTCCTGGGCACCGTTCGTCGGCGTCTTCATCGCGCGCATCTCGCGGGGCCGCTCGGTGCGCGAGTTCGTTCTCGGCACGCTGCTCGTCCCGACGATCGTGACGACGCTGTGGTTCTCGATCTTCGGCGGCTCCGCGCTCGAGCGCGAGCTCACGGAGCCGGGGAGCATGCTCGACGACGGCGCGGTGAACTCCGATACGGCGCTCTTCCAGCTCCTCGACGGGCTGCCGCTGTCGGCGGTCCTCTCGGTCGTCGCGATCGTGCTCATCGTCGTGTTCTTCGTGACGTCCTCCGACTCCGGCTCGCTCGTCGTGGACATGCTCGCCTCGGGGGGCAACCCGAACCCGCCGACCTGGAGCCGGATCTTCTGGGCGGCGGTGTCCGGTCTCCTCGCGATCGCGCTCCTCCTGGCGGGAGGTCTGTCCGCGCTCCAGACCGCCGCGATCCTCATCGCCCTGCCGTTCTCCGTCGTGATGATCGGCATGGCGGTGTCCACGGTGCAGGCCCTGCGCGCCGAGCACGCCGCACTCCTGCGGGCGGAGCGCCGCGCCGCACGCGCCGCGCTCACCGAGCACGTGACGACGCGCGTCTCGGAGTCGATCTCGGAGCAGTGGGAGGAGCTCTACCCGGATCCGCCGGACCGCTGGACCCCGATGCGCCGGCGCCCCGCTCGGCGCACCGACGACGGCTCGTAGGTCGTCGGCGTGCCGGCGGGCGGTGGCCCGTCGTGCGGCGCCGATGACGTGTGGTGGGCGCCACGGCCGTGGACTGGGCATGTCCCTGTAGGATGGACGTCGCCCGGTCGACGGCGTTTCCTGCCGTGCCGGACGAGCGACCCGCTCGTCCGCGCAGCGGTGTCGCGGGGGTGCCTGTCCACGACAGGCGTCCGCGCTGCGTCGTCCCGCCCCTCCTCCTGAGATGAGTAACTGACATGTCTGTGCGCTCCGACCTGCGCAACGTCGCGATCGTCGCCCACGTCGACCACGGCAAGACGACCCTGGTCGACGCGATGCTGCGGCAGTCCGGCGCCTTCTCGGCGCACCAGCAGGTCGACGACCGCGTCATGGACTCCGGCGACCTCGAGCGGGAGAAGGGCATCACGATCCTCGCGAAGAACACCGCGGTCCGGTACGCCGGTCCCGCGGCGGCCGCGGTGGGCGAGCCCGAGGGCATCACGATCAACGTCATCGACACCCCGGGCCACGCCGACTTCGGCGGCGAGGTCGAGCGCGGCCTGTCCATGGTGGACGGCGTCGTGCTGCTCGTCGACGCGAGCGAGGGCCCGCTCCCGCAGACGCGCTTCGTGCTGCGCAAGGCGCTCGCCGCGAAGCTCCCGGTGATCATCGTCGTCAACAAGGTCGACCGCCCCGACTCGCGCATCACCGAGGTCGTCGCCGAGGCGACGGACCTGCTCCTCGGCCTCGCGAGCGACCTCGCCGACGAGGTGCCGGACCTCGACCTCGACGCGATCCTCGACGTCCCGGTCGTCTACGCGTCGGCGAAGGCCGGGCGCGCGTCGCTGGACCAGCCGCTCGACGGCCAGCTCCCCGCGAACGAGGACCTCGAGCCGCTCTTCTCGACGATCCTCGAGAAGATCCCCGCGCCGACGTTCGAGGAGGGCGCGCCGCTCCAGGCCCACGTCACGAACCTCGACGCGTCGCCGTTCCTGGGGCGCCTCGCGCTGCTGCGCGTCTTCAACGGGACCCTGCGCAAGGGCCAGGTCGTCGCGTGGGCGCGCCACGACGGCACGATGCAGAACGTCAAGATCACCGAGCTGCTCGAGACCAAGGCGCTCGACCGCGTGCCCACCGACTCCGCCGCTCCCGGTGACATCGTCGCCGTCGCGGGCATCGCCGACATCACGATCGGCGAGACGCTCACCGACCCCGACGACCCGCGCCCCCTGCCGCTCATCACGGTCGACGACCCGGCGATCTCGATGACCGTCGGGATCAACACGTCGCCGCTCGCGGGCAAGGGCGGCAAGGGCCACAAGGTCACCGCGCGCCAGGTCAAGGACCGCCTCGACTCGGAGCTCGTCGGCAACGTCTCGCTGCGCGTCCTGCCGACCGACCGCCCCGACGCCTGGGAGGTCCAGGGCCGCGGCGAGCTCGCGCTCGCGATCCTCGTCGAGCAGATGCGTCGCGAGGGCTTCGAGCTCACCGTCGGCAAGCCGCAGGTCGTCACGCGCACGATCGACGGCAAGACGCACGAGCCGATGGAGCGCATGACGATCGACGTCCCGGAGGAGTACCTCGGCGCCGTCACGCAGCTCATGGCGCAGCGCAAGGGCCGCATGGAGACCATGTCGAACCACGGCACCGGCTGGATCCGCATGGAGTTCATGGTCCCCGCGCGCGGGCTCATCGGGTTCCGCACGCGCTTCCTCACGGAGACGCGCGGCACCGGCATCGCGTCGTCCATCTCCGAGGGCTACGAGCCGTGGGCGGGCCCCATCGAGACCCGCACGACCGGCTCGCTCGTCGCGGACCGCGCCGGCAAGGTCACGCCGTTCGCCATGATCAACCTCCAGGAGCGCGGCTCGTTCTTCGTCGACCCCACGCAGGAGGTCTACGAGGGCATGATCGTCGGCGAGAACTCGCGCAACGAGGACATGGACGTGAACATCACCAAGGAGAAGAAGCTCACGAACATGCGGTCCTCGACGGCCGACAACTTCGAGAACCTCATCCCGCCGCGCCACCTCACGCTCGAGGAGTCGCTCGAGTTCGCGCGCGAGGACGAGTGCGTCGAGGTCACCCCCGAGGTCGTGCGCATCCGCAAGGTCCTGCTCGACCAGACCGAGCGCGCCCGCGCGACGTCGCGGGCCAAGCGCGCCTGACCCCTCGCGTGGTCGACCCCGTCGCCCGTCCCGCCGTCGTGCCCGCCGGCACCGTCCCGGTCGTGCCCGACGGCGGGCTGCTCGCCGTCCACGCGCACCCGGACGACGAGACGCTCGCGACCGGCGCGCTCCTCGCCACCTGGGCGGCGGCGGGGGAGCGCGTCACCGTCGTGACGTGCACGCGCGGTGAGCGCGGCGAGGTCATCGACACCGCGGCGCACCCGACGGGCGTGGGGCACCTCGAGGGTGACGGGCCGGCGCTCGCGGCCCACCGCGAGGGCGAGCTCACCCGTGCGCTCGCCGCGCTGGGAGTCACCGACCACGCCTTCCTGGACACGGTGGCTCCGCTCGCGCCGGGTCCGGGCGCCGGCAGCGAGGTGCCGGACGGCGCCCCCGCGGCCCGGTACACCGACTCCGGCATGGCCTGGGCGGCCCCGGGCATCGCGCGCGCGACGGCGGAGGCCGAGCTCCCCGAGGGAGCGTTCGTCGGCGTCCCGCTCGACGAGGCGGCGTCACGCCTCGCCGCCGTGGTGCGGGCGCGGCGACCGGCCGTCGTCGTGACGTACGAGGCGGGCGGGGGCTACGGGCACCCGGACCACGTGCGCGCGCACGAGGTCACGGTCCGCGCGCTCGAGCTCCTCGCCGCCGCGGGCGAGGAGACGCCCGAGCTCTGGACCGCCGTCGTGCCCGCCGCGCTGCTGCGGTCCGCGCGGCGTGCGCTCGACGCGCGGCACGAGGTCCGGACGCTGCTCGACCGCGTCGACGGGCTCACCCTGCCCGACCCGGCCGCGCCCCTCCCGTCCGTCGCCCTGCCCGAGGAGCCTCCCGGTCCCGGCGAGCCGCGCGCGCGTTGCGACGGGCCCTCGGTCCTTGCGCTCCGCTCCGTCCCGGTCGTGCCGGTCCTCGCCGCGGTGCTCGGCGCCCTGCGCGCGCACGCGACGCAGGTGCAGCACGTCGGGGCGGCGTCGTCCGGCACCTCGGACGTGCCGCTCGCCGGCTGGTACGCCCTGAGCAACGACGTGCTCGCGCCCCTGCCTTCACACGAGTTCTACGCCGCCTCCCGCGCCGCTCTCCCGGGTCCTCGGGATTCCGGCGCGCGCGGACAGTAGCCTCTCCCTGTGGAAACCAGCACCGGACGTCTCGTGGGTCGTGGGGCGGCGTGCGCGCTGATCGGGGCGATCGTCGCTCTCGTCGGCACGGTCGCGCACCGCGCACCCGTCGTCGACCTGCCGGCGCTGCACCTCGGGCTCGTCCTCGCGCTCCTGGCCGTCCTCGCGGCGGGCGTGCTCTCGCGAGCCTGGGGTGGCTACGCCGGCCTTCTCGGCTACGGGATCGGCTGGGTCGTCGTCGTGCAGCTCCTCTCGCTCTCGGGGCCGGGGGGTGACGTCCTCGTCCCCAGCCAGGTCGTCGGGTACGTCTGGATCTACGGCGGACTGCTGGTCGTCGCGCTCGCCGCGTTCCTCCCGCGCTCGTGGTTCAGCGAGCGGCCCGTCCGGGTCGCGCTCCACGAGCGTCAGGTCGGGCAGAGCGGACATCAGGTGTAGATCCGCCCCGATAGAATCCCCGGTGCGGGCCACCGCACCCCTCGTCGTCATGCGCGCCTCGGCGCGCCCTCGCGTCACGGAGACAGTGGATGGGTCAGCCGACCGATCGAGACGAAGTTCTCGGCACGCCTCAGGACTCCTCACCGGTGCCCCCGGCGGGCGAGCCGTCGACCCCCGCCGACCCGGCGGTGGACGGCACTCCCGAAGCTCCGGCCGACGCGGCCGGACGGGGCACCCAGGCGCCGGCGGAGACCGACGACGCCCCGACGGAGGGCGCTCAGGCCGCCCCGCAGCCCCACGAGGTCGCGGAGACCGGGGACGGGTCCGGGGAGAGCCCGGTCGAGGGCGTGCACGACGGCGCGCCGGCCGTGACCGCTGAGGAGGGCCAGGCCACGCCGACGTCGGAGGGCGAGGAGCCGGGCGTCGACGCACCCGGGACGCCGGGCGCCGGGGCAGCCGAGGACCCGGACGACGACACGCCCTACGTGCCGCTCGTCTTCGCCTTCGACCCCGACGTCTCTGCCGTCGTCCGCTCCGCCGACGAGGGCGCGGACCCCGAGCGACCCGTCGCCGGGAGCACCGGGCCGGAGGAGGCAGGCGACGCACCTGCGAGCGCCGCGGAGCCGAGCCCCTCGGTCGAGCCGACCGCACCTGCCGAGCCGACCGCACCTGACGAGCCGACGCCGACCGCGCCGGCCCCCGCCGCAGCGTCTGCCGTCGGTGTGAGCGAGACCGAGCCGGGCGTGGCCGTTCCCGTCGTCGGCTCGGGCACGTCTACGGAGGCACAGCCCGAGACCGCCGAGCCGGGGCTCCGCGAGACCGTCCCGGCGGCGCCTGCGCCTGCTGCGGCCGCTTCTGCGGAGTCCGCTCCTGCCGATCCCGGTCCGGCTGAGACCGCGCCGACCGACATCGCGCCGGCCGAGACCGCGCCGGCCGGGACCGCGCCGACCGAGACCGCGCCGACCGAGACCGCGCCGACCGACATCGCACCGGCCGAGACCGCGCCGGCCGAGACCGTGCCGGCCGAGGAGGCAGCCGCCGGCGAGGTGGCGCCGACCGACGCCGCGCCGTCGGACACCGAGGTCCTGGACCGGGTTGTCGCCCCGGTCGCCGCCGTTCCCGTCGCCGCCGTCCCGGCCGCCGCTCCGGAGCGGACCGAGGTCATCCCCGCCGTCGCGCCGTGGGAGCGGCCCGCCCCGGTGCGCGTCTCCGCCCGGTCGGCCGCCACACCCGCCGCCTCGCACGCTGCGCCGGCCGAGCCTGTCGCAGCCACCGCGGTCGGTGCGTTCCCGCCGGTCCCGCCCGACGAGGAGCGCGTGACGTCGCCGTTCGACGGCTTCGACGAGGACGGCCCGCGCCGAGGGTGGGTCCGGGGCCTGATGTGGACCGGCATCGGAGTGCTCGTGCTCGGAGGCCTGTACACCGGCGCCCAGTGGTACTTCTCGGACAAGGTCCCGAGCGGCACGACCGTCGCCGGGGTGGACGTCGGCGGGAAGACGCGGACCGCGGCTCAGGACGAGCTCGAGGCCGCTCTCGGCCCGCGCGCCGCGGAGCCCGTGACGCTCGTGGCCGGGGACGCCACGACGACGCTCGACCCGGCGGCCTCCGGGCTCGCGTTCGACGCCGAGGCGACGGCGGAGGAGCTCACCGCGTTCTCGATGAACCCCGTGCGCCTGTGGGAGCACCTGGTCGGGGGCGAGGCGAAGCCGCCGGTCGTGACGGTCGACGAGGCCGCGCTCGACGCGCAGGTCGAGGCGCTGCGCGGCGGTCTCGACGTCGCGCCGGTCGACGGGACCGTCCAGTTCGTCGACGGCGCCCCGACCGCCACCCCGGCCACCGACGGCGCGTCCGTCGTCATGGACTCCGCGGTGGACGCGATCGCGACCGGCTGGCTCGTCACCGACGGCCCGATCGAGCTCGCGACGGAGCCGGTCGCTCCGGAGATCACCCAGGAGGAGACGGACGCGGCGCTCGCCGAGGCGCAGAAGGTCGTCTCCGCCCCGGTCGTCGTGACCGTGGGCGACCAGTCGCCCGAGCTGCCCGCGGAGACGCTCGCCGCGACCGCGTCCTACGCGGCCGCCGACGGCGCGCTCGCCCTGACGTTCGACGGCACCGCGCTCGTGCAGGCGGTCGTCGACCGCACGAACGACCTGCTCACCGTCCCGGACGACGCGCACTTCGTCTTCTCGAACGGGGTCCCGGTCATCGAGGGCGGCGCGCCGGGCACGACCATCGACCCGGCGGCCATCGCGACCGCGGTCACGACCGCCGCGACCGGCGACGACCGGACCGCTCCGGTGGAGCTCGTCGAGAGCGACCCCGCGCAGTCCGTCGCCGCGCTCGAGGCGCTCGGGGTCAAGGAGAAGGTCTCGGAGTTCTCGACGCCGCTGACGAGCGAGCCCGTGCGCACGGAGAACCTGCGCGTCGGGGCGAGCAAGGTCAACGGCACGCTCGTCCTGCCCGGGGAGACGTTCTCCCTCACCGAGGCGCTGTCCCCGATCACGGCCGCCGGCGGCTACCGCTCGGCCGGCATCGTGCAGGACGGCAAGCACATCGAGGGTGTCGGTGGCGGCCTGTCGCAGATGGCGACGACGACCTACAACGCGGGCTTCTTCGCCGGTCTCGAGGACGTCGAGCACCGTCAGCACAGCTACTGGTTCACGCGCTACCCGGCGGGCCGCGAGGCGACGATCTTCGTCGGGTCGCTCGACATGCGGTTCAAGAACGACACCCCCTACGGCGTGCTCATGCAGTCGTGGGTCGGCGGCGGCGAGCTGCACGTCGCGATCTGGAGCACGAAGCACTTCGAGGTCGAGACCACGGCGAGCCAGAAGTCGAACGTCGTCCAGCCGACGACCGTGACCCACACGGGCGCGGACTGCGTGCCGCAGGCCGCGGGCAACCCCGGGTTCTCGATCACGAACTACCGCAAGGTCTACCTGGACGGCGAGCTCGTCAAGGACGAGGCGGACCGGTGGACCTACAAGCCGGACAACCAGGTGGTCTGCGCTCCCTGAGCGCACCACCGGACGAGGAGTGCGCATGCTCGGACGCAGCGAACGGGAGTCGGGACCGCAGGCGCTGCTCGCCGCGACGGCGGCGGGCTGGGGTGCGGACGGCGACGACAGCGGGCGCTCGGAGCCCGACGCGCTGCTCGACCTCGGCTCGACGACCGCGACCCTGTCGACCGTCGCGAGCATCGACGGGCTGTCCGCGGTCGTGCACCTCGGGCACCCTGCGCAGCCGTCGCACGAGCTCGAGCGCGCCCTGCTCTCGGCGCCGCCCTCTCTCGTCCTCTCGGCGGCGGTGGCCGTGCCCGCCCAGTGGGTGTGGGTCGGCCGGTCGGCGAGCGCGCAGGACGCCTCGGGGCCGGTCGTGGTCGACGAGGCGGGGATGCGCGACCGGCGCCACGTGCTGCGGACGATGGGCATGAGCCCTCGGCTCGTCCCGACGCGCACGTCGCTCGAGGAGCGGGTCGCCCTGGCAGGGTCCGACGGCACGCTCGTCGTCGAGCGCTCCGTCGCGACGGCCGCGCTCGCGCCGCTCGGGTTCGGCGAGCTCCCCGGGAGCGAGGCGCTGTCCCAGGGCGCGCCCGTCTGGTACGGACTGCTCGAGTCGCGCGAGTCGGCGCCGCGCGCCGCGGGCGCGGCCCAGGTCTGGCTCGCCTTCGGCCCGCGCGACGACCACCGCGGGTCGTTGCAGCAGACCCTCGGCCTCGTCGCGGACGCCGGGATCGACCTGCAGCACGTGCGCAGCCACCGCTCGCAGGCCGGGCCGCACATCTTCTTCTCCGCGTTCTCGTGCCCGGACGCCGACGTCCTCGACCGGCTCCTGGCGGACTTCGATGACCGCGGCGTCGCGCACCGGCTCCTCGCCGTGCTCCCGGGTCAGGAGTTCGTCCCGGGGCCGGACGCCCTGGCGCCGCGCTGGTCGGCCGTCGGACCCCTGTCGCGGCCGGCCGACGCGCCGGCGGCAGAGCCCGATCTGCCCCACCTGCGGCCGGCGTGAGCGGCGTCGGCTACCTCGGGCCGCAGGGGTCGTTCACGCACCAGGCGGCCGCGGGCTGGGGACGTGACCACGCCGACGACGCGCCGCTCGTCGCCCGCGGGTCGGTCGCCGACGTCTTCACCGCGGTGGCGGACGGGACCGACGCGCGCGGCGTCGTCGCGATCGAGAACACGGTCGAGGGCTACGTCGTCCCGTCGCTCGACGCGATCGTGGGCAGCGCCACCGTGGTCGCGGTGGACGAGGTCGTGCTCGACATCTCGTTCGACGCGTTCGTCCGCCCCGACCACGGCGCGCTCACCGAGGTGAGCGCGCACCCGCACGGGCTCGCCCAGTGCCAGGAGTTCGTGGTCCGCGAGGGTCTGCGCGCGGTGCCCGCGGCGTCGAACGCGGCGGCGTGCCGTGACGCGGGGGAGCACCAGGTCGCGCTCGGCCCGAGCATCTGCGGAGAGCTCTACGGACTGGACACGTACGCGCGCGCCGTCGAGGACTTCGCCGGCGCCCGCACGCGCTTCCTCGTGCTCGCGCAGCGCTCCGCCGCGCGCGACGTGCTGGCGCGCACGCGCGCGGGGCACGACGGCGCGTGGCGGACCATGCTCGCCGTGACGCCGGTCGTCACCGGCCCGGGCGTGCTCGCTCGGATCACCCGGTCGTTCGGCGCCCGGGGCGTGAACCTGTCCAGCCTCATCACCCGCCCGCTCAAGGCGGTGGCCGGGACCTACGTCTTCGTGCTCACCGTCGACGGCGCCCCGTGGGACGCGCCCGTGCGCTCGGTCCTCGAGGACCTGGTCGCCGCGGGTGACTCCCTCAAGACCCTGGGTGTCGTTCCGGCGCGCGGCGAGCTGGACGAGTCCGTTCACGCCGACGTCGACGCGGCGCACGTCCCGGTCGGGAGCGTCGGTGCCGGATCGTCGGCGGCAGCAGTCGAGAGCGGGCTGCTGTGGTGACCGGCCGGGCTCCCGAGGACACGACACCACCGGGTTCGGTCGCGGTCGCCGGCCTGGGGCTCGTGGGCGGGTCGCTCGCGCGTCTCCTCCACGCGCGCGGCATCGCGGTCACCGGCTTCGACACGACGGCGTCGACGCGCGCGGCCGCTCGTGCGGAGGGCTTGCGCGTCGTGGACGACGTCGCGGAGCTGTGCGACCAGGAGCCGGACGTCCTCGTCCTCGCGGTTCCGCTGCGGGCGATGCGCGCCGTGACGACGGAGGTCGCGCGGCACGTGCAGGGCGCGACGGTGGTCACGGACGTGGGCAGCGTCAAGGGCGCGGTGCGCGACGCGGTCCGCGCAGCGGGCCTCGAGGCGCGCTACGTGGGTGCGCATCCGATGGCGGGCACGGAGCACTCCGGGTTCGACGCGTCGGACCCCGACCTGCTCGACGGCGCGTCCTGGGCGATGACGGTCGACCCGACGACGCGCGCCGACGCGTTCGCCGCCGTGCTGCGGCTCGTCACCGGCCCCCTGGGCGGCACGGTGCACGTCGTGACCGACGACGTGCACGACGAGTCGGCCGCCCTGATCAGCCACGTGCCGCACGTCCTCGCGACGGAGCTGCTCGGCGTCGTCGCCGACGCCCCCGTGCGCGACGTCGCCCTCGGCCTGGCGGCCGGCAGCTTCCGGGACGCGACGCGCGTGGGCCGTACGGACCCGCGCCGCACCGAGGCGATGGTGACCGAGAACGCGGCCTGGGTCGCGTCCGCGCTCCGGGTGGTGGTGCGCGACCTCGAGCGCCTCGTGCGCGCGCTCGAGTCGAACGCGCCCGTCGGGGAGTTCTTCGACCGCCCGGACCCGGTGCGCGCGCTCCTCGCGGAGCACGACATGGCGTCGACGCCGGAGCGCGTGGTGCTCGACGAGGCGGGGGACTGGCGCGCCCGCCTCACCGCGCTCGGGGCGCAGGGGCGCGTGGCCGTCGGCGTGCAGGACGGCATCGTCGTCGTCCGCTGAGGCGACGGATCCCGCCGCACCGGTGCGGCGGCGTCGGGGCCCGCGCGTCGCCCGCGTGCTCAGGCCGGTCGCCGCGGTGGACGCGGCGGCACGACCTTCCCCGCCACGATCTCGTCGAGCGGGACCACGACGAGGGGAGGGCCGGCATCGGCCGGTCCGTGGCCGCGGTGGGGCGGCCGACCGCCGCCGGCGTCCTCGCGCAGCGTGAGGGCCGCGTCGTCGCTGCCCACCACGACGCCGATGACGTCCGTCAGGGTCTTGTCGCTCGCGGCTGCCTCCGCCGCACCCAGGCGGCGGCGGACGACGACCCGGGTGCCTGCCGGCCACGTGCGCCAGGGCGCTGCACCCGGCGCGTCGTCCGGTCGGCCCTGTTCGTGGGTCATGTCACGTCCGTCCACTGGCTGGTCCCCGGTGGCCCACCACCGCCCGACCTGAGCGATACTAGACGTGCTTGCCCTCCGTGACCGCGCGCGGTCGCCGCCGGGGGCACGTGCCCCCACGTGACCCGGCACCTCTCGCCGCGCCAGGTCCGAACGCCGCCAGAAAGGTTCCCGGTCGTGACATACGTGATCGCCCAGCCGTGCGTCGACGTCAAGGACAAGGCGTGCATCGAGGAATGTCCCGTGGACTGCATCTACGAGGGCAAGCGGTCGCTGTACATCCACCCGGACGAGTGCGTCGACTGCGGTGCGTGCGAGCCGGTCTGCCCGGTCGAGGCCATCTACTACGAGGACGACGTCCCCACCGAGTGGAGCGACTACTACCGCGCGAACGTCGAGTTCTTCGACGACCTCGGCTCGCCCGGCGGTGCCGCGAAGATGGGTCTCGTCGAGAAGGACGACCCGATGATCGCGGCCCTCCCGCCGCAGGCCTGACCGGCCGGCGGGACATGGGCTTCGCCGACCTCACCGGCCTCGCCTACCCCTGGGACACGCTCGCCCCCTACGTCGAGCGGGCGAGGGCCCACCCGCGCGGCCTCGTCGACCTGTCGATCGGCACGCCGGTCGACCCGACGCCGACGGTCGTGCGCGACGCGCTCGCCGCGGCGTCCGACGCGCACGGGTACCCGACGACGCACGGCACGCCCGCGCTGCGCGAGGCCGTGGCCGCGTGGTTCGCGCGCCGGCGCGGGGTCGCCGACCTCGACCCGGACGCGGTCCTGCCCACGGTCGGCAGCAAGGAGCTCGTCGGCCTCCTGCCGTCGCTCCTGCGCCTCGGTCCGGGAGACGTCGTGGTGCACCCCGAGACCGCCTACCCGACCTACGACGTCGGCGCGCGGCTCGCCGGAGCGACGCCACTCGCGACCGACGACGTCGGCGCGTGGGCGGGGCGTCGCGACGTCCGCCTCGTGTGGGTCAACTCCCCGAGCAACCCCACCGGGCGCGTGCTCGACGCCGCCCACCTCGCACGCGTCGTCGCCGCGGCCCGGGAGATCGGCGCGGTCGTGGCGAGCGACGAGTGCTACGCCGAGCTCGCGTGGGCCGAGCCGTACGCGACCGACGGCGTCCCGAGCCTGCTCGACCCCGCGGTGAGCGGCGGGTCCCACGACGGGCTGCTCGTCACGTACTCCCTGTCCAAGCAGTCGAACGTCGCCGGGTACCGCGCCGCGTTCGTGGCGGGCGACGCCCGGCTCGTCGCCGACCTGCTCGCCACGCGCAAGCACCTGGGCATGATCGTGCCCGCTCCGGTGCAGGCGGCCATGGTCGCGGCACTGACCGACGACGCCCACGTCGCGGCGCAGCGCGAGGTCTACGCGCGGCGTCGGGAGGTCCTGCTCGCCGCGCTGCGCGGCTCGGGGCTCGACGTCGACCACTCCGAGGCGGGCCTGTACCTCTGGTCCCGCCCGGCGTCCGGCGGGGACGAGGCCGTGGACTGCTGGCAGACCGTGTCCGCGCTCGCCGACCTCGGCATACTGGTCGGACCGGGGTCGTTCTACGGCGCCGCAGGCGGCGGGCACGTCCGCGTCGCCCTCACGGCGAGCGACGAACGGGTCCACGAGGCTGCTGCGCGACTCTCCGGAGCCCGCTCGTTGGTGTGATCCGCCTCACTCTCGGGTGGGGATCTCGTGACGGTTCAGGATTGGTCACGTGCGGGTGATGCGGGGTACGGTCGACCGCGCGGCAACGGCGCGAGCAGCAGCAGGAAGGGAACCATGACCACCACACAGCAGGCGACGGTCCGCCTCCTCGTCGACGACCAGGCGCAGGACCTCCCTGTGGTCGCGGCGTCCGAGGGCAACGACGGCATCGTCGTGTCCTCCTTGCTGAAGTCCACGGGTCTCGTCACGGTCGACCCCGGCTTCATGAACACGGCGTCGTGCGAGTCGAGCGTCACGTACATCGACGGCGACGCCGGCATCCTGCGCTACCGCGGCTACCCCATCGAGCAGCTCGCCGAGCAGTCGAGCTTCCTCGAGGTCGCGTACCTCCTCATCCACGGCGAGCTGCCCGACACGCCGACGCTCGACGCGTTCGTCGAGCGCGTCAACCGGCACACCCTCGTCCACGAGGACTTCCGCACCTTCATGGGCACGTTCCCGCGGAACGCCCACCCGATGGCCGTGCTCTCCTCCGCTATCAACGCACTGTCGACGTTCTACCCCGAGTCCCTCGACCCGTTCGACGACGAGACGGTCGAGCTCGCCACGGTCCTGCTCCTCGCCAAGACGCGCACCATCACGTCGTACCTGCACCGCCGCCGCGTCGGCGAGCCGCTGCTGTACCCGGACTACTCGCGCGGCTACGTCGACGACTTCCTGCGCATGACGTTCGCGACGCCCTACCAGCAGTACGAGGCCGACCCGGTCGTCGTCGACGCGCTCGACAAGCTGCTCATCCTCCACGCCGACCACGAGCAGAACTGCTCGACGTCGACCGTGCGCGTCGTCGGCTCGTCGCACGCCAACCTCTACGCGTCCGTCGCGGCGGGCGTCAACGCCCTCTCCGGCCCGCTGCACGGCGGCGCCAACGAGGCCGTCCTGTCGATGCTCGACAAGATCGCCAGCGCGGAGTACGACGTCGACACCTTCATGAAGAAGGTGAAGAACAAGGAGGACGGCGTCCGGCTCATGGGCTTCGGGCACCGCGTCTACAAGAACTACGACCCGCGCGCCGCGATCGTCAAGAAGTCCGCCGACGCCGTGCTGTCGACCCTCGGCAAGAAGGACCAGCTCCTCGACATCGCGATGCGCCTCGAGGAGATCGCCCTCCAGGACGACTACTTCGTCGAGCGCAAGCTCTACCCGAACGTCGACTTCTACACCGGCCTCATCTACAAGGCCATGGGCTTCTCCCCGGCCATGTTCACGCCGCTCTTCGCGCTCGGCCGCATGCCCGGCTGGATCGCGCAGTGGCGCGAGATGATGAAGGACCCCCAGACGAAGATCGGCCGCCCGCGCCAGGTCTACGTCGGCGCCACCGAGCGGGACTACGTCCCCGTCGCCGACCGCTGAGGTCCGTCTTCCCCGCAGCACTCCCGGACGCCGCGTCGCCACCTCCCGGTGGGACGCGGCGTTCGTGCGTCACGACTGGTCGGATCGGGTCGGGTCGGGTCGGGTCGGGTCGGGTCGGCGGTCGTGGTCACCTCCGGGACGGGGTGGGGTGTGCGGCGCCGGTCTACCATCCGCAGGCTCGTTCCTCGCCTGCTCCCGCCAGACCCACCACGACCGGCGCCGCACACCCCACCCCCTCCCTCGTCCGGTCCGTCACCGTCCGCCACCGTCCGGCACCGTCCGGCACCGTCCGGCACCGTCCGGTCCGTCACCGTCCGCCACCGTCCGGCACCGCCCGGTCCGGCATCGTCCGGTCCGTCACCCGTCCGGTGTCTCACCCCTCCGGTCGTCGCCTCGTCGCCCCGGCAGGTCGCGCCCGCTGCGGCTGCCTCGGCGCTGCTCCCGCGGGGTCGCCTCCGGTGCCGCTCCGGCGTCACCGCACCGTCCCGCGCGTTCGCGCGTCCGCCGGTCCGTCGCCTCGTCCCCGGGAGGCGTATCGGTCGCCCTGTGTTCTCGACAGCGGGTCCTCGTCCGGCCACGTACCGGGGTGAGGTGGCCCGGGAGGGAGCGAGGGGTGCGCGCGCGGTCGTGGTGGGTCTGGCGGGAGCGCGCGAGGGACGAGCGCGCGGATGGTAGACCGCGCGCGCACCCCTCGGTCCCGACTCCCAGCCCGACGCGACCGACCAGCCCGACGCGACCGACCAGCCCGACGCGACCGACCAGCCCGACGCGACCGACCAGCCCGACGCGACGGTCGAGCACACGCAGCAGCTCAGGCGGGGTCGGGCGTCGCGACGGTGAGTCGGACGGTGCCCGGGGTGGGCGGTGCGGCGTCGTCGGGCGCGACCGTGGTCCAGGTGGGGTCGGCGCGGGTCCAGCGGCGGTCGGCGACCTCGACGGTCTCGACGTTGGTCGCGTCCGCCGATGCGACGGCCCACTGGGCGACGGCCCAGGCGGCGCGCTCCGGACCGCCGTCGCCGGCCGCCGTCGGGAGGGACGTGGCGTCGACGACGACGGTTCCCGCCGCGCCGTCCACGGGGGAGACCGGAAGGGGGCCGAGGTCGCGGGTGACGCGGTCGGTGAGGAGGGCGGCGGGGTCGGAGCCGGCCGCGGGGAGCTCGCTGTCCGCGACGGCGGCGAGGTCGCACGTGAGGGTCGCGGGGGAGAAGCCCGTGAGGGCGGACGCCCACGCGCGCGAGCGGGGCTCGTGCTGGGCGTACGCGTCGGGGAAGCCGGAGCGCTGCACGGCCTGGGCCGCGACGGTGACCTCCATGTCCTCATAGCCTTCGATCGTCGCGAGGACGTCGTAGAAGGCGTTCGTCGAGTAGACCGGGTCCATGATCTGCTCGACGCTGCCCCAGCCCTGCGACGGGCGCTGCTGGAAGAGCCCGATCGAGTCCCGGTCTCCGTAGTCGATGTTCACGAGGCGCGACTCCTGGAGCGCCGTGGCGATCCCGATGGTCCCGGCGCGCGCGGGGAACCCGCGGCGCAGGGCCGTCGCGGTGACGAGCGCGGCGTTGTCGGCCTGCACGTTCGACAGGTACCAGGTGCGGCCGTCGGCGGTGGCGGCGCAGCGCTCGGCGACGGGCGTGTCGTCGTCGAGGCGGTTGAGCGCGACGACGACCGCGCCGACCGCGACCGCGGTCACCATGAGGAGCGTGACCGCGGCGCGCAGCGGGCGCCGACGCCGCCCGGCCCGCGCCGGGGGCAGGTTCCGTGCGGTGCGGGGCGGGGACATCGTCGTCGGCTCGTCGGTTCGTCGGGCAGGGATCAGTTGGCGTGCAGCGCCGCGTTGAGCTCGACGCCCGTCCCGGTGCGCGACACCGCCTCGACGCCCCCCGTGAGCGAGTTGCGGCGGAACAGCAGGCCGGAGCTGCCAGCGAGCTCGCGCGCCTTGACCACGAGCGGCGCGCCCGTGTCGTCGGTCCGCCCGACGACCGTGACCTTCGTGCCCGCGGTGACGTACAGCCCGGACTCGACGACGCAGTCGTCCCCGAGCGGGATGCCGAGCCCCGCGTTCGCGCCGAGCAGCGAGCGGCGGCCGACGGAGATCACCTCGCGCCCACCGCCGGACAGCGTGCCCATGATGGACGCGCCGCCTCCGACGTCGGACCCGTCACCCACCACGACGCCCGCGGAGATGCGCCCCTCGACCATCGACGTGCCGAGCGTGCCGGCGTTGAAGTTGACGAAGCCCTCGTGCATGACGGTCGTGCCCGGCGCGAGGTGCGCGCCGAGCCGGACGCGGTCGGCGTCGGCGATGCGCACGCCGGACGGGACGACGTAGTCGACCATGCGGGGGAACTTGTCGACGCCGAGGACCGTCACGGAGAGGCCCGCCGCGCGCAGGCGCAGGCGCGTCTCCTCGAAGTCGGTGGTGGAGCACGGCCCGTGGTTCGTCCAGACGACGTTGGCGAGGACCCCGAAGATCCCGTCGAGCGCGAGCCCGTGCGGCTCGACGAGGCGGTGGGACAGCAGGTGCAGGCGCAGGTAGGCGTCGGCGGTGTCGGCGGGCGGGACGTCGAGGTCGATCGACGTGCGCACGACGACGACCTCGACGCGGCGGACCTCGTCCCGCTCTGCGAGCGCCTCCAGCGACGCGGGCACGCTCGCGTCCTCGGGAGCCGTGCCGAGCACGGGCGAGGGGTACCAGACGTCGAGCACGGTGCCGTCGTCGGCGACGGTCGCGAGGCCGAGGCCCCACGCCGCGCGCGTTCCGGGGGCGGCCGCGGCCGGGGAGGTCGCAGGGGTCGCAGAAGTCATGCGGACCAGCCTATCCGCCGCCGGTAGGGTGCTGGGGTGACCTCTCCCACGGCCTCCGACGAGGCGAGCCGGGCGACCGGCGTGCCTCCCGTGCTCGACCTCACCGGGGACCTCCTCGCCCTCTTCCGCGCCGTGTGCGACACACCGTCGGTGAGCGGTGACGAGCAGACCCTCGCCGACGCGGTCGAGGTCGCGCTGCGCGCGTTCGCGCACCTCGAGGTGACCCGGGACGGGGACACGGTCGTGGCGCGCACGGCTCTCGGGCGCGAGCGCCGTGTCGTGATCGCCGGGCACCTGGACACGGTCCCTCTCACCGTCACGCCGAACCTGCCGACGCGTCTCGTCGGCGAGGGCGACGCCGCGGAGGTCTGGGGTCGAGGCACGGTCGACATGAAGGGTGGGGTGGCGTTGCAGCTCGCGCTCGCCGCCGAGCTCGTGGATCCCGCGCAGGACGTCACGTGGATCTTCTACGACAACGAGGAGGTCGCGGCCGAGCTGAACGGGCTCGGGCGCCTCGTCCGCAACCGTCCCGACCTGGTGGCCGGCGACTTCGCGATCCTGGGCGAGCCCACGTCCGCGGGGCTGGAGGGCGGCTGCAACGGCACGCTGCGCGCCGACGTCCGCGTCCCTGGGGTGACCGCGCACTCGGCGCGCGCGTGGACGGGCTCCAACGCGATCCACGCCGCGCACGAGGTGCTCGACCGGCTCGCCGCGTACGTGCCGGCGGAGGTCGAGGTCGACGGGCTCGTCTACCGCGAGGGCCTCAACGCCGTCGGCATCCGTGGCGGCATCGCGGGGAACGTCGTGCCGGACGAGTGCGTCGTGACGGTCAACTACCGCTTCGCGCCGTCGCGCACGGTCGACGACGCCGCGCGCCACGTGGTGGACCTGTTCACCGGGTTCGAGGTCACGGTGACCGACGCGGCACCGGGCGCACGTCCGGGTCTCGACGACCCCCTCGCCGCCGACTTCGCGGCGAAGGTGCTCGCCGTGACCGGCGGGGCGCCCGGTCCGAAGTACGGGTGGACCGACGTCGCGCGGTTCGCCGAGCTCGGCGTCCCGGCCGTCAACTTCGGTCCTGGCGACCCCCTGCTCGCCCACAAGGACGACGAGCGGTGCCCGGTCGGGCAGCTCGCGCTGTGCCGTGACGCGTTGCGCGCATGGCTGACGGGCGACGACGCGGCATAGGCTCGTCGCATGAGCGACGACACGGGTACGGACGGACGCGCCGCGAGGCGTGAGGACGGGTCCGACGAGGGCATGCCGCAGCGCGGCACGGGGTACCGCAAGGGCCCGGTCCTCCTGCGCGGTGACCAGATCCCGCAGCAGACGACGGACCAGCGCCTGCTCGACTCGAGCCAGAGCGCGGACTGGGTGCACTCGGACCCGTGGCGCGTGATGCGGATCCAGAGCGAGTTCGTCGAGGGCTTCGGCGCGCTCGCGGAGCTCGGTCCGGCCGTCTCCGTCTTCGGCTCCGCACGGACCAGGCCGGACCACCCGGACTACGCCCTCGCCGAGGACGTCGGACGGCGACTGGTCGCCGAGGGGTTCGCCGTCATCACCGGCGGCGGTCCGGGGATCATGGAGGCGGCGAACAAGGGTGCGTACGAGGCCGGTGGCACGTCGGTCGGTCTCGGCATCGAGCTGCCGTTCGAGCAAGGGATGAACCCCTACGTGAACCTCGGCGTGAACTTCCGCTACTTCTTCGCGCGCAAGACCATGTTCGTGAAGTACGCGCGGGGCTTCGTCGTGCTCCCGGGCGGGTTCGGCACGTTCGACGAGCTGTTCGAGGCGCTGACGCTCGTCCAGACGCACAAGATCACCGAGTTCCCGCTCGCTCTGGTCGGCTCGGACTACTGGGGCGGTCTGCTCGAGTGGGCGCGCTCCGCCGTCGTCGACCGCGGCATGATCAGCGCCCAGGACGTCGACCTGCTCCACGTGTGTGACGACCCCGCCGAGGCCGTGGCCTACGTGTGCGAGCGCGGCGCGCAGCTGCGCGCCGAGGAGTTCGAGGCGGCCGCGGAGCTCGAGGCCGCACAGCTGCGCGCCGCCGACGCCGGCTGACCGGCGTGGGCGCGGACCTGCCCCCGCTCGGGGTCCCGCCGCGGGGCACCACGCTCGTCCTGCGCGGGCGTGAGCTCGGACGCCCCGCGGTGATGGCGATCGTCAACCGCACCGACGACTCGTTCTGGGCGGGGGCCCGCCAGCTCGACGACGACGCCGCGCTCGCGGCCGTCGCGCGCGCGGCCGAGGAGGGCGCGGACCTCCTCGACGTTGGCGGGGTGCGTGCGGGCGTCGGGCCCGAGGTGACGACCGCCGAGGAGATCCGGCGCGTCGTGCCGTTCGTCGCCCGGGTGCGCGAGGAGTTCCCGGACCTGCTCGTCAGCGTCGACACGTGGCGCGCCGAGGTCGCCCACGAGGCGGCGCTCGCGGGCGCCGACCTCGTCAACGACACGTGGGCCGGTCACGACCCGCGACTGGTCGAGGTCGCGGGCGCGCACGGGATCGGGGTCGTGTGCTCCCACACGGGCGGCGCGACGCCGCGGACCGACCCGTACCGCGTGGCCTACCCGGCCCTGCCCGGTGCCGCGGACGACCGTGACGGCGTCGTGCAGGACGTCGTGGCGACGCTGCGGGCAGCGGCCGAGCGGGCCGTGGCGTGCGGCGTCCCGCGAGCCTCCGTGCTCGTCGACCCGACGCACGACTTCGGCAAGAACACGTGGCACTCGCTGCACCTGCTGCGGCGCACCGAGGTGCTCGCCGGGCTCGGGTTCCCCCTCCTCATGGCGCTGTCGCGCAAGGACTTCGTCGGCGAGACCCTCGACCTGCCGCCCGACGAACGCCTCGAGGGGACCCTCGCCGCGACCGCCGTCGCGGCGTGGCTCGGCGCCCGGGTGTTCCGCGCGCACGACGTCGCGGCGACGCGCCGCGTGCTCGACCTCGTCGCGGCCGTGCGCGACGAGGCCCCGCCCGCGAGGGCGCTGCGAGGGCTCGTGTGACTGTGGCCTCCGACGAGCCCCCGGGGGTCGCGGGCCGGTCGGTGCGGCCGTCGCGCCCCGCCGGCCGCGCCCTGCAGCCGCGCACATGGCCGTGGTGGGCCCAGGCCCTCGCCGTGTACGCCCTCGCGCGCGCACTGAGCGCGGTGGTCCTCGTCGTCGTCTCCCGCGCGCAGGAGGAGAACCTCTGGACCGACGCGGCGCCGTCGTACCTGGCCTACGTGGGCCGGATGTGGGACGCGAGCTGGTACGAGCAGATCTACGCGTCGGGCTACCCCGCCGTCCTGCCCGTGGGCGAGGACGGCGCGGTCGAGCAGAACGCGTGGGCCTTCTTCCCGCTCTTCCCGGCGCTCGTGCGCGGCCTCGACGCCGTCACCGGGGCCGGGTGGGACGTCCTGGCGCCGACGCTCGCGCTCGCCTGCGGGGCGGGGGCCGTCGTCGTGATCCACCGGCTCGTCGCGACGGCGGGCGCGGCGGCCGTCGAGCGGCGGCCCGGCCTGCCGCTCGCGACCGTGCTGCTCGTGAGCGTCTTCCCGTCGAGCCCGGTGCTCCAGGTCGCCTACACGGAGTCGCTCGCCCTCCTGCTGGTCGCAGCCTCCCTGCTGCTCGTCGCGCGCCGCCGGTACGGGTGGGCTGCGCTCGTGATCCTGCTCCTCGGGCTCACGCGCGCCGTCGCGCTCCCCATGGCGGCGGTGGTGGTCTGGCACGCGTTCGTCAGGTGGCGCCGTGGTGACCTGCGGGGGCCCGACGTCGCGCGCCTGGGCGCCCTCCTCGCCGTCGCCCTGGGCAGCGGGCTGCTGTGGCCGTGGGTGTGCGGCCTGGTCACGGGCACGCACCAGGGGTACTTCCGGACGCAGGAGGCGTGGCGCGGCGGCGCGGACGTCGTCCCGTTCGTGCCGTGGGTCGACGTGTCGCGCTGGTTGTTCGACGGCACCGGACCGTGGGTCCTCGGGCTGCTGCTCGTCGTGGTGGCCGCCCTGGTGCTCAACCCCGTCGCGGCACGGCTCGGCCCCGAGATGCACGCGTGGGCCGGTGCCTACCTCGCCTATCTCGTCGCGACGGTCCAGCCGGGGACCTCGCTCGTGCGCTTCCTCCTCCTCGCGTTCCCGCTCGGCGCGGTCACCGCCGGCTGGACCCGCTCGCGCGCGTGGCTCACGGCGGTCTGCCTCGTGCTCGTCGCCGGTCAGGCGTGGTGGGTCTGGGAGCTGTGGCGGCTCGTCCCGCCGTCGGGCTGGCCGCCGTGACGCCCGGGACCTGGGCCGGGGTGAACTAGACTGTGCTGCGGGCGTCGTCGGAGGTCGGACGCGCGTCCGGGGTGCGCGGTGGTGCACGCCCGGGCGTCGGTCGGGCCCTGATGGGCGCCCCTCCCCGCGCACGCGGGGTGGACCCGGGACTACGGAAATGGAGAGCCACCAATGGCTGCGATGAAGCCGCGGACGGGTGACGGCCCGCTGGAGGTCACCAAGGAAGGGCGAGGCATCGTCATGCGCGTCCCGCTCGAGGGTGGTGGGCGGCTCGTCGTGGAGCTCAACGCGACCGAGGCCAGCGAGCTCGGCGACGCGCTCCAGGCCGTGGTGGGCTGATTGGCGGCTCGTGACCGCGCCGTGACGGGGGCGCCCGGCATCCCGCGCCCGCTGCCCGACGTGGTGGCGGCCCGGGGGACCGTGCGCGAGTCCCCGCTCCTGGTGGACGACGACGTCGCGGCGCTCGTCGTCGCCGTCGCTCCCGCCCGGGAGCCGGGGGACGGTCTCCAGCCCCGCGCCGGTACCGTCGACGCCGCGGTGCGGTACGGCGTCGACCTCGCGGAGCTGGCCGAGCGCTCCGGCGGTCCCTCGTTCGAGGGGCGGCCCGGCGACGTCGTGCGCGTCGACCTGCCGCGCGCCCACGTGGGGTCGCCCGGGAGACTGCCGTGGGCCGGGCTGCCGACGCGGCTCGTCCTCCTGGGCGTCGGGTCCGGGGACGCTGCCGCACTGCGGCGGGCCGGCGCTGCGCTCGCCCGCTCGGTCCGCGGGCTCGAACGCGTCGTGAGCGCCGTGACGTCCGAGGCGGACCCGGACGAGGTGCGCGCTTTCGTCGAGGGCTACCTGCTCGCGGCCTACCGGCAGCAGCGCCGCTCCGGCTCGGCAGCCGTCCGGCCGTCGGCGCGGACCCCGGCGCAGGAGCCCACCGGGCGACGCGGTGCCGAGGCGCCGGCCGAGCAGCTCGTGCTCCTCACCGCGGAGTCGAGCCACGACCCGGAGCCGGCGATCGAGGCCGCCCGACGGGCCGCGCGCGCCACCTGGCTCGCCCGGGACCTGGCGAACACGCCCTCGGACCTGAAGGACCCCGCCTGGCTCGCGGAGCAGGCCCGCTCGATCGCGGAGGAGCACGGCCTGGACGTCCGCGTCCGCGGAGCGGACGAGCTCGCGACCGAGGGCTTCGGGGCGATCCTCGCCGTCGGCGCCGGCTCGGCGCGCGAGCCACGGCTCGTGACGGTCACCTACGACCCGCGCGACCACGGAACGGTCGCGGACGGCACGGGCTCGCCCCGCCACGTCGTGGTCGTCGGCAAGGGGATCACGTACGACACCGGCGGCCTGTCGATCAAGCCGCGCGAGGCCATGGTGCCGATGAAGACCGACATGGCCGGCGCAGCGGTGGCGCTCGCCGTCGTGATCGGCGCCGCGGAGACGCGGTCCGCGCACCGTGTGACGGCGGTGCTCCCTCTCGCGGAGAACCACGTCGGCGCGGCCTCGTACCGGCCCGGTGACGTGCTGCGCACCTGGTCGGGGCGCACGGTCGAGGTCGCGAACACGGACGCCGAGGGGCGTCTCGTCCTCGCGGACGCGCTCGGCTACGCGCTCGCCGAGCTCGCGCCGGACGTGCTCGTCGACGTCGCGACGCTCACCGGTGCCGCGAGCCTCGGCCTCGGGCGGGGGCACGGCGCGCTCTACGCGACCGACGACGCGCTCGCCGGGGCGATCGAGGACGCCGCGGTCGCCACCGGGGAGCGCGTGTGGCGCATGCCCCTGGTGGAGGACTACGCGCAGGCCCTGCGGTCCGAGGTGGCGGACCTGCGCCACGTCCCCCTCGAGAGCCCTGGGGGAGGGTCGATCACGGCCGCGCTGTTCCTGCGCGAGTTCGTCGGGGACGTGCCGTGGGCGCACCTCGACATCGCGGGACCGGCCCGGGCGACGTCCGACCGCCACGAGGTCACCGAGGGCGCCACGGGCTACGGCGCGCGACTGCTCCTGGCGGCGCTGGACCGGCTCTGACGGGTGGTCCTCAGCGGCGCACGGCGAGCAGCAGGCCGTCGCCGCTCGGCAGGAGCGCCGGGAGCACGCGGTCGTCGGCGCGCAGCGAACGCCCGACCTCGCGCACGATCGTGGTGACCTCGTCGCGTCGCGCCGGGTCGGCGACGCGGTCGTGCGAGAGTGCGCCGTCCACGGCCAGCACCCCGCCCGGGCGCAGGAGCCGCAGACCCTGCTCGACGAACTCGGGATAGCTGTGCTTGTCGGCCCCGACGAGGACGAGGTCGTACGCGCCGTCGGTGAGGCGGGGCAGGACGTCGCTCGCCCGGCCGGGGATCGTCCGGGTGCGTGCCGGCGGCAGCCCTTCCTCGGCGAAGGCCTCCTTCGCCGCGCGCTGGTGCTCGACCTCGACGTCGATCGTGGTGAGGACGCCGTCCGCGGGCATGCCGCGCAGCAGCCAGAGCGACGCGACGCCCGTGCCCGTGCCGATCTCCACCACGGAGCGTGCCCCGAGCGCCGCGGCGAGGACGCGCAGGACCGCGCCGGCGCCGGGCAGGATGGCCGGGCAGCCGAGCTCGGCGGCGCGGTCGCGGGCGCGCAGGAGGACCTCGTCCTCGGGGACGAAGTCCTCGCTGTACACCCAGCTGGCCGCCTTGGCGCTGCGGTTGGTGCCGACGTCGTTGCTGATCGAAGCCTCCGCGTGCTCGGGCCCTGACTTCCCTCGCACCCGGCGGGCGCGGGATGGGTGCGGGGTGGGCGCGGAGCGCACCCTGTCTCGGATGGTACCCGCGATCGCCCACGACGCCCGGGACGACGCCCCGTCCGGTGCCGGCGGCGCGCCGGGGCCCGTCCGCCCACGTGTGCGCGTGGCGTGGACGTGCGGCGCGGGTCCGGTCGGGGACCGGGAACACCGGCCGGGCACCGGGCGTTCTTCTGGGACGATGAACGGTGTGAGCGACAGACGACCGACGACCCCGGCGAGCGGACCGGAGGGCGCGGGCGCGTGGGTTCCGCCCTCCTGGGACGAGATCGTCCGCGAGCACTCGGCCCGCGTGTTCCGGCTCGCCTACCGCCTCACCGGGAACCGGCACGACGCCGAGGACCTCACCCAGGAGACGTTCGTCCGCGTGTTCCGCTCGTTGTCGAGCTACACGCCGGGCACGTTCGAGGGCTGGCTCCACCGGATCACCACGAACCTCTTCCTCGACCAGGTCCGCCGCAAGCAGCGCATCCGCATGGAGGCCATGGGCGACGACGACTCCCACTACCCGGCCCGTGGGGAGCTCGCCCAGCCCGAGCGGGGCTTCGAGCACGCGAACCTCGACCACGACGTCCAGCGCGCGCTCGACGGCCTGAGCCCCGAGTACCGCGCGGCCGTCGTGCTGTGCGACATCGAAGGGCTGTCCTACGAGGAGATCGCGCTCACGCTCGGGATCAAGCTCGGGACCGTGCGCTCCCGGATCCACCGCGCCCGCGCGCAGCTGCGCGCGGCGCTGCCGCACCGCGACCCGCACGACCGGCCGGCCTCCTCCTCCGACGAGCGGTCCGTGCGCACCGCCCAGGAGGTGGCGTGACGTCCCACCTGGGATCGCGGCTCTCCGCGCTCGTCGACGGCCAGCTCTCGCCGGCCGAGTCCGAGCGCGCTCTCAGCCACGTCGCGGGGTGCCGCCGGTGCGCCGACGAGCTCGCCGCGGCCCGGGACGCACGCCGTGCACTGAGCGCCGCCGCCCACGTCGAGCCGGCGCCCGACCTCACCGCGCGACTCCTCGCGCTCTCGGCCCAGATCCCCCCGAGCGACCAGGACCCGCTGCGCCGTGCGCCGACGGCCGCCGACCCGTGGGCGCAGCGCCCCGTCCTGCCGGCCGGGGCGTGGAGCGGCGAGCTGCGCGGCGGGATGCTCCGTCGGCGGGTCGCGATGGTGGTCGCCGGAGGTGCCGGGGTCGTGGCCGTCGGGCTGTTCGCGCTCGGCGAGAGCCCGGTCGTCACCCCGGAGCTGCACCGGTCGGACCCCCTGACAGTGCTGGCCCAGGCCGCCCCGCGCATCACCGCGGCGGGGACCGGCTCGGTGGCCGGCGGCGCCGAGACCGGTCTCGCGTCGCTCGCGGCGCAGGGTTGGACCGGGCCCACCGAGCTGCCCGACGGTGTCACGGTGGCCGCCGTGCGGGAGGACGCGGCCCGGCGGGTCCTCGAGATCGACCTCGCCACCCCGACGGGGGAGATCGTCGTCCGTGAGCAGGTCGGTCTGCTCGACGAGGCCGCGCTCGCCGGTCTCGACACCTGGGACGTCGACGGTCGCCGCGTGCACGTGCTGTCCGAGGAACCGTGGCACGTGGTGTGGCAGTCCGGTGACACGGTGGTCGACGTCGTCGCGGACACCGAGGACGAGGTGCTGGCCGATCTCGTGGCGGCGTTCCCCGACCGCGACTACGATGCCGGGGTCCCGGCGCGCATCTCCCGGGGCTGGACGACCATGACAGGAGCGCTCGGCACCTCATGACCGATCCCGCTGCATCCTCGCCCGGCGGCGACGCCCCGAAGCGCCCTGACGAGGCACCGCAGGCACCGCAGGCACCGCAGGCACCGCAGGCACCGCACAACCCCTTCGCGCCGCCGTCGGCGTACCGGTCCGTCGCCCGCGTCGCTCCGACGTCGCTCCCGGTGCCGCCGCCCCCGTCCCGGACGGACGCCTCCGCGCCGGGGACCCGTGAGCCGGGGACCCGGGAGCCTGCGGCGAGCGGGCCGGCGACGAACGGGTCGACCGTCCCCGCCGCGACCGGCACGACGGCTCTGGGACGCACCGGTGCCTCGGCGCAGGACCCGTGGGACCCGTTGCGCTCGTTCGGCGAGCCGTCCGCGACCTCGCCGGTGGGCGGTTATCCCGACCTCGGTCGGCCGACGGTGGACCCGACGCTCGTCGCGCCGCCCGTCGTCGCGGGACGACGCCGACGGCTGGGCACGGGCAGCGTCGTGAGCCTCGTCGTCCTCGCGCTCGTCGCGGGAGCGCTCGGCGGGGTGGCGGCCGACCGTCTCCTCGACGGACCGTCGCAGCGGACGGCCGTCACCCTGCCCGCGGCGAGCGTCGAGTCGGAGGTGGATCGGGCGCCCGGCTCCGTGGCGGACATCGCGGCGACCGTGCTGCCCAGCGTCGTCTCGCTCCAGGTGCGGGGCGGGGACGGTGTCGCGACGGGTTCCGGGTTCGTGCTCACGGAGGACGGCTACATCCTCACGAACAACCACGTCGTGGCCGGCGCGTCCGACGGCGGCGAGGTCGTCGTGCTCTTCGCCGACGGCCACGAGAGCCCGGCCGAGCTCGTCGGCCGGACGGTCGACTACGACCTCGCGGTCGTCAAGGTCGAGGACTCCGGCCTGACCCCGCTCGCGCTGGGCGACTCCGACGGCGTGGCCGTCGGGGACCCGGTGGTCGCCGTCGGGGCGCCCCTCGGGCTCAACGGCACCGTCACGACGGGCATCGTCAGCGCGCTCAACCGGCCCGTGCAGGCCGGGGAGGCGGCGCAGACGGCGTTCATCAACGCCATCCAGACGGACGCGGCGATCAACCCGGGCAACTCCGGGGGGCCGCTCGTCAACGGGCAGGGCGAGGTCGTCGGGATCAACTCCGCCATCGCGCAGCCGCCGGGTGCCATGGCGGCGACGGGAAGCATCGGCCTGGGTTTCGCGATCCCCTCCAACCAGGCGCGACGGACGGCGGAACAGCTCATCGGCGACGGCGTCGCGACCTACCCGGTCATCGGCGTGCTGCTCGACCAGCGGTACCAGGGCGAGGGCGTCCAGGTCTCGACCGACGAGCAGCAGGGGCAGCAGGCCGTGACCCCCGAGGGTCCCGCCGACGCCGCGGGGATCCGCCCCGGCGACGTCATCCTGTCGATCGACGGGCGCCCCGTCACGGAGTCCGACGAGCTCATCGTCGCGATCCGCGCCAAGGCACCGGGGGACGCGGTCACGCTGCGCGTGCGGACCGACGGGCAGGAGCGCGACGTGCGTGTCGTCCTCGACGAGGCGACGAGCGAGTAGTCTGACGCCGTGTTCGGGATCAACGGAGCCGAGTTCGTCGTGCTCCTCGTCGTCGCGGTGATCATCATCGGTCCCGAACGGCTGCCCCGGTACGCCGAGCAGCTCGGCGGGTTCGTGCGCTCTGCGCGCGGCTACGTGCGCGACGCCAAGGCGCGGGTCGACGCCGAGATCGGCGAGGAGATCGGTGACGTCGACTGGTCGAAGCTGGACCCGCGCCAGTACGACCCGCGCCGTATCGTGCGCGAGGCGCTGCTCGACGACGAGCCCGCACCGACGCGCGTCCAGCCGCCGCCTGCGCCTGCCCCGACGGCACCGGTCGGGCCCGCACCGTTCGACGACGAGGCGACCTGACGGCACCCGTCGCACCCGGCTCGTGCCGTGTGCCGACACCGCGGACGCGATTCGGTCGGCGCCCGTCGACCTGTCAGAATGGGCGAATGTCCATCGAGGTGACCGAGACCGGAACGGCAACCGCGTCGTCGCAGAGCGGCACGAAGCCGCCGGGGACCGCTCCCCGCATCCTGTCCGGGATGCAGCCCACCGAGGACTCGCTGCAGCTCGGCAACTACATCGGCGCGCTGACGCAGTGGGTCGCGCTGCAGGACTCCTACGACGCGCTGTACTGCGTCGTCGACCTCCACGCCCTCACGGTGAACCCGGACCCGGCGAGCCTGCGTGAGCGCACGCGGCGCACGGCGGCCCAGTACCTCGCCGGCGGCGTCGACCCGGACCGCTCCGCGCTGTTCGTCCAGTCGCACGTCCCGCAGCACGCGGAGCTGTCGTGGGTGCTCTCGTGCCAGACCGGTTTCGGCGAGGCCGGCCGGATGACGCAGTTCAAGGACAAGTCCGCGAAGCAGGGTGCCGAGGGCACGACCGTGGGCCTCTTCACGTACCCCGTGCTCATGGCCGCGGACATCCTGCTCTACGACGCCGCGCTCGTCCCCGTCGGCGAGGACCAGCGCCAGCACCTCGAGCTCGCCCGCAACCTCGCGGAGCGGCTCAACGCGCGCTTCGGCGACGGCACCGCGGTGGTCCCGGAGCCGCACATCGTGCGGTCGGTCGCGAAGATCTACGACCTGCAGGAGCCGACCGCGAAGATGAGCAAGTCCTCGTCGAACGGCAAGGGCGTCATCTGGCTGCTCGAGGACCCGAAGGTCGCCGCGAAGCGCATCCGCTCGGCCGCGACGGACTCGGAGAACGAGATCCGCTACGACCCGGTCGCCAAGCCGGGCGTGTCGAACCTCCTCACGATCTTCTCGGCGCTCACCGGCCGCGACGTCGAGGCGATCGCTGCCGAGTACGACGGCCGCGGCTACGGGCACCTCAAGGTGGACCTGGCCGACGTCGTCGTCGAGTTCCTCACGCCGTTCCAGGAGCGGGCGAACACGTATCTCGCGGACCCGGCCGAGCTCGACGCGGTCCTCGCGCGCGGCGCGCAGAAGGCCCGTGAGATCGCCGCCGGGACGCTCGCGCGGGTCTACGACCGGGTCGGCCTCCTCCCCGCCGGGGGGACGACGGCGTGAACCTCCCGGAACGCGGGCCCTCGCAGGTGCGGGTCGGCATCGCGATCGAGGTTCCCGCGCCGTTCGGGCCCGAGCTCCAGGCGGCACGGGCGCGGTTCGGGGATCCTCTCGCCGCGCTGATCCCGCCGCACATCACGCTGCTCGGGCCGACCGTGCTCGACCCGGAACAGCTCGACGGGGTCGCCGAGCACCTCGCTCGCGTCGCGGGCGGAGCGGCGCCGTTCCGGATCCACCTGCGGGGGAGCGCGACCTTCCGCCCCGTGTCACCGGTCGTGTTCATCCAGGTGGTCGAGGGCATCGCCGAGTGCGAGCACCTGGAGAGCGTCGTGCGCAGCGGACCTCTCGAGCAGGAGCTGCGCTTCAACTACCACCCGCACGTCACCGTGGCGCACGAGGTGGACGACCTGGCCCTCGACCGCGCGTTCGACGAGATGGCGGCCTACGAGGCGCAGTTCGCGGTGGACGGGTTCCACCTCTACGAGCACGGCGACGACGCCGTGTGGAGGCCTCGGCAGCTCTTCCACCTGACCGGGGATGCCCACCCCGCGGACCCCTCGTAGTCTCAGGGCGTGACCACGCAGGACCGCCCTGGGCCGACGACGCTCCGGCGTGTCACGGCCCGTGCGGCGGCGGTCGAGGAGTGGTGGAAGGACAGCCGGCCCGGCCGCGCGACGTACCGCTACCTCTACTCCCGCGGCGCCCTCCTGTGCGGCGGCATCGCGTACTCCGCGCTGTTCTCGCTCTTCGCGGCGCTCACGATCGGGTACACGATCTTCGTGCAGGTCCTGGGCGGGCGCCAGGAGCTCATGGACGCCGTCTTCGCGTGGATCAACGACCTCGTGCCGGGCCTCATCGCCGTCGACGGGTCGAGCGGTGTGATCCAGCCCGATGACCTGCTGCTCGACTCCGGGCTCAGCGTGACGAGCGCCATCGCAGGAGTCGTCCTGCTCTTCTCCGCCGTCTCGTTCATGTACCACCTCCGCGGTGCGGTGCGCACGATGTTCGGCGTGAGCGACGTAGGCCAGAGCCCGGTGCTCGCCCGCGTGCGCGCTTTCCTCGGCTTCGTCCTCCTCGCGATCATGATCCTCGTGTCGGCCGCAGCGGGCGTCGCGGTCACGACGCTGGGCAACCATGTGATGGCCGCTCTCGGCCTGTCGGGTGGCGCCGCGGTCCTCGTCGCGTTCTCGGGCCTGCTCGTCAGCGTGCTGATCGACGCGGTCGTCGTCGTGCTCGTGGTCGTCCTGCTCGCAGGCGTGGACGTGCGGCGCCGGGACCTCGTCGTCGGGTCTCTCACCGCCGCCACCGCCTTCGGGGGCCTGCGCTACCTCGGGTCGTCGTTCGTCGCGGGCAGCGCGAGCCGCAACGCCCTGCTCGCGTCGTTCGCCGTGCTGGTGACTTTGCTGCTGCTCGTGAACTTCATGGCGCGCATCCTCCTGGCGGTCTGCGCCTGGATGGCCGACCCGCCGCGCGAGCCCGAGCCGGAGCCGGGCGGTCCGCGGCACGCCCGGGACGGCCGCCCCGAGCTCCCCGTGGTCGACGGCGCGCGGACGAACCCGGGCCGCCACGTCCGAGTGGACGGCGAGGTCGGACCGGAGGAGCAGGTCCGTGCGGGCCACGGCAGGGGCAAGCCCTGGAGCCCTGTCGTCCGCGGCGTCCGCAAGGGCCGCCTCGCCCGCAGGACCTGATCACGAAGCGGGACGACGAAGGGGTGGGGGTGCTGCTGCCACGACCGGGCAGCAGCACCCCCACCCCGTCCCAGGGTGACGACGCGCCGAGTGGTGCGAGCGTCAGAAGGCGCGCGTGATCATCGCGCGCTTGACCTCCTGGATCGCCTTCGTGACCTCGATGCCGCGCGGGCACGCCTCGGTGCAGTTGAAGGTCGTGCGGCAGCGCCACACGCCCTCCTTGTCGTTGAGGATCTCGAGGCGCTGCGTGGCGCCCTCGTCGCGGCTGTCGAAGATGAACCGGTGCGCGTTGACGATCGCGGCCGGGCCGAAGTACTGCCCGTCGGTCCAGAACACGGGGCACGACGACGTGCACGCGGCGCACAGGATGCACTTCGTGGTGTCGTCGAAGCGCTCGCGCTGCTCGGCGGACTGCAGGCGCTCCTTGCTCGGCTCGTTCCCCGACGTGATGAGGAACGGCATGATCTCGCGGTAGGACGCGAAGAACGGCTCCATGTCCACGACGAGGTCCTTGACCACGGGCAGACCCTTGATGGGCTCGACCGTGATGGGCTTGTCGGGGTTGACGTCCTTGAGCAGCGTCTTGCAGGCCAGGCGGTTGCGGCCGTTGATGCGCATCGCGTCCGAGCCGCACACACCGTGCGCGCACGAGCGCCGGAAGGTGAGCGAACCGTCGTGCTCCCACTTGATCTTGTGGAGCGCGTCGAGCACGCGGTCGGTGCCGTGCGCGAGGACGGTGAACTCGTCCCAGTACGCGTCGTCGCCGTGCGCGGACTCGGGGGAGAAGCGGCGGATCCGGAGCGTGACCTCGAACGAGGGGATCTCTCCGGCCTTCGCCTCGGGTGCAGGAGCCGACGGGCTCTCGAGGGTGGCAGTCATCAGTACTTCCGCTCCATGGGCTCGTACCGGGTCTGGGTGACGGGCTTGGAGCCCAGGGCGACCTTGTACCCGTCGAACGACTCGACGTGGTCGAAGTAGCCGGTGACATGCCCGTCCGCGACGTCGGAGGCCGACGTCGGACGGCGGTACGCCATCGTGTGCAGCATGTAGTTCGCGTCGTCCCGGTTCGGGTAGTCCTCGCGGTAGTGGCCGCCGCGGGACTCCTTGCGGTTGATGGCCGCGACGACGGTGACCTCGGCGATGTCGAGGAGGAAGCCGAGCTCGATGGCCTCGAGCAGGTCGGTGTTGAACATCCGGCCCTTGTCCTGCACGGAGACGTTGCGGTACCGCTTCTGCAGCTCGCGGATGTCGGACAGCGCCTCGTTGAGCGAGTCGCCCGTGCGGAACACCTGGGCGTTCGCGTCCATCGTCTCCTGGAGCGCCTTGCGGACGTCGGCGACGCGCTCGCCGTCGGGCCGGTTGCGCATCTCCTCGAGCTGGGCGATCACGGCAGCGGCCGGGTTCTCGGGCAGCTCGGAGTACTGGGCGGTCGCCGCGTAGGCGGCGGCGGTGCGCCCGGCACGCTTGCCGAACACGTTGATGTCGAGCAGCGAGTTGGTGCCGAGGCGGTTCGAGCCGTGGACGCTCACGCACGCGACCTCGCCCGCGGCGTAGAGACCCTTGACGACGTGGCTGCTGTCGCGCAGCACCTCCGCGTCGACGTTGGTCGGGATGCCGCCCATCGCGTAGTGCGCGGTCGGGTAGACCGGGACGGGCTCGGTGTACGGCTCGATGCCGAGGTACGTCCGGGCGAACTCGGTGATGTCGGGGAGCTTCGCGTCGATGTGGGCGGGCTCGAGGTGCGTGAGGTCGAGCAGGACGTAGTCCTTGTTCGGCCCGGCGCCGCGGCCCTCCCGGACCTCGTTCGCCATCGAGCGGGCGACGATGTCGCGCGGCGCGAGGTCCTTGATCGTCGGCGCGTAGCGCTCCATGAAGCGCTCGCCGTCGGAGTTGCGCAGGATGCCGCCCTCGCCGCGCGCGGCCTCGGAGAGGAGGATGCCGAGGCCCGCGAGACCCGTCGGGTGGAACTGGAAGAACTCCATGTCCTCGAGCGGCAGGCCCCGCCGGTACGCCAGCGCCATGCCGTCGCCCGTGAGGGTGTGGGCGTTGGACGTCGTCTTGAAGATCTTGCCGGCGCCGCCCGTGGCGAAGATGATCGCCTTCGCCTGGAAGACGTGGATCTCGCCGGTCGCGAGGTCGTAGGCGACGACGCCGGTCGCGGTGACGGTCTCGTCGTCGGGGATCTCCCCGGCGGCGAGGTCGTGGTCCGTGATCAGGTCGAGCACGTAGAACTCGTTGAAGAACTCGACGTCCTGCTTGACGCACTGCTGGTAGAGCGTCTGGAGGATCATGTGCCCGGTGCGGTCCGCGGCGTAGCACGAGCGGCGGACGGCGGCCTCGCCGTGGTTGCGCGTGTGCCCGCCGAAGCGGCGCTGGTCGATGCGGCCCTCGGGCGTGCGGTTGAACGGCAGGCCCATGCGCTCGAGGTCGAGGACCGCGTCGATGGCCTCCTTGGCCATGATCTCCGCGGCGTCCTGGTCGACGAGGTAGTCGCCGCCCTTGACCGTGTCGAACGTGTGCCACTCCCAGTTGTCCTCCTCGACGTTGGCGAGCGCGGCGCACATGCCGCCCTGCGCCGCACCCGTGTGGGAGCGCGTCGGGTAGAGCTTGGAGATGACGGCCGTGCGGACCTTGCCGGACGACTCCAGCGCCGCGCGCATCCCGGCGCCGCCGGCGCCGACGATGACGACGTCGTACTGATGGGTTTGCATCGGTTCCGATGCCTCCTGGGAGAGAGCTGTGGTGCCGCGGACGGCGGGGGTGGGGGCGTGGCGTCCTGCGGGCGTCAGTCGAAGCAGAACGAGGCGAGCAGCTCGGCCGGCGCGTTCGCGGGGCACGGCTCGAAGGTGAAGATCACGAGGGTGCCGAGCACCGTGACGATCGTGAACGCGAGGTACAGCGCGAGCTTGAGCACGAGCCGGGTGCCGTCGCGCTCCGCGTAGTCGTTGATGATCGTGCGGACGCCGTTCGTGCCGTGGAACATCGCGAGCCACAGCATGAGCAGGTCCCAGACCTGCCAGAACGGCGACGCCCACTTGCCCGCGACGAAGCCGAAGTCGATCGCGTGCACGCCCTCGCCGACCATGAGGTTGACGAAGAGGTGGCCGAAGATGAGGACGATCAGCACGACGCCCGAGGCGCGCATGAAGATCCAGCTGTACAGCTCGTAGTTGCTGCGCGTCGACTTCCTGCGCCGGTACGGGTCGCGCGGCGAGGCGACCTCTACCGTGGGTGCGGCGGCCATCAGTGCCCCCCTCCGAAGACGTTCATCAGGTGGCGCGGGAGGAAGCCCGCCATCGTCACGACGAACAGGCCGACGACGATCCACAGCATCGTGCGCTGGTAGCGCGGTCCCTTGGCCCAGAAGTCGACGAGGATGATCCGGATGCCGTTGAACGCGTGGAAGACGATCGCGGCCACGAGGCCCGCCTCGCCCAGCCCCATGATCGGCGTCTGGTAGGTGCCGATGACGGCGTTGTACGCCTCGGGCGAGACTCGTACCAGTGCCGTGTCGAGCACGTGGACGAGGAGGAAGAAGAAGATGAGCACGCCGGTCACGCGGTGCGCGACCCACGACCACATGCCTTCACGGCCGCGGTAGAGCGTGCCAGCTGGTGCACTGGGCACTTTGGGGGCCTCCTGTGGCGAGATCAGGGGGAGATGCCGGGCGGACCCGGTGCGGACGGGACCATGGTCCCGGGCCGCGGAGAGCCCTCGTCGGCATCAGTCTCTGGGCTTCCACCATAGTGACATCGGCGTCATGCTGCGGACCGCCGAGGGCCGCGCGAGGGCCTCGTGCGGGGTGTTTGTGACTGATCCCACAGCCGACGGGGGAACCGGGGCCCTCACTATGCTGCCTTCATGGTCCCTTCTCCCGCCCTGCCCTCCGCCACGCCGTCGACCGCCTCCCGGGGGCCCGGCTCGCCGATCGACGGGTTCTACGCGGTCGTCCCGGCGGGTGGCGCCGGGACGCGGCTGTGGCCGTTGTCGCGGGCCACGGCGCCCAAGTTCCTGCTCGACCTCACGGGGTCCGGGCGCACGCTGCTCCAGGCGACGGTCGACCGGCTGACGCCGCTGACCGGCGACGAGGGTGTCGTCCTCGTCACGGGGGAGCGGCACGTGGCCGCGGCGCGGAGCCAGCTGCCCGCTCTGCCGGCGCAGAACGTCCTCGCCGAGCCGTCGCCGCGCGACTCCATGGCGGCGATCGGGCTCGCCGCCGCCGTGCTCGAGCGCCGGCACGGCGACGTGGTCATCGGCTCCTTCGCGGCGGACCAGGTCATCACCGGGCACGACGCGTTCGAGGCGTCGGTGCGGGAGGCGGTCGAGGCCGCGCGCGCCGGATACGTCGTGACGATCGGGATCGCGGCCTCCCGGCCCTCCACGGCGTTCGGCTACGTGCACAGCGGCGAGCCGCTCGGGGTCGAGGGGGCGCCGAGCGCCCTGCACGTGAAGGGCTTCACCGAGAAGCCGGACGCGGCGACGGCGCAGCAGTACATCGCGTCGGGCGAGTACCGGTGGAACGCGGGCATGTTCATCGTCCGCGCGTCGGTCCTGCTGGCCCACCTCGCGGACCAGCGCCCGGAGCTGCACGACGGGCTGCGCACGGTCGCCGCGGCGTGGGACGGGCCGGACCGTGACCGGGTGCTCGCCGAGACGTGGCCGGCGCTCGAGAAGATCGCGATCGACCACGCCGTCGCCGAGCCGGTCGCGGCCGTCGGGGGCGTCGCCGTCGTGCCGGGCACGTTCGGCTGGGACGACGTGGGCGACTTCAACTCGCTCGCCGCGCTGCTCCCGTCGGTGGACGATGCGGGCTCGAAGGTGCTCGGCGACACGGGCAAGGTCGTGCGCCGGGACAGCGCGGGCTCCGTCGTCGTGCCGGCCGGCGACCGCGTGGTGACGGTGCTGGGTCTGGACGACGTCGTCGTCGTCGACACTCCCGACGCCCTCCTCGTCACCACGAGGGCGCGGGCGCAGCAGGTGAAGTCGATGGTCGACGCCGTGCGCGAGCTGGGGTTGGACGAGCTGCTGTGAGCGCCCGGCAGGACGACCTCGCGGACCTGCTCGGGCCCACCGCGGCGCGCCACGCCGCCGAGCTCGTCGGGATCCGCCGTGACCTCCACCAGCACCCGGAGGTGTCGCGCGCCGAGACGCGCACGACGGCGCTCCTCGCCGAGCGCCTGAGGACCGCCGGGCTCGACCCGCGGCCGCTGCCCGGCACCGGGCTCGTGTGCGACGTCGGCCCTGCGCCGGGCGACCTCGTCCCGGGCCCGGACGGCGTGCCGGCGCCCGCCCCGGGTCGCGTCGCGCTGCGCGCGGACCTCGACGCGCTGCCGCTGCAGGACCGCTGCGGGCTGCCGTGGGCGTCGACCGTGAGCGGCGTCGCGCACGCGTGCGGCCACGACGTGCACACCGCGGCGGTGCTCGGTGCCGGGCTCGTGCTCGCGGACCTGCACGCCGAGGTCGGCCTCCGTCGTGGGGTCCGCCTGATCTTCCAGCCGGCCGAGGAGGTGCAGCCGGGCGGGTCGCTCGACGTGCTCGCGGCGGGCGGCCTCGACGGCGTGGACGAGATCTTCGCGATCCACTGCGACCCGAAGGTCGACGTCGGTCACATCGGGACGCGGATCGGGCCGATCACGTCGGCGTCCGACGAGGTCTCCGTGACGATCGCGTCGCCGGGTGGTCACACGTCCCGACCCCACCTGACGGGTGACGTCGTGTACGCACTCGGGCAGGTCATCACGCAGGTCCCCGCGGTGCTCGGGCGCCGGCTCGACCCGCGCTCCGGGGTCAACCTCACGTGGGGCGCCGTGCACGCAGGCTCGGCGCACAACGCGATCCCGAGCACCGGGACGGTGCGCGGCACGCTGCGCTGCCTCGACGTGCGCGCGTGGGAGTTCGCCGGGCAGGTGCTGCACGACGCCGTCGAGCAGGTCGTCGCGCCGTACGAGGTCGAGGTGACCGTGCACCACACGCGCGGCGTCCCACCGGTCGAGAACGACGAGCGGTGCACGGGTCTGCTCGAGGCCGCGGCGCGCGACGTGCTCGGCCCCGGCTCGGTGCTGCTCACGGAGCAGTCGCTCGGCGGCGAGGACTTCGCGTGGTATCTCACGAAGGTGCCGGGCGCGATGGCCCGGCTCGGGACGCGCACGCCGGGCGGCCGCGCGTACGACATCCACCAGGGCGATCTCCAGGTCGACGAGCGCGCGATCGACGCGGGGACGAGACTGCTCGCGCGCGTCGCGCTCGGCTGACGGACAACGGGCGGATCGCCCGGCTCACCCTGCCGCGCCCGCGGTCCCGACCCGTGGACCGGGGTGTGTCACGCCTCAGACGCAAAGTGACGCTTGCATAACGAAGCAGCGGCGTTACCGGCAAGTAACGTCCGGGACGCATCCGGCTGATTAGTCTTCGGTCCATAGAGGTCGACGGACCCCGTGGTCCTCCCGCGCAACGGCGCCCGGGGGGATCCCGGTCAAGACGGCGGCCAGCGACGGACATCGACAGGAGCTCATCGTGAAGAGAGCAATGCAGTTCTCCGCGCTCGCGGCTGCGGCCGCGCTCGCGCTGGCCGCGTGCGGCGCGGCCCCGGAGGACGACGAGACCACGGGCGGCGGCGAGGACACGGCCGGAGGCAACACCGACTTCTCGGCGTGCATGGTCTCCGACGCGGGCGGCTTCGACGACCAGTCGTTCAACCAGGCCGGCTTCGAGGGCCTGGAGCAGGCGGAGTCCGAGCTCGGGATCACGGCGACCGAGGTCGAGTCGTCCGCGGACACGGACTACGGGCCCAACATCGACAACCTCGTGCAGCAGGGCTGCAACCTCGTCATCGGCGTGGGCTTCCTCCTCGAGGACCCGATCCAGGCCGCGGCGGAGGCGAACCCCGACACGAACTTCGCCCTCATCGACTCCTCGTTCTCCGACGCGGACTTCAACCCGGTCGAGCTCGACAACGCGAAGCCGATCCTCTTCAACACGGCCGAGGCCGCGTTCCTCGCGGGCTACCTCGCCGCGGGCATGAGCGAGACGGGCACGGTCGCGACGTTCGGCGGCATCCAGATCCCGTCGGTCGCGATCTTCATGGACGGCTTCGTCGACGGCGTCGCGAAGTACAACGAGGACAACGGCACGGACGTCAAGACGCTCGGCTGGGACAAGGAGGCCCAGACGGGTTCCTTCACCGGCGACTTCGAGAACCAGGCGAACGGCCAGAACCTCGCCCAGGGCTTCATCGACCAGGGTGCCGACATCATCATGCCGGTCGCCGGCCCGGTGGGCCTCGGCGCGGCCGCGGCCGCCCAGAGCGGTGACGCCAAGATCATCTGGGTCGACTCCGACGGGTTCCTCACCACGGAGTACGGCGACATCATCATCACGTCCGTGATGAAGGAGATCGGCCCGGCCGTCTTCGACACGGTGAGCGAGTCGGTCGACGGCAACTTCACCAACGAGCCGTACGTCGGCACGCTCGAGAACGAGGGCGTGGGCCTGGCCCCGTTCCACGACTTCGAGGACGCGGTGCCCACCGAGCTGCAGGACAAGCTCGCGGAGTACCAGGAGCAGATCATCGCGGGCGACCTCGTCGTGGAGTCGACGAACACCCCGTGACGACAGGCTGAGACGGTGGCCCGGGCGAGCCCGCCCGGGCCACCGTCGCCATGTTGCGCCGGGACGGCGGAAGTACGGTTCGATGGAGTTCCCTGTTCGGAGAGAGGGCAGCCGGTGAAGCTGGAGCTGCGCGGGATCACGAAGGTCTTCGGGTCCCTGGTCGCCAACGACCACATCGACCTGGTCATCGAGCCGGGCGAGATCCACGCCCTGCTGGGGGAGAACGGGGCCGGGAAGAGCACGCTCATGAACGTGCTCTACGGCCTGTACGACCCCGACGACGGAGAGATCCTCGTCGACGACGTCCCGGTGACCTTCACGGGTCCGGGCGACGCGATGGCCGCCGGCATCGGCATGGTGCACCAGCACTTCATGCTCGTCCCAGTCTTCACGGTCGCCGAGAACGTCGCCCTGGGGCACGAGCCCGTCAAGGGCGCCGGGCTCATCGACGCCCGGCGCGCACGCACCCTGGTCCGCGAGATCTCCGACCGGTTCGGCTTCGAGGTCGACCCGGACGCGATGGTCGAGGACATCCCCGTGGGCGTGCAGCAGCGCGTCGAGATCATCAAGGCGCTCTCGCGCGACGCGCGCGTGCTCATCCTCGACGAGCCCACCGCGGTGCTGACCCCGCAGGAGACCGACGAGCTCATCGCGATCATGCGCCAGCTCAAGGCCGCCGGCACCTCGATCGTCTTCATCACGCACAAGCTGCGCGAGGTCCGCGCGGTCGCCGACCGGATCACGGTCATCCGCCGCGGCAAGGTCGTCGGGACGGCGGACCCGAGCGCGAGCGAGACCGAGCTCGCGTCGCTCATGGTCGGACGGTCCGTGTCGCTCGGCGTGGACAAGAGCCCGGCCGAGCCCGGCGACGCCACCTTCAGCATCACCGACCTCACGGTGATGGACGAGCTCGGGACGCCGGTCGTCGACCGGGTCAGCCTCGACGTCGCGCGCGGGGAGATCCTCGTCGTCGCCGGGGTGCAGGGCAACGGGCAGACGGAGCTCACCGAGACGATCGTCGGCCTGCGCCGGCCCGTCGCGGGCTCCATCTCGCTCGACGGCACGGAGCTCGTGGGTCGTGGGGTCGCCGACGTCCTCGGCGCCGGCGTCGGCTACGTGCCCGAGGACCGCAGCACCGACGGGATCATCGGGACCTTCTCGGTCCAGGAGAACCTCGTGCTCGACCTCTTCACGTCCGCGCCCTACTCGAGCGCCGGGGCGCTGAACAAGGGCGCGATCCGGTCCAACGCCGAGCAGCGCGTCGTCGAGTTCGACGTGCGCACCCAGACCGTCGAGGCGCCCGCGGGCACCCTGTCCGGCGGCAACCAGCAGAAGGTCGTGCTCGCGCGCGAGATGTCGCGCCCGCTCCGGCTGCTCATCGCGTCCCAGCCGACGCGCGGCCTCGACGTCGGCTCGATCGAGTTCGTGCACAGCCGGGTCGTGCAGGAGCGCGACAACGGCACCCCGGTGATCATCGTGTCGACCGAGCTCGACGAGGTGCTGGCGCTCGCCGACCGCATCGCGGTGATGTACCGCGGCCGGGTGGTCGGGGTCGTCCCCGGCGACACCGACCGCGACGTGCTCGGCCTCATGATGGCCGGCGTCCCGCTCGACGAGGCGGTCGCCCAGGCCGCGGAGCACCACACGACCCTCGGCGGGGCCGACCTCGAGGCCGACGCCGTCCCGCGCGACCAGCGCGAGGAGGAGGACCAGTGACCCAGCAGGCCATGCCGGACGACGAGGGGACGCCCGTCGCCCCGCCGACCCCCGCACCGCCGAGCGACGTGCCGAAGCCCGAGCGGCCCGCCGGGCAGGGCGTCCTGCGCGAGATCCTCGAGAGCAGCTGGCTCGTCTCGCTGCTCGCGATCGTCGCGGCCCTCGTGATCGGCGGCGTCCTCATCGCCGCTGCCGACCCGGAGGTCCAGGAGGCGGCGACGTACTTCTTCGCGCGCCCGGCCGACTTCTTCTCGGCCGTGTGGGACGCGGTGTTCGGCGCCTACAGCGCGCTGTTCCAGGGCGCGGTGATCAACTTCCAGGCGACGGACCTGCAGCGCGCGCTGCGTCCGCTCACGGAGACGATGACCGTGTCGGTGCCGCTGATCCTCGCGGGGCTCGGGCTCGGCATCGGCTTCCGAGCCGGCCTGTTCAACATCGGCGCGCAGGGGCAGATCATCCTCGGCGGCATCTTCGCCGCCTTCATCGGCTTCACGTTCTCGCTCCCGCCGGGCCTGCACCTGGCCCTCGCGGTCCTCGGCGCTGCGCTCGGCGGTGCGATCTGGGCCGGCATCGCGGGCGTGCTCAAGGCACGCACGGGTGCGCACGAGGTGATCGTCACGATCATGCTCAACAACATCGCGGTGTACCTCGTGGCGTACCTGCTCACGACGCCCGCCTTCCAGCGACCGGGCAGCTCCAACCCGATCAGCCCGCCCATCCCCGGCAGCGCGACCTTCCCGCTCCTGCTCGGCGAGGGCTACCGGCTGCACCTCGGGTTCGTCCTCGCGCTCCTGGTCGCCGTCGGCGTCTGGTGGCTCATGGAGCGCTCGACGCTCGGCTTCCGCTTCCGCGCCGTCGGGGAGAACCCGAACGCGGCACGGACCGCGGGCATCTCGGTCCCGTGGGTCACGGTCTGGGTCATGGCCATCGCCGGCGCCCTCGCCGGTCTGGGCGGCGCCGCCCAGGTGCTCGGCACGGAGAAGGTGCTCACGGCCGGCGTCGCGGCGAGCTTCGGCTTCGACGCGATCACCGTCGCCCTCCTGGGCCGCTCGCGGCCGCTCGGCACGGTCCTCGCGGGCCTGCTGTTCGGCGCGCTCCGCGCCGGCGGGTTCGCCATGCAGGCCCGGACGGGTACGCCGATCGACATCGTCCTCGTCGTCCAGTCGCTCATCGTGCTGTTCATCGCGGCACCCCCGCTGGTCCGGGCGATCTTCCGCCTCCCGACGCCGGGCGGACCGACGCGGGCCGAGCGGCAGGCCGCACGCCGCCGCGACCGCGCGACGACCCCGACCACCCTGACGACGCAGGAGGCGGGCGCATGAGCACCGCGACCACCCCGGCCCCGACCGTGCCCGGCGAGCCCGCCGCGCCGCGGTCGACCGCGAAGCCGCTGCCGCCGATCAGCTGGCGCGCACCGATCGCGTACGCCGTCATCGGCCTGATCTCGCTCGTCGTCTTCGCGCTCCTCCCGCCCGGCGGGCGCGAGACCACGTTCCGTCTCTCCACGGCGGACGACTTCTTCCAGATCGAGCCGATCACCGTCAGCTCGAGCGGCGCGGCCCTCTTCCTGTCGATCCTCGCCCTCCTGCTCGCCGGTCTCTCCTTCTGGGCCGCGCGCGACCGTCGCAAGGTCGGCATCTGGCTGCCCATCGTGTTCGGCGTCCTGGTCGTCTTCGCCTTCCTGTGCTGGGCCGGCGCCGGCAAGTCGTCGATCCCGCTGACGGGCCTGCTGCAGGGTTCGCTGTTCCTCGCGGTGCCGCTGGTCTTCGGCGCGCTCTCGGGCGTGCTGTGCGAGCGGGTCGGCATCATCAACATCGCGATCGAGGGCCAGCTCCTCGCCGGGGCGTTCCTCGCCGCGGTCGTCGCGTCGCTCACCTCGAGCGCGTACGCCGGGCTCGTGGCCGCGCCGATCGCGGGTGCGCTCGTGGGCGTGCTCCTGGTGATCTTCTCCGTCAAGTACTGGGTCAACCAGATCATCGTCGGCGTCGTGCTCAACGTGCTGGTGGTCGGGGTGACGAGCTACCTCTACTCGACGGTCCTCACCGCGGACTCCGCGACCTGGAACACGCGCACGCCCCTGCCCGTCCTCGAGATCCCCGTCCTGTCGCAGATCCCCGTGATCGGGCCGGTGCTGTTCCGGCAGACGCTGCTCGTGTACCTCATGTACGTCGTCGTGATCCTGCTCCAGGTCTTCCTCTTCAAGAGCCGGTGGGGTCTGCGCCTGCGCGCGGTGGGGGAGCACCCCAAGGCGGCCGACACCGTGGGCATCAAGGTCAACGCGACGCGCGTGCGCAACACCATCCTGGGTGGCGCCGTCGCCGGGCTCGGCGGAGCGTTCTTCACGGTCGCCGCGGGGCTCGCGTTCGGCAAGGAGATGACCGGCGGCAAGGGCTTCATCGCCCTCGCCGCGATGATCCTCGGTCGCTGGAACCCCGTCGGCGCGCTGATCGCCGCGCTGCTGTTCGGGTTCTCCGACAACCTGCAGGTCGTGCTCGGGATCGTCGGGACGCCCATCCCCAGCCAGATCATGCTCATGACGCCCTACGTCGTGACGATCTTCGCCGTCGCCGGCCTCGTGGGTCGTGTGCGCCCGCCCGCCGCCGAGGGCATCCCCTACGTGAAGTGAGGTCCCGATGACGCACGTGCCCGACGGCGGGACGCACCCCGGTGACGACGCTCGACCAGGACGCGGCGCCGTCGGGGACCCGGACCCCGCGGTCGACTGGGAGGCGCTGCGTTCCGCGGCCCGCGAGATCATGGAGCGGGCGTACGCGCCGTACTCCGGCTACCCCGTCGGCGCCGCCGCGCTCGTCGACGACGGGCGCGTGGTCGTGGGGTGCAACGTCGAGAACGCCGCGTACGGCGTGACGCTGTGCGCCGAGTGCTCGCTCGTGAGCTCGCTCGTCGGCGGCGGGGGCGGGCGGCTCGTCGCGTTCGCGTGCGTCGACGGGCGTGGCGCCACGCTCATGCCGTGCGGGCGCTGCCGCCAGCTCCTGTGGGAGCACGGCGGCCCCGACCTGCTGGTCGACACCGTGCGTGGTATCAAGACGATGAGGGACGTGCTGCCCGACGCCTTCGGGCCCGACGATCTGGAGGTGCGCTCGTGACCAACGACGACGGGGCCGTGCAGGGTGGCGCGGCCGACGAGGAGCAGACCGGTCCCGCGCAGGAGCCGTTCGACGCGGTCGACGTCATCCGCGCGAAGCGCGACGGGGGGCTGCTCGACGGCGCCCAGATCGACTGGGTGATCGACGCGTACACGCGGGGCGTCGTCGCCGAGGAGCAGATGGCCGCGCTCGCGATGGCGATCTACCTGAACGGGATGGACCGCACCGAGATCGGGCGCTGGACGCAGGCGATGATCTCGTCCGGCGAGCGCATGGACTTCGCGGGGCTGTCCCGCCCGACCGTCGACAAGCACTCGACCGGCGGTGTCGGCGACAAGATCACGCTGCCCCTCGCCCCGCTCGTCGCCTCGTACGGCGTCGCCGTGCCGCAGCTCTCCGGGCGGGGCCTCGGCCACACGGGCGGGACGCTCGACAAGCTCGAGTCGATCCGCGGGTGGCGCGCCTCGCTGACCAACGAGCAGATGATGAACGCGCTCGAGCACGTCGGTGCGGTGATCTGCCAGGCAGGGTCCGGGCTCGCGCCCGCGGACAGGCTCCTCTACGCCCTGCGCGACGTCACGGGCACGGTCGAGTCGATCCCGCTCATCGCGAGCTCGATCATGAGCAAGAAGATCGCCGAGGGGACGGGCGCCCTCGTCCTCGACGTCAAGGTCGGCTCGGGGGCGTTCATGAAGGACCTCGAGTCCGCGCGCGAGCTCGCGCGCACGATGGTCGACCTCGGGACCGACGCCGGCGTCCGTACGGTCGCGCTGCTCACCGACATGTCGACGCCGCTCGGCCTCACGGCGGGCAACGCGCTCGAGGTGCGCGAGTCGGTCGAGGTCATGCAGGGCAAGGGCCCGCAGGACGTCGTGGACCTCACCGTCGCCCTCGCCGTCGAGATGCTCGCCGCCGCGGGCCGCCCGCAGGACCCCGACGACGTCCAGCACGCCCTCGTCGGCGGGCGGGCCCTCGACAAGTGGCGCGAGATGATCGCCGAGCAGGGCGGCGACTCGCGCGCGCCGCTGCCCGTCGCGCGCGAGAAGGAGCACGTGGTCGCGGACCACGACGGCGTCATGTCGCGGCTGGACGCCTACGCCGTCGGGGTCGCCGCGTGGCGCCTCGGCGCGGGGCGCGCCCGCAAGGAGGACGTCGTGCAGGCCGGGGCGGGTGTCGAGCTGTTCGCGAAGCCCGGCGACGTCGTCCGCAAGGGCCAGCACCTCATGACCCTCCACACCGACACGCCGGACCGGTTCGACCGGGCCGTGCAGGCGCTCGAGGGCGCCTGGGAGATCGCCCCTCCGGGGTCCGACGTCTCGCCGGGACCGGTCGTCCTCGACCGCGTCGGCTGAGCGTGGCGGACCCCGGGGCGGGCGGGCCGCCGGACCCGCGCACCGAGCCGGGGCCGGACCACGCGGAACCTGTCGACGACCGCCGCCCGCGGTCCGTCTACGGTGTCGGGACCGAGCCCGACGCGCGGTTCAGCCTCGCGAACGAGCGCACGGCCCTGGCGTGGGTCCGCACGGGTGTGGGCCTCGTCGCCGGAGGCGTCGCCCTCACGTCGTTCTCGACCTTCGCGGACCTCCCCGGGCTCGTCGACCTCGTCGCGGCCGTCGCGTGCCTCGTCGGCGCGGCGTGCGCCCTGTACGCCCTGCTGTCGTGGCGCCGCAACGAGCGAGCGCTCCGGCTGCGGCAGCCGTTGCCCGCGCCCGGCGGCATCCCCGTCCTCGTGACCGGCGTGATCCTGCTCGCGGTGCTCATCGCGGGCTACTCGGTCGCAGCGGGCCTCGGCGAGGCGGGCGCACTGCCGTGAGCGACCCCGTCGCACGGGACGAAGGCCTCCAGCCCGAGCGCACCGCCCTCGCCTGGCAGCGCTCCGTGCTCGGCGTGGTCGTCGGCGCGCTCCTGCTCGGCGCGGCCGGGCTGCGTAGCGCCAACGCCCTCGTCGTGGTGGCGGCCGCGGCGGTCGCGGTGCTGACGCTCGTCCCCGCCGTCCTGCGGCCGCCGACGGGCGGCCTGCCCGACAGCGGGCGGCTGCGCTCCTGGTCGTTCCTCGTCCGGCTCGTCGCGCTCGTGCTCGCGCTCGCCGGGATCGGCGCCGCGTGGGCGGTCGCGCGCGCGGTCGGCGCGGCATGAGCGCGCTCGGCGGGTTGCGGCTCACGTCCCTCGCCTCGCTGCTCGGCGCCGGTGCGCGGCCCCTGACGACGGGTGCGCGGCCGATCGCGCCCGGCCTCGGTACGTCGCTCACCGTCGCGGGCGCGCTCGACCGCGCGCGCGGCGCCGGGCACCGGGACGACGTCGTCGCCGGGCTCGCGCACGTGCTTCCCCGACTGCCCGTCGACACGCGCGTCGAGGTCGTCGACCCGCTCGGCCGTGCCTCGTCGCTCGCGCGCGTCGGTGGGCCCGCGGTCCGCCCCCTCACGCTCGCCGGTGCGCTCGCGCGGCAGGTCGACGGGACGACGTGCGGCTCGGCCGTGCTCGCGCTGCTCGCCGCCGCGGGCGATCCTGTGCTCGCCCTCTGGCTCGTGACCGGTACCGCGCTCGACGGCGCTCCCGCGACCGCCGGCACGGACCCGGCTCCCGGTCCGCGCGTCGCACCGGACCGGTCGTCCGGGGGCGCCTCGCCGGGCGGGGCGGAGCACCGGTGGCGTCGCCTGCAGCACATCGTCAAGGCGCGCACCGGCCGGAAGGCGCTCGGGCCGTTCCCGTGGCCCGGCGCGCTCGGGACGCCGCCGTGGGGTGCGGCGCGCACCGCGCGGTACGCCGACGTGCGGTTCACGCACCACGCGGTCGACGGCGCGCGCGGGTACTCCGTGCTGGGCGCCGCCCTCGACGCGGCGGCTCGCGGGATCCCGGTGCCCCTGTTCACCGGCGGCGATCTGTCCGGCGGCGTCACGGCAGCGGTGCCACGTCACGTCGTGCTCCTCGTGGCCGCCGACGCCGCGACGACCGATGGTGCCGCGGGCCGGTCAGGCCCGGTGCGCGCGCCAGGGACCGCGGCGTCCGGGAGGGCCGGCACGCCCGGGGTGCGCCGCTGTTGGGTCTACGAGCCGTCGTCGGGCACGGTGCACCGGCTCGACGCCGCACGGCTCGCCGCGGGGGGACAGGCGGCGGCCGTGCGGCGGGCGCTCGGCGGCTGGCCGCACGTCGTGTGGGCGATCCTGCCCGCCTGACGACGGCGAGGACGAGGGCGACGGCGGCCGCGCCGGAGGGACCGGCTCGGTGACCGGTCGGCGACCCGGCCGTCGACCGGGCGGGCTGGCGACCGGAGGACGCCCGCGTGAGGATGGAGGGGCCACGACCCGCCACGCTGAAGGAGTCGACATGAGCACGGTCCCGGGGGAGAACACCTGGCGAGACGCCGGTCTGGTCGAGCAGGACGAGGAGGCGGTGAGCCTCGTCGAGGAGGTCGAGACCGACGACACGGGCGTCGACGACCCCGAGCACGAGCCGGACGACTACCGCCCCCGTTCGGCGCGGCCCGACCTCGACGGGGAGGCGAGCGAGGCGGACGTCGTCGAGCAGGCGTCGGCGGTCCCCGGCGCCGAGGACGACTACGTCTGACGCGACGACGCGTGACCGGCCCGCCGGCTCCGCGGCCGGTACCGTGAGCGCATGACCACCGAGAACCGCCCGCTCACCGCGGACGTCATCCGTGCCCTGCCCAAGGTCGTGCTCCACGACCACCTCGACGGAGGGCTCCGTCCCGCGACGATCCTCGAGCTCGCGGCCGAGGTCGGGCACGAGCTGCCCGCCCACGACGCCGAGTCGCTCGCGACCTGGTTCGCCGAGTCGGCCGACTCCGGCTCCCTCGTGCGCTACCTCGAGACGTTCGACCACACGATCGCCGTCATGCAGACCCACGAGGCGCTCGCCCGCGTGGCCCGCGAGGCCGTGCTCGACCTCGCCGCCGACGGCGTGGTCTACGCCGAGCAGCGCTGGGCACCCGAGCAGCACCTCCAGCGCGGGCTGACCCTGCAGGAGACCGTCGACGCCGTCCAGGCCGGCATCGAGCAGGGCGTCGCCGCCGCCGCGGCCGAGGGGCGCACCATCCGCGTCGGACAGCTCGTCACCGCGATGCGCCACGCCGACCGGTGGCAGGAGATCGCCGAGCTCGCCGTCGCGAACCGCACGAACGGGGTCGTCGGGTTCGACATCGCCGGCGCCGAGGACGGCTTCCCGCCCTCGCGGCACGCCGAGATCTGGAGCTACCTCGCGGCGAACAACTTCCCCGTGACGATCCACGCCGGCGAGGCGGCCGGGCCGGAGTCGATCGCGGAGGCGGTGCACCTGGGCCAGGCCGGGCGCATCGGCCACGGCGTCCGGATCGTCGAGGACATCGCGTTCGACCCCGCCCACCCGCACAGCGCCGAGGGCGAGCCTGGCACGGCCGCGCTCGGGCTCCTCGCGCACTGGGTCCGGGACCACCAGATCCCGCTCGAGCTGTGCCCGTCGTCGAACGTCCAGACCGGCGCCGCGACGTCGATCGCCGACCACCCGATCACGCGGCTCAAGGAGCTCGACTTCGCCGTCACGCTCAACACCGACAACCGGCTCATGTCGCGCACGTCGATGACGCAGGAGATGACGCTCCTCGTCGAGCAGGCGGGGTGGACCATCGACGACCTCGCGGACGTGACGATGACGGCGGCGTGGAGCGCGTTCGTGCACCACGACGAGCGTCGCGCGCTGGTGGACGACGTGATCCTGCCGGGGTACCAGCTGGTCGAGGGCGCGCAGGTCTGAGCTTCCGCGGTCTCGAAGGGCCACGGGGCTGGTTCAGCGGCCTCTGCGGAGGGTCGACCGTGATCGCGCGAGGTAGTACGGGGGGCGCGGGGTCGAACGCTGTGCGTGAGGGTGGCCGAGAACGACTCCGGTGCCGTCATCCGAGGACGACGGCACCGGAGTCGTTCTCGGCGGGGTCAGATGCCCTTGGGGTGCCAGACCGTCTTGATCTCCGTGTAGGCGAGGATGCGCTGGGGGAGCGGGGCCTCGGTCCAGTCGGGCTCGGTGTCGTTCCCGCGGCGGTCGACGGCGGGGCGCAGGACGCGCTTGACCGAGTCCGCCGCGGCGGCCTCGAGCTCTCCCCAGCCGACACCGGCTGCGGCCACCGCGCCCGCGAGGTCGATCGCGTTGACGTCGAGGTGGGACGCGAGCGGGGGAGCGAGCTCCTTCGTGCGGCCCGTGAGGACGTTGACGACGCCGCCCGGCACGTCCGACGTCGCGAGGACCTCGGAGAGCGTGACGGCCGGGATCGGCCGGTCCTCGCTCGCGACGACGATCACGGAGTTCCCCGTCACCAGCGGCGGGACGATCGTCGAGACGAGGCCGAGGAGCGACGAGCGCTGCGGCGCGAGCACCACGACGACGCCGGTCGGCTCGGGCGACGACAGGTTGAAGTAGGGCCCGGCGACGGGGTTGGCGGAGCCGGCGACCTGCGCGACCTTGTCGGTCCAGCCCGCGTACCAGACCCAGCGGTCGATCGCCTCGGACACGGCGGTCTCCGCCTGCCGTGCGGTCAGGCCCTCCCCGGCGGCGACCTCGGCGACGAACTGGTCGCGACGTCCCTCGAGCATCTCGGCGACGCGGTAGAGCACCTGCCCGCGGTTGTACGCCGTCGCGCCGGCCCAGCCGGGCTGCGCGGCGCGCGCCGCGACGACGGCCTCGCGCGCGTCCTTGCGCGAGCCCTGCGCGACGTTCGCGAGGAAACGGCCCTTCGCGTCGACGACCTCGTAGGTGCGGCCCGACTCGCTCCGGGGGAACTTCCCGCCCACGTAGAGCTTGTACGTCTTGCGGACGCCGAGCCGCTCGGGTGCGGACGACCCGCGCGAGGCGCCGGCCTTCGTGGTCGTGCTGCCGCTCGTGGTGCGGGCCATCAGTACGTGCTCCCCTCGATCAGGTAGGACGCCAGGCCGTGCCGGCCGCCCTCGCGGCCGTAGCCGGACTCCTTGTAGCCGCCGAACGGGCTCGTCGGGTCGAACCGGTTGAAGGTGTTCGACCACACGACGCCCGCGCGCAGCCGGTCGGCCATCCAGAGGATGCGCGACCCCTTCTCGGTCCAGATCCCCGCCGAGAGACCGTAGGGCGTGTTGTTGGCCTTGGCGACGGCCTCGGCCGGCGTCCGGAAGGTCAGGACGCTGAGGACCGGACCGAAGATCTCCTCGCGCGCGATGCGGTGCGCCGCGGAGACACCGGTGAAGAGCGTCGGCGCGAACCAGTACCCCGACTCCGGCAGCTCGCACGCCGGGCTCCACCGCGTCGCGCCCTCGGCGACGCCCGCCTCGGTGAGCTCGGTGATGCGGGCGAGCTGCTGCGGCGAGTTGATGGCGCCGACGTCGGTGTTCTTGTCCATCGGGTCGCCCACGCGCAGCGTGCCGAGGCGTGCCTTGAGCCGCTCGACGAGCTCCTCGGCGATCGACTCCTGGACGAGGAGCCGCGAGCCCGCGCAGCACACCTGGCCCTGGTTGAAGAAGATGCCGTTGACGATGCCCTCGATCGCCTGGTCGACCGGCGCGTCGTCGAACACGATGTTCGCGGCCTTGCCGCCGAGCTCGAGGGTCGCGTGCTTGCGCGTCCCGGCGATCTGCTGCGCGATGCGCTTGCCGACCGCCGTCGACCCGGTGAACGCGACCTTGTCGACGCCGGGGTGCACGACGAGCGCCGCGCCCGTGGACCCGGCCCCGGTGACGATGTTCACGACGCCGGGCGGCAGCTCGGCCTGCCGCAGGAGGTCCGCGAAGAGCAGCGCCGTGAGCGGCGTCGTCTCCGCGGGCTTGAGCACCACGGTGTTCCCTGTCGCGAGCGCCGGTGCGATCTTCCACGCGAGCATGAGCAGCGGGAAGTTCCACGGGATGACCTGCGCGGCGACGCCGTGCGGGCGGGGGGCGGCGCCGTAGCCCGCGTGCTCGAGCTTGTCGGCCCAGCCCGCGTAGTAGAAGAAGTGGGCGGCGGCCGTCGGGACGTCGACGTCGCGCGCCTCGCGGATGGGCTTGCCGTTGTCGAGCGTCTCGAGGACGGCGAACTCGCGGGCCCGCTCGGCGAGGAGCCGTGCGATGCGGAAGAGGTACTTCGCACGCTCACGGCCCGGCATGGGCCCCCAGACCTTCTCCTGGGCGCGGCGGGCGGCGCGGACGGCGCGGTCGACGTCGTCCTCGGTGGCCTCCGCGACCTCCGCGAGCACCTCCTCGGTGGCCGGGTTGACGGTCTTGAACGAGCCGTCGTCGGACGCCGCGGTGAACTCGCCGTCGATGAAGAGGCCGTACGACGACGCGATGTCGACGACGGCGCGCGACTCGGGGGCCGGGGCGTACTCGAACGGCGAGCCGGCGGTGGTCGGGGTGCTGCTCGTGGTGCTCATCTGTTGCTGTCCTCGGGTTCCGCTCAGTCGACGGTCACGTAGTCCGGGCCCCAGTAGGCACCCGTGGCGAGCTTGTTGCGCTGCATGAGCACGTCGTTGAGCAGCGACGACGCGCCGAACCGGAACCAGTCCGGGTCCAGCCACTGCGGGCCGGCGACCTCGTTGACGGCGACCAGGTACTTGATCGCGTCCTTGGAGGTCTTGATGCCGCCCGCGGGCTTGACGCCGACCTGGACGCCCGTGAGCGCGAGGAAGTCGCGCACCGCCTCGAGCATGACGACCGTCACCGGCAGCGTCGCGGCGGGGGAGACCTTGCCCGTGCTGGTCTTGATGAAGTCGGCGCCCGCGAGCATCGCGAGCCACGACGCGCGGCGCACGTTGTCGTACGTCGCGAGCTCGCCCGTCTCGAGGATGACCTTGAGGTGGGCGTGGCGCCCGTTCGCGCGGCACTCCTCGCGCACGGCGACGATGTCGTCGTAGACCTGCTCGTACCGGCCGGAGAGGAACGCGCCGCGGTCGATGACCATGTCGATCTCGTCGGCACCCGCCTCGACGGCGTCGCGCGTGTCGGCGAGCCGCACGGCGCGGGTCGCGCGTCCGGACGGGAACGCCGTCGAGACGGCGGCGACCTTGACGCCCGTGCCCGCGAGCGCCTCGACGGCGACCGGGACCATGTCGTTGTACACGCAGACCGCCGCGGCGGCCGGGCACGTCGGGTCGTTGGGCTCGGGGCGCACGGCCTTGGCGGCGAGCGCGCGGACCTTGCCGGGCGTGTCGGCGCCCTCGAGCGTCGTGAGGTCGACCATGCGGATGATCGTGTCGAGCGCCCAGGCCTTCGACGTGGTCTTGATCGAGCGCGTGCCGAGCATGGCCGCACGGCCGTCGGCGCCGACCTTGTCGACCCCTGGCAGGCCGTGCAGGTAGCGGCGCCAGCCGGTGTCGTCGAGGACGGCGGAGCCGGTCACGGAGCGGGCGAGCTCGGCGATCTCGACGGCGGGACGGTCGGCGGGTGCCGGGGCCGCCGGGGCCGCGTCGGAGCCCGCCGGGCCGGTCTCCCGGACCGACGGCGGTGTCGTGGTGCTCATCGCCCCAGGTTACCCGTCGGTACGGTGCCGCGGATCGGAGAAGCGTGGCAGTCTGCCGCCATGATCACGCTGATGGACCGATTCCTGCAGGACACGCTCACACCGCGTGTGCGGGAGGCCGTCATCGCCTTCGCCGAGTCCGACGTCGGCTACCTGGAGATCACGGGTGACGTGTACAGCGCCGAGCTCTTCCGCGCGGACGGCGTGGCGGTCGTCCTCGACGAGCTCGATCCGGACGCCGAGATGCGCGTGCCACTCGAGGACTTCGTCCGGCTGGTCCGCGGTCGCACTCCCCGGTGACTGTCCCGCCCGACCGCGTCGAACGAGGTCCCTCGACGAGGCGATGACGCCGTCGTGGCGGTGTCCGACGTCCTACAGGCCGAGCGCGCGCGACATGTCGGCCTTCACGCGGTCGATCCGCTCGCGGGCGAACGCGCGGGCTGCGGTGAGGTCGTCGTGGGACGCGTCCGCGGCGACCGGGACGACGACCTCGAGGTAGCACTTCACCTTGGGCTCGGTCCCGCTCGGGCGCACGATGACGCGCGTCGAGTCGGCGGTGAGGAGCCGGACGCCGTCGGTCGGCGGGAGGCCGTCGAGCCCAGCGGAGAGGTCGGCGACGTCGGTCACCCCGGCGCCGGCGAGGGTGCGCGGCGGCGCCGAGCGCAGGTGCGTCATGGTGTCGCCGATGCGGTCGAGGTCGGTGAACCGCGCCGAGAGCTGGTCGCTCACGTGGAGGCCGTGCCGGCGCGCGAGGTCGTCGAGCGCGTCGACGAGCGTGCGGCCCTCGGCCTTGAGGCGGTTGGCGAGCTGCGCGACGAGCAGCGCGGCGCTGATGCCGTCCTTGTCGCGCACGTGCGCGGGGTCGACGCAGTAGCCGAGGGCCTCCTCGTACCCGAACACGAGGCCGTCGACGCGGCTGATCCACTTGAACCCGGTGAGGGTCGTCGCGAAGCCCAGGCCGTGCGCCGCGGCGATGCGCGAGAGCAGGCGGGAGGAGACGACCGAGCACGCGAGCACGCCACCGGCCGCCCCCGAGGAGGCGGCCCGTCGCGCGACGTCCTCGCCGAGCAGCGCACCGACCTCGTCGCCGTGCAGCATGCGCCAGCCGTTCGACCGCGCCGTCTCGGCGCCCTGGTACGTCCCGACGCGCGGGTCGTAGACCGCGACGGCGCACCGGTCGGCGTCCGGGTCGTTCGCGAGCACCACGTCCGCGCCCGCGTCCTGCGCGTACGCGAGCGCGAGGTCCATCGCGCCCGGCTCCTCGGGGTTCGGGAAGGACACGGACGGGAAGTCCGGGTCCGGGTCCAGCTGCTCCTCCACGGGCACGACGGTCGTGAACCCGGCCTCGCGCAGGACGTGCGCCACGACGGCGCCGCCCACGCCGTGCAGCGCGGTGGTGACGACCTTGAGCCGGCGGGGAGCGCCGTCGGACAGCGCGAGGACGGACGCGGCGTAGGCGCGGACGACGTCCCGTCCGAGCACCGTCCACCCGTCGCCCGCGCGCGGTACGGAACGGGCCGGCCCGACGGCGGCGATCGCCGCCGCGATGCGCGCGTCGTACGGCGGGACGATCTGAGCGCCCTGACCGCCGTCGGTGACCACCCGGCCGCCGAGGTACACCTTGTAGCCGTTGTCCGCCGGCGGGTTGTGGCTCGCGGTGACCATGACGCCCGCGTCCGCGTCGAGGTGGCGCACGGCGAACGCGAGGACCGGCGTGGGCAGCGCGCTCGGCAGGACCGAGACGTCGAGGCCGGCGGCGGTCAGGACCGCGGCCGTGTCGACGGCGAACGCGCGCGAGCGGTGCCGCGCGTCGAAGCCGACGACCACCCGGGGCCGCGTGCCGCTGCCCAGCGCGTCGAGCAGGTACGCACCCAGCCCGGCCGCGGCACGCACGACGACCGCCCGGTTCATGCGGTGGGGTCCCGCCGCCATCGCTCCGCGCAGGCCGGCCGTGCCGAACTCCAGCGGGCCGGAGAACCGGTCCCGCAGCTCGGCGAGCGCCGCGCGGCGCACGTCGTGCTTCCGGGGGTCGGGGGAGTCGGCGAGGTCCAGCAGGTGGCGCAGGTCCGCCTGGTCGCCCGCGTCGACGTCGTCGTCGATCCACGCCGCGACGCGCTCGAGGAACGCGGCGTGCGCCGAGCCCGGGTCGAACGACGGGTCGTCGGTGGCGTCGGCCGGAACGCTCGGCCTGGACGTCTTCCCCCGCGGGGACGTGGCACGCTCGGTCATGTCACACCAGCTTCGCGATGTCGGCCAGGAGGGCGCTGATACGGGGGCCCGCGGCCTGGCCGGCCTCGATGACCTCCGCGTGGGAGAGCGGCGTCGGGCTGATCCCCGCCGCGAGGTTCGTCACGAGCGAGATGCCGAGCACGTCGAGGCCGCAGTGCCGGGCGGCGATGGCCTCGATCGTCGTCGACATCCCGACCAGGTCCGCGCCGATGGCCCGCGCCATGCGGACCTCGGCCGGCGTCTCGTAGTGCGGCCCGGGGAACTGGGCGTACACGCCCTCGGCGAGGCTCGGGTCGACGCGGCGCGCGAGCTCGCGCAGGCGCGGCGAGTACACGTCGGTGAGGTCGACGAACGTCGGCCCCTCGAGCGGGCTGCGGCCCGTGAGGTTGATGTGGTCGGAGAGCAGGACGGGCGTGCCCGCGGCCCAGTCGGTGTTCAGGCCGCCGCACCCGTTCGTGAGGATCAGGGTCTCCGCCCCCGTCGCGGCGGCGGTCCGCACGCCGTGCACGACGGCGCGCACGCCCTTGCCCTCGTACAGGTGCGTGCGCGAGCCGATGACCAGGGCGTGGCGCACCGAGCCGTCCGCGCGCTCGACCCGGATCGAGCGCGTCACGGACAGGTGTCCGACGACCGCCGTCGCGGAGAAGCCGGGGATCTCGGCGGTGGGGATCTCGGCGACGACGTCGCCCAGGAGCTCCGCGGCGCCGCCCCAGCCCGAGCCGAGCACGAGCGCCATGTCGTGCCCGTCGACCCCGGTCGCCTCGGCGATGTGGTCCGCGGCGGCCCGCGCCACGACGAAGGGTTCGGTGCTCGGGTCGTCGAGCGAGGGTGTGCTCGGAGGCGTCGTCGTCATGCCGCCCAGGCTAGTCCTCCCGCCGCGCGCTGACCTGGGGTGCGGCCGACCGGGCCGCCGCCCCGCCATGTCGGGACCTCGGCAGGCCGTCTCGCATCGTGACACGCGCGGGCCGTCCGGCCTGACAGAATGGGCCGCGTGACCCACGAGACCCTCGACCGTCAGGCCACCCGGATCGTCGTCGTGGGAGGTGGTCCCGGCGGTTACGAGGCGGCTCTCGTCGCCCGTCGGCTCGGGGGCGACGTCACGGTCGTCGAGCGCCAGGGGATGGGCGGCGCGGCCGTCCTCACGGACGTCGTCCCGTCGAAGACGCTCATCGCGACCGCCGACTGGATGACGATCGCCGAGCGCGCCGCCGACCTCGGCATCCGCCTCCCCGTCGACACCGCCAAGGCGCAGCACCCGGCGATGCGCCGCCACATCGTCGACCTCGACGCCGTCAACACGCGCGTCATGGCGCTCGCGGCCGCGCAGTCGGCCGACATCCGGGCGCGCCTCGAGCGCGAGGGCGTGCGCGTCGTGACAGGCACGGGCCGGCTCGACGGCCCGTCCCGCGTCGTGGTCGAGGGCGGTGGCGGTGCGGGCGCCGACGTCACGCTCGACGCCGACGTGATCCTCCTCGCGCTGGGCTCCACGCCGCGCACGCTGCCCACCGCGCAGCCCGACGGCGAGCGCATCCTCACGTGGACGCAGCTCTACCACCTCACCGAGCTGCCCGAGCGCCTGATCGTCGTCGGTTCGGGCGTCACGGGCGCCGAGTTCGCGGGCGCGTACAACGCGCTCGGCTCGGACGTCGTGCTCGTGTCGAGCCGTGACCGCGTGCTCCCCGGCGAGGACGCCGACGCCGCCGAGCTCCTCGAGGGCGTCTTCCGGTCGCGCGGCATGACCGTCATGTCGCGCTCGCGGGCCGAGTCCGCGGTCCGCACGGCCGACGGCGTCGAGGTGACGCTCTCCGACGGCCGCGTGATCACCGGCTCGCACGTGCTGCTCGCGGTCGGGTCGATCCCCTCGACGCACGGCATCGGTCTGGAGGAGGCCGGGGTGCGCCTCGCGCCGAGCGGGCACGTCGAGGTCGACAAGGTGTCGCGCACGTCGGCGCGAGGGGTCTACGCGGCAGGGGACTGCACCGGCATCCTGCCCCTCGCGTCCGTCGCGGCGATGCAGGGCCGCGTCGCGATGTCGCACGCGCTCGGCGACGCCGTCGCGCCGATCAAGCTCCGCACGGTCGCCGCGAACATCTTCACCGCTCCCGAGATCGCGACCGTCGGGTACAGCGAGGAGCAGCTCAAGGCCCAGAGCAGCAAGTACGTCACGACCACGCTCCCGCTCGCGCGCAACCCGCGGGCGAAGATGCTCGGCATGCGCGACGGCTTCGTCAAGCTCTTCGCGCACCCGGAGGCGGGGGTCGTGCTGGGCGGCGTCGTCGTCGCGCCGCGCGCGAGCGAGCTGATCTTCCCCATCACGCTCGCCGTGTCGCACCGCCTCACGGTGGACGACGTCGCGTCCGCCTTCACGGTGTACCCGTCGCTCTCGGGGTCGATCGCCGAGGTCGCACGCATGCTGCACCACCGCGAGGACTGAGCACCCGGGCGACGGGCCGTGCCACGCCGGAGGGAGCGCGCTACAGCCTCGCCTCGACCCGCAGCGTCCCGGCGGCGTAGGCGAGATCGGTGATCTCGAGGCCCGGCAGGGTCCCGGCCAGCCCGGCGGCGAGGAGCGCCTGCACGTCGAGGGCGAGCCGCGCGTCGGGCAGCACGCGGACCGCGTCCGCGGGGAGGCCCTTCGACCGCAACGCACCCTGGAGCGGGCCCTCGGCCATCCCGAGCAGCTTGTGCGCGGGGAGCCCGGCGGCGCTCGCCTCCACGGCGACGACCGCCGTCCCCGCGACGAACGACTCGACGCGCAGCGTCCCGCGGACGACGGGGACGAGCCGCGCCGCGAGCCGCAGGGCCGACGGCGGGTCGGGCACCTCGCGCAGGTCGAGGACCACGCGCACGTCGTCGCCCTCGCCGGTCACCGAGCGCACGAACGGGGGCAGCGCCCCGGACGCACGCGCGAGCTCGACGGCCTCGGTCACGGTCAGCTCGATACGCACCGGCCGACCTTAACCCGGGCTCACCGCGCTCGCGGGCGGGGGCCGGCGTCGGCCGCGCTCAGTCCGTGGCGCGGACCTCGGTGAGCAGCGAACGGTGGTCGGACGCCGTGTCGTCGAGCACCTCGAACGACCGGAACGTCACCGGCGCTGAGCCGAGGACCCAGTCGATGCGGTGCGCCGGGGCGACCGCGGGTGACGTGAGCGCGTCGGGGTCGCCCGCGGCGTCCTGGCCGCTCTCCAGGCCCTGGTCCTCGAGGAGCGCGATCTCGTCCCACCCGGGCTCGGCGTTGAGGTCGCCGGCGAGGACGTACGCACCCTCGACCGGTTCGGCGGCGAGCAGGGCGTCGAGCTGTTCGAGACGCGTGGGCGTGCTCTCCTCGCGGTGCTGGAGGTGGACCGACGTGACGCGCACGGGCACGCCGCCCGCGTCGACGGTCGCGGACACCGCGGAGCGCTGCTGCGGGCCCGCGCCGAACGGCAGCGCGTGGCGCTCGACGTCGGCGAGGTCGCCCAGGGCGGGGTCCCAGAGGAGGACGTTGACGAACTGGCGGTCGGCCGCCGGCGCGGCGACGAACCGCATGCCGGTCTCGCGCGCGAGGTACGAGGCCATGTCGGCACCGCCGCCGAGCACCCAGCCGCGCGAGACCTCCTGCAGCGCGACGACGTCCGCGCCCGAGGTCTCGATCGTCGCCACGACCTCGTCCAGCCGGACCGAGGGGTCGGCGCTCACGCCGTAGTGCAGGTTCCAGTCGAGCACGCGCAGGAGACCGGGCTCGCGGTCGGCGGTGGCTCCGGACGCCGGTGCGAGCACCTGTGTCGTCCCGACGAGCGCCAGCACGGCGACAGCTCCCGCGACGGCGACGAGCGGTCCGGTCCGCAGGCCGCCGCTCTCGACGCCGTCCGCCTGCGCGCCTGCGAGGGGCATGCCGCCGCCGGCAGGGTCGGCGGGCTCGGCGGAGGCGGCGCTCGCGGCGCGTGCCGTGCGGTACGCGGTGACGACGGCGACGACCGCGAGGACCGCGGCGGCACCGACGGGCACCCACCCGTTGCGGAACGGGAGCGGCACGTCGTAGTCGATCTGGTAGCCGAGGACCGGGACCACCACGCCCAGCCCGGCGAGCGTCGCCGCGCCCGCGAGCCGCAGCCAGGTGACGTCGCGCGCGGGGCGGTCGAGGCCCAGGGAGAGCGTCGCCGCGGCGGCGGGCACGAGGAGCGTGAGCAGCACGACGAGCGCCCAGCCCCCGGCCGTGCCGGGTCCGTCGAGGCGCGGGACCGCGAGGAAGGCGACCGCGACGCCTCCGACGAGCAGCACCGGTGGCCCCCAGACGGCGACGAGCCGCCCGGCGCCACGGACGCTCCGGGCAGCGCGCGCGACCCACGGCACCGCCCAGGCGGTCAGGAGCGCTGCAGCGGCGAGCGCCGCGACCGCCGGGGCGAGCGCGACCCCGGACTGCGAGGCGACGAACGCCGGGTTCGCGAGCGCCTGCACGACGAGCGCGAGGAACGGGCCGAGCAGCCAGAGTCCCCGGGCACCGGGCCACGCGGCGCGCCCTCGCACGACCCACGCGCACGCGAGCGCCCCGAGCCCGACCGCGACCGTGAGAGACCAGGCGAGGGGCCCGTCGCGCCAGTAGGCGTCCCACGTGCCGAGGAGCGCGCTCAGCGCCGCGGCGAGCAGGGCGCCGAAGGTCACGCCGAGGGCGACGAGACCGCCGCGCGCGCGGCCGGCCGGCCGAGCGTCGCCCGGGTGGGGGTCCGCGGGACGGGGTGCCGCGCCCGTCGTCCCGGCCACGGCGTCGGTGGGCCGGGAGCGCGAGCCGCTCGCGAACGCGGCGACGATCACGAGCGTGGCGATCCCCAGCGCGACCGTCGCGAGCCCCACGCCGTAGCGCACGAGCCCCAGGTCCGCGCCGGCGGCGATCGCGGTGCCGAGGCCCTGGAGCACGAGCCGCGCGACGACGAGGGAGCAGACCGCGAGGAGCACGACCTTGCCCGTGATCTCGAGCCGCGCGGCGATCATCACGACGAGGACGCCGGGGGCGGCGTAGGTCGCGAGCGCCGTGAGCGCGACGGTCGTGATCCCCGCGGCGAACGCGTGGTCGAGGAGCGGCCCGCTCGACCGGACCAGCTCGACGACGAGTGCCGTGACCAGCACGAGCAGGACGAGGACGGCCCGACCCGGGTCCCGGTCCGGCCGGCCCGGTGGCGTCGTCGTGCCCGAGGTGTCGCCGGTCGGGGAAGGGGGAGCCTGCGGCGTCGCGCTCACGGGACCGAAGGTACCGGGCGCCCGGCCGGCCCGCGACGTCCGTGCCGGTGCGTGCCGGTGCGCGCCGTCCGTGGCGTCAGTGCCGCCCGGTGCGGAGGTGTGATCCGTGCCACACTGGGGGATCGGCGGCGACGGCGCGCCACCACCTCGGCGCGCGAGGAGGAGACGTGGATCGGACGACCCGGACCCTGGGCACCACGAGCGCCCCGCGCGGCGTGAGGATCCCCGCGGCGCCCGACAGCACCGTCGTGGACAGCGACGAGACCGGTACCCGGCCCGCGGGCGCTCCCGGGCAGCCGCGCGTCGTCGGGCACTGGGTCGGCGGCGCGCTGCGCACGGACGCCGTGCGGCACGCCCCGGTCCACGATCCCGCCCGGGGCACCGTCTCGGGCCGGGTGGCCCTCGCGTCCGCCGAGGACGTCGACGCCGCGGTCGCGGCAGCCCGCGAGGCGTTCGGTGCCTGGCGGGCGACGAGCGTCTCGCGCCGTGTCGAGATCCTCTTCGCGTTCCACCAGCTCCTCGTGGAGCACCGGGACGAGATCGCGGCCGTCGTGAGCGCGGAGCACGGCAAGGTGCTCTCCGACGCCGCGGGCGAGGTGGCCCGCGCGCTCGAGTGCGTCGAGTTCGCGTGCGGCATCGGGCAGCTCCTCAAGGGCGGGTACACCGAGCAGGCGTCCGCGGGCGTCGATGTGCACGAGGTGAAGCAGCCCCTCGGGGTCGTCGCGTGCATCACGCCGTTCAACTTCCCCGCCATGGTGCCGCTGTGGATGATCCCCAACGCGATCGCCTGCGGGAACACGGTCGTGCTCAAGCCGAGCGAGCGCGACCCGTCGGCGTCGCTCGTCGTGGCGCGGCTGCTCCAGGAGGCGGGACTGCCCGACGGCGTGGTGAACGTCGTGCAGGGCGACCGCGTCGCCGTCGAGCGGCTGCTCGAGCACCCCGACGTCGAGGCCGTGAGCTTTGTCGGGTCCACGCCCGTCGCGCGCCACGTGTACGAGACCGCCACCCGGCACGGCAAACGGGTCCAGGCCCTCGGCGGCGCCAAGAACCACATGGTCGTGCTGCCCGACGCCGACGTGGACGTCGCCGCCGACGCGGCGGTCTCGGCGGCGTACGGGTCGGCGGGCGAGCGGTGCATGGCGGTGTCCGTGCTCGTCGCCGTGGGTGCGGTCGCCGACCCCCTGGTCGAGGCGATCCGGGAGCGCGTGGCGCGCCTCGTCGTCGGGCCGGGTGACGACCCGGCCTCGCAGATGGGTCCGCTCATCACCGCGGAGCACCGTGACCGCGTCGCCGCGCGCGTGGCGACGGCCGAGGCGGAGGGCGCGACGCTCGTCGTCGACGGTCGCACGACACCGGACCGCGGGGCAGGCGACGGCTCGGGCGCCGCCGACCTGGGGGCAGGCTTCTTCCTGCACCCCACGCTCGTCGACCACGTGCGGCCCGAGCACACGGTGTACCGCGAGGAGATCTTCGGGCCCGTGCTGTCCGTGGTCCGCGCCGACACGTACGACGAGGCGGTCGGCCTCGTCAACGACAACCCGTACGGCAACGGCGCGGCGATCTTCACGCGCGACGGTGGCGCGGCGCGCGCGTTCGAGGTCGACGCGCGCGCGGGCATGATCGGCGTGAACGTCCCCATCCCGGTGCCCGTCGGCTACTACTCGTTCGGCGGGTGGAAGAGCTCGCTGTTCGGCGACCTGCACGTCTACGGCCCCGAGAGCGTGCAGTTCTACACGCGCACCAAGGTCGTCACGACCCGCTGGCCCGACCCCGCGACGTCCGCCGTGGACCTCGGCTTCCCCCGGACGAGGTGAGGGGACCGGCCCGCACGACCCTGACCGACGCTCACCGAGCCCGGACGAGAGGAGGACGCGTGACGACGGAGGACCTCACGCGGGGGGCAGCGACACGGCCCGACTCGCGCACGCGTGCCGACGACCGGTACGTCTTCCACTCGTGGTCCGCGCAGGGCGCGATCTCGCCGCTCCCCGTCGCCGGCGGCGAGGGCGCCTGGTTCTGGGACGAGGACGGCAACCGCTACCTCGACTTCGCGTCCCAGCTCGTCAACCTCAACCTGGGTCACCAGCACCCGCGCCTGGTCGCGGCCGTCCAGGCGCAGGCGGCGCGGCTCGCGACCGTCGGTCCGACGTTCGCGAACGACGTGCGGGGCGAGCTCGCGCGGCTGATCGTCGAGCGTGCGCCGGGCGCGACGGCCGGCGACGCGTCGCGCGACCGGCGATGGCGCGTGTTCTTCACGAACGGCGGGGCGGACGCCGTCGAGAACGCGGTGCGGCTCGCGCGCCTGCACACCGGCCGGGCCAAGGTGCTCTCCGCGTACCGGTCGTACCACGGGAACACCGCCACGGCGATCACCCTCACCGGCGACCCGCGGCGCTGGCCGAACGAGGTCGCGCCCGACCCGCAGGTGCGCCACTTCCTCGGGCCGTACACGTACCGCTCGGCGTTCGGCGCGCGCGACGACGCCGAGGAGGGCGAGCGCGCCCTCGCGCACCTGCGGGAGGTCGTGAGCCTCGAAGGACCGGGGACGATCGCGGCGATCCTGCTCGAGACGATCGTCGGGACGAACGGCGTGCTCGTCCCGCCCGACGGCTACCTCGCGGGCGTGCGCGCGCTGTGCGACGAGCACGGGATCCTGCTGGTCGTCGACGAGGTCATGGTCGGGTTCGGCCGGGTCGGGGAGTGGTTCGCGATCGACCGGTGGGGCGTCGTGCCCGACCTCGTGACCTTCGCCAAGGGCGTGAACTCCGGGTACGTGCCGCTCGGTGGTGTCGTCATCGCCGAGCACGTCGCGCAGACCTTCGACGACCGCGTGTTCCCCGGCGGGCTCACCTACTCCGGTCACCCGCTGGCCTGCGCCGTCGCGGTCGAGTCGATCCGCACGTTCGAGGACGACCGGATCCTCGAGCGGGTCCGTCGGCTCGGCGACGAGCTGATCGGCCCCCGCCTGCGCGAGATCGCCGCCCGCCACCCGAGCGTCGGCGAGGTGCGCGGGCTCGGCTTCTTCTGGGCGGTCGAGCTCGTGCGCGACAGGGAGACGCGCGAGCCGTTCGTCCCGTTCAACGCGAGCGGACCGGCCGCCGCTCCCATGGCGGCGGTCGTCGCCGCGGTGAAGGAGCGCGGCGTCTGGCCGTTCGTCCACTTCAACCGCCTGCACGTCGCGCCGCCGCTCGTCACGTCCGCCGACGACCTCGAGCACGGCCTCGCCGCGATCGACGCCGCGCTCGACGTCGCCGACGACCACATCGGGAAGCCCAGGACGAAGGAGGGGTCATGACCACCGTGCGCGCCGCACTCACGCAGGTCCGCTGGACCGGCGACAAGGAGTCGATGATCGACGTCCACGAGAAGCACCTGCGCGACGCCGCCGACCAGGGCGCGCGGCTCGTGTGCTTCCAGGAGCTGTTCTACGGCCCGTACTTCTGCCAGGTGCAGGACGCCGCGTACTACGCGTACGCCGAGTCCGTCCCCGGGCCGACCGTCGAGCGGTTCTCGGCGCTCGCGGCCGAGCTGGGGACCGTCGTCGTGCTGCCCGTGTACGAGGAGGAGCAGCCCGGCGTCCTCTACAACACGGCAGCCGTGATCGACGCCGACGGGCGCTACCTCGGCAAGTACCGCAAGACCCACATCCCGCACGTGCGCGGGTTCTGGGAGAAGTTCTACTTCCGCCCGGGCAACCTCGGCTACCCGGTGTTCGACACCGCGGTCGGGCGCGTCGGCGTCTACATCTGCTACGACCGGCACTTCCCCGAGGGGTGGCGGGCGCTCGGGCTGAACGGCGCGGAGATCGTCCTCAACCCCAGCGCGACGAGCCGTGGCCTGTCGAACTACCTGTGGCGGCTCGAGCAGCCGGCCGCCGCCGTCGCGAACGAGTACTACGTCGGCGCGATCAACCGGGTGGGCGTCGAGGACCTCGGGGACGACGACTTCTACGGCACGTCGTACTTCGTCGACCCCGAAGGGGCGTTCGTCGGGGACCCGGCGGACGACCACGAGGAGGAGCTCGTCGTGCGCGACCTGGACCTCGACCTGCTGCGCGTCGTGCGCGACCGGTGGCAGTTCTACCGGGACCGCCGCCCGGACGCCTACGAGGACCTCACCCGGCCCTGAGCCGCTCCTCCCGCCGGCGATACCGCACGGCCACCCGCACACCCACCCCGACACCGCTCGCTCCAGCAGGGAGGACCACGAGATGCCGCACACGCTGATCCGCGGAGGGACCGTCGTCGGGCCGACGGGCTCGACGCTCGCCGACGTCCTCGTCGACGGCGAGCAGGTCGCCGCGCTGCTGCGGCCGGGGGACACGAGCCTCGGCGCGGACCTCGCCGCGAACGCCGAGCGCGTGGTCGACGCGACGGGGAAGTACGTCATCCCGGGGGCGGTGGACTGCCACACGCACATGGAGCTGCCGTTCGGCGGCACCCACGCGTCCGACACGTTCGAGACCGGGACGCGCGCCGCGGCCTGGGGCGGCACGACGACGATCGTCGACTTCGCGGTGCAGCGCACCGGCGAGCGCGTCCAGGACGGGCTCGCGGCGTGGCACGAGAAGGCCGCCGGGCGGTGCGCGATCGACTACGGCTTCCACCAGATCCTCGGCGGCGTCGACGACGACGCTCTGAAGGCCATGGACGAGCTCGTCGGCGAGGGGATCACGAGCTTCAAGCTCTTCATGGCCTACCCGGGCGTGTTCTACAGCGACGACGGCCAGATCCTGCGAGCCATGCAGAAGGCCCGCGACAACGGGTCGGTGGTCATGATGCACGCCGAGAACGGCATCGCGATCGACGTGCTCGTGCGGCAGGCCCTCGACCGCGGCGACACCGGCCCGTTCTTCCACGGCACGACGCGACCGTGGGAGACGGAGGAGGAGGCGACCCACCGCGCGATCATGCTCGCGCGGCTCACGGGCGCGCCGCTGTACGTCGTGCACATGTCGGCGAAGCAGGCCGTCGAGACGCTGGCACGAGCCCGCGACGAGGGCCACACGGTGTTCGGCGAGACCTGCCCGCAGTACCTCTACCTGTCGCTCGAGGAGCAGCTCGCGGCGCGCAGCGAGCAGTGGGGCGACCTCGAGGGCGCGAAGTGGGTGTGCTCGACGCCGCTGCGGTCGCGCGCCGAGGGCCACCAGGACGAGCTCTGGCGCTACCTGCGCACGGGGGACCTGTCGGTCGTGAGCACCGACCACTGCCCGTTCTGCATGAAGGAGCAGAAGGAGCTCGGCCGGGGCGACTTCTCGAAGATCCCCAACGGCATCGGCGGGGTCGAGCACCGGCTCGACCTCCTGTACCAGGGCGTCGTCGACGGGAGGATCTCGCGCGAGCGCTGGGTCGAGCTGTGCTGCACGACGCCGGCCCGCATGTTCGGGCTCGACGGCCGCAAGGGCGTGCTCGCGCCGGGCGCCGACGCCGACGTGGTGGTCTACGACCCCGCCGGGCACACCTCGATCGGGTACGAGCGGACGCACCACATGAACCTCGACCACTCCGCGTGGGAGGGCTTCGAGGTGGACGGACACGTCGACCTCGTCATGTCGCGCGGGCGCGTGCTCGTCGAGGACGGCGCCTACCACGGGAGCCCCGGTCACGGGCAGTTCCTGAAGCGCGGGCTGTCGGCGTACCTGCGCTGAGGGCGGAGCCGGGCGTCGTCCGCCGGGCGCAGCCGCATCGGACCGATCGGGGAGGGCTCGTGGACCTGGGAGTGGTGCTGCAGAACGACCCGCCCGCGTGGCGGGTCGTCGACCTCGCGCGGCAGGCGGAGACCTACGGGTTCAGCCACGTGTGGACGTTCGACTCGCACCTGCTGTGGGAGGAGCCGTTCGTCGTCTACTCCCAGATCCTCTCGGCCACGCACCGCGTCACCGTCGGGCCGATGGTCACCAACCCCGCGACGCGCGACGTCACCGTCACCGCGTCGCTCTTCGCGACCCTCAACGAGATGTTCGGCAACCGGACGGTCTGCGGCATCGGGCGCGGCGACTCCGCGGTGCGCGTCATCAACGGGCGGCCCGTGACGGTCGCCGAGCTGCGCGACGCGATCGCCGTGATCCGCGGCCTCGCGTCGGGCGAGGCCGTCGAGTACCGCGGCTCGACGCTCCGCCTGCCGTGGAGCCCGGGGTCGCGCCTGCCCGTGTGGGTCGCGGCCTACGGGCCGCGGATGCTCGCGCTGACCGGCGAGGTCGGCGACGGGTTCATCCTCCAGCTCGCCGACCCCGACGTCGTCGCGTGGTCCGTCGCGGCCGTCCGCGCCGCGGCCGAGCGCGCCGGCCGCGACCCCGACGCCGTGAGCATCTGCGTCGCAGCGCCCGCCTACGTGACCGACGGCGCGGCGTCGAGCCGGGCCGGGCGTCGCTCGCTCGCCCACGCGTACGACCAGTGCCGGTGGTTCGGGGGGATGGTGGGGAACCACGTCGCCGAGATCGTCGCGCGCTACGGGCCCGGCGGCGCGGAGGAGTCCGCGGGCGTGTCGATCCCCGAGGCGCTGACGGCGTTCGTCGCGGGCCGCGAGGGCTACGACTACAACGAGCACGGGCGCGCCGGGAACACGCACACCGCGTTCGTCACGGACGAGATCGTCGACCGGTTCTGTCTCGTCGGTCCGGCGGAGCGTCACGTCGAGCGCCTGCGCGAGCTCGCCGCGCTCGGCGTCGACCAGTTCGCGGTCTACCTCCAGCACGACGCGAAGGACGAGACCCTGCGTGCGTACGGCGAGACGATCGGCCCGGCCGTCCGCGACCTGGCTCCTACCCGGGAGTAGGACGGGCGGCGCCGGTCAGGTGGACGGAGCGCCGTCGAGCAGATCGTGCAGCGTCGGCCAGGCGTCGGCGAAGGCGGGGAGCAGGGGGAGCCCGGCGACGTCGTCGACCGGGACCCACCGCACCTCGACGCTCTCCGCGTCGGTCGCGGTCGGCGCGAGGTCGACCCCGTCGGCCACCTCCGCCACGACGGTCGTGTACCGCCACGGCCCGTGGTCGAGCACGCGCTCCCCGAGGACCCGCACGGTCGCCGGGTCGATCCCCGCCTCCTCGTGGGCCTCGCGCAGCGCGCCCTGCTCGGGCGTCTCGTCGGGCCCGACGGCGCCGCCCGGCACGCCCCACGTCCCGCCCTGGTCGCTCCACGGGGCGCGGTGCTGCAGGACGACGTGGGTCGCCCGGCCGTCGTCGCCGCGCCGTGCGAGGAGCAGCCCGGCGGCCCCGAAAAGACCCCAGTGGCGCCGGCCGCACGCGCACTCGACCCACCCGTCGCCGGGCTGCAGGTGGCGGGGGAGGCGCGGCGCGGGGTCGCCCGGGTCGCGAGGAGCGGTGGGGATCGTCACGGGGCCATGCTGCCAGGCGGGGGCGGGCAGGAGGCACGCGCGTCACCCCGCGGCGTGCCGCGGCGTCGTCCGGGACACGTAGGATCTCCCCCTTGTGAGCGAAGGGCGTGGCGCGGGCAGGGTCGTGGAGGTCGTGTTCCCCCGGCGCATGGGGGCGAGCTTCCGCTGGCTCGTCGGGTCGTCGTGGACGAGCAACGTCGGCGACGGGATCGCGCTGGCCGCCGGTCCGCTCCTCGTGCAGTCCCAGACGGACTCCGCGTTCCTCGTCGCGCTCGCCGCGCTCGTCCAGCGCCTGCCGTGGCTCCTGTTCGGGCTCTGGGCCGGCGCGATCGCCGACCGGGTCGACCGCCGCCTCCTCGTCGTCGGCGCGAACCTCGTGCGGGCAGGGGTCGTCGGCGTGCTGTGCGCGTTCGTCGCCACGGGGCACGTGAGCATCGGCGTCGTGCTCGCCGCGCTGTTCTGCCTCGGCGTCGCCGAGGTCTTCGTCGACACGACGGCGAGCACGCTCCTGCCGATGCTCGTCGACCGCAGAGACCTCGGCACCGGCAACGCGCGCCTGCAGGCGGGCTACCTCGTGGGCAACCAGCTCGTCGGCCCGCCGGTCGGCGCGTTCCTCTTCGCGGCCGGCATGGTCTGGCCGTTCGTCGTCCAGGCGGTGAGCATCCTGCTCGCCGTCCTGCTCGTGGCGCGCATCACGACGACGCCGGTCCCGGCGCGCGCAGGGCGCACGCACGTGCGCCAGGACATCGCCGAGGGCGTGCGCTGGATCCTCGGCAACGCCCCGGTGCGCACCCTCGCGCTCGTCATCCTCGCCTTCAACATCACGTGGGCCGCGCCCTGGGCGGTCCTCGTCAAGTACGCGATCGACCACCTCGACATGGGCGAGGTGGGGTTCGGGCTGCTCACGACGGCGTCGGCCGTCGGCGGGGCCGTCGCGATCGGGTGCTACGGGTGGCTCGAGCGGCACGTGCGCCTCGCGACGCTCATGCGTGCGTGCCTCACGCTCGAGGTGCTCATGCACGCGGCGCTCGCGCTCACCACGTCCGGCGCGGTCGCGATCGTCCTCATGGGCGTCTTCGGGCTCTACGCGTTCGTGTGGGGGACGGTGTCGAGCACCGTGCGCCAGCGTGCCGTGCCGACCGAGCTGCAGGGCCGCGTCTCGGCCGCCTACATGGTCTGCGTCTACGGCGGCGTCGTGGTCGGGCAGCTCCTCGGCGGGATCCTCGCCGAGGCCTGGGGGGTCACCGCGCCGTTCTGGTTCGCGTTCGCGGGCGCCGGCCTGACCCTGGCGCTCGTGTGGCGCCAGCTCGCGAACGTCGCCCACGCGGGCGAGGTCGACCCCGCACCCCCACCGGCCGCGTGACCGTCGACCGACCGCGCGACGACCATCCGGTCGGCGGTCGGAAAGGCGTGGTCGGCCGGCCCGGTGCCTGGCTCCGGGAAAGTCGTGGACCGGTGTCGGTGGCTCGGGTGAGGATGTGGGGGTGAGTCATACGCCGTACGAGAACGACGCCCCGACCGACGAGGTCCAGACCGACGGACCCTCGTCGCACGCCGCCGACGGGGCACCGGACGACGTCGCCGCCCTGCCGCGGTGGCGGCGCGACGCCACGATCTTCCTCTCCGGTCAGACCGTCTCGCTGTTCGGGTCGATGCTCGTGCAGTACGCGGTCCTGTGGCACCTGACGATCGAGACCAAGTCGGGGTCCGTGCTCGCGCTGAGCACGGTCTTCGGCTTCCTGCCGCAGGCCGTCGTGTCGATCTTCGGCGGTGTGTGGGCCGACCGCGTCAACCGCAAGGTGCTCATCGTCGCGGCGGACGCGACGATCGCCCTCACGACCCTCGCGCTCGCGCTGCTCATGCTCGGGGGCGCCGACGACCTGTGGCTCATCTACGCGGCGCTGGCGATCCGCTCGACCGGCGCGGGCATCCAGACGCCCGCCGTCGCCGCGCTCCTGCCGCAGATCGTGCCGACGAGCAAGCTCCTGCGCGTCAACGGCATCAACCAGTCGATCCAGTCCGCCATGATGCTCCTCGCCCCGGCCGTGGCGGCCGCGGTCTACGCGAGCGCGTCGCTCGTCGCGGTGTTCTTCGTGGACGTCGTCACCGCCGCGATCGGCATCGGCCTGCTCCTGCTCGTCCCCGTGCCGACGCTCGCGCACGCCCGCGCGACGGCGGACCGCGCCGGGTACTTCGACGACCTCGTGGAGGGGTTCCGGTACCTCGGCTCGCACGCGTTCGTCCGGTGGGTGCTCGGCCTGTACGCGGCGATCTTCCTGCTCATCGTCGCGCCGTCGTACCTCACGCCCCTCATGGTCGCGCGGTCGTTCGGCGAGGAGGTGTGGAAGCTGACCGTCAACGAGGTCGCGTTCTCCGTCGGCATGCTGCTCGGCGGCGTGCTTCTCGCCACGTGGGGCGGGCTGAAGAACCGCATCGCGATGATGGTCGGCGCGACGTTCGTCTTCGGGATCCTGTCCGTCGCGATGGGCCTGTCGACCAACATGTGGGTGTTCTTCACCTTCATGTTCCTGCTCGGCCTGGCGGTCCCGCCGTTCTCGACGACGTCCATGACGATCCTGCAGGAGACGGTCGAGCCGGAGCGGCAGGGGCGCGTCTTCGGGTTCGTCGGGATCGTCATGGCGGTGTCGATGCCGCTCGGCATGATCGTCTTCGGCCCGCTCGCCGACCGTTTCACCGTCGAGTCGCTGCTCGTGGTGTCGGGCGTGCTCATGTTCGCCGTCATCGGCATCGCCGTCGCGCTCCCGTCGGGGCGTCGGGCGATGCGCGCGGCGGCGCAGCACGGGAACTCGGCCGAACCGGTGGCCGAGGTGCGTGCAGCGTCCGGCGACGGCGCCTGACAGGCGTCAGGCGGTGACGGTCAGTCGACGATCTCGCAGATCGAGGTCCCCGCGCTGACGCTCGCGCCCGCGCTCGCGGCCAGCGAGCGCACGGTGCCGGCGCGGTGCGCGAGCAGCGGCTGCTCCATCTTCATCGCCTCGAGCACGACGACGAGGTCGCCCTCGGCGACCTGCGCCCCGTCCTCGACGGCGACCTTGACGATCGTGCCCTGCATCGGGGAGGCGAGCGTGGTGCCGGACGTGCCGCCGTTGGTGCGAGCCGCAGCGCGACGGGCAGGTCGGCGTGCGGCGTTCGCCGTGCGTGCGCGGCCCGCAGCCATGCCGAGCCCGGCGGGGAGGACGACCTCGAGACGCTTGCCGCCGACCTCGACGACCACGCGCTCCGTCGCGACGGGCTCGTCCGCGTCGTCGTCCGTGGGCGCCGACCCGGCCTTGCGGGCAAGGGTCGCGAGCGTGTCCGCGAACTCGGTCTCGATCCACCGCGTGTGCACCCGGAACGGCTCGTCGCCCGCGGGTACGAACGCCTCGGCGTCGAGCACGGCGCGGTGGAACGGCACGACGGTCGGGATGCCCTCGATCTCGAGCTCGCGCAGCGCGCGGCGTGACCGCTCGACGGCCTGCTGCCGCGTGGCGCCCGTGACGATGACCTTGGCGATCATCGAGTCGAACGCGCCGGAGATCGTGTCGCCCTCCACGACGCCCGAGTCGACGCGCACGCCCGGTCCGGACGGGAAGCGCAGGGTCGAGATGCGGCCCGGCGCGGGCAGGAAGTTCGCGGCCGGGTCCTCGCCGTTGATGCGGAACTCGATGGAGTGCCCGCGCGTGGCGACGGACGAGTAGCCGAGCGGCTCTCCCGCGGCGATGCGGAGCTGCTCGCGCACGAGGTCGATGCCGCTGATCTCCTCGGAGACGGGGTGCTCGACCTGCAGGCGCGTGTTGACCTCGAGGAACGAGATGGTCCCGTCGGCGCCCACGAGGAACTCGCACGTGCCTGCGCCGACGTACCCGGCCTCCCGCAGGATCGCCTCGGACGCCTTGTAGAGCTCGGCCTCCTGCTCGGGCGTGAGGAAGGGTGCGGGTGCCTCCTCGACGAGCTTCTGGTGCCGCCGCTGGAGCGAGCAGTCGCGCGTGGAGACCACGACGACGGTGCCGTGCTCGTCGGCGAGGCACTGGGTCTCGACGTGGCGCGGGGTGTCGAGGTAGCGCTCGACGAAGCACTCGCCCCGCCCGAACGCCGCCACGGCCTCGCGGACCGCGGACTCGTAGAGCTCGTCGATCTCCTCGGCGACCCGCGCGACCTTGAGGCCGCGGCCGCCGCCCCCGAACGCAGCCTTGATCGCGATCGGCAGGCCGTGCTCGGCCGCGAAGGCGTGCACCTCGCTCGCGTCGGCGACGGGGTCGGACGTGCCCGGGACGAGCGGCGCGCCGGCGCGCTGCGCGATGTGGCGCGCGCTCACCTTGTCGCCGAGCGCGTCGATCGCGGCAGGCGGCGGCCCGATCCACACCAGCCCCGCGTCGATGACGGCCTGCGCGAAGCCGGCGTTCTCGGCGAGGAAGCCGTACCCCGGGTGTACCGCGTCGGCGCCGGAGCGGCGGGCGACGTCGAGCAGCTTGTCGACGTCGAGGTAGGTCTCGGCCGCGCGCGCACCGCCCAGCGCGAAGGCCTCGTCGGCGACGCGCACGTGCAGGGCCTGGCGGTCCGGGTCCGCGTAGACCGCGACCGACGCGACGCCGGCGTCGGCGCACGCGCGGGCGATCCGGACGGCGATCTCGCCGCGGTTCGCGATGAGGACCTTGCTCAGGGGGCGTGAGGGGTTCGCGGGCACGGCTCACGGTAACGCGTGCCCGGACCGCCGATCACGCTCCGACGCCCGGTACCGGACAAGATTGGAGATGCGGCCAAGGCGCGCGCGGGGCGGTTGGAGGAAACCTCTATAGCGAGGCCGCTGCGCGGTGCTCCTGCGACGCCGGGTTGTCCGGCACCCACAAGTCCGCCGCCGGTGGCCCTCAGCCGCGGAGCTCGTGCCAGGCCACGCCGACCTCGTCGAGCAGCTCGCGCACGAGCGGCAGGCTGATGCCGACGACGTTGTGGTGGTCGCCCTCGATGCGCTCGACGTACGGACCGCCGAGCCCGTCGACGGTGAAGGCCCCGGCGACGTGCAGCGGCTCGCCCGTCGCGACGTAGGCGTCGATCTCCGCGTCGGAGAGGTCGGCGAAGTGGACGGTCGTCGAGGCGGTCGCGCCGAGCGTCGCGCCGGTGCCGTCGTCGTCGTGGTGGCGCAGGTCGATGAGCCAGTGGCCGGTGTGCAGCACGCCCGCGCGTCCGCGCATCGCTCGCCACCGCTCGCGCGCGTCGTCGGCGTCCCGCGGCTTGCCCAGGATGTCGCCGTCGAGCTCGAGCATCGAGTCGCAGCCGACCAGCAGGTCGGCGTCCGTGCCGTCGTCCACCGGCTCGTCCGCGTCGGCCTCGGCGTCGAGCACGCGTGCGACCTCCTCGGCCTTGGCGCGCGCCAGCACGAGCACGGCGTCGACGGGGGCGAGATCGCCGTAGCGCTCCGCCGCGTCCCGCAGGACGGCGTCCTCGTCGACGTCGGACACGCGGACCGCCGGCTCCACACCGGCGGAGCGCAGGGTCGTCAGACGGGCGGGGGAGCGCGAGGCGAGCACGAGTCGGAGCACCCGCGCAGACTACCCGCCGTGCCAGCGCCACGAGCTGCCGTCAGCCGGCGTCAGCGGTCGGTGCCCAGCCGCCAAGCTGGAGGGGAGCGAGCCGTGGAACGTCTCGACGCGGCACTCGCCCAGCCGATCTCTCGCGTTCTCACGAGGCGCCGAGACCGAGTCCGAGGCGCTGGCCGACGAGACGCTCCCGGGGGATCGCTAGATCGGGGGAAACTCGAGCACCCCCTGCCGAAGTCGTCGGAGGCGCAGACGCCAGGCCAGCTCGGTGGTCAGACGATGGACCCAGATGCCGTCGCTGTGCTCGTCGGGCGAGTCGGGTGCGAGCACGAGCTGGCTGCTCGTCTGCTTGTCGCCCGCGTACGTCAGGACAAGTCGACTAGGCCCGCGGAGTGCAGACACCGCGGTCGCGAGCCGATCGCGAAGCTCGTTCGGCTTCTCGTCCTCGTCGTACTCGAACGTCACCCCGAGGTAGGTACCGAGCTCCACCACGAACACTTCCTCACCGCGGTGCACCAGCAGGCTCGCGACCCGCTCGGGCGCTGCGGTGGGGCTCAGCACGACACGGAGGCCGTCGACGTGGTCGTCGAAGCGCCACACGATGTCGGCATGCTCCGCCATGATGTCCGGCACGAGCGCCCGGAGGGCCGCGCCGGAGGGCGTTCGGGTGTTCACAGCGCCATTGCATCAGATCCCACGACGGAAATCGGGTCCTTACCACCCCGGCGGGAAGGTGACCGGCAAGACGACCCGACATAGCGCTCGCCCGCGCAGAGCCGCGGACGTAGCCACCTCGAAGACTGCTGAGAGCAGTCGCGCGCGTGGCCGCTCGGCTTCCCGCGAGACGGTTCGGGCCAGGGTGTCGATCAACTTCTGGCTTCGATCGAGTCGCGTGCTTCCATCAGGGCGAATCCGAGCAGGTTCAGTCCTGGCCAGCTATCAGGGTTGGCGATCGCGGGACTATCGACGGGGAGCCCTGCTCCCCAGATGCGATCGACTGGTGATGCTTCCACCAGAACCCTGTTTCGGGTGGACCGCAGGTAGGTGCAGAGGTTCTCGTCAGAGCGGAACTTGGCGACGGATGCTGCCACGACGATGTCCCAGCGGTACTCGTGCCAGACGGTTTCGTCGAAGCCTCGGACAGCACGGCCGAGTGCCTTGGCGTGGGCCGGTGAACGGGCTGTCAAGATGGCCTCTGCGGTGGGAGCGTCGGCGAACAAGCGCGCTTTGCGCCACATCATGTACTGCTCGGCCGATCCGAAGGATGCTCCGTCAGCCTCGAACGGGGCGGGCCACCACTGGCTAAGACAGGACTGGTCGAGCTGACCGTCGCGGCGTGGCCGATGACCCCAGAAGAAGATGAACCGAGGCGTTTCCCCTGGCCGGGTAGCGGCGCTCAGTTCGCTGACAGAGCGGGCACCCTGGATTGGGGACGTGTTCACGCGAGGATTCTTCCATCACGACAATGGCCGCGGTCAAAGAGATTCGCGACGCTCACGTGGGTCGGCGCTGGTCGATGCAACGCCAGCGCGCGCAGCCCTGATGTCTGTCCTGACCCTCACGAGGACAGCGGCGAGGGTGATCGCGGCGTTGTAAGAGCGGGCGGTCTTGTCTGTACGCATCGCGATGCCTCGCCCGGTCTTGAGGCGGTTGAAGCAGCGTTCGACGACGTTGCGTAGGCGCGAGCGTGCTTGCTGGTCGGTTTCGAAGTCGATGGGGAAACCGGGCCCTGTGCGACGGGCGATCTGGTCGTCTCGTTCGGGGATCGTGGCAGCGATGCGGAGCTCGCAGGGTCGAGCGTCGACGTGCGTGAGTGCGCGCACCCGACACGCTCGTGACCGTGAGCGCTCCTCAGGACAGCAGCACCGCCGCGACGACGAGCACGACCGGTGACGCGAGAGTCGTGACGAGGATCGTGTCCCGCGCGAGGATCTCGCCGCGGCCGAACCGCGCCGCGTAGTTGTAGACGTTCTGGGCCGACGGCAGCGCGGCGAGCGTCACGGCCGCGGCGACCGCGGCGTCGTCGAACCCGAACGCGAACCGCGCGACGACGAACACGACGAGCGGCATGACGAACAGCTTCACGCCGCTCGCGACCCAGACCGCCGCGCGCGCCTCGCCGCGCCGCAACGGCCGCGTCCCGTGCAGCGACATGCCGAACGCGAGCAGGATCATCGGGATGGCCGCGCCGCCGAGGATGTCGAGCGGTGCCATGACGGCGACCGGTAGGGTCCAGCCCGTCAGCGAGACGACGGCGCCCGCGGCCGACCCGAGGATGATCGGGTTGCGCACCGGCTGCGCGAGGACGAACCGCCACGACATCCGGCCGCTCGTCGTCGCATCGAGCACGAGCAGGGCCACGGGCGCGAGGACGAGCAGCTGCAGCAGGATGACCGGCACGACGGCCGTCGCGTCGCCGAGCACGTAGACCGCGACGGGCAGGCCGATGTTGTTCGCGTTCACGTAGCCGGCGCCGACGGCACCGACCGTCGCCTCCGGCGCGGGCAGGCGCAGCCACAGGCGATTCACGAGGACGAACACGCCGGCGGCCACGACGGCGCCCACCGCCGCGACCGCCAGCGGCGCCTGGACGAGCGCCGCGACGTCGGCCCGCGCGAGCACCGTGAACAGCAGGGCCGGGCTCGCGACGAAGAACCCCACCTGGTTGAGCGCGGTCCTCGCGTCCGGGCCCCCGATGCGCAGCCGCGCGCACAGGTACCCAGCCGCGACGACCACGGCGATGATCGCGAAGCCGACCAGGACGTCCGTCACGCGTCAGGCCAGCGCGCCGCGCAGCACGTCCAGACCGACGGAGCCGAGGTTGAGCGCGCGCTCGTGGAACGCCTTGACGTCGAACGTCTCGCCGCGCGCCTCGGCGGCCGCACGGGCGGCGTCGCGGGTCTGCTCCCACAGGCGCTGACCGACCTTGTACGACGGCGCCTGGCCCGCCCACCCGAGGTAGCGGTCGAGCTCGAAGCGGACGAACGACTCGGGCATGTTGACGTTGGCCCGGAGGAACGTCCACGCCTTGTCCGCGTCCCAGGTCCCGCCACCCCACTCCTCGGGCGCCGGCAGACCGAGGTGGACCCCGATGTCGAGCACGACGCGCGCCGCGCGCATGCGCTGGGCGTCGAGCATCCCGAGCCGGTCGCCGTCGTCCTCGAGGAAGCCGAGGTCGGCCATGAGGCGCTCCGCGTACAGCGCCCAGCCCTCGCCGTGACCGGAGACCCAGCACGCGAGGCGGCGCCACGTGTTGAGCGTGGCGCGCGCGTACACCGCCTGGCCGCACTGGAGGTGGTGGCCGGGGACGCCCTCGTGGAAGACCGTCGTCTTCTCGCGCCACGTGTTGAACTCCGTGACGTCGGCGGGCACCGACCACCACATGCGGCCCGGGCGCGAGAAGTCGTCGCTCGGGGGCGTGTAGTAGATCCCGCCGGTCTGGGTGGGCGCGATCATGCATTCGAGGTCGAGGACCGGTGCGGGGATGTCGAAGTGCGTCCCGTTCAGCGCGGTGATCGCGGCGTCCGAGGTCTCCTGCATCCACGACCGGAGGGCGTCCGTCCCGCGCAGCGTCCGGGCGGGGTCGGCGTCGAGCGCGGCGACGGCGTCCTCGACGCTCGCGCCCGGACCCGCGATGCGCTGAGCGATCTCCTCCTGCTCCGCGACGACGCGCGCGAGCTCCTCGAGCCCCCACGCGTACGTCTCGTCGAGGTCGACCTCGGCACCGAGGAACGTGCGCGAGAGGAGCGCGTACCGCTCGCGCCCGACGGCGTCCTCGGTGCGCGCCTGCGGGGCGAGCGTCGTCTCGAGGAAGTCGGCGAGCCGCCCGTAGGCCTCGCGCGCCGCGGTGGCGCCGCGCTCGAGCTCGGCGCGCACGAGCGAGCACGCCGAGGAGTCGTCGAGGACGGCCGCGGCCTCCTCGCCCTGGACGAAGGTCGTGAAGAACGAGGTCTGCGCGTCGGCGAGCTCGCGTGACTGCTGCACGCCGATCCGCACCTGGCGGATCGCGGCGACGTTGCCACGGGACGCGGCCTCGGCGAGCGACGCCATGTACCCGTCCACCGCGCCGGGCAGCCCGTTGAGGCGCGCCGCGACGTTCTCCCACGCCTCGACCGTGCCCGTCGGCATGAGGTCGAACACGTCGCGCAGCTCCTGCACGGGTGACGCGATGTTGTTGAGGCTCGCGAGCGTCTCGCCGGCGTCGTGCAGCTCGAGCTGGAGACCGACGCGCTCGCGCATCGCGGCCAGGGTCACGCGGTCGACGTCGTCGACCGGCTCGAGGCCGTCGAGCTCGCGCAGCACCGCGCGGTCGGCCTCGGCGCGGGCCTCGTGGCCGGCGGGGGACAGGTCGGTCACGAGGTGGTCGTACCCGGTGAGGCCCATCGCCGTCGCCTGGAACGGGTCGAGCTCCGCGAGACGTGTCGTGTAGGCCTCGGCGACGGCGTCGATCGCGGTCGGCTCGCGGGTCACGGCGGGAGCGGCGGCAGGGTTACCGGAAGGGGTGGTGTCGGTCACGCCGCAGAGCCTACTCGCGCCGGCCCGGCCGCCTGCAGGTGGTCAGGCGCCGGGGCCCTGGTCCGGCGGCGCCTCGTGCCCGGCCGTGTGCGCGTCGCCGTCCCCGTCGGGCGTCCCCAGCGCGGCGAGGAGGTCGTCCGCCCAGTCCCGGTGGTAGCGCACGAGCAGGACGCCCGTGGCGTCCTCGTCGTCCCGAGCGTGCCAGACGGCGAGCGGGTCGCCTGCGCGCGGGCCGACGACCCCCGCCGGCACGACGACGCGCACCGGCCGGGAGAAGGTGTCGCCCGACGCGGGGGTCACGGTGAGAAGGCCGGCGACCGGAGCGGTCGTCGGTGGTGCCGACGGCGACGGCTCGGCGTCGCGTCGAGCGTCCGTGCCTCTGCCCGGCACCGGGCCCGTGGGCGTGAACGTGCCCGTCGCGCGGACCGGTGCGTCGAGCAGCGCCCGACGTCCCCGTCCGAACGCGGCCGCGCCGCGGTCGTCCAGGTAGCGCACGAGCGCGAGGAGCGCGGTCACGGCCAGCCCGATCGTCGCGGCGACGACGACGGCCTCAGGCACGGGCCAGTCGCGGCCGGCCGCGAGGCGCTGGTAGACGATGAGGGCGACCGTGGGGACGAACGCGACCGCCCAGCCCCAGCGCCGCCAGGCGGCGACCCGGTCGGGCGTGGGGAGCGACGTCGGGTCGGTCTCCACCGCGTCCGGGGACGCCGGGAGCTCGACCAGGACCGAGCGCACGGGCAGCCGGCGGACGCGCGCGCCGGCGCTCACGAGTGCAGGCTCCAGCGCCACGCGTCCGCGTTGTGACGGCCCGACCGGCCGCCGAAGTTCTTCGCCGTCGCCCCGGCCCCGGTGCCGCGCAGCCCGCGGACGCGGTTGGTCCACTCCGCGACGGGTGCGACGTCGTCGGGCAGGTCCGACGCCGCGGCAGCGGCCGCGAGGCCCGCGACCAGCGCCGCGACCTCGACCTCGTCAGGCGTGCCGCGCACGACGCGCACGCTGGCACCGCGCTCCTCGGTCACCGGCCGCCCTCCGTCCCGTCGTCCTCGTCGTCCAGGTCGTCGAGCGCGTCGCCGCGCGACGCCGTCCACTCCACGACGTCGAAGCCCGAGTCCACGAGCCGCGCGACCACGGCGGAGCCGGCGTCGTCGAGGAGGCCGACCACGTCGTCGAGACCGACGTCCGTCGTCCCCGCCGGCGGTGCGACGACGAACCCGAGGTAGAACTCCTCCGCCACCTCGTCGCGCGACGTCTCGTCCCGCGGCGCGGCGTCCTCCTCGCCCTCCTCGGGCTCCCACACCGACGACGTGAGGTCGGGGTGCATGCCGAGCGACCCGTGCAGCGCGTCGAACAGGCGCGCGTTGAGCGTCCCGACCCGCTCCTCGAGCGCGAGGATGCGCGGGTCCTCGTCGGCCTCGTGCGCGCCGAACTCCGCGCGCACACCGACCGCTGCCCCGACGTACTCGTGCAGCGCCGCCGCGAGAGCGTCGACCGCTGCGTGCATCGGCGCCGGGTCGACCGAACCCAGCGGGGCCGGTCCGTGCGTCGCGTCCTCGTGGCTCATGCGTGCTCCCTCCGCGTCGTGCGTCCGTCGTCCAGGTTCCCGGCGGCGCTCACAGCGGGATGTTCCCGTGCTTCTTCGGGGGCAGGCTCGCGCGCTTCGTGCGCAGCGCCCGCAGCGCGCGCACGACCTGCACGCGCGTCTCCGACGGCCGGATCACCGCGTCGACGTAGCCGCGCTCCGCGGCGTCCCACGGGTTGACGATCGCGTCCTCGTACTCCGCGACGAGGCGCGCGCGCTCGGCGTCCACGTCCTCGCCGGCGTCGGCCGCCCGCTTGAGCGCCGCACGCTGGAGGATGTTCACCGCGCCGCCGGCGCCCATGACGGCGACCTGCGCCGTCGGCCACGCGAGGTTGACGTCCGCGCCCAGCTGCTTGGAGCCCATGACGATGTACGCGCCGCCGTACGCCTTGCGCGTGATGACCGTGACGAGCGGGACGGTGGCCTCGGCGTACGCGTAGATGAGCTTCGCGCCGCGGCGGATGATGCCCTGGTGCTCCTGGTCGACGCCCGGGAGGAACCCGGGGACGTCGACGAGCGTGAGCACCGGGATGTTGAACGCGTCGCACGTCCGCACGAACCGCGCCGCCTTCTCCGCGGCGTCGATGTCGAGCGTCCCGGCCATCGACAGCGGCTGGTTCGCGACCACGCCCACCGACTGGCCCTCGACGTGCCCGAACCCGACGACGACGTTCTTCGCGAACAGAGGCTGCACCTCGAGGAACGCGCCCTCGTCGAGCACGTGCTCGATCACCGTGCGCATGTCGTACGGCTGGGAGTCCGAGTCCGGGACCAGGGCGTCGAGCTCGAGGTCCTCGTCGGTGACCTCGAGCTCGGTGTCCTCCGGCGGGAACGACGGCGCGTCCGACAGGTTGTTCTGCGGCAGGTACGAGACGAGGTGGCGCACGTAGTCGATCGCGTCGTCCTCGTCGGCCCCCAGGTAGTGCGCGACACCGGACGTCGAGTTGTGCGTCAGCGCGCCGCCGAGCTCCTCGAAGCCCACGTCCTCGCCCGTCACGGCCCGGATCACGTCGGGGCCCGTGATGAACATGTTCGACGTCTTGTCCGCCATGACGATGAAGTCCGTCAGGGCGGGGGAGTAGACGGCACCGCCCGCGCTCGGGCCGAGGATGAGCGAGATCTGCGGGATCACGCCCGACGACGCGACGTTGCGCCGGAAGATCTCCGCGAACTGCGTGAGCGCCGCGACGCCCTCCTGGATGCGTGCGCCGCCGCCGTCGCTGATGCCGATCAGGGGGACGCCCGTCCGCAGCGCGAGGTCCTGCACCTTCGTGATCTTCTGGCCGTGCACCTCGCCGAGGCTCCCGCCGAACACCGTGAAGTCCTGGCTGTAGACGCACACCTGGCGGCCGTCGATCGTGCCGTGCCCGACGACGACGCCGTCGCCCGCGAGCCGCTTCTTCTCCAGACCGAAGTTGACGGAGCGGTGCTTCGCGAACGCGTCGAGCTCGACGAAGCTCCCCTCGTCGAGCAGCGCATCGATGCGCTCGCGCGCCGTCTTCTTGCCGCGCGCGTGCTGCTTCTCCCGCGCCGCCTCCTCGGGGACTGTCGTCGCCTCGGCGCGGCGGCGGTCCAGGTCGGCGAGCTTCGCCGCCGTCCCGGTGAGGTGCGAGGCGTCGCCGTCGGTCGTCACGTGCGCGTCGGTCGTGGCAGGTTCGGTCACGACGTCGAGCCTAGTTGGTGGGTCCGACCACCTCGATGCGGTCGTCACCAGCGCGATGGGGGCGGGCGTTGGTGGGTCTCGACAAGCGGGAAGGTCGGGTCCCGCCCACCCCGACCTCGTCCGTCGGCTCGCTCTCAGGACCGTCGACGTGCCCGCAGCCGCTGGTGAGGGAGGATGGCGGGATGGTGAGCGTGCCCGACGGCGAGTCCCGGCAGGACGACGCGGTCCGCCCCGCGCTGCGGGCGGAGTTCCTGCGCGAGCTGCTCGTCCGGCCCGCGGGCCCGCTCGCACGGCTCGAGGTCGTCGAGGAGTCGACGTCGACGAACGCCGAGCTCGCGAAGGCCGTCGCCGCGGACCCGGGCGCGTGGCCGGCGCCGGCGCTGCTCGTCGCGGAGCACCAGGGCGTCGGGCGGGGCCGGCTCGGGCGGTCGTGGACGACGCCGCCCCGAGCGGCGCTCCTCGGCTCGCTGCTCCTGCGCCCCGACGTGCCGCGCGAGGCGCTGAGCTGGCTGCCGCTGCTCGCCGGGCTGGCGACGGTCCGGGCGCTGCGCGCGACGGCCGGCGTCGACGCCGTCGTGAAGTGGCCCAACGACGTGCTCGTCCCGGACCCCGGCGCCGTGTCAGGGCCCCAGGTCACCCCGGTGTCGTCCCGTCCTGACACCACGGCGGACCTCGGTGGCGTGTCAGGGCCGAAGGTCACCCCGGTGTCGTCCCGCCCTGACACGCCGCGGCCGTTGCTCAAGGTCGCCGGGATCCTCGCCGAGGTCCTGCCCGACGGGGGCGTCGTCGTCGGCGTCGGCCTCAACGTGACCCAGGCGCGGGACGAGCTGCCCGTGCCGACGGCGACGTCGCTCGCTCTCGCCGGCGCCGCGACGACAGATCGCGAGGTGCTCCTCGTCGCGCTCGAGGAGGCGTTCCACGAGGTCGTGGTCCGCTGGCAGGACGCCGGCGGGGACGCGGCCGCCGCGGGCCTCGACGCCGATCTCCTCCGGGTCTGCGCCACGATCGGCACGCGCGTCCGCGTCGAGCGCGTCGGCGGGGACGAGTCCGTCGGGACCGCGACCGGGCTCGCTCCCGACGGCGGACTCGTCGTCCGGCACGACGACGGCACCACGAGCGTCCAGCACAGCGGCGACGTCCACCACCTGCGGCCACACGCCTGACCGGCCGTGACCCGCGGCCGCAGGGTCCGATCACCGCCGGGACTGCCCGGTCGTAGGATCGCGGGGTGCCCGAGGAGAACGACGCCGCAGCCCGGAACGACGAGACGACCGCCGACGATGCCACCGCCCCTGCCGACGCCGACGTCGCCGACGGCGGGGGCGCGGCGACGGAGGCCGTCCTCGACGAGGCGCTGCTCGGCGGTCCCCGCACCCTCACGCTCGAGCGTCTCGCACAGCGTGCCGGCGTCGACGAGACCCGGGTGCGTGCCTACTGGCAAGCCCTCGGACTGCCGATCACGGAGGGCGAGGAACGCGCCTTCACCGAGCTGGACGCGCAGGCGCTCGCGGACGTCTTCGCGTTCTCCGGGTCCGAGCAGCTCGACGACCGCGCGCTGACGACCCTCATCCGCTCCACCGGGCACACGACCGAACGCCTCGTGCTGTGGCAGGTCGAGGCCCTCGTCGAGCACCTGACACGCCGGTTCGACCTCGACGACACGAGCGCGCGGCTGCTCGTCCTCGACCGCCTGCCCGACCTCGCCCCGGTCCTGGAGGAGCAGCTCCTGCACGCGTGGCGGCGCCAGCTCGCCGCGGTCGCGGGGCGGTTCGCGGTCGAGTTCTCGCAGGCACGCGACACGGCCGTCGACGAGCACGCGCTCCCGCTGCCGCGCGCCGTCGGGTTCGCGGACATCGTGTCGTTCACGCAGCGCACGCGCGGCCTCGGGTCGAGCGAGCTCGCCGAGTTCGTCCAGCTCTTCGAGACCAGCGCGCGCGACGTCATCACGGCCGCCGGCGGCCGGGTCGTCAAGACGATCGGCGACGCGGTCCTCTACGTCGCGGACGACGTCGCCACGGGTGCGCGGGTCGCGCTCGGCCTGGCGGCGGCGGGAGGGCGCGAGGAGGACGTCGACGTGCCGCCGGTCCGTGTGAGCCTCGTGTGGGGGCGCGTGCTGTCGCGCTTCGGCGACGTGTTCGGGCCGAGCGTGAACCTCGCGGCCCGCCTCGTGGACATCGCCGACCCGACGACGGTGCTCGTCGACCGCGACACCGCGGGCATGCTCGCGCGCGACCAGCGGTTCGCGCTCACCGCGCAGCCCGAGCGCGAGGTCCAGGGACTCGGCACGATCGAGCCCGTCCGGCTCCAGTGGGCCTACCGGGGCTGAGAGCTCAGACCGGGGCGAGCAGCCCGGGGCCGTCGTTCGCGACGGTGTTGACCAGGGTCGGCACCTCGCGCGCCACCATCGGGACGTCGTCGTGCGGACCGCCGAGGCCGAGCAGGTCGGCGGCGCCCTTCGCGTCGACCGCCGGGTCGAGCCACGCGTCCCAGGCGTCCGGGGGCAGGACGAGCGGCATCCGGTCGTGGATCTCGGCGAGGTACGGCGCGGCGTCGGTCGTCACGATGGTCGTCGACACGAGCCAGCGGTCGGGGTCGTCGTCCGCCTTGGTCCGGTCGCGCCAGAACTCGTACAGGCCGGCGAACGCCGCGCCGCGCCCCTCGCCGGGCTCGATGTAGTACGGCTGCTTGGGGGTCTTCCCGCGCCGTGGGCGGGCCTCGTCGCCCGCCGGGGACGCGCCGTCGGGCAGGGGACGCCACTCGTAGTAGCCGTCGGCGGGGACGAGGCAGCGGCGGACGCCGAAGGGCTTCGCGAACGCGGGCTTGTCGAGGATCGTCTCGGCCCGCGCGTTGATCATGCGCGCGCCGCCCGCGGGGCTCTTCGACCACGACGGCACGAGCCCCCAGCGGGCGACGCGCAGCGAGCGCCGCACCTCGCCCGTGTCCTTGGCGGCGCGCTCGACGACGATCCGCACGGGATCCGTCGGGGCGAGGTTCCACGACGGGGGCAGGAGCCGGGCGTCGTCGGCCAGGTCGGCGACGGCGAACTCGTCGGCGAGGTCCTGGGCGTCCCGGAAGGAGGCGTAGCGTCCGCACATGCTTCCAGGGTGCCGCACGGCGCCCACACCCGGCACACACCCGGCACGGCCGCGGCCGCTCGGCCGCTCGGCAGGGAGAGGCGAATCACGTCGCCCGGGGCGATCATGTCGTGATCGAATCGATACGATACCCCCCATGCCCTCCTCCTCGGCCGAGTCCGTCATGCCCCGACCGAGGTCCTCCGCACGCTGGGTCCTGCTGCTCGGTGCGCTCGCGACGCTCCCCGCGCTGACCGTCGACATGTACCTGCCGCTCCTGCCCGAGGTCGGCGCCGAGCTCGGGGCCCCGGACTCGCTCGCGCAGCTCACGCTCTCGGGCATGCTCGTCGGCGGCGCGGTGGGGCAGCTCGTCATCGGACCGCTCTCGGACCGCTACGGCCGCCGCCTGCCCGTGATGATCGGCCTGACCCTCCACGTCGTCACGTCGCTGCTGTGCGCGCTCGCGCCCAACATCGGCATGCTCATCGCGCTGCGCGTCCTCCAGGGCTTCTTCAACGCCTCCGCGTCGGTCGTCGCGATCGCCGCCATCCGCGACCGGTTCACCGGGTCCGACGCCGCGCGCGTGCTCTCGCGGCTGATGCTCGTCATCGGTCTCGCGCCGCTCCTCGCGCCGTCGATCGGCTCCTTCATCGGGGCGCACGCGTCGTGGCGGGCCGTGTTCTGGGTGCCCGCGCTGGGCGGGATCGTGCTCGCCGCGATCGTCGCGCTCTGGATGCCGGAGTCCCTGCCGCTCGAGCGCCGCCGCCCCGCGGGAGCCCGGACCGTGCTGCGCGGCTACCGGAGCCTGCTGCGCGACCGGCATTTCGTCGCGCTCGCGGTCCTGCCCGGCCTCGGGCAGGCGGTGCTCATGAGCTACGTCGTCGGGTCGCCCTTCGTGCTCCAGGAGGGCTACGGGCTCAGCCACGGGCAGTTCGCCGCCCTCTTCGCGGTCAACGGCATCGGCCTCGTGCTGTCCGCGCAGCTCAACGCGTCTCTCGTCCGTCGCGTCGCGCCGATCCGCCTCCTGCGGACGGCGCTCGTCGTGCAGGGAGTCTTCGCGGTCGGGCTCGTCGTCGTCGCCGTCTCCGGTGCGGGCGGTCTCGGCGGGATCCTCGTGGCGCTCTTTCTCGTGCTCTCCCTCCAGGGGCTCATCCCGGCGAACGCGTCCGCGCTCGCACTCTCGCGCCACGGCGAGATCGCCGGGACCGCGGCCGCGGTCATCGGCGCGTTCCAGTCGGGCGTGGCGGGCCTCGTGAGCCCGCTCGTCGGCGTCCTCGGGGGCGACGCCGTCGCCATGTCGACCGTCATGCTGGGCGCGGTCGTCGCCTCCCTGCTCGTCCTCGGGCTCGCCACGCCCGCCTTCCGCAAGGGCGGCTGGCACACGCCGGTCTGACGTCGTCACCCGGCGGCCACCGAGTCGTCGTCGGCGCGACGCCCACCGGACATGCGGGCGACGCCCGGCGGCGTTCTGCTGTTCTCATGAGACCCACAGCCGTGCTCAAGGTCGTCGCCGCCGCGGTCGCCGCGACGCTCCTCCTCCCCGTGACCGCCAGCGCCGCGCCGGTTCCCGGCGCCCCCTCCGACGCAGCGCAGGGCCACGGCTCCGCCGAGCAGGTCGGCGGGCACAACGGCGGGCACGGCTCCGGCCGCACCTGGACGACCGTCCCCACCCTGGTCGCCCGCGCCACCCTGTCGGCGGACCACCTCGAGGAGGGGCCGCCGTCGGGCGCCCTCGTGACGCCCGCCAACGGGCGGCAGGGGCCGTTCGCCGGGCAGGTCGTCCCCGGCTTCTCGGCGATGATCGACAACGGCGACGGCACGTTCTGGGCGCAGCCGGACAACGGGTTCGGCGCCAAGGGCAACTCGGCGGACTTCCTCCTGCGCCTGTACAAGGTGACGCCGCACTGGGAGACGGCTCGGGGCGGGCCCGGAGAGATCGAGGTCGGCGAGCACATCTCCCTGCGCGACCCCGACCACCGGTTCGACTTCCCGATCGTCCACGAGGACACCGACGAGCGGCTCCTCACCGGGGCCGACCTCGACATCGAGTCCGTCGTGCGCGCGAAGGACGGCAGCTTCTGGATCGGCGAGGAGTTCGGGCCGTTCCTCGTGCACGTCGACGCGACCGGCAAGGTCCTGTCCGCGCCCGTCCCGTCCCCCGACGGCAAGTCGCCCGCCAACCCGTACCTCGCTCCGGGCGAGACGCCGCGCGTCGGGTCGAGCCGGGGCTTCGAGGCGCTCGCCGGCTCGCGCGACGGCCGCTACCTCTACCCGGTGCTCGAGGGCGCGCTCGTCGGCGACGACCCGCGCGACCGCGTCGTGCGCCAGTTCGACACGCGCGCCGGCCGCTACACCGACCGGACCTGGACCTACCGCGTCGACACCGACGCGAACGTCGTGGGCGACGCGTTCCTGGTCGGCAAGGACGAGCTGCTCCTCGTCGAGCGCGACGACTTCGAGGGCGAGCAGTCCGTCATCAAGCGCGTGTACCGCGTCGACCTGAGCGAGCGCGACCGGTCCGGGAACCTCGAGAAGGAGCTCGTGCTCGACGCGCTGAAGATCGCCAACCCGCACGGCATCGGTGCCGGCGACGGCTACGGCACGGGCGACCCGTTCTCCCTGCCCGTGCAGTCGTTCGAGACCGTCGTCCAGCTCCGCGACGGGCGCCTGCTCATCGGCAACGACAACAACTACCCGGGCAACGACGCACGCGTCCCGGGCACTCCCGACGACACGGAGCTGGCGGTCGTCGAGCTGCGCCGCGAGAAGGTCGCGACCGACGACGTCACGGTCGTCGCGCACCGCGGCGCGAGCGGCTACCGCCCGGAGCACACGCTCGCCGCCTACGAGCTCGCCATCCAGCAGTGCGCCGACTACATCGAGCCGGACGTCGTCTCCACGAAGGACGGCGTGCTCGTCGCCCGTCACGAGAACGAGATCGGCGGCACGACGGACGTCGGCACCCGTGCCGAGTTCGCCGATCGCCGCACGACCAAGGTGATCGACGGCGCGAGCCTCACCGGGTGGTTCACGGAGGACTTCACGCTCGCCGAGCTCCGCACGCTGCGCGCGAAGGAGCGCATCCCCGCGGTCCGCCCCGGCAACACCGCGTTCGACGGCCTCTACCCCGTGCCGACGCTCGCCGAGGTCCTCGACCTCGCGCGCCACTCCGAGACGTGCGACGGCGAGCAGGTCGGGGTCTACCCGGAGACCAAGCACCCGACGTACTTCGACTCGATCGGGCTCTCGCTCGAGGAGCCGCTCGTCGCGGCGCTGCGCGAGGCGGGTCTCGACTCGTCGAGGGCCCCGGTGATCCTCCAGTCCTTCGAGACCGGCAACCTGCGCGAGCTCGACCGCATGACGAAGGTCGACATCGCCCAGCTCGTGAGCAGCTCCGGCGCACCGTACGACCTCGTCGCGGCCGGCGACCCCCGCACGTACGCCGACCTCGTCACCCGCTCCGGGCTGCGGGAGATCGCGCGCTACGCCGACGGCGTGGGCCTCGAGAAGAACGTCATGATCCCGCGCCGCGCCGACGGCACCCTGGGCGAGCCCACGAGCGTGATCCGCGACGCGCACCGCGCCGGGCTCGAGGTCCACGGCTGGACGTTCCGCGCCGAGAACCAGTTCCTCCCCGCCGAGTTCCGCTCGGGCACCGACCCTGCCGCGCACGGAGACCTGGCGGGGGAGATCCAGCGGTTCCTCGACGCGGGCATGGACGGGTTCTTCACCGACCAGCCCGACCTCGGCGTGGCCGCGGCACGCTGACAGGTCAGGGCCTCCGCGGGGCGTCGTCGGGCACCCGCCCGACGGCGTCCCGCGGCGTCGTCTTCGCGTCACCTTCACCGGTTCGGCGAGACGTCGCGCGCATGCCTCCCCGTGCTGGCTCTACCCTCAGGGGGTGCCCAAGTCTTCCGAGCCGTCCGCGCCCCGCGCGTCGGGCGGCCCGCACCACGCCCGCAGGCTCGCCTCCCACCGCGTCGCGCGGACCGTCGGCCTCGTCCTCACCGGCGCCCTGAGCTTCGCCGCCGTCGGTGCCGGGGCCGTCTATCTCGACCTCAAGTCGAAGATCACGGTGAGCGACGTCTCCGACCTCGTGGTCGGCGGACCGGCCGTCGAGCCGCCGAAGGACCCCGACGACCCCTTCGCCGGGCGCGCCCTCAACATCCTGGTCATGGGCACCGACTACCGCGACGAGGAGAACGCCGCCCTCGCCGGCGAGGAGGAGGGCATGCGTTCCGACACGACCTTCATCGCGCACGTGTCCGGCGACCGCACGCGCATGGAGGTCGTCTCGATCCCGCGCGACTCACTCGTCGAGATCCCCTCCTGCACCCTGCCCGACGGGTCGATGTCCTCGCCGCAGTACGGCATGTTCAACTCCGCTTTCGAGATCGGGTCCGGCGGGGTCGACGACCTCGACCACGCCGCGGCGTGCACCATCACGGCCGTGCAGGAGCTCACCGGCATCCCCGTCACGAACCACGTCGTCGTGAAGATGTCGGGCGTCATCGGCGTCGTCGACGCCATCGGCGGCGTGACGATGTGCTTCCCCGAGGACGTCGTGGGCGGTGTCCACTCGCCCGCCCTCAACATCCCCGCCGGTCAGCGCGACCTCGACGGCAGGACGTCGATCGAGTTCCTCCGTGCGCGCAAGGGCCAGGGCATGGGTCTCGAGATGGGCAGCGACCTCGCCCGGATCCAGCGCCAGCAGGCGTTCATCGACTCCGCCGTGCGCGAGATCCTGTCGAAGGACCTCATCACCAACTCGCCGCAGCTCTACGGCATGATCCAGGCCGTGCTCAGCTCGATCAGCGCCGACCAGACCATCGCGGACCCGACGGCGCTCGCCGGCCTCGCGTTCAGCCTGCGGAACATCGACCCGTCCGAGGTCGTGTTCACCGAGCTGCCGGTGGTCACGGCCAGCAGCGACGCCAACCGCGTCGAGTGGACCTCCGCCGCCGACGAGATCTGGCAGCGCATCGTCGCCGACGAGCCGCCGCCTGGCCACGAGGCGCCCGTCGACCCGCGCGACGACGCGACGACCGGTGACGGGACCCAGGAACCCGGCACCGACCCGGCACCCCCCGCGGACGCGGGTCAGCCTCCGGCGGACGCCGGTCAGCCCCCGGCCGACGGCGGCGCGACCGACCCGGGCGCGGCCCCCACGGAGCCCGCCCCCGAGGAGACGCTGCTCCCCGGCGTGTGCCCGCCCTCCTGACGACCCCGCTCCGGCACGGCCGCCGCCGACACCGTCGTCGGGGTGCAAGGGTGTCAGAGGCGTCAGGGGCGTCTCGCCCGCCGCAGCCGGTCCACCGCCTCGCGCAGCACGTCCTCGCGCTTGACGAACGTGAACCGGACGCGCGAGGCGAGGGCGCGCGCCGTCGTCGAACCGGGGGTGCAGAACGCGCTCACCGGGACGGCGACGACGCCCGCGAGCGCCGGCAGCTCCCGGCACAGGGCGATGCCGTCGTCGAAGCCCAGGGGGGCGCCGTCGGCCACGACGAAGTACGTCCCCTGCGGCACGACGACCTCGAACCCCGCGGAGACGAGCCCCGAGCACAGCAGGTCGCGGCGCGCGGAGAGGGAGTCGGCGAGGGCGCGGGGCGTCTCGTCGTCGGACAGCGCGTCGGCGATCGCGGGCTGGAAGGGCGCGCCGGACGTGTAGGTGAGGAACTGCTTGACCGTGCGGACCGCCGTGACGAGCGGTGCCGGGCCGTGCAGCCAGCCGATCTTCCAGCCGGTGAACGAGAACGTCTTACCCGCGGACGAGATGGTGATCGTGCGGTCCCGCATGCCGGGGAGCGTCGCGATCGGCACGTGCTCCGTGTCGTCGAACGTCAGGTGCTCGTAGACCTCGTCCGTGACGACGACGGCGTCGTGACGGCGCGCGACGGCGGCGATCGCGTCGAGCTCGTCGAGGTCCAGCACCGTGCCCGTCGGGTTGTGCGGGGTGTTGACGAGGATCAGGCGCGTGCGGTCGGTGACGGCAGCGCGCAGGGCCTCCGTGTCGAGGCGGAACCGGTCGGTGCCCGGCAGCAGCGGCACCGTGACGTGCCGTGCTCCCGCGAGCGCGATGCACGCGGCGTGGGAGTCGTAGAACGGCTCGAGCGTCACGACGTCGTCGCCCGGGCCCGCGAGCGCGAGGACCGTCGCGGCGATCGCCTCGGTCGCGCCCGTGGTCACGAGGACCTCGGTGTCCGGGTCCGGGTCGAGCCCGTAGTGGCGGTACTGGTGAGCCGCGATCGCGTTGCGCAGCTCGAGGATCCCGGGTCCCGGCGGGTACTGGTTGTGCCCCTCCTCGATCGCACGCTGAGCCGCGTGCTTGACCGTCGAGGGGCCGTCGACGTCGGGGAAGCCCTGCCCCAGGTTGATCGCGCCCGTGCGCCGCGCGAGCTCGGTCATCTCGGCGAAGATCGTCGACGCGACCGTGCCGTCGGCGCGCAGGAGCCCCGTCGCGCGCGCGGCGTCCTGCCAGCGGCCGGGCGGGAGGGAGCCGGTCGAGTGAGTCATGCGCCGACCCTACTGGGCGTCCTCGCGACCAGGATGTGGGACGCGCGGTGGCGTGACCTCGCGAGGATCCGCGGGATTCCGCGGCTCGGACGGCCTTGTCCACAGGGGGCCTGCCGCGGGCGTCCGAGATGCCCTACTCTCTGGCGCAGTTCGATCGGTGCGCGGCAACGGTTGCCGGGCAGGGGGAGCGGGGGACGCTCGGATGGCTGTCGACGCGCACGGCATCGCCGTGCTCGAGAGCGAGGTGCGCGAGCTCGTCCGACGCCGCGGTGTCGACCCGGCGCGGGACCGGGCCGCGGTCGACCGGCTCGTCCGCGACGCGATCGCCGACTACGAGACACGCAGCACCATCGGCGCCGTCGTCCCGCTCGTCGACCCGACCGGCGCGAGCCGTGCGGTCGTCGACGCCGTCGCCGGGCTCGGACCGCTCGAGCAGTACCTCGACGACCCGGCGGTCGAGGAGATCTGGATCAACGCCCCGCACCAGGTGTTCGTCGCGCGCGGTGGCGAGTCGGAGCTCACGACGACGATCCTCACGGGCCAGCAGGCGCGCGACCTCGTCGAGCAGATGCTGCGCTCCTCCGGCAGGCGGCGCGACCTGTCAGAGCCGCAGACTTGACATATGACACCGGTCACAGTCGGTGCAAGGGGTACGTCGAGGCGTCTACGAATGCAGCAGCGGCGGGGTCTTCCGGCGGACGGCACCAGCACCGATCGACACGAGACCGACACCGAGCACGGCGGTCAAGAGTCCGACGAGGCTGGAGCGGGACTCGATAACTTCGGCAGTGCCGAGGGATGCGGTGCACAGACCTACGGCGAGCAGGATGGCCCATACGAACTCGGAGCGCGTCCCGCCCTCCACCTGGTAAAGCATGGTCAGTTTCGGGGGCGAGACCTCCTCGCCGCGCCAGTACTCGGCGGCGATGCGGTACCGCTCCAGGTGCACGCGAATGCCGCGACGCAGCGTGAGCCATGAGGCGGCGACTCCCGAGAGGAAGACCCCAACGACGTCCGTCGAGTCGTAGGTCCGGATCACGACGAACGGAACGGCAACGACCATGAGGATGGTTTCCACGTAATAGCGTGGCGGGACCATCACGCTCGCGACCATGTGAGCGGTAGCCATGGCGCGGAGTTGCTGGAGCGCCTCCGTGCGATGGTCGTTGGCCTCGCCGTCTGCAAGTTGCTTCGTCCATTCGGCCACTCGGCGCATGCGTGACCGCTGGGTAAGTTGGTCGACGGCGACGAGCAGGGCCACGATCGAGGCGACGGCCGCGACGACAGGAGCCACGACGTCTAGCACTTCGTCCACGTGTCTCCCCAGAGTTCAGCCGTGCAGCGATCGGTTCAGAACTATCCCGAAGTGTGGGTCTCTCCCTCCTCTCGGCGCGCCGCGTCGAGCGAACTCGTCGCCGAGCCGGACGACGGCGAGCCGCCGTCCTGACGTACGCCAGGAAGACCCTGCCCGTGCACCTCGAGCGAGGTCGGGACACCTCGGCCTAGGTGGCGCGAGTTGGGGGGCACATTGGGCGGCATCGAGGGAGTTCGACAGTTTGTACTGACACACATAAGTGCGTCGCGGGATGTTTCCGCCACCGCTCCCGTGTCAAGAAAGTCTCTTGGTGAGCGCCGTCGCGCCTTCTCGCCCACAACCTCAGAGCGCATCCATTAGATCGGTCTTCATCGTCACGACGAGCCTGTCAAAACGAATCTGAACCCTCTCGACGTCGTCGCTGACGACGGCCCTATATCGTCGAGCGTTCGCATCAACACCGTTGAGAACATGGAGCATGTCTTGCGCAGCATCGTTCACTTCCACAGGTCCGACGAGTCGCGTCGTAGCCACGCATCGCGCGACCCGCGTGCGGAACCCCTCACCAGCCGAGTCAGCCGCCAGCCCTTCTGGCGCGGTTAGCACCGCAGCGCCGAGGCTTAGGCCCGCCCTGTGGTTCATGACGTCGATCCATTCGGACGCGGCGACCGTGAGTTGAAGGTAGGCATCTCGCCGTTCCTCAAGTAGATGCACCCGTCGTGCCGCCTCGGCCTCGCGCTCGGCGGTCTCGCGGCGCTCGGTTGCGGCATCGATGTCGCGCCGCTTCTGGGCGGCGAGATTCGAGAGGTTGCCCCACAGCGTGGCGGCGATGCCCGCGAGTCCGACAGCACCGGTGATTGCGAGCGGTAGCCATTCCCCGGGTTCCATGCCGGGAACCTAGCGCCCCGCGCCCACGACGAGGCGGCGCCGCGCCCCACCCGAGACACGCGACGCCGCCCCTGCCTCGACGGCAGCGCTCGGCGGCCGGCTCTAGCTCCACGATGGGAAGGTCGCACTGATGGCGTTTTCACTCGATGCGTGGCTGACCAAGCTCGAGCACGGTGCTGATGAGGCAGAGGCGTGGGCCAAGGACGTCGAAGCACTCATCGACGCCGGTGCACTAAGAGATCTCGTCAAGCAGCTCGTCGACCGAGGCAAGCACGAGACGAGCCCGTGCCGCCGAGCGCGACCGCAGTCGAATGCGCAGCAGTAATGTCATGAGAGGGATGCGCCGGACGCTCCCAGCCGGGGCACACCCAACCGTTCTCAGCGACCCACGCCGCGATGGCACGCTTCCGACGTTCACGCTCACGGGGGTCACGAGCTGCGCGCGACCTCCGCGACAAGGGCCGCTGCGAGTGCTCAGGGCAGTACGTCCGCCCAGTCACCCGAGCCTCACAGCCCGTCCGACCGCACCGCTTCGGAGCCCTTAGCATCCAGCCTCCCAACGAGCGCCGATATTGTTCCGCCATGGAGCCCGTGTCCTGGTGGACCATCATCCCGATCAGCGCGATCGTCTCCGCGCTCGTCACTCTGACGATCCGCTACCTCGACAAACCCCGCCCGCACCTCGTTGTGGTACGCCGGGGACTCCTGCTGCCCACGTCAGAGACCAAGATGTTGGATATCTACGGCAAGCCCACCACGATCCACAACTACGGGAACGGCACCGCGTACGGCGTCCGCATCGTCGGGTCCAGCTGTGTCGTCGGTGTCCGGATGCCGAAGGCTCACGCCTTCGGCGGGGATTCGTGGAACGACTACCTACCAGCGATCGAGCCCGGTGAGACGGTCGTTCTCGACGTCCACAACCTCGATGAGAACAGCACCCCGCGGATCGTAATCACCCGCGACCGGTTTCCCTCGCTGCCAGCACTCAGGGGACTGCGACGAGTGCAGGTCTTTCGTTTGGACCGGATGCTCGTCGAGAACCCGTTGCCGCCGGGGGGCTTCGAACCACGCGCCATCCCGGCATTACGTCGTCGCCTGGGGATCGTCGCGCCCTACGGGCTCACGGCGCGCGTGAACTCCAATAATCCGGGGTCATTCCTCGACGAGTAATGACCAGCACCAGAAGGCCCAGACCCTGGCAGATGAAAGTTTGCAGACCCCTGCGGTACTGGGCGCCGACCGGGGAGGGGGTGGTGGCAGTGGCGGACGCCAAGAAGTGTCGGTGGTTCGTGCGACGATCCGCGACATGGAGCCTCTGTACGACCGAACTGGCGTCGTTGTAGCGTGGATCTACTCGGATCGGGTGCTGGACCTGCATGGCCAGACCCTTGGCTGGGCGAGGGGCGACTCCGTGTACTCCCGGCGTGGGTCGCACCGTGCGTGGTTCGACCGCGGCGTGGTGTATGACCACTCGGGTCGCGCGCTCGCGTTCGCTGCAGGTGCGACGGGTGGGCCGGCCAAGCCTGGTCGGGCCGGACAGCCGGGGCGCCCGGGTGTGTCGGCGTCACCCGGTCGTCCTGGGTTCAGTGCGAAGCCTGGTCGATCCGGTCTCACGGGTTCGTGGTCGTCGCAGTCGCTGCCTGACCTGCTGGGGTAGCGGGGGGTGTGTGGTGGCACCGGCGACCTAGTAGGCCATCCCCCGCGAGCAACGCGCTAGCTGTACCCGGCCACAAGGTTGGTGGCAGTTCCGGTTGTCGACGGGAGGACCTCCGGGCTTAGTGGAGATGTCGAAGTCTTCACAACCCGGAGGTCCTCGTGTCCCACGCAAATGCCCGGTTGACGGTCCGGGGCAAGATGCTGATCGTCGAGCGTCGCGGTCAGGGCTGGAAGCAGGCGCATATCGCTGCGGCGATGGGCGTCTCGCGCAAGACCGTGCGGTACTGGCTGGCCCGATCCGCTACTGAGGGCGAGCGGGCCTGCACGACCGCTCCTCACGGCCGCACCGTTGCCCGACCAGGACGCCGCCGCAGGTCGAGGCCAGGGTCGTCGCCCTGCGACGGGCCGAGCGGCGCGGGCGCGACCAGATCGCCGCTGAGCTCGCCATGCCGGCCTGGACCGTCTCGCGGATCCTGGCCCGCCACCACATGCCGCACCTGGCCGTGCTGGACCCGATGACCGGTGAACGTCTGAGGGCCTCCAAGACGACCGCGGTCCGCTACGAACGCGACCGGCCCGGCGAACTGGTCCACATGGACGTCAAGAAGCTCGGGCGCATCCCCGACGGCGGCGGCTGGCGCGCCCACGGCCGCGGCCCCGGCGACAACCGCGACCGCAAGCACGGCACCGGCTACGACTACGTCCACTCGCTCGTCGACGACCACTCCCGCCTGGCGTACTCCGAGATCCTGCCCGACGAGAAGGGCACCACCTGCGCCGCCTTCCCGACCCGCGCGATCGCCTACTTCGCCACGCACGGCATCACCACGATCGAGCGCCTCATGACCGACAACGCCTGGGCCTACCGCTGGTCACTGCGGGACCTGTGCGCTGCTCACGGCATCCGGCAGAAGTTCATCAAGCCCCACTGCCCCTGGCAGAACGGGAAGGTAGAACCCCTCAACCGAACCCTCACAACCGAATGGGCCTACCGCCAGATCTTCATCAGCAATGCCGAGCGCGCCGCCGCACTGGCACCCTGGATCGAGTACTACAACACCCGACGCCGCCACCACGCACTCGGCGGCCTGCCACCGACCAGCCGGCTGTAACCAACCTCCTGGCCGGGTATAGCTAGCGCGGTAATTCAGTGGGGGACTGCTGGCGAGTGGGTCGGCGGCGTGGGCGCAATCATCGCGGCCGGCGTGCCGCTTGTGCTCTACCTGATCGAGCGACGGGAGCGCATCGCAGGCGTACCTGATCTGACTCTCGACGACGTCGACGACTGAACTGGCGCGGGACGGATCGTCGCAGTCTCTTGCATTCCGAGCCCGTCGCGAGCGCGCACCCCGGGTGCCCCCCACCCCACCCCCACGGCGACCGCCGGTGCAGAGCGCCTGTCTCTCTCCGTGAATCGAAAAACCCCCGGCAGGTCGCCGAGGCCGGGCGCGATACGCGGCCAGCGAGGTCTATAGGATCGTTTGGTGGCCGACTGGACTACGCCTAAGGCACTCGCGGGGGATCTCGGGGTAACGGCGTCGGCCGTGCGCCGCTGGCTGCGCGACAACGTCGTCCGCGTCGAGTCGGGCCCCTGGGTGATCGACGACGACGTCGCTTCCCGAGTTCGAGCCCGCTTCGAGGCAACACGGCCGGCGCGTGAGCGCGGCCGGGGAGAGTGCGCGACCGACGACTGCGACCGGACGGCCGTCGGACGCGGTTGGTGCCGCATGCACTACAACCGGTGGTATCGAACCGGGCGAGTCGACGGCGTCGTCTCGGGCGCACACCAACTCGCGAAGACGCACTGTCCGCACGGGCACGAGTACACGCCCGAGAACACCATCGTCTACCCCTCGGATGGACGGCGACGGTGTCGGACATGCCGGAGCTCTACGGGGTAGCAGAAGTGGGCGGCTCAACCCCACTATGAGCCCGTCGGCTACCCTGTCCTTGGCATCTGGTCGACCGTTAACGAGGGGGTTCGGTGGGTACGTGGCGTGGGCCCGCCGATAGGTGGCCGGAGCACAGCAAGCAGTGGTTCCAGGACGCTCTGGCCGAGGCGCGTAGTGCCGGCTGGCACTTTCTCGACTTTTCGTCGCATTCGTTCGGTTTGGTCGCCTGTCGGGTCGACCTTGAGGACCGATGTGAGTTCCCAATCTTCAGTACAGGTCGAGCCGGCGAGGATGCCGCCCAGACCCTGCAGAAGATGGTGCGGCGCTGCCCTCATCGCGCACCGGAGGCGAAGCCCTTCGGAGCCGCAGCCCACCTCGGCAGAGCGGAAGACTCTCTCAAGAAGGGGCAGCGGCTCGCGAGCGCGGCCGAGGTTTGTCTCGCCGCGCAAGACGCAAGCAACCACGCGCAGGAGCTTCTCGAGCAGGCCATGGAGGTCGTTGAGCATGCGCAGCGGAACTTCGACGAGGCTCTGGAAGAGGAACGGGCCGCCTCTGAGCTCCTGAAGACGGTCGACCCCGATCTGGCTGCCATGCCTACCGTCGCCGTCGTTGAAGGTGCCGCAGAGCATCACCGTGATGCCACTCGCTCGTTACGTCGTGTCACCAAGGAGAGCCCGCGCAAGCGCGCGGTCGGGAAGGCGCTCGGAGAGCTCCGAGCCCAAATTGAGGCCCTCCAGAGAGCCGACCTGTAGCGCGGAACGCCGCCCCTACCAGTAGGGTTGGCAGATGGCAACACTAGGCTGTACGATCCTCGGACGCCACCCCCAAGGAGTGCCAGTGCGTACAAAGTTCAGCGTGGTAGTCGACGGCATCAAACTCTCTGACGTCCCAACGCTGATGGTCATGCAGGATCAGCTCGATGATCTCGTTTGGTCGTCGATCAATGGCCGTGTCACGTTTTCTTCCAGCGTTGCAGAGGGCGTGGACGTCGTATGTGCCGCCTCAGAGGCTGCGCGCCGGGTTCTCTATGCGCTTCCCGGCTCGAACATCGTTGGGGCCGAGCGCGATATCGTGTCCGCGGCGGACGTCGCCGAACGCATCGGGGTGTCGCGCGAAACGGTCCGCACCTGGGCGCGAGGAATGCGTGGACCAGGAGGCTTTCCTATGCCTGTTGGAACGGTCGGAGGCGGGGCCCGTGGCGGTACTGATATTTGGTACTGGTGCGAGGTTCAGGCGTGGCTTGAGGCGAAGCGCGGCTTTGTGTTCGATGAGCGGTCGCCAAGCGTCGTAGAAATGGCCGCAATGGATGGTCATTTCAAGCATGCGCCGACTGTGCTCGATCATCAGTTCCGGAGCGCGCAAAGCGCCTGGACTTCGCAAGCAGAGGCCACGACCTTCAAGCAAAAGTCTACGGTACTGCGCAACGGCTCTCCCGAGGGCTGGGCGACCGTCTCGCCCTTGATCGCGAGAAGGTCAGGGTCTGTGCCCGGCACCAGGGGGTTGAAGGTTGACGTGTCCGTGGTCTACATGCACCAGCGGATGAAAGCGCAATGAGCGAGCGAACTGACGAAAGCGTCTTGGATGGCATGTCGCGGCTTGTCGAGGAGAGTATTCTCCGCAACATTCGGCCCGTCGCGATTTCAGCTGAGCTCCCGTTCAACGCCCCCTTCCCTTATGGCGATATCCGCTATGAGGCGGTCGATCCCGAGTACCGTGTAGAGGGTGGTGAACTTCAGTACCGCCTGGGATTCGGGGTATCTCTAGTCGATGAGGACGAGGATGTAGTCGCCGAGTTGGCGTGCACATTCCTTGTGGCCTTTGAACTCAAAGATGCAAGCGTTGCTGAAGACCGGGAGGCGGTTTTCGCGTTTGCAGAGACCAATGTTCTTTTCATTGTTTGGCCATATGTGCGAGAGATCTTTTCATCTCTAGCTATTCGGCTTGAACTGGATAAGCTTGTGCTCGGCGTTCTTCGTCGCGGGACAAACGCCCCTGATGGTGTGACTCGTGTTATCAAGTGATGCAACTGCACGGGACGCCCGCATCCGGACCCACAAGGACTGAGTGTGGCTCGGAGGTGACCGCGAGGGGGGACGTGGTGGGGGGAGCGAACTAGGAGCCAGCCGCCGGTATTGGGCGCGAGCTTCGCTTGAACCGTCGCGAACCGTGCACTGCTCAGCGTCGGGTGCCCGTGTCGTTCACGGGACGAACTGTCTGCCGGACCCCATCGGTTAGCGGCTGAGGGGCAGGAGCGCCGTAGTGTGTAGGTCGGCCGCGTCGGGCGTCCTGCCCTGTTCACGGACCCGCTAAAGGGGCCGTGAGCGAGCCGGGACGACCGATCAGCGGCAGTAGGTTCCTGCACTGTCGCCGACCGCGTGCGCGACCAGGTACACGTCGGACGCCCTGAGCGAGCCGATGCGGTGCAGGCGCGCCCATAGGGCCAGCGACGAACGGTCCGTGCCTCGGGTCGCGTCGCGGGTGCTCAAGCCGGCAGCCGCCAGCCGCCTGCGAGCGACCTTGGCCGTGTCACGGACGGACTTGCGCATGGTGGCGTTGCTGATGGTGCTCATGATGCTGTTCCTCTCGTTCGTGCCGCCGTCGTTGGCGGTCTTCTCAGGCTCCTGCGGCCGGGTGGTCGCGGGACCTCCAACTAGGTGACGGCCTGGCCCGTTCGGTGTTCCAGCACCGGGCGGGCCTCTTGTGTGTCTACCAGCGTGGCGCTTGCTGCGGTTCGCCGTACGCGACCTGGTGTCGATGCAGTGCTGCCAGCCGAGCCTCGAGGCGACGGGCAAGATCCCGCTTCGTCGCCTCGTGAAGGAGGCGCTGCGCATGCAGCTCGACCGCATCGTCATCGGCGAGGTCCGGGAGGCGGAGAGCTTCGACCTGCTGATCGCCCTCAACGCTGGAGTTCCGGGCGCGTGCACGATCCACGCGAACTCGGCGCGCGAGGCGCTCGCGAAGATGTGCACGCTGCCGCTGCTCGCGGGGGAGAACGTGTCCGACAGGTTCGTCGTGCCGACGGTCGCGTCAGCGATCGACGTGGTCGTCCACCTCGGTGTCGACGTGGACGGGCGCCGGCGGGTCCGCGAGATCCTCGGTGTCCCGGGCCGGGTCGAGGAGGGCGTCGTCGAGACGTCCGAGCTCTTCGTGCGCTCCGGCGACCGGCTCGTGCGGGCGGACGGGTACCCGCCCGTCGCGGACAGGTTCGCCCGGGCGGGGATCGACCTCGGAGCGGTGTTGCGCCATGCCCGGCCCGAGGAGCCGGGCACCCTGCCCGACGTCGCGTGGTCGGGGGGGTCGCTGACGTGGGGTCGTCGTGGGTCTGCTGCTCGGTGCCGGGCTCTTCAGCGTGTGGTGGTCGTTCTGGGAACCGTCGCCCGACGTCCGCGCCGCGACGACGGCTGGTACGCCCGGGCACAGGACCTCCTCGTGCAGGCCGGTGCGCCGTCGGTCACGCCGGGTGCGCTCGTCGCGAGCAGCGTCGGGATCGGGCTGGTCGTCGTGCTCGTGGCCGGCGTCCTGACGCGGTCGCTGACCATCGCGGCGTGCTTCGCCCTCATCGCCGCGTCGGCGCCTGCCATGCTCGTCCGGTCCCGCGCCCGCCGGCGCCGCGCGCGGCTGCGTGACGTGTGGCCCGAGGTTGTGGACCATCTCGCCTCGGGCGTCCGGGCGGGACTGTCGCTGCCGGAGGCCGTCGGGCAGCTCGGCGACCGCGGACCGGTCGAGCTCCGGGCACCGTTCCTCCGCTTCGCGCAGGACTACCGCGCGAGCGGGCGGTTCGGCGACTGCCTGGACGCGCTCAAGGGCCGCCTGGCGGACCCCGTGGCCGACCGCATCGTCGAGGCGCTGCGCCTGACGCGCGACGTCGGCGGGACGGATCTCGGGCGGCTGCTGCGCACGCTGTCGGCGTTCCTCCGGGAGGACGCGCGGACGCGCGGCGAGCTCGAGGCGCGCCAGTCGTGGACGATCAACGGCGCGCGCCTCGCCGTGACGGGACCGTGGGTGGTCCTCGCCTTCCTCGCGACCCGCCCCGAGACCGCCGCGGCGTACAACTCCGTGACCGGCGCGCTCGTCCTCGCCGGTGGCGCGGCGTGCACCGTCGTCGCCTACCAGCTCATGCTGCGGATCGGTCGGCTGCCGGAGGAAGAGAGGGTCCTGCGATGACCGGGGTCGGGATCTCCTGGGTCGGTGCCGCCGTCGGAGCGCTCGGCGGTCTCGGGATCCTGCTCGTCGTCTCCGGCCTGCGTGGTCGCGCGATCCGGCTCGACGAGCGTCTCGCACCGTACCTGCGCACGCACGACGCGACGTCGGCCCTGCTGCGGGACCAGCCGGTGCACACGCCGTTCCCGACGCTCGAGCGACTCGTCGCACCCTGGCTCGCGGACGCCGGACGGGCGCTCGACAGGTTCGGGTCCACGAGAGCGGAGACACGGCGCCGGCTCGACCGGGCCGGGCGCTCCGAGAGCGTCGACCAGTTCCGTGCGCGCCAGCTCGTCTGGGGCGTCCTCGGGCTGGCGGCCGGCACGCTGCTCGCGGTGCTCCTGGCGGCGACGCGCGGCTCCTCCGTCGTCGCGCTCCTCCTCGTCGCCCTGCTGTGCGGTATCGGTGGGCTGCTGGCGTGCGACCAGCACCTCGCTCGAGCGGTCCGCCGTCGCGAGGAGCGCATGCTCGCGGAGTTCCCCACGGTGGCCGAGCTGCTCGCCCTCGCGGTGAGCGCGGGTGAGCGCCCGGTGGCTGCGCTCGAGCGGGTCGCGACGACGGCGCGGGGAGCTCTGGCGAGCTGGCGACGACCCTCGCGTCGGTTCGCGCCGGGACCCCGCTCACCCGCGCGCTCGAGGAGCTGGCCGACAGGACGTCGCTCGCCAGCCTCACGCGCTTCGCCGAAGGAGTCGCGGTGGCCGTGGAGCGCGGGACGCCGCTCGCGGAGGTCCTGCGCGCCCAGGCGCAGGACGTCAGGGAGACCGGTCGCCGGGCGCTCATGGAGTCCGGGGGGCGCAAGGAGGTGCTCATGATGGTCCCGGTCGTGTTCCTGATCCTGCCGGTGACGGTCGTGTTCGCCGTCTTCCCGTCCATCGCGACGTTGCGGATCGGCTTCTGACGAGCACGGGACGGCGGACCGGGCGAACCGGACGCCAGGCGGAGGGCGTCGCACGGACGACGTCGGTGGGACCAACGGACGGCTGAGAGACGGCCGCCGCGACGAAGGGACACGAGATGCAGGGGCTGGTCGGCAGGATCGCAGGTGCTACGTCCACGTTGGCGCGGCGAGGGTTGCGCCGCGTGGCGGGGAGCGACGTCGAGCGCGGCGACGTCCCGGGATGGGTGCTCATCACGCTCATGACGGCGGGCCTCGTCATCGCGCTCTGGGCGGTCGCCGGACCGGCGCTGACGGCGGCGTTCAGCGAGGCGATCAGCAGCGTCAGCGGCCCCTGACCGTGGAGCCGTTCGCGCCCGCACCGCCCGGCGACCGTGGGTCGGCCGTCGTGGACTTCACCCTCGTCTCGATCCTCGTGCTCGTCCTCTTCCTGGGCGTGGTCCAGGTGTCGCTCGCGGTGCACGTGCGCTCGACGCTGGTCGACTGCGCCGCCGAGGGGGCGAGAGTCGCTGGACGCGCCGACCGCGGCGTCGCCGACGGTGTGGCCCGGACGAGGGAGCTCGTCGCGGCGTCGTTGTCGGAGCGCTACGCGCAGGACGTGACGGCGCGGGCGACCACGCTCGACGGGTTGCCGGTCGTCGAGGTGACCGCCTCGGCACCGCTGCCGGTGGTCGGGCTGCTCGGTCCGTCGGGAGCGATCACGGTCGAGGGGCACGCGCTCGAGGAGGGCTCGTGAGGCGGTCGGCACGGTCGATGCGCTCGCCGCTGTCGACGACCGGCGCACGGGTCCGTGGAGCGGTGCGCGCGGTCCGTCGCGCGGCGGGCGCCATGGTCGGCCGTGCGGACGGCCGGCGCCGCGCTGCCGACGATCTCGCGGAGCGCGGCAACGCCGTCGTGGAGTTCCTCGGTGTCGCGCTCGTGCTGCTCGTGCCCGTCCTGTATCTCGTGCTCACGCTGGGCCGGGTGCAGGCGGCGACGTTCGCCGTGGAGGGTTCGGCCCGGGAGGCGGCGCGCGCGTTCGTCACCGCGCCGTCGAGCGCGGACGGCGCGTCGAGGGCCGTCGCGGCCGTCGGGATCGCCCTCGGCGACCAGGGCTTCACGGAGGTCGACCCTGCGGCGGCGCTCTCGGTGACGTGCTCCGCGCAGCCGTGTCTCCTGCCCGGGAGCGAGGTCGCGGCCCACGTCCGGGTCGAGGTCCCGCTGCCGCTCGTCCCGGCGTTCGTCCGGGACGCCGTGCCGCTCGCCGTACCGGTCGAGGCGCGCTACGTGGCCGCGGTGGACGAGTACGCAGCGAGGCGACCGTGACGGGCCACGCCGAGCGCGGGTGGCGACGGGCCGCTGCGCCGACGCGGGCAGACCCCCCGGCGGATCCCGACGGCGGCGCGCCGACGGGCGACGCACGCGACGGCCGGGAGAGCGGCCAGATCATGCTCCTCACGTCGGCGTTCGTCGCGTTCGCGCTGCTGCTCGTGACGGTCGTCGTGAGCGCGACGCAGGTGCACCTCGAGCGCAAGCGCCTGTTCGACCTCGCCGACGCGCTCGCTCTGACCGCGGCGGACTCGATGACGCACGAGACGTTCTACCGCGGCGACGCGGACCGGCCGGAACAGGGTGCCGTCCTCACGCTCTCGGACGCCCAGATCAGGACGGATGTCCAGGAGTACCTGGGCCGTCACCCCGACGCCGTCGCGGGTCTCCACGGCGTGCGCGTGGTGGGCGCATCGACCCCGGACGGGCGGACCGCGGAGGTCTCGCTCGTCGCCGTCGCGCGACCCGCGATGGTCACCTGGGTGACTCAGCTCTGGTCAGATGGCATCATCGTGCGTGCGGAGTCACGCGCAAGGGCGTGGTAGCCGTCGACCCGTTCGACGACGAACGATCAGGGAGAGGACAGTGCGCAAGGGTGCGCGAGCGATCGCCCACCCGTCCGTTCACTTCCTTAACCTTGGTCGACCACCCACGTTCTTCTCTGTGCATCCGCGTGGTTCACCGTTATGGTGATCCGGTCCGACAACACCACTCCAACGATGGAGATCAACAACATGAATGCACGAGCAAGGAAGCAGCTCGTCGCCGGGGGTGCCCTCGGTGCGATGCTCATCGGCACGGTCGCTCTGTCGTCCGCCGCCACGGCCGACCCGGGCGACACCACCGACGTCGAGGTCTCCGTCTCGATCGAGTCGACCGTCGAGCCGGGCAACCTCGCGTTCAGCGTGGCCGCCGACTCGACGTCGCTGAGCGAGGTCGACTCGACGGTCGAGGGGACCCGCGAGTTCACGGGCACCCTCCCCACCGTCACGGTGACCGACACCCGCACGGCCGAGGAGGTCCCCGAGGGTGCCGCCTGGGCCGTCCTGGGCCAGGCATCCGACTTCACGGGCACCGAGGGCCAGGAGGCCATCGGCGCCGAGAACCTCGGCTGGACGCCGGTGCTGGAGGACGGCGGCGAGACCGGTCTGGTCGAGGCCGGCGAGCCGGTCGACCCGGCGCTCGAGGGCGACGACGACGACTTCAACAACGTCGGGCTCGAGAACCAGGAGCTCCTCGTCTCGACCTTCGACTCCGCCGAGGTCAACCCCGAGGGCTCGTGGAGCGCGAACGCGGACCTCACGCTGCGCACCGTCGAGGACGTCGAGGGCGGCGACTACACGTCGACCGTCACGCTCTCCCTCTTCGAGTGAGCGTCGGCTGACCACCGACCGCCCGGTCCCTGACCGGGCACGCACCGCCTGAGCGACGGCGGGTCGGGTCTCCTGTCGGCCACGTGCCGAACGGAGCATCCGGCCCGCCGTTCGCATGACCCCAGCACCGAGAAGGCACTTCCCCGTGAGCACTGCACGAACCGTCCCCGCACGACCCGCTCCCGAACGAGACCGCGTCGTCGCGCGCGGCGCGACCATCCGCCGTCGTGCCGCAGCGGCCCTTGCCGCGCTCGTCGTGACTCTCCTCCCCGCCGCGCCGGCGCTCGCGAACCCGTCGGCGGACGCGGGCACGACGATGCCGCGCGACGTCGACGACACCATCACCTGGAGCGTGGCCCCCGCTGATGCGGACGGGCTCGACGGACGGCGCTGGGTCGAGCAGACGGTGGACCCCGGCGAGACGGTCGACGAGCACCTCGCCGTGACGAACTTCGGCGACGTCCCGGCGACGTTCGCCCTGATCGCGGCCGACGGGTACCTGACGGACAGGGGCCGTTTCAACATGCTCCCTGCCGACCGGGAGTCCGTCGACGCAGGCACCTGGATCACGATCCAGGAGGACGTCGAGGTCGGCCCGGGTGAGACCGTCGTCGTGCCGTACACCGTCGCCGTCCCCGGCAACGCGACCCCCGGCGACCACCCTGCGGGCATCGCGGCCTCGGTGAGCAGCACCGGGACCGACGCGGGCGGTAACAGCGTCGGGGTCACGAGCCGCGTCGGCTTCCGCGTCATGACGCGCGTGACGGGCGAGGTGCAGCCCACGCTGACGGTTCCCGACGTCAGCGCCTCCTACACGCCGTCGTGGAACCCGTTCGCGCCGGGCGAGGTGCGCGTCACCTACGACGTCGCGAACGACGGCAACATCCGCCTCGGTGCCGACAGCACCGTCGAGACGTCCGCGCTCTTCGGTCTCGCGACGCGGGACGCCGCGGCGGAGCCGATGGCCGAGATCCTGCCGGGCGGCTCGCTGACCCGCACGGTCGAGATCGACCAGGTCTGGCCGCTCGGCCCGGTGACCACCACGGTCACCGTCACGCCCGTCCCGGTCGCGGAGGACGAGATCGACGCCGCCCAGCTCGAGCCGGTCACCACGACGGTGACCACGTGGGCCATCCCGCTCCCGCAGCTCCTGCTCCTCGCGATCCTGCTGGTCCTCTTCCTCGGCATCCGCGACGAGCGCCGTCGCCGCCGCAAGCGCCTCGAGGACATGCTCTCGAAGGCGCGCGACGAGGGTCGCCGGGCCGCTGCCGAGCGGGAGCGGGGCGACGGGGGCTCCGCGACGACGGCCGGTGCGGCGTCCGGCGAGAGCACCGGCACGGGTGGCGCCGCGAAGGGCGACACGACGGCCTGAGCCGCGCGTCGCCGTCGGGCAGCCGCCGGTGCACCCACCGGCACCCGGCACCCGGCGGCGACCCGCGCCCGTGAGGTCGCGTAACCTTGAACCTCGTGGCCACCATCGACTTTCCCGCCGAGATCAAGGCGCTGCGCAGCACGCTCGAGTCCATCGAGAGCGTGAGCGACCCGGAGGTGCTGCGCGCGAAGATCGCCGACCTCTCCGAGAAGGCGTCGGCGCCCGACCTGTGGGACGACCCGGACGCGGCGCAGAAGGTGACCTCCGCGCTCTCGGCCGCGCAGTCGGAGCTGGACCGGGTGAAGAAGCTCGGGCAGCGCATCGACGACGTCGAGACGCTCGTCGAGATGGGTCAGGAGGCGGGCGATGACCCGGACCTCGCCGCAGCGCTCGAGGAGGCGGAGGGGGAGATCGCCGCGATCCGCAAGGACCTCGACCTTCTCGAGGTCCGGACGCTCCTCGCGGGCGAGTACGACGCCCGCGAGGCGGTCGTGACGATCCGCTCGGGCGCCGGGGGCGTGGACGCCGCCGACTTCGCCGAGATGCTCCTGCGCATGTACCTGCGCTGGGCCGAGCGCCACGGGTACCCGACGACCGTGCTCGACACCTCCTACGCGGAGGAGGCGGGCCTGAAGTCCGCGACCTTCGAGGTCAAGGCGCCCTACGCGTTCGGGCACCTGTCGGTCGAGGCCGGCACGCACCGCCTCGTGCGCATCTCGCCGTTCGACAACCAGGGCCGCCGCCAGACGTCCTTCGCCGCGGTCGAGGTCATCCCGCTCATCGAGCAGACGGACTCGATCGAGATCCCCGAGTCGGAGATCAAGGTCGACGTGTTCCGCTCGTCGGGCCCGGGTGGTCAGTCCGTCAACACGACCGACTCGGCGGTGCGCATGACGCACATTCCGACGGGCATCGTCGTGTCGATGCAGAACGAGAAGTCGCAGATCCAGAACCGCGCCGCCGCCCTGCGCGTGCTCCAGTCCCGCCTGCTGCTCGTGCGCCAGGAGGAGGAGAGCGCGAAGAAGAAGGAGCTCGCGGGCGACATCAAGGCGAGCTGGGGCGACCAGATGCGCTCGTACGTGCTGCACCCGTACCAGATGGTCAAGGACCTGCGCACGGAGCACGAGGTGGGCAACACCTCCGGGGTGTTCGACGGCGACATCGACGGCTTCATCGAGGCCGGGATCCGCTGGCGTCGCGGTGCGCAGATCGAGGCCTGACCTCCGCACGCACCCGCCGAGCGGGTGACTCGGGCAACGATCAGATGCGCATGACCGCGGCGTGTCCGCCGCGGCGGGCCGCACGGCCGTGCCTACTCTCGATCGTCCGGCGAACCTGGTTCGCTCCCTGACCCGAGAGTTGTGCCTGCCGTGATCCGCTTCGAGAACGTCTCCAAGGTCTACGCGCGCGGCGCGCGACCCGCGGTCGACGACGTGTCCCTGGAGGTCCGGCGCGGCGAGTTCGTGTTCCTCGTCGGGGCGTCGGGTTCCGGGAAGTCGACGTGCCTGCACCTCATCCTGCGCGAGGAGCGGCCCACGAAGGGCAAGGTCTTCGTCGCCGGTCGCGACCTCGGCCGGCTGTCGAGCTGGAAGGTGCCGCACCTGCGGCGCCAGATCGGCGTCGTCTTCCAGGACTTCCGGCTCCTGCCCAACAAGACGGTCTTCGAGAACGTCGCGTTCGCGCTCCAGGTCATCGGGACACCGCGGCACACCATCGCGATCACTGTGCCCGAGACGCTCGAGATGGTCGGGCTCAAGGGCAAGGAGAAGCGGCGCCCGCACGAGCTGTCCGGCGGCGAGCAGCAGCGCGTCGCCATCGCCCGCGCGATGGTCAACCGGCCGCCCATCCTCCTCGCCGACGAGCCGACCGGGAACCTCGACCCCACGACGTCGCTCGGGATCATGCGCCTGCTCGACCGGATCAACCGCACCGGCACCACCGTCGTCATGGCGACGCACGACGAGGAGATCGTCAACCAGATGCGCAAGCGCGTGCTCGAGCTCGACACGGGATCCCTCGTGCGCGACCAGGCGCACGGGGCGTACGGCGCACGCGGCCAGGTGATCCCCGACCCCACCGTCCCGCCCGCGCAGGACGCGCCCGAAGGGGTCCCCGAGCCACCGCTCGGCGACCCGGACCCCGTCACCGGGGCGACCGGCACCCAGCCGGGGGCTGCGCCCGCGTCCGCACCGACGAGCGTCGTCGTCCGCCGCGAGAGCGCCCTGAAGGCCCGGCGGCACGCCGAGGCCGCGGCGGGGGAGTGAGCGTCGTGCGCCTCCAGTTCATCCTCACCGAGATCGGCCAGGGCCTGCGCCGCAACCTGTCCATGACGGTGTCGGTCGTGCTCGTGACGTTCGTGTCCCTGACGTTCGTCGGTGCCTCCATGCTGCTGCAGACGCAGATCGACAAGCTGAAGGACGACTGGTACGACAAGGTCGAGGTCTCCGTCTTCCTCTGCCCCGTCGGCTCGCCGGAGCCGACGTGCGCCGCCGGCGAGGCCTCACCTGAGCAGATCGCGGCTCTCGAGGACGTGTTCGAGTCCGAGCTCGGCGACGAGATCCAGACCGTGTACTTCGAGTCCAAGGACGACGCGTTCGAGGCGTTCACCGAGCGCTACCCCGACGGCTACCTCGGCACGGAGCTCACGGTCGAGGACATGCAGGCCTCGTTCCGGCTCAAGCTCACCAACCCCGAGAACTACGAGGTCGTCAACGACGTCGTCACCGGGCGGCCGGGCGTCGAGGTGGTCGAGGACCAGCGCCGCATCTTCGACTCGCTGTTCCTCGCGCTCAACCGGGCGTCGCTGCTCTCGGCCGGTCTCGCGGCGGTCATGCTGCTCGCCGCGGTCCTGCTCATCACGACGACGATCCGGCTCTCCGCGCTCAGCCGACGGCGCGAGACGGGCATCATGCGCCTCGTCGGCGCGTCCAACCTCTTCATCCAGCTCCCGTTCCTGCTCGAGGGGGCGATCGCGGCCGTCGTGGGTGCGCTGCTCGCCGTCGGCGGGCTGTGGGTGGGGGTGAAGTACCTCGTGACCGACTGGCTCTCGCAGTCCGTCACGTGGGTGGCCTACGTCGACGAGTCGGACGTCCTGGCGATCGCGCCGGTCCTCGTCGGCATCGCGTTCCTGCTGGCGGCCATCTCCTCGGTCGTCACGCTCAACCGGCACACGAGGGTGTGAGATGACCCCGACGAACAAGCCCGCACACGGCGCTGCGGTCCGCGCCGCCCGCCCGGCACGGACCACCCGCTCGCCACGTGGCCTCCGTTCGCCGCGCCGCGTCCTCGCCGCGGTCCTCGCCACGGTGGTCCTCGTCACCGGTGTCGTCACGGGTGCGAGCGCCGACGACATCGACGACCGGAGAGCGGCGGCCGAGCGGCGGCAGCAGGAGATCCTCGGCAACCGTGAGCAGCTCGCGGCGGAGCTCGAGGGCACCGACGCCGAGCTGCAGCAGGCCGTGCTCGACCTCCAGGAGATCGAGGCGCGGCTGCCCGTCGCCCAGGCGGAGCTCGAGGCGGCCCAGGCCGAGGTCGAGCGCACGCAGCGCGAGGCAGAGCTGCTCGCGCAGCGCCTCGAGGACGCGCTCGCCCAGGAGGCGTCGATCGCGCAGGAGATCGCGCAGAGCGCGACGCAGGTCGCCGACGCGCGGTCGAGCATCGCCGAGATGGCGCGCAGCGCGTACCGGGGCCAGGGCGACGTGTCGAGCCTCGGCATCGTCACCGGGGCCGAGAGCACCGAGGAGTTCATCGAGGAGTACGCCGCCTCGTCGACCGCGGCCCGCAGCCAGTCCCGGACCCTCCAGGACCTCCAGGAGGCCGAGGCGGTCGGGCGCAACCGCGAGGCCCGGCTCGAGGCCGTCCGGGAGACGATCACCGACCTCAAGGCGCAGGCCGACCAGAACGTGGTCGAGGCGGAGGCGGCGCGCAAGGCCGCCGCCGACCGCAAGGCCGAGGTCGAGCAGCTCATCGTCGAGCAGCAGGCCAAGAAGGCGACGATCGAGGACCGCAAGGCGGCCGCCCTCGCGCAGGTCGAGCAGAACGAGAAGGACCAGGCGGCGCTGCAGAGCGAGCTCAAGGGCATCATCGCCGAGCAGGCGGAGCGCGACCGCCGGATCGCCGAGGAGGCCGAGCGTCGTCGTCAGGAGGAGGAGCGCCGCCGGCAGGAGCAGCAGAACCAGCAGAACCAGGGCGGTGGAGGTGGAGGTGGCGGTGGCGGCGGAGGAGGCGGCAGCGTCGCGCCGGCCCCGCCGCCCCCGACGTCGAGCGGGCTGTCCTACCCGACGGCCGTCCCGCACATCACGTCGGGCTACGGCATGCGCCTGCACCCGACGCTCGGGATCTGGCGCCTGCACGCCGGGACGGACTTCCGCGCCTACTGCGGCACCCCGATCATCGCGTCGGCGTCCGGCACGGTGCTCTTCGCCCGGCGCTACGGCGGCCTGGGCAACCAGGTCCTCGTCAACCACGGCATCATGGGTGGGCAGAGCGTCATGACGAGCTACAACCACCTCTCGCGGTTCGCGGTCTCGTCGGGGCAGTGGGTCGACAAGGGCACGATCGTCGGGTACTCGGGCAACACCGGGACCTCGAGCGCGTGCCACCTCCACTTCGAGGTCTACGTCGACGGGAACACCGTCGACCCGATGAGCCGGCTGTAGCCGCACCTGCGGGATAATCGGTACCGGGCGGCGTCGTACACCCGTAGCCTGACGAGCCGGCGCGCACCGGGGAACCGGCGCAGCGGGCGTCGCGCACCCCGCGGGCTCGCGCGCACGCGCTGGCTCGACGAGCATCATCAGACCCACGAGGACGGTAGGACGACATGGCGAAGGACAACGGGCGCAAGGTCGTCGCCAGCAACCGCAAGGCACGGCACGACTACGTCATCGAGGACGTGCTCGAGGCGGGGATCGTCCTCAGCGGCACCGAGGTCAAGGCGCTGCGCATGGGGCGGGCTTCGCTCGTCGACGGATACGTCGACGTCGACCGGGGCGAGGCGTGGCTCGAGAACGTGCACATCCCCGAGTACACCGAGGGCACGTGGAACAACCACGCGCCGCGGCGCAAGCGCAAACTCCTCCTGCACAAGGAGGAGATCCTGCGGCTCGAGGCGAAGACCCGCGAGAAGGGCCACACGGTGGTCCCGCTCCAGCTCTACTTCCTCGACGGCCGCGCCAAGGTCGAGATCGCGCTCGCACGCGGCAAGAAGGAGTATGACAAGCGCCAGGCGCTGCGGGAGAAGCAGGACAACCGCGAGGCGCTGCGCGCGATGCGTCAGCGCGAGATGCGCTGACGCCGGGGCTGGTGGGCGCGCGCGCGGCGTCGTACGGTCGAGACCGGTCGCCGGCAACGGGCGGCGACAGGTCACGTCGACAGGAGGACCCATGGTCAAGCTGCGCCAGTACATCCCGCGTCTCGCGGCAGGGGCGTTCATCCTCAACTCCGGGCTGAGCAAGCGCGACGCCGACGACGAGGCGGCGCAGGGCTATCACGGCATGGCCGCGGGGACGTACCCGTTCCTCGGTGAGATCGAGCCCAAGCAGTTCGCCAAGACGCTGTCGACCGCCGAGATCGCGCTCGGCACCGCGCTCGTCACGCCGTTCGTCCCGACGGCGCTCGTCGCACCTGCGCTCGGCGCCTTCGCCGCCGGCCTCGTGGGCATGTACCTCAAGACACCCGGCATGACGCGTGAGGACGGGATCCGTCCGAGCGACCAGGGCATCGGGCTCGCGAAGGACGTGTTCCTGCTCGGCATCGCCGGCGGCCTCCTCGCGGACGTCCTGAGCCGCAAGAAGTAGGGCGGCGAGCGGACCACCGCACCCACGCACCCCGCGGCGCGACGGGCCGGACGGAAATACGCGGGCGGCCGCCGGTGTTGATCCCGTAGGCTGTACCTGCTGCACCGCGCACGGGCTCGTCCCGGGCAGGGGCAGTGGTTGACAACTGCACAGGGGGTGATCGGTTTCGACGGTGGTCGTGCTTCGAGGAGAAGCGGGCCGAGGATGCAGGCTTATCTCGTAAACGATGTCTGCAAACTACAGGTGCCGATAACAAGCGCACCGACTTCGCACTCGCCGCCTGAGCGAGTCCTGAAGTCCGTCAGCCCGAGCTAGCTCTCGACTCGGATCCTGGCGTCATCTAGAGAGCCACTGCTCGCAGTCCTCGTCACCGGGGCTGCGGGGACACCTTGGTGACTGAGCCCGTCCGCACCTTGTCTGCGTGAGTGCGGGGGCCGAGAAAATCTGCAGCAGACTGCGCCCGGAGAAGTCCTCGATCGGCGTCACCGGACCGGGGTTCGATTCCCCGCACCTCCACCCCTGCGACGGACGGCCCGCACCTCTCGGTGCGGGCCGTCCGTCGTCACACCCCTGGCTCACGGGATCCCGGGGTCCGGCGTCTCGGGCTCCAGGTCGCCCAGCGGGGCCGTGTGCTCCCGCACGGCGACCCATGACCCGTCGTGCATCTCGTAGAGGACGGTGCTGAGCGTCGGCGTACCGAACGTCCCCGTGTCGGCGATCGTGATCGTGGTCGACGACCGGTGGCGGACCTGCGCGGAGTCGCCGCGGACCCTGACGTCCACAGGACCGGTGGCCTCGAAGGTCGTGAAGTCCCACACGCCGGCGATGACGTCGTCCAGATAGGAGTCCCGGGACAGCACGTCGCCCGTCGGGGTGACCAGCTCGAAACCGGGTGCGTGGAGCCGCTCGAGGACGTCGGCGTCGGCGTCGACGAGAGCGGCGAGCCGCTGATCCTGGATGCGTCGCAGCTCCTCGACCACTGCTCCCTCGACGACGGCGGGCGGGGACGGTTCGGTGAGACGCACCACCACGACCGTGCCTACGCACCCCAGCGCGAGTCCGACGAGCGCGGCCACCGTCGCCGTCCGTCCGGTCCGCGAGCCAGGACGAGCTCCACCGTCGTGCGGTGCGATACCGGGCTCAGGATCCGGTCCGCCGACGAGGTCCACGGTGACGGTGTCCGGTCGCGACGGCCCACGACGGTGCCTGGACATGTGGACCCCCTCCCGTCCCGCTGTGGGTGTCGCGCCGCGCCGGGCTCGGTCTGCGCCCACCTCAGTATCCGCCCACCGGCGGTCTGGAGGAGGGGCGACGACTGCCCGACCGGTGGGATCACCAGCCGTGGTTCGCCCAGGCGGTCTCCGCGTCGGCGCCCTCGAGCCATCGGACGTGCAGGACGTCGCCCGAGATCGTCAGGGTGTCGTCCTGGCGCCCGACGCACGGGGCGTCCGGGTCGTCGCAGTACACGTCGTCGCGCACCGGGTCGTCGAAGTGGGCCCGCCACTGCAGGCGCGGCTCGGGGTTCACGTGACGCGGAAACGCGTGCGGACCGATGGTGTCCCAGTGGGTGCACTCGCGCGTCACCAGGTAGCCGACGGCGTGGCCGTCCGGAGCGTCCGGGTCCCCGTCCCAGAGCCGCCCCACCTCGCCGCGGGAACCGGCCGGGTCCGTGGGGCCGTCAGTCACGCGTCGCCCCGACGAGCGGCTCGGCGCCGACCCCGGCGCCCTCGCCGGGCGCTGCGCCGGGTCCGCCGTCGGGCTCCGCCGGGTCGCCCGCCGAGGGCGGCGTCCCGCCCGCGCCGGCGCGCCGACGGCGACGCAGCACCCACCGCACGACGAGCGCGACGGCTGCGCCCACCACGAGCCACGGCAGCAGCGCCCCGACGACCACGACGAGGCCGTTGAGGGTCGCGAGCAGGGCGTTCCAGCCGTTCTCCAGCCCGCCGAGGAAGCCGCCGGGGGAGAGCTGCTCGACGGGTGCTACCTGGACGAGCGAGACGGTCACGGTCGACATCGCGACCTGGTCGGTGAGCGCCGCCCGCTGCGACTGGAGGGACTCGAGCTCCGCCTGCCGGGTGGTGAGCTCCTGCTCGGCGGCGAGCAGGTCCTCCGTGCTGCCGGCCGAGCCCATGAGGTCGCGCAGACGGTCCACGGACGTGGTGAGCGCCTCGACCCGGGCGTCGAGGTCGCGCGCGGTGCCGGTGACGTCGACCGCCTCGACCGACAGGTCGTCCACTTCGCCGATCTGCTCGAGCGCGTCGAGCGTGGCCGTGGTCCGGTCGGCGGGGACCCGGATCGTCAGCTCGGCGTGCGCGGTCCCCTCGGCGGCGTCGCCGGACTGGTTGCGGGTCTCGACCCGCCCGCCGGCGCTCTCCGCGAGGTCCGCGACCTCCGCCGCGCCCGCGACCGGGTCCGCGGTCACGACCGTGACCCACCCGGTCGTGACGATCTCCCGCGCGGCCTCCGCCTGGGCGGCCTCGTCGCCCGCCGCGATGCCCGACACGGCGTCGTCGGCGCCCCCCTGGGCGGCCTCGCCGCCGCCGTCGCCCTCCACCGCGCGGTCCTCGGCCGAGACGGGCGCCGCTCCGGACTCGGAGTCGGCTGCGCCGCCGGAGCACCCCGCGAGGAGAGCCCCGCCGAGGACGAGTGCGACGGCGAGGGCGGGGAGCCGACGGGTGCTGAGACGCATGCTTGCGAGCGTAGGGGGCCAAGCGTGCGAACCGGACACGCGACCGGACATCGTGACCGTGTTGTGAACTGGTCGTGACCTGACCGCCACACGACGGCAGGATGGGTGGGTGCTCGTGTGCTGCGGACTCCTGACGCTCGACGTGGTCCAGGTCGTCGACCACCTGCCCGGTCCCGACGAGAAGGTCGTGGCTCGCTCTCTCGACGCGACGTTCGGGGGGCCGGCCGCCAACGCGGCGGCGACGGCGGTCGCCCTCGGGGTGCCTGCCCGTCTGGTCGCTGCGGTCGGTACCGGTCCGGTGGCGGACGCGGTCCGCGCCGACGTCGTCGCGGCCGGCGTCGAGCTCGTCGACGCGGTCCCGGCGCGGCGCCGGGACGCGGTGCAGCCCGCGCTCTCCACCGTCCTCGTCACGGCGGGGTCGGGGGAGCGCGCGGTGGTGAGCACGAACGCCGCGACGCTCGGCGACCTCGCGCGGGGGCGCGACGCGGACGACGTCGACGCCCTGCTCGGTCCGGTGGGTCCGGGCGACGTCCTGCTGCTCGACGGTCACCTCGCCCCGCTCGCGCTCGCGGTGGCGCGGCGCGCCCGGGAGGCCGGGTGCGTCGTCGTGCTCGACGGCGGCTCCTGGAAGCCGGACGCGCCGGAGCTGCTCGCGCTCTGCGACGCCGTCGTCCTGTCGGCGGACTTCCGCGTTCCCGGCGTGCCGGTCGACGACGAGGACGCGTCGGGGCGGGGGTCGGACGCGACCCTGACGGACGTCGCACGACGCGGACCGCGCTTCGTCGCGCGGACGCGCGGCGCGCGGCCGGTCGAGGTGCTGCACGACGGGCGCCGGTCGCAGACCGCCGTGCCGTCGCCGCGCCGCGTCGTCGACACGCTGGGGGCGGGCGACGTCGTCCACGGGGCGTTCGCGGCCGCGCTCTGCGCGGGCGAGCCCTTCGCCGCGGCGCTCGAGCGAGCGGTCGTCGTCGCGACGCGCTCGGTCGAGCATCCGGGCGCGCGCGGCTGGATCGAGGCGGGGGCCGTCGGCTGACCGGAGGACCTGAGCCCCGGAAGGCGGCCGGCTCGTCCGCCTCCGGATCGCGACGTGTCGCCCGCGTTGCCGCTCGACAACGGTTCGGTCACGGAGCCTCGAGCGGGTTGACACACACTTAGTAAAGGCGGTCTACTAACAAACATGACAACGGCAGTCACCGGGACCGGCGCACCGCGGAGGAGGCTGAGCTCCGGGCTCAGGCCCACCTCCAAGGTGCTCCCCGAGCACGCTCGGGCCCACAACCGCTCCCTCGTGCTGCAGCACCTCTTCCACGAGGGCCCCACCTCGCGCGCCGACCTCGCCCGGGCGACGTCGCTGACCCGCGTCACGATCTCCGACCTCGTCTCCGTGCTCATCGCCGAGGGGCTCGTCGAGGAGCTCGGCGTGCGGCCCGGCCAGCGGGTCGGCAAGCCGGCGATCCTCGTCGGGATGCGGACGAGCGCCTATCAGATCGTCTCGGTCGACCTCACCGACGACGAGGTCCTGCGCGGCGCCGTCCTCACCCTCACCGGCGACTTCGTGGTGCGGCAGAGCCTCGCCGTCGACGGCCGGACTGGTTCCGAGCTCGTGGACCTGCTGACGCGCTTCTGCCGCGGGCTCATCGCGTCGGCCACCCAGCCCGTGATCGGCGTCGGCATCGGCTCCCCGGGGGTGGTCGACGCCGTCGGCCGCGTCGTCGAGGCACCGAACCGTCGCTGGTACGACGTGCCGCTCGCGGCACAGCTCACGGAGCAGCTCGGCCTCGCCGTGCACGTCGCGAACGACGCGAACATCGCCGCGCTCGGCGAGTTCACGTTCGGCGGCGCCGCGGGGGACGGCCTGCTCGTCCTCACCGTGGGCGAGGGCGTGGGCGCCGGCATCATGGTCGACGGCGCGCGCGTGCGCGGTCACGGCGACGCGGCCGGCGAGCTGGGCCACGTGACCGTCGTCCACGACGGCGACCTGTGCGCCTGCGGGCGCCACGGGTGCCTGGAGACCGTCCTGTCCGTCCCGGCGCTGCGGCGCGCGGTCGACGGGCTCGACACCGAGACGTCCGATGCCGCCCTGGCGTCGGTCGGCAGGACGCTGGGCATCGCCCTCGCGCCTGTCGTCAGCGCGCTGAACCTCGCGGAGGTCCTGATCAGCGGTCCGGCGGACCTGCTCGACGGACCGCTGCGGGAGGCCGCGCTCGAGACCATCCGTGGCCGCACGATGCCCGTCATCGGCAGCGGGCTCCAGGTGCGGATGGCCACGCTCGACGAAGACGTCGTCCTCGCAGGGGCCGCCGTCCTCGTCCTGTCCGGACAGCTGGGGGTCTCGTGAGCGCCACGCCCACCTGACCTTCCTGCCCGACCGGGGCGGGTCGACCACGAGACCCGTCCCCCCGCTCGCCCGGCGCCCCGGAGACCCCAGTGCTGCACCCTCCGGACGCGGGGCACCGCACACCCTGAATAACGCAGGACCCCTGCCACATCTCGTGCGCCGTCATCGACGACACCGCACAAGCACCGAGAGGAAGCACCCAGTGAAGAGGAACCGCCTCGTCGCCACGTCCGTGGCGTCGACGATCACCCTGGCGCTCGCGCTGACCGCCTGCAGCTCCGGCGGCACCACGGGCGACGACGCCACCAGCAGCGGGGACGCGACTCCCGAGCCCGGTGACATCACGCTCTGGCTCGCGGGACCCGACACGCCCCAGGAGCTCCGCGACTACCTCGTCGAGACGTTCGAGACCGAGAACCCGGGCTCGACCCTCACCATCGAGCAGAAGGAGTGGCCGGACCTCGTCACGTCGCTCACCACGGCCCTGCCCGACGCGGCGAACACGCCCGACGTCACCGAGATCGGCAACACGCAGTCCTCGACCTTCAGCACGGTCGGCGCGTTCCACGACCTCACGCCCCTGTACGAGGAGCTCGGCGGCGACAACCTGCTGCCGTCGTTCGTCGAGGCTGGCAAGGTCGGCGACCAGAACTTCGCGCTCCCGTACTACTTCGGCTCGCGCTACATGTTCTACCGCAGCGACGTCTGGAGCGCCGCGGGCCTCGCGGTCCCCGAGACGCTCGCCGAGTTCACCGACTCGGTCAAGACGCTGCGCACGGACGCCCAGTCCGGCTTCGCGATGGGCGGCCAGGACTGGCGCAACGGCATCTCCTGGGTCTTCGCGAACGACGGCGAGCTCGCCGTCGAGGAGGACGGCCAGTGGACGTCCACGCTGAGCGACCCGAACACGATCAAGGGCCTCGAGCAGTGGCAGGAGATCTTCGAGGGCGCCTCCAACGTCCCGGCGACCGCCAAGGACGTCGCGTACTGGGAGTTCCTCAACGACGGCCCGGAGGGCGAGGCCCCCGAGGCCGCGACGATCATGGCTCCGGGCTGGGCCCGCTGGTCGATCGGTGACCTCACCACGAACGACGACGGCGAGGAGGTCCGCGACGGCATGGTCGACGAGGCCAAGTACGACATCTTCGCGCTCCCGGGCGTCGACGGTGGCGTGGCACCCGTCTTCGCCGGTGGGTCGAACATCGCGGTCTCGGCGAAGTCCGAGCACCCCGAGCTCTCCGAGAACCTGCTGCGGATCATCTTCTCCTCGACGTACCAGAGCATGCTCGGCGAGAACGGCCTCGGGCCGGCCAACAGCGAGTACGTCTCGGCGCTCGGGGACGACAAGTTCGCCTCGACGATGATCGCGACCGCCGCCGACTCCAAGCTCACCCCGCCCGCCCCGGGCTGGGCCGCCGTCGAGGGCGCCCTCGTGTACGAGGAGCTGTTCCAGGCCATCGCCGAGGGCGGGGACGTCACGGAGCTCGCGGCGGAGTACGACGAGAAGATCACGCCGATGCTCAACAACGGCTGACGCCAGGCCTGATCGGACCTCGAGAATCCTGTACCTGCGCCGGTCCGGACGAAACCTGTCCGGACCGGCGCGGGCCGGGAGGAGCCCTCGCATGAACACCACCGTCTCACCGCCCGTCGCAGCGGTCGCGCCCCTCGGCGACGGCGCGGGGCCGGCACCCCGGCGGACCCGCCGCCGGCCCCGGGCCCCCTACGCCCTCCTCGTCCCCGCGCTCCTCGTGATCCTGCTCGGCATGGGGTACCCCGTCTACTGGCAGGTCATCACCTCGCTCCAGGAGTACGGGCTCGCCCAGCAGTTCGGGCAGCCGCCGACGTTCGTCGGCCTCGACAACTACGCGCGCATCTTCACGGACAGCACGATGTGGGCCGTCGTCTTCCGCTCGATCCTCTTCTGCCTGGTCAACGCCGCGCTGACCGTCGTGCTCGGCACGCTGATCGCCCTCCTCATGAAGGCAGCCGGCAGCGTGCCGCGCGTCCTCCTGCAGGTCGCGATGCTCCTCGCCTGGGCCATGCCCATGGTCGCCGCGGTGACCGTCTTCAAGTGGCTGTTCAACTACCGCTCGGGCGTCGTCAACTGGCTCCTCGTCCAGCTCGGGCTCGACCAGTTCCAGGGGTACGAGTGGCTCGCGCAGCCGCTGACGTTCTTCTTCGTGGCCACCCTCGTCATCGTCTGGATGTCGGTGCCGTTCGTCGCGCTGTCGGTCTACGCCGCGCTGACGCAGGTCTCCGACGAGGTCATGGAGGCCGCGTCGCTCGACGGCGCGAGCGGCTGGGGCAAGTTCTGGCACATCGTCGTCCCGATGATCCGTCCGGTGCTGGCGATCGTGCTGCTGCTCCAGATCATCTGGGACCTGCGCGTGTTCGCCCAGATCCGTCTCCTGCAGGACGGCGGCGCACCCATCTCCGAGACCAACCTGCTCGGGAACTACATCTACGAGCTCGGCGTCGGGCGTCAGGACTTCGCGAGCGCGGCCGCCGTGTCCATCTTCGTGCTCGCGCTCACCATCGCGCTGAGCTGGCCCTATGTCCGCAGCCTGCTGAAGGAGGACGAGGCATGAGTGCCGTCACGACCTCGACCGACGCCGCACCCGTCCGCCACCGGGCGCCCGGTACCGCCTCGGGCCGTCCCGCCCGCACGTTCCGCCCGGGCAAGGTGGGGGCGGGGGTCCTCGCCGTCGCCGTCGCGCTGCTGTGGGTCTTCCCCGTCTACTGGATGATCAACACCTCGCTCCTGCCGCGGACGCAGGTGCAGTCGCGCACCCCTACGTTCTTCAGCGCCGACGCGGGGATCTTCAACTACGCGCGCGTGCTCGACGGGGACTCGTTCCTCAACGCCCTGCGCATGAGCGTGGTCGTCACGCTCTCGACGGTGCTGTTCGTGCTGGTCTTCGCGTTCCTCGCGGCGCTCGCGATCAGCCGCTTCCGGTTCCGCGGGCGCAAGTCGTTCATCATCGCGATGCTCTTCATCCAGATGCTGCCGGCCGAGGGCCTGTTCATCGCGCAGTACCGCATGCTGTCGAGCGCGAACCTGCTCAACTCGGCCGTCGGGCTCACCGTGCTCTACACGGCCGCCGTCGTGCCCTTCACGGTGTGGATGCTGCGCGGGTTCGTGGCCGGAGTGCCGGCCGAGCTCGAGGAGGCGGCGATGGTCGACGGCCTGAGCAGGACGGGGGCGTTCATCCGCATCACCTTCCCGCTCCTCGCCCCCGGCCTCGTCGCCGCCGGCGTGTACGCGTTCCTGCAGGCCTGGAACGAGTTCACGGTCGCTCTCGTCGCGCTGCCGTCCAACCAGGCGCAGACGCTCCCGCTCTGGCTGCGCGGGTTCCTCAACTCGAGCGTCAGCCAGGGGGTCAACTGGGGCGAGGTGATGGCGGCGTCGACGCTCATCGCGGTCCCCGTCATCATCTTCTTCCTCATCGTCCAGGGCCGGATGACCGGCGGCCTGGTCTCGGGCGCGGTGAAGGGCTGACGTGAGCGACCTGACCACGGCCGCCTCGCTCTCCGGCGAGGCGGCCGCCCCGAGCGCCCTCGGCGCGACGCCACGGCCGAGACCTGCGACCGAGACCCTCGAGCGCCCCGGGCCCGGGTGGACGGCAGGGCTCGACATCGGCGGGACGAAGGTGCTCGCGACCGTCCTCGGGCCCGACGGCGTCGCGCACGAGGCCGTGCGGGTCCCCACGGTCCGGGGCCCGCAGGGCGTCGTGGCCAGCGCCGCGCGCGCCGTGCGCGAGGTCGCGAGCAGGGCCGGGGTCGACCTGGCCGTGCTCGACGGCGTCGGCGTGGGGGTACCGGGCCTCGTGGACCCCGACGACGGGTCCGTGACCCATGCGGTCAACCTCGGCATCGAGGGTGTCCGCTTCCCGTTGTCGCGCGCGCTGTCCGACGAGCTGGGCGGGACGCCCGTGCGCACGGACAACGACCTCAACGTCGCGGCCCTCGGGGCCTCGCACCTCCGGGGTCCGGACGGGGGCGACCTCGCGTTCCTCGCGCTCGGCACCGGGCTCGCCGCAGGCATCGTCCTGGGCGGCGAGCTCCGCCGCGGTGTGAGCGGGGCCGCGGGGGAGATCGGGCACATCCCGATCGACCCACGGGGTCCGGTGTGCGCGTGCGGTCAGCGGGGCTGCGTCGAGGTGTACGCCTCGGGCTCCGCGCTCAGCGCGCGCTGGCCGTCGCGCCACGGGCGTCCCGCGCCGGCCGAGCTGTTCGAGGCCGCGGCGGCGGGGGACGCGGAGGCGGTGCGCATCAAGGCGGAGTTCGCGTCCGCGGTCGCGAGCGCCGTGCGCATCCTCGAGCTGACCGTCGACGTGCGCCATGTCGTCCTGGGAGGCGGGGTCTCCGCGCTCGGCGAGCCGCTGCTCGACGCCGTCCGCGCCGCCCTCGAGGACCAGTCGCGCACGTCCCCGTTCCTGTCGTCGTTGCGGCTCGCGGACCGTGTGTCCCTCGCGCCCGACGACGTCCCCGTCGCCGCCGTGGGTGCCGCCCTCGTCGGCCGTCGAGAGGTGTCCTGATGGAAGTCGTGATCGCTCCCGCCACGAGGCTCGCCGAGCTGGCCGCCGACGCGGTCGACGCGCTCGTGCGCGCGCGGCCCGACGCCGTGCTGGGTCTCGCCACGGGGTCCAGCCCGCTGAAGGTGTACGACGAGCTGGCGCGTCGGCACGAGCAGGAGGGGTTGTCGTTCGCGCAGGCACGGGCCTTCATGCTCGACGAGTACGTCGGCCTGCCCGCCGAGCACCCGGAGCGGTACCGCAACGTCATCGAGACGGAGATCGCGTCCCGCGTGGACTTCGCCCCCGGGGCCGTGCAGGGGCCGGACGGCAACGCCGAGGACCTGCCCGCGGCGTGCGCCGCGTACGAGGCCGCGATCTCCGACGCCGGCGGGGTGGACCTGCAGATCCTGGGGATCGGCACCGACGGGCACATCGCGTTCAACGAGCCGGGGTCCTCGCTGGCGTCGCGCACGCGGATCAAGACGCTCACGGCCCAGACGCGCGAGGACAACGCGCGGTTCTTCGGCGACGACGTGGACCGGGTGCCACGACACTGCCTGACGCAGGGCCTGGCGACGATCATGTCCGCCCGGCACCTCGTGCTGCTCGCGACGGGCAAGGGCAAGGCCGAGGCCGTGCACCAGCTCGTGGAGGGCCCGATCAGCGCCCTGTGGCCCGCGACGATCATGCAGATGCACCCGCACGCGACCGTGCTCGTGGACGACGCCGCGGCCTCGCGCCTGCAGCTCGCGGACTACTACCGCCAGACCTACGCCTCGAAGCCGGGGTGGCAGGGTCTCTGAGCATGCACGAGCGCACGCGCCCCGGGGTCCCCGGGCCGCGAGCGCCAGTCCTCCCGCTGGCCGCCCGTCGGCGCCGGTCACGCCCCTGACCGGTGCCGGCGGGCTCATCTGCGCCCGGGACCGGCGGACGCGCTGTCGGCGCGGCGACGTAGACTGCTGGCCATGACCGAACTCCGCGCGAGCACGCCCCCCGGCGGTCCCGAGGACCCGTTCCGGAGCCCTGCGACCGAGCCGACCACGGGCACGTCGACAGGCGTCCTCGAGCGCGAGGAGACCCACGAGCAGGCCGAGCCGGGCGACCACGAGCGCTTCGCGCACTACGTGCGCAAGGAGAAGATCATGGAGTCGGCGATGTCCGGCAAGCCGGTGATCGCGCTCTGCGGCAAGGTCTGGGTACCGGGCCGCGACCCGAACAAGTTCCCCGTGTGCCCCACGTGCAAGGAGATCTACGACGGTCTGCGGGAGCCGCAGGACGGCGAGGGTGACTCCGGCAAGTGAGCGGCACGCCCCACTCGTCGTCCACCTCCCCGAACTCTCCTCGCGCCACCTCCGGCGCCGCTCCGGCCGCACCGCAGAGCCCGTCGTCCGCGGCGGCCTCGCACCTCTCCCCGGCGTTCCCGCGCCGCGCCCCGTGGGGCTCGGCGTCCAGGCTGCGCGCGTGGCAGGCGGAGGCCCTCGAGCTCTACCGCGGCCGCGCGCCGCGTGACTTCCTCGCGGTCGCCACGCCCGGCGCCGGCAAGACGACGTTCGCGCTGCGCGTGGCGACCGAGCTCCTCGAGCAGGGCGTCGTGCGTCGCGTCACGGTCGTCGCCCCGACGGAGCACCTCAAGCACCAGTGGGCCGACGCCGCCGCGCGCGTCGGCATCCGCATCGACCCCAACTTCCGCAACAGCCAGGGGCGGCACGGGTCGCACTACGACGGCGTCGCGCTGACGTACGCGCAGGTCGCGGCGAAGCCCGCGCTGCACGCCGCGCGCACGACCGCCGAGCGCACGCTCGTCATCCTCGACGAGGTCCACCACGGCGGGGACGCCCTGTCCTGGGGCGAGGCGGTGCGCGAGGCGTTCGAGGACGCCACGCGGCGCCTGAGCCTCACGGGTACTCCGTTCCGGTCCGACACGGCCGCGATCCCGTTCGTCGAGTACGAGCGCGGCCCCGACGGGATCCGCCGCTCGAAGGCCGACTACACGTACGGGTACGGCGAGGCGCTGCGCGACCACGTCGTGCGGCCGGTGCTCTTCCTCACGTACTCCGGCCAGATGCGCTGGCGCACGAAGGCGGGCGACGAGGTGAGCGCACGCCTCGGGGAGCCGCTCACGAAGGACATGACCGGGCAGGCGTGGCGCACGGCGCTCGACCCGAACGGCGAGTGGATCCCCTCCGTCCTCGCGGCGGCGGACAAGCGCCTCTCCGAGGTCCGGCGCGCGATCCCGGACGCGGGGGGTCTCGTCATCGCGACGGACCAGACGGACGCGCGCGCCTACGCGGGCCACCTCGCGCGGCTCACGGGGAAGTCGCCGACGGTCGTGCTCTCCGACGACGAGGGCGCGAGCGGGCGCATCGAGGAGTTCTCCGACGGCGACCAGCGCTGGATGGTCGCGGTGCGGATGGTGTCCGAGGGAGTGGACGTCCCGCGCCTGGCCGTGGGCGTGTACGCGACCTCGACCTCGACGCCGCTGTTCTTCGCGCAGGCCGTCGGGCGCTTCGTGCGCGCGCGGCGGCGGGGCGAGACGGCGTCGGTGTTCCTCCCGAGCGTCGCGCCGCTGCTCGAGCTCGCGAACGGGCTCGAGGTCGAGCGGGACCACGCGCTCGACCGCCCGCTCACGGCGGAGGAGCAGGGCGAGGGGTTCGACCCGGAGGCGGCGGAGCTCGCCGCGGCCAACCGGGAGGACAAGGCCTCGGGGGAGCTCGTCCAGGGCAGCTTCGAGGCGCTCGAGGCCCAGGCGTCGTTCGACCGCGTCCTCTTCGACGGCGGCGAGTTCGGCACGGGTGCGGACGTCGGCTCGGACGAGGAGCTCGACTTCCTCGGACTGCCGGGGCTGCTCGACGCGGACCAGGTGACGAGCCTCCTGCGTCAGCGGCAGGCCGACCAGATCAGCGCACGGTCCAAGAACGGTGTCGCGGCCGAGCGCGCGCGGTCCGAGCTGGAGCACCGGCGGGCGGCCGACCTGCGCAAGGAGCTCCAGCAGCTGGTGTCCGCGTGGGCGCGGCGCAGCGGGCAGCCCCACGGGACGGTGCACAACGAGCTGCGCCGTCGCTGCGGCGGCCCGGAGGTCCCGCTCGCGACCGTGGAGCAGCTCGACGCGCGCGTCAGCCTCGTCCGGGGCTGGTTCGTCGGCAAGAAGTAGTCAGTCGAGCGTGCGGACGACCGTGGGGATCGCCGGGTCGCCCGCCGAGAGCCGGCGTGCGCCGCGGGGCAGCTCGGCGCGCGACTCGCGGTGCCGGTCCGCCGCGTTCTGCACGCCGTACGACCCGACCCAGCGCGAGTCCACGGCGCCGTCGACCACGAGCGGCACGTGCAGGGGGCGCACGTCGCCCTCCTCGGCGTCCGGGTCCCAGTCCCGGACGGCGAGGTCGGCGCCCGTGACCACGAGCTCCTCGACGGCGCGACCGTCGTCCCCGTAGCGCCGGGCGGCGACCTTCCGGCCGCCGGTGCTCGTCTTGGCCGTCGAGGCCTTGGCGACCGGCTGCAGCACGCCCGACGCGTCCTCGCGGGCGACGAGCTTGTAGACCATGCCGCACGTCGGCGCCCCGGACCCGGTGACGAGCGACGTGCCGACGCCGTACGAGTCGACCGGTGCCGCCGCCAGCGCCGCGATCGCGTACTCGTCGAGGTCGGACGTCACCGTGATCCTCGTGTCGCGTGCGCCGAGCGAGTCGAGCTGTCGGCGGACCTCGACGGCGAGGACGCCGAGGTCGCCCGAGTCGAGCCGCACCGCCCCGAGCCCGGTCCCCGCGGCGCGGACGGCGTTCGCGACGCCGCGGTGCACGTCGTAGGTGTCGACGAGCAGCGTGGTTCCGGGTCCCAGGGAGGCGACCTGGGACGCGAAGGCCGACTCCTCGTCGTCGTGCAGGAGCGTGAAGGCGTGGGCCGCGGTGCCGATGGTCTCCAGGCCGTAGCGGCGCCCCGCCTCGAGGTTGGACGTCCCGGCGAAGCCCGCGACCACGGCGGCGCGTGCCGCGGCGACCGCCGCCTGCTCGTTGGCGCGGCGCGCACCCATCTCGAGGCACGGGCGGTCGACGGCCGCGCTCGTCATGCGGGACGCGGCGGACGCGATCGCGGAGTCGTAGTTGAGGATCGACAGCACGAGGGTCTCGAGCACGACCGCCTCGGCGAACGTGCCCTCCACGACCATCACCGGGGAGTGGGGGAAGAACACCTCGCCCTCGGCATACCCGTTGATCGAGCCCGTGAAGCGGTAGCCCGCGAGATAGTCGAGCGTGCGGTCGTCCACGACGGAGTGCGCGTGCAGCCAGTCGAGCTCGTGCGGCGAGAAGCGGAACGCGGCGAGCGCCTCGAGCACACGACCCGTCCCCGCGAGGACCCCGTAGCGCCGTCCGGCCGGGAGGCGCCGGGTGAACACCTCGAACAGGCAGTGGCGGTGCGCGGTGCCGTCGGCGAGCGCCGCCTGGAGCATCGTCAGCTCGTAGCGGTCCGTGAGGAGGGCGGTCGACGTGCTGGGGCCGTTGCCCACGGGTGCGGTCGCGCCGAGGGCGGCGTCGAGTCCGGGCGCGAGGGCGGCCCGGAGGGCGGCGGTGCCCCGGTCGTTCAGGCTCATGCGGACACCGTAGGGCAGACGACCCCGTCACGGGCGGTGACGGGCCCGCGAATACAGTGGTGGGGTGAACCTCCCCCCGATCTTCACCCGCGCCGCCGCGCCCCGGGCCTCCGTCGCGGTCCCCGACGAGGCGACCCGCACCGACCTCGACGTGGCCGCCGACAGCCCGTGGGTGACCCTCGTGTGGAACGACCCGGTGAACCTCATGAGCTACGTCGCCTACGTGTTCGAGTCGTACTTCGGGTACCCCACGTCGCGGGCGAACGAGCTCATGCTCCAGGTGCACCACGAGGGCCGCGCGGCCGTGTCGACCGGGACGCGCGAGCGCATGGAGGTGGACGTGCAGGCCATGCACGGCTTCGGTCTCTGGGCCACGATGCAGCGGAGCGACGAGGCATGAGGCCGTTCCGCACCGACGAGCTGGGGTACGTCGCCGAGCTCGAGCCGTCCGAGCGCATCGTGCTGGCGCAGCTCGCGGGCGACGTCGCGCAGATGCTGCAGGAGCACGCGCCGGTCGACGCGCCCGGGGCCCGGGACCTCGGGGGCGCGGGGGACGGGTCCGAGGACGGCGAGGCCTGGGCGCCGCCCGGGTGGACGGGTCCCGCCCCCCGCGCGACCGGGTCCGGCACGCCGCGGTCCGACCGCAGGGCGCCGCTCGACCCGGCGGTGCGCCGTCTGCTCCCGGCGGCGTCCGACGACGCCGCGGTCGCGGCCGAGTTCCGCCGGTTCACGCAGGACGACCTGGCGGGGGAGAAGATCGGCCGGCTCGTGCTGCTCGGCCAGATGCTCGTGGACGGGGAGCCGGCGCACGCCGCGCCCTTCGTCGTGCCGCGCGACACCGCCAAGCGGGTCGCGGGCGCCCTGACGGACGTGCGCCTCGTCCTCGCGGAGCGCCTCGACCTGCGGACCGACGAGCAGGTCGAGGGCCTGTACGACGAGCTCGACGCGGAGGGCGACGACGGCCCGGACGACGCCTCCGACGTCGACGGGCTCGCGGCGCGACGGTTCCTCGTGAGCGTGTTCCTCCTGACCGGCCTGCTCCAGGAGTCGCTCGTCGACGGCATGCTCGCCGACCTGCGGGCGGGCCGCGGGGACGCCCGGGGCTGACGGTGCCGTGCCCGGTCTGTGGGCGCTGCCACAGCCCGACGGCGCGCGCACGGGGGGTCGTCCGGCGCCGGTCGCACTAGGCTCGGGCGCGTGAACGACGCTCCCATCGGCATCTTCGACTCGGGCGTGGGCGGGCTCACGGTGGCCCGCTCGATCCTCGACCAGCTGCCGAACGAGTCGCTCCTCTACATGGGGGATACCGCCAACGGCCCGTACGGCCCGAAGCCCCTCGCTGCGGTGCGCGCGATGGCGCTCGCCGTCATGGACCGGCTCGTCGACGACGGCGTGAAGATGCTCGTCATCGCGTGCAACTCGGCGTCGGCGGTCGTGCTGCCCGACGCCCGGGAGCGGTACACCGTGCGGCGCGGCATCCCCGTGGTCGAGGTCGTCCTGCCCGCGGCACGCCGGGCGGTGCTCGCTACGCGCTCGGGGCACATCGGGGTCATCGGCACCAAGGCGACGGTCGACTCCAAGGCGTACGACGACGCGTTCGCCGTCACGCCGGGGCTGCAGATCACGACGCGGGCGTGCCCCGCGTTCGTCCCGCTCATCGAGGACGGCGTGACGTCGGGCCCCGAGGTGATGGCGGTCGCGCACGAGTACCTCGACCCGGTCAAGGCGGCCGGCGTGGACACGCTGGTCCTCGGCTGCACGCACTACCCGCTCCTCACGGGCGCGATCTCCTACGTCATGGGGGAGGACGTCACGCTCGTGTCGAGCGCCGAGGAGACCGCGAAGGACGTCTACCGCACGCTCGTCGCGCACGACCTCGAGCGCTCGCGCGACGCCGGGCCGCCGCTGCACCGCTTCCTCGCGACGGGCAGCGCCGAGCCGTTCGAGCACCTCGCGCGCCGGTTCCTCGGACCCGAGGTCCTCACCGTGGAGGCCGCCTGATGCGCCTCGTCACGGTCGGCTGCTCCGGGTCGTTCGCGGGCCCGGCCTCGCCCGCGTCGTCGTACCTGGTCCAGGTGCCGGCCGCCGAGGCCGCTGCCGCGGGTCACGAGGAGCGCGACTGGAGCGTCGTGCTCGACCTCGGGAACGGCTCGCTCGGTGCGCTGCAGCGGTTCGTCGACCCGCTCGACCTCGACGCCGTCGCGCTCTCGCACCTGCACCCCGACCACTTCGTCGACGTGTGCGGCCTGTACGTGTACCTGCGGTACCACCCGGCACGGGGCTCCGCCCGGACGGGGGTGCCGTCGCGGCTGCCCGTGCTCGGGCCGTCGGACACGGAGGCGCGCCTCGACGCCGCCTACGGGGCGGACCCCGGCGACGGGCTCGCCCACGAGCTCGACGTGCGGACCTGGGAGCCCGGGGCCGCGGTCACCGTGGGACCGCTGACGCTCGAGCCGTTCCGCGTGTTCCACCCCGTCGAGGCGTACGGCGTGCGCGTCACGGGACCGTCGACGCTCCGGCCCGGGGAGCGGTCCGTGCTCGCGTACACGGGCGACACCGACGCGTGCGACGGTGTCGTCGAGCTCGCGCGCGACGCCGACCTGCTGCTGTCCGAGGCGGCGTTCCACGAAGGTCGCGACGACGCCGTCGAGCGGGGCATCCACCTCACCGGGAGGCGGGCGGGGGAGGTCGCGACCGCGGCGGGCGCACGTAGGCTCGTGCTCACGCACCTCCCGGCCTGGAACGACCCCGACCGTTCTCGCGACGAGGCGCGCGAGGTCTACGCCGGTCCGGTCGACGTCGCGACGACGGGCGCCGAGTTCCTTCTCTAGCCGCTCAGCGGACGGGGTCCGGTCGGTAGGGTGGGCGCATGACCTCCCCCCAGAACTCCGGCGGCTCCGTGCTGCGCGTCGACGGCCGCGCGCCCGACCAGCTCCGTCCCGTCACCATCACGCGGAACTGGCTCGACCAGGCCGAGGGCAGCGTCCTCGTCGAGTTCGGGCGCACGCGCGTGCTGTGCGCCGCGTCGTTCACCGAGGGCGTCCCGCGCTGGCGCAAGGGCTCGGGCGAGGGCTGGGTCACGGCCGAGTACGCGATGCTGCCGCGCGCGACGAACGAGCGGAGCCAGCGCGAGTCGGTCAAGGGCAAGATCGGTGGCCGCACGCACGAGATCTCGCGGCTGATCGGCCGCTCGCTGCGCGCGGTCATCGACGTCTCCGCGCTCGGCGAGAACACGATCGTCCTCGACTGCGACGTGCTCCAGGCCGACGGCGGGACGCGCACCGCCGCGATCACCGGCGCCTACGTCGCGCTCGCCGACGCGGTCGCGTGGGGCCAGCGCCACGGTCACGTGAAGTCGGGCGGCAAGCCGGTGCTGACGGACTCCGTGGCCGCCGTGAGCGTCGGGATCGTCGACGGCGTGCCGATGCTCGACCTCCCGTACGTCGAGGACGTGCGTGCCGAGACGGACATGAACGTCGTCACCACGGGTGCAGGGACCTTCGTCGAGGTGCAGGGGACGGCCGAGCACGCGCCGTTCGACCGCGCCGAGCTCGACGCGCTCCTCGACCTCGCGGTCGCCGGGACCGCGCAGCTCACCGCGATCCAGCGCGCGGCGCTCGAGGCGGGCGCGTGAGCGGGTCGACCGTCCAGGTGCCCGACGGCGCGCGCCTCGTCCTCGCGACGCACAACCGGGGCAAGCTCGCCGAGCTGCGCGCGATCCTCGCGGCCGAGCTCGACGCGCACCCGGGGCTCGCGCTCGCGCCCGAGCACGTCGTCAGCGCCGGCGACGTCGGCGCGCCCGAGCCCGTCGAGGACGGCGTGACGTTCGCCGAGAACGCGCTCGTCAAGGCGCGCGCGCTCGCGGCGGCCACGGGCCTGCCGGCCGTCGCGGACGACTCCGGTCTCGCCGTCGACGTCCTGGGCGGCGCGCCGGGCATCTTCAGCGCCCGGTGGGCGGGGCGGCACGGCGACGACGTCGCGAACCTCGAGCTCCTGCTCGCGCAGCTGCGCGACGTGCGCCCCGAGCACCGCGGTGCGGGTTTCGTGTGCGCGGCGGCGCTCGTCACGCCCGACGGCCACGAGGTCGTGCGGACGGGGGAGATGCGCGGCGTGCTCCTCGACGCGCCACGCGGCGAGAACGGGTTCGGCTACGACCCGGTCCTGGAACCGACGGACCAGCCGGGCGCCGCGTCGTCCGGCGCCGGTGCGGCGCGCCGCTCGGCCGCCGAGCTGAGCCCGGCCGAGAAGAACGCGATCAGCCACCGTGGCACCGCGTTCCGCGCGCTCGCCCCGGAGATCGTCACCGCCCTCTCGCCGAGGTAGTACCGCGGTCGCGTGAGGTGATGCTCCGGTCGCGTGAGGTGATGACCCGGTGGCGCGGGTGCGTCAGCGCCCCGAGAGCTCGCGCTCGCGGCGACGTCGGTCCGCGGGGCGCAGGACGTCGACGAGCGCGACGACGCCGCGCCAGCCCAGCATCGTCACGCCGAGCACGCTGAGCGACACGAGCTGGAACGCCGGCGCCACGCCCTGGCCCGTGAGCACGCGCAGCAGCACCCCGAGGGCCCACGCGCAGGCCCAGACGACGACGCCGGTGGGCACCAGCCGCCACGGCCTGCGCCACGCCCGCGTGACGAGCCACCCGACCAGCGCCCCCGCCGCGAAGGGCCACGCGACGTACAGCAGCCGCACGACGCCCTCGCCGGGCGTGTGCGCCGCGAGGCCGCCGGACGCGAGCGCGAGGACGCACGCGACGTCGGCCAGCGCGGCGAGGACGACGAGACCGGCGCGGGGTCGGGCCGCGCCAGGCACGGACGACGACTCCGCGAGACCGGGTGGGCGGTCGGTCGGCGTGCTCATGGGTCGACCGTACCCGCGAGATCGACCCGTCGGGCGTGAGATCGACCTTCAGGAGGTCGACCTCACGACGCCCGGGTCGACCTCGTGACCGGTACGACCCCGTCGTGTCCCGGGGGATGCGGGCGTCGGGGCCCGCGCCGCCTAGGGTTGAGCCGTGCACCTCGCCGCCGACGACCTCGCCTTCTCCTACCCGGGGCGTCCCGTGCTCGACGGCGTGAGCGTGCGCGTCGCGGAGGGGACCCGGTTGGGCGTGGTGGGGGAGAACGGGACGGGGAAGTCGACGCTGCTCCACGTCCTGTCGGGCGACCTCGTGCCGAGCAGGGGCGAGGTGCGACGCGCGGGCGACCTGGCCGTCGTCGAGCAGGAGCTCGCCGTGGCCCCGGGACAGACCGTCGGCGACCTGGTGCACGCGACGCTCGCAGAGCTGCGTGCCGTCGCCGCGGCGCTCGACGCCGCCGCACGGGAGTTCGACCACGACACCGGGGACCTCGCGGAGCTCACGGCGATCCTCGCCCGTGCGGAGCACCTCGCGGTGTGGGACGCGGATCGTCGCGTCGACGTCGCGCTGTCCCGCCTGGCCGCGTGCCGCGACCGCGACCGCGAGCTCGCGACGCTGTCCGTCGGTGAGCGCTACCGGGTGCGGCTCGCGTGCCGCCTCGCCGAGCGCGCCGAGCTCCTGCTCCTCGACGAGCCGACGAACCACCTGGACACGAGCGGGATCGACTTCCTCACGGGCGAGCTCGTCGCGTGGCGCGGCGGGGTGGTCATGGTCACGCACGACCGGCAGCTCCTCGACGACGTCGCGACCGAGATCCTCGACCTCGACCCGTCGATGGACGGCAAGCCGGTCCTCTACGGCCAGCCCGGCTACCTCTCGTACCGGTTCGCGAAGAACCAGGCCCTGCACCGCTGGCGCCAGCGCTACCGCGCCGAGCGCAAGCGCGCGGAGAAGCTCGCCGAGGTGCTCGACGCGTCGTACGAGGGGCTCTCCGACGAGTGGCGTCCGCCCAAGGGCAGCCAGAAGCACCGCCGCGCCACGCGCGCCCGCATCCACGTCAAGGCCGCGGACCGGATGATCCAGAGGCTCGAGGCCGAGTCGGTCGAGGTCCCGGTGCCACCGCTGCAGCTCGCGTTCCCCGAGCTGCCCGCGATGTCCCCGGGCTGGAACCCCGCCGACCCCGTGCTGGAGCTGCGCAGCCCGCGCGTCGGGGCCGACGACGGTCCTCGCCTCGACCTGCCGGGCACACGGGTCGCGATCCCGCCGTCGGGGCGGCTCCTCGTCACCGGACCCAACGGCAGCGGGAAGTCGACGTTCCTCGCGGCGCTCGCGGGCCGCGTCGCTCTCGACCGGGGCGCGCGGTCTGCGGTCGACGGCGTGCGGCTCGGCGTCGTCGCGCAGGAGGGCCCCGATCTGCCGGCCGGGGCGGAGGAACGCACGGGCTTCGACGAGTACGGCCGGGAGGCGCTCGAGCTGCTCGACGCCGGGCGCCTCGACACCGAGCACCTCGTGCCCGTCGCGTTCCTGGGTCTGCTCACCGAGGAGGACCTCGACCGGCCGCTGCGCGAGCTGTCCGCCGGCCAGCGTCGCCGCTTCGACCTCGCGCGCGCCCTGCTCGCCGCGCCGCACGTGCTCGTCCTCGACGAGCCGACCAACCACCTGTCGATCGACCTCGTCGACGAGCTCACGCAGGCGCTGCGCGTGACGCCCGCGGCCGTCGTCGTCGCGACGCACGACCGACGCATGCGCGAGGACTTCGAGGACTGGCCCCGGCTCGAGCTCGCGGGCTGACCGACGAGCCGCGCGACACCCCTCGGGGAGCAGACGCTCAGACGCGGGGCGGTACCGTGGCCGGGACCAGGGCGTCGGCGAGGGCGCGACCCCACGTGCGGGCTCGCTCGAGCTCGCCCTCGTCCAGCGGGCCCTCGACGTCGCCCACGTAGAACGACGCCGGGGCCGTGAGCAGGCGGTAGCCGGCGCGCCGCAGCACCTTGGCGGCCCCGCGTGCCGCCGAGCCCGGCAGCGGCTTGACCTTGGTGACGCGCGTGTCGAACGTCGCGGCGAGGCGTGCGTCGGCCGTGCGCGGCATCGACTCGACCCACTCGCGCAGACCGCGGGTGCGCCGCGAGACGTCCCCGGTCGCGCGCTGGACGGCGTCCGCACGGGTCGCCGGACGCGTCATGCCGAACGCGTGCGTCGGACCGCCCGCGACGAGCAGGTCGGCCTCGGGCAGCACGTCGGGCGCGGCGGCCGCGTCGTCGACGTCGAGGACCAGGACGCGGACCCGTTCCCCGAGACCTTGCGCGACGGCGCGGGCGACCCGCTCGCTGTTGCCGTACATCGACTCGTACACCACGACCGCGTCCATGACCGCTCCCTCGTCCCGGTGCCCGACGTACGGGCGCCCTCCTCCTATGCTCGTGCGCCGGTGCGGGGCGCGGCAGGGGCGCCGGTCACGTCCGGCCGGGACCTCGGTCCCGAGCCCTTCCGTCGCGACCGGCCCAGGTGCGGAACGGCTGTCAGGGCGCGGGACGCAGGCGCGAGTCCACGACCTTCACGAGCCACGCGAGGCCGAGGAAGACCGCGGCGACCACCGCGGTGTTCACGAGGGCGGGCCCGTAGCCGAGCCGGCCCACGTCGAGGAACGGGTACGGGTACCAGCCCACGACCGCGCCGCGCACGAAGGTGTACGCGATCCACGCCAGCGGGTACGCGACGGACCACCAGACCGTCTCGGACGTGACGCCCGGCCGCGGCCCGACCAGCCCCCACGCCGCCACCGCCAGGAGCGGAGAGAGCAGGTGGAGCAGCAGGTTGGACACCTGGCCGGCGGCGGACAGCTCCTGCAGGCCGCGCAGCACCGTGGTGTAGACGATCCCCGTCACGGCGATGCACAGCAGGGCGTCGAGCCGCGCGACGCGGAAGACGCGGCCGTCGCGGCGCGGGTCGAGCGCGAGGAGCAGCGACACGACGCCGACGAGGAGGTTGGACTGGATCGTGAAGTAGCTGAAGAGCCGGACGACGCGCTCCGCGTGGCTCGGCGCGGTCCCCGCCCCGCCGGTGAGCGCGATGACCAGCTCCATCGCGACGCCGGTGAGCGCGACGAGCGCGACGAGCGCGTGCAGGCTGCGCGCGACACCCGTGCCGGACCGACGACCGGGCGGCGCGACGTCGCGACCGACCGGTCCGGCGGCGTGGGTCACGGGAGGCGGCCCACGTGGGCCATCGCCTGCCGGAGCAGCACTCCCTGGCCCCCGCGCATCTCGAGCTGGACCTCGTCGCTGCACGCCTGCTCGGGCGTGAGCCAGGCGAGCTCGAGCGCGTTCTGCTGCGGGCGGCAGTCGCCGGACACCGGCACGACGTACGCGAGCGAGACCGCGTGCTGGCGTGGGTCGTGGTACGACGTGATGCCGGGCGTCGGGAAGTACTCGGCGACCGTGAACGGCTGCGGCGAGGCCGGGACCTGGGGGAGGGCGACCGGCCCGAGGTCCTTCTCGATGTGCCGCAGCAGCGCGTCGCGGATGCGCTCGTGGAACATGACGCGGCCCGACACGAGGGCCCGCGTCATCATCCCGTCGGGGGCGACGCGCAGCAGCAGCCCGACCGCGACGACGTCCCCCGAGTCGTCGACGCGCACCGGGACCGCGTCGACGTAGACGAGAGGGAGCTGCGAGCGCACGACGGCGATCTCCTCGGGCGTCAGCCACCCCGCAGGCTGCGGGTTGTCGTTCGAGAAGTCGTCGGGCGGGAAGTCGGCGGTGTCGGTCACGCGACTGTTCTACCCCGCGCGGCGGGTCGGAGCGAGTCCGTCGGCGTCAACGGCCCGGTACGACGGGCTCGCTGAAGCGTGCGACGAGCTCGACGAGCAGCCGTTCCGCGACCGGTCCGGGCAGCGCCTCCATGACGGCGAGCAGCGGGGCGAGGCTCCCGGGCAGCGCGAGGTCTCTCCGCCCGGCGGCCTCCGGCCCGTCGACGTCGTGCCCGGCGGAGCCGGTCTCGCCGGGACCCGGGCCGTCGAGCAGCGCGGCGCGCAGGACGGCCCAGATCTCGTCGGCCCCCGCCGCCGCCAGGTGCTCGACCGCGTCCTCGGGCGAGGTGCCGAGGCCGGCGGCGATGCCACCGAGCACGACGTCGGCCGCGGGCCGGGCGACGCCGCGCACCGCGTCGGCCCCCGCGCGCAGCGCGTCGACCAGGTCGTCCACCACGGACTCCGTGACGGGGGTGACCGTGAGGTGCGTGGTGTGCGGGAGGCGGGTGCCGTCGTCCTGCACGAGGCCGGGCTGCGGCTGGAGCACCCAGTCGCGCGTGCGGACGGCGTCCGCCCAGACGTGCGGGTCGACGCGCCGGTCGGGGCGGACGGCGTCGTCGGCCGCGACGGCGATCAGCGGGCCGCTCGGGGTCCCGACCACCCGCAGCCCGTCGATCTCGCCCACCGCGGCCGTGAGCGCCCGCGTCGCGCGGACGCACCGGGCCGTGAGCGCGGTGTAGCCCTCGGGGCCCAGCGCCTGGCTGACGGCCCACGCCGCGGCGAGCGGGGCGGCCGACCGCGAGCCCGACATCGTCGCGTTGACCACCGGGTAGCCCGGCCACGCGGTCGTCGCGAAGAACTGCCGCCGCTGCCGGTCACGGCCGCGCACGAGCAGGACCGACGCGCCCTTGGGCGCGTAGCCGTACTTGTGGACGTCCGCGGAGATGCTCGTGACCCCGGGGACGGCGAAGTCGAACGTGGGCAGGGTGTCGCCGCCGGCGGCCTCCCAGAACGGCAGGACCCAGCCGCCCACGCACGCGTCGACGTGCACCGGCACCCCGAGATCGTGGGCCGCGCGCGCGATCTCGGCCACAGGGTCCACGACGCCGTGCGGGTACGACGGCGCGGAGACGACCACGAGCGCGACGTCGCCCGGCCCGCCGTCCGGGCCGGAGCGCAGCTCGGCGAGGGTCCGGGCGACGTCCGCACTGCCCGTCGCCGGGTCGACGGGCAGTGCGGTGAGCCCGACGTCGAGGTAGTGCGCCGCCTTGCGGAACGCGGCGTGGACGCTCGTGGGGACGACGATGCGCGGGCGCACGCCCGGGTGCTCGGCGGCGAACGCGTCGCGCGCGATCTTCACCGCGAGGAGGCAGCTCTCCGTGCCTCCGGACGTCACGGAGCCCACGACCGTGCCCGGACCGTCGTCGGGTCCGTGGAGCATGCGCCGGGCGAACCCGACGAGCTCACGCTCCATGACCGCGACCGACGTGAACGTCGTCGGGTCGAGCCCGTTGACGGGCTGCACCGCCCGTGCGGCGGCGGCCGCGAGCTCGTCGAGCTCCGCCAGGCCGGGGTCGTAGACGTAGGACAGGACCCGGCCCCCGTGCGTCGGGGCGTCCGCCGCGCGCAGCGCGGCGAGACGCTCGAGGATGCCGTCGGTCCGGACGGGGACGTCCGTCGCGTCGGCGCGTCGAGGGCGCGGGTCGGTCGGGTCGTCGCTCGGCAGGGTGGTCACGCGGCAGCTCCGGTGCGGTCGTCGATGTCCCCCTGGCGCAGACCGTACCGCAGGAGCGGGACGAGGCTCACCAGCACCAGGACGGCCGGGACGAGCGAGAACGACAGCGCGATGCCGTCGACGGCCGCGGTCGGCTGGGCGACCGTCTCGCCCGCCCGGGTCGAGACGTAGCCGGTCAGGGCCAGGACGGAGGACAGCACGGCCGGGCCGAGCGCCATCCCCGTCGTCTCGCCGGCCGTCCAGACGCCGCTGAACGTCCCGCCCCTCCCGGCACCCTGCTGCTCCCGCGCGTCGTGGTCGATGACGTCGGGCAGCATCGCGAGCGGCAGGGCCTGCATCCCCGCGTACGCGACGCCCGCGAGAGCTGTCGGGACGTACACCCACGGCCCCGGGGCCCACGCGAGCGGCACCATGCCGAGCGTGGCGACCGCGAACAGGACGGTGGCGACGACGAACGCGCGCTCCTTGCCGTCGCGGCGCGCGAGGCGCGTCCACAGCGGCATGCACGCGAGCGCGGGGGCGATGAGGGCCGCGAACAGCAGGCTCACCGCGGCCTCGTCGCGCAGGACGTAGCGCGCGACGTACGCCGCGCCGGCGAGCATGAGCCCCGTCGCGACGGCCTGGAGGAAGAACGTGGCCAGGAGCGTGCGGAACGGGCGGGACCGGCGCAGCGCGCCGGCCGCCTCCCGCACCGCGACGAGCCAGGCGGCCCGGGCCGTCAGGGGCCGGGCTTCCGTGCCGACCTCGGTGCCGGCGCGGCCTGCGGTCGACGTCGAGGAGGAGGGAGCGCCGGACCCTGTTGTGCGAGGAGCCGTGCGTGGTGCCGTGCGGGACGGCGTGCGGGGTGCCGTCCGGGAGGCGACGAGCATGCCCGCCCCGATGACGACTCCCGCGACCACGCCCATGAGGAGGTAGCCCGAGAGGGACTCGCCGTCGCCGCGCAGGATCGGGCCGCCCGCACCGAACAGCAGGATCGCGAACGCGAGCGCCGCGACGCGCCACGCGAGCAGCCGCGTGCGCCCGTCGTACGACAGCCCGAGCTCGGCGGGCAGCGCGATGTACGGGATCTGGAACAGGCTGAACGCGGTCGCCGACAGGAGGAACGCCACGAGGACCCAGAGCGCGGCGGCCGTGGGGCCCGCGGACGCCGGGACCGCGAACGTCAGCGCGAAGAGCACCGGGAGCGTCAGTGCGCCGATCGTCATGAACCGCCGGCGCGAGCCCGTCCGCGCGAGGTCGCGGTCCGAGCCGTACCCGATGAAGGGGTCGACGACGACGTCCCACACCTTCGCCCCGGTGACGATCAGCCCGGCGACGGCGGCCGGCACGGCCAGGGCGTCCGTCAGGTACACGAGCAGCACGAGGCCTGGCAGCGTCCCGAACCCGCCGGTGCCGACCGACCCGGCGGCGTATCCGGCGATCGTCCGGCGGGACGGGCTCCCGGTGGCGACGTCGCGCGGAGCGGGAGGCGTGGTGGCGTTCGTCACAGCGTCAGCGTAGGGGGTGCCGTGGCGAACCCGGTGGCGCGGCGCCGGGGAATACCCACGTCCGTACGGTTGCTGCACCCTCTGGACCCCGAGACCTCCTGGAGGACAGCCATGGCCACGCAGACCCTCACCGAGTCGACCTTCGAGCAGACGATCACGGACAACGACATCGTCCTGGTCGACTTCTGGGCGGACTGGTGCGGACCGTGCAAGATGTTCGCGCCCGTGTTCGAGGCGTCGTCGGAGGAGAACCCCGACGTCGTGCACGGCAAGATCGACACCGAGGCCGAGCGCGCGCTCGCCGCGGCCGCCAACATCACGTCCATCCCGACGCTCATGGCGTTCCGCGAGGGCATCCTCGTCTTCTCGCAGCCCGGCGCGCTCCCCGCGCCGGCTCTCAAGCAGGTCGTCGACGCCGTGAAGGGCCTCGACATGGAGGACGTGCGCAAGCAGATCGCCGCCGCGGGCGACGGGACGTCGGCGCAGGGCGCCTGACCCTCCGAGCACCCGGACGCCGAGGCTCCGCCCGACCGGTCGGTCGGACGGAGCCTCTTCTGCGCTCCGGGGCCGGCCCGTCAGGCGCAGTCGAGCGCGGCGAACGAGACGTCCGACGAGGAGCTCCGACCGTCTCCGCTCGCCGCGGCGCGAGCCGTGCCCGCGTCGACGCGGACCGTACGCACCGCGAACGCCTGGTACGCGGACCCGCCGGGCTGGACGCCCGCCACCGTCCGTGAGCCGTACGGCGTCTCGAGCACGACGTCGACGGGCACGGTGTCCCCGTTGGTCGCCCGGACCGCGACGTAGGCCCTACCCCCCACGCACCGGGTCTGGCTGGTCGTCGTCACCCTCAGGGCGGTCGGCTCGGTCGCTGCCGCCTCGAGGGGGACGGTGAGCGTCGCCGTCGGCCCGGTGGCGAGCGTCGGGCGGCCCGTGCCGAGCACGCTCCACACCTCGAGCCGTATCGAGCCGCCGTCGAGGTCGCCGAGGGCCGCCCCGCTGGTCCGGACCTGACGGCCCGCGCTCGAGTACGTCTCCGGTCCGGGGACCGGGTCCGTCGCGAAGTACGCGTACGTCTCCGTGCGGTCCCACGTGCCGTCGCCCGTGAGGTCGTAGCTCACGCGCGCCTGGACCGCCAGACCGACCGTCGTCCCGGCGTCGACGGGCAGGGAGAACGCGGTGGACCCGCCGTCGTACGACGCCGTCACGTCCGGCGCGACGAACGTGGCCGGCTCGTACGGCGTGCCGTCCCGGGTCTCGCCCCCGGCGGAGGCGAGCTGGACCGTGCCCGCCGCACCGGGCGACGTCGTGAGCGCGCCGTCGGCGGAGACGTGCAGCGTCGACGCGAGCTCGCCCGGGTCGGGGTCGGGGTCGGGAT
>NZ_CALPBY010000008.1 GCF_943181405.1 Cellulosimicrobium sp. Marseille-Q4280
TAGGGCGGCCGGCCCGACGGAGAGTGGTCGTCCTGGGGGGGGGGGTGGGGGGGGCGCCGCGTCTACCATCCGCCGCTCGTTCCTCGCGGCTCCCGCCAGGCCCACCACGACGCGGCGCCCCACCCACCACTCCCGGCGTCGTCTCGCCCTGGTCCTCGCTCGACCCGCGCGATCAGGCGGCGGACGGGCGGCGGGACGGTCAGTCGGCGTCGACCCAGGCGCTCGGGTTCTCCACGACGCCGCGCAGCACCTCGCGCGCGCCGCCCGTGAGGGCCGCGTGGTCGCCCACGGGCGCGGCCGCGACGTGCAGGTCTGCCGACGGCGCGGCCAGGACGCGCGTCTGCAGCTCCGCCTCGACGGGCGCGCGCAGGTGCGGCAGGAGCGCCGGGTAGATCCCGCCGAGCAGCACGGTGTCGATGTCGACGAGGTTCACGTAGTCCGCGAGCGCGCTGCCCAGCGCCGTGCCGGCCCGCGCGACGGACTCGCGGGCGCCGGGCGCGCCCGCGTCGAGCGCGGCGACGAGCTCGTCGGTGGTGGCGCCCGGGTCGAGCCCCGCGCCGCGCAGGAGTGCGTCCTTGCCCGCGTACTGCTCGAGACAGCCCGTCGCGCCGCACCGGCAGCGCGGGCCGCGCGGGTCGACGACGACGTGCCCGATCTCTCCCGCCCAGCCGTGCCGGCCGTGGAACAGCCTGCGGTCGACGACGATCGCGGAGCCGATCCCGACGTCGCCCGAGACGTAGAGGTACGTGGTCGGGACCGGCTGGGGCGTGCCGTCCTGATCGCGGGGACCCGCGCCGTCGGGCACGACGCCGCGGCTCGACTGGGCGAGCGCGGCGAGCTTCGCCTCGTTGCCGATCTCGACGGGCAGGTCCGGGTCGAGGTCGAGGAGCGGCGCCGGGTCGAGGCGGGACCAGCCGAGGTTCGGGGCGACCTCGAGGCGGCCGGCACGGGAGTCGACGAGTCCGGGCAGTGCGAGGCGCGCCCCGGCGACCGTCATGCCGTCGGCGCGCACGCTCTCCACGAGGTCGCGCGCGATACGGCCCAGGCGGGCCAGCACCTCGGTCGGGTCGCTGTCGTGGAGGTCGTCGGGGTCCACGTGCTCGGCGACGACGGCGCCCGTGAGGTCCAGCACCCGCCCGCCCAGGTAGTCGACGTTGACCTCGAGGCCGAGCCCGACGATCGTGCGTGGCGCGGGGGCGAGGGGCACGGCGGGCCGCCCGGCGCGCTGCGGGGTCGCGGGCGGGAGCTCCGCGACGATGCGCGAGGCGACCAGGCGGTCGACGAGCGTCGAGACGGTCGCGCGGGTGAGCCCGCTGGCCGCGGCGATGTCCGCGCGAGAGCATGGCACGGGCGCCTCGAAGACGGCGCGGGCGACGAGGGCGAGGTTGTGCTCGCGCAGCGTGGCCTGCCGGGCTGCTGGGGGACCCGGGCGGGTCGCGGCGCTGCGGTTCACGGTCTTGACCTTACCGACTCCGGCGCATAAGTTCAGCCATACGACAAAAATGCGTCGTCGGCGTGCCGAGCATGCCGGCGGCTCTCTCGACGAGGAGACCATCGTGGCCGACCAGCGCGCCCATCAGGACAACGACATCAACTTCTCCTTCGGTCTGTGGACCGTGGGCTGGACCGCGCAGGACCAGTTCGGGAGCGCGAGCCGCCCCGAGCTCGACCCCGCCGACTCGGTCCGCAAGCTGGCCGAGCTCGGCGCGTGGGGCTTCACGTTCCACGACGACGACGTCGTGCCGTTCGGGTCCGACGACGCCGAGCGCACGCGGCGCCTCGACTCCGTGCGGAAGGCGGCCGACGAGACCGGCCTCGTCATCGAGATGGTGACGACCAACCTCTTCAGCCACCCCGTCTTCAAGGACGGCGGCGTCACGTCGAACGACCGCGGCGTGCGTCGCTACGCGCTGCGCAAGGTGCTGCGCAACGTCGACCTGACCGCCGAGCTCGGCGCGAAGACGTTCGTCATGTGGGGCGGCCGCGAGGGCACCGAGTACGACGGCGCCAAGGACCTGCACTCGGCCCACGAGCGCTACGCCGAGGGCATCGACACCGTCGCCGGCTACATCAAGGACCAGGGCTACGACCTCAAGATCGCGCTCGAGCCCAAGCCCAACGAGCCCCGCGGCGACATCTTCCTGCCGACGATCGGCCACGCGCTCGCGCTCATCGCGAGGCTCGAGCACGGCGACATCGTCGGGCTCAACCCCGAGACGGGCCACGAGCAGATGGCGGGCCTCAACTACACGCACGGGATCGCGCAGGCCCTGTGGGCGGGCAAGCTCTTCCACATCGACCTCAACGGCCAGCGGTCGATCAAGTTCGACCAGGACCTCGTGTTCGGCCACGGCGACCTGCTGTCCGCGTTCTTCACGGTCGACCTGCTCGAGAACGGCTTCCCGAACGGCGGCCCGACGTACACCGGTCCGCGCCACTTCGACTACAAGCCGTCACGCACCGAGAACGAGGTCGGCGTGTGGGACTCCGCGCGCGCCAACATGGACACCTACCGCCTGCTCGCGCGCAAGGCCGCGGCGTACCGCGCCGACAGCCGCGTCCAGGAGGCGTTCGCGCACTCCGGCGTCTTCGAGCTGGGCGAGCCCACCCTCGCCGAGGGCGAGACCGTGGCGGACATCCTCGCGGACCGCAGCGCGTACGAGGACTTCGACGTCGACGCCGCGGCGAACCGCGACTTCGGCTTCGTGCGCCTCAACCAGCTCGCGCTCGAGCACCTCATCGGCTGACGTGGCGAGCAGCTCTCAGACGTCCGGCACCGGCGGCGGGCGCACGCTGGTCGCCGGCGTCGACACGTCGACGCAGTCCTGCAAGGTCGTCGTCCGCGACGCCGAGACCGGGGCGCTCCGGCGCTTCGGCGCGGCGAAGCACCCCGACGGCACCGAGGTCGACCCCGCCGCGTGGTGGGACGCCCTCGGTGCCGCGGTGGCGGCCGCAGGCGGTCTGGACGACGTCGCGGCGCTCGCCGTCGGTGGCCAGCAGCACGGCATGGTCGTGCTCGACGCGGAGGGCCGGGTGATCCGCCCGGCGCTGCTGTGGAACGACACGCGGTCCGCACCCGCGGCGCGGGACCTGATCCGCGAGCTCGGGGAGGCGCGTCTCGCCGAGGGGGTCCCGGACGCGCGCGTCCGGGTCGAGTCGGCCGAGGAGGCCGGGGCCCAGGCCTGGGCGGACGCGATCGGGTCCGTCCCGGTCGCGTCGCTCACCGTCACGAAGCTCCGCTGGCTGCGCGACGCGGAGCCGGAGAACGCGGCCCGCGTGGCGGCCGTCGCGCTGCCGCACGACTGGCTCACGTGGCGCATCGCCGGGTACGGGCCTGCGGGCGACCCGACGGCGCCGCTCGGCCCGGACCTGGACGCGCTCGTGACCGACGCGTCCGACGCGTCGGGGACGGGCTACTGGGATGCGACCCGGGCCGGCTCGTCCGCGGGCGAGACCGGTCCGGGCGACGGCCGGGAGGGCTACCGCCTCGACCTGCTCGAGCTCGCGCTCGGCCGGACCGACGTCGTGCTGCCGCGCGTGCTCGCGCCGTCCGCGGCCGCGGGGGTCGCGCACCCGTCCGTGGCCGGGGCAGGAGTCGAGGGTGGTGCGCTGCTCGGCCCGGGCGCCGGCGACAACGCCGGTGCCGCACTGGGCCTCGGCATGACGGCGGGCGATGTCGCGGTGTCGATCGGGACGTCGGGCGTCGTGTCCGCCGTCGCGGACGACCGCACCGCCGACGGCTCGGGGCTCGTCAACGGGTTCTCGGACGCGACGGGGCGGTACCTCCTGCTCGCCGTGACGCTCAACGCGAGCCGGGTGCTCGACGCGGCGCGCGAGGTGCTCGGGGTCGACCACACGGAGCTGTCCCGGCTCGCGCTCGAGGCGCCGCCCGGCGTGGACGGGCTCGTCCTCGTGCCCTACCTCGAGGGCGAGCGCATGCCGAACCGGCCGGACGCGTCGGGCACGCTGCACGGGATCCGGCTCGGCACCGCGACGCGGCAGCACCTCGCGCGCGCGTTCGTCGAGGGCATGCTGTGCGGCCTCGCCGACGGGCTCGACGCGCTGCGCGCGCTCGGGGTCCCGGTCGAGCGGGTCCAGCTCATCGGGGGTGGCGCGCAGTCGGAGGCCGTGCGGCGCATCGCCCCGCAGGTGCTCGGCCTGCCCGTCGCGGTCCCGGAGCCGGGCGAGTACGTGGCCGACGGCGCGGCGCGCCAGGCCGCGTGGGTGCTCGCCGCGCACCGGGCCGCCCAGGGTGCTGCCGAGGGTTCCGCCGGACCGGGCGACGTCGACCCGCCGACCTGGGCGGCGTCGTCGGGCACGGTGTTCGAGGCGGACCCGGAGCCCGCGATCCGTGAGCGCTACGCGGAGGTCCGCGACCTCACCTGACCCGGCCGGCCGTGGGCATGAGACGGGCTCGGTCCTGACCCCAGGACCGGGCCCTTCTCGTGCCCGCAGCGGGGACGACGGGTCAGGCGCCGCCCGCGAAGCCGGTCTGGCGCCATGTCTCGTAGACCGCGATCGACGCCGCGTTCGTGAGGTTGAGCGAGCGCCGACCCGGCTGCATCGGGATCTTCAGCTGGTCGGTCATCCGCGGGTGCGTGAGCACGTCGTCGGGCAGGCCGGTGGGCTCCGGGCCGAACAGCAGCACGTCGTCGGACCGATAGGTCACGTCGGTGTACGAGGTCGTCGCTCGCGTCGTGAACGCGAAGACCCGCCCCGGGAGGGTGGCGAGGGCGGCGTCGAGGTCCGCGTGCACCTCGACGGCGGCGAGGTCGTGGTAGTCGAGCCCCGCGCGGCGCAGCTTCGGCTCGTCGAGGTCGAACCCGAGCGGCTCGACGAGGTGGAGCCGCGCGCCCGTGACCGCCGCGAGCCGGATCGCGTTGCCCGTGTTCCCGGGGATGCGCGGCTCGAAGAACACGACGTGCGGGAGGGTCGACGGCGGTCGCGCCGCCGGGTCGGCGACGTGCGGTCGCCAGTCGCTGCCGGGGTCGGGGGAGGGGCTCACGGGCTCGATTCTCCCTTACCACCCGGGCCGTGCGTCAGTAGGGTCGACGCATGTCAGGCAGCACGCCGGAAGCCCGTGAGCACTGGGTCACCACGACGCACGACTGGACGCTCGGGGTCGACGAGGAGCACCTCGCGCAGGTGCGAGCAGACCCGAGACACGCCGTCGGTGGCGTCGAGCACCTCGTGCTCGAGGTCCTCGCGTACGCGGACGAGGAGGCCGAGAGCCAGGGGCGGGTGGGCCACGTCGTCGTCACGCGGCACGACGACGGCTCGGTGTCCGTCGCGGACGACGGCAGGGGGACCGACACGAGGTTCGACGACGCCGGGCGCCCGGTCCGCAAGCCCGTCATGGCGACGAAGGACGTGCGGTTCTTCGACGCGACCGAGCCGCCGGTCCTGCCCGACGGCCTCGCCCGGCACGGCATGTCGACCGTCGCGGCCCTCAGCACCTGGCTGGAGCACACCAACCGTCGCCGCGACGGGTCGTGGACGCAGCGGTACGAGCACGGTGTGCCGGCGACGGAGCTGGTCGAGCTCCCGCCGTCCTCGGGGACCGGCACGACCGTCCGCTTCCGCGCCGACCCGGACCTCGTGGGGCGGTCCGAGGTCGACGGCGGCGCGCTGCACGGGTTCGAGAGGCTCGACGTGGAGCTGCGCGACGAGCGCTGACCGCGCGGGCGGGCGGTCACGCGGGGAGCGCGGCCGCCTTGCGCTCGAGCAGGTCGCGCTCGCGCACGTTGGGGCACAGACGGACCGCGAGCGCGTACTCGGCCCGGGCCTCGTCGACACGACCGAGTCGTCCGAGCAGCTCGGCGCGCACGCTCGGCACCAGGTGGAACCGGGGCAGCCGGTCCGTCGCGACGAGCTCGTCGACGATCCGCAGCCCTGCCGCCGGGCCGTGCGCCATCGCGACGGCCGCGGCCCGGTTGAGCTCGACGACGGGCGACGGGGCGACCCGACCGAGCGCCTCGTAGAGGAGCACGACGCGGTCCCAGTCGGTCTCCTCGACGGACGGCGCGACGGCGTGGCACTCCGCGATCGCGGCCTGCAGCCCGTACGGACCGCGGCCGTGGCCCGTCGGCCCCACCGCGTCGGCGCGCGCGAGCGCGGCCCGACCGCGCCGGATCGCGGACCGGTCCCACCGCCGCCGGTCCTGGTCGGCGAGGAGGACGGGGTCGCCGTCGGGTGTGGTCCGGGCGGGGAAGCGTGCCGCGGTGAGCTCGAGCAGGGCGAGGAGGGCGTGGACCTCGTGCTCGTCGGGCACCAGCCCGGCGAGCACCCGCGCGAGCCGGACCGCCTCGTGCGCGAGGTCCGGTCGGAGCCACTCGTCGCCCGACGTCGCGGTGGACCCCTCGGTGAAGATCACGTACAGCACGCCCAGGACGGAGCCGAGGCGTTCGCGACGCTCGACGGCAGGGGGCACCCCGAACGGCACGGCGGCCGCCGCGAGGGTCTTCTTCGCGCGCGTGATCCGGGCCTGGACGGTCGCCGTCGGCACGAGGAACGCGCGCGCGACCTCCTCGCTCGACAGCCCGCCGACGACCCGCAGGGTGAGCGCGACGCGGGCCTCGGGCGACAGCACGGGGTGGCACGCGACGAACATCAGGGCCAGCACGTCGTCGTGCACCCGGTCGGGGTCCCACAGGACGCCGTCCTCGTCGCCGGGGCCGGCGTCGCCCGACGGCGGCCCGCCCGACGTCGCGCCGCCCTCGCCCAGGTGGTGGGCGAGGGCGGCGTACCGCTCGTCGAGGGCCGAGCGGCGGCGGAAGGTGTCGATCGCGCGACGCCGGCCGACCGTGAGCAGCCAGCCCGACGGGTTGCGCGGCACACCCTCGCGCGGCCAGGAGACGAGCGCCTCGGCGAGCGCCTCCTGCGCGAGGTCCTCGGCGAGGGCGAAGTCGCCCGTGTACCGCGCGAGGGCGCCCACGATCCGCGCCGACTCGATGCGCCACACGGCCTCGACGGCACGGCGGCCGTCGGACGAGGTCACAGCTGACCGGTCGCCTCGCGCCACGCGCGCTCCTTGCGGATCCACTCGTTGTCCTGCGGGAACTCGTCGATCGTCGGGACCCGGCGGATCTCGACCTTCGTCCCGGGGCCCGAGTAGGGCAGCCGCTTGGCCCACTCGACGGCCTCCTCCTTCGAGGCGACGTCGAGGACGTAGTAGCCGCCGAACAGCTCCTTGGTCTCCCCGTACGGGCCGTCCGTCACGACGGGCACGTCGGACGAGAGGTCGACGACGACGCCCTGCGCCGGGTCGTCGAGCCCCTCGGCCGCGAGCAGCACGCCCGCGCGGATGAGCTCGTCGTTGAACCGGCCCATGGTCTCGAGCATCTCGTCGAACGAGACGCTCTCGAACGCGGCCTGGCCCTCGTCGGTGCTGCGCATGATGAGCATGTACTTCATCGGTGACTCCCGGTGTCGGTGGGCCGGACCTTCCGACCCTCTCACCCACAGGTCGAACGGGACAGTGCGAGATCGACACGACGATCGACACGACGATCGATACGACGATCGATACGACGATCGATGCGGAGACCGAGCTCGTGGGCCGCACGGTCCGGCGGGCGAGGCCGCGCCGGCTCGGGCAGGCTGGTCGAGGGTCGGCGGGCCGTGAGGGGTCGCCGAGGCCCGGGAGCGCTGGGGGACACATGGACCGCGACGCGGTGATGACGTGGGTGGACGAGTACGAGCAGGCGTGGCGGGCGAGCGACGCCCGGGCCGTCGAGCGGCTGTTCACCGAGGACGCGACCTACCTGAGGTCGCCGTACGACGACGAGCCGCTCCACGGGCACGACGCGATCCGCGGCTTCTGGACCGTCGACGAGGGCGCGACGTTCACCGTCGCCGCGGAGCCGGTCGCCGTCGAGGGGGACTCCGCCGTCGTGCGGCTCGAGGTGCGGTACACGGGGTCGGAGGAGCAGGAGTACCGCGACCTGTGGCTCCTGCGCTTCGCCGCGGACGGGCGCGTCGCGCACTTCGAGGAGTGGGCGTACTGGCCCGGGAAGCCCTACAGCGCCGCGGCGGAGTAGACGCGCGACGGCGCCGGGTGGGCAGGCGCGGCCGTCCGCTCGTCGGGCGTGGACGCCGTCCGGCGCAGCTCGTCGAGCACGGTCCGTGCCGGCGGGGTGAGGGCCACGGCGTCGCGCAGCACGGCGTGGATCGACCGGACCGGCGTGGGCCGGACGACGGCGACGGCGGCCAGCCCGTCGGGCAGGTGCGCCGCGCCCAGAGCGGGCAGGACGGTGACGCCGATACCGGCCGCGACGAACGCGAGCGCCGTCGGGTAGTCGTGCGCCTCGACGTGGAACGTCGGGCTGAACCCTGCGGCCGTGCACGCCTCGAGCAGGTTGCGCCGGCACCAGCCCCGCGCGAAGTCGTTGTCCACCCAGCGCTCGTCGGCGAGCTCGGCGAGCTCGATCTCGCTGCTGCCGGCGCGGTCGTGGTCCTGCGGGAGCACGACGACGTACGGGTCGTCGAGCAGGTGGTACGCCCGGAACCCGGGGCCGGGGTCGAAGCCCCGCGGCGCGACGACGAGCTGGACGTCCGCGCGGGAGTCCGGGTCGTCAGGGATCGTCTCGCTCAGCGCGAGGTCGATGCGGACCCCGGGGAACTCGGTGGTGAGACGCCGGACCACGTGCGGCAGCCACGCGGAGCCGACGGACGCGAAGTAGGCGACCGAGAGCGACCCGGTGCGGCCGGCGCGCAGGTCGGACACCACGGCCTCGACCTCGCCGAGGCGCGCGAGCACGCCGTCGGCCTGGGCGGCGAGCGTCAGCCCGGCGGCCGTCGGCCGGACGCCGCGTCCCGCGCGCTCCAGCAGGACCAGGCCGGTCTCGCGCTGGAGCGCGGCGACGTGCTGGCTCACGGCGGAGGGCGTGTAGCCGAGGTTCGTGGCGGCGGCCTGGACGGAGCCGCTCGCGACGACGGAGCGGAAGATGCGGAGCCGGTGCACGTCGAGCATGGTCCGACCGTACAGCGAGACTGAAACGAACGGAAGTAATCCGTGCTGGTGCTTCATGATGTCGTCGCCGACGATCGTCGTATGGCGGTCACTGAGGAGATCTCGTCGGGTGTCGCGCGACGCACGGGCGGACTCGTCCTGCTCGCGGCCGCCGTGACGGTGGTGCTGTGGGCGTCGGCGTTCGTCGCCGTCCGCGCCGCGGGTCACGACTACTCGCCCGGCGCTCTCGCGCTCGGCCGCCAGCTCGCGGGGTCGGTCGGTCTCACGGCGATCGTGCTCGTCCGGGCCGTCCGCGTGGCGGGCCGCGCACCGGCCGAGGGGACCGGCGGCGTCGCGCGGGTCGTGACCGCGCTTCCCGCCCTGCCGCGCGGACGCACGCTCGCGGGCGTCGTCGCCTGGGGTGTCGCCTGGTTCGCGCTCTACAACGTCGCGCTCAACGGGGCCGAGCAGCATCTCGACGCCGGGACGACGGCGCTCCTCGTCAACGTCGCTCCCGTGCTCGTCGCGGTGCTCGCCGGGCTGCTCCTCGGGGAGGGGTTCCCGCGCCGGCTGCTCGCCGGGATGTCCGTCGCGTTCGCCGGCGTCGCCGTCATCGCCGTGACCACGTCGACGGGCGACGCCGACGTGCTCGGGGTCGCGCTCGGCCTCGCCGCCGCGGCGCTCTACGCCGGTTCCGCTACGGCGCAGAAGCGGCTCCTGGCCCGCGTCGACGCCCTCACCATGACCTGGCTGGGGTGCCTCGCGGGCACCGTCGCGTGCCTGCCGTTCGCCCCCGCGCTGGTGCGCGAGGCGTCGGTCGCGGCAGGGTCGTCCACGCTCGCGGTCGTCTACCTCGGGCTCTTCCCGACGGCGGTCGCCTTCACCACGTGGGGCTACGCCCTCTCGCGGACGAGCGCGGGCCGGCTCGCGGCGTCGACGTACCTCGTGCCGCCGCTCGTCGTGGTCCTGTCGTGGGCGCTGCTCGCCGAGGTCCCCGCGGGACTGACGCTCGCGGGCGGCGTGCTGAGCCTCGCGGGCGTCGCGCTGGCGACGCTGCCGCGGCGCAGGGCGCGGGGCGTGGGCGGTGTGCGGCGCTAACCCGCGAAGGGCAGCACCGGCAGCCCCCGCACACCCGCGTCGACGCGGAACACCGACCCCGCCTCGCGCTCGCGCGGGTCGTCGGCGTCGAGGTCCTGCCGCGACGTCGTGACGAACAGCGCGTCGAGGTCGTCGCCGCCGAACGTGCACGCGCTCACCTGGCTCGCGGGGAACCGGACCTCCGCGTCGAGCACCCCGGCGGGGGAGTAGCGCCGCACCGCCGACCCGCCCCAGAGCGCGACCCACACGCCGCCGTCGGCGTCGACGGTCAGCCCGTCGGGCGTCCCGTCCTCGGGATCGACCGCGACGAACGGCCGACGTCGAACCAGCCCGCGGGGGTCCTCGTCCGCCGGGACGACGTCGAGCACGTCGACGCGCTGCGTCGCCGAGTCCACGTAGTAGGCGAGCGAGCCGTCGGGGGAGAAGCCGAGCCCGTTCGACGTGCGGATCCCGTCGAGCACGACGCGCGAGCTGCCGTCGGGCTCCACCCGGTACAGCGCACCCGGCCGCTCGCCCCGCGCCATGCCGCCGGCGTAGAACGCCCCGTCGGGCGCCGCGGCACCCTCGTTGAGCCGGACCGTCGGGTCGTCCCACAGCGTCGCGAGCGGGCGCACGGGGGCGTCGTCGGCGTCGGCGACCGCGACGGATCGTTCGAGCCCGACGACGAACCCTCCGCCCGCTCGCGGCCGCACCACGGCCGCGTGGTCGCCGACGTGCAGGCGGTCGACGCCGCCGTCGGGCCGCAGCGTCAGGAGGTCACCCGCGAGCATGTCCACGTACCGCAGCCCGCCCCAGCCGGGCCACCACACCGGACCCTCCGCGTGGTAGGCGACAGGACCGGTGACGTTCTGGGCTCTCAGCTCGGGCATGTGCTCGATCTTGCCCGAGGCGCTCAGGCGCCGCTCGTCTCCCAGTGGTCGAGCGTCGCCTCGCAAGCCCGACCCTCCGACGAGGCGTAGCCTGGGAGCATGTTCACGCGCGACTGGTGGTGGCTGCCTCCGCAGCCGTGACCTGTCCTGCCCACGTCCCGAGCTGCGCTCCGCAGCCGGGACGTCGTCGTGTGCGGCGCCCCCGCGTCCGACCGGCTGGTGCCGGACCAGCGGACCTGCGTCGCGCGGCTCCCCTGCACGCAAGGAGAGCTCCGATGACCGACACCCTCACCCCCACCGACGTCACGATCCCCGAGAGCGCACCCGCGCCGTCGTCCACCGCGTCCGTCGCGGCGGCGCGCGCCCGCAGCGCGGAGATCGAGGCGCAGATCGCCACCGATCCCTCGCGCTTCCGCGTCCTCACCGGAGAGCGCCCGACGGGCGCGCTGCACCTGGGCCACTACGTCGCGACCGTCGCGAACCGCGTCCGTCTCCAGCGCGCCGGCGTCGAGGTGTTCCTCGTCGTCGCGGACTACCAGGTCATCACCGACCGCGACGACGCCGGTGACCTGCGCGGCACGGTGCGCGAGATCGTACTCGACTACCTGGCTGCGGGGATCGACCCGGAGCGCACGACGATCTTCACGCACTCGTCCGTGCCCGCGCTGAACCAGCTCCTCCTGCCGTTCCTCAGCCTCGTCACGACGGCCGAGATCGAGCGCAACCCCACGGTCAAGGCGGAGGCGCTCGCGGCGGCCGCTCGGCAGGGCCGGCCCATGAGCGGGCTGCTCTTCACCTACCCTGTGCACCAGGCCGCGGACATCCTCTTCTGCCACGGCAACCTCGTCCCGGGCGGGCAGGACCAGCTCCCGCACGTCGAGATCACGCGCACGGTCGCGCGGCGCTTCAACCAGCGCTACGCCGCGACGAGCCCGTACTTCCCCGAGCCCGACGTGCTGCTCGCGCCCGCGCCGACGATCCTAGGCACCGACGGGCGCAAGATGAGCAAGTCCGCGGGCAACGCGCTCGAGCTGCGCGACGACGAGGACACGACCGCGCGCTTCGTGCGCCGCGCGAGGACGGACTCGGAGCGCCACATCACCTACGAGCCGGACCGTCGACCGGAGGTCGCGAACCTGCTCACGCTCGGCGCGTTCGCCGCCGGGACGACGCCCGAGGCGCTCGCGGACGAGATCGGCGCCGGGGGAGCGGGCCGCCTCAAGGAGGTGGTGACCGACGCGCTCGTCGAGCACCTCCGTCCGCTCCGTGCCCGACGTCGCGCGCTCGCCGCGGGCGACGGACCCGACCCCCTCGACGTGCTCGCCCGGGGGAACGCGCGGGCGAACGAGATCGCCGACCGCACGCTCGCCGACGTCCGCGAGCTGATGGGCATGCGGTACTGAGCGGGCCTCGTCGAGGGTGCGGCCCGCGCCGTCACTGCCGTCAGCTGCCGTCGGCTGCCGTCAGCGACCGCTCGTCGCGACGCTGACCGCGACGGCTGCGCTGGAGGCGGCGATCGCCGCCGCGGTGCGCGTGACCGCGGTGGCGACGGCCTCGGGACCCCACTGGCCCTGCTCGATCTCCTTGGCCCGCGTCGCCGTCCGCGTCGTCCAGGGCAGCGGCGGTCGCAGGGACGGGAGGGCGCCGCTGGCGGAGAGCAGCCCGATCACCGCGGCCGTGCGCGGGTCGGGGGCCTCGCCGTCCTCGAGCACGGCGCGGATCCGCTCGCGCAACCGTGCCTCGTGCTCCTGGTCGGCTGCCGGCCACCGCGTCGTGCGGAACAGGCCGAGCACGCGCGACTCCTGCCGCTCGACCAGCCCGCGTCGTGCGAGCCGGTCGATCACCTCGCGCCACAGGTCGGCGCCGAGCGCGACGAGCAGCGGCTGAACGCGCTGCGTCTTCTCCGCGACGGTGTCGTAGGCCTGCTGCAGCAAGGGGTCGGGCAGCGGCCCTGACCCCGCGGGGGTGACGCGCGGGCCGTTGAGCACCCCGGTGTCGTCGGTCTCCACGCGGCCGAGCAGCGCGAGCTCGGTGAGCACGGCGCCCCCGAGGGTGTAGTACAGGGTCCCGGCGCCCTGGATGGACGCGCCGTCGTCATCCAGCAGGAGGAGCATGAGGTCGTCGACCACGAGCAGGTCGTCATGGCGACCGGGGCCGTCCGCCGGGGCGTCCGCGGGGCCGGGTCCAGGGGTCAGGTCGCTCATCGTGGGTCCTCTCCGAGGTGATGGGTGGGGGTGGGTCCGGCGGTCATCGTCGAGGCTCCCAGCGGAACAGTCTCGCCGCGACCGCGACGGCCACGACGACCCACGCGAGGGTCGGGGCGAGCAGGAGGAGCGAGTCCGTGACGGCGACGCCGCCCTCCCACGCGGTCACGACGAGCTCGGTGGCCGCGCCCCCGGGCAGCAGCCGCTTGAGCAGCGGCAGGCTGTCGGTCCCGGTGATCCCGACCCAGCTGGCGACCACCACGACGCCCAGGCTCAGCGGCAGGCTGGTGACCTGGGCGTGCTCGGGGGAGGTGGTGACCCCGGCCGTCGCGATCCCGAACGCCAGCATCATGACGAACGTGGCGAGCACCGCGACGACGACGAGCACCGGGTCGGCCGGGCCGCCGCCCACCGCGGCGAACACGCCGAGGATCACGCCCACCTGCACGAGGGCGATCGCGGAGACGGGCAGCACGAGCCCGGTGAGGATGCTCGCGTCGCGCGCGGCGGTCGAGCGCAGCCGCTTGAGGAACAGGTCCTGACGACGGGCGGCCAGCGTGGTCACGGTCGTCGCGTAGAGGCTGAAGGCGGCGATCGTGAACACGAGCACGGCCGCGACGTAGCCGACGCTGCCGATCCGGGCGAAGACGTCGCGGAAGCCGATGAAGAACACGGCGGCGGCGACGGGCATGACGAGGCTGGTGACGAGCACGGCACGGTTCCGGAAGAGCTGGACCAGCTCGCTGTGCGCGATGGGGAGCATGACGGGTTCCTGTCCGGTGGGTCGGGTCTGCGGGAGGGGCGACGGGATCGGGGGCGGCTCTTCGCGCCCTGCCGGGTCTACGGGGCCGGTGCCGGGACGGGCGCGTCGTCGGCGCCGATGGCGCGGAAGACGTCGTCCAGGCGGGTCGGGGCCGCGGACAGCCCGTGGAGGTCGACGGCGTGCTCGGCGGCCCAGTCGAGGAGCTGCTTGAGGTCGCGCTGGAGCTCGAACGTCTCGATCGCCCAGGACCGGTCGTCGTGCGGGACGGCCTGGACGGGAGGCACGGGTGCACCCGGCGGGAGCGAGAAGCGGATCGAGGCCGGCAAGGTACGCGTCAGCTCGTCCACCGTGCCCTCGTGGCGGAGCGTGCCGCGGTGCATCAGGCCGATGCGGTCGGCGCGCTGCTGCGCCTCCTCCAGGTAGTGGGTGGTGAGGACGACGGTCGTGCCGTCGCCGCGCAGGTCCTCCACGGTCTCCCACAGCGCGTCGCGGGACGCGATGTCGAGACCGGTCGTCGGCTCGTCGAGGAAGACGAGCTCGGGCCTGCCGTACACCGCCGTCGCGAAGTCGAGCCGCCGCTTCTCGCCCCCCGAGAGCTGGCCGACCCGCGTGCTCTCCTTGTGCCGGAGGTCGACGAGACCGAGCACCCGGTCCCCGGAGTCCGTGCGCCCCGAGAGGCGGCCGAGGAGCCGGACCGTCTCGGCGACGGTGAGGTCGGGGGAGAAGCCGCTCTCCTGGAGCATGATCCCGGTCCGGGCGCGCACGGCGGCGCGGTCCTGCGGGCTCCCGCCGAAGACGCGCACGGTGCCGGAGGCAGCCGCACGGTGGCCCTCGACGACCTCCAGCGCCGACGTCTTGCCGGCGCCGTTGGTGCCGAGGAGGGCGTACAGCTCACCGCGTCCCACCTGGAACGAGAGGTTCTTCACGGCGTGGAAGTCGCCGTACGTGACGCCGAGGTCGTCGACGTCGATCACGGGGTTCGAGGTCATGCCCCCATCACAGCCCGGACCGTCGGGCGCTCCCAGTGCCGTGGCGTCAGGAACCGGGCATGACGTCCGCGGGTGCTCCCGTGTGACGTGGCGTCACTGGTCGGGCGTCGCCCGGCACCGGATACTGGCTCCGGAACCGTCTCCCACCCAGCGAGCTGCCCATGGACGCACGCCCCTCCGCGCCGGAGGTCCCGACGGCGTCCGGCGAGCGCGCGACGGCGTACCGGTCGCGCTACAGGTCTCCGTGGGGCTCCCCGGCGTCCCGCACGTCGGTGGCGTCGCGACGGCGGTTCCGGCGGATCAACCTCCTCACCATCCTGCCCCTGCTCGCGCTCGTCGGCGCGTACCTCGTCGCGGTGCAGGCCCAGGACGCGGTGCAGGCGGTCGTGCTGGGTCTCGGGACCGCCGCGGCCCTGCTGGCCTTCGAACGGTGGACGGCGGGCGACCTCGCGCGCGTCCAGGTGCCCTGCCTCGTCGTCGCTGCTGCCGTCTGGCCGTACGGCGTCCTCGTGGTGGACGGCGGCCCGGAGGCCTCGTACTACGGCCTGGCGCTCGTGGGGAGCCTGGCGGTCCCCGAGCTGCCCCGCCACCGCGCGGCGGCGGCCGTCGGCCTCGCCGGGTACGTCGCCGCGGTGGGCGTCTGGGGCCTGGTCGCCGTCGGCCCGGTCGACGCCGCCGCGGTCGTCGCGTACGTCCTCGTCCCCACGGGCATCACGGCCGTCCTGATCGGCCTGCGGTACCCCCACAAGGGCTTCTACGACGTCATGACCGAGCTCGAGGAGGCACGGGAGCGCGAGGCGGAGCTCGCGGTGGTGCGGGAGCGCATGCGGTTCGCGAGCGACCTGCACGACATCCAGGGCCACACGCTGCACGTGGTGAAGCTGAAGATCGCGCTCGCGCAGAGGCTGCTCCGGACCGACACGGATGCCGCCGAGCGGGAGCTGCGCGAGACGTACGCCCTGGTCGGCGACACGATCGCGCAGGCGAAGGAGCTCGCGTACGGGCAGCGTCGGCCGAACCTCTCGGCCGAGCTGGAGAACGCCCGCCGGCTCCTCGAGGCCGCGGGCATCCGCGTGCGCGTCGACCGCCCGGCCGACCTCGGCGTGCACTCCGGCGACCTCCTCGCGCAGGTGCTGCGGGAGACCACGACCAACGTCCTGCGCCACTCGCGCGCCACGCTCGTGCACGTCTCGCTCGCCGACGACGGCATCGCCGTCGTGAACGACGGCGTCACCGCGCCCGGGCGCCCGACCCTGCACGGCCTCGCCGTCCTCGCGCAACGGGTGTCCGAGGCCGGGGGGGTCCTCACGGCGGAGGTGGCCGACGGTCGCTTCCGCACCGCGGCCACGTTCCCCGGCCCGCGGCGGGTCGCCGGACCGACGAGCGAGGGAGACGCGTCGTGACCACCGTCGTGCTGGCCGACGACGAGGCCCTCCTCCGCAGCGCCCTGGCCGCTCTGCTCCCGCTCGAGGGGGACGTCACCGTCGTGGCGGAGGCGGCCGACGGGGCGCAGGCGGTCGAGGCCACGCTCGCGCACCGCCCCGACGTGCTCGTCATCGACCTCGAGATGCCGGGCGTCGACGGGCTCGAGGCCGTCGACCGGATCCGGCGGGTCGTGCCCGACCAGGTGGTGCTCATGCTCACGCGGCACGCCCGGCCGGGCGTCCTGCGCCACGCACTGCGGCTCGGCGTGCAGGGCTTCGTCAGCAAGTCCGCCGAGCCGAGCCACATCACCACCGTCATCGCGGCGCTGCACGAGGGTCGGCGGTGGATCGACCAGGACGTGTCCGCGGCCGCGCTCATGGACGACGTGCCGCTGACGGACCGCGAGCTCGACGTGCTCCGCGTGACGCGGGACGGCTTCTCCGTCGCCGAGATCGCGGCCCGCCTGCACCTCGCGCAGGGCACGGTCCGCAACTACCTCTCGAGCGCCATGCAGAAGACCCAGACGCGCACGCGGCACGAGGCGGCGCGCTACGCGAGGGAGCACGACTGGCTCTGAGGCGCCGTGGTCGTCAGGTGCCCAGACCGGCCATGTCGACCTTGCGGTGGAAACGCATGCCCGAGAGGCCACCGAGGATCGCGCCGACCAGGCTCACGACCGCGGCCGCGACGAGCGCGATGACACCCCCGGTCGTGAGGTCGCTCGCGCTCACCGGGATCTGCGGGAAGGCGTTGAGCTGCGACAGCACGTTGTACTGGCTGCCCGCCACGAGGCCGAGCAGCGCGAGCACGATCGCGATGACCACGGCCCACAGCCAGACGGCGAGGCCCTGCTTCGCGCCGTCGAACCGTGCCATGCGGCCTGCGACGTAGCCACCGCAGTAGTAGGCGACGAACAAGATCACGAGCAGGACGATGCCGCCGACGATGCCGATCGTCTCCGCGTTCTCCGTCGCCTGCTCGGCCGCGTCCTGGACGTCTGTCGTGGTGTTGAGCCCGAAGACGGTGCCGGCGGCCGCGGCCAGCGCGGTGAGCAGGACCGCGGTGCCGGTGGCGGTGAGCCACCCGAAGAACGCCGAGCCGATCTTGATGCCGCCGTACTCCTCCTTCTCGCGCGCCACGACGGACTCGCGGTCGCGCGCGACGGGATCGCCGTCGCGCCCGACCGGCGGCCGGGACTCGCCCGCCCCGCGGGCGGCCGGGTCGTTCTCTGGCGGGGTCGCCCCGTAGCTGGTGCTCATGGCCGGTTCTCCTCTCCGTCGGTCTCGACGATCTCCTCGCGGACACGTTCCCTGACCGTCCGCTCCTCGCCGACGCCCTCGCTCCCGGTGCCCGACTGCTCGCCCGGGACGGTCTGCGTGACGTACTCCGTGACGACGTACCGGCGCAGCCTCACGCGGCCCGCCGCGTCGTCGTCAGGACGCGTCGACGGGTCCTGCTCCGAGCGGGCCGCCGTGTCGTCGGTGGCAGGCCCGGCGGCGTGCCGCCCGACGACGCCCGCCTCGTCCGTGCGGTCGTCCTGGTCGGACGTTCCGGGGGCGCCCGGCTCGTCGGTCGTCTGCGCACGCCCGTAGTAGCGGTAGAGCTCTGCTTCCTCGTCCTCGGACAGGTGGCCCTCCGCGTCGTCCACGCGCGGCGCGTCCTTGACCTGGTCCTTGCCGAAGGGGACGCGGATCTCGTCGCCCTGGACGTCGGCGTCCGTGAGCGGGACGAAGGACTCGGCGGTGCCGAACAGGCCGGTCCTGACGGTCACCCACTCGGGGTTCCCGGTGCGGTCGTCGAGGAAGACCTGGCCGACCTTGCCGATCTTCTCCCCGGTGCTCGAGACGACGGTTCCCTCGCGGAGAAGCCTCTCGACCTGGTCCGTGCTGATCATGGTGGGTCCTCCCGCCTCGCCGCCGCAGCGGCGCTTCTCGGGGGCCCACCTGCTGGAGCCGATGCCACCAGGGTGCGAAGGGTCGCGTCCGCACGCACGTGGGCGGGCAGCACCGTGCGTGCTGACCGCCCACGTCCCGCCGGACGACGGGTGCGCCGCTCAGGCCCCGAGCCGGTCGCGCAGGCGCGCCAGCTGGGCCCACAGCTCGTCCGGCACGCGGTTGCCGAACGTGTCGAAGAACTCGGCGGTGAGCTCCGCCTCGGCGAGCCACGGCTCCGGGGAGACGTCGAACAGGGCGTCGAGGGCGCCGTCGGGCAGGTCGAGCCCGTCGGTGTCCAGCGCGCCGGGGGCGGGGAGCAGGCCGACCGGGCTCTTCACCGCGCCGCAGTCGGTCCGGACGCCGTGCGCGCGGTCGACCTGTGCGGCGATCCACGCGAGCACGCGCGAGTTCTCGCCGAACCCGGGCCACAGGAAGCGGCCGTCGGCGTCCTTGCGGAACCAGTTGACCTGGAAGATCTTGGGTCGCTTGTCGGCGTCGATCGACGCCCCGACACGGAGCCAGTGCGCCCAGTGGTCGGCCATGTTGTAGCCGCAGAACGGCAGCATCGCGAAGGGGTCGCGACGCAGCTCGCCGACGGTCCCCTCGGCGGCGGCGGTCTGCTCGGAGGAGATCGTCGCGCCCATGAAGACGCCGTGCTCCCACCCGTACGCCTGCGCGACGAGCGGGACGTTGCTCGCACGGCGGCCGCCGAAGACGATCGCGTCGATCGGGACGCCGGCGGGGTCCTCCCACGAGTCGGCGATCGTCGGGCACTGCGCCGCCGCGACCGTGAAGCGCGAGTTGGGGTGCGCGGCGGTGCGGCCGCCGTCGCCGTCGGAGGGCGTCCAGTCCTGGCCCGTCCAGTCGACGAGGTGGCTCGGCGGTTCCGGGGTGAGGCCCTCCCACCAGACGTCGCCGTCGTCGGTCAGGGCGACGTTGGTGAAGATCGTGTCCCGGTCGAACGTCTCGACGGCGGCCGGGTTCGTCTCGATCCCCGTGCCCGGTGCGACGCCGAAGAAGCCCGCCTCGGGGTTGATGGCGCGCAGCCGACCGTCGGGGCCCGTGCGCAGCCACGCGATGTCGTCGCCGATCGTCTCGACCGTCCAGCCCGGGATCGTCGGGCGCAGCATCGCGAGGTTGGTCTTGCCGCACGCCGAGGGGAACGCCGCGGCGAGGTGGTAGCGGCGACCTTCGGGCGACGTCGCGCGGATGACGAGCATGTGCTCGGCGAGCCAGCCCTCGTCGCGCGCCATCACCGACGCGATGCGCAGCGCGAAGCACTTCTTGCCGAGCAGCGCGTTGCCGCCGTAGCCCGACCCGTAGGACCAGATCTCCCGGGTCTCGGGGAAGTGGGCGATGTACTTCGTCTCGCTGCACGGCCACGCGACGTCGTCGGTCACCGCGCCGGTGTCGTCCACGAGAGGCGCCCCGACGGAGTGCACGGCCGGCACGAACGGCGCGCCGCCGTCGATCAGGTCCATGACGTCCTGGCCGACGCGCGTCATGACGCCCATGCTCACCACGACGTACGGCGAGTCGGTGACCTGGACCCCGACCTGCGAGATCGGCCCGCCGACGGGGCCCATCGAGAACGGGACGACGTACATCGTGCGGCCGCGCATCGACCCCTCGAAGACGCCGCGCAGCTCGGCCCGCATCGCCTCGGGCTCGCGCCAGTTGTTCGTCGGGCCTGCGTCGGCCTCGTCGCGCGAGCAGATGAAGGTGCGCGACTCGACGCGCGCGACGTCGCTCGGGTCGGACCGTGCGAGGTAGCTGCCCGGGCGGAGCTCGGGGTTCAGGGGCAGGAGGGTCCCGGCGTCGACCATGAGGTCGACCAGACGCTGCTTCTCCTCGGCGGAGCCGTCGCACCACACGATCGCGTCGGGTTCGGTGAGGGTCGCGATCTCCCGCACCCAGGCGCGGGCGTCGCGAGGGCGCGGGTCGGCGGTGTGCGCGGGAGAGCCGAAGGCGGACGACGCGAGGCCGGCGATCTCGGTCTCGACGTCGTCGAGCAGCGCGGCGAGGCGGGTGCGGCGGGGGTTCGCTGTCGCGGTCATGAAGGGCTCCCGTGGAGTGGGGGAAATTCCTGGCGTCGCCTCCACTCTCCCTCCCATGGGTGCCCGATTTCGTGCCGGACCACTGTGAAGATCGGCCGATCTTGACGTACGGTGAAGGTATGCCCTCTCCGATCGAGCCCGCCTCGGACGGTGCCGTGGGAACCGACGGGGCGCCACAGGCCGACCTCATCACCCTCGGGCGCCGCGTGCGCCACTTCCGCACCGCACGCGGGATGACGCTCGACGCCCTCGGTGCCGCCGTCGGCACGGCGCCGAGCCTGCTCTCCATGATCGAGAACGGGCGCCGCGAGCCGCGGCTGTCCCTCCTGCAGCAGATCGCCCACGCGCTCGAGGTGCCGGTGAGCGACCTGCTCACGGACGAGCCGCCGTCGCGCCGGGCCGCTCTGGAGATCGAGCTCGACCGGGCGCAGCGCGGCCCGCTGTTCGCGGCGCTCGGGCTGCCGTCCGTGAAGGCGAGCCAGAAGCTTCCCCAGCCGGTGCTGGAGAACCTCGTCGGCCTGCACGCCGAGCTGCAGCGTCGCGCGACCGAGGCCATCGCGACGCCCGAGGAGGCACGCCGGGCGAACACCGAGCTCCGGCTCGAGCGCCAGGCGCGCAACAACTACTACCCGGAGATCGAGGGGCTCGCGGAGGACATGGCCCGCCGGGCCGGGTACACGGTCGGCGCGCTGACCCACCGGACCGTGGCGCGGATGGCCGAGCAGCTCGGGTTCACGATCTGGCACGTCGACGACCTGCCCCACTCGACCCGTACCGTGACCGACCTGCGCCACGGCCGCATCTACCTCCCGCCGGCCTCGATCCCCGGCGGTCACGGCCTGCGCTCGCTCGCGCTGCAGGCCCTCGCGCACCGTGTGCTCGGGCACGAGCGGCCGCGGTCGTACGCGGAGTTCCTGCGCCAGCGCGTCGAGATCACGTACTTCGCGGCGTGCTGCCTCATCCCGCAGTCCGCGGCCGTCGACTTCCTGGAGCGCCGCAAGCGCGAGAAGGACCTGGCCGTCGAGGACTTCCGCGACGCGTTCGGGGTAACGCACGAGGCCGCTGCGCAGCGCTTCACCAACCTCGCGACCGAGCACCTGGGCATCCCGCTGCACTTCCTGCGCGTCGGCGACGACGGCGCCCTGTTCCGCGGCTACGAGAACGACGGGCTGCCGCTGCCGGCGGACGTCACGGGGGCGATCGAAGGACAGATGGTGTGCCGGCGCTGGGCCGTGCGCGAGGCGTTCACGCGCCGCGACCGCGCGCAGGAGTCGTACCAGTACACCGACACCCCCGCCGGGACGTTCTGGTGCTCCACCCAGACCGGGACGACGACGAGCGGCCAGTTCTCCCTGGCCGTCGGGGTCCCGTTCGCCTCGGCCAAGTGGTTCCGCGGCCGGGACACGGCCGTGCGCCGGCAGTCCACCTGCCCGGACGAGTCGTGCTGCCGCCGTCCGGCCGCCGGCTCCGCGGCGCAGTGGCAGGACGCGTCGTGGCCGAGCGCCCGCATGCACCAGCACGTGCTGTCCGCGCTGCCCACCGGAGCGTTCCCCGGCGTCGACGCGACGGAGGTCTACGCGTTCCTCGACAAGCACGCGCCGTCGGCCGACGAGTCCTGACCTGCCGAACCCCGGGTTGCGCGCCGATGAGGGGCCTGATCGGCGCATAACCCGGGGTTCGGCATGCCATCCTGACCGGCATGGACGTGGTGGCGGCCCTGGTGTCCGGGGAGTACGACGGCGAGGAGCTCGCGACCGCGGTCGAGGCGGCCGGGCCAGAGGTCGTCGTCGGCATGCTCGCGCTCGCGTCCCACGAGGACCCGGACGTCCGGGTCCGGGCAGTGGCCACGCTCCCGATCCTCTGCCACGGCGATCCGCCGACCCCGGAGATGGTCGCGGTGGCCGTCCGGCTCACCACGGACCCGGCGACGACGGTGCGCGACTGGGCGACCTTCGTGCTGGCACAGCAGTTCCGCGAGGTCGGTACGCCCGAGCTCCGGGACGCGCTCGCTGCTCGGTTCGACGACGTCGACCGCGAGACGCGGCAGGAGGCGCTCGTCGGCCTCGCGTACCGCCGTGACCCGCGCGCGCTGCCCCGCGTGCGCGCCGCTCTGACGCGACGCAGCGGCGACGTCTGGCAGCTCGAGATCGTCGCGGCCGGTGCGATCGGGGACCCGGAGCTCCACCCGCTGGTCATGACGCACCGCTCCGGCTGGGACGACCCTGCGGCAGCGCTGCAGGCCGACGCGGCGTGCCGGCTGACCGACTCGCGCGGACCGGGCGACGACCTGCTCGACGGCGTGGCCGACCTGTACCGCCGTCGCGCGTCCGGGATGCGGGACGGCGACGGCATCCGTGCCTGGTCGCTCATGGACGTGCTGCTCGACGTCGCCCCGCACCGCGCGCCGGAGCTCTACGACGCCGTCGCCGCACGGCTCGCGGGGGACGAGCCCGCGCTGGCGGAGCTGCGGCAGGCCTCGGCGCTCGCCCAGCTCGCCGACGAGGCCCGCTGACCGTGGCGGAGCTCAGCCGCTCAGCGCGGCGAGGACGAGCGCGCCGACGACGATGCTGACGACGTGGTACGACCCTGTGACCACGCTGAAGAGGACCGGCCGGGGCGTGCGCGGGTTGACGGCGTTCGTGAACGTGACGGCCGCGGCGTAGCAGGTCCCGACGAGGACGCCGAGCAGCGCTGCCCCGCCCAGGGCGCGCGTCCCGGTCACCTCCAGGAGCACCGCCGTGGCGAACGACGTGAGGATGCTCGAGACCAGGGGCGCGACGTAGTACAGCGGACCGAACGCCTGGCCACGCACACGCTCGTGGTCGATCGAGGCGTCCCAGGCGCGGCCGAACAGCGGCGTGAACCACAGCGCGCCGAGGACGTACGACGCCAGCGCGGCCAGGAGGACGCCGATCCAGCTCACGTCACCCAGCGTGTCGATCGTCATGCCGCGCACCTCCGTGTCGTCGTGCCTCGTCGTCCGATGCTCGCTCCGGCCCGTCCGCGCGTCTTGAAGAATCCCGACGGGCAGACTGGTCCCATGGCAGGCGGCGGGACGGACCCGATCACCGCGGACGAGCGCACCGGGGTCCTGCACCCCGACAACCTCGAGACGTTCCGTGCCGGCTGGGTGCGGCCGGGCCCCGGTCTCGAGCCCGTGGTGGAGAGCTACTGGCACGTCCGCTGGTCCCTCCCGCCAGGAGCGGGCCTCCGCCAGCGGGTCGTCGACCTTCCGGCGGTGACGCTGACGATCGAGGTGGGCGACGTCGTCGCGCCCCTCGTCGTGACGGGCGTGCACCGCCGGGCGTGGGAGCGCACGATCCGTGGCACCGGCGAGGTGTTCGGGGTGCGTCTGCGCCCAGCGGGCCTCGCCGTCGTGAGCGATCTCGACCCTGTCGCGCTCCTGGACGCGACCGTCCCCGTCACCGTCGGTCTCGACGCCGGTCTGCACCGGCTGCTCGCGACCGCCGCCGGCACGGGATCGCCCGTCGAGCGGGCGGCTGTGCTGGACGCGGCGTTCGCCGACAGGCTGGAGGAGAGGCCGCTCCGGCCGGACCAGGCTCTCGCCAACGCCGTCGTCGCGGACCTCGTCGAGCGGGTGCGGTCGCGCGCCGGGCCGACGCTCGCGGCGCGGTTCGGTGCGAGCGAGCGAGCGGTGCAGCGCGCGCTGCGGGCGACGCTCGGCCTCGGCCCGAAGGCGGTGAGCCGACGGATCCGGCTCCAGGAGGTCGCGCGACAGCTCGCGGCGGACGACAGCCCGGACCTCGCGGCGCTCGCGGCCGAGCTCGGGTACGCGGACCAGGCACACCTGGTCCGGGACTTCCGCGCCGTGTCCGGTGTCCCGCCGGGCGCCTATCGAGCCGAGGTCCGTGGGCGCCGCGCGCTCTCAGCCGGGTAGCGCGCCACCCCGCGCGGCGAGGCGCTCCGCGAGCCGCTGGAAGACGTCGCCGGTGCGCAGCCCGTCGTGCTCGAACTCGTTGGTCACCCAGGCGTCGAGGTTCCCGACGTGCGCGGCCGTCTCGAGCGACAGCCCGGCGTCGACGAACATGTCGTCGTGGTAGACCGCCGCCTCGACAGGGACGTCGTTGCGGGCGAGCGCGTCGAGGTCGTAGAGGTCGGTCCAGTCCTCCCACGCCGCCAGCGCCTCGGCCGCTGCGCGGAACGGTCGCAGCGCCGCCACCTCGTCGAGCATCCAGGGGTAGATCATCTCGCCGGTCAGCAGCAGCGGCCGCGCGTCAGGCGTGAAGGCGGGGTCGTCGTCGCGCACCGCCTGGGCCGCCCACGCGGTGGGTCCGGTGTGCGGCTGCGCGTAGATCGACTCGTGCAGCACCGCGTAGAGGGGGTTCGTGCGGAAGGACGTCGCGGCGGCGACCTCGGCGAGGAACGTGTCGGTGAGCTCGTCCGGTGCACCCGGGTCGAACGCCTCGTCGACGACCCAGTGGATGCGCTCGGCGCCGGGCTTCATGCCCAGGTCCGTCCCGAGCGTCTGGAAGCGGCGCACGGAGAGCGCGTCGCCGTCGGGCAGTCGGACGTCGCCGACGGCGACCCGGTCGGCGATGCGCGCGAGACGCGCCTCGTCGTCGGGGTAGCGGGCTCGGTAGTGCGCGTTCTTCCCGACGACGCGTGGCTGCGTCCTCCGGTAGACCTCGCGCGCGTCGGCGCGCAGCCCGGGCAGGCCGCCAGTGACGAGGCACGCGGCGAGACCCTCGGGCGCCCGCGACAGGTAGGTCATGGTGAGGAACCCGCCGTACGACTGGCCGAGCGACGTCCAGCGCCGCCCATCGTAGACGGTCCGGCGCACGTGCTCGGCGTCGGCGACGATCGCGTCCGCGCGGAAGTGCGTGAGGAAGTCCGCCTGGGCACCGGCCGTGCCGCGCGCCACGAGCGCGGCCCCGCGCACCGCGGACGACCGCCCGGTGCCGCGCTGGTCGAGCAGGACGACGCGGTACGTCGTCAACGCCTCGCCGAGCCAGCCGTCGGGGCCGGTGGGTCGAGGCCCCTTCCCGCCGGGCCCGCCCTGGAGGAACACGAGGAGCGGGAGGTCGTCGCGGCGTCGGGCCGGGTCCACGACCTCCCGCACGAAGACGGTGAGCCGCCGGGGGTCGCCGTCGTCCCACCAGTCGAGCGGCACCTCGACCTCGCGGTCGGTGACGTGCATCCCGGGCACGGTGTAGCTGGTCTCGCGCGTGGTGCTCACGCCCGCCACCCTAGCGACGGCATGGTCGTGGGCGAGGACACGCGTCACCTCAGAGCCGGACCGTCTCGTTCTCGCCGCCCTCGTACGGCTTGCCGGTCACCTTCGTGGTCACGAGGCGGAAGAGGGTGGCGACCCGGCCGCCGGGGGAGTCCCAGTACTCGGCGGACTCGGCGTGCAGGCGGATGAGCACGACGCCCGGGGAGTCCGGCCCGTCCGGGAACCACGCGTCCGCGACGGCGTTCCACAGCTCGCGGATCTTGTCCGGGTCGTGCACCAGGCTCGCGCGCCCCGAGAGCGACACCCACGAGCTCTTCCCGGAGAACGCGGCGTTCGCCGCCGAGTCGCGCGCGATCTCCGCCACCTTGTGGGAGTCCTCGGCGGCGAAGAACCAGAGGTCGCCGTCGAAGTCGACGGCCTGGACGCCCATCGGCCGGCTGACGAGGCTGCCGTCCTCGGCGACCGTCGTGAGCATCGCGATGTTCTCGTCCTCGATGAGCTGACGGACCTTGGCGACCTCGTCGGACCCCGCGTGCGGCAGCTCGTGGTGCGTGTCGGTCATGACGCCTCCCGTGGATGACGGGCCGCCGTCGTGCGGCCCGTCCTCGACGCTAGGCAGCCCTCGCCCCGCTCGCGCGCCGGGGTACGAGGCCAGGTCGGGCATGCGGTCAGACGTCGCGCACGACGACGACTACCTTGCCCCGGGCCCTCCCCGTGCCGTGGACCGTGAGTGCCGCGGGGACCTCCGCGAGGCGGAACGTGCGGTCCACGTGGATCGCGACCTCGCCGGCGGCGCACAGGTCGGCCAGCGGCCCGAAGCGGCGCGGACCCGACCGCACGAGGAGGACGCCGAGCCGCGCCCCGGTCAACGCCCCCACGACGGGCCCGACGGTCACCATGCGGAGCAGCGCCCGCAACGTGCCCCCGACCATCAGGCACCGACCACGGCGGGCGAGCGCGCGCCGGTAGGCGAACACGGAGCGGTACGCGACCAGGTCGACGACGAGGTCGTACGGGCCGGTGCGCGTGAAGTCGGTCCGCCGGTAGTCGATCACGTCCTGCGCACCCAGTCGACGGACGAAGTCGAGCTTGTCCTCGGCGTCGACGCCCGTGACGTGCATCCCCCGTGCCACCGCCAGCTGGACGAGGAAGCTCCCCGTGCCGCCGCCGGCGCCGTTGACGAGCAGCCGCTGCCCGGGTGCGCCGGACGCGACGGCCTGCAGGGCGATCGCGCCCGACTGCGGGATCGTGGACGCCTCGGCGAAGGTCAAGGTCGCCGGCTTGTGCGCGAGCGCCTTCTCCGGCATCACCACGTACTCCGCGAAACCGCCCCGGCGCGGAAGGTTGTCGCCGTAGACGTCGTCACCCGGGCGGAAGCGCGCGACGTCGTCGCCGACCGCGACGACCCGCCCGGCGACGTCGGACCCCAGGACCTTCGTGCGCGGAGCGAAGAGGCCGTCGAGGCGGGCGTAGCCCGGGCTGCCCCGCAGCGCCTCCCAGTCCGACAGGTTCACCGACGTCGCGACGACCTCGACGAGCACCTCGCCCCGCGCCGGCGCAGGCGTCGGCACCTCTCGGAGCCGCAGCTCGTCGACCGACCCGTACCGCTCGTACACCCACGCGCGCACCCGACCACCGTAGGCACTCCCGAGCCCCGGGGCGAGCGCGCAGAGGTGACACGAAAAGGAGGGGTGGGACGGGGTCGCCGGTCGTGGCGGGTCTGGCGGGAGCGCGCGAGGAACGAGCGCGCGGATGGTAGACCGGCGACCCCGTCCCACCCCTCCGGACGAGAAGGCGGGACCTACGTCGTGAGCGGGACTACTGCTCCACGTCCTCGTCCACCCACTCGAACGTCTTCGTCACGGCCTTCTTCCAGTTGCGGTACAGCCGCTCGCGCTCGCCCTCCTCGACGGCGGGCGTCCAGCGCTTGTCCTCGGCCCAGTTGTCGATGACGTCCTGCTCGCCCTTCCAGAACCCGACCGCGATGCCCGCCGCGTAGGCGGCGCCGAGCGCCGTGGTCTCGGCGACCCTGGGCCGTACGACGTCGACGCCGAGCTGGTCGGCCTGGAACTGCATGAGCAGCTCGTTGGCGACCATGCCGCCGTCGACGCGCAGCTCGGTGAGGTCGACGCCGGAGTCGGCGTTCATGGCGTCGAGCACCTCGCGCGTCTGGAAGGCGGTGGCCTCGAGCGCGGCGCGCGCGATGTGGTTGCGGTTGACGTAGCGCGTGAGGCCGACGAGCGCGCCGCGCGCGTCGGGACGCCAGTAGGGCGCGAAGAGACCGGAGAACGCGGGCACGAAGTAGGCGCCACCGTTGTCCTCGACCTTGCCGGCGAGCCACTCGACGTCGGGCGAGTCCTCGAACATGCCGAGGTTGTCGCGCAGCCACTGGATGAGCGACCCGGTGACGGCGATCGACCCCTCGAGCGCGTAGCGCTGCGGCTGGTCGCCGATCTTGTAGCAGACGGTCGTGAGGAGGCCGTTCTCGCTCATGACCTTCTCGGTGCCCGTGTTGAGCAGCATGAAGTTGCCGGTGCCGTACGTGTTCTTGGCCTGCCCGACCTCGAAGCACGCCTGGCCGAACGTCGCGGCCTGCTGGTCGCCGAGGATGCCGGCGATCGGGACGCCGGGCAGGAGGCCCTGCTGGCGGCCCTCGCCGTAGACCTCGGACGACGACCGGATCTCGGGGAGCATCGACATCGGGATGCCCATGTCGGCGGCGATGTCCTCGCGCCACGACAGGGTGTCGAGGTCCATGAGCATGGTGCGCGACGCGTTGGTCACGTCGGTGACGTGCACGCCGCCGTTGACGCCGCCCGTGAGGTTCCACAGGGTCCACGTGTCGGTGTTGCCGAAGACCAGGTCGCCGGCCTCGGCCTTCTCGCGCGCGCCCTCGACGTTGTCGAGGATCCACTTGACCTTCGGGCCGGAGAAGTAGGTGGCGAGCGGCAGTCCCACGATCGACTTGTACTTCTCGGGGCCGTCCGAGCCGCCGAGCTCGTCGACGATCTTCTGCGTGCGGGTGTCCTGCCAGACGATCGCGTTGTACACGGGCTTGCCGGTCGTCTTGTCCCACACGACGGCGGTCTCGCGCTGGTTGGTGATGCCGACGGCTGCGATGTCCTTGTGGGTGACGTTCGCGCGGGTGAGCGCCAGGCCGACGGCCTCGCGCACGTTGTTCCAGATCTGCTCCGGGTTGTGCTCCACCCACCCGGCGCGGGGGAAGATCTGGTCGTGCTCGAGCTGGCCCGTGGAGACGATCTCCCCGGAGTGGTTGAAGACGATGGCCCGGGAGCTGGTGGTTCCCTGGTCGATGGCGAGAACGTAGTCGGCCATGGTGTGCTCAGTCCTTCACGTCGGTGTGTACGGGTGGTCGTTCGCTCGGATGGTCCGGACGGTCGCGTGGCCGGGGCGGGGCCCCCGACGCCCCGGTCACGCGGTGGTGCTCGGGATCAGACCCACGCCGCCCCGAGCAGGCCGGCGAGGACGCCGCCGACCAGCGGGCCGGCGACGGGCACCCAGGAGTACGCCCAGTCGCTCGACCCCTTGCCCCGGATGGGCAGGAGGGCGTGCGCGATGCGCGGGCCGAGGTCACGGGCAGGGTTGATGGCGTACCCGGTGGGGCCACCGATGCTCGCGCCGATCCCGACGACGACGAGCGCGACGGCGAGCGGGCCGAGACCCGACGGCGTCTGGCCGGACGCGACGACGAAGAAGACCAGCACGAACGTCGCGATGGCCTCGGTGACGAAGTTCCACGCGTAGGAGCGGATCTCCGGACCGGTGGAGAAGACCGCGAGCTTCGTCGCGCCGGGTGCGTCCTCGTCGAAGTGCTTCTTGTAGGCGAGGAACGCGAGCACGGCACCGATGAACGCGCCGATCATCTGGGCGCCCCAGTACATGAGCATGTTGCCCACGGTCGGCTCGATGGTCGCCGTGACCATCCCCTCCGGTCCGGTGACCGAGTAGAACGGCTCCTGGGCCGTGAAGAGGCCGATCGTCACCGCCGGGTTGAGGTGCGCGCCCGACTTGTACGCGACGTACACACCCGTGAAGACGGCGAGACCCCATCCGAAGTTGATGAGGAGCCAACCGCCGTTGAAGCCCTTGGTCCTCGGCAGGACGACGTTGGCGACCACCCCGGCACCGAGGAGGATGAGGGTCGCCGTACCGAGGATCTCGGACCAGAAGGCGTTCATGAGGAGTTGATCCATGGTGCGCTCTCTTTCGTGGTGGACTGCTCTGTCTCAACCGGCCCGGCCGCGGTGCGCCCGGGATGCTTCGCTCGCCGTGCTCAGCTGTCCCGCAGCGGCTGCAGCGGGGAGACGTCCTGGGCGGCGAGGCGCGTGCGCTCTGCCGCGTCGTCGTCCGGCTCCTGCTCGGCGGCCGCCTCGGCGTTCGCGCGATCGGTGTAGCTGCGCACCTCGGCGTCCCGGGTTGCGTCGTCCCAGCCGAGGAGACCTGCGGCGATCCCGGCGATCTCCGGCAGGGCGGCGAGACCGCGGTCGGCGATCTCGTAGTTGAGGCGTGTGCGGTGCAGGAGCAGGTCCTCGAGGTGCAGGGCGCCCTCGTGCGACACGCCGTACGCGATCTCCGCGCGCAGGTAGGCGGGTGCGTGCTCGAGCGGCTTCGCGAGGTCCGGCTGCTCCTCGCAGAGCTCGACGATCTCGCGCAGGTTCGAGCCGTACCGGTGCAGCAGGTGGTCGACCATCGCGGGCGTCCAGCGGTAGCGGGACGCCCAGGGCCGCGCCTGGCGGCGCACGGCGTCGAGACCGACGGCCCCGAGGAGGGGGATCTTGTGCGTGATGGACCCGAGGGCGCTCGCGCGCTGCCCGATCGCGAAGTCCACGGCGTCCTTGGCCATGACGCGGTAGGTCGTGAGTTTGCCGCCCGCGATGACGGTGAGGCCCGGCGTCGGGGAGGCGACGGTGTGCTCGCGCGACACCTTGGCGGAGCTCGTGCCCTCCTTGGTGCCGGGCTGCAGGAGCGGGCGCAGGCCGGCCCAGGTGCCGATGATGTCGTCGCGCGTGAGCGGGTGCGCGAGCACGGCGTTCGCGTGCTCGAGCACGTAGTCGATGTCGGCGGAGGTCGCGACGGGGTGCTGCAGCTCCTGCTCCCACGGGGTGTCGGTGGTGCCGACGACCCAGTAGCGCGACCACGGGATGACGAACAGCACCGACTTCTCGGTCTGGAGGATCAGCCCGACCTGCCCCTTGATGCGCTCGCGCGGGACGACGATGTGGATGCCCTTGGACGCGAGCACGCGCAGCCCGCCCTCGGAGCCGGCGAGCGCCTCGGTGTCCTCGGTCCAGACGCCGGTGGCGTTGATGACCGAGCGTGCGCGGACGGTGAGCTCGTGGCCCGTCTCGAGGTCGACGAGGACCGCGCCGTTGACCGCGCCGGTCGCCCCCTTGGTCAGGGAGACCACCTGGGTGCGCGACGCCGCGTGGGCGCCGTACGAGGCCGCGGTGCGCACGAGCGTGCTCACGAGGCGGGCGTCGTCGACGGACGCGTCCCAGTACTGCACGGCGCCGACGGCGGCGTCGTGCGCGAGGTCGGGGAACTTCTTCTCCATCCGGCTCCGGCTGAGGTGCCGGTGGAACGGCAGGGCACGCTTGCCGGGCGCGACGCTCGCGAGCGTGTCGTAGAGCGCGATGCCGGCGCCGACGTAGGCGCGCTCCCACACGCGGTGCTCGAGGGGGTAGAGGAACGGGACGGGCCGGACGAGATGGGGCGCGATCTCCTTGAGGAGCAGGTCGCGCTCGGTGAGCGCCTCGTGCACGAGGTGGAAGTCGAGCATCTGGAGGTACCGCAGGCCGCCGTGGACGAGCTTGCTCGACCGGCTCGACGTCCCGGCGGACCAGTCCTGGGCCTCGACGATCGCGGTCGACAGTCCGCGGGTCACCGCGTCGAGCGCGATGCCGGCACCGGTCACTCCTCCGCCGATGACGAGGACGTCGAGCTCGGCGTCGGCGCTCGTGCTCGCCTCCAGGGCGGTGAGCGCCTGTCGACGTGACTCCGCGGTCAGTCGCGTGGATGCCATCCGTGTCCCTCTCTCGTCCGGCACCGCGGCACGGTCGCGCCCACGGTGCGCTCACAGCGACGGTCCCACGGCGCACCAGGGAGCGCTACCGCAAGACCGTCGTGCGCGCACCGGGTCTCGGCGCGCACGCACCTCCTCACATCACCACGGAGCGAACGGGCGCGCAACCGGTGTGCACGAACGTGCAGAATGGAGGTTCCCGACGGACGGAGCCCCTGATGGTCGACCGAGAGCAGGACGTGCTGCGCGCGGCGTCGATGTACTACCTGCAGGACATGAAGATGGAGGCGATCGCGAAGCACCTGCGCACGTCGCGGTCGACGGTGTCGCGCCTCGTCAAGCGGGCCCGGGAGACGGGCCTGGTCGAGATCTCGCTGCGGCCGACGCACAGCCGCGCGCCCGGTCTCGGCCAGCACGTCGCGAGCACGTGGGGCGTCGACGCGTACGTCGTCCCTGTTCCGGACCAGGCGCCGCAGGTCGACCGGCTCGAGCAGGTCGCGATGACGACGGCGCGCCTGCTGTCGACGTGGTTCGACTCCGACATGGTCCTCGGCATCGCGTGGGGGACGACGCTGTCGGCGATCTCCCGGCACCTGCCGCGCAAGCCGACGCGGGGGAGCGCCGTCGTGCAGCTCAACGGTGCGGCGAACACCCGCACGTCGGGCGTCCACTACGCGGGCGATCTCATCGCCGGGTTCGGGACGGCGTTCGACGCGCACGTGCACCATTTCCCGGTGCCGGCGTTCTTCGACTACGCGGAGACGAAGCAGGCGATGTGGCGCGAGCGGTCGGTGCGGCGCGTGCTGGACGTCCAGCGGCGCGCGGACATCGCGCTGTTCTCCGTGGGCGCCGTCGCCGGAGGCGTCCCGTCGCACGTCTACTCCGCGGGCTACCTCGAGCGGGAGGACATCGCGGTGCTGGAGGGCGAGGGCGTGGTCGGGGACGTGTGCACCGTCTTCCTGCGGCCGGACGGGACCTATCGCGACATCGCGCTCAACGCGCGCGCCACCGGTCCGGCTCCGGACGAGCTGCGCCGCGTCCCGCGGCGTGTCTGCGCCGTCGCGGGGGACAACAAGGTCGCGCCGCTGCGGGCCGCGCTGCGTGCCGGGGTGGTGACGGACCTGGTGATCGACGAGGTCACGGCGTCGCGGCTCGTCGCCAGCGCGTGAGCAACTATGCACTCGCCTGCGTGAGTATGCATCCGAGGCTGGATCGTCGTACAGTGTCGTGGTGCTGACGCCCCCCGCCGACGACGCGCGCCCCGACCCCACGGGGGTCCGCGTGCGCCCGGCGCTCCCCGCGGACGTCCGGGCGATCCGGTCGCTCGTCCAGCCCTACGCCGAGGCCCGGATCCTCCTCGCGAAGGAGATGGTCGGCTACTACGAGGCCGTGCAGGAGTTCGTCGTGGCCGACGCCGTCCGCCCGGCCTCGCAGCCGGGCGCGGCCCCCGAGGTGGTCGGCTGCGGGGCGCTCCACGTCATGTGGGACGACCTCGCCGAGATCCGCACCCTCGCCGTGGACCCGGGCTGGCGCGGGCACCGGGTGGGGCACGCGCTCGTCGTGGAGCTCCTCGCCCGCGCCCGGGCGCTCGGCCTGCGCCGCGTCTTCTGCCTGACCTTCGAGGTCGACTTCTTCGTGCGGCACGGGTTCCGGCCGATCGACGGGACGCCTGTCACGCACGACGTCTACGCCGAGCTGCTGCGCTCCCACGACGACGGCGTCGCGGAGTTCCTCGACCTCGCGCGCGTGAAGCCCAACACGCTCGGCAACACGCGCATGCTCCTCGAGCTCGACTGATCAGGCGATGGGCGCGGTCGACGCCCGGGTCACCACGCGGCACGGGAGCTCCTCGATGCCCGGCCGCACCGTGCCGTCGATCGCGGCGAAGAGCCGCTGGGCGGCCACGCGTCCGAGCCGCTCGAGGTTCATGTCGACGCTCGTCAGCTGCGGGCGCGCATTGGTCGTCAGCACCTCCCAGTTGTCGAAACCGATGACGGACACCTCGCCGGGGACGTCGCGCCCGAGCTCTCGCAGCGCGTCGAGGACACCGCGCGCGATCTGGTCGCTGCCGCAGAAGAACCCGTCGACGTCGGGGTGCTGCTCGACGACCATGCGCGCGGCGCCGCGACCCCAGCCCTCGCTCCACGACCCGAAGTAGGTGTGGCCGCCGACGAGCTCCAGCCCGGCGGTGGTGAGCGCCGCCTGCGCGCCGGCGGCGCGGTCCTGGGCGGCCTGGTACCCCGGGTCGCCCGACACGTGCGCGACGCGGCGCCGTCCGCACGCGAGGAGGTGCTCGACGGCGAGCCGCCCGGCGCCCACGTTGTCTGCGGTGATCGACACGTCCCCGGGCTCCTCCGACGGCGCGTACGCGTAGACCACCGGGACCGGGATGTCGGCGCTCAGCGGGGGGCGCGGGTCGGTGCGCGAGCCCACGACGATGAGGCCGTCCACGCGCCGCGACAGCAGGGCGCGGACGTGGTGCTGCTCGCGGATGGCGTCGCCGCGCGCGTCGCAGAGGAAGACCGAGACGCGGCCGGCGCCGAACGCGTCCTCGGCTCCCATGAGGACGGGGATCGAGAAGCGTCCCTCGAGGTCGCTCGTGAGCAGCCCGACGGTGCCCGTGCGGCCCTTGAGGAGCCCGCGGGCGAGCGCGTTCGGCGCGAACGAGAGGCGTTCCGCTGCCTCGAGGACGCGCAGGCGCGTCTCCGCCTTCACCTGGTCGCGACCGTTGATCGCCTTGGACGCCGTGGCGATCGAGACGCCCGCGAGGCGTGCCACGTCGGTCAGGGTCGCGGCACGCGGTGTCGCGCTGCCGTTCTGGGTGGTCATGAGGCCGTGCCCCCTCCTGGTCCGGCGGCGCCGTCGCCGTCGACCGAGTCGCCGTGTGCTGCCGTGTCCCGTCGTGTGCCGCCGTGATCGAACTGTAACCCTGCGCACCGCTTGACGGCTCCGTGCGCCTGTCCTAGATTCAGAAAACCTTTTCGGGTTCTTTCGGTCAAGTGGTGATCGTGAAGAAGCGGCCCGGTGGGCCCCTGGAGCATCGAAGACTAGCCGTCAGCAGGGCGGGACGGCCAGGCGGCGGCGACGGGCGGTGACACCCGGACCGAAAAGGCGTTCGGACGTCCGGCGGTCCTGCCGGGCGAGCGCATCGGGCTCGACGACGAGTACAGGAGACGCGAGATGACGAACCACCGCAGGACGTCGGCGACGAAGGCCGTGGCCTCGACGCTGGTGATCGGCCTGACCGCTCTCGGCCTCGCCGCGTGCGGCGGCTCCGACGGGGACGACGACGCCCCCGCGACCGCCGGCGCGGGGGGTGCCGAGGGCGTCGACGACGGCAGCACGCTCACGCTGTGGACGCGAGCGCCCCTCGAGAAGCAGGCGAACCTGCTCGTGGACGCGTACAACGAGAGCCACGAGAACCAGGTCGAGCTGACCATCGTCCCCAACGACGACTACGTCGCGAAGGTCGGCGCGGCCGCCGGCAGCGACGGTCTGCCGGACCTGTTCGCCGCGGACATCGTGTACGTGCCGAACTGGGTCGAGCAGGGGCTCTTCCAGGACGTCACGAGCCGCATCGACCAGCTCGACTTCGCGGACGAGATCAACCCGGGCCACCTCGAGGCGGGCACGTACGAGGACGCCGAGCACGTGCTGCCGTTCGTCCTCGACGTGTCCGTGATGTTCTACAACAAGGACCTCTACGAGCAGGCCGGCCTCGACCCCGAGGCCGGGCCGACGTCGCTCGAGGAGTTCGCCGAGCAGGCCAAGGCGGTCGACGAGCTCGGCGGCGGGGTCGACGGCACGTTCTTCGGCGGCAACTGCGGCGGGTGCCTCGTCTTCACGTGGTTCCCGATGATCTGGGCCGCCGACGAGGACGTCATGAACGCCGAGGGCACGGAGTCGCTCCTCGCGAGCGACACCGCGCAGGAGGTGTACGCCACCTACAAGGACCTCGTCGACTCGGACGCGGTCGGCGCCGGCTCGCGCGACGAGACCGGTGCGACGTGGGTCGCCCCGTTCCAGGAGGGCAAGATCGGCGTCATGCCGTACCCGGCGACGCTCCTGTCGACGGCGGACGAGACCGTGGACGTCGGCGTCGCGCCGATCCCCGGCCCCGACGGCGGCGGCTCGACCTTCGTCGGCGGCGACGGCGTCGGCATCTCCAAGGACAGCGAGAAGGCCGACCAGGCCTGGAACTTCCTGTCCTGGCTGATGTCCGAGGAGGCGCAGGTCGAGGTCCTCGCGCAGAACGGCGACGTCGTCTCGCGCGCCGACCTGGTCGACAACGAGTACTCCTCGGCCGACCCCCGCGTCGTGACGATCAACGAGGTCGCCGCCGCCGGTCGCACGCCGGTCGCGCGCAACTTCCAGCAGGCGTTCAACGCGCCGAACAGCCCGTGGATGACCCTGGTCCGCAACGCCGTGTTCGAGGACGCCTCGAGCATCGAGGAGGACAACGAGGAGATCACCGCGGTGCTCTCCCAGTAGCAGGACCGCGCCGCCGCCGACCGGCCCTCCGCCGTCCGGCGGCGGCGCGACCCTCGAGCGTCCCTCCGCCCGAACCTGGAGACCGTCATGTCCGTGCAGTCCGCCCCGTCGTCCTCGCGACGCCAGGGCCAGCAGCTCCCGCCGACCGGAGACACCGGGTCGCGCACCCGGTCCGGCGCGCCGCCGAGACGCCGGCGGCCCGGCCGCTCGCAGTCCGCGCGCGGCTGGGCCTACGCCGCCCCGACCGCGATCTTCGTCCTCGTCTTCTTCGTCCTGCCGGTGCTCCTCGTCGGCCAGATGTCCGCCTCCGACTGGCCTCTCCTGTCCGGGAACCAGGGGCCGAACTTCCCGGAGAACTTCCAGGACGCGGTCGACAACCGCTTCTTCTGGGACTCGGTCGTCTTCACGCTGAAGTACACCGTCATCGCGACCGTCCTCCTCATCGGCCTCGGCCTCGGGCTCGCCCTGCTGGTCCAGGAGTCGACGCACTGGAAGAGCTTCCTGCGCACCGCGGTCCTCGTGCCGAGCGCGCTCGGCCTCGCGTCGGCGTCCCTGCTCTTCTACGCGCTGTACTCGCCGCAGGTCGGGCCGATCTCGCCCCTGCTGGAGTCGCTCGGCATCGTCGACGAGCCCGTGTCGTTCCTCGGCACGCCCGACGGCGCGCTGTGGTCGACGGTGTTCCTCGTCGTCTGGCGCTTCGCGGGCTTCTACATGCTCCTGCTCATGGTGGGGCTCCAGGGCATCCCGCACGAGGTGTACGAGGCCGCCCGCATGGACGGCGCGAGCCGCTGGCAGACCTTCTCCCGCGTGACGCTCCCGCTGCTGCGCCCGTCGCTCGCGCTGTGCACGATCCTGTGCGTCACCGGGTCCCTGCTGGCCTTCGACCAGTTCTACATCCTCACGAAGGGCGGGCCGGACAACAGCACGATCACCGTGGTCCAGCTCATCTACAACGTGGCCTTCCAGGGGCAGAACGACCTGGGCGTCGCGGCCGCGCTGTCGATCATCGTGCTCGCCGCCCTCGTGCTCATCAACCTCGCGCAGATCCGTGCGATGCGCGCCCCCCAGGAGAAGTGACATGACCGGAACCGCCACCGCACCGGCCCCCGCGCGGCCCACGCCGCGCGGGCAGGCACCGCGCGCCCGCATCGCCGGGATCGTCACGCGCACCCCCTACTGGGTGCTCACCGGCGGGCTCGCGCTCGTCTTCCTCTTCCCGCTCGTGTGGGCGGGCGTCGCCTCGGTCTCGCCGCAGCCCGGCTCCAACCAGGTCGACGGGTGGGGCTTCGGGAACTACGTGACGCTCGCGGGCTACCAGGCCGGGATCGTCCAGTACCTGTGGAACTCGGTCGTCGTGTCGGGGCTCACCGTGCTCTTCACGCTCGGCGTCTCCCTGCTCGGCGGCTATGCGTTCGCGCGCTTCCGCTTCCCCGGGCGCGACGTGCTGTTCCTCGTGACGCTCGCGATCCTCATGGTCCCGTACGCGACGCTGCTCATCCCGCTGTACGTGCTGCTCAACGAGATCGGCCTGCAGAACTCGCTGGTCGGGCTGTCGCTCGTGCTCGCGATGTTCCAGCTGCCGTTCGCGACGTTCATGATGCGCATCTCGTTCGAGTCGGTGCCGCGCGAGCTCGACGAGGCCGCGCTCGTGGACGGCTGCTCGTCGTTCGGCGCCTTGTGGCGCGTGCTGCTGCCCGCGGTCAAGCCGGGGCTCATCACGGTCGGGCTGTTCGCGTTCCTCGCCGCGTGGAACGACTTCGTCGCACCCCTCATCCTCATCACCGACTCCACGAAGGCCCCCTTGCCGCTCGCCGTCGCGAACATGCGCCAGCAGGTCATGGGCATCGTCGACTACGGCGCGACCCAGGCGGGCGTCGTCGTGCTCGCGGTCCCGTGCATCGTCCTGTTCCTGCTGCTCCAGCGCCACTACGTGCGGGGCTTCATGTCCGGCGCGCTCAAGGGATGACCGACGACCGGGCGTCCACGACGCCGTCCCCGAACCCGCCGCCCCCGGGCGGCCTCCCCGACGACCCGGGCGGTCGCGCCGCCCCCGGAGGTTCTCCCATGACCATGACCCCGTCGCGCCCGGCCGCGACCCCGACCACCGGCGACGCTCCCGCGGGCGACGGCGGGCGTCCGGTCGTCCCCGCCTCCGGGCGCCTGCAGCCGCTCGGCCTCGCCGAGGTGCGCATCACCGACGGCTTCTGGGCGCGGCGCCAGGACGTGAACCGCACCGCGACGCTCGGCCACATCGAGCACTGGCTCGAGCGAGAGGGCTGGCTGCCGAACTTCGACCTGGCGGTCCAGGGCGGGCTGCCGGATGGGCGCCGAGGCCGCGAGTTCAGCGACTCCGAGGTGTACAAGCTGCTCGAGGCGATGGCGTGGGAGCTCGGTCGGCGCCACGACCCGGCGCTCGAGGAGCGGTTCGACGCGATCGTGCGCCGCGTCGCGGCCGCGCAGGAGCCGGACGGGTACGTCAGCACGATGTTCGGCCGGCCCGGCCAGGGCGCCCGGTACTCCGACCTCGAGTGGGGGCACGAGCTGTACTGCCAGGGCCACCTCCTGCAGGCTGCCGTGGCGCGGGTCCGCACGGGTCACCCGGACGACCTCCTGGTGCAGGTCGCGCGCCGGTCCGCGGACCACGTGTGCGAGACGTTCGGTCCCGGGGGGAACCCGGGCGTCTGCGGCCACGCAGAGGTCGAGGTCGCGCTCGCCGAGCTCGGGCGCGCCCTGGACGAGCCGCGCTACCTCCGCCAGGCCGCGCTCTTCGTCGAGCGTCGCGGTCACGGGACGCTCGCCGACATCGAGTGGGGCCGCTCCTACTACCAGGACGACGTGCCCGTGCGCGACGCCGAGGTCTTCCGCGGGCACGCGGTGCGCGCGAACTACCTCGCGGCGGGCGCGCTCGACGTCGGGGTCGACTCGCGCGACGACGCCCTCGTCGACGCGGTCGCCCGGCAGTGGGACCGGACGACCGCCGCCCGGACGTACATCACCGGCGGGCAGGGCTCGCACCACCAGGACGAGGCGTTCGGCGAGGACTTCGTCCTCCCGCCCGACCGCGCCTACTCCGAGACGTGCGCCGCCGTGGGGTCGGTCATGGTCGCCTGGCGGCTGCTGCTCGCGCGGGGCGACGCGCGGTACGCGGACGCGGTCGAGCGCGCGCTCTTCAACGTCGTCGCGACGTCGCCCGCCGACGACGGGCGGGCGTTCTACTACGCGAACACGCTCCACCAGCGCGTCCCCGGGGAGCCCGCCGCGACCGACGTCGCGAGCGCGCGCGCCGAGTCGTCGCTGCGCGCTCCGTGGTTCCACGTCTCGTGCTGCCCGCCGAACGTCGCGCGCACGTTCGCGAGCCTCGCCGCGTACGTCGCGACCGTCGACCACGGAGGCCTGCAGATCCACCAGTACGCGACGGGCGAGGTCCGCGCGTCGCTCCCCTCCGGGGCGCCGGTCGCCGTGGACGTCGAGACCGCCTACCCCGCGGACGGGCGCGTGCGCGTGCGGGTCGTCGAGGCGCCCGCGGGCCGCTGGGCCCTGACGCTGCGCGTCCCCGCCTGGTCGCCGACCGCGACCCTCACGGTGGACGACGGGACGCCGCGCACGGTGCCCGCGGGGTCGGTGGCCGTCCCGGACCTGCGGGCGGGCAGCGTCGTCGTGCTCGACCTCGACACGTCGCCGAGGTTCCTGCGGCCGGACGACCGGATCGACGCGGTCCGGGGCTGCGTCGCGGTGCAGCGCGGCCCCGAGGTCCTGTGCGTCGAGTCGGTCGACCTGCCCGGCGGTCGTGACGTCGCCGACCTGCGCGTCGACCCCTCGGTCCCGCCGCGCGAGGTCGACGGGCGCGTCGTCGTGCGGGGCGTCGTCGTGGACCACGGTCGTGCCGCCCCGTGGCCGTACGCGCCGGGCGCCGCGTCCCGCGGCGCTCGCGGTGCCGCCGAGGACGAGGCGGGGGTCGACGTCCCGCTCGTCGCCTACCACGACTGGGCGAGCCGGGGGCCGTCGACGATGCGGGTCTGGCTCCCGACGACCTGAGCCGGTCGGGGCGCGCTCAGGCAGGGAGCCGGTACGCCTCGCCGTCCTGCTCGACCAGGCCGTCCTCGACGAGGCTCGCGACGCACCGGTCGAGCTGGGCTGCGTCGGGCCACGACCCCGCGACGACGTCCCGGAGGACCGGCCCCGGAGCCTCGCGCAGCAGGCCCATGACCCGGCCCCGCACCTGGCGGTCGGTGCCTGCCCAGGCCTGGGTCCGGCGTCGGCCCGCGTGCGCGTCGACCGGGCGTCCCGCGCGGCGCCACGCGCACAGGTCCGCGACGGGGCACGCTCCGCACCGCGGCGCGCGGGCGGTGCACACCAGTGCGCCGAGCTCCATCGACGCGGCGGCCCACAGCGTCGCCGCGTCGTCGTCGGCAGGCGCGGTCGCGTGGGCGAGGCGCCGCTCCGCCGCCGTGTACGACGGCGCGGGGAGCGCGACGCCCTCGACGGCGCGCGCGAGCACGCGCCGGACGTTGGTGTCGACGACGACGGCGCGACGACCGTGCGCGAACGCGGTGACGGCGGCGGCCGTGTACTCGCCGACACCCGGCAGCGCGCGCAGGGCCTCCTCGCCCGTGGGCACCTCACCACCGTGGCGCTCGACGACGGCCCGCGCGCAGTCCTGGAGCCGCAGCGCCCGGCGGGGGTAGCCGAGGCGCCCCCACGCGCGCAGGACGTCCGCCGTCGGTGCGGCCGCGAGATCGGCCGGGGCGGGCCAGCGACCCATCCACTCCCGCCACACCGGCTCGACCCGGACGACGGGTGTCTGCTGGAGCATGACCTCGCTCACGAGCACGCCCCATGCGGTCCGGTCGTCGGCGCGCCACGGCAGGTCGCGGGCGGTGCGCCGGAACCACCGGCCGACGGCGGTGCGCAGCGCGGCGTGAGCGTCGACGGTCGGCGTGCCGCGGTGCTCGTCGGGCACCTGGTCGGTGGGGGTCCCGGTCACGGGCCCATTCTGCCCCGAGGACAGGGCGCCTCGGCGCGGCTCGGTCGGCATCGGCGCGCACGGAACTAGCGTGGGCCCGAGCGGGACGAGCGGCAGCGCCGACCCCTGACGACCATCGACAGCCGGTGACCTGGAGGACCCGTTGAGCACGTCGCGGACGAGCAGCGCCCCGCGAGGCACGGACCTGCGTCCTCGGCGCGGCGTCCTCTGGCGCCGACGCCTCGTCGCGCTCGTCCTCCTCGCGGCGCTCGTGGTGGCCCTGGTCCTGCTCGGGCAGGTCGTCGTCCGGGCCGTGCAGCCGATGCTCGCGGGCGACGGCGCGCCGCAGGAGGGCCGCTCGGCGCCGCCCACCCCCGAGGCGGCGGGACCGCCGCAGGACTGCGACGCCGCGTCGCTCGAGCTCTCCGTCGCTCCGGCGAAGGCGGAGTTCACCGAGAACGAGGCGGTCGTCCTCGCGGTGACGATGCGCCACGTCGGGGCGCGCCCGTGCCTCGTCGACGGTTCCGACGCGGTGCGCCAGGTGCTCGTCCGGTCCGGCGACGAGCTCGTGTGGTCGTCGGCGCACTGCGCGCCGGGCGACAACCTCCTGCTCATGAGCCGCGGCGACGAGGTCTCCACGACCGTGCGGTGGGACATGCACCGCTCCGTCGAGGGCTGCGCGCCCGACCAGCCTGTCGTCTCCCCGGGGACGTTCACGGCCCTCGTGAGCGTCGCGGACGTCGAGGGTGCGACGAGCGACCCCGCCACGTTCACGATCCGGGGCCCGGCTCCCGCGGAGCCGGAGCAGCCCGGCGACGACCCGACCGGGCAGCCCACCGACCCGGCGGCCGAGCAGCCGGCGACCGAGGGCGAGGCCCCTGCCGAGCCGCCGGCCGAGCAGCCGGCCGCCGACGGGGCGGCCGAGCCGCCCGTCGACGCTCCCTCGGCGGACGTCCCGCCGACGCCGTGACCACCCGCGGTCGTCGCGCGCGCCCTGGGCGAGCGACGCACCGAAAAGTTCTCCTGACCGTTTCGAGGAGGGGTGACGAGTTTCGTCGACCGCGCGCCGCCCGTCGTCTGGTCTGAGTGGCGGAATGGCGCGGATCCGCGAGAAGTCGCCGATCTGCGGGGCGGAGCGGGCGGGAAGGTGATCTGCTCGACTCACCGAAAACCATTGCGGTCCTGTAGTCAGGCTGGTTGACTGGCCAGCGGCTGGCGATCTCGTCGTCGAGACGGCCCAGGTGCTCACGGGGCGGTGGCACGGGGTGGCGCGCTGATGCGCTCACCCCCGCTGCGCCGTCGTCCCTGGCGGGGACGTCTGGACGACGGGACGCGAGCGGGGTGCGTGGTCGTCGCGGGTGCGACGGGGCGCGGCACGGGACGTCGTCGTCCCGCGCCGGCGCGTCGGCGACGGTGCCCTGTCCCGTTCCGGTTCCCGATGGAGAGGACACAGTGATGTCGGGAAGAACGTTGAGAAGGGTCGTCGCCTCGGCGATGACGGGCGCGCTCGCCGTCACGGGCGTCGCGCTGGTTCCGGCGAGCGCGCACGCAGACGTGCTGCCGGGCAACGAGAGCGACGTGGGGGTGTACACGAACGGCGAGACCGACTCGATGGACATCGGCGACCCGACGTACACCGGGGTCGACGCGGTCAGCGCGGCGCTCGCTCCGGGGGTCCCGTGGACCGCGGGCTCCATGCACGGGTCGATCTTCGAGAAGGACCTGGCCGCCGGCGGCACGGACTACTACCTGGACCGCGTCCTGGGCGTGACGGGGACGTCGGGGAACGGCGTGCTCCAGACGCGCGGGCGCTCGCTGTACCTGCGCGGTGGCAGCAACTGGAACGTCATGGGCTTCGCCGGGTCCGCCTTCGCCGGTGGGCCGAACAACCTCGGCAACCTCTACACCGTGACGGTCCCGGGGCAGACGGTGACCGAGGTCGGGGCGCAGCGGTTCAACGCGCCGAGCCACGCCAAGGCGCGGTACACGGTCGGCACCACGGGCGTCACGGCCGACCTCAGGAAGCTCATCACGTACGACAACGTGGCGCTCACGACGATCACGTTCTCCAACCCGGGTGCGGCCGACGCGTCGTTCACGGTCCGCGCGGCGTCGCCGCTCGCGACGACGTCGACCGACGCGGCCGACGAGCTCACGGGGACGCGCACCCTGACGAGCGGTGCGAACAACGGCCTCGTCGACACGCCGTGGTCGACGGTGACCGTCGGCCTCAAGGCCGAGGGCTTCGAGCGGTCGGGCACGAACCTGGACCGCGCCGTGACGGTGCCGGCGGGCGGCTCGGTCGAGCTGTCGGTCGTGGGCGTCCTCGGCTCCGACGCGCTGCCGCAGTCGTTCGAGCAGTTCGAACAGTACGCGGCGATGGCGCCGGCCGAGGCGTTCCGTGACGGCGTCACGGCGTTCAACCGGCAGTGGGCGCAGGACATCCCGTACATCGACGTGCCGAGCGACGCCATCGAGAAGGCGATCGTCTACCGCTGGTGGGGAGAGCGCTACAACAGCCTCGACACCAACGAGCCCGGCTACGTCTACCAGTACCCGACGACGATCGAGGGCGTGAACCTGTACCAGAACTCGGTCGCCCTCACGCAGCCGATGCACCTGCAGGACACGAAGTGGATCCGCAACCCGTACCTCGGGTACGGGCAGATCCTCAACATCGGCGAGCTCTCCGGCTCGTCGGCGTTCCTCGACAGCCCGGGGCACACGAGCTGGAACAACCACTACTCGCAGTACCTCGGCACCGCGGGCCTCGAGGCGTACAACGTGCACGGCGGCGGTCCGGCGGTCGCCGAGCGCTTCGCGACGTACTTCGAGGGCGACGGCGAGGGCCAGCTCGAGCACTACGACGGCAACGACGACAACCTCATCGCCTACGACACGAACTACATGCCCGGCAACGACTCGGACGCCATCTCGTTCGGGTTCCCCAAGGTGAACGCGGGCGCACCGGGCGCGCGGACGATCGAGCGGCCCGAGTCGGCCTATGTCTGGGGCGACTTCGACGCGGCCGGCCAGCTGTACGAGATGGCCGGTGCCGACGACGCCAAGGTCGCCGAGATGCAGGCACAGGCGGACGAGATCCGCACGGCGGTCCTCGACCGGCTGTGGAGCGAGTCGGCGCGCATGTTCCTCGCGGGCACGTCGCACGGCGCCCAGTCGGCCCCGACCTCGAACAACGGCGCGGTGAACCCGCTCCCGGAGTCCGAGCGCGACCTCATCCCGGCGCGCGAGTCCAACCTCTACGACGTCTACGCCCAGGACCTCATCCCGGTCGAGGACGCCGACCAGTACGTCGACGGGTTCCGCTTCCTGCGGTACGGGGACAACTTCCCGATCTTCCCGTTCTACACGGCGAACCAGTACGACAAGACGAAGTACAACATCGGCGGGTCGAACAACTTCTCCAACATCAACTTCACCGTCCAGTACCGGGCCGTGCGGTCCGCGCTGCGGCACTACGACCCCGAGCAGAAGTACGTCACGCCCGAGTACGCCGCGCGGCTGCTCGACTGGATGGCGTGGAGCGTCTACCCGGGCGGCGACCTGCGTGCCCCGAACCAGGCCGAGTACTACTCGAACTGGAACCCGGCCACGCAGACGTACAACCGCAACAACCCGAACCACGTGATGCTCGGCAACATGAACTACATCTACGTCGAGGACATGGGCGGCATCCAGCCGCGGTCCGACGACAAGATCGAGCTCTGGCCGATCGACCTCGGGTACGACCACTTCATGGTCAACAACCTGCGGTACCACGGCCAGGACGTCACGATCGTGTGGGACGAGGACGGCTCGCACTACGGTCTGGGCGAGGGCTACTCGCTGTTCGTCGACGGCGAGCGCAAGGCGACCGCCGACGCGCTCGGCCGGTTCGTGTACGACCCGGCGGCCAACGCGGTCGTCGAGTCCGACGAAGGGCTCGCGGTGGAGGTCGTCGACGACACGGGCGCGGACGTGCCCACCGCGGTCGACACGCCGATCGACGACGAGCGCGTCGTGTCCTACCTGAAGACGGCCGGCATCGACCTCACCGAGGACGCGGAGAACCTCGCGCTCGGCGCCGAGCTCTCGTCGTCCGCGACGCAGGAGGGCCCGCGGCCGACGCCGTGGCGCCAGTTCCACACGCCGGGCTGGAGCACGGGGTCGATGAACTACACCCCGGGTGCCATCAGCACGACCGAGCAGCCCGTGTCGCTGGCCGCCGTCACCGACGGCACGACCGTCAACGAGCCCTACTGGGGCAACTACGGCACCGAGGGCGACACCGGGTACGTCGAGCTCGACCTCGGCGAGCCGACGTCGTTCGACAACGTCAAGGTGTGGTTCGTCAGCGACCGGCAGGCGGGCGGCTACCGCGAGCCGTCGCGGTACTCGATCCAGGTGCCCGACGGCTCCGGCGGCTGGACCACGGTCCCCGACGCGTTCAAGGCGCCGAAGATCCCCGGTCCGAAGCTCAACGAGGCGCTCTTCGAGACGGTCACGACCGACCGCGTGCGGGTGGCCTTCACGAACACGCCGTCGTTCTGGACGGCGATCTCGGAGATCCAGGTCTTCGACTCCGGCCGTGACGTCCCCGAGGTGGTCAACGACGCGCCGACCGTCTCGGTGAACGTCGACCGCTCCACGGACGGCAACCTCTCCACGAGCCTCGTCGCCACGGTGACGGACGACGGCATCCCCGACGACGGAGAGCTCACCTACGGGTGGTCGACCGTCTCCGCGCCGGAGGGCGCGGGCGTCATCTACGGCGACGCAGGAGCGCTGCGCACGACGGTCACCGGCACCGAGCCGGGGACGTACGTCTTCCGGCTCACCGCGAGCGACGGCGAGCTGACGACCGAGCGCGACGTCGAGGTCGAGCTCACCGAGAAGGCCACGTCGGCCGAGTTCGGTGCGCTCGCGACGATCACGACGAGCGGCTCGGCGTCGTGGGAGAACCCGCTGCGCGTCAACGAGGCGACCACCCCGGCGAGCTCGAACCCCGGCGCAGGAAACGGCTGGGGGACGTGGGGACAGCCCGCGAACGGGACGAGCCCGGCGACCGCCGCGTGGATCCGGTACGCGTGGGAGTCCCCGGTGCTCCTCGCGTCGACCGACATCTACTGGTACGACGACAACGGCGGCACGCGTATGCCGCGCGCCGACACCTACGTCGTGGAGCACTCGCAGAACGGCACCGACTGGACGCCCGTCACGCTGACCGGTGGCTCGACGTACGCGGGCGCGCTCCAGCGCAACGCGTACAACCACCTCGAGTTCGAGGCGGTCGAGGCGCAGTTCCTGCGGGTCCGCATCACGGGCGTGCAGACCGGCGGCGCGGGGACGGGTGTGCTGCGCTGGCGCGTCAACGGCGACACCGTGGACACCGTGGCCAGCCCGGTCGTCGTGCGCACGGTCACCGGCGAGGTGCCGACGCTCCCGACGGCGCTCGACGTCGTCTTCTCGAGCGGTCGGCGCGGCACGGTCGACTTCACGTGGCAGCCGATCACGCCGGCCATGGTGGCGGAGACCAACGTCGAGCCGTTCACGGTCTACGGGACGAACACGACGTACGGCCTGATCGCGGAGGCGCAGGTCTACGTCCGTCCGGAGGACTCGCAGGGCGGGATCTCGATCCAGGGCGCCGAGCAGTTCGAGCAGAGCGTCGACGTCGGCGAGCAGCCCTGGCTGCCCACGAAGGTCGCGGTGTCGTACAACGACGGGTCGCGCGACAACCAGGCGATCGGCGTCGAGTGGGACTACGACGAGTCGGTCGTCGAGCAGCCGGGCGTCTATGTCATCCAGGGCGACCTGATCCTGCCCGACTACGTGAGCACCGCCGGCACGACGACGACGACGCTCACCCTCACGGTGGGTGACGGCGTGCCGGTCGGGCCCGAGGTCTCGGTCACGGTCGAGACGCGGTGCCTCGCGCGCAAGGCCTACGTGGCGGTCCGCGCGACGAACGACGACGACGTGCCGCTCACGGTGCGCCTCGACACGGCGTTCGGTACCCGGACGGTGAACGACGTGGCGGCGGGCAAGAACGCGGGGAGGGAGAACGGGGGGGAGGAAAGCAAGCACAACGGGGCGCAAGAGACGAGGGGGGCAGGGGCCGCCCCCGCCCCCGCGGCGACGACCGCCGAGGGGGACGGCGCCGGGGGCGGGGGCGGGGTGGCCGGCGAGGGGGGGGGGGCGGGGGCTCCCCCCCCCCCCCCGCCGTGGCGCGCGCGGCCGAGGTGGCTCGCGCGTAGGGTTGCTCGCGACGCAGGGCGTCCCGACGCGGGATGGGGTGGCGTGATGGTGGCGGAGCCGTGAGCATCCTGGTCGGCGCGGTCGTCACGGCGGCCGTGACGACCCTGGCGGTCGTCGCGATGCTGCTCGCGCGTCGTCGCGCGCCGGCCGGCAGCCGGTTCGCCGACGGCGACCGGGCGGCCGGGGTCTTCGGGGTCGTGGCCACCGGCTTCTCCGTCCTCCTCGGCTTCATCGTCTTCCTCGCCTTCGAGGCGTACGACGAGGCGCGCACCGGCGCCCAGGACGAGGCGCGGGTCGTGGTGCAGCAGCTCGAGACGGCGCAGTTCTTCGCGGACGCCGACGCGGCGGAGCTCTCCGGCGAGCTCGTGTGCTACGCGCGGTCGGTGGTCTCGGTCGAGTGGGAGCAGATGGCCGACGGCGACCTCGGGGACGCCGTGAACCCGTGGGGCGTCGAGCTCTTCGAGACGATCCGTGGCGTCGTGCCGTCGTCCGACACGGAGCAGTCGGCGTACGACCGGTGGATGGCTCAGGCGGCGGACCGCGAGGAGGCGCGCCAGTCGCGGGTGCACGGCGCCGAGGGACTCATCCCGCTGCCGCTCTGGCTCGTGCTCTACGTGGTCTCCGGCACGATCTTCGTCTTCCTGCTGTTCTTCGCCGACTCGACGGAGAGCGCGGCGACCCAGGGCGTCCTCATGGGCAGCGTCACCCTGGTCATCACCCTCCTGCTGTGCCTCCTCGCCTTCTTCGACCATCCGCACGGGCACGAGGTCGGCAAGCTCAGACCGACGGCGATGGAGCGCACGCTGGTCCTGCTCCAGAACGAGGCGGACGCGGCCGGAGTCGTCGTCGAGCCGCCGTGCGACGAGCGGGGCGGGCCTCGCACCGCCGCGCGGGGCGAGCCCTGACAGCTCCGACGCGGGGGCCGTCCTCCGGGTCCCGTCCCTGTGCGCACCGGCCCGCGTCGAGCCGGAAAGCGCTCCCTACTTCAGACATCGCAACTACGCAACTTGGGGAATACCTACCGGCTTTGGTATTGGCATCGGCAAAAGTGCCGGGTAGGGTCGGTCGCGTGGCGCGGGAGAACTCTCTCCCGTCCGTCGCGCAGGGAGCACCCGAGGCAGAGAGCTCCCAGCCTGTCTGGAGGTCCACCGATCCGTGCGGGGCGGCACGACGAACGGTCACGACGCCTTGCTGACGATCCGGGCCACCGGCTCCTCGATCCACGTCAAGGAGGACGTTGTGCACAGACCAACCAAGGGCCGCCGCTGGCTGTCCCGAACCATCGCGGCGGCGCTGTCCGCCGCGGTGGTCGTCCCACTCTCGATCAGCGCCGCGAGCGCGCACCCCGGCCATGAGGAACAACCGTCTGCCGAAGACCCGGCGACGGACTGGAACCAGTACGAGAAGACCCTGATCTCGAAGAACACCGGCGAGCCGATCGACCTGGCCGTCCTGCCCGACTCGCGGATCCTGCACACCGCACGCGACGGCGTCGTGCGGCTCTCCGACCCGGCGACCGGGCAGACCACCCAGGTCGCGGACCTCGACGTCTACGCGAACTCCGAGGACGGGCTCCAGGGCATCTCCCTCGACCCGAACTTCGAGGAGAACAACTGGGTCTACATGGTCTACGCGCCCCGCGTGATGGAGGGCACGTCGCCGACGGGGGTGGAGTACCCCGAGACGACACCGCAGGGCAGCGCGCCGAACTCGCTGCCCGCAGGCGCGGACGCGAGCTACTGGGACCAGTGGCTCGGCTACAACCAGCTCTCCCGGTTCACGTGGGACCCGGAGACCAGCACGCTCGACCTGTCCACCGAGCGCGAGATCATCAAGGTCGACGCCCAGCGCGGCCAGTGCTGCCACGTGGGTGCGGACATGGCGTGGGACGCCGAGGGCAACCTCTTCCTGTCCACCGGTGACAACACCCCCGCCGGCACCCCGGGCGCGAACGGCTACACGCCGATCAACAACGCACCCGGCATGAACCCCGGCTTCGACGCCCGGCGCGGGGCCGGCAACACCAACGACCTCCGCGGGAAGATCCTGCGGATCAACCCGATCGAGGACCTCGCGGCCGACACCGAGGTCGGCCCGGACAGCACGTACACGATCCCCGAGGGCAACCTCTTCGACGGTGCCGAGCAGGCCGAACTGGTGCGCGACGAGATCTACGTGATGGGCGTGCGCAACCCCTTCCGGATCGACTACGACCTCGAGTCCGGCTCGCTCTTCTGGGGCGACTACGGGCCGGACGCCGGCGCCGCGCAGCCCGACCGCGGCCCGATGGGCTACGTCGAGTGGCAGCTCACGACCGAGCCCATGAACGGCGGATGGCCGTACTGCCACGGCCCGAACGCCGCGTACAACGAGTGGGACTACGCGACCGGTACGCCGGGTGCGCAGTTCTTCGACTGCGAGGCCGGACCCGAGAACAACTCGACGTGGAACACCGGCCTGGACCAGGTCCCGCCGGTCGTCGCGCCGCAGGTGTACTACGGCGACAACCCGGGCGACCAGCCCGAGCTGCTCGACCCGCTGGTCGAGCTGGGCGGTGGCGGCCAGGCCCCCATGGGCGGTCCGATCTACCGCTTCGACGAGACCCTCGAGTCGGACGTCAAGTTCCCGGAGTACTGGGACGGGCACCCGCTCATGGCCGAGTTCTCGCAGGACTACGTGGTCGCGTTCACGATGGACGAGCTCTCGTCCGCCGGCGTGGTCACGCAGGTGGAGGACTTCCTGCCGAACAGCCACCTCGAGACCGTGAACCAGCCCATCTGGGACAACGTCATGGACATGGAGTTCGGCCCTGACGGCGCCCTCTACGTCCTCGAGTACGGCGACGGCTTCTTCCGCCAGAACCCCGACGCGGGCCTGTACAAGATCACGTACGGCTCGGAGAACCGCACTCCGCGCGCGTCCATCTCGGCGGACCCGGTCTCCGGAAGCACCGCGCCGCTCGAGGTGACGTTCGACGCGTCGGCGACCACGGACGCGGAGACCCCCAACTCGGAGCTCACGTTCGAGTGGGACTTCGACGCCGACGGTGAGTACGACGCCGAGGGCGAGACGGTGACGCACACGTTCACCGAGCTCGGTCAGTACAACGTGCAGCTGCGCGTCACCGACCCGGGCGGCAACTTCGGTCTGGCGATCCAGCGGATCACGGTCGGCAACACGGCCCCCGAGATCACGCTCGACCAGCCGGACGGCGCCATCTTCACCTGGGGTGACGCGGTCCCGTACACGGTCTCGGTGAACGACGCCGAGGACGGCGACCAGCCGACGTGCCGCAACATCCAGTACACGTTCGGCCTCGGTCACAACACGCACGCCCACCCGGAGGTGAGCGGTCGGGCCGCGGACACGGAGGCTGGCTGCGGCTTCACGATCCAGACGAGCCCGGACGCCGTCGAGCACGGTGAGGGTGAGAAGATCTTCGGCACCCTCGTCGTGACGTACGCGGACCAGGCGCAGGGTGAGGTGCCCGCCATCACCGGCGAGGCCACCCACATCCTCAAGCCCGACGTGCAGCAGGCCGAGTGGTACGACGCGGCCGAGGGCATCGAGGTCGTGGACGACGCCGCGGCCGGTGCGGGGAGCTACGTGACCTCGCTCGACGAGGGCGACTCGTTCTCCTACGCGCCGATCGCCCTGCACCACGCCCCGACCGGTGAGGCGATCAACGAGATCACCGTCCGCGGCAGCGGCGAGGGCACCGTCTCGCTCGGCTGGACCGGCGAGGGTTCCGAGGACACCGCGGCGCTCGCCGAGTTCGAGTTCACGGGCGAGGGCTGGCAGGACGTCACGCAGTCGCTGAGCGACGTGCCCGAGGGCTCGGGCTCGATCGTCGTGACGGGCACCGGCGGCGTCGACGTCGACCAGCTCACCTTCGCCGTCGGCGAGGGCCCGGTCGAGCCGGTCACGATCCCTGTGGACCAGGTGTCGATCCAGATGTTCTCGCTCATCCCCTGGGTGAACGAGGTCGGTCTGGAGGCGGTGCTCGAGCGTCTGGGTGAGATCGGCTTCGAGAACATCGAGCCGTTCGGTGGGAACTTCGAGGGCTACACGGCCGAGGAGTTCCGGGCGCTGGCCGACTCGTACGGGCTGAGCGTGAAGTCGTCGCACTACAACGTGAACGAGGACACGTTCGACGAGACCCTGGAGTACGTCACGACGCTGGGCCAGGAGTACGTGGGCTCTGGCGGGTTCCCCCAGCCGGGGATCGGTACGTACGAGAACACGCTGGCCACGGCCGAGGCGATGAACCGTCTCGGTGAGCGGACCGTGGACGCGGGGCTGGAGAAGTTCTTCGGCCACAACCACGACCAGGAGTTCCGCACGACGTACGAGCACGAGGGCGAGACCCTCTCCGCGTGGGAGATCCTGGTCCGCGAGACGAACCCCGAGTACGTGACGTTCCAGCTGGACGTGGCGTGGGCGGCTCACGCGGGTGTCGACGTGCCGGCGCTGATCGAGGAGTACGGCGACCGGATCGAGCTCCTGCACGTCAAGGACGCCGTCAACCTGAACGGTGAGGGTCGTCCGACGTTCACCAACCTCGGTGAGGGCGACGTCCCGCTGCAGGAGATCCTGGCCGCCGGTCAGGAGGCCGGTGTCGCGTACTACGTCATGGAGTACGACGTGGCCCCCGAGGGCGAGGACTTCGCCACGACCGGGTACGAGTACCTCACCGGCCTGGATGCCGGCGAGCCCTCCGACCCGATCACGGTCCCCGTCGACCAGGTCTCGGTCCAGATGTTCTCGCTGACCCCGTGGGTCAGCGAGGTCGGCCTTCCGGCTGTGCTCGAGCGTCTGGGCGAGATCGGCTTCGTCAACATCGAGCCGTTCGGTGGGAACTTCGCGGGCTACACGGCCGAGGAGTTCCGGGCGCTGGCCGACTCGTACGGGCTGAGCGTGAAGTCGTCGCACTACAACGTGAACGAGGACACGTTCGACGAGACCCTGGAGTACGTCACGACGCTGGGCCAGGAGTACGTGGGCTCTGGCGGGTTCCCCCAGCCGGGGATCGGTACGTACGAGAACACGCTGGCCACGGCCGAGGCGATGAACCGTCTCGGTGAGCGGACCGTGGACGCGGGGCTGGAGAAGTTCTTCGGCCACAACCACGACCAGGAGTTCCGCACGACGTACGAGCACGAGGGCGAGACCCTCTCCGCGTGGGAGATCCTGGTCCGCGAGACGAACCCCGAGTACGTGACGTTCCAGCTGGACGTGGCGTGGGCGGCTCACGCGGGTGTCGACGTGCCGGCGCTGATCGAGGAGTACGGCGACCGGATCGAGCTCCTGCACGTCAAGGACGCCGTCAACCTGAACGGTGAGGGTCGTCCGACGTTCACCAACCTCGGTGAGGGCGACGTCCCGCTGCAGGAGATCCTGGCCGCCGGTCAGGAGGCCGGTGTCGCGTACTACGTCATGGAGTACGACCGGGCTCCCGACGGCGAGGACTTCGTCACGACCGGGTTCGAGTACCTCACCGGCCTGGAGGCCGGCGATAACGAGCGCACGGTCGCGGTGACGGCGCAGGCGCGGTGCCTCGCCGGCAACGCCTACCTCGCGGTCCGCGCGCTCAACGACGAGGACGTCCCGCTCACGATCACGATCGAGACGCCCTACGGCAGCAAGACGTTCGAGAACGTGGCGCCGGGCAAGAACGCCTACCAGTCGTTCAACACCCGGGGTGAGGCGCTCGACGGCGGGACGACCACCGTCGTCGCGACGGATGCCGAAGGGGGGACGGCCACGGTCGAGACCGAGTACGCCGCGCACAGCTGCGGCTGACGCACCCTGACGACGGGTGAGGCGGGGTCCGACTCCGCCTCACCCGTCCGGGACGACGTGCCCGCCGCGGTCCGACCGCGGCGGGCACGCCGCTGTCACGGCCCGGGCGCCAGCGGCTCGGGTCAGACGTAGCGCTCGAGGATGCTCGACTCGGCGAGGCGTGAGAGGCCCTCGCGCACGGCCCGTGCACGCTGCTCGCCGACGCCGTCGACGGCCATGAGGTCGTCGATGCTCGCGGCGAGGAGCTTCTGCAGGCCGCCGAAGTGGGCGACGAGCCGGTCGATGATCGTGCCGGGCAGGCGCGGCACCTTGGACAGGAGCCGGAAGCCGTGGGGTGCGACCGCGGCGTCGAGCGCGTCGCCACCGCCCGGGAGGTCGAGCACGCGGCCGATCTGCCCGAGGTCGAGCAGCTGGGTCGAGTCGAGGCCGCCGAGCGACTTCTGCACGTCGGCGAGGGAACGGTCCTTGCGGCCCAGGTCGACGTAGTCGCGGATGACGAACTCGCGGTCGGAGCCGATGCCGCCCATGAGCTCGTCGAGCTGGAGGGCGAGGAGGCGGCCGTCGGTGCCGAGCTCGATGACGTAGCCGGCGATCTCCTCCGAGATCCGTGCCACCATCTCGAGGCGCTGCACGACGGCGCACACGTCGCGGACCGTGACGAGGTCCTCGATCTCGAGCGCCGAGAGCGTGCCCGAGACCTCGTCGAGGCGGGCGCGGTAGCGCTCGAGGGTCGCGAGGGCCTGGTTCGCGCGCGACAGGATCGTGTCGGAGTCCTCGAGCACGTGCCGCTGACCGCCGACGTAGAGCGCGACGATCCGCATCGACTGGCTCACGGAGATGACGGGGAACCCGCTCTGCTTCGCGACGCGCTCCGCCGTGCGGTGCCGCGTCCCGGACTCGGTGGTCTCGATGGTCGGGTCGGGGAGGAGCTGGACCGCGGCGCGCAGGATGCGGTTCGCCTCCCGGTCCAGGACCACGGAGCCGTCCATCTTCGACAGCTCGCGCAGCCGGGTCGCGGAGAACCCGACGTCGAGCACGAACCCGCCCGAGCACATCTCCTCGACGACGCGGTCGAGACCGAGGACGATCAGTGCTCCCGTGCGGCCCCGCAGGATGCGTTCGAGGCCGTCGCGCAGCTCCGTGCCGGGTGCCACGGCGGCAAGGGTTTCCCGGAGCAGCTCGTCGGGGTGCGCGGGGGAGTTGGCCACGACGAAATCCTACGCTGCGGCGTCCTGCGAGGCCCCGGATGGCGCGGCGGCGAGCGGGAAACCGGTCACGATCCGGTCACGGCCGCGGGGGTGCGGCCGCGCCGGAGCGGGCGAGCTCGAACGCCTCGCTGACGTGCCGGGCGGCGTGCACGGTCAACCCGTCGATCGGCCGGGGGAACGACCCGCGCGGTACGACGGCGCGCGTGAAGCCGAGCCGAGCCGCCTCCGCGAGCCGCCGGTCGAGACCCGTGACGGGGCGGATGTCGCCCGCGAGGCCGACCTCGCCGAACGCGACCGTCCCGGGCGGCAGGGCCTCGTCCTCGCGCGCCGACAGCACGGAGAGCGCGATCGCGAGGTCGGCCGCCGGCTCCGAGACCTTGGCACCACCGACGGTCGAGACGTAGACGTCCTGGTCGACGAGCCGCACCCCGGCGTGCCGGTGCATGACGGCGAGGATCATCGCGAGGCGGCTCGAGTCGACCCCGCTCGTGGTGCGCCGCGGGTTGTTGAGCGAGCTCGGCACGGCGAGCGCCTGGATCTCCAGCGCGAGGGGCCGGCGCCCCTCGACGGTCACGGAGATGCACGTACCGGGCACGCCCGCGCCCGTGTGGGAGAGGAACAGGCCGCTCGGGTCGGCCAGCCCGACGATGCCGTCCTCGGTGAGGTCGAAGCACCCGACCTCGTCCGTCGGGCCGTAGCGGTTCTTCACCGCACGCACGAGGCGCAGGCGTGAGTGCCGGTCGCCCTCGAACTGGCACACGACGTCGACGAGGTGCTCGAGCGTTCGAGGACCCGCGACCGAGCCGTCCTTCGTCACGTGCCCGACGAGGATGACGGGGAGGTCCCGTGCCTTCGCGACACCGATGAGGGCCGCGGCGACCTCGCGCACCTGGCTCACGCCGCCCGGCGACCCGTCGACCTCCGCCGATGCGATCGTCTGCACCGAGTCGACGACGAGCAGGTCCGGATCGGTGGCCTCGATGTGCCCGAGGACCGTCGCGAGGTCCGTCTCGGCCGCGAGCAGCAGACCGGGCGCGAGCGCGCCGACGCGTTCGGCGCGCAGACGCACCTGCCCCGCCGACTCCTCGCCCGTGACGTACAGGACCCGGCGCGGCGGCGTCGTCGGCCCGGGGGACGCCCCGCGCGTGGCGGTGGGCAGGTCGGAGCCACCGGACGCGACGTTGCTCGCGACGGAGAGCAGGAGCGTGGACTTGCCGACGCCGGGCTCTCCCGCGAGCAGCACGACCGCGCCCGGGACGATGCCGCCGCCCAGCACGCGGTCGAACTCGGCGACGCCGGTCGGCGTCGCGCGCGCGGCCTCGACGTCGATCTCGCCGATCGGCCGGGCGGGCGACCGCGTGGGGTTCACCGCCGTGGTGCGCGGACCGGACGCCGCGGGGGAGTCCTCCGTGACCGTGCCCCACTCCTGGCACTCCCCGCAGCGCCCCACCCACTTCGCGGTCGTCCACCCGCACTCGGCGCAGCGGTAGGCGGGGCGGGTGCGCTTGGCGGAGCCGCGCGCGGGGGCGCTCGTCGGTGACGTCACGCGCCCAACCTAGCCATGACCGCCGACACGAACCCTTCGCTACCCGTCGTCGCGCGTCGTCGCGCGACGCGGGGCCGTGGACGCGGGATGCTGGGCGCATGCGCAGGCTCCCGCACGACAGCCCGTGGTGGACGCTGATCCTCACGCTCGTCTCGACCACGGCCTGTCTCGTCGTGTTCTACGGCGTGCCGCTGCCGCGCGACGAGGAGTCGCCCGCCGCGCTCCAGGTCGTCGTCTTCGCCGGGGGGCTCGTTCTGCTGTGCGGGGTGCTCGCCGTGCAGGTACGGCGCCAGCTGCGCGCCGGCGAGGAGGCCAGCGTGCGCGTCCAGTCGGTCGTCGGGCTGCTGCTGCCCGTCATCGTCTTCTTCGCGCTCGCCTACTACGAGATGGCCGACCAGTTCGTGGGGATCGAGAACCGCACCGACGCTCTGTACTTCGCCGTCGTCACGCTCGGCACCGTCGGGTACGGCGACGTGCACCCCGTCGGCGAGGGCGCACGGATGGTGACCATGGTGCAGATCGTGCTCGACCTCGTCGTGGTCGGGCTGCTCGTCTCCGTCGCGACGAGCCGCGCCCGAGCGCGGGCGGCGCGCCGCGAGCACGCGTCCCGCACCGAAAACAAGCAGGGCTGATTTCGGGAGAGGTTCTCCGGCGGTACGTCGACCGACCACGCTGGATCGGTGCTGTCCCAACGATTCTCAGCATTCCAACGACTGTGCGCGACACGGCTCCTGAGACCCTTGTCGACCCGTCGGCCGAAACCCATTGCGGGCACGTTTCTGTGTGTGGCATGTTTGCCCTGCAAGCCCATCTCGACGAGGAGAGGTGCACGCCCGTGACGACGCGAGCGCGACGCAGCACCGCACCACACGTCCCGCCGAGCACCACGACGGTGCCGCTCCGGCGGCGGTGACGTGTCCGACCCCCGCGCCGCGGCGCGGGGACGTCACCGCCACGAGCCGGTCGAGCACCGGACAGCGCCCGCCGGCACGGGCGACCCAGACCGTGCGTCCCGGGGGCCGAGGGAACTCCCGGGGCGCACGACCCTCTCCGCGCGAGCAGACGACGACGTCTCGCGCCGACCGTCAGGAGACCAGATGACCATCCATCACCGGGAAGGCCGCTCGCGGACGCGAGGACGGGCGCGCGGCGTGGCCGCACCCCTCGCCGTTCCTCTCGCACTGACCCTCGCCCTCGGTGCCGTCGCGGTGTCGGCGGGCCCGGCGTCGGCGGCCGACCCGTACACGTTCACGAGCACCGAGAACCCGATCCTCGACGACGGGAGCTACTACTCGGCCGACCCGGCCCCGCTCGTGGTCCCGGCCGGTGCGCCCGGCAACGACACGGCCGAGGACCAGCTGTACGTCTACACCGGTCACGACGAGGCCGGGCCCCGCCAGAACGACTTCATCATGAACGAGTGGGGCGCGTTCGTCACGAGCGACGTCGACGCGGGGGAGTGGACCCACCACCCGTCGCTCATGCGCCCCGAGGAGGTCTTCGACTGGGCCACGCCGGGCCGCGCCTACGCGGGCCAGGTCGTGGCGGGCGTCGACGGCCGCTACTACTGGTACGTCCCGGTCAACGAGGAGGCGAGCACGGCGTCCGACAGGTTCGGCATCGGTGTCGCTGTCTCCGACAGCCCGACGGGTCCCTGGACGGACCACGTCGGCGCGCCGATCATCTCCCAGCGCGTCCCGACGGCGAACACGATCCACAACATCGACCCGACGGTGCTCGTGGACGGTGAGGGGGACGACGCGCGCGTCTACGTGTGGTGGGGCAGCTTCGGCAACCTCCGCATGCTCGAGCTCGGCCAGGACATGAAGACGCCGGTCGGCAGCGTCCGGACCGTCACCGGTCTCACGGGCTTCTTCGAGGCGGCGTGGGCGTTCGAGCGGAACGGCACCTACTACCTGGCGTACGCCGGGAACAACGCCGGCCCGACCTCGCAGTGCACCCCGGCGAACTACCACGCGTGCATCGCGTACGGCACCGCGTCGTCGCCGCAGGGCCCGTGGACGTACCGCGGGACGATCCTCGCGCCCGTCTCCTCGACGACGAGCCACCCCGGCATCGTCGAGCTCGACGGCGAGTGGTGGATCGCGTACCACACGGCCGACGCCGAGGGCGGGAACCACTTCCGGCGCTCGGTCGCGATCGACCGCGTCGAGTGGGACGACACGCAGACGCCGCCGCGCATGAAGCAGGTCGTGACGACGCCGGCGACGACGCAGGACACGACGCCGCGCGCGAACGTCGCGCAGGAGGCGACGGTCACGGTCTCCAACGAGCCCGTGCCGACGCAGTACTGGAAGAAGGCGCTCAACGACGAGATCGTCCGCCCCAACCCGCTGCCGCCGGACATGTGGGGCACGTGGACGGGCAACAACCCGCCGCAGCAGTGGGTGCAGTACACGTGGGACCAGCCGATGCGTCTGGCCGGCTCGCAGATCGAGTTCTGGAACGACCAGCCCCAGGGCACCGGCGTCGGCGTCGCGGCTCCCGCGTCCTGGCGGATCCAGTACTGGGACGCGTCCGGCGGCGGCTCGTGGGTCGACGTCGCGAACCCGAGCGGGTACGGCACCGCGACGGCCGGCTTCCAGGACACGACGTTCGACCCGGTCACCACGACCCAGGTCCGCGCGGTCTTCGACGCCTCCACCAACGGCAGCACGTACTCGGCCGTCGCGGTCGAGGAGTGGAAGGTCCTCGCGGAGCAGCCCGACGCCGTCGCGCCGCCGGCGATGACCGTCGAGGTCGGCGAGACCGAGCTCCCCGCCGCCGTCCCGGTCAGCTTCCCGGGCGGCGAGACGCTGCAGGTCCCGGCGTTCTGGGACGCGGTCACGCCCGACGACATCGCGGCGCCCGGCACGTTCGCCGTCGAGGGGTCCGTGCTCGGGTACGCGGGCGGTCGCGTGAGCGCCGAGGTCACCGTGATCCCGGCGGAGGCCGCCGAGGGTGACGAGACGGCCCCGGAGGTGGCGCTCACCGCGCTCGGGTCCGCGGGGTCGGACGGCTGGTTCCGGTCCGACGTGCGCGTGCGTGCCGACGGCTCGGACGACTCGGGTGGTCGCGTGGTGCTGTCCACGCAGGTGGACGACGGCGCGCCCGTCGTCACGGAACCGACCCGCGCGACCGAGGTCACGGTCACGGGCGACGGCGAGCACCGCGTCGTCGCGACCGCGACGGACCGCGCGGGCAACGTGTCCGCCCAGGAGTCGCTCGACGTCCGGATCGACCGCGTGGCGCCCGTGAGCACGGGCACGCTCGACGCCGAGACCCGGACCGTGACGGTCACGGCGACGGACGCGACGTCGGGCGTCGTGCGGGTCGAGTACGCGATCGGCACGGGACCATGGACCGCCTACGAGGGGCCGGTGGCCGCGCCCGACACGAGCCAGCACCGCGTGTCGTTCCGCGCGGTCGACGCGGCGGGCAACGTCGAGACGCCGAAGAGCGTGACGGTGCCGGCGGACATCTCGGGGCCGCTCACGGGCAACGTGGCGCCCATCGCGACGGTGACCGCGTCGTACACGGCGGGCTGGAACAGCGTCGGCGCGCTCAACGACGGCGCCGACCCGGCGAACCCGAGCCAGGCGCAGATCTGGGGCACCTGGTCCGGCAACCGCCCGGCGAGCCTGTGGACCCGCTACGACTGGTCCCGCCCGATCCGGCTCACCGGGGCCGAGCTGAAGTTCTGGCGCGACTCCGCCCCGGGCAGCGGCGACGGCGTCAACGCGCCGGACTCGTGGGGCCTCGAGTACTGGGACGAGACCGCGCAGGCCTGGGCGCCGGTCACGAACCCGTCGGCGTACGGGACGAGCACGACGGCGTTCAACACCGTCACGTTCGACCCGGTCACGACGTCGCGCCTGCGTGCGACGTTCCAGGCGAACGGCAACGGCACGACGTACTCGGCGGTCGCGGTCACGGAGTGGCGCGCGTTCGCGGACGACCCGGGTACGGGCGGCCCCGACCCCGAGGTGCCTGTCACCGTCTCGGCCGAGGCGCGCTGCCTCGCGGGGAAGGCGTACGTCGCGGTCCGCGCGACGAACGACCACGACGGCCCCGTCGACGTGGTCCTGGAGACGCCGTACGGGACGCGGTCGTTCGACGACGTCGCGCCGGGCAAGAACGCCTACCAGTCGTTCGCGGTGCGGGCGACGCAGGTCGGCGCGGGATCCGTGACCGTCCGCGCGACGGGCACCGTCGACGGCGAGACGGTGACGACGGAGGAGGTGGCCCAGGTCGCGGCGACCGACTGCGCCTGACCGGCGGCGGGCGGGGCGCGCTCGACGCGCCCCGCCCGCCGGGGTGCGCGCCCGCGCCGCCGGTCCGGTCCGCGACTTTCCGACACCCGGGGACGCCGCGCGGGACAGGGGCTCGCGGCGTCCTACGCTGACCCCACGAGTCCCCGGGAGTCGAGGGCGGACGCAGGAAGAGGGTGAGGGTGGTGGGTCAGCCGACGAGCAGCCGACCGGCCGGTGGTCCGCGGGCGCAGGGCGGAGCTGCACGGCCCGGCGCTGCTCCTGGTGCAGTGCCCGGTTCCGCACCCGGCTCAGCGCCCGGCCCCGCTGTCGGCCCGCCCCGCCGCCCGTCCGACGCCGTCGGGGCCTCCGACCGCCGGCACCGCAGGTCGACCTCTCGGCAGGTCTACCGCCGGCGGCGGCTCGTCGTCCTGGTCGGTCTCCTGCTCCTCGTGGCGCTCCTGGTCGCGCTCCTCGCGTTCGTGTGGCCCGGCTTCGCGCGCTCGGACGCTACCGCTGAGCCGGCTCCGACGGTGACCGTGACGGAGGCGTCCCCGACGCCCACGCTCGAGCCCGTCGAGCGCACGTCGACCACGGCCTTCGCCCAGGCGCTCCCCGCCACGGTGCTCGGCCTCGCGCTGCGCAGCGACGCGGCCACCGACGCGTGGACGCCGGCGGGAGCGCTCGAGGCCTACGAGCTCGTCTACGCCGACGCCGAGGGGGAGGGGGCGACCACCGTGACGGTCGTCGCGGGCCAGTGGGCCACCGACGCGGAGGCGGAGGTCGCGGCGACGGACCTCGAGGGCGACGCGACCCCGACCGTCGAGGGTGACGTCACCGTGGAGGACGCGGTCGTCGGGCACTACGCCGTGGTCCCCGGAGCCGACGGCGCCGCGACCGTCACGTGGCGCAACGGGACCGCCGTCCTCCAGGCCACCGGGCCCGCCGACCTCGTCCAGGACGTGTACGAGGCCTACTCGATGTGACGACCAGGGCGGCGAGCCCTGATCGCCCTGACGTATAGCGCCGCAGGGACAGGAACGATGCACGATCGTGCGACGCCTGGTAAGAACGAGGCGGTGCCGGAGGTGGGAATGCGCGACGACGAGATCCACGACGCGTGGGCGCATGCGCACGATGGCACGCGGCCCAAGGAGTATGTCGGCATCATCTGGATCCACGACGCCCCGGGCGTGCGCATTCGGGTGACCGCGCACGATGCCAAGGAGGCCGGAGCCATGGTGGTCCGAGAGTACGGCGAGGGGCACGTGTACACGATCTGGAACGAGGACGACAGGAACCGACCGCGATAGGCGCTCCCCACGCGGCCTGAAGGCGCGACAACGAGCCTCGCGGCGTGCAGGCCGCTCCGACGTCGAGGCTTCACCATGACCCGACCGTGAGCCGGCGGCTATGCGATGCGATCTGCGAGGCGACGACGCGGGGCTGCGTCTCAGTGCCGAGGGGTGATCGTCTCCGGCGCAACGTGCGCAAGAATGCCCTCACCGACCACGGGAGCTGACCGCACATGACCGAACTGCCTTCGCCGCCCCGCCTCGCCGTCCTCGGGACGGGCGTCATGGGCGAGACCGTCCTGTCCGGAGCGCTCGCGGGCGGGTGGGAGCCCGCCGACGTCGTCGCGACGGTCCGCCGGCCCGAGCGTGGCGCGGAGCTCGCCGCGCAGCACGGCGTGGAGGTCACGCAGGACAACGTCGCCGCGGTGCGTGGCGCCGGTGTCGTGGTCGTCGCGGTGAAGCCGAAGGACGTCGCCGGTCTCCTCGCCCAGGTGCGCGACGACGTCCCGACGGGCGCGGTCGTGGTGAGCGTCGTCGTCGGGCTCCCGACGTCGTTCTACGAGGAGCGGCTGCCCGCGGGGACCGCCGTCGTGCGGGTCATGCCGAACACGCCGTCGGTCGTCGGCGCGGGGGTCAGCGCGGTGAGCGGCGGGAGCGCCGCGACGGACGACGACGTCGCGCTCGTCGAGCGGCTCCTCGCCTCGACCGGTCTCGTGGTGCGCGTCGCGGAGAAGGACCAGGACGCTGTCGGTGCGCTCTCGGGGTCGGGACCCGCCTACGTGTTCTACGTCGTCGACGCGCTCGCCGAGGCGGGCGTGCTGCTCGGCCTGACGCGCGCGACCGCGCTCGAGCTGGCGACCGCGACCGTGCACGGCGCGGCGACCATGCTGCGCGAGACGGGCGAGCACCCCGCGATCCTGCGCGAGCGCGTGTCGTCGCCCGGCGGGACGACCGTCGCGGCGCTGCGGCAGCTCGACGCCGGGGGAGTGCGCGCCGCGTTCCTCGACGCGCTGGAGGCCGCGCGCGACCGCTCGGCCGAGCTCGCGGCGAGCCTCGCCGGGGAGGCCGCGAAGTGACCGACACCGGGCCCTCCCCGCGCACGCGCCCGCCGGCGATGGCCGACGTCGCGCGCCTCGCGGGCGTGTCACACCAGACGGTCTCGCGCGTCCTCAACGAGCACCCCAGCGTGCGGCCCGAGACGCGGGACCGCGTGCTCGACGCGATCGCGACGCTCGGCTACCGGCGCAACAGCGCGGCGCGCGCGCTCGTGACGATGCGCTCGGGCACGGTCGGCGTGGTGACGACGGGATCGGCGCTGTACGGGCCGACGTCGACCCTCATCGCGGTCGAGGAGGCCGCGCGCGAGCAGGGGTACTTCGTGAGCGTCGCGACGATCCGCCGCTACGACGCCGACACGATGCACCGCGTGCTCGAGCACTTCATGGACCAGGGCGTCGAGGGCATCGTCGTCATCGCACCGCAGTCGGACGTCGCGGACGCGGTCGACTCGTTCCGCGCGCCGGTGCCCGTGATCATGATCGCGGCGCGCGACCACCCGGGCGTCGAGGACGAGGCCCCGAGCGGCGAGAGCGGGACCCCCGCGGCACAGGACGCGCGGCGTCGTCCCGGTGCCGCGGGCCTCGTCCTGCCCATCGCGGTCGACCAGCGGCTCGGGGCCCGCCTCGCGACGGAGCACCTGCTGGGCCTCGGCCACGCGACCGTCGTGCACCTGTCCGGACCGCTCGACTGGTTCGACGCGCGCGAGCGCGAGACCGGGTGGCGGCGTGCCCTCGAGGACCGCGGCGCGCCGGTCACCGAGCCGATCCGTGGCGACTGGTCCTCGGACCGCGGGTACGCCGTCGGGCGCGAGCTCGCGGCCGACCTGCGCGCGGGCAGGGGGCCGACGGCGGTCTTCGCCGGCAACGACCAGCTCGCGCTCGGCCTGCTGCGCGCGTTCTGGGAGTCGGGCGTGCGCGTGCCGCGGGACGTGTCGGTCGTGGGGTTCGACGACGTCGCGGGCGCCGGGCACTTCATCCCGCCCCTGACGACGGTGCGCCAGCCGTTCGCGGCGCTGGGGCGCCGCTGCATGGCGCTCATGCTCGACGCGTTCGCGGGCGCGCAGGTGCGCCCCGTCTCCATCCCGCCCGAGCTGGTCGTGCGCGAGAGCACCACGAGCCCTCGCGGCTGAGGAGCCGGTCGCCCCGTTTCGGCGAGGAGGTTGGCCTCTCGCCGTGTGAGCGCTAACATTCACGACAACATGCACGACGACCGAGGCGCGCCGCAGCGACGAGGAGCAGCAGCAATGAGGCAGCAGGACGACGTCAGCGACCTTCGGGCCGCGGTCATCGCGGGGGAGACCGCGCTCGGCATCGAGCTCGGCTCGACGCGGATCAAGGCGTGCCTCGTGGCCGCCGACGGCACGCCGCTCGCGAGCGGGAGCCACGCGTGGGAGAACCAGCTCGAGGGGCGCACGTGGACGTACTCGCTCGACGCCGTCGAGGCGGGGATGCGCGAGTGCTACGCGCAGCTCGTCGCCGACGTCGAGGAGCGGTACGGCGTGCGGCCCACGACGTTCGGGGCGCTCGGGGTCTCGGCGATGATGCACGGCTACCTCGCGTTCGACGCGGACGACGCGCTCCTCGTCCCGTTCCGCACGTGGCGCAACACCTCGACGGGGACCGCGGCCGCGGAGCTCTCCGAGCTGTTCGGGTACAACATCCCGCTGCGCTGGTCTGTCGCGCACTGGTACCAGGCGGTCCTCGACGACGAGCCGCACGTGCCCGACGTCGCGTCCCTCACGACGCTCGCGGGCTACGTGCACCGGCGCCTGACCGGCCGGCACGTGCTCGGCGTCGGCGACGCGTCGGGCATGTTCCCCGTCGACCCGGAGACGCGCGGCTACGACCGCCGCCTGCTCGACCTGTTCGACGCGCGCCTCGCGACCCGCCGCGAGGCGCCGAAGCTCGAGGAGCTGCTCCCCGAGGTGCTCGTCGCCGGCCAGGAGGCCGGGCGCCTCACCGCCGACGGCGCCGCGTGGCTCGACCCGACCGGTGCGCTCCAGCCCGGGGTGCCGTTCTGCCCGCCCGAGGGCGACGCCGGGACCGGCATGGTGGCGACGAACGCCGTCGTGCCGCGCACCGGCAACGTCAGCGCGGGCACGAGCATCTTCGCGATGGTCGTGCTCGAACGACCGCTCGCGAGCGTGCACCACGAGCTCGACCTCGTGACGACCCCGACCGGTGACCTCGTCGCGATGGTCCACTGCAACAACGGCGCGAGCGAGCTCAGCGCGTGGGCAGGGCTCTTCGGCGAGGTGGCGGCGGCGCTCGGGACGCCCGCCGCGGCCGACGACGTGTTCGGCGCGACCCTGCGCGCGGCGCTCGACGGGGACGCCGACGGCGGCGGGCTGCTCGCCTACAACTACCTCTCGGGCGAGCCGATCACGGGGCTCGACGAGGGGCGTCCGCTGTTCGTGCGCACGCCCGACAGTCGCCTCACGCTCGCGAACTTCATGCGGACCCAGGTCTACTCCGCGTTCGGCACGCTCGCGCTCGGCATGCGTGTGCTCGCCGGCGAGGGTGTCGGCATCGACGCGATGTTCGCCCACGGCGGGATCTTCCGGACCGAGGGCGTCGCGCAGCGGCTGCTCGCGGCGGCGATCGACGCACCGGTCACCGTGGGCCGTACCGCCGGGGAAGGCGGAGCGTGGGGCATCGCCGTGCTCGCCGCGTTCCTCCTCGCGCGGGGCGAGGACGCGACGACCGGAGCGGCCGACGTGTCCGCACCGGCCGGCACGGGCCACGCGGGCGGGCTCGAGCTCGGCGCCTACCTGCGCGAGCGCGTGTTCGCGTCCGCCGAGCTGTCGACCGTCGACCCCGACCCTGCGGACGTCGCCGGGTTCGCCACCTACCTCGAGCGCTACGACGCCGGCCTCGCCGCCGAGCGTGCCGCCGTGGCGGCGCTCCAGCCCCGACGACAGGAGAACTCATGAGCACCGCACCCGAGACCGCCACCGCCGGGGCCACCGCCGCACCCGCCGTCGTCCCCGACGCCCTGCGCGCCGCCGTCGACGCGGCGAAGGAGCGCGTCGCCGCGCTGCACGCGGAGCTGCCGCGGTGGGAGCTCGTGGTCTGGACCGCGGGCAACGTCTCCGAACGCGTCCGTGGCGAGGCCGCCGACGGGAGCGACGACCTCCTCGTCATCAAGCCGTCCGGCGTCGCGTACGACGACATCACGCCTGAGGCGATGGTCGTGTGCGACCTCGACGCGACGCTCGTCGAGGGCGACCGGGCACCGTCGTCGGACACGGCGGCCCACGCGTACGTCTACCGCCACATGCCCGAGGTGGGCGGCGTCGTGCACACGCACTCGACGTACGCGACGGCCTGGGCCGCGCGCGGCGAGGCCGTGCCGTGCGTGCTGACGATGATGGCCGACGAGTTCGGCGGCGACATCCCCGTCGGTCCGTTCGCGCTCATCGGCGACGACTCCATCGGCCGCGGCATCGTCGAGACGCTGCAGGGCTCGCGCAGCCCGGCGGTGCTCATGCGCAACCACGGGCCGTTCACGATCGGCAAGGACGCGCGCGCCGCCGTCAAGGCGGCCGTCATGTGCGAGGAGGTCGCGCGCACGGTGCACGTCAGCCGCCAGCTCGGCGAGCCGACGCGCATCGCGCAGTCCGACGTCGACTCGCTCTACGCGCGCTACCAGAACGTCTACGGGCAGCAGCCCTCGCCCGGCCAGCACTGACGACACGCAGCCACTGACGACACGCAGCACCCGGCAGCACCAGCAGCAGGGTGGGGGACCGCACCGGTGCGGACCCCGCCCACGACACGAAAGATGTGGACCGACATGAGCAAGCCCTACGCGGACCGCGAGATCTGGTTCCTCACCGGGAGCCAGGACCTGTACGGCGAGGAGACGCTGCGGCAGGTCGCCGAGCAGTCGCAGGAGGTCGCGCGCGCCCTCGACGCGTCGTCCGACGTGCCCGCGAACGTCGTCTGGAAGCCCGTCCTCAAGGACGCCGTCTCGATCCGTCGCGCGATGCTCGACGCGAACGCCGACGACCGCGTGCTCGGCGTCGTGACCTGGATGCACACGTTCAGCCCGGCCAAGATGTGGATCGGCGGGCTCGACCAGCTCCGCAAGCCGCTCCTGCACCTGCACACGCAGGCGAACGTCGAGCTGCCGTGGGACACGATCGACTTCGACTTCATGAACCTCAACCAGGCCGCGCACGGCGACCGCGAGTACGCGTACATCGCGACGCGCCTCGGGGTCGCGCGCACGACGGTGGTCGGGCACGTGTCGAACCCGGCCGTGAACGCGCGCGTCGGGGCCTGGGTCCGCGGCGCCGCGGGCTGGGCCGCGACGCACGAGCTGCGCCTGGCCCGGTTCGGCGACAACATGCGCAACGTCGCGGTGACCGAGGGTGACAAGACCGAGGCCGAGCTGCGCTTCGGTGTGAGCGTGAACACGTGGGGGGTCAACGACCTCGTCGCGGCGGTGGACGCCGTCTCGGAGGCCGACGTCGACGCGCTGGTCGCCGAGTACGAGACCCTCTACGACGTCGTCCCCGAGCTGCGCAAGGACGGCGACCGTCACGAGTCGCTGCGCTACGCCGCGCGCCAGGAGATCGCGCTCGAGACCTTCCTCGAGTCGGTCGGGGCGAAGGCCTTCACGACGAACTTCGAGGACCTGGGCGACCTGCGTCAGCTCCCCGGCATCGCGGTGCAGCGCCTCATGTCCAAGGGCTACGGCTTCGGCGCCGAGGGCGACTGGAAGACGGCCGTGCTCGTGCGCGCCGCGAAGGTCATGGGCGAGGGGCTGCCCGGCGGCGCGTCGCTCATGGAGGACTACACGTACGACCTCACGCCCGGCAGCGAGCGGATCCTCGGCGCGCACATGCTCGAGATCTGCCCGTCGCTGACCACGTCGAAGCCGCGCGTCGAGATCCACCCGCTGGGCATCGGTGGCAAGGAGGACCCGGTCCGCATGGTGTTCGACGCGGACCCGGGCGTCGGCGTCGTCGTGTCGCTCGCCGACATGCGCGACCGGTTCCGCCTCACGGCCAACGTCGTGGACGTCGTCGCCCCGACGGCGCCGCTGCCGCACCTGCCCGTCGCGCGCGCCGTGTGGGAGCCGCGCCCCGACTTCGCGACGTCGGCCGAGGCGTGGCTGACCGCGGGCGGTGCCCACCACACCGTGATGTCGACGGCCGCCGGCATCGACGCGTTCGAGATCTTCGCCGACATCGCGGGCACCGAGCTGCTCGTCATCGACGAGGGCACGACGCGCCGCGGCTTCCGCGACCAGGTGCGCTGGAACCAGGTCTACTACCGCCTCGCCCAGGGTCTGTGACCCAGGTCGACGCACCGCCCGCGAGCGCGGGCGAGCGGGAGCCGGACCGGGCCGCGCAGGCCCGGTTCGGCTACCTCCTCGTGCACTTCGTCGAGGACCCGTACGGGCACGAGGAGAAGATCCACTACTCGCTGAGCCGCGGCGACGACCCGACGGCGTGGGACCGGCTGGGGGCCGTCGTCGAGTCCCGGCTCGGGACCACCGGGCTGCGCGACCCGCACGTCGTGCGCTCGCCCGGCGGCGACGAGTTCTTCCTCGTCGCGACGGACCTGCGCGTGTTCGGGGGTGACGACGCGGGCTGGGACGCGTGGCAGCGGCACGGCAGCAGGTCCCTCGTCGTCGCGCGCTCGACGGACCTCGTGCAGTGGTCCGAGCCGCGGCTCGTCGAGGTGGCCCCGCCCGAGGCGGGCATGGCGTGGGCGCCCGAGGCGTTCTGGGACGCGCGCAGCGGGCACTACGTCGTGCACTGGTCGTCGACGCTCTACGACCCGGCGGACACGCAGCACGCGGGCGAGTCGTACAGCCGGATCCTCTGCGCGACGACGACGGACTTCGTGACGTTCTCACCGGCGCGCGTGCTGCTCGACACGGGTCGCACGACGATCGACACGACGATGATCGAGCACGACGGCCGCGTGTTCCGCTTCCACAAGGACAACAGCCCGGGCGGTCGCGAGCTCTACATGGACGTGGTGCCGCACGCGCTGTCCGACGACGCGGTCGTGCTCGCGGAGCGCATCGGCGCCGACCGCTTCGGCCAAGTCGAGGGCCCGCTCGTGTTCCGCGCCAACGACGCCGAGCGCTGGTACCTCTTCGTCGACCAGTACGGCGAGGCCGGTCAGGGCTACAGGCCCTTCGTCACCCACGACCTGGCCTCGGGTCGCTGGGCCCCCGTCGACGGCTCGTTCGACCTGCCCGACCGCACCAAGCACGGCGTCGTGCTCCCGCTGTACGGCGACGAGTGGCACCGCCTCGCGGAGGCGTTCCCCGCCTGACCCCGACCCCCGAGGGCCGGGGTTCTTCGTGGCCCATCTTTACAACGATGTAGAAGGGATCGACATGCATCGCACGTCCACCGCACCGACACGAGGGCGCGGGCTCCGCGCACTGCTCGCCGCCGCGTCCGCGCTCGCCGTCGGACTCACAGCGGCGCTCCTCGCGGGGCCGGCCGCTGCCGACGCCGGGCCCGCCGTCGAGCTGCCCACTGGTGGCCTGTCCGTCACGGGCGAGACGTCCCCGATCCACGACCCCGCGCTCGTCGTCGCCGACGACGGCACGTGGTACGTGTACTCGACCGGCCTCGTGAACCGCGAGAAGGGCGGCACCATCCAGGTCTGGTCGTCCGGCGACGACGGCGTCACGTGGGAGTCCGAGGGCACGGTCTGGGACGAGATCCCGGCCTGGATCGACGAGCACTTCGCCGACGGCGCGCTCCCCGACAACCTCTGGGCGCCCGAGGTCTACGAGCACGACGGCACGTACTACCTCTACTACTCGGCGTCGCGCTTCGGCACGAACACGTCCCTCACGGCGCTCGCCACCAACACGACGCTCGACCCCGACGACCCGGACTACGAGTGGGTCGACCAGGGCCTCGTCATCGAGTCGCCTCAGGACATCGCGGGCGCCAAGACGTTCAACGCGATCGACGCGGGGATCGTCGAGGACGCCGACGGCACGCCGTACATGGCGATCGGCTCCCACTGGTACGGGATCTTCCTCGTCGAGATCGCGTGGCCCAGCGGCAAGCCCGTCGCCGGCGCGGTCGCCGACGCCGTGCACCTCGTCGACCGGTTCGCCCCAGGCAACCGCGTCGAGGCGCCGTTCATCACCGAGCACGACGGCTGGTACTACCTGCTCGTGTCGTTCGACGCATGCTGCCAGGGCGCCGACAGCACCTACCACGTGGCCGTCGGGCGCTCGCGCTCCGTCACCGGCCCGTACCTCGACGCCGAGGGCCGCGACATGGTCGGCGGCGGCGGGACGACGCTGCTCGACACGCACGGCGCCGTCGTCGGCCCCGGCGGGCAGTCGGTGTTCGACGACGTGCTCGCGTTCCACTACTACGACGCGTCGAACGCGCAGTTCCCCTACCTCCCCACGCTCGGCCTGCAGCGGCTCGCGTGGGTGGACGGTTGGCCGGTCGTGGACGCCACGGTCGAGGTCCCGGCCGTGCTCTCCGGGCCGCAGGACGCGGACGTCGCCCTGGGCGACGCCGCGACGTTCGCGGTCGACGTGTCCGGCACGCCGACCCCCGTCGTCACGTGGGAGACGTCGCGCGACGGTGGCTCGACCTGGGAGCAGGCCGCGCCGGGGCGCCGCGCGGTGGACGGCTCGGCGTCGCTCGAGCTGCCCGCGGTCGGGGCCGACGACGACGGCCTGCTCGCGCGCGCAATCGTGCAGAACGCGCACGGGAGCGTCGTGAGCCCGACGGCGTCGCTCGCCGTGACGGAGGCCGTGGCCCTCGGCGACGTCGTCGCGCAGCCGCGGTGCCTCGGCGGGTCGGCCTACCTCGCGGTGCGCGCCACCTCGGCCAGCACGGAGCCGGTGACGATCGCGCTGTCCACGCCGTACGGCTCGCGCACGGTGGTGGGCGTCGCCCCTGGGCGCTCCGCCTACCAGGCGTTCGCCGTGCGCTCGTCCGAGGTCGCGGAGGGCAGCGTCACCGTGACGGCGACGGCGGGGGAGCGAGCGGTCTCGCGCACGGTCGAGCACGCGGCACTGACCTGCCCCTGACGCCCCGCGCGTCCGCGTCACCTGATGTGCCGAACCCCGGGTTGCGCCCCCATCAGACCGTCGATGGGGGCGTAACCCGGGGTTCGGCGTCGCGCTCGCCGGTGTGCAGGTGGCGATGCCCGACGGCGCGGGTCAGGCCGTGCGGACCGTCCCGGCCAGCGCGGTCCACGACTCGGGCGCGAGCAGGACCGTCGTCGTGCGGGAGCCGCTCCGACCCGTCGAGCTGCTCGCGACGTCGACCGCGAGGTCCACCGCCGACCAGCACGCGTCGACGACCTTGCGCGCGTGCGCGGGGCCCTCCACGGCGGCCTCGTGGTCGGCGACCATGCGCCAGCCCTCGGTGAGCTCGACGCCCAGGCCGAGGTGCTCGACGTCGACCTCGACCGGCTCGGCCGACCGGTTGGTGAGGAACAGCGCGAGCGCGCCGGTCTCCGGGTCGTGCGTCGCCGCCGCGGTGACCAGGGGTACCTCGCCGTGGCGCTTCGTCGTCGTGGTGGGGGAGGCCACGCGCACGTCGAGCGCCTCACCCTGCGCGAGGCGCGCCGTCGTGGCGAACGGGTGGAACGTCGGCTGGCGCCACGCCTCGCCGCCCGGCTCGGTCATGATCGGCGCGATGACGTTGACGAGCTGCGCGAGCGCCGCGACGGGCACGCGGTCCGCGTGGTTGAGCAGCGTGACGAGCAGGTCGCCCACGACGACGGCGTCGAGCGCCGAGTAGACGTCCTCGATGATGCGCGGCGCGTCGCGCTGGACCGGCAGGTTCGTCTCGCCCGGGAAGCGGGACTCGAGGTACCAGACGTTCCACTCGTCGAAGCTGATGGTGATCTTCTTGTCCGAGCGGCGGCGCGCGCCCACGGCGTCGGCGGACGCGACGACCCGGTCGATGAAGCGGTCCATCGCCGTGCCTGAGCCGAGGAACGACGCGCGGTCGCCGTCGAGCTCCTCGTAGTAGGCGTGCATCGAGACGTGGTCGACGACGTCGTACGTGTACGACAGGACCGTCTGCTCCCACTCGCCGAACGTGTCCATCTGCATCGACGACGACCCGCACACGACGAGCGAGATCGACGGGTCGACGAGCTTCATCGCCTTGCCGGCCTCGGCGGCGAGCTTGCCGTACTCGTGCGCGTCCTTGTGGCCGATCTGCCAGGGGCCGTCCATCTCGTTCCCCAGGCACCACAGGTGCACGCCGTAGGGCTCGGTGCGGCCGTGGGCGATGCGCAGGTCGGCCCAGCGGGTCCCGGCCTCGCCGTTGCAGTACTCGACGAGCGCCGCCGCGGCCTCGACGCCGCGCGTGCCGAGGTTGACGGCCATCATCGGCTCGAAGCCCTCGCGCTCGGCCCACTGCAGGAACTCGTCGGTGCCGACGAGGTTCGGCTCGACCGTCCGCCACGCGAGATCGAGGAACGGCTTGCGGTCCGAGACCGGGCCGACGCCGTCCTCCCAGCGGTAGTTCGAGACGAAGTTCCCGCCGGGGTAGCGCAGCATCGTCACGCCGAGCTCGCGCGTGAGGTCGGCGACGTCGCGGCGGAAGCCGTGCTCGTCGGCGGTGGCGTGGCCGGGCTCGTAGATGCCGGTGTAGACGGCGCGGCCGAGGTGCTCCACGAAGGAGCCGAACAGGCGGCGGTCGATCGGGCCGACCCGGAAGTCGGGGTGCAGCGCCACGCGGGCGCGGGGGTGCGTCATCGGGATCCTCGCTCGTGGTGGTCCGGCGGTGCGTCATGAGAGCCGGGGTGTCCGTCGCGCTGGCCCGGACCGATGGTCGAGCTGGTCCGGCAGGGCGACACTCTCACTTTACAACGATGTAGAGTGTGCGTCGACGACGCTTCCAGCACGTCACCGTGCGAGCACACCCCGCCAGGGGTCACGCGTGGCACAGTTGACCCATCCCGGCCCGTGGGGGCGCGGAATCCCGAAGGAGTGAGCAGCTTGCCGGTGACGATGCACGACGTGGCGGCCCGCGCCGGTGTCTCGGTCAAGACGGTGTCGAACGTCGTCAACGCCTACCCGCACGTGCGGCCCGAGACGCGTCGGCGGGTCGAGGAGGCGATCGAGCACCTCGGCTACCGGATGAACGTCTCGGCGCGCAACCTGCGCACGCGGCGCACCGGGATGATCACGCTCGCGGTGCCCGAGCTGTCGCTGCCGTACTTCGCAGAGCTCGCCGACTCGGTCATCCGGGCCGCGGAGTCCCACGGGTACACGGTGCTCATCGAGCAGACGAACGCGACCCGCGAGCGCGAGGCGCAGGTGCTCTCCGGGCGCTACCAGGACATGACCGACGGCGTGATCTTCTCGCCGCTCGCCCTCGGACCGTCCGACCTGCCGCTGTTCGACGTCACGTTCCCCCTCGTGGTGCTCGGAGAGCGCGTCTTCGGCGCACCGGCGGACCACGTGACGATGAACAACGTCGCCGCCGCGCGCGCCGCGACCACGCACCTCGTCGCGCTCGGCCGGCGCCGCATCGCCGTCGTCGGTGCGCACGCGGGCGAGGCGGTCGGCTCGGCGGCCCTGCGTCTCGAGGGCTACCAGCAGGCGCTCGCGGTCGCGGGCATCGCGTTCGACCCCCGACTCGTCGGCGAGGCCGGCCTCTGGCACCGCGCGACCGGCGCCGAGACGATGGGCCGGCTCCTCGACTCGGGCGTCGAGATCGACGCCGTCTTCGCGCTCAACGACGCCATGGCCCTCGGCGCGCTGCACGCGCTCCACGCACGTCGCGTCGACGTCCCGGGCGACGTCGCGCTCATCGGCTTCGACGACGTCGACGACGTGCGCTACTCGGTGCCCACCATCTCGTCGGTCTCCCCGGGGCGGGAGCAGATCGCGGCCCGCGCCGTCGAGCTCCTCGTCGCCCGCATCGACGCACGGGGCGCGGGCGAGCCGGCGCCGTTCCGCCGCGTCGTGCCCGACTCCTCGATCGTCGGCCGCGAGTCGACCGGCGACGTGCCCACCGGCGGCGGCGAGAAGGTCGTCGCCGTCCAGGAGGGTCGCGTCGAGACCGTCGAACCCGTCCGCGAGCAGATCGCCGGCTGACGGTCGTCGCCGATCGGCGGACCGAGGTCACCCTGGGTGGAGGGGCAGAGGGGGGGGCGCCGCGTCTACCATCCGCGGCCCTCGTCCCTCGGGCCGCTCCCGCCAGGCCCACCACGACGCGGCGCCCCCTCCGCCCCTCCCGGCGTCGCCTCGCCCTGGCCTTCGATCGCCACGGCGACACGACAGGCCGACGGCTGAGGGAGCCGGCGTCGTCCGGCGACCACGTCGGCCCGGACGGCTGAGCGGTGGGGGCGGGGTCGGATGCGAAGGGCGTCAAGGCCGCGCTCCGAGAACCCACCGCCGAGAATCTGTGGTGACGGCGCGGCCAGCCCGAGCACCGACGCCGCGCCCACCGCGGACCCAGCCAGCCCGAGCACCGACGCCGCGCCCACCGCGGACCCAGCCAGCCCGAGCACCGAGGCCGCCCGCACCACGAACCCAACCCAGCCCGTGACGACCGGCCCGACGACTACCGCGCGGCGGTGTCGAGCCGGTCGAGGCGCCCGTCGGCGAGCAGACCCGTCGCGAGCACGGGGACGCTGAGGCCCAGCAGCGGGCCGAGCACGGGCAGGTAGATCAGCACCACCGCGACGACGGCGCACGTGACGAGCATCGCGACGGCCACGAGCGGCCCGATCGCGGGGGACAGGACGAGGAAGCGCCACGTGGGGGCCCACGGTTCGTCGTAGCGGCGGGTCACGGCGGGAAGGTAGGCCGTCACGACGAGGACCCAGAGCGCGACGACGACGCCGCCCGTGCGCAGCGCCGCGGCGGCGGGGCCGTCCATGACGCGCAGCACCTGGGCGTCGAGCAGGAGGACCAGCGCCGCGGCGACGACCGGGAGGCCGAGCAGCACCGTCCGGCGCCACGCGCCCGTCCAGGCACCCCAGAAGTCGCGCCACAGGTGGTCGGACGGGTCGCCGTCGACCAGGCGTGCGAGGAGCAGCCCGCCCGCGTGCAGGGCCGGCGCGAACCCGGCGACGACGAGCCCTGCCACGGTCCCGGCGAGCATCAGGAGGTTGATCGCGACGAGCTGCGTGACGAACCGCAGCACGGTCATGACGCGCCCGGCCCAGCCGGGTACCTCGTCGCCGGACGGGCGACGCTCGTCGAGCGGCCGCCGGCTTCTCGTGTCGTCGGGGTCCGCGGTGCGGGGCCGGGCCGAGTCGGTCATGCGTCGATGGTCCCAGGGCCGGGGGCGTCGGTGCGCGTTCCCGCGACCACGCGCCCGTCGGACCCGATCGCGACGACCGACGGTGCCGGACGCCCGCGCACGGCGTCCCACGACGGGAAGACGACCGCGGAGATCGGGGTGCCGGTCGCCGTCGTCCAGGTGAAGCGGCCCTGGCCGAGCGCGCGTGCCGAGCCGGGGGCGACGTCGAGGCGACCGGACCGGGCGTCCTGCACGTCGTCCGGGCGGTCCGCCAGGTGGAGGAGCTCCCACGTGCCGTCCAGGACGTCGACGCTCGCGGGCCAGCGCGCGGCGTCGTCGTTCTCGCGGTCGGGACCGGCCCAGGGCTGCGGTGCGACGAGCGGCCAGCCGTCGTGCGTCCACACGAGGCGGCGCACCTCGACGCGGTGCTGCGTCGGGTCCTCGGCCTCGCGCACGTGGTGCACGAGGAGCTGGCGGCCCGGTTCGGTGAGGACCGACGCGTGTCCCGGGGCGAGGAGGCCGGGGCCGCCGGGGAAGCGGTGACCGGCGAGCACCGCGGTGCCGACCTCGTCGGGCGGGGACTCGAGGTCGCGCAGGTCGTGGCCCGTGCGGTCGAGGTAGGGGCCGGTGACGGAGTCGGCCACCGCGACGCGCAGGTGGTACGTGGAGAAGAGCGAACCGTAGCTCACGAGCATCGCCCAGCCGCCGCCGGGACGCGGGAGGACGAACGCGCCCTCGATCGCCCCGTCGACCGAGCGGGGTCGGCGCGCGAGGAGCGTGCCCGGGGCGTCGTGCAGCGTGCCGGGCGCGGGCTCGTCGGCGACGAAGCCCGTCTCGGGGTCGAGCCGGAGCGCGTGGATCCCGGCGAAGAACGACCCGTACACGAGCCACTGGCTCCCCTCCGCCTCCGTCACGACGTTCGCGTCGATCGCGTTCGGGTGCTCGAGCCCCTCGGGTGCGGGGACGTGCTCGCTCGCGACGACGACGCCCCAGTCGGCCCACGGGCCGCGGGGGTGCGGCGCCGTCGCGAGACCGATGGCGGACCGGCGGGAGCCGAAGCTCGACGCCGAGTAGTACATGCGCCACTCGTCGTCGGCGCGCACGACCTCGGGCGCCCACAGGCCGGTCGCCCCGGACCACGCCGCCGCCGGCCCCGGGACGCCGGGCAGCGCCCAGCCGTGGAACTCCCACGTGACGAGGTCGGTCGAGCGGCGGACCTGGACGCCTCCCCGCACGGGCCCCTCGGCGGACGCGTCGGTCGAGAACAGCCAGTAGGTGCCGTCGTCGTCGACGACGGCCGTCGGGTCGTGCGCGTGGCGCGCGCCCCACGCGGACGTGTCGGGCGCGTCCGGCGCGTCCGGCGCGGCCGGCACGGTGGCCCGGGGGGTGTCGGGTGCGCCGAGGGAAGGCGCACCCGACACCGGGCCCGACGTGGTCGGGGCGGGCACGCTCAGCCCTTCGACCCGGTGAGGGCGACGGACTCGATGATCTGACGCTGGAAGACCAGGAAGACCACGAGGATCGGCAGGAGCGCGACGAACGACGCACCCATGATCAGCGGGTAGTCGCGCTGCGTGGCGAACTCGACGTTGAGGTTGGCGATGACCACCTGGATGGTCTGCTTCTCCGGGGAGTTCAGGTACAGGATCGGCGCGAGGTAGTCGTTCCAGACCGTCATGAACCAGAGGATGAACTGGGCGGCGATCGCCGGCCGGATCATCGGCATGATCATGACGCGGAAGACCTGGAAGTACGACGCGCCGTCGAGCTTCGCCGCCTCGACGAGGGAGTCGGGGACGGACTGCAGGTACTGGCGCAGGAAGAAGATCATCACGATGTTGCCGAAGAGCAGCGGCACGATGAGCGGCAGCAGGGTGTCGACCCAGTGCAGCCGCGAGAACATGACGAACTGCGGGATCATGACGGTCGGGAACGGGATCATGATGCCGGTGAGCAGCGCGATGAAGATCGCGTTCTTGCCCGGCAGCCGCATCTTCGCGAGCGCGAACGCCGCGAGCGCCGACGTGAACGACCCGACGACCGTGGCCGTGACGGACACGATGATGCTGTTCTTGAAGCCCGAGAGGATCGGCGCGTCCGACCACATCCGGACGTACGTGTCCCACTGCGGCTCCGACGGCCACCACACGGGCGGCAGCGCGAAGACCTCGGCCTTGGTCTTGATCGACGTGGTGAACATCCACAGCAGCGGCGCGATCATCACGACGGCGAAGATGCCCAGCACGACGAGCAGGACGATGTTGGTGACGCGGTAGCGCGTGGTGCCACCGGCGAGGGGGGTGCTCATGGTCGTGTCTCCTGCCCTCAGTCGATGCTGAAGCTGTTGCGCCGGTTGAGGCGGAACTGGATGAGCGTGATGACGAGGATGATCAGCCCGAGGACCACGGCCATCGCCGTCGCGTAGCCCATCTGCTGGTACTTGAAGGCCTTGCGCACGATGTACCAGACCACCGTCGCGGAGCTGAACTCCGGGCCGCCGTTCGGGGTCATGATGTTGACCTCGGTGAAGAGCTGGGCGCCGCCGATGACGTTCGTGACGACGATGAAGAACGTGACGGGGCGGACCATCGGCAGCGTGATGGAGCGGAACTTCTGGAAACCGTTCGCGCCGTCGAGCGCCGCGGCCTCGTAGAGCGACGCGGGCACCGACTGGATCGCCGCCAGGTACAGCAGCATCGAGTACCCGAGGCCCTTCCAGACGGCCATGATGATGATCGCCGGCTTCACGGTCGCGGTGTTCTGGAGCCAGTCCGGCCCGTCGATCCCGAACCACGACAGGACCTGGTTGATCAGGCCGAAGTCGCCGTTGTAGGCGAACTGCCACACGATCGCGATCGCGGCGAGCGACGAGATCACGGGCACGTAGTAGACGGTGCGGAAGAACGTGCGCCCGGGGAGCCTGCGGTTCAGCGCGATGGCGAGCGCCAGCGCGAGGACGATCCCGATCGGGATGCCGATCATGTAGAAGAACGTGTTGAACAGGCTCTTGTGGAAGTACTCGTCGGTGAGGAGCGTCGAGTAGTTCTCGAGCCCGACGAAGCGCATCGGCCCGAGACCGTTCCAGCTCGTGAAGGACGCGTAGATCGCGAACCCGAGCGGGTACAGCGTGAAGGCCAGGAAGCCGAGCACGGGCGCGGCGATGAACGCCAGGGCCCAGCGGTGCTCCGTGCGGTGCAGGTGCCGGCGCTGCTTCGCGCTGCGCAGAGCCGGGGACGGCGGGATCACGCCGGGCGGGCTCGTGGCGTCGTCGGTGACGTCCGCGATCTGCGTCATCGGGGGTTCCTCTCGGTGCTGGTGCGGGTGCCGTCGAGCACGGTCGTCGGGGAGTCTGCCCGACGACCGTGCCGGACGGGTCAGCTCCCGGCCGCGGCCTGCTCGGCGTTGGCGTTCGACTCGTCGAGCAGCGTCTGCATCTTCGGCTGCGTCTCGGCGAGGTAGTCGGCGGCCGTCGTCTTGCCGTCGAGGACGGGCTGGATGTTGACCCACAGCTCGTCGTACCACTCCGCGCCGTACGTGAAGGCGGCGGGCATCGCGCGACCGTAGTCCTCCACGATGTCGAGGAACTCCTGGCGGTTCGCCGGCTCGGCGTCGGGCGCGGCGGCCCACTCCTGCGCCATGTCCTTCAGGTTGGGCACCTGGATGTTCGCGTCGACGAGCGTCTGCTGCGCGTCGGGGTCGGTCGACAGGTAGGTCGCGAGCTTCACGGCGTTCTCGGCGTCCGACGTCGTCGCGGACACGCCGATGCCGAGCGACCCGATCCACGTGGCGCTCTCCTCGCCGCCCAGCGACGGCCAGGGGATGAGGTCGTAGTCGAACTCGAGGTCGTTGTAGACGCTGACGTCCCACGGCCCGACGGGGAAGAAGCCGATCTCGCCGGCCATCCAGCGCTGGTACGTGTCGAGCGTCGCGGCGTCGGACGCGGACGGCGTGACGCCCTCGACGTTGGTGAGGTCGGCGAACGCCTGGAGCGCCTCGGCGAACTCCGGCGTGTCGACCGTGACCTCGGTGCGGTCCTCGTTCGTCCAGTCGCCGCCGTTGCTCCACACCATCGACTGCAGGTTCCACTGCACGTTGAGGCCGGTGCCCCACTGGTCGACCGCGCCGTCGCCGTCGGTGTCCGTCGTCAGCTGCTTGCTGATCGCGACGAACTCGTCCCACGTCAGGGGGACGTCCTTGTCGGGCAGCGGGATGCCCGCGGCCTCGAGCATCGTCTTGTTGTACCCGAAGGCGAACGGGCCGACGTCCTTGGGCAGGCCGTAGAGGCGGCCGTCGGGCGTGCCCTGGAGCGTGCCGTCGAAGCGGTAGGAGTCGACGCCGTACTCCCAGATGTTGTCGAGGTCGACGCCCTGCTCCTCGACCTGGTCGGTGATGTCCATGAGCACGCCGGAGCCCACGTAGGACTGGAGGGTCGCCTGCTCGACGTAGAAGACGTCGGGCACGTTGTTGCCCGACACGGCCGCCTGCAGCTTCGTCGCGTACTGGTCGGCGTCGGTGACGATCATCTTCACCTCGACGCCGGTCTCCTCGGTGAACTTCGCGATCGCGGCCTCGTACGCCGCCTTCTCGTCCGGGCCGCCGCGGAACATGAACGTGAGCCCGTCGTCCCCGCCGGAGCCGCTGCTGCACGCCGCCGTGCTCGCGACGATGATCCCGGCCATGACGCCGGCCATGAGTCGTGACTTCCTCATCACGGTTCCTCTCGGTCCTGTGGTCGCAGGGGGCGACTGTCGGTGAGGCGGAACGTTCCGCCACGGACGTCGTCGTCGACCTCTCGTTTACATCGATGAAAAATCTCGATGGGGAGCACGGTTGCACACTGCCCGCCGCACGGTCAAGCGCGGGTCGTCACGGATTTGCAACGATGTAGAACCCGCTCGCCGCTCGGCGCGCACGGGCTTGACAAACCCCGGTCCCGACCTGCACCATCTCGATCTACATCGTTGTAGAAGTCGCCTCGGTCATCGTCGAGAGGTGACCGTCCGCCCGAGAGGGGCCCGCACGCATGCACCGCACCGCGTCCTTGACGCCCCCCATGGGGTGGAACTCCTGGGACAGCTTCGGCACCACCGTGACCGAGGCCGAGGTCCTGGACAACGCACGCTTCCTCGCCGAGCACATGGCGGGCGCCGGCTGGTCGACCGTCGTCGTCGACATCCAGTGGTACGAACCGACGGCGCGCGCGGGCGGCTACAACACCGCCGCACCGGTCCTGCTCGACGAGCTCGGCGTCCAGCGCCCGGTCCCCGCGCGGTTCCCCTCGGCCGCCGACGGCGCCGGCTTCGCGCCGCTCGCCCGCCAGGTCCACGACCTCGGTCTGCGGTTCGGGGTCCACCTCATGCGCGGCATCCCGCGGCGCGCGGTCGAGGCCGACCTCCCCGTCCCGGGCACCCCGTACCGCACCGGCGAGATCGCCGACCGCTCGAGCACGTGCTCGTGGAACGGCGACAACTACGGCCTCGACCTCGCCCATCCGGGTGCGCGGGCCTGGCTCGACGCCCAGGTGGGCCGCGTCGTCGGGTGGGGCGTGGACTTCCTCAAGGTCGACGACATGCTCGCGCCGTACCACGCGGGCGCCGTCGAGGCCCTCGCCGCCGCCGTCGCGCGCGCCGAGGACCGGCACGACCGTGAGGTCGTCCTGTCGCTCTCGCCCGGGACCTCGCTGTCCCTCGCGCACCTCGACCACCTCCGCCGGCACGCCGACATGTGGCGCGTGAGCGACGACCTCTGGGACCGCTGGGACGACGTCGAGGCGCAGCTCGCGCGCCTGGCGCGCTGGGCCCCGCACCAGCGGCCCGGCGCGTGGGCCGACGCCGACATGCTCCCGCTCGGGCGGATCGGCGTGCGCGCCGAGCGCGGGGAGCCGCGCGACAGCCTCCTCACCGAGGCCGAGCGGCGCACGATGCTCTCGCTCTGGTGCCTCGCGCGCTCGCCGCTGTTCGTCGGCGGGCACCTGCCCGCGTCCGACGCCGCGACGATCGCCGACCTCACCCGGGCCGACGTGCTCGACGTCCTGAACCGGTCCACGGGCGGGCGCGAGCTGCTGCGCGAGGACGACACGGTCGTGTGGGGCGCCGCCGGCGACCGCACGCTCGACGGCGTCCGCTGGGCCGGGATCTTCTCGACCGCCGGGGCGCCGCGCCGTGTCGTCGTCCCGGCCGCGTCCGCGGGGCTCGCCGTGACCGCCGACGGCGCGTCCCCGGTCCTCGTGGACGTCTGGACCGGCGAGCGCGTCCCGCTCGTGCCCCCGAGCGCCGCGACCGGCGGCGACCACCTCGTCGACGTGGAGGTGCCCGCCCACGGCGTGCGCCTCCTGCGTCTCGACCCCTGACCCAGCACCCGACCACGGCGGGCCGTCACGACGGGCCGTCACGACCGACACCCGCGACCGACCGTCGCGACCGCACCGTCCCGGAGGACCCCATGCACGCCGCCACCGTCACGCTCGACCCGGCCTTCGTCGTCGGGCCCGTCCGCCCCCGGACCTTCGGCTCGTTCGTCGAGCACCTCGGCCGCTGCGTCTACACGGGCATCCACGACCCGGGCCACCCGACCGCCGACGCGGACGGGTTCCGCGGCGACGTCCTCGACCTCACGCGCGAGCTCGGCGTGACGACCGTGCGCTACCCGGGCGGCAACTTCGTGTCGGGCTACCGGTGGGAGGACGGCATCGGTCCGGTCGACGCCCGCCCGACGCGTCTCGACCTCGCGTGGCACTCGAGCGACCCGAACACCGTCGGCGTCGACGAGTTCATGCGGTGGGCCGCGAAGGCCGGCGTCGAGCCGATGATGGCCGTCAACCTCGGTACGCGCGGCGTGCAGGAGGCGCTCGACCTGCTCGAGTACTGCAACGTCCCGGGCGGCTCCTTCTGGTCGGACCGACGCCGCGCGAACGGGGTCGAGGAGCCCTACCGCATCCGCATGTGGTGCCTCGGCAACGAGATGGACGGCCCGTGGCAGATCGGGCACAAGACGCCGCAGGAGTACGGCCGGCTCGCGGCCGAGACCGCACGCGCGATGCGCATGATGGACCCGGGGGTGGAGCTCGTGGTCTGCGGCTCGTCGAGCTCCGACATGCCGACGTTCGGCGAGTGGGAGCGGGTCGTGCTCACGGAGGCGTACGAGCACGTCGACCACGTCTCGGCGCACGCCTACTACTGGGAGGAGGACGGCGACCTCGCGTCGTTCCTCGCCTCGGCCGTGGACATGGACCACTTCGTGGAGTCCGTCGCCGCCACCGCCGACCAGGTGCGCGCCGCAGGCAAGCACACCAAGCGGATCACCATCTCGTTCGACGAGTGGAACGTCTGGTACCAGAAGCGCGCCGAGTCGCGGCCGCCGTCGGGCGACGACTGGCCCGTCGCACCCGTCCTGCTCGAGGACCGCTACAACGTCGCGGACGCGGTCGTCGTGGGCAACCTGCTCGTCTCGCTGCTGCGCAACACCGACCGGGTGCACGCGGCGTCGCTCGCCCAGCTCGTCAACGTCATCGCGCCGATCATGACCGAGCCGGGCGGCCGGTCCTGGCGCCAGACGACGTTCCACCCGTTCGCCCTCACCGCGCGCCACGCGGCCGGCGACGTGCTGCGCGTCGCGGTGCAGTCGCCCGCGGAGGAGACGGCCCGCTTCGGCGACGTCCCCGTGCTCGACGCCGTCGCGACGCACGACCCCGGGACCGGCGACGTCGTGCTGTTCGCGGTGAACCGCTCGACGACCCGCGCGGTCGACCTCGACGTCGACCTGCGCGGCTTCCCGGGCCTGCGCCTCGTCGAGGCGCTCACGCTCTCCAACCCGGACCACACGTGGCAGGCGACCGCCGACGACGCGACGAGCGTCGTCCCGGTCGTGAACACGTCGGCCAAGGTCGCGGACGACCGCGCCCGCGCCGAGCTCCCCGCCGTCTCGTGGTCCGTGCTGCGGCTGGCGCGCGCGTGAGCGGAGCCCGGGTGGCGCGGCGGCGCGCGCGACCGGCCGTCGTCGTGCCGGCGGTCGTCGTCGCCGTCGTGCTCGTGGTCGGCGCCGTGCTCGCCGTCGTGCGCCCGTGGGAGCCCGTGACGGGGACGGCGATCCCGGCGACGGGTGACGTGCGGGTGCACGACCCGGCGCTGGTCGCCGGCGCGGACGGCGAGCCCTGGTTCGTCTACTCGACGGGCGACGTGCGCGTGGGCTTCGGCTCCCCGCAGGTCCGCCGGTCCGACGACGCGGGGCGGACCTGGCAGGACGCGGGGACCGCGTGGGACGCGAGCGGCGACCCGCAGTGGGTGCGGGACGAGATCGACGGCGTCGAGAACTACTGGGCGCCGGAGGTCGTCGAGCACGACGGGACCTGGTACCTCTACTACTCGGCGTCGACGTTCGGGTCGAACAACTCGGCGATCGGCGTCGCGACCGGGTCGACGATCGACCCGGCGGACCCGGGCTACGGGTGGACGGACCAGGGCGTCGTCGTGCGGTCGCGGCCGGGCGAGGACGACTTCAACGCGATCGACCCGACGGTCGTCGAGGACGCGGACGGCGAGCCGTGGCTGTTCTTCGGCTCGTTCTGGGGCGGCATCCAGGCCGTGCCGATCGAGTGGCCGAGCGGCAAGCCCGCCGAGGGCGCGGAGCCGGTGACGGTCGCGTCGCGGTCGGGCGTGCCGGACAACGCGATCGAGGCGCCGGCGCTGCTCGAGCGGGACGGCTGGTACTACCTCTTCGTGTCGTGGGACTCGTGCTGCCGCGGGACGGACTCGACGTACCGGATCGCCGTCGGGCGCTCGCGCGACGTCTCCGGACCGTTCCTCGACGCCGAGGGGCAGGACATGGCCCTCGGAGGCGGGACCGAGCTCCTCGCGTCGGACGGCTGGGCGATCGGCCCGGGTGGGCAGTCGCTGTCTGCCGGAGGAGGGGCGGACGTGCTCGCGTTCCACTACTACGACGAGCGCGAGGGCGGTGACTTCCGGCTCGCCCTGCACGAGCTCGGCTGGACCGACGACGGCTGGCCCCGGGCGGCGCCGATCGGGTGAATTCGGGGCGCGTGACGGCACGTCAGGCGTGCCGCGGCACGGTCGTGATCCAACCGTGACCGGAATGACTTTCCCCGGAGAGCGTGTGAGCGCTAACATCTCAGCCCAGGGGGGTGTTAGCGTTCACATTCGAGTCTGGCGAGCAGGGTGCTGGTTCGTCGGCGGGTCGCGTGGGCCGGAGAGTCGTCGGGTGGCCCGAAAGGGTTACCGAACGGTGATCCGACAGGCGGCCTCAGGGGCTTGCGGTGGGCTGGTGACACCGCTAGACATGGACACATCTGAACACGTACGAACAAGAGTCAACAGCCCGATGAAGGGCTGGCACGACAGAACGGGACCTCGGCACGGCGCCGGGGGCCGCATCTCAAGGAGGAGAGCATGTTCAGCACGACGAAGGCGCGCACGCGCCTGACCGGAGTCCTCGCCGGCGCGGCGGTCCTCGCCCTCGCGGCGTGCAGCAGCGGCAGCGACACGGGCGACGACGGCACCGCGGACAGCGGGGGCGGCAGCGGCGACACGATCTCCGTCGGCTTCTCGCAGGTCGGCGCCGAGTCCGGCTGGCGCGCGGCGAACACCAAGTCCATCCAGGACACCCTCACCGCGGAGAACGGGTTCGACCTGAAGTTCTCCGACGCGCAGCAGAAGCAGGAGAACCAGATCCAGGCGATCCGGTCCTACATCGCGCAGGGCGTCGACGTCATCGCGTTCTCCCCGGTCGTCGAGTCCGGCTGGGACTCGGTGCTCGAGGAGGCCAAGCAGGCCGGCATCCCCGTGGTCCTCACCGACCGCGCCGTGGACTCCGAGGACGAGACGCTCTACGAGTCGTTCATCGGGTCGGACTTCGTCCTCGAGGGCGAGATGGCCGGCGAGTGGGTCTCCGAGAACCTCGCCACCGAGCCGATCAACGTCGTCGAGCTCCAGGGCACGACGGGTGCCGCACCGGCGATCGACCGCAAGACCGGCTTCGAGGACGCCACGGCCGACAACCCCAACGTGACGATCATCGACTCCCAGACCGGCAACTTCACGCGTGCCGAGGGCAAGACGGTCATGGAGGGCTTCCTCCAGGCGCACGACGACATCGACCTCGTCTACGCGCACAACGACGACATGGGTCTCGGCGCCATCGAGGCCATCGAGGCCGCCGGCCTCGTGCCGGGCGAGGACATCAAGATCGTGACGATCGACGCGGTCAAGGACGGCATGCAGGCCCTCGCCGACGGCAAGATCAACTTCATCGTCGAGTGCAACCCGCTGCTCGGCCCGGACCTCGCCGACATCATCAAGAAGGTCGTCGCCGGCGAGGAGGTCGAGAAGCGCATCGTGGTCGAGGACCAGTCCTTCACGCAGGAGCAGGCGATCGAGGCCCTGCCGACCCGCGAGTACTGATCCCGGCGGAGCGCGCGAGCCCTGCGGGGTTCCCGCCCCGGGGAGAGCGCGGTAGCGTTCCCCCACCCCGAGGACCGGCTGCGCGCCGGGAGCCCACCGAGGCCCCGGCGCGCGGCCGCCCAACCAGGCCCGGCCGGTCGACGTCGACCGGCCGCCGTCGACCGCACGGAAGGTCAGCGATGACAACCCCCAGCCCGGACGGTCCGCCCGTCGTCGAGATGACCGGGATCTCCATCGAGTTCCCCGGCGTCAAGGCGCTCGACGGCGTGGACCTCACCCTGCGCCCCGGCGAGGTGCACGCCCTCATGGGCGAGAACGGCGCCGGCAAGTCCACGCTCATCAAGGCGCTCACCGGTGTCTACTCGATCGACTCCGGACGCATCGTCGTCGACGGTGTCGAGCACACGTTCTCCGGGCCGGGCGAGGCCCAGTCGGCGGGCGTCTCGCCGGTGTACCAGGAGGTCAACCTCTGCGAGAACCTCTCCGTCGCCGAGAACATCATGCTCGGCCACGAGGCTCGCCGGTTCGGGGCCATCGACTGGCGCGCGACGCGGCGCCGCGCGGGTGACATGCTGGCGCGGCTCAACCTCGGCATCGACCCCGCGTCGTCGCTCTCCGCGCACTCGCTCGCCGTGCAGCAGCTCGTCGCCATCTGCCGTGCCCTCGTCGTGGACGTGAAGGTGCTCATCCTCGACGAGCCGACGTCGAGCCTCGACGCGGACGAGGTCGCCCAGCTCTTCGCCGTCGTCCGGCGCCTGCGGGACGAGGGCGTGGCGATCCTCTTCGTCTCGCACTTCCTCGAGCAGGTCTACGAGATCTCCGACCGCATGACGGTGCTGCGCAACGGAAAGCTCGTCGGCGAGTACCGCACCGCAGAGCTCCCGCGGCTCGAGCTCGTGTCGAAGATGATCGGCACGTCCCTCGAGGTGCTGTCCGCGCTCGAGGAGACCCCCAAGCGCTCGGTCGCCGACAACGCCGACGTCACGCCCTTCGTCCAGGCCGTGGGTCTCGGCCGCAAGGGGTCCGTCCAGCCGTTCGACCTCGACGTCTACCCGGGCGAGGTCGTCGGGCTCGCGGGCCTGCTGGGCTCGGGGCGCACCGAGCTCGCGCGGCTCCTCGCCGGGGCCGACCACGCGGACACCGGGCAGACGGTCGTCGAGGGCTCGCCGGTGCGCCTTCGGACGCCGCGCGCCGCGATGCAGCGGAAGATCGCGTTCTCGTCGGAGCACCGCAAGGCCGAGGGCATCGTCGGCGACCTGACGATCCGCGAGAACATCATCCTCGGCATCCAGGCCGAGCGCGGCTGGCTGCGACGGGTCCCCACGCGCCAGGCCGACGAGCTCGTGACGAAGTACATGGACGCGCTGTCCATCCGGCCCGCCAACCCGGACGCGCTGATCAAGAACCTGTCCGGCGGCAACCAGCAGAAGGTCCTGCTGGCGCGGTGGCTCGCGACGGCGCCGAGGCTGCTCATCCTCGACGAGCCCACGCGCGGCATCGACGTCGGCGCGAAGGCGGAGATCCAGAAGCTCGTGGCGCAGCTCGCGAGCGAGGGCATGTCGGTCGTGTTCATCTCGGCCGAGCTCGAGGAGGTGCTGCGGCTCAGCCACCGCATCGCCGTCCTGCGCGACCGCAGGAAGGTCGCGGAGATCACCAACGACGACGACGTCACGGTCGAGGACGTCGTCGAGCTCATCGCGAGCGGAGGATCCGACTCATGACCGCCACGACGCCCACCGTGCGCCGCGTCACCCAGCACCGCCTGTTCTGGCCGCTGGTCGCCCTGGCCGTGCTGCTCGTGGCCAACGCGATCAACCGGCCGAGCTTCCTGTCGGTCAGCGTCCGCGACGGTCACCTGGAGGGCTCCCTCGTCCTGCTGCTGAAGAACGGAGCGCCGCTCCTGCTCGTCGCCCTCGGGATGACGCTCGTCATCGCCACGCGCGGCATCGACCTGTCGGTCGGCGCGGTCGTCGCGATCTCGGGAGCGGTCGCGCTGACCTTCATCGCCTCGTCGCCCGACCCGGGCAGCGTCACGACCGTGCTCGTCGCCATGGGGCTCGCCCTGGCGCTGTCGTTCGTCCTCGGGCTCTGGAACGGGTTCCTCGTCGCGGTCGTCGGCATCCAGCCCATCATCGCGACGCTCGTCCTCATGATGGCGGGCCGTGGCATCGCGATGCTCATCACGGGCGGGCAGATCACCACCGTGACGAGCGCGCCGTTCAAGACGCTCGGCTCGGGCTTCTGGCTCGGCCTGCCGGTTGCCGTGCTCGTCGCCGGAGCGGTCTTCGCGGCCGTAGCGGTCCTCACCCGACGGACCGCGCTCGGGATGCTCATCGAGTCCGTCGGCATCAACCCGGCCGCGAGCCGCCTCGCGGGCGTGCGCTCGCGCAGCATCATCTGGACGGTCTACGCGGTGTGCTCGCTCTTCGCGGGGCTCGCCGGGCTCATGATCTCGTCCGGCACGATGGCCGCCGACGCGAACAACGCCGGCCTGTTCATCGAGCTCGACGCGATCCTCGCCGTCGTCATCGGGGGCACGTCGCTGGCGGGCGGCAAGTTCTCGCTGTCGGGGACGCTCGTCGGCGTCCTCATCATCCAGACGCTGACCTTCACCGTGACGCTGCTCGGCATCTCCCCGTCCGTGACGCCGCTGTTCAAGGCCGTCGTGGTCATCGCCGTGTGCCTCGCGCAGTCCCCGGTGGTCCGCGACAAGCTCGCGGCACGCCGTCGGCGTGCCGCGCCGAACGCGGCCGTGGCCGCGGAGGTGGGTGCCTGATGGCCGCCGTCCAGACTCCTGCTCCGACCTCGTCGTCCGGCCCTCGGGGTACCGGACCAGCCACCACCGGAGGCCGCCCGACCATGGCAGCGCGACTCGGTCGGTTCCGCCTGGACCGGCGCTACCTGCCGGTCCTCGGAACGCTCGTCGTCCTCGTCCTCATGCTCGTCGTGGGCGGCAGCCGCTACGAGAACTTCCTCTCGGCGCGCGTGATCTCGAACCTGTTCATCAACAACTCGTTCCTCATCGTGCTCGCCGTCGGCATGACCTTCGTGATCCTCACGGGTGGCATCGACCTGTCCGTCGGCGCGGTCGTCGCGCTCTCGGGCATCACGACGGCGTCGCTCCTGCAGAGCGGCTGGCCCGTCGCGGTCGTCATCGCGATCTCGGTGCTGATCGGCACCGTCCTCGGCCTCGTGGTCGGGCTCATGGTGCACGTGTTCGAGATCCAACCATTCATCGCCACGCTGGCCGCGATGTTCCTCGCGCGCGGCCTGTGCTACGTCATCAGCCTCCAGTCCATCCCCATCACGGACGAGTCGTTCGTCGCGCTCGCGAGCTGGAGCCGCGAGTTCGGCGACGGCTGGCGGATCACGACGGCCGTCGTCATCGCGCTGCTCGTCGTGGCGATCGCCTTCTACGTCCTGCACTACACGCAGTTCGGCCGCACGGTCTACGCGATCGGCGGCGGCGAGCAGTCGGCGATGCTCATGGGTCTTCCCGTCGCGCGCACGAAGGTGCTCGTGTACGTGGTGAGCGGCACGTGCGCCGGCATCGGCGGCCTGCTGTTCGCGATGTTCTCCCGGTCGGGCTACTCGCTGACCGGTGTGGGCATGGAGCTCGACGCGATCGCCGCCGTGGTCATCGGCGGCACGCTCCTCACGGGCGGTACCGGCTTCGTGCTCGGCTCCGTCCTCGGCGTGCTCGTGCTCGGTCTGATCCAGACGATCATCACCTTCGAGGGCACGCTGTCCTCCTGGTGGACGAAGATCGTCATCGGCGTGCTGCTCCTGGTCTTCGTGATCCTGCAGCGCGTGCTCGTCGTCAGACGGCGGTGAGCGCGGGCGCCGGGTCCGTCCCGCCGCGTGCCGGCCTGTGCCGGTGCGTGGCGCGGCGGCCCGGCGCCGCGCCCGTCTGACCCTCCGGTCGTCCGGAGGCACCGCAGAGCTGGACGGGGCCGGCACCCCGGGTCGCGTGGGCACGCCCGTGCCCGACGCGTCGACCCCGACGAGGACCCTTGTCAGATGTGAACGCTCACACTACGGTGGGCCGCGAGCCTGTTAACGCTCACACGGATGGCACGGACCACGTCTCTCAACGAGGAGAGGAAGGCCATGGATCACCCCGAGGACCCCCTGAGCACCCGGACGCGGAGGTGGCGCCGGACGGTCGCCGTCGCGCTCGCGGGCGGACTGGTCGGCACCGTCGCGCTCGCGTCGTCGCTGCCGGCGTCCGCCGCGGAGCCCGACCTGCCCGACGGTGCGTGGGTCGACACGTTCGACGGCACCGCGCTCGGCGCGGACTGGACCGTCGTCAACCCGGTGCCCGAGGCGCTCACCGTCGCCGACGGCGCGCTGACCCTCCGTTCGCAGCCGGGCGACACGTGGCAGACGAACAACACCGCCAAGAACGTCGTCGTGCTCGACGTGCCCGACGGCGATTTCACGGTCGTCACCCACGTCGAGGCTCCGGTCGACCGCGTCTACCAGGGCGCGGGCCTCATCGCGTGGCAGGACATGGACAACTACGTCCGCTCGGGGCTGACCTTCGTCGGCGACCTGTCGCCGTCGGGCCGCGCCATCGAGAACGACGTCGAGTCGGGCGGCGTGTTCGCCGCCGACTCGTTCACCGACCGGCCCGGCTCCACGGGCGAGACGCTGCGCATGCAGCGGGCGGGCGACACGATCACCACGTCGTACTGGGACGGGACGGCCTGGCAGCCGACCGGGTCCGTCGACGTCGACTTCCCGACCACGCAGGTCGGGCTCTACGCGCTCGCCGCGCAGGACGGCACGTCGCACACCGCGGTCTTCGACTACGTGGCGCTGACGGCGGCGGAGGGCGAGGACCAGGTGCCCGACGGCGCGTTCACGCTCGCCGGACCGGGCGACGCCCGGTACCTCGTCGCGACCGACGACGGGCTCGCGCTCGACGACGAGCGTCCCGCGACGACCGTCGCGCTCGAGGCGACCGCCGTCGACGGCGCACCCGGCACGTCGCCGGTGACGCTCGCGGTCGGTGACCGTCCCGTCGTCGTCACCGGAGACCCGGAGCCCCGCCTCGCCCTCGGAGGCGCGGGCACGGACGGCACGGCGCTGCGGATCACCGACGCGGGCGGCGGGAAGGTCTGGCTGCGCAGCGCCGCCGACCCCGAGCAGCACGCCGGCGTGCGTGCGGAGGACGGCGCGCTCGTCCTCGGCCCGCGCGACGCGGCGACGCCGCTGACGCTCACGCCGACGTCGAGCGCCGAGCACGAGCTCACGGTCGACCTCGCGGGCGAGCGGACCGAGATGAGCGACGAGCTCTACGGCATCTTCTACGAGGACATCAACTACGCCGCGGACGGCGGGCTCTACGCGGAGCTCGTGCGCAACCGGTCGTTCGAGTTCAACAACCAGGACAACGGGTCGTTCACGGGCCTCACCGCCTGGGCCGCCGCGAACCGCGGCGGCGCCACGGCCACGACCCAGGTCGTGAACGACGCCGGCCGGCTCAACGCCACGAACCGGAACTACCTCAACCTGACCACGACGGCGGCGGGTGCCGGCGTGCGCAACGCGGGCTACAACACGGGCCTGTTCGTCGAGGAGGGGGAGTCGTACGACTTCTCCGTCTGGGCACGGTCGGCCACGGCACAGACCGTCACGGTCCGCGTCGAGGACGAGGCCGGGACGACCGCCTACGCGACCGGTCAGGTCGCTGTCGACGGCTCGAACACGTGGAAGAAGTACGACGTCACGCTCGCCGCGACCGGCACGACGAACGCCGGCCGGCTCGCGCTGCTCTCCGGCGCGGCCGGGACGCTCGCCGTCGACCAGGTGTCGCTCTTCCCGCAGGACACGTGGGTCGGCCCGGTGAACGGTCAGTCCGTGCTCCGCAGGGACCTCGCCGAGAAGATCGAGGCGCTCGACCCGCAGTTCCTGCGCTTCCCGGGCGGGTGCGTGACGAACGTCGGCACGTTCCGCACGTACGAGGAGTCCGGCTTCACGGACCGCCGTCGCACGTACCAGTGGAAGGAGACCATCGGTCCGGTCGAGGAGCGCGCGACCAACTGGAACTTCTGGGGCTACAACCAGTCGTACGGCATCGGGTACCTCGAGTACTTCCTCTTCGCCGAGGACCTCGGCGCGACCCCGCTGCCCGTGGTGTCCGTCGGGGCCAACGGCTGCGGCAGCACCATCCCGGAGATGACCGACCCCGCGCAGATCCAGCGCTGGGTGCAGGACACGGTCGACCTGATCGAGTTCGCCAACGGCGACGTCACGACCGAGTGGGGCGCGGTGCGCGCCGAGCTCGGCCACCCGGAGCCGTTCGACCTCAAGTACATCGGGCTCGGCAACGAGGAGAACACGAAGACGTTCGAGGCGAACTTCCCGGCCTTCCGGGATGCCATCGCGGCGGAGTACCCGGACATCGAGATCATCTCCAACTCCGGCCCCGACGACACCGGCGCGCGCTTCGACGAGCTCTGGGAGTTCAACCGCGAGCAGGGCGTCGACATGGTCGACGAGCACTACTACAACGACCCGTCGTGGTTCCTCGAGAACGACGAGCGCTACGACTCCTACGACCGCGAGGGCCCGCAGGTCTTCCTCGGGGAGTACGCGTCGCGCGGCAACACGTTCGCCAACGCGCTGTCCGAGGCGGCGTTCATGACGGGCCTCGAGCGCAACTCCGACGTCGTGCGGCTCGCGTCGTACGCGCCGCTGCTCGCCAACGAGTCGTACGTGCAGTGGTCGCCCGACGCGATCTGGTTCGACAACGACGAGTCGTGGGGCTCGGTCAACTACTACGTGCAGCAGATGTTCTCCGCGAACGTCGGCGACCAGGTGGTCCCGAGCACGCACACCGGCCCGCCCGCCGAGGGTGCGACGGTGGACGGCGGGGTCTTCCTGTCGACGTGGAGCACCGCCGCGCAGTACGACAACGTGCGCGTGACGGACAACGCGAGCGGCGACGTCCTGTTCTCCGACGACTTCGAGTCCGGGGCCGACCAGTGGGAGCCGCAGTCGGGCACGTGGGCCGCGCAGGACGGCGCGTACGTGCAGTCGGCGACGAACGTCACCGACGCGCGCTCGATCATCGAGGGCGCGTACGCGAAGGACTGGTCGAGCTACACGCTCGAGCTCGACGCGCGCAAGACGTCCGGGTCGGAGGGCTTCCTCGTCGGCTTCGCCGCCGGCGGCCCGAACGACTACTACTGGTGGAACCTCGGCGGCTGGAACAACACGCGCCAGGCCCTCCAGCGGGCCGACGGCGGGAGCGCCAACGAGGTGAAGGCGGTCGAGAACCACAGCATCGAGTCCGGCCAGCCGTACCACGTGAAGATCGTGGTCGAGGGCTCGACGATCGAGCTGTACCTCGACGGCGAGCTCCAGATGTCGTACGAGCAGCCGACCAGGAAGTCGCTCTACCAGGTCGTCACGCGGGACGACGACACGGGCGACGTGGTGGTCAAGGTCGTCAACCCGACCGAGACCGCGGCGCGGACCCAGGTGCACGTGGACGGGCTGGAGGACGCGACCGGCATCGCCTCGGAAGCGACCGTCACCGAGATGGTGGGTGCGCCGTCGGACACCAACACCAAGGCCGACCCCGAGCTCCTGGTGCCGGTCGAGCGGACGATCACCGGCGTGGGCGAGGACTTCTCGTACGAGTTCCCCGCGCACTCGATCACGTTCGTCCGGCTCCACGCGAGCGAGGCCGCGCCGGAGCTCGACCTCGACGTGACCGCGCAGGCGCGCTGCCTCGCCGGCAAGACCTACGTCGCGGTGCGGGCCACGAACGGGGAGGACGTCGCCGTGGACGTCACGCTCGCCACGCCGTTCGGCACCAAGGCGTTCGCGGACGTCGCGCCGGGCAAGAACGCGTACCAGTCGTTCGCGACGCGCGCGGTCTCCGTCCCCGCGGGTTCCGCGACCGTCACGGGCACGGCCGTGGTCGACGGCGAGGAGGTCACCTCGACCGTCGACGTCGCCTACGACGCGCTCGGCTGCGGCTGAACACCGTGAGGTAGAGCCCGGGTACCGACGGCCGCCCCGCCTCCGCGGGCGGGGCGGCCTCGGTGCTCGGGCTGCCGCGCCGTCACCTCGGGCGTTCGGCCGGCGGTCTCCGCGCGCGGCTCTACGCCCTTCGCATCCGACGCCGCCCCGCCCGCTCGACCGTCAGGTCGCCACGGCGGTGGCGGCCTAGGGCTCGACCTGGCAGCCCGCTTCCCTCGTGGCCGGTCCGACAGGCCACGAGGGTCACCACCCCGACCGCACGACGTCGCCGGGCACCGCAGCCCGCGCGTGACCCGAGGAGCAACGATGCATCCGAGAACGACCGACGGCGTGCGCCGTCGACCCGGTGGGCCGGCGCGGCTCGCCGCCGTCGCCGCCGCCACCGCGCTGGCCCTGACCACCTGGGCGCCCACCGCCGTCGCGGTCGAGCCCGCGCTGTCCGACCCCGTCCTCGACCTCGCGTTCGAGGGCGACGTCACCGACTCCGGCCCGCTCGCGCACCCCGTGTCGCTGCGCGGCCACGCCGGGTCCGCGCCCACCGGCTACGCGTACGTGGACGGCGTCGTCCCCGGGACCCAGGCCCTGCGCCTGACCGGGAACACGTACCTCGACCTCGGCACGTCCACGGAGCTGCAGCCCGAGGACCTCACGCTCTCCTTCTGGATCGAGCCGAGCGGGAGGCTCGCCGGCGAGCACCTCGTCACGTGGAACAAGCGCGCCTACAACTCCGACGGCTGGTACCTGTCGTCGGAGTCCGACACGGTTCCGCTCGCGCTGTCGATCGGCCCCGCGTCCGGCCAGCCGTACAAGGTGCGCGTCGCGAGCTCCGACCGCGCGTCGTTCTTCCCCGCGGACGAGTGGACGCACGTCGTCGTCACGTACGACCGCACGACGAAGGACGTCGCGTTCTACCGCAACGGCGAGAAGGTGCCGTCCACGGTGGCCACCGCGGTCGGCGGCGACGCGACCGGCGTGCTCGGCTCCGACCCGGCGCTGCCCAAGACCATCGGCTTCAACGGCCCGCAGTACAACGGCGGCTACCTCCGGGCGGCGCTCGACCAGTACCGGCTGTACGACGGCGTCGCGAACCTCGCGGACGTCGTCGGGCTCTACGAGGAGTCGGGGCAGGTGATCGACCGCGACGCCGTCGCGCGCGACGACGCCGACGGCCTGACGCTGCCCGAGCGCGCCACCGTCGCGCTCGTGCTGCCCGACACCGCGTCGCGCGGCTCGACGGTGACGTGGCGGTCCTCCGACCCCGACGTCATCGGGACCGACGGCGCGGTGAACCGGCCCGCGCTCGGCGAGGACGACGCGCACGTGACCCTCACCGCGAGCGTCCGCTACCTCGACGGCGAGCCGGTCACGCGGGAGTTCGAGGTGCTCGTGCCCGCGGTCGTCGACGAGACGCCGCTCGAGGACACGGCGTTGCCCTCGGTGCTGCTCTCCGACGACTTCCTGCAGAACGCGGCGTCGAAGGAGCACGAGTACCTGCTCAGCCTCGACGCGGAGACGTTCCTCTACGAGTTCTACAAGGTCGGGGGGCTGACCCCGACGACCGCGGCGGGGTACGGCGGCTGGGAGCGCAGCAACGCGGTGAACTTCCGCGGGCACGCGTTCGGCCACTACCTGTCGGCCCTCTCGATGTCGTGGTCGTCGACTCCCGACCAGGCCACGAAGGACGCGCTCTTCACGGAGATCGAGCAGGCCGTGGGAGGGCTCTCGCGCGTCCAGGACGCCTACGCGGCGTCGCACCCGGGCTCGGCGGGCTACGTGTCCGCGTTCCGCGAGTCGATCCTCGACGAGGTGCAGGGCACGGGGTCGTCCGACGAGAACGTCATCGTGCCCTGGTACAACCTGCACAAGGTGCTCGCCGGGCTGCTCGACGTCGCCGAGTACGTCGACGGGCCCGTCGGCGACGAGGCGCTCGCGGTCGCGACCGACTTCGGGGTCTACGTGCAGGGTCGCGTGTCGAGGCTCCCGAGCACCGACGTCATGCTGCGCACCGAGTACGGCGGCATGAACGAGGCGCTGTACGAGCTCTTCGAGATCACGGGCGACGAGCGGATCAAGGACGCGGCGGAGGCGTTCGACGAGGTGTCGTTGTTCCGCCAGCTCGCCGCGGGCCAGGACGTCCTGCCGGGCAAGCACGCCAACACGCAGATCCCCAAGCTCCTCGGGGCGCTCAAGCGCTACCGCGTCTTCACGCAGAACCCCGAGTACTACGCGCTCCTCACGCAGGCGGAGAAGGACGAGCTGCCGATGTACCTCGCGGCGGCGGAGAACTTCTTCGACATCGTCGTGCGCGACCACACCTACGTGACCGGGGCGAACAGCCAGGCGGAGCACTTCCACGAGCCCGGCTCGCTGCACGAGCACGCCGACGAGCAGGGCGACGCGCGCAACGCCGAGACGGCCGAGACGTGCAACGAGTACAACATGCTCAAGCTGTCGCGCGAGCTCTTCAAGCTCAGCAAGGACGTGCGGTACGCGGACTACTACGAGAACGCGTTCATCAACACGATCCTGTCGTCGCAGAACCCCGAGACCGGCACGACGACGTACTTCAACCCCATGGGCTCGGGCTACCACAAGGTGTTCAACCTGCCGTTCACGGAGTTCTGGTGCTGCACCGGGACCGGCATGGAGAACTTCTCCAAGCTCGGTGACTCGATCTACTTCACGGGCCAGGGCTCCGTGTGGGTGAACATGTTCTTCTCGTCGACGTTCGACCACGCGGCGCAGAACCTGCGCGTGGAGCAGGAGGCGAACCTGCCGAACGACGACACCGTGACGTTCCACGTCGCGGCGCTCGACGGCGGTGCGGTCGCCGAGGACGCGACGCTGCGCCTGCGCGTGCCGTCGTGGGCCGCGGGCGACGTGTCGCTCGAGGTGAACGGCGCCGTCGTCGAACCGGACGTGTCGCGCGGGTACGTCGTGCTGCCTGTCGCCGCCGGCGACGTGGTCCGGTACACGATGCCGATGGAGGTCTCCGTCGTCGACACCCCGGACAACCCGTACTTCGTCGCGTTCCGCTACGGGCCCGTGGTGCTGTCCGCCGACCTCGGCGCGGTCCCCGAGCCCGCGTGGCAGGGCACCGGCATCCTCGTGCGCTCGTCGACGCGCGACGAGGACGCCCAGACGACGATCACCGCGGCCGGGATGGGCGCGGACGAGTGGAAGGAGCGCATCACCGAGAACCTCGTGCGCGTCGAGGACGCGGCCGACGGACGGGTCCAGCTCCGCCTGCGCAGCACCGCCGACGCCGACGGGCTCGTCTTCACGCCCCACCACACCAACTGGGACGTGACGTACGGCCTGTACCTGAACCTCGACGAGCCCGACTCGGCGGCGTCGCAGGAGCGCATCCTGCGCGCCAAGGAGGAGCTGCGGGACGCCGACCGCACGGTCGACGAGCTGACGAGCTTCGACAACAACAACTTCGAGAACGCGAAGAACCTGAAGCAGAGCGGGTCCTCGGTCGGCGCGTTCAGCGGTCGGCAGTTCCGGCACGCGAACGGCACCGGGTGGTTCAGCTACGACCTCATGATCGACCCGGCCTCCGCGACCAACCATCTGGGCGTCACCCTCTACTCGGGCGACCAGGGGCGGACGTTCGACGTCTACGTGAACGACGAGAAGCTGAAGACCATCACCACGGTCGCGAACGCTCCGGGCAAGGACGAGCAGGGCTTCTACGTCGACACGACCCAGCTCCCGGCGAAGTACCTGGAGCTCGGGGAGGCCACGCGCTGGAAGGTCGACAGCGCGGGAGAGCTGGTCCTCGACGAGGACGGGGAACGCATCCCCGTCGTGACCGTGCGGTTCCAGGCGACCGGCGGGTGGGCCGGCGGCGTCTTCGGTGTGGGTGTCGACCGGGCGGCGTCGTACGACGCGACGCCGGGCCTGTCGGCGCTCGAGTTCGACACCGGGACGCTCGCGCCCGCGTTCGACCCGGCGACGACGGCCTACACGCTGACGGTTCCGGAGGGCACGGCGAGCGTCGTGCTCGACGCCGACCCGCACGTGCCGAGCGGGCTCGTCCGCGTCGACGGCGTGCTGGTCGACGACACGCGAGGGCGGCTCGTGACGCTGCCCGAGGACGGCTCGGGACGCACGCTCGAGGTCGTCGGCGTCGCGCAGGACCACACGACGTCGACGACCTACACGGTCGAGATCGTGCCCGGCGAGGTGACGCCGGAGCCCGAGGTCGAGCTGGTCGTCGAGGCGACAGCACGGTGCCTCGCCGGGAAGGCGTACGTCGCGGTGCGGGCGACGAACGCGGGCGACGTGCCGGCGGACGTCACGCTGGTGACGCCGTTCGGGACGAAGGCGTTCGCCGGCGTCGCGCCCGGCAAGGCGGCCTACCAGTCGTTCGCGGTGCGGGCGTCGTCGGTGGCGGGGGGCACGGCGACGGTCACGGGCACCGCGGTCCTCGACACCTCCGACGGTCCGCAGCCCGTCACCACGGAGCACGACGCCGCGTTCGACGCGGCCACGTGCTGACCGCGAGGTAGAACCGCAGGTCGCGAGACAGAACCCGCCGGGTTCTCTCTCGCGACCGGAGGTTCTACCTCGCGACGTCTGTCGTTCTCGATATCGATGACGACACCGATACCACCCGCAGCACGACCTCAAGGAGGAGGACGGGATGACAGCACGTACGCACGACCGGCGCGGCAGAGCAGGCGCGGTGGCGGTCGCGGGCGCGCTCGCGCTCGGATCGGTCACGTCAGGAGCAGCGAGCGCCGCGGACGACCCGGGAACGACGATCACAGGACTGACCACGACCGACAACGGCGACGGGACCTACGGCGTCCCGCTGCTGAGCAGCGACGTCCCCGACATCAGCGTGACGCGCGTCCCGGCTGCGGAGAACGACGAGGGCCGTGACGTCTACTACATGATCAGCACGACGATGCACCTCGCCCCGGGCGCCCCGATCATGAAGTCGTACGACCTCGTGAGCTGGGAGATCGTCGGCTACGTGTACGACCGTCTCGGGGTCGGCGACGTCTCGTCGCTGCGCAACGGGCAGAACGGGTACGGGAACGGTCAGTGGGCGTCGTCGCTGCGCTATCACGACGGCACGTTCTACGTGGTGTTCAACACCAACGACCTGGGCGGGTCGTTCCTCTTCCGCACGGACGACGTCGAGGACGGCGCCTGGGAGCGCACGCCGCTCGGCCGTGGGCTCCACGACCCGTCGCTGTTCTTCGACGAGGCGGACGGCGGGACGCCCTACATCTTCTACGGTTCGGGTGCGACGAGCGCGGTCCGGCTGGACGACGACCTCACCACGATCGTGGCGGACTACCCGGACATCTTCCGCGCGAGCGACTACGCCGGGCAGCCGTTCATCGGCGGGCTCTTCGAGGGTGCGCAGGTGCACTACGTCGACGGTGAGTACTACGTCGCGATCATCACGTGGCCGAGCGGCCAGAACCGTCAGGAGGTGCTGTTCCGCTCGCCGCACCTGCTCGGCCGCTACCAGACCGAGGACGGGTCCAACCCCTACGAGGCGCGCAGCGCGCTGAACTCGGACGGGTTCGCGCAGGGCGGCCTCGTCGAGGTGCCCGACGGCGAGGGCGGGTACGAGTGGTGGGGCATGTTCTTCCGCGACACGTACCCGCTCGGACGGATCCCGGCGCTCATCCCCGCGACGTGGCAGGACGGCTGGCCGACGTTCGGCGACGACGGCGTGGTCCGGGTGGGCGACGTGTTCACCAAGCCGATCGTGCTCGACGAGGCGACCGAGCGGCGCGAGCGGCTCAAGAGCATCGTCGCTTCGGACGACTTCGCGAACGACGCGGAGCACCGCGCCTTCAGCGACACCGTCTGGGAGATCCCGGAGGCGCCGGTCTACGACGAGTCGCTGCTCGGGGTCGAGCTCGTGACGAACCCCGGGTTCGAGGACGCGACGACCGCACCCTGGGGCGCCCAGTACGGGGCGAGCGTCTCCCGCATGACGGCGGACGCGGCGTCGGGCACCGCGGCCCTGGAGGTGAGCGACCGCACGCTCAACGGCTCCGGGCCGAACCAGCAGCTCGGCGGGAAGATCCAGGCGGGCGTGACGTACGAGGTGTCGGCGCGCGTGAAGTACGCCGACGGCCCGGACCAGGTGCGGTTCAACCTCGTCGGCGACTGGGGCGGCGGCGTCAAGACCCTCGCGTGGGCGAACGCGACGCCGGGGGAGTGGGCGACGGTCAGCGGCACCTACACGGTCCCGAGCGGCACCGACGTGTCCGCCTTCAAGCTCGCGGTCGAGACGCCGTGGGCGAACCCGCAGCCGCCGTCGTCGAGGGTCGAGTACCTGCTCGACGACGTGTCGGTCGTGGGTCTGACCCCGGAGGTCGAGCACCCCACGCTCGCGGAGGTGTCGTACGACGGGTCCGACCTCGACCTCGCCTGGCAGTGGAACCACGCCCCCGACAACCGCTACTGGTCCCTCACCGAGCGGGAGGGCTGGCTGCGCCTGACCAACGGCCACGTCGTCACGGGCGAGGCCGAGTACACGAAGGCGCCCGGGCGCGACCTCACGTACCTGGAGGAGGCCCGCAACACGCTCGGCCAGCGCACGTTCGGGCCCACCTCCTCGGCGGAGACCCGCCTCGACGTCTCGGGCATGCGGGACGGCGACGTGGCGGGCCTCGCGGTCTACGGTCGCAGCTTCGCGTACGCGGGGATCCAGCAGGTGGACGGCGAGCGCACCCTCGGGCTCGTCACCCGCCTGCAGCCGTTCACCGAGACCATCGACCGTGACGCGGTGGAGTCGTTCGTCGCGGGGTCGCAGGTGCCGCTCGGCGACCGCACCGACGTCCACGTCAAGGCCGACGCCGACTTCGCGTCGCCGAACGGCCAGCTCTGGGTGCAGTACTCGTACAGCCTCGACGGGCAGACGTGGCAGCCGCTCGGCGCACGTCAGGGACCGCTCGTCATGGACTGGAGCCTGTCGCACTTCATGGGCTACCGGTTCGGGCTCTTCTCCTACGCCAAGGAGCAGACGGGCGGCCACGTGGACGTCGACCACTTCCTCCTGAGCGACGTGCTCGACGCCGACGGAGGCGCGGACCGGACCGCGCTCGACGCCGTCGTCGCCGAGGCCGAGGCGCTCGACCCGGCGGCGTTCACGCCCGAGTCGTGGGCCGCCGTCGAGAAGGGGCTCGCCTGGGCGCGCGCGACGACTGCGCCCTCGACCCAGAACCAGGCCGACGCACCGGCGCGGGCCCTCGCGCTGGCGGTCGCGTCGCTCGCCGAGGCCGAGGCTCCCGCGGTGGCGTTCACGGCCGAGGCGAGCGTTCGCGCGATGGCCGGCAGGGACTACGTGGCCGTCCGCGTGACGAACGACGAGGACGTCCCCGTCGACGTCGTCGTGTCGACGCCCTACGGCAGCCGCACCTTCGCCGGCGTCGCGCCCGGGTCGAACGCCTACCAGGCGTTCGCGACCCGCCTCGCGGACGCGCCCGCCGGGGAGGCGACCGCCGCCGTCACGCGCCCGACCGACGGCGCGTCGGCCTCCCGCACGGTCGCCTACGGCTGACCGACGGCGCCCGGCCGGTCGTGCAGACCCGGCCGGCCGGGCGTCGTCCGCTCGAGGAGGGGGGTACGACGACGGCACGGGTCGCCGTCGCGCACGACCCGTCCCGCGCACCGCGGGGACGGGAACAGCAGGACATCGATCGAGGAGGATCCATGGACACGCACCACCGCAGACGACGCCGCGTGCGCGGCGCACTCGCCGGGGCGGCACTCGTGACGCTGCTCTCGGCGTCGTTCGCCGCGCTGCCCTCGCAGGCCGCGGACGAGGAGCTGGTCGTGAACGGCGGCTTCGAGGACGGCACCACCGGATGGTTCGTCAACGACGGGAACGCGACCGACGAGGCCGTGCTGTCGACGACGGACGGCGCGTTCTCGGGCGCCGCCGCCGCGCTCACGACCGAGCGCGCGACGACGGGCTCGGGCCCGATGCAGGACCTCAGCGGGAAGGTCCAGGCCGGTCAGACCTACGAGCTGACCGCCAGGATCCGGTACGACGCCGCGGACGCGCCGCCGACCAAGCAGTTCTTCGCCACCATGCACTACGGCGGCGGGACGTACACGAACCTCGTGAGCGTCACCGCGACCAAGGGCCAGTGGGCGACGTTCGACGGCACGTTCACGATCCCGGCGAGCCAGGGAGTCGGCACCGCGCGGCTGTTCTTCGAGACGCCGTGGACGTCCGACCCGGCCGCCGATCCGGCCACCCACCTCATGGACTTCGTCCTCGACGACGTGTCGGTCGTCGGGGCGCCGCCGCCCAAGCCGCCGTCGAGGACGATCGAGGTCGTCGGCAAGCTCCCCGGCGAGCACAACCCGCTGATCTCCCACAAGTTCGGGGCCGACGGGTTCGGGTTCGTCGAGGACGGGCGCGTGTACATGTACCTGACGAACGACACGCAGGGGTACGCCCCCGACCCGGTGACCGGTGTCTCCCCGCAGATCAACTACGGGAACATCAACCAGATCACCGTCATCTCGTCCGAGGACCTCGTGAACTGGACGGACCACGGGGAGATCCAGGTCGCGGGGCCGAACGGCGTCGCGCCGTTCACGAACAACTCGTGGGCGCCCGGCATGGCGAAGAAGGTCGTCGACGGGGTCGAGAAGTACTTCCTCTACTACGCCAACGGCGGCGGCTCCTCGAACGTCATCACGGGTGAGTCCCCGGTGGGGCCCTGGACGAGCGAGCGCGACAGCACCCTCATCGACGGCCGGACCCCGGGCGCCGAGGCGGTGGCGTGGAAGTTCGACCCGGCCCCGCTCGTCACCGACGACGGCGACGCGTACCTCTACTTCGGTGGCGGTCCCGCGTCGACGTCGATGCCGGCGGCGGAGCGCTTCAACAACCCGAAGAACATCCGGGTCATCGAGCTGGGCGACGACATGGTCTCGACGCAGGGCACGGCGGCCGTCGTGGACGCGCCCGTCGCGTTCGAGGCGGCGCAGGTGTTCGAGCGCGAGGGCACGTACTACCTGTCGTACTCCTCCCACTTCGGCGGCAACGACTTCGGCGGCAACCAGACACCGCTGCCGGGCTACCCGGGGGGCGGCCAGATCGGCTACATGATGTCCGACGACCCGATGTCGTTCCCCAAGGAGACGTACGCGGGCGTCCTGTTCCCCAACCAGTCGCAGTTCTTCGGCGCGGGCACCGGCGGGAACAACCACCAGTCCGTGTTCGAGCTCGACGGGAAGTACTACTTCACGTACCACGCGCCGACGCTCAACAAGCGCATCAACGGGAGCACGACGCAGGGGTACCGCAGCCCGCACATCCAGGAGCTGGGGTTCAACGCCGACGGCACGATCCAGCAGGTGGTCGGGACGTACGCGGGCCCGGAGCAGGTCAAGGACCTCGACCCGTTCCAGGTCCTCGAGGCCGAGACGTTCGCGTGGCAGCAGGGCCTCGCGACCGCGAAGGTCGACGGCGGGTCCGCGCAGTTCGGCGAGGACGCCCCGAACCTCGTCGTGCGCGACGTGGACGACGGCGACTGGTCGGCGCTCTCGGCGGTCGACTTCGGCGACGGTGCCGCGAGCGTCACCGCGCGCGTGAAGCCGCTCGTCGAGGGTGGTCAGGTCGAGGTGCGCCTCGACGACCGTACCGGTCCCGTCGTGGGGACGATCGCCCTCGACGCGCAGGTGGGCGAGTGGTCCGAGGTCACGGCCGAGCTCGCCGGCGTCAGCGGGGTGCACGACGTGTACCTCACCTTCGCCGGCCCGGAGGGCCAGGACCTGGCGGAGGTCGACACGTGGGAGTTCTCCCCGGCAGAGGTCGCGCCGGAGCTCGCGCTCGACGTGTCCGCGCAGGCGCGTTGCCTCGCCGGCAAGACCTACGTCGCGGTGCGGGCCACGAACGGGGAGGACGTCGCCGTGGACGTCACGCTCGCCACGCCGTTCGGCACGAAGACGGTCGCGGACGTCGCGCCGGGCAAGAACGCGTACCAGTCGTTCGCGACGCGCGCGGTCTCCGCCCCGGCCGGCACGGCGACCGTCACGGGCACGGCGATGCTCGACGGCGACGAGGTCACGTCGAGCGTCGACGTCGCGTACGACCCGGCCACCTGCGGCGGCTGACAGCCGCGAGGTAGTACCGCAGTCCACTGAAGGAGTACCGGGGTCCGCCGAAGTAGTACCGGGGTGCGGACCCCGGTACTACTTCGGGGACCGGGGGCAGGGCAGACCGCGGTACTACCTCGGCCGGCCCGGGTACTACCTCGGCGGGTCGGGATCCTTCTCGACGGGCTGCGGAGGCTCCCGCGGTCGGGTGGGGGCGGTTCGAACGTGATCGTCTGAGCGCTCGCCCTATTCATGTTCGCGCTCACATGTTAGCGTTCACACGCGCTCGTCCGACGACGGACGGGCCGCCCGGCGGTGCCGCCGGGGCACGACGACGAGGAGTCATCGATGACCTCACGCCACGTACGAGACAGCTCTCGAACGACATCGAGAGGGACCGCCGGCACGTCCGACACGCCGCCGGCCGGCCACCGCTCCGCGACCGCCCCGCACCCGCGCACGTCCGGCACGCGTCCGTCCGACACGCGTGCCGGACGGCGTGCGCTCGCCGCGCTCGTCGGGCTCGCCCTGGTGGGCCCGCTCGCGCCTGCCGCGGCGGCCGCAGCCCCCGCCGCTCCTGGGCCCACGGCCCTCGAGCCGACGTCGGCGACGGCGCTCGCCGCGCCGGCCACCGAGGGCCTCCAGCTGTGGCTCCCGCTCGACGAGACCGAGGGCACCGTCGCGCACGACGCGTCCGGCAACGGCCTCGACGCGACCCTCGCGGGGCAGGGCGGTGGCTGGAGCGAGGGCCAGGGCCTGGTGTTCGGCGGCTCGAACCACGTCGACCTGCCCGACGACCTGCTCGCCGGGATGGACGCCGTGACCGTCAGCGCCGACGTCTGGATCGACACGTCCCTCAGCGGCAACTACTTCTTCTACACCCTGGGCAACACCGCCGTCGGGACGCCGCAGTCCGGGAACGGCTACCTCTTCTCGACGGGCAACGCGAACTACCGTGCGACGATCTCCGATCTCGCGTGGGGTCGTGAGCAGAACACCGCGAAGGCCCCGGCCGGCGCGCTCGCGCGCGGTGTCTGGAAGACGGTCACCTACACGCTCGGTGGCGGCACCGCGCGCCTCTACGAGGACGGCACACAGGTCGGGCAGAACACCGCGGTGACGATCACCCCGGGTGCGATCGGCGGCGGCGTGACCACCGCGAACTTCCTGGGGAAGTCCGCGTACGCCGCGGACAACCTCTTCAAGGGCCGCATGAAGGACTTCCGGCTCTACGACCGCGCGCTCACCGCGCAGGAGGTCGCCGACATCTCGGCCGACGCCGCGCAGGACGCGGTCACCGCCGACGCCGCGGCCCTCGACCTCGGCGACACGAGCGCCGTCGTCACCGACCTCGACCTCCCGGCGCAGGGCGTCGGCGGCACGGCGGTCACGTGGGCCACGTCCGACGACGGCGTCGTCGGAGCGGACGGCACCGTGACCCGCCCGGCCGCGGGCGAGGAGCCCGCGACCGCCACGCTCACCGCGACCGTCGCGCTGCGCGGGGCGACCGAGTCCCGCACGTTCGACGTCACGGTCCTCCCCGGCGACGGCGACCAGGCGAAGGCGGACGCCGCGGCGGCCGCGCTCGAGGTCCCGAACCTCGACGACGTGCGTGGCAACCTCACCCTTCCCACCACCGGGCTGCACGGTGCGAGCGTGAGCTGGGCGTCGTCGTCGGGCGCGATCACGCCCACCGGCGAGGTCACCCGGCCCGCGCACGGCGAGGACGCGGAGACGGTCACGCTCACCGCGACCGCCACGGTCGGCGCGGCCACCGCGACGCGCGAGCTCGGCGCGACCGTCCCGCCGCTGCCGGAGCAGGAGGACCTCGAGGGCTACCTGTTCTCCTACTTCGTCGGCGAGGGCACGGCCACCGGCGAGCAGGTCTACTTCGGCCTGAGCCAGGGCAACGACGCGCTGAACTACCAGAACCTCAACGACAACCAGCCGGTCCTGACCTCCGAGCTGGGGGAGAAGGGCCTGCGCGACCCGTTCATCATCCGCTCGCCCGAGGGCGACAAGTTCTACCAGATCGCCACCGACCTGCGGATCTACGACGGCAACGGGTGGGACGCCGCGCAGCGGCAGGGCTCGAAGTCGATCATGGTGTGGGAGTCCACGGACCTCGTGACCTGGACCGACCAGCGCCTCGTGCAGGTCTCGCCGGACACCGCGGGCAACACGTGGGCGCCCGAGGCGTACTACGACGAGAGCCTCGGCGCGTACGTGGTGTTCTGGGCGTCGAAGCTCTACGCCGAGGACGACCCGGGCCACACGGGGAACAGCTACAACCGCATGATGTACGCCACGACGCGCGACTTCGTGACGTTCTCCGAGGCGAAGGTCTGGGTCGACCCGGGCTACTCCGTCATCGACTCGACGGTCGCGCAGGACGACGACGGCACGTTCTACCGCTTCACGAAGGACGAGCGGAACAACACCTCGACGACGCCGTGCTCGAAGTTCATCCTCGCGGAGAAGTCCGACGAGCTGCTGTCGACCGACTGGGACTACGTCACCGACTGCATCGGCAAGGCGAGCTCGGCCGGCCCGGGCATCAACCAGGGCGAGGGCCCGACGATCTTCCGGTCGAACACCGAGGACAAGTGGTACCTCTTCATCGACGAGTTCGGCGGCCGCGGCTACGTGCCGTTCGAGTCGACGTCGCTCGACGCCACCGAGTGGACCATGTCGACCGACTACGAGATGCCGTCGCGCCCGCGCCACGGCACGGTGCTCCCCGTGACGCAGGCCGAGTACGACCGCCTGCTGCGCACGTACCAGCCCGACGCGTTCGTCGAGTCCGTCGAGGACGTCGCGGTGACGGTCCAGACGGGCACGGCGCCCGTGCTGCCGGCGCAGGTCACCGCACGCTTCGCCGACGGGACCTCGGGTCCGGCGGACGTCACGTGGGACGCGGTCGACCCGGCGTCGTACGCCCAGGAGGGCGAGTTCGTCGTCGAGGGCAGCCTGGGCGGCGGGGTGAGCGTGCGGGCCCGCGCGGTCGTCACCGTGACCGACGACGTCGTGCCGGTCGAGGGCCTGAGCGTCACCCCGGCGTCGGTCCAGGTGGGCGTCGCGGGGACGCGGCAGCTCACCGCGACCGTCACACCGGCCAACGCGAGCGCCCGCGCGATCACCTGGGCGTCCGACGACGAGTCCGTCGCCACGGTCTCGGCCGAGGGCGTCGTGACCGGCGTCGGCGAGGGCCACGCGATGGTCACCGCGACCACCGCGGACGGGTCGCGCACCGCCTACGTCGCGGTCGAGGTGACCTCCGACGTGCCGGGTCTCGTGGTGCGGTACGCGCTCGACGAGACGAGCGGCACGACGGCGGCCAACTCGGCGCCGGACGCGACGATCGGCGCGGCGACGCTCACGGGCGGCGCAGCCTTCAGCGGGACCGGCGAGGGCGTGACCCTGGACGGGACGAACGACTACGTCGACCTGCCCGACAACCTGCTCGCCGGCCTCACGGACGTGACGGTGAGCCTCGACGTGAAAATCGCCACGGACCAGGCCACGCCGTACTTCATCTACGGCCTCGGCAACACGAGCGGGACGGCCGGCAACGGCTACCTGTTCACGACCGGCAACGCCTACCGGACGTCGATCGCGACGGGCAACTGGACCACGGAGCAGACGGTGAGCAAGAACGCCGACCTGCAGCGCGGCGTCTGGAAGCACCTGACGTACACGCTCGAGGGCACGACCGCCGTGCTCTACGAGGACGGCGTCGAGGTCGGGCGCCAGACCGGCGTGACGATCGACCCGAAGGACATCGGCAACGGGTCCACGCTCGCGAACTACATCGGCCGCTCGGTCTACCCGGGCGACCGCTACCTCAAGGGCTCGGTGCGCGACTTCCGGGTCTACGACCGCGCGCTGACCGCCGACGAGGTGTTCCAGCTCGGCGCCGACCACACGGCCGTCACGGGCGCCGAGCTCGACGAGCTGAAGGTCCCGGCGATCGTCGACGGCGCGAGCTCCACGGTCACGCTCCCGGTCGAGCCGGGGACGGACCTCACGGCGCTCTCGCCCGTGCTCGCCGTCTCGCCCCGGGCCACGGTCTCGCCGTCGAACGGGTCCGCGCAGGACTTCTCGGAGCCCGTCGAGTACACGGTGACCGGGCCGGACGGGTCGTCGCGAACGTGGACGGTCCAGGCGAAGGAGATGAACAGCCCGGTGCTGCCGGGGCGGTACGCCGACCCGAACATCGCGCAGTTCGGCGACACGTTCTACCTCTACGCGACGACGGACGGCACGCCCGGCTGGGGCGGCAAGGACTTCTACGTCTGGAAGTCCTCCGACCTCGTCGAGTGGGAGCGCTCGGAGGAGCCGTTCCTCACGCTCGACGGCGCGAACGGCAACGTCCCGTGGGCGACGGGCAACGCGTGGGCGCCGACGATCATCGAGCGGGACGGGAAGTACTACTTCTACTTCTCGGGCCACAACCCGACGTACGACCGCAAGACGATCGGCGTCGCGGTGGCCGACAGCCCCGAGGGACCGTTCACCGCGGAGCCCACGGCGATGATCACCAACGGCGAGGCCGTCACTTCCGGCCAGGCCATCGACCCGGCCGCGTTCCACGACCCGCAGACCGGCAAGTACTGGCTCCTGTGGGGCAACGGCGGCCCGTCGAACGGCCCGGTCATGGCCGAGCTGTCCGACGACATGACGTCGATCGAGCAGGACACGCTGCGGCGCATCCCGGGGCTGACGGACTTCCGCGAGGGCCTGTTCGTCAACTTCCGCGACGGGATCTACCACCTCACGTACTCGATCGACGACACCGGGTCGCCGAACTACCGCGTCGGGTACGCGACCGCGACGAGCTTGGACGGCCCGTGGACCTACCGCGGCGTCATCCTCGAGAAGGACGCGTCGCAGGGGATCCTCGGGACCGGGCACAGCTCGATCCTCAACGTCGAGGGCACGGACGACTGGTACATCGCGTACCACCGCTTCGCGATCCCCGGCGGCAACGGCACCAACCGCGAGACGACGATCGACCGTCTCACGTTCGGCGAGGACGGCCTCATCCAGAAGGTCACGCCCACGCTCGAGAGCGTGGACCCGGTCGACGTCGCACCGCAGCCCGAGGTCGAGCTGACCGTCGAGGCCACCCCCCGGTGCCTCGCGGGCAAGGCCTACCTCGCGGTCCGCGCGACGAACGCGGGCGACGTTCCCGCCGACGTCACGCTCGCGACGCCGTTCGGCCAGAAGGTGGTCGCCGACGTCGCGCCCGGCAAGGCGGCGTACCAGTCGTTCGCGGTGCGGGCGACGTCCGTGGCCGCGGGGACGGCGACGGTCACGGGCACCGCGGTCCTCGACGGCGAACCCGTCACCACGGAGCACGAGGTCGCGTACGACGCCGCTACGTGCGGCTGACATCCGCGAGGTAGAACCGCAGGTCGCGAGGTAGATCCCCCGGGGTTCTACCTCGCGACCGCGGGTACTACCTCGGCAGGTGCTTCACGTTTCATCTCGACGAGGAGAAGGACGACCATGACAGGACTCAGGACGCGCGGCCCGCGTCGCCGGGCGGCGGGCATCGCCGTCGGGCTCGTCGGCGCGCTCACCGCGACGCTGCTCGGGACGGCCGGGGCCACGGCGGCCCCCGTCGCCGCCCCGGTCGGCACCGCCGCGGCCAGCGGGGCCGGCAGCGCTGACGACGCCGGGCTCGTCGCCTGGTACCCGCTCGACGCGGCCAGCACCACCGGCGGCACGACGGCGAACCTCGCCGCGGGCTCGACGTTCGGCCCGGCCACGGTGCACGGCGCGACGGCGACCCCCGACGGTCTCGCGCTCGACGGCACGGACGACTACGTCGACCTGCCCGACCACCTGCTCGCCGGCCTCACCGACGCGACGGTGAGCCTCGACGTGCTGGTGGACGCCACGCAGGCGACGCCGTACTTCATCTACGGGCTCGGGAACTCGAGCGGGACGGCCGGCAACGGCTACCTCTTCACGACCGGCAACGCGTACCGGACGTCGATCGCGACGGGCAGCTGGACCACCGAGCAGACCGTCACCAAGGGGTCCAACCTGACGCGCGGCGTCTGGAAGACCTTGACGTACACGCTCACCGGCACGACCGCGACGCTCTACGAGGACGGCGTCCAGGTCAAGCAGGCGACGAACGTCACGACCGACCCCGGCCAGATCGGCGGCGGGCAGACGACGGCGAACTACGTCGGTCGCTCGCTGTACTCCGGCGACCGGTACCTCAAGGGGCAGGTCCGCGACTTCCGGATCTACGACCGGGCCGTCACGGCGGCCGAGGCGGCCGAGCTCGCGCTCGAGACGTCGGCCGCCGCGGCCGACGCCGACCTCGCAGCGCTCGACCTCGGCGACACGAGCGCCGTCACCGCCGACCTCGCGCTCCCGACGGCTGCCGCCCAGGGCTCGCTCGTCACGTGGTCGTCGTCCGACCCCGCGGTCGTCTCGGCGACCGGCAAGGTCACACGTCCCGCAGCCGGCGAGGACGACGCGACGGTCACCCTGACCGCCGCCGTGACGCGCGGCGCCGTCGCGCGGACCGCGACGTTCGAGGTCACGGTCCTCGCGCAGCTCCTGCCCGCCGAGGCGGCGCAGTGGGACGCCGAGCACGTGACGGTCCCGCACCTCGACGACGTGCGCGGCAACCTCACGCTCCCCGTGACCGGCGCGAACGGCTCGTCGCTCACGTGGGTCACCTCCGACCCCGCCACGATCTCGCCCACGGGCGACGTGACGCGCCCCGCGCACGGCGAGGAGGCCGCCGTCGTGCAGCTCACCGTCACGGCGTCGAAGGACGGCGCGACGGCCACGCACACCTACGACGCGACGGTCCGGCCGCTGCCGGCCGCCGCGGACTACGAGGGCTACTTCTTCCCGTACTTCGAGGGCGAGAGCACGCCCGACGGCGAGTCGGTCTACTTCAGCGTGAGCGACGGCAACGACCCGCTCGACTGGGTCGAGCTCAACGACGCCGAGCCCGTCCTCACGTCGGAGCTCGGCGAGAAGGGTCTGCGCGACCCGTTCATCATCCGCTCGCCCGAGGGCGACCGGTTCTTCCTGCTCGCCACCGACCTGCGCATCTACGGCGGGAACAACTTCGGCAACGCCCAGGAGCGCGGCTCGCGCGCCCTCATGATCTGGGAGTCGACGGACCTCGTGAGCTGGTCCGAGCAGCGCTCGGTGACGGTCTCGAGCGAGTACGCGGGCAACACGTGGGCGCCCGAGGCGTTCTACGACGCGCAGCGCGGCGAGTACATCGTCTACTGGGCCTCGGCGCTGTACCCGACGACCGACACGTCCAACCGGCGCATCGCCGACTCGTACCAGCGCATGATGTACGCCACGACGCGCGACTTCGTGACGTTCAGCGAGCCGCAGGTGTGGATCGACGAGAAGCGCGGCAACGGCCTCGGCATGATCGACTCCTCGATCGTCGAGCACGAGGGCACGTACTACCGGTTCACCAAGGACGAGGCGTACATGATCCCGCGCCTCGAGAAGTCGACGGACCTGCGCTCGACCGACTGGGACCTCGTCGCCGAGAGGATCGGGTACGGCCAGCCGAACCCCTGGGGCGGCACGCTCACGGCGGGCGAGGGCCCGACGGTGTTCAAGTCGAACACCGAGGAGAAGTGGTACCTCTTCGTCGACCAGCCGAGCTACCACGGCGGCCAGGGCTACCTGCCGCTCGAGTCCACCGACCTCGACTCGGGCGTGTGGACGTCCGTCGACGCGGACCTGCCGAGCAGCCCGCGCCACGGGACCGTCCTGCCGATCACGGCCGCCGAGCAGGCCGCGCTCCTCGCCGCGTACGGCGACGAGCCGCCCGCGCCCGAGCTCGACCTCGCGGTCGACGTCTCGCCGCGGTGCCTCGCGGGGAAGGCGTACGTCGCCGTGCGCGCGACGAACGGCGAGGACGTGCCCGCCGACGTGACCCTCACGACGCCGTACGGAACGAAGGCGTTCCGCGACGTCGCGGCCGGCAAGGCGGCGTACCAGTCGTTCGCGGTCCGCGCGACGAGCGTCCCGGACGGGACCGTCACCGTCACCGGTGTCGCGACCCTCGACGGCAAGGAGGTGACGACCACGCTGGAGGCGCCGGTCGAAGCACTCGACTGCGCCTGATCCTCGCGAGGTCGAGCCGTCGCGCCGAGGGAGAGGGAGTGCCCCTCTCCCTCGGCGCGCGGCCTGCACCTCGCACCCACGACCCTGCACGAGCGTCGGAACGCGGGACTTCCCTCCTTGCCGCCGACGACGCTTCCACCACTCGACGACGAGTGAGAAGGAGCGAAGCAGACATGCCTGTGCACGACTCGACCTATTCGCGCCGGTCCGTCCTGCGGTTCGGCGCGCTGGCCGCCGGCGCGACCGCCGGTGCGGTCGCCCTCGCCGGGGGCGCCGCCGCCGCACCACCGGCCGTCCCCGCCACGTTCGTCCCGACGAGGCCACCCGTGAGCCGCGGCTTCCTGCGGTCCCTCGACCGGTCGATCACGCTCGACGGCTGGGCCGCCGAGCCGTTCTCGATGTCCGACGTGACGCTCGCGCCGAGCGTCGCGACCCGGTCCCAGGACCAGATGCTGCACCTCGCCCGCGTGTACCCGGTCGACCGCGTCCTCGCGGTCTTCCGGCGCAACGCGGGGCTCGACACGAAGGGCGCGAGCGCGCCCGGCGGCTGGGAGGGCTTCGGCCACGCCAACGAGCAGGCGTGGGGACCCGACGACTACCCGGGCCGCGCGAACACCCAGACCGCCAACCTCCTGCGCGGCCACTACGGCGGGCACTTCCTGTCCATGGTGTCGCTCGCGTTCGCGAGCACGGGGGAGACCGTGTTCCAGGACAAGGTGGACCAGATCGTCGCCGGCCTCGGCGAGGTCCAGACGGCGCTCGCGGCCATGGGGCGGTTCAGCCACCCGGGCTTCCTCGCCGCCTACGGCGAGTGGCAGTTCAGCCAGCTCGAGAAGTACGCGCCGTACGGCGAGATCTGGGCGCCGTACTACACGTGCCACAAGATCATGGCGGGGCTCCTGGAGGCCTACCGCCTCGCGGGATCCGACCAGGCGCTCGAGATCGCGACCTCGATGGCGGACTGGGTGCACAGCCGGCTCTCCGTGCTGCCGCAGGCCCAGCTCGACCGGATGTGGGGCATCTACATCGCGGGCGAGTACGGCGGCATGAACGAGGTGCTCGCCGACATCGCGTCGATCACGGGCGACGACACGTACGTCGCCACGGCCCGCCTGTTCGACCTCAACACGCTCGTCGACGCGAGCGCGGCGGGCACCGACACGCTCAACGGCAAGCACGCGAACCAGCACATCCCGCAGTTCCCCGGCTACCTCAAGGTCCACGACCTCACGGGGGAGCAGCGGTACCTCGACGCCGTCGAGGGGTTCTGGGGCATGGTCGTCCCCGGGCGCACCTATGCGCACGGCGGCCACGGCGAGGGGGAGCTCTTCGGTCCGCCGAACACGGTCGCGGGCGACATCGGCGCGCGCAACGCCGAGACGTGCGGCACGTACAACATGCTCAAGCTGAGCCGCCTGCTGTTCTTCCACACGCTCGACCCGAAGTACATGGAGTACTACGAGCGGGGCCTGCTCAACCAGGTCGTCGGCTCGAAGAAGAACACGCAGTCGGACACGAACCCGGACGTCACGTACATGTACGGCGTCAACCCCGGCACGCGCCGCGAGTACGGGAACACGGGGACGTGCTGCGGCGGGACCGGGCTCGAGAACCACGTGAAGTACCGGGACTCGATCTACTTCCGGACCGTCGACGGCAGCGCGCTGTACGTCAACCTCTACCTCGCCTCGACGCTGACCTGGGAGGAGAAGGGCTTCGAGGTCGTCCAGGAGACGCAGTACCCGAAGGTCGGGTCGAGCAGGCTCACGGTGAACGGGTCGGGGCAGCTCGACCTCCGTCTGCGCGTGCCCGGCTGGGTGCGCAAGGGCTTCACGGTCCGGGTCAACGGCGCGGTGCAGGACATCGACGCCGTCCCCGGGACCTCCGTGAGCGTCGCGCGCTCGTGGTCGCCCGGCGACGTCGTCGAGATCGACATGCCGCTGAGCATCCGCGCGGTGCCGACGATCGACAACCCCGCGATCCAGAGCATCGAGAACGGGCCGACCGTGCTCCTCGCGCGCAGCGCCTCGCGGGAGTACCTCAAGCTGTCGCTCTACGCCCACATGGGTCTGGACGGCACGCTCGAGGGCGCGTTCACGGACCTCGGCGACGGGTACTTCCGGCTCGGGAGCACCACGTTCGAGCCCGCGTGGTCGGGTGACGACACCCAGTACCACATGTACGTCGAGCGGTCCGAGCCGCGCGTCGTCTTCGCGGGCCTGGACAGCGGCGTGACGAACGCCCGCCGCCAGAACGGCACGTCGTTCCTCGACGTCGTGTGGGGCGACGGCGGCTTCGCGGACCGTGCGGCCTTCCTCGCGAAGGTGCAGCGCACGGTCGAGCAGTTCACCGCGGACGGCCTCCTGAGCCGCCGCGACGGGCAGAGGGTCCTGGTCACGGCGGGGAAGGCGAGGCTGGCATGAGCGCGCGAGGAAGCATCACGTCGCAGGGGAGCGGCGGCACCGTGCTCGTCCCGCTGGACGGTCAGGACGGGAGCGGCCACCCTGCGCGGGTCCGACGCCGCGTGGTCGCCACCGTCGCGGCGCTGGCCCTCGCGGTCACCGGCGCAGGCGTCGGCGCGTGGGCGGCGACCGGGGAGAGCGCCGACGGCCTCGTCGCCGCGGCAGAGGCCGAGCCGTCGAACGTCGCGCTCCTCGGGACCCCCGAGGCGAGCTACACGGCGTCGTGGAACAAGGTCGAGGCCGTGAACGACGGCTCCGGCGTGAGCACCGGCGGGGCGCACGACGCGACGTGGGCGACGTGGAGCGGGGACCGCCCCGCGACGCAGTGGCTCGAGTACTCGTGGCCGGCGCCGGTCACCGTGGACCGCTCGGTCATCCGGTTCTGGTCCGACGGCACCGACGCCAACGGCGACAACGTGCGCGTCCCGGCGTCCTGGACGATCCAGTACTGGGACGAGGACGCGGGTGCGTTCGTCGACCTCCCGAACCCCAGCGGGTTCCCGACGGCGCGCCTGGAGACCAACGCGACGACGTTCGACGCGGTGACGACGACGCGCGTCCGGGCGACGTTCCAGGCGCTGCGCGGCACGACCGCGACGAGCTACTCCGCCGTCGGAGTCTCGGAGTGGGAGCTGTGGGGCACGGGCGGCGTCGAGGAGCCGGACCCCGTCGACCCGAACGGACCGATCGACCACTCGCCGGTGCACATCCCGACCGACGTCGGCGTGCTGCCCGATCTCCCTGCGGAGATCGACGCGGTCTTCACCGACGGTCGCGTGGAGACGGTCGAGGTCGACTGGGAGGACGTCACGGCCGAGGACGTGGCCGCGCCCGGCGCGTTCGACGTGACGGGCACGTCGCCCGAGCTCGTCGAGCCCGTGAGCGGGACCGTGCACGTGCGCGACGGCGACCCGGGCGAGATCGCGGCGGTCGACTACGTGAGCGTCGTGACGCTCGCGGGGACGGCGCCGGTCCTCCCGGCGACGGTGACCGCCGAGTACGAGGACGCGTCGAAGGACAGCCGCGTGCCGGTGACGTGGGAGGCCGTCGACCCGGCGGACTACGCCGAGCCGGGCGGCCTGTTCTTCGTGGCCGGGGACGTCGACGGGACGGACCTCGTGGCCGAGGCCACGGTGTTCGTGGTCGCGCCCGACACGGGCGAGGACGTCACCCCTCCGACGGTGAACGTCTCGGCCCAGCCGGGCCCCGCGACGTCGGGCTGGTACGTGGGCACCCCGACGGTCACGGTCGTCGCGACGGACAACCGCGACACGGCACCCGTCGTGGAGGTCGCGGTGGACGGCGGCGAGTGGGCCGCCTACGACGGCCCGTTCACGCTCGACGACGGTCAGCACACCGTCGCCGCCCGGGCCACGGACGCGGCGGGCAACGTGGGCGAGGGCTCGCGCGACCTGCGCGTGGACACCGTCGCGCCGGTCACGACCGCGACGGTGCGCGACCTCGGCACGAGCGTCGAGATCACGCTCACGGCGGTCGACGCGGGTTCGGGCGTGGACAAGATCCAGTGGGAGGGCCCGGGCACGTTCTGGGGCACCTACTCGGAGCCGTTCACGCGCGCGCTCACCGAGGAGGAGCAGGTCATCGAGTACGCGGCGACCGACGCGGCGGGCAACGAGGAGGCGCGCGGGCAGGTCGTCCTGCCGGCGCTGGGCGCGGAACCGTCGCTCGACCTCGTCGTCGAGGCGTCGCCGCGGTGCCTCGCGGGCACGGCCTACGTGGCCGTGCGGGCCACCAACGGCGAGGACGTGCCCGTCGACGTGACCCTGTCGAGCCCGTACGGCCAGAAGGCGTTCGCCGACGTCGCGGCGGGACGGGCGGCCTACCAGTCGTTCGCGGTGCGGGCGGCGTCCGCCCCCGCAGGCATCGTCACGGTGACGGGCAGCGCGACGGTCGACGGCGAGGAGGTGACCTCGACCTCGACGGCCGCGTTCGACGCGCTCGACTGCGGCTGACGCGATCCGCCACAGACCCCCGGGCGGCGTGCCGGCGCCGCCCGGGTCCCTGCCCGGCCCGTGCCCCCTCGGGGGTGCGGGCCGGGTCTCGTCGTGCGCCCTGCCCGACGGCTGCCCGACCGCTGCCGAACCGCTACCCGACGGCTGCACGGCGGCGCTCGACGAGCGCGAGAGTGTCGTCGTAGAGCCGCCGCGCGACCTCCTCGTCCCGGCTCGCGACGGAGGACGCCACGACCCGCCCGCCGCTGACGTACACGCCGGTCGGGACGTCCCGGCTGCCGTCGGCGAGCGCGGCGAGGTGCCGGGAGGACGCGGCGGGCGTCGTGACGCGCGGGAGCACGGCGAGCAGCGGGCCGAGGCCGCGCCACACCGTCCGGAACCACGTCGGCTGGTGCCGGACCAGGCCGGTGCCGGGCATGAGCCCGGGGTCGTACGCGACGACGGTGGTGCGCGGCGAGCGACGTGCGATCTCGTACGCCGTGAGGACGTTCGCGAGCTTCGACGTGGGATACCGCTGCAGGGACGCCGTGATGCCGGGCGCCGGGGGCCGCACCAGGTCGTCCAGCACCATGGGGAGCGGCTCGGGCATCCCGGTGCGCTGCGCCGGGTCGTGCGTCCCGGACGAGGTGATGACGAGACGGTCGACGAGGGCTGCGGCACGCAGGCGTTCCCACAGCTGGACGTGCCCTACGTGGTTGACCGCGATCGTGATCTCGAGCCCGTCGGGCGTGGCCGTCGGCGCGGAGACCTGGGTGCCGGCGTTGAGGAGCACCGCCCCGAGCCGGCCGCCGGTGCGCGCGAGGATCTCGTCCGCCGCGCGATCGACGGAGGCGGGCGAGGCGAGGTCGAGGACGACCCCGGTGGCGCCGGTGGCGTCGGCAGCGCGTGCGACCCCCGTCGGTCGGGTCCCGGTGAGGACGACGTGGTGCCCCGCCCGCACGAGCCGGCCGGCCGTACGGAGGCCGACGCCGCTCGTGCCGCCGGTGAGCACGACGGGTGCGGGTTCCGAGAACGTGGCATCGAGTGTCATGTGGCACACAGTGCCATATGGCTCGCTGTGCCACAATGCCTCCATGAGCGAGACCGACGACGTGGCGCCCGACTCGCTGCGCGCCCGCAAGCTCGCTCGCAGCCGCGAGGAGGTGGCCGACGCCGCCTGGCGGCTGTTCCTCGAACGCGGGTACGACACCGTGACGGTCGCCGACATCGCCGACGCCGCGGGCGTCGCGCGGCGGACGGTGCACCGGTACGTCGCGGTGAAGTCGGACCTCGTCTTCGGGCACGAAGGGGCGATCCTCGCCGTCGTCGACGACGTCGTCTCGGCGGCCTCGCCCGACGAGCCTCCGCGCGACGTCCTGGTCCGCGCGCTGCGCGCCCTCGCCGAGCGGTGGCCGACGAGCCGCACCGAGGCCGCGGCCCGGGCGCAGGTGATCGCCGGGTCGGCCGAGCTCGTGGAGCGCGATCTCGCGAAACGTGCCCGGATGCGGGAGCTCGTCGCGGACACGCTCCGACGCGCGCTGCCCGACGTCGGGCATCTCGAGGCGGCCTTCTGGTCCGAGGTCGGGATCGCCACCTTCTACCTCGCCCACGACGAGTGGGTGGCCGGGCGGGCGAGCCTGCCGGGTGCGCTCGCGATCGTTCTCGAGCTCCTGGGGGTCCCCGCGGGTGAATGAAGCGCGCGCGGCCTGGACGGGTGTTCAGGTTTGCGGCGCGAGATGGCAGGATGGGCGCGACTGGACGTTCGTCCAGTCGGGTTCGGGGGGACCCAGGTCGCCCTCCCGGGCCGGACGAAGAGGTTCACCGCGTTGACGACGACCCGACGGCGGATCGCCGCCGTGCTGCTCGGTGCCGCCCTGGCGGTCACCGGCGCGACAGGCGCTGCCGCATCGACCGCCCTTCCTCCCGACGGGACGAGCGACGGCGTGCGCGTCACCGTGGAGATCCGGGACCGGTTGTCCCCGCACGTCGTCGTGGTGGGGGAGGGACCGTTCGTCGCCGGCGAGCAGCTGGTCGTGCGGGGCGGGGACCTGCCGTCGAACGCCGTCCTCGAGGTCTGGCTCCACAGCGACCCCCGGCTCCTGGACGGCGTCACCACCGACGCCGACGGCGACTTCGAGCTCACGACCACGCTGCCCGCCGACACCGCACCCGGCGAGCACCGGATCCGTGCCGTCGCGCCGGCGCTCGGCGTCGAGGTGGCCTCTGAGCCGTTCGAGGTGGTCGCGGCGCCGGGCGCGGGCGGCCCGGCGGACCCGGACGACCCGGCCGACGGGACCCCGGGCGGGGGCGGCGCGTCCGCCTCGCCGCGCCCCGGCGGGCTCGCGACGACCGGAGCAGGCCTCGCCGGTGCAGCCGTCGTCGCGGCCCTCGCCGTCGCGACCGGCGTCGCGCTCCGTCGCCGCGCCGTGCGCAGCGCCTAGCGAGGCGCGCAGGCGTCGCCGTGCTCGGTCCCGCACGCGTCGAGGAACGGCGTGGGCCCGACCGTCACGGACGCGCGGCGAACCGCTCGAGCAGCTCCGCGTGGCCGGACACGATGAGCAGGTCGTTGGCGCTGATCCGCGTCTCGGGCGTGGCGTAGAGGAACTCCTCGCCGGGCGACTTCACGCCGATCACGGTGACGCCGTAGCGTTCGCGCACCTTGGACTGGACCAGCGTGAATCCCTGCACCTCCTTCGGGGGGCGCATCTTGACGATCGTGAAGCCGTCCTCGACCTCGATGTAGTCGAGGAGCTTGCCGGAGACGAGGTGCGCGACGCGCGCACCGGCGTCCGCCTCGGGGAAGACGACGTGGTGCGCGCCGATGCGCTGGAGGATGCGACCGTGCTCGGCCGAGATCGCCTTGGCCCAGATCTGCGGCGTCCCCATGTCGACGAGGTTTCCGGTGATGAGGACGCTCGCCTCGAGCGACGTCCCGACACCCACCACCGCCACCGGGAAGTCCCGCGCGCCGAGCTGATCGAGCGCGACGGGGTTCGACGCGTCGGCCTCGACGAGCGGGATCTGGCCGCTCCACTGCGCCACGAGGTCGGCGTCGCGCTCCACGGCGAGCACGTCCTGGCCGAGCCGGTCGAGGGTCACCGCGATCGCGGTGCCGAACCGGCCGAGGCCCACGACGAGCACGCCGGCGTCCTTGCGCGGCGCCCTCGCCTCGTCGCGGCGTGCTCGCTCGGAGCGACCGCGCTCCACGATGCGCCGGGCGACGGGGTCGGCCGGGAGCCGTTCGTCGCCGGTCGCGGGGAAGAGGGGGTCGGTCACGGGGTGGGGCCTTCCTGGGGTCGGTGTCGTCGTCGAAGGGTAGGCGTCCAGCGGGCCGGTCGCTCTACCCGATGGGTCGATCACCCGATGATCGGGCGCTCCTCGGGGTAGCGCACGATGCGGCGCCGGTCCCGCAGCGCGAGCGCGGCGGCGAAGGTGATCGTCCCGGTGCGGCCGATGAACATCAGCGCGACGAGCACGTACTTCCCGGCGTCGGGGAGGGTCGGGGTGATCCCGGTGGTGAGGCCGACGGTCGCGAACGCCGAGATCGTCTCGAAGAGGATGACGTCGAGCGTCTCACCCGTGATCTCCAGCAGGAGCAGGCTCGAGACGAGGACCGCCGTCGCGCCGACGAAGGACACGGCGACCGCGAGGCGGAGCGTCTCGCGCGGGATGCGTCGTCCGAAGGCCTCCATGTCGCGGTCGCCCCGGGCCTCCGAGACGATGGCGATGAGCATGACGGCGAGCGTCGTGACCTTGATGCCGCCCGCGGTCGACGCGGACCCGCCGCCGACGAACATCAGCGCGTCGGTGATCAGCCAGCTCGACTCGCGCATCTCCGCGGTGTCGACGGTCGAGAACCCGCCCGACCGGGGCATGACGCCCGCGAAGAGGGACGCGAGCAGCTTCTCCCCGACGGAGAGCGGCCCGAGCGTCCCCTCGTTGCCCCACTCGAAGGCCGCGAACAGCACCGTGCCGACAACCACCAGAGCCGCGCTCATCGTCAGCGTGAGCTTGGTGTGCAGGCTCCACTTCGCGGCGCGGCGACGGTTGCGCAGGACGTTGAGGATCACGGGGAAGCCGAGCGAGCCGATGAACACGCCGAGGATGATCGGCAGGCACAGCATCCAGTCCCCGACGTAGGGCATGAGGCCTTGCTCGGTCGGGATGAACCCCGCGTTGTTGAACGCCGAGATGCCGTAGAAGATCCCGTGCCACGCCGCCTCGCCGAACGTCTCCTCGAGCACGATGAACCGTGGCAGGAGCAGGAGGGCGATGAGCAGCTCGAGCGATGTCGAGGTGATGATGACGACCCGCACGAGCGAGCCGACCTCGCCGAGCCGCGTCGTCTTCGTCTCCGACGCGGTGAGGAGCTTCTGCGTCAGGCCGATGCGGCGCGAGACGGCCATGCCGAGGATCGACGCGAGGGTCATGACCCCGAGGCCGCCGACCTTGATCCCGACGAGGATGACCACCTGGCCGTAGAACGACCAGTACGTCCCGGTCGGCACGACCACCAGACCCGTGACGCACACCGCGGACGTCGCGGTGAAGAGCGCGTCGACGAACGACGCGGAGCGGCCCGACGCCGTCGCCCACGGCGCGAGCAGGAGCGCCGTGAACAGCGCGATGACCGCCGCGAAGACCGTCACGGCGAGCCGGGCGGGGGACTGGCGGGCGAGACGGTCGACGATCTCGCGCCCCTTGAAGAGGCGACCGGTCAGCCCTGACGGCATCGGTCCCCCCACGCAGGCTTCGGTCGCACCACGAGCGCAACTCTGCCACGCGACCCGGGGTGCGTCATGTCGCCCCACCGGGCGATACCGTGAGCCATGCCCAGCACCGAGCCGACGCCGCGAGCCGCGGAGGCGCTCGCCGACGCCGGACCCCGCCGTGCGCACGTCGTCTGGGGGCCCGAGCTGCTCGGGTACGACTTCGGCCCCGGCCACCCCATGGCGCCGACCCGCCTCGACCTGACGATGCGCCTCGTGCGCGACCTCGGTCTCCTCGACGGGGCGGAGGTCGACGTGGTCGGTCCGGCACCCGCCGACGACGCCGTGCTCGCGCTCGTCCACGACGCCGCGTACGTCGCCGCGGTCCGGGCGGCGTCGGACCACGGCACCACCGACCCGCACCGCGGGCTCGGCACGGAGGACGACCCGGTCTTCCCGGGGATGCACGAGGCGGCGGCGCGGATCGTCGGCGGCTCCTGCGCCGCTGCCGACGCGATCGCGTCGGGGGCCGCCGTGCACGCCGTCAACGTCGCGGGCGGAATGCACCACGCGAAGCCCGGCGCGGCGTCGGGGTTCTGCGTGTACAACGACGCCGCGGTCGCGATCCGGCGCCTGCTCGCCGACGGCGTCGAGCGCGTCGCGTACGTCGACCTCGACGCGCACCACGGGGACGGCGTCGAGGAGGTGTTCTGGGACGACCCGCGCGTCCTCACCGTGTCGGTGCACCAGAGCGGCGCGACGCTGTTCCCGGGGACCGGCCACGCGACCGACGTCGGTGGTCCGGGAGCCGAGGGCACCGCGGTCAACGTCGCGCTCCCGCGCCGGACCGACGGCACCCGGTGGCTGCGTGCGGTGGACGCCGTCGTGCCACCGGTGCTCCGCGCGTTCCACCCCGACGTGCTCGTCACGCAGCACGGGTGCGACGCGCACGGTGACGACCCGCTGTCCGACCTCGACGTGTCCGTCGCCGCGCAGCGCACGGCGGCGGCCCGGATGCACCAGCTCGCGCACGAGCTGACGGACGGGCGGTGGCTCGCGCTCGGCGGCGGCGGGTACGCGATCGCGCGCGTCGTTCCCCTCGTGTGGTCGGCGGTCGTGGGGGAGGTGGTCCACGCCCCCGTGTCGGCCGACCGCGAGCTGCCGGAGCCGTGGCGCGAGCTCGTCGCCGACATCGCGGGCTACGACGCACCGCCGTCGTTCGGGCCCGACGTCGAGTGGCGTCCTTGGAGCGCCGGCTTCGACCCGGACGACGCGGTCGACCGCGCGGTCCTCGCGACGCGTCGGGCCGCCTTCCCGCACCTGGGCCTCGACCCCCACTTCGACTGAGCGCGCGGGGGACCTGGACGCGACGCGCCCCCGCGGACCGCTCGACCGGGCAGGGCACCGCCGCGTTCGAGGCCACCGGCGCGAGCAGGTAGGCTAAGGGGCGGATTTCTCTCGTGTTGGTCGGCTCGTGGTCCACGAAACCTGATCAACCGTGGACCACACGGCAGTCGCTCGACCGGTTCGGACCGTTCCGTCGCCGGCCGCCGACCAGCCGATCAGCTGCCGAACAGCACCGACAAGCATTGCGAGGACCGTATGGGCTCCGTCATCAAGAAGCGCCGCAAGCGTATGGCCAAGAAGAAGCACCGCAAGCTGCTTCGCAAGACGCGCCACCAGCGTCGTAACAAGAAGTGACGTCGCGCGCGTCCTGACGCGCACCGACCGCCGAGCCCGGCACCCCGACGAGGGGTGACCGGGCTCGCTGCGTACCACCGGCTGTCCGGGTGGTGCCGTCGGCGCACACCCCCACGCCGGCCCCGGTGGTGACCCCGGACGCGCGACGACCAGGTCAGAGCCGCGCGATGCGCCGGTCGACCGCGCGGCGGACCGACCGCAGCACGAGCGCGCCCGCCCACACGGCGCCCGCCCAGCTCGCGGTGCGGACGCCGCTGCGGGCGACGCGCCGTCGTCGGCCGCGGAACTCGCGGATGGGCCAGCCGACGTCCTGCGCGTGCCGGCGCAGCCGCGCGTCGGGGTTGATGGGGCACGGGTGCCCGACCTCGTTCATCATCGCGACGTCGTTGAGCGAGTCGCCGTAGGCGTAGGAGGCCTCGAGGTCGATGCCCTCGCGCTCGGCGAGGGCGCGCACGGCGTCGGCTTTCGCGCGCCCGTGCATGAGGTCGCCGACGAGCCGGCCGGTGTAGAAGCCGTCCTCGTGCTCCGCGATGGTCCCGAGGGCCCCGGTGGTGCCGAGCCGGCGCGCGATGAGCTCGCCGATCTCGACGGGGGTCGCGGACACGAGCCACACCTGGTTGCCCGCGGCGAGGTGCTCGTCGAGGAGTCGTCGCGTGCCGGGGTAGATGCGCAGCGAGAGGACGGTGTCGTAGACCTCCTCGCCGATCGCGGTGATCTCGGCGACGGAGCGCCCGGCGATGAGGTCGAGCGCGCGGGACCGGATGCGGTCGATCTGCTTGCGGCTCTCGCCGAGGAGGAGGTAGCGCGCCTGGTGCGCGGCGAACCGGACGAGGTCCGTGGTGGAGAAGAACTCGCGGCGGTAGAGCGCCTGCGCGAGGTGGAAGGACGACGCGCCGCGGATGATCGTGTTGTCGACGTCGAAGAACGCCGCCGTGCGGCGGGCGGGCGGCTGCCCGGGGGACGTCGGCATGCCGTCCACTCTATCGGCGCCCGTGGGACGTGCCTCTACCCTGGGACCGTGAGTGCCGCTCAGCCGCCCGTGCCGTCCGTGCCGTCCGTGCCCGTCCTGCTGTACGGCCGCGCCGGGTGCCACCTGTGCGACGACGCGCGGACCGTCGTCGCGCAGGTGTGCGGCGACGCGGGCGTGGCGTGGGCGGAGGTGGACCTCGACGACCCGGCGACGGCCCCGGCCGTCCGCGAGCAGTACGGCGAGTACGTCCCTGTCGTCACGGTCGCCGGGGTGCAGCAGGGGTTCTGGCGCGTCGACGCGCGTCGCCTGGCGCGCGCGGTGGGACGGATTTCGGGCGGGCGCCCGGACCTGGGATGATCGGCACCGGGTACGCACGAGCGACCGTCGACGAGGACGGTCCCGGGACGACGGTGGTGGCAGGTGGCTGAGCAGTTTGTCGGTGAGGTGACGGTCCCGGGGATCCCGAGCGCCACGGTGGCGCGGCTCCCCTCCTACCTGCGTGCGCTGCGCGACCTCGTCGCACGCGGGGTGACGACGACGTCGTCGGTCGAGCTCGCGGAGCTGTCGGGCGTGGGTCCGGCGCAGCTGCGCAAGGACCTGTCGTTCCTCGGCTCGTTCGGCACGCGCGGCGTGGGCTACGACGTCGACTCGCTCGCGCAGTACATCACCGAGGCGCTGGGGCTCGTCGACGAGCACCGGATCGCCATCGTCGGGATCGGCAACCTCGGGCACGCGCTCGCGAACTACTCGGGCTACGAGCAGCGTGGTTTCCACGTCGCGGCCCTGCTGGACGCCTCGCCCGAGGTGGTGGGCACGCGTGCGGCGGGGATCGTCGTCGAGCACGTGGACGCCCTCGAGGACGTGGTGGCCCGGGAGCACGTGACGATTGTCGTCCTCGCCACGCCGGCCGCGCACGCGCAGGCCGTGACGGACCGCGTCGTCGCCGCGGGCGTCAAGGAGATCCTCAACTTCGCGCCGCGCGCGCTGCAGGTGCCGGCGGACGTCGACGTGCGCGGGGTGGACGTGGGCAGCGAGCTGCAGATCCTCGCGTTCCACTCCCAGGCGCGCGCGCTCGCAGCGGCCGACCGCCGACGGCGTCCCCGGACCTGGCTCCGCCATGACGAGAGGCCGCGTGCGGGGAGCACGCGGCTCTCGCGCCGCCCCGGGGCGGCCGAACCGCTGCCGGCCGGGCGGGGGCGGGCCGGCAGCGGCGGTCGGTCGGGTCAGGCCTGCTTGATGGCCGAGACGTCGAGCGTGATCTTGATCTTGTCGCCGACGAGCACTCCGCCGGTCTCGAGCGCGGCGTTCCAGGTGAGGTCGAACTCCTTGCGGGAGATCTCCGTCTTCGCCTCGAAGCCGGCGCGCGCGTTGCCGAACGGGTCGGTCGCGGTGCCCGCGAACTCGGCCTCGAGCTCGACCGGCTTGGTCACGCCGTTGATGGTGAGGTCACCGGTGATGACGTAGTCGTCGCCGTCGCCCTGGATGCTGCGCGACGCGAAGGTCCACGTCGGCTTGCTCTCCGCGTCCCAGAAGTCGGCGCTGCGAAGGTGGTTGTCGCGGTTCGCGTCGCCGGTGCTCACCGACGCGGCGTCGAGCTCGGCGGAGACCGCCGAGGAGTCGAGGTCGTCGCCGACCGCGATCGTCCCGCCGGTGATCGCGAGGGTGCCGCGCACCTTCGAGATGCCGGCGTGGCGGACGGTGAACGCGGCCTGCGAGTGCGAGGCGTCGATGGCGTAGGTGCCGGCGGTGAGGCCGGTGGGCAGCGGCGTGGCCATGGTGGCTCCTTCAGATCGGTGTCGTGCGGTGGCTCGCGGTGGTCCCGCGAGAAGTCCATTGGTTGAAGATTCAACCACAGTCGCACGTATCAACGCGACCCCCTGCACGGTCTATTCCCGGTGGATGGAAGAATCGTCCCGACGCCCCACCGACCCAACCCGAGGACCGGATGCACAACCCGAGGACCGCATGAGCAGCCAGAACGTCTCCAGCGCCGCCGCGACCCGGCTCGAGCCGCGCTGGCTCGACGCCGAGCAGCAGAGGCAGTGGCGCGCCTACCTCGACGGCACGGTGCGCTTCATCGAGGCGCTGAGCCGCGACCACGAGGAGCGGTCCACGGTCTCGCTCAACGAGTACGAGCTCCTCGTCCGGCTCTCGGAGAGCCCCGAGCACACGCTGCGCATGTCCGCGCTCGCCGACGGCCTCGCGCGCTCCAGGAGCCGCGTGACCCACACCGTCGCCCGCATGGAGGCGCGCGGTCTCGTGCGCCGGTCGGCGAGCGTCGGCGACCGGCGGGGGGTGAACTGCGCGATGACGCCCGAGGGCTACGACGCGCTCGTGGCCGCCGCGCCCGCGCACGTCGCCGCCGTGCGCCGGTACATGGTGGACGTGCTGACGCCCGAGCAGTTCCGCGCGCTCGGAGAGGCGATGGCGTCGGTCGCCGAGGCCTGCAAGGCGGACGACGACGACTGAGGCCCGGCTGAGACGCACAGGGCCGGGCGTCGCCGATACTGGACCCATGGTCTCCACAACCGTCCACCTGCTGCGTCACGGCGAGGTCCACAACCCCGACGGCGTCCTGTACGGCCGCATCGCCGGCTACCACCTGTCCGAGCGTGGGCACGAGATGGCCCGGCGCGTCGCCACGCACCTCGCGGGCGAGCCCGGGCCCGACGGCGCGTCCCGGCCGCGCGCCGACGTCACCGTCGTCGTCGCGTCCCCGCTCCAGCGGGCCCAGGAGACGGCGACGCCCGCGGCGGAGGCGTTCGGCGTCGAGCTCGGGACGGACGACCGGCTCATCGAGGCCGCGAACCACTTCGAGGGCATGACGTTCGGCGTCGGCGACGGCTCGCTGCGCCACCCCCAGCACTGGCGGTACCTCTGGAACCCCCTGCGGCCGTCGTGGGGCGAGCCGTACGTCGAGCAGGTCGCGCGCATGCGCGCCGCGGTCGCGGACGCGCGCGACAAGGCCGCCGGCCACGAGGCCCTCCTCGTGAGCCACCAGCTGCCGGTCTGGCTCACGCGCCTCAGCTTCGAGAACCGCCGGCTGTGGCACGACCCGCGCAAGCGCCAGTGCGCGCTCGCGTCGCTCACGTCGCTCACGTTCGAGGACGACCGCCTCGTGGGGATCCACTACTCCGAGCCCGTCGCGGACCTCCTCCCGGGGGCCTCCCAGGTCGCCGGGGCGTGACGTCCGTCATGTCGCAGCCCGTGGACGCCCGTTCTGCCCGGTTCGCCGGGCGATCTCTCAGCGCCCGCTCAGGTTGGGGCGCGAGTGTTCGACCCGTGATGCCGTCGTGACCGCCCGTGCTCGCGCCCGCGCGCGCGCCCTCGCAGCGGCCGGGGTCGCCCTCGTCGCTTCCGTCACCCTGTCCGGGTGCGCCCAGGAGTCCGGCGCGACGACCGACGTCGTGGGCCAGGGCTACGTCTCCGGCGACGGGTCCGTCCGGACCTGGGACACCGACGACCGTGGCGAGCCGGTCTCCCTCACAGGCACGGACTACGAGGGCGGGACGGTCGACACGAGCACGTGGCTGGGCGACGTCGTGGTCCTCAACACCTGGTACGCGGCGTGCGCGCCGTGCCGCGCCGAGGCCCCGGACCTCGTGGAGCTCGCGAACGAGCACGAGGCCGACGGCGTCCGCGTCGTCGGGATCAACACGACGGACGAGGCGGGGGCCGCCCAGGCGTTCCAGCGCACGTTCGAGGTGCCGTACCCCTCGATCGACGACCGCAGCGGCGAGGTCGTCGCCGCGCTCTCGGGCACGGTGCCGCTGCAGGCCGTGCCGTCCACCGTCGTGCTCGACCGCGAGGGGCGGGTCGCCGCGCGCGTCATCGGCCTCGTCGAGGGCACGACCCTCGGCGCGCTCGTCGACGACGTGCTCGCCGAGGACCCTGTCGCGTCCACGGGCGAGGCGGCCGGCTGACCGTGTCCCCGCTCTCGTCGCTCGCGCCGGCCGTGCCTCTCGGCACGGCGCTCGCCGCCGACGTCGGCGACACGTTCGCGACCACCGTCTTCAGCGGGTCGATGCTCCTCGCGATCCCGGTCGCGGTCCTTGCCGGGCTGGTCTCGTTCGCCTCCCCGTGCGTGCTCCCGCTCGTTCCCGGCTACGTCGGCTACGTCAGCGGTATGGCCGCCGCGAACGCCGGGTCCGGTCGCACGGCCCGGACGTCGCGCGCCGGCGGCGGCACGACGACGGCCCGCCCGCAGGTCGCCGTCGCCGCCCCCAGCCGTGGCCGCGTCCTGGCCGGCGTCGGCCTGTTCGTCGCCGGGTTCACGCTCGTGTTCGTCGCGCTGATGTTCGCGGCGGGAGCGGTCGGCGTGCACCTCGTCCGCTGGGAGGACGTCATCACCCGCGTGCTCGGCGTCGTCGTGATCCTCATGGGCTTCGCGTTCCTGGGCGCCGTCCCCTTCCTGCAGCGCGAGCGCCGCCTGCACCTCAGCCCGCAGGCAGGGCTGTGGGGTGCGCCGCTCCTCGGCATCGTGTTCGGCCTGGGCTGGACGCCGTGCCTCGGCCCGACGCTCGTCGCCGTCCAGGCGCTGTCGCTCAGCGAGGCGTCGGCGGGCCGCGGCGCGGTCCTCGGGGTCGCGTACTGCGTCGGGCTCGGCGTGCCGTTCCTGCTCATCGCGCTCGGCCTGCAGAGCTCGCAGCGGATGCTGGGCTTCCTGCGCCGCCACCGCCTCGCGGTCATGCGCGTCGGCGGTGCGCTCCTCGTGCTCATCGGCCTCGCGCTCGTCACGGGCCTGTGGGGCACGCTGACCGGGGCGCTGCAGGGCTGGATCGGCGGATTCGTGACGGTGGTGTGATGAGCGACGAGAAGACCGAGCCGAGGTCGGCACCGAGGTATCGCCCGGAGGGCATCGACGACGCGTTCGCCGAGGGTGGCCCGGAGGCAGCCTCGACGCGGCCCGCCGACGGGCAGGACGCAGCGGGGACGGACGGGTCAGCAGGGTCGGCAGGCCCGAGCGTGCCGAGGCTCGGGCTCGTCGGGACGCTGCGCTGGACGTGGCGCCAACTCACGAGCATGCGCGTCGCGCTCATGCTCCTCATGCTGCTCGCGGTCGCGGCGGTGCCCGGGTCGGTGCTGCCGCAGCGCCCGCAGGACCCCGCCGCGGTGCTGCGCTACCTCCAGGACAACCCGACGACGGGGGAGTGGCTCGACCGCCTCGGGTTCTTCGACGTCTACGCGTCCGTCTGGTTCTCCGCGATCTACATCCTGCTGTTCGTCTCGCTCGTGGGCTGCATCCTCCCGCGCACGAAGGCGCACCTGCAGGCGCTGCGCAGCCGCCCGCCGCGCACGCCGCGCCGGTTCGACCGGTTCCCCGCGCAGGGGGACGTCACGACCGACGCGTCGCCCGACGAGGTCGTGGCCGCGGCGCAGACGCACCTGCGCGGCCGCGTGCGGTGGCTGCCGACGTTCCGCGTCGAGACGGGCACGGAGGAGGCGGCCCCCGCCGTCGGGAAGCGGGCGGCGCGGCCGGCCGCGCGGACCGTGGCCGCGGAGCGCGGCTACGTGCGCGAGACGGGCAACCTCGTCTTCCACCTGTCGCTCCTCGGGCTGCTCGTCGCCGTCGCCCTCGGCCAACTCCTGCACTACCGGGGGCAGGCGATCGTCACGGAGGACCGCGGCTTCGCGAACGCCGTCGTGGACTACGACACGTTCGAGAACGGCGCGTGGTTCCGGCCGTCGTCGCTCGTGCCGTTCTCGATGACGCTCGACCGGTTCGAGGCCGAGTTCGCCGCGGACGCCGTCGCGTTCGCGCAGTCGCGCGACTTCACGGCGTTCGTGACGGTGCGCGACCCGGACGGCGCGAGCCACGAGGAGACCATCAAGGTCAACCACCCGCTCACCGCGGGCGGGGCGAAGATCTACCTCCAGGGCAACGGGTACGCGCCCGAGGTGACCGTGCGCGACGCCGACGGCGAGGTCGCGTTCGCCGGCCGCGTGCCCTTCCTGCCCGAGGACACGATGTACACGTCGCGCGGCGTGATCAAGGTGCCGGACGTCTCGCCCGGGCTCGACCAGGTCGGGCTCGTCGGCTCGTTCCTGCCGACGGCGGAGCTCAGCGCGGACGGCACGACGGCGAGCTCGGTCTACCCGCAGCCGATCAACCCGCTCCTCGTGCTCGAGGTGTACCGCGGCGACCTGGGCCTCGACGAGGGTCTGCCGCAGAACGTGTACCGCCTCGACACCGAGGACCTCGAGCCGTCCGTCGACGAGGACGGCGAGCGCGTCAAGGTGCTGGTCGCCCCGGGCGAGACGGTCGAGCTTCCCGACGGCCTGGGCACGATCACGTTCGAGTCGCTGCCGCGCTACGTCGCGCTCGACCTGCGTCACGACCCGTCGCTCACGTGGGTGCTCGTCTTCGCGCTCGGCGCGCTGGGCGGCCTCGCGGTCTCGCTGTTCACGCCGCGCCGCCGCGTGTGGGTGCGCGCGTGGCGCGAGCCGGAGCCCGAGGCGGCGGACGACGCGACCGGGACGGTCCCGGGCGTGCCCCGCGGGCGGACCGTCGTCCGGGTCGCCGGGCTCGCGCGCGGCGACGACGCCGGGCTCCAGGGCGAGGTGGACTCGCTTCTCGCCGCGCTCCCGGGCGTGGCACCATCGGGTGAGGGCGACCTCACCTCCGGTCCGGCGCGCTCGCGCGGGACCTCGTCCTCCGACGCCCGGGGGACCGGATCGACCGCGCGCGGCACGGGCCGCGCACGAAAGGCTGACCGATGACCGTGGCCGAGCTGAGCCAGGACCTCGTGTGGGCGGCGGCGACCGCGCTGACCGTCGCGCTCGTGGCGTTCGCGATCGACCTGTCGCGCCTCGCGGGACGCCGCGACGACGAGCGCACCGACGAGCGGGCGGCCGAACAGGTCCGGCGCCGCGACGCCGCGACGGCGCCGGAGCGCGCCGAGGCTCTCGCCGCGACCGGTGGGGCCGCGGCCGCCTCGCCGTACGGGCCGGGCGACGACGGCGACGACGTGCCGCGCGCCGAGGCCACTGCGGGTGGCGGCGCGGTCGACGGGCCGGCGCCGGTCTCGCGCAAGGCCGCGAACATCGGCATCTCGCTGACGTGGCTCGGCACGGCGCTCCTGCTGGCGGCCATCGTCACGCGCGGCATCGCGGCCGGTCGCACGCCGTGGGCCAACATGTACGAGTTCACGCTCGTGGGCAGCTTCGTGGCGCTCGCCGTGTTCCTCGTCGTCTCGCTCAAGCGGGACGTGCGGTTCCTCGGCTCGTTCGTCACCGGGCTCGCGGTGCTCTTCCTCGTCCTCGCGCAGAACGCGTTCTTCGTCGTCGCCACGGGCGTGCAGCCGGCGCTCCAGTCGTACTGGCTCGTCATCCACGTGGGCGTCGCGATCATCGCGACGGGCATCTTCACCGTCGCGTTCGTCACGTCGGTCCTGCAGCTCCTGCGCGACTCGCGCGACGAGGGGAGCGCGATCCTCGGCCGCCGCGGCTGGCGCTGGCTCGACTCGACGCCCACGCCGACGCAGCTCGAGGCGCTGAGCTTCCGCCTCAACGCCGTCGCGTTCGTCCTGTGGACCTTCACGATCATCGGCGGCGCGATCTGGGCCGAGCACGCCTGGGGCCGCTACTGGGGCTGGGACCCCAAGGAGGTCTGGAGCTTCGTCGTCTGGGTCGTCTACGCGGCCTACCTGCACGCCCGGACGACGCGCGGCTGGTCCGGCCGTCGTGCCGCCTACTTCGTGGTCGTGGGCTACGCGTGCGTCCTGTTCAACTTCACCGGCGTGAACCTGCTGTTCAGCGGGAAGCACTCGTACTCGGGCCTCAACCCGGGCGACTGACGCCCTCCCTCGCGCCGAGAGATGAGCGTCCGCCCCCGGATCGGCCGATCCAGGGGCGGACGCTCACGTCTCGGCGGGAGTGCGCGTGGTCTCAGCGGCTGCCCGGTCCGTCGCGCTCGGGTCCGGTACCGCTCTGGCCGGTGTCCTCGTCCCGCTCCGGGTCCGCGGCGTCGTCGTGCAGGCCGTGGTCCGGGCCGCTCGAGCCCGGGTCGGTTCTCGGTGTCGGTTCGGTTCCCGGTGTCGGGCCCGTGCCGTAGGCCGGGGCGTCGTCGGCTGCGGGGCGGTCCGGGCGGTCGGTGGTGCCGGAGGTCCCGGGCGCCGACGTGTCGTTGCCCTGACGACGCTGCTGCTGCTCGAGGCGCCAGAGGAACTCCGGGTCGTCGTCCGGCGCGAGCGGCACGTTGCGCCGGCGTCGCGCGGGCGGCGTCGACCCGCTCCCGGGGCGCCCGCTCCCGCCGTAGCGGGGGGCGGAGCGCTGCGACCGCTTGACGAGGATCCAGGCGATCGGCCCCACGAACGGCAGCAGGACGATGAGCACGACCCACAGCCCCTTGGGGATCCCGCCCCGGTCCTCCTCGTCGCTCGAGGCGAGGTCGACGAGCGCGTAGACCGCGAGACCGACGGCGATGAGGGGCAGCAGCACGCGAAGCATGCCTCCAGCCTACGGGCCGTACCCTGGAGGAGTGCCCGTCCTCGTCTACTCCGTCCTGCGCCTCCTGCTCTTCGCAGCGGCTCTCGGCGCGCTCTGGCTCGCCGGGATGCGCGGCTGGCTGCTCGTGCTCGTCGCGGCCGTCGTCGCGCTCATGCTGTCCTACCTGACGCTGAACCGGCCCCGCGAGGCGGCGTCGCGCTATCTCGCCGAGCGGGCCGAGCGTCGTGCGCGCACGGGGGAGCGGTTCTCGCGCGAGATCGAGGACGACGCCGCGGTGGAGGACGCCGCGGTCGACGCCGCGGACGGACCCGAGGCGCACCCGACCCGCTGACGGGTCCTTCGTCGCAGGTCGGGCCTGTCGCTACAGCGCGAGACCGACCCCGAGCAGGATCCCGTACGCGAGCTCGAACAGGCCCGTCCCCGCGAGGACCGGCACGAGCAGCGGGCCGCGCGCGCCGGCGATCACGGGCAGCGTGAGCAGGACCGCCGGCAGGAGCAGCACGAGGGTCAGCAGCGTCCACGCCGAGGCGAACGAGCACACGACCGCGAGCAGCAGCGGCACCCAGATCATGAGCACGAACACGCGCCGCGCGCGCCAGTCCCCGAGGCGGACGGCCAGCGTGCGCTTGCCCGCGACGACGTCGGTGGGGATGTCGCGCAGGTTGTTCACCATGAGGAGCGCGCACGCGAGCAGGCCCACGGCGACCGCCCCGACGAGGGACGGCCACGTCACGACGTCCGCCTGGGTGTACGTCGTGCCGAGCGTGGCCACGAGGCCGAAGAAGACGAACACGCCGACCTCGCCGAGCCCGCGGTACCCGTAGGGGTTGCGTCCGCCGGTGTAGTACCAGGCGGCGAGGATCGCGAGGGCGCCCACCGCGAGGAGCCACCAGTGCCCCGAGACCGTGCAGAGCAGGAGGCCGAGCACGGCGGCGAGCCCGAACGCGCCGAACGCCGCGGCGCGCACCTCGCTCGCTCGCGCCGCCCCGGTCGCGGTGAGGCGCATCGGTCCGACCCGCTCGACGTCCGTCCCGCGGATCCCGTCCGAGTAGTCGTTCGCGTAGTTGACGCCGACCTGGAGGGCGAGCGCGACGCCGAGCGCGAGCAGGGCGGGCCAGAACGCGAACCCGTCGACCTGTGCCGCGGCGCCCGAGCCGACGATCACGGGGGTCGCGGCGGCGGGGAGGGTGCGCAGGCGTGCGCCCGCGACCCACTCGGCGGGACTGGCCATGGTGCTCCGATCGGTCGTGCGGCTCGTGCTCAGGCGCCGTCGTGCCCGACGGCGAGCCGCGCCACCGCGGCCCGGTCCACCTTGCCGGGGCCTCGTCGAGGCAGGTCCGTCACGACGAGGACGCGGCGCGGTGCAGCGGCCCGTCCCAGCCTATCCGCGACGCGGCGCCGGATCGCGCCGGACAGCTCGGACGATGCCTGGCCCTGCAGCGTCACGACGGCGACGACCGCCTGCCCCCACTCGGGGTCGGGAACGCCGACGACGCACACCTCGCCGACGCCCTCGACGCCCGCGACCACGTCCTCCACGGCGGCCGGGGCGACGTTGACGCCGCCCGTGACGACGACGTCGTCGGCGCGTCCGAGGACCGTCAGGCGGGGCGGGTCGTCGTCGGTGATCCGGCCGAGGTCGCTCGTGCCGAACCACCGCGACCCGTCGGCGTCGGTGCGGAACGCCGCCGCCGTCGCCGCGTCGTCGCCGAGGTAGCCCTCCGCGAGGACCGGTCCCGAGAGCTCGACGACGCCAGACCCCCGCGCGAGGCGCACGCGCACGCCCGGGAGCGGGACGCCGTCGTAGACGCAGCCGCCGCACGTCTCGGTCATGCCGTAGGTCGTCACGACGCGGGCCCCGGCGGCGCGGGCGCGGTGGAGCAGCGCGGTCGGGGTCGTGGCACCGCCGAGCAGGACGGCGTCGAGCGAGCACAGGGCGTCGAGCCCGCGCGCGCCGCCGTCGGCGCCGGACTCGGCCGCCACGACCAGGCGGTGGAGCTGCGTGGGGACCAGGGAGGCGTAGCGCCGCCCGTCGTGCTGTGCGCGACGGACGAGCGCGGCGAAGCCGTCGGCCGTGAACGGCTCGCCGGCGGGCGCTGCGGTCAGCCCGTGGCCCGCGTGCGCGCGGGCGACGACCTGGACCCCCGCGACGTGCGTGGCGGGCAGGGTGAGCAGCCAGTGGCCCGGACCGCCGAGGCGCGAGTGCGTCGCCTCGCCCGAGGCGCGCAGCGCGCTCGCCGACAGCGCGACCTCCCGCGCAGAGCCCGTCGATCCCGAGGTGCGCAGCACGAGCGCCGCGTCGCCGGGGTCGGCGTCCGCGAGCACCGGGACGGGCGCGACGGGCGGGCCGTCGCCGTCGAGCGCCGCTCCCACGGCCCGGACGAGCTCGGCCAGGTCTGCGGGGACGACGGCGCGGGTCACCCGATCAGCGTAGGTCGGGACGTAGGGTGTCCGGGAACCAGCCAGGGGACGCGCGGGAGCGACGGTCACGGGCGACGGACGAGGGGGTCCGGCGAGCGACGGGAGGGGCGACGGTGAGGATGCTCGCTGGAGGACCACACGGGCGACGCGGGCCACGAGCACCGCGCGGCCGCCGCGCCGTCGGTGGCGTGCTCGCGCTCGCGACGGCCGTGACGCTCGCGGCGTGCGGGGGCGGCGAGCCCGCGGCGCCGGTCACGGAGACCGTCGAGGCGGACAGCTCGGTCGCGAAGGGCGGCCCGCCCGACCCCGTGGTGCCCGTCGTGTGGCCGCTCACGGGCGTCGCCGTCGAGGAGGTCGCGGCGCGTCCGGCCCTCGCCGTGAAGATCGAGAACGCGCCTCAGGCGCGCCCCCAGACCGGCCTCGAGTCCGCCGACGTCGTCTGGGAGGAGGTCGTCGAGGGCGGGATCACGCGGTTCGTCGCGGTCTACCACTCGCAGGCTCCCGAGCTCGTCGGACCGGTGCGCTCGGTACGTCCCATGGACCCTGCGATCGTCGCGCCGCTGCACGGCGTCCTCGCCTACACGGGCGGGCAGGAGCCGTTCGTGGATGCGGTGGGAGCGGCGGGCGTCCAGTCCGTCGTCATGGACCACGGCGACGACGGCTTCGAGACGACCCGGGCCCGCCGGGCCCCGCACAACGTCTACGGGCGGCTCGCGGACTTCTGGGAGCAGGCCGACGACGAGCGCACGTCGCCGCCGCCGGCGCAGCTCGTCCACGCGCGCGAGCCCGGTCGGGGCACGGCGACGGTCTCGGGCACCCCGGCCGCACGGCTGGACGTCGACCTGACGTTCGCGAGCCGGGCGGTGTGGGACTGGGCGGGCGACCAGGGCGCGTACGTGCGGAGCGAGGGCGACGAGCCCGCCGTCTCGGCCGACGACGCACGCCTCGCCGCGACGAACGTCGTGCTGGTCTCCGCGACGATGGTGAACACGCCGTTCACGGATCCCGCGGGGGCGCCGGTCCCGGAGACCCAGCTCGTCGGGTCGGGGGACGCCGTCGTCGCGAGCGGCGGCAAGCACGTCGCGGCGACCTGGTCGAAGGAGGCCGTCGACGCGCCGCTCGTCCTCACCGGCGCCGACGGCGCGCCCGTCCGGCTCGAGCCCGGCACGACCTGGATCGAGCTCGTGCCGACCGGCAGCGGGAGCTGGACGATCGGCTGACCCGTCCTCCTTCGGGCGGACGACCGCTCCCCCCGCGGGAGGAGCGGGCGCCGACCAGGAGCCTCCGCCGGGCCGACGCGCCCGGGCGACCCGGGACGGCACCGTGGAGACATGGCAACCGTCGTCCCGAACCCCGTCCCCCCGTCGTCGGCCCGCACCTCCGGTGAAGGCCCCTCCGTGCCCCCGGCCCCGCCGTCGTTCGCCCCGCGTCCGCAGCGCGACGAGCCCGGCGCCGCGCGCTCGGCCGTCCCCGTCGTCGTCTCCGTCGGCCTGCTCTTCGGGCTCGCCGTCGCCGCCGCGTTCGTCGGCCGCGGCATCATCGAGATGCTCACGGGCATGCTCGGCCAGTGACCGCGCGGCCGTGACCCCCGCGCGGGGCGTGGCCGCCCGTCGCGTCAGAAGGCGTAGCCGAACCGGCCCCAGTCCGGGTCCCGGCGCTCGAGGAACGCGTCGCGGCCCTCGACGGCCTCGTCCGTCATGTAGGCGAGGCGCGTGGCCTCGCCCGCGAACACCTGCTGGCCCATGAGCCCGTCGTCCGCGAGGTTGAACGCGAACTTCAGCATGCGGACCGCCTGCGGCGACTTCGTCGCGATCGTCCGCGCGTACTCCAGGGCGAGCGCCTCGAGGTCCGCGTGGTCGGCGACCTCGTTCACCGCGCCCCACTCGTAGGCGTCCTGCGCCGAGTACTCACGCGCGAGGAAGAAGATCTCCCGCGCCCGCTTCTGCCCGACCTGCCGCGCGAGGTAGGCCGACCCGTACCCGCCGTCGAACGAGCCGACGTTCGCGTCGGTCTGCTTGAACCGCGCGTGCTCGCGGCTCGCGATCGACAGGTCCGCGACGACGTGGAGCGAGTGGCCGCCGCCCGCCGCCCAGCCGTTGACGACCGCGACGACGACCTTGGGCATCGTGCGGATCAGGCGCTGCACCTCGAGGATGTGCAGCCGGCCGGCGCGGGCGGGGTCGACGTGGTCCGCGGTCTCGCCCAACTGCGCGCCGTCGCCGGCAGGGTTCTCGACGGCGGTCGTGTACTGGTAGCCGGACCGGCCGCGGATGCGCTGGTCGCCGCCCGAGCAGAACGCCCAGCCACCGTCCTTGGGCGACGGGCCGTTCCCCGTGAGCAGGACGGTCCCGACGTCGGACGTCATGCGCGCGTGGTCGAGGACGCGGTAGAGCTCGTCGACGGTGTGCGGGCGGAACGCGTTGCGCACCTCGGGGCGGTCGAACGCGACGCGCACGACGGGCAGGTCGCGCAGCACCTCGCCGGGCGCGCCGTCGGCACCGGCAGAGCCCCGCTCGACCCCGCGGTGGTAGGTGATGTCCGTCAGTCCTTCGAATCCGGCGACCTCGCGCCAGGCGAGCTGGTCGAAGGTCTCGGACACCTGGCGGGGCGGAGGGGTCCCTCCGGCGGTCGCCGCGTCGGGGCCGACGGCGGGTGCGGTGTCGTCAGGACTGCTCGGGCTGCTCGGGCTGCTCACGAGCGCCACGGTAGCCGGTCGACCGCCGGCTCGGGTGCCGGCTGAGGTGCCGACCGAGGTGCCGGCTCGGGTGCCGGCCCGCGTGGCGCGTGACGGCGCGGGGCGAGTCCCAGCGCGAGCCCGGCGCCGACGGCGAGCACCCCCGCGACGGCGTGCCAGGTCGCGCTCTCGACGCCGAGCGCGACGGAGGCTGCGAGGGCTGCGACCGGCATGAGCCCGGCGAAGAGGCCCGCGCGCGCAGCCCCCAGTCTCGCGAGCCCCGAGTACCACAGGAGGAAGGCGACGGCCGTGACGACGACGGCCAGGTAGGCGAGCGCGGCGGTCTCCGTCGCGGTCGGCACCGCGAGGAACGGCCCGGGGAGCAGCAGGCCGCCCAGCGCGAGCTGCGGGACGGCGAGCCCGCACGCCCAGGCGGAGACCCGCAGCGGGCCGAGGGTCGACAGCAGCGGCAGCGCGAGGAGCGAGAAGCAGACCTCGCACGCGAGCGCGCCGAGGGCGAGCCCGAGCCCGACGAGGTCGACCGCACCGGGACCTTCGACGAGCACGACCCCGCCGGTCACGGCGAGGGCCGCGAGCCCGGTGCGGGCATCGACACGCCGCTCGCGGAGCGCCGCTGCGACGGCGAGGACCACGGGTGTCGCCCCGACGACGGCGCCGATGAGCGACGGGTCGGCACGGTCGGCGCCGCGCACGACGAGGACGCTGAAGGCGACGAGCCCGGTCGCGGAGAGCGCCACGAGCCGTCCCGTCTGCCGCGCGGTCGGCCGGACCCACGGGACCCGGCGCCAGGCGAGGACGCCGACGAGGACGAGGGCGCCCACCGCGTAGCGCACCGCCTGCCCGCCGAGCAGCGGGTAGTCGGCGAGGGCGGCCGACGCCACGAACGACGCGCCGACGACGAGCATGCCCGCCGCGCAGAGGATCGAGGCCCGCGCGACGGACAGGCCGTCGCCGGCGACGCCGGACGGCGGGAGGACGCGGGACGCCGGCGGGGCCGGGCGGGCGGTGGACGTGGTCACCCTGCGACGGTAGAAAAGGTCTGGTCCATGCGGACAGGGCCAGATCGATTCTGGTTCACTGGTCCAGATGACGGATCTCGCTCAGCACCGGCTGGAACCCGACGCGCTGCTCCTCCTGCTGGGGCCGCGACCCGACGGTGCCGTCGGACGGTGGATCGAGGACGGGCTGAGGACCGCGATCGTCGACGGGCGGCTGAGCGCCGGTGCCGTGCTGCCCTCGAGCCGGGACACCGCGACGGCGCTCGGCGTCGCGCGCGGGACGGTCACCACGGCGCTCGACCTGCTCGTGGGCGACGGGCTGCTCGTCAGCAGACCTCGTGCCGGGGTCGCGGTGGCGGCTCTCCGCGGCCCGTCCGCGGCGTCGGCGAGCATGGCGAGCGACCCCGTCCCCGCGCCTCGCCCTGCCCGTGCGCCGAGCGTCGGGACGCCCGACCCGGCGCTCTTCCCGCGCACGGCCTGGTCGCGCGCGGTGCGGTCCGCGACGGCAGGCCTCCCGGACTCGGACCTCGGCTACCCGGACCCACAGGGGCTCCCCGCGCTGCGGGAGGCGCTCGCGGACCACCTCCGGCAGGCGCGGGGCGCGCAGGCCCGGGCGCGCGACGTCGTCGTGGTGAGCGGCGTGGCCCAGGGCCTCACGCTGCTCGCCGGCCTGCTCGCGGCGCGGGGCGCCGGGACGTCGGCGCCTCCGCGCGTCGCGGTCGAGGACCCCTCGTCACCCGGAGCCGTCGACCTGCTCCTCGCGGCGGGGCTCGGCGTCGACCCCGTCCCGGTCGACGACGACGGCCTCCGCACCGACCTGCTCCCCGACGCGAGCGCGGTGCTCGTCACGCCGGCGCACCAGTTCCCGCTCGGCGTCGTGCTGGCGCCGGACCGGCGGCGGGAGGTCCTCGCCTGGGCGGGGGCGGGCGACCGGTACGTGCTCGAGGACGACTACGACGCCGAGCTCCGGTACGACCGGCGCCCTGTCGCCGCCCTCCAGGCGATGGACCCCGACCGGGTCGTGCTCCTCGGCTCGGTGTCGAAGATGCTCTCGCCGGCGCTGCGCCTCGGCTGGGTCCTGGCGCCGCCGCAGCTCGTCGGGCCCCTCGTCGAGGCGAAGACGCGGGCCGACCTCGGCTGCTCGGTCCCCGAGCAGGCGGCGCTCGCGGACCTCCTGCGCGGCGGCGCCTACGGTCGCCACCTGCGCCGCGTGCGCACGATCTACCGCCGCCGTCGCGCGGTCCTGCTCGACGCGCTCGCCGCCCAGGCTCCGGGCCTCCGGGTGCGTGGTGTCGACGCCGGGCTGCACGTGGTGGTGGAGCTCGGGTCGCGCGGGGCCGAGGAGGAGGCCGTCCGCGTCCTCGCGGGGGCGGGTGTCCCGGCGCTGGCGCTGAGCGCGACGGGCGCGAGGCCCGGCGAGCGGTTCGGGGTCGTCGTCGGCACCGCCAGGGTGCGGGACGGCCAGGTGGGCGCCGTGGTGCGAGCCGTCCGGGCGAAGTAGTGGTACGTTAGTACCACTTAGCGCACGACGGCGGGATCTGCCACCCGGTGCGCCGACCCACGGAGAGTCCTCATGGCGCTCGCATGGATCGTCCTCATCCTGTCCGGAATGCTCGAGGCCGGCTGGGCCCTGAGCCTCAAGGCGTCGGAGGGCTTCAGCAAGCTCTGGCCGAGCGTCTCGTTCGTCGTGCTGCTCGTGCTCAGCATGGTCGGGTTGAGCTACGCCCTCAAGACCCTGCCCGTGGGCGTCGCCTACGGCGTGTGGGTGGGGATCGGGGCCGCGCTGACAGCGGTCCTCGCCATCGTCCTGTTCGACGAGCCCGTCACGGTCCTCAAGGTCATCTCCCTCGTGCTGATCGTCGCCGGGGTGGTCGGGCTCAACCTGTCCGGTGGGGGCCACTGATGCCCGAGACGTCGAGGGAGCTCGCGCCCCCCGAGGGCACGCCCACCGGACCTCGTCGACAGGCGCGTGGCACCGCGCGCCGCGACGCGATCGTCCGGGCGGCCGCCGACCTCATCCTGCGCGAGGGGCCCGCCGCCGTGACGCACCGTGCGGTCGCCGCTCGCGCCCAGGTCCCGCTGGCGGCGACGACCTACTACTTCACCGGTCTCGACGACCTCATCGGCGCCGCGGGGCGGATGATCGTCGACGGGTGGGCCGAGCACGCGCGCGACGCCGCGGCGCGGGCCATCCGGCGGGCCTCGTCCGGGCGGAGGGCGGCCACCACCGGCGCCGAGGCCCTCGTCGACTCCGTCCTGCTGCCCGGCGGCGAGGCAGAGGTGCGCGGGTTCTACGAGCACCTCGTCGGCGCGGGAAGGTACCCGGCCCTCGCGCACGCGTACGCCGAGGGACGGCACCAGCTCGACACCGCCGTCGCCCACGTCCTCACGGTGCTCGGCGTGGAGCGGGTGAGCCCCGGGCTCCTCGTCGCCGTCGTCGACGGCGCCGCGGTGAGCGCGCTGAGCGAGGGCCGCGACGTGCGTGGCCTCGCCGTGCGGCTCGTCGCCGACCTGCTGGGCGACGACGGGCAGAGCAGCTAGACCTCGTCCCGGTACGCAGGCCCGGCGACCGGGACCGGCCGACTGGGACCGGCCGACCGGGACCGGGCCGCGCTCGACGGGGGCCGTGGCGGGTGGTGGCATAGCCTGGGGGCGTGCCCGACCCCCGCTCCGCCGTCGTCTACCGCACCCGCCTGACCACGCGCTTCCGCGGCCTCGACGCACGCGACGGCGTGCTCCTGCGGGGCGACGCCGGGTGGGGCGAGTTCTCCCCGTTCTGGGACTACGACGACGCCGAGTCCGCCGCATGGCTGCGCGCCGCGCACGAGGCCGCCGACGACGGCTGGCCCGCTCCGGTGCGCGACGTCGTCCCGGTCAACGTCACGGTGCCGGCCGTCGGGCCCGAGCGCGCGCGGGAGATCGTCGCCGCGTCCGGCGGGTGCCGCACCGCCAAGGTGAAGGTCGCCCAGCGCGGGCCGGACGGTGCCCTCGAACCGCTCGCGGACGAGGTCGCGCGGCTCGAGGCCGTGCGCGACGCGCTCGGCCCCGGCGGCCGGGTGCGCGTCGACGCGAACGGCGCGTGGGACGTCGACGACGCGCTGCGCCGCCTGCCGCACCTCGACCGCGCCGCGGGCGGTCTCGAGTACGTCGAGCAGCCGTGCGCGGACGTCGCCGGTCTCGCCGCCGTCCGTCGCGGGCAGCCGGGCGACAGGGCGGTGCCCGTCGCCGCCGACGAGTCGGTCCGTCGCGCCGAGGACCCGCTCGCGGTGGTCCGCGCCGACGCGGCCGACGTGGTCGTGCTCAAGGTGCAGCCGCTCGGCGGTGTGCGGGCGTGCCTCGAGCTCGCCGCGCAGGTCGGGGTGCCCGTGGTGGTGTCGTCCGCGCTCGAGTCGTCGGTCGGGATCGCGGCGGGAGTGGCGCTCGCGGCCGCACTGCCCGAGCTGCCGTACGCGTGCGGTCTCGCGACGGTCCAGCTCCTCGCCGACGACGTCACCGACTCCCCGCTCCTGCCGGTCGACGGCGTGCTGCCCGTCGCTCGCCCCGAGCCCGCGCCCGGCCGGCTCGCCGCGTGCGCGCCCGACGGCGACACCGACCGTCGCTGGCGCGACCGGCTCGACCGGGTCTCCGCGCTCGTGGGCGCCTCCGCCTCGGCGGCGCGGCGATGAGCGGCGCGGTGACGGGCGGCGCGGTGACGGGCGGCGCTCCGGGCGAGACGGCCGGGGCGCAGCAGCCGCCCGCGGTGCGCGCCGCGTGCGCGCTCGTGGCCCGGCTCGTCCGCGAGGGCGTGCGCGACGTCGTGCTCGCGCCCGGCTCGCGCTCCGCGCCGCTCGCGTACGCGGTCGCGGCGGCGGCGGACGCCGGCCTCCTGACGCTCCACGTGCGCGTCGACGAGCGGTCGGCCGCGTTCCTCGCGCTGGGCCTCGCGCGCGGGAGCGCGCCGGTCGAGGCCGCGGGCGGGGTCGCGATGCCACGGCCGGTCGCCGTCGTCACGACGTCCGGAACGGCGGTGGCGAACCTCCACCCCGCGGTGCTCGAGGCGCACCACGCGGGCGTGCCCCTCGTGCTCCTCACCGCCGACCGACCGCACGAGCTGCGCGGCACGGGCGCCAACCAGACCACCGACCAGGTGGGGATCTTCGGGTCGGCGGTGCGCCTCGTCGTCGACCAGCCCGCGCCCGACGGGCGGGACGGCGAGCTGCGCGACCTCCTCGCCGTGGCGACGCGTGCCCTCGCCGCGGCGACCGGCGCACGCACCGGCGCTCCCGGTCCCGTGCACCTCGACCTCGCGTACCGCGAGCCGCTCGTCCCCGTCAGCGCCCTCGGCGCGGCGGACGTCGACCCCGCGACGGCCGGTGTCCGCCGGACAGGGGTCGTCCCGGCGCTGGTGTCCGGTCCGCGGCAGGGGTGGCCCACCGGGAGGACCGTGGTCGTCGCGGGCGACGGCGCCGGAGCGGTCGCCCGCGAGCTCGCCGAAGCGCGCGGCTGGCCGCTGCTCGCCGAGCCGTCGTCGGGTGCCGTCGGAGGACCGAACGCCGTGCCGGCGGCGTCGCTCGTGCTCGGCGTGGCCGAGCTCGCGGACGACGTCGAGGAGGTCGTCGTGCTCGGCCGCCCCACCCTCACGCGTCCGGTCCAGCGGCTGCTCGGCCGCGAGGACGTGTCCGTCGCGGTCGTCGCGCCTGCAGGTGCACCGTGGCCCGACGCCGCACGCAACGCGTGGTCGGTGCTCCCTGCCGTCCCGCCGGAGTGGCTCGTGCCGGCGCCCGAGGTACCGGCGGCCGCCGACGCCGAGGAGGCCGACCGGCGCTGGCCGGCCCGGTGGCGCGCCGCGGCCCGGGCGGCCGCGCGCGTCGTCGACGCCGCGACCACCGGAGACCGCCCGACCGGCCCGGCCGTCGCGCGCGCCGTCGCGGAGGCGTGCGGAGCCGACGACGTGCTGGTCGTCGGGTCGTCCAACCCGGTGCGCGACCTGGACGTCGTGCTCGGCGTCGCGCTCGCCGAGGACGCCGCTGACGACCGCGCCCACGATGCGGTGTCCCGCACCGGACGCGGCGCGCCGCGCGTCGTCGCGAACCGCGGCCTCGCGGGGATCGACGGCACCGTCTCGACCGCGCTCGGCGTCGCGCTCGCCGAGGCCCGGCGCGGACGGCGGACGCGGGCGCTGCTCGGCGACCTGACCTTCCTGCACGACGTGGGCGGGCTCCTGCGCGGGCCGCACGAGCCGCACGTCGACCTGCAGCTCGTGGTCGTCAACGACGACGGCGGGTCGATCTTCGCGGGGCTCGAGCCCGGCGCGCTGGGGGAGTCGTCGACGGCCGCCGGTGCGACGTTCGAGCGCGTCTTCTCGACGCCGCACGGCGCGAACCTCGCGCACCTGTGCTCCGGGTACGGCGTGGACCACCAGCTCGTGCCCGACGTCGCGTCGCTGCGGCACGCGCTCGCCGCGCCGAGCCACGGGGTGCAGGTGCTCGAGATCCAGGTTCCGCGGACCGACCGGCGGGCGGACGCCGCAGCGCTCGCCGCGGCGGTAGACACCGCCGTCGTGGAGGCGCTCGCGGGCTGACGCGTGCGTGCGCCCCCTCGGTGCGGGCACCGCGTAGGTGGCGTCGGCCGTCGGGTCGTCCGGGAAGGCGCCGCGCAGGATTCGCAGCCGATTCCCAGGAACGCTCAAGGGTCGTTCAAGGCCAGGGGTGTGAAGTAGTGGGCAGAACCGAGGAGGCCCACCATGTCGAACGACACCCCCACCGCGCCGATGCAGCCCGTCGAGCACCCGCAGACGCAGCCGACCGCTCCGCTCGCGGTGCCGCAGCACGTCCAGCAGGTCCAGTTCGCCCAGCCGGCCGCGCCGCAGCAGCCGGCCGCGCCGCAGCAGGCGGCCACGAACCCGTACGCCCGTCCGGCGCAGGCTGCCGCGGGTACGCCGGCCGGACCCGGCGCCGGCGCGGCGTCGGGCGGGTACGGCGCCGTGCCGCCGCCTCCGGCACCGCCCGTGCAGGGCGGGCCCACCGGTCCGCGCTCCGAGCGCCGTCGCACCTGGGTGCCCGTCGTGAGCGCCGCTGCCGCAGCCGCGATCGTCGCGAGCCTCGGCACCGCCGGGCTCGTCCTTGCGGTCGACGACGACACCTCGCCGAACAGCTCGCTCGCGCAGGTCGGGCAGCAGCAGGACGAGTCGACCACGGCCCCCGTCTCGAGCTCGTCCTCGCAGAACCCCGACTGGGAGGCCGTGACGCAGGCCGTCGCGCCGTCGGTCGTGGCGATCCAGGTCCAGACGCAGTCCGGCGGCGGTGAGGGCTCGGGCGTCATCATCGACGACCAGGGCCACGTCGTGACGAACAACCACGTGGTCGCGGGCGCCGTCGACGACACCGTCCAGGTGACCCTCAGCGACGGCCGCCTGTTCGAGGCGACGATCGTCGGGCTCGACCCGGCGACGGACCTCGCCGTCGTGCAGATCAAGGACGCCCCGGACGACCTGCAGCCCGCGACGCTCGGCGACTCGGACGACGTGAGCGTCGGCGAGTCGGTCCTCGCGGTGGGCAACCCGCTGGGTCTCGCGAACACCGCGACGACGGGCATCGTGTCCGCCGTGGACCGGCCCGTCTCCGCCTCGGGCTCCGAGGGCGGCACGTCGGTGGTGACCAACGCCATCCAGATCGACGCCGCGATCAACCCCGGCAACTCGGGCGGGCCGCTGTTCGACGCGCAGGGCAGGGTCATCGGCATCACGTCCTCGATCGCGTCGCTGTCGAGCGGCGGGAGCCAGTCCGGCTCGATCGGTCTGGGCTTCGCGATCCCCGTGAACCTCGCGAAGACGATCGGCGGTCAGCTCGTCGAGAACGGCACCGCGGAGCACGCGTTCCTCGGGGTCTCCCTCTCGGACGCGACCGCGACGGCCGACGGCGTGACGCGCCGCGGCGCGCAGGTCGCCGAGGTCACCGAGGGATCGCCCGCCGCCGAGGCCGGCATCGAGAGCGGTGACGTGATCGTCGCGATCGACGGCGACCCAGTCGGCGGTGCGGAGTCGCTCACCGCGTTCGTCCGCGAGCGTGCGGCCGGCGCGAACGCGGCGCTCACCGTCGTCCGCGACGGCGAGACCCTCGAGGTCGACGTGACCCTCGCGACGCGCCCCGCCGACCAGGAGACCACCGGCGAGGGCTCGGAGGGCTCGGACGGTTCCGGCCAGGGCCAGCTCCCGGAGGGCCAGCTGCCCGAGGGCCAGGACGGCCAGGGCCAGGTGCCCGAGGGCCAGGGCGACCAGCAGGGCGAGCAGGGTCAGGAGACCGACCCCAGCGACCCGGGCAACGTCCCGAACCCGTTCGACTGGTTCTTCGGCGGACAGGGCTGACCCACCGCCGCTGTCTTCCGCTGCGCCGTCCTCCCATCCGGCGCGACGGGACCGGCGGAGCGCTGCGGACGTCCCCCCGCGCGCACCGCCCGGCCGGCACGGACCTGGTCCGTGCCGGCCTTCGGCGTCCCCGGGGTCAGGTCGGTCCAGCGGTGACGTCAGGGCCGTCCCAGCCCGCGTCGTCGGACGACAAGCCACCGAGCGTCGCCGTGTCGGTCGCGGGCCCTCCGGACGTGAGGGGCTTGGTGAAGAACCCCGCGGTCCGCGCGTAGCCGTGGGCCGTCGAGAACTCCTCGCAGACGGCCGTCGCGATCGCCGCCCGGGCGGCGCCGGCCTCGACCGCCCAGTCCTCCGCGGACGACAGCAGGGCGCGGCCCACGCCGCGACGCCGGTGCGCGGAGGCGACGGCCACCTCCTCGACGCGGCACACGTCGCCGTCGGCGGCGAAGCTCAGGTGTCGGTTCGCCAGGACGTAGCCGACGACGCCCTCGCCCGGCAGCTCGGCCACCGCGAACCAGGTGTCGAGCGCACCGAGCAGCGGGCCGAACGACCGGTCGAACGCCCGTCGCTCGGGTGCGTCGGGCCGGAGCTCCGCGACGAGGGGCCAGACGGCGTCGCGGTCGGTGACCGTCGCACGCCGGACGAGGACGCCGGCGCGGCCACGATCGGGACCGGTGACGGACGAGCCGGGAGGAAGGGAGGATTCGGACACCTGCGCGAACCTAGCAGCGGCCCGAACTCCCTGGACAGAGGCGTCCGGTGCGCGGTCGGGTGCTCGCGGTGGTGACGTTCCCCACACCCGCCGGCTCGACGGCGACGGCCGGCGCCCACCACCGGCTCAGGAGCCGAGCGCGTACCGCAGGGGCTCGAGCTTTGCCTCGGACTCCGCGAGCTCGGCCGCCGGGTCCGACGCGGCGACGATGCCGCAGCCCGCGAAGAGCCGCACGTCGCGCGGGTCCGATGCGGAGAGCTCGGCCGAGCGCAGCGCGATGCCCCACTCGCCGTCGCCGTCCGCACCGAGCCAGCCCACGGGACCGGCGTAGCGGGAGCGGTCCATGCCCTCGATCTCGCGGATGAGGTCGCGCGCGGCCTCGGTCGGGGTGCCGCACACAGCGGCCGACGGGTGCAGCGCCGCCGCGAGCGCGAGGCTCGTCGGCGCCGCAGCCGGGCGCGACGCGCCGCCGCGCGCGAGGACGCCCGTGACGTCGGACGCGAGGTGCATGACGTTCGGCAGATGGAGCACGAACGGCGTGTCGGGGACGTTCATCGACGAGCAGAACGGCGCGAGCGCCTGCGCGACGGAGGTCACGGCGTACTCGTGCTCCTCGAGGTCCTTGGACGACCGCGCGAGCTGTGCCGCGCGCAGGAGCGCCTCGTCGTCGGACAGCCCGGCCCGCCGGATCGTGCCCGCGAGCACGCGCGACGTGACGAGGCCCTTCTCGCTGCGCACGAGCAGCTCGGGCGTCGCGCCGACCATGCCGTCGACCGAGAAGGTCCAGCACGCCTCGTACGCCGTGGCGAGGCGTGCGAGCAGCCAGCGCGGGTCGACCGGCGCGCTCGTGCGGGCCACGACGTCGCGCGCGAGCACGACCTTCTCGAGCGCCCCGGCGCGGATGCGCTCGACACCCTCCGCGACGACGGCGGCCCAGTCGTCCGCGCGCAGGGCGCCGTCGTGCCACGTGACCTCACCGGGCGGCGTGACGGGCGTGCGCGGCGTGCGGGCCAGCGCGGCGGCGGGGGAGGAGGACAGCGAGCCCGCGGTGTCGACCGTCGTGAGCCACGTCGTCCCGTCGCGGCGACCGACGACGACGCGCGGGACCACGAGCACCCCGCCTGCCCGCAGCGGCTCGTGCGCGTCGTCGCCGGGCGCGGAGTCGTCGAACGCGAACGTGCCGAACGCCACCGGCCCGGTGCCCGGCAGGCCGACCTCGTCGCGCACGACGGCGCGCGCGAGGGTCTCGTGCCATGCCGCCTCGGCGTCGGCGAACCGGCCCGGTCCCCACGTCTCGAGGCGCAGCGCCTCGCCCCAGCCCACGATCCCGTCGCCGCGGCGCACCCAGCTGAGGGGCCGCGCGTCGGGCAGGAGGTCGACGAGCGCGGCGGGACCACCGGGGAGGTCGTCGATCCGGCTGGTCCGGACGACGAGCGGGTGGGGCTGGACGGCCGGGGCCGCCGACGGTTCTGCAGTCATCGCCACCCAGGGTAAGCGCGCCCGCCTGGTGCGGCGCAGCGCGGCGGTCGTGGAAGCATGGGCCCATGCCCCGCGCCAGCCTGGACAAGAAGCCCGCCGAGGTCGCGTCGATGTTCGACGGCATCGCCCGCCGCTACGACCTGACCAACGACATCCTGTCGCTCGGCCAGGACCGGGCCTGGCGCCGGGCCACCGTGCGCGCGCTGGGTGCGCTGCCCGGCGAGAAGGTGCTCGACCTCGCTGCCGGGACGGGCACCTCGTCCGAGCCCTTCGCGGACGACGGCGTGCGCGTCGTGCCGTGCGACTTCTCGTTCGGGATGCTCCAGGTCGGCAAGGAGCGTCGGCCCGACCTGCCGTTCGTCGCGGGGGACGCGACGCACCTGCCCTTCGCCGACGGGACGTTCGACGCCGTGACGATCTCGTTCGGGCTGCGCAACGTCGTCGACACCGAGGGTGCGCTGCGCGAGATGCTGCGCGTCGTGCGGCCTGGCGGCCGTGTCGTGATCTGCGAGTTCTCGACGCCGACGTGGGAGCCGTTCCGCGTGCTCTACCAGGAGTACCTCGTGCAGGCGCTGCCGCGGATCGCCGCCGCGGTGACGCGCGAGGGCGGCTCGTACGAGTACCTCGCGGAGTCCATCGCGGCGTGGCCGGACCAGCGAGGTCTCGGCCGCCTGCTGCTGCGTGCCGGCTGGGAGAGCGTGGCCTACCGGAACCTGTCGGGCGGCGTCGTCGCGCTGCACCGCGGCACGCGCCCCGCCGCATAGGGACCGCGACGGCGACCCTTGCGGCCGACACCGTGGCTGCCCTCAGAGGGTGCCTCGCCACGTCACCGCCAGGCGCGCGGAGCATCCTCGACGCTCGATCCGGGCGCCGACTCGGTGCGGACGCTCATCGGACCGCCTTCGACATGTCGGGTGCCGGTCCCCAGGTGCGGGAGTCGGGGTCCCAGGTGTGGCTGTCGGGGACGTCGCCCGCGTAGACCGGGTCGAGAAATCGGACGATCATCGACATCTGGTCGTCGAGGATCACCTCAGATCGTGCGACAAGATCGTTCTTCGTACGCCAGGCCGCCCATTTGCCCTGTCCGACGAGGCCGTACCCCGCGACGCTCGGGGCCAGGGGCCGGAGCTCTTCTTCTCGATGTGCAGCGACCGCCAGCGCCGCGTGCCGGAGATCCCCCGCCGCAAAGGCATGGGCTCGTGCCAGATTGACGACGTCGACGTAGTCGCGCCAGCGTGTGCTGGTCGTCCCACGTTGGAGGATGGTCACGGTCTTCTCGGCGATCACGGTCGGCATCGGATGGCCCATGATCGTCACGTCGCCGCCGAGGAGGCCGGGGACCACGACGCGCTGGGGTGCCGGCCAGACAGGGTCACCGGTGGACACGTCGAGCTGGACGCGAAGGGGCGAACGTCCGAGACGTGCGGTGCACAGGGCACGGAGTCCTTCGTACTCGTCGTCCTCGCGGATGACCTCGACCCGAGGGTCGGCCTCGTCGAAGACCAACCCGTCAGCAGCGTCTACCGCAGCGATCGCCTGAACCACCTCGACCAGGCGAGCGGGGGAGAGCTCGATCGCCGTGGCCTGGAGGTCGATGTCCCGGGTCACACGTCGTTGGTCGAACGCTGCGAGCAGCACGCCACCCTTGAGGACGAACGCGTCGGCGTACTCGGTACGCGTGAGCCGGTCGAGTGTTCTCTCCAGCGCGTAGAGGACCAGGAGCTCTCCGAGGTTCCGACCGCGACGGCGGGACTCTGCGCGCAGAGCGCGTAGCACCTCCTGGTCGGTTGTCATGCGAGGATGCTCAAGGCGTTCCTGAGGGCCGTCTCGGTACGGGGAAGCTGCTGCGCCACCTCAAGGAGGCGTGCCGGCGTGTGGCCGCGCCCGCGCAACCACTGCTTCGTCGCAGCGACCGCCTCGTCGCGCCGGTGGGGGAGCCGGAACAGGTCGGCGATCGTCCGCTCCGGGGAGTAGACCCAGATCGCGAGGACAGGCTCGTCGGGCAGAGGGTGCGACTCTCGCCCCACGGCATAGGTCGCGGCATCGAACCGGTGGAACGTCACGCTCGTATGGAGGACCGGGGGCCGCGCACCTCGCGCGACGGCGAGGTCGTACGTCCTGGGGATCTCGTCGGTGAGGCCGTGCCATGCCAGCGCGCTGGTGAGGCACAACGTCGCCTTGGGTGCGCGTGCCGCGATCTCCACGAGGTCCGTGTCGACGACCGGCAGGTCGAGGGATCGGTACAGGCCGTGCCCGATGCGCTCGTACTTCGTCGGGTCGGTGAGAACTTGATGGGCCTTGCCGCTGCTCAGGCGACGACCGGCGACCTCGGCCCAGCGAACCACGGGACGTCCTTCGACCGGCCCGTCACGACTGCTCGAACTGCTCACCTGGACGCCTCCTGTCCCTACTGGATGAATCAAACGTACACAGGTAACGGTACCTGTGCACAGATGCTTCATCAACGGCAGGCGGTTCCACGTCCTTGACGTCGACACGGACAAGGTCCTCTTGAGCTCTCGAGCGTTCCATGGTGGCTGAAGCCTCGAGCGGACGGAGGTCTGCGCCCCTGTCGGTCGGTTGCCATCGCCGCTGCTCCGGTGCGAAGCCTTGCCACCGCGCTGGGGCTGCGAGACGTGTGGTCCTCGGGGAGGCGTCGGACGTCCGACTTGTTCGGCACGATGATCGTCGACGCGACGAGATCGTCCTGAAGTGGTTGCTTCGAGGCGGGTACTCCTGGGTGCCCGGTCAGACCGGCGCGAGGGGCTCGTGCGGCTCGTCCGGGAGGTGGACGACGACGTCGTCCCCCGCCGTGATCGTCCCGCCCTGCGCGACCACGGCCATGACGCCGGCCTTGCGCACGACCCCGCCCGCGCCGTCGGGCACGACGACGTGCTTGAGCAGGCCGGCCTGGAAGTCGTTGATCTGCTGGCACGGGTTGCGCAGCCCGGTGACCTCGAGCACGACGTCCGGCCCGATGGCGAGCCGTGTGCCGCGGGGCAGCGCGAGGAGGTCGATCCCGCGCGTCGTGACGTTCTCCCCGAGGTCTCCCGGAGCGACGTCGAACCCCGCGCCGGCGAGCTGGTCGAACAGCTCGGCGTGGATGAGGTGCACCTGGCGCAGGTTCGGCTGCGTCGGGTCCGCCCGGACCCTGCTGCGGTGCTGGACCGTCACGCCCGCGTGCGTGTCGCCGACGACCCCGTGACCTGCGACGACACGGACCGAGGCGCTGACCTGCTTGCTGAACGCGTGGTCCGGGCTCGAGGCCACGGCCGCGACGTGCGGTGAGGTGGAGGGCACGCGGTCATCCTGCCGCACCGTGGGACCGAGGGCCCAGGAGATGCCGACGAGGGTCCCCGATGTGGCGAGGAAGGGTCACCTTGCTACACATCGCGCGGAACCAGTGACTAGAGTGACGGTGTCCATTGTGACCGACTTCACAAGGGCTGTGGGTGCATCGTGCCTGACGACGGGTGACGGTGAGGTGCGCGAGCACCGGTGGTCCGACGAGCGGCGAAGAGGTGAGGACGTGGGCGCAGGACGCGACGACGCCGACGTCATCGTCGTGGGCGCGGGTCCCGCCGGCTCGACGGCGGCCCACTACTGCGCCGCCGCGGGCCTGAACGTCCTGCTGCTGGAGAAGTCCGCGTTCCCGCGCGACAAGATCTGCGGCGACGGCCTCACCCCGCGCGCCGTGGCCGAGCTGGTGCGCATGGGCGTCCCGACGCGCGCCGAGGACGGCTGGATCCGCAACGAGGGCCTGCGCGTCGTCGCGAGCGGCCGGTCGTGGGAGCTGGCGTGGCCCGACCTCGCGTCCTACCCGAGCTACGGCATGGCCCGCGCACGGCACTCGTTCGACCGCACGCTCGCCGAGCACGCGCAGCGCACCGGCGCCAAGCTCCTGGAGCGCACGGCGGTGACCGGTCCGCTGCTCGACGAGCGCACCGGCCGCGTCGTCGGTGTCACGGCCCGTCCTGTGGACGACAAGGGCCGCCGCGCGGGCGACGAGGTCACGTACCGCGCGCCCGTCGTCATCGCCGCCGACGGCGTCTCGTCGCGGTTCGCGCTCGCGCTCGGCCTGAGCCGTCGCGAGGACCGGCCCATCGGCGTCGCCGTCCGCACGTACTTCCGCACGCCCCGTCATGACGACGCGTGGATGGAGTCCCACCTCGAGCTCTGGGAGGGCGCGCCGAACGAGTCCGCGCTGCTGCCCGGCTACGGGTGGATCTTCGCGCTCGGCGACGGCACCGCGAACATCGGTCTCGGGTCGGTGAGCTCGTCGCCGGCGAAGCAGTCCGCGGCGAACGTCGACTACAAGGACCTGTTCGCCACGTGGATGCGCAACGCGCCCGCCGAGTGGGAGCTCACCGAGGAGAACCAGATCGGCCCGGTGCGCGGCGCGGCGCTCCCCATGGGCTTCAACCGCACGCCGCTGTACACGCGCGGCGTGCTGCTCGTCGGCGACTCGGGCGGCATGGTGAGCCCGTTCAACGGCGAGGGCATCGCCTACGCGATGCAGGCCGCGCGCACGGCGGCGGACGTTGTGGCGCAGTCCCGGGCACGGGCCACGGACGCGGGGCGCGAGCGCGCGCTCCAGACGTACCCGAAGGTCATGCGCCGCGAGCTCGGCGGCTACTACACGCTCGGCCGGTATTTCGTGAAGCTCATCGAGCACCCCGAAATCATGCGGATCTGCACCCGTTACGGGCTGCCGCGCCCGGTCGTCATGCGGTTCGTCCTCAAGCTGCTGTCCGACTGCTACGAGCCCCGCGGCGGCGACTGGGTCGACCGCGTCATCGCGGGGCTGACGAGGGTGGTGCCATCGTCATGAGACCACGAGGTGGGCCGCCAGACGATCCGGCAGAGGCGCCGGCGCTCGCACCACCACCTGACCTCCACCCCGGACGGCGTCGTCCGGGGACCACGAGCCACCACGCGAGGAGTCGACGATGACCAACCCGTACGTGCCGCTCCTCGTCCTCATGGGCGTGGCCGCAGTGCTCGCCCTCGGCGGCGTCGGCGCGAGCGCCGTGATCGGTCCGAAGCGTTACAACCGCGCCAAGGTGGACGCGTACGAGTGCGGCATCGAGCCCACGCCCCACGCCGTCGGCGGCGGGCGCTTCCCGATCAAGTACTACCTCGTCGCGATGACCTTCATCGTCTTCGACATCGAGGTCGTCTTCCTCTACCCGTGGGCCGTCGACTTCGCGACGCTCGCGACGTTCGGCCTCGTCGCGATGCTGGCGTTCCTCGCGCTCATCACCGTCCCGTTCGTCTACGAGTGGCGTCGCGGGGGCCTCGAGTGGGACTGACACCGATCATCTGCACCTGTCCGCGGCACGAGCCGCACGCGCGACCGACGATGGGCTAGGAGAACAACCATGGGGATCGAGGAAGCTCCTTCAGGCTTCTTGCTCACGACCATCGAGGACCTCGCCGGGTACTTCCGCAAGGCCTCGCTGTGGCCCGTGACGTTCGGGCTCGCGTGCTGCGCGATCGAGATGATGGCCGCGGGCGCGTCGCGCTTCGACCTGTCGCGCTTCGGCATGGAGGTCTTCCGAGCGTCGCCGCGCCAGGCGGACCTCATGATCGTCGCCGGCCGAGTGAGCCAGAAGATGGCGCCCGTCGTGCGCCAGGTCTACGACCAGATGAGCGAGCCCAAGTGGGTTCTGTCGATGGGCGTGTGCGCGTCGAGCGGCGGGATGTTCAACAACTACGCGATCGTGCAGGGCGTCGACCACGTCGTCCCGGTCGACATCTATCTCCCGGGGTGCCCGCCGCGGCCCGAGATGCTCATCAACGCGATCCTCGCGCTGCACGAGCAGATCGGCGACGAGCCCCTGGGCGCGAACCGCAAGGAGGCGGCGCGCGCCGCGGAGGCGGCCGCGCTCGAGGCGACGCCGACCTTCCAGATGAAGGGTCTGCTCCGGTGAGCGCCGGGCCCGCAGACGGCGCCAAGCCCGTCCCGCAGCCCGAGGAGGTCCAGGGGCCGCGATCGGGCGAGCTCGTCACCGGTGCCGAGGCGCCGCGCACGCTCGACGTGGTCGAGGTGCGGTCGGGCATGTTCGGCGCGCAGGGCTCCGGCGACACGTCCGGCTACGGCGGTCTCGTGCAGCCCGTCGCGATGCCGGGCGCGACCCCGCGGCCGTACGGCGGCTGGTTCGACGACGCCGTGGACGTCCTCGCGCAGGTCCTCGCCGAGGGCGGCACGTCGATCAACGACGCAGTCGAGTACGTGAGCGTCGACCCGCCGGGACGGCACGGCGAGCTGACGCTCCACGTGCACCGCGACCACCTCGTGGAGGTGTGCCGTGCGCTGCGCGACGACCAGGACCTGCGGTTCGAGCTGAGCCTCGGCGTGAGCGGCGTGCACTTCCCGCACGACGTCGGCCGCGAGCTCCACGCGGTCTACCACCTGACGTCGATCACGCACGGCCGACGCCTCCGCCTCGAGGTCGCCGTGCCCGACGCCGACCCGCACGTCCCGTCGACCACGTCGGTGTACCCGACGAACGACTGGCACGAGCGCGAGACGTGGGACTTCTTCGGCATCGTCTTCGACGGGCACCCGGCGCTCGCGCGCATCGAGATGCCCGACGACTGGCCCGGCCACCCCCAGCGCAAGGACTACCCGCTCGGCGGGATCCCGGTCGAGTACAAGGGCGCGACCGTCCCCCCGCCGGACACGAGGAGGTCGTACTCGTGAGCACGCACACCACCGGGGCGTCGCAGTCCGCCCCGCACTCCACGCGCCCGCCCGTGGGCGACTTCGAGCAGGGCGTCCCGAGCTTCGAGGCGTCGGGCGGCGACTGGGCGGAGATCGCGGAGAGCGCGGTCGCCGCGGCGGCGCTCGGCGAGGAGCGCATCGTCGTCAACATGGGCCCGCAGCACCCGTCGACGCACGGCGTGCTGCGCCTGATGCTCGAGATCGACGGCGAGACCGTCACCGAGGCGCGCTGCGGCATCGGCTACCTGCACACGGGCATCGAGAAGAACATGGAGTACCGGACGTGGACGCAGGGCGTCACGTTCTGCACGCGCATGGACTACCTCGCGCCGTTCTTCCAGGAGACGGCGTACTGCCTCGCGGTCGAGAAGCTCCTCGGCATCACGGACGACGTGCCCGAGCGGGCCAGCGTGATCCGCGTGCTCGTCATGGAGCTCAACCGCATCGCGTCGCACCTCGTGTGCCTCGGGACCGGCGGCAACGAGATGGGCGCCACGACGGTCATGACCGTCGGCTTCACGGCGCGCGAGGAGATCCTCAAGATCTTCGAGGCGATCACGGGCCTGCGCATGAACCACGCGTACGTGCGCCCCGGCGGCGTCGCCCAGGACGTGCCGACCGACATCGTGGACCAGGTCCGCGAGGCGGAGCCCCTGATCCGGCGCTACCTCGGCCAGCTCGGCGACCTCATGCTCGCGAACCCGATCTTCAAGGGCCGACTCGTCGGCGTCGGGCACCTCAACCTCGCCGGCTGCATGGCCCTCGGCATCACGGGCCCGGTCCTGCGGTCGACGGGCCTGCCGTACGACGTGCGCAAGACAGACCCCTACTGCGGCTACGAGACGTACGACTTCGACGTCCCGACGTCGCAGGGCGCGGACTGCTACGACCGCGTCGTGCTGCGGATCGAGGAGTGCTACCAGTCGCTGCGCATCGTCGAGCAGTGCCTCGAGCGCCTGGAGGCGACGGCGGGTCAGCCCGTGATGGTCGGCGACCGCAAGATCGCGTGGCCGGCGCAGCTCGCGATCGGGTCCGACGGCCAGGGCAACTCGCTCGAGCACATCAAGGAGATCATGGGCACCTCGATGGAGGCCCTGATCCACCACTTCAAGCTGGTCACGGAGGGCTTCCGGGTCCCGGTGGGCCAGGCGTGGCAGACCGTGGAGCACCCGCGCGGAGAGCTCGGCGTGCACCTCGTGTCCGACGGCGGGACGCGCCCCTACCGCGCGCACTTCCGCGACCCGTCGTTCAACAACCTCCAGGCCGTGGCCGCGATGTGCGAGGGCGGCCAGGTCGCCGACGTCGTCGTCGCCGTCGCGTCCCTGGACCCGGTGCTGGGAGGGGTGGACCGATGACGATCGACGCTGGACCCGCCACGAACGGGTCGCCCGGGGGCGGTCGCCGCTCGCGCCCGGGCTACGACTCCGAGACGCACGCGCGCCTCGCGTCCGACGCCGCGCAGATCGTGGCGCGCTACCCGCAGGCACGATCGGCGCTTCTGCCGATGCTGCACCTCGTGCAGGCCGAGGACGGCTACGTCTCGCGCGACGGGATCCTGTTCTGCGCCGAGCAGCTCGACCTCACGGCCGCCGAGGTCTCCGCCGTCGCGACGTTCTACACCCAGTACAAGCGCCACCCCAACGGCACCTACACGGTGGGCGTCTGCACCAACACGCTGTGCGCGATCATGGGCGGCGACGCGATCTTCGACGAGCTCTCCGAGCACCTCGGCGTCGGCCACGACGAGACGACCGACGACGGTGCGATCACCCTCGAGCGCGTCGAGTGCAACGCCGCCTGCGACTACGCGCCGGTCATGATGGTCAACTGGGAGTTCTTCGACAACCAGACCCCGCAGACCGCGACGGACGTCGTCGACCGCCTCCGCGCGGGCGAGCAGGTCGCGCCGACCCGCGGCGCGGCGAGCGTCTGCTCCTTCAAGCAGATGAGCCGCGTCCTCGCGGGCTTCTCCGACGGCCGCGCCGACGAAGGCGTCGGCGCCGGCGGGCCCACGCTCGTGGGCCTGCGCCTCGCCCGCGAGAACGGCTGGACCGCTCCCGAGCCCGACGACAGCGGTACTACCTCGGCAGGAGAGCCGAGCCCCGACGCCGCCTCCCCCGCCGGGGGCACGACCCCCGAGCCGGGCGAGGAGCAGTCCAGCGCCGAGCGCGAACCGACGACCGACGCCGACGTCGACCCGGGCGGAAAGCCCGGCACGCCCGAGGCGAAGCCCGACGCGTCGAAGGGAACGGACGCATGAGCCAGGAGCAGAGCGGCGCACGGCGACCGAGGACCGACCCGCTGACCCCGGTCCTGTCGGACACGTGGGACGCGGACCGGTCGTGGACGCTGGCGTCGTACACCGACCGCGGCGGCTACGACGGCCTGCGGGCGGCGCTGGCGCAGGAACCCGCCGCGATCGTCGAGACCGTCAAGGCCTCCGGTCTGCGGGGACGCGGGGGAGCGGGGTTCCCGACGGGGATGAAGTGGGGCTTCCTGCCCGCGCCCGACGGCGGTCCGCGCTACCTCGTCGTCAACGCCGACGAGTCGGAGCCGGGGACGTGCAAGGACATCCCGCTCATGATGGCGAGCCCGCAGGCGCTCGTGGAGGGCGTGGCGATCACGTCGTACGCGATCGGCTGCGACCACGCGTTCATCTACGTGCGCGGCGAGGTGCTGCACGTGTACCGGCGTCTGCTGCGCGCGGTCGAGGAGGCGTACGAGGCCGGGTTCCTCGGCAAGGACGTCCTCGGGTCGGGCTTCGACCTCGACGTCACGGTCCACGCGGGTGCGGGCGCGTACATCTGCGGCGAGGAGACGGCGCTGCTCGACTCGCTCGAGGGCCTGCGCGGGCAGCCGCGGCTCAAGCCGCCGTTCCCGGCGGTCGCGGGCCTGTACGCGCGCCCGACCGTCGTGAACAACGTGGAGTCGATCGCGAGCGTGCCGTCGATCGTGGCGCGCGGTGCGGACTGGTTCACGTCGATGGGCACGGAGCGCTCGGCGGGGTACGGGCTGTTCTCGCTGTCGGGCCACGTGACGCGGCCGGGCCAGTACGAGGCGCCGCTGGGCATCACGCTGCGCGAGCTGCTCGACATGGCCGGCGGGATCCGCGGCGGCAAGGCGCTGAAGTTCTGGACGCCGGGCGGGTCCTCGACGCCGCTCTTCACGGACGCGCACCTCGACACCCCGCTCGACTACGAGTCGGTCGCGAAGGCCGGCTCCATGCTCGGGACGCGCGCGCTGCAGCTCTTCGACGAGACGACGTGCGTCGTGCGGGCGGTGAGCCGGTGGACGGACTTCTACGCGCACGAGTCGTGCGGCAAGTGCACGCCCTGCCGCGAGGGGACGTACTGGATGAAGCAGGTCCTGGCCCGCATCGAGGCGGGCCAGGGCACACCGGGTGACCTCGACCTGCTGCTCGACACGTGCGACAACATCCTCGGCCGGGCGTTCTGCGCCCTGGGCGACGGCGCGACGTCGCCCGTGACGAGCAGCATCGAGCTCTTCCGCGACGAGTACGAGGCGCACATCACGGGCCACGCGTGCCCGTTCGACCCGTCCGCCGCGGCGCTCTTCGACTACACGCCCCGACCGGCCGCCGCGCGCGCCCTGACGGCAGGAGTGCACTGATGACGACGACCACCCCGGCGACCTCCGGCGCCGGAAAGGCCCAGCCGGCGGTGCCGTCACAGCCGGCGCGGCCCGCGCTGCCGGCGCCGCCCGCGGACCAGGTGTCGTTCACGATCGACGACATCGAGATGGCCGTGCCGAAGGGCACGCTCGTCATCCGCGCGGCGGAGCAGATCGGCATCCAGATCCCGCGGTTCTGCGACCACCCGCTCCTGGCCCCGGCCGGCGCATGCCGCCAGTGCCTCGTCGAGGTCGCGACGCCGGACCGCGAGGGCAACCTGCGGCCCATGCCGAAGCCGCAGGCGTCGTGCACGCTCGAGGTCACGCCGGGCATGGTCGTGAAGACGCAGCGCACGAGCCCCGTCGCCGACAAGGCGCAGCACGGGATCATGGAGATGCTGCTCATCAACCACCCGCTCGACTGCCCGGTGTGCGACAAGGGCGGCGAGTGCCCCCTGCAGAACCAGGCGATGAGCAACGGGCGCGCGACGAGCCGGTTCGTGGACGTCAAGCGCACGTTCCCCAAGCCGATCTCGGTGTCGACGACGATCCTGCTCGACCGCGAGCGCTGCGTCCTGTGCCAGCGGTGCACGCGCTTCTCGAAGGAGATCGCGGGCGACGCGTTCATCGACCTGCAGAAGCGCGGGGCCGCGCAGCAGATCGGCCGGTTCGACGAGGCGGTCCTGGACTTCGCGCCGCCCGCGGGCGAGGCGCCGGGGGACCGCCCCGTCGGGCTCGCGCTCGAGGACGAGTCGGGCCAGCCGTTCGCGTCGTACTTCTCGGGCAACACCGTGCAGATCTGCCCGGTCGGCGCGCTCACGGGTTCCGCGTACCGGTTCCGCTCGCGCCCGTTCGACCTGGTCTCGGCCCCGTCGGTCGGCGAGCACGACGCGTGCGGCAGCGCGATCCGCGTGGACCACCGCCGCGGCGTCGTGCTGCGACGCCTCGCGGGCGACGACCCGCTGGTCAACGAGGAGTGGATCACCGACAAGGACCGCTTCGCGTTCACGTGGCAGTCCGCGCCCGACCGTCTGACGCACCCGCTCGTGCGCGACCGCGAGGTCGCGCCCGACGGCACCGTGACGCGTGGTGACCTGCGGCCGGCGTCGTGGGCCGAGGCGCTCGAGCTCGCGGCACAGGCGCTCGTGGCGGCGCGCGACGCGGGCGGCGTCGGGGTCCTGCCCGGTGGCCGCCTCACGGTCGAGGACGCGTACGCGTACGCGAAGCTCGCCCGCGTGCTGCTCCGGACGAACGACGTCGACCACCGCGCCCGCGCGCACAGCGCCGAGGAGGCCGACTTCCTCGCGCACGCGGTCGCCGGTCACGGGATCGGCGTGACCTTCACCGAGCTGGAGAAGGCCCCCGCGGTCCTCCTCGTCGGCCTCGAGGCCGAGGAGGAGGCCGGCGTCACGTTCCTGCGGCTGCGCAAGGGCGCGGTCCAGCACGGCGTGCGCGTGTTCTCGCTCGCGCCCTACGCGTCGCGGGGCCTCGAGCGCATGCACGGGACGCTGCTCCCGGCCGCGCCGGGCACGGAGGCCGAGTGGCTCGACGGCCTCGCCGCGGGTGACCGGGTCCGCACGCTCGACGAGGCGGCCGGTACGGAGGACGCGCTCGCCGAGGCGAGCGACGCGCTGCGCACGCCCGGGGCCGTGATCCTCGTGGGGGAGCGTCTCGCCGCGACCCCCGGCGGCTACAGCGCCGTCCTGCGGGCCGCCGCCGCCACGGGGGCCCGGCTCGCCTGGGTGCCGCGCCGTGCGGGCGAGCGCGGCGGTGTCGAGGTCGGCACGCTGCCGAACCTCCTGCCCGGCGCACGGCCTGTCGCCGACGCGGGCGCCCGGGCGGACGTCGCGTCCCTCTGGGGCGTCGACGCCGCGGACCTGCCCGCAGCGCCCGGCCGCGACGTCACGGAGATGCTCGACGCGCTGTCGGTCGGACAGCTCTCGGGCGTGCTCGTCGGCGGGCTCGAGCTCGCCGACCTGCCCGACCCCGCGCACGCGCGCCGTGCGCTCGAGGCGGCCGACGTCGTCGTGAGCCTCGAGGTGCGCCGCTCGGCCGTCACGGAGCTGGCCGACGTGGTCCTGCCGGTCGCGCCGCCCGTCGAGCGGTCCGGGTCGTTCTGGAGCTGGGAAGGCCGGCTGCGGCCGTTCCCCGCGGCGCTCGCGTCGACCGCGATGACGGACCACCGCGTGCTCGACGCCCTCGCCGACGCCGCGGGCGTCCACCTCGGTCTTGCGACGGCGGACGCGGCGCGGGCCGAGCTCGGCCGGCTCGCCGCCTGGGACGGCGAGCGCGTCGCCGCCCCGGACGTCCCCGCGGCCGAGCCGCCCGCCGTCGCGCCCAGCACCGCGGTGCTCGCGAGCTGGCGGCTGCTGCTCGACGACGGGCGCGGCCAGGACGGGGAGCGCTACCTCGCCGGGACCGCGAAGCGGCCCGTCGCCCGGATGTCCGCGACGACCGCCGCGGCCGTCGACGTGTTCGACGGCGAGCTCGTCCGGGTCGGCACCGACCGCGGGGCGATCACGCTGCCGGTCGTCGTGACGGACATGGTCGACCACGTCGTGTGGGTCCCGCTGCGGTCCGCGGGGTCGCAGGTGCACGCGACGCTCGGCGCCGTGCCGGGCGACGTCGTGACGCTCGCGCCCGCCGACGTGCCAGGGCAGTCCACCTCCGCAGCGACCCCTGGCACGACACGTCGTACCGAGGGAGGGGAGCGGGCATGAGGTTCGAGACACCCGGCATCGCGGCCGACTTCTCGCAGGACAACGGCTGGACGTACCTGGTCAAGGCGGTGCTCATCATCGTCTTCCTGCTGACGAGCGTGCTGCTCGCGATCTGGTTCGAGCGCAAGGTCGTCGCGCGCATGCAGGTGCGGCCCGGCCCGAACGTGCACGGGCCGTTCGGCCTGCTGCAGTCGCTCGCGGACGCGATGAAGCTCCTGCTCAAGGAGGACATCACCGTCAAGGCCGCGGACAAGTTCGTCTACCTGCTCGCGCCGATGATCTCGGTGTTCTGCTCGCTGCTCGTGTTCGCCGTCATCCCGTTCGGGCCCGAGGTGCGCGTGCCGTTCACGGACTTCGTGACGCCCGCGCAGCTCACCGACTTCCCCGTCGCGGTGCTGTACATCCTCGCGTGCGCCGCGCTCGGCGTGTACGGGATCGTGCTCGGTGGCTGGTCGTCGGGCTCGACGTACCCGCTGCTCGGCTCGGTGCGCTCGACGGCGCAGGTCATCAGCTACGAGCTCGCGATGGGCCTGTCGCTCGTGTCGGTGTTCATCATGGCGGGGTCGATGTCGACGTCGCAGATCGTCGACTCCCAGACCCCGCTGTGGTGGTTCCTCCCGCTCCTGCCGGCGTTCGTCATCTACGTCATCTCGATGATCGGCGAGACGAACCGGCTCCCGTTCGACCTCCCCGAGGCCGAGGGCGAGCTCGTGTCGGGCTACATGACCGAGTACTCGTCGATGAAGTTCGCGTGGTTCTTCCTCGCGGAGTACATCAACATGATCAACGTCTCGGCGATCGCGACGACGCTGTTCTTCGGCGGGTGGCGCGCGCCGTGGCCGCTGTCGGCGATCAACGACGGCATGTTCAACGAGGGCTGGTGGCCGATCCTCTGGTTCCTCGTGAAGATGTGGGCCTTCATGTTCGTGTTCGTGTGGGTGCGCGGCACGCTCCTGCGCCTGCGCTACGACCAGTTCATGACGTTCGGCTGGAAGGTGCTCATCCCCGTCGCGCTCGGCTGGGTCGTCCTCCTGTCCGTCGTCCAGGGCGTGCGCCAGTTCGGCGAGGTCGACACGCGCGTCGTGCTCGGCGTCGGGGTGGGCCTCGCGCTCGTGGTCGTGGCGATCACGTGGTTCTGGCCCGAGAAGAAGGCACCACCGGGACCGGCCGGGACGAGCCGGCCCGCGACGTCGGGCGCCCGCGGACCCGCCGAGCCGTTCGACGCCTTCGCGGGTGGCTTCCCCGTCCCGCCGCTCCCGGGCCAGTCCCTCCCGCCGTCCCCGCGTCGTCGGGCACTCGTGCCCGACGACGCCCGCTCGCCCGCCGGCACGGCGTCCGGGACCGGCACGCCCCACGACAAGGAGGTCGACCGTGGCTGACGACCAGCAGCAGTCCGCAGCGCCGGGGGAGTACCAGCCCCTGCGGCCGCAGGCCTCCGGCCTGCGCGAGGCGCTCGCGCCCGTCGCGGGCTTCGGCGTGACGTTCTCGTCGATGTTCCGGCCGACGGTCACCGAGCAGTACCCGCGGAAGAAGCACGCGCCGAAGCCGCGCTACCACGGGCGGCACCAGCTCAACCGCTACGCCGACGGCCTGGAGAAGTGCATCGGCTGCGAGCTGTGCGCGTGGGCGTGCCCTGCCGACGCGATCTACGTCGAGGGTGCCGACAACGCGGACCTGCCCGAGGGCGAGCACATGTCGCCCGGCGAGCGGTACGGGCGCGTCTACCAGATCAACTACCTGCGCTGCATCTTCTGCGGGCTCTGCATCGAGGCGTGCCCCACGCGCGCCCTGACGATGACGAACGAGTACGAGCTCGCCGGCCCCACGCGCGAGGGGATGATCTGGGAGAAGGAGGACCTCCTCGCGCCGCTGGAGCAGGGGATGCTCGCCGCACCGCACCCGATGGTCCCGGGCACGAGCGACACGGAGTACTACCGCGGGGAGGTGAGCGGCCCGGTGGCCGAGCAGGTGGCGTGGGTGCGCGAGCACCGTCCGGACGACCCGACGCTCCCGCCCGAGCCGCCCGGCCCGACGCCTGAGGTGCGCCGCGTCGAGCACGCCGACCGTCACCGGAAGGCGGCCCGATGACCGCGAGCGCGGGCGAGGCGGCCCTCTTCTGGGTCCTCGCCCCCCTCATGGTCCTGGCAGCCCTCTCGCTGCTGTTCGCGCGCAAGGCGGTCCACGCGGCGATCGCGGTCATGTTCGTCATGGTCGACCTGGCGATCCTCTACATCGCCCAGGAGGCGTCGTTCCTCGGGGTCGTGCAGGTCGTCGTCTACACGGGCGCCGTGATGATGCTGTTCCTCTTCGTCCTCATGCTCGTGGGCGTCGACGCCTCCGACTCGCTCGTCGAGACGATCAGGGGGCAGCGCTGGATCGGCGTGCTCCTGGGGCTCGGGCTGGGCGTCGTGCTCGTGGGCGTCGTCACGCAGGCGACGTTCCCGCCCGCCGTCGGGCTCGCGGCGGCCAACGAGGCGACGAACCCCGTGGCCCTGGCCCGCGTCCTGTTCGCCGACTACGTCTTCGCGATGGAGGTCGTCGGCATCCTGCTGGTCACGGCCGCCGTCTCGGCCCTCGTGCTCACGCACCGCCGCCGGCTCGTGGCGAAGGTGGGCCAGCGCGAGCAGGCCGACGCCAAGGTCGCCGCGCTCCCCGCGGGCGGTCGCCTCACGCCGCTCGCCGCGCCGGGCGTCTACGCGCAGAACAACGCGATGGACACGCCCGCGCTCGACGCCGCCGGGCGCCCGATCGAGGAGTCGGTCTCGCGCATCCTGCGCATCCGCGGCCAGGAGCGCTCGGCGGGGACGATCCTCGCCGCCGAGCGCGAGGTGCTCGTGGAGCACGAGCCGCAGCGGGCGCTCCCCGCGCTGCGCGCGGGCGACGCGAACGAGCGGAGCGTCCAGGCGGAGCCCGCGGACGCACCACCCGCCGGCGACGTGTCGGGACCCGACGACCCGGGCCGGACCCGCACCCTCGGAGATGAGGCCTGATGGAGATCACGAACTACCTCGTGCTCGCGACGATCCTGTTCACGATCGGCGCCACGACGGTGCTCCTGCGGCGCAACGCGATCATCGTGTTCATGGGCATCGAGCTCATGCTCAACGCGACGAACCTCGCGCTCGTGACCTTCGCACGCATCCACGGCGACGTCACGGGCCAGGTGCTCGCGTTCTTCGTCATGGTCGTCGCGGCGGCCGAGGTCGTCGTGGGCCTCGCGATCATCGTGTCCATCTTCCGCACGCGTCGGTCCGCCTCGGTCGACGACGTCAACCTGCTGAAGAGCTGAGAGGTCGGCACCAGTGACGATGCTCCTGCCCCTCGAGACCACGATCGTGCCCGCGAGCACGGTCGTCCCCGGCCCGTTCCTCGCCGCGCCGCTGCTCGTCGTGCTGCCGCTGCTCGGCGCGGCGGTCCTCCTCCTCGCCGGGCGCCGCAGCGACAGGTGGGGCGCGTGGTTCGGCGTGGCCATGTCCGGCGCGGCGTTCCTCGTCGGCGCGTGGGTCTTCCTGTCGATGCTGTCACTGCCCGCGGACGAGCGGGTCGTGGACTACCGGCTCTTCGACTGGATCGCCGCCGGGGGTCTCGACGTCGCGGCCGGCCTGCGCATCGACCCGCTGTCGATGACGTTCGTGCTGCTCGTGACGTTCGTCGGCACGCTCATCCACGTCTACGCGGTCGCGTACATGGAGCACGACGTCGACCGGCGCCGGTTCTTCGCGTACCTCAACCTGTTCGTCGCGGCGATGCTGGTGCTCGTCCTCGCCGACTCCTACCTGCTGCTGTTCGTCGGGTGGGAGGGCGTGGGCCTCGCGTCGTACCTGCTCATCGGGTTCTGGAACCACCGCCGCGACTACGCGGTGGCCGCCAAGAAGGCGTTCGTCATGAACCGCGTGGGCGACATCGGCCTCATCGTCGCGCTCATGCTCATGTTCGCGACGTTCGGTGCGGTCGACTTCACGACGGTGTTCGAGCAGGTGCCGGAGGCGTCGACGGCGCTCCTCACCGCGACCGGACTCGCGCTCCTGCTCGCCGCGTGCGGCAAGTCGGCGCAGTTCCCGCTGCAGGCGTGGCTCGGCGACGCGATGGCCGGCCCGACGCCGGTCTCGGCCCTCATCCACGCCGCCACGATGGTCACCGCGGGCGTCTACCTCGTGGTCCGGTCCGCGCCGGTCTTCGAGGGCGCGCCGACCGCGCAGCTCGTCGTGGTGATCGTCGGCGCCGTGACGCTGATCTTCGGCGCGGTCGTCGGCTGCGCGAAGGACGACATCAAGAAGGCGCTCGCCGCCTCGACGATGTCGCAGATCGGCTACATGATCCTCGCGGCCGGCCTCGGCCCGATCGGCTACGCGTTCGCGATCTTCCACCTCGTGACCCACGGCTTCTTCAAGGCGGGCATGTTCCTCGGCGCCGGCTCGGTCATGCACGGCATGGGCGACCAGGTCGACATGCGACGGTTCGGCGGTCTCTCGCGGTTCATGAAGGTCACGTGGATCACGTTCATGATGGGCTGGCTCGCCATCCTCGGCATCCCACCGTTCTCGGGCTTCTGGAGCAAGGACAAGATCATCGAGGCCGCGTTCGTGCCCGTCGACGGCGCCCCGTGGCGGGCCTGGGTCTTCGGCGGCGCGGCCCTGATCGGCGCGGGGATCACCGCGTTCTACATGTCGCGCCTGTTCTTCATGACCTTCCTGGGACGTCGGCGCTGGAACGACGGTCGCGGCGACGTCGACGGCCTCGGGTCGCAGGACGGTCCGGTGCAGCACCCGCACGAGTCCCCGCGGCTCATGACGTGGCCGATGATCGTCCTCGCCGTGGGGTCGGTCGGGCTCGGGTGGTTCCTCGCCGCCGGCTCGCGGTTCGTCGACTGGCTCGAGCCGGTGACGGGGCACGCCGAGCACCACGAGCCGGTTCTGCCGGTGTGGTCGCTCATCGCGCTCACGCTGCTCCTCGTCCTCGCCGGCCTCGCGCTCGCGTGGCGCCAGTACGTGGTCTCCCTCGTCCCGGTCCGCGCCCCGCGCGGCACGGCGCTCACGCGGGCGGCCCGTCGCGACCTCTACCAGGACGACGTCAACGAGACCGTGTTCATGCGCCCCGGCCAGTACCTGACCCGGTCGCTCGTGTACGCGGACAAGGAGATGGTCGACGGCGGGTGGCTCGGCCTCGCGGGCCTCGTCGGCAAGGTCGGCGAGTGGCTGCGCGGCTGGCAGAACGGGTACGTGCGCTCGTACGGCGCGACCATGCTCGGCGGCCTCGTCGTCATCGCCGCCGTCGTCCTCGCCCTCACCACCGGCACCGCGAGCTGAGGAGACTCACATGAACGGCTTCCCCTGGCTCACCCTCCTCGTCGCGTGGCCCGTCGTCGGCGCGGCCGCGGTGTGGCTCACCGCCGCGGCACGCACGCGCGGCGTCGGCCCCGGCGCCCTGCGGGCCGTCCGCGGCATCGCCCTCGGCGCCGCGCTCGTCGAGGTCGCGCTGCTCGTCGGCGCCTTCACCGCGTTCGACACCGCGGCCTCCGGCACGGTCCAGCTCGCCGAGACCTACGCCTGGATCCCGCAGATCGGCGCGAGCTACGCCGTCGGCGCCGACGGGGTCGCGCTCGCGCTCGTCGCGCTCGCCGTCGTGCTCGTCCCCCTCGTCGTGGGGGCCGCGTGGAAGGAGCAGGAGGGTGACGTACGCCGCCTGCGCCACTACCTCGCGCTCGTGCTCCTGCTCGAGGCGTTCATGGTCGCGGTGTTCGTCGCGCGCGACGTGTTCCTCTTCTACGTCCTCTTCGAGGCGATGCTCATCCCCGTCTACTTCATGATCGGCGGGTTCGGCGTCGGTGCGCGGCGACGGTACGCCGCGGTGAAGTTCCTGCTCTTCTCGCTCGCGGGCGGCCTGATCATGCTCGCGGCGGTCATCGCGCTCTACCTGCACGGTCCGGGCGGGCCGCAGGGCTTCCTCACGGCGAACCTCGTCGAGCACCTCGCCGCGAACCCGATGCCGGTCACCACGGAGCGCCTGCTGTTCCTCGGCTTCTTCCTCGCGTTCGCGATCAAGGCGCCGCTGTTCCCGGTGCACACGTGGCTGCCCGACGCCGCGCAGCACGCGCCGGCGGGCACGTCGACGCTGCTCGTGGGCGTGCTCGACAAGGTCGGCACGTTCGGGATGCTCACCCTGTGCCTCCCGCTCTTCCCGAGCGCGAGCGCGTGGGCGGCGCCGGTCGTCATCGTCCTCGCCGTCGTGTCGATCCTCTACGGCGCGCTCATGGCGATCGGGCAGAGCGACCTGATGCGGCTCATCGCCTACACGTCGGTGTCCCACTTCGGGTTCATCGTGCTCGGCATCTTCGCGTTCACGACGACGAGCGTCGCGGGGTCGTCGCTGTACATGGTCAACCACGGCATCTCGACGGGCGCCCTGTTCCTGCTCGCCGGGTTCCTCGTCGCGCGGCACCCGGAGCGCTCGCAGCGGCTCACGGACTACGGCGGGCTGCAGAAGGTCGTGCCCGTCCTCGCGGGCACGTTCCTCGTCGCGGGCCTCTCGGCGCTCTCGCTGCCCGGTCTGTCGACGTTCGTCAGCGAGATCATGGTGCTCCTCGGGACGTTCACCCGGAGCCCGTGGGCGGCGCTCGTCGCGGTGCTCGGCGTCGTCCTCGCCGCGCTCTACGTGCTGCTCACGTACCAGAAGGTGTTCACGGGCCGGACGCGAGAGGGCCTCGAGCAGCTCCCGGACCTGGGAGGCCGCGAGAAGTGGGTCGTCGCGCCCCTGATCGCGCTGCTCCTCGTGCTCGGGTTCTACCCGGCGCCCGCGCTCGACCTCGTGGACGAGCCGGCCGAGGTCACGCTGTCCGACCTCGCGCCCGCCGGGGTCGAGGACCCGCCGCGCACCGACCCGTTCGCCCCCGACCCGACACCTGCCGCAGCCGCCGACGTCGCCGGGGTCGTCGACACCTCCGTCTCTGACACCGTGCCCACCACCGCAGAAGGGAGCGAGTCGTGAGCGACTCCTTCGTGGCCCCCACGGTCGACTGGCTCTACCTCGTCCCGATCCTCGTGGTGCTCGGCGCCGGCGTGGTCGGCGTCCTCGTCGAGGCGTTCGTCCCGGCGCGCGTGCGCCGCACGACGCAGGTCGTGCTCGCGCTGCTCGCGACGGCGGCGGCGTTCGCCGCGATCGTCGTGCTGTGGCGCGACCCCGCGGTGCAGGGCGACCCCACGACCGGCACCTACGGCGTGCGCGTGCTCGGCGGGTCCATGGTGGTCGACCCCTTCGGCCTCGCGGTCCAGGGCACCGTGGTGCTGCTCGCCCTCCTGGCGATCCTCGTCATCGCCGACCGGACGTCGACCGGGCAGGACGCGTTCGCTCCCACCGCCGCGGCCGTGCCCGGCTCGCCGTACGAGGACCTGGCGCGTCGCCAGGGCCTCGAGCAGACCGAGGTCTACCCGCTCGTCCTGTTCGCCGTCGGCGGCATGATGATCTTCCCCGCGACGGGCAACCTCCTCGTGATGTTCGTCGCGCTCGAGGTGCTCTCGCTGCCGCTGTACGTCCTCTCCGCGATGGCACGCCGACGCCGGCTGCTGTCGCAGGAGGCGTCGTTCAAGTACTTCCTCCTCGGCTCGTTCGCGTCGGCACTGTTCGTCTTCGGCGTCGCCCTGATCTACGGCTACGCGGGGTCGGTCGACCTCGCGCAGATCCAGCGGGCCCTCGCCACGGGCGAGAGCCCGGTCGCGGACATGCCCGGCCTCGTGCTCACCGGGATGCTGCTGATCCTCGCGGGTCTGCTCTTCAAGGTGGGCGCGGCGCCGTTCCACGCGTGGACGCCCGACGTCTACCAGGGCGCCCCCACCCCGATCACCGGCTTCATGGCGGCGTGCACCAAGGCGGCCGCGTTCGGCGCTCTCCTGCGCGTGCTCTACTCCGTCGCGATCGGCCTGGAGTACGGCGCGCCCGACCTGCGCCAGGACCTCTTCGTCGCGCTGTGGGTCGTCGCCCTGCTGACGATGGTGATCGGCACCGCCGTCGGCGCCGTGCAGACCGATGTCAAGCGACTCCTCGCGTACTCGTCGATCGCGCACGCGGGCTTCATCCTCGTCGGCGTCGTCGGTTTCTCCCAGCTCTCGCTGCGCGCCACCGTGTTCTACCTCCTCGTCTACGGTCTCGCGACGGTCGGCGCGTTCGCCGTCGTCACGCTCGTGCGGGAGAAGGCACCGTCGTCGGCCACGCTGCCGACCGCGGCCCCCGCCGTCGTCGGGGCACGCACGGGCGCAGCGGCGGGCGAGCTCACCGCGAGCGGCGACGACGCGGCGTCGGGCAGCGGCGACGGGCCCGCGGGCGTCCCCGACAACCCGTCCCGCGCCTCGGTGCCCGACGCCGGCGCCGTCCTCGGCGAGGCCACGCACCTCGCGCAGTGGGCGGGCCTGGGGCGGCGCAGCCCGTGGCTCGCGGGCGCGTTCGCGCTGTTCCTCCTCTCGATGGCCGGCATCCCGCTCACCGCGGGGTTCATCGCCAAGTTCACGGCGTTCGGCGCGGCGGTCGCCGGACCCGACGGGCAGGGCGGCGGATCGACGTGGGTGCTCGCCGTCGTCGGTGTGCTCGCGTCCGCGGTCGCCGTGTTCTTCTACGTCCGGATCATCGTCCTCATGTTCTTCACGCCCCCGGCCGACGAGGCCGCGGAGGCCGACGGCGGCGTCGGCGTGACCGTCGTCCGGTCGAACGGACCGACCACCGTCGCGATCGCCGTGTGCGCGCTCGGCGTGCTCGTCCTGGGCGTGTTCCCCTCCCCGGTTCTCGATCTGGCGGCAGAGGCGGTTAAGTTCGTCCCGTGACCTCCGCTCCTCCCGGGCCGCCCGCACGGACGACCCCCGTGACGACCACCGCCATCCCGATCTCCGACCCCGAGCTCGCCGCAGTGCTCACGCAGCGGCTCGCGGGTGTGGAGACCCGGCTGCGGGACGCCGTCGCGCACGCCGACCCGCTCGCCGACACGGCGTCGCGCCACCTCGTCAACGCCGGGGGGAAGCGGCTGCGACCGTTGCTCACGCTGCTCGCGGCGGAGCTCGGCGACGGGGACCGGTCCGAGGTGGTGGAGGCCGCCGTCGTCGTCGAGCTCACGCACCTCGCGTCGCTGTACCACGACGACGTCATGGACTCCGCCGCCGTGCGGCGCGGGGCGCCGGCGGCGCACGCCGTCTTCGGCAACTCCGTGGCGATCATGGTCGGTGACCTGCTCTTCGCGCGCGCGGCCTCGACGGTCGCTGCGCTCGGACCGGAGGCGGTGCTCATCCAGGCGCGCACCTTCGAGCGCCTGTGCCTCGGCCAGCTCCACGAGACCGTCGGCCCCGGCGAGGGCGAGGACCCCGTCGCGCACTACCTCCAGGTGCTCGCAGACAAGACCGCGTCGCTCCTGTCCACGTCGGCCCGCCTCGGCTCGATGTTCGCGGGGTGCGACGCGCGCACCGTCGACACCGTCGCGGCCTACGGGGAGCGCCTCGGGGTCGCGTTCCAGCTGGCCGACGACGTGCTCGACCTCGCGTCGACGGGCGACGAGTCGGGCAAGACGCCCGGCACGGATCTCCGCGAGAAGGTCCCGACGATGCCCGTCCTGCTGCTGCGCGCGCGCGTCGCGGACGGCTCTGCCGACGCGGCGGACGTCGCGCTCGTCGAGCTCCTCGACTCCGACCTGTCCGACGACGCCGCGCTCGCCGACGCCGTGGCCGCCCTGCGCCGCCACGAGGTCGTCGCGGAGACGCGTGCGCTGGCCGTGCGGTGGGCCCGTGACGCGGCGGGAGAGCTCGACGGTCTCCCCGACGGGCCTGTGGTCGACGCGCTGCGGACCTTCGCCGAGGCGCTCGCCGACCGCGCTGCCTGACCGACGGAGGAGTCGCCCACGCCCTCGTCGCCGTTCCGTCGGCGGGTGAGATCCCGGCGGTCCTCCTGGACCGGTGAGGCGGTCGGCGGTCCACGACGGTCGTTGCCGTAGGCATCGATGACCTGCGAACATGTCCCCGTCGTGCCCGTCGGTGTTCCCTGAGACCTCCGCCGCGACCGGTGCCCGATCACCGGACGGGGGACTTCTCCCCATGACGCAGTGACGAAACCGACACACGGGGACGCTATCCTCGTGTGCGCGATCGGTGCGGGGCCCGGCGACACGGAGCGACGGGGGACAGGACGGAAGCCGGTCGCCACCGACCCGATCTCGGAGGACCAGTGGGCTTTCTGGCGCGCCTGAACGACAACCGACGCACCGTGGCGTCGGTGACGACGGTGTCGGTGTTCTCGACGGCACTGGTGGGACTCGCGTGGTTCTACGAGGGCGAGGCGACGGCCGACGTGGAGCTGAACGACTCGGGTGTGTGGGTGACGAAGACGTCGTCGGGGCAGCTGGGTCGGTTCAACTACGAGTCGCAGGCGATCGACGGTGTGCTCGTGGCGGGGTCGGCGTCGTTCGACGTGCAGCAGGACGAGGGTCGGGTGCTGCTGGACGACGAGGGGACGAGCACGGCGTCGCCGGTCGAGGTGGCGCACCTGACGCTGGACGGGCAGGTGCGGCTGCCGGCGGGGGCGCAGGTGGCGTCGGGGGGTGCGACGACGGCGGTGCTCGACGGTGAGGAGGGCCTGCTGTGGGTGCTGCCGTTCGACGGTGCGACGGCGTTCGACCCGGAGGAGACGGAGCCGGTCGCCGAGGTCGAGGGTGACGGCGCGCTGACGGTCTCGGGCGACGGCACGGTGTTCGTCGCGGTCCCGTCGACCGGGACGCTGTGGACCGTGGGCACGACGTCGAAGGGGACGGCCGAGGAGCCGGAGGAGCTCGACCTCCCGGTGAGCACGGGCGCCGACGTGGCCGTGACAGCGGTCGGTGACGAACCGGTCGTCCTCGACCGGTCGGGCGGACAGCTCGTCCTTCCCGACGGGAAGACGGTCGGCGTCGAGGGCGCGGACGGTGCCCAGCTGCAGCAGCCGTCGAAGAGCTCGGACTCCGTGGTCGTCGCGACCTCGACCGGTCTGGTCACCCAGCCGCTCGGCGGCGGGGACGCCCAGGTGCGCCGGGCCGACGGCGTGCCGTCCGCCCCGGTGCAGCTCGACGGCTGCACCTACGGCGCCTGGGGCTCGACCGGGCAGGTGATCCGCGACTGCGCCGGGCCGGACAACGACGTGGACAAGCGGCTCGAGGGCGTGGACCCGCAGGCGCGCCTGGAGTACCGGGTGAACCGGCACGTCGTGGTGCTCAACGACCTGGCGGCCGGGACGCTGTGGATGGCGGCGGACGAGTACGAGAAGGTCGACGACTGGGACGTGCAGCTCCCGGAGGAGGCCGAGGGCGAGGAGTCCGACGCCGAGCTGACCAACCCGGAGCAGGTGGACCAGTTCATCGCGGACCGGTCGCAGCCGAACAAGCCGCCGCAGCCGAAGGACGACGTGTTCGGGGCCCGCCCCGGGCGCACGACGATCCTGCCGGTGCTCGCGAACGACGTCGACCCGGACGGCGACGTCATGACGGCCTCGCTGGTCGGGGAGTCGCCGGGCAACGCGACGGTGCAGCAGATCCTCGGCGGTGCGGCGCTGCAGGCGGTCGTGCCCGAGGACGCCGAGGGCACGCAGGGGTTCCGGTACTCGGTGTCCGACGGACGGGGTGGCGTCGCCGAGGCCGGGGTCTCGCTGAAGATCTCGCCGTGGAGCGAGAACGAGATCCCCGAGTCGACGGGCGACCCCGTGCTCAAGGTCGCGCAGGGCGGGACCGCCACGATCAAGGTGCTGCCGTTCTTCCGCGACCCGGACGGCGACGACCTGTACCTCGCGTCGGCCGCTGCGACGTCGGCGGGGGACGACGTGCGCTCGCGCCCGGACGGGACCGTGGAGTTCCGTGACGCCGGGGGATCGACCGGCCGCAAGATCGTCACGTTGACGGTGGCCGACGGCCTGGGCGGCCTGGCCGAGGGCAGGCTGCTCGTCGACGTCCTCCCGGGGACGCAGCCGCCGATCGCGGTGAACGACCACGTCGTGGTGCCCGCCGGGCAGCCGGTCACGGTCGAGCCGCTGCGCAACGACTCCGACCCGAACGGCGACGAGCTGCGGCTCGCGTCGGTCTCGGAGTCCGCGCCGGCCGAGATCACGCCGAACTACGACGCCGGGACGTTCACGTTCTTCTCGAACGAGCCGCGCTCCTACGACCTCACGTACCAGGTGACCGACGGCCCGGACGCCACGACCGGCCTCGTCCGGGTCGACGTGCTGCCGCCCGACGCCGCGAGCGGCCCGCCGATCGTCGTCGCGGACACCGCGCTGCTCCCCACGGGCGGCAAGACGCTCGTCGACGTGCTCGCCAACGACACCGACCCGGCGGGCGGCGTGCTCGTGGTGCAGTCGGTGCGCGTCCCTGCCGACGCGGGCGTCTCCGTGGCGGTGCTGGCGCACCAGATGCTCCGGATCACCGAGATCCGGCGGCTCGACGGGCCCGTGACGATCGAGTACACGGTCTCGAACGGCACCGAGACGTCCACGGGCCAGGTGCGCGTCGTGCCGGTGCCCGCCCCGACCCGGCTGCAGCCGCCGAACGCGGCCGCCGACGAGGTGACCGTCCACGCGGGCGACGTCGTGACGATCCCCGTCCTGAAGAACGACACGCACCCGGACGGGCTCGAGCTGTTCCTGCAGCCCGAGCTGGAGCAGGACGTCGACCCGGCGCTGGGCGAGGCGTTCGTCTCCGAGGACACCCTGCGGTTCAAGGCCGGGCCCGAGGCCGGGACCGCCTACGCGATCTACCGGGTGCGCGACGCCAACGGGCAGGAGGACTCCGCCCAGGTGACGATCCGCATCCGCGACGGTGAGGACAACGCGCCGCCGCAGCCGCGCCAGGTCGAGGCCCGCGTGCTCTCCGGCGCGTCGGTGCGCATCGACATCCCGGTGCACGGCATCGATCCCGACGGGGACTCCGTCCAGGTGACCGGTATCGGGGCGCCGGCGTCGAAGGGGACGGCCCGCGTCGTCGACGGCGTCGTGGAGTACGCGGCCTCGAAGAGCTCCGTCGGGCTCGACTCGTTCACCTACACGGTGCTCGACGCGCGCGGCGCGGTGGCGACGGGTTCCGTGCGCGTGGGCATCTCGGCGCCCGGCGAGACGAACCAGCCGCCGGTCGCCGTCGACGACGAGGTGACGGTACGACCCGGACGCACGGTCGCCGTCGCCGCGCTGGTCAACGACACCGACCCGGACGGCGACCAGATCGCGCTCGTGCCCGCCGCGGTCGAGGACGAGCACGGCATGGACGCCGAGGTCGTCGCGGACCGCGTGGTCGTGACGACGCCCGCCGAGGACGGCTCGTACACGTTCTACTACGGCATCCAGGACACCTACGGGGCGCGTGCGACCGGCGCGATCACCGTGAACGTCGCCGCGGACGCCCCGCTCCAGCCGCCCGTCGCCCGTGACGACACGGTGCCGGTCGAGGACATCCTGGGCAGGACGACGGTCACCGTCCCGGTGCTGGACAACGACGACGACCCCGACGGCGCGGCGACGGAGCTGACCGTCGCCGTCGAGGGGGAGACCGTCGCGGTCACCGACGGCAACGAGCTCGAGGTCACCCTGACCGAGAGGCGCCAGGTCGTGACGTACACGGCGACCGACCCCGACGGCCTGACCGCCAAGGCGTTCGTCAAGGTGCCGGGCCTCATGGACCAGGCACCGACCCTCCGCCCGGGCATCGCCCCGCTCGAGGTCAACAGCGGCGAGCCGCTCGAGATCGACATCACCGACTACGTGCTCGTCGTCGAGGGCCGCACGCCGCGGCTGACCGTCGAGGACAAGGTCACCGCGCTCGAGGGATCGCGCGAGGTGACGAGCACGACGCAGATCACGTACACGTCGACCGCCGGCTACGTCGGTCCCGCGGCCGTGACGTTCGAGGTCACCGACGGCTCGGGCCCGGACGACCCGGACGGCAGCACCGCGCTGCTCACGCTGCCGATCAGCGTGCTGCCGCCGGAGAACCTGCCGCCCGAGATCGTCGGGTCGCCGACCCTGGACGTCGCCGCGGGCGAGGAGGCGGCCGTCGACCTCGCGCGCTTCGTCGAGGACGTGGACGGCGACCCGCTGACCTTCCGGACCACCGCTCAGCCGCAGGGTGTCACGCTGGCCGTGGAGGGCTCGACGCTGCAGGCCCAGGCCACGCCCGACGTGCCCAAGGGCACGGTCGTGCAGGTGCCGATCACCGTGACCGACGGCGAGCACCCGCCGGTCGAGGGGGCCGCGACCCTGACCGTGGTGGCGTCGACGCGCCCGCTCGCGCGGGCGAACGACGACGCGGTCCCCGACGCCCACCAGGGCAAGGAGACCGTGGTCCCCGTGCTCGACAACGACTCGAACCCGTTCCCCGACACCCCGCTCACGCTCCTGGACGCCGTCGTCGAGACGGGGCAGGGCACGCCCACGGTCCGCGGTGACTCCGTCGCCGTGACGCCGCGCGAGGACTTCGTCGGGGTGATGGTCGTGCGCTACCGCGTGCAGGACGCGACGAAGGACCCCGACCGCGAGGTCGAGGGCCGGATCCAGCTCACCGTGCTCGGCAAGCCCGAGGCGCCGCCCACGCCGCAGGTCGAGGAGGTCCGCTCGAAGACGGTCGTGCTGTCCTGGGACCCGCCGAACAACAACGGCGCCGAGATCACCGGCTACACCGTGCGGTCCCAGAACGGGTACGAGAAGGCGTGCGGCACCACGACCTGCACCCTGGACGGGCTGACGAACGACGTCGAGTACACGTTCACCGTGTTCGCGACCAACGACGTCGGCGACGAGTCCCTCACCGCCGCGCGGAAGAACGCGACCTACACCGACCGGTCCGCGATCGAGTGCGTCAACCTGCGCATCTCCCCGGCCCCCGCCGGCGGCGCGACCGACAAGACGTGCCTGACCGAGACCACCACCACCTGGGAGGGCCTGACCAACGGCCAGGCCTACACCGTCCAGGTCCAGGCCGAGAACCGCGCACCCGACCCGTCCGAGTGGGGCGAGACCTCGGCGCCGGAGATCCCGGCCGGCAAGCCGGCGGCACCGGCCACGCCGACCGTCTCGCGCGGCGGGCTCGGCAACGAGGTGCAGATGACGGTCTCCTGGACCCCGCCGCACGACAACGGTGGCCCGATCACCAGCTACACCGTCGAGGCCCTGCAGGGCGGTGCCGTCGCCAAGACCGTCACCGCCGGCGGCGGTGCGACCAGCGCCACGGTCCCCGTCCCGGCCTCGACCACCGACTACACGTTCCGTGTCCGGGCGCACAACAAGGCCACCGAAAAGTTCGGAGACGCCGAGTTCTCGCCCCCCTCCGCACCGGTGCGCGCCTTCGCGACGCCCGGCCAGGTGTCGAACCTCCGCGCTGACGCGACCGGGGCGAACGGGCGGATCCAGCTCTCCTTCGGCGCCGCGTCGGGCAACGGGGTGCGTGCCGACGAGATCCGGTACCAGTACGACGCCGGCGGCGGCTGGGCCGCCCTCGGCGCCGACAAGCTGGTCGCCGGCCTCGAGAACGGTCGGAACTACACCATCAAGGTCCGCGCCCTCGCCGGCGTCGCCGGCACGACCGAGCCCGGGCCGGCCGCCAGCGCCAACGCGGAGTCGCCGTACGGCCCGATCCCCGCGCCGGACGTGGCGATGAACGGCGGCAACCAGACGATCTCCTACAGCTGGTCGACGTCCGGCAACGGGCGGGACTACACGACGTCGGTCACCGGCGCGGTCAGCTCGTCCGCCAAGAACGGGTCGGGCTCGCTCAACGTCGGCTACTCCGACACCCGCCGGATCTGCGTGACCGTCACGCCGACCGAGGGCGAGGCCAAGCAGACGTGCCGCGAGGCGACGTCGGACAAGAAGCCCGAGCCGGTGTTCACCGTCAGCAAGGGCAGCAACCACAAGCTGCCCGACGGCAACTGGCCCGGGAACTGCCAGCACTCGTCCTGCGCGGAGCTCTACCTCACGATCAAGGACGGTCCGCCGAACACGTCCTTCCGCTCCACGTGCTACGCGGGCGGGAACCGGATCGGCTCCGGCAACTACTTCCAGGACGCCCAGTACCGGAACCTGCGGACCGACGGCAACGGGAACTACTCCGGTGGCCAGCAGTGCGTGTGGGGCGGCCCCGGCACCCAGGTGTGGGTCGAGACGACGATCGGCACCACGAACCGCATGGCCTGGTACTGAGCACCCCGCCACGTACCCGCGACATCGAACGGAAGCGACAATGACCACGATGACCCCCGAGCAGGCCGCCTGGTTCGCTCAGACCTTCGACCGCCTCGTCGGCAACGTCGGCCAGGCCGTGCTGGGCAAGCCCCACGTCGTGCGCCTCGTGCTGACGTGCATGCTCTCCGAGGGCCACGTCCTCCTCGAGGACGCGCCGGGCACCGGCAAGACGTCGCTCGCGCGAGCGATCGCGGCCAGCGTGCAGGGCACGCAGCAGCGCATCCAGTTCACTCCGGACCTGCTGCCCTCCGACGTCACGGGCGTGACGATCTACGACCAGAAGACGGGCAAGTTCGACTTCCACCCGGGCCCGATCTTCGCGTCGATCGTCCTCGCGGACGAGATCAATCGCGCGTCGCCGAAGACGCAGTCCGCGCTCCTCGAGGTCATGGAGGAGGGTCGGGTCACGGTCGACGGCGTCGGGCACGAGGTCGGCCGCCCGTTCATGGTCATCGCGACGCAGAACCCCATCGAGCAGGCCGGCACCTACCGGCTGCCCGAGGCACAGCTCGACCGCTTCCTCATGAAGACGTCGATCGGCTACCCCGACCACGCGTCGACGGTCGAGATCCTCTCGGGCGCGTCGGTGCGCGACCGCAGCAAGACGCTGCAGCCGCTCATCACGACGCAGGCGGTCACCGAGATGGCCGAGCTCGGCGCGCGCGTGCACGTCGACGGCGCGGTGCTCGAGTACATCTCCCGGCTCGCCGAGGAGACGCGCAACGCTCCCGAGGTCCGCGTCGGGGTCTCGGTCCGTGGTGCCCTCGCGCTGGTGCGGGCCACCAAGGTCTGGGCGGCGGCGCACGGCCGCAACTACGTGCTGCCCGACGACGTCAAGGAGCTCGCGCAGCCCGTCTGGGCGCACCGCTTCGTCCTCGACCCCGAGGCCGAGTTCGCGGGCGCGACCAGCGAGGCCGTGCTCGGCCGCCTCCTCGCCGACGTCGCCGCGCCGCAGGAGCGCCGCAGCGCCTGACCCGGACGCGCCGCCCTCCCCGGCGGTGCGGACCGCCCGACACCCATCTCGCAGGACCCGTTCCGAGAGCAGGACGATGAACGCCTCACGACCCCGATCCCGCGGCGCCACCGCCGGCACCCCGCCGTCGACCGCGCTCGCCGGGCTCCTGCGTCCCCTCCGGGACGTGGTGGCCCGCGCCCTGGCCGGGGTCGGCCGGGCGCTCGCCCCCCTCGAGCCGGTGACGTCCGCGGTGAGCCCGCTCGGCTGGGCCACGGTCGTCGCTACGGTCGCCGCGTGGTGGGCGGGGCTGCGCTACTCGTGGCTCGAGCTGGTCGTCGTGGCGATCCTCCTCACGGTCGCGCTGCTCGCGGCGGTCGTCTTCGTGCTCGGACGCTTCCGCTACGCCGTCGTGCTCGACCTGGCGCAGCGCCGGGTGACCGTCGGGGACAGGGCGGTGGGCCGGCTCGACGTGAAGAACGACTCGTCGCGCCCGCTGCTGCCGTCGGTCATGGAGCTTCCCGTCGGCCAGGGCATGGCGACGTTCCCCGTCCCGCGCCTGCGTCCGGGGGCGAACCACGAGGAGATCTTCACCGTGCCGACCCACCGGCGCTCCGTGATCTCCGTCGGGCCGGTCCGCTCGGTGCGGGCCGACCCGCTGGCGCTCCTGCGCCGAGAGGTGGTGTGGACCGAGCCGGAGGAGCTGTTCGTCCACCCGCGCGTGAAGAACCTCTCCGGGTCGTCGACGGGCTTCCTCAAGGACCTCGAGGGCCGCGTCACGACGGACATCTCGAACTCGGACGTCTCGTTCCACGCGCTGCGGGACTACGTCCCCGGGGACGACCGGCGCCACATCCACTGGAAGACGACGGCGCGCACGGGTCAGCTCATGGTGCGCCAGTTCGAGGAGACCCGGCGCTCGCACCTCGCGGTGCTCCTGTCCACGCGCGCCGAGGACTACGCGAACGACGACGAGTTCGAGCTCGCGGTGAGCGCGTGCGGCTCGCTCGGGCTCCAGGCCATCAAGGAGGACCGCGGGGTCACGGTGCTCGTCAACGACGGCAACCTGCGCGGCGACCACCGGACGCGGCTGCTCGACGACCTCGCGCGCGTCGAGACCCGGTCGCAGCGGGCGTCGCTCGTCGACGTCGCGCGCGTCGCGGGCCTGACGATCACGGACGCGTCGGTCGTCGCGTTCATCGTCGGGTCGCGCGTGACGCCGACCGAGCTCCGCGCGGCGTCGGCGCGGCTGCCCCAGGACGTGCGGGTCATGGCGATCCAGTGCGTCCCGGGCGCGTCGCTGAGCCGGCACGCGATCGCCGAGCTCGTGGTCCTGACGATCGGGGAGCTCGGCGAGCTCCCGCTCGCCCTGCGGAGGCTGAACGACTGATGAGCGCCACCGGTACCACCACCCGCGGCTCGCGCCGCGCACCGTCGGGACAGCCCGGCACCCCGTCCGGCGCCCCCTCCGGCACGTCGTCGGGCACGTCCCGCCGGGGAACGACCCGCCTCCGCGAGGGACGTCCTCGCGCGCTCACCGCGCTGGGCGCCGTCGACGCCGTCGCCCTGGTCGTCGTGCTCGGCGCGACGGTCGTCGGGTTCGCCCCCGTCTGGGGCTCCACCGGCTACCTCCTACCCGCGGTCGGGGGCGTCGTCGTCGGGCTCGGCGTCGCGTGGCTCGGGGCCTGGCGGCGCTGGCCCGCCGTGACCGTCCTCGCGGTCGCGGTCGTGGCCTACGTCCTGCTCGGCGGCGTGCTCGCGCTGCCCGCGGACGCGATCGGCGGCGTGCTGCCGTCGCTCGACACGGTCCGGAACCTGCTCCTCGGCTCCGTCACCGGGTGGAAGGAGTTCGTGACGACGGTCCCGCCGCTGCACTCCTTCCCGGAGCTCGCCGTGGTGCCGTACCTGCTGATGATGGTCACGGCGCTCGTGGCCGGCTCGATCGCGTGGCGCGCGAAGCACGCCGCCTGGGCGCTCGTCCCGCTGGTCGTGACGTTCGTCGGCGTGATCCTCCTCGGGACGGTCATCGCGGCCTACCCCGTGGTGCAGGGGCTCGTCGTCGGGATCGTCGGTCTCCTGTGGGCGAGCTGGCGCGTCACGGCCGCACGGCTCGGCGCGCACCAGGTCACGACGGAGGCGAGCAAGGCCGCCACGCGTCGCCTGTGGTGGCACCGCGTGCGCGCGGGCGCGGCGATGCTCGCCGTCGGTGCCGTCGCCGCCGCCTTCGGCGGCCCCGCCCTGCTGCCCGACGCACCGCGGACCGTGCTACGCGAGACGGTCGTGCCCCCGCTCGACCTCCACGAGTACGTCAGCCCGCTCACCGCGTTCCGCAAGTACGCCAAGGACATGAAGGAGGCCGAGCTCTTCACGGTGCGCGGGCTCCCCGCGGGCACGAAGGTCCGGCTCGCGACGCTCGACGCCTACAACGGCGTCGTCTACGACGCGTCGAGCGGCCTGCCGGGTTCGGGTGTGTACACCCGGGCCGGCGAGGAGATCGCGACCGTGGCGCCCGGCACCGAGGCGACCCTCGACGTCGTCGTCGGCGACTACGCGGGCGTGTGGGTCCCGGAGACGGGCACCCTCGCGGGCATCTCGTACACCGGGAGCCGCGCGCGGGAGCTCGCCGAGGGCACGTACTACAACGCGACGACGGGGACGGCGCTCACGACCGCCGGACTGCGGCCGGGGGACACGTACACCGTCGCCACGCGCGTGACGCCCGAGCCGACCGAGGAGGACCTGCGGGCCGGTGCGATCGACCAGGTCCCGGTGCCGCCGACCCCCAAGGGCCTGCTGCCCGTCTCGCTCGCGGGCAAGGGCGCCCAGTTCATGGGCGAGGAGACCGACCCGGTCGACCAGCTCTTCGCGCTGCGCGACGGGCTCGTCGCCAGCGGGATCTTCTCGAGCGGCCTGGACAACCAGCCGCCCTCGCGGCCCGGTCACTCCGCGGAGCGCATCGACACGCTGCTCGCCGACGACGAGATGGTCGGCGACGACGAGCAGTTCGCCGTCGCGCTCGCCCTCATGGCGAACCAGGCCGGGATCCCGGCGCGCGTCGTCATGGGCTTCTACCCCGACGAGAAGAACCCGTTGGAGCCGGGGGAGCCGTTCACCGCGACGGGGGCCGACGTGCACGCCTGGGCGGAGGTGCCGTTCGTCGGTTACGGGTGGGTGCCGATCACGGCGATCCCGGACGAGGACAACAAGATCCAGCCCGAGCCGAAGAGCCTGCAGGTCCCGAAGCCGCCGGTGCTCGAGGACCCGGAGCCCCCGGAGGAGCCCGCGGAGGCGGAGGCCGGCAAGGTCGACGACGAGGACAAGGAGAAGGCCGACAGCGACGGGTTCGACTGGGGCACCGTGCTGATCATCGGTGTCGCGGTGGCCGTCCCGCTCGCGCTGATCGCCCTGCCGATCGTGCTGATCCTCGCCTACAAGTCGCGTCGCCGGGCCCGGCGGCGCGCGGCCGAGCGCCCGGTCGACCGGGTGAGCGGCGGCTGGCGGGAGGTGCTCGACGCGGCGACCGACCTCGGGACGCCGGTCCCGTCCGGCTCCACCCGGCGCGAGGGGGCGGGCGTCATCGCGCAGACCTTCGGCGCGACGACGACCATCCCGCTCGCCCACCGCGCCGACGCGACGGTCTTCGGGGCCGGAGAGCCGACCGAGCAGGAGATCGAGGCGTTCTGGGCGGACGTCGACGGAGTCGTCGGAGGGCTACGCTCCTCCGTGAACCGGCGTGCCCGGATCCGTGCCGCGCTGTCGACCCGGTCGCTGCGCTCGGCCCGGTCCGCCGGTCGGGCCGGGACGCGACGTCTGACGTCGTGGCTCCGGCGCGGCTCGACACCGACGACCACGTCGTCGCGGAACCCGACGAAGGGCTCCTCGACGAAGCAGGGAGAGAAGTGATGACGGACGTGACGTGCGCCGCGTGCGGTTCCGCGCAGTCGTCGGGCTCGGCGTTCTGCGCGGTGTGCGGCCAGCCGTTCCCGCGGACCGGTCGTCCCGTCGCCTCGGCCGTGGCCGGGCCGCAGGGCGGCGTCCAGGCCGCCGCGGGCGGACCGGGCCTGCCGCCGTTCGCCTCCGGCGGCGGCGCGCCCGACACCACGACCGAGCCCGAGGTCTACACGGCGACGCAGAAGGCCGTGCTGGGCGCACCGTCGTCCGGCGGGCCGACCCTGCTGACGGCGCCGTACGCGGGCGTCGGGCGCAGGTTCCTCGCGTACCTGGTCGACGGCGCCGCGATCGGCGTGATCGTGCTCGCCGTGCTCCTGGTCGGGACCGCGGTCGTCGGCGTCCCGCTCCTGGGCGGCACCCGGACCGTGAGCGCCGAGGAGGCGTCGGCCCTCCTCGGCAGGCTGCTCGGCGTCTACGTCGTCGCCGCCGTGATCGCGATCGCGTGGTGGGTCGGCCTCTGGTTCTGGGAGGGCACCACGGGCAAGACCCTGGGCAACCTCGCGACCGGGATCCGCACGCTCGACGCCGCCACCCGCGCACCGGTCGGCTTCGGGCGGGCGTTCCTGCGCTGGCTCGTCGTCGGGGCGGGCTCGATCGTGGTCTTCGTCGGTCAGCTCGTCGTCGTCCTGAGCCCCGCGTTCGACTCGTCGGGCCGCCGCCAGGGCTGGCAGGACAAGGTGGCGAGGTCCGTCGTCGTCGACGCCCGTGGCGTCGCCCCGGCGCGCGACGGCTTCGAGGGCGTCGCGTCGCTCGTCCCGCCGGCCGCGGGGACCCGGGCTGGAGCGGGGTACCCCGCGCAGGACGCGTACGGGCCGACCGGCGGATACGCCCCTGGCGGGTACGCGCCGGCCGCGACGCCCAGCGGGTACGCGCCGGCCCCGGCTCCCGGCTACCCGACCGGGGCCTCGCCGACCGGGTACGCGCCCCCCGCGCCGCCGCGCCCCACGGGAGCGCCGACGAGCGCGGCACCGTCGGGGCAGCCCGCTCCCACGCAGGCCGGACGAGCAGGGCAGCCCCCGGCACCGCTGCCGGACCCGTGGGCCTTCCCGTCGTCGGCGTCCTCGCCCGCGAGCAGCGGTGGCGGCCTCATCACCGGCGTCCCGGGATCGGCCGGTCCGGCCGTGCCCGCCCAGGCCGCACCGCACCCCCAGCAGCACGTCCCCGCACAGGCCGTCGCGCAGACGCCCGAGCCGGTGCACGCCCGGGCCGCGGCCCCGGTCGCGGAGCCCGAGGACCCGGAGTGGGACAGCACGCGCATGGGCGCCCGCGACGTCCGGGCGATGGAGCCCGCGCCGGTCGTGACCGTCGTGCTCGAGCTCGAGTCAGGCGAGCGGCGCGTCGTCGACGGCCCCGCGCTCGTCGGGCGCAACCCCCAGCCGGCCGACGGCGAGGACTGGATCCTCGTCGCCGTCGAGGACCCGACGCGGTCGGTCTCGAAGACGCACGTCGAGCTCGGCGTCGACCCGGACGGTCTGTGGGTGAGCGACCGCGGATCGACCAACGGGACCGTCGTGTCCGCCCCGGGGACCGCCCCGCGCGTCGCGGCGCCGGGCGCACGCGTCCGCGTGCCGGTCGGCGCGACGATCCACGTGGGCGACCGTCGCCTCGTCGTGCACCCGGGACCGGCATGACGACCCCCGAGACCGAGGTGCACCTCGCCTGGGGTGCCGCGTCGCACCGCGGCGCACGGCGCCTCCTCAACGAGGACCGCTTCCTCGTCTCGCGCTCGGTCTTCGTCGTCGCCGACGGCATGGGGGGCCACGACGCGGGCGAGGTGGCGAGCGCGACCGCCGTCGACGCCCTCCGGCCGCTCGCCGACCTCGAGGTCGTGACGCCCGACGACGTCCGCACGCACCTCGCGGTCGCCCAGGAGAACGTCCGCGCGATCACGACCGAGCCCGGCCGCGGTGCGGGGACGACCGTGACGGGCGTCGCGGTGGCCGAGCAGGACGGCAACCCGTACTGGCTCGTGGTCAACGTCGGGGACTCGCGCACCTACCACCTGTCCGGGGGGCGCCTCGAGCAGGTGAGCGTGGACCACTCGGAGGTCCAGGAGATGGTCGACGCCGGTCTGCTCACCCCGAGCGAGGCGCTCACGCACCCGCGCCGGCACGTCGTGACCCGCGCGCTGGGCTCGCGCGGGGTGCCGCAGGCCGACTTCTGGTACGTCCCGATCCACCGGCACGACCGGATCCTGGTCTGCTCCGACGGCCTCACGGGCGAGCTGTCGGACGAACGGATCGCCGAGGTGCTCCTCGAGAACCCGGACCCGCAGGGTGCCGCCGAGCGCCTCGTGCACGAGGCGATCGCGGCCGGCGGTCGGGATAACATCACAGTCGTCGTCGTCGACGCGACGGGCGTGTCCGACGACACGAGCGGTGGGAGCACCGCACCGCGGGAGCGGACGCCCGAGCCGGGTTCGACGGTCGACGAGGACACCTTGCCGAGAGAGGCTCGACTCCAGATGGGGGGCATGGCGTGACGCTGCGCTACGTGACGGGACAGGCACGCGCGCTCGTGCGGGGCGGTGCCGTCGTGGTGCTCCCCGCGCCGGTCGAGACGGACCTCGTCGACCAGGTGTGGGACCAGCTCGGTGCCGCGCCGGGGGTCGTGGAGGTCCTCCAGGTCCTCACCGGCGCCTTCGGCTCGAGCCTGCGCACGATCCCGCCGTTCGCGGTCGCCGTCGTGGCCGACCGCCGGGTCCACGTCGCCGTGCGGGGTGCCCTCGCGGTGACCCTGGAGGTCGAGGGTGGTGACCGCGTCCACGTCGACGGTGACGACGTCACCACCTGGTCCGAGCGGGTCGTGGACGACGTGGTCGAGCTGCTCGTGCGCACGGGCGCCGCCCCCGCCGACGCCCCGGTCGGCGAGCCGTTGCTCGGGGACCGCGCGACGTGGCCCCTCGCGTCCGCGGTCGTGCTGGCCGACGCCGTGGCGTGGCAGCTCGCCGAGCGTCCCGCGCGGGCGGTCGCGGACCCCGAGCGCGACGAGGCCCCGGTCCACGAGACCTCCGTTCCTGGGACCGCGGCGTCGGCACCGGTCGTCGCCGGCGGCACGAGCAGCGGCACGGACGACTCGCTCCGCGCCGAGCCCGCGTCCGCGGGGGCGCTTCCGGCTGCACCGTCCGAGCAGCCCGGGACGTTCGGCGCGACCATCGCGCTTCCCGAGGAGACGATGGCGCCCGAGCCGGACGGCGCCGGCCTCCTCGACCACCCCGGTACGGCGAGCGAGACCGAGGACGATGCCCCGGTGACGCCGGACGACCCGTTCCCGGCGGCCGACGACTACTCGCACCTGTGGGGCTCGACGGTGCTGCGCACCGTCGAGGACGCGGCGGTCCGGGCGCAGGACGCCGACGACGACGAGGGCGAGCCCTCTACGTCGCCGGCGGAGACACCTGTGCCGGCCGTCCCGGCGCCCGGCTCCGCCGAGCGGGTCGACGCGACCGTCCCGCCGCCCCCGGGGATCGGCGTCCCGCCCGTCCCCGGTCCGGACGAGCCGCCGCAGGCCGGCGGCCTCATCGCCGGCGTCCCGCGCGAGTGGACGGGTGCGACCCCGGCCGCGGCCCATCGCGCCGCGACCGTCACCCCGGACGACGCGGCGCCCGACGGTTCCGCCGACGGCGGTCTCGACCACGACGGGCACACCGTGCTGTCGTCCGCGATCGCCGACCTGCGTGCGGCCGCGCAGGAGGCCGACACCCCGCCGCCACCGCCCGCGACCCCCTCGTTCACGACGCCGCCCGCCTCGGGACAGCAGCGGATCCTCGCGCGGACGTGCGAGCAGGGGCACGGCAACCCGCCGTCGCGCGACACGTGCGCGGTCTGCGGCGGTGCGCTCGACGGCGACGCCGCGCTCGCGGTGCGCCCGCCGCTCGGTCGGCTACTGGTCTCCACCGGGCAGACGATCGAGCTCGACCGCGGGGTCGTCGTCGGGCGGCGACCCAGGACGCCCCGGACGCAGGCGGCCGACCTGCCGCGCCTGGTGACCGTGCCGAGCCCGCAGCAGGACATCTCGCGCTCGCACCTCGAGGTCACCCTCGAGGGCTGGCACGTGCTCGTGAGCGACATGGCGACGACGAACGGCACCACGCTCCTGCGCGCCGGCCAGCCGCCGCGCCGCCTGCACCCGTCGGAGCCCGTGCTCGTCGTCGACGGCGACGTCGTCGACCTCGGGGACGACGTGACCCTGACGTTCGAAGGAATCTGGTGAGCACCAAGCGAGCACCGTCCCCGCCGCCGGAGATCCAGGGCTTCGAGTACGTCTCGCTCATCGGCTCGGGCGGTTTCTCCGACGTCTTCCTGTACCAGCAGCAGCGGCCACGGCGCCGCGTCGCGGTGAAGGTCCTGCTCCAGGAGTGGTCGAGCCCGTCGCAGCGGGCCGCCTTCGACGCCGAGGCCGACCTCATGGCGACGCTGTCGACGCACCCGTCGATCGTCACGATGTACGAGGCGGACGTCGCGGACGACGGGCGTCCGTACCTCGCGATGGAGTTCTGCTCGCGACCCAACCTCGGCGCCCGCTACCGCACCGAGCGGCTGTCCGTCGCGGAGGCCCTGCGGACCGCGGTGCAGATCGCGGGAGCCGTCGAGACGGCGCACCGCGCGGGCATCCTCCACCGCGACATCAAGCCGGCGAACATCCTCGTCACGGAGTACGGCCACCCGGCGCTCACGGACTTCGGCATCTCGTCCACCGTCGACGACGCCGCGCGCGCCGAGGGGATGTCGATCCCGTGGTCCCCGCCGGAGTCGTTCGCGGAGCCCCCGCGCAGCGGCATCGCGACGGACGTGTGGGCGCTCGCCGCGACGACCTACACGCTCCTCGCCGGTCGCTCGCCGTTCGAGGTCCCCGGCGGCTCCAACTCCAGCGCGAACCTCATCTCCCGCATCGAGACGTCGCCCCTGCCGCGCACGGGGCGCACGGACGTGCCCGCGTCGCTCGAGCGCGTGCTCGACACGGCGATGGCCAAGAACCCTGCGTCGCGGTACCCGTCGATGCTGGCGTTCGCCCGCGCCCTGCAGCAGGTCCAGAACGAGCTCTCGTACGCGGTCACACCGGTCGACCTCCTGGACGACTCGGGTCACGTCCACGAGGAGGAGCCGGACGACGACGGCGGGACGCGCCTGCGCCAGGTCGTGTCGATCGACCCCGGAGGTCAGGCGCAGCCGACCCCGACGCGCAACCCCACGCTGCCGACCACCCCGCTCCACCCGCCGCGACAGCCCGCACCGCAGTGGCCCGCGCAGCCCACGCCGGGCGCCCACGTCCCGCAGCAGGCATCGGCGGCACCGGCGGCGTGGGCTGACCGTCCGACCGGCACGTCGCCCGGCCACCCGTCGTCGGGCACCTCGGGCACCTACCCGACCGCCGGTCCGTACGCGCCGGTCGTCGAGGCGACGGACCCGTCGCGGCGGCACCCGGGCGCCGTCGCGCCCTACGCGCCCTGGGGGACGGCGCCGGTCGAGGACACGGTGCAGCGCACCGTCGGTCCGGGGGAGGGAGCGGCGCCGGGCGCGCCGGAGCAGGAGGCGCGACGCGGGGCGCTGGTCCCCGTCCTCGTCGGAGCGGGAGTCCTCGTGCTGGCGGGCGTCGGCATCTTCGCCCTCACCCAGGGCGGGGGCTCCTCCGAGGCCGACGACGACCCGAGCACCACCCCGACGAGCGAGACCTCGACCGTGCCGTCCGACAACCTCGGCGCGCTCGTCCCGCCCGTCAACGACCTCACCGGGACGTACGACCCCGAACGTCAGGTCGCGACCTTCACGTGGGCGTACGACAGCCTGGACGCGCAGGAGGGGGACGGCTTCGCGTGGCGCAAGCTCGACCTCGTGGAGACGGCGCAGTACAAGCAGATCTGGGACCAGGACACCGTCGAGCTGAGCGCGAAGCCGGGCGAGCGCGTGTGCATCGAGGTCATCGTCGAGCGTGACGGCAAGCCCTCCGCCAGCCCGCAGACGGCGTGCGTCGAGGGGGAGGCCGGGTGAGCGAGCTCGCGATCGAGTTCTGCGGCGAGTGGTTCCGTCCCTCCGCGGACGACGGCGACGTCTTCGAGATCGGCCGTGACGGCGACCTCTCGATCGAGGACAACCCGTACCTGCACCGCCGCTTCCTCCGGGTCTCCTTCGAGAGCGGGATCTGGTGGCTCGCCAACGTGGGTTCCCTCATCTCCGCGACGGTGTGCGACGCCGGCGGTGGCGTCCAGTCCTGGCTCTCGCCCGGGAACCGGCTCCCGATCGTCTTCCCGACGACGTCGATCGTCTTCACCGCCGGTCCGACGACGTACGAGATCCTCGCGCAGCTGCACGGCGCGCCGTACCAGGAGATCCGGTCGGAGGACGCCGACTCCGGTGCGACGACCATCGGGATGATCACGTTCACGACGAGCCAGAAGCAGCTCATCGTCTCGCTCGCCGAGCCGATGCTCCGCCGCGACGGCACGGGGCTGTCCGAGATCCCGTCGTCGGCCGCGGCGGCCGCGCGGCTCGGCTGGGCGACGACGCGGTTCAACCGCAAGCTCGACAACGTGTGCGACAAGCTCGACCGGATCGGCGTGAAGGGGCTGCGCGGCGGCCCCGGGGCGCTCGCGACGAACCGGCGGGCGCGGCTCGTCGAGTACGCGGTCGCGTCACGCCTCGTGACGTCCGCCGACCTCCCCCTGCTCGACGCGACCGACGACGGCTGACCCGCTCGCGCCCGTGTCGGCGCGGCCACGACCCAGGACCACCCCCGAGGACCCCCCGAGGACGCCCCTGTGCGCATCAAGCTCACCCTGCACCGCCCCGACTCGACGACGACGAACGTCGCGGTCACGGCCGACGCGACCGCGACCGTGCGCGACGTCGCCGAGGCGCTGTTCGCGGGCGACCCGACGCGCGCGGGGTCCGCCCTGCCCGAACGGCTCACGCTCCAGGTGACCGGGGCGCCGACCGCGAGCGGCGCGTCCGTCCAGGGCCGGGTCCTGTCGCCCACGAGCGACCTGATCGAAGCCGGGCTGCGCTCCGGCTCGACGGTCTCGATCGTGCGGGTCTCCGAGCAGTTCGACTCGCCCGGCCAGGACCGTGGCGCAGCGGTCGCCGTCCTGCGGGTCCTCGAAGGACCGGACGCCGGACGCGAGTTCCCCCTGCCGGTCGGGACGAGCTACGTCGGCCGCGACCGCAACATGGACATCCGGCTCTCGGACCCGCAGGTGTCGAAGCGGCACGCGCGCATCACCGTCGGCGAGTCGATCGAGATCACCGACACGAACTCGGCGAACGGCCTCGTCATGGGCGGTCAGCGCATGACCCGCTCCACGCTGACGTCGGCGGACACCGTCGCGATCGGCAGCACCGTGGTCTCCGTGGTGTCGCTGCACCGGTCGACGAGCCTCGCCCCGACGAGCCCCGTCGTCGAGTTCAACCGCTCGCCGCGCGTGGTCGCGCGCTTCCCCGAGCGCAAGCTGCGGGCACCGAAGCCCCCGCAGCCCCAGGACCCGACGCGCTTCCCGTACCTCGCGATGGTCGCGCCGCTCCTCATGGGCGTGATCCTCTACTCGGTGACGCAGAACATCCTGTCGATCGTGTTCATCGCCCTCAGCCCGATCCTCATGCTCGGCAACTACCTCGACCAGCGGGTGCAGGCCAAGCGCAAGTTCAAGGCCCAGGTCGAGCAGTTCCGGGCCTCGGTCGCCGCGATGCGCGACACCATCGACCGCACGCACGCCGTCGAGCGCGCCGTGCGGCTCACGGAGGCGCCCTCCGTCACGGACACCGTGGACGCGGTCCGTCGCCTGGGCGGGCTCCTGTGGACCCACCGGCCCGAGCACGAGGCGTTCCTCACCGTGCGGGTCGGGCTGGGGACCGCGCCGTCGCGCGCCCAGGTCGACCAGCAGAACGAGAACAACACGCTCCCCGAGTTCTGGAACGAGCTCGAGAAGCTCCACGCGCAGTGCGCGACGATCGACGGCGTGCCCGTCGTCGCGCGCCTGCGCACGGACGGCGCGCTGGGCATCGCTGGTGCCGGGGCGACGGCGGACGCCGTCGGCCGCGGGATCCTCGTGCAGCTCGCGGGGCTGCACTCGCCGTCCGAGCTCGTGCTCGCCGCGATCACGTCGCAGCGGTCGCGCGCCGACTGGGAGTGGCTCGAGTGGCTCCCGCACACCGGCTCGCCGCACAGCCCGCTCGGCGGCGGTGCGCACCTCGCCGACAACCCGGGCGCCGCCCTGTCGCTGCTGTCCCGGCTCGAGGACATCGTCGAGCTCCGCGGGGCAGACCTCGGTGCGCACGCCGAGCTGCGCGGGCCGATCGACCCCGAGGAGCCCCAGGACACCCCGCAGCCCGTCCTGCCGACCGTCGTCGTGCTCGTCGAGGACGACGCGCCGGTGGACCGCTCGCGCCTCACCCGGCTCGCCGAGCGCGGCGCTGACGCGGGAGTCCACCTCGTGTGGGTCGCGCCGTCGGTGGAGCAGCTGCCTGCGGCGTGCCGCACGTTCGTCCTCGTCGAGGAGAACGGCGCCGCGGCCGACGCACAGGGCGCGGGCCGGCCCGGGGCCGCCCAGGGCGCGACCACGGGGGAGGTGCGGGTCGGGCGCCTGTCGTTCCCCGTGACGTGCGAGACCGTCGACCTCGCGACGGCGCACGACGTCGCGCGCATCCTCGCGCCCGTCGTCGACGTCGGCGCGCCCGTCGACGACGACTCCGACCTCCCGCGCTCCGTCTCCTACCTGGCGCTGGCGGGCACGTCGCTCGCGGACGACCCGGGCATCCTCGTCGACGCGTGGCGCGAGAACGGGTCCCTGACCCCGCGCGACGGCTCGCCTCCCGTGCGTCGCCGCACCCCGACGAACCTGCGCGGCCTCGTCGGGCACTCGGGGACGGAGCCGCTCTACCTGGACCTGCGCACGCAAGGGCCCCACGCGCTCGTCGGCGGGACGACGGGTGCGGGCAAGTCGGAGTTCCTCCAGTCGTGGGTGCTCGGCATGGCGGCCGCGCACAGCCCGGACCGCGTGACGTTCCTGTTCGTCGACTACAAGGGCGGCGCGGCCTTCGCGGACTGCGTGAACCTGCCGCACACCGTGGGCCTCGTCACCGACCTGTCGCCGCACCTCGTGCGGCGCGCGCTGACGTCGCTGCGCGCGGAGCTGCGGTACCGCGAGCACCTGCTGAACCGCAAGAAGGCGAAGGACCTCGCGTCGCTCGAGCGCACCGGTGACCCCGACGCCCCGCCGAGCCTGCTCATCGTCGTCGACGAGTTCGCGGCGCTGGTCAACGAGGTCCCGGAGTTCGTCGACGGCGTCGTCGACGTCGCGCAGCGCGGTCGCTCGCTCGGCCTGCACCTCATCCTCGCGACGCAGCGGCCCGCGGGTGTCATCAAGGACAACCTGCGCGCCAACACCAACCTGCGCGTCGCGCTGCGCATGGCGGACGAGGACGACTCGACGGACATCCTCGGCATCCCGATGGCGGCGCACTTCGACCCGTCGATCCCGGGCCGCGGAGCCGTGAAGACGGGCCCCGGCCGCATCACCCCGTTCCAGACGGGGTACGCGGGCGGATGGACGTCCTCACGGCCCGAGCCGTCGCGCATCGACGTCCAGGAGATGTCGTTCGGCACGGGCATGCGCTGGGAGCTCCCGGAGCCGGACGTCGAGGACGACACGCAGGACCCCGGTCCCAACGACATCTCGCGCGTGGTCGCGACGATCTCGCGCGCCGCGGTGGAGGCGGCGGTCCCGGCGCCCCGCAAGCCGTGGCTCCCCGAGCTCGCGCGCACCTACGACCTCGCCCGGCTGCCGAACCCCCGTACCGACGCCATGCTCCTGCTCGGCGTCGAGGACGACCCGACCACGCAGACGCAGCCCACCGTGTTCTACGAGCCCGACCGTGACGGCAACATGGCGATCTACGGCACGGGCGGCTCCGGCAAGAGCGCGACGCTGCGCACCATCGCGGTGTCGGCCGCGATCACGGCGCGCGGCGGTCCCGTCCAGGTGTACGCGATCGACGCCGGCGCCAGCGGCCTGCGCATGCTCGAGGACCTGCCCCACGTGGGGGCGGTCGTCTCGGGCGACGACGAGGAACGGGTCCAGCGCGTGCTGCGCACGCTGCGCGACGTCGTGGACGAGCGCTCCGCGCGGTACGCCGCGGTGCGGGCGGGAGGCCTCGACGAGTACCGCCGGATCGCGGGCGTCCCCGACGAGCCGCGCATCCTGCTCCTCGTCGACGGGATCGGGGCGTTCCGCGACGCGTACGAGTTCCGCCCGTCGCACGCGTTCCCCGTGTGGGGCGCCTTCACGCAGATCGCGACGGACGGTCGCCAGGTGGGCGTGCACGTCGTCGTGACGGGCGACCGTGCGGCGTCCGTCCCGACGTCGCTCGGCTCGACGATCCAGAAGCGGCTCGTCCTGCGCCTCGCGAACGAGGACGACTACATGACGCTCGGCGTCCCGAAGGACGTCCTCACGCTGACCTCGCCCCCCGGCCGCGGCATCCTCGAGGAGAACGAGGTGCAGGTCGCGGTGCTCGGCGGCGACCCCAACGTCGCGCTCCAGGCCCGCGAGCTGGGCAGGCTCCGCGACGCGATGTCGCGCCTCGGCATCCCGCAGGCGCCCGGGGTCGACCGGCTGCCGGACAGCTTCACGCTGGACGCGCTGCCGGAGCTCACGGGGGACCGGCCCACGATCGGCCTCGACGACCTGGACATCGCTCCCGTGGCGCTCCCGGCCCGGGGCACCTTCATGCTGTCGGGACCGCCGGGGGGCGGGCGGACGACGGCGCTGGTCACCATCGCGCAGGCCGTGCGCCGTGCGCGCGCGGGCCGGGTGGTCTACCTCGCACCGCGACGCACGAGCATCTCCTCGCTCGACGCGTGGGACACGACCGCGACGTCCCCCGAGGACGTCGTGACGCTGCTCGGGAGCCTCACGGCCGCGCTCGAGGGCGGTTCGCTGCGCCCGGGGTCGCTGACCGTGCTCGTCGAGTCGGTCACGGAGTTCACGGGGACGCCCGCGGAGCAGCCGCTCGCGGCGTTCGTCCGGACGGCCGTGCGCGCGGAGCAGCTCGTGGTGGGCGAGTCGGAGTCGTCGACGTGGGGCCAGGCGTGGGCCATCGCCCAGCCGTTCAAGGCCGGCCGGTCGGGGCTGCTGCTGACGCCGGGCGACCTCGACGGGGACACGCTGCTCGGCACGGGCCTGGGACGGCTGCGCCGCGCCGACTTCCCGCCCGGTCGCGGCTTCCTCGTGGTCTCGGGGAGGGCGCGCAAGATGCACGTCGCGCTGCCCCGCTGAGGGCGCGGAGGCTCGAGCACACTTCCGGCACGGCGATGGGGAGGCCTCCCCATCGACGCCGTGCGGGGGCCGATGGTTGAGTAGGGCCATCGACAACGGGACGGCGTCCACGCAAGGTGGAGGCCGAGGACAGAAGGAGATGAACCATGGCTGGATACTGGGGCGCTAACGTCGAGGACCTCCGCGGGCTCGGTCAGACGCTGCAGCAGAAGGCGGACGAGATCCGGACCACGATGAACACGCTGAACACCCAGGTCCAGGGCGTGACGTGGGAGGGCCCCGACGCCCAGCAGTTCAAGGGCAGCGACTGGCCGGCCGCGCAGACGCAGCTCAACAACGTCTCGCAGATGCTCACCGAGGCGGGCCAGAAGGCTCAGCAGAACGCGCAGCAGCAGGAGCAGGCTTCGAACTCCTGATCCGCGAGCTCCACTGCGGTCCACCGAGGGCGCAGGATCCCGAGAGGGGTCCTGCGCCCTCGGCGTGTCGGGGGAGCCGGCGGTCTGCGAGACTGCTGACGCACCACCCCCGACGAGAGGCCCTGCCGCATGACCGAGCTGCGCTACCCGAGCGACGACTTCCCCGGGCCCGTGGGCGTCCGCGCGACCGCCCCGGAGGGCTGGGTGCCGCTGCCTCACGTCGCGCTCCCGCTCGCGCTCGGGCGGGAGGTGCCGGAGGGCGAGTTCAACCCGAACGTCATCGTCGTCGTCTCGCGCGTACGGGCCGACGCGACCCTCGAGGACGCGCACGCCGAGGTGCTGCGCAAGCTGCGCCCCCTGCCGAAGCTGCGCGAGCTCGGCAGCGGCGAGATCGAGGTGGACGGGCTCGCAGGCCGCTGGGTCGAGGCGTCGTTCAAGGGCGGGGGCGGGGTGGTGCTCGTCCAGTCGGTGCGGACCGTGGTCGTGCCGCGGGGGCCGGTCGCGGACGTCGTGCAGACGACGGGCACGTGCACGCTCGTGCAGCACCCGTGGGCCGGGGACGAGATCCGCGCGGTGCAGGAGAGCCTGAGCCTCGACCGCTGAGGACCGGTGACGAACCCGTGACGCCCGGTGACGGCATCGCGAGACCGTCACCGTTTACATTCGCCCGGATCACAAGACGCCCTATCCACCTGGCGAGACCGCTGGCACAGTAGGAGGATCGGGAGAGGGCTGAGTGAGGCTACCCTCACCCGGTCGTACAATCGAGGTGGTCTCCTGCGGTCGGTCAGCTCCGGACCGCCGTCCTGCGGCCGGGCACGAGCCCTGCTCACCCGACTGCGAGCCAGACCGAGCACCAGACCGAGCACCAGACTCCCGTCCTCCACCGGAAGGCACCCTGTCCTGTGAGCAGCATCCGTCCCCTGCGCGTCGCGATCGTCGGCGCGGGTCCCGCCGGGATCTATGCCGCGGACATCCTGTCCAAGACCGATCTCGACGTGAGCATCGACCTCTTCGAGCGACTGCCCGCACCGTTCGGGCTCGTGCGCTACGGCGTCGCGCCGGACCACCCGCGCATCAAGCAGATCATCGTCGCGCTCCACAAGGTGCTGAGCCGCGGCGACATCCGCCTGCTCGCGAACGTGGACTACGGCGTCGACCTGAAGCTCGACGACCTGCGGCAGTACTACGACGCCGTGATCTTCTCGACCGGCTCGATCCGCGACGCGGCGCTCCCGATCGAGGGCATCGACCTCCCCGAGTCCTACGGCGCCGCGGACTTCGTGTCCTGGTACGACGGGCACCCGGACGTCCCGCGCACGTGGCCCCTCGAGGCGCAGCAGGTCGCGGTGCTCGGCGCCGGCAACGTCGCGCTCGACGTCGCCCGTGTCCTCGCCAAGCACGCCGACGACCTGCTCCCCACCGAGATCCCGCAGAACGTCTACGACACGCTCAAGGCGTCGCCCGTGACGGACGTGCACGTGTTCGCCCGTCGTGGTCCCGCGCAGGCCAAGTTCTCGCCGCTCGAGCTGCGCGAGCTCGGTCACGTCCCCGACGTCGACGTCATCGTCTACCCGGAGGACTTCGAGTTCGACGAGGGCTCGATGGCCGCGATCAGCTCGTCGAACCAGACGAAGCAGGTCGTGAAGACCCTCACGGACTGGACGCTCAAGGACCCGAGCGAGCACACCGCGTCGCGCCGCCTGCACCTGCACTTCCTGCACGCCCCGGTCGCGATCCTCGGCGACGGCAAGGTCGAGGCGCTGCGCACCGAGCGGACGCAGCTCAACGGCGACGGCACCGTGTCGGGGACGGGCGAGTTCCACGAGTGGCCCGTCCAGGCCGTGTACCGCGCGGTCGGCTACTTCGGCTCTCCGCTCCCCGAGATCCCGTTCGACGAGCTCAAGGGCGTCATCCCGAACCGCGAGGGACGCGTCCTCGACATCGACGGCGAGCACCTGCCGGGCGTCTACGCGACCGGGTGGATCAAGCGCGGACCGGTCGGCCTCATCGGTCACACGAAGTCCGACGCGTCCGAGACGATCCGCCACCTCGTCGAGGACGTCACGGGCGTCGGCGACGACGTCGCTGCGGCCGACCTCGAGGCGGGGCGCGTCGCCCCGCTCGGCACGCCGGACGCCGTCGTCGAGTTCCTCGCGGAGCGCGGCGTCGACTACATCGAGTGGTCCGGCTGGGAGCTGCTCGACGCGTACGAGCGCGGCCTCGGCGAGCCGCACGGCCGTGAGCGCATCAAGGTCGTCCCACGCGAGGACATGATCCGCGTCGCGCGCGGCGAGTCGCAGGCCGGCTGACCGGCGCCACGCACCGTCACGACGGCGCCCTGCCCGCCCGGGTGGGGCGCCGTCGTCGTGCCGGGAGCCGGCCGGGTGACAGCGCGGGCGTCCAGCCCGGGCGGCGCGACGGGTGCCTCGGGAACGTGTCGGGACCGTGGCGCGTTCACCTGGTGGGCGGCGGCAGGACCGCCGCCCTGCGGGCGGCCCGGCACCACGGTGGGCCGCCCCGAGCGTGGAAGGAGCGCCCGTGGGACGACGCCAGCACTTCAACGGCCTGAAGACCGCCGCGCTGTTCGGGAGCATGTGGGTCGTCGTCCTCGGCCTGTGGGCCTTGTTCGGCGCCCGGGCCAACCTGCTCTGGATCTTCGTCGGGATCGGTCTCGTGACGACGTTCTACGGGTACTGGAACTCCGACAAGATCGCGATCCGGGCCATGCACGCCCGGCCCGTGAGCGAGCTCGAGCAGCCGACGATGTACCGCATCGTCCGCGAGCTCTCGACGGAGGCCCGCCAGCCGATGCCGCGCCTCTACGTCTCGCCCACGCAGGCGCCCAACGCGTTCGCCACCGGGCGCAACCCGAAGAACGCCGCGGTCTGCTGCACCGACGGCATCCTGCGGATCCTCGACGAGCGCGAGCTGCGCGGAGTCCTCGGGCACGAGCTCATGCACGTGTACAACCGCGACATCCTCACCTCGTCCGTCGCGGGTGCGCTCGCGGGGGTCATCACGTCCCTCGCGCAGTTCCTGCTGATCTTCGGCGGCGACCGCGACCGGGGCGGCAACCCGCTCGCCGCCCTCGCGATGGTCTTCCTGGCACCGATCGCGGCGATGCTCATCCGGATGGCGATCTCGCGCACGCGCGAGTACGACGCGGACGAGGACGGCGCGCGGCTCACGGGCGACCCGCTCGCGCTCGCGTCCGCGCTGCGCAAGCTCGACGCGGGGACGCAGCGTGCCCCGCTGCCGCAGAACCGAGACCTCGTCGACGTCTCGCACCTCATGATCGCGAACCCGTTCCGGGGCGCAGGCGTCGCGAAGATGTTCGCGACGCACCCCCCGATGACCGAGCGCATCAAGCGCCTCGAGGCGATGGCCGGGCACGGGCCGGGCTACGGCGGGATCACGTACCACTGACCCGGTCGGGCGGCACGCCGTTGTGTGACCTCCCTGCGTGACGCAGGAGCGTGACCTGCGAGCGTGACCTGCGAGCGTGACGTACCGGCTGCGTGACCCGGCTCACGACCCCGTCCGTGGGGGCGTCGCGGTGCCTACCGTGGACGAAGGCCCCGGTTCCCCGGGACCGTCGCCCGGACCTCCGGGCCGGGCGACCCTGGTGCACCGACGGAGGTCCCGCCATGCAGTGGAGTCATCGACGTCTCGCGACGAACGTCCTGGTCATCGGCACAGGAGGCGCCGGGCTGCGTGCCTCGATCGAGCTCGCCGAACGGGGGATCGACGTGCTGGCCGTGGGCAAGCGGCGCCGTCACGACGCCCACACGAGCCTCGCCGCGGGCGGCATCAACGCCGCGCTCGCCACGACGGACCCCGAGGACTCGTGGCAGCAGCACGCAGCGGACACGATCACCGAGTCGTACGGCCTCGCCGACCCTGAGGTGGTCGAGGTGGTCACGCGGGGCGCCGCGCGCGGCATCGAGGACCTCGAGCGCTGGGGCATGCCCTTCGCGCGCGACGCCGACGGCCGGATCAGCCAGCGGTTCTTCGGCGCGCACACGTACCGCCGCACGGCGTTCGCGGGCGACTACACCGGGCTCGAGATCCAGCGCACCCTGGTGCGGCGTGCCGGCGAGCTGCACGTCCCGGTCCTCGACACGGTCTACGTCACGCGGATCCTCACCGCGCACGGGCGGGTCTTCGGCGCGTACGGCTTCGACGTCACCGACGGGACGCGCGTGACGATCCACGCGGACGCGGTGATCCTCGCCGCCGGGGGACACACGCGCATCTGGCGGCGGACGTCCTCGCGCCGGGACGAGAACACCGGTGACTCGTGGCGCCTCGCGGTCCTCGCCGGCGCGCGGCTGCGCGACGCGGAGCTCGTCCAGTTCCACCCGTCGGGGATCCTGGAGCCCGAGGAGGCCGCCGGCACGCTCGTGTCGGAGGCAGCCCGTGGCGAGGGCGGGATCCTCCGCAACGCGCTGGGGGAGCGGTACATGGAGCGGTACGACCCGCAGCGCATGGAGCTCTCCACGCGCGACCGCGTCGCGCTCGCGGGGTACACCGAGATCTCCGAGGGACGGGGGACCCCGCACGGTGGCGTCTACCTCGACGTCTCGCACCTGCCGCGCGAGCAGGTGCTCGAGCGCCTTCCGCGGGTGTACCGGATGATGCTCGACCTCCAGATGCTCGACATCACGACGACGCCCATGGAGGTCGCGCCCACCGCGCACTACTCGATGGGCGGCGTCCGGGTCGCGGCGGCCGACCACGCCACGGAGGTCGACGGGCTGTACGTCATCGGCGAGGCGGCGAGCGGGCTGCACGGGGCGAACCGCCTCGGGGGGAACTCGCTGATCGAGCTGCTCGTCTACGGGCGGATCACGGGCGAGGCCGCGGCGGACTTCGCGACGGCGTCGGACGCGCCCCGGCGGGACGCGGGAGCGGTCGCCGAGGCCGCGCACGAGGTCGACCGCGCGCTCGGGCTCGGGACGCCCCTCGCCGCCGACGCCGCGCGCCAGGAGAGCGCCCGCCGCCTCCAGCGGGAGGTCCGCGACCTGATGTCGGCGCACGCCGGCGTCGTGCGGTCCGAGGACGGGCTGACGGAGGGCCTGCGACGGCTGGGGGAGGTGGAGGGTCGGTCCGGGGACGTCGTCGCGCACCCCGACATCGCCGGGTACGACGACCTCGCCCACGCGTTCGACCTCCAGGGGTCGCTGCTCGCGGCGCGGGCGACCCTGGAGTCCGCGCTGGTCCGGCGCGAGACGCGCGGTGCCCACAACCGGTCGGACCACCCGGAGACGGACCGGGCGCTGCGCGTCAACCTCGTCTGGTCGCCCGACCGCGGCGTGGAGGCGGAGCAGGTCCCGCCGGTCCCGGACGAGATCGCGTCACTGCGTCGCGACGACGACTCCGTGGCGGGCAAGCTCGTCGAGTAGCGCGTGCGCGACCCCGTCGTCGTCGTTCGCGGCGGTCACGTCGGTCGCCGCGGCCAGGACGTCGGGGTGGGCGTTCGCCACGGCGAACGAGCGTCCGGCCCAGCGCAGCATGGGCAGGTCGTTGGGCATGTCGCCGAAGGCCCAGACGTCCTGCGCAGGGATGCCGAGCCGGTCGCACCAGCGCGCGAGCGCGGCGTCCTTCGTGATGTCGGGCGCGAGGAGCTCGGCGAGACCCGCTGCGCCCGAGTAGGCGAGGTGGGCCCGGCCGCCGACCACCTCGCGCACCTGGGCGAAGAAGTGTTCCTGCGTCTCGTCCTGGTGCGACGTGACGACGACGGGCTGCGTCGCGGGCGCGTCGGGCGGGGGAGGGGCGGTGGACAGGCGCGCGAGCATCTTGCCCACCGGACGGGGCACCGTCGCGCCGGCGTCGGTGTCGTGCCCGCCCAGCGTCTCCTCGACCCGCCGGACGACCGTCGCGGCGCCCGCAGGGTCGGACGCGTCGTCCGCGGCGGACCGGAAGCCGGGGTCGAACGTCGGGCCGTCGACGCGCTCGAGCGCGAGCGCGACGTCGGGCAGGCCCGCGCGCAGGTCGGCGACGAGCTCGCGCGCCGCGACGTCGTCGAACCCGCAGACGTCGATCGCCTGCTCGGTCGCGAGGTCCCAGACGGCCGCCCCGCCGAGGCAGATCACGCGTCCGTGCCCGCCCACGACGTCGCGCAGCGGCGCGAGCCAGCGCGGCGGGCGGGCCGTCACGAAGACGATCTCGACGCCGGCCTCCTCCGCGGCGAGCAGGGCGTCGCGCGTGCGCTGCGACAGGCTCCCGTCGGAGCGCAGCAGCGTGCCGTCGAGGTCGGTGGCGACGAGCCGAGGCAGCCGGGCCGCGGTCTGGCGTGGGCCGCCCGACGGCGTGAGGTGCGGGCCGCCGTCGGGCACGGGCACCGCGACTACCGGTAGTTCGTGAACTGCAGCGCGACGTCGAGGTCGGCGGCCTTGAGCAGCGCGATGACGGTCTGCAGGTCGTCGCGCGACTTCGACGTCACCCGCACCTCGTCGCCGGTGATCTGCGTCTTGACGGCCTTGGGGGCCTCGTCCCGGATGATCTTGGTGATCTTCTTCGCGTTCTCGCTGGACAGACCCTCCTTGAGGGTCGCGGCGAGGCGGTACTCCTTGCCGGAGGGCTTGGGCTCCTTGTCACCCGTGTCGAGCGACTTGAGGGAGATGCCGCGCTTGATGAGCTTCGTCTCGAAGACGTCGAGGATCGCGAGGACGCGCTCGGCCGAGTTGGCGACCATGACGATGCTCTCGCCGCTCCACGCGATGGAGGCGCCGATGTTGCGGAAGTCGTACCGCTGCGCGACCTCCTTCGCGGCCTGGTTGAGCGCGTTGTCGACCTCCTGGCGGTCGACCTTGCTGACGATGTCGAACGACGAGTCGGCCATGGTGGCCCTCCCTCGGGGACGGGTGCGGGTGCTGGGTCCACCGTAGTCGAGTGCGCGCCGCCCCGACGGCCGTAGGCCGACCGGGGGCGACCCCTCGACGCGCCTCGCGGGTGCTCCCGGGCCGTCAGGCGCGAGCGGCCAGCCGGGTCGCCCGCGCGGCGTGCACACCGTCGACGGTGAGCACGACGAGCGCCAGCCACACGAGGACGAAGCCGGCCCACCGCGCGGGCGGCATGTGCTCGTGGAACACGAGGACGCCGCAGAGGAACTGCAGGACGGGCGCGAGGTACTGGAGCATGCCGACGAGCGACAGCGGGATGCGGCGCGCCGCGGACGAGAACAGCAGCAGCGGGACGGCGGTGACCAGGCCTGACGACGCGAGCAGGAGGGCGTGAGCGGGGTCGTCGGGGGAGAACGTGCCGTTGCCCGAGACGCCGAGCCACGCGAGGTAGGCGAGCGCGAGCGGCGCGATCGTCGTGGTCTCGGCGGCGAGACCGGGCAGCGCCTCGACGCTGCGCCCCACGCGGTTCTTCACGAGGCCGTAGAGCCCGAAGCTGAACGCTACGCCGAGGGCGATCCACGGCACGCGGCCGACGCCCACCGTGATGACGGCGACCGCGGCGGTGCCGATCGCGAGGGCGACCCACTGCGCCGGCCGCAGCCGCTCGCGCAGGACGACGACCGCGAGGAGCACGGTGACGAGCGGGTTGACGAAGTACCCCAGGGCGGCGTCGAGCACGTGGCCGGACAGCACGCCGTACACGTAGATCGTCCAGTTCGTGGCGACGAGCACGCCGGCGACGCCGAGCAGCGCGAGCGTGCGCGGGCTGCGCAGGACGCGCACGAACCGGCCGAGCTGTCGGGCGACGACGAGCAGCAGCACGCACACGACGAGGCTCCAGACCACGCGGTGCGCGATGATCTCGAGCGGGCTGGCGGGTTCCAGGAGCGGGAAGTAGAGCGGCATCGCGCCCCACAGGACGTAGGCGCTGGCACCGAACAGGACACCTCGGCGGTCGAGGGCGCCGGCGGCGGGTGCGGGATGCCGGTCGGGTCGTGCGGCGGTGTCGTCGAGGCCCGGCGTGCGTTCCGGTGTGGCAGGAGTGCGCTCCGGCGAGGGAGCAGGGTCGGTCACGAGACCACTCTAGGAGCCCGCCGCGGAGCGGATTTCGCACTGCGGCCGGACGGGCTGTATCGTTGGCTCGCCGCCATGGCCACCCCGCACGACGTTGCACGGGTCGGTCGTGCGCGACAGCTCCACACGGCAGGTTGCCCGAGCGGCCAAAGGGATCTGACTGTAAATCAGACGGCTCAGCCTTCGGGGGTTCGAATCCCTCACCTGCCACCGGAGCGACGGGGCGTCACCTCATGGTGGCGCCCCGTCGTGGTTCGTCACCGGTGTGCCGGCCGAGCCAAGGCGGGCCCGGACTGGCGGAATCCCGCCGATTTCGTACCCGGCCCGGTTGCGTGTAGAGTTTTCCGCGCTGCCCCGATAGCTCAGTCGGCAGAGCGTCTCCATGGTAAGGAGAAGGTCAAGGGTTCGATTCCCTTTCGGGGCTCTGTGGTGACGCGGGGTCGTCTTGCTGGAATACTGCGAGACGACCTCGCGTTCGCCTCATGCGGCGGGGTAGCTCAGATGGTTAGAGCGCACGACTCATAATCGTGAGGTCGCGGGTTCGATCCCCGCCTCCGCTACCACTTTCGACAATCTCCGTACGGCGGCCGGCGTCGTGCGGCCTGCACAGCACAAGCGCCCTCCGGAGGCGCGAGAGGTGGCTCACTACCGTGGCAAGCAAGAGCGCTGACGTTCGCCCCAAGATCACGCTGGCCTGCGTGGACTGCAAGGAGCGCAACTACATCACCAAGAAGAACCGTCGTAACGACCCGGACCGCCTGGAGCTCGCGAAGTTCTGCCCGCGCTGCGGCAAGCACACCGCGCACCGCGAGACCCGCTGACCCAGCGGTCCGGCACCCGACCCGTGGCGATCAACGCAGGCTTCGCCGGTCGCGAGTACCCGGCGAACGCCCCGTACTCCGTCGGCCGGGAGAAGCTCCGCGAGTTCGCCGCGGCGGTCGGTTCCCTGCACCCCGTGCACCACGACCTCGTGGCGGCGCGGGGTGCTGGCTATCCGGACCTCGTCGCACCGCCCACGTTCGCGGTCGTCGTCGCGCAGCGCGCCGAGGCGCAGCTCATCGAGGACCCCGAGGCGGGCATCGACTTCTCGCGCGTCGTCCACGCGGACGAGCGCTTCACGCACCACCGGCCGATCGTCGCGGGCGACGAGCTCGTGACCGTGCTGCACGTGGACTCGATCGTCGAGCGGGCCGGCCTCGCGATGGTCACCACGCGCTGCGAGATCCTGGCGGAGTCGCCGGGCGACGACGACGCGCCCGTCCGGACACCGGTCGCGACGGTCCGCTCCACCCTCGCCGTCCGCGGGGAGGACGCATGAGCACCGAGTCCGCCGGCGCAGCGCGCCGCCCCGTCCTCGCGGACCTCTCGGTCGGCGACGTCGTCGGGACGCGCACGGTCGAGGTCGACCGCGCACGGCTCGTCCGCTACGCGGGCGCGAGCGGCGACTTCAACCCGATCCACTGGAACGACGCGTTCGCGGCCGAGGTCGGCCTGCCGGGCGTCATCGCGCACGGCATGTTCACCATGGGCGCGGCCGTCGCGCTCGTCGAGGACTGGGCTGGAGACCCCGGCGCCGTCGTCGACTACCAGGCGCGCTTCACGCGCCCCGTGCCCGTCCCCAACCCCGGCGTCGCGACGCTCGAGGTCACCGGCACCGTCGGCGCGATCGACGCCGAGGCCGGAACCGTGCGCGTCGACCTCACGGTGATGTTCGAGGGCGCGCGCGTGCTCGGCAAGAGCCAGGCGGTCGTCCGCCTCTGATCGCCGCGGTCGCTCTGCACGCGACGAGCTCCTGACGCCACGAGGGCGCCGCACCCGGCGGGTGCGGCGCCCTCGTCGTACCAGGGTCTCAGCAGGTCTCTCCCAGCAGTCGACGCCCCCGTCGTCGTCGGGCGGCGCATCCACGGCCCCCTCGTCGAGGAACGTCGTGCGGTCCACGACGGGGGATCCGACGACGCGCGGCACGCCGGACACGGTGGACCCTTCCCAAGGTGGGAACGCTCCCACTACCGTAGGTGAGCACGGTTCGCCGACGTCGAAGGAGACGCTCATGACCCTGCCCGACCCTCACGACCCTGCCCCCGTCGACCGGCGTCCCGGTCCCGGTCGCGCGCTCGACCGTCGCGCGTTCCTCGCCCTCTCCGGCGCCGGAGCGGCGGCGCTGACCACCCTGCTGGCCGCACCGGCGTCGGCGACGACCGCCGCCACGCCCGTCCTGCCGACGGCCGGTGGGCACGGGGGCTCCCACGGCGGCGACCAGCGCGGGTCCGTCCGTCGCGCGCAGGGCTTCCTCGACGTCATGACGGACGCCTACCCGGAGCAGAACCCCGGGCCGCGCCTCGCGCAGTCGTACGCGGACCAGCTCGGGCTGTTCTCGACGGCGTTCGTCTACGACAACGCGCTCGCGATCTGCGCGTCGCTCACCGCCGGCCGCGCGCACCTCGACCGCGCCCGCGCGCTCGGCGACGGCTTCCTCTTCGCGCAGGAGAACGACCCGGCGCACGACGACGGCCGCCTGCGCCAGGCGTACAACGTCGGCCCGTACGTGTTCTACGACGGCACGCCGCAGGAGCACGGCCTGGTGCTCCCCGACGGGACGGCGAACATCGGCTGGCAGTTCGGGTTCCTCGGCACCGCGGTCGGCGACATGGCCTGGCCCGGGATCGCGCTGCTCCACCTGCACGCCGCGACGCGCGACCGCCGCTACCTGCGCGGCGCGCTCCGGATCGCGGAGTGGATCGTCGCGAACACGTGGTCGACGCAGCCGCTCGGCGGGTTCTCGTTCGGTGTCGACGCCGCGAACGCACCGGTCCCGAACGGCTCGACGGAGCACAACGTCGACTGCGTCGCGTTCTTCCGCCAGCTGGCCGCCGCGACCCGGGACCGGCGCTGGACCCGCGCGAGCGAGCACGCGCGCGCGTTCGTCGACCGCATGTGGGAGCCCGACGGCGGCTACCTGTACACCGGCACGAACGACGGCACCGAGATCAACCGCGACCCGCTCCCGCTCGACCCGCAGACCTGGGGCTGGCTCGCGCTGCGCGACCGCCGCTACGCACGGGCTCTCGACTGGGCGGCGGACGCCCTCGCGGCGCGCGACGTGGCGGGCGACGGCGTCTCCCAGCTCCCGGCGGGCGTGGCGGTCGAGGGCGTCACGTTCTCGAGCGCGAGTCTCACGTCGACCGCGTCGTACAACGGGCTGCCCGTGCATCCGCAGGGCGTGTGGCTCGAGGGCACCGCCCAGCTCGCGGCGGCGCTCGCGGACCGTGACGACAAGAGCGGGCGAGGCCGCGACAAGAGCAAGGACGACACGGGGAGAGGCGGGAAGCGCGACCGCGACCGGGCGGCCCACCTGCTGCGCGAGGTGCGGGTCGCGCAGGACTCCGTGGGCGCGGGTCAGACGGTCGGCGGGGCGGCGCTGCCCGAGCGGTCGGGCGTCGTCGCGGCGTCGAGCCTCCTCGACACCGGGTTCGGCTTCGGCTACTTCCAGGTCCAGCACGTCGGTGCGACGTCCTGGTACCTCATGGCCGCGGCGGGGGCGAACCCGCTCCAGGTGGGCGGGCTGCGCTGACCTGACGCTCCGGGCCCGCGCCGTCCGTCGTCAGGCGACCGGTGCGGGCCCGGTCGTCGTCCCGACGACGAGCTCGACGTCGAGCACGACCGTCCGTGGCTCCTCGCCCGCCAGCAGGCCGATGACGGCGTGGCCGAGCTCCGCGCCCTTGCGCGCGAGGGGCTGGTCGACGCTCGTCAGGACGTCCGGGGCGAGCCACGGCAGGTCGAGACCGTCGAACCCGGCGACCGACACGTCGTCGGGCACGCGCAGGCCCAGCTCACGCGCCCCGAGCAGCGCGCCCGCGGCGAGCAGGTCGGAGTGGGCGATGACGGCGGTCGGTCGGGTCGCGGGGTCGAGCGGCACGACGGCGTCGTGGTCCCCGCGTCGGCCGAGCAGCGCGATCGCGGCCGAGCGGCCGTGCTCGACGAGCGACGCCTCCGTCTCCCAGCTCGCGACGGGCTCGACGACGTCGCGCACCCCGGCGAGGCGGTTCGCGGTCGGGGTCCGGTCGACCCGGGCGAGCCGCGCGGCGTCGAGAGGCCCGCTCTGGTCGGAGGTGTCGAGGGGGAGCGAGATCTCGGCGATCCGGGTGTGGCCGAGGTCGACGAGGTGGCGGACGACGTCGGCCGTGCCCCGGCGGTCGGCGATCCCCACGAGCGGCGAGCCCTCGACCTCGCGCCCCTCGCCGATGACGACCGGCACCCCGCGTCGACGCAGCGCGGTGAGCGTCGCGTCCTCGGCGCCGACGCCCCAGACCAGCACCGCGACGTCCATCGCTGCGCTCTCGACGAGGGGATCGACGGCGTGCGCCGGGTCGTCGGACGGGATGCCGGGGATGAGGAGGACGCCGAGACCGTTCTCGCCGAGCGTGGACACGAGCCCGTCGAGGACCTGGACGGCGACGGGGTCGCGGAAGGCGCGGCGCAGCTGGTCGCCCACGACCACCCCGACGACGCCCGACCGCCCGGACCGCAGCTGCCGCCCGAGCGGGTTGGGCCCCGTGTAGCCGAGCTCCTCGGCGGCGGCGTGGACGCGCGCCCGCGTCTCGGGCGTGATGGGGCCGGCTCCGGAGAACGCGAGGGACGCCGTCGAGACGGACACGCCGGCGAGCTCGGCGACCTTGGCGAGCGTCGGGCGCGGCCGGGCCGCCGGGGCCGGGCCGTCCCCGCGGTCGGGCTTGTCCCCGGCGGTACCGCCGGTCGTGCCGCGGGTGCCGCTCATCACGCTCCTGCCTGCCCGTCCCTGCTCGTCCGCCCTGGTCCGGACGGGATGTCGATTGACGCGCGGCCAGCGTACCCGCACACTGGTGACCATGCCTCGAATCGATTCGAAGCGCACTGCCCTCCGTCGGATCGAATCGATTCGAGGGAGTGCTGCGCACACGCCCTCCCTGTCCCGCGCCCGCTGGGCCCTCCTCGGCCTCTTCGCCCTCAACGGCGTCATGATGTCGAGCTGGCTCGCGCGCATCCCCTCGGTGCGCGACGCGCTCTCGCTGTCACCCGCCGACCTCGGCGTCGTGCTGCTCGCCGGCGCCGTCGGGGCGCTCGCGACCGTCACCGCCGCAGGACCGTTCGTCACCCGCTTCGGCGGCCGGGTCGCGTTCGCCGTCTCCGCGGTCCTGTTCGGCGGCGCCTTCCTGCTGCTCGGCCTCGGTCCGGCCACGGGATCCGTCGCGCTCCTCGCCGCGGGCATCTTCCTCAACGGCATGGCGTTCGCGCTCGGCAACGTGCCCATGAACGTCGAGAGCGCCGGGATCGAGCGGCGCATGGGGCGGACGGTCCTCCCGCAGTTCCACGCGGCGTTCTCCGTCGGCGCCGTGATCGGCTCGTTGATCGGCGCCGCGTGCGCGCACGGCGAGGTACCGGTCCTCGTGCAGTTCACGGTCACCGGCGCGGTGGCCCTCGTGTGGCGGCTCGCCGCGATCCCCGCGACCGTGCACGACACGGCCGTCGTCCGTCGGTCGCGCCGCGCTGGGGCCGCGTCGGAGCACGCGTCCGCTGCCCTCGAGTCGCTCGGCGACGCCGTCGTCGACGTCGAGACCGCCGGACTGCGCTCTCGCCCGGCGCGCCGCGGCGCCCGTCGTGGAGCGCGCATCGGCGCGGCGCTCGGCGCCTGGCGCGAGCCGCGCACGTTGCTCATCGGCCTCGTCATCCTGTCCGCCGCGCTGTCCGAGGGGTCGGCGAACGACTGGCTGTCGCTCGCCGTCGTCGACGGGTTCGCGCAGACCGAGGCCGTCGGCGCGGTGGTGTTCGGCACGTTCGTCGCCGCGATGACCGTCATGCGCCTCCTGGGCACGCGGCTCATCGACCGGTTCGGCCGGGTGACGGTGCTGCGCGCCTCGGGCGTCACGTCGATCGTCGGGCTCGTCCTCTTCGGGTTCGCACCGACGCTCACGCTCGCCGGCGTCGGCGTCGTCCTGTGGGGCTTCGGCGCCGCGCTCGCGGTGCCCGTCGGCATCGCGGCGGCCTCGGATGAGCCGTTCCGTGCCGCAGGGCGCGTGTCCGTCGTGTCGGCGTTCTCGTCCATGGCGTCGCTCGCCGCGCCGCCGCTCCTCGGCCTCGCCGCCGAGGCGATGGGCGCACGGCACGCGCTCGTCCTCATCGTGGGCGCGATGGTCCTCAGCGTCCTCCTCGCGCGTCAGGTGGCGCCGCTGCGCACGCCCGCGGCGCTCGCCGCCCGCCAGGCGGGGGAGGATGGGACGGTGGACGACGCCGCCCCCACCCCGGACCCGGCACCCGCACCGCACCCGCCGGCGCTCGACGCGACGCCGCACGACGTCCGCCACGCGCGCGTCCGTCGGCGCGGCGACGTCCGGCACGGGCGCCGTCGCCCCCACCGCACCTCCCCCACCGCCGCGAGGAGACCTCCGCATGACCGCCCCGTCCCTGCCCGCGCCCGCACGCGCCGTCGCGCTCGCCGCGTGGGCCGTCTTCGCGGTGTTCTTCCTCAACGGCTTCAACTTCGCGACCTGGGCGTCGCGGCTGCCCGCCGTGCGCGACGAGCTCGGGTTCGCCGAGTCCCAGATGGGTCTGCTGCTGCTCTTCATGGCCGTCGGTTCCCTGCTCGCGCTCCCGCTGTCCGGGCTCGTGGTGCAGCGCCTCGGTGCGGCGCGCGCGGTCGTCATCTTCGCGACCATCAACACCGCCGGTCTCGTGACGACCGCGTTCGCCGTCTCCGAGGGCGCGGACTGGGTCGTGCGCGTCGGGCTGTTCGTCACCGGCGTCGGGACCGGCGTCTGGGACGCCGCGATGAACCTCGAGGGCGCCGCCGTCGAGCAGCGCCTGGGTCGCGCGATCATGCCGCGATTCCACGCCGGGTTCTCGTTCGGCACGATGGCGGGAGCGGGCCTGGGCGCCGTGGCCGCGGCCACGCACGTGCCCGTGCAGTGGCACCTGGCCGTGGCCGTGGCCGTGAGCCTGGCCGCCGTCCTGTGGTGCGTGCGGCTCTTCCTCCCGGCCGGGAAGCCGGACGGCGGCGGGTCCCGGCTCGCGGACGACTCCCGCGGGGCGGACCCCGCCACCGCGGTCCCCGTCCACGGGCCCGGCGACGACCGGTCGCGGGGCGCCCGCTCGGCGCTCTCGGCCTGGACCGAGCCGCGCACGCTGCTCATCGGTCTCGTCGTCCTCGCCGCGGCGCTCACCGAGGGCGCGGCCAACGACTGGGTGAGCCTCGCGGTGGTCGACGGGTTCGGCACGGACAACGCCATGGGCGCCGTGGGGCTCGCCGTGTTCCTCACCGCGATGACGGGGATGCGACTGCTCGGGACGGGCCTGCTCGACCGCTACGGGCGGGTCGCCGTCCTGCGCGGGTCCGCCGGGCTCGCGCTGGCCGGGCTGCTGCTCTTCGGCCTCGCCCCGAGCCTGTGGCTCGCGCTCGTCGGCGTCGTCCTGTGGGGCATGGGTGCGGCGCTCGGGTTCCCCGTCGGGATGAGCGCGGCCTCGGACGACCCGCAGCGCGCCGCGGTGCGCGTGAGCGTCGTCGCGACCATCGGCTACTCGGCCTTCTTCATGGGCCCGCCGCTCATCGGGTTCCTCGCGCACGAGGTCGGGTACCGGTCGGCGCTGCTCGTCATCGCGATCCCGGTCGTCGTCGGGCTCCTCGTCGTCGGTGCGGCGCGGCCGCTCCCGACGGCGGCCGGCTCGGCGGGCGCGGCGGGCGGCCGGTCCGTCGAGGACGGCGACCTCCCCGGTGCGAAGGATCGACCGTCGACCGTCGAGCGCCCCAACTAGGCTGTCCGGGTGACCTGCGAACCTGCCGCACCGCGCGTCGTCGACCCCGCGACCGCCACCTCGACCGAGCCGGGCCTGCGTCCCGACTCCGTCGGTGACCCGACGCTCGCCGAGCTGACGACGCTGCGTGTCGGCGGACCCGCCGACCACTACGTCGAGGTGCACGACGAGGCCGAGCTGATCGCCACCGTGCGCGCCGCCGACGACGCGGGCGAGCCGCTGCTCGTGCTCGGTGGCGGCTCGAACCTGCTCGTCGCGGACGAGGGTTTCGGGGGCGTCGTCGTGCGCGACCTGCGCCAGGGCGTGACGGTCGACGCGCAGGACTCGTGCGGCGGCGCGAGCTTCTCGGCCCCCGCCGGCCAGGACTGGGACGCGCTCGTGGCGCGCGCCGTCGCGGAGGAGTGGGTCGGCGTCGAGGCGCTGTCGGGCATCCCCGGCACGGTCGGCGCGGCGCCGGTCCAGAACATCGGTGCCTACGGCCAGGAGGTCGCGGGCGTCGTCTCGACCGTGCGCGTGTGGGACCGCGCGCGCGGCCGCGTGCGCACGCTCGCGCTCGGCGAGCTGGGCTTCGGGTACCGCACGTCGGTGCTCAAGCGGTCGATGCACGTCGCGGCGGCAGCCGATGCCGCTGCCGACGGCGAGGTGTCCGGTCCCTGGTACCCGTCACCGCGCTGGGTGGTCCTGGAGGTCGGTTTCCAGACACGGCTCGGCTCGCTCTCCGCGCCCGTCGCGTACCCCGAGCTCGCGCGCCGGCTCGGCGTCGAGGTGGGTGAGCGGGCGCCGATGGCGGACGTGCGCGAGGCCGTCCTCGCGCTGCGCGCGGGCAAGGGCATGCTGCTCGACGGCGACGCCGCCGCTCCCGACCACGACCGCTGGAGCGCGGGCTCGTTCTTCACCAACCCCGTCGTGCCGGCCGACCAGGCGGGCCTGCTGCCGGCCGAGGCGCCCCGCTACCCGGTGCGCTCCGCGACCCCGAGCCGGACGACCGGCCCGAGCCTCGGTGAGATCGACCCGACGCTCGTCAAGACCTCCGCCGCGTGGCTCATCGAGCACGCGGGCTTCGGCAAGGGCTTCGGCGTGCACGGAGCGTCGAGCCCCGCGACGCTCTCGACCCGGCACACGCTCGCGCTGACGAACCGCGGCGGGGCGAGCGCCGCCGACGTCCTCGAGCTCGCGCGCGCGGTCCGGGACGGCGTGCTGGACGCGTTCGGGGTCGAGCTCGTCCCGGAGCCGGTCCTCGTCGGGGTCTCGCTGTAGGCGCTGCCCGCACGGGCAGGGTCAGTAGACGACGACGGTCGTCCCGGGCGGGGCGCCCCACGTGTCCCAGATCCAGTTCATCGCGCTGTTCGCGACGCGGATGCACCCGTGCGACGCGGGCCACGGCGGGATCGAGCCCGAGCCGTGGACGGCGATGCCGCCCGTGAAGAACTTCGGGCGCCACATGCTGCCGAGCTCGAGGCTCGACTCGTAGTTCGCGTCGACCTGCCGGCCCACCTGGAACGTCCCGCGCGGCGTGCCGGCCCGGTAGGTCCGGCCCTTCGCCTCGAACTGCTCCCCGTTCCCCGACGACGCGTTGATCACCGTCACGACCCGCCCGTCCTCGACGGCGAGGAGGAGCTGGCGGTCGAGGTCGATCTCGATGACCTTGCCCGACCCGGTCTGCGGCTGCGGCCGCACGCCCTGGTCGAGCGCGGACTGCGTCGCGGGGCCGACGACGCCGTCGCGCGAGATGCCCGCCGCCTTCTGCAGCGCCCACACGGCCTGCTGGGTCCCGGGACCGAAGTCGCCGTCGGGCGCGCCGATGAAGTAGCCGAGCTCCGCGAGCCGGGCCTGGAGCGCGACGACCCGGTCGCCCTCCGCACCGCGCTCGAGCTCGGCGGGCTCCGCGGGCGGCGGTGGTTCGGCGGCTGGCGGGGGAGTCGTCTCCTCCGGGGTCGGCGCCGGCTCGGGCTCCTGGGTGGGCTCGGGCTCGGGCGCCGGCTCCGGGGTCTCGGCCGGGGTCGGCTCCTGCGTCGGGGTCTGGCTCGGGGACGGTTCGCCGGTGGGGTCGCTCGTCGGCTCCGGCGTCGTCTCCGCGGTGGCCGACGGCGTGCGAGCCGGCTCCATGTCCGGGAGCCCGGCCTGGCAGCCGGTGAGCACGAGCAGGGCGACGACCGCCGGCGCGACGACGCGGAGCAACCCGGCCCGGTGTCCGCCCTTTCGTGCGGGCACAGCGTTCGCTCCTCGCGGCACGTCGTGCCCGGTCCGTCCCTGCTCCACGGCGGTCCCCCTCCGGTCTCCGCGCGTCGGCCGGCCCCGGCCCGCGCGGTGCGGACGACCATCATGTATCGGACCACGCCCTCCGGGCCGCGACCCGAGCGGGTGAACCCTGGATCGTGATGATCTCGTGACGCGGTGGCCCCGACCCGGGGTGCAGTGGCTCGTACAGGCCCGCCGGTCAGGGCTCAGCTCTCGACCCGGTCCGGCTCGTGCCCGAGGGCGGCGAGGACGAGCGCGAGGACGGTCTCGTCGCTCAGCCCGGATGCGCGCGCGGTCGCCACGAGGTCGCGCGCCGCGCGGCGGGCGTCGACATCGGCGGGGGAGACCCCGTCGGACACCACGGTCCCGGCCCGGCGCCGGGTGGTCACCACGCCCGACTCCTCGAGCTCGCGGTAGGCGCGCGCGACGGTGCCGGGCGAGAGACCGAGGTCGGTCGCGAGCGCACGGATCGTGGGCAGGCGGTCGCCGGGGACGAGGCCGCCCGCCGCGACGTGCGCGACGACCTGGGCCCGGATCTGCTCGTAGGGCGCGACGCCGGACCCCAGGTCGATGCGGACCCGCAGCTCAGGCACCGGCGGGCGCTCCTTCGCGCGACGCGTGCCCGGTGACCGCGTCGGGGTCCGGGGCGGCGCGCACCAGCACGGCCAGCGAACCCAGCGCGAGCAGCACGGCCACGACGGCGAGGGCGACGGCGCCGGGGTAGCCGACCCGTGCCGCGGCCGTCCCGCCGTAGAAGAGCATGCCCGCGGCGGTCGCGGCGAGCGTGAGCTGGACACCCCGCAGGACCCGGTGGGCCGACAGGCGCCGCAGGCCGACGTCCCACGTGGCGCTGACCGTGGCCACGGCGGGCCGTCGCGCGACGAGGCGCAGGACGGCCTCAGACCCGGCGAGGAGGAGCACGGCGCCGAGCGCGAGCCAGACGCCGTAGAAGGCGCCCGGGTACGGGCCGGCGGTCGAGGTGACGTCGCCGGCGACCCGCGTGACCGACCGGCCGTCGTACCCGGCGGTGAGCGCGCCCACGGCGGCGAGGACGAGGATCCCGGCCGCCAGCGCCCACGTGAGGCGGCGCAGGCCGGCGGGTGCCACGTCCGTCACGGTCCGCGGCCGGAGCGTGGCCGAGCGGACGGCGGCACTCTGCCGTGGCCACGTGCGCTCGCCGACCGCGTGCACGCTGAGGAAGGCGGCGCCGACGAGCGCAGGCGCCAGGCCGAGGAGCACGCCCTCGGCGAGCCCGTCGACGACGGACGTGGCCCGTGCCACGACCATCGCCGTGAGCACGCCCGCCGCGGCCGCGGACCCGGCGACGACCCCCGCGTGCCGCCGCGCGGCGCTCCGGACCGGGTCGACGGTGATCGTTTGTGCCAGGGTTTGTATCGGCATGCTGCGACGATCCCACCGTCGTCGCGGAGTGTCAAGGAGCGGATCGACCGTCCGGCCGGATGAGAGCCCTCTCATCTGCGTCTCACAGGTGCCACACGCTGCCGGGGTGAGATGGTGCCGTGACCGTGACCTCCGACCCCGTCTCCGTCGACCAGCGCGCCTGGCTCGATCTGCTGGCGACCCCCGACGCCGCGGACCTCCTCGAGGTCGCCCTCGGGGCCGACGGCGCACGACTCGGGGCGTGGAGCGTCGACCGCGTGCACGCGCGCCCGGGTGCCGAGGTCACGGTGGGGTACGACGTCGTCGCCCGGCGCGACGTGGCCGCGGCGCCGGGTGCGACGACCCGGGCCGTCGCCGAGTCGCCCGAGTACCTGCTCGCGACGACCGCCGATCTCCCCGACGGCGCGGCCGGTCCGGGCGTGGTGCGTCTCGCGGACGGGCCGCGTGTGGTGCACGTGTGGCGGCACCCGGCCGACCCGCTGCTCCCGGGCCTGGCCGCCGCGTGCGACTCCGCGGAGCTCACCCGACGTCTGCGCGCCGCGGGGGAGCGCGTGGACGTCGAGTCCGTCGAGATCGTCGCGTACCGGCCGCTGCGCCGCGCGGTCCTGCGGGCCCGCACCACTCGCGGTGCGGTCTACGTCAAGGTCGTGCGGCCCGACCGGGTCCGGTCGCTCGTGCGGCGGCACGTGCTGCTCGGCGGTGCGGACCGGTCGCGCGACGTCGTCGTGGCCCCGCGCTGCCTGACGTGGTCCGCCGACGGCGTCGTCGTGCTGGAGGAGGAGCGTGGGCGATCCCTCGCCCAGCACCTGGCCGCGGCAGCGCCCGGCGGGCGCGCGACGGCGATCGACCCGCACGCGCTCCTGCGCGCCCTCGACGAGCTGCCCGCCGCCGCGACCACGCTCAGCCGGCGTCCGGCCTGGGCCGACCGCGTCGAGCGGTACGCCCGGACCGCCGCCGAGGTGCACGGTCTCGACCCCGCGCGCACGGGACGGGTCGCCCGGACGGTCGAGGCGGTCGGCACCCGCGGGCTCGGCCCGGTCGTCGCGACGCACGGCGACTTCCACGCCGCGAACATCCTCCTGGCCGACGACGCCGCGGCGTCCGGCGAGGTCCGGGTCGGCGTCCTGCTCGACGTCGACACGCTGGGACCGGGCCATCGCGTGGACGACCTGGCGTGCGTCGTCGCGCACCTCGCCGTGCTGCCGTCGCTGTCCCCTGCGGACTACCAGGGCGTCGACGGTCTCGTCGACCGGTGCCTCCTCGCGTTCGACGCCGTGGTCGACCCGGCCGTGGTGCGGGCCCGTTCCGCGGGTGTCGTGCTGTCCCTCGCCTCCGGGGCCGCGACGCCTGAGCTCGCCGCGGCGTGGCTCCGCGTCGCGGAGGAGCTCGCCGAGGCGGCGCTCGCGGCCGGGGCACGCAGGGGCACGGATGCCACGTTCTCTGAGAGCTCTCTCATCGACGGCTCCTCGCCGTCTCACGTCCCGCCGGAAGACTCAGGTCCAGACGCGGCCGAGAGGTCGCGCACACCACGACACGAAGGAGAAGGATCATGAAGGCTCGCAGCGCATGGATCGTCACGGGGGCTCTCGGGGCGGTCGGCCTCGGCGCGACCGTCGCCACCGCGCAGGGGGTCTTCGACGCTCCCGACGCGACCGTCGTCTCGCCCGCGGTCGAGGTGCAGGGGTCGACGCCGGCGGCGACGACCGCGACCAGCACACCGAGCCCGAGCGCGGTCCAGAACGGCTCGTCGGTCACGACGGTCACCGCGAACACCGCTCAGACGCCGCAGACCGCGCAGACGGCGAACACGGCTCCGACCGCGCAGACGGCGCAGACGGCGAGCACGGCTCCGACGCCGAGCACCGCGCCGACCGCGAGCACGGCTCCCACGACGGACACGGCGAGCACCGCGCCGACGCCGAGCACCGCGCCGACGGCCGACACGCCGATCACGCCCCCGACGCCGCAGTCCGCCGGCTGACCGGCCCACGACCGCGGGCGGCCCCCGCACGACGACGCCCGTCCCACCGCACCGGGACGGGCGTCGTCGTCCCGGCACGAGCCGTGCGACGAGGGCACGACGCGTGCCACGAGCTCGGCGAACGGACGCCGACCACGACGCGCCGAGGGCACGTCGGGCGTGCCGGCGGCGTCGGGGTGCTCAGGAGCTGGTCGCGGACTGCGTCGCGCGGGGAGCGTCCGCGAGCCGGTAGCCCATGCCCCGCACGGTGACGAAGTGCTCGGCGCCGAGCTTGTTGCGCAGGTACCGCACGTACACGTCGACGACGTTCGAGCCCGGGTCGAAGTCGTAGCCCCACACGCGCGACAGGAGCTGCTCGCGGCTGAGGACCTGCCCGGGGTTGCGCAGGAACGCCTCCGCGAGCGCGAACTCGCGCGCCGAGAGGTCCACCTCGCGCTCGGCGGTGCGCGCGCGGCGCGTGCGCAGGTCGAGGCTGAGCGACCCGTGGCTGAGGACCGTCACCTCGCCCGCGGGCTCGGTGCGCAGGCGCAGCCGGATGCGCGCGAGGAGCTCCTCGAAGCGGAAGGGCTTGGACATGTAGTCGTCGGCTCCGCCCTCCAGCCCCGCGACCGTGTCGTTCACGCCCGTCCGCGCGGTGAGGATGATGACCGGGATGGCGTTCCCGGTCTCGCGCAGGCGGCGCAGCACCGTGAAGCCGTCCTGGTCCGGCAGGCCCAGGTCGAGCACGAGCAGCGCGAAGTCGCCGGTGCTCGCGAGGTCGAACGCCTCGCGACCGTTCGCGACGGTCGTGCTCGCGTAGCCCGCGGAGCGCAGGCCCTTCGCGACGAACGACGCGATGCGGGTCTCGTCCTCGGCCACGAGGATCTGGCTCACGGGGTGGTCCTTCCGTCGGTGCGCGCGGGTGCGCCGGTGTCGGTCTCGGTGCCGGGCAGGAGCGGCGTCCGGGCCGTCGGCACGGTGGGGGCCGTCGTGGTCGTCGGGCCGGCCGGTGCGGAGGGCACGGCCGGGACGGCACGGTGCGGTGCGGGGACCGCGGGAGACGCCGGGCCCGCGCTCCCGCCCGTCGCCGTGTGCGTCGTCGTGACCTCCCTCGGGCTGGGCACCGGGAGGTCGAGGGAGAAGGTCGAGCCGACGCCCGGGGTGGACGCGACGGCCGCGTGCCCGCCGTGCCCCTCGGCGATGGCGCTGACGATCGCGAGGCCGAGCCCGGCGCCCTCGGGGCGCTCGCGGCCCGCGGGAGACGGCGCCTGGGCGAACCGCTCGAAGATGCGACCTACCTGGTCGGGCGGGATGCCGACGCCCTCGTCCCGCACCCACAGCCGCAGGCGCGCGCCGTCGTCGGACACGGCGGACCCGATCGCGACCACCGACCCCGGTGCGGAGAACTTCACCGCGTTCGCCGCGAGCTGCATGAGGGCCTGGGTGATCCGCTGCCCGTCGACGGGAGCGACGACGTCCGCGCGCGCGTCGACCAGCCAGCGCCGGTCGCCGAGGGTGCGGATCTTGTCGAGCACGTCGTCGGTGAGGCGCCCGACGTCCGTCTCGGCGGGGCGCACGAAGTCGGGACGGCCGACCGTCGCGAGGGTCACGAGGTCGTCGACGAGACGGTTCATGCGGTCGAGCTCGTCGAGCGTGAGGTCGCGCGTCTCGCGCGCGTCCTGCGGGTCGTGCGGGTCCATGAGCTCGAGGTGCCCGCGCACCACGGTGAGGGGGGTGCGCAGCTCGTGACCGACGTCGTCGAGCAGCCGGCGCTGGGACTCGAACGACCCCTCGAGGCGGTCGAGCATGCCGTTGACCGTCCGCGACAGGTGCGAGAGGTCGTCGTTGCCGGTGACGGGGATGCGTGCGGTGAGGTCGGTGTCGCCGATGGCCTGGGCGGTGCGGGCCAGGACCCGGATCGGCTGCAGGAGCCTCCCGGCGACGACCCACCCGACGATCCCGGTGAGCACGAGCGCCCCGAGCGCGACGAGGGCGTAGGTGCCGAACACGCGGGTCAGCTCGGCGTGCTCGGCCGTGCGGTCGTAGGCGAGCACGAGGGCGGCGGGCTCGGCGGCGGCACCGGTGGCGTCGGCCGCCCCGGTCGTGCCGGCCACCGCGACGGGAGCGACGAGCACGCGGTAGTCCGCCGTGGCGGTCGTGATCGAGCGCAGCACGTTCATCTCGCCGTCGATGAACGGCGCGACGGCCGCGAGGAGCTCGGAGTCGTCCTCGAGGTGCACCTGGACGTCCTGCTGCGAGACGAGCGGCGCCCGCCCGGCCCGCAGCCCGATGATGCCCTCGTTGCGTGCGGGGACCACGAGCTGGATCGCGGCGACGACCACGTCCTCGGACGACGTGAACGGCTCGCCCGTCACGGGGTTCACGCCGGAGGCGCCGAGGGTCGTCAGCTCGACCGCGCTCCGCCGCAGGCTCTCGTCGGTGCGCGCGTCGACCTGCCCACGCTGCAGCAGCCACGCGGCCCCACCGGCGACGACGAGGGCGAGCGCGGACAGCGCGAGGAACGCCGCGAGCATCCGCGTGCGCACGGTGAGCCCGAAACGGTGCCGGTCGCTCGCCCGGTGCCCGTCGTCGCCGTGCGTGGCGTCAGGTCCAGGTGACGTGGTGGTCTCCGCCGTCGTCGCGCCACCGGACGGAGGGCGTCGCGACATCAGTCGTCCCCGTCGTCGTCGTCGTCATCCCCGTCGTCGTCCCCGTCCTCATCGTCGTCGTCGTCCGTCGACGGCGGCGCGGGGGCCACGGGGGCGACGTCGCCGCCGGACGTCGGCGGCTCCGACGCCGGCGGTGTGGTCCCCGTGGGGACCGGGGTGGGGTCCGTGGGCTCGGGGGACGTGGTCGGGGCAGGGGAGGGCGTCACGACGACGGCTCGGCCCACCTCCCGGTCGTCCGGTCGGGAGGAGAGCGCCGCGGCGGTGGCACCCCCGGCGAGCACGAGCAGCAGGGCACCGACGATCCAGGTGACGGTCCGGCGTGTCATGCGTCCAGTATCCGAGAGGCTCATGAGACGCACATGAGAACCCGGGCGGAGCGGACGCCCGCCGGCGACCGTCAGGCGGCCGCGAGCCAGTCGTCCACGCCGGCGAGCAGGCGCGCCCGCGTCGCGTGCGACGCCTGGCTCGCCCGGATCGACGAGCGCGCCAGGTCGGCGAGGTCGTCGTCGGAGAACCCGTGCTCGTGCCGCGCGATCTCGTACTGCGCGACGAGCCGTGACCCGAAGAGCAGCGGGTCGTCGGCCCCGAGCGCGACGCGCGCGCCCGCGTCGACGAGCGTCCCCAGCGGCACCTGGGCCGCGTCGTCGTACACGCCCAGCGAGACGTTCGACGCGGGGCACACCTCGAGCGCGATCCCGCGGTCCACGAGGTCGTCGAGGACCCGACGGTCCTCGGCGGACCGGACGCCGTGACCGAGCCGGTCGGGGACGAGCGCCTCGACGACCTCGTGCACGTGCGCCGGCCCGAGCAGCTCGCCGCCGTGCGGCACCGAGGCGAGGCCTGCGCGCCGCGCGATGGCGAACGCGCGCGCGAACTCCGCCGTGTCGCCGCGGCGCTCGTCGTTGCTCAGCCCGAACCCCACGACCTCCCCGGGCCCCTCGCCCGCGTACTGCGCGGCGAGACGCGCGAGGGTGCGCGCGTCGAGCGCGTGGCGCATGCGGGACGCCGCGACGACCACGGCGACCTCCGTCCCGGTCGCGGCGCTCGCGGACCGGGCGGCGTCGAGCACGATCTCGACGGCGGGGGTGATCCCGCCGACGAACGGCGCGTACGACGTCGGGTCGACCTGGATCTCGAGCCGTCCCGATCCCTCGGCGTCGTCGTCCTGCGCCGCCTCGAGCACGATGCGGCGCATGTCGGCCTCCGAGCGGACGCACGCGCGCGCGGCGTCGTAGAGGCGCTGGAAGCGGAACCACCCGCGCTCGGTGGCGGGCAGGCGCAGCGGGTCGCCGTCGAGGAGCGCGTGGGGGAGCCGGACGCCGTACCCCTCGGCGAGCTCGCGCAGCGTCTCGAGGCGCATCGACCCCGTGAAGTGCAGGTGCAGGTGGGCCTTGGGGAGCGTCGCGAGGTCTCGCACACGCCGGAGTCTGTCACGGGTCAGGAGGACGTCAGGTAGCCCCGGTCCATCGCGACGGTCACCGCGGCCGTCCTGTCGTCCACGCCGAGCTTCGCGAACGCGCGCAGCAGGTGGGTCTTGACCGTCGCCTCGGCGATGAAGAGCTCCCTGCCCACCGCGGCGTTCGACAGGCCGCGCGCGACGAGCCGCAGCACCTCGGTCTCACGGTCCGTGAGCCGGTCGCCGCGGACCGACGTCACGAGCCGCGTCGCGACGCTCGGTGCGAGCACCGTCTGCCCACGAGCCGCGGCGCGCACGCCTGCCACGAGCTCCTCGCGCGGCGTGTCCTTGAGCAGGTACCCCGTCGCCCCGGCCTCGACGGCCCGCAGGATGTCCGTGTCCGTCTCGTACGTCGTGAGCACGACGACGCGCGGCGCGGCACGGTCCGCTGTCCTGCCGCCCGGCGTGGACCGTCGGCCCGGACCGCCCGCGGCGGCGAGGATCTCGGCCGTCGCCCCGACACCGTCGAGCACGGGCATGCGCAGGTCCATGAGCACGACGTCGGGGGCGAGCTCTCCCGCGAGCGCCACGGCCTGCGCGCCGTCGCCCGCCTCGCCGACGACCTCGAGGTCCGGCTCCGCCGAGAGCATGCCGACGAGCCCCGACCGGACCACCGGGTGGTCGTCGACGACGAGCACCCGCACGGTGGTGACGCGCGCGGGGGCGCTCACGCCGCACCGCCCGTCGTCGCCGTCGCGTCCTCGGCCGCCGCGCGCGGCGGGTCCGTGGGTGCTGCCGTCGCGACCCGAGGCACCGGCGTCGTGCCGGGGGGCGGTACGGTGCGCGGCAGCTCGACCACGACCACGGTCCCGCCGTCGTCGCCGCGGCCGAGACGGACCGTCCCCCCGCCCGCGGCCACGCGCTCGCGCATCCCGCGCAGCCCGAAGCCCTCGGTGAGGTCCGCGGGCAGCCCGCGACCGTCGTCGCGCACCGCGAGACGCGTGACGGCGGCGTCCTGCGCGAGCTCGACCCGGACCGACCGTGCGGCCGCGTGGCGGCGGACGTTCGCGAGCGACTCCTGGGCCGAGCGCAGCAGCACGACCTCGTCGGCGCTGGAGAGACCCGTGACGGCGTCGAGGTGCGTGCCGACGGCGACGCCGGACTCCGCGCCGAACCGCTCCGCGAGGCGCAGGATCGCGTCCACGAGCGTCCCGCCCGCCTCCAGCGGCACGGGGCCCGTCGCCGCGACGAGGGCGCGGGCCTCCGCGAGGTTCTCGCGCGCGGTGGCCTCGACGAGCGCGAGCCGCTCGGCCGCCGCGTCGGTCGCGCCCCGGTCGAGGTCGGCGCGCGCGGCCTGGGCCAGCATGACGACGCTCGTGAATCCCTGGGCGAGCGTGTCGTGGATCTCCCGCGCCACGCGTTCGCGCTCGGCGGCGACGCCCTCCTGGTGGTGCGAGCGCGCGAGCTCGGCCTGGGTCGCGCGCAGCGCGTCGACGAGGCGGGCGTGCCGCTCCGACTGGCGCATGGTGTGGGCCGTCCACAGGCCGAGGCCGATCGAGAAGGCGAGGGCGACCCCCATCTGCGGTGCCGTGCTCGCGAGCGCTGACGCGTCGACGCCGCCGCGAGCAGGGTCCCACGCGAGCGCGAGCGCGGTGCCGCCCGCGAGCGCGACGCACAGCACGACCTGCGCCCACAGGTGCTCGGACATCATCCAGATCTGCGTGAAGGTCGCGAACAGCAGCAGCGTGCCGAGGCTGTCCTGCGCGGCGACGACGACCGTCGCCGTGACGGCCACGACCAGGTAGAGATGGGCCGCCACCTGGTCGCGCGTGCGCGCCGCGCGCCGGCCCCAGGCCACGTACGCGGCGACCATCGTGGCGATCGCCCCGAGCGCCACGACGAGCTCCGTCCCGCGCACGGACGCGGTCAGCAGCGCGACACCGCTCAGGCCGGCGATGAGGTAGAACGCGACGTCCCACCAGCGCACGTCCCGGGCCCAGGTCCCGTCGAGCTGCGCCGTCGCGTTCTCCGCGGCCCCGGACGGGTCAGCCGTCGTCACGGCGCCTCCACCGGAACGTCCGCACCCCGACCACGAGCCCCACCACCAGCCATGCGACCAGTACAGCAGCCGTCGCCCCGTGCTGCCACGACCCCGACGGCTCGAGGACCACCGCCTGCTCGGGCAGGAAGACCGACCGCATGCCCTGCGCCATCCACTTCAGCGGGAAGAGCGACGCGACCGTCTGCATCCACGACGGCAGCGCGAAGAAGGCGAAGAAGACGCCGGAGATGAACTGCAGGACGAGCACGACCGGTGTCACGACGGCCGTCACCGACTTCCCCGAGCGCGGCAGGGACGAGAACCCGACCCCGCACACCGCGCCCGTCGCGCAGCCCAGCACGAACACCCACACGAACGTCGCGACGCGACCCGCGCCGTCGGGCATGTCCCACGGCATGGGCACGTCGAACGCGAACGCGGCGAGCGCGAGGAGCAGCACCGTCTGGCCGATCGCCGTGGCGAGGACGAGCCCGATCTTGCCGAGGAAGTACGCGACGGCCGGCAGGGGAGTGGAGCGCAGCCGCTTGAGGGTGCCGTCGTCGCGCTCGACGGCGATCGAGATCGCGAGCGACTGGAACCCGGTGAGCATGATGCCCGTGGCGAGCATGCCGGGCAGGAAGTACTGCGCGAAGGGCACGCCGTAGTCGCCCGTGGACTGCTCCTGGCCGTCGAACACCGTCGCGAAGATCGCCAGCATGATGACGGGGTAGGTGAAGACGAAGATCACCGCGTCGCGCTCGCGGAAGAACCCGCGCAGCTCCGCCCTGGTCCGGGCGAGACCCAGACGGGCGACCCCGGGCAGGGCGGACGCGCGGCTCGGCGCGGTGCTCGCGGTCGGTGCGGTCGTGGTGCTCACGGTCGTTCCTCCTGGTCGGGGGTGGGAGTAGGGAGGTCGGCGGGTGTTCCGGGTCCGGGACGCGGCGGTATGACGGCGGCGTCGCCGATGAGCTCGAGGTAGACGTCCTCGAGCGACGGGCGGACGACCTCGAGGCCGGGCACCTCCCCGTCCGCGTAGCGGGCGGCCAGCCGTGCGACGACCGCGGCGGGGCGGTCCGTGCGCTCCTCGCGGTGCAGGCCGTCGTCGAACCAGCGGACGGCGGGCCGGCGAGCGTCCGGGCCACCCAGGCGGTCGGGGGCGTCGAGCGCGACGACGACGCCGTCTCTCAGCACCGCGACGCGGTCGGCGAGCTGGGCCGCCTCGTCGAGGTAGTGGGTCGTGAGCAGGATCGTCGTGCCGCCGTCGCGCAGCGAGCGGACGAGCTCCCAGAACGCGCGCCGCGCCTGCGGGTCGAAGCCGGTGGTCGGCTCGTCGAGGAACACGAGCTCGGGCCGTCCCACGATGCCGAGGGCGACGTCGAGCCGGCGCCGTTGGCCGCCGGACAGCTGACGCGTGCGGGTCCCCGCCTTCTCGCGGAGCCCGACGGCGTCGATCACCTGCTCCGGGTCGCGCGGGTCGGCGTAGAAGCCGGCGAAGTGCCTGACTGTCTCGGCGACCGTGAACTCGGAGAGGTCGCGCGAGTCCTGCAGCACGACGCCGATGCGGTCGCGCCACGCGCGGCCCGCGGTCTGCGGGTCCACGCCGAGCACGCGCACCTCGCCGTCGTCCCGCGAGCGGAAGCCCTCGAGGATCTCGACGGTCGTCGTCTTGCCGGCGCCGTTGGGCCCGAGGAGGGCGAAGATCTCGCCCCTCTCGACCCGCAGGTCGATCCCGGCGACGGCCTGCTTGGCGCCGTACCGCTTGCGCAGGCCGCGCACCTCGACCGCCGGCGCCGGCGGTGGCAGCGTCCCGGTCGCGCCGGCGCGCGACGCGCCACGGGGTGCGCTCGTGCCTTCCTGTGTGCTCTTCATGACGACCAGCGTCGTCCTCCGGGGGCGGCGACCGCGACGACCGTTCGTCCGCTCCTGACGTCCACCGATCGGTGGACGAGCGCTCCGGTCCGGGTCGCGTCGACACGGCGCGGACGTCGTGCGGACGTGGTTCGGACGTGGTTCGACCAGGCGCCCGGTGTCGCGTACAGTATTCCTTCGGTGGTTGATGCCCACCTGTTGTGCCGCGCCTCGACGTTCCACGTCGAGCCTCCGGAGGCGGCAGAGGGGTGTCGGTCGCGAAGGGTAGTGGCGCAATTGGTAGCGCAGCGGTCTCCAAAACCGCAGGTTGCAGGTTCGAGTCCTGTCTACCCTGCACAGCACCTCCCTCTCGGGGGTCGTGCGTGGTCCGAGAACGGGCTGCACGAGAGGTTCCAGCAGGTCCGGGGCACGTCCCGCACGTCAGCGATGGGGTAGATCAGTGAGCGAATCGCCGTCAGAGGCCGTGGGTGCGGACGGCGCACGCGCCGACGAGGTGACGAAGGGCCGTCCCGTCAAGGACAAGAAGCCCAACCTCTTCGCCCGTATCGCGCTCTTCGTGCGCCAGGTGGTCGCCGAGCTCCGCAAGGTCGTCACGCCGACGCGGTCCGAGCTGATCACCTACACCACGGTCGTCCTGGTCTTCGTGGTCGTCGTCATGGCCTTCGTGACGGTGCTCGACCTCGGGATCGGCCAGGCCGTCCTGTGGGTCTTCGGGGACTAGCCGGCCACGACGCACCCGACGTGCCGGTCACCCGGCACCCGGCGCCCCTCGGGGCGCCGTCGGCGCTTCCAGCAGCAGTCCTTCCAGAAGTCATCGAAGCCGGTCAGCAGAAAGCAGGTTCGTTCGTGTCCCAGGAGTCGCTGGACCAGACGGAGAACGTCGACCCGACGCAGCCCGAGGGTGCCCAGGACGAGGTCGACGAGACCACGGACGCGCCCGAGGTCGACGAGACCGGCGAGCTCGTGGAGAGCGACGAGCTCGAGACGGACGACGACGAGTCCGGCGCGACCGAGGCCGACGCCGACGACGTCGATGACGTCGAGGACGAGCGCCCGTCCGACGAGGACGGAGACGTCATCGAGGACCCGGTCGCGGAGTTCAAGCGCGCGCTGCGCACGCAGCCCGGCGACTGGTACGTCATCCACTCGTACGCCGGGTACGAGAACCGTGTGAAGGCCAACCTGGAGAACCGCATCCAGAGCCTGAACATGGAGGACTACATCTTCCAGATCGAGGTCCCCATGGAGGAGGTGGCCGAGATCAAGAACGCGCAGAAGAAGATCGTGCGTCGTGTCCGCATCCCCGGCTACGTCCTCGTGCGCATGGACCTCACCGACGAGTCGTGGGGCGCGGTGCGTCACACGCCCGGTGTCACCGGCTTCGTCGGTCACACCCACCAGCCCGTGCCGCTGACGCTCGACGAGGTCTTCTCGATGCTCGCGTCGACGCTCGCGCCGGCACCCGAGCCCGGCAAGCCGCTCCCCGCGGCGGCCAGGGCCCCGATCGAGGTCGACTTCACCGTCGGCGAGTCGGTCACCGTCACCGACGGACCGTTCGACACGCTGCCCGCCACGATCTCCGAGATCAACGTCGAGAACCAGAAGCTCAAGGTCCTCGTCTCCATCTTCGGCCGGGAGACCCCGGTCGAGCTGTCGTTCAACCAGGTCGCCAAGATCTGACACGGCGCCCGGCGTCCGCCGGGAGCGCGTGCGAGCGCAGTACTGCAACCGGGTCATCGCCCACGGCGTCGGCCCACGAGAAGAAGGACAGGGAAGACTCATGCCTCCCAAGAAGAAGGTCTCCGGCCTCATCAAGCTCCAGATCCAGGCCGGTGCGGCGACGCCCGCACCGCCGATCGGCCCCGCGCTCGGTCAGCACGGCGTGAACATCATGGAGTTCTGCAAGGCCTACAACGCGGCCACCGAGTCGCAGCGCGGCAACGTGATCCCGGTCGAGATCACCGTCTACGAGGACCGCTCGTTCACCTTCGTGACGAAGACCCCGCCGGCCGCGGAGCTCATCAAGAAGGCCGCGGGCGTCCAGAAGGGCTCGGCGACGCCGCACACGGTCAAGGTCGCGAAGCTGACCGCCGACCAGGTGCGCGAGATCGCCCAGACCAAGCTCGAGGACCTCAACGCGAACGACATCGACGCCGCGTCGAAGATCATCGCCGGCACGGCCCGCTCGATGGGCATCACCGTCGAGGGCTGACGCCCTCGACCTCTCCCCGCTCGGGCGTCGTCCGCGCAGGGAGACCGACGTCCGCCCACGTCCGTGGGCGGCAGTGGCAGGGTCCGCGCGGACCCGCTGACCACGACTGCAGAAGGAGAAGCAGCATGGCAACGCGCAGCAAGGCGTACCGCAACGCCGAGGAGAAGATCGACCGGGAGCGTCTCTACGCCCCGCTCGAGGCGATCCGTCTCGCCAAGGAGACGTCGACCGTCAAGTACGACGCGACCGTCGAGGTCGTCTTCCGCCTGGGTGTCGACCCGCGCAAGGCGGACCAGATGGTCCGCGGCACGGTGAACCTCCCCAACGGCACGGGCAAGACGGCCCGCGTCATCGTCTTCGCGAACGCGGCGAAGGCCGAGGAGGCCCGCGCGGCCGGCGCCGACGAGGTCGGTGGCGACGAGCTCATCGAGAAGGTGGCCGCCGGCTACACCGACTTCGACGCCGCGGTCGCGACGCCGGACCTCATGGGCAAGGTCGGTCGCCTGGGCAAGGTGCTCGGTCCCCGTGGCCTCATGCCGAACCCGAAGACCGGCACCGTGACGATGGACGTGACCAAGGCCGTCACCGACATCAAGGGCGGCAAGATCGAGTTCCGCGTCGACAAGCACTCGAACCTGCACTTCATCATCGGCAAGGTCTCGTTCGACGAGACGGCGCTGGTGGAGAACTACGCGGCGGCGATCGAAGAGGTCCTGCGTCTCAAGCCGTCGTCGTCGAAGGGCCGGTACATCACCAAGGCCACGCTGACGACGACGATGGGCCCGGGCATCCCGCTCGACCAGTCCAAGACGACGAAGCTCCTCGAGGACGACGCGGCCTGACCGCAGCGTTCCTCGTCGCGACCGGGCCCAGCCCGAGCGCACCACGCCGACGGCGCGGTTCCCCCCGGGGAGCCGCGCCGTCGGCGTTCCAGGAGGGGATGTCAGCAGGCGCCGAGGTCTCGCCAGACGCCCCACTGACCGCTCTGGCTCGGGTTCTCGTTCGTCGTCCACCACTTCGCCTCGTACGTGCGGCCCTGGTACGTGACACGGTTGCCGCCGGTGTAGACCGCCGAGGCGGACCACGAGGGTGCGGTGCAGTCGCCCGGGTCCGTGGGGTCGGTCGGATCGGTCGGATCGGTGGGGTCCGTCGGGTCGGTCGGGTCGGTCGGGCCGCTCGCGAGCCGGCCACCGATCACGTCCGCGACCTCGTAGCCGTTGGTCTTGTCCCAGTTGATCGACCACGTCATGACGCCGCCGATCTTCCCGTAGGGCGTCGCGGGCCGGAAGGTGCCGCAGCCGGTCCCGACCTCGAGGCAGTCGACGGCCTTCACGACGTTCGCCAGCGGCTGGTACCCGCCACCGGCAGCGCGGGGGACCGCGGGGACTCCGATGCCGACCTGGTCCGGCCGGAGCCCCATCTCGAGCTGGATGCACGACAGCGCGGTGAGGAAGTCGACCGTGCCCTGGGAGTAGACCTGCTGGTTGCAGCCCATCATCGAGCCGGAGTTGTAGTACTGCGTGTTGACGATCGTGAGGATGTCCTTGATGGCGAGCGTGAGCTGGTAGTAGCCCATGCTCGTCGCCTGGTAGTCGATGGTCTGCGGCGCCATCGTGATGACGAGGTCGGGCCCGGCCTTGGCGGACAGCTGGCGCAGCGCGCTCGCCATGTACGTCGCGTTGATCCCGTGCTCGAGGTCGATGTCGACGCCGTCGAAGCCGTACTCCTGCATGAGCGCGTACGTGGTGTCGGCAAAGTTCTTCGCCTCGGTGGCGTTGGAGACGACGACGTTCCCGCGCTCGCCCCCGACGGAGATCACGACCTTGCGCCCCTGGGAACGGATCGTCGCGACGTCGGCCGTGAACTGCGACTCGGTGTACCCGTCGAGCTCCGCGCTCGCCAGGTTGAACGTGATGCCGCCGGGCGTCCCCGCAAGGTTGTCGGCGAACGCGATCGCGACCAGGTTGTACGCCTGCGGGATCTCCGACAGGCGCATCGTCACGGAGCCGTTGTCGAAGTTGTGCCAGTAGCCGGTGAGCCACTGCGTGCCCGACGGCGCAGCGGCCGCCGGTGCGGTCGCCGTCGGGCTGGTCGCGGGGGCGGCCGTCGCCGGGGCGACGGTCAGCGCACCCGTGGCGGCGAGGGCCAGAGCGGTCGCGGCGGTGGCGAGCGCGCGCAGCGCCCGTCCGGTCCCGCGGCGCGGGCGGGCGGTCGAGTGGGTTCTCACGGTGGTGCTCCTCGGGTCTCGGACGCGCGCGACGTCGCCACGCGCCGACCCGTCTCGTCGACGGGTCGTCTCGACGCTAGGAGCCCGCGGTGCGGCGTGGCATGAGGGATCTCCCGCTACTTCGGTCCGGTCGGCTACGGGAGAACGCGTAGACGCGACGGGTCGCGCGGCTCACGGATGGTGCCCGCGGAGGCCCGGAGGGCCGGGCAGACGGTGGTCGCCGTGCGGGACGGCGTGCTCGCCCGCCTCGGTGGCACCGAGCCCGAACGTCGCGACCGTCGCCACGAGGATCGCGCCGGTGAAGAGCGCAGCGAGTGAGCCCGCGGTCCGCAGGCCGGTTCCCGAAGGAGCCGTTCCCGGACCCGCGCGCGCACCGGCGCCGGCACCGGCGTCTGTCCCGGTACCGGCTCCGGAGCGACCAGCGGGTCGCGGTCCGGGGGGTTCCGCGGCGGCGGAGGCGACGTCCCGACCCGGCGCGGCCGGCGCGGTGCGCGTCAGGACGCCCAGCATCGCCGCACCCGCGAGCTGGAGTGCGGCCGCCGCGGTGACGGTCGGGCCGAGACGTCCGCCGCCCGAGACCGCGAGGGCCGCCTGGGCGACGCTCCCCGCGGCGAGCGCGCCGATCCCGACGCGACCGAGCGTCGTCGGGCCCAGGCGCCGGGGACGGGCGTCGGCGAGCGCGAGGAGCGCCGTGCCGACCTCCGCCGCACCGAGCCCGAGCGCGAGGAACCCGGCGGGCTCCGGGAAGGTCCCCCGGACCAGGCCGAGGTTGACGATCCCGGCGCCCAGCAGGGCGAACCCGACGAGGACGCGGAGCAGAGGTACCTGTCTGCTCACGCCGTCGCGGCGCGGGGAGCGGCCTGCTTGTCCGCCGCGAGGCCCACGCCGAGCAGGAGGATCGCGCTGCCGAGGTGCAGCACGTTGTCGGCGCCGTTGAGCGCGATGATGTTGGCGGCCGTCCCGACGAGGAAGAGGCCGACCACGCCGACCAGCAGGTAGACGGCGCCGACCGTCACGTTGACCGCCTTGGCGGCGGAGACCGAGCGGGACGCCAGGAGCAGTGCGGCGCCGATGCCGAGGTGCACGACGTTGTGCAGCGGGTTCACCTCGAACAGCAGCAGGTTCTCGCCCTCCGTGGCGGCGAAGCCGACGCCGGACGTCACGACGAATCCTGCGAGGCCCACGAGCAGGTAGACGGCGCCGAGCACGGTGGCGAGGAGTCGGTTCGGGGACGAGGACATGGTGCGTACCCACCTTCGGTGTCGTGGCGCGGGCCGCTCCCGCGCTCGGACCGGGTTCGGAGACGTCGCAGGCACGGATGGGTGACCGGCAGGTGGGGCCGGAAGAAACCTGTGCGCAAACTGGGTGCCATCGGATGTATCAGACGCGGACGGGGGCCCCTCTCGTCCGGGTGCAGGGTGCGATCCGTACCCCGAGCAGCCGGTTCACGCTCACCACGGAGGAGAACGATGAGGCCGCGACAGAGCAAGCACGGAGGGTCGTGACCAGTGACGATGGTTGTCGAGCCCGATGAGTTCGCCGTACCATCAGGCGTCCCGGCGGAACCCCCGCCGCCGGCTGATCGCACGAGCGTGCCGAGGACAGAGCCGCCGATGACGAGGACGACCGAAGATCTCGCCGACACCGGTCAACCGGAACCCAGCCTCGGGGACCGGGGAGCCGTCGCGCTCCTCGAGTACCGGGACGGGCGACCGCAGGCCCTGGGCGACTTCGTCCGCGAGGCGACGCCGCTGCTCTGGCACACCGTCCGTGCGCAGGGCGTCGACCGCGAGCAGGCCGACGACGTCGTGCAGACCGTGTGGGTGGCGCTCGTCCGCAACGCGATGACCATCAAGGAACCGCACGCCGTGCTCAAGTGGCTGCTCATCACGGCCAAGCGCGCGGCGTGGGAGACGGTGCGCAAGCACCGTGACGACGCGCGACGCCGCACCGAGCTGCCCGACGACACCGACGAGGGCGTGCCAGAGCTGCCGTCGGGAGACCCGACGCCGGACCTCGAGGTGCTGCGCAACGAGCGGGACCGCGGGTTGTGGCGAGCCCTCGACCTGCTTCCGGACCGGTGCCAGAAGCTGCTGCGGCTCGTCTCCCTGGCCGACCGGCCGGACTACAAGGCCATCTCTGCTGCGATCGGCATGCCGGTCGGCAGCATCGGCTCCACGCGCGGCCGCTGCCTCGCCAAGCTGCGCGACATCATCGACGACCAGGGGGAATCGTGGGAAACATCATGAGCGCCGAGTCCAAGCACAGCCCCGACGAGCCCCTGGACGCGGTCGACGTCGCGCTCCTCGCCGACCTCGCCCGCATCGCGGACGAGCTCGACCCCGTGCCCGCGGGCCTGGTCGAGCGGTCCCTGTTCGCCATCACGCTCGCCGGCCTCGAGGCCGAGGTCATGGAGCTGGAGTACGTCCAGGCCCCCGCCATGTCGGTGCGCGGCGACGCGCCGCCCGTCGAGGCGCGGACGATCACGTTCACGTCCGAGTCCGTCACCGTGATGATCTCGCTGTCGCCCGCCGAGGGCGGCCGGGTACGCGTCGACGGCTGGGCCGCGCCCGCGACGGCGCTGCGCGTCGAGCTGCACCGGCCGGGGTCGGTGACCGAGACCGCGAGCGACGACGACGGCCGGTTCGTCTTCGACGCCGTCGACCGTGGCCCGGCGAGCCTCGTCGTGCGCCGCGCCGACGGCACCGGCGGAGCCGTGAGCACGCCGGTCATCGAGCTGTAGAGCCGCAGGTCGGCGCCGTGACCCGGTCGGTCGCGGCGCCACGACTGCACCCTGAACCCCGCCGCGCGACGGTGAGCGTCGCGCGTGCCGGACCGGCCGTGGCACCGGACCGGGCCGGCGAGACCTGTCGTCCTCGAGGAGGAGCACGTGAGCGAGACCCCTGAGATCCCCCCGGCCCGCACGGTCCGAGACGCCGTAGGCGGTCGTCGACCGGTCCGGCACCTCGACCCGGAGCGCGTCCGTCGCAGTCCGGGCGCCTCGCGCGTGGAGCCCACGGCGTACGTGTCGGACCGCATCATCGTCCGTGGAGCACCGCCCGCCGGTCTGCGAGACCTCGCCCGCCCGGAGGCCGAGAGCCTGCGGGCGGGTGGTCCCGGCGCCGAGGTCGCCCTCCCGGCGTGGACCGGCGACGACGCACCGACGACCTGGCTCGACGGCGTACGCCGTATCGCGGCCGACCTGGGGTACCAGGTCGTGTACGACAGCCGGCTCGGTGACCTCGCGATGGACGACGACGACGCGTTCGGGTACGCGCTGCGGTTCGTGCCGGTTCGTCCGGACGACGTCGAGGCGGACACGTGGGAGGTGCTGGAGCGCATCGGTTCCGAGCTCGGCGACCTGCGGGACGACGACGGGCTCGAGGCGCCGGCCGCCGGGCTCGACCACGTCATGCGTGCGCAGCGCCGCACGACCCCGCTGCCCTTCGTCCCGGTGTCGCGTCCTCGCTCGACGCCCCTCCCCGTGAGCGCGATCGACGAGTACGGGGTGCCGGGCTCCGGGGGCCTCGTCCCGGTCCGGCTCATCGCGCCCGCGCCGGTGCGACGCTTCGCCGACGGCCCGAACCCGTGGTTCACGGCAGAGGGCTTCCGGAGGACCTCGGTCGCTCTCGTCGACACGGGTGTCGGGACGCACCCCTGGTTCGGGACCTACGTGCCGGGCGAGCCGTCGGACCGGCCGGACTCGGTGGTCGTGCGCGACGCGACGCTGGACGACACCCCGATCGGCACGTTCCCCGTCCCGCGCATCGACTCGGAGGACGCGGAGTACGGAGGGATGAGCAAGGACCCGCTCACGGGCCCGCTCGACCCGGTCGCGGGCCACGGCACGTTCCAGGCCGGCATCGTGCACCAGCTCTGCCCGGACGCGGTGCTCCTGTCCGTGCGCGCCTTCGGCGGCTCCGGGGACGTCCCCGAGTGGGAGGTCCTCCACACGCTGTGGCGCCTCCTCCGATTCCACCGGCTCGGTCTGCGGGGCACGAAGGACTACCACCCGGTGGACGTCGTGGTCCTCGCGATGGGCTACTACCACGAGCAGCCCGAGGACTACGGCTACGACGGTCCGCTGCGCCGCGTCCTGCGCGCCCTGCGCAAGGCCGGCGTCGTGGTGGTCGTCGCTGCCGGGAACGACGGGACGACGCGACCGATGTTCCCTGCTGCGTGGACGCCCAGGGTCGACCGCACCGTCGACGGGGCCGTGCCCCGGAAGCCCGCGGACCTCAAGCCCGACTACACCCCGATCGTCGCCGTCGGCGCGACGAATCCCGACTCGACCGTCGCGGTGTTCAGCAACGACGGTCCCTGGGTCACGGCCGTGAAGCCCGGTGCCGCCGTCGTGAGCACCATGCCGACGACCATCGACGGTCCGGTGACGCCGTCCGTTCGGCTCCCGGAACGCCTCGGCCCGGGTGTGCGCGCGTCCGTCGACCCCGACGACTTCAAGGGGGGCTTCGCGACCTGGAGCGGTACCTCCTTCTCCGCGCCCTATCTCGCCGCGGAGATCGCTCGAGAGATCCTCGAGGAGCGTGCGCGACGGACGAGCGAGGCGGAGAAGGCCGAGGCCGCGCCGGAGTCCGCCGCGGCTGCCCAGGACGCCGTCAGGCAGCGCACGGCGAGCGCGTGGGATGCTGTGCGACGTGTACCGGGACTGTTCGCGCAGGGGGTCACCACCGCCTGACCACGGGCGGGGGGCGGTCGGATGAACGACGACGTGCGTCGTGGGTTCACCGACCGCCTCCGGGGCGCGCAGGAGATGAACGCGCTCTCGAAGGTGCGCCCCGCCTCCCGCGAGTTCCGTCGCCTCGTCCGCGACGTGGAGCGGTGGGAGGGGGCCAACGGGGCGACCCGTTGGTCCCGGGAGGTCCGGGTCCGTGCGCTCGTGGGCGAGGCCGCCTGCGCCTACGCGCTCACGGGGAGCGTGGACGCGGGCCGAGACGTGCTGGCGACGGCGCAGGCTGCGGCAGGTCCGCTGGACGGCCGGCTCCGTGGTCTGGTCCACGGCCAGCACGGCGTGCTCCTGCTCCGCTCGGGCGACAGCAAGGCGGCGGTCCGTCCGCTGACCGTGGCGCTCGATCTCGCGGACCCCGCCGACCACCGTGACCTGACGGTGCTGAGCCTGAACCGCGGGTCGGCGCTCGTCGACCTCGGCGTCATGGACGCGGCGCTCGCCGACTACGAGCGCGCGCTGGAGCACGCGCGCCTGCTCGACAACGATTACTACGTCTCCTTCGCGATGCACAACATCGGGTACATGCACCACGTGCGGGGCGACATGCCCGCGGCCCTGAAGTACTTCGACGACTCCGTGACGTACCTGCCTGAGGGACCGGACGGCGTCGCGCTCGTCGGCAGGGCACGCGTGCTCTACGAGGTCGGGCTGCTCTCCGAGGCCGAGGTCGCGCTGGAGGAGGCGGCTTCTCTCCTCGCCGGGGACGGGTTGGCCCAGGAACGCGCGGAGGCGCTGCTGGACCGTGCCCGATGCCTGGTGGGACTCCGGCGGTACGACGACTCGCGGGCCCTCGCGGGCCAGGCCCGCCGGCTGTACGTGCGGGCGGGCAACACCACGTGGGGCCTGTATGCCCGGGTCGTGGAGCTGGAGGCGATGCTCGCCGCGGACCGCACGGAGCAGGTGTCGCGCACGCGTGTGTCCCGGCGCATCGACCTCGCCCTCGAGGTCGCGCGCGAGGGCGACGCCCGCGGCGCGGTCGCTCGGTTCGGGGTCAGCGTGCCGGCCCGGCTCCAGGCCGCGGAGTGGTCGATCCTCGCCGGCCGCCTGGACCATGCCCAGGACGTCCTCGCCGAGATCCGGCGGCTCCCCGAGTGGGCCCCGTTCCCCGTCCGTGTGCAGCACCAGGTCGTCCGAGCGCAGCTGGCGTTCGCCCGCGGTGACCGCCGCAACGGGGTCCGTGCGGTCCGGCACGGTCAGCGGGCGATCGCCGAGCACCGGGCGCGGCTCGGCTCGGTCGACGCGGTGACGGCGACGGCGGTCCACGGCGTGCGGCTCGGGAACCTGGACGTCGACGCGGCGCTCGGCACGGGCCGGCCGGCCGACGTCTTCGACGCGGTGGAGCGAGGGCGCGCGACGTTCGCGGGATCCGGGCGCGTGCGGCCACCCGCCGACCCGGAGCTGGCCGCGCTGCTCACCGCCGCGCGCCGCGAGGTCGAGGCGGCGCGGGACATCGGGTCCGACGGCGAGGGAGCGGCCCAGCTCCGGCGCCAGCAGCACCTGCGAGAGGCGAGGCGACTCCAGGACGACGCGCGGCGACGGTCCTGGCGGCACGAGGGCGAGGCCGGCACCCCGACGCCGACGACGACGCGCGAGCTGCGGTCGGCGCTCGCCGACAGCGGGTCCGGGGCCGTCGTCGCGGACCTGGTGCTCTCGGGCGGCGACGTGATGGCGGTCAGGGTGTCGCGGGACGGCTCGCGCCTCCTCCGCCTCGCACCGCTCGGCGACGTCGCCGAGCGGGTGCGGCGGGCGCGCGCGGACTTCGCGGTGCTCGCCAACGCTCTCATCCCCGTCCCGATGCGGACGGCGGCCGTGTCGTCGCTCCAGCGTTCGCTGACCTGGCTCGACGACGCGCTGGTCGCTCCGCTCGCGGCGGACGGCGACCTTCACATCGCGGCGCGGAACCTCCTGCTCGCCGTGCCGTGGGCGTCCCTGCCGTCCAGGAAGGGACGTCGGACCTGGGCGAACTCGTGGGTCGACCTCCAGCAGGGCCTCCCCGTCCGTCGCCAGGGCGAGGCGCTCGTCGTGGCCGGACCGGGACTGCGGTTCGCCGCCGCAGAGGCGAAGCTCGTGGCGGGCGTGTGGGAGGACGCGCACCTGATCTCGGGGGAGGGCGCGACCTGCAGCGCCGCGGTGGAGAGGCTCCCCGACGCCGGCGTCGTGCACCTGGCCGCGCACGGCACGCACGACATCGACAACCCGCTGTTCTCGTCGCTCCGTCTCGCCGACGGGCCGCTGTTCGCCCACGAGCTCGACGGCATCGACCTGAGAGGGGTGGTCGTCGTCCTGTCGGCGTGCGAGGTGGGCCTGTCGACGCCGCGCATCGGCGGGGAGTCGCTCGGGCTCACGAGCGTCCTGCTACGACTCGGCGCGCGAGCGGTGATCGCCAGCGTCGGCCCGCTGCGCGACGACGTCGCGGCGCGGGTCATGCCGGCCCTGCACGCCGAGCTGCGAGACGGCGCGATGCCCGGGACCGCGCTCGCGCGCGCCGTCGCGGACGAGCCGGAGCCCGTGCCCCTCGTCTGCTTCGGGCCGCTCGTCGTGTGAGCCGTCGTGTCGCCGCTGCGTCCTCCACGACGCCGCCGAGCGAGGCCGTCGTCCTGCTCGGGCCGCGGTTTGGACCACGCGCCGTCGTCCCGTACGATGGACGCGTACCCAAGACCGCCGGTCGTCCGACGCTGCCCGCAGACTCCTCTGCAGGACGTGAAGGCCGAAGTCCCACCACGAGGTGGAGGCCAGCGCAGGTAGCGAATCGACGACGTCCGCCCGGCCCCGCCGTGCGAGCGACACCGAGCCCCGCGCCTGCGCGGGGCTCGTTCTCGTTCCGGGGCCACGCCGGTGGTACCACCACCGGAAGGATTGCCATGGCGAGGCCGGACAAGGCAGCCGCAGTCGTCGAGCTCTCGGACAAGTTCCGCGACTCGAACGCTGCCGTGCTGACCGAGTACCGCGGGCTCACCGTCGCGCAGCTCAAGCAGCTGCGTCGGTCGCTCAGCGGCAACGCAACCTACGCCGTGGTGAAGAACACGCTGACCGCCATCGCGGCCAAGGAGGCCGGTGTCGAGGGACTCGACGCCGACCTGCAGGGCCCGTCGGCCATTGCCTTCGTCACCGGGGACCCGGTCGAGGCAGCCAAGGGTCTGCGTGACTTCGCCAAGGCGAACCCCGCGCTGGTCATCAAGGGCGGTGTCCTCGACGGGCGCCCCCTGACCGCTGCGGAGGTCACGAAGCTCGCGGACCTCGAGTCCCGCGAGGTCCTGCTGGCCAAGGCGGCCGGCGCGATGAAGGCCAAGCTGTTCCAGGCCGCGTACGTCTTCACCGCGAACACCGCCCAGGCCGCCCGCGTCATCGATGCCCTGCGTCAGAAGCAGGAATCGGAGGGCGCTGCCGCCTGATCCCGTGCCGGTCCTCTGACTGGTTCGTGATCACGACAGCGCAAGCACACACCCCGCTTCTGGCAGGCCCGCCACGGGCCGTGGCCGAGCACCAACCGAAAGGAACGCCATCATGGCGAAGCTCAGCACCGAAGAGCTCATCGAGCAGTTCAAGGACCTCACCCTCATCGAGCTCAACGAGTTCGTGAAGGCCTTCGAGGAGACCTTCGAGGTCACCGCGGCCGCCCCCGTCGCCGCTGCCGCCCCGGCCGCTGCCGGTGGCGCTGCCGCCGCCGAGGAGGCCGAGGAGAAGACGGAGTTCGACGTCGTCCTCGAGGCCGCCGGCGACAAGAAGATCCAGGTCATCAAGGAGGTGCGCGCGCTCACGTCCCTCGGTCTCAAGGAGGCCAAGGACCTCGTGGACGGCGCCCCGAAGCCCGTCCTGGAGGGCGCGACCAAGGAGGCCGCGGACAAGGCCAAGGCTGCCCTCGAGGGCGCCGGCGCCACGGTCACCGTCAAGTGATCTCGCCGGTCCCGTCCTGACGGGACCGGTCGTCACGCCGCACGAGGCCCGCACCCCGCTGGGGTGCGGGCCTCGTCGTGTCCGTCGACGTGCCGGGGCGCGGCGGCCGGCAGCCGGCCGCGGCGCGCGCAGGGCGCCGACCGGCTTCCCGGATGGGCGTGGTGTGTGCCACCATGTGCGGGTCGACGATGCAGAGCAGCAGGACAGCACAGGACAGCACCACACAGCGGAGCCGACGAACGGCCGGGCACCAGTGCCCGGAGAGCGTGCGGCGGGCGACGAGGCCCGCCGGAGGAGTACCGGGCAGGGTGCCGGACGGCGCCGGGTCGAGCCCGGCAGGTCGGTGCGCGGTCGGGGTGGACGTGCACGCTCGCAGGGGGTATGCTAACGCTTTGCGCTGTCCTGTGCCCACGATCTCAGATACCCCCGACCCCCTCGACGACGTACGTGCGCGTCCGCGAGGAGTCGTGGCGGCGGTGATCGCGACCAGCCGGGTGGTGCAGCGTTCTTTCGATCTGCAGGGAAGGACCCCTCTTGGCTGCCTCGCGCACCCCTTCTGCTCCGTCCGCCGACGCCATCGCGAACCGCACCGCTTCTCGGCGCGTCTCCTTCGCCAAGATCTTCGAGCCCCTCGAGGTCCCCGACCTGCTGGGCCTCCAGACCGAGAGCTTCGACTGGCTCCTCGGCAACGAGGCGTGGCAGGCCCGCGTCGCCGCGGCGAACGCGGCCGGACGCCAGGACGTCCCCGCGACGTCCGGGCTCGAGGAGATCTTCGAGGAGATCTCGCCGATCGAGGACTTCGGTTCCTCGATGTCCCTCTCGTTCTCCAACCACCGTTTCGAGCCGCCGAAGTACACGGCCGACGAGTGCAAGGAGAAGGACTTCACGTACGCCGCGCCGCTGTTCGTCACCGCGGAGTTCGTCAACTACAACACCGGTGAGATCAAGAGCCAGACGGTCTTCATGGGCGACTTCCCGCTCATGACCGCGCGCGGCACCTTCATCATCAACGGCACCGAGCGCGTCGTCGTCTCGCAGCTCGTCCGCTCGCCCGGCGTGTACTTCGAGCGCACGGCCGACAAGACGAGCGACAAGGACATCTTCTCCGCGAAGATCATCCCGTCGCGCGGCGCGTGGCTCGAGTTCGAGATCGACAAGCGCGACGCCGTCGGCGTGCGCGTCGACCGCAAGCGCAAGCAGTCCGTCACGGTCCTCCTCAAGGCCCTCGGCCTCACGGAGTCCGAGATCCGCGAGGAGTTCTCGGACCTCCCCTCGGTGCTCGACACGCTCGAGAAGGACCACGTCCACACGCAGGACGAGGCGCTCGTCGACCTCTACCGCAAGATCCGCCCGGGCGAGCCGCCCACGGTCGAGGCCGGTCGCGCGCTGCTCGAGAACTTCTACTTCAACCCGAAGCGCTACGACCTCGCGAAGGTCGGTCGCTACAAGGCGAACAAGAAGCTCGGCATCGACGCGCCGCTGACCGACTCGACGCTGTCCGTCTCGGACGTCGTCGCGACGATCAAGTACCTCGCGGCCCTGCACGCCGACCACGCGACCATCCCGGGCAAGCGCGCCGGCGAGGCCGTGGACGTGCGTGTCGAGACCGACGACATCGACCACTTCGGCAACCGTCGCATCCGCGCCGTCGGCGAGCTCATCCAGAACCAGGTCCGCACGGGCCTGTCCCGGATGGAGCGCGTCGTGCGCGAGCGCATGACGACGCAGGACGTCGAGGCGATCACGCCGCAGACGCTGATCAACATCCGCCCGGTCGTGGCGTCGATCCGCGAGTTCTTCGGCACGTCGCAGCTCTCGCAGTTCATGGACCAGAACAACCCGCTCGCGGGCCTGACGCACAAGCGTCGCCTCTCCGCGCTCGGCCCGGGCGGTCTGTCCCGCGACCGCGCCGGCATGGAGGTCCGTGACGTCCACCCGTCGCACTACGGCCGCATGTGCCCGATCGAGACCCCTGAGGGCCCGAACATCGGCCTCATCGGCTCGCTCGCGTCCTACGGCCGCATCAACCCGTTCGGGTTCATCGAGACGCCGTACCGCAAGGTCACCAACGGCAAGGTCACCGACCAGGTCGAGTACCTGACCGCCGACGACGAGGACCGTCACGTCATCGCGCAGGCGAACCAGGTGCTCAACGCCGACGGCTCCTTCGCGGACGAGCGCGTGCTCGTGCGCACGAAGGGCGGCGAGGTCGAGATCGTCCCCGGCGCGCAGGTCGACTACATGGACGTCTCGCCGCGCCAGATGGTGTCGGTCGCGACCGCGCTCATCCCGTTCCTCGAGCACGACGACGCCAACCGCGCCCTCATGGGTGCGAACATGCAGCGCCAGGCCGTGCCGCTGGTCCGTTCCGAGGCCCCGCTCGTGGGCACCGGCATGGAGTGGCGCGCCGCGGTCGACGCCGGTGACGTCATCGTCGCGACCAAGCCCGGTGTCGTCACCGAGGTCTCCGCGGACCTCATCGTCGTCGCGAACGACGACGCGACCACCACGAGCTACCGCGCCGCGAAGTTCCGCCGCTCGAACCAGGGCACGAGCTACAACCAGCGCGTGCTCGTCGACGAGGGCCAGCGCGTCGAGGTCGGCTCCGTCCTCGCGGACGGCCCGGCGACGGACGAGGGCGAGCTCGCGCTCGGCCGCAACCTCCTCGTGGCGTTCATGTCGTGGGAGGGCCACAACTACGAGGACGCGATCATCCTCAGCCAGCGTCTCGTGCAGGACGACGTGCTCTCCTCGATCCACATCGAGGAGCACGAGGTCGACGCGCGCGACACCAAGCTCGGCCCCGAGGAGATCACGCGGGACATCCCGAACGTCTCCGAGGACGTCCTGGCGGACCTCGACGAGCGCGGCATCATCCGCATCGGTGCCGAGGTCGGCGCGGGCGACGTCCTGGTCGGCAAGGTCACGCCGAAGGGCGAGACCGAGCTGACCCCGGAGGAGCGCCTGCTCCGCGCGATCTTCGGCGAGAAGGCGCGCGAGGTGCGCGACACGTCGCTCAAGGTGCCCCACGGCGAGTCCGGCACGGTCATCGGCGTGCGCGAGTTCAACCGGGAGGACGGCGACGAGCTGCCCGCCGGCGTGAACCAGCTCGTGCGCGTCTACATCGCGCAGCGCCGCAAGATCACGGACGGCGACAAGCTCGCCGGCCGTCACGGCAACAAGGGCGTCATCTCCAAGATCCTGCCCGTCGAGGACATGCCGTTCCTCGAGGACGGGACGCCGGTCGACGTCGTCCTCAACCCGCTCGGTGTCCCCGGCCGCATGAACGTCGGCCAGGTCCTCGAGACGCACCTCGGGTGGATCGCGAAGCAGGGCTGGGACATCAGCCTCGCCGAGGACACCGTCAGCAAGGACGGCTCGAAGTGGAAGACCCACGTCCCGGACATCGCGGCGTCGTCCGAGCCCGGCCGGCCCGTCGCCACCCCGGTGTTCGACGGCCTCCAGGAGGACGCGCTCACGGGTCTGCTCTCGTCGACGATCCCGAACCGCGACGGCGACCGCATGGTCGGCGGCGACGGCAAGGCCCGTCTCTTCGACGGCCGCTCCGGCGAGCCGTTCCCGGAGCCGGTGTCGGTGGGCTACATGTACATCCTCAAGCTCCACCACCTGGTCGACGACAAGATCCACGCGCGCTCGACGGGCCCGTACTCGATGATCACGCAGCAGCCGCTGGGTGGTAAGGCGCAGTTCGGTGGTCAGCGCTTCGGCGAGATGGAGGTGTGGGCCCTCGAGGCGTACGGCGCGGCCTACACGCTGCAGGAGCTCCTCACCATCAAGTCCGACGACGTCCCCGGCCGCGTGAAGGTCTACGAGGCCATCGTCAAGGGCGAGAACATCCCCGACTCGGGCATCCCGGAGTCCTTCAAGGTGCTCCTCAAGGAGATGCAGTCGCTGTGCCTGAACGTCGAGGTGCTCTCGAGCGACGGCGTCCAGATCGAGATGCGGGAGTCCGACGACGACGTGTACCGCGCGGCGGAGGAGCTCGGCATCGACCTGTCGCGGCGTCCGAACGCTGCCGCGAGCGTCGACGAGATCTGATCTCGGGCAGGCGGGGGCGTCGGCCCGGTCCTCTGACCGGGCCCCGCTCCCGCCCTCCCCGCACCCCATTCGTTCCACCCCGTCTTGATGAAGCCGACGGCGACGGTCCCCTCGGAGGGACCGCGCCCCGGCAGACGAAGGAAGTAGGACACCTTGCTCGACGTCAACGTCTTCGACGAGCTGCGCATCGGCCTGGCCACGGCCGACGACATCCGTGCGTGGTCGCACGGTGAGGTCAAGAAGCCCGAGACCATCAACTACCGCACCCTCAAGCCCGAGAAGGACGGACTCTTCTGCGAGAAGATCTTCGGCCCCACCCGGGACTGGGAGTGCTACTGCGGCAAGTACAAGCGCGTGCGCTTCAAGGGCATCATCTGCGAGCGCTGCGGCGTCGAGGTGACGCGCTCGAAGGTCCGCCGTGAGCGCATGGGCCACATCGAGCTCGCCGCGCCCGTCACGCACATCTGGTTCTTCAAGGGCGTGCCCTCGCGCCTCGGCTACCTGCTCGACCTCGCCCCGAAGGACCTGGAGAAGGTCATCTACTTCGCGGCGTACATGATCACGTCGGTCGACGACGAGGGTCGCCAGGAAGACCTCCCGAACCTCCAGAACGAGATCGACCTGGAGAAGAAGGAGATCGCGGACGCCCGCGACAACGACATCAACGCCCGCGCCCAGAAGCTCGAGGCCGACCTGGCCGAGCTCGAGGCCGAGGGTGCGAAGGCCGACGCGCGCCGCAAGGTCCGCGACTCGGCCGAGCGCGAGATGACGCAGATCCGCAAGCGCGCGGACGCCCAGCTGGACCGCCTGGACCAGGTTTGGGACCGCTTCAAGAACCTCAAGGTCGCCGACCTCGAGGGCGACGAGATGCTGTACCGCGCCCTCCAGGACCGCTACGGCACCTACTTCGAGGGCTCGATGGGCGCCGCGGCGATCCAGAAGCGCCTCCAGGACTTCGACCTGGAGGCCGAGGCGGACTCGCTGCGCGAGACCATCCGCTCCGGCAAGGGCCAGCGCAAGACGCGCGCGCTCAAGCGCCTCAAGGTCGTCAACGCGTTCCTCACGACGACGAACTCGCCCACGGGCATGGTGCTCGACGCCGTCCCGGTCATCCCGCCGGACCTGCGCCCGATGGTGCAGCTCGACGGTGGCCGCTTCGCGACGAGCGACCTCAACGACCTGTACCGCCGCGTGATCAACCGGAACAACCGGCTCAAGCGCCTGCTCGACCTCGGTGCGCCGGAGATCATCGTCAACAACGAGAAGCGGATGTTGCAGGAAGCTGTGGATTCGCTCTTTGATAACGGCCGCCGTGGTCGCCCGGTCACGGGCCCCGGTAACCGTCCGCTGAAGTCGATCTCCGACATGCTCAAGGGCAAGCAGGGTCGTTTCCGTCAGAACCTGCTCGGCAAGCGCGTCGACTACTCGGGCCGTTCGGTCATCGTCGTCGGCCCGCAGCTCAAGCTCCACCAGTGCGGCCTGCCCAAGCAGATGGCGCTCGAGCTGTTCAAGCCGTTCGTCATGAAGCGGCTCGTGGACCTCAACCACGCGCAGAACATCAAGAGCGCGAAGCGCATGGTCGAGCGTGCGCGCCCGGTCGTGTGGGACGTCCTCGAAGAGGTCATCACGGAGCACCCGGTCCTGCTGAACCGTGCGCCGACGCTGCACCGTCTGGGCATCCAGGCGTTCGAGCCGCAGCTCGTCGAGGGCAAGGCGATCCACCTGCACCCGCTCGTGTGCGCCGCGTTCAACGCGGACTTCGACGGTGACCAGATGGCCGTCCACCTGCCCCTGAGCGCGGAGGCGCAGGCCGAGGCGCGCATCCTCATGCTCTCGAGCAACAACATCCTCAAGCCGTCGGACGGTCGTCCGGTGACCATGCCCTCGCAGGACATGATCATCGGCCTGTACCACCTGACGAGCGACAAGGCCGGCGCCCAGGGCGAGGGCCGCGCGTTCGCGTCCGTCGCCGAGGCCATCATGGCCTTCGACCAGGGATCGCTCGACCTCAACGCCCCGGTGAAGATCCGCACCACGGACCTCGTCCCGCCGGTCTCCGGCTTCGAGGCGCCCGAGGGCTGGGAGCCCGGTCAGCCGATCCTGTTCGACACCACGCTCGGTCGTGCGCTGTTCAACGAGACGCTGCCGGTCGACTACCCGTACGTGAACTCGGTGGTCGACAAGAAGCGCCTCTCGGCGATCGTCAACGAGCTCGCCGAGCGGTACCCGAAGGTCGAGGTCGCCGCCTCGCTCGACGCCCTCAAGGCCGCCGGCTTCCGCTGGGCGACCCGTTCGGGCGTCACGATCGCGATCTCCGACGTCGCCACCCCGACGGAGAAGGCCGAGATCCTCGAGCAGCACGAGGAGCGCGCGCTCAAGGTCCAGCAGCAGTACGACCGTGGTCTCATCACGGACGACGAGCGCCGTCAGGAGCTCATCGAGATCTGGACCCAGGCGACGGACAAGGTCGCGTCGGTCATGCGCGAGAACCTCGAGGCGAACGACCGCAACACGGTCTACCGCATGGTCGGCTCGGGTGCCCGTGGTAACTGGATGCAGGTCCGTCAGATCGCCGGTATGCGCGGTCTCGTGGCGAACCCGAAGGGCGAGATCATCCCGCGCCCGATCAAGTCCAACTACCGCGAGGGCCTGTCCGTCCTCGAGTACTTCATCGCGACGCACGGCGCCCGCAAGGGTCTGGCGGACACCGCGCTGCGGACCGCCGACTCGGGCTACCTCACGCGTCGTCTCGTGGACGTGTCGCAGGACGTCATCGTCCGCGAGGAGGACTGCGGCACGGAGCGCGGCCTGACGATGCCGATCGCCGAGGAGCTCGGGGGCATCCTCGTCCGCCACCCCAAGGTGGAGACGAGCGTGTACTCGCGCACCCTCGCGTCCGACCTGGTCGACGCCGACGGCAACGTCATCGGCAAGGCCGGCGACGACGCGGGCGACGTCCTCATCGACGCCGCCGTGGAGGCAGGCGTGCGCGAGGCGAAGGTCCGTTCGGTCCTGACGTGCGAGTCGCGCGTCGGCACGTGCGCCAAGTGCTACGGCCGGTCGCTCGCGACGGGCAAGCTCGTCGACATCGGCGAGGCCGTGGGCATCATCGCGGCCCAGTCGATCGGTGAGCCGGGCACCCAGCTGACGATGCGTACGTTCCACACCGGTGGTGTGGCGTCCGCGGACGACATCACGCAGGGTCTGCCGCGTGTCACGGAGCTCTTCGAGGCCCGCACGCCCAAGGGTGAGGCGCCCATCGCCGAGTTCCCGGGTCGCATCACGATCGACGACTCCGAGCGTTCGCGTCGACTCGTGCTCACGCCGGACGACGGCTCCGAGGAGATCGCCTACCCGGTGACCAAGCGTGCGCGCCTGCTCGTGCAGGACGGCGACCACGTCGGCGTCGGCATGCAGCTCGTGCAGGGTGCGGTGGACCCGAAGAAGGTCCTGCGCATCCTCGGCCCGCGCGCCACGCAGAAGCACCTGGTGGACGAGGTCCAGGAGGTCTACCGCTCCCAGGGCGTGGACATCCACGACAAGCACATCGAGGTCATCGTGCGGCAGATGCTGCGCCGGATCACGGTCCTGGACTCGGGCGACGCCCCGCTGCTCCCGGGCGAGCTGGCCGAGCGCGGCCGGTTCGAGGACGCGAACCGTCGCACCGTGGCGGAGGGTGGCCAGCCGGCCTCCGGCCGCCCCGAGCTGATGGGCATCACGAAGGCGTCGCTCGCGACCGACTCGTGGCTCTCGGCCGCCTCCTTCCAGGAGACGACCCGCGTGCTCACCGAGGCGTCGATGAGCGGTCGTCGTGACCCGCTGCTCGGCCTCAAGGAGAACGTCATCATCGGTAAGCTCATCCCGGCCGGTACCGGTCTTCCCCGGTACACGAAGGTCACGGTCGAGCCCACCGAGCAGGCCAAGACGGAGCTCTACCCGAGCTTCGGCTACGACGAGATCGACTTCCCGGCGCTCGGCATGGGCTCCGGCGAGGCGATCCCGCTCGAGGACCTGGACTTCGGCGACTACCGCTGACGTCCCGCACCAGCGGGGCGGCACCTGACGGGTGCCCGACGACGCAGGCCCGGCCTGCGTCGTCGGGCACCCGTCCGCGTTCCCCGCCCCGCCGGTCCCACCCAGCGCGTCCGGCCAGGACGCCGACCAGCGCCTTTGACTACCCCCCGGGTGGCAGGTAACCTGGTAAACCGTGCCCGCGCCGTCGGGCCCTCCGTGATGTCCCTGGCGGGACCGTGCTCAGCGAGCGATCGCCGGCGCACTGTCGCTCATCGCCACGCTGGATCTCCGGACGGGCCGATGTGAGTGCCCGGGCATTCCGGATCCGGTCCTGACAGCGCCTCGCGCCGCAGGGCAGGAGATGGACCATCGGGCCGGTGGTAGGTGGCTGCTGCAGCGTGTCGAGCGCTGCGGGTGCCTCGTGCGATCGGCTCCACCAGCCAGCACGACCACCACCGGGGATCGCCCCGGTACAGCTCGAGAAGACACGGAGACGTAGTGCCTACGATCCAGCAGCTCGTCCGCAAGGGGCGGACCTCGAAGGTGGGGAAGTCCAAGACTCCCGCCCTCAAGGGTTCCCCGCAGCGGCGCGGTGTGTGCACGCGCGTGTACACCACCACCCCGAAGAAGCCGAACTCCGCGCTGCGCAAGGTCGCTCGCGTGAAGCTCTCCTCCCAGGTCGAGGTCACGGCCTACATCCCCGGCGTCGGCCACAACCTGCAGGAGCACTCCATCGTGCTCGTCCGCGGTGGTCGTGTGAAGGACCTCCCGGGTGTGCGCTACAAGATCGTGCGCGGCGCGCTCGACACGCAGGGCGTGAAGAACCGCAAGCAGGCCCGCAGCCGCTACGGCGCCAAGAAGGAGAAGAGCTGATGCCTCGCAAGGGCCCGGCCCCGAAGCGGCCGCTCATCGTCGACCCCGTCTACGGGTCGCCCGTCGTCACGCAGCTCATCAACAAGGTGCTGCTCGACGGCAAGAAGTCCACCGCCGAGTCGATCGTCTACGGCGCCCTCGAGGGCGTCCGGGCGAAGACCGACGGCGACCCGGTCGTCGTCCTCAAGCGCGCGCTCGAGAACGTGCGCCCCGCGCTCGAGGTCCGCTCGCGCCGCGTCGGCGGTGCGACCTACCAGGTCCCCGTCGAGGTGCGCCCCACGCGTTCCACGACCCTCGCGCTGCGCTGGCTCACGGACTACTCGCGCGCCCGTCGCGAGAAGACCATGACCGAGCGCCTCATGAACGAGATCCTCGACGCGAGCAACGGCCTCGGCGCCGCGGTCAAGCGTCGCGAGGACATGCACAAGATGGCGGAGTCCAACAAGGCCTTCGCCCACTACCGCTGGTAGTCCGCCCGACCGGCCCCGTGGACTCGCGTCCCCGGGGCCGTCGGCGGGTCTCCGGCCGGCCACCCCGGTCCGAGCAGCGCCCCCGACTCAACCCACCTAGCGAGGGAAACAGACCGTGGCACTTGACGTGCTCACCGACCTGAACAAGGTCCGCAACATCGGCATCATGGCCCACATCGATGCCGGGAAGACCACGACCACCGAGCGCATCCTGTTCTACACCGGTGTGAACTACAAGATCGGTGAGACGCACGACGGCGCGTCGACGATGGACTGGATGGAGCAGGAGCAGGAGCGCGGCATCACGATCACGTCGGCCGCGACGACCTGCTACTGGAAGAACAACCAGATCAACATCATCGACACCCCGGGCCACGTCGACTTCACGGTCGAGGTCGAGCGCTCCCTGCGCGTGCTCGACGGCGCCGTCGCCGTCTTCGACGGCAAGGAGGGTGTGGAGCCGCAGTCGGAGACGGTGTGGCGCCAGGCCGACAAGTACAACGTCCCGCGCATCTGCTTCGTCAACAAGATGGACAAGCTCGGCGCGGACTTCTACTTCACGGTCGACACTATCGTGAACCGCCTCAAGGCGAAGCCGCTGGTCATCCAGCTGCCGATCGGCTCCGAGAACGACTTCACGGGCGTCGTCGACCTGCTCGAGATGAAGGCGCTCGTCTGGCACGGCGAGACGAAGCTCGGCGAGGCCTACGACACCGAGGAGATCCCCGCGGACCTCCAGGAGAAGGCCGAGCAGTACCGCGCGGAGCTCGTCGAGGCCGTCGCCGAGGCGGACGACGAGCTGCTCGAGAAGTTCCTCGGGGGCGAGGAGCTGTCGATCGCCGAGATCAAGTCCGGCATCCGCAAGCTCGTCATCGCCGGCGAGGCCTTCCCGGTCCTGTGCGGTTCCGCGTTCAAGAACAAGGGCGTCCAGCCCATGCTCGACGCGGTCATCGACTACCTGCCGTCGCCGCTCGACGTCCCCGCGATCGAGGGCCACGACGTCAAGGACGAGGAGAAGGTCGTCGAGCGTCACCCCGACGCCACCGAGCCGTTCTCCGCGCTCGCGTTCAAGGTCGCGACGCACCCGTTCTTCGGCAAGCTCACCTACGTCCGGGTGTACTCGGGCAAGGTCGCGCAGGGCGCCCAGGTGCTCAACTCGACCAAGGGCAAGAAGGAGCGCATCGGGAAGCTCTTCCAGATGCACTCCAACAAGGAGAACCCGGTCGAGGACGCGACGGCTGGTCACATCTACGCGTTCATCGGCCTCAAGGACGTCACGACGGGCGACACGCTGACCGACCCGGCGAACCCCGTCATCCTCGAGTCGATGACGTTCCCCGAGCCGGTCATCGACGTGGCGATCGAGCCGAAGACGAAGGCCGACCAGGAGAAGCTCTCGACGGCGATCCAGAAGCTCGCCGAGGAGGACCCGACGTTCCGCGTGAAGCTGGACGACGAGACCGGCCAGACCGTCATCGGCGGCATGGGCGAGCTCCACCTCGACATCCTCGTCGACCGCATGCGTCGCGAGTTCAAGGTCGAGGCGAACGTCGGCAAGCCGCAGGTCGCGTACCGCGAGACGATCCGCCGCACGGCGGAGAAGATCGACTACACGCACAAGAAGCAGACCGGTGGTTCGGGGCAGTTCGCGAAGGTCCAGGTCACCTTCTCGCCGCTCGACACGTCCGAGGGCGAGCTCTACGAGTTCGACAACGCCGTCACCGGCGGTCGGATCCCGCGCGAGTACATCCCCAGCGTCGACCAGGGCATCCAGTCGGCGATGCAGCACGGCGTCCTCGCCGGCTTCCCGCTGGTGGGCGTCAAGGCCACGCTGATCGACGGCGCCTACCACGACGTCGACTCGTCCGAGATGGCGTTCAAGATCGCCGGCTCGATGGTCCTCAAGGAGGGCGTCAAGCGGGCGGACCCGGTTCTGCTGGAGCCGGTGATGGCGGTCGAGGTGCGTACGCCCGAGGAGTACATGGGCGACGTCATCGGCGACCTGAACTCACGTCGTGGAATGATCCAGTCCATGGAGGACGCGACGGGTGTGAAGGTCGTCCGGGCCCACGTACCGTTGTCAGAGATGTTCGGGTACATCGGTGACCTCCGGTCGAAGACCCAGGGTCGTGCCGTGTACTCGATGCAGTTCGACAACTACGCCGAGGTTCCTCGGAACGTTGCCGAAGAGATCATCAAGAAGACCCGGGGCGAGTGAGACCCCACAGGTCGTAGTAGTCCCGCACAACCATCAACCTGTAGGCAACCGCAACGCCCCGTGGATGTAGGATCTTTCGGTCGACATTCGCAAACGTTCGGCACATCTACCCAAGTCCCAGGAGGACCCCAGTGGCTAAGGCCAAGTTCGAGCGGACCAAGCCGCACGTCAACATCGGCACCATCGGTCATGTCGACCACGGTAAGACGACGCTGACGGCGGCGATCTCGAAGACGCTCGCGGACACGTACCCGGACCTGCCGGCGAACGTCCAGCGCAACTTCGACGAGATCGACGCGGCTCCCGAGGAGAAGCAGCGCGGTATCACGATCAACATCGCGCACATCGAGTACGAGACGCCGAAGCGCCACTACGCGCACGTCGACGCCCCGGGTCACGCCGACTACATCAAGAACATGATCACCGGTGCCGCCCAGATGGACGGCGCGATCCTGGTCGTCGCCGCGACCGACGGCCCGATGGCCCAGACGCGCGAGCACGTCCTGCTCGCCCGCCAGGTCGGCGTGCCCTACCTGCTCGTGGCGCTCAACAAGTCCGACATGGTCGACGACGAGGAGATCCTCGAGCTCGTCGAGATGGAGGTGCGTGAGCTCCTCTCCGGTCAGGGCTACGACGGCGACGACGCTCCCGTCGTGCGCGTCTCCGGCCTCAAGGCCCTCGAGGGCGACGCGGAGTGGACCTCCAAGATCGTCGAGCTCATGGAGGCCGTCGACGAGAACGTGCCCGAGCCCGTCCGCGAGCTCGACAAGCCGTTCCTCATGCCCGTCGAGGACGTCTTCACGATCACCGGTCGTGGCACCGTCGTCACCGGCAAGGTGGAGCGTGGCACGCTCGACCTGAACTCGGACGTCGAGATCGTCGGCATCCGCTCCCCGCAGAAGACCACGGTCACGGGCATCGAGACGTTCCACAAGCAGATGGACCAGGCTCAGGCCGGCGACAACACCGGTCTGCTCCTGCGCGGCATCAAGCGCGAGGACGTCGAGCGCGGCCAGGTCGTCGTGAAGCCGGGTTCGATCACCCCGCACACGGACTTCGAGGCGCAGGTCTACATCCTGGGCAAGGACGAGGGTGGGCGTCACAACCCGTTCTACTCGAACTACCGTCCGCAGTTCTACTTCCGCACCACCGACGTCACCGGCGTCATCACGCTGCCCGAGGGCACCGAGATGGTCATGCCCGGCGACAACACCGAGATGACGGTCGCGCTGATCCAGCCGATCGCCATGGAGGAGGGCCTCGGCTTCGCCATCCGTGAGGGTGGCCGCACCGTGGGCTCCGGCCGCGTCACCAAGATCCTCAAGTGATCTGACGCTGCCTGTCGGCAGCACCGCCACGAGGGCCCGGCACCGCGAGGTGCCGGGCCCTCGTGCCGTCTGGCCCCAGGAACGGCCCTCCCTGGCCCGTCCCTGGTCGTCCCTGGCCCGTCCCTGGCCGTCCCTGGCCCGCCGGCCGGGGAGCCGGTGGAGCGCCGACGGGGGAGGGCGCGACGTCGGAGACGTCACAGCACTGCCCGCCCGCCCCGACTTGGACGTAGGCGGGTTCGTGTGGCAAACTGTTCAGGTTGCCTGCAACGGGCGCGCTCTTTCATGTGTCGAACAGTGTGTTGAACCGGTCCTCGCCCCGCGAGGACGGATCCCGGGCGGAATCAGCCCGGATCTGCGGGTTGAGCTCTCTGTCGACATGGATCGAGCACCCCGCGGAACACACGTTCCGACCAGGCTCGACAAACGTTGTGGTCCGATGCTGCGGCGTCGTGCGAGAGCACGGTGCGCGGTGGGCTCACATATCCAACGGCCCTGCGCCTCTCGGCGCGTGCGCCCAGGTGCGTCGTGAATACGCGACACGCCCGAGCGCGGGGGTCGGACAGCTAGCGGTTCGAGAGAGAGAGTCAGACGACGCCATGGCGGGACAGAAGATCCGCATCCGGCTCAAGTCCTACGACCACGAGGTCATCGACAGCTCGGCGCGCAAGATCGTCGACACGGTGACGCGCGCTGGTGCAACGGTCGTGGGTCCGGTGCCGCTGCCGACGGAGAAGAACGTCTTCTGCGTCATCCGGTCGCCTCACAAGTACAAGGACAGCCGCGAGCACTTCGAGATGCGCACGCACAAGCGGCTGATCGACATCATCGACCCCACGCCGAAGGCCGTCGACTCGCTCATGCGTCTCGACCTGCCTGCCGACGTGAACATCGAGATCAAGCTCTGAGGCTGGAGGACATCATGACTACCCCCCAGCAGAACACCCGACCGGTCACGGCCGTGCTCGGGACCAAGCTCGGGATGACCCAGCTCTGGGACGAGGCCGGGCGCCTCGTTCCGGTGACTGTCGTCGCGGTCGGCACGAACGTCGTCACGCAGCTCCGTACCGCTGACGTCGACGGGTATGCCGCCGTGCAGCTGGCCTACGGCCAGATCGACCCCCGCAAGGTGACGAAGCCCCTCAAGGGCCACTTCGAGAAGGCCGGCGTCACGCCGCGTCGTCACGTCGCCGAGATCCGGACCTCCGACGCGGCCGAGTACACGCTCGGTCAGGAGATCACCGCGGAGGCCTTCGAGGCCGGCGCCGTGGTCGACGTCGTGGGCACGACCAAGGGCAAGGGCACCGCCGGTGTGATGAAGCGTCACGGCTTCTCCGGCGTCGGCGCCTCCCACGGTGCGCACCGCAACCACCGCAAGGCTGGTTCGATCGGTGGCGCCTCGACCCCGTCGCGCGTCTTCAAGGGACTGCGCATGGCGGGTCGTATGGGCCACGACCGCCAGACCACCCAGAACCTGACCGTGCACGCGGTCGACGCCGAGAAGGGTCTGCTGCTCGTCAAGGGCGCGGTTCCCGGCCCCAAGGGCGGCGTCGTCCTCGTCCGTAGCGCCGCGAAGGGAGCGTGAACAACCGATGGCAACGCAGAACGCGCTGACCGTTGAGGTCCTCGACGCGAGCGGCAAGAAGGCCGGGACCGCCGAGCTCCCCGCCGAGGTGTTCGACGTCGTGACGAACGTCCCGCTGATCCACCAGGTCGTCGTCGCCCAGCGTGCCGCCGCGCGCCAGGGCACCCACGACACCAAGAGCCGCGGCGAGGTCCGCGGTGGTGGTCGCAAGCCCTACAAGCAGAAGGGCACTGGCCGCGCCCGCCAGGGCTCGATCCGCGCGCCGCAGTTCGCGGGCGGTGGCACGGTCCACGGGCCGACGCCGCGCTCCTACGACCAGCGCACCCCGAAGAAGATGAAGGCCGCCGCGCTGCGCGGTGCCCTCTCGGACCGGGCCCGCAACGGCCGCGTCCACGTCGTGACGGGCTTCGGCGTCGACGGTGCTCCGTCGACCAAGACCGCCCTCGCGACGCTCGCGAAGCTCTCCGAGCGCAAGCACGTCCTCGTCGTCACCGAGCGTGGTGACGAGCTGACGGTCAAGTCGCTGCGGAACGTCGAGCAGGTCCACCTCCTGGTGGCCGACCAGCTCAACACCTACGACGTGCTCGTCTCCGACGACGTCGTCTTCACGCAGGGCGCGCTCGACGCGTTCCTGGCCGGCCCGTCCACGGGTCGCTCCGCGAAGGCCGTCGCCACCTCCACCGAGGCGGACGAGACTGCTGCCGAGGAGGCTGCGAAGTGACCACCGTGACCAAGGACCCCCGCGACGTGATCCTCTCGCCCGTCGTCTCCGAGAAGAGCTACGGCCTCCTCGACGAGGGCAAGTACACGTTCGTCGTGGACCCGCGGGCCAACAAGACCGAGATCAAGATCGCCATCGAGCAGATCTTCTCCGTCAAGGTTGCGTCGGTGAACACGATCAACCGCAAGGGCAAGACGCGTCGCACGCGTTTCGGCCTGGGCAAGCGCAAGGACACCAAGCGTGCGATCGTCACCCTCCGCGAGGGCACGATCGACATCTTCGGCTGAGCCGACGAGAGCAGATTGAGGACAGATCCCCATGGGAATCCGTAAGTACAAGCCGACGACGCCCGGCCGCCGCGGCTCGAGCGTCGCCGACTTCGCCGAGATCACGCGCTCGCAGCCGGAGAAGTCTCTGGTCCGCCCGCTCTCCAAGAGCGGCGGTCGCAACAGCTCCGGCCGCATCACCACCCGTCACAAGGGTGGTGGCCACAAGCGCGCGTACCGCGTGATCGACTTCCGTCGTCACGACAAGGACGGCGTGCCCGCGAAGGTCGCTCACATCGAGTACGACCCCAACCGCACGGCGCGCATCGCGCTCCTGCACTACGCGGACGGCGAGAAGCGCTACATCATCGCGCCGAGCAAGCTCAAGCAGGGCGACGTCATCGAGAACGGCGCCGGTGCGGACATCAAGCCCGGCAACAACCTGCCGCTGCGCAACATCCCGACCGGTACGGTCATCCACGCCATCGAGCTCAAGCCCGGTGGCGGCGCGAAGATCGCCCGTTCGGCCGGCGCGTCGGTCCAGCTCGTCGCCAAGGACGGCCCGTACGCGCAGCTGCGCATGCCCTCCGGCGAGATCCGCAACGTCGACCTGCGCTGCCGCGCGACGGTCGGCGAGGTCGGCAACGCCGAGCAGTCGAACATCAACTGGGGCAAGGCCGGCCGCATGCGCTGGAAGGGCAAGCGCCCGACCGTCCGCGGTGTCGCGATGAACCCGATCGACCACCCGCACGGTGGTGGTGAGGGCAAGACCTCCGGTGGACGCCACCCGGTGAGCCCCTGGGGCCAGCCGGAGGGTCGTACCCGCCGCCCGAACAAGCCGAGCGACAAGCTGATCGTGCGTCGTCGACGTACCGGCAAGAAGCGCTGATAGGAGCCTGGAAACATGCCTCGTAGCCTGAAGAAGGGCCCCTTCGTCGACGGACACCTCCAGAAGAAGGTGGACGTGCAGAACGAGAAGGGGACCAAGAACGTCATCAAGACCTGGTCCCGCCGGTCGGTCATCACGCCCGACTTCCTCGGTCACACCTTCGCCGTGCACGACGGTCGCAAGCACACGCCGGTGTTCGTCACCGAGTCGATGGTCGGCCACAAGCTCGGCGAGTTCGCTCCCACGCGGACCTTCCGCGGCCACGTGAAGGACGACAAGAAGGGTCGTCGCCGCTGACCCGCGAGGGTCAAGGTGACGACTGGATTGTCGAATGACGGTCAACACACAAGAAGGCAGGACAGCAATGGAAGCCAAGGCGCAGGCGCGGTTCGTCCGTGTCACGCCCCAGAAGGCCCGGCGCGTCGTGGACCTCATCCGTGGCAAGCAGGCCTCCGAGGCCGTCGCGGTGCTGAAGTTCGCACCGCAGGCGGCGAGCGAGCCCGTCCGCAAGGTCGTGGAGAGCGCGATCGCCAACGCCCGGGTGAAGGCGGACCGTGCGAGCGTCGCGTTCGACGAGCAGGAGCTCGTCGTGCGTGAGGCGTTCGTCGACGAGGGCCCGACCCTCAAGCGGTTCCGCCCGCGCGCCCAGGGCCGTGCGAACCGCATCCTCAAGCGCACCAGCCACATCACCGTGGTGATCGCTCCGCGCGAGAACACGAAGGGAAGTGCCCGATAGTGGGACAGAAGGTTCACCCGCACGGGTACCGCCTCGGCATCACCACCGACCACCGGTCGCGCTGGTTCGCCGACAGCACCAAGCCCGGACAGCGGTACCGCGACTACGTCCGCGAGGACGTCCAGATCCGCAAGCTCATGAGCACCGGTCTCGAGCGCGCGGGCATCTCCAAGGTCGAGATCGAGCGCACCCGTGACCGTGTCCGCGTGGACATCCACACGGCGCGCCCGGGCATCGTCATCGGTCGCCGTGGCGCCGAGGCCGACCGCATCCGCGGCGAGCTGGAGAAGCTCACCGGCAAGCAGGTGCAGCTCAACATCCTCGAGGTCAAGAACGCTGAGATCGACTCCCAGCTCGTGGCCCAGGGGATCGCGGAGCAGCTCGCGAGCCGTGTCTCGTTCCGTCGTGCCATGCGCAAGGGCATCCAGTCCGCGCAGCGCGCCGGCGCGAAGGGCATCCGCGTCCAGGTCTCCGGCCGCCTCGGTGGCGCGGAGATGAGCCGGTCGGAGTTCTACCGCGAGGGTCGTGTGCCGCTGCACACGCTGCGCGCGAACATCGACTACGGCTTCTTCGAGGCCCGCACCACGTTCGGCCGTATCGGCGTGAAGGTGTGGATCTACAAGGGCGACATGACCGAGAAGGAGTGGGCCGCCCAGCAGGCGACCGCTGCTCCTCGCCAGGGCCGTGGCGGCCCGCGCGGCGAGCGCGGCGGCGACCGTGGCGGAGACCGCCGTGGTGGGCGTCGTCCCGAGCGTTCGGCCGAGCGGAGCGCAGCTCCCGAGGCGCCGGCCGCCGAGCAGGCCCCGGCCACGGAGCCCGCTCAGCAGGCCCCTGAGACCGGAACGGAGGCCTGAGTCATGCTGATCCCCCGCAGGCTCAAGCACCGCAAGCAGCACCACCCGTCGCGCTCCGGCGCGGCCAAGGGTGGCACGCAGATCTCCTTCGGTGAGTACGGCATCCAGGCTCTCGAGCCGGCGTACGTCACGAACCGTCAGATCGAGGCTGCTCGTATCGCGATGACCCGCCACATCAAGCGTGGCGGAAAGGTCTGGATCAACATCTACCCGGACCGTCCCCTGACCAAGAAGCCCGCCGAGACCCGCATGGGTTCCGGCAAGGGCTCGCCCGAGTGGTGGGTCGCCAACGTCAAGCCCGGCCGCATCGTCTTCGAGCTGGCCGGTGTCCCGGAGCCCCTGGCTCGTGAGGCCATGCGCCGCGCGATCCACAAGCTCCCGATGAAGTGCCGTTTCGTGGTGCGCGAGGGTGGTGGCAACTGATGGCTGTCGGAACGAAGGGGCTCGCCCCCACGGACCTGGATGCCTTCGACGACGAGAAGCTCGTCGCCGAGCTGAAGAAGGCCAAGGAGGAGCTTTTCAACCTCCGTTTCCAGTCGGCCACCGGCCAGCTGGAGAGCCACGGACGTCTCAAGGCCGTCCGTCGCGACATCGCGCGGATCTACACGATCCTGCGTGAGCGCGAGCTCGGTATCCGTACTGCACCGAGCGCCGAGTGAGTGAGGCTGGAATGAGCGAGAACGCAACGAACGCCCCGGTCGAGGAGGCGAGCGCCGAGGAGGCGCGCGCCTACCGCAAGACCCGCCGCGGCTACGTCGTCAGCGACAAGATGGACAAGACCGTCGTGGTCGAGGTCGAGGACCGGGTCAAGCACCCGCTCTACGGCAAGGTCATCCGTCGCACGAGCAAGGTCAAGGCGCACGACGAGCAGAACTCCGCCGGCGTCGGCGACCTCGTCCTGATCATGGAGACCCGCCCGCTGTCCGCGACCAAGCGGTGGCGCCTGGTGGAGATCCTCGAGAAGGCCAAGTAGTACCGGCCGTGGCGGACGGCTCACGTCGTCCGCCACGACCGATCTCGTGCCGCGCCTCGCGGTGCGGCAACCAGTGAGGACAGGAGCGGCGGGTCCACCGCCGCGACCTGGCCGGTTCACCCGCGAGGGACCCGGCACTGACAGCTATCCGTTCGGCAAGGCTCGCCCCGACCTCGGTCGTGGTGAGAACCGGCTCGACGACAGGAGTACATGACATGATCCAGCAGGAGTCGCGACTTCGTGTCGCCGACAACACGGGTGCCAAGGAGATTCTCTGCATCCGCGTTCTCGGTGGCTCGGGCCGTCGCTACGCCGGAATCGGCGACACCATCGTCGCAACCGTCAAGGACGCGATCCCGGGCGGCAACGTGAAGAAGGGCGACGTCGTCAAGGCCGTCATCGTCCGGACCGCCAAGGAGCGCCGTCGTCCCGACGGTTCCTACATCAAGTTCGACGAGAACGCGGCCGTGATCCTCAAGAACGACGGCGAGCCGCGCGGTACGCGCATCTTCGGCCCGGTCGGTCGTGAGCTGCGCGACAAGCGCTTCATGAAGATCATCTCGCTGGCTCCGGAGGTGCTCTGACCATGGCGAAGATCAAGAAGGGCGACCTCGTGGTCGTCATCGCGGGCAAGGACCGCGGCAAGCAGGGACGCGTGCTCGAGGTCCTCAAGGACAGCGACCGCCTGGTCGTCGAGGGCGTGCAGCGCGTCACGAAGCACACCAAGGTCGGCCAGTCGCAGCGCGGCACGCGGACCGGTGGCATCGAGACCGTCGAGGCGCCGATCCACATCAGCAACGTGATGGTCGTCGACCCGGAGACCAAGAAGGGCACCCGCGTCGGGTACCGCACCGAAGAGGTCGAGCGTGACGGCCGCAAGCGGACGGTTCGCGTCCGTGTCGCCAAGCGCTCCGGTAAGGACATCTGATGAGCACCGATATCGCAGCCCCCGAGGTCCCGCGCCTCAAGCAGCGCTACCGCGACGAGATCGTCGCCGGTCTGCGCGAGGAGTTCGGCCACGGCAACGTCAACCAGGTCGCCCGCGTCACGAAGATCGTCGTGAACATGGGTGTCGGTGACGCCGCCAAGGACTCGAAGCTCATCGAGGGCGCCATCCGCGACCTCTCCGCGATCACCGGCCAGAAGCCGCAGGTCACGAAGGCCCGCAAGTCCATCGCGCAGTTCAAGCTGCGCGAGGGCATGCCGATCGGCGCGCACGTCACGCTGCGCGGCGACCGCATGTGGGAGTTCCTCGACCGTCTGCTGTCGATCGCCCTGCCGCGCATCCGCGACTTCCGCGGCCTGTCGCCCAAGCAGTTCGACGGGCACGGCAACTACACGTTCGGCCTCACGGAGCAGTCGATGTTCCACGAGATCGACCAGGACAAGATCGACCGTGTCCGCGGTATGGACATCACGATCGTGACCACGGCGACGACCGACGACGAGGGCCGCTCACTGCTGCGCCGTCTCGGCATGCCTTTCAAGGAGAACTGACATGGCGAAGAAGGCCCTGGTCAACAAGGCGGCCGCCAAGCCCAAGTTCGCGGTCCGCGCCTACACCCGGTGCCAGAAGTGCGGTCGCCCGCACTCGGTGTACCGCAAGTTCGGCCTGTGCCGCATCTGCGTGCGCGAGATGGCCCACCGTGGTGAGCTTCCGGGCGTCACCAAGAGCAGCTGGTAACAACTACGTCGTAGGTCCTGGCGGGCCGCACCGCACGGTGCGCGCCCGCCGGGATACCACGCCGAGGAAGGGCTAGAGCCCAATGACGATGACCGATCCGATCGCAGACATGCTGACGCGTCTGCGGAACGCGAACTCGGCTTACCACGACACGGTCACCATGCCGTTCTCGAAGCTGAAGTCGCACATTGCCGAGATCCTCCAGGCCGAGGGCTACATCGCCGGCTGGAGCGTCGAGGACGCGAAGGTGGGGCAGAACCTCACCATCCAGCTCAAGTTCGGCCCGAACCGTGAGCGCAGCCTTGCCGGCGTGCGCCGCGTGTCGAAGCCCGGGCTGCGCGTGTACGCGAAGTCCACCAACCTGCCCAAGGTGCTCGGCGGCCTCGGCGTGGCGATCCTGTCCACGTCCTCCGGCCTCCTCACCGACAAGCAGGCCGCCACGAAGGGCGTGGGCGGCGAAGTCCTCGCCTACGTCTGGTAATCCGGAAAGGAGATACGCCATGTCTCGAATCGGCAAGATCCCCGTTCCGGTCCCGGCCGGAGTGGACGTCACCATCAGCGGCGCGCTCGTGACCGTGAAGGGCCCCAAGGGTTCTCTCGAGCACAACGTGCCCACCCCCATCCAGGTCGCCCAGGAGGACGCCACGCTCGTGGTGTCGCGCCCGGACGACGAGCGCGCGTCCCGCGCGCTGCACGGCCTCACGCGCACCCTTCTGGCGAACATCGTCGAGGGCGTCACGCAGGGCTACGAGAAGAAGCTCGAGATCGTCGGTACCGGGTACCGCGTGACCGCGAAGGGCTCGGACCTCGAGTTCGCCCTCGGGTTCAGCCACCCGGTCGTCGTGACCCCGCCCGCGGGCATCACGTTCGCCGTCGAGAGCCCCACCAAGTTCTCGGTGTCGGGCATCGACAAGCAGCAGGTCGGCGAGGTCGCTGCGAACATCCGCAAGATCCGCAAGCCCGAGCCGTACAAGGGCAAGGGTGTGCGTTACGCCGGCGAGGTCGTCCGCCGCAAGGTCGGAAAGGCTGGTAAGTAACGATGGCTCTGAAGGTTCTCGGCAAGGGCAAGGCGGTCGCGCGTCAGCGCCGCCACCTGCGCCTGCGCAAGAAGATCAAGGGCACCGACGCTCGTCCGCGCCTCGTGGTGACGCGCTCCACGCGCCACATCACGGCCCAGGTCGTCGACGACACGATCGGTCAGACGCTCGCGTCGGCCTCGTCCCTCGAGGCGGACCTGCGTGCGCTCGACGGCGACAAGAGCGCCAAGGCCCGCAAGGTCGGCGAGCTCGTCGCCGAGCGTGCGAAGGCCAAGGGCGTCGACTCCGTCGTGTTCGACCGCGGTGGCAACAAGTACCACGGTCGGGTTGCTGCGGTCGCCGACGGCGCACGCGAGGGCGGTCTGGCCCTGTGACGACGCCGACCATCCGTACACGGAAGCAAAGGATTCTCTGATGGCTGCAGGGCAGCGCAGCAACACCGGCGCCCCCACGGGTGCCGCCAACGAGTCGAGCGACCAGAACGCCCGCGGGGGCCGCGACAACCGTCGTGACAACCGCCGTGACGGTCGCCGGGGCGACGCAGCCGAGAAGAACGCCTTCGTCGAGCGCGTCGTCACCATCAACCGCGTCTCCAAGGTCGTCAAGGGCGGCCGTCGCTTCAGCTTCACCGCGCTGGTCGTGGTGGGCGACGGCGACGGCACCGTCGGTGTCGGCTACGGCAAGGCGAAGGAGGTGCCCGCGGCGATCGCCAAGGGTGTCGAGGAGGCCAAGAAGAACTTCTTCAAGGTCCCGCGCATCCAGGGCACCATCCCGCACCCCATCCAGGGTGAGGCCGCCGCCGGCGTCGTCTTCCTCCGTCCGGCCGCCCCGGGTACCGGTGTCATCGCCGGTGGTCCGGTGCGCGCCGTGCTGGAGTGCGCCGGCATCCACGACGTCCTGAGCAAGTCGCTCGGCTCGTCCAACGCGATCAACATCGTGCACGCGACCGTCGAGGCGCTGCGCAACCTCGAGCAGCCTGAGGCCGTCGCGGCTCGCCGTGGCCTCCCGCTCGAGCACGTGGCTCCGGCCGCGCTCCTGCGTGCCCGTGCAGCGGGGGTGAACGCCTGATGGCCAGGCTCAAGGTGACCCAGACGAAGTCCGCCATCGGCGGCAAGCAGAACCAGCGCGACACGCTGCGCACTCTGGGCCTCAAGCGGATCGGCGACACCGCCGTGAAGGAGGACCGCCCGGAGATCCGCGGCATGGTCGCGACGGTGGCGCACCTCGTCACCGTTGAGGAGGTCGAGTGACCATGGCTGAGAAGGCCACCAAGGAGACCGTCGAGGCTCCGAAGAAGAAGGCACCCGCCAAGAAGGCACCCGCCAAGTCTGCGGAGGCCGCTCCGGCGAAGCAGACCGAGGGTGCCGGCGGCACGCTCAAGATGCACCACCTGCGTCCGGCTCCCGGCGCCAAGAAGGCCAAGACCCGTGTGGGTCGTGGTGAGGCGTCGAAGGGTAAGACGGCGGGCCGCGGTACCAAGGGTACGAAGGCTCGTTACCAGGTCCCCGAGCGCTTCGAGGGCGGGCAGATGCCTCTGCACATGCGCCTGCCGAAGCTGCGCGGGTTCAAGAACCCGTTCCGCACCGAGTACCAGGTCGTGAACCTGGACAAGCTCGCCGCGCTGTACCCCGAGGGTGGCTCCGTCACCGTCGAGGACCTCGTGGCGAAGGGCGCGGTCCGCAAGGGCCAGCTCGTGAAGGTGCTGGGCACGGGCGAGATCACCGTCAAGCTCGAGGTCGCGGTCGACGCCCTCTCGGGCGCGGCCCGCGAGAAGATCCTCGCGGCCGGCGGTTCGGTCTCGGAGGACTGACACCACGGACAGGGCCGGTGGCGCGCACGCGCCGTCGGCCCTGTCCGTGTCTCGGGGCCGTCTCCGACGGGTCCCGGGGTACGGTCGCCGTCCCGTCGGGCAGCGGGGCGCGACTAGACTTCCCGTCGGCCGTCGTCGGTCTCCGACCGGCGGCCGGTCGACGCGGTGGACGACCGACCGATCCCGGTCGGCCGACACCGACTTGCCGTTCGACGCGGCGCAACGGTTAGGGTGCCTCTTGGCGCCGGTGCCGTGCGTCACACCTCGCCGGGCCTCCCGGCGACACGACATCCCGCCTCGGCGGGCCAGGAGGATAGGTGCTCAGCGCATTCGCCCGGGCTTTCCGGACGCCTGACCTGCGGCGCAAGCTGCTGTTCACGATCGCGATCATGGCGATCTTCCGTGTGGGTTCGTTCATCCCCACGCCGGGTGTGGACTACCCCAACGTGCAGCAGTGCATCGCGGAGACCGCCGAGGGCAACGACCTTCTCGGGCTCGTCAACCTCTTCAGCGGTGGAGCACTGCTCCAGCTGTCGATCTTCGCGCTCGGGATCATGCCGTACATCACGGCCAGCATCATCGTGCAGCTCCTGCGCGTGGTGATCCCTCGCTTCGAGGCCCTGCACAAGGAGGGCCAGTCGGGCACCGCGAAGCTCACGCAGTACACGCGCTACCTGACGATCGCGCTCGCGATCCTCCAGTCGACGACCGTCATCACGACGGCGCGCAACGGCCTGCTCTTCCAGGGCTGCTCGGTCGAGGTCATCCCCGACGGGAGCTTCGTCACGATGGCCCTCATGGTCATCACGATGACCGCCGGCACGGGCCTCATCATGTGGCTGGGCGAGCTCATCACGGAGCGCGGCGTCGGCAACGGCATGTCGCTGCTGATCTTCACGTCGATCGCCGCGAGCTTCCCGACCGCGCTGTGGTCGATCGCCGGTGGCGCCAACGGCCCCGCGAACTTCATCATCATGATCGCGGTGATCGTCCTCGTGATCGGGCTCGTCGTCTTCGTCGAGCAGTCGCAGCGCCGGGTGCCCGTGCAGTACGCCAAGCGCATGGTCGGCCGGCGCATGTACGGCGGGTCGAGCACGTACATCCCCATCAAGATCAACATGGCCGGCGTCATCCCCGTGATCTTCGCGGCCTCGCTGCTCGCGGTCCCGGGCCTCATCGCGCAGTTCGGCGACCAGACCGCCGGCTGGGTGATCTGGGTCAGCACGAACCTGGCCGACCCCGCCGCGCCGCTGCACATCGCGCTCTACGTCGCGATGATCCTGTTCTTCTGCTTCTTCTACACGGCGATCACGTTCAACCCGGACGAGGTCGCGGACAACATGAAGAAGTACGGCGGCTTCATCCCCGGCATCCGTGCCGGGCGTCCGACCGCCGAGTACCTCGACTACGTCATCACCCGCATCACCTCCGCGGGCTCCATCTACCTCGCGCTCGTCGCGCTCCTGCCGACGCTGGTCCTCATCGGGCTCGGCGTGAGCACGAACATCCCGTTCGGCGGCTCCTCGATCCTCATCGTGGTCGGCGTCGGCCTGGAGACGGTCAAGCAGATCGACTCCCAGCTGCAGCAGCGCCACTACGAAGGGTTCCTCCGTTGAGCAACGCCCCGACCGCACGCCTCGTGATCATGGGACCTCAGGGTGCCGGCAAGGGGACGCAGGCCGCCCGGCTCGCCGAGCGCTACGCGATCCCCGCGATCTCCACGGGCGACATCTTCCGGGCGAACATCAAGGGCGGCACGGAGCTCGGCCGCCTCGTGCAGGAGTACACGGCGAAGGGCGACCTCGTCCCCGACTCCGTGACCAACGAGATGGTGCGGGACCGCCTCGCGCAGGACGACGTCGCGCGCGGCTTCATCCTGGACGGCTACCCGCGCAACGCGGCCCAGGTCGTCGAGCTCGACGCGATCCTCGCCGACCTGGGCTGGTCGCTCGACGGCGTCGTCGAGATCACGGCCGAGCGTGACGAGCTCCTCGCCCGGCTCGCGAAGCGCGCCGAGATCGAGGGCCGCGAGGACGACACCGAGGAGGCCATCGCGCGCCGCCTCGACATCTACGCGGAGCAGACGGCTCCGCTCACCGCCGCGTACGACGAGCGCGGGCTGCTCGTCCGCGTGGACGGCATCGGCGAGATCGACGACGTCACCGAGCGCATCGTGTCCGCGCTCGAGCCGCTGGTCGGCTGACGGCAGAGCAGCACCGCACGCCACGCGGCAGGCCGTCCTGCGCGGGGCCGTGCGGGTGCCGGTCGGGAGAGGGAGCACGGTGTTCGGTCGCGAACGCATCGAGTACAAGACGCACGAGCAGGTCCAGGCCATGCGGCGTGCCGGGGTCGTCGTCGCCACGGCCCTCGAGACGGTGCGCGACGCCGTACGGCCCGGCATGACGACGAGCGACCTCGACGCGCTGGCCGCCGCGGTCATCGCCGACGCCGGTGCGACCTCGTCGTTCCTCGGCTACGAGGGGTATCCGGCGACGGTGTGCGTGTCGGTCAACGACGAGGTGGTGCACGGCATCCCCGGTGCGCGCGAGCTGCGCGCGGGAGACGTCGTCTCGGTGGACTGCGGGGCCGTCGTCGACGGCTGGCACGGGGACTCGGCGACGTCGTTCGTCCTCGCCGACGCGGACCCCGCCGACGAGGCGCTCGTCGAGGCCACGCGCCAGGCGATGTGGGACGGCATCGCGGCGCTCGCGAGGAGCGAGCGGCTCGGTGACGTCGGCGTCGCGATCGAGGACTCCGTCCGGGCGGCGGGGGAGCGGGACGGCGTCGCCTACGGGATCGTCGAGGAGTACGTGGGCCACGGGATCGGCTCCGCGATGCACCAGCCGCCGGACGTGCCGAACTACCGCACGCGCGACCGCGGGCCGCGGCTGCGGCCGGGCATGTGCCTCGCGATCGAGCCGATGGTCACGCGGGGGGAGCGTTTCACCCAGGTGTGCGAGGACGACTGGACGGTCGTCACCGACGACGGCTCGCGGGCCGCGCACTGGGAGCACAGCGTCGCGATCCTCGACGACGGCATCTGGGTCCTCACCGCCGCCGACGGTGGCGCGGAGGAGCTCGCCGCGCGCGGTGTGCAGGTCGCACCGCTCGGCGCCTGACGTCCCGACGCGTCGCGGCGGACCCGGGGCGCCCGCCAAGGGGGCGAGACCTCGCCGGCGACCGGTGTGACGGACTCGGGTTTCCCGACGCTTGCCGGATGCCGTAGGATAGACCGTTGGGTGTAGTCCGTGTTCACCGGTACGTCCGGCTCCGCCGTCCCGAAGGGCGCCGGTGCCGGCGTCGACGCGAGGCTCCACACGACAATCCACGCTCGCGGGCCTCGGGTCCTTCGCGCGTGGGACCGAGCAGTTCAGACGAGAGTTAGCGGAGGACATGGCAAAGAAGGACGGTGTCATCGAGATCGAGGGCAGCGTGGTCGAGGCCCTGCCGAACGCGATGTTCCGCGTGGAGCTGGCCAACGGGCACAAGGTTCTCGCCCACATCTCGGGCAAGATGCGTCAGCACTACATCCGGATCCTCCCCGAGGACCGTGTCGTGGTGGAGCTCAGCCCGTACGACCTGTCCCGCGGCCGGATCGTCTACCGCTACAAGTAGTCGTCACGCGTCCACCACTCAACCAGCCACCGCCTCCTGGCCACCGGGACCACCCGGTCGGTCGCCTGCGGGGGCGGAGCACCACTGAGGGAACACTGATGAAGGTCAAGCCCAGCGTCAAGAAGATCTGCGACAAGTGCAAGGTGATCCGCCGGCACGGTCGCGTCATGGTGATCTGCGACAACCTGCGGCACAAGCAGCGCCAGGGCTGAGCCCTCGCCTGCGCCACGGGTGACGGCCCTCGGGCCGGATCACCGGGCGACCGCCTGACGGCGGCGCCCACCAGCGCACCACCACGAACCCGCCCCGGAGGGCGGTCGCGACAGCGGCCGCACGACGGCGCGGGGGAACCCCCGGCCCGGAGGCCGGGGCCCGCGGCTCCCGCGGGAGGGCGGTGCGGAAGACCTCCGGACGAAGTACGAGGAGCCGAAAGGCACATGGCACGTCTCATCGGCGTCGACCTCCCCCGCGACAAGCGGCTCGAGGTTGCGCTCACCTACATCTTCGGCGTCGGCCGCACCCGCGCCCAGCAGACGCTGGCCGCGACGGGCATCAGCCCGGACGCGCGCGTGAAGGACCTCGGCGACGCCGAGCTCGTCGCGCTCCGCGACTACCTCGAGGGCAACTACAAGCTCGAGGGTGACCTCCGTCGTGAGGTGGCCGCCGACATCCGCCGCAAGGTCGAGATCGGCACCTACCAGGGCCTGCGTCACCGCCGCGGCCTTCCCGTGCGCGGTCAGCGCACGAAGACCAACGCGCGCACGCGCAAGGGACCGAAGCGCACCGTGGCCGGCAAGAAGAAGGCCCGCTAAGCAGCAGTCCGCCGGGCGGGCCCCGGCCGTGCGGTGACCCTCGCGTCACCGGGCGGCTCGGAGATCCCCGCGGTCCGACCACCTCAGACCAGGAGAGAAAGAGCACATGCCTCCCAAGACTCGCGCAGCCTCCGGCTCGCGCAAGCCGCGCCGCAAGGACAAGAAGAACGTCCCGCTGGGCCAGGCGCACATCAAGAGCACCTTCAACAACACGATCGTCTCGATCACCGACCCGACGGGCGCCGTGATCGCCTGGGCCTCGGCCGGGCACGTGGGCTTCAAGGGCTCCCGCAAGTCCACGCCGTTCGCCGCGCAGCTCGCTGCGGAGTCCGCGGCACGCCGCGCCCAGGAGCACGGCGTGAAGAAGGTCGACGTCTTCGTCAAGGGTCCCGGCTCGGGCCGCGAGACCGCGATCCGCTCCCTCCAGGCCACCGGCCTCGAGGTCGGCTCGATCCAGGACGTGACGCCGCAGGCGCACAACGGGTGCCGTCCGCCCAAGCGTCGCCGCGTCTGACGTCCTCGCCGTCGGCACGCACGCCGTCGACGGGTCTCCGGGTGCCTCGCGCACACCGGAGCCCCGTCGACGGCAGCGGTCCGTCCGGGCTCCGGCCCTGACGCACCGGCGGCACCCCTTCCCGACCGGGTGGACCGAGTCCCGGCCGGGGCCGCGCGCCCAGGCGCGCACCTCGCCTTGAACCGTGAAGCGTCATATGGCGGACGCTCACCGAAAGGAAATCACCAGTGCTGATCGCACAGCGCCCCACCTTGACCGAAGAGGTCATCTCGGAGAACCGTTCGCGCTTCTCCATCGAGCCCCTGGAGCCGGGCTTCGGCTACACGCTCGGCAACTCGCTGCGTCGCACGCTGCTGTCGTCCATCCCGGGCGCGGCGGTCACCTCCATCCGCATCGACGGTGTGCTCCACGAGTTCACCACCGTGCCGGGTGTCAAGGAGGACGTCACCGAGGTCATCCTCAACATCAAGAACCTCGTGGTCTCCTCGGAGAACGACGAGCCCGTCGTGATGTACCTGCGCAAGCAGGGCGCTGGCGCCGTCACCGCGGCCGACATCGTCCCGCCCGCGGGCGTGGAGGTCCACAACAGCGATCTGCACATCGCCACGCTGAACGACAAGGGCAAGCTCGAGATCGAGCTCACGGTCGAGCGTGGCCGTGGCTACGTCTCGGCGGCGCAGAACAAGTCGTTCGACGCGGAGATCGGCCGGATCCCGGTCGACTCGATCTACTCGCCGGTCCTCAAGGTGACCTACAAGGTCGAGGCGACGCGTGTCGAGCAGCGCACCGACTTCGACAAGCTGGTCGTCGACGTCGAGACGAAGCAGGCGATCTCGCCTCGCGACGCCCTCGCGTCGGCGGGCAAGACGCTCGTCGAGCTGTTCGGCCTGGCCCGTGAGCTCAACGTCGAGGCCGAGGGCATCGAGATCGGCCCGTCGCCGACGGACGCCGCGCTCGCCGCGGACCTGGCGCTGCCGATCGAGGAGCTCAACCTCACGATCCGCTCGTACAACTGCCTCAAGCGCGAGGGCATCCACCAGGTGGGCGAGCTCGTCGCTCGCAGCGAGGCCGACCTGCTGGACATCCGCAACTTCGGTGCGAAGTCCATCAACGAGGTGAAGGAGAAGCTCGCTGAGCTCGGCCTGTCCCTCAAGGACTCGCCGCTGGACTTCGACCCGTCGGCCGCCGCGTACTACGACGGCGACGAGGACGAGCCGACGTTCTCGGACACCGAGCAGCAGTACTGAGCCGGCGCGAGCCAGCGACTCCCACACCTCTAGCGCGCCCCGGGTCGCACCCGGGCCGCGATCACTTCCCAAGGAGCACATCCCATGCCTACCCCCACCAAGGGCCCGCGGCTCGGCGGTGGACCGGCTCACGAGCGTCTGATCCTCGCGAACCTGTCCACGGCGCTGTTCGAGCACGGCCGCATCACGACCACCGAGACCAAGGCGAAGCGTCTGCGTCCGCTGGCCGAGCGCCTCATCACCTTCGCCAAGCGCGGCGACCTGCACGCGCGTCGTCGCGTCTTGCGCGTCGTGCGCGACAAGTCCGTGGTGCACACGCTGTTCACCGAGATCGCGCCGCAGATGGCGGAGCGCAACGGTGGCTACACGCGCATCACGAAGGTCGGCACGCGCAAGGGCGACAACGCGCCCCTCGCGGTCATCGAGCTCGTGACCGAGCCCGTCAGCCCGAAGCAGGCCGTCGTCCGCGAGGCCGAGAAGGCCGCGGAGAAGGCCGGCAAGAAGAAGGCCGACAAGCCGGCGAAGAAGGCCGACGCCCCGGTCGAGGACGCGCCCGTCGAGGACGCTCCGGTCGCCGAGGACCAGGTCGAGGACGCTCCGGCTGAGAAGGCCGACAAGGCTGAGGAGACCAAGGAGGCCTGAGGCCACCTGTCGCTCCGTACGGAGGGCCCGGAACCGCACGGTTCCGGGCCCTCCGTCGTCCGCTGTGGCGCCGGTGGGATCCAGCCGCGGGCCGGGCCGAGCGGGATCTCGTGCGATGCCACCGTCCGGCACCTACGGTCGGGAGATGGACCCCGTCCGTGACGCCCCGCCCGTGCTCCTCGTGCACGGCTCGCGCACGTCGCGCACGATGTGGCGCGGCCAGCTCGCCGCGCTCGACCGCGCCGGCGTCCCGGCCCTCGCGGTCGACCTCCCCGGCCACGGCGCGCGGCGCGGCGAGCCGTTCACGCTCGACGGCGCGGTCGATGCCGTCGCGCAGGGTGTCGAGGACCTCGGCGGCCGGGCGCTCGTCGTCGGGCTGTCGCTCGGGGGGTACGTGGCGATCGAGGCGAGGGCGCGGCACCCCGGGCGCGTGCTGGGGCTCGTCGCAGCGAGCTGCTCGACCGTGCCGAGCACGAGGCTGCGCGCGGCGTGGCTCCTCGCCGCGGAGCGCATCGAGAGGCTGCCCGACGGCGGGGCGGCTCTCAACCAGGCGCTCGTGGACCGGTCGATGCCGGCGAACGCCGCGGCCGACCTCGCGGCGGGTGGCTTCGCCCTCGACGTGATGAGCGCGATCCTGCGCGAGGTGGGCACCGCCGACCCGCTCGCCGCCCTGGCGGCGACCGACTCCCCGGTGTGGCTGGTGAACGGGCGATGGGACCACTTCCGGACGGGCGAGCGGTCGTTCCTCGCGGCCGCGCGTCGCGGGGGAGCGCGGGCCCGCCTCGTCGTGGTCCCCGGGGCGCGCCACCTCGTGAGCCTCGACCGCCCCGTCGCCTTCTCGCGTCTCCTGCTCGAGGCGGTCGCCGACGTCGCGCGCGACCCGGCGCACGACACCCCCATCCGCCCCGCAGGGGCCGCCCACGACCGTTCCCTGACGGCCTCAGGCGGGCGGTAGGTCCCACGCCCGGGCGCCCCCGACGAGGGCCGCCGAGTTCGGGACCACCACGACGTCGTCGCCCAGCCGGTCCAGCACCGTGGGGGTGATCTGCCGGGAGTTCCCGCCGCCGAGGTAGAGCCGGTCCCACCAGAACACGGGCCGCAGCCCGTCCACGACGGCCAGCACCCGGCGAGACCAGAGCGCGTTGCCCAGGCGCCGGCGCTCCGGCTCGCCGACGTACTCGTCGTATGACGTCCCGCGCCGCACGGGCGCGCGCGACCACTCCAGGTGCGGCGCGAGCCGGCCGCCGTGGAACAGCGCCGACCCGAGGCCGGTCCCGAGCGTGAGGACGAGCTCGAGCCCCGACGCCGCGACGACGCCCGCCCCGTGCACCTCGGCGTCGTTGAGCACGAGCGCGGGCACGCCGAGCCGGCGCGCGACGGCCGCCTGCACGTCGAAGCTCGTCCACGCCTCGACGAGAGCCGGGTCGACGCGCGAGCGGGGCCCGCTGCGCGTGACGTAGTGCGGGGTGTGCACGACGACACCCCGCCGGATCATCCCCGGCATGCCGACGGTCGCGCGGTCCGCGTGCGGGAGCCTGCCCGCGATGTCCGCGACGGTCTCGACGAGCAGCTCCGGTGGGAGCGGGTACGGGGTCGGCACGCGGACCGCCGCCGCGTGGGCCGTGCCGGAGGAGTCCAGCACGTTCGCCTTGATCCCACCGCCGCCGCAGTCGACGGCGAGCGTCCTCAGGTCGGTCATGCGTCGCAGCGTAGGCGCGCGCAGCAGGGTGCGCACCGCACGACGGGGACCGCGCCGCGCGGTGCGGGACCACGCGTCCCGGGACCGGCGGCTACCGTGAACCCCTGTGAACGCCCTCCCGCCCGACGCGCCAGACGCGCCCGACGCGCCCCACGCGCCCGCCGTGCGCGTCCGGCTCGACCTCGCCTACCAGGGCACGCACTTCGCCGGGTGGGCGCGGCAGCCGGGTCTGCGCACCGTGCAGGGTGCCCTGGAGGACGCGTTCGCGACCCTCCTGCGCGGTGACGCGCCGCGCCTCACCGTCGCGGGCCGCACGGACGCGGGGGTGCACGCGCGCGGACAGGTCGCGCACGTGGACCTCACGACGGCGCAGTGGGAGTCGCTGCCAGGCCGGTCCGACCGTGCACCCGGGGAAGCGCTCGTCGCGCGCCTCGGCGGCGTGCTGCCGGGCGACGTCGTGGTACGTCGCGCGGCGCCCGCGCCCGACGGCTTCGACGCGCGGTTCTCCGCGCTGCACCGCGCGTACACGTACCGCGTCGCGGACGACCCGGCGCTGCGCGACCCGTTGCGCCGCGAGTGGACGCTGTGGAACCGGCGGCCCCTCGACGTCGCAGCGATGGACGCCGCCGTGCGGCCCTTGCTCGGCGTGCGGGACTTCGCCGCGTTCTGCAAGCCCCGTCCTGGCGCCACCACGATCCGCGAGCTGCAGCACCTGTCGTGGTCACGACCGACCGAGGGCCCGGACGCCGGGCTGGTCGTCGCCCACGTCCGGGCGGACGCGTTCTGCCACAACATGGTCCGCGCGCTCGTCGGCGCGTCGCTCGCCGTGGGGGAGGGGCGGCGCGACGTCGCGTGGCCCGCCGCGCTCCTGGCGAGCCGACGGCGGGACGGCGGGGCCGGCGTCGTGCCGTCTCACGGGCTCGTGCTCGAGGAGGTGACCTACCCGCCCGACGAGGAGCTCGCGGACCGGGCCGAGCGCATCCGTGCGGTCCGCAACGAGGAGGACGTGTGGGACGCCGCCGACGGGTCGTGACCGGTCGGCGGCGCCCCGCCGGTCACGGCTCCTCGACGATGTGCACCGCGGCCTCCTCCGCGCTCGCGCCGGCTCCGGAGATGCCCTCGTCGTCGGCGTAGGTGTCGTTCTGGCGGCCGTCCAGCGCGTCCGGGTCGGCGGTCAGCCTGCCGGCTCGGGACGTGTCGGGCCGGTCGAGCGGGTCGCCGTCCCACTCCTCCGGCTCCTCCTCGGACAGGCGCTGGTCGAGCGACTCGCCGTGCACCTCCTCCCACGCGGTCTCGCCGAAGTGATTGGTGCGCGGGCGGTCGGGCGGGGAGTACCCCTCGTCGAGCACGTCGTCGACGCCGCGGTCGAGCAGCGTGTCCTCGGCCTGGAGCTGGTCGTTGTCGCCCTCGGCCCCGGTCTCCGGGTCAGGGCTGGTGCCTGTGGTCTCGGTCATGCCCCCACCGTCGCACCTCGTGACGACCGTCGCAGCACGACGGCGCCCCGCCCCTTCGCGGACGTGGCGGCCGCGCGTCGTCAGGGCCAAAGGACGTGACCGCGGCGCGTGCCACGGGCGACCATGGCGGGGTGGGACACCTCGACATCAGCGACATCACCTATCACCTGCCCGACGGCCGGACGCTCCTGGACTCCGTGAGCCTGCGCGTCGCGGACGGCGCGAAGGTCGCCCTCGTGGGCCCGAACGGGGTGGGGAAGTCGACCCTGCTGCGGATCGTCACGGGCGACCTGGCTCCGCACGGAGGGACCGTCGTCCGCAGCGGCGGCCTCGGTGTGATGCGGCAGCAGGTCGCCCGCGAGGACGACGAGCGCACGGTGCGGGAGCTGCTCGTCGAGCTCGCCCCGACCGTGGTGCGCGAGGCCGCGCTCGAGCTCGCGGCCGCCGAGCTCGACATCATGACCGTCGACGACACCGCCGCGCAGATGCGCTACGCGCAGGCGCTCGCGGACTGGGCGGACGTCGGCGGGTACGACGCGGAGACGACGTGGGACCGGGTGACCGACGAGGTGCTGTCGATCCCCTTCGAGCGGGCGCAGTGGCGCGAGCTGCGGACGCTGTCGGGCGGGGAGCAGAAGCGGCTCGCGCTCACGGCGCTGCTGGGCGGCCCCGAGCAGGTCCTGCTGCTCGACGAGCCGGACAACGCGCTCGACGTCCCGACCAAGCGCTGGCTCGAGGACCGGCTCACCGAGTCGCCGAAGGCCGTGCTCTACGTGTCGCACGACCGCGAGCTGCTCGCCCGCACGGCGACGCAGGTCGCGACGCTCGAGCCGACGCCCGGCGGCGGCACGGTCTGGGTCCACGGCGGCGGGTTCACCACCTACGCGCAGGCGCGCGAGGACCGTCGCGAGCGGCTCGCCGAGCTCGCGCGCCGCTGGGACGAGGAGCACCGCAAGCTCGTCGACCTCGTCCAGACGCTCAAGACGAAGGCGGCGTTCAACGACGGGCTCGCGAGCCGCTACCAGGCGGCGCGCACGCGGCTGCGGAAGTTCGAGGAGGCCGGTCCGCCCGAGGTCCTCGCGCGCGAGCAGCGCGTCAGCGTGCGTCTCCGGGGCGGGCGCACGGCCAAGCGCGCCGTGACGTGCCACGCCCTCGAGCTCACCGGGCTCGTGCAGCCGTTCGACCTCGAGGTGTTCTTCGGCGAGCGCGTGGCGGTGCTCGGGTCGAACGGCTCGGGCAAGTCGCACCTCCTCCGCCTCCTCGCCGCGGGCGGGAGCGACCCGGAGCCCGGCCTCGTGCCCGACGCCGCGCCGTCCGGGCTCCCCGGTGCACCCGGCGACGCGGTCGCCCCGGCGCCCGTCGCCCACACCGGGCGGGCCGTCCTGGGGTCGCGGGTGCGACCGGGGTGGTTCGCCCAGAACCACGACCATCCCGGACTGCGCGGGCGCACGCTGCTGGAGATCCTGCACCGCGGCGAGGGCAACCGGGCGGGGAGGGGACGCGAGGACGCGAGCCGCGCGCTCGACCGGTACGAGCTCGTCGCCCAGGCGGAGCAGCGCTTCGAGACGCTGTCGGGCGGCCAGCAGGCGCGGTTCCAGATCCTGCTCCTCGAGCTCGACGGCGCGACGCTCCTGCTGCTCGACGAGCCGACGGACAACCTCGACCTGCACTCGGCGGAGGCGCTGGAGGCCGGTCTCGCGGCGTTCGAGGGCACGGTGCTCGCCGTGACGCACGACCGCTGGTTCGCCCGCGGGTTCGACCGGTTCCTCGTCCTCGGGGGCGACGGCCGGGTCGTCGAGACGCCCGAGCCGGTGTGGGACGTCGAGCGGGTGGACCGCGTCCGCTGACCAGGCCCGCTGACAGGGCCCTGCGAGCTGGTGCACGCGGGCGGACGCGGGCGGTCATGGGTGGACACGGCACGGTCCGGGAGGCACCGCGAGATCCCTATCCTGGAGAGCATGGCCGTCCACAAGATCGTGCTCTTCTATGCCTTCGCGCCGCTCGCGGACCCGCGCGCCGTGCAGCTCTGGCAGCTGGCGCTCGGCGAGCGCTGGCACCTGACGGGCCGCGTGATCGTCTCCGAGCACGGCATCAACGCGACGCTCGGCGGGACGGTGGAGGACCTCAAGCAGTACGTGAAGACGACGCGCCGCTACTCCGGCTTCGAACGGATCGACGTCAAGTGGTCCGACGGCACCGGACGCGACTTCCCCCGGCTCTCGGTCAAGGTGCGGCCCGAGCTCGTCGCGTTCGGGGCCGCCGACGAGCTGAAGGTGGACGAGCACGGCGTGGTCGGCGGCGGCGAGCGGCTCAGCCCGCAGGCCCTGCACGACCTCGTCGACGCGCGCGGCGACGAGGTCGTGATGCTCGACGGGCGCAACGCCTTCGAGGCCGCGATCGGGCGGTTCCGTGGCGCGGTGGTCCCCGACGTGGAGACGACGCGAGAGTTCGTCGCCGAGATCGACTCGGGTCGCTACGACGACCTCAAGCAGCGGCCCGTCGTCACGTACTGCACCGGCGGCGTGCGGTGCGAGGTGCTGTCGGCGCTCCTGCGCTCGCGCGGTTTCGAGGAGGTGTACCAGCTCGACGGCGGCGTGGTGCGCTACGGCGAGGTGTTCGGGTCCCGGGGACTGTGGGACGGGTCGCTCTACGTGTTCGACGAGCGCATGCATGTCGAGCTCGGCCCGGGGTCGACCCCGCTGGGGGAGTGCACCGTGTGCGGCGCCGCGACGGCGAGGTACGAGAACTGCGCGGACCCCGGCTGCCGGACGCTGCGGCTGTTCTGCGACGGCTGCGTCGGGGCCGCGCGGTCCGGCCGCTGCGAGGTGTGCGTCGCGGAGCGGCCGACCGCCACCGCGGCCGCCCGTGGCTGAGGACGCCGCCGTCCGGCCGCTTTGACCACGACCCGTCCACGCAGGTACTCTGGTGAGTCGTTGTGCTCTTCTCACGACACCCGTGTCGCTAGCGCGCCCACTCGCTGCCGGCCAAGGAGCGGGTGTCGACCGAGCCCGCCGCGCAACGACAACGCCCTCTCGGCCGCCCAGCTTCAGCGACCGAAGAAGACACCTGACAGAAACGAAGGCTACGACCGTGCGTACGTACACCCCGAAGCCCGGCGACATCCAGCGCAACTGGTACGTCATCGACGCGACCGACGTCGTCCTGGGCCGCCTGGCCACCCACGTGGCCACCCTGCTGCGCGGCAAGCACAAGCCGACCTTCGCTCCGCACGTCGACGGCGGTGACTTCGTCATCGTCATCAACGCCGGCAAGGTCGCCCTCAGCGGCAACAAGCGCGAGCAGAAGATGGCCTACAACCACTCGGGCTACCCGGGTGGTCTCCGTGCCACCGCCTACGGCGACCTGCTCGACAAGCACCCCGAGCGTGCCGTCGAGAAGGCCGTGCGCGGCATGGTGCCGAAGACGAGCCTCGGCCGCGCCCAGCTCGGCAAGCTGAAGGTCTACGCGGGTGCCGAGCACCCGCACGCCGCTCAGCAGCCCCAGCCGTTCGAGATCACCCAGGTCGCGCAGTAATCGCCGCCCAGGCGTAGCCGACAGAGAGACGCGAGGACACACCCGTGGCCGAGACCACCGTCGAGACCGACACGCTGGGTGACGAGACCCCCAGCACCTACACCTCTGAGTCCGCAGCCCCCACGGGCCGCGGCCAGAGCATCACCGCCCCCGGGCAGGCCCTGGGCCGTCGCAAGGAGGCGGTCGCTCGCGTCCGCCTCGTGCCGGGCACGGGCCAGTGGAAGGTCAACGGGCGCACGCTCGAGGACTACTTCCCGAACAAGGTCCACCAGCAGCTCGTCAACTCCCCGCTGAAGCTGGTCGACGTCGAGGGCCGCTTCGACATCGTCGCCCGCATCTCGGGTGGCGGCACCTCCGGCCAGGCCGGTGCGCTGCGCCTCGGCATCGCGCGGGCGCTCAACGCGATCGACGCGGAGAACAACCGCCCGGCGCTGAAGAAGGCCGGCTTCCTCACTCGCGACGCGCGCGTCGTCGAGCGCAAGAAGGCCGGGCTCAAGAAGGCCCGCAAGGCCCCGCAGTACTCCAAGCGCTGATCCGCGCCGTGTGATCGTCGGCCCCGGTGGACTCGTCCGCCGGGGCCGACGGCTTTTGTCAGGACTGTTGACGATGCCCGGCGCGGGCGAGGTAGGGCGACGGCGCGGTCGACGCGCGGACGCCGTGAGAGAAGGACTTCATGGGACGACTGTTCGGGACCGACGGCGTGCGAGGCCTCGCCAACGGCAACGTGACGGCCGAGCTCGCGCTCGACCTCGGCGTCGCCGCGGCGCGCGTGCTCGCGGACGGACCGGAGGGCCACCGTCCGCGCGCGGTCGTCGGACGCGACACGCGGGTGTCCGGAGAGTTCCTCGGGGCGGCGCTCGCCGCGGGGCTCGCGAGCGCGGGGGTCGACGTGCGCGACGTCGGTGTACTGCCGACCCCCGGCGTCGCCTACCTCGCGAGCGCGATGGACGTCGACTTCGGCGTCGTCATCTCCGCGTCGCACAACCCCATGCAGGACAACGGGATCAAGTTCCTCGCGCGCGGCGGCGTGAAGCTCGACGACGCGGTCGAGGACGCGATCGAGTCGCTCATCGGCCAGGAGTGGTCGCGCCCCACGCACGGCGACGTCGGCCGGCTGTCCCGTGACGCAGGCCGCGCCGGCAGCGCGTACGTCGAGCACCTCATGGCGAGCATCGGCGCCGACGAGGACGCCAAGCCGCTCGCCGGCCTGCGGATCGCCGTGGACTGCGCCAACGGCGCGGCGAGCGACGTCGGTCCGGCGGCGCTGCGCGCGGCCGGTGCGGACGTCGTCGTCATCAACGCGAGCCCCGACGGTCACAACATCAACGCCGCGTGCGGCTCCAACCACCCGGAGCAGCTCCAGGCCGTGGTCGTCGCGTCGGAGGCCGACTTCGGTGTCGCGTTCGACGGCGACGCGGACCGCTGCATCGCGGTCGACCACGGCGGTGCCGTCGTCGACGGCGACCAGATCATGGGGGTGCTCGCGCTCGCGCTCAAGGCCGAGGGCGCCCTGCCGGACGACACGCTCGTCGTCACGGTGATGAGCAACCTCGGTCTCCTCCTCGCGATGCGCGACGCCGGGATCCGTACGGTGCAGACCGGCGTCGGCGACCGGTACGTCCTCGAGGAGATGCGCGCGCACGGCTACGGCCTCGGCGGCGAGCAGTCCGGGCACATCATCATGTCGCGGTACGCGACGACGGGCGACGGCGTCCTCACCGCGCTGCAGCTCGCGGCGCGCGTCAAGGCGACCGGTCAGAAGCTCGCGGACCTGGCCGGAGTGGTCCAGCGGCTGCCGCAGACGCTCGTCAACGTCCCCGGGGTCGACAGGTCGCGCGCGGCGAGCGACGAGGCTCTGCTCGCCGCGGTCGCCGACGCCGAGGCCACGCTCGGGGAGACCGGGCGTGTCCTGCTGCGCCCGTCGGGCACGGAGCCCCTCGTGCGCGTGATGGTGGAGGCCGCGACGCAGCAGCAGGCGGACGCCGTCGCCGGCGGGCTCGCCGACGTCGTCCGCGAGCGACTGGCGCTGTGAGGCGGCGGACGGCCGTGAGCCGGCAGGGTGCAGGGGCGACTGCGGACGAAGGGGTGCGATGAGCGTGCGGTACGGGGTCGACGAGGCGCTGCGGGCGCACGTGCTCGGCCTGCTCGACACCTTCGACGACGGGCTCCTGCCCATCGTGCAGGCCGGTCACCCGGTGCTGCGCACGCCCGCCGTCCCGTACGCGGGTCAGCTCGGCGACGCGCTCCCGGCGCTCCTCGACGCGATGCGGGCGACCATGCACGCCGCCCCCGGCGTCGGGCTCGCCGCCCCGCAGATCGGGCTGGGTCTCGCGCTCGCGGTCGTCGAGGACCCGGGCTCGCCCGACCCGGACGACGAGCGCGAGCGCCCTGCGCTGCCCTTCCGCGTCCTCGTGAACCCCCGCTACGAGGCGGTGGGCGAGGACGCGCGGACGTTCGTCGAGGGGTGCCTGTCGGTGCACGGATGGCAGGCGGAACGCACCCGTGCGCGGTCCGTGCGGCTGACCGGCGAGGACGAGACCGGTACGCCGGTCGACGAGGTCCTCACCGGATGGCCCGCGCGGATCGTCCAGCACGAGACGGACCACCTGCGCGGCGAGCTGTATCTCGACGGTGCCGACCTGCGGACGCTCTCGTCCACGCTCGCGGCGGCACGCCTGCCCCAGGCCCGCGCGGACGCCTGAACCGGACCCGGTCGCGCTCACCCGGTCGTGGTCCCCCCGACGTACCCGTACCCCGGCCGATCTCCCTCGACAGGATGACGACGGCGCGTCACCCGCGCGGAAGACTCGTGGTCACCGCCGCGACCGGCGGGAGTCCTCAGGGTTCTCTCGGGGGAATTCCTGATGGACGACGACGGGACGCTCCGTAGGCTGGACGTGGCACCGGACGCCACTTCCGGTGCCACCACAGCCGCCGCCAGCCTGGCCTCCCCGCCAGCCGACGAACGAGGACCCCGTGACCGAGGCCGTGTCGACCTTCCTGGAGAATCTGGAAGCCTGGATTCTCGCTCTCGCGGCGTCCGGGTGGATCTACCCCGCACTGCTCGGCTTCGCCACCATCGACGGCTTCTTCCCGCCGATCCCCAGCGAGTCGGTCGTCATCACCCTCGCCGTCTCGGCGCACGCGACCGGCTCGCCGAACCTGCTGCTCGTCCTCGTCATCGCCGCGGTCGGCGCGTGGACGGGCGACCAGATCGCCTTCTCGCTGGGCCGTGCCATCGGCACCGAGCGCATCGCCTTCCTCCGGACGGCGCGCGGTCGCAAGGCGGTCGCCTGGGCGGAGCGCGCGCTCGCGCACCGAGGTGCGTCGTTCATCCTCGCCGCGCGCTACATCCCGATCGGTCGCGTCGCGGTCAACATGACCGCGGGCGCCGTGGGCTACCCGCGTCGCCGGTTCATGGCCTTCTCCGCGATCGCGGCCGTGACCTGGGCGCTGTACTCCGTCCTCATCGGCCTCGTCGCCGCGCAGTGGCTCGGCCACGAGCCGCTGCTCGCGATGGTCGTCGGCGTCGTCATCGGGATCGCCGCCGGGTTCGTGATCGACCGGATCCTCATGGTCCGCTCCCGGCGGCGCGGCGTGATCCCCGTGGCCCTCATGGACGCGGCGCCGACGACGGACGCTGCCACGGCGCCGTCGGGCACCGCCGTGGCGAGCACCCCGGGGGACGTCGGGGCGACGTCGGGCTCCGGCGTGGCGAGCGCCCCGGGAGAGACCGATGCGGCGTCGGGCACGACGGCCGGCGGTGCCGGGAGCCTGCCGCGCTGACGCCGTGGGCGTGCGCACGTGTCACAGCTTGCGCAGGCGCACCCGCTGGACCGAGTGGTCCGATCCCTTCGTGAGCACGAGCGTCGCCCGACCGCGCGTCGGCAGGATGTTCTGCTCGAGGTTGGGCGCGTTGATCGAGTCCCAGATCGACCGCGCCCGCTCCACGGCCTGCTCGTCCGTGAGGTCCGCGTAGCGGCGGAAGTACGACTCCGGGCGCGCGAACGCGGTGCGGCGCAGCGTGAGGAACCGGTCGACGTACCACTGGCGCACGTTGCGCGTCCGGGCGTCGACGTAGATCGAGAAGTCGAAGAAGTCCGAGACGGCGACGGTCGACTCGTCGTGCGCGCTCGGCCGTGCCGGCTGCAGGACGTTGAGCCCCTCGACCACGAGCACGTCCGGCTTGCGGACGACCGCCTCGGCGCCGGGCACGATGTCATAGGTGAGGTGGTCGTAGACCGGCGCCCGGACCTCGTCGTGCCCCGCCTTGACCTTGGAGAGGAAGCGGATGAGCGCCCGCCGGTCGTAGGACTCGGGGAAGCCCTTGCGGTCCATGAGGCCCCGGCGCTGCAGCTCCGCGTTCGGGTACAGGAACCCGTCGGTCGTGATGAGCTCGACCCGCGGCGTCTCGGGCCAGCGCGCCAGCATCTCGCGCAGGACGCGCGCCGTCGTGGACTTGCCGACGGCCACGGACCCCGCGACGCCGATGACGTACGGCGTCGACCCCGTGTCCTCGCGCAGGAATGTCGACGTCGCCTCGTGCAGCCCCGCCGTCGCGGTGACGTAGAGATTGAGCAGGCGCGAGAGCGGCCGGTACACCGCGTCGACCTCCGCGAGGTCGATCGGGTCGCCGAGGCCACGCAGGCGCGTCACGTCGGCGTCGGTCAGCGGGAGCGGCGTGGACTCCGAGAGGCGGCTCCACGCCGCGCGGTCGAGGTCGACGTACGGCGACGACGGACTGGCGATCAGGCGGGTCAGGGCGTCGGTCGACTCGGGCGCGGGGGAGGACACCGTCCGATTCTGCCGGATTCCCGGTGGTGCGCGTGCCCTGAAGCCTCGGTCGAGTCGGTCGGGTCGGTCGGGGCTGGGTCGCGCGCCGTCGCCTGCGCGGACGGCGTGCTCGGGCTGCCGCGCCGTCGCCCTGGTCTGTCCGGTCCGGATTCAGGAGCGCGGCTCTGACGCCCTTCGCACGTCGTCCGCTCCGGCGGCGGCCCGCTCGTCGTCCGGGTCCCGCCCGCACGTCGTGCGCTCCGGCGCCGACCTGCTCGTCGTCCGGGTCCCGCCCGCACGTCGTGCGTTCCGGCGCCGACCTGCTCGTCGTCCGGGTCCCGGCCCGCACGTCGTGCGTTCCGGCGACGGTCGCTCGTCGTCCGGGTCCCGTCCCCACGTCGTGCGCTCCGGCGACGGTCGCTCGTCGTCCTGGTCGCGCGGTGCGGTGTGGTGCTCTCAGTGGGGACGACGGCGGGGTGGCAGCTCGACGGGGGCGCCCGGGCCCGGGAGGGCGAGGTCGGGGACCCGGTCCATCAGGGCGCGGGCGTCGGCGGGGGCGTGGGCGTGGACGTCGTTGTCGAAGTACAGCTCGACGTCGTGGCCGTCGGCGTGCCAGCGGCGGAGGCGCTCGGCCCAGGAGTCGAGCACGTGCGGTCGGTAGGCGCTCGTGTAGAGCTCGGTGTCGCCGTGGAGGCGCACGTAGACGAGCGGGGCGGTCACCGCCTGGATCAGGGGCCAGCGCCCGGCGCCGTCGGAGATCGCGAGGGCGATGCCGTGCTCGCGCAGGAGGTCGAGGGCCGCCGGGTCGGCGAAGGACGCGTGCCGGGGCTCGAGCGCGTGGACGAGCGGCCGGTCGACCTCGGTCGTCGTCCACGGGTCGCCGCGGAGGCGGTCGTCGTGGTCCTGCGCGAGGCGGGCGGCGTCGGACGTGGTGCGGGGGAGCTGGTCGAGGAACGACTCGAGCGTCGGACGGTCGAAGGTGGTGCGTTCCGGCAGCTGCCACAGCACGGGCCCGAGACGGTCCCCGAGGGCGAGGACGCCGCTCGCGAAGAAGTTGGCGAGCGGCGTCCGGACGTCGCGCAGGCGCTTCATGTGGGTGATGAACCTGCCGCCCTTGACCGCGAACGTGAAGCCGGGCGGCGTCTGCTCGCGCCAGGCCGTGAACGACGACGGTCGCTGGAGCGAGTAGAACGTGCCGTTGAGCTCGACGGACGGGAACGCGGACGCCACGTGCTCGAGCTCGCGGCGCTGCGGAAGGCCGGGCGGGTAGAACCGGCCGCGCCAGTCCGCGTACCGCCATCCGGACAGGCCGATGCGGACGGAGGGCATGGGGTCACTGTGCACCGCGCCGGCGTGGCTCGCCGTCCGGAATTACGCAGGACGGCTCACGAAGAACGGCGAGATCGCGGCGCTCCGAGGGAGCACCGGCCGTCGTTAGACTCGTGCACCATGTGCGGAATCGTGGGTTACGTGGGCCCTGGAACCATGGTGGGAGAGGCGTCGGGGCGACCCCTCGACGTCGCCCTCGAAGGACTCGGCCGGCTCGAGTACCGCGGGTACGACTCCGCGGGGGTGGCGCTCGTCGGTCCGGGGATCGACGCGGTCGCGTTCGCGAAGAAGTCGGGCAAGCTGGCGAACCTGGTCGCCGAGCTCGGCGAGCACCCGCTGCCGGCGTCGACGGCCTCGATCGGGCACACCCGGTGGGCGACCCACGGCGGTCCGACCGACACCAACGCGCACCCGCACCTGGCGGACGGCGACCGGCTCGCCGTGATCCACAACGGGATCGTCGAGAACTTCGCGATCCTCAAGGCGGAGCTCGTCGCCGAGGGCGTGACGTTCCGGTCGGAGACCGACACCGAGGTCGCGGCGCAGCTGCTCGCCCGTGCCTATCGCGCGACGAAGGACCTGACGACCGCGATGGGTCAGGTCGCCCGTCGGCTCGAGGGCACCTTCACGCTGCTCGCCGTGCACGCGGACGTCCCCGACACCGTGGTGGGCGCGCGGCACGACTCCCCGCTCGTCGTCGGGATCGGCGAGGGCGAGAACTTCCTCGGCTCGGACGTCGCGGCGTTCATCTCGCACACCAAGGAGGCGCTCGAGCTCGGGCAGGACCAGATCGTCACGATCACGCCGACCTCGGTCGAGGTGACGGACTTCGACGGGAACCCGGCCGAGGCGAAGCGCTTCACGGTCGACTGGGACGCCGCCGCCGCCGAGAAGGGCGGTTTCTCGTCCTTCATGGACAAGGAGATCCACGACCAGCCGCACGCCGTCGGCGACACGCTGCTCGGCCGGACCGACCCGTCCGGGAAGCTCGTGCTCGACGACCTGCGCATCGACGAGGCGGTGCTGCGCTCGGTCGACAAGATCATCGTCGTCGCGTGCGGCACGGCCGCGTACTCCGGTCACGTCGCCAAGTACGCGATCGAGCACTGGTGCCGCATCCCCGTCGAGGTCGAGCTCGCGCACGAGTTCCGCTACCGCGACCCGATCGTCGACGAGAAGACGCTCGTCGTCGCCGTGACGCAGTCGGGCGAGACCATGGACACCCTCATGGCCGTGCGCCACGCGCGCGAGCAGGGCGCCAAGGTCATCTCGATCGTCAACACGCACGGGTCGACGATCCCGCGCGAGTCCGACGCCGTGCTGTACACGCACGCAGGACCCGAGATCGCGGTCGCGTCGACCAAGGCGTTCCTGTCGCAGATCACCGCGGCGTACCTCCTCGGGCTCTACCTCGCGCAGCTCCGCGGCAACAAGTTCCCCGACGAGATCTCCGCGATCCTCGACGACCTGCGCGACATGCCGCGCAAGATCCAGACCGTCATCGAGCGTGGCGAGTACGTGCGCGCCACGGCCCGGTCGATGAAGGACGCGTCGTCGGTCCTGTTCCTCGGTCGGCACGTCGGGTTCCCGGTGGCGCTCGAGGGCGCGCTCAAGCTCAAGGAGCTCGCGTACATCCATGCCGAGGGTTTCGCGGCCGGCGAGCTCAAGCACGGACCGATCGCGCTCATCGACGAGGGCCAGCCGGTGTTCGTCATCGTGCCGTCGCCGCGCGGCCGCGAGGGCCTGCACTCGAAGGTCATCTCCAACATCCAGGAGATCCGGGCGCGCGGTGCGCGCACGCTCGTCATCGCGGAGGACGGCGACGACGCGGTGCGTCCGTACGCCGACGAGATCTTCTGGATCCCGGAGTCGCCCACCCTGCTGTCCCCGTTGCTCGCGGTCGTCCCGCTGCAGATCTTCGCCATGGCGCTCGCCACGGCGAAGGGGCTCGACGTCGACCAGCCGCGCAACCTCGCGAAGTCGGTCACGGTCGAGTAGCCAGGACGTCGCTGACCAGGTGACCGTGGCCCGTCCGGTCGACCGGACGGGCCACGCGCGCACGGTCGGCGGGCGGGGGGACGGCCGGCGGGAGCGGGGACCGCATGGTCGGTGCCAGGTCGCGCCGTAGGGTGAGCGCATGATCATCGGGGTGGGGATCGACGTCGTCGACGTCGCGCGGTTCATGGAGTCGATCGAGCGGACCCCGCGGCTCCGGGACAAGCTCTTCACGCCGGCCGAGCGCGACCTCCCGCCGTCGTCGCTCGCGGCGCGGTTCGCCGCGAAGGAGGCGATCGCGAAGGCGCTCGGCGCCCCGGGCGGCATGCAGTGGCACGACGCGACCGTGCACCGCGTCGTCGGCGGCCCCCCGGAGGTGGAGATCACCGGGACGGTCGCGGCCCGCGCCGAGGAGCTCGGCATCCGGACGTTCCACCTGTCCATCTCGCACGACGCCGGCATCGCCTCGGCGATGGTCGTGGCCGAGGGCTGACGCCTCCGGCGCGCCCCGCCGACCAGGCGGTGGCGATCCGTCCGCGCGTCGGACGGGCCGCCGTCGCCCGGTGGCGGGGGACGGGGTCAGTCCTGCAGCGCCGGGATGACCTCGCGCTCGAAGAGCTCGATGCCGCTGCGGTCGTAGGCCGCCTCCGCGAAGTACGTGATGGCGTACGACAGGCCGAGCCCGCGCAGCTCCGTGAGCTTCTCGACGATCTGCTCCGGCGTCCCGACGAGCGGTCCGCGGCGCGCCTTCTCGGCCTCCTCCGGGGCGCGCTCGGGCAGCGTCAGCGCGTAGTGCTCCTCGATCCACGCGATGCGGTCGTCGACCTCGGCCTCCGTCGCGCCGACGACCACGTTGTAGTTCGCGCTGCGCGTGATCTCCTCGAACGGCCGGCCGATCGCCTCGCAGTGCCCGCGCAGCACCTCCGACTTGTGCGCGAAACCCGCGGGCGAGCCGTCGAAGTTCGTGTACTGCGCGTGTTCCGCCGCGATGCGCAGCGTCTTCCTCTCCCCGCCGCCCGCGATCCACAGCGGCGGACCGTCGACCTGCAGCGGCAGCGGGGCGAGGCGAGCGCCGTCGACCTGGAAGTGCGTGCCGTCGAGCGTCGCGACGCCGTTCGTCCACAGCTGCTTGAAGATCTGCACGCCCTCGTCGAGGGCGGCGAGGCGCTCGCCCGCGCGCGGGAAGCCGTAGCCGTAGGCGCGCCACTCGTGCTCGTACCAGCCGGCGCCGATGCCCATCTCGACGCGTCCGCCGCTCACGACGTCGACCGTCGCCGCGACCTTCGCGAGGTAGGCCGGGTTGCGGTAGGCCATGCACGTGCACATCTGGCCGAGGCGCACGCGCTCGGTCGACGCCGCGAACGCCGCCATGAGCGTCCACGCCTCGTGGGTCGCCTCGTCCGTCGGTTCGGGGACGGTGTGGAAGTGGTCGTACACCCAGACCGACTCCCAGGCGTGCGCCGCACCGGGCAGGCCGTCGCCCGCGAGCGCGGTGTCGGCGTGGCGCGCGAGGGACCGCATGGTCTCCCACTGGTCCGCGGGGTCGATGCCGACGAGGTCGAGCCGCCAGCCCTGGGGGATGAAGAGTCCGAAGCGCATGACCGTCACCCTAGGGGCTGCCGTGCGCGCTCGCGCCCGGCCTCGCTCCTGTCCCACGGGGCGGACGCGGCGGGACATGGGCAGGATGAGCGGCATGATCGAAGCCTGGTCCGTCGACGACGTCCGTGCCGCCGAGCAGCCGCTCCTCGAGGCCGGCGTCCCGCTCATGGAGCGCGCCGCGTTCGCGCTCGCCACCGTCGTCGCGCGCGACGTCGCCCGCGCGAGGTCCGTCGTCGGGCCCGACGGCGGTCGGCGCGACGGGCGCGTGACGGGCGCCCGGGTGGTGCTGCTCGTCGGGTCGGGCAACAACGGCGGCGACACGCTCTTCGCGGGCGCGCACCTCGCGCGCCGTGGCGCGCTCGTGACCGCCGTGCTCACGAGCGAGCGGGTGCACCGTGAGGGCCTGGCTGCTCTGCGCCGCGCCGGCGGGACTGCGCGCGACGTGCCCGGCCGGGTACCCGGCGACGTGCTCGGACCGGTGGTCGACGAGGTGCTGCGCGCCGACGCGGTGCTCGACGGCCTCGTCGGCATCGGCGCGACGGGCGCACTGCGCGGGGTCGCGGGCGAGCTCGTGGGCCGGCTCTCGGACGCGCTCGCCGCGGCGCCTCGACGCCCGCGGGTCGTGGCCGTGGATGCGCCGAGCGGCATCGGGGTCGACGACGGGACCGTCCCGGGACCGGTGCTGCGCGCCGACCGCACGGTGACCTTCGGCGCCGCGAAGCCGGGTCTCCTGCTCCCGCCCGCGACGCTCGAGGTCGGCCACGGCGCGGTCGTGGACCTCGGCCTCACGCTCGGCGCGTCGGCCGGTCCCACCGCCTCCGGCACAGCGGCCGGTCCCCGGGGTGTGCCCACCGTTCGGCGCCTGGAGCCCGCGGACGTGGCGGCGCTGTGGCCCGTCCCCGGCCCGACGGACCACAAGTACACGCGCGGTGTGCTCGGCGTCGTCGCGGGTACCCCGACCTATCCCGGCGCGGCCGTGCTCGTCTCGACGGCCGCGGTCCGCACCGGTCCCGGCATGGTCCGCTACGCCGGGCCGGACGACGTCACGCGTGCCGTGCTCGCCGCGCGCCCCGAGGTCGTCCCCGGCGAGGGCCGCGTCCAGGCGTGGTCGCTCGGTCCCGGAGTCCCGGCAGCGCCGGGGCCGGGAGACGACCCGGTGGACGACGGCGGACAGCACGACCGCATCCGGCGCGCCCTCGCGGCCGCGACCGGTCAGGACGCCGAACCGTCCGCGGACGAGCAGCCGGGGAACGCGTCGCCCACGGACGAGCGGCCGGACGCAGGTCCGGGGGGTCGTCGGCCGGGTGATGCCCCGAGGCCGCGCGTGGCCGCCGTCGTCGACGCGGGCGCCCTGTCCCTGCTGCCCGGGCGGTGCCCTGCGTCCGTCGTGCTCACGCCCCACGCGGGCGAGCTCGCGACGCTCCTGTCGGCCCGTGGGCAGGACGTCGCCCGGGCCGACGTCGACGCCGAGCCGTGGCGGTGGGCGCGCCGTGCCCACGAGCTCACGGGCGCGACGGTGCTGCTCAAGGGGTCGGCGACGGTCGTCGTCGGACCGGGCGTGACGTACTCCCAGGCGGACGCGCCGTCATGGCTCGCGACCGCGGGCGCGGGCGACGTCCTCTCGGGGATCCTCGGCGTCCTGCTCGCGGCGCACCTCGACCGGGTCCTCGCCGAACCGGCGCTCGCGGCCGAGCTCGCCGCCGCTGCCGCGCTCGTGCACGGGCTCGCCGCCGAGAGGGCCAACCCCGGCGGACCCGTCGCGGCGCTCGACGTCGCGGACCAGGTGCCCCACGTCGTCGCGGAGCTCCTCGCCGCGCGCTGAGGCGCTCACCGCTGTCGAACCCGTGCTCTGCACGGTTAGGCGAGCGCCGTCGTCGACGGCCGTCTGTCATCCGCCGCTCGTCGTCCGTCGTCCTGGCGACGTGCCGAGGGCGTCACGACGCGCCGGTACCGTGGACGGGTGGTTCCCCTCCCCGTGCGTGACGGTCTCAACCCGACGCGCCTCGTCCTGCCGCACGACGCCGCGAGCGTCGCGCGCTGGACGCGCACGCTCGACTACGTGCGGCACCGTTTTCCCGACGACGCCGCGCGCCTCGCCGAGAAGGTCGCGGCGGGCGAGGTCGTGGACGGGGGCGGTCGGCCGGTCGACGACCGCACGCCGTACGCGCCGCGCGGGTTCGTGTTCCTCTACCGCGACCCGCCCGTCGAGCCCGACGTGCCGTTCGAGATCCGCGTGCTCCACCGTGACCGGGACCTGCTGGTCGTCGACAAGCCGCACTTCCTCGCGACGATCCCGCGCGGTGCCCACGTCGAGCGCTCGGTCCTCGTGCGCCTGCGGCGCGACCTCGACCTGCCGGAGCTCAGCCCGGCGCACCGACTCGACCGCGTCACGGCCGGTGTCCTGCTCCTCACGATCCGCCCGCAGGTCCGCGGCGCGTACCAGGAGCTCTTCGCGCGGCGCGAGGTCCGCAAGACCTACGAGGCGGTGGCTCCGTCCGACCCGTCGCTCGACCTCCCGGCCACGGTCCGCAGCCGGATCGTCAAGCACCGTGGTGTGATGCGCGCCGAGGAGGTGCCGGGCGAGCCGAACGCCGAGAGCCGTGTCGACCTCCTGGAGACCGACGCGGCTCGCGGGCTCGCGCGCTACCGGCTCGAGCCGCACAGCGGCAAGACGCACCAGCTGCGCCTGCACATGAACCGCCTCGGCGTGCCGATCCTGCACGACAACTTCTACCCCGAGCAGTACGACGTCGCGCCCGACGACTACTCGCGGCCGCTGCAGCTCGTGTCGCGCTCGCTCGAGCTCGTCGACCCCCTGGACGGCCGTCCGCGTCGGTTCGAGACCGACCGGGTGCTCGACGCCTGGTGAGCGACGGGTGAGAGAATCGTCGACCGTGAGCGACACCCAGCGCACGACCGTCGCCGGTGGACCGGCGGGAGGCCCCGGCGGACCGGACGCACGCGCCTACCCGGCGCGCGCCGTCGTCGACCTCGCCGCGGTCCGTGACAACGTCCGCGCCCTCGCGGGCTACGCGCCGGGGGCGCAGGTCATGGCCGTGGTCAAGGCCGACGCGTACGGCCACGGGCTCGTGCCGAGCGCGCTCGCGGCGCTCGCGGGCGGCGCGACATGGCTCGGGACCGCCCAGCCGAGCGAGGCGCTCGCGCTGCGTGCGGCGGGCGTCGGCCCCGACCGCGCGCGGCTGCTCACGTGGCTCTACCCGCCCGGCGCGCCGCTGCGCGAGCTGCTCGACGCGGACGTCGACGTGTCCGTCGCGGCGCTGTGGGCCCTCGACGAGGTCGTCGCCGCGGCGCGCGCCTCGGGGCGCACGGCCCGCGTGCACGTCAAGGTCGACACGGGCCTGGGGCGCAACGGGATCATGCCTCCCGACCTGCCCGCGGTGCTCGACGCGGCGGCCCGTGCGTCGGCCGAAGGCCTCGTGCGCGTCGTCGGGGTCTGGTCCCACCTCGCGTTCGCGGACGAGCCGGGGCACCCGAGCGTCGTCGCGCAGGCCGAGGTCCTCGACGACGCCGTGCGCCTCGCCGAGGCGTCGGGCGCGGAGCTCGAGGTGCGCCACCTCGCGAACTCGGCCGCGAACCTCACCGCGCCGCGCACCCACTACGACCTCGTGCGCCCCGGGCTCGCGGTCTTCGGGATGTCGCCCGTGCCGCAGCTCGGGCCGCCCCAGGACTTCGGCCTGCGGCCCGCCATGACGCTCGAGGCGCGGCTCGCCACGGTCAAGCGCGTGGGGCCAGGGCAGGGCGTCTCGTACGCGCACGCCTACACGACGGAGCGCGAGACGGTGCTCGGCGTCGTGCCGCTGGGGTACGGGGACGGGATCCCGCGGCACGCCTCGGGTGGATCCTCGGGCCCGACGGCGGCGACCGGCACGTCGGCACCCGGCGGCCCGCTGCTCGTCGGTACAGGAGCGACGGAGCGGGTGCTGCGCGTGCGCGGCCGCGTGTGCATGGACCAGGTGATGCTCGACCTGGGCCCCGGTGCGACCGAGCGGGCGGGTGACGTCGTCACGCTGTTCGGCGCGGGCGCCGGCCTCGAGCGCGGGGGAGCGCCCACCGCGGAGGACTGGGCGCAGGCCGCGGGCACCATCAGCTACGAGATCACGACCCGGCTCGGCGCACGCGTCCCGCGGGTGCACGTGGGCCTGGACGTGCTCGACGACGCGGCGCGAGCCCTGCTGGCCCCACCGACGACCGACCCGCCCGCTCCCGAGAGGACCCCGGCACCGTGACCGAGCCCACCGCCGACCCGACCGACCCCGTCGAGGGACCGGCCCTCCACCTCGTCCTGCCCGACGCCGAGACCACGCGCGCGTTCGGCGCCGCGCTCGCGGGCCTCCTGCGCGCGGGCGACCTCGTCGTCCTCACGGGCGATCTCGGCGCGGGGAAGACCACGCTCACGCAGGGCATCGGCGCGGGGCTCGGGGTGCGCGGGCAGGTCGCGTCGCCGACGTTCATCGTCGCGCGCGAGCACCCGTCGCTCACGGACGGTCCGGCGCTCGTGCACGTGGACGCGTACCGCCTGGGCTCGCTCGACGAGGTGGACGCGCTCGACCTCGACTCGAGCCTCGACGAGTCGGTGACCGTCGTGGAGTGGGGCAGCGGGCTGGTCGAGTCCCTCGCGGGAGACCGGCTCGAGATCGTCCTCGAGAGGCCGCGCGGCGGGGTGGGCACGGACGACGCGCCCGAGGCCGGCGCGCGGCGCGTCGTCCTGCGGGCCGTGGGTCCGCGCTGGTCCGACCTCGACGTCGCCGCGCTCGCCCGGGCCGCCGGGGTCGGCGCCGGGACGGGGTCGCCGGAACCGTCGGGCCGCGGCGACGCCGCCACGCCGCCCGCGCAGCCGTAGGCTGGTTCCGTGGCTGTTCTCGCGCTCGACACCTCCGCGTCCGTGACCGTCGCCGTCGTCGGGGACGACGGCGCCCGCCTGGCCCGGCGCGAGGCGCCCGAGCGCCGTCGGCACGCGGAGGCGCTCGCCCCGCTCGTCGACGAGGCGCTCGCGGAGGCCGGTGTCGACCGGTCGGAGCTCACCGCGGTCGCGGTGGGTACCGGCCCGGCGCCGTTCACGGGGCTGCGTGTCGGCCTCGTCACGGCGCGCGCGATCGGCTTCGCGCTCGGCGTCCCGGTGCTCGGCGTGCCGAGCCTCGACGCGCTCGCGACCCAGGCCGTGAGCGACCTCGGCCTCGCGCCCGACGACGAGGTGCTCGTCGCGACGGACGCCCGCCGCCGCGAGGTGTACTGGGCGCGGTACCGCGTCGTCGCGCACGAGGGTCCGCACGCCGTGCCCGTCGTCGAGACGGTGGCCGGACCCGACGTCGGGCCGGCCGCGACGGTCGCCGAGCACGCCGCGGGCGCGGTCGTCGTCGGGGAGGGCGCGTCGCTGTACGCCGACGTGCTCGACCTCGCCGAGGACGCCCCGCTCGTCCCCGACGCCGCGGTGCTCGCCCGGCTCGCGATGGCCCGGCGCGACGCCGGCGCGGAGCAGCCCACCGAGCCGCTGTACCTGCGGCGCCCGGACGTCCAGGAGCCGGCGGGCGCGAAGCGCGTGAGCGACGGCACGGCCACGGCGGAGCCCCGGTGAGCGCGCGCCGGTACGAGATCCGCCTGCGCCCGCTGCGCGCGGCGGACCTCGACCGCGTGGTCGAGCTCGAGCGCGAGCTCTTCGGCCGTGGCGCCTGGACGTACGGCATGCTCGCCGACGAGCTCGCGGGGCTGGGGCGCTGGTACGTCGCGGCCGAGCCCGTGCGCCTCTACGCGGCGGGACCGCAGCCGGTCGTCGGCTACGCGGGCCTGTGGTTCGACGGCGACGTCACGCAGATCATGACCATCGGCGTCGACCCGGCGTTCCAGCAGCAGGGCGTCGGCTCGACGCTCCTCGACGCCCTCGTCGCGCGCTCGCGCGAGCTGCGCGCGAGCGCGGTCTTGCTCGAGGTGCGCGTCGACAACGACGCGGCGCTGGCGATGTACGCCAAGCACGGCTTCGAGCAGCTCGGCATCCGCAAGCGGTACTACCAGCCCGAGGACGTCGACGCGTACACGATGCGGCTCGAGCTGACGCCGCTGCGCGACGACGACCCCGACTACGGCACGGCGTCGGACGCGGGGAGCGTCCTCGCGTGACGCCCCGGGAGCGCGTCCTCGTCGACGCGCGGGCGCTCGCGGCGGCGCTCGCCACCGACGACGGCCCTGTCGTCCTGGACGTCCGCTGGGCGCTCGGCGTCACCGACGGGCGCGAGCGGTACCTCGCAGGACACGTGCCCGGCGCGGTCTACGCGGACCTCGAGGCGGAGCTCGCGGCGCCGCCGTCGCCCACCGCCGGGCGCAACCCCCTGCCGGACCCGCAGGACCTGCAGGACGCAGCCCGTCGGTGGGGCGTGCGCGGCGACCGCGGGGTCGTCGTCTACGACACCGTCGGCGGCACGTCGGCGGCGCGCGCGTGGTGGCTGCTGCGCTGGGCGGGCCACGACGACGTGCGGATCCTCGACGGCGGCCTCCCCGCGTGGGAGCGTGCCGGCCTACCGGTCGAGGAGGGTGCGGTGCGCGCCGAGCCGGGCGACGTCGTCGTCACCCCGGGCGCGCTGCCGGTCCTCGACGCCGACGGCGCGGCCGGCCTCGCGGCGTCGGGCGTGCTGCTCGACGCCCGGGCGGAGGAGCGGTACCGCGGCGAGGTCGAGCCCGTGGACCCGCGCGCGGGCCACGTCCCGGGCGCGACGAGCGCGCCGACGACCGCGAACCTCGCCGACGACGGGACGTTCCTCGCCGACGCGGCGCTGCGCGAGAGGTTCGCTGCGCTCGGGGTCACGGCCGGGCCGGCCGCGGACGTCCCGGTCGGCGTCTACTGCGGCTCCGGCGTCACCGCGGCGCACGAGGTCGCCGCGCTCGCGACGCTCGGGATCGACGCGGCGCTCTACGCCGGGTCGTGGTCGCAGTGGTCGAACGACCCGGCCCGGCCTGTCGAGACCGGGCCGGGCGTGTAGGTCAGACGACGGCGACGGCCTGCTCGGCGGCGAGACGCGGGGCGCGCGGGTACGACGTGCCGGCACCGGCGGCGACGCCGACGTTGATGACGAGCAGCGACCGCCAGCCGTTCTCGGCGAAGAACTCGGCGTCGACGCCGTCGCGGTCCATGCCGTTCATCGGTCCGGTGGCGAGCCCCGCGGCGCGGAGCCCCACGAGGAGGTAGCCGGCCTGGAGGAGAGCGTTCGTGCGGGCCATCTCGTCCCGGACCTCCGGCGCACCGGCGAGGTTCTCGCGCATGCCCGGCACGTGGGGGAACAGGACGTCCATGTGCTCGTGGAAGGCGGGGTCGTACGCGACGACGAGGGACAGCGGAGCGGCGGCGACGCGCTCCTTGTTGCCGTCGGCCATGTGCGCGACGAGGCGCTCCCGGGCCTCGGCCGTGCGGACGGCGAGCACGCGCAGGGGCAGCGTGTTCATCGCGGTCGGGCCCCACTTGACGAGGTCGTACACCGCGGCGAGCTGCTCGTCGGTCACCTCCGCGTCGGTGAAGTCGCGCGTCGTCCGGGCCTCGCGGAAGAGGCGGTCGGCCGTGGCGTCGTCGATCTGCAGGGAGGCGGGGGCAAGGGTCTCGATGGTCATGCCCCGGGCAACGGTCAAGTCTTCAACCATCTTCCCGACAGAGCATGTGACGTGCGCGACAGCCCAGGGCTCGGCCTCCGCGCGACTACCCTGGGCCCATGGATTCTTCTGTGGTCGCGAGCGGCGGCGAGCCCCTCGTGCTCGGCATCGAGACGTCCTGCGACGAGACCGGGGTGGCGCTCGTCCGCGGTCGCGAGCTCCTCGTGGACACGGTCGCGAGCTCCATGGACGAGCACGCGCGGTTCGGCGGCATCATCCCGGAGGTCGCGTCGCGCGCCCACCTCGAGGCGATGATCCCCACGCTCGAGCGCACGCTCGGCACCGCGGACGTCGACCTGTCCGAGGTCGACGCGATCGCCGTCACCGCGGGTCCCGGGCTCGTCGGGCCGCTGACGATCGGCGCGTCCGCGGCGAAGGCGCTCGCCCTCGCGCTCGGCAAGCCCCTGTACGGCGTGAACCACGTCATCGGGCACGCCGCCGTCGACGAGCTCGTCCACGGCGCGTTCCCGGAGCGCGTGATGGCCCTCGTGGTCTCCGGCGGGCACAGCTCGCTCCTCCTCGTCGACGACGTCGCGACGTCGGTCACCGAGCTCGGCTCGACGCTCGACGACGCCGCGGGCGAGGCGTTCGACAAGGTGGGCCGCCTCCTCGGCCTGCCGTACCCCGGTGGACCGCACATCGACCGCCTCGCGCGCGAGGGCGACCCCACCGCGATCCGGTTCCCGCGTGGCCTCACGGCGCGCAAGGACCAGGAGAAGCATGCCTATGACTTCTCCTTCTCCGGTCTCAAGACGGCCGTCGCGCGGTGGGTGGAGGCACGGCAGGACGCCGGTGAGGAGATCCCCGTGCACGACGTCGCGGCCTCCTTCGCGGAGTCCGTCGCCGACGTCCTCACGGCCAAGACCATCGCCGCGTGCGAGCGGCACGGCGTCGACACCCTCGTGGTCGGCGGCGGGTTCTCCGCCAACTCGCAGCTCCGGGACATGGCCGCGAAGCGCTGCGCCGAGGCGGGCATCGAGCTGCGCATCCCGCCGATTCGGTACTGCACCGACAACGGCGCGATGATCGCCGCCCTGGGGTCCGCCGTCGTGCGCGCGGGAGTGGCGCCCTCGCGCCTCGACATCGGCGTCGACTCGTCGATGCCGCTCACCGTGACGCACGTGTGAGCAGCCCTCCCGAGCCGGGGCTCACCCCGGAGGAGGCGCTGCGCCGAGCGCAGGCGTGGTGGCACGCGGCGGCGACCTCGACGGGACCGTACCGCGCCGACGCCGAGCGCGCGGCGGCCTACTGGTCGGCGCAGCACCGGTTCCTCGTCGCCCAGGCCGCACCGCCGCAGCCCGTGCGTACGGACGGGTACGGGTACGTGGCACCCTCCGGCACGGCTCGTCGCGGCCGCGTCCGTCGTGGACGTGGTGCGATGGCCGGCCTCGTGGTGGTCGTCGCCGTCGCCGCGTACGTCCTGAACGCCCTCGGCGGGACGGACCCGGCAGACGCGGCGGGGCTCCCGACCGAGCAGGAGGGTTCCGTCCCGCCGCCCACCGTGTGGGAGGACCCGAGTCCCGACGCCGCGCCGTCGGCGTCGGGGGCGGAGGCCCGCTGGCGGGCGGGTGACCACGCCGAGCCGCTGCCCGACCCCGTGCCGGGTGGGACGTCGTCCGCGCCGGCCTTCCTGCCCGCCCACCCCGATCCCACGGAGTGGCTCCTCGCCCTCAACCCCGCGAACGAGGGGGTCGACGTCGTGTTCACCGACGACCCCGCCTACAACTGCGGGATGGTGCACGTCGAGGAGCACGACGCCTACGAGGACGGCGTGGCGGGCTGCTTCCACCCCTCCTACCCGCGGACCCTCTTCGTCTGGTGGGCGGACGGGGCCGACCCCGCGACGAAGGAGTTCCTCCTCGCGCACGAGCTGTCGCACATGATCCAGTGGTGGCACGACTTCGACGTCGTGCAGTCGGCCGTCGACTCGGGGTTCGCCGAGGACGACGAGTGGCAGCGTGCGGTCGAGACCGACGCGTCGTGCCGCGTGCTGTCGTGGGGCGGGTACTCGCGCGAGGCGGCGGACCGGTCGTCGTCGCCGTGCGGCACGGACGAGTGGTCCGAGGGGTGGCTCGCGGAGCGCGCCGCGGAGCGCGGCGTCGTCCTGCGGGACTACTGAGGGCGGTTCACAGCGGCCGGCCGGCGCGCATCTCGGCGACCAGCGAGCGCACGACGGCGTCCAGCTCGCCGCCGTTGCGCCGTGCCACGGCGCGCTGGCGCTGGTACGACGCGCCGCGCCGCAGGATCGTGCGGACCCCGTCGAGCTCGTCGAGGCACCCGAGCCGCGCGGCCACGGGCTCCAGCTCGGTGAGGAGTCGTGTCACGGCGTCGGTGACGAGCTCCTCGTTCCCCGAGCGGTCGAGGATGATGATCGCGTCCATGCCGTAGCGGGCCGAGCGCCACTTGTTCTCCTGCGCGAACCACGGGGGCAGCGTCGGCAGCTCGCGGCCCTCGTCGAGCAGTGTCGAGAAGTGCTCGACGAGGCAGTGGGTCAGCGCGGCGAGGGCGAGGAGCTCGGTGATGTTCGTCGTGCCGTCGCAGATGCGGGTCTCGAGCGTGCCGAACCGAGGGGCCGGGCGCAGGTCCCAGCGGATCTCGCTGAAGTCGTCGATCACGCCGGTGTGCAGCATGTCGGCGACGTAGCCCTCGAGGTCGGGCCACCCCTCGAACTGGAACGGCAGGCCTGCGGTGGGCAGCTGCTGGAACATCAGCGCGCGGTTCGACGCGTACCCGGTGTCCTTGCCGCCCCAGAAGGGTGAGCTCGCGGAGAGCGACTGCAGGTGCGCGAAGCACGTGAGCATCGCGCGCTGGATCGGCAGCACCTTGTCGCGGTCCTCGACGCCCACGTGCACGTGCACGCCGTAGATGAGCATCTGCCGCCCCCACCACTGGGTGCGGTCGATGAGGGTGGTGTACCTCTGCTTGTCGGTGACCTTCTGCTGCGCCCAGCGCGCGAACGGGTGCGTGCCCGCGCACATGAGCTCGACGCGCAACGGGTCCGTGACGGCGCGGATCTCGTCGATCGAGCGCTCGAGGTCCCTGCCCGCCTCGCCGACCGTGCGCCGCACGCCGCTGACCACCTCGACCGTGTTCAGCAGGAGCTCCTGCTTGATGGACGGGTGCTCGCCGCCCCCGGCGGGCCGGACGGCGTCGAGCACCGTCTGCGCGACCTGCCGCAGGTCGCCCGAGTCGGTGTCGACGAGCGCGAGCTCCCACTCGAGGCCGACGGTCGAGCGCTCCGAGCGCGCGAAGGGGATCTCCACGGCGTCAGCCCTCTCGCCCGGTCGCGATGGGCCGGTCCAGGGGGTCGACGACGAGCACGCGCTGCTGACCCCCGACCCGTGTGAGGACCAGCGTCGCCTCGGCGTCGCCGGTGAGCGCGAGCTGCTTGCGCAGCTGCTCGGGCGTCACGGCCGTCCCGCGCTTCTTGATGGTCAGGCGCCCGACGTCGCGCTCGCGCAGGTACGCGCGCAGCCGCTTGAGGCCGAACGGCATGGTGTCGAGCACGCGGTACCCGCGCGCGAGCCCGGCGGCGAGACCGTTCTCGCCCACCGGGGCGGGGGAGTCCGTCGTGACGTACGCGATGGTCCGGTCGAGGAGCCGGCCCTCGAGCTCCGCCGCCGCGTGCGCCACGAGACCCGCGCGGATCACCGCGCCGTCCGGCTCGTACAGGTAGTGCCCGACGTCGCCGGCGTCGGCCGTGACGTCGGCGTCGCCCGGGCGGTGCGCGAGCGCACGCGCGACGGTGTGCTCGGTCCCGTCGGCGTCGGTCCGGGTCGTGAGCACGAGCGCGGCGCGCCCGGGCCCCTCAGGGGCGAGCGGGCCGAACCACAGGGCGGCCTCCACGACGTCGCCGTCGACGGACACCCACTCGGTCTCCGCGTCGGCCGGCAGCCCGTTGTGGGAGATCCCGGGACCGACCTTGATGCCCACCGCCGGGACCCGGTCGCGCAGGGCCCACACGGCGTCGAGCGGCGGGGCGTAGGCCCTCGGGTCGAACACGCGCGACCCGGAGCGGGTGCGCCGCGCGGGATCGGCGTAGACGCCCTCGACGCCCTCGGCCGCGAGGTCGAGCGCGAGCCCGTCGCCGTGGCGCACCTCGGCCTCGGGGAAGTGCCGCAGGTTGACGGTCGCGAGGGCGGCGGTGAGCTCGTCGACGTCGGTCGCCAGCACGTGGAGGCCGGTCCCGGCGAAGGCGAGCGAGTCGGCGCCGATGCCGCACGTGAGGTCGGCGACCTTGGTGACGCCGGCCCCGAGGTAGCGCTGCGCGTGCCGGACCGCGACGACGAGCCGGGTCGCCTGCTCGAGGCCCGGCTGGGTGAAGAGCATCCCGTCGGCGAACGCCCCGAACTTGGCGCGTGCCGCGGCCCGCAGGCGCGACTGCGTGAGCGCGGCCGCGGCCAGGTCGGGGTCGACGCCCTTCGCCCGCAGGCCCGCCGAGAGGACGAGGGCCTGGTGCTCGTCGTAGGGCGGCAGCGCTCCGAGCAGGGCCCAGCCCTCGGGGCTGAGCAGCTTCGACAGCGCGGCGGCGTCCATGCGTCGATCCTTCCACGGACGTGCGCCCGCGTGCGCCCGGGACCGACGAGGTGCCGATCGGCGAGCGCGGTGGTCCGTGCTGCGTCGCCCTGCGCGAACACGCTGGCACTCGCCTTGACCGAGTGCTAACCGCGACCTAGATTGGGCAGCGGGTCGGCGCCGTCAGCGACGGTGGCCACCCCACGAGCGACCCGGCTGCCGGCACCCGCGACGACGGCCAGCCACGGTGCGCTCGACCCAACCGTCAGCAGTTCTCATCGCGAAAGGGGAGGTCCGACGTGTCGGTCCCCATCAAGCCGCTCGAGGACCGGATCGTCGTGAAGGCCCTCGAGGCCGAGACCACGACCGCATCCGGCCTGGTCATCCCGGACACCGCCAAGGAGAAGCCCCAGGAGGGCGAGGTCCTGGCCGTCGGTCCGGGCCGTGTCGACGACAACGGCAACCGCGTCCCCCTGGACGTGACCGTCGGCGACAAGGTCATCTACAGCAAGTACGGCGGCACCGAGGTCAAGTACGGCGGCGAGGACTACCTCGTCCTGTCCGCGCGCGACATCCTCGCCGTGGTCGTCGGCTGACCCAGCCGGCAGCGAACGCCACAGGGCCCCGCGACCGTCATGGTCGCGGGGCCCTGTCGTGCCGCCGACGGGTCGCCCCACCCGTCGTGGCGTGCCGGCGCGCTCGTGGTGAGCGCGCGCACCGACCGGTCTGCCGTGCCGCTGCGGTGCGTCGTCGGACCGCAGCGGTCAGCCGTCCGGGGTCAGCCCGTCTTGCGCGCCGACCCGGCGAGGATCGCCGCGCGCTCGTCCTCGCTCAGCCCGCCCCACACGCCGTAGGGCTCGCGCACGCGCAGCGACTGCTCGCGGCACTGCATCATCACCGGGCACGAGTGGCAGATCGCCTTCGCGGCCTCCGCGCGTCGTCGTCGCGTCGAGCCTCGCTCGCCCTCGGGGTGGAAGAACAACGTGTCGTCCTGATCGCGGCACGAGCCCTGGTACTGCCATTCCCAGAGTTCCATCACCGGTCCGGGGAGCCTCGAGATCTCTGCCATGGCGAACAACCTACAAGCGTTGCAGAGGTTGTTCAAGTCCCTGTGTCGATCTCGTGAATCCGCAGGTCGTGGCGAGGTCTCGACGCGCGTGCCTCCAGCATCGCGCCAGGCGACCGGTCGCGCGGGCGCGACCTCGGACCGAGAGACGCCGGCGGCGCGATGCCACGACGGTCTGGCGCGTTCGTCCGCACCGTGAACAAGTGCTGCACAGCGCGCGGCGCGAACGAGGTCACGGTGTGGTCGAGGTGGGGTCCGGCGAGTGGCGGGACCTGGTGGTGATCGGCAGAATCGATCCATGACCTCCGTGCGGTCCGCCCCCGACCCCGAGGGAGCCCGACCGACCATGTCCCACAGTCCCGGTCTCGCCGTCGCCGTCGTCGCCCGACGCCTCGGCGTCGCTCCGGCGACCCTGCGCACCTGGGACAGGCGCTACGGGCTGGGCCCCTCCGAGCACCAGGCGGGCTCGCACCGTCGCTACACCGACGACGACGTCGCGCGCCTGTTCATCATGCGGCGCCTCACGCTCGAGGGCGTGGCCCCGGCGGACGCCGCCCGGAACGCCCTCGCGGCCGACGGCGACGAGCTCGCTGCCCACCGTGGGACGAACGCGACCCTCGAGTCCGTGGACGCGACCGTCGACGCCGACGACCTGGACGGTTCCGACGACGCCGACGAGGACGAGGACGACGGCGGCCCGGCCCCGCGGGGCGTCGGGCCGCGGCCGTTCCTGCGCGCCGTCCCGGGCGGGGAGAAGCGCGGTCCCTCGGCACCCCGGATCGGCGGGCTGCGCGACGCGCGGCCCGTGACGGTCTCCGACGCCGTCGACGCGGCCATCGCCTACGACCAGCGCACGTGCGACCGCCTCCTGCGGATCCCGGCGGGCGTCGACCCTGCCGACTGGTGGTCCGACCTGGTGGAGCCGGCGCTCGACCGTCTCGCCGAGCGCACGGTCCTCGCGACCTCCGGCGAGGTGCCCGAGGTCGTCCTCGCGAACGCGACGCTCGGTGCGCTGCGCGAGTACACGCAGTCGCGCGAGGACGCGATCGTCGCCGCTGGCGGCCCGCCGCGCAACCACCCCAGCCGCATGCGCCGCATCGTGCTGGTGTTCGCCGCGCCCGACGAGCCGCTGCCCCTCGCCGCGCACGCGCTCGCGGCCGCGCTCGGCGCGCACGGCGCGATGGCACGGATCGTCACCGGTCCGGCGAACGTCCACCGCACGCTCGAGCTCGTGACGATGGTCCGGCCCGCGGCCGTCGCGATGGTGACGACGCAGACGCGGCCCGACCTCGGCATCGTGCACGCCACCTTCGAGGCCAACCCCGGGCTCCCGGTGTTCGTCGGCCTGCCCAGCGACGACGTCGCAGCCGACCTCCCGCTCGCGCCGACGGTGCACCGCGTGCGCAGCTTCCCGGGGCTGCTCCACGAGCTCCTCGCCGTCGTGCGCTGACCACCGCGCCTCGGCCGGACGGGGCCCGCCGGGCACGCGGCGGGCGATCCGGGGACGGGTCTCGCGCTGGAATACCGGGCGGCCTCGCGGCGTAGAAGTCGGAGGGGACCTCCTCGCCCGCCCCCCGTTCCACGCCTGTCTCTTATTCACACCCGACGCCGCCGGCGGAGGAGGGCGCGGGCGGCCCGGCGGCCGGGGACCCGGCGGCCCCCCGTTCCCTGGACGACCTCCCCGCCGGCCGGGACCAGCCACAGGTGGGCGGCGGAGCACGGACGGCCGCGCACAGAGCGGCCGGCGGGGGGCGGGGGCGCGGAGCGCGTGCGGGCTCTTCAGGATCCTGGGAGCGCGGTCCTCCCCCGCGCACCTCTGGTTCTGCCCGCCGATCGTCACCGGGACGGTCATCCTCATCATCGGCGTGACCCTCATGGACGTCGCCGCGGGCTGGATCACCGCCCAGGGCGAGAGCGCGGCGCCGTCGGACCTCGCGCTCGCCGCGGGGACG
>NZ_CALPBY010000009.1 GCF_943181405.1 Cellulosimicrobium sp. Marseille-Q4280
TCGCCCATCCACGGGCTCGGCTCGTGGCTGAGCGAGAACGCCTGGATCGACGGGCGGTTCTGCTCGTCGTTGCCCTTCTGGTACTGGTAGAGCCAGCGGTTCGTGCCCGCGTCCGTGGCGGGGGTCCCCGAGTTGGAGCCGTGCGGCCCGGCCGGCCCCGGGGGGTTTTTCCCCCCGGGGGAGGCCCCCCCCGGGGTTGGGGCCCGCGGGGGGGCGGCCGGACGCCGGGACACTGGTGCTGGTGGTCATGGGAGGGCTCCTCGGGGGGGGTGGGTCCTCAGCTGTTCAACATGCGCCGAATACGCCTGGGTGGCGGGGCCGGACAGCACGACGGCGGGCGCCCGCGGTGTGCGGGGCCCGCCGTCGCCGGTGCAAGGGGCGTGGTCAGGTCGCCTGGCGGCCGTCCACGACGTGGCGGATCGCGACGTCGCGGCTCGCGAGCCCGGTCGCGGCGGGCTTGACGCCCTCGCCGGCGACGAACGCCCGCCAGCCGCCCTCGGACTGCTCGTAGTAGACCTGGCCGAGCTGGTCCTTGCCGGAGAACAGGTCGATGCGGAACTCCTGCCCGGAGTCGGTCTCGTACACGCCGCGCACGGGCGTGCCGTGGACGGTGCCGGTCAGGGCGCCGAGCGGGCCGTTCTCGGTGGTCTCCCAGGTGATCGGGGTGGCGCGCTCGACGTGCCAGCGGGCCGCGGCGTCCAGGTCGTCCAGGTAGCCGCTGAGGCTGGTGGCGGTGGAGCGGGTGTGCCACTTGCCTGTCTCGGAGTCCTCGAACGCCTCGCCGACGAGCTGGCCGCCGACGCGCACGTCCGCGCCGTCGAAGGTGCCGGGCAGGAAGGTCACGTGCACGGGCATGCCGTCGACCTCGGCGAACATCGTCGGCGCCCCGTCAGCGTCGACGATGTTGTCCCACTCGATCTGGTCGTCAGGCGCCGGCACGTGCAGGGTGACGGTCTGGCCGTCCTCGGTGTTCGCGACGTAGTAGCCGGGCGCCAGGCGCTCGTTCGCCACCTCGGCGTCCCCGTCGTAGGCGGGCATACCCTGGGGGTCGTCGGGGTCGGCCACGGTGACGTGGAGGCCGCCGGTGACGACCGGGTACCGGTCGCGCAGCCGGGCCGGGGTCTGCTCGGCGGCGGTCAGGGACGCCTCGGACTCGGCGCGGGCGCCGGTGGCGAACTGGCCGCCGGTGCTCACGCCGGCCGGGACGCGGTTGGGGTTGGTGCTCACGCCTGGCCCTCCTTCTCCTCGTCGCGGACGCGGGCGCGCTCCGCCGTGGCCTTCTCCAGGCGGGCCTTGGCCTTCTCGAGCGCCGCGCGGGCCTTGAGCCTGGTGTCACCGTAGAACGCTCCCAGGTCGGGGTTGGCCTGGGCCTTCTCGACGGCGGCCTGGGCGCGGTGGACCTCGAGGCTGGCGATGTCACCGGCGGTGCGCGAGTCGGGGACCTGGTCGGCCACCGCGTCCCAGGTGGCCTTGGACACCCGCAGGACCGTCCCGCTGCGGTCGCCCTCGTGCTCGTGCTGCTGCAGGTAGTACGTCACCGAGGTGTCGCCGGAGAACATCGTGGCGGACCGGCCGGTGACACCCTCGGTCGCGAGCATCTGGGCCAGGGACGTCACGCTGCCGTCGGCGAGCCGCCACCGCTGGGCGAGGTCGCGGGCGACGCGGTTCTCGGCGGCCGGGGTCATCTCGGCGGCGCGGGCGCGCACGGCGGTGACGTCGGGGTGGTGGCGCTTGGCCTTCGGCTTCGGCGGGGGCGGCGGCGGGGTGACGTCGGCGTGCCGGGCCGGGTCGACGACGAACCCGAACCGGCCGCGGGTCTCGTACTCGTCCTCGGGCACCAGGAACTCCCGGGCGCCGACGTCTGCCCAGCTGCGCCCCATCGTGGGTCGCTCGCCACCGGGTGTTGCCGTCACGCGCACCATGCCGGGGTGGTCGGCGTCGCGGCTGGCCGAGAGCGTGATGTGGTCGCCGGCGTGCGCTGCGGCGAACTCGCGCTCGGCGACGATGCGGGACTGCTCGGCGGTGACGGTCTGGCCGGTCGCCTTGGTCCACGCGTCGGGGAACCACTCGCGAACCCGGGCCGCGGAGGTCATCAGGACGTACCCGGGGTCGCCCATGTCGCTGGCGCCGTGGTCGGCGCTCTGGCGGTGGGCGGCGTACTCCTCGTGGAACGCCCACATGGGGATCGCGGCCTCGCAGTCCTCCTCGTACCAGCCCGAGGCGTTGCGCAGCGCGGGCGGGACCTCGCGGTTGCGCTCCTTGGACAGCTTGATGCCGCCGTGCCCGGCGCAGGACACCTCCGCGATGCCGGGCGCGATGTCGTAGACGTTCTGGGCCGGTCCCCACGGGGTGCGCGAGCCCTCGGCGAGGGTCAGCGCGCCCCAGTCACGGGTCGGCTCCTCGATCTCGTCCAGGTGCACGTCGGACTCGGTGCGGGCCTCGGTGGCGAACTGCCCGCCGGTGCGCACACCAGCGGGGACACGGGAGCGATCAGCGAGCGTCGTCATGCCCGGTAGATGTGCGGGGCCAGGACGGCCCGGCCCCGCACGACGGTGTCAGCCGTGCACGGGGCACTCGCCGTTCGTCATCGTGCGCCCGCAGCCCTCGCAGAGCTCGTCCAGGTCGTCGGCGAGCGGGATGTCGGTCGCGTCCGAGAACTGCCGGGCCAGGTCGACGTCGTTCGCCTTCGCCCACGCGTCCAGGTCGGCGATCAGCGCACGCACCGCGTCCGCGTCGCTCGTTCCCAGGGGCAGGTGCTCGGCACGGAACCGCTCAACCGCTTCGGCCCCGGCCGCGCCGGGCTGCGCGGGCTCCGGCTCCTCGAGCCCGGAGATGACCTCGTCGATCATGAACCGGTTGTCGCCGGAGTCGTCGAGCAGGTCCTTGTCCATGCTGGAGCTGACCGCGACGCCGCTGGCGCGGCGGTCCAGGTCGGCGTCCTCGAAGTCGAAGTGGTCGCCCACCTCCTCGCCCTCGTCCTCGCCGGCCCAGATGACGCGGGAGACGTACATGGCGTCGGCGTCGTCCCACCCGTCGAGCTCGAACCCGATCGCCTCGGGGTCGGCCAGCCGCACGCACGCCGCCGTGGCGGCCAGGCGCAGGTACCCGTGACGGTCACCGAGCCCCTGGGCGTACAGGGCGTCCAGGCGCTTCTCGGCGGCGTCGAGCAGGCCGGGCAGAGCCGAGTCGTCGCGCTCGGGAGCCGGGGCGGGTGCGAGGTCGACGTCGGACTCGGACCGCGCCTCGGTGGCGAACTGGCCGCCGGTGGTGACGCCGGCGGGGACACGGGAACGCGCGCTGGTGCTCATGGCCGGTAGATGTGCGGGCTGCAGGTCAGGCGCTCGGGGGTGTCGGGGCGATGGGGGAGCGCTCGGTCCAGCCGCCACCGAACGAGGTGAACGTCGGGGCGCCGTCGTGCTCGGCGCACGCGTACCGCGGCTCACCGACCGGGCCGCGCGAGGTGTGCGCCTGGATCTGGGTGGCCGCCGCTGCGGGGCAGAACTCGCAGGTCGCGGCGACGTCGGGCAGGTGCTGGGCGAAGTCGTACAGCTCGCCCTCGTACGGCTCGTCGTCGAAGCAGGTGTCGAACTCGACGGCCACGGTGGTGCGCCCGGCGCGGATCGCGTCGGCGAGGCGGTGGTGGCCGTCGGCGACCTCCCAGCGGGCCGGGTCGTCCTCGCGGGCGCGCACGAGGACGGGGTCGTCGGGGGACTCGCTGCGCCGCCCGGAGGTGAGCACCTCGGTCATGGCGGACGCCGTGGTGATCAGCGCGGTGATGGGCAGCTCGCCGACCTCGCCGTCACGCCGCCCGCCCCAGGTTCCGCCGGGACCGGCGAGCTCCACCGGGGCCTCGGTCCGGGCGCCGGTGGTGAACTGGCCGCCGGTGGTGACCCCGGCCGGCATCCGGGCGAGCGCGCTCACGGCAGGTCCGAGATCGCCATGCCCGCGTCGCGCGCGACCCGCCGCAGCGTCGTGCGGGCGCCGAAGTAGGCGTCCATCTCCGAGTCGTGGTCCGGCTCACCGCCGTGCCGGGACGCCGTGGGGACGCCGTACCCCTCGGCCCGGCCGACCGAGGCCAGCACGCGAGCGTCGATCGACGGGCCGGTCGCCTTGCCGTGCTCGTCCTGGGCGTAGACGAACAGGTCGTTGCCGTTCGAGTCCGTCGACAGCGTGTACCGCGTCCCGTCGTGCTCGAGGTCCGCGCCCTCCGGCGTGGCGACCAGGCGCGAGCCGGTCAGCCCGGCGCGCTCGGCCGCGGCGTCGATCGCCTCCTGCTTGGCGACCAGCGCCGGGTCGGGGGCGGTCGCCCGCGAGATGCGGATGGTCTCGTTCGCGCCGCGCATCGGCGCCGAGCTGGTCCCGTCCTCGTAGCGCCAGGTGACGAACCCGGGCTTGGACGCGTGCGGCACGACCTCGCGGACGACGGCGAGGACCTCACCGTCGCGCCCGAGCAGCCAGTCACCCTGGCGGGCTGTGGCGGCTGAGGTGTAGCGCTCCTCGCGCGCGCCGGGCGCAGTCAGGGACGCGGGCGACTCTCCGCGCGCGGAGGTGGAGAACTGGCCGCCGGTGGTGACGCCTGCCGGGACGCGGGACTGGGTGCTCATGACCGGTAGATGTGCGGTGGGCGCTCAGGCGGCGGCTGTGGACGACGCTGGGGACAGCTGGGCGGCCACGAGCGCGAAGGAGGCGGCCAGGTCGCCCTGGGACGCGTCGAGCGCGGCCAGCACGGGGGAGTCGGCCGGGTAGCGGCACCGGATCTCGGCCAGCCGCTCCTCGACGCTGATCTGGCGCCCGTGCGGGGAGGTGGTGAAGTCCGCGACCCACAGCGCCGCGGCCCCGAGCGGGCTCGGGCGCCCGAACTCGGCGGCCAGGTCCACCTCCAGGCCGCGCGCGGCGACCTCGTACGGCGCGGTGGAGTGCCAGGCGACCATCGCCACGAGCGGGGCGGGGGCGCCGAGCGCGCGCAGGTAGCGGGCGCCGTCGACGGCGTGGTGCCCGGACCCGGGGCGGGCGTAGCCGACGTCGTGCAGCAGCGCAGCGGCCATCCACAGGTCGGCTGTGGATGACGTGAGCAGGCCGGCGTTCTCGGCGGGCACGACCAGGGAGCGCATCGCCTCGCCGACGCCGCGGCTGTGCGCGAGGCGGTCCGTGTGCAGCGGCTGTGCGGCCAGGATCAGGCAGGCGAGCACCGGCATCGACATCGGGTGCACCGTGCACCACGCGCCGTCCAGGCGGCAGCCGGGGCAGTCGAGCATCGCCGTCATCGTCGCCGCGGCTTGCGAGGGCGTCGGGGTCACAGGGTCGCGCCCTGGGCCGCGTCGAGCTCGTCGTCGGTGGCCTCGCGCATCTGCGTCCACGTGGCGGCGCCGGTGGCGGACCAGGCCGTGACGTCGTCGTCGGTCGCGAACACGTACGCGGTGCGGTCGGTCTCGTCCACGACGACGATCTCGTCGGCGGGCTGGGGCATGGGCGTTTCCTCTCGGGTGCGCGACGTCACTCGACGTTGCGCCACGGCTGGGACTCCAGGACGGTCCTGGTGGCCTTGGCGACGGCGTTCGCGGACGCCTTGACCGCCTCGGAGCCGGCGGGCCCGGCCCACCCGGCGACGTAGGTGCCCGAGACGTCGCCGACCTGCGTGCTCATGCCGTTCGCGCGGCACAGGGCGTAGGCGACGGACTCGGCCTCGACCTCCATCTGGCCGCGGCCGCCGCGGTGCCCGGAGTGGTACTCCTCCAGGCGCTCGGTGTGCCCGCAGGCGATGTGCCCGAGTTCGTGGGCGAGCACCTTGGCGCGCATCGCGGGCGACAGCGAGGCCTCGACGACGACGCGCTTGCCGCGCGGGTCGGTGTAGCCGCGGGCCGTGCCGGGCAGGTCCTCGGAGCCGATGGTGTACCCCTGGGCGGTGATCGCGGCCTCGAGGTCCTGCGTGAACCCGGCCGGCGGCTCGCCGGACAGGTCGTGGGTGACGGCGGGCATCTCGGGCCCGTCGGTCTGGGAGACGTCGAACACTGTGGTGGTCGTGAACCCGATGCAGCGGACCTCGTACTTGGCCTTGCCGTTCTCGCCCTTGACGGGGTTGCCGGCGGCGTCGGTGACCGGGACGCGGCGGGTCTTGGGCGCGAAGATGCTGATGCCCTTCTCGCCCTTGCGGACGTGGCGGCCGAGCTCGTCCTTCCACTTGCGGAACCCGGCGACCTTCGTCGCGCCGGGGCGCTGGGCGGCGATCAGCAGCGTGTTGAGCATGCTGTACCGGTGGAACTTGGCCATCGTGTCGAGGTAGGCCAGCCAGTTCTCGTCGTGCGCGAGCTCGGAGACGCGCTGCTCCAGCTCGGCGTGGAACGCGGCGACCTTGTCCTCGACGGAGTCGTACCGGCGGGTGAACACCGTCTCGGCGAGCTCCTCGCCGGCCGGCTCGTTGGGCGGTGCGGTCGCGAGGTCGACGTCGGCCTCCCCGCGCGCCTCGACGGCGAACTGACCGCCGGTGCGCACACCGGCCGGGACACGGCTGCGGGTCGGGGTCGGCGTCGTCATGCCCCGTAGATGTGCGGGGCGAGCCGGTCAGTCCAGCGGGTCGCCGCAGATCCAGCAGTCGTTGTCGTCGTCCGGGAAGAACCCCGGGATCGCGTCGTCAGGGTCGCAGTCACCGTGCGAGCCGTACCCGTCGCCGCCGACTACGACGTCCTCGCTGGGCTCCCAGACCTCCGGCTCGGCGATCAGGTCGACGTCGTTCGCCTCGGCGCGCGGGACCACGGCGAACTGGCCGCCAGTGCTCACGCCGGCCGGGACGCGGGGCGTGGCGGCGCTCACGAGTACGCCTGCTGGTAGAGGGTGACCGCTCCCACGCCGGCCAGCGGCTCGACCAGACGCGTGCCCTTGGTGCCCTCGCCGGCCCGGTCTGTCGTGCGGATCTTCGAGCCCTCGCGCACGACGTCGCCGACCTCGCTGATGAAGGCGTCCAGGCGCTCGTAGGCGCGGCCCTTGGTCGCGTCGGCGTAGACGATGATCGAGTTCGGCGAGTCCTGGTGCACGTCGTAGCCGATCCGCTCGCCGCCGGTGGCGGCCCAGCGGTAGCCGACGAGCGCGGCGAGCTGGCGAGCCTCGTCGGGGTCGAGGTCGCGGTCGACCTGCACGCGCAGGTACCCCAGGTCGGAGTCCAGGGGCACGCCGGGCTCGATGCGGGTGAAGCGGCCGTGTCCGGGCACCTCCACGACCTCGTCGACGCGCGTGGGGTCGTGCGGGCGCGCGGGGACGGCCGGCACAGCCTCCGCGACAGGCGCCTGCGGGGCGGGCGGGAGGTCGCCGTCGACGAGCAGGCCGGAGTCCTCCAGAGCCCGGTACGCGGCGTCACGCGCCGCCACGGCCTCGTCGAGCGCGGACTGCGCGGCCGCGGCCGTTCGCGCCGCGGCGGCAGCGCGCTCCTGGGCGAGCTCCACGGCACCCTCGGCCTCGGAGTACCGGGACATGAGGTCCCCGCGCACGGCCTCGACGACCGACGGCGACAGCGCGGCCAGGCTCACCGAGGACTCGGCGCGCGCCGTGGTGGCGAACTGGCCGCCCTCGCGGACACCGGCAGGTGTGCGGGCCTTGCCCGGGTGGGTGCTCATGTCCGGTAGATGTGCGGTGCGCCGCTCAGGGCCGGGCCGAGGCGTACAGGGCGGCGACCTGCTCGGGCGACAGGGCGCTGGCGTACACGCGGACCTGGTCGACACCGCCCTGGAACCGGTACTCCCCGGACGGGGCACTGGCGATGGTCAGCGGCAGCACGTTGGCCCCGACGTGGGTCGGGCCGTCCACCGAAGCCACCTCGACGCCGTCGATGAACAGGCGCATCGTCTGGCCGTCGTACGTGCCGGCCAGGTGGACCCAGGTCTGGGCGTCGACCGGCAGGACGTCGGGGCCGTTGACGCGGTAGGTGTCGCCGTTGGTCCACTGGTTGATGCGGAAGAACGGCTTGCCCGAGGAGGAGATGGACAGCTCGTACCCGTCGGCCAGGCCGTTCTCGGACTTCTTCACGATGTTCTGGGTGCGGATGAGCTCGGGGCGCACCCACGCGGCGACGCTCACCGCGTCACGCACGTCGAGCTCGGGGGTGTGGGGGACGCCCGCGCTCGAGGTGTGCCCGTCGAAGCGCACGGCGCCGCCGTCCACGCCGGCGATCCAGTCGATCGTGCCCGTCACGGTGGCGTCCAGGCCACGGCCCGAGGAGTCCGCCACGACCATGCCGCGCCCCTCCTCCAGGTCCCACGCGCCGCGCGGGTCCGGCAGCGCCACCGGGGTGCCGGGCGAGACCTGCGCGGCGTTGAACGCCCAGGTGAGGTTCGCGGTGGTGCCAATGTGGCCGTTGCCGGTCTCGCGGGGCAGTGCGACGGTTGCCGTCAGGGTCTCGCTGTCACCCGCGCCCAGGGTCCGCACGGTCGTCCCGTTGACCGCGGGTGCGGCGGCGGGCAGCCCGGCGCTGGTGACCAGCGGCTGGCCGTCCTCGGCGTCGAGCCGGGTGGTCAGCACCTCTGCGAGCGGTCCGGAGTCCTCGTCGCGGGCGACCGTGACCGTGTAGTGCAGGTCGACGGTGCCGGAGTTCGTCACGCCGATCTGCTCGGTGACCGTGTCGCCGGGCGCCATGCCGGCCACCTCGAACCGGTGCTCGGCGGGGGAGATCGTCAGGTCGAGCACTCCGGAGGTGAACGCGTTGCCGTCGACGACCTCCGTCTCGACGAACGCGGCACCGGTGGCCAGCGTGGCGGCCAGGGCGGTGACGGCAAGCACGGCGACGGCGCGACGGCGCCGGTGGGGAACGGTCATGAGCAGGCATCTCCCGATGAGTGCACGACGACGGCGCAGCTAGCGCTGCGTCGTTCCCCGGGTAGATGTGCGGCAGTGCGCGGTGACGCTGCAGGTCAGCGCGTTCGGTGCACCCGCCACGCGGCGTCCAGGGCCTCGTCGACGATCGCGTCGGCGTCGTCTGACCAGTGCTGCAGCGGACCCGGCTCGCCCGCGCAGGCCCACGCCCGGCCGCCGGCGGCCGCCGCGGTGATCGTCTCGCGCGCGGCCGCCAGCAGGGTCTCGCGCGGCTCGCCGGCAGCGTCCGGGTCGATGGCGTACGCGACGCCCTCGGCGAGGTCCTCGACCTCGAACCGGTACCCGATGCCCTGGCTGTCGGCGGACAGGCAGTCCTCGACGAGCGCCTGGCGCCGGGCGGCCATCTCCGCCGCGTCCACCTCGCCATCGTGGACCCGCGCCGGGGTGCCCGCGAGGTCGACGGCCGCCTCGGGGCGCGTCGTCGCGGCGAACTGGCCGCCGGTCGTGACGCCGGCCGGGACACGCGTCTGGGTGCTCATGGCCGGTAGATGTGCGGGCGCACCTTGGCCAGTAGCCTCTGGCTATGACCGCGCCGCAGCCGTCGACGGGCGACCCCTCACCAGCTCCGACGCCGCCCGTGCCGCCGCCCACCGCGGCAGACCGGAGGGCCGCGCGCCGGGCATTGCGGCGAGCCGACGGCGACCGGCGCCGGCTCAGGGGCGAGCTCCTGGTGGCACTCGTGGTCGGCGCGTTGATCTCGACAGCGACCATCGCAGTGCAGGCGAAGCTTGACCGCGACGCCGCGGCGCGCGCCGAGCACCTCGCCGCGCAGGCGGAGCTGGCTGCGCAGCAGCGCGACGACCTACGGTTCGTGCGCGAGGTGGCGTCGCGCCCAGGAACCGTGTCACGTCCGTTCGACGGGCTAGACCTCACCGACGCGAACATCTCCGGCCTGCCGCTGGGGTGCGAGGTCCCGGGAGCGTCCGACTGCGCGAGGTTCGTGAACGCAAGCATGGCCAGGGTGAGCGCCGTCGGCGCAGACCTGCGCGGCTCCCGCTTCCAGGCTGTCAACGCCGAGCTGGCGTCCTTCTCGATGGCGGACCTGCGCGGCTCGTTCTTCGACGTCGCGGACATCACCGGTACCAACTTCGACCGCGCCGACCTGCGAGGGGCCAGCTTCGGGTACGCCACCATCAGGATCGACGGTGCGGATCCGTCCTTCCAGATGGCCGACCTGCGCGGCACCCGGTTCGCGACGGACCTGTCACCGGAGGTGGAAGGGCGCACCGGGCTCGACGAGTTGATCGTCACGACGAACCTGGGCGACTGGGGCTTCAAACTGTCGTGCTGGGATTCCACGACCGTCTGGCCCGCCGGGTTCGAGCCACCGCCGTCGAACCCGGACGCGTGCCGGCCCGACTAGGAGCCGGCACGCCGGGCGGTCAGTCGTCCTGCGGGATGGCGCCGGCCATGCGCCGCGACAGCGACGCCACGCCCCAGATGCTCGGGTCGGTGCCGAGGTCCTCGCCGAGCTCGTAGGCGAGGTCGCGGTCCAGGCTGCCGGCGACCTTGTCGCGGTCGGCCTCGCCGACGGTGAGCAGGCCGAAGTCGGTGCCGACGGCCATCGACTCGACGCGGCGGCACTCGTCCAGGCGGAGCAGGACCTTGCTGGCACCCTTGCGCCGCCCGTTCACCACCTCGACGACGGGGCGGCCCTGGCTGTCGCACGCGGCGGTGGCGTGCAGGATCTCGAAGTACCCGTTGAGGGGGCCGCGGCGGCGGCGCTGGGGCTGGTTGATGGCATCGTCCAGGGCGCGCTGGTGGCGTCCGATCATGCGGGCGGTCTCGACGTGGGACTCCAGGTACTCGCCCGTGCGCTGGGGTTCGAACGGCATCTGGACGCCGTCGCGGAGCTCGTCGCCGTCGTCCTCGTAGGGGTCGAACCACTGCGACTCCAGGGTGAGCTCGCGCACGGACCCGTCGGGCATCAGGTACCCGCCGGCCACCACGCGCTCCCCGATGCTCGTGCCGGGCACGTCGACGGTGAGCTTGAGGTGCCGGGCACCCTCGGGCGCGCCGCAGGAGACGTCGCGGCTCAGCTCGACGTCGGCGACCTGGTCGGCGCCGACGGCCGCGGCCAGGCGCTGGCCCAGCGCGGTCGCGTGCGCCTCGTACGGGTCGGACGCGAGCGTGACGTCGGCCTCGCCGCGCGCCGAGGTGGAGAACTGACCGCCGGTGGTGACGCCCGCCGGGACGCGGCTGTGGGTGCTCATGGCCGGTAGATGTGCGGGCGCGGGTCAGGCCGGGCCGACCGAGTGCGTCAGGCCCCAGCGGATGCCGCTCGCGTTGTCCCACGTGACGCCGGCGGCCCCGAGCTCGGCGATCGCCGTGTCGGTGACGGTCGGCCAGGACGAGACGACCCCGCCCGACCACGTCGACGCCCCGATCAGCTGCGCGGCTCCGCCGTTGTACGACGAGACCGCCCAGACCCGGTCCGGGTGCTTCTCGTGCACGCCCATGATGACCATGCCGGCGCCAGGTCCGTCGGCGACGTAGTACGCCTTGTACGCTGTCCCGCCGGTGGTCATCGGCGTCTGGCCGGGCGCGCCGGCGAGCTGGCCCAGGGTGGTCGGCATCCGGGTAGAGCCGTCGTACCCGGCGACCAGGGCGAGGGCGTTGCGCAGGTCGGTCTTGACCGCGGCGTCGTGGGACTTCTGCTGCTGGCTGAGGTACATCGGGATCGCCACGGCAGCCAGCACGCCGATGATGACGATGACGACCAGCAGCTCGGTCAGCGTGAAGCCGTCCTGCCCACGTCGCAGCTGCCCGATCATGCCTGCCCATCCTGGTCGTCACCGGCCGGCTCGACGTCGAACTTCACGCGGGTCAAGACGGTCTGGTCCTGGCCGTTGTACGCCTCGTGCGCCTTGACGGTGCCGCCGGTGAACGTCACCTTGTCGCCCGCGGACAGGTCCTGGCGGGTCGAGGCCTTCCACTTGAGCGTGTGGCCGGTCGAGGCGCGCATGATGACCAGCGAGCCGCCCTCGCCGCCGTAGACATAGGCCTCCAGCGGGACGACCTTCTCCACCACGGCAGTGTGCCCGGTGACCTTGTCCTTGACCGGGGCCAGGTGCCCGGGCGTGTACGCCGCGGCGCGTGCCTCGCGGACCGCGCGCCGGTCGTTGTCGCGCGCCCACCCCGACACCGCCGAGGCCAGCAGCGCGGTGTGCTTGAAGTCGACGTGCTCGCCGGCGGCCAGGACGCGCATGTTCGTGGCGTAGTCGCCCTCGCCCTCCATCTGCTGTGCGTACGCCAGGACCTTCTCCGCGGTGCCGTCGCGCAGGAACTCCTGGGCCCGCTCGGCGAGGCGGGCACGCTCCGCGCGCTGCTCGGCGCTCTCGCGCGGGCCGCCGCCGAACAGCTGGTCGCGCACGGCGTCGGAGGTGGACGCCGTGCCGCGCCACATCGAGGCGTCGCGCGAGACGTACTCGCGCCCGCCGTCGGTGACCGCGAGCGCCACGGCGAGGACCTCGAGGTTCTCGGTGGCGACGTCGCCGCCGTAGGACCCGCCGGACAGCCAGCCGTCGTCCTCGGACTCCTCCAGCGGGTCGAACCCGAGCGCCCACAGCCCGGCGGGCTTGACGCCCAGGAAGTCGGTCATGCACGAGGAGCCGACCTGCTTGCGGGTGCCGTCCTCGTGCTCGACGAGGTAGGTGGCCGCGCGGCGGCGGACCTTGCCGCAGTGCTCGCACTCGGACACCTCGGGCCGCCAGCCGTTGAGCTCGACGCCGGGCTTGGAGCGCACGAGCGCGCCGGCCTCCAGGTGGTCGACGGCGGCGACGAACTCCCAGCCGCCGTAGGAGATCGACGGGTGCGACAGCGTCAGGTCGCGGTAGAACATCTCGCGCGGCGGGTCGCCGACCTTGGTGACGTACGGCTCGGTGAGCTCGAACGTGAACCGGTCCTCGATCCCGGCGCGGGCCAGGCGGCGGTTGGCCTTCTCGATGCGGGCCTGCGCCTCGGTCGCTGCGGACGCGGGGATGGAGTAGACGGGGCGGGCCGGCTCGTCGACCTCGTCGGCGGCGTCGAGGTAGGGGTCGGGCGCGGCCAGGGTCAGGTTGGCCTCGGCGCGCGCCTCGGTCGCGAACTGGCCACCGGTGCGCACACCAGCGGGAACTCGGCTGCGGTCAGCGACGACGCTCATGCCCGGTAGATGTGCGGGGCCGCGCGCTGTCGCACCCCGCCGCCAGCGCTATCCTGAGGCGATGGCGAAGGAGGTGGGCCGGGTGGCCAAGAAGGGCACAGTCAGCGCGAAGGCGTCGGCACGCGTGGCCGCCCGTTCGACGAAGGCCTCGGCGAAGCTCGAGGGCCGCGTCGTGAAGGCCACGAAGCGCTCCGCGGTCACGGGCCGCTACGTAGCAGCTCGCCCCGCTCGCACGAAGTGACCGGGCTCGACCCGGACTACGGCGGCACGCCGCTCGACTTCGAGGAACTTGACGCCCTGCTGCCGGAGGTCGCCGAGGCGATCGGCGGCCCGGTGAGCAAGGCCGCGGTCTATGAGCTGGAGCAGGCCTACGAGGACGAGGTCCGCGAGGCGTTCGTCCAGCGGGCGGCCGACGGCGACATCCCGCTGGAGGACCTGCTGAGCGACTGGACACTGCGCGACCTACACGCCCGCCTGTACGAGAACATCTGGACGTGGTCGGGCGTGTACCGCCAGCGCGAGCTCAGCATCGGCATCGACCCGGCGCAGATCGCCGTCGAGCTGCGGTCGACGCTCGAGAACCTGCTGTACCGCTGGCAGCACACCGAGGACTGGACCGCCGCGCAGCTGGCGATCGCGACACACGCCGAGTCCGTGCGGATCCACCCGTTCGTGGACGGCAACGGGCGATCGACCCGACTGCTCGCCGACCTGGTGCTGCTCGCGGCCCGAGGCGACGATGATCCGCCGGCGGTGTTCGACTGGGACGTCGACAAGCTGGCCTACATCGCGGCCCTGCGACGGTTCGACCAGGTCCGCGACCCCAGCGAGCTCGCGGACCTGGTCGACCTCCTGTTCATCGACGACGACGAGGACTGACCGCCCGTCTCAGTCGAGGCCGAGCTTCTCCAGCAGGTTGCGGGTGGCCTGCCCGCGCACGGAGTCCAGCAGCGTGAACCACTCGTTCTCGTGGGCGGACAGCGCCTCGGCGAGCGCGTCGGCCTTCTGCTCGCGCGACAGGCCCATGAGCGCGGCGGCCTGCTCCTCGCTGAGCCCCGGGTCGTCGGCCCAGTCGTCCTCCAGGTGCTCCATGCGCACCGGGCCGTCGTCGGCCGGCACGACCGGCTGCGGCTCGCCGAGCGCGGAGGCGAGCACCGCGGCGCGCACGTCCTCGGTGGTCGCGGCGACCGTGACGCCGTACGCCTCGGTGTCGATGCGGGAGTGGACCTCGTACATCCAGTCGCGCATCTCGTAGGCGGTGTCGGTGTCGGAGTCGCCGCCGAACACCCCGTCGCGCACCGGCGCCACATCGCCGTCGCTGCCGTAGTTGTCGTCGTAGGTGTTGTGGGTGTCGCCGTCCGAGCCCTTCCAGTACGTGACCGACTGGGCGCCGTCGTTGAACGAGAACGTCGTCTGCACGACGTCGTTGTTGTGCTCCCAGGTGACCGTCGGCGTGGGGCCGGCGCCCTCGGGCCAGACCGGCAGCGCGTCCCAGCCGGAGCCGGCGGCACGCCACTGGGCGTCGATCCTCACGACGCCGTCGCGCGGGTCAGGCCCGGTGGGCGGGGTCAGGGTGGCGGTGGACTCAGAGCGGGCGCCGGTGGCGAACTGTCCGCCGGTGGTGACGCCTGCGGGCACGCGGGAGTGGTTCATGGCCGGTAGATGTGCGGGTCAGTAGTCCTCGTCGTCACGGTCGACGCGCGCGCCGCCCGGGTCCCCGACCCACACCTGACGGCCGAACCGGTCGGCGTCCAGGCTCGTGATCTTCCAGCCGAGACGCCCGCCGTACGCGCGCGCCTCGCTGACCTGCACGCCGGCGGCGGCCAGGCGCTGCTTGAGGCCCAGGAACGACATGGCGTCGCTCTTGCGGATGTCGGCGCCCGACAGGATCGAGCCCTTCGACATCCGGGCAGCCCACACGCCCTCGTCCATGCCCTCGGCGACCGTCTGGGCGGCGGCCGCGGCGCGCTCGGCGTCCCAGCGGGCGTGCAGGTCCTTGTGGTCGCCGATGGCGTCGTCGTCGAAGTCGAGTGCGACGTAGCGGCGCCCGACCCAGGCGGCGTAGTCCTCGGCGTAGTCGGAGTTCTCCATGCCGAGGTTGCCCACGCGGTGGGCGGCCCAGTCGTAGGCGTGCCGGTGGAGCGAGTCGAACTTGTGGCGCTGCTCGGGCGTGAAGTCGTCGATCGACCAGGACCCGGCGTAGCGGTCGCCGCCGCGGGTCAGGTCGACGCTCGCCTCGTCGCGCGTGGTGGGGGCGAACTGGCCGCCGGTGCTGACGCCGGCCGGGACTCGGTGCGTGGTCTGGCTCATGGCCGGTAGATGTGCGGGCGCAGGCTGGATCACCGAGACGGTAGGATGAACCCAGGATTCCGGCGGTACGCCCGCCGGTCGCAGACCGTTGAGACAGCGGACGCGAAGCGGCCTCACGTCAGTGGGGCCGCTTCGTGGTTTCCGGAGCTGGGCGGAAGCTACCGATCGGGCCTGCGAGGGCGCCACACGGCGGCCAGCAGCCCGACAGCGGCCACGGCGCGCAGGGCCGCGGCGAGAGCCTCCGGGGCGCCCGGGACGGCCAGGAGCACGAGAACGGCGGTGACCGCGGCACCGAGCCACAGCCACCGCCGCCTGGGGCGATGCACTACGCGAAGTCGCCGAGCAGGTCCGACACGAGCGCGGCGATGTCCGAACGCTCCGACCGGGTCAGGGTCACGTGCCCGAACAGGCGCTGGCCCTTGAGCCGCTCGACCACGGCGGCGACGCCGTCGTGGCGACCGACCCGCAGGTTGTCGCGCTGGGCGACGTCGTGGGTCAGCACGACCTTCGAGGACTGCCCGATGCGGGTCAGGACCGTCAGCAGGACGTTGCGCTCCAGCGACTGCGCCTCGTCGACGATCACGTACGCGTCGTGCAGCGACCGGCCGCGGATGTGGGTCAGCGGCAGCACCTCGATCAGGCCGCGGTCGACGACCTCCTCGACCACCTCGGAGGAGACCATCGCGCCGAGCGTGTCGTAGACCGCCTGGCCCCACGGGCCCATCTTCTCGTCCGCCGACCCGGGCAGGTACCCCAGCTCCTGGCCGCCGACCGCGTACAGCGGGCGGAACACCACGACCTTGGAGTGCTGGCGACGCTCCATGACGGCCTCCAGGCCCGCCATGAGCGCGAGCGCGGACTTGCCGGTGCCGGCGCGCCCACCGAGGGAGACGATGCCGACCTCCTCGTCCAGCAGCAGGTCGATCGCCAGGCGCTGCTCCGCGGAGCGGCCGTGGGCGCCGAACGCGTCCTGGTCGGCGCGCACCAGGCGCACGGTGCGCTCGTCGACGACCCGGGCCAGGGCGGACTTGCCCGCCCCGGTCAGGATCAGGGAGGTGTTCACCGGCGGGGCCGCGGCGACCTCGGAGCCGTCCCAGGAGACCAGCAGGTCGTCCAGCGCCACCTCGCCGACCGAGTAGAGCGTGTCGATCTGCTGGTCGGCGACGTCGAGCTCGGCCACGCCGGTCCAGCCCGAGTCCACGACGTCCTGCGCGCGGTACTCCTGGGCGGCCATGCCGAGCGCGGACGCCTTGACGCGCATCGGCAGGTCCTTGGAGACCACGACGACGTCCTTGTCCTCCTCGCTGAGGTTCTTGGCCACGGCGAGGATCCGGGTGTCGTTGTCGCCGAGGCGGAACCCGGCCGGCAGCGCCTTGTCCGAGACGTGGTTGAGCTCGATGCGCACGGTGCCGCCGGCGTCGTTGGCCGGCACGGCGGTGGCGAGCGAGCCGTGCTCGATGCGCAGGTCGTCCAGCAGGCGCAGCGCCGCGCGGGCGAAGTAGCCCAGCTCCGGGTGGTCGCGCTTGGCCTCGAGCTCGGCGATGACGACGATCGGCAGGACGACGTCGTGCTCGTCGAACTTGGTGAAGCCGTGCGGGTCGGACAGCAGGACGGACGTGTCGATCACGTACGTGCGGGTGGCGGTCTGGGTCATGGGTGCTCCCGGGGCTCTCGGGGTGGCGGTGGTGGCAGTTGTTGCGGTCAGGTCTGGGTTCTGCTCACCGCCCCTCGCCGGCCGCCCGCGGTGCGGGTGCCGGGGCGCTGCGTTCCGGGGCTCACGCCGAGTAGATGTGCGGCAGCGGGGTACGCCACGACGCCCGCCCCGGGCTGGTGCTCGGGACGGGCGTCGTGGTGGTTCTCAGCGGGTCAGGACCCGAACCCCGGCGGCGTGGTCTTCCACTGGAAGTTCAGCGTGAAGCCGATGTGGTTGGTGACCTTCGAGACGTCCCAGGACCGCAGGTCCTGGTTGTAGGCGTCGGCGAAGAAGAACATCGTCTCCATGTTCGTGACCTTCGAGGTGTTCCAGCGGTCGAGCGGCTGGTTGAACGTCGAGGCGTGGGCGAACATGCTGTTCATGACCGTCACCGAGGACGTGTCCCAGCTGTTGAGCGGCCGGTTGAACGAGCGCATCCCGATGAACATCCCGGACATGTTCTGGACCTTGGACACGTTCCAGCCGGAGACGTTGGGGTTCCAGGCACTGCGGTGTGGCGTGCCGTCGTTGCGCTCACCGGTGTCGAACATGTAGCTCATGTCGGTGACGTTGCTGGTGTCCCAGCGGGACAGGTCGCTGGTCATCGCGGTCGCCCCTGCGAACATCTGCCGCATCGAGGTGACGTTGCTGGTGTCCCAGGTGGAGATGTCCCCGCGGAACGCCTTGGCCTCCCAGAAGGTCATCTCCATCGTCGTGACGCGGCCGGTGTCCCACCCCGACAGGTCGGAGGTGAACGCGGGCGCGTTCATGAACGCGGTGCGCATCGTCGTGACCTTGGAGGTGTCCCAGGCGGACAGGTCGCTGTCGAAGGCGGTCGCGTTCATGAACGTGGCCTCGAGCGAGGTCACGTTGCTCGTGTCCCAGCCCGAGATGTCGCCCGCGAACGAACTCGCGCCGGTGAAGGCGTTCACCAGCGTGGTGACCTGGCTGGTGTCCCAGGTGGAGATGTCGCCGTTGAAGGCCTCCGCGCCGTTGAAGGTGCGGGCCATCGTGGTGACCTTGGAGGTGTCCCAGCCGGACAGGTCCGAGGTGAACCCGCGCGGGCCGGCGAACGTGGACGTCAGGTCGGTGACGTTCCCGGTCTGCCAGCTCGACAGGTCCGAGGTGAACTCGTACGCGGCGTTGAAGGTGTTGTTGAGCGTGGTGACCTTGGACGTGTCCCAGCCGGACAGGTCCTGGTTGAACACGTAGTTGCTCTGGAAGGTGCGCAGCAGCGAGGTCACGTTGCTGGTGTCCCAGGTGGAGACGTCACCGTCGAACGCGTTGGCGCCGCGGAAGGTGTCCTGCAGGGTGGTCACCTTGGCGGTGTCCCAGCCGTCGAGGTCCTGGTTGAAGCTGGACGCCCCGCTGAATGCGTAGGCCAGGTTGGTGACGTTCGAGGTGTCCCACGACCCGATCGGCTGGTTGAACGCCTTCGCGTTGTAGAACGCCGCGTACAGCGTGGTGTTCGCGCCGGTGTCCCAGCCGGAGATGTCACCGTTGAACGCCGTGGCCTCCCAGAAGGCGGCCGACAGGCTGGCGACCTTCGAGGTGTCCCACGAGCTCAGCGGCTGGTTGAACGAGGTCGCGCCCTGGAACATCGACGTCATCGACGTGACGCTGCTGGTGTCCCAGGAGTCGATCGGCTGGTTGAAGGCGGCGGCCCCCTGGAACATGTTGTTCATGTGGTAGACGTCGCTGGTGTCCCAGGCGTCGAGCGGCTGGTTGAACGACCGGGCGCCGTAGAACGTGTAGGCCGTCACCTGTGCGCTGGAGGTGTCCCAGCTGTTCACGGGCTGGTCGAACGACGTCGCGTTGTAGAACACGGACGTGAAGTTCTCGACGTTCGAGGTCTCCCAGGCCGACACGTCACCGTTGAAGCTGGTCGCGTCCGACAGGGCGCGCTGCAGGTTCGTGGTGGTCGAGGGGATCTCGGCGACCTCGGTGATGTTCGCCGCGCCGCGGAACGCCCCGGCCAGGTTCGTGGTGCCGGTCCCGTCGTCCCACCGGCTGACGGACGTCAGGGCGGGGGCGTCGGGGATGGTGCCGGCGTCGACGCCGAACCGGTCGAACGCGCCGTCGATCGTGATGGTGCGCGCGCCGGCGTCGGCGTAGGTGTGGGTGGGCGCGTCGGTCAGCTCGGTGACGGTGCCGTCACCCCAGTCGATGGTGCCGTCGTCGTACGCCCCGGCGATGGGCAGCTCGACCGTGAGGTCACCGGCGGACAGCCGCGCGGTGTCGTAGGTGAGCGTCATCAGCCCGCCCTCGGGGGCGGTCGCGCCGGGCTGCTGGTGGCCGGACTGGACGGCGTCGAACGTCCAGGTGAGGTTCGCGGCGGTGCCGGCGAACGAGGTGTCGGCGCCGCGGTCGAGCTCGACGACCAGGCACAGCCACGTGGCCTCGCCTGCGACCAGGGTCGGGCTCGTGGCGGCGGTGAACACCTCGTTGCCGCTCGCCCAGCCGGGCGTGGACAGCAGCGTGGTGTCGACCGGCGTCTGGAGCGTGCAGGAGGCGGCGTCGGGCACCGGGACGGTCTCGGTGCGCAGCTGGGCGGCCAGCGCGCCGGACGCGCGGGAGACCGACGCGGTCCAGTCGAGGTCGACGGTGCCGGAGTTGGTCAGCTGGACGGGGGCGACCTCGACGTCGCCGGGCGCCATGCCGGCCACCTCGAACGCCTGGGAGGCCGGGGACGCGACGAGGTCGAGCGCACCGGCGGTGAACGTGTTGTCGGTGACCTGCTCGCGGTCGGAGTAGAGCGCGGACGTGCCGGCGACGCCTGCGAGCACGACGGCGCCCGCGGTGACGAGCGCACCGGCGCGTCGGCGCCTGGTGGGGGTACTCATGAAGGGGTTCTCCTGGGTCGACGAAGCGGACCCGGCCACGGGCCGCATCTGGTAGATGTGCGGCGTCCGTGACCGGGCCCGTGGTGTCGTGCCAGGTGGGGGCGGGACTACCCCTCGTCGTCCTCGTCGCCGCCCCAGCCGGCGGACTCGAGGTTCGCCACGAGCTCCTCCAGGCGGGCCAGGCGTGCGGCCGGGTCGCCGCCGGAGTTCAGCGCGGCGCGCAGGTTGCCCACGGACTCGTCGAGCACGTGGTTGGCGTTGCGCTCGGGCGCGCCCTCGGGGTCGCCGTCGTAGACCGGGGTGCCGTCGTTGAGGTTGATGCGGATGCGCCCGGGGGCGTCGGTGTCGATCTGGAACACCGGCACGCCGTCGGCCTCGCCGACGTAGGTGGTCACCCGGCCGGCGCCGGACGGGTGCGTGAGCTCGCCGTCGGCGGGGGCGAGGTTGCTGACGGCGTCGTGCAGGGCGGAGTAGTCGCTGTGCTCGATCTCGCCGCGGGAGTTGAGCCCGTCGAGGATGGCGAGCACGTCGCCGGTGTCGGTGCGCGCCTCGGCGGCCTGGGCGAGGCCGTCGTCGAGCCCGTTGCGGTACGCGCCGGTCTGGTCGCGTTCGGCGCGGCCGTCGTAGTAGTAGCCCCAGTCGTCGCTCGACCAGCCGAAGGCCTCGGCCATCGTGTCGGCGTCGTCGCCGTCGTACTCGGCCGGCTCGATGGATGCCAGGATCGACCCGGCGTCCAGGATGTAGGTGTTGGTCTGCTCGCCCTCGCCGACCGTGACGCCGAGCTGGCCGAGGCTCAGCGGCGCGTCGCGGGTGATGACGCCGTGCATCCACTTCGGGTGGGCCGACAGCGGGTTGCGGAAGGCGACCTCGTGCCCGTCGGGCAGGTCAAGCTTGGCGTCCCGGGCCAGGATGACGTCGGCCTCGGACTTCGCGGACGTGGAGAACTGGCCGCCGGTGGTGACGCCGGCGGGGACTCGTGCCTGGGTCGGTGCGCTCATGGCCGGTAGATGTGCGGGGTCCGGCTCAGCGGTCCGTGACGCCGGCGATGCGCCAGCCGACCCCGCCTCGGGCGCCCGCGGGCTCCTCGACGACGTCGACCCCTGCCTCGCGCAGCCGGTCCACGAGGCTGACGAACGAGGCCTGGGCGCCGGCCAGGTGGGGGTGGGCGAACTCGCGGCCGTAGACGTAGCCCGAGCTCATCGTCTGGATCCACCCGGTCTGGCGGTCGCCGCGGGCGTGGGGCAGCGCGGCCTGGTACCCGGCGAGCCGGGCGGAGCGCGCCTCGGGGCTGCTCGGGATCTCCCCGGCGACCTTGACGTCGAACGTCGTGGTGCCGCCGGCGGACTCGCCGCGCGTGATCGTCAGCGCCTCGGGCTCGTAGTACAGCGAGCGCTCTGCGCGCTTGCGCTTGCCGTGGATGATCGCGGCGACGTAGGCGTCGTCGGCGACCTCGTCCGGGGCGGTGACCGTCCACGTGGCGGCGTCGGCGTCGTGCTGCGCGGTCAGCGTCGACTCGTAGAACGGCATCACCCCATGCCCACCGGTGACGTACCGGGCCGCACCAGCCTCGACCAGGGCCTCCAGGGTGCGGGCCGAGTACCGCGAGGACGAGTCGTTGCTGACCGAGTATCGGCCGCGACCGGCCGGCCACTGGTGGTCCGTCTCTCCCAGGGCGCGCAGCGCGTCGCGCTGGGTGGCCGTCAGCTTCGGCGGCGCGGCCGCGGGCGCCGGGGCGCTCAGGTCGACGCCGGACTCCGCCCGGGCGGACATGGAGAACTGGCCGCCGGTGGACACGCCGGCGGGAACTCGGGCCTGGGTCGGTGCGCTCATGACCGGTAGATGTGCGGGTCCTCAGGCGCGCCGGCGATGGGGCCTGCCGCCGTGGCGGCGACCGGCTAGCGCGGGTCGCCGAACGTCTCGTCGAAGTAGGCGATGATCTGCTCGCGCATCGGGTACAGGCTCGAGTAGGCGACGTTCGGGTCGAACTTGCCCTCGTCCCCGTTCAGCGAGGTGCTCACCCCGCGCCAGTGCAGCCAGAGCTCCGCGGCGCGGGAGAACACCTCGGTCGGGGTGCGCCAGTAGTCCAGGTTCTTGCCCATCGCCGCGAACCGGTCGTCGTCGCGCACGGCCTGCTGCGCGGAGCGCAGGATCGGCCGGAAGTCGTCCGACAGCGACGCCTGCTGCGGGCCGCTGGTGTGGTCCAGGTGGTGGACGTACTCGTGCCACATCGACGACGGGTGACGGGGGTCGACCGCGATCGCGTCCCGGTCGGGGGAGTACACCCCGGCGGCGTTGTGACGCCCCGTGAGCCGGAACGCCATGCGCGACGGCGCCTTGGTGTGCGGCACGCGCCGGGACAGCTCGGCCCACTCGCTCTCGACGGACCGGAAGTCGTCCAGGTCCACCGACTCGTCCACCTCGACGTGCCCCATGCCGTCGCGACGGAACGTCGAGCTGGCAGCCGCCTCCAGGTGGGTGGCCGGGATGTTCTTCTTGTCCTCCCACACGGTCGCGGAGTGCTTGTTCGCCCCGTCGCGGCGTCGCTGGGTCAGGTAGAGGTCGTCGGCCATCCCGAAGCGCGCGACGACCATCTCGGCGGCGGCCTGGCGCGTGGTGGCGACGCGGGCGGTGCCTCGGGCCTGCTTGAGCACGCTCGCGAAGGTGTGCTCGCGCGGGTAGGCGTTCGGGGCGTAGATCGACGGCTCGTCGTCCTTGGTCGGGTCGGTCGCGCCGAACGCCTCGCGCAGCGCGGCCTCGTCGCCGCAGAGCCGGACGATGGCGGCCCGGTAGGCGGCCCGAGCGGTCTTGTACGCCTCGACGTCGGTGCCGTAGTGCGACATCGCCTTGGGAGGGTCCACGCCGAGCACCGGGGCGTCACCCAGCGCGGAGATCGCCGCCAGGCCGTTGCGCATGCCGTCCTTGGCCGCCTCGGGGCCGGTCATGTCGAGCCACTGCGCGACGAGCTTGGCGCTGATGTCGTCGGGGTCCCCGCCCTGGTCGGCGACGAAGGTGCGCAGGTCGGCGGTGATCGACTCGGCGGCCTGCCGCTTGGCCAGGTTCACCACGGCCCAGGAGTCGTCGCGGTCGTACCGCGAGCACCAGGCGCCCTCCTTCGCGGCTGCCCGCGTCTCCAGGAAGGTGACGCGCCGGGCGTCGGGGTCGGCGGAGGTGTCCCACGCGGTCGCGGTGGCGGAGACCGTCTTGCCCGCCTTCGCGCGCAGCCGGTCGGCCTCGGCCTCGTCCAGCGGGATCCATCCGCGCGCGGCCGCGTAGCCCTCGGGGTCGAGGTCGCCGTTCGCGGAGACGTACTTGCCCCACTTCTTGACCGCCGTCGCGACGGTGTCGTCCGCCTCGATCACCGGCGGGCGAGCGATCGACTCGCGCAGCCCGTACTGGCGCTGCATGTCGTAGACCCTCGAGGTGCCCGCCAGGGTGAGGCCGGTGTCCTCCTGGGGCTCGTCGCCCGCGTCGAGCGCCGTGAGGCTGACGGCCGACTCCTCGCGCGCCGTGGTGGCGAACTGGCCGCCGGTGATGACGCCGGCCGGCACGCGCGGCTGCGGGGCGATGATGGTGGCGCTCATGAGCGGTAGATGTGCGGGGCCTCAGCCGCGCAGGCGCGCACGGTGAGCGCGCACCGCCGCCAGGTCGGGGCCGTGCTGAGCGCCGTGAGCGGCCGCGTCGAGCAGCGCCTGTGCGCGCTCACCGGCACGGGCGCGCTTGCCGCCGCGCAGCCCGATCCGACGGGCCAGGTCGGCCAGCTGGCGGTCGTCGTGCTCGACCGTGCCGTCGCCGGTGACGGCCACGATGCGGGCCTGCCCGTCGCGGATAGCGAACGTCGTGGTCGGACCGACGACCGACGGCGCGAAGATCCGCAGCCGCATCTGCTCGCCGTCGTATGCCTCGGCGAACGTCACGCGGCGCACGGTCGAGCGCAGGCCCTCGGCGGCCGCGGCACGATCGAACGCCGCCGCGGCGTCGTGTCCGGCGACGACGTCGTCGATCAGCGCGTCGAGCTCGCCCTGGTCGACGTCGCCGTACCGGCCCGGTGCGAACACGCTGCGGCTCGTCCAGTTGTCGGGCCAGGACACCCCGACGAAGCGGCGCTCGTCGGTGGTGGAGTCGATGTCGAGCGTGCGGCCAGAGGGGAGGGTGACGGCCAGGGAGAACCTGTCGTGGGCGCTGCGCAGGAACCCCGAGGTCGCCGGGGACTGCGCGACGGCGTCCCCGTGCAGCCCGGCGGCGTGCAGCTGGCCCAGCAGCGGCCGGGCAGCGTCGACCCACCCGCTGTCGGTCGTGCGCGGGGTGCGCACGCGCAGGTGCTCGCCGATCACGGCCCAACCCGCCTGGTCGTCGTAGGACGTGATCGCCAGCGCCCGGTCAACCCCGGCGGGGTGCTGCCAGGTGTCGGCGTCGGCGCGGTGAGCGGACGCCGCGACGGGTCCGGTGAGGTCCGCGGCGGACTCGCCGCGCGCGCCGGTCGTGAACTGGCCGCCGGTGCGCACTCCGGCCGGGACGCGGGTCTGCTCGCTCATGGCAGGTAGATGTGCGGTGCCCGGGCACGGCAGAGCCCGCCGGCGTCGCGGTGACACCGGCGGGCTCTGCTCCTGCTGGAGGCTAGACGAGCGTCGGGCGCGGCAGCACCCAGGACGTCGCGCCGGTGTCGAAGTCCAGCCAGTTGCCGCTCGCGGGCAGTCGCCACGAGGACAGGTCCTGGTTGAAGGACGTGGCGCCCTGGAACATCGACGGCAGCCCGGAGGTGATGTTGGAGACGTTCCAGCCGGAGATGTCCTGGTTGAACGCGGTGGCGTCGCGGAACATCGACGACATCTGGGTCGCGCTCGAGGTGTCCCACCCGCCGATGTCCTGGTTGAACGACGTCGCGCTCGCGAACATGGTGCCGAACAGCCGCACGCTGGACACGTCCCAGCCAGAGATGTCGCCGTTGAAGGAGGTGGCGCCGCTGAACGCTCCCGCGAGGTTCGTCGCCGAGCTCGGCTTCCAGGTGCTGACGTCACCGTTGAACGAGGTGGCGCCGTTGAACGCGTTGGCCATGATCGTCACGTTCGACACGTCCCACCCGGACAGGTCCTGGTCGAACGCGGTGGCCCGCATGAACGTCTGCGACATGTTCGTCACGCTCGAGGTGTCCCACGTGCTCACGTCACCGTCGAACGCGCTCGCGCCGAAGAACGTGGTCTGCAGCGAGGTCACGTCCGAGGTGTCCCAGTGGTCCAGGTCGCCGTCGAAGGTCGCGTTGTTGTTGAACGCGAACGCCAGGGTCGTCGGGGCGACGTCCCAGCCGGACAGGTCGTTGTCGAAGGCGGCCTTGCTGCCCGCCATGACGTGCGACAGGTCCTTGGCGGTGGACGGGACCTCCGCGATGCGGGTCACTGCCGAGGAGCCGTTGAACGCACCGGACAGGTTCGTCGTGCCGGTCCCGTCGTCCCAGCGCTCGACCGAGGTCAGGCACCGCTGGTCGGACATGGGGTTCGCGCCGTTGCCGAGCTTGAGGAACTGGCCGTCGATCGTGACCTGGTGCTCACCGGCGCTGGCGTAGGTGTGCGACGCGCTGTCGACCAGAGGCTCGACGGTGCCGTCGCCCCAGTCGATGGTGGCGCCGTCGACGACGCCGCTGATGGGCAGGGCGACGTTGCCGTCCGAGCAGGCCGGCAGCGCGGTGCTGTAGGTGGCCTGCATGATCCGGCCGGAGTCGGTCGGGCCCGGGTCGACAGGGGCGCGCTCGTCGGTCTGCTCGGCGTCGAAGATCCACTCGAGGTTCGCTGTCGCGCCGCTGTAGGACAGGTCGGCGCCGTAGTCGAACCCCACGACCAGGCAGACCACGGTCTCGTCCCCGGCAGCGAGGTAGGCGTCACCGGCGCCGCGGAACGTCTCGCCCAGGTCGGTCCAGCCGCCGGTCGCCAGCAGGGAGCCCGAGGCGTCTGCGCCGGGCGCGCACGACGCGTCGTCGGCGACCGGGAAGGTACGGGTCGTGAGCCGCTCAGCGAGCTTGCCGGCGTCGGCGACACGTACGGACGGCGTCCACGCCAGTGGCGTGGTGCCGGAGTTCGTCAGGTGCAGCGGGTTGGCGACGACGTCGCCCGGTGCCATGTCGCGCACCTGGAACAGCTGCGTGGCGGGGGCAGCGACCAGGTCCAGGGAGCCGGACGTGAAGGAGTTCGCGTCGACGACCTCACGGTCGGTGAACAGCGCGCTGGTGCCGGCTGCGCCCGCGGCGACGACCGCGGTGGCGGCCAGCAGCGCTGTGGCGCGCCTGCGCCGGGTGGGGGTGGAGCTCATGGTTCTCGCTTCCGGGTCGAGGGCATGCGAAAGCGTCGGGAGGACCCGACGTGGAGTAGATGTGCGGGACGGCTCATGTCGGGGACGAGACGCCCGTCACGACCGGCCGGAGGCGAGGTTCAGCAGCGTGATCTGGTCGCCGGGCGTCAGGGCCTGGAGCTCGATGCGCTCCATGTTCACCGCGACGTTCTCCCGGGCCCGGGCGCCCCAGGCGAGCAGCGCCTGCTGGTCCTCGAAGTCGAACTCCGGGCCCTCGTACTCGCCGAGGTCGAAGGAGTTCGAGGCCTGCTCGTCCTCGGGGTAGATGGTCACCGGGTCGTACCCGGGGACCTCGACGTCCAGCTGCCACTCGGCGGCCGGGTCGTCGTTGAACCGGGAGAACGACACCGTCGGGGCGGGCAGGGTGGGCGGCCACGGCGGCATGGCGGCCTCGGCGGTCTCGCGCAGCTCGACGGCGGCGTTGAGGTGCAGGTCGGTGCCGGCACCCGGGCCGCGCTTCTTGGGCCGCAGGGCGCGGGGCGCCCCGCCGGGGGCTGCGGAAGCGAGAACGGCGGTGGTGGCCTCGTGGTCGAGCACCTGGGTCTGCACGGCGTGCAGCGCGGACGCGAGGTTGGTGTGCACGGCGTTAGCCCACGCGTAGACGCCGCGGGTCTGGTCCTCGTCCAGCCCGGACTCGCAGAAGTAGTGCTCGTTCCAGGTCGACCCGCCGGGGTAGACCTCGACCATGCCGGCGGGCATGTGGACGAACAGGACCAGCCGGTCGGAGTCGACGTCGCGCTGGAAGCCGAGGTCGGGCGGAGCCACGCCGTCCGGCAGCGGCGGCAGCTCGCGCATCGCGGCGGCCGGGACGGTCACGGTGCGGCGCACGGTCAGGGTCGGTGCGGCGATGTCGACCGCGGACTCGCCGCGGACGCCGGCGGCGAACTGGCCGCCGGTGGACACGCCGGCGGGGACCCGGCCCTGGTTCGGTGCGCTCATGCTCCAGTAGATGTGCGGGGACCGGGCGCTCGCGCCTCGCATCGGCGGCCGGCGGTGCCTTCGGGGCCGTCAGAGAGAGCTGGCCCACACCTCGAGCGGGCCGGACTCCTCGGGGGTCTGCAGCGGCGCGGCCGGTGCGGTCTGCGTGGCGTCGAACACCCACTGCAGGGTCGCGCTCGCCCCGGCGTACTCGGCGGGCGCGTCGCGGTCGAGCGTGACGAGCAGGCACACGGTGGCCAGCTGTCCGGGCGCGAGCGCCGTGGGGGCGCCCTGGCCAGTGAACGTCGCGGCGGGGTCGGCCCAGCCGGGCGTCGCGAGCAGGGAGGCGTCCGGTGCGGTCTGCGGTGTGCAGGCGGCCCGGTCCGTCACGGGGATCGTCTGGGTGCTCAGCACCGCGGCGAGGGCCCCGTCGTCGGCCACGTGCACGGACGGGGTCCAGGTCAGGTCGGCGGTGCCGGCGTTGGTGAGCTCGACGGGGTAGGCGACGGTGTCGCCGGGCGCCATGTCGTGCACGCGGAACGCCGTGTGGGCCGGGGAGGCGGTCAGGTCCAGACGGCCGGAGGAGAACGTCCCGGCCTGCACCTGCTCGACCTCGTGGAACCGCGCCGTGGTGCCGGGTGTGCCCAGGGCGATCAGCCCGGCCGTGACGGCGGCGAGCGCGAGCACGCGACGGCGCGCGGATGCTGCTTCGCTCATGGGATTCGCTCTCGAGATGGTGGACGGCGGGCGGCGGGGGAGTGGCGCCGTGGGGCGGCGACACCTGGTAGATGTGCGGCGCCGGGGCGCAACGAGACGGGGCCGGCGCGACCCGAGCAGGTCACGACGGCCCCGAACGCCGGTGCGAGCGAGCCCTACAGCCGGGCGGAGGACTCCCCGCGCCCGCGGGTGGTGAACTGCCCGCCGGTGCGCACGCCCGCCGGGACGCGCCCGGCCCCGGCCCCGCCGCGCGAGCGCGCCCGGCCGCCGTAGGTGGCGCGCATCTGGCGCTCGAAGGCCTTCTTGCCGGGGAAGTCCTCGGCGCGCACGAGCTTGCCGGTGGAGTCCCGGTACGGCTGGGTGCGCATGTACGCCTCGGGGTCGGCCGCGCCGACCGGGCCGAAGCCGGAGGTGATGTAGGACCCGCCCATGCCGACGTTCTCGCGCCCGGCGTCCTCGTTGAACTCGTCGTTGCCCATGAGGGTGCCGCCGGTGCCGCGGGTCCAGCGGACCTTGCCGATCTCGGCGAACAGCGTCTGGGCGAGCGGGTCGGAGTGCGCGCGCTCGACCTGGTGGTTGTTGTGGCCGGTGGCCCAGTGCACCGAGCTGGTCTCGCGGTCGAAGGTGATGGACCCCTCGCTGGCGACCGGCCAGCTGGTGGTGCGGTTGGTCGGGTAGTCCATGTCGGCGACCTGCACGCGGCGCGGCTTGCCGGGCGCGTACGCGCGGGTCTGCGGGTCGTACCTGCCTGCGGCCACCTGGCGCAGCTTGTCGAGCGTGTCGCTCAGGATCTGCTGCTTGGCGGCGAGCCGGTTGCGCTCGGACGCGGGGGCACCCCAGCCGAGGCGCTCCTGGCGCCGGGTGAGGTCGGCGTAGGCGGCGCTGCTGTGCTCGTTGAGCGCGGCGTTGTACGCCTCGGGGTCGGTCTGCTGCTTGCGGGTCAGGCCCTTCCAGAACGCCTGCGCCTGCTCGAACGACGCCTCCTTGGCCTTGCGGTCGGCTGTCTCGACGGACTTGCGCAGGCGCGAGAACTCCGCGCTCGGCAGCTTGATGGTGCCAGTCTCCCAGCCGTACGCGGTCATGCCGTGCTCGCCTCCCCAGGCTGTGGTGTGCCCGGTAGATGTGCGGCGCCGGCCGGGCCGGCGGGTGCGTCCGCACATCGGTAGAGCATGGAGATCACCGGCTTCTACGTCTCGGTCCGCTCAGGTCCTCGCCGCGGCCTGCTGCTGGGCCCGTTCCCTACGCTCGAGGACGCCGAGAGCGCTGTCGAGCTCGGCCGGCAGTGCGCGCAGGAGGTCGACCAGATGGCGACGTTCTACGAGTTCGGCACGGCCAAGGTCACCCGGGTCAGCACGCGGGCGCTGCGCCCGGGGCTGCTGAACCGCGTGGCGTCGCGTCGCGGGGTCGACCTGGCGCTGATCGCGTCCTGACCCCAGCGCGAAGGCCCGGACCCCGTGGTGGTGGGTCCGGGCCTTCGTCGTGCTCGCGCCGGGCAGCTCAGACCTCGTTGGCCTCCATCTCGTAGGCGCGGTGGTCGCCGTCCTCGTCGCGCTCGACCTCGGCCTGCTCCACGGCGCGGTCGAACACGTCGTGCGGGTCCAGGCCGCGCGAGCGGGCGTAGTGGATCAGGTCGGTCAGGGCGTCCTTGACCGCGGTCTGCGGCTCCTTCTCGACCTCGTCGGCCCAGGCGCGCAGGACGCCGGCGGCCCTCTGCGCGCCGACCTCGACGTTGTGGCCGGAGTCCTTGTAGGCGTTGCGCTCGGCGCTCGGGTCCCCGCCCAGGGCGACCGTGATGACCTCGTCCTCGATCTCGGGCTTGATCCGGTCCTCGACGATGAAGGCGGCGGCGTCGAGGTTCGTGCGCAGTGCCTTGCCGTAGGCGATCAGGGCGTCGCGCTGGGACGTCGAGACCTCCTCGCCCTGGTACAGGCCGTGGTCGAACGTGTGGCCGTCGTCCCAGAAGCTCACCTCGTCGGTGTGCTCGGTGTAGACGGTCAGCGTGACCTGGTTCGTCTCGGGGTCGCGGGCGTAGGACAGCGTCGGCTCGCCGAGCGAGGCCGGGAACGGCGGCGGCGCGTCGAGCGGGGAGGGGACGGCGACCTTGGCGTGCACGTCGAGCCGGTGGTCGCGCTGGCGGCCGGTGCCGAGCGAGGCGCCGGACTCCCCGCGCGCAGAGGTGGAGAACTGCCCGCCGGTGGTGACGCCGGCCGGGACGCGGGACGGGTTGGTGGAGGTGCTCATGGGCAGTAGATGTGCGGAGGGGCCGGCCGGTCAGGCGCCTGCGTGCAGGGTGGAGGTCCACAGGTCCTCGGCGTACGCGCCGGCCGCGCGCAGCGCGTCGACCACCTGCTCCTGCTCGACGTCGCTCAGCGAGCCGAACCCGCCGAGCAGCACGACGGCGTTCTCGTCCGAGTCGCCGGGCGCCCAGTCGCGGACCGCCGCCTCGACGCCGCCGAGCGCGAGCATCCGCATGCGCAGGTCGGTGCGCTCGTCGCGCGAGCGCGGCTGGGGCAGGGGCGCGTCGCGCAGCACGGCGACCGCGGTCCAGGCCTGGCGGCGGGCCGAGGCGGCGTCCAGGCGCTTGCGAGTTGCACCGGCGCCGTAGGCCATCTCGACGCGGACCTCGTCGGCGTCGTACAGGGCCTCGTCGGCGGCCGGCACGACGGTCGCGTCGAACTGCGCGAGGTCGTCGGTCAGGGTCGTGGACCGGGTGTGCTGGAACCCTCGGGTGGGGCGGTGGCGCTGGTCGGCCCAGGTCTCGCGCAGCCGCTGCGCCTCGGCGTCGATCTCGGCTCCGGTGAGCTCGCGCCCGAGCTGCTGGGTGCGGGCCTCGCCCCAGTCGTCCAGGAGCTTGCGGGCGCGCTGGTCGACGGGGGACGTCTGGCCGCGGCGCAGGCCGACGACGGCGTTGTGGGCCAGGGTGTTCACCCAGGTCTGGCTGGCGCCGTTGGTGGCGCGCAGCGCCTCGACGACGGTGTCCTGGGCGAGGTCCTCGACGTCGTGGTCGTTGATCTCGAACGGGTCGACGTCGGCTCGGGCCTTGGCGCCGGCCCAGTACCGCACGCCCTCGTTCGCCTGGCGCATCAGGTTGCGGCCGCGGGCCTCGAGCACCAGGTTGGCCTCGGCGCGGGCGGAGGTGGCGAACTGGCCGCCGGTGCGCACGCCGGCGGGGACTCGGGCGGGGGCGAGGGTGCTCATGGCCGGTAGATGTGCGGAGCCCCGCCAGCGCGTGGCTGGCGGGGCTGCGTGGCTCACAGGCAGTGCGGGCAGTCGCCCTGCTTGCCGGTCTCGTCGGGGGCGTGGTCACCGTTGGCGTGCTCCCGAATGAGCTGGGAGAGCCGAGGTTCGGCGACGGTGACAGGCGCGGGCGGTGCGATGGTGTCCATGCCCGGGTAGATGTGCGGGGGCGGCCTCAGGCGGCCACGAGCTCACCGACCGGCTCGGCCGGGGCCTGCTCCGGGTCGCCGGTCGGGGCGGTCGGCGGGTAGAGGCCGATGCGGTGGCCGTACTCGTGGTCGATCCGAGCGATCGTGGCCAGGTCGGCGCTGCGGGCGCTGTGCGGCCAGCCGCACGGGGTGCAGCGCGAGGTGACGACGTCGCCGACCGTGGCGACCTTCCAGCCGGGCACGTACCGGCCGCCGGCGGCGGACGGGGCGGCCATCAGCGCTCACCGTCCTGCGCGGACCAGGACAGCAGGGGTGCGCTGGCGTCCTCGCCCAGCAGCTCCTCGTACTCGGTGAGCTCGTCCATCGCCTGGGTGCGCGCCAGGCTCACGCGGGTGGTGGTGCCGTCGGCGCGGGTCACGTCGGCGTTCCCGTCGTAGGTCATGCGCCAGCCGCCGTCCTCGCGCTCGGTGCTCGCGACCCAGGCGACCGCGTCGGGCACGGCGGCGCGCACGGCCTCGTCGACCGCGGAGCGGGCGGCGGCGGACTCGTAGTCGGACACGATGACCCGGGCGGCGAGCACGGCGCGCACGTCGAGCTTCCAGGTGTCGCCGATCTCGTCCTGGCCGCCGGGCACCGCGTGCTTGGTCCAGGTGGCGCCGCCGTCGGGGTGGCGCATGTCGCTGGTGGCGGTGTAGGAGTCCTCGAACCCCCACTCGGGGTCGGACAGGTCGTTGCCGTCGGCGTCCAGGACCTTGGAGGCGTACATCTCGTTGTCGCCCTGGTCGGAGATGCCGAGCACGACGTGGGTGGCGTCCGGGTGCTGGACGAGCGCGTCGCGGGCGAGCACGTGCATGGCGTACGTCTCGCAGTCGGCGACGGCCTCGGCATAGGCGATGGAGCTCGTGCCGGCCTCGCGCGCCTCGCGGTAGCGCTCCTGGGCCAGCTCGCGCCGGTACTGGACGTCGGGCAGGGACGCGGCGGCGCGCTCGGCGTCGGTGCGCTGGATCAGCACGGAAGCTTCGCCCCGCGCCTTGGTCGCGAACTGGCCGCCGGTGCTGACGCCGGAGGGCGTGCGGGGGTGAGCCGCGGAGTCGAAGGAGGTCATGCCCCGTAGATGTGCGGGCGATCTCGGTCGTGGCGGGCCCGGCGGGCCCTGCGGGGTGCTGCGGAGTGCTGCAGAGCTGGATCTGGGTCTCTCCGTCGGCTTCTCCGTTGGTCCGCTGGACCCGTTTGCCCTGGTCAGGGGCCCTCTTAGGGGGTCCCTCTAGGGGTACTACGGAGTAACGGAGACGAAATCGTAGTCGTATAAGGGGGGAGTACACAGACACCCCTCTACCCCCTGAGGGGCGGGCCCCCAAGGGGTGGGCCAAGAGAGTGATTCTCTCGTTCCCTATAGGGGGGACGGGGGAAATCTGGCTCCGTTGCTCCGCAGGTCCGTTTTCGGGCCCTGACCTGCGCAAACGCCTGCGGAGAGGTCTGCGGACGCTGCGGAGTTGCCGGTCCGCAGCGCGCAGGAACCGGGCGAAACACCCAAACCGGGCGTCGTGTCGTGCTGCGCGTGCTTGACCGGCGCTGCTACGCTCGTCGCGCCCGAGCGGGCACCGGAGCGAGGGACGGCGAGCGTAGCAGGCCCCTGATCCGGTGCCGATCCGCACATTCGCGGCCCCACCTCCCGCACTGCCGCGGGGCACGGGCCCCGATCCCCGCCAGGCCCCGCGAGCGAGCATCAGCCTGCGCAGCGCACCTCGCCGCCCACGTGCGACCACCCCGAGCCGGCGTTCGCCATCGAGCTGTCGCACAGCGGGCACAGCGCCGCACCGGGCCCGTCCTGCAGCTGACCGGCCTCGTCACGCACGTCCGTGCTCGCCGACACCGCGCACTCCCGGCGGTCGCCCTCGAGCTCCAGCAGCCCGCCGCGCTCGACGTGCTGGAACCCCCGGGCGCCGTCGGCCAGCACCAGGGTCGTGCTCGCCCCGTGGCGCGTGTGCGTGGTGACCTTCGAGCGCGGCGCGGCCAGCACGCGCACCTGCGCGCCCCGCTCCACGCGCACCGACGTCGACCACGGGCGCGCCGCAGCGGCGACCTGCACCCGCCCGGAGATCACCCGCAGCGGAGCCGACCCGCTCTCGTGCTCGACGTGCAGCACCGAGCCGTCCAGCGGTCCGTGCACCTCGAGCATGGTGACCCTGTCCGAGGCGGCCCGGGCCGTGATGACCACGCGCCGCTCGTACCCGTCCGGCGCGCCGCGGCGCAGGTCCAGCTTCTCGGCCAGCTCCCCGGCAGTGCCCGGGCGCACCGTGACGACCTCGACGTCCCCGACCAGCAGCACCCGGGCCTCGGCGCGCGTGCCGGGCGCGAACTGCCCGCCGGTGCTCACCCCGGCCGGCACCCGGCCCCTCACCGGGCCGGGTCCTCGAGCACGTCGACCAGCACGTCCGGGGTGTACCGGCGGCCGTGGTCGGTCGCGACCATCGGGGCGTCGCTCGCGTCACGCGCGATGCGGGCCTCGCCTGCGTCCGGGAACCCGACCGGCACCACGCGGGCGCCGGCGAGCCGGTCCAGGGTGGACTCGTCCAGGCGGACGGTGCGGGTGGTCTGCCCGCGCCACGTGCCCGGCTCGGTGCCCGGCTCCGCCTCGGGCAGGCGCAGGTCCTCGGGCAGCACGGCGATCATCTCCGGGGCGGCCTGCCACCGGCCGACGACGTTCTCCTCGGGCCACGGCACCAGCTGGCCGGCGTACTTCGGGTCGGCGACGCGCTCGTGCGCCGAGGGGTGCACCGGCTCGGCGCCGGTGAGGACCTTCACGTCGTCGTCGGCGAGCCGGTAGCGGATGTGGGCGTTGATCAGGTCGCGCTCGGCCTCACCGATCGCCTCCTCGCCGTCGGCCATCGTCAGGGCGTTGCGGGTCTCCAGGGCGCGGCGCAGCTGGGTCGCGGCGTTGTCGCGGTCGCCGCGGGCGCCGAACAGCGAGATGCGGTGGCTGGCGCGCGACAGCGCGTACCAGCGGTGCCAGCGGATCGCGGCGTCGCGGGCGCCGGCACGGTCCAGGCCCTGCTCGTTGATCTGCCGCTTGAGGCCGGCGATGTCGCGCTCGCCCATGCCCTGCTGCAGGCCGACGGGCACGCCGAGGTCGGCCAGCGACCCGGGCTCGTGCACGCGCGGGCGCGGCGCGGCGGCCAGCTCGACGCCGGACTCCTCGCGGGTCTTGGTCGTGAACTGGCCGCCGGTGGACACGCCTGCAGACGTGCGGGGGTGGGCCGAGGAGTCGAAGGTGCTCATGCCCCCTAGATGTGCGGGGTGAGCGCGCTCAGAACGGCGGGATCGTGCGGTTCATGTCCTCCAGCAGCCGCGCGCACGCGGCCGCGCGGGAGGAGTCCTCGACGCTGGTGATCTGGCTCTCGTGCGAGGCCATCCACCGCACTGTCCCGGCGACGGCGGCCATGTCCAGGCGCCCCGAGGCGTCGCGCACCCGGCGCGCCGGCAGGGTCACCCGGCCGAGCATCGTGTTGTTGCGCGGCTCGATGATCGCCACCCGCAGCAGCGAGGGCCCGTCGACGTCGTCGACCTCCACGGCGACCGGCACGACCCCGGACCACAGGTGGTAGTCCGGGTGGGAGCGGTCCAGGGTCCCGCGGGCGGCCTGGAACCCCTCGGGGCTGGCGGCCTCGGCCTCGGTCAGCGCCAGGGACGCCTGGTGCATCTTGGCCGGCGCGGAGTCGTCGGCCTGGGCGCGCACGAGCAGCTCACGGTCGGACAGCGTGGCGCGGGCCTTGGCGACGCCGAGCACCGTGGTGGACATCAGCGACTCGATGTCGGCCAGGTCCTCCGTGGCGGCGGCAGCTGCGCGGCGCGCGTCGAACGCCTGGCCGGCGTCGGCGACCTGCCCGCCGCGGACCAGGGCCGCTGCCGCGGACGCAGCGCGCGCGGTGTCCTCGACGCGCTGGAACGTCTCGCGGACGCGGTTGGCCAGCGCGGTGGCCTCCAGCCAGGACGAGCGCAGCGCGTCGTCGGCCGCGAGCTCGGGGCCGGTCAGGTGCTCGAAGCGGCCCATGACCTTCTCGAGGATCTCGCGCGCCGCGCCCAGGTCCTCGGCGTCGAGCGCGTCGCGCAGGGAACCGAGGTCGACGGGCGCCTCGGCGCGAGCTCCGGCGGTGAACTGGCCGCCGGTGCGCACACCGGCGGGAACTCGGGCGGTCGTCACAGGTCTCGTCCCATCAGCTCGAAGTCGTGCGCGTCGTGCTCGGCGACGCGCTTGGTGAACACCTCGACGAGGTAGCGCATGTAGGACTCGGCCCGGCCGGGGTCGGCGCCGCACAGGGCGCGCTGCAGGCGCTCGGCGCGGATTCGCGAGGCGCGCTCGCTCAGCGCCCACGGCAGCGGGTCGCGCGAGGAGAACGCCCGCCACCGCGGACGGTTCCCGACCCCGGGCGCAGCCACGAGCGTCAGCCGCTCGCCCTCGACCCGGAACGTGGCGACGGTCGTACCGCGCGGGCGGTCGCGCACGATGGTGACGGGCACCGCCGTGACGTGCTCGTAGGCGCGGGTGGCCGCGGTGATCGCCTCGACGGTCGCGGCCGCGTCGACCATGACCTCCCGGGCGCAGGTCAGCGCCTCCCCGAGCGCGCCGAGCTCGACCGACCATGTCCGGGCGGGCGACTCGGTGCACAGCAGCCAGCCGTTGCCGGTCGGGGTGGGGCAGATCGTCACGGTGCGCGCCCCGGCGAACGTCACGCGCGCGCTCTGACCGGCGACGACCACGCGCACGTGGCCGAGCCCGGTGACCGAGGCCAGCGCCCAGACCAGGTCGCCGGCGTCGGCGAGGTTCGCGGGGTGGACCAGCACCGCTGCCCCCGACAGCCCTTCGAGGATGGAAGGGTCTGCCGCGGGAGCGGTCACGGGGTCGAGCGTGAGGGTCAAGCGGAGGTCTCCTCGTCCTGGCGCAGCGCGGACTCCTCGTCGGCGACCTCGCCCGCGGCGGCAACCAGGGCCTGCAGGTCGTGGCCACCGGCGCGGGCCCAGTGGTGCAGCTCGGTCAGCAGGTCGCGCGCGGAGCCGACCTCGTCGGCGTCGGTGTCGCCGTGGCGGGCACGGAACGCCGCGATGGTCTGAGCGCCGACCTCGCCGGGGGCGGGCTTCTTCTCCGGCAGGGCACCGTCGAGCACCGCGTCGATGTGGATACGCGCCTTGTGGCCGTGCTTGGCCCGGCCGATGATCTCCAGCCCGTTGACCGACCCGTACGGGATCGAGTCCAGCGCGTCGACGAGCAGCTGGGAGACGGCGTCGTCCTCGTCGCCGAGCTCCGCCCAGCCCTCGCTGACGTCGTCACCGTCAGCGTCGAGGACCGTCTGGATCGACATCGCCGTCGAGCCCGGGTCGTACATCTCCTCGATCTCGACGCTCGCGGCGTTCGGGTAGTGCATCCGGACCGCGGCGGCCACGCCGACGGCGCGCAGCGCGGCGGCCTCGTCGGGGCCCGGGTCCACGCCCGCCGTGCCCTGCATGCTGGTTCGGTCGAGGACGGCGTTCAGCCGCTCGCGCAAGATCTCTCGCTCCACGTTGGAGTGCAGCTGGACGCCCGTCGCCTCGCCGTGGGAGGAGGTGGCGAACTGGCCGCCGGTGGACACGCCTGCGGGCACGCGCGAGGTGTTGGTGTTCATGTCCTGGTAGATGTGCGGGGCCAGCTGCAGGTCAGCGCTCCTGCGTCCTGCCGGCGCCGATCGGCGGGTCGTCGGGGTGCAGCGGGCCGACGGTCTCGCGCCACGGGGCGCTCATCCGGTCGTACGCGCCTGCGTCCCAGCCCTCGACCTGGCCGACCTCGTCGCGGGCGAGCAGGGCACGTGCCGAGACCTGGGCGACGATCTGCAGGTCCCGGTCGCGAAGCACGCGCGCCGAGCGCCACGAGGCGACGCCGGCGGCCGCGAGCATCCGGTCGGTGCCGAGCGCGGCCGAGCAGGCGCGCTCGTCGTCGGCGTACCGCTGGTGCTCGCTCGACCCTGGCGCGGCGTCCATCGGCGCGTACGTGCGGGCGCGCAGCTCGCCGGCGGTCGCATCGTCCAGGTCGCCCACCGCGGCGGCCATCGCCTCGGCGAGCGCGCGACCGTCACCGCGGCTGGCGGCCTCGGCCATCGCTACGGCGTGCGCGCGCCCACCTCGGGGCAGCGCGACGGGGGACTCGGCGCGGTGCGAGGGCGCGAACTGCCCGCCGGAGGACACCCCGGCGGGCACGCGCGGGCTCACCGGCTCAGCAGCCGGGACTCGACGACGTCGATCGCCGGGGCCAGGTGCTGGGCGTACAGCTCGGTGACCATGTCGGCGTTCAGGGCGCGCAGGTCGCCGGCGTCCAGGTCGCCGGACTCCAGACGGGCCTCGAGCACCTGGCCGACGATCTCCAGCCCGGCCTCCTCGCACGCCGCGTCCATGTGGGCCAACGCCACGTCCTCGTCGTCGGGCTCGTTGATCTCGAGCACGGGGCGCTCGGCGGCGCGCAGCGCGGCGGCCATGACGTCGGCGGCCGGGCCGATCTCCTGCTCGTACAGGTCGGCCACCTCGTCGGCGTCCAGGTCCGCGTAGGCGTCCGCGGGCACGTCCTCGCGGTTCCAGACCACGCCGAGCACGTCGTGCATGACCGGCAGCCCGGCCTCCTCGGCGACCGCCCGGGTCGTGGGCGGGTAGTCGGGGATCGCGCCGGTCGAGGCGGCGTGGCGGGCGAGCTCGCGGTCGTAGTCGCGCGCGGTGGACTCCCCGGCGCCGGGGCGGCCGCTGATCGACACGGCGGTAGCGACCGTCTCGACCTGGTCGGGCGACCAGTCCGGCTCGGCGGCCAGGGTGCGGGCCAGGCCGTTGAGCGCGACCCAGTCGTCGTACCCGGGCTCGCCCTCGGCGACGGCGTTGGCGTCCATCCACGCGAGCATCTCGTCGTCGTAGGTGTCCTCGGCGTCGCCGGGGTGCGGCCGGCCGGTGTCGGCGATCCGGTCGGCGGCCGCGGACAGGGTGTCGGCGGTGGAGCTGGAGTGGTCGACGACGAGCAGGCGCGCGATGCGGTCCATCGCGGTCGCGTCGGTCCAGTGCCGGGGCGGCGCCGGCGCGAGGGCGACCGGCGCCTCGGCGCGGGCGGAGGTGGAGAACTGGCCGCCGGTGGTGACGCCGGCCGGGACACGGGTCTGAGTGCTCATGCCCGGGTAGATGTGCGGGGCCTTCCCCAGGTCAGCGCCCGACGGTCGCCTCGGGGTCGGCGCGCATGCCCCACCAGCCGTCCTGGCCGGACAGCGCGAGCCCGGCGGTGAGGATGCCGCGTCGCATCGCCTCGGTCGGGGCGGTGCGCACGGACTGCGCCCACTCGGCGCGCGAGGCCTTGGAGGTGCGCTTGGACGTCATCTCCCGGCGCACGGTGTGGAACGTGCTGTTGACGGGCGCGCCGCCGAGCTCGCGCTGCAGGCGGGTCACGACGTAGTCCTCGCGGACCTCTGCGGTGCCGGAGTACAGCGCCATGACGCCGTGGCGGATCCCGGCCTCGAAGTCGGCGTAGCGCTGGGCGGCGGGCGACCCGGGCACCTGCGCGCGGGCCTGCTCGGTGGCCCATGCCTGCCAGCCGGTGACGGTTCGGGCGGCGGCGTGGTCGGCGCGGGCGGAGGCGAGATGGGAGGTCTGCACGGAGGCGATCGCGTCCTCGACCGAGGACGGGTCGTCGTCGAACGGGACGGCGTCGGGGCGGGTCAGGCCGAGCTCGTCGCGCGGGGCGAGCGTGCCGGACGCCCAGGTGGGGTCCTCGTCCTTGTGCGCGGGCCCGCGGATCTCGTCACGCGCGGGCGTCGCAGCCAGGGTGACGTGGGCCTCGGCGCGTGCCGTGGTGGAGAACTGGCCGCCGGTGGTGACCCCTGCCGGGACACGGGACTGGTGCTGGTCGCTCATGGCGAGTAGATGTGCGGGCCAACGCGAAGCGCCCGCCCCGCCGCGGTGAGGCGGCGAGACGGGCGCTGGAGGTGGAAGCTGCGCGTCAGGCGGTGAACGCCGGCTTGGGCAGGTCCCAGTAGTCGGTCCAGACGTCGAAGTTCTCGTGCGTGGTCACGCTGGAGACGTCCCATCCGGACAGGTCGCGGTTGACGCCCGCGTTCGCCTGGAACAGACCATCCATGTTGGTGACCTTCGAGACGTCCCAGTTCTCGATGCCGACCGGGTTCAGGGTCCCGAACCGGAACAGCCCGGCCATGTTCGTGACCTCGGAGGTGTCCCAGCCCGACAGGTCGGAGGTCAGCGCGGAGGCGCTCGACAGGGCGTAGGACAGGTCGGTCACCCCGGCGGGGATCTCGGCGACCGTCGTCATGTTCCGGGCGTTGACGAACGCGCCGGACAGGTTCGTCGTGCCGGTCTCGTCGTCCCAGCGGTCCACGGAGATGAGGCAGGTGCTGCTGTTGGGGATCATCTCGCCGCTGCCGTACGTGTCGAAGGCTCCGTCGATCGTGACGGTGTAGGTGCCCTTGTCGGCGTAGGCGTGGTTGATGTTGTTGGTCAGCGGGGTCGTGGCGCCGTCGCCCCAGTCGACGGTGCCGGCCCGGACGCCGGCGGCCGGCAGCGTGACCGTCTGGGTGGTGCAGCTGGGCGCGGAGAGGTTGTAGGTCAGCGCCATGACGCCGGTGGCGACCGGCTCGGCGATGACCGAGTCGTCCTGCTCGGCGTCGAAGATCCACTCCAGGGTGGCGTCGGTGCCCGAGTAGGTGGTGTCGGCGGTTCGGTCGAACTCGACCGTCAGGCACAGCACCGAGGCGCCCCCGGCGCCGAGCACGCCGCCGACGTCGCCGGTGAACGTGCGGACGAGGTCGTCGCCCCAGCCGGCGGTGTTCAGCACCGAGCCTGCGGCGCTGGCCCCGGGCGTGCAGGAAGCGGCGTCCGGCACGGTGAACGCCTGCGTCTGCAGCACGCGGGCGAGCTCGCCGGCGGTGGTGCGCACCGACGGGGTCCAGTTCAGCTGGACGGTGCCGGAGTTGGTCAGGGTGATCGCCTGGGCGACCCGGTCGCCGGGGGCCATGTCGCGCACGTCGAACGCGTGCGAGGCGGGCGCGGCGGTCAGGTCGAGCGTGCCGGAGGTGAACGTGTTGTCGGCGACGACCTCGGAGTCGGTGAACAGGGCGCTGGTGCCCGCCCCGACCGCGACGGCCGTGACCGCGGCTGCGGCCAGGAGCGCGACGCCGCGACGGCGACGCGTGGTGTTGGTGCTCACGCTGGGCGTGTCCTTCCGTAGAGAGGTCCGGGCGCGACGGTGCTGCGCTCGGGGTGGATCAGCCCCGTAGATGTGCGGCGCCCGGGCACGGCGGCCCATGCCCGGGCGCCGCGGGCCGCTACGCGGTGGCCTGGGTGGCGTCGAACGTCCAGGTCAGCTCGGCCTCGCCGCCGGCGTGCTCGCTGCTGACCGAGCGCTGCATGAGCACCACGAGGCACACGGTGGTCTGCTCGCCTGCGGCCAGCGAGCGCGGCGCGGTGGCGTTGGGCTCCACGGGCGACACCGGCCGGATCGTGGGGTCGGCCATCAGCAGCGGCAGCAGGTCCGTCCCGTCGTCGCACTGCGCGGAGTCCTGGACGGGGAAGGTGATCGCGTGCAGGACCCCACCCAGCGGGCTGGGGTCGGCGAGACCGACGCTGGCGCTCCAGGTGAGGTCGACGGTGCCGCCGTTGGTGAGGGTCAGCGGGCGGGCGATCGCGTCTCCGGGCGCCATGTCGCTCGCGCTGATCGCGGAGGTCTGGGTCCCGGCGGTCAGGTCCATCCACCCAGCGGTGAAGTCGTTGCCGGTGACGGGCTCGGAGTCGGTGAACAGGGCGCTGGTGCTGGCGGCCCCCGCGACGGAGAGCGCGGCGAAGGCGGACAGGAACGCGCCGCCGCGCGGGCGGGCGACCTCGTTGATGCTCACGTGGTGATCCTTCCGATGGATCTGGCGACGTCCCGCCGGTCGGCGGGGTGTCGGTCATCCGGATCGGCCAGGTGAGGTGCGGCGCGAGCGAGGGGGTGAGGAGCAGCGGGGAAGCCGCGGGGCGGGGAACGCCCGGTGGTGCACTGCAGCCGCCCCTCCCGCGAGGGGAGAGGCGGCTGCAGCAGGTGAGGCGGGTCAGCCGTTGTTGGCGGTCTGCTCCGCGTCGAGGGTCAGCGTCAGGGACGCGTCGGCACCCGCGAAGGTGTTGTCCGAGTCCTCCGGGTAGGTGACCTTGAAGTTGAGCGTCTCGGTCTGCGCCGCGCCGAGGACGCGGTCGCCGGCCTGGGGGCCCTCGGCCTTGTCGCCGACCAGCTGCGTCAGCGACGCGGCCGTGCCGTCGAACAGGACCGTGCCGTCGGCGTCGGTGACCTCGAGGTCGAGCGTCTCGCCGAGGTTCTGCCCGCCCTCGGTGATGGCCGAGAACGCGCCCTCGACCGAGTAGCGCAGCTCGAGCGTGCCGCCGTTGCCGACCACGACGTCGAAGTCCGCCGAGTCGCCGGGGAGCATGTTCGGCAGCTCGATCTTCGGGTCGGGCTGGTTCGCCGTGAGGTCGAACGTGCCGGCCGCGAAGGTGTTGTCGCTCACGACCTCCTGGTCGGTGAACAGGGCCGAGGTGCCGGCGGCGCCCGCGCAGGCGATGACCGCGCCGGCGGCGAGGAGGCCGACGACCCGGCGGCGACGCGTGGGCTGCTCGGCGGCGGTGGTGGTGCTGGTGCTCATGGGATCGTGCTTCCTTTCGTTCCACAGCAGGGGGCTGCGGGGCGGCATCCACGCCGACGGCGCGGACGGTCTGTGGGGTCAGGCGTCCTTGCGGCGCCTGGACCAGGTACGCGGGTCCATGAAGGTCCCGCCGAGGGCGACGGCGAGCTCGCCGAGGACGAACCCGGCGACGGCCGGGGCGATCAGCGCGATGCGACCCTCGGTGGTGCGCGTCCAGGTGACGGCCTGGCCCAGCGGGACCTCGCGGTCGCCGGGCGCGGTCCACACGTCGTCGAGGTCGGTGTCCAGGACGCCGATGACGTTCGCGGGGGAGACCGGCGCGGTGTCGGGGTCCTCGTTGGCGTCGCCCTGGGTGCGGTAGAACGTCTTGCCCGCGTCGTCGGTGAACACCTCGATGATGCGGTGGGTGGTCGGCGGCTTGTTGCGGCCCGTCATGAACGTGATCGCCTCGCCGACGGCCAGGTTCTCGGCGTTGATGTCGGTGTCGACCAGGACGGTCGATCGGGTGTGCAGGCCGGGCTCCATCGAGCCGGACAGCACGGAGAACATCTCCATGCCGCGGTTCTGGGCGAGCGTCGGCAGGATGAAGTTGGTGACGAGCAGGACCAGGACGCCGACGGTGACCAGCGCGGAGGTCACCTTGCGCACGGTGCGTGCGGCACGGCTGACGCGGCTGGGGCGCTTGTCGCGCAGGTCGGCGCGCCGGGTGTGCTCGGGGTCGAGCTCGCCGGGAGGGGCGACCTGGTCGGTCTCGGTGTCGTGCGTCAGGGTCATGGGGCCTTCTGGTGCGGGGAGGGGTCGGAGTCGGAGGTGGGGGCCTCCATCTCGAATAGATGTGCGGCGGATCCTCAGCGGCGGATCAGCGGCCCCAGGCGCCCGGTGGCGCGGTCCTCGGACTCCTGACGCAGACGCGCCGCGAACGACGGGGTGAGCCGGGAGGCGTCGAGGGTGACGACCCCGGGGCGCGGCGCGGGGGCCGCGCCGGGCACGGGCGCCGGCGGCGGGGTCCAGCCCGCGAGGGAGACCTGCGACTCGCTGCGAGCGGTCGCGGCGAACTGTCCGCCGGCTCGCACTCCTGCCGGCACGCGTGCGTTGGTGGTCGTCATGGCCCGTAGATGTGCGGGGCCTGTTTCACCCGCCGTGGCGGTCGCGTCCAGGTGCGCGGCGGTCACTGCGCGGCGACCCTCCAGACGGTGCCGCGGCCGGGCTCGATGGCCTCGGCGACGGTGATGCCGTCGGCGCGCAGTGCCTTGATCGCGGTCATCGCGGACGAGCGCCGCGCGGCGCCGTCGGGGCCGGTGCCGAACATGGAGCGGTCGAGCCCGGACAGCAGCGCCTGGGCGAGGTCCTCGTCGAGGTCGTCGCCGAGCAGGGAGATCGCCCGGGCGCGGGAGCGCTCGAGCAGGAACGCCTCGTGCAGCTGGGCGGGGGTGGCGACGCGGTCGGTGGAGTAGCCGGCGGCGGCGAGCTCGGTGAGGGCGAAGTTGGCGAACGCCTCGGCGTTCTCGGGGTCGTGTTCGGCCGCCCAGGCGTCCAGGGTGTCGCGGAACGCCTCGGCGTCGTCGGCGATCTCGCGCAGCTGGGAGTAGGCGTCGTGCTCGTACTCGGCCATGAGGTCGCCGATGTCGGCGAACGGGTCGGCGGCGGCCGGGCTGTTGGCGAGGTCGACGAACTCGCCGGCCTCGAGGTCGGACAGGTCCAGGTGCGCGCCGTCGGCGTCGGTCAGGTCGACCTCGGACTCGGCGAGGGCTCGCACGCCGAATCGCCCGTCGGTGGTTCGGGGCTGGTCTGCTGCCGGGTGGTGCATGGCCCGTAGATGTGCGGCGGCGGCCCGGGGTGGTCCGGGCCGCCGCCGCCTTCGCCTCAGAAGGAGTCGTCGGCGTACTCGGCGGGGATGAACGCGGCGGCGCGGGTGGCCTTGGCGGGCGCGACCGGCGCGGGCACCGGTGCAGGCTCGGGCTCGGGCTGCGCGACGGGTGCCGCCTGCGGCGCGGGCACCTGTGCGGGTGCCGGTGCGGGCTCGGCCAGGACCGGTGCGTCGACGCCGAAGAACGCTGCGAGCGCCGCCAGGTCCTGGCTGGTCAGGCCGTGCTCGGGCGCGGGGGACAGCAGCAGGTGCTGCACGCCGGCGCGGTTCAGGATGTCGGCCGCGGTGTCGCGGAACGGGATCCCGATGATGTCCTCGCTGGCGAGCTCGTCGTCGACCCAGGCCAGGCGGGTCACGCCGGGGTGGCGGACCAGCCAGGTGGCGAGCGCCTCGACCTTCCACCAGCCGAGGTCGCCGGTGCCGTCGGCCGGGTCGAGCCCGGGCCCGGCGGTCAGGCCGGTGGCCGCGGCGAGGTCGCCGGTCTCGGTGGCGCTGCGGTTGGTGGCCCAGGCGGTCGGCACGCCCAGTGCCGTGATGGCGGCGGTGAGCCGGGGCGAGACGTGCATGGTCCCGCCGGGGCCGGGCACCTCGCGGGCGTCCGGTGCCGGGGTGAGTGCGCTGATGACGCCGTCGACGTCGAGCAGCAGCACGTCGCTCGGTGCGGCGGCCGCGGGCGGTGCGACCGGCGCCGGCACGGGAGCGGGCGCCGGTGCGGGCACGGTGAACGGCAGCGCGGCTGTCGCCGGAGCCGCGGCCGGGATGGGCTGCGGGGTCCGGGCCGGGCGGGGCGGCAGGTCCCATCCGGTCAGGCGGGGCGCAGCCGGCGCCGGTGCGGGCGCGGGCGGTGCGACCGGCGACGGCGTCGCCACGGCGGCGGGCTCCGGCGCGGCGGGCACGACCGGCTCGGCGACCGGCTCGGGCTGCACGACCACCGGCTCGTCGAACGGGTCGTCGAACGCCACGGGCGCCGGGTCGGTCAGCTCACGCATGATGTCGCGCACCTCGTTCGGCCAGTCATCGTCCTCGTCCTCGCCGCCGTCGCCGTCCTCGTCCAGGTCGTCGTCCTCGACCTCGTCGACGTCGTCGTCCTGCTCGTCGTCGCCCGACGGCTCGGCCGCCACCGGCTGCGGCTCGGGCTGCTCCTCGGGGCCGCCCAGGTCCAGGCCGTCGAGGTCGTCCCACGTCATGACCATCTCGTCCAGCTCGACCTCCTCAGCGGTGATCGTGCGCACGCGCGGGCCCGACGACTTCGGCCCGCCGCCGCCGCCCGAGCGCGCCTTCGCCGCGCTGACGATCGAGGCCAGGTCCAGCCGCTCCTCCTCGGTCAGCTCGCGCACCTGGCCGGTGGCCACCCGCTCGGCGAGCCGCTCGGACAGCACCGCCTGCTCGCGCGGGTCGTACCAGGACTGCATGATCTTGGCCTGGCCCTCGGTGGTCTCCCACAGGCCGCGGCCCGGCGGGATCGCGTCGCCGAGCCCGGGGGCGTTCGTGGGGTCGCGCAGCGCGGACTGCTTGTCACCGAACGTCGCCTTGCCCAGCAGCATGCGCGACAGGTTCACCTTGAGGTCACCTGCACCGGGGATGGTGTCCAGCAGCTTCGCCGCGAGCTTCTGCGTCGCCAGCACCAGGGTCACGCCGGCCGACCGGGCCTCGCGCGCGATCTTCCCGGCGAACACGCCGACCTCGGTCTTGGCGCGGTTGGACGCCAGGATCGCCTCGCGCTCGGCGTCCATCTCCGCGTCGTCGGACGCCGCGGGCACCGGGTCGGTGCCCATCAGGGAGGTGAACTCGTCGATCACCAGCAGGATGTGGTTCGGGCGGACCTCCTCGGGCAGGTCGCGGTAGTTGCCGACCTTGTACTTGGCGTTCAGGTCCTTGCGACGCACGACCTCGGCGTAGATCGCCCGCATCATCGCCGCGGCGGAGATCGGGTCGACCGCGACCGCCTTGGCGTACGGCGCCGCGAACTGGAAGTCCGCCGCGCCCTTGGTCGGGTCGGCGACGAACAGGTCCCAGCCGTTGATGATCGACCCGTAGATCAGCGACTGCAGGGTCACCGAGTTGTGCGTCGGGATGAACCCGTCGGTCAGGTACAGGTGCTTAGGGTGGGCGACCTTGATGCAGCGCATCGGCGCCGCCTCGCCGACCGTGACCTTCTCGACGTAGACCCACCGCTGGGTCTCGCGCACCGCGCCCGGCTCCGGCAGGCGAGCGGCCTTGCGGGGCAGGCGGAACACGACCTGGTCGGTGGTGAACCGGACCCGGTACCGGGTGCCCGTCACCCGTCGCCGCTTCGACCCCGGAGCGTCGGGGTCGTCCTCGGTGATGGTGGCGGGGTCGGCGCTGGTGCTCGCCTTGATGCCGAGCGAGCGGATCAGCTCGACGGCGTCGGTGAACAGTGCCGGGTTGCACAGCGACAGCTCGCAGCCGCCGTCGGTCGCGACGGTGCCGTCGGTGTCCATCAGGCCCTGCAGCAGCGCGAGGCGCTGGGAGCGAGAGGCACGCAGGTAGGTCGCCGGGATGTGCTTGTCGCCCAGCACACCTGCCACGCGCAGGTCACGGTAGAGGCCCGGCACGGCCAGCACGAACGGGCTGGACGCGATGGCGTGCACGCCGGTGTGGTGCCGCTCGAGCTGGCGGCGCATCCACTCCTGGTCGGTGACCCCGTCGGCGTCGGTGCACGCAGCGGAGAAGCCGGCGCAGATCTGGCCGCCTCGCGAGTTGCCGTCGCCGAGCCACGCGCCCAGCACGTAGGGGTCGACCGGCAGGTCAGCCTCGGGCATGTCGATCGCGTCGGCGAGACGGATCGCGTAGTTCGCCGCCTCGCGGCCGCCGTCCGAGGACACGTACCGCTGCTGGTCGTACATCTCCTGCGCGGTGACCAGGGTCTCCAGGTCCTGCTCGCTGCCGGTCGCCCGTGCCTCGAGCCGCTCGGCGAGCAGCGTCAGCACCTCGTCCACCGGGTACACGTTCGTGGCGAACGTCGTGGTGCCCTCGCGCTGCTCCGGGCGCAGCCGCCGCAGGATCTGCTTGGCCAGGTCCCGCTCGCTGCGGGTGCTCGCGCCGCCGACCAGGTGGTCGGACATCGACCGGGCCGACAGCCACCCGCGCTCACGCAGCGACTGCACGACCTCGCCGGTGACGACCCGACCGGCGAACGTGGTCTGGCCGTGCGCCTTCTGGGCGGTGGCGCCGAGGTAGTCGGCCACCGGCCCCATGTCGTAGACGGCAGCCTTCTTGTTCGACGGCAGCGCGACGACGTCGGCCAGGTGCCGGATCGGCAGGTCCATGCCGTGCAGTGCCAGCTCGCTGTACCCGGCCAGCCGTGCGATGTCCGACAGCGGAGCCGACGTACCGACACCCACCTCGGCCACGAGTGCTCGCATCTCCTGCGCGCGGCGGGTCAGCTCGGCGACAGACGCCTGGTGCACCTTGCCGCGGGAGCCCGAGTGCGCGGCGCGTGCGCCGGCGGTCGCGACCTTCCACAGGTGCTCCGGCCCGGACTCCACCACCTGACCGTCCGACAGGTGCAGCCGGTAGGTGTCACGGACCACGACGTCGGAGAACCCGACCACCGTCGTCGCCGTGCCGTCGGCGGCGAACACCTGATCGCCCTCGACGAGCTCACCGTTGCGCGCCCAGCCGCCCGGGAACCGCTCAGAGACCGGCACCGGGAAGCGCGCGTCGAGCGCCTGGTCCTTCCCGCCGCCCGAAGCCCCCGCCACGAGCAGGTGGGGGTCGATGCGCGGGTTGAACGCGATCGGCTCGCCGTCGACACCGGTCGCGAACACGAGCTTGCCCTGGCTCTTGTCGACCACGGCGAAGTCGTAGGGGGCCTTCTCCGGCAGCGGGTTGACCTCACACACCAGCAGCCGCACCGAGGACGCGCCGTCCACTCCGGGCTGGACCTCGGCGAACGCGTTGCCGGTCGCCGTCTTGAGCTTCTCGATGCCGGCGCGGACCTCGCTCGGCGACAGGCCAGCGGGCAGCGCGAAGTCGAGCACCTGCACCTTGGTGTTGTGCGGGAGCTGGTCCACGCCGGTCAGGCGCGGCAGCGTGCCGCCCTCGCCGGTGACCTTGGAGACCAGCCACGCCTGCTCCCAGTCCAGGGACACCAGCAGCGCCCGGTCCGCCTCGCGCGCGAGGGTCACCTTGGCCGGGTCGGCGCCGGCGTAGATGGTGCAGCCGTCGGCGGCCTCGACCACCCGCAGCCACGCCGAGCCGAGCGCGCCGCGCAGCTGCTGACGCTTGGCGCGCACCTCGGCCAGCGTCACGCCGTCGTACAGGCGCAGGTCGATGCGCCAGATGTGCCCGTTGGAGGTGGGCTTGGTCAGCGGCTTGGCCGCGGCGACCTCGGGGCGTGCCAGGCGCGCGGCCTTGAACGCCTCGTTGATGCGCCCGGCCAGCACCCACTGCGCGGCGTCCGACGTCGTCGGGGTCAGCGAGTGCGGGCCGTCGGGGACCGGCTGCTCGGACCAGTACACGCAGAACGCCTGGGAGTGGCGCTCGCCCGGACGCTCACCGCGACCGGGGTAGCCGGTCACCGCGACGAACGGGGCCCCGGCCAGCGTCGCCTTGATCTTGTCCTCGAGGCCGAAGTAGCCGCGCGGCTCGTCGCCCTGCAGCGTCACGAACGGCTGCGAGTGCACGACCGTGCCGCGGCGCCCGCGCGCTCCGGACAGCGACTCCTCGCGGAACAGCGACAGCTCGGGGGTGGGGGCGTTGGTGCCCTGCTTGAGCACGTCGGACCACCGGCCGCGCCAGGCGTCCTCGCGCTCGATGTTCACCATGTCCTGCGTGCTGACGCCGGAAGCCGGGTCGTACACGGTCTCGGCCTCGGTCATGTACCCGATGTAGACGATGCCCTGACCGTTCGCGGCTCGGTGGTCGACCAGCACCTGGACGGGCACGGACCCGTCCGACAGCTGCATGGCGAAGTAGTCCTTGACGGCGTTGCGCAGCCAGGTGCCGCCCAGGCCGTCGCCGTTGGCCCACACCGTGCGCCAGATCCGCCACGGCGACCCCGCGACTGGCGGCTCGCCCTCGCCGTCCTCGTCGTCGGACGGGGCCGGCTCGGACGGCGAGAGCTGGGCGATCTGCTCGATCGCGGCCAGCGAGTACCGCGAGACGCCGCCCATGTCGCACGCCGGGCCCATCGCTGCCTCGATGATCAGCTGGGCGGCGGCCTCGTCGAGGTTCACGTCGGTGACGTTCGGCATCTGGTCGCCGGGCACGTACACGACCGAGAACCGCAGCGGGTGCACCGACCCGGGCACCGGCTGGCCCTGGCCGTCGATGTTCGGCTCCGACTTCGTCCAGACACGCATGTTCGCACCGAGCGCCACGGTGATCTTGGCGGCGGTGGACGCCTGCGTGAACGTCATCGCACCCGAGGACGCCGGGGCGTCGAAGGTGTCGACGGCGACCGGCCCGACGCGACGGTGCTCGACCAGGAACGGGGCGTCGTCCTTCACGCCGACGTTCAGCCACCGCTGGTCCCACGCCAGGCGGGTCGCGACGAGCTCGGACCACTCGGCGGTGATCAGCGGGCGCACGAACGCGGTCAGCGTGCCCAGGCCCGCCAGCGCGGTCAGCGCGCCGACAGCCACGAAGCTCGAGGCGGACCCGAACGCACCGGCCGGCACGTACCCGGACGACCACTCCACCCAGGACCCGACGGCGGCGACGATCACGGCTGCCGCGGTTGCGGCCAGCGCGGCCGGGACCATCTTCTTCTCGAGGTCCTTCACGCGCACCAGCGAGGTGATGCCGATGCCCGGGTGCGGGTCGTAGTCCGAGGCGAACCGGCGACCGGACCCGGTGACCTGCCAGATCGCCAGCGCGGCGAGCACGCCGTTGACGACCGGCGCCCACCACCAGTCCAGCGGCAGGCGCGGCAGGCCGACCGCGGCGAGCGCGACGGCGGCCAGCAGGCCGATCACCCAGGACACGCGCACGTCCTTGCCCGGCAGCCAGTCGGCGTTCGGGGTCAGCACCCGCCAGCGCAGGTCGCGCATGCGCCGGTAGCGGCGCGCGGAGTCCGACTCTCCCTGGTGGGCGGCGGTCGGGCGCCCGGCGCGGTCCTTCTTGCCGGTGAACATCACCGGCGGGGTGAAGAACGCGGCGGTGAACGCACCGGCGACGGCCAGCAGCGCACCGGGCAGGCCGAGCACGAGGGCGACGATCGCCAGCACAATGCCCGCAGTGAGGATCATGCGGGACAGGTCAGGCTGGGGGCGTGCGGTCCGGGAGACCATGAACACCTTCCGGGTCAGGAGCGGGGGAGCGTCACCAGGTGCGGAGCGGGCGCGGGGCGGGCGCCTTCGGGGTGGGCGCCCCGGCCACGAGCGGCACCAGGGCGGCGACCACGTTCGGGTCGGCCGGGTGCGAGCCCAGGCGGCGGGCCGAGCGCGCGAGGGCGTCGGCCGGGATGAGTCGGCGCCGACCGTGCGGGCCGCCGTACGCGAGCATCCGGACCGAGCCGTCGTTGCGCGAGGGCCACACGACGGTCAGCGGGGCGGCGATCTCGCGCGCGACGCCGCGGTGGGCCAGGTAGGCGTGCAGCTTGGCGACGGCCATCGCCATCGTGTCCTTGTCGGCGTACGGGAACCGCTCGCCTCCGCGGAACGTCATGCCGAACACCCGCCAGTACGTGCCGGGCTTCCACACCTTGGTGTCGATCAGCGTGATGCGGCGCCCGGAGACCACGACGTGGTCGATGTTCGCGCGCGAGCCGGGGATCGTCAGGTCGTGCAGGACGCTCGGGCCGCCGGGGCGCGTGGCGATCTCGTTCAGGATCGCCGCGGTGCGCATCTCCCCGCCGCGCCCGATGCGCGCGACGTCGGCGTTCGCCGCCCAGTCGTTGTTGCCTGCCGCGAGCCCGGTGCCGGCGCGGCCGATGACCTGGCCCGGTGCGCGGGTGCTCACACGAACTCCAGGACGATGCCGAACAGGACGACGACGCCCAGGATGATCGGGATCACGACCCGTCCGGTGTTGCCCAGCCAGGAGCCCACGTTGTCCTCGGCTCCGGCGAAGTCGAAGCGGTCCTTGTTGTTGCGTGCCATGCCCCGTAGATGTGCGGCAGCGGGCGAAGCGAGCCGACGTGTTGGCTCCTTGTCCAGCCGTTCGTACGCTGGACGGGTGATGGCAGTCACCTCGCGGCGCACCAGCGCTGCACAGCACCGCGGCGGACGTCTCCCCGCCGCGGTGCTGGCTGCTGCCCACCGCGGGTCCGCCAGCCGTGACCGGGTCCGTGCGCGCGAGCTGGCCGAGCTCGCCGACACCGTCGCGGCGTCGGTGCGCATGGCCCGCCGGCACGCGGCCGCCGAGCTCGCCGAGCTGCGTCGCCGCGAGCAGCAGCCGCCCGAGGACCCGGCCGCGCACATGGCGTGGACGCTGCGGTGCTGGCGGCAGGCCGAGCGGTACTACGACGCGGTCGAGCACGCCGACGCCCTGGCCGAGGACCTGGCGGCGGTACGCGAGCAGGCGGCCGAGCTGGCCCGCCCGGTCGCCGCCTGACAGGTCCGCGACGTCAGCGCGTCCGGCCCGGGTCGCGCGGGTAGACCACCACGGTGTCCGGGCGCCGCACCGTCTCCACGTGCCCCTCGTTGGAGGTGAGCCGGACGTGGTAGTCGGGCAGCGGCTGCACGTCGACGAGCGTGGAGGGGATGAGCGGGTCGAGGTCGGCGATGTCGCCGGCGCGCAGGTCGCCGGCCGACACCCAGTAGGACCGCTGGTCCGGCTCCTGGGTCCTGATGATCGCCCGGTTGATCGACGCGCCGCACCCGGCGCAGGCGGTCTCGAGGTCGAACGGGGTCCAGGCGCGCGGCTCGCCGCCCTCGGTCACCGGCAGCGGGTGGCCGTACTCGTCGAAGGTGGTGCACGGGTCACAGCGCTGGTCGCGGCGGGCGCCGGTGGCGCGGTCGTTGATGTAGGTCGCCATGCCCCGCTGATGTGCGGCAGGGCATGGCGACCTGGTCACCACAGCGGGACGGCGCGCCGTGCCGGGGTGACCGGCGGCTCGGGTGCGGCCGGGGCGGGCGGCTGCGGCGCGACGGCGGCGACCTGCTCGCCGGCCTCGGCTGCCGGGGCCCGCTCCCCGGGGGCCGGCGCGGGCGCCCGGGCGCGGGGCGGGATCGGCAGCTCGAACACCGGGGCCACGGAGACCGGCTCGGGCACTACGACCTCGGCGGCCGCGACCGGCAGCTCGAACGCCGCAGCCGCCGCCACCGGCTCGCGCACAGACGGCGTCGCCGGCATCTCGCCCGCCGTGGCCTTCGGCGCGGCGGGCCGCGGCGGGCGCGGCCCGGCCGGGTGAGCCCACCGGATCGTGGACCGCACGGCCGCGCGCCCGCACCCCACACCGCCGGTGACCGGGCGCACGGCGGTCGCGCGCGACGGGCGAGCCAGCGGCGGGCACGGCAGCTGCCCCCATCCCAGCGGCTCGGTCAGCGCCGGCCACACCGACGGGGCTGCGTCCGGGCGGCGCAGCCAGTGCGGGGTGCCCAGCAGCATCGCTGCGTTGTCGACCACCGCGGTCAGCTCGCCCGGGCGCACCGCGTCCAGCGGCACGTCGATCACGTCCAGCAGCGACGCGCGCTCCCACCGGGCGGACGCCGGCCCGGTGGGGCGGTCGACCTCCAGGCGCGTGAACTCCGCCGTCGCGTGCCCGGCCGCCGGGAACCACTGCGACCACGACACCACGCCGATCCGCTCGGCGACCCGGTCCGCGCCGGTGCCGGGGAACTCGCGCACCACCTGGGCGACCGCCTTGTAGACCTGGGCGCGCACCGACGGGCCCGACCCGAACCGGTACTCGCCCTCGTGCGGGGTCGCCTCCACGAACAGCACCGTCAGGCCCGACGTCGCCAGCGGCCGCTCGGCCAGCAGCCGCGCCCACCGGCGGACCTTGTCGGTGAAGTCCGCACCCGCCGACGCCGTCAGCTCGACCGCGACCCGCAGGCCGTCCGCGCGCACGATCGTCAGGTCCGCACCGCGCGCCTCGGTGACCGGGTCGCCGCCCAGGCCCGAGCCGGCCAGCAGGTCGACCGTCGAGAGCTTCTCCCCGAGGACGGTGCCGACCTCGCAGAACTCCGCGACCCGCAGCCCCATCTCCACCGACAGCAGGTTGTGCCGGTCGTACTGGCGGCGGAAGTCCCACGGCAGCCCGCCGGTCACCGCGGTGCGCTGCTCGAACGACAGCAGCGGGGACACCTCCTTGTCGAAGGCGTCGCTGCGCGAGGGGCGGTACAGCACCGAACGCGACGTCGAGGCACCGGGCAGCAGCGCAGAGGCGAACGAGCCGCGGTCGATCACCCCGAGCGCGAACAGCGCCACCATCGCCTGCGGGTCGGTCGTGGCGAGCCGGTCGAACCCTGTCAAGGCGGCCAGCTGCTCCGCCGAGCAGGTACGCCACTGGTCCAGCACGCCGAGCGCGGCAAGGCGCGGACCCAGCGACCGGGTCGACACCAGCGACTCACGCGCCTGCTCCACGCTCATGTCCAGCGACCGGGGCATGCGGGCAAGGCCAGCCGCGACCTGCGTGCGCGCGAGCTTCTGCGACACCCACACCGCCGAGGAGCCCTGCGTCCACATGCCGCCGTAGTACGGGTCAAGCCGGTCGGCCGCGCCCAGGCCCGGCGTGCCGCCGTGGGCCGCCAGGTCGGAGAACGGCACCGGCGCGCCCTCCCACCGGGCGGGGGAGTGACGCTGGGCCTCGCCGCGCCTCACCACGGGCTGACCTGGGTGGCCGGCGCCGCCGGGTAGCCCTGCGCCGCGGCGAACCCGGCGCGGTCACCCTCGAAGTTGGTGATCGCGACCGTGCACGCCGGCACGCGCTGCTCACCGACGTCGGTGCGCAGGATCGCGGTGTAGAGCGGCAGGCCCACCACGTCCGCGCGCGACCAGGCCGAACCGTCCGACGCGGCGTCGTCCGCGGCCTCGTCGGCGATCGGGCCGCCCTCCTGGCGGAAGGTGAACATCGTCGAGAACGAGCGCACCGCCATGCGCACCTGCGGGGAGAGCTGGTCCAGGTACTGGGTGGCGAAGTTGGCGCGCACGCCGAACGACCGGCCCTGGTTGCGGATCCAGGCGATGACCTCCTCGGAGGACCCGGCCAGCAGGGACAGCTCGTCGGCGAACAGCGAGACGTTCTTGCCCTGCGCCTGCCAGCCGGAGCAGACCCGCTCGATCGCGTGCCGCAGCCCGTACATCAGCATCGCCGACACCTGCTCGCTCATCGTGGTCTCCACGACGCGGCCGTGACGGGTCGTGCCGGTGTTCACCACGACGACGTCGTGGTCGGCCAGGATGCTTGCCCACGCCTTCTTGGGCCGGGCCGGCGCCCAGAACATCTCGGCCATCCGCAGCTGGTACAGCTTGTTCTCGCTGGACTCGACCAGCGTGCGGCGGTTGGCCGGGGTGCGACCGGTGAACAGGTTCGCCAGCGCGCGCCGCGCGCCCGACAGCCCGGCGTCCGGCGTGCCGGCCGACTCCAGGCGCACGGACTCCTCGTTGATGACGCCGAACAGCTTCTCGCCCGCCTCGTCGCCCTCGCCGCCGGTGAGCACGTGGGCGTACGCGATGGGCGACATGCCGGCGGGCAGGCCCGCGCGCACCGCGAGCTCGTCGGTGACGGCGAACGCCGCGGTGAACACCTGCACCAGCACCGGGAACGCCCGGTTGCCGATCGCCTCCTCCCCGAAGGCGTACTTCATCGCGTTCGCCGCGAACGCGGCACGGTCCTCGTTGGTGCCCGGCACGCCGAACAGGTCGATGGCCGGGGTCGCCGGGTCGGCCACGTCGACCACGACGACCGGGTGCCCGAGCGCCTGACCCCACTTCTCGTACTCGACCGCGCCGTCACCCTTGGACTCGAACGCCACCAGCGTGTTCGCCGCGCCGGGGAAGTCCGCCAGGCCCGAGGGGCGCAGCCGCTCCAGCAGCGACCAGCCGAACAGCGTGCGGATCAGCTGGGACTTGCCCGACCCGGCGCGGCCGGTCGCGCACACCCCGAACCGCATGTCGCGCGCCGACAGGTACACCGGCTGCCCGTCGGCGCCCGGACCCACCAGCGGGCCGATGCGCCGGGCCAGCTGCGGCGGGGTCGCGCGAGTAGCGGTGGTCATCGAGCCGGACAGCGCGCCGGCGTGCGGGGCGACCAGCCCGGCCACGACCTGCGGGCCGACCTTGAACACCGAGGAGTCCAGCGGGTACCCGGCCGCCGTCGTCTTGACGTTGCCCTCCTCGTCCTTGCTCGTGGACGCCTTGCGCCACAGCAGCGGGGACCGGGCGGGGAACGGCATGACACCGTCCGCGGCGGCGGAGTGCACCTGGCGTGCGCGGGTGGGCAGCACGTCAAGCGCGACCAGCGCCCCGACGCCGGACACCAGCGCGCCGAGCGCACCGCCGAGCACGCCCCAGCCCATGCCGGGCGCGTCGACCAGACCGGCGGCCGGCGGGCCGAACGTGATCGCCGCCGAGGTGACCAGGCCGCCACCTGCCCACAGCAGCGGGCCGCGGGTCGGGTGCTCGACACGGGCACGGGTGTCCTGGTCGAAGCCCGGCATCGTGGAGCGGACCTGCCGGGCGAGCTGGGCCGCCTCGCTGGACGTGTCGGCGCCACAACGCACCGTGACCAGGATCGCGTCCGAGGCCATCGAGTGGTGCGTGGGGTTCTTCGCGCCCATGCGGTCCTCGAGCCAGCCGCGGTGACGCTTGGTCTCGCGCTTGGACGGCCCGCGCAGGCTGATCGCCACCCACTGCCCGACCTCCATCGAGCGGGCCAGGGTGCGGGCGGCCTCGGTCAGGTCGACGCCGTTGAGGGTGTCGCGTCCGGTCGCCGATCCGCGCGCGACCCGCAGCGTCGCGATGGCGCGAGCCTCGCCCAGGTCAGGCAGCTCGTCGGTGACCTGAGCGTTCGCCGCCACCGCGGCGGCCAGGTGGTCCGCGGCCGTCTCGACCGCCGACGTGCGACCGGCCGCGAACTGCACGAACGAGGCGACGCCGGCCTCGTCGCGCACCGACAGCAGGGTCGCGCCGCCCAGGCCGGCCGACGCCGACGCGAACGCCGAGGCGCGCGAGGTGAACGTGGTCGGGTTGGCCTCGATACCGCCAGCGGGAGTGAGCCGGAACGTCGTGGTCGCAGGGTGCTTCATGACATTCGAACATGCGCCGAATCCGCGAGCCGCCGCGAACACCAGGCTGGGGGAATCCCCGGATCAGGGATCTCGGCCTTCAAGGCCCGATCGAGTGAATCCCCCAGCCCGACCGCGCCGGCCCGCCCGGTGGCGCTCCCCTCATTCTTCGGGTCGCCCCTGCACGGGCGTCGGCCTGTGTTCGCTTCGCTGTGGTCCGCGTCCTTCGGATGCCTCACGCCTGGGGGCGTGTGTCTCCCGTGCCGGGTGCGCCGCCCGCGGGGCGTCGGCCGCTGCGCTTCCGCCACGGCTGCGCCGCGTCGTCGCTGCGCGCGGTGTGGCTGGGTTGGGTGCGTAGGGTCGCCGGGTCGCTTCGCGTCGCCGACCGTGACGGGTTCGCTGCGCTCACCGTCGCCGGTCTGGCTTGCTGCGCTTCCCGGCTCCGCCTGGGTGGTGCTCCCCGCACGTCACAGCCGCTGCGCGCCTGTGTCGTTCGTGTCGTGTGTCGCTGCTGCGCATCGACGCGTTGCCGACCATGACAGGTCAGGCGTTCCGGTACCGCTGCGGTGGGCGTGCCGTCGTCCGAATCGAATCCGCCCGACGATGCTGGGTGCGCCGCGAGCGGTGGGCTTCCGACTCGTAGATGTGCGGGGCCGGCTCCTCGTCGACCGGGTCGGTGACCGCTCCGTTTCCGGCTCGGTGTGCGCCCCACCCGGGCACGGTTCCGCGCAGCGGCACCCGTCACCCAGATGACCCATCGCCCGGCCCGACGATCCGCCTCCCGAACCGGCCACCGGCACGACCCGAGCAGTGCACGAGCGAGCGCAGCGAGCTTCGTCGCACGCGGACCGCACCGTTCACGCGAACCCGACCACCCACGAACGCCGCCCCGCCGGCCGATGCACCGCCCGCACACCGCAGCGGCGGGACCGGACGCGCAGCGGCCGGGCCAACAGCGCAAGGCCGCGCAGCGGACTCGCTGGAGCGCAGCGAGACGCACACGGTCCGCGCCGCACCGCGACGACGACCGCGACGCGACCGGCCCGGCGCAGCCGGGCACGGTGCCCCGACCGCACGACGTGCGCGCACGGGCCGCGCAGCGGCCCGCAGCCAGCGCGCCGGCCCCGCCACGCCCACCGTCCCGGTGGCCGCACCGGCCCCGGCGCGCCGCAGGCGCGCACGCACCGCCACCGACCCGCCCACCGACCAGCCACCGCAACGACCACCGCCCAGCCACCCGCGCAGGCGCGAAGCGCCGAGCATGCGACCGACCCGACCGAGCGCAGCGAGGGAGGGGAGGGAGCACATAGGGCGCCGCCGGCGCCCGGCCCACCCGGCTCGGCTACCGCCGCTGCCGGCTCGCCTGCGGCTCGCGAGATGGGCGCCGTTCGGCTCACCAGTTCTGGCTGGCGTGCAGGTGCCGGACGGCCGCGGCGTGGCGGCGGTGGCGCGGGCTGAGCAGCTTCACCCATCGGGGTGGGCGCGGGCTGCACCAGGCGACGACGGCGACGCCAGCCGTGAACGCGACGAGGATCGGAACGGTGACGGAGGTGATCAGGAAGGTCATGGTGCACACCGTGGGCCGGCGAGGGGGCTTGTGTCGCGCCCTGCGGCCGAGGGGCCGGACAGCGCGACGCCCCGGTCACCGTCTCGGGTGCCGGGGCGTCGTGGTCGGGAGGCGAGCGCGCGGGTCAGTGCCCGTCGACGGAGGACCAGGTGCGGGCCGTCTCGCCGAACACCGACGTGGTGATGACGGTGATCGTCGCGCCAAGCTCGGGCGTCACGTCGTACTTGACCTCGGCGAGGTCGGCCGCGCTCGCCAGGTAGGGGTCCCACGACGGCTTGGCCTGCTCGGTCGCGACCCACTCGATCAGGGTCTCGCGGTCGGGCGCCCAGGTGTCGTCGTGCGCGGCGCCGTAGGCGATCGCGGATGCGGAGGCCGCGCGCAGCCGCTCCTCGCCGTCGGCTCGCTCCCTCATGCCGATCGCGGATCCGATGAAGCCGGCGATCAGCAGCGCGCCGACGACGGCGACGGTGATCAGGGTGGGCGTGATGCGCTGGCGCAGCGTCAGCTGCGGCGCGCTCTCGGGGGCAGGGGTGCTCATGGCGTGCTGATGTGCGGCACGGTGTCCGTCTCGGGCCGGACAGCACGACGCCCCGGTCCACCGTCGCGGGTGCCGGGGCGTCAGGTGCGAGCGGGTCAGCCGCGCGAGCGGCGGGACAGCGCCTCGACGAGCGGGCGGGCCTTGGCCTCGACGTACAGGTCCTTCGCGCCGGCGCCGATCTCGCGGTCCTCGGGGCGGGTCGAGGTGTCGGCGTCGGTCGCGACGACCGAGCTCCAGTTCTCCGTGTCGGTCACCGCCCACAGCGTGTCGTAGCCGTCGTCGGCCCGCTGCAGCACGCCCGTGCCCTCGAGCACACCGGCGAGCTTGGTGGCGGCGTCGGCGTCCTGCGCCTCGATCACGACGTGGCGGGTGCCGCCCGGCTGCGCGCGCTCGCCCCACACGTCCCAGGAGTCGCCCTCGTTGTAGACCTTGTCGATGCCGACGGCCTGGTCGCCGATGACCTCCACGAGCGGGGCGGCGTGCGGGCCGATGCCCACGTGCAGGTGCACGGGCGACTCGGCGCGAGCCGTGGTCGCGAACTGCCCGCCGGTGCGGACTCCGGCGGGGGTGCGGGCCTGGGTGCTGTCGCTGCTCATGACCAGTGAATGTGCGGGGCCCGCGGGCGTCACCCGTCCGAGTGCCGCCCGCGGGGCGTGACGTCAGCCGGCGTCGAGCGCGTCGAGCACGGCGGCGTCACGGAACGCGCGCAGCCCGGCCGGACGCGAGACGCCGAGGGCAGCCATGACGTCGCCCTTGCCCATGCCCTGCTCGCGCATCTGCCGACACTGCTCGGCGAGCCGGAGCCGGTCGGGGCTCTCGTGCGGCGCCTGGTAGAACTTCGCGTCCGACAGCAGCTCCTTGACCGACTGCTCGGACCGGTCCATCGCCTCGGCGACCTGCTTGCGGGTCATGCCGCTGCGCTGCAGCTCCAGGGCGCGGCGTGCCGCTGCGATCCGCTCCTGCTGCGCGGCCACGTGCCAGGTGGAGGAGGCAGCCCCCTCGGGCTGCTCGTCGGCGAGCAGCTTGCGCACCTGGTGCTCGGTGATGCTCAAGGCCCGGGCGATCGCCGCCTTGCTCGACCCGGCACGGTGCATCTCGACCGCCCGGGGACCGTGCGCGAGGTAGGCGGTGCGCTCCCGCTCGCGCTCAGCGCGCGCGAGGTCCTTGGCCCGCCGCTTCGCCAGGCGCAGCACCCGCGCGAGCAGGCGTGCGTGCTGGCGCTGGGCGTCGAGCTCGTGGCGCACGAACCAGCCGATCCAGAACGGGGCGCGCTCGGCGGCGCTCAGGTCGCCCGACTTCTTCTGCCACGTGAACTGGGGGAACTGCTCGCGCAGGTCGCGCAGGCGCCGCAGCGTCGCCGGCGCCGGCGTGTACCCCCGGTCGTCGGTCAGGCCGTCGCGCTCGGCGGGGGTCAGGTGCTGGCGCAGGTCGTCGAAGTCGTCGTCGAGCCCGGCGGCGCGGGCGAGCGCCACGACGTCGGACCAGCCGATGCCGGTGAGGGTCACGCCGCGGCGGGCGCTGTCGCCGTCGGACCAGCCGTTGATCTCCCCGGCCAGGTACAGGGCGTAGCCGTTGCGGTTCCATGCGCGCACGACGTCGTGCCACATCATGGCCGACCCGCCCTGCAGGTACCCGACGCGTGCGCCGTCGAGGTCGAGCGCCACGGCCCACCGGTCCCAGCGGTTGCCCGGCTCGGGGACGAGTTCGAGCGCGACGCGCTGCCCAGGGGCCGTGTGTGCCAGCGCGTCCTGGTGGTGCCAGGTGCCGGCGACGAACACCTCCCGGTCCGGCGGGCAGTACCGGTCGAGATGAAGGGCGAGGTCGGGGCGGCGGTACTCGTCGGGGGAGCGGTGGTGGTGCGGCACGGTTGCGGAGCCTATCTGTGAGCGGGTGGGCGGTTGTCGGGTGGTGCAGCAGGACGCCGCACCCCGGGGCGGTGGGGTGCGGCGTCCTGGTCTGGCCCCGGGTCGCGCTGTCCGACGAGCGCGACCCGGGAGTTGGTGGGCGGGGTCAGGCGGCAGCGGTGGCGGCCTCCCCGGCGGCGATGAGGGCGAGCACGTCGACGACCGTGAGGTTCTTGGTCGGCACGCCCGGCCAGTACGAGCCCGGCCGCTGCGGGTCGCCGCCGAGCAGCACGACCTTCGTCTGGTTGATGCGACGGCCACCGGACGGCCCCTCGGAGACCACGAGCGTGCCGTCGGGGATGCCCCACCGGTCCAGCCCGTGGGCGCGGGCGACGACACCGGCCGGGATCGACGGGACGAACTCGATCGCGGTGACGCTCGGGGCTTCGTGGCCGTACTCGCGGTCGCCGGTGTAGACGCGCACGGCGCCCGCGTTCACGCGCACACCCTCACGGGTCTGGGAGTCGCGCAGCACGTAGTTCACGCCGTTGCGACCGGCGGGCTGCTTCTCCACGACGAGGATGCGGTTGGCCCACCGCGCGCTGATGTCGCCGGAGGTGATGACCTTGGTGCCGACCGGGATGTCCTTGCGCCCCCAGGGCGTCTGCTCGTTGCTCATGGACTACTGATGTGCGGCACCTCGACGGTTTCGCGGCGCGGACGACGGCACCTCGGGTCACGGTTTCGTCACGGCGCGCGCGAACGCGAGAGCCCCGCACCAGCGGTGGCCGGTGCGGGGCTCGTCGTCGTGCGGTCAGGTCCGCGACGTCAGCAGGTCGCGAGCAGGATCCCTGCGAGCGCGTCGGGCGCGTCGGTCGCGCGCACGCCGGTGCCGTTGACGACCTTCGACAGCGTCAGGTGCTCGCCGAGGCCGACGACCCGCTGCCCGCCCGCCCACAGCTCGACGGTGCCCGCGGGCGTGAGGATCGCGCAGACGTTCTGCTTGCCGCCGGCGGCGGCGACGAACTCGGTGTGGTTGAGCACGAGCTGGTTGCGGCCGTCGCCGGTGGTGTGCAGCCGGGACAGCGCGAGCTCGGTCGACCCGGCGAGCGGGGAGTGCAGCACGGCGTCGTCCAGGCGCTGGTGCCGCTCGACGCGGGCGGCCATCTCGTCGACGAGGTTGGTCGGGATGACGTCACCGTCGAGGTGGTCCGGGTCGCGGCGGACGCGGCGGACGCGGGAGACGAAGTCCTCGTGCGCGCCGGTCTCCTCCAGCAGGAGCAGGCCGCGGGTGAGCAGCTCGTCGGTGTCGACGTCGCCGTCCTGCCACGCCTGGGTGTCCTGGATAGTGCGGACCTCGGTCGCGTAGTCGGTGAGGTTCACGGCGAGGGCGGCGCGCACCTGCACACCGCGCAGGTCGGCGGCACCGTAGGACTCGGCCAGGGCGGCCGCCTCGCGCATGGCGGCGGCGACGCGCGCCTGACGGTCGGCGCGGTTCTCAGTCGCGAGCTCGACGTCGGACTCGCCTCGCGCCGTCGCGGTGAACTGCCCGCCGGTCGTGACGCCGGCCGGGACTCGGGGTGCGGGGGTCTGGTGGCTCATGGCCGGTAGATGTGCGGCCTGACGGTCAGGCACCGGCCGGAACGACCCCACCAGGGGCGGCGGCCAGCCGCCCGCGCAGCGCGGCCACCTTGGTCCGCAGCCGGTCCATGTCGCCGGGGAACCGGGACTCGGCCCACGCCTGGCGAAGGGCGCGGACGTCGAGCCACAGACCGAACGCCATGAGCGGGCCGCCGAGGGCGATCACGACGGCGCGCACCACGGGCTCGTCGATCCCGAGCACGAACACCAGCCACGCGAGCGGCAGGCCGATCGGTCCGGGCGCGAGCAGCACCTGCCGGGTGGCTGCCTGCGCGCGGGCGAGCGTCCCGGGCACCGCGCGCCGGCGCGCCCGGTCCGCACACCGGTGGAGGACGTCCAGGACGACCGCCGACCAGAGCACGAGGGTCACAGCGGACCGAGACGACTGCGGATGGGGCGCTCGTAGCGCTCGGGGCGTGCGCGCTCGTGCTCGCGGGACAGCAGCGTGACGGGCTGGCCCGTCTCGCCGTCGCGCGGCTCGCGCCACGACCCGCCCTCGTGCGTCGACCAGGACATCGGCGGCGCGTCGTCGGTGTCGAGCACCAGGGTCGTCTCGACCGGCTCGGTGCCGTACCCGGCGTAGCCGAGCTCGTGGAAGTGGAACAGCTCGGCGACCAGCTCGGCGTCGTGGCCGTGGCCGGGCAGCAGCAGGCCGGACGCGCCGCGGTCGTACCGGTCGTCCGGGCTGGTCACCCGGTGCACGACGACGGCGCCCTCGTCCAGGCGCAGCGCCCGGGTGCGCGCCAGCATTCTCGGGTACGGGTTGTGGGTGCCGGTGGACTGCGGGTGGTAGCCGTGGTCGTCGTCGCCGCACGCCGTGACGCCCTCGTCGAACGCCGTGCCGGACGCGAGCGCGACGACGTCCTCGAACAGCCGGACGAGCTCGACGACCTCGGGGTGGTCGGCGTCGTGGGCGTCGAGCAGGTCGGGGTGGGTGGAGTGCGCGATGGCGTAGGCGCGCAGCGCGAGCGCCTTGGCGTCGTGCGGGTTCGGCTCACCGAGCGGGGCCGGCGGGTCGGCGAACGGGTCGGGCCCGTCGAGGTAGGTCGTGTCGGTGCTCTCGCTGCTGCTCATGGGGTACTGATGTGCGGCACGTCGGCCAGTGCGTGGGACACCGCGACGAGGTCGGCCATCGCACCGGCACGTGCGAGCCCGGTGCCGGCGGCGATCGCGTCGAGCGCGTCCATCGCGGTGGCGAGGATCAGGGGCCGGCCGGCGGCCAGGAGCAGGACGCCGCCGCGCGCCAGGCGCACGGTGACGCGCTGGCGCAGCTCGTGGCCCGGGACGGGTGCGCGCAGCGCCAGGTGCACGTCGGTGGCGTCCGGCCCGGCGACGGGCACACCGGCGGCCAGGACCTTCGACCGTGCCAGCGGCCGGCGACCGAGCGCGGTGCGCAGCGCGAGCGCGTCGGCCAGCAGGGTCACCGCCTCGAGCGTCAGCGTCGCGGTGGAGGCGGCCGCACGCCGGGCGTCCAGGTCGGTGATCTGCTGCGCGTGCGCGCCGGTGCGGGCCAGCTGGGCGAGCGCGTCGTCGAGCAGCGCGGCCGTGTCGACGTCGCCCATCAGCCAGTCGTCGGTGTCCGCGAGCGCCCGGACGGCCGCGACGAACGCGGCCGGGGTGCGGGCGGGGGCGGTGACGCTCACCGCGGCTGGACGGGGGAGGTGACCGGCGCGGTCGGGTGGATGCCGTAGGTGCGGATGAAGGAGGCCTCCATCGCCGCGGCGTCCGCGAGGGCGTCGGGGTCGGCGGTCCGGGGCGCGGGCACGTGCTGGTGCTCCCACGGCCACGAGCTGGTCAGGTCGTGGTGCGCCTTGGCCGCGGAGTAGACGGCGACGTCGTGGACGGCGGCCCAGTCGAGCCAGGCCCACCCGTCGCCGTGCCCGCCCGGGACGACCCCGCCGCGCAGCGTGCCGTCGTCGGCCGACCAGGTCGAGTCGGTCAGGTCGGGGCGCGCGGTGCGCGTCATCGTCGTGCCGCAGGTGGCGCACTGGCCGCGGTCGACGACGCGGGACTCGGCGTCGTCGGGGTGCAGCGCGAACCACCGGGCGAGGCGGTCGGCGTAGGGCTCGGTGAGCAGTGCGGGCGTCGGGTGGGCCAGGGTCGTGGTCGTCACCCTGTACCGATGTGCGGCACGTCGGCGAGCTCGAAGCGCCCACCGTCGTGCCGGGCCTCAGGCGCCGGTCGGTAGGGCGTCCAGCGGCACGGGGCAGCGCGCCGCGAGGTCGGCGAAGTAGTCCTCGTCGGGCAGTGCGGCGGCAGCGGTCAGCTCGTCGGCGAGTGCGGGTGACAGGCGCGGGCTGAACCATCCGTAGGTGAGCAGGTCGGTCAGGTTGGTCGCCAGGCGCAGCGCGTGGCGACGCTGCTTGAGCGTGCCGGCGGCGAAGGACGTGATCGTGCGGCGGTAGCGGTGGGCGGACGCGGCGGTGTCGGGCCGGAACCCGTGACGCAGCGCATCGAGCGGACCGGGTTCGGCGATCGGGGAGAACATCGCCTCCAGCGCTTGCGGCACCCCGGATCCCGCTTGGAGCAGGAACGCACCGATCGGGATCACCAGGGTGTCCTGGTCGCCGCTGATGGTCTGGCGGGCCCGGTGCCCGGTGGCGATCACCGTGTAGGTGTCCAGGTCGGAGCCGGCATGCGCCAGCCCGTACAGGTGCGAGCCGTGCACGGTGCGCAGCAGGGCGTTCGGGTTGCCGGTCATGGTCACCAGATGTGCGGCACGTCGCCCGTGCTGCGCGCGGTCGTGCTCAGCGCGAGCGTCTGGCGCGGACCGGACGGACGTCGATGCGGGCGCCGTGCAGCGGGGTCGGTGGCCGGTACGGGACGCTGGCGAAGTCCTCGCGTCCGTACACGGTCCGCAGGGTCCACCGCGCCAGGTGCACGGCTTCGAGGTGGGCGACCTCCGGGTCGTCGGTATCGAGCGTCCCGGCGATGGCCATGACCTCGTCGGTGAAGGTGCAGCGGCCCGGGTCGAGCACAGCGCGGGAGATGTACCCGGCCTGGTGGACTCGTCCGGCGTGCGCGCGGGCGTCGCGCTGGGCGACGTAGTCGCTCTCGGTGCTCAGCCCGGCGATGAAGCTCGGCAGCGGCTCGCGGTCCGGCCACTGCGTGCGGGGCGGCGTGTGGTCGTCGTGGCGGGGCCGGGGCACGGCGATGGTGAACGCGTACCGCGGCGCGCTCACGGCGCCGCCGGGGTCGGGCAGCGGTGGGCGTGGGCCCACTGGCGCACCGGGGTGGCCTTGCGCTGGTAGGGCTTGGACGCCTGCCCGCAGCCGAGGCACACCGCGCGGTACGCACCGGTGCCGGTGTGGACCAGGTCGACCGGTCCGGACACCACGGGCGCGTCGATCACGAGGGACGGCCCGGCGCCGGGGCGCGCGGCCAGGGCGTCGAGCACGTCGGCGCCGGTGCCCGTCTGGGCCTCGAAGGTGACGTCGTAGCGGGGGCCGACGAGCCGGTCGAGCACGTCGACGGCGGCGGGCTCGTCGGGCAGCCACAGGCTCAGCGGCATCATCGGCCGCCCATCGCCCAGACGAGGAAGGCGCTGTGCTCGCGAGAGGCCGCCAGATCTCGGGCCTGCTCGCGCTCTAGCGCCCGAAGCTCGCGCTCCTCGGCCAGCCAGTCGGCCACCGTCATGCGGCGCCGGGTGAGCATGTGCGCACCGACGAAGCCTCGGAACGCGGGAACCTGCCAGGCGATGAGGAACGCCGCCCACAGCGGTGCGGTGATCCCGACGGAGAGCATCGCGAACAGCACGAGCGTCTCCCTGTTCTCGGTCATCCGGTCCTTGACCGCGTTCCACCACGTGAACATGGCGACGATCAGGACCGCGAGCGCCACGATGACGCCTGCGACAGTCCACCCGGTCATCAGGACGGCTCGGCGGCGTGGGCGGCGGTGATCTCGGCGGTGACGCGGCGGACCTCGGCGACCATCGCCTCGGTGCCGGTCACGACCCGGTAGCCGTACTCCTCCTCGCCCTCGCGCCAGGCGTCACCGCGGTACTGGCTGACGGCGTAGAGGTCCGTGCCGTCCTCGATGATCGCGGCGACGCCGCCGGGCACGGTGACGGTGGCGACCATCGTCCAGCCGCCGGTGTTCTCGACGACGGCGGTGATGCCCGCGGCGGTGAGCGCGGCGATCACCGGGTCGAGGCCCTGGGTGGTGGCAGCCGTGGCACCGGCCGCGGTGTAGTCGAAGGGGGCCGGGGTCTGCGTCTGCTCGCTCATGAACTACTGATGTGCGGCACGACGCGCTTCGGGCGCGCACCGCCCCGGGGCATGGCGACGGCCCTCGCCCCGGGCACGGGGGAGGGCCGTCGTGGGCGGGCGTGGGGTCAGGCGGCGACGAGGGCGGGCTTGATGCCGCCGTTGAGCATCCAGCCACCGTCGGTGCCGTCGGTCTCGGTGTACCGCTCGATCGTGTAGCCGACGACCCTGCGGTCCATCGCCTCGACACCGTTGAGCTCGTCGCTGCCCGGCAGCGCGAGGATCTCGTCCACGGTCTTGCCCATGACGGACGCCGCGAAGCTCAGCGCCGCGGTGGCGCTGGGGTGCGGGCCGTTCTCGGCGACGGAGTCGCGGCCGTCGCCGAGCACGACGTGGTAGGTCTGGGTCTGGTCGGCGGCGAAGGCCGCGGTCTCGATGCTCATGGCCTACCGATGTGCGGCACGGGTCACCACCGGGCCCAGGTCTGCAGGTCGGCTTCGCTCAGGTGCTCGCGCTCGTCGCGCCAGGTCGCGACGGTGCGTACGCCGCCGTCCCACTGGCGCTCGCCCGAGTCGACGTGGACGACGCGCTTGTGCCCGCGCGGCTTGCGGCACGCCGTGCCGGCCGGCGATGTGGACCGGCACGGCGGCGCTGCGGGGGTGGCGTCCACCTCAGGCGGGGTACAAGCACAGGGCGTAGGCGGCGTACGGCTCGGCGAACACCCCGATGCCGCGCAGCTGGTCGGCGAGCTCGAACCCGGCGTCGTGCGCCCAGTCCGCCGGTCCGCCCTCGAGCAGGATCGTCGGCGTCGGGCCGGCCGACGGCCAGTCCCACTCCGGGTTGAGCATCGGGCCAAGCGCGGTGTAGGCCGCGTCCTGACCGGTCGGGGCCGGGCCGTCGTGGCCGAGCTTGGGGCCGAGCCAGGCGGCGACGATCGCCAGCGCCTGGTCCTGCTGCTGGGAGGTGAGTCGGATGTCCATGCCCCTCCGATGTGCGGCAGGACCAGGTGCGCGGCCGTCGTGGCCCGGTGCCGGTCAGATGCCGGTCAGCAGACCGACCGTGGTGGCCAGGGCGATCATGATCGCGAGGCGCAGGAGGCCGAGGTGCTCACCGCTGGTCATCGCCTCGTCCGCGAGCGCGCGGGCCTCGGCCGGCGCCAGCGCCTCCTTGCCGACCGTGCGGTCGTACTTGTCGAGCTTGCGGCGCTTGAGGGCGCTGTGCGCGAGGTCGGCGACGAAGAAGGCGACGGCGAGGGTGACGACGCGGATGACGATGTCCATGCCGCACTGATGTGCGGCAGTCGCTGGTTCAGGTGGCGGGCAGGTCTGCGAGCGCGGCGGCCACGGCCGTGACCATCGCGAGCGCACCGGTGCACGACGTCGCCGCGGTGCCGATGCCGGTGCCGTCGGGGTGCCAGGTCGCGCCGGGGTAGGTGACGACCTGCCAGTCCAGCGGCGAGCCCGGTACGGGGTCCTCGCGGGTGATCGCGACGCAGCCGGTGCGTCCGGGCACGGTGGCCAGCGCGACGGCGACCCACCCGAGCACGATCCTCACCTCGGCGGCGATGCCGACGGCGGCGAGCGCTGCGGTGGCGGGGTCGAGCCCCTGGGCGGTGGCGTGGGCGACGGCGGTCGCGCCGGGATGAAGGTGGGCGCGGGGGAGCTGGTCCATGTACTGCTGATGTGCGGACGGTCACAGCACGACGCCCCGGCCACCGCGTGGGTGACCGGGGCGTCGGGCCGGCGGGCGGTCGGGGCTCAGTCCTGCTCGGCGGCGGGGTGCTCGATCGGCCAGGAGTTGTCGACCAGCCACTGCTCCGCTCGTGCCGCGATCCCGTCCAGGGACTGCCGGTCGGTGCTGCCCGGCGCAGTGCGCTCGGCGTCGGCCAGCGCGCGGGTGCGCAGGTCGCGCACCTCGTCGGCGACGGCGTCGCTCTCGGCGTCCTCGGTGTCGAGCACGTCGAGGTCGAACACCTCGATCGGCGCGGTGGAGGTGTACTGCACCAGGCCACCGTCGACGACGGCGTACCGGGGCGTGGCCGCGGCGATGAGCTTCTCGCGGGTCTCCAGCAGCGCGGCGCGGCGCCCGTCGTGGTGGGAGGTCCAGGTCAGGTCGTTGAACGCGTCGGTGCCGCGCTTGAAGGTCTGCTTGCCGCGGGAGGCGTCCCGGCCCGCGGCGACGTCGGCGTCGAGCTCGGCGATGTCCTCGTCAATCTGGTCGATGACCTTGCGGATCGGGTCGCCGGAGGGGATGCGCTGAGCCGGGTCGGTGCCGGTGCCGGCGCAGTAGACGCACTTGCCGGTCGCCTCGAGGTAGCGGCGCGGGCTGGCGAGGTCGCCCCGGCAGTCCGGGCAGGCGCGCGGGGCGTCGCCGGTCGCGATCGGGATCGACGGTACGTAGCCGATGCCGGGGGTGCTGGTGACCAGCGGCGGGGCGGAGGTCTTGAGCTGGACGTCGGACTCGGCGCGGGCCTCGGTGGCGAACTGGCCGCCGGTGGTGATGCCGGCGGGCTGGCGGGTGCGGCTGTCGGTGCTGGGCATGCCGGGTAGATGTGCGGCCGGGGGCGTGGGTTGGCGGGCCTTGGACCCGTAGAACAGGGGGGTGGGGGGCGCGGGGCGCGCTGTGCCCGCCCTCAGGTGGTGGACAGCAGCACGGGCAGCGCGATGGCCGAGGCGAGCAGGAACGCGACGAACGCGTTGCGCATGCGCTTGTAGTTCGGGTGCGCCTGCGCGTGGGAGCGCGCGAGCGCCACGGGGCCGAGGACGACGATGGCGACGGTCAGGGCGACGATCAGCTTGAGCAGGACATCGAGCACGGTGTCTCCAGGGTGGTCGGTCGGAGTGCAGGGGTCAGATGACGAGCAGGATCGCGGTCGCGATCGCCGCGACGGCGAGCATGGCGACGTACTCGACCCGCTGACGCTTGGGGATCGGGCTGCCGGTCACGGCGGCGTGCGCGAACGGCGCCCCGAACAGCACCAGCACCAGGACGATGACGGCGACGATCACCTCGGCGAGGCCTTCGGTCATGACAGACTCCAGTGTCAGGTGGTCGGGGTCAGGGCGACGAGGCGGGGGTCGGCCCACAGGAGCAGGTCGCCCTCGACGCCGGTGCCGCCGGCCTCGCGGTACGGGTGGCCGTAGCGCCCGTCGCGGTACCGGGGCCGGGCGTCGCGGCGGCCGCGCAGCGTGACGGCGTGCGCGGTGGCGCGCACCACCTCGGCCTGGAAGGTGGCGCCGCCGCCGAAGTCGGCGAGCACGCGCTGGCCGACCAGCTGCCCGGCTCGGTCGCCGATGGGTCCGCCCGCCTCGGCGACGTCGAGCGCGGCGATCAGGTCCGGCATGGACACGAACTCCCGGTCCCGGTCGCCGGCGGCCACGGTGAACGTCTCCCACTCCTCGCGGGTGTACGTCGTGCCGTTGTTGCCGCCGGCCATCTTCACCACGACGTTCGCGTCCGCCGCGGCGCCGAGCAGCGCGCGCACGGCGGCGTCGAACCGGTCGGTCGTGCCGGACGCCGTCGCCGTGAAGTCCTCGCTGTCGTCCTCGGGGTTGTCCCACACGTGGTTGCCCCACGTGAGCGCGTCCGCGACCTCACGGATCGACACCCGCACCGGGCGGTCCCCGCTCACCGGGCACCTGCGGCGACGTACGTGCCGGGCAGGCCGTGCTTGGCGCACGCCGGGTAGCGGACGCCGTCGTTGTGCTCGGCGGTGCCGGACGCCAGCGACTCGCACCACACGCACACCGGCGCGGCCGGGTCGACGTCGTGCGGGCGGTCGGCGGCCAGCACCAGCTCGGTGTTGCGCTCGCTCAGCGCGCGAACCATCTGGCCTTGCTCGCGCAGCGCGGTGCGCAGTGCCTCGACGTCGTCGGTGGTCTCCCAGAACTCGTGCATCCGCTGCGGCTGCGAGGCTCCGGCCCGGACGGCCGTGAGGGCGGCGTCCACCCCGGCGTAGGCGGCGCGGATCTCGGACTCGGGCAGCGGGTGACCGAAGGGTGAGCGGTCGGCGGTGAGGTTCACCGCGTCGGCGTACAGGGCCTGCGGGTCGAGGGACCGACCGGCGAGCACCGCGCGCGCCTGCTCCCATGCGCGCGGCTTGTCGCGCTCGTACGCGCCGTCGCGCGGGCCGTCCTTGAGGCGCACGAGCTCGGCCAGTGCGGCCAGCGCCGCGGTGTCGTCGCGGTGCGGGGCGTCGTGCTGGGTCATCATCGGTCCTCCGGTGCGTGTGCGGGTACACCTGGTGATGTGCGGCATGCCGCACATCTGCCGGGCATGAACTCACGCAGCTCGGCCGCTACCGGCGTCCTGATCACCGTGCTCGTCCTGGGGCTCGGCGCCCTGGCGTTCTGGGCCTTCCCTGGCCAGATCGCCTTCCTCGGACGTGAGGTGTGGGCCTCGGCCACCCTCAAGTGGGCGATCGTCGCCGTCGTGGTCGGCGTCGCGATCTTCTTCCTCGGGTCCGAGCGGGCCATCACCGCAGCGGTCGTGCTCGCGGTGGTCGGCGGCGTCGCGCTGATCCCCTCGGCGATCGCCGGCGGCTTCCACCGCCAGGTCCAGCACGAGGCGACCGTCCGCGAGGAGTCCGGCACCCAGCCGTCCTACGACTGGCGCCAGCCGTGGTCGACCGCGGCGAAGTCCGCGCTGTCGCGCGCGGGCAACGTCGTCGGTGACATCGACACCGACACCACCACGTACCTGCCCGGCCAGGACTCCTACTCCACGCCCGTGGTCGCCCGGGGGATGGTCACCGGGTACGGGCAGGTCATCACCCAGAGCCCGGGCCGCTCGACGGCGCAGGTGTGCCAGTTCGAGCGCCAGGTCCCGCGACCGGGCGGGATGTTCGGGTACTCGCTGATGCGCGCGGTCGCCCGCGTCGACGCCGGCGTGGCGTACGAGGCCGACGACGTGTGGGCCTACTGCGACTCCGATGACGTCGCGCACCTGGTCGTGCCCGTCACGCGATACGCCGGGTTCCCCGAGTCCCACCGGGTGCCCGCCGGCGTGGTGATCTTCGACCACGAGGGCGCGCGCCTGCTCACCGACGTCGAGCCGGGAGACCTGCCCGGCCCGGTCTACCCGATGTCGCTGGCCGCGGCGCAGCGCGCCTCCACGGTGGCCGCCGACGGCTGGTGGGCCAAGTTCCGAAACCGCGCCGGGTACGAGACCACGACCGGCACGGCCGACGAGGTCGACGAGTCCGCCGGTGAGGGCGAGGAGGTCGCCGCCCAGCCGGACGCCACCAACCCCTCCGAGCTGCTGCTGGCGCGCGCGTCCGGCCGCGGCTGGGACTACGTGACCGCCCTCACCCCGCGCGGTGCGTCGTCCTCGGTCATCGCCGTGGCGAGCGTGCGGGCGGACCAGGTGTCCGCCGGCCAGCTGAACGACGTGGACCTGTTCGAGCTCGACGAGCCCCGCATGGGCAACCGGGCCCTGGCCCAGGACGTCGAGTCGAAGTTCCCCGAGCTGAACTGGCGCGGCAACGACCTGACCGTCAAGGAGGTGCTGCCGACGTCGGCCGGGGTGTGGACGGCGACGGTGGCGAACGCGACCGCGGCGACCCGCCGGGTGGAGTCCCGCGCGGACGGCACGTTGTGCCTGACCGACCTGGACGGCACCGAGCTGCGCTGCGTGGACGCCTCGGGCGCGGACTTCGGCGACGACACCACCGACGAGCCGACCCAGGGCGACGGCGAGACGCCGGACGCCCCGACCGGGGACCTGGCCGACCTGTCGAGCGCGGACCTGCTGGACCTCCAGCGGGCGGTCACCGACGAGCTCGAGCGGCGCCTGACGCCGGGCGAGCAGGGCTGAGCGCCGGCGAGCACGACGACGGCGCGGAGCCTGACCGGCCCGGTATCGCACCGGGTGGGTCGGCTCCGCGCCGTCGTTCTGCGACCAGGCTAGTAGTGCCCGGTCAGTCCAGCGCGCGCAGCAGCGTGGTCAGCTCGCCGCGCACGACGTCGTCGTCGGCGATCATGAGCGGGTTCAGCCCGGTGCCGTCGGCGACCGCCTCGATCACCGCGTCCCACAGGGCGTAGCGGATCTCGGCGTCCCCGCGGAACATGCGCAGCTCGCGGCTGCCGAGCCAGCGGTAGCCGATCTCGATCGCCAGGCTGCGGCCCTCCCAGGCGAGGGTCACCACGATCCGCGGGTGACCGAAGTGGGTGCGCTCGACGTGGGCGCCCGCCAGGCCGGTCGAGCCTTCCAGGGGCGTGCCCGCCAGCGCGGCGCGCATCCGCTTCGTGTCGGGCGTCGGGGTGGGTCGGTGCTCGGCTGTGGAGGTCATGGCCAGCAGATGTGCGGACCGGGGCCACGCCGGGGACGGTCAGGCGCGCCAGTTCGGCCAGTGCTCGTCGGCGAACGCCTCACGCTCGGGCGACCACGCCATCGTGCTGTGACCGGCCGCGGCTCGGCGCATCGCGGTGCGCAGCATCTGGAACGGGCGCGCCTCCGGCACGGTGCGCGACACGCTGCGCCCGAACACGGCCTCCCACGCGGCGGCGGCACGCACCCGGTCCTGGAACACCTGCTCGTCGGCGGGGCGGCCACCACCAGGGGCGCGGCGCTGGCTCTCGGGCAAGTCCCAGTGCTCGGCGACGAACTCGTCACGCTGCGCCGTCCAGGCGAGCTGGCCGTTGACGCGTCCGGCGCGGGCATCACGGATGCGCCGGCGCAGGAAGTAGATGCTGCGCTCGTGGGAGTCGGTCTCGCTGTTGGTGGCGGCGCGCCCGTGCTCGGCCTCCCATGCGGCGGCGGCGAGAACCTGGTCGCGGAACGCCTCCTCGCCGGAGGTCTCGCGCCCGTCGCGCAGCGCGGACGGCCAGTGCTCGGCGACGAACTGCGCGAGCTCGTCGTCCCAGCCCAGGGCCCAGGTGGAGTCGGTCTGCGGATCGCCGGCCGAGGCGCGGCGCAGCCGACCCCGCAGGTGCGCGACGCCGCGCTCGTCAACGCTCTCGGCGTCCTCGCGGGCCTCGCCGTTGCGCGCCTCCCACGCCGCGGCGGCCAGGATCCGCTGGCGCAGCGGAACGCCTCGGCGCACTACGGACCCGATCCGCTGCTCGAGGGCGTCGGGCCACAGGTCGCGCACGATCTGGTGGCGGTTCTCGTTCCAGGCGAACCGTGGGCTCGTCCCGTTCAGGACGGCGGAGCGGATGTAGGTGCCGAGCTGGGCGACGGCGCGCTCGTCGCGGTCAACGTTCGCTGACCAGGCGGCGCGTCGCCCGTGCTGGGCTTCCCATGCGGCGGCGTCCCGGACCTTGTCGGTGAACCGGTCGAGGCTGCTGCGCGGGGTCGCCGGCCGGGCTGCGCGCGCCGTGGTGGAGCGCCACGAGGGCCAGTGCTCGTCGAGGTAGGCGAGGCGGTCGGCGGTCATCTTCATCCGGCCGGTGCCGGCGGCGGCAGCGCGCAGGCGCGAGCGGAAGTTGAAGTGCTCGATGCCGCCGTCCTCGACGGTGCGTGCGACCGGGCGTCCGTGCTGGGCTTCCCACGCGGCAGCGCGCTGCACGCGGGCGCGGAAGGTCTGCTCGTCGCGGGCGGCTCGCGTCGCGGACACGTATCCGCCACCGGAGGCGGCCGGCGCCGGGCGCGGTGCCTTGCGGGCGGCGGCCCTGGCGGCCTTCGCGGCAGCCGCTGCAGCGGCGGTGGCCTCGGCGGCTTCGGCGGTGCGCTGACGGGCGAGGGCGTCGCGGTGCACGTACCGGCTCGCGCGGGACGGCTCCTTCCACGCGCCGGGCCAGTGGGCGTCGACGAACGCCTGGTGGGCGGGCGACCAGGGCAGGCCGGAGCGACCGGTGCGTGCGGCGCGCAGGGTGCGGCGCAGCCGGACGATCTGGGCCTCGGTGGCGTCCTTCGTCCCGGCCCGGGCGTAGCCGTGGCGCTGCTCCCAGGTGGACGCGGCGATGACGGAGCGGCGGAACCGCTCGTCGGGTCCGGGCATCGCGGTGCGCGCCCGGGCGGGCTCCACGCTCGCGGTGATCGGTTCGGTCATGCCCGGAAGATGTGCGGCACGGCGCATGTATGCCGCACATCAGTGTGGTGAGGCCGGGAACGACCCGGCCGCCTGGGAGGGAACACCATGAGCGTCCGGTTCGCCTACGTCGGGTACACCAACACCGACGGCACCGAGGGGCGCGGCGTCGCGCACGCCTCGTCCGTCGCCCTGGTCCTCGACAAGTTCGCCGAGCTGCTGTCCCGGATGGCCGGCTACACCGGCGCCGACGGGTACCTCGTGCCGGTCAACCCCGACATGGACGTCGTGGCCGCGACGAGGTCGCTGCCCGATCTGGCCCACGAGATCTACGGCTACTGGACCGACGAGCTGGGCAGCAGCCGCTACGGCCTGCTGCCCGCGGTCAAGCCCGAGCGGTGGCCCGCGGAGAAGGCCGCCCGGTTCCACGAGCTGGCCCGCAAGTTCCCCGACCAGGTCAAGGTCGACGCCCGAGCCCTGCTGCACCAGACCCTGCCGACCCCGAGCCTGCTGCGCCACGGCACCTACCGGCTGTTCCTGCTGGTCGAGGACGCCACGCACCACACCGGTGGCAGCTCGCGAGCGGAGTACCTGCCCCGGGTCATCGCCGTGTACGACGACGAGGACCTGGCCGTCGCCGGGATGCAGGCGCGCCGCGCCGCGAACGTCAAGGCTGGTCGCCAGCACGTCGTGGCGGTCGACGTCGACCTCGACGGCACCCCGGCCCGCCCCATCGCCCTGCGATGGCTGCCCGGCCTGGTCGAGCTGGACGAGCACGCGCAGCGCGTCAACGAGCGCGAGAACTCCGGCGTGCGCGTCGCGGTGTCCGAGACGACCGCCGAGGCGAACCCGGTCGACCCCGACTTGGAGGAGTTCCAGGCGCTGCTGGGCGAGTACGCCGCCGGCCAGCGCAAGCTGACGTTCGTCGGCATGCAGGTGTCGAGCCGCTCGGCGACCAGCCTGTACGTCCTGCCGGCCGGTACCCACTGGGACAAGGTCGACGGCGACTGGACCGTCGTGCAGGACGCGCGATGAGCAGCGCGCGTGTCGCGTCCTGGAACGTGCTCGCCGACGCGTACGCACGCCCCGGCTGGTTCCCGGGAGTCGACCCCGCGCTGTTCGCCCCGGGCGCGCGCCACGGCGCGATCGCCGGCGTGCTCGACCGGCTCGACGCCGACGTCGTGCTGCTGCAGGAGGCCGAGCCCGCGCTGCTGGACTCGCTGACCGCCTGGCGCGTGGAGTTCGCGCAGCAGACCGGCAAGCCCGACGGGTGCGCGATCCTGGTCCGCGGGCGCTGGTCGGTGCGGGAGAGCCGGACCCTGCACTACGCGGGGCAGGTCTCGCGCCTGGCGCAGATCGCCACGCTCGTGACGCCGGACGGTCGGACGCTGACGGCGGTGAACACCCACCTGGAGTACACCCCGCTCGGGGTCATCGGCGGGCAGCAGGCCACCGAGCTCGCCCGGGCGCTGCCGAACGGCCCGCTCGTGCTGGGCGGGGACCTCAACGACGCCCCGGGCGGTCCGGCCCGCACCGCGCTGGCCAGCGTCGGGGTGTCCGGGATGGACTATGCCGAGCCGACGTCGCTGTTCGGTGGCCGCGAGTTCCGGGCGTTGGACGTGCTCGGCGCGCGCGGGGCGCAGCTCGACGTGCTCGAGTCGCCGTTCGTGGTCGAGCGCGCCGTCCCGACGCTGCAGTGCCCGTCGGACCACGTGCCGGTGCGCGGCCTGCTGCACCTGCCGTGACCGCCAACCACGCGACACCATAACGATATGGACACCTACTCGGCGCCGCAGGTCGCAGCGGCCACCGGCATCTCCCTGCCGCGCGCCCACCGGCTGCTCGATCGCCACGGCGTGCCGCCCGCACCCGGCCCGGGAAAGGCACGCCAGGTGCCCGCTGACGTCGTCAAGGCGATCGCGGGCGAGATCGGCACCGTGCCGCAGCGACGCAGCGGCCTGACCCGCGAGGCCGTCCTGGCCGCCAAGGCGATCGCCCACGCGCCGCTCGGCATCCGCTCGGCACGGTCTCTGGCACGGCTCACGGGCACGAGCCCGACCACGGCCGCGAAGGCCCTGCGCGAGCTGCAGGCCCGCGGACTGGTCACCCAGCGCACCCGCACCGTGGCGGCCGGCCGCGCCGTCGAGGTCACCGAGTGGGTTGCGCGAAGCCTGGCGACCTGGCCGGGGATCCTGCTCGGCGACACCAAGGCGGCCGCCCTGCCGCAGCCGCCCCTGCGCGAGCGGGCGACGAAGGTGCCGGCGCGGTTCCACCACCTGTTCTGGAACGTCGACGTGCGCGCGCTCACGCTGCCCGGCGACGCCGCGTTCGTGGCCTCGCGGCTGCTGGCCGCACCCGACCCCACCGCGACCGCGTGGGCGCTGACCGAGCTGCCCTACGAGGCCCTGGAGAAGGCGATGTCCTCGCGCAGCTTCGCGCCCCGTGACCGGTGGCTCCTGAACGTCACGAGCGCATCACGCCCCCTCGCCGACGGACCGTTCGACGAGCAGCAGCTGGGCGAGATCCTCAAGGACCGCGGCCGGCTCGCGGTGACCGACCAGAGCGCCGGGACGCTCAACGGCGCGCGCATCGCCTCGCTGCCCGACCAGCTCGCCACCAAGGTCAAGGTCATCGCCGACCGCGCAGAGCTGCGCGACCACTTCGACCTCATGGTGATCGAGCAGCGCACCGACCTGACCGTCGAGGAGGGCCTGGTGCTGTTCGTCGACCGCTACCAGCCCGCCCCGCCCGAGAGCGCCGTGTCGCACATCGTGCGCGGACTGGGGTACCTCGAGGACGCCAGCGACGACCCGGGACTGCCCGTCGAGCGCAGCGTCGTCGAGGCGTACTGGCGCAAGCGGGCACCGCAGATCGTGCGCTGGTTCGCCGCGCAGACCTGGTGACCGGCGGAACCTAGCCCCAGCAGTCCGGACAGTCGGTGCAATGCCAGCACGGCGCGGCGACGCCAGGGTTGGCGCACGCGCACCCGTGCTCGTGCTCGCCGATGACGTCATCGCGCTCGACCTGCACGGCGGCTGCGGCGCGGGCCTTGCCGCGCTGTGGCAGGGTGCCGGCGGCCTTGCGGCGCGCGTACCGGGCCCGGGCCGCGGCGTTGCGCGCGTCGCGGCGTGCTGCCCGGCGAGCCTGACCGGATCGGGCCACGATGGCAGCGAGCTGGCCGAAGGCGTCGAAGATCTCCTCGGCATCTGCGTGCGCGACGGCGGACTGCACGGCGGCCCGGGTCTGGCGGACCTCCTCGACGGACGGTGCGCTGGGCTGCTCGTTGCTCACGTCCTGCTGATGTGCGGCACGCGTCAGGCCTGCGGCGGCTGCCGCTGGTCGGCCAGCGCGCGGTCGAGCGCCACGAGGTCGCCCACGAGGTCGCCAGACGCGGCCGTGCCGTGCTGGGAGCGGAAGCGGTGCACCAGTGACCGGAACCGCTCCAGCTCGACCGGCTCCCAGGCCCGGAAGGCCTCGGCGTGCTGCTCGTTCAGCGCGTCGGCCGGCCAGCCCAGGTCGGCGACGGTCAGGCCCAGACGAGCCAGCTGGCGGGCGAACGTCAGCGCCTCCGCGTCCCCCATCAGCGAGGTGCGGGCCTCGATGTGGAACAGCACGACGACGCCGAACACCGGGGGGCCGAACGCGGCGAGCACGTCACGCAGCGCCTGCTGGGCGTCGCCGGACTGCGCGAGCGACGCGAGGATCACCCCGGTGCGGTCGTGCTGCTCGGGGGTCGCCCAGTCGCCCAGCGCGGCCTCCAGCGAGTCGGCCAGGTCGGAGCGCAGGTGCTCAGGGTCGCGGTCGTAGATGCGCGACGACGTCACAGGCCGCGCTCCTTGAGGTAGGCCCGGCCCTTGTCCGAGATGGACCACGGCGGGCCGATGGAGTCGAACTCGTTGCGGGCGTACCCGGCCTTCCACAGCTTCCACAGCAGCGTGCCGGCCTTCATCGGCATGGTCCCGCCGACGGCGCCGTTCCCGCCGCCGGATCCGCGGTTCGTGCGGTGCTGCCACGCGGGGGAGTCCGGCCACAGGGCCAGGGCGATCTCGCGCGCCGACGCGTACCGGGCGGGCACCTGCGCGGTGCCGACCAGCCGGTCGCACGCCTCGCGCAGCGCCACCAGAGTGCGCTCCTGCGCCGGGGTCAGGGTGACGGGCTGATCGCTCATGCGCAGGCCGCCTGGTCGCGCAGGTGGGCGGGCAGGTCGAGGAACCAGCCGACGCACGGCACGTGGGTGACGCGGTCGGCGCCGTAGGTGTCGACCAGCGCGGCGCGGTCCATGTGGTCGTGGATCGGGTGGCCCTCGGTGGCGGCGTTGATCTCGCGCGGGGTGAGCATCCGGCCGCCGAACACCCGGGAGGCGACGGCGGCGCGCTCGGCGGACCGGGCGTCGATCAGGGCCGAGGCGGTCTCGACGTCCATGTCGGCGTCGTCGAGGACCTCGCGCGGCAGGACGGGCAGGTGCTTGACCTGCTCGCGGTAGGCCTCGTGCAGGGCAGCGATGGTGGTGCTCATGCCCTGCTGATGTGCGGCACGCCCCCGGTCCGCACATCTACCGGTGGCACCCGCCACACCCCCGAGCGCCCTGGAGGCGACGCGCCCATGTCCATCTTCGAGCGGATCCTGGCCGCCCACCGCTACGAGGTCGTCCCGGACCGCGGCGTCGTGTCCGGCGTGCGCCCCGACGGGTCGAAGCTGTCGCTGTTCCGGTGGGGCAACGACAAGCACGCCGAGGCGGGCCTGATCCCGCGCGCCTACCTCGTGATCATCCTGCCCGGCGGCCGGTACCGGCTGCCGACGGTCGAGTGGTCGCGGTTCGCGCCCGTGGACGAGCAGGCCCGGCGTCCCGCGTCCGCCGTCATGGCGGAGTTCGACGAGGTGTTCGCCCCCGCGCTCGACCTGCCGCGCAGCGACGCGCACGAGCTGCTGGCCGCCGCCGGCGAGCGCTACGACATGTACGCCGACCTGGGCCGGGCGCTGACCGCGGCGGGACTGCGGTTCTCCGGCTACCACCAGCGCCGCACCCCGGTGTACGGGCCGTCCGGCACCGAGTACCGCGTGTACGGCCAGGGCCGGCACCTGGTCGTCGAGCCGAAGGTCGAGGGCGCCGACGTCGCGCACCTGGACCTGACCGGCGACCTCGGGTGGGGCGACGTCCAGGCCTGGCTGGCCCGCGTCGTCGACTGACCGGCCCGGGCAGCTGGATGCCCCGGCCTGGGCGCGCGGCGATGATGACGGCCGTGCGCTCGGGCCGGGGCACGGCCAGCACGTTACCTGTTCGTGACCTTCGTCGTCATGTCGGCTACCGGTTGAGCTTCGCGGTCGCCCGGGTCGTCAGGTGCGGGCCGATGTACCCGACCACGACCACCCCGGTCCCGTTCGTGTCGTCGTGGATGTAGAGCCGCGGGTCGAGGTTCGGCACCCGCCCGATGCGCAGGTGCTGCTGCATCTCCAGCACCCCGTCGGCGCTGATCGTCTTCGGTACCGGCAGGTCACGCTCCTTGCCCCGGTCGCCCTTCATGGCGTCCTTGGTCTCGGAGGTGGCGAACCAGTCCTGGTTGTAGTGCGGGAACCCCGGATGCTGGGCCGCGAGGTAGGTCTTGAACCCGCCGTCGTGGACCTTGTCCCGCTTGGCGCGCACGTACCCGGCCAGCGCGGTCAGCCCGCGCAGGGTGTTCGTCAGGCACCGGCCTTCCTGGTCGATCTCGTGCAGGTCCGCCGCGGTGTCCGGGTCGGCGGTGATGACGATGCCGAACTGCTCCCACTCGCCGAACTGCTCGACCAGCTCCTGCCACGACTCGGGGTCCTTGGCGGGGCGGTCCTGCGGGGCGGCGTCGACGTCGCCCGGGTCGCCGCCGGCCGCCATCACGGCGACCTGGCGCGAGAGCACCGCCACGGCGGCGTCGAGGTTGGCGACCTGGTCCAGGGTGTCGGTGGCGTCCTGGCGGGCTGCCCACTCGGCGCCGGCGTGCTCGGCGACCTTCGCCTCCAGGTCGGCGACCTGGCCCTCCAGGGTCTCGATGCGGGCCGCACCGGCGGCCGCGGCGTCCTGGTCGTCGTCGACGGCGGTGGCCGCCTCGAGCAGCGCCATCAGGGAGTCCTCGGTCAGGTCCGGCAGCATCAGCGTGTCCTGCACCCGGCGCAGCGTCCCCAGCAGCGTGTCGCGCTGGGTGACCGTGGCGGCGTGCTCGGTGCGCAGGCGCGTGAGCTCGGCCGGCTCGGGTGCGTCCTGGGCCGGGGCGGCCGGTTCGGCGACTGTCGGTGGCGCGTGCACGGGCGGCTCGGCAGCCTGCGCGGCGCGCTGCGCGGCGAACAGGCTGCGCGAGTGTTCGACCCTGGCTCGGGTGGCGCCCGCGCGCTCGGCGACCCGGCGCAGGCCCTCGGCCGCCTCGCGGGAGTCCAGGCGTTCGAACGTGCGCCGCCACGCGAGCACCTCGGAAGGCTCGGGCTGCTCGTCGAGCAGCTGGCGGGCGAACATCGAGAACAGGCGGCGCAGCCGGTGCTCGCTGGTGTCGATCAGGGCGCGCATCCCCATCGTGCGGTGCATGCGCAGGGTCGCCGGGGAGGACAGGTCGATCCCGGGGCGGAAGGTGCGCACCGACCACTCCGCGACCCCGAGCGCCCCGCCGACCTGCTCGCGCAGCCACGCGGCGGAGTCGGCGTCCAGGAACACCAGGTGCGCCAGGCCGCGGGCCCCGGAGGTCCACTCCTCGATCTTGCGGGCGAAGTCCGCGGCGAGGTCGGGGTCCTGGTTCCCGGCCGCGGCGACGAACACCGCACCGCGCCGGTCGGAGACCAGCAGGTCCAGCAGCGCGACCCGGTCCTCGGCCGTGCGCACGTGCCACAGGTCGGGGGAGACGACCTGGCCGCCGTCGGTGAACCCGCCGGGGCTGACCAGCAGGTTGGTCGCGAGCTTCGGGGTGGCGACCCACTGTCCGCCGTCGTTGGTGACCTGCAGGCTCATCCACCCGCCGGTGCGGCCGGTGACGAACGTGGCGGTGGTGGTGAACTGGGCGCCGGGCAGGCCCTCGACCATCGAGAACCGGAACGCGCCCTGCCCGCCGTTGGTGTGCCGGCGCACGGTCAGGGTCTTGCCGGCGACCGGGTAGGTGCCGTCGCGGGACAGGTCGATGTCCAGGCGCCGGTCCTTGCGGCGCAGCCACGCGCCGAGCTGGTCGACGGCGCGCGCCACCCAGTCCGGTCCGGCCTCGGTGCACAGCCAGGCGCGGTAGGCACCATGCTCGACGGACGTTCGGGTGGGCGCCTGCGTTGGCGCGGTCGCGGTCGACATGGGCGTAGTCCTACCGTGCCCTCGCGGTGGTGCGCCAGGGCCGTCCGTCACCGCGCGGCGCGGACGGGGGACGGGGCGGGCGTTCACGACGTCGAGCCGGCGCCCTGCTGGTCGTGGCGGCGTACGGTGCGGATCACCTCGCGGGCGGTGCCCAGGTGGTTCCACCAGCCGGAGTCCTCCCGTCCGGCGCCGACGGCCCCGAACGCGATCGTCACGGCGACCTGGCGTTCGAGCTCGGGCACGGCTGCGACGTCGATGACCTCGCCGGTGACGGTGGTCTTGGTGTTCGCGGGCTGGTCGCTCATCGGATCCTCCGGTAGCCGGGCTCCACGACCGCGACGGCGGTCAGGGTGTGCGGGTCGACCTCGGTCAGGCCGTTGTCGCGGATCGCGACGTTGGCGGGCACCTCCAGCGAGTGCAGCTCGTGGGCGGGCACGAACCGCACCCGGAGGCCCGCGGGGTCGGCGAGCATCGCCAGGGACACGTGCGAGGGCACGAGCCGGTCCGCACCGGCCTCGGGGCGCCGGTCGTCGAGCACCCAGGCGACCAGGGCGTGCGCGGCCTGCGCGGCGGCCTTGCCGGTCGTGAGGGTGTTCAGCACGGCGATCTCGGCGAGCCCGACCGGCGGGGCGGGCGGCAGCGCGGGGCGGGTGCGCTCGAAGTCGGTGCCGGCGACCTGGGCCTTGGCGACGATCTTCGGCAGCTCGCTCATGCGGACCGGGGGCAGCGCGACGGCGGCGGACCCGCCGTAGGCGACGCCGGTGCCGCCGAGCTCGGTCCGGGCGCGGTCGAGCCACGCTGCGGGCGCGCGGCGCACCGTCTTGGTGAACGGCCCGTCCAGCCACGCGTCGAACGCGGGCAGGGTCTGCGGCGTCGCCTCGACGTACGCCTGGGCGGCGGCGTGCGCGGCCGCGGCGACGGTGTGCTCATGGGTGCCGTTCTTGTCGACCAGGATCGGCTGGACCCAGTCGGTGCGGTGCTGGGCAGGGCTCATCGGGGCGGCTCCGTGATCGGGTAGGTCAGTTCGTCCGGGCGGTGCAGGCGTTCAGCAGGTCCAGGCGCTGGCCGGTGACGCCGGCGAGGGCGAACACGGAGCGGGTCACGCGCGGCAGGTCGCCGTCGTGCACGGTGCCGGTGCGGGCGAACGCGAGCAGGCGCGCCTGGTCGGGCAGCGACAGGGTGAACCGCACGCCGTCGGTGCGCAGGTCGGGCTGGACGAACAGCAGCAGGTCGGAGGCCGGGGTCGTGCCGGCGAACCGGGCGAGCGCCGCGGGCCGGGCGGGGTCGGTGGTGTCCGGGGACGGCAGGACGAGCGTCTCGGGCAGGCCGTCGGTGCCCGCGGCCGGGCCTCGGCGCAGCAGGCTGTCCAGCGGGCTGCGGCCGGCGGGGGCCGCCAGGGACGCGGTGCTCGGGCCGTCGACCTCGATCTGCACGCGGCCGGTGCACCAGTCGGCAGGCTCGCACGGCCGCCGGTCGTTGGCCCACGAGCCGACGAACAGGTCCAGGACGCCCACGCTCGGGCGCCCGACCAGCAGCCGGTGCGGGGGTTGGGCGGGGGAGCCGATGCCGATGGCGGCCAGGGCCTGCGTGTTCGTCATGGCCTACCTATGTGCGGCAGGTCAGGGCGTCTGGGTACCCGCCTGGGAGCGGAACACGTCGGCCTCGGCGGCGTCCAGGATCATGGTCCGCAGCGGGCTGTTGTCCATCGTGGCGTCGAGCTCGCGGTGGATGTCGTAGACCACCTGGGCGTAGGAGGAGTGCCCGGGCTTGCCGACGCCGTCGATCCCGGAGCCGGCGATGGCGTCGATCCGGTCGGCGGCCCGGCGGAGGTCGGCCGCGAGACGCTCGGCCTTGCGGCGCAGGTCGGCGACCTTGTACTGCTCGCCCATCTCGGCGGCGCTGCGGGGTGCGTCGGTCATCGGGTCTCCTCGGCGGTGCGGTCGGGGCGCGAGAAGTCTCCCACCGCGTGGGCCGCGGACGCGGCGAACTTCCCGGCGACGTAGCGGCGCAGCGCGGCGCGCTGAGCGGGCGTGGGCTCGTCGAGGTCGACAGGCACAGGAGGAGCCATGCGCACGTGCCAGCGGCCGCCCGCGGCGAGGGAGGCGGTGACGGTGGGGACGGGGCGGACCCCGGGGCGCGCGGTGCGGGCCGGGCGCTGGTCGACCATCACGCGCTCCGGCGCGGGTCGGCGAACTCCAGGGTCGCGTCCTCGCGGATGCGGGTCATGACCGACAGGACGCGGCGGGCGTCGGCGTCCGCGCGCTCGTGCGCCCAGGTGTCCTCGATGTCGTACGCACCCTCGACGGACGCCAGCACGGACGAGCGCAGGTGCGCCACGGCGCGGTCGCCGATGCGCAGCGCGAAGCCGGTCGTGACCTTGCGGTGCTCGTACCCGCCGCCGACGAACGACGGCAGGGAGCGGGTGCGCACGCGCACGTCCATCTCCAGCGTGCCGACGACCTCCTCGCCGCGGCGCTCGGCGCTGAGCAGGCGACCGGTGATGCGGCGCCCGAACTCGATCTGCCCGGTGTCGACGATGACGCCGTGCTCGACCAGGGCGGGCAGCTGGTAGGTCGGCACGGAGCAGAAGTGGATGGCCTCGGGGACGGCCGCGTTGTCGCTCATGGTGTTCAGATGTGCGGCACGGGCGCTCAGGGTGCGGCGTTCACGCATTCGGCGCACAGGGTGTCCGGGTGCGCGGGGGTCAGCCCGCCGGGCGCACCGATCAGCACGCCGCACGTAGTCTCGTGCGCGAGGCAGTCACCGGTGCAGTGCGCCTCGGTGTCCGCGCTCGGCAGGTGGTTCAGCCACACGGTGCCCTCGGCGGTCACGGTCACGAGCTCCGGCACGACCAGGACCGGCTCGTCCGGGCCGAGCAGCCGGCCGCTCACCGGGCGCCCTGGTGCACGGGGCAGGCCGGGTCCGGTGCCCGGCGCCGACCTCGGGGCTGACGGGGTTCGCAGGTGCAGTCCGACGCGCCGCCGGTCGCTGCGGACATCACGGCGTCGCAGGGCAGGTAGCCGTTGCGCCCGGACTCGGCGACGGCCATGACCGCGCCGATCCGCTCACGGTAGACGGCCTCGTCGGCCGGGCCGGTGAGCTCCTCCACGGTCGCGCCGAACCGGCGCGCGACGCCGTAGACGAACTCGACGCGGTCGCGAGCGCGCGACTCGCCGTCCAGGGCGCGCCGTGCCCACGCCTCGGCGCGCTCGACGTCCTCGCGGGCGTCGGCCAGCTGGGCCTTGGTCACGGCGTGGCGGGTCTCGGCGGCCCGGTACGACTTCTCCTTGATCGCGACGTACCCGCACGCGCGCACCAGGTCCAGAGCCGCCTCGAGGTCGGTCGTGGTGGGGTCGGTCACCGTGTGGTCCTCCTGGGTGTCGATGATGCGCCGGTCACTCGCCCGCGGCGATCGCCGCGGCGCGGGCCATGTCGGCCTCGGTCTGCGCGACGCCGGCGCCGTTGAGCAGCCCGAACACCTCGGCCTCGGCCGCGATGGAGTCCAGGGTCGCCTCGGCGACGGGGATCAGGCACCGGTTGGTCAGGAGCCGCTGGCGCGAGATCGCCAGGTCGCGGTACCGCACGTACGGGCCGTCGCTGGTCTCGATGGTCGCCTCGACGTCGTCCGCGGCGAACCAGGACGCGGGCACGGCCAGGTCGCCGAAGAACCAGGCGATCGCGGCCTGCAGGCGCTGCTTGCCGTCGATGGCGGCGAGCTCGAACGCCGCGCCGTTTCCGTGGTCGAAGGTGTCGACGGCGTACCGGCGGTTGACCACGATGGCCGGGACCGGCAGGCCGAGCATCCACGAGCGGACCAGGTCGCGCTGCTGACGCTCGGTCCACACCGACCCGCGCTGGTACGGCGCGTCCAGGCTCATGTGCCCCTCGACGACCTGGCGCGCGAGCTCGCGTGCGTGACGGTTGCTCGCGTCCAGGCTGCGGTGCGCCAGCGGGGCGGCCGTCTGCATCGTGTCCATGCCCCACTGATGTGCGGCAGGACTCAGTCGCGCGGCGTGCGCCACCGCTCACCGACCTGCGGGTCGTTCACCTGCTCGACCTCGTCTCGTCGCCGCAGCGTCCGGGCGGCCTTGATCGGGTTCAGCACGACCCACAGCACCAGGTCGGCGCCGTTCGCGTCCGGCGAGCGGATCGTGCGGTCCCAGTTCCAGTCGACCAGGGCGCGCACCGGCCGCAAGCGCCCGGCGAGGTACCCGGCGACCAGCAGCGCGACGTGCAGCGCCCACTCGGTCGCGCTCATCGCACCGGCTGCGAGCGCAACGGCGCGGGCTGGGTCTCGCCCGGCCGCAGCCAGGTCAGGTGCGCGCGCCCGTGCGGCTTGCCGAACCCGTGGATCGGGTGGAAGCACCGCGCGGCCGTGCACGGGATCACCAGGCGCCACGCCTGCTCGCCGTCCGCGGTGTCCCACTGCGGCTCGCGCACGGCGAGCGCACCGTCGAGCAGGTGGGTGCCCGGCGCGATCGCCAGGTCCGCCCGCGCGTCCAGGACCGGGGTCGCGGCGGCGGCCGGGCGGGTCACTGGCGGTTCCCGAGGCGGATCTGCACGCCGACCTCGACGCACGCCTCGCACACCTGGTGCTTGGTCGGGTTAGCCTTGGGCACCCACCGGAACCCGCACAGCGCCACGACCTCGAGGCCGAGCAGGCGGGCGGTGTCGGAGATGTCCTTCGCGCTCATCGCCATGTCGGGCCCGGTGATGTGGACGTTGTCGAACGGGCGGATGTAGTGCGCGCGGTGCTCGGGGTCGTCGACGTCCTCGAACGGCAGGATCTCGGTGTCGGTCGTGGTGTCGGACGAGGTGTCGAGCGCGGACATCGGGGCTCCCAGGGTCTGGTGCCGGCGCGGTGCGCGCCGGGCTACGCCGAGCAGATGTGCGGCAGGTCAGCGTCGCCGACGTGCCCCGTGATCCATGACCGGGCGCGGGACGGCGTGAGCTCGCACGACCTCGGCCACCCACTCGGCCGGCGCATGGTCGACGAAGTGGGCGCGCAGGTCGTCCACGCCCATGCCGGTCGTCGAGCGCAGGCCCGGGTCCGCGACCTTCGCGAGCGCGCGCAGCGCCGTGACGTCCACGACGAGCGACATCGCCGCCAGGGCGCTCCACGCGGGGTTGTCGCCCGCGGGCCGGTCCACGACCAGCACGGCGCCTGGGCCGGGCACGAGCACGCCCCAGTGTGCGGGCAGCATCGCGGCCGCCTTGGCGTGGTGGCGCGGACCGGTCACCAGCCAGCAGCGGGGCGCGACCTGCTCGTACCCGATGACCTGGCGTGCCAGGCGCGCGACGGAGTCGACGTCGGACTTGATCTCGAACGCCTGCATCAGCCCGCCGCGCAGCCCGGAGGGCGCCAGCGGGTCGTCCCCGGTGACGGCCAACACGTCGATGCGCACCGGGGTGCTCCAGCGCACCTCGACCTCGTGCCGGACCCGGTTGCGGTGCCCGTCGGGGCCAAGGTGCGCCACGAGCAGCGCACGCAGCTGCGGGTCGCGCAACACCGGCGGGGTGCTCACGCGCGCCAGGCCGGCCAGTGCTCGTCGGCGTACGCCTCACGCTCGGGCGTCCAGACGAACGTGCCCTTGCCGTTGGCGGCGCGGCGCATGTGCTGGCGCAGGATGGCGTGCCCGGCCGAGTCGGGGTCGTTGCGCGACACGCGCCGGCCGCTGTCGGCCTCCCACGCGGCGGCGGTCTTGATCCGCTCGCGGAACCGCTCGTCGTGCGCGGGCTTCAAGAGTTTGCCCGAGGCGGGCGGGCGGGGCTGCGGCGTGGTGCTGGTGGCCTGGTCCTGCATGGTGGGGTCCTCCTGGTCGATGTCGTTGCGGGTCACGAGGCACGCCCTGGGGTGGCAAGCACGGCGCGCAGGTGCTCGAACGTGCGTCCGCCGTCGGTGCCGAACGCCAGCAGGCGCACCGCGGCGGACAGCACGTACTGCGGCACGTCGGCGAACCCGTCGCTGGCCTCGGCGAGCGCGTCGGCGAGGTCGTTCGTCGCGGCGTCCAGCTGCTGCATGGTCGGGCCGGGCACGGCCGTCGCCGAGTCGATGGTCAGGCTCATGCCGTGCTGATGTGCGGCACGGGCCGACTCACGCGGGCGGGCGGGCCTCGTCGATCGGGACGTCGGGGCGCGAGCGCACGAACCTCAGCGGGTGGCGGTAGGAGGTGCCGGACCAGGCGGCGTCGGCGGAGACCTCCACGACGAACGGCTCGACGAGCGTGACGTCCACCGGGTCGCGGCGCCCGCCCCAGCGCCCGAGCGCGCCCGGGGAGAGCGCGGCCGGCCACGGGTGCTCACCGGCCGGCGGTCGCAGCTGGGTCGCGAGCGAGCGGCGAGCCGCGGGGTTCAGGGCGGTGGTGCGACCCACGATGCGCAGCTCACCGTCGACCAGCAGGCCCGCGACGATCTCGCGCGGCTGAGCCAGGGTGCCGGTCACCGCGCCGGCCACGACGTCGACGACCGAGCGGCGCTTGACCTTGAGCCAGATCCGGTCGGCCCGGTACGGCTGGGCGCCGCCCTTGACGACCAGGCCCTCGATCCCGGCCGGGGCGTACGCCTCGAACCAGTCGGTGGCCTCCTCGACGTCGTCGGTCACGGGCGACAGGTTCAGCGGCGGGCTCCACGTCGCGGCGAGCTCGACCAGCAGGGCTCGGCGGTCGTCGAACGCCCGGGGGCGCACGTCGGCGCCGCCGAGCTCGAGCACGTCGAACAGCACCAGGGACGCCGGGGCGGTGCGGGCGGCCGCGGCGGCGGTGCGCGGGCCGCGGCCCATGCGCTGCTGCAGCACCTCGAACGCCAGACGCCCGCCGCGCCAGGCGACCAGCTCGCCGTCGAGCACCGTACCGGGGGTGACCTGGTCGGCGAGCGCCGCGGTGATCTCGGGGAAGGTGGCGGACAGGTCGGTGCCGTGCCGTGACCACAGGTGGGCGCCGTCGGCGTCGACGGACCCCAGAACGCGGTACCCGTCCCACTTGAGGTCGTACCTGCAACCGCCCGGCAGCGCGGTCGGCGCGGGGATCTGCTCGGCGGGGCGCGCGAGGGCGACGTCGTACGGCATCGCCCTCGAACGCGGCACGAGCCAGCACCTTCCGTCGGGTCACCCCATCGTGGGGCGACCCGACGGCACCTGCACGGTGATGCCAGGTGGGCGGGCTACTTCGAGCGCTTGGCGCCCTTGCCCTTCGCGGCGACCTTGCCGGACCGGGACGCCTTGGCCTTGGCGGCCTTGAGCCGGCGGGCGGTGATGCGGTCGATCGCGCGCCCGATCGCCGCGGGCTCCTCGTCGTGGCGCGCGGGCCGGGGCGCGCTCACCGGTGTACGACCAGGCCACCGGCGAGCGGCACCGCCTGCGCCATGTTCTGCTCGCGGCACTGGCGAGCGCGCAGCGCATCCCTCACGGCGCGCGCGTCCTGCTCCGTGTACGGACCGGCCGCCTGCGGCACCGGGTCGCCCGCGCACGGCCACCACAGCACGACGAACCCGCCGCCGGCCTGGGCGCGAGCACGCCGGGGCCGGGCGCCGCGGCGGGCCAGGCGGGCCAGGGCCCTCACACGCCCGCCAGGAACTGGCGCACGTCGATCGCGGCCTGGCAGCCGGACGCCGCCGCGGTGATCGCCTGCCGGTAGGTCGGGTCGGCGACGTCGCCGGCGGCGAACAGGCCCGGCACGGTCGTGGCCGTCACGTGCTCGGTGCCGCGGGCGGTCACCAGGTACCCGCCGGCGTCAGTGGCGGCACCGGCCTTGGCGGCCAGCTCCGAGCGCGGGACGTGGCCGATGGCGACGAACACGCCCGTCGCGGCGAGGGCCTCACCGTTGGTGAGCTGCACGCCGGTGACCTTGTCCTGGCCGGTGATCTCGGCGACCGGGGAGTCGTAGCGCACGGTGATGCGCTCGTCGCCGGTGACCTTGTCCTGCATCGCGACCGAGGCGCGCATGGCGCCCGAGCGGACCAGCAGGGTGACCGAGGACGCGAGCGGGGCCAGGTACAGCGCCTCCTCGCACGCGGTGTCCCCGCCGCCGACGACCACGACGTCCTGGCCGGCGAAGAACGACCCGTCGCACGTGGCGCAGTAGGACACCCCGGCCAGGGTCTCGCCGGGCACACCCAGGTGCTTGTGCGCGGCGCCGGTCGCCACGATGACGGCGCGCGCTGCGTGCACCTCGGCGTCCTCAGTGATCGCCGCCCAGCTGCCGCCGACGCTCGCCAGCGTGGTCACGTCCTCGCACAGGACGTTCGCGCCCAGACGCTCGGCCTGGGCCTGCATCGCCTCCATGAGCTCCGGGCCGGCGATGCCGTCGGTGAAGCCGGGGTAGTTCTCGACGTCGGTGGTGGTGGTCAGCGCGCCGCCGGGCTGGGACATGCCGATCAGGGCGGTGACGCTCAGGCCGGCGCGCACCGCGTAGATCGCGGCGGTGAAGCCGGCGGGGCCGCCGCCGACGATCAGGACGTCGCTGGTGGTGGTGGGCAGGGTCACGTGGTGGTCCTTCGTTCGCAGGGTCGGTTCAGGGTGGTGCGGGCGGGGTCTACTGCTCGACGGGCGTCCACTCGTAGAGCGCGCGTCGGCGCACCGTCAGGCGCACCGTGGCCGCGTCGATGCCGATCAGGACGAGCAGCAGGCCGATCGACCCGTCCCAGGCGTCCAGGCGCGCCATGTGCTCCAGCGGCGGGCCGCCGGTCGGGTCGGTCGCGGCGAGCATCAGGGCCAGGGCGACGATGGCGGCGTTGGTCACGAGCATCGGCTTGAGGGTCCAGCCGCCGCGACGCCAGGTGAAGGCGCCCACCGCGGACAGCGCGAGCGCCGCGAGCAAGGTGACCGGCGCCATCGTCGGGTACAGGATCGAGGCGACCAGGACCCCGGCCAGGGCGAGCGTGCCGCCGGCGGCGAGCCAGATGGTCGTGTTGCGGCGCGCGTTCGGCCCGCCCGGGTCCGTCCACTGCGGCTCCGGCTCCGGCTCGGGTGCAGGGGCGGCCGGTCGCGGCCCGGCGGCGTAGGCGCCCGGACCCCACGCGGGCGCTGCGGGCTGGGGAGCTGCCGGGGCGGACGTCGCCCACGGGTCGGCAGGCGCGTCCAGGGACGCGTCGTACGCGGCCCGCTTCGCGGGGTCGGTCAGGGTCTGCCCGGCCCTCATCACCAGGTCGTACTGGACGTGGGAGTTCACCCCGGTGGTGTCGGGGTGGGTGGCGCGCTGCTGGGCGCGCACCGCGCGGCGAACGGTCTGCTCGTCGGCTCCGCGCTCGATCCCGAGCACGTCGTAGTACGTCAGGTCCACCATCACGCCTCCGCTCCGGCGCCCACGAGCGCCTCGGTCTGCTCGGGGCCCTGGGCGTCGGCCGTCTGGTCGTCGGCGTGCGCGCGCCAGCGGTAGGGGGTCAGGTGCGCCTCGCCGGTCGCCGACATCGCGGCGGACCGGGCACGGGTCAGGAACCGCGTCACCTTGTCCGCGAGCTCGGTGTGCCCGGCGGCCTCGGCGCGCTCGGTGAGCTGGCCGAGCGCGATGATCGCCCGACGCATGCCGCGGTCACCGCCGCCGAGCGGGGGCAGGCGCACGTCGAGGGCGTCGACGACCTCGCGCAGCAGGCGCGGGGTGGCCTCGAGGATCTGCAGGCGCACGTGGTGGGCGTTGGCGCCCACGACGCCGTACCCGCCGACGACGTTGGCCTTGCCGACGTACCGGCTGCCGGAGGACGCGGCGGAGGTCAGCAGGGTGAACGTGGTGCCGGCCAGGGCGTGGGCGATCTGCGACGGCGTGGTCGGCGTCGCCGGTGCCTCGGGTGCGGCGACCTCTCGCTGCTCGGGCGCCGGGGCGGTGGTGGTCTCGGTCATCGGGTGGAGGCCTTCCGGTGCGGGGCGAGCTGGTCGAGCACGTCGGCGAGGACGCCCATCGGCACCTCGTAGACGGTGGTGGTGATGTCGGGCTGGCCGTCGGTGGTGGTGCCGGTCGGCACGGAGATCGCGATCGGCACGGGCTGGTCGGCCATCAGTCGTTCCATCCCTTGCCGGTGCTGTAGCGGGCGGCGGGCTCGCGCCCGTTGCGCAGGTCGTGAGCCGCGGCGCGCCGCGCGGTGCGCCCGGTCAGCCACAGCGACCCGAACAGCACGGCGGCGGTGGCCTTGCGCGGCACGGGGGAGTGGTTCGCCGGGGGCTTGGTGCGCCCCTTCACGCGTCCGCCTTGGCGCGGGAGTCGGCCTCGGCGCGGGCGGCCATCGTGGGCACGTAGCCGGGCGCCCCGGCCGACCAGCGGCGGCCGTCGGCCAGCAGCGTGAAGTTCGCGTGGGTGGACTCGGCCACCAGGGTGCCGTCGGAGGCGACCATGCGGCCGCGGATCAGCACCGAGCGGGCCGCGCCGTCGACGACCTCGACCACGACCTCGCGCGGGCGGACCGCCATGCCGCGACCGCGGGGCAGGAGCACGTCCGCCAGGTCGTCCACGGCGTAGGTGAGGCGCTCGTACCGCCCGGTCAGGGTCATCTCGATCTCGTCCATGACCGGTGTATGTGCGGCACCGCTCAGTGCTGGGCCGCGGCCTCCAGAGCGGCGACGAGGTCCGCGACGTCGCCCGGCACGTGAGCCCACCCCGACCACGAGGTGCGGTGGTAGGTGCGGCTGGCGGCTCGCCTGCTCGCGGAGCCGTCCTCACGCAGCAGCGTGCCCTCGAGCTCGATGGACTGGGCGCGCCCGCCGGCGACCACGAGTGTCGCGCCGGTCGGCAGCATCAGGCGCGGCTCGCCGTCGGCGACGACGGGCTCGATGCCGGTGACCTTGGCGGACTGGGTGACGGTGCGGCGGGTCAGGGTGATCGTCGTCATGGCGTGCTGATGTGCGGCGCAGGCGCTCAGACCGGCGCGGTCGCTTCGGCCTTCTGGGCGTAGAACTGGCTGGCGGACACCTCGCCGTCGCGCACCGCCTTGGGCATGTGCCCGACGTGGAACTCGCTGCACTGGTCGCACGGGTAGGCGCGGACCTTGGTGCCCTCGCGGCGCATCGCGGAGGCGACCTTCTTCGCGTCGCCCTTGTCCATGTAGCCGCGCTTGCCGGTCGGGCAGTCGCGGGTCCAGTGCACGACGCGCGACGGTGCGGGGGCCATCATGCGGCGGCCACCTGGTCGGTGGGGATGCGCAGAGGTGCCAGGCGCGGGTGGACGGCGACCAGGGTGACGGCGTGGGTGCCGCGGCGGGTGACCGTCGGGGGCGCGTACGGGCTGGGCCGTCGCACGTCGGTGTCGTAGAGGGTGCGGGTGCCAGCGACGAACCCGATCATCGGGCGCGGGCCGTACTCGGCGCCGACCGCGGTCCAGCGCCGCTCGTCCGGGGCGTCCGGGTCGAACGGGGTGTCCCAGGACACGTCGGTGCCGGTCTTGACCAGCTCGGCGTTCGCGTCGATCAGCACCCGGGCGCCCAGGCCGGCGCGAGCGGGGGCGCTGGTGACCTGCAGGTCCCCGGGCAGGACCCGCACCAGCGCGGTGCGCGTGCCGGTCGCGACGAGGTAGGCGTCCAGGTGCTCGTCGGCCGTCCAGTGGTCCGGCTCGGTGATGCCGGACTCCCACTCGTACCCGCCGCCGCTCATGGACCCGTTGGCGAGCGTGCGGTGCCCGACGATGATGCCGGTGCGCGCGCCCAGCCGGTCGTGCTGGAGCGGCAGGGTTCGCTCCCAGGTGCGGCCCTCGCCGCGGCGTCGGCGCACCAGCACGGCGGCGTTCGAGACGGTGACGGTGGTGCCCAGCGGCAGGTCGAGGGTCATCGGGTTCCGTCCTTGTCGGCGGCCAGCAGCTGCACGAGCCGGGCGTGGTAGGCGTTCTCGGCCTGGGGCGGGGTCCAGCCCTGGATCCGCACACCGAGGGGCTCGAGGTGGTCGATCGCCCACGGGGCGGGGGAGGCGGACAGCAGCGCGGCGCGCTCGTCCAGCACGATGCGCGCGTCGGCGTCGTGCACCTCGCCCGGGATGGTCGGGTCGACGTCGAACCGGGCGGCCACGGCGGCCCACACGAGGTCCTCGGCGGCGCGGAAGTCGGGCTGGTGGTTCTTGAGGGGGCGGACCATGTCGCCGACGTACGCCTCGGTCGCGTCGTGCAGCAGCGCGTGCAGGGCGTGCTCGGGCGAGACCGCCAGCGACATCAGCACGCAGTGCTCGGCCACCGAGTAAAAGGTCCGGACCATGCCGTTGTAGCGGCACTGCAGCGACAGGGCGTGGGCGACGTCGACCGGGTCGATGTCCTCGGCGCGGGGATCCAGCGGCCAGAACTGGCGGCCGGTGAACGTCTGCGTCCAGTCGCCGCGGCGCGCGGTGGCGCTCATCGGCGGGCCCCGGCGACACGTGGCACGGGCGGCACGTCGTAGCGGGGGCCGCGCCGGTCGGCGGAGCTCGGCCGCAGCGTGGACCGGGCGACCGAGCGGGCGCGGGAAGCGGAGATCGCGTCCCGGCGCCGGGCCGCGGCGTGGCGCTCGTCGCGCAGCAGCCTCTCGGCCAGGGCGGCGTCGGCGGCGGCGGACCGCAGGGCCTGGCGGTGCTCGTCGCGCAGCGACTGCTCGGCCAGGGCGATGTCGCGGGCGCTGACCGGCAGCACCCATGCGACCGCGGCGATGCACACGCCGAGCAGCACCAGTCGGACCCACAGCACCAGGACGATCGACGTCCAGCTCTCGAGGAAGCCGTTCGGGTCGAGCGCGTGCTCGGCGCGCACGCCTGCGGACACCAGGGCGTCGTCGACCGTGCCGAATCCGAGGGTGAGCAGGGCCATGCAGCTCGCGGCGTACATGGTGAGGATGGTGGGGACGAACACCGCGTGCTTGACGTGGCGGATCAGGCGCGCGGTGCGCGGGTCGGGCAGTTCGGGGGCGGTCATCGGGTGCTCCGGGCGGTCGTGGCGGCGCGGCGCGCTGCTCGGCGGTGGCCGGCCACCCGCAGGACCGTCTCGCCAAGGATGACGCCGAGCCCGATGGCGGACAGGTCGGTGAACCGCGAGGCGGTGCCGGTGAGGATGCCGGGAAGGCCGGCGCCCATCGGCAGGGTGACCAGGGCGAGGGCCAGCGACGCCGCGAGGGTGATGGTTGCGACGCGGGCCGCGAACAGCGCGAGCTCGCGCACGAACGTCGAGCGGTTGGTGGCGGTGGCGTTCATCGGGTCCTCCAGGTCGGTGCGGTGCCTCACGCCCGTGAGATGTGCGGCACCGCACCGATCCGGCGAGCTCGTCAGGGTGTGCGGTACCGGGCGCGGGCGCGGGCGGCGGACCGGGTCCTGGTTGCCGCGATGCGGCGGCGGGCACCTGACGTGCCGGCGCGCGGGGCGAGGGGCACGTGCCCGTACTGCACGACGGCGCGCACCGGGGCCTGCGGCTCGACGGCGGCGGCGGGCGCTACGGCCGGGATCTCCGCGGTGGTCGTCGCGGGCTCGGCCGCAGGGCCGTCCAGCGCGGCGACGATGTCGTCCACGCCCAGGGCGTTCGCGCGCCACAGCCGCTGCTCGAGCGCAGCGATCGGCACCCCGGCCAGCAACCCGACGCCGTACCCCAGCGCGGTGAGCACCAGGATCGCGGCCGTGGCCTGCGAGACGTCCTCGGCCGTGACGGCCGGGGCCTGGTAGCCCGGGATGAACTCCAGGGCCCCGAGCATCCCGCCGGCCGCGTGCCGCGCCAGGAGCTGGACCCCGACGACGAGCGCCGTGACAACCAGGGCCAGCATCGCGCTGGCCGCCGCGAAAGAGTGTGCCAAGCGGGTCTCGGCGGGGGTCGGGCGGAACGAGATCACAGACGGGCCTCCGAAGGCGGGTTGAGGGTGGAACGGGCGGCGCGGGCCTTGGCGACGACGCGACGCAGCGTCATGCCGGTCACGATCAGGGCCACGGCCAGCGCGACGGCGGCCGCGGCCGCCCACGGGCCGGCCAGCAGCATGTCCAGGGCGCCGGGGCCAGGCGCGAGCTCGTCCGCGCCGCTCACCGGTCACCGTCCAGGTCGAACGGCGCACCGTCGGCCGTGCACGAGGGCACGTAGTCGCCGCCGACGACGAACACCTGGCAGACCAGGTGCTGGCCGTCCCTGACGGCGTGCACCGTGGAGGACGTGCCCTCCTCGACGGGCAGCTTCGGCTCGGCGGTGGTCAGGGAGCTGGCGTCGGGGTCGTTGACCAGCGCCAGGTCGAACCCGGCCTGGAACGCGGCCCGGGCCTGCTCGACCTGCTTGCCGGTGCCGCCCTGCCACGAGGCGAACATCGGCAGCACCAGCGCACCGATCGCGACGAGCGCTCCGCAGAACACCAGGAACCCGCCGCTGGTGTCCCGGTCGTCGCGGGAGTCGAACGGGTCGGCGCGGCCGATCGAGATGAACCCGGCCACCAGCAGGGCGGCCGCGGCGAGCAGCGCCACGTACGTGCCGGGGTAGGTCCACACGTGGTTGAAGCCCTGGCCGTGCACCACGGGCACGGCGACGTCAGCGAGCACGGAGGTTGTCATCGGGTCTGGGCTCCTGCCAGGTCGTCGAGAAGGATCTGGGCGCACGACAGCGCCGCGGACACGCGCACGTGCCCGTGCTTGCAGCGGGCGAGCTCACCCGCGGGGCCCGCGTCCCAGATGACCGGGACGCGGCGCACCGCACCGTGCAGGCGCCGCTCGCCGTCCACGCGCGCACCGTCCGCGACGACGGGCACGAGGTCCTCGCGCTCGTACCGCACCAGCACCTGCTGCAGGTCGCTGGGCTCCTGCACGATCGGGAAGTAGCGGGCGGTGGGGCGCCCGTCGTCGTCGCGGGCGATCGGCACGCCGAGCAGGCGGGCCTCCTCGTCCGGGGCGACCGGGGTGGCGCGGGCATCACGGATCAGCCGGTCGACCTGCGCGCGAGCCTCGGGCGACGTGAGCTGCTCGAACGCCTCCTCGAGCGAGCGGACCACCGGGTCGTCGGCGCGCGCCGCGTCAGCGACTCGGTGGTCCGGCTCGGTCGGCGCGTCGAACCCGGAGGTATCGAACAGCTCGTGGCACGCGGTGCACTGCACCAGGCCGGGCAGCGCCGGCGTGAACGCGGTGCCGCCGCACAGGCAGGTCACGGGGGCGCCGTCGATGGTCGGCGCAGGCGCGGTGTCGGTCATGGCGAACGTATGTGCGGCACCTCGCCGCGCCGTTCACCCCCGGAAGGTCAGGCGCGCCTCGGCGTCCGCGAGGGCGACCAGGAGCGTGTCGATCACGTCCCGGGCCTGGGACGCGCCGGTCGGGGTGAACCGATCGCGGGCCGTGCGGGCGTGCTCGGCGTCCAGGTGCTCACGGACCCGCTGGACGTGGGTGAGCACGTGCGGCTCGATCACGGCCTCGCCCGGTGCCGGTGGGCCGCCCGGGACGGCCGGGGCCGGGGCGAGGCCACCGACCACGGTCAGGATCGCCTCGCGCTTGGCCGCCGGGACCGCGTGCGCCCAGCCGGACATCGGCTGGAACGGGCCCGGGGTCAGGTCGGTCGTCAGCTCGGCGGCCGCGGCGCGCACGTCGCCGCTCACCGCTCACCCTCGGGTGCGTCGATCGCGACGGGGAAGTGGCGCGCCTCGATCAGCCGGTCACGGATCGCGTAGGCGCACGGGCGGCAGAACGTGATCGCGTCGGCCACGTGCTCCCACCGCGAGACCTGCACCGTGCGACGCGGGTCGATCTCGGCTTCGGCCCGGGCGACCGCCCGCGCGGCCTGCTGCTCGCCGTCGACCAGCGACGTGACGGGGAAGCCGAGCGACCAGGGCTGGTCGGGGTGGTTGTGGCACCAGAACTCGGTCTCGCGCACCCGCAGCAGGTGGGTGACCGCCTTCGCGCCCGGGCCCGGCGCGCCCTGGTAGTGGTGCTTGCCGGAGCCCTGGTATTCCCCGCGCAGCGGCACGGTGCGCCGCCAGACCTCCGAGACGTCCCAGCCGGTGACGCCCGGGGCGTACTCGTTCTCGCTGGCGACGATCATCTGGACGAACAGCTCGATGGTGGCCTCGTCGTACCCGTGGCCGTGGATGTCGACGGCGAACACGGACCCGTCGTCCAGGTCCATCGACAGCGAGTAGTCGGGCAGCGAGGCGTACGCCGCCTCGACGACGCTCGCGCTCACCGGTCGCTGCCCGTCGTCTCGGGCCCCGTCTCGGCCGCGGCAGGCTCGATGTCGGTGACCTCGATCGTGACGCGCTTGCCGCCGATCTCGATCACCGCCGAGCCGTCGAACTGGCGCTCGACCCAGTACCCGACCGCGCCGACGACCATGCTCGTCGCGCCCTCGGACTCGTCCTTGTCGAGGAACCGGGTCCGACCCTTGTTCAGCCGCCCCACCACCAGTCCCTTGCCCCACGGGGCGGGCATGACGCCGTACTCGTTGCCGCGTTCGCTGGTCATGGTGCTCCGTCCGGTAGGTGAGTGCCGCGGCATGCGGCCCTCTGGCGTATGTGCGGCACCGCCGCGGGTCCTCAGCGGGGCCGGGGCGGGCGGACCGGGCGCGAGACCAGCAGGCGCGCGCGCTCCGCCGACCGCTGCCGGGACCCCGCGATGTAGTCGACCGCGCGGCGCCGGTCGCCCCGGGCCGCGAGCTGCCGCGCGAGCTCGGCGTTCTCGGCCGCGTCGCGCGCCATGCGCCGCCGGTTCGGCTGGGAGAGCACCTCGAGCGCGAACATGACCAGCACCGCCGCGGCGAACCACGCCGGGACCTGCCAGGCACCTTGGTGCACGCCGATCACGACGCCCGCCACCAGGATCCCCACGAGCATGGCGACGAACGGCGGGCCGAAGGTCGTCATGCCGCTGCGGTCGGTCGAGGCGGCCTGCGACCGCAGCGCCCGGTAGACCCGGTGGTTCCAGGACCCCGGCCAGGTCGCCTCGGCGCGCCCGCACCGCGAGCACACCGCGCCGGTCGAGCCGTCGGCCAGGGCAGGGAACCGGTGCCGGGACAGCAGGCACCGGGCCTCCCGGGCGAGTCGGGCGCTCACGCCGTCACCCCGGCGGCGCGCTGGGCCTGCTCTGCCGCCCACGGCATCCGACGGGTCTGGTCGCCGTGGCAGTGCATCGGGCCGTCCGCGACCGGGGCGTGCTCGACGCGGTGCGGGGCGTGGTCGGCCTTGTTCGCGCACAGCCCCTGGGGCACGGAGCGCTCGGCCGGCAGGTCCTCGACCAGAAGGCCGGCGACCTCGAGCACGCTGGCGATCACGCGCCCGTCCAGCTGCTTGGGCACGAACCCGTAGCGCACGAGCTCGGCAGCGACGGCCGCCTCGACCGGTCGGGCCTCGTGCCCGAGCGGTCGTGCGTCCACCTTGCGCCACGGCGCGGCCAGCGCGCGGGCGGTGTCCTCGGGCCCGGGCACCGGCACGCCGGCGTAGGCCAGGGCACCCAGCATCGACTCGGCGACGTCGGCGTCGGTGGCCTGGGCGGTGTCCACGTCGGACTGCGCCGGGACCATCTGGGTCCACGGCTCGTCGCCGGTGCCGGGCCCGCGAACCCAGATGGTGATGCTGCCGAACACGTTGCGGTAGGCGTGCACGGCGTCGTTGTCGAACCGGGCGGACGCCGCCGCGACGGCCATCGACGGCGCCGGCGCGCGGCCGTGGACCGCCACGTACCTGTCGAGCTCGTCGGCCAGGTCGCCCTGCCCGTCCTGGCGCAGCCGGTTCGCGAGCTCGTAGACCTGCCCGGCCAGGGAGTCCGGCTGGTAGTAGCCGCGGGCGCGGGCGACCGGCTGGGCGGCGGCCGACAGCACGGCGCGGGCGATCTTCACGCCGAGGTCGAAGGTGCTCATGCCGTCGTTCTCGTCGTTCTCGAGGGTGTCGATGGCGACGGACTCGGCGATCTCGACGTGGTCCGGGGTCAGGTGGACCGTGATCGGCTCGGGCGCGACGTAGTCGTCGTCGGTGCTCGTCATGTGTTCTTGCCCCTCTCGCTGAACCCGCACGCGCACTCCAGGTATGGCACCCGGGCGGCGGAGACCTTGTTCTGCACACCGGCCAGGGAGTAGGTGCCCAGCGGTGCGGGCTCCAGCTTCCAGACCAGCTGCAGGGATCCGACCGCGGCGCAGTCGGGGCATGCGATGTCGGCCAGCGCCGCGGCGACCCTCGGGTCGACGTTCCCGTGGTCGGTGGTTGCGGTCATGGCGTCGCGACGGCCCAGGGCGGGTCGACGGGGGCAGGTCGGGTCACCACGGTGAACGTCTCGTTCTCGGTCCGGGCGCGGTACCACAGCGGCGGGTCGGCGATGAACCGGTCGATGGAGGCGACGTCCAGCGCGGAGAACACGACCTTGTCGTCGAAGTCGCGGCGCGCACCGTACTGGACGGCCAGGGCGGGGTTGGCGGCGAGCACGGCGTCGACGACCTCGGACCAGACGTCGCCCAGGCGCCTGCCGTCGACCGCGGCTGTGTACGCGTCGCGGGCGGCGTCCTCGAGTGCCTTGCGCTCGGGCTTGAGCGGGGTGATGACGCCGTCGCCGTGGCGGTGCGGGCCGACCTGCGCGTCGGCGGTGCAGTACCGCGCGCCGCACGACGCCCCGGCGGACTGCGGCGCGGGTGCGGGCAGCGCGCCGAGCGCCACGGCGGCCATCTTCGCGGCGTGCCCGGCGTTCAGGGCCCAGCCGGCCTCGTGCAGGGCGTCGGCGACGGCCTGGAGGTTCTCGGGGGTCGGCGTGGGCATCACTTGTCCTCCGGCTTCGTCGGCTTGGTGTGGAACAGGGCGGTCAGGGCGCGGTCGGCCCGGACGATCTCGTAGGCCTGCCCACCGGTCTCGATGTACTCGTGCACGAGCCGGGCGACCCCGGTGAGCGTCCCGTTGTGCGTGTCGACGACGGCTCGGGACATGTCGGCGAACGTCGCGACGAACGAGGTCGGGTGCTGGGCGACGATCGAGCGCGGGTCGGCCTTGGCCCAGGCGAGCATCAGGTCGATCCCGATCCGGTCGACCAGGGTGGCGCCGTGGAACGACTCGGCGAGGGCCTGCAGCGGGGTCGGGTCGACCTTCGCCGCGGCCAGGCGGGCGGACACCGCGCCCTGCTCGCGCAGCTCGGCCTGGGCGGCAGCGAGCTGGCGGGCATGGGCCAGCGGGTCGCTCCTGGCGTCGTCGAGCTCGCGCAGCGCGGACGCCACCGCGGCAACCTTCTGCCAGTCGCCCTCGGCGGCTGCGAGCTCCAGGAGCCGGGCGGCCTCGCCCGGCTCGATGTCGGTCGCCGGCGGCGTGTAGTCGGTGAGGTCCATGCACTGCTGATGTGCGGCACGGCATGGACTGCCGGCGGCGGTCAGGGGCAGGGGTCCTCGACCAGCTGCAGGTCCGGCTCGGTCATCGAGAAGGTGTGCCGCCCGTCGCCGGTCTGGAAGCACACGTCTCCGTCGACCTCGTGCATCGTCACGCCGAGGTCGGACAGGTCCTGCCCGGTGACCTGCTCGATCTCGTCGACCGTCGTCGGGTCCAGAGGGTCCAGGGCCTGCTCGGTGCGCAGCGCCGTGAACGAGGTCTGCAGGGTGGACTTGGCGGCCTGCGCGTGGCCGAAGTCGACCCAGGAGCGGTAGATGGTCACGCTCAGCGCCACACCAAGTGCGGCGATGGCGACGAACACGGCTGCGACCTTGACCTTCTCGCGGGTGGTCATCGGCTCGTCGGTGTCGGCCTGGGCGTACGGCTTGGTCATCGGGTCTCCTCGGTCGGGGTGGTCGGGGTGGTCGGGATGGTGCGCTCCAAGCGCACGCAGGTGGGGCAGCAGCGCTGGGACCAGACGGGGTGCTCGGTCCGGGTCGCGACGAACAGGGCGGAACGCTCGTTGTGCCCGAAGCGGCTCCCGCACAGGCCCACGCCGTTCGACGTGCCGTCCGGCAGGGTCGAGGTCACGTGCCACGGGCCGGCCTTCTCGTACTCCGGGTCGAACCGGTAGGCCGAGCGGCCCCACACCAGCGGGCGGCGCACGTCGGCCATCAGGTCCTGCGACCGCTCGGCTCGCGCACGGCGCAGCCCGGCGGCACGGGCGGCGCGCCACGACTCCGCTGACGACCTCTGCCGCGGCGGCGGTGGCGGCTGGATGCCCGGGCTCACGCCGGCTCCCGGGCTGCGTCGTGCAGCGCGGTAGTGAACCGGTCCAGGCGCCGGGCTGCTCCGGCGTGCGCGTGCGCCTCGTCGGCGTACCGCATCGCCCAGGTCGAGCGGCCGCCGACCTTCTCCGCTTCGGCGAGGTAGACGCCGACCTGCGGGGTGAGCACGAGATCGTCGGTGCGCGGGCCCAGCAGGCCGCGGGCGAACTGCGCGACCGCCTGGCGGCCCGCGGCGTCGTGGTAGTCGCTGGACCGGACGAAGCTGGCCAGCGCGTCCGCGTCGTCCAGGGACAGGCCCTGGTGCTTCGCGGCCCACAGCACGTGGACCAGCGCGGTGTGGTCGGCCTCGTACGCCTTCGGCGCGCCGTCGCTCACGACAACCACCCCACCAGGGCCACCAGCTGCGACTGGACGAACGCGAAGGCGAGCGGCACGAACCACACCGCCAGCGGAGCCGCGAGGCAGCACCACCCGTTGATCTGTACTGACCGGGCGGACTGGCGCGCCGACGTCCACGTGTTGTGGGCCGCGACCGCCGCTTCGTCCCTGGCCTGCGAGCGCTCCCGCGTCGCGAGCTCGCGCACCGCGTCGGCCAAATGGTGGTCGGCTGTGGAGGCCATCGAGCGGGCGCACGTGATCATGACGACTCCGGCGACCATCACGGCGTACACGACGACCTGCACGACGACCGGCAAGCCGCTCACGACGCCGCACCCTTCACGAGCCGGAAGCCGGTGGAGGTGGGGCGCATCCGGTCAACCCGGATGGTGCTGGTCTTGCCGCGCCGGTCGTTGGGCACCCAGTCCGGGCCGACCTGCGTGCCGGCGGCAGCGGGGCCGTGCCGGTCGAGCATCTTCTGGTCGCGGTCGGCGTTGGTGAGCGTCACGACCTTCGCGACGCGCTGCCCGCGGGTGTCGACGTCGAGGTCCACCACGCGCACGGTGCGTCCGGCGCAGCGCGGGTCGTTGTCGGCCCAGACCTGCCCCGGGCTCACCTCGGGGACGTCGGCGGTGTTCGTCATGGCGAGAAGATGTGCGGCACCTACCGGTTGCGGGCGGCGTCGGCCGCCTCCTCCACGCGCCGCGCCCGCGTACACCGTCGGCAGTCGCAGTCCTCGAAGTCGTCGCTGTGCACGAAGTCGACCGTGGCGACCGAGAAGCCGCCGTGCCCGTAGACGTCGACGTGGCCGGTCACGGCGTGGTCGCCGTCGACGTAGGACCAGGTGATGTCGTGCCCGCGCCCAGGCCGGGACTCCTCGGCCAGGTGCAGAGCCATCCCCGGGCCCCACCACGAGTGCGGGGCGTCCACGCTGAACTCGTGGCGGGCGATGGTCAGGTCCCGGCTGATCGCCTCGGCCTGCTCGCGGTTCACCAGCGAGGCCTTGGTACCGGCCGCGGCCGTGGCCGGCGGGTCGAGGTGCTCGCGCACGCGCGCGAGCGCGGCGGTGATCCGCTCGGCCTGGGCTCGCCCGGACGCCTGCCCGGATGCGGCGAGCTCGTGCGCCAGGGCCTCGAGGTCGTCGGCGGCCGCGGCGGCGCGCTGGGTGCGGGCGTCGACGATCGTGGCGCCGCAGCGGCACCCGATGTACGGGTCGCGGTCGGGGTCGGGTGAGCAGCCACCGGCGTGGTGGATCATGGTCGTCTCCTGGGGCGGTCACGTCGCGGGCCCGGGGCGGCCTGCCCCCAGTGGATGTGCGGCAGGGCCCCGCCGGTGCGACTGGCGGGGCCCTGCTCGGCGCTGCGGTGCGGCGGTGCTCAGGCGGCGTCGGCGTCGGCGTCGGCCTTCGCTGCCTCGTTGTACGCCTCCAGCGCGGCGTGGAACTGCGAGGCCTTGATCTCCTCCCAGTGGCCGTCACCGGTCGCACTCGCGCGCTCGGGCTGGTCGGCCAGCGGGGTGTGGCCGAACCCGATGTAGGCGACGCCGTCGTGGACGAACCTCGCGCCGGCGCTGACGACCTGGCCGCGCGAGGTGTGCGGGCCGTACACCAGGTCGGGGATGCCGGGCAGGGGCTCCTCGACGAACCGGATCGCCTCCATCTCGGCGTCCAGCTCGGTGTTCTTGAACGGGACCCAGCCCGCGCCGCGGTACCCCTTCTTCCACCGGCCGGTGGTCGGCTTGGCGTCGCCACCGATCGCCATGACGTCGTGCGCGCCGGCGAAGGTGGAGGGGTAGAACCCGCCGTTCGGCGAGCCGTGGCGGGCGGCGAACTCGATGGCCCTGCGGTTGAAGTCGGCCACGCCGGCGCGGTTGCGCTCGATCGTGGCGATGACCTCGGGGTCGGTGGAGCTGGCGTACTGCGGGACGGTCGTGCTCATCGTGCCTCCCTCGTGGGTGGTGGGTCGTGGGTCGTGGTGCGCCGCGGCGGGCGCGAAGGTCACGTCCAGATGGACGTGACGGCGAGCAGGTCGGTGATCACCGTGACGTTCAGCGCGATGCCGGCGAGCCCGGCCACCCAGGCGCCAACCCGGACGGCGCCGCGCCGGGCGTTGTCGACGGCGATGGCCCCGGTGGCGATCAGCGCCGAGCCGAGCAGCGCGGGCAGCACGCAGGGGACGACGTCGGACCAGGTCACCACGGCTTCCACCCCGCGATCTGGGCGAACGCGATGAGGGTGCCGAGCCAGCAGAGGGTCGCCATCACCGCGCAGGCGACCTTGGCGGACCGGCGCGTGGACGCCCCGTAGTCGTACATGAAGGTCAGTGCCGCGGCAGGCGATGTCAGGAGCACGAGCCACGGGAACCACGGCTGGTCGGTCAGCGTGCGGATCAGGTCCAGCAGGTCCACGACTCAGGCACCTCGCTCGACGGCGGCGCCCGCTCGGGCCGCGGCGATCAGGTCCGGCAGCAGGTTGCGCAGGTGCACCAGCAGCGCGGCGTCCTCGGGCGAGGCGGCGGTGAACAGGTCCACCCCGTCGACGCAGGCGCCCTCGCCGCTCGGCGTGGCGTAGACGGTGGGCGACCCGGACGCGGCCAGCTGGCCGGTGCCTTCGTACTCGACGTCGACGTCCTGGTACCAGGGCCCGGGGGTGGCGGCAGCCTCGAGCGCGGCGAGCGCCTCCAGGTCGGTCCCGCCGGAAGTCAGGACGTCGGCAAGGGTGGTGCGGCTCATCGCCGAGGTCTCCGTTCCGGGCCGGTCGTTCGCCGGCCTCCCACCAGGGCTATGTGCGGCACGCGCTCAGGGCGCGATGGGCACCTTCGCGTGGCAGTCGTCGCACTCCTCGACGCCGGCCGGGTCACGGTCGCCGATCTCGGTCTGGCCGGTGCACGCCGGGCAGTCGAACACCCAGATCTCGTACGGCTGCGCGCCGTCGTCGACGGACGGGTCCATCGGGATCTGCTCGAAGCAGCTGTCGCACTCCTCGGTCTCGTCGGGGTCGACGTCGCCGATCAGGGAGCGGTTGCCGCACGGGCAGTCGAACACGTACAGCGTGTAGGCCCGGGTCTGCTCGACGCCCGGGTCGGCGACCAGGTCGCTCACGCGAGCAGTGCCACGTCGCCGCGCTCGATGCGCTTGGCGCTGGAGCGCACGAACGCCGACGCCAGACGCACGCCCGGGGTGGTGGACGTCTCGGAGTAGGCGGCGAGCTCGTCGGCGACCGTGGTGCGCTCGTGCACGCGCAGGTGCTTGGCCGCGGCGGCGACCAGCAGGCGCAGGTCGACCCCGGCCTGGTCTCCGGCGACGATGAGGTCGGCGATGGCCTTGCCGGCGGCGGCAGTCTGCGGGCTGGTGCCCGGCGCTGCGGCCGGGGCGGGCGCGGCAGGCGAGGGCGCGGGCTCGGCCGGCGCCGGGGCCGGTGCGGGGGCGGGGCGCTGCTCCTCGGTCACCGTCTCGGCCACCGGCTCCTCGTCCGTGCGCGGCGCCGGTGCGTCGAGTGCGGGCGGGGCTCCCATCCCGGCCTCCTTGAGGCAGTACGCCAGCGAGCCGACGTCCAGGGCCTTCTTCGCCCGGGTCACCGTCACGTACGCCAGGCGCAGGTTCTCCGGGTCCGGCAGGGTCGTCGTGCCGTCCTCGTCCACCCGCGGCTGCGGGAAGTCGTCGCCGACCACGACCGCGTCCCACTCCAGGCCCTTGGCCTTGTGCGCCGTGGTCACCATGACGTCCCACGTCGGGCGGCCCTTGAACGCCTGGTCGACGTCGGTCAGGCGCTCCACGAGCGCGAGCAGGTCGGCGATCGGGATGGCCGAGACGAGCTTGACCAGCCGCGCGACCGACCCGCCGGGGTTCTCCTTGGCCTCCTTGCGCACCTCGTCCCAGTCGGTGAAGTCCGACAGGTCCTCGTGCACGAACATCGGCTTGCGGGCCCCGTCGCGCATCCACGCCACGGTCTCGGCCAGCGTCTTGAGCTCGCGCTTCATGCCCTTGGGCACGCCGACCTTCTTGCCGGCCTTGTCCTGGGTGACCGCTGCCTCGAGCAGGCCGGCGTTCGTGCGGCACACCACGGCGTCCGGCGTCTTGATGGGGCCGATCACCGCGGGCGAGCCGTTGCCGGTCACGCGCTCGTCGGTGCCGATCAGCGTCAGGAACGCGTTCGCGTAGTGCGCGACCTGCGGGCCGAACCGCCACGAGGCGGTCAGGGCCAGGTGGGTGTCGACCTCGACCTTGTCCAGGTAGTCCACCGCGCCGCGCCAGGCGTAGATCGCCTGGTTGGCGTCACCGACGTACACCTGCTGGATCGACTGCGACTGCACCAGCGCGCCGGTCACGTCGTTGGTGTCCTGCGCCTCGTCGTACAGCACGATGTCGACCGGGCCGCGCGACCCGGCGCCCGGCTGGTCGAAGCGCGGGGCGAGCATCGCCCAGGCCTTGACCTCCTGGTCGAACGAGACCGGCATGTCGGACTCGGGGTTCATGACCTCCGACCACCAGTCGCCGACGATCGCCAGGACCCGCTTGACGACCTTCGCCCACGCGGCATCCAGGGCCTCGGCCTCGGCGGCGTCGGCAGCCTCGGGGGAGGAGGCGCGGCGCGCGGCGTCGTACATGACCGCCTGCAGCGCGCGGTGGACGTCGCCGCCCTCGCCGGGCGAGACCCGCGGCACGTGACGGCGCGATGCGACCTCGTCGGACGACTGGCACCAGCGCTCCATCGTCCGGCTCGCCAGGCGCACCAGGTCGTACGGGGAGGCGACCTTGTGCGAGCCGACGGTCACGTCGCCGCGCACCGCGAGGCGCTCGACGAGCTCGCGGCCGCGGATCGACTTCGGGTTCACGCGGCGACCGATGTGGCCGAGCCCGCCGCGGCGCGCCATCGCGTTGGAGGTCAGGGCCTCGACGTTGGACGGCATGCGGCCCTTGGCCTCGTCGGCGGTGACCTTGTTGAACGCCAGGTACAGCAGCCGCTTGTCGGGCTGGGTCTCGCCCAGGTGACGGGCGACCGCCGCCAGGGTGGAGGTCTTGCCGGTGCCGGCCAGCGCCTTGACGACGACGTTGCGCCCGGAGGCGACGGCGTCGACGATGGCGCGCTGCTCGTCGGTCAGCTCGAACTCGCTCACGAAGGTCTCCAGGCTCAGGTGCGACAGGGTGTCCCCGTGCAGATGTGCGGCAGAGCCCGGCGGCGCGACCTTGTACGGCGCGCTACCGAGCCCTGACGTTGTACGACCGGCGGCTCAGCTCCCGGTGACCCGGGGGCGGGCCGCTGCGATCGGTCCGCCCGCGGCCGCGACCCGGCGGGCGGCGTCCAGCACGGGGGGCAGCGGGCCACCGTCCAGCAGCCACGACGCCGGGGCCGCGCCGCGCAGCTCGGGCTGGGGTGCGGCCAGGAACAGCGCTGCCGCCCAGCACCAGTCCTCGCGCTGGCGCCGTGCGCCGTCCTTGCGCAGCACGGACACGATGGCGCACCGGCTGGCGCGGTCCATGAGGAACTGGTCGGCGGGGAACACCTGCTCGTCGCCGACCTCCAGCATGATGACGTTGCCGCGCTCGACGTCGTCGGTCAGCTCCTCGTCGGTGATGTCGAGGTACTCGAGCGTCCGGGCGAACGACATGGTGGACGCCAGGCGCAGGTAGACCTGCCGGGCGCGGTTCTCCTCGCGCAGGGCCAGGCCCATCTGGCGCGCGAGGTGGTGCACGCTGTCCATCCCGACCTCGCGCAGCCGCTCGACCTCCGCCTCGAGCTCGGCGATGCGGGCGCGCAGCTGCGTGAACAGCGCGGCGTCGCCCGGCCCGCCGCGGCGGGCCAGCCAGTCGGTGATCAGGTTCTGCGCCTGGGCGCGGTCGGCCACCGGGACCCCGGCGAGCATCCGTTCGATCAGGGGGCCGCGGAAGGTGTCGCCCATGCCGTGGCCCCACATCGCCCAGTCCAGGGCGTAGCGCAGCGAGTCGTGCGGCGTCTCGAACGTCTCCTCGGGCTCGGGCGAGGCCGGGGCCCACGCGCCGACGAGCTGGCGTACGAGGCGGGCGCCGTCGGGCCGGAACTGGCCGCGCTCCCCGTTCATCCGCTCGACCATGTCGGCCGCACCCTGCTCGGTGTACGGCTTCATGGTGCGCACGTCGCGGGTCTCGACCGCGGAGTCGTGCGGCCCGTCGGTGAACGTGCGGGTCTGCAGTCCCCACGCCCAGTCGACGTCGGCGACCGGCAGGCCGGCGCCGTGCAGGGCGATCAGCATGGCCTCGGCGATCTCCTGGTCGGTCGCGGCCAGGGGCTCGCCGTCGGTCGGCGCGGACCAGGGGCGCTCACCGCCCTCCCCGCGGGTCCACAGGTGCACGTGCCCGCGGTCGCGCTGGGCGAACACCTGCCCCGGGGTGAAGGTCGCCGCGGCGGCGACGGTCCAGGCGCTCACGCGCGCACCGCCTCTGCCGCCTCGGCCTCGTCGAGCAGGCTGGACTCGGCCACCTGGACCAGCGCGATCCGCGCGAGCACCACGGCGAGCACCGGCCAGCCGATCGAGACGAGAGTCAACGTGAAGGCGTAGGACGCCATCCGCCGGGTGCGCGCGACCTCACTGGCGTCGGCGCCGGCCCGGGCGCGTCGGGCCGCCAGCACCCGGGTGGCGATGGCGACGATGACCCAGGTCAGGGCCCACAGGGCGGCGATGATCAGGTAGATGAACATGGCGACGGCGATCACGGTGACTGCTTCCTGTCGTGGCACCCGGAGCTGCGGCCCCGGGCGGTGCGGGTGTGGGGTGCTCTGGTCAGGCCTGGACTTCCCAGCCGGAGGCGACCAGCGCACGGTGCGTCCAAGAGACCCACCGGCTGCGCTGGGAGGAGGTGTCGAACCCCGCGCCGTCGCTCTCGGTCATCTTGGCGTAGACGCCGCGGGCGACCTGCTCGACGAGCTCGGTCGTCAGGGCCGCTGCCAGGTCGCTCACCCCGGCGGTGGCCAGCAGGCGCTCGGTCACCGGGATCCACATGACGCGGATCTGCCCCTCGGGCACGGTGTCGCTGTCCCGGTAGCGCCGGGCCAGGTGGCGCGCGAACGCCTCCACCCGGGCCTCGGCGCGCGCCGCGGGCGAGGAGGGTGCGATCGTCCACCCGGACGACTCAAGGGCGGCGTGCGCCCAGCCGGTCGGGGTGGTGCCCAGGTCCACCTGAGCGGCCGCGGCCATCCTGGCGACGATGACACCGAACCGGTAGACCACCTCCAGCTCGACGCTGTCGTCGAGGTGGCGCATCCCGGCCTCGGCCAGCAGACGTAGGGTCGAGACGTACGCATCGGTGTACTCCTGGCCGTCCATGCGGGCCTCGCGGACCCGCCCGGTCACGGCCCCGTCGACGGCGTGCATGAGCGCCACGATCCGGTCGCGCTGCTCGAGGTCGGTGACCGCCAGGTGCGGGGCCGGGCCGGTGTGGTGCGGGCCGTCGTCGCGCGATGCGGGCTCGTCGCAGGTGACCACGCCCTCGGGCGGCACAGCGGCGCCGGCGACGACGTCGGCCAGGTGCGAGATCACGTTGGGGATCGGCTCGCCCGGCTCGGCGGGCACGTCCAGGCGCGTGTCGTGCAGCACGACCTCCACGCCGAGCACCCGGTCGTCCAGGTGCCCCAGTACGGCGGCCACGGTGCGCGCGAGCTCGGCGCCGCCGTCCAGGCTGAACGCGGCCGCACCGCCCAGGCCGGAGAAGTTCGTGACGCGGATGGCCGCGGCGCGGGAGGCGGTGAAGCGGGCGATGGCGGTCATGAGTCGTCCTCCTGCGGTGCGGCGGTGGCGGGGGTGCCGGTCAGGAACCGGCCGAAGGCGGCGGGGTTGCGCAGCGCGAACGCGGCGGCCTTGCGCAAGAACCACGAGGCCGGCACGTCCATGCGCCCGGCGGCTGCGGCGATGGCGTCCCACTCGGCCGGCGGCACGAGGATGTTGTGGCGGCCCTTCTCGGACTGGGTGGGCACGGCTCAGCCCTGCCCGGTCGTGGGCGCCAGCAGGCCGGCGGCTGTCAGGGCGATCACGACGTCGGCGGCCAGGGCCTGGTCCCCGGGGCTGGGCTCGGGCACGGCGTCCTCGGAGCCGCCCATGCTGGTGCGCACGAACGCGGCCACGGCGCGCGCGGCGACGTCCTGGGCGGTCGGCGCGGGCGGGGCCGGGGCCCACACGACGTAGGACGGCACGCCGACGTCCGAGCGGGCGCCGTTCTCGGCGAGCCGGAACCACAGGTCGTACGGGCCCTTGACGCGCAGCACGCCGTCGTCGCCGGTGGCGCGCTCGCCCTCGGTGGCGCGGTCCAGGTCGTCGGGGGTGCGGCGGCGCTTCTCCACGCCGTCGCAGATCTGGTAGTCCGCGGCGCCGTGGCGGTGACGCAGGTGCGGGTCGAGCAGGCCGCAGAACGCGTCGTGGCCGGGGCCGGGGGAGATGGGGGCGTACGTCTCGCTCACGGGGTGTCCTTCGGGTCGAGGGCGGCGGGCAGTGCGCCGGTGATGCCGCGCGCGAGCCGGTCAGGGGTCGGGGTGCGCGCGGCCAGCACGCGCACGGGCCCGTCGAGAGCGACGAGCTCGTCGCTGGTGCGGACCTCGCCGTCGGAGCACGCCCAGGACTCGACGCCGTCGCGGCGGACCTTGCGGGCCGTCAGGCGGGCGTCGACGACGGCGGTGACCTGCAGAGCGTCCAGGTCGCAGGCGGTCCAGGCGATGCGGTCCGGCTCGTCGCCGTCGCGTGCGCCCGGGACGCACAGCACGACCAGCGGGTTGTAGATCGACGCGAGCTCGCGGCTGGTGCGGACCTCACCGTCGGTGCAGGCCCAGTCACCCGCGCCGGGCAGGCGGCGTGCGGCCACGATCTTGGAGTTCACGACCGTCGACGTCGCCAACGCGTCGAGGTCCTCGCCGGTCCAGGCGACCGGGCCGGTCCCGGCGCTCACGACTTCTCCCGGGCGAGGCGCGACTGCGCGCGGTGGCACTCGCAGCGCGGACCGCAGTGCAGCCGCTGCCGGTCCAGGCCCACGTTGGTGCGGGCGTCGGCGAACCCGCGGCACAGGCAGAACCGAGCGACCGGGTGCCAGACGTACTGGCCGTCGGTCAGTGAGCAGACCCACCCCTCGATGCAGGGGCCCTCGTTGTAGTCGTGCTCGTAGCGGGTGTGCCCGCACAGGCAGAGCGCCTCCATGTGGCGGCGGCGGGCGCTCTCAGCGAGTCGGCGCCGCAGGGCGGCGATCACGAGGGGCGCTCCGCGCTGGCCCAGTCGCACGACAGGCAGCCGGCCCGGTACTCCTGCGCCCAGATGCACTGGACCTGCCCGCCCTCGGGCAGCTCCTGCCAGAACACGCCGTGGGAGTTCGGCTCGTTCTCGAGCGACTCGGCGTGCTCGGCGGCCTCGACCGCCGGGTCGGGCGGGTAGTCCTCGGGGTTGGTGGCCTGGTCGAAGAAGTCGCAGCCGCCCAGCAGCAGGGCGCCGCCGAGGATCGCGGCCGCCGCGGCAGCGCGCTTCGAGGTGCGGGTGTTCGGCATGGGGCTCCTGCGGTCGGCGGGCGGCCGCGCGAGGGTCCGGCGGCCACAGGCCTATGTGCGGCACGCCCGGAACTCGCGGGGCCGGCGCGCTGCGGTGCTAGCCTGTCGCTCGGCACCGGACGTGCCAGCAGCTCGCGCGAAGGCTCCGCCAGTCCACGCACCACCACCCCGGAACGATCCGTTGCGTCACGACATCGGCTCGACCGTCATGCGAGCACGGGCATCGAGCCAGAACGTGGAACGCATCGTGGACACCATCCGGTACTTCAAGGACCACTCGAAGCAGACCCTGCGCGAACTGCTGGACGACGGCTCCGACCAGACGCTGCAGCAGGTCCAGCACCAGGTCGCCGTGCGGGCCGGCTTCGCCTCCTGGTCAGCCCTGCGCACCGCCGACGAGCACGAACGACGCCTCGCCGTGGCCATGCTCGAGCACCCGCGGCTCAACTTCTCCGGCCTGGGCATGGCGTTCTTCGGGAACACCCCGCGCGAGCAGCGGATGCAGGAGTTCAGGGCCTCACGCCAGTCGCTGCGATCCGCCGCCGGACGCGTCGAGGAGCTGCGCCACTGGCTCCTGCAGACCTTCGAGCCGCGCCAGACCGTCTACGACGGCGCCGGCAGCTACGGGCTCAAGCACATCGCCGAGGAGGTGCTGCGCGAGCAGATGGGCGGCTACGTCTCCAACGGCGAGCTCATCGCCGCGGCCCTGATCGCGGGCTACGTGCACGAGCAGCGGCCCGGCGACGAGCCCAACGTCTGGTTCGGGATGCGGGCCGCCGGGGTGAAGGCGGCTCGCGCGGCCGCGGACGTCGCCCTCAAGGAGCGCAGCAGGCTCGGACCGCCCACCTGGCCGGACGCTCAGGGGCGGCCCGGGGAGCCGTCCGCCAGCTGAGTGGCGCTGCCTCGCAGCCGGGCGAGCTCCGCGCGCAGGTTCGCCTCGTCGGCGTCCAGCGCGGCCAGTGCCCGGCGCGAGGGCAGCATCGAGCGCACCCGGGCGATGTAGCGCAGCTCGACAGCGATCCGCTCCTCGTCGTCAAGGCCCGGCGCCGGGGCGTCCGCGGCGGTCATCACCGCGGGGGCTTCGGTGCCGGGGCGCCCGCGGCCTCCTCGGCGACCAGCAGGTCGACCGCCGCGGCGTACCCCTTGGCGAACCGCGACCAGGGCTGGGCGTTCGCCAGCCACCCGGACACCGTGGCGAGGCTGTCGTTCGGGCCGGCGATCATGGTGCCGCGCCCGCAGTTCAGCCGGATGTTGCCCTGCTCGTCGCGCGCGGCGACGTAGTACCCCGGGTCCGGGTCGGTCAGCTCGGCGTCGCGGACGACGGCGCGCGCATCGGCCGCGGCACGCGCCAGGGCGTCCAGGCCGCCGGAGGACAGGTGGGCCTCGACCACCGACCCGCCGACCTCCACGAGCAGCACGCCGGTGGCGCCCGGGCCGACCCCGCGGGTGGACACGGTGAGCACCTGGTCGTGCGCGGCCTCGTCGCGGATGACGACCGGCTCGCCCATCAGGACGCGCCGCCCTTGCGGTCGACGGTGCGGCGCCAGCGGGCGGTGACGTCCGTGAGCGTCTCGCCGGGGTTGGCGAGCACCAGCGTGCCGGCGAGGTTCCCGATCGCGTACGTGCCGATCGCCGCGGCGTGCCGGGCGACCCGGTCGAAGTACGCGTCGGCGTGGGACACCTGGAAGGTGCCGGGCACGGTGCGCACCGCGCGCAGCAGGTCACGGACCCGGCCGGCGGGGACGTCCACGCCGTCGAGCGCCGGTGCGACCTGGGCGGCGACCTCGTTCGTGGCGAACACCTCGCCGGTCACCAGCCACACCAGCAGCCGGGCGATCGCGTTGCCGTCCAGCTCCAGGTACAGGGCGTTGCCGCTGTTCAGGTGCACCTGGGCGGTCGCGCCGCCGTCGGGGCGCAGCTGCAGCACGAACTTGTCGGCCTCGCCGCGCGCCGGAGCGGTGATCGTGTCGAACCCGTGCAGCAGGCCCTGACGCAGCGTCGCCATCGGCGCGGTGCCCAGGGAGAAGCCCAGCTCGTCGTCCTCGAGCTCGTAGTCCTGGGGCCGGTCGACGCTCACCAGGGCGCGCACCTGCCCGCCGCGCGAGTGCAGCGACAGGCCGTGGCCCGACCCGGACCGCGACGTCACGTGCAGCTCGGGGCGCCGAACACCCAGCGCGGCGCGGGCCCGGCCGGCGGCGTCGCCCATGCGGTTGGCCGGTCCGGCCGCCATCATCGCCGCGGCCTGCTGGGCGGGGGTGGGGGCGTCGGTCAGCAGGCCGTGGCGGCGAAGCACGCGCGCCAGGTGCGCCACATCGACGTCGACGGTCATGTTCAGGCGGCTCTCGTCGACGCTCAGAAGCCCCTCGGCTCGCAGCGCGGCGGTCAGCCGGGCGGTGTCACTCATGTCGGTGCTCATCCCTTCTCGCACCGGGCGCGCGCCCGGTCCCTGACGTACCTATGTGCGGAGCAGCCCGACCCGTCAGACCAGGTCGCCCGGCGCGACGGCATGCCACGGCACGCGCCCGTACGTCCAGAAGTCGCGCACGGCGCCGTCCACGGTGGCGACGCCCTCGGCCAGCTCACCGGAACCGTAGTCGTCGGCGACGAAGTACCCGTGCTCGCCGTCCGGGTCGATCAGCAGGCTCAGCTGAACGTCGTCCACGATCGACTCGATCAGCACGCCCGCGCCGTCGGCGGCCGCGGTGACCGCGAACGTGGTCAGGTCCAGGTGCCAGGACCAGTGCGCGGCGTCCAGCAGCCGGCGCGCCACGTCCAGTGCGCGCGGGTCCGGCGCCGGGGCACCGCGCCCGTCCCAGTTCTCACCCAGCGCGTCGGCCCGGGCGAGCGCGGCCTGCACCCGCTCGACCTGAGGGTCGGTGTCCGGGCGCCGGCGGTCCCGGCGTGCGAAGGCGGCGCGCAGCCTCCCGGTCAGCGTGGTGCGGGCAGCAGGCATGGAGCTCCTCGAGGTCAGGTAGACGCGATGCGGGCGGTGCGCCCGTCCGTCGCGGCGAGCACCGCGCGGACCATGTCCGGGGCGCGGGCGCTGAGGTCCTCGACGTCGTCGAAGGACTCCAGCAGGTCGTTCAGGGCGGCGGTCGCCGCGACCTCGTGGTTCACCTCGACGCCCGGGTGGACGTACGTGAACGCGGGGTCGTCGACCACGACCGGGGCGCCGTAGCTGCCGTCGGCCTTGAGCGCCCGCCACACCGCCGAGATCAGGGTCCCGTTGGTGCCGAGCTCGAACAGCTCCAGCAGGCCCCGGGCCGGCAGGGTCGGCGCGACGTACGGGTTGCTCGTGGCGAGCAGGGTCACAGCGATCTGCTGCATGGGGGCTCCTTCGGTTCTGGGGGGTGCACCAGGTGTATGTGCGGCGAGCCCGAGCACGTCAGGTGCGGTCGACCCCCGGCAGCAGCGCGACGGTCTCGGTGATCAGCAGCGACACCTCGCTGATCGCCTCGTTCCAGCCCTCGGGGCGTGCGCCGTCACGGTCGGACAGCGCGGCCACCTGGGCCAGCAGGGTCCGCAGGTCACGGTGGACGCGGACCAGGTCGGGCTCGCCCGGATCGGCCAGCACCGCTCTGGCGACCGCGGCCTGGTGGGCCTCGTGGTGCAGCGATCCGCGGTGTCCGCCGGGGCAGGCCAGCTTCGAGGCGGCGAGCATGCCGGCGAAGTAGGTGTCGGGCCGGTCGCTGGCGCCGTTGGTGACGTCGTGGCGGCTGGTGTGCATCAGCTCGGCGAGGCGTTCGGCCTCGGCGATGCGCACGTCGTCGAAGGCGGCCGCCATGACCGGGGCGAGCGCGGCGCGCAGCGCGGTACCGCCGACGCGCACCTGCATCGGGGCTCCGGCGACAGGCTCGTCGGGGGTGATGGTCAGGACCAGGCCGTCGTCGGTGAGGTCCAGGTCGACGGCGGCGAGGGTCGGTTCGCTCATGAGGTGGTGGTGCTCCTGGTGGGTGGCCGGGGTCGCGGTCAGGCGACGCTGGCGAACTGGGCCTCGAACCACGCCTCCTCGAAGGCGGCGAGGGTCGGGCGTGGGCGGGCGGCCCAGAACTCCAGGAGCTCGGGGGAGGCGTACCGGGCCGCAGTCGTGCGGTTGGCGCCGAACAGCCGGTCGATGCTGACGCCGGCGGCCTTGCCCTCGGGCGAGAGCAGCGAACCTCGGCACGCCTGCTCGGCGGCGTCGATGTGGCTGCGCAGCGCCAGGTCGAACTCCTCGCGCATCTCCTGCCACTGGGCGGCTGCCTGGGCGAAGATCGGCGAGCTGTACGAGCGGGTCATGACGTCTCCGGGGTGGGTGTCGCATCGGCCGGCTGGGCGCCGGCAAGGACGGCCTCGAACCGTGCGCGCGGGATGCGCCGGTCGTGGGTGCACACGCACACCCACCCGGTACCGGCCGGGCGGCAGGAGTCGCAGTCGCGCACGCTGCACCATCCGCAGGTGGTGCGGGTGGCCGACGCGGCGGGCGCGGGCGCGTCCGAGGTCTTGGTGCTCATGGTCTACGGATGTGCGGCATCGGCTACGCGAGCTCGATGCTCACGTAGCGGTCCAGGTGGACGGGCACCTTGCGGGCCAGGTGGACCGCACGCCCGGGCGGGGCGACGATCACGAACCGCGCCTCGCCGCGCAGGTTGTCTTGCAGGCGGCGCACCTCGACGGCCGTGTCGGCGATCGCCGCGCGCAGGGCCGCCTCGACGTGCCACGGGTGGCGCACCGCCAGACGCGCCTGCTCGGGCACGTGGGACACCTCGGGCCAGCCGCAGCACGCGCACAGCGCGACGGTGCCCGGCTTGGCGTCACCGTCGCGGTAGACCTCGCACGGCTGACCTTCCGGGATCGAGCACAGGCACGTCTGGCTGCGGCAGGCCGAGCTCCAGGTCGCCTGGTCCTTCATCGCCACGGGCTCGTCCCCTCGCGCAGGTGCCCCATCAGGGCGGTCGCGGACTCCAGGTCCGCCCAGCCGGTCGCGTCCAGGTCGCCCTCGGACCAGTCCGGCGGGACGTCGGGGCCCGGGCACCAGGTGGAGGCGAGCACCTGGTGCACGACGAGCTCGCCGTGCCGGTCGCCGGTGCGGGTGACCAGGGCCCGGTACCGCGAGGCCATCGCCAGGGCAGTGTCGATGCTCGAGTGCACGGACAGCGGCTCGAGGATCCGTTCACGCACCGCGCCGCGGTAGCCGGTGGCCCGCTCGGACAGCAGGTACAGCACGCCCGGGGCGCGCTCGGTCGAGGCAAGCACGGACGCCAGCGACGGTTGCGGGTCGGGCACGACGAGCGCGGGGTGGACCGCCAGGGCGGCGCGGACCTGGTCGATCAGGGCGACCGGCCAGCGCTCGGCTCCGGTGGTGGCCGGCAGCATCCCGGTCGTCGCGCCGAGCGGGCCGAAGTAGGACCCGGCGACCAGGACGGCGTCCGAGCGCATCCCGCGCACCGGAACCTGCTCAGGGTCGACCTGCACCAGGTGCAGCTGGTCGTCGCGGGTGTCCCCGGCGCGCCAGGCGGCCTCGGCCGCGGCGACGTCGACGTGGACCGCCTCGGCGACCAGGGCCACGGGCACGTCCGGGTGGCGGCGGCTGTGCAGGAACGCGGTGGTGCGGCCCTTCATCGGCTCACCGCCGTCACGGTGGCGATCGCCTCCAGCGCCGCGCCCTGCAGGTCGGCGACCGTGGAGTCGTTGGTCAGCACGGCGTCGAACCCGTCGTAGCCGTCCAGCGCGACCTCGGACTCGTGGGTGTCGGTCGAGACGATCGAGGGGCGGTTGACGCGGATCAGGATGCCGCCGGCGGCGCGGATCGCGGCGACCTCGTTGGGGAAGCGCACGTCGGTGATGACGACGGGCCCGTCGACCTCGGCGGCCTTGGCCATGCCGGTGGTGACCCAGATGCTCGGGCCCAGGACCTTGCGGGCGGCCTCGGTCGCCAGGCGCTGCAGCAGGCGGCGCACCTCGGGCTGGGCCTTGGCCTGCTCCCAGCCGAGGGTGTCGACGAGCTCGGCGACGCGCATCGGGTTTCCGCGCAGGGTGCGCCACGCCCAGCGCAGGCTCCACAGCATGGGGTTGGTCTCGTACAGGACTTCGCGCACGGCGTCGGCGAACGCGACGCGGGTGTATCCGTGCTCGGAGGTCAGCAGCTCGGCGATGGAGTCCTTGCCGGCGCGCTTCTTGCCGGACACGCCGACGATGAGGGTGCTCATGGCGAGCAGATGTGCGGCAGCAGGCACGCGCGGGGAGTCGGTGTACGTCCCGTACGCCGGGGCGTAGGTCCGCGTGAACCGCGACCCGTCGAGGCAGGTGACCTCGAGGTCGACGGGCGCGCCGCCGTGGTACGCACGACGCGCCGCGTCGACCATCGCGTCGGCGGTCTCGGGGGTCCAGGTGGGGGCGCTCACCCCCGGTGGATGTGCGGCGGGTGCGCCTACGCGTCGACGAGGTCCTCGCGCAGCTCGGCCAGGCGCCTGCGGCCGGTCGCCTCGGAGGTGCCGAACCGCGCAGCGAACGCCGCTCCGGTCGGCTTGACGCCCGCGGCCAGCTGCTCGTCGTACCAGGCGCGCATGTCCTGCATGCTCGCCGACGTCGTCCGCTCACCGGCCGGGCGCGCGGTGGCGGGCTTGCGGGTGCGCGCCTTGGTCGTCGCGGCGGGCGCCGGCTCCGGCACCTCAGTGAGCGCCGGGGCAGACGCCTGCGCGGGCTGCGCGTGCTGAGCGGGTCGGCGGCGCGGCCACGGGAAGGTGAGCGCGCCGGCGGCCGGGCTGGTGCGGTCCAGCAGCAGGGCGCTCAGGTGCGTGGAGGCCACGAGCGCGATCGGCGGGACGGTGGCCACGGCGATCGCCACGACGTCGGGCACCTCGGTCTCGGTGAGCACCGCGTGCACGGCGTTGGCGGCCACCGACACCACGACCCCGCCGATCAGCAGCGCCCACGGGTAGGCGCTCAGCGCGCGGGCGTGACCGCGCAGCGCGAACACCGCGACCGTCGCCACGATGATCACGCCGTCGACGATGAGCGGCCAGACCCACACCTGCTGCTGCGGGACACCTGCGCGCCCGGCCAGGTCCGCGAGCGCGTAGAACGACAGCCAGAACGCGCCGGCGGCGATCGCCGCGGTGCCGATCAGCGCGCCGGTGAGCGCCGTGCGCGCGACCGGCTGGGCGCTGCGTGTGCGCGTCGAGGACGAGGCGTTGCGCGCGGGCCTGCTCATGCTGCGTATCCCTCGAGCATCGCCGCGCGCAGGCTGATCGAGATCGCCGCCTGGTCGATCAGGTGCTCGGGCGCGGCGATCACGCCGGCGCGCACGGCGGCATGAAGCTCCTGCTGCACGGCGATCACCGCGAGCGGGGTGAGCAGGCTGTCGCCCAGCATCGTCACGATCAGGATCAGCTCGCGCTCGAGCATCAGGTCACCCTCGACGGTGTCCGGGTCGACCTTGAGCGCGTTGGCTGCGCGCTCCCACACGTGGCGAGCGTGCAGCGGCGGGGTAGTGGTCACGGAGGTCCTCTCGGTCGCGGTCAGCGCGCGCTGACCTGCGATCACACCGTAGGGACCGCCTCCAACACCCCGCCGCTCAGTGCGCGCGGTGAGCGCTCACGACCTCGTTCACGATGCGCACCACGTCGTCGGCGGTGCGCGCCTGACCGGCGTCGAGCCGCTGGTCGATCTCGTCGATCTCGCGCAGCACGGCCACGGGGTCCTGCTCGCCGGTGAGCTCGTGCACGAGAGCGATCAGCCGCTCCTCGCGCACGCGCTCCCAGACGCTGACGTCCGCGTGCGGGACACCGGACTCCAGCACGCACTGGACGGCGATCACGTCGCTGGCCACGCGAGCGCTCATGGGCTGGACGGTCATCATGCGGACTCCCTCATGTCGCGGACACCGAACTCCTTCTCCAGCACCTGGACGGCCAGGTCCTGAGCGGCAGCGATCAGCTCCGCCGTCTCGGCGATGCGCAGACCCATCATCTGGGCGACCTCGTTGAGCTGGCGGGGGCCGCCGACGTTCTCGTCGAACGTCGACCCGAGCCAGGCGGCGAGCACGCGCGCCAGGCGCTCGTCGGCCTCCATCGCGCAGGCGATCGCGCGGCGCAGGAACGAGCGGGCCTCGTGCGGGGCGAGCGGGGCGTCGGAGTGCATCCACACCGGCGCGTCGTTCTCCTCGGGCAGCAGCGGCACGTTGGTCGGCTGCTGCAGGTCCTCGAGCGTGGAGATCATGCCCTGGCGGGCGGCGTCCTTGCGCTTGGCGCGCATCCGGGTGTTGGTGACGTCGACGATCTGCTCGGGGGTCGGCTCGGCGTTCAGCTCGGCGCGCAGGGCGGCCTGCGTGCGGGCGAGCTCGCGCTGGCGGCGGGCCAGGGCGGTGGTGCCGGACGGCTTCTCCCCGGACTGCGCGCCGTCGCCGTACGTGCGCATCGGGGCCTTGGAGTGGGCGTACAGGTACCCGTTGAACGCGGTGATCTTGTCCAGCCGGCTCGGGTCCTTGATCAGGGCGTTGACGATGATCGTGAACTGGGTCTCCACGACGCCGACCGCGTCGTCGCCGTGGACCATCGGGTCCAGGCCGCACACGCGGCACAGCTGCAGCGCGATCGAGCGCATGTCGCGGATCTTGGTGCGGGCGAAGTCGTCGATCAGGCGGGCCTGGGCGCGGCCCTCTGCGGCGATGATCGCCTCCAGCTCCTCGCGCTCGGGGAACTGGGCGGCGGTGATGGTGCTGGGCACGGTGGTGCTCGGCATGAAGTGCGGGTCCTGTCTACGCGAAGGGGGAGGGGGCGAAGGGGAAGCCCGGCCACGGAGGTCCGTGCCCGGTCTGGGTTGCGTCGGCGAACGCGAGGAGACGTGCGCCTCGCACCCGTGGGTCGACCAGCCAGCCGATGGTCTGATCGCGGTCTGTGCGGGTCTCGCCAAGGACCGTGATCAGGCGCGTCATCGCCGCCTCCGTCCTGGACTTCCCCCAATCTGGCTGCGCCCCCAGCAGCTGTCGCAGGGAGATGCGCAGGAGAGGTGCGCCGTCGGGTGCTGCAGCGGCGGCGACGACGTCGTGCACGCTCAGCAGCCCGGTCGTGACCGAGGACAGGTACTCGGCCCGGCGCCGGTTCGCCGACCGTCGCGCTGCGGCGGCGGTGGCGGGATCTGCCAGTCGTCCTCCGGACGGCTGGGCGGGTGGGGCGGTCAGCGTCGTGGTCACGATGCCTCCCGCAGGTCGGTGAGCTCGGCGCGCAGCGCGTCGCGCGAGCGGGTGGCCAGCGTGCGGACGGTGGCCAGGTGGGCCTGGGCGTCGACGTTGGCCACGGCGACGTCCTCGACGTCGATGGCGTCGACGTCGCGGATGTGGTGCTCGCCGCGGTACCAGGACAAGTGCCAGGCGGAGGCGTTGATGTCGGAGCCGGCGGTCAGCGCGCGGGCGGCGCGCTTCTCGGACAGGAAGTCCCCGGGGTGGGCCTGGCGGTAGGCGGCGATGATCTCGGCCATCGAGGCGCCCGGCATGGAGCGGGCGACGCGGCGGACCTTGCGCCCGATCGGCGGGTCGGAGATCGCGCGGCGCACGTACGCCTCGGCGGCGCGCTGCAGGTCGACGGTCAGGTAGCGCAGCGGGTCGACCTTGACGAACGCGGTGCGCGCCAGGGACCGGTCGATGATGCGGTCCACGGCGCCGGCGGCCTTGTCGGTGCCGAGCAGCATCGTGTCGCGGATCTGCTCCTCGCTGTGCCAGTCGATCACGGCGGCCGGGGCGCGCAGCCCGTGGATGTCGCGGGTGACGGTGGCGACGGCGGCCTTGACGGCGCGCTCGACGTAGCCCTCCAGGCTCATGCGGGCGGCCCATCGGCCCTCGGCGGCGGCCGCGGCGAGAGCTGCGCGCGCCGCGGTGGTGTCGGCGCCTGCGTCGGTGGGGGCCAGGTCGGGGTGGGCGGCGTCGTGGGTGATGCCGGTGGCGGTGACGGTGACGGTCAGCGTGCCGGTGGCGCTGTGGCCCATGCCGAGCGCGGTCCAGGCCAGCTCGTGGGTGCCGGCGGGCAGGGACAGCAGGTGCTGGTCGTCGCCGGTCCAGGTCAGGCGCACGGGCATGAGCATGGCGCGGCCGTCGGCGCGCACGGCCTTGCGGCCGAGGTCGATGGCAGGGGCAAGCCACAGCCAGGCGGGCAGGGCGACCAGGCGCGAGCCGTCGGCGGGCTGGTCGGTGTCGGGGGTGTGCATGATCGCCTGGAGTCGGGTGCACCAGGTGTCGATCCACTCGTGGCGGGCGGTGTCGGCGCTCATGGTCAGCGGCGAGCCTTCATCTTGAGGGCGAGCAGGGTGAGCATGCAGGGGAGCAGGGGCGCTGCAGGCAGCACGAGGTGTCCCCAGATGAGGGTCGCGGCAACGAACGCGGCGACGAGTGCGAGGGCCATTGCCAGAACGGTCAGGCCAGCTCGACGTGCAGTCGGGCGCTGGGGGGACGCGAGGGAGGCGTCTCCAGCGGTGATCTGTGTACGACCGATGCCACTGTTCTGGACATCGAGTGAGACGTTTGAGTCACTTGGACGGTTGAAATTTACATCACCGTCGGGGGCGGCCTTTCGCAGAAGGTCCTGCGCGGAGTGACGAAGGGCCCGAATCGACCCCTCGTCCAGGTCGCTCTCAGCCCCCGACCTGGACACATGACCGGTCGTAACGAGTCGGTCACGGTTGGAATCGCGGTCCCACGGGCTCGGGTCGACGTCCTCGGAGGCCGGGCGCGTGGCCGGGAACAGGTCCTCGGACCTGCCGGGGATTTCACCCGGTCCTGTGAGCGGGCTCACCGGCGGATCCCGAGGAAGCCGCGGCGCTTTGCCGGCTCTGCCGAAACCTCCGGCTTCGGGCCGAACTCGTCCATTCCGGTCACGGCGAAAAGCACCGCGTCCAGCACCGGCGCGAGGCTCGGGTTGTCCCACGGGACCTCGCCGGCGTTGTTCGAGGCGATGATGGCCGTGTCGCGCATGACGGTCCCGCGCAGCCACCCGAGCTTGCTCAGGTGGTCGGCGGTGCGCTGCTGGTCGTAGGCCGCGTCGTCCGGCACGTCGTTGAGGATCACGTTGATGTGGTCCACGTCGACGCCGGCGCCGCGGAACTCCAGGATCCGCTCGGTGAGGTTGTCGATGCTCGGCCCGTTGAGGTTCGTGATGCCGACCATGTGCGCGTACTGCGCCATCGCCGGGACCCACAGGTCGTCGAACAGGCCCGAGGTGTCCGAGCTCTCCGCGATCTGGGTGTCCACGACCACCAGGTCGGCCACGGACCGCGCGGCGTCCAGCACCTGGCCGTACACCTCGGAGGTCACCACGCCGCGGTCGGCCATGCCCGACAGCGGGGCGAGCGCGACGGCGAAGCGCACCCGCTCGAGGCTCGACAGGCGGTTGGCCGCGATCTGGTCGGGGCGGATGATCACCGTCGAGGGGTCGGCGCCGGCGGCGACGTCGTAGACCGTCGGCAGCGGAGCGCGCGCCAGGCGCAGGTAGGCGCGCAGGTCGCCCTGGCCACGGTTGCCGTCGATGACCACCACGCGCAGCTGGCCCAGGCGCGCCGCGCGCTCACCGAGCGCCAGGGCGATCGAGGACTTGCCCACCCCGCCCTTGCCGGCGGTCGAGAAGATCGTGTGCGCGCCCTCGCTCTCGTGGACCGGGACCGAGGCCATCGCGGCGGGCACCGGGGTGGCGGCGACCGGCTGGGTGTAGGCCGGGGCCGGGGCGGCAGCGACGAAGGTGGCGGGCTCGGCCGCGACCGGAACGACCGGGGCGCTCAGGTGCCCGCAGCTCCCGCACCGGCACCGGCGCGGCGATCCGGCGCACCTGGGCGGTGTTGCCCGCGATCGGGGACGGCTCGCCCAGACCGGCCGCGGCGGCGTCCAGCTGCACGACGACGGTCGGCGCCTTGGTGACCCACTTCTCCAGCCACGGTGTCTGACCCGCGCCAGCGAAGTCAGCGACCAGCAGCGGCATGTCGGGGTTCTCCCGGCCGGCGGTGGTGATGGCGGTCGCGGCAGCGCGGAAGTCGGCGCCGCTGGCCACGGGCAGGCCGCAGGCCTCAAGGGCAGCGGCGAGGAGGGGGAGGTGCAGCAGGCCCACGACCGGTGCTGCGCTGGAGTTGCTCACACACTTCCTATGGGCCCCGTCGCAGGTTTGATGTCGCATCGCAACCGGGAGTGGCGACACCCAGTGTCATACATAGGCCATTAGGGTGACCTTGTGAGTAACCCATTGACCCTTCCCGTGAGCTGGACAGCCGCTCTGTGCGAGCCCCTGATCAGCACCTCGCGGCGAGCTCAACTCGACGCGCAGATGCGCGACCGCGTCAACGCCTCGCACCTGTGGGCGGCGACGTTCTTCGGCGGCATGATCGCCGACGCGGTGCGCACGCTTCCAGGCGAGGACCCGTGGCGGCACATGTCCGCCAAGATCAGAGTCGGCCAGATCGAGCTGACGCGCGGCGAGATTCCACGCCCGCCGGAGGTCACCGGAGCACTGCTTCGCGGTCAGGCCTTCGGCGCCCCGGACGCAGGCAAGGACCTCGTCGACCTCACCCCCGGAGACCCGTCCTCCGCGGTGGCCTCCGCCGCGCTGGCCGAGGGGCTCAACCCGGTCTCGGCAGTGGTGGTCGCGTTCGCCACCGACGGGTGGAGGCACGCGGGCGAGGTGCTGCGATCGGTACCCACCGGTGGGCGCGACCTGTTCGACACCGGGGCCGAGGCGCTGCGCTGGGCGCTGTGGCGCCGGCGGGTGTACGTCGGCCTGGACGACCCCATGACGATGCTCTCGGGCATGCAGTGGGCCTGGCGCGCGCAGCAGGTGGCCGAGTCCGGCGAGATGGAGCTGGCCGACTCCGAGAAGGAGCTGGTCGCCCAGTCGATCGCCGACTACTCGATCCCTGCCGGGTCCTACGAGCGGTACCGCCTCGGCTGAGCCGTGAAGGTGCGATGGGGTGGCTGTTACGCTCGCCGTCCCTCGCTCCGGTGCCCGCTCGGGCGCGACGAGCGTAACAGGGGGTGCAAGCCCTGGCCAAGCCCCGGTTCGTCCGGATATGTACGGGTTCGCCCGGATGCGTGGCTGCTGCGGATGATGAAGTCCGCAGCGCCAGCAGGGCACTCCGCAGGTATTTGTCCTGGTCAGGCGTCCAAAACGGTGCTGCGGAGCAACGGAGCTGATTTTCCCCCGTCCCCCCTATGGGGGAAGGAGACTCTCACTCTCTAGGGCCCTCATGGAAAGGGGGCCTCTGGGGAGGGTGGGGAGTGAGTGTGTGTACCCCCTTATACGACTACGAATACGTCTCCGTTACTCCGTAGTACCCCTAGAGGGGACCCCTAAAAGGACCCCTGACCAGGGAGAACGGGTCCAGCCGGGCAACGGAGCAGCCGACGGAGCAGCGACGGAGGCGACGGAGACTCCGCAGGTGCCGCACATCTACCGGGCGCATCACCCCTCGACCGACCCGGGAGACCCTGTGACCACCACCGCGCCCGCGCGCCGCCTGAACCCGAACCACGAGCAGATCCTGACCAAGGCCGGCATCTCGCGAGCGCAGGCCGACCAGTGGGGGATCTTCTCCTGCTCGACCAACGACGGCCTCGCCGGCACCGACCTGGACCACCCGGGCAACCACGGCAAGACCGGCCTGGTGTTCCCGCTGCGTCGCATCGACGGGTCGATCACGTACCAGATGCGCGTCGACGACCACCTCGTCGACCCCGACAAGGGCATCCGCAAGTACGCCCAGGCCGGTGGCGTCGGCGCCATCATCAACGTCCCGGCGATGATGGCCGAGCGCGTCGGCGTGGCCACCAAGGTGCTCGTGGTCGAGGGCACCAAGCAGACCATCGCCGCGTCCCTGTACGCCCCCGAGGACTACCTGGTGTTCGGCATCCAGGGCGCGCGCAACTGGTCCGCCGAGGGCGTGCCGCTGTCCGTGCTGTGCGAGCTCGTCCCGCCCGGCGCCGAGGTCGTGCTGGGCTTCGACGCCGACTGGCAGTCCAACCCCGACGTGTGGGCCGCCGCGAAGTACCTCAAGGGCCACCTCGAGACCGGCGCCGGCGCCTCCAAGGTCCGCCTGATCGAGCTCGTCTCCGGCGCCAAGACCGGCCTGGACGACTTCCTCGGCTCCAACCCCGACCCGACCTCGCGCCCCGAGATGCTCAAGCGCCTGATCGACAAGGCCACCCCGAACCTCGGCCGCAAGCCCGCCGCCAAGAAGCAGACCGCCAACGTCAAGGTCGACGAGTCGCTGCAGGTCGACGTCGAGGCCGGGCGCATCATGAAGCTCGCGAAGGTCAACAACGGCTTCGGCGACCCCGAGGTCCGCCAGGAGGTCGCCCTGTACGCCGCGGCCGAGATCGTCGCCTCCGAGGCCCACGTCGACGAGGAGACCGGCGAGGCCGCCGACCAGATGCTGACCCTGCAGGTCTACGTCCCGATCGCCGGGCAGGACAAGCCGTCCAAGTTCCTGGTCAAGGTCAAGTCCTCCAAGCTCGCCGACGTCGGCGACTGGCTCGACCGGCTCCCGCGCGGCATCGGCGTGCCCATCCCGCGCAAGTCCAAGCCGGACGACGACGTCGCCAACGCCATCCGCGCCTACTCGACGTCCATCGAGTCGGTCACCGTCGTGGGCCACACCGGCTGGACCTTCGACATCGACTCCGACACCTGGCGCTGGTGCGACGGCGCCGGCGCCATCGGCCCGCTCGACAAGGTCGCCTTCCTGCGCGGGGAGCCCGCCTCGAACGACTTCCGCGCCATCAAGCTGCCCGACCCCGCCCAGACCCCGACGCAGAAGGCCAAGGCGTTCGACGCCGTCCGCGCGATGATCTGGGCCCGGGACTACTTCAACGACGACAAGAAGTTCAACTGGGACGTGGCCGTGGCCGCCTGGGGCCTGGCGTTCCTCGGCATCACCCCGCTGGCCGCCCTGTGCTACTTCGGCCCGCCGGCATCCGGCAAGTCGACCGTCGCCCAGACCCTCGCGTCCTCGCTGAACCCGACCTGGGCGCCCAACGGCGCCGCCATGTCGACGTTCAACGCCCGCCCCGCGGGCATGGACCTGCTGCCCGACGGGCTGCGCAACTGCTTCCTGCACGTGGACGACCTCAAGCCCGAGGCCGACACCCGCAAGATGGCCGACGCCCTCGCCGCGTTCGACGCCCTGCTGCGCCGCGCCCACGGCTCGGGCGGCGCGGTGCGCGGCACCGTCGACAAGGCGGCCGACCGGCTCGGCGTGCGCAAGGTCGACGGCGCCAGCCCGATGATGATCATCACCGGCGAGGAGATCCCGACCGGCGAGGGCTTCGCCGAGTCCGGCCTGGACCGCGCGCTGTTCATCTCGGTCCTGCCCAAGACCCAGCTCAAGGACGAGAAGTCCCTGGCCGCCCTGACCCGCCTGGCGTCCTCCGGCGAGCTCACCCACGCCACCACCTCGTACATCGCGTGGCTGGCCGGGCAGATCAACGAGGTCTCCTCCGGCGCCGACGGCGTCGAGGTCGCCGCCGAGCGCCGCCTGGACACCTGGCGCGCCCACCTGGACGCCCAGCGCCAGTCGATCAACTCCAACGACGACGCCGACGACCTGTCGCTCAAGGCCCTGCTGCCCGACGACCTCAAGGTCTCCAACCGCGCCCGCATGCTCGTGGCGTCCCTGTGCCTGGGGTACGAGCACGTGCTGGCGTGGGCGAGCGACGCCGGCGCGGTGACCGACGCCCAGGCCGAGGAGCTGTGGAACCACTTCGTCGAGGGCATCGTCAACGCGATCAAGGTCCACACCCGCGAGGTCATGGGCGGCAACGCCACGCCGACCGAGCAGGCCCTGAACGCGCTGCGCAACGCGGTGTCCTCGCGCGAGGTCACCCTGGACGCCGACGAGATCACGAACAAGCCGCTCATCGGCGAGGTCCGCGCCGCCAACCACCACCAGCGCATCACCGAGGTCGAGGGCAAGGCGATCATCATCAACCACGCCGCCGCGGCCAAGGCGATGCGCTGGCCGGGCGGGGCCCGGGCCCTGCAGCGAGCGCTGGCCGGCGTCGCCGTGCCCAACAGCGCAGGCCAGACCACGCGCACGCTGACGCTCAACGGCGCCCGCGTGCAGTGCATGGTCATCAGCGACGAGGTCTGGGGCAAGACCGAGACCACCAGCCCCACCGACTTCTGACCCGTGCCGCACATCAGGTATCTGGAACCAGTCGACGGCGGGGAGGTGTGGTGAGCACGAACGGATCGTTCGCGGCACGTCGTGCTGCCGCCCGGCGAGGCAAGGCTGCCGTCCTGGCCGCTGTCGCGCCCACCGAGCACCTGCCCGCCGTCGCACCGGACGTCCGGGCGAACGCCCCCGAGCCGGTCCTGCCCACGGCGCGTCGCCAGTCGAACGCGCCGGACCTTCGCAGCCCCGAGCAGATCGCCGCCGAGCGCGCCGCGCGCGAGGCACAGGCTGCCGCGGTGGCCGCAGAGAACCCCGACGACATCCCGACCGCACCTGAGCCCGACCCCGAGCCCGAGCAGGCCCCTGCGCCCACCGTGCAGACCGTCCCGGCACCGGACGACGGTCAGGTGCCCGAGGTCCCCGAGACCGAGGGCGTCGTCGTGCTGTCGCTGGCCGGGCTGCGTCCCGGCACCCCGCACGTCATGCGCGTGGGTGCCGGGCCGCTGCCCGAGTGGTGCGCCACCCGTCCACTCGGCGTGCGCTGGGCGTCGGGTTGGTGGACCGACGCCGGTCCGCTGCCCGCCAAGGCGAAGGCGGCTCCCGAGGGGGCCGTGCGCGCCGAGGTGGGGCTGGCGGAGCAGGCTGCCGGTCGCTGGCGCGAGCTGCAGGGCCAGACCGTGGGCCCGTGGGCCTGGGTCCTGGCGATCGGGCACATGGGCGAGGTGATCGGCGCGTTCCACGTGCCCGCCCACCGCCGCGCCCGCCTGCTGGCCGCGCTCGGCGCCGCCGAGGCCGGCACCCCGCCCGAGGACGACTGGTCCCTGGTCGCCGGTGCCCGGTTCGGCGAGCCCGACCCGGTGGCCGATGCGCCCGCCGTCACGGCCAGCGCCCCGGTCGGCGCCCCGACGTCGGTCGAGGACTGGCCGATCGACGAGTGGCCGATCGAGGAGCCGGTGTGGGACGAGCCGGACCCGGGCGACCTCGGCGACGAGGGCTGGGCGATGCCGGTCGGGTTCTGACCCCGACCGGCTCGCCCGGTCCGCCCAGGCGCCCTCGCGGCGCGGCTCTGCCGCACATATGCCTGGGGTGACGACTCCCGAACTGCTCTACCAGGGCGACCGGCTCGCCTGGGATGCCGGGCACCTGGTCGTGACCGACCCTGCGTTGCTGGCGCGCCTGGACAAGCCGCACCTGTCGGCCTCCACCGCGAAGGCGGTCCACTCCTGCCCCGCGCGCCTGGTGGGGGAGAAGGCGATCCCGCAGGCCACGGACATCTTCTCCGCCACGGAGAAGGGCACCGCGGCGCACCTGGTGCTCGAGCGGCTGTACGAGCTCGCACCCGGGCGGCGCGACAAGAAGCACGCCGCGAAGATCCTCACCGACATGCTGCGGCTGGACCCCGAGCCGGACCAGGTCGACTACGCAGCGGCGCTGGGCGCCGACCCGGTGCGTCACACCGAGTGGATCGCGATGGTCTCGGCGGCCTACTCCGGCATCTTCACGATCGAGGACCCGGCGTCGGTCGCGGTCTACGAGCGCGAGATGCGCCTGGACGGCTTCGAGGTCGCCGGCGTGCCGTTCAAGGGGTTCATCGACCGCGTCGACGGCGACCCCGAGACCGGGTTGAAGGTCAAGGACTACAAGACGGGCAAGGACGGCTCGCGCCCGAACCCGCGGTTCTCCGACGACCACGGCGACCAGATCCGGCTCTACTACGCCGCCCTGCTGGCCAAGCTCGGCGTCAAGGCCGTCGAGGGCGCCCTGTACTACATCGAGCACGGCACCCAGCGCACCGTGGACCTGTCCCCGCGCGCCGTGGACCGCACCAAGGCCGGGTTCGTCCAGTCCTGGACCGACCTGCGCGCCTCCGTGGCGTCCGCGACGTTCAAGGCCAAGCCCTCCGCGCTGTGCGGCTGGTGCCCGATCGTCAACGCCTGCCCGGTCGCCCGCGAGAAGCGCAAGGACACCGACCCGCGCGACTCCAAGGCGTCCGCCATCGACCTGGGCATCCCCACGCTGCGCCCCGTCGGCGCACCGCTGCTGCCCGGCGCCGACGCGCCCGCCCAGGCAGCTCCCGCGCCCGCCCCGCTGGCTCCGGCCGCGGCCGTCGCAGAACCGGCGCGTGCCGCACATCTGACAGGTGAGGGAGCGCAGCAGGGCGCGACCCACCAGACCAAGGAGGACCCCATGACCGCGACGACCCGAGGTGCCCGCGAGGAGGACAAGTCCTGGGTCCCCACCGTCGGTGGGCTGCTCAACCTGAACTCCTACGCCGCGATGGGCACGATCGGCCTGGCCGCGCTGTCGGCCGAGCTGCTCTCCGAGCGCAAGGCGGACCTCGACGTCATCGGCGTCAAGATGACCCCCGCCTCCCTTCGCGCGCTGACCGCCGTGCTGTCCCGCGTGGTCCTGGCGGCCCAGTCCGCGATCACCAACGGCTCGACCGACTGGGCCGAGGGTGCCAACACCCGCGTGCGCGGCGCGCTGCGCTCCGTGATCGTCGCGATCCCGCTGCCCTTCGGTGGCGACGCCGACGCCTGGGCGAAGTGGGAGACGCGCGCGGCGACGATGACCCGCGCGATCGTCACCACGGGCATCGACCTGTTCGACGGTGCCCTCGCCGACCAGGGCGTCGACGCCCTGCTGCCCCAGGGCATCGCGCCCGCCGCCGCGCCGGCGGCCTGAGAACCCACCGGCCCCGCGGGCGCACCCCGCGGGGCCGGTGCAGCACCACCAGCACCACCAGCACCACCAGCACCACCCATCACCACCCACCACTGACGAACGAATCGAGAACCACATGGCTACTGACGTCAGGACCGACGAGATCCTCCTGGCCGCGTTCAACGCCGCAGGCCCCATCCCCTCGCGCACCAACGGCGAGGTCAACAAGGGGGCGTGGATCGCCCGCGTGCGCGAGCTCGCCGGCGAGATCACCCTGGCGCTGGACCCCGAGTCGTCGCTGTCCAAGGCCGTCGGCCAGTACAAGCAGGTCGAGAAGCCGTTCGTCGCGGTCATCCTCGGCGGCAAGGTCGAGGAAAAGACCGGGCGCGGCATCGTGCGCTTCCGCGCCGACCGCGAGAACGCCGAGGAGGAGGAGATCCGCACCCACCACCTCAACTCCACCGAGGGCAAGACGATCTGGGACCTGGTCAAGCAGTGCAAGGACCACCGGGTGCTGATCTACAAGCTCATGGAGGAGAACGGCGGCAAGAAGTTCCGGGTGCTGCAGCACCTGCGCGACCTCGGCCCCATCGGCGGCTGACCGCCCCACGAAGCCCGAGACGCCACCCACTGACCTGCTCCGGGTGGCGTCTCGGGTTTTCGACGCATGTTCGACCAATGACAGACCCGTTCGACCCAGACGAGGTGCCCCCGCCATGACCTACCCCACCGACACCGCCCCCGACGTCACGACGCTCGACCCCCAGGACGGCGACAGCGTCCGCTCGTTCGCCTCGGCGAACGGCGGCCAGGCGTTCGACCTCAGCGACGGCGACGGCGGCGACCTCGACCCGCTGGACCTCGGTGACGGCGACGAGGGTGACGAGGGCGACGACGACGGCGAGCAGGAGACCACCGCCGCCGGCACCACGGGCACCGCCCGCCGCACCGGCCCGAACAAGGCCGGCGTTCGCCGCATCGGCTCCAAGCTCCTGCAGCTGCAGGGCGCCGACGCCGACGACCTCGCGGTGCTCGCGTCCCTGTACGGCGTCGAGGCTGACCCGCTCGAGGTCACCGTCGCCGTCATGACGACCGACCGCTCGGCGCTGACGGCCGTCAAGGACCTGACCGACATCGCCGAGGCCGACGGCCCGTTCCAGGCGATGGTCGTCGCCCAGGAGAAGGGCCGCGCGCGCATGAAGGGCGTCCACTCGCTGCTCGTCGCGCTCGACGCCGCCTCCGCAGCCTCGCTCAACGGCAACGACGCGAAGGCCGGCGCCGCGCTGGCCCAGGACGTCGTCGGCCTCGCCGACGAGGCGAAGTCCTCGCTCAGCCGCGTGCTGGACCTGGCCCGCCGCACCGTCTGACCCGCCAGGCCGGGCCGCGCCCCTGACCGGGAGGCGCGGCCCGGCCTGACCCCTGAACACCACCGCACGCGAACGGGAAGGGCACCATGCCCCGGGACAAGAAGCCCACGTCCAAGAAGCAGCAGGACACCCAGGACGTCTGGTCGTCCGCACCCGAGGTGCCGCGCTCCGGTCTGCCGGACGAGGCCGCCCGGAACAAGGGCCACCGGCGCATCAAGCGCTACATCACGTTCGCCGCGTTCGCGCTGCCCGTGCTGATCGTGCTGGCGGGGCTGTCCATCATGTCGACGGTCGCCAGCGAGGACCCGCCGCCGGCCGTCGTGGAGACCGCCCCGCCCACCCAGCCGCTGGCGATGGCCGCGGTCGAGAACTGGCTGGCCTCCACCCCCAAGCCGCTGCCCGGCGCGTCGCTGCTGACCTGGGAGGACTACGAGGTCCTGCCGTGGGTCGCCGAGCCGAACGCGACCAACCAGGACCGCACCGAGCGCCAGTCGCACACCCTGCTCGTGCGCGCCGCCACCGGCAACCTCATGCGCGTGCAGGTCCTGATCGCGCTCTCCCCGGAGGGCGGACAGGCCGTCGTGGGCACCCCGTCGCTCGCCCCGACCGCCGGCGAGGACGTGAACCTGGCCTCCACGCCCACCTGGTCCGGCCTGACCACCGACTCCCCGAGCTCGGACGTCGTGCAGGCCGTGACCACCTGGGTCGGCGCCTACACCTCCGGCGACCCGGTCGCGCTGCGCCAGGTCGTCGGCGACCCCGACGCCTCGCACACCTACCTGCCGCTGTCCGGCCTGACCGGCGCCCGCGGCACCGTCCTGTCCGGCGGGTGGATCACCGAGGGCACCGGTGACGAGGCCGTGCGCACCGGCGACATGGTCGTGTCGCTGACGATGACGCTGCCGTGGAACGGGCAGGACCCCGACGCCACGAACCAGACCGTCGCCACCTACGACCTGCTCGTCTCCGGCGCCGACACCGCCGCGCCGCGGGTGGTCGCCTGGGGCGGCGCCGGCACCGGCCCGACCCTGAGCGCCTACGACAACGCGATCGTCGGCCAGGTCACCGACCAGCCGCTCCCGGTCGAGACCGGTGCGCCCGAGCCCGCCACCGACGCGCCCGCCACCGAGAACCAGGAGGGCTGAGCCCGTGAGCACCAAGACCACCAAGCAGCCGGCGTGGGACCCCGAGATGTCCTCCGAGCCGCGCTGGCCCACGTTCGTTCGCGGGCGCTGGTCCGGAGGCTGGCGCGACGGGATCGTCCTCGGCGCCGGCCGCACCTCCAAGGAGCGGTCGCTGTGGATGTACCGCGCCGTCCCGCTCGGCCCGGTCGCCGACGCGAAGTCGATCGCCGACATGGAGCGCGCCTGCGAGCCGATCCTGACCGCCTACGAGGAGCTCGCGGCGCTCACCTCGACCGCCGGCTCGCGCCGGGCCAGCAACCGTCAGTCCTACCGTGAGACCCACCTGCTCGCGGTGAACATCCCGCACGTGTGGACCCCGCCGCGCGACCTGCCGGTCTCGGACTACCTGGCCCGGCTGTTCCCGCCCGGGCGCGGTGCGCAGGAGACCATCAGCCGCGTCGTGCTGTTCGGCGTGCGCCTGACCGACTCCCTCGGTGGAGGCCGCGGCTTCAAGGGGGCGGTGGAGTCGGTCGCCGAGACGCTCTGGTACGGCGGCGTCCCCGAGGACGACTACGAGCCGGACGCCCGCAAGGTCGCCACCGCGCTCGAGCGCGCCGGCATGACCGTGCCCACGGCCGAGCAGTTCCACCTGGCCGAGTCGTGGTGGAACGGCGGCGCGCACCCGGACACCTACGTCGTGCCGCAGCAGGACTGCCTGCACATCTTCTCCAACTCGGCGCAGGCCGCCGCGGCCAAGCGGCTCATCGACGAGGGCGCCTCCTCCTGGCAGGAGACCGCCCCGTCGATGACGGTCACGATGGCGTCGGTCAACGACCTGGACCTGCCGTTCACCCCGGGCGAGGAGTCCCGCTCGTGGTGGATGACCCAGCTCCTGGACGCCGACTGCGCCGTGGTCTCGGTGCGCGGGCGCATCGAGCCGGCGAAGATCACGCGCGGCGAGCTGCGCCGCAACCGCCAGCGCAACGAGAACGACATCCAGGCACGCGCGCAGGCCGGCAAGATGGACCGCTCCGAGCAGGACGACCAGCTCGCCCTGCTGACCCAGGTCGAGGACTTCTACGCCAAGAGCTACGCCCCGCCGACCCTGGTGGACGCCACCGTCACCATCGGCATCAACGGCTACGAGGACGACCTGACCGGGACGTTCGAGGCGCTGACCGCCAAGGTCGGCGCGATGCCCAACCGCCAGCGCCAGGCGATGGCCGAGACGATGATCGGCTCGCCGGTGCGGGCCAACGCCTCGCGCCAGGACCTGCCCACGCACGTGATCGCCTACTCCGGCGCCCCCGGCCTGTCGGTCGTGGGGGACCGGGTCGCCAAGCGCGCCCTGCTGCTGGGCTTCACCGAGCGCGACAAGCAGCCCGCGTGGCTGGACCCGCTGGCCGCTTCCGACCAGGACTCGCTGCCGATCTGCGTGTGCGCCGGCGCGACCGGCTCGGGCAAGTCCCAGCTGATGCTGTGGCTGGCCGCCCAGGCGCCGAAGGCGAAGATCCCCGCGGTGCTGATCGACCCCAAGACCGGATCGGACCACTCGACGGTCGTCGAGCGCGCCGGCGGCCAGGTGTACTCCCTGGACAAGCTGGTCTCTGCCGACGGCGTGTTCGACCCGCTGCGGTTCTCCAGGTCGCCCGAGCAGGGCGTGGAACTCGCGGCGTCGATGATCATGTCGGTCAACCCGTGGGGCGAGCACCTCGCCAACTTCGAGGTGCCGCTGCTGCACGCCCTGAACGTCGGGGTGCAGATGGGGGCGACCTGCACCGGCCAGGCGCTGCAGCTGGCGATGCAGCACGGCGCGGCGACAGCCGAGCTGGTCACGCCGATCTACAAGCTGGGCGACGCGGTGCCGATGTTCCGGGCCATGTTCGGCGTCAACCCCCAGGGGCAGGCGCTGTCGATGCACGACGGCCTGACCCTGATCAAGGTCGGCGAGGCCAACCTGAACCTGCCCGAGCCGGGCCAGCCGAACCCGCCGCTGCCGCAGCGCGTGGCGCTCGCCCTGGTGCGGATGATGGTGTTCGGCTCGGCGATGGCCCTGACGGGGCGCAACGGCATGATCCTGCTCGACGAGGCCTGGGTGTTCCTGGGCGCGGGCCGGGCCGAGATCGAGCGCCTGGGCCGCCTGGCCCGCTCGCAGCGCGTGTTCCCGATGCTGTTCACCCAGCGGGTCACCGACGCGACCAACGCCGGCCTGGCCGGGTACATCTCGCGCGGCATCATCCTGCCGATCGAGGACCCCGACGAGGCGCGCGCGGCGCTCGAGCTGTTCAAGGTCGAGGCGACCGAGGAGCGCATGGCCCGCATCACCTCGCGCGCCACCAAGGGTGAGGCGGGCGGTACGGCGTGGAACTGGAACTCCATGCGCGCGCTGCGTGACCCGGAGTCCGGCGTCGTGGACCGCGGGGCGGTCGGCCTGTACTGCGACCTGTCGGGGCGCGCGGTGCCGACGGAGATCGTGCTGCCCAAGGCGTTCCTGGAGATGTCGTCCACGACCGAGCGCGACATCCTGGCGCGCAAGGCCACGGAGGCGGCCCGGGCGGCGAAGGTCGCCGCGGCCCAGCCGGCGATGCCGAGCTCGGCGGGGCTGTTCGGGTCCGAGCCGCCGGCCGGTGCGCCCCTGCAGCAGCCGATGCGCCCGGCGCCCGGGATGTTCACCGCCCCGGTCCCGGCGCAGCCGCCCGCGCCCGCCCCGGTCGCGGCGATGCCGTTCACGGTGCCGCAGCAGGCCGCCCCGCCCACCCCGGCGGCCCACGCGACGGCGGCGGGCGCACCCGCCGCGGTGCCGTTCACGGCGCCGCCGACGGGCGCCGTGCCGTTCACCTCGGCACCGGGCCAGGCACCGAACCCGGGACCTGCCGCACATGGGTACGGGCAGCAGGACCCCGGGACCCCGGGGACCCAGATCCAGCCCAAGGGGAAGCCGTTGTGGTAGCCGCAGTGCTGTCTCGGACGCAGCTCGACGAGCAGGCTCGTCAGGCTGCGTCCGAGGCGGTCGCCGGCGCCACGAGCGAGCGCGATGCGCGCCGGCTCATCGCCGTGGTCGTCTCCTCCAGCCCCGTGCTGGTCGAGGTCGCCTCCGGGTTCGCCCGCAACGAGCAGGAGCGCGAGGACCTGGCCGACTCGCTGCGCGCCGCGCTGGTGGACCTGGTGCTGTCCGAGGACCGCGCGTTCTTCGACCTGCGCACCGCCGCCAGCTCGTCGCTGTCGGGCTGGATCCGCCAGACCGCCCAGACGTTCGCCCGCCGCGACCCCACCGTGCGCCCGCGCGGGACGGTGGTCACCCCGGTCTCGTTCGGCCCCGAGGTCGACCCTGAGCTCGAGGCGGCCGCCCAGTCGTTCCCGGCCGCGGACGCCGGAGTCGGCGTGGTCGACCACGAGCACCTCATCGAGGCGTCGGTCGCCGCGCTGGACGCCGGGGAACGCAAGCGCCACATGGCCGACCGGCCGTGGCTGGCCGCGACCGCGATGCGGCGCCTGCTGCGCCTGCCGCGGGTGTGCGTCCCGCCGGTGCCGGCCGACCGCGCCTGGGCCCGCGAGGCGCTGCGGGCCGACACGACCCTGGCCGCCCGGTCCCTGCGCGCGATGCTGGACCTGACCGCGGGGTTCGGCACGCCCGGCGCGCTGGACGAGCGGGTGCTGTCGCTGTGGGACGACTTCTCCCTGGAGGAGATGGCGGCGCTGGCCGACTACCCGGACACGACGGCGTACGTGATCGCGCTCGGGCAGCTGACGCTGGCGCCCAAGCCGTCACGCGTGGCGATGCGCCAGATGCGCAAGGCCCTCAAGGACCGGGTCGGACCGAGCGCCGCCTGGTCGACGCTGTCGGCCACCTTGCTGGGGTCGTTCGTGTCGCGGGTGGCCGAGCACGTGTCGTCCTACGACGCGAACTCCGACGAGGTGTCGCGCCTGGCGATGGCTGCCGAGGCGGACCGGCTCGCCGCGATGTGGCCCGATCTGGTCGCGCAGGTCGTGGCCTGGCCCGGGCGCCCGCTGGGGGCGGAGGAGTCCGACGTCGAGCACTGCCTGTGGGAGCTGTTCCTGGACGTCACCGCACCCGGCACCGCCAAGTGACTCAAACGTCTCACGTGCCGCACATAGCACCGGCATGGCGACCAACCAGAACACCACCGAGACCAAGCTGCTCGCCCGCGTCGAGGACCTCGCCGCCTGGGTCAAGGCCAACCCCGGCAAGCTGCCGTCCTCCTACACCACGGCGCCCGACGACGAGCGCCTGCTGGGCTACTTCCTGGCTCGCCAGCGCATCAACCGCGCCGCCGGGCGCGCCCACCACAGCGTGCTCGTCGCGCTTGACGAGACCCTGCCCGGCTGGGACCGGTCGCAGAAGGCCAGGGCCAAGGCCCCCGCCGCGGCCGCCGAGCAGCAGCGCTCGCGCGCCTCTGTCACCGGCCTGGACACCGTGCGCCGCTGGGGCACCGAGATCGCCGCCGTCGCCGCCGAGATCGGCCACGACCCGTCCCAGACAGGCGCGACCAAGCGCGAGCGCCTCGCGGCCCTGCACCTGGCGTTCTTCCGCTCCGACGCCCGGCTCGGGGTGCGCGGCTGGAGCCCGGAGCACACCGCGGTGCTCGACGAGGTCTACCCGGGCTGGAACCGGCCCAACTCCCGCGAGCGGCTGTGGGAGACCCGCGTCGCCGAGCTCGCCGCCCACGTCGCCGAGCGCGGATGGCCGAGCGAGCGCGGCGACGTCGCCACCAGGACGCTGCACCGGTGGCTGACCAAGCGCCGCTACGAGGCGCGCCGCGGCCTTCCCGCCATGACGCCCCAGCGCGCCGAGCGCCTGGACGACCTCGTCCCGGGGTGGCGCTGGGGCGCGTGATCACGCGGGTCGCAGCGCCCCGCACATCTACGGGTACGTGCAGCACCCCACCTCCGCAGCCTCCGACGACGTCCGCCTCACCTGGGCGGGCCAGGACGACCCGGTCACCTGGGCCGACGGTCGCCTGCAGTGGGGGCCCAGCGCACCCGTGACGCTCGCCGAGACGGGCCGCCACGGCGACGGGCCGGCCACCGGCCGCGTCGTGCACGGTGTCGGCCACGACGTCCTGGCGCACCTGGCCGACCTCGAGCCCGGCACCGCCCGCCTGGTCTACATGGACCCGCCCTACAACACCGGCCGGACCTTCAACGCCTACCGCGACCGCGAGCCCCGCTCGCTGTGGCTGTCGATGATGCGCCAGGTCCTGACCGCCACCCGCACCCTGCTGCGCCCCGACGGGTCCGTGTGGATCCACCTGGACGACCGCGAGGTCGGACGCGTGCGGATGCTCGCCGACGAGATCTTCGGCGAGGACAACTTCGTCGCCGACGTCGTGTGGGAGCGCAAGCACAAGCCGTCGTTCACCCACGCCCAGATCGCCCAGGTCACCGACCACATCCTCGTCTACGGCGCCGACCGCTCGCGCCTCGCGGCGTTCAGCACCGGGGAGAAGGTCGAGCCGCGGCGCGTGCCGCTGCACAACACCGGCAACACCATCGGCGTGCTGACCTTCCCCGCCGGCTCCGTCGAGCTCGGCTCCGACCGGTTCATCCCCGCCGGCGACATGTCCAGCGACAACGTCACCACCGAGCTGCTCGACGGGATCGAGGTCGTCGGCGGGCGCAACGTCGCCGAGTTCCGCATGCGCGGCCCGTTCCGCTGGTCCCAGGAGCGCCTGGACGCCGAGCTGGACGCCGGCACCGTGATCCGCTGCGCGCGCACCCCGCTGCGCCCCAACGCCATCACCGGCTCCGGCGGGCGCACCTGGACGACCCTGTTCACCGCGGCGACCGGCATGGCGACCAACGAGGCCGCCCGCGAGCACTCCAAGGCGCTGTTCGGCGGCGACGGGTTCGACACCCCCAAGCCCGAGGAGCTCGTGGCCCGGATCATCCGCGCCACCACCGACCCCGGCGACCTCGTCGTCGACCCGTTCGCCGGCTCCGGCACCACCGCCGCCGTCGCGCACAAGCTCGGGCGCAGCTGGCTGACCGTCGAGGCGTCCGCGGCCGTGCTCGAGGGGTTCACGCTGCGCCGGCTGCAGGCCGTGATCGCGGGCCGCGACCCGCGCGGGGCGTCCCTGGAGGTGACCGAGCAGGCTGCGCAGTCGCTGCCGCCGGGCATGTCCGTGCGCCAGTCGCGTCTGGCCGCCCAGTGGGTCGCCCAGCTCGCGCGCACCGGCGCGTTCGACGGCGCCGACGCCGCGTCCGTGACCGCCGTCGTCGAGCACCTGCAGACCCTGGCGAGCACCTCGCGCACCCGCCTGCGCTACGACGGCGGCGGAGCGTTCACCACCTGGAGGGCGGCCGCATGAGCCACGGCGTCGAGGGCCTGCCCGTGCGGGTCGAGATGGGCGAGCGCGTGGCGACCTGGTCGCCCGTCGAGGGGTTCGCCGGCGACCCCGGCCTGGTCGGGCGTGCCCGGTTCGCCGCGTACGTCGGCCTCGAGGTCCCGCTGGGCGACACCACGGTGATCGCCTCGGCCACCACGACCACCGGCGCCGCGGCCGCGCTCGTCGCGTTCGACCCTGACCGGGTCCGCGTCACCGTCGGGCCGGCCGACCTGATCGCCTGAGCGCGGCGACGCCCCGCTGGCCGACAGCGCCCGCCGCTGACGTGGTCGTCTGCCCGGCGGGCGGTCAGCAGCTGCGGTAGGCGCTGAGGACCGCGGCGTTGGACGTCTCGGTGGCGCCCCACGGGTTCGCGAAGCCCACCACCCGGTACTCGCTGACGCCGCAGTCGACCTCGTTCGCGCCGGGGATCGTCACCCGGAACGTGGCCCACGCGTTCGCTCCCGGGCCGTACGACCCGATGTTGACGCCGGCCCCCTCCAGCGCGTCGGAGGTGGCTGGCACGCCGTCGGGCTTCGAGGCGCTGAACCACGTCGTCGACCCGGAGACCAGGCGCACGCCCTGGGGAAGCTCGGCGCGCAGCACGACGTCGTCATGCTGCTCGTCGCTCGTGTTGCGGTACGTGATCGCGTACTCCAGCTCGCTGCCCGGCGGCACGTACCCGAGCAGCTGGCTCCAGCACCCGCCGAGCACCCGGACGTAGACGCCGGACGCCGGTGCCTGCGCGTCCTGGTCGAGCGTCGCGATGCTGCCGCACGCGTCCGTGCCCGCGGCGTCAGGGTCGGCCGCCACCGGGGCAGGCTGGACGACCACCTCGACGCGGTTGTCCCGCGTGGCGCCGTACCACTCCGCGGCTGCCCCTACGAGCCCAATGACTGCGGCGATGAAGGCCGCGAAGATCGCGACCTGCCACTCCCTCGACGCGGCCCGGTACCGGCGCCACAGGCGGCGCACGCCGCGCACCGGAGCAGGGGCGGCCTCCTTGCCAGCGGTGACGACCGGCTCGGCTGCTGGGGGGAGGGGATCATGAACCTCGGGTTCGCCTGGGCTGGCGCCCTGGCCCTCGGCCGGCTCGACGGTCGGTGCAGGTGGGTCGTCCGCCTCGGGATCACCTACGGGGCCGCCCTGACCTTCGGCCGGCTCGGCTGCCGGGGGCGGGGGACCATCAGCCTCGGGGTCGCTTGCTGTGGTGCTGCGGCCCTCGGGCTGCTCGGTCATGGCCCGCCCCTTCGTCGAGTCGTCGTGGGCGTCAACGTACCGGGGCGAGCCCGCGGCCGGCGGGCGACACCCTGGCGCACCTCAGAACGCCGCAGCCACCGCCCGCCGCTCGCGCAGGAACCCGGTCGCCTGCCCCAGGTCCATCGTCTTGCGCCCGAAGTGCGACAGCGCGCTCATGTAGATGCGCCGCGTCGCCTCGTTGTACGAGAACGGCGACCCCTTGAGTAGCCGCGGGTCGAGCACCGCGACCAGGCCACGGTCCGATCCGGAGCGAATCATCCGCCCGGCCGCCTGCTCCAGCAGCAGCGCGGCGTCGACGGCGTAGACCTGGTTGCGCGCGGCCCACTCGTCCATGCCCAGGCGCTCCATCAGGTCCTCCACCCGGGCGTCGTCCACCGGGTTCGCCGCAGCGCGCGGCACCCGGTCGACGATCACCAGCTGGTTGGTGTCCCCGGGGGCGTCCACGCCGGTCATCAGCGAGCGGGTGCCCACCAGGACCGAGGACGTGTCCGCTTTCCACGCGCCCACGATCGAGCGCACCGGCGGGCCGTCCCACTGCGAGTGCACCGCCCAGCCCTGGGACGCCTCGGTCAGCGCCGCCGCGTACTTCTTCCCGGCGCTGGACGTCGCCGCCAGGATCAGCGCCGAACCGCCCGAGGCGTTCACGAGCTCGATCATCTTCGCCAGCGCCCACGGCAGGTGCCGGGCCGTGTCGAAGCGCGGCTTGCGGAAGTTGCCGAGCGCGGACAGCGCCTCCACGTCCGCCGCGCCGGCCCCGGTCGGCACGTACAGCATCGACTCGGCGTTGGCCTCGGCGAACGGCGAGGGGTAGTCGATCTGCTCGGCCGTGAGCCCCACCTGGCGGGGGAAGCCCATCGGCAGGGTCGCCGAGACCGCCACGACCGACAGCGGGATCCGCGCGGCCTTCTCCGGGATCGGCGTCTCGGCGGCCGGGTCCGCGGCGGCTGCGGCGATCTCGGCCTCCTCGGCCGAGCCCGGGTCGGGGATGTGCCCGGCGTCCGGGGCCGGGGTGCTGCCCGGCTCGGCGTCCGGGTCGGCCTGGGTCCACAGGTTCGCCTGCAGCGCGCCGGACACGTCCACCGGCGACAGGTTCGCCGACAGGTAGGTGTGCTCGCCGTTGGTGTTCTGCTGCACCCAGCGGGCCACGCCCGAGTGGTGCTCGGCGACGTCGGCCGCGTCGGCCTTGAGCCCGTCCAGGCGGGACTTGATCCGCCGCACCCGCACCGCGTCGCGGTTGCCGGCGCTCCGCACGGCCCGGTTCAGCATGAGCTGCAGGTTGGAGACCCAGTCCTCGATCATCGGGCCGGTCTCGGACAGCGGGTTCACGTCCTGGGGCAGGCGCGTGACCTCGCCGTCGCCCTTGCCGCGGGCGCGCACGCCCTCGAGCTCGGACTGGACCATCGCGGCCAGCTGCTCGCCGCCGGCCAGGATCGAGGCGACCGCCGTGTCGGCGCCGTCCATGATGCCGCGCGCGGCGCGCACCGCGGACATGATGCGGCGCGAGGACACCTCACCGGCGCCCTGGTCGCGGACCTTGCCCGGCAGGCCGTGCGCCTCGTCGACGATGACCGCGTCGAAGCGGCCCAGCGCCTGGGAGCCGACGACCACCGAGACGCGCTTGGCGGCCTGCACGGCCAGCAGCGAGTGGTTGGTCACCAGCACGTCGGCCTGCGCCGCGCGGTCCTTGGCCGCGGCGGGCTTGCACAGCTTCGCCAGCGGGCAGGTCTTGACCCCGACGCACTCGCTCGGGGTGACCGACACCTGCGACCACGTCGCGTCGGTGGCGTTGCCCGGGTAGGAGTGCCGGTCGCCTGGCGCGTCGGCGAACGTCTTGTGCTGGCGCAGCACCCAGTGCGTCAGGGCGATCAGGTCCCCGCGCGGGGCCGTGGCGCCGCCGTCGAGCCGGACCACGGTCTGGTCGCCGAGCCCGCCCGAGAGCCGGTCGCACAGGTCGTCCAGGTCGTTGTCGGTCGGCACCCACTCGCCGGTGTCGACCTGCTCGCCGAGCAGGTGGTGGGCGGTGCCGAGCGCGGACTTGAGGCAGGACCAGTTCGACCAGCCCTTGAGGACCTCGAACTTCACCTCGACGCCGGTCGCGGCCTTGACGGCCTCGACGATCACGGGGGCGTCCTTGTCGATGATCTGGGCCTGCAGCGCCAGGGACTCGGTCGAGATGACCGACCGGCGCCCGGTCGTCGCCGCGAGCAGGCCCGCGGGAACGCCGTAGCCGAACGACTTGCCGAGACCTGTCTTAGCTGTCGCGGCGACCTGGCCCCCGTCGCTGGTCAGTGCTCCCCACACGAGCTCGGCGAGCGGGCCCTGGCCCGGGCGCGGGTAGGCGTCGGGGATGCCGGTGGAGCGGCGGACCGCGTCGGTCAGCACGTCGACGACGTTGACCGAGGGCGCGTCCTGCTCCGGCGCGGCGCTCACTCCTCGTCCTGGTCGGCGGCCGGTGCGTCGAGCGTGTCGGCGACCGGTGCGGGGGCGTACTGCCCGCGCTGACGGTTGATCTCGGCGTCCGTCGGCGCGCCGAAGCTGATCTTCGCCTTGCGCCGGCGCGAGCGGGCGTAGGCGGAGCGCTCACGCTCGGACATCCCGCCCCACACGCCGTGCTCCTCGCCGGCGTCGATCGCCCACTCCAGGCACTCATCGACCACCGGGCACTGGCGGCAGACCTTCTTGGCCTCGGCCGTCGAACCACCCTTCTGCGGGAAGAACAGCTCCGGGTCGGTCTGGGCGCACAGCGCCTCGTCCTGCCACGACTCCTGCCCCTCGGGCACGAACATCGACGGCAGGCCCATGAACACGGCCTCTGCGCTCACTTGGCGACACCTCCTCGCCGAGGAGATGTGCGGCGGGCGAGGTTCTTGGGCCGGGCGAAGCGCCAGGTGCGCTCCTCGACGAACCACGCCCGGTGGATGGCCCAGGTGAACGAGACCAGCAGCACCAGCGTGAGCATCTCGGAGTACACGACCTGGGCGAGCGCGATCACCGCGAACCAGCGGTACCAGGTGCGGCCCTGGCGCAGCAGCACCAGGGTCACCACGGCGGGCACCAGCAGGCCCACCTGCACCAGCAGCGGGTCGCCGCCGGCCTGGTACAGGCCGACAGGAAGGCACACCGACACCAGGGCGCCGAGGAAGCTCACGGCCCAGGGTCGGGCGGACGTCATGAGCTCCCCGGCCCGGTCAAGGCGGGGGAGCAGGTGGTCTCGTACGGGGTTCACGCCCAGTGGATGTGCGGCACGTCGCGCATCGACCAGGATCGGCCAGATTCCGCGGCTCGCGGGTGTGCCGCACATCCACAGGGCATGGCACCTCCGAAGCGATACCACCTGGTCCCCAAGCCCGTGCTCGACGAGCAGGCTGCGGCGACCCCGGCCGGTCGTCTGCTCGCGGCCGCATCCATCGCCTCGCGCCTGCTGCAGCTGGCCCGGGTCCACCGGTGGCACGAGCTCGGCCGCGACCTGTCCGCCGTGCCCGCCCACGTCATGCTCGAGCCCGACCAGGCCGCGGCCCTGGCCGAGCACGACGAGGTGCTGCACCAGCTGTACCAGCCGGTCGACAAGGACAACGACCCGCCCGCGGTGTTCCTGCAGGTCTGCCTCGGCTGCGGGTCGTGGTCGCTGGCCTCGACGCCGAGGGGCAAGTCCGGCGGCACGACCAAGAAGTGCAACCTGACGCTGCAGTGCCCCGGCCCCACCACCAAGGCCTCGGTCGCCTCCACGCGCCCGCAGATCGCCCTGGGCAAGGACAAGGACCCGGACGCCTGAGCACCGCACGCCACCGGATCGGGCACGTGCCGCACATCCACTGGCCATGAGCATCGGTAAGCGAATCGTCGTCGGCTCCCTGTTCTTCGCCGCGATGGCAGGGATCCTCGTGTGGTCCGGCAACGGCTGGCTGTTCGGCGGAGCCCCGCAGAAGGTCATCGACTGGGTCTCCGACGCGTGGAACCACCGCCCGACCGGGTACTCCCAGGCCGCCGGCAAGCCCGGCCCCGGCCTGGATCTGCAGGGCGCGGACATGGCGGCACTGGCCAACCAGGCCGCCTCCGTGCCCGTCGTGCTCGAGCCCGCCGGCAACTACGACGTCGACGCGTTCGGCGACGGGTGGGCGTCCATCGGCGGCGGCTGCACGATCCGCGACCAGGTGCTCGACCGCGACCTGACCGACGTCACGTACTCCGACGGCTCGCGCTGCCAGGTCGCCACCGGCACCCTGGTCGACCCCTACCGGGGCTTCACCGTCGACTTCACGCGCGGGCAGGCCACGTCCGCGGCCGTGCAGATCGACCACGTCGTCCCGCGGGCCGTCGCGTGGCGCACGGGCGCGAACGCCTGGACCGACGACCAGCGCGAGACGTTCTCCAACGACACGCTGAACCTGCTGGCCGTCGACGGCCCGTCCAACGGCGCGAAGTCCGACAAGACCCTGGCGGAGTTCGCGAACGCGACCGCCAAGGACGGCGGCCCGGCGCTGGCCGAGCAGGGACGCTGCGACTACGCCGCCCGGTACGTGTCCGTCGTCGTGAAGTACGGGCTGGGCATGTACCAGGCCGACAAGGACTACGCCGTGTCCACCCTGACCGGGTGCGCCGCGTGAGCGCCCCCACCGCCGACCAGCGCGACGCGATGGGCCTGGTGCTCGCCGCCCAGCACGGGCTCGACCCGGCCGCCCTCGTCTCGCGCGACGGGCCCGAGGTGCTCGCAGAGGCTGCACGCGCCGCCAGCGTGCTCATCGCCGCCCGCCTGCGCCGGTTCGCCCCGTGCCGCGCCGAGCAGGTCACCTGGCGCGTCACCGGGGGTGCCCTGACCTTCGACGGCCACCCCGCCGGGCGTCTGGTGCCCGCGCTGATCTGTGCAGCCGACACCGCCACCACCGGCGGGGACTGGCAGCCCTGGGACGCCCTGTGGGGTCGGTGCGAAACAGCAGGTCAGCGCGACCTGGCCGTGTCGCTGCTGAGCCTGCTGACCACCCCGACGGAGGCGTCCTGACCAGCCGAAACGCCCCCGCACATCTACTCGGCATGACACGAGACATCGCCACAGCACGCCGGGTCCCGGCTGGGGTTCGCACGGGCGGTCAGTTCGCCGTGGACGCCCGCGGCGAGGCCGACGTCGACCTGCTCGACCCGACCCAGGAGACCGCCGAGGGCGCCCACCCGGACATGGTCGACATGCCGCCGGAGCAGCTCGCGGTGCAGGCCCTCATGGCCGCCCGCCACCACGCCCGCACCCGCGGCCTGCGGTTCTCCGACCCGGCCGACATCGCCCAGTCCACGGTCGTCACGATCCTCGAGGCCCGGCGCAAGAACCCCGACCAGGTCGTCACGCCGGCCTACGTGCACCGGATCGCCTCCGGCCACGTCGCCATCCAGCTGCGCGGCAACCTGCGCGTGGAGGACCGCAAGGCCAAGGCGATCTACGACAAGAAGATCAAGGAGCTCGAGGAGGCCACCGGGCGCAAGACGTCCTCGGCCGAGCGGCGCGCGATCGCCGCCGAGATCCGCGACACCTGGGAGGACCAGCGGCACAAGCCGTCGGCCAAGTTCGTCGAGCTCGCCGAGATGCGCGTGCTGTCCCTGGACGCCCCCACCGGCGAGAACGGCGACAAGACCTTCGGCGACGACATCGCCGAGGACATCCGCCACGCCCACGACGAGGCCGACGTCATCGACCCCGCGTCGATCGCCGGCCAGGTCCTCGCTTCCGCCGAGGGGCAGCACTACCGGCGCGACGAGGACGGCAACGCCGCGGTCGTGCAGGAGGCCAAGAAGAAGGCCGCCGCCAAGGACCGCCTGTGGGACGCGTTCGCCGAGACCTCCGGCGTCCCGCCGGTCGCCCACGGCTCGATGACCGCCAAGGCCCGTCGCGACGCCTCGACGGAGATGGCCTCCGGTGGCGGCGTGCTCGCCGCGTGCCGGGCGTGGGACCACGGCGAGGAGACCCCCGCGGTCAAGGCGCTGTTCGCCCCGTTCGGTCGCATCTCGATGACCGAGCGCGACGAGGTCACCGAGCTGCTCGGCCGCCACCGCGCCTACGCCGAGGACCTGTGGGAGGCGGCCTGCCGGGCCGCCGGCAAGCCCGCCGCCGCGGCCTGAGAACCGCCCCGCACATCTACAGGATCGACCACGGGACGGGGTGAGCCCGACACGGCTCACCCCGTCCCACAACCCCCGGGCCCCCCAGCCCAGACCAGGAGACGACAGTGAACAACAGCGTCGACTTCACCGCAGCGTGGACCACCTTCTGGGGTGCCATCAACCGCGGCGAGTTCTCCAAGCTGATGACCATCATCACGGTGATCGGCGTCCTCGTGTTCCTCGCCGCTCTGATCGGGTTCGCCTGGCAGAAGCGCAAGGGCGGGGGCGGCAACACCAAGGGCCTGTGGTGGGCGCTGATCATCGGCGCGCTCGCCTCGGCCCCGAACGTCCTGATCCCGATCGTGCTGACGATCGTGGACCTGGTCGTGAACATCCTCGCGGGGTTCGCCAAGACCCTCGCCGGCTGACCAGCTCTCCGCCCCCGTGATCACCCGCGCGGGGGCGGGGAGCTGCTCCGCGTCCCCGCACCACCCCAGGAAGGCCCCCTGCGCCCATGATGGCGACCTACTCGCTGACGCACATGACCGGCAAGCCTGCCCAGGCGAACCGGATCGCCGTCGTGCAGGGGTTCGAGGCCAAGCGCCGCACGTGGATCGTGCTGCTGGTCGCGCTGTTCGTCATGATCATGGCCACCGGCATCCTGTGGCCGGTCCTGAGCACCATCGCCGTGCTGCCTGGCTTCGCCGCCGCGGCCGGCACCTACTTCGCCCTGACGATGCGGTCCAAGGCTGAGCCCGACCGCCTGTGGGTCTCGGCCCGCCGTGACCGGATGCGTTCGGACGCCGGGCTGTTCTTCGTCTGCGGGGAGCAGGTCGACCCGACGTTCACCCAGGTCTACTGCCTGATGCGCGCCACGGTCCCCAACCCGGAGATGACCGTCGAGCCCAGCGAGCCCACCACCCTGCCGGCCGGCATCGCCGAGCCCGCCAACCCTGAGACGGAGGGCAGCTGGTGAACTGGCTGCGTCGCACCCTCGGAGCGCTGCTGATCGCAGGCGCCGCGCTGACCGTCACGGCTCCGGCTGCCAGCGCCACGCTCGCCGCGCCCGCGACCCCCGCCGTCGTGCAGGTGGCCACCGCGCCCGCCCCGGCCGCCCTGCCCGCGCTGATGCCCGCCGCGCCGTCGGCCGAGTGGTGCCGCAACACCATGTTCCCGTACGACGAGCGCAAGGACGCCGGCTGCTTCGGCGGCCGCACGGCGAACCAGATCTACCTGCCCTCCGAGCGGTGGGCCGACTCGGCCACCACCCTGCACTCGCGCAAGATCGGCGGCATCACGAACATCGTGGCCGACCTGTCGACCACGCTGCAGCGCGACGCTTCCTTCCCGGTGCTGACCTCCATCGCGAACACCCTGTGGTCGGCGACGACCACCGTGGTGTCCCTCGCGGTGCGCATGGACTTCATGTCCGACCTCGGCGGCGCCGTGGACTCCATCGTCTCCGGCGTCGGAAAGACGCTGATCACCAGCCCGATCGTCGTGGCTATCGTCGTCATCGGCATCATCGTCGTCGCCTGGCGCGGCATGCGCGGACGGGCCAACCCGATGGCCTACCTCGGGCGCGTGGTCCTGACCCTGAGCGTCATGGCCGCGATGGTGTTCGGCGCGTCCGCCTCGACCATCAGCGACAACGGCACGTACACCGCAGGGCGCCTGTCCCCGGGCTGGCTCGCCCAGACCGCCAACGGCGTGATCTCCTCGCTCGCCTCCGCCCCGGCCGCGGCCCTGAGCGCCGACGTCAACGCCGTGCCGTCGGCCGCCGAGACCGGAGCCAGCGGGCCGCTGTCGTGCTCGGCGTACGTCACCAAGCTCAACCAGTCGTACATCGACTCGGCCGGCGGCGAGTCCCAGCTGGGCAAGACCATGCAGTCGGCCATCCCGATGACGCTGTCGCGCATGTGGGAGCAGACCGGCCTGCAGGCGTGGAAGGTCGCCCAGTTCGGCGGCGACAACGAGTACGCCGACTGGATGTACTGCCGCCTGCTCGAGCACCGCGCCGGCATCTCCCCGGCGATCCAGCACACCTTCACCCAGGCGTCGGGCACCATCCCCGAGCTGAACTCCGACGCCGCCCCGTGGGGCACCAGCGGCGACAACGACGCCGAGGACCGCAACCTCATCGCGTGGGCCGCGTGCCGCCTGGACGCCAACGGCGCCTGGACCGTCAACTCCGACTGGTCGGGCCTGCCCGACAAGGCCCCGACCGCCGACGAGTGCTCGCGGTGGTGGAGCGACGACTACTTCACCGGCGACGGCGACAAGACCGACGGCATCATCTCCGGCGACTCCAACTTCGACTGGAGCGGCAAGCCGTCCGAGACGGTCAACCGCACGAACGCCGCACCCGAGGTGCGCAACTACGTGCTCTCGCTGCACGGCGCGGGCTCCTCGGCCGGCGGCAACCAGGTCATGGTGCTGGCCTACCTGCTGTCCGCGTTCATCATGCTGCTGGTGTTCGGGGTGCTGTCCCTGGCCATCCTGTTCTTCAAGCTGATGATGGTCGTGATGACCTTCTCGGTCATCTTCACGCTGCTGCGAGACCTGCTGCCCAGCGACGGCCCGTCCGCGACAGGCAAGCTCGCCAAGACCTACGTCGGCATCGCGTTCGTGGTGTTCGGGTTCGGGCTCGTGCTGGCCCTGGTCACCACCCTGACCGGCCTGGTGATCTCCGGTGCCTCGACGGCGTTCGGCGGCGGGTCGGTCACCACGATGATCATCACCGGCGTCGCCCCGCTGGTCTCCCTGGTCGCCCTGCACTGGGTGTTCAAGAACGTGCTCAAGATGCCCAGCCCGCTGTCGATCACCGGCGCGAACGCCTGGGGCAAGGCCGCCGCGGGCGGCGCGGTCGGTGGCGCGGTCGGTGCCGGTGCGGCGGAGATGATGCAGCGCCGCGGCGGGCACATGGTCCGTTCGGCTGGCCGGTCGGCCGCCGCTGCGGTCGGCAACCGGATGCGTCCGGGCATGGCGACCGGTCCGGGCCGTGCAGGGCGCCCGTCGCGTGCGGGCCGCTCCAGCGGCGAGGTCCCGGCGATGGCTGCTGCCGCTGCCGGTGGTGTCGCGGGCGGCGCTGCGGGCACCGCACTGGCCGGAGGTGCCAGCGGTCCCGGCCGGTCCGGGCGCATGGCCCGCGGCGGTACCGCGAGCCGTCACGCCGAGCGCCTGGGCGCCACCGGTGCGGGCGAGGGCGGCGCCGCGCAGGCGTCGCTCGCCGAGCGCACCCGCGCGACGGCCGAGCGCCGCGTGGCTGGCCGCGAGGCCACCGAGGCGCGCCGTGCGGCGGGCATCACCGGCCTGGAGAACGGGATCAACCGCAGCAAGGCAGCGCTGGCCGAGAAGGAGCACGCGCTGCGCAACTCCGCCAAGGAGCGCCGGGCGACGGCGATCGAGCGGCGCGGGTTCAACGGCGGCGCGGCCGGCGCGGCGTACGAGGGCGTCCGGCAGCGGATGGCCGAGACCCGGGCTGAGTTCGACAAGGCACCGCTGCGCACGGCGATGCGCCTGACCGGCAAGTCCGCGGCCACCACCGCGAAGGTCGCCGCGCTGACGGTCGCCACCGGCGGCATGGCCCTGCCCGCCGCGGTGGCCTACGGGGCGTACAAGCAGACCAAGCTCTCCGAGCAGGCTCGCCGGCGCGCGGTGAACAACCACGCCGAGCGCAAGGCGGCCGCCCTCGAGGCGTCCAAGGCCGAGGAGGCCGCACGCCGCCAGGAGCGCGCCCAGGGCAGCACCGGTGGCCCGGCCGCCGGCAACCAGGGCTCGGTCGTCCCCGGGATCGGGCCCGGCCCGGCCTCCGGCGGCTCGCCGGCCGGTCCGGCCCCGGAGCGTGCCGGTGCGTCCACGGCCGCCGTCCAGGGCACGCCCGCCCCGGCGCCGGGCGCCGCTCGCCCGGACCGTCGCCCGGTGCGGCGCACGGCGGTGGCCGCCAGCGCCAGCCGCCGCCAGCCGGTCGCCCAGCGCCGCGCACCCGTGGTCCGTCAGGTCGCCGGAGCCAAGCGCTCCGCGCAGTGGTAACGAGGAGAGCACCGGATGTATACCCTGCCGCAGACCCAGCCCCGCACGAACGACGGGCGGTACTCGCACGCCGAGCGCAGCGAGTCGCCGGTCAGCCTGCAGCTGCCGGCCCGCGACTACAACGCCGACGGCACGTTCGAGTTCCCGCCAATCGCGCGTGACGCCGAGCAGCTCGTCGACTTCTGGATGCGGGTCCCGGTGCCCGACCAGGTGCTGCACCAGCTGCGCGCGGAGTACCACGCCGCGCAGTACCAGGCGCGCGCGGACGAGATCGCGCAGATCCCCGAGCCGGAGAAGTTCAGCCACGGCCAGGTCTCGCGCGAGTGGGACGCCTGGTTCACGCGGGTCAACGAGCTCGAGGTCGAGATGACGCGCCAGCACCCCGCGGCGATCTCGCAGGTGCTGGCCCGCCCGCTCGCGCGCGCGTCGATGCTGGTGCGCCAGGCCCAGACGCTGGAGGACGCCAAGCCCGGCATCACCGAGGAGGTCAGGTCGCTGCCGATGGACCTGTCGATCCTGGGCAACCCGACCATCGGGTCGCTGCTGGACATGTACCCCACGCTCGACCTGCCCGAGCAGACCTGGTCCGACCAGCGCGCCGAGTACGGCGCCGTCGCGGCCGACAAGCTCGAGGAGCTCATCGACCTGATGCGCGGCGACGACCAGCCGGGGACCTGACCGCGGCGGGTCGCCCGCGAGCAGTTTCGGCGCATGTTGATACGCCGACGAGCAGTCCGAGGAGAGGCCAGACGTGGACACGACCGGCAAGGCACCGCGCACGAGCCTGCGCGCCCGGTGGCGCGAGCAGTCCGGCTTCCAGCTGGCGGACCTGCTCATCGCGATGGTGATCGCCGCCGTCACCGCGACCATCGCGCTGAGCGTGCTGGTCTCCACCGGCCTGCTGGTCACCAAGTCGATGGCCACGACCACGACGCTGTCCCAGCTGGAGGACGCCTCCGGCCTGCTGCTGCGCGACGTGAACGACGGCCGCAAGATCGTCGTCGCCGAGCCGGACGCCCTGACCGTGCAGGTGACGCGGGACTCGGTCTGCACGCAGCGGGCGTGGACGATCGAGGACGGCGACCTGGTCGTCACCACGGACACGTTCTCCACCGAGCGGTGCACCGGAGGGTCCGAGACCGCCCGGATGGAGGTCGTGCAGGACGAGTTCACCGCCGACGCCCCGTTCCATTTTTTCTCGGCGCTTTCGCAGACGAACGAGATGCCCTCGCCGGTGTCCCTGAACGACGTGACCCGCGTCACCTGGGACCTGTCGGCGCTGCCGTCCTACCCCGACGCCCGCGAGGTCGAGATCACCTCCGGCGCCGCGTTCACAGGGCGCGGCGCCTCGTCGGACGGCTCGGGCCAGGTGCAGGACGCCACCCGCCCGGTGCTGCAGGTCACCACCGCGCGCGTCGGCGTCGACAAGCCGGTGCTGGAGTGGACGGACACCTCCCCGGAGCTCACCGAGTCCTGGACCGTGTTCCGCATCGCCAACCCCGAGGGCACGGGGTCGGGCACCGCGACGACGTGGACCGCGGTGATGCACCTGGGCGCGGGCATGCTGACGTGGACGGACACGACGCTGCCGGCCGGGTACACCGCGCAGTACACGGTGCAGGCGACCCTGGGCGACGGACGCCAGGGCCCGACGTCGAACCAGGTGAGCACCGGCCTGCGCCCGGCTGCCCCGACCCTGACCGCCACAGGCCGTCAGGCGTTCGTCGCCCTGTCCTGGAACCGCACCGACGGCGCCGACGCCTTCGACATCTACCGCGACGGGACCCTGTACCGGAACTGGGCCCAGATCCAGGGTGCGGCCACCGTCTCGGCGTCGAGCGTCGCCTGGTCGGACCAGACCGGCGTCGGGCACTCCCACGACTACCGCGTCGTGGCGATCAACCGCTGGGAGCGCGCCGCCACCGACCCCGCCGGCGCGAGCTCGGGCAGCGCCCAGCGCAACGTCGTCCCGGTGGGCACCGCACCGACCGCCGAGCTCGGCGAGCCCGGCCTGCGCACCACGCGCCTGGTCTCGGCCGCCAACGCCGCCGCCGGCGCGTTCACCGCGGCCGCGACCCCGCGCATCGCGTCCACGGAGACGACCTCGGCGTCCTGGCAGAACACCGTCACCTGGACCCCAGCCGGGTGGACCGGCTCGGGCCCGACGACCAAGGGCGGCGTGCACCGTGACCGCGGCTGGGAGACCCAGCAGCGCGCGACGACGTCGGCCGCGTGGGCGAACCTGTGGGCCGGGGCCTCTGAGCAGGTCGGCGCAGCTGTCTCGCGCACGGCGACCGCGGGCTACTCCGAGGCGTCCATCGCCGGGCAGTACCGCTACTACCAGGTCCGCACGTGCAATGCGGTCGGATGCTCGGCGTGGTCCTCGCAGGGGTCCTCGCTGCAGCGCCCGCCGACGCCGTCGTGCACCGCCGTGGCGAACTCGACCCGTGCCGCGACGGTGAACGTCACCCGGCCGGCGATCGCCTCGACGTACACCAACACCGAGGTCGTCGGCGGCGTGCCCGCAGCGGGGGTCGGCGTCGCCGGCACCGGCAAGGCGAACAAGACCTCCTGGGGCATCGACCACCTGCGCCACTCCACGGGGCAGACCTTCACGACCCGCAACGCCAACGGCTCCAAGGCCAACGGCGGCTGGTCGAACACCCGCGCGTGCGCAACCACCACGCCCGTGCTCGCCGTGTCGATCAGCGGCGTGAGCTCGACGACCCGCACGGTCAACGCCTCCGCCGCGGTCACCAACGGCACCAGCCGCAACATCACGCTCGAGGGCGTGGCGACCGTCAACGGCACCAGCGGCCGGTGGGACCCGCTGCGCCACGCGACCGGTTTCACCGTCACCGCCCGCAACAGCGACGGCGTCAACAACGTCGCCGCCCAGCGCGCGATCTCCACCCAGCGCCTGACCGTGGCCACGCCGGCGCGCCCGTCGTGCTCGGCCACACGTGACGCCCAGTACGCCCCGACGACGGTGCGGTTCGCCTCGAACGGCGCCCTGTCGCGCTCGAGCGCCAACGCCTCCAGCCCGGGCTACTACTCGGCGTCGACGACGGCGACCAACACGAACTCCGACGGCTTCAACTCGGTCTCGGCGAGCTCGTCGAACTCGTGCGGCGTCACCGTCGAGCAGCGCCCGTGGATCAACGCGGGCGCGTCCGGCGGCGCCCCGTCGGCGGTCTGCGCCAACTACGTCGCGCACGGCAAGGTCAAGGACCTGCTGCGCTCTGCCTCCAGCGGCGCCACCTACCCGGGCTTCACCATCTCAAGCCCGGCCTCGGGCTCGTTCAACGCGGACTACGGCACCTACCTCGGTGGCCAGGCGAGCGACATGACGCTGCAGTGCGTGATGTACCGCGACCACGACCTCGTCAACAACATCACCGGCCAGGTCAACGGCACGTACAAGCTGTCGGTCATCTGGAGCCTGGGCGCAGGCGGTGCCGTCTGACCTCTCGGCCACCGCGTGCCCGGGGCATCTGTACCCCGAACGGGTGAAAGAATGCCCCGGGCCAGCCCGACTGCGAGGTGCCGCACATATAGGCGCCACGACGAGGGAACGGCCCTCACAGTGACCGAACGGAGCAGACGATGAGCATCAAGATGAACCGCCGCCAGCGGATCGCCGCCGCGATCGCCGCCGGTGTCGTCGCCCTGGGTGTCACCGCGGGCGTCGTCGTGGCGAACGTGCAGGACGAGCCGACCGTGCGCGAGCCGGTCGCCACCGCCGAGCCGGCCGCCACGACCGAGCCGACCACCCCGTCGACCCCGGAGCCGACCGAGGCCGCCACCCCGGAGCCGGTCATCCCGGCAGCCGCAGGCGAGATCGTCTCGGCAGACCTCATCGACGCTGCCCGCGACGCGGGCGCACAGGTGTACGTCTCGCCGAACGGTGACGGCTCGGGTGTCGTGGTCGACCCGGCCGCGGCCCTGCCGGAGCAGGTGCAGGTCGACATCACGTCGCTGCCCTCGCAGCCGAGCACGATGCAGGACTTCTCGGACATGTCCGTCGCGCAGGGTGCCCAGCACACCGCGATGAAGGACGCCGGCATCAAGGCGTTCTACGTGACCCGCGCCCCGTACATCGAGGGCACGAGCGTCGTCCGGCTGGACTGGATGGTGTTCGCGCTGGGTCTGGACGACGCCGGCTCGTTCGGCTCGACCATCGCCCCGACCCGTGAGGGTGCGCTGGCGGCGGCCGCTCCGATGCTGGCTGCCTACCCGGGCGTCCCGGTCATCGGCTGATCCCCACCGCCTCGCGGCCTCATCGTCGCGGGGCGGTGGCTTCGGCTGCCAGCCGCTGCAGCAGCGGCGCGGGGAGTGATTCTCACCTTCCCCATATGTGCGGCGCACGCCCGATTTCGTGCGCCCGCGTGCGCTTCACCCGACCCTCTTTCACCCCTCCTGGAGCCCCTCCATGCTCGGTCTCGCCTTCCTCGTCGTCCTGGTCGCCATCTGGCTGTGCTGGGGCTGGATCGGACGCATCTTCCTCACCGCCACGACCCTGTTCTGGGGCCTGGGCTGGCTGCTGTTCCAGGGCGCGCGCAACGACGCCGCGAGCGCCGACGACCTCGGCGTCATCGACGCCCTGCTGTGGGCCTGGCTGATCGGCGTGGCCCTGGCCAGCGCCCTGCGGTACCGCTCGCGCCGGCGCGCCGCCCAGGCCCGTGCGGGCGCCTACTACGCGGGCGGGTACGAGGACGGCTACACCGACGGGAGCGCCCGATGACCACCACCCTGCCCGGCCTGCCGTACCTGGCGCCGGCCACGACCCCCACCGACGACCTGCAGGCCGCCACCGGTGACGCGAACGCCACCTGGCTGCTCGCCGAGACGCAGGACGTCGCGCCGGGCGACCTGGTCCTGCTCGGCGTCGAGGGCACCGAGCTCGCCGTCGCCGTCGTCGTCGAGGTGAACCAGCACTGGGCCGCCGTCCTGCCTGCCGCCGTCGCGGGCGCGAACGCGGCCGGCCGCCTGCTCACCCCGGCTGGCCTGCCCGCCGTGCAGGCGTGGCCCGTCGAGGTGAGCGTGCACACCGGCCTGATCGAGCGCCGCATCGCCCCGGTCGCCACCGCCAGCGAGCTTGCAGCGCTGACCGCGGGCGCCAGCGACGAGCCGATGCCCGGCGACATCGAGGCGCTGTGGTCGAGCCTGAACCTCGGCATCGACACGGGGCGCTGAGCGACGTGACGACCTTCTACGACCTCCTCGGCGTCACCCCCGACGCCTCGCGCGCCCAGGTGGTGCGGGCTTACCGGACGCAGATGCGCGCCGTGCACCCCGACACCGCTGGGGAGGCCGCCGATCCCGCGGCCGCCGACGCGCTGCACAAGGCCCACGAGGTCCTCTCGGACGCCGAGCGGCGAGCCACCTACGACCAGACCCTCGGCGGGGACGCGCCCGCAGAGGCCCTGCCGCAGCTGGCCGGTGCGCCCGTCGTGCGCCGCCCGTACTGGCGCGCGATCGTCCCGGCGGCCGTGATGGCCGCCGCCGTGGCCGTCCAGCTGGCCGTGCCCGTGCTGCGCGCCGAGATCGGCGTGTTCGGCGTCGTGCTGTGGGCGCTGGGCGCCGGCGGGGCGGTGGCCGGGTTCGCGGGCCTGCGGGCACCGGCGGCCATCGTCGCGGCGCTCGTCACGGCCCTGTACGTCGGGCTCGATGCCCCGGCCGGGCTGCTGACCTGGGACCGGCTGCTGCTGGACGCCCCGTACCTGGCGTACCTGTTCAGCGCGGTCGCGGTCGCCTCCGCGCTGCGCTCGAGGTACCTGGACCGGCTGGCCGCGCGCACCGTCTGAGGCGTTTCGGCGCATGTTGGAACCATGTGAGCGCCACACCCCCTCCTCGCCGCCGTCGCGACTCCTCGCCGAACCCGGCCGCGAAGCCGTCGCCGAAGCCTGAGGCGACCACGTCCGGCGCGAGCGGCGCCGCAGCTGGTGGCGCCGGGGAAGCGCAGGGCCCGGGAGCAGGTGGCCGGCGTGCCGCCCGCGCGAACCGTGAGTCCTCCCCGAACCCGGCCGCGCCGCCGGCCGGTGAGGGCGAGGGCCCCCGCGAGCGGCCGTCCGGGCGAGCTCGTGCCGCGCGCGCGTCGGCGGCCGTCGGCAGCGCCGCCGGGGTCGCGGGCAAGACCACCGTCGGGCGGGTCGCCAACGCGGCCGCCACGGTCGCCGACCCGAACGCCACCGCGGGGGAGAAGGCCAAGGAGGCTGCGTTCACCGGCGCCGAGGCTGCTGTCACCGCTGCGGTCTCCGTCGCGGCCACCCCGCTCGCCGGGAAGGTCGCCGGCCAGGTCACCGGCAAGGCGATCCGGTCGCGCAAGGTGCAGATGCTCATCGTCGGTCTCATCCTGCTGCCGTTCCTGTCGGTCGGCGGGCTCGTGATCGCGTCGGTCACGATGATGAACCAGGTCGGCGCGCTGCTGATCGGCATCGCCGAGGAGGAGGAGCGCGAAGCTGGCGGCGGCGACGTCTGCCTGCCGACCGGAGGCGCGGACGGCGGCACGGTCTCCGACCTGACCGAGGAGCAGACCGGCAACGCCCGCATCATCGTCGAGGTCGGCCAGGAGCGCGGCATCGCGCCCCAGGGGTTCGTCGTGGCGATCGCTACGGCGATGCAGGAGTCCCGGCTGCGCAACCTCGACTACGGCGACCTGGACTCCATCGGGCTGTTCCAGCAGCGCCCTTCCCAGGGGTGGGGCACCATCGACCAGATCATGGACCCCTGGTACTCGGCCGGGAAGTTCTACGACGCGCTGGTCGCTGTGCCCGGCTGGGAGCAGATGGAGGTCACGGTCGCCGCGCAGACCGTGCAGCGATCGCTCTACCCCGACCTGTACGCCCAGTGGGAGGCCACGGCCCGCGCCGCGGTCACCGAGATCACCGGCAGCACCGTCCCGAGCGCAGGCGGCGGTTGCGCCGGTGCGGTCGCGGACTGCGTCGCCCTGCCGGCGAGCCTCGAGAACGGGCTGACCCCCGACGCCCTGAACGTGGCGCGCTGCACCGCCGCCCAGTTCTCCATCCCGGCCCGTGACATCGGGGGCGTCGGCCTGCGGCCCGCGAACCCCAAGTCCGACCACGCCACGGGCAAGGCCGTGGACTTCATGGTCCCGGACTACAAGTCCTCCGCCGGCGTCGCGACCGGCGACACGTGGGCCGCGTGGCTGATCGAGCACCACACCGAGCTCGGCATCAACTACGTGATCTGGAACGTCAAGATCTGGGTCGCGTCGAGCGCTGATGCCGGGTGGCAGCCCTACACGCACCCGTCCGGCGCGACCGACGACACCAACGCGCACAAGGATCACGTGCACGTGTCGGTCCACGGCAACGCCGGCACCGGGTTCGCGCCGGGTGGCGACGTCGTCGGCGGCTGGGCATTCCCCGCGAAGGCAGGAGCGGTCGTCACGTCCAGCTACAGCCCCTCGCGCTTCCACCCGACCCTGGGGATCTGGCGGCCGCACAACGGGACCGACTTCGCCTCGGCGGTCGGTGACCCGATCTACGCCGCGGCTGGCGGCACGGTCAAGTCCGTCACGCGCATGCACTTCTCGGCCGGGAACTGGGTCGTGATCTCCCACGGCGGCGGCGTGGAGACCGGGTACATGCACATGAGCCGCATCGACGTCGCAGAGGGTCAGGTCGTCCAGGCCGGCCAGCTCATCGGTGCCGCTGGCGCCACCGGCGGCGTGAGCGGCCCGCACCTGCACTTCGAGGTGAAGGTCAACGGCCTCTACACCGACCCTGTCCCGTTCCTGCAGCAGAAGGGCGTCTACTGATGAACCTCAACCCGAAGTGGATCGGCATCGGCGCGGGCGTGGTGCTCGTGGTCGCCGCCGTGATCGCCGTGCTCCTGGGCCGCGGCGGCAGCGAGCCGGAGCCGGAGCCGACGGCGGGCAGCGGACCGGGCGTGACGATCACCTCCCCGGTACCGACCGAGGCCCCCGCCGACGACGAGGACGGGCAGGACGACTACGAGCACGCAGAGCACGACGAGGTCGTGGTCGACCCCGAGCTCCTGAACTCGCAGTGGACCTTCGCCGAGGACGCCGACGAGCACGACGCCCACGAGCACGCCGAGGGTGACGCCTCGCAGTGGACCCCCGTCGTGGAGGAGTTCGTCGCGGCGTTCCAGAACACCGGCGTGGACGACGCGACGTGGCTGGCCGGCGTCGCCCCGTACCTCGACTCCCGGCTCGTCGAGGCGTACTCGATCCCCGGGGTCCGCGAGAACGTGATGGTCTCGTCCCTGCAGGAGGTCCGGGTGCTGTCCAGCGGGTTCTCCACCGCGCGCGCCGCCGTGATCTTCGCCGACCACGACGCTGACATGATGGTCGACCTCGGCCTTGCGGACACGCCCTCCGGCTGGGCCATCGCCCGCATCGCACCGTGGGAGGGCTGAGGGTGCCTGGAGCTCACCAGGCGCGCATCGACACCGTCCTCGGCGACTACCGCACGGCGGCCCAGCTGGCCGACGCGCTCGGACTGAGCGAGTCCGGGTTCCGCTCACGTCGAGCTCGCGAGGCGCAGCGTCGCGCCGACCTGCCCGACCCGGACCGGGCCCTGCCGGGGCAGATCGCGACGCCCGCGGCCCGCGTGCTGGGCCTGGAGGTCTGGCACGTCGACCAGGTCGACCGGATGCTCGAGCAGATCCCGCACCACCGCGCGCCCGGGCGGCCCAAGGGCGCTGGCGACGTGCGCCCGCGCCGAAGGCACGCGCCCGCGGCTTCGTGAGGCGCGTCACGCCGTCGATGCACGCTGCTGCACCGCGATGCACCGAGGTGCAGCAGCGCGCTGACGTGCCCGGACGCAGCGCGCACGGTGCGTGACGACGCGGGCGTGCCGCACATCCACCTGGTGACCGAACAGGACGGAGCCCCACCCGTGCACCAGCTGCGCCCGTACCAGCAGCCCATCAGCGACGCGACCGTCGCCGCCCTCACCCACGGCGGCCGCGCCCAGATCGTCATGGCCTGCGGCACCGGCAAGACCCTGACGGGCATGCGCACCGTCGAGGCCACCCTGGCCGCCGCCGGGCTCGACGCACCCGTCGTCGTGCTGGCGTTCCCGAACCTCGCCCTGCTCGGGCAGACCGTGCGCGAGTGGCGCGCCCAGTCGGCCTGGCGCACGCCGCTCGGGGTGCCCCGGTACGCCGACCTGGCCGTGTGCTCGGACGAGACCATCTCCCCGACGCAGCTGGCCGCCACCCGCCGCAAGGCCCTCAAGGCCGGCGCCGTCGAGCCTGACCCGGTGACCGCGTCCGTCGCCGACGCGCTGGCCGGGCAGGCGCTGCCGGCCACCACCGACCCGGCCAAGGTCGCCGCGTTCCTGCGCGCGAACACCTCCGCCCCGCGCGTGCTGTTCACCACGTACCAGTCGATGGACGTCGTCGCCTCGGCCGCCACGCTCATGCGCGCGCTCGACCCGACCTGGCAGATCGACCTGGTGCTCGCCGACGAGGCCCACCGCACCGCGGGCAACGACCTCGCCGCAGCCTTCGGCACCGTGCTGTTCGACGTCAACGTCCCCGCGACCCGGCGCCTGTTCATGACCGCCACCCAGCGCGTCGTCGAGCGTCGCCGCGGCCGCAAGGTCTCCTCGGTCCGCTCGATGGACGACGAGACCCTGTACGGCCCCGTCACGGGCCAGTACACGTTCAAGGAGGCGATCGAGGCCGGGCACCTGTCGGACTACCAGGTGCACGTCGTGCTCGTACGCCAGGCCGACGTCGAGACCGTCGCCGGGGCGCCCCTGGACGAGCTCGACGCGCTGCGCTCCGGCACCACGGCCCACACGATCACCGCGGCGATCGCCACCGCGAAGATGGCCCGCAAGCACCGCCTGCACCGCGTCATGGCGTTCCACAACCGCGTCGCGCACTCCACCGCGTTCGTCGCCGCGATGGGCACCGCCCACGACCTGCTGACCCGGGCCCGGCACAAGGTGAACACCGACCTGCTCACCTTCCACGTCGACGGGGCGACCCCGCCGGCCGACCGCGACCACGCCATCGCCACCCTGCGCGACTTGGACGAGTCCGCCGGCCAGTGGGCCGTGGTCTCCAACGTCTCGGTGTTCACCGAGGGCATCGACGTGCCCACCCTGGACTGCGTCGTGTTTGCCGACCCCCGCGACAGCGAGGTCGACGTCGCCCAGATTGTCGGGCGCGCCCTGCGCAAGTCCGCCCGCAACCGGCCCGCCGCGATCCTCGTGCCGGTGCTCGTGCGCGAGGGCCAGGACCCCGACGCCGTGCTCGCGTCCTCGGAGTTCTCCGGCGCGGTGCAGGTCATCAAGGCGATGCGCACCGTGGACGCCCGGATCGTGGAGCGCTTCACCGCCGCCCACCTCGAGGACCTGTCCACCGAGGATCCCACATCGGGCCCCACGGACGGCGAGGCGACGGACGAGGGGCTCGCCGCGGGCGACGACGAGTACGACAAGGCATCCGCGTGGTGCACCGACCCGGACGGCGGCAGCTACCACGACGTCGGCGGCGACGGCTCGCCCGTCCGCGTCACCTCCGGCCCGATCGACGGCGCCACCGCGCCCGTCGAGGCGCCGCGCGGCCCGCTTCCCATGCTCGTCATCGAGACCCCCGACGCGCTCGACGACCTCGACGGAGCATCTGCCGCGGAGCCGGCGACCCCGGCACCCAGAGCCACCGGCCGCCTGGCCGGCCTCGCGAGCCTCGCCCGCGCCGTCGGCACCGCCGTCGTCGACCTCGTCCTTGAGCCCTGGGAGCTGCTGGCAGATCGGGCCGCGGCGTTCCGCGCCGCGCATGGGCGCCACCCCAACCGGGCATCCGCGGACGAGCAGGAGCGACGGTTGGCCGCATGGCTCAACGACCAGCGCCAGGCTGAGCGTGCCAGGCGGCTCAGTGCATCTCGCCGCGCCCACCTAGACCGGACGTACCCCGACTGGAGCGAGAGTCGCGAGGCTGGCTGGCTTGATGCCGCGGACCGCCTCGCTGCCTTCATGCGCGCCCACGATCGCACGCCGAGCTCGCACTCGTCGAACCCAGAAGAACGGGCGCTTGGCCAGTGGCTGAACGTGCAACGCGGAGCGATCCGGGGCACGCGTGGGAGGGCTCCTATGCCCGCAGAGCGGCAGCGGTACCTCAACGAGAACTGCCCCGGATGGTCAAGCGGGCGCCCCAGCTGGGACGACCGTCTGGCCGAACTCGCGAACTTCCGTGCCAGCAGTGGCCGCCTTCCGTCGATCAGTTCTCCGTCCGAGATCGAGCGAAGCGTCGCCGAGTGGCTGAGAAAGCAGGTCGCCAGCGCGAGGAAGCGCAACCTCTCGGCCGAACGCCGCGAGCGACTCGACGCCGCCTTCCCGGGATGGAACGCAGCCATCAAGCGGATCGGGGCATGGGGCGAGCGTGTCGAGGAACTTCGCCAGTTCCGTGCAGCCACAGGCAAGTACCCGTCGACCGCGAGCAGCTCGCCGGCAGAAAGGTCGCTCGGGTTCTGGCTGACCACACAGCGCAGCAGGGCCCGGAGCGGTGACCCACGCCTCACCGCTGACCAGCGCGCGTTGCTGGATGCGTCGTTCCCTGACTGGGCACCAGACCTTCGGCGGGGATAACCGGTCGACCCGACAGCCCTGCACGCAGCGCGGCGCTCATGCGTCCGGCGACCTACCACGCCGCGGCGCCGGCGCGGCCAGACCCGCACCTAGAGCGCAACGCGGAGCCCGCACATCTACCGGCCATGAACGAACCGAACCCCGCCCGAGTCCCCGCCGGCGTCTCGACCGGCGGCCAGTTCGCGCGCACCGCCCGGGTGGAGTCCCCGCTGCGGCTGGTGCCCGAGCCGTTCAGGCTCGCCGACGGCGAGGAGCCGGTCAACGGACTCGTCGCCCGCGAGAACCGCCGCGGCACCTACATGCTCGTCGACGCCGCCACCGGCCGCCCGGCCCTGCACGGCGCCGAGCGCGGCAGGCGCGGCGCGCACCCCACGCCCGAGGCGGCGCTGGAGTGGGCGGCGGTCACCTACCCGCTGGTGCAGCGCGTGGCGTCCACGGTCGCTCGCGCGCACCCGGTCCTGGTGCCCAAGTGCGGCGACTGCCAGGTCGACATGGTGCAGGAGCTCGACGACGAGAAGGACCGCCCGACGCCCATCTGGACGTGCCCGATCTGCGGCGACACGCCGCGCTGAGGAAATACCCTTCCAACTCGGGCACTCGTGACATACACTCATCCACGAACGCCAACACGGACACGAGACGCAAGGAGGTGGCGGAGATGGATCGCTTCGGACGCAAGCAGGCCCTGAGCACCGCGTACCCCACGCTGTCGATCACGCGTGTCCCCGGTGAGCGCAACCACGTCTCGATGGCGTGGTCCCAGCTCCCGCGGGAGGCGGCCCAGACGTAGGACGATCACATCCAGATCGCCTCGGAAGGCCGCCCCTGCAACGCAGGAGGCGGCCTTCGTCGTATCGGCCACGTGCCGCACATAGAACTGGAGCCGGACCAGAACGCCGGCACCGACAGCACCACCTAGGGATGTAGTTCAGCTGGAAGAACGCCGGTCTCCAAAACCGGAAGTCGGGGGTTCGAACCCCTCCATCCCTGCTCGGCTCTCGGTCACTGTGGCACCTCGCGTGTCATACACCGCGAAGCGAACGTGCCGCCCTCGGGCGGATTGTCAACTGCACAGAGACGAGAAGTAGCCGACCGGCACCATCCGGTCGGCCCTCGATGAGCACCGCGTCCCCCGGGGCGCGCCCACGACGTGGAACCCGCCGAGCGCGGGGGAGTCACGGGCGACCCGGATCTGAGCGCGGCGCATCGTCGAGAACCCCAGGTGGCGCCGACCCCGCGCGCCCGGCCTCCGCGTACAGCGTGCCGGGTGTCCCGCGAGGGCATGGCGGACGGCGCCACCTGGGTTCATCAGGCGTCGATGACCCGAGCGGACGAAGGGCCCCGGCTGTAAACCGGGCACGTCAGAGACATCGGAGGTTCGAATCCTCCTCGGCGCACTCACGTCACGGAACGATCCCCCTACGGCAGGCGGGCGGCCGACGAGCTGGCCCGGGTTCGAGCCCCGGCGGTCCGTGACGATCAGACCTCCGGGGACGGAGAGAAGGCCGGTTCGATCCCGGCCGGCGGGCCCGCCTCGTGCGGACCTCCCGCCGTTGGCAGCACCGAGTCCCCGCCGCACGGCATGCGGCAGGCCCCGTCGGGCCAGGAACCAAGCGACGGCCGGTCCTCTCCGGTGAACAGGGGCGCCAGGCACCTGGCGGACGAAGGTGGCGGCCGGGGGACACCCCGGATACGGCCGGGATGGTGTCGAGGGTGAGCCCCGCCAGGGCAAGTCCCTCATCGGGCGCCTCTAGCTCAATCGGTCAGAGCATCTGACTCTTAATCAGAGGGTTCTGGGTTCGAGTCCCAGGGGGCGCACCAGGTCGACGTAGGGCCCACGCCGCGGAGGCGTGGACGGCGGGCGTCCCGCGAGACGTGCCGTCGGCGGGTCGCGGCCCGTGAACCTGCGCCGACCGCACACGGTGACGTAGCTCAGCTGGCAGAGCAGCGCGCTCATAACGCGCAGGTCAGGGGATCGAGACCCCTCGTCACTACCAGGCCGCCTGACCGCGGCCAGCAAGGCCCTGTAGCTCACTCGGGAGAGCACCGCCCTGTCACGGCGGAGGTAGCCGGATCGAAACCGGTCAGGGTCGCGTAGGCACCTCGCCCGTTCAAGTCGGGCAGGCAAACCCCAGCGGTTCGACTCCGCGCAGCCAGTGGTTGGCGTGGGGAGCGGGTCCGGATGACCCAGGTGTCGTGATGGCGGGTAGCTCAGTCGGTTAGAGCGCGGTCCTGATAAGACCGAGGTCGGCGGTTCGATCCCGCCCCTGCCAACTGGAACCACCTGCTCGAGGCGCTGCGCAGCGCCGAGGGCGGGCAGGTGCCGAGACCGCTGAGAGGAGCGGCAGCACCGCCCGGGCTGAGGCAGCGACCGGGCGACGGGCACGACCAGTCCGCCGGGGCACCGGGAAGCATGCGGGTTCGCTGTGGTGTGTCGCCGGCCGTTCCAGGTCGGAGCGGAGGTTCGATTCCTCCACCGCACGCAGGTCAACACGGACGGCTAGCTCAGCTGGCAGAGCATTCCCTTCACACGGGAGAGGCCGGGGGTTCAAGTCCCTCGCCGTCCACAGTGCGCACCGCAGTACCGCCCACACAGGTAGCGGGACGCGGCAACCCGGAACGCAGCGCCAGCGCGGGAGCTAGCTGCAGCACGACGGGCCGAGCCTTCCATCCGTGGGTGGCCCGGGACCGGTCACCCGTTGCCTCGTGCGAGCACGGCAGGTACCCCCGGACCTGCCCAGACGGGAACACACGCCCCCACGGTCTAGAGGCCTTGGACGTCGCCCTCTCACGGCGAAGGACGCCGGTTCGAATCCGGCTGGGGGTGCTCGAATGCGAGAACACGACCCGAGCCGTGCGCGGCCCGGGGAGCGCGAAGGTCACGCGAGAGTCCAGCCCATCGGCACGGGAGCGCAACCCCGCCGGCGGGTGTCCGCACGGTGGACAGACCTGACTGGCGACGGGACAGACGTCGCAACTGGCCCACCAGGTTGGAGTGGTGGGAACCTGCCCCGCTGGTGTAGCGGTAGCACGCCGGCCCCTCAAGCCGGTAACACGGGTTCGATCCCCGTGCGGGGTACGTAGCGCCAGCGCGCGGCGCGCACTACCGGGCTTCGGCTGACGCGGTGCGAACGTGCGAACGGGACGGCCCCGTCAGGGCCGCCAGCCACCCCGGTGCAGCCCGTGAAGGCCCGGGGACAGCAGCACCCGGCCGCTGACGGCGGTCGCTGCACCAGCCTGAGCAGCACGCTCGAGGACCGCGATGACCGGGTGTGACCCGGCGGATCGGTCGACCACCATCAGGACCGGTGGGAACCCGCCCGTGCGGGGCCAGCGCCAAGGGTGCGCGCCGGCCGACACGGAACGACGCGGAGTGGAGCAGTTCGGTAGCTCGCTGGGCTCATAACCCGGAGGTCGCCGGTTCGAATCCGGCCTCCGCAACCACGGTCCTGGCCCCAGCCTCCACCTGGGCGGACCCGGGGGTAGCCGCAGCCAGGCGCGGACCCCCGACTTGCCCGCGTGGCGCAGCGGATAGCGCGTCGCACTACGGATGCGAAGGTCAGGGGTTCGAATCCCTTCGCGGGCACACGTCACACACCGACCAGGACAGGAGGACCGACATGGCCATCAACGCCGCAGCCGTCGTGCTGCCCGAGCTGCTGGGCTCGCGAGGATCGGCCGCGGCCCTCATCCGCCGGTCGGTTCCCGCCGGCACCACCGAAGTCGCCGTCTCGGCGGCGCACACCGTCACGGTCGCGGCCAGCGCCGCAGCGGAGCTCGTCAAGGTGCTGCTCGACGTCGGCGTCGACCGGGTCGTCCTGGTCGAGGCGAACGAGCGCGTCGAGAGCCACCTGCGCGACGCGCTGGACCGCCAGGCACGCCCCGAGCGGACGTTCCTGCTGACCGCCCAGCGCGGACGTGAGGACGCGGTGTACCGCACCTAGACCCGGGTGGACCCGCCCTGCCCCCTTGCGGGGCGCAACGAGGCCCGGCGCGCGGCCGGTCATCCCGCGCACTGCCCCGATGGCGGAACTGGCAGACGCGCACGGTTCAGGTCCGTGTGCCTTCGGGCGTCCGGGTTCGACTCCCGGTCGGGGCACCAGCTCGCCCAGCGCGAGCGCACTACTTGAGAGCACGCCTGCGGCCACTGACCCGCTGCCTCCCAGCAGCCGGCCAGCCGCGGTGTGCGCCCTCCCGGGCGGGACGTAGACCTCGGGGACCGAGCCGGACGGCGAGCACCGGCAGCCTGGCGGCCCTTCTGGGAGGGGGCGGCCGCCAGGACCAGCCCAGGTAGCTCAGTGGTAGAGCAGCCGCCTCGTAAGCGGCAGGTCGCGGGTTCGACCCCCGCCTTGGGCTCTGGCGCGGAAGCGCCGCACGACGACGGACTGGCGTGCCGTCGCGGCACGACGGCGGGACACCCCTTCGCGGGGCCCCGTGCGTCGACCGCACACCTACACGCCCGGGCCCCAGCGGCCCGCCTGCCCGGCTAGCTCAGTGGTAGAGCGCACCCTTGGTAAGGGTGAGGTCGCGGGTTCGAACCCCGCGTTGGGCTCCAGGTCCGCGGCCAGCACCGGCCGCCGGCCATGTCTCCGTGGCGAAATGGCAGACGCGCGGCCTTGAGGTGGCCGTGCCCCGGAAGGGGCGTCCCGGTTCAAGTCCGGGTGGAGACACGTCGCGGTCAACGTCAGCCGCTCCCGGTCGTTCATCGCCGGGGTGGAGCGAAGGTCGGCACAGAGGCGGGTTCCTCCCTGATCTCCCGCCGCCAGACCTGCCGCGCATGGAGGGTTGCCAGAGATAGGACGATAGGGCCCGCCTCGAAAGCGGTGCGGCGGCGCGAGCCGCTCGGGGGTTCGAATCCCTCACCCTCCGCACAGCGGCCACGCCACGTGCCGCACATAGGTACCTCGAGCGAGAGACCCCGCCGCAGTGGTAGCGGGGCGAGCCGGGCACATGAACCCGGCCACGACGCGGACCCGTGTCGCTCGAACGGTCCGAAGTCGGTGGGACTGCAGCCCGCCGGCCGACACCAGAGGTGCTGCGCGCGTCGCGGCTCCACGCCTGGCAGAAGCACGAGGGACGTGCACCCGCCCGTCAGGGCGGGAGGAAGCGGGTTCGACTCCCGTCGCTGAGGAGGTGGACGCCAGCCGTGCCGCGGCAGCCCTCGACTGGGGAGCCATGTTCCTTGGTGGCGACTGATCCTTGCAAGATCGGTGCGGCGGGTTCGATCCCCGTGCTCTCCACAGATCCGTCCGACCGTGCCGGTGCCGCGACCCCTTCGTCGCCGCGCCGCCCGACGTAGGCGGGTCCCTGGTGGCCCCCGGATGCTCGAGTAGCGCCCGGGGGTCGCCGCCTCTGGATGTAGCGCAGTTGGTAGCGCGCCCCGTTCGGGACGGGGAGGCCGTGGGTTCGAGTCCCGCCATCCGGACGTAGCCGCCTCGCGCGGCACCTGCCCGCGGACCACCTTGCCGGTCCGGCCGCGGGCCGAGTGGACCGGCGATGGGTGCTCTCGCGGGTCGACCCGAACTCGACTCGCCACAGCCGCCGGACCACCTGCACGGGTGGGCCGGCGTGCGCCCGCCTAGCTCAGAGGTCAGAGCGTCCGCCTTGTAAGCGGAGGGTCGTGGGTTCGACTCCCACGGTGGGCTCATGGTCGCGCGACGCGTCCACACCCGGGCCCGGCCCGGGCAGGCGGCAGGACTCTCCAGCAGGGTGGACTCGGAGACCAGGAATCCGCCCGTCGCACGACCAGCACGACGGCCCGCGCGAGCCGTGATCGCGTCCCTTCCCCGGTAGCTCAACGGCAGAGCGTCCGATTGTTAATCGGCAGGTTCCTGGTTCGAATCCAGGTCGGGGAGCGCAGCAGTCGTGGCGCGCAGCACCACGGCGTGCACGGGTCGCCCACGTCACGGGCGGTGCAGGGCTGCCGGAGCGGCCGAACGGAACCGCCCCCTCGTGGGCGGTGGGATGCACCGCGTCGCCTGCCCTCGGGTGGGCGCGCGGTGGGTCCCCGGAGGTTCGAATCCTCCGCCCTGTGCGTGGGTCCACCAGCGATGCCCAGGCTGCGGCCGAAGCTGGCGTTGGCCGTCGACAAGGCCACCCTGGTAGGTGAACTCCGCGGTGGCGCGGGGCCCCGGTTGCTAACCGGGTGGGTCGCTTCGGCGGCTGAGGTTCGAGCCCTCCGGCTACCGCGTCAGCGGCGCGCCAGGTTCCGCCAGATCGGCAGCCGGCCGACCGCGTCGTACTTGCTCATGAGCACCTGCAGGTCGTTCAGCCCGTGCCTGGCGGCGTCCAGGTCTGACCGAGCCGCGTCCATCGCGCGCTTGAAGTCGCCGCCGGCCGGCCGTCCGCTGCGGCTCGCCATCCGCGCTCGCACCACAGCAAGCTCCTGGACGTCGGCGCGTGCCAGGTCCAGCGCCGTGAGCACGCGCGACCCACCGGTCACCAGGCGCGGGGAGACGATCTCCATCTCGATGAGCGTGGCGCGGGTCTCCTGCATCGCCGGGTCGAGCTCGGCGGGCTCGGGCAGATCCTTGCCCTGGTTGGACTGCTGCATCGACGCCTCGCGCTCCTGCAGCAGGCGCAGCGAGGTGTTCGCCGCCCGCCAGAACCGCAGGTGCACGTCGCGGCGGCGGTTCGCGGCATCCCCGCGCTGCTGCAGCCGCACTGCGGTCAGGGCCACGACGCCGCTGAGGAGAGCTGCGACGAGCGCGACGCCCACCGCGGCGGTCGCGATCACGTTCTCCGGTGTCCAGGTCACACGCGCACTCTAGTGGCGCGCGTGCCGGTCTCTGGCGGCCGCACCGCGGCCCCACGACGCTGTCCGAACCCACCGTTCAGACGCCACCCCGGACCTCCCCGGAGCGGTCGAGCGAAGGCGGGTACGACAGATGCTCCTGGCGGACAGCGCGAGGAGAGCCACCACGAAGCCTGAGTCCGGCGGAGGTGGGTGGCGACCCGGCTCGGGGACGTCGCGCGGCGGTGCGCGGCGTGCAGAGCGACATGGAAGGTGAACCGGACAGGCGTGCCGGGACCGCCTGGAAAGCGCGTCGGTCGGCCTCGGGCCGGCTGGGGATCACGTCCTCCTCCTTCCGCCTCGCCGCCTTTGCGGTGCGTCTGGCCCACGACACGGGCTCATGTGGGTGTAGCTCAGCTGGTAGAGCGCGAGGTCGCCATCCTCGAGGCCGCGGGTTCGAACCCCGTCTCCCACTCCAGTCACGCGCTCGGCTCCGGCCGGGCGGGTTGCGGCCATCGCCCAGCCGCACGCGCCCCGGCGCGGACCTCCGGGGATCTCGCGGATGAAGCTCAACAGGTTGAGCGCGACCCTCCCACGGTCGAGGCAGCGGGTTCGAGTCCCGTCATCCGCTCGAGGCAGGCCACCTGCCGTCGCGTCGCCCCGCCCGCACCGGGACGGCGAGGCACGAGTGGCAGGAGCGTCCCGCGGCGCCCGACGCCCGGCCTTGACAGCCGGGCACCTTCACCGCCCCTCAGTAGGGGGTATGGGGAGGCGGGGTGCGACGTCGCGGGGCGATCTTGGGGACGTGGCGCAGCTGGTAGCGCACCTGCATGGCATGCAGGGGGTCGCGGGTTCGAACCCCGCCGTCTCCACAGGCGCCGGCCCATCATCGGGCCGGACTCGCGCTCGTAGCTCAGCGGATAGAGCACCTGCCTCCGGCGCAGGGGGTCGCAGGTTCGAGTCCTGCCGAGCGCACGCAGCATCACCACGTCGGCCCTGTGTGGGCCGCACGCGCGGCTAGCTCAGTTGGTAGAGCGCCGGCACGACATGCCGGATGTCCGGGGTTCGAGTCCCTGGTCGCGCACTGTGTCCGTAGCTCAGACGGCTAGAGCGCCTGGATGTGGCCCAGGAGGTCGCGGGTTCGAGTCCCGTCGGACACCCCACGTACCGAGCTCACCGCCGCGCCCCTCCCTGGGCGCGCGGCGGTGAGCTCGGGTGCGGCTACAGCCAGACGGCGGACAGGATCTCCTGCTCCTGCCAGGCGTCCTCACCGTCGAGCGCGCGCAGCCCTGCGACGGTGACCTCGACGCGACGGCCGGCCACGTGCACCGTCGTGTCGTCGGGGCCGTAGTCGTCGTCGGCCTTGAGCCCTTCGGCGCTCAGGCTCTCAGGGGCACGGTAGGTGTCCAGCAGCCCCGTGACCTCGACCTCCAGCGTGAAGGTCAGGTTCCACAGCTCGTCGCCGTCGTAGTCGTCGACGTGCTGGACGTCGTTGACGTCGACCACGAGGGCACTGGCGTACCAGGCGTCGTGGAGCACCGCCGTCGTCGACTTCGCTGCCGCGAGCGCCCCCGCGGGGTGCCGCCGGGGCAGCTCGGAGGCGAAGTCGTCGGCCGCGCGGTCGGCCCAGCGCGGCCAGCCGAGCGAACGGGCTCGTGCGGCGCGCACGACGCCCAGGTGCCGGTTCGGGTCGAGAGCCGCGAGCTCACGCTGCGCGGCGGCGTAGGAGATGCCCTTCGCAGCGGCCAGTCGGCGCGCGTCACGGGGATCCACAGGGTAGGTCGTCATGATCAGCTCTCTGCTGGGTGCTCGTCCCGCGCCGCGCATCCCAGTCTGCTGCTGGTCTGACGGTGATGAGGGCCCTGCAGCATCGGCGGTCCCGCCTTGTCCTCGTGGCGGCCGCCGCGGGGCTGGTCGCTCGGAGACCGGTCCATGCCATCACCGGTGCCTGAGAATGTAGCACCGCCACGAGCGGTGGCGTGGCGTTGTGGAGCGGCACCAGCGCTGCCGCACATCGGTAGGGCATGGCCACCACGACCGTGAACCGCCCGTCCCTGCCTGCTGTGCCGCAGGGCTGCCCTGCCCCGTCCCGGTTCAAGCTGCTGCTGCAGCCGCTGCGTGACGGGTCGACGTACGGCACGTCGCCGTACGCCCCGTTCGTGCTCAAGATCGAGTTCGAGGGTGAGCCCGGCCACGTCTCCTTCGACGAGGACTCCGGGCAGCTGTTCGCGCTGCTGATCGGCGGCGACGGCCGCATCGTCACCGGCCGCACGACGCCCGCGCTGGACGCCGCGCTGGCCTGGTCCTCCCAGGTCTGGGCGGCCGTCTACCGCGAGCTGCTGACCGGCGGCATCGACCACCTGCGTCTGTGGGCGCTGGCGGCCGGGTTCGCCGTCTGGGAGCAGGACTGACCGACCGACCCGCGCGCCCCCGGGCGCGCACCTGGTGCTGTGGCCGAGAGGCGAGGCAGCGGCCTGCAAAGCCGTCCACGCGGGTTCGAATCCCGCCAGCACCTCCACCCCGCGCCCCTGTAGCTCAGCGGATCCAGAGCGGCCGGCTCCTACCCGGCAGGTCCCGGGTTCGAGTCCCGGCAGGGGCACACCGACGACGCGACGACACCGAGGAGACACGTGGCGACCGACGAGGACATCGACTGGGCGCAGAACGCGCGCGAGGCCGCCACCATCCTGGAGGCGCAGATCCCGGGCCTGCGGTTCGAGCGCCGCCGCGGCGACGTCGCCTCCTGGGGCTCCATCCCGATGCAGGCCTGGGGCATGCTCGACGACGCGCCGTTCTACTTCCGCTTCCGCAGCGACTACGCCTCCCTCGAGGTGTACCCCGGCGGGCAGGGCCTGGACGAGCGCAACATCCGCGCCCACCGCTCGGTGCGCGCCGTGCTCGTCGCGTCCCGCTCGCGCGTGACCGGCGACCCGTACGCGGGGTACCTCGGCGGGGCGAAGGCCGCAGAGGTGTTCGCCGACCTGCACGCCCGCCTGGCCCCGCCGAGCGAGGACAACCTGACGACGTCCGAGAGCATCGGCCGCGCCGTCGAGGCCCTCATGGCCCGCACGGAGCGCAGTGACGGCTGACATCTCTGCCGCACATCAGCACGGGGACCACCCGAGCCTGAGGAGCGACATGAGCACCGACACCACCGCCGAGCCCGCGGGCCTGCCCGCCGAGACCGTGCTGCACACCACCAGCGGGCTCGCGAGTGTGGCCGACCTGGCCGCGACCGGCCGACCGGTGCACCTGCTGGCCCGTGGCCGCAAGGGCGGCATCGGGCACGCCAAGGCCCGCATCGTGCCAGTCGAGGGCGCCGCGACGCTGGTCCAGGTGGGGCTGGAGCACGGCGACGCCGTGGTGCTGGCCGCCACGCAGGGCGTCATCGCGCCGAGCGGCGACGTCCGGTGGGCCCACGAGCTCGCCGCCGGCACCGCCGTCGCGAGCACCCGCCCCCGCGGCTTCCGCGGCTGCGTCACCCCGAACCGCCAGCAGGTGCGGTCGGTCGCCAAGGTCGCCGAGCGCCAGCCGGTGTACCGGGTCATCGCGCCTGGGTACGTCGGCGTCGCGACGGCGGCAGGGATCTACGTCCAGGTCGACCAGGCCTGAGCGTGCACGTAGGGCCTCCGCGGGCCCTCCGGCCACCGAGCCGGTGACGACGAGGTCGTCGAGCAAACCGCGGGCGATGGGCACTAGCACAACTGGCAGTTGCGCCCGGCTCTGGACCGGGAGGTTCCAGGTTCGAATCCTGGGTGCCCAGCTCGAGGTCGAACGCCACCCGGATCCGCCGCACGCACCGCGGCGCCCGGGCGGGCACGGCCAGTCCTACCAGGCCCCAGTCCCAGGGGGCCCTTGCCGGTGCGAGCCGGTGGTGGGCAACGACGTCGCGGCACCGGGTGCGCTCGGGGCGGGCGTCGCGCAACACCTGGGACGCGACGGGATGTGGCGCAGCTTGGTAGCGCGCGCGGCTGGGGGCCGCGAGGTCGCAGGTTCGAACCCTGTCATCCCGACTCGTCGCCGGCTCGCCCGGCGCACCGCCGGCCACCGCGCCGGCACCTGGCTCCCTAGCTCAGTTGGTAGAGCGCTCGACTGAAAATCGAGAGGTCACCGGTTCGACCCCGGTGGGCGCCACGCAGCCGTCCGTGACCGCGGGCGGCAGCTCGGGGCTGACCGGTTTCGATCGGGCCCAGGGCGGTTGTTCAGGTCGAGCCGAGGCAGGCGACGCACCCTCGCAAATCAGGTGTCGCACCAAGAAGCGCCAAGCGCGACTTCGCCCTCACCGCGTAGCGGTGACGTCCGCGGCCGGGAAGTCCTGCCCCGAGCCGTACGGGCGCCGAGAAGCAGGACTCACCCCTTCGGCCGCGTCACGTGCGGGCCGTGCGGGGGACACCTCCACGTGACGACCAGGCGCTGCATCCGGCCCCCTCGGCAGCGCTCGGAACCCCGGGGCCGGTGACGCTCGTGAGGATCCCTTTCTGCCGTCCGGTCCGAGACGCGGGTTCGACTCCCGCCAGCTCCACAACCCGAGGCCCGTCGCCCGCGCGCACCCAACGCGCCGGCGCCTGGCCGCTCCTTCTCGTCTCTGTGCAGCCCACTGCCGCACATGTACTTAGCGAGCCCCGACACCCTGCCGGGAGCCGACCAGAGGAGACGACGATGGCCGCCCAGCCCGGCGTGCTCGTGCTGAACGCGGGCATGGAGCCGCTGCACCGCGTCACGCTGCAGCACGCGGTGCGCATGCTGGTTCGCAAGGTCGCCGTCGTCCACGAGGCCGCCACCGGCAAGATCGGCCCCTACGAGCGCCCGCGCGTGCTGCGCCTGGTCCGCTACGTCGCGATGGGGTGGGCCTACGCCCGCACCGGGTACGGCCCCGTCTCCAAGCAGGCGGTGCGCCGCCGTGACGGCGCCTGCGCGTACTGCGGCGGCCCGCCCGACACCGTCGACCACGTCCAGCCCAAGTCCCGCGGTGGGGCGAGCTCGTGGCTCAACCTCGTCGGCGCGTGCGTGCCGTGCAACCAGTTCAAGGCCGACCGCACGCCTGAGGAGGCTGGCATGACCCTGCTCATCACCCCGTACGACCCGACCCTGCGGCGCGCGGCGTGAGCCCGGTCGTCGTCGGCGAGCCGCAGACGCGACCCGACTGGGACGAGTGGCTGCTGGGCATCGCGCTGGCCGTGTCCCGGCGCGCCGACTGCCGCCGCCGCCAGGTCGGCGCCGTCGCGATGCACAACGACACCCACCGCATCCTGGGGACCGGGTACAACGGCTACCCCGCGGGCAAGCCCGGCTGCCTGAGCGCCGGCGCCTGCCCGCGGGGCCAGCGGTCCTACGAGGAGGTCTCTGCGTCGACGACGTACGTCGGCTCGGCGACCGGCTCGTGCGACGCGCTGCACGCCGAGGAGAACCTGATGCTGGAGCTGACCCGCGAGGAGCGGGCGAACTGCACCATCGGCGTCACCGACGAGCCGTGCCCGAACTGCCGGCGCGTGCTGGCCGGTTCCGGCGTCCGTCGCGTGATCTGGCCCGGCGGCGAGCTCACCTTCGACTGACCCGCCGACGTGGCCCCTCCGATGTATGACACCCGGACGTGTGGGCGCGGCGACACACCACCAATCCTCCCCTCGGCGACGTCCACAGGTGACATACAGTCGAGGGGTGATCACCGCCCCGACCCCGGGGCGTTTCGTACGTACGGCAGGAGACCCTCGCAGATGACGACGTCCACCACCCGCGGCCGCGGCCGCCCCAACCGGGCCGTAGCCCTGCTGGCCGTGAGCGCCATCGGCGCCGTGGGCCTCGTCGCCGGCGCGGCGCCCGCCTTCGCGGCGCCCGTCCTGGTCGAGCCCGGCGTGATCAGCCTCGACCCGGACTGCCCGACCGACGTCGGCGACACCAGCGACGGCACCTGCACCTGGCTGCGCGTCTCCCCGTCGTCGTACCTGACCTCGGCGGAGCTCACGCCCGCCCAGCTCGAGGCGACGGTCGTGAACCTCTACCAGGGCGAGACCCTGGTGGCGTCCGGCAGCCCGGCGGCCGAGTTCGGCATCGCGGACCTGTACTTCTTCGGGCTGCGCGCGGGCACCTACACCGTCGAGGTCGTCAGCCCCGACGGCTTCCAGCAGGTCGGCGACTTCGCCACGGGCGTCGTCCCGGGCACCACGACCCGCACCGAGGTGACCTTCGCCCCGTCCGGCGGCGTGCTGACGTCGCGGTCCCTGCAGATGCGCATGGCCCCGGCGGACCTGGAGCTCGGCCAGCTGGGGATCGACGTGTGGGTCGACACGAACCTCAACGGCATCCGCGACGCCGGCGAGACCGGCCCGTCGTCCTCGGTGTCGATCGACATCCGCAACCAGGACTCCGCGCGCGACGGCATGACGCCGATCAACGCGTTCAACGAGTACCTGTACGACTACGAGCGCACGTACCACGTGGCGACCGGCACCTACGACGTCGAGTACGACTACTTCGGCTCCGACGGCCTGGTCCCGCTGGCCGGCATCGACCCGCAGACCGGAACGGGCACCGTGACGGTCGCGCCGAACGGCGTGCTGCGGATCCCGCTCGGCCAGCCCGGTGACGTCGTCACCCCGCCGGCCCCGGCCGCCCCGGTGGTCTCGCTGAGCTCGGGTCCGGGGGACCAGACGCAGTCCACGACCGCGGAGTTCGTGTTCGTGGTCGACAGCCCCGAGGCGACGCTGAACTGGTCGCTGGACGGCGGCCCGAGCACCGGCACCCTCGGGCGCACGGTGTCGCTGGCCGACCTGAGCGTGGGTGCGCACGAGCTGCGTGCCACCGCGGCGCTCGACGGCCTGGTCTCCAACGAGATCGTCGTCAACTGGGAGGTCCTCGCCGAGGGCACCACGCCCACGCCGAACCCCTCCCCGTCGCCGGGCGAGGGCGAGGGCACGGACCCGGCCCCCGGCCAGGGCACCGGTGAGGACGGCGAGGTCCAGCGGTTCGACGTCGCCCAGGGCCAGGCGCTGGTCGTCAACGGCTTCGGCTTCGACGCCGGCGAGCAGGTCGAGGTCCGCTTCCTGCCCGAGGACGTCATCCTCGACACGGTGACGGCCGAGGCTGACGGCACGGTCCGCGTCCAGGTGAGCGTGCCGACCGACGCCGAGGTGGGCCTGCACTCGCTGCGGCTGACCGGCCTGACGTCGGGCGTCACGCAGTACGTGGACCTGAACGTCTCCGAGGCGCCGGCCGCCCCGGTCGACGGCGAGGACCCGGCCGCGACGCCGGGCGCCGGGCAGGACGCGACCGAGGTCCAGGCGACCAACGGCCGCACCGAGCTCGAGATGACCGGTGTCGACGAGACCACGAAGTACGTCGGCGCGGCCGCGCTGGCGGCGGTGGCGCTCGGCGGCGGGCTGGTGCTCGCGCGCAAGCGCATGAACCGCAACGGCGAGGCGGCCTACCAGGCGCAGCGTCTGAGCATGCTGATCGGCTGAGCCTGACCGGCTGAGCAACGACGAAGCCCCCGGACCCTCACCAGGGCCGGGGGCTTCGTCGTTCGCGGGGTGGGGTCAGCCGACCTTGACCACGCCGACGATCCGCATGAGGTTGGAGTTCACGTAGCAGGTCTGCAGCAGGACCGACCCGCCGATGCCGTAGGCCGCGGTGACGGAGTCGCCCTTGGCGACGTTGCGCGAGTCGACGACCTGGTAGACGCCGTCGAGGCCGCCGCCGGAGATCGCGACCATCTGGCCCATGCCGAGCGACAGGATCGGCGAGCCGCCGCAGTGCTCGTGGATCGGCAGGTACGCCTTGCCCTCGATGTTCGACGACCAGCGGGTCACGCCGCCGGCGCAGGCGTCGACCGCGCCCTGGCCGCCGGAGTTCACGATCCGGGTGGACCAGGCGACGCCGGACGGGGCGACCTGCTCGACGACCGCGGCGGTGCGCTCGGACTGGTTGGCGCGCTGGGCGGCCTTGCGTGCCGCGGCCTCGGCGGCTGCCTTCTCGGCGGCGATCCGCTCGGCCTCGATGCGGGCGTCCTCGGCGGCCTGCCACGCGGCCTGAGACTCGGTGACGGCCGGGGCGGCGTCTGTCGCGGCGGTGCCGGCGGCGCGGATGGCGACGACGTCGAGGTCCTCGCCGTCCTGGGTGGCGGCCTGGGTGGCGGCGGTGATCGCGGTGGCCAGGGCGGTGCGCAGCGTCTCGTCGGCGTTGGGGGAGGCATCGAGCACAGCCTGGGCCGCGGCGGCACCGGCAGTGGCGGCCTTGCGCGCCTCGGTGATCTCGATGGCGTCGCGGCGGGCGATCTCGCGGCCGAGCCACCCGTTGTAGGCCTCGGCGCGGATGGACGTGGCCTCGGCCTGCAGGGCGACCTGGGCGATGTTGTGCCGGTCGAGCGCGATGGCGCCGGTGGCCGCTGCGCCGACGGTGATGGTCGTGGTCAGGGTGATGGCGACGAGGCGGCGGGTGGTGGTCTTGCGCTGCGACACGGTGGTTCTCCTGTTCGGGTGCCAGCCCCATCGGCTGGCTCGGAGGAGAGATGTGCGGCAACGCGCCAATCTGAGACGTTCGGGAGTAAAGTGAATCAAGGGGGTACGACGGTGGCCTGCCGCACATCTACTCAGCACGCGGTCGCGCGTGGAGCTGGACCTGATCCCTCCGGTGTGGCCGCACCAACTCGCACGACGCCCGCCGGAATTTCATCCGGCGGGCGTCTGTCGCGCCCGGGCCTTGACCTGCCACAATGGCGCGCCATCTTGCCGCACATAGGTAGACCATGACCACCACCGACTATCCCGAAGTCGCCCTCGCCTGGGTCGACGTGGAGACCACCGACCTGAACCCCTGGGTCGGCCCCGACTTCCCCGGCAAGCCGATCGTGGAGGCCCACGCCGAGCGCGGACGCCTGCTCGAGATCGCCATGCACGTGACCGACCTCGACCTGAACGTCCTCGACGGTGAGGGCCTGAGCTTCGTCGTGGCGTACAGCCCCGAGGAGGCAGCCGATCTGCGCCAGCGCGCCTCGGGGTTCGTGCAGCAGATGCACGCCAACACCGGCCTGTGGGACCGGATCGCCGACCCGAAGCAGAGCACGCCGCTGGACCAGGTCGACAAGCTGCTCACCGAGCACCTGCAGCGGTTCGCGCCCGAGGCGCGCACGGCGCGTGTGGCCGGCAACTCCGTTCGCCTGGACCTGAACTACCTCGAGGCGAACGTGCCGAGCCTGTACCAGCACGCGCACTACCGGATGCTCGACGTCTCGTCCTGGGCCGGGCCGGCGCAGTGGTGGTGCGACATCAAGCCGATGACCAAGAAGCTCGCGCACACCGCGACCGGCGACATCCGCGAGTCCATCGCCGAGATGCGCTACCTGCGCGACGCGATCGGCATGGGCCCCAAGCCCATGACCATCGCCCAGGCCGCGGCCGAGCTCGACGTCTCGCGCGCCACCGTCGACCGGATGCTGCGCGCGGGGCACCTGCGCGTGGCGAGCGTCAGCGCGGGCGGCCAGCGCCGCGTCGAGGCGGCCTCCGTCCACGAGTTCCGCACCGCCCGGATGGGTGGCTGACCGGCGCGTCGGCGCACTCCTGACCTGCTGCCACCGGCCCCGCACGTAGCGTGATCGGTGGCAGCAGGCGTCGCCACCCGCTCGTTCGCACGGCCCCCGCACGGCCCGCGAGCACCACGAGCCAAGGTCCCTTCGGATCACGCCCAGCAGATCCTTCGTGCCGCGACCCAGGCGCGCCAGTGCGGGAGGAGCGCCGGGAAGAACACGTCATGACCCGCAACGCCCGCCGCAAGGCCGCCGTCCGCGCCCTCGCCGCCTCCCGCGGCACCACCTACACCGCCGCGCTGCGCGAGCACGAGCACCACCCCGCGGTCGTGCACCTGGCCCTGCACCCCGGCGCCAGCACGAGCGACCTCGTCGCCGCGACCGGCATGTCGCTGCTCGACCTGCGGCGCACCGGCCGGGCGGCCGGGTTCGGCCAGCTCGCCGACGGCACCTGGTGGCTGAGCGAGCAGGACGAGGGCATCTCCGCGGCGGTCGCCGCCCACCAGGCGACCGCGCCCGGGCCGCTGGACGTCCTGCTCGGGCACACCGGCGACCTCAAGGCGGTCCACCTGACCGGCGGGCGCACCTGGGCCGTGACCGGCATCGCCGGCGTCGGCAAGACGACGCTCGTGCGCCGGGTCATCGACGCCGCCCTCGAGCAGGGGCGGACCGTCTACCGCATCTGCGGCGACACCGAGGTCGGCGGCCTGGCCGGTGAGCTGTGCACCTGGAGCACCCTGACCCACCGGTTCCCGGCCGAGATGGCCGACCTCCTGGAGCGCGCCTTCGCCGACGCCACCGGCCCGCTGGTCGTGGTCGACGACATCGCATCGGTGCTGCACGCACTCGACGAGCGCGAGCGCGCCCAGGTGGCCTCCGGCGCCCGGCGCACCGACACCTGGCGCGCCCGCGCCGCCCTGGCCCGGGTCGTGGACACCTACGACAGCTCGGGGCGCACCGTCGTGCTGGCCGGCGTCGTCGACCTGGAGCGCGACGACCCGCGACTGCACCCGTGGCTGGGGTGGGCCTCGCGCACGATCGACGCGCGCTTCGGTCAGCCGTGGCACGAGCGCGTCGGCGTGCTGCACGACGGCTCCGTCCGCACGAGGTTCGCGCTGCAGCCCCTGCAGATGCAGGTGCGCGCCCTGGCGGCGGGGGAGCGGGTCCAGTTCACCGACTCCGGGCGCTGGTGGCTCGTGCGGGCCGTGTCCTCCTCGGGCCGCTACGTCGCCCTGTCCTCCCCGCACAACCTCACCGGCGACGACTTCTACACCGTCATCGACCGCGCCCGCGCGATCCGCGCCGCGGACGACCGCGTGCTCGGCGCCGGGTGGCGCACCGACGAGGACTTCACCACCAACCTGCGCCGCATCGAGTCCGGCGACCTGCGCCTGTCGGTGCGCAACCGCGCGGGCGCCGACATCGCCGCCGTCCGCGACCCGGACCCGGCGCGCAAGCCGTCCCCGCCCGCGCGCCTGGCCGCGCCGGCCGGGCTGCAGCGCACCGTCGTGCCCATCGCGACCACCGACGCCGGCACCGCGACGCTCGGCGGGCACCAGACCTCGCACGTCCTGGTGACCGGCCCGAACCGGTACGCGGCCGCGCAGGACCTGATCGACCGGCTGCAGGACGCCGGATGGCACGGCGAAGCGTCCCTGGACCCCGAGTCCGGGTCCGAGGCGGCGCTGGCGACCGCGAGCACCCACGACGAGACGCAGATCGTGGTCGCCGACGCCCTGGCCGAGCTCGATCGCCGGTACGCGCTGCTGCGCCAGCACGACGTCACCGGGCACGCCGACCTGCCCGCGCCGGTCCGCGTGCCCGACCGGTTCCTGATGATCGACGTCGACCACGCCGCGGCCGTGCCCGCCCTGGAGGTGAGCCTGAACCGCATCGCCCGCACCGGGCGCGCCGTCGGCGTCCACCTGGTCGCGATCGCCGAGCGCACCGGCGGCGACATGTCGTGGCGCACCGACGTCTCCCAGCTGCAGACCGACGAGGGCGTGACGTTCTGGCGCGAAGGACTCGGCAGCTGGGCCACGGTCACCGGCCCGCCGCCCGCGGCCGATCCGGACGCCGTCCCGGGCGACCACGAGGCAGGGGTCGTGCTCGCCGCGAACGCCGGCGGCCAGCCCGCGCGCTTCGACCTGACCCGAGGGCTGCTCACCGGCGGCACGTACAACCGGCCCGCGAGCGTCATGCGCCTGCTCGCTGACCAGGCCGCGGCCGCCGGGCGCACCGTGCACCTGGTCACCGCCCGCGCTGACGAGCCGCTGTCCCGCACCTTCCGCGGCGCGACCCTGCACACCCCGGACGAGCTGCCCGACCTGCTGGAGCAGGCGTCGCGCAGCGACCTCGGCGTGCTCGTGGTCGCCGACGTGCCGGTGGCGGACACCTGGCACGGGCTGAACGGCGACGTCGAGGCGCTCACCGCCATCGCGTCGGCAGCCACGGCCGGCGGCACCTGGCTCGTCGACGACACCGGGATCCACGGGTCCCAGCACGCCGCGCGCGGCTGGGCCGGGGCGCTGGGGTTCCGCTACGGCGCCATCCGATCGCTGTACGGCCGCCAGGCGACCCGCAAGCGCCTCCTGCCGGTCGACGGCGCCGGGCTGGCCCGAACGGCGCCCGACGGGCCGCTGGAGCTCGTGCGCGCCTACTGCTGATCGCCCAGTGCGGCACCCGGCCGCCAGCCCCGCCGGGTGCCGCACATCAGCAGGCATGGACTTCACCGCACCGGCCGCGACCCGCACCGACTCGCGCGTCGTCAAGGTCACCACGACCAGCATCGACCTCGACAGCTGCGACCCGCTGCCGCTGCCCGGGGTGATCCACGACCTCGTGCCCTTCGCCGCCACCCTGCGCACGCAGGCCGAGGGGCTCACCCTCACCGACGCCACCCTCACGCTCGAGGTCACCGGCCCCGGCCAGATCATCCAGACCGGCACCTGGAACGCGCCGCAGGCCCACCGCGACGAGCGCGACCACAGCCCGCTGCGGGGGCACCTGCGTGACCTGCCGGCCGACCTGCTCTCCGCCATCGCCGCGGCGGCCGATGTCGACCTGACACCCGTGCTGCAGGAGACGCCGTGAGCGGCCCGACCGCGAACCTCGTCCGCCGCACCGAGACCATCGAGGTCGCCGCGCGGGTCGAGCTGGGCGGCTTCCCCGACCTGAGCCTGCTGCGGGGCGACTCTCCGCTGATCCTGACCCACGCCACGGTCACCGCCACCGAGCACGACGGCCACGCCTCGTGCCGCGTCCACGTGGTCGGGACGAACCACTGGAACGTCCAGCAGACCGGCACCTTCACCGCCCCGCGCGGCACCGACACCGACCCCAACGACGCGTACAACGCCCGGGTCGGGCACGTGTCGGACCTGCCCGCAGACCTGCGCGCCGCGCTCGAGGCCGCCACCGGCATCCGCTTCGCCGACTACGGCGTGGCGTGAGCGTTCCCGCGCCCGAGCACGACCCGACCAGCACGCGGCCACACCCGAGGAGCGACCGATGGCCCTGACCGCCAGGCAGACCACCAACCCCGACGAGCTGCGCGTCAACGTCAGCGGGCGCAGCGCGCTCACCGGCGAGCCGTTCGACCCCGACCGCGACGCCGGGTTCTTCGAGCTGTGCGTCCGCAACGACTACGGGCGGCACTGGCGGTTCGACCGGCACGACGCAGACGCCGGCGAGGCCGTGTTCCGTCGCGAGGCAGAGCAGGACCCGCCCAGCGCATAGCGGCACCCACGCCCGGCGCGTGCCGCACATCGGTCATGCATGAACCTCGACCTGCCGACCCCCGCGCGGGCCGCATCATGACGCTGGCCGCGATCGACTTGTTCGCCGGGTTCGGCGGCCTGACCCTCGGCTCCGAGCAGGCCGGGGTGCCCGTGGTGTGGGCGGGCAACCACTGGCGCACCGCCGTGGACACCCACGCCCGCAACCACCCCGCCACCGTGCACGCCTGCCAGGACCTGCGCCAGGTCGACTGGTCGACGCTGCCGCCGTTCCGGATCCAGCTGAGCGCCCCGGCATGCCAGGGCCACAGCTCGGCCTCCCAGCCCAAGCGGCGTGCCTTCCACGACGCGATGCGAGGGACCGCGTTCGCCGTCATCGACTGCGCCGACGTCACCGAGCCGGACGCGATCATCGTCGAGAACGTCCCGTCGTTCTTGAGCTGGCGGCTGTACCCGTGGTGGAAGGAGGGTCTGGAGCGCCTCGGCTACCAGGTCGACCCGCGCATCGTGCACGCCTCGCGGGTCGGGGTCGCCCAGCGCCGCAAGCGCCTGTTCGTCATCGCCACCCGCCCCGGCGTCAAGGTCCGTCCGCTGCGCCACGACGCCGTCGAGCCCGCCTTCGGTCAGCACCTGCACCGCCGCACCAGCGACGCGCTGTGGCGTCCGGTCGCGGCCGCGACGCCGTCCGTGCGTGCCCGCATCGAGCGCGGCCGGGCGCGGCACGGCGCACGGTTCTTGACCCAGCACGTCACCGGGCACCCCGGGGTCGGGCTGCACGAGCCGATCCGCACCATCACGACGGCCTCCCAGCACTGGAACCTCGTCGACGGTGACCGCTACCGGGCGCTGACCTCGCGCGAGCTCGCCCGCGGGATGGGGTTCCCCGACACCTACACCTGGGACCCGGCGCTCAGCGTCGCCGACGTCACCAAGGGGCTGGGCAACGCCGTGTGCCCGCCGGTCGGACGCGAGGTCGTCTCCGCCGTCGCCGAGGCGATCGCGTGAGCGACCCGACGCCCGAGCAGGTCGCCTCAGCGCAGCGGCTCGCGCTGCTGACGAGCGAGGACGGCGACTGGCTCGTCGACCCCGAGTCCGCCCAGTTCCACGCCGACATCGCCACCCTCGTGCGCATGGCCGGCGTCGAGCCCGTCGCCCACTCCTACGGCCACGAGCACGAGCTGCCGGACTGGGCCCGCGAGCAGATCCGGGCGCGCTACGGCGACGGCGATGCCGCACATCGGTAGGCCATGAGCACCGACACCGCCCAGCCCGGCATCGGCCCGGCCGAGATCTCCCACGCCCTGACCTTCGCCGGCCTGAGCGCCGACGCGTCCGTCGACTACGACGGCGACTGGACGGTCGCGTTCAAGCTCGACGTCGACGAGGACCGGCGCCCCACCCGCGACGCCTGGCTCGCGATCGAGTTCGTCGTCTGGTTCGCCCGCGACGTCGCCCGAGGCCAGCTCATGACCTCCAAGCGCCCCGCGCTGACGGCGTGGAACCACGCCGCCCCGCCGCACCTGAACCGGCCCGGGCACATGCTCACGTTCTGCTTCGGCGCGAACGAGGAGCAGTACACGCTGCTCGACTTCGCCACGTCCCTCATCGAGTCGTGGAACGGCACCCTCACCTCGCCGCAGCTGCCCCTGTCGGCACCCGGCGTCGTCGCGCCGCAGTCCACGCCCACCGACCTCGTGCGCCGCACCCTGGCGAGCCTGGACATCACCGCCACCGACGCCCAGGTCGCCCGCCTCGTGGCCTCGACGAGCCACATCGCCGACCCGGCGCCGCGCTCGGGTGCCATCGCCGAGATCGCCCTGACCCGGGGGCTGGGGCCTGCCTGAACGACCGCCGCGCACATCAGCGGCGAACCCCACCCGAGACCCAGAAACCGAGGCACCCCATCAGCGAGCCCACCACGGCCTCCCGGGCAACGCCGGCCGCGGCGCCCGCGACAGCAGCCGCCTCACCGGAGCTGGTCGTGATCGTCGGGGCACCCGGCACGGGAAAGTCCACCCTCGGCCGCGCTCTGGCGCGCCAGCTCGGGGCAGCGCTGGTCGACCGGGACACCTTCTACGCACCGCTGGCGGCGGTCGCTCTCGAGCAGACCGGCCACGATCCGGCAGACCTCGACAGCGACGTGGGCAAGGCGCTGTCGGCGGCGGCGTACCAGGCAGGGGAGGACCTCGCTGGGGAGATCGTCTCCGCGGGCTGTCCGGTCGTGCTGGTCGCCCCGTACTCGGGCCGCGCCAGACCCGGGTGGCGCGATCGCCTGGACCGCCTCGACGCGCAGGTGCACGTCGTGTGGCTGGACGGCCCGTTCCGCCTGCTGCACGACCGGATCACCGAGCGGGGAGCCGCCCGCGACGCCGCCACCCTCGCCAGCTGGGACAGGTTCGTCGCGCTCGCGCAGATGGGACCGCCCGTGGGTGCGCATGTGCGCGTTGACGCCGCACTGGAGACGGACGAGGCCCTCGCCGCGATCCTGAGGGCGATGAACGGGCGACCCGACCTCCCCGTGCCCTAGGACCCCGCACACCGGGCCGCGCTGCCGCACATCAGCAGGGCATGACCACCGACGCCACCGCACCCGCCATCCCCATCACTCCCGCGCAGCGCCGCACCCTGCACGTCCTGAACCACTGGACGATGGGCGGCCCGCGCGCCGGCAAGGTGGCCTCCATGCTCGGGCACGACTCGGCGACCAACGCCGCCCGCACGCTCGACAACCTCGTGCTCAAGGGCCTGGCCGAGACCTACGACGACGCCTCCGGGCGCCGCCGCTGGCGCCTGAGCGACGCCGGCCGCGCCGTGGCCGACCCCATCGTGTGACCTCGCGGCAGGCGCGCAGCCGACCGGCTCGATCCTGTGCGTCTGCCGCACATCAGCACGGCATGACGATCTTCGCCCTGACGCCTAACCCCGGAACAGCCCGCCTCGAGCTCGACGCCACCGACGGCACCAACCTCGCCGGCCTGCACCTGTACGCGATGGGCGAGGACATCACCGTCCTGACCGTCGACGACGTCGGCGAGCAGAGCGTGCTCGCCGTCCTGCCCGCGAACAGCCTGCTCGACGCCGTCGGCTACATGGCGATCGAGCCGCACTTCGAGTTCACGGTGCGCCACCAGGACTCCGGCAGTGCGGTGCGCTTCACGCGCCCCAACGGCGAACGTCTGGTCGTCTCCGCGACCAGCGACGTCAACGGCCGCCACCGCTCGAACATCGTCCTGCAGCCCGACCAGGTGCCGCGCCTGCTCGTCTGGCTGACCACAGCCTTCTCGCGCGCCATGAGCGTGACCGACGCAGCCGCCGTGCTGGCGACCCCGACCCGCCGATGAGCGGGCCGTCCGCAGCCCAGCGCTTCCCGGCGGCGGGCGGCCCGGGGCTGCTCGCCGCGATCATCCGCGCAGAGCGGGGCCAGACGCCCGAGGAGGCCGAGCAGGAAGCGTCCATCGTGTTGGACCTGCTCCTCATCGAGCCGACCCCCGAGCGCGTCCAGTTCCTCGTCGAGCCGCCCGCCCAGAGCCCGCAGGTGCCCTCGCCGCGTCGCGCGACTGGCCTCTACCTCGACCCGGTCCGCGAGGCGCACCTGTGAGCGCGCGCCGGTACGTCTCCCCGCTGCGCTACCCGGGCGGCAAGGCCCGCATGGCGCCCTACCTCGAGCACATGTTCGCCCAGCAGATCTCGGACATGGAGGTCGAGGTGTGGCTGGAGCCGTTCGCCGGCGGCGCCGGCGCGGGCCTGAGCATGCTCAACGACGACGCCGTCGGGGAGATCTGGCTGACCGAGAAGAACCCCGCCCTGGCCGCCCTGTGGCGGACCATGCTGAGCGACCCCGAGACGCTCGCGACCCGCGTCGAGCAGACCGCCCCCGACCTGGACCTGTGGGCCTGGGCCCGCGAGCGGGTCGGGCGCGCAGGGGTCCCCGGGACGGCCGACGCCGACACCGCCTTCGCCGCCCTCGTGCTCAACCGGTGCTCGCGCTCGGGCATGGTCAACGACCGCGTCGGGCCCATCGGCGGCAAGAACCAGGACGGCCCCTGGACGCTCGCGTCCCGCTGGAACGCCCCCGCCCTCGCGATGCGGATCCGCCACGTCGGCTACCTCAGCAACCGCATCCGCTTCACCCAGGGCGACGCCGTCATCGCCATCGCCGACCTGGCCGACTCCGGCATCGAGGACGAGGTCCTGGTGTTCGTCGACCCGCCCTACCTGCGCGAGGGCAACCGGCTGTACGCCAACGGCATGACCGCCGCCGACCACCAGCGCCTGGCCGACGCGCTCAACGCCAGCCCGGCCCGGTGGATGCTCACCTACGACGACGAGCCCACCGTCGCCGCCGACCTGTACCCCCGCCGGCGCGTGCTGGCCTACCGCATCGCCAACACCGCCAACCGGGCCCGGATCGCCACCGAGCACGCCGTCGTGTCCGACAACCTCGTCCTGCCCGAGCCGCACGAGCTCGTGCCCGGCGCCGAGGCGACCTGGGTGCGCGCCCAGCCCGCGACGGCCGCCTGAGGCCACGGCCCTGACCTGCACCTCGACGAGGCATCGCCGACGCCGCACATAGGTTCCTCATGACCGCAACCATCACCCCGCTGGCCATGAGCCGGCGCACCCACGCACAGCCGCCGCCGACCATCATCGCCCCGCCCAGAGCTGCGCTGTCCCTGCGCACCCTGTCCAAGCGGATCGTGGTGTGGGCCGCGGTGTGCGACGCCGACCCCGAGCCCATGCACGGGCACGTCGAGCTCGCCGAGACCGGCGGGTCAGACGCGCCGGCGTCCGCCTTCGTCGCCGCGCTGCCGGCGATCATGGACCAGGTCCGCCCGTGGCTGGCACGCCTGGCCGCCCCGTCGACGCACAAGGTCACCGAGCTGGCCGTGCCGAACCCGTCCCTGCGCGCCCGGCTGCGCGAGGGCGAGCCGATCGAGGGCGTCATGATCCTGCCCGCCTCCGAGGTGTCCGGCACCGACCCCGTCGTGGCCGCCGCCTCCGACATCGCCGAGCGCCTGCACCGCGAGGTCATCTCCCCGGACGAGACCGGCACCGTCCAGCTGGCCGTGGCCGCCTCCCTGCGCGCCCACCACCGCGGCGCCGGCATCGCCTGGACCCGCGCCGACGGCCTGTACGAGACCCAGATCGCCGACACCTCCGACCAGACCGCCGCGCTGGTGCGCGCCATCGCGATGGCCGTGCGCGCCCACCGGCGCCACCTGGGCACCGTGGTGATCTCCTGCGAGTCCCGGGCCGCCGTCGAGCTCGCCCGCGCCGCCCTGGAGCGCAAGCCCACCACCGGCCACCCGGCCCGCGCGTCCGCCCAGCGAGCCCTGAGCTACCTGGAGATCGCCGGCGACGTGCGCGTGGTGTCGCGCACCGCACCCGACGCGCTGCGCTCCGGCGCGACACGCCTGGCCCAGCTCACGCGCCGCGACGCCGAGTTCGACATCACCGGGCCCGAGCACGAGAAGCGCGCCGCGGCCGCCCTGGCCGACGAGCTCGCCGGCGCGGAGGTGAGCGCCTGACCTGCCACGACCAGCACCTTCACGGCGGACCCGGGCCCCCGCACATCTACCCCTTCACCATCACCCGAGCCGCCGAGAAGGAACACCGATGACTGCCAGCACGACCACCTTGACCGTCTACACCAAGCCGAACTGCGTCCAGTGCAACGCGACGTACCGCGCCCTGGACAAGGCGAAGGCGAAGTTCGGCGTCCAGTACGACGTCGTCGACATCACCACCGACCCCAGCGCCCGCGACTACGCGATGTCGCTCGGGCACCTGGCCGCCCCGGTCGTCGTGGTGACCGCCCCGGACGGCTCGATCACGCACTGGGGCGGGTACTCGCCCGACAGCATCAAGGCGTTCGTCGAGGTCTGGCGCGCCGAGCACCCGCAGGAGGCCAAGGAGACGTCCGCCGCGGACGCAGGCGCCGAGGAGCTCGCCACCGCGGCTGCCTGAGCCGCGAGGCAGGTCCTGCACCGCGCCACGACGAAGCCCCCGCCACGCGCAGAGCGTGACGGGGGCTTCGTGCTGGGCGATCAGGCCGCGGGGATCTGCTCGTCGTAGAAGTCGACCGCCGGCCGGTAGGTCGTCGCGGCCACCATCACCAGCGTGCGGGCGTCCGAGAACGGACCGACCAGCAGGTCGCCGATCATCGCGTACACCGCCTCGTGCGAGGCGCCGGCCGGCAGCGCCTGCGCGAGCTGGGTCACCTGCTCGTCGGCCTGGCGGGACTTCACGCGGGCGATCTGCTCGACCTGCAGGACGTAGGCCATGTCCTCGGCCGGGTCCAGCGTCGTCTCGGCCAGCTCAGCCTCGATCGTGTCGTACCCCGCCTCGAACGCCGCGCGGGCGTGGCGCAGCAGCCGGCTCGTCTCGGTGGTCGCCAGCGCCGCCAGGGCGCGCGGCAGGTCACCGCCCCACGCCGGGGTCAGCGCCGCGCTCATCCGCGCGGACTCCTCGGCGTCCGGCTGGGTGCCGGTGAGCACCTTGGCCATCACGCCGGTGAGGTAGTCCATCTCGCCGTCGTCGGGCAGCTCGTCGGCCATGTCGGCCACCGTCATCGCCGCGAGCCGCGCCAGGTCGTTCGCCTTGTCGGGGTCGGACAGGTCGCCCTGCCCGGCGACCAGGTCGCCCAGCAGCGCGAGCCAGGACCACTCGTCGGTCATGTCCGACCCGATGCGGCCCCACGCGGTGCGCCAGTTCAGCTCCCACATGGCGTGCACGACGTCCAGCGCCCAGCTCGGGTCGGAGGTGGCCAGCAGCGGCTCGAGGTCGATGGTGTCCAGGTCGGGGTCGAACGCCCCGTCCAGCCACGCGGCGATCCGCTCGGCGTCCGCGACGTCGGCCGGGTCCAGGTCGACCATCGCGAGCACGTCGAGCCAGGTCCCGGCGTTCTCGTCGCCCGGGTCCAGGATCGGCATGCCGGCGGAGTCGAGCACCAGGTTGCCCTGCTCGTCGCGGACGGCGGCACCCGGGTGGTACAGGCCGGACTCGGTCAGCACGAGCGCCACACGCAGAGCCCAGGCGTCGTCGGTCTCGACCCACAGGCCGCTGTCCTCGTCCAGCTCGAACTGCGCCGGGGCGAGCGGGTCGGTGCTGCGCGGGTCCGGGGCGGCCCAGGGGTCGTTGTCCGCCCCCGTCGGCTCCGGGCGCACCTGACGCTCGTACAGCGACGGCGGCAGCCAGAACAGCGGGTTGCGCAGCGCCTCGGCGGACACGTGCGGGAACCGGCGCCGGGTGTCGTACTGCCCGGCCAGCGGCGCCGGGCCGAGGTCGCCGCAGATCGGGAACGGCATGGTCAGCAGCGGCGAGGCGATCACCTCGTCCTCGACGAGACCGGTGGCGGTCAGGAACGCCAGGCGGCGGCCCTCGAGGACGGCGTAGGTGTCCAGCGCCCCCGACATGACCTGCAGGTCACCGTCGACCGCCTCGGCGATGCTGAACGCCGGCGCTGCGGTCTGCAGCTGCTCGCCCGGGTTGAGCAGGAACTTGTAGCGCGGGTACTGGGTGGTCATGGGTGGCGGCTCCTCGATGGCGGTGACCCCTGTGCAACTGATCAACATGCGCCGAAGTTCGAAGCCGGGAAGTCGCCGCACATCTACCGGGCATGGCGACCTTCGACAGCGCACACCCGCGGCAGGCAGCAGGGGTGACCACCGGCGGGCAGTTCGTGACCAAGGCGCGTCAGGAGGCTGACGTCGACCTGGGCGCGAGCGCACCGCAGGCACCCCAGGGTACCGGCGCGGCGACAGCCGACGCGGCCCGCGAGCTCATGGCCCTGTGGTCCGGCACCGGCAACGCCGAGGCGTACTACGCCCGCGAGGCCGAGGTGCTGGCGTCCGCCCCCGAGGTGCCCGAGGAGGTGTTCCGCGACGACTTCTACCACCCGATGCTGCAGGCGGTGCACTGCGGAGACGACGCCGAACTGGAGCGCCTGGCGGGCCAGCTCGACGCGATCGGCGAGCGTGAGCGCGCCTGGCGCGCGGCCGGGTACCAGCCCCCGGGCGCCGAGTTCGCCGAGTCCCCGACCGGCGGTCCGGTCGTCTACCAGCACCGCACCGGGTCGAAGTACGACGGCTTCCGCGACGTGGCGCAGATCGCCAAGGACGTGCGCGCCGACCTCAAGGCCGCGCAGAAGGCCGGGTACCTGCCGCCCGACATGAGGATCTCGGTCCGCTCCGACAAGTATTCGATGGGCCAGGCCATGCGACTGGCTGTGTCCGGCCTCAGCGACGAGGACCTGTACCAGCCCAAGTCGGACCTCGACCTGTCCTACGGGCGCCGCAACACCGCGTACGCCCGCGAGGTCCGCGACCGCATCGAGGCGATCGCCAAGGCCTACGACCAGACCGAGAGCGAGTCCCAGACGGACTACTACCACGGCACCTACCACTGCTTCGTCGAGCTGATCGACGCCGAGCGCGCCGCGCTCTACGCCCGCGCCTGAGGAGACCCCACCCCGTGACCACCACCCCCTTCGTCGTCGGCCTGGACCTGTCCATGACGTCCACCGGCGTGTGCCGCATCGACCACGACTTGGTCGCCACCGTCACGCGCGAGAAGTCCAAGGGCTCGCGCGACGACAGCCTGGCCGCCCGCCGTGCCCGGCTGCGCGACCTGGCCGACCGGATCGTGGCCCACGCCGTCGGCGCGGACCTGGTCGCTGTCGAGGGGCCCTCGTTCGCCTCCTCCGGCGCCGGGACCCACGACCGCTCCGGCCTGTGGTGGCTGGTCGTCGACAGCCTGCACGGGCACGGCCTGCCCGTCCTGGAGGTCACCCCGTCCCAGCGCATGATCTACGCCACCGGCAAGGGCAACGCCGGCAAGGACGAGGTGCTCGCCAGCGTCATCCGCCGCTACTGGGGCGTGACGGTCGCCGGCAACGACGAGGCCGACGCCCTGGCGATCGCCGCGTCCGCCGCCCGCCTGTTCGGACGTCCGATCGAGGACTCCCTGCCGCAGACCCACCTGCGCGCCCTGGCCAAGCTCACCCTGCCCGCCGGGCTCACGCCGCTGACCGCGGCCGCCGCCTGACCTTCCCCGCACCACCCACCCCTCCCATCACAGCAAGGACCACGCCATGCACACCGCCGTTCCCCACCTGACCGTCGTCGGCCCCGCCCACGCCCAGGCGCTGCTGCCCGACCCGCAGGACGTGCGAGCCGCCGTCGACATCACCGGCTACCCCGTTCCCACCACGAACGCCCACGTGCGCGCCTACGTGCGCGGACGCGCCCGCCACGGCCGGTCCCTGCTGTGCATCCAGCTGCCCCACGCCGACCTGTCCGAGCTCGACATCCCCGGCGCCGACTTCGCCCACGCCGACCTGTACGGCTCCTCATTCGAGAAGGCCGAGCTCACCGGCGCCAACTTCGCCGACGCCGACCTGCGCCTGGCCAACTTCGAGGGCGCGGACCTGACCGGCGCGAACTTTCGCGGGGCGGACCTGCTCGGTGCCCGGTTCGACGACGACACGCAGATGTCCGGCATCGACTGGGACGTCACCACCCGCTGGCCCATCGGATTCAAGGCTCCCGAGGCCCTGTTCGCCACCGCCGGCCACTGACCGGTGCCTGCCGCACATATCCACGACATGGTCCAGACCTCCACGCGCGGGTTCGTGCACCTGCACACCCACACCGAGTACAGCCCCCTCGACGGCATGGGCCGCATGGCCGACCTCGTCAAGGCGGCAGCAGCCGACGGCAACATCGCCTTCGCCGCGACCGACCACGGCACCCTCGGTGGCCTGTGGAAGCTGCGCAAGTTCGCCAAGGCCGCCGGTATCACCCCGATCCCCGGGTGCGAGGTCTACATGGCCATCGGCTCGCGGTTCGACCCCCAGATCATGTGGGTCGACGCCGACGACGAGTCCGGCGACGCGATCGACGAGGACAAGGGCACCGTCGGCGCGCTGGGGGAGAAGCGCAAGAAGAAGAAGATCTACGAGCACCTGACTCTGCTCGCGGTCTCCGAGCAGGGCTGGAAGAACCTCGTGCGGCTGCACAACTCCGCCCAGCAGACCTACTCCCCGGGCGGTGGCGGGCTCGCCAAGCCGCAGCCGCTCATGGACTTCGACCTGCTCGAGAAGTACCACGAGGGCATCGTCGTGCTGACCGGCTGCCTCGGCGGCGGGGTGGCCGGCGCGCTCGTGCGCGAGGACGTCGAGGCCGCCCGGTCCTACCTGACGAACCTGGTGCGGATCTTCGGCCCCGAGAACGTCTACGTCGAGGTGATGGACCACGCCATCCCCGACCAGCGCAAGATCATCGGCGGCCTGCGCGACCTGGCCGCCGAGTTCGACCTGCCGCTGGTGGCGACCAACGACTCGCACTACACCTCCTGCGACCACGACAAGGCGCACGAGGCGTGGCTGGCCGTCGGCACCAAGAAGGTCCTGTCCTCGGAGAAGCGCTTCAAGTTCCACGGGCACGGGCACCACCTGCGCACCGAGGCCGAGATGCGCGCGCTGTTCGACGGCGCCGACTGGTGGCAGGCCGCCTGCGACACGACGGTCGACATCGCCGAGCGCGTGAGCGAGGACGTGTTCGGGGCCACCGGCATGCGCCTGCCCGTCTACGACGTCGCCTCGCTGCACCCGGACTTCCGGCCCGCCGGCGTCGACCACTCCGACAAGCGCGCCATGTCCAACGCCTACTTCCGCCACCTGGTCTCCCAGGGGCTGCGCGAGCGGTACGGCATCGCGCCGGGCGAGAAGCTCTCCGCCGAGGTGAACAAGCGCACCGGCTGGGAGTACACGGTCATCCGCGACCTGGGCTTCGCCGACTACTTCCTCATCGTGCGCGACGTCATCGAGTGGTGCCGCTCCACCCGCGGCCTGCCGACCAAGGCGAACCCGCGCGGCCGCGAGGGGCAGAAGAAGCCCATCCGTGTCGGCCCGGGGCGTGGCTCTGCGGCAGGCTCGCTGTGCTCGTGGGCGCTGCGTATCGTCGGCCCGGACCCCATCAAGAACGGCCTGCTGTTCGAGCGGTTCCTGGACCCCGAGCGTTCCGGCATGCCCGACATCGACGTGGACTTCGAGCAGGGCCGGCGCCCCGAGGTGCTGGTCTACCTGGCCCGCCGCTGGGGCTCCGAGCGCGTCGCCCAGATCGGCACGTTCGGCGTCGCGCGCACCCGCGCCGCGATCAAGGACGCCGCGCGCGTGCTCGAGATGACCCCGCTGGGCGAGAAGCTGTCCAAGCTCGTGCCCGTCGAGGGCGGCAAGCCGTTCTCCATCGCCCAGGTGGAGAGCCCCGACCTGGCCGCGGGCGCCGACTTCCGCACCCTGGTGACCCGCGAGGGTGACAAGGCTGCGGCGATCCTGGACCTGGCCCGGGTGTTCGAGGACGTCATCAAGACGCCCGGCGTGCACCCGTGCGGCGTGCTGATCGCCGACGAGCCGATGTTCGACCTGGTGCCGCTGCGCGTGAACCGCTCCGCGAACGCACCCGCCAACGCCCCCATGATCACCGAGTGGGACGGCGAGGACGTGGGCGACTACGGTCTGCTCAAGCTCGACGTGCTCGGGCTGCGCAACCTCGACGTCATCTCCTACACGGTCGATTTCATCCAGCGGCGCACCGGCGAGCTCGTCGAGCCCGACGACGTCGACCCGGACAACGGCGACCTGCGCGCGCAGGCCGCCTGGGCGCTGCTGCGCGCCGGCAAGACGCCGGGCGTGTTCCAGATGGAGTCCGAGGGGATGACCGCCCTGGCGATGGACGCCGGCCCCGACTGCCTGGACGACCTGTCCTCCATCGTCGCGCTGTACCGCCCGGGCCCGCTCGGGCAGCACATGGACAGGCGCTGGGCCGCCCGCAAGCGCGGCACCGAGCCGGTCGACTACTCGATCTTCACCAACGACCCGGCTGAGCAGGCCGCGATCGCCACGGTGCTCGACGAGTCGATGGCCGTGCCGGTGTTCCAGGAGCAGTCGATGCGTCTGGGCGAGGTCGTGGCCGGGTTCGGACCCGCGGAGAAGAACCGCCTGCGCAAGGCCATCTCCAAGAAGAAGGCCGACGAGATCGAGCGGATCGGCAAGCTCTGGTTCGTCGGCGCCGGCAAGGAGATCCGCGACGAGGCCGGGAACGTCACCAAGATCGCGTTCGCCGAGCGGACCGCGACCCTGCTGTGGGACGCGATCAAGGAGGCGGGCAAGTACCAGTTCAACAAGGCTCACTCCACCGCGTACGGGCAGATCGCGTTCGAGACGTCCTGGCTCAAGGCGAACTGGGGGGCGGAGTTCGCCGCGGCGATCCTCGCGACCACCAAGAAGGACGCGGACAAGCGCGGCGCGGCGATCCTGTCGATGCGCGGCGAGGGCATCGAGCTGCTGCCCCCGGACGTCAACCTCTCGGGCGTGGACACCCAGCCGGAGGAGACCAACGTGCGCCTGGGCCTGTCCGAGGTGCGCGGCGTGGGCGCCAACGCCGCCGCGATCGTCGCCGAGCGCGACGCGAACGGCCCGTTCACGTCCCTGGCCGACCTGCTCGGGCGCGTGCGCGCCGTCCCCAAGGGCGCGGCAGGCGAGACCGACGAGGACGCACCGGACGACCTCGAGCCGGACGCCGAGACCGAGGTCGAGGAGCCCACGGAGACCGGCGCGATGCTGCCGGTGAACGTCGTGGAGTCCCTCATCGCCTCCGGCGCGCTGGACGCCTTCGGGCCCCGGCGCGGGCAGATGATGATCACCCGCGCGGTGCGCGAGCACCCCGACACCGCGGTGCCCGACGTCGAGTGGGGCCTGCTGGAGCGTTCGGGCCGCCAGCGCCAGGCGATCGGCGTCATCACCGGCCAGCACCCGCTGTCCCTGCTGGGCGACCAGCTGCGCGCGTACACCACGCCGAACGGCAAGTACGCCCGCCCGGTGTCCACGGTCCACGAGGCGCCCGAGCGCGCCCAGGTGCTGCTGCTGGGCGTCCTGGCCGGGTACTCCGAGAAGGCGTACTCCAAGGGCCGCATGGGGCGCATCACGCTGGAGGGCACGCAGGGCTCGATCGACGGCGTCATGTGGGACGACGACCGCCAGCGGCTGACGTTCGAGCCGGCCGTCGGGCAGGTCGTGGCGATCTCCGGGTCGGTGCGCCTGCGCGAGATCGAGGTCGAGGACGAGTCCGGCGAGGTCGAGATCGTCTACCGCCGCGAGCTCACCTTCCGCGACATGTGGCAGGTGCCGGTCGTCGACCCGGTCGTGAACAGGTTCTCGGTCCAGGCCGACGACCTCGCGGTCCCGGACGAGCGGGTCGAGCACGCCCCGATGGCGCTGCTCGCGCTGCCCGCGCCGGACCTGGCGCTGGCGACGTACACCGAGCGGCTGCCCGAGATGGTGCTGAACACCCTCGGCGACGCCGTCCACGACACCCCGTGGGCCGACGTCGCCGGGCCGGGCAGCACGTGGCTGTACGGGCGCGGGTCGGACGCCGTGATCGTCTCGGTCGGCAAGGTCACCGCCGCGGCGACCAACGCCGCCCGCGACCTGGCGCACGCCAACGAGCAGGACTGCTGGGTCCTGGTCGGTGACGCATGAGCGAGAAGGTCACCTCCGGGCAGGTCCTCACCGCGGTGCGGGCCCACTTCGGCGCCGAGCACGACACCGTGTCGCCGGAGTGGGCAGCGCTGGACGAACTGACCGACGCCCCCGGGTACGCCGCCAGCCGCCGCGCAGACCTGTTCCTGGTGCGCGCCTGGAACGGCCGGCGCGGCCACGAGCGGATCCTGGTCGAGGTGAAGGTCTCGCGCGCCGACCTGCGGGCCGAGCTCGCCCGCCCCGAGAAGATGGACCAGATCGGGCGGTACGCCCACCGGCTCTACTTCGCTGCGCCCGCCGCCCTGGTCCGGCCCGAGGACGACCTGGGCGCGGGCGTCGGCCTGCTCGAGGTCGGCGAGCACGGGCGCGTGCGCGAGGTCCGCAAGGCCGCGCGCCGCGACCCGCAGCCGGTCCCGCCGGAGATGTTCGTCGAGACGTTCCGCCGCGCCGCCCGGGCCGAGGCCCGCATCCGCGCCGAGGACGACGGCGACCCGGCCGCGACGATCGTGGCGCTGCGCAAGCAGCTGGCGTCCGCGAACGCCGCCGCCGACCGTGCCCGCCAGGCCGCCGCGACCGAGCGGGCCCGCATGGTCACGTTCGAGAACCTCGTGCTGGCGTCCGGGGCGATCCCGTGCACCTGCGGGGCCGAGCTGCGCACCCCCAAGCGACGCTCGCACTGGGACCGGACGCACGCCGACGGGTCACCCTGCCCGGAGCGCTACGGCGCCGGTCCGGACCTGGACGTGATGCGTGCCCGCTTCGACGCGGTCCTGACCCCGTCCGGGGCATCAGATTCACACGAACGGCCCTAGCCGTGTGCCGCACATAGGTAGATCAGAACCTGCAAGCCAAGCAGGAAGCCCCCGAACCACCACGAACCTGCTGGAGAACCACCATGACCGTCAGCTCCGAGCTGGCCACCGCACGCACCGCGGCAACCGACCTGCTCAACCACATCCTGCTGCGCTGCAGCGGACGCCCCGACGGCTGCGTCGTCGTGGTCAGCTACACCGGCGAGGAGGACGTCGCCGACAAGCACCCGCTCGCCGTCGTCGAGATGAACCCGACCAACGGCAGCACCCCGCCGGCCGACTCGGTCCGCCACGCGATCGAGGCCGTCAAGGCCGCCGGCGCCGAGCGGATCGCGATGGTCGCCTTCGACGACGACATCCCGCAGATGCTCTCGCTCACCGCGACGTTCGCCGTCGCGATCGGCCTGCCCGTCCAGCGACTGCTGGTCGACCAGGAGATCTGGCTGGACCCCGACCACCCGTCCGTCACCGGCCGCCTGGACGACACCGTCACGGCCGCCGTCACGGCCGAGGTCGCCGCGGAGTTCCTCGCCCGGAGCGCGGGCCAGCAGTGATCGCCCTGCCCACCTGGCTCGTGCTGGTCTGGCTGGCCGGCGCCGGGGCGATCCTCGCCTCGTACGCCAACCTGGCCGCCGTGCGGATCCCGCGCGGGCAGTCCTCGGTGACCGGGGCGTCCGCGTGCGAGGCGTGCGGGCACAAGGTCCGTCCGTGGGACAACGTCCCGGTGCTGTCGTGGCTGGTGCTGCGCGGACGCTGCCGCGACTGCGGCGCGCGGTTCGGGGTGCGGCACCTGGTCGTCGAGCTCGTCGGTGCCGCCGCGTTCGTCGTGGCGGGCGCCGTGCTGCTCCCGACCGCCGGGTGGGCTGCGCTGGCCGTCGTGCTGGTGATGGTTGTCGGCGGGCTGGTCCTGTCGCTGATCGACCTGCAGACTCACCTGCTGCCCGACCGCGTGATGCTGCCGTGGTCGATCGTGCTGGCGGTGGCGATGGTAGCCGGCACGGCGGTCACGGGGGACTGGTGGGCGCTTGCTCGGGCGGGGATCGGCGCGGTCGCGCTGTTCGCGTTCTACTTCGCCGCCGCGATGGCCTACCCGGCCGGGATGGGGTTCGGCGACGTCAAGCTCGCCGCCCCGCTCGGCGCGGTGATGGCGTTCGTCGGCTGGCCGGCGCTGGCGGTGGGCGCGTTCTGCGCGTTCCTGCTGGGCGCGATCGGCTCGGCGGTGCTCGCGCTGCGCGGGCGCCTGAGGCGCAAGACGGAGGTGCCGTTCGGTCCGTGGATGGTCGCGGGCGCGCTCGTGGGCGTGCTGGCGGGCCCCGTGATCGCGAACTGGTACCTGTCGGTGGTCGGGCTCGCGTAATCGCGAAGTGCCGCACATATGAAGGTTGCGGGGGCTTCCCCGCCGGTCGACCTGCCGCACAGGTCACAGGTAGAGCCGGATCTGAACCGGACGAGCAGTAGGAGGAAGTACACATGGCTGGTGACACCCAGATCACGGTGATCGGGAACCTGACCGGCGACCCGGAGCTGCGGTTCACGCCCTCCGGCGCGGCGGTCGCGAACTTCACGGTCGCCTCCACCCCGCGCACCTTCGACCGGCAGACGAACGAGTGGAAGGACGGCGACACGCTGTTCCTGCGCGGCTCGATCTGGCGCGAGGCCGCGGAGAACGTCGCCGAGTCGCTCACGAAGGGCATGCGCGTCATCGTCCAGGGCCGCCTGGTCCAGCGCTCGTACGAGAAGGACGGTGAGAACCGCACCGTCGTCGAGATGCAGGTCGACGAGATCGGCCCGTCGCTGCGCTACGCGTCGGCGAAGGTCACCCGCAAGCAGGGTGGCGGCAACGGCGGCGGCAACGGTGGCGGCCAGGCGGCCGCGTCCGCCCCGGCGGCGTCGGCGCCCGCCGCGTCGGCCCCGGCTGCGGCCCCGGCCGCGGAGTCCGCGGGCGGTGGCGAGGAGTTCTGAGCCCGGCTCCCTCCTGAGGCAGGCCCTCACCCCTTCGGGGGTGGGGGCCTGTCGCCGTTCCGGCGCATGTTCGTACACCGAGGAGGGGTTCGATGCGATTCGTTGGTGTAGGGGTCGGCCTGGGGCTGGCTCTGGTAGGTGTGATCGCCGCCGGTGGCGGCCTGCAGGACCCGGTCGGTCCGGTCGGCGCGCTGCGGCAGTGGATGGTCGCCGTTGCGGCGCTGATCGCACTCGGGGCGCTCGCGCAGCGCCTGGGCGGGGGCACGGGCCGCTGGACGGGGGAGAAGGACCCGCAGCGCATGTACTCCGTGGAGCAGCGCCGGGTGATCCACGCCCGCGCCGGCGGGCAGTGCGAGTACACCGGGTGGGGCTGGCAGCGCTGCCGCAGCGCGTCCGAGCACGCCGACCACCTGCACCCGCACGCCAAGGGCGGGGCGACCAGCCTGCTCAACGGCGTCGCCTCGTGCGCGCACCACAACACGTCCAAGGGCGCCAAGCTGCTGCCCAAGTCCAAGATCCGCTCCCTCGAGCGGCGCCGGCGCCGGTACTTCCCGCCGGGCGCCGAGGTGCGTGTCGGCGAGCTCTACGACCCCGCGACGACGCGCGTGGGGGAGATGGGCCTGGCCTCGGCCGCCCAGGCGCCGGCCGAGTTCGTGCTGCCGGCCGGCTGGGGCGACGAGCCCGAGTCGGCGCTGCCGCAGACGACTGCACCCCCGGTGCCGTTGTCGACTCCGGGGGTGCAGCGGGCGGCGAACGGCGCCGCGGTGCCGTCGCGGCCACGCGACGTGCCACTGTGGTGAGATGTCCGGCTTGTGCACCCGCACTCGGGCGAGTCGCAATGCCGCACATATACAGTTCATGAGCACCACCACCTCTACGCGCCGCGGATCGGCTCGCCCTTCCCGATCGTCGAAGACGTCGCACCCGACGTCATCGCCCGCGCCGGTCGGCGCCGGCGCATTCGCGTCCGGCCCTCTGCTCACGATCCCCGAGGCGGCCGAGGCGCTGAACATCCCCGAGGGTTCCCTGCGCAAGCAGGTGTCCGGCCGAAAGGTTCCGTTCACCCGCCTGGGCAAGCACGTGCGCTTCGCCGCTCACCACCTTGCTGCGATTGTCGCGGCGGGGGAGCAGGAGGTCCTCTCGCCGCAGGAGCGGCAGGACGAGCTGGGCGCGTCCGAGCCGATCGTGCGCCCTCCTTCGAGCGGGCGGCGGCACACGGGCGGGCGCCCCCGCTCGAAGCTGTAGATCCTCACCGACGACGAACGGCGTCCGCACCCGAGCCCCGGGGCGGACGCCGTTCGTCGTGCTCAGGCGGTGCGGAGGCGCCGCGCTCCCCGCGGACCGGGGCGGACCGGCCGCGCGTCGACCTCGGCGCGAGTTGGCGCGGGCACAATCGCCTGCCGTACCGACGTCATCGCCGTAGCCATCGCCTGAGCCATGACGGGGTCGTGCAGGTCGATCAGGCCGCCGTAGATGTCGTAGGTGATCTGGATGCTGGCATGGCCGAGCATCTCGGAGACGACCTCGATGCGGACGCCGGCGGCGAGCGTCCACACAACCGCGGTGTGCCGCAGCATGTGCGGCGTCGCCTTCTTGGTTAGGCCGCGGCGCTCGGCCTCCCGGCGGGCGGGTAGCCACCGGTCGCTGTGGAACTCGGTGTAGCGCCAAGGGTTCCCTCGCGCGGTGACGAACACATACTCCGAGGCGCCTCGCCCCTCGACGATGGACAGCAGTCGGGATGCCTGGTCGCCGGTGACGACGACGTACCTCGAGCGCCGCGACTTCGGCGGCCCGAGGACCCAGCGTGCGCTCTCGCCCTCGCGATGGCGGATCGGCGTCCGGTCGTCCGGCGCCCGCGTCGACCAGGCGCGCACGATGTGGATGACCACAGACTCCTGCCCGTCGTCCTCGCGCACCGAGAGGTCGCCAACTCGCAGCGCCGAGACCTCGCCCCAGCGCATGCCCGTCGCGAGCAGCAGGTCCGCTAGAGGGAGAACGTCGGTCTTGAGGCACGATCGCAGCAGGGCCCACTCCCCGTGCTGGAAGAACCGGATCTGGCGCGCCTCGCGAGCGTCCGTGCTGGGGAGCTCCGTCAGCTGGCACGGGTTGTCGTGGCGAAGGCCTAGCTTGATCTGCCCGAACTTCATGATCGACGACAGCAGGCCGTGCCAGTTCTTGATCGACTTCGGCGTCCACGGGACATCGAGCTCGGCGTCGATCCAGTCGGAGATGTCCTCGGGCACGATGTCTGCGAAGGGCAACTTCCCGAACGCGGGCTCCAGGTGCAGCGCGTAGTTGCGCTGGTACCGGTGCACGGAGTACGCCTTGACGCGGCCGAGGTTGATCCGCCGCTGCTGCTCGGCGAAGAACTCCTCGGCAACCGACGCGAAGGTGCGGCCGTCGATGATCGAGTCGATGTAGCCCTCGCCCTTGACCCAGCCGCGCGGCCAGTATTCGCCTGCGCGCTCGACGTCCTCCATGAAGGACTCGGCTCGTGCGCGGGACGTGAAGGTCTCGGACTGCATCGCGCCGTCGCGCGATCCGCCCAGCCGCCAGCGAACTCGAAAGGCGGTGGATCCGTCGGACGAGCGCGAGCGCTCGGAGATGTATGCCATGTGCTGGTTCCTCGGGGTCGGGCCCCCGCCGGAAACCCCCGGCGGTGCGCCCCTGGTGCGCCCATTGGGAGGGGGCTTCCCCTCCGACCAGGGTGTTTTCCCAGGTCAGAGGGCATGCCCAGAAGTGTCCGGAGGGGGACTTGAACCCCCACGCCCGATAAAGGGCACTAGCACCTCAAGCTAGCGCGTCTGCCATTCCGCCACCCGGACGAGTGGACCTTCCCGGCGTTCCCGCCGTTCCGGTGCGGGGAAAAACATAGCACGGCTGGCGGGTGGATCCCGCATCGCGTCCGCCCGCCGACCCGCATCGCGTCCGCCCGCCGACCTGCACCGGGAGAGCGCGACGGCGGTGCGCGGGCGCCTGCTCCGGACCGGTGTGCCGTACCCGGCGTCGGGGGACGACCTGGGGCACACTGGGCGGATGACGGCGACCTCCGGACAGGACCAGGCGTGACGGACGAGCAGCGGCCCGTGAGCGGGCCCACGCCCACGCCACGTCCCGGTTCCGGCTCGGAGCGCTCGGCGGCGTCGGTCAAGCACCTCGCCGGGGCGTCGCGCGAGGCGCGCAAGGTGGCGGGTGCACGCCGGAACCCGTCGGTCGTCGGGTACGACGAGACGGTGCCCGCGTGGCTGCGGACGACGGCGGGCTGGTCCTGGCGGCTGCTCATGGTCGTGGCCGCGGTCGCCCTGATCTTCTACGCGACGGCACAGGTCCAGCTCGTGTTCGTCGCGGTCTTCCTGGCGCTCGTCATCACGTCGGTGCTGCGGCCCGTGACGGACTTCTACGCGCGGATCATGCCGCGCGGGCTCGCGACCGCTCTCGCGATCCTCTCCGCGCTGCTCTTCTTCGCGGGTCTGCTGACGTACATCATCACGTCGGTCGCGGGGCAGTGGGAGGAGCTCGCGGGCGAGTTCAGCGACGGCATCGACCAGATCCTCGACTTCCTGGAGAACGGTCCGCTCCCGGTCTCGATCACGGGCGACGACGTCAACGAGTGGATCGAGAACGGGCGGCAGTGGCTCACCGAGCACGGCGGCGACATCGCGAGCCAGGCGGCCGCGAGTGCCGGGTCGGTGTTCGAGGCGTTCGCCGCGATCGCCCTCGCCATCTTCTGCACCGTGTTCTTCCTCGCACGGGGCAAGGACCTGTGGACGTGGTTCCTCAACCAGCTCCCGGCGCGCTCGCGCGAGAGCTGGAAGATCGCCGGGGGAGCGGGCTGGTACACGTTCTCGGGCTACGCGCGCGGCACCGTGCTCATCGCGCTCGCCGACGGCGCCCTCGCCTTCATCCTCCTCGCGATCCTCGGCGTCCCGCTCGCCGCGCCGCTCGCGGTGCTCGTGTTCATCGGTGCCTTCATCCCGATCATCGGGGCGCCGCTCGCCATGATCATCGCCGCGGTCGTGGCGCTCGCCGCGGACGGCTTCGTCACGGCGCTCATCGTCACGGTCGGGATCGCCCTCATCGGGCAGTTCGAGGGCCACATCCTGCAGCCGCTCATCATGGGCGCCCAGGTCTCGCTGCACCCCGTGGTCGTCGCGCTCGCCGTCACCGGCGGGACGTTGCTGGCCGGGATCCTCGGTGCCGTGGTGTCCGTGCCGCTCGTCGCCGTCGCCTGGGCGGTGTTCTCGAAGCTGCGGCACAAGGACCCGCCGATGGAGGACGAGATCCCCACGGCCAAGGAGATCGCCCTCTCGGAGGGGCCGTCGCCGACGTCGCCGACACGCGACGCCGGCTGAGTCCCCGGAGGGGCCGTGCCCCGCCGCTCCCCGTGCTGTGGCCCGGGCCCATCGTCAGCGCGGGACGGCGGAGACCCCCGCCGCGAGGCGGAGGGTGACGTGGACCTGGTCGCCCACGCCCTTGCCGAGCCGGTCCCGGATCGCCCGGAGGACGGCGAGCAGGTGAGGACCGCCGTAGGCGACGAGGGACGCGTGGTAGGCGACGTCGTCGACCTCGACCCGCACGGGCACGCGCCCGCGCGTGCCGAACAGGTCCGTGGTGTCGACGGGCACCTCGACGAACACGCCCGACGCGGTGCCGGAGTCGACGAGGACGGCGTCGAACTCCACCTCGCCGGGGTCCGTCCACGTGGGCATGGCCCGACCGTAGCCGACGGGCCGGACCTGCGGAACCCTCGCCGCGCGCTGCGGCGCAGAGCGGTCGTCGTGCGCGCCGGGGCGACGCGCGACGACACTGGACCATGAGGATCGGGATACCCACCGAGGTCAAGAACCACGAGGACCGCGTCGCGCTCACCCCCGCCGGCGCCCACCACCTCGTGCGGGCCGGGCACGACGTGCTCGTCCAGTCCGGGGCCGGCGCCGGCTCCCACCTGCCCGACGAGGAGTTCGAGCGCGCGGGCGCGCGCGTCGTCGCCACCGCCGAGGAGGTGTGGGGCGAGGCCGAGCTCGTGTGCAAGGTCAAGGAGCCGGTCGCGAGCGAGTACGGCCACCTGCGCGAGGACCTGCTGCTGTTCGCCTACCTGCACCTCGCCGCCGACGCCGCGGGCACGCGTGCGCTGCTCGACGCCGGGACGACGTCCGTCGCGTACGAGACCGCGCAGGCCCCGGACGGGAGCCTGCCCCTGCTCGCACCGATGAGCGAGGTCGCGGGGCGCATGGCGACCCAGGTGGGCGCATGGCTCCTGCAGCGCCCGGCCGGCGGCCGCGGCGTCCTGCTGGGCGGCGTGCCCGGGACGCCGCCGGGGCGGGTCGTCGTCCTGGGGGGTGGAACGGCGGGGCGCAACGCGGCGCAGGTCGCGGTCGGGTTGCGCGCCGAGGTGACCGTCCTCGACCTGTCGCTGCCCGTGCTGCGCGGCCTCGACGTCGAGTTCTCCGGTCACGTGCGGACGGTCGCGTCGAGCCTGTACGCCGTCGAGCGGGCGGTGCTCGAGGCCGACCTCGTGGTCGGGGCCGTCCTCGTCGCCGGAGCCCGCGCTCCGCGGCTCGTGAGCGACGACCTCGTCGCCCGCATGCGCCCCGGAGCGGTGCTCGTCGACATCGCCGTCGACCAGGGCGGGTGCTTCGAGGGCTCGCACCCCACGACCCACGACGACCCGACGTTCGCCGTCCACGGCACGACCTTCTACTGCGTCGCCAACATGCCCGGCGCCGTCCCGGTCACGAGCACGCAGGCGCTGACGAGCGCGACGCTGCCGTACCTCGCGGCGCTCGCGGACGGAGGGCTCGACGCCCTCCGCGACGACCCGCTCCTGGCGTCCGGCGCGTCGACGCACCGCGGCGTGCTGCTCAACGAGGCCGTCGCGGCGGCGCACGGTCTCGGGTGGTCGCCCCTCGTCGAGGTGCTCGCGGGCTGAGCGCGGGTCTCGCCGGTCCGGCGCGTCGCCGAACCCGTCCGAAAGGACGTGCGCCCTCGCGGCGGGTCGTGACAGGTTGGGTCCCGTGCAGCCCTTCGCCCTGGACGACGGCGTCGTCCACCTCGCCTCCCCGACCCTCGACGACGTCGACGCGATCACCGTCGCGTGCCAGGACCCCGACGTCGCCGCCTGGACCGTCGTCCCGTCGCCGTACACGCGCGACGACGCGCTGGGCTTCGTGCAGGGCTACGTGGCACCGGGCTGGGAGCGCGGGAGCGTCTTCACCTGGGCGGTGCGCGAGTCGGTCGGGCCGTCGGGCGTGCCCGGGCCGGAGGGCGCCGGACCGTTGCTCGGGATGTTCGGGCTGGGCCTCGACGACGGCCCGGACGGGCAGCGCTCCGCCGAGCTCGGCTACTGGATGTCGCCCGCCGGCCGCGGCCGCGGTCTCGCGACGGCCGCCGGTCGCCTCGTCGTCGACTGGGCGTTCGACCCGGAGGGGCTCGGCCTCGCGCGCCTGTCCTGGGAGGCGTACGTCGGGAACTGGCCGTCGCGTCGCCTCGCGTGGCGGCTCGGCTTCCGTGTCGAGGGGACCGTGCGCGGTCACTCCCTGCAGCGGGGCGTCCGCCGCGACGCGTGGGTGGCGACGCTCCTGCCGGACGACCCGCGCGAGCCGGTCGAGCCGTGGCCCGACGCCGCACCCCGCCTCGCGACGACCTCCTGAGGTCCGTCGCGCCGCCCGGGTGGATTCCGTTTCACCCGGGCGGCGCCGCGGGGCGAGGATGGGGGCCATGACGTCCCATCCGCTCGCGCCCACCGGCGCAGACCTCGACCTCGATCCCGCCAACCCGTTCGCCGCCCCGTCGCGGCTGCCGTACGAGCTGCCCGACTACACCGCGGTGCGCGAGGAGCACTACGTGCCCGCGCTGCGCGCGGCGATGGCTGCGCAGCGTGCCGCCGTCGAGGCGATCGCCACCGACCCGGAGGCTCCCTCGGTGGCCAACACGCTCGAGGCTCTCGAGCGCTCCGGCCGCAGCCTGTCACGGGTCGCGCACGCGTTCTACAACCAGCTCAGCGCCGACGCGACGCCGGGGCTGGAGGACATCGAGGAGGAGCTCGCACCCGAGTACGCGGCCCACCACGACGCGATCTACATGGACGCGCGCCTGTACGCGCGGGCGCGGGCGCTCCAGGATGCCGTCGACGCCGGCGACGAGACGCTGGAGCCCGACGCCGCGTGGCTGCTGCACACGCTGCTCACCGACTTCCGCCGTTCGGGCGTCGAGCTCGACGCGGCGGAGCAGGAGCGCCTGCGCGAGATCAACGGCCGTCTGACGAGCCTCGAGGCGGCGTTCGGGCGCAAGCTCCTCGCCGGGGCCAACGCGGCGAGCGTGCTCGTGACGGACCGTGCCGAGCTCGTCGGCCTCGCGGACGACGCGGTCGCCGGTGCGGCCGAGGCCGCCGCGGCGCGCGGTCACGAGGGCGCGTGGCTGCTCGAGATGCAGCTCCCGACCCAGCAGGGCGTGCTCGCGTCCCTCACGGACCGCGACGTGCGCGAGCGCGTGCAGCGCGCGTCCGAGGGCCGCGGCGCGACGGGCGACGACCACGACACGCGCGAGATCGTCCTCGAGACCGTGCGCCTGCGCGCCGAGCGCGCGCGCCTCCTCGGTTACGAGCACCACGCCGCGTACGTCGCCGAGGACGCGACGGCGAAGACGACCGACGCCGTGAACGCGATGCTGTCCCGGCTCGCGCCGGCCGCCGTCGCGAACGCGCGCCGCGAGGCCGCGGACCTGGAGGCGGCCCTGCAGGCGGACCACGCCGGCGCGAGCCTGCGGGCCTCGGACTGGTCCTTCTACGCCGAGCGCGTGCGCAAGGACCGCTACGCGCTCGACGACGCGCTCCTGCGCCCGTACCTCGAGCTCGAGCGCGTCGTGCACGACGGCGTCTTCCGTGCCGCGAACCGGCTGTTCGGGATCTCGTTCACCGAGCGCGCGGACCTCGTCGGGTACCACCCGGACGTGCGCGTGTTCGAGGTGTTCGACGCCGAGACCCCGGGCCAGCCGGGCGAGGGGATGGGCCTGTTCCTCGCCGACTGGTACACGCGCGAGTCGAAGCGCGGCGGCGCCTGGATGAACAACCTCGTCGACCAGAACCACCTGCTCGACCAGAAGCCGGTCGTCGTGAACAACCTCAACATCGTCAAGCCGCCGGCCGGACAGCCGACGCTGCTCGTGTGGGACGAGGTCATCACGCTGTTCCACGAGTTCGGGCACGCGCTGCACGGGCTCTTCTCCGACGTGCGGTTCCCGTCGCAGTCGGGCACCGACGTGCCGCGCGACTTCGTCGAGTACCCCTCGCAGGTCAACGAGATGTGGGCCTGGGAGCCGGAGATCCTGCGCGCCTACGCCGTGCACCACGAGACCGGGGAGCCCATGCCGGCGGAGTGGGTCGACACGATGCTCGCGTCGCGCCAGTTCAACGAGGGCTTCGGCACGACCGAGTACCTTGCGGCGGCGCTGCTCGACCAGGCCTGGCACCAGCTCTCGGCCGACGCCGTGCCGACGTCGGTGGAGGACGTGCTGCCCTTCGAGGCCGCCGCGCTCGACGGCGCGGGCGTGGCGTTCGCGCCGGTCCCGTCGCGGTACCGCACCACGTACTACAACCACGTGTTCGGCGGCGGGTACTCGGCCGGGTACTACTCGTACATCTGGTCGGAGGTGCTCGACGCCGACACGGTCGAGTGGTACCGCGAGAACGGCGGCCTGACGCGCGAGAACGGCGAGCGGTTCCGTCGCGCGCTCCTCGCGCGCGGTGGCTCGCAGGACCCGCTGCAGTCCTTCCGCGAGCTGCGCGGTCGCGACGCGGACATCGCGCCGCTGCTCGCCCGCCGCGGCCTCGACGCCTGACGCGCCGCCCGCACGCCCGAAGACCAGGAACCGCGAGGTAGTACCCCGGTTCCGCGAGGTAGTACCGCTGTCACGACAGCGGTACTACCTCGCGCGACCGGGGTACGACGTCGTCCCACCGGGGTACTACCTCGCGGCCTCGCTCCGGCCGGGTCCGCCCGGCGAGCGGCCGACGGCGGTGCGACGTGCCGCCGTCGTGCCCGGGTAGCGTGGGGCGCATGACGAGCGTTCGCCCCGAGTCCTCCGCCGTGCCCGTCCCGACCGCGCAGGACGAGGTGGTGGGCATCTGCCAGGACCTGCTGCGCATCGACACGTCCAACTTCGGCGACGGGTCGGGACCCGGTGAGCGCGCCGCGGCCGAGCACGTCATGGCCCTGCTGCACGAGGTGGGCCTCGAGCCCGAGCTGTTCGAGTCCGCGCCGGGGCGCGCGAGCGTCGTCGTGCGGCTCGAGGGCGCGGACCCGACCCGTCCCGCGCTCGTGCTGCACGGGCACCTCGACGTCGTGCCCGCGCAGGCGTCCGACTGGTCCGTCGACCCCTTCGCCGGGGAGGAGCGCGACGGGCTGCTGTGGGGACGCGGCGCCGTCGACATGAAGGACATGGACGCGATGATCCTCGCGGTCGTGCGCCAGATGGTGCGTGAGGGGCGCAAGCCCGCGCGCGACGTGGTCGTCGCCTTCTTCGCCGACGAGGAGGCGGGCGGGACCTACGGGGCGCGCTACGCCGTCGACCACCGCCCCGAGCTCTTCGAGGGGGCGACCGAGGCGATCAGCGAGGTGGGCGGCTTCTCCGTCGAGGTCGGCGGCCGGCGCGCCTACCTGCTCCAGACCGCGGAGAAGGGCATCGCGTGGCTGCGGCTCGTCGCCGACGGCCGCGCCGGTCACGGCTCGCAGGTCAACCACGACAACGCGGTGACGCGTCTTGCCGAGGCCGTCGCGCGCATCGGTACCCACCACTGGCCGTACACGCTCACGCCGACGGTCGACGCGCTCCTGCGGGGAGTCGCCGACCTCACCGGCCTGCGCTACGACGCCGAGGACCCGCGCAGCATCGACGCGCTGGTCGCGGCGCTCGGGCCGGCCTCGCGCTTCGTCGGGGCGACCGTGCGCCACACGTCGAACCCCACCCAGCTCGCCGCCGGGTACAAGGCCAACGTCATCCCGGGGCGGGCCGAGGCCACGATCGACGCGCGACTGCTCCCCGGGCACGAGGAGGACGGCTTCGAGCGTCTCCGCGAGCTCGCGGGCGAGCACGTGCGGATCGAGGCGATCCACCGGGACATCGCGCTCGAGGTGCCGTTCACGGGAGACCTCGTCGACTCGATGGTCGACGCGCTCGTCGCCGAGGACCCCGAGGCGACCGTCCTGCCGTACACGCTCTCGGGCGGGACGGACAACAAGTCGCTCGCGCGGCTCGGCATCACGGGGTACGGGTTCGCCCCGCTGCGCCTGCCCGGCGACCTCGACTTCTCGGGGATGTTCCACGGCGTCGACGAGCGCGTGCCCGTCGACTCGCTGCGGTTCGGGGTCCGCGTGCTCGACCGTCTCCTGCGCACCTGCTGAGACCGACGACGTGCTCCCGGCCGGCCGTCAGCGGTCGTCGAGGAGCGCCGCGACCGTCGAGCGCAGCTGCGTGCGGTAGCCCCCGCCGAACAGCACCGCGTGCACCGCGACCGGGTACACCTGGTGCAGCGCGACCCGGTGCCGCCAGCCCCGGGCCAACGGGTGCACCTCCTGGTAGCCCGCGACGATCTCGTCGAGGTGCGGTGCGCCGAACAGCGCGAGCATCGCGAGGTCGGCCTCGCGGTGCCCGCCGTAGGCCGCGGGGTCGATGAGCACCGCCTCCACGGCGGGGGCGGCCTCGCCGGACCCGGACGTCACCGGCGCGGCCCACAGGACGTTGCCCGACCACAGGTCGCCGTGCAGGCGCGCGGGGGAGTCGTCGAGCGCGGGCCGGGCGAGGTCCGGGAGACGTTCGGCCAGGCGCCCTAGGAGCGCCGCGTCGTCGGGCTCCAGGGCACCGCGCTCACGACCCTGCTCCGCGACGGGCGCGAGGCGGGCCTCGGCGTAGAACGACGGCCAGTCCGCCCAGGCGCCCGTCGGCAGGGGCAGCGAGTCGTCGAGCGGACCGAAGAACCCGTCCCCGTCCCACCCGGCGGGCGGTGCGCCCCAGGCGGGCGCGCCGGCGTCGTGCACGACGGCGAGGCGTCGCCCGAGGGCGCGGGCGGCCGACGGCGTCGGGCGGGCGGGCTGCAACCGCTCGAGGTCGAGGTGCGTGCGGCCGACGCCGCGGACCTCGACGACGCGCGGGCCGCCCGGCACGCGCAGCCACGCGAGCCCGGCGGCCTCGCACGCGAAGAAGCCCTCCGGCGCGTCGGCCCGGGACTTGGTGAACAGGTCGCTCACGCGTCCCACGGGACCCGTGTCACAGCGTCGAGCGCACCCGGATGATCTTGCGCCGCAGCCACACGCGGCGCTCGCCCCCGACGTACAGGCGCGTGCGGGCCAGCTCCCACCGGCCGTACTCGGCCTCGTCCGTCAGCAGCCTGGTCGCGTCGGACCGGCTCGTCGAGCGGTCGATCGTCAGGACGCGGTACTCGTACTGCCCACCCTGCGCGACCCTCTCGGGCCGCCGGCGTGACGTCGACCTGCTCTCCACGTGTCACCGTCCTCGTTCCGCTGGTCCGTCGGCGGCCGGACGTGGTCGGCCACCGGCGTCTTTCGAGTGCCATTGTGCCCCGCTCAGGGCTACCGTCAGGGTATGACCGCTGACCCGCGTGCCGCGCTCGACCGGTTCATCGCCGCGCTCGAGGCCCACTTCAACGCCGTCGCCGCCCGTCGGGGAGACGACGACCCGTCCGTGGACGACGCCTACTACGTGCTCGCGGACGCCTTCGAGGTCTACGACGAGGCGCTCGGGCAGGTGCACGGGGAGGCGACGCCGTTCTACCTCGCCGAGGAGGACGACGAGGACGACGACGAGGACGCGGACGACGACGAGGACGCGGACGACGACGAGGACGCGGACGACGACGAGGACGACGCGCTCGACACGATCGACGACGACGAGCTCGCGGGCGAGCTCGAGACGGACGGGGCGCGCTGACCCGCGGTCACCACCGCTCGGGGTAGCCGACCTCGATCTCGCTCACGTCGTCGAGCGCCGCGCACACGGCGCGCGGCAGGACGAGGTCCGTCGCGTCGAGCGACGCGCGCAGCTGTGCGGGCGTGCGGGCCCCGACGACGGCGCTCGCCACGGTGGGCCGACCCAGCAGCCAGGACAGGGCGACGTCGAGCGGCGCTCGCCCGAGGCCCTCGGCAGCGGTCACGACGGCCTCGACCACGCCCGAGGACCCGTTGTCGAGGTAGGGCTCGACGAAGGCCGAGAGGTGCGGCGACGCGCCGCGGGAGTCGGCGGGCAACGACCGGCGGTACTTGCCCGTGAGCACCCCGCGGCCGAGCGGTGACCACGCGAGCAGGCCGAGTCCCAGGGCGTCGGCGGCGGGCACGACCTCGCGCTCGGCACCGCGCTGCAGGAGCGAGTACTCGACCTCGACCGCCGCGAGCCCCACGTCGTCGGTCCCACCGAGGAGCGCCGCGGCCTGCGCCGTCGCCCACCCGGGATGGTTGGAGAGCCCCACGTACCGCGCGCGGCCCGACGTCACCGCGTGGCGCAGCGCGGAGAGCGTCTCCGTGAACGGCGTGCCGGCGTCGGGGGCGTGGACGAGGAACAGGTCGACGTGGTCGGTGCCCAGCCTGCCGAGCGAGTCGTCGAGCGAGTCGAGGAGCGCGCCGCGCGACGCGTCCACGACCGGTCCCGTCGGGGTGTGCCGCACGCCCGCCTTGGTGCACAGCAGGACGTCCCGGCGGGACACCTTGTTCCCCAGCAGGGACCCGAGCAGGGTCTCGGCGTCGCCGTCCGCGTACGACGCCGCGGTGTCGACGAGCGTCCCGCCGGCGTCCACGAAGTCGCGCAGCTGCTCGCCGGCGTCGAGCTCGTCGGTGTCGCGGGCCCACGTCATCGTCCCGAGGCCGAGGACGGACACGCGCAGGCCGGTGCGGCCGAGCTGGCGGAGTTCCATGGGAGCCGAGGGTACCGGCGCGCACACGCTCGCGCGGGTCGGGCGCGCGCCGTCGGACGCGGACACGGACAGGTTCACCCGGTGGTCCGCGCGGCACCCTGCGGCCGGTATCGTGGCCGCTCGTGAACGCGTGGGAAGCCGTCCTCCTCGGCCTCGTCCAGGGCCTGACCGAGTTCCTCCCGATCTCCTCGAGCGCCCACCTGCGCATCGTCGGGGAGCTCATCGGGTCCCAGGACCCGGGTGCGGCCTTCACGGCCATCACCCAGATCGGGACCGAGACCGCCGTCCTGCTCTACTTCCGCCGGGACATCGCGCGCATCTGCGTCGCCTGGTGGCGGTCGCTGCGCGGCGACCACGGCACGGACTGGCGTTCCCGCATGGGCCGCGGGGACCACGACGCCCTCATGGCCTGGTACATCGCCCTGGGCTCGGTCCCCATCGTGGTGCTCGGCCTGCTGTTCCAGGACGCCATCGAGAACACGTTCCGCAACCTCTACCTGACGGCCCTCATGCTCGCCGTGTTCGCGCTCCTGCTCGGCTGGGCGGACCGCGTCGGCGCCAAGCGTCGCGCGCTGCGCGAGCTGACGCCGGGGCAGGCGGTCGCGTTCGGGTTCGCGCAGGCGCTCGCGCTCGTGCCGGGCGTCTCGCGCTCGGGCGGGACGATCACGGCCGGGCTCCTCATGGGCTTCACGCGCGAGGCGGCGGCCCGCTACTCGTTCCTCCTGGCGATCCCCGCGGTGCTCGGCTCCGGCTTCTACCAGCTCGTCAAGTCCGCGGGGGAGCCCGTGCCGGGCGCCCCGGGCGCCGGGGCGACGCTCATCGCCACGCTCGTCGCGTTCGTCGTGGGCTACTTCGTCATCATCGCGTTCCTCAAGATCGTGTCGACGTTCAGCTACACGCCGTTCGTCGTCTACCGCCTCGTGCTCGCCGCGCTCCTCGTGCTGCTCCTGCTCACGGGCGTGCTCGAGCCCGGCGGCACCACGGCCCCGACGCCCTGACCACCGTCCGCGGGACGGCGGTTCAGAGCCAGCCCGCGCGCCGGAAGACCCGGTAGAGCACGACGCACCCGACCGCCATGAGCGCGAGGGCCATCGGGTAGCCGAGCGTCCACGCCAGCTCGGGCATGTGGGCGAAGTTCATCCCGTACACGCCCGCGACGATCGTCGGGTAGACGAGGATCGCCGCCCACGCGGAGATCTTGCGCATGTCCTCGTTCTGCCGGACCGAGACCTGCGACATGTGGACCTGCAGCATGTCCGAGAGCAGGTCGTCGTGGGCGTCGAGGTGCCGGTCGATGCGCTCGACGGTGGACACCAGACGTTCGAGCACGCGCCGGTCCACCCCGAGGTGGTCCGGCACGTCCGGGTCGAGGAGCTCGGGCAGCTCGGCGGTGACGGGCAGCAGCGCACGCCGCGCCTCGGTGATCTCGCGCTTGAGGTCGTAGATGCGCTGGACCGGGTCGGCGCGCCGCTGCTCGAAGACGAGGCGTTCGGTGCTCGCCACCGCGTCGCCGAGCTCGAGCTCGACGGCCGACGCCGCGGAGACGACGGCCGTGACGGCCGCCGCCGTGACGCGCCGGACCGCCCCGCCGCGGGGCGCGCCCGGACCGCGCAGGCGCTCGAGCATCGCGTCGTGCGTCCCGGCTCCACCGTCCTCGGCCGTGAGCACGACGCCGGGCCCCACGAGCGTCGCGAACGCGCCCGTGTGCACCTGGCGGTCGTGGGGCGTGTACCAGGCCGTCGGAGTCATGATGAGGAGCCAGTCGTCCGCGACGCGCTTGACCAGGGCGAGCGGGTGCCGCGCGCGCAGGTCGTCCGGCCTCGGGCTGCCCGCGACCGCGCCCGCGTCGGGGGCGAGCCCCGCCGCGGCGTCGTGCAGGGTCTCGACATCCGCCAGGCGCACCCACGTCGCCCGGTCCTCCGCCCCCGCGGCGGCGTGCCCGCGCAGCAGGTCCGCGACCGGGTCGACGGAGGCGGGGTCGAGCGGGCGGGCCTCGCCGCCGCCCGCGTCGACGTGCCATGCGGCGATCGGCCGCGGCGCGGCCCCCTCTCCACCCGTCGCGTGCGGGCCGGGGGGCGTGGGGTTCGTCACGTCCGCATTGTCGCGCGCCACCTGGGCCCGCGCCCGTGCGGGACACCGGCGCGTGGCGTGCGACCGGGCCGTTATGGTGGTCGCGTGCACAGCTGGCCCGCCCCGCAGATCCCCGAGCTCCCCGGCCGTGGCCGCCCCGTCCGGGTGCACGACTCGACCACCGGCGAGCTCGTCGTCGCCGCCCAGGGCGACACCGCGACGCTCTACGCGTGCGGCATCACGCCGTACGACGCGACGCACATCGGCCACGCGAACACCTACGTCGCGTTCGACCTCCTCGTGCGCGCCTGGCGCGACGCCGGGTACCAGGTCACGTACGCGTCGAACGTCACGGACGTGGACGACCCGCTGCTCGAGCGCGCCGCGGCCACGGGCGTCGACTGGCGCGCGCTCGCGACGCAGCAGATCGCGCTCTTCGCCGAGGACATGACCGCGCTCGGCGTCGTGCCGCCCGACGTCTGGGACGGCGCGGTCGAGAAGATCCCCGCCGTCGTCGAGGCGGTCTCCGCGATGCTCGCGGAGGGGACGGCGTACCGCGTCCCGGTCGAGCCCGGCGCGGGAGGGACCGACGCCGGCCTCGGGGACGTCTACGCCGACCTGTCGGCCGACACGGCGTTCGGCTCCGTCTCGCGCCTCGGGCGCGACATGATGGAGCGGCTCTTCGCCGAGCGCGGGGGAGACCCCGACCGGGACGGCAAGAAGGACCCGCTCGACCCGCTGCTGTGGCGGCGCGAGCGACCGGGCGAGCCGGCGTGGGACGGTGGCGTGCTCGGCACCGGCCGCCCGGGCTGGCACATCGAGTGCTCGGTCATCGGACGCGACGGGCTGGGGCTGCCGTTCGACGTCCAGGGCGGCGGGGCGGACCTCCTGTTCCCGCACCACGAGATGTCGTCGTCGCACGACCGCGTGCTCTCCGACGGCGCCGCGCCGCGCGTGCACGTGCACGCCGGGCTGGTCGCGTACGAGGGCCAGAAGATGAGCAAGTCGCTCGGCAACCTCGTGCTCGTGTCGAACCTGCGCGCGACCGGCGTCGACCCGATGGCGATCCGCCTCGCGCTCCTGGCCCACCACTACCGCACCGAGTGGGAGTGGACCGACGACGACCTGCCGGCCGCCGCCGCGCGGCTCGAGACCTGGCGCGACGCCGTCTCCGGGAACGGCGGCCCCGACGCGACGGCCATGCTCGACGCCGTGCGGGCCGCGCTCGCCACCGACCTCGACGCCCCCGCCGCGCTCGCCGCGGTCGACGCGTGGGCCGCGGAGTCGCTGCGACCCGGCCGCGACACGACGGCGGACGACGAGGGCGCGCCCGGCGTCGTCGCCCGGGCGGTCAACGCCCTGCTGGGCGTGCGGCTCTGACCGCTCGGTAGCCGGCGGCGGTCCTAGACGGTGGGGCCCTTGCCCCGCTCGCCGGAGCTGCCCGGGTCGCGCCGCCGCAGGTAGCGCTCGAACTCGCGCGCGATCGCCTCGCCGCTCGCCTCGGGGAGCTCGGCCGTGTCCTTGGCCTCCTCGAGCTGCTGGACGTACTCGGCGATCTCGGTGTCCTCGGCCGCGAGCTCGTCGACGCCGTGCTGCCACGCCTGCGCGTCCTCCGGCAGCTCACCGAGCGGGATCGCCTCCGAGACGAGCTCCTCGACGCGCGCGAGGATCGCCAGGGTCGCCTTGGGGGACGGCGGGTGCGCGACGTAGTGCGGGACGGCCGCCCACAGCGAGACCGACTGCATGCCGCGCTCCGCCGCTGCGTGCTGCAGGACCCCGACGATGCCCGTCGGCCCCTCGTACGTGCTCGGCTCGACGTCGAGCACGGCCTGCAGGCCGACGCTCTCGGACGTCGCGGTCATGGGGATCGGGCGGGTGTGCGGAACGTCGGCGAGGAGCGCGCCGAGCGTCACGACCGTGCGGACGTCGTGCTCGACCGCGATGTCGAGGAGCTCCCGGCAGTAGCTGCGCCACCGCATCGACGGCTCGATGCCGTGCACGAGGACCACGCGACGACCGCTGGGCGCGATCGTCGCGGTCGCGATCGTCGTGGTCGGCCACGTGATCTCGCGCCGGCCGTCCTCGTCGGTCGTGACGACCGGGCGGTTCACCTGGAAGTCGTGGTACTCCTCCGGGTCGAGCTCGTCGACGTCCTCGGCCCCCCAGACCTCGTGCAGGTGCGCCAGCGCGGACGTCGCGGCGCTCCCCGCGTCGTTCCAGCCCTCGAACGCCGCGATCATCACGGTCTGGCGGGCGCCGTCGTGCGCGTTCTCGCTCATCGCCCCAGCCTATGCGGACCGGCCCGACGTCGGCGGGAGAGGTTCGCCCGTGGCGTACCTGCCCGCCGCGTAGGGTGGGAGCCGGCCGGCGCCGCGGCGCGGCCTGCGCACCGCCCCCCGCCCCCGTCCCTTTTTTACACCTCCCAGCCCACGAGACTCAAGCCAAAGCCGTCTGTCGGCCTCTTCTTGCAAAAAAAAACAATTGCGCCCAATACG
>NZ_CALPBY010000010.1 GCF_943181405.1 Cellulosimicrobium sp. Marseille-Q4280
GCCGCGGGGGCGCGGGCTCCGCGCACTGCTCGCCGCCGCGTCCGCGCTCGCCGTCGGCCTCTCAGCGGCGCTCCTCGCGGGGCCGGCCGCTGCCGACGCCGGGCCCGCCGTCGAGCTGCCCGCTGGTGGCCTGTCCGTCACGGGCGACACGTCCCCGGTCCACGGCCACGCGCTCGTCGTCGCCGGCGACGCCGGGGGGTGCGGCGGGTGGCGGGTCGGGGGGGAAGGGGTCGGCGCGCGGCGGAGCGTGGACCACGGCGGGAGCGGGGAGGACGAGGGGGGGCGCGGCGGGCTCGTCGGGACGGGCCGCGCGGGACATCCCGAGGTGCGGGGCGGGGGGGCGACTGTCCGGGTCGAGGATGAGCGCGAGGGCGGAGCGCGCCGAGCCACAGGGTCGCCGTGGTGGGAAGGGTGGGATGGGTATAAGAGAGAGGGGCGGGGGCCGGGGGTCGCGCGAGAGCGCGCCGGCGGGGGGGAACGCGGACCCCGCGGCGCCGGGCGGGGCGAGGGGGACGGCCGCGCGGCGCGCGCAGGCGGCCCGGGGCGGGGAGGTCGCGGCGTGGCTCGGCGCGCGCCCGACGGCGGCCCTCATGCGCGCCGGGCCCCGCTCGCCGCGTCCCTCGACGCCGTACGCGAGTCGGGGGCGGCGCGTGGGGCCGGCGCCGCGGACGACCGGCCCGCCGACGGCGCCCCCGCCGCTCCACGTGCTCGCGCCGGTCGTCCCCGTGGTGCCGGCCGCGACGTCGAGCGTCGTGCCGTCCGAGAACGTCACCGTGAGGTCCTGGGCGGAGACGTTCGACGCGACGTACGTGCGTGCGCCGTCGCGCACGAAGGTCGCGGCGAGCGGGTGGTCCGCCGTGACGGCCGTGTCCACGGTGCCGAGACGAGCGAGGTTCGCGACCCAGTGGAACGTGTGCGCTCGCGACTCGCCCTCCTCGGGCGTCGGGTAGCCGGCGCGGACCTTCGCCAGCGCGGCGTCCGCGTCCCCGAGCGCGAGGAAGTTCCACAGGATGTCCTGCCAGACCGTCGGCGGGCCACCGTTCACCGTCTCGAGGTGGGCGTACAGCTCGCGCACGCGCTCGGGCGCGTAGCCCAGGTACAGGTGCGATCCGGTGATCGGGAGCGTGTTGATGCCCTGGATCATCTCGGCCTCGGCGCTGAACCACGTCGCGTACGCGCCGCCGTCGCCCCAGACCATGCCGACCGTCTCGTGGTCGAAGCCCTCCGGGAAGGTGGTGCCGTCGGCGTCGAGCCAGTACTGCTGGATCGCGGCGGCCTGCGTCGTGTAGAGGTAGACGCCGGCGTCGCGGACCTCGCGGTCGCCCGTCGCCTCGCCCCACTGGATCAGGGCCCCGGCGAAGTTCATGCCCTCCGACGACGACTCCTGGTTGTTGCCCGCCGCGAACGCGCCGTGGCCCGACGCCCAGTCGTGGCCCGCGTAGACGTCGAAGTCGCGCAGGTACGGGAAGAGCGTCTCGTCCCGGTCGTAGCCGTTCGCGTCGCGCACCAGGAGGTCCACCATGCCGCCGTACTCCTGCGCCCACTGCGGGTCGAAGCGTGCGAGCGTCGCGGCCGCGGCGACGTAGTAGCCGTAGTGGAAGTGGTGGTCGTTGAGCTCCTTGTCCGACCCGTACGACGCCGGGTAGCCGATGAGCGTGCCCCACGCGTCGTCGTACGCGAAGACGCGCTCGGTCTTGCCGGGCGTCGCGGTGAACCAGTCCGTGAGGACGTCACGCACCGCGTCGAGCGCGGCGTCGCGCTGTGCCGTCCGGCCGAGCTGGTCGGCGATCTCGACCACGCGCGTCGCGCGCCCGAGCGCCTTGCCCGTCCAGTACGTGTCTCCGCCGAGCTGCCCGAGCGGGTCGCCCGCGACCTGGTCGAGGTACGCCTCGAGCTGCGCGCGGTCCGCGCCGGACGACGTCGCGACCGCGGGGACCTCGGGCAGCACGCCACGGAATGCGTCCTGCGTCGTGAACGCGTCGACGCCCGCGAGGACGGTCAGGTCGCCGCGCGCCGACGTGTACGTCGCGTCGAGCGGCTCCGTCGACGGCGACGTCCCGGCCAGGTGCGCCGCCTGGTGCGGGTAGAGCGCCGCGACCGTGCCGGACGCCTCGGGGGTGCCGGGCCACGGCGTCGTCTCGAGCGCGTACGTCGTCGTGACGCGCGCCGTCGCCTCGTCGTACGCGTAGTCCGCCGTCGTACCGGTCACCGGCGCGTACGCGGCGGCCGCGTAGGTGTCGGCGAGGTCGGCGCGCGCGGAGGGGTCGCCGTCGGGCAGCACGGCGACCGAGAAGAAGCCGTCTCCGCCGAGCGGTGCCGTGAACGTCGTCCCCGAACGGGTCCACGACGCCCCGGGCGGTGCGAAGGCCACGTAGTCGTGGCCGTTCACGCTCAGGCCGAGGCGCGCGCCGTCGGACAGCCACACCTCCGGCGCGGCGCTCGCGGTGAGGACGGCGTCACCGCCCGTGGCCTCGAACCAGGCGAAGGGCAGCCCGTGGCCGATCGTCGCGCGCAGGGTGCGGGCGCCGTCGTCCCAGAGCGGGGAGACGGTCCAGTCGGTCCAGTCGTCCACCGCGACGTGCGGCGCCGCGAGGCCCGAGACCCCGGCGCGCAGGTCCTCGACGTACGGGTAGTGGTACTCCGAGACACCGGCACCCGAGCCCGAGATCGCGGGCGTCGTCGTGTAGGAGATGCCGAGGCCCTGCGGACCGGGCTGGTACGACGCCGGGTGGGCGTGCAGCGGGGCGCTCCACGCGCAGTCGAGCCGCTTGTACGCGAGCGAGGTCCACCAGTCGTTGGTCGGCAGGGGAGTGCTCGGGGCGTCGTCGGTGACGAACGCGCGGGGGTCGGCCTCGACCGCCGCGCAGCCCTCGGGCGTCGGCCCGACGGGGTCCGTCGTGTAGCTGCCCGAGCCGACCGGGACGGTGTCGGCGGCGGCCGTCGTCGCCTGCGTCACCGTGAGCCCGCCCGCAGCGAGCAGGGAGGCGAGCAGCGCCGCGGTCAGCCGTCGTCCGGACCGGCCGTGGCGGGTCGTCGGACGCGACCTTCCGGCGGGGTCGGGTCCGGTCGGATCGGGGCGGGGGGGTTCGGTCGGGGTCGTTCGTGCACTGTCGTGGGTCACGACGTCTCACCTCGGAGGGTCACGCGCGGCACCTCGTCGTCCCGCGCTCGTCGCCCGGCGTCGTCGCCGGGCCGGGACGCCCGCCTGGGAGCGCTCCCACGTCCACGGTACGAGGGTGCGCCACGTCCGCAAGCGGGGGATGGTTCCCGACCGGTCGTCCGGGGGAGCAGGGTGCGCGAGGCGGGACTCGAACCCGCACGTCCGAGGACACCAGGACCTAAACCTGGCGCGGCTGCCAGTTACGCCACTCGCGCGCGGTGGTCAGTCTACGGCCGAGCGATGCACCGACGGCCGCCGTGTGCACGACCTCGTGCATCGCCCGGCCGCGGGTGCACCGCTCGGCGCGTGCCCCACTACCTCGGGTCGATGCCCAGGTCGCGGCGCAGCTTGGCGACGTGGCCCGTCGCCTTGACGTTGTACTGCGCGAGCTCGACGGTGCCCTCCGGGTCCACGACGACGGTCGAGCGGATCACGCCGACCACGGTCTTGCCGTAGAGCGACTTCTCGCCCCACGCGCCGTACGCCTCGAGGACGGTCTTGTCCACGTCGGACACGAGCGGGAACGTCAGGTGCTCGGCCTCGACGAACGCCGCGATCTTGTCGACCGGGTCGGGGGAGACGCCGACGACGGAGTACCCCGCGCCCTGAAGGGACGCGAGGTTGTCGCGGAAGTCGCACGCCTCGGTCGTGCAGCCGGGCGTGCCGGCGGCGGGGTAGAAGTACACGACGACGTGCTTCCCGCGCAGGTCCGAGAGCGTGACGGTGGACCCGTCGGCGGCGGGGAGGCTGAAGTCGGGGGCGGTGTCGCCGACGGCGAGGCGCTGGGACTGGGCAGACGTGGTGGACATGGATCTCCTTCGGTCCGGGACTCGGGTGTCCTTCCGAGGGTAGGTGACCCGGGTAGCGTTGTGGCTGTGAGCAAGACGACGTCCGCCCCCACCTCGCGCCCCGCCGACCTCCCCGTCCGCATGCTGCACGACCGCCTCCTCGTGGACCCCGAGGTCGACGCGAGCGAGCGGCAGAGCTCGGCCGGCCTCGTCATCCCGGCGACGGCGGTCGGGCCGAAGCGGCTCGGGTGGGCCGTCGTCGTGGCCGTGGGCGAGCACGTGCGCCAGGTCGCGGTGGGGGACCGCGTGCTGTTCGACCCGGACGAGCGCGCCGAGGTCGAGCTGGGCGGCAAGGACCTCGTGCTCCTGCGCGAACGCGACGTCCACGCGGTGTCGCAGGAGGTCGAGGAGGGCGGCTCGACCGGTCTGTACCTCTAGCGGGGCGACCTCCCGGGGGGACGGGCCCGGGTCGGCCCGTGTCACCGACGTCACAGGTCGGGCACCCGGGTCGATTTCCACCCCTGGTCCGGCTGCTGCTAGTGTTTTCTCTCGCGCGCCATTAGCTCAATTGGCAGAGCAGCTGACTCTTAATCAGCGGGTTCGGGGTTCGAGTCCCTGATGGCGCACCACTCTTCGACACTGGCCGACGCCCGGGATCCCGGGCTGCTGCTCGTGTCCTTCCCGCATGCGCCATTAGCTCAATTGGCAGAGCAGCTGACTCTTAATCAGCGGGTTCGGGGTTCGAGTCCCTGATGGCGCACCACCGCGGCAGCCGCCGCTCGCAGGCCGTCCACCCCCGGGTGGGCGGCCTGCGTCGTTCCCGGCGGCCTGCGTCGTTCCCGGCGGACGGAGGCCGGCCCGCGCGACGGGGCCCACGGTCCCGAGCGCCGCCCGCCGCCCGCCGCCCGCCGCCCGCCGTGCTGCAGCCCTTCGGCGCGGGACCGTTCGCCGGTCGTTCTCCCCCCGTTCGTCCGCCCGCGTCCGAGAGTTCACCCCTGCCCGGAAGGGTCCGGTGCGGGGACGGACGCTCCGGACACCGGTCGGGCCGTGCCCTTCGCCTGTCGACGACGAAAGGACACCCGATGCACGCTCTCGTGCACACGCCCCGGACCCGGAGAAGACGACGCGCGCTCGCCGCCGCGCTGGGAGCGACCCTGGCCGCGGGGGTGCTCGTCCCCGCGGCCGCCACCGCGGCGCCGGGCTCGGCCACCACCTCGTCCGCCGGCGCCGCCCGCGCGGCCGCCGCCGGCCCGGAGGAGCCCAGCGGGACGCCGGTCCTGCACCCCACGACGGGGACCTACCTCGACGGCACGGTGCCCGTCGAGGCCCAGCCGGTGATGGCCGGCGACGCCGTCGCCGAGCTCGCGGTCGACGGCACGCCCCTCGCCGCGACGCCGACCCCCGCGACCGCCCGCCTGCTGTTCGACGTCGGCAGCAACTCGATCGAACGGCGCTACGGCAACCACGTGCTCGTCAACGGCGCGCGCATCGACCTCGACCGCGACATGGTCTCGGAGCGCGTGGCGCTCGACGTCCCGACCGACCTCCTGGTCCAGGGCGTCAACGACGTCCAGTTCGTCGTCGGGACGGTCGAGACGTCGTGCGGCACGAACTACGACGACTACGACGTCACCGAGGTGTCGCTCGAGCTCCTCGGCGAGGCCGCCGACGGCTCGGCCAACAGCTTCTCCTACGCGTTCGGCGACGGGTCGTGCGGCACGAACACCGCCCGCGTCCAGAGCGCCGACCTGACCTTCGACCTCGCGCAGGACCCGGCGGCCACCACGGGACTCGTCGCCGAGCTCGACACCACGACGCTCGAGAACGGCGCCCACACGCTCACGGCGACGACCGCCGCGGGCCTCACCGCGACGAGCGCAGTCACCGTGAACAACTCCGCCCCCGGCGCGCCGGCGATCACGCCCGCCGACGGCGCGCTGCTCGACGGCCTGCAGACCGTCCTCGCGTCGCCTCCCGAGGGCGGTGACGCGCCTACCGGCATCGCCGTCGACGGCACGGCGCTCGCGACGACCGAGACGCTCGGCGCCGGGTCCTCCGTCTTCGCGTTCACGGTCGGGTCGAACTCGATCGAGGCGCGCTACACGAACCACCTGCTCGTCAACGGCCAGCGCATCGACCTCGTCGACCGCGACTACGTGAGCGAGACGGTGCGTCTCGACGTGCCGAACGCGTACCTCGTGCCCGGCCGCAACACGGTCCGGTTCGTCACGGGCACGTTCCCGACGGCGTGCGGCGACAACCGCGACGACTTCGCGATCTCGGGCATCGCGCTCGAGCCGCGCCACGGCACCGCGACGCCGGTCGGCATCGCCCCGTCGTACTCGCTGGGCGACGGCGACTGCGGCACGAGCACGACGAAGCCGCGCGAGGTCGACCTCGTCTTCGACGTCGTCCGCGACGAGGACGCCCCGGCCCCCGGCCTGCGTGCCGACCTCGACACCGCGACGCTCGCGGACGGCGAGCACGTCATCACGTCGGCGACGGCCGCGGGCGCCACGGCGTCCCGTACGGTCACGACCGACAACACCGGCCCGGCGGTCGCGTCGAGCACCCCGGCGACGGGCGCGGAGCTCTCGACGGCGTCGACGCTCGCGGTCGAGCTGACCGACGCGTCGGGAGTGCTCGACGGCCCGCACGTCACGCTCGACGGCGAGGCCGTCGAGTCGGGCGCCCTCGTCGGTCCGGGGCTCGCTCCGGGCGAGCACGTGCTCGTCGTCACGGCGACGGACGTGCTCGGCAACGAGAGCACGCACGAGATCGCGTTTACCAGCCTCGGCATCCCGGACGTCCCCGCCGACCTGACGCCCGCGCACGGGACGACCGGCGTCGAGGGCTCGGTCGAGCTGGGCGCGCGCGTCGCCGTCCCCGGCGGCGGCGACGTCACGGCCACCTTCTCGCGCGCCGAGACCAGCGCCCCGGTGCTGGCGGCCCAGGGCGAGACGACGTCGCTCCCCACGACGCTGCACGTCGAGGGCGAGCAGTTCGCACCGGTCGACGCGCTCGTCCCCGGCGACGACGCGACGCTCGACTCCGCGAAGAGCCGTGACGTCGCCTACCAGCGGTTCGAGATCCCTGCCGAGGGGGACGCGACGGGTCAGGTCGTGCGCTGGGAGGGCGTGGTCGATCCGCAGCGCCTCGCGACGCTCCACGTGTGGGACGGCACCGCGTGGGCCCCGCTCGGGTCCGCGCGCGGTGCGGTCGAGGGCACGACGGAGCTGACCGCGGTCCTCGGCGCGCGACACGCCCACGACGGGACCGTGCACGTGCTCGTCACCGGCACCGACCCGTTCGCCGACGACATCGCCGCGGGCGGCTCGCGCGACGAGACGGACTTCGCCCCGCGCGACTCCTACGACTTCTCGATGGTCCACTTCACCGACACGCAGTACCTGTCGGAGGGCGCCGTCGAGCAGGAGACGCCGGAGGAGCGCGCCGTGTGGGCGAAGACCTACACGGACCTCGTGCAGTGGGTCGTGGACAACGCCGAGGAGCGGGACATCGCCTACGTGGGCCACACCGGTGACGTCAACGAGAACTACACGCGGGTGCCGGCCGACGAGGCCATGGCGGCGCAGGTCCGCGGCGAGTTCGAGTTCTCGTCGTCCGCGCAGCGGCTCCTCGACGACGCGAACATCCCCAACGGCGTGCTCGCGGGCAACCACGACAACCTCACGGGCCAGGACAACGGCCCGGGCGCGCTGTTCAACGAGTTCTACGGGCCCGAGCGCTACGCGGCGCTGTCCGAGGGCTGGGAGGACGCGTCCTACGGCGGGCCGTGGCGCGAGGGCGACAACCAGAACCACTACGACCTCTTCACGGCGGGCGGCCTCGACTTCGTCGCCGTGTACCTGTCGTACGGCGTGACCGACGAGGAGGCGGCGTGGGCCGACGGCGTGCTCGAGCAGTTCGCCGACCGCAACGCGATCGTCCTCACGCACGACTACCTCGTGCCGAGCCCGAACCCCGACGGCCGCGGCTCGGAGATCTCGACGCCGGACGGCCGCCTCGTGCACGCCAAGGTCGTCGAGCCGAACGAGAACGTGTTCCTCGTGCTCGCCGGTCACCGGCACGGCGTCGGCATCAACGTGCGCCAGGACACCGGCACGGGCAGCGGCGTCGTCGAGCTCCTCGCCGACTACCAGTTCTACGAGGTCACGGCCGAGGAGGCGGGCCTGACGGAGGTGGGTGGTTACACGCCGGACCAGGGCCTGCGGCTCGGCGCGAGCTTCCTGCGCCTGCTGCAGTTCGACGTCGACCGCTCGGAGATGATCGTCGACACGTACTCGCCGTGGCTGTCGGACTTCGGCGCCACCGAGTACGACGACGAGCAGCGGTACGACGGCCGTGAGGACGACTTCACGGTCCCCGTCGACCTCACGAGCCGCACGACGACCCTGTCGACGGACGCCGTGTCGCTGTTCGGCGAGGCCGAGGAGATCGGCTCCGCGACCGTGCCGTCGGGCGAGGTCGCGACCGTGACGTGGGACGGGCTCGAGGCAGGCACCCGGTACGCGTGGTCCGTCACGGCCACGAGCGCCGGCGGCGGCACCACGGTCTCGCCGGTGCGGTCGTTCACGACGGCGCCCGCGCCCGAGGGACTCGTCGTCAGCACGACGGCGCGCGCCCAGTGCCTCGCCGGGACGGCGTACGTCGCCGTCCGGGCGACGAACGACGACACCGTGCCGGTGGACGTCACGCTCGCGACGCCGTTCGGCTCGCGCACCGTGACCGACGTCCAGCCCGGGCGCTCGGCGTACCAGTCGTTCGCCGTCCGCTCCGGCTCGGTCGAGGCGGGCACCGTCCAGGTGACGGCGATCGGCGACGGTCGCTCGTTCGCCGCGGACGTGGAGCACGACGCGGTGACCTGCGGCTGACGCCCCGCGAGACGTGAGCCTCGGCCCCTGGACCGGACCGGACTGGACCGGTCCAGGGGCCGAGGTGCGCGCGTACCCTGGTGCGGTGCCCGAACCGACCCCCACGACGACCCCCGCGACGGAGAGCCCTCGCTACCGCACCCAGCCGGTGTCGTTCGTGCGACGCAGCGGACGCCTCGGCACCCGCCAGCAGCGAGCCTGGGACGAGCACCGCGACCGCTACCTCGTCGAGGCACCGCGTGACGTCGCGCGCACGTCGGTCGATCCGTCGTTCGTGCTCGACCCCGCGGTGCTCTTCGGGCGCTCGGCCCGCCTCGTCGTGGAGATCGGATCGGGCCAGGGCGAGGCCGTCGTGGCGGCTGCCGCGGCCGACCCGTCGACGGACTTCCTCGCGGTCGAGGTCTACACGCCCGGGCTCGCACAGACGGTCCTGCGCGCGGCGCAGCGCGACCTGACGAACCTGCGGCTCCTCCAGGTGAACGCCGTCGAGGTCCTCGCCACGACGCTGCCCGCGGGCAGCGTCGACGAGCTGTGGGTCTTCTTCCCCGACCCCTGGCACAAGTCGCGCCACCACAAGCGCCGGCTCGTCACGCCGTCGTTCGCGACGCTCGTCGAGCGCGTGCTGCGCGCGCCGGACGACGGCGCGCCGGGCGGGGTCCTGCGCCTCGCGACGGACTGGGACGGGTACGCGGACCAGATGGTCGAGGTGCTCGACGCCGCACCCGGCCTCGCCAACGCCCACGGCCCGGGCGGCGTCGCCCCGCGCTTCGAGGGTCGGGTGCTCACGGGGTTCGAGCGCAAGGGCACCGCCGTCGGGCGGGTCATCACCGACCTCGAGTACGTGCGTCGCTGACCGTGCGGGGCGGGTGCGGCACCCGGTGACCGGACCGGCCGCAAGAGGTCCTTGCGGACCAAAGTGATCTACGGCACATTGTGCCGGGGGCGAGAACGTCGCCCCGAGCACGCGGTGTCGCGTGGGCGTCGAGCACCCGGCGGCACGTCGTGCTCTCCATGAGCCAACGGAGGCGTCATGACCGACGTACCGGCCGCACCCGGACAGGTGCCCGCCGAGGAGACCGACTACCAGCGCGTGCAACGCTCGCCGGAGTTCCAGGACCTGCGCAGACGCTTCCGGAACTTCGTGTTCCCGATGACCGCTCTGTTCCTCGTCTGGTACTTCGTCTACGTGCTGCTCGCGAGCTACGCGCACGACTTCATGAGCATCCGCGTCGCCGGGAACATCACGGTCGGCCTGCTCTTCGGGCTGGGGCAGTTCGTGTCCACCTTCGCGATCACGATGATCTACGCCCGCTGGGCGAACCGACGCTTCGACGCCGCGGCTGACGAGCTGCGCCGCGAGATCGAGGAGGACGAGCTGTGAACCACCACCTCCTGGCCGCCGAGGCCACCGACGTCGGCAACCCCGTCGTCAACGTCGCCATCTTCGCCGTCTTCGTCGCCGTGACGCTCGTGATCGTGCTGCGCGCGTCCCGCCAGAACAAGTCCGCGGCCGACTACTACGCCGGCGGGCGCAACTTCACCGGACCGCAGAACGGCACCGCGATCGCCGGCGACTACCTGTCCGCCGCGAGCTTCCTCGGCATCTGCGGCGCCATCGCGATCAACGGCTACGACGGGTTCCTCTACTCGATCGGCTTCCTCGTCGCGTGGCTCGTCGCGCTGCTGCTCGTCGCCGAGCTCCTGCGCAACACCGGCAAGTTCACGATGGCCGACGTGCTGTCGTTCCGCCTCAAGCAGCGACCGGTCCGCATGGCGGCCGCGATCGCGACGCTCGCCGTCGTGTTCTTCTACCTGCTCGCCCAGATGGCCGGGGCGGGCGGGCTCGTCGCGCTCCTGCTCGGCGTCGACTCGACCGTGGGCCAGAGCGTCGTCGTCGCGGTCGTCGGTGCGCTGATGATCCTCTACGTGCTCGTCGGCGGGATGAAGGGCACCACGTGGGTGCAGATCATCAAGGCGGTGCTCCTCATCGCGGGCGCCGCGGTCATGACGTTCTGGGTGCTCGCCAAGTTCGGGTTCAACCTCTCGGACCTGTTCCAGGGCGCGATCGACATGGCCGGCCCCGGGGGCGAGGCGCTCATCGAGCCGGGCAAGCAGTACGGCGCGAGCGGCACCACGAAGCTCGACTTCCTCTCGCTCGCCCTCGCTCTCGTGCTCGGGACCGCCGGCCTGCCGCACGTCCTCATGCGGTTCTACACGGTGCCGTCCGCCAAGGAGGCGCGCCGTTCGGTCGTGTGGGCGATCTGGCTCATCGGCATCTTCTACCTGTTCACGCTCGTCCTCGGGTACGGCGCCGCCGCGCTCGTCGGGCCGGAGACCATCGCCGCCGCACCAGGTGGTGTGAACTCCGCGGCACCGCTGCTCGCGTTCGCGCTCGGTGGCGAGATCCTGCTCGGGTTCATCTCGGCCGTCGCGTTCGCGACGATCCTCGCGGTCGTCGCGGGCCTGACGATCACGGCCGCGGCGAGCTTCGCGCACGACATCTACGCCAACGTCATCAAGCGGGGCGAGGTCAAGCCCGACGGTGAGGTGCGGGTCGCGCGCATCACGGTCGTCGTCATCGGGATCCTCGCGATCCTCGGTGGCATCTTCGCGCAGGGCCAGAACGTGGCATTCCTCGTCGCGCTGGCGTTCGCCGTCGCGGCGAGCGCGAACCTCCCGACGATCCTGTACTCGCTGTTCTGGAAGCGGTTCAACACGTCGGGCGCGCTGTGGAGCATGTACGGCGGGCTCATCTCGTGCATCGTCCTCATCGCGCTCTCGCCCGTCGTGTCGGGCAAGGTCGACCCGGTGACGGGCGCGAGCCTGTCGATGATCAAGAACACCGACGTCGACTTCGCGATCTTCCCGCTGAGCAACCCGGGCATCGTGTCGATCCCGCTCGCGTTCCTCCTCGGGATCGTCGGGACGTACCTGAGCAAGGAGAAGCCGCACCCGGAGAAGTTCGCCGAGATGGAGGTCCGCTCCCTCACGGGCGCCGGCGCCGAGAAGGCGACGGTCCACTGACCGTGGGGCACCCCGCCTGCCGAACCCCGGGTCGTGCGCCGTTCCAGGTCGTGAGCGGCGCGCAGCCCGGGGTTCGGCGTGCCACGGCGGTGCCGGGGAGCGGATCGGCGGCGCTGACGTGAGGATGGACGCATGACGACCGACATCCCCACGACCGCGACGCCGACCACCGGGACCGCTCCGACCGACACCTACGACGTCATCGTGATCGGGGGCGGGCCCGTCGGCGAGAACGTCGCCGACCGCGCCGGCCGCACGGGACTCTCCGTCGCGCTCGTCGAGGCGGAGCTCGTCGGCGGCGAGTGCTCCTACTGGGCATGCATCCCGTCGAAGACGCTGCTGCGGCCGGGCGCGGTGCGCGCCGAGGCGGCGGGCGTCCCGGGCGTCGCCGCGCCGGGGGACCTCGACGTCGCTGCGGTGCTCGCCTGGCGCGACTCGATGGTGTCGGACTGGGACGACGAGGGCCAGGTCGGCTGGGTCGAGGGTGCGGGCATCTCGCTCGTGCGCGGGCTCGGACGCGTCGTGGGGGAGCGGCAGGTCGAGGTCGTCGCGGAGGACCGGGACGCCGACGTCGACGACCTTCCTCCGTCCCGCCTCCTCACCGCCCGGTACGCGGTCGTCGCGGCGACGGGCAGCGTGCCCGTCCTGCCGGACGTGCCCGGGCTCGCCGAGGTGAGCCCCTGGACCAGCCGCGAGGTGACTGCGGTCGAGGACGTGCCCGACTCCGTCGCGATCGTCGGCGGCGGCGTGGTCGCGTGCGAGATGGCCTTCGCGCTCACGGACCTCGGTGCGCGCGTCACCGTGCTCTCGCGTGGCGGGCTGCTCGGGCGGACCGAGCCGTTCGCGGGGGAGGCCGTCGCCGCGTCGCTGCGCGCCGCCGGCGTCGACGTGCGGCTCGGGGTGGGAGCGAGCGCCGTCGAACCCCTGCCCGACGGCGGGGCGCACCTCGTGCTGGAGGCCACCGGCCCCGACGGGGGCGAAGGCCCGGACCTGACCCCCGTGGAAGCAGCCCGCGTGCTCGTGGCGACCGGGCGCGCGCCGCGCACGCAGGACCTCGGCGTCGACGTGCTCGGCCTGCGGCCGGGGCGGGCGCTCGAGGTCGACGACTCGATGCTCGTCCAGGGCGTCGAGGGCGGCTGGCTGTACGCCGCGGGCGACGTGACCGGTCGGGTCGCGACAACGCACCAGGGCAAGTACCAGGGGCGGGTCGCGGGCGACGTGATCGCCGCGCGCTTCGGCGACGCCGGCACGGCGGACGCCCCGACCTCCGGGGACGCGCCGCCGGTCGCCGGCGACGCACCGGCCCCCTGGTCGCGCTACGCGGCGACTGCGGACCACGTCGCGTCGCCGCAGGTCGTGTTCACGCGGCCCGAGGTGGCCGCCGTCGGGCACACCGAGAGCTCCGCGCGCGACGCCGGCCTCGACGTGCGCGTCGTCCGGTACGACCTCGCGAACGTCGCCGGTGCCTCGGTCCGGGCGACGGACTACGCCGGCACCGCCCAGATCGTCGTCGACACGTCCCGGGACGTGATCGTCGGGGCGACCTTCGTCGGTCCCGACGCCGCCGAGATGCTGCACGCCGCCACGATCGCGGTCGTCGGCGAGGTGCCCCTGGGCCGCCTGTGGCACGCCGTGCCGTCCTACCCGACGGTGAGCGAGGTCTGGCTCCGGTTCCTCGAGGAGTACGGGTTGTGACGCGCCCCTCGGCGCCCCGCTCCCCGCGCCCGCGCCGCGTCACCTAGTCTCGACCCGTGACGACCGAGACCTCCGCCCCCCGCGTCGCCCTCGCGACGTGCTCCGTCCTGCCCGACCTCGACGGCGACGACGCCCCGCTCGTCCGAGCGCTCGGCACCCGAGGCGTCGACGCGGCACCCGCGGTCTGGGACGACCCGGACGTCGACTGGGACGCCTTCGACGCGGTCGTCGTGCGCTCCACCTGGGACTACTCCGCCCGCCGCGACGAGTTCGTCGCCTGGGCCGCGCGCGTCCCGCGCATCCTCAACACCGAGCGCGTGCTGCGCTGGAACACCGACAAGGGCTACCTGCGCGGGCTCGAGGAGGCGGGGGTCCCCGTCATCCCGACTCTCTGGCTCGACCCGGCGCGCAACCTCTCGTCGCGCGCGATCCACACGCGGCTGCCCGCGCAGGGCGACTTCGTCATCAAGCCCGTGGTCAGCGCGGGCGCCAAGGACACCGGGCGCTACCAGTCGGGCGAGGCGCACTCGCGCGGCCTCGCCATCCAGCACGCGAAGAACCTCCTCGTCTCCGGGCGCGAGGTCATGGTGCAGCCCTACGTGACGAGCGTCGACACCGCGGGGGAGACCGGCCTGGTCTTCGTCGACGGCGAGCTGTCGCACGCCGTGCGCAAGAACGCGCTCCTCACCGGGCCGCACCGCCCGACGCGCGGGCTGTACCAGCAGGAGGAGATGAGCCCGTTCACCGCGACCGACGAGCAGGTCGCCGTCGCGCAGAACGCCCTCGCGGTCGCCGCGGACGCGGTCGCCGACGGCGACGCGTCGTCCTTCCTCTACGCGCGCGTCGACCTCGTGAACGGCAACGACGGCGGGCCGGTCGTCATCGAGCTCGAGCTCACGGAGCCGTCGCTCTTCATGGCGCTCGCCCCCGGCGCCCTCGACCGCTTCGCCGACGCGATCGCGGCCCGCGTCCGCCGCTGAGCCGACCGACACGTTTGCGGGCCGGTTCGGGTGGGTCCGGTGGGGTCGGGGGCCGACGACGACGGGTCTACCATCCGCCGCCCTCGTCCCCCGGGCCGCTCCCCCCAGACCCGCCACGACCCGCTCGTCGTCGGCCCCCGCCCCCACCTCGTCCGTCGTCTCACCGCACGCGCACGACGTCACGACCGTCGCCACTCATCGACCTCGGCGGCCGGGTCTCGTCGGGCTACGGGCGGTCGGGCCGTTCGCTGACACCTCGGTCGGCGTCGCGCGCGTCGGCTGCTCGGCGCGAGGCGACCTCACGAAGGTCGGGGCGACCGGGGACGGGCTCAGGCCAGGTCGTTCTCCGCGAGCCAGTCGGCGGCGATGTCCTCGGTCGAGCGCTGGTCGACGGTCGACTGGACGTTGAGGTCGACGAGACCCTCCGGCGTGAGGGCGGCGCTCACGGGGTTGATGACGTCCGCGATCTCGTCGGCGACGTCCGTGCTCACGAGCGGAACGACGTTCGACGCGAGGAACAGGCCCTCGGGGTCGTCGAGCGTGACGAGGCCCTCGGTCTGGATGCGCGGGTCGGCGCTGAAGACGTTGGCGACGTTGACCGTGCCGGCGACGAGGTCCTGGACCGTCGTGTCACCCGTCGCGACGAACGAGACGTCGACGCCGTAGACGTCCTGCAGGCCCGTGGGTCCGTACGGGCGCTGCTCGAGCTCGGCGGGGCCACCGAGGGTGAGGTCGACGTCGAGGTCAGCCAGGTCGGCGAGGCTGCTCACGTCGTACTGCGACGCGAAGTCCTCCGTGACGTTGTACGAGTCCTGGTCGCTGGCCTCGGACTGGTCGAGGACCGTCAGGCCCTCGGGCAGCGCCTCCTGGAGCTCGGCGTAGACGTCCTCGGGCGAGGTCGCCGTCGTCTCCGGGTCGAAGAACTGCAGGAGGTTGCCCGTGTACTCGGGGAACAGCGTGACCTCGCCGTCCTCCAGAGCCGGCATGTACGCGTCGCGCTGGCCGATGCTGAAGTTGCGCTCGACCTCGAAGCCCTCGGCCTCGAGCGCCTGGGCGTAGATCTCGGCGATGATCTCGTTCGAGTAGTAGGCCTGGGAGCCGATGACGATCGTGTCGGAGGGGGCGGAGCCGCCTCCGTCGCCGGTGTCCTCGTCGAGCGGGTCGGAGCTGCTGCAGGCGCCGAGCGCGAGGGCTGCGGTCGCGGCGCCGGCGAGGAGGGCGAGGGTGCGGCGTGAGGTGCGCATGGGTGGAGTCCCTTTCTGAGGTGGGGTCCCGGTGGCGGTCTGGGTTGCGGTGCGATGGAGGGGGCTGGGTGTCCGGTGGGGTCAGCCGGGGTTCGGGGCGGTGGCGGTGCGCCGTCGACGGCGGCCCGGGCTCTCGGTCGCGCGACCGGCGGCCACGCCGCGCGGGACGACGAAGCGCTGCAGGAGCGCGAAGACGGCGTCGAGCACGAGCGCGAGGACGACGACGAGCAGCGCGGCGCCGAGGATCTGCGCGAAGTCGCGGATCTGGATGCCCTGGATGATGTAGAACCCGAGGCCCCAGTTGCCGACGTACCCGGCGAGGGTCACGGTCGCGACGACCTGGAGCGTCGCGGAGCGCAGCCCGCCGATGAGCAGGGGGAGGCCGAGGGGCGTTTCCACCTTGTGCAGCACCTGCCAGGGCGTCATGCCCACGGAGCGCGCGCCGTCGACCACGCGGCGCTCGACCGCCTCGACGCCGGCGTACGCGCCCGCGAGGATCGGCGGGACGGCGAGGAGCACGAACGCCGTGATCGAGGCGCCGATCTTGTGCGTGACGCCGAGGACGAGCACCAGCAGCAGCACGAGCCCGAACGACGGCACGGCGCGCGCCGCTCCCGAGAGGGCGACGGCGATCTCGCGCCCCCGACCGGTGTGGCCGATGAGCCAGCCCGCGGGGATGGCGACGACGGCGGCGATCAGGACGGAGACGAACGTGAAGGCGAGGTGGGTCCAGATCGCCTCGGAGAGCGGCAGCGCGCCCTCCGCCCGGGCGGGCGAGAAGATCCAGGCGACGGCCTCGGCGAAGAGGTTCATGCGCGCACCGCCCGGGTCCAGGGGAGCACCAGCCGGCCGAGCAGCACGAGCAGCCAGTCCACGAGCAGGGCGATGACGACCACCGCGACCACGCCGGCGAGGATCTCGGCGACGATCTGCCGCTGGTAGCCGTTCGTGAACAGGTAGCCGAGGTTGTCGATCCCGATGAGGATGCCGACCGTGGCGAGGGAGATGGTCGAGACCGCGGTGACGCGCAGCCCGGCGAGCACGACGGGTCCCGCGAGGGGGAGGTCGACCTGCCAGAACCGGCGCCAGGGCCCGTACCCGACGGCCACGGCGGCCTGCCGCACGACCGGGTCCACCGAGTCGAGGGCGTCCGCGACGAAGCGCGTCATGATGGCCACCGCGTAGATCGTCAGCGCGACGATCAGGTTGACCTCGGACAGGAAGCTGATGCCGAGGATCGGCGGCAGGAGCGCGAAGAGCGCGAGCGAGGGGATCGTGTAGAGGAGCCCGACGAGCGTGAGCACGAGGCCGCGCGTGAGCCGGAACCGGTAGGCGAACCAGCCGGCGGGGATCGACACGAGGAACCCGAGCAGGATGGGGACGGCGCTCTGGCGCAGGTGCTCGACCGTGAGGCGTCCGATGAGGTCGAGGTTGTCGGCGACCCAGGTCATGCGCCGTCCTCGACGAGGACCCCCTGGGTGCGGCCGTTCGTGTCCACGAGGACCGTGCCGCGCGCGGTGCGCTTCGTGTGCAGGGCACGGGCCCCGCGCTCGACGCCGATGAAGCTCGCGACGAACTCGGTCGCGGGGTTCTCCAGGATCTCGCTCGGCGAGCCGACCTGGGCGATCTTCGCGCTCTTCTCGAGGATGACGACCTGGTCGCCGAGCAGGAACGCCTCGTCGACGTCGTGCGTGACGAACACGATCGTCTTCTGCAGCTCCTGCTGCAGCCGCAGGGTCTCGGTCTGCAGCTCGGCGCGGACGATCGGGTCGACGGCGCCGAAGGGCTCGTCCATGAGGAGGATGTTGGGGTCGGCGGCCAGGGCGCGTGCGACGCCGACGCGTTGCTGCTGCCCGCCCGAGAGCTGGCTCGGGTACCGCTCGGCGAGCGTCCTGTCGAGCCCCACGGTGTCGAGGAGCTCGAGCGCGCGGTCGCGCGCGACCCGCTTCGGGGTCTTCTCGAGCCGCAGGACGGTCGTCACGTTGTCCATGACCGTGTGGTGCGGCAGCAGCCCCCCGTTCTGCAGGACGTAGCCGATGCCGCGGCGCAGCCGGACCGGGTCCTTGTCCGCGATGGGCTCGCCGTCGATCTCGATGACGCCGGCCGTCGGGTCGACCATCCGGTTGATCATGCGCAGCAGCGTGGTCTTGCCGCTGCCCGACGACCCGACGAGCACCGTCGTGCGGTGCGGTGGCACGACGAGGCTGAAGTCGTCGACCGCGGCGGTGCCGTCCGGGTAGGTCTTGCTGACCGAGCGGAATTCGATCACGGGGCACTTCCTCCGAGCCTCGGTGGTTCCGGCGTCCCAGCCGATCACAGTCGGCGGGCGCGCGCGAGCCGGTCGCGGGGCGCGGCGCGGATCGTTACCCGACCGTATGTCTTTCGGCGGTTCGTCGCGTTCGCACCGGTCCGTCCCGATGGCGTCGTCGAGCCGGTGAGGCCGGCCCGGCGTCGTCGGCCTGGCGTGTCCTGGGGGGAGAGTGCGCGGGCCTGGTGCGTCGTGGGCCCGGGTGCCGAGGCATGGAGCCGTGACGGTCCGGAGACGGCAGCAGGGCCCCTCGCGAACGAGGGGCCCTGCGCGCTGGGGTGAGTAACGGGACTTGAACCCGCGACCCCCTGGACCACAACCAGGTGCTCTACCAGCTGAGCTATACCCACCATGTGCGACCCACCCGGAGCGGCGGACCACCGACCGGGGCGTGAGCACCGGCCGTCGAAAAGTGTACTAGGTCCGCGAGGGGGTTCAGGACCGCGTGGCGTCGTCGGTCGTCCCGGGGTCTGTGACGGTGGCCACGGCGGGCTCCTCGGGGATCGGAGCGACGGGTCGGGCGACGGAGGACGCCTTGACCCGCGCGGCGATCTGCCGGGCGGTCGCCGAGTCCGGTCCCGGCTGGGGGACGAAGACGGCCTCGCGGTAGTAACGGAGCTCGTCGATGCTCTCGAGGATGTCGGCGAGCGCCCGGTGGCCGCCGTTCTTCTCCGGCGACGCGAAGTAGGCCCGCGGGTACCAACGGCGGGAGAGCTCCTTGACGGAGGACACGTCGATGATCCGGTAGTGCAGGTGGCTCATGAGAGCGGGCATGTCGCGGTCGAGGAACCCCTTGTCGGTGCCCACGGAGTTGCCGGCGAGCGGTGCCTTGCCCGGCTCGGGGACCCAGGTGCGGACGTAGTCGAGGACGCGCTGCTCCGCCTCCGCGAGCGTGAGCCCGGACTCGAGCTCGTCGAGCAGGCCCGACGTCGTGTGCATCTGACGCACGAAGTCGCCCATCTGCTCGATCGCCTCTGCGGGCGGTCGGACGAGGACGTCCACGCCCTCGCCGAGCACGGTGAGCTCGGAGTCGGTGACCACGGCGGCGACCTCGACGAGGGCGTCCGCGCCCAGGTCGAGTCCGGTCATCTCGCAGTCGATCCAGACGATGCGTTCGTTGGCGTTCACGGGACTCACGCCCGACAGCCTAGTCGCGGGAGACCCGGAGGGATTCCCGGTGCGCGGTCCGCACCGCGCCCGGGGACGACGAAGGCCCCGGCTGCGCGGACCGTGACGGGTCCGGGTGGCCGGGGCCTTCGGGGTGAGCCGCGATCCGTCGAGGAGGGTCCCCGTGCGGTGCGCGGTCGGTACGTGTCATGCGGTGCGCCGCGGCAGGCGGGCCTGCCGGGTGCGTGCCGGGACGCGGGTGGTCGTGCGGCGCAGCTGCTCACGGCGCAGGGTCTGCTCCTGCAGCTGCTCGCGGCGGCTGAGGGCCGCCACGTCGAACGTGATGAGGGGATGCATGGTGTGTGCTCTCGTGACGTCGGAATGCTGGGCCTGGCCGGACCCTCCACCGCCCGGTACGGACCGGACGGACGTCACCGCGGTGTGTGACCACAGAACCACGCGCGGCACGGAGGGCGCACCTGATTTACGCGCAGGGCGTCGACGCCGCGGCGGCCGGGCGACCGTCGGCACGCGCACCGGTCCGACCTGCGAGGACGTGCGGCACTGCGTAGCGTCCGGGGATGAGCGGCGTGGAGGAGCGGGGCGAGGTGGTCGACGGGAGCGGGGCGCCGTCGGAGGGTGCGGGCCGCGAGCGTGCTCCGCAGGGCGAGGAGCGACGGCCGGCGTCCCAGGTGCTGGCCCTCGTGTGGCCCGGGGTCGCGCTCGTCGTGCTCGGTGTGCTCGGGTTCGTCGTGCTGCTGGACGCGGTGCGCGACCGCGACGACCTGTGGCAGCTCGACGATCCCCTCCTCGAGTGGCTGGTCGCGCACCGGACCCCGGCGGTGACGTCGGTGCTCACGGTCGTGACGAACCTCTTCGGGCCGTTCGTGCTGCCTCTCCTGGTCGCCGTCGGCTGCGTGGTGTGGGCGCGACGCTCCGGGACCTGGTGGGAGCCCGGACTGCTCGCGGGCGCGATGGTGCTGGCCACGCTCACGTCGACGGTGCTCAAGGCGTTGATCGCGCGTCCGCGCCCTCCGGGCGAGTCGATGGTCGTCGCGGGGGTCGAGCGGTCCTTCTCCTTCCCCTCGGGCCACACGATCGGTGCGGCGACGCTCGTCCTCGTGGGCGGCTACCTCGTGTGGCACCGGCACCACAGGGGGCGGCTGCTCGCCGGGTGGGCCCTGGCGTCGGTCGTCGTGGTGGGGGCGGTCGCGGGGAGCCGGCTCTACCTCGGGTACCACTTCCTCACCGACGTGCTGGCCGGGATCTCGCTCGCCGTGGCCGTGCTCGGAGTCGTCGTGGTCGTGAGCCGGCTGCACGACGCCTCCGCCGCGAGCGGAAGTGCTCCGGGGACGACGACCGGAGAACGCTAAAGAAGTCTTGCGCAAGGGTTCTTTAGCGTTGTAGCGTCCCTCGCATGAGCCCATCCGCGCCGCAGCCCGGCCGTGAACCCCTCGTCACGTCCGACCCGGAGCGCATGCGTGCCCTTGCGCACCCCCTCCGGCTGCGCATCCTGTCCCTCCTCGACGACGAGGGCGATGTCACCGCCACGCGGTGTGCCGAGGCGACGGGGGAGTCGGTCGCCAGCTGCTCGTTCCACCTGCGGATGCTCGCCAAGTACGGCTTCGTGGAGGCAGCCGAGCGGCGCGGCAAGGAGAAGCCGTGGCGCGCCGTCGGTCAGGGCCGCCGGACCCGCTTCGACCCGGACGTCCCGGGGTCCCTGCCGGCGGCCGGAGCCGTGGCCGCGCTGCTCCTCGACCAGGAGGCCGGCCGTGTGCGCGACTGGCTGGCGCGCGCCGGTTCCGAGGCGCCGGAGTGGCTCCTCGCCTCGACGCTCACCACGGCGTCGTTCTGGGCCACGCGCGACGAGCTCGCCGACCTCGCACGCGAGGTCGAGGCGCTGACCGACCGGTTCGCCGGGCGGTGGGACGACCCGTCGCTGCGGCCTGCCGGGTCGCGGCCGGCGCGCCTGCTCGGCGTCGTCAACGCGGACGTCCCGGCGCGCCGCGACGGCACGCCCCCCGTCGCGGGAGACGCCCGATGAGCGGCGAGGGCGCAGGGGCGCCGTCGGCACCCACCGCCGACGCCGGTCCCGCGCGCACTCCTGGCACGTCCGCCCGGGCCGGCGCCGTCGACGCGCGGACCGCCCTGCGGTCGCGCCCGTTCCGGCTCCTCACCGTCGGCTGGGCGTTCACGAACTTCGCCGACTCGGTCCTCGCGATCATCCTCGCCGTCTGGGTCAAGGACCTCACCGGGTCGAACGGTGCCGCCGGGCTCGTGTTCGCCGCCCTCGGGCTGCCCGCCCTCGTCTCGCCCGTCCTCGGCCAGGTCGCGGACCGCGTGTCGCGGCGGCGGATGCTCGTCGTGTCGTACCTCGTGGGCGCGCTGACGCTCCTGCTGCTCCTCGCGGTGCGCGGGCCGGGCCAGGTGTGGCTCGTCTTCGCCGTCACCGTCGTGTACTCGGGCGTGGGCTTCGCCACGGCCGCGGCGCAGTCGGGGCTGATCCGCGACATGCTGCCCGACGACGCGCTCGCGCCCGCCAACGGCCGGCTCACGACGATCGACCAGGTGTTCCGGCTCCTCATGCCGGTCGTCGGCGCCGGGGCCTACGCGCTCGCAGGTCCGGTCCCGCTCGTCCTCGCCGCGTCGGGGGCGTTCGGGGTGGCCGTGCTCGTCGTCGGGCGGATCACGCTCGTCGAGACGCCGCCGACCGCGGCGGCGGACCGCGAGCCGTTGCTCGCGGAGGCCACCGCGGGCTTCCGGCACCTCGTGCGCACGCCTCCGCTGGGCGCACTGACCGTCGCCCTGGTCGTCGCCTTCGCGGCCGTCGGGCTGCTCAACGCGGTGAGCTTCGCGATCATCGAGGACGGGCTCGGTCTCCCGCCCGAGCTCCTGGGACCGATCTCGTCGGTGCAGGCCGTGACCGCGATCGTCGCCGGGCTCACCGCGGCACGGCTCGTCGCCCGCTGGGGTGCGCAGCGGCTCGTGGCGGTCGCGCTCGTCGTGCTGGGCCTCGGCGTCGTCCCGGCGCTCGGGTCGCACCTCGTCGCGATCATGGTCGGCCTCGGCGCTGTCGGGCTGGGCGTGACGTGGGCGATCGTCGGCTTCGTCACGGAGCGGCAGCTGCGCACGCCCGCCGGGCTGCAAGGGCGCGTGTCCGCGGCGACGAACATGCTCCTCAACGTCCCGCAGCTCGCGATGACGGTGCTCGGTGCGGCGCTCGTCGGGGTGGTCGACTACCGCGCGATGCTCGTCGTCACGGTCGTCACCATCCTCGCCGCCGCCGTCCTCGCGCTCCGCGGCCGCGCCACCTCGCCGAGGAAGGACCCCGCCTCCGCGAGGTAGTACCCCGGTAGCGCGAGGAAGTACCCCGGTAGCGCGAGGAAGTACCCCGGTAGCGCGAGGTAGTACCCCGGTAGCGCGAGGTAGTACCCCGGTAGCGCGAGGTAGTACCCCGGTCGACGACAGCGGTACTACCTCGGCGTACTGCGGTACTACCTCGCTCGTCTCAGTCGTCGAGGCCCCGGGCGCGCAGCGCGTCCCCCGTCGCGTCGGCGTGGCGCAGTGAGGCGACGACGAGCGGGACGGCGTACGCGCGGACGTCGTGATCGCGTCCCCGCGCGCGGCACGCGTCCCGCACGCGCCCCGCGAGCGCGGCGACCACGGGGACGGCGCGCACGGCCAGCGAGAGGACGAGGGCGACGCGCGCGACGTCGAGGCCCGCCCGACCGAGCGGCCTCAGGCCGCGCTCGATCGCCGCGAGCACGTCGGACGAGCGTGTCGTGACGAGCACGAGACCGGCCAGCGCGACGAGGACGACGAGGCGAGCGGTGAGCACGACGGCGGGCACGGGGCCCAGCGTGAACCACTGCACGGCGAGCAGCAGCGGGACGACGACGCGCAGCGCCCGGACCTGGCTCCACAGCACGCGCGGGCCGGCTCCCGCGAGCGCGTAGAGCGCCACGACGGCGAGCGCGGCGACGCCGACCGCGAACGGGTCGCCGAGCAGGAGGACGCCGGTGCCCGCGACCGCGAGCCCCACGAGCTTCGCACCCGCCGGCGCGCGGTGGAGGGGTGAGGTACCCGGGCGGTACGCCGCCACGGAAGGGCCGCTCATCGGGTTCCGTCCTGCGCACCCCGCGACTCCCGGACCTGCGTCGCGGCGGGCGGCCGCAGAGCCGTGGCCGGCACGGACGACGACGGGAGGTCGTCGTCGACGAGGCGGCGGTAGTGGGCGAGCGCCGGGCCGGGCTCGTCGTCGGCCACGACCCGGCCGTCGTCGACGACGAGGACGCGGTCCATGGCGGACACGATCTCAAGGTCGTGCGAGACGAGGACGACCTGCTGGGGCAGCGACGCCAGCTCGGCCGCGACGCGGCGGGTGTTGCGCCGGTCGAGCAGGGTCGTCGGCTCGTCGGCGACCACGAGGTCGGGCTCGGTGACGAGCACGGACGTCAGCGCGAGGAGCTGCTTCTGCCCGCCGGAGAGCAGGTGCGCCGGATGGTCGGCGTGGTCCGCGAGCCCGCGAGCCTCCAGGGCGTCGCGCACCCGGGCGTCGCGCGCGGCACCGGCCGGGACCTTCCGCAACGAGTAGGCGACGTCCTCGGCGACCGTCGGCATGACGATCTGCGCGTCCGGGTCCGTGAACACGAAACCGACGCGGCGTCGTACCTGCGCGCCGTGCCGCCGGGTGTCGAGGCCGTCGACGAGCACGCGGCCGGTCGTCGGCACGACGAGCCCGTTGAGCAGCCGGGCGAGCGTGCTCTTGCCCGAGCCGTTCGCCCCGACGACGCCGATGCGCCGTTCGCGCAGCACCAGGTCGACGCCGCGCAGCACGTCGCGCTCGCCGAGGCGGACGTGCACGTCCTCGAGGGTCACGACGCAGCCGGGCACCCCGCGCATAGGACGCTCGTCCTCGGACCGGCCGCTCGTGCCGTCACCCGGCAGGTTGCTCGCGCCGTCGCCCGGCAGGTCGCTCGAGCGACGGTCTCGGGCGCGTGCGGACGGCCACCTCATCGGACCACCTCCACGAGCGCCGCGACGCCGAGGCCTCCGCCGACCGCAGCGGTCGCGAGCCCGCGCGTCCCCGCCGGGGCGCCCGCGCGCACGAGGCGGGAGAACAGCCGGACGACCGACACGGCCCCGCTGGCACCCCACGGGTGGCCGAGAGCGAGCGCCCCGCCGTCGGCGCACACGCGCTCGTCACCGCCGAGCGGGTCGAGGCCGAGAGCGTCGGTGACGGCGAGCACCTGCGCCGCGAACGCCTCGACCATCTCGACGGCCGCCAGGTCGTCGACCGACCAGCCCGCCCGGTCGAGCGCGGCCCGCGTCGCGGGCACCGGGCCCCAGCCCGGCTCGGCGGGGTCGCACCCGACCGTCGCCGAGGCGACCAGGCGCAGCCCCGGGACCCCGAGCACACGGCGGACCGCCTCGGGGACGACGGCGACCGCCGCCGCGCCGTCGCTCACGGGGCTCGAGGTGCCGGCCGTCACCGTCCCGTCGGGCGTGAACGCCGCCGGCAGCCGTGCGAGGCGCGACCCGTCGAGACGGCGCGCCCGCTCGTCGCGGTCGAGCCGCCCGCGGCCCGCCGTCGGCACGCGGGACGGCCCGGCCTGCGGCGCACCGACGCCGACGACCTCCGCGTCGAACCGACCCGCCGCGTGCGCGGCGAGGGCTCTGGCGTGGCTGCGGACGGCGTAGGCGTCCTGTCGCTCCCTCGTCACCGTGCGCCGTCGGGCGAGGGCGTCGGCCGCCGCGCCCATCTGCGGGTCGGCCCACGGCACGGGCGTGAAGGCCGCGCGCGCATACCCGGCGGGCGCGCCGCGGAACGTCCGGGCCGGCGCCGTCGACGCGCTCTCCGTCCCGCCCGCGAGGACGAGCCGGGCGTCGCCCGCACGCACCTGCTGGGCGGCGAGCAGGACCGCAGCGAGCCCGGAGGCGCACTGCCGGTCCACGGTGAGTCCCGGGACGCGGACGCCCAGCCCCGCGGCGAGCGCCGCGACCCGCGCGACGTTGCCGCCCGGTCCCGTGCAGCACCCGAGCACGACGTCGGCGACGGCGCCCTCGACGCCGGCCGCGCGCGTGTCGTCGGTGACGGCCCGCAGCACCGCGGCGGCGAGGTCGACCTCGGTGCGCGCGCGGTGGCCGTAGCCGGCCGTGCCGATCCACGTGCGCCGGGCGGCGACGACCACGGGAGCGTCCTCCGCGACCCCGGAGCTCGCTCCGAGCGCGGTCCGGGCCGTCACGGCAGCGCGACCAGGTCGGCTGCGGGGTGCTCCAGCGCGCCCAGCGCCTCGCTCAGCGCGCCGCGCGCGGGCTTGCCCGACGGCGTGCGGGGCAGTGCAGGCGTCCCGTACCAGCGCCGTGGGCGCTGGCTCGGCGCGAGCGCCGACCGGGCGACGCGCTCGAGGTGCGCGCGCAGGCCCGGCCGTGCGTCGCACTCCACGACGGCGGTGACGACCGCCCCGAGCCGGCGGTGCGGTGTCCCGAGCACGACGACGTCGCGCACTCCCGGCACGGCCCGCAGCACGACCTCGACGTCCTCGGGGACGACGGTCGCCCCACCGGTGAGGATCGCGCCGTCCCCGCGGCCGCGCAGGACGAGGCGGTCGTCCGGCAGAGGCTCGGCGAGCGGGTCGGCGAGGTCCCCGACCGTCGACCAGCCGTCCTCGCGGCGCAGCGGCCCGGTCGCGTGCGCGAGGTAGCCCCGGGCGACCCACGGCGAACGGACCCACACCTCGCCGACGCTCGCTCCGGGGAGCGGGCGCACGTCGAGCTCGACGCCCGGGAAGGCGCGCAGCCCGGTCCCGTCGGGGTCGTGGGCGACGAACGAGAGCTCGACCGCGCCGTAGTACGCCATGAGGTCGAGACCGTGGCGGGCGGCCCGCCCGCGCACGCCCGGCGGGAGGGACGCGCCCCCGACGACGACCTGCCGCAGGCGTGCGGGCGCGCCCGCGTCGAGCGCGTCGAGGATCTCCTCCAGCACGGACGGCACGAGGTGCACGACGTCGCAGCGGGCGAGCGCGGCGGTCATGGCCGCGGGTGTGCGCGCGAGGTAGGCGCACGCGCCGAGGGCGAGCGTGTGGACCGCCGCGAAGCAGTACAGCGACGACGCGAGCGGCCCGGGGACGAGGACCGTGTCCGTCGGGCGGGCGCCGGTCAGGCGCGTCACGTCGTCGAACGAGTCGACCCACGACGCGCGCGTCCGCACGACGGCGCGAGGCCGACCCGTGCTCCCCGAGGAGAACCCTGCCCACGCGAGGTCGTCGGGGCCCGGTCCCGGGGCGCTCGCGGCCGCCGCACCCCCCTGCGGTGCGGCACGCCCGCGAGCCCCCGTCGTCTCCTCGTCCCGCACGGTCCCGCGCGGGAGCGGGACCTCGACGAACGTGCGGGGTCGGACCGCGCGCAGGACCTCGGCGCGGTGCGCGCGCGGCCAGGCCGGGTCGCACACGAGCGGTGTCGCGCCCGCCAGGTCGACCGCGAGGACGGCGGTCAGCAGGTCGACCGGGTCCGGCAGCGACACCGCCACGAGGTCGCCCGGCGCCGTCCCGGCGGCGCGCAGGAACGTCGCGCCGGCCCGCACGTCGGCGCCGAGCGCGGCGTACGTGCGCGAGCGGTCGGCGGTGCGCAGCGCGGGGCGGTCGCGGACGGCGGGGTCGACGGCGTGGCGCAGGACCTGGGGGGCGACGGGCACGGGCACACTCTCGCAGGTCGTCAGCGCCGCGCGGTCCGGGCCGCCGGGTAGGCGCGCAGCACGCCGACGGTCACGGCGGCGGCTGCGCCCGCCTTGAGCACGTCCCCCGGCAGGAACACGAGGGAGAGCTGCACCGTCGTGGCGAGGGGCACGCCGGTGAGCAGCGCCTGGACCGGGATCCCGAACCCGTAGACGACCGCGACACCGCCCACGAGGCACGCGCCCAGGACGGGCCAGAAGGTCGGCCGTCGGAGCCTGTCCACGAGGAGGCCGACGGTCAGGGCCCCTGCGAGGAAGCCCACGAGGTAGCCCGCGGAGGGACCGACGAAGACGGCGATCCCGCCGCGACCGCCCGCCAGCAGCGGGAGGCCGGCCGCGACGAGCGCGAGGAACGTCGCGACGGAGAGCGTGCCGAGCCGGGCGCCGAGCACCGCGCCCGCGAGCATGACGCCGAGCGTCTGGAGCGTGACGGGGACGGCGTTGCCGAGCAGCGCGACCGACCCGGGCACACCGAGCGCGGCGATCAGCGCGGCGAACGTCGCGACGCGAGCCGCGTCGCCCGCGGTGAGGGTGAGGAGGTGCCCCCGTCGCGCGGCGACGTCGCCGGTCGGCGCGTCGGCGACGTGACCGGGGGCGGCGGACGGGGTGGTGGCGAGGGTCGGGTGTGCGGCGCGGGCCGTCGTCGGCTCAGGTGTCGCGTCGGTCACGGGTGCTCCTGTCGTGGTCGGGCAGGTCACCACAACTCTCGCGGGCGAGCCGGCTCGAGGCCGACGGGGCGACGGACGACGCCGGGACGCCGTCGTGCACGGAACCCACAACGCGTTGGAGGATCCCTCCAGAACCGTGCCCACGAGGGGCGGCGGTCCGGGAGGAATCCTCCAACGGGTGCGCGGGGTGGGCTCCACCCCGGGTGCGCCGGGCGCCCGACCGGACGCCCGGTCAGGCCTCGCCCGGGAGCGCCTTGCGGACGACGAGCCGGGTCCACGCGCCGAGGTAGACCCGGTCGCCGTCGCCGAGCTCGCGACGCTGTCCGGCCGGGATCGGGTCCGTGGGCAGCGCCTCGCCCGCGGGGCTCACGTACGTCCCGTTCGACGACTGCAGGTCCTCGACCCACCAGCGCTGACCGTCGGTGCTGAGCTGGCAGTGCCGCCGGGAGACCCCCGTGTCGGTACCGCAGTCGACCTGCGGGTGGATGCCCCGCGAGACCGACGGACGGCCCACGAGGACGCTGCGCTCGCGCAGCACGACGAGGCCGGGCAGCCCGGCCGACGGCATGGGGTCCTCAGGCTTCTGAGCCGTGTACCAGTCGGGGTCGATCCAGATCTCGACGACCCACTGGTCGGGTCCCGGCACGGACGGGGTCGGCAGGTGGCTGCTCGACGACCCGGGCGACGTCGGTGCACCGGCTGCGGCCTCGGGCGCCCCGGTCTCCCCGGCGACGGGCAGGGGCGAGCCCGCGGGCGTCTCGGGGGCGGGCACGGCGGCCGAGTGCGCCGGGTCCGCCGTCGGTGGCGCGCTCGGGACGGGCGAGCCCGACGCCGGCCGTGCGGGCGTGCCCGGTGCCGGCGGGTCGAGCGAGAGCGCCGACGGCGGCTCCACCGGGTCCGGGAGCGCCCCCGTGGTGAAGTCGTACCCGCAGTTCTCGCAGAAGAGCGCGCCCGCGGCGGCGGGGAAGTCGCAGTTCGGGCACGTCGTCGCGGGGGTGGACGCCGAGGCGGCGGGTGTCGGGTCGGCGCTCGCCGACGGGGCGGCCGGGGCCGCGGCCGACGCCGCGATCGGCTCCCCGCACACGTCGCAGTAGTCCGTCGACTCCGACGGGTGCCCGTTCGGGCACACGACCGCGCTCACCGGCGCACCCGCGTCGTCTTCGTCGAGGCGGTGTCGAGCGCCATCTCGTCGAGCGTGGAGGTGTTGCGCTTGAGCCGGACGGTGCCCTGCTCCTCGCTGTCGATGTCGACGACCTTGCGCAGGCGCGTCGTGGCCTCCGCGTTGCCCGTCTGCTGCGCGAGCTGGACCGCGCGGCCGAGCTTGACGGTGGCCGTCGCCTCGTCGCCCGACGCCTTCGCGGCGAGGCCCTCCTGGATCGCCGCGGCGAGCTCGGTCTGGCCCGTGTAGTGCGCGACCTCGGGGTTGATGCGCGTGGTGAGCGAGTCGTCGTCGGACCACTTCGCCTTGACCAGCCCGGACGAGACGACCTCGCCGTTCACCGCGAGCTGGACGCGCGCGGCGAGCTGCTCGGAGCCCACCGGCTTCGACGCGACGCGCACGGCCACGTGGTAGTCGCGCGACTCGTCGCCCCAGGACCCCGTGGGGTACGCGCCGGTGAGCGGGTTGACGTCGCTGCGCCGGGTCGTCAGGTCCTCGACCGTCGGCGCGACCTGGCGCACGAACAGCACCTGGGCTCCCTGCGGCGCCCACACCCGCAGGTCCGCGGACGCGACGCCGCGAGCCATCGACGCCCGCATGAGTGCCTCGAAGTCGGCCGCGATCTCGCTGGGATCCGCGATGAGGTCGACCGTGCCGAGCAGCGCGGTCGCGATCTCGCGCAGCTCGTCGACCTGCCAGCGCGAGCCGACGCCACGGGCGTCGCACTGGAAGTGCCCGGTCACGTCGCGCACGGCCGCGGAGAGGTTCGCGCGCGGCTCCGACTCGTTCTTGCCGTCCGTGAGGAGGATCGCGTGCCGCTGCGTCGCCTGCGGCACGGTCTCGAAGAGCTGGTCGGCGAGGCGCAGCCACGTGCTCATCGCGGTGCCGCCGCCCGGCGCCATCATCGAGATCGCGCGCTTCGCCTCGGCGCGCGCGCCGGGTTCCATCTGGACCATCGCGACGCGCGCGTTCGGGTAGGGGAACGCGCGGTGGGCGACGTGGCTGCCGCCGACGATCGCGAACCACGTGCCGTCGAGGACCTGGTCGACCGCGACCTGGGCCGCGTGCTTGGCCGCCTCGATGTTGCGCCCGGACATCGACCCGGACGTGTCGACCATGATGATCTCGGCCACCCCGCCGGCGGTGCCGCCCCCGGCCGTGCCCGCTCCCGAGCACGTCACGGTGACGATCGCGTGGACGTCGGTCGCGCCGTCGGACAGGAACTCGTTCTGGTAGACCTCGGCGGAGAACTCGGCCATGGGGGCTCCTTCGGTGATGCGGTGTTCGGGCAGGCTATCGGGTCGGTCCGGGCGGGTTCGAGCGGAACGCTCGAGGGGGCGGGTGGGGCGGCTTCGCCTCGGCCGGTCGGACGGCGGGTTCGGCGTCCGTCGGCGGTCGGTGGCCGCTGGTCGACGGCCGGGTCAGGCGGCTGCTCCTGCGCCGAACCGGGCGAGCGTGACCGTGATGTTGTCCCGGCCGCCCTGCGCGTTCGCCCAGCGGACGAGGGCCGCGGCGAGCGCCTCGGGGTCGGAGCCGTCCGAGCCCTCGGTGGCGTGGACGAGGCCCGCGAGGTCGCCCGCGGCGGAGCAGTAGTTCCACAGCCCGTCCGAGCACACGAGGACCCAGCCCGGGCGGTCGGGGATCGTGGCCGCCGTCCGGGCGGTGGGGTCGGGCGCGTCGTGGCCAAGCCAGCGCGTGATCGCGTGCGCCTGCGGCGACGTCTCCGCCTGGGCCCGCGGGATGCCCTGGGCGATCATCTCCTGCGCCCACGAGTCGTCGACGCTGAGCTGGTGCGCCTCGCCGGCGTCCGGCAGCCAGTACGCGCGCGAGTCGCCGACCCAGCCCGTGACGACCAGCGGACCGTCGACGACCGCGGCGACGAACGTGCACGACGGCGGGTTCTCCCGGTCCGCCGTGCCCGGTACCGCGGCGAGGACCGCCTCGTTCGCGGCGCGCGCCGCGTCGCCCAGCAGGACGGACCAGGCGCTGAGCCGCGCCGTCGTCTCGCCCTGCACGGGAGCGTCGCCGGCGGGGCCGCCCGCGGCGAGGGTGTCACGCGCGGCGCGCGCGGCGGCGAGGCTCGCGACGTCGGAGTCGGGTGCGCTGGACACGCCGTCGCACACGACGAGCGCGGCGAAGGGCCGGTCGGTCAGGCCATGTCCGGCCGTGCCCTCTCCCGCCGTGCCTTCCGGTGCGCTCGCGGTACCCGGCACGCGTGCGGTACCGGGCCCGCCGACGGGCGCCGGCCCGCTCGCGGCGAGCGCCATGGCGTCCTCGTTGCGGACGTGCCGCACGCCGCGGTCGCAGACGCCCGCGACCCAGGCGGCCGGTCGCTCGGCCCAGTGGTCGCGCTCGGTCGCCGCGGGCTCGCCGCACTGGGCGCAGTAGCCGTCGTCCGCGATCGTGCCGCCGCAGCGCACGCACGGCCGTGCGCCGTCGGCGCGGCCACCACCGTCCGGGTCGTCGGCCTCCGTCGCCGTGCCGGGGTGGGCGGCCGAGGCCGCAGCGTCCTGGTCCGCCTCGTCCGCGCCGTCAGTGCCGTCAGTGCCGTCAGCGCCGTGAGCGCCGGTGGTCGCCGGCTCGGGCGGGAACGACGCGAGCGGGGTGCCGCAGGCCTCGCAGAACCTCGCGCCGGGGTGCGAGGGCTCGCCGCACGCCGGGCAGGCGAGGAGCGCGCTCGTGGCCTCGCCGTCCACCTCCGCCGGGTCCGTCGCCTCCGTGGCGGTCGCGCTCGGAGACGTCGCACCGGTGCTCTCGTCCGGGGCGGTCGCGTCGGGACCCGGCGACACGGGATCGGTCGCGCCGGTCGGGGCGCTCATCGCACGGTCCAGCGGCGGACCTCGTTCGCCCGGTCGACGAGCGTGATGCGCTCGTCGCGCGAGTCCGTGAGCGACGCGAGGTCGCGGTACGCGCCCTCGAGGGCGTCGCGCAGCGCGGGCTCGTCCGCCGGGACACCGGCGATCCGCGTCGTGGGGGACGGGCCGGACTCGGTCACGGTGTCGAGCGCCGAGCGCAGGACCCCCACCGAGAGCTCGGCGCGCTCGCGCGGCGCGATGGTCACCGCGCCGACGCTCGCGAGCGCGTCGGCGAGCGCCGCCAGCCCTCGGCCGGAGTCGGCGAGGAGATGGGCGCGCAGCACGCGTGACTCGACGTACGAGCTGCGCGTGGGCGTGACGAGGTCGAGCGCGTGCAGGGCGCCGTCGAGGTCGCCCCGCTCGCGGCGGATCCGGGTGAGGCCGAAGGCGGCCGGCGCCGTGTAGTTCGCGTCCGACCGGGCGCAGATCACGTAGAGCGACTCGGCGATGTCGGGCTCTCCGCTCAGCTCGCAGGCCGTCGCGAGCGCGAGCTTGGGCGCGAGCTCGCCCGGCACCTGGCCGTAGACGGCGTTGAACGACGCCCGCGCCGCGACGGAGTCGCCGCGCGCGAGCTCGTCGAGGCCGCCGAGCCACGCGGCGCGCCACTCCCACGGGTCCTCCGCGAGGATCTCGGCGATCGTCGCCTGCACGACGTCGCGCCGTCCTGCCTCGATCGCGGCACGGGTCCGGGCGAGACGCACCTCGACGGTGTCCTCCGGGGCGTCGGCGAGCGCCGCGAGCCGTGCGTCGGGGTCCGCGATGTTGACCCCGGCGAGCCAGCTCGCCATGGGGTCGTGCTCGTCGGCACGCAGCACGGGCAGCTCGTCCCAGTCGAGCGGGCGCTCCGCGACGTCGGAGACGGGTGCCTCGAACAGGACGGACGCGGCCGAGTGGAGGGCCGCGGTGCCGGGACCCCGGTCGGTCGCGACGACCTCGCGCAGGACGCCGACGAGCTGGGCCCTCATCTCGTCGACGGTGGCGAAGCGGTCGGACGGGTCGAGCGCGCACGCCTTGGCGAGCAGGCGGTAGAACGAGTCGTACGCCTGGAAGACCGGCGTCTCGGCGACCGGCGGGAGGGACGCGACGTACGTCGTGGTGTTCCCCCGGAAGTCGAGCACGAGCGTCGCGAGCGAGCGGCCGATCGTGTAGATGTCCGACGCGACGGACGGGCCGACCTCCGCGACCTCGGGCGCCTGGTAGCCGACGGTGCCGAAGATCGCGGACTGGAGGTCGTCGAGACGCCGCACGCCGCCGAGGTCGATGAGCTTGACCCCGTCGCCCTGCTGGATGACGTTCTCGGGCTTGAAGTCGCAGAAGATCAGGTCGTGGTCGTGCAGGTAGGCGAACGCGGGGAGGACCTCGAGGACGTAGGCGAGCGCCTGGTCGACGGGCAGCGGGTCGATCGCACCGCCGTTCGCGTCGCGCCGGTCCTGGAGGATGTCCTTGAGGGACTTGCCGCCGACGTACTCCATGACGGTGTAGCCCGCGCCGTCGTGCATGGCGAAGTTGTAGATCTCGACGATGAGCGGGTGCTCGACCTCGGCGAGGAACTGGCGCTCGGAGATCGCCGCGGCGTAGGCGTCCGGGTCGCCCGAGTTGAGCAGGCCCTTGAGCACGACCCACCGGCCGGACACGTTCTGGTCGCGCGCGAGGTAGATCCAGCCGAGGCCGCCGTGCGCGAGGCAGCCGACGACCTCGTACTGACCGCCCACGACGTCACCGGGGGACAGCTGCGGCGAGAAGTCGAACCGGTTGCCGCAGTGCGGGCAGAACCCGGAGGTGCGTCCGGGCTGACCGTCGCGACCGCGGCCGACCTTCTCGCCGCACGTGGGGCAGAAGCGCTTGCGCTCGGCGACCTCGGGCACGGCCATGACGGCCTGCAGCGGATCCGTCACGGGTGCCGAGGGCACCGTGGTGAGGCCGGCGCCGAGACGGTGGCCGCGCAGGCGCGTCGAGGACGTGCCGACGCGACGGGTCGCCTTGGACCCCGTGGCGGCGGTGCGGGCGGAACCGAGCGCTGCCGTCGCGAGGCGGCTCGAGCTCGTGCGTCCCGTGCGCGTGGAGCGCTCGGCGTCGGGGTCGGACCCGCCGGGGGAGACCGCGCCGGTGCGCCCCTGGACGAAGCCCGTGCCGAGCATCGCCGACGGCGACGCGGCGGTCGCGGAACCCGCGCCCTGGGCCTGCCCGGTCGACGTGCCGGTCGAGGCGCCCGCGGTCGCGGACGTGCCGCCCGGGGTGCCGCCGGCCGGCGCCCCGCAGACGTTGCAGTAGCCGTCCTCGATGGTGCCCGGGCAGCCGGGCTCCGAGCACGGGACGGTCGTGGTGGTCGTCACGACGACGCTCCTTCCGAGGTGGGCAGGTCGCGGGTGAGGAAGTGGTACTGCTCGACGAGGAAGCGCGCGAGCACGACGTCGCACGGTGTCGCCTCGACGGCGTCGCGAGCCTCGGTGAGGCCGGCGCGGACGGTGGGGGACGCGGAACGGCCGTTCGCGTCGGCCTTGGCGGAGAGCTTCTCGAGGCTGTACCGCAGCTCGGCGCGCTCGCGCAGGGGGCGGGCGTAGGCGTCCTCGACGGTCTGGACCGCGCGCGCGACGGCGTCGAGGCGGGCCGAGTAGGCGTCGAGCTCGAACCGGGAGTCCGGCACGGGGCCGAGCCGGGACACGTCGGGGACGGCGAGCCGCGGCGGGTGCGCGATCTCGCGGCGGCAGCGCGTCACGAGCTCGCGCAGCGCCGGCTCGCGTCCCTCGAGGGCGTCGCGCCGCTCGGTCGTCCGCGAACGGTCCCGCCCGAGCTCGCGCCGCTGCGCGGAGGCCACGATGAGGTCCCGCTCGGCGCGGGCCACCTCGGTCTCGAGCTCCGCGAGCGGACCCGAGACGTCGGCTCCGCGGGCGGCCTGCGCGACGAGCCGGTCGAGCCGGCCGCGCAGCGCCTCGATCCGCCCGCGCGCGTCACCGTCGGACCCGGCGAGGTCCTCGCAGCGCACCAGCTCGGCGCGCACGCCGCGCAGCCGCGCGACCTGGTCGGCCGTGTGCGGGTCGAACGACAGGCGTGTGCGGAGCTGGACGACGAGGGCGTCGCACAGCTTCACGGCCTCGACGAGCGAGACGAGCGCCGCGCCCGAGCCGGAGTCGAGCCGGCCCCAGACCAGGACCGACATCTTCTCGCGCGCGACGGCGTCGACGCGGCCCGAGTCCCACGTCACCCGCAGCTCGTCGGCGCGTCCACGGATCGCCTGCCACAGGGACAGCGCGAGCACGAGGTCGGCCGTGTACGCGTCGGGCGTCGCGGCGGCCTGGGCGGCGGCGTCGAGCCGGTCGAGCTCGGTCCGCCGCGCGTCGAGCCACGTCTCGAGCGCGCCGAGGTACGCCATGAGGTCGGCGGCGGGGATCGCCTCGCCGAGCCGTCCCGGCGCCTCGGGTGCGACGGGACGGCTCACGGCGTGCGGCCGTAGACCGGCGCCGGGGGCGTCGGAGCGTCGCCGAGCACGCCGAGCCAGCGGTCGTAGCTCGCGGCCCACGTCCCGTCGCTCTTCATGCCCTCCAGGACGCCGTTGACGAAGCGCACCATGTCGACGTCGGCGGCAGGGACGCCGACGCCGTAGGGCTCGTCGCTGATCGCCTCGCCGACGACCTTCGCGTACGGGTCCTGAGCGGCGAACCCGGCGAGGATCGTGTCGTCGCCGGTGATGGCGTCGACGCGGCCCTGCTGGAACAGCACGAGGCACTGCGTGTGCGTCGTCGCGGGGACCGCCTCGATGCCGGGGTACTCCTCGAGGCGCGTGAGCGTCGTGGTGCCCTCGGGCGCGCACACGCGCTGGCCCTCGAGGTCGGCGATGCCGCCGGCCTCCGAGTCGCGCGTGACGAGGACCTTCTGCCCCGCGTGGTAGTACTCCGCGGAGAACGCGATCTGCTCCCAGCGGTCGCAGTTGATGGTGAACGCACGGGCGACGAGGTCGACGTCGTCGTTCTCGAGGACCTCGATGCGCTGGCCGGACGTGATGACGCGGAACTGGAGCCGGTCGGGCTCACCGAAGATCGCGCGCGAGACCTCGCGCAGCACGTCGATGTCGAATCCCTCGATGTCGCCTGACAGCGGGTTGCGCGACCCCATGAGGAGCGTGTCCGCCGACACCCCGACGCGCAGCACGCCGCGCTCCCGGATCTCGGCCATCGTGCTGCCCGCGGGGAGCGCGTCCGGCCCGGGGAGGGCGCCCTCGGGCGCGTAGGACGCGAGCGGGTCGGAGCACTCGGCGGGTGCGGCGGCAGCGGGCGGGGCGCTCTCCTCGGCAGGCGGCTCCTCCGCGGCGAGGCGCAGGTCGTCGGCGCCGCTCGGTCCGGTGCAGGCGGCGAGCACCAGCGTCGTCGCGGCGAGCGCTGCCGCGAGACCGCGCTTCAGGCGGGTCCCGCGCGGAGCGGGGCGGCGGGACCGGCCCGTGGTGGCCGCGGGGTCGGCGTTCGTCGTCGTCACCGGTACTCCTCCAGTCGTGCCGTCATGCCGCGCCACGCGAGCAGGGCCGCGACGAGCCCCGCGACCAGGAGCAGCCACCCGGCGACCGCCGCGCTCGTGCTCGCCGAGCCGAGGTCGTCCCGGGTCGCTGCTGCGTTCGTCTCGATGTCGTCGCGCGCCGCGGCGGAGAACGCGTCGAACGCCGCGTTCGCGCTGTCGGGCTCGGTGCTCGTCGCGAGCGCGACGGCCCCGTCCCAGTCGCCGCCGTCGTCGAGCGCGCGGATCTCCGCGTGGTGCGCCACCCACTCGTCGAGCGCCTGGGCCGTCGACCCGTCGAGGACGCCGTCGGCAGCCGCGGCGTCGAGCCGCTCGCTCGCGTCGGCGGTCGCGGCCTGGAACTCCTCCTCGTAGGCCTGGCCGGACCCGCGCTTGATGAGGGTGAAGGCCTCCATGGACTTCGCCTCGTTCGCGAGCGCGTACGCCTGCGACGCGGCGAGCGTCGCGGCGTACGGGCCGGTCCGCACGTCCTGGGCACGGGTCGAGGCCTGCGACAACAGGATCGTCCCCACGAGCCCGACGACGAGCACGACCACCGTGGCCGACGCGAGGCCGACGTTGAGCACGCGGTGCGTCCGGCGAGCGAGCCACACCTGGCCCAGGACGAGCACGGCGAGCGCGACGAGGCACCCGGCGAGGACCCACAGCGCGTTCCGCACGCCCGAGAAGTCCGCGGCGACGCGGTCGGCGTCGTCGAGGACGACCTCGTCGAGCGCGGGCAGCATCTCGTCGCGCAGGATCGTGGACGCCTGGTCGAGGTACGCGGCCCCGACCGGGAAGCCCTGCCGGTTGTTCGCGCGCGCCTGCTCGACGAGCCCGGTGTACACGGTGAGGTCGGCGGCCACCTGGCCGAGGATCTCGGCGTCCGCCTCGTTGCTGCCGGACAGCGTCGCGAGGTCGGCCGCCGCCTGGTCGACGAGCTCGTCGTAGCGCGCGCGCTGCTCGGCCGGCTCGAGGCCGCCGACGAGGAACGCGCCGGTCGCCGTCGCGTCGGCCGCCACGAGCGCGTTGCGCACGTCCTGCACGCCGACGAGCTGCGCCGAGTCCTCGGCCGCGGCGTCGAGCGCGCGGGACTGGACGCTGCCCGCCTGGAAGCCGAGCAGGCCCAGCGCCACGGAGGCGAGGACGGACAGCGCGAGGACGAGGCGCAGGCGGCCGGGCGTGCGCCGCAGCGCGCCGCGCGCCCGGGCGACGGTCGCGCTGCCGACGGGCTGCACCGCCTGGCCGGCCGGGGCCGAGGGCGCCACGAGGACGGTGCCCGACGGCGGGGGCGCGGCCTGGCGGACCGGGGTGGTCGTCATGCGTTCTCCTCGACGGTGGGGTGGACGGGAGGTGAGGTCGTGGTGCCGGACGCGTCGGGCACCTCGGGTGTCTCGGGCGGGTCGAGCGACGCGAGCAGAGCGGGCGCGCCCTCGCCGTCGACGAGGTCGGCGGGAAGCAGGAGGCGCAGCTCGTCGACCGTCGGGGCGGGCACGTCGCGCAGCCGCCATGCGTGGCGGGCGATCGCGGCGTCGAGCACGTTGCGCGCCCAGCGCGCGTTGCCGAAGCCCTCGGTGCGCGCCTGGGCGGCGGCCAGGCGGCCGAACGTCTCGAGCGCCTCGGGCGTCGGCTCGAAGTCGGACCGGTCGGCCATGCCCGCGAAGATGTCGCGCAGCTCGTCGTCCGTGTAGTCCTCGAACGTGATGGTCGTCGAGAAGCGCGACTCGAGACCGGGGTTCGTCGCGAGGAAGTCCGCCATCGGGCCGGGGTACCCGGCGACGACGACGACGAGCTCGTCGCGGTGGTCCTCCATGTCCTTGACGAGCGTGGTGATCGCCTCGGCGCCGTACTGGTCCTCCGCGAGCCCGTACGCCTCGTCGACGAACAGCACGCCGCCGAGCGCCGTGGCCACGACCTCCGACGTCTTCACGGCGGTCTGGCCGAGGTAGCCCGCGACGAGCTCGGAGCGGTCGACCTCGACCAGGTGGCCCTTCGCGAGCAGCCCGAGAGCGCGGTAGATGCCCGCGACGAGCCGCGCGACGGTCGTCTTGCCCGTGCCCGGGTTCCCGAGGAACACGAGGTGGCGCGTGAGCGTCGGTCGCGTGAGCCCGGCGTCGGTCCGCAGCTTCTCGACGCGCAGCAGCTCGGTCTGGCGGTGGATCTCGTCCTTCACGCGACCGAGCCCCGTGAGCGCGTCGAGCTCGGCGAGCAGCTCCTCGAGCGGGCGGGCGGGCTCCTCCTCGGTCTCGGCGGCCTGCGCGGAGGTCGTCTGCGCGGCCGCCGCCGGCGCTGCTCCCACCGTCCCGCCCGCGTCGGTCCCGTTCCGAGCGGTGCCCGACGACGCGGGGCCCCCCGGGGGCGTCGGCGTCCCGTGCCCGCGCGCCCCGAGCGCGTCGAGGATCGACTCCACGGACGGGACGTCGGGCGGGGTCGGGCGCGCGCCCTGGAGGCGGGTGCCGAGGTGCGCGAGCTCGCCGAGGTCGAACGGGTTCGCCGACGCCGGACGGTCGCCGAGCGGCCCGCCGGCAGCCGGCGCCGTCGGGCCCGGCGTCGCGAGACCAGGTGCCGCGGGACCGGGCGAGGTCGCGACGGGCGGGCGTGTCCTGGCCGACGCCGCCCGCTGCACCGCCGCGGTCCCGGCGGCGCTCCCGGCGACGTGCGGACCGGGCGTGCCGAGGGCGGCAGCGGCCGATGCGACGTCGGCCAGGGCGGCGCCGTAGGCGGCGGCGCGCGTCGAGCGCGCGGCGACGAGGCCGGCGAGCACGTCGGTGGGCGACGACCGCCAGCGGCGCGCGCTCGAGGCGGCGGTGAAGAACGCGCCCGTCGCAGCGGGGTCGTGGCCGAGCGCGGCGAGCCAGGCCGCGGGAGCTCCGGTCGAGGACTCGGCGACCGCTGCTGCGAGGCGTGCGCCCTCGTCGCGGGCGGCGTCCTCGTCGACCCCCGCGTCGCGCGCGGCGGCGGCCAGCGCGTCGAGCGCGGTGGCGAGGTCGGGCGTCGTCACGGGGCCTCCAGGCGTCCGGTCAGGTCGGGCGGCGGCGTCCCGGCACCGGCACCCGGTGACAGCGAGATCGAGGAGTCGCGGAACTTGTCCGCGAGGAACTGCCCGTGCGCGACGAGCGCCGCGGCGTCGGCCCGCGAGACCGCGTCGGAGATCTTGTCGAGCGTCACGCCGAGCAGGTCGAGCTGGTCGCACAGGAGCATGAGGGACGTCTTGCCGTGCGCGACGACTCGGCGGTCGGCGAAGTCGCGCGGCAGGCGCAGGTACGCGCCCACGGCCTCGGGCAGGTAGCTCGTCGCGGTCGCGACGACCGTGTGCGCCTGCTGCGAGCCACCGCCGAGGCGGTCGAGGCGCGGCACCATCTCCTCGACCGTGCCGGTGATGCGGTGCACGCGCGCCGTCACCGCCGGGGGTACGCGGCCCTCGATCTGCTGCTCGATGCGCTCGACGGACTCGAGGATGTCCGCGCTCGTCGGAGGCGGGGGCAGCTCGAGGGCGGGTTCGGTCGTGCGGGAGCGACCGCCCAGGCGGGCGACCACGTCGGAGATCCAGCCCATCTAGGCGACCGTCCAGCTCGGGGTGCGTGCGGGAGATGACAGGGGAAACTCTGCGGATGGTGCGGGTGCTGCTGCAGGTGTCGGCGTCGTCATGCGGGGCGGCTCAGAGCCGGCCGATGTCGAGCGAGCCGTTGCCGGCCTGCGACACGTCGGAGCGGCGCGCCCGGTCGAGGTACTCGTTGGCCTTCGTGGTCTCGGTCTCGAGGACGCCGATCGTCTGCGCCATCGAGTCGAGCGCCTGCGTCTTGAACGTCGAGATCGAGTCGAGCGTCGCGTAGATGTTCGCGAACGCCTGCTGGAGCTGCGGGAGCCCCACGGTCGCGCTCGCCGCCTGCGACTGGATGGTCGCCGACTGGTCCGCGAGCATCTTCGACGTCGACGCGATCATGTTCGACGTCGTCGTGTTGAGCGCCGTGATCTGGTCCAGCACGAGCTTCTGGTGGGCGAGCGCCTGCGCGACGATGACGGCCGTGCGCAGCGCCGAGATGGTGGTCGTCGTCGCGCGGTCGACGCCCTTGATGAGCTCGAGGTTGTTCTTCATGATGATGTCCATCGCGAGGTAGCCCTGGATGGACACCGCGAGCTGCGTCAGCAGGTCCTGGTGCTTCTGACGCACGTAGAACTGCACGTCCTCGCGCAGGGCCTGGGCCCGCTCGGGGTCGGTCGTCTCGAGCTGGGAGATCTTCGTGGAGAGCTCGGTGTCGAGGCGCTCGGCGATGAAGATGTACTGGTTGAGGCGCCCCATCGTGTCCCAGAGGTTCTGCTTCTCCAGGTTGAGCGCGGCGTTGTCCTTGCGGAGCTCGTCCTGCCCGTTGTAGAGCGACTGGACGATCGCGTTGAGCTGGGACTGCGAGCTCTCGTAGCGACGGAAGTAGTCCTGGATCTTGCCGCCGAACGGGATGATGCCGAGCAGCTTCTTGCCGATCGGTGCCTCGCTCGGGTCGAGGTCCTCGACGGTGCGGCGCAGCTCGAGGAGGGACTTGCTGATCTTGGAGCTGTCGGAGACCCCGCCCTCGCGGAACTCCTTGACGGGCATGTCGAGCATGCGGTTCGACACGTCGGCCGCGGCGCGGATGTCGGCGTCGCCCATCTTGCGGACGTCGTCGGCCTTGGCGGCGAACTCGGGGGAGCGGGTGTCCGCGGACAGGAGCTGGTCGAGGTACGAGCCGACCTTGGCCTCGAGACCCGGGATCGCGGCCTCGTCGACGCGCGGCGCCAACGAGGGGGCCTGCGTGGCGGCGACGGGCTTGACGGGTTCCGGCGCGGTGAGCGTGAGCGTCTCCGTCGGGGCGGGGGGCTGGAGCGGTGCTGCCTCGGTCATCTCGATCCTTCGCTCGTGCGTGCCGTCGGTCGCCGTCGGTGGCGGCTGGGGGAGGGCTGTCGCACGCCCCCGGGTACCCGGGCGAACCGGGCGGAACCGGCCCAGGGCCGGTCCGGCGAGTATATCTACGACGGCTGGCCCGATCTTTACCCTTTCCCACCCCAGGAGGGTGAGAACTGCCCATGCCGAGCACAACGTGCGCGCGGCCGATGAGTTCCACGCACGGGCGCCGTCGTCCCTGTCGACCGCGCGGCGCGGGCACGTGCACGGGCACGGCCGCGGACGTGCCGCGGACATCGAGGAACGGGGACGACCGTGCAGCTCGCCGGGAAGAACGCCGTGGTCTACGGGGCCGCCGGGTCGATGGGGTCGGCGGTGAGCCGGGCCTTCGCCGGCGCGGGCGCCCGCGTGTTCCTCGCGGGGCGGACGGCCGCGACGCTCGACGCGCTCGTGGACGAGATCCGGGCCGCCGGGGGAGCGGCCGAGGCCGCGGTGCTCGACGTCGACGACCTCGGCGCGGTGCACGACCACGCGGCACACGTCGTGGCGACCGCGGGGAGCCTCGACGTGTCGTTCAACGCGGTGGGGATGGACGCGGTGCAGAACGTGCCGTTCGTCGACATGGATCCCGACGACGTCCTGGTCCCCGTGACGCAGGCCGTGCGGCGCCACACGCACACCGCGGGCACCGCGGCGCGGCACATGGTCGCCTAGGGCTCGGGCGTCGTCGTGGTGCTCTCGTCGACGGCGGCGCAGGAGTCGCGGCACGAGATGGGCGGGTTCAACGTCGCGTGCGCCGCACTCGAGGCGCTCGTGCGCGGGCTCGCGGGCGAGGTCGGGCGCGACGGGGTGCGCGTCGTCGGGCTGCGGCCCAACTTCACGCCGGAGACCGCCGGGGCGAAGGACGAGGACCTGCCCGACCTCGTGGACGACACGCTGCTCGGCCGGCTGCCGCGGCTCGCCGAGGTCGCGGGCAGCGCGGTCTACCTCGCGTCCGACGCCGCGGGCGCGACGACGGGCGTCGTCCTCGACCTGTCGTGCGGCGCGATCGTCGGCTGATCCGGACGATCCGGCTGGTCCGCTGGACCGGCGCACCGATGAGTCGGCCTCTCGGACACGGTCGGGACACCATGACCGACCACGGCTCGTCCATCGCCCAGGCCTCACCCGGCCCCGCCCACGTCCCCGAGGGCGCTCGTGCGCTCGTCGCGGGACCGCACGTCGCGCACCTCGCGACGGTCCTGCCCGACGGCGCCCCGCACGTCGTGCCCCTCTGGGTCGCCTGGGAGGGCGACCGGCTGGCGTTCCTCACCGGTCCGGGCTCGCGCAAGGCCCGCAACCTCGCGCGCGACCCGCGCGTCGCGGTCTCGGTGACCGAGACCGCGAACCCGTTCGTCATGGCGACACTGCGGGGCCGCGTCGTCGAGGTGCTCGACGGCGAGCCCGGCTGGGCGGTCGTCGACCGCATCTCGGTCCTCTACACGGGCGGGCCCTACCCGCGGGGCGAGGAGCGGCACGCGTTCCTCGTGGAGATCGAGCACGCCGACGCGCAGTCGTTCGGCTGACCGACCGCCGCGGGGCGCTTGATCCTGCCCGCAGCGCGGCTGCCGGGCCCCAGGTGTGGTGCCCCGAGCAGGACTCGAACCTGCAACCTACGGATTAGAAGGCCGTTGCTCTATCCATTGAGCTATCGAGGCGCGCAGCCATCGTAGTGTGCGGGTCGCGTGCCCGGCAGGTCACGACCGCCACCCGGCCTGCAGGCCGACCTGCAGGCCGACCTGCAGCCGACCCGCAGCCGACCTGGACGGACGGCGCGTACGTTTTGCGGGGTCGGGTCCAGGCGTCAGGATGAACCCGTGAGAACCCGAGACGTCGCGACCGGCGCCCAGAGTGCCGCAGGCCCGGGCGGCGTGGCGGGCCGCGGCCGTGCCGAGCAGGGCGAGGAGCTGGGCGTCACCGTCTTCGACGTGGCCCGTGACCTGCGGCGGGACGTGGCCGCCGTCGAGCTCCCGCTCGCGATCGAGGGCGCCGACGAGGCGGCCGCGTCACGGGACCGCCTGCTGACCCAGCTCGACGAGCACCTGCTGCCGCGCCTCAAGGAGCTGTCGTCGCCGGCCGTGGTCGTGGTGGCCGGGTCCACCGGCGCGGGCAAGTCGACGCTGTACAACTCGCTGCTCGGCGAGGAGGTGTCGCAGGCCGGCGTGCTGCGCCCGACGACGCGCGAGCCCGTCCTCGCGTTCAACCCCCTGGACGCCGACGTGATCGTCGAGGGCCCGGCGACGCGCGTGTCGCGCGTCATCGACCACGACGGCGTGCCGCGCGGCACCGCGCTGCTCGACGCCCCCGACCTCGACTCGCTCCTGTCGGAGAACCGCGAGACGGCGGGCCTGCTGCTCGAGGCGGCGGACCTGTGGCTGTTCGTCACGACGGCGTCGCGCTACGGCGACGCGCTCCCCTGGAAGGCCCTGAGCCGCGCGATGGAGCGTGGCGCGAGCGTCGCGATGGTCCTCAACCGCGTGCCGCGCGAGACGCTCACGACGATCCGCGGCGACCTGCTGCAACGTCTGCGCGAGCACGGCATGGACGGCGTGCCGCTGTTCGTCGTGCCCGACGTCGGCCCGCACGAGGGTCTGCTGGACCGATCGGTCGTGGCGCCCGTCGCGCGCTGGCTGACGATGCTCGCCGGGCCGGACCGCTCGCGCGCGGTGATCGTGCGCACGCTCAAGGGCTCGCTCGCCGCGCTGCCGTCGTGGGTGACGGGCGTCTCCGACGCGGTCGAGCAGCAGATCGAGGCGGCGCAGGTGCTCCGTGACGCGGTGACCGCCGCGCTGCCACCGGTGCGCGCGCAGGCCCGGGAGTCGGTCCTGCGCGGAGACTCGTCGCGCGGGTCCCTCGCGGCGCGCTGGTCCCAGATCGCCGGCGCGGACAAGGTCGACCGGGTGAAGGTGCGGGGCGGCGTCGTGCGCTCGACGCGTCGTCGGGGCAGGGCACGCGACGTCGCGCTCGGGCCGCTCCACGCCGAGGTCCGTGCCGTGGTCGGCCGCACCCTCGCCGCGCACGGGGCGCAGGCGCACGACGCGCTGCGCGCGGCGCTCGTCGGCTCACGACCGCTCCCGGGCGGGGCCGCCGTCGCACCCGACGGCGAGGCGGCGACCGCTCCGCGCGAGGCCGCCGCCGCTCGTCACGTGGACGAGTGGACCGCGCGGGCCGACCAGGTGGTCGAGCAGCTCGGTGCACCGAACGCGACGGACGCGGCGCGCGCGGCGGTCAAGGCGTTCGGGGAGCGCGGTCTCGCCGCCCTCCTGCTCGCCGCGGCCGCCGGGAGCGACGACGCCGCGGCCCTCGTCCGCACGACGCTCGCCGACACCGCGGACGACGCCCTCTCCGCCCTGACGTCGGACCTGGCGGACCGCGCCGAGGCGATGGTCGACCGGGAGGCCGAGCCGGTCCTCGCGGCGCTCGACGTGCCCGCGCTCGCCCCGGACGCCGCCGTCGGCCTGCGCCTACGACTCGCCGAGCTGAGGAGGCTCATGTGACGTCCCACGACGCCCAGCTGCGCGCCCGCACCGAGGACCTCGAGCGCGCGGTGGACCTCGCGGGCGACCGGCTCGACCCGGCCGTCGCGGCGCAGGTGCGCGACGCGATCGGCGGTGTGCGCGAGCGGCTCGCGCTCGGCGTCGACCACACGGTCGTCGCGCTCGCGGGCGGCACCGGGTCGGGCAAGTCCAGCCTGTTCAACCGCGTCTCGCGGCTCGACTTCGCGGACGTCGGCGTCAAGCGCCCGACCACGGCGCGCATCACCGCGTGCGCGTGGAGCGACGCGGCGACGGCGCTGCTCGACTGGCTCGAGGTCGACGCGGAGCGCCGCATCACGCGCGACGGCATGCTCGACGCCGACGACGAATCGGCGCTCGGCGGCCTCGTGCTGCTCGACCTGCCCGACCACGACTCGATCGAGCCCGCGCACCGGGCCGTCGTGGACCGCGTGCTGCCGCTGGTCGACCTGCTCGTGTGGGTCGTCGACCCGCAGAAGTACGCCGACGACGCTCTTCACTCCGGATACCTCCAGAAGTCCGCGGGGCTCGAGGGGTCGATGGTCGTGGTGCTCAACCAGATCGACACCGTGCCGGAGAGCCGGCGCGCGTCCCTGGTCGACGACATGGACCGGCTCCTGGCCGAGGACGGGCTCACCGGCGTCTACGTCACGACGGTGTCCGCCCGCACGGGCGAGGGTCTGGACGAGCTGCGCGACCTGCTCGAGCAGGCCGTCGCACGACGCAGCGTCGCGGCGAGCCGGGTCGCGGGCGAGCTCGACCGCGCGGGCGCGCTGCTGCTCGCGGAGATCCCGGGGGACGTGCCGTGGACGATGAGCACGGCGGTCGAGGAGGAGGTCGACAGGCTCGCCGAGGCCACCGGGCTCGCGGCCGTCGCCGGTCAGGTCGGCGCCGCGGTCCGCAACGGCTACGGGCGTCCCGAGTTCTCCCCGCCGCAGCCCGACGCGGTCGCCCTGTCGCGGTCGCGCTGGATCGAACGGGCGGGCCGTGCGCTGCGCCCGGGCTGGCGGCAGGCGCTCGACGGCACCGTCGCGCAGGCGAGGGGCATCACGGAGGCGACCGTCGCGGCGCTGTCGAAGATCCCGCTGGACACGCGCGGCCCGGCGTCCGCGCGGCCCACGCGCCGCGCCGCGTGGGTGGCGCTCGCGGTCGGGGTGGTCGCGGGTGTGCTCGCCGTCCTGGGCTCCCTCGGTGTGCTCGACCTGTCGCGCGCGCTCGTCACGGTGTGCGCGGTCGTGGCGGCCGTCGCGGTGCTCGGTGCGGTCGTGTGCTTCCTCGCGGTGGTCCAGGTGCGCCGCACGCTCGCCCGACGGCGCGAGCAGCAGGTCCTCGCGTCGGGCCGCGGCGCGATCGAGCGGGTGGTGCAGGAGGCGATGGGCCGGCCCACCCAGGACCTGCTCGACACGCACCGGCAGGTCCGCGAGCTCGCGCAGTCCGCGCGGGACCGGGCGCCCGCCGCGCCGCTGACCGGGCCGCTACGGCTACCCACAGGCCCGGATCTGGAGGCGTCGTCCACAGGCGAGCGCACGACGTCGGACGGCGGCACCGCGCGCAGCGCACCCTGAGGCGGTCGCCGGGACGGGCCCGGCGCACCGGCCTCAGGAGGCACCCATGCACGGTGACGTCACCGTCACGTTCTCGGGCTTCGTCGCGACGACGCCCACGCTCTTCACGTCCGAGTCCGGCACGGACTTCACGAGCTTCCGCATCGCGCAGACGCGCCGCTACCTCGACCGCGAGCGCGGCGAGTGGGTCGACGGGCGCACGCTCTGGTTCACGGTCAAGGCGTTCAAGCACGTCGCGCGGAACGTCGCGACGTCGCTGCACAAGGGCGACCCCGTCGTCGTGACGGGTCGGCTGTCGGTCGACGAGTGGGTCGGTCCCGACGGGCCGCGGACGAGCCTCGTCGTCGAGGCGACCTCGCTCGGCCACGACCTGACGCTCGGCGAGTCCCGGTTCGCGCGCACGGTGCACCGGCGCGAGGACAGCGCGACGGCCGCCCTCGACGCGACCGAGGGCGTCGTGGAGGAGGAGGCGCCGGCGGACGAGGAGCACCTCGCGACGGTCTGAGCGGTCCCGCCGCACGGTGCACCGTCCGTCAGGACCCGTGCGGCGGCCCGACCGCGTACGCTGAGTGGTCGAGAATCCCGACTCCACTCCAGACCGACCGAACGGTGGAAACACAGGCTGTGGCTGAGTTCATCTACTCCATGTACAAGGCGCGCAAGGCGCACGGCGACAAGGTCATCCTCGACGACGTCTCCCTGAACTTCCTGCCCGGCGCGAAGATCGGCGTCGTGGGCCCGAACGGTGCCGGGAAGTCCACGATCCTCAAGATCATGGCGGGCCTCGACACGCCCTCGAACGGCGAGGCGCGCCTCTCCCCGGGCTACAGCGTCGGGATCCTCCTGCAGGAGCCGCCGCTCAACGAGGAGAAGACGGTCCTCGGCAACGTCCAGGAGGCCGTCGCGGACATCCTCGCCAAGAAGCACCGCTTCGACGAGATCTCCGCCCTCATGGCCGAGCCCGACGCGGACTTCGACGCGCTGCTCGCCGAGATGGGCACGCTCCAGGAGGCGATCGACGCCGCCGACGCGTGGGACCTCGACTCGCAGCTCGAGCAGGCGATGGACGCGCTGCGCTGCCCCCCGCCGGACGCGGACGTGTCTGTGCTCTCCGGTGGTGAGCGCCGCCGCGTCGCGCTGTGCAAGCTCCTCCTCGAGAAGCCCGACCTGCTGCTCCTCGACGAGCCCACCAACCACCTCGACGCCGAGTCCGTGCTGTGGCTCGAGCAGCACCTCGCGTCGTACCCCGGCGCGATCCTCGCGGTCACCCACGACCGGTACTTCCTCGACCACGTCGCCGAGTGGATCTGCGAGGTCGACCGCGGACGCCTCTACCCCTACGAGGGCAACTACTCGACCTACCTCGAGAAGAAGGGCGAGCGCCTGCAGGTCCAGGGCAAGAAGGACGCCAAGCTTGCCAAGCGCCTCAGGGAGGAGCTCGAGTGGGTCCGGTCCAACGCCAAGGGCCGCCAGACCAAGTCGAAGGCGCGACTCGCGCGCTACGAGGAGATGGCTGCCGAGGCCGAGCGCACCAGGAAGCTCGACTTCGAGGAGATCCAGATCCCGCCGGGCCCGCGCCTGGGCAACCTGGTCCTCGAGGCGACGAACCTCCAGAAGGGCTTCGACGGTCGCCAGCTCATCGACGGCCTGAGCTTCACGCTGCCGCGCAACGGCATCGTCGGCGTCATCGGCCCCAACGGCGTCGGCAAGACGACGCTGTTCAAGTCGATCGTCGGTCTCGAGCCCCTCGACGGTGGCGACCTCAAGGTCGGCGAGACCGTCTCGATCTCGTACGTCGACCAGTCGCGCGGCGGCATCGACCCCAAGAAGACGCTCTGGGAGGTCGTGTCCGACGGCCTCGACTTCATCAAGGTCGGCAACGTCGAGATCCCGTCGCGCGCGTACGTCGCGTCGTTCGGGTTCAAGGGCCCGGACCAGCAGAAGCCCGCGGGCGTGCTGTCCGGCGGTGAGCGCAACCGCCTCAACCTGGCGCTCACGCTCAAGCAGGGCGGCAACCTCCTGCTGCTCGACGAGCCCACCAACGACCTCGACGTCGAGACCCTCGGCTCGCTCGAGAACGCGCTGCTCGAGTTCCCCGGCTGCGCCGTCGTCGTGTCCCACGACCGGTGGTTCCTCGACCGCGTCGCGACGCACATCCTCGCGTACGAGGGCACCGAGGAGAACCCGGCGAGCTGGTACTGGTTCGAGGGGAACTTCGCGTCGTACGAGGAGAACAAGGTCGAGCGCCTCGGCGCCGACGCGGCGCGTCCGCACCGTGTGACGTACCGCAAGCTCACGCGCGACTGATCGGTCCCGACGACGCCGGGCGGGTGCTTCCCGCCCGGCGTCGTCGTGCTGCGTGCGGCGTTCGGTGCGGCTACCTCCGCCCGGCGTCCACGACGGCGCGCGCGGGTCTACCATCCGGCCGCTCGTGCCTCGCGGCCTCCCGCCAGACCCGCCACGACCCGCGCGCGCCGTCGTTCCCGCCGGGCTCGCGTGCCGTCTCGCCTTCTCGTCGTCCACATGGGTTTCGTCCTGCCTCTTGCTCCCCATGTCGTCGACGTCACGGGGTTCGTCCCTCCTCTCGTCCACGGCCCGTCCCTGTCGCGGATGGGATAATCCGTCCTCGCGGCGGTGGGCCGTGCGCGCGCCTGGCCTGGGGCGTTGCGGCAGACTGGCGGGATGACCGACCCCGGAGCGCCTCGTGCCGACGCCGCTGCCGGCGATGTCGAGGAGCACGGCGGCGACGTGGCGGCGCTGACGAGCGCGGGGGCGGGGACCGCGGGGCTGGTCGAGGCGCTGGAGATCCTGCGGGGGCGGCTCGCGGCGCTGCGTCTGCCGCTCGAGGTGCCGGGCGTCGCGACGGCGCGGCACGACCTCGCGCTCGCCGTGGACCAGCTCGACGACTACCTGCTGCCGCGGCTGAGGTCGCACGCCGCGCCGCTGCTCGTCGTCGTCGGGGGGTCGACGGGAGCGGGCAAGTCGACGCTCGTCAACTCCCTGCTGGGCGAGCACGTGTCCGCGCCCGGCGTGCTGCGGCCCACGACGCGCGCGCCGGTGCTCGTCCACCATCCGCTGGACGAGCGGTGGTTCTCGACCGACCGCGTGCTGCCCGGGCTCGCGCGGGTCAGCACGCACCGCGCTGCCGACCGTGGCACCGGCACCGGCACCGGCACCGGCACCGGCACCGGCACCGGCACCGGCACCGGCACCGGCACCGGCACCGGCACCGGCACCGGGGCGGGCGCGGCAGGTGGCGGCACGGACCTGTCCCGCTCGCTGCGGTTGGTGGCGAGCGACGCGCTGCCGCAGGGGCTGGCGCTCGTCGACGCGCCCGACGTCGACTCGGTCGAGACGGCGAACCGGGAGCTCGCCGCCCAGCTGCTCGGTGCGGCCGACCTGTGGCTCTTCGTCACCACCGCCGCGCGGTACGCGGACGCCGTCCCGTGGGACCTGCTGCACCGGGCCGCCGAGCGGCGGGCCCAGGTCGCGATCGTGCTCGACCGCGTGGACCCCGGCGCCGAGGCCGTGGCCGACGACCTGCGGCGCATGATGGCCGAGAACGGGCTGGGCGCGTCGCCGCTCTTCGTCGTCGGCGAGTCCGACCTCGTGGACGGGTTCCTGCCCGAGCGGTCCGTCGCCGAGGTGTCGGCCTGGCTCACGGAGCTGGGCGTCGACGCCGACGCGAGGGACCGGATCGCGCTCGCGACGCGTGACGGCGTCGTCGACGACCTCGTGCGCCGCGCCGTGCTCGTCGCCGGGGCCGCGGACGCCCAGGGGACGTCGGACGCGCGGCTGCGGGACGTGGTCGAGCGCGCGTACGCGGACGCGGCGGCCCAGGTCGACGCCGCGACGAGCGACGGCGCGCTCCTGCGCGGCGAGGTGCTCGCGCGGTGGCAGGACTTCGTCGGCACGAGCGAGATCTTCCGCGCCGTGGAGCAGGGGGTGGGACGGGTCCGCGACGCGATCGCGTCGTTCTTCCGCGGACGTCCCGCGCAGGCGCCGCAGGTCGAGCAGGCCATCGCGCACGGCCTGGAAGCGGTCGTCCTCGACGCCGCCGACACCGCCGCGGATCGCGCCCACGGCACGTGGCGCTCCGACCCGTCCGGCCTCGCGCTGCTCGACGGGCTCGACCTCTCGCGGTCCTCGGCCGGCGCCCGCACCGAGGTCGCGGCGCAGATCCGGGCATGGCAGGGCGACGTGCTCGACCTCGTACGCGAGCAGGGTGCCGGGAAGCGGGGCGCGGCGCGCGCGCTGTCGTTCGGGATCAACGGGCTCGGCGTCAGCCTCATGGTCCTGGTCTTCGCGTCGACCGGGGGGATCACCGGCGCGGAGGTCGGGATCGCCGGCGGCACGGCGATCGTCGCCCAGAAGCTGCTCGAGGCGGTGTTCGGCGACGACGCCGTGCGCCGCCTCACGCAGACGGCCCGCGAGCGGCTCGCCGAGCGCGTGGACGAGGTGCTCGACGCCGAGGCCCGGCGGTTCACCGCCCAGCTCGACGCCCTGGGGAGCGCCGACGCGGTGACCGCCGCCCAGGGGGTGCGCGACGCGGCGCACGCGGTCGAGACCGCCGCACGCGCCGAGCGAGCCGGTCGACCCGCACCGGCCGGCCCGGTGACGGGCCGCCACGCGGCGCGACCCCTGCGCGGTGCCGGACGCGGGACCGCCGACGAGACGACGACGGGCGAGGTCGTCGACGACGGCACGCGGGCAGGCTTCTGGCGCCGGCTCTTCGGCCGGCCCGCACGGGACGCGACCGCGGGGGCCGGCGGCCAGGACTCGCCGCAGGACTCGCCGCAGGACGAGGCGCCGGCCGAGGGAGAGGGTCAGCAGTGAGCATCGACCTCGCGGACCGGACCGCCGCGCTCGAGTCGGCCCTCCTCGCGGGCGACGGGCGGCTCGACGCGACCCTCGTGGCCGACGCGCGCGACGTCGCCGGACGTGCGCGCGAGCGCGCCGGGCTGTCCGCCGACCACACGGTCGTCGCGCTCGCCGGGGCGACGGGCTCGGGGAAGTCGTCGGTCTTCAACGCGCTGGCCGGCGGCGAGCTCGCGACGGTCGGGGTCCAGAGACCGACGACGTCGCACGCGCTCGCGGCGGTGTGGGGACAGGGCGGAGCGGGTCCGGCCGGCGCGCTGCTCGACTGGCTCGAGGTGTCCCGGCGGCACGAGATGGGCACGCCCCTCGCATCGGGCGACACCGCGGAGCAGGACATGAGGCCGGGCGGCCTGCGCGGGATCCTGCGCGGCACGGGCCGCCGACCGGCCGAGCTGACGAGCGGGCTCGTGCTGCTGGACCTGCCCGACCACGACTCGGTCGTCACCGAGCACCGGGTCCGCGCAGAGCGCCTCGTCGAGCGGGCCGACCTCCTCGTGTGGGTCGTCGACCCGCAGAAGTACGCGGACGCCGCGCTCCACGAGCGCTACCTGCGGCCGCTCGCCGGGCACGCGTCGGTCGTCGTCCTCGTGCTCAACCAGGTCGACCGTCTGTCGCCCGCGGACGCCGACGCGTGCCTCGCCGACCTCCGCCGCCTCGCCTCGCATGACGGGCTCGCCGACGCGCGCGTCCTCGGCGTCTCGGCGCGCACGGGTCAGGGGATGGACGCGCTGCGTGGACTGCTCGCCGACGCGGCCGCACGCCGTCGGGCCGCGAACGACCGGCTCGCCGCCGACGAGCGCGCCGTCGCCCGGCGCATCGCCGACGCGTGCGGCGACCCCCCGCCCGAACGCGCGGCACAGCGGGCGCGCGACGGGCTGGTCGACGCCCTGGAGGCCGCGGCGGGCGTGCCGACGGTCGTCGCGGCGGTCCGCGGCTCCGCGGTGCGCGACGCGCGCGCGGCGACGGGGTGGCCCGTCACGCGCTGGCTCGGGCGGTTCCGACCCGACCCGCTGCGCCGCATCGGCCTGCGCTCCGGGCCGGCGCCGGGCTCGCGCGCGGCGCGCACGGCGAAGGCGCTGGGCGGCCCCGGCACCGCCGGTCCGCCGCGCGAGGACCTCGGGCGGACCTCGCTGCCGGCCGTCCCCGCGGCGCTGCGTGCGGGGGCGCAGACGGCGGTGCGCGACTACGTGGACGCCGCGACGCGCGGGGTGCCGGACGCCTGGGCGCTCGTGGCGCGCCGTCGGGCGGCGGACGGCACGTCCGACCTCCCGGACGCGCTCGACCGCGCGGTCGCGGGGACCGAGCTCGAGGCGTCGCGCCGACCCGCGTGGTGGCGCGTCGTCGGTGTTCTGCAGTGGCTCGTGCTCGCAGCGCTCGTCGCGGGGCTGGTGTGGCTCGCCGTGCTCTGGCTGTTCGCCTACCTGCGGCTGCCCGAACCGCCGACTCCCGTGCTCACGCTCGGCGGTGCCGGCGCGCCCGAGCTCCCGTGGCCGACGCTGCTCGTCCTCGGCGGCGTCGTCGTCGGGGTCGTGCTCGCGCTCGCCGCGCGGGTCGCGGCCGCGGTCGGCGGCAGGCGCCGTGCGGCCCGTGCCCGACGGCGCCTGCGCGCCGCGATCACCCAGGTCGCCGACGCCGTCGTGCGCCTCCCCGTGGGCGAGGAGCTCGCCGCGCTCGCCCGGTGCCGCGCCGGAGCTCTCGTCGCCGCCTCCTGAGGCGGGCCCCTCAGGGTGCCGAACACGACCTGACGGTCGTCAAGACGTCCAGAACGACCTTCAGGTCGTGCTCGACGGCGGGCAGGGTCGTGCTCGGCACCAGCGGCAGGGCTGCAGAATGGTCGTCGCACCAGCGCGCCGTCGGCGCAGAGCACCGCCCGCAGCACCGAGAGGACCTCCATGACCCGCCTGCACGTCCCCGTCCCGTTGCGGTGGTCGGACCTCGACGCCTACGCCCACGTGAACAACGTCGAGATGTTCCGCCTGCTCGAGGACGCGCGCATCACCGCGTTCTGGACGCATCCCGAGGCGGGAGAGGACGCGTGGCCCACCGCGGTGCTCGAGACGGGCCCGCACGCCACGAGCCACACGCTCGTCGCGCGCCAGGAGATCCAGTACCTGCGGCCGCTGGGGTTCACGCGGACGCCGGTCCGGGTCGAGCTGTGGGTCGGTCACCTCGGCGGTGCGAGCCTCGAGGTCTGCTACGAGGTGCACGACGGCGTCCCCGGCGGCTTCGGACGGACCGGCCCCACCTCCGGCGGCGAGGCCTACGCGAAGGCCACGACGACGATCGTCGTGGTCGACGCCGCGACCGGCAGGCCGCGCCGCCTCACCGACACCGAGCGCGCGGCGTGGGAGCCCTACGTCGAGGAGCCGCTGGTGTTCCGCCGTCGGGGCTGAGCATCGGTCCGCGGGCGGGCCGCCCGCTCCGGCCCGCCCGCTCGGCGTCACGACACGGTGCACGCCGCGCCGTCGAGCGTGATCTGCGCCGGCGGCGTGTTCGCGCCGCCGTGCGTCACGTTGAACCCGACCTCGACGGAGCCGCCGGGCTGAACCGTCCCGTTCCAGCTCGCAGAGCGGGCGGTGACGGCGGCGCCGGTCTGCGACCACGCCGCGCTCCACCCGTTCGTGAGCGTCTGGCCGGCGGGGAAGGAGAACCCGAGCGTCCAGCCTGAGAGGGCCGTGAGCCCCGTGTTCGTCAGGCGCAGGGTCACGGTCCCGCCGCTTGCCCAGTCGCTCGACGTCCACCGCACGGCGCACGCCGCGGCGTCGGGCGTCGTGCTCGTCGTGAACGACGTCGCAGCGCTCGCCGGGGAGGCGTTGCCGGCGCGGTCGGTGGCGACGACGCTCACGCGGTAGGCGGTCTCGGGCGTCAGCCCGGTGAGGGCGTGGCTCGTCCCGGTGACCGTGGCGACGGGCTCGCCGTCGAGCAGCACGTCGTAGCCGGCGACCCCGCTGCCCGCGTCGGTGGACGCGGCCCAGGAGACGGTCGCGCCGGTCGCGGTGACGTCGCGCACGGCGGGCGATCCGGGCGTCGTCGGCGCGGTCTCGTCGTCGGGGTCCGGCTCCGTCGAGCCCGGCTCGTCGCCCCACAGGAGCTCGTCGCCCTCGTACAAGGTGATCCGCCGGTTGTCCGTGAGCGTCTCGCCCGTCGCGACGTCGCCGTAGGACCAGTCGTCCGCCGCGTCCCACACGTCCGCGGTGACGCGGAACTGGATCTCGCGGCGGTGCTGCGACTGGCCACCGGGGTGGACGAGCGACCCGGAGCAGTCGATCTCGACGTAGTACTGGTCGCCACCGGCGTGCCCGACGCTCGCCGTGGCGCCGGGGCACTCGGAGTAGTTCGTCGTGGCGCGGACCGACGAGGGGTTCGCGCCCTCGTCGAGCGTGAACCAGTAGCGCAGGCGGACGTCGTCGAGGACACGCGCAGGGAACGCGGACCGGTTGCGCAGGATCGCCTTGATCTCGGTGAACGCCGTCCCCGGCTGGTTGAGCCGCGACTCGACGACGAACTCGTCCTGGTCGGGCGTCTCCGGCTGCGGGAAGCCCGCGAGCGGCGTGCCGCCGTGCTCACCGACGAGGTGCGCGAGCGCGGACGTGAAGCCCGCGTTGTAGTCCGTCGCGACCTCGTTGGCGACGTAGTCCGTGCGGCTGTCCACGTACGCGTCGTCCGGCGACCCCGGGCCGCCGACGAGCGCCCCGTACAGCACGTGCCGCGTCTCGACGGGCTGGGCGAGGGAGTCGAGCCACGAGCCGTGCGCGGTGCGGTGATGGGGGTTCTGCGGGGGGTTCTCGCCGTACCCGACGACGTACGACGAGCCGCGCGGGTTGTCCCCGAGCGCGTAGTCGACCTGCCGCTCCCCGAAGTCCTGGTACCTGTCGGCGCGTGCGGTGTCGCCGCGCTCGCGCAGCCAGTCGCCGTACGTGAGCGCGACGAACGCGGTGTTCGCGGCGTAGCGCAGCGAGCCCCAGGAGTCGAGGAACGCCTGACCACCGGGGGAGTAGCGCACCCGCTGGCCCTGGTACCCGGTGGTCCAGAAGTCGAGCCAGCGGTTCGCGTCGTCGACGTACTGCTGCTTGCCGGTCGCCTGCGCGAGCAGCGCGTACGCGCCGTACGTCTTGTCGTCCCACGCGATCGTCCACCGGTACGAGCGCGTGCTCGTCTGCGGTTCGGTCGACAGCCCGGCGTACTCCTGCTCGGCCTTCGCCAGGTAGGCGGCGTCGCCGGTCGCCTCGTACAGCCAGTACGCGCCCCACACGAGCTCGTCCTGGTAGCCGGACCACGAGTTGTAGAAGCTCCCGACGGGCACGCAGTCGGAGTACTTCCCGCGGTACGTGTCGGCGAAGTCGTAGAGCTCGACGGCGTGGCGGCGCAGCTCGGCCGCGTACGCCGGGTCGGATTCGGCGAAGACGATGGACGACGCCGCCATGGCCGCCGCGGTCTCGCCTGCGACGTCGCTGCCGGGGCACGAGGGGTCGACCTTGTAGGCGGGGCGTGCCATCTGCATCGCCTCGGCCGGGCCCCACCACTTGTGGTCGGCGTCGCCGTCGCCGACCTGGGCGTAGAGCACGTCCGGCTCCGGGTGCGCCTTGACGAAGTAGTCGTTCACCCAGCGCAGCGAGTCGAGCAGCTCGTCCTCCTGGCCCGACGCCGCGTACCCGTCCGGGCTCGCGAGCGCGCCCCACGCGAGCATCGTCGTGGTGAACGCCATCGGCAGCCCGAACTTCACGTGGTCGCCCGCGTCGTACCAGCCGCCGGTGAGGTCGAGCCCGACGTCGGCGCCGTCGTCGAGCGCGGAGTCGCCGCGCCAGCTCACGCGGAAGTCGTCGGGCAGGTCGCCCGAGCGCTGCGCGTCGTAGAAGAACAGCGACTTCTGGAGCGCCTCGGCGTAGTTCGGCTCCACGGCTGCCGACGCCGGAGCGGCGACGGTCGTGAGACCGGCGGCGAGCAGGGCGCACGTCGTCGCGACGGCGGTGGGCCGGGTCGTCCGGGCGCTGGCCGCGGCGCGGGTGCGCGCGGAGGGTCGTCGGTCCATGGCTGCCTCTCGGTCCGCCGCGCGTCCTCGTCGACGCGCGGGCCGTCGCCACTGTCCGGACCGCGCGGCCGGGACGTCAAGGAGACGTCCGACCGCGAAACGTTTAGACCCGCGGACCCGTGCCCGCGGCAGGCGCCGCGTCGTCGTGCCCGGAGCGCGCCGCGCGCTCGGCCGCCTCCGCGATGTTGCGCTGCATGCCGCCGAACACGACGCCGTGGAACGGCTTGACGGACCACCAGTAGAGCTGGCCGGCGAGACCGTGCGGGTGGAACAGCGCGCGCTGGGCGAAGTAGGTGCGGCCCGGCCCGCTCGCCTCCTCCGGCGACGGGCCGGGGGCGTCGGGATCGGTCGCGTCCTCGAGCTCCGCCGCCGCGTCGTCGACGCGCAGCTCGAGCCACGCGAGACCCGGCAGCCGCATCTCGGCGCGCAGCAGGAGCCGGCGCCCCGGCTCGATCGCCTCGACGCGCCACCAGTCGAGCTCGTCGTCCACGCGCAGGCGGTGCTCGTCGCGTCGACCGCGCCGCAGCCCCGGGCCGCCGACGACGCGGTCCATCAGCCCGCGCACGCGCCACGCGAGGGACCACGAGTCCCAGCCGCCCTGCCCGCCGATCTCCTCGACGACGCGCCACAGCACGTCGTGCGGCGCGTCGACCACGGTGCGCCGCTCGTCCACGTAC
>NZ_CALPBY010000011.1 GCF_943181405.1 Cellulosimicrobium sp. Marseille-Q4280
CGAGCGGGGCCCGCCCCCCCGGCCCGATCGCCCCGACGCGCCCCCGGCCGGGCTCGTCGCCCGCGCGCAGGCGGTGCTCGTCGCGTCGCCCGCGCCGCAGCCCCGGGCCGCCGACGACGCGGTCCATCAGCCCGCGCACGCGCCACGCGAGGGACCACGAGTACCAGCCGCCCTGCCCGCCGATCTCCTCGACGACGCGCCACAGCACGTCGTGCGGCGCGTCGACCACGGTGCGCCGCTCGTCCACGTACAGCGAGCCGCCCGCCCAGTCGGGGTCGGTCGGCAGCGGGTCCGACGGCGCGCCCGGCACCGACGCCGACGACCACCGGGTGGTGACCTCCCCGTCGTGGATGCGCTGCAGCGCGAGCCCGACGGCCTGGTCGAAGCCCAGGAGGCCTCCCGGCGGGTCGGGGACGTACCGGGCGATGTCGTGCTCCTGGCACACGACCTCGTGCTGGAGCGACTCGACGAGCGGTCGCGCGATGCCGCTGGGCACCGGGGTGACGAGGCCGACCCAGTGCGACGACAGCTTCGGCGTGAGCACCGGGACGCTGACGATCCGGCGCCGCGGCAGGCCGGCGACGCGCGCGTAGCGCTGCATCATGTCCCGGTAGGTGAGCACCTCCGGCCCGCCGATGTCGAAGGCGCGCGAGACGTCGTCGGGCATGGACGCCGAACCGACGAGGTAGCGCAGCACGTCGCGGACCGCGATCGGCTGGATCCGGTTGTCGACCCACTTCGGCGTCGTCATCGCGGGGAGGCGCTCGGTGAGGTAGCGCATCATCTCGAAGCTCGCCGAGCCCGAGCCGAGGATGACGGCCGCCTGGAGCACCGTCGTCGGGACCCCCGACGCGAGCAGGATCTCCCCGACCTCCTTGCGCGACGCGAGGTGCGGCGACAGCTCGCCCTCGGGCACGTCCGGGAACATCCCGCCGAGGTAGACGATCCGTCGCACGCCGGCCTCGCGCGCCGCGCGCGCGAACGTCAGCGCGGTGCGCCGGTCGCGCGCCTCGAACGTCGGCCCGGTCCCGAGCGAGTGGATGAGGTAGTACGCGACGTCGGTGCCCTGGAGCGCCGACCGGATCTGGTCGAGGTCGCTCGCGTCGGCCTCGACGAGCTCGACCTGCGACGACCCGGCCCAGTCACGCCCCGCGAGGCGCTCGGGGTGGCGCGCGAGCGCCCGGACCTCGTGCCCGGCGTCCAGCAGCTCGGGGACGAGGCGCCCGCCGACGTACCCGGTGACACCCGTGACGGCGATCTTCATCCCAGCAGCTCCAGCACTTCTCGTTCGGCACGCGACGGCGACCGGGTGGACCCGATCGTCTCGCCACGCTCCCACAGGTCGAACAGGCGTGGGTCGATGTACGACGACCGCGCGACCGCCGGGGTGTTGCCGAGCTCCTCGGCGACGTCCTTGACGATGCCCGTGACGACGCGCCGTCGGGCGCGGTCGGACCGCGGGGCGGCGCCCGCGTCGGCGAGCGCGCGCGCCGCCAGCACCGTCGCGTGCCACGTGCGGAAGTCCTTGGGCGTCGCATCCGGTCCCAGGCGCTCCTTGATGGCGGCCTGCACGTCGGCGCTCGTCACGTCGTGCCACACGGCTCGCCCCGCGACGTCCTCGCGCCACGCGAGGAGCTCGCCGCTCCCCGAGGGGTCGCGACGCCGCTTGAGGGTCGTGACGAGGTCGGCCACCACCGCGTCGTCGACGACGACGTCGCGCACCTGACCCGACTTGGCGGGGTAGTGGAAGTGCACGCTCCCGTCGCGGCGGACGCGCGCGTGCTCCTTGCGGATCGTCGCGAGGCCGTAGCTCTTGTTCTGCTTCGCGTAGATCTCGCCGCCCGCGCGGAAGTAGGCGAGGTCCAGGAGGCGGAACGCGAGGGCCAGGACCTTCTCGCGACCCATGCCCGGCAGCTCCAGGTCCCGGGCGACGTGGCGCCGCGCCGCCGGCAGCCGCCGTCCGACGTCGAGCACGTGGTCGTGCTTGCGCCGCGCGCGCGTCCGTTGCCACTGCTCGTGGTACAGGTACTGGCCGCGACCGGCGGCGTCACGGCCGAACGCCTGGATGTGGCCGTTCGGGAACCGGCAGATCCACACGTCCTCCCACGCGGGCGGGACGGCGAGCTGCGTGCACCGGGCGACCTCCTCCTCGTCGGTCAAGGGCACCCCGTCGACGTCGAGGAACACCCACGCGTCGCCCTTCGGGCGGCGCGAGTACCCCGGCGAGGTCACGGACACGCGGCGCAGTCGCACCCGGACAGTGTCAGGTGGGGTGCCCGCGGTCGCAGCCCGAGCGCCTGACCGCGAACGCGGGTGGTGGTCGCCCGACCGGCGACCGCCACCCGCCACCCGCCACCGCGTCATGTCACGACGCCGTGCACTCCTCGCCGTTCAGGGCGAAGGCCTCGGGCGTCCCGGGGGTGCCGGAGCCGATGAGCCCGACGTCCGACGACGCGCCCGGTGCGAGCGTCGTCGCCCAGCCCGGCGCCGCGACCCGCACCGAGGCGCCGGTCTGCGTCGCCGTCCCGCCCCACGCCTGGGCCACCTGCTCGCCCGCCGTGAACCGCCACACGAGGTCCCACCCGGCGACCGGCGCGTCGCCCGTGTTCGTCACGCGGGCGGTCGCCTGGAACCCGCCCGGCCACGAGCCGACGACGTCGTACGCGACCGAGCACGCGGCGTCGCCCGGATCCTCGGTGGGCTCCTCGGTCGGCTCCTCGGTCGGCTCCTCGGTCGGGTCGGTCCCCGGGTCGCCCGTGAGCTCCCCGACGACGACGCCCCGCCCGTTCGTCCCGACGTACACCCGGCCGTAGACGTCGGGGTCACCCGTGACGACCGAGCCGGTCCACGCCCACTGGTGCTCGCTGTCGTTGATCCGGACCCACGTCGCACCGGCGTCGTCGGAGCGGAAGACGCCCCGCACGCCGTCGATCTTCGACGACGTGTAGACCGCCGGGTAGTCGGCACCGGGCGCGGCCTTGCCGAACCCGACCGCGTCGCCCTCGTCGACGTCGGCGAGGCGCGTGAACGTCGCGCCCTGGTCGGTCGAGCGCCACATGCCGTACGTCGCTTCGGCCGTCCCGCCCGCGAGCCACACGTCGCCCCCGTGGCCCGGCACGGCGGCGAAGCGGATGTTGCCCTCGGCGGGCAGGCCGGACGCCGCGGACGCGGTGAAGGAGGCACCGCCGTCGGTGCTCACGTAGAAGGTGCCCGCCGCGTACGCGTAGAACACCTCCGGGTCCACGCGGTCCGCCTCGACGCGCGCGCCGGCCGGCACGCCCGTCGACGCGGTCCACGACGAGCCGAGCGTCGTCGACACGTGCACCCCGGTGCCCTGCGGGCTCCACACGATGCGACCGCCGTCGGCGCCCACGGCCACGGTCCCCGCACCCGTCACCCCGGACGGCTCCTGACCGGCCCACCACGACGACCCGCCGCTCGTCGAGACGCCGATGTGGGACGCGACCGCGCCGTCGACCCCCTGGCCGACGCGCACGACGGTCGACGGCGCGAGCTCCGCGTAGTCGAGGCCGTGGACGGCGCCGTGGTACGGCTGGGTGAACATCATGTCCGGCACCTGCGTGATGTCGTCGTGGACGAAGCCGCCGATGTCGCCGAGCCCGGAGATCACCTCGGCGCCGCCGGGTGGCGCGACGAGGTCGAGCACCGCGGTCTCCTCGATGCCCTGCGCCTTCACGGAGATGTCCACGGTCCCGCCCGTGTCCCAGTCGGTGAGGTCCGTGCCGCCGTAGACGGTCGCGCCGGTGCCGTAGAAGAAGCGGTCGGAGTCGAAGGGGTCGATCTCGAACGACTCGGTCATCCAGCCGAGCTTCGGGCTCGGCTCGGGCGGTGTGGGTTGCTCGGCGAACGTGAGCCACGGCGCGCCCGAGATGTCGAGCGAGTAGCGCAGGTCCCGCTCGGGGTACGCGGCCCACTCCCAGATCGACGTCCACGTCTCGCCGCGGTCCGTGCTGCGGTACACCTGGATGTCCGGCCACCACGAGATCTGGCTCACGACCATGAGCGTGTCCGGGTCCTGGCGGTCGATCGTGAGACCCGAGTAGCCGAAGTAGGCGTCGGCGCTGGACGACGGGACCGGGCTGATCTGCGTCCACGTCCCCGTCGCGGTGTCGAGGCGCCAGACGTCGCCCTTGCCGCCGTCGTACGGGCCGCCCGTGTCGGACGTCGCGAGGTACAGCTGGCCGCCCTCGTCGTCGAGCACGACCTTGTGCGGGATGAAGCCCGTGGGGGCGCCGGGGACGGGCTCCCACGTCGCGCCGGCGTCGGTCGAGCGGTAGAGCGGGTCGTCCTTGTCCGCGACCCCCACGTAGAGGGTCGGGGTGGGGGAGCCCGGCGTCCCGGTGGAGGTGTCGGGCACGACCGTGACCACGCCCTGGTTCGACGTGAGGTAGTCGTTGGCGTCCGACGGGTCCTGGACGTAGTTCCCCGGGTTCGGGAACGACGTGACCTCGGACCACGTGACGCCCGCGTCGGTGCTGCGCCACAGCCCGTTGCCGCCCTCGGTGCCGAGGTACAGCACGTCGTTGTCGTGGGGGTCGACCACGAGTCGCTCGCCCATGCCGCGGCCCGGCATGTTCCCGCCGACCTTGAACGGCAGGTCGGTCCGCTGCCACGTCTCGCCGCGGTCGGACGAGCGCAGGATCGCGCCGGGGTTCGGGTCCCACGCGTTGGTGTACGTGCCGACGGCGGCGTAGACGTTGTCCGGGTCCACGGGGTCGGTCGCGATGCTCTGCACGCCGGTGTGGCCCCAGTCGTCCCAGCCCACGTGGTCGAGCAGCGGGACCCAGCGCTGCGTCTGCTGGTCGAGGCGGTAGGCACCGCCGATGTCGGTGCGCGCGTAGACGAGGCCGGGCTCGGTCCGGTTGAAGACGATCCCCGGCACGAATCCGCCGCCGACGATCTCGACGTTCCCCCAGTCGTACTCCGCCGCAGCGGTCGTGGTCGCGCTCGCGGCGGTCCCTGCCACGACCCCGGGGACGACCGCGGCGGCCGCCCCCAGTCCCGTGGCGAGGAGCCCGCACCCGACGAGCGCGGCGATGGCTGGTCGCAAGCTCATCCGTCTCTCACTCCTTCGTGCGTGAGGCGGGGGCGAGCCCCCGGGCACGTCGTCGTGCCGCGCGCCACGCTAGGTGAAGCGCTTCGACGGCCGAGTGCGTGAAACGTTTCGGAGGGCGGAGGACGTGCTGACCCGGGCCGGGGGCGCGGCCCGGGTCAGCACGCGTTCTCGCGAGGCCGCGGACCGGGGCGGCCCCTGCACGCCCCGGGCTCGCGGCATCCGATGCGGCATCCGACGCGGCAGCCGATCAGGCGACGGTGCAGGTCTCGCCGTCCAGGGTGAAGGAGGTCGGCTCGGTGTTGGTGCCGGAGTGGGAGCCGTTGAAGCCGATGTCGACGCTCGCTCCGGCGCCCAGCGTGGTGTTCCAGGCCGCCGGGGTGACGGTGACCGCGGAGCCGGACTGCGCGTACTGCGCCGACCAGCCCTGGGTGATGGTCTGGCCGTCCGGGAACGCGAAGGCGAGCCGCCAGCCCTGGAGCGTCGCGGGGGAGTCGTTCGTGATCCGCACCGACGCGGTAAACCCGGTGTTCCACGAGCTCGCCGTGTACGCGACCGTGCAGGCGCCGGCGGGCTCGCCGCCGTCGTCCTCGGTCGTGCCGGTCACCGTGCCGGACGTCGCGGAGACGTTGCCCGCGGCGTCGACCGCGCGCACCGCGTACGCGGAGGACGTGCCGGGCTCGAGGCCCGTGTCGGTGTACGACGTCGCAGCGACCTCGGCGACCTGCGTCCCGTCGCGGAAGACCCGGTATCCCGTGACCCCGGTGTCGTCGCTCGCCGCGTCCCACGCGAGCGACACCGAGGACGGCGTGGCGCCGGAGACCCGCAGGCCGGTCGGGGCGGACGGCGCCTGGTCGTCGCCGCCCGAGCCGTCGTCCTGCGCCCCGAGCGCCTGGGCGATCGCGGCGTACGCGGGCTTGGCCGTGTACGCGTCGTCCCAGACCAGGGCGGCGCCCTGCCCCGGGAAGACCCCGGGGATCCACGAATACCTGTCCGTGATACCCCACAGCGTCACGCCCGTGCAGCGGTCCACGTCGAGGCAGGCCTGGAAGACCTTCGCGTAGTCGGACGCCTGCTGCGCCAGCTTCGATGCGTCGGCAGGGGTGCTCATGCGGATGTCCAGCTCGGTGATCCGCACGTCGACCCCGAGGTCGGCGAACCGCTGGAGGTTCTGGGTCAGCGTCGACGGGACCTGGCCCACGATCAGGTGCGCCTGGAAGCCCACGCAGTCGATCGGCACGCCCCTGGCCTTGAAGTCGCGCACGAGGTCGTAGATCGCCGTGCTCTTCGCGTTGACGGCGTCGGTGCTGTAGTCGTTGATGCACAGGTCGGCGTCCGGGGCGGCCGCCCTGGCGGCGCGGAACGCGTCCTCGATGTAGCGGTCACCGAGGCGCTGCTGGAAGATGCTCTGCCGGCGGGAGCCGTCGTCCTCGAACGCCTCGTTGACGACGTCCCAGGCCGCGACGTCCCCGGCGAGGTGCCCGGCGACGGCCGTGACGTGGTCCGTCATGGCGGTGCGCAGCTCCGTGCCCGACAGCCCCTGGACCCAGCCGGGGAGCTGGTTGTGCCACACGAGCGTGTGCCCGTAGAGGTCCGCGCCCTGTGCTGCCGCGTAGCTCGCGACCTGGTCCGCCGCTCCCCAGGAGAACGAGCCGCGCGACGGCTCGGTCGCGTCCCACTTCATCGCGTTCTCCGCGACGACGACCGAGAACTCGCGGTCGGCGACGGCCCGGTAGCCGCTCTCGGAGAGCCGGCCGGGGTCGAGCGCGAAGCCGACGGTCTTGCCGTGCCGGGCGGCCGCGTCGCCGAGCGGCTCGGTGGCGGCCGTCGCCGTGGTGGCGACCGGGACCACGGTCGCGGCGGCGAGAGCCGTGGCCGCGAGCGTCGTCGCGAGCGATCGTCCGATGCTGTTCCTGCGCATGGTGCACTCTCCAAGCGTGGGCCGACGTGCGGCCCGCTTCTGGGGGGAACGATCCCGACGGCCATGTCGGGAACGATGTCGATAACGATGTCGACCCGCCGCGCGACTCCTGGTCAGGATCGCGGGTGGCACGTCGTGCATCAGAGGGGCCGGTGGCCGGGGCGCCCCTGCGCGCCCCGGCCGCCGGTCAGCCGGTCACGCGACGGTGCAGGCCGCGCCGTCCAGCGCGAAGGAGGTCGGCTCGGTGTTGGTCCCGGAGTGGGAGCCGTTGAAGCCGATCTCGACGCTCGCTCCGGCGCCCAGCGTGGTGTTCCAGGCCGCCGGGGTGACGGTCACCGTCGAGCCGGACTGCGCGTACTGCGCGGACCAGCCCTGGGAGATCGTCTGACCGTTCGCGAAGTCGAACGTGAGGCTCCAGCCCTGCAGCGGCGTGGCCGAGTCGTTCGTGATCCGCAGGGACCCGGTGAACCCGGTGTTCCACGAGCTCGCCGTGTACGCGACCGTGCAGGCGCCGGCGGGCTCGCCGCCGTCCTCCTCGGTCGTGCCGGTCACCGTGCCGGACGTCGCGGACACGTTGCCCGCGGCGTCGACCGCGCGCACCGCGTAGACGTGCGCCGTGCCGGCCTCGAGGCCCGTGTCGGTGTACGACGTCCCGGCGACCTCTGCCACGACCTCGCCGCCGCGGTACACGCGGTAGCCGTCCACGCCCGTGTCGTCGCTCGACGCGTTCCACGCGAGCGAGACGGAGGACGTCGTGACGCCGGCGACGCGCAGACCCGTCGGTGCCGTCGGTGCGGTCGTGTCCTCGCCCGGCCCGGCGTCCTCGTCGGTCGTGACGGTGAGCGGCGCCGACGCGGCGGAGACGTTGCCGGCCGCGTCACGGGCGCGGACGGTCACGGCGTACGACGTGTCCGCTGCGAGCCCTGTGACGGTGAAGGAGGTCGTCGCCGTCGTGCCCACCGCCGTGCCGTCCACGAGGACGGTGTACGCGGTCACGCCGGTGTCGTCCGTCGACGCCGTCCAGCTCACGGTCGCGGACGTCGCCGTGGTCGCGCCGGCCACGAGGCCGGTCGGGACGGACGGCGGCGTGCTGTCGTCCGGGACCTCGCCGCCCGGCTCGATCACCGGGTAGGCGTTCTCGACGAGCATCTGGAACTGCGACTCGAACCACTGCCCGGCGAGCGGGGCGTCCGGGAGCGCGCCCGTGAGCTGGTTGGCCAGCTTGGGGGAGACGAACGTCGGGTCGCACATGCGGTCGAACCGCTTGCCCTGGTCGTTCGGGATCTCGGTCGACGCGCCGTCCGACTCGCCCGGGGGCTTGACCCACACGTAGGCGTGCAGGTGCGACTCCGGGTAGCCGGCGGGCGTGGCCTGCGGGCGCTCGCCGATGCCGGCCCCGGCGGGGTTGCACCACGCGCCGCGGTGGACGCGCTGGTCGACGCGGGACTCGTCCACGTAGGTGTTGTGGTTCGTCGACGTGCTCACCGCGGTCGGGCGGTCGGGGCCGCCCCAGCCGTTGCGGGACGTGTCGATCAGCATGCCGATCGACGACGGGAAGCCCTCGGCGACGAGCAGGTCGTAGAGGTGCGCCGTCCAGTCGGTCTCGTCGAAGTCCGCGTTCCACTCGTAGAAGGTCGCCGAGCGCACGGGCGTGCTGCCGATCTGGACGTCCTCGAGGAACGGCTCGTGCAGCGGGGTCGAGTTGGCGGTGTTCGTGACGAAGCCCGTCACGGACGCGTAGCCCGCCTCGGTGGAGAGCACGACCTCCTTGAAGAGCTTCGCCGCCGGGCCCGCGTTGCTCGGCCAGCCGAGCCAGCCGGCGTGCGCCGCGTCGATGTAGGAGTACACGTTGCCGACGTCGTGGAGCGCGTCCAGCGCGTACTTCACGCCCTCGCGGTAGTACGGCGCGGACGCCTGGCAGTCGGGCGTGCTGATGTTCGTGATGAGGTTCGGCAGCGAGTCCGGCTCGATCGTCGCGACGATGCGCAGGTCCTCGTAGGCGGGGTCGTCGAGGATGTCGGCGATGACGTCGATGTACTCGGTCTTGTACCGCTGCATGTCCGCGGCGGTGGGCTTGAGCTCGCCGTTGGAGGCGAGCGCGTAGCAGTCCCGGCCGGGCAGGTCGTAGATCACCAGGTTGAAGACCATCGGCACGCCGGGCTGCTTCTGCTCGAGCGCGGCGTCGAGGTGCGTCCGCAGCCCGGGGCCGTCGGCGTTGCCCTCGATCGCGCTGATCCGGTCCATCCAGACCGAGGTGGGCTCGTCGGCGATCGTCAGCATGCGTGACCCGAGGTCGCCGCCCGCGCGAGCGGCCGCGGCCTCGACGTTGTCCGACCAGTAGTCGTTGACGTACTGGGTGGCGCCGGCGAACGGGTTGCTCACACGGGGCTCGGCGGCGCTCGCGGGCGCCGTGGCGGCGACCAGGGGCGCGCTCAGCAGCGCGAGCGACGCGACGACCGTCGCGCCCTTGCGCAGTCGACTCGAACGGGATGGCACGGGGTCCTCCAGCGGGGTCAGGTGACGCGGACGGCGGTCCGCGTGCCGGGCGAGGCGCCCGACGGGGACCACCGTGATCACCCGGAGCCGGGATGCACACCGCGCGAAACGTTTAGGCGCGCCGGGGTGGCGCGGTCGTCCCGCGCAGGACGAGCTTCGCCACCGGGGCCGGACCGGGCCGCTCGCCGGTCCCGGCGCCGTCGGGCCGGGCGCCGTCGGGCCGGGCGCCGTCGGGCCGGGCGACGGCGCGTCCCAGTCGGAACCGGTGCACGAGGGTCTCGGCGACGTGCGCGCCGAGCGGGACGAACGGGCGGTGGACCGCGGTGAGCGCCGGGGCGACGAGCCGGCACGTCGCCGAGTCCTCCCCGGACAGGACGGACAGGTCCCACGGCACCTCGAGCCCGCGGCGTCGGGCGGCCTCGAGCACGGCGAGCGCACTGACGTCGCCGTCGGTGAGGACCGCGGTCGGCCGGGACGTGTGGGCGAGCAGGCGTGCGGCGGCCGCCCGCGTCTCCTCCCACGTGCGGCACTCCACGAGCTCCACCCGGGTCTCGGGGCCGCCCGCGCCGCTCATGGCGTCGTGCAGGGCGCGCGCGACGTCGTCGTGGGCGTCCGACACGAGGAGGGCGACGCGGCGGTGCCCGAGCTCCACGAGGTACCGCGCCGCGCGCGCGTCGGCGTCGCCGGCGAACCACACCGGGGTGTCGGGCCCGCTGCCCTGCGGCACGCCGGGACGCTCGTCTGGTCCCCCGCCGTCGGCGACCTCGACGAGCGGGATCGTGCCGTCCCGCGCGACCCGACGCCGGGGGTCGCGCTCGTGCACGCCCGTGACGACGAACGCCGCGTGCCGCCGCTCCGACCAGCCCGTCTCGATGTCGCGACCGCCGTCCTCGCGGTCGGAGACCACCTCGACGCTCAGGGCGAGGTCGTGCGCGGCCAGCGCCGGCCGCATGCCGGCGGCGAGCGCGACGGCCCGCGCCGGTCCCGGCGAGCCCTCCGGTCCGTGGACGACCTGCAGGCTGACGCTGCGGGCGCGCGCGCGCAGCGACCGTGCGGCCGCGCTGGGTCGCCAGCCCAGGTCGGCGGCGGTGCGCAGGACGTGCCGCCGGGTGCGCTCGGACACCCCCGGGCGGTCGTTGAGCGCGTACGAGACGACGGCGATCGAGACGCCCGCCGCGCGCGCGACGTCCGTGATCGTGATGCGCCGCTCACCGGGCGTCGGCGGGCCGGAGGACGAGGCCCCCGGCGAGGGATTTGTGGTCACGCTCCCACACTGTGCCCGGTTTGGGTGCATGATGCATATCAGGACTCGACGACGAGGACGGTGAGGCAGATGTCGACGGACGCGACGAGGCGACCGAGGCAGGCGGGGGAACAGCTCACGTTCGGGGTGCTGTGCCCGGTGGTGGGGGGCTTCTACTTCGGACGGTCGCTGGCCGGGATAGCCAGGGTGCTGCGCTCGCACGGGCACCGTGTCGTGGCGCTCCAGACGTACCCGGCGGACCTCGACCGCGACGAGTTCCCCGGGCCACCGGGGCGCAGGCCGGTGCTCGGGCGGTCGTCGTTCGACGGCTTCGTCGTCATGACGACGGCGCTCGCCGACGCCGAGCTCCGCGAGCTCGACGCCTCGGGCGTCCCGCTCGTGCTCCTCGGCGTGCGCGCGGACGGGCTGCGTGCCCCCACCGTCGCCCCCGACAACGCGGGTGGCGTCCGCGCGGCCGTCGACCACCTCGCCGGCCACGGCCACCGCAGGATCGGTTTCCTCGGGAACACCGAGCAGCGGGACACGCTCGAGCGGTTCGACGCGTACCGCACCGCCCTCGACGCGCACGACCTGCCGTTCTCGCCGTCCTGGGTCTACCGGACGCGCGACAACCAGGAGGCCAGCGCCGAGACGGTCGCGCGCCGCCTCGCCGCTCGCGGCCTGCCGACGACGGCCACCCTGGCCGCGACGGACCGCAACGCGATCGGGTTCATGCGCGGGCTCCAGGCGGCCGGCCTGGAGCTGCCCGCGGCGCAGGCCGTCGTCGGGTTCGACCACGCGGACGCGGGCGCGCGGTCACGCCCGCGCCTCTCGACCGTCGACCCCCTGCACGACCAGGTGGGGGAGCGGGTCGCCGAGCTGCTCGTGGCCCGGGTGCGGGGCGAGGACGTCGTCCGGGAGAACCGCCTGGGCCGCGCGGCGCTCATCCGGCGCGAGTCGTGCGGATGCCTCGAGGGCACCCAGGGCGAGCTCATCCGGGCGGGCGGGCGCTCCGGCTCGGCCCGCGAGGCGGTGGCCGGTCCGCCGTCGGCTCCGGCGGCGCCCACCGACCCGCCGGTCCGGCCGCTCGACGAGGTCGCGCGTGTCGTGTTCGCGTCCGTCGCCGAGCGGGGCGACCTGCGCGGGGCCCGACGGCGCGCCCGTCCGGGAGACGCGGCGCGACGCGCGACGCCGCTCGACGCCTGGCTCCACCTGCTCCGGCACATGCTGCGGGGCGCGGCCGAGGGCGCCGTGGTGCCCCCGCCCGCGGCGCTGCGCTCGTTCGCCGACCGCACCGCGGCGCTCCGACCCTCGCAGGAGGCGCTCGAACAGCTCGTCCCCGCGGTCGAGGCGGAGGTCGCGGACCTCGTGCGGGACGTGCGCCGGCGCCGGGCGAGCGCCGCCGCGACCCAGCTCGGCCGGACGGTGCTCGCGCGCAGCGCGCACCGCGACCGGGCGCCGATCTCGGCGACGGCTCGTGCCGAGGCGCTGCGTGCGACGGCGACGGAGGTCGTCGTGGCGCTCGCCCGCGGGTGCGCCCACGGCTCCCTCGCCCGGACCGGCCGCCTCGAGCAGGACCTCGTGGACCTCTACGAGGTCGACCTGGGGCTGCTGCGGGGCGACGGGGAGGCGCTGCGCCGGCTCGACTGGCTGCCGCGGGGCCTCGGCGGGACCGCCGCCCTCGCGCTGTGGGACGACGCCGGTGACGGCAGCGCGCGGCGGGTGCTGCGGATCGTGGGGGTGCGCGGCGGCGGGAGCGCCGTCGAGCGGCTCGCGGACGCCACCTTCCCGACCGCGGAGTTCCCCCCGCGCGAGCTCCTCGACCCCCGGTCGATGACGATCGTCGCGCCCGTCGCGTTCGGGCGTTCCGACTGGGGCTTCCTCGTCGTGGGCGGGCTGCTCGACACGCGCTCGACGAGCACGCGCGAGCGCTACAACCACTGGGCCGCGATGCTCGCGGTCGCGCTCGACCAGGAGGCGCTGCTCAGCTCCCTCCAGGACCAGCAGCACGCGCTCGCCGACGCGGCCGAGCGCGTGCGCGAGCTCGTGCTCGAGGTCGAGGCCGGCGCCGAGCGTGCCGCCCTCGTCTCCATCGCGTCCCACGACGGGACCTGGGAGTGGGACGTCGAGGCGGGGACGGTGCAGTACTCCCCGGCCTGGGCGCAGATCGTCGGGTGCGACACGCGGGACCTGCGCGACGACCCCGACGAGTGGCTCGGGCGGGTGCACCCGGACGACGTCCAGGCGGTGCACGCCGCGCTGGCCGCACAGCTCGCCGGCACGAAGGAGCCGCTCGACGTCGAGCACCGGCTGCGCTGCGCCGACGGCGAGCACGTCCGGGTGCGCTGCCGCGCGGTGACGGTGCACGACGCCGGTGGACGGCCGGCGCGGATGGTCGGTGCGCTCGCGGTCCTGTCCGACGTCGAGCGGTACCGCAGCGAGCTGCGCGAGCGCGTGCTCGTCGACCCCGACTCCGGCGTGCTCCACCGTGGGCTCTTCGTGGACCGGCTCGCGCAGTCCGTCGAGCGCGCGCGCCGGGTCGCCGGCTACGACGCGCACCTGCTCGCCGTCGGGTTCACGACCCCGCCGACGGTCCCGGCGCTCCACCGCCTGCGGGGCGTGGTGGGCGACGCGGGGTCCGTGTGCGAGCTCGCCCCGACCGACTACGTCGTCCTGCTCGACGGCTCGACGGCCGACGACGCCGTGCGGACCGCTGCCCGCGCGGGGGCGACGCTCTCTCAGGGCATCGTCGTCGAGCACGTCGGGAGCGTCACCACCGCGCCCGACGCCGGCGAGCTCCTGCGCCGCTCCGGCGCCGCCCTCGCGCGTCGACGCGCCCGGGCGCACCTGCCGGCCCTGTCGCGCCTCCGGGTCCCCGAAACGTTTCGGCCGTTGTGACCGCTCGGCGCCCGTGACGACAGTCGAGCCCACCCGCCGCGGCGGGCCCGCCGACGAGGGCGGGCCCGGACCCGTTGCGACGGGGCTCGACGACGAGAGGGAGCACGATGCCACGCACGTCCCGGCGCGCCGCGCCGCCACCATCACCGCACGCCCCCGCTGTGCCTGCCTGGCCGGTCGGACCCGGGCGTCGGGGCCGTCACGGCCGCACGGTCGCCGCCGCGCTCACCGCGTGCGCCACGCTCGCAGCGCTCGCCGCGGTCCAGCCGGCGAGCGCCCGGCCGACCGCCCCCGCGGCGCAGGCCGCCGTCACGGTCGCCGTCGACGGCGAGTACACGCAGCGCTTCCTCGAGCTCTACGACAAGATCCACGACCCGGCGAACGGCTACTTCTCGCCGCAGGGCATCCCGTACCACGCGGTCGAGACCCTCATGGTCGAGGCGCCCGACTACGGGCACGAGACGACGTCCGAGGCGTACTCCTTCTGGCTGTGGCTCGAGACCTCGTACGGGCAGGTCACGGGCGACTGGGAGCCGTTCAACCACGCGTGGGACACGCTCGAGCAGTACATGATCCCCACGACGGAGAACCAGCCGACCAACGCGGCGTACAGCCCGAACAGCCCGGCCACCTACGCCGCCGAGCACAACCACCCGAGCGCGTACCCGTCGCAGATCACGGCCGGCGTCACGACGGGCAAGGACCCCATCGGCGCCGAGCTGCGCCAGACGTACGGGACGCCCGAGATCTACGGGATGCACTGGCTCGCGGACGTCGACAACGTGTACGGCTTCGGCGCCGCCCCCGGCTCGTCGACGCTCCTCGGTCCCGACCACGAGGGCACGTCGTACATCAACACGTTCCAGCGCGGTCCGCAGGAGTCGGTCTGGGAGACCATCCCGCAGCCCTCGATCGACGACTTCAGCTTCGGCGGCGAGAACGGCTACCTCGACCTGTTCACCGGTGACGCGTCGTACGCGAAGCAGTGGAAGTACACGAACGCGCCGGACGCCGACGCGCGCGCCGTCGAGGCCGCGTACTGGGCGAACAAGTTCGCGACCGAGCAGGGCCAGCCCGAGGCCGTCGCCGAGACCGTCGGCAAGGCCTCGAAGATGGGCGACTACCTGCGCTACGCGCTGTTCGACAAGTACTTCAAGACGCCGGGCTGCGCGTCGATGTCGTGCGCCGCCGGCACGGGCAAGGACAGCGCCCACTACCTGCTGTCCTGGTACTACGCGTGGGGCGGCGCGCTCGACACGGCGAGCCCGTGGGCATGGCGCATCGGCTCGAGCCACGCGCACTTCGGGTACCAGAACCCCATGGCGGCGTGGGCCCTCGCGAACGACCCTGCGCTCGAGCCGTCGTCGCCGACGGGCGCGGACGACTGGAGCAAGAGCCTCGACCGTCAGGTCGAGCTGTTCCAGTGGCTCCAGGCCCCCGAGGGCGGCATCGCGGGCGGCGCCACGAACTCGTGGGACGGCGCCTACGCGGCCCGGCCCGCCGGGACACCGACGTTCTACGGCATGGCGTACACGGAGGCGCCGGTCTACCACGACCCGCCGTCGAACCAGTGGATGGGCATGCAGGGGTGGGGCATGGAGCGCATCGCGCAGCTCTACCACGAGACGGGCGACGAGCGGGCCGAGGACATCCTCGACGGCTGGGTGCCGTGGGTCGTGGACAACATCACGGTCACCGACGACTCGTGGCAGATCCCGTCCGAGCTCACGTGGACCGGCAAGCCCGACACGTGGGACCCCGCGAACCCCGGCGACAACTCCGGGCTGTCCGTGAGCGTGAAGAGCTACGGCCAGGACGTCGGTGTCGCCGGCGCGCTCGCCCGCACGCTCATGTACTACGCGGCCGGGTCGGGCGACACCGTCGCCCAGGAGACGGCGCGCGACCTGCTCGACGCGATCTGGGAGCAGAACAGCGACCCGGTCGGTGTCGCGACCGACGAGACCCGCGGCGACTTCGGTCGCTTCGACGACGTCCTGACCTCTCCCACCGGGAACGGCACGTTCGTCCCCGCGGGCTGGTCCGGCACGATGCCGAACGGCGACGTGATCGAGCCGGGCGTCTCGTTCCTCGACATCCGCTCCTTCTACCTCGACGACCCCGACTGGGACAAGGTCCAGGCGCACCTCGACGGCGGTCCCGCGCCCCAGTTCCGGTACCACCGGTTCTGGGCGCAGACGGCGGTCGCGACGGCGCTCGCGGACTACGACCGCCTGTTCGGCGAGGACGTCCCGCCGGTGGAGGACACCGAGGCGCCCACCGTCCCGACGGGCCTCGAGGTCACGGGGCAGACGGGCACGACGGTCTCGCTCGCGTGGGAGGCGTCCACGGACGACACGCGCGTGAACGGGTACACGGTGCGGCGTGACGGCGTGGTCGTCGGGTCGACCGGCGGCAGCGTCACGGCGTTCACGGACGAAGGGCTGGAGCCCGGGACGTCGTACTCGTACACGGTGAGCGCGCGCGACGCGGCGGGCAACGTCTCGGCGCCGTCCGGTGCGGTCTCGGGGACCACGGACGACGACGCCGGGCCCGAGCCGGGCGCCTGCACCGCGGCCTACGCGACGCGCGGTTCGTGGGGTGGTGGCTACCAGGGCGAGGTCACGGTGACGGCCGGACCGTCGGGCGTCGCCGGGTGGACCGTCGCGCTCGACCTCGCGCCGGGCGGGCTGTCCCAGGCGTGGAACGCGACGACGAGCGTCAGCGGGGGAGTGCTCACCGCGTCGAACGTCGGCTGGAACGGCACGCTCGCGGCGGGCGCGAGCACGTCGTTCGGGTTCATCGGGACGGGCGCACCGCCGGCCGACACGGCGGTCAGGTGCGGCTGACGCCTCGCTGAGGACGTCCCACGGTCCGTCTCCCGGTGCTCACAGCGCCGGGAGGCGGACCATGCCCTCCTGCGCGATGGACGCGACGAGCGTCCCGTCCTGGGCGAACACGCGCGCGGCCCCGAGGCCGCGACCGCCCTGCGCGCTCGACGACGACTGCACGTAGAGCAGCCAGTCGTCGACGCGCACGTCCCGGTGCCACCACATCGCGTGGTCGAGGCTCGCGATCGAGATCCCCGGGGTGACCCAGGCGATGCCCGCCTCGCGCAGGATCGGCTCGAGCATCACCTGGTCGCACGCGTAGGCCATGAGCGCGCGGTGCAGGAGCTGGTCGTCGCCGACGTCGCCGCGCGCCCGCATCCACACCATCTGGTGGTCCTTGGGCTCGCCGTCGGGGCCGAGGTAGAGCGACCCGCCGACGTGGCGCAGCTCGAACGCGGAGTGGTGCGACCAGAACCGCGCGATGGGGTGGTCGATCCCGCCGAGCACGTCGAGGGCCGACGGCACGGTCTCCGGGTCGGGCGCGTCGGGCATCGACGACGAGTGCTCGATCCCGCCCTGCTCCTCCTGGAACGACGCGATCATCGACAGGATCGGCTTGCCGTGCTGGATCGCGTGCGTGCGGCGCGCGCTGAACGAGCGGCCGTCGCGCAGCCGCTCGACGGCGAGGTCGATCGGCACGGAGAGGTCTCCCGGACGCAGGAAGTACCCGTGCAGCGAGTGGGGGAGGCGACCCTCCGGGACGGTCCGGCCCGCGGCGAGGACCGCCTGCGCGAGCACCTGGCCGCCGTACACGCGCCCCGTCGGCTGGTGGACGCTGACCCCGCGGAAGTGTTCCGGGTCGGCCGCGGAGCCGTCGCCGTCCCCGACGCGCTCGAGCTGCAGGACCTCGAGGAGGTGTCCCAGCGGGTTGGGGACCTGCTCGGCCGGGGCGGCGTCGGACGTCGGGCCGGGCGACGGCGCGGAGTCGGTCTCGGGGTGCTCGGAGGTCACGGGTCTCGGGCTCCTTGGTTCGGCGTCGGTGGCCGGCGCTGCGGTGCGCTCAGTCGTCGAAGGTGTTGAGGAGGGAGTGCGCGGCGCGCTCCAGATAGTCCCACAGCGTGGCCTCCTGGATCGGCGCGAGGCCGATCGAGCCGACCGCGGTGCGCATGTGCGTGAGCCAGCGGTCGCGCGCGTCGGGGTTGACCTTGAAGCCGCCGTGCCGCATGCGCAGCCGCGGGTGCCCGCGCTGCTCGCTGTACGTCGTGGGACCGCCCCAGTACTGCTCGAGGAACGCCGTGAGACGCCAGCGCGCCGGCCCGAGGTCGTCCTCGGGGTACATGGGCCGCAGCACCGGGTCCTGCGCGACGCCCTCGTAGAACGCGTCGACGAGACGGACGAACGTCTCGTGCCCGCCGACCTCGTCGTAGAACGTGCGGCTCGGGCGTGCCGGGGACGACGTGGGGGCGGCGGGTGCGGCACCGTTCGTCATCCCGGCGACCGGCAGCGTCGTGCGGGGGGTGGGCTCCGTGGTCACGACCCCATCCTCGCACCGCGGGTGCGCCGGACCTGGCCCGCGGGGTGGCGTGCGGCGAGGATCACAGACCGAGCCCGGCCAGCTGCGGCAGGTTCTCCCGCACGACGGCGCGCGCGGCGGCCGCGCTCTCGGCGTCCAGGGCGAGGCGCGCGAGGCGGCGGCACTCGTCGAGGTCGACCTCGCGCAGGAGCGCCGCGACGTCGGGGATCGCCCGGGCCGTCATCGAGAGCGAGGTCACGCCGAGCCCGACGAGCACGACCGCGAGCACGGGGTGCGAGGCGGCCTCGCCGCACACGCCCACGGGACGTGCCTGCTGGGCGCCGCCCTCGCACGTCGCGGCGACCAGGCGCAGCACCGCCGGCTGCCACGGGTCGGACAGCTCGGCGAGCGACCCGAGCAGCCGGTCCGCGGCCATCGTGTACTGGGTCAGGTCGTTCGTGCCGATCGAGGCGAACGCGGCCCGGGCGAGGATCGGGCCGGCGAGCAGCGCCGCGCTCGGCACCTCGACCATGACGCCCGCGACGTCGAGTCCGTGCGCGTGGCACCGCTCGACGAACCACTCGGTCTCGCCGACGGTCGAGACCATCGGCGCCATGACCCAGACCTCGGCCTCCTCGGCGGCGGCGGCCTGCGCGATCGCGTCGAGCTGCTGCTCGAGCAGGTCGGGCCAGTGCGCCGCGGTGCGCAGACCGCGCACGCCGAGCGCCGGGTTCTCCTCGTCGGCGACGGTGAGGAAGTGCAGGGGCTTGTCGGCTCCGGAGTCGAGCGTGCGGACCACGACCTTGCGCCCGGGGAACTCGCGCAGCACGGCCCGGTAGGCCTCGACCTGCTCGGCGACCGTCGGCGGCTCGTCACGGTCCAGGAAGCAGAACTCGGAGCGGAACAGCCCGACGCCCTCGGCTCCCGCCGCGGCGGCCGGGGCCGCGCCCGCCGGGTCGCCGACGTTCGCGAGGAGCTGGACGCGGTGCCCGTCGCGCGTGCGGCCCGTGCCGTCGAAGGTGCGGGCGTGCTGCGCCCGCGCGCGTGCCGCCTCGACCTGCTCGGGCGACGGGTGCACGACGACGGTCCCCGCGGACCCGTCGACGAGGACCAGGTCGCCGGGCGCCAGCGCGGCGCTCGCGCCGACGGCGGCGACGACCGCCGGGATGCCCATGGCGTTGGCGACGATGGCGGTGTGCGACGTCGGGCCGGCGCCGTCGGTGACGATCGCGAGGACGCGCGCGGGGTCGAGCGCGGCGGTCGCGGACGGCGCGAGGTCGGGGGCGACGAGGACGAACGGCTCGCTGTGCTCCGGGACCCCGGGCGCGGGCCGGCCGGTGAGCGCGGCGACCAGGCGGTCGCGGACGTCCGCGACGTCGCGGGCCCGCTCCGCGAAGTAGCCGCCGAGCTCGGTGAGGCGGCGTGCGACGTCGTCGGCCGCCTCCCACACGGCGCGCTCGGGGACGAGGTGGTCGTCGAGGACGCGGCGGCGGGCGTCCGCCGCGAGCGTCGGGTCGGCCGCCATCGCCGCCGTCGCCTCGAGGACGTCGTGGCTCTCGCCCTGCGCCGCCGCGGCCGCCCGCTCCAGGTCGGCGACGACCTGACGTGCGGCCTCGTCCACGCGACGGGCCTGCGCCTCGTGGTCCGCGCGGGGCGGCAGGCGCAGGCCGGGCGCGGGCTCGGCGACCGGCTCCGGCATGAGCACGACGGGCCCGACGACCGTCCCGGCGCACACGCCGATACCGGTGATGACCTGCCGCACCTCGTCCTGGGATCCCACGAGCTCGCTCCTGTCCGCCTCCGCGCCACGCGAGCACACGCGCGTTGCGCCCCCGTTTCACCGTGGCGTCGATCCGGTGACAACCGTGCCAGGAGACTAGGCTGTCCCCAGGGTGCACGGCACCCCGACACCCCGGATCCGCGGTCCGGGCCCCTCCCGCACTCGCCTCAGGAGACGACTTCGATGAGCACCCCCTCGGACCAGAAGGCCCAGCAGATCCTCGACGCCCTCGGGGGCCAGGGGAACGTCGTCGACCTGGAGCCCTGCATCACGCGACTGCGGGTCGAGGTCACGGACCCCGAGCTGGTCGACGAGGCGCGGCTCAAGGCCACGGGCGCCTTCGGCGTGGTCCGCTCGGGGCGCGTCGTGCAGGTCATCGTCGGCCCGGAGGCCGACAACCTGGCTGCGGAGCTCGACGGCCTGCGCTGACGTCAGGCCGGGCCGGCGGCGTCGGGTCTCCGCACGGCTGCCGCCGCGGCAGCACCCCGCGCGGCCGAGCGCCCGGCGGGGCGCGACCCGTCGTCGTCCCGCTCCGCCGGTGAGTGGTCGAGGACGACCACCTGCTGCGCACCCGCGAGCGGGATCCGCGCGTCCTCCAGGGCCTCGCGGACCGCCGCGCGCAGCGCACGACCGACCTCCCACTGCTGCGCGGCCCGGGTCTTGATCTGGACCTTCAGCAGCATCCCCTCGGCGGTGAGCTCCTCGATGCCGAGCACCTCGGGCGCCTCCATCACGGACGAGCCGAGGACCGGGTCCGCGCGCACGCCCTCCGCCGCCTGCAGCAGGACCGAGCGCACCTGGGCGACGTCGGCCCAGTACGCGACGCGGACCTCGACCACGGCGCGGCCCCACTCCTGCGTGAGGTTCCCCGTCCGCAGGATCTCGCCGTTGCGCACGTACCAGAGCGTGCCGTCGCCCGCCCGCACCTTCGTGACCCGCAGGGCCACCTCCTCGACCGTGCCGACCACCTCGCCGAAGTCGACCACGTCACCGACGCCGTACTGGTCCTCCAGCAGCATGAACGTCCCGGACAGGAAGTCCTTGACGAGGCTCTGCGCGCCGAAGCCCAGCGCCACGCCCGCGATGCCCGCGGACGCGAGGAACGGGCCGATGTTGAGGCCCAGCTCGGCGAGGACCATGAGGACGACCGTGGTGCCGATGATGATGTTGGCGGCCGACCGCAGCACCGACCCGATCGTGCGGGCCCGCGCCGCGCGCCGCGCGTTGGCGAGCGGGTTCGCCCGCAGCAGCGCGCTGCCCACCTCGGTCTGGCCCAGGCCCTTGAGCCGAGCGCTGCGCAGGGTCGGCGTGCCGTCGGCGATGTGGTCGGTGACGCGGCGGATCACCCGGCGCAGAAGGGCGAGCGCGATCGAGCCGATCGCGACGATGAGGATCACGCGCAGCGGGACGCCGACGAACCACGTCAGCCAGTCGTCGGGGTTGCTCGCGTCGAAGCCGTCCGGATCGGTCGTGGAATCGGTCAGGAAGGAGGGGAGCATGGGCGGCAGGCTACCCGCCGCTCCTGGGCGCGCCGGGGCGAGGGCCTGCCCCGACGTCCCTGTTCTGGCAGGATGCGGTGCGTGAGCGAACCCTCTCAGACGGACCTGCCCGAGCCGTTGGTGCAGCTGGCCGACGCCCACGGCGTGGCGTCCGACTTCTGGGGCTTCGACGGCACGGAACGACAGGTACGGGCCTCGACGCTCGTCGCCGTCCTCGAGGCGCTGGGCGTGCCGGCCTCGTCGCCGGAGAAGGTCGCGGTGTCCCTCGAGCACTCCCGCGACGACGCGTGGCGGCAGATGCTCCCGCCGACGGTCGTCGTGCGCCAGGGCGAGGCCGTCCCCGTCCCGGTGCACGTGGCCGACGGCGCGCCGGTCGAGGTGTGGGTCGAGCTCGAGGCCGAGCAGCGCCCCGCACGGCCCCACGCGCGCGGCGTCCGGGAGCGGCGCGACCTGAGCCAGCTCGACGTCTTCGTCGAGCCGCGGACGGTCGACGGACGACCCGTCGGGCGCGCGACGTTCGAGGTCCCGGCGGACCTGCCGCTCGGATGGCACGACCTGCACGCGGAGAGCGCGGGCACGCAGGGGCGCGCGACGCTCGTCGTCACGCCGCGGCGCCTCGAGCTGCCCGAGGCCCTCGTCGACCGTCCCTCCTGGGGTTTCATGGCGCAGCTCTACTCGGTGCGGTCCCGCGCGTCGTGGGGGGTCGGCGACCTCGCGGACCTGGCGGACCTCGCCTGGCTGTCGGCGCGCGAGGCCGGCGCTGACTTCGTGCTCGTCAACCCGCTCCACGCCGCCGAGCCGCGGACGCCCATGACGCCGTCGCCCTACCTGCCGACGAGCCGGCGGTTCGTCAACCCGCTGTACCTCCGCGTCGAGGACATCCGCGAGACCGCGTACCTCTCGGCCGCGGACCGCTCCCTCGTCGAGTGGTCCTTCGACCCGGTGCGCGAGCTGTGCACCGACCCCGGCCCGATCGACCGGGACGCCGCCTGGGAGGCGAAGAAGGCCGCGCTCGAGGTCGTGTTCGCGGCCCCGCGCTCGACGGCTCGACAGGCGTCGTTCGAGGCGTTCCGCGCCGAGCAGGGCCGAGGGCTCGAGGACTTCGCGACGTGGTGCGCCCTCGTCGACCACTACGGCGACCGCGACTGGCCGCCGGGGGCGACGGACCCCGCGAGCCCGACGGTCGCCGCGCTGCGCGAGCACGTCGCCGACCGCGTCGACTTCTACTGCTGGCTCCAGTGGGTCGCGGACGAGCAGCTCCGCGTCGCCCAGCGCACCGCGCGCGAGGCGGGGATGACCGTCGGGATCATGCACGACCTCGCGGTCGGCGTGCACCCCGAGGGCGCCGACGTCTGGGCCAACCGCGCCGTCCTCGCCACCGGGGTCTCGGTCGGGGCGCCCCCGGACATGTACAACCAGCAGGGCCAGAACTGGTCCCAGCCGCCGTGGCACCCCCGCGCCCTCGCGCGCGCCGGGTACGCGCCGTACCGCGACATGCTGCGCACCGTCCTGCGGCACGCGGGCGCGATCCGCATCGACCACGTCATCGGCCTGTTCCGCCTGTGGTGGATCCCCGGCGGCGCCCGTGCCGACGCCGGGGCCTACGTCCGCTACGACCACGAGGCCCTCGTCGGCATCCTGTGCCTCGAGGCGCACCGTGCGGGCGCGATCGTCATCGGCGAGGACCTCGGTGTCTTCGAGCCGTGGGTGCGGGACTATCTCTCGGAGCGCGGCGTCCTCGGCACGTCGGTCCTGTGGTTCGAGCGCACCGAGGACGGCGCACCGCTGCCGCCCGAGGAGTACCGGCCCCTCACGCTCGCCACCGTCACGACCCACGACCTGCCGCCCACGGCGGGCTACCTCGCCGGCGAGCACGTCGAGCTGCGCGACCGGCTCGGGGTCCTCACGGAGCCCGTCGCGGACGTGCGCCGTGCCGCCCGCGCGGAGCGCGACGCCATGCTCGCCTTCCTGGGCGAGCGCGGGCTCGTGGGCGAGGACCCGTCCGAGCGCGAGCTCGTCGAGGCGCTGCACCGGCTGGTCCGGCAGACCCCCGCTGCCCTGATCGGGGTCTCGCTCGCCGACGCGGTCGGGGAGCGGCGCTCGCAGAACCAGCCCGGCACGAACACCGAGTACCCGAACTGGAAGGTCCCGCTCGGCGACGCGTCAGGAAACGTCGTCCTGCTCGAGGACCTCTTCGACAACGCGCGTCTCCGCTCGCTCGCGAAGGCGATGAACGACCCCCAGCCGAGGTAGTACGGCAGTCGGCCGAGGGAGTACCGGGGTCCCGACCCCGGTACTCCCTCGGCCGACTGCCGTACTCCCTCGGCGGACCGGGTCAGGCGTCCGCGGCCTGTGCGGTCAGGGCGCGCTCGACGCCCGCGAGGTTCTCGACGACGAGGCGGCGCAGCGCGGGGGCGGCCTCCGCGTTCGCGTCGAGCCACTCCTGCGTCGCGTCGCGCAGGGCCGCGGTCGCGAGCGGCGCGGGGTACAGGCCCGTGACGAGCGCCTCGGCGATGTGGTAGGACCGCTCGTCCCACAGGGGCAGCAGGGCGTCGAAGTACGCGCCGACGAGGGGAGCGAGCGACGCCGGGTCGTTGACGTGCTGGAAGCCCTGCGTCGTGGCGCGCACGATGGCGTTCGGCGCGCCGTCGGTGGCGACGAGCCGGTCGAACGCGGCGCGCTTGGCGTCCGCCGTCGGGACGGTGGCCCGGGCCCGTGCCGCGGACTGCTGTCCCGTGGCGGTCGAGTCGTCCGCGAGGGTCTCCTCGATCGCCGCGTCGTCCGCGAGGTCGAGGAGCACGAGGCCCTTGAGGATCTCCCACCGCAGGTCCGTGTCGATCTCCAGGCCGTCGAGCGCGGCGGTCCCGTCGAGGAGCCCCCGCAGCGCCTCGCCATGGGTCGGTGTCGACGCGAGGTGCGCGAAGAACTTCACGAGCTGGAACTGCAGGTCGGAGCCGGCGTCCGCCTGACCGGCGAGCTCCCACAGGGTGTCGCCGACCTCCACGAGCGTGTCCGCGCGTCGCTCGGGCGCGACGTACGTCTTCGCGGCGAGCGCGAGCTGGTTGAGGGTCGTGCGGATCGTCGTCGACTCGGTCTCGCGCGCGATGTTGCCGAGCACGAGGCGCACGTAGTCGCTCGCCGGCGTCTCGCCGTCGCGCGTCGCGTCCCAGGCGGAGCCCCAGACGAGCGAGCGGGCCAGAGGGTCGGCGATGTCCGCGAGGTGCTCGGTCGCGACGGCGAGCGAGGCGGGGTCGAGCCGGATCTTCGCGTACGCGAGGTCGTCGTCGTTGAGCAGCACGAGCTGCGGCCGGTCGAGACCGAGCAGCTCGGGCACCTCGGTGCGCGGGTCGTCGACGTCGACCTCGACGCGGTGCACGCGGGAGAGTGCTCGTCCGCCGTCCACCTCCTGCAGGTCGTAGAAGCCGATGCCCAGGCGGTGGGGGCGCAGGGTCGGGTGGTCGGCGGTCGCCGACTGGAGCACCGTGAACGACACGATGCGCCCGTGCGCGTCGAGCTCGATCTCGGGGCGGAGCGTGTTGACGCCGGCCGTCTCGAGCCACTTCGCCGACCAGGCGGTGAGGTCGCGCCCGCTCGTGGCCTCGAGCTCGACGAGGAGGTCGCGCAGCTCGGTGTTCCCCCACGCGTGCTTGCGGAAGTACGCCGCGACACCGGCGAGGAACTGCTCCTGGCCGACCCACGCGACGAGCTGCTTGAGCACCGACGCGCCCTTCGCGTACGTGATGCCGTCGAAGTTGACGAACACGTCCTCGAGGTCGTTGATCGTCGCGACGATCGGGTGCGTCGAGGGCAGCTGGTCCTGGCGGTAGGCCCAGGACTTCTCCATGGCCGTGAACGTGGTCCAGGCCTCGGTCCACTCCGTGGCCTCGGCCGTCGCGAGCGTCGACGCGTACTCCGCGAACGACTCGTTGAGCCACAGGTCGTTCCACCACCTCATGGTCACGAGGTCGCCGAACCACATGTGCGCGAGCTCGTGCAGGATCGTCACGACACGACGCTCCTTGACGGCGTCGGTGACCTTGGAGCGGAAGACGTAGGTCTCCGTGAAGGTCACGCAGCCCGCGTTCTCCATCGCGCCCATGTTGTACTCGGGCACGAAGAGCTGGTCGTACTTGTCGAACGGGTACGGGTGCTCGAACGCCTTCTCGAAGAACGCGAAGCCCTCGCGGGTCTTGTCGAAGACGTAGTCCGCGTCGAGGTGCTCGGCGAGCGAGGCGCGCGCGAACACGCCGAGCGGGATCGTGCGGCCGTCGGACGACGTGAGCTCGCTGCGCTCCACGACGTACGGGCCTGCGACGAGTGCGGTGATGTAGGAGGAGATGCGCGGCGTCGGCTCGAAGGCCCAGCGCGCGACCGCGACGTCGCCAGCCCCCGTGCCGGTCGGGTCGGCGACCGCCCCGAGGGCCTCGGGCTCGGGCGTCGGCTGGTTGCTCACGACCTGCCACGCCGCGGGTGCGGTGACGGTGAACGCGAAGGTCGCCTTGAGGTCGGGCTGCTCGAACACGGCGAACACGCGGCGCGAGTCCGGGACCTCGAACTGGGTGTAGAGGTACACCTCGCCGTCGACGGGGTCGACGAACCGGTGCAGGCCCTCGCCCGTGTTGGTGTAGCCGCAGTCCGCGACGACGCGCAGCTCGTTGTCCGCCGCGAGCCCGTCGAGCGCGATCCGCGAGTCCGCGAACACGTCGGCCGGGTCGAGCGCCCGTCCGTTGAGCACGACCTCGCGGACCGACGGGGCGACGAGGTCGACGAACGTCGACGCGCCCTCCGTCGCGGTGAACCGGACCACGGTCGTCGAGGCGAACGTCGTCGCGCCCGTCGTCAGGTCCAGCGCCACGTCGTAGGAGCGGACGTCGACGACCGCCGCGCGCTCGCTCGCCTCGGCGCGGGTGAGGTTCTCTCCGGGCACTGCAACTCCTCGGTCTGGGTGGGTCTCGGTCACGGCCTGTGAGCCACGGACGATCATCCCACGGGCCGGTCCCGCACCCCGTGGGAATACTCTGCGGTCGCCCGGTGTCGGGTTATGCCGAGAGCGCTCGCCGATCCCGGTCGCCCCGGGCGACCACCCACGAAGGAGACCAGTCCCGTGACCCTTGCCGCGACGTCGGACACGACCGCACCCGTCACCGCACCGCACGACCCCGTCGACCCGCGGGCCGGTGTGCAGGTCGCCGACTTCTGGTTCGACCCGCTGTGCCCGTGGGCGTGGATGACGAGCCGCTGGATGGGCGAGGTGGAGCAGGTGCGCGACGTGACCGTCCGCTGGCACGTCATGAGCCTGGCCGTCCTCAACGAGGGGCGCGAGCTGCCCCCGACGTACCGCGAGCTCATGGACAGGGCCTGGGGACCGGTCCGCGTCGTCACCGCGGCGCGCGTCGAGCACGGCGACGAGGTCGTCAAGCCGCTCTACGACGCGATCGGCACGCGCCTGCACCCCGGCGGTCGGGACGACCACGACGCCGTGATCGCCGAGGCGCTGGCCGAGGTCGGCCTGCCCGCGTCCCTCGCCGACGCCGCGACGAGCGACGCCTACGACGAGCAGCTCCGGGCGTCGCACGCCGAGGGCATCGGCCGCGTCGGGGAAGAGGTCGGCACGCCCGTCGTCGCGTTCGGCGACACCGCGTTCTTCGGTCCGGTCGTCACCCCGGCGCCGAAGGGCGAAGCCGCAGGTCGGCTGTGGGACGGCTGCGTCCTCGTCGCCGGCACGCCGGGCTTCTTCGAGATCAAGCGGACGCGCACGCAGGGTCCCGTCTTCGACTGACCGAGGCGCCGCGCCCTCCTGCCGAGGGCGCGGCCGGCCGGTCGTCGAGGGCGCGACCGGACGCGCTCCCAGCATCCGTCGAGGTTCGACCGGCGGCGGGACGTCGTGCCATGCTTCATCGGTTGCGGGCCCTGCCGACACCGGGCCCGCGCATCGCCCGGCGACGGCCGGGCGGGTCCGACGAGGAGTCCGCAAGGAGTCGAGCATGTCCCCGAACGCACCCGTGCCGCCCCCGCCGCCGCCCCCGGGCGGCGTCCGGGGAACGCCGGCTGCCCGCCGTGCGGACACGCAGGTCGACAGCACGACCGCGTGGTCGGCCGGTGCCCCGCCGACCTTCGCGCCCTCCGCCGCGCCGGCGCAGCGCTCCCACGAGCCCGCGTACACCGACGGACCCGCCACCGTCGTCCAAGCGGCGGTCCCGGCCCCGTCTCCGGCGTCGGCCACCGCGGTCCCCCCGCAGCGGGTGCGGTACGCGACCGACCAGGCCGGCTTCGCGGCCGTCCCGACGCAGTCCGCGGCCTACGCACCACCGCCGGGCTACGCGCCGCCCCCGGCGTACGCGCCGTCGCCCGCCCAGGCGCCGAGCCTCGGCGGGGCTCCGGGCACCCCGGCGGCGGCCGCACCGGCCACCCAGCCGGCGTACCACCCGCCGTCATCGGCAGCCGCCCCGACGTCCCCGGCGCGCGGCGCGTCCTCCGGTGGCGGCCCGGTCTCCCCGCCCCCCGCGGGCCGCGCCGGCGGTCGCGGCGGCAGCGGTCGCGGATCGTCCGGCCGGCTGAGCCCCGGCTGGATCGCCTTCATCGTCGTCGACGTCCTGCTCGTCATCGGCGCGGTCGTGTTCGCGATCTCGCTCCTCGGCGGCGGTGGCGGCGCGGACGACCCGGCCGACCCGGGCGCCGCGCCGTCCGCGGGCACCACCCAGGGCGCCGAGCCCACGACCCAGGCGCCGACGGAGACCGCGGCGTTCGCGTCCGAGACCCGCAACATCGCGTGCGAGATGACGGACGTGGGCGTCACGTGCTCGATCGCCGAGCTCGCGACGCAGCCCGCGCCGGTCTCCGGGTGCGAGGGCACCGTGGGATACCGCGTGGTCCTCGACGACGCCGGGGTCAACCAGCCGTGCGTGCCGGCCGCGGAGCAGCCGCAGCCCGCCGCGGACGGCGTCGAGGTGCTGCCGTACGGCCAGTCGAAGACCGTGGGCGGGTACACGTGCGACAGCGAGAACACGGGTGTGACCTGCCGTGACGAGGCCACGGGCAAGGGGTTCACGGTCGCCAAGGCGGGCATCCGCTCGCTCTGACGAGCCGGCGCGCCGACGACCACGGGGTGGTGCCGGGTCCCGTCGGACCCGGCACCACCCCGGCGTCACGGCCGGCCGGTCACCAGATGCGCACGCGGTCCTCCGGAGCGAGGTAGAGCGCGTCCCCGGGCTGCACGTCGTACGCCTCGTAGAACTCGTCGACGTTGCGCACCACGCCGTTGCACCGGAACTCGTTGGGCGAGTGCGGGTCGGTCGCGATGCGGCGCACGACCTCCTCGTCGCGGCCCTTCGACTGCCACACCTGGGCCCAGCCGAGGAACACGCGCTCGATGCCCGTCAGGCCGTCGACGACCGGTGCCTCGGACAGCGGCCGGCCGAGCGCGATCCGGTACGCCTTCAGCGCGATCGAGAGCCCACCGAGGTCGCCGATGTTCTCGCCGATCGTCAGCGCGCCGTTGACGTGCGGGCCGTCCGCGTCGAGCTGCTCGGGGCGGTAGGCGTCGTACTGGTCGATGAGCGCCTTGGTGCGCTTCTCGAACTCGTCGCGGTCGGTAGGTGTCCACCAGTCCTCGAGGCGGCCTGCGCCGTCGTACTTGGAGCCCTGGTCGTCGAACCCGTGCCCGATCTCGTGGCCGATCACGGCGCCGATGCCGCCGTAGTTCACCGCGTCGTCGGCGTCGGGGTCGAAGAACGGGGGCTGCAGGATCGCGGCCGGGAAGACGATCTCGTTCATCCCCGGGTTGTAGTACGCGTTGACCGTCTGCGGCGTCATGAACCACTCGTCACGGTCGAGCGGCCTGCCGATCTTGCCGAGCTCGCGGTCCTGCTCGAACGCGTGCGCGCGCCGGACGTTGCCCACGAGGTCGTCCGGCTCGACGACGAGCGCCGAGTAGTCGCGCCACTTCACCGGGTACCCGATCTTGGGCGTGAAGGCCTCGAGCTTGGCGAGGGCCTTGGTCCTGGTGTCCCCGGTCATCCAGTCGAGCCCCTGGATCGACTCGCGGTACGCCGCGACGAGGTACGCGACGAGCTCCTCCATGCGTGCCTTGTGCGCCGGCGGGAAGTGCCGGGCGACGTACTGCGCGCCCACGGCCTCGCCGAGCGCGCCCTCGACGACCGACACGCCGCGCTTCCAGCGCTCCCGCACCTCCTGCGCGCCGGACAGCGTCCGGCCGTAGAAGTCGAAGTTCGCCTCGACGACCTCGTCCGCGAGGTACGGCGCCCGGGCGGTCACCAGGTGGTAGACCATCCACAGCTTCCAGTCCTCGAGCGGCTCGGAGTCCCACAGCGCGGCGAAGCCGGTCGCGAAGTCGGGCTCGCGCACCACGACGTCGTCGAGCGACCCCTCCGGCGCACCGAGCGCGAGGACCCAGGCGCGCCAGTCGAAGCCGGGAGCCTCGTCGGCCAGCGCGACGAGCGTCCGGGGGTTGTACGTGAGGTCCGCGTCGCGGTCGCGCACGACGTCCCAGTGCTTCGCGGCGAGCTTCGTCTCGAGCGCGAGGACGCGCTGCGCCGCGTCCTCGGGCGTGGCGCCCCAGATCTCCGACGTGACGCCCGCGAGGCCGAGCATCCGCGTCACGTGCGGGACGTACTTCTCGCGCACGGGCGCGTACTGGTCCTCGCGGTAGTACGCCTCGTCGGGCAGGCCCAGTCCGGACTGGTAGAGGTACGCGACGTAGCGCTCGGGGTCCTTCGCGTCGTTGTCGACCCAGAACCCGAGGGCGCCCGCTCCGCCGGTGCGCTGCAGCGCACCGAGGGCACCGGTCAGCTCGGCCTGGGTCGTGGCCGCCGCGACGAGCGCGAGGTCGGCCTGGAGCGGCGTCGTGCCGAGCGCCTCGATGCGCTCCGTGTCCATGAAGCTCGCGTACAGCGCGCCGACCTTCGCGGCGTCCGGGCCGACGTCGGCGGCACCCGAGGCCACCGCCTCCCCGAGGTCCGTGATGATCTCGCGCACGTGCACCTCGGCCTGGTCGTGCAGCGCACGGAACGCGCCGTCCATCGCCCGGTCGGCGGGGATCTCGTGGGTCGCGAGCCACCGCCCGTTCACGTGCCGGTACAGGTCGTCCTGGGGGCGGACGGCCTGGTCGAGGGCCGAGAGGTCGATGCCGGAGCCCCGCTCCGCCGGCGTGGCTGCGGACAGGGACCCAGGAGTGGTCGAGGAGGAGGTCTGTGTCATGCGTCTCAGGCTACGGCCTCCCCCCGACGGCCCGGTGGCCCGCTGCGGCATGATGGGCGCATGCGCGTTCACATCGCCTCCGACCACGCGGGGTACGAGCTCAAGGTCCACCTCGTCGAGCACCTCGGGGCCGCGGGCCACGACGTCGTGGACCACGGGGCCCACGAGTACGACGCCCTCGACGACTACCCGTCGTTCTGCTTCGCGGCGGGCGAGGCCGTCGTCGCCGAGCCGGGCTCGCTCGGCGTCGTCATCGGGGGTTCCGGCAACGGCGAGCAGATCGCCGCGAACAAGGTCACCGGCGTGCGCGCCGCGCTCGCGTGGAACCTCGAGACCGCGCGGCTGGGCCGTCAGCACAACGACGCGAACGTCGTCGCGGTCGGCGCCCGCCAGCACCCGGTCGACGAGGCCGTGGCTCTCGTCGACGCGTTCCTCGCCGAGCCCTTCAGCCAGGACCCGCGCCACCAGCGCCGCATCGACCAGCTCGCCGCGTACGAGGCGTCGCGCGGCACGACCGCCTGAGGTGCCGGAGGGGCACACCGTCCACCGGCTCGCGCGAGCGTTCGCCGAGCTCTTCCGTGGGCAGCGGCTCGCGGCGACCAGCCCGCAGGGACGCTTCGCCGCCGGTGCGGCGCTCCTCGACGGCCAGGTGCTCGTGGCGAGCGAGGCGTGGGGCAAGCAGCTCTTCCTCGGCTTCGCGGCGCCGTCGGGCACGTCCGACGTGCCCAGCCGCTGGCTGCGCGTGCACCTGGGCCTGTACGGGGCGTGGACGTTCGCGGGGGACGGGAGCGCCGCCGTCGTGCACGCGATCGGTGCGCCCCGCCGTCGTGTCGGCGAGCGGGAGACCGTCCCGGCAGCGGAACCGGGCGGCGGTCCCGTCCCGCGGCCCGACGACGCGTGGTCACCACCGCCGCCACGCGGCGCGGTGCGCGTGCGGTTCGTGGGCGAGCACGCCGTCGCGGACCTCACCGGCCCGACGGCCTGCGAGGTCGTGACGGCCGACGAGAAGCGCGCGGTCGAGGCGCGCCTCGGGCCCGACCCCATCCGCGAGCCCGCACCGGGCGACCCGGACCCGCGCGAGGCGTTCGTCACGGGGGTGCGACGCTCGCGCAGCCCGGTCGGGCTGCTCCTCATGAACCAGGACGTCGTCGCCGGCGTCGGGAACATCTACCGCGCCGAGTCCCTGTTCAGGGCCCGGCTCGACCCGCTGCGCCCGGGGCGCGACGTCCCCGCGGAGGTCCTGCACGACCTGTGGGACGACCTCGTCGTGCTCATGAGGGACGGGACGCGCACCGGGGCGATCGTCACGACGCGCCCCGAGGACCGAGACGCCCGGCAGACGTCGCCCCGCGACGGCGCGGACCCTCCGGCGGCCGGTCGCGGCCGGGCTCGCGTGCGGCAGAACACCGACGGCGCGCCGGACGCCGTCCCTGCCGACGAGGCCTTCTACGTCTACCACCGGGACGGGCTGCCGTGCCGCGTCTGCGGCGCGACGGTGCTCCGCTCGGAGCTCTCGGGCCGCAGCCTCTACCGCTGCCCGTCCTGCCAGGGCTGAGCGGGAGGGGGCGAGGTCGGCGGCGCCGCGGGACGTCTCAGAACACCCAGCTGCACACCGGCGCCACGGGCCACGAGAACGCTGCGCTCGTCCGCGCGAGCGCGCCCGGCGTGTGCTCGGCGACGAGCCCTGCCGCCGCCAGCTCCGCGAGCGTCACGCCACCGAGGTAGGCGGCGCCGAGCTCGCGCACGTCGAGGGACAGGTCGGCCGCGTCGTCGGTCCGGGCCGCCTGCGCCGGTCCGAACGCGTCGGCGCGCACCCGCCAGTGCCCCGCGTTGTCCGCGAGCCGGTCGTCGGTCAGGTGCACGACGACGTCCACGTCGCTCGCGTACCGGCGTGCGGCGAGCGCGCCCGCCACGTCCACGACCCGCACCCACAGGTTGTCCGCGACCCGCGGGGACGCGGACCGCGGGTCCACGAGGAGGTGCGTGACGACGTCGTCCACGGGGAGGACGAACGGGACGACCTCGTGCGTGAGGTCGAGGTCCGTGAGCACGCCCCACAGGGCCCGCGCGGCGGCCGCGTCGAGCGCGACGACCTCGCCCGTGCGGACCGGGCCGCGCGGCCCGGAGGGCTCCCAGGACAGCGTGCGGTGGAAGCGCGCGTAGCCGCGCGGCTCGCCGTCGAGCTCGACGATCGCGATGCGCGTGGGCTCGCGGTCCTTGCGGAACACCTTTGCGTCGTCCCAGAGCACCGCCTGGAGCTCGGGCGTCTCGCGCGTCGCCCAGCCGGGCCGGTTGACGGTCCCGAGCCCGGTCGGGTCCGCGCCCGCGCGCTCGTGCAGCCGCGCGACGAGCTCGGCGTGGCGGGCACGGTCGGCGCGCTCGATCCGGACCGTGTGCCGCTCGGCACCCGGGACGTCGCGCAGCGCGGCCCCGCGGGGGATCGTCAGGCGCAGGTCGTCGGCCGCCCGGCCGTAGCCGAACCGCCCGTAGATCGCCGCCTCGGCGGCGAAGAGCGCCGACAGCGGCTCGCCGCGCTCGCGGCAGCGGGCGAGGTGCTCGTCGACCATCGCCGTGAGCAGGCCGCGACGACGGTGGCCCGGGTGCACGGCGACCCACGTCAGCCCGGCGACGGGTGCCGTGCCGCCCGGGACGGGGAACCGCGAGAACGGGTAGGACGCGCGCAGCGCGACGAGCTCGCGCAGGACGGGCACCGCCCCGTCGGCGGGCTCGGCGGCCGGGTCGGGGCGCTCGTGCACGACGCCGCGCACCCGTGACCAGGTCAGCGAGAGCGGGCGGTCGAGGATCTCGTCCACCTCGAGCGCGGAGGGGAAGACCGTGCTGTCGAGCTCGAGGACCGCGCGCAGGTCGTCGGGTGCCAGGTCGGTCGGCGCGTAGCCCTCGGGCAGGCGCCCCGCGCCGGCGTCGGAGGTACCGCCCGTGCCTGCGTGCTGGTGGCTCATGGCACGATCCTCGCCGTCCGTGCCTCGCGGCGCCAGGAGAATCACCCGGCTGAGGCGCCCGTCGCAGGCCACCGGCGTCGTGGCACGATGGGCCCACGCCCGAGCCGACGACCCCGGAGACCGCCGCATGCCGCACCCAGCCCACGACCCGGGCCCGTACCGGCCGCAGCAGCGTCCCCAGCAGGTCCGTCCGCAGCCCCGCTCCGTCGTCGTGGGGCTCGTACGGGCCGGCGCCCGGCGCGACGTCCGGGCCGGCGGCGTCCCGACCTCCCGATGAGCGGACCTGCCGAGGAGTACGCCTCGGCGGTGCTCGCGCTCGTCCGGCAGATCCCCGCCGCCCGCGCGATGACCTACGGCCTGGTGGCCGAGGTCGTCGCGGAGTCCCTGCACCGGGGCGGGCCGCGTCAGGTGGGCCAGGTCCTCGCGGGCTCCTCGGGCGTGGACGACGACGGCGTGCCCGTCCCGTGGTGGCGCGTCGTCAACGCGGCGGGCGCACCCCCGGCCCACCACCGGGACGCGGCCCTGACCGAGCTGCGCGCCGAGGGCTGCCCGCTCGTGCGGGACGGGACGCGCGTGGACCTGCGCCGTGCCGTGTGGTTCCCCGAGCAGGACTGAGCGGGCCGGCAGCGACTCGGGCGTCGCAGCCGGGCGTCAGCCGGTGGTGGCCGTCGGCGAGGGGGCCGTGCCGAGCATCCCGGCGAGCGTGGTGACCGCCGTCGCGTCGCCCTGCACGAGCAGGGTCGTGACGGCGGTGTCCTGCCAGGCACGCAGGTCCTGGGCGATCTTCCGGGACGGGCCGACGAGGGCGACGTCCTCGACCATCTCGGTCGGCACGGCCGCCGCGGCGAGGTCCTTGCGGCCCGCGAGGTAATGGGCCTGGATCTCGTCGCACGCGGCGGAGTAGCCGAGGCGGTCGAGCGCGTCGCGGTGGAAGTTCGCCCCCTTGGCGCCCATGCCGCCGACGTACAGCGCGAGGAACGGGCGGACCTTGTCCGCCGCGCGCTCGACGTGCTCGTCGACGACCACGGGGACCGTGGCGCTCACCTCGAAGTCGGAGACGGCGGAGCGCTCCGGCGCGCGACGGGCGAAGCCGTCCGCGAGCAGCTCGCGGAACGCGTCGTCCATGCGCGGCGAGTAGAACAGCGGGAGCCAGCCATCGGCGATCTCCGCGGCGAGCGCGATGTTCTTCGGCCCTTCCGCGGCGAGGTGGATCGGGAGGTCGGCGCGCAGCGGGTGGACGGTGGACCGCAGCGCCTTGCCGAGTCCCGTGCCTGCGCCGTCCGGCAGCGGCAGGGGGTAGTGCGGGCCGGCGCTCGTCACGGGCGCCTCGCGCGCGAGGACCTGTCGCACGACGTCGACGTACTCGCGCGTCCGGGCGAGAGGGCGGGCGTAGGGCTGGCCGTACCAGCCCTCGACGACCTGCGGGCCGGACACCCCGAGCCCGAGCACGAAGCGCCCGCCGGAGAGGTGGTCCATCGTCAGAGCGGCCATGGCGGTCGCGGTGGGCGTGCGCGCGGAGACCTGCGCGACAGCCGTGCCGAGGCGGATCCGCGACGTGCGCGACCCCCACCAGGCGAGGGGCGAGAAGGCGTCGGACCCGTAGGCCTCTGCGGTCCAGACCGAGTCGACACCGAGCCGGTCGGCCGCGACGACCGCCTCCGCGACGCCCTCGGGAGGACCGGCGGACCAGTAGCCGGTGTGGATGCCGAGGCGCAAGGCGACTCCTCGTCGTCGAGGGTGGACGGGTGCGTGAGCGCGGTACCCGGGCCGGCGTGACGGGCAGGGGGATATCCGAAACGCTGCGTCCCGGGTACCGCAGGTCCTACCCTAGCGGACCTCGGGGGCTGCTCGGGAACCCGGCCGGGCGCCGTCGGACGGCCCGCGCGAGCCCTCGTCGCGAGGACGGCGCAGGGGCCGCCCTCCCGGTGGGAGAGCGGCCCCTGCGGCGCCCGACGGAGCCGGTGACGGATCAGATCACGTACTCGATGAGCAGCGAGGGGTCCTCGACCGGGTCGGCACCCCGGTGTGCGGCGGGCATGCGGACACGGGCCGGCACCCCGACGGCGACCGCACCCGCCGGGACGTCCTTGACGACGACGGCGTTCGCACCCACCTGCGCGTCGTCGCCGACCCACACCGGTCCGAGGATCTTCGCGCCCGCACCCACGACCACGCGGTCACCGAGAGTCGGGTGCCGCTTGCCGCGCTTCATCGACCGCCCGCCGAGCGTCGACGTGTGGAACAGGACCACGTCGTCCCCGACGACGGCCGTCTCGCCGACGACGACCCCCATGCCGTGGTCGATGAAGAGGCGTCGGCCGATGCGCGCGCCCGGGTGGATCTCGACGCCCGTCAGGGCCCGCGCCACCTGCGACACGAGCCGCGCCGGCAGGCGCAGCACCGGCTCGCGCCACATGCGGTGCGCGAGCCGGTACGACCACACCGCGTGGACGCCGGGGTAGGCGAGCGCGACCTCGAGGCGACTGCGCGCCGCGGGGTCGCGGTGCCGCGCCGCCTCGAGGTCCTCGGCGAGCACGCGCAGGAACCGCCGCACCCGCGACGGTGCGCCGGCGGACCCGCGCGACGGGATGTGGTCGACCACGTCAGTCCAGGAGGTCCGCGTAGAGGATCGAGGACAGGTACCGCTCGCCGAACGACGGGATGATCGTCACGATGAGCTTGCCCGCGTTCTCCGGGCGCTCGGCGAGCTGCAGGGCCGCCGCGATCGCCGCGCCGGAGGAGATGCCGACCAGCAGGCCCTCCTCCTTCGCCGCGCGACGCGCGTACTCGACCGCGGTCTCCGCGTTGACGTCGATGACCTCGTCGTAGACCGACGTGTCGAGGATCTCGGGGACGAAGTTGGCGCCGATGCCCTGGATCTTGTGCGGGCCGGGGGCGCCGCCGTTGAGGATCGCGGACTCCTCGGGCTCGACGGCGACGATCTGCACCCCGGGCTTGCGCTCCTTGAGCACCTGCCCGACACCCGTGATCGTGCCGCCGGTGCCGATCCCGGCGACGACGATGTCGACCTCGCCGTCGGTGTCCGCCCAGATCTCCTCGGCGGTCGTCGCGCGGTGGATCGCCGGGTTGGCCTCGTTGGCGAACTGGCGGGCGAGGATGGCGCCCTCGCGCTCGGCGACGACCTCGTCGGCCTTGTTCACCGCGCCCTTCATGCCCTCGGAGCCCGGCGTGAGGATGAGCTCGGCGCCGAACGCGCGCAGCAGGGCGCGGCGCTCCTTGGACATCGTCTCCGGCATCGTCAGGACGACGTCGTAGCCGCGCGCCGCGCCGACCATCGCGAGCGCGATGCCGGTGTTGCCGGACGTCGCCTCGACGATCGTCCCGCCGGGCTTCAGCTCGCCCGACGCCTCGGCCGCGTCGATGATCGCGACGCCGATGCGGTCCTTGACGGAGTTCGCCGGGTTGTAGAACTCGAGCTTGCCGACGACGGTCGCGCCGACGCCCTCGGTGAGCTTGTTGAGGCGGACGAGCGGGGTGTTGCCGACGAGCTTCGTGACGTCGTCGTAGATGCGTGCCATGGCTTCCTCTTCTGTCGACGGCTCGGACGAGCCAGGGGGACCAACAGGGTGCGACGGTGCGGGGGCACCGGGTGCTGCGGGGGAGTGCTCCAGGACACTCGGACGACCTGTCCCGGGAGTCCGTCGCCGCGCGATGTCGCGTGAGCGGGCCGACGCCGTGGCGACGGGCGGGGGACGTGCGACGGGTGCGCGGAGCGGCGGGCGCGTCCGGCGGTCGTCAGCGACAGCCGTGACAGCGACAACAGGAGGTGCGCGCGAGAGCGCGACGGGGCGATGCGGGACGCGCGCCGGTCGCGGTCATTCCTCGCTCCTCCTGCTCGACGGCGCCCGTGCCGGTGGATGGCCGGACAACCGGCCGACGTGCTCGGCCGCGCCGGGGGCGCTCGATGGTCCGAGGGTATCCGCCCACGTCGTGGCGCGGCAACGCCGTCCGCCGACCGGACGACGACGGGCGCCCCGCCGAGGTGGTGGGGCGCCCGTCGTGGGTCGTGGAGCGGGCGACGGGAATCGAACCCGCGTAATCAGTTTGGAAGACTGAGGCTCTACCATTGAGCTACGCCCGCGTCGGGTCGGTACTGCTCCGGGCTGTGTGGCTCCGGCCTGAGTGGCACTGCCGACCTGCGGCCGCAACCTTAGCAAACAGGCAGCAGGCCGACGAGCCGCCGGACCCCGCCCTTCCCACCAGTACACTTGCGCTGGCCCGTCGTCCTCGACGGGTGCACGGGGTGTGGCGCAGGTTGGTAGCGCGTCCGCTTTGGGAGCGGAAGGTCGCAGGTTCAAATCCTGTCACCCCGACACATCGTGAAGCGGGCCGAGGGCGGGCGTCCCGACGGGTCGCCGCCCTCCTGCGGCAGCGCTCGTCCGACGGAGGACACCGTCGCTCGGACGGGTGGCGTACCCTTGATGGGTTGCCCGTACGCCCGTCGGGGTCGCACGTGGGTCCGGAAGGATCCGCCGGTCCCGTGGCGGCGCGCGCAGCTCGTCCCGTAGCCGCACGCCGGCCCGCCCCGATCAGTTGGAGATCATCGAAGTGAAGAGCGCCGTCGAGACCCTGGACCCCACCAAGGTCAAGCTGACCGTCGAGGTGGAGTACGACGAGCTCAAGCCGAGCATCGACCACGCCTACCAGCACATCGCGGAGCAGGTGAACATCCCCGGCTTCCGCAAGGGCAAGGTCCCGCCCCGCATCATCGACCAGCGCGTCGGCCGCGCCGCGGTCCTCGAGCACGCCGTGAACGACGGGCTGTCCGGGTTCTACCGCCAGGCCGTGAGCGAGTCGGGCATCCGCCCGCTCGGTCAGCCCGAGGTCGACGTGACCGAGGTCCCGGTCGACGCGGAGGGTCCGCTCAAGTTCTCGGCCGAGGTCGAGGTCCGCCCCGAGCTCGACCTGCCGGAGCTGTCCACCCTCGCGGTGACGATCGACGCCGCGGAGGTCTCGGACGAGGACGTCACCGAGCGTCTCGACGCGCTCCGCGAGCGCTTCGGCACGCTCGTCGGCGTGGACCGTCCCGCCGCGGAGGGCGACTTCGTCGTCCTCGACCTCAAGGCCGTCATCGACGGCGAGGAGGTCGACTCGGTCTCCGGCATCAGCTACCAGATCGGCTCGGGCAACATGCTCGAGGGCCTCGACGAGGCGCTCACCGGACTGTCGGCCGACGAGACCACGACCTTCTCCGCACCGCTCGCCGGTGGTGAGCACGAGGGCAAGGACGCCGAGGTCACCGTGACCGCGACGACCGTCAAGCAGCGCGACCTGCCCGAGGCGGACGACGACTTCGCGCAGCTCGCGTCGGAGTTCGACACGCTCGCCGAGCTCGAGGCCGACCTCCGCGAGCAGGTCGCGAGCATCAAGACGTCGAACCAGGCCGTCGCCGCGCGGGACGAGCTCCTCAAGGCGCTCACCGACGCCGTCGAGATCCCCGTGCCGGCCGGCGTCGTCGAGGCCGAGGTGCACCGTCACCTCGAGTCCGAGGGCCGTCTCGAGGACGACGCGCACCGCGCGGAGGTCGTCGAGGAGGCCACGACCGCGATCAAGAACCAGATCCTGCTCGACACCCTCGCGGAGAAGCTCGAGATCAAGGTCGCCCAGAACGAGCTGCTCGAGTACCTCGTGCAGGCCTCGCGCCAGTACGGGATGGACCCGAACCAGTTCATCCAGTCGCTCGACCAGGGTGGTCAGATCCCGGCCATGGTCGGCGAGGTCGCCCGGTCCAAGTCGCTCGCCGTCGCGCTGCGCCAGATCGAGGTCAAGGACTCGGCGGGCAACGTCGTCGACCTGACCGAGTTCATCGGCTCGGACGAGGACGACGCGGCCGGCGAGGTCGCCGAGCTCGTCGAGGAGGCCGCCGAGGTCGCCGCCGCCGAGGCCGTCACCGAGGAGCTGGCCGAGGAGGCCGTCGCCGCGGTCGAGGCCGAGGAGGCCGAGGAGAAGGCGGCGAAGAAGAAGACCGCGAAGAAGTCGACGAAGAAGGCCGCGGAGACCACCGAGGCCTGACGCGCCGAGCGCTTCCGACGCGGCCCCTGCACCCCGTCCCGGGGTGCGGGGGCCGCCGTCGTCCGGGCCCGTATGCGCTGTCGGCGAAAAGCGGCCTGGTCGGGACGAACGGCGGATGCCGTGCACGTTAGGGTCACTGCAACGGCGACGTCCCGGGCCGCACCGCACGCCGGTGGACGTCGTGACCGGGGCCACGGCCCCGGAGACGAGGAGCGACGAAGGAGATGGACGTGAACGATCAGCTGCTGCGGACGGACGCCGCAGGTCCCCTGGCCCGAGCGGAGGGCGCCGGTCTCGGCCTCAACGACTCCATCTACAACCGGCTCCTCAAGGAGCGGATCATCTGGCTCGGCTCCGAGGTGCGCGACGAGAACGCGAACGCGATCTGCGCGCAGATGATGCTCCTCGCCGCGGAGGACCCGGAGAAGGACATCTGGCTCTACATCAACTCGCCGGGCGGTTCGATCACGGCCGGCATGGCGATCTACGACACGATGCAGTACATCCAGCCCGACGTCGCCACGATCGCGATGGGCATGGCGGCCTCGATGGGCCAGTTCCTGCTCTCGTCCGGCACCAAGGGCAAGCGGTACGCGACGCCCCACGCCCGCGTGATGATGCACCAGCCGTCCGGCGGCATCGGCGGCACGGCGACCGACGTGCGCATCAACGCCCAGCTGATCATGCACATGAAGCGGGTCCTCTCGGAGCTGACGGCCGAGCAGACGGGCCAGTCGCTCGAGCAGATCATCAAGGACAACGACCGGGACAACTGGTTCACCGCCGAGGAGGCGAAGGAGTACGGCTTCGTCGACCACGTCGTCACGAACGCCTCGTCGGTGACCGGCGGCGGCGGCACCACGGCCTCCTGACCCGCAACCGGACCCAGACTTCACCCGAGGAGAACCCGTGAGCTTCAGCGCCGAGTCCCAGTACCTGTCCACCGCGCAGCGCCTCGCCGGCGCGGGCGCCCGTCCGGGCGGCGTCGCGCTGCCCGGCGGCGCGCCGTCGGCCCGCTACGTGCTCCCGCAGTTCGAGGAGCGCACGGCCTACGGCTTCAAGCGCCAGGACCCCTACACCAAGCTGTTCGAGGACCGCATCATCTTCCTGGGCGTCCAGGTCGACGACGCGTCCGCCGACGACGTCATGGCCCAGCTCCTCGTGCTCGAGAGCCAGGACCCGGACCGCGACGTCATCCTGTACATCAACTCGCCGGGCGGGTCGTTCACCGCGATGACCGCGCTCTACGACACGATGCAGTACATCAAGCCGCAGATCCAGACGGTCTGCCTGGGCCAGGCGGCCTCCGCAGCCGCCGTGCTGCTCGCCGCGGGTCAGCCCGGCAAGCGCCTCGCGCTCCCCAACGCGCGCGTGCTGATCCACCAGCCCGCGATGGAGGGCGGCGGCTACGCCCAGGCGTCGGACATCGAGATCCACGCGAACGAGCTGATCCGGATGCGTGAGTGGCTCGAGGACACCCTCGCGCTGCACTCGGGCAACCCGGTCGAGCAGGTCCGCCAGGACATCGAGCGCGACAAGATCCTCACCGCCGCCCAGGCGAAGGACTACGGTCTCGTCGACCAGGTGCTCGAGAGCCGCAAGGCCGTCGCGGTCAACAAGCCCTGACGCGCCGTACCGCACGCCTGAGGCGGGACGACGCCCACCGCGCCGCCGACTCCTCCGGGAGCGGCGGCGTGGTGCGTTCCGGGCAAGGTGTTGCACAGATGTGACCTGCGCACGGGGAGCCCACCTGACAACGGGGGTCCCGTGGTGTGGAATGGGGAGAAGGACCCGCTCGGACGTGGCACCGGTCCGGACGCCGCGTGCGGCGGCCCGGCTCTACCACCCGGACAAGGAGACGCGTAGTGGCTCGTATCTCGGACGGCGCCGACCTGCTCAAGTGCTCGTTCTGCGGGAAGTCGCAGAAGCAGGTCAAGAAGCTCATCGCGGGCCCCGGTGTGTACATCTGCGACGAGTGCATCGACCTGTGCAACGAGATCATCGAGGAGGAGCTCGCCGAGGCCACCGAGCTCGGGCTCGTCGACCTTCCCAAGCCCCGCGAGATCTTCGACTTCCTCGGGCAGTACGTCATCGGCCAGGACCCCGCGAAGCGGGCCCTGGCCGTCGCCGTCTACAACCACTACAAGCGGATCCAGGCCGGCGAGTCGACGAAGGCGTCGTCCGACGACCAGGACCACGTGGAGCTGGCGAAGTCGAACATCTTGCTGATCGGTCCGACGGGGACGGGTAAGACGTATCTGGCGCAGACGTTGGCGCGGATGTTGAACGTGCCGTTCGCGATCGCGGACGCGACGGCGTTGACGGAGGCGGGGTATGTGGGTGAGGACGTGGAGAACATCCTGCTGAAGCTGGTGCAGGCGGCGGACTTCGACGTGAAGAAGGCTGAGCAGGGGATCATCTACATCGACGAGATCGACAAGGTGGCCCGCAAGGCGGAGAACCCGT
>NZ_CALPBY010000012.1 GCF_943181405.1 Cellulosimicrobium sp. Marseille-Q4280
ACTTACCCCCGAAGTCCGGCGCGCGCCCGAGGAACACCTCGTAGTACCCGCCCGCCCGGTTGTTCGCCGCCTCCCGAGACCACCACACCCCGGACGCCACCGCCGCCCGGCCCGACGACGCGATCTGCCCACGCCAGTGCGCCACCTCCGACGCCGACGCCGACCGCCCGAGCATCACCTGGTACAACCGCCGCACGAACGCGTCGTCGTTGCCCCCCGACCGCTGGTAGAACTCCGGCGTCCGGTAGAACAACAACGCCACCGCGTCCACCGAGATGTCCCCCGACATCACACCCCGCGTCCAGCTGTTCAACCCCGCAGCATCCGGCTGACGACCCAGCACGTCCACGTACGCCTCACGCACCCGCAGCCGCACGTACTCCTCCGACCGCGTCAACGACCGCACCAGAGCGGCACGGCTCGTCCCCGAGACCAGCGCGGACGACCAGGTGGACAGACCCGCCGCGTCCACCGGGCGCTCCAGCAGGTCCTCGTACAACGCCCGCACCACCGACTGGGCCTCGGCCGGCGAGACCCCGGAGACGGTGAACCAGTCGCTCTTGAGCCCGAGCCGGGTGCGGACCTGGCTCCCTGTGAGCGCCACGACCTGCCCGCCCGTCGTGGTGACGTCCACCCGCGTCGCCCGGCCCCCGAGCTCGCCGAGCCCGTTGCGGGCAGCGACTCGCACGCCCGTGACCGTCCCGACGCCCAGGCGTGCCGAGAGCTCCTCCGGGGTGAACGTCACGGCCCACGAGCGGTGCGGGTTGCTCGCGGTCGCGTCCCCGGCGTCCACGACGGCCGGGAACGTCCCTCCGGCGGAGTACCCGCCGGTCGAGCTGCTGAACTCGGTGAGCGCGACGCGGTTGTCGGCGTGGCGCATGACCTGTCCCGACGTCCCCGAGACCGCAGCGTCCGACAGGGCGTGCTCGAGGGACGCTCGCGCCCCCGCGTCCGTGACCGTCGTCGCGCCGAGGTACACCTGGCACGCCGTCGTGTCGCACGTCTGGGCTCCAGAGGCCCGCACGCCGCGCGGGGCGAGCGCGTAGGAGCGCGCAGCCACGGTCTGGGCCCGCAGCGCTTGTGCACCACGTCCGCCGCCGAGCGCTCCCCACGACGCCGGCATCTCCCGCGGCACGACGCCCCGCAGGTAGGAGTTCACCGGGAGCGTGTTGACGGTGAACTGCGTCCCCCCGGCCGCGACGGCCCGCAACGTGCCCCGGTAGCCGTGGTCGACCCCGGCCTCGCACAGCTGGAGGAGGTTCGCGACGTTCGCCGGGTCGGCGGCCGTCGAGACGACGGCGCCTGACGCGACCTCCCCCCGGTCGGACCACGGCCCGGCGCACCCGGGGCCCGTGTGGTACCGCAGGCGCCCGTCCGCGACGCGCACGAGCCGCACCGCCGAGGCACCGGCGGCCGCGCCGTTCACGCGGAGGGACGGGCCCGTGACGATCGTGTCGGACCCGGTCTTGCGGAGGAGCTCGACGGAGAGGGAACCGTTCCCGGCGTCGCTCCGCAGACTCGTCCCACCGTAGAAGTGCTGCAGGATCTGCGCGTGGGACCACCCGTGGTCGACGGCGTACCCGAGCGCTCCGTACTGGCCCATGCCCCGTCCGTGCCCGTAGCCACGGCCGGCGAACGTGATCGTGCCGTCGGCCGCTGCGGCCGGCGGTGCGGTCGGCACGACGACGGCGAGGAGGCCCACCATGGTGAGCACCAGCGCCTGGACGACCGACCGGGAGCGCATGATCGTCAGGGGAACCGGCGGAGGGCGAGGTTGCGGTACTCGACCGAGCCCGCGATCCCCTCCCGCACCGCACCCTCACCACGCGTGAGCAGCACACCACCCCAGTACGACTTACCCCCGAAGTCCGGCGCCCGCCCGAGGAACACCTCGTAGTACC